>NZ_JBBPCL010000001.1:0-4800000 GCF_038039215.1 Pseudonocardia sp. T1-2H
CTCGGATGCGTTCGGCGTGGGCGATGGCGAGTTCGCGGTCGGCTTCGTCGCGGTGACCGATGCCTACGAGGTGCCAGTCGTTGACGACGAGGACCGGGTCGTCGGCGGGGTGCCCGAGCTGGTCGAGCTGTTCGGCGAGCCGCCAGGCCCGACGGTCGTGGCGGATGACGCGGAAGGTGGTGGAGTAGGCGCGGCTCTTGGTGAGGAAGTGGCCGCGGAACCCGAGCATGTGGGCCCATTTGCGCAGGTTCAGCTCTGCGTACTGGTCGAGGCCGCCGAGGTGCCAGGCGGTTTCGATGAGCCGTCGGTGATGGGCGGCGAGGCGCATGCGCTCGAGGTGGGCGAGGGAGCGGATGGGCCGGTCGGGGTGGCCGTCGGTCTTCCCGGTGCCCTTGGTGGCGTACTTGGCGATGTAGCCGGCCAACCGGCTGTCGGTGATCTCGCCGTGCTCGTCGGTGACCGCGTCGTGCGCGGTGGGGGTGATCTCCCGCAGGTCGAGTTGCGCGCCCCAGCGCAGGGTGAGGATCGGGCCGTCGGGTCGGGTGACGTCGAGGCTGGTCGCGGTGGCTGCCTCGTGGACGGCGTCGCGCAGGGCCTCGGCGGTGAGCCCGGCGGGCGGTGGGTCGGCGGGTCCGTCCGGGCCGTCGAGCCGGAGGGCGGCGTGGAAGTGGACGAGCCCGCGGCGCTGGTACTCGGCGACCTTGGCGTAGGACAGCCGGGCGACCTGGCCGAAGCGGCGGCCGGAGACCCCGAGCCGACCGGCAAGAGCACGCCGGAGGGCGATGGTGAAGCGGTGCCAGAGCTTCCCGGCGTGGGCCTGCCACAGCACGGCCGCGGTGTAGTCGTAGGTGTCGTGGTCGATCGCGCCGCCGAGCTGCGGATCATGGTCGCGGTGGTGGAGCCCGCAGGCGCACGGGATGACCCGGCCGCGGGCGGTGAGCCGTCGGGTGTGGACAGCCCCGAACGAGGGCGCGGTGAGGGTGAGGAACAGCCGGGGCCGGTCGGTGACGGTGGCGGGGATGCCGCGTTCGTTCCCGGCGAGTCCGGCGCGGATGAGGTGGAAGGCGTCGGCGGCGTAGCGGTCCGAGCAGGCCGGGCAGACGGTGTCGCGGCGGTTCCCGCAGGGCGCCCAGACCTCCCCGGTGCGCTGGGCCAGGACCCGCCCGTCGCGGGTGGTGATGGTGGAGGAGCCGCGGAGGCGGACCGGGTGGGCGCAGCCGCCGGTGGCTTCCATGCGGGCCCGCCACGTCGGGTAGTCGAACGAGCGCAACCGCGCGGTCAGGTCCAGGTCGCTCATCGGGCGTACACCTCGTGCTCGTGTTCGATCTCGACGGGATCGGCGCGCAAGCCGTGGTGACGGGCCAGGCGTTCGGCGCCGGCCCGGTAGGAGCGGGCCCGGCCGATGACTTCCCCGGCGCTGGTCTCGACGAGGTAGGTGCCGTTCTCGCGGACGATGGCGCCGGAGAACTCGTCCGCGGTGACCAGGCCGTGCCCGGGGCGCACGACATCGACGAACACCCGCACCCGGTCTCCCGGCTGGGCCTCGGTGGTGGCGATGGCGGGCAGGTCGACGGCGGTGGCGGCCTCGGGTTCCGGGTGGCCGTCGACGGTGACGGTGACTCGGGTTCCGTGGGTGAGCCGTCCGGCGGCGAGGAGTTGGTGCACGGTCGTGGCGATGTCGGGCCGGACGGGGATGGCGTGTTCGGCGGCGCGGGTGCCGGTGTGGCGGGTGTGCACGGTCTCGCCGATGCCGACCAGGACGTAGCCGGGGTCGCGGGCGTCGCGCAGCACGCGGTCGGTGGTCTCGTCGTCGAACAGCAGGGCTTGCCCGGCCGCCTCCCGACGGGGGCGGGGACGCGGCTCATCGGGTCCACCACCAGGAGTAGCGGGCCTCGGCGCCCCATTCAGCGGCGAGCGCGCGGGTCGTCTTCCACTCGATCAGGGCGGCGCCGAGGACGGCGGCCCAGAACCAGCCGGAGCCAGTGCCGAGCACGAGCCAGAGCACTCCGACGGTGGTGGCGAGGGCGAGGGTGACGCGCAGCCAGGTCGCGGCGGCCCATCCGGTGACGGCCCACATCACGCGGCCTCCCCATCGCCGACGGCCCGCAGCCCCGGGGTGGCTGGTGGGGTGCAGCGGGCGACGAGCTCGTCGATCTCCTCGTCGGTGACCAGGGCGGCGCGGAACCGGATCGGCAGCCGCGAGCGCTGGTCGATCACGTACCCGATCCCGGCATGCGATTGATCGCCGGGGATCTCGTCGGCCAGCGCGCCCCGCTCGCGGGCTCCTTCGCCGAGGACCATGTCCACGTGGGAGCTGGCGGTGACGCCGAGGCAGATCCGGGTGGGGAACAGCTCGCGGACGTCGACGACGTCCTTGGACGGCTCTTGGACGTAGCCCATGACCGAGACCAGGCAGGCCCGTCCTTGGGTGAGGATCTCGGCGAGTAGGCGCAGGGCCTCGCGGACGTCGCTGCGTTCGCCGTAGGCGGTGAGCATCGCCATCTCGTCGATCACGACCAGGTCCAGCGGGGTCTCCGGGCTGACGTCGAGGCGCCGGAGGCCGTGGGCGGCCATGTGGGCCTGGCGGGTCTTCATCTCGTCCCGCACGGCGGTGAGGACGGCGATGGCCTCGGCGGGGGTGGTGGCGTGGCGGTGGAATAGGGGTGCTCCGCGGTGGGTCTCGGCGCCGCCTTTGAGGTCGATGACGTGCAGCCGGACCAGCCGGTCGCGGATGGTGGGCCCCATCGCGCGCAGCGGTGCCCAGATCAGCGAGCCCTTCCCGGAGCCGGTGGCGCCGGCCACCAGGACGTGACGGCCGGGCACGCCGAGGGTGAAGGGGTGGCCGTACTCGTCCTCCCCGACCGGGAGCGCGGCGAGATCGACCGTTTCGGCGTCGGTGGGGATCACTGGTGCGGGGATGGGCAGGGTGAAGGGCATCTGGCGTTCGACCACGACGGTGAGGACCCCAGGCTTGTGGCGGGTGACGGCGACCCGGTGGGCGCGCATCGCGTCGGCGAGGGTCTCGGTGCGGCCGGTCCAGAGCGTGAGGTCCTGGCCGCGGGTCAGACGGACCCGCAGGGTGTCGATCGAGCGCGTGGCCGAGCGGACCCGCAGTACCCGGGGGGCGTCGATGTGTCCGGTGTGGTGGTTGGTCCGGGCGAGGCCGCAGTCGGCGAGCAGGGTCGCCCAGCGACGGCCGCGGTAGGTGGTCCAGCGCCGCCAGGCCGCGCGCAGGGTGGGGGCGGCGAAGCGGTCGAACGTGGGCGGGTGCAGCCGCCCCCACACCACCACGGCCAGCAGCAGCGAGCCGATAGTGATCGTGGCCGGGACCGGGCCGACGAGTACCGCGGCCGCGACGAGGGTGGTGGGGACGAGCAGGAACAGGGGGTGGCGGGCCAGCCAGGCCAGGCCGCGGAACTCGCCGCCGACCGGGCGGGAGGAGTGCCGGACCGTGGGGCGGTGGTGCGCCTCGGCGTGGCGCAGGGACGGGCGGTGCAGCGGGCGGGCCATGATCAGACTCCCTTGCGGATGGCGAGCTGGGCCAGGCGCAGCCCCTCGGCGACCCCGGCGCGCCAGGCCTGCTCGGTCGGGACCTCCGGGGTGGTGGCGTGCAGGAACCGGCGGCGCTCGCGGTCCAGGCGGCGCACCAGGCGACCGACGCCGTTCGCGGGCTGACGGACCCGGCCGTGCCGGACGGGCTTCTCGGTGGCGGTCAGGGACATGTCGTCTCCTCGGGGCTGGTTGCGGTGCAGGGGGCTGCGGTGCCGTGACAGCCGGGACAGATGCCGTCGCCGGGGCAGGCGGGGCAGTCCCGGCCGTCACCGGCGCCGGGGGAGGTGTCCGGGGTGGTGCCGTAGCCGTCGCAGACGTCGCACGAGCCGGAGCCCGAGCAGCCGCCACAGACGGCGGTGGTGGTCGCGGTGGTGGTCATCAGGGGCCTCCGGTGCTGGTGGTGGCCTGTTTTCGGGCAGGGGGCAGCCACTGCGGAATTGCGGTGATTTCGCCGATCAATGAGGGGGTCGGCTGCCCCGTGCCCGAGCGCGGCCGGTCAGGCCGCCGGGAGGTGGGCCGTCAGGCCCGGCGCTGCTACTTGTCGCTGCTCGGGCGCGGCGCCGGGGCCGAGGCGTGCTTGAGGCCCATGGCCCGCCACGCGAGTCCGGAGTTGACCCGGCCCGCGGACTCGAGCTGGTAGGGGGACACGCGGACGTCGATCAGCTCGACCCGCACGTCCTCCCCGAAGTCCGGCCCGGGATCGGTCGCGAGGGTCACCTTGATCTCCTCGCCCTTCGGGGCCCGCTCGCCCGGCTTGGCCCGCAGCTTCGCGAACAGCGACACCGTGAACTGGGTGGCGCCGTCGCGGTCGGTCACCGGAATCTGGGCGCCGTTGACGTCATCGCGCATCTTCGGGGCGGGCGGCTCCACGATGGTCAGCTTGTAGCCGCCGAGGTTCACCGGAATGTCTCGCATCGCTCTTGCTCCTTCGATCGATCCGTGTAGGCCCCTAAACATCTGAAGCAGTGATGTTGAGGGGGCTAAACCGATGATGGCCCGCGGCGAGCCTGCTTGTCAAGGGGCCTAAACTCGCGGGCGTGGATGAGGAGTTCGAACGCCTGCGCCGGGAGCCTGACCCGGTGCGACGAGGGCGCAGGGCTACCGAGCTTCCTGGCGACTTACCAGCAGCGCTCGGTGGAGCTGGCGCGCCTACGTCGGGCCGCGATCGAGGAGGCGCGGGACCAGCTCGGCGGCAGTTACACCGAGGTCGCCAAGGCCTTTGGGCTGACGAAGGGCCGGATCACGCAGATCCGCAACAGCGCCCCGCCCGCGCACCGGGCGTTCTTCGGGGTCGGCCCGCTCGACGTCGCGGTGGTCGGCCGGCGCATCTTGGAGCGCGAAGACATGGTCATCGCCGCCGAGGACGATGCGGTAGGCGCGCGCCTGATCGCTGAGGCCGAGCAGCTCGCCTTCACCGCCGAGCGGCTGGTCGTCGACCCGCGCGAGGAGTGGGAGCCGGCCGGCGACTCGATCGTGGTGTGTGGCCCGGCGTCGGCGCACATCGGCAACGCGCTGATGAGCGAGGACCCGGTACTCGGGATGACCATCGCTGACGGGGGCCGCTGGTACATCGTGGACAAGACCACGGGGGAGCGGCTCGCCTCGCCGATGGACGACCCCGAACCCCGCCGGGCCGACGTCGCCTACCTCGCCCGCCATGTCCGCGACGGCCAGGTCATCACCCACATCGCCGGAGTCCACGCGCTCGGCTCGATCGGCGCCGCCCACTACCTCACCGAGCACCTGGCCGAGCTGTACACCGCGCACCCCGACGACTCGTTCAGCATGGCCGTAACCGCCGAGTTCGACGGCCTCACGCCCAAGTCCAGCGACGTCCTCGTGGCCCCGCGACCATGGGCCTGACCGTCGCCGCTGCGTCGCGGCCTGGCGGGGACCCGCCGGGACAGGATCGGTGGGGAACGAGCGCGCGAGCCGCGGTCGTGCTCGACGGCGCCAGCTCCTACAGCCCGGAGGCCCCGCCGGCCGATGACTACGTCGACGTGCTGCTCCCGGCTCTGCTCGGCCGCGTGGACGACGGCGATCTCCGTGACCAGCTCCGCGAGGCTCTCGCCGGGATGGTCGACCGCCTCGGGTTGGTGCCCGGCGCGGCGCCCTCGTCCACCGTGCTGATCCTCAGGGTGGGGGAGGAGCTGGTGGAGGTCGCTGCGCTTGGCGACAGCACGGCCGTCATCGGTCATCCCGACGGCACCACGAGTCGACTGTCCGACGACCGGCTTGCCCGCATCGGGGCCGACCAGCGTCGTGCCTATCGGGAGCACCTACGGCAGGGAAGCGGCTTCGGCCCCGACCATCGCGACCGCCTACGCGAGTTGCAGCGCAGCGAGTTCCCGCACCGCAATCAGACCGGGGGCTACTGGATCGCAGAGGCCGATCCGGCGGCTGCTGACGAGCTGGTCGTCCGCTCGTTCCCGCGCGATGCGGTCTCGTGGGTCGTGCTCGCCACTGACGGAGCCCAGATGCACATCGACCGGCTCGGTGACCGATGGGACGTCATCGCGAGGCAGGGCGACGGACAGCTCGCCGCGTTCCTCAACAGTGCGCAGCAGTGGGAGACCGAGGCAGACCCGGACGGCATCGAGCTGCCTCGATCCAAGCGCCACGACGACAAGACCGTCGTCGCATGGCAGCCCGCGGCGTCACCCATCAACTGAGACCTCGTCTCGGAGAACCTCCAGCCGACAACCGCGCTGACCTGCAGTTCCGCACAGCTCGTGGCCGCGGGGTTCAGACTTTCTCTACCTGTTCAAGGCGGCGCCTGCGGCGCCGCGCGGCGCTGCGTCCGGTGCAGCCGCAAGCGCTCGCGCGGGGCGTGCGGCCTCCGGCCGGTCCCCGCGCGGCGCACGGCTGCCAACTCGTGCCGCAGTTATGGTTGGCCGATGGGTGCGACCCCGAGCGACTCCGAAATTCTTGCCGCCCTCGACCGGTCAGGATTCCTCTTAGAGCAACGAGTTGCCGCCGAATTGGAAGCCGCTGGATTCGGAGTCCGCATATCTGCCGCCTACATGGACCCCGACCTGCAGAAAACTCGCGAGATTGACATTATTGCCGCGAGAAGAGTCACCGACCGTGGGGGCCACAAGCGGCACGCATGGCTGATCATAACCGTCGAGTGCAAGAGCACCCCACTGCCCCATATAGCTTTTCTGAACGACTGGAAAAACTGGGATAGGGAGAACTTGCCCTGGGAGGTTCGCCTTCCCCCTGAGTTTGAGACCCTGAAGCGATTCACCGACGAGTGGGCCATTCATCGTGTAAATTCAACCCGGCGCGCAGTGCAGGTTGTTCGCATGGATCGGGAAGGATCCGGCTTCAAGGCTCGGAGTGACATGCACGAAACCGGCCTTCCCGCGATCAAAGCCGCACGCGACGCTCGAATTCGATACGGCGGGGCCGACAGAACCACGCCGATCATCTCTTTCCCCGTAGCCGTGGTAGGCGGGGACATTCTCTCAGTCGGTCCCGGAGACTACGATAATCCCACTCTTACGCATCAGGACTTCGTCGTTGTTTCGTACGAGAATCGCAGCGAGTGGACCTCGCGCGATCACAACAGAAGTCATTACGACCTCGTCAGTTTCACATCTATGCGAAAATGGATTGATCACATCAACAGCGTTTCCGGGCGGGTTGCCGAATACGTGCCGCACTTGCCACCGTCACTCGATTTCGACGACTGAGGAGAAGATGCCCTCGCCGGGCGGGCAGATCAACAGGATGGGCCCGTACCATCCCGACGACCTCCCGGAGGGCTACCACGCGGCCGCTCGTGGGCGGAGCCTGGCAAGCTCGGGTGCGGTGACGTCGAGGGCCGCCCACGAGCGACCGCGTGGTCGGGCTGTGCCAGGTCGACGGGATGGCACTCAGCAGACGGGGGAGGGGCACCCCTCCATTACCCCCAGAAATCAACGACAGATGTCTATGGCGAACGCCCGGGATGGGATCGTCCCGGGGCGAAGTCATGCAGCGTGCGAGCCACAACTGCAGACGAGCGCAACCGTCGAACAGAGTGGATCTTGTTTCGCAGGGATACTGGTTCGAGTCCAGTCGGAGGAGCTTTCGGTGCAGCTCAGAGACTGAGAGCACGACCAATCACAAAATCACGGTACGGTTTACGAACCGGAAACCCTGTTCTCCTTCTCGCGGGAACTCGTCACTCTCCGAAACATGGTGCGTGTACGAGGCTTTTGCGTCTCGGTCGTTGCTAACTCTGGGTGTCTGGCAAGCCAGTCCTTCTCGTCCTTATCGGACTGGGCGATCTCATCGGCATAAATGATGTCCCGATACTCTGCATCCAGATCTTGTAAGGCAGCCGCGATCCGGACCATGGCGGTTGGCCTACTCGGCAGCTCGGCGCCACTGGCGCACGCGGCCAGAACCTCCCTGGCATATGCGACAGCGGCCCGGGAGATCGAGTAGGGCTGCCAGTAGAAGTGGCCCATGTGGTAAAGCGATCCCGACTCGTGAAGAGCTTCCAGGGAGAATTCAACCTCCTTGCGGACGGCGGTCGGGAGGTACAGGAGCTCAAGGTGGAGTTGATCGCGGATTAAACTGGTCTCCGAGGCGTAGGCGGTCGACTCCTCGCCCTCGAGACGATCTGCACGCATCTGCCGATGGTCGAGATCGGTCAGGAGCGCGCTTGCCCGCTGAGCAGCGGTGACTTCTCGGGCACGCGCTTCCTTGGATCGCTCAGACGCAACTGTCCGTCTGTGTTGGCGACCACCTGCCGCAAGTGTTGTCACAGACCCGACGATCGCCCCGACGAGTCCCGATCCGGCGGTGATCATCGCAGTTACCGTCGCGGGGTCCACAGATTCGGACACTACGGTGAGGTAGATGAGCTACGCGCGGCGGCCGGCCATAGGCCGCCTTATCTTCTCGTCCTCTCCAAGAGTCACGACCGTGCCGACCGCCTCAACCCCGCTGCGCGCCCCGGCGCCGACCCTGGCCGGTCGTTCGCAGGAGCTGTCACTCCAGTGTCAAGGAGCGGGGCAGCGTCGAGGTGTCCGGCGCCAGGGGCCAAGCTCACAGTCAGCCTGAACGGAGCGGGGTGGATCAGTAACGCCGCGTGGTCGGGGAGCGAGTTCCCCATGCAGACCACGACGAGCATGCGAGGGTGCGCCCACACGATGGCAAGTACCGACGATACCGACGGCGACGACGACACCGTCTGGGAGCTGAAGCCTCACACCGAGGCCAAGCACCGGCTGCTGACAGGATACTTGAAAGCTTGGTTCCCCGTCCTGAGCCGGTGGAACGATCGCATCGTTTTCCTGGATGGCTTCGCTGGGCCAGGAATTTACAAGGGTGGGGAACCGGGCTCACCTACGCAGGCTTTGGGTGTCCTACTTGATCACACCTACGGGGCTGCAATGACGAACAAAAAGTTCGTCTTCATCTTCAACGAGGACAAACCCAGGCGCCACGCAAGACTGACCGAAGTTGTCGATGCTTTCATGGCTGAGCACCAGCCTTGGCCAGCGAATGTGGAAGTCTCTGTCCAAGGCGACAAGTTCGAAGACCTCGCGGAGGGCATTCTCGCCTACCTCGACGAGCAGAAGGCGCACCTCGCGCCCACCTTCGCCTTCATTGACCCGTTCGGCGTCAAAGGCCTGCCGATGGATTTGCTACGTCGCTTCTTGTCATTCGAGAAGTGTGAGCTGTTGGTGTACTTCGACTTCAACACGGTTAACAGGTTCGCGAATGCTGGAAATATCGATCCCAGGCTAGAGGAACTGTTCGGTACGGACCTTTTCAAGCAGGCGAAGGGACTTTCCGGGGCCGAACGTAAGGCTTTCCTGCATGATCTCTATCAAGCGCAACTTACGGACGTCTGTGGATTCCCGCTCGTCAAAAGCTTCGAGATGATCAACGAGACCGGTCACACCGGCTACTTCCTCTTCTACGGCACCCGAAACATCAAGGGCCTGGAGATTATGAAGGATGTGATGTGGCGTGTCGACCCGGGCGGCGGGCAAAGGTTCTCTGACAAGCTCGCAGGCCTGGATGTCCTCTTCGAAGACGAGGTCGACACCCGACCTTTACAGAGGGATATGGCTCAGCACTTCCGTGGACAGACGGTCACAGTCGAGACCCTCGAGCACTACATCCTCATCGACACGCCTTATGCTCTGAAGCACCTGAAGAAGTTGACATTAAAACCGATGCAGATGGCAGGGGGTATAACCAGTCCGAATCAGAAAAAGCGGAACACTTACCCCCCTGGGACGCTGATCGAGTTCAGGTCTTGATCACACGGCGACTGAACTGCGCTGCTCGGGATACTCGCTCCAGAGTCGACCGTCGAGGGTTCGTCCGCCAGCCTTCGGTGTGTGGCCACCCCACTGCTTAAAGAAAAAGGGCACCCCCGCGTCGTTCGCGACGTCACGAAGCGAGCGGACCCAAGAAGGGTCAACAGGACGAGCCCTCGCACCGCTCTCCCCGCCAGCGATGACCCAATGGATGCCGTCAAGATTGATGCCGTCCAGCGGGCCAATCAAAGGCTCCGCTGAAATAAAACGAACGCCAGCTGGCACGGAGCGCAGGTGATCCATTCGCTTGAGTTGATCCTGGGATTCGACACTGACGCCCATCCACAGGTTGGAGGGCCAGTCAAGCTGATCGGCAAGACGGGCGAGTCGGGAAGCTCGTTTCGTCAGCACTTGATAGGTGTGCCGCGGCGTAGCTGCGATCGTCGCGAAGACGTCCTGCACGTAGCTCAATGGCACCTTGGCGTGGAACAAGTCACTCATGCTGTTAACGAAGATGACTCGCGGCTTCGCCCACCGCAACGGCACGTCAAGGGAATCAGGATGCAGGGTCACGCCGAAGCCAGGACCAGACGTTATTTCATTGCCGTCAAGCTGGTAGCGAGCTTGGCCCATCGCCTTCAGTCGCCCAGCAAGTTTTAGGGCGTAACAGTTGTCGCAGCCAGCGCTGATTTTGTCGCAGCCCGTCGTGGGGTTCCACGTCGCTTCGGTCCACTCGATCGAGCTACTTTGCGCCATCTTGAGAGCTTACAGATGCAGACGGTATCGAACAAGTGTTCGATGAGTGTTTGGCAACTTTGCGTCGAACGGTTCGGTCCGTCGGTGACCTGCATACCGTCTACGGCTGACGGCTCTACCCTACCCAGCGCAAGCTGATGGTCGCTGACGAGCTGCATGTCCGGGCGCATGTCCCAGTTGTCAGTGCGTCGACAACGGTGTCGAGGGCGGGGGCGGACGCCATGTCGGCAGTCTGTCGAGCGGGCTCAGGAGCGTGGCGCGCGATCGTCAATCGTTCGTCAGAGCGCCCACCAACAGCGACAGACGGCGAGGACTGGCGAAGGCCATCCCCGCAGGTCGGATCGGGTGTAGACCGGAATGCCGCAGGTAGGCGCGACCTGCGGATTCGTTCCGGTTCAACGTCTGGCCCTCGCCGGGCAGGCATGTCTCCGGGATGGCGCTCCAGGGGCACTCTGAGGGCGTGGCACGGCACGTCAGGGATGCAGCAACCGACAGCAACCAGTGTCGCAACCCGGCCCGCTCAGCTCGTCCGCAGGCGGACGCCGATGAACGCCTGAGCAGCCAGGGAGCGGCGGGACCAGGGCGCCAGCACACCTTGAAAGCGAGAGTCCCGAAAGGGTCCGGGGGTTCGAATCCCTCCGCTTCCGCCAGGTCACGGCGCTGTCGGCCGATCATGGTTCGTCTCGATGGTCGGCCTGACATCAACCGGTGGCATCAACCCGGCCGAAACCGCCTCCCCGAGCTGGGCCAGTGCTGCGACCTTTTCGGTCAGGTCTCCGTGCGCGTAGACCATCATCGTGACCTTGATGTCGCTGTGGCCGGCGATCTCGCGGACCACGTGCGGGGGCACGCCGAGGGCGAGCAGCAAGGACACGGCGGTGTGCCGCAGGTCGTGGAAGCGCAACGTTCCGAGGCCGGCTGCCTCACGGACGTCGTGCCAGTACTTGACCAGCGTGTAGGGCGACATCGGCCGGCCCTGCCGGGTGGCGAACACGAACCCGGAGTCCTCCCATTTCTCACCGGCGTCGGCCCGTTCGGCGTCCTGGCGCTTCTGGTGCACGCGCAGCGCCGAGACCACGACGTCGGGCAACGGGATCACCCGCCGGGGCGCCCGGGTCTTCGGTGGCTGGAGGCTCTGCCTATGTCTTGTTCTGCACGACGCCGGCAACGGGGAGGAGATCCCGCTCCAGAAGGGCGTACGCCTCGGCGAGGTCGCGGACTCCTGCCGGGCTGTTGCCCACGTTCGGTGCTGCCTTGATGATCGCGTTGAGGATGGCTTCGTGGGCCTGCTCGCTGAGACTCTGATCGGCCATGGGAGTCGACGCTACCCGCCCGCACCAGCAGGAGCACCGGGATCGGTGATCGTGCGTCGCAGAGTTGCAGGCGGATGTCCTGACCACAACCGTGAGATCAACCCGACCGCTACCTGTCGAACGCAGACAGACACGCCCCGTGCCGCAGACAGGCCAGGCCGAGCAGCTCGCGCCGGCGCATGCCAGCACGATCGCGCAGAGGTAGAGCGCGACAAGCGGTCATCAGCGATCTTCGCCGGCAGCTCACGAGCGGCGCCCGGGTCGGGGCCGGCGTCCACCTCGTACTCAGGGTTCGACGTTGTGACCAGCTTCGCCGGGTTCCGGCTGATCAGCTCTCGCGCACGTCGTTGGACAGCGCATTCCGCAGAACCGCGTGCCGGGCCGGGGCGGCGCTCCTGCGCGCTCGACCTTGCCGCTCCGCTCCCGGCCGGCACGCCTGGGGTGCCCGTCCGACCGGGGGTAGTCAAAATTACTGATCATCCGGCTGAGGATCTAACGCGTAGGGCTGGATGGGCGACACACGGGCAAGGCCGGACGACCGGCCCGCCGGATCGGTCAACTGTCCCCGAGACTCGAAGGAGTCCCTGTGTCGCGCCCCCAGGACCCGACGTTCCACAACTACAGCCAGCCCGGTGCTGCCCTTCCTGTCGTCGCGCCGCATGGCGGGCAGCCGATGCCGCTGGTCCCGATGGGCGCGCCGCCGACGGGCGGCCTGGTGAAGCGACGCAACCCGCTCGCCGTCTGGCTGGGCCTGCCCCTGATCACCCTCGGGATCTACTCGTTGGTCTGGTATTACAAGATCCACCGGGAAATGGCGGACGTCACCCGCAAGCCGGACGCACCGGTCGCCGGTCCGATGCTGGTGCTGCTGTTGCTGGGCTGGACCGGGATCGCGCTCCTCGTGTCGTTCTTCCGTACCGGCAACCGCATCGCGGAGGCCCAGCGCGCCGCCGGACTGGCCCAGACCTGCAACCCCTTCATCGGTCTGTTGCTCTGCTTCGTCTTCGGGCTCCAGACGGCCTATTACCAGAGCGAGTTGAACAAGATCGCGGACGCCACGTCCTCGGTGGGCGTCCGGGCTGCACCTCACTTCTCGTAAGGCGTCGAGCTGCTCGAATGCTCCCGAGGCCGGCCGTCAACGCGCGCTGCCGACCTCCGCCACCGGGAGAGTGAGGGACGTCGACGCGGCCGCGGCCGCGTAGTCGATGGTGCGTGGCCGGTTCGGGCGACGGGCAGCGGACACGGCGAAGACGATGCTGGACGCCGAGAAGATCGCGAGCGTGAGGCATCCCCGGGAGAACCCGGCGGCGAGGGCCTCGGCGTGTGGGGTGGCCTCCGGCGAGGGGGCTGTGATCACGTTGCTGTAGACGCCGGCGACGACGGCGGTCATGACGGCGCCGCCGACGTAACGGGCCATGTTGGAGATGCCGGAGGCCTGGCCGACCTGCTCGGGGGTGACGCAGGAGGTGGCGATAGCCAGAACAGGCCCTGCCACCCGGTCACCTCGTTGAGGACGCCGCCGATCACCGATCGACACGGGCACCTTCGTAGGCCTGAGCGGCGATCCGGCGACCGGCGGCCGCAGCGACCTCGGAGGCGAGAGTCCCGAAAGGGGTTCGGGGGCCCGAGTCCCTGCCGGTCAATGCTCCACCAACGGGTGCGGATCCCGCCCCGCCATCATCAGGAACCTGTCCCGCCACGACACGTCCGCCGGAACCGGCTCGATCGGTTCCCGGAAGATCCCGATGGACCGCCACGCCTCTGCCCGCGGTGCCGTCCCCTCCCACATCCCGCGCGCCAGCTCCTCGGTCAGCGGGCACGCCCGCGACCCCAGGTGCATCGCGATGTCGTGCGCGAGGAAGCAGCGGGCGATGTTCAGCTGCCAGAAGTAGTCCCGCGCCGCGACGTCGCCGAAGCTGCAGTGGACGATCGCGTCCCCGTCCGTCACCTCCGCGGCGGCGGCACAGGCCAGACCGGAGATGCGGGCGACGGCGGCCGCGGCGTCGGAACCGAGCAGGTCGCCGTCGAAGCGGTCCTTGCCGACGTCCTCCATGGTCCGGCCGGCCAGCAGGTCCGGCACCCACGAATCGTCGTAGGCGTAGTGGTTGACCAGCGGTTTCATTCGCAGGGCCAGGTCCGCACCGGGCATGTCGAACATCGCGGGGACCACGATGCGCCAGTGCTCGTGTCGGATCCGGCCGATCACCTCGACGAGCACCTGCTCCGCCATCACGAACAGCTCAGCCTCGCGGATCATCCGACCTCCTCGTCGCAGTCGGCTGAGCGTGGCACGGCGTCGTCGACGCTGACTACGGAGATCTCACACCTGCGACACCTCGACCTCCTCCGAGATGCCCGACGCACGCGACGCGAGAAGGGGGAGGGACGACGGCCCGGCATCCTGCTGCCCCGGATCGTCGACGACCTCCTGCACACGCCCGGCGACGTCGGCCGCGACCGAGACCGGGCCCGGTGCTCAGGTGGCGCGGAGCGTCTCGACGACCTTCGCGACCCGACGGGCGCGGGTCGCGTCGGTCTTCGCGCCCTCGACGGACAGGGTGTGCCGGCGCTGGTTGCTGTGGCTGAGCGCGTCGAACGCCGCGCGGGCGGCCGGCTCCGCGTCCAGCGCGGCCGCCAGGTCCGCCGGCACCTCGACGACGCGGGGCGCGGTGTCCAGCTCCAGCTCGACGTCCGCCGCGTCCCCCGCGGAGAGCCCCGCGGCGGTGCGGTTCTCGGCGCTGAGCGGCAGCAGGTAGCGCCCGCCCATCACTGCGACGGTGCTCCGGTAGGTGTGCCCGCCGACGGTCACGGTGACGGCGGGCCGCTTCCCGGCCCCCAGCGCGTCGACGACCTCGGGCGGGACCTCGAAACCGGTGGCGGTCCTGCCGCCGAGCTCCACGGTCGTCGAGAAGCGGGTGGTTCCGGCCATGGGGCTGTGTCCTCTCGGAGGCGGGACCTGCGAGTATGCCGTGATCGTCAGGCGGAGCGGCGGTGGCGCAGCGAATCGAGCGCGTAGGAGCCCGGGCGTGCCTCCCGGATCGTGATCTCGGCAGAGGAGACCGGCGACCGGGCCCGAACTCATCGCGCCGCGCGCACCAGCCGTCGGGCCCGCTGGATCTCCGGCGGCGCCGGGACGTCCGGCAGCACCGCGGTCGCGGTCCGGAGGCCCCGCAGGACCAGGGACGACCCGAGATCGGTCGTCGGCAGTCCGGGCAGCTTGTACAGGCGCCGGGCCCAGCGGGGAAGGGTCGCGAAACCGAGCGTCGACACCGTGGAGATCAACACCTTCGCCTGTGCCGGAGCCTCGCCGCGCGGCAGGAAGAGGTTCTGCGCGGCCCGCCTCGCCTCGTCCGTGAGGTACAGCTCCGGGCGGACGCGCCGGAAGTAGTCCCGCAGCTCCGCCCGGCTCGCGGGCACGTCGGCGGGGTCCAGGCCGACGACCTCCGCGGCCCGCACGTTCTCCGCGACGTACGTGTCCGCCTCGGCGCCGCCGACGAGCCCGGCCCGGCGGGCGATGTCCAGGTAGGAGTCGATCTCGGCGCAGTGCACCCACAGCAGCCCGTCCCGGGAGTCGATGCGGAACGTCTCGCCGGTGTCCGGGTCGAACCCCCGGAGCTTGCCGTGCAGCGCCCGGACCCGGGCCGCCGCGAGCTCGACCTCGGCGAGCGACCCGAACGTCCGGGTGCCGACGAACTCCACCGTCCGCTCGAACCGGCTCCACGCCTTCTTCGGGTCGAACAGCGCCGAGTTCTGGTAGGTCCCGCGCATCACCCGGGGATGCAGGGCCTGAAGCAGCAGCGCCCGCATCCCGGCGACCCACAGGACCGGCTCCAGATGGACGCGCCAGGTGACGGAGTCCGGCCCGAAGAGCCCGTGATCGGCTGTCATCCTCCCAGCACAGCACTCCGGAGCCGCCGCCGCGAGACGATCACACGACGGGCGGCCGCCGCTCCCCGCACCGCGTCGCCCGCTCGAACGCCTCGGCGACCTTCAGCAGCTCCAGCTCGCCGCGGTGTCCGCCGACCATCTGCATCCCCACCGGCAGGCCGCCGGGCGTGAACCCGGCGGGCACCGAGATCGCCGGGTGACCCGTCGCGGAGATCAGGTAGGCCGACGCCATCCAGTCCAGGTAGGACGGCTGCGCGACGCCCGCGACCTCCTTCGGGAACTCGATCCCCACCTCGAACGGCACGACCTGCGAGACCGGGAGCAGCAGCACGTCGAAGCGGGTGAAGAACTCCCGCATGCGCCCGAACAGGACGCCGTGCAGCGTCTCCGCCCGGGCCAGGTCGGGACCCGTGAGCGCCAGCCCCTCCTCGGTGTTCGCGACCAGCGTGTCCTTGAGCATGTCCCGGTGCCGCTCCAGCAGCGGGCCGAACGCCGCGGCGAACTGCCACGCCCGCAGGGTGCGGAACACCTCGTCCGCGCCGCGCAGGTCCGGGAACGCCTCCTCGACGTGGGCCCCGAGCTCGGAGAACACCCTGACCTGCGGTTCCAGCGCCGCAGTGACCTCGTCGTCGACGGGGACGCGGCCGCCGAGATCGGCGGTCCAGGCCACCCGGAGCCCGGTCAGGTCGCGCTCGAGCGGGACGTCGAAGATCGAGCCCGGGACGTCGATGCCGATGGGGCAGCGCGGATCCGGGCCGGCCATGACGGAGAGCAGCAGCGCCGCGTCACCGACGGTCCGGGCCATCGGGCCCTGCACCCCCATCGTCGAGAAGGCCAGGGCGCTCGGGTACGTCGGCACCCGGCCGGGGGCGGGGCGCAGGCCCACGACGTTGTTGAACGACGCCGGGTTGCGCAGCGAGCCGCCCATGTCGCTGCCGTCCGAGAGCGGGTGCATGCCGCAGGCCAGCGCGGCCGCGGCGCCGCCGCTGCTGCCACCGGCGCTGCGCTCCAGGTCGTAGGGGTTGTGGGTGGCGCCGAAGACCGGGTTGAACGTGTGCGAACCGGCGGCGAACTCCGGCACGTTGGTCTTGCCGAGGGTGATCGCCCCCGCGGCCCGGATGCGCTCGATCACGAGCTCGTCGGCGTCCGGGACGAAGTCCGCGAGCAGGGGCGAGCCGGACGTGGTGCGGATCCCGGCCGTCGAGTGGGTGTCCTTGTGCGCCATGGGGATGCCGTGCAACGGGCCGAGCGGCTCACCGGCGAGGAGCCGGGCGTCGGCCGCGTCGGCCTCGGCCAGCGCGCGCTCCGGGACCAGGGTGACGACGGCGTTGACCTGTGGGTTCACCGCGTCGATCCGGTCCAGGTGCGCCTGGACCAGCTCGCGGGCGGAGATCTCGCGGCGGCGGAGCATCGCCGCCATCTCCCGGGCCGTGCGGAAGCAGAGGTCGGTCACCTGGGTGACGCTAGCTAACCGTGCGTCCGAGCCGCCTCCACCGACGGTGGTGCGCTGCCGGCCGGCCGCGGCATCAGCAGCAACGCGCCCATCGCCACCACGCAACAGGCGATGATGTACCAGGAGATCCCGGTGCTCGACCCGGTGTTCTTCAGGATCGCCGCCGCGATCAGCGGGGCGGGACCGCCGGCGATCACGGAGGCGAGCTGGTAACCGAGCCCGGCACCGCTGTAGCGGATGTTGGTCCCGAAGGACTCGGCGATCAGCGCCGCCTGGGGGCCGTACTGCATGTCGTGGAAGATCAGCGAGAGGACGATCGCGAGCAGCACCAGGCCGGCGGTCCGGGTGTTGAGCAGGCCGAAGTACGGGAAGGCGTAGAGCGCGGTGCAGACGATGCCGATGCCGTACATGAGCCGGCGGCCGATCACGTCGGACAGCCAGCCGAACAGGGGCACGCTCACCAGCCCGATGGCCGCCGCGATCAGGGTGTCCGTCAGCAGGCTGCTGCGCTCGAGCTTCAGTTGCTGGGTGCCGTAGGTGAGCACGAACGTGATGAAGAGGTAGAACGGCGCCTGCTCGGACAGCCGGACGAGCGCGGAGACGAGCACCTCGCGCCACTGGGTGCGCAGCACCTCCAGCACGGGTTGCTTCACGACGGTCTGCTTCTCCTTGACCGCCGCGAACTCCGGGCTCTCCAGCACCCGCAGCCTGACGTACAGCCCGACGCCGACGAGCAGGAGGCTCGCCAGGAACGGCACGCGCCAGCCCCAGGTCTCGAACGCGGGACCTGTGGTCGACGACATGAGCTGCACCATCGCCGTCGACAGGAGCAGGCCGAGCGGCACCCCGACCTGCGGCCAGCTCGCCATGAACCCCCGCCGCTTCACCGAGCCCCACTCCATCGCGAGCAGCACCGAGCCGCCCCACTCGCCGCCGACCGCCACGCCCTGCAGCAGCCGCAGCACCGTCAGCAGGATCGGTGCCGCGATCCCGATCGCGGCGTAGGTCGGCAGGATGCCGATCAGGGCGGTGCCGATCCCCATGATCAGCAAGGTCGTGATCAGGGTGGACTTGCGGCCGATCCGGTCCCCGTAGTGGCCGAAGATCGCGGCGCCGATCGGGCGGGCGGCGAACCCGACGAACTGGGTGCCGAAGGCCAACAGCACCCCGACGTAGGGGTCGCTACCGGGGAAGAACAGCTTCGGGAAGATCAGCGCGGCGGCCGTCCCGTACAGGAAGAAGTCGTACCACTCGATCGTCGTTCCGACCGTCGACGCGACGACGGCCCTGCGCCTCTGCGAACGAGCGAGCTTGGTGAAGGGCTGGTCGGCGGCCGTGCTGGTCATGGCCTCTCCCCGTCGTCGCGGATCGGACGGGGCAACGGTGGCCCCGTGTGCGGGCTCCCGTCAACCGGAAGTGCGGATCAGATCGGATCGACCAGGAAGGCGGCCCCCGCCGACGCCAGGTACGCCGGGTCCCGCACCCCGCAGAGCTCCCGCGCCGAGTGCATCGACAGCACCGGGATCCCGACGTCGACGGTCCGGATCCCCAGCCGCGTCGCGACGATCGGTCCCACCGTGGTGCCGCAGGGCATCGTGTTCTTCCCGACGAACGTCTGCGTCGGCACCCCGGCGCCCCGGCAGGCCCGGTGCCAGGCCGCCGCCCCCGGCGCGTCCGTGGCATAGCGCTGGTTCGCGTTGACCTTCAGCGAGGGGCCGCCGTTGGGGATGCTGCGGTGCGCGGGGTCGTGGCGCTCCAGGTAGTTCGGGTGGGCGGCGTGGGTGACGTCCACGGACAAGCAGCGCGAGCGCGAGAACGCCGCGCCCCGGGCGTCGAAACCACCGGCGAGCCTGGTCAGGACCGTCTCCAGGAGCGGGCCGGCGGCCCCGGTCGCGGAGCCGCTGCCGATCTCCTCGTGGTCGAAGCCGACGAACACCGGGATCGTCGAGATCTCCTCGCGCGAGGCGCGGACCAGCGCGTCGAGCCCGGCGTGGACGGACGCCAGGTTGTCCAGCCGGGGGGCGGCGAGCAGCTCGTCGTCCCGGCCGAGGGTGGCCGGCGGCGTGAGGTCGTAGGTGACCAGGTCGTGCGCGGCGATCTCCCGCGCGGCGAGCCCGGTCTCCGCGGCGAGGAACTCCAGGAGATCGCCCTCGTGGACGTCCCCGATGCCCCAGATCGGCAGCATGTGCTGCTGCGCGTCGAGGGTCAGGCCCTGGTTGACCTGGCGGTCCAGGTGAATCGCGAGCTGGGGGACGCGCAGCAGCGGGCGCGCGACGTCCACCGGGACCGTCGTGCCGTCGAACAGCGCGAGGCGGCCGGCGAGCCCGAGGTCGCGGTCCAGCCAGGAGTTCCACAGCGCGCCGCCGTAGATCTCGACGCCGACCTGGCGCCACCCGGCGGCGCCGGAGTCCGGGTTCGGCTTGACCTTCAGCGTGGGGGAGTCCGTGTGCGCGGCGAAGACCCGCAGCGGCGCGCCCGGCTCGACGCCCGCCGGCACGAACCAGGCGAGCAGGGTCCCGTCGCGCACCAGGTAGCGGCCGCCGGGACCGTTCTCCCAGGGCCCGGCTTCCTGCTGCTCGGTGAACCCGGCGGCGGTGAGACGGCGGACGGCCTCCGCCACGGCGTGGTACGGGGAGGGGCTCGCGGCCACGAAGGCGGCGAGATCCAGCGCGGCGGTGGTGTCCGGAGGGTTCACCTGAGGCATCCTCGCAAATGTGCGAGCCGTGGACGTGGTGGTGGTCGGCGCGGGCTCGTCCGGCAGCGCGCTCGCCGGGCGGCTCGCCGAGCGCGGGGACCTCGACGTCCTGCTGCTCGAGGCCGGCCCGGTGTCCACGCTGCCGGACGTCACGCGCGTCGCCTCGCTCGCGGCCACCGCGCCGGGCCACCCGCTGAACTGGTCGTATGCCGCCACCCTGGTCCGGGACCGGATCGTCGCCGTGCCCCGGGGGCGGCTGGTGGGCGGTTCGAGCGCGATCAACGGCGCCTACTTCGTGCGCGCGGTGCCGCAGGACTTCGCGGACTGGGACGTCCCCGGCTGGTCCTACGACGACGTCCTGCCCTACTACCGGCGCTCCGAGCGCGACCTCGACTTCTCCGGCGAGCTGCACGGAACCGACGGGCCGCTGCGGGTCCGCCGCCCGCGTGGTCCCCTGCTCGCCCCGACGACGCCCGCGTTCCTCGCCGCGTGCAGCGCGCTCGGCTACCCGCCGGAGGAGGACAAGAACGCCGGTGGGCCGCCGGGGGCGGGCCTGGTCCCGTCGAACGCCGCGGACGGGGTGCGGATCAGCAGTGCCGCGGCGTATCTGCCGCCGCCGTGGGGTGCCTCGCCGGCGGGCAGGCTGGAGGTCCGGGCCGGGACGACGGTGCTGCGGGTGCTGCTGCAGGGAAACCGCGCGATCGGCGTCGAGACCACGGACGGGCCCGTGCACGCGGGCGAGGTGGTGCTCGCCGCGGGAGCGGTCGGCTCGCCGTACCTGCTGCTGCACAGCGGGATCGGGCCGGGTGCGTCGCTAGGTGCGGCCGGCGTCCCGGTGCGGCACGACCTGCCGGGCGTCGGGGAGAACTGGTCGGACCATCCGACCGTCTTCCTGCCGTTCCGGGGGTCCGGCGCGGTCGACGACGACGCCGTCGCCGGGCAGGCCGCGCTCGACCTGGACTCGGGTTCGGACCCGGCCGGGGACCTGGAGATCCTGCTGTTCGCGCGGCCCTTCGTCCCCGGTGGCGACGTGCACCTGATGTGCGCGCTGCAACGCCCGGAGAGCCGCGGGCACCTGACGTTGACCGGCGCCGATCCGCTCCTCCCGCCCCGGCTGGACTACTACTACCTACGGACCGAGGCCGACCGGAGGCGGCTGCGCGCGGCCGTGCGGATCGCCGCGGACCTGCTGCGCGCGGCCGGGCTGCCCCGGAGCGAGCCGGAGGGTTTCGTGCTCGGCAACGACCGCCGCCTCGACGGGTGGATCTCCGGCGTCCTGACGACGTCCGTGCACCTGTGCGGAAGCGCGGCGCTCGGCTCGGTGGTGGAGCCGGACCTGCGGGTGAAGGGGGTCGAGGGACTGCGGGTGGCGGACACGTCCGTGCTCCCGGTCGTCCCGCGCCGGGGGCCCGCCGCGACCGCGATCATGATCGGCGAGCGCGCCGCGGACCTGGTGGTCCGGGCGTCGGGCCGGTGATCCGGCCGTCCGGCTGCGGGCCGGGCTACCGTGGCCCGATGGCGCCCGAGAACCCGTTGCTCGCACCGAGCGAACTCCCGTACCGGCTCCCGGACTTCGCGGCGATCACCGACGAGCACTACCTCCCGGCCTTCGAACAGGGGATGGCGGAACAGCGCGCCGAGGTGGAGGCGATCCTCGAGTCGGGCCCGCCGACGTTCGCGAACACGATCGAGGCCCTGGAGCTCTCGGGGCAGACGCTCGCCCGCGTCTCCCGGGTCTTCTTCAGCCGGGCCGGTGCGCACACGACGCCGCGGATCGAGGAGGTCCGGGCCGCCGTCGCCCCGATGCTCGCCGCGCACGCGGACTCGATCTCGCTGGACCCGCGGCTGTTCGCGCGGATCGCCGCGCTCCACGCGCAGCGCGACGAGCTGGGGCTGGACCCCGAGTCCCACCGGCTGCTCGAGCGCCACCACACGGACGCCGTGCGGGCGGGGGCCGAGTTGGCAGATGCGGACAAGGAGCGGCTGCGGGAGCTGAACGCGGAGCTCTCGTCGCTCTCGACGACCTTCAGCGCGCGCCTGCTGGCCGGGGCCAACGCCGCGGCGGTGCACGTCGGGGACGTCGCCAGGCTCGACGGGCTCTCTCCCGGGGCGATCTCCGCCGCCGCGGCGGCCGCGACGGCTCGTGGGTACGGCAGCGGCTACCTGATCACGCTGGTGCTCCCGACCGGCCAGCCGGTGCTGGAGGCGCTGACGGACCGCGGGCTGCGCGAGGAGATCCACCGGGCGTCGATCGGGCGCGGCGCGACGGGGGACGAGAACGACACCCGGGACGTCGTGCTCCGGCTGGCCGCGCTGCGGGCCGAGCGGGCGGGGCTGCTGGGGCACCCGAGCCACGCGGCCTACGTCATCGAGGACAACACGGCGGGCTCGGTCGACGCCGTCGCCTCGATGCTCGCGGACCTCGTGCCCGCGGCGATGGCGAACGCGGACGTCGAGGCCGCGGAGCTGGCCGAGGCCGCCGGGCATCCGATCGAGCCGTGGGACTGGGCGTTCTACGCGGAGCAGGTGCGCCGCGAGCGCTACGAGGTCGACGCCGCCGCGCTCCGCCCGTACCTGGAGCTGGAGCGGGTGCTGCAGCACGGCGTCCTCCACGCGGCGGAGGAGCTGTACGGGATCCGGTTCCAGGAGCGCCACGACCTGCCGACCTACCACCCGGACGTCCGGTTCTGGGAGGTCTCCGACTCCGACGGCACGCCGCTCGGGCTCTACGGCGGGGACTACTTCGCCCGCGAGTCCAAGCGCGGCGGGGCGTGGATGAACGCGCTGGTCCCGCAGTCCGGGCTGCTCGGGACCCGGCCCGTGGTGATGAACACGCTGAACATCTCGAAGCCGGCCGAGGGCGAGCCGGCGCTGCTGACGATCGACGAGGTGCGCACGCTCTTCCACGAGTTCGGCCACGCGCTGCACGGGCTGTTCTCCGCCGTCCGGTACCCGACGTTCTCCGGGACGTCCGTACCGCGGGACTTCGTGGAGTTCCCGTCGCAGGTCAACGAGATGTGGCTGGAGCGCCCGGAGATCCTCGCCCGGTACGCGCGGCACCATCTCACCGGCGAGCCGCTGCCCGCCGAGCTGCTGGAGCGGCTGCTCGCGAGCCGCAGCTACGGCGAGGGCTTCCGGACCACGGAGTACCTTGCGGCGTCCCTGCTCGACCAGGCCTGGCACACGCTCGGCGCGGACGACGCCGTGGACGACGTGCTGACCTTCGAGGCCGAGGCGCTGCGCAAGGCGGGCATCGCCCACCCGCTCGTCCCGCCGCGCTACCGCAGCACGTACTTCAACCACGTGTTCGCGGGCGGCTACAGCGCGGGCTACTACTCCTACATCTGGTCGGAGGTGCTGGACGCGGACACCGTGGAGTGGTTCGAGGAGAACGGCGGTCTGCGCAGGGCGAACGGAGACCACTTCCGCCGCACGCTGCTCTCCCGGGGCGGCGCCGTCGACGCGATGGACGCCTACCGCGCCTTCCGCGGCCGGGACCCCGAGATCCGTCCGCTCCTCGTCCGTCGCAACCTCGCCTGATCGCAGGCACGCGAAATACCCCGGCTCGCCGGGGTCGTTGACGAGGGTGTGGCACCGGACGTCGAGCTTCTCCCTGCTCGACCGGTCCCGTACCCGGGCCGGCGAGCCGGACGACGCCGCGCTGCGGCACAGCGTCGCGCGGGCCGTCCGGGCCGAGGAGCTCGGCTACCACCGGTTCTGGGTCGCGGAGCACCACGGCGTCCCGGGGATCGCGTCCGGGAGCCCGCCCGTCCTGATCGCCGCCGCGGCCGCGCGCACGGAGCGGATCCGGCTCGGCTCCGGCGGCGTGATGCTGCCGAACCACCAGCCGCTCGTCGTCGCGGAGCAGTTCGCGATGCTGGAGGCGCTGTTCCCGGGCCGGATCGACCTCGGCGTCGGCCGTTCGCTCGGCTTCACCCCGCCGGTCCGGCGGGCCCTGCACGCGGCCACCACGGACACGTTCGCCGACGACCTCGCCGAGCTCCGCGCCTACCTCCGCGGCACCGCGCCGATCACCGCCCGGCCCCGGCTCGACCGGGACATCCCGGTGTTCGTCCTGGCCACGGGCAAGGGCCTGGCGGTCGCCGGGGACGCCGGGCTCCCGGTGGTGGTCGGCGGCCCGATCCTGTCCGACGACGCGCTCCGCCCGACGCTCGACGACTACCGTTCCCGCGTGCGCGCCGCCGGCGGCGAGCCGTACGTGGTCGTCTCCACGGACGTCCTGATCGCGGACTCGACCGAGGAGGCCCGCGAGCTCGCCCTGCCCGAGGCCTGGGCGATGGCCGCCTCCCGCACCACCGGCGAGTTCCCGGCCCTGGAGCCCGCGGAGCTCGGCCGGGACATGACGGTCCGTCAGCGCACCACCGTCGAACGCGTGATCGCGCGCACGGTCCACGGCACGGAGGACGCCGTCGCCGAGCAGCTCGACGACCTGGTCACCCGCGCCGGCGCGGACGAGCTGCTGGCCAGTTCCTCGACGTTCGACCGTGCCGCCCTCGCGGACTCCGACGCCCGCCTGGCCCGGCTCCTCCGTCGACGCTGACCTCCGCGGGGTCGTCGTGAGGGGTGGGTCCGCGGCGGCGGTGGAGGAGCAGGATCGCGCCGCCCGCGAGCAGGCCCCAGAAGGCGGAGCCGATCCCGGCGAAGCCGACGCCCGCGGCGGTCACCACGAACGTGACGACCGCGGCCTCCCGGCCCGACGGCTCCGCGACCGCGGACGAGACCGCCGCGGCCAGGGCGCCGAGCAGCGCCAGCCCCGCGACCGCCTCCACCAGCACCGGCGGCGACAGGAGGAGGAGCGCCGTCGCCAGGCCCGCGCCCAGCCCGAGGACCGCGAGCCCGATCCCGGCGGTGATCGAGGCGATCCAGCGGCGGTCCGGGTCCGGGCCGGCGTCGGGGCCCGCGGCGAGGGCGGCGCTGATCGCGGCCAGGTTCACCGCGTGCCCGCCGAAGGGGGCGCCCGCGAGCGTCGCCAGCCCGGTCGAGACGAGGATGCCGCGGAGCTTCGGGCGGAACCCGAACTGCGCCAGGACGGCCATCCCCGGGACGTTCTGCGAGGCCATCGTGACCAGGAACAGCGGCAGCCCGATGCTCACCAGCGTCGCGGCGTCGAAGGTCGGGGCCGTCCACTCCAGCCGCGGGGCGACGGCCATCCCGGACAGCCCCGCGCCGGTCAGCGCGATCCCGGCGACCGCGACGACGAGCGCCCCCGGCACCGCCCACGGCCGCGCGAAGCGGGTCAGCAGCGCCCAGACGACGATCACCGGCGCGGCGACGAGCGGGACGTCGTGCAGGGCCCGGACGGGGGCCAGGCACAGGTCGAGGAGCACGCCGGCGAGCATCGCCGACGCGAGCGGGGCCGGGATGGCCGCGATCAGCCGTCCGAGCGGCCGGACCAGCCCCGCGACGACGATCAGCGCGCCGCACAGCAGGAACGCCCCTTCCGCCGCGGCGAACCCGCCGGCCGGTGTCCCCGCGGAGATCAGCAGTGCGGCACCGGGCGTCGACCAGGCGATGCTGATCGGCTTCCGCGTCCGCAGCCCGAGCACGACAGCCACGATCCCGGACCCGAGGCACACCGCGAGCAGCCCGGACGCGGCCTGGCCCTCGCTCGCCCCCGCCGCGCGCAGGCCCGTGAGCACCACGGTGAACGCGCCGCCGAACCCGACCAGCGCCGTCACCACCCCGGCCAGCAGCGGCCGCGCCACGCCCCGCACGAGAACTCCCGTCGACCGAGCCTGTTCCGTAAACGGAACGATCGTCGGTGCGGGACGATAGCCGCGTGGACGCCGCCGGAGCAAACGACCTCGCCGGAGTGCAGGGCTCGGCCGGGCCCGCGCTCCCGGACGGTTCCGGGCACGTCGGACCCCGGGTACGGGCGCTACGGGAGGAGCGCGGACTGTCCCTCTCCGCGCTGGCCCGGCGTGCGTCCGTCGGCAAGGCGACCCTCTCGGGCCTCGAGGCCGGCACCCGCAACCCGACGCTCGACACGCTGCACTCGGTCGCGGCCGCCCTCGGCGTGCCGCTCACCGCGATCGTCTCCGGTGCCCGGGGATCCGCGTCGCAGGCCGGCGGCCGGATCCGGGGGGCCGCCGTCCACATGGAACTGCTGAAGGTCTTCGAGGACGGTCCGGTCACCTACGAGCTCTTCCGGATGCGGATCCCCGCCGGGGCCGCGCAGACCTCACCCGCGCACCACGCGGGGGTCACCGAGCACGTGACCGTGTTCTCCGGGACCCTGCGGTTCGGCCCGCCGGACGCCTCCCGGGAGGTGACGGCCGGCGGGTACGGCGAGTGGTCGGCGGACGTGCCGCACGGTTACGCCGCCGTCGGCACCGAGGACGTCGACGCGAGCCTGGTGATCCGCTACCCGCGCACGCGGGCGTGCCCCGGCCGGGAACCGGACGGTGTCGATCGCCGGTCCTGACCTGCGCAAAGATCGCCGAGCGGCGTTAACGCGGCACTCTCGCCATCCGAGTAGCAGCTAGGAGCGCACGGCAAACGGAGCACGCCATGACCTCGATGACCGCCCCCACCTCGGCCGTGGACCCCGTCCACGTCGACGAGACGCCGACCGAGTGGATCCCGATCCAGCGCGCGCGGGACCGTGTCACGGTGGACTGGGCCGCCAACGCCGCCCGCACCCGTCGGCGCCGGTGGGCGCGGCGCGGGAGGGCCGTCCTGGCGGTGTTGGTCCTGCTCGCCCTGGCGGCAGCCGGCCTCGTCCTCTGGCGGGCGACGTCCGGCGGGGACTGGAGCGCCCCGGCGCTCCGGCGTCAGGTGTGGGCCCCGGTGTCGGACTGGGTCTCCGCCCGCCTGCCCGGGAACCAGGAGTGGTGACGACGGGGCCCGCCCCCGGCGCGCGGCGGCCCCACCCGTCACCCTCATCTGTAGACGCGCATCCAGTCCACGAACATCTCGGTCGGTGCGGGGGAGCCGCCGTCCGGGAAGTAGTCCAGCTGGATGGTCGGGTGCATCTTGCCGGGGGGCAGGGTGTTCCCGGCGGTGCTCTCGAAGACCTGTCTGCCGTCGATGAAGCCGCGCACCGCGTCCGGCGTCCACTCGACCGCGTAGTTGTGCCACTGCGTGATGTCGAGGGGTGTCTTCGCGGACTTCTGCTGGTTCGACGAGCTGTAGTGCAGGAAGAACGACACGTCGTCCGCCGCGCTGTTCGTCTCGGCGAAGTCGACCTCGCCGCCCTCGGGCCACGACATGTCCGTCGGCCAGAGGATCAGCACCGGGTGGTACTGCTTGTCCCCGGCCGGGAACTTCGCCCGCATCTCCCACTTGCCGTACCGCTGGCCGGTGTCCCAGGCCATGCCGCCGGTGTTGCCGTCGGAGTCACCGCGGATCACGAGCGCGCCGTTCCGGACGCTGATCGCGTCCGGGGTGCGACGCCCGTTCCCGGCGTGTCCGGCGCCGTCGTACGTGCCCCAGCGGTCGCTCAGGCCGCCGTTGAACTCGTCGCCGCCGACGAGCTGCCAGCCCTTGGCCGTGGCCGCCTGGATGCCGTCGCCGATGGACACGGGCGCCGCGGGCCGGTTGGTGGCCGCGCGGCCGGAGCCGGTGGCGGGTGCGTTCGTGGTGGCGGGCGGGCGTGTCGTGGTCGTGGCGCGCTCACGCGCGGCCTTCGCGGCGTCCGCCAGCGCGGACGAGCCGATCGCCTCCTGCGCGGTGCTCGTGGGCGGCGCGGCGGTCGTCGTGTCCTGTCGTGCCTGCGCGGTGTCCGAGGAGACGAGCGCGGCCGCGAGGTCCGGGTCCTCGTCCGACGGGCCGGCGAAGGTCAGGACGACGGTCGCGACGAGCACGGCCGCGGCCCCGACGGCCAGCGGCGCGAGCCGGCGCAGCGAGGACCGGTGGGTCGGCGAGTGATCCGCCTCGACGAGCGTGCCCTCGGCCTCCCGGGTCGCGCGCGAACGGGGGTGGGACGAACCGCGACGGCGCGACGCCCGCCGGGTTCCGGTGCGGCGGGACGTCCGGTTCCGGGTGGCCCGCTCGGGGTCGTCCTCGTGCGCAGCGTCCTCGGCGGCCAGGGGAGCTCGGCGTCCGGGAGGAGCGCGACCGTCGTGGGGAGCGGGTCGTGCACGGGGAGGGCGGTGGCGGGGAGCCGGTCGTGCGTGGGGAGTTCCTGCGCGGGGAGGTCGATCGCGGGGAGGTCGATCGCGGGGAACTCGTCCGTCGGGGGAGGGGGGCCGTCGTGTCCGCCGGGCGCCGGGGGAGCCTCGGGGAGGCGGCGCATCGAGGGGATCGGGGAACCGACGGGCGACGGCGGGGCTTCGGGGGAGCCACGTCTATGTCGTCCCGGGTGCACAGGCGGGGAGCTGTGCTCTGCTGAGATCCGGGCGACCAGTTCCATCGGGTCGATCCGTTCCTCAGCAGCGGAGGGTTTCCGTCGCATGGTGGGGAACCCTAAGTTGCCTAGTAGCGATCACTCACCCTTCCTGAGAGGAGTGGTTGCGCAGCCGCGCCGACAGGTCGTTCTTGGCGCCGGAGCGTGACAACCTGTGCCGCTTCGAGTTGATCTTTAGGCCTTTCGGAGTAATCGGGCTCTCAGGTCGGACCGCTCATCGTGTCCGGTGGGCCCGTTCGACCGTTAGCTGATTGTGACCGACGGTCGGTAACGACATGCTGTCCCGGATGCTCCCCGTCGCTCCCCCGGGGGGACCGTCCGCGCTCGTACCGACACAGGCGTCGGCCCGATCGTCCGTGCCCCCCTACGCCCCCGTCCTGCTGGCGCTGCCCCCCACCGCGGCGTCGGCCTCCGTCCTGCGCAGTCTCCGTGCGGAGAACATGCGCGTCGATCTGATCACCGACGGCATCGCCGTGCTCGACGCCGTGCGCGCCGAGCACCCGGCGCTGCTGGTGCTCGACGTCGAGCTGCCCGGGCCCGACCATGCCGCGGTCCTCGCGGCCGTGCACTCCGAGGCGCCCGGCGTCCCGGTCGTCGCGATCACCCCGCGCGAACGTCGCGCGTCGCTGCTCGGCCAGTTGCGCAGCGACCGCGACGACTACCTGCTGCGCCCCTTCGCCGTCGACGAGCTGTCCGCGCGGATCCGCCTGCGCCTGCGGCTCGCCGTCACGATGGGCCACACCGTGTTCCGCCGCGGCGACCTGGAGGTGGACACCGAGTTCGGCGAGGTGACCGTCGACGGTCAGTCCGTCGCGTTGTCCCCCACCGAGTTCGCCCTGCTCACCGCCCTGCTCGCCGAGCCCGGCGAGACGATCTCGCACGACCGGCTGGCCCGCGAGGTCTGGCGTGAGCCGGCGTCGGCGAACCTCGTGCAGGTCTACATCGGCTACCTGCGCCGCAAGATCGGCCCGGAGCGCATCCGGACGGTCCGCGGGGCGGGATACGTGCTGGAGGGCTGAAAGACCCCTGACGGACGGGAACGGCCGCCCCGGAGTCCCGGAGCGGCCGTTCCCGTGAACGCCCGAGGTCAGGCGTGCGTCCTGCGACGGCCGATGACCAGGCGGTAGATGCCGAGCAGGATCAGCGCGCCGACCAGCGCGATCAGCCAGGTGCGGATGTCGAAGAACCCGCCCGTGCCGACGCCGAAGGCCGCCGAGCTGATCCAGCCGCCGAGCAGACCGCCCACGACGCCGATGAGGCACGTGACGATGATCCCGCCCGGGTCCTTGCCGGGCATGATGAGCTTCGCCAGCGCTCCCACGACCAGGCCGACGACGATCCAGCCGATGATTCCCACGGTTCCTCCTCCGCTACCCCGAACGGCCGGGGCGACTGGAGATCCAGTGCCCCGTCCCCATCTCGGGCAAACGCGGGCACCGGCCACTTCCTCCCGGCTCGGCGGCGGACCTCCGGGTTACCGCAGGTCACCCTGGCGAGGAACGTCGTATAACACTTCGGCCGCGGCGCCTGTCCGGCCTGTCGTCGCCGACCACGACGTGTTAGGCAGGGCGCCTCACGGGCAGCGACGGGGTTCTGCCCGGCAGACAGCAGGGGGTTCGATGAACTTCGGTTTCTGGGGCATCATCTGGACGATCATCATCGGGCTCGTGCTCGGTGTCCTCGGACGGCTCATCCTTCCGGGGAAGCAGGACATCCCGATCTGGCTGACCATCCTCGCCGGCGTCGTGGCCTCGATCGTCGGCTACCTGATCGCCGGTGCGCTGGGCGTCGCCACGACCAACGGCGTGGACTGGATCGAGCTCATCATCAAGATCGTGCTCGCCGTGGCGGCGGTCTACGCGGCCACCGCGCTCTACGGCCGGCGTGGCGTGAGGAGCTAGCCGACACGACGACATGAGGGCCCCGGACCGGAGCGGACAGGTCCGGGGCCCCTCGTCGTTCCAGGACCTCTACCGCACGAACCGGACGGTCAACGGGTAGCGGTAGTCCCGCCCCGACGACGCCCGAACCGTCGCCGTGATCACGCACACCAGGTAGAACAGCCCGTAGAGCGGAAGCAGGACCAGCCCGATCCCGACGAAGATCAGCAGGTAGAACACCACGGTGTAGAACAGGGCGTTGATCTGGAAGTTCAGCGACTCGACGGCGTGGCGGCGCACGAACGCCGAGTCGTTGCCCTTGGCCAGGAGCACGACCAGGGGCGCGAAGAGGCCGAGCGCGAACCAGGCCGAGACGAAGCTCAGGATGTGGGCGGACATCGCCCAGTTCCGCTCGTCGGCCCGCGCTTCGACCGTGCCGAAGCGTCGGGTCGGTTCCCAGGGGCCGTCGGGCGGCGGAGACGCGCTCATCTCCCCATTCAACCGCAGGTCGGTGTGCCCGTGCGGGTGCTTCAGGGAGCGAACGCCAGTACCGCCTCGAGCAGCCGGTCGTTCTCCTCGGGGGAGCTGACCGTGACCCGCACGCCGTCGGGGTGGAACGGTCGCACGATCACCTTGTGCTCGCCGCAGTGCCGCGCGAAGTCCGCGGTCCTCTCGCCGAGCGCCAGCCAGACGAAGTTCGCCTGCGTCGCCGGCACCGTGTACCCGGCCGCGACCAGCGCCTCCCGCACCCGGACCCGCTCGCCCACGACCTCCTTGCACGCGGACAGCAGCTCGGAGGCGTGGTCGAGGGCGGCGATCGCCCCGGCCTGGGCCACCGAGCTGATGCTGAACGGCACGCAGACCTTGCGCAGCGCCGTCGCGACATCCGGGGCGGTGACCGCGTATCCGACACGAAGCCCGGCGAGTCGGTAGGCCTTGGAGAACGTCCGGAGCACGACGAGGTTCGGGTGCGCCTCGAGCAGCCGCGTCCCGTCGACGGCCTCGGGGTCCATCACGTACTCGAAGTACGCCTCGTCCAGCGCCACCAGCACGTCCGGTCCGACGGCGGCGAGGAACCGCTCGAACTCCGCGCGGTGCACCACGGTGCCGGTCGGGTTGTTCGGGCTGCAGACGAAGATCAGCCGGGTGTTCGGCGTGACCGCGGCCGCCATCGCGTCGAGGTCGTGACGGAAGTCCCCGTCCAACGGGATCGTGACGGCCCGGGCGTTCCCGATCTGGGTGACGATCGGGTACGCCTCGAACGAGCGCCAGGCGAACATCACCTCGTCCGTGGTCTCCCGGCAGCTGATCTGCACCAGCTGCTGGCAGAGGCTGACCGAACCGCAGCCGACGGCGATCCGCTCCGTGCCGACGCCCAGCTCCGTGGCCAGCCGCTCGGTGAGCGCGACCGCCGCGAGGTCCGGGTAGCGGTTGCCCCCGGCGGCGGCCTCGGCGATGGCGGCCAGCACCGCCGCCGGCGGCGGGATCGGCACCTCGTTGCTCGCCAGCTTGATCGCCCCGGGCACGGCGCGGCCGGGCACGTAGGCGGGCAGGCTGTCGAGGTCGGGGCGGATCGACGTCATGTCCGTCACGGTAGACGGCCCCGGCCCGCCGTCGGACCACCGAGGTGGAAGGCTGCGCGCATGACCGAGATCCGCACCGAGACCGTCCCGCTGGTCGACGGCAGTGAACTCCGGCTCACCGTCGCCCAGCCCGACGGCCCGGTGCGCGGCGGCGTCGTCGTGCTCCACGAGGCACGGGGTGTCACCGACGCCGTGCGTCGCCTCGTGTCGGGCATCGCGGGAGACGGTTGGCTCACCGTTGCGCCGCACCTGTACCACCGCGACGGCGCCGACGAGCTGCACGCGAGCGACGAGCAGGTCGCCGACCAGGTCCGCCGGCTCGACGGCGAGCAGGTCATGGCGGACACCGACACCGCGTTCGGCTGGCTCGTCGAGCACGACGTCACCCCGGACCGGATGGGCGTCATCGGCTTCGACCTGGGCGGCACCGTCGCGCTGCTCGTGGCGGCGAGCCGGACCCTGGGCGCCGCGGTGACCGTCGGCGGGACCGGGACCACCGAGCCGCTGTCGGACTCCTTCCCGTCGCTCGTCAGCGCCGCGGCCGAGGTCACCTGCCCCTGGTTGGGCATCTACGGCGAACCTGCGGACGGCAGCGAAGACCCGGCGCTGGAGCAGTTGAAGGACGCCGCGGACGGGGCCGGCGTCGCGACGAACCTGGTCATCTACCCCGGGTCCGGGCACCGCTTCGACTCCGAGCCCGGTTCCGCCGGGGACGCCTGGCAGCGGATGCTCAACTGGTTCGACTCACACCTGCGTTGATCAGCAACGACGGCATTTGGCCGACCCCGGTGAAATGCCTCGACGGGCTTGTGTAGTCTTGGCATCGCTGGCGGCCGAGACTGGCCCCGGGAGGCTTCGCCTAGTCTGGTCTATGGCGCCGCACTGCTAATGCGGTTTGGGGTAACCCCCCATCCCGGGTTCAAATCCCGGAGCCTCCGCGCCGACGAGGCCGACTCCCGGGTCGGACTCGAAAGTCGGTACAACTGAACAACGCACGCGCCCGTAGCTCAACGGATAGAGCATCTGACTACGGATCAGAAGGTTAGGGGTTCGAATCCCTTCGGGCGCACAAGATCGATACCAACCCTGACCGGCGAGAGCGGTCAGGGTTGATTCGTTTTCCGGGGACGTCGGTCGATCTGGATCCGGGCACGGCCGACGCCGGGTCGCCGGGGCGTCGCGCCGGGAGATTCGCGTCGCACCCTGCGCACTCGAACCAACCGGCCACCCCGACCCGCCAGGGCGAATCGGCGCGTGAAGTTCCCCCTGTCAGAGCGCGCCGGACGGCTCGCGGGCTCGTCACGATGGTGTGCACAGCCCCTTTCCCGCAGGAGGAGTCCATGCCCCGACACCCACCGCCACCTCGCCGTGGCACGCGCGCCGAGACCCGCGCCCAGCCGGTCCTCACCTCCCATGACCTCGACCAGACGGGCTCCGCGGGGTGAGCGCGCCGTTCCCGTCGGGCAGGCGCCACGAGGCGGGGGACTTCGCGACGGGCACTGCGCGCGCGCCGGGCCTCGATCGCGGCCTCACCGTCGGCGTGATCGGCTCGTACGGCGGGCTCAACGTCGGTGACGAGGCGATCCTCACCTCGGTGCTGGCCGGGGTGCGCGTGTTGCGGCCGCAGGTGCGGCTGGTCGTGTTCAGCCGCAACGCCGAGCACACCCGGCTGCACCACCGGCCCGATGAGGTGGTGGGCCTGGAGCAGGCCGACCGCCGGCGGGTCGCCGAGGCCGTGGCCGGGCTGGACCTGCTCGTGCTCGGCGGAGGCGGGATCCTCTACGACGGTGAGTGCAGCCGCTACCTGCGGGTCGTACAGGCCGCACACGCCGCCGGCGTGCCGGTGTTCGTGCACGCCGTCGGCGCCGGACCACTGCACGATCCGGGGGACTGCGCGCTGGTCCGCAACGCCCTGGACGGTGTGGCGGACCTCCTCGTCCGAGACGGTGAGTCCAAGAAGGTGCTGGAGGAGGCGGGCGTCGACGCCGAGATCAGCGTGACCGCGGATCCGGCGCTGCTCCTGCAGCCGATCCGCTTCCCCCGGGAACGGCTGGACCGGGGCGGGATCTCCTCCGACGTCTGGCTGGTCGGCGTCTCCGTGCGCGAGCCGGGGCGCGCCGCCGAGTTCCTCGACGAGGACGGCTACCACGCCCTGCTGGCGGTGGTGTCGGACTTCCTGGTGCACCGGCTGGACGCGCAGGTGGTCTTCCTGTCGATGGAGGAGGACGACCTCCGGCACTCCCACGGGGTGCTGGCCCGGATGACCGATCCGAGCCGCGGCCGCGTCCTGCACGGTCCGTACCAGCCCGGCGAGGTGCTCGGGCTGATGGACCACCTGCATCTCGTGGTCGGGATGCGGCTGCACATCCTGATCTTCGCGGCGATGGCCGGGGTGCCGTTCCTGCCACTGCCCTACGCAGGCAAGGTCTTCGACTTCGCCTGCGCCGCCGGTGCCCCCGCGTTGCGCGGCATGCGCCGGGAGCACGCCGGGCCGTTGCTGGCGGAGCTGGACCGGCTGTGGGACGAGCGGCCCGAGCGGCTGGGCGTCGTGCGGCGGCGGATGGTGCGGCTGACCGAGAGCGCCCAGCTCACCCGGGACCGGCTCGGGCACCTGCTCGACACGCTCGACCCGCGGCCGTCGCTGACCGGGATCGGCCACGACGGAGCCTTCTGATGCCGCCGCTGCCGCGCCCCGCGCACCACACCGAGGTGATGCTGCCCCCCGGACCGTGTGCTCGCCGCCAACACGGACGTGCTCGTCGTGGGTGGGGGCCCGCCGGCTTCGGGGCGGCGGTGGCGGCCGCCGATGCCGGTGCGGAGGTCGTGCTCGTCGAGCGCTACGGCATCCTCGGCGGCAACGCGACGGTCGCCCTCGTCATGCCGCCGACCGAGAGGGCAGCCGGGGCACGTCGCGGGGCGGCCATGGCCGGAGTGTACGCAGGCCAGAGGCCTTTCAGCCGCTCGCCGACACGCCCGGGACCCGACCTTCCCGGAACGCGTCGACGAACAGGGCATGGTCCTCCCGGACCTGCGCGGCGTAGGTGTGGGCGAAGTCGACGACCCAGGCCACGAACTCGTCCTCCCGGCCGGCGACGACCCGGGTGATCGCGTCCTCGGTCTGGAAGTCGACGAGCGAGTGGTCCGCGTCCGAGTCCGCGACGCAGTGCGCCTTCGCCGTCGCCCGGCCCAGGTACTCCACGACCGGGCCGATCTCGTCCGGCTCGGTGAGCTCGGACCAGTCCAGGTCCGCCTCGTACGGCGAGACCTCGCTGACGACGAACCCGACGCCGTCGAGGTCCGTCCAGCCGAGCATCCGGTCCGCGTGGGCCTGCAGCGCGCGCTGGGAGACCGCGGTGCGGTGGCCGTGGTGCTCGAAGTGCCCGGCGACGTCCGGATCGGTGACCACCCGGGACGGCGCTGCGACGTTGCCCTGCTTCATCGAGACGACGACGTCGTTGTCCAGCGCCTGGTTGAAGCCCTCCACGAGCACCGTGTACGCGGGCAGCCCGGCGCTGCCGATCCCGAACCCGGACTTCCCGGCCATGTCCTTGATCGAGTAGGTGACGCCCGGGTAGCGCTTGCCCTCCGGGATCGTCTCGACGTACCGGGCGAACGCCTCGGCGGCCTTCTCCCGCTCGGCGTCGTCGAGGCGGCGCAGGCCCGGGCCGTCGCGCAGGATCCTGTCGAAGCCCTCGGTCTCGGTGAGGCGGTCCAGCAGCGCGACGCGGGTGCGCAGTTTCGCGAGCTCGAGGACCTGGTGCACGGGCCCGTCCGTGGTGTCCAGGCGTAGGGCGAAGCTGCGGTCGTCCGTCGTCTCGACGAACCGGCGGACCTGGTCGAGGTAGGCGCGGACGTACCGCTCGACCAGGCCCGAGATGTGCGCGTCCGAGATCGCCTTGCGCCAGCCCAGCAGCGCCAGGCTGGCCGCGAACCGGGTGACGTCCCAGGTGAAGTGGCCGACGTAGGCCTCGTCGAAGTCGTTGACGTCGAAGATCAGGACGCCGTCGCCGTCCATGTAGGTGCCGAAGTTCTCGGCGTGCAGGTCACCCTGGATCCAGATCCGGCTCGTGCGCTCGTCCGCCCACGGGTCGTCCCGCTCCGCGACGTCGGCGTAGAAGAGGCAGGCGCTGCCCCGGTAGAACGCGAACGGGTCCGCGGCCATCTTCCGGAACTTCGTGCGGAAGGCCGCGGGGTCCGCGGCCATCAGGTCGTCGAACGCGGTGACGAGCGTGTCGACGATGCGTTCGGAGCGGTCGGTCATGGTGTCGATGATGTCCCGGCCGCGGGGTGCGCGGCCAGGGCGCCGTCGGGTCGGTGGGGTCCATGTGCACGGCGTCGAGGGCCGGCTCAGGGCTCCTGGCCGACCAACATCATCAGCGTGTCCGCGAGCCGGTCGATCGCCTCGTCGAGGGCCGGGCCGCCGAGCCCTTCGCACCACACCGGGGCCTGCGACATCGAAGCGTGCATGCACTGTAGGACCGTGCCCACGTCCGTCACCCGGAACTCGCCCGTGGCCACGCCCTCCTCCACGACCCGGCGGAACAGCCCGTCGTGACGCCCGCGCAGCTCCTTGATCCGCTCCTTCTGGTCCTGCGGCCACTCCCGCGGCACGAGGAACAGGCCCAGGGCCGCCGGGTACTCGCGGACGGCGATGGTGGTGTGCTCGCGGAGCAGGGCGCGCAGCCGGTCCGCCGGCGAACCGGCCCGGGCTGCGGGCAGGTTCTCCAGCCGCGACGTCCACTCGTTGCCGAGGGTCTCGATCGCGGCCGTGCCCAGGGCGTCCTTGCTGGCGAAGTAGTAGTAGAGCGAGCCCTTCGTGACGTCGAGCCGTTCCGCCACGTCCTCCAGGCTCACCGCGGCGTAGCCGCGCTCGCCGAAGAGCTCCGCCGCCGCGGTCAGGATCTCCTGGATCCGCCGCCCCCGCTTGCGCTCGATCCGGCTGACGGGTTCGTCGCCGACAGCCTGGTCCGTGCCCATCGCCGGCCCCTCTCGTCCGCGATTTCACCGCAGGGTACTACTTCGGCTCGCGATTCAGCTATTGACTTCAGGGTCAAAGTTCTGCACGGTGGGGCGCGTACCGAACGACGAAGGGGCCGACGACGTGGCACAGGACTACGAGGACATCACCTACGAGATCGACGGCCCCGCCGCCGTGATCACGATGAACCGGCCGCAGCGCTACAACGCCTTCCGCGGTCGCACGGTCGATGAGCTGATCAAGGCCTTCCGCTCGGCGTGGGCGGACGACCGGGTCCACGCGATCATCCTGACCGGCGCGGGGGACAAGGCGTTCTGCACCGGCGGCGACGTGAAGCAGCGTGCGGAGACCGGGGACTACGGGCCCACCGAGAGCGGCATGTTCGAGATCGGCTACCTGCACAAGCTGATCCGGGACATCCCCAAGCCGGTGATCGCGGCCGTCAACGGCCTCGCGATCGGCGGCGGGCACGTGCTGCACGTGCTGTGCGACGTCTCCATCGCCGCGGACACCGCGCGGTTCGGCCAGACCGGCCCGAAGGTCGGCTCGTTCGACGCGGGGTTCGGCACCGCCTACCTGGCCCGGGTCGTCGGGGAGAAGAAGGCGCGCGAGATCTGGTTCTGGTGCCGCCAGTACAGCGCGGAGGAGGCCGAGCGGATGGGCCTCGTGAACGCCGTCGTGCCCGCGGCCGAGCTGATGGACGAGGCGAAGCGCTGGGCCGCCGAGGTCGCGGAGAAGAGCCCGACGGCGATCCGGTTCCTCAAGCAGTCCTTCAATGCGGACACCGACCACCAGGCGGGCTTGAGCAACCTCGCGATGTCCGCCCTGAACCTGTTCACCGACTCCGCCGAGGGCCGGGAGGGCGCCGCGGCGTTCGCCGAGAAGCGTCCGCCCGAGTTCGCCAAGCACGTCGTCTCGCACTGAGGCCGGCGTGGACTTCGAGCGCACCGACGTCCAGGACAGGTACTGCGAGCGGGCCCGGACGGTCGCGGAGAAGAAGCTGCTCCCGGGGTACGCGGCCCGCGAGCGGGACGGCCGGATCGAGCCGGAGCTGCGCCGGGAGATCGGCGGGCTGGGCCTGATCGCGCCGGAGATCCCCGTCGAGCTGGGCGGGCAGGGGGTCGATCGGCTGACCAGCGGAATGATCACCGAGGAGATCGGCCGCGGGGACATCAACGTCGCGTACCTGCAGGTCGTCGGCTCGCTCGTCGCACAGATCATCACCGGCAACGCCCGGCCGGAGCTCGCGCAGCACTGGGTGCCGAAGATCTGCGCCGGCGATGAGATCGTCGGCATCGGGCTCACCGAACCGCACGCGGGCTCGGACGCGGGGATGCCGAGGCTGACCGCCCGCCGCGACGGCGACTTCTACGTGCTCGACGGCGTCAAGTCCCTGTCGTTCGGCGCCGACGCCGCGGCTGTCGTGGTCTTCGCCCGCACCGGGCCGTCGGAGAAGCGCGGGAAGGACATCTCCGCCTTCCTCGTGCCCCTGGACCTGCCCGGCGTCACCCGCGAGGCGTACTCGGACATGGGGACGAGGGCCGTCGGCCGCGGCGCCGTCCATCTGGACGGCGTCCGGATCCCGGCCGACCATCTGCTCGGCGCCGAGGGACGCGGGTTCACCCAGGTCATGCAGGGCTTCGACTTCAGCCGCGCGCTGATCGGGCTGCAGTGCCTGGGCTCGGCCCAGCAGACCCTCGACGAGACGTGGCGCTACGTCGGCGAGCGCGAGGCGTTCGACCGGCCGTTGAGCACGAACCAGGGCGTCGCCTTCCCGCTGGCCGAGGCCGAGACGCTGCTGAGCGCGGCGCGGCTGCTCTGCCACCAGACGTTGTGGCTCAAGGACGCCGGGCTGCCGCACACCTCGCAGGCCGCGATGTGCAAGTGGTGGGCGCCGAAGACCGCCTACGACGTCATCAACCAGTGCCTCCTGCTGCACGGCCAGTACGGCTACCGCACCGAGCTGCCGATCGAGCAGCGGCTCCGGGACGTGCTCGGCCTGCAGATCGGTGACGGCACCGCCCAGATCATGAAGCTCGTGATCGCCCGGCAGCGCCTGGGCCGCGAGCTCGCCCCTGACCAGCTCGAACCGGTGAACGGGAGAGACATGCCCACCCTCCAGGACAAGATCGCCATCGTGACCGGCGCCGGTCAGGGCATCGGCCGCGCCATCGCCGAGAAGCTCGCGGCCGAGGGCGCCACGGTCGTCGTGTCGGACATCAACGAGACCACCGCGAAGGAGACCGCGGACGCGATCGGCGCCGGAGGGAATACAGCACTGGGAATCCGCGCGGACGTGACGGACCGGGACTCGGTCGACGCCCTCGTCGAGCAGGCGCACGCGCAGTTCGGCCGGATCGACGTGCTGGTCAACAACGCCGGCTGGGACAAGGCGAGCCCGTTCGTGGACTCGGACCCGGCGGACTGGGACCGGGTCATCGCGATCAACCTCTACGGCGTCCTGCACACCTGCAAGGCGGTCCTGCCGATCATGGCCGAGCAGGGCTACGGGTCCGTGGTCAACCTGGCGTCGGACGCCGGCCGGGTCGGCTCGTCCGGGGAGGCCGTGTACTCGGCGGCGAAGGGCGGCGTCATCGCCTTCACCAAGACGATCGCGCGCGAGATGGCCCGCCACCAGGTCCGGGCCAACGTCGTGTGCCCGGGCCCGACGGACACGGCGCTCTTCGCCTCGATGGGCGGGGACAACCCGAAGCTCCGCGAGGGGCTGACCAGGGCGATCCCGTTCCGCCGGCTCGCCCAGCCCGCGGACCTCGCCGGGATGGTCGCGTTCTTCGCCTCGGACGAGGCCTCGTACATCACCGGCCAGACCGTCAGCGTCAGCGGCGGCCTCACCATGAGTTAGTGAGGAGAACGATGGCGTTCGAGACGATCCTCACCGACGAGCAGAAGACGCGGTACGCCGGCTACTGGCGGGACCGCGTCATCACGGACTTCCTGGACGAGGCCGCCGCGGCCACGCCGGACAAGGTCGCGTTCGTCGACCCCCGGCGCCGCGTGACCTACGGCGAGCTGCGTCGGGAGGTCGACCGGTGCGCCCTCGGCCTGCGCGAGCTCGGCGTCGGCCCGGGCGACGTGGTGTCCTTCCAGCTGCCGAACTGGATCGAGTGGATCCTCGTGCACTACGCGGCGAGCCGGATCGGCGCGATCAGCAACCCGCTCATCCCGATCTACCGCGAGCGCGAGCTCCGCTTCATGGTCGGGCTGGCGAAGTCCAAGGTCATCGTCGTACCGAGCGCGTTCCGCGGGTTCGACCACGCCGGCATGATCGACAAGCTGCGGGAGGACTGGCCGGCGCTGGAGCACGTGCTGGTCGTCGGCGACGGGGGGTCGTGGAACGAGTTCGCGGCGACCCCGTGGGAGGAGCGTCGGGATCCGGCCGAGCTGGCCGACCTGCGGCCGGACCCGGACGACGTCACGCTGCTGATCTTCACCTCGGGCACCACCGGCGAGCCCAAGGGCGTCATGCACACCCACAACACGGCCGTTGCGGCGAACGACCCGCTGCCGGAACGCCTGGGGATCACCGCCGACACGGTGTTCCACATGGCCTCGACGCTCGCGCACCTGACCGGGTTCCTCTACGGCGCGCGGCTCGCGGTGCAGAACGGTGCGACGGCGATCCTGCAGGACGTGTGGGACCCGTCCCGGTTCGTCGAGCTCGTCGAGGAGCACGGCATCACCTACACCTCGGCGGCCACGCCGTTCCTGCACGACACCCTGAACGCGCCGAACCTCGCGGAGCACGATCTCTCGTCGCTCACCCGGTTCTGCTGCATGGGTGCCCCGATCCCGCGGGCGATCGTCCGGCAGGCGCGGGAGAAGCTGCCGGATCTGGTGGTGCTCGGCGGCTGGGGGCAGAGCGAGGACGCGCTGGTCACCCTCGGCATCCCGGGGGACCCCGACGACAAGCTGATCGACACCGACGGCTATCCGTGGCCCGGCATGGAAATCCGGGCCGTCGACCCCGAGGGCACCGAGGTCCCGCCCGGCACCGAGGGCCGGCTGCAGGTCACCGGCCCCTTCCTGTTCGTCGGCTACGCCGAGCGGCTCGAGATGACCCGCGAGGGCTTCGACGGCGAGTGGTTCGACACCGGTGACCTGGCCACGATCGACGCGGACGGCTATCTGAGCATTTCCGGCCGCACCAAGGACGTGATCATCCGCGGTGGGGAGAACATCCCCGTCGCGTACGTCGAGAACGTCCTCTACGAGCACCCCGCGATCGCCGAGGTCGCGGTCGTCGGGTTGCCGGACCCGCGGCTGCAGGAGCGCGCGTGCGCGTGCGTCGTGCCCGCCGCGGGCCAGGAGCTCACGTTCGTCGGGATGCAGGACTTCCTCGCCGGGAAGGGCGTGGCCAGGCAGTACTGGCCCGAACGTCTCGAGATCCTGCCCGAGCTGCCGAGAACCGCCAGCGGCAAGATCCAGAAGTTCAAGCTCCGCGAGGAGATCGGGGGCACCGCCTAGAGGTGTCTACCCGGCCGCGGCGGCGATCGCCGCCGCGAGCTCGGCCGGCTTCGTCAGCATCGGGCCGTGGCCGGCGCGATCTCCACGACGGACGTCGCGTCGGGGAGCCCCGCGGGTGATCCGGTCTACTGTGGAGACCGAGCCGGCAATGCTGTTCGTGCAGGTCAGCGCTCGATCAGGGCCGCTCGGCGAGCGGTGTGCGTACCTTGCATCGTGGTCGGCCGAATCGTTCCTGTCCGCCTTCTCGATCGCGTCGTTCGCGAGCGTCGGTTCGGTGCTCAGCGCGGCGTCGGAGCGGCCGATCTTGTCGTGGCGGGCCAGCAAGGCGATCCTCTCGGGGCCGCCGGGTGAGGTGTAGAGCCGGAGCAGTCCGCGCCCGTGTCGGCGGCCGCTACGCGGTCAGTGACGCCGCATGGTCCGGCACCGACCGCGACACCTCGCGCGGAGGCCGCTGGTAACCGCGGCCCTCGGGGCGCTCGGGGATCGAGAGTTGCGGACGTTCGACCGGCTGCCAGGGAACGCTCGAGAGCAGGTGGTGGATCATGTTCAGCCGGGCGTTGCGCTTGTCCTCGGCCTCCACGACGAACCACGGCGACGTGTCCGTGTCGGTGTGCGCCAGCATGTCGTCCTTGGCCTGGGAGTAGTCGTCCCAGCGCGTGATCGACTCCAGGTCCATCGGTGAGAGCTTCCACTGCTTGAGCGGATTCCCGAGGCGGTCGCGGAATCGTCGCTCCTGCTCACGGTCGCTGACCGAGAACCAGTACTTGCGCAACAGGATGCCGTCCTCGATCAGCAGGTTCTCGAAGATCGGGGTCTGCCGCATGAAGCGTTCGTACTCCTGAGGCGTGCAGAACCCCATGACCCGCTCGACACCGGCGCGGTTGTACCAGCTGCGGTCCAGGAGCACGATCTCGCCGGCCGCCGGCAGGTGGTCGATATAGCGCTGGAAGTACCACTGCGTCCGTTCCCGTTCGGTCGGTGCCGGAAGTGCGACGATCCGGCAGATCCGGGGGTTGAGGTGCGCGGAGACCCGCTGGATCGTGCCCCCCTTCCCTGCGGCGTCCCGGCCTTCGAAGATCACGACGAGGCGGGTGCCGGTGACTTTCACCCATTCCTGCATCTGGACCAGGTCACCCTGCAGCCGGAGCAGTTCCCGTTCGTAGACAGCTTTGGGGACCCGCTCGGACTTCTCGGGACGGGACTTCGTTCCTGGTGTGCTGCCGCTCGATCTCGCCATTGGCGAAGTCTCACATTTCCGCCGTACGACGAGAAGCGATTCGCCGCTGCATCGCTCCCGTCGTCAGAGACCCCGGGCCCAGCCGGCGAGCCGCTCGACGTTGCGCGCGTTGACGCCGTGGTCGACCAGCGTCCAGGGCATCGCAGACCTGCTCGTGATCGTGACGTCCGTGGCGAAGCCGAACCTCTGCGCCGCCGTGATCTCGATCCGCTCGCCCCAGCTCCGCCAGGACATGCCGACCCGGAGAGCGAGCGTGCCCGCCTCGGGATCGATCGAGGTGACCTCGGCCCGGGGGAGGGCCGCGGCCGCTCCGGCACCGCGACGCAGCACCTCGGCGGCGGGGACCCCGACGGGGATCGTCGCTCTCGCGACGCCGGCCCGGCCCGTGGTCTCCGTGCCGAGGGTCCGGCGCTCTCCCCGGAGTTGCATGCCGCCGAGGACCAGCGACATCGCCCTCCCGAAGAACACTCCCGCGACGACCGCGGCGACGGCGATGATCCCCAGCCCGCCCGGCCCCGGGGGAGGGTGCCGGCGAGGGTGAACCACGCGCCCCAGAGGACAGCGAACGGGATTCCGGTCGCCAGGGCGAGCCGCAGGTGCGAACGGCGGCGCGGGCCGGCCGGGGCGGGTCCGGGACGAAGGGTCATGGCCGCTCCTCGATCGGGGCCCCTGCTCGGGGCGGGATGGAGGAAGCGTGCTGGCCGGAGCCTCGGCGGGCCATGGGGTGTCCCCTGCCGCGTACGAGGGCGCGCCCCGTCCGGCAGAGTGCCGGCCCCGGAGACGGGCTCGGCCCGGCCGGCGTACACCGGTCGGGCCGAGCGGGGCCGGTCCGCGTGATCAGAGGATGAAGAGCATCTCCTGGTAGGTCGGCAGCGGCCACAGGTCGTCCGCCACGATCCCCTCGAGGGTGTCCGCGGCCGCGCGCACCGCGGCCATGGCCGCGGTGCGCCTCGTTCTGCGCGTGCTCGGCCTCGGCGAGGGCGGTCTCGCCCGCGTCCGCCGCGAGGGCCCCCTGAGCTCGGCGAGCGCCGCGCGCAGGGCGGTCAGCGGCTCCGTGACCTCGGCGAGGCTCGCGGTCTCCACCTCGACCCCGGCGGCCTTGAGGGCCCCGATGTTGGTCGCGACCTCGCTCTGGTGGCGGACCGCGGCCGGCAGGATCGAGGTGGTGCCGACCTCCGAGGTCAGCCGCGCCTCGACGCCGATCGTCAGCGCGACTGCTCCAGGCCGACCTCGTAGCGGCTGTGCATCTCGCGGTGGTTGAAGACCTTGTACTTCTCGAACAGGTCCATCGCCGACTCGGTGACGAGCTCGGGCAGCGCGTCGAGCGTCGTGCGCAGGTTCGGCAGCCCGCGGTCGGCGGCCTCGATCTGCCACTTGTCCGAGTAGCCGTCGCCGTTGAACACCACCGCGCCGTGGGTGGTGATGATCTGGGTCAGGAGGTTCTGCACCGCGGTGTCGAACTCGGTCCCGTCGGCGACCGCGTTCTCCAGCGTCGTGGCGCAGTGGTCGGAACGCTACGAAGCCCCTGTGGCCAGGGTGTTTCCGGCGCGTGAGGGGCGAGGTCCGGCTACGAGCGTTCCTCAGCGGGGTGCCGGACGGACCAGCTGCGACGTCCCCCGGACGGACGCAGGGCCACGTACGTCCGGAGCAGCGCTCGCCGCAGACGATCTCGGGCGCTCGCCCGCAGGCGCTCGTCGGGCCGGGCCGGCGTCACGGCACCCTTCTACGCGACGCGCGGCGCGACGGTCGCAGAATTCAGGAGCGCCCCCGGGCCGACGGTCCCGGGCCGGGGCAGCTACTTCGCGACCAGCTCGTGCCGGCGCAGGGCGTCCACGTCGATCTCGTCCAGGGACCTGACGACGATGTCCGCGCCCTGGGCCGCGAGGGCGTCGAAGTCGTCCGCCCGCGAGACCCCCACCGCCGCCATCCCGCCGGCCTTGGCGGCCTGGATCCCGCTCACGGCGTCCTCCACCACGAACACCTGCGCCGGGGCGTAGCCGAGCTCGTCGGCGGCGGTCAGGAAGATCTCGGGGTGCGGCTTGCCGTGGGCGAAGTCCCGGCCGGAGATGTCGACGTCGAAGGCGTCGAGCAGGGTCAGGCGGGGCGTCAGGAAGTCGTAGGAGAGGCCTTCCTGCTCCGCGAACGTGTCCAGCCGGATCTGCCGGAGGAACAGCCCGGCGTTCTTCGACGAGGACGCCGCCGCGATGCGCAGCCCGGCGTCCTTGCAGGCCAGGACGAACCGCAGCGCATCCGGGTAGGCGCGGAAGTCACCGTCCTCGATCAGCTTCACCAGGATGTCCTGTTTGTGCGCTCCGTAGACGTCCGCCCGGCTCTCGGCGTCCGGCACGTCGAAGTACTGCAGGGCCGCCAGCGCCCCCGCCCGGCGCGGCTTGCCGGACATCTGCTCCTGGTAGACCTGCGAGGTGAAGGCCTCCGGCGACCAGCTCGTGGACGGTGCGACGTCCGCCCACTCGCCCTCCATGAGCTCGCGCAGGGAGTCCTTCCAGGCGCGTTCGTGGGGTGAGTCGACCAGCACCCCGTCGACGTCGAAGATCGCTCCGGAGAATCCGTCACCCGTCATGGGGGCTTCCTACCCCAAGATCGGTTCGTCACACCATGTCTTCGAGCTCGCGTCCCTTCGTCTCCCGCACGAACTTGAACACGAAGAGGATCGAGACGAAGGCGAAGAACGTGTAGATGCCGTAGGCGAGGCCGAGGCCGACGGAGGCGAGGGACGGGAACGTCGTCGAGATGACGAAGTTCGCGACCCACTGCGCGGCGGCGGACAGCGCGAGGGCCATGGCCCGGATCCGGTTGTTGAACATCTCGCCCAGCAGCACCCAGACGACCGGACCCCAGGTCGCGCCGAAGAACACGACGTAGAGGTTGGCCGCGATGAGGGCGATCGGAGCGGCGCCGCCGAGGGTCGGGGTCCCGTTGATGACGGGCGCGGTGCCGAACAGCACCGCGAGCGTGCCCAGGCAGACGAACTGTCCGATGGCGCCGACGAGCAGCAGCGGCCTGCGGCCGATGCGGTCCACGAGGGCGATGGCGATGATCGTCGTGAGGATGTTGGTGACGGAGGTGATGACCGTGATGGCCAGCGAGTCCTGCTCGGTGAAGCCGACGGCCTGCCACAGCACCGAGGAGTAGTAGAAGATCACGTTGATGCCGGTGAACTGCTGGAACACCGAGAGGCCGATGCCGACCCAGACGATCGGCAGCAGCCCGAGCGCCGGCCCGCGGACGGTGGCGAAGGTGCCGCGGCCGGCGGCGCTGCCCAGCGTGCGGACGATCTCCTTGATCTTCTCGTCGACGTCCCCGCCCACGAAGCGGCGCAGCACGTCCGCCGCCCTGTGCAAGTCCCTCTTGGCGACCAGGTAGCGCGGGGACTCCGGGATCGTCAGCGCCAGACCGCCGTAGGCGAACGCGGGGACCAGCAGCGACAGGAACATCCAGCGCCACGTCGCGAGCCCGAACCACAGCGGGGCCTCGGCGCTGCCGGAGAACGCGACCAGCGCGAAGTCCACCAGCAGCGCGACGAAGATGCCGGTGACGATCGCGAACTGCTGCAACGAGCCGAGCCGCCCGCGCAACCTGGCGGGGGAGATCTCGGCGATGTAGGCCGGCGCGATCACCGACGCGGCCCCCACGCCGAGGCCGCCGACGAGCCGCCAGAAAGCGAGGTCCCAGATGCTGAAGGCGAAGCCCGAGCCGAGTGCGCTCACCGCGAAGAGCACCGCCGCGATCACCATGACCCGGATCCGCCCGTACCGGTCACCCAGCCCGCCGGCGAACCAGGCGCCGATCGCGGAGCCGACCAGCGCCGCCGACACCGCCAAGCCCAGGACGACCGGGTTGGCGTGGAACTGTTTCCCGACCGCGCCGACCGCGCCGTTGATGACGGCGGTGTCGTAGCCGAACAGGAACCCGCCGAGCGCCGCGGTCCCGGCGACGAGCACCGTCCGCGCCGTGTTGGGGCCCGACACCCGGGTCGGTGATCCGCCGGCGTTCTCGGGAGTGGCGACCATGTGGATCTCCCCGGGTCCCTGGCCGGAACGCGCTCACCCTGCCCTGTCGGGCGTGTCCCGCCGGGGGTCGAGTGTGAGCTGGCTCATACAAGACCGCAAGAGGAGACGCCGTCACAGGCTGCACCGGTCCGGCTCCCGGCCGGGCGACCTCGTCGACCGGAGTAGCCTGATGGCACAGACCAGGTGGACTACAGGAGTGGGACGGACGTTGTCGCAGAGCGTGTCGCAGGTCGTGAACGAGGCCGCGCGGCGCAGGACCTTCGCCGTCATCAGCCACCCGGACGCGGGCAAGTCCACGCTGACCGAGGCCCTGGCCCTGCACGCCGAGGCCATCGACTCCGCCGGTGCCGTCCACGGCAAGGCCGGCCGGCGCGGCGTCACCTCGGACTGGATGGAGATGGAACGCGCCCGCGGGATCTCGGTCAGCTCCGCGGTGCTGCAGTTCGTCTTCAAGGACACCGTGATCAACCTGCTGGACACACCGGGCCACGGTGACTTCTCCGAGGACACCTACCGGGTGCTCGCCGCCGTCGACGCGGCCGTGATGCTGCTGGACGCGGCGAAAGGCCTCGAGCCCCAGACGCTGAAGCTGTTCGACGTGTGCCGCGCGCGCAAGATCCCGGTGCTCACGTTCGTCAACAAATGGGACCGGCCGGGCCGGGAGCCGCTGGAGCTCCTCGACGAGATCGAGCAGACCATCGGCCTGCGCCCGATGCCCCTGACCTGGCCGCTCGGGATCGCGGGCGAGCTGCAGGGCCTCATCGAGTGCGAGACCGGCGAGTTCACCCGCTTCACCCGCTCCGCCGGCGGCGCCACGAAGGCGACGGCCGAGCCGGTCGCCGCGGAGGTCATCGCGGCCGAGGAGCCGCAGCCCTGGGCCGCCGCGCAGGACGAGCTGGCGCTGCTCGCCGAGATCGGCGCGGGCTACGACGAGAAGGACTTCCTCGCCGGTGTCGCGACGCCGGTGATGTTCGGGGCGGCGCTGTCGAACATCGGCGTCGGCCGGCTGCTGGACGCGCTCGTCGAGCTTGCCCCGGCACCGGCGGAGCGGGAGGACGCGGACGGGGTGCCGCGCGCGCTCGACACCCCGCTGTCCGGGCTGATCTTCAAGGTGCAGGCCGGGATGGACCCCGCGCACCGGGACCGCATGGCCTACCTGCGGATCGCCTCCGGGCGGTTCGAGCGCGGCATGGTCCTCACGCACGCCGCCACCGGGAAGCCGTTCGCCACGAAGTACGCCCAGTCCGTCTTCGGGCAGACCCGGACCACGGTCGAGGAGGCCTTCCCGGGGGACATCGTCGGGCTGGTCAACGCCACCGCGCTGCGCCCGGGGGACACCCTCTACGAGGCCGACCCGGTCGAGTTCCCGACGATCCCGAGCTTCTCCCCGAGCACTTCGCGGTGGCGCGGTGCGCGGACACGGGCAAGCAGAAGCAGTTCCGCCGCGGCATCGACCAGCTCGACGGCGAGGGGGTCATCCAGGTGCTCCGCTCGGACCGTCGCGGTGACCAGGCGCCGGTGCTCGCCGCCGTCGGCCCGCTGCAGTTCGACGTCGTCACCGCGCGGCTGGAGGGCGAGTTCAAGGCCCCGGTCACGCTGGAGAACCTGAGCTACCAGCTCGCCCGCCGTACGGACGCCGAGGGCGAGCAGGCGCTGGCCTCGCAGTCCGAGGTCGAGGTGCTGCGTCGTACGGACGGCACCTACCTCGCGGTGTTCAGCAACAAGTGGCGCCTCGACATCGTGCAGCGCAAGTTCCCGGACATCATGCTCGAGGCGCTGCCGGCGGGCACCACGCCGAGCTGAGAGCTCTACTGATCGGGCGTTCAGTTGTCTAGGGTGGGTCCGACCCGACTCACCGAGGAGCGCCCGTGCCCGACTTCCCGCTGCCCAACGCCTCGTCGGACCTCACCGGCCAGGCGGCCCTGGTCACCGGGGCCTCGTCCGGGCTCGGGCGGCGGTTCGCGGAGGTCCTCGCCGCGGCGGGCGCGAGTGTCGTCGTCGCGGGCCGGCGGGTGGACCGGCTCGAGGAGCTGGTCGCGGAGATCGTCGCGCGGGGCGGCAAGGCCGCCGCGGTGACGGTCGACGTCTCGGACGTCGCGTCCCTGCCCGACGCCGTAGCCCGGGCCGAGGCCGCCTTCGGGACCCTCACGATCCTCGTCAACAATGCGGGGATCCCGGACGCCCAGCGCGCCCACAAGATGTCGCTCGAGCTGATCGACGCCGTGTTCGACACGAACCTGCGCGGCCCGTACGTGCTGGCCTGCGAGGTCGCGCGGCGGCTGATCGAGGCGGAGCGGCCGGGCCGGATCGTCAACCTGTCCTCGATGGGATCGTTCGACTACGGGGGCAACGGTGCCGCGCTGTACTCGATCACCAAGGCGGGGATCAACCGCATGACCGAGGCCCTGGCCGTCGAGTGGGCGCGGTACGGGATCAACGTCAACGCCATCGCCCCCGGGGCGTTCTCCTCGGAGATGATGGACGGGATGATCGAGCGGATCGGGGAGTTCTGGAAGTCCACCCCGCGCAGGCGCCTCGGGCTGCCGCCGCAGCTGGACAGCACGCTCCTCTACCTCGTCTCGCCGGCCTCCGAGGCGGTCACGGGCACGATCGTCAAGGTCGACGACGGGCAGGGAAGCCGCTGACCGTGGCAGGCTCACAGAGGTGAGCACGCCGAACGACACCGGTGGCCCCGCGGTCCTGCGCCCGCCCGCCGACGACGTCCTGGACACCACCGCGCTGGGCCGCTACGTCCGGTGGCTGGCGACGGAACGCGGCCGCGAGTTCCGCAGCTACGACGAGCTGTGGCGCTGGTCCGTGGACGATCTCGAGGGCTTCTGGTCGTCGATCTGGGACCACTTCGGTGTCCGGGGCACCTACGACACCGTGCTCGGGGACCGGGACATGCCGGGTGCGCAGTGGTTCCCGGGCGCCACGCTGAACTACGCCGAGCACATGCTGGGCCTGCCCGAGGACGCGGACCGGACCGCGGTGATCGCGCGCTCGCAGACCCGCGGTCCCGTCGAGCTGACGTTCGCCGAGCTCACGGATCAGGTGGCGCGGGCCCGGGCGGGCCTGCGCCGGCTCGGCGTCGGTCGCGGGGACCGGGTCGTCGGGTTCCTGCCGAACATCCCGGAGGCGCTCGTCGCGTTCCTGGCGACGGCGTCCCTGGGCGCGGTCTGGGCGTCCTGCGCGCCGGAGTTCGGGGCGCGCAGTGTGATCGACCGGTTCGCGCAGATCGAGCCGACGGTGCTGGTCACGGTCGCGGGCTACACCTACGGCGCCAAGGAGATCGACAAGACCGCCGAGGTCGAGGCGGTGCGGGCCGGGCTGCCGACGCTGCGCCACGTCGTCGGCGTGGAGTACGGGCCGCACCGCGTCCCGGACGCCGTGAGCTGGGACGACCTGCTTGCCGAGACCGAGCCGCCGGCGTTCGAAGCGGTCCCGTTCGACCACCCGCTCTACGTGCTCTTCTCCTCCGGCACGACCGGCCTGCCGAAGGCGATCGTGCACGGCCACGGCGGAATCCTGCTCGAGCACCTCAAGTCCGGCGCGTTCCAGCTGGACACGCGACCCGGCGACCACGTCCTGTGGTTCACCACCACCGCCTGGACGATGTGGAACATCATCGTCTCGGGCCTGCTGCACCGGGCGGCCGTCGTCCTGGTCGACGGGAACCCGCTGTACCCGGACCTCACCGAGCAGTGGCGGATCGCGGCGGAAACCGGGGTGTCCCTGCTGGGGACCAGCCCCGCCTACCTGATGTCCTGCCGCAAGGAGGGGATCGAACCGGCCCGCGAGGTGGATCTCTCGAAGCTCCGCATGCTCGGGATCACCGGCTCACCGTTGCCGGACGAGGGCTTCGAGTGGGCGCAGGAGCAGTTCGGGGACCGGGTGCTCGTCAACTCGATGAGCGGCGGCACGGACGTCTGCTCGGGGTTCGTCGCGGGCAACCCCTGGCTCCCGGTCTACCGCGGCGAGATCTCCGCCCCGTGCCTCGGGGTCGACGCGACGGCGTTCGACCCGGAGGGCGAGGAGATCGTCGGGGAGCTGGGGGAGCTGGTGATCCGCAAGCCGATGCCGTCGATGCCGGTGCGGTTCTGGAACGACCCCGGCGACGAGCGCTACCGGTCGTCGTACTTCGAGGCCTACCCCGGGGTCTGGCGGCACGGGGACTGGGTCGTGATGTCCTCCCGCCGCACCTTCGTGATCAGCGGCCGCTCCGACGCCACGCTCAACCGCGGCGGCGTCCGGCTGGGCACGGCCGAGTTCTACTCGGTGGTCGAGGAGCTCCCCGAGGTCGCCGACAGCCTCGTCGTGCACCTGGAGGACAGCGGGGGAGGACCGGGTGAGCTGCTGCTGTTCGTCGCCCTGTCCGACGGCGCGGAGCTCGACGACGCGTTGCGCGCGCGGATCCGCGGCGCGCTGCGCACCGAGCTGTCCCCGCGGCACGTGCCGGACGACATCCGGGTCGTCCCGGCGGTGCCGCGCACGCTGACCGGCAAGAAGCTGGAGACCCCGATCAAGCAGATCCTGCGCGGCCGCCCGCCCGCCGAGGTGATCAGCGCCGACGCGGTCAGCGACTTCTCCGCCGTCGCCGCCTTCGCCACGCCAGACGCGGGGAGCGGGGACGACACGTGATCGGCGCGCGCGTCCTCGTCGCCGCGGCGGCCGGGGCGGCCGGCTGGGCGGTGCGGGACTACCGGAAGTGGCGCAGCCTCGGGCCCGGCGGGCTCCCGCCGAACGTCGCCGGGTGGATCACCGTCACCGGGATGCGGCTGCGAGGCCGGGACCCGTTCGAGCCGCTGGAACCGGGCGAGGGCGACGTCAGCCGGATCCTGCTCGACCTCCCGCCGCGCGACGGGCAGCGGCCGGAGGTGGGCCCCCATCCCGTGCCGCACCGGGTGCTGGACCAGCACGCGCCCGAGCCGGTGAAGGCGGCGCTGCAGGCCGTCGTCGCAGAGCTCGCGGTCCCGCCGTTGGAGATCCGGACCAGCGGCTGGGAGAAGCACCACGACGCCCTCTGTGTGCGGGGCGGCCCCGAGATCGCCCACGTCCACCCGTCCGACGGGTCGATGCACGTGGTCCTCGGCGCCGTCGACGCCCGGGTCGTCGTCAAGCGGCGGTGGGGCGAGTACCACCCGCTGGCCGGAGTGATGCTCGGCCTGCCGGCGACGTACACGCTGCTCTACCCACCCCGGACGCTCGCCGAGGTCGAGGTGCTCCGCGTCGTCCTCACCGCCGCCGTCGAGCACGCCGTAAGCGGGACGTGAGCCGCCGCGGTGCGCTCGTGGCGATGGTCGCGGCGTTCGCCGCGGTCTCCTGGGGGATCAAGGAGGCCGTCGAGGCCTCGCTGGCCGGCGGCCGCGTCGTCGACCTGGGGATCGTGCAGCTGCGGCTGCTTCGCAACTCCGGGATCTCGTTCAGCATGGGCGCGGGCCTGCCCGCCTGGGTGATCCTCGCGGTCACCGGGCTGATCACGCTGGTCGTCGCCGTGTTCGGCTGGCGCGGGGCCCCCACCCTGCCGGTCCTCGGCCTGGTCGGGGTCTCCGGCATCCTCGCCGGCGCGCTGACGAACCTGGCCGACCGCGCGATCGACGGCGCGGTCACGGACTACCTGCACACCGGCTGGTTCGCGACCTTCAACGTCCCCGACTCGCTGATCACGCTCGGCGTCGTCGCGCTCGCGATCGCGTTCCTGCTGCAGCCGGACACCCCGGCGGAGACGAAGGACTGATCACTCCGCCTCCAGGGATACCGCGGAGCCAGGGACCAGGCCGAGCTGGACGGACTGTCGGCCGAGCACCGCGTCGAGCAGCCAGTCGACCGCCGTCCGCACGCGATTCCCGGGCATCGCCGCAAGGTGGTAGCCCCGGGTGACGACCTTGGCCGGAAGACCGGAAAGCGGGATGTGCAGCGGTTCGGCCGCGGCGTCCGTACCACCGAGGTCGACGACGAAGCCCAGGTCGCGATGCTTGTACGGGCGCATCGCCCCGTGCCCCAGTGAGGCGGCCACGTTCCTGCCGGCGAGCGCGCCCTGCCGCTCGGCGTGCTGTGCCGTCATCGGCGTGACCTGGCCGGGCTTCGTCAGGTCGGGCACGGCGGCGGCGTCACCACAGGCGAAGACCTCCGGATGGCCGGGGACGGCGAGCGTCGGGTCGACGATGAGCCGGCCCTTCAGGGTGGGCAGGCCGGTCTCCTCGATGAGCGGGTCCGGGCTGACGCCGACGCACCAGATCAGCGACCGGGTGGGCACGAAGCCGTCGTCGGTGAGGTGGACGCCGTCGGTGGTCGCCTCCTTGACCGAGACGCCCATCATGACCTCGACGCCGCGCTTGCGCAGGACCCTGTCCGCGGTCCGGGACATCCGCGGGCTCAGGCCGGGCAGGACGGTCGGGGCGATGTCGAGCAGCAGCCAGCGCACGCGCTGCCCGGCCAGCTCGGGGAAGCGTTTCACCAGCGCCTCGGTGAAGAGCGGGCCCTGCGCGGCGACCTCGGTGCCGGTGTAGCCCGCGCCGACCACGACGAACGTGCACCGGGCGGCGCGCTCCTCCGGGTCGTCGGTCGCGGCGGAGAGCTCGATCTGGCGGATGACGTGGTCGCGCAGGTAGAGGGCCTCGGCGACGCCGCGGTAGCCGTGCGCGTACTCCGTGACGCCGGGGATCGGGAGCAGCTTGTTCACGCTGCCGGCGGCCAGGACGAGCCGGTCGTAGCCGAGCTGGTGGGTGCCGCCCTCGGGGTCGGTGTAGGTGACGGTCCTGTTCTCGAGCGAGACGACGGTGACCGTGCCCAGCGCGAGCCGGACGCCCTCCAGCGTGCCCGGGATGGAGACCGTGACCCGGCGGGGGTCCAGGATCGCCGCGGAGACCTCGGGGAGCAGCGGCAGGTAGAGGAAGTAGTCCGTCGGGTTGACGACGACGATCTCGGCGTCGGACTCCTCGGGCAGGCTCCGGCGCAGGGACTTCGCCGCGTGGTACCCGGCGAAACCACCGCCGACGATCACGACGCGCTTCGGTTCGCTCATCTTCGACCTGTGCCCCCTGTCGTGTCGCTCCTACCCTGGCACGGTCACGGAGATCACGGGGAGGCCGCGGCGGACCGCCCGGCCCGGAGGAACTCGACGAGCGCGGCGACGTCGGGCAGCTCGTCGCCCTCCTTCAGCGCCCCGAACGGCGCGTTCCAGAACGGTCCCTCGCGCGGCTCCCAGGGGCCGACGTAGGCGTACGGCAGGGGGTGCCCGGCGTCGCCGGGCGAGACTCCATAGTTGACCTCGCCGACGCCGACGGCGAGGTCGAAGTGCTCGGGCCACAACACCGGTTCGACGTCCGGGAACAGCGCCCGCAGGGCCGCGTCGCCCCGGGCGAACCAGGCGGCGAGCAGGGCTGCCGCCCCGGCGTCGACGGCCAGGGGCGCGTCCGGATCGTGCCCGGAGTCCGGGTAGCTGTCCGGTGCTCCGACGGTCACGCCGGCCTCGGCCGCCAGCGACCGGCAGCTCCCGGTCAGGGGGAACCGCCCGCCGGGCGTGACCAGCTCGGCGCCGTCGACCCGCAGCGGCGAGACCGCCCCGCCGAACCCGCCGGGGATCGGCCGCAACCTGATCCTCTCCCCTGCTCGCGGAACTGGGGCCCGGCGATCACGAGCTCCGCCACGGCGTGCAGGGAACGCCGGGTGCTCACGAGGGCGTCGGGGTCGGTCATGCCCCCACTCTGTACCCGCGCACCCCTCCGTGCCCGCCTGCTCGCCCGAGCGCGCGGTCGACGCCGCGCGTCGCACCGGAAGGCCCGCGTGGTGGGCCCGCGCCCACGCGGGCTCGGGACCGGCGGGGTCCCGGGGCTGCTCCCCGGGGCGCGGGGTCGCATGCTGGGGGCATGCTCGTCGCTCCCCGCCGCCCCGTGCTGCCCCGGCCGGTGGCCTTCGCGACCCTGTCGGCGGTGCTCGTCGCGGTGATGGTCGGGGCGGGCGCCCCCGCCCCGCTCTACGTGCTCTACCAGCAGGAGTTCGGGCTGCCGGACTCCGCGGTGACCAGTGCGTTCGTGCTCTACATCCTCCCGGCGGCGCTGGTGCTGCTCGTCGGCGGCCGGCTGTCGGACCATGTCGGACGTCGCCCGGTGGCGCTCCTGGCGGTGCTGCTGGGGCTGGCCGGATCTTCGGTGCTGTTCGCCGTCGACGGGCTCGGAACGCTGCTGCTCGGCCGGGTGCTGCAGGGCCTCGCCGCCGGTCTGACGACGGGTGCGCTGGGCGCCTACGTCGTCGACCTGCAGGGTCCGGGCCGCGGCGTCCTCGCCGCCGCCGTCGCCGGGGCCGGCCCGACGGTCGGGCTGGCGCTGGGCGCGGTCGGGTCCGGGGCGCTGGTCCAGTTCGGCGGGATGCCGCCGTCGACCGTGTTCGTGATCGTCGCCGTCGTGCTGTGTGCCGGCGCGCTCGGCCTCGCGCTCGCCCCGGAGACCTGCGCGCGCCGACCCGGTGCGCTTCGGTCGTTGCGGCCGCAGATGACCGTGCCCCGCGGGACGCGCCCCCTCTTCGCCGCGGTGACCTGCGGCTTCGTGGCGTCCTGGGCGCTCGGTGGCTTCTACCAGACGCTCGGGCCGTCGGTGGGCGCGCACCTGCTCGGCCACGACGGGCGGCTCTTCGGCGGGATCGTCGTCGCCTCCCTGGTCGGGTCCAGCGTGCTGGGTGGGCCGCTCACGGGCCCGCTGCGGCCCTTCCCCGCGGTGCTCGTGGGCAACGGGTTGCTCGCGCTGGGCACGGTGGTGGCGGTGGTGTCGACCGGCCTGGGAGCCGCCGTTCCGTTCCTGCTGGGCAGCGTCGTCGCCGGCACCGGCTTCGGGGCCGTGTTCGCGGGCGGCCTTCGACTGCTGCTCGGCGGCGCGGACCAGGACACCCGGGGCGGGCTCCTCTCGGCCGGCTTCCTCGTCGCCTACCTCGGGTCCGCCGTGCCCACGTTCGTCGCCGGCCGGTTGACGCCCCGCTGGGGGCTGTGGGGCGTGACGGTCGGGGTCGGTGCGCTGGTCGTGCTGCTCGCGCTGGTGTCGTCGGGGATCGCGCTCGGCGTCCGGCGGGAGCCCGCGCGGTAGCCGCTCCGGTCCCCGAGGGTGCCCATCGTGACGAGCGCGCCCGCGATGGTGCGGTGCGGAGCGTCAGGACTCGGGGACCTCGCGGCGGATCTCCTCAAGCCAGGTCTTCGCGCTCATGTCGCTCGGCGCACGCCAGTCCCCGCGCGGGGACAGGCTGCCGCCCGCGGACACCTTCGGGCCGTTGGGCAGGGCGCTCCGCTTGAACTGGGCGAAGCCGTAGAAGCGCTGCGCGAACACCTCGGACCACTTGCGGATGTCCGCCATCGTGAACGCCCCGCGCTTGTCCGGCGGGAACCCGACCGGCCAGTCCCCCTTCTCCGGGTCGCTCCACGCGTGCCAGGCGAGGAACGCGACCTTCGACGGCCGGAACCCCCAGCGCAGCACGTGGAACAGCGTGAAGTCCTGCAGCGGGTACGGGCCGACCTTCGCCTCGCTGCTCTGCACCTGCGCGCCGTCGGTCGAGGGCACGAGCCGGGGGTGATCTCGGTGTCCAGGACGGACTGCAGGACCTCGCCGACCTCGTCGTCGAACTGCTTCGACGAGATCACCCAGCGGATCAGGTGCTGGATCAGGGTCTTCGGCACCCCCCCGTTGACGTTGTAGTGCGACATCTGGTCCCCGACGCCGTAGGTCGACCAGCCCAGCGCCAGCTCGGACAGGTCCCCGGTGCCGAGCACGATCCCGTTGCGCTGGTTCGCCGCGCGGAACAGGTAGTCCGTCCGCAGCCCGGCCTGAACGTTCTCGAACGTCACGTCGTAGACGGGCTCACCCGCGGAGAACGGGTGGCCCAGGTTCTTCAGCATGAGTCGGGCGGTCTCGGTGATGTCGATCTCCTCGAACGTCACCCCGAGGGCCTTGCCGAGCCGGTAGGCATTGCCCTTGGTGTGCTCGCCCGTGGCGAAGCCGGGCAGGGTGAACGCGAGGATGTCGCTGCGGGGGCGGTTCTCGCGGTCCATCGCCCGTGCCGCGACGATCAGCGCGTGCGTCGAGTCCAGACCGCCGGACACGCCGATGACGATCTTCGGCTGGCGAAGAGCACGCAGCCGCTGCTCCAGGCCGCTGACCTGGATGTTGTAGGCCTCGTAGCAGTCCTGCTCGAGCCGGCTCTCGTCCGCGGGCACGAACGGGAAGCGCTCGAGGTCGCGGAGCAGCCCGATGTCCCCGCGCGGCGGCTCCAGCGCGAACTCCACGGTCCGGAACTCGTCCAGCCGCGCCGCGTGGTGGCGCCGGTTGTCGTCGAACGTGCCCATCCGCAGCCGCTCGTTGCGCAGCAGCCCCAGGTCGACGTCCGCGACCGAGTTCCGCGGTCCCCTCGGGAAGCGCTCGGTCTCGGCGAGCAGCACACCGTTCTCGTAGATCATCGTCTGGCCGTCCCAGGACAGGTCCGTGGTGGACTCGCCCTCGCCCGCCGCGGCGTAGACGTAGGCCGCCAGGCAGCGCGACGACGCGGAGCGGCACATCAGCTTCCGGTCCTCCGCGCGGCCGATCGTGATCGGGCTGCCGGACAGGTTGGCGAGGACCGTCGCGCCCGCGAGCGCCGCCTCGGCGCTCGGCGGGACCGGGACCCACATGTCCTCGCAGACCTCGACGTGCAGCACGAACCCGGGCACGTCCGAGGCGGAGAACAGCAGGTCCGGGCCGAACGGGACCTCCGTCCCGGCGACCCGGATCGTGCCGCGCACGTCGTCCCCGGGGGCCATCTGCCGGCGCTCGTAGAACTCCCGGTACGTCGGCAGGTAGGACTTCGGCGTCACCCCGAGCACCCGCCCGCGGTGGATCACGACGGCACAGTTGTGGATGCGGTGCCGCAAGCGCAGCGGCGCGCCGACGACGAGCACCGGCAGCAGGTCCGCGGACCCCGCCACGACGTCGGCGAGCGCCACCTCCACGGCCTCGAGCAGGGAGTCCTGCATCACGATGTCCTCGAGGGAGTACCCGGAGAGGGTGAGCTCGGGGAACACCACGAGGCCGACGCCGTCCGCGTCGAGGTCCCGGGCCTGCGCCAGCACGGAGGCCGCGTTGGCGGCGGGCTGCGCGAGGGCGGTGGTGATCGTGGCTGCGGCGACCCGCAGGAAGCCGTGGCGGTAGGCCGACCAGAAGTCCGTCACCCCCGCAGTCTGCTACAGCGAGCGGATCAGTACTCGTCGTGTCGCTTCAGCCACGACATGAACGGGCCGTCCCGGGGCCCGTACCGGTGAACGGCTCGGTGGGCGCGTAGTTGTACTCGTCCGGCCCGCGGTCGGTCTCGAAGGAGACGTGGAAGTCGAAGTTGAAGTCCCCGCCGGCCGAGGACTACCAGGGCACCGTCCAGCGTCATCGGTCATCCGGCAGGCTTCTCCTGGACGGCCCAGCTGTTGCCGTCCGGGTCGTCGAAGAAGACGAAGGCGTTCCAGGCGCCCCCGTGCCCGTCGAACCACTGGCCGTCCTCGCCGACGTGCCGGACCGGGCTCCCGTCGACGCCGCGTTCGACGAGCTGGTCACGTCGCTCACCGGGATCACGATGACCTCGAGCTTCCAGTCCATCTTCGCGGTCCTCTCGTCGGGTCTGCAACGGCATCTCACCACGAAGAACCGTCGTCGGCCCGGGAACTCATCGCCTGCCCAGCGAACGAATGACCGGCCCGGGGTCGCCGCCACCCATCGGCGCGAGTACCGGCGTGGTGACCCCTGCCTCCACGTACGCCTCGACCTGCTCCCGGACGGACTCCGCCGGCCCGTGCAGGATCAGCGCGTCGACGACGCGGTCCGGGACGGCGGCGACCGCGGCCTTCCGGTCCCCCGCGGCCCAGGCGTCCCACATCCCCTTCAGCTCGTCGCGGCCCAGCCACTCGTGGAAGGCCCGGTAGACCGGCACGTTCAGGTAGGCGGCGAGGTGGCGGCGGCCGATCCCGCGGGCGGTCTCCGCGTCGACGTCCGGCAGCACGAAGATCCGCGCCACGATCTCCTTGCCCCCGCCGACAAAGGGTGCGACGGTCCGGACGTCGTCGGCGGAGAGCCAGTTGACGATCGCGCCGTCGCCCTCCCGCCCGGCGAGCCGCAGCATCCCGGGCCGCAGCGCCGCGACCAGGACCGGCGGCACCGGATCCGGCGCCTCGGCGAGGGTGAACCCGCTGATCGCGAACGTCTCGTACGTCTCGCTGACCCGCCCGCCCGCGAACGCCGCCCGCAGGAACCGCACGGTGTCCCGGACGCGCTGGTAGGGCCGGGCGAAGGCGATCCCGTTCCAGCGCTCCACGATCACGTCCGACGACGTCCCGACGCCCAGGGCGAACCGTCCCGGGGCGAGGTTCGCCAGCGTCGCCGCGGACATCGCGAGGGTGGCCGGGCCGCGGGTGAACGCGGGCGCGATCGCGGTGCCGAGCCGCAGCGACGGAGCCCATTGCGAGGCGAGGACCAGCGGGGAGAACGCATCGGTGCCCGCGGCCTCGGCGGACCAGACGTCCGTGTAGCCGAGATCGGGCAGCGCCTCGACCAGGGCACGCTGCTCCCGCAACGGCACCCCGGGGAGCGGGACGCTCAGCCCCCAGCGGCGTTCGGCAGCGAGCGTCACGCGCTCACCCTAGAGCGGAGGCGCCGGGGCGATGAGGGCTCGGCCGAACTTCGCGACGGCCCGGTACCAACGCCACCGTCACGCGAGCGGCCGGCCGGTGAACCGGTGCCACCAGCGGCGCCGCCCGGCCGGCGGTGCCGCTGCGGGAGGGCGGTCCGGGGGCGGTGGCGCCGGAGGACGGCGTGCCTCCCGCCAGCCCTCGACGATCGCGTCCGGGTCCGCCTTCCGCAGCGGGACCCGGGGCATCGTCGGCATCCGCAGCTCGCGCACGACCCGGAGGTTCAGCTCGCGCACGAGGTCCCGGACGGCCTTCTCCGTGCGCAGCCCGCGGACGGTCTCGGGCAGCGCGGCGAGCTCCTTGCGGAGCTGGATCGGCTCGGGCAGCAGCACGTCCCGGGAGATCCCCTCGCGCTCCAGGTAGCTGCGGATCCACCAGTTCTCGCTGGTGTCGTGCAGGTTCGGCAGGGGCTTCCCCCTGCCGGGCAGGCGGTCGAAGTCCCCCGCTCCTGCGCCTCGCGGATCTGCTTCTCGACGGCCGACTCGTGCGGCGTCCTCCGTGGGTCTGGCACGGCGGTCCCCTCCCCGGATCCCTGGACCCGACGGTACCGGCGCGGGGGCGGCTCTCAGCCGAACGCGTCGGCGATCGTCTGCAGGGCCTGCGCGTCGCCGTGCACGAGGATCGTGTCGACGACGGTCTCGTCCCACGCGGCGAGCTCGGCCCTGATCTTGTCCTTGGGCCCGACGAGCGCGACGTCCTCCACCATCTCGAGCGGCACGGCCGCGATCGCGTCCGCCTTGCGTCCGGCCAGGTAGTGCTCCTGGATGGCGGCGCACTCCGCCTCCCAGCCCATCCGCACGAAGACCTGGTTGTGGAAGTTCACGTCCTTGGCCCCCATGCCGCCGATGTAGAGGGCCAGCTGGGGGCGGACCGCGTCCGCGGCCTTCTCCACGTCGTCGTCGACGATCACGTTCATCGACGCGGAGACGGCGAAGTCGTCCAGGCTGGTGTGCCGGGCGCCCGGCCGGGCGAAGCCCTCGGCGAGGGCGGCGCGGTAGAAGCCGTCCGTCTTGGGGGAGAAGAACAGCGGGAGCCAGCCGTCCGCGATCTCGGCGGCGAGCGCGACGTTCTTCGGGCCCTCGGCCGCGAGGTGGATCGGCAGATCGGTGCGCAGCGGGTGGACCGTGGACTTCAGCGCCTTGCCCAGGCCGGCGCCGCCCTGCAGGGGGAGCTGGTAGAATTCGCCGTCGAACTCGACCGGGCGTTCACGCGCGAGGATCTCCCGGACGATCGCGATGTACTCCCGGGTGCGGGCGAGCGGCTTCGGGTAGGGCTGGCCGTACCAGCCCTCGACGACCTGCGGCCCGGACGCGCCCAGTCCCAGGACGAAGCGGCCGCCGGAGAGGTGGTCGAGGGTGAGGGCGGCCATGGCGGTGGCGGCCGGGGTGCGCGCGGACATCTGCAGGATGTTGGTCCCGAGCAGGATCCGGCTGGTCGCGGCGCCGTACCAGGCGAGCGGCGTCAGGCAGTCCGAGCCGTACGCCTCGGCGCTCCAGATCGCCTCGTACCCGAGGCGTTCGGCGGCGAGGACGGCCTCCTGCGCGCCGGCGGGCGGACCGGACGACCAGTAGCCGACGTGGCATCCGAGCTTCATGGCGGCCTCCCGCGAACACGACAGTGTGGACGGGACCCATCCTCGCCCACCGTGGTGCCGCGGGCGGTGTGACGTGCTCGGCTCAGCGGGCCAGGTCGGCGAGGAGCTGGCCGTCGACCCACGGGTCCAGGGAGCGGGCGTGGCCGTTCTCGTCGGTGTAGCCGCAGGCCTTGTTCGTGATCGTGTCCGGCTCGGCAGGGTCCTCGAACCGCGGCGTCGCGTCCGGCTCGCAGGTGTAGACGGTGCCCGTCGGGACGACGGTGCGGACGACCGTGGCGGGCGTGGCGTCGTCGATGGCGCTGTCCGCGGCGCCGGCCGCGCCCCCGGACGTCAGCGCGAAGCCGGTGCCGAGGCTCGCGGCGACCATCGCCGGGACCACGGCGATGAGCAGCCGGCGCGGTCCGGCCGTCCCGCGGGTCGCGGTGCGTGTCGCGCAGTGCCGTCCGGCCATGTCCCCACCCCCGTCGTGCCGTGCTTCCTGCCCGTTCATCGAGGAGGACCGCCGCATGTGAACAGATCCGGTCCACATTCGTCACTTCTGGTGAACCCGTGACGGCTCGGGCAGGCCGGTCAGGTGCGGACGGTCTGCCGCAGGACGGGCTTGAGGACCTTGCCGGAGGCGTTGCGGGGCAGGGCGTCCAGCAGGAGGAGCTGGGTCGGCTTCTTGTAGGAGGCCAGCCGGGTGCGGCACCAGTCCGCGAGGTCGTCGAGTGTCGGCGGCGCGGCCGGGTCCGCGGCCACGACCACCGCGACCGGGGTCTCGCCCCAGCGCTCGTGCGGCGCCGCCACCACGGCCACGTCCGCGACGGCCGGATGCGCGGCCAGCACGTTCTCGACCTCGGCGCAGTAGATGTTCTCCCCGCCGGAGATGATCATGTCCTTCTTGCGGTCCACGACGTAGAGGAAGCCGTCGGCGTCCTCGCGGACCAGGTCCCCGGAGTGGAACCAGCCGCCCTCGAAGGCCTCCGCGGTGGCCTCGGGCTTGTTCCAGTACCCGGACATCAGGTTCGGGCCGCGGTAGACGATCTCGCCGACCTCGCCCTGCCGCACGTCGTTCATCGCCTCGTCGACGATCCGGACCGCGTTCGCCGGGACCGGCCGCCCGACCGAACCGATCTTGCGGAGGGCGTCGTCGCCGTCGAGCACGCAGGTCACCGGGGACATCTCGGTCTGGCCGAAGGTCGCGACGTTGGCGATGCCCGGGAACGTCGCGGCCATCGTCTCCAGCAGCGTGACGGTGGCGGGCGCCGCGCCCCAGCACATGACGCGCAGGGTCGACGCCCGGCGGGACGCGCCCGGCAGCCCGACGACCACCTGCCACTGGGCCGGGACCAGGAACAGGTGGGTGACCCGCTCGCGCTCGACGGTGTCCAGGAGCGTCTCGGGGTCGAAGGCGCCGCTCGGCATGATCACCGTGGTCCCACCGACGGCGATCATCGGCGCGATCGAGCCGATGGCCGCGATGTGGAACATGGGCGAGGCGCACAGGTTGACGTCGTCCTCGCGGTAGAGCCGCCAGTACCGGACGATCGTGCCGGTCTGTGCGCTCAGGTTCAGATGCGACAGCACCGCGCCCTTGGGCCGGCCGGTGGTCCCCGACGTGTACATGATCAGCGCCGGATCGCGCTCGTCGATCACGCGCTCCGGGAGCGGCGACGCGGGGCCGGCCACCAGTTCGTCGAAGGACAGGGCGCCGGCCCCGGCGGCCGCGGGGTCCGCGCCGGCCACCACGACGGTCAGCGAGCCGCGGACCTGGGCGGCGAGCGGCGCCAGTTCCTGGTCGACGGCCAGGGCGACCGCCCCGCTGTCGGCGAGGATGTAGGCCACCTCGTCGGCGCTGAGCCGGAAGTTCACCGGCACCGCGATCGCGCCGAGCAGGTTCGCGGCCAGCACCGTCTCCACGAACTCGGGCCGGTTGCCCATCAGCACCGCGACCCGGTCGCCCTCGGCGACGCCGCTCCCGGCGAGCGCGCCGGCCAGGGTCCGGACCCGGCGGCGCAGCTCGGCCCAGCTCGTCGCCTCGCCGCGGAAGCTCAGCGCGGTCTGCTCCGCCTTCTGGTGGGCATGCCGGTCGAGCTGGTCCAGCCAGTTGTGGCCGTTGCCGGGGAGCCGGATGGTGACGGGCGAGGGCTGTGTGACGGTCATCGTTCCCCTGTGCAGGACGCGGCCCGGCAGCGCTGGCTGCCGAGCCCTCTTCTTACGGGACAGCCTGAAGTGAATCGGGCGATCAGTAGTCGGCCTCGGTGTTGCGGACCACTCGAGCACCGAGTCTGCATGACGCGAACGTCCCGTTCAAGCAGTCGCATCAGGTGCGAGGGCCTTCCGCAGGGCCTTCTTGTCGATCTTGCCGACGGCCGTCGCCGGGAGCTGGTCCAGCACGTGGACGGCCTTGGGCGTCTGCACCGCGCCCTTGAGGTCGCGGACGTGCCGGACCAGCTCCTCGGGCGTGGCGGTGGCGCCGGGGCGCAACACGACCGCCGCGGTCACGGCCTCGCCCCACTTCTCGTCGACGATCCCGAACACCGCGGCCATCGCGACGGCCGCATGGCTGCTCAGCGCGTCCTCGACCTCGCGCGGGAAGACGTTGAAACCGCCGCTGATGATCATGTCCTTGGTGCGGTCGACGATCGTCAGGTACCCGCGCTCGTCCGCCCGGGCCACGTCGCCGGTGTGCAGCCGGCCGTGAGCGAAGGCCTCGGCGGTGAGGCCGGGCTTCTTCCAGTACTCCTCCATCACGCCGGGCCCGCGCACGCAGATCTCGCCGGGCTCACCGGGCGGGACCTCGTTGCCGTCGCCGTCGAGCAGGGTGACGTCGACGGTGCTCACCGGGATCCCGCAGGAGCCCATGAGCGAGGGGTCGGCGTGGTCCCCGCGGCGCAGGACGCTGATCGGGTAGCACTCCGTCTGGCCGTAGAGCTGGCTGAACACCGGCCCGATCCGCTCCATGCCCTCGACGAGCCGGCTCGGGGACATCGGGGACGCGCCGTAGAGCAGCAGCTCCAGCGAGGACAGGTCCGTGCGGTCCAGCTCGGGCCGGTCGAGCAGGGCGTAGACCATCGTCGGGACGAAGAGCGTCATCGAGATCCTCTCGCGCTCGATCGTCTCCAGCACCGCGTCCGGGGCGAACCCGTCGAGCAGGTGGACGGTGCCGCCGCGGGCGAGGACCGGCAGCACCTTGGTCCCCGCGACGTGCGTGATCGGCGCGACGGCCAGGTAGCGCGGGGCCTCGGGGATCTCGAAGTCCGCGAGGTTGGCGATCAGGCTGATGAACGACACCGCGGGGTGGCGGCGCATCACGCCCTTCGGCCGCCCGGTCGTCCCGCCGGTGTAGTTGACCAGTGCGATGTCCTCCGGCCGGGCGAGGTCCCGGGCGGTCACCGCACCCGCGGCGGCGGCCTCGGCGAGCAGGTCCGGCCCGAAGTCCGACGGGCCGAGCCCGAGCACGGGGAGCCCGCCGGCGCCCTCGGCGAGCGCGGCGCCCCGCCCGGCGTGCCCGCGGGCGTCGACGATGCAGGCCGCCGCGTCCAGGTCCGCGAGCTGGTAGAGCTGGTCCTCGACCGAACCCATGGGGTGCAGCCAGGACGTCGCCATCCCGCTCGCCTGCACCGCCATCCCCGCGCACCAGGCCTCGGCGCTGTTGCCGGCGAGCAGTCCGACCCGCATGCCCCGAACCAGCCCGTGGGCGGCGAGGACGTGCTGAAACCGGCCGATCAGGTCCGCCGTGGCGGCATAGCTGAAGGACCCGGTGGCGCTCACGAACGCCGTCCGGTCCGGGTACCTCCGCAGCGTGCGGAGCACGAGCGAGCCCATGGTGGCGCCGCTGTGCAGTGCGGGCGTCGGTGTCACGGTCTCGGTGGTCATGGCCTGCTCCTCGTCGAGTCGGGCTGGTTCCGGGGTCTACAGCGCGGTCGCGCGGGCCTCGTCGTACTCGCGCAGGGTGCGGGCGACGAGCTCGGCCGCCGTCGGGATCTCCCGGACCGCGGAGACCGAGTGGCCGGCGCTCCACACGTCGACCCACCGCTTGGGGCCGAGGTCCGGGCTGCCGCCGCCGTAGAGCTGGGCCGCCTCGGCGGGGGACACGTGCTCGTCCAGGTTCGCGGGGTCCAGGCCCGCGGCGCGGATCGCCGGCGCCAGCATGTTGGTGGGCAGGCCGGTGAACGCCTTCGTCAGGACGACGTCGTCGATGCCGCTGTCCACGAGCATCCGCTTGTAGTCCGTCGCGGCCATGGACTCCGCGGTCGCGATGAACGACGTGCCCATGTAGCCGAGGTCGCAGCCGAGCAGCCGCGCGGCGAGCAGCGCCCTGCCGTCGCCGATGCCGCCGGCGAGCACGAGCGGCCCGTCGAAGAACGCCCGGACGGCCCGCACGAACGCGAACGGGTTGAGCCAGCCGGTCTGCCCGCCCGCACCGGCCGTGAGCAGCACCAGACCGTCCGCGCCGGCCTCGACGGCGCGGTGTGCGTGCCGCAGGGTCGCGACGTCCGCCAGCACCAGGGTGCCGACCTCGTGCAGCGGCCCGACGACCTCGGCCGGCGACCCGACGCTGGTGATCACGACCTCGGCCCGGTGCCGGACGAGGACCTCGAGGTCCCGGGGCATCCGGGGCTGGCGGATGATCAGGTTGGGGGCGTGCGGTGCCGTCGCGGGGGTGGCGGCGGCGCCGATCTCGTCGAGCCATTCGTCCAGCTCGGCGACGGTGCGCGCGTTGGCCGTCGGGAACGCGCCGACGACGCCGGCGGCACAGGCGGCCTTCACCAGGTCGGGACCGGAGACGCGCAGCATGGGCGCGGCGATGACCGGCAGGCGCAGCCGGTCGCCGAGGTGCGGGGGCAGCCGTCCGCTCACTGGTGGCCTCTCGGAGGTTCGGCCGGGTCGCCGCGGAGGAGATCATGCGCCGCGGGCCGCGCGACGGTCAACGGTCCCGACGCCGCGTCCCGGGGTGTGACGCCCGCGGCGCGGGGCGGTTCAACTCTTCCGCACGGGTAGAGTTCGGGGCTGCGGCGCACCGGTGCGCGTGCGCCTCGCTCCTCACCCGAAAGTGGTGCCCCGCTCCGATGTCCCTCCCTGCGCTCGTGCGGCGCCCCGCCTGGTTCGCACCCGTCGTCCTCCGGACGGAGGTCCTGTCCGGACTGGTCGTCGCGCTGGCGCTCATCCCCGAGGCGATCGCGTTCTCGATCATCGCCGGGGTGGACCCCCGGGTGGGGCTGTTCGCGTCGGTGACCATGGCCGTCACGATCGCGTTCGTGGGCGGGCGGCCGGCGATGATCTCCGCGGCGACCGGCGCGGTCGCCCTGGTCGTGGCCCCGGTCGTGCGGGAGCACGGCGTGGAGTACCTCGTCGCGACGGTGCTGCTCGCGGGAGCGCTGCAGATCGTGCTGGCGCTGCTCGGTGCGGCGCGACTGATGCGCTTCCTGCCGCGCAGCGTGATGGTCGGGTTCGTCAACGCGTTGGCGGTCCTGATCTTCGTGGCGCAGCTTCCGCAGCTCTGGGACGTGCCCTGGCTCGTCTACCCGTTGCTACTCACCGGCCTCGCGATCATGGTCCTGCTGCCGCGGCTGACGACCGTCGTCCCGGCGCCGCTGGTGGCGATCGTCGTGCTGACCGTGGTGACGGTGGCCGCGCACATCGCCGTGCCGACAGTGGGGGACCAGGGCGCACTGCTGGACTCGGTCCCGCTGCCCGGCCTCCCGGACGTCCCGCTGACCTGGGAGACGCTGCGGATCATCGCGCCCTACGCGCTCGGCATGGCGCTCGTCGGGCTGCTGGAGTCCCTGATGACGGCGACGTTCGTGGACGAGATCACCGACAGCCGCTCGGACAAGCGCCGCGAGTCCTGGGGGCAGGGCGTCGCCAACATCGTCACCGGGTTCTTCGGCGGCATGGGCGGCTGCGCCATGATCGGCCAGACGATGATCAACGTCCGGTCCGGCGGCGCGCGCACCCGGCTCTCGACGTTGCTCGCCGGGGTGTTCCTGCTGGTCCTGTGCGTGCTGCTCGGCCCGGTGGTGGCGCAGATCCCGATGGCCGCGCTCGTCGGCGTCATGATCATGGTGTCCGTGGGGACGTTCGACTGGCACAGCCTGCGGACCCTGCGCCGGATGCCGCGCAGCGAGAGCGCGGTGATGCTGGTGACCGTCGTGGTCACGGTCGCCACCCACAACCTCGCCTACGGCGTCGTCGTCGGCGTGCTGACGGCCACCGTCCTGTTCGCCCGCCGGGTCGCCCAGCTCGTCGAGGTGACGAGCGAGCTCTCCGCCGACGGCGGCACCCGGACCTACCGGATCACCGGCCAGCTGTTCTTCGCCTCCAGCAACGACCTGGTGAGCCGGTTCGACTACGCCGGCGACCCCCCGTCCGTCGTCGTGGACCTGACCGCGGCGCACGTCTGGGACGCCTCGACGGTGGCCGCGCTCGACGCCGTCCGCTCCCGGTACGCGGCGCGCGGCACCGAGGTGGCGATCGCCGGGGCGAACGAGAACAGCCGGACCCGCCTCGAGGCCGTCCCGCGCTGACGCGCCTGTTCACAGCGCCAGCGCCGCCCGGGCGGCGAGCCGGAACAGGCCGTCCCGGGCGGCCCGCGCGGTCGTCCAGCCGCGGTGCTCCCAGGCCTCGCCGGCCAGTGAGTCGCCCGCCAGCAGCAGGTGGGCCAGCGAGATCCCGCGGTGCCGGGCCACCGCGATCAGCGCGGACGCCTCCATCTCGACCACCGCGCAGCCCTCCTCGCGGCGCCGGTCGACGCGGCTGCGGGTCTCGCGGAAGATCGCGTCCGTGGTCCAGGTGCGGGCGGTCACGTACGGGACGCCCGCCTCGTCGAGGGTCTCCGCGAGCGTCGCGACGCCCGCGGGGTCGGCGTCCACCACGCGCGCGGGCGGCAGGTAGTGGAGCGACGTGCCCTCGTCCCGCACCGCGCTGTCGACGACGACGGCGTGCCCGACCGTGAGCTCAGGGACCAGCGAGCCGCACCCGCCGACGGCCACGACCGCGCGCACCCCGAGCGCGATCAGCTCCTCGAGGAAGATCACCGACAGCGGCGCGCCGATGCCGGGCTGGATCACCGCCACCGGTCGTCCGTCGACCTCGATCTCGTACACCGGCCACGGGCCGAGCTCGGAGCGCAGGCGCAGGACCCGCCGCCCCTCCGCGCCGGCCGCGTCGACCACCTCCGGGAAGAAGCACAGGACCGCGGCCTCGGGCAGCGAGGCGCCCGGCTTCACCACCATCTCCGGGTTCAGCACGGCGGGCTGGGCGAGGTCGTCCTCGAGCAGGGGAAGGTCCACGGGATCAGGGTCGCGCACGTGGCCGAAGGGGCGCGCACGTGGCCGAAGGGGACGGCGTCGCCCGGCTCGCCGCGTGACCTGGTGGTGCCGAGTCGTGCCAGGCTGGTGACGTCCACCCCGACGGAATGTTGTGCGTGCAACTACCGTTGGCCCGGGTATCCGAGACGGAAGGGGAGTTCCATGCCGCAGCCCGAGGGAGCCCAGCTCGAGGCGGTCCGCGCCCGGCGCGCCGACCTGCGCGAGAAGTACCTGCACGCGGTCGCCGACCGCCCGGCCACCACGGTCCGGGGCGTGCATCACCTGGCCCTGATCGCCAAGGACGTGGAGGAGACGATCCGGTTCTACCAGGACCTGCTCGGCTTCCCGCTCGTCGAGCTCGTCGAGAACCGGGACTACGCCGGCTCGTCGCACTTCTTCTTCGACATCGGCAACGGCAACCTGCTCGGCTTCTTCGACTTCCCCGGCCACGGGCACCCGGAGTTCCAGGAGACGATCGGGGCGGTGCAGCACCTGGCGCTGTCGACCTCGCCGGAGGAGTTCGAGGCGGCGCGGAAGCGGCTCGACGAGGCGGGCGTCGAGTACCTCGGCCCGGACCGCGGCGTGGACAACAGCCTCTACATCCGGGACCCCAACGGCGTCGGCCTGGAGTTCTACCGCGAGGAGCTGGGCAAGTTCGAGGGTGAGCCGCTGCTCGGCTGAGCGTCGTCTCGCGCAGCGCGCCGCCGGTACCGGCGGGCGCGCCCCGCGTACCACTGCGCAACCTCCGCCTTCGTCGCGCGTCCTACGGGTGAGGGACCGGTACGTGGCTGCGTACCCTGGCCGACGACCGGCGGGGCGCGGGCCCGGACGCTGACAGGATGGGTGCGCAGCAGATGAACGGTGACTTCCGGGGGCCGCAGGGCCGTGGTGGCATGCCGTCCGGACCGCCACCACGGCGCGGGCCCGGTCCCGGCTGGGGCTCACAGCCGCAGCGCGGCCGCCGTCCGCAGCCGCCCGCCGAGGGCCCGACCCGGCCCGTGCACGGACGCCCGCAGCAGGGTCGACCGGCGCAGGGCCGGCCGGCGCAGCAGCCGTCCAGGCCGACGGCGATGATGCCCCGGTCCGCCGCCGAGCCGCCGCCGTTCCGCCCGCCGTCGTCGGACCGGCCCGTCGCGCTGCCACGGCCGCCGCGTCCGCCGAAGCGCCGCAACTGGCGCCGCCGGATCACCGTCGCGATCGCCCTGATCCTCATCGCGTTCATCGGGTTCGGCGTCTACCTGGACCAGAACCTGCAGCGCGTGGCGGCCCTGCCCGCGGACAGCGCCGCGACGTCGTCGGGCACGAACTGGCTGATCGTCGGCTCGGACAGCCGCGAAGGGCTCTCCGCCGAGGACGAGGAGAACCTCGCCACCGGCGACGCCGCGGGCCAGCGCACGGACACGATCATGTTGATCCACAGCGGCAGCTCGGGATCGGTGCTGGTCAGCCTGCCGCGGGACTCCTACGTGCCGATCGCCGGGCACGGCAGCAACAAGCTCAACTCCGCCTACGCGTTCGGCGGGCCGCAGCTGCTCATCAGCTCCGTCGAGGCGGCGACCGGGCTGCACATCGACCACTACGCCGAGATCGGGTTCGGCGGCTTCGTCGGCGCGGTCGACGCCGTCGGCGGCATCACGATGGACATCCCCGAGGCCATCAAGGACCCGAAGGCGGGCCTGGACATCAAGGCGGGCACCCAGGAGCTCGACGGCGCGACGGCGCTGGGCTACGTCCGCACCAGGGCCACGGCGAGCTCGGACTTCGGCCGGGTCGCCCGGCAGCGCGCGCTGCTCTCGGCCCTGATCGCGAAGGCGACCAGCCCGAGCACCCTCGCCAACCCGTTCCGGCTGGTCCCGCTGGCCAACGCGATGACGGGCACGATCACCGTCGACGACGGCGACCACATCTGGAACCTGGCCTCGCTCGGCCTCGCGCTGCGCGGGGTGTCCGGCGGGGACGGGGTCGCGACGACGGTGCCCGTGGGCTCGACGCCGAACATCGGCGGCCAGTCCGTGGTCCGCTGGGACAAGACCCGCGCGAGCAGCCTCTTCGGAGCCCTGCAGAAGGACGTCAAGCCGCCGGAGACCGCCCAGGGCCCGTGACGCGCCGGCCCACCGAACCGCGTTGTGGCTCCACAACGCGAAACCCTGGCCGTCCAGCCGCGTCATGGATCCATGACGCGAGAATGCGGGCTGCTCAGGCGGTGCGGCGCTTGCGGGTGGCGGGCTTCTTCTCCGGCTTGTCCTCCTCCGCGGACGCCGCGGTCTTCTTCGCCGCCGGTCTGCGGGCGGCCGGTTTGCGGGCCGCGGGCTTCTTCACCGGGGCCGGATCGTCCTCGGGCTCGGCCTTCGTCGAGGAGCCGGACGTGCCGGTCTTGTCCGCGGCCGCGCCCTTCGCCGCCTCGACGCTGCGCTGCAGGGCCGTGAGCAGGTCCGTCATCGAGTCCGCGCCGTCGTCCGACGACTTCTCGGCGACCGGCGCGGGCCGCGTGGCCCCGCTGGACTTCTTCGACTCGATCAGCTCGACGACCGCGTCCCGGTACTCGTCCTCGAACTGGGCGGGATCGAAGTCCGCGCCCAGGCTCTCGACCAGCGACGCGGCCATCTTCTGCTCCTGCGGGCGCAGCTCCACGTCCGCGTCGAGGATGTCGAAGTCCGGCTCGCGGACCTCGTCCGGCCAGAGCATCGTCTGCAGCACGATGACCTTGTCCCGCACCCGGAGCAGCGCGATGCTCTCCCGCTGCCGCAGGGCGACCTTCACCACGGCCATCCGGTCCGTCTCCTTGAGCGCCTCGCGCAGCAGCGCGTAGGGCTTGGCGGCCTTCGTCTCCGGCTCGAGGTAGTAGCTCTTGTCGAACAGGAGCGGGTCGATCTGGTCCGCGGGGACGAACTCGATGACGTCGATCTCGTGGCCGCTCGCGACGGGCAGCGAGTCGAGGTCGTTCTCGTCGAGCGTGATCAGCTCGCCGTCCTCGGTCTCGTAGCCCTTCACGATGTCCGCGTACTCGACCTCCTCGCCGCACGCCGAGCACGTCCGTTTGTACTTGATCCGCCCGCCGTCCACGCCGTGCACCTGGTGGAACCGCACGTCGTGGTTCGTCGTCGCCGAGTACAGCTTGATCGGCACGCTGACCAGCCCGAAGGACACCGCGCCACTCCACATCGCGCGCATGGCACGTGTCTCCTCTCGACCGGTCGCTCTCCGTAGGACCCCGGAAGTGACAGCATGACCGTGTGCAGCCCATGCTCGCCACCCCAGGAGGCCTCCCGACCGGCCCCGAATGGGTCTACGAGGTCAAGTGGGACGGCATGCGGGTGCTCGCCGAGGTCACCGACGGTGTGCTCCGGCTCCTCACCCGGACCGGCCGGGACGTCACCGCGAACTTCCCCGAGTTCGCCGTGATCGCGGACCTGGCGCCGGACGTGCTGCTCGACGGCGAGGCCGTCCTGCTCGACGACGGCGTGCCCAGCTTCGCGGCCCTCGCCGAACGCCTGCACGGCCCGGTCAGCCCGGCCCGCGCCGCCGCGCACCCGGCCACGCTGATGGTCTTCGACGTCATGCGGCTCTACGGCGTCCCCCTGCTGGACCGGCCGCTGGACGAGCGTCGCGCGACCCTCGAACGCATGGACGTCGACCCGCTGCCCACCGTCGAGCTGTCCCCGCTCTACACCGACGGGGGCGCGCTCTTCGAGGCCACCGCGCGGCGCGGCATGGAGGGCGTGGTCGCCAAGCTGAAGGAGAGCCCGTACCGGCCGGGGCGCCGCAGCCCGAGCTGGGTGAAGGTGACCCACCGGCACACCCAGACCTGCCTGGTCGGCGGCTGGCGGCAGGAACGGCCGGGCCGGTCCGGGCGCATCGCGACGCTGCTGCTCGGCGTCCCGGACGGGGACCGGCTGGAGTTCGCCGGCCGGGTCTGTGCGGGCCTCGACGGGGCGGCCGTGCAACGCGTGCTCGCGGACCTGCTGGGCGACGCGGCCGTGGAGACGTCCCCGTTCAGCGACCGGCTGCCGCGCGTCGACTCCGCGGGCGCGCGATGGTGCGACCCGCTCGTCGCGGTCGAGGTCGCGCACCTGGGCTGGACGGTCACGGGCCGGCTGCGCCAGCCCGTCTTCCGGGGCGTGCGCGCGGACGTGGAGCCAGCGGAGATCCGCCGCGAGGGCGCCCCGTGACCGCGCTGACTGATCATCCGATCCCGCTGAGCGAGCCGGGGCGGCATCACCTGTCCGATCGGTCCGCCTGTGACCGGGTGGCTGGCCCCTGACCGGGCACGGGGTGTTGGATGTGCCCGCAGGGGTCGATGCTCGAGAAGGGGGCACCACCATGGATTTCGACGCACTCAAGGGGCAGGCCGAGAAGCTGCTCGAGGAGCACGGCGGGACGGTCGAGGACCTCGCCGAGAAGGCCGGCGAGTTCGTCAAGGGCCGGTTCGGCCACGAGGACCAGGTGGACATGGTCGTCGACAAGATCAAGGACTTCGTCCCGGACACACCGGCCGCCGCTCCGCACCCGCAGGCCTGACCCCTCTTCCTCCCGGGGTCCGGGCCGATCCGGCCGAACGGACCCCACCTCTCCTACGGTGGTGTCGATGACGACCATGCTGACCTGGCAGGCCGACGGCCGGCCCGGCCTCGAGGGCGCCCGCGTGCTCCCTGCGTCCACGGGCAGGGGCTTCCGGGCCCTGAGCCGGATGGTGGTGCCCTCCCCGGAGGGCGACCTCACGGCGTCCTACAGCGTCTCGGTGGCCGAGGACGGCAGCCTGGCCCGGCTGACCGTGAGCTCGGCGACGGCGGAGCGGGAGCGCCACCTCACGGCGAACCGCACGGACGACAACTACTGGTTGCTCGACGACGGCTCCGGCGTCACGCGCAAGGAGTACGAGGCGGTCGACGTCGACGTGGCCTTCAGCCCGCTGTTCGCGTCGCTGCCGATCCGGCGCCTGGCCCTGCACCGCGACGCCGGGGACCACGAGGTCCCGGTGGTACAGGTGTCGCTCCCGGACATGGACGTCCAGCTCGTCACACGGCGGTACCGGACCGTCCGCACGGTCGGCGAGGACGGCACGGCGGTGGTGGCGTGCTCGGTCGGGGGCGGCGGCGAGGTCGAGATCGTCGTGGACGCGGACGGGTTCGTGATCTCCTACCCGGGTGTGGCCGCGCGGTTCGCGGACGCTCCCGCCTCGGCGGTCGCAGGCTGAGCCCGGCCGCGAGCCGAGCGCGGCCGCGAGCCGAGGAGCCGGCTCAGGCCTTCCAGCCCGAGACGACGTCTCCCCGGCGGCCGAGCTCGCGCAGCTCGGCGAGCGCGTCCGGCCCGTCGAGGGAGACCTCGAGGCCCAGGGGTTCCCGGGTCGACGCCCAGCGCTGACGGGCGGCGTACCCGGCGTTGACGGTCGCGGCGAGCCCGCCGGTGGAGGCGAGCGCGCCGCGCATCACGCCGAGGCGGCCCAGGGCCTCGTCGACCGCCGCGAGCAGCGCGTTGCGGTTGCCCTCGCACATCGCGAGGACCAGCTCCGGACGCGTGCCCGCGACCCGGGTGCCGTCGGCGAACGAGCCGGCGGAGAGCGCCAGGGGCAGGTCGTCGTCGGGTTCGCCGGCGCCCACGGCCGCGAGCACCGCGGCGAGCAGGTGCGGCAGGTGGGAGATCTTCGCGACGGCGAGGTCGTGTTCGTCCGACGCCGCGGGGACGACCCGGGAGCCGCACTCCCAGGCCAGCTCCGCGACGTCCTTGAAGACCCCCAGGTCCGCGCCGTCGTCCGCGATCACGACCCAGGCGGCACCCCGGAACAGCCCGGCGTCGCCGGCCGCCCAGCCGGACTCGGCGGTGCCCGCCATCGGGTGCCCGCCCACGTACCGGGCGTGCGGCGCGTAGGTGGCGACGGCGTCCGCCACCGCGACCTTGACGCTCACCGCGTCCGTCAGCCGCACCGTGGGCGCGACGTCGTCGATCCGGGCGAGCACGCCCTCGACGGCGGGCAGCGGGACGGCGAGCACGACCAGCGCGTCGTCCCCGGCGGCCCGGCGCAGGGCGGCGTCGAGATCGGTGGTGACGTCGAACCCGTCCGCCGCGGCCGCCGCGGCCGTCTCCTCGGACGCCGCGGTGCCGTAGACGTCCCGCCCGGCGGCCTTCGCGGCCCGCATCAGCGACCCGCCGATCAACCCGGTCCCGACGACGCATACGGCTCGCATGAGGTCACATTCTGCCCGTGCGCGGTACGTGGTGCTCCGGCACCACGCACCGCTCACGACCGGGTGATCGCTCCGGCGACACGCAGGATGCCGCGCTCCTCCAGGTCCACGCCCACAAGCTGGATCCCGGCCGGGAGCTCGCCCGCGGGCAGCGGCGCGGGCACGGAGAGGGCGGGCCAGCCCGTCAGGTTGAACGGCGAGGTCAGGCCCAGCATCGACGGCCGGACCGGGGTCCCGTCGACCTCGTCCGCGCCGATCGGGGTCGCCCGCAGCCGGGTGGTCGCGCTGATCAGCACGTCCATCCCCGCGACGGCCTCGCGCAGCGCGGCACCGAGGCGGCGCCGCGCCCGCTGCGCCTCGACGTAGGCGTACGCGGGCTGGTCCGCGACCGCGAGCAGCCGCTCGGCGGTGGCCGGCTGGTAGTCCGCGCGGCGCTCGGCGAGCCAGGCCCGGTGGGTCGCGTACGCCTCGCCGCCGGCGATCCGCGCGTAGGCCGCCGCGAGCTCCTCGATCATCGGGGTACGGATCTCGAAGATCTCCGCGCCGGCCTTCTCCAGCGTCTGCACCGCGTCCGCCACCGCGCCGGCGAGCACCGGGTCCACGGCCTGCCAGAACTCGTCGACCAGCACGCCGACGTGGGTCCCGCGCACGCCCGGCTGCTGGATCCCGCCGCCGGTGCCGTCCGGCCGGGACAACACGTCCCACGCGACCGACGCCGAGTGCACGTCCGACGCGAGCAGCCCGACGGTGTCCAAGCTCTCGGCCAGCGGGAACACCCCGTCCGCGGAGAGCGTGCCGAACGCAGGCTTGAGCCCGACGACGCCGCAGAGCGCGGCCGGGGTGCGCACGCTCGCACCGGTGTCCGTGCCCAGCGCGAGCGGCAGGTGCCCCGCGGCGACGGCGGCGGCCGAGCCCGACGACGAGCCGCCGGTGATCCGGGTGCGGTCGTGCGGGTTGAGCGCGGGGCCGGTCGCGGAGACGTCCCCGGTGGGGCCGTAGGCGAACTCGTGGGTGTGCAGCTTGGCGACGATCACCGCCCCCGCTTCGCGCAGGCGGGCGACGACCGGGCCCTCGCTGGTCGCGGCGGGGGCGTCGGCGAGGACGTTCGAGCCGGCCCGGGTCGGGAGCCCGACCACGTCGAACAGGTCCTTCACCCCGACGGCGACGCCGTGCAGCGGGCCGCGCCACTCCCCGCGGCGCAGCTCGGCGGCACGCTCCTCCGCCGTCGCGACGGCGGAGTCGTCGAGCAGGACGACGGCGTTGTGCTCGTCGGCGCGCAGCCGCTCGAGGGTGTCCCGGACGTGCTCGACGGGCGAGAGCTCGCCGGAGCGGAGGGCGAGGGAGAGGTCGCGCAGGCTCATGCGACCCATCCTTCACTCACCTCCGGCCCTTCCCTCACATCAGGTGGTGCAGCGCGAGGCCCGCGTAGAGCGCGACGCCGGAGACCATCGCCGCCTCGTCGAAGGTCACCCGGTTGGAGTGGTTCGGCGCAACGCTCAGCGGGTCCGCGCCGGGGCTGCACGCGCCGAGGAAGGCCAGCGCGCCCGGGATCCGTTCGAGGACGTAGGCGAAGTCCTCCGCGCCCATGATCGGCGTCGGCATCGTGGCGACCTTGCGGGCGCCGAACAGCCGGATGGCGAGGTCGCCGAGCGTGGTGGCGGCGGCCGGGTCGTTGATCGTGACCGGGTAGCCGGGCTCGATGTCGACGCGGGCGGTGCAGTCGTGGGCGAGTGCGGTGTGCCGGCAGACCCGGCGGATCTCCTCGCGCAGCGCCAGCCGGACCGGCTCGGACATCGTCCGCAGCGTGCCCTCGAGCTCGGCGGTCTCCGGGATGATGTTGTTCGTGGTCCCGGCGGTGATCCGGGCGATCGTCAGGACCGCCGGCTGATGCGTGTCGACCTTGCGGGTCATCATCGTCTGCAACGCCCCGACCATCGCCGCGGCCGCCGGTACGGGGTCGACGGCGTCGTGCGGGGCCGACGCGTGCCCGCCCCGCCCCACCACGGTGACCCGCAGGACGTCCGCCGCCGCCATGATCGGCCCCGGGCGGGTGTGCACCTCCCCGGACGGCAGCGTGGCGCTGATGTGCAGGGCGTACGCCGCCTTCGGCAGGCCCGCGGGGCCGTGCCGGTCCAGCAGGCCGTCGGAGATCATGTGCCGGGCGCCGTGGAAGCCCTCCTCGCCGGGCTGGAACATGAAGAGCACACGCCCGCCGAGGTCCTCCCGGTGGTTCGCGAGCACCCGCGCGGCCGAGGCGAGCATCGCGACGTGCGTGTCGTGCCCGCAGGCGTGCATCGCGCCGTCGGTCTCCGAGCGGAACTCGACGGCGGTGTCCTCCTGCAGCGGCAGCGCGTCCATGTCCGCGCGCAGTAGGACCGTCGGCCCGGGCCGGCCGCCCTCCAGGACCCCGACGACCGAACTGACCTCCCGGCCCAGGTGGAGGCGCAGGGGGAGGTCCGCCAGCTCGGTCAGGATCGCGTCCCGGGTGACGGGCAGGACGAGACCGATCTCGGGCCGGCGGTGGAGGGCACGGCGCAGCGCGACCGTGCGCGGCTGGACCCGCCTGGCCTCCGCGGCGAGCCCCGGCAGGACCGCTGCGAGCAGCGCCGCGGAGCGGCTGTCGGAGGAGGCCATGAGACGATCCTGGCATTCGCCGGATTGTGGTTTGTACCACAGTCGGCTCTGGGCTTACCGTAGGTCCATGCCGGTGCAGAGTGTGAAGGCCCCCGCGGAGGTGCGGGACCAGCCCCTGCCCGGATTCGCTGTCGTGGCGATCCGGGAGGAGGGACGGTGGCGCTGTGCGCGACTGGACCCCGAGGCCCTGGTCGATCTGGACACAGCGATCACGGAACTCCGGGGACTGCGTTCCACCGGCGCCGTCATCGGGTTGCTGGACGTCGACGACGAGTTCTTCATCCTCCTCCGCCCCACGCCGGGCGGGGTGTCGCTGATGATGTCGGACGCGGTCGCGGCCCTGGACTACGACGTCGCCGCGGACGTGCTGGACCTGCTGCGCGTCGAGCTCCCGCCGGACGAGGACGCCCTGGACGACGACCCGTGGCCCGAGGGCGACCTGTCGATCTGCGCGGACCTCGGCCTGCCCGCGGACGAGCTCGAGGTCCTCGCCGGCGAGCTCGACCTCTACCCCGACGAGCAGCTCGCCGCGATCGGCCGCCGGCTGGGCTTCGGCGAGGCGCTAGCGGAACTCGTCGACTAGCGGCGCCTGTGCGCGGAAATCGTTGCCGGAGCAGCGTTTTCCGCGCACGACCGCTGATGGCGCAGAATCGGCCCGTGCTGACGGGTGCGAGCGACGAGATGCTGCTCCGGCGCGCTCTCGTGCTGGCCGCGGAGGCCCCGCGGACCGGTGACGTCCCGATCGGCGCCGTGATCGTCGATGCGGACGGGGTGGAGCTCGCCGCGGCCCGCAACGCCCGCGAGGCCCTGGGCGACCCCACCGCCCACGCCGAGATCCTCGCGTTGCGCGCCGCGGCCGCGCGGCGGGGCGAGTGGCGCCTCGAGGGCTGCACCCTGGCCGTCACCGTGGAGCCCTGCACGATGTGCGCGGGTGCGATCGGGCTGGCCCGCGTCTCCCGCGTCGTGTTCGGGGCCTGGGAGCCCAAGACGGGCGCCGCCGGTTCGCTCTGGGACGTCCTGCGGGACCGCCGGCTGACCCACCGGCCGGAGGTCGTGGGCGGGGTCTGCGCGCCGGAGGCCGCCGCGCTGATGGAGGAGTTCTTCGCGGGTCACCGCACGTAGTCTCGATCAGTGCCGAAGCCCTTCCAGCGGATCGCCGCCTACGTCGTGTGCGTCCGTGACGAGCAGGTCCTCCTCGCCCGCTGGATCAGCCCGGACGGCCCGCGCTGGACCCTCCCCGGCGGCGGCATCGACCACGGCGAGGACCCGCGCGACGCAGCGGTCCGGGAGGTCGACGAGGAGACCGGATACGAGGTCGTCCTCGATTCCCTGCTCACCGTGGACTCCGTGCATCTCACGACGGGCCTCGACGGCAGGGCGATCGACCACCACGGCATCCGCGTCGTCTACGCCGCGCACGTCACGGGCGGCGAGCTGCGCTTCGAGGTGGGCGGGAGCACGGACGAGGCCGCGTGGGTGGATCTTGCCGCGGTGGACGGCCTGACGCGGGTCGGCCTCGTCGACGTCGGGCTGGCGGCGTGGCGCGCGGCGGACCCGGCCCGGCACGCGGTGCTCCGGGGCTGATTGCGCAGGTCAAGGCGGGTGGCCGTCCCCCGGCGAAGGTCGCGGGAGGGTTTCGGTAAAGTATCCGGCGGTAGCGTGTCCGAGCGGCCGAAGGAGCACGCCTCGAAAGCGTGTGAGGTGCAAGCCTCCGTGGGTTCAAATCCCACCGCTACCGCCAGCCTCACCAGGCGAAACGCCGGAAGGGTCCACACGGACCCGACCGGCGTTTCTGCTTCCAGTCTCAGTTCCAGTCTCAGTTGCCCTCCCGGGACGGGTCCTCGACCTGCCAGATGAGCCCGCCGACACGGTCCGCGATGTCACGCTGGATAGCCCCGGTGACGTGCTGATATCTCGCCGCCATCGCCGTGTGGGACCAGCCCATGATGCCCATGACCGCCCGCTCCGGAACACCGAGCAGAAGGAGCACCGTCGCGGCGGTGTGCCGGGCGTCGTGCAGCCGACCATCCCGCACGCCGGCCTTCACGAGGAGCTTCTTCCAGCCGTCCCAGTCGGTGCGAGGGTTCAACGCGCCGCCGGTCGGTGTGGCGAACAGCCAGCCGCCGTCGTTCCAGAGCTGGCCGGCGTTGTGCCGCTCCCGCTCCTGCGCCTCCCGGTGGGCTTTCAACAGCTCGACGACTTCGGCCGGGAGCCCGACTACCCGCCGACCTGCGCGCGACTTGGTCTCCGAGGTCTCGGCTCGCGCCGGCTCTCGCTGCGGGCAATGTCCGCCGTACTTGTGACCGCAGGTCCCCCCGCACCCGTGACGCCACCGCGGGCGAAGCCGGCCCCGCCGGATGGCGAGCGAACCGATGTCGAGGTCGACGTCAACCCACTTCAACCCCAGCGCCTCACCCTGACGGAGACCGAGCGCGAGAGCGACTGCCCAGCGGGCACCGTTCCGGGTCTCCAACGCCGTCTTGAGCAGTAGCCGGATCTCCTCGACGGTGTACGGCTCGATCTCCTTCTCCACGAGGCGAGGCGCCTTCGCCAACGTTGCCGGATTCCGGGCGAGGTGACCACGTCGCACCGCCTCGTTCAGCGCGGTACGGATCGTCCGATGAGCCTGGTGGGCGGTAGCCGGTGAGCTGCCCTCGGACATCATCCGGACGTAGAACTTCTCCAGGTGCTCCGGAGCGAGCCGGTCGAGCCGATGCTTCCCGAGACCGGGGACGAGGTGCACGTTCACCGCGACCCGGTACCCGGCGATGGTGTTCTCCCGGACGAACGGGGCGGCGATGTTCTCCACCCAGTGGATCAGCCACTTCTCCACGGTCCACGCCGGCCCGGACTTCCGAACCGCTCCGTCCTCGCGGTCTCGTTCCAGCTGCCGGACCGCCTTGATCGCCTCGGCCTTGGTCTTGCGCATGACATGTCGGCGGTCAGGCCTGCCGTCGTCCTTCACCCCGACGGTGACGCGTCCGTGCCAGTAGCCGTCCTTGCCCTCGTAGACGCTGGACGCGCCGTTGGGCTGTCTCGATCGGGGAGTCACGCAACCTCCCCGCGCAGGCTCTGTACGTAGGTGGTGAGGGCGTCGGCGGGGATGCGGCGCAGGCGGCCGATGCGGACCGATTCGACCTCCCCGGCGGAGACGAGCGCGTACATCAGCGTGCGGCCGATCCTGAGCCGTTCGGCGGCCTCCTCGATGGTCAGGACGAGACACAGCGGAGGGACCTGCGGGGTGTCGTTCATGCTGCCTCTCCCTCGGTTGCCGAACGGTTTTCGTCGTCGGGTGGGTCTCCGGCTGCCATCACTGCGGCGTCGTAGTCGGCCCGCCAGTGCTGTCGTTGGTTGATCGCGTGCAGGAGCAGGACCGGCCGGGAGGGGACGTCGCAGTCCCCGCCCGGGTGCGTTCCCATTCGAAGGGGCCGTCGTCGACGGCGTAGCCGGGTCGGACGCCGGCCTTGTCGAGCAGTTGCCGAACGAACGCCGCCCGCTCAGCCCGGTGGTCTTTGAGGGACTTGTTCGACCACTTCCGCGAGACCAGGACCCGGCGGCCCGCGATGCCGAGATGCTCGGGCTTGTGGGCCTTGCCCTTGCACTGCCCCGGCACTGTCAAGGCGCCGCCTCCGGCGGCGCGGGCCGGCCACGCCGGCCCGTCGTCCACCCCTCTACCTCCGGCCCGGGGCGGCCGCCGGCCCGGCTACCCGGCCCACACGTCGGAGCTCGCGCAGCTCCCATGTGCCAGTTCAGCAGCTCAGAGCGAGTCCGTCCGCTGCGACCAATGGTGACTTGAGGACCACAGATGGATCCGGCGCGGTCACGGCGAGGAATCTGCATCATGCCGCCCAGGGGACGGCGATCAAGCGGGCTCCGCCCGCACCCGACACCGCTCGGAGATCGGGGGAATGAGGCGGGGGTGGTGACCTCCTCACAGCGCGCCGAGACGGCTACCGGGCCGCGAGGAGATCACCACCGACACCCGGCGTTGAGCGTTGAGAACAACCCGCTCCCGACGCTGCGTGGCCAAGGTAGCCGTGTCAGGTCTACTCGCCCGAAGGATGCCCGCGTGGGCGCTTTGATCGGGCGCGAGACCACCCAAGACAGGTGACTCCTCGACGAGCGAGTCTCGTTAACGTGCCGCCCGATAAGTGATCGAGCACCGCCCTCGACTCGACCGGTGCTCGGCCCGTAGAGGTGCATGCGTTGCGGTCGGAGGTCACGAGTTGGTTGGTCAGAGCAAGGACAACGCCCTTGATCACATCGTTGTCGTCGTGTTCGAGAACCGTTCGCTCGACAACATTCTCGGCCGCCTCTACGGGCCGGAGGATGGCAAGAACTTCGACGGTGTCGTCGGCAAGGACCTCACGAACCCGATTCCGGAATGGGCCGAGCACGGCGCCGAACGCAAGGTCGTCCCCTACACCGTCGCCACGGACATGGACAGCCCCAATCCCGACACGGGGGAGGAGCACTCGCACACCAACACCCAGATGTTCAACATCCTCGACGAGCACAACCGGTTCAAGGTCGGCGCGGAGGTCTCGGCACCGTACAACGCCCCGGAGCCTGGTCAGCTGCCGACGATGGACGGCTTCGTCACCGACTACATCAGCACGCTGACCGCGGAGTTGGGTCGGCAGCCCACTTACGAGGAGTACTCCCAGGTGATGACCGGGTTCACCCCGGAGCAGGTGCCGGTGTTGAGCGGGGTCGCCCGCGGGTTCGGGGTGTTCGACCACTGGTTCAGTGAGGTCCCGTCGCAGACGTTCACCAACAGGTCGTTCTGGACCGCGGCGACGTCGTCGGGGTTCGTGGTGAACTCGCCGGTCAGGAACTGGTTGACCGACAACGACGCCGAGACGATCTTCAACCGGGTCGAGGCACACGGCAGGACGTGGAAGGTCTATGTGGGCGAGCCGGACAGGTTCTCGGCCACGGGATTGATCCACTTCCCGAGGCTCAAGGACCGGTTCGAGACCCATTTCGTGCCGTTCTCCCAGTTCGAGGCCGACGCTGCCGCCGGAGATCTGCCGGACCTGTCCTTCATCGAGCCGTGCCTGATCCTGGGGCACGGGGACTACCACCCGGCGGCCGGCCGAGCATTGGGGCACGGGATCGTGATTCCCGGGCTCGACCCGCCGTCGTCGATCCTCGGTGGTGAGGCGTTCCTGGGGCGGATCTACAACGCATACAAAGGGATGCGATCTCCGACCGGTTCCAACGTCTGGAACACGACGTTGCTCATCGGCTGGGACGAGCCCGGTGGCACCTACGACCACGTGCCGCCCCGCCCGGTGCCGCCGCCGGACGCGTCCGCCGGTCCCGGCCAGGAGGGGTTCCGGTTCGACCGTTCCGGCTACCGGGTGCCGGCCATCGTGGTGTCGCCCTGGGTGGCCGAAGGCGAGGTGTTCAACGAGGAGTACCGCCACACCTCGCTGATCGCGACACTGCGGGAGCAGTGGGGACTGGGCGATCCCCTCACCGGTCGGGACGCGGCAGCGCGAACGTTCTCCTCGGTGTTCACCCTGAATGAGCCGCGGGACCCGCAGGTCTGGCCGTCGATGGATCCGCGCCCGGTGCCCCAATACATCCAAGACGCCCTCGGTCTTGGAAAGAGCCTCTCCACGCTGGGGAAGACTGCCTTCACGGGGATTCGGAAGTACGCGGACGAGCACAACATCGACATCGAGGGACTCCCCGAGGACCCCGACGCCGAGGTTCCTCCCGAGCAGGCGTTGCATATCCTGCACAACTTCCTCGCGATCTTCTTCCCTCAGCTGCATCCGACCGTCCCGACCCAGAGCACCAGATAAGTGGCGTCCACGAAGCCTTTGGCGACGTCCTCCGGGAGCCCTTGGCCCGACCACCGCGACGAGCAGAGCTGCAACTGTGAGTAAGAGTGTGGCGTCGGGACCAAGCTACGGACTATTCGCGGACGCAACACGGGTGTCGTCGGCTCCACCGCAGGTGGGAGGGGTTTTGACGGCCCACTGTAAATCCGTCGGCGGTAGGCGGCGCGAGACGCCCCGCGCGCAGGCGTAGTGATCTTGCTCAGTCTCAGTCATAGTCTCATTCGCCGCCGTCCGCCAAGGTCCGCCAGGCAGGAGCGGGGGAGAGGTGGCGCTGGTGGGACAAGGGCGGTCTCCCGTGAACGCCTGTCCGCAGACCTCGAAAGCGTGAGGTGCAAGCCTCCGTGGGTTCAAATCCCACCGCTACCGCCAGCCTCACCAGGCGAAACGCCGGGCCTCCCGAATCGGGAGTGCCCGGCGTTCGTCGTCTGGTTGCAGTTGTGGGGCATTCGGCCCGCTACGCGGCCGTCGCGGCCCCTCTTCGCCGTTCTCCTCGGCCGGTGCTGGCGAGTCCGGTGCAGCCGGCGGCTTCCACAGGCGCCCGCCCACCTGGATCGCCACGTCGCGCCGGACGGGTGACGCCGAGCAGGAGGAGCACGGTCGCCGCCGCCGCGAGACCGGCTCATCGAACCTCGGTCGGCGACGTCGGGATCATCTGCACGACCGGTCCCGGAGTCCGCGAGAAGGTCGCAGGGTCAGGCGCGAACTGCCAATCGGTCGAAACCACCGGTACCCATGGCGATTCAGCTCATACCGGCCTGATCCGACTGTCCGGCGGCGCAGGTCGAAGCGTTCGTCGCTGTGCATCCCGCCGGACGGCCGCCCTCACTCTGGGGTCAGGGAACCCCCTCGCCTGCGGGGTCCTTCCCCGCGAATCGCCACATAGCGTCGTCAGGGTTCATCCAGCGATCCCGGGCAGACACGCCGCCGGATCGTCGGCGCTACCGATCAGGTGGCGTGGAAATCGGATGGATCAATGGCTTCGAGCGGGGGAGACGTCATGATCGAGCAGTCCAGAAGTAGTCAGTGGAGGAAGTTGTCGGCGAGGGTGCTCCTCCCGTCCCTGCTGGTGGGGTCGGGCGTCGGGGTGTTCGGCGTCGCGCCCGCCCTGGCCGCCGGCTCTCCGACTACGGCTGCGTTGCACGCCAACGACGACGGGGATCACGACCGCGGCGACGACGGCCACCGCCGCATCTTCCGCGACCGTGGCGACGTCCGCTACATGTGGTTCCGCGTCTGCGACACCGCTCCGAGCACCGCAGCAGCGAGCACAGGAACGACCAGCACCGGAACGACCAGCACAACGACCCTGGAGCCGGTGGCGCCCGACGCGGTTGCTGCAGCCGTCGCAGGCGCGACCACGACCGACACCACGACGGGGACGGTCGCGCCCGGCGCGAGCACGAGCGACACCACGACCACCACCACCACCACGACGCCCGACACGGCGGCAACCGAGACGACCACCGACACCACCACTACCGACGCGGACGACGCGACCAAGGCCTACCCGACGTTCATCGTCATCCCCATGGCCAAGGACGAGGCGAAGGCGCTCGACCGGTCCGACCGGCGGGAGTGCTACGACCTGACCACCCGCGCGCTGACCTCGGCGGACACCACGTCGGACACGGAGACCACGACGGCGACCCCGACCGTCACCGAGACGCCCGCGCCGACGGCGACCACGCAGACCACCGGCTGAGCCGGTTCGGCGTGGCAGGAACAGTCGGCCGACGGGAAGTGCGTTCTCTGAGCCTTCCACCGGGGCTGGGCGGACCGTAGACCCGCCTGCGAGTCGCCAGTCCGGACGAGGCCTGGACAGGGTGGCCTCGCCGGCCGGGTAGGTCTTCAGGACGGAGTGCTGTGCGTCCCGACAACTTCCGGAACGGGCAGGTGGTCGGGCTGTGCCAGGTCGAAGGGATGGCAACTAGGCGGCAGGGGAAGGTTGGCCAGGACTTGCCGGGCCTCAGTGGCATCCTCGGCTTCATGGGGGACGAGACGAAGGCCACAAAGGATTCCGCGACTGCTGCCGCTGCACGACGGGATCGTCTGATGGCGCCGGCCAACGAGGTACCCGTGCTGCTGCCCTGGACAAGTCTACTCGGCCGCTCCGAGGACTTGGCCGTCGTTCTCGTCGGTGCGCGCCTCTACAGCACGGGAATCCAGTTCGATATCGGCGTGCGTGGGCGCGGCTCGGCAGCACTTGGCCTCCATGCCGGTGTGTCAGGACGAGTCGACGCCGGCGGAGATGTGTTGTGCCTGGGAATCGACATGCCCGGCGGCCTATCGGTTGCGAACGTTCCAAGGGAGGGAACGGATTCAGGGCTGCCGACCGACGGCCCGTCGCTCGTAGCGGGTGGTGGTGGCGGCGGCCCGGGCGCCGTAGACACGAGCTACCTCCTCTACCCGGCGCCACCCCCTGGACGGCTTGCCATCCTCTGCGCGTGGCCTGCGCACGGGATCGACGAGACCCGGACCGAATTCGATGGCTCCGGCCTGGCGGCGCTTCAATCACAAGTGGAGACGCTGTGGCCGATCGACACTCGGGAGCCCTGGCCTCCAACGCCACCGAAGCCCGTCCTCCCTGCTGGCGGCTGGTTCGCGGCGTATGCCAATGGAGCATGAGGCAGGTCTCTGAGGACCGCCGATCCGACCGTGACGGCCTGGTGGCTGTGGGCTCGCCGCACGAGCCTCTGAGTCAGTCGCTCCGTCGGTGGCCGGGCCGTCGACGGAGGGGCGTTGACCGGCCGACTGCGTCAGCGCGCAGACGAGCGCGTCCACGTCCGCGATCCCTTCGGCGACCGCCTGCCGCTCCTCGGTTCAGCCCGTGACAGGCGCGCCGGGACACGGAAGGCTTCGAAGGTCCACATCATCGTGACTCTCGTCGGTCCAGGAGAACTCGTGACAGCCAAGCTCGACTTCAAGCGGGAACTGGACTGCTACCAGGCGAAGCGCAACTCACCGCAGGTCACTGATGTGCCGGATCTGCAGTACCTCATGATCGATGGCCACGGTGATCCGAACACGCCCGCCTACGTGGAAGCGGTCTCGACACTCTACCCAGTGGCCTACAAGCTCAAATTCACCAGCAAGAAGAACCTTGACCGTGACTATGTCGTGATGCCGCTAGAGGGTCTGTGGTGGGCCGACGACATGGACACCTTCACCATCGCTCGGGACAAGCCGCAGTGGGACTGGACCCTCATGATCATGGTTCCCGACTGGATCACGGCCGAGATGTTCACGGATGCGGTCGAGCAGGTCGGCATGAAAGATCGACCCGCGCGACTCGACGATCTCCGCCTGGAGGCCCTGTCGGAGGGACGGTGCGTCCAGGCTCTTCACGTCGGAGCCTACGACGACGAGGCCGAACTGCTGCGGTACATGCACGAGGAGTTCATCCCTGATCAAGGCCTCAAGATGGTCGGGAAGCACCACGAGATCTACCTCAGCGATCCGCGGAGAGCGGAGCCAGCCAAGCTGCGCACGATCCTGCGACAGCCCATAGCTGACGCTTGAGCCATCTCATCGTCAGATCCGGTGCGAGCGGGTGACGGAGTGCCGCCCCCCTCGGCCGAGGAGTCTCCACGTCGTGGTGCCGGCCGCAAGGGCGCCTTCGGCGTCGCTTCGCGATGGGACGCGGCGGCGGAGACCGCGACGGCGACCCCGACCGAGACCGGGACCGTCACCGAGACGTCCGCGCCGGTGGCGACCACGCAGACCACCGGCTGAGCCGGTTCGGCGTGGCAGGAACAGTCGGCCGACGGGGAGTGCGTCTTTCTGCTTCTGGTCCCGGTTCCGGTCCCACTCGCCGTCCGGCGGACTCTCTTCGGCCTGCCGGATCAGCCCGCCGGGCACCGGCCCCGGAAAGGCGTCGAACGCAGCGGCCGTTGGCCGGGTCGCTGCGTACGTTGGAGGACGTGGAGACGTGGGACGCGATCAGATCTCGGCGGAACGTCCGGGTGTACGAGGATCGACCGATCCCGCGTGCGGACCTGGAGCGGATCCTGGAAGCGGGCCGCCGCGCCCCTTCCTCGCAGAACTGGCAGCCCTGGGACTTCGTCGTCGTCACCGACCGGGAGCAGCTCCGCCGGCTCGCCGGCGTCTGGCACGGCGGGAGCCACGTGGCTGCCTCCGCCGCGACGATCGCCCTCGTCGCGCCGCAGCCCGAGGACGCCCGCCAGCGAGACTGGATCCACTACGACTTCGGCCAGGCGACGATGAACATGATGGTCACCGCGGCGGACCTCGGCATCGGCAGCGGCCACTCGGCGGTGGCCGACCAGGACCTCGCACGCCGGATCCTCGGCAACCCGGACACGACGTGGTGCCAGAGCCTGATCGCAATGGGCTATCCCGCGGACCGCCCGCTGACCCCGATCCAGCGGCCGAACCGCCGGCCGTTCGACGACGTCGTCCATTGGGGCCGCTGGTCGGGGGGACCGGCCGCGCAGTGAGGGGGTCCGCGCATGACAGATCCTGAGTTCATCCCACCCCGGATCGGCGACCACGTCCAGATCAAGACCCCTGGCCGCGTCGTCGAGTTGCGCAACCTCGCCGGCGTTCCCGGCGCCGTCGTGGAGCTGGACCCGACGGTCGGCCCGTACACCCGAGACCACCCGGACGGCGTCCGGCCCGCCCGCGTATGGCTTCCGCTCGACGCGCTCGTCGTCCTTCCTCCGGCCACGGCGTGAGGCTCGGGGCTGGGCCTTTCCAGCGCGGGGACGGCTGCAGGGCCGTCAACGCGGCCCGGCTACCGGAACCTGCTCTCCAGGTCCGCGAAGAACGCCTTCGCGAGACGCTCGAAGTCCTCCGCGCCCAGCACGATCGGGTCCCCGACCTCGAGCTTCACGATCGACGTCGCCGCGAACGCCCGGTACGCCGCGAGCTGCTCGTCGATCGTCGCCTCGGCGCGGTCGATCTCGTCCTGGGTGAAGGTCTTCCGTCCGAGCACGCACTCTCCGCCCTCCCGCCGCCGCCGGCCGGATCCGGCGGCGGTGGCAGGACCGCCGCCGGAGGGGAGGAGGTTGTGGACGACGCGCTCGGCGCTCAGTCCAACAGGTCCGGAAACCTCCGCACCCAGCGCTTCTGGCCCGGGGTCTCCACCGCGTGGGCGCGGTAGTGCGCTCTGGCCCAGGCCACCGCACCGGCCGCCGGGTGCCCGGCGAGGACCGCCATGCACGCGATCACGGTGCCCGTGCGGCCCGTGCCTCCCGCGCAGACCATCTCGACGCGCTCCCCGGCCCGTGCCCGTTCGTAGGCCGCGAATCCGCGCCGCCGCGGCCCGGTCGTCGCGCGGGGTGCGGAAGTCCGGCCAGTCGATCCACTCGGTCGGCCAGGTCGGGGCTCGTTCGCGGCCCTTGAGCCGGCCGAGGTGCAGCCCGAACTCGGGCAGGGGCCCGGGCGGCAGCTCCTGGCGACGTCCCCGGCCGCGGACCAGGGTGCCGTCGGGCAGCGCGACGGCACCGGTCAGGACGGGTGTCATCGGATCTCGCGGAGCGCGGGTGACGCGCCGATCAGCTCCGGCATCGGCAGCTCCCTTCGAGAGCGGGTGGGCCCGCTGCCGACCGTAGAGACCGCAGGCTCACCCGGCCCTGACCTTCCGGTCCGGACGGCGTGCGCATCCCGTCCCCGTCGTGCCACAGTCTGGGGGAGAGCCACGTCAGGAGCGCCGATGTCCCTCGCGACCGCATGGGAACGCTTCCAGTCCGGGGAGGAGCCGCCGGACGTCCGCGGGGACGTGCTGACCTCGTGGCGACGCTCGCGGTTCAGCGGCGTCGATCCCGAGACCGTCGACGTCCCGCAGGTCGAGACGGACGCCGACAGCCACTTCCTGCGCGTCGCCGAGCCGATCATGACCGGCATGGCCGAGCTGCTGACCGGCGACAGCTCCTGTCTCGCCCTCGCCGACGAGCGCGGCGGCGTCCTCTGGCGCTGGGTGTCCGAGCCGATGCTGCGCGGTGTCCTCGACGATCTCTCGGTGGTGGAGGGCGCCTGCTTCGACGAGGAGTTCGTCGGCACCAACGGCCTGGGCACCGCGCTGGAGACCGGGGGCATCGCCGTCATCCGCGGGTCCGAGCACTTCGTCCACCGCTTCCACGACGTCACCTGCGTCGCCGCGCCCGTGCGGCACCCCGTGACCCGGCGCACGGTCGGTGCCGTCAACGTGACCTGCCGGGCCGAGCACACGAACCCCCTGCTCAAGGTGGTGGTGCGCAAGCTCGTCGACGAGATCCGCGCCGGGTTGCTGGCCTGCGCGAGCGACCGCGAGCAGCAGCTCCTGCAGGCCTTCCTCGCCGCGCAGCGCGCCACGCAGGGCCCGGTGCTGACCGTCGGGGAGGGGGTCGTGATCGCCAACGACGCGGCCGCGGATCTGGGGATCGACGGCCGGCAGCTGTGGGACGAGATCCGCGCGACCCGGTCCGACCGGCCCGTCCTCGAACTCCCGGCGGACCTCGGGGCGCGGGTACGGGTGCTGCGCACCGGATCGACGCCGACGGGCGCGGTGCTCACCGTCAGCGGCCCGGCCGCGGAGGCGCCCCGGCGCCGGACCACGGCGCCGTCGACGCCGCTCGGGATCTGGGACCGCCTGCTCGGCGACGTGCGCCGGCTCGCCGGGGCGGGTCCGGTTCTGGTGCGCGGGGAGACCGGGACCGGGAAGGCGACGCTGCTGGCCGAGGCGCTCTGTGGTGACGGGGCGGGTGGCCACGGGGCAGGCGGGGACGGGTCGCCGGGGGCTTCGACGATCGACGGCGCGACCTGCGCCGTCGAGGGCCTCCCGGCCTGGGCCGCTCGCCTCAGCGCGCTGCTCGACGGCACGGCGCCGGTCGTGCTCCGGCACGTCGAACTGCTCGCGCCGGATGCGGTGCGCGCCGTCGCCGCACTCGTCGAGGCCCGCCCCGGGCACCCGGCGCTGGGCCTCACCCACACGCCTTCGGACGACCGCGGCTCCGACCTCGCGGACCGGCTCGCCGCCGGGACGGTGACCGTGCCGCCGCTGCGTCGCCGAGCGGACGACGTCCCCGCGATCGCCCAGCGGGAGCTCCGCCGGTACGGCGAGCGGCTGACCTTCGCCCTCGACGCCCAGGCCGCGCTGCGCCGCCACGACTGGCCGGGCAACGGCCGTGCAGCTCGCCCGTGTGGTCCGGGACGCGGCTCGCCGGGCGCACGGCGGCGTCGTCGGGATCGACGCCCTGCCCGCGGAGATCCGGGCCGCCGCCGGTCGCCGGGTGCTGACGCCGCTCGAGCGGGCCGAGTCGTCCGTGATCGCCTCGGTGCTCGAGGAGTGCGGCGGGAACAAGTCCGCGGCGGCGAAGGAACTCGGGATCTCCCGGACGGCGCTCTACGCGAAGATCCGCAGCTACCGGCTCTGAGCGGCGCTCAGCGCAGGTTGATCTGGTCGTGCCGGGCGGCGATCTCGTCGATCTCGGCCGTGGTCGGCGGCTCGGCGCGGTCCTGCAGCGCAGCCATCTCGGCGAAGTACTCCTCGCGCGGCGCCCCCGGCGTGAAGAGGATCAGGAAGTGGGCCTCGTCGTCGCCGGTCGGGTGGAACGCGTGGATACCGCGGCGCGGCACGTGCACGAGGTCGCCGCTGCCGGCTGTCACCCAGTCGTCCCCGGTCCGGACCGCGAGCCTCCCGGAGAGCACGTAGAAGGTCTCGGTGAAGTGCTCGTGATAGTGCGGCCCGGGGCCGGGCGCACCGGGCGGGGTGCGGCAGTCGAAGAGCCCGAACTCGCCGCCGGTGGCCGAGCCGGGGGCGGCGAGCACGGTCGTCAGGGTCGGGGTCTCGATCCGGGGCTGGTCCGCGTGCAGGCGCACGACGCCGGCGGGATGCGGCTCGGGCAGGGTCATGATCGTCCTTCCGGCGTCCGGGGCTGCAACCGGCGGAAAGCAGAACGCCGGGCCGGCCTGCTCGGCCGCCCGGCGTTCTCGCTGCGCTACTGGCGCGGAGGATAGGGGATTCGAACCCCTGAGGGATTGCTCCCAACACGCTTTCCAAGCGTGCGCCCTAGGCCACTAGGCGAATCCTCCGCGCAGGAGCATACCGACCGGATTTCGGTGCCCCCGAGGCGGGACCCGTCGCACGGAGGTGGCTACACTTGGCCACGGACCCCGCGCGGCGTCCATCCTGTGAACTCCCCCAGGGCCGGAAGGCAGCAAGGGTCAGCGGGCTCTGGCGGGTGCGCGGGGTCCCCTTTCGTCTTCTCCCGCGGCTGTGCGCCCGCCGCCGGGATCGTCGGTCCCGGTCGGTAGCCTCGGGGACGTGGCGCTGGCTCTGTACCGGAAGTACCGCCCGGCGAAGTTCGCCGAGGTGGTGGGGCAGGAACACGTCACCGAGCCGCTCGGCACGGCGCTCACCGCGAACCGGATCAACCACGCGTACCTCTTCTCGGGCCCGCGCGGCTGCGGGAAGACGTCGTCCGCCCGGATCCTGGCCCGTTCGCTGAACTGCGTGCAGGGCCCCACACCGGATCCCTGCGGCGTCTGCGACTCGTGTATTGCGCTGGCCCCGGAGGGTCCTGGCTCGATCGACGTCGTGGAGCTCGACGCCGCCTCGCACGGTGGCGTCGACGACGCGCGTGAGCTGCGGGACCGGGCCTTCTACGCGCCCGCCGAGTCCCGCTACCGCGTCTTCATCGTCGACGAGGCGCACATGGTCACCACGCAGGGCTTCAACGCCCTGCTGAAGATCGTCGAGGAGCCGCCGGAGCACCTCGTCTTCATCTTCGCGACCACCGAGCCGGACAAGGTCCTGCCGACCATCCGCTCGCGCACCCACCACTACCCGTTCCGGCTGATCCCGCCGGGCACGCTCCGGGCTCTGCTCGAGCGGATCTGCGCCGACGAGGGCGTCCTCGTCGCGCCGGCGGTGTACCCGCTGGTCATCCGGGCGGGCGGCGGCTCCGCCCGGGACACGCTCTCGGTGCTGGACCAGTTGCTCGCGGGCGCCGGACCCGAGGGCGTCACCTACGAGCGGGCGATGGCGCTGCTCGGGGTCACGGACGTCGCCCTGATCGACGACGTCGTGGACGCCCTCGCCGCGGCCGACGGCGCGTCGGTGTACGAGGCGGTGGACCGGCTCGTCGAGGCCGGGCACGATCCCCGCCGGTTCGCCGCGGACCTCCTCCAGCGCCTGCGGGACCTCATGCTCGTCCAGGCCGTCCCCGACGCGGGGGCGCAGGGCCTGGTCGATGCGGCGGACGACGTGCTGAACCGGATGACCGAGCAGGCCGCCCGCCTCGGTCCCGCCACCCTCGCGCGCTACGGCGAGATCGTCCACAGCGGGCTCACCGAGATGCGCGGCGCGACCGCGCCCCGCCTCCTGCTGGAGCTGCTCTGCGCGCGGATGCTGCTGCCCGCGGCCACCACCTCGGACTCCGCGCTCCTCGAGCGGCTCGAACGCCTGGAGCGGCGGAACGCGATCGCGCCCGAGCCGACGGCCACCGCCGGCGGCGAGGGCGCGGACACCGGCGCGCGACGGCAGTTCGTCCGCCCGGCGGAGCGGGCGAGGGGCCAGGCCCCGGAGCCGACACCCGAAGCGGCCGGCGCGCCGACCGCCCAGGCGCCCGCCGAGCAGGTCCGTCCGGCGCAGACCGTGTCACCGGTGGCGCAGGCGGAGGACCCGGCTGCGGGAGCCGCGCCGGCCGCTGCCGAGCCCGCTCCCTCGGGCGACGCCCCACGGCCGACCGCGGCCGCCGCTCCCGGCTCCGGTGAGGCAACCGGCCCGGTCGCTGCCGAGCGTCCGGTCGAGCCTCCACGCTCTGTCGAGGCGTCCTCCGCTCCCGCACCGGTGGCCGCGCCGGCGCGGGAGCCCTCCCGCGTCGAACAGCCACCCCCCACGCCGGCGCCCGCTGCTGCCTCCGCCGCGCTATCGACGGCCTCCGCGGACAGCGCCTCCGGCCTCGACGCCGGCGCCGTCCGTCGGGTCTGGTCGGAGATCCTCGCTGCCGCCCGGCAGCGCAGCCGCAGCACCGAGGCCCTGATGGTCAACGCGACCGTCCGGGCCGTGCAGGACGACACCCTCGTGCTCGCGATCGGTTCGCCGCCGCTGGCCCGGCGGCTGTCGGACCCGCGGAACACCGACGTCATCGTCGAGGCCCTGCGGGCGGTCCTCGGCGTGCAGTGGCGGGTCCGCTGCGAGTCCGGTGACGGGGGCGTACCGGCGGCGGCCCCGCCTCGCGCCCGGGCGGCCGCCCCGCAGCGCCAGGCCCCGCAGCGCGCGTCGCGGCCCGAGCCGCAGCGGTCGTCGGAGCAGGCCCAGCCGCAGCCGGGGCCGTCCTACGAGCGGCCGTCGCGGCCCGAGCAGCCACAGCGCCCGGACCCGCGCCGCCGCTCCGGCACGGACGAGAGCGGCATCCCGCTTCCCCCGAGCCGCCCGCGGACGAGCCTCCGCCGGACGACGAGGAGGCCATGCTCGCCGAGGCCGCCACCTCCCGCGGCGAGCAGGTGGTGCGCCGGGACCCGGAGGAGGCGGCGATCGAGCTGCTGGCGTCCCAGCTCGGGGCGAGCACGATCGAACCTCGCTGAACCGGTCGTGCGCGGAGCGGCTCCGCCGCTTGTGAGCGGAGTCGTTGCACCGTCCGCCTCACGGTGCGACAGCCGAGCTCAGCGCGCCAGGAAGCGCATGATGCCGTCGGTGATCGCCGCGGCGTAGCGGGCCCGCCCCTCGGCCGACGACACGAGCGCCGCCTCCTGCGCGTTGCGCATGTTGGCGCATTCCACCAGCGCCGCCGGGACGGTCGACAGGCTCAGCCCGGCGAGGTCCGGCCGCGGGGAGAGGCCGTCCCTGCCGATGTAGTCCGAGGCCGCGAAGTTCCCGGCCTGCAGGGCGTCGCGGAGGTCGCGCGAGAGGTTCAGGGCGGGTCCGCGCTGGGCGTCGTTGAGCGGGGGTGAGGAGTAGGCGACGTGGAAGCCGCGGTTCCCGGCCGCCGAGCCGTCCGCGTGGATCGAGACGACGGCCGCGGCGCCGGCTTTCTGCCCGGCCGCACCGCGCTCGTCGACGCAGGGGCCGACCCCCTGGTCCCCGGATCTCGTCATGACGACATGAACACCGCGCTGCTCCAGCGCGGCCCGCACCCGCTGCGCCACGTCCCAGGCGAACGCGTGCTCGGAGTAGCCGGCGTTCGTGCTGGTCCCGGTGGTGTTGCAGGGCTTGGTGCCGCCGCGACCGTCGGGGACCTGACGGTTGATCTGGCTGCTGTGGCTCGCGTTGCCGCCGTTGTGGCCGGGATCGAGGACGACGACCGTGCCCGGGGCCGCAGCCACCCGCGGGCGGAGCGTGGCGGCCGGGCTCGGGGTGAGGGCAGGGCTCGTGGCGGCCGGGCTCGTGGTGGAGCTGGGGCGGCAGTCGCCGGGGTGCTCGTCGCGGCCGGGCTGCTCGTCCGTCCCGGCGCCGGGGCGCCCGTCGTCGCCGCGGCGCAGCTGCACAGGGCGAGCGTGACGAGGACTCCGACGGCGAGACGATGCGGGGCGGACACGCAGGACACCCTGGCACGGCTACGCTGAGGATGGGCCGTCACAGGCGGGGCGGCCCGATCGTGGACCGGACGAGGAGAGTTCCTGTGCAACCTGGTGGCCAGCCGGACATGGCGATGATCTTGCAGCAGGCCCAGAAGATGCAGGAGCAGCTCATGGCCGCACAGGCCGAGCTGGCCGAGTCCGAGGTGACCGGGCAGGCGGGCAACGGGCTCGTCACGGTCACGCAGACCGCGGCGGGCGAGGTGCGGTCCGTCGTGATCGACCCGAAGATCGTGGACCCGGAGGACGTCGAGACGCTGCAGGACCTGATCGTCGGCGCGATCCAGGACGCCGCGCGTGCCGCGCAGGCGCTGCAGGCCGAGAAGATGGGTCCCCTCGCGGGCGGCCTGGGCGGCCTGGGCGACCTCGGTGGCGGTCTGGGTCTGCCCGGCGCCTGACGTGTTCGAGGGACCGGTCCAGGACCTGATCGACGAGCTCGGCCGGTTGCCCGGCGTCGGCCCGAAGAGTGCGCAGCGCATCGCGTTCCACCTGCTCGCGGCCGATCCGATGGACGTCTCACGGCTGCAGGAGGTCCTGCAGAAGGTGAAGCAGGGCGTCCAGTTCTGCGAGGTGTGCGGCAACGTCTCGGAGCGCGAGCGGTGCCGCTACTGCTCGGACGCGCGGCGGGACCCGACGGTCGTCTGCGTCGTCGAGGAGCCGAAGGACGTGCTCGCGGTCGAGCGCACTCGCGAGTTCAAGGGCCGCTACCACGTGCTCGGCGGCTCGCTGGACCCGCTGGCGGGCATCGGCCCGGACTCCCTACGGATCCGCGAGCTGCTCGCCCGCCTGGGCGGCACCGGCCCCGCGACGGACGAGACGGACATCGTTGAGGTCATCATCGCGACGGACCCGAACACCGAGGGCGAGGCCACCGCGACCTACCTCGTGCGGTTGCTCCGGGACTTCCCCGGCCTCTCGGTCACCCGGCTGGCGTCAGGCCTGCCGATGGGCGGGGACCTGGAGTTCGCGGACGAGATGACGTTGGGCAGGGCGCTCAGCGGCCGTCGCGCGATGTAGCTACTCGGGCGCCGGGCTCTGCAGCTCCGCCCGCGTGCGCAGCAGCGCACAGCACGGGCAGCCGGTCACCGCGGCGGCGGTGACGATCTGGTTCTCCCGGATCCAGAGGTCCCAGTCCTTGGCGAGCAACGCCTCCCGCTTCTTCGCGACGTCCTCGTGGGCGACCGCCACTCCCACCGCCACGGAGACCACGATCAGGACGGTCAGGCCGACGGCCACGACGATGCTGTAGAGCATGATCCCTCCCCGGTTCGCCGGCGGGGCGACGACGGGCCGGCCGCTGGTAGGCGACCGGACCTCGGCGCAAGAACCCCCCGGTTTTGCGCATTCAGTCGTCGTAGTCGTCGCTCCGGGCGTCGACGCCACCGGAAGTGCGCCCCATCAGTTCCTGGCGCATCTCCCAGTTGCGACGGCGCTCCGCGGCGACCCGGCGCCATGCCTTGTTCTGGGCGGCGTCGACGACGCCCACGACCGTCGCGATGGCGGCCAGCGCGGCGAGCCCGACCAGGATCAGCGTGACGATGTCGATCACGGGGACCACCTCCCCGAACGGCGACGGGCGACCTTGCGGGATTCGGAACTCGAACGAACGTGGCGGATCATGACCATCACGGATTCACCTTTCTCGACGACGAATTCCGACAGCTGACCGGAAGCCGTGGGGATGCCCAGGACTCGGGGAGTCGAGGGTGGGAGAGGGGCACGTCTGCGAGAGCCAGGCGTGCGGGCCGGATCCGACGATCACGGCGGCCTCCTTCCCTCGTGGACCCCGGGACGGAGGTGATGCGAACCACTGGGGTCCCGCTGTGTTCAGCGTGCCCGACCGATCTGCGGCGTGCAATTGCACAAGCCTTAAGTCTTTCCCAAGTAGCGGACGGTGCCGCGTGAACCGTTTACGGACGGTCCGCCCGTCACTCCCTGCGCCTGTCCTCGTCGCGTCGGCGCAGGTACTCGGCCAGGAGCTCGCAGGTGCCGCAGCCGCGACGTTCTGCGGCTCTGATCAGGCTCCCCTCCCATTCGTGCAGCTCACGGCGCTCTTCCGCGATCCGCTGCCACGCCTGGCTCTGAGCCCTGCTCTCGGCCAGGCCGACGGTGGTGGCGAGGGAGAACAGTCCGAGAACACCGGCAATGATGATCAAGTTCGTGACCGACATGACGCCTCCTTCAGGAGGTGACGCCGGCCGGCGGTGGCCGTACAGGCGTCGTTGCACCAGCGTCTTGCACCATGCAATGTCATGGGCTACGTTCGGTCGCTGTCCCGAAGTGACGCGGGATGGCCACCTTCGCCCGTCGGATTCGTCCACTCAAGGACGTATTCGACCCAGCTTTCCGACGATCAGCGGTGCGGTCGGGATCGGCGTGCTCTCGCCTCGCCGTCTCGTTCCGCAGCTATATGATGCATTGTCTTCATGCAATTGCACAAGAGGAGAGGTTGCGGTGGGTCAGGGGCCGACCACGTCGCGTCGACGGTTGGGTGCGGAACTGCGGCGGTTTCGCGAGGCAGCAGGAATGACTCTCGAGCAGGCAGCCGACGCACTCGAGTGCTCGGTGTCGAAGATATCGAGGCTCGAGACGGGTAAGGGGCTTCCCAAGCAGCGCGACGTCCGAGATCTCACGCGCCTGTACGGAAAGGACGCCGAGGCGGGCCTCGAGCGTCTGCTACGGATGGCGCGGGATGGTTCCCGTGCCGGATGGTGGCAGGAGTACACGCCGCTGCTGACCGCGGAACCCTTCGTCTTCGACGGCGCGGACCGCTACGCCGCCCTCGAGTCGGAAGCTTCGTCGATCAAGGTCTTCGACATGTCGGCCTTCCACGGCCTACTGCAGGCCCCCCGTTATGCGAGGCAGATCCTCGAGGCGGTTCTTCCGCACCACAGTGGATCCGAGCTGGACAGCTTGATCGACTTTCGGATGAAGAGGCAGGAAGTCCTCGAGCGCGAGGATTCTCCGCTGCGGCTACACCAGATCATCGATGAGTCAGTCGTCCACCGACTCGTCGAGATGGATCCTGAAGTGGCTGTGGCGCAACTCGAGCACGTGCTGGGGACCATGGAGTCAGATACCGTGACGATTCAGGTTCTGCCGTTCTCGGTCGGTTTCGTGCGGGCATTGCAGGGACCGTTTGCGCTTCTGGAATTCGATGACTCGGTCGATCAGGACGTGGTCTTCGTCGAGACGCACGCCGGAGCCTCCTACTTGGAGGGTGACTTCGGCGTCGAGACCTTCAAGGGGGTCTTCGAGCGCACACAGGCGAAGGCGCTGGGCCGCACGGGGACCGAGAAGCTCCTGAGGAACGCTCTGTCCACGTTCGACTGAGTCGACCAACGGTGTGCTCGATCCGCCGGACGGCACTTTCGTCTCCTGGGCGCTACCGGGACGCCGGTGGCCGCAGGTCGAATGCGTCCACTGTAGAATCGTCACCTTCTCACGTAGCATCCGCGCGGTGACCTCGACGACCGCCCTCGACGGCGACTCCAGGCAAGTTGGCGCGGCTCTTTTCAAGAAGAGCACTTTTTGTACCGTCGGTTCCTGCGTCGAAGTGGCCATCGCTGGCGACGATCAGGTCCGAGTGCGTGACTCCAAAGACCTCTCCATTCAGTCCCTCACCTTCACCTCGGCGGAATGGAGGGCCTTCGTACGGGGAGTCAAGAACGGAGAGTTCGACGTCTGAACGGGTCCAGTTCAAGGCCGGATGAACAGCGGTCGGTGAATCGGTGCGTCGCAAGGGCTTCGACGATGCCCCATTCTCATGCATGATGGTGTGCGAGAGGTGGGTGTGGTGTTGAGTCGAGGCATCGCGAAGATCTTCCGCAAGAGCAGCTTCTGTTCAGTGGGCACGTGTGTCGAGGTCGCTGAGGACGCGGATCGGGTGCAGGTGCGTTCCAGTACGGAGCCGAGTGTCGTTGTTTCCGTGACCCGTGACGAGTGGGTCGACTTCGTGCGTGGCGTGAAGGCCGGGGAGTTCGACCTTTCGTTGATCTACCCGGACCCCGGCGGCGGTGGTGGTGGCGGGCGAAGCTGACGGGACCGCCCGCGGAACGGCGCCTCGGGGCGCCGCTCCGCTCGACGGGACGCCGAACTGATGACGTGCAGCATCTCGAAGATCAGTCGACTGAAGGCGGGCAAGGGCATCCCCTAGCTCCCGGCCGTCAACGAGCTGATCCGGGTCCACCAGGTCACCTCCGACGCCCAGATCGAGATGCTCCGCAGGCTCATTCAGGGAGCGGACCCGCGGCTGGTGGGAGCCCGTCCCGAGGGCAGCCGGAGCGGTTCGTCCTGGACTCGTCGAGCCGATTCGCTGCGATGGAGACCGAGGCCGGTCGGCGTCTGGACCTTGAACGGGCCTCGTGCTCTACGGGCTCGGCAGCCCGGTCTCCCGGACGGCCGGCTCTCCCTGGCGATCATGCCCTTCGGTCGTCCGGCACGGCTGATCACGGACAGGCGGTCGCGGTTCGAGGCCCTGCCGAGGCCCTTTTCCCAGGCTCGGCGGTAGGGCCGACCTGTTGCCCATGATCGGCGCGGTCGGTCGACCGCGGTCACGCGGAGTCGTCGAAGGGTGCGCTGTGACGGTCTTTCCTGTGCTCGACCGAGTGTGTCGGTTACGCTCCGGTGTGCGACTTGAGGTGGATTTGAGCTGCCTGTGCCTCAACTGTGACTTCAGGGCCTACCGACGGGTAGCGGTCGGCGCTAGCGTCTGCGATCACCCTGACGCACTCCCGACGATCTCGAGGTGCCCGCAATGCCCACCACCAGACGCCTGGCCGCTGTCATCGCGGCCGGCGCCCTAGTCGTCTCCCTCGCCGCGTGCGCGAACTCCGAGCGAGACGGCGGCGCCGCCGGCTCCGCAGGAGCCACCGGCGGGACGATGGTCTTCGGCGCCGCGGGCGCCCCGAAGAACTTCGACCCGATCTTCAACGACGACGGCGAGAGCTTCCGTCCGATCCGGCAGATGTACGACACGTTGATCACGTACAAGCCGGGCACCACCGAGCTCGCGCCCGGTCTGGCGACCGAGTGGTCGTCCTCTCCGGACGGCAAGGTATGGACCTTCAAGATCCGGCAGAACGTCAAGTTCAGCGACGGCACCGCGCTCGACGCCGCAGCGGTGTGCGCGAACTTCGACCGCTGGTTCAACATGAGCGGCGCCGCGGCGCAGAGCCAGATGATCTACTACGGCGACATCTTCGAGGGCTTCAAGACGAATGCCGGTGACGCCACGGGCGAGCCGGTCTACAACAACTGCGCCGCGCAGGACGCGGGCACCGCGGTGATGACCCTCAACAAGTACAAGGGCGCCTTCCCCGCGGCGTTCGGTCTCACGGCGTTCTCGATCTCGAGCCCGACGGCGCTGAAGCAGTACGACGCGGACAACGTCGCGCAGAGCGGCGACTCGTTCAGCTACCCGGCCTACGCGACGGAGCACCCGACGGGCACCGGCGCGTTCAAGTTCGAGAGCTTCGACAAGGCCGCCGGCACCATCACCCTCGTCCGCAACGACGACTACTGGGGCGAGAAGGCCAAGCTCGACAAGCTGATCTTCCGCGTCATCCCGGACGAGAACGCGCGCAAGCAGGAGCTGGCCGCCGGCACGATCGACGGCTACGACCTGCCCTCCCCGGCGGACTACGCGACGTTGAAGGAGGGCGGGAACCAGGTCCTCATCCGCCAGCCGTTCAACGTGCTCTACATGGGCATCAACACGAAGAACAACCCGGCGCTCAAGGACATCCGCGTCCGACAGGCGCTCGCCTACGCGATCAACCGCGACGCCCTGGTGAGGAACAAGCTGCCCGAGGGCGCCGAGGTCGCCAAGGAGTTCATGCCCAGCACGGTCGCGGGCTACGCCGGCGACGTGCAGGAGTACCCGTACGACCCGGCGAAGGCCAAGCAGCTGCTCGCCGAGGCCGGCGCGTCGAACCTGACGCTGAACTTCTACTACCCGACCGAGGTCTCCCGGCCGTACATGCCGAACCCGACGGACCTGTTCTCGGTGATCGCCGAGGACCTGAAGCAGGCCGGCATCACGATCAACCCGGTCCCTCGGCCGTGGAACGGCGGCTTCAAGGACGACGTCCAGAAGGCCGGCAAGCACGACCTGCACCTGCTCGGCTGGACCGGCGACTACAACGACGCCGGCAACTTCGTCGGCACGTTCTTCGGCCGCGAGAAGGCGGAGTTCGGCGCGGAGGACCCGGCCATGTACGCGGCCCTCGCCGCGGCCGACGCCCAGCCGGACCCCGCGGCCCACGCCGCGGCGTACGAGCAGGTCAACCGGGACATCATGGCCAAGTACCTGCCGGCCGTCCCGATCAGCAGCTCGCCGCCCGCGATCGTGGTGCGGGCCAACATCCAGGGCCTGGTTCCCTCGCCCCTGACCGACGAGCGGTTCTACTCGGTCAGCAAGAGCTGACGAATCGACGACGGGTGGCGCCGGCTCCTCCGGGGGCCGGCACCACCGGTCGTCGTCGACCTACGCTCCTGCTCGGGAGAGAGATCAATGCTGCGCTTCATCGTGCGGCGGCTCCTCCAGGTCGTGCCCACCCTCTTCGTGCTCTCCGTCCTGCTCTTCGCCTGGCTGCGCCTGCTGCCCGGCGGACCTGCGGCGGCGCTGCTCGGGGACAAGGCCACGCCGGAGAAGATCGCCGAGCTCAACCGGGTACTCGGCCTCGACCAGCCGATCCCGCTCCAGTACCTGCGCTACCTCGGCCGCTCGCTCACCGGCGACTTCGGCAACTCGCTGATCAGCGGTGACCCCGTGATCTCCGAGATCGGTCGTGCCCTGCCCGCGACGCTGGAGCTCGCCGTCGCCGCCCTGCTCCTCGCGGTCGTGCTCGGCATCCCGCTGGGCTACGTCGCCGCGCGCTACCGCGGCCGTCCGCTGGACACGACGACGGTCATCGGGACCCTCGTCGGCGTCGCGGTCCCCGTGTTCTTCCTCGGCTTCCTGCTCAAGCAGTGGTTCGCCGTCGACCTCGGCTGGTTCCCGCCCTCGGGCCGTCAGTCCGTCTCCATCGACGCCACGAAGGTCACCGGCCTGGCCGTCCTGGACGGGCTGCTGACCCGCGAGTTCGACGCCAGCTGGGACGCCCTGCTCCATCTGGTCCTGCCGGCGATCGCGCTGGCCACGATCCCGCTCGCGGTGATCACCCGGATCACCCGCGCCTCGGTCCTCGACGTCCTGGGGTCGGATTTCGTCCGGACGGCCAACTCCAAGGGCCTCGCCCCCGGGACGGTCCGCAGCCGCCACGTCCTGCGCAACGCGCTGCTTCCTGTCTCGACGACGATCGGCCTGCAGACCGGCCTGCTGCTCGGCGGCGCCGTGCTCACCGAGAAGGTGTTCGTCTGGGGTGGCATCGGCACGCTGATCGCGCAGGGCATCGAGCGCCGGGACTACCCGCGCCTGCAGGCGATCGTGCTGCTCGGTGCGGCCGTGTACGTGCTGGTCAACCTGCTCGTCGACCTCTCGTACGCGCTCATCGACCCCCGGGTGAGGTTGCGCTGATGGCCACCACCTGGGCCAACCGCCGGCGCGCCCGGATCGACGACCTCGCCACCGGCCGCAGCCTCGGCGCGGACGCGCTCGTGCGGCTGCGGCGCAACCCCGTCGCGATCGTCGGCGCGGTCATCATCGCGCTGTTCATCCTCGTCTCGATCTTCGCGCCGTGGATCGCGCCGCACGACGCGTCGCAGTCCTTCCCCGAACTGCAGGAGGGGCTGCGCCCGGACGTCATCCCGGGCGCGCAGCCGGGGTTCCCGCTGGGCAGCGACCAGAACGGCCGGGACTTCTTCTCCCGGATGATCCTGGCGTCCCGGCAGACCCTGCTCGTCGGCGTGTTCGCGACGCTGATCGGGCTGATCTTCGGGGTCCTGATCGGGGTGCTGGCCGGGGCGTTCGGCGGCTGGGTCGACACCCTGCTCATGCGGTTCACCGACGTCCTGCTGTCCATCCCGTCGCTGCTGCTCGCGATCTCCATCGCGGCGCTGGCGGCCAAACCCAGCCAGACGACGGTGATCATCGCCGTCGCGATCGTCGGCGTGCCGATCTTCGCCCGGCTGCTGCGCGGTTCGATGCTCGCCCAGCGCGACAGCGACCACGTGACGGCCGCGACCGCGCTCGGCGTCAAGCGCCGTGCGATCGTGCTGCGGCACATGGTGCCCAACGCGATCGGGCCGGTGATCGTGCAGGCCACGCTGACCCTGGCCACCGCCATCCTCGACGCCGCCGCCCTGTCCTTCCTCGGGCTCGGCGACGGCGACCCGGCCCGTGCCGAATGGGGGCTCATGCTCGCCAACGCCCAGGCCTACCTCGACGTCCGTCCGGCGCTCGCGTTCTACCCGGCGATCGCGATCATCCTGGTCGCGCTCGGGTTCACGCTGCTCGGCGAGGCGCTGCGCGAGGCGCTCGACCCGAAGGGGCGTCGCTGATGACCACACCGTTGCTGGAGGTCGAGGACCTCGGCGTCGCGTTCACCCGCAAGGGCGAGCCGGACTCCGTCGCCGTCGACGGCGTGAGCTTCGACGTGCAGCCCGGCGAGGTCGTCGGGCTGGTGGGGGAGTCCGGCTGCGGCAAGTCCGTCACCTCGCTGGCGATCATGCGGCTGCTGCCGGAGCGGGGCGTCCGGGTGTCCGGGTCCGCACGGATGGAGGGCACGGACCTGCTGACGCTCTCGGACTCGGCCATGCGCGAGAAGCGCGGCCGGGACCTGAGCATGGTCTTCCAGGACCCGCTGTCGTCGCTCAACCCGGTGGTCGAGATCGGGTTACAGGTGACCGAGGTGCTCAAGCGACACCGCGGGATGAAGTCCGACGCCGCCCGCCGGGAGGCCGCCGAGCTGCTCGAACGCGTCGGTATCCCGGACCCGCGGCGCCGGCTGGACTCCTACCCGCACCAGATGTCCGGCGGCATGCGGCAGCGCGTCATGATCGCGATCGCGCTGGCCTGCCGGCCCCGGCTGCTGATCGCCGACGAGCCGACGACCGCGCTCGACGTCACGATCCAGGCGCAGATCCTGGAGCTGCTCAAGGAGCTGGTGGCGGACAGCGGAACCGCACTCGTCATGATCACGCACGACCTCGGCGTCGTCGCGGGGCTCTGCGACCGGGTCAACGTGCTCTACGGCGGCCGGATCGTGGAGCGCGCGGAGCGGCACCGGCTGTTCGCGACGCCGCGGCACCCGTACACGTACGGACTGCTCAGCTCGATCCCGCGGCTCGACGCCCCGCCCGGTGAGGACCTGAACCCGATCCGCGGTTCGGTCAACGACAACCTGCCCTGGGCGAGCGCCTGCGCGTTCGCGCCCCGGTGCCCGCGGGCGCTGGGGAAGTGCACCGAGATCACCCCGGCCCCGGAGCTCGTCGGCGGCCGGTTCCTGCGGTGCCACAACCCCGTCCCGGCGGAGGCCTGATGACCGAGAACCTCCTGGAGGTCGACGACCTCGCCGTCCACTTCCCGATCACCCGGGGCGTGGTCCTGAACAAGACCGTCGGCCACGTCTACGCGGTCGACGGCGTCTCCCTGACGATCCGGCGCGGTGAGACGTACGGCCTGGTCGGCGAGTCCGGCTGCGGGAAGTCGACGCTCGGCCGGGCGATCCTGCGGCTCACGGACCTGACGCGGGGGGCCGTCCGGTTCGACGGCCAGGACGTCGCCGGGCTGAAGGGGGAGGAGCTGCGCCGGGCGCGGCGCCGCTTCCAGATGGTGTTCCAGGACCCGATGTCCAGCCTGGACCCACGCCAGTCCGTCGAGTCCCTGTTGATCGAGGGCATGAAGGCGCACGGGCTCAGCAAGGGGCCCGAGGCGGACCACGCGCGGCTGCGCGAGCTCGTCGACGCGGTCGGGCTCCCGGCGGGAGCGCTGCGGCGCTACCCGCACGAGTTCTCCGGCGGGCAGCGCCAGCGGATCGGCATCGCGCGGGCGCTGTGCGTGGAGCCGGACCTGATCGTCGCGGACGAGCCGGTGTCCGCGCTCGACGTGTCCGTGCAGGCCCAGGTGCTCAACCTGCTGTCCCGGCTGCAGCGCGAGCTCGGGCTGACCTACCTGGTCATCGCACACGACCTCGCCGTCGTGCGGCACGTGAGCGACCGGGTCGGCGTCATGTACCTGGGCGGGATCGTGGAGGAGGCGCCGGCGACGGACCTCTACGCGGACCCGCAGCACCCGTACACGCGGGCGCTGCTGTCCGCGGTCCCGGTGCCGGACCCGGAGCTGGAGGACCGCCGCGAGCGGATCCTGCTCACCGGGGACCTGCCCTCACCCGCCGCACCCCCCGCCGGGTGCCGCTTCCACACGCGGTGCCCGTGGCGGCAGCCGGAGCGCTGCGACACCGAACGCCCGGAGCTGCGGCAGCTCGACGGCGCGGTCGAGGGGCATCGGGTCGCCTGCCACTACGCCGAGGCCATCCGGGAGGGGCGGCTGGCCCGGCACACCGTCGAGCCGCAGTCGTTCGAGGTGGACGGCCCGTCGAGTGCGCCGCCGGAGCACGCGGCGTCGGTCAACGAGATCCTCGGGATGTAGCCCGTCGGGGACGGGGTCAGGCGGCCTTCTCGGCGGCGACGACCTCGTCCTCGGCCGGCTCGGCGTCCGGCGCGACGCGGCCGACGCGGGTGATCCGGCGCTTGGCCACCAGCCCGACGACCAGCGCCGCCGGTACCGCGAGCGCGATCCCGACCCACGGGTTCCCGGCGAGCGCGCCGCCGAGGTAGCCGAGGCCGAGATAGACCGCCGACCAGAGGATCGCGCCGAACGTCGAGGCGAGCAGCACACCGCGTACCCGCATGCCGAGCGCGCCGCACAGGATCGTCGACGCGACGACGCCGAACGGCACGAAGTAGGACGGGGCGATCACCATCGGCCCGACAGCGACGAGCCGGGACTCGATCCACGACACCGCCCTGGCCCCGGCGGGCCGCCGGGTGAGGCGGCGCAGCAGCCGGGGCCCGGCGAGGCGGCCGAGCAGGTACTTGGCCACGTCGCTGACCAGCGAGCCCGCCGCCGCGGCCGCGACGGCCAGCGGGAGGAAGAGGGCTCCGGTCCCGGCGAACGAGCCCGCGGCCAGCAGCACGGGCTCCGCGGGCACGAACGGGATGGCGGACCAGCCCAGCAGGAACAGGTAGGCGGCGAGCGGGGCCACGGGTAACGGCACGATCACGACGCTACCGATCGGGTGTGTCGTGAGCGTGACGTGGCCCGCCGGGACGGGGGTCACCCGTCCGGGGTGGACGGCCCGGGCCCCGCACGCCGTCCCCTCGACGAGCCTCGTTCGTGCAGCTCATCGGGGGTCGTGCGCGTGGAACCTCGCTAGAGCGAGGTTTCCCGCGCACAGGTCGTCAGCGCATGGCGCGGTTCACGGCCGAGACGACGGCCTTGAGGGTCGCGGAGACGATCGAGGAGTCGATCCCGACGCCCCAGAGGACGGTGTCCTCCACTGCGCACTCGACGTAGGCCGCGGCGCGGGCGTCGTCGCCGCCGCCCATCGCGTGCTCCTGGTAGTCGAGGACCCGCACGTCGAAGCCGATGCCGGCCAGGGCGTCCACGAACGCGGCGAGCGGGCCGTTGCCGCTGCCGCGGATCTCGTGCAGGTCGGACTCCACGCGCACGGTCGCGACGATCTCGTCCCGGCCCTCGCCGTCGCTGGTCAGCCGGTGCCGGATCAGCCGCAGCGGCGTCTCCCGCTGCAGGTACTCGGTCTCGAAGACGTCCCGCATCTCCTTCGGGGAGACCTCGCCGCCCTCGGTGTCCGTGACCTCCTGGACGACCTTCGAGAACTCCATCTGCAGCCGACGCGGCATGTCCAGCTGGTGCTCGGTCTTCATGATGTAGGCGACGCCGCCCTTGCCGGACTGCGAGTTCACCCGGATCACGGCCTCGTAGGTGCGGCCGATGTCCTTGGGGTCCACGGGCAGGTACGGGACCTCCCACGGCATCTCGTCCACGTCGACACCGGCCTCGACCGCGTCGGCCTTCATGGCGTCGAAGCCCTTGTTGATCGCGTCCTGGTGGCTGCCGGAGAACGCCGTGTAGACCAGGTCCCCGCCCCACGGGTGGCGCTCGCCGACGGGCAGCTGGTTGCAGTACTCGACGGTGCGGCGGATCTCGTCGATGTCCGAGAAGTCGATCTGCGGGTCGATCCCCTGGGTGAACAGGTTCATCCCCAGGGTCACCAGGTCGACGTTGCCGGTGCGCTCGCCGTTGCCGAACAGGCAGCCCTCGATGCGGTCCGCGCCGGCCTGGTAGCCCAGCTCGGCGGCGGCGACGCCGGTGCCCCGGTCGTTGTGCGGGTGCAGGCTCAGCAGGATACCGTCCCGGCGCGCCAGGTTGCGGTGCATCCACTCGATGGAGTCCGCGTAGACGTTCGGGGTGGCCATCTCGACGGTCGCCGGCAGGTTGACGATCATCGGGTGCGCGGCGGTGGGCTGCCAGATCTCGCTGACGGCGTTGCACACCTCGACGGCATACTGCAGCTCGGTGCCCGTGTAGGACTCGGGGAGTACTCGAAGCGCCAGTCCGTGCCGGGGAACTTCTCGCTGAACCGCAGGACGTTCTCGGCGCCGTCGGTCGCGATCTTGGTGATTCCGGGGCGGTCCGAGCGGAAGACCACGCGGCGCTGCAGGATCGACGTCGAGTTGTACAGGTGGACGATCGCACGGGGCGCGCCCTCGCAGGCCTGGAAGGTGCGCTCGATCAGCTCGGGGCGCGCCTGGGTCAGCACCTGGATGCTGACGTCTTCCGGGATGGCGCCCTGCTCGATGATCTCGCGGACGAAGTCGAAGTCCGTCTGGCTCGCGGCCGGGAAGCCGACCTCGATCTCCTTGTAGCCCATCCGGACCAGCAGGTCGAACATCCGGCGCTTGCGGGTCGGGCTCATCGGGTCGATCAGCGCCTGGTTGCCGTCCCGCAGGTCGACCGCGCACCACAGGGGCGCCTTGGTGATGCGGGTGTCCGGCCAGGTGCGATCGGGCAGGGATACCGGCTCGACGAGCTCGTGGAACGGCTTGTACCGGCCGAACGGCATCTCCGAGCCCCGCTGGGTGTTCCACGCCGCCTGGTCGGCCGGAGCGGGTCTGGACGGCGTGCGCAGCTTGCTGGTGTGCGAGACGGTGTAGGCGTCCGGGGTCGTGCTCACGGAAGTGGTGCTCCTTCGGGTTCGAACCGGTTGACGACCGGCGAACACGCCGAAACCCGCGACGAGGGGCCGGTCGGTCAGACCCCGCCGCGGCAACGAAGAAGCAGGCGCGCCACGGTCCGAGACTAACCCCACCACCCCGGCCGGAGGCAACCCAGGGCCGGGGTCGAGTGATCGGGGCGACGCGACACACCCGATCGGGGGAACGCCGGGTACGTCCTCTGGGCCGGTGTTCGTGACAGGATGACTGTCGCGATCCGGGGAGGACACATGGCTGTGGGAACCACGGTGCGGAGGGGCGCGGGACTGCTCGCCTCCGTGTTGAGACTGATCGGCACGCTCATCGCTGCGGTGTTGGTGATCCACATCGTGCTGACACTGCTGGACGCGAACCAGGCCAACTTCCTGACCCAGTTCTTCAAGGACGCCGCGGACTATTTCAACCTCGGCCTCGGAGACCTCTTCCTTCCCGCGGAGCCGAAGCTGAAGGTGACCCTGAACTACGGGGTCGCTGCGATCATCTGGATGATCATCACGGCGGTCGTCGTCCGGCTGGTCCGCCGCATCGGCTGACCAGCCCCGTCCCACGCGCGTCACGGCTCCCTGACGCGCTGCTCCGGGCCTCCGGATCGCGCCATGGAGCCACAACGCGCCTCAGGGCTCAGTGCGCGTGGTCGTGGACCTGCTCCGCGGCGGCCATGGGGTCGACGCCAGGGCCTGCGACGGCGTCGCGGAACGGTTCCCGTACTGACGCCGCGACATTCCTCTTGCCCCCTCCCGGCAACCGCCAGGAAAGCGTCTTCGCACCTCAGGGGCTAGATCGCGTACGGCCAGCCGATCAGCGCGTAGGCCCCGAACCAGGCCGAGGCCACGACGGCCGCGACGAGGACGGACGTCGTCGTCCCCGGTCGGCGGCGGGCCAGCCCCAGGGCCATCGGCAGCAGCAGCGTGAACGCCGGCAGCAGCAGCCGGATCTTGGAGTTCATGAGCCCGTTGCTGCCCACGTCCATCACCAGGACGATGGCCGCGTACGCCAGCAGCGGCCACGGGAGCCCCATCCGGACGCCGACGACGAGCAGCACCAGCCCGCCGAGCAGCACCCCGATCGTCGCCACCTCCAGCACGGATCGTCCGCTCGCCAGGATCTCGCGGGCGAAGGACAAGGTGGCCGCGCCGCCGTCGAAGTGCGACCCCCAGCCGCGCTCCTGCAGGTCGAACCAGCCCGTCACCGAGCCCGTGCGGGTGCCGACCCAGCCGAGGTAGCCGAGCAGGCCGAGCGGGGTGAGCAGGCCGCCCACCCAGGGCCGCCACCCGTCGCGGCGGGCGAGCGCCGCGAGCAGCGCCGCCCCCCGACCGCGACGACGAGGCCGGCGGCCGTGGGCCGGACCAGGCCGGCGACCGCGGTGAGCAGCCCGGCGAGCAGCCACTGCCGGCGCAGCAGCGCGACGAGCGCCCAGGCCGCGACCGCGCAGAACAGCGCCTCGGAGTAGGTCATCGAGAAGACGACCGCCATCGGCGTCGCCGAGAACAGCGTCACCAGGACCAGCCCCACGCGCCGGGACCCGCCCGGCACGAGCTCGCCGAGCCGGGCGACGCCGTGGGCCGCCACCACGCCCGCGACCGTCGCGGCCAGCAGCCCGGCCTCGACCAGGGGCAACCCGGTGAGGAAGCGGACCACGGCGACCGTGGCCGGGTAGCCGGGGAAGAATGCGAGCGGGGTCTCGGCGGAGCGCTTCCCGTAGGCGTCGGCCAGGCCCGCCGGCACGCCGTCGTAGCCGCCGCCCTGGGCGATGCCGAGGAACCACTGGCCGTCCCAGCTGCTCAGCTCGTCACCCAGCTGGACGTGCTGGTTCGTCGCGAGGACCGCGAGCACCGCGAGGCCCACCAGGCGGACACCGAGGAAGATCGCCGCCGGGGCGACCGTCCGGCCGATGCGACGCCACGGGACCCGGCGTCGGCGTGGCGCGCCGTCGGAATCCGGGGTGAACGGCACCGCGTTCGTGGGAGGCTCGAGGATCACGGGTTCTTCAGTCGCCCCAATCGGCATCTCGACTGCTCGGTAAACGTGACGGCGGCCTCTGTGGCATCGGTCATTGAGGTTAACGACGCAGATCGCGGCCGGTAGTCTCGGCTCCCGACCGATGCCCGGGGGACCAACCGAATCCCCGTGCGGGAAGTGCGAAGGCGCCGAGACAGGCGCCGGAGAAGGAGGTCGGGGTGGCCCTCGTCGTGCAGAAGTACGGCGGATCCTCGGTGGAGAGCGCGGACCGGATCAAGAAGGTCGCCGAGCGGATCGTCCGGACCCGCAAAGAGGGTCACGACGTCGTGGTCGTCGTCTCCGCCATGGGAGACACGACCGACGAACTGACCGACCTCGCCCAGCAGGTCTCGCCCGCGCCGCCCGCGCGGGAGATGGACATGCTGCTGACCGCGGGGGAGCGCATCTCGAATGCGCTCGTCGCGATGGCGATCCACTCGCTCGGCGCCGAGGCCCGCTCGTTCACCGGTTCCCAGGCCGGCATGCTCACCACCTCCAAGCACGGCGACGCGCGGATCGTCGAGGTGAACCCCTACCGGCTGCGCGAGGCGCTGGCCGAGGGGCACATCGTGCTCGTCGCCGGGTTCCAGGGGATGAGCGAGGACTCGAAGGACATCACCACGCTCGGCCGGGGTGGCTCGGACACGACCGCCGTCGCGCTCGCCGCGGCGCTCGAGGCGGACGTCTGCGAGATCTACACCGACGTCGACGGCATCTTCAGCGCGGACCCGCGCATCGTGCCGAAGGCACGGCACCTGGACACGGTGACCTACGAGGAGATGCTCGAGCTGGCGGCGTGCGGCGCGAAGGTGCTTCACCTGCGTGCCGTCGAGTACGCCCGCCGCTACAACGTCCCGCTGCGCGTCCGCAGCTCGTACAACGACAAGCCGGGCACGCTCGTCTCCGGCTCGATCGAGGAGATTCCGTTGGAGAACCCCATCATCACGGGGGTCGCGCACGACCGGTCCGAAGGCAAGATCACCCTCACCGGCGTGCCGGACACCCCCGGCATGGCGGCCCGGATCTTCCGCACGGTCGCCGACGCCGAGATCAACATCGACATGGTCCTGCAGAACATCTCGACGTCCAAGGTCGGCCGCACGGACATCACCTTCACCCTTCCCCGCTCGGACGGCCCCACGGCCGTCGCGGCGCTGGAGAAGGCGAAGGACCAGGTCGGGTTCGAGCAGCTGATCTACGACAACGAGGTCGGCAAGGTCTCGCTCGTCGGCGCCGGCATGCGCAACCACCCGGGCGTCACCGCGACGTTCTGCGAGGCGCTCTCCGACGCCGGGATCAACATCGAGACCATGAACACCTCCGAGATCCGGATCTCGGTGATCTGCCGCTCGGACCAGCTGGACGACGCGGTGCGCGCGCTGCACGAGGCGTTCGAGCTCGGCGGCGAGGAAGAGGCCGTCGTGGCGGCCGGGACGGGGCGATAGACATGGCCGGACCTGTTCTGGCGATCGTCGGCGCGACCGGCGCCGTCGGCACCACCATGCTCGAGATCATCGACGCCCGCGAGTCCGTGCCGTGGAGCGAGGTGCGGCTGGTCGCCTCCGCCCGCTCCGCCGGCAAGGTGCTCAAGGTCCGCGGCGAGGACGTCACCGTCCGGCTGCTCGAGCCCGAGGTGTTCGACGGGGTCGACATCGCGCTCTTCGACGTCCCGGACGAGATCAGCGCCGAGTGGGCGCCGATCGCCGCGTCCCGGGGCGCCGTGGCCGTGGACAACTCCGGCGCCTTCCGGATGGACCCGGACGTCCCGCTGGTGGTGCCGGAGGTCAACGCCGACGCCGCCGCGAAGCGGCCCAAGGGGATCATCGCGAACCCCAACTGCACCACGCTGTCGATGATGGCGGCGATGGGCGCGCTGCACCGCGAGTTCGGGCTCGAGTCCCTGGTCGTGGCCTCGTACCAGGCCGCGTCCGGCGCCGGGCAGCCCGGCATCGACCGGTTGCAGGCCGAGCTGTCCGCCGTCGCGGGCAAGGACGTCGGCAAGCGTGCCGGGGACGTCGCGGAGGCGCTGTCGGAGGCCGGGTTGGGCACGGACTCGCCCTTCCCGGCGCCGCTCGCGCTGAACGTCGTTCCCTGGGCGGGCTCGCTGAAGGACGACGGCTGGTCGTCCGAGGAGCTCAAGGTGCGCAACGAGTCGCGCAAGATCTTGGGCATCCCGGACCTGAAGGTCTCCGCGACCTGCGTCCGGGTCCCGGTGGTCACCACGCACGCGCTCTCGGTCCATGCCACGTTCGGCCGCGAGGTCACCGTCGAGGCCGCGCACAAGGTGCTGGCCGCGCAGCCGACGATCGTCCTGCAGGACGACCCGGCCGCCGGCGAGTGGCCGACGCCGGCCGCAACGGTCGGCGGGGACCCGACGGCGGTCGGACGGGTCCGGCAGGCGCTGGACTTCCCGAACACGCTCGACCTGTTCCTCTGCGGGGACAACCTGCGCAAGGGCGCCGCGCTCAACACCTACGAGATCGCGGAGACGATCGCCGACCAGGTGTGACCGGGATCGATCGGGTGGCTCGGTGACGACCGGGTGAGATTACTCGCAGACGGGCCGTCGGGACTCCCGGCGGCCCGTTCGGCGTGGTTGGTTGGGTGTCGTGAGCAACGAGGAACTCCTGCGCCGGTACGAGGCCGGCGGCGGACACCTGGCGGCGGCGCGCGCCGACGGGCTGGCGGTGCCGCCGTCGCTGCAGACCGCCGTGGTGACCTGCATGGACTCCCGCATCGACGTCTTCGCCCTCTTCGGGATGAAGATCGGCGAGGTGCACGTCCTGCGCAACGCGGGCGGCGTCGTCACCGACGACGTGATCCGCTCGCTGACGATCAGCCAGCGCAAGCTGGACACCCGGGACGTGCTGCTCGTGCAGCACAGCGGATGCGGCCTCGCCACCTTCACCGACGACGACTTCTCCGAGGAGCTCGCCGAGGAGACCGGGATGCGGCCGCCGTGGCGCACGCACGCGTTCCGGGACCCGAAGACGAGCGTCCGTCGGGGCATCGCCCAGCTGCGCCACGACCCGTTCCTGCACCCCGACACCCGGGTCCGGGGCTTCGTGCTGGACATCGAGTCGTTCGCGCTGGACGAGGTGTTCGTCGGCGACGGGACGGACGAGGTCAGGGCACCCGCAGCGTCGTGACGATCGGGCGGTGGTCGCTCCCGTCGACCTGCCGCACCTCGAACGACTCGGACACGATCCCCGTCGTCGCGAGCACGTGGTCGATCTGCGGGCCGACCCACTCCGGCGCCCAGGACGGCCACGTTCCGAGCAGTCCCTCGCCGCGCTGGGCGGCGGCGTCCCCGCATCCCTGGGCGTCCTCCCGCAGCGGGGAGTGGTCGTAGGTGGCGTTGAAGTCCCCGGCGACGATCGTCGGGAGGTTCCCGCTGCACCAGTCCCGCAGGTGCGCGAGGTCCTCGGCCCACAGCCGCGTCGCGCCCGGGGTGGGGGCGACCGCGTGGAAGCCGATGAAACGCAGGGAGCCGAGGGCGCCGCCGGTCACCTCCATGTTGGTGAAGGCCTTGCCCCGGATGCCGCGCTTGATCGTCACGTCCCCCATGCGCTCGGAGACCGCGACGGTGACGCCGGCGACGTCGCCCTGGCGGGGGCCGACGGAGGCCTGGATCCGGTAGCCGAGGGGTGCGATCAGCGGACCCAGCCGGGTCGCGAACCCCTGGCCCGCCTCCGGCATCGCCACCAGGTCCGGCCGCTCCTCGGCGATCAGCGCGGTCAGCTGGTCCAGGTCCGCGGAGCCCTCGAAGACGTTGAAGGAGAGGACCTTCAGCGCGGTCCCGGTGGTCGGCACCGGTTCGGCGGTGGTGCGCGGCACCACCATCGCGACGCCGACGCCCAGGATGACGAGCAGCGCCGTCGGGATCGGCCAGGTCCAGCGCAGCTGCAGCGCGACCAGGACGAGCACGACGATCACCACGGCCAGCGCGACGAGGAGCGCCGGCCGGAACGAGACGAGCTGGGCGAACGGGCTGAAGCGGTCCAGGCCCACGAGGTCCGGGAGGATCGCGAGGGCGGTCGCGGCGGCCAGGGCCACCGCGAAGACGAAGCGCCCGGCACCCGGGCGCGGGCGGGTGAGGGGGCGCGCGGGGGAGGGGGGTTGCGACGGGGCGGTCATCACCCGCCAGTGTGCCCTATGCGGGATAGTAGATGTCACGGTCCGCCCCGCCCCGGGTGGCGACGAGAGCTGCGATCCCCGCCACGGCGACGCCCGTCGCACCCACGAGCAGCAGGGCCGCCGCGGGCGACAGGAGGTCCACCGCCAGCCCGGTCAGCGGGGTCGCGAGCGCGGCCCCGAGGGTGATGGCGGAGCCGAGCAGCCCGGTGACCAGGCCGCGGACCCGCTCGGGCGCCAGCTCGGTGACGGCGGCGGTGCTCGCCGCGAGGGACGGGGCGCAGAAGAGCCCGGCCGGGACGAGCAGGAGGGCGGCAGCCCACCACGGCCCCGCGAGCGAGACCGGCAGGGTGGCGACGCCCATCGCCGCGAGCAGCAGGTACGGGGACACGGGCCGGGGCAGGGCCCCGTAGAGGAACCCGCCGATCAGCGACGCCACGCACCACACCGCGTTGACGACGGCGATCCAGCCCGCCCGGCCCGTCGTCTGCAGGTGGGCGATCACCGCGAGCTCGGTGCCGAAGACCAGCAGCGACGCCGCCGCCGCGCCGAGCAGCGAGGCGACGAGCGGGGCCCGCAGCCAGCTTCGCGTGGGCGGCCGGGCTGCGCGCCCGCCGTCGTCGTCGAGCTCGTGGACCGGCGGGTCCAGCACCAGCAGCGCGATCGCCGCGAGCACGAAGCAGACCCCCACCACCCGCATCGCCACGGCGCTCGAGAGTCGCAGCACCAGCACGGACCCGAGCGCGGGCCCGAGGATGTAGGACACCTCGACGGACATCGAGTCCAGCGCGAACGCCGTGCGCCGACGGGCCTGCGGGACGAGCACGGCGATCGACTGCCGCACCACGGAGTACACCGGCAGCCCGAGCAGGCCGCCGAGGAACGCTCCCGCGAGCAGCGCCGGGAGCCCCAGCACCGGCGCGACCGACCAGAAGACGGCCGCGCTGACCAGCGCGAGGACGAGCACGGGCCGCAGGCCGCGGGCGTCGACGACCCGGCCGAGCAGCGGCGCGCCGAGGGCCATCCCGACCGTCGTCGCCGCGCCGACGCTCCCCGCGGCGGCGTAGCCGTGTCCCAGGGTGAGCACCACGTGCAGGGTGATCGTCACCGCCGCGGCGGAGGCCGGGACACGCGCGAGGAACGCGAGGGCGGACAGCCCGGGGAACCCGGGGACGGCGAGGACGGCCCGGTACCCGGCCATTCCCGCGGAGCTCACCGACGCATCGTGCCTCCCCTCCCGCCCGTCGCTCCACCGGCCACCCCCGGTCCCGACGAAATTTGACTCATTCCAGAAAAGGTGGTCAGGTGTGCCCGATGGAATCTTCAGCCGCCGAGGTCGTGCAACGGCTCCGAGACGCCGGGCTCAGGGTCACCGCGCCCCGCGTCGCCGTGCTCGAGGTGCTGGCCGGGCACCCGCACGCCACGGTGGACACGGTGGCCACCCTGACCAGGCAGCGGCTCGGCCGCGTCTCCACCCAGGCCGTGTACGACGTGCTCGCCGCCTGTGCCGACGCCGGGCTCGTCCGGCGGATCGAACCCGCCGGCTCGGCGGCTCGATTCGAGACACGCACCGGTGACGACCACCACCACCTGGTATGCCGATCATGCGGCCGCACGACCGATGTCGACTGCGCGATCGGGCAGCGGCCGTGCCTCACCCCCAGCGATGACGCCGGCTACCTGCTCGACGAGGCCGAGGTCGTCTTCTGGGGCCTGTGTCCGGGCTGCAGGACGGACCGGGCGGGCGCCCCGGCTCCGAGCTCCACCCGCTCCACCTGATCGACACCGAACGACCGCACCAGAACCGAAGAAGGAGGCGTCCGTGACCGCGACGCAACCCCGTCCGACGACGAACAACGTCGGCATCCCCGTGGCCAGCGACAACGATTCGCTGACCATCGGCACCAACGGCCCGATCCTGCTGCAGGACCACTACCTCATCGAGAAGAACGCCCAGTTCAACCGGGAGCGCGTGCCCGAGCGCGTGGTGCACGCCAAGGGCGGTGGCGCGTTCGGCTTCCTCGAGGTCACCAACCCCGAGATCGCCAACTACACCAAGGCCGCGCTGTTCCAGCCGGGCGTGCGGACCGAGAGCCTTGTGCGCTTCTCGTCCGTCGCCGGCGAGAACGGTTCGCCGGACACCTGGCGTGACCCCCGCGGATTCGCGGTGAAGTTCTACACGACCGAGGGCAACTACGACATCGTCGGCAACAACACCCCGGTCTTCTTCATCCGTGACCCCATCAAGTTCCCGGACTTCATCCGCTCCCAGAAGCGCCGCGCGGACAACCACCTGCGCGACCACGACATGCAGTGGGACTTCTGGACCCTGCGGCCGGAGTCGGCGCACCAGGTCACCTGGCTGATGGGCGACCGGGGCATCCCGTCGTCGTGGCGGCACCAGAACGGCTACTCCTCGCACACCTACCTGTGGGAGAACGCCGGCGGCGAGAAGTTCTGGGTCAAGTACCACTTCAAGACCGACCAGGGCCACGGTTACCTGACGCAGGCCGACGCGGACCGGATCGCCGGTGAGGACGCGGACTACTTCATCCGCGATCTCTACAACTCGATCAAGAAGGGCGACCACCCGAGCTGGTCGCTCAAGGTCCAGGTCATGCCGTACGCCGACGCGGCGGACTACCGGTTCAACCCGTTCGACCTCACCAAGGTGTGGCCGCACGGCGACTACCCGCTGATCGACGTGGGCCGCTGGGTGCTCGACCGCAACCCGGAGAACTACTTCGCGCAGATCGAGCAGAGCGCGTTCGAGCCGTCGAACCTGGTCCCCGGCATCGGCCCCTCGCCGGACAAGATGCTGCAGGGCCGCCTGTTCGCCTACCCGGACGCGCACCGCTACCGGATCGGTGCGAACTACCAGCAGCTCCCGGTCAACGCCGCGAAGTCGCCGGTGAACAGCTACGGCAAGGACGGCGCCATGCGCTTCTCCAACCCGAGCGACCCGGTGTACGCCCCGAACTCCTACGGTGGCCCGCACGCCGACCCGGCGATCGCCGGCGAGACGGCTTCGGCCTACGGGGTGGAGGACGAGGTCGTCCGCTCGGCGTACCGGCTGCACTCCGAGGACGACGACTTCGGCCAGCCCGGCACCATGGTCCGCAACGTGTGGAACGACGGCGAGCGTGAGCGCTTCGTGGACAACGTGACCGGCCACCTGCTCGCCGACGTCTCCGAGCCCGTCCTGCAGCGCGCGTTCGAGTACTGGAAGAACGTGGACAAGGAGCAGGGCGAGAAGATCGAGGCCAAGGTCCGCGAGGGTCTGGGTCAGCCGTACGACAAGTGAGCCCGAAGCCCAGGTGAGTCGCCACGCGCTGCACCACCACCGTGGACGGCCCCCGCACCCGCGAGGGTGCGGGGGCCGTCCCGCGTCATGGAGCCACAACGCGGTCAGAACGGCTCAGGAAGCGCGTGGAGCCATGACGCGGTCCTCGGGCGTCCAAGACCGCGTTGTGGCTCCGTGACGCGGCTCTAGGATTCCGCGCGTGGACCCGACCGAGCCCGTCACCCTCTGGCACAACCCGCGCTGCTCCAAGAGCCGCGGGGCGCTCGCGCTGCTCGCCGAGCAGGGCGTCGAGCCGGAGGTGGTGCGCTACCTCGACGCCCGCCCGGACCGGGCCGCGCTCGAGGACGTCCTGCGCCGCCTCGGGACGGACGACCCGCGCGCGATCCTCCGCACCGGTGAGAAGGCCTACCGCGAGCGTGGCCTCGCCGACGCGGACCGGGACACGCTGCTGGACGCGATGGCAGCCGACCCGATCCTGATCGAGCGGCCGATCGCGATGGTCGGGGACCGGGCCGTCGTCGGACGGCCGCCGGAGCGCGTGCTCGAGCTCCTGGACGCTCCTACGCCACCCCGTGGCGGCCGCTGACGGCTCCCGCGGGGGACAACAGCGGGGCCCTGACCTGCAGCATTCCGCCGGCGATCTCGGCCGTCGGGCGCAGGCCGGCGCGGCGGAGCAGCCGGGTGATCCGCAGGTTGTGGGTGGGCGTGGTGGCGGTGAGCTCGTCGTTGCCCTGCTCGGTGGCGAGCTCCGCGGCCCGGCGGACCAGCGCGGTGCCCAGCCCACGGCCCTGCCACGCGTCCTCGACGACGACGGAGAAGCCCGCGCCCTCGGCGTTCGTGCGCTCGAGGTTCATCATCCCGACCGCGCTGCCGCCGTCGGTCGTCAGGGCCAGCACCGTGCGCGCCGCGCCCAGCAGGCCCTCCGCGCCGCCGAGCAGCCGGCCCAGCTCCGCCGGCTCCATCCGCGGGGCGGGGAGAGGAACCGCGCGTTGCGCGTCGACGGCGAGCAGCGGGCGTGCATGGCCCCGACGAGCGGGGCGTCCGCCGGGAGGGCGGCGCGCAGCCGCACCTCGGAGCCGTCGTGCAGCAGCAGGATGTGGTCCACGACCGGCACGTGCCGCGCGGGCGGGTCCGTGAGGCTCAGCTGCGCCGCCAGCTCCAGCAGTGCCGCGGCCCGGGACAGCTCGGTGGCGGTGAACGGCCACGCCCGGCCCAGGTGCACGTGCCGCTGTCCGACGCGCAGCGTGTGCGAATGCCCGGTGGGCGGGGCCGACGGGTCCACGAGCCGGGCCCGAAGCAGCGTCGCGACCGCCTCCGGTGCGCTGCCCGGGTCCGCCGCGACCATCCGGGCCAGCGCGAGTGCCGTGGTGGCGCCGTCCGCGAGCTCGGCGGCGTCCGCCGGCACCATGAGGGTGCACGGGATCCGGGCCGCCTCGACGGCCCTGGCCAGCTCCGTGTGCGTCGTCCCCTCCGGGACCTTCACCAGCAGCTCGTCGGTGACCGAGCCGTCGTCGGCCGGTTCCCCCACGACGTGCAACGAGAGGATGTTGCACCCGGCGCCGCCGACCGCCGTGGCCAGCTCACCGAGCCGGCCTGGCCGGTCCTCCAGCTCCACGTGCACGCGCCATAGCGCCACCGCGACCGCCTCCTTGCAGAACGACCTCCATCGTCCCGACGGAGTGTTACCGATCAGTTACGTGAGGATGTCCCATGGTGGATCGGCTCTGTGATCCTTTCCAGCGTCCGCCGCGCGAAGTCGATCTCCGTGGCGACGTGCCGGATCGTCTCCTCGACCACGAGCGACCCGTGCCCGGCGTCGAACCGGGCGACCTCGTAGGGCAGGTTCCCCCGGCGCCGCAGAGCATGCAGGTAGTTGTCGATTTGACGGATCGGGCACCGCGGGTCGTTCTCTCCGGCCAGGACCAGTACCGGAGCCCGCACCGCATCGACGTAGGTCAGCGGGGACCCGGCCCGGTAGGTCTCCGGGACCTGCTCCGGGGTGCCGCCGAAGAGCGCCCGGTCGAACGCCCGCAGCTGCTCCATCTCGTCCTCGAAGGCCGCCAGGTAGTCCGCGACGGGCACGCCCGCCAGCGCCGCCGCCCACCGGCCCGGCTGCGTCCCGGCGGCGAGGAGGGCCAGGTAGCCGCCCCAGGACCAGCCCTCGACGACGGTCCGCGCGGGGTCCGCGAGCCCCGAGCCGACGACCGCGTCGTACACCGCGGCGACGTCCTCCAGCTCGGTGAGCCCGGGCCGCCCCTCGATCGCGTCCCGCCAGGTCGAGCCGTAGCCCGTCGAGCCGCGGTAGTTGACCTCGACGACCGCGAACCCCGCGTCCACCCACGCCGCGCGCATCGCGGAGAACCGGTCCTCGTCCGCCGCGTGCGGGCCGCCGTGCAGGCTGAAGACCGTCGGGAAGGGGCCCTCACCGGAAGGGGAGGCGACGAGCGCGTGCACGCGTCCGCCGGGGCCCTCGACCCACAGGTCCTCGACCGGGACCGACCCCGGGGCGGGCTCGCCCGGCGGGAGCAGCAGCCGGCGGTCCGTGCCGTCCGGGTGCAGCGCCCGAACCTCCGACGGCGTCGCGGCGGACGAGCAGGAGTACTCGACGGTGCCGTCCGGCCGGACGTCCGCGGAGCCGACGCAACCGGGCGCGACCTTCAGCTCGGTGAGCGCGCCGGTGGAGAGCTCGTAGCGGTGGAGCCGGGTGCGGGCGGCGTGGGTGTGCCACACGAGCAGCGCGTCCGGGCCGCCCGCGGTCACCGGGTAGAAGTCCGCCGTGATCTCGCCCGGAAGGTCGAGCGTCAGCTCGGTCTCGGTGTCCGCCTCCACGTCCCAGAGCAGCAGCTCCTCGCGGCCGTGGCGCTCGTGCAGCAGGAGCATCCGCTGGTCCCCGGGCACGGGGGAGAAGGCGAGCGGGCTCAGGCCCTTACCCGGCCCGTCGGACTTCTCGACCAGGGTCTGCACCCCGTCCTCGGAGATCCGCAGCACGCGCACGTCCGGGTGCCGGGAGTCCCCGTGCTCGGAGATCGAGATCGCGAGCAGGGTCTCGTCCTCGGACAGCGCGCCGATGCCCGCGTCCTCGAGGTGCCGGTAGATCAGCTCGGCCGGGGCGTCGGAGTCCCGGCGGTGCAGCCAGATGGACGTGCCGTCGTCCGTCGAGGTGCCGATCGCCGTCAGCCGCCGGCCGATGTCCAGGCCGGCCGGGTAGCCGTCCTCGACGCCGGGCACGGCGAGCGCGGGCTCGTCGTCCGGCCCCCGGCCGCCGTAGGGCTCGGTGACCCAGTGGCCGAACTCGTCCCCGTCGGTGTCGTCGAACCACCAGATCAGCCCGCCGTCCGGCGGCAGCGTCGCCATGTGCGTGCCCGAGCGCCGGTCGGTGACCTGGCGGTGGGTGTCCGTCGCGCGGTCCCAGGCGTGCACCTCGGTCGTCCCGCTCACGTTCGACGAGTAGACGGTGCGGTCCGGCGCGTCGAGGGCCCAGTTCGGGCGGGACATGCGGGTGGCGGTGAACCGCGCCCGCCAGCGCTGCTCCCGCTCGTCGTCGAAGAGCCGCTCCGGGACAGGTGCGGTGGGGTGGGTCGTCGGCTCGCTCACGTCACCGATCCTCCCCCACGCGGGGGACCCGATGCGGCGCGCGTGGGGAGACTGCGCCACCCTTGGGGAGATCGCCGTCCGTGACGGAAGGGAACGGGACGTGACCAGACGCCGGGCCGTCCACGTCACCGCCGTCGTGTTCGCCCTGGCCGTGGCCTCGACGGGCTGCGGAGCGGCGCCGATCGCCCCCGCCGGGGCATCCGTCACCGCCGTCCCTTCCGTCGCGCCGGACGGCGTGCGGCACGTCGCCTTCGCCTACTCGGACGTGGCACCCGCGTCCCCGGGCGCCGTCGACGTCCCGCGGAACGCGACCGTGATGCTGGTGGTGGGCAGCGACGTGACGGACCAGGTGCAGCTGAGCGGGGCCTACTCGCGCGCCGCGTTCGTGACGGCGGGGGCCACCGTGACGCTGACGTTCGTGGCGAACGTGCCCGGCCGGATCGACGTCCGGCTGGTGCGGCGGGACGTCACGCTCGGCACCCTCGTGGTCACCAGCTCAGCTCCGAACAGCGGGTCTTCGCGCCCGGGGGTTCGACCTGCACCGTGACGTGCTCCATGTGGTGCTTCTCGGCCAGCACGGTGCGGGCCTCGAAGAGCACCCGCCCGGGATCGCACGCGTGGCCGACGCCCAGGTGGACCGACCCGACCTCCATGCCGGAGGTGAGTGTCCAGACGTGGACGTCGTGCACGTCCTCGACGCCCTCGATGTGCCCGAGGTCGTGCCGGACGGCGGCGACGTCGATGTGCGCGGGCGCGGCCTGCACCAGGATCCGGACGGCCTGTTTCGCGAGCAGCCAGGTCCGCGGCAGCACCCAGAGCCCGATCGCGATCGCGACCACCGGGTCCGCCCACCACCAACCGAGGCCGAGCATCACCGCGCCGGCGAGCAGGACGCCCACCGAGCCGATGGTGTCCGCGAGGACCTCCAGGTAGGCGCCGCGGACGTTGATGCTCTCCTTGGCGCCCTGCCTGAGCAGGGCGAACACGACGAGGTTGGCGAGCAGGCCGGCCGCGGCGGTCACCATCAGCGCCACTCCGGGGATCTCCGGCGGCTCGTCGAACCGCTGCACCGCCTCGACGATGACCCAGACGGCGACCCCGACGAGCAGCGCGGCGTTGGCCAGCGCGGCCAGCACCTCGGCGCGGTAGAGGCCAAACGTGCGGCTGTCCGAGGCGGACGAGCGCCGCGCGGCGGTGATCGCGGCGAGGGCCATGGCGACGCCCAGGACGTCCGTGAACATGTGCCCGGCGTCCGACAGCAGGGCCAGCGAGCCCGTCGCGAAGCCGACGACCGCCTCGAGCACTAGGAAGGTGACGAGCACGCCGAGCGCCGCCCACAACCTGCGGACGTGCCGCCCCGAGGCGCTCGCCGCCTCCGCGGCTCCGCCTCCGTGGCTGTGTCCATGCCCGTGCCCGTGTCCCACGCCATCAATGTATGCACGCATTCGCATGCGTGCAACAGCGGTCTCAGCTGCTGGACCCCTCCAGCATCCGGGCGAGCCGGAGCCGGTTGATCGCGGCGAGCTCGACCCGCAGCCGCCGGCGTGAACCAGCCGATCCACGTCGTGGCCCGGGCCGTCTCGGCCACCGACGGTGGGGCGACCTATCCCTGGTTCGTGTGGAACGTCCTGCCGCTGGTGGTGCTCGGCGTGCTCTACGTCGCCGGGTTCGGCCGCCCGAACCGGGAAGGCTAGACGGGCAGGCTCTCCGGGGTGGTCAGCAGCCGCAGCGCCTCGGAGATGTCCGTGCCGGACGGCGCGTTCTCCGGGTCCAGGAGCCACTGCATCATCACGCCGGTGAGCAGCGCCTGGTAGAAGCTGCCCAGCACGTGACCCTGCCGGTCCGCGGCGTCCGGGTCCTCCGGCAGCGCGTGGAACATCGACGCCAGCTCCTCGCGGGTCGCGCCCTGCGCGTCCGCGAGGACCTCCCGCAGCCGCGGCATCCGGCCGGCCTGCGCGAGCGTCTCGATGTAGGTGACCCACAGGCGCCGGTGCGTCCGGAACAGCTCGACGACCTGGATCCAGGTCTGCTCCATGCGTTCGGCGGGCGCGGCCGTGGGGTCGACGCGGGCGAGGGCCTTGTCGAGCTCCTCGTTCCACTCCGCCGCGGCGCGCACCGCGGCCTCGGTCAGCAGCGCGTCCTTCGAGCCGAAGTGGTAGCCGATCGAGGCGAGGTTCGTGCGCGAGGCGGCGACGACGTCGCGGGCCGTGGTCTGTCCGAAGCCCTTCTCGTAGAGGCACTGTGCCGCCCCGGTGAGCAGGTCCTCGCGATGTCCCATGAGCGGCGACCCTAGAGGATGGTCCCGACTCCTCGTTCAGGACAGTCGTCACATGTCGGGTGTCAGGAAAACGCACAGTTCCGAGCAGGTGACCGACGTCATGATCTGGCTGTCCCGGCCCGCGCCACGGGCCGTGGCGTGTCGATCAACGAAGATCAGGAGCACCTGTGAGCAGATTGCGTTTCGGTACCTTCCTCGCGCCCTTCCACGTCCCGGGGCAGAACCCGACGCTGGCGCTGCAGCGCGACCTCGAGCTCGTCGAGCACCTGGACAGGCTCGGCTACGACGAGGCCTGGATCGGCGAGCACCACTCCGCCGGCAGCGAGATCATCGCGTCCCCGGAGATCTTCATCGCCGCGGCCGCGGAGCGCACCCGGCACATCAGGCTGGGCACCGGCGTGACGTCGATCGCCTACCACAACCCGCTCTGGGTGGCGGACCGGATGGTCATGCTCGACCACCTCACCCGGGGCCGCACGATGCTGGGCGTCGGGCCCGGCTCGCTGCCCACGGACTCGTCGATGATCGGGCTGAACCCGACGGAGACGCGGGAGCTGCTCGCCGTCAACCTGGACATCATCATGCGGCTGCTCCGCGGCGAGACGGTCACCGAGCAGACGAGGACACACAACCTCGTCGACGCGCAGCTGCAGCTCGCGCCGTACACGGACCCCTGCTTCGACGTCGCCGTCGCGGCCGTGGCATCGCCGACCGGGCCGAGGATGGCGGGCCAGCACGGCGTCGGCCTGCTCTCCATCGGTGCGACCCTGACCCAGGACGGCTTCGACGCCCTGGCGCACCACTGGAGCGTCGTCGAGGAGCGGGCGGCGCACTACGGCCAGCCGACGCCGGACCGCTCGGGCTGGCGCCTCGTGGGGCTCATGCACATCGCGGAGACCAAGGAGCAGGCCTACCGCGACGTCGAGTTCGGCATCGTGCCCTGGTTCAACTACTTCCAGAAGGTCGCCGCGTTCCCGCAGATGGCCGTGGGCGACAGCACGGACGTCAAGGGCATGATCGACTTCGTGAACGAGGCCGGCATCGGCGCGATCGGCACCGTCGAGGACGCCCGGGCCCAGGTCCAGCGCCTGATGGACCAGAGCAACGGCGGCTTCGGCGCGATGCTGCTGATGGGCCACGACTGGGCGAACCCGGAGGCCACGAAGCGCTCCTACGAGCTCATCGCCCAACAGGTGTTCCCGCACTTCCAGGGCCAGGCGGCCGGCACCCTCGCGGCCAAGCAGCGGGCGTTCGACACCCGGGACGCGCACTCGGCGTCGCAGCTGGCCGCGGTGGACCACATGACGAAGAAGTACGAGCAGGAGCTGGCGGAGAAGGGCTGATCAGGGCAGGCGGCGGGCTCCGGCCAGGAGGTGGGAGCCCGCCGTCGCACCGGTCAGTCGCGGGTGTTGTCGTTCCAGTAGCCGTCGAAGACGACCTTGAACTTCGTCAGCGGGGCGGTGACGCAGTCGCCCTCGAGCGGGACGAAGCCGTAGGTGCCGCTGAACTTCGTACCCTGGGACGCCCCGATGACCGCGGTGAAGTCGTTGCGCACCGTCACCACCCCGTCCGCGGTGGGCCGGCAGGTGCTCGGCTCCAGGGCGGAGAGACCGGGCGAGACCTCCAGGGTCTCCTCCCCGACGCAGGCCGGGCCGGGCTCGGCGGGGGCGGCGCTCGTGAGCGGGGCGACGGCGAGCAGCGCGCCGACGGTGATTCCGCAGGCCGCCAGCACCACGGCGATCCGCCGGATCCGCCGCGATCGGCGGCGCACGGGAGAGGGGGACGTATCGGACTTCGTCGAGGCCTCCGCCTGGTGTTCCCGGCAGGCCACGATGCCCGCGCGGTATTAGTCCAAACGGTCTAATCGGCCAAAGGTTACCGAGGAGGTCGGCGGGGGCGGTGCGGCAGGAACGCCGACCCGATCCCGAGCACCCCGCCGGCGAGGATGACGGAGAGGCCGGCGCCCGTCGACGACGTGAGCAGGGCGTGCACCAGCAGAACGGCCGCCAGCCGGTTCCGGATCTCGATCATGAACGCGACCGCCAGCACGGCCACGACGAGCCCCACGACGCCGGACGCCACCCGGACGGCCACGTGGTGGCGGCCCACGAGGCGGGCGGCGCCCAGCACGGCGAGCCCCAGCCCCGCGACCAGGGTGAGCACGCCGTAGTTCCGCGCGTCGAACCCGTCGACGGACAGGGTGCCGAGGGGGCCGGCGCTGACCGTGACCCACGGCAGGAACGTGCCCGCGATCGCGAGCAGCCCGGCGAGGAGAGCCAGGATCCCGCCGAGCGGCCCGCCGGTGCGCGGGGGCCCGGGCGGCTGCGGGCCCCCGTGTTGCGGCGCTCCCCACTGCGGTGCTCCCCACTGCGGCGCTCCCTCTCGGGGCTGACCTGCGCTCATGGCGTGAGACGGTAGCGCCGATCTACAGCGACGAGAGCCAGGACGCCCACCGCGGGTCGTCCATCGCGATCCCCGCGCGCATCAGCTTCCACACCCCGTACTTGTGGTAGTCGTAGTCCCAGCTCGTGTTGAGCACGTGGTTCACACAGCCCCACAGGCCCCACCGCACGTCGGCCAGGGCCCGGAACACCTGCACGCGCGAGACGAGCGGCCGGGCCGTCGAGCCGTGGTAGGCCTCGATCAGCGCGAGGGTGCGCTGCTCGTCGTAGAACATCTCGGTGGCCAGCACGGCGACGTCCGAGGCGCGGTCGTTGTTCGAGGCGAACTCGTAGTCGATCATCCGCATCGGCAGGCCGTCGGCGACGAGGAAGTTGCCGGGCGTCGGGTCGTTGTGGCACACGACGAGGTCCAGGCCCGACGCGAGCACCGCGGCGCGGGCGGCCTCGTACCCGGCGAGCACCCCGGCGACGTCCGCCGGCAGCCGCACGCCGAGCGCCCGGGCCTGCTCGAGGTGCTCGTCCGTCATGTCGAAGACGGTCTTGGTCAGGCTCAGCGGCGCGGCCGAGTGCAGCGCCCGGTAGAGCTCGACGACCTGTCCGGACAGCTCCGGGCGCCGGAAGTCCCCGGTGGTGCAGGCACGGTAGGACTCCAGGTACTCGGTCACCTCGACGCCGGTGGCCGGGTCGAAGAGCACCGGGGCCGGCCCGATGCCGAGCTCGGCCGCCCGCAGCGCCGCCTCGTGGGCGGCGCCGCGGTCGATGAACGCCTCGCTGCCCGCGCCCGGAATCTTGATCAGGTACCGCCGCGGTTCGCCCTCGACCGTGAGCCGCCAGGCGTCGTTCTGCAACCCGCCCCGGACCGGGGCGTACCGGATCGTGCGGCCGGACCAGCGGTCGAGCGTGCCGAGGGCCTTCTCCACCGCGCGGTCGGCCTCGGTGCGGGCCGAGCCCAGGAACCTGTCGTCCATCGCCCTACAGGCTCCGGAGGTGCGCGGCGAATCCGGGTCCGCGGAGTCCGGCCCGAGCGCGCAGGAGCTGCCACTCCGCGAACTTCGCGTAGTCGAGGGTGCCCGGCCGGACCGCGTCCGCGTAGAGCCCGACGAGCGCCCACCGCAGCTGGTCCGCGACACCGTAGACACGGGCGCGGGCGAACAGTTCGGCGTCCCACGAGCCGTGGGCCAGCTCGAACACCTCCCGCGCCTCCTCGTCGCGGGGACGTAGCTCGGCGAGCAGCACCCCGAGATCCTGCATCGGGTCCATCAGCCCCGCACAGTCCCAGTCGACGAGCAGTAGCCGGTCCTCCGCGACGAGCACGTTCGACACGGTGCCGTCCCCGTGGCAGGGCACGAGATCGACGCCCGCAGCCGCGATCCGTTCCTCGGCGGGCGCGAGCATCCGCACCATCCGGTCCAGGTCCTCCGGCACCGCCGCGCCGGCGTCGAGGGCCAGCCGGGCGGCGACCCGGACCTCGTCGAACACCGTGCGGCGACGGGTGAGGCCGCGCAGCTCGTGCACCCTGCGGCGGAGCGCTACGAGCCGCTCCACGTCGGCCGGGTCGTCGAACCGGTCGAGCGTCGCGGTGGACGTCCGGCCGGTCAGGTCCTCCATGACCAGCAGCCCGAGCCCCGCGTCCGCGACGAACACGCGCGGCCCGATCCCCGCATCGCCCGCCGCCCGGGCCGCCGCGAACGCGCCCGGGACGTCGACGTAGCCGCGGGCGTGCGGCTCCATGACCTTCACGAACGCGGTCTCGCCCGCCACCGGGTCGGGCGCCGCCGCCCGCAGCGACCATCGCTGCGAGTCCGCGCCCCACCAGCTCGGGCTGGCCACGGTCGGGGCGGGGTCGACGTCGGGCTCCGTGCCGGCCCACAGCCCGGCCCGGCCGAGAACCTCGTGCACGTCCATGGCCTCACGATGCGGCCCCGCCGGAAGGCGCGGGCCACCGGGTCGCCGATCCTGCCGCCCGAGCGGCCCGCCCGGCATCCGGGTAGGTCGGTCGGGTCGCCGCGGGGCCGGGGCCGGGCTCAGGTTCGGGTGCCGACCGGCCGGCAGACGCAGCCGCGGTCCCGGGACATCCGGACCGTGGCTGTGCAGAACCGCACGTCGATGGCGGTGTGGTCCGCCCATGGGTGTTCGCAGGCGTGGCAGACCTCGTCGTGCGGATCCGTCTCGGTGCTGTGGATCGGCGCGGAGTCCGCCACCGTGGTCATCGGACGACCTCGGGGATGTGGTCCAACGCGCTCAGGGCGTGCACGGCGAGCGCGTGGGCCGCGTCCTGCGTGAGATCCGAGTTCGTGCGAAGCGCCTCGGCGACGAGGGCGACCCGGCGTTCGTAGGGAGAGAGAAAGGTGATCGATGCCGACGTCATGTCAGGTGTTCCGTCCCCCGGCACAGGGTGTCCGGCGGTGGCCGATCGCCGAGGACGACGCGGACTCGAACGCCCGCATACAGGAATGCTCCCGGCGGGCGGACTCTACGCCCTGCGCGATGTGTGACGGACGGCGCGCAGCCGCGGAGGCACCGACCGCCGGTACGGACGCGACCAGCGACGTGATCACGATCTACGCGGGAGTTCTCGTTCGCGGTACATCTCTCGTACGGCACATCTCTCGGCGGCGGACGACGGGACTCGCGTGATGCGAGCCGCCGCGGCTGTTGCGGCGCCGATCCCGCGGCTACGGCTCACCGATCAGAACGCCGGCCCGCCGGTGTTGCCCGCCGGGGAATAGCGGCACACGACCACCTGCGTGTTGTTCTGCGTGTCGCCCTGCGTCTCGGACTTGGTGGCAACACCGCACCCGACGTTCGTGGTGTCCTTCCACACCATCTGGGTGTAGTGCCCCCCGAGGGCAGCCTTCTCGGCGTACCAGCTGATCGGCGCGCTTGTGGCGTTGAGCGTTGCCGCGGGCTGGCCCGTGCCGTTGCTCGCATCCCAGTAGAGGTTCTCACCGACCGGCCCCCGATTCGGGTCGTGGTCCCGATTGCCGCTCGCCAGCAGCTGGTCGGCGTACTGCTGGGCCGAGGCCTGGAGAGTGGCGTCCCACTGCAACGGGGCGGTTCCCACCTCCGCACGGTACTGGTTGTGCACTGCGAGAATTGCGTCCGCGTCGCTCGTGCTGGTGTCGGCGAATGCCGTGCCGGCAATGCCGACCAGCGCGAACACAGCGGCAAGGACTGCCGTTACACACGTGGCGATCGTCTTCATTCTTCCTCCCCTGTCTGTGAGAGACTTCAGCTCTGTCCGGCCATTTCCGCTTCCGAGGAAAGGGCCGCCCGGGCAGCGGAAACCCGGTGGTCGCGGATCAGTTGGTGCGCGGGCGCCGCAGGCCCTCCGATCGGGCGGACGCCCGTGCATCCCTCCGGCCGGCCGGCCGACCGCCCGGGATTTTCCGGCGGTCGGCTTGTTGGCGCACCACCTTGCGAAGGTGAGACAGGCTTCTGTCATCTGCTCGGAACCCGACGTCCAGACAGACTCGGTACGAAGATCCCCAGGACGCGTCCTGAAGATTTCGAGATCACCTTCTCGCGGGTGCGGGGGAGCGCTGGACGATCCTGCTGACCTGCATGGGAGTTTCTGACGGTCGGCGCTTGCTGCCGCCGCTCGTGCTCGTGCCCGTCACCGTCATGCGGTCGGCACCTTGGGGGCCATCAGTGGCGCCGTCGCCCGGGCAGCGCCACGTCGGAGTCCTGGTTGACAGCGGCATCGGTCGGAGTTTGATGGTGGAGTGCAGGTGGAGAGGGTCCTGCAAGCTCATCGTCCGCTCGTTGTCGGCGTCGCTGCCGTGGTGCCGCTGGTGGCCTGCGGGGTGCTCGGCCTGTTCCGAGACAGCGTTGCGAACACGAATGCGGCCCTCGGCCTGGTGCTGCTCATCGTCGCGGCGGCCTCCACCGGCATCCGAGCAGCCGGCCTCGTCGCCGCACTTTCGAGTGCGGCCTGCTTCGACTTCTTCCTCACCGAGCCGCACAACCAGTTCGTCATCACCGATCGCGCGGACATCGAGACTGCCGTGCTGCTCATGCTCGTCGGTGTGGCCGTGACCGAGGTAGCGCTCTGGGGGCATCGCCAACAAGCCCGCGCCAGCCGCGAGCGAGGCTACCTCGACGGCGTGCTGAGCACCGCTGCGACGGTCGGCGCCGGCCGCTCGTCCACCAGATCGCTCATCGATCGCGTGTGCGAACAGATCGTCGATGTCCTCAAGATCGACCGCTGTCGGTTCGATCCCGGTGGTGGTCAAGTCCTGGCGACCCTCGACAACGACGCGACTATGACTTACAACGGTCATCCGTTCAATGTCGGTCGGCTCGGACTGCCCACCGATTCGGAAATTGCCCTCGTGACCCGAAGCGGTGGCGTGGCTCGCGGCCAATTCCTGCTGACCGCCGCTACCCGGGTCGTCAAGCCGACCCCGGAACAACTCCGCGTCGCGGTCGCGCTGGCCGACCAGGTAGGCGCCGCACTCGCCGCATCTGACCACGACGCACAACCACCGGGCAGCACTTCCTAGGACGCCGGCCGTAGATCGTGCGGATGCGCGTGAGGACCTGGCGAAGATTGCCGCTCTGTCTGCGGATCATGGGCACGCTCGGCGACCAGGCCGGAGGATCACCTCAAGTGGCCTGATCGGGTACCTCGGCTTCGTCATGGCAGGCCGAGGTGGACGGGTCTGCCGGCGGGCATCTTGCGTTCGATGGCCACAAGCAGTTCGGCCCGGTTGGCCGAACCCCATGTGTGGCATGAGCTCGACCGCCGTCCTCGAGGAGGCGCTTGCAGGTGGGCAAGGATGCCAACGGGCGTGGGGGCACGCGGGCAGCCCTGACGGTTCGACTCGACCATCCCCGGACCGGCGTGCTGGTCATCCAGGTCAGCGGGCGTCTGGACGCGGTGACGGCACCGGGACTCCGACACCTGCTCGACGACCAGCTTGCCGCCGCACCGCCGGCGATCGTGCTCGATCTCAGCTCGCTGTCGGTTCTCGGACCGGGCGCCGTCCACGTCCTCGTCCACGTCGCGTGTGGCGCCGGCGAGGCCGACATCGGCCTGAGTCTGGTCACCATCGATGAGGCCACAATTCGGGCCCTCGTGACCGCTGGCGTAGACGATCTGTTCGACATCCACCCCAGCATCGAGGCCGCCCGCCGCGCCCTGAGCTTCTTGCCCCCACGCTCCGGGACCTGGTGGTGATCTCGCGGCGCGGGCCCGGGCGGAGTCGACTTCAGATCGTGCGAGTAGGTACCGAAGAAACGGGTAGGAGTACGCGGGAGTGCAGACGAGAGAGCCTCGCGATGCGGGCCATCTACATGCGGCCTCGGCATCGGGAAGGAGCCGGTGTTGCTGCTGTGTACGAGCCCGATGCAGCCGAGCTCAGCAACGTCCGTGCCGATGTCGGCCGCGCCATCGTGGCCCTGGGAGTGACTCCGGAGAGCGAGCTGGCCGCCACAACGCTGCTCATGGCTGACGAGTTGGCGTCCAATGCCATCACCCACGCCTGTACCCCGTTCAGTGTGTCGGTCATGTCGACCCGTCGCGGGGTGTGCGTAGAGGTGCGGGACGGCTCACCGGCGATGGCGGTGGAAGTTGATCGCGTGGACGCGAACTCCGGCCGCCGGCCCGGGCTTGGGCTCGCTCTGGTTCGCCAGTTCAGTGCGGCGTGGGGTGTCGATCGGGATGGCGATGGCAAGACGGTGTGGTCCGTGATCCGCCGCTGACGTCTTGCACGGACGGAGTTGGACGTGGATGAGCAGGACTGGACCGGGCTTTGGCCGAGGGCACAGGCCAGCCACGATCGCGCTCGCGACCTTCGAGCTCGGTTGGCCTTCCTTGCCGCGAAGATCGCCGACACCGAGGACGTCGTTGCCGCCACTTTCGAGCGCGGGGCCGACGAGGGTTCCGAGCGCGCCGCCGGGCTGCGCGCCAAGGCAGGGGCCGCGCGGAGGTTCGCCGAGTTCGAGCGCCGCGAGTCGTTCGCTTTGCGCCAGCGCCCATGCGGCTCATCAGGGATGGACAGGCCTGACTGTCGTCGTCGGGTGCGTGGTCAGCGCTCCTCGGGCCGCTGGGCAGGCGGGTGTCGGACCCGCCGGCCGCGAGCGGGGGAACCTACGTGTCGCTGCTCTCCGACAGCGGGATGCCGATCGAGCAGATCTCGCGTCTCGTCGGTCACAGTGGGACGACGGCGACCGAACTCGTCTACCGGAAGCAGATCCGCCCGGAGGTGGAGGACGGGGCGACGGCGATGGACGTGATCTTCCCGAGCGCGGGGGCGTAGTTGCTCGGTTGGTCACTCGGTAGCCCGACAACGACGAACGGCCAGGTCCGGGAGCATCTTGCGATGCCCGGCCCTGGCCGTTGGTGGTCGGGGTGACAGGATTTGAACCTGCGACCTCTTCGTCCCGAACGAAGCGCGCTACCAAGCTGCGCCACACCCCGAAGGCTCAGTTCGTGTTTCCCTGAGCCGTGGAGAACTCTACCCGACGTCCGCGGACGCCGTCGCGGGGGGCGCCTTCTCCGTCCGCACCCTCGCCGGGCGCGGGACGAGGGTCAGCAGGCTGGCCTCCGGCGGACAGGCGAAGCGCACCGGGGCGAACGGCGAGGTGCCCAGGCCGGCGGAGACGTGCAGGTGCATGTGGGCGCCCCAACGCGAGACGCCGCGGGCCCGGGAGCGGTCGATGCCGCAGTTCGTGACCAGGGCGCCGTAGCCGGGCAGGCGGAGCTGGCCGCCGTGCGTGTGACCGGCGAGGACGAGGTCGTAGCCGTCCGCGGCGAAGGAGTCCAGCACGCGCGGCTCGGGGGAGTGGGTGAGGCCGAGGCGCAGGTCCGCGGTGATCGGGCCGGAGACGCCGTCGTAGCGGTCCAGGGCGAGGTGCGGGTCGTCGACGCCGGAGACGCCGACCCGCACCCCGTCGAGGTCCAGGAACACGCGCTGGTGCGTCGCGTCCTGCCAGCCGTGCTCGGCGAACGCCGCGCGCAGGTCCCGCCACGGCAGCGGCTCGCCGTGGATGCGGCGTTCGCTCGGGCGCAGGTAGCGCATCGGGTTCTTCGGGGTGGGGCCGAAGTAGTCGTTGCTGCCGAACACGAACAGGCCGGGCTTCTCCAGCAGCGACCCCAGCGCGGTGAGGACGCCGGGGACGGCCTTCGGGTGCGCCAGGTTGTCCCCGGTGTTGACGACGAGGTCCGGCTCGAGCGACGCCAGCTCCGACACCCAGCGCTTCTTGCTCTCCTGGCCGGGCGTGAGGTGCAGGTCCGAGACGTGCAGGATCCGCAGGGGACGCGTGCCCGGCGGGAGCACGGGCACCGTGGCCTCGCGCAGGGTCCACCGCCGCCGCTCGTACCCGGCTGCGTACGCGACCGTCGCCGCCCCCGTGGTGGTGGCGCCCAGCGCCACCCGTGCCCAGCTGTTCACGAACGCCAGGGTACGTCGCGGCCCGGTGGACTACCGTCTGCGTCCGTGAGCGCCTTGAAGGACCAGCTGCGGACCGACCTGACGGCCGCGATGAAGAGCCGCGACGAGCTGGTGAAGTCCACCCTGCGGATGACCTTGACCGCGATCGGCAACGCCGAGGTCGCGGGCACCGAGGCCCGCCAGCTCGACGACGCCGAGGTGCTGAAGGTCATCTCCAAGGAGGCCAAGAAGCGGGCCGAGTCCGCCGAGGCCTTCGCCGCCGCGGGCCGCGACGAGCTCGCCGCGCAGGAGCGGGCCGAGGGCGAGGTCCTCGCCCGCTACCTGCCCACCCAGCTCACCGACGACGAGCTGGCCGCGATCGCCGAGCAGGCCGTCGCGGACGTCACCGCGGAGACCGGGGAGAAGCCCGGGCCGCGGCAGATGGGCGTGGTCATGAAGAAGGCCACCGCCGCCGCCGAGGGGCGCGCCGAGGGCGGCCGGGTGGCGGCGGCGGTGAAGAAGCTGCTGGTCGGCTGAACCTGTTCAACCAGGTCGGCCCGGGTCGTGCGCGAGAAACCTCGTTCTGGCGAGGTTTCCCGCGCACAGGCCCCTACTTCGTGGTCTTCCGCTTCGAGACGGTGCGCGTCGTCGTCTTCGGCGGGGTCTTGCGGGCCGCCGCGGGCTTCTTCGCGGCCGCCTTCTTCGGCGGGGCCTTGAGGCGACGTTCGGCGAGCAGCTCCGAGGCGCGCTCATCGGTGATCTCCTCGACCGAGTCCCCCTTGCGCAGCGACGCGTTCGTCTCGCCGTCGGTGACGTACGGGCCGAACCGGCCGTCCTTGATCACCATCGGCTTGTCGGTGGCCGGGTCCTTGCCCAGCTCGCGCAGCGGCGGGGTCTTCGCCGCGGACCCGCGGCCGCGCTGCTTCGGCTGCTTGTAGATCTCCAGCGCCTCGTCGAGCGTGACCGTGAACAGCTGGTCCTCCGACGTGAGCGACCGGGAGTCCGTGCCCTTCTTCAGGTACGGGCCGTAGCGGCCGTTCTGCGCGGTGATCTCGTCCCCGCTGTCCGGGTCCTTGCCGACGAGCCGCGGCAGCGACAGCAGCTTGAGCGCGTCCTCGAGGGTCAACGACTCGACGGACATGCTCTTGAACAGCGAGCCCGTGCGCGGCTTGGCCTTGGCCTTCTTCGCCGCGGCCGCCTCCTCCTCGGAGAGCAGTTCGGTGACGTACGGGCCGAACCGGCCCTCCTTGGCGACGATCTCGTGCCCGGTCACCGGGTCCGTGCCGAGCGTGCGGCCCTCCTGCGGCACCGAGAACAGCTGCTCGGCGATCTCCGCGGTGAGCTCGTCCGGGGGCAGGTCCTCGGGCAGGTTCGCGCGCTGCGTCTTCGGCTTGCCCTCGTCGTCGGTCTCGCCGGTGGCCCGCTCCATGTACGGGCCGTAGCGCCCGACGCGGACCACGACGTCGCGGCCCTCGGCGTCGGTGAACAGCGGGATCGAGTTGATCGTGCGGGCATCGATCTCCTCGAGGTTCACCCCGACCAGCTTCTTCAGCCCGCCGGCGCGCGCCACCGAGCCCTCGGCGCTGGCCCCGTCGCCGAAGTAGAAGCCGTTCAGCCAGGCGTTGCGGGTGAAGTTGCCCGACGCGATGGAGTCCAGCTCGTCCTCCATGGCGGCGGTGAAGTCGTAGTCCACCAGCCGGCCGAAGTGGTGCTCGAGCAGCCCGACCACCGAGAAGGCGACCCACGACGGGACGAGCGCGGAGCCCTTCTTCCAGACGTAGCCGCGGTCCTGGATGGTCTTGATGATCGACGCGTACGTCGACGGCCGGCCGATACCCAGCTCCTCGAGCTGCTTGACCAGGCTCGGCTCGGTGAAGCGGGCCGGCGGGTTGGTCGAGTGGCCCTCGGGGATGAGCTCGGCAGCGGTGATGACCTGGCCCTCGGTGAGCTCCGGGAGCCGGGACTCGGCGTCGTCCGCCTGGCCGCCGGTCTGGTCGTCGACCGTCTCGACGTAGGCCTTCAGGAAGCCCGGGAACGTGATCGTCCGGCCGGAGGTGGCGAACACGACGTCCTCGCCGGTCGCCGCGCTGCCGTTGATCCGGATGCTGACCGTGGTGCCGCGCGCGTCGGCCATCTGCGAGGCGACGGTGCGCTGCCAGATCAGCTCGTAGAGCCGGAAGTCGTCCCCGTCGACCTCGCGGGCGATCTCGCCCGGGGTCCGGAACGTCTCGCCGGCCGGGCGGATGGCCTCGTGGGCCTCCTGCGCGTTCTTGACCTTCCGCGTGTACTGCCGCGGCGCGGACGGGACGTAGGAGTCCCCGTACAGCTCGCGGGCCTGGGCGCGGGCGGCTGCGATCGCGGACTCGGACAGCGTGGTCGAGTCCGTACGCATGTAGGTGATGTAGCCGTTCTCGTACAGCCGCTGCGCGCCGCGCATCGTGCGCTCGGCGGAGAACCGGAGTTTGCGGCCGGCCTCCTGCTGCAGCGTCGAGGTCATGAACGGGGCGTACGGCTTGCGGGAGTACGGCTTCGACTCGACGGACGCGACGGTCAGGTCCCGGCCCTCGAGGGACTCCGACAGCCGGCGAGCACTCGCCTCGTCGAGGACGCGGACCTCGTCGTTCTTCAGCCGGCCGTCCGGTCCGAAGTCCCGGCCGGTCGCGACGCGGCTGCCGTCGACGCTGACCAGGCGCGAGCCGAACTGGCGCGGCGTGGCCTCGGCACCGGCGTCCATGGTCGCGGCGATGTCCCAGTAGCCGGCGGAGACGAACGCCATCCGCTCCCGCTCGCGCTGCACGATCAGCCGGGTCGCCACGGACTGCACGCGGCCCGCCGACAGCCTCGGCATGACCTTCTTCCACAGCACGGGGGAGACCTCGTAGCCGTAGAGCCGGTCCAGGATGCGCCGCGTCTCCTGCGCGTCGACGAGGTCCTGGTCCAGGTCCCGCAGGTTCTCCGCGGCGGCCTGGATCGCCGTCTCGGTGATCTCGTGGAAGACCATCCGGCGCACGGGGACGGTCGGGCGCAGGGTGTCCAGCAGGTGCCAGGCGATCGCCTCGCCCTCCCGGTCCGGGTCCGTCGCGAGGAGGAGCTCGTCGACGCCCTTGAGCAGGTCCTTGAGCTCGGCGACCTTGCCCCTCTTCTCCGGCGTCACGATGTAGAGGGGGTGGAACTGGTTGTCGACGTCCACGCCGAGCCTCGCCCAGCTCTCGCCCTTGTACTTGGCGGGGACGTCCGCGGCGCCGCGCGGCAGGTCCCGGATGTGCCCGACGGAGGACTCGACGACGTAGTCGTTGCCCAGGTACGGGGCGATCTTCTTGGCCTTGGTTGGCGACTCCACGATCACGAGCCTGCGCGTCGGACGCCCGGTGTCCGTGGACGCGGGCGTGCCGGTGCGGCGGCCACCACGGGCCGCTCGGGTGCGCTTCGGGGCAGCTGCCACGACGCCGTCGGCGCTCGTGTCGCTGTCCTCGGAGCTCGTCGTTCGGGTTGCCACCTGGTCCTACTCCATCCCTCCGGGTGCGCCGCCGTCCGGCTCGCACCCGCCGTTCGGACCCGTTCCGATACGGATCCGCCAGTATCCCCGAACCGGGGACCTCGGCCGCCACGGTCGCACACCGACGCTGTGTATCGCATCGGTCACACCGTGAGCGGAACGTGACGAGCGGGAGCGTAACCGGCGCGTCAAGCGATGTTCCGCCCCCAGTACCTGGGCCATTCGGCGGCCGGGACGCCCCGGGGGGTGCCCCGACGAACTCGGCGAGCCGCTGTATGCGGCGTGTTCCACTGATCCGCAACGCCGGCCCGGCGGCCCGGCATTCCCGCGGTGCGGGTGGCGGGACGCCGGCCCCGTCGAGGTCCGGGACGTGGAGGGCTGTCGCGTCCGGCGCGACGACGCCGTACCCGGCCGGCTCCGGCCCACGGGCTCGGACCGCGACGGGCCGGGGCCTGCCGGGCGCCGCCCGGTCCGGGCGCGGGGCGGGCGAGCCGCCGCCGATGACGGTTCCCGACTCGTCCTCGTCGATCGGCCAGTCCTCCGCCGACCAGTGATCCTCGGCCCAGTCCTCCTCCGGCCAGTCACCGTCGGTCCAGCCGGAGCCGGGTCTGTGCGCGGGGTCGCGATCGGCGAGGTACCGGCGGATCGGCGGCCGGCCGCCGTCGTCCGGGTGCTCCTCGGGGTTCCCGTCGCGGGCCGGGTGCTCATCGTGCGGCGTGAGCCCGGGCAGAGTGACGGAACCGGATCCCGCGCCGGCCGCCACGGCGAGCCCGGGGCTCTGGAGCGGCAGCGGGCCGAGTGTGCCGTGCCGAGCACAGGGCCGCGTGCCCCCGCAGCTCGGGGAACCCACCCGGGCCGGCGGCAACCCGACCCGGGTGGCGGCGGCGATGAGCCGCTCGTGGGTCCAGGGCGCGTCCGGGTCGAGCAGCAGCAGGTAGCCGCCCCGATCGTCCGCCAGACCCGCGGCGAGGCTCCACAGCCTCAGCAGCGTGCCGTCGAGCTGCAGGTCCGGCGGCACGACCTTGCGCCCGTCCGGCCCGGTCCACGCGGCGGCGAGCTCCGCGAGGTCCCGGCGGTAGGTGGTGCGGAGCTCCGGGCTGCCGCACGGGGCGACGCCGACCTCGAGCGGGATCGACCGCGCTGTGGCCTCGGCACGCAGCACCGGCACCCGGGACTCGTCCGCCACGACGACGCTCAGCCGGGCCGTGTCACCCGCGCCGAACCGGCTGATCCGCCCCGGACCGCACAGCAACCCGGCCAGGTCCCCGAGCCCGGCCGGCCTGGCGTCGGAGGAGAAGAGGGACAGCTGCGCCACAGGCGCGACGATAGAACATGCGTTCGATCTCCGGGAGTGGGACGCGCCGGGCGGTCGTGAAGATCAGCCGGGCGGGTCAGCCGGGAGGGGCGAGGGACTGCAGTTTCTGGCAGTTCGCCGCCTGCCCGGCCGCCTTGTCCAGGCGCGGGGAGGCCTTGATGTTCCCGATCGCGTCGGGGGCGGAGACCTCGTTGAGGCTCTTCTCGGCCTCGGTCAGGGCCGCCTGGAAGGAGGCGATGTCGTTCGGGTTCGCCGCATCGACCTTGGCCTTGGCGCCCCCGACGTCGCCCTCCAGCTTCTTCAGGCCGTCGCTGATGGTCGTGGCGGTCTCGTCTCCGCCGCTGACCGGGGACCGCCCGACCGCGCCCAGCTGCGCCTGGCTCTGCTGCAGGCCGGTGACGGTGGAGCCGAGGTAGTCCGAGAGCCGCTGCTTGATCGTCGGCAGGTCCAGCCGGCCGGCGAAGTCCGGCGCGCTGAGCGCCGGGGTGGTGTAGGTGAGGACGGCGCCGCAGACCTTGTCGACCCAGGCGACGGGATCGCTGCCCGGCCCCTCGGTGGGCTGGGGCGCGGGGTCCGCGGCGGGAACCCCGGCGACGACGGACGAGCAGCCGCCGCCGAACAGCAGCGCGCCGACGACGGCGGCCACGGCGACCCGGGACGGGCGCGGCGTCAGCGGCACGGACCGCCTCCTGTCTCCTCGCGGCGCCCCGGCCGGGCCGGGGCGCATTATCACTACGACGGCCCGACCCTATACGGGGCGCGCCGTGAGGGTCTGCACGTCAGCCGCCGGGGCCTTCTGGCGGGGCCTCCCCGAGCCGCTCACAGGCGGGGGCCCGACCGGCCGCGGCGCTGAGCCGGGAGTCCCCCGCAGGTCGTCGGCGGTGGGGATGTGCAGCTGGTCCAGCGGCGCGAGGGCGGCGGGCAGGCCGCCGCGGATCGCGTCCACGTCGGTGGTGCCGAGGGCGTCGACGGCGGCCCGGGCGCTGCGGAACGCCTCGCGGTACTGCCGGAGCCGGTCGCCCAACCCGGTCACCGCGTCGTCCCCGCCGGCGACGGGGGAGGGGCCGAGCCGCCCGAGGCCCGAGGCCGTGGCGTCGAGCGCCGTGAGGGTCGTGTCGAGGTAGCGGCGCAGCTCCCGGGCCTGCGTGAGCGGATCGGCCGTCGCGGTGGGCGTGGAGCGGACCGCCTCGAGGAAGGAGTGAGTGGTGTCGCAGAGCCGGCCGGTCCACGCCACGGCGTCGTCCTGCGGGTTCGCTGCGCAGCCGGCGACACCGAGGGCGAGCACGGCCGCGGCGGTGGCCGGCAGCCGGCGGCGCCGCACCCGGCTTCCCACCCCGCTGCCCACCCGCGGACCGTAGCGGCCCGGAACGGCGAGAGGCCGCCCGCCCCGGAGGGGGACGGACGGCCTCTCGACACCGCTCCGATCTGCCACGCCGGCGGTGCCGGCGCTGCAGGGCACTAGCCGACGGTGGTGTCCGCCGGGGTGTCCGCGATCTGCGACGACCGCCGCTTCGACACCACGACCGCCGCGACGATGATCGCGACCGCGACCAGCGCGATCACGATGCGCACGGGCGTCGACGCCGAGTCCCCGACCGAGAACGCCACGACGGCGGGGGCGATCAGCACGGAGACCAGGTTCATCACCTTGATCAGCGGGTTGATCGACGGGCCGGCGGTGTCCTTGAACGGGTCCCCGACGGTGTCGCCGATGACGGTGGCCTCGTGCGCGGGGGAGCCCTTGCCGCCGTGGTTGCCGTCCTCGACCAGCTTCTTCGCGTTGTCCCAGGCGCCACCGGAGTTGGCCAGGAAGATGGCCATCAGGGTGCCGGTGGCGATGGCGCCGGCCAGGTAGCCGGCCAGCGGGCCGACGCCGAGACCGAAGCCGACCGCGATCGGCGCGAAGATCGCCAACAGGCCGGGGGTTGCCAGCTCGCGCAGCGAGTCCCGGGTGCAGATGTCCACCACGCGGCCGTACTCCGGCCGCACGGTGCCCTCCATGATCCCGGGGTTCTCCCGGAACTGGCGGCGCACCTCGAACACGATCGCGCCCGCCGCGCGGGTCACGGCGTTGATCGCGAGGCCGGAGAACATGAACACCACCGAGGCGCCGATGATCACGCCGACCAGGGTGTTCGGGGAGAACACCTGAAAGTTGAAGGCCGTCCTCGCCGCGACGTCGGCGCCCTTCAGCGCGGTGGTGATGGCGTCCCGGTAGGAACCGAACAGCGCCGTGGCCGCCAGCACCGCCGTGGCGATCGCGATGCCCTTGGTGATGGCCTTGGTCGTGTTCCCGACGGCGTCGAGCTCGGTGAGGATGTCGACACCGGCGCCCTGGACGTCGCCGGACATCTCCGCGATCCCCTGCGCGTTGTCCGCGACCGGGCCGAAGGTGTCCATCGCGACGATGACGCCGACCGTGGTGAGCAGGCCGGTGCCGGCGAGGGCCACGGCGAACAGTGCGACCGTGATCGAGCCCGTGGCCAGCGCGAACGCGCCGAACACGGCGGCGCCGATGACGAGCGCGGTGTAGACGGCGGACTCGAAGCCGATCGAGATGCCGGACAGGATGACCGTCGCGGCACCGGTCAGGGACGACCTGCCGACGTCCTGCACGGGCTTGTCCTCGGTGCCGGTGAAGTAGCCGGTCAGCTTGAGGATGACCGCCGCCAGCACGATGCCGATGATCACGGCGATGGTGGCGATGATCCGCGGGTCGCTGCCCGCCATGGCCGCGACGACGGTGGTGTCCGTCGGGCCGTTCAGCGCGTCGAAGCTGCCCGGGAGGTAGACGAACGCCGCGACCGCGCAGAGCACCGCGGAGACGACCGCGGAGATGTAGAAGCTGCGGTTGATCGTCTTGAGGCTGCCCTCGTTCGCCCGGGTCCGGGTGATGTAGACGCCGAGCACCGCCGTCAGCACGCCGATCGCGGGGATGATCAGCGGGAAGAGGAGGCCCTGGAGGCCGAACGCGGCGGTACCGAGGATGAGCGCGGCGACGAGCATCACCGCGTAGGACTCGAAGAGGTCCGCGGCCATGCCGGCGCAGTCGCCGACGTTGTCGCCGACGTTGTCCGCGATGGTCGCGGCGTTGCGCGGGTCGTCCTCGGGGATGCCCTGCTCGACCTTGCCGACCAGGTCCGCGCCGACGTCCGCGGCCTTGGTGAAGATGCCGCCGCCGACACGCATGAACATCGCGAGCAGCGCCGCGCCGAAGCCGAAGCCCTCCAGCACCTTGGGTGCCTGGCCTGCGTAGACCAGCACGACCAGCGCCGCGCCGAGGAGGCCCAGGCCGACGGTGAACATGCCGACGACGCCACCCGTGCGGAACGCGATGCGGGTCGCCTTCTCCCGGCCGCCCGGCTCGTTCGAGGCCGCGGCGACCCGGATGTTCGCGCGCGTCGCGAGCCACATTCCGAGGTAGCCGATCGTCGCCGAGAAGATGGCCCCGATGATGAAGAAGACCGAGCGCCCTATTCGTTCGCCGAGGTCGTCCGCCGGTAGGGCGAAGAGCAGCAGGAACACGACGACGACGAAGCCGCCGAGGGTCTTGAACTGCCGGTTGAGATACGCCGCGGCGCCTTCCTGGACTGCTCGGCCGATCTCCTGCATCTTCGGGGTGCCGTCGCCGGCGGCGAGGACCTCCCGCAGGAGCGTGTAGCCGATCGCCAGTGCGACGAGCGCGACCACCGCGACCACGCCGACTATGACGCGGTCACCCCCTCCGAGCTCGAGGCCCTGGGCGAGGGTCATGGCGGACACGGACATCCGTCCTCCTGGGTTCGCGTGATTTCTCACGCCAGGGGCGGCCGGCGGCGGATCTGGACTGCGTGACGGCTTCCCTGACGTCGATCGCACCCGTCGGCGCTGGTAGGCGTCGCGGGTGTGTGCAGTGTAAGAGTGTGGTGGATCTCCCACGTGAGAGGGAGGTCACGCGCGAAGATCGAATCGCTGTCGTGATGAAACACACACGGATTCGAGTGGTCGGTCGGGCCGGTCTCGATCATCGTTGACCCCCGAGATGATCAGAGGCCGCAACGTCCGCGGGATCCGGGGACCAGGCTTCCTGCTGGCGGCGGCAGGGCTCCTCGCGATCCCGATCGCCGTGTCCGTCGAACCCACCGCGGACGCGCGGTCCCACCTGTCCGCACCCACGGGCACGCACACCCCGGGCGCGCCGGGGCCCGGCGACATCCTGCGCCTGTCCGCGCTCGCCCCTTCCGCCGCGCCCACTCCCGTAGCGCCGCCCGAGCCCGAGTTCGAGACCGGGCTGGCGGACGCGGCGGTCGCCGCCGCGCAGGCCGTCGTGTCCGGGGGCACCGAGCTCGCGGTCGCGGTGCTGGACCGCGCCACCGAAGAGACGGCGCTCGGCGCGCTCGCGGCCGAACCCTTGTACACCGCGTCGCTGTCGAAGCTCCTGGTCGCCGTGGACCTCGTCGAACGGCGGCGCACCGAGGGCCTGGTGCTGGACCCCGCGGTGCTGGACCAGCTCCGCCGCATGCTGAGCGCGAGCGACGACTCGGCGATGAGCGCCCTCTGGTCGCGCTTCGACGGCGCGGGGGCGCCCGGCCGGGTCAGCGCCCGGCTCGGGCTGCAGGACACGAGCGCCGCGTCGGACGCGTCGCAGTGGGGCGAGGTCAGGGTCTCCGCCCGGGACTACCTGCGGATCTACGACTACATCCTCGGCGAGATGCCCGCGCCGGACCGCACCCTCCTGCTGGACGCACTCGCTGCCACCACGCCGACAGCCCGCGACGGCTTCGACCAGGACTTCGGGCTCCTCGCCCCCGCGATCGCCGGCCGGATGCGGGCGACGGCGAAGCAGGGATGGATGTGCTGCTTCTCCGGCGAGTACTACCTGCACAGCGCCGGGCTGCTCGGCCCGGACGAGCGGTTCGTCGTCGCGCTGCTGAGCGTGCAGCCCCGGGCCCGCGGCTGGGGCGGCGCGCGGAACGAGCTGACGAGCGTGGCCAGCGCTCTGGCGGCGCCCCTCGGCTGACGCCTCGACGGCGGGAGTGTCGGTGCGGTGTGCCAGTGTCGTCGTCCGTGACGTCGTTTCGGAGGACCGGTTCCCGTGGGTGAGCGGGTGACGCGGTCCGCGCGCGGGGTCGAGCTGCTGCACCGGGTGCTCGCCGGTTCGGGGCAGGACCCGGACGTCACGATCGTCGACGCGGGGGTGTCGGGCATTCCCGGCGCTGCGGAACCCGTCGAGGACGTCCCGGACGACCTGCATCCCCTGCGGCACGCGATCCGGCTCCCGCCGCGTCCGGGCCGCCCGGTGCCGTGGCCGGAGTGGGTGCCGGAGAACGTGGTGCGGGCCCTGCGGGACACCGGGGTCGAGGCGCCGTGGAGCCACCAGGCCGAGGGGGCCGAGCTGGCGCACGCGGGGCGGGACGTGGTGGTCGCCACGGGCACGGCGTCCGGGAAGACCCTGGTCTACCAGCTGCCGGTGCTCGCCCGCTTCGCCGAGGACCCGCGCGCGACGGCGCTCTACCTGTCCCCGACGAAGGCGCTCGCCGCGGACCAGCTCCGGGCGCTGACGGCCCTCGGGGTGCCGGACGTGCGGCCCTCGCCCTATGACGGGGACACCCCGATGGACGAACGTGACTGGGCCCGCCGGCACGCGCGCTGGATCTTCAGCAACCCGGACATGCTGCACCGCTCGCTGCTGCCCCTGCACGGTCGCTGGTCCGCGTTCCTGCGCAGGCTCAGCTACGTCGTGGTGGACGAGTGCCACACCTACCGGGGCGTGTTCGGCTCGCACGTGGCGCTGTTGCTGCGCCGGCTCCTGCGGGTGGCCCGCCGCTACGGCGCCACCCCGACGATCGTGCTGGCCTCGGCCACGGTGGCTCGCCCGGCCGAGTTCGCGGGGGCGCTGACCGGTCGGGACGTCACGGCGATCGTCGAGGACGGCTCGCCGAGCGCCGGGCGCACGGTCGCGCTGTGGGAACCCCCGCTCCTGCCCGAGCTCGGCGGGGAGAACGGGGCCCCGGTGCGCAGGCCGGCGTCCACGGAGTCCGCGCGGATGCTGGCGGACCTGGTGGTGGAAGGGGCACGGAGCCTTGCGTTCGTCCGGTCCCGGCGCAGCGCGGAGACCACCGCGCTGAGCGCGCAACGCCTGGTCGCGGACGTGGACCCGGATCTGGTCGGCCGGGTCGCCGCCTACCGCGGCGGGTACCTGCCCGAGGAGCGGCGCGCCCTCGAGTCCGCGTTGGTCCGGGGCCAGCTGCTCGGTGTCGCGACCACCAACGCGCTCGAGCTGGGCGTGGACATCGCGGGCCTCGACGCCGTGGTCGTCGCGGGGTTCCCGGGGACCCGGGCGTCGTTCTGGCAGCAGGCCGGCCGAGCCGGTCGGGCCGGCGACGAGGCGCTCGTCGTGCTCGTCGCCCGGGACGACCCCATGGACACCTATCTCGTGCACCATCCGCACGCCCTGCTGGGCGCACCCGTGGAGAGCTGCGTGCTGGACCCCGGGAACCCGTACGTGCTCGCTCCGCAACTGGCGTGCGCCGCGGCCGAGCTGCCGCTCACCGAGGAGGACGTCGAGCGGGACTTCGGCGGGGACGCCGCCCGCACGGTACTGGACGCCCTGGTGGAGGACGGCGTGCTCCGCAAGCGGTCGGTGGGCTGGTTCTGGCCGTCGGCCCGGGAGCGGCCGGCCGCGACCGTGGACATCCGCGGGTCCGGGCTGGGTCAGGTCGCGATGGTGGAGGCCGCGACCGGTCGGATGCTGGGCACCGTCGAGGGATCCTCGGCGCCGGCGACCGCCCATCCCGGTGCGGTGTACCTGCACCGGGGCGAGAGCTACGTCGTGGACGAGCTGGATCTGGCGGCGGGGCTCGCGCTCGTGCACGCCGAGGACCCGGACTGGCGCACGGACGCCCGCTCCACCGCGGACGTCGACGTCGTCGACGTCCGTTCCCGCACGGACCACGGTCCGGTCAGCGTGTACTTCGGGGATGTGCGGGTGACCGGGCAGGTGGTGGCCTACCAGCGCCGGACGCCGGACGGCACGGTGCTGGAGACGGTGCCGCTGGACCTGCCCGCGCAGACGCTGGACACCCGCTCGGTCTGGTACACGATCGACGAGGAGGTCCTCGATGCCGCGGGGATCACCCCCGCGCGGATCCCCGGCGCGCTGCACGCCGCCGAGCACGCCGCGATCGGGCTGCTGCCGCTCTTCGCGATCTGCGACCGCTGGGACATCGGCGGCCTCTCGACCGCGCTGCACCCGGACACCGGCCTGCCCTCCGTGTTCGTGCACGACGGCCATCCGGGGGGTGCGGGCCTCGCCGAGCGCGGGCACGCGGTCCTCGAACGATGGCTCCGCGCCACCCGCGCGGCGATCGGGGACTGCGGGTGCCGGAGCGGCTGCCCGTCGTGCGTGCAGTCCCCGAAATGTGGCAACGGGAACGTGCCGCTGGACAAGGCGGGCGCGATCGTGGTGCTGGACCTCGTGCTGACGGCGCTGGCGGAGCACCCCGCGCCGGGGTGATCGCGGGAGGCGCCTGCCCGACGAGCCGCCGTGGGCGCGACGATCAAGCCGGGCCGCTCGGCGCCGGCGTGGTCGCGGCAGGCTTCTGTGTGATGGGCCGCCGCCGGTGGGCCCGTCGGGGGCCGGACCGACCGGCGGCGGCCGGGATGCGGTGGTGCCGAATGGGGGGTCGGCCATAAGGCGCTTCGACGCCACCGCTGTCTGGGGAGCGAACACTCGATCCCGGTGCTCCGGCCGGGGCCGGCACTCCGGAACAAGTCCAGTAGGCCCGTCCGTCGCGCGCGGGGCCAGACGTCGTCGCCGATCGGTGCGTGTGCAACGACGAGCGCGCCCAGCGGGGCGACCGAACGGCGAGCTGCATTTTCCTGATCGTCGTTGCCTCATCCGTACCAGAACCCTCCATTCGTCGTGTGGTCGATACCGCTCGCCGTCAGCCCTCGACTGGGAGGCGAGGACTCAATGCTGCGGATATCCGATTCGCCGGGCCCGATGCTGCGCCGCCCGACAGCGGCTCAGGGACCGGGCCGGCGCGGGCCCGGCCGACGGCGTCTCCGGCGGCCAGCAGCGACCAGGAGCGGCGGATCCGTACCTGCACCACGGCATCCCAGTCGTCGAGGGCGCAGTGGTCGAGCGTCGCCTGCATTCGTTCGATGAGACCGCGGGCGAGGTCGCACGCGGCGTCGGCGCCGTCGGTCGAGCGTCCGGCAGCCGCGAGCGCCGCAAGATCCGCCGCGGCCTCGGCGCGGTGCCGGGCGAGCGCCGCGCCGCCGAGGTCCACGCCGGCCATGAGCACCAGCAGGACCGCGAGCGAGGCGAGCGCGGCGAAGACGGTGGCGGAGCCCCGGTCGCCGTAGGCCAGGTCGTCGGGGTCCAGGTCGTCGGGGTTTAGGTCGCGGGGGTCCCGGGCGTCGGGGATCTGGCCACGGGGGATCCGGCCGTCGTCACGGATCACGGTGCACCACCGGGGCGTCGAGTTCGGGTGCTTGCGCGGCGGGCTCGAGAACCGCGTGCGCCGTGTTGCCGACCCGGAACGGCAGGAGACCGCCCGGCGCCGCGGTGACGGTCGCGGTGATCTCCTCGCCGTCGATCCGCAGGTCCGCCGAGGCGCCGCTGGGGGCGAGTCGCAGCGCGACCTCCCGGGCCCGCTCCGGCTCGCCGCGAGCGGCGAGCCGGGCCATCTCCCTGGCGGCGTCCATGCACCGCACCGACGCCGCGACGGTGGCGACCGAGCCGAGCGCCAGCACGGTGACCACCGTGAGCACGCCCAGGGCGATGGCGGCCTCGACGGTCACCGCGCCGCGGTCGTGCGGGCGGCGATCGGCCCGGTCGCGCATCAGAACGTCACCGAGAGCGCGCGCTGCACCAGCCCGGTGAGCGCGCTGACGATGCCGTCCCCGCTGACGACGGCATAGAGGACGGCGGCGAACGCGGCGGCGGCGATCGTGCCCACTGCATATTCCACAGTGGACATCCCGTCGTCGTCGAGGAACGTGCGTAGCGATCGGTCCGACATGGTCTTCTCCTTCATGTACTGGTGGAGCCCGGTGGTCACCACCGGGCGAGTGCCTCTCCCGCGAGGCCGATCACGACCGGCGCGATCCCGAGGGCCAGGAACGCCGGGAGGAAGCACAGGCCGAGCGGCCCGGTGATGAGGACCGCGGCGCGTTGCGCGCGGGCCTCGGCCGTGTCGACCAGCTCGGCGCGCAACCGGACGGCCTCGGCCCGAGCGGCCTGGGCCAGGCCCGCGCCGGTGCCGGCCGAGCGGCGGGCCGCCCGCCCGAACGCGGACAGCGCCGGGACGTCGTCGACCGCTCGCCAGGCGGCGGCCGGGTCCGCGCCGAGCTCGAGCAGCCCGGCCACGCGGCGCAGCGCCGCGCCCGGGCGCCCCGCGAGCCGGACGGCGGCCGCCTCGGCCGCCGCCGGGACCGGGAGCCCGACCTCGAGACAGACGGCCAGCAGTTCCCACGCCGCCGCGAGTCCCGCGGGATCGCGGACCTCCCGCGGCCCGCGGGCGGCGAGTCGCACCGCGCCGACCGCGAGGGCACCGCCGATCACCGTGCCGGTGACGGCGCCGCCGACCCCGCCCACGACGAGCCAGCACACCGCTGCCGTCGCAAGGCCACCGGTGACCGCCCATCCCGGACGCAACACCGGCGCAGCACCGGGAGCGTCGGCGACGCGGTCGAGCGAGGCGAGCCTGCCGCGACCCTCCCGGCCGTCCGCGGCGAGCAGCGCCAGCGCGAGGACCACGAGGGGGATCGCGCTCACCGGGGCACCGCCGCACGCAGGATCCGTTCGGTCCACAGCAGACCGGCGGCGACAAGGCCCGTGCCCACGAGCAGCAGCGCCTGGCCGAGCAACCCGTCGCGCAGCACGCCGACCGGATCCGCGCCCATCAGATGTCCCAGCCCGAGACCGAGCGCCGGTAGCGCGGTGAGCACCGCTGCGGTGGCGCGGGGACCTGCGAGCTGGGCGCGCACCCGGGCGCCGAACGCGACCCGCCACCGGATGTCCGAGAGGGCGCCGTCGAGCAGCAGGGCCAGCGGGGCGCCGTGCCGGTCGGCGAGGGTCCAGGCCGCGGCCACCCGCTCCAGGTCGTCGGCGCTCGACCCCGACGCCTTCGCCGCGGAGCGGCGCAGCGCGGCGGGCACGTCGTCGCCGAGCCGCGCGGCGGCGGCGGCCGGCCCGAGCACCTCCTCCGCCCACGGCCCGTCCTGTCGGACGCCGTCGAGCGCCGTCGCCGGATGGGCCCCGACACGCAGCTCGTCCGTCATCCGGGCGAGGGCGTCGGCGAGCTGGCCCGACGCCATGGCCGACGTGATCTCGGTGGCCCGGGTGGAGCGGCGGTGCCGCCACAGGGCGGCCGCGCCGATCCCGGTGATGCCGCCGGCCACACCGAGGAGCAGCACGCCGCCGACGCCTCCCGCGGCCACGAGCCAGAGCCCGCGCGGCAGCCGCAGGGTGCGGCGTGCAGTCGACCGGGGGAGGAGCGCCGCGAGCCGCGGAACCCCGGTGCGTCCCGGTGCGCAGAGCAGGGCGGCCCCGAGTGCAGCGAGGGCGGCGGCCGGCAGCGGGTTCACCACGGCGCACCGGTCCCGCGCTCGGCGAGCAGCGTGCCGAACTCCGCCCGGCCCTCACCCCACCCGCCTGCTCTCGTCCACACCTGACGGACGACGACGCCCCTGTCCTCCCGCCGCAGAACCCCGACGCCGTCGAGGACGCGGCCGGCGCCGGGGGGTCGGCGCATGTGCAGCACCACCTGGACCGCCGCGGCGAGCTGGCTATGCAGGGTCTCGCGGGCCATGCCGCCGGCGCCGGCGAGCGCCTCCAGGCGGGCCGGGACCTCACGGACGGAGTTGGCGTGCACAGTGCCGGCGCCGCCGTCGTGCCCCGTGTTGAGGGCCGCGAGCAGCTCGATGACCTCCGCTCCTCTGACCTCCCCGACGACCAGCCGGTCCGGCCGCATCCGCAGTGCCTGGCGGACCAGGTCCCGCAGGCCCACGCCGCCGGCGCCCTCGATGTTCGCCGGTCGTGCCACGAGCCGGACGACGTGCGGATGCCGCGGCCGCAGCTCCTCGGCGTCCTCGACGGTCAGGATCCGCTCGCCCGGGTCGACCGCGCTGAGCAGGGCGTTGAGCACCGTCGTCTTTCCCGAGCCCGTGCCTCCGGACACCAGCAGGGCGAGTCGCGCCTCGACGACCGTCCGCAGCAGGGCCTCGCCCGTGGCGTCGACCGTGCCCAGCCGGCGCAGGGCCGCGAGATCGTGCGCGGCGGGCCGCAGGACCCGAAGCGAGATGCAGGTGCCGTCCGCGGCGACAGGCGCGAGGACCGCGTGCAGCCGGACGCCGGACTCGGCCAGCCAGCCGTCGACGTGCGGGCTCGCGTCGTCGAGCCGGCGGCCCGCGGCGAGGGCGAGGCGCTGGGCCAGCCTGCGCACGGCCGCCTCGTCCGGGAACCGGATCCCGACGGGCTCGAGGCCTGCGCCGCGGTCCGCCCAGACCGACGTCGGGCCGGAGACCAGCACGTCCGTGGTCCGCGGGTCCCGCAGCAGCTCGTCGAGCGGGCCGGCGCCGGTGAACTCCTGGCGGATCGTCCGCAGCGCGCTGAGCACGTCGAGGTCCGAGAGGACGCCGCCGGACTCCGCCCGCACGGCCGCCGCGACGGCCATCGGCGTCGGCTCACCGCCGTTCGCCGCCAGCCGCGACCGGACCCGGTCCACCAGGCCGGCCGGGGCGGTCATCGCACACCTGCCGGCGGCCGGGCCGCGGTCGCCGGCCCCCCTGTCGTGTGCAGGGCACCCAACAAGGTCCGGGAGGCCGTCGTCAACGGCCCGTTGCCGCGTCCGGGCGGGACGCCGCGCTCCATCGCGCGAGCCAGCCCCTGCTGCGGGCGCATGGCCACGAGCAGCGGGAGGTCGAGCGCCGCGGCGATGTCCTGCGCTCCCACCCCGCCCGGCGCGGGGCCCCGCACGACCAGCGCCACCCGCCGGGTCTGCTCCGACAGCACGGCGGCGACCCGGGAGGCGGCGGCACAGGCCCGGACGTCCGCGGGCACGACGAGGGCGGTGAGATCGGCGTCGGCGAGCGCGGTGAGGGCCGCGTCCGTGGGGTAGCGGGGGACGTCGCAGACGACCGTCTCGCCCGCGCGTCGTCCGGCCTCGAGGACCGCCGCGACCGCGGCCGGCGACGGGCCCTGCGCCGCCCGGGCGCAGGACAGCACGCCGAGCTCGCCACCCGCGCGGCCGATCGCCGGCGCCGGCAGCGCGGCATGCAGGGCACCGGCCGGGACTCGGCCCTCGGTCACCGTGAGCTCGGGCCAGCGCATGCCGGCGACGTCCTCGGCGCCCAGCACGAGATCGAGCCCGCCGCCGAGCGGATCACAGTCCACCAGCAGGGTCCGGGCCCCGGCGCGGGCGGAGGTCACGGCGACCGCCGCGGCCAGTACCGACGCCCCCGCCCCGCCCCGGCCCGCGACGACGGCGAGCACACGGCCGCGGTCGTTCCGGCCGGCGGCCTGCTCGGCGGCGTCGGCGAACGCCGCCACCAGCCACGGCTCGGCCTGGGGCATCGAGACGACGTGTTCGGCGCCGAGTGCGACGGCATGCATCCAGTCCGGGGGCCGCGGCGTCCCACGGACCGCGACCACCACCCCCTCGCGGCGAGGCATGCCCGCCTCGACGCACCGTGCCGCCGACGCGCCGTCCAGCACGACGAACGGGGCGGTCAGCCACTGGCGGCGGGCATCGGCCGAGTCGACGGCGCGGTGCACCTCGGTCCCGGCCGCCGCCGAGAGACGCAGCAGCGCGTCGAGCAGGTCCGGGTCCTCGGCCACGAGCAGCGTTCGATCGTCCCTGCGGTCCGTCACGGCGGCTCCTCCTCCCGGTGGCCGCGAGGTGCGTTCCACCGGTGACGAGCGTGCGACGGATCGGGGCCGATCCACGGACGAGTTGCTCGGCTGTGGATGGTTCGAGGGGGATGTGGACAACTCGGTTCCGGCCCGCCCGGATCGGCCGGAACCGTCGGCGCGGTAGGGAAGAATTCGCGTCGGGGGTACCCGTCGCGCGCGCCCGCGCCGGTCACCAGGACCTCGCCGGCACCGCGGCGCCGGCTGCCGAGAACGTGCGACCGCCCGGCGGAGGGGACAGCCCGCGCAGAGATCGGGACGGCCCGCGCGGGAGACGAGACTCCCCCGGCGTCGGGGACGAGACGGTGCGCGCGGAGAACGGGACGGCCCGCGCCAGGGGGGATTGGCGCGGGCCGTCGGTGGTTCAGCCCCGGGGGGTCGAGCTGAACCGGGCCCGGACACAGTCCGAACCATCGCCACTGTAACCGCACTCCGGGCCCGCCGCCCAGATGTCGGTCCCGCCCGGTCGCCGGGTGACCGGAACGCGGGGCGCGCAAGCGGTTGCGCCCCGGACGGGTGCGTCCGACCGGTGCTCCACGGCGCCGCCGGAGCCCCCGCGGGCGGGTCTGGCAAGCTCGCGGAGGTGCCCGTGCCGTCCGTTCCAGCGCCCCGTCCGCACGAGGCGTCCGCGACGCCGGGTGCCGCCTTCTTCGACCTGGACAAGACGATCATCGCCGGATCGAGCGCGCTGGCGTTCAGTCGTCCGTTCCGGCGGGAGGGCCTGATCAGCAGCGCGGCCGTGCTCCGGTCCGGGTACGCCCAGCTGCTGCTGCTGCTCTCCGGCGCGGACGCGGACACGATGGCCGCACTCCGCACCCGGATCACCGCCCTGTGCACGGGCTGGGAGGTCGCGCAGATCCGGTCGATCGTGGCCGAGACGCTGCACGAGATCGTGGAGCCGATGATCTACGCCGAGGCGGCCGCGCTGATCGACGAGCACCATGCCGCGGGGGACGAGGTGATCGTGCTGTCGGCCTCCGGCCTGGAGGTCGTCGAGCCGATCGCGGCGCTCGTGGGCGCGGACCGGTGCCTGGCCACGCGGATGGCGGCGCGGAACGGCCGCTACACCGGCGAGATCGACTTCTACTGCTACGGCGAGGCCAAGGCCGAGGCGGCGCGCACCATCGCCGCCGAGCGCGGGTACGACCTCGCCACCTGCCGTGCGTACACGGACTCGATCACCGATCTGCCGCTCCTGGAGGCGGTCGGGCATCCGGTCGTGGTGAACCCGGACCGTCAGCTGCGCCGGGAGGCCGCCAAGCGCGGCTGGCCCGTGCTCACGTTCTCCGTCCCCGTGAAGGTGGGCTCGCGGCTGCGGCCCCGCATCGCCTTCGGCGCGGCCGGAGTGGGCGTCGCGGCGCTCGCCGGCGCGGGGGTCTGGTCCCTGCGCCTGCGCCGGCGCCGGCAGGGTCGCCTCGTCCGCATCGCGGCCGCGTTGGCCCAGCTCACCCGGGGTGTAGCGGAAAGGCGACGGCTGCCGCATCCACTGTCCGGGCGGTCCCTGCGGCGGAGGATCACCACGCTCCGTTCCTGAACCGGTGCACCTTCGGCAAGCCCTTGAAGTGGCGCCGGTCACGGGTTACAACTGGGTGCACGGACTCCGGGCGGCCAGGGTTGGTGCGGAAGAGAAGCGCCGGCTCCCCCGATCGGGCTCCGTGCGCGAGGCGCCGGACACTCCACGCACAGCACGCCGCGGGAGGCATGTCGTCGTGGGCCTGCGGACCGGGACGCCGGCCGCCGAGGCCGTGACCACGACACGTAGTGCACGCCTGGATCCCGGACGTCTCACGCGATTCGGGCGGCGGTTCCGATTTGTCGGGGCCGCCGCCCGAGCCTTGTCGTCGCGTGATGAGGAGCCTCAGGCCCGGGCGTCCGCGATCGACACTCCCTCGCGGGCACCGGCCTCCCACTCCGCACAGCAGTGCAGGATCCATGCCCGCACCCCCTCCGCCGTCCCTTCGGCGAACCCCGCCGCCGCCTTCCGGTACTCGACGCTGCGGCGCAGGTGACCCACCTCCGGCACCGCGAGGTTCTTGGGGTCCAGACCTGCCGCCACCGCCGTCAGCCGCGCCGCCGCCCGGGCCACCACGCCGTCCGCGCTCCCGAACGGCGCCAGCGCCAGCAGCTCCCCGTGCACGACGGCGACGAGCACCGGCGCCGGCGCGGACGTCCCGCCCGTCACCAGGTCCGCCAGCAGGGACAGCCGTGCGGACACGTCCGGCCCGCCGCGCGGACGGCCCAGCTCCGCGTCGTGCCGCTCGACCGGGACCAGGTCCGTGGCCGCCAGCATGTGCAGCCGCGCGAGTGCCTGCAGCGGCGAGCCCTTCCAGACCCCGAGCAGCTTCGACGACTCGTCCGCCACCCGCACCGCCCCGGCCAGGACCGGGTCCGTGATGTGCTCGTCGCGCGCGGGTTCGAGGGGCGCGCCGTCGAGCGCGGCGGAGGCGCGGGCGGCCCGCAGCGCGGCCTCGGCGGCCGTGGCCGGCCAGCCTCGCCGGTTCACCTTGTGGTTGTGCACGGTGACGAGCGCATCCCGGGCGCGCGCCACCGCCTCCGGGACACCGGGCAGCTCCGAGAGCGGCGCGAGCGGATCGGACGTACTGAGGGCGGGCACCCCGCCATGCTGCCACTGCCGAACCCGAGGAATCGGGGGTGTCCTGTCCGTACTGACGGTGCGCAAGGTGTCCGAGCGCACTACCGTTCGTCCCCGACGAGTGCGACGACGCCCGCCGGGCACCCAGGTCTCCGGGTCCGGGCCCGTCAGGGGACGAGGAGGACACGAGAAGATGGCCGAGTCGGGACCGACGCTGAGCAATCTCTCCACCGAGAACCGCAGCTTCCCGCCCAGCGAGGAGTTCGCCGCACAGGCCAACGCCACGGAGGACTGGTACGCCCGGGCCGACGCCGACCGCGAGGGCTTCTGGGCCGAGCAGGCGGACCGGCTGAGCTGGGACACGAAGTGGGACCAGGTCCTCGAGTGGGAACCGCCCTTCGCGAAGTGGTTCGTGGGCGGCAAGCTCAACGTCGCCTACAACTGCGTGGACCGCCACGTCGACGAGGGCAACGGTGAGCGCGTCGCCATCCACTGGGAGGGCGAGCCCGGCGACACCCGCACGATCACCTACGCGGACCTGCAGCGTGAGGTCTCCAAGGCCGCCAACGCCTTCGCCGAGCTCGGCGTGGGCAAGGGCGACCGGGTCGCGATCCAGCTGCCGATGATCCCCGAGGCCGTGATCGCCATGCTCGCCTGCGCCCGCCTCGGCGCGATGCACAGTGTCGTCTTCGGAGGGTTCTCCCCGGGCGCACTCAAGGCCCGCATCGAGGACGCCGAGTGCAAGCTGCTGGTCACCTCGGACGGCCAGTTCCGGCGCGGCAAGCCCGCGCCGATGAAGGAGAACACCGACGAGGCGGTCAAGGACACCCCGTCGATCGAGCACGTCGTCGTGGTCAAGCGGACCGAGACCGAGGTCCCCTGGACCGAGGGCCGTGACCTCTGGTGGCACGACGTCGTCGGGGCCGCGTCGGACCAGCACACGCCCGAGGCCTTCGACTCCGAGCACCCGCTGTTCATCCTCTACACCTCCGGCACCACCGGGACGCCGAAGGGCATCCTGCACACCTCCGGCGGCTACCTGACCCAGGTGGCGTACACCCACAACGTGGTGTTCGACCACAAGCCCGGCGAGAGCGTCTACTGGTGCACCGCGGACATCGGCTGGATCACCGGGCACAGCTACATCGTCTACGGTCCGCTGGCCAACGGCGCCACGTCCGTCATGTACGAGGGCACGCCGAACACGCCGCACGAGGGCCGGCACTGGGAGATCGTGCAGAAGTACGGCGTCTCGATCTACTACACCGCGCCCACGCTGATCCGTACCTTCATGAAGTGGGGCAAGGAGATCCCGGAGAAGTACGACCTCTCCTCGCTGCGGGTGCTCGGCACGGTCGGCGAGCCGATCAACCCCGAGGCCTGGATGTGGTACCGGGAGAACATCGGGCACGACAAGTGCCCGATCGTCGACACCTGGTGGCAGACCGAGACCGGGGCGATCATGATCGCCCCGCTGCCGGGCGTCACGGCGACCAAGCCCGGATCGGCGATGCGCACGATCCCCGGCATCAGTGCGGAGGTCGTCAACGAGGAGGCGCAGCCGGTCGGTACCGGTGGCGGCGGCTACCTGGTACTGGACAAGCCGTGGCCGTCGATGCTGCGCGGCATCTGGGGCAACGAGGAGCGGTACCGCGAGACCTACTGGTCGCGGTTCGCGGACCAGGGTTACTACTTCGCCGGGGACGGCGCGAAGTACGACGACGACGGCGCCATGTGGCTGCTCGGGCGCGTCGACGACGTCATGAACGTGTCCGGGCACCGGATCTCCACGACCGAGGTGGAGTCCGCGCTGGTCAGCCACCCGACGGTGGCCGAGGCGGCGGTCGTCGGCGCGTCCGACCCGACGACCGGTCAGGGCATCGTCGCGTTCGTCATCCTCCGCGGCAACGCGGCCAAGGACGGCGGCGAGGACGCGATCAAGGCGCTGCGGGACCACGTCGCCAAGGAGATCGGGCCGATCGCCAAGCCGCGGCAGATCATGGTCGTGGAGGAGCTGCCGAAGACGCGCTCCGGCAAGATCATGCGCCGGCTGCTGCGCGACGTCGCGGAGAACCGCGAGGTCGGGGACGTCACCACGCTCGCGGACTCCGCGGTCATGGATCTGATCTCGTCCGGCCTCAAGGAGGGCAAGAGCGAGGACTGAGCCCCGTCCTACCGCACGAAAGTGGCCGTTCGTGCGGAAGCGGGTGGGGAACAATGGCCCTATGACCGCCGGCGGGGACCTGGAGGGCGTGCTGCGTGTGCGGCGCGGCTTCGAGGTTCCCGCGCGTGAGCTCCACTGGCGGTTCTCCCGTGCCTCGGGGCCCGGCGGGCAGGGGGTGAACACCACGGACTCGCGAGTCGAGCTGTCCTTCGACGTCGCGCGCTCGCCCTCGGTGCCCGACGACCTGCGCGAGCGTGCCCTGACCCGGCTGGGGAACCGGCTGGTCGACGGGGTGCTCACGGTCGTCGCGGCGGAGACCCGCAGCCAGCTGCGCAACCGGGAGGCCGCGCGCGAACGGCTCGTCGAGCGGTTGCGGGAGGCGACGGCGGCGGAGCCCAGGGCGCGGCGCCCGACGCGGCCCACGGCGGGGTCGAAGCGCCGCCGGCTGGACGCGAAGACCCGCCGCGGCGCGGTGAAGAAGCTGCGCGGCCGCCCGGACGAGTAGGCGCACATGCTCGTCGCGGCGGGGGTGGCCGCTGCGCGGAACACCTTCGGGTCCACGCCGTGCCTGCCCAGGCGACGCGCAGGGGCCCGTGGCACGATGGCGATCCGCCGTCCACACAGAACATCGTGGACCCGGACGGCGCTTACCGGACACAGTCGAGCAGCAGGAGGGGACCGCGGTGGCCAGCCCGACCAGTTCCAGGGGCCCGTCCAGTTCCGGCGCAGTGGGCGACCCGCCCGTGCTGCCGTCGATCCCGTTGTCCGCGGAGCCCGCGCGCGGTGCGGACGAGCAGTCCATCGGCGACCTCGTCCGCGAGGTGACGACCCACGTCTCCACCCTGGTCCGCTCCGAGGTGGAGCTGGCCAAGGCCGAGGTCACGTCCGAGGTCAAGAAGGGCGTGCAGGGCAGCGTCTTCTTCATCGTCGCGCTCGTGATCGCCCTGTTCAGCCTGTTCTTCCTCTTCTTCGCCATCGCCGAGCTGCTCGCGATCTGGCTGAACCGGGCCGCGTCGTTCGGCATCGTGTTCGGCCTGATGCTCGTGGTGGCGGGCGTGGCCGCGTTCATCGGCTATCTGCGGGTCCGCAAGATCCGCAAGCCGGAACGCACGATCAGCTCGCTGAAGGACACCGCGCAGGTCCTGGGCAACCGTGGCAGGTCCACCACCCCGGAGCTGAACGGTCACCGGACCGCCGGCCGCTGACGCGCGTGGGCTCGCGGGGCGGACCCGAACCGTCCTCGGTCCGGCTGCCCGGCCCGTGGACGCACCGGGACGTCTCGGCGAACGGGATCCGGCTGCACGTCGCGGAGTACGGGCAGGGGCCCCTGGTCGTCCTGCTGCACGGGTTCCCGGAGTTCTGGTGGTCCTGGCGTCACCAGCTCACCGGCCTCGCCGACGCGGGCTTCCGAGCCGTCGCGGTGGACCTGCGGGGTTACGGGGACTCGGACAAGCCGCCACGCGGCTACGACCTCTGGACCCTCGCCGGTGACGTCGCCGGCTTGATCCGCGCGCTGGGCGAGCCCGAGGCCCGGATCGCCGGGCACGACTGGGGCGGCGTCATCGGCTGGACGGTCGCCGCGCTGCACCCCCGGCTCGTGCACTCCCTGGCGGTGCTCGCGGCCCCGCACCCGCTGGCGATGCGGGCCGCGCTCGCCACGGACCCGCGCGGCCAGGGCCGGGCCACCGCGAACTACGCGCTGGGGTTCCAGGTCCCGCGCCGGCCGGAGAACAGCCTCCGCGCGGACGACGGCGCGCGGGTCGAGACGATCATGCGCGAGTGGTCCGGCGAGGCCTGGACCCGGACCGAGGACTTCGCGGAAGCGGTGGCCCGCAACAGGTCCGCCATCCGCATCCCGGCCGTCGCGCACTGCTCGCTGGAGTACTACCGCTGGGCCATGCGCTCCCAGCTGCGGGCCGAGGGGCGTCGCTTCGCCGCCGCGATGGCCCGTCCGGCCCGGATGCCGGTGCTGCAGCTGCACGGCGCCGACGACCCGTGTGTCCTGCAGTCCACCGTGCTGCGTTCGCGCCGGTGGGCGGCCGGTCCGTTCACCCACCACCTGTTCGACGACACGGGCCACTTCCCGCACGAGGAACGCCCGGCCGAGACCACGGCGCTCCTCACGAAGTTCCTGAGGGGCTAGGCCGCCAGCTCCAGCGCCGCCACCGCGGTGTCCGGGTTGTCCGAGAACATCCCGTCGATGCCGAGGGCCAGGAACGCCAGGTACTCGGCGAAGGCGTCCCCGTAGTCCGCCTCCGCGCCCGGCGTCCGCAGCGTGGCCGGCAGGAACGCGTTCTCGTTGCGGAACGTGTAGACGTGCACGAGCAGCCCGGCGGCGTGCGCGTTCTCGACCAGGCCGGTCGGCAGGCCCAGGGCGCCGTCCGGGGTCCGGCCGATGACCAGGTCCTTCGCCGGCCCGATGCCGGTCGCGTAGGTCGCGATGTCCGCGAGGCCCTCCGGCGTGACGAGGTCCGCGACCGTCCGGCCGACGGCGACGAGGTCGGCGGGATCGTCCTCGTCGTCGAGCAGCTGGATGAGGCGGACCGGGATCTGCGCGTGCAGGGCGCGCAGGTTCGCCGTCTCGAAGGACTGGACGAACACCGGCGAGTCCGCGCGATCCAGCCCGGCCGCCCGCAGCGACGCGACGAGCGCGGGCTCCAGCGCGCGCCCGGTGGCGGCGAAGTAGCCGGGGTGCTTGGTCTCCGGGTAGATGCCGATCTCGCGTCCCAGCTCCGTGGAGAGCCGCTCGCGCAGGGCGAGGACCTCGTCGAACGACGGGACGAGGTGGCGCCGGTCGTAGAGGGTGTTCTCCTGGCGCAGGTGCGGCAGCCGCTCGACGGCGCGTAGGGTCCGGAGCTCGGCGAAGGTGAAGTCGTCGACGAACCAGCCGTCGAGGGTGTGCCCGTCGATCGTGCGGACGGTGCGCCGGTCCGCGAACTCCGGGTGCGCGGCGACGTCCGTGGTCCTCCCGATCTCGGCGTCGTGCCGGGCGACCAGCACGCCGTCGGAGGTCGAGACGAGGTCCGGCTCGATGTAGTGCGCGCCCATCCGGGCGCCCAGCTCGTAGGAGGCCAGGGTGTGCTCGGGCCGGTAGCCCGGTGCGCCGCGGTGGCCGATCACCAGCGCGCGGGGGGCGGCGGAGCGCCGGTGCGCGGCCGACGGGCCGAAACGGGTCTGCGAGGTCTGGTCAGGCGCCTGGGCGAGCACCGGGCCGGTCACGACCACGATGGGGGTGTCCTCTCGGGGGAGGTGCGAGCACGTCCACCCTGTCCTGCCGAGACGAGGGGAGGTCGACGTACGAGCGTCACCGGGACTACCGGTGAGTGAACTACGGGGGCGACCGTACCGGCCCCGCCCGACCCACTTCACGCGGGCGTGGCGCAGGTCGCGGCGACGGCCCGGGCGGCGAGGTTCTACGCTCTTCGTCCGTGCGCGTCCTGGTGATCGGTAGCGGTGCCCGTGAACATGCCCTCCTCCTGGCGCTGGCCCAGGACCCGGGGGTGACGGCGCTGGCGTGTGCACCCGGCAACGCCGGTACCGCCGCGGTCGCGGAGCAACGGGGGGTGGACGCCCGGAGCCCGAAGGCGGTGACGGCGCTGGCCCGCGACTGGGGCGCGGACCTGGTGGTGGTCGGCCCTGAGATCCCGCTCGTCGCGGGGGTGGCGGACGCCGTGCGTGCCGCCGGCTTCCCCGTCTTCGGGCCCGGGGCGGACGCGGCGCGGATCGAGGGCTCCAAGGCCTTCGCCAAGGACGTCATGGCCGCCGCCGGGGTGGCCACGGCCGCGTCGGTGATCGTGGACAACCCGGCCCGCCTCGACGCCGCCCTCGCCGGGTTCACCCCGCCCTACGTCGTCAAGGACGACGGGCTGGCGGCCGGCAAGGGCGTGGTGGTGAGCCCGGACATCGAGGTCGCCCGGGCGCATGCCATGCACCTGCTCGACGACGGCCATCCCGTGCTGCTCGAGGCGTTCCTCGACGGCCCCGAGGCGTCGCTCTTCTGCCTCGTCGACGGGCGCACCGTGGTGCCGCTGCTCCCGGCCCAGGACTTCAAGCGCGTCGGGGACGACGACACGGGGCCCAACACCGGCGGGATGGGCGCCTACGCGCCGTTGCCGTGGGCGGGCGACGACCTCGTCGACGAGCTCGTCGCGCGGGTCGTGCAGCCGGTGGCGGACGAGATGGCCGAGCGTGGCGTGCCGTTCAGCGGACTGCTGTACGCGGGCCTCGCGCTCACGTCCGCCGGGCCGGCCGTCATCGAGTTCAACTGCCGGTTCGGGGACCCGGAGACCCAGGTCGTGCTGGCACTCCTGCGCACCCCGCTGGCCGGGCTGCTGAACGCCGTCGCCACGGGCACGCTGGCCGAGCAGCCGCCGCTGGAGTGGTCGGACGGGGCGGCGGTCACGGTGGTCGTGGCGGCGGAGGGCTACCCGGGGACGCCGCGGCTCGGCGACGTCATCACCGGGGCCGAGGGCGAGGGCGTCCTGCATGCCGGTACGCGCCGTCGCGAGGACGGTGCGGTGGTCTCCGCGGGCGGGCGGGTGCTCTCCGTGGTGGGCACGGGCGCGGATCTCGCCGAGGCCCGCGAGGAGGCCTACCGGCGCCTCGGGGGGTCCGCCTCGCGGGTTCGCACCACCGCACGGACATCGGTCTCAAGGCCCAGCGGGGCGAGGTCACGATCCCGGCCCGGTGAGCGTCGGGCGGAGCAGGTGACGTTCGCCCCACCCGCACGTGGCCCGCGTTTCCGCAGCGTTGCCGCCGCATGTCCGGCATGGGTTCGAGAATTGACGAAAGGCGCGACAGCGCTACAGGGGTCATGACCTGCGTTAGGCCGTTCGGACGAGTGTGAGTAGCCCTTACGGCAGCCCGGAAATGCGTGCAAACAGCGTGTAAAGCGGTCCGCGTCCGGTTGATCACCGGGCGCGCCGGCGGCCAGGGTTGCGGCGTCGCGCCGCACATCGAGGTGTGGGCGACCGAGAGAATCCCGACGTTCCCCACCCTGAAAGCGAGATCCCCATGGGTTCCCACGCTCCCCGCACCCGCACCAAGGCCATCGCGCTCGGCGCCGGTCTCGCCGCCGTCGTCGCGCCCGCCGCCATGATGGCCGTCGCGGGTACCGCCTCTGCGGCCGAGGCGACCCCGGTCGGTGCCTACCTGGACGAGAACGTCACCTACGGCACCCCGCCGCTGGAGCCGGCCGGCCAGTACCTCGACGACACCGTGGCCGGCCTCGACGCCGACCTGCTCGACATCGCCACCGCGCTGCTCAGCTGACCCGTCCGCCGGGCGGCGGGGGTCTCCCGCCCGCCGCCCGGCGCCGGTCCCACCGAGGATGCGGCCCGGTCCTCCCCCGGAGGCCCTGCTCGCGCCACCGCGGATCGACGCGTCCACCGCCCTGGGGCCTGGTGGTGGACGCGCCGGACCCCGGACCCGCCCGCACCGGCGGGAAGTACATTCGGACCCTGTGAGCTCCTCCCCACCCGGCCTGCACCCCGCCGCCCGCGCCGCCGTCGCCCCGTTCCACGTGATGGACGTCTGGAGCGCCGCGACGAGGCGCCAGCAGACCCACGGCGACCTGGTCAACCTCTCGGCCGGTCAGCCCTCCACCCCCGCGCCCGCGGCCGTCCGCCGCGCCGCCGCCGCCGCACTGGAGGGCGAGGTCCTCGGCTACACCGTCTCCCTCGGCATCCCCGAGCTGCGCGCGGGCATCGCCGGGCACTACGGGCACACGTACGGCGTGGCCGTCGACCCGGACGACGTCGTGGTCACCACCGGCTCCTCCGGCGGCTTCCTGCTCGCCTTCCTCGGGGCCTTCGACGCCGGGGACCGCGTGGCCATGGCCCGCCCCGGCTACCCCTGCTACCGCAACATCCTCGGCGCGCTCGGCTGCGAGGTCGTCGAGCTGCCGTGCGGGCCGCAGACGCGGTTCCAGCCGACCGTCGCGATGCTGGAGGAACTCGACGAGCCGGTGAAGGGCCTGGTCGTCGCGAGTCCCGCGAACCCGACGGGCACCGTGCTGGACCCGGCCGAGCTGGCGGCGCTCGGCGCGTACTGCGAGGCCAACGGCATCCAGCTGGTCAGCGACGAGATCTACCACGGCATCTCCTACCCGGGGTCGCCCGCGACCAGCTGTGCCTGGGAGACCTCGCGCGAGGCGATCGTCGTCAACTCGTTCTCGAAGTACTTCTCGATGACCGGCTGGCGGTTGGGCTGGTTGCTGGTGCCGCCGCGGCTGCGGCGGGCCGCGGACAACCTGGCCTCGAACTTCACCGTCTGCCCGCCGGCGCTGCCGCAGCACGCCGCCGTCGCCGCGTTCACGCCGGAGTCCTACGCGGAGGCGGACTCGCACGTCGTCCGGTACGGGGTGAACCGCGACCTGCTGCTCTCCCGCCTGCCGAAGCTCGGCATCGACCGGCTGGCGCCCGCGGACGGCGCGTTCTACGTCTACGCGGACGTCGGGCACCTGACCGCCGACTCCATGGAGCTGACCTACCGGATCCTCGACCAGACGGGCATCGCGCTCGCCCCGGGGATCGACTTCGACCCGGTCGACGGCGGCCGCTACGTGCGGTTCTCGTGCGCGGGTGCGACGGAGGACGTCGAGGAGGCCCTGCGGAGGCTCGAATCCTGGTTGTGACGCGGTTTCCGCCGGTCGCGCCGTCTGGTGGAAGCTGACGACGATCTCCACCGTCGGCTACGGGGACCGCTACCCCGCGGGACGGGAGCGGCCACGGGAGACCGGGCGGGCCGTGCCGTTGCGGCCCGGCGGGGCCGTCTCGAGCGGACCGATCCGCGCCAGGGCGGTGCCGATGTCCGCGTCCGTCAGGTCCGCGTGGGTCATCAGCCGCACCTTCCCGGACATCGCGCTCGCCCGGACCCCCGCCTCCTCGAACCGCCTGAGCGTGCCCGGCAGGTCCGCCACGTCGACGAGGACGATGTTCGTCTCGGGGTCCTGCAGCCGCCAGCCGCGTTCGCGCAGGCCCGCGGCCAGCGTCGTCGCGCGCTCGTGGTCCTCGGCGAGCCGGTCGACCCGGTCCAGGGCGACGAGGCCCGCCGCGGCGAGCACGCCGCCCTGCCGGACGCCGCCGCCGAGCATCTTGCGCAGCCGCCGGGCCTCCTCGACGAAGTTCGCCGAGCCCGCGACGACGGACCCGACCGGCGCGCCGAGACCCTTGCTCAGACACACCTGCGCGGTGTCCGCGCCGACCGTGAGCGCCGCGGGCGGGACCCCGAGCTTGACCGCGGCGTGCCAGAGGCGGGCGCCGTCGAGGTGGACGGCGAGCCCGGCGGCCTTGGCCGCGGCGGCGACCGTCGCGTGCTCCTCGGGCCGGGTGACCGTGCCGCCCGCGGCGTTGTGGGTGTTCTCCAGGCACAGCAGCGTGGTGCGCAGGGTGAAGTACGGCCCCTCCGGCCCGGCGGCGCGGCGGACGGCGTCGGGGGTGACCTTCCCGGGCCCCCCGTCGTGCTCCATCGGCCGGGGCATGCCGCCGGCCAGCCACGCGGCGGTGCCGAGCTCGGCATCCAGGACGTGCGCGCCGAGCGGCGCCAGGAACGCGTCGCCCCGCCTCAGATGGGACATCAGGGCGATCAGGTTGCCCATCGAGCCGCTGGGCGTCCACAGGGCGTCCGCGGCGCCGAGGTACCCGGCGACCCGTTCCTCGAGCGCCCGCATCGTGGGGTCGCGGTCCAGCACGTCGTCGCCGACCTCGGCCTCGGCCATCGCCGCCCGCATCTGCTTCGTGGGCTTGGTGACCGTGTCGGACCGGAGGTCGATCGGCGCGTCACCGGATCGCGGACGGCGGCTTCGGCTCAGGGCGGGCACCTCCCGATCCAATCAGGGGGCGATCGGCAGGTCTCGGCGGGGTCACGAAAAGGTCACGGCAGGCCGTCGAACGGACCAACTGCTGTACCGGATGCGACCGTGGGCGCGCCGAGATCCGTCCCGGTGCTGAACGGGAGGAGAACCGTGGAGCCCGACGCGGAGCGCGAGTTCGCGGAGTACTTCCGCGCGCGCCGGGACGCCGTGCGCCGCACCGCCTTCCTGCTCTGCGGGGACCGGCACCGCGCGGACGACCACGCGCAGTCCACGTTCGTCGCCCTGCACCGGAACTGGCGGAGGATCAGGGACACGGGGGCGCTCGACGCCTGGGTGCGACGCACGCTGGTCCGCGCCGTCGTCCACGAGTCCCGGCGGCCGTGGCGCCGGGAACGGGCGACGGACACGGTGGCCGACCGCCGGCTGGGTGACACGCTCGACGACCTGCGACCGGCCGGCTGAGAGGAGGAGGACGTGAACGAGGACGACGACAGGCTCGTGGCCGCCTTCCGCGCCGCGGCGGACACCCCGCCCGAGGCGGGGTCCGACCTCGACGACGTGCTCAGCACCTCGCACCGGGTCACCAGGCGCCGTCGCACACAGCTCGCGGGCGGCTTCGTCGCGGCTACCGTGCTCCTCGGCGGGGGCGGGGTGGCGGCGGCCGTCCTGCCCACGTCGGCCGGCGAGACGACCTCCGCCCCCGCACCCGCGCGGGAGAGCGCGGACTCCGCGGCCGGTGCGGCCGCGGCGCCGCGCGCGGCGGTCCCGAACCCCGCACCGCTCGGCCCGACGGCCGGCGAGGACTGCGTACCGACCCAGGACCCCGCGCTCCGCGCCCTGGTCGACGCCGCGCTGCCCCCGCTGCGGGACGCCGTGGAGGCCCCGACGACGCTGGAGTGCCGCCCCGGGGCCGGTCGCGAGGTCGCCCTCGACGTCGTCGACGGGGACGCGTCCGGGCTGATCAGCGTGGTCTACACGGCCCCCGGCGAGCCCCGGACGGATGCAGCGCTGGCGGTCGGGTGGGTCCAGGCGGGCCGGTCGACGGCGTCGGGCGGGTACGTCTCGGTGACGTCCCGCGCGGCGTCGGACTCGGGGGCCGTGCCCTTCCGCGCACGAGTGCAGGAGCTGGCCGACGCCCTCGCGCCGCATCTCTAGATCCCTGGGGGACACTGTCCGGCGTGCCGAAGGAGAAGGGGGCGACCGAGAAGGGCGAGCGCCGCCGGCAGGCCCTCACCGACGCCGCCGCGCAGCTGCTGCGCGAGGGCGGGTTCGACGCGATCCGGCACCGGGCCGTCGCCGAACGGGCGGGGCTCCCGCTGGCGTCGACCACCTACTACTTCGACTCGCTCGACGAGCTGGTCACCGCCGCCGTCGAGCGCACGAGCCGGGACGAGCTGGCCGAGGGCCGCGCGCACCTCGACGCCGGCGGCCCGGGCGACCCGTTGGAGCTCGTGCTGGACCAGCTGCTCGGCGCGGAGTCCCGGGACGGCGGGCTCGACGCCGTCCTGCTGCGCTACGAGCGGCTCGTCGGCGCCGGCCGGCGGCCCTACCTCGCGCCCCTGATGCGCGAGCTGCGCGGCGAGCTCGACGCCGTCCTGGCCGAGGCGCTGGCCCGGGCCGGGCACACCCTCGACGTGGACGCGCTGCGGCACGTCGTCGAGGTCGTCGACGGGGCGGTGCTCTCGGCGCTCATCGAGGCGGACCCGGACCCCCGCAAGGCCGCGCACACCGCGCTGCTCAGAGTCCTCTGAGCATGCGGCCGCCGAGAAGGCCGTATCCTCATCTGACGTGATTCCCAATGTGCTGGCCGCCCGCTACGCGAGCCCGGAGCTCGTCACGATCTGGTCGCCCGAATACAAGATCGTCCTGGAGCGCCGGCTGTGGATCGCGGTCCTCCGCGCCCAGCGTGACCTCGGGGTCGACGTGCCCGAGCAGGCGATCGCGGACTACGAGCGGGTCGTCGACCAGGTGGACCTGGCGTCGATCGCCGAGCGCGAGCGAGTCACCCGGCACGACGTGAAGGCGCGGATCGAGGAGTTCAACGCCCTCGCCGGCCACGAGCACGTGCACAAGGGCCTCACCAGCCGGGACCTCACCGAGAACGTCGAGCAGCTGCAGATCCGGCTGTCGCTGGAGCTGGTCCGGGACCGGACGGTCGCGATCCTCGGCCGGCTCGCGCGCCGGGCGGGGGAGTACGCCGAGCTGGTGATGGCCGGGCGCAGCCACAACGTCGCCGCGCAGGCCACCACGCTCGGCAAGCGTTTCGCCTCGGCCGCGGACGAGCTGCTCGTCGCGTACGCCCGGCTCGAGGACCTGCGCGGCCGCTACCCGCTGCGCGGGATCAAGGGCCCGGTCGGCACCGCCCAGGACATGCTCGACCTGCTCGACGGCGACGCGGCCAAGCTCGCGCAGCTGGAGGAGCGGGTCGCCGCGCACCTCGGCTTCGCGGGCGTCTTCACCAGCGTCGGCCAGGTCTACCCGCGCTCCCTGGACCACGACGTCCTGTCCGCGCTGGTCCAGCTGGGCGCGGCGCCGTCGTCGCTGGCCACGACCATCCGGCTGATGGCCGGCGCCGAACTCGCCACCGAGGGCTTCAAGCCCGGCCAGGTCGGTTCCAGCGCCATGCCGCACAAGATGAACACCCGCTCGGCGGAGCGGATCAACGGCCTGATGGTGGTGCTGCGCGGCAACGCCTCGATGGCCGCCGAGCTCGCCGGCGCCCAGTGGAACGAGGGCGACGTGTTCTGCTCCGTGGTCCGCCGGGTCGCGCTGCCGGACGCGTTCTTCGCCCTCGACGGGCTGTTCGAGACCACCCTGACGGTGCTCGACGAGTTCGGCGCCTACCCCGCGGTGATCGGGAGGGAGCTGGACCGCTACCTGCCGTTCCTCGCCACGACGAAGGTGCTGATGGCCGCCGTCCGCGCCGGGGTGGGCCGGGAGACCGCGCACGAGGTGATCAAGGAGCACGCCGTCGGCGTCGCGCTGGCCATGCGGGAGAAGGGGCAGAGCGAGAACGACCTGCTCGCCCGCCTGCAGAACGACGAGCGCCTGGGCCTGCCCGCGGGCCTGCTGGACGGCCTGCTGAAGGACCCGCTGTCCTTCACCGGCGCCGCGACGTCCCAGGTCGCCGCGATCGTCGCCGAGGTCGGCGCGATCACCGGCGCCCACCCCGAGGCCGCCGCCTACGCCCCCGGAGCCATCCTGTGAAGCTGTTGCACTCCGGCAAGGTCCGGGACATCTACTCCGACCGCGGGGACATCCTGCTGGTCGCCTCGGACCGGCTCTCGGTCTACGACGTCGTCCTGCCCACGCCGGTCCCGGACAAGGGCAGGATCCTCACCGCGCTGTCGCTGTGGTGGTTCGAGCGGGTCGCGGACCTGGTGCCGCACCACGTGCTCTCCGCGACGGACGTGCCGGAGGAGTTCGCCGGGCGGGCGATCCGGTGTCGGACGCTGGAGATGCTGCCCGTCGAGTGCGTGGCCCGCGGGTACCTGACCGGGTCCGGGCTGAAGGACTACCAGCGCACCGGCGCGGTCTCCGGGGTCGCGTTGCCGCCCGGGCTCGTCGAGGGCTCGCGGCTCCCGGAACCGATCTTCACCCCGACTCCAAGGCGCCGCTCGGCGAGCACGACGAGGCCATCACCTTCGACGACGTCGTGGCGCTCGTCGGGGCGGAGACCGCCGCCCGCCTGCGCGACCTCACCCTGGACGTCTACCGGCTGGGCGCCGGGACCGCGGAGAAGAACGGGATCCTCGTCGCGGACACCAAGCTCGAGTTCGGGACCGACCCGTCGACCGGTGAGATCGTGCTCGGCGACGAGGTGCTGACCCCGGACTCCTCGCGGTTCTGGCCGGCGGACCAGTGGGAGCCGGGTCGCCAGCAGTACTCGTTCGACAAGCAGTACGCGCGCGAGTGGTCGCTCTCCACGGGCTGGGACAAGACCGAGCCCGGGCCGGAGGTGCCGGCCGACGTCGTCGACGCCGTCCGGGCCCGCTACGTCGAGGTCTACGAGCGCATCACCGGACAGGCCTGGAGCTAGGGGTCCGTCCTGCGGATCTCCGGCCCGGCACGGATCCGCAGGACGGACCCTCGACGCCCTGCGGGAACGCCGCGCTCACGCGGCGTTCATGTCGGTGGTGCGTAATGAGCACATGACCGCTGAACTGGTCGTGTCGCTGTCCGGGCTCACCGACGCGCCGGCGGGCGCGATCGAGCGCGCCCGCGTGCTCGTCGAGGAGCTGGAGCGCCGGGGCGTGCCCGTCACCCATCTCGTCCGGCCCCGTGCGGAGAGCGGCTCGCTGAGCGGCGACGACGCACTCGTCCGCTGGATCGCCGCGCGCCGGATCGCCGGGGACGCGCTGGCCCTGCACGGCTACGACCACGACCCGGACCCGACCCGGCAGGGCGCCCGGATCGGGCGCCGCGCGGAGTTCGCCATGCTCCCCCGGCACGAGGCGGGCCTGCGGCTCGTCGCCGCGCGCCGGGCCCTCACCATGGCCGGGCTGGGCACGGACGTCTTCGTCCCGCCCCGCTGGCTGGCCTCCCCGGGCACCCTGGAGGCGGTGCGCGAGCAGGGCTTCGCGGTCTGTGCCGACGAGAACGGCGTGCACCTCTTCGGCGAGCCCTCCGCGAGGCTGATCCGCTCCCGGGCACTCGGTTTCCGGCTCACCGGGGAGCGTCGCCCGGCCGCGGACGACCGGCGCCGCGCCGAGACGTGGCGGCGCCGCCTGCTGCAGGCCGAGGCCCGGCGCATCGCGCACCGTGGCGGGGTCGTCCGGATCGGCATGCGGGCCAAGGACCTGCGCAAGCCGGGCCGGGTACGGGCGCTGCTGGACTCGGTGGACGACGTCCTGGCCGCGGGCGCGGTCCCGACGACGTACGAGGGACTGGCCGCCGCGGCACGCCGGGCGGCGTGATGTGGATCCGACGCGAGACGGCGACTCGCGTCACCGGAAGTGCCGGCTCGCGGGGTGGCCGCGTGGACGGCCCGGCCCGGGAGGCTCAGAGGGCGCTCGCGGTCTCCCGCTCCAGCACTTTCACCGTCGTGCCCTTCGGCGCGAGGTTCGTGAACAGGCCGTAGTGCATCCCCGGGTCGGCCAGCACCGCCTCGTGGATCGGCACGGCGGTCCGGGGCGTCATCGCCCGCAGGTAGTCGACGGCCTCGGCCACCTTGAGCCACGGCGCACCGGTGGGCAGCAGCAGCGTCTCGACGGGGTCGAGGCCCTCCGGGAGCGGGACGTACGCGTCGCCGGGGTGCAGCAGCGTGCCCGGGGCGTCGACGTCCCCGACGAGGTAGCCGTTGTTGGCGATCATCGGGATGTCCGGGTGGATCACCGCGTGGTCCCCGTCGCCGATCACGTCGACGCGGGCGCCGGCGATCTCCAGCGAGTCCCCGGGTGCGACGACCTCGTGGTCCACGGCCTCCAGCTGCCCGGCGGTGCCGGGGTCCACGATCACCCGGGCGTCCGGATTCGCCCGCAGCAGGTCCGGCAGCCGGTCCGGCTCCAGGTGGTCGAAGTGCTGGTGGGTGATCAGGACGGCGTCCAGGCCGGTCAGCGACTCGAAGCCGGTGGAGAACGCGCCCGGGTCGATCAGCAGGCGCGCGGTCCCGGTGTCGATCAGGACGCAGGCGTGGCCGAAGTGGGTGAGCTGCACCCGTCCACTCTGCACCGGTTCTGAGGCGGTGGCGAGCGGGCTCGCCTCCTCCTCTCCGGTGAGTCCGGCGCGGCGTTCGGACCCAGCCCGGCGTCGTCGTGGCCCCGGCGCAGCGCCGCCCCGGCGATCGCCCGCGAGCAGAAGACCGTCCCACCGAGCAGCGGTAACCGCATGTCAGCAGGCTCACCCGGCCACCCACCGAGAGCACTGCGCGTTCACCGTAGGCTTGACACCGTGGCGAGAGTCGTGGTGGACGTGATGCCGAAGCCGGAGATCCTGGACGTCCAGGGCCAGGCGGTCTCCCGGGCGCTGACCCGCATCGGGGTCGCCGGGGTGGCCGACGTGCGGCAGGGCAAGCACTTCGAGCTCGAGGTCGACGACTCGGTCGACGACGAGACCCTGCACCGCATCGCCGGTGACCTGCTGGCGAACCCGGTGATCGAGGACTGGAAGGTGACGAGGGTATGAGCGCCGCGCGGATCGGGGTCATCACCTTCCCCGGCACCCTGGACGACGTCGACGCCGCCCGCGCGGTCCGCCGCGCCGGCGCCGAGCCCGTCGCGCTCTGGCATTCCGACCGGGACCTGCAGGGTGTGGACGCCGTCGTCGTCCCGGGCGGGTTCTCCTACGGGGACTACCTGCGCGCCGGGGCGATCGCCAGCCTCGCGCCGATCATGACCGAGGTCGTGTCCGGCGCCGCCGGGGGCCTGCCCGTGCTCGGCATCTGCAACGGCTTCCAGATCCTCTGCGAGGCAGGCCTGCTGCCGGGCGCCCTCGCCCGCAACGCGGGGCTGCACTTCGTGTGTCGGGACCAGCGGCTGCGCGTCGAGAACGCCGGCACCGCCTGGACCTCGGCGTTCACCGATGGCGAGGAGATCGTCGTCCCGGTCAAGAACGCCGAGGGCCGCTACGTCGCGGACGGGGAGACGCTCACCCGGCTCGAGGACGAGGGCCGGGTCGCGTTCAGGTACGTCGGCGGGAACCCGAACGGCGCGATGGCGGACATCGCCGGCATCTCTTCGGAGAACGGCCGGGTCGTCGGGCTCATGCCCCACCCGGAGCACGCCATCGACACCCTCACCGGGCCGTCGGAGCAGGGGCTGGGCCTGTTCACCTCACTGCTCAGGACACTGACGGGTGCCGCGGTCTAGTCTGCGCATCCGTCCCTCCGAGGTGCCGGTGGCGCGGCCCGCCGCGGCGGCCCCGATCGCTCCCCACGAGAGGTTGTCCGTGTCCCGACCCCTCCCCGGCGAACCCGGCCACCGGGTCCTGCTCGTCGAGGACGACCCGGGGGACGTGTTCCTGGTCCGGGAGCTGCTCGCCGAGGTCGACCCGAGCGTGCGGGTGACGGTCGCGGACTCCGTCCGTGCGGTCGTCGAGGGAGACCTGCTCGCCGAGACGGACTGCGTGCTGCTGGACCTCAACCTGCCCGGCACCAGCGGCCTCGACGGGCTGCGGCAGATCCTGCGGACGGCCCCCGGCATGGCGGTCTGCGTCCTCACCGGTCTGGACGACGAGCACCTCGGTATCGAGTCCGTCGGGGTCGGCGCGCAGGACTACCTGGTCAAGAACAAGGCGGACGGCGCGGTGCTGATCCGCGCGATCCGCTACGCCGTCGAGCGCCGCCGGGCCGAGGCCGGCCTGGTGCGCCTGCGCGAGGAGCAGCTCGCGGCCGCGGAGTCCGTCCGCCTCGAACGCGGCCTGCTGCCGTCGCCGCTGCTCGACGGCAGCAGCGTGGGCGCCCGGGCCTTCTACCGCTCCGGCCGCACCCGCTCCGTGCTCGGCGGGGACTTCTACGACGCGGTGCGCGGTCCGTCGGGCACCGTCCACGCCATCGTCGGGGACGTCTCGGGCCACGGGCCGGACGAGGCCGCCCTCGGCGCCCTGCTGCGCGTCTCCTGGCGTGCGCTGGTGCTGGCCGGGGTGGCCGAGCCGCAGCTGCTGCCCAAGCTGCAGGAGGTGTTCGTCAGCGAGCGGCACGACCGCACCCTGTTCACCACGGTCACCACGCTGGCGATCGAGCAGACCGAGGGCGGGCAGGCGCAGGCGCTGATCCGGGTGGCCGGACATCCGCCGCCGATCTCGCTGCGGCCGGGCGCGGTGCCGCTGCCGGTGTCGGTCGGGGTGCCGCTCGGGGTCGTGGCGGGCAGCGCGTGGGAGCCGAAGACCGTCGAGCTCGCGGAGGGCTGGGCGCTGCTCGTCTACACCGACGGGCTGATCGAGGGCCGTGGCACCGAGCCGGGCCAGCTGCTGTGGCAGGAGGGCCTGGTCGAGTTGCTGGAACAGGAACGGGACGTGCCGCTCGGGGACCTGCCGAGCCGGCTCGTCGAGCGCGCCCAGACGATCAACGGCGGGCCCCTGTCCGACGACGTCGCGATCCTGCTGCTCTCGGACGCGCGGACGCCGCGCGGCGTGGGGGTCGGGTGAGCGTGCCCGTGCCCGAACGCACCCGTCGGCCGCTGCGGCGCCAGCACCGCGTGGAGGAGGACGCCGCGGCGGCGAAGCACTGGCCGATCCGCCGCTGGTTCGCCCTCGGCGCGGGCACGGTCGTGGTGATCATGGTGCTCGCCGTCGTGTTCGGGACGATCGCCGTGCTGCGCATCAACGACGCCCGGGACCGGCTCTACGACCAGGTTGCCCCGGCGCTCACCGCCGGTCAGGACGTCAACTCGGCGCTGCTGGACCAGGAGACCGGCGTCCGGGGTTTCGCGATCGTGCCCACCCCGGACTTCCTGACGCCCTACGCGAACGGGGTGGAGGCGCAGAACCGGGCGTTCGCGCAGCTCTACGCCCTGCTGGGGCCGCAGGCCTCGCCGGCGTTCGGCTCGGCCGACGGGACCGTCCGTGCGGACGTGGACGAGCTGAGCCGGGCCACACAGGCGTGGCGGGAGCAGTACGCCGAGCCCTCGATCGCCGCCGTGCGGGCCGGTGGCGCCCCCGTGGATCCGCAGCGCGGCCGGGAGCTGTTCGAAGACGTCCGCACCGCGAGCAGCGGCCTCGTCACGGATCTCGTGCAGGTGCGGGCCGAGGCCCGTGGCCAGCTGGACCGCGCCATCCGGTTCCTCTCGGTCGTCGGCGTCGTGATCGCGGTGATCGCGGTGGGGTTCCTGGTCGTCGCGTCCCTCGCCGTGCGCGGGGCCGTCCTGCGGCCCATCTCGCGGCTCGCCGCGCAGACCCGCGCCGTGGTGGCCGGGAACGTCGGCGTGCAGGTGGTGCAGGCCGTCGGGCCGCGGGAGATCGTCGAGCTCGGACAGGACGTCGAGGCGATGCGCGCGCACATCCAGCGCGAGGTCGACGAGCTGCAGGACGCCAACCGCCGGCTCGACGAGCAGACCACCGAGCTCGAGCGGTCCAACCGCGATCTCGAGCAGTTCGCCTACGTCGCGAGCCACGACCTGCAGGAGCCGCTACGCAAGGTCTCGAGCTTCTGCCAGCTGCTGCAGCGCCGCTACGGCGGCCAGCTCGACGAGCGCGCGGACCAGTACATCGGCTTCGCCGTCGACGGCGCGCAGCGGATGCAGACCCTGATCAACGACCTGCTGACGTTCTCCCGGGTCGGGCGCACGACCGCGGGCTTCGTCGCGGTGCCGCTCACCAGGGCGGCGCAGGCCGCCGCCGGTCAGCTCGGGGCGGCGCGCGAGGACGTCGACGGCGAGGTGATCGTCCCGGACGACCTGCCGACCGTGCACGGCGACCCGGGACTGCTGCAGCAGCTGCTGTTCAACCTGATCGGCAACGCGCTGAAGTTCCACCGCGAGGGCGTCCCGCCCGTCGTCCGGGTCGAGGGGGGCCTCAACGACGCCGGGGACTGGGAGATCGCCGTGCGGGACAACGGCATCGGCATCGAGCCGGAGTTCGCGGACAAGATCTTCGTGATCTTCCAGCGGCTGCACGGCCGGGACGTGTATGCCGGTACCGGCATCGGCCTGGCGCTCGCGAAGAAGATCGCCGAGTTCCACGGCGGCCGGATCTGGGTGGACACCGACCCCCGGCCGGAGCCGGGCACGGTCGTGCGGTTCACACTGCCCGTTGCGGCCCAGACACCCGCGGGGCGTGCCGCGCCCGCACCCTCGGCAGAGAAGGAACCGGCTCAGTGACCGACGACCCCCGGATCATCAACGTGCTGCTCGTCGAGGACGACCCGGGCGACGTGCTCATGACGCGCGAGGCGTTCGAGGAGTACCTGCACAACCGGCTCGACGTCGTCACCGACGGCTCCGAGGCGCTGGCCTACCTGCGCAACGAGGGCCAGTACGCGGACGCCCCGCGCCCGGACCTGATCCTGCTCGACCTCAACCTGCCCCGCCGGGACGGCCGCGAGGTCCTCGCCGAGGTCAAGGGCGACCCCGGCCTGCAGCACATCCCGGTCATCGTGCTCACCACCTCGCAGGCCGAGGAGGACGTGCTGAAGAGCTACCAGCTGCACGCGAACGCCTACGTCACCAAGCCGGTGGACTTCGAGGGCTTCATCGAGGCGATCAAGCACATCGACCACTTCTTCGTGAGCGTCGTCAAGCTGCCGAACTCCTGAGCGGGTGACGGTCACGACATCGCGGGCGGGAGCCGGGCCGGTCGTCGTCGCGGCGGACGGGCATGTTCTGGTCGGGGAGGCGCTCGCCGACGGCGTGCTCCGCGTCGGCCCCGCAGGCGGACGCCCGCCGGAGCACCCCTCGCGACCAGCAGGAACATCCCGGCCGGTGCCCACTGCGGGAGGCCCTCTCCGGCCCTCGGTCCCGAGGATGTGCCGAGGGGCGGCAGGCGCTCGTGAACACCGCGCCGCCCGATCGGAGCGGTGGCGGTCGATCCCGGTGACGCAGGTGGCGGCCGGAGCACTCCCGCGCGACGTTTAGGCTGGTTGTCGTGACTGAGCTCGCCGCACCGATCGTCACCGACACCGTGGCCCACGCGGCCGCCACCCCGGACCACCCCCAGCCCTACCGGGAACTGGGTCTGAAGGACGACGAGTACGCCCGCATCCGGGAGATCCTGGGCCGCCGGCCGACGGACGCCGAGCTGGCGATGTACTCGGTGATGTGGAGCGAGCACTGCTCCTACAAGTCCTCCAAGGTGCACCTCGGGTACTTCGGGGAGACCACCACGGCGGAGATGAAGGAGAAGATGCTCGCGGGCATCGGCGAGAACGCCGGCGTCGTCGAGATCGGGGACGGCTGGGCCGTCACCTTCAAGGTCGAGTCGCACAACCACCCGTCCTACGTCGAGCCCTACCAGGGCGCCGCGACGGGCGTCGGCGGCATCGTCCGGGACATCATGGCCATGGGGGCCCGCCCGATCGCCGTCGCGGACCCGCTGCGCTTCGGCCCCGCGGACGCGCCGGACACCGCGCGCGTGCTGCCGGGCGTGGTCGCGGGCGTCGGCGGCTACGGAAACTGCCTGGGCCTGCCGAACGTGGGCGGCGAGGTCGTCTTCGACGCCTCCTATGCCGGGAACCCGCTGGTCAACGCCATGTGCGTCGGCGCGATGCGCACCGAGGACCTGCACCTGGCGTTCGCCTCCGGCACCGGGAACAAGATCATCCTGTTCGGGGCCCGGACCGGCCTGGACGGCATCGGCGGCGTCTCCGTCCTGGCCAGCGACACCTTCGCGGGCGAGGAGGGCGGCGGCGGGCACAAGAAGCTGCCGTCGGTGCAGGTCGGGGACCCGTTCACCGAGAAGGTGCTCATCGAGTGCTGCCTCGAGCTGTTCCACGCGGGCCTGGTGGTCGGCATCCAGGACCTCGGCGGCGCCGGGCTGTCCTGCGCCACGAGCGAGCTGGCCAGCGCGGGTTCCGGCGGCATGCACGTGAACCTGGACGCCGTCCCGCTGCGCGCCACCGGCATGACGCCCGCCGAGATCCTGTCCAGCGAGTCGCAGGAGCGCATGTGCGCGGTCGTGCGGCCCGAGGACGTGGACGCGTTCATGGCCGTCTGCGCCAAGTGGGACACCATCGCCACCGTGATCGGCGAGGTCACGGACGGCGACCACCTCGTCATCGACTTCCACGGCCAGACGGTGGTCGACGTCCCGCCGCGCACCGTCGCGCACGACGGCCCGGTCTACCACCGCCCGGTGCAGCGCGGTGAGGGGCAGGACGCGCTGGTGGCGAACACCGCGGACTCCCTGCCGCGCCCGGCGTCGCCGTCGGAGCTGCGGGCGGAGATCCTGCGGATGGCCGCCTCGCCGAACCTGTGCAGCCGCGCGTGGGTCACCGACCAGTACGACCGCTACGTCCGCGGCAACACCGCCTCGGCCCAGCCGGCGGACGCCGGCGTCGTCCGGATCGACGAGGAGTCCGGCCGCGGCATCGCCGTCGCCACGGACTGCAACGCCCGCTTCACCGCGCTGGACCCGTACACCGGCGCGCAGCTGGCGCTGGCCGAGGCCTACCGGAACGTCGCGACCTCGGGAGCGGTGCCCACGGCCGTCACGAACTGCCTGAACTTCGGCTCGCCGGAGGACCCGCACGTGATGTGGCAGTTCAGCCAGGCCGTCCGCGGCCTCGCCGACGGCTGCGCCCAGCTCGGCATCCCCGTCACCGGCGGGAACGTCAGCTTCTACAACCAGACCGGCACCCAGGCGATCCTGCCCACCCCGGTGATCGGCATCCTCGGCGTCCTGGACGACGTCGCGACGCGCGTCCCGTCCGGTTTCCGGAACACCGGCGACGTCGTCGTGCTGCTCGGCCGGACCCTTGCCGAGCTCGACGGCAGCGAGTGGGCCCACGTCGCGCACGGCCACCTCGGCGGGCGCCCGCCGGCGGTGGACCTGGAGCACGAGCGCCGGCTCGCCGCGCTGCTCGCCGCGGCCGCCACGGACCGCCTGCTCACCGGCAGCCACGACCTCTCCGAGGGCGGCCTCGCGCAGGCGCTGGTGGAGGCCTCGCTCGTCGGCGGCCGGGGCGCGGAGGTGTCGCTGCCCACGCCGGGTGTCGTGGACCCGTTCGTCACGCTCTTCGCCGAGTCCGCCGGACGGGTGCTGGTCACCGTCGCGCCGGAGCAGGCGGAGGAGCTGCTGGCCCGAGCCGCCGCGGCGAACCTGCCGGCCCAGCGGCTCGGCACCGTCGGGGGAGACGTCCTGGCGATCGAGGGCGTCCCGGCCCTCCCGCTCGACGAGCTGCGCACGGCCTGGGAGGGAACCCTGCCCGCGCTCTTCGGCGCGTGAGCTCCGAGCGGGACCTGCTCGACGCCTGGCTCGCCGGCGCCGGGCCGCAGCCGGACCGCGGGACGGTGAAGGCGGCCGTCAAGGAGTCGCTGCAGGAGCTGGCCGCCCGCGCGCCGGGGCACAGCGTCGAGGTGCGGATTCCCCCGTTCGGTGCAGTGCAGTGCATCGAGGGTCCGCGGCACACCCGCGGCACGCCGCCGAACGTCCTGGAGACCACCCCGCAGACCTGGCTCGCTCTCGTCGTCGGGGCGCTGACCTGGGACGACGCCCGCGCGGCCGGCAAGCTGAGCGTGTCCGGATCGCGGGCCGGAGAGGTCGCCGCGCTGCTGCCCCTCGGCTGACCGGCAGCGCGCCGGGTGATGGTCTTCGTCACCGATCGGATGATTGCGTTCCCCTGGTGGTGGCCAAACGCGGTCGGGGGGTCGAAAATTGCGCCGATCGTGCCCAGCAACGACCGATCGGGCGAGGGCGGAGGTGTCGTCGTGGTCGCAGCGCGCAGCCTGCCCGAATCCGGCGACCCGCTCCCTCTCGGCGGCATCCCGCTGCCCCGTACCGGTGCGCCGCTGGCGGTGACCCCGTCGGTGCCGTCGCCGTCCGCCCTGCGGGCCCTGGCCGGGCGCTGGCTCACGGTGCTGCCGGACGCCGGGGAGCCCGATGTCGACCGGCTGTCCGAGCTCCTCGCCCGGCTCGCCACGGCTCTGCGCGCCGAGCCGTTCTGGCCGCTCGCGGCCCGCAGCATCGGCGCCGAGCTGCTGACCTCCGGGCTGTGCGGCGAACGGTCCGGGATGGCCGGGTCGGCGCCCGAGGACACGCTGCCCGGCACGCTGGGCCTGCTGCGGGATGCCGGTCCGGCGGTGTTCGGCATCCCCGGTCCCGAGAGCGAGCGGCGCCTCACCCTGGCCCTCGACGAGCTGTCCGCGGGCTTCTCCGGCGCGCTGCGGATGTGGACGCACCGCGCCCAGGAGGGCCTGCTGCTCGCCACGCTGCGCGCCCGCGAGGGGGTCGAGCGCGCGCTCGCCGCCAGCGAGACGCACTACCGGGCGATCTACACGCAGGGTCCGGTGGGGATCGCCGTCGGGGACCTCGACGGGATGATCGTCGACCTCAACCCGGCGGCCTGCCGGATGATCGGCCTCAGCGCGCCGCCCGAGCTCCCGCGCCCGGCCACGGACTACGTCCACCCGGACGACTTCGGTGCCTTCGTCTCGGCCTACCGCCGGCTCGGCTCGGGCGTCTCGGACACCGTCAGCCTGGACATCCGGGTCGTCGGGGTCGAGGGCGTGGTCGTGTGGGCCCACCTCACGGCGTCGCTGATCCGGGGCTCGCAGGGCCGGCCGAGCCACCTGATCGCCGTCATCGAGGACGTCTCCGAGCGCTACCGGCTGCGCTCCCGGCTGGTCCGTGCGTCGTCGGAGGACCGGCTGACCCGGCTGCCCAACCGCACGCTGATCGAGGAGTCGCTGCGCCAGGCGTTCGTGCCGGGTGCGGCCCGCCGGGTCGCGCTGTGCGCCCTGGACGTCGACGGGTTCACCCGGGTCAACGACGACCACGGCCACCGCGTCGGCGACGGGCTGCTGTCCGCCATCGCGGGCCGGCTGCGGATCGTCGCGGACCCGCATCTCGTCGCCCGCACCGGCGGGGACGAGTTCGCCGTGCTCGTCGTGGACCCGGACGGCGTGGCCGGGGTCGCGGCGCTCGCGGACCGCATCGTCGAGACGCTCGCCGCCCCGTTCGAGATCGGGGGCCGCAGCCTCGCGGTGACCGCCAGCGTCGGGGTCGCGGAGGACTCGACCACGCGGGTCTGCCCCGAGGAGCTGCTGCGGGCCGCGTCCGTGGCGCTGTCCTGGGCGAAGGGCCGTGGCGGGGGCACCCGCGTGGTCTTCGACCCGGAGCGGGACGCGGGGGAGTCCGCCCGCTCCGAGCTGCTCAACGGGCTGGTGGACGCGATCGGCCACGGCGAGTTCCGGCTCGCCTACCAGCCGCTGGTGCACCTGACGGAGCGCGACGTCCGCGGGGTCGAGGCGCTGGTTCGCTGGCAGCACCCGAGCCAGGGGCTGATCGGCCCGGGGCGGTTCATCGAACTCGCCGAGCGCAGCGGGGCGATCGTCCCACTCGGCCGCTGGGTGTTGGGCGAGGCCTGCCGCGAGGCCGCCCGCTGGTACGCCGCGCTCGGCCCGCGGGCGCCCTACGTCAGCGTGAACGTCTCACCGCTGCAGCTGCCCGAGCCCGGCTGGGTCGACGAGGTCGCGCACGCGCTCGAGGCCACCGGCCTGCCGCCGGACCGGCTGCAGCTGGAGATCACCGAGCAGGCGGTGCTCGGCGACGAGCCGAGCACGATGGACGCCCTCGCCGAGCTGCGGGCCGCAGGCGTCCGGCTGGCCCTGGACGACTTCGGCACCGGGTACTCGAGCCTGGCCTGGCTGCGCCGGCTCCCGGTACACGCGCTCAAGATCGACGGCTCGTTCATCGACGGCCTCCGGCACGCCGACCCGGACCCCGTCGACCGGAGCATCGTGGCCTCGCTCATCCAGATGGCCCACGCGCTCGGGCTCGAGGTCACGGCCGAGTGGGTGGAGACCGCGGTGCAGGCGGAACGCCTCGCCGAGCTGGGCTGTGACCTCGGCCAGGGTCGCTGGTTCGGTGACGCCGGTCCCGCTCGGTTCGTTCCCGGCCTCGGGCCGCGTACCATCGAGTAGCCTGCGCTGTCGTCGTCTTCCTGAGGAGCGTGTGTTGAGTTCCCACCGGAACGCGCACCCGTCCGATCGTTCCCTCCCCCTCGTCGAGATCACCGAACCCCCGTCGGACGTCGAGGACTCCCCTCGCGAGGAGTGCGGCGTCTTCGGCGTCTGGGCCCCTGGTGAGGACGTCGCGAAACTGACCTACTACGGCCTCTACGCCCTGCAGCACCGCGGCCAGGAGGCGGCCGGCATCGCCGTCTCGGACGGCCGCCGGATGGTGGTGTTCAAGGACCTCGGGCTGGTCAGCCAGGTGTTCGACGAGCAGTCGCTGTCCTCGCTGCGCGGGCACCTGGCCGTCGGCCACTGCCGCTACTCCACCACCGGGTCCACCACGTGGGAGAACGCACAGCCGACGTTCCGGACCACGGGGTCGGGCAGCGGCATCGCGCTGGGCCACAACGGCAACCTGGTCAACACCGCCGAGCTGCGGGACGAGGTGTCGGCGCTGCGTGCGGTGAGCAAGGGCTCCCGCGTGCCGGCCACCACGGACTCGGACCTGGTCTGCGAGCTGCTCGCCGCCACGTCGACCGACCTCGGCGTCACCGAGGCCGCGCTGCAGCTGCTGCCGCGGCTGCGCGGCGCCTTCTCCCTCGCCTTCGCGGACGAGACCACGCTCTACGCCGCCCGCGACCCCCACGGCGTCCGCCCGCTGGTCCTCGGCCGCCTGGAGCGGGGCTGGGTGGTCGCCAGCGAGACCGCGGCGCTGGACATCGTCGGCGCGTCGATGGTCCGGGAGGTCGAGCCGGGCGAGCTGCTCGCGATCGACGAGGACGGCCTGCGCAGCTACCGTTTCGCCGCCCCGGAGCCCAAGGGCTGCGTCTTCGAGTACGTCTACCTGGCTCGCCCGGACACCACGATCTCCGGCCGCTCGGTGCACGCCGCGCGCGTCGACATCGGCCGCCGCCTCGCCGAGGAGTACCCGGTCGAGGCGGACCTGGTGATCCCGGTCCCGGAGTCCGGCACGCCCGCGGCCATCGGTTACGCGCAGGGTTCCGGTATCCCCTACGGCCAGGGCCTGGTGAAGAACCAGTACGTCGGCCGCACGTTCATCCAGCCGAGCCAGACGATCCGCCAGCTCGGCATCCGGCTGAAGCTGAACCCGCTGCGGGACGTCATCCGGGGCAAGCGCCTGGTGGTCGTCGACGACTCGATCGTCCGCGGCAACACCCAGCGCGCGCTCGTCCGGATGCTGCGCGAGGCCGGGGCCCTCGAGGTGCACGTCCGGATCGCGTCGCCGCCCGTGCGCTGGCCCTGCTTCTACGGCATCGACTTCGCCACCCGCGCGGAGCTCGTCGCCAGCGGGCTGGACACCGAAGGGGTCCGCCGCTCGATCGGCGCGGACAGCCTCGGCTACGTCTCGGTGGACAACATGGTCGCCGCCAGCGAGCAGCCCCGCAGCCGGCTGTGCTGCGCCTGCTTCACCGGCGAGTACCCGATCCCGCTGCCGGAGGAGGCCCGCCTCGGCAAGCACCTGCTGGAGGACCTCACCGCCGTCGGCGAACAGCCTGCACTGGACAAATCGGGAGCCGCATCGGGCGATGCCGGCCCCCTTTCGGTCGGCTACGGTGCTGCCGAGGCACTGAGCCGACCCTGAGTCCGGCCGAGCCCGGCCGCCTCGAACTCGATCACGAGAAACGCACCAGGAGCGAACCCCGTCATGCCCTCGACCGTGCCCGACAACTCCGCCCGCGCCAGCTACGCCTCAGCGGGCGTGGACATCGAGGCGGGTGAGGAGGCCGTCGAGGCGTTCCGGCCGTACGCGGCGAAGGCGACCCGCTCCGAGGTGATGGGCGGGATCGGCGGGTTCGCCGGGCTGTTCGCGCCGAAGTTCGGCAAGTACAGCGAGCCGGTGCTCGCCGCGTCCACGGACGGGGTCGGTACCAAGGTCGCGATCGCGCAGGCGATGGACAAGCACGACACCATCGGCCTGGACCTGGTCGCGATGGTCGTCGACGACCTGGTGGTCTGCGGCGCCGAGCCGCTGTTCCTGCAGGACTACATCGCCGTCGGCAAGCTCGTCCCGGAGCAGGTCGCGACGATCGTCAAGGGCATCGCCGAGGGCTGCCAGCAGGCCGGCTGCGCGCTGCTCGGCGGCGAGACGGCCGAGCACCCGGGCCTGATGGAGGCCGGCGGGTACGACCTGTCGGCCACCGGCGTCGGGATCGTCGACGCCGAGGCCATGCTGCGGCCCGAGCGGGTCCGCCCCGGGGACGTGCTGATCGCCATGGCGGCCTCCGGGCTGCACTCCAACGGCTACTCGCTCGCCCGGCACGTGCTGCTGGACATCGCCCGCATGCCGCTCGACGGGCACGTCGAGGAGTTCGGGCACACCCTCGGCGAGGAGCTGCTCACCCCCACCCGGATCTACGCGCGGGACTGCCTGGCATTGGCCGCCGAGACCGGGGTGCGCACGTTCGCCCACATCACCGGGGGCGGGCTCGCCCGGAACCTGGAGCGGGTGCTGCCGGAGGGCCTGATCGCCGTCGCCGAGCGGGGGAGCTGGACGCCGGACCCGGTGTTCAAGCTCATCGCCGCCCGTGGGCGGGTCGAGCGGGCCGAGATGGAGAAGACGTTCAACATGGGCGTCGGCATGGTCGCGGTGCTCCCGCCGGACGACGTCGACCGCGCGCTCGCCGTGCTCACCGCCCGGCACGTTCCCTCCTGGGTGCTCGGTGAGGTGCAGCGGGGCTCCGAGGCGGACCAGGACCCGGAGCACACGGGTGTGGGCTCTCGGGTCCACCTGCGGGGGGACCACCCCCGCTTCTGAGCGTGAGGCGCTACCGGCGGGCGGGCTCGCGGAGCATCGGCGGGTAGAGGCTCACCGCGTCCCCGCGCCGGAAGAGCTGCGGCGGCCGGCCCCGGCCGCCGGTGACCAGGGTGCGCGTCGGGACCAGGAAGCCGTCCGTCGAGGTGACCTTCCGCTGGAAGTTCCGCGGATCGATCTCGGTGCGCCACACCGCCTCGTAGACCTTCCGCAGGTCCGTGACCGTGAACTCCGGCGGACAGAACGACGCCGCCAGGGTCGTGTACTCGAGCTTCGCCCGGGCCCGCTCGACGCCTTCGGCGACGATCCGGTCGTGGTCGAAGGCCAGCCCTGTGGCCTCGGTGACCGGATGCCAGGCGGCCACCCGGTCGTCGGCGGGCTCGGGGTCGGCGAGGTCCGGCAGCAGCGCGAGGTACCCGACGCTCAGCACCCGCCCGCGCGGGTCCCGGCTCGGGCCCGCGAACCCGGCGAGCTGCTCGAGATGACCCGCCGGCTCCTGACCGACGAGCGCGACGAGTTCGCGGGCGGCGGTGTCCGGGAGGTCCTCCTGCGGCCCGACGAACCCGCCGGGGAGCGCCCAGCTGCCCTCGAACGGCTTCTCGGCCCGCTTGATCAGTAGGACGGCGAGCTGGTCCGCGCGGACCGTCAGGACCACCAGGTCGACGGCCACCGCGAACAGATTTCCGCGCACGCTGTCGTCACACCCCCGGGAACTCGGCAGTAATCGTCACCTTGACATTACCGCTCCGTCGATCATCGAGGGGGCCACATCGGACGCTCGGCGGGGGACGGTCGGCTCAGAGCGCCGTGCGGAGCAGGGCGACGAGCTCCTCGTCGTCGAGGTCGTGGCGGCGGGCCTCCTCGACCAGTCGTCGCGCCAGATCGAGCACCGCGGCCCGGCCCGGGGACGCGCCCTCGCGGACGATCGCCCCGCGGCCGCGGCGCAGCTCGATCAGCCCCTCGTCCCGGAGCTGCTGGTAGCCGGCCAGCACGGTGTGGATGCTGACGTCCAGGGACGCTGCCAGTTCGCGCGCGCCGGGCAGCCGCTCGTTCGGCGCCACGCTCCCGTCCGCGATCGCCCGGCGCACGGAGGCGGCGATCTGCTCGCCCAGCGGCGTGCTGCGCGCGGGGTCGACCCGGATCAGCACGTCAGGACTCCGTGCGCTCGAGGAGGCCGGTGAGCAGCCGGGCGCCGGTCTCCGCGTCGTCGACGGTCACGGTGAAGGTGCGCCCGGACGCGCGGGTGACGATCAGGGCCTCGCCGGAGCGGAGGATCACGCCGCTGCCACCCGGGACGATCCGGTAGCCGTACCCGCCGAACCGGCCGAGGGCCGAGACGTCCCCGGCGACGGCGGACCCGACGTCCGCGAGCGGGACGTGCCACCGCGGAAGGCCCAGCGGGCCGACGGCGACCGTGAGCCCGCGGCCGTCGACGGTGGTCCGGGCGGAGGAGAAGACCAGCGACAGGAGGCCGGCGGCCGCCACGACCACGCCGGGGAAGGTCTGAACGACCAGGGCGACCACGACCCCGGCGAGCACCAGGGACGTACCGATCGCCTGCATCGGGGCGGACGTGACGCTCCGGCTCCACGCCACCCGCTCGTCCGGCGCGAGATCCAGGCTGCCGCCCCGGGTCACCGGCGCCTCCGCGAGGACCCCGGCCGGTGCCACCCGTGCACCGAGCACGCCCGCGGCGACCGCCATCACGAGCGCGAGCAGCAGGGGGAGCGGGGAGAGCCGGACGGTGGAGGCGTCGACGGCGTCGACGTTCGCCAGCACCACGACCAGCGCCGTGGCCCCGGCCAGGACGGAGGCCGCCCAGCTCACGCCGAGGAGGAACCGGGTGGTGCGGGCCGCGGAGATCGTGCCGAAAACGGCGGCGAGGAGCACCGCGAGGCCCAGGGACGACCACAGCAGAGCCGCCACCGAGGAGAAGCCGTCGGCCGTACCGTCCGCACCGAAGTGGGTGGCCGACGGTTCAGGTAGCCGATCCGACCACGCGAGCATCAGGGTGATCGCCGGAAGTGCCGCCACCAGGGGTGGCAGCGACCCGAAGGCGATGCGGCGGGTCAGCGAGGTCGACGACATGAAGGATCCTCCCACTTGTTATGGAACAACCATAACAAGTGGGAGGCTCCACCGTCGAGCTGTGACCCAGAGCGTGATGAACGCGCACCTCGTCACGGAGGTGCGTGCGTCAGCGTCGGTCGGAGTCCTCGTCGTCCGAGTAACGCGAGTAGCGCTCGGCGTACTCGTCGTACTCCTCGTCGCTTTCGGTTACCGCCGTCCCACTACCGATCTCTTTCTGCAAAGCATCGAGATCCATCGTGGGGGAGCTGTACTTGAGCTCGCGGGCCACCTTCGTCTGCTTGGCCTTGGCTCGTCCGCGCCCCATGGCTGGTCCCCCTTACAACAGGGAAGGGGCGGCCGGGATATCTCGGCGGCCCCATTCATGTCATCAATGTCCTGCAACCACCGTACCTGGTCGACGGGCGGGAGTGCGACGTGGCATCCCCGGTGTGACGGTGCTCCCTCCTCGCCCCCGTCGGGAGCCCGGCGCCGTAGGGGATCATCTCTGCCCATGCCCGCGCCGTTCCTCTCGTATCTGCGGGTCTACGAACCGCTGCGCGTGTTCGAGGGCCCCTCGGGCTCCGCCGTGCGCGCGGGACTGGCCCGCGGCGCCGTGCCGCCGGAGCGCCTGGGTCGCCGGGAACGTGAGCTGTGCCTGCGCGCGACGGTGCACGGCCGGCTGCTGCCGGGATCCCGCGAGGAACGGCCGGTCGACGTCCTGGTGCTGGGCGGGGAGGGCGGGGACCCGATGGTCTGCCCGCTGCAGACCCGGCCCAGGGCCGGTGCGGCGCTGCTGGCCTTCCTCGCGGACGAGGGTCCGGCATTGCGCCGGGCAGTGCTGGCCGGAGCGGGGTCGGAGTCCGCGGTGAGACGCCTGGCCGAGAGCGCGGTGATGGAGCTCGGGGACTCCGCGGCGCACGTCGTCACCGCGAGCTGGACGGTGCCGCTGCCCTGGTTCGCCCTGGTCGACGCGGACGAGCGGCAGGTCCAGCTCGGCGGCCCGCGCCGGGTGTGGTGGCGGATCCCGCTCGCGAAGGCCATCGGCCGGGCCGCGCAGGCGGAGCGGATCACCCGGGAGGCACTCGGCGACGCCGGACCGGCGGAGGTGCTGGCCGAGACCCGGTCCTGGCTCGAGCGCTTCGACCGCGGCTCGATGGTCGAGCTGGACTACGGCGGCCTCGTCGAGCTGCTCGACGACGACGCGGTCCGCGCGGACGACTCCGCGGCCCAGGTGCAGCGTGCGCTGCGTCTGCTGCGCGTCGGGGACGCGGAGGGGGCCGGTGCCTGTTACGAGGGCCTGCGGGAGTTCTGGGGCCGCGTGGCGGCGCACCAGCGGGACGGCTAGGTGTAGTGACCCGAGACCTTGTTGACGGTCACGCGGCGAGTCGGGTGATCGGGGGCCGGCCGCCGATGGCGGAGTGGGCGCGTCGAGTGTTGTAGTGATCGACCCAGCTGTCGAGGGCGGCGAGTCGATCGGTGTTGGACAGCCAGGGGCGGGCGTAGGCGAACTCGCTGAGCAGGGTCCGGTTGAACCGCTCAGCCTTCCCGTTCGTCCAGGGGCAGCCGGGCTTGGTGAACCGGCGCCGCAGTCCCGCAGCGACGCAGACGGCCTGCCAGAGGGATCCGCGTCGGTAGACCAGGGCGTTGTCAGTGAGGATCCGCAGCACCCGCACTCCTCGGGAACGGAACGAGGCCACGGCCCGGTGCAGGAACCCTGCGCAGGTGGCGTCGCGTTCATCGGGCAACGCTTCGACGTAGGCCAGCCGGGTGTGGTCGTCCACGGCGACGTGGAGGTAGTCGAAGCCGATCCGGACTGGCTTGTGCCGGTGGGCGATGGTGGCGTCGCGGCCGAGGAGCCGCCAGCCACCGCCGTCGGGTACCCGCCCGAGCTTCTTCACGTCGATGTGTAGGAGGTCTCCGGGTGCGCGGCGTTCGTAGCGGATCCCGGAGTGGCGGCGTACCGGTTCTCCGGTGGTCGGGTCGATCGCCGCCAGCGGGGCAACGTCGTGACGACGCAGCACCCGCCCGACGGTGGACGCCACCAGTTGCAGCTGCCCGGCCAGATAGACCGGGCCGCGACGCTGGGAGTCGCGAAGCGCCAGGATCTGGGCCTCCACGAGCGCGGGAGTGCGGGTCGGGCTGGTGCGCGGGCGTGAGGAGCGGTCTTCCAGGCCGCCCCAACCTTCTTCGCGGAACCGGCGGATCCACTTGTGCACGGTGGCCCGGGAGATCCCGAGTTGCTCGGCGATCCGCGCAGCCGGCCAACCGGCTCGCCAACGTTCGATGATGAGCCTGCGCCCGTGGACAGTGGTGCGGGCGTTACGGTGCGACACGGAAGGCCTCCGGGTTCGAGCAGGTGCGTCAGACACACCCACTCCGCCGGAGGCCTTCCCCTCGATCAAGCCAACACGCCGTCAACCACCGTCAACAACGTGATGGGTCGCTACAGCTAGGAGGTGCTGAACGACGACGCCGCGCAGCAGGGCGGGTTGGTTGTCCAGCGCCCTCCCGGGCCGTTCGTCAGCCGCGCAGGCCGCCGCGGATCTGGGCGGCGCGCCCGGGCGGCGGGGCCGTCTCGTCCGGGACGTAGGAGTCCGGGTCGATCGCGGCGGGCGCGGCCCGCTCGTCGACACCGGCGATCAGCTCCGCGTCCTGCGGCACCGAGCGCTTGACCAGGGCCAGCGCCACCGCCCCACTTTCGTGGTGCAGTGTGACCGTTCCCACGCGGCCGACCGTCTTGCCGTCGCGGGTCACGGGATCGCCGGTCACCGGCAGTTCCTCGTCGCCCGCGTCGAGGTGCAGCAGGACGAGCCGGCGCGGCGGCCGGCCCAGGTTCGCGACCCGGGCGACCGTCTCCTGGCCGCGGTAGCAACCCTTCGTCAGGTGCACGGCCGAGCCGATCCAGCCGACCTCGTGCGGGATCGTCCGCTCGTCGGTGTCCACGGCCAGCCGCGGTCGCAGGGCCTCGACCCGGAACGCCTCGAACGCCATCGTCCCGGCGGCGCGGGCGCCGGCCGCGGTGAGCCGCTCGAACCAGGCCTGCTTCTCGGCGCGGGGGACCAGGAGGTCCGCGGCGTCCTGACCGGGCCACGGCATCCGCCGGACGATCCCGGCCTCGCCGAGGGCGACGCTCGCGTAGGCGCCGTCGGGCACCGGTGCGCCGGCCGCGGCGAGCACGGCGGGCGTGTCCGGGCCGACGACGGAGAGCACCGCCAGCTCGTCGCTCGCGTCCCGTGGCTCGACCTTCGACCAGAACCGCATCTTCTCGAGGTAGTCGAGCAGCGGGAAGCTCGCCGGGCTCGGTGTCCAGCCAGACCGTGTCCCCGACGTGCGAGAGCACGGCGTGGTGCAGCACCCGGCCGTTGACGTCCAGGACGAGCGTCTCGCTGCCGGCGTTCGCCGGCAGCTCGCTGACGTGCTGGGTGAGGATCAGGTGCAGCCAGCTCAGCCGGTCCTCGCCGGGTACGGCGATCACGCCGCGGTGGCTCCGGTCGACGACGGCGGCGGAGCGCGCCATGGCCCGCTGCTCGGCGAACGGGTCCCCGCGGTGGGCGGGCACCGCGTCGTCGGGCCCCGCCGCGCCGGGGGTCTCGGGGTCGGTGTAGCCGGGGACGGTCACGCGTTCTCCTCTACGTCGTCGGCCTCGAGGCAGTTCCGGCAGCGGCCCGAGAGGGCGACGTGTGTCACGTCGAGCTCGAAGCCGGACGAGGTCTGCAGCTGCTCGGCGAGCTGCTCCATCAGGTCTGTCGGCGCCTCGGTGACCGCGCCGCAGCGGTGGCACACGAGGTGGACGTGCTGGTGCTCGCGCTCCGAGTAGTTGGGCGCGCCGTGCCCGAGATGGGTGTGCCGCACCAGCCCGAGCTCCTCGAGCAGGTCGAGGGTCCGGTAGACCGTCGTGATGTTGACGGCGGGCGCCGCGGCCTGCACCTTCGTGCAGATCTGCTCGGGCGTCGCATGCCCGAGCTCGCGCACCGCGTCGAGCACCAGCTGTCGCTGCGGGGTCATCCGCAGCCCTCGCTTGTGCAGGGTGCTCTTCAGCGACGTGTCCACAGGGCCGATGGTAGGCGTGTACGGCGGACGACGTCCCGGCGCGCCGAACGGTCCGCACCGGACGGGGTGGGCGAACCGAACCTGCTGGTGGGAGCACGGCAGCCGATCGTCGATTCGGTCGCGCGACACCTGCTCCGTTAGAGTGAACACGCAGGATGACGAGCGCCGATCTCCCTACCGTAGGCGAGATGGACGCGTGGGACGGCATGTGGAGGCACGGGTCATGACCGCTGACGGGGGAGACCGCCCGCTCGGTGCCCCGCGGTTCGACGTCGTGCTCCGCGGCTACGACCGCAGGCAGGTCGACGAGCACGTGGCACGGCTGCAACGGGTGCTGGGCCGCATGCGCGCGGACCTCGACGCGGCGCGCAGCCAGCCGTTCCCGGCGGTGGGGCCGCAGGGCATGCCTCCCGGGTTTCCCCCTCCGATGCCGCAGAACGAACGTCCGCGGCCGACGCCACGGCCGCGCCCCGGCGGTCTGCCGGCGCCCGAGGGCTCGCCTGACATGATCGGAACCTTCACCGACCGCATGCAGAGCATCCTGCAGGCGGCGGAGGAGGAAGCCGAGGAGATCCGTGGTGCCGCGCGTGTCGCGGCGCAGCGCGAGGTCGAGGCCGCCCGTGCCGCCGCCCGCCACGACAACGAGACGGCCCGCGCCGAGCTCGCGGACCTGGTCCGGCAGCGGGACGAGGTCGTCGCCGAGCTCACCCGGATGCGCGGGCAGCTCGAGGGACTGCTCTCCGCGCCGACGGCCCAGTTCGTGGCCCAGTCGCCGCGCGGTCAGCGACCCGCGCCGCACGCCGCTCCGCCGGCCGTCGAGCCCGGAGCGGCCGGACAGCCGCTCCCCGGCGCGCACGCCGGGAGTGGCCCGTCCGCCCCCGCGAAGCCCGGGCCGGGTGCCCACGAGGCCGACGCGGACCGCCCCGCGGCGACGAGGACGCGTCCGGAGCCCAACCCGTTCCGTCCGAAGGACGACGGGGGCCGCTCCGTCGAGGAGCAGGCCGCCGCCGGTCGTGTCGAGGACGCTCCCGCGAAGGCGACGGAGGCCGCCGAGCGCACCACCGTCGTACCCGCCCTCAAGCGAGGAGGGGACACCGGATCGGCTGAAAACGCGGCCCCGTCCGGCGAGTCCGCAGACCCCGAGAAGACCGGTCTGATGCCCGTCCGGCGGCCTCCGGGGACGGAGGAACGGCCCGAGCCGGGCGCCGAGCAGACGGTCGCCGTGCGCGCGGTGCGCCCGGGTCCGGCCTCCTCCGCGAAGGATGCTCCGCCGAAGAACCCCAGGTCGGCAGGACCGGAAGCCGCCAAGAAGGACGGCGGTCCGGCCGATCGTGGAGGCAAGCCCGGCGAATCCGGGGCCAACGGCCGCAGCGGCCAGGGCGCGGAGCAGAACCGGACGGACCGCTCGACATCGGGGTCACGCTCCGGCTGAGTTCCGGTGCTCACCGTCACTGTTTTCGGCGTACGGTGCGCAGCCATGCAGGGAACGATCTCGACGGACGTTCTGGTCCCGCTGGGTGCAGGTGCGATCGCGCTGATCATCGCGTTGTTCGTGGTGGTCGTCCGGGCCGCCGGGAAGCCGTCACCGGACACCGCCGCGGAACGCGAGGTCACCCATGCGGACTGGACCGGTGAGGCCGCCAACGGCAGGGTCGACCTCTTCGCCCCCCGTCGTCCGCGGAACCGTCGTCCGCGGAGTCGTCGTCCGTCGAGCAGCCGGCCCCACCGTCGCCTGCGGAGCAGCCGCCCGTGGAGCAGCCGTCGGAGGAGTCGACGGTCGTGCCGGAGCCGCGGCGGCTGACCGTGGCCGAGGCGGTCGCGGTGCGGGAGGCGAGCACGTCCCCGCTTCCGTTCCGGCCCCCGGCGTCCGTCGGGGCGTCGGGCGGTGTCGAGACGATTGCGCGTCCCGCTCCGGAACACCTCGAGTCCCGGGTGGACATGGGTTCGGGCCCGGCCGTCCGTCCCGCGCCGGAGCCGCGGTGGTCCGAGGACGCTCCTGCCGGGCCGGACGCGCCCACGGCGACCGGATCGGACGCTCTCGTCGGATCGGATGCCCCGGTCGGATCGGATGCTCTCGTCGGATCGGATGCTCCGGTCGGAGTGGACGTCCCGGCCGAACCCGACGCCTCGTCCTCCCCGATCGTCTCCGGAGAGACCGCCCCCGCCGAGCCGGCCGACGTCGATGCCGGGACCGGCCCGAAGGCGACCACCTCGCCGTCGCCGACCCGGATCGTCGCTCCGCCGATCGTCGGCGCCGCGGCCGCGACCCTGCAACCGATCACGAGCCGTCCGTGGGAGAACGCGCACGCCGCGGGACGGACGGCCGTCGGGGACGAGCCGGGTACGGAACGGGCCGAGTCCACGCCGATCGAGCCCGTGGCCGAGCGTATCGAGGCCGCCACGGAGCGGACCGAGTCGGCCTTGGAGCGGATCGAGCCCGAGCGCTCCGGGCTCGCCGCCGAGCGAACCTGGCCCACGTTCACCCAGCCTGCCATCGAGCGGGCCGAGCCCACGGCTGGAACGGGCACGAGCGGGTCCGAGCTGCCCCGGACCGACCTACCGGCCGCCCGAAGCGAGGTGGCTGCCGCGCAGACCGAGCCCGTGCCCGACGACGTCGCCGACGCCCTCGCCCCTACGGACGAGCGCCCCACCCCCGCGATGCTCGCCGGGCTCATGGGGAGCCCCGCGGAGCCAGAGCGCCGGCGGGGCGCCGAAGACCTCGACAGCCCTGAGAGCCCCGGCAGCGCTGAGAGCGCTGAGAGCGCGGGCAACCCGGCGACCGCCGCCGGCTTCGACAACTCCGAGAGCGCCGACAGCCCCGAGAGCACCGCCGGCTTCGCGAGCGCCGAGAACCTCGGGAACACCGGTGAGGCGCCCGCCGGAACGGATTCCTTCACCGACACCGCCGCGCACTTCGCCGCGGCCCGCGAGGGCGCCGCTGAGCCGCTGCAGGGCGAGGCGGTGCCCGGATCCACCCGCGCGGTCGCCGAGGCCCTCCAGCATGCGCTCACGGTGCGCGCGGCGGCCGCGGAGCGCGGCGCGGCCAGGACCACGCACTCGTCGACGCCCGACGAGGCCGTCGCCCCCACCGAGGACGAGCCCGGTCCGGACGCGCCGGCGGAGGTCGTGCCGCAGTCCCGCACCCCCGACTCCACCACGGACGAGTCCCGCAACGCCGTCCGCGACCGGCTCCTCGCCGTCCTGCTGCCGGACCCGGACCGGGCGGTCGGTGCCACCGTGGACCTCGACAGCAGCCAGGGCGCGCTCCAGCGGCTCAGCGAGGCCGTCCGCCAGGAGCAGGCCGCGCTGGGCGCGGTCCTGCGCCGGCTGCTGGACTCGGGGCTGAGCGTCGAGCAGGTCGCGAAGCTCGCGGGCCTGCCCACCTGCGACGTCGCGACGATCCTGGGCCGGACCCTCGACCGGTCCGCCGACGCCTCGAGCGCGGACTCCTGGCCTACGGATGCTCGGACCCCGGACACCCGGGCCGCGGGCGCCGAGCCGGGGGCTCGGCACGCACGCTAGGCCGGGATCACCCCACGACGCGGTGCAGCAGCGCCGACATGTGCGGCTGCATCTCCTGGCCCATCATGGCCCGCTCGTCGACGTAGGCCAGGTCGCCCTGGTTCACCAGGCCGTAGAGCCGCTTGGCCGCCACGACGTCCTGCGCCGTCGGGGTGCGCACCACGGCGTCGGTCTCGATCTGCCAGGACCGCATGTCCCCGCGGTCGCCGAACCAGGCCTCGATGATCCCGGTCGCGTGCGCGATCAGGACCTCCAGCGAGCCGTCGGGCTGCGGGCGCCAGAACCCCGTCTCGCGCGCGGCCGGGCGCAGCACCGTCCCGTCCTCGTTCAGCAGCCACGCGCGCGCCTCGTAGGAGACGAACGGGCGGCCGTCGTGGGCGAACACGAGTTGCTGGCCGAAGGAGTACGGGCCGTCGATCGTCGGGTAGACGATCTCGCCGGTGCCGCGCCAGACGCCGATCAGGGGGAGCAGGCCGAGGCACTGTTCGTGCAGGTCGGGGCCCTGCCGGAGGTTCGCTGTGTCGTCCGGGATCGGCAGGTCGTCCCACTGGGGACGGTTGCGCCGGGCCGAGTCCGGGGCGGCGTTGGCCGGCCCGGAGATCGTGGAGAGGCCGTCCTGGTCGGGATCGGTGGCGGGGTCGGGATCGGTCATGTCGTGGGCTCCTCGTCCGAGGGAGCCGGGGCGGCGAACGACGCGGTGAGGGTCGCTGCGGCCTCCGGGGCGGTGGTGAACAGCCGGCGCAGCAGCAGCCCGGTGAAGGCGACCGTGCCGACGCTCGCGGCGATCAGCAGTCCGGTGAAGAACCAGTGCACGGCCGCGGAGCTTAGTCCGGGCGTGGAGAGGCGGCCGAGTGCGCCGCACGCACCGCCGCCCCCGGCCGAGGACGGCCGGGGGCGGCGGGGACGTGCGGGTGCCGTCAGGCGACGGCGACCTCGGCCTGGTGCAGGCCGGGGCCGTCCGCGTTCAGCACGGCCTGGCCGTTGCCGGAGCGGGACAGGGCCCGGACGGTCCAGGTGCCGGGAGCGGCGAAGAACCGGAAGTCCCCGGAGGCCGACGAGACGACCTCCGCGGTGAACTCGCCGGTCCCGTCGAGCAGGCGCACGAACGCGCCGCCGACGGGCTGCCCGCCGGCCACGACGCGGCCCGCGAGGACGGTCTCCTTGCTCAGATCGGTGCCGGGCGGGAGCGCCACGGCCTGGTCAGGGGCACCGCACATCAGCGGCCCGCGCCCAGCTCGATCGGCACGCCGACGAGCGAGCCGTACTCGACCCAGCTGCCGTCGTAGTTCTTGACATCGGCGTGCCCCAGCAGCTCGTGCAGCACGACCCAGGTGTGGCTGGAGCGCTCGCCGATGCGGCAATAGGCGATGGTGGCCTTGCCCGCGTCGTAGCCGGCCTCGCCGTAGAGCGCGGTCAGCTCCTCGTCGGACTTGAAGGTGCCGTCCTCGTTGGCCGCCTTGCTCCACGGGATGTTGATCGCGGAGGGGACGTGACCCCGCCGCTGTGACTGCTCCTGCGGCAGGTGCGCCGGTGCGAGGATCTTGCCGGAGAACTCGTCGGGTGAGCGCACGTCCACGAGGTTCTTGTTGTTGATCGCCTCGACGACCTCGTCGCGGTGGGCGCGGATCGAGAGGTCGGCGTCCTTGGCGGTGTAGGTCGTGGCCGACCGCTCGACGATGTCGGTGGTCAGCGGGCGACCGTCGAGCTCCCACTTCTTGCGGCCGCCGTCGAGCAGCTTCACGTTCTCGTGGCCGTAGAGCTTGAACTGCCAGTACGCGTAGGCCGCGAACCAGTTGTTGTTGCCGCCGTAGAGCACGACGGTGTCGTCGTTGCTCACACCCTTGGCCGAGAGGAGCGCCTCGAACTGCTCCTTGGTCGGGATGTCCCGGCGCACCGGGTCCTGCAGCTCGGTGGTCCAGTTGACCTTGACGGCACCCGGGAGGTGACCGCCGTCGTAGGCGGTGGTGTCCTCGTCGACCTCGAGGAACACGATTCCCTCGGTGCCCAGGTTCTTCTCCGCCCAGTCGGCGGTGACCAGGACGTCCTCGCGGCTCATGTGAATGCTCCCAGCAGTGTTGATTGGTGGTGGTGCGGTGGATGGATCGAGCGTGGGCTCAGGCGCGCGCGGCACGGCCGCGGTGCAGGAGCGCGTACATCTCGCAGCCCAGGCAGAAGCCGAAGGCCGCGTTGAGGAACGCCGCGGCCAACGCGAACGCGGCGGCCACGATGCCCAGCACGGTGAGGCCGCTCAGGTACCCGACGGCGGCGATCACGGCGAAGACGAAGCCGACGGTCTGCGAGAAACGGACCGGCGCTGCCTCCTCGAGCTCCGTGGGCCGGCCGAGGCGCGGCGCGAGCAGCGCCCGGTAGAGCACGGAGTACGGCGCGTAGCGCAGGCCGACGAACGCCCCGAGAGCGAACACGAGCGCCTGCGCGGCGACGAGCCACCCGCTACCGCTGAGCAGCACCAGCACGAGGACGACCGCGGTCACGGCGGCGTTGAAACGCACGCCTCGGGGGTCGACCGGTGCCTCGGTCTCGGCCGGCAGCGGGGTGCCGGTGGGCGTCGATGACCCCGGACCGGGATCGGACATGGTGAGTCTCCTGGGGGGAACGGGTGGGCGTCCGGATCAGGAAGACCGACACAGGCAGCCGGCGACGCGGCACAGGTCCACTGTGCGGCGTCGGGTCAGCGGCCAGTTCACGGACGCGAGGGTAACCGAAAGGTCCGGCCCACGGGAACGTGATCCCACGACCTGGATCACACCCGTCCGGGTGTCCTCACGCCAGCTCACGGGCGAGGGCTCCCTCGAGCTCGGCGACGCGCGGCACCCCGGACACCCGCAGCAGCTCGACGCCGCCTGCCCCGAAGGCCACCGTGGTGGGGGTCCGCAGCACGCCGAGCTCCCGGGCGACGTCCGGCCGGTCGGCCACGTCGATCTCCACGTGGGCGACCCGCGGCTCGCGGACGGCGAGGTCCTCGAGCACGGCGGCGGTCTGCCGGCACGGCATGCACACCGGCGAGGAGAGCTGCAGCAGGAGCACGTCCCGCCCGGCACCCGGGGCCATCCCGGCGAGCGCCCAGCCGTCGACGCCCGTGCCCTCGGCGGCGGTGTCCCGCACCTTGCCGGCGCGGGCCTTCAGCATCAGCCCGGCGACGGTCGCGACGGCCAGCGTGCCGAGCACGACGATCAACCCGACGGTGTCCATGTCGCTGCCAACCTCGTCGCTCGCCGGACGATTCCCGGGTCAGCCGGTCGTGACCGCACCACCGGCGCCGAGCAGGAGGTTCTGCGCGCTGCCGAGCAGCTCCAGCTCGCCGTCCCGGGCGCGGAACTTGGTCGGCGTGACCTCGAAGGGCAGGGTCCCGGGGTCGACCTGGACGGTGAAGAGCTGCTGGATCAGGGACTGGACCGGCGCCGGCAGCGGGTCCGCGTCGGTGTCGCCGAGCCGCACGTCGCGCGGCACGATCCGCATCTTCCCGTCGACGATCTGCAGCTCGGCGACCACGGCGACGTCCAGCTCCTGGCCGAGCGCGGCGACGGTGCCGCCGAACCGGGCCGTCGTCTCCGGGTCGAGCCCGCGCAGGGACGGGTCGGCGCCACCGTCCCGGACCAGCGAGTCGAGGGCGTTGGCGTCGAGGTTCGCGATCGTCAACTTCTGGACGCCGGGCAGGAGTGCCTCGAGGTCCGTCGTGCCGACGCGCACGGAACCGTCCGCATTCGCCACCCGCAGCGTCTTCGGACCGGAGCCGAGGAAGCTCGGACAGCGGCGCCGTGACGTCGTTCAGCTGGGCCCGGACGTCGACCTGCCGCAGCTGGCCGACGGGCACGCGCTGGGCCTCGACCTGCACGCTGCGGTACTCCCCGGACAGCGCCTGGGCGAGGAAGGGGAAGCCGTTGATGCGGACGGACGGGTCGTCCGCGAGTCCGAGCCGCTCGCGCATCTGGCGCGACACGGCGGACTCGGCCGCCGCAGCGGCTCCGTAGTCCACGGCCACCAGCACTCCCACGAGCACCAGCAGCACGACGATCAGGCGTTTCACTCTCGACCTCCGACCCGCAAGGGTTCCGGAGGAGAACCTAGAGGCGGGCCCCGGAGCCCTCGACGACGGGTGGGGACACGGTGCTATACGTGGCCACCCGGACACGTGATGTCACGAGCGTGGAAGGCTGTGGCGAGATGGTGTCCTTCCGGGCATTGCGCACCGTCCCGGCAGGTGTTCGTGCAGCGCACAGGCTCGCCGATTGGGGTGAGCTACGACGCGCGGGTTAACCAGAATGCCATTCCCTGTTTATTCTTGACCGATCGTGCGACGGACCCCGCCGGGTCGCACGAGAAGATCGGTGCGTCGACGCCGCCCACCGTGACCGGCCGACGGACCCCGGGCGTGGGGTTCGCGACCATCTCCGGTGGAGAGGAGGCCAGCGGTGGAACTGCTACTGCTGACAGCGGACACGGAGCCCGGATCGGTGCTCCCCGCGCTGACGCTGCTCCCGCACGGTGTCCGGACCGCGGCACCCGAGGTCGCGGCGCTGCTCGACGCCGGGCCGCACGACGCGGTCCTGGTGGACGCCCGCACGGACCTGGTCGCGGCCCGCAGCCTGTGCCGGCTGCTCGGCAGCACGGGGACGGACGTGCCGGTCATCGCGGTGCTGAACGAGGGCGGGCTGGTGGCCGTCTCCGGCGAGTGGGTCGTCGACGAGATCCTGCTGCCGACGGCCGGCCCGGCCGAGGTGGACGCGCGGCTGCGGCTGCTCAAGTCCCGGCCCGGTGGCGACGCCGCCTCCGCCGGCGGGGCCCTGGTGCTCGGCGAGCTCGTGATCGACGAGGCCACCTACGCCGCACGGCTCAAGGGTCGGCTGCTCGAGCTCACCTACAAGGAGTTCGAGCTGCTCAAGTACCTCGCTCAGCACGCGGGCCGGGTCTTCACCCGCGCCCAGCTGCTGCAGGAGGTCTGGGGCTACGACTTCTTCGGTGGCACCCGCACCGTCGACGTCCACGTCCGGCGGCTGCGCGCCAAGCTGGGCCCCGAGCACGAGCAGATGATCGGCACCGTGCGCAACGTGGGCTACAAGTTCGTCCGGCCGAGCCGGGCCGGCCTGGGCGTTCCGGCGGGCGCGCTGGCCGAGGAGTCGGACTCGGACGACGACGTGGACCGAGTCGTCCTCTCCCGCACGCTCTGACCCTGCCGTCCGGCGGGGACGCGTAGGGTCGGCCCGTGAGCGACGCACGGTCCCTGCCCGAACTCGACGGCGCCCGCACCGCGGAGGTGTTCGCGCTCGCCGAGGCCGCCACCCGCGAGGACGGCACGGACCCGCTCTCCGAGCAGTTCCTGCTCAACCTGCGCCGCGGCGGAGCCCGCGAGGGGCTGACCCACTTCCTGGTCCGGGACGGCGAGACCCTGCAGGGCTACGCGCAGCTCGACGGGGATTCGGCCGAGCTCGTCACGCACCCGGTCTACCGCGGCCGCGGAATCGGTTCCTCCCTCGCCCGGGCGCTCGCCGAGGCCGGGCCCTCCCCGCTGCAGGTCTGGGCGCACGGGGACCAGCCCGCCGCCGCCCGGATCGCCGCGCACCTCGGGTTCGACCGGACCCGCGTGTTGCTGCAGATGCGCCGCGTCGCCGGCTCCGCGGGGCCGTTGCCGGAGCTCGTCGTCCCCGACGGCGTCCGCATCCGTCCGTTCGTCGTCGGCGCGGACGAGCAGGAGTTCCTGCGCGTCAACAACGCCGCCTTCGACTGGCACCCGGAGCAGGGCGGCTGGACCGAGACACAGGTCCGCGAGCGCGAGGCCGAGTACTGGTTCGACGCAGCGGGCTTCCTGCTCGCGGTCGCGCAACCGGACGGGCCGCTGCTCGGCTACCACTGGACGAAGGTGCACCCGGCGACGGACACCGAACCAGCGATGGGCGAGGTCTACGTCCTCGGCGTGGACCCCGCGGCGCACGGTCGTGGCCTCGGGCACGTGCTGACCCTCGCCGGCCTGCAGCACCTCCACGAGCGGGGGTTGGACACCGTCCTGCTCTACGTCGAGTCGGACAACGTCCCCGCGGTCCGGGTGTACGAGAAGCTCGGATTCACGGTCTTCGCCTCGGACGTCGCCTACACCCGCTGAGGGCCCGGGACTTCGCTCGTTCGGGGCCTCTGCCGCGGCCAGTCACGCAGCGTGTCGTTTCCGTCCTCCTGTATGGATGCCGCGAGGGTGCCGTTCGGGTGGCGAAGGTCGCAACGGCGTACCTGTTCATCCTGCGTTCATCCCAGCGCGGACATGCGTCCACCCTGCTTGCTTAGCGTCAAGGCTCGAACGGCCGCCCCGAGCCGTCGGTAAAGCCTTCCGGAGGAAGCACGTGAAGATCCAGCGGCACGGCGCCGCACTCGCCATCATCGCGGCCGGAGCCCTGGTGCTCTCCGCCTGTGGCAGTGACCCCAACGCCGGCTCGGCTGCGGGCGGTGCCTCGGCGGCCAACTCGCCCGCGGTCGACTGCAGCGGCAAGACGAGCCTGACGGCCGAGGGCTCCTCCGCGCAGAAGAACGCGATGGACGTCTTCGCGCAGGCCTACCAGGCCAAGTGCGCCGGCTCCAGCATCGCCTACAACCCGACCGGTTCCGGCGCGGGCGTCAAGCAGTTCACCGCCGGTCTCGTGGACTTCGGCGGCTCGGACTCGGCGCTCAAGGACACCGAGACCGCGCCGGCCGCGGCCCGCTGCCAGAACAACCCGGCGTGGAACCTCCCGCTGGTGTTCGGCCCGGTCGCGATCGGGTACAAGCTCTCCGGCGTCGACGGCCTCGTGCTCAACGGCGAGGTCACGGCGAAGATCTTCAACGGCCAGATCAAGACCTGGAACGACCCGGCGATCGCGGCCCTGAACAGCGGCAAGACGCTGCCGGCCACGCCGATCAACGTCGTCTTCCGCTCGGACGAGTCCGGCACCACGGACAACTTCCAGCAGTACCTGCAGGCCTCGTCGAAGGGTGCCTGGACCCAGGGCGCCGGCAAGAAGTTCGCCGGCGGCATCGGCTCCGGCGCGGAGAAGTCGTCCGGCGTCGCGCAGGCCGTCGCGGCCACCGAGGGCTCGATCACCTACGTCGAGCTGTCCTACGCCCAGGACAACAAGCTCGGCATGGCGCAGATCGACAGCGGCAGCGGCCCGGTCGCGCTCGACGACGCCTCCGTCGGCAAGGCGATCGAGGGGGCCCAGGTCGCCGGCGAGGGCAACGACCTGAAGCTGGACCTCAAGTCGGTCTACGGCTCCACCGCGGCCGGCCAGTACCCGCTGATCCTGGCGACCTACGAGATCGTCTGCTCGAAGGGCTACGACGCCCCGACCGCCAAGGCGGTCAAGGCGTTCCTCACCACGGCCGCCACCGACGGCCAGGCGAACCTGCCCGACGCCGGCTACGCCAAGCTGCCGGCCTCCTTCCAGCAGAAGCTGACCACGGCGATCGACGCCATCGCGGCGCCGAGCGCCTGAGACCAGTCCCACCCCGTCCGATCCTCTTCGGATCGGGCACCACCCGGCACAATCCATGGAGGCTCACGTGAGCGCCCAGCCGCTGACAACGGGCGGAACGCCCCCGACCCGCTGCATCGCGCAGTGTCGCCTCCCGTGAGCGATCCGACCACGACGGTGGGCCCCGCCGGCACCGGTGACCCCGGTGACCGGTGGGGCTCCGCCCTCGTGGACACAGCCGTCGTCCCGGAGGCCGGCATCGCCACTCCCGATCCCGCCACTCCTCCCGGGGAGGCCCCGGGCCGGACGTTCGTGCAGCGCGGGGACCGCATCTTCCGCGGCCTCGCCACCGGGTCCGGCGTCTTCATCGTGGCGCTGGTCGCCGCGATCGCGGTGTTCCTGCTGGTCCAGGCCGTTCCCGCGGTCCTGGCCGACCAGGGCGACTTCCTCACCGGCCGCACGTTCGACGCCGGGGACCCGAAGAACCTGAACTTCGGCATCCTGGACCTGCTGCTCGTCACCGTCGAGGTGTCGCTGTTCGCGCTCGTCCTGGCCATGCCGGTGGGGCTGGGGATCGCCCTGTTCCTCACGCAGTACGCCCCGCGGTCGGTCGCCCGGCCGTTCGGCTACCTGATCGACCTGCTCGCGGCCGTCCCGTCGATCATCTTCGGGCTCTGGGGCCTGTTCGTGCTGGCGCCGGTGCTCCAGCCGTTCGCGCTCGCACTGCAGGATACCCTGGGCTGGTTCTTCCTCTTCTCCCCCGGCAACGTGCAGATCGCCGGCGCGACCGTCTTCACCGCCGGCATCGTGCTGGCGGTGATGATCCTGCCGATCATCACCGCGATCTCCCGCGAGGTGTTCGAGCGGACCCCGCGAGCCCACATCGAGGCCGCCCTGGCCCTCGGCGCGACCAAGTGGGAGGTCGTGCGGATGACGGTCTGGCCCTTCGGCAAGGCGGGCTACGTCAGCGCCGCGATGCTCGGCCTGGGCCGCGCGCTCGGCGAGACCATCGCCCTGACGATCATCCTCGCGGCGACGCCGCTGTTCTTCACCGGCAGCCTGTTCGACGGCGGCGCCACCTTCGCCTCGAAGATCGCCCTGTCGTTCGCCGAGCTGAACAACAACCTCTCCGCCGGCGCGTTCATCGCCGCGGGCCTGGTCCTGTTCGTGCTCACGTTCATCGTCAACGCGGCGGCCCGGTGGGTCGTCTCCCGGTCCGGAGCCAAGGCATGACGATCACCGAGCGGGAACTGCAGCGGCCGGCGACGGCGCCCGCGTTCATCGGCATCAGCGGCGGCCGGCGCTTCCGCAACGGCCTCGCGACCGGGGCCGTCACGCTCGCCTTCCTGATCGCCCTGGTCCCGCTGGTGTGGGTGATCGGCACGGTGATCGTCGAGGGCATCGCCTCGGTGCTGAACTCGGCGTGGTGGAGCCAGTCCCTCAACGGGCTGCTGGCCCGGCAGGTGGGCGGCGGCGCCTACCACGCGATCGTCGGCACCCTGTTCCAAGGCCTCGTCTGCGCCGTCATCGCGACGCCGATCGGGGTCATGGTCGCGATCTACCTGGTGGAGTACGGCGGCCGGACCCGGCTGGCCCGTGCCGTCACGTTCATGGTCGACATCCTGACCGGCGTGCCGTCGATCGTTGCGGCGCTGTTCATCTACGCCGTGTGGATCTCGATCCTCGGCCTCGGCCGCAGCGCGTTCGCGGTGTCGCTCGCCCTGGTGCTGCTGATGCTGCCGGTCGTCGTGCGCTCCACCGAGGAGATGCTGCGGATCGTCCCCGACGACCTGCGCGAGGCCTCGTACGCCCTCGGCGTCCCGAAGTGGAAGACGATCACCAAGGTCGTCATCCCCACGGCGCTGTCCGGCATGCTCACCGGCATCGTGCTGGCGCTGGCCCGGGTCATGGGCGAAACCGCGCCGGTGCTGATCCTGGTGGCGTACGCGCCCTTCATCAACTTCAACATCTTCGAGGGCAACATGGCCTCGCTGCCGCTGATGATGGCGGTCGAGCGCAGCAACCCGACCGACGCCGGCGCGGACCGGCTCTGGGGCGCGGCCGTCACCCTCATCCTGATCATCACGATCTTCCAGATCCTCGCCGCGGTGCTGGCCAAGGCCACCGCCCCGAAGACCAAGTGAGAGAGCAGAGCCAAGACGATGGCCAAGCGCCTGGACCTCAAGGACGTCGACATCTACTACGGCAAGTTCCACGCCGTCGACGGGGTCAGCCTGTCCGTCGCGCCCCGTAGCGTGATGGCCTTCATCGGCCCGTCGGGTTGCGGCAAGTCGACCGTCCTCCGCACGCTCAACCGGATGCACGAGGTCATCCCCGGCGCGCGGGTGGACGGCTCGGTGCTGCTCGACGGCGAGGACATCTACGCGCCCTCGGTGGACCCGGTGGGCGTGCGCCGCACCATCGGCATGGTCTTCCAGCGGCCCAACCCGTTCCCGACGATGTCCATCCGGGACAACGTCGTCGCGGGACTGAAGCTGCAGGGCGGCAAGGGCAGGAAGGAGCTCGACGAGGTCGCCGAGCGGGCCCTGCGCGGCGCGAACCTGTGGAACGAGGTCAAGGACCGGCTGAACAAGCCGGGCGGCGGCCTCTCCGGTGGTCAGCAGCAGCGTCTCTGCATCGCCCGCGCGATCGCGGTGCAGCCGGACGTCCTGCTGATGGACGAGCCGTGCTCCGCGCTGGACCCGATCTCCACGCTCGCGATCGAGGACCTCATCTCGGAGCTCAAGAAGGACTACACGATCGTCATCGTCACCCACAACATGCAGCAGGCCGCGCGGGTGAGCGACCGGACCGCGTTCTTCAACCTGCGGGCGACGGGCGAGCCGGGCAGGCTCGTCGAGGTCGACGACACCCCGAAGATGTTCTCGAACCCCACTGAGCAGGCCACGGAGGACTACATCTCCGGCCGCTTCGGCTGAGCCCCTCCCGTTCCTGCAGGAACGGCACTCTCGCTCCTACCTGATGAGCGAGAGTGCCGTCGTGCATCTTCGAACGGCGCTCAGACGGCCAGCGGGCCGGGCCGGCTGCCGGTGACCACGTAGACGACCCGGCGGGACACCGCGACGGCGTGGTCCGCGTAGCGCTCGTAGAACCGGCCGAGCAGCGTGAGGTCGACGGCGGCCTGGACGTCGCCGCCGAAACCCGGGTCCATCAGCACGGCGAAGAGCTCGCGGTGCAGGCGGTCCATCTCGTCGTCCCCGCGGTCGATCGCCTCGGCGAGCTGCACGTCCCGGGTGCGCACGACCTCGGCGGCCTTGCGCGCCAGGTCCACGGACACCTCGCCCATGCTGCGGAACAAGGGCTGCACGGACTCCGGGACGACGCGGTCCGGGTACCGGCGGCGGGCGGACGTGGCGACGTGCTTGGCGAGCCCGCCCATCCGCTCGAAGTCCGACGCGACGTGGATGGCGGCGACGACCGCACGCAGGTCCGTCGCGACGGGCTGCTGCAGCGCGAGGGCCTGCGTCGCGAACTCGTCCGCCTGGGCACGCAGGTCGTCGATGTCGGTGTCGCCCGAGATGACCTGCTCGGCGAGTCGCAGCCGGCAGTCGACCAGGGCCGCCGTCGCCCGTTGCATGGCGATCGCGGCCTCGTGGCCCAGCAGGGTCAGGGTGTCGGCCAGCTGGTCCAGCAGGGCTTCCAGTGAGTCGCGCACAGCGTGACGTTAGGAAGCCCGGGCCGACAGCGGACCCGGATCCGGTGAATGGCGGGTGAACGTCACGAGTCGAGCCGGAAGCCGACCTTCATGCCCACCTGGAAGTAGTCGACGGCGCCCTCGACCATGTGGCCGCGGATCTCGGTGACTTCGAACCAGTCGAGCTGCCGCAACGTCTCGTTCGCGCGGGAGACGCCGTTCTTGATGGCCTCCTCCACGCTCTCGGGGGAGGTGCCGACGATCTCGGTGACGCGATACGTGTGCGAGGACATGACGACATGTCCCCCGAATGAACGGTGCGCCAAACCTGTGAGGACGGATCACACGGTGAGCGGGCCGGGCATGCTTCCCGTGACGACGTAGACGATCCGCCGCGCGACGGCCACGGCGTGGTCCGCGTAGCGCTCGTAGAAGCGGGCCAGCAGGGTGACGTCCACAGCGGCCTCGACGCCGTGTGACCAGTTGCGATCCATCAGGACGTTGAACATGTGCTTGTGCAGGTCGTCCATCGCGTCGTCGTCGGCCTCGAGCGCCGCCGCGGCCTCGATGTCCCGGGACCGGATGACCTCGCCGGCCTTGGTCGCCAGCGCGACCCCGACCCTGCCCATCTCCGCGAAGTACGGGGCGATCTCGGCGGGCAGCACGGGCTGTGGGTGGCGGCGGCGGGCGGCCTGCGCGACATGCAGTGCGAGGTCCCCCATCCGCTCGATGTCCCCGGCCCCGTGGATCGCGGCGACGACGATGCGCAGGTCCGTGGCGACCGGGGCCTGCAGCGCGAGCAGGGCGAAGGCCCGCTCCTCGGCGGTGTCCCGGATGCTGTCGATCTGGAGGTCCTCGCTGATCACCTGCTCGGCGAGCTGGAGATCGGTCTCGAGCAGAGCGCGCGTCGCCTTCTCCATCGCCACGGCGACGTCGGTGCACATCCCGGCCAGGCCGTCCGCGAGCCCGTCGAGCTGCTCCTGGTACGCGTCACGCATACCGACCACCCTAGAGGGCTGTGACCTATGTGGCAGCAGTAGCACATGAACCGGCGGTGAACCCTCGGCGAAACGAGCTCGGCTCAGTCGCAGGTCGCGGGGGGCGCGGTGGCCGGCTGCGCCGCGGGCGCGACCGCGCCCAGCGCCGGCGTGCGCACCGCGCCGTCGAACGACGTGCCCAGGACGAGCTGGAGCGAGCCGCTGGTCCCGGTGTCCGGCACGAGCCGGGCCGTGGGTACGAGTCCCGCGATCGCCTGCGCCTGCGCGGAGCGGTCCGGGGAGAACTTCACCAGCGTGTCCGCCGAGGGCTCCGGGGCGTTCGAGACGGCCCCGACGCCGTAGCCGAGGCCGCGCAGCGTCGTCCCGATCTGGGTGGCGAGCCCGTCGCGGCCGGCGGCGTTGAGCACGTCGACGGTGACGCTGTCCGGCGCGGCGGCGCTGGACCGGCCGGCCGGTGCCGTCACGGACTCGGGCAACGGCCGGTCCTTGCGTATCGCGCTGAACAGCTCGTTCGCGTCCCCGGTGCGCAGCTCGAGGTTGCCGCGGGTGTTCGGCACACCGCTCACCGGCAGCGGCACGAATGTGACGCCGTCGGCATCGAGCCGGCGCTGGGCCGTGGAGAGGGCGAGCAGGTCCTGCATGCCCGCGTTGTCCGCCAGCATGCTGTGGCCCAGCGCCGTCACGACGTCGCGGGTGGTGCCGGGGGAGAGCAGCACGCGGGTGGACAGGGCCTCGCCGAACACCGCGGCGAGGAGCCGCTGCTGGCGTTGGGCCTGGCCGAACGCCGGTGAGGAGTCCGTGGGGACGGCGGAGGCCTCGGCGAAGCGGACGGCCTGCTCGCCGTCGAGGGTCGTGGTGCCGGCCTGCGGGACGACGGGGCCGAGCCGGTCGTCGACCACCGGCCGTTCGACGCAGACCTCGACGCCGCCGAGCGCGTCGACCATGTCCTTGACCCCCGGCATGTCCAGCGCGACGAACCGGGTCACGGCGAGGCCGGTGAGCTGCTGCACCGCGCGGACGGTGCAGCGCGGGCCGCCGACCTCGTAGGCGGACCCCAGGGTCGTGCGGGTCTCGGCCGGGACCGTCTCGTCCAGGTAGGCGGCCGCGTTCTGGTCCCAGCGCTGGCACGGCGGCCGGTTGATCTCCAGGTCCGTCGGCAGCGAGACGGTGACGACCCGGTCCCCGCTCGCGGCGACGTGGGTGAGGACGACCGTGTCCGTCCGGGTGCCGGTGCGCGCCGTGTCGCCGGAGCTGCCGGAGGCGGTGCCGAGGACCACCACGGTGTCGTCGCCCGCCTGGGCCGCCGCGTCGACGATCGAGCCGGACGTGGGGTCCAGGGCGTCGACGGGCCGGACGGTCGACTCCATCCAGCGCAGCGCGCCCCAGCTCAGTGCGGTGCCCGCGAACAGCAGGAACGCGACGGCGGCGACGAGGATCTTCACCGCGAGCACGGGGCGACGGGTGGGGGTCGCCGGTGCCTCCGCGGACTCGTCCTCGTCGGGCCCGGGTTCCTCGCCCTCCCGGGTCTGCAGTGCCATCCCGGCGTGGGCGGCGGTGAGCCGGGTGAGGCTCTCGTCGATGCGCCGGACGCGGGAGGCGAGCGCGGTCGTCTCCTCGACCTCCTCCGCCGTGCGCGCTGCGGTCTCGTCCGCGGCCTCGGCGGCCGGGGGCGCGGTCGGGGTGGCCGCGGGGACGCGGACGGTCTCCTCGGCCGCGCCCGGCGCCACGGGAGCGCCGGCCGAGGCCGGTACGCCGGTGGAGGGTCCGCCGGGCGCCGCCGGGACGGGTCCGCCGAACGCGTCGGGTCGGGGGGGCCGCCGGGCCGGCCGGTGGAGGCCGCTCCCAGCGGACCCGGCGCCGCCGGGCCGGGTCCGCCGAACGCGTCGGGCCGGGGGGTGCCGCCGGGCGGGCCGGCGGCGGGCGGTCGGCCGGGTTCCGGCTGGTTGCGGGGTCGCGGAGGGATCGGGTCCGGGTTCTCCGGACCGGCGCCGGAGGGCGTGTTGCGCGGAGGTCCGCCATCCGGGCGGAAACCGTTCCGGCGGCGTCCGGGCGGGGTCGTCCCGGGACTCCGGGGGGCGCGGCTCCGTTCCGCCGCACCCCGGTCGACTGCGGGCGGCCCGCCGGCGCGGGACCCGCCGGGGGAGCAGGGGCGCGCGCGGGCGGGGGAGTGGGCGACCCCGGCCGGGAGGCCGTCGGGCCCGTCGGAGGTGCCCCGGCGGGCTGGCCGGGACCACCGGACCTGCCGAGTGCGGCCGCCTCACGGGCTTCGCGTTCCTCGCGCCGCGTCAGGCGCCGGGCCGGCCCGCCACCGGGCGGGCCGGGACTCTGCGCATCCGGATCGGCGGGAGGAACGGCACGTCGCCGCCGTCCACCCGCGCCGGCCGGGGGCGGGTCCGCGGTGGGGGACCGGAGCCCGTAGCGCGCGAGCACGTCGTCGCCGACGTCGGTCTCCGGGGCGTCCTGGTCGGCGGGGTCCCGGTGCCGGCGGCGACGGTCCGGGCCGGGGTCGCGGGGAGCGCGGTCGTTCTGCTCCTGCACGCCACCTCCCGACCCTGCGCGGCTCGTCCGGACACACGGAAGGGCGGCCGAGCCAGCTCCCGGCTCCGTCCGCCCCTCGTGGGAGTTTACGGAGCCGTCACGGGCGGACGGTGCGGGGGTCAGCCGGTGGTGCGGACGGGCTGGGGGATCGAACGCCGCCCGCTGGCCGGCCCCGCGAGCCGGACGTGCCCGGCACGGTAGGCGACGGCATTGCGGCCCGCCTCCTTCGCCGTGTACAGAAGCATGTCCGCCTCGCCGATGAGCCGCTCGACCTCGGTCGGGACGCCCACGGCGTGCGCGACGCCGATGCTCACCGTCACCCGCAGCTCCGGATGCAGCTCGGACCACGGATGGTGCGCGATGCGCTCGCGTGCCGTCTCGCAGATGTCCACGGCGGCGCCCAGCGCCCGCCCGGGCAGGACCAGCGCGAACTCCTCACCGCCGTAGCGGGCGCAGAACGCGTCGTCCGGCAGCGCCGCGTCGAGCTCGGCGACCATCCGCTGCAGGACCCGGTCCCCGAAGAGGTGTCCGTGCGTGTCATTGACCAGCTTGAAGTGGTCGATGTCGACGAGCGCGACGCAGATCCCGGTGGTGCGCAGCGCCGTGTCGTCGAGGTCGCCCAGCAGGGCGGCGAGCCGCTCGTCGAGGTAGCGGCGGTTGTAGGAGGCGGTCAGGCTGTCCCGGCGCGACTGCTCGCGTGCCTCCGCGTGCTCACGGCGCAGGCGGTCCAGCTCGTCGTGGGTGCCGGTGGTGGTGTCCCCCCGCGCAGCAGCTCCACCGCGGCCTGCAGGTGCATGTAGGCCTGCTGCCACTGGTGCTGCTGGGCCAGCCGCTCCGCCGCGGCGGTGTGCAGGGCGGCGCGGGCGCGCGGGGAGTCGGGGGGCAGTGCGTCCACCGGGCGTGGCTCGGCGTCGCGGCCCTCGTGCGGCAACGTGCGGATCATGCCGACGGCGTCCATCGCTCGATCACCTCCCCGACTCCTATCCGGTATGTCGTCGTGACGTACGGGACTCTTGAGGTGGATGGGATCACCGCACCCGTTCGCGCGGCACGCCACCCGACCGGGCGAAGACATTGGCACCGTCCGTCGGCAAGATCACCACCGGGGTGCGCTCAGCCGCCGGAGTGCTCCAGCTCCGCCCCGAACGGGACGGAGGGGTCCTCCGGGTCGTCCAGCCAGTGTTCGGGGAGGACGACGCGCCCCGGGGAGCCCTGACGGCCGCGGGGGCCCTCCGCGTCGGGCGGGAACTCCTGGTCGAGGTCCAGCATGGCGAGGAGTTCGTCGAGCTCGTCGATACTGTTGACCAGGCCGAGACGTTTCCGCACGTCCGACCCCACCGCGAAGCCCTTCAGGTACCACGCGATGTGCTTGCGGACGTCCCGGATCCCCTTGTCGACGCCCATGTGCTCGCCGAGCAGGACGGCGTGCCGGCGCAGGGTCACCGCGACCTCGCCGAGCGTCGGCGGGGTCGGCAGCGGCCGGCCCGCGAAGGCCGCCTCGAGATCGGCGAAGAGCCACGGACGGCCGAGGCAGCCGCGGCCGACCACCACACCGTCACATGCCGTGCGCCGGACCATCTCGAGTGCGTCGTCGGCGCTGAAGATGTCCCCGTTGCCGAGAACGGGAAGCTCCGCGGGCAGGTGGTCGCGGAGCCGGGCGATGGCGGACCAGTCCGCGGTGCCCGAGTAGCGCTGCGACGCCGTCCGCGCGTGCAGGGCGACGGCCGCGACCCCCGCGTCCGCCGCGATCCGGCCGGCGTCGAGGTAGGTGTGGTGCTCGTCGTCGATGCCGATCCGCATCTTCACGGTGACCGGGCGCCCGTCGGCGTTGTCGACGGCGGCCCGCACGATCCGCTCGAACAGTCGCCGCTTGAACGGCAGCGCCGCCCCGCCGCCCTTGCGGGTCACCTTGGGGACCGGGCAGCCGAAGTTCATGTCGACGTGGTCCGCGAGGTCGCGCTCGACGATCATCCGGACGGCCTGCCCCATCGCCGCCGGGTCCACGCCGTAGAGCTGCATCGACCGCGGGGACTCGTCGGGGTCCATCGCGATCATCCGCAGGGTCAGCGGGTTCTTCTCGACCAGCCCACGGGAAGTGATCATCTCGCAGACGTAGAACCCGGAACCCTGCTCGCGGCACAGCCGCCGGAACCCCGGGTTGGTGATGCCGGCCATCGGCGCGAGGACTACCGGGGAGTCGGCCTGGTAGGGCCCGATGCGCAGCGGCTTCACCACAGGGGTGGCCCGGGACACGGGTTCCTGCGGTGCGGGGGTCTGAACGAGGTCCTGCACGGTCACGGAGAACCATTGTGCTCGAACGCGACGCGAGGCGTGGGCCCCGTGGTCCCTCCGCGGGTGTGACGTGGTGCGCGAGTCCCGCGCGACGGGACGTGGTGGACCCGTAGGCTGGGCGCACGCACCGCGGGCGGGTGGTGGTGCGGGCCTCTAGCTCAATCGGCAGAGCAGCGGACTTTTAATCCGCGGGTTCGGGGTTCGATCCCCCGGGGGCCCACGCCTGACCTGCATCAACGCTGCCGCGTGGCAGGTGCTAGTCGCCTCTGGCCACACTGGTTGACAGAATCTCGTGTCACGAGTCGTGTCACGGGCCGTCGGCTCGATGGGTCTCAGCCGGGTTCACCGGCCCTGGAGAATGAGGTGCCGGTGGTAACCGCCGCCCCGGGGTGGGCTACGCCTACCTGCACAACGCCGTCGACGAGCACTCCCGGCTGGCCTACACCGAAATCCACGGTGACGAGCGCCGCGAGACCGCTGCAGCGTTCTGGACCCGCGGGCAGACGTTCTTCACAGCAGCTGGAATCACCGTCTCGCGCGTGCTCACCGACAACGGTCCCTGCTCCGCTCACGGCTGTGGCGCGACACCCTCACCGCGGCCGGCATCGTGTACAAACGTGCCCGCGCCTACCGGCCGCAAACTGACGGCAAGCCTCGCCGATGCCGGACGCTTCAACCGCACCCCTGCTCGACGAATGGGCATACGCTCGCCCCTACCAGCGAGAAGCCGACGGCCGAGCCGACCTGACGTACCGAGTTTGCCTGCCAGAATGGCCACAAGCAGCTCCGGAACCTTTCGTTGGAACTCCGATAGATATTATAGTCGAGTGGCCGCGGACGAACGGAGATATCGTGGGCGAACGACTAGAGAAGGCCCTGCACTTTAGCTACCCGAATCAGATCCGCTCGGCTACTAACGCTAAGCTTGCGGCCGAGCTGTGAGCGATACGTCTCAACGGTCCGGATCGAGAGATGGAGGACCGTGGAAATTTCCGCATTCGTGTGGCCAGCGGCCAGGAGTTCCAAGACGTCACGTTCACGCGCGGTCAAGTGGGTGGATGCTGTCTTTTGTTCCGAGACGAACTCAGGAACGTATTGTCCGCCCAGGGATACCACTCGCACCGCTGCAGCGAGATCGTCGGCCGCCGCGTCCTTGGTGACGTATCCAGACGCCCCGCGCTCGAAGGCTGCCCGAACGAAGGAGCTTTCCTGATGCATTGATGCCATCAGGATTTTGGCCGCGGGGCACTGTTCTCGAAGTGTTTGGATTCCGTCCAAGCCGCTTGCGCCGCCGTGCAACGAAATATCGAGAATGATGACGGCCGGTGTCAGTCCGACGGCGAGGCTCACGGCCTCTTCGATCGAAGAAACATCTCCGATGACTCGGATGTCAGCCTCGTCGTCGAGGATCCGCTTGGCCCCTTCGCGGAACATCCGGTGGTCGTCACAGAGCAGGACTCGCAACTTTTCCATTTATTGCCTTCGCCGAGAGTGCGTCTTCACGCGCTGTGGACTGCCTTGGTCTGAGTGCCGGAGTGGATCGGCAGGATGGCGTTCACGACGGTTCCCCCGCCAGGATCACTACGTACGGACACGCGGCCGCCCAGTACCGCGGCCCGCTCTCGCATACCGGTCATGCCGAACCCGCCAGATGTGCTCGTGACAGGCAGGCCGACCCCGTCGTCCTCGATGGTCGCCGACAACGTCAAATCGCTGAGTGTCAAGGTGATGGCACAGTGCATGGCACTGGCATGCTTGGTCACGTTCGTCACTGCTTCTTGAACGATTCGCAGACACGCGACCTGAACGGGGTGGGGCAGGTCCTTGTAGGACAGATCGTGCTCGCTGTCGGTGATGTCGCACGAATAGCTGATCGTCAACGAGGTACGCGCCTGCCGGCGCTCCACGAGATTCCGAAGAGCAGCGGGGAGCCCCAGTTCGGTCAGGGCTGGTACGGACGTCTCGTACACGAGGTCGCGGACAACTTGGTTGCACTCGCGCAACTGCTCATAGATCCAGTTGACCGCATCCCCTGGTGGCTTCATGTTCAAGCGGTCCAGGCTGTTCTGCAGCCGCCGGGCTTCTATCAGAAGGGCTGAGAGGCGCTGGCCGACATCGTCGTGGAGCTCGGCGGCCAGCCGTGTCCGAAAAAGTTCTTCGCTCATCATGAGCGAGGTCGACATCGTATCGGCCACATTTTCCGCTGCAAGTACCCGGCGGAGGCACTCCCGGGTCAGCATCGCCACGCGTCGGTTCTCGCCGGACCAGGGAAGGCCGCGCTCCCGTCGGGCTACTAGCACGGAGTCGAGGCGTCCGGGCACGGGTAGCGCGAGAAAGGTGGCCCAGCGGGGCGGCCGGGTCTGAAACCTGACGCAGGTCGCGTCCGTTCGTCGGCTCAGATGCCCCTTCGTGTGAAGCCATTCAAGGTCGCCGTCGGCCATTGCTCCTGCGACGATCCGGACCGGACCATTTGCAGTGGGGCCCGTTTCGATGAACGCGGCGTCATCTACCGGGACTGCGGCAACGAGCAGCGACACAATGACGGAGATCGCGGTCTGCGTGTCGTGGTTATCCGCACCCATTTCCGGCTGTGCTCGCGAGGTGCCTGGCGCCACCACGGCACGCAGCTCCGGTTCGGTCGGGGCGGGTGCACAGGTGAGCGCATCTGCGGAGGGCTGCTGGGTCATAGAGCGGACGTCGGTCGGTACGCGTGCCTGACCATCGACGGCCATTGCTTCACCTCGTGTCTGACATGCTCGCGTTCGGTTTGGTAGATGCCGCTGGCAGCGGCGGCGGTGACCGTTCGCACCGCCGCACGGACTGCCCACCGGCGCGCCGCAACACTTCCAGGGGGCGAGACCTCGGACTGCCAACGCGCGACGGTGGCGCGCCATGACAGGATCGGCGTCACATACGAGTTGAGTAGCCTGCGGCGACGAATCTCCGTGGCGGCGTAGCTCAGGACGTCGTCGGCGTCCGCCAGCCGGTGGGCGCCGAGAAGAGCGATGGCGCGTCCGAGCTCGTAGGTGAGGGCCGACTGCACATCGAACCCACCGCGCAGATCCGCGCCCTCGTTCTCGTCAAGTCCCTCACCGTCGCGGGCGAGCGCTCGGATACAGATGGCGCTGGCGGTCGCTTGCCGATCGCCGATGGCTTTCGCCAGCCTGTGCACCTCCTCGGCCTCTCGGGCAGCGTCCTCTCGCTCTCCCAGTCGGTATAACGCGAGCGCGCGATGCCACCGTGATGTGTGCGCTTCCCAGCGGTCCGCTGTCCGATCGAATCCCTCCACCGCCGCGGTGAGCAAGGTGATAGCACGTCGATATTCGCCGGAGGCGACAAGTGCTACCCCGTAGAGGTGCATGGCGTGGGCCTTACCCCACTCGTCGCCTCCTTGGGCGCAAATCGAGACTGCCCGCTCGGCGTAGCGGGCAGCTCGCCGGGCTCGCCCGAGGAGCGGCCCACACAGCACGGCATGGGTGGCGTACGCGTGGGCCCTTTGCGGTCCCTCGGCCGGACAGTGCCGGGCCACGGCCATTTCCCGTCCCTGGGCCCAAAGTGCGCGAATGCTGTTGTGGAACCACCAGCAGTAGGCGAGGTTGCTGAACACCGCTGCCTTGAGGGTGGCGTGCTCGACATCTCGCTTGACCAGGCGACGCGGGAAGTAGCCGCCCGTGCCCGATCTGATCAACTCCTTGATCGAGGCGAGCAGAAAGCCGCGATCTGCGAGTGGAAGCGGCTCGCCCAGTACCCGTAGCGCCTGCAGAAAATATTGCTCAGCCGGTTCGAGGCTGCCGGTCTTGAAATAAGTTTCACCGAGCAGTCGAGATATCTGTGCGCGGCTCACGATATCTGATTCCGGACAGAGGTCCAAGGCTCGTCCGAGCGTGGCGATCGCGTCGACATATGAACCGTCCAGCATGAGGACCTCGCCCAGCTCTCGCAGCAGATCGTCACTCTCGCTGAAGGCAGTGGCGAGTTCGTAGTACTCGCGCGCCGTGCCCAGGCTGTAGCGCTGCCGGGCTGTTCGGGCCGCGGTGACCGCGTGCGGGAATGCGGCCGCCAGATCCCCGGACGCGGCGAGGTGGAAGGCGAGGTCGAACTCGTCGGTGTGGCCGAGTTCCATCATTGACCGGGCGACCTGCTGATGGACCACGCTCAGCGGGACGCCCGCCTCGTCCGCGAGCGCTTCTTCGCGGACGGTGTCATGGGTGAACACGAACTCGCGGGTCCCCTGCCCGCCCGGTCCGGGGCGCTCTTCGAGATCTTCGTTCAGCAACCCACGGCGCGCCAGCTCGACGACCACCGTGGCGCACCACGAACGGGACTTCCCCGACGCGCCGGCGAGGATGTCCATCCGGACCCGGAACCCGATGGCGGCGGCCACCTTGAGGATCGCCCGCAGGTGGGACGGCAACGACCGGACGCGCTCGGCGAGCACCTCCGGCGGCGCCGGGAGATGCCCATGGCTCGTCCAGCCATCGGGTCCGGGCACGACTGCGCCGTTGTCGGAGAGGAATCGTAAGGCGTTCTGGGCCAGCAGCGGGCTCCCGCCCGCCCATCGGACCACGCCATCGACGACGGAATCGTCGACTCGTCCTGCCATGGACGTGAGGATCGCTCGCACGGCATCGGGCGGCAGGGAGTCCACGCGGACGATGTGTTCGGTCTCGATCAGCGGCATACGGCTCTCGGTGTCGGCCGGCCCCCGGGAGACGAAGACGAGGACGACGCCCCGACCGATCTTGGGTGCGATCTCGGCAAGGCGCCGGAGCAGCAGGATGTCTTCGCGGCGAGCGAAGTGACAGTCGTCGATGATGACGAGCGCCGGGCTCTCAGCGGTCGCCAGCTCGCCCAGAGACGTCGCCAACTGGCTGGCCGCCTCGTCCGTCCGAACTGCATTCTGCGGCGGTAATTCACCGTCCTCGAAGTGCTCGACCCAGTCGGAGGACTGTTGTTCCTGCCCCCCGTCGATATCTCGCGCACTACTCCGGGAGCGGTGTAGCGCTCTGGCGAAAGACGACAGTACGACGTGCGGTCGGGCTGCGACTGCGGGCTCGCTCTTGACGTAGATGACCCGTGCGGAATGCTCCGCGTCAGCCCATCGAGCGAACTCTTGCAGGAGGCGAGTCTTACCGATTCCGGCAGTTCCCTCGACGAGCACTGTCTGCGTCCGATCGATCTGCGCGCGTTCGAGTGCGACGGTGAGCTTGGACCACTCGGCGGGACGGGCAGCGAATGCGGCCGTTCCGAGCTCGGGTCGGATGTCGTGCGAGCCGATGCTGACGCTGGAGAGATTGCCCGAGCGACATGCCTTGGCCAGGTCCTCGAGGTCCCGGACGGCGGCGTTGAGCATGGTGTACCCGCCATGCAGGCCGGCAAGTCGCTCCAGCGCCATCCGCACGAACAGGTTCAGCTGTTGTTCAAGGGCGGTGGTGGCGGGCGGGTTTGCCGCCAGAACTCGCTCGAAAGCGTGGAGCAACAACGAGGCAAGGCTGGACGCATCATCGGCGGGGGATTCAGTTGCCACTACAGGTGTGAGGGGCGAGGGCGTCTTGGCCTTGTAGTCCAGGACGCCGGACAGCCGGGCCAACCCGTGATCGAGGAGAGTGACACGCCCGTCCGCAACCACGACATTGGAGGGTTTCAGGTTTCCGTGGGATAGGCCCGCCGTATGGAGGAAGGTCAGGTTCTTCACGGCAATGACAGCAACATCGAGAAAGTCGTCGAGCTGACTAGGCGGATCGGCTGACCATTCGTCGAGAGTCTGTCCGGCCACGTACGGCCGGCTGATGAAAGCCACCCGGTCCGAGCGGAAGGCCTCGAGTCTCGGCACTTGCGCGTGAGGACCGGTTCCGCCCTCAAGCCTGCGGCCGGCGTCCTCGATGTACTCCATGACGTCCCTGTTGAGCCGACGAGCGGGCATGACGCGGACGAATGCCGGCGAGCCCAGCGAGATGTCGTCGGCGATGAGAGCCCCGGACTGCGGCCCTTTTGCGAGAACCTGCCGGGCGCGGAACCGGTCGGGAAGGCGATTCCATCCGGTCATACGCTGACCTCCCGGCGGTGTCGTGGCCTTACGACGAGGTGGCGTCGGTAGCCGTCCCACGGCAGTCGCGGGCGCACCTGAACAACGTTCGTGCCGCCTATCGGGGTACGCCTGCAATCGGGTCACCCGTCTGGAACGATCCAGCGCGAAATGGTGACCGAACCATTGCGCCACCTCAGGGACATGCAGGGTTCGTGGCCGGCTGAGCGCCGTGGGGAACGCACGTCGTGCAGGCGCTGAACCCTTCCTCATGGGCCTCCTCGAGGGTGATCGACTCGTTGGAATGCCCGTTCAGCAGCCTGCAGGCCGCGACGTGGTAGCGCCGGCGCCCGGGCACGACGTGCACGACGTGCGTTTCGCTCGGATCCTCGATTCCGGGTTCGGTCCCGTCGCTCGTGGAGATCCCTGACGGCGGCTCGGCCTCGGCCTCCGTCACCACAGGCTCGGGCTGCTCCGGAGTGACCGCTCCGTCCGGACATGTCGGTCCGGCGGATCCGTACTGGTTCGCGGTTGAATCTCCGCTCGGCGATGTTCGCCGCCTCCAGGCGTTCGCTGCCGTCAGCACGGCGATGCCGAGCAGGCTGACCCCGAGCGCGACGTAAGCCAAGACGATCTCGTCGAGGACGAGGCCGAGGAGCATGCAGGCCAGCGCGCCCGCCACGAGTGCGGCGATGAGCATTCCGAGTCTCCCTCCGGAGCGGCGGTCGCGATCGCGTCCTTCGACGCTCGGCGGCGCCGGGCGAGTTCGCAGTGGGTACGGCGGGCGGCGACGTACGTGTCCGGTCCGCTCCGTGGCGTGGTCGGCCACGGCGTGGTGTTGCGATGACGCCAAGCCCGCGGTCACGGAGGATCCCGGGTCGGGACGCGAGTGCAACACCGGCGAGGTGCGACCCGGAGCCGCCGATCCACGGATCATCGCTGAGCCGCGGGTGCGCAGAGTAACTGGCCCGGGTGCGGGTGGTCCATGGGCCTTGATCTGGGTAGATCTGGTCGTCGGGCCCTCGGGGTGCTCCGCGATGCGGCAACACCGGGGGCCCGGTGTCACCCGGAGTCACGTAGTTATCACGGAGGTGCAGTGGCGCCCGTCACCGCCAAGGTGCTCTCCGAAGGACAGCGAGTGCTGCGGCGCCGGGTCATCCGGCCTTCCGCGCACCGCAGGACGGGGAGGGATGGTCCTCCCTCGGGAAACGGAGCGTGCAACGTGGCGGATCGTCTCGCGGTGGTGAGCGGGGGGACCTACGGCGTGGGTCGTGCCGTCGTGCTCGGACTGCTCGAAGACGGGTTCCGGGTCGCGACGTTCAGCAACGACGGCGACCAGGTGAAGACTCTGGCAACCGAGTTCGGCAACCGCGATGACGTGCTCGTCGAAGAGGCCGACGTCCGGGACCTTGGCCAGCTGCAGGGCTTCCTCGAGCGAGCGACCGCTCGCTTCGGACCGGTACGGGCACTGGTCAACAACGCCGCGGTGCGGCCGACAGGCTCGGTGCTGGACACCAGTGAAGAGACGTGGGACGCCACGATTGACGTCAACCTCAAGGGCCAGTTCCTGCTGTCCAAGGCCGCCGTGCCCTCGATGATCGAGGCCGGTGGTGGCGCCGTGGTGAACTTCTCCTCGGTCTCCGCGTACGGCGGCGGTGCCCACGTCGCGTACGTCGCCTCCAAGGCGGGCGTTCTCGGGCTCACCAAGGCACTCGCGTTCGACCTGGCGAAGCACCGTATCCGGGTGAACGCCGTCGTCCCCGGCTTCATCCTGTCCGGAATGTCGGAGCCGATGGTCGCCGCACGGCCCGAGATCCTCGAGGTCGTCAAGGGGATGAACGCCCAGGGCCGGGTCGGCATGCCGGAGGACTACGCCCGCACCGTGCGGTACCTGCTCTCCGATGCGGCGGACATGATATCCGGTGCGGTTCTCGATGTCGGCCTGGTCCCCGGGGTGTTCCCGGACGATGCCGCCCTCTTCTGACCTGGCTGCGACTCGGAAGAACTGCTGAAGGTGAAAGAGCATGCTGCACTTGCCATGGGCTGGGTACCTGTCTGTCCGGCCGAACAGCTGTCGGCGGACGGACGGGCCGCAATCGATCTGCCCTCCGGGGAGCGGTGCCTCGTCTTCGAGGTCGAGGGTGCGCTCTACGCGGTCAGCGCCACCTGCTCACACCGGGCGCTGAGCATCGAGGGCGGCCCCGTCCAGGGCGCCTCCATCGTCTGCCCCTGGCACAAAGCCCGCTTCGACATGGCAACGGGCAAGGGCACGCGCCCGGCCCGTGACCCGCTGAAGACATTCGACGTCGCGGTGGTCGACGGGACTGTCTGTGTACACGAGAGAGAAGGCGAAGGATGAAGGTTCGGTCTGTCGGCTATGTCGGGATCAACGCAACGAACGTGCCCGCGTGGCGCGACTACGCGCACGACGTCCTGGGCGTGCAGCTGCGCCCTGACGCGCCCGAGGACAGCCTCCTGCTGAAGACCGACGACTACCGCTGGCGCATCGCCGTGCACCAGGCGGAGGCGGACGGATTCGCCTACGCCGGGCTCGAGCTGCCCGACAAGCACGCGTTCGACGCGGCCGTCGAGGAGCTGAAGCAGGCCGGAGTGGACGTGCGCCCGGGCGGAGAGGAGGAGCTGAAAGCACGCTCCGTCGGCGGCATGGCGTCCTTCAACGACCCCGCCGGGAACCGCCTCGAGCTCTACTTCCGGCCCACCATCGACTACAACTTCGTGTCCCCGCACGGGGCGAAGTTCGTGGCAGGTGCCATGGGCTTCGGGCACGTGGTCTTCCTGATCAACGCCGAGCAGTACGAGCAGACGCAGGACTTCTACGTCCAGCAACTCGGCTTCCGGGTCTCGGAGTACACCACCCTCGGGCCGGTCGAGGTCTGCTTCCTGCACTGCAACCGCCGACACCACTCCATCGCGCTCGCCCGGGGCCCGTTCACCGCCTGCCAGCACATCATGCTGGAGGTCGAGGAGATCGACATGGTCGGCCGCGCACTCGACCGGGCGCAGGACGCCGGAGTGCAGATGAGCACCACGCTCGGCCGGCACCGCAACGATCACATGCTCTCGTTCTACATGCAGACGCCCAGCGGGATCGACCTCGAGTACGGCTGGGGTGCGCGCGAGGTGGACGAGGACACGTGGGTCGTCTCGGACTGGGAAGGCGGCGACGTCTGGGGCCACCGCGGTCTCGAGTCGCTGGCCCAGGGCGACTAGCCGGCACCGGCACCGACACCCCACGACGCGATCTCACACAGAGGACGGTATGTCAGAGAACACGGTTGAGCTGGACGTTCAGGAGCGGTTCGTGGACGTCGCAGGGCTGAAGATCCACGTGAGCGAGGTGGGCTCCGGGGAACCGATGGTGATGCTGCACGGCGGCGGGCCGGGCGCTTCAGGAATGAGCAACTTCCGGACGAACCTGCCCTACCTGGCCGCGCGCTTCCGACTGATCATCATCGACCAGCCCGGGTTCGGGTCGTCCTCGAAGACCTTCCCCGACGGGGAGTCCTACTGGAAGTTCTCCGCCCGAGTGGTCAAGGAGGTCATGGCGAGCTCCGGCGTCGCCAAGGCGCACTTCCTGGGGAACTCGCTCGGCGGGGGCACCGCGCTCCGGTTCGCGCTGGACTACCCGGAGATGGCCGATCGTCTGGTGCTCATGGGTCCTGGCGGCGGCTCGGTGAACATCCTGACCCCCGGCGACATCGCCGGTGGCGTCGACCGGGCGGTGCGCCGCTTCTACGAGTCGCCCTCGGTGGAACGGATGCGCGAGTTCGTCGACGTCATGGTCTTCGACTCCAGCGGCGTACCGGACCGGGTCCTCGAGGAACGGCTGGAGGCGGCCACCGACCCCGAGGCGATGGCTTTCATGCTCAAGCTGTTCCGGGCTCTCGGCGCCGACCCGGAGGCCGAGCTGTGGAAGCGGGTGGACCAGATCGCGCACCGCACCCTGCTGGTCTGGGGTCGCGAGGACCGGGTTCTGCCGTTCGACAGCTCCCTGCTCATGTTCCACCGGATGAGGAACGTGCGTCTCGTCGCGTTCTCCGAGTGCGGCCACTGGGCGCAGGCGGAGAAGCAGCAGGAGTTCGACCACTTGGTGGCCGACTTCCTGACGGCCGAGTAGGAACCGATGAGCCCGAACAGCCAACTGTCGGTCGAACGCCCCTTCCGGGTCGCGATCCTCGGTTCCGGAAACATCTCCACGGACCTGATGTACAAGGTCCTCCGCGAGCAGACCCTGCAACTGGCCGTGATGGCCGGTATCGACGCCGGCTCGGAGGGGCTTCGGCGAGCCGCTGCTCTCGGGGTTCACACCACGGCCGACGGGATCGACGGGCTCTTCCAGCTCGACGAGCTTCCCGAACTCGTCTTCGACGCCACGTCGGCACGAGCTCACCTCGCGCATGCACCGCGGCTTGCCGAGGCGCAGATCGCCAGCGTCGATCTCACCCCGGCGGCGATCGGTCCCATGGTCATCCCGGCGGTGAACGGGGACGAGCACCGCAGCGCGATGGAGCTCAACCTGGTCAGCTGCGCCGCCCAGGCCACGGTTCCGCTGGTCGCCGCCGTCGGCCGGGCGGCGCAGCATCTGCGCTACGCCGAGACGGTGTCGACCGTGGCCAGCGCCAGTGTCGGCCCGGGAACGCGGCAGAACATCGACGAATTCACGCACAAGACGCGCAAGGCCCTCGAGACCGTCGGTGGGGCCGAGCAGGCCAAGGCGATCGTCGTGCTCAACCCGGCAGATCCGCCTCCGTGCATGCGCAACACCGTCTATGCCGAGGTGGACGGCCTGGACGAGGACCTGCTTGCGGTCGAGATCGAGCGCATGGTGCAGCGCGTCCAGGCCTACGTGCCCGGCTACCGCGTCCGCGGGCCGGTGCTCAACGGTCGGAAGGTCACGTTGTTCAACGAGGTCGAGGGAGCTGGTGACTTCCTGCCGAAGTACGCCGGCAACCTCGACATCATCACGGCGGCTGCGGTGCGGATGGCTCGGCAAAGGGTGACCGCCGGCACGGAAGCGAGAGTGTGAGATGGAGCCTGTAGCCGGAACCCGGATCAATTATCTGGACACGAGCCTCCGTGACGGCAGCCACGCCGTCGAGCACGACTTCTCACCCGAGCAGGTGCGTCACGTCGTCGGCGGTCTGTCGGCCAGCGGCGTCCGGTATATCGAGGTCGGTCACGGGGCGGGACTCGGCGGGTCGTCGTTGCTGCAGGGGCGGGGGAGCTACTCCAACACCGAGTTGTTCGATGCCGCCTCCGAGGTCATCGGTGACGCGACCCTGTGCACGTTGATGCTGCCCGGCGTAGGCGTGATGGACGAGGTGCGTGAGGCGGTCGAGCACGGCGTCGGCGGCGTGCGAGTCGCCACCCACGTGACCGAGGCCGACGTGGCCGAGCAGCACCTGCAGCTGTGCCGCGATCTCGGCCTGCGGACCTTCGGGTTCCTGATGATGACCCACCTCGCCACCCCTGAGGTGATCGCGGAGCAGGCACGGATCATGGCGGAATCGGGCGCCGAGGTGGTCTACCTCGCTGATTCCGCCGGCTACATGACCGAGCAGGGCGTGCGCGACCGTGTCGCCGCCGTCCGTGCGGCGATCCCGGTCGAGATCGGCCTGCACGCCCATAACAACCTCGGCCTCTCCGTGTCGAACAGCCTGGCGGCGATCGACGAGGGCGCGTCGTTCATCGACGGCTCCCTCGGCTCCCTCGGCGCCGGCGCGGGCAACACACCGGGCGAGGTGTTCAGCGTGGTCACCAAGCGGATCGGTCTCGAGACCGGCATCGACGAGTGGCAGCTGATGGACGTGGCCGAGGACGAGGTGCGTCCCCTGATGCGCTTCCCCCAGGTCATCGACCGTACGAGCCTGGTGCTCGGATATGCCGGCGTGTACTCGAGCTTCCTGCTCAAGGCCAAGGCGGCAGCAGCCCGCTACGGCGTCGACGCCGGCGACATCCTGATGGAGGCCGGCCGCAGGGGTGCGGTCGGCGGACAGGAGGACCTGCTCGAGGACATCGCTTACACGATGGCCCAGGACCGGGAGGTGCCCGTTGGCGCCACTCGATGAGCTGACCCGCGCCGCCCTCGCCGAGGAACTCTGGAAAGCCGAATGCATGGCGACGCCGGTGAGCCCGCTCACCGACCGCTACGCGGGCCTGGAACAGGACGACTCGTACGGGATCCAGGCCGAGGTCGCTCGCATCAGGGCCGGCCTTGGGCATCGGGTCGTCGGGAAGAAGGTCGGCCTGACCAGCCCGGCCATGCAGGAGATGGCCGGGGTGCGCGAGCCGGACTTCGGACAGCTCTTCGACGTGATGGAGGCGACCGACGGCGACGAGCTCGATCTCGACACGCTCATTGCGCCCAAGGTCGAGCCGGAGATCGCCTTCGTGCTCGGCAAACGCCTCGAAGGCCCCCAGGTCGCACCGCGCCAGGTGCTGGCCGCCATCGACTTCATCGCACCGGCCCTCGAGATCGTCGACAGCCGCATCGCCGACTGGCGCATCCGCTGGCACGACACGGTTGCCGACAACGGTTCGTCGGCCAGGTTCGTGCTCGGCGACCGGGCATTCTCCCCGCACGGCGTCGATTTCGAGGCGCTCACGGTGATGGTCGAACGCAACGGCCACCCCGTCGCGAGGGGATGCATGGGTGATGTGCTAGGCAGCCCGCTGCGCTCGGTGGGCTGGCTCGTGCAGAAGCTCTCGACCCACGGCATCGCACTCGAAGCAGGCGATGTCGTCCTGCCCGGCTCGCCGTGTCGGGCGGTCGACGCCGACAGCGACGACGTCTTCCGCGCCGATTTCGGGGCGCTCGGAGCGGTGACCCTCGGCTTCGTCCGACGCGGCACCCAGCAATCAGATGAAAGGAAGCCGCAATGACGATCGGTTACAGCGGTGCCGAGAAGATCGATGATCTGCTCGATCCGGCGCAGGGTCTGGTCAGCCGGCATGTGTTCTCGGATCCGGCGATCTATGAGATGGAGCTGCAGCGGATCTTCGCGCGGTGTTGGCAGTTCCTCGGGCACGAGTCGCAGGTGCCGCGGCCCGGGGATTTTGTGAGTGCGTATCTGGGTGAAGACCCGGTGATGTTGGTGCGGCAGGACGATGGATCTCTGGCTGCGTTCCTGAATGTGTGTCGGCATCGTGGTATGCGGATCTGCAAGTTGGATGCGGGGAACGCGGCGGGGTTTTCCTGTAGTTATCACGGGTGGGCCTACGACCGGCGTGGGAAGATCGTGGATGTTCCGTTCGGGGAGATGTATGAGAACGCTCCTCTGGACGACAGTTGGGCGGCTGTGCCGGTGGCGCAGGTGGCCAGTTACAAGGGTTTGATTTTCGGGACGTTCGATCCGGATGCGCCGTCGTTGGTGGAGTATCTGGGTGATATGGCGTATTACCTCGATGTGTTGGTGGATCGTCGGGAGGGTGGCACCGAGTTGGTCGGTGGTGCCAACAAGTGGATCATTGACAGCAACTGGAAGTACGGGGCGGAGAACTTCGTCCAGGACGGCCATCACGCCTTCTCCTCCCACGTGTCCGCGCTGATGGCCGTGCAGCCCGACGACGCCGAGATGATGGACTTCCCGGAGGGCTTCACGGTCCGGCCCGGTGGTGGCCACGGGCTCGTCGCCTTCAACGGTCCGGCGCTCGAGCTGACCACCCGCGACGAGGTGCTGCTCAAGTACCACCAGGACGTGGTGCGGCCGGAGTCGGCGCGTCGGCTGGGTGCCGAGCGCGATGCCATCCACAACGTCGGTGCGTTCACGGTCTTCCCGAACTTCTCGTTCCTGACCGGTTTCCAGACGATTCGGGTCTGGGTGCCGCGCGGTCCGCACGCCATGGAGGTGCGGTCCTGGACGATTGTCGACAAGGCCGCGCCGCAGGAGGTCAAGGACGCGCAGCTGCGGCTGGTCCGAACCACGTTCAGCCCCAGCGGGCTGCTGGAGCAGGACGACGGCGAGAACTGGTCGATGTGTCAGGACACGCTGCGTGGCTACGTTTCCCGGCAGCTGAGCTCCAACGTCCGGATGGGTTTGGGGGCTCCGCTCGACGCCGATGCGAAGGGCCCTGGCCGGGTAATGCAGGGCTGGAACGAGGAGCCGGGACGCGGGTTCTTCGAGCGTTACCGCCAGTTGATGTCCGAACCCACCTCGCGCGTCTGGCTCGACAAGTGAGTGTCCGACGGAATCAGCAAGGGGAGGAGCTGTTCGCATGACCACTGAAATTGAGCTCGCCGCCGGTGTTGGCCGCGGCGTGTCGGTAGAACTGCAACACGAGATCGAGCAGTTCTACTATCACGAAGCTGAAATGCTCGACGAGGCACGATTTCGTGAATGGCTCGACCTGGTATCCGACGACATCGAGTACACGGTCGGCACGCGACCCACGGTGGATGTGTTCAGCCCGGACAGCGTGCCGCCCTCACTGGCGTTCGAGGACAACAAGGAGAGCCTGACCTGGCGGGTCAAGCGATCCGAGACCGGGATGGCGTGGGCCGAGGAGCCGCCGTCGCGGACGCGCTACCTGATCACCAACGTGCGCATCACCCCGGCTGCCGACGAGTACCTGGTCCGCAGCAATTTCATGCTCTACCGCAATCGGTTGGAGACCATGGTCCACTTCCTCGTCGGAAGCCGCCAGGACACCCTCCGGCGAACAGCCGAGGGCGAGCTGAAGATCGCTCGCCGTGCAGTCACGCTCGATCAGAACGTGATTCTGTCGAACAACCTGAGCATGTTCTTCTGAGAGGACGAGAGTGGTGTACTTCGCCAACGCCGAAGAGTTCCAGGGGACCTTGGGGGTCTTTCTGGCGGATATCATGCACAACCCGACCGTCGGAAACGCCTTCGCCTCCACAAAGTCCCTCGTGAAGGTCAATTTCACCGAGCCCGACACCGTGATGTGGATCGACTGCCGGCCGGCGACCCCGGTGGTGACGACCGAGGACGCGGGACTTCCGGAGAAGGAGATCCCGGACATGGTCCTGACGATGTCCGCGGACAACGGTCACCGGTTCTGGCTCGGTCGGCTGTCCCTGCCGGTCGCGCTGACCAGCAGGAAGGTCAAGGTGAAGGGGCCGACCAGCATGCTCATGAAGCTGCTGCCCGCCTTCAAGCCCGTCTATCGCGGCTACGAGGAGTTCCTCGTGGAGCGCGGTCGCCAGGACCTCGCGGGCGTCTGAGGTTCGTCGGCATGCGTCCCCTCCGGGGCGCCTGCCGTGCCCGGTGCATTTGATGCGGCCGGCGACACGCGGGATGAGTGATGCAACGACTTGAGAGGGTGGGGGCCAGGACGTGAACAGCGCACCGCGCGCCGCGTCGAAGGATTCCGGGGCTGCCCATGTCGCCCCCCGGGGCGGTCCGGCGACCCGGAAGCCCTGGATCGAGCACGTGCCGGGGTCGGTCGCCGGGGTGGTCGTCGAGATCGGCGGGCTGACCCAGCTGGCAACTCAGGTGCTGTGGAGCGCCGTGCGCCGCCCGGTGGGGTATTGGCGCGCGGTCCGCGACGAGATGTACAGCGTGCTGAGGCTGTCCTGGTTCCCCATGATCCTCGCGGTCCTCACGTTCTCGCTGATGATCGGTCTGCTCGGCCTGAACGTCACGAACCTGCTGGGTGCGAACAACCGCTACGGGCAGTACTTCTTCATCCAGAACACGCGGGAGTTCACCCCGTGGGTCAACTCCATGGTCGTCGCCGGAATCGTCGGCGCGGCGATCTGTTCCGATCTGGGCGCCCGCAAGGTGCGTGAGGAGCTTGATGCGCTGCGCGTGCTCGGCGTAGACCCGGTTCGGGAGTTGGTGCTCCCGCGCATCATCTCGACGACGATCCTGACTCCGCTGCTAATGCTCGTCTCGCTGGCGGTCGGTGTGGTCTGCGGACTCTTCAGCGCGGTGACCTACGGGGGCGTCCCGAGCGGTGAGTACTGGGCGACCGTGTTCAAGAACCTGACCACGATCGAGCTGGTCGTCGCGGTGCTGAAGAGCGCCACCATCGGCTTCATGATCGGCATCGTCGGGGCGTACAAGGGCCTCAACGCGGGCGCCGGCTCGATCGGAGTCGGGCGCGCGGTCAACCAGGCGGTGGTCATCGCCTTCGCCCTCGTCTTCCTCATCGACCTGGCGTTCAACATGATCACCCTCGGCCTGTTCCCCGAGTTGCAGACCGTCAGGTGAGGAAGGACAGGTCGTGAGCGTCAATCGTGGGAAAAGCCAGCCGTCGGCGCGTCCCCAGCCGCCGGCCGCGGACTTCGGTCCCGGCGCGGTCATCGCGAAGGTTGGTGAGCTGCTCGAGAACGCCGTGCAGATGGTCCGCTTCTTCGGGCGGGTCGCCGTCTCGATACCGCGGGCGGTGCGGCTGTACCCGTCCGAGGTGCTGCGCCAGTGCGGGATCCTGATCCTCTCCAGCGGAATGATCATTTGGTTCATGGAGCTGGTGCTCGGCGTGGTGTTCGCCGTCCAGGGCCACTACATCTCGCGCCAGTTCGGCGCGCCGGGCTACGTCGCTGTCTACCCGGCACTGGGTGGCCTGCGCACCGGTGGCCCGGAGATGTGGGGCTGGATCCTGGCCGCGAAGGTCGGCTGTGGACTCGTCGCCGAACTCGGATCGATGCGCATCAGCGAGGAGGTCGACGCGCTGGAGGTGATGGGCGTCGAGCCGGTGCCCTACCTGGTCGGGACCCGGGTGCTCGCGGCCACGATCGCAATGCCCTTCCTCTACATCGTCGGCCTCGGCCTGCTGTACGTCGGATCCTGGTTCATGATCGTCGAGGTTCTACACACGGTCTCGCCGGGTGGGTTCTTCGATGTGCTGTGGGCCTTCCAAAGTCCGCTCGACCTGTTGTTCTCCATGGTCTGGACAGTGGTTCTCGGCGTGCTGGTCGTGCTCGTCGGCTGCTACTACGGCTACACCGCGAAGGGCGGCCCGGTCGGCGTCGGGATGAACACGTCGAGATCGATGGTGATCAACATGGTGCTCGTCAGCCTCCTCGGTCTGATCTTCCACCAGCTGTTCTGGGGCGGTTTCGCGAACGCACCGATCGCCAACTGATCCCTGATCCACCCTGAGTACTGGAGATTCAATGCTGAATCAGCACGCCGCCCGGCCCCCGGGTGAGCCCACCTCCGCCCGACCCGGTCACCGCGCGAGCGCGGGCAGCGAGGTGATCGAGCACTCGATCGAGGTCCGGGACGTGCACAAGGCCTTCGGCTCGTTCCAGGTGCTGCGCGGGCTGAACCTCAGCTTCGTCGACAACGCCATCACGACGGTGCTCGGCCCCTCCGGCACCGGCAAGAGCGTGCTCCTCAAGCACATCGTGGGACTCCTCGAACCGGACCAGGGCGAAGTGCACGTGTTCGGCAAGGACATCTGGAAGGTGTCGGAGGCGGAGCGGTTCCAGCTGCGGAAGCGGTTCGGCGTGCTGTTCCAGGACGGCGCGCTATTCGGCTCGATGGACCTCTACGACAACGTTGCCTTCCCGCTGCGTAAGCACACCACCCTCAGCGAGGACGAGATCGCGGAGCGGGTCATGCAGCGGCTCAAGGAGGTCGGCCTCGAGCGGTCGATGGACAAGGCGCCGGGCGAGATCTCCGGTGGCATGCGCAAGCGGGCCGGTTTCGCGCGGGCGCTGGTCATGGACCCCGACGTCGTCATGTTCGACGAGCCGGACTCCGGCCTCGACCCGGTCCGCACCAGCCTGCTCAACGACCTGATCCTCCAGATGCACGCCGAGCACGGCGGCACGTACATCCTGGTCACCCACAACATCCCCACCGCGCGCAAGGTCAGTGACTACGTCGCAGCGGTCTGGCAGGGCAGGCTCGTGCACTACGGCCCCACCGAGGACGCGTTCGCCTCCGGCGACCCGTTCCTGCGCCAGTTTCTCTCGGGGGACTCCGCAGGACCGTTGGGAATGGACTGAGGAATGCTCAGAAAGCTGCTCATCGCCGGCTGCGTGCTGGCGGCAGTGCTCGCCACTTCCGCCGCGTTGGTCCTCGACGCCGATGCCGGCGAGGGTTACGAGATCAAGGTCGCGATGACCTCTGCGGCCGGCATCGTGGCGGGCCTGCCGGTCCAGGTGGACGGCTTCGACGTCGGTGAGGTCACCGCGGTCACGGCGCAGGACAACCAGGGCGTGGTGACGCTGTCGCTCTCCCCGGACCACGCGCCGTTGCACACCGGCACGACCGTGGTGGTGGAGTGGCGCTCGGTGCTGGGCGAGCACTTCCTGCAGCTGCGCCCCGGCCCAGAGAGCAACCCGGTGCTGCCGAGCGGCAGCATGATCGAGGCGGGGTCGAACCAGGTTCTCGTCGAGGACCTGCTGGAGGCGCTCGACGAGCCGACCCGTGCGCACCTGACGTCGGTGGTCGACCAGCTGCAGAAGACCTTTGACGGCAAGGAGTCCGACGTCAACGATCTGCTGCGCACCGCGGGGCCCACGGTGGAGGCGCTGGGGGCGGTGCTCGACGCGGTGGGCCAGGACGGGCCGGCCATCCGCGAGCTCGTCACCAATGCCCACCAGGTCACCTCCGTGCTGGCGCAGCGACGGGACAAGCTGGGCGCCACGATCAGCGACCTCGGGCGCACCGCGGACGTCGTCGCTCCTCAGCAGCAACAACTCACCGACGGACTTGCGGAGCTGCCGGCCACGCTCGATGCGGCCCAGGGCGCGCTCGACCGGGTCCCGGCGGCCGCCGAGTCGACGGTGCCGATGCTCCAGGACCTCCGCCCGGCCGCGGCCAGGCTGCCGGCGACGGCGGCGAACCTCAACCCGGTGCTGCGCGACCTGCGCCCCACCGTTGCCGAGCTGCGTCCGACCCTCGACGCGGCGAGCACGCTGCTGCAGTTCACGCCGGGCCTGCTGGACAGTGCCACGGCCACGCTTCCTGGCATGACACAGGCCGTGCGCTCCCTCGGCCCCGCAGTGCAGTTCCTGCGGCCTTACACGCCGGAGATGATGGGAATGATCGACAACTGGGGCAACGTGTATTCCCAGTACAACGGGTCCGGCCATTTCGGGCACCTGCTGATCAGCTATGGGCAGACCGCGGTCAACAACCAGCCGAACATGGCGCCGGTCGGTGGGCAGGTCAACCCGTCTCCCGCACCGGGACACAGCTCCGGACAGCCCTGGACCGACGCGAACGGAAACAGGCCGCGGTGAAGACGAGATCACGCAAGCTTCCGCGCATCGCCCTGGTGGCGGTGCTGCTCCTCGCGGTGACGGCGGGGATGGTGACCGGCAACGGCGACGATTCCACCGTGCGTGTCGTCGCGGTGTTCCATGACGCCAGCCCGCTCCGGCAGGGCAACCTGGTCAAGGCCCACGGGGTGCAGGTCGGGCTCATCGAGGCCGTTGCGCTGGTGGACGGACAGGCTCACGTGGAGATGACGGTCGAGCGCTCGGTGCTCCCGCTGTACTCCGACGCCACCGCCCAGATCCGTCCGATGACCCTGATCGGTGAGCGGTTCGTGCAGCTCGACGCCGGTTCAACCGGGACGCCGCTGCACGGCGGTTCGATGGTCATCCCGGCCGAGCGGACCTCGCGGGCGATGGACCTCGAGGACGTGTTCAACACCCTCGACGACCCGACCTCGGCGGCGCTCGCCGCGCTGGTCACCACGCTCGGTGAGGGCATGCAGGGCCGCGGTGAGGACGCCGCGGCGGCACTGGCCGCGGTCGAGCCCACCTTGAGCGAGGTCGACCGGCTCACCGGGATCCTCGCCGCGCAGAACGCCTCGCTCAACCGAATCCTCGAGATCGGACAGCTGCACACGAGCGCTTTCGCTGATCGCGACGGCGCGACGCTCGACCAGCTCGTCGGTGCTGCCCAGCAGACCCTGGGGGCCGCTGCGGCCAACAAGGGCGCGGTGGACGACGCCCTCGCGGCACTGCCGAGCACACTGACCTCGGCCCGGCACACGCTTCGCGAGCTGGCGGGCGTCGCCGACGCGACGACCCCGGTACTCGGATCGGTCCGCCCGGTGACTGACAACCTGGTCCAGATCAGCAGCGAGCTGCACGAGTTCGCCGACGCTGCCGATCCGGCCCTGGCCTCGATGCCACCGCTGCTGAAGCAGCTCGACGCCATGCTCGACGAGGCCCGTCCGGTGGTCGAGGCCCTGCGGCCGGCGGCGACCGACCTGCACAGCGTCGCAGGCTCGGTGCGCCCGATCGCCGAGCGACTGCTCGTCCACGAGCCCGGCACCCCGAGCAGCTTGGAAAACCTGATGAACGGCCTGGCCAACTGGGCGATGGCGACCAGCGGCTACGACGGTGTGTCGCACTACTTCCGGGCCGCCGCGGTGGTCACCCCCGAGACGGCGCGCCAGATGCTCGCCGGCTTCGCCCCGCCTGATCTGGTCCCCGGCCAGGTCCCCACGCTGCCCAGCGAGGTGCTGCCGGGTCCGACGACCGCGGCACCGGATCTGCTTCCCGACGTCATGCCGACCCCGCCGGCAGGTGACCCCGGCAATGCCACCGGGCTCAGCGAGCAACAGGAGAAGTCCCTGGTGGGGCAGCTCCTCGGCGGGGGGCGATGACCGTGGCTCATTCAGGAGCCCGAGCGCGCGGCCGGACCTTCCTGGTCGGGATCGCTTCGCTCGGCGCGATCGCACTGCTCGGATACGTCATGTTCACCGCCAACCAGGGCCGGCTTCCCGGCGCTGCGGCCAGCACGGTCAAGGCCGCCTTCACCGACGTCGGCCAGGCCGACCTCAACTCGGAGGTGCGGCGCAACGCCCAGCGGATTGGATCGGTCTCCAGCATCGAGGTCGTCGGCGACCACGCCGTGGTCACCATGACGCTGGACGGCGACGTCCCCATCTACGGCAACGCCACCGCCGCGCTGTGGGACCAGTCGGCTCTCGGCCAGAAGTTCATCGAGCTGCAGCCCGGTGACCCGTCGGCCGGACCACTCGTCGACGGCGTGATCCCCGTCGGCCAGACCGAGGAAGCCCACGACATCTCCCATCTGCTCGACGTGTTCGACGAGCCCACCCGGGCATCCCTGCGCACCGCGATGCAGGAGATGGGTGGAGGCGCGGCCGGGTACGGGCCGGGGCTGAACGGGTTCATCGGTGGCGCACCCGGATTGCTCGCCGACGTCGGCACCGTGGCAGCCGCCGCGGCCGACCCCGAGGCGCGCCTCCCGGAGTTCCTGCGCAGCGTCGACCATCTCGCGGTGCGGTTCCAGGGACGGTCGGACACATTCCGCACCCTGCTGAGGCAGACCGAGTCGACCCTGGCGGCGTTGAACGTCGACGGAACCCAGCCACTGGGGGAGTCGCTGCAGAAGTTGCCGGGCACCCTCACCGCAGCCCGTAGCGCGCTCGACGCGTTGAACGAACCGCTGGCTGACACCCGGGTGGCGATGGAGGCGCTGCGGCCCGGCGCGCAGGCGCTCGGAGATGCGACGCCGGACGTTCGGGGCGTGCTGCGGGAAGCGCCGGTCCCGCTGGCCAAGGTCCCCGGTGTGGCCGATGCTGCCGGCCCGGCCGTCGAGGACATGACCCACACCTTCACCGAAGCCGGGCCGTTCGTGCCTCGGCTGGCCGACGGGCTGTCTTCGGCGGCGCCGCCACTTCAGGTGCTGGCTCCCTACGCCGATGACCTCGGCCTGTTCTCCGACGACATCAGTTCGGTGATGGCCCCGCACGCGGACTTCAGGCACATGCTGCGCATCGTCATCGCCGTGCCCAGCACCGCAACAGTGAGCGGCCTCGGCCCCGTGGGGGCCCAGCCCGCCAACCCGTACCCGGCCCCCGGTGAGGCCGCACACAGGGACCGCGACGCCAACGGCGCGCTGATTCCAGGGAGGAGGCCGTCATGAAGCACCTGTCGCTGCGTGGCCGATCATCGGCAATGGGGCTCGTCGCCGTCGGCCTGTTCGCCATCTTCATGATCGCGCTGTTCGAGAAGCCGGCGATCCTCGCCTTCCTCCGACCCGGCGTCACGGTCGTCGCCGAGTTCTCCCGGCAGTACAAGCTGGAGACCTACCGCAGCCCGGTGAAGCTGGCGGGCACCCCGGTCGGAGTGGTGACCGGGATCCAGACGACCGATCACGGCACCGTGGCCGTGTCGCTCAAGCTCGACGGCGACAGCTTGGAGAAGATCGGGAAGTCGCCCTCTGCGGAGATCCGGCCAACCACGGTGCTCGGCGGCAACTACTACGTCGCACTGACCCCGGGTGGGGAGCCGGGCGAGTTCGCCGACCGGGCCATCCCGGCGGCGCGCACGCGCATCCCGGTCGAGCTCGACACGCTGCTGCCGGCGATCCCACCGGAGGCACAGGAGTCGCTGCGCCGCACGACGACGCTCCTCGACAACACTCTGCAGGCCGGCGCCGGCGACGCGCTGCGCGACCTGGCCCGCGAGGCACCCGCCGCGTTGGCCCCGACCGGCGCGGTGATCGACGCGGCGCGCGGCACCCGTCCCGACACCGACCTCGCCGAGCTCGTCACCGATCTCAACCGCACCGCGGAGGTCGTGACCCGGCGTGACGGTCAACTGGGCGCCATCGTCGACTCGGTGGCCACCACCAGCAACACCCTCGCCGACCAGAGCGGGCCGATGGCCGAGGCCATCGCCACGTTGCCCGAGACGCTGCGGCTCACCCGAACCGGAGCGCAGGATCTCTCGGGGACACTCGACCGGCTGACCAGGACGGCCGCGTCCATCCGCCCCGCGGTACGGGAACTCGACCCACTGCTGGAGCAGCTCGACCCGACGCTGGCGGCGGCCCGCCCGCTGCTGAGCGACCTCCGCCCGCTGCTCGAGCAGGCTCGGCCGATGGTGGACGAACTGGTACCCGCCGCACAGCAGGGAACCACGGTGCTCGACGACGTCCGCGGGCCGGTGCTGGACCGGATCAACGGTCCGATCATCAACGCCATCATGTCCGAGTGGCACGGCCAGGCGCCCAAGTACCCCGAGGGCGGCAACGGCAACAAGTTCTACGAAGAGCTCGGTTACCTGTTCACGAACATGAACAACGCCTCGAAGTTCTACGACGAGAACGGCGGCATGGTGCGCATCCAGCCTGGTGCGGGCACCTCGTCGCTGGCCAACACCCCCGGCGGGCTGGACCAGCTGCTGGTGCAGCTGGGTGAGCTGGGCGGGCCCCCGCCCCCCAGCGACGGACCACTCCTGAAGCAGGGGCTCACGGGAGGGACGCCGCGATGACACCGTTGAAGGCATCGGCATTCCGTAGGGCATGGCAGCGGCTGCGCACCGTGCCGGGGCTGGGCCGCGACGTCCTGGCGCTCGTCGGACTGGCGGTGGTGGGGGTGACAGCAGCGGTTCTCATCCTCTCGCAGATGAACTACCTGCCGCCGTGGAGCGACAAGACCGTGTTCGACATCGAGTTCGACGAGGCGGTCGCGGTGAGCCCGGGCAACGGTCAGCAGGTGCGCATCGCCGGTGTCCCGGTGGGTGTCATCACCGACTCGCAGCCCACCGACCGGAACACCTCGCGGGTGACCGTGGCGATCGACCGGGGCCACCCGGTCTATGACAACGCCCGTGCGGTGCTTCGCCCGGTGAACCCGCTCAACCAGATGTACATCTCGCTCGACCCCGGCAGCCCCCCCGGCCGGCCCCTGCCGGAGGGTGGGGTCGTGCCGGTGACACAGACGTCGCGTCCGATCCAGCCCGAGGAGGTGCTCAACCACCTCGACGAGCGCAGCAGGCTCGCGCTTACGGCGTTGCTCGCCGAGTCGGACACGGCACTGGCGAGCTCTGCGAAGACGCTGCCGGCCGGGCTCAAGGCCACCCAGCAGAGCCTGGCCGACCTGCGTCCGGTGATGCAGCAGCTCGCGGACCGCCGCGAGCACCTCCGCCAGTTCGTCACCGCGCTCTCGCAGATCGCGACCGCGGCCGGCGACAAGGACGAGCGCCTGACCAGCCTGGTGAACTCCACGCAGGAGACCCTGGCCGTCATCGGCAAGCGCGACAACGAGCTGCGGCAGACCCTCAGCGAGCTGCCCGGGCTGTCCGCGGACCTCCGGCAGGCGATGAGCAGCACCTCGACCTTGACGACGCAGCTGAACCCGACCCTGGACAACCTCGACGCGGCGGCCGCCGACCTGCCAGGGGCACTGAGCAGGCTCGCCGACACGACCGAGCAGGTTCATGACACCGTCGTCGCCGCCGCACCGGTCGTGGCGAAGGCGCGACCCCTCGTCGACAACCTGCGACCAGCCGTCACCGATCTGCGCGGCACCTTCGACGGCTTCGCCCCGGTCACCCGCTGGGCCGACAACGCGACGGCGCAGATCACGCCCTGGATGTACGACCTGGGCGCGTTCGTCTACAACACCAGCGGCATCTTCAACGTGTCCGACGCACAGGGTGGCCTGGCCAGGGCCCAGCTCTCGCTCAACCTGCAGAGCCCGACCGGCATCGAGACGCCGGAGGACATGACGACCAACACCTACCGGCACGCCGAAAGCCCGATCGGCCCGTACCCGGCGCCGGGCGAAGGAGGCCCGCGATGAAGATCCCCCCGCACGTCTTCCCGCTGTCAGGTTGGCCACGGTGTCGGCCTTCGTGCTGGGCTGCGCGGTCTTCTTCGCCTACCTGTGGTCGCAGGGCGGCGGGTTCGTCCCCGGGTTCAGCCAGGCCCGCCCCTACCACGTATCGGTCGAGGTGCCGAACATCCGGAACCTGGCACCGTTCTCCGACGTGCAGGTGGCAGGAGTGGCGGTCGGCAACGTCGAGCGCATCGAGCGCACCGGCGACCAGCTCCGCCTGGACCTGCAGCTCGACGATGTCGCGGTACCCCTGCACGACGGCGTACGGGTGCAGGTCAGCGAGAAGTCGCTGGTCGGGCAGTACTACGTGAAGGTCATCGACGGGCAGGGCGCGCCACTGCCCAGCGGCGCCGTCCTACCGGCCTCGGCGGTGATCCCGCCCGTCGACCTGCGTGACGTGCTCGCGAGTCTCGACGCCCCGACCCGCGAGGACCTGGGCGGGCTGATCCGCTCGCTCGGCACGAGCAGCGACGGGCGTGCGCGCGACATCTCGGCGCTGATGTCGGGGCTGTCGGACCTGGGGCACAACGGCACCACGGCCGTAGACGCCATCGCCGCCCAGTCCGCCGACCTCGAGTCGCTGATCAGCGAACTGGAGACGCTGTTCACGACGCTGGACACCGGAGACGGCCAGGTCGTGCAGCTGGTCGACGACGTCAACCGGATCACGGCCGCCACGGCCGGGCAGCGGGAGGCGATCGAGGGCACCGTCCGTCGCCTGCCCAACCTGCTCACCAGCACCTCCACCGCCGCCGGTCACCTCACCGAGCTTCTCCGGTGCGCTGGCCCCCGTGGCGGCAGACCTCCGGCGGGCCGCACCCGACCTCAACGCGGCACTGGTCGAGCTACCGGCCACCAGCCGGGACCTGCGGGGCCTGCTGCCGTCACTGGACGCAACGCTGGACCGCGCTCCGGCCACTCTGGATCGGGTTCCCGCCGTCGGCGAACAGGCCAGGGCGCTGGTCCCGCCGGCGACGGACATGCTCAAAGACCTGAACCCTGCCCTGCGCTACCTCAAGCCCTACGGCAAGGACCTCTCACAGGTTGTGACGGTCTTCGGCGCGGCCTTCCACCAGTACGGAGACTTCGGCGACACGTTCCTGCACGTGCAGGCCGTGCAGAATCCGTACGCACTGACCCCCAACCCGGTGACGCTCCCGCCGGGACTGCTGGCGAACTCGAACCCCTACCCCGAGCCCGGCGGTCTGGCCGATCGCAAGCCGCTCAACCGGGACTTCCCACGTCTGGAACCCGATCGGTGAGGATGTGGATCCGGCTGCGGAGCATGGGTGGCACCGGCCTGGCGGCCGCACGGCGGATGCGGCGTAGGCCGTCCCGGCGCGGTCTGCTCACGGCGGTGCTCGTCCTCGCGCTGGGTGCGGGTGTCGTCGGTGGATTGGCGCAGCTCCGGGTCGACACAGGTACCGACTCGTTCCTCCCCGCGGGCGATCCCACCCTCGCTGCGATCGAGCAGAAGGCGCGCAGTTTCGGCGGTGATCCCGTCGTGGTGCTGGTCCGGTCGCCGGAGCCCCGCCAGCTGCTCCTCGATCAGCAGCAGCTGCTGGCGCTGCTGCGGGCCGAGGGCACCCTGGCGACGCTGCCCGATGTCGCGGCCGTGTACGGCCCGGCCACCGTGATCAACCAGATCGTCACGTCGGCACAGAACCTCCTCGCCCAGATCGCGGGGCGTCGCGACGGGCTGCGGATACAGGCCGAGCAGCAGGCCCGGGCCGCGGGCGCCACGGAGCGGGGGACCCAGCAGGCGATCGAGCAGGCCACCCGCGATTTCGATGTCCGCTACGGCAGCCTGCTGGTGCAGGGGCTGCCCGCCGGGGCGCCGACGCTCTACAACTCGAACTTCGTGCGCACGGTGGCGTTCGACCAGTCCACCGGGCAGCCGCGCCCGCAATGGCGCTTCGTCATCCCTGCGCCGGACACCGTGGCCATTCTGGTCCGGCCGCGGGAAGGGCTTGATCAGGCGGGCACGCAACGGCTCGTGGACGCCGTCCGCACCACGGTCGGGGACGCGGGCCTGGCCACGCGGACGATCACCGTCACCGGGGTTCCGGCGGTCACCGCCGGACTCGCCGGACAGGTGGCTGCGGAGCTGCCGCTGCTCGGACTGCTGGTCGCGGTCGCCGTCGCGTTGCGGTCGCTGCTGGTACCGGGGCGCGGGCGGCGCTCGGCCCGGCTGTGGCCGCTGGCGGCCGCTCTCCTGGGCACCGCGCTGGCGCTTGCGGTGTTCGGGTGGCTGAACCGGCCGCTGTCGTTCGGATCCGTCGCCATGCTGCCGCTGCTCCTCGGGGTCGGTAGCACGTTCCCGCTGTACCTCGCAGCCCTGCGCAACCGGCGCCGAATCGTGGTGATGGCAGTGGCCAGCGCTGGTGCCTTCGCCTCACTCGCCGTCTCTCCGCTGCCGTTCGTGCGCGAGCTCGGCATGGCTCTGGCCCTGGGTGTGCTGGGCACCGTGGCCGCGGCGCTGCTGCTGCGTCGAGGACTTCCCGATCGGCCCGGCGTAGATCCGACAATCCTCGAGTCGGCAGTCCCGGACCCGGCCAAGGCCTCACCGCGCCCGGTGCGCTGGCCTGCGCGGATAGCGGTACTGATGGTGCTCACCGCGGTCGCCGGGCTGGGATGGACGGTGTTGCCCCGGCTTGCCGTCGAGGCCAACCCGCTCGAACTCGCCCGTGGTCTGCCGCAGCTCGACGATGCCCTGGTGGCGGAGCAGGTACTGGGATCGTCGGGTGAGGTCAGCATCAGGCTGAGCGGGCCCGACGTAGTCAGCCCAGAGGCGCTGGCCTGGTCCAGACAGGCCGAGGCAGCGGTGATTTCCGGCTACGGTGGCGAGGTCCGTCCGGTCCTGACGTTGCCGAGCCTGCTGGCTTTCCTCGGCGATGCACCTACCGCCGAGCAGATCGACGCGGCGCTGGAGCTGTTCCCCAGCTACCTGCGCTCCGCGGCGGTGGCACCCGACCGCAGGTCGGCGCTGATGATCTTCGGGCTTCAGCTGCGCGATCTGGACGCGCAGAACCGGCTCCTGCAGGACGTCCGGGACGCCCTTCCGGCCCTGCCACCCGGGTACTCGGCTGATCTTGTCGGGCTGCCGGTTGCGGCCGGCCGGGGGTACGACCTCATCTCCGAGGGGCGCTACCTGGCCAACCTCGCCGGCATCGCGGTGGCGGGCGTGGTGCTGGCGATCGGGCTGCGGCGGCGCACCGACGCCCTGCGGGCGACGGCGGCGGCGCTGCTGGCCACCGGGTGGGGGCTGGCGATCATCTGGTTGGTGGGTGGCTCCCTGAGTCCCCTCACAGTTGCACTCGGCTCCCTCATCACGGTGACCGGGTGCGAGTTCCTGGTGCTGCTCGCCGAGGCCCGGCGGAGCGGTGAGCGGTGGTTGCGGCGCAGTGTCGCGTTCGCCTGCCTGACCTCAGCGATCGGTTACGCCGCTCTGGCGGCGTCACAGCTGCGGTTGGTGCGCGAATTCGGCGTGGTCCTGACGGTGGCTGTGATGTTGTCCTATCTCGCAGCGCTGGCTGTGATGTGGATCTTCCCGCCGGGGCTGGGGCCCGCGGTCGGGAGCGGAAGTGCACGTGGACGCGTGCGGGTTGCGAGAAGAACGGAGGTGGTGGTGTGAGGGGAACGAAGGTGTTCCGCAGCGCCGCGGGCGAGACGACGAGGTGGCTGCGTCAGCGGCCGCTGCTGGTGCCCCGACCGGGGAAGACCTGGTACCTCAGCGCCGTAGCGCTCGCGGTGCTTGCTACCGGGGCCGGCACTCAGATCGCGGTCGCCCAGATCACGGCCCTGCCTGCCGACGCGGCCTTCCGGATTCACGACACCATGCTCACCGAGCAGCAGCTGACGGACCGGGTCCGGGCCCTCGAGGCGCTCTATGGGGTGCGACGCCCCGATGATCCGGCGGCTGTGGACCGGTTCAACCGAGATTCGGCGAAGGCCGTAGCCGTGAGCGAGATACTGGATTCGGCGGCCGAGGAAGAGGGCGTCGTCATCCCGGAGAAGGCGGCTCAGGATGAGCTGGAGAAGCTGCTCACCCAGACCTACCCGGCTGGGCGCGGCGACTTCATCGCCCGGTTGGGTCAGGTCGGGCTGTCCGAGCCCGAGGTGCTTGCCGAGATCCGGCGGCAACTGACGAACGCGACGCTCTTCGACCAGGTCACCCGTGACATTCCTCCGGTGACCGACGCTGATGTCCAGCAGGCCTACGACACCCGTCGCGATGAGATGGCCGAGCCGGAGAAGCGCCACGTACGCAACATCGTGGTCGCTTCCGAGGTCGAAGCCCGGAACGCGGTCGATCGGCTGAAGGCAGGCGAGGACTTCGGTGCAGTCGCTCGCAGCGTCTCGCTGGACGGAAGCACCAAGGACAAGGGCGGCGATCTCGGAACGGCGGTGCGCCAGCAGCTGGATCCCGGCTACGGCGACGAGGCCTTTCGCGCGGCTGCCAACTCCGTGTTCGGTCCGGTAGAGACCCAGCACGGGTGGAATGTCGGTCAGATTCTCGAGGTCACGCCTGCGGTCCCGCTGTCGCTGGAGCAGGTCCGAGATCCACTACGGCAGAAGCTGGAGGGGGAACGCAGGCTCGGGCGGTGGAACGGCTGGCTCGGCGAGAAGATCCGAGCGGCCGAGGTCGAGTACGCGCCGCGGTACCGGCCCGCCGATCCTGACGCACCGCCCGGCGACGTGCCGCGATGATCGGGCTCCTGCTGGTGGCCGGCTCGGCAGTGCTGTTCCTGCTCGGTTACTGGGGGAGGTGCAATGCCGAGGATCTCGTGCCGGTCTCGCTCGATGCGGACGAGCGTGCCCGCCGCACCCGGGTGCTCCGGCGTGGATCGCTGGCCTGCTGCGCGGTGGCCATGTTGTTCCTGATCGCGAGCATCGGCGCCTTCTTCTGAAGGCGGTGGAGTTTCGGTAGTTAACACGGATGCGGCACAACCCCTGTCCCGGCGATGGTGCCTTCGACCCGCAGCGCCGGTCGTGGAGCTCCGGGCAGGACGGCGCTGCCTCGACCGGGCGACGACCCGCGAACCTCGCAGCGTCGAGACGTTGGTTCCGGTCACTCGCAACGCCGGCGTCGCAGGGCACCAGGGGCGAATCAAAGAAGGGCGAGCGCAATGACGATCGGTTACAGCGGTGCCGAGAAGATCGATGATCTGCTCGATCCGGCGCAGGGTCTGGTCAGCCGGCATGTGTTCTCGGATCCGGCGATCTATGAGATGGAGCTGCAGCGGATCTTCGCGCGGTGTTGGCAGTTCCTCGGGCACGAGTCGCAGGTGCCGCGGCCCGGGGATTTTGTGAGTGCGTATCTGGGTGAAGACCCGGTGATGTTGGTGCGGCAGGACGATGGATCTCTGGCTGCGTTCCTGAATGTGTGTCGGCATCGTGGTATGCGGATCTGCAAGTTGGATGCGGGGAACGCGGCGGGGTTTTCCTGTAGTTATCACGGGTGGGCCTACGACCGGCGTGGGAAGATCGTGGATGTTCCGTTCGGGGAGATGTATGAGAACGCTCCTCTGGACGACAGTTGGGCGGCTGTGCCGGTGGCGCAGGTGGCCAGTTACAAGGGTTTGATTTTCGGGACGTTCGATCCGGATGCGCCGTCGTTGGTGGAGTATCTGGGTGATATGGCGTATTACCTCGATGTGTTGGTGGATCGTCGGGAGGGTGGCACCGAGTTGGTCGGTGGTGCCAACAAGTGGATCATTGACAGCAACTGGAAGTACGGGGCGGAGAACTTCGTCCAGGACGGCCATCACGCCTTCGCCTCGCACATCTCGGCGCTGATGGCGGTGCAGCCCGACGAAGCCGAGGTCACGGACTTCCCTGGCGGGTGCACGGTGTCGCCGGGGAGTGGCCACGGTGGTGGATGGTTCGAAGGACCGACGCTCGAGATGGTCGTTCGCGATCCTGTCCTGCTCCGCTACCACCAGGACGTGGTGCGCCCGGAGTCGATCCGCCGGTTGGGTGCCGACCGCGATCCGGTGCACAACGTCGCTGCCTTTACTGTGTTTCCGAACTTCTCATTCCTGACCGGCGTCCAAACCATCCGGGTCTGGGTGCCGCGCGGTCCGAACCACATGGAGGTGCGGTCCTGGACGATTGTCGACAAGGCCGCGCCCCAGGAGGTCAAGGACGCGCAACTGCGGCTGGTCCGAACCACGTTCAGCCCCAGCGGAATCCTGGAGCAGGACGACGGCGAGAACTGGTCGATGTGCCAGGACACGATGCGTGGTCACGTTTCGCGGCAGCTGAACTCCAACATGCGAATGGGAATGGGCAAGCGGGTCGACGCCGATATCGCGGTGCCCGGTCGGGTGATGCACGGCTGGAACGAGGAGCCGGGACGCGGGTTCTTCGAGCGCTACCGCCACCTGATGTCCGAACCCACCTCGCGGGCCTGGCTGGAGAGGTAAGGGCCGAACGGGAAAGGCAACAACATGATCACAGAGCGTGGTGCGTGCGCCGGCCGCACGCCCCCCGACGATCAGCCACCGCTGCCAGTCGAACTCGTGACGGCGTCTCCTGCCCCGGCGGTCCCGGTCAACATCGTGTTCGCCGGCGGGTGCTCCCATGCGGCGGCCTTGCCGGCCGGCCCCGCAATCGACCCGCCCGATGCCGCTGCTCGTCTGAGTGCCGGCTACGCGCGGCTTTCACAGGACATCGCCGCAGCCGCGCCGGACCTGATGATCGTGATCACGGACCGCCATCAGCAGAGCTTCTCGACCGGCACGTTCGTCGTCGGCACCGGCGAGCGCCACACCGGCTCGATGGCAGTTCGCGATCGGCCCGACCTGGATCTATCTCTTAAGGGGATGCCGGCATATGCCTACGCGATCGCGGACTGCTTGCGCGCCGAGGGGGTGGAGGTGACGGAGGTGGGTCGGGTCGACCTCGATCACGGGTTGATCGTGCCGCTCCGAGAGCTGCTACCGCGTCCGGGCATCCCAGTCGTCCCGATCGTCACTCAGCCGGCGCGTGGCTTCTCCCCGTTCGGAGCCCGGTCCTTCGGCGAGGTGCTCCGATATGTCGTCGAAGCCCGCGAGGAGCGCATCGCCGTTCTGGCCACCGGTGGTCTGTCGCACCGGCTGGACCCGGGAGAGGTCGGCAACAGCGACGTCGAGTTCGACAGCCATGTCCTGCAGATGTTGCACGATGGGCGGGGACCGGAACTGGGCGATCTCGATCCTTACACCCTGCTTCGTCATGGGCACCACGAGTTCCTCAACTGGCTGGTGATGCTCGGCATGATCGGGCCGGGCGTTCGGGGCGAGGTGTACGCCTACGAACCGATGCCGCAGTCCGGAGGTGCTCGGGCCGTGGTGAACATGCTGCTCTCCGAGCGGAAGACACCCGCTGCCTGAGGCTTCCGAGTTCGTCTGCGCGATGCGTACCGACCCAACGCCCAGCTCTCTCCGACGCGGCCTCGACGCGGGGCCCGGATCCGAAGTCCCCCACGAAGTGAGGCTGTTCATGAATGCCGAGGTTGCCCGCGTTCCGCTGGGGGCCGCTGAAGAGCTGAGGCTGATCGTCCGGCAGGTGGTCCGCGAGGCCGACGGAGTCGTCTCGGTGCTGCTCGCGGACGCGGAGGGGGGCGAGCTGCCGCCGTGGGAACCCGGCGCACACATCGACCTGTGCCTGCCCGGTATAACGCGGCAGTACTCGCTGTGCGGGGACCCGGCGGATCGACACCACTACCGGCTCGGGGTGCTGTTGGAGCCCAGGAGTCGCGGAGGATCACGCTTCGTGCACGACATCTTGGGCCCCGGACATTCAGTGACAGTCCGCCCACCGCGCAACCACTTCCGCCTCGGTGAGGCAGCCGAATACCTGTTCATCGCCGGCGGAATCGGTATCACTCCGCTGTTGCCGATGATCGCGCGCGCCGAGGCCGAAGGGCGTCCCTGGCGTCTCGTCTACGGCGGGCGGTCGCGTGGTTCGATGGCTTTCCTCGGGCAGGTGGCCACCTACGGTGACAAGGTCGAGGTGGTGCCCCAGGATGAACACGGGCTGCTCGACCTGGCCGAGCTCCTGAAAGTCCCTGGCCAGAGACACGTCTATTGCTGTGGGCCCGAACCTCTACTGGCGGCCGTGGAGAGCCACTGTGCCGGTTGGCCAACAGGCCGACTGCACGTGGAGCGGTTCACGACGGCGGCCCTGGTCGGCGACGCGGACAGCCAGACGGCGTTCGAGGTGGAGTGCGCGGAATCGGGTGTGACCGTGGCTGTGGCGATCGGGCAGACCATGCTCGACGCCATGCTGGAAGCCGGTCTCGACCTCAACTTCGATTGCAAGGAGGGGACGTGTGGTACGTGCGAGCTCGGCCTCGTCGAGGGCGTCGCTGATCATCGAGACGCGGTACTCACTCGGGAGGAGCGCGACGCGGGCGAGTTGATTCTTCCCTGCGTCTCTCGTGCCCGGAGCTTCCAGGCTTGTCGTCGAAGCGTGAGCATGATCGAACGCCGGGGCGGTCGGCCTTCGAATTGCGACCATCAAGGAGGAGACCGTCCGGTTGTACCGGCTCGGTCGGCTCGTGCGACTGGAGATCCAGTATGTGTTGCGCGTCCGCCGCAGCCAGTGCCACGAAGGCGCCGCCGCCGGTGTCAAACGGCCTGCCGGGCGCTGGTTTAGTAGAGAAGCTCGAACTCACGACCAGGCTGATCAGAGGTCGTCCAGTAGGCGTCGGTCAGCGACCTCATCTTCGGCGTCCCCGGAGTCGTCGCCTACATCTCCCAGCCCACGCCGCGGGCCCTGCCATCCCTGCGCAAGACCATGAGATGGCACGAGGTCCGGCCAGCTTTGTGGCCTTGGTGATCGTGCTCTACCCACACCGTCGACCCGCATCTGGCCGCGATCCCGCTCTTCGAAGTAGTCGGCACGGCGGCCGAGCGTTCGAGATCGAGCCAGTCCTCATACCGGCCCGCGTGCTCGGCGACCCCGTCGTGATGGGGAGTGGTTGACGATGCCGACGTGACACGAGTCGTGACACGAAACCGCGTCGACAGGTGTTGTCACGGTGGGCCGAGGCACCGGTCGCGTTATTGTTGTCGCTGGCAGATGCGCTGTGATGTGAGTAACCATCCTCTTTTAATCCGCGGGTTGTGAGTTCGATCCTCACGGGGCCCACCCCTTCCTACCTGGGGAGATCGTACCTCGGGATGATCACCTTTGGGTGTCCTGGAGCGGCCTGCGCAGCGGCGGCGACAGCGCGGTCGTCGCGGGGGAGCGCGGTCTGGCGTTCGCGGCGAACTACCACGTCAGCCCCGGGACCGTGCTCGAGGCGGTGGACGCCTACCGCAAGGCGTTCCGGCCGTCGGAGCGCCTGGCTGCGCCGTACGTGATGGTGTCGGCCGATGTGGTCGTCGCGAAGAACGACGCGACCGCCGGCGAGCTGGCCGCGGGCTACGGACCGTGGGTGCACAGCATCCGCGCCGGCGCCGGCGCCATCCCGTTCCCCGACCCGGCCACGGCGACCGCGCACCCGTGGTCCGACGAGGACCGGGCGCTGGTGGCGGACCGGGTGGCGACCCAGTTCGTCGGCTCGCCGACCACCGTCGCCGAGCGCCTCGAGGCCTTGCAGCGGGTCACGGGTGCCGACGAGCTGCTGGTCACCACGATCACGCACCGGCACGACGACCGGGTCGCCTCCCAGGCGCTGCTGGCGCAGGAGTGGGCGGCGCGGGCCCGGACCCGCCTCGCCTCCTGAGCCCGGCACACCGGTCGCCGCCCCGCGAATGTCCGGACCTTTCCGCAGCTCAGGACGGGTGTGGCGCCGATGACACTTGCATGTTCATGCTCTTGACAACCGGATCGGGTGACGGGTTGAGTGCGAGAAGTCCATCCAGAGCGGCCGAGAGACCCGGCTCGACGACGCCGCAGCAACCCGCGCCCACGGCGCAGGGTGCTACCGCCGGGACCGATGGGAGCGGTATGTCGAGCCGAGTGCTGCGGGTGCCCGCGCGCCGGCAGCTGCGCTGTTGGTGGACGCGCCGGCGACACGTCGACCTCTGCCGGACGCACACCGCGCTCTGTCGCTGACCGCCCCTGCTTCTGATCGGCGCTGTCGCTGATCGGCGCTGCGCTGATCGGCGCTGCTCCTACCCCTCACCGACCAGCCCTTCGTCACGGCCGCGCGAACGCGGACCGTCCGTCCACAGTGCTCCGGTGTGCCCTCGTGCGCACCGCTTCGGGGGTCCCTCATGTCCATCTGTCCGCACCACCACGCCCACGCCGGAGGGGTGCGGTGACGGTTCCGCTCGAGACCCGACGGGTCGACTACACCGATCCGCTCGTCCTGCCGATGCTCGTCGAGCTCGACCACGAGTACTGGACGCGCTATCGGCACACCCTCGGTGACCTCGCCGAGGAGATACGCCGCGAGCGCGCCCGGTTCGCGCCGCCGGACGGCGGGCTGATCCTGCTGCTCGCCGAGGGCGTCCCGGTCGCGGGTGGTGCCTTCCGCCGGTGGGGCGCCGACACCGCCGAGCTCAAGCGGATCTGGACGGACTCGGCCCACCGCCGCCGCGGCCTCGCCCGACGCGTGCTGGCCGAGCTCGAGGCCGAGATCTCGGCGCGCGGCTACCGCCGGATCTACCTGACCACCGGGCCGCGCCAGCCCGAGGCACAGCAGCTGTACCTGGCTACCGGCTACACCCCGCTCTACGACCGCTCCCTCGATCCCGAGGAGATCGGTCCCCACCCGTTCGAGAAGCACCTGACCGGAGACCGTGATGAGTGAGCTCGCCACCGCGCACGCCCCGCCCGCCCGCGAGGAGGGCCCGGACGACGCCGATTTGACGATCGTCCAGGCCCGCCACCCGTGGCGGTGGGTGGCGACTGCGGTCGTCGTGGTGCTGGTCGCGATGGCGCTGCACGCCCTGGTGACCAACGCGGCGTGGGACTGGGCGACCGTCGGGCAGTACCTCTTCGCGCCGTCGATCATCCGCGCGGTGCTCCTGACCCTGCAGCTCACCGTGCTGGGGATCGTCGTCGGGTTCGTGCTCGGGACGGTCCTCGCGGTCATGCGGCTCTCGCCGAACCCGTTGCTGCGCTCGGTCAGCTGGACCTACATCTGGATCTTCCGGTCCGTCCCGCTGATCCTGCAGCTGCTGTTCTGGTACAACCTCGCGCTGCTCTACGACTCGATCTCGTTCGGCGTCCCCTTCGGGCCGGCGTTGTTCGAGATCGGCGCGATGGACCTGGTCGGGCCGGTGACCGCCGCGGTGCTGGGTCTCGCGCTGCACCAGGCCGCCTATGCCGCGGAGGTCGTGCGCTCCGGCTTCCTCGGCATCGACCAGGGCCAGCTCGAGGCCGCCGCCGCGCTGGGCATCCCGCGCTGGCGCCGCTTCCGGCGCATCCAGCTCCCGCAGGCCATGCGCACGATCGTCCCGACGGCGGCGAACGAGCTGATCGGCCTGGTCAAGGGCACGTCGGTGGTCTACATCATGGCGCTGTCCGAGCTCTTCTACCAGGTGCAGGTGATCTACACCCGGACCGGCCGGGTGATCCCGATGCTGCTGGTCGCGGCGGTCTGGTACCTGGTGCTGACCACCGTGCTGTCCATCGGGCAGTTCTACGTGGAGCGGCACTACGCCAAGGGGGCGCTGCGCGTCCTGCCGCCCACGCCCCTGCAACGGCTACGGGCCACGTTCGCCAGGTTCCGGCGGGAGGTGGCGGCGTGAGCCCCGCACCGATGGTCGACCTGCGCGGCGTGCACAAGAGCTTCGGCGGGATCGAGGTGCTGCGCGGCGTCGACCTCACGGTCCGGCCCGGCGAGGTGACGGTGGTGCTCGGGCCGTCGGGCTCCGGCAAGTCCACGCTGCTGCGCACCATCAACCATCTGGAGAAGGTCGACCGCGGGTTCGTCCGGGTCGACGGCGAGCTGATCGGCTACCGGCGCTCCGGGCGGAAGCTGCACGAGCTGCCGGAGCGGCAGGTCCTGCGCCAGCGCAGCCGCATCGGCTTCGTGTTCCAGAACTTCAACCTGTTCCCGCACCTCACCGTGCTCGACAACGTCGCCGAGGCGCCGCTCTCCGCGCAGGGCCGGGACCGGGCGACCGTGCTCGGCGAGGCCCGCGAGCTGCTGGACCGCGTCGGGCTCGTCGACAAGGTGGACGCGTACCCGCGCCGGCTCTCCGGCGGTCAGCAGCAGCGGGTCGCGATCGCCCGCGCGCTTGCCCTGCGACCCAAGCTCCTGCTGTTCGACGAGCCCACCTCGGCGTTGGATCCCGAGCTGGTCGGGGAGGTTCTCGACGTCATGCGCGACCTCGCCCGCAGCGGCACCACCATGGTCGTGGTCACCCACGAGATCGGCTTCGCCCGCGAGGCGGCCGACACCGTGGTGTTCCTCGACGAGGGCCGCGTCGTCGAGCAGGGGCCGCCCACCCAGGTCCTCGACGACCCCCGCGAACCCCGCACCCGCGCCTTCCTCGGCGCCGTCCTGCGCTGACCCGGCGCTCCCACCGACCGAAGGAAACCCATGTCCCGCATCCCCCGGCCGCTGCGCCACCTGCGGCTCGCCGCCGTCGCCCTCCTCGTCCCGGTACTGGCGGCCGTGGCCTGCTCCGGGCCGGACCCCGACCGGGCCGCGGCCCCGCCGTCGGCCGCCGGCGCCGCCGTCAACACCAGCCCGGAACAGAACCAGGTGCGGGCCGAGAAGGTCGACGCCATCGCCGCGAAGGTGCCGCAGGCGATCCGTGACCGCGGCACCCTCGTGGTGGGCACCACCGGCAGCGGGAACCCGCCGCTCTCCTTCCGGGCGGACGACGACCGCACCGTCATCGGGGTCGAGCCCGACCTGGCCCAGCTCGTCGCCGACACCCTCGGGCTGAAGCTCGACCTGCAGCCGACCTCCTGGGAGAACCTCTTCCTGGCCGTGGAGTCCGGGCAGTACGACGCCGGCTTCTCGAACATCACGGTGACCGAGGAGCGCAAGGACAAGTACGACTTCGCCACCTACCGGGTGGACACCGTGTCCTTCGAGGCGACGAACGCCGGGAAGGTGCAGCGGATCGAGAAGCCGGCCGACATCTCCGGGCTCACCATCGGCGTGGGCTCGGGCACGAACCAGGAGCAGATCCTGGTCGACTGGAATGCGCAGAACGAGAAGGCGGGGCTCGCGCCGGCGACGATCCAGTACTACCAGAACGTCGGCGACTACTACCTCGCCCTCGACTCCGGCCGTCTCGACGCCTACTTCGGGCCGAACCCGGGCGTGGCGTACCACGTCGCAACCGGCGGCAAGACGAAGATCGTCGGCTCGGTCAACGGAGGCGGCGGCGGCGTGCAGGCCGACATCGCGGCGATGACCAAGAAGGACAACGGGCTGGTCACGGCGCTGAACGAGGCCCTGAACTCGGTGATCGCGAACGGGAAGTACACCGAGGTCCTCGGTCGCTGGAACCTGACGAACGAAGCGCTGCAGACCTCCGCCGTCAACCCGCCCGGCCTGCCGCGAAAGCCCGCGTCCTGATCGTCGGAGGAGCACTCATGAGCCGCCCCCTGCACCTCGCCGTCGAGCTCGACGGCGAGGGCGCCCATCCCGCCGCGTGGCGGCGGGCCTCGCACGCCCCCGCCGCGCTGCTCACCCCCGAGCGCGTCCGCGCGCTCGCCCAGGTCGCCGAGAACGCCGGCGCCACCCTCGCGACCTTCGACGACTCGCTGCTCCCGCCCGACGGGGTGGGGCCGGTCGGGCGGATCGGCGCGGTGGAGCGGGCCGCGTTCGCGGCGGTGCATACCAGCGTGCTCGGCCTCGCGCCCGTCGTGTCCACGACGTACTCCGAGCCGTTCCACGTCTCGTCGCAGCTCGCCTCGCTCGACTTCGCCGCCACCGGCCGGGCCGCCTGGCTCGTCGCGGCGACGGCCGACCCGGCGGCCGCCCGCTCCCTGGGGCGCCCGACCGTGGAGGGCGAGGAGGCGCTGCGCCGCGAGGCCCGCGACGCCGGGCGGGTGGCCCGGGACCTGTGGGATTCCTGGGAGGACGACGCCGCCGTCCGCGACGTCGACACCGGGCGCTACCTGGACCGGGACAAGCTGCACTACATCGATTTCGTCGGCGAGACGTACACGGTCAAGGGCCCGGCGATCGTGCCCCGGCCGCCGCAGGGGCAGCTCGTCGTGCTCGCGCCGGCGGGTCTGCTGCCTGCGGGCGCGGCCGACGTCGAGCTGGTGGAGGGCCGGTCCGTCGCGGACCTCGCCGGCGACGGCCCCGGCCTGCGGTTCGCCGAGGTCGAGATCGCCCTCGACACCCCGGCCCACACCGCCGCGGAGCGGCTGGCCGACCTGGACCGGCACGCGCCGTGGGCGGCCGGTCCGCGGCTGCGGTACGCCGGTCCGCCCGGCGGGCTGATGGCGCTGTTGGAGGAGCTCGCCGGAGTGGTCGACGGGGTCCGGCTGCGCCCCGCGGTCCTCGACGAGGACCTCCCGGAGCTGTCCGCCCGGGTACTCCCGGCCCTGTTCCGGTCCGGTACCGCCGCGCGGCCGCAGCCGGGGACCTCGCTCCGCACGACCCTCGGGCTGACCCGCCCCGCCAGCCGGTTCGCCCGGCACCTCACCCCCGTGGAGGGCACCGCATGAGCAGCACCGACTACCCGCGCCCGCACGCCCAGCTGCACCTCGGGGTGTTCTTCCAGGGCGTCAACCACTGGACGATCTGGTCGCTGCCCGAGAGTGGCTCGCAGATCGACTTCTCGTCGTTCCGCCGGATGATCGGCACGGCGGAGCGTGGCCTGTTCGACGCGTTCTTCCTCGGTGAGGGGCTGCGGCTGCGGGAGTCCGGCGGGAAGATCCACGATCTCGACGTGGCCGGGCGGCCGGACGCGATCACGCAGCTGGCCGCGCTGGCCGGCCTCACGTCCCGGATCGGGCTGGTGGCCACGCAGAACACCACCTACAACGAGCCGGCCGACCTCGCCCGGCGGCTCTCCGGCCTGGACCTGCTCTCGAACGGCCGGGCGGGGTGGAACGTGGTGACCACCGACAACGCCTGGACCGGCGAGAACTTCCGGCGCGGCGGCTACCTCGACCACGCCGACCGGTACGTGCGCGCCGAGCAGTTCCTCACCGTGGCCCGGCAGATCTGGGACTCGTGGGACACCGACGCGATCGCGACGAGCACGGACGCGGAGGACTGGGCCGATCCGAAGGGCATCGCGACGGTCGGGGCCCGGACGAGCCAGTTCGACGTCGAGATCACCCCGACGCTGCCGCGCAGCCCGCAAGGACACCCGGTGATCTTCCAAGCGGGCGACTCCGCGGAGGGGCGGGACTTCGCCGCGCGCAACGCCGACGTCATCTTCTCCGCGCACGGCTCCGACTTCGCCGACGCGCTGGCCTTCGCCACCGACATCCGCGCTCGGCTGCGCACGGCGGGGCGGTCGGAGGATGCGCTCCGCATCCTGCCCGGCACGGAGATCGTCCTCGGCGACACCGAGGAGGAGGCCGCCGAGAAGGCGCACTGGATCCGGTTGCACCAGGTCACCCCCGCGACGGCGTTGGCGATCGCGGGGCAGGTGTGGGGTATCGACCTGTCCGATCGGGACGCCGACGGCCCGTTGCCCGCCGAGGACCCCGTCGTCGTCGAGCCGACGGGGGAGATGGGCAGTCGTCGGTGGAAGGACCCGCGGGAGATCGTGCGGACCTGGCGTGACACGGCGGAGGCACGGGGGCTCAGCCTGCGCGAGACGGTGATCGCGCTCGGGCCGCAGCGTGGGCACGTCGGCACGCCCGCCGGGTTGGCCGAGAAGTTCGCGCACTTCGTGCGGGCGGGCGCGGTCGACGGGTTCAACATCTCCCCGTACCTGACCCCGGACGGGCTCGACGACATCGTCGACCGCCTGGTGCCCGAGCTGCAGGAGCGCGGGGTCTACCGGGAGCGCTACGCCGGCACGACCCTGCGCGAGCACCTCGGCCTCGCCGGCTCCGGGTTCTTCCGGTAGGGCGGCGGTGGTGACCGTGCACCGGGTCTCGGTAGCCGCCCTGTGGCGGCGGTGGCGGGCCCGGCTCGACCGGCTGGACCGGGAGCGGATCGACGAGCAGATCGCCGATCTCGCGCTGGTTCGTGCGGTGCTGACCCGGGCCGTCGACTCGCCGGTACTCGACCCGGTCGACGCGGTGACCCAGGCAACGACCGAGCTGGCCGGCGCCGATCCTCTCGCGGTGCAGCAGGCGCTGGAGTACACCTGGCACGTTCTCGCCGGCGAACCCGACGGACCGGTGCGCTGGAACGTCCGGTCTGGCGTGCACGAGATCCATCGCCATGACCTTGCCCGTCGGATCGCGCGGGCCGGCGGCGGCACTCGACGGCCTCTCCGTGCAGCGCTCGAGCGTGTCGAGGCCGACATCGCTCGTTTGAGAGCGGAGCGACCGGATGGATGAGCAGGGTCACGACCGTCGCCGGCGTGCCTCGGTCTGGGCTTCCAAGGGCAGAGGCGCCCGTGATCGCGAGGCCTTGACGCGACGGACGAAACGCGGCGCTGGTCCGGCAGGAGACCGGTTCCGCCTTTCGACGGGGCTCCTCACACCCCCAATCCCCCGGCTTGCCCCGCCGGCTCCGCCGTGTTGGTGTCGGGACATGGGAGGCAGCGAGCTGACCCGGCGTCGATGGGTCGACCTCGGCCGGATCCGGTCGGCGGTCTGTCCGGCCTGAGCCGCGTCCGCCGTACCCGCCCGCTCCGAAGGACTCCCATGCCCCCGCTCACCCTGCACTGGTTCCTGCCCACCAACGGCGACGGCCGCCAGCTCGTCGGCGGCGGCCACGGCGTCGGCACCGGCTCGGCCGGGTCGATCCGGCCCGCCTCGATCGAGTACCTGACCCAGGTCGCCCGCGCGGCCGAGCAGGTCGGCTTCACCGGCGCGCTCACCCCGACCGGCGCCTGGTGCGAGGACGCCTGGCTGACGACGGCGATGCTGGTCGCGCACACTGAACGGCTGAAGTTCCTGGTCGCCTTCCGGCCGGGCTCGATCTCGCCCACCCTCGCGGCTCAACAGGCAGCGACCTACCAGCGCCACTCCAGCGGCCGGCTGCTGCTCAACGTCGTGACCGGCGGCGAGTCGAAGGAGCAGCGCGCCTACGGCGACTTCCTCGACAAGGACGGCCGCTACGCCCGCACCCGCGAGTTCCTGCAGGTCGTGCGGGCGTTGTGGCGCGGTGAGACCGTGGACCTCGACGGCGAGCACGTGCACGTCGAGGGCGCGTTCCTCGACCGGTTGCCCGACCCGGTGCCGCCGATCTACTTCGGCGGGTCCTCGCCGGTCGCGGGCGACGTGGCCGCCGAGCACGCCGACGTCTACCTGACGTGGGGCGAGCCGCCGGCCCAGGTCGCCGAGAAGATCGAGTGGATCCGCAAGCTCGCCGCCGACCGCGGCCGGGCCGTGCGGTTCGGCATCCGGCTGCACGTGATCACCCGCGACATCGCCGAGCAGGCCTGGGCCCAGGCGGAGTCGCTGCTCGCCGCGCTGGATCCGGTCACGATCGAGGACGTGCAGGCCGGGCTTGCGGCCAGCGAGTCCGAGGGGCAGCGCCGGATGCGCGCGCTGCACAACGGCCGGCACGGCGGCACCGCGAAGAGTCTGGAGATCGCGCCGAACCTCTGGGCCGGGGTCGGTCTCGTTCGCGGCGGCGCCGGGACCGCGCTGGTCGGCAGCCACACCGAGGTCGCCGACCGGATGAGTGAGTACCACGAGGCCGGCATCGACGAGTTCGTGCTCTCCGGCTACCCGCATCTCGAGGAGGCGTGGTGGATGGGGGAGGGCGTGCTGCCGATCCTGCAGCGCCGCGGGCTGTGGGAGCCCCCGCCCGGCGGCGGGCTGCGCACCGACGCGGCCCGGACCGTGCCCTTCGCCGCTCAGGCGGGCCGCCAGTGACCGCCGCGGGGACGGCGCTCGAGAACCGCCCGGTCACCCGTCCTCGCACCGTCCTCCTCGCGAGCCTCGTCGGCACGACCGTCGAGTGGTACGACTTCTTTCTCTACGCCACGGCGGCGGGGCTGGTCTTCCCGAAGCTGTTCTTCCCGGTGGGCGACGAGGTGGCCGGAACGCTGCTGGCCTTCGGCACCTTCGCCGTGGGGTTCGTGGCACGCCCGATCGGCGGGGTGCTGTTCGGGCACATTGGGGACCGGCTGGGCCGCAAGCGCACGCTCGTCGCGACCATGGTGCTGATGGGCGCTGCGACCGCGCTCATCGGGCTGCTGCCCTCCTACGCCGCGATCGGCATCGCGGCGCCGGTGCTGCTCGTCGTGCTGCGGGTGCTGCAGGGCCTCGCCGTCGGCGGCGAGTGGGGCGGCGCGGTGCTGCTCGCGGTGGAGAACGCGCCGCCGGGGCGGCGAGGGCGGTTCGGCAGCGTCCCGCAGATCGGGCTCGGGCTCGGGCTCGCGCTGGGCACCGGGGTGTTCGCGCTGCTCGGCGAGGTGCTCGACGACGAGGCCTTCCTCCGGATCGGCTGGCGGATCGCCTTCCTGCTCAGCGTGGTGCTCGTCGTGGTCGGCCTGCTGGTGCGGCTGGCCGTGCTGGAGACCCCGGAGTTCCGCCGCCTGCGCGAGTCCGGGGCCACGGCGAAGGTTCCGGTGGTCGAGGTGTTCCGCACCCGCGGGCACCGTCGTGGCCTGACGACCGGGCTGCTGGCGCGCTGGGCTGAGGGCGCGGCGTTCAACACCTGGGGTGTCTTCGTGGTCACCTACGCTACTGCCACGGTGAAGGTCGACAAGATCGTTGTGCTGCTCGCGGTCACCGCGGGCGCGCTGCTGATGGCGCTGCTGACTCCGCTCGCCGGAGTCCTCGCGGACCGCTTCAGCCGCCGCCGGGTGTTCGGCGCCGGCGTCGCCGGGTTCGGGATCACCGTGGTGCCGTCGTTCCTCGCGCTGCAGACGGGGGTCCCCTGGCTCGTGGCCGCGGTCGTGGTCCTGCAGCTCGGAGTCTGGTACGCGCTGATGACCGGCGCGGAGTCCACGCTGTTCGCCGAGCTGTTCGACACCGACGTCCGCTACACGGGCATGTCGCTAGTCTTCCAGGGGTCCGGAATCTACGCGTCCGGCCTCACCCCGGTCATTCTCACCGGGTTGCTCGCCGCGAGTGGGGGCGCCCCGTGGTGGGCGGCAGGCTACCTGGCTCTCACCGCGGTGATCAGCCTCGCGGCCGTCGTCGCCATGCCGCGGTGGATCGGCTGGCGCCCGCCGTGGACTCATGATGACCGCTGGTGACGCTGTGGAGGACAACGCGACAGGACATTTTGGGTTCGGCAGAACAGCGACTTCCGAGCAGGTGACTGCCGGGATAATGACTTCGTGGTCTGGTATCCGACGCACCCCTCGTGGTCGGGCCGGACGCTATTTCAAGTAGGCAATCTTCATTGGGTCGCCTTCGCTCTCCATCGGAGAAAGGGATCGGACATCGGCGCGGGAGCGGCGGCCACCTCGGGTTGGACCGGGACCCCGTGATCGGGGCAGCGCCCCGGCCGTCACTGTCCATCCTTCGCGCGAGCGGGTCGACTCGCGCTCGCGCAACCGACAGGACGTTGCCTTCCTGGGGCCGCGACCGAGCGGTCTCGTCTTGAGAAGCCGGGGTTGACCGTGGCAACTCGCTGATCGCGGGCGAGGCGGCGTGACCCGCGTCGACGCCTCCTTCGCGGCCTGTGCGGGTCGAGGCCTGCATTTGCGCGGATGAGAGCTAAGAGTGAAATCGAGTACGGACTCGGCGAGCGAATCTTCTGAAGGGTGCCGGCGAGGACGTAGTGCACTCTGGTGACGATGAACTCCGTCGGCTGCTTGATGCGCTGGGAAAGCTCGGTGTTAATCGCGTACTTCCGGCGCCGACGCGAACGGTGAAGAAGGGCCTTGTTCGAGGTGCGCCAATCACAACGGTCCCCGGTCCCAGCTGGCACGGCACAGCTTCGGCTGAGGCGCGCGACTTGAAGCGCAAGTACGCCGACGCGTTGCGCAGGTCCCCGCGACGAAGGCTGCGCTTGCCGAGGTGAAGGCCAAGATGAAGGAGCTCGACGAGGAGCAGACGGCCTCGACGTGGAAGCACGTCCGCGAAGCCTTCGACTACCCGGTATTCATGGCCGCACATCCGGCGGAGCGCCCGCCGGTCCGTGCGACTCCTCACCCGACACGACCGCAGTGTGGCCTCACCGCAGTTCGACTGTGCTCCAGCAGTGCTGTGCCCACACCGCCGAGGGCTATCGTGCGCCGGCACAGATCGACACGACGAGGAGCGTGGACGTGCGGGCGACGCGGGTGCCGGTGCTGACCGGGGTCCTGCCGGTGGAACGCGGCCGGTGGCTGCCGGAATTGCTGGCCGGGACGACGCTGGCCGCGCTGGCCGTCCCGGAGGTCCTGGGATACGCGCGGATCGCGGGCATGCCCGTGGTCACGGGCCTGTACACGATGCTGCTGCCGGCGGTGGTGTTCGTGCTGTTCGGCGCGTCTCGGCACCTGGTCGTGGGCGCCGACTCCGCCACCGCCGCGATCCTCGCGGCCGCCCTGGCCGGGCTGGCCGCGACCGGCGGCCCGCGCTACACCGCGCTGGCCGGAACCGCCACGCTCGTCCTGGCCGTACTGTTGGTGCTCGCGCGGCTGGCCCGGCTCGGGTTCCTGGCGAATTTCCTGTCCCGCACGGTGCTCGTCGGTTTCCTGACCGGGGTGGGCGTGCAGGTCGCGTTGGGTCAGGTGCCCGACATGCTCGGGGTGGCGGGAGGGTCCGGGGGCCTCCCGGCGCGGCTGGCGCATCTCGTGGGCGAGTTCGGTGGCGTCTCGTTGCCGACGCTCGGGGTCGGACTGGGCGCGATCGCGATCATGATCGTCGGCCGGCGGGTGGACCGGCGCATCCCGGCCGCGCTGGTGGCCGTCGTGGCCGCAGTCGCCGCCGACGCCGTCTTCGACCTCGGCCGGTTCGGGGTGGCTGTGCTCGGCCCGGTTCCGGCGGGGCTGCCGGGCCTCGCGTTGCCTGCGCTGGCCCCGTCCGACCTCGCCGCCGTGCTGCCCGCAGCGGCGTCGATGCTCCTGGTGGTGCTGGCCCAGTCCGCGGCAACCGCCCGCGCCTACGCCGCCCGGTTCGACGAGACCCCCGACACCGACGCCGACCTGGTCGGGCTGGCGGGCGCCAACCTCGCCGCGACGGTGACGGGTGCGTTCGTCGTCAACGGCAGCCCGACCAAGACGCAGATGGTGGTCGGTGCGGGCGGGCGCAGCCAGCTCGCCCAGCTCGCCTCCGTCGTCGCGGTGGTCGTGGTGTGTCTGGTCGCGACCGGCCCGCTCGCGCACCTGCCGCTGGCCGCGCTGGCCGCCGTCGTGTTCCTCATCGGAGTCGAGCTGGTCGACGTCGCGGGCCTGCGGCGCATCCTGGCCGTGCGGCGCGCCGAGTTCGTCGTCGCGCTGCTGACCGCCGTAGCCGTGATCGTGCTCGGCGTCGAGGACGGCGTCCTGATCGCGGTCGTCGCCTCGATCGTCGACCACCTGCGGCACAGTTACAGCCCGCACAACGCCGTCCTGGTCAAGTCGCCCGCCGGACACTGGCGCTCGGAGCCGGTCGCCCGGGGCGCGCGGACCAGCGGTGGGCTCATCGTGTACCGGTTCGCCAGCGGGTTGTACTTCGCGAACGCCTCGCGCCTGTTCGCCGACGTCGAGACGCTGCTGGCGGCGGGCCCCGACCTGCGCTGGTTCTGCCTGGATGCAGCGGGCATCGGCGACGTCGACTTCACCGCGTCGACGGTCCTGGCAGACGTCTTCGCCCGACTGCGTGCCCGCGGCGTCCACGTCGTCACCTCGAATCTCGCCGACGGCGTTCGCGCCGAGCTGGAGCGCTACGGCGTCACCCCCGACGCCTGGTACGACACCTCCGGCGAGGCGCTCGCCGCCTACGAGACGGAGTGCAACCGTGGCTGACCCAGGCCATCTCGGCGCACCGACCGACCCGACGCCGGCTCTGCAGGCCGGATCGCCCGGCAGGGTCGTTCGCCCCCTCGGTGCACGCCCAGGAGGCACAGGTCCTAGGTCAGGTCCGCCAGGGGCAGCAGGGTCTCCTCGGCCACCTGCACCGTGCTCCAGCCCAGCTCGCGCGTGACGGCCGCCACCACGGCGTCGACGCTGTAGAAGCAGGGGGTCCAGCCCTGCTCGCGGCAGTGGGCGGCGAACCCGGCGACGGCGTCGGGCACCGACTCCGGACGTCCGACGGGGCCGCCCGTGGTCACGGCTACCCCGCCGATCACCCGGTACGCGACGGCCCCGGTGCCGTCCGGGGTGAACCAGTAGGCGTGGCCCGGCCAGGTCGCCATGTACTGCAACGACCCGCCCGCGCCCGCGCCGAGGAGGGCGCGCACCCGGACGAGGTCCGACTCCGCGGAGCCCGGGCGGCTGCGCAGGAACGTCCGCAGCGCCGTGACCGCCAGGACCAGCCACACCGCGGGCCCGATCCACTCGTAGAGCATCGTGGCCGCCCAACCGACGGGCAGGAACCCGGGCGCGACCCCGACGAGGTAGCCGGGTGGGACCAGCCGCGACGGCAGGGCGCCCAGCAGGTCGACGACGCCGGGCACGGGATCGAAGTCGTCCCGCAGCATCAGGCCGAGGCTCACGTAGGCGGCGGCCGCGAGCACGAGCGCGGCCACCACGGCCCGCAGGAGCGCCCGGTACGTGCCGCGGGGCGCCCGCACATCGAACCCGGTGCGGGTCGCCACGAGCAGCACGATTGTCGTGCCCCGCTGACCGTGCTGCTGGTCTCAGGACACAAACCGAGGTGTCCGGCTGACGGGGGTCACTTCACAAGGCGTCGGTGCCGCGAGCCAGAGCAAGTGGTCGAGTTCGGTGACGGGACGCGGAGTTCGTGGGCTGCGCAGGCAACAGCAATGAATCCGGCTGCGGCGTCGCCGCCTGGTAGGTCGACTCCGTGAGGTCGCAGGCTTTCAGGACCGACAGCAGGCGAACGCCCCCTCTCGCGATCCGGAGGGGGCGTTTGCGTGAGAGGCGGCCCGGGGACCGATGGGGTCAGCCGGCGCCGGGTGTGGTGCCGTGACCAGGGCCCATCGGCTCCGCGTTCGCGCTGCCTGCCGTCGGCGGCGGGGAGGCCGGTGCGTTGTGGTGTCCAGGGCCCATCGGCTCCGCGTTCGCGCTGCTTGCTGTGGACGGCGGGGAGGCCGGGGCGTCGGGTGCCTGTGCGGCGGGTTGTTGCCCCTTGGTGGCGGCGGCGAGCATCTGTTTGGCGAAGATGCGCTGCTGGGCGATCAGGTTCTCGGCGAAGTCGAATACGGCGTCGAGGACCTCCTCCGGGTTGCCCCCGGCAGGTGTCGCCGCGTGGGTTCGACGCGGCATCCCCTTCATCAGCTCGTTGCTCTTCTCGGTCCACTGCTGCCAGAGGCTCTTGAAGCCCTCTTGGGTGCGGCGTGTCAGGTCGCTGAGCTGCTCCTGCGGACTGGTCATCGCACTCCTCCTCCTGGGTAGGAATCGATAGGAGCCATCATGGGCGCTCTCCGGTGTTGGTGGCAGCCTCCAACACGGTTCGCTGAGGGCCGATTCCTTCCGGTCCTCAATCGTGCCGGCCCGGCTCCGGGGCCGGGTCCGGGTCGAGCTCGGGTTGGCGGTCGAGTCCGGGTTCGTCGGGTCCGGTCTGTTCGGGTTCGCTGGTGTGGACGTCGCGGGGGTCGGTGTGCTCGTCGGCCTCGCTGCGCAGTGATCGGATGCCGGAGCTGAGCACGGCGAGCAGCGGGACCGCGAGTAGTGCTCCGGCGTTGCCGCCGACGAGCAGCCCGGTGGCGATGGCGAGGACGACGGCGAGCGGGTGCAGCTTGACGGCGCGTCCGAGTAGCAGGGGCTGCAGGACGTGGCTTTCCAGCTGCATGATCCCGATGACGATCGCGAGCACGATCAGGGCGGAGACGGGGCCTTGGGCGACGAGCGCGACGAGGACCGCGACGCCGCCCGCGACGACCGCTCGGATGATCGGGATGAAGCGTCGAGGAACACCAGCACGTCCAGCGCCCGGCCCGCGACCCGCGTCGGCACCCGCGACCGTGAGGCTCGGCCTGCTGAGCCCAGACCACCTCCCGGGCCCGCGCTCGGGCCGCGGCGACAGCGGCCAGAGCGGTGTCGTCGAGCCGGTCGAGCAGCCGCCACCGCGTCGAGTCCGAAGCCACCGCCCCGAACGCGCGCTCTGGTCGGCCAGCACGCGACCCCGTCCCTGTCAGCGGTCACGATGATCTTCGGGCGCGTGGTTGTGGCATGCACCGGGAATGTGCCTCCCCCGACCGGCGAACACAACCTTCGGCAAGCTCTGTCCAGGTCCGGCGGCCGAGGCAGGATCTACCGCCAGATCCAAGTGCGCCACGGTGGAATACCGGTGCGGAATCGTGCTGGGAAAGAACAAACGGACGTCGCCCCGAGGTGCCTGGGGCGACGTCCGGACCGCACAAGTGATCGGGTTACCAGGCGTGCACAATGCGCCGTGTCGCTCGGTCTCGGCGTCAGCACACGAGAATCGTGTCCTGACGCAGGCCCGCGGCGCTGAGCCTTATCGCGGCATGCTCCGCGTGGGTGCCCGGTGCTGCTCGTGCTGGGAACACCGGCCGGGAGGACGGACCTTCTCTGCTGATCCGGCCTTGGCCTGTCGACGTTCTCTACCACCAGGTCTACTCCGCAGTCCCGCCCACCGCAAGGGAACCTGGGCCGGAACCTCTGCCCTGAAGGCTGGCCGGTGATCTCCCGGTTGCCCCGTGTGTCGACCGCCGCCTTGCCGGGGTGGCGCTCGCCCTCGACGCCTACGGCGCCCCTGCCAGGCGCACGAAACACTGCCGCGCCTCGACTCTGGGTCGATGTCGTGATGGGCGCGGTCGGCGGGATGTTCCAGGTCGCCAGGTTCGTCCAGACCGAGCCGGTTCGGGCGGCGCGAGGCCGCGGCGGTGAGTTCTACGCTCATGCGATGAGATGCCGCATCGAAGTGTTCGTCCGCAGCGGCCACACCATCGACCTGTCGCTCGAGGATGGTGAGGACCGCGTGTTCACCGACGCCCTGCACAAGGCGTGGGCCTCGCCGGAGGCCATCGGGTTCACCCAGCTCGCGCTCGGGGAGAACGCGGTCATTCTCGCCGCCGAGGTCGTCGGGTACCGCCGTCACGGTTCGGTGGAGACGGACTCGACCCAGCTGTAGCGGCGCTCGAGGCTCCGTCCCCCGATCCACTCCGCGGGGCCCGAACGGTGCTCGGGATGCATCCGCCGCGGCGGGCTCGCGCCTGTATCGGTCGTGATCGGCCGCCGCGCACGCCACTTCGCCGGCCGGCGCCGCCGATTCCTACCCGTGGTGGCCGGGGTTGTCGATCGCACCAACCGATGGGGTCGGTTCGAGCTGGCCGAAGGACCATCCCGAGACCGCGGAGAGCCGACCCCGCCAATGCATCCCATTACCAGGCAGCGCCGCACCGCTGGGGGCGAAGATTCGGGCTTCGCGCAGGTGGATGAAGTGCGTCGGGTCGAGGTGCGCGAGGCGTTGCTGGTAGCGCTCGGGCAGAGAACCGAGCGCATCCTTCGCGGCGGCGAGTGCGTTGTGCTCCTGGGTCAGGGACTCGCTGTCCTTCTTGAACAGGGTCGCCCAGCCACCGTGCTCGTCGTCGATGGAACCGCCGGTGTGCACGGTGAAGGCGGCCCGCGAGGCGTGCTCGACCTCCTCGAACCACTGCCAGTGCGGGATGATCCGGCCACTGACCACGAGCCCGCTTAGCGTCAGAATGACTCCAGGGCCCTCGCTCGGCGGAGGGGACATCGTGTCGATGAGCTCGACCATGCTTGCCAGCGTGTCGTCGATCTCGGGAACGTCAGCGGCGATCACGGTTCCCCTCCTGCATCGGCTGGGTGGCGTACCTGGGCAGTATCGGCCAGTGCACCCAATCCCCGACGCGCCGGCGTTTGCCCGTCCGGGGTCTGGGACCTTGCCGGGTCTACGCCCCCTCGGCCTCGTCATCGTCCACGACGCGCCGGCCGCGTCAAGGCCGGCTCGGCCGTCGCGCCGCGAACGCGCCGCGATGCCCTCCGGGCACCCTTGACCCGGCCATTGCGATGAGCAGAGCGGCCAGTACGAGGGAGCGGGGGAGGTGTAGAGGCCGCGCCGCGGCTTGAGGACCGCGAGGTGCTGCTTGTGCTCGAGGACCTTCAATGGGCTGACCCCGAGACGCTCGCGGTGGTCGAGTACCTGGCCGACAACTGTGCGGGTGAACGCCTTGTCCTGGTCGCGACGTGCCGGGATGTTCCAGGGACGGCCATGGACCTGCTGGAGCGACTGGCCCGCCGCGGTTCGCCGCGTCTTGAGGCGCTCGCGGCGCTGACCGGTGAGCAGGTCGGGACATGGTCAAGGCGTGTGGCGGTGCTCCGAGCTCATCGGTCGCCGAGTCGATTCGTGACCGGGCAGCGGGGCTTCCGCTGTTGGTCGAGGATCTTCTGAGCATCGAGGGATCGGTGAGTCGACCTTCGTCGAGAAGGGCACACTCGTCCTCGGCGACCGACGGATGAGCATCGACAACGTCGGCGAGGGCGTGCTTGAACCCAGCGCTCAGGCCGGAGTGATGCAGGGAGCCGTGCTCTGGCGCGTCGAGGGCTGGTCGCCCGATGGCACGATCCGCGGCCTCCTCGCGACATCATTCATGCTCGAACCGGAGACTGGCCGACCGGGCGAGAACCAGGTGCTTCGGCTGTTCATCACGCACTGATGAACGAAGCGTTGCCGCCAGACGCTGCTCGACGGCGCCGATGGGGCCACGCCGGTCGATGTGCCTCGGACTGGTTCGACCAAGTGATCGGCGAGGTCGAAGCAGTGCCGTCGCCTCTGCAGGGTGGGGCCTTTACGCATCAGCATGAGGTTCAGTTTTCGGGCTGCGTTGACGACGCCGAGATCGTTGTTCTCCGGCGAGCTCACCGACCGCGAGCGGGCGGTCATCGCAGAAGGGAGCCGCGCCCGGTACGCGATCGAGACCGTGATGCGGGACCTCGTGCGCGCCCGCCTCGACGACGACAGCGTTCGGCCGGGGAGCAGCTCGCGCTCTTCCGCAGCTGACGTGACGGCTCCCAGCTCGAGTCGACCTGTTCCGCGCGGTTCCCAGCGGGTCGGAGCTGCTCCACCGTGACCTGTGGATTCGTTGTTCCCTCGATGAGCACGAACACCTCGCTCACCGCTCGCCGCGTCACCTCTCAAGGTGCGTCGGGGCCGCCGACAGCGCGTCGGTCAGCAGCGCGACGAGCGCCTCGTGCTGCACGTCGGCCGACGATCCGACTTCCTCCTCGGAGCCGTCGAGCGCTTGGGCGGCGAGGCCGGCCTTGTTGTCGATCAGCTCGGCGATCCTGGCATCGATCGTCTGGGCGGCGATGATGCGCCACGCGGTGACGGGCTCCGCCTGACCGATGCGGTGGCTGCGGTCGATGGCCTGGGTCTGTTCCGCGGCGGTCCAGGAGAGTTCCGCGAGCACGATGTTGGAGGCGACCTGGAGGTTGATGCCCACACCGGCCGCGGTCAGCGAGCAGACCGCGACGGCGACGCCGGGGTCGTTGACGAAGGCGTCGATGTTGCGCTGTCGCACGGTCGACGTCTGGTCGCCGCGGATCGAGGAGAACCGGACCCCCTGCTTGGTGAACGTTTCCTCGGCGGCGTCCATCACGTCGACGTGCTTGGCGAAGAAGACCACCTTCCCTGCGCTGCGCGCGAGCTGTGCGGCGTAGTCGGCGGCGAGGCCGGCCTTCGCGTGGCCGATGCGTCGCATCATGCTGAAGACATTGTCGCCGGTCGTCGACGTGGCCGCATCCTTCTGCTCCCACCTGGCCACCCGGCGCACGAGGTCGTGGTCGATGCCGTCGGCGGTGGGGCTCTCGACGACGCCACCGGACCGTCGGATGGCGAGTGCGTCGGAGTACCGGGCCATCATCCGGCGGGCGAGGTCGCGCTCGGCGGCCCGAATCGACCGGCCGGCGGGCCCGTCCAGCTCGACGGGAAGGTCGGCGATGCGCCGCGCCGGGATGTCGGCGGCCACGTCGACCTTGCGGCGACGGACGATGCCGAGGTCCACGACGCAGCTGCGGGCGGCGGCGTAGAAGCCCGGATCGGCGGGTGTCAGGCCGGTCTCGGTGAGGGCGTCCATCAGGTCGGCAAGCGGTTTCGTCCCGTCGATCCAGCCGAGGAACTGCCAGATGGCGAGGAAGTCCTCGATGTCGTTGATCAGCGGGGTGCCGGTGAGGGCCATCAGCAGCGGACGCGCGGTGAAGGACCGGATGCGTTCGGAGAGCTCCAGGACGTGCTGCGAGCGCTGGGAGGCCTTGTTCTTGATGAAGTGCGCCTCGTCGACGACCATTCCGCGGAAGCCGAAGTCGCCGAGCCACCCCACATGCCGGTCGAGCACCTCGTAGTTGACGACGACGATGTCGGCGAAGCCGTCGATGGAGTCACCGTTGCCGTGGATCACCGTCGCCGAGCGGCGGGGTGTCCACAGACCGGCCTCGCGCACCCAGTTCGTCTTGACGACGTTGGGCACGACGACGAGCAGGGGGTAGGCGTTCGCCGCCTCCGCGGCGAGCAGCGCCTGGGCCGTCTTGCCCAGCCCCGGCTCGTCGGCGAGCAGGAAGGTCCGGTGGCCGGCCTGGGCCGCGGCGACCAGCCGGGCCTGGTGCGGCATGAGCTCCCGGCCGCCCGGCGCCCTCTGGAGGGTCGGCGCGGGGAGGGCCATGCACGCCGAGGCACCGCCACCGGCGCGCTCGAACGACCGCAGCAGCGGGCCGAGCAGCTCCCAGCCGGCCAGCGGCGTCGGACGGGGTGCGCTCGGCCGGGGGGCCGAGAAATCGGGGGCGAGGAAGGGGTTGGCCAACTGCCGCGAGACGACCGACTGCGGCACCACCCGGGGCTTGGTGGGGGCGGCGGGGACCTCCACCGGCGGGGCCTGGTCGACGTCCGTCTCGAGGCCCGTCTCGCTGCCCGCCTTCCGCAGCACGTCCCGGGCGAGCGACCTGGCCTCGTCGGAGACGATGGCGTCCTCGGCGAGGAGCGCCAGGAGCGCCGGGTCACGGACGGCGGTCATCGCGAGGGTCGTCGCGATGTCGTCGAGACGCTTGAGCCGCCCGGCCCGGCGCGCGTCGCTGATGTTCTCCTCCGCCCGGACCCGGGCGCGCTCCTCGCGCAACAGCAGTGCGACCGCCTGGAACTTCGTGCGCGTCGCGGGTGTCACCCGGCCGCTCCGCAGGGCGGCCGCGACCTCCCGGACGGAGTGCGCGAGCACCGACATGACGTCGCCGCGTTCGCGGCCGCGTCGTTGCTCCCGCGGGGCGCTACGGCGAGCCCTGGTCTGGGGCTGGCCTCGTCGAGCCACGAACTCCTCCTCCGGAATGCCCGGCAGGGCCGCCGTGGCGGCCTTACCGCGCACAGCGCTGCGGTCGGGTCATGGGCGTCGCGGGGAGAGGCCGAGGTGTGGCTCCTCCGGGACGCGACCTGACCCTCGGATCTGCGGAAACGCCACCGCGGGGGCCGGACAGCCCACACAGGACGGGGCCACCGGTCGGCGGTCCAGCACCTATGGCCCAGGTCGGCCATGGTCTTGACGAACAACGTGCAGCGGTGGTCGGTTTCTTCCCGTCGATAGTACCGCCTGGCAGACGTGTCGCTGTTCGGGAGAGATGAAGATCCAGCGCTTGAGGGCCCAGCTGTCCCCGCGCCGGCCGTCGCGGAGCAGGTAGCACTCGCGGCCCCAGAACTCCGACCCCGAGCACTGGCAGAACGCGCAGAACAATGCCATGGCCGTCGCCCCCAACATGATCGGTGCCGACGCGCCGTCTCGGAGGCCCCCCTGGTTCTGGTTCTCGATCTTCTATCCGGGTTGCGGGTCGTCGCTGCGTTCGGCATGGCCAACGCGCGCGACACCTGCCCGGTCGGCCAGCCGTTGAGTCGAGGGATGCTGAGCGGGCGGGGTGCGGGGTCTGTTGCCGGGCGCGGGCGCCTCGACGAGATGTCCGGCGACCCCGTTGGGGGCGTAATCTGGTGTGGTCGGGACCACCGTGCACGTGGGCGGTCAGGGCTCGCGTTGTCGTCGACGGGAGTCCACGCCCGAGCGGTCGAATCGTCCCGGGGACCGGAGCACCGACATGAGGTCGGCACCTAGTACGCACAGTCCAGACTCACATGGCATCTCGATGGGATCGCCGCGGCGACCGGGCCCTCTTCGCTGGTTGTGGTACGCCGCCGGCGGTGCGCTGCCGTCGGCATATCGGGAGTGGGTGTGCTACGACGTCACCTGTCGCACCTGGCCGCTGCGTCACCTGCTGCGATTGCTTGTGCAGCTGGTGCCGGTCGCGGTCGTGTTGCTGGTGTTGATCCCGGGCCCGATGTGGGTCCGGGTGATGGCCGTGGTGAGCGGGTCGCTGGTCGGGCTCGCCTACTCCTTCGTGTTCCTCTACGAGGCCACCGAGCATCGGGCATGCAAGGCCGGCTATCCCCACGGCACCGCAGCACGTGTCCGCGCGGAGAGCCGCGCCGCGCGAAGAAGTCGGTCATGAACATCGCGCCTGCGATCGCAGACCCCCGCGGTCCCATCCGGCTACCGACACGAGCGGGCTCTGCAGGGCATCACTGCGGCTTGCACCGGGTGGGAGGCCCGTCGCCAGCGCCGACGAGGCGAAGAGTCTGACCTGTCGTGGGCGTACCGCCTCCGGGGTGACCGGGTCAGATGGGGGAGACGTTGTCGGCTTGAGGGGACCTTCTGGCCTCGGCTGGTATCGCCTGTGTGCTGGGTGCGGGGCCAGGCGCCGGCGTTCGCGGTCCCGGACGGCCTGAGGTAGCGCCCGCGAGTGGTGGCGTGGAAGGAACGGGCGTGGCGTGACCCTCGACTCCGGTCAGACACCGCGAGGAGGACCGATTCGGTCCGCATTGACGAGCGTTCGCGGCACCGGGATGAGTCCGACAACGCTCGACGAGGTCGCCGGGCAAGCGCGTCAGCATCAACAGCGGAAGCGTGGCACTGCCTATCGCCTTATGTCGTCCACGGAGCTCTGTGACGTTCAGCATCTGCTGAGCATCCAAAGCGTGTTGTGGGGCGGCAGTTCTCCGAACTCGTGGAGAATCAAGTCGTAAGCGAGGCTCCATGGACGGACGTGAGTATGGCTCAGATCACTGAGGTGAAACTGATCGACGACCTGGACGGCGGCGAGGCTGACGAGACGATCAGCTTCACGTTGGACGGTAAGGCTTTCGAGATCGACCTCAACGACGAGAACGCGGCCGGCCTTCGCGATGCGCTGGCTCCGTTCGTCGGTGCGGCTCGTCGTGCCGGCGGCACTGCGGCTGTATCGAGGACGAAGAGCTATGCGCGGTCGACACGAACGCGTCAGGAAACTGCTGAGATCCGGGAATGGGCGGCTGCCAACGGGCACTCCGTCTCCGCCCGCGGGCGGATCCCGTCTGCCGTGATCGAGGCCTACGAGAACCGGGGGAGCACGCCCGTTGCGGCTGCCAAGGTCGAGGCTCCGGTCTTCGAGGCCCCGGTCGTCAAGCCGAAGCGGCGAACGCGCAAGAAGGCCGACGCCTGATTCAGCCCCACGCAAGAAGGGCCAGAACCTCGGTTCTGGCCCTTCTTGCGTCTCAGTGCCGTTCCCGTTCCTCATCGTGGGTCCGTCGTCGCATCTGGTCGGATCGCGTCCGGACCCATGGAAGTCAGCCTCGATTTCAACTGGCGGGGCCTCGCAGCAGCGCCTGATGAGGACCGGGAGCGGCTGCCGTCCGCGCATTGGAAGAGCCACCGACCGCCGCTGCCTCGGTGAGAACACGATCGCTCTGCTCACCACACCGCCGCCTTCGGCGGCAGAGATAGCCACCGCTGAACCCAGCACAGCATGATCTGAATCGTAGAGACCCTCGCGGACCGAACTACACCGCCCGAGGGGACGCGACCGATCCACAATGGAGACAATGACTGCGGGTATGACTGCGAGTTCTGCTCGGCTGGGTGCATCACAGACACTGCAGCCAACGGCTGGTCGACGCTGAGCTGCAGAGGCATGCAGCAGGACGTGAAGCCATAGACCTGGACTCCGCGGTGCCGGGCTATGTCGGCTGCGGGGACTCGTCCGCGATCCCTCGGCCTCTGGTGACGTCCCCCGGAGTTCACCATGAGTACGGACTGCTGGGCCGCCCTACGCGGTGTGCTGAAGCAGTTGGCGTCGGGGTCCGGGTCAGAATTCGGATTCGGGTGGCGGCCGGTCGTCGTCCAGGTGACCGTGATCGATCCGGTCATGTTCGGGTGGATCGAGCAGATGTAGCTGTATGTCCCGGCCTTCGAGAATGTGTAGCTCCAGGTTTGACCCTGGCTCAGGGTGGGCGAGTGAAGGGCTACCTCCCTGCAGATGTTGGACCTCCAGGTGGGAATCTCGCCGACACATGAGGCCGGGTTGTTCTGCCGCGTTCTACGGCGGCAGGAACAGCTTGCTCGGTCGATCAGACGTTCTTGCGACCGCCGGGGCACCCGGGGTTGTCTCGTGGTTGCCGCCCGTATCCAGCGGAGCCGCCCGAACCAACACTCACATCACCCCGGCCCGGGTGACACAACCGGTGCAGGGCGAGGGGCCCCCGACCGGCGCTAGGCGATCGGGCTGTCGGTGGGCTCGATCGGGCGGGGCAGGACGTCACGCCCGGTGAGGTAGGCGTCGACGGCAGCCGCAGCGGCGCGGCCCTCCGCTATCGCCCACACGATGAGCGACTGACCGCGGCCCATGTCGCCGGCGACGAAGATGCCCTCGACACCGGACATGAAGTTCTCATCACGTGCGACGTTGCCGTGCTCGTCGAACTGGACGCCCAGCTCGGCGAGAAGCCTGCTGCGCTCGGCGCCGAGGAACCCTAGAGCCAGCAGGGCGAGCTGTGTGGGGATCACCCGTGCCGTCGCGGCCGTCGGGTGGAACCGTTTGCGGTCGTCGCGGAATCCCTCGGCGATCCTGATCGCCCGCAGCCTGCCGTCCGCGTCGCCGAGGAACTCGAGGGTGTCCGTGCTGAACAGGCGCGCACCGCCCTCCTCATGCGCGGGTGCTGTCCGGTAGATCGCGGGGTAGGTGGGCCACGGCATGTCCGCGGTGCGCTGCTCGGGCGGGTGAGGTCGGATGTCGACGTGCACGACCGACCGTGCCCCCTGGCGGTGGACGGTGCCCAGGCAGTCGGTTCCCGTGTCGCCCCCTCCGATGATGGCGACCTCCTTGCCCATGGCGGTGATCGGCGAGACCTCCACGTCGCCTTCTTGCACCCGGTTGGCCCAGGTCAGGTACTCCATCGCCGGGTGGACGCCGTCGAGCGCGCGACCCGGTACGGACAGCTCCCGCCTGATGGTGGCGCCGCAGGCCAGGACCACGGCGTCGGATCGGGCTCGGAGCTCCTCGACGGAGGGGTCGACGCCGGCCTCCGCCGCGGCCCGGAAGGTGGTGCCCTCGGCGCGCATCTGCTCGAGTCGGCGGTCGAGCCGGCGCTTCTGCATCTTGAACTCGGGGATCCCGTAGCGCAGCAGCCCGCCGAACCGGTCGGCCCGCTCGTAGACGATCACCTCGTGGCCGACCCGGGTGAGCTGCTGGGCGGCCGCGAGCCCGGCCGGGCCGGACCCGACGATGGCGACCGTACGGCCCGTCCGTGCCGTCGGCGGGAGCGGCGCCACCCACCCCTGCTCCCAGGCGTGGTCGATGATCTGCAGCTCGACCTGCTTGATCGTGACCGGGTCGTTGTTGATCGCCAGCACGCACGACGCCTCGCAGGGTGCCGGGCACAGCACGCCGGTGAACTCCGGGAAGTTGTTCGTGGCGTGCAGCCGTTCGAGCGCCCGGCGCCACTCGGCACGCCGGACCAGGTCGTTCCACTCCGGGATGAAGTTGCCCAGCGGACAGGCCTCGTGGCAGAACGGGATGCCGCAGTCCATGCACCGACCGGCCTGCTTACGCAGCCGGGCCGCCGGCATCGGCTCGTGAACCTCACCCCAGTCGCGCAACCGCAGGGGGACGGGTCGACGCCGCGGGTTCTCGCGGGAGGTTCCGAGAAATCCCCAAGGGTCGCCCACGGCCGCTCTCCGATCGGCACCGATCGCCTCCGCACCGGTCGGAACACGGTCCACCCCCCCGGCGCCCCACGGCAAGAGCGCGGGGCGAGATGCAGCTGATTTCGCGAGGTCGCCCGGTCCCCGTGGTGCCGGTGGCGGGACGAGGTGCTGACCTTCCGGCCGGCGCCCCATCCCGTCCCGGACGAGCGGCCGGCCCGGCGGAAGCGCAGCGCGACGGCCAGCCCGATCACGGCGAGCGCAATCGCGATCCCGCCGAGGCAGCGGGCCGTGGTGTCGGCGGGCGCTGGTGTTCGCGGGCTCGGGAGCCGCCGCGCTCATGCCCGAGATGCCGCCGGTGGGGCGGGGGTGAGGTCGAGCACGGGCGCCGGGGGTCTGGCCGGCGGGGCCGGCCCGGCCTGGGCTTTCCGCCCGGGGTAGGCCACCGAGGTGAGCTCTGGCTGTCCGACACACGGCCGGTTCCGGGGCTCGGATTTCACTAGGCTCGGTCGCTGTGAACGACTCCCCCGCCCGGGCCGCAGGCGACAGGGCCGCCGCGGCCGCCGCGGCCTGGCTCGCCGCCCTCGACGACGACCAGCGCACCGCGGCGGCCTGGCCATGGCCGTCCGACGACGAGCGCCACCGCTGGTACTACACGCCCACCGACCACGGCGGTCTCGCGCTGACGGACATGCGTCCGGCTCAGCGAGGCCTGGCCATGCAGCTCGTCGCCACCGGGCTCTCCCGCGCCGGCTACGGCACCGTGTCGACGATCATGGGCCTGGAGAACGTCCTCGACCTCGTCGAGGGCTTCCAGGTCGACTGGGGCCGCGAGCGCGGCCGCGACCCTCAGATGTACTGGATGCGGGTGTTCGGCGAGCCGGGCGGCGACGCGCCCTGGTCGTGGCGCTTCGGCGGCCACCACATCTCGCTCAACGTGCTCGTCGTCGACGGCGAGGTGCAGGCCAGCACGCCCTGCTTCCTCGGCGCCGACCCGGCCTCGTCACCGCTGCTCGGCCCGCACCCGCTGCGCCCCCTGGGCGGCGTCGAGGACCTCGCCCGCGACCTGGTGCGCTCGCTCGACGAGGAGCAGGCGGCGCACGCGTTGATCAGCGGCGTCGCGCCCACCGACATCGTGGGGGGCAACCGCTCGCGCATCGGCGACGGCGACCTGATGATGCGGCTGCCCGACATCTGGCGCGGATACTTCGCCGAGGCCCGCCTCGCCGACCGGGTGGAGGCCATGCACCAGGGCGCCGAGGAGAAGGCCGGAGCGAGCCCGGAGCACCACGAGGCCGTGCGGCTGACCGGGGTCCCGAAGGGCGTCCCCGCGTCGGACCTGACCGCGGGCCAACAGGACCAGCTGCGCGCCCTGCTCGGCCTCTACCTCGGCCGGATCCCCGACGAGCTCGCCGAGCGCGAGGCCGCGAAGTTCGCCGGCGACCGGCTCCACGGCGTGCACCTGGCGTGGGCGGGCAGCACCGAACCGGGACGACCGCACTACTACCGTCTGCAGGGCCCGCGGCTGCTCGTCGAGTACGACAACACCCAGCGCGATGTGAACCACGTGCACTCGGTGTGGCGCGACCCGGAGAACGACTTCGGGTACGACGTGCTGGCGCAGCATCGCGCCCGGCACCACAGCTGAAGGATCAGGACCTGCGGGTCAGGGCCGGGCGCGCCGCAGTGCGCGCCCGGTCGACACCGCGACCACCGCGGCCAGCGCCGCGTAGGCGGTGAGGACGACCGGCAGCGCCGCGTACCGGCTGGCGGCGCCCAGGCCGAGCACCGGCAGCGTCAGCCCGAGGTAGGCGGCCAGGAACAGCCCGGCCAGCACCTCGGCACGGTTCTGCGGGGCGGCGGTCGCGGCGACCACGCGCACCGCGCCGGCGAACATCAGCCCGGCTCCGGCGCCGACGGCGACCTCCCCGGCCAGGAAGAGCGGCAGCGACGGCCACCACGTGGCGGCCACCACGACCGCCAGCCCGAGCGGGACGGCCACGGTGCCGAGCAGACCCGCCCACCGCCCGGCCGGATCCCGCACGAGCGCCTGCACCAGCGCAGCGGTGCCGAAGGTGGCCGTCGTGGAGAGCCCGCCGAGGGTGTGCGACGCCGAGCCGAGCGTGCCCCGGATGAACGCCGACCCCAGCGCGGCGAACAACCCGAACAGCGCGAAGGCCACGATGGCCGCCAGGGCGGCCACCGCGAACTGCCGGCGCAGCTCCGGAGGCACCGCCGCCCGCTGAGGCCGGTACGACGGCCGCGGGTCGGGCCGCCGGACGGTCTCGGGCACCAGCGCGAGCAGGGCGGCCACGGCCACCAGCACCACCAGGTGGACGACGTAGGACAGGTGCAGCGGCCACGGCGCGAGATCGGCCAGCAGCCCCGCGAGGAACGGCCCGAACCCGAGGCCCCCCAGGTTCGCCGCGGTACCGACCACGGCCGCCCGTCGCCCGCCCCGGCCCGGCCGTCCCGCGGCGTCCAGCTCGGCGAGGGCGGCCACCCCCGTGGAGGTGATCATCCCGACCGCGACGCCGGAGAGCACCCGGGCCGACAGCAGGCCCGGCAGCTGCGGCCAGACGGTGAACACCGCCGCCGACGCCACCGCCGTCACCACCGCGGCGAGCAGCAGCCGGCGCCTGCCCAGCTGGTCCGACAGGTGTCCGAGCAGGAAGAGGCTGACGATCACACCCACCGCGTAGGCGGCGAACACCACCGTCACGACGGCGGCGGAGAAGCCGTAGCGTTCCTGGTAGAGGGGGTAGAGCGGGGACGGCGCGGTGCCCAGCGACATGACCGCGGTGAAGGCGACGGCGACGATCCAGAAGCCGACTTCAGTCCGCCGTGCCGGGCGGTCGCGCTCCGGACGTTCGAGCACGGCTAGGCCGCCCGGCGACGGGTCAGCGCGGCGCACATGGCCTCGAAGCTCACCAGGTTGTGGCCGGGGAGGAAGACGTCGACGTGCGGCAGCGCGGCCGCCATCCCGCGCTGCAGCGGCCGGTACCGCGGGTCGCCCTTGAGCGGGTTGAGCCAGAGCACCCGGTGCGCCCGGCGCGACAGCTCCGCCATCGCGGTTCCGAGCGTCTCCGGCGCGTCGCGGTCGAGCCCGTCGGAGCACATCACGACCAGCGCGCCACGCACGGCGGCGTGTCGGCCGAACCGGTCGACGAGGTCGCGCACCGAGGTGCCGAGCAAGGTGCCGCCGTCCCAGTCGTCGACCTCGCGGCCGATGCGGCGCAGCGCGGCGTCGACCGAAGCACGGCGCAACGACTCGGTGATCCGCGTGAGGTGGACGCCGGCGGTGAACACCTCGACGCGGTGCCCGGCGTGCAGCATCGCGTGGCCGAACCGCAGCAGTGCGAGCGCGTAGGGCCCCATCGACCCGGACACGTCGATCACCAGCGTCAGGGGGCGCTCGCGGAACGGCACGCGGCGCCGCGGCAGCCGCATCGGCTCGCCGTCGGTGCGCAGCGACGACCGCAGCAGCCCACGCACGTCCAGGTGCGGCCCGCTCGGGGCCGGCCTGCGGCGGCGGCCCCGGCGGCGCGGCAGCTCGGGGCGCAGGTCCCGGATCAGCGCGGCGGCGCGGCGGCGCTCGTCGGCGTCCATGTGCGCGAACGACTTCGTCTTGAGCACCTGGACGTCGCTCGGCACGATCCTGGCCTCGTCGGCCTGCTCGTCCTCCGGGCCCGCGGGCTGGGCGCTCGGGGTGCCCGGGACGTCCGACTCGCGGTCCGGCGCCGTGAGCGGGACCGCGCGCGGCGCCGGCAGGCCGTCGTCGTCCTGCGACGGCGGGCCGAAGAACTCCACGAACGCCGCGGTGTAGATCGGGTACTGCTCGCGCTGGTTCGCCAGCACCACGCGTCCGGCCCAGTAGAGCTCGCGCAGGCCGACCCGCCCGAGCAGGTGCAGCGCGGAGTAGAGCGCCGTCGTCTGCTCCGGGCCGATGGCCAGGCCCCGGCGGCGCAGCAGCGCGGCGAACTCCACGCAGGTGCGCCCGGTCACCTCGACCGGATCGGTCAGGGGCTCGGCGCTCCCGAGTTCGGCGCTCACGAGCCGGGGGAGACCACGAGGTCGATCTTGTCCGCCACCAGCTGCTGGTCGTCGACGTCCTTGACCAGCGCGCTCAAGGTGGCGGCGGCGATCTCCGGAGAGAGGGTGGAGACCCCGACCATGTGCAGCGCGCCGGCCCAGTCGATCGACTCCCCCACACCGGGCGCGTTGCCCAGGCCGAGCCCGCGGATCCGGTGCACCGCGCCGGCGATCTGTCGGGCCAACGCCTCGGGGACCTCCGGGGCCCGCACCCGCAGGATCTCGAACTCGCGCTCGGCGTCGGGGTGGGCGACCCAGTGGTAGAGGCAGCGACGGCGCAGCGCGTTGTGCAGGTCGCGGGTGCGGTTGGACGTCAGCACCACCAGCGGCGGGGACGGCGCGACGACCCGGCCCACCTCGGGGATGGTCACCGCGAAGTCCGAGAGCAGCTCGAGCAGGAACGCCTCGAACTCGTCGTCGGCGCGGTCGAGCTCGTCGATGAGCAGCACGGCGCGGTCGCCCGCCTCCAGCGCCTCGAGCAGCGGGCGGGAGAGCAGGTAGTCACGGGTGAACACGTCGGCGGCCCGCGCGTCCTGCGACCCGCGGACGGCCAGCAGCTGCCGGCCGTAGTGCCAGTCGTAGAGCGCCTGGCTGGTGTCGATGCCCTCGTAGCACTGCAGACGGATGAGGTCGCGGCCCAGCAGCTCGGCGAGCGCCTTGGCGATCTCGGTCTTGCCCACGCCGTTCTCGCCCTCGAGCAGCAGCGGGCGGTTCAGGCCCAGCGCGAGGTAGGTCGCCATGGACAGGGCGTCGTCGGCGAGGTAGCCGACGTCACCGAGCCGCTCCTTCAGCTCGCCGGGCGAGGTGAACGGGTGCTGCATCTGTGTCCTTAACTTGGTTCGACCCGGCCCCGGACGGAGGGGCCGTCCGGGGCCGGGTCGCGATCGGTGCGCGCTATCCGCGCGCGATGGAGGCCTGCACCGTGGCCACGATGTCAGCCGGCTTCACCGGCAGCTCGCGGACCCGCATGCCGTACTCCCGCAGGGCGTCGTCGATGGCCGCGGAGACCACGGACGGCGTGACCATGCGGCCGCCCTCACCGCCGCCCTTGATGCCGTACTCGGTGAACGGCGACGGGGTCTCGACGTGCCCGAGCCGGAACGGCGGGACCTCGTTGGCCGTCGGGACCAGGTAGTCCAGGAACGTCGAGGACTTGAACTGTCCCTCGTCGTCGTAGGCCAGCTCCTCGTACAGGGTCGACCCGAGGCCCTGCGCCGCGCCGCCGGTGACGTGGCCGCCCAGGCTCTTCGGGTTGACCATCGTGCCGGCGTCGTGCACCGCCACGTAGTCGAGGAAGGACGTCCGCCCGGTGTCCGGGTCGACCTCCATCACCGCGATGTGGCAGGCGTGGCCCATGATCGGGTAGAAGACACCCAGATCGGAGCGGTCCGCTGCGGGCAGCGTCGTGTACGGGTGGTCGTAGGTGAAGCTCTCCTCCAGCCCGCTCTCCATGCCGGGCGGCATGTTGAGCGCGAAGAAGTACGCCGTCGAGGCCAGCTCGGCCAGGCTCAGCGACTTCTCCGGAGCACCCGTGACCTGGACGCGGGCGTCGACCAGCTCCAGGTCCTCGGGGGCGACCTCGAGGGTGTGCGCGGCGATGTCGACGAGCTTGCGCTGCAGCTTGCGCGACGCGCCCCGCACGGCACCGGCGAGCATCACCGTGTACCGGCTACCACCCGGACCGGTGCCCGGAAGCGCGCGGGCGGTGTCGGCGTAGCTGACGTTGACGGTCTCCGGCTCGATGCCGAACTCCTCGGCCAGCACCGTGGTGCCCACCGTCTCGGGGCTGTTGCCCCACATCGACTGGCAGTGCAGCAGGAGCTGGAACTGTCCCGTCGGGTCGATCGTGACCGTCGCGCTCTCGGGGCTCGAGGTGAGCGGGAAGTCGGGGTTGTCGTTCAGGGCCCAGAACTCGGTCGCGCTGAAGACGCTGCGCTCCTGGGTGGTGGCCAGGCCGATACCGATGTAGCGGCCCTCCTCCTCGCGCAGCCGCTTCTGCTCCTTGCGCCAGTGCTCCAGATCGATCATCCCGAGCGCCTTGTCCAGCACCGCCGGGTAGTTCCCGCTGTCGTAGACGTTGCCGCCCGGGATCTTGTACGGGAACTGGTCGTTCTGGATGAAGTTGCGGCGCCGGATCTCCTCGGGCGCGAGACCGAGCTCGGCCGCCGCCTTGTCGATCAGCCGCTCCAGCACCCAGTTGTGCACCTCGGAGCCGAAGCCGCGGTAGGCGCCCTGCTGGCACTTGTTGGTGAGCACCGCGCGCAGGTGGTACTTCACGTTCCGGAACCCGTACGGACCGACGATCTGCGAGAACGCGTTGCCGTGGGTACCGACGCCGAACTGCATGTAGGCGCCGTAGTCGTCGACCACGTCGACGTCGAGGCCGGTGATGATGCCCTCGGACGTGAAGCCCATCTTCGCGTCGTAGTAGCGGTCCGACGCGTGGTGGTCGGAGTTCATCAGGTGGTCGAGCCGGTCCTCGACGTAGGACACCGGGCGGCCCGTGCGCAGCGCCAGGAAACCGGCCAGCGTCGGCACCTTGTGCGCGGTGAACTTGCTGCCGAAGCTGCCACCGGCCGGGACCGGGTTCATCGTCAGCCGGTTCGACGGCAGCTTCAGCGCTCCTGCGATGAGGAACGAGAAGTAGCTGAAGTTCAGCGAGTTGCAGAAGATCTCCAGCACGCCGTTGAGCCCGGGCCGGGCGACGGCGCCGGAGGTCTCCATCGGCATGCCCGCCGAGCGCCCCCAGTGCAGGGTGTCCTCCACGACCAGGTCGGCGCCGGAGAACGCCTCGGCCACCTCACCGAACTCGAAGGTCCGCTCGTAGCCGATGTTGCTGCCGTGCCCCTCGTGCAGCAGCGCAGCGCCCGGCTCCATCGCGGCCACCGGGTTGGTCACCGCGGGCAGGTCGTCGAACTCGACCTCCAGCAGCTCCACCGCGTCCTCGGCGATGTACCGGCTCTCCGCGATGACCGCGGCCACGGCCTCACCGACGTAGCGGACCTTGTCCACCGCCAGCGGGAACTGGGGGATCGACGACGGGCCGAAGTTCATGCACGGGTTCATGTGCGCCTTGCAGTCCTCGCCCGTGACCACGGCGACGACACCCGGCAGCTTCAACGCCTCCGTGGCGTCGATGGAGCGGATCGTGGCGTGCGGGACCGGGCTGCGCAGGATCGCGGCGTGCAGCAGGCCGGGGAGCTTCAGGTCGGCGATGTAACCCCCACGGCCGACCAGCAGGCGCGGGTCCTCGACGCGCTTGCGGTCGGCGCCGATGTACTTGTACTGGGGCTTCTCGTTCTCGACGGTCGTCATCGCGTCAGGCCCCCTTCGCCTCGTCGCCTGCGGTGCCGCAGCCTCCGGAGGCTCCGCAACGGAGCTTCCGGCCGGCGTTCTGGACCGCGTTGATGATGTTCTGGTAGCCGGTGCAACGGCAGAGGATCCCGGAGATCTCGTCGCGGACCTCGTCGTCGCTGCGCTCCTGGCCGTCGGCGAGGATCTCCTTGGTACGCAGCACCATCGCCGGCGTACAGAACCCGCACTGCAGGCCCTGCTCCTCGGCGAACGCCTCCTGGATCGGGTGCAGGTTGTTCTGGTCCGCGGACAGGCTCTCGACGGTCTCGACCTCGTGGCCGACGGCCTGCACGGCGAGCATCAGGCAGGACCGGACGGACCCGCCGTCGAGCAGCACGGTGCAGCATCCGCAGACGCCGTGCTCGCAGCCCAGGTGCACGCTGACCAGGTCGAGGTCGTCGCGCAGGAAGTCGGCGAGCGTGAGCCGGGTGGGCACCTCGCGAGTGACCTCGCGCCCGTTGACCCGCAGCGTCACGGTCCGGGTGTCGGTGTCGTACTTGTTCTCCGTGCTGGTCACGACCCGTTCCTCTCGACAGCGGCGGCGTTCTCGACCGCAGCGGTGATCGCACGCTTCACCACGGTGACGGCGAGGTGCCTGCGGTAGGCGCCGGTGGCGTGCATGTCGTCGGCGGAGCTGACGGTGTCGCCGATCGCGGCGGCGGCAGCGGCGATGTTCTCCGCGGTGGCGGCCTGGCCGATCAGCGCGTCCTGCACCACGGTGGCCCGCACCGGGGTCGCGGCGATGCCGGCGACACCGACGGCGACCGAGGTGAACCGGCGCTCGGCGTCGAGGGCCACGACGGCCGCCGAGGCCGCGAGGGCGAAGTCGCCCTGCCGGCGGGCGTGCTCCACGAACGCGGAGCCGGACGCGGCCGGCGTGACCGGGAAGCGGACCGCGACCACGAGCTCGTCGGGAGCGCAGCAGTTGGTCATGAAGCCCTCGAAGAAGTCGCGGGCCGCGACCTCACGGCGCCCGGCGGTCCCGTGCAGGACGACGGTGGCGTCGAGCGTGACGGCGGCGCACGGCAGCTCGGCGGCCGCGTCGGCGTGCGCGATGCTGCCACCCACCGTGCCGCGGTGGCGGTTCTCGATGTGCCCGATGAAGGGAATCGCCAGGCCCAGCAGCGGGACGGCGGCGGCGACGGCCGGGTCGCTCTCCAGCACCGACTGCCGGACGCCCGCGCCGACCTCGAGGACGTCGCCGTCCCGGGTGATCTGCTGCAGAGCGGCGACCCGGTTGATGTCGATGAGGACGTCGGGGTTGGCCAGCCGCATGTTGAGCATCGGCATGAGGCTCTGCCCGCCGGCCAGGACCAGCGAGTCGTGGCCGTAGCGGCTCTTGAGCGCTACCGCCTCCTCGACCGAGTCGGGGTCGCAATACATGAACTTCGGAGGCTTCATCGCCCGTCCTGCCTGTCCGTGGAGGAGATCATCGTGTTACTGCCGGTCGCGGGGGCCGGCGACCGGAGATCTGGACCGACCCTACGCCGAGACTCCGGCCGTTCCGCTGTGTGGGTACACAGTTGTGACGCGTTCAGATGTGGTTTCACCCATCGGCCCGCGTCACTGGTCCGGGCCGTACAGCCCGAACCGCAGCGAGCGGTCCGCGGGATCCGCCGTGTTGTCGACCTGGTACTTGAGGCCCATCTCGCGCACCCGCCGTACCAGGCTGCGCCCCAGCTCCAACCGCCCGGGTTCCCATTTCGCCAGTGCCGTCTCGACGTCGCCGTCGGCGCTGCGCAGCGCGTCGGCCAGCGCCCAGGCGTCGGCGGCAGCCTTCGCCGTACCGGCCGCGGCGTGCGGCCGCGCCGCGAACGCGCCGTCGCCCATCAGCGCCACGCGCCCGAACGCCATCCGCGGCACCTCGATGTCGAGCACCGGCTGGATGAACGGCTCCGCGGTGCGCGTCACGAGCTCGGCTGCGGCCGGGGGCAGCTGCTCCTGCGCTGCGGCGCGCAGCTCGGCGACGAAGCGGTCCTGGACCTGGCCCGGGTGCACCGACACCGGCGACGGGAAGCCGCGCTTGTCGGTGAGCAGCTCGTCGAGCTGCGGCCCCTCGGGCACGTTGCGGTACCAGACGTAGTTGAGCTCGCGCTCCCCCACGGCCCGCCCGCCGTCCTTGCCCGGGATCGGGTACATGCAGATGTGCGTGTTCGGTGCGACCGCGTAGGCCAGCGAGTCGCTCAGCAGGGCGTGCGTCGACGCGCTCACCTCGGTCTCGGGCACCGTGCCGCGCCAGCCCACGTACCCGGAGTACCGCGGAGTCACCTCGGGCAGCAGCCGGCGCCGGCCCGTGGAGGAGATGCCGTCGGCGAAGACCACGAGGTCGGCGCGCTCCTGCCGCCCGCTGACGAACCGCAGGTCCACCCCGTCCGCGTCCTGGTCCAGGCCTGCGCAGTGCTCGCCGAGGTGGTAGCGCTCGGTGCCGAAGTCGCCCAGCAGGGCCTTGTACGTCGTGGTCCACGACGTGAAGCGCCACGTGCTCGGCTCGTCGAAGACGATCTCGTCGCCCGCGCCGATGTAGCGCAGGTGCGACGAGCCGGTGCTCACCTTGTCGACGGCACTGGTGCCCCCGTGCTCGCGGAACCACCGGACGGTGTCGGGCTGCAGCACGATCCCCGCGCCGCGCCCGTCGAGCAGCTCGGGGGATCGCTCGAACACGTCCACCTGCATGCCCAGCTCGCGCAGCACGAGTGCGGCGGTCAACCCGCCCATCGAGCCGCCGACCACAATGGCGCGTGGCTGGTCGTCGGTCATAGCACTCCCTCTCGATCCTGGTTCCGCCGAGCCTCGCCGACGGCGGCGACAGGGACACTGTGTCGAGAGCTAGCAGATGTCGATTTCACTGTGTATCGACACAGTGGCAGTCTACGCGTCATGACGACCGAGACTCGGCACGACGAGGTGCGCCGCTGGCTGGCCGGCGTCGGCACCATCGCCGCCGCGGTGAACGCCCCGGTGGAGCTGCCGGCGCTGCTGGACCTGATCGCACGCACCGCCTGCGAGCTCACCGGGTACGAGGCCGCCGGGGTGCTGCTGGCCGACGACGCCGAGCACGCGCTGGTCATCTCCGGCGCGCACGGGCTGACGACCGAGTACGTGGCGAGGGTGAACGCCGAGCACACGATCGAGCTCGGGTCCGGCCCGCTGAGCTCGGGACCGTCGAGCCGCGCCTTCCGCACGGCCGAGCCGGTCGCGATCTCCGATCTCGCCGCCGATCCCTCGTTCGACCCGTGGGCCGGGCTCGCTCGCGAGCACGGCTACCGCGCCATCGTCGCCGTGCCGCTGCTCGTCGGCAGCAGGCCGGCGGGCACGGTGAACTGCTACCGCACCGGGGTGCACCATTTCGGCCCCGACGAGATCGACCTGCTCAAGACCTTGGCCAACCAGGCCGGCATCGCGCTGGAGACGGCGCGGCTGCGCGACCGTGAACGCCGCACGATCGACGACCTCGAACAGCTCAACCAGTCGTTGACCGCCCAGCACCGGCTGCTGGAGCAGGCCGAGCAGATCCACCGCGAACTCACCGCGGTGGCGCTGCGCGCCGGCGGCGTGCAGGCCGTCGCGGACGCGCTGGCCCGGCTGCTGGCCCGGCCCGTCCTCGTCGCCGACCCGGCGGGCCAGCCGCTGGCCAACGCCCAGCACCGGGGGGTGCTGCTCGATCCGGCGCCGATCGCCACGGCGGGCGACACGGCGGAGGAGGCGACCTCACCGCTGCGCGACTCCACCACCGGCGAGCTGATGACGGCGCCGGTGGTGCTCGGCGACGAGCTCGTCGCCCGGCTGTGGATCGCCGGCCGGGTGTCCGGGTTGGGCCCGCTGGACCGGCGCGCGGTGGAGCACGCCGCCGTCGTCTGCGGGTTGGAGCTGTTGCGCCAGCGCACCGCGCTGGAAGTGGAGTGGCGGCTGCGCGGCGACGTCCTGTCCGACCTGCTGGGCGGCGGCGACTCGGCGGGGCTGGGCGCGCGGGCGGAGTCCCTCGGCCACGACCTCACCCGTCCGCACTCGGTGCTGGTCGTCAAGGCGGACCGCCCCGGGGGGCAGGTGCAGCAGGGAGCCGGGCCGAGCGACGTCCGGCGCCTGCTGGGCATCGCCCAGGTGACCGCGGACGGCTCGGGACCGCGGCCGCTCGTCACGAGCTGGGGTGACTACGTGGTGGTGCTCTGGCCGGAGGGCAGGCCGGGGCCGCGGGCCGCGGACGCGGCCGAGGCCATCCGGCAGGCCGCCCAGCGGGCGCTCGGTGGCGGCACCGCGTCGGCCGTGGTGGGACGGTGCTGCATCGCGCTGTCCGACTACGCCTCGGCGTTCCGGATCGCGCGCGGCGCGCTCGAGCTCGCGCAGCTGCGCGGCAGGACCAACCGGACCTCGACGGTGCCCGACCTCGGCGTCTACGGACTGCTGCTGCAGCTGGAGGACCCGCGCGAGCTGGTCCGCTTCGCCGACGGCGTGCTCGCACCCCTTCACCACTACGACGAGCGCAAGGACCTCTCGCTGGTGGCCACCCTGCGCACCTACCTGGAGCAGGGCATGAGTACCAGCCGCACCGCGGCGGCGCTGTTCGTGCACCCGAACACCGTCGGGCTGCGGCTGCGGCGCATCGAGGAGCTGATCGGCGTGCGGCTGGCCGACCCGGGGGCCCTGTTGCATGTCAAGGCGGCGTTCATGGCAGAGGACGTGACGGGATCCGCCTGGGGCTCCTCCTCACCCGCGCCCGATGGAGGGCCGCTGCCGGGTGCCGCACGAGCATCGGCGTCGGGAGTCGACCGGGCGCGTGGCGAGCGAGGCAGGAAGACCTGAGGGAACCGGGTGGTGCAGGCGGCGTTGATGCTGCGCTGCGGGAGCGTGACCGGTCCAGTAGGAGGCCACCCGCCTTCTTGGTCGTTCGCTGAGCAGGAGGCGGGCAGCACTCGGCGAGACTCGCCGTGACGGTTCTTCGTGAAGTCAGCCCGGACAGCACGCCCAGCCGGTCGGATGCCGCGCGCCTCGATCCGAGACCGACCAAAACCGGAACGTCCGCCGCCGGAGCATCAGCTGGATAGCCGGACCGAGACATTGGCTGCTGGCGGGTACGTGTGGAGTCCAGCTGACCGGGATCGCAGTTGGGCGGCGTCCGCAACGCCATGTGCCCACTCGAAGACAAATCTCGACCCCAGGGCTACCGCACCCGGGTCGGACAACGCGGCCGGCTGCTCTCCAGCGGGCAGCGCCAACGTATCGCCATCGCCCGGACCATGATCCGCGACGCCCCCGTCTTGCTACTCGACGAACCCACGACGAGCCTGGACGCCGAGGCCGGCCGACGCATCCTCGCCCCACTGCGGAGGCTCATGAACGGGCGCGCGACGATCCTGATCTCCCACGACCTGCGCACCGTCGCCGACGCCGAGCAGATCCTCTACCTCGACCACGGGCGCATCACCGAAACCGGTACCCACACAACTGCTCGCCCGCAACGACCGCTACACCCACCTCTACCGCCTCCACCAGCCCGCGGACACGGGGACCTGAGAGGGGACCGGCCGACCGGCGCGGTCAGCCCGTCGGCGCAGCCACCGGACCGGCCGGTCGTGACCAATTCACTCGGTCGCGTGAGGACGTCCGGGTCGGTCTTGTTCCTGGCTCCTATCGGGCTACGCGGTCGATCAGGAGTTGGGTTGCATCGGCGACCGGTAGGGCGGCCGTTCGCGTCGGCTGCTGGAGACCGCGGCGCGACCGTGAGGCGCACGCTGCAGGATCCGTCGAGGTCGGCGCGCCCGGTTCGCTTCTATCGGCAGAACACCGATACGCACATCTGCGCAGAGCGCGTTGACGGGCGATGTGAGGCGCTGGACCCTGGCGCGTCTCATCCCGGCTGACCGGCTCGTGTCCGGCGCAGCGCCTTCGCCGCTCGCGCTCGGCGCGAGAGGAGCCACCGACCCGGGCGCACCGAGATCGCGGGGAGCCACCGCTCATGGACACCGCCACGGACGTCGAGACCCTGCGCCAGGGCGTCGAGAAGATCGAGCCCGTCCTGCGGGAGAACGGACCGGTGGCCGGGCAGATCCGCCGGCTCCCGGAGGCCTCGGTGAACGCGCTGCGCGAAGCCGGGCTCTACCGGATGTGGACCCCGAAGGCCCTCGGCGGGCTCGAGATCGACCCGGTGAGCGGAATCGACCTCGTGGAGAGGATCGCCTGTTCACTCCCGCCGCACTGGGTACCGCAGCGCCCGGCAGCCGGATCCGCAGGATCCTCGGCGCTGCCGGCGCCCTGCTGGCCGGCGGACGCGGCCCCTTCCGCCTCGCCCAGTTCCGCCCCGCGGTGCCGCTCGGCGGGATGCGGACCGGGACCGGGACCGGGAGCGCCTCGTCGCCGACCTTCGCGCCTTGCCCGACGCCCCGGCGGACGTGGAGTACCTGCCCGGGTAGCGACCGCTCGCCTCGACCGGACGGTGGAGGAGCGGCAGCCGCGGCGACCGTCCGTGCGACCCGCGCAGCGCCCGGCGAACGTGTCGGCAGGTGGCGGGCGGGTACCCGCCGGATGTGACGACTTACACAACATTGATCGACGGAGTCAGGCGTCGCACCGGTCTGTCCGACACGGACGAGGCGCGCGACGCGACGGCCGCGGTGCTGACCGCCGTGGGCGAGCGGCTCGGTGACGCCGAACGGGCGGACTACGCGGCGGCACTGCCGGGTCTGCTGGGCGAGCGGGTCGTCGAGGACGCCGAGCCCGATGCGTACCCGGGAGTCTCCCCGGAGCCGCAGCAGCTCTCGGCCGAGGTCGCACGCCGCACCCGCCACTCGCCGGAGCGCGGCCGGGAGATCGCGGAGCAGGTCCTCGCCGAGCTGACCGCGGAGGCTCCGGACCTGGCGGAGCGGCTGCGCCCCCAGCTTCCGGCCGGACTGGCGGCCCTCCTCGTGCCGGCGCCGGTCCCCGACGCCGCGGTGGCCGGGCACCCGAGGCGGATCCTGCCCGACGAGCTGGGCACCCGGTTGCGCGAGCTCGAGGACTGGTCCGGTGACTGCCATCGCATCACCCGCACGGTGCTGCTCCCGCAGGAGCGGATCGAACCCCTGCGTAAGCGCGTGGACCGGGCGGAGCAGGAGCTCGGCCACCACGTCCGGGTCGAGCCGGTCGAGGGCGGCGTCCGGTTCGTCGCCTGGACGAAGTCGATCGACGCGGTCACCGAGATGGACATCGACCTCGCCGCGCGCATCGACACCGCGGTGGCGGAAGTGCCCTAGGCGAGCCGCGGCCCGGAGCGCGCCGCCCGGTCCCTGCCACCGCCGCAGGGACCGGGCTCACGAGGTCGTCCGGGCCCTCGCCCCCGGCCGACCGGCCCGTGGTCGCCGAGGAACACCTCAACGCCAGCGTGCGGTACGCCGCGGCGAGACGCTCGGCGCCGCAGTCGGTCACCACGAGGGTCGATCGTCCGGCCGCCGACGGCCGGCCTCCTAACGGGACACCCCGGCGCCGGCGAACTGCTCGACGATCGCCGCGCAGAAGGCGGGCAGGTCCGCGGGGGAGCGGCTGGTGGTGAACTGGCCGTCGATGACGACCTCCTCGTCGACGACCTCCGCGCCGGCGTTGCGCAGGTCCGTCCGCAGGCTCGGCCACGACGTGAGCCGGTGACCGCGGACGACGTCGGCCTCGACGAGCGTCCAGGGGCCGTGGCAGATGGCCGCGACCGGCTTCCCGGTGGCCACGAACGACTTGACGAAGTTGACGGCGTCCTGGTTCCACCGCAGCGTGTCGGGGTTGACCGTGCCGCCGGGCAGGAGCAGGGCGTCGTACTCGTCGACGGATGCGTCGGTGACCTGCCGGTCGACCGAGAACGTTCCCGCCGAGACCAGGTCGAACTGCCGGGCCTGGATCTCGCCGGGGTGGATCGACAGCAGGTCGCTGGCCGCGCCCGCGCCGTAGAGGGCGCCACGGGGTTGTTCGAGCTCCACCCGTTCCACCCCGTCGGTGGCGAGTATCGCGATCCGGGTGCCGTCGAGTCCGCGAGCCATGCGTTCCTCCCGAGAAGTGCGGTGCACGTACTCGTTGCACCGTCGCATCGCTGGGAGATCGTCTCGACGGCCCTGGAGGACGAGATGATCCTGCGCACCTGACCTTCCAGGCCCATGCCGGCGGGGAGGACCGCCCGGTTCTCCGCATGATCACGACAGCGGGGAGGCCGGGTGACGGTCGCTGCCGACGGGCGATGTGCGAACGTCAGATCGAGGGTGACGGTGGAAGCGCCGTCAGCTGTCAACCGGAAGGTAGGCCGGCCTCGTGTCCGCTCGGGGCTCGTCGTAGTAGCGGTGGAACACCGGGGTGGTGCTGGCGGACATCGGGGGGACGATCCAGCTCCAGTCGGCCGGGCAGCGCCGGCCCGCCCGCTCCTCCCGGTGCAGGTGGGTGAGGAAGCGCTCGGACTCCGTGTGGTGGTCGGCCATGGTGACGCCGGCCTGGTCGAACGAGTGGTGCACGGCCCGGACCAGCTCGACCAGGGCCCGGTCCTTCCACATCGTCCGGGCCGACGTGGTGTCGAGGCCGAGGCGGGCCGCGACGGTCGGGAGCATGTCGTAGCGGTCGGCGTCGGCGAGGTTGCGCGCCCCGACCTCGGTGCCCACGTAGTAGCCGTTGAACGGAGCCGCGGGGTAGCGCACCCCACCGATCTCCAGCGGCATGTTGCTGATCGCCGGCACGGCGTGCCAGCGCAGGCCGAGCTCGGCGAACCACGGGTACTCGGGGTGGCTGATCGGGACCTCGAGCACGGCGTCCCGTGGCACGTCGTACCGGGACGTGGCCCCGTTCCCGTCGGTGACGAGGAGGGGGAGGACGTCGAAGGGCCCGGGCGGGCTCGGGCGGTCCCAGCCCAGGGCGACGGCTCTGGTCGTGAGGTCGACGGAGCGGGGATCGCCGAGGACGCCGCCGTCGGGCCGCCGGTAGCCGGCGTAGCGGATGAGCTGCTCGTTGACGATCCGGGGGCCGGGCCGGCCGGGCCGGTCGGGGGCGAAGACCGTGATCGTCGACCGGATCCGGCCGCCGCGGGTGGACTCCCGCAGGTGGGCGATGCTCTCGGCGGCGACGTCGGAGGGGACGGACAGGCTGCGGCGGTCGCGGATGTGCAGGCTGTTCCAGTACAGACGGCCGATGCAGCGGGCCGCGTTGCGCCAGGCGACCCGGGCGCCGAAGGTCAGCTCGGCGAGCGTGTGCTCGTAGGTGCCCGTCTCGTCGATCTCGGCCCGCACCGCGTGGACGCGCTCGTCGTACGCGGTGGGGGAGCCGATCTCGGAGTGGAACTGGCGCAGGAAGTCCTCGGCGGCGGCGAACTCGACCGGCTCGTCCCGTCCGCCGCCGCCCGGTACGCCGGTCACGGGGCATCGCGCGGCGGGCGGGCCGAGAGGCGTCCGAGGTGACGACGGCTGCCGGGGCACGACGGCCTCGTCGGTCCGGTGCACAGCCTCGTCGGTCCGGTGCACAGGGGTGCCGGCCAGGGTGGTCACTGCTCTCCTCCGGGTTCAGGGGGCAACCGCGCAAGGTCGCCGCCCGTCGGCCGGGCGCGCGAACTCGTTCCCGCGGGCGCGGAACGGCGTGTGTGGCGGGCGAGCCCGGGGCTCGCGACATCTCGGTCGGACGGGCCGTGGCTACGGCCGGCCGCGGCGGCCCTCGTCGGGGTCCGTGCGGGGCCTGGGCAGCGCGGACGCGAGCCTCTCGACGGGGGCGTCGGCCATGGCGGCCCGGGCGCCGGCGCACATGTGCATGCTCACCCACTGGCACAGGGCGATCCACGCCGAGCTCAGGTAGCTGCTGTACTCCAACCCGGCGACGTCTCGCACCGCGCGGGTGAGGGCGTGGGCGACGTAGACGTAGTGCGCGGGCTCCACCTGGTGGCGGACGTAGTGGTCGGTGCCCATCCGGTAGAGCAGCACCTCGAGGTCGGCGGTGTCCGCCGTCGACAGCTGCGCGATGGCCGCCAGCAGCATGTCGGTCATCTTCTGCATCTGGTCGGTCATGTCGGCCGCGAACATCGGCCGGAGCCACGGCGCCATCTCGAACAGGTGCCCGTAGAACACCTCGGCCAGCAGTACCGGCCGCTCCGCCACCGCCAGGCAGGACTTCTGCACGGCGTCCATCACCTCCGGTGACGGGCGTCCCGCGGGCCAACTCTCGGGGCTCCGCTCCTGTTGAAGCGGGTCCGGTCCGGAGTGCATGACCAACGAACTGCCTTTCCTCGAACCCATAAATCGTCGAACCGGCGAGAAGAGTGAGCGCGCCAGCACTCCGGATATCGAACCTGCCGGGCCCCACGTTTCATTGATCGAGATCACGAGTTGGAGCGACCGGCCGTGCAGTGCGGCCGACGGAGAAGAGTTGCCGGACCGCCCGGGGCGACGTGCCGTCTCCGGGCGATGCATGCAGGATGTGTCGCATGGCGCAGACTGACCCGTCGATCGGTGACGCTGCGTTCCACGCGGCCGAGAGCGCGGCAGGTTCGGTGGCGATGACGGAGTCGGACGCCGCGGTGATCCTGACGGTGACAGGGGCGCTGGACCTCGCGCTCGCACCGAAGCTGCAGCACCTGTTCGAGCGGGCGGCGCGCCTGCGGCCCGCCGTCGTGGTCATCGACCTCTCGGGCCTGGACTTCCTCGCCTCGGCGGGCATGGCGGTGCTGGTGCGGGCGCACAGGCAGGTCCCCAGGGGCACCGAGCTGCGCGTCGTCGCCGAGGGCCGGCGCACGCTGCGACCGCTGGAGCTGACTCGGCTGACCGACGAGCTGTCGGTGTTCCCCACCCTCTCCGCGGCATTGGCCGGCGGATGAGCCGTGCGGCCGAGCGGGAGGAGATGGTCGACGCGCTGCGTCGTGCCCTCGCCGACGGCAGCGGGAAACCCGGCACGGTCGGCGTCCGGAGTCTCGGACGCGGGGAGACGTCGTCGCTGCTGCCCGGCGAGCGGGACGGGCTCGCCGTGGTGGTCCCGGACGACGCCGCGCTCGCCGAGTTGCTGCCCGGCCTGACGGTGGCCGCCGCGGTCGCGGTCGTCGACGGGGAGACCTCCACGCTCGTGTTCACGACATCTCCCGTCACCCGCCTGCAGGCGGTTCTGGCGTCGGCGGTCGGGGTGGCGACGGCCGGCCTGGACGCCTCGGTGCGGCGGCTGCGCGCGGAGGCGGGGGTGATCGACGTTCTGCAGTCGGTCGGCCGGGAGCTCACCGCCCAGCTGGACATCGACCGGGTCGTGCAGGACGCCACGGACACCGCGACGACGGTGACCGGCGCCGCGTTCGGCGCGTTCTTCTACAACCTGATCAACCAGTTCGGCGAGTCCTACACCCTGTACACGCTCTCCGGCGCACCTCGCGAGGCGTTCTCCCGGTTCCCGATGCCGCGGAACACCGAGGTGTTCGCGCCGACGTTCGACGGCGCCGGGACCATGCGCAGCGACGACATCGTCAGCGACGCCCGCTTCGGCCGCAACGCGCCCTACTACGGGATGCCCGAGGGACACCTGCCGGTCCACAGCTACCTCGCGGTGCCGGTCCTCAGCCCGACCACCGGCGAGGTGCTCGGCGGGTTCTTCTTCGGGCACCCGGAGACGGGGCGGTTCACCGAGCGGCACCAGTCGCTGGCCGAGGGCATCGCCGGTTACGCCGCGATCGCGCTCGACAACGCCCGCCTGTTCGAGCGGGAGCGGAACTTCGCCACCGAGCTGTCCCGGAGCATGCTCCCGGTCGTGCCCGACGTATCGGGCCTGGACATCGTCGCCCGGTACCTGCCGGCGGCGACGGGGATCAAGGTCGGGGGCGACTGGTTCGACGTGATCGAGCTGGCGTCGGGTGCGACGGCGTTCGTGATCGGCGACGTCGTCGGCCACGGTGTCACGGCCGCCACGGTCATGGGCCAGGTCCGTACCGCGATCCGCTCGTACGCCCTGCTGGAAGCCCCCGACGGAGGTGCTCCGCAATGTCTCGCAGCTCGCCGCCGGCCTGCCCGATGCGAGTTTCGTCACCTGCTTCTACGCGGTCCATGCGCCGGACGGCTCGCTCACCTACGCCAACGCGGGGCACCTCCCCGCGATCCTGAGGCGCCCGGGCGGCCGGCTCGAGCAGATCGGTGAGGCCATGGCCCAGCCGCTGGGGATCGGACGCGAGTTCCCCGAACAGCGCACCGAATTCCCCCGCGGCGCCGATCTCGTGCTCTACACCGACGGCCTGGTCGAGAGCCGCACCCGCGACCTGACCCAGGGGATCGACTGGCTCCTCGAGGCACTGGCCACGATGACGGGGCGGGTCACCGGCGCCGCCTGCGACCAGCTGATCCTGCAGCTGACCGGCGGCCACCACGACGACGACATCGCCCTGCTCTATGTGCACCACGACAGCGGCGGCCGACGATGACCGACGGCTCCGCGCACGACGCCCGGCAGCAGGAGTTCCACCGCCGGGTCCCCGCCGATCCCGAGCAGCTGGTCGGGCTACGCCGCGCCCTGACGCAATGGGTCGGCACCCTCGGTATCGCCCCCGAGCAGCAGGACGACGTGATCCTGGCCAGCTACGAAGCGATGGCCAACGCCGCCGAGCACGGTTACCGCGACAGCGCCGGCGGTCCGGTCGAGGTCCGTGCCGTGCACCGGGACCACAGCGTGACCGTGACCGTGACCGACTTCGGGACGTGGAAGCAGCCGGACCCGGACGACACCTATCGCGGGCGCGGGTTGCCGCTGATCGAGACCCTGTCCGACACCAGCGCCACGGCCCATCGCGCCGACGGCACCACCGTCACCATGAGCTGGAACCTCCGGCCGGACCTCTAGGGACTCCGTTCGGCGACCTCGCCGCCCGTCGAACCCGTGACCCGTGACCCGCAACCTCTGCCGCCCACGGGCGTTCTCCAGGTAGGAGTTCGACCGCGGCCGCCGGTGGCGCCGCGTGACGGTGAGGAGCGGGACGCGTGGGGATGCGGCTCAGGGGCAGGTCGGCGGCCGCGGTGGGGACAGGGGTGTTCCTCCTGGTCAGCGCGGTACTGGCGGGGGAGGCGTGGGCCGACAGCCCGGCCGCGCAGGCCGCCCGCGCGCAGCCGCTCGTACCGGACACACCCTGCTCGGTCAGCGCGAAGTCGTGCGTCGACCTCGATTCGCAGCGGGCCTGGTTGATCCAGGACGGGAACGTCATCCGGGGCCCGGTCGCCATCGCCTCCGGCGGCAACGGCGAGGAGACCCCGGTCGGCCACTCGCTGCGCGTGTACCGCAAGGAGAAGGACCACGTCAGCCAGGAGTCCCGGCTGCCCAACGGAGACCCCGCCCCGATGCCGTGGTCGGTGTTCTTCGAGGACGGCGGGATCGCGTTCCACAGCGGAAGCCCGACCCGCTCGTCGGCCGGCTGCATCCATCTCGAGCCGGCCGACGCAGAGGCCTGGTTCGACTACCTGCAGATCGGCGACCAGATCCAGGTCGTGAAGGCGTCCGAGGAACAGGCGGCCCGCGCCCAGCAGAAGTGAGCGCCGTCGTGGCGCTCTAGGCCTCCCGGACCTCCGCGACGAACAGGCAGAACGGGTGTCCCGCCGGGTCCGTGTAGACCCGCAACGGTTCCTCGGGGTCGTCCGCCCGGTCCCGCAGCAGCGACGCGCCGAGCTCGAGCGCCCGGACGTGCTGGCGGTCCAGGTCCACGACGGACGGGACGGCCAGGTCGAGGTGGAGCATCTGCGGGTGCGGCCCGTCCGGCCAGCTGACCGCGGGCAGCTCCGCCACCTGCTGGAACGCGAGCTGCGGGCCGCCCTGGGCGTTCCGCAGGACCAGCCAGTCCCGACCCCGCGGATCAGGCTCGCCGGGCGCCGGCGGCTCGTCACCCGACCGGTAGTTCAGCCCCAGCAGCTTGCGGTAGAACTCGGCGAGGGCACGTGCGTCGGTGCAGTCCAGGACGGTCTGGCGCAGCACGGGTAGGCCGGTCACGTGCGCCCGCCCAGGGCCTGGTTCCCGCGGGTCCCCGGGAGGTCGAGCGTGCTCCGGTCGGCCCTCCTCCGCTGTGTACTCATCCTCGTCATGGTGCCCCTGTCCGCCGGGTCACGCCGGTTACGGATCCGTCCGGCAGGTCCGGGGCAGGAACGCCCAGCGATGCTCGTGACGCTCATGCGCCGGCCGGTGCGGCTGAAGAGTGGCGCCCCGCTTCCCGTTGCGTGACCGACCGGGGACTTCGAGGGCGGCCGGGAGATCGCGGTCCGGACCGGCGTCACGATCTCCACGCCGAGCCCGTGCCACGCTGAGCGACATGGAATGCGTGTTCTGCCGGATCGTCCGGCGGGAGGCCCCCGCGAGCCTCCTCCACGAGGACGATCAGGTGCTGGCGTTCTGCGACCTCAACCCCGTCAACCCCGGGCACCTGCTGGTCGTCCCGAAGGTGCACGGCGTGGGCCTCGCGGACTTGTCGGAGGCCGACGGGCAGCGCGTGTTCACGGTCGGGCAGCGCCTCGCCGCGGTGGTCCGGACGATCGGGGTCCGTTGCGAGGGCGTCAACCTGTTCCTGGCCGACGGCGAGGCGGCCGGCCAGGAGGTCTTCCACGTCCACCTGCACGTGATCCCGCGGTTCAAGGGCGACCGGTTCCGGCTCGTCCCGGGGTCGCGGCGGGCCTCCCGTAGGGATCTCGACGACGTCGCGTCGCGGGTCCGCGCGGCGCTGTGATCCCTCGGCCCCACAGCACGGCGACCGTGCGCCGTCGGGCCGGACGTCCCTCACGAGCTCGCCATCGCCGTCACGACCTCACACGACCGGACCGGTGCCGGCCGCGAGCGGGTGGTCGACCGGAACCGGACGGTCTGCGGTCAGAGCGTGCCGGCGGACAGCGACATCGACTCGTCGACCTCGATCGAATTCGGCGCGGTGAAGCTCGAGGAGAGCTGTCAGGACACCCGCCCGAGTCCCCGCACGGAACGGCTGGCCAGCGCCCCGGCCGTCGCGACGACGATCGCGATCGCGCACCCCACGAGCGTCGCCCCCAGCCCGACGGACTCCGCGAGCGGACCCACCGCCGCCTCACCGACGGGCACCGCGATCAGCGAGCCCAGCGCGTCGTAGGCGTAGACGCGGGCGAGGCGGTCCGACGGGATGTGCTGCTGCAGGGACATGTCCCAGGCCACCGCGAAGATCTCGATCGCCATCCCCGCCAGCAACCCGGCCGCCGCGACCACGACGAACGTCGGCCGCAGACCCAGCGCGAGGGCGGGCGCCGCGCTCACCAGAGTGCACGCGACGCCGACGGCGAGCATCCGCCGCGGCCGCCAGGTCAGCGTGAGCAGGCCGCCGAGCACCAGCCCGACGGACTCGGCCGCGACCACGACACCCCACGCCGTCCGGCCGAACGACCGGTCCGCGACGAGCGGGCCGAGCACGGTCGTCGCCCCGATGAAGGCCGCGTTCACCACGCTGAACTGCGCCACGACGATCCACACCCAGCGCCGTCGGGAGAACTCCCGCCAGCCGTCCCGAAGATCGGTGAGCACGCTCGTGCCGGGCTCGCGGTCCCGCGCGTCGACCCGCACCCGGGACGCGAACGCGGCCGCGAGCAGGAACCCGGCCGCGTCGACGGCCAAGCCCCAGCCGGGCCCGAGCGCTGCGACCAGCACGCCGCCGGCCGCGGCCCCGAGGATCGTGGCGCCGTTGTTCCCGAGCCGGAGCACCACGTTCGCGCGCTGCAGCAGCGGCGTGGGCACCGTGTCCGGGGTCAGGGCCGACGAGGCCGGGAAGATCACCGCCCCGGTCGCGCCGTTGACCACGCTGAGCACGGCGAGCAGGGGGACCGTCGCCGTCCCCGTCAGGACCAGCGCCGCGACGGCCGCCTGGCTGAGCGCGGCCACCACCGACGACCCGGCCAGCACCAGCTGGCGCGGCAGCCGGTCCGCGATCACCCCGCCCACCAGGAGCAGGACGACGGTCGCGACGGACCGCGACGCGAGGACGAGCCCCAGATCCGCGGCGGAGCCGGTGAGGTCGAGGACCGCGAAAGCGAGGGCGATCGGCGCGATGCCGTTACCCAGCAACGACGTCGTCCGCGCCGCGACCAGCCACCGGAACGGTGCGTGCGCGAAGGGACCGGGGCTTCGACGCACGGCCCGTACGTTACGGATCACCCATGGTGTGCCGGGACGGCCGGGTCGCCCCGCGGACGGGTACCCCGATCTCGTCGGCCAGGTAACGACCGGTGCACGAGACGCGCCCCGATCACCGTCGCGGCCTCGGCCAGCTCCTCGGTCCGCGCACTCGTCGCGCCGCCGACCTCGCCGCCGGACAGCGTCAGCATCGTGACCGAATGGCCCTGCCGGACGTGCTTGGCGAGCGTGGCGCCCACGCCGATCTCGGCGTCATCGGGGTGCGCCGAGATCGCGAGGACCGACACGGCCTCGGCGGCGACCCGCCTGCGACGCTGCTCGATCAGCGCCGTCGCGACCGTGCTGAGCCGTTCCGGGTCGACGGGCTTCGGCAGGAACTCCGACGCCCCTGCCCGCATGGTGACGACGGCATGGTCGACCGTCGCGCGCCCGCTGAGCACCACGACGGGGAGCAGCGGGTACTTCTTGCGGACGGCAGCGGTCAGCTCCAGCCCGTCGGCGCCCGGGAGCAACTCGGTGTCGGTGACCATCAGGTCGACGTCGGTGTCCGCCAGCCGGCTCAGGGCGACCTCGGCACTCCGCGCATCGACCACCTTCGCACCCACGAGGTGCCGTAGCGCCGTCCCGGTGTACGCGGCGACGTCCGGATCGTCCTCCACCAGCAGCACGACCGGCCGGGGCGCTGCGCCGTTCCCCGCTCTGTCGCCGTCCGCTCCCGGAACCGTCTCCGGCATTCCGCGTTCCTCCCGTTGTGCACTGGTCGGAACCCCTGAGCATGCTCGGACGTCGTCGCCGGTAGCGGCCGCGTCATCCCTCCGGGGGACGCCTGCGAGCGGGTCCGGCCGGTCAGGGACATCGCTCGACGCCCGCCCCGCACGACGCGCGGGCGATTCGGTAACGGACTGGCCGCGCCGTACGAGACATGGTTCGCCTACAAGTTGCGCGCCGCTGGGGAGCGGGCGTGCACCGGGGGAGGCACACCGCGGCCCGGTCGTCCCCGAGCGACCGGGTCGCACTGTGTCCGGGGTCCGCCTCGGTTCGGGTCACCGCGCCTGCCGGGCCGAAGCAGGGGGCTGGAGACGGCGGTCCGGGCACGCCGCGATGGCACGGCGCGGTCCGCGCCTCTCGGATGCCGGCATCCGCATCTCAGCGACTTCTCGGCCGCTCCCGCGGCTCCGCCGACGTGGTGAGGGGCCTGCGGGTGCAGGTCGGGTCTGGGTCGGCACGCCCCGCGTAGCCGGGGCACGAGAATTCCGGCCCGAGAACGAAATGGAGCGTCTCTCATCGGTGGTCCGTGAGTTTTTCCGCCCCCGCGCTCACGGCGTTCCCGATGAGAGACGCTCGTGGAGTTCAACGACCCGCATCCGCATGAGGTGCTCACTCGTTCGGGTGGTCCACGGCCCGGGCCTGCGAAGACGCCGCCGGAAGCGCCCCCTGAGGAGGTCCGCGACGATTCCCTCCGACATTCGCGATGAGACCTCGCGAATCTGCAATCAAGAAGATCTTCTATCGGCCGGCGGGTCGGTGCGACATTGCGGAGTACGGGTCGGACGCCGTGACCGCGAATGTGCCGGGCGACCGCGCGATGTCGACCGGCGTGGTGCACAGACCAGCAGCGTGCGCGCCGGCACCACGCATCCTCGCCGCTGGCGGGGTTGGCCGCGCTGCCCCCTCCTGCCCGGGTTGGCTGCGCAGCCCGGCTCGGCCACGCAGCCCGGGTTGGTCAGGTTGGCCGCGTTGGGCGGGCTGGCGGTGCTGCTGCACTCCCGGGTTGGGCCCGCCCTGCCGCAGTTGCGCCGGTCGATCGTGAGCATGCCGGGGGGTGGTGAGCCGCTGATCCTCGTCCGGCCGCGCAGTGCGCGCGGATGGCGATGTGCGCGCTGCGGGTGGGGGCCGGTGCCCGTCGACCCGGGACGCGTACGCCGACAGATACCGGCTGCTCGAGACGCGAGCGTCGAGCGCGGGGCGCGAACCATGGAGGCGACTCCTCTGGGCACTGCGGGCGACGCGTGGGGGCCGAGGGGTAGGCGCAGCACCGGGCGGCACAGAGCCTCTGCGACGTGGCGAAGGGGAAGTGCCGTCGTCCGAGGTGGGGAGCGCGCTCTTCCGGGTCTCTCCGGGTCGTCGCGTGCTCGTCGACGCGCCCTGTTCGGGCAGGGTGGCGGGGCTTCTCAAGGCGTGTTGCATCCCAAAACTGCTGGTGAGCGTCGGTGCGTGTCCTCGTGGGCTGGCGGGTTCGCAACCGCTGGAGGGGTGAAGTGACCGCGGTCATAAGGGACGAAATCTGCTGTTAACCTGGGTTCGGGGGCGTGGTTGGGGCGTTGACCTGGGGTGATGGTGCTTGGGCCGGGGGTTTGGGGGCGATTTGACGGCGTTGGGTACCGGGGCGTAACTTTCTCGTTGTCAGCGAGACGCCGGACAGAACGGGCCCTGGAGGCCCGGTCAACAGGCCCGCTGGCCGCCTCCCTCACCGGGACCCCCTGAGATCCGATGGATCGTGGCGGGTGTACGGTGGTGGAAAGCCCCGGATGTTCGCCTCGCGGCGTGTGATGGTGTGCGGGTGTCTTTTGAGAACTCAACAGTGTGTCGAGCTTGTTTTCTTGTTTGGTGGTTTTTGTGCCAGATGAGTTCGGCCGGCGTGGGACCCCGTCCCTGATGCGTCGGTCGGCATTTTTTTGTAGGGCCAGTTTTTGTTGGAGAGTTTGATCCTGGCTCAGGACGAACGCTGGCGGCGTGCTTAACACATGCAAGTCGAGCGGTAAGGCCCTTCGGGGTACACGAGCGGCGAACGGGTGAGTAACACGTGGGTGACCTGCCCTCAGCTCTGGGATAAGCCTGGGAAACTGGGTCTAATACCGGATATGACCACATGTCGCATGGTGTGTGGTGGAAAGTTTTTTCGGCTGGGGATGGGCCCGCGGCCTATCAGCTTGTTGGTGGGGTGATGGCCTACCAAGGCGACGACGGGTAGCCGGCCTGAGAGGGCGACCGGCCACACTGGGACTGAGACACGGCCCAGACTCCTACGGGAGGCAGCAGTGGGGAATATTGCGCAATGGGCGGAAGCCTGACGCAGCGACGCCGCGTGGGGGATGACGGCCTTCGGGTTGTAAACCTCTTTCGCTATCGACGAAGCCTTTCGGGGTGACGGTAGGTAGAGAAGAAGCACCGGCCAACTACGTGCCAGCAGCCGCGGTAATACGTAGGGTGCGAGCGTTGTCCGGAATTATTGGGCGTAAAGAGCTCGTAGGCGGTGTGTCACGTCGATCGTGAAAACTTGGGGCTTAACTCTGAGCTTGCGGTCGATACGGGCATCACTGGAGTTCGGCAGGGGAGACTGGAATTCCTGGTGTAGCGGTGAAATGCGCAGATATCAGGAGGAACACCGGTGGCGAAGGCGGGTCTCTGGGCCGATACTGACGCTGAGGAGCGAAAGCGTGGGGAGCGAACAGGATTAGATACCCTGGTAGTCCACGCCGTAAACGGTGGGCGCTAGGTGTGGGGGCCATTCCACGGTCTCTGTGCCGCAGCTAACGCATTAAGCGCCCCGCCTGGGGAGTACGGCCGCAAGGCTAAAACTCAAAGGAATTGACGGGGGCCCGCACAAGCGGCGGAGCATGTGGATTAATTCGATGCAACGCGAAGAACCTTACCTGGGTTTGACATGCACCAGACATCCCTAGAGATAGGGCTTCCCTTGTGGTTGGTGTGCAGGTGGTGCATGGCTGTCGTCAGCTCGTGTCGTGAGATGTTGGGTTAAGTCCCGCAACGAGCGCAACCCTCGTTCCATGTTGCCAGCGGGTTATGCCGGGGACTCATGGGAGACTGCCGGGGTCAACTCGGAGGAAGGTGGGGATGACGTCAAGTCATCATGCCCCTTATGTCCAGGGCTTCACACATGCTACAATGGCCGATACAGAGGGCTGCGAGACCGTGAGGTGGAGCGAATCCCTTAAAGTCGGTCTCAGTTCGGATTGGGGTCTGCAACTCGACCCCATGAAGTTGGAGTCGCTAGTAATCGCAGATCAGCAACGCTGCGGTGAATACGTTCCCGGGCCTTGTACACACCGCCCGTCACGTCACGAAAGTTGGTAACACCCGAAGCCGACGGCCCAACCCCTTGTGGGAGGGAGTTGTCGAAGGTGGGACCGGCGATTGGGACGAAGTCGTAACAAGGTAGCCGTACCGGAAGGTGCGGCTGGATCACCTCCTTTCTAAGGAGCTCACCGTATGGTGAGGTTGAACCGACGCCGTGGGTATGCCCCGCGGGTGGTCGGTCTCCTTTCACACAATCCGCTTCGCCGGCCTGGGGTCGGTGGGTGGCTGGGTGGAACACAAAATACCAATTCATGCTGAACGAGACAGCAGGCCGTTTCCTTTCGGGGGGCGGCGAGGCTTGGCACACTGTTGGGTCCTGAGGAGACACCGGTGATCGGTGTGGTTCTCGGGCTGCTCCCGGCCTGGACCGTCTAACGCCTCCCGCGCCGCTGGGTTTTTTCCAGTGGTGGGTGGGGGTGGTGGTGGTCAGGGATTGGTTGGGGTGTGGTTGTGTGTTGAGTGTTGCATAGTGGATGCGAGCATCTTGTTGTGGTCAAGTGTTTAAGGGCACATGGTGGATGCCTGGGCATCAGGAGCCGATGAAGGACGTGGGAGACCGCGATAGTCCTCGGGGAGTTGTCAACCAAGCTGTGATCCGAGGGTGTCCGAATGGGGAAACCCGGCGCGTGTCATGACGCGTCACTAGCATCTGAATTCATAGGGTGTTAGGGGGAACGTGGGGAAGTGAAACATCTCAGTACCCACAGGAAGAGAAAACAACCGTGATTCCGTGAGTAGTGGCGAGCGAAAGCGGAAGAGGCTAAACCGGGTCCGTGTGATAGCCGGCAGGCGTTGCGGATGCGGTGTTGTGGGGTTTCGTCGTGTGGGCGCTGCCGTGCCTGCGAAGCCGTGTTGCAGTGTTAGTGGAAGACTTCTGGAAAGGGTCGCCGTAGTGGGTGAGAGCCCCGTACGCGAAAACATTGTGAGCGGTTTGGACGTTGTCCCCGAGTAGCAGCGAGCTCGTGGAATTTGCTGTGAATCTGCCGGGACCACCCGGTAAGCCTAAATACTCCCTGATGACCGATAGCGGACGAGTACCGTGAGGGAAAGGTGAAAAGTACCCCGGGAGGGGAGTGAAATAGTACCTGAAACCGTGTGCCTACAAGCCGTCAGAGCCTACTTGTTGGGTGATGGCGTGCCTTTTGAAGAATGAGCCTGCGAGTTATGCTTCGTGGCGAGGTTAACCCGTGTGGGGTAGCCGTAGCGAAAGCGAGTCTGAATAGGGCGCTTATAGTCGCGGGGTATAGACCCGAAGCGGAGTGATCTAGCCATGGCCAGGGTGAAGCGTCGGTAAGACGACGTGGAGGCCCGAACCCACCAGGGTTGAAAACCTGGGGGATGAGCTGTGGTTAGGGGTGAAAGGCCAATCAAACTCCGTGATAGCTGGTTCTCCCCGAAATGCATTTAGGTGCAGCGTCGCGTGGTGGGTACCGGAGGTAGAGCACTGGATGGTCTAGGGGGCCGACAAGCTTACTGAAATCAACCAAACTCCGAATGCCGGTACTTTTAGCGCGGCAGTGAGACTGCGGGGGATAAGCTTCGTAGTCGAGAGGGAAACAGCCCAGATCACCGGCTAAGGCCCCTAAGCGTGCGCTAAGTGGGAAAGGATGTGGGATCGCCCAGACAACCAGGAGGTTGGCTTAGAAGCAGCCACCCTTGAAAGAGTGCGTAATAGCTCACTGGTCAAGTGGTCCTGCGCCGACAATGTAGCGGGGCTCAAGCGCACCGCCGAAGCCGTGGCATTCCAGCATTGATCCGCCCGAGGATTTCGGTTTTTGGGTGTAGTCGTTGGGATGGGTAGGGGAGCGTCGTGCATCCGGTGAAGCGGCAGCGTGAGCTAGTCGTGGAGGGTGTGCGAGTGAGAATGCAGGCATGAGTAGCGAATGAAGAGTGAGAATCTCTTCCGCCGAATGACCAAGGGTTCCTGGGCCAGGCTGTTCCGCCCAGGGTGAGCCGGGACCTAAGGCGAGGCCGACAGGCGTAGTCGATGGACAACGGGTTGATATTCCCGTGCTCGTGATAGTGCGTCCGTGCCGAGGCCGGTGATGCTAACCATCCGAAGCCCCCCGCCTGTTCCTTCGGGAGCGGTGGGTGTGGTGGAGCGTGGGACCCGATCCGGTAGTAGGCAAGCGATGGGGTGACGCAGGAGGGTAGCCTCGCCAGGCGGTGGTAGTCCTGGTGTAAGCGTGTAGCCCGACTCCTAGGTAAATCCGGGGGTCGTGACGGGTGAGACGTGATGCGTAGCCGATTGAGGCGAAGTAGGGTGATCCCATGCTGTCGAGAAAAGCCTCTAGCGAGTGCTGTTGCGGCCCGTACCCCAAACCGACACAGGTGGTCAGGTAGAGAATACCGAGGCGATCGAGCGAACTGTGGTTAAGGAACTCGGCAAAATACCTCCGTAACTTCGGGAGAAGGAGGGCCGTCTGACTTGAAGCCCCTTTGCGGGCTAGGGTTGGGCGGTCGCAGAGACCAGGCCCAAGCGACTGTTTACTAAAAACACAGGTCCGTGCGAAGTCGCAAGACGATGTATACGGACTGACGCCTGCCCGGTGCTGGAACGTTAAGAGGACCTGTTAGTCCCTTCGGGGGCGAAGCGGAGAATTTAAGCGCCAGTAAACGGCGGTGGTAACTATAACCATCCTAAGGTAGCGAAATTCCTTGTCGGGTAAGTTCCGACCTGCACGAATGGCGTAACGACTTGGGCGCTGTCTCGACCACAGACTCGGCGAAATTGCACTACGAGTAAAGATGCTCGTTACGCGCGGCAGGACGGAAAGACCCCGGGACCTTTACTATAGCTTGGTATTGGTGCTCGGTTCGGCTTGTGTAGGATAGGTGGGAGACTGTGAAGCGGCCACGCTAGTGGTTGTGGAGTCGTTGTTGAAATACCACTCTGGTCGAATTGGGTGTCTCAACCTCGGGCCATGATCTGGTTCAGGGACAGTGCCTGGTGGGTAGTTTAACTGGGGCGGTTGCCTCCTAAAGAGTAACGGAGGCGCCCAAAGGTTCCCTCAGCCTGGTTGGCAATCAGGTGTTGAGTGTAAGTGCACAAGGGAGCTTGACTGTGAGACTGACAGGTCGAGCAGGGACGAAAGTCGGGACTAGTGATCCGGCACCACCTTGTGGAAGGGGTGTCGCTCAACGGATAAAAGGTACCCCGGGGATAACAGGCTGATCTTGCCCAAGAGTCCATATCGACGGCATGGTTTGGCACCTCGATGTCGGCTCGTCGCATCCTGGGGCTGGAGTAGGTCCCAAGGGTTGGGCTGTTCGCCCATTAAAGCGGTACGCGAGCTGGGTTTAGAACGTCGTGAGACAGTTCGGTCCCTATCCGCCGCGCGCGTAGGAGACTTGAGGAAGGCTGTCCCTAGTACGAGAGGACCGGGACGGACGAACCTCTGGTGTGCCAGTTGTCCCGCCAGGGGCATGGCTGGTTGGCTATGTTCGGAAGGGATAACCGCTGAAGGCATCTAAGCGGGAAGCTCGTTCCAAGATGAGGTCTCCCACCACCTTGCGTGGTTAAGGCTCCCAGTAGACGACTGGGTTGATAGGCCAGAGATGGAAGCCCTGTGAGGGGTGGAGTTGACTGGTACTAATAGGCCGAGGGCTTGCCACAACAAGTTGTTCGCATCCACTGTGTGACCCTGAGCACACAACCCTCATCACCCGATACCCCGGGAAAACCGGGGGTTCGGGGGTGGCGGGTTGGTGTTCGACCCGGGTCGGTTTCCCGTTTTCGGGTTCGAGGTTTCTCGAATCCGGTGGGGGTCGGGGCGGGGATAGGTGAATAGTGTTGTCGGTGGTTTTGGCGGAGCGGGGAACGCCCGGTCCCATCCCGAACCCGGAAGCTAAGCCCTCCAGCGCCGATGGTACTGCACTCGTCAGGGTGTGGGAGAGTAGGTCGCCGCCGACATTCAACATCAAGTAGGCCCCCGCCGTCAGGTGGGGGCCTACTTTTTTGTCTACGGAAATGGCCCCGTAGCGGAAATGGCCCCGTAGCTTCGCTACGGGGCCATTTCTGCAGTTCTGAGGAAGATTCCGGCGCGGGTGCGGGCGTGTTCGCACGTACGGCACCTTCGCGCGCTAGGTTCGCACGAAGGTGCCGTACGTGCAGAAACACGGGATGCGGCGGGGTTACCGCGCGTCGACGCCCACCGCGTCCGCCACCGAGGCGAAACCGTCGCGGCGGAGTAGGGCCGCGAGCTCGCGGTTCACCCGCAGCGGCCACGTCCCGCCTCCGTAGATGAACCCGGTGTACGACTGCACCAGCGATGCCCCGGCGCGAATCCGGCGATAGGCGTCCTCACCGGTGAAGATGCCGCCCACGGCGATGATCGTGCGCTCCGGCCCCAGCCGGCCGCGGAGCCTCCCGACCACCGCCTGTGCGGCTTCGGCGAGGGGAAGGCCGGACACTCCGCCCGCGCCCATAGCCTCGACCTCGGCCGCCGGCGTGCGCAGGCCCTCCCGGGACGTCGTGGTGTTGGTCGCCACGACTCCCTCGAGGCCGAGCCGCACCGCCATGTCCGCCACCGCGTCGATGTCGTCGTCGGCGAGGTCGGTCGTGATCTTCACGAGCAGCGGTACCCGGGACCCGGGAACGGCCGCGTCGAGCTCGTCCCGTACCGCGGCCAGCAGCGGCTCGAGCACCGTGACGTTCTGCAGGTCCCGCAGTCCCGGCGTGTTCGGGGAGCTCACGTTCACGACCATGTAGTCCGCGTGCGGACCGAGGAGACGGGCGCTGTGCCGGTAGTCGTCGATCGCCCGGTCCGGCTCGACGACCTTGCTCTTGCCGATGTTCACACCCAGCACCGGCCCGTCCGCCGGGGGCAGCGCCCGCAGCCGCGGCGCGACGGCGTCCGCCCCGGCGTTGTTGAAACCCATGCGGTTCACGAGCGCCTTGTCCTCCGGCAGCCGGAAGAGGCGCGGCTTGGGGTTCCCGGGCTGCGCGAGCGCCGTCACCGTCCCGATCTCGACGAACCCGAAGCCGAGCCGGCCGAGCGCCACGGGGCCGTGGGCGTTCTTGTCGAACCCCGCGGCCAGACCGAGCGGGTTCGGGAAGTCCACCCCGAAGACCGTGCTGCGCAGGATCGGGTCCGCGGTGGTCAGCCGCGCGCCGATCCGTGGGCCGACGGGCGAGGACCCGACGACCCCGCGGATGGCGCCGAAGGCGACGCCGTGGACGAACTCCGCGGGAGTCCGCCGCAGGACGTGCCGGAAGAGCAGGTCGTACATGGCCCCATCATGACCCGGGCGGCCTGAGCAGTCCCAACTGGTCGAGCATCCGGCGGTCCCGCTTGGTGGGGCGGCCCGCTCCCCGGTCCCGGGCGAACACCGGCAGCGCCTCGCGCGGCGGGGACGGCGGGCTGTGGTCCACGTAGCAGGTCTGCGCCTGCGGCGCCCCGACCCGCTTCTGGATCACGTTCGTGACCTCGACGATCCGGGTGCGGTCGTGCATCCGGACACGCACGGTGTCTCCGGCGGAGACGCTCGTCGCAGGCTTGGCCGGGCGGTCGTTGACCCGGACGTGCCCGCCGCGACAGGCGGTCGCGGCGTCCGACCGGGTCTTGGCCAGCCTGACCGACCACAGCCAACGGTCGACGCGGGTGGACTCCATCGGACCATCGTGGCACCGGATCGTCGAGAAGGCATCGACCCGCCCGGCATAGACGGGCGGCGGAGACGGTTGGTCGGGGCGTGGCTGACTCCCCGCGGACGATCACCGCACCCGACCGGACCTGGCTCGTGGCGCTGGCCGCCGCGCTCTGGGGAACGGACGGGATCCTGCGCGCCCCGCTCGCCGGCGCCCTGCCCGCCGCGACGATCGTGTTCTGGGAGCACATCGTGCCCGTCCTGCTGCTGATCCCGTTCGTCCCGTCCGCCGTCCGGGCGTTCCGCCGTGCGTCGGCCCGGGACCGCCTCGCGCTCGTCGTCATCGGCCTCGGTTCCTCGGCCCTCGCGACCACGCTGTTCACCGCCGCGTTCGCGCTCGGGGACCCGGTCACCCCGCTCGTCCTGCAGAAGCTGCAGCCGCTCGTCGCGATCGCGGGGGCGGCGCTCCTGCTCGGGGAGCGGCTGCGGCCGGCATTCTGGATGTTCGCGGTCCCGGCCCTGGTCGGCGCGTGGTTGATGGCCTTCGCCGATCCTTTCGACGTCGAGGTCCGCGCCGCGGGCGCCGCGCTGTTGTCCGTCGGCGCGGCGGTGCTGTGGGGATTCGGGACCGTGCTGGGCCGGATGGTCAGCGCGAACCTCGCAAGCCGGGACGTCACCGTGCTGCGGTTCGCGATCGGGCTGGTGGGCGCACTCGTCGTGCTCTGGGTCCAGGATGCGCCGATCGCCGTCACGGCGGCCCAGCTGGTGCCGCTCCTGCTGCTCGCGATCGTGCCCGGGCTGATCGCCCTGGTCCTCTACTACATCGGGCTGCGCAGCACCGCCGCCTCCCGCGCGACCCTCGCCGAACTGGCCTTCCCCGCGACGGCGACCGTCCTGGGCGTCACCGTGCTCGGGACGTCCCTGAGCGCGACGCAGTGGGTCGGGCTCGCGGTCGTCGCCGTCTCGGTGACGGCGCTCGGGCTCAGTGAGCGGGGTCGCTCGCCCGTCGTCCGCGCCCCGGCCGAACTCTCCTGAGAACGCCGCTATGGTGCGCGCGTGCCGCGTGACTTCGATTCCCTCGTGATCGTCTACAACCCGAACAGCACCGGGGACGCGCAGCAGCGTGCCGAGGAGCTGCGGGACGGGGTCGCGGAGCTCGCGCCGGACCTGGAGGTCCGGATGCGGCCCACCGAGTACGCCGGCCACGCGCGGGAGATCGCCCGGGACGAGGCGTCGGCCGGTGCCCCGCTGGTGGTGTCGGTGAGCGGGGACGGCGGCTACAACGAGGTCGTGGACGGCGTCATGCAGGCCGGGGAGACGAAGGCCGCCGCCGCGGTGCTCGCCGCCGGCAACGCCAACGACCACCGGCGCGTGACGGCGGAACGCCCGCTCGTCGAGGCGATCGCGGCGGGCACCACGCAGAAGCTCGACCTGCTGCGCCTGACGGTCGGCGACGGCTCGGCCGACGGGCCCGCCCAGGTCCGGTACGCCCACTCCTACATCGGGCTCGGCATCACCCCGGTGGTGGCCGTCGAGCTCGAGCGCCGGGGGAAGGGATCGTTCCGGGAAATCGTCACGACCGTCCGCGCGTTCTCGCAGTTCCGTCCCTTCGCGGTCCGGCTCGGGAACGGCGAGCGCCAGGAGTTCGACAGCCTGGTGTTCGCCAACATCGCCGAGATGGCCAAGTACGCGACGCTGAGCGAGGGCGAGCCGGACGACGGCCGGTTCGAGGTCGTGATGCTCCCGCACAAGAGCAAGTGGCGCGTCCTCGCGACCGCGGTCCGCGCCGCCGTCTCCGGGCTCGGGGACCAGCCGAGCGTGCGTGAGTACACGTTCTCCACCATCGATCCGATGCCCCTTCAGGTCGACGGCGAGCTGGTCGAGCTGGGGCCCGGTGTCCCCGTCCGCGTCGACATCGCCCCGGGGGCGCTCACCACGGTTCGATGAACCGGCCCACGGGGCCGGTTTGCGCGCGGCGAGCCGAGGTAGTCCGGTACGGCTGAGGATCGTGAGGAGGACGAACCATGGAACGCGGCAGCGCCAAGCACAACCCCCGGATCGACGACGAGCTCGCCGACGGGGTCAGGGGACGCCTCGGTGGCCACGGCGGCCACCGCGAGGAATGGGCCGAGGTCGAACCCAGGGCGGAGGCGGAGAACCGGGTCGACCGGACCGAGCTGCCCCGCGAGCCCTCCGCGGTCCCCGCCGACGACGACGAGGCCGACTGAGTCGGGCGCTCGCCCCCAGGATTCGCCGCGCGCATGGCCGGTGTGATGGGGGATACTCTCCGACGACCGGATCTCCCGTGCCCGTCGACGGCAGGAGCGGACGATGAGCGCCATCACGACCCCCACCACGTCGTCGGGTGGGCTCGAGGCGAAAGCCGCGAAGGCCCTGGACGAACTGGACCAGCGCTACCACCCGGCCCGCGGCCTGCGCCGGCAGTTCAACAAGGTCTTCCCGACGCACTGGTCGTTCATGCTCGGCGAGGTCGCCCTCTACAGCTTCATCGTGCTGCTGGCATCCGGCACGTACCTGGCGCTGTTCTTCGACCCGTCGATGGCGGAGGTCGTCTACAACGGCCCGTTCGACAACCTGCGCGGCGTGCACATGTCCCGGGCCTACGAGACCTCGCTGGCGCTGTCCTTCGAGGTGCGCGGCGGCCTGTTCGTCCGGCAGCTGCACCATTGGTCCGCGCTGCTGTTCATGGCGTCGATGCTCGCCCACATGTTCCGCACCTTCTTCACCGGTGCGTTCCGCAAGCCGCGGGAGGCGAACTGGGTCATCGGCGTCGTCCTGGTGCTGCTGGGCTTCTTCGAGGGCCTCACCGGCTACTCGCTGCCCGACGACCTGCTCTCCGGCACCGGCCTGCGGATCATGTCGGGCATCACGCTCACCGTCCCGGTCATCGGCACCTGGATGCACTGGCTGCTCTTCGGCGGCGAGTTCCCCGGCACGGAGATCATCCCGCGCTTCTACATCGCGCACGTCTTCATCATTCCCGGCATCCTGCTCGCGCTGATCGGGATCCACGTCGGGTTGGTCTGGTATCAGAAGCACACGCAGTACCCGGGGCCGGGACGGACCGAGCACAACGTCGTCGGCGTGCGGATCCTGCCGGCGTTCGCGGCCAAGGGCGGAGCGTTCTTCGCCCTCACGGTCGGCGTCCTCGGGATCATGGCCGGGGTCTTCCAGATCAACCCGATCTGGAACCTGGGGCCCTACAACCCCGCGCAGGTCTCCTCGGGGTCGCAGCCGGACTGGTACGTGCTCTTCACCGAGGGGATGGCGCGCATCTTCCCGCCGTGGGAGGTCTACCTGTTCGGCCGCTACACGATCCCGGCGGCATTCTGGGCCACAGCGGCGTTCCTGCCCGTGCTCTACGTCATCGCGGCGATCTACCCGGCGGTGGAACGCAGACTGACCGGGGACAACGCGCTGCACAACCTGCTCCAACGGCCACGGGACACACCCGTGCGGACGTCGCTCGGGGCCATGGGGATCGCCTTCTACACCTGGCTGGTGCTCTCGGGCGTCAACGACTGGATCGCCTATTTCTTCGACGTCTCCCTCAACGCGACGACGTGGGCGGGCCGGATCGGGCTGCTCCTGGTGCCGCCGCTGGCCTACTGGGTCACGTACCGGATCTGCATCGGCCTGCAGAGGGCGGACCGCGAGGTGCTCGAACACGGTGTGGAGACGGGGATCGTCCGCCGGCTCCCGCACGGCGAGTTCATCGAGCTGCACCAGCCGCTCGGGGGCGTGGACGCGCACGGCCACGCCGTCCCGCTGGCGTACCAGGGCGCATCCGTGCCGAGGCGGATGAACCAGCTCGGCATGGCGGGCACCGCGGTCGCCGGATCGCTGCTGCGGCCGGACCCGGAGGACGAGGCCGTCGCGCTCGCCGAGGCGCGGGAACACGAGAGGGAGGCCGAGCGCCTGCAGCTCACCGGCCGTGCGGACGCCGGCCGCCCGGACGCCGGCCGGCCGAAGGACACCACGGACTGAGGTCCGGACGTCCGAGGTACGGGCCGAGCGGCACGATGTGCCGCTCGGCCCGCTTCACCGTGCGAAGAAGACCCCCAGCTCGCCGAGGTCGCCGAAGTCCGCGCGGACCTCGTCCCCGGGCCCGATCGGGGGCGGGGTCGTGGTGGTCCCCGTCGTCACGATCTCCCCGGCGCGCAGCAGCGAGCCGAAGCGCGGGAGCTCCTCCGCGAGCCAGACGAGCGCGGTGCGCGGGTCACCCAGGACGTTGCCGCCGGTGCCCTTCTCCACGGCTTGGTCGTTGATCCACAGAGTCGTTCCCCATGTGGACAACTCCAGGTCACGCCAGCCCGGGATCTCCGGGCCGAGCACGAACAGCCCCGCGCACGCCGCATCGGCGAGCAGCTGGGCCGAGCCGATGTGCCCGAAGTCCGCGAACCGCGAGTCGGGGACCTCGATCGCCAGGTGCAGCGCCCCGACGGCGTCGAGCACCTCCTCGCGGGACGCGCCGGCCGGGACGTCGCGCGCCATCCGGAACGCGAACTCGGCCTCGACGACCTTCATGTGCAGCGCGCCGGAGTCCAGCACCGCCCCGGGTTCGTGCCGGAACCGCTCGAACAGCCGTCCGGGCAGCGGCCCGCCGATCCCGATGTGCGCCTGGCCGGCGGCGGAGGTGGCGGCGAGCTTCCAGCCGTAGCCGGGGCCGGCGTGGGCGCCGAGCCGCTCCTGCACCGCCCAGCCGTCGTCCAGGTCCTCGGGACGGACGCCGTCGGGGAGCGCGTCCAGGCGCTCCCCGCTCGTCCAGGCGTTCCAGATCAGTTCCGCGGCGGCGTCGGCCCGGGCGTGCTCGGTACCGGCCTCGTCGTTGAGGGGCATGCCGTGATCGTGCCATCGCGCCCGCCGTTGCGGACCCCTCTCGAAGGCTGCGGAATCAGCGGTCGCCGGAACGCAGCGCGGCCACGACGTCGTCGACGCGGGGGTCCGCGAGCAGCTCCTCGAGCGAGACCGGCAGCGGGAGCCGCCAGTTCGGGTACTCGTCGACGGTCCCGGGCAGGTTGGGCTGGCGGTCCTCGCCGATCACGTCGTAGGGCGAGGCGAGGACGAGCCGGCAGGCGCTGCGGGCGAGCAGGGCGTGCATCGCGGCGACGATCTGCCCCTCCGGGGCGTCGGCGGACCCGAGCACGCCCTCGTCGGTCATCAGCCGGATCAGCTCGGCCCGTTCGGCGGCGGCCTTGGCCTCCTCGGCCGGAACGTCGTCCAGCAGGCCGAGCTCGGCCCGGACCCGCACGTGCTCGCCCCGCAGGAACCCCGACGCCGTCGGCAGGTCGTGCGTCGAGATGGTCGCGACCGCCTGCTCCGGCCACTCCGCGGGCGGCATCAGTGCGTCGTCGCGCTCGGGGTCGCGGGCGAACCACAGGACCGTCGAGCCGAGCATGTTCCGCTCGGCGAGCGCCTCGGTCACCTCCGGCTCGACGGTTCCGAGGTCCTCGCCGACGACCAGCGCCCCGGCCCGGGAGGCCTCGAGCGTGAGCACGGCGAGCATGGTCTCGGCGTCGTAGTGCACGTAGGTCCCGCGGTCCGCGCTTCGGCCCGGCGGCACCCACCAGAGCCGGAAGAGCCCGGCGACGTGGTCGATGCGCAGCCCGTCGGCGTGGCTGAGCAGGGCCCGCAGCATGTCCCGGTAGGCGGCGTAGCCGGTCTCGGCGAGCCGGTCCGGACGCCACGGCGGCAGCCCCCACGCCTGTCCGCGCTGGTTGAAGGCGTCCGGCGGGGCGCCGACGGTCACGTCGAGGGCGAGGACGTCCTGCAGCGCCCAGGCGTCCGCGCCCTCGGGGTCGACACCGACGGCCAGGTCGTGGATCACGCCGAGGGACATCCCGGAGCCCCGGGCGGCATCCCGGGCGCGGGCGAGCTGGCCCGCGACCTGCTGCTGCACCCAGCCGTGGAACGCGACGCGCGGCGCGAGGTCCTTGCGCGCGGCCGCGACCGCGTCGGAGCCGGGGTGGCGGAGCTCCTCGGGCCATATGCTCCAGCGGCCGCCGAAGCGCTCGGCCAGGGCGCAGTACGTCGCGAAGTCGACCAGCCCGGGCTCGTCCCGGGGTTCGGGCCGGCCGGCCGAACGCCAGAGCAGTTCGAGCGCCGAGCGCTTCGCGGCCCAGACACGGTCGTGGGCGATGCGGTCCCCGGTGGTCTCCGGCTTGAGCGCGTCGACCTCGGCGCGGGTCGCGGGGTCGGCGACGGCGTAGGCGTCGAGGTCGGTGACGCGCAGCGCGAGCGGCGTGGCGAACCGGCGGCTCGACGGCGTGTACGGCGAGGGCTGGACGGGCGGGACCGGCGTGATGGCGTGCAGCGGGTTCAGCAGCACCGCCGACGCGCCGTGCTCGCGGCCCGCGTGCGTCACGAACTCGCGCAGGTCACCGAGGTCCCCGATGCCCCAGGAGGCCTTCGAGTGCAGGGCGTAGAGCTGCAGCATCCAACCCCAGGACCGCGGCGGCTCGGGCAGCGCAGGCGGTGCGACGACGACGGTGACCTCCTGGTCCGCGGTCTCCAGCCGGTACCAGCCGGCGTCCAGTCCGGCGGGGAGCTCGCCGTCGACGTCGAGCCGGGTGCCGTCCTCCGCGACCAGCACCCCGCTGCCGGGCAGCGGGCGGGAGGTGGTCGTGCGGAGCGCGATCGTCCCGGGCAGCCGCCCCGCCGCGGTGCGTTCCCGGGCGGCCCGCAGCGCCTCCCGGCGCGCCTGCGGGGTGCTCGCATCGACCTCCAGCAGGCCGAGCACCTCGATGACCACCTCGTCGTCGACGGTCACCGGCCGCCGGTCGCCGTCGTTGTACCCCGTGGCGACGCCGTACGCCGCCGCCAGCTCGGCAAGTTCCTGATCCACGTGCCCGTCCTTCGTCCGGAGGTGTCGCCGAATGCTTCCCCATCCCGCCCCTTCCGACACCGCGGGCCGCGCCGGATCACGTCGAGGTGATCGGGACACGCCGTGCTGAGCAGCGGGGATGCGGCTCGGGCCGACACGCCGCGTACGGGTCGCCGGACCGGGTTGCGGGGGTGCCGGGTGCTACGGTTCGCCGACGAGCCACGGTGGTGTGGGCGTGTCCGTGACCTGCCGCGCGTCGACGGCGAACGGCCGTCCGCGAGCACCGTCGCCCCGGTGCCGACGGGTGTCGTCGTCCGCCGGGCTCGAAGGATCGTCTGGCGAGGAGAGAGCCGAGATGAGCACGCTGGCCCTGGTCGGTCTGATTCTCCTGTTGCTCGTGGTCGTGGGTGTCGTCGCGGCCGTCGTGCTGCTGCGCGGCCGGGCCTCGGGCGAGAGCACCGCCCCGCCCGCCGACCCCGCCGGAACCCCGCGGACCGTCGCGGACCTGCTGCACCACCGCGCGACCTCCGCGAGCGTGGAGCAGCCCGCCGCCGAGCCGGTGACGGTCGACGAGCCGGACGAGCGCCCCGTCGCGGCCGCCGCGGGGCCGGACGAGCCGCGTCCCGTCGAGGCCGCCGACGCGGGCGAGGCTTCCGTCGGCGAGCGCACCGACGTCGTCGCGGACCCCGAGGCCGCCGAGGAGCCCGCCACCCCCGCCGAGGACGAGCCGAGCCGTGAGCGCGTCGCCGCGCTCGCCGACGTCGACGCCGGGCCGGTCGGCCCGCCCTGGTCCCGCGGGTTCGTCGACGGCAAGCCGATCGAGTCCGCACCGCTGTCCTCCCGCCGCGCCGGCCGTCCGCTGCAGCCGCGGCCGGAGCCGCGTGCGGACCGCCGCGCCGCGGTGGATCCCGAGCTGGTCGCCCGCGTGACGTCGGTGCAGCCACTGCTGGCCCCGCACGCCGGCGCCGACGGGACGACGGTCGGCCGGGGGATCGTCAGCCCGGCCGTGGCCGAGGCCGTCGCCCGGGCGGAGGCGGCCCAACGGGACGCGGCGAAGGCGGAGGAGCGGGCGGAGGCGCAGGCGTCCGAGCGCAGCCGGACGCCCGAGGACCTGCCGGCACCGGCCGACCGGAGCACCGAGGTCTCCGAGGACCTGTCGGCGCAGGCCGCCGAGGGCCCCGGGGACTCGTCCGAGCTCGAGCCGCATCCGGCCCGGGCCGACGACCCGGCCGACGAGCCGCGCAGCACCGACGTCCCTGCCGCCGAGGAGAGCCACGTCGCGGACGCCGCCGGGGCGGCGGAACCGCCGAGCGTCGTCCCCTCCCCGCGGGAGCCCCGGACCCAGGACGAGCGGTCCCCGGAGGAGCGGCTCCGCGAGACCCCGCCGTCGCCGTCGCGGCCGATGCTCATGGCGATCGCGGGCGGGGCGCTCGGCGCCGCTGCCCTCGGTGTGGTCCGGGCGTCGGCGGAGAAGCGCGCCGAGCAGGACACCGACGGCGGCCCGGACGCCCCGCCGCTGGTCAGGCTGCACGCGGTCCCCTCGGCGCCCACCGGTGCGCAGGCGACGACGGGCGGGCACGGAGCCGGCGCAGAGCGGGACCAGGCCCCGTCCGACGTGGACCCCACGGACGGGCCGGTCGACGGTGCCGGCCCGGTCGCGGCCGCCCCGCCCACCGGCGAGTCCGCCGCCGAGGCGGGCCCCGACGCGGCGCCGGCCGACGAGCCGGTCATGATGGCGGCCCAGCCCGCCGGGAGCCCGGCGGCGGAGACCGAGGAGCCGACTGTGATGGAGGCGAACCCCGCCGGGGCCCCGCAGGCAGAGGCCGAGGAGCCGAGCCCCGCGCCCGCCACCGATCTCGACGGCACCACCGAGCCCGCCGGCGCGGAGGTCCCCGACCACCGCGCCGCCGAGCACGCGGCCGTCGATCTCGCGCTCCTGCGCACCCTCGGCTTCGCCGACCCCAACCCGCGTCCGGGGGCGATTCCGATCGTCGACATGTCCGGGCTGGAGGACGACGCGGACATCGACGAGGCCCGGGGCACCGAGGCCACCCCCGTGCGCTTCCACGTGGTCCGCCGCGACGGCATGCCCGTCGTCGACGCCGGGGTGACCCTGCTCGACGCCCGGGGCCGCGAGGCCGCCGGTGCCGCCAGCGACGTCGAGGGCCGGGGTGTCGTCCTCGCCCCGCACCCGGGCGCGTTCGTGCTCGTCAGCTCGGCGCGGGGGCACCAGCCCGGGGTCACGGCGCTGACCGTCGGGGCCGAGCCGCTGGACGTCGAGGTGCTGCTGACCCGCTCCGGTTCGATCGTGGGCGTGGTCCGCGGGCCGGGATCCGCGCCGGTCGGCGCGGCGTCGGTGACGCTGCTGCAGGACGGCGAGCTGGTCGCGGCCACCGAGTCCGGTGCCACCGGCGCCTACCGCTTCGACGACCTCGCCGCCGGCGAGTACACGCTCACGGCGATGGCCGCGCAGCACGTCCCCGCCGTCGGCACCGTCCGGTTGCCGGAGGAGACCGAGGTCGAGCAGGACGTCGAGCTGGCCCGCGCGGAGCCCGCCGTCACCCTCCCCACGAGCGGATCGGTGACCACCTCGACCCAGGCCGGCTAGGAATGGCCGCGGTGGATGTGCGGCGGCCCGAGGGCCGTCTCCCCGGTGCGGGCGGCGTCGAGCTGTTCTGGCAGGGCTGGCTCCCGGGCCGGGGCGCCGACGACACGGGCGAGCCCACCGGCGTGGTGTTGATCAGCCACGGCATCGGCGAGCACTCCGGCCGCTACGGCGGCCTCGCGGACACCCTCACCCCGGACGGCTGGGCCGTCTACGGGCTGGACCACCGCGGGCACGGACGCTCCGAGGGCCGCCGGGTCCACGCGGCCTACCCGGACCTGCTCGCGGACCTCGAGACCTTCCGCGCGCGGACGACGGCGCGCCACCCGGGCCTGCCGGTGTTCCTGCTGGGGCACAGCATGGGCGGGCAGCTCGCGCTGGCCTACGCCCTCGAGCACCAGGACGCCCTGGCCGGCCTGGTGCTCTCCGCGCCCGCGCTGACCAACGAGGTCGTGCCGCCGCGGATGGTCCCCCTGCTGAGCCGCCTGGCGAGGGTGGCGCCGCTGCTGCGCCCGGCCGGGATCGACGCGACGACGATCAGCAAGGACCCCGCCGTCGTCGCCGCGTACCGGGCGGACCCGCTGGTGCACACCGGGAACCCGACGCTGGCGCTCGGCGCGGGGCTCTTCGCGCAGATGGACACGCTGGTGGAGCGGTCGCGGGCGTTGCGGATCCCGCTGCTCCTGCAGCACGGCAGCGCGGACCGGCTCGTCGCCCCGGAGGGCACGCGGAGGCTCGAGGCCGCCCAGGGCTCCTACGACGTCACGGTGCGCTGGTACGAGGACCTCTGGCACGAGATCTACAACGAGCCGGAACGCGAGCGTCCCCTTGCCGACCTGCGGGAATGGCTTGCCGCGCACCGCTAGCGAACTTCGGCGGGCGCCATGTCGAACGCGACGTGGTCGATCACCGTCGTGAGTAGCGGACGCCGGGGGAGCCCGAGCTCGCGCAGCTGCGCCGCCATCGGGTGCCGGGCCCCGAGATCCACGGTCGCGCCGAGGCCGACCCGGACGCCGCTCACGCTCGCCGTCACCGGGCTCGCCAGGACCGCTCCGTCCCGCGGGGCGAGGGCCGTGACCGCGCCGGGGATCGTGAACGGGATCCGGAGCGGCAACGCGGAGATCGCGGCGGTGAGCACGTGCTCGGCGCCCTCGTCGAGCCGGCAGGTGCCGCGGCGCCCGGAGATCGACAGATCCGCGTGGCCGAGCCACTTCGGCAGCCCCCACAGCGCGCGCCCCGCCTCGAGCGTGAACTCCTCGGTGACGGGGAGCTGGAGGATGTGCAGGCCGATCTTGCCGTGGTGCCACGCGGGGAGCGCGGTCGCGACCTCCGAGTAGATGCCGAGATCGTTCACCCGGTAGTCGATCAGGGCGAGGAACAGCAGTGTGCGCCCCGCGACGGACACCGGTTCGAGCCCGCTGCCGGCGAGCTGGGCACGCGCCCGGTCGGCCCGCACCACATAGGTCGCGCAGGCGGCCGCGGCGTCGTGGATGCGGACGGGGAAGGTGACCCGGTGTCCCCGGATCTCCCAGCTGCCGTCGTCGAGCGGGGTGGCCACGACATGCATCCTGCACCTGCGGAGCGGGTCCGGCGAACGCGCCGCCGGTCCGCCGCGGGTCGCGGCGTGCCCGGCGGCCCCGGACCTGGCAGGCTGGAAGGGGTCGAGCCGACGCGTCGCGTCGGAGGATGGGCGGTTGCACGGTGAGCGAACGGGAGGTGTCGGGTTCTCCCGTGCCCGGCGGCACCGTCCGCGACCTGATGTCCGACGCCCGGTTCCCGCTCGGCCCCGCCCGGGACTGGCCCGCCGAGCTGCGGTCCGCCGTCGAGATCATGCTCGGCGCCCGGCACCCGCTCGTGATCTGCTGGGGCCCCAGCTCAGGTTCCTCTACAACGACGCGTTCGTGCCCGGCGCGGGCCGCAAGCACCCGGACGCACTCGGCCGGCCGTGCACCGAGGTCTGGCCGGAGATCTGGGAGCGCATCGGCCCCGCGTTGAAGCAGGTCCTGGAGACCGGTGAGCCGGTCTTCCGCGAGGACGACCGGCTCGTCTTGAACCGCAACGGCCGCCTCGAGGAGACGTACTGGCGGTACTCCTACAGCCCGATCCGCAGCGCCGACGGCACCCGGGTGCTCGGCGTCTTCAACGTGACCGCCGAGACCACCGCCCAGGTGCTCGGCACCCGCCGGATGCGGCTGCTGGGGCGCCTCGGCGAGGTCTCCCGGGACGTCCGGACCACGCCCGAGGCACTCGCCGGGATCGCGGCCGTCCTCGCGGAGGCGAGTGAGGACGTCGCGTTCGCGCTCTTCACGATCGGCGAGGGCGACGGGCAGCGGCTCGTGGCCTCGGCCGGCCTCGACGACCCGGAGCCGGTAGCCGCGTCCGTGCGCCCGCCGGCCACCCCGCCTCCCGGTGGCCCGGTGGTCGAGGAGCTGCCCGAGCCCGTCGTCGGCCGCGATCCGGACCCCGTCGGACGGGTGGTGCGCACCGTGCTGCCGGGGACCCAGGGCTCCCCGTCGGTCGGCGTGGTGCTCGGTCTGCCGCCGCTGCTGCCGGCGGACGACGACCATCTTTTCTTCCTGCGGCTCGTCCTCGGCCACGTCGGCACCGCGGTCGCGGCCGCGCGCACCCATTCCGACGAGCGCCGTCGGCTCGAGGCGATGGTCGCGCGGGACCGGTCGAAGACCGAGTTCTTCACCGGCGTCAGCCACGAGTTCCGCACGCCGTTGTCGCTGATCCTGGGCCCGCTGGACCAGCTGCGGCACTCGGCGGACGCGGAGGTCCGCCGGGGCGCGGAGATGGCGCACCGCAACGCCGAGCGCATGGTCAAGCTCGTGAACAGTCTGCTCGACGTGTCCCGGCTCGAGGCCGGGCACAGCGACGCCGGGTTCGCGCCCGTCGATCTCGGGACCCTGACCGGGGAGCTGGCCGGGCTGTTCCGGGAGGCGGTCGAACGGGCCGGGCTGCGGCTCGACGTCGACTGCCCGCCGTCGGAGCGTCCGGTCTGGGTGGACCAGGACATGTGGGAGAAGATCGTCCTCAACCTGCTCAGCAACGCGGTGAAGTTCACCTTCACCGGCGGGGTCTCGGTGAGCACGCGGATCGAGGGCGAGGAGGCCGTGCTGCGGCTGGCCGACACCGGCACCGGCGTCCCGGCCGCCGAGCTCCCGCACCTGTTCGAGCGGTTCCACCGGGTACGCGGCGCCCGGGCCCGCTCGCACGAGGGCAGCGGGATCGGGCTGGCGCTGGTCCGTCAGCTCGTCGAGGTGCACAGCGGGACCGTCGAGGTGACCAGCACCCCGGAGGTCGGCACCACGTTCACCGTGCGGCTGCCGCTCGGGTTCGCGCACCTGCCGGTCGAGAGCATCGGGTCGCGCACACCGGTCACGCCGCGGCCCAGCCCCGCGACGGCCGAGCCGTTCCTCGCCGAGGCGCTGCGTTCGATGCCCGGCGGGAGCAGCGACGAGGCCGGCCCGGACCTCGCCGCGACCGTCGACGCCGTCGGGGCCGGCGGCCGCAGCCGCGTCCTCGTCGCGGACGACGACGCGGACATGCGGAACTACCTGCAGCAGCTGCTCTCCGAGAACTGGGTGGTGCAGGCCGTCGCGGACGGCCGGCAGGCGCTCGAGGCGGCGCGTGCGGACCCGCCGGACCTGGTCGTCGCGGACGTGATGATGCCCGGCCTCGACGGGATCGGGCTGCTCCGCGCGCTGCGCACCGACGCCCGCACCGCGGGCCTGCCCGTCGTGCTGCTGTCCGCCCGCGCCGGCGAGGAGGCCGCCGTCGAGGGCCTCGACGCGGGCGCGGACGACTACCTCGTCAAGCCGTTCTCGGCCCGCGAGCTGCTCGCCCGGGTCGCCAACCACCTGCAGCTCGGCCGCGTCCGACGGGCCGCGGAGCTGCGGTTCCGCGCGATGGCGGACTCCACCCCGGCCCTGATCTGGGTGGACGACGCCGGCGGACACCGGATCTTCGTCAACCGCGGCTGGCTGGACTTCACCGGGGTCAGGGACCCGGCCGGCGAGCTGGGCCTGGAATGGCGCGAACGCATCCATCCCGAGGACCGCGAGCGTTACCGGACGGTCGTCGAGGCGGCGTCCCGGGCCGGCGCACCGTTCGAGGTCGAGTACCGCCTGCGCGATGCGGACGGCCGTTACCGCTGGGTCCTGGACCGCGGGACGCCCGTGGGCGGGGACCGCTCCGCGGGCTACATCGGCGGCTGCCTGGACATCGACGCCCAGCACGTCGAACGCCGCCGGTACCCCGTCTTCGCGCGGCTCGGGGACGTGCTGGACCGCGAGCTGACCAGGGTGGACCGGCTGCACGCGCTGGCGCGGACGCTCGTCGACGAGGGTCTGACGGATGCGGCCCGCGTGTACGAGGGCGGGACCGAGTCGCCGGTCGTCCTGCGCGCCGTCGCCGCTCCCGACCCGGCCATCGAGGCGGATCTGTGGCCGCTGAGCGGCTCGCCCGCGCTGACCGAGCACGGCGACGCCAGAGAGACGTTCCGGCTCGGGCCCGACGAGATGCGCGCGGCGCTCGAGGGCGTCCCGCCGGAGGACGCCGCGGTCTGGCGGCGGCTCGGGGCGCACTCCGCTCTCATCGTCCCGCTCCGGGCCCGGGGCGCCTGGCTCGGCGTGATCGGCGCGGTGCGCCTCGGGGATACGCCTGCCTTTGACGACGCGGACGTCGACATCATCACCGAGATCGCCCGCCGGGCCGGGGTCGCGGTGGACAACGCGCGTCTGCTCGAGCTGGAGCGGTCCAGCGCGCAGCGGCTCGGGCTGCTGCACCGCGCGACCGCGGAGATGTCCGCGGCGGCGACCCCGACCCAGGTCGCCCGGATCGCGACGAACCACGTGGTCGCGCTGCTGGGCGCGCCGATCGCGGGCACGTTCGAGCTGCGTGGCGAGCTGATGGAGCCGCTGGCCACCCATGGTTGGCAGAGCGACGTGGCCACGACCGTCCCGCTCACCGAGCCGCTGCCCAGCCGGGACGCGGTCCGGCACCGCACCGCGATCTGGCTCCGGGACGCCGGCGAGTGCCGCGAGCGGTATCCGGCCGCCGCGAAGTACCTGGAGGACGGCGGCCCGGAGGCGGCCTGCTGGCTGCCGCTGGTCGTCGGGGACCGGGTGCTCGGCCTGATCGGGGTCGCGTTCCACGACCGGCGGGAGTTCCCCGAGACGGACCGCGAGGCGGCGCTGGCCGTCGCGGAACTGGCCGCGCAGGCCCTGGACCGCGCATTCCTGCTCACCGCGGAGACGGACGGGCGCCGGCTGGCCGAGCGCCTCGGCGCCGTCGCGACCGCGCTGTCGCGGGCCACGGACCTGGACGCCGTCGCCGCGGTGATCGTCGCGCACGGCATGTCCGCGGTCGAGGCGGAGGCCCTGGTCGTCGTGGCCGCGGACGACGAGGGCGTGCTGCACCCGCTCGCCGCGGACGGCTGGGACGCCCCCGGGTCGCCGCTCGCCCCGGATGCCACGCACCCGCTCGCGGGCGTGGTGCGGACGGGCCAGCCGATCTGGCTGGCGCAGAACCCGCCCGAGCCCTTCCCCGCGCACACGGCCGTCCCGCTGCTGGTCGGGGGCCGGGCGATCGGGGCCGTCGGGTTGCGGTTCGCCGAGCCGCCCAGCTTCACCCCGGAACGTCGCGGCTTCGTCCTGACGCTGGCCAGCCAGTGCGCGCAGGCCGTGCTGCGGGCGCGGCTGCACCAGGCCGAGCACGAGGTCGCGGTGACGCTGCAGCGGAGCCTGCTCCCTCAGCGGTTGCCGGACCTGGACCGGCTCGCGATCGCCACCCGCTACAAGCCCGGCACCGAGGGCACGGAGGCCGGCGGGGACTGGTTCGACGTGCTGGACCTGGACCACGACCGGGTCGCGCTGGTCGTCGGGGACGTGGTGGGGCGCGGGCCGTCCGCCGCCGCCGTCATGGGGCAGCTGCGCAGCGCGCTCGCCGCGAACCTGGTCAACGGCCAGTCCCCGGCGTCGGCTCTCGAGCAGCTCGACCTGTTCGCCCGGCGCGTCGAGGGTGCCCGGGCCAGCACGGTGGCCTGCGCGGTCGTGGACTGCGCGACCGGTGAGCTGGTCTACGCCTGCGCCGGGCATCCGCCGCCGCTGGCCGCGGGTCGCGACGGCGGGGTCCGGCTCCTCGACCGGGGCCGCGGCACGCCCCTCGGGGTCTCCGGCCGGCCGCCCTTCGTCGAGTCGGCGGCCCGGATCGAGATCGGCGAGACGATCCTGCTCTGTTCCGACGGGCTCTTCGAACGCCGCACCGAGGTGATCGACGACGGCCTGGCCCGGCTCGTCGAGACGTTCGGCCCGCTGGCGCACGTGCAGCCGCGGGACATGGTGGACACCCTGCTGGACCGGATGCTCGCCGGGTCGGGGGCGCCGGACGACACCGCCGTCGTCGTCGCCCGGTTGCTGCCGCTGCCGTTGCGCGAACGCCTGCCCGCGGACGCCGAGCGGCTCGCCCCGCTGCGCCGCCGGGTCACCGCCTGGAGCAGGGACTGCGGGCTGGACGCCGACGCCGTCACGGACCTGCAGCTCGCGCTCGGCGAGGCGGTGACCAACGCCGTCGAGCACGCGTACCTGGGCGGCCGGGCCGAACCCGCGGACGAGGCGGTCGACGTCGTTCTGCAGGTGCTGGAGGACGGCTCGGTGGAGGTGCGGGTCGCGGACCGCGGGGTGTGGCGGCCGCCGCCGGAGGACCCGGGCTACCGCGGCCGCGGGCTCGCGCTGATCCGCGAGCTCGCCCACGACGTCCGCGTCGAGCCGGGGGAGAGCGGGACCGTCGTGCGGTTCCGGGTGCCGCCGGTGCCGGTCGAGCACCCGCCGGCCCTGCCCGGGACGGCGCTCGGGGCGGACGGCGCGGAGGCGCCGGCCGAGGGGCCCGCGCGGTTGCGCCGGTGGGCGGACGAGCACACGGTGCGCCTGCACGTCGACGGCGACCTGGACCTCGCGGGCGTCGCGTCCGTGCGGTCGGACCTGCTCGCCGAGCTGGACGGGGGCCGGACGCTCACCCTCACCCTCGGCTCCGACTCGTACGTGAGCAGCGCCGGGATCGCGCTGCTGTCGGAGGTGGCGCAGCGGGCCCGCGCGGCAGGGGGCGAGCTGACGGTCGTGACGCCGTCGGACAGCCCGTCGCGGCGGATCCTGGTGCTCGCCGGGCTGGACACCGTGATCGGGCTCTCGGCGGGTCCCCGGGGCGAGGACGGTTAGCCCTGTCGGACATTTGGTCCTGGTGGATTCCCTTGCTCCCGGCGGCTGGGACCGGGTGGCACCGGCGGCCCGCACTGTGCTCAGATGAGGGCATGCGTCCGCTCTGGAACCTCGGCCCCATCTGGGAGTCGCGGCGTGCGGACCACTTCGACCAGTGGTGTCGACGGGCGAGCTGACCTTCTCCCCTCATCGCCCGCAGCACCCTGGAGTACGTCCCGTGTCCCTGCACGCCGCGCGCGCCGTCGCGCCCACACCGCTCGACCTGACCGACCTCACGGACCTCACCCGCCGCGTCGCCGCCGAGGTGCTGGCCGGGGAGCACGAGGTGCACGTCGACCCCGAGAACCGGTGGTACCGGCGCCTCGTGGGCGACGACTACGTCGACGTCTGGCTGATCAGCTGGGCCCGGGAGAAGGCCGCCGAGCTGCACGACCACGCGGGCTCGCTGGGCGCGCTGACCGTCGTCTCCGGGGAACTGCTCGAGCAGCGCTGGGTGGCCGGGACGCCCGGGCGCCCGGCCGGGCTGCGGGAGCGGACCCTGCGCGCGGGCCGCGGGGCGACCTTTCCGCTCGGGCACGTGCACGAGGTCGTCAACACCTCGGACACACCCGCGATCAGCGTGCACGCCTACTCGCCGCCGCTCACCGTGATGTCCTACTACGCGGTCGAGGAGGGTCCGGCCGAGCAGGGCTCCCGGCTGCGGCGCACCCGCAGCGAGCTGACGAGGGGCGAGCCCGAGCCGTTGCCGATCGTGTCCCCCTCGCTGAGCGGGGCGACGACCGCATGAGCCGCACGATCGCCGAGGTGCTGGCGGACGCCCGGGCCCGCCTGGACCGGGTCGGCCCCGAGCGCGCGGCGGAGCTGCGCGAGCAGGGCGCCGTCCTCGTCGACACCCGGCCGCAGTGGCAGCGGGACGACGAGGGCGCGATCCCGGGGGCCCTGATCATCGAGCGCAACCACGTCGAATGGCGGCTCGACCCGTCGTCGGACGCGAAGATCCCGGAGGCGACGGACCACGACGTCACCTGGATCCTGTTCTGCTCCGAGGGCTACAGCTCCAGCCTGGCGGCGGCGAGCCTGCAGGACCTGGGCCTGCGCAACGCCACGGACCTCGACGGCGGCTTCAAGGCCTGGGCCGCCGCCGGCCTCCCCACCACCCCCGAACCCCCGCGAGTCGCGATCTGGCGCCCCGCGAGTCGGGGTCTGGGGCCCCGCGAGTCGGGGTCTGGCGCCCCGCGAGTCGGGGTCCGGCGGCGGCCGGATCGACTCCGGTCAGGGCTCGTAGAGCCGGTCGTGCGCGGCCCGCGCCGTCCCGCTCTGCACCCGGTCCTGCGCGACCGCCCACCGCCGGGTCTCCCGTCCACACGGAGCCGGTGGTCGGCATTCCCCAGCTCTGCAGCACGCGAACCGCGAGGCGATCATGTGGCCAGGCCGGCGTGTGTGGCGCGGCTTCCCGCTTGAGGATCTTGCCGCTGGGGTTCTTCGGCAGCTCGTCCACGATCACGACGTACTTCGGCGTCTTGAACGCCGCCAGCCGCTCCCGGGTGTGCGCGATGATCTCCGCGGGCTCGATGCCCGCGCCCTCCCGCAGCACCACGGCCGCCGCGACCGCCTCGATCCACTCCGGATGCTTCACGCCGAACACCGCGACCTCGGAGACGGCCGGGTGCTCGTAGATCGCGTCCTCCACCTCGCGGCTCGCGACGTTCTCGCCGCCCGTGATGATGATGTCCTTCTTGCGGTCCACGATCGTCAGATACCCGTCGGCGTCCATCACGCCGAGGTCGCCGCTGTGGAACCAGCCGTTGCGGAACGCCTCGGCGGTCGCCTCCGGCTTGCCCCAGTAGCCGCGCATCGCGTGCGGCGTGCGGTGCACGATCTCGCCGACCTGCCCGACGGGCACCGGCTCGTCGTTCTCGTCGTGCAACCGGGTCTCGACGTTCAGGCTCGGCCGCCCCGCGCTGCCCGCCCTGCTGATCTGCTCCTCCGGGAAGAGCACGGTCGCGTTGGGGGCGAGCTCGGTCTGGCCGTAGTAGTTGAAGAGCCGGATCCCCGGTAGCCGCTCACCCAGCTCGGTCAGCACCGCGACGGGCATGATCGCCGCGCCGTAGTAGCCCTTGGCCAGCGACGACAGGTCGTACCTCTCGAACGCGGGGGAGCGCAGCAGCCGGATCCAGACCGTCGGCGGGCAGAACATCTTGGTGATCCGTTCGCGTTCCACCGTGGACAGGATCGTCTCCGGATCGGGCGAGTCGACGATCACGCTGGTCGCGCCGAGGTAGACGTCCGGCGTGAGGAAGTCGTGCAGCGCCGCGCAGTGGTAGAGCGGCAGGGCGTGCAGTTCGACGTCGTCGCGGTGGTACTCGCCGTCGACGATGTCGCTGACGTACTGGGCGATCAGGTTGCGGCTCGTCATGATCGCGCCCTTGGGCGCCGAGGTCGTGCCGCTGGTGTAGAGCAGCTGGACGGGGTCGTCGTCGCCGGTCTCGACGTCCGGCTCGGTGTCGTCGGGGTGGGCCAGCAGGTCGGCGAACCCGGTCCAGCCCGCCGCCACGCCGACGACGATCCCGGTTGCGACCGGCACCTCGGCGGCCTCGAACGTCACGATCAGCGCCTCTTCGACGATCGCCGCACTCGCCCCGCTGTCCTCCAGGGCGTACCGCACCTCACCCGGCGTGAAGTTGAAGTTCACCGGCACCGAGATCGCGCCGATCCGGGCGAGCGCGAAATACGCGACGACGAACTCGTAGGAGTTGTGGGAGAAGATCGCCACCCGCTGGCCTCGTCCGACGCCCCGAGCGGACAGCGCGTTCGCCACGCGGTTGGCGTCGGAGTCGAGCTCGGCGAACGTGCGCCGGGTGTCCCGGTGCACGATCGCGAGCTTGCCGCCGTGCTTCTTCGCGGTCCGGGCGAGCAGCGAGCCGATGCTCTGCCGTCGGGCGCGGGCGACGTCCGCGGTGTAGGGCGGCAGGTACGTGTCGAGATCGTCGGTCATCCGGGCTCCTCGTCGAGCGGCTGCTACCGGATCAGTAGACAACGCCGGACGCGGAATAGCCGCGGCTCGGGGACGGAAACACCCCACTTGCGGGACGACCACGGGCTAGGCGAACGCGCCGATGCCCGTGACGTCCTTGCCGACGATCAGGGTCTGCATGGTCTCCGTGCCCTCGAAGGTGTGGATCGCCTCGATGTCCGCCCAGTGCCGGACGACGTGGTGCTCCAGCAGGATCCCGTTGCCGCCCAGCAGGTCCCGGGCCTCGGAGAGGAGACGCCGGGCGGTCTTCGTGTTGTGCATCTTCGCGAGCCCGGCGACCGTCGGGGAGAGCCGCCCCGCTTCACCGAGCCGGCCGATCTGCATGCAGTAGAGCTGCATGGACGTCAGGTCCGCCAGCATGTTGACCAGCTTCTCCTGCACGATCTGGAACGACGCCAGCGGCTTGCCGAACTGCTTGCGCTCCATCGCGTAGCGCAGCGCGGCGTCGTAGCCGGCCGTCGCGTGGCCGAGGGCCATCCACGCGCAGATCCCGCGCGTGTTGGCCAGCACCTTCGCGCAGTCCGCGAAGGTCTTCGCATGGGCCAGCCGGTTCTCGTCCGGCACGCGCACGCCGGTGAGCGTGATGTCCGCCTGCCACACCGAGCGCAGGGACACTTTCCCGCCGATCACCGTGGCCGCGTAGCCCTCCGCGGGCGTCTCGACGACGAAGCCGAGCACCTCACCGGACTCGGTGTCCCGGGCCCAGACGGTGACCAGGTCCGCGATCGTCCCGTTGCCGATCCAGCGCTTCTCGCCGTCGAGGATCCAGTGGTCGCCGTCGCGGCGAGCGGTGGTCTCCAGCGCGACGGAGTCCGAGCCGTGGTCCGGCTCGGTGAGGGCGAACGCGCCGATCTTGTCCATCCTGGACATCGCGGGGAGCCAGCGCTGCTTCTGCTCCTCCGAGCCGCACATCGCGATCGACTGCATCGCCAGCCCGGCGTGCACCCCGAGGAACGTGCCCAGCGACCCGTCGCCCCGGTGCAGCTCCATGTGCACGAGCCCGCAGGCCAGTGGACTCATCGCGGCGGCGCCGTACCCCTGGATCGTCTCGCCGACGATGCCCAGCTCGGGCAGCCGGCGGAAGAGGTGCCAGGGAAGCTCGGCCTTCTCCCAGTAGTCCCCGATGTCGTCGAGCACCTCGGCGTCGACGAACTTGCGGACGGTGGCGAACCGCTCCCACTGCTCGTCGGTGAACTGCTCGCGGACCGAGAAGAAGTCCGTCCCGAGCGCCTCGCCGAGATGCGCGTACCCCGTGTCGACCATGGCCACCCCCATCGCGTCCGATCAGCCTGACACGGCCGGTGGTTGCGCGCCGGACGAACGACGATCATTCCGCGAGTCGGGGTCCCCAGGCTGCCGAGTCGGGCTCGGCGGTGTACGGGAACCCCGACTCGGTAGCCGCCAGACCCCGACTCGCGGGGTCAGGGGCGGGGCAGGTCGTCGATCGCCTTCTGGATGCGCTTGATCGAGATCGGGTAGCGGGTCTTCATCGGGTGGGCGTAGAGGCTGACCCGGAGCTCCTCGATCATCCAGCGGATCTCGGTGAGCTCCGGTGACGGGTCCACACAAGGCGGGAGCGCGGCCAGCTCGGCGCGGTACTCGTCCGCGACGATCTTGACCTGCGCCGTCCACTGCGCGTCCCGGGCGACGTCGACGCGGAGCTTGTCGATCCGCAGCTCGATCGCCTGCAGGTAGCGGGCGAGGTCCGCGAGCCGGGTCGCGCCCGTCTGCGTGGCGAACCCGGGCCCGACGAGCGCGTCGAGCTGGGCGCGGATGTCCGCGATCCCGTCCCGCAACGCCGGCGCCCGCAGGTCCCCGAGCGCGGCCTGGACGATGTGCCACCGGTCGAGCACCCCGCGGACGGCGTTCAGGACCTGCGTCGTGGTGGCGACCAGACGTTCCCGGGTGAGGTCCCGGACCCGCTCGTAGGCCGCGGCGTCGAACGGCGGGCCGCCCGCGCGGGTCACGATGTGCTCGATCGCGCAGGTCGTGCAGTCCTCGAGCAGCGCAGGGACGCTGCCGTGCGGGTTGCGCGCCAGCGTCAGCTTCGCCGCGTTGTCCAGGCTGCGCTGCACGTGCTTGTTCGGCGACGGCGTCTCCAGCAGGAGCAGCCGACGCACCCCGCGCCGGTGGGCCGCATCGCGTTCGGCGGCGGTCGCGAACACCCGGACGTCGACGGACGTGCCGCGGTCCACGAGCCCCGGGAACCCGGTGACGACGTGGGCGCCCCGGCGGATCGCGTGCTCGCGCGGCAGGTCCCCGAACGACCAGGACGTGAGCCCGGACCGCTCGATGTCGCTCCCGGCGGCGGCCAGCTCCTCGCGGACCTTCGGCGCCAGCTCGCGGCGCAGCGCCTCGAGATCGGTGCCGCGGGTGATCTCGCGACCCTTCTCGTCGAGGACGCGGAAGGTGACGGTGAGGTGCTGTGGCAGCCGGTCCAGCTCCCACGCCCCGCGCGGGATGTCGACGTTGCGCAACCGGCCGAGCTCGCGCTCCAGCCCGTCGAGCAACGGCTCGTCGCCCGCCCGCAGCCGCGACAGCACGGCGCGGGCATGGTCCGGGGCCGGCGCGAACAGGCGGCGGAGGTTCTTGGGCAGCGTCTTGATCAGCGCCGTCACCAGCTCCTCGCGCAGCCCGGGGACGAGCCAGGTGAACGGCGTCGGGTCGACCTGGTGCAGCGCGGCCACCGGCACGTCGACGGTCACGCCGTCCGTCACGTGGCCGGGCTCGAACGCGTACGACAGCGGCAGCGTCAGCCCTCCGGCCGCGACGTGGTCCGGGTAGGCCTCGCGGTTCACCCCGCGGGCGGCCTCGGTCGCCAGCATCTCCTCGGTGTAGTCCAGGAGGTCCGGGTTGCGCCGGGACTCCTTCTTCCACCACGAGTCGAAGTGCCGCCCGGACACGACGTGCGCCGGGATCCGCTCCTCGTAGAACGCGACGAGCGTCTCCTCGTCCACCACCAGGTCGCGGCGGCGGGCGCGGTGCTCCAGCTCCTCGACGTCGTCGAGGAGCTCGCGGTTCGCCCGGAAGAACCGGTGCCGGGTCTCCCAGTCGCCCTCGACCAGCGCGTGCCGGATGAACAGTTCGCGGGACGTCTCGGGGTCGATCCGCCCGAAGTCCACGGTCCGGTTCGCGACGACCGGGATGCCGTGCAGCGTCACGCGTTCGGTCGCGACGGCCGAACCGCGCTTGCGGGACCAGTGCGGCTCCGAGTACGTCTTCTTGACGAGATGTCCGGCGAGCGGCTCGATCCACTCCGGCTGGATGCGCGCGGCGGTCCGCGCCCACAGCCGGGACGTCTCGACGAGCTCCGCGGCCATCACCCAGCGCGGCTGCTTCTTCGCGAGCGCCGAGCCGGGCCAGATCATGAACTTGGCGTTCCGCGCGCCGAGGTACTCCTTGCCGCGGCGGTCCTTCGGGTTGGCCTTCTCCGCCGTCGGGTCGAGCAGGCCGACCTGCGACAGCAGCCCGGAGAGCAACGCCTGGTGGATGCGGTCCCCGTCGGGCGTCACGTCGTTCACGGTCATGCCCGCGGAACGGGCCGCCTGACGGAGCTGGCCGTGCAGGTCCCACCACTCGCGGATTCGCAGGTAGTGCAGGAACTCCTCGCGCAGCTGCCGGCGGAACCTGCTGCCGGACAACGCCTCCCGCTGCTCGGCGACGTATTCCCAGAGCTTGAGGTAGGCGAGGAAGTCCGAACCGTCCTCGCTGAACCGGGCGTGCTTCTCGTCCGCGGCCTGGCGCTGTTCGGTCGGCCGCTCGCGCGGGTCCTGGACGGACAGCGCGGCGGCGATCACGAGGACCTCGCGCAGGCAGCCGGTCTTGTCCGCCTCGACGAGCATCCGGCCGAGCCGCGGGTCCACCGGAAGCCGGGACAGGGAACGGCCTACCGCCGTCAGGGCGCCGGCGTCGACCGCGCCGAGCTCGTGGAGCAGGGCGAGGCCGTCGTTCACCGCGCGCGGGTCCGGCGGCTCGACGAACGGGAACTCGGAGATCTCACCGAGCTCCAGCGCGATCATCTGCAGCACGACCGACGCGAGGTTGGTGCGCAGGATCTCCGGTTCCGTGAACTCCGGGCGGGCGTCGAAGTCGTCCTCGGCGTAGAGACGGATGCAGATGCCGTCGCTGGTACGGCCGCATCGGCCCGCGCGCTGGTTCGCCGAGGCCTGCGAGACCTTCTCGATCGGCAGCCGCTGCACCTTCAGCCGTCGTGAGTAACGGGAGATGCGGGCGGTGCCGGTGTCGATCACATAGCGGATGCCGGGAACGGTCAGCGACGTCTCGGCGACGTTCGTGGCCAGCACGATCCGGTTCCCCGAGTGGGGCGAGAAGACGCGCTGCTGCTCGGCCGTCGACAGACGGGCGTAGAGGGGGATGACCTCGGTGTTGCGGAAGTCGCGCTTGCCGAGGGCATCCGCGGCGTCCCGGATCTCCCGCTCGCCGGGCAGGAACACGAGGATGTCCCCGGGGCCTTCGCGCTGCAGCTCGGCGACGGCGTCGGCGATCGCGTCGAGCTCCTCGCGGTCCGGGTCGGCGTCCGGGTCGTCGGGATCGACGACGGGGCGGTACCGGATCTCCACGGGGAACGAGCGACCGGAGACCTCGACGATCGGCGCCGGCTTCTCCGGGGTGCCGAAGTGCGCGGCGAACCGCTCGGGGTCGATCGTCGCCGAGGTGATGACGACCTTGAGGTCGGGGCGCCGGGGAAGCAGCTGGGTGAGGTAGCCCAGGATGAAGTCGATGTTGAGGCTGCGTTCGTGCGCCTCGTCGATGATGAGCGTGTCGTACTTGCGCAGCATCCGATCGCCGGTCAGTTCGGCGAGCAGGATGCCGTCCGTCATCAGCTTGACCATCGTGCGGTCGCCGACCTGGTCGGTGAAGCGCACCTTCCAGCCGACGACGTCGCCGAGCTCGGTGCCGAGCTCCTCGGCGATGCGGGCGGCGACGGTGCGCGCGGCGAGCCGCCGGGGCTGGGTGTGACCGATCATGCCCTCGACGCCGCGACCCAGCTCGAGGCAGATCTTCGGGATCTGTGTGGTCTTCCCGGACCCGGTCTCGCCGGCGACGATCACGACCTGGTTGTCCCGGATCGCGGCGGCGATGTCCTCGCGGCGCGCGCTGACCGGCAGGGTCGGGGGGTAGGAGATCGACGGGACGGCCGCGCGGCGGCGCTCGATACGCGCGGCCTCGGCGGCGGCGCGGCGCTCGGCGGAGACGGCCCGGTGGACGGAGTCGGGTCGATGCGCGGACGCCTGGCCCTGGTCTCGGCGTGCGTCGCCGGAGACGGAGGCGTCCGTGGTGGAGGGGCCGGGCGCGTTACCCCTCCGGTCGCGATGATCGGAGGGTGCGCTCCGGCCCCTGGACCCGCGGCGGCGGGACGGCCGCCGACGGGTCCGGTCGCCGCCCTGGGGGGTGCCGTCGCTCCGGGGGGTGGGAGCGCTCGGCAGGGCGGCGGGTCCGGATGCGGGAACGTGCCGTTCCCCGGCGGCGTCCGCTACGGGACGGGCGGGTTCACGGTCGGGGCGCGCCTGGGCGCGGGCCGGTGTGGAGGACATCGTTCCTGCAGTCTGCCTGATGGCGTCGGTGCCCGACGTCAGGCCGAGCGGAGGACGGGAGTGATCTCGTCCGCGGTGGGGGTGTCGGCTGCCGGGTGCTCGACGAGCGCGAGCACGCGGTTGGCGAGGAACCGTGCGGTGCGCACGGTGCTGCCACCACGCGTCACCTCGCTGACCTCGACGACGCCGCGGCCGTGCGCGACGTCCACGCGGCGTCCGGCGCGGGTGGCCCCGACCTCGTAGGTCTTGGTGGTGCCGCTGCCGGCGTCGATCACGATCTCGACGCGGTCGCCCTTCATGGATCCTGCTTCCGAAGCTGGGGGGAGTGGAGATGTCCGCACCGAACGCCGGTCGCCTCTCGGCGCGTGGCCGCTCGCAGCGGCGATGGGTGAGACCCGGGGACACGGATCGCCCGGCGCGGACGCTCCTCACAACCATACCCACGGGGGGTTTATTCCTAGGGGAGGTCGGTGTCCGAGGAGGGCGCCGGTCGCCTCTCGGCGCGTGGCCGCTCGCAGCGGCGAAGGGGTGAGACCCGGGGACACGGATCGCCCGCCTCGGACAGTTCCTACAACCCTGCCCGTCCGGGGTTTGTTCCCCGGAGAGCGAGGTAGGTGTCCGAGCCGAGTGCTGGTCGCCTCGCGGCGAACGGCACACCCAGGCTCCAGCCGAACTGGTATTCCATGGCGGCGCTTATCTATTGCGGCCCGGGGACACAGGTCACCCGACCCGGACTTCATGCTCCAACGGCCGGGGCGCCGAGATGATTCCCGGATCCCGGGGGTGTCTCGGGTCACGCGCCGAGGCTCCGCTCGCGTCCCGGTGCCGTCGCTCGCGTCCGGCCGCGCGCGGAACCGCCGGAACTGCAGCGGAGGAGGTCAGAGCGCCTCGAGCACCCGGTCGTTGAACGGGGCCCAGCCGTCGTGCGCCCAGGTGTCGAAGTCCCGGTCCGTCAGCACGACGCAGGCCGCCCGCGCGTCGGGATCCACCCACAGGAACGTCCCGGACTGGCCGAAGTGCCCGTAGGTCCGCGGCGAGTTCCTCGTGCCCGTCCAGTGCGGGGACTTGCCGTCCTTGATCTCGAAGCCGAGACCCCAGTCCGACGGGCGCTGCCGGCCGTAGCCGGGGACGACGCCGTCGAGCCCGGGGAAGGCGACCGTCGTCGCCTCCGCCATCGTCGACTCCGCGACCAGCGTCGGTGCCTGGAGCTCCGCGGCGAAGCGGGACATGTCCGCGGCGGTGGACCAGGCGCCGGACCCGGGCGGGCCGGGCAGCCGCGTGGCGGTGAGACCGAGCGGATCGAGCACGGCCTCCTGCAGGTAGTCCGCGAAGGCGATCCCCGTGGCCTTCGCCAGGACCTCGCCGAGCACCGCGAAGCCCTCGTTGGAGTAGATCCGCCGGCGCTCCGGGCGCGCCACGACGTGGGGGGAGTTGAAGTCGAGGCCGGACGTGTGGGCCATCAGGTGCCGGACCGTCGACCCCTCGGGGCCCGCGGGCCGGTCCCACTCGAGCGCGCCCTCCTCCACCGCGATGAGCACGGCGTAGGCGCTGAGCAGCTTGGTCACCGACGCGAGCCGGAACTCGCGGTCCTGCTCGCCCGCGGTCGCGAGGACTCTGCCGTCCGCGGCGACGACGGCCGCCGCGACGTGCGGAACGGGCCAGTCGAGCACCGCGCCGACGGCGCGGGCGAGATCGGGGTGCGCGGCGTCCATACCGGGAATACTCGCACCGATGGCGATGATCCGGATCGGAACCTCGGGGTGGCGGTACCCACCGTGGCGCGGCACGTTCTACCCCGAAGGCCTCGTCCAGCGGCGCGAGCTCGAACATCTCTCCCGCGCGGTGTCGTCGATCGAGATCAACGGCTCGTTCTACTCGTTGCAGCGCCCCGAGAGCTACCGCTCGTGGGCCGCGGAGACGCCGGAGGACTTCCTGTTCGCGGTGAAGGGGCCGCGGTTCGTCACGCACATGAAGCAGCTCCGCGACGTCCGGACGCCCGTGGCGAACTTCATGGCCAGCGGCGTGCTGGCGCTCGGGGAGAAGCTCGGCCCGATGCTCTGGCAGCTCCCGCCGCGGATGCGGTTCGACCCCGAGCGGCTCGACACGTTCCTCTCCCTGCTGCCGCACACGACCTCGGCCGCCGCGGAGCTGGCCCAGGAGCACGACGAGCGCCTCGAGGGCCGCGCGCACCTCACGACCGACGCGGACCGGCCGCTGCGGCACGCCCTCGAGGTCCGGCACGAGAGCTTCCGGGATCCCGCGTTCACCGCGTTGCTGCGCAAGCACGACGTCGCACTCGTCGTCGCGGACACGGCAGGCAAGTGGCCCTTCCTCGACGACGTCACGTCCGATCTCGTCTACGTCCGGCTGCACGGCGACGAGGAGCTCTACGTCAGCGGCTACTCGCCCGAGGCGCTCGACCGCTGGGCGGAGCGGATCCGGGGCTGGGCCGACGACGGGCGGGACGTCGTTGTCTACTTCGACAACGACGTCAAGGTGCACGCCCCCTACGACGCGATCGCACTCGCCGAACGGTTGTGAGCGGAAGACGTCGTCAGGACGACGTCATCCGTGCACGAGCGCCGAAGGCGCGCAACATCCGGCGGCCCAGCACCATCCCCGCTGCCGCGATCAGCATGACCCCGGCCGAGACGAGCCAGGCCGTGGTGAACGAGAAGTGGCTGGCCAGGAACCCGAAGCCGACGGGCCCGAGGCAGCTCCCGCCGTACACCCCGACCTGCACGATCGCGGTCGCGGCGGCGGGTGCCGACGGGTTGAGCCGCACCACCGCGAACTGCAGCAGTCCCGGCCACGCCCAGCCGAGCCCGAAGCCGAGGATCGTGCCGAGGATCAGCGCCACCGAGCCCGGGACGGCGAGCAGGGCGAGCCCGCCCGCCCCGAGCAGCAGGCTCCCCGCGACGACGGCGATGTGTCCGCCGGAGCGCCGGTCCGCGAGCCATCCGTGCAACATCCGCATGATCAGCCCGACCACGCTGCCGAGAGTGAGGACCAGGCCGGCCAGCCCCACGTCGATCCCGCGGTCGACGGCCGCGGCGACGAGGAAGATGCCCAGCCCGGTCGCGCAGGCGGCGGCCAGCCCGCCCGCGATCCCGATGACCGACAGCGCCGCCGTCGCCCGGTTCTCGGGGGGCGCGGCGTCCCTCGGCGTCTCCCGTCCGCCGCGCGGCGCGGCGAACAGTGCGCACAGGGCGAGCCCGGCGCCGATCACGTAGGCCCAGCGCCAGCCCAGCGTCAGGGCGACGGCCGGGACCGCGACGCCGGCGAGCAGCGTCGCCAGCGGCACGGACGACTGCTTGACCCCGAACGAGAGCCCGAGCCTCGCGGCCGGCATCGAGCGCGCCAGCGTGAGGTTCGACGAGAGCTGGCCCATGACGTTGCACCACGCCCCGCAGAGCAGGATCGCGATCAGCGAGCCGTAGGACCGCGCGGCGACCGAGCAGAGCAGCATGAAGAACGCGGCGCCGACGACGGCGATCCGGCTCGTCGTCCCGGAGCCCAGCCGCTCCACGATCCGCCCGACCGGCAGCGACACGAGCGCGCTGACCCCGAAGTAGAGCGCCACCACGAGGCCCAGGCCGGCGGGGTCGAAGTCCAGCTCGCGGGAGATCTGGACGCTCAGCGCACCGGTCAGGAAGACGGGCAACACCGTCGACGTCGTGACGACGACCGCGCCCGCGCCGACCCGGAACGCGCTCTGCGGCGGGGTGAGGGGCTCGGTCGCGACGCTCATGGTTCGCTACGCTAACCGAAATGTCCGGCTCTGGGCCGGACGTGTGGCCTACCCCCTGATGCGGGCCCCGCCCTCGCCCCACTCCTTCTCGCGGAGCTCGAACTTCTGGATCTTGCCCGTGGAGGTCTTGGGCAGCTCCTCCACGATCTCGACGGCCTTGGGCGCCTTGTACCGCGCGATCTTCGACTTGACGTGCTCGATCAGCGTCGCCTCGTCCGCGCTCTCCCCGGGGAGAGCACCACGAACGCCTTCGGCCGCTCGCCGTACTGCTCGTCCGGCACCCCGACGACGGCCGCCTCCAGCACGGCCGGGTGCGACACGATGGCCTGCTCGACCTCGACCGTGGAGATGTTCTCGCCGCCGGAGATGACGACGTCCTTGGCGCGGTCCCGCAGCTCGACGAAACCGTCCGGGTACATGACGCCGAGGTCCCCGGAGTGGAACCAGCCGCCCTCGAACGCCTTCTCCGTACCGGCCGGGTCCTTGTAGTAGCCGGTCATGACATTGTTGCCGCGCATCACGATCTCGCCCATGGTCGTGCCGTCCGCCGGCACGTCGGCCATGTCCTTGTCGACGACGCGGAGCCGCTCGGCCTGCAGCATCCCGACGCCCTGGCGCGCCTGCAGCGATGCCCGCTCCTCGGGCTCCAGGTCGTCCCAGCCGCGCTGGTACTGGTTCACCGAGTACGGCCCGTAGGTCTCGGTGAGGCCGTAGACGTGCACGATCCGGAAGCCCATCTGCTCCATCTGCAGGATGGTGGTCGGGCTCGGCGGTGCGCCCGCGGTGGTGATGACGAGCTGGTAGTCCAGCCTCTTCGCCTCGGGCGCCCGCATGATCGTGGTGACGACGGTCGGGGCGCCGTTCAGGTGCGTCACCCGGTGCTCGTCGATCAGGGACCAGATGACGTCCCCGCGGACCTCGCGCAGGCAGACGTGCGTGCCGCCGATGCCGGTGATCGCCCACGGGGTGCACCAGCCGTTGCAGTGGAACATGGGCAGCGTCCAGAGGTAGACGCTGTCCGGGGTGTGCGTGGAGTGCACGATCTCGCCGAACGAGTTCAGGTAGGCGCCGCGGTGGCTGTACTGCACGCCCTTCGGCTGCCCGGTGGTGCCGGACGTGTAGTTGATCGAGATGGTCGACTGCTCGTCGTCGACCTCCCACCGCAGGGGCTCGTCCGACCCGCGGGCGAGCAGGTCGTCGTAGCGGACGCCGCTCCCGATCCCGTCCCCGGGCGCAGCCGGGTCCACGACGGTGATGATCTCCTCGACGGTCTTCAGCTCACCGGCGACGGGCGCGACCCTCGGGTACAGGGCGGCGTCGACGACGAACAGCGTCGCGCCGGAGTGGTCCAGGATCTGCTGCACCTCGGGCGTCGAGAGCCGGGTGTTGATCGCGACCAGCACCGCACCGGCGAGCGGCACGGCGAAGTGCGCGACGAGCATCTCCGGGATGTTCGGCAGCATGTACGCCACCCGGTCCCCGGGCTTCACCCCGGACCCGCGCAGGGCGTGCGCGAGGCGCGTGGCCTCGGCTGCGAACTCCGCATAGGTGCGCCGGCGCTCGCCGTACACGATCGCGGTCTTGTCCGGGTAGACGTCCGCCGAGCGCCGCAGGAAGCTCAGCGGCGTCAGCGGGGTGATCCAGACCGGCGTACCCGTCCCGGCCACGTCCCGTTCGATCTCCGTCTCGGTCACCGACGACCTCCCTCACGTGCGCGTGAGGGAGATCCTTGCGGGTGGACCCGGTCGGAGCAACGGGGGGGCGGCGCTCAGGTCTCCTGGAGGCTGATCGCGGCCTTGGGGCACGACCGCACGGCCTCCTCGAGCTTCGGCCGCAACGATTCGGGCGGCGTCTCGTCGAGGATGTAGAGGTAGTCGTCGTCGCGCACCTCGAACACCTCCGGGGCGATGCCCATGCAGACGGCGTTGCTCTCACAGAGGTCGAAATCCACCACAACCTTCATGGGGTCATGGTGCACCCGCGGCGAGCTGCGTGGGTGACTGAGGACACCCTGAATCGGCGTGAGGCTCGCCATGCCCGACGGCGCTCGCGGCGTCGTCGCCCTGTGCGCTTCCGTCCCGCACGCCCGTCGGAGGCACGGCGCTGGTCGGTGCACAGTCGCCCGCGGTGGCCCGGGCGGCCTCGGGGGACGGGCGGACGACGGCCGGCGGCGCGGATGCGGGCGGGGTGGTGTTCGCGGCGGCGGAGGCTGCCAGGACGAGCGCGGCGGCCCGGGCGAGGTCGCGGTGCGGCAACGTCTCGCAGGCGCGGCCGTTGCCGTCCCGGTCGAGCTGGGCGGCGCGTTCGGCATCCGGGGAGGGGGCGGTCAGGGCAGCGGTCAGCGCGGTCTGCGCGTCCTCCTGGTAGGCGAACGCGCTGCAGGAGCGGTCCTCGAGGGCCAGCGCGGTGCCGACCAGTCCGAGGATCGTGGCCAGGCTGAAGGCGGCCGACACTGCGGCCAGCCGCCGATGGCGGGGGCGGTGCATGGGAGGCGGGGGTCCTCTCGTGCGGGTGGGGCGGCGCGCGGGGGAGCGGATTCGGCGTCCCTCGCTCATCGGGCTCCTCATCCCGCTGTTACCGCAGACCACCGCCGCCGGCGAAGGTTGGGGCGGACGCCGCGCGGCGTTCGCCAGGGGAGACCAGCGACTCCCGGCGCCCGGACCTCGGTGCGGTCAGCAGTCCGATCACCGACAGCAGGTCGCGCTGAGGGTCACCGTCCCCGTGTAGACCAGGGCCGCCAGCGGCTCCGGCGGGAAGCTGCCGGCCACCTGGGTGGCGAACGGAACCAGCACGATCGTGAGGCTCCAGGCCGGGTTGGCCAGTAGGAACGCGCCGTCGTAGGCGCCGACGCCCTCGACGATGCGATGAGGGCGAGCCAGAGCCGCGCGATCAGGACGAAGCTCAGGAAGAACGTGCCGAACCTGCCGGCCTCGTCGGAGAACAGGCTGGCCGGATCTCGGCCGGCTTGCGTCCCCCGAGCACGTCGACCAACGGAAGGACCAGCAGCGTGATGGCGATGGCAACGACCGCGTCGAGAAAGGTGACGAACCTGTCGAGCCCGCGTTCAGTACGCATCCGCGCAGGCTAGGGACCCGGCGCGCGGCCCGTGGCAGCAGTCGCGCTTGCCCTGGCTCCAGCCCCTGCAAGCCTGTCCCAGGCGCCGCTTTCAGTGGCAATCGGTACGCGCTGCGGCGAGGCAGCGCTGGGGCGGGCGTGGCGACCACGGGCGGGCCGGCGCGGAGGCCGCGGGGGCCACCGGCACCGGCTCCGCAGTGGTGCGCTCCGGCCGGCTACTCCTTGCGCAGGACGGGGCGCAGCGTGTCGAGCACCGAGGCGTCGTCGATGGTCGAGGGCACGGACTCGTCCGTCCCGTCGGCGATCCCGCGCATCGTCTTGCGGAGGATCTTCCCGGAGCGGGTCTTGGGCAGCCCGTCGACGATCGCGACGTCCTTGAGCGAGGCGACCGCGCCGACCTGGTCCCGGACCATCGCCACGAGCTCCCCGCGCAGCTTCTCCTCGTACCTTTCCGCCGAGGTGTCGACCCCGGCCTTGAGCACGACGAACCCGCGCGGGATCTGGCCCTTCATCTGGTCCGTGACGCCGATGACCGCGCACTCCGCGACGTCCGGGTGGGAGGCGAGCACCTCCTCCATGCCGCCCGTCGACAGCCGGTGCCCGGCGACGTTGATGACGTCGTCCGTGCGACCCATCACGAACACGTAGCCGTCCTCGTCGAGGTGCCCGCCGTCCCCGGTGAGGTAGTAGCCCTCGAACGCGGACATGTAGGACTTGAGGAACCGCTCGTCGTCGTTCCACAGTGTCGGGAAGGCCCCCGGCGGCAGCGGCAGCTTCGCCACGATCGCCCCGTCCGTGCCCGCCGGGACCGGCTTGCCGTCGCCGTCGAGGACCTGGATGTCCCAACCCGGCAACGGGCGCGTCGGCGACCCCGGCTTGACCGGGAGCAGCTCGATCCCGGCCGGGTTCGCCACGATCGGCCACCCCGTCTCGGTCTGCCACCAGTGGTCGATCACCGGGATGTCCAGCAGCTTCGAGGCCCACCGGTAGGTCTCCGGGTCGAGCCGTTCCCCGGCGAGGAAGAGGTACTTCAGCCCCGACAGGTCGTACTTCCTCGCGAACTCACCGTCGGGGTCCTCCTTCTTCAGCGCCCGGAACGCCGTCGGCGCGGTGAACATCGACCGCACGCCGCACTCGCTCATGACCCGCCAGAACTGGCCCGCGTCCGGCGTGCCGACCGGCTTGCCCTCGTAGAGCACGGTCGTCGCCCCGGCGAGCAGGGGCGCGTAGACGATGTAGGAGTGCCCGACCACCCACCCGACGTCGGACGCGGTGAAGATCGTCTGACCGGGGCCGACGTCGTAGACGTTCGGCATCGACCAGGCCAGCGCGACCGCGTAGCCAGCGGAGTCCCGGACCACGCCCTTCGGCTTCCCGGTCGTCCCGGAGGTGTAGAGGACGTAGAGCGGATCGGTCGCCCTGACCGGCACCGGATCCGCCGGCGCCGCCTCGGCCACCGCGGACGCCCAGTCCACGTCGTCCTCGCCCATCGCGGCCTCGGCCTGCGGGCGCTGCAGGATCACCCGCTTCGCGGGCTTGTGGGCGGCGAGCTCGATCGCCTTGTCCAGCAACGGCTTGTACTCGATGATCCGCTTGCCCTCGATCCCGCACGACGCGGACACGATCACCGTGGGCTGCGCGTCGTCGATCCGGACCGCGAGCTCCTTCGCGGCGAACCCGCCGAACACCACCGAGTGCACCGCGCCCAACCGCGCGCAGGCCAGCATCGCGATCGCCGCCTCGGGGACCATCGGCATGTAGACGACCACCCGGTCGCCCTTGCTCACCCCGAGAGCGCGCAGCACCCCGGCGAACGCCGCGACCTCGTCGCGGAGCTGGGCGTAGGTGTAGGTGCGCTTGGTGTCGGTGACCGGGGAGTCGTAGACCAGTGCCGTCCGGTCCCCGTTCCCGGCCTCGACATGGCGGTCCAGCGCGTTGTACGCGACGTTCAGCTCACCGTCCGGAAACCACCGGTAGAACGGCGGGTTCGACTCGTCCAGCGCCTGCGTCGGCGGCGTCGCCCAGTCGATCGCCCCGGCCGCATCCAGCCAGAACCTCTCCCGGTCCTCCACGCTCGACCGGAAGATCTCCTCGTACGAGCCCACGTGCGGCCTCCCTCGCCGATGGCGTCCCTGTCGCGGTGCGAGCCTAGTGCGGAGGCCCGAGGGACGAGGACCGAACTGGTCGTCCGGCCAGGTCCGCCGTTCGTCCACGGTGGCCGTCCATCCGACGACAGCACGGAGCGTGGTTACTGCTCTACGTAACGTCATCACCCGTGTGGCCGACAGACCGAGCGGGTCGCGCGCTCGTTCGACCCTGCAGAGCGTGTGGGCGACACCCACACGAGCGGACTTCGTCCCTCGGTGGTGTCGCGGACCGGCGAGAGGGGTTCGGGTGGACGGGGCAGCACGCGTGCTTGCGGCGGTCCGCCGGTCCGTCGTGGCCGTCGGCACGATCGTCGGGCGGTCCTACGGCTCGCTGAACTCGCGCCGCGCCACCGCCGTCGCGATGGCGACGGCTCTGCTGACCGTGGTGACGGCGATCGGCGCGATCGGGGTCCTGGGTGGTTCCGCGTCCGCCCAGACGGCGTCGGCCCGCCCCGCCGATCCCTGCGGGCCGGCCTGGGTGACGGCCTGGCAGACCAGCCCGCAGCCGGGGGTCGCCGGGGCGCTGCTCGCCGGCCGCGCCCTGCGGATGGTCATGACGCCGCAGGTCACGGGCTCGGAGATGCGGGTCCGGCTGTCGAACCGTTACGGCCGCAGCCCGCTCGTCGTCTCCGCGGTGTCCGCCGCGGCCGTCGACTCGGGCGCGGCGCTCGCGCTCGGGACGTCGCGGCCGGTGTACTTCGGCGGCAGCCAGGGCGTGACGATCCCGCCCGGTGAGGACGTGGCCAGCGACCCGGTGCCGTTCGTCGCCGAGGCCGGCCGGCCGCTCGCGGTCAGCATGTTCCTGCCGTCGGCGGCGGACCGGGTGGCGACCCATCCGGTCGCGATGCGGACGTCGTACGTCTCGGAGCCCGGGGCCGGGATCGGCGCGGTCGACGCGACGGACGGCTCCGCGTTCACCACCTCCGTCGCGTCGTGGTTCGTGCTCTCCGGGGTCGACGTGCTCGCCCCGCGGGCGGAGAACGCCGTCGTGCTGGTGGGGGACTCGATCACCGACGGCGTGGGCAGCGACCAGGACCGGGACGACCGGTGGCCGGACGCGCTGTCCGAGCGGCTGGCCGACGCGGGCGGACTGCGGATGTCCGTGATCAACGCCGGGATCTCCGCGAACCAGCTGCTCGGCGGCACCCCGTCGCAGGTCGGGGACACGCCGGCGGCCCGGTTCGACCGGGACGTCCTGGGCGCCGCCGGGGTCAGGGACGTCGTCCTGCACATCGGCACGAACGACCTGGCCGCGGGCCGGAGCGCGGACGAGATCATCGCCGGTCTCGTGGACTTCGGTGCCCGGGCCCGCGGGGCCGGGCTGCGGGTCTTCCTGACGACCATCACGCCGTCCACCACGGGCACGCACGGCACCCCGCAGGCCGTGGCCGGCCGCGAGGCCGTCAACGCGTGGATCCGTGCACAGGGCGCCGCGCACGCGGACGGGGTCTTCGACTTCGCCGCGGCCGTCGCCGACCCGGCGGACCCGGCCCGGCTGCGACCCGCCTACGACTCCGGCGACGGCCTGCACCTCTCGCCCGCGGGGTACCGGGCGATGGCTGCGGCGGTGCGCACGGAAGGACTCACCGGGAGTCCGTGCCTCGCGGACACGGACCCGGCGAGGATCGCGGTCTCCGGCGGACGCTAGCGCCGCTTGCGGAACCGGAGCGGGGAGCGCCGCTGCTCCTCGGCCGCGCTGAGCGGCAGCGGGCCCGTCGGCGTGTCCTCCTGCTCGAGCCGCTCGGTGACCCAGTCGACGACGAGCGCGGCCGGAGAGGTGCCGCGCTCCTCGGCGACGTGGCGCAGCTGCTCGATGCGCAGGGCGGGCAGCCGGATCTGGAAGACCTGCGCCGTGCCGAACCGGCCGGTCAGCTCGCTCGCGCCCGGCTCCGCGGAGGGGGCCAGGGCGGCGAGGTAGGAGTCCAGCTCGGGATCGTGCGGTCCGAGCTCCGCGGGCGGCTGGGGCGGCGGTGCGGCCCGATCGCGGCCGAGGGGAGCGCCGTGCCGTGAGGAACGTCGTTCCCGGAAGGGAGACATGGCCGCAGCCTACGGGCGCCCGCCGGCGCTCAGACGAGCGTGTAGCCGGCCTCGACGACGGCCGCCTCGATCTCGTCCCGGCCGAGCTCGCGGTCCGCGGTGATCGTGACCGTGCCGGACTCCAGCTCGACGTCGACGCTCCGGACGCCGGCGACCTCGCCGACCTCCTCCTGCACGGAGGCGGTGCAGTGCCCGCAGGTCATGCCCGAGACGGTGACGGTGGTGCGGAAGGGGGTCTCGACGCTCATGGGAGAGCCTTTCTGGTCGGGATGGTTCGTTCAGGAACGGACGAGGCGCGCGATGGCGGCCGACGCCTCCTGGATCTTCGCCTCGCCACCGTCGCTGTCGTTCCGCGCCGCGTCGACGACGCAGCTGGACATGTGCTCGGAGAGCAGCTCGAGGGCGAAGGACTGCAGGGCTCGCGTGGCCGCGGAGACCTGGGTCAGGACGTCGATGCAGTAGACGTCGTCGGTCACCATGCGTTGCAGGCCCCGCACCTGCCCCTCGATCCGGCGCAGCCGCCGGAGGTGGGCCTCGCGATCGGGGGTGTAGCCGGGCATCGGGCCTCCATGGTGGGTCGCTCCAGGCCCGACGATACCCCAAGGGGGTACAGCGGGCGGTGGGCGCGGTATGCGCGAAACGTGCCCGAACGGTGACACAACGTTGTCGCCCTCACCCAGGAAGGGGCATGCGTCCGGGGCAGTGGATCGGTAACGTTCCGGTGACGGCCACGGGGGTGGCTGCACGGTGTGGCGATCTTCGACGCGCGGCGTCCGCAGACGGTGGACGGCCGTGCGGTTCGTCCTGCCCTCAGGCCCCCGGCTGCGGTCCGGCGACCTGACAGGGAGGCGTGGTTGAGCAGCATCGACAGCGTGCAGAGGAACGGCGGGCAGGCAGGGTTGGACGATCGGGGGGTTCCCGGCGCCATTCCGACGCCGCGGTCCGCGGCCGACGCGTACCGGGTCTCCGACGAGGACGTGCACCGTGCGCGGCTGGTGGTGGCCGAGAACTCCGAGGGCGGCGAGGATCTTCGGCAACTCCTCGACATGCTGGGGCTGATCTCCGCGAACCCGGACCAGCCGCCACCCGTCAGTCGCTGACGCCGCCGACACCACTTCGGCCCGCCCGGCAGGGGTGCCGCAGGTCACATGTGGCTTGAACGGGCTCCGAGCGGCCGAAACCGCCGGTGTGGACGCCCCGCACCGGCTGTGCCGGGGCCTCTCACCAGCGGTGATGCCGTTAGGGGAGGGGCGATTTGGGCGGCCGTGGGGGTGTGTCTTATGCTTTCGTAGCTCCCAACGGACAGCCGTTGGAGGTCATGGAAGAGCAACGGTTGACACCGGAGTTCAACCAGCCCCCATCGTCTAGCGGCCTAGGACTCCGCCCTTTCAAGGCGGCAGCGCGGGTTCGAATCCCGTTGGGGGTACGGTTACAAGGCTCCACAGCAAGGCCCAGTGGCGCAGTTGGTTAGCGCGTCGCCCTGTCACGGCGAAGGTCGCGGGTTCGAGTCCCGTCTGGGTCGCTCCACTCTCCGGGTTCCGGCGTCATGCCGGTCCGCCGGGCCAGGTAGCTCAGTTGGTACGAGCGTCCGCCTGAAAAGCGGAAGGTCGGCGGTTCGACCCCGCCCCTGGCCACACCTTCCCACCAGCCGAAACACCTGCGCTGGTCTTTTTCCTTTCCCCTCGCTGTCCACGAGGGTGTCGAGCGCGGCCCTGTCGTCGGCGCTCAACCGGCCGTCGAGACCGGATCGCATGCGCCACAGCGACGACGGGCAGCGCACCCATCTCCGCGCCACGAAGCCGTAGCGCCCCTGCTCCCCTCCTCGGTTCCGTCCGTCAGCCGAGAGGGTCGTTCTCACCGCTCACCCACGCGATGTACCTGTCCGCGGACCGGTGGACCGCATCCTTCGCGCCAGCGAGCACCGCGCGCCCCGCGAGGCCGTACATCCGGTCGAACTCGTAGGGCTCGAGCGCGTCGACGATCCGCCGCACCAGAGCGGGCGACAGCGGTATCCCGTTGGGGTAGCTCCGCAGGAACGTCACCCAGCCCGTCGCCGGCGTCGGCATGATCGAGTCCCCCACGAGCAGATCGCCCCGCCCGTCCGGGCTCGTCACGTGCGCCACGGCCGCCCCCGGGAAGTGGCCGCCGACCTCGATCAGCGTCACACCCGGCAGTACCGTCTCGACGCCGCGCCACTCCGTGATCACAGGGTCGTCGCGCTGCACCCACTCCCGGTCCGCGGAGTGGACGAGCACCGGGACGTCGCCGAAGCGACGGCTCCAGCCCACCTGACAGCCGAACATGTGCGGGTGGCTCGCCACCACGACGCTCAGTCCGCCGAGTCCCTCGATCTCCGCGACGACTCCGGTGCGAGGTGGTTCGGCGGATCCCACAGCAGGTTTCCGTCCGGCGTCCGGACGAGGTGCGACCACTGCCCGATCCCGAAGCTCGGCTGCCGGTGGAACCGGTGCAGGCCCGGCCGCAGCTCCTCGCTCTCCACGCGGTGCTCCTCGGCGTCCAGCTCGCCGGCGGTGGTCCAGTGCTGGCCGTCGACCGGGACCCACTGGCGGTCGTCGGCGCAGATCCGGCAGGTGCCGCTGGGCGGTCGGGCAGTGTCCGGGTGCTCGACGCCGCAGGTGCCGCAGATCCAGATCGTCACCGCGCCAGTCTCATCGCACGGACGGGGACGAGGTCAAGACGCCGAGCAGCGGACTGGGCGACGACCCGTCCGCGGCGCCTCCGCGGTCCGGATCGGACGGATCGTTGTCCACTCGGTCGTGCGGTCGGGACCGCCGGATCGAGGGACAGGTGTGACGGTGCGTAGTTCCAGAAAAGGATGCTCGGCCAAGCGGGTAGCGGTTCATCACAAAGAGTGACCACGAGCGGGTGAAAGGGGTCGATCACGACGACCACAGATGCCGTAACGGAGCAATATCCTTGCGGAGAGTAATTAGGTTAGCACGATAGTGGTAGATCGTTCGTTGTTTCGAGGGTGGGCTCGATAGCTTTTAGTCATCAGCGGGGTTCCCCAAGCCACACGCTGACACACACGATGGGTCCACCCGCGGGCCCAATCATGCAACAGGAGATGCACTGTGCTGAAGAAGGCCGGAATCGTCGTTGCCGCTGCTGCCGCCAGCCTCATGGCCGTCAGCCCCCTCGCCTTCGCCGGTGAGAAGAGCCACGGCAACGACTGGGGTCACAAGAGCGGGCAGTCCGAGCGCCAGGTCAACTCGATGAGCGACGAGAACGAGCAGGCGGGCCTGGTCAACGTGGGCGAGGTCAACGCCCTGAACAACCTCGCCGTCTGCTCGCCGATCAACGCCGCCGTTCCGGTGTCCGTCCTGGGCATCCTGGGCGGCAACCAGGGCGTCGACCAGAAGGCCGGCAACGTGGTCTGCGCCCCGGGCGACCGCCCGTCGCAGACCAACATCGACGACTGAGCAACGAGGTCATCCGACCGGGGATGACGTGCTGGGCCCGCACCACGGGCCCGGCACGTCCCCCCGGACGATTCTTCTCCGCAATTCCTGCGCCGATTCCGCGTGTCCGGAAATCGGCGCATCGCTGTGTCCGGGGTCAGGCTGCGGTATCCGGTTCGAGCCGGTCCGGCATTCCGAACAAGGCGAAGAGCTTCGTGTCGAGGAACGTGCTGATCCCGGTGATCCGCCCGCCTTCGATTCGCAGGACCTGCAGGCCCCACGGGAAGTGGTGGGTACCGTCCGCCGAAAGGCGGTACTGCGCGAAGGCCGGCGAGCCGTTGGCCGAGGTCGCGATCAGCCTCGATCCCTTGCACTCGAAGCCCGGACCGAGCATCCAGGCCGTGATGTTCTCCGCGCCGCGCAGCCAGAGTTCCAGCGGCGGCATGTTCTGCTCCGCGTCCTCGTGCAGCAGCGCGACGAGGGCCTCCATGTCGTAGCTCTCGAACGCCGCGACGTACTTGCCGAGCAGATCGACGTCCTCCTCGCTCGGCGTGGCGGGCTCGAGATCCGGCGCGATGCCGCGCTCCTCGAGCGTGGCCCGGGCCCGCTGCAGCGCGCTGTTCACCGACGCGACCGAGCTGCCCAGCAGCTCCGCCACCTCCGCCGCCTTCCAGCAGAGGACCTCGCGGAGGATCAGCACGACGCGCTGGCGGGCGGGCAGGTGCTGCAGCGCCGCGACGAACGCCAGCCGCACGGACTCCCGCGCCACCGCCGTCTCCGCCGGATCCGCCCCCGACGGCGCGATCCGCGCGTCCGGGATCGGCTCGAGCCAGGTGTCGTCAGGGAGGGGCTCCCGCAGGTTGTCCGCGACCGGCTCCGACGGCCCCCCGAAGTCCATCGGCACCGCGCGGCGCTTGCGGCCGTTCAGCGCGTCGATGCAGACGTTCGTGGCGATCCGGTAGAGCCAGGACCGTAGCGACGAGCGCCCGTCGAACTTCTCGAGCGCTCGCCACGCCCGGATCATCGTCTCCTGCACCGCGTCCTCGGCCTCGAACGAGGATCCGAGCATCCGGTAGCTGTAGCCCGTCAGCTCGGCTCGGTACCCCTCGAGCTGTGGTTCGAGTTCTTCGCGCCGCATTTCGGTGGCCGGTGCACTCATCAGTCCCCCAAGGGTTATCTGTGTCACACATCAGTGTGCCCGGCGCCACCGACAATTCGGAGCGCACTTCGGCGGTGAGTCGGGTTCGTGCGGCCGGCGGTGCCTGCGGGACGACGGGCCCGTGATCGGCCGCTGTTCCGCTCCGGACGTCCCCTTACCGGCCGCCGTCCGGGCGCTGACCTCGGGAGATGTGTCGTGCCGGTCCGGCGGGACGAGCTCGGCGGGCTGACCGTCGAGGACTGCACGGGCTCGCCGGCGCACGACTCGACGAGGACCGCTCGCGGCGCCACGATCCGCTCCGCTGGGACGACGCCACCGCCACTTCCGGTTGCTGTGGGACCTCGGGCCTGACCTCTGCCCGCCTGACCTCTACTTGACGGTGTAGCCCGCGTCGACGGGCAGCGTCACCCCGGTGATGTACCGGGCCTCGTCGGAGGCGAGGAAGAGGATGGCGTTGGAGATGTCGATCGGCTCCACCCACGGGACGGGCAGCGCGTTGGTCGAGGCGAAGACCGGCTCGGCGGTCTCCCGCGTCGGCTGCGGGTTCTCCGGGTCGAACAGACCCCAGGTCTTCTCGTTCTGGATCATGACGGTGTCCACGCCGGTCGGATGCACGCTGTTGACCCGGATGGAGTGCCGGGCGAACTCGTTCGCGAGCGTCCGCATGATCCCGACGACGCCGTGCTTGGCCGCGGTGTAGTGGATCGTGTTCGGCGTCCCCTTGAGCCCGGCCGTCGAGCTCGTGATGACGATCGAGCCGCCGCGACCGCCCTCGATCAGGTGCGGCAGCGCCGCGCGGCAGGTGTTCCAGACGCCGGTGAGGTTGATGTCGATCATCTCCCGCCACGCGTCGTCCGTGACCTCGAGCGCGGGCTGGATCTCGAAGACGCCGGCGTTGGCGCACACGATGTCCAGCCGGCCGAACTCGGCGACCCCGGCGTCGACGGCGTCGCGCAGCGCGGCGGAGTCCCGGACGTCCGCCTTGGTGGCCAGCACCCGCCGGTCCAGCTCCTCGACGAGGCGGACGGTCTCCGCGAGGTCCTCCTCGGTGGCCGGTGGGTACATCTCGATGCTCTTCACCGGCTCGCAGAGGTCCACCGCGATGATGTCCGCGCCTTCCGCGGCGAGGCGCAGCGCGTGGCTCCGTCCCTGGTTCCGCGCGGCGCCGGTGATGAAGGCGACTTTGCCGTCGACCCGTCCCATACAGACCTCCTGTTCGTCCGCGATCTGACCGGGAGGAACGTGGGATGCTGCACGGGTCCGACCGGACCGCCGCGGTGCCGTCCGGTCTTCGACGTTAACCGGTGATCGCACCGCGGAGGAAGGGACGATGTCCGAGGACGACACGGCCGTCACGGCGGACGAGCGGACGCACGAGGGCGACCACGCCCGGCGCGCGGGCCGGCGGCCCGTCACGTCGCGGCCGGAGATCGAGCACATCGCGCTGGAGCTGTTCACCGAACGCGGCTTCGACACCACGACCGTCGACGACATCGCGCACGCCGCCGGGATCGGCCGCCGGACCTTCTTCCGCTACTACGCCTCGAAGAACGACGTGCCCTGGGGTGCCTTCGACGAGCAGCTGTTGCGGATGCGGTCGACCTTCGCCGCTCTGGCGCCGGATCTGCCGGTGATGGCCGGGGTGCGCGAGGCGGTCCTGGACTTCAACGAGGTCGCGCCGGCGGAGCAGCCCTGGCACCGGCGGCGGCTCCGGCTGATCCTGGAGACGCCGACGCTGCAGGCCTACTCCACGTTGCGTTATGCGTCGTGGCGGCAGGTCGTCGCCGAGTACGTGGCCGGGCGGCTGGGCGAGCCGAGCACGGGGCTCGTCCCGCAGACGGTCGGGCACGCCAGCCTCGGCGTCGCCCTCGCGGCGTACGAGCACTGGCTCACCGCGGAGGGAACCGAGCTGCGAGATCTCCTCGACGACGTCTTTCGTGCCCTCGAGGGCGGCCTCGTGGTCTCCGGCGGGGACGGCTGATCCGTCGCCCACGGTGACCCCGGCCCGCGTCGAACGCTGCGGGTGGCCCGGCTCGCCGATCCGGCCGGCGCCGGGTGGAAGGCCCCGGCGCGATCCTCCACCGTGCGCCGGGGTCGGTCACCCGATTCTTCCGCCCGTCAGGCGGCGGGAACCGGCAGGGCCGGTGCGGGTACGGGTAGGGCCGGTGCGGGCAGGGCCGGTGCGGGCAGGGCTGCGGCCGGGCCCGGGAGTGCCGGGGCCGGGAGTGCGGGCGCAGGAACGGCGGGTGCGGCCGCGACGGGAGCGGGCAGGGCCGGGGCGGGAACTGCAGCTGCGGGGTCCGGGAGGGCCGGAGCCGGGAGGGCCGGAGCCGGGAGGGCCGGAGCCGGGAGGGCCGGAGCCGGGCCGGCGGGGACCGGCACGCCGGGGTCCGGGACGGCGGCCGCGGGGTCGGTGAGCGCAGGCAGAGCAGGGGCCGGCAGGGCCGGTGCCGCCACGCCGGGGTCCGGTACCGCGGCCGCGGGGTCCGGGAGCGCAGGTGCAGGCAGGGCAGGTGCAGGCAGGGCAGGTGCAGGCAGGGCAGGTGCAGGGAGCGCTGGTGCGGGCAGGGCAGGTGCAGGGAGCGCAGGCGCGGGCAGCGCGCCGGCCGGGTCCGGAGCCGCGGCAACGGGGTCCGGCGCCGACGGCAGCGGGAGCTGCTCCTGCGCCGCGGCCGGCAGGGCGTCCGCGGGGAGCGCCGCGACGACCGGTACCGCGGGTACGACGGGGACCGCCGCCGGGACCGGAACGAGGCCGCCGAGCACCGAGGGCAGCAGGGCCTGGACCGTGGCCAGCAGCCCGCCCAGCAGACCCCCGAGGGGCGTCACCGGCACGGCGGGCACAGCCGGCACGGCGGGTACCGCGGGGACGGGGAGTTGTCCTACGACGGGTGCGGCCGAGGCCGTCCCGCCGCCGAGGAGGGCGGCCGATCCGGCGACCGCGACGACGACGACCGACCGAGCCACTTTTCGTGTACGCACGAGGAGCCTCCAACGGTTCCGGATTCGACGTACGAGATCTTGCGGAGCGCCCTCTTCCCGCACCAGAGCCGGTTCAATCCCCCCTCTTCGGCGGAATTCCGGATCGTCACGCACCGCGACACCGCGCAGGCTTGAGCACCCGGACGGGGTCACCTGAAGGAGGGTCGACAGCGGTGGCTCACCCGGACGTGCCGTCGGCGCGCGCGATGGGGCGGTTCACCGGAACGACACGTCACCCGAGGGCGTACGACTTCGCCGTCGGCCACCCGTTCGGGCCGCTGGTGACCGCCCGTAGAGGATCTGCGCCCCGTTCGTCACCTTCCGTCACGCACGACGACGGGGCCCGGGCGCGGATGCCCGGGCCCCGTCGTCGAGGGGAAGGTGTGTCAGCGCGCCGCGAGGCGCTCCAGCCGCTTCGTGGTCGGCCAGCGCACCGAGTGCGCCCAGCCGAAGCGCTCGAAGAACCAGATGACCCGGGCCGAGATGTCGACCTGGCCGCGCTTCACGCCGTGCCGCGCGCACGTCGGGTCCGCGTGGTGCAGGTTGTGCCAGGACTCGCCGAAGGACAGGACGGCCAGCCACCAGACGTTGGCGGAGCGGTCCCGCGCGGCGAAGGGCCGGTCTCCCCAGATGTGGCAGACCGAGTTGATGCACCAGGTGACGTGGTGCAGCAGCGCCACGCGCACGAGGCCGGCCCAGAGGAACGCGGTGAGCGCGCCCTGCCAGGACCACGTGGCCAGGCCGCCGATCACCCCCGGCGTCACGATGCTGGCGATCGCGATCCACATGAAGCTGTCGTCCACCCGGACGATGTCCCGGTCGGCGAGCAGGTCCGGTGCGAAGCGCTCGGCGTTCGTCTTGTCCCGCTCGAGCAGCCAGCCCATGTGCGCGTGCCAGAAGCCGCGGACGAGTGCCAGCGGGCCGGTGCCGAAGAGCCACGGCGAGTGCGGGTCGCCCTCCTTGTCCGAGAAGGCGTGGTGGCGGCGGTGGTCGGCGACCCAGGAGACGACGCTGCCCTGCAGCGACATGCTGCCGGCCACGGCGAGCGCGATCCGCAGCGGACGCGAGGCCTTGAAGGAGCCGTGGGTGAAGTAGCGGTGCAGCCCGACGGTCACCCCCAGGCCGCTGACCACGTAGAAGCCCACGAACAGGCCGACGTCCACCCAGCCGAGTCCCCAGCCCCAGGTGAGCGGAACCGCGGCGACGAGCGCGAGCGGCGGGATCGCCATGAACGCGATGACGAGGACCTGCTCGAGCATCGTGCGCTGTCCGGCGGTGACCGGGGCGGCGGCGGGAGGGGGTGGACGTTCTTGGGTGACCGCGGGCATGCGTGACCTTCGTTCGCTGAGGGGAGGGGTGGGTCGTCCGGAGGGAGGAGACGGTCGTGACGGCACGGTCACGGACGGCGGCGACGCCGCGCGCGATACCCGATCCACCTCTACGACGACCACCGCGGGTAACGGTAGCGCAACGGCCAGGTCGCGGGGAGGTCGCGGCGTCGTGTCGCGATCTCGTGTCCGTCTCGGCACATGCCTTTCACGTCGCGGTGCGGCCGTCGTCACGTCGGGGTCTGGTAGCGTTCGAACCGGTTGCAGTCGTGTCTTCCTCGATCGCCGTGACAGCGTGCGTGCGAAGTGTGACAGCGGGCTCCGCGCGCGGTCCGAGGGTTCTCCTGTTCGGTGCGCGGCCTGTCCGCGCAGCCTCCGGTCGTCGCGATGTCGGCCGGATCCGTACCGTGTGTGGGAGAAAAAGCTATGCCGCAGGGCACCGTCAAGTGGTTCAACGCCGAGAAGGGCTTCGGCTTCATCGCCACCGACGACAACGGGCCGGACGTGTTCGTCCACTACTCGGCCATCCAGACCAACGGCTTCCGGACCCTGGAGGAGAACCAGCGCGTCTCCTTCGAGGCCAGCCAGGGCGCCAAGGGTCCGCAGGCCGACACCGTGACCCCGCTCTGACGAACCTTCCGGTTTACGACGAGCTTCCGCCCCTGTAAGCAAGGGGCGATCCGATGCCGGCGATCCTTCGGGGTCGCCGGCATCGGCACGTCCGGGGGCTGTCCGCAGGGCAGACCCTCACAGGTACCTCTTCAGCCAGTCCGCGGTGAGCGCCAGGCCCTCGTCGACGCCCCGGGGCGCGAATCCCAGCGCGCGGGCACCGGCGTCGTCCATGTGCACCGGCGGGAAGCCGCCGTAGACCTCCGAGCGTCTCGCGAAGGTCGGCGCGTCCGGTCCCAGGGCCGAACCGGGCGGCAGCGTCCGCACCCGGTGCGGGCTGCCCAGCAGTTCGGCGGCCGTGTTCACCACCCGTCCGAACGGCGCGACCTCGCCGCACAGCACGTACCGTTTCCCGGCGCCCCCGTCGTCGAGCACGCGCAGCAGGCCCTCGGCGACGTCGGTCACCTGCACCCAGCCCATCGGCGCGTCGACGACCGTCGTGATCGTGCCGCGCGCCGCCTCCAGGAAGAGCCCGTTGTAGCTGAACGGCCCCCGGGGGCTCGGGCCGTAGATGCTGACGGGACAGGCGATCGAGACGGACAGGTCGTCGGCGGCGAGGACCAGTGCGTCCGCCTCCGCCTTGCTCGCGGAGTAGGGGTCGTCGAGCGCCGCGGGCGCGACGGGCTCCTCGGCGACGAGACCGGTGGCATCCATCACGGCCGCGCTGCTCGACGTCTGCACGAATCGCGGGACGCCCGCCTCGCGGGCCGCGGCGAGGATCGCCCGGGTCCCCTCCAGGTTCGCGTGCCGCACCTGCTCCGGCGTCCCGCCGACCGTCCCGGCGAGATGCAGGACCGCGGTGCAGTCGTCGACGGCCTTCACGAGGTCGTCCGAGTCCAGGTCCCCGGCGACGACCTCGACGCCCGCGGGAAGCAGCTCGGCGGCCCGTCCCGGATTCCGCACCAGGGCCCGCACCGGTCGTGACCTGCGCACGAGCAGGTCGACGAGCACGCTCCCGAGATATCCGGTGGCTCCGGTGACGAACAGCATCGGAACATCATCCACCGCTCGTCCGCGGGACGGGCGGTCGCCGGCGGGGCCCGGATCAGGGCGTTCGCCGCCCGGCGGCCGCCCGTCCCGGTCCGGGAACCGGTGAGCCGTCGGTCACCGGTCGGCCGGCCACCGTTCGTCGGGCCGTTCTCCATTCGTCTCCTCGTCACGTGCGGTCACCGCCGGACACCCCCGGGTGGACACCTGGAGGCTCTCAGGGGGTGTTTCATCTCATGTGTGAAGGGGCGCCGACGACGGCGCACCGGCGGGCGAATCAAGGAGGTCGGCGATGTCGTGGTGGGACAGCTACCGGGCCGTCTACGGCGCGGAGCTGAGGGCTGCCGCGCGTGAGTACGTCGACCACGGGTGGCCGTTGGTCCCCGGGCCGGGTGCGGACGTGCTCCTCGACACGGGGTCCGTCCTCGACATCGTGGAGGTGCCGGCCGAGGTCGGGCGTACCGTCTGCGCCACCCTGCGTGACCAGGGCCAGGTGGTCCCGGTCGCCGCGACGCCGCGCGACACGTGGTGGTTCCCGATGACCCCGAACCACGCCCTCCCGGCCGAGCTCAGCCTGCACACGGACGTCGTGCTGCACACCGACGGCATCGGGGTCCTCGCCCCGCCGACGGAGCGGCCGGACGGCTGGGTGCACTGGCGGGTCGCCCCGGGCCTGGTCGGCTACCGGGTGCCCGACGCAGACGTGATCATCGAGGCCGTGACCGCCGCCGTCCGGCGGCGGGCGGTGAACGACGACGAGCAGCCGGGTGCCCAGCGGCCCGCCGAGGCCGTCGTCGCCGGAGTGCGCAGGGCCTGACCCTGCGCCGGCGCGTCCGGCTCGTCGTCCGCGATCCCGCGGGGCATCGCCCCGCGCCGGACGACCCGGACGCACCTGGTGCGGCTCGGCGGCGGGGAGCACTTCTCCCCGAGCCTGGCAGCCGCACCCCGAACATGGCCGGGGCCGACGGAACACCGTCGGTCCCGGCCAGAACCATCTCCGGGCTCGTCCCGAGGGCGTCCCGGCCGGGGCGTGGGGGCAGCACACCCCGGCCGTTCGCGGCGGGGCGGCCCCGCGCGAGGGACCGGCGGACGGGTGGTCGCACCGCACGCGCGCCGGTGCTCGACCCGGGCCCGGCCGGTCCGGACGACGAGTGTTCGCACGGGCAGGCACTATGGGTTCGTGTCCCTCTCCGACCGCACCGACGTCGTCCCCGTGACCGAGCCCCCCGGACCGCGGCGTGGGACGCGGCCGTCCGTCCCGCTCGGTGCCTTCGGCCCGGTCGACGAGGAGATCAAGCGCCGCGATCTCCGGAAGATGAAGATGGTCGCCACCGGGTTCCTGCTCGGCGCGACGGTGCTGTTCCTCGTCATGCGCTACCTGGAGCAGATCCAGGGCCAGGCGTGGGCCGGCTACGTCCGGGCCGCGGCCGAGGCCGGCATGGTCGGTGCGCTGGCGGACTGGTTCGCCGTCACCGCGCTGTTCCGGCATCCGCTGGGGATCCCGATCCCGCACACGGCGATCATCCCGCGCAAGAAGGACACCATCGGCGATAGCCTCGGGGACTTCGTCGGCGAGAACTTCCTGTCCGAGGACGTCGTGCGGGACAAGCTCCGGCGCGTCGAGGTGTCCTCGCGGGTCGGCGCCTGGATCGGCCAGGAGGCGAACGCGGACCGCATCACCGCGGAGCTCGCGACGGCCGCGCGCGGTGTCGTCACCGTCCTGCGGGACGACGACGTGCAGGAGATCATCGAGCAGATCCTGGTCCGCAAGATCCTGGAGAAGGAGGTCGGGCCGCCGCTGGGCAAGATCCTCGAGGGGATCCTCGCCGACGGGGCGCACCGGCGGCTCGTCGACCTCGTGTGCGACCGTGCCTACGACTGGGTCACCGACAACCAGGAGATGGTCCTGCGGGTCGTGCACGAGCGCGCGCCCATGTGGACGCCGCGGTTCGTCGACGACATGGTCGCGGACAAGCTGTTCAACGAGGTCCGCTCCTACGCCTGGGCGGTCAAGACGGACCCCGAGCACCCGCTGCGGCACGCCGTGGACCGCTTCCTCAGCGAGTTCGCCGGAGACCTGCAGATGGACCCGGCGACCATCGCCCGTGCCGAGCAGGTCAAGCAGCAGGTCATCGAGCACCCCGAGGTGCAGAAGTTCATCGGGCAGGCCTGGGGCGTCGTCAAGGGCATGATCCTCGACGCCGCGGCGGACCCGTCGAGCGCGCTGCGGCTGCGGGTCCGGGACGGCCTGATGAGCTTCGGCGCCCGGCTCACCCACGACGCGGAGCTGCGCGGGAAGCTCGACGGCTGGCTCGCGGACGCGGCGGGCTACGTCGTGCGGCACTACCGCCACGAGATCACCACGCTGATCACCGACACCGTCGCGAAGTGGGACGCCGCGGAGACCTCGCGCAAGATCGAGCTCCAGGTCGGGCGGGACCTCCAGTTCATCCGGATCAACGGCACGGTCGTCGGCGCGCTCGCCGGGCTGGTCATCTACACGGTCTCGGAGCTGCTGTTCTGAGCTGCGCCGGAGGCGCAAATCGGGCGAAAAGTGTCGGGGGCCCGCTCTAGTCTCCGCGATATGACATCGACCGTGGCGGTCCGCGCCGAGGGCCTCGTGAAGACGTTCGGCTCCACGCGCGCGCTCGACGGCGTGGACCTGGAGATCCCGGCCGGGACGATCCTCGGCCTGCTCGGACCCAACGGCGCCGGCAAGACCACGACGGTCCGGGTGCTCACCACGCTGCTCCGGCCGGACGCGGGCCGGGCCTGGGTCGCCGGGCACGACGTGGTCGCGGAGCCGCAGGCGGTGCGGCGGGCGATCGGGCTGTCCGGCCAGTACGCCGCGGTGGACGAGAACCTCACCGGCTTCGAGAACCTGTACCTCGTCGGCCGGCTCTACGGGATGCGCCGCAGACCGGCCCGCGAGCGGGCGCGAGAGCTGCTCGAGCGGTTCAACCTGCAGGAGGCGGCCGAGCGGCCGTCGAAGACGTACTCGGGCGGGATGCGCCGCCGCCTGGACCTCGCGGGCGCGCTGGTCGCGCAGCCGCCCGTCGTCGTGCTGGACGAGCCCACCACCGGGCTGGACCCGCGCGGCCGGCTGGACACCTGGTCGATGATCTCCGAGCTCGTCGCCGACGGGGCCACGGTGCTGCTCACCACGCAGTACCTGGAGGAGGCGGACCAGCTCGCGGACAGCATCGTCGTGATCGACAAGGGCCGGGCGATCGCGCGCGGCACGGCGGACGAGCTGAAGAACCGGGTCGGCGGGGAGAGGCTGCAGCTCGTCGTCGCGGACGCGGACCAGCTGCCGGCGGCGCGGACCGTGCTCGCCGAGGTCGGGTCGGGGGAGCCGGTCGTCGACGAGAACCTGAGACGGCTGTCCGTCCCGGTCGACGGCGGGACGAAGGCACTGGTCGAGGTGCTGCGCCGCTACGACGGCGAGGACATCGAGGTGCAGGACGTCGCGCTGCAGCGCCCCACGCTCGACGACGTGTTCCTCAGCCTCACCGGCCGGACCGCCGAGGACACGGACGACGCCCCCGGCGCGGACCCGAAGGAGAAGAAGTGAACCCCGTGTCGCAGGCCGTCCGGGACGGCAGCATCGTCACCTGGCGGAACCTGGTCGGGATGAAGCGCGTCCCGGACGCGCTGATCGGCCTGACCGTGCAGCCGATCATGTTCGTACTGCTCTTCGCGCTGGTGTTCGCCGGCAGCCTCGGCGGGGACACCTACCGGGAGTTCCTGATCGCCGGGATCTTCGCCCAGACCGTCGCGTTCAACGTCTTCTTCACGACGATCGGGATGGCGAACGACCTGGGCAAGGGCGTGATCGACCGGTTCCGGTCGCTGCCCATGTCCCGGGTGGCGGTGGTGCTCGGGCGGACCACGGCGGACCTGGGCGTCGGGGTGATCACGCTGATCGTCATGGCGCTCACCGGGCTGGTCGTCGGCTGGCGGATCCGGGGGAGCTGGCTGGACGCGCTGGCCGGCTTCGGGCTGCTCCTGCTGTTCTCCTTCGCGATGTCCTGGATCGGTGTGTTCGTGGGGCTGGTCGCTCGGAACGTGGAGGTCGCGCAGAGCGTCGGGCTGCTCTGGCTCTTCCCGTTCACGTTCCTGTCCAGCGCGTTCGTCTCGGTCCAGGGGTTCCCGGGCTGGCTGCAGCCGGTGGGCGAGTGGAACCCGGTGAGCGCGGTGGCGCGGGCGTCACGGGTGCTGTTCGGCAACCCGACCCAGCTGCCGGGCTTCCCGGAGTCCACGGCCTGGCCGGCGCAGAACGCCGTCCTCTATGCCGTGCTGTCGTCGCTCGTGATCGTCGCGGTCTTCCTGCCGCTCGCGGTCGCTCGCTACCGCCACGTGGCGAGCAGGTAACCCCACCACTCGCGTCGTGGAGGCACAACCAAGCTCGACTGCCCCATGAGAGGGCGGCTCCTACGGCCAGGCCCGGCCCCACCGCCCACCGGGCCGGCGCACCGATCGTCCCGCCCGCGGCCACCGCGACGGACGGCCGGGAGCTGGCCGGACAGGGTTGCGGGCACGGCCCAGACCCCACGGGTGCGGTGATCGGGACGTGGCGCAGCCCACGCGACCAGCGCAAGCATTCCGCTTGCAACAGCTAGCACTCGTGCGTACGGTCGGTGGCGTGCGAGGAGGTGAATGCAGATGACTGAAGACTCGAAGAGTGACGGCACCACCGAACGCGTCGGCCAGGCGGTCGAGCAGGTCGGTCAGGCCGTCGGCCAGGCGGTCGACGACATCGGCTCCTACATCCGGGCCCAGCGGGAGACCGCCCAGGTCAGCCTGCGTCAGCTCGCCCGGACCGCCGGCGTGAGCAATCCCTACCTCAGCCAGATCGAGCGGGGGCTGCGCAAGCCGTCGGCCGAGATCCTGCAGCAGATCGCCAAGGGGCTCCGGATCTCCGCCGAGGCGCTCTACGTCAAGGCCGGGATCCTCGAGGAGAGGCCGCTGAGCGTGGTCACGGACGCGGTCCTGTCCGACGTCACGCTGACCGAGCGGCAGAAGCAGGTCCTGCTCGACATCTACCAGTCCTTCCGCCGCGAGAACGACCTACCGGCCGACCCCGGCGAACCAGCAGTTCCGACACCAGAACAGGGGAAGTGATCACCATGCCCGTTTCGCTGCCGACCGCCGCGGACGTCCGCAGGGTCCGTGAGCAGGCCGCCAAGAACGTCTCCGAGCAGGCCGGCGTCGTCAAGACCCCGCTGCTCGCAGTGCTCGGCGCCGGCGACCACGCCGTGAGCACCCTGCTCGGTGCCTACAGCACCGCCCGTACCCGGACGACCGAGCAGGTCGGGGCCGCGCAGCAGCGCGCCGCCGAGCTGCCCACCGAGCTCGCCGAGCTGCGTGGCAAGCTCAGCACCGACGAGCTGCGCAAGCTGGTCGACGAGCTGCGCGCCCAGGCCGAGAGGTACTACTCCGGCCTCGCGAAGCATGGCGAGACCACCTGGAGCAAGATCCGGCAGCAGCCGCAGGTCAAGCAGGCCTTCAGCTCCGTCGAGTCGCTCACCGAGACCTTCGACGCCCGGCTGGACGGCTTCGTCGACGACGCGCACGACGCGGCGGAGAAGGCGCTGTCCACCGTGACCCGGCAGACCCGTTCCGCCGGCGAGAAGGTCGCCCAGCGGACGCAGAAGTTCGCCGAGGAGGTCGCCGAGGAGGTCACCGAGGCGACGTCCGACGCCGGCGCCAAGCTGACCTCCGTGGGTGAGGACACCGCCGCGAAGATCGACGAGGCGGGTGACGACGCCGCCGCCACCACGCGCAGCACCACGCGCAAGGCCGCGAACCGCACCGCCCCGAAGACGACACCGAAGACCGCGACCCGCAAGCCGGCCGCGCGTCGTACCGGTACCAACGGCACGAACGACACGAACGGCACCGCCAAGAGCTGATCACCCCGGTTCGCCCCGACGGCCCCGGAGCCTCCCGCTCCGGGGCCGTCGTCGTGCCCGGCCGGCCGGGACGCGACCGCACGATGTTCATGAACGGTCACGGGGCAGGAGTGTCGGGAACCCACCTGCGCACGTAGTCTGGGCAGGTGAACCTGCTAGCGAACCTCGATTCCCTGGTGCTGGCCGTCATCGGCATCGTGGTCGCAGTGGTGTCGGGGTACGCGTTCGTCCACGTCGTGCGGCAGCGCGCGGACGCGTTCCAGGCAGCCGGGAAGCTGACGAAGAACGCCTGGCTCGGCATCACCGGGGCGTCCGGATTGTTCCTGCTGCTCATCCCGGTCTTCCGGGTCGTCTACAGCCCCAGCTTCGCGGGCATCCTCGCGGCCTTCCAGGGGCTGCGCAGCGAGTTCACGCTGTTCTGGCTGGCCGGCCTCGTGGCCACGCTCGTGTACGTCGTCGACGTGAAGCCCGCCGTCGTCGGGGTGCAGCGAGGTGACCAGCGCTGGTGACCTGGTCCGTCCTCGGCACCCTGCGCGCGGTGCCCGCACTCGACCGCCCGGACCTGCTGGCCGAACCGGTCGCCAAGGCTCTCGCCGCCCTGGACGACGCGAGCGGCGTGGGTGTGGCGGAGATCGATCCCGACCTGGCGGACACCGCCGCCTTCTGCACCGCCTACTCCTTGCCGCCGGAGTCGTCGGCGAACTGCGTCGTCGTCTCCGGGAAGCGCGGCGGCGAGGTGCGCTACGCCGGGTGCCTGGTCCTCGCGACGACCCGCGCGGACGTCAACGGCGTCGTGCGCAGGAAGCTGGACGTCCGGAAGGCCTCGTTCGCGCCGATGGCCGAGGCCGTCGAGCTCACGGGCATGGAGTACGGCGGGATCACCCCGCTCGGCCTGCCCGCGGACTGGCCGCTGCTGATCTCGCCGGAGGTCGCCGCCGCGGAGGCGGTCGTGGTCGGGAGCGGGATCCGCGGGTCGAAGCTCGCCGTGCCCGGCTCGGTACTGGCCGCGCTGCCCGGCGCCGAGGTCGTCGAGGGTCTCGCCCGACCTGCTTGAGTCCATCCCGCTCAAGGTTCCTGCGTTCACCCACAGCACAAATACTTGAGCGTTGGAATGTCTCTTGCGGTGTAAGCGTTGTGCAGGACATGACACAGACGCTGAAGCTGCCGGTGCTTCCGCTGACCGACTCGGTGGTGCTGCCCGGCATGGTGGTCCCCGTCCGTCTCGACGCGCCGGAGGTTCAGGCTGCGGTTGACGCCGCAGAAGGCAAGAAGGTCCTGGTCGTCCCCCGGCTCGACGGGAAGTACGCCGCGATCGGTGTGGTCGCGGTGCTCGAACAGATCGGCAGGCTCCCGAGTGGGGAGCGCGCCGCCGTGGTCCGCGGTGAAGGACGTGCACGTATCGGCTCGGGTGTGACCGGGCCGGGGTCCGCCCTGTGGGTCGAGGCGGAGACGGTGGACGAGAGCCCCGTCACCGGCCGCACCCAGGAGCTGGCCAAGGAGTACAAGGCGCTGGTCGTCTCGATCCTGCAGCAGCGGGGCGCCTGGCAGATCATCGACGGGGTCCAGCAGATCACCGACCCCTCGGAGCTGGCCGACACGGCCGGCTGGAACGCCTGGCTCGACACCGAGCACAAGGCGCAGCTGCTCGCCGAGACCGACGTGACCCGCCGGCTCGAGCTGCTCCTGGAGTGGACGAAGGCGCACGTCGCCGAGCAGGAGGTCTCCGAGAAGATCTCGAACGACGTCCGCGAGGGCATGGAGAAGCAGCAGCGTGAGTTCCTGCTGCGCCAGCAGCTCGCGGCCATCCGCAAGGAGCTGGGCGACGACGACCCCGAGGGCGAGGCGGACTACCGCGCTCGCGTCGAGGCCGCCGACCTGCCCGAGCACGTCCGCAAGGCCGCGCTGACCGAGGTCGGCAAGCTGGAGCGGGCGTCGGACCAGAGCCCGGAGTCGGGCTGGATCCGCACCTGGCTGGACACGGTCCTGGACATCCCGTGGAGCGAGACCACCGTCGACACCGACGACCTGGTCGCCGCCCGCGCGATCCTGGATGCGGACCACGCCGGACTCGACGACGTCAAGGAGCGTCTGATCGAGTTCCTGGCCGTCCGGTCCCGCCGCAACCGCAAGGGCCTGGAGACCGTCGGTGGGCGGGGCTCGGGTGCCGTGCTCGCGCTCGTCGGGCCTCCCGGCGTCGGCAAGACGTCCCTGGGTGAGTCCGTGGCGCACGCGCTCGGCCGCAAGTTCGTCCGCGTCGCCCTCGGCGGTGTGCGGGACGAGGCGGAGATCCGCGGGCACCGGCGCACCTACGTCGGGGCGCTTCCCGGCCGGATCGTCCGAGCCATCCGCGAGGCCGGTTCGATGAACCCGGTCGTGCTGCTGGACGAGATCGACAAGGTCGGCAGCGACTACCGGGGCGACCCCTCGGCCGCGCTGCTGGAGGTGCTGGACCCGGCGCAGAACCACACGTTCCGCGACCACTACCTCGAGGTCGACCTGGACCTGTCGAACGTCCTGTTCCTGGCCACCGCGAACGTCCACGACACCATCCCCGGCCCGCTCGCGGACCGTATGGAGATCGTGACGCTCGACGGCTACACCGAGGCCGAGAAGATCGCGATCGCGCGTGACCACCTGCTGCCGCGGCAGATCGAGAAGGCCGGTCTGGAGACCTCCGACGTGGAGTTCTCCGAGGTCGCGCTGGGCATGATCGCCGCCGAGTACACCCGCGAGGCGGGCGTGCGGCAGCTGGAGCGGGGCCTGGCGAAGGTCCTGCGGAAGGCCGCCGTCGCGCTGGACTCCGGCACCGAGGCGCCGATCCACGTCGACGCCCAGACCCTGGTCAAGTACCTCGGGCGGCCGCGGTTCACCCCGGAGTCCGCGGAGCGCACGTCGGTTCCCGGCGTCGCCACCGGGCTGGCCGTGACCGGAGCGGGCGGTGACGTCCTCTTCATCGAGGCCACGGCGATGGACGGCGACCCGGGTCTGACGATCACCGGGCAGCTGGGCGAGGTCATGACCGAGTCCGTCTCGATCGCGCTCTCGTACCTGCGGTCCCGTGGGCTCGCCGGCGACCTGGCGTCGAAGAAGCTGCACGTCCACGTGCCGGCCGGCGCGGTCCCGAAGGACGGGCCGAGCGCGGGCGTCACGATGACGACGGCGCTGGCGTCGCTCGCGTCGGGGCGTCCGGTGAAGTCGTCGGTCGGGATGACCGGCGAGGTCACGCTGCAGGGCAAGGTCCTGCCGATCGGCGGGGTCAAGCAGAAGCTGCTGGCCGCCCACCGTGCCGGACTGACGGACGTGATCATCCCGAAGCGCAACGAGCCCGACCTCGACGACCTGCCGGAGTCGGTGCGCGGTGAGCTGCGGGTCCACCCCGTGGCGGACGTCGCGGAGGTCCTGGAGCTGGCCCTGGAGCCGGCGCAGGAGCACGCCGCGGCCTGACCGCCTGATCTCATGAACGGCACTCTCGTGCGGACCTACCGCACGAGGGTGCCGTTCGTCGTATCCGGGCCGATCGGCCTGCGTCCGCGGAAGAGCACGCGGCGGCCGTCGCACCCCGCCACCCTGGGGGATCTGCGGCTGAGAGCCTCTACCTCGACGAACTGCCCGATCGACCGCGGCGGGCCCGCCCGCCGCGCCATTTGTGGTGTATCTCACTTTTGCTGATGCTTCTCTGCCTACTATCCGACAGAGGAGGAGTCATGACCAGCATGGCGCGGTACGACGTCGACGGGTTGCGGGGTGCGATGACCGGCGTCGTCGTCCTGCCCGGTGAAGCGGGCTTCGACGACGCCCGGTCGATCTGGAACGGCGCGATCGACCGCAAGCCGGCACTGATCGCACGATGCCGGACCGCGGGCGACGTGGCCGCCGCCGTCACCTTCGGCCGCGACAACAGCCTGGAGATCGCCGTCCGCGGAGGCGGACACGGCTTCGCCGGGACGGCGGTCTGTGACGACGGGCTCATGATCGACCTCTCGCTCCTGAACGGCGTGCGGGTCCACCCGGACGAACGCAGGGCGGTCGTCGGGGGCGGGGCGACCCTGGCGGACCTCGACGCCGCCACCCAGGCCCACGGTCTCGCCGTGACCGGCGGGGTCATCAGCCACACCGGCGTCGGCGGGCTGACCCTCGGTGGTGGCATGGGCTGGCTGACGGGGCGCTGCGGGCTCAGTCTCGACAACCTGGTCGGGGCACAGGTGGTGCTGGCCGACGGCCGCATCGTCCACGCCGCGGAGCGCGACCATGCCGACCTGTTCTGGGCACTACGCGGTGGCGGCGGCAACTTCGGCGTCGTCACCGAGTTCGAGTTCGCCCTGCACGAGGTCGGCCCGGAGGTGCATCTCGGGCTGCTGTTCTGGGGTCTCGATCAGGGCCGTGAGGCGCTCCGGGCGTGCCGGGACTCCATCCCTGGTCTGCCCGAGACCAGCGGCGTGCTCATCGCGGCGGCGATGGACGCGCCTGCGGCGCCGTTCGTCCCGCCGGAGCACCACTTCGCACCCGGTCACGCGCTGATGGTCGTCGGGTTCGACGGCGCGGAGGAGCACGACCGCTCGCTCGACGCCGTCCGCCGGGCATGCCCGCCGCTGTTCGAGTTCGTGACTCCCCTCCCGTACGTCGCGCTGCAGGGCATGCTGGACGACAGCGCACCGTGGGGGATTGGCGGCTACGAGAAGGCGCTCTACCTCGACGACCTGACGGATGACGCCGTCGACGTCCTCGCCACGCGAGCCGGGGAGAAGCGCTCGCCCCTGAGCTTCGCCCCCATCTTCGTGCTGGACGGCGCCTATGCGCGGGTCGGCGACGACGACACCGCGTACGGGGGCCGGCGAAGGCGGCAGTACGTCGTCAACCTCGCAGCGGTCGGCCCGGACCTCGCCGCACCGGCGGTCGACCGCGACTGGGTTCGGTCCCTCTGGGACGAGCTCAGGCCGCTGGCCGAAGACGGGGAGGCTACGTGAACTTCATGGCGGACGCGGACGCCGACCGGGTCCGCGCCAGCTACGGCGCCGCGAAGTACGAGCGGCTGGCGCACATCAAGGCCGAGTACGACCCGGGCAACCTGTTCCACCGCAACGCGAACATCAAGCCCGCCTGAGGTCGTGCGCGGAACCGTCGCCCCGGTGACGGTTTCCGTGCACCCGCTACTTGAACACCACGGTCTTGTTGCCGTGGACCAGTACTCGGTCCTCCAGGTGCCAGCGCAGGCCTCGGGCGAGCACGAGGCGCTCGATGTCCCGGCCCCGGCGGACCATGCTGTCCGGGGTGTCGCCGTGGTCCACCCGGATGACGTCCTGCTCGATGATCGGGCCGGCGTCGAGGTCCGCGGTGGCGTAGTGGCAGGTGGCGCCGATCAGCTTCACCCCGCGCGCGTACGCCTGGTGGTACGGCCGGGCGCCGGCGAACGACGGCAGGAAGCTGTGGTGGATGTTGATCGCGCGCCCGCCCCACTCCTCGCACAGGTGCGCGGGGAGGATCTGCATGAACCGGGCCAGGACGATCGCGTCCGGGGAGTGCGCGTCGACGAGCTTGCGGACCTCCTCGAACGCCGCGACCTTGCCCTGCTCGCGCTTCGGGTCCCGGACGCTCGGGAACGGCACGTGATGGAACGGCACGTCGTGCGCGCGCACGAGGTCCCCGAGCGAGTCGTGGTTGCCGATCACCGCGTCGAGGACGACGGGTAGTTCGCCCGCCTGGACCCTGCCGAGCAGGTCGTGCAGGCAGTGCGGCTCCTTGGTGACGAGCAGGACCGCGTGCTTCGGCACGCCCGTGTCCGTCACCTGCCACGTCGCCTCCGGGCCGAACTCGGCCGCGACCGCGGCGAAGCGGACGCGCAGCTCGTCGACGTCGAAGGGGACGGAGTCCGCACGGATCGCCTGGCGTGTGAAGAACCAGCCGTCCTGCGGTTCCGCGTGGTAGGCCGCCTCGACGATCCAGGCGCCGGCGTCCGCCAGGAATCCCGCGATCCGCGCGACGATGCCGGTGCGGTCAGGGCAGCTGAAGGTGATGACGTAGCGGCGGTCTCGTCCGGGTTCCACGAGGGAAAATCGTGCCACTGCCCTGATCGCGACCTACACGTCGGGTGCGGACCCGGGTCTACCCGCAGCCGCTCGAAGCGGAGCTCTCGCGTGCGTTCGACGTGCCGTCGTCGGCGATCGGCGGCGTGCTCACGGTGATCCGGCTGTGCTGCGCGCAGCCTCGTTCTGGCGAGGCTGCGCGCTCACAGGGAGTCGAGATAGGCGTGGGTGAACTCGGTCTCCATGGCGAGCAGGCGCTTGATCTGGTCCCCGACCGTCGCCTCGATCTTGCCGCCGATGATCGGGACGTTGACCTTGGTCTCGATGTGCACATCGAACGAGCTGCCCTCGGCCGCCGGGGCGAGCTTCATCGTCCCGTTCGCGCCGGCGGGCAGGCCGGGCAGCTGGACCTCCACCGTGCCGTCGTAGGAGCCGTCGCGCGCCGGCGTCCAGGTCTCCCGCCGCTCGACGACGATGTCGCCCTTGAGGAACGAGCGGACCACGCCCGGCAGGTCGTTCTCGTCGAGCCCGTGCTTGAGCCGGTAACGCACCCCCGACTCATCCGCGTCGTACTCCAGGATCTCGGCCCCCCGGCCGCCGATCTCCTTGAGCCGCCTGTTCAGGTAGTTCTGGTCGATCATGGCTGCGTAGACCGCGTCGACGGGGTGGGCGGACGTCGAGCGGTAGTCGATCGAGCGAGACATGGGCGGAGGCTACCGTCGTGGCCGTGCAGACACCCGTTCTCCCGGTGCCCCGCCCGGACGTGCCGCTCGCCCCGCTGACGACGCTGCGGCTCGGCGGCCCGGCCCGGCGCCTGGTCGAGGCCCCGTCCGCGGAGGCGGTGGTCGCGACGGTCCGCGCGGCGGACGCGGCGGGGGAGCCGGTGCTGGTCCTCGGCGGCGGGTCCAACGTGGTCGTCGCGGACTCGGGTGTCGAGGGCACGGTCGTGCTCGTCACCGGCACCGGGATCACCACCGAACGTCGCGACGACGGGGCGGTGCTGCTCACGGTCGAGGCGGGTGAGGACTGGGACGGGGTCGTCGCCGCCACTGTCGCCGACGGACTGGGCGGGCTGGAGTGTCTCTCCGGGATCCCCGGCCGGACGGGCGCGACGCCGGTGCAGAACGTCGGCGCGTACGGCGTGGAGATCGCCGAGCTCCTGGTCGACGTCGACCTCTACGACCGGCGCTCCGGCACCGTCCGCACGCACGTCCCGGCCGCGAGCCTGGGTCTGGCCTACCGCACCAGCGTGCTGAAGAACACGGACTCCGCGATCGTCCTGCGCGTGCGGTTCGCGCTGCCGGGCGGCGGGGAGAGCATGCCGATCCGCTATGCCGAGCTCGCCCGCACCCTCGGCGTCGAGCAGGGGTCCCGGGTGCCGGCCGGCGCCGCCCGCGAGGCCGTGCTGGCCCTGCGCCGGGGCAAGGGCATGGTCCTCGACGCCCGGGACCACGACACCTGGAGCGCGGGCTCCTTCTTCACCAACCCGATCCTCCGTGAGGGCACCGTGCCGGCGGCACCGGGCTGGCCGACGGGGGACGGCCTGGTCAAGCTGCCGGCAGCCTGGCTGATCCAGCACGCGGGGTTCGGCCGCGGCCACGCCGGGCCCGGCGGCCGGGTCGGGCTCTCCACGAAGCACGTCCTCGCGCTGACGAACCGGGGCGCCGGCCGGACCGAGGACCTGCTCGGGCTCGCCCGCGAGGTGCGGGACGGCGTGCGGGACGCGTTCGGGGTCGAGCTGCATCCCGAACCGGTGCTCGTCGGGTGCGCACTGTAGGGACACAACGTGACGATCGGCTCAGCACCACCCGAAAGGGAGAGCTGCGCCGGAATCGTCGAGGTGGCCGCGTAACCTCGCGACCCGATTCCCCCGACGCGCGCAACCTCGCCCGCCGCCCGGACGTCCATCACCTGGGGAGTCGGGCTCGTGGGGGAGAGAATGCGTCGTTTTCTGCTGATCCTGGCCGTGATCGCGGTCGGATCGCTCGGTGTGGTCACCGCGGCCACGGCAGCCGGCGGGAAGGGCGGTTCCACGCGCAGCGCCGCGCCGTCCCTGCTGGTGCCGGATGCGTCGGTGACCTATCACCCTGCCGCGGGGGCCGCGGACGTGAATCCGGCGTCACCGGTCTCGGTGACGGTCGAGGACGGCACCTTCGAGCAGGTCTCGCTCACCGATCCGGACGGCGACGTCGTCGCCGGCGCACTGAACGCCGAGAAGACCGTCTGGACGGCGAGCGAGCCGCTCGGCTACGGCACGGCCTACACGTGGACCGGGGTCGCGAGCGGCGCGGACGGCGTGCAGGTGCCCGTCCGGGGCGCCTTCCGCACCGTCGCGCCGAGCAAGGCCGTGCGCGGTGTGATCAATATCGGTGACGGCCGGACCGTCGGCATCGCGGCGCCGGTCGAGATCCAGTTCAACAGCCACGTCGAGGACCGGGCAGCGGTCGAGCGGGCGCTCGGCGTGCAGACGTCCACGCCCGTCGAGGGCGCCTGGGGCTGGCTGCCGGACGAGAACGGCGGCTCCCGCGTGCACTGGCGGCCGAAGCAGTACTGGCCGGCGAACACGGAGGTGACGGTCACCGCGAAGCTCTACGGCGTCGCCTACGGCGGCGGGGAGTACGGCGCGGCGGACATCGCCAGCACGTTCCGGATCGGCCGCGCGCAGATCGTGAAGGCGGACGCGCGGTCGTTCCAGATGGTCGTCGAGCGGGACGGGAAGCAGGTCGCGAGCTACCCGGCCAGCTACGGCCTCGCGTCGGACCCGAACCGCAACACCCGCTCGGGCGTCCATGTCGTCACCGAGAAGTTCACGGACAAGCGGATGATCAGCGCGCAGTACGGCTACGACGTCGTCGAGAAGTGGGCCGTGCGGATGAGCAACAACGGCGAGTTCATCCACGCCAACCCCGCCTCGACGGGCGCGCAGGGCTCGTCGAACGTCACCCACGGCTGCGTGAACCTGTCGATCGACAACGCGAAGGCCTATTACGACACCGCCCTGTACGGGGACCCGGTGGAGGTCACGGGCACCCCGGTCCAGCTCTCGTCGAAGGACGGGGACGTGTGGGACTGGACGCTGTCCTGGGACCGGTGGCGGACGCTCTCCGCCCTGTAGCTCCCGCTCGGCGCGATGGTTCCCGCTCGGCGAGGTCGGGTAGGGCTGAGGGCATGAGCGAGACCGACAGCAGTCAGGTGTCCGAGGAGCGCATCCGGACCCGCGCCGAGCCCTTGCCCGAGGAGCGGAGGGCGGAGATCCCCGGGGAGGACCACCGCGCCGAGGCCGAGGCGATCCTGGCCGAGTCCGAGGAGCGGGTGCAGGGCGCGGTCGCGGGCCGGGAGCCCCGGGACGGTGCGGACGAGCACCGGCGTTCGGAGGACACCGTCTGACCGATGTGGCCGGGCCGCCCGGCCCGGCCCCCGGTCAGCTCTCCCGGTAGGCGCGGCTCGCCGACGCCTGGGCCCGCGGCTTGAGGACGATCTGGTCCAGGTTCACGTGGGACGGCCGGGTCGCCGCGAACGTGATCACGTCCGCGACGTCCTCGGGTGTCAGCGGGGTGAGGCCCTTGTAGACGTCGTCCGCCTTCTCCTCGTCGCCGCCGAACCGGACCAGGGAGAACTCCGTCTCGACCATCCCGGGACAGATCTCGGTGAGCCGGACGGGCTCGCCCAGGAGCTCCCCGCGCAGCGTCCGGTGCAGCATCGCCTGGGCGTGCTTGGCGCCGGTGTAGCCCGCGCCGTTGTCGTAGGGCTCGAGCGCGGCGATCGAGGTGACGGTGACGATGTGCCCGTCGCCCGACGCGAGTAGCGCCGGGAGCAGACCCTTCGTCACCCGTAGCGTGCCGATCACGTTGACCTCGAACATCCAGCGCCAGTCGTCCTCGTCCGCCTCGGCGACCGGCTCGAGGCCCTTCGCGCCGCCCGCGTTGTTCACCAGCAGCCGACACTCGGGGACCGCGGCGACGAAGGCCGAGACGGAGTCGGGGTCCGTCACGTCGAGCCGCACCGCGGTGCCGTCGATCTCCCTGGCGATCTCGGCACACCGGTCCACCCGGCGGGCGCCGAGGACCACGTCGAAGCCGGCCCGGGCGAGTGCGCGGGCGGTGGCCGCACCGATACCGGAGCTGGCCCCGGTGACGACGGCGGTGGGACGGCCAGAATCGGTGGGCTCGCTCGCGGCGGTCATGCGGTGAGCCTAGGGTGATTCCCGCGCAGCTTCAGTCGAGCCCGCGCTGGGCCGTCCGCGACCCCCGCCGCGCCGCGGCCCGTTGCCAGCTGAAGACACCCCAGCCGAGGGTGCCGAGCAGTGCTCCCGCGACGCAGGTGGCGAAGTCGACGCCGAGCGGGCGGCCCACGGCGAGGTGCGCCGCCAGCAGCACGACCACGCCGACGACCCACAGCGCGGTGCCGGCGCCGACGACGACGCGGATGTCGTCCAGGCGGCGCGAGATCGGGGGCGGGTCGATCACGGCGTCAGCCTACCCGGGCTCGGCCGAGCCCCGCCCGAGATGGGACGGTGTGCGCGTGATCGAGCGATTCTTCCGGCTCGCCGAACGCGGTTCCACGGTTCCCAGGGAGCTCCGCGGCGGCCTCGTCACCTTCGTGACGATGTCCTACATCATCGTGCTGAACCCGTTGATCCTCGGCAGCTTCTCGGCCTCGGATCCGGGGGCCAAGACCGACGCGCTGGGCGCGATCCTGCCGGTCCCGCAGGTCGCGGCCGTCACCGCACTCGTCGCCGGCCTGATGACGATCCTGTTCGGACTCGTCGCCAACCTCCCGTTCGCGATCGCCACCGGCCTGGGCATCAACACCCTGCTCGCGGTCACGATCGCCCCGCTGATGAGCTGGCCCGAGGCGATGGGCCTCGTCGTCATCGACGGCGTGGTGATCGTGCTGCTGGCCCTCTCCGGCTTCCGGACGGCGGTGTTCAACGCCGTCCCGGCCGAGCTCAAGACGGCCATCGCGGTGGGCATCGGGTTGTTCATCGCGCTGATCGGGCTGGTCGACGCCGGCTTCGTCACCCGGCTGCCGGACGCCGCGAACACGACGGTCCCCGTCGGGCTCGGGATCGGCGGCTCGATCGGGTCCTGGCCCACGTTCGTCTTCGTGATCGGCCTGCTGATCACCGGCGTGCTCGTCGCCCGCGGAGTGCGGGCCGGGATCCTGGTCGGGGTCCTCGTCACGACCGCGATCGCGATCATCGTCGAGTCGATCGCGCACGTCGGATCGGCCGCGACGAACCCGAAGGGCTGGTCCCTGGCCGTGCCGACGCTCCCGAACCGCATCGTCGAGCTGCCGGACCTCTCGCTCGTCGGCAACGTGTCGTTGGGTGCGTTCACCCGGCTGGACACCCTGACGGTGGTCCTGCTCGTCTTCACGCTGGTGCTGGCGAACTTCTTCGACGCGATGGGCACCATGGCCGGCCTCGGCCGGCAGGCCGGGCTCGTCGGCCGGGACGGGCAGTTGCCGAACATCGGCCGGGCGCTGGTCATCGAGGGGACCGGGGCGATCGCGGGTGGCGCGGCGTCCGCGTCGTCGAACACCGTCTTCGTCGAGTCCGCCTCCGGTATCGCCGAGGGCGCACGGACCGGGCTCGCCAACATCGTCACCGGGCTGCTGTTCCTGGCGGCGATGTTCTTCACGCCGCTCTACTCCATCGTCCCGGTGGAGGCGGCGGCCCCGGCGCTGGTGATCGTCGGGGCGTTGATGTTCCGTCAGGTCGCGGAGATCGACCTGACGGAGCTGCGGTCGGCGATACCGGCGTTCCTCACAATCGTCGTCATGCCGTTCACGTACTCGATCGCCAACGGCATCGGTGCGGGCTTCATCAGCTACGTCGTGCTGGCGGCGGCGACCGGCGGGGCACGCAAGGTGCATCCGCTGATGTGGGTGGTCGCGATCGCGTTCGTGGGCTACTTCGCAGTCGGGCCGATTCGCTCGCTGGCCGGAGGGTAGTTGTAGTAACCTAAGTAAATCGTGAGTGCTGTCGTCGAAACCCCGGGTCCTGCTCCGTCGACGTCCGCCGAGTCCCCTCCCGGCATGTTCGCCTCCCTGCGCGTGCCCAACTACCGGCTCTACGCCGGCGGGCAGATCGTCTCGCTCGTCGGGACGTGGATGCAGCGGATCGCGCAGGACTGGCTGGTCCTCGACCTCACCGGCGGCAGCGCCACGGCGCTGGGGATCGCGGCGGCGCTGCAGTTCGCGCCGACCCTGCTGCTCTCGCTGTGGGGCGGCGTGCTGGCGGACCGGGTGGACAAGCGCCGCGCCCTGATCCTGCTGCAGATCGCGATGGGGCTCTGCGCGCTCGCGCTGGGAGCCACGGTGGTGACGGGCGTCGTCGCGCTGTGGCAGGTCTATCTGCTGTGTGCGCTGCTCGGCTGCTTCTCGGCGCTCGATGTGCCGGTCCGCCAGTCCTTCGTCTCGGAGATGGTGGGCCCGGCGCAGCTCGGCAACGCGGTCGCGCTCAACTCGCTGACGTTCAACCTAGCCCGGATCGCGGGGCCCGCGGCGGCCGGTGCGCTGATCGTCGCGGTCGGCACCGGCTGGGTGTTCCTGATCAACGCGGCGAGCTTCGCCGGCGTCGTCACCGGGCTGGCGCTGATGCGCACGGACCGGCTGTTCCGGTCCGATCCCGTGCCCCGCGCCCCGCACCAGCTGCGCGACGGCCTGGCGTACGTCCGGCGCCGGCCGGAGATGGTCGCGGTGCTGGTGCTGGTCTTCCTGGTCTCGACCTTCGGGATCAACTTCTTCATGACCCTCGCGATCGTCGCGCGCAACGTCTTCCACCGCGATGCCCAGGGCTACGGCCTGCTGACGACGCTGCTGGCAGTGGGGTCGGTGATCGGGGCGACGTTCGCCGCGCGGCGGTCCGGGCGGCCGCGGATCCGGCTCGTCGCGGCGTCCGGGCTGGCGTTCGGTGTCCTGCTGGTGGCGGCAGGGCTGATGCCGACATACCTCAGCACCGGGATCGCGCTCGTCCCGGTGGGGCTCGCGGCGCTGACCTTCACGACGGCGGCGAACTCGGCGGTGCAGCTCTCGGCCGAGCCGGCGATGCGCGGGCGGGTGATGGGGCTCTACATGCTGCTGTTCCTCGGCGGGACGCCGCTCGGCGGACCGTTGCTGGGGGTGCTGGCCGAGCGCTTCGGCGGCCGCGCACCGCTGGTCGTCGGCGGGGTGGTGACCGTGGTGTCCGTGCTGGTCGTCGCGCTGGTCCTGGCCCGCCGGATGCAGCCGGCGCCCCTGACCCGGTTCAGGACCACCCGATCCGGGACGTTGACCGCGCAGGAAGGGTAGGCTAACTTCAGTCACGTCGCTTCGTGGTGGGAGCGGCGCGTCAGTTCGGGAAGGATCAGGGCCTCTGCCTGCAGGCAGGGGCCCTGATCCGTGCCTGGATGGTTCGGTGGCCGGCATCCCATGCGGCTCGGTGGGTTCAGCGTCGGCGGGTGAGGGCGACACCGGTGAGGGCCAGGACGCCGCCGGCCAGGGCGAGGGCGGGCGGGGCCTCGCCGAGGAGGAGCGCGGCCATGGCGATCGTGATCGGCGGGACGAGGTAGGTGGTGACGCCCAGCCGTCCCGCGTCCATCCTCGCCAGGGCGTAGGCCCAGGTGCTGAACGCGAGGGCGGTCGGGACCAGGCCGAGGTAGACCATGCCCGCCGTCGCCCCGGCCGGGGCGCTCGCCAGGTCCCGCACGAGGCCGCCCGCGTACGGCAGGCACGCGAGCATGCCGATCGTGCAGGCCAGGAAGGTCACCTGCAGGCCCGGGAGGCGGCGCAGGACGGGTTTCTGCGCCAGCACCCCGATCGCGTACGTCACCGCCGCGACGACGCACAGCAGCGCGCCCACGAGATCGGTGGTGTCTCCCGTCGCGGTCGCCGCTCCGATCAGGACGACCCCGGCGAACGCGACCGCCGCGCCGATCACCAGCCAGCGCGGGAACCCTTCGCCGAGCAGCACGCCGGCGAACAGCGCGATCAGGATCGGGCCGATGTTCACGAGCATGGCCGTCGTGCCGGCGTCCACGCGTTGCTCCGCGGCGTTCAGTGCGACGTTGTAGACGGCGAACCAGGCCAGGCCGCAGAGCAGCAGGAGCGCCCACTCGCGGTGCGTCGGAGCGACCCAGTTCCGGCGGGCCAGCAGCAGGAGGCCGAGTGCGACGGTCCCGACGGCGAGGCGGCCGAGGGCGAGCGATCCGGGCTCGAACGCCCGGCCGACGTAACGGATCGCCACGAAGGCCGACGCCCAGGCGAGCACGGTGATCGTGACCGCCGCGAGGGCGCTCCAGCGGTATCGGGACGCGAGTGCGGGAGCGGTCACGCACCGACCGTATGCGGACGGGGCGGCACACTGCGCGTGACTTTCCGCGAGGCCCTTGCCGGTTTAGGGAAGGATAGGCTAACTTCATCACGTCGCTTCGTGGTGGGAGCGGCGCGTCAGTTCGGGAACGTGGGGTCCCAGCCCGATCGGCTGGGGCCCCACCTCCGTCTACAGCCCGTAGATGCGCACCCAGTCCACGTCGAGCTTCACCTCGGCCGGCGTCGTGGCGTCCGGCCCCTCGGCCCAGCCGTTGCCGAACGGGCCGATGTCCTGCTGGATGGCCAGGTGCATCGGGCGCGGCGGGATCTGCTCCTTGTCCGTGGTCCGGAACGTCTCCTGGCCGTCGATGAAGCCCGCGACATGGTCCGGCGTCCACTCGACGGCGTAGGTGTGCCACTGGGTGAAGTCGCCGGGCACGGTGACGCCGGTCTGGCTGTTGTCCTTGCCGTAGTGCAGGACGAAGTGGGTCTCGGTGCGGTCGCCCTTCGGCTGCTCCATGAAGTCGATCTCGCCGCCGCGCGGGAAGTCCTCCGCGTCCGGCCAGAGCAGGATCACGGCGCTGTACCCGTTCCCGACCTGGGTGCGTGCCCGCACCTCCCAGCGGCCGTACTGCTGGCCCCTGTCCCACGCCATCCCGGCCGAACTCAGGCCGCGGCTCGTGATCGTCATGACGCCGTCCGCGACGGTGATGTTCCTCGGGTCGTGCCGGCCGACGCCACCGGTGGTCTTCCCGGTGTAGGTGTTCCAGAGCGACTCGTCGAGCGTGCCGCCGTCGAACTCGTCGTGCGCCGTCAGGGGCCAGTTGTTCTTCACCCCGGCCTCGTCGCCGGAGCGGGCGCTCGGGTCCAGGGTCGCGACGCCCCCGGGGCGGACCGGGTCACCGGGGTCGCGAGGTGCGCTCGGGGCCCCGGCGGTGGTCGTCGTGATCGGGCGGCGTTCCTGCGAGGTCGACGACGTGCTGCCGTAGCTGATCACGGCCGTCAGGACGCCCGCGAGGGCCACGATCGACACGATGGACAGCACGATCGTCCAGACACGGCGGGGGCCGGGCGGGGGCCCGGGGTCCGGTGACGGCGTCGGAGGGGTGAGCTGATCGGTGCCCGGCACGTGATCCCCCAAGGGTGATCGAGGTGGAGGGGTCACCGTAGGGAACGGATTCTGTGCCGACGCTGAGAGGGGTCAGCCGGCCTCGCCCTCCTGCCGGGTGCGGGCGTCGTCCTGGTTCCGGACGCGGGCCTGTTCCCGGCCGTCGTCCCGGGTCTGGCCGCCGCCGTTCCGGGTGCCGCTGGGCCGGCCGCCGGCGGTGCTGGACCGGCCGTCGTCGCTGGAGCGGCCGTCGTCGCTGGACCGGTCGGCGGTGCTCGATCCGGCGCCGCCGCCGGTGGCGCCGCCGTCGAGGGAGTACTGGCGGACCCAGTCGACGTGTTCGAGGGCGCCGCCGCCCGCGGAGCCGTCGCCGGGGAAGTAGTCGAGCTGGATGCAGAGGTGCATCGGGCCGGGTGGGAGGATCGCGGTGTCCGTGGTCTCCCACCACTGCTCACCGTCGACGTACGCGGTGACCCGCTCGGGAGTCCACTCCACCGCCCAGTTGTGCCATTCGGTCGCGTCGATGTCCAGGCTGCCGTGGACCTGGGAGTTGTCCTCGCCGTAGTGCAGGAAGATGTCGGTCGACCGACGGTCGGGGTCGCCGATCTCCATGAAGTCGATCTCCCCGCCGACCGGGAAGTTCTCCGCGTCCGGCCACAACAGCAGCAACGAGTGGTAGGCGTCCGCGCTGGCAGGGGACTTCACGCGGGCCTCCCAGCGCCCGTACTTCTGCCCGGGGTTCCACGCCATGCCGGCGGTGTTGCCGTCCTCATCCCCGGTGATCGTCATGATCCCGTCCTGGATCGACACCGCGTCCGGGGTGCGCCGTCCCTTGCCGGCGTGGCCGGGGCCGTCGTAGATCGACCACTGGTCCATGCCGCCGTCGAAGTCGTCCTCGCGGTCGGGGGTGCCCCAGCCGAACCGCTCGGCGGCGGTGGTGCCGGTGATGTCCTGCGCGGTGGAGCCCGTGTCTCCGGTGTCGCTCAGGGTGCCGTTGCGCTCGGTGCCGCTCGTGCCGCCGGTCCCCGGGTCGGCGTCGCTCCCGGAACCGCGCGCGGAGGAGCCGTCTGCGTCCGCGGACGTTGCGCCGGTACCCCCGGAGCCGGAACGGTCGTTGCCCGGGCGATCGGCGCCGGAGCTGCCGGAGCTGGAACGATCGGAGTTCGCGCTACCGGAGTCCGGGTCGTCCGAGCCCGACACGGTGGAGCCGGAGCTGTCCTCCTCGAGGCTGTCGGATCGAGGGCCGCCCGGGCTCGAACCGTCCGAGCTCGGACCGCCGGCCCGGGAGCGGGACGACTCCCCGGAACGTTCGGGTGCGGGCACGACCAGAACGTCCCCGTCCCGGTAGGTGACGCGCGAGCCCGAGCCCGTTCCTCGGCCGGCTCCGGAGCCCTGATCGGAGCCCTCGGTGTCCGCCGACCTCCGGCCGTCGCGCCCGGACCCGGAGCTGTGTCCGCCCCTGCCTGGATGCCCGCTCGGCGTGTGCTCGTAGCTGCTGGCGCGGCTCGCGGCCGTGCCGACGGTCGCCGGGGCCACCTCGGGCCCGTCCCTCGCCACGACCCCGACGACCGCGGCGGTCACCAGCATCCCGGCCGCAACCCCGACCACCAGGTAGCGGCGGAGCAGCGTCTCGACGTCGATCATCAGGTTCTCCGGTTCAGGGCGCGAAGCTCACGTGGACGTGGTCGAAGTGCCCGCCGGTGGCGTCGTGGACGTCGTAGACGCTGCTGCGGTACGCCCGCCCCCACCCACCGGAGTCGGTGACCGACGGGTCCCAGTAGCGGCCCTGCCAGATCAGGTACGAGACGTGCAGCGGGCCCGCGTTCGCCCGCAGCCATTCCGCGAGCCGCCAACCGTTCGCCAGCTCCCGGCCCTGCGGGAACGTGCCGCCGGTGGTCGGGAACAGGTCGCAGGCCCGGCCGCGCGGATGATCGCTCGACGGGTTCCAGGCGTGCGCGTCCCAGCAGCTCGCCGTGTGCACGACCGGACCGTCCTGCAGGGAGGCGAACGCCCTGGTGACGGCGTCGAGCCCGTGCCGCGCGACACCGGTGAGGCAGCCACGCCCGCTCGTCGGATCCGTGCCCGTGCAGCCGGCCGGGCCGCCGCCCCACGCTCGGGCGGGCGCCGGTGGCGCCGTCGAGGACGCGATCCGCGGAGAGACGACCTGCGGGACCACCGAGGGGGGCCGGTCCGCCGCCGCATCCCTCGCGAGCTCGGCCGAGTGCCCGAGGTAGGTCCTCGCGCCGGAGAGATGGTCCGGGACCGCCTCCGGTTCGGCCTCCCGCCCGGTGAGCGGAAGGTCCGGTGTCGACGGCAGGCCACCCGTCGCCGCGCGCAGTGGCGAGCAGACCCACGGCGTGACGCCCCGGAGATCCGCAGCGACGGACGAGGCGAGCGTCGAGGGCCAGCGAGAACCGCCGGCGTCGACCCAGGTCTGCTCGACGGCGGCGAGCAGACCGGACCCGGGCGTCTCGCCACTGACCCGGGCGACCCGCGCGATCGGCAGGTCCTCCGGGCACAGGGAGGCCATGAGCCCGAGCAGCGGGACGGATGTGGCGGTGGGCGCCTCCGCGTGCGCCGGGGCGGCGTTCGCGAGCATCGTCACCGGCAGCAGGCACCCCGCGAGGACGGAGGCGAGCGCCGCCCGGGCCGGAGTCCGGACGGGTCGGAAGGACGTGTGCACGGGTCACCTCGACCGCCGCCCGGGCGTCATCGCCGGGCTCCGTTCAGGGCGGCCGGCGCCGGCGGCCGCGACCCGGTGGCCGGTGTGGCCAGGATCCGGATGCCGCGGACGGGCCGCAGCCCCGGGACGACCGCCTCAGGCTCGTCGGGCGGCACTGTGGCGTGAGGCCCTGCGGCCGGCAGCGCGGTGAGCGGCCTCGAGGCCGGCCGCACTGGTGGGGGAGCGAGGAGCGTGCGTGGCGCCGGACCGCTCAGCCGGCCGGAGTCGGCGATCGCGCGGGCGAGCCTCCCGAGTGCCGTGGCGTACGCGCGGACCGGCCGCGGCAGCGTCTCCCGCTGGGTCCCGAGCAGGCCCGTCACCTCGGCGTACGGGTCGTCGAGCTCGAGCCAGCGGGCGACCATCGGTAGCTCGACGACCGCGCTCCAGCCGGGTCCGGTCTCGGCGAGCAGGGCGGCGATGCGTCCCCGCCGGGCCGGTCCGCAGGTCACGGCCAGCACCGGCGGCGGCCCGTCACCGAGTGTCACGGACATCCGGCCGGCGCGGTTCAGGGACTCCGCGCTGCCCCGGCAGACCACGACGTCCGCGCTCCCGATCTCGATCCCGCCGTCCCGCGCGTGCAGGGCCAGCGCGACGGTCGACGCGCCGACACCGCCGGACACCCCGGCGACCACCGGGATCCTGAAGCCGCTCATGACAGCCCTCCCGGCCCCTCGTCGAGCTCCTCCTCGCCGGCGTCGACGACGAGCCGCTCGCCGTCGACCGCGATCGCGATGCTGATCCGCACCCAGTGGCTCGGCAGGCTCCGCCAGCCCCGCGCCGTGGGGGCGGGCGCCGCCGCGGGCACGCCGGCGACGCCCACCTCCACGTCCACCGGGACCCCGCCGCGCTCACCGACGGAGCGGTAGGGCGTGACCCGGACCCGGACGTCCACCAGCAGCCGGCCCTCGCCGTCCGGCCGGACCAGCCCGGGGAGCGCGAAGTCCGCGCGCTGCCGGCCCGCGCCGTCCCAGCCCAGGTTCACCGGGCCGGACCGGCGCAGGTAGTCCGCGAGGACCAGCGCCCGGCGGCCCGGGTCCTCCTCGTCCCAGGACAGGTAGTCCGACGCGAACGCCGCGGCCAGCGCGGCCGCCTCGGCGGGATGCGGCACGGGCTCGGGCGCCGGGGTCTCCGCCCGCCGCTCGACGAGCGGGGCCCACGGGGCCGAACCCGGTCCCGTCGGGCCGTACGGGGCGGCGGGCACCGGCGCGAAGCCGAACGGGTCCGTCAACGGGTCCTCCCTCGGGTCCGGGCCCAGCAGGTCCTCGGCGCGCCGCGCCGGGCGCGCGTAGCGGGTGGCGGTCCCCGACCCGCGGGCCCACCCGTCGTCGCCGGGAGGCACGCGCGGGTCGGGACCGCCGGGGCCGGGATGGGGGCGGCCGAACAGGCGGAAGGGCACGGCGATCACCGGCCCTTCTTCGGGCCGGGAGCTGCGGGTCGATCGGGCATGGCTCCCCCGTCTGCGGGCGCGCCGGCTCACCCGTGCGGCTCGGGGCCGGACGGGCGGAGCAGGCGCGAGAACCCGGCTCGGGGCCGGGGATCGGTGTGGGCGGGCGCGTAGGGACGTGGCCGCCGTGTGGGACGGGAGGAACCCTAGGAACCGCGAGGCCGGTCCCGCGGGGAAACGGGAAGACCGTTCACCATCGCGAACGAGGTGGGGCCGAGCCCGCCGGTCAGGCGGGGCTTCCCAGGTGTGCACCGGCTCGTTCGCCTCGGACATCGCCACGTACCGCTCGAGCATCCCCAGCAGCGCCTTCTCCCGGCTCGCGCCCCGGTTCTCCAGGGCGGCGACCGTGTCCAGCTGCCAGGCGGCCGACGTGCGATGGAGGACGCAGCGCCGCTCGATGACGTTGAGGTAGCGGTCGCGGACCGCCGCGCCGACCCCCCAGCGCGTCAGACCCTCGTGGGCCAGGGGGAGCAGCTTGCGCAGGGTCAGCTCGTCCGGCCGGATCCATCCGGTGCCGGGCCAGTAGAGCGGGGCCTCCATGCCGTGCTTGGCGGCCGTCGTGAAGTTCTCCTCGGCCGCCTGGAAGGACATCGACTGCCAGAGCGGCTCGTCCGCTTCCACCAGCACGCGGAGCAGGCCGTAGAAGAACAGCGCGTTCGCGACCATGTCGACGGCGGTGGGCCCGGACGGCAGCACGCGGTTCTCCAGCCGGATGTGCGGCTGCCCGTCCGCGACGTCGTAGACCGGGCGGTTCCAGCGCCAGATCGTCCCGTTGTGCAGCTTGAGCTCCTCGAGCTCCGGGACGTCGCCGGCGCGCAGCACCGCCATCGGGTCCGTGTCCCCGGCCATCGGCATGATCCCGGGGAAGTACCGGGCGTTCTCGGTGAACAGGTCCAGCACGGAACCGATCCAGCGCTCGCCGAACCACACCCGGGGCCGGACGCCCTGGTTCCGCAGCTCGACCGACCGCACGTCGCAGGCCTGCTTGAACAGGGGGATCCGGGTCTCGGCCCAGAGCCGGCGGCCGAGCAGGAACGGCGAGTTCGCGGCGAGCCCGAGCTGGACGCCCGCGAGGCACTGCGCAGCGTTCCAGTAGGCCGGGAACTCCGCGGGCGAGAGCTGCAGGTGCAGCTGCATCGACGTGCACGCCGCCTCGGCGACGATGGACTCGTAGTCCGCCGAGAAGCGCTCCGGCGGGATGGCGTGCAGGTTCGCCGGATCGTCGCCCGCGATCTCGATGTGGATCGGCTCGCCGCGCGCGCTCAGGACCTGCTCGTTCAGCACTCTGTAACGTCGGTCACTCGACAGCGACTCGGGCACCATGTGCCGTGTCTGCAGCGTGGGGAGGATGCCGATCATCACCACCTGCGAACCGCAGTCGCTGGCCTTCGCCCGGGCCACCGCCAGGTTGTCCAGGAGCTCGTGTTCGAGATGCCGCCACTGATCACCCGGCAGTGGGCGCGGGGGAGGTTGAGCTCGAGGTTCCAGCGGCCGAGCTCGGTCTGGAACTCCGAGGCCCCGATGGCGTTCAGGACGTCCTGGCCGGTCATCGCGGGGGAGAGGTCGTCGTCGACCAGGTTCAGCTCGACCTCGATCCCGGTCATGGGATCGTCCTCGGCGAACGGGTGCTCCCGCAGCATCGTGGCCAACGCTTCCAGGCACCGTTGCACCTTGGCCCGATATCGCTGGCGTTCCCGTCGACTGAACCGGGTCCGGTCGACGTCCTGGCCCATGCGTGAGCTGCCTCCTTGCTTCCGGGTGTCCGGCCTCCGACACCGGCCTGACCGGCCCCGGTCGGGCGGTTACCCACCGTGTCACATCGCCGAGCGGTCCGGTACCGGCTGAAAGGGCTACCCCGCGCGACGAGCGGCGGCCGACCTGGGCCGATCGGCACCTGGGATCATCAACTCGTGGCCACCATCACCGCGATCCGGGACCCAGCGGACCCCCGGCTGGACGACTACCGGGACCTCACCGTCGCCGACCGGCGACCGGACCGGCCCGGCGGCCGCGGGATCGTCATCGCCGAGGGGGTCGTCGTGGTGCGCCGGCTGATCGACTCGCCCTATCCGGTGCGCTCCCTGCTCGGCGTCCCGCGGCGGCTCGCCGAGCTCGAGGAGGACCTCGCCGCGCTCGACGTCCCGGCCTACGAGGCGGACGCGGACACCATGGCGACGACGGTCGGCTTCCACCTCAACCGCGGCGTGCTCGCCGTGGCGGACCGGGCCGAGGCGCCGGACGTCGCCGCGCTGGCGCGCACCGCGCGGGTCCTGGCCGTCTGCGAGGGCGTCAACGACCACGAGAACCTCGGCTCGCTGTTCCGCAACGCCGCGGCCCTGGGCGTCGACGGGATCCTGCTCGGCCCACGCTGCTCGGACCCGCTCTACCGGCGCAGCGTCCGCGTCTCCATGGGGCACGTCCTGCGGGTGCCGTTCGCGACGATGCCCGAGCCCTGGCCCGCGTCGCTGGACGTCCTGCGGCAGGCCGGGCTGCGCGTCGCGGCGCTCACCCCGGCCGCGGACGCGGTGCCGCTCTCCGCCGCCGGCCTGTCCGGCGAACGGGTGGCATTGCTCGTCGGCGCGGAGGGCCCGGGGCTCAGCACGGAGGCGCTACAGGCCGCTGACCTGCGGGTGAAGATCCCGATGGCCTCCGGGGTCGACTCTCTCAATGTCGCAACGGCCGCCGCGGTGGCCTTCCATGCAGTGGCGCCTTCCGTAACCTGAGAGCGTGCACCTCGCTGATGGGGGACAGGTGGTGCTCGGCGACAAGCGGCCGGGCGACTCGGTGCTGCCCTCGGAACTCGAGGACTCGCTGCGCGAATGGGGCGCCGTCGCGTCGACCGTCGCGCTGCAGGCGGGGCCGGTCGAGCAAGACCTCGTCCGACGGCGGGGCCGCCAGCTCGCGGGCCGCGTCTCGGACGTCCTGGGCCGGCCCGTCGAGTACGTGGATCCGGTGACCGGCGGGATCGACGTCGTCCACGGGCCGAACACGGGCCCGCTCGCCGGGCTCCCGCTCGTCGCGGAGCATCGGCTGCGGGCGGAGTCCGCGGAGCCCACCCCCTGGGCGACGGGCCTGACGGTCGCGGCGTTCTTCGCCGTCCTGGCCGCGGTCGGGGACATCGCGCTGAGCCGGGCGTTCGGGGCGGCCTTCGGCGCGCTGTGGGTGCCGGCGAACGTGATGGTGGTGCTCGGCCTGGCCCCGTCGCTGTGGCTCGCGCGGCGGATGCCGTTCTGGCGCTGGATCGCGCTGGGGACGGCGGTCGGACTAGGGGCGGCCTGGGTCTGCCTGATCCTCACCGCGCTCCTCTGAGCGCCCCTGGCCGCCTGCCGTGCGCTGACGCGACGGCCCGGCCGACCTACGGGCTCCCCATGAGGTGCCGGGCTCGCCTCGCCGAGTTCCGGACGCGACGAGCGCAACGAGATCAGCGGGTCGAACCACCGCTCGTGGGCGACGCGATCCGGGCTTGGTCGGCGCCTGCGGTACCGGGCGGCCACAACGGCCCGGTCTGGTCTGTATCGCGGACCGTGAGCAACTCGTGCTGATCACCGTTTCAGGCCCCTGACGGGCCGTCCGTGGCCGGTGAGGGGGTGCCGGCGGCGATCAGGCCTGCTCGAGGTCCGGACAGCACTCGACCCGCGCTCCGGGGTCGGAACGCGGGTCGGGCGGGTGGTTCAGCGCTGGCCGCGGACGCCCAGCAGGACCTCGTCCCAGGAGGGCATGACGGGCTTGCCCTTCTTGGTCCGCTTGGGGGGCGGGGCCTGCTCAGCCGCGGGCTTCTCGGCCGCGGCAGGCTTCGACGTCGGGGCTGCGGTGCTCGGGGTCTTGGTAGCAGGGGTCTCGGCGGCAGGGGTCTCGACAGCAGGGACCTCGGGGGCCGGGGACGGCTTGGCCGGAGTGCCGGACGCCGGAGCCGGCTTCGCCTGGGCCTCGGTGGCAGGGGCCTCGGTGGCAGGGGCCTCGGCGGCAGGGGCCTCGGCGGCAGGGACCTCGGCGGCAGGGGTGTCGGTGGCAGGGGTGTCGGTGGCAGGGCCCGCCTCGGCCGCGGCCGCAGTTGCCTGCTCGGAGCGGCTCGTCGTTGCCGGTGCTCCCGCTGATCCGGTCGCGGCTGCCCGGGTCGGCTCGGAGCCCGTCACCGCGGTCGGCTCGGAGCCGGTCGGCGCGGCCGGCTCGGGGCCGGTCTCCGCCGCCGGGGTCGACGCCGAGCCGGCTGTGGCCGCCGTAGCCCCTTCGGAGGTCGTCCCTGCCGGAGCCGTCTCGGAACCGGTGGCCGCTGAAGGAGCCGACTCGGGAGCTCGCCGCCGCGGAGGGCTTCTCTCCCGGAGCCGGGTCGGCCTCCGAGAGGTCCGGCGGAACGCCCGCAGGCTCGGCCACCGGCCGATCGCCCGTCGCCGTCGCAGCCGGATGGTCGCCCGCCGCGGAAGTGTCAGCCGGCTGAGCACTGGAGGAGGAGCCGCCGGCGGGCTGATCCCTCTGCGCCGCCTCGTTCTCCGCGTCCACGGCACCCGTGGGTGCCGCCCGGTTCCAGGCCGGCGCTCCCGCGGCCTCGTCCGGCTCCTCCACCGGCGCCGGCTCCGGCTCCGGGCGGCGCGGCGGCTGCGGGCGCCGCTGCTCCGGCGCGACGGACCGCGAACGGGTGTCCGAGCCGCCCAGCGGGCGCTCGCGCACGCCCATGCCGGAGGCGGCGCGAACCATCTCGGCCCGCGCCTGCTCGGACTGCCGGCGGTCCTGCTCCTCCTCGGAGCGGGCGATGTCGATCACGGGTCCGACGGTGCGCAGCGGGCGTTGCGGCAGGCCCTCGACCAGGTCGGAGGCGTGCTCGTCGAGCGCGGTGACCGTGCCGCCGTGCGCCCCGGGCTGGAACGTCCAGTGCGCCCGGATGTCCGACCGGCCCGCCCGCCAGCTGAGCGCGACGACCCACTTGCCGTCCTCGCCCTTCCAGGAGTCCCAGTCCGCCTCGGTGTGGTCCTGCCCGCGGAGCCCGAAGGTGTGCGCGACGGTCTCGCCGAGGGTGCGGACGTCCGGCCCGTCGCTCCGTACGGGGTGCGCGGCCCGGGCGACCTCGGCCGTCCGGGTGCGCTCCAGCAGCACCGGGTAGGCGAAGCGCTCGATCTTCTGGGCGGGTACCCCGGCGGCCGAGGCAACCTGCTCCACGGACGCCCCGGCCCGGATCCGGGCTTGGATCTCACGTGGTCGCAACTGGCTCTCCAACTCGATCGCGATCTGTCCGAGCCGGGTGAGGTCACCGCGCGCGGCGGCCCGCAACTGCTCGTCGGCCGGGACCGTGAAGCGTTCGCGGCGCCCGGGGTCCTCGAGGACGACCGAACCGTCCTCGGTGATCCCGACGACCCGCAACGCCCGCATCGAGGCCTCCCCGCTGTCTCACGTCCCCGTCCGGGTGACGGTAGATGCCGATCCGTGTCCGACGGGTGAGGCGCGCCGGGACCGGATTCCCCTGGTGAACGGGGTATATCCGGCCTGCGACGCGTCCGGCTCCACCGGCGTTCGGCAGAGAGTTGCACGGAGTCGACCACTTGGTAAAGCCGAGATCCATGTTACGGATGTGACTACAGTGCGTCACCCCCCTCCGGATCACGGACCGGATACGACGGCGGCCGGGCCGCTCGAAGGCAGACCCGGCCGCGTCGAGGGGTGCGTCAGCCGAGGCGCTCGACGACCCAGTCGATGCAGGTGGTGAGCGCGGAGACGTCCGCCGGCTCGACCGCCGGGAACATCCCGATCCGCAGCTGGTTGCGGCCCAGCTTGCGGTAGGGCTCGGTGTCCACGACACCGTTGGCGCGCAGCACCTTGGCGACGGCGGCGGCGTCCACAGACTCCGCGAAGTCGATGGTGCCGACGACCTGCGAGCGGTGTGCCGGGTCCGCGAACGGCGAGGTGTACCCGGTCTTCTCGGCCCAGGAGTAGAGCCGGTCCGAGGAGTCCTTGGTGCGGGCGACGCAGGCGTCCAGGCCGCCGAGGCCGTTCATCCAGTCGATCTGGTCCGCGAGCATCAGCAGCGTCGCGACGGCCGGGGTGTTGTAGGTCTGGTCCTTCGCCGAGTTGTCGACGGCCGTGGCCAGCGACAGGAACGGCGGGATCCAGCGCTCACCCTGCGCCAGCTCGGCGACCCGCTTCAGCGCCGCCGGGCTCATCAGCGCGATCCAGAGCCCGCCGTCGGACGCGAAGCCCTTCTGCGGGGCGAAGTAGTAGGCGTCCGCCTGGGTGATGTCGACGGGCAGGCCGCCGGCGCCGGACGTCGCGTCGATGACGACGAGCTGGCCGTCGATCGCCGCCTCTGGGCGGACGACCGGCACCGAGACGCCGGTGGAGGTCTCGTTCTGGGCCCAGGCCAGGACGTCGCAGGAGGCGTCCGCGGTGGGCGCGGGCGCGGTGCCCGGCTCCGACGAGACGATCACCGGGTCCGCCAGGAACGGCGCGCCCTTGGTGGTGTCCGCGAACTTGGAGGAGAACTCGCCGTAGGTCAGGTGCAGGGAACGCTCGCGGACGAGGCCGAACGCGGCGGCGTCCCAGAAGGCGGTGGACCCGCCGTTGCCGAGGACGACCTCGTAGCCGTCCGGCAGGGAGAACAGCTCGGACAGGCCCGCCCGGACCCGGCCGACGAGCGACTTGACCGGCTTCTGCCGATGCGAGGTGCCCATGTAGGTGGTGCCGGACTCCGCGAGCGCCGCGAGCTGCTCGGGGCGGACCTTGGACGGTCCGCATCCGAAGCGCCCGTCGGTGGGCAACAGGTCGGCGGGAATCTGCAGATCGGTGCTGGTCGACGCGGTCACGGAGCCCAGTGTCGCAGCCGCCCCCGACCGCCGCTGCCACCGGCCCGGTGACACCGGCCGTCAGGCGCTCGCCGGCACCCGGAACGACCGCCGGTAGGCGAGGGGCGACATCCCGATCGCCGCGTGCAGGTGCTGGCGCAGCGACGCCGTGCTGCCGAAGCCCGCGCGGGCGGCGATCCCCTCGACGGGCAGGTCCGTCGTCTCCAGCAGGCGGCGGGCCAGTTCCACGCGGCGGGTGGTGAGCCAGCGGCCGGGGCTGAGGCCCGTCTCGGCGCGGAAGCGGCGGGTGAAGGTCCGGACGCTCATCGCGGACCGGGCCGCGAGCTCGTCGAGGGAGAGGGGTTCGGCGAGGTGCTCCAGCGCCCAGGTGCGCGCCGCCGCGGTGCTCGCGCCCGCCGGCTCCGGCACGGGCTGCTCGACGAACTGGGACTGCCCGCCTTCCCGCCACGGCGCGACGACGCTGCGCCGGGCGACCGTGGCGGCGACCTCCGCGCCGTGGTCGCGCCGGACGAGGTGCAGCAGCAGGTCGATCCCGGCGGCGTTGCCCGCGGAGGTGAGCACGTCCCCGTCGTCGACGAACAGGACGTCCGGGTCCAGCTCGACCTGCGGGTACAGCGCCCGGAACCGGTCGGTGTGCAGCCAGTGCGTGGTGGCGGGGCGGCCGTCGAGCAGGCCCGCGGCCGCGAGGACGAACGCGCCGGTGCAGATCGAGACCACCCGGCCGCGCTCCGCCGCGTCCCGCAGGACGCCGGCGAGCTCGGCGAGATCGACCCGTCGTCCATCTGCGGGCCGCCGTTGTGCCCGGGGACGATCAGCGTCTGCGCGGTCCCGACGATCTCCGGCCCGTGTTCGGGCAGCACCGAGTAGCCGGCGGACGTGCGGACCGGGCCGCCGTCGAGGGTCGTGACCCGGACCCGGTAGAGCGGTGCACCGTCGGGCCCCGCCGCGCTGCCCAGCAGCCTGTGGGGCAGCCCCAGCTCGAACGCGATCACTCCCGGCAGCGCCAGCACCGCGACCTCGTGACGTGATGCGCGCCTCGGCATGGCCGGATTCTTGCACAGTATGTCTGTCCGGCCACTTCCGTTGCTCGTTCGCGCCGACGATGCTGATCCGGTGACCGAACTCGACACCGTGGGCGTGACGCCGCGCCGGGGCCGGCGGATCCACCCGGCCTGGTGGGCCGCGGCCGCCACGTTCCTGGCCCTCATCGGCGCGGCGGGCTTCCGCTCGACGCCGGGGGTGATGGTCGAGCCCCTGAACGACGAGTTCGGCTGGTCCATCGGCACGATCTCGGTCGCGCTCGCGGTCAACCTCGCGCTGTTCGGGATCACCGCGCCGTTCGCCGCGGCGCTGATGGAGCGCTTCGGCATCCGCCGGGTGGTGGCGAGCGCGCTCGTCCTCGTCGCGCTCGGCAGCGGGCTGACCGTGTTCATGACCGCGTCCTGGCAGCTCGTGATGCTGTGGGGCGTCGTCGTCGGGATCGGGACCGGCTCGATGGCGATGGCCCTGGTGGCGACGGTCGTCGGGCGCTGGTTCGTGGCCCGCCGCGGCCTCGTCTCCGGCATCCTGACGGCGGCGAACGCGACCGGGCAGCTGATCTTCCTGCCCGCGATCGCGCACATCGTCGCGACCGGCGGCTGGCGCGCCGCGGCGCTGACCGTCAGCGGCGCGGCACTGGTCGTCGTGCCGATCGTGCTGCTGTTCCTGCGCAACCGGCCCTCGGACGTCGGCGCGCTGCCGTACGGCGGGACCGAGGCGGACGTCGTCGAGCCGCTGCGGTCCGGCGCCGCGAAGCTCGCGATCACGACGCTCATCACCGCGGCGAGGAACCGGACGTTCTGGCTGCTCATGGCCGGATTCTTCGTCTGCGGCGCCACGACCAACGGGCTGATCCAGTCCCACTTCGTGCCGGCCGCCCACGACCACGGCATGCCCGCCACGACGGCGGCGAGCCTGCTGGCGATCGTCGGGATCTTCGACCTGGTGGGGACGATCTTCTCCGGCTGGCTGACCGACCGGTACGACCCGCGGGTCCTGCTCGCCGCCTACTACCTGCTGCGCGGGGTGTCGCTGGCGCTGCTGCCGCCGCTGTTCGGCGCGGACGTCGACGCGAGCATCTTCGCGTTCATCATCTTCTACGGCCTGGACTGGGTGGCCACGGTGCCGCCGACGATGGCGCTGTGCCGCTCCGCGTTCGGGGCGTCCGCGCCGATCGTGTTCGGCTGGGTGTTCGCCTCGCACCAGCTGGGCGCGGCGTTCGCGGCGCTGGTCGCGGGGCTGGTGCGGGACGCCCTGGGCAGCTACGACGCCGCGTGGTTCGGCGGGGCGGTGCTCTGCGGGCTCGCGGTCGTCGCGTCCCTCGCCATCCGCAAGGCTCCGCGCAAGGTGGCGCCCGTTCCCGCCTGAATATGCAGGTCAGGTGGGGTCGTGCGCGTGGAACCTCGCTAGAACGAGGTTCCACGCGCACAGGGTCAGCCGGAGACCAGGTCCCAGCCCTCGACGTCCTGCGGCTTCCGCGGGCCCGGGCCGATGTACTGTGCGGACGGCCGGACCAGCTTGTTCTCCAGCTTCTGCTCCACGATGTGCGCGGACCAGCCCGCCGTGCGGGCGCTGGTGAACATCGCCGGCATCATGTGCGGCGGGACCTGGGCGAAGTCCAGGATCACCGCGGCCCAGAACTCGACGTTCGTCTCGATCGGGTGGTCCGGGCGGCGCTCGCGCAGGATCGACAGCGCGGCACGCTCGAGCCCGGCGGCCACCTCGAAGCGCGGGGCGTTCAGCTCCTGGCAGGTGCGGCGCAGCACGCGGGCCCGGGGGTCCTCGGCCCGGTAGACCCGGTGCCCGAAGCCCATGAGCTTCTCCTTGCGGTCCAGGATGCCCTTGACCAGCGCCTCCGGGTCCCCGGTCCGCTCCACCTCGGCGATCATCGGCAGCACCCGGGCCGGCGCGCCGCCGTGCAGCGGGCCGGACATGGCGCCGATCGCCCCGGACAGGGACGCCGCGACGTCCGCGCCGGTGGACGCGATGACCCGCGCGGTGAACGTCGAGGCGTTCATGCCGTGCTCGGCCGCGGAGACCCAGTAGGCGTCGATGGCCCGCACGTGGGCGGGGTCCGGCTCGCCGCGCCAGCGCACCATGAACCGTTCGGTGATCGTCTTCGCCTCGTCGATCCGCGCCTGCGGCACGGCCGGGACGCCGATCCCGCGGGCGGACTGCGCGACGTAGGACAGCGCCATCACCGAGGCCCGGGCCAGCTGGTCCCGCGCCTCCTCGACGGAGGTGTCCAGCAGCGGCTGGTACCCCCAGTGCGGTGCCAGCATGGCCAGCGCGGCCTGGACGTCGACGCGCACGTCGCCGGTGTGCACGGGGATGGGGAACGGCTCCGCCGGCGGCAGGCCCGGCCCGAACCGGCCGTCGACGAGCAGCGCCCAGACGTTGCCGAAGGACACCGTCCCGACCAGGTCCTCGATGTCGACACCGCGATAGCGCAGGGCACCCCCGTCCTTGTCCGGCTCGGCGATCTGCGTGCGGAACGCGACGTGTCCCTCGAGGCCGGACTTGAAGCCCGGCGGCGGCGGGGGCACGTCGTGTGCGTCGGGGACGGACACCGGCATCTCCTCTGATCCAGGTGGTTTTCGCCGTCACCCTCCCGTCCACCCGCACGTCGCACAACGGTGCGTCCGGGTGGGCTCTGTCACCGGACCCGTTCGGAGGGTGGTCGCCGCGTCGAGCGCGACCTAGCGTCGAAGCCCCCACGAGGAGGTGTGCGAATGACGGTTCCCACGCAGAATCCGCTGTCCGCCATGCGCGTCGACTACCGGAGCGGCGAGCTCGACGTCGACGTGCTCGCGCCGACCTGGCACGAGCAGCTGACCGTCTGGCTGGCGGAGGCGCAGGCGGCCGGGCTGCCCGAGGCGAACGCGATGGTGCTGGCCACGGCGGACCTCGAGGGCCACCCGTCCTCGCGCACCGTCCTGTGCAAGGGCCTCGACGAGCGTGGCGTCGTCTTCTACACCAACTACACCTCGGCCAAGAGCCACGACCTGCGCCGCTCGCGCTTCGCGTCGGTGACGTTCCCCTGGTACGGCCTGCAGCGGCAGGTCCACCTGCGGGGCCGGGTGGAGCAGGCGAGCGCTGCGGAGGCCGACGCCTACTGGGCCAGCCGCCCCCGTGGTTCGCAGCTGGGGGCGTGGGCGTCCGCCCAGTCCGTCACGGTCCACGACCGCAACGTCCTCGACGACGCGCTCGAGAGCATCACCCGGCGGTTCGCGGACACCGAGGCCATCCCGCGGCCTCCGCACTGGGGCGGCTGGCGGCTGCTCCCGGACGAGGTCGAGTTCTGGCAGGGCCGCACGAACCGGATGCACGACCGGCTGCGCTTCGTCGGGAATCGGGACGACCGCACCTGGCGGGTCGTCCGGCTCGCGCCCTGACCGTCCACGCGGGGGCGCCCGGCGTGGGTCCCTTCTGGTAATCCTGGGGACGTGACAGTCCCTGGTGGTCCACCGCCGGACCAGCCGACCGATCCGCTGCGGACCGGCGGGGAACCCCCCACGCGGCCCACCCGGGACCCGGCGGCGGATCCGGCGACCGTGGAGAACCGGGCCCGGGGGAACCCGGCGGCCGAGCCGCCGACCGTGCGTGCACCCCTCGGGGAGGGGCGCACGGTCCGCGGCCCGCACGACGAGGGCCGCACCCGCGAGGTGCGCACCGAGGCCATCCCGGTCGGCCCCACCCGGCGGATGGTCACCGCTGTCCGCGGCACCTTCGCGGACACCACACCGCTGCAGACCCCGGCCTACCGCAGGCTCTGGCTGGCCGGGGTCGTGACGACGGTCGGCGCGCAGCTCTCGGTCGTCGCCGTCCCGACGCAGATCTACGCCATGACGAACTCGTCCGGCTACGTCGGCCTGACCGGCCTCTTCGGGCTGGTCCCGCTGATCGTCTTCGGGCTCTGGGGCGGGGCGATCGCGGACGCCGTGGACCGGCGCACGATGCTGCTGGTCACCGGCGCCGGGATCGCCGTCACGTCGCTGGCGCTGTGGGTCGTCGCGGCGTCCGGCGTGGGCAGCGTCTGGGTCGTCCTCTGCCTGTTCTCGGTGCAGTCGGCGATGCTCGCGATGAACCAGCCCGTCCGCAGCGCGGTGATCCCGCGGCTGCTCCCGGCCGTCCAGCTGCCGGCGGCCAACGCGCTGAACATGACGGTCATGCAGGTCGGCTCGATCGCCGGCCCGCTGCTGGCGGGCGTGCTGATCCCGGTGATCGGGCTCGGCACGCTCTACCTGCTCGACGCGATCTTCCTGCTGACGACCCTCTGGGCCACCTGGAAGCTGCCGTCCATACCGCCGCTGGACGCCGAGCCCGGCGTGCGCCGCAAGGCCGGGTTCCGCGAGGTCGTCGACGGGTTCCGCTACGTCTCGACGCAGAAGATCCTGCTGGTCTCGTTCCTGGTGGACCTGATCGCGATGGGCTTCGGGATGCCGCGCGTGCTGTTCCCGGAGCTGGCGGAGACCCGGTTCGGGGACCCGCCCGGCGGCGGGTTCGCCCTCGGCCTGCTGTTCGCGGCGGTGCCGATCGGGATGGTCGCGGCCGGCGTGCTGTCCGGCTGGCTGCAGAAGGTCCGACGCCAGGGGGTCGCGGTCACCGTGGCCGTCTGCGTCTGGGGCCTCGGCGTGGCCTTCTTCGGCCTGACGAACTCGCTGTGGCTCGCGGTGCTCGCGCTGGCGGTCGCCGGGGCCGGCGACCTGGTCAGCTCGGTCTACCGGAACTCGATGCTGCAGACCGTCGCGACGGACGAGATGCGCGGCCGGATGCAGGGCGTCTTCCTGGTCGTCGTGGCCGGCGGCCCCCGGCTGGCGGACATGTGGCACGGCTGGGCCGCGGAGGGCGTGGGCGCCGGTGCGGCGGCGACGATCGGCGGCGTCGCCGTGGTCGTCGTCGTGATCGCCGTGGTGTTCCGGTTCGCCGCGTTCTGGCGCTACGTGGGCCCCCGCGGCGGGTGATCGGGACCGGTCGTCGTCCCGTCTGGCAGCCAGCGGATGCCGGACCGCGGAACCCGGACGACGATGGGCGCAGGCCCGTGTCGTGGACGGTAAGAGGCCATCGCGGCGTGATCCTTACCGCGTCCGGGACGTGATGCGTAACGCCCTGGGCGACGGAGGGGCCTCGGAGCACTAGCGTTGTGTACAACCGAGATAACTGACGAGTGTGAGAGGGAACCTCCACATGGCTGACGAGTCCGCCGGAAGCGACACCGCCGTCCTGAAGTACCCGGGCGGCGAGCACGAGATGGCCATCAAGGCGCCGACGGAGGGTGCTTCGGCAGTCGACGTGAGCAAGATCCTCGCGAAGACGGGGATGACGACGTTCGACCCCGGGTTCACGAGCACCGCGGCCTGCGCCTCGGCCATCACCTACATCGACGGCGACGCAGGGATCCTGCGTTACCGCGGTTACCCCATCGACCAGCTGGCCGAGAAGAGCAGCTTCCTGGAGGTCAGCTACCTGCTGATCTACGGCGAGCTGCCCACGGCGGCCGAGCTCGAGCGATTCACCAACGACATCAGCCGGCACACGCTGCTGCACGAGGACCTCAAGGGCTTCTTCGACGGCTTCCCCGGGACGCGCACCCGATGCCGGTGCTGTCCTCCGCGGTCAGCGCGCTGTCGACCTTCTACCAGGACGCCCTGGACCCGTTCGACAAGGACGCGGTCGAGCTCTCCACCGTCCGGCTCATGGCGAAGGTCTTCACGATCGCCGCCTACGCCTACAAGAAGTCCGTGGGCCAGCCGTTCCTCTACCCGGACAACTCGCTCGGCCTGGTCGAGAACTTCCTGCGGATGACGTTCGGCTTCCCGGCCGAGCCGTACGAGGTGGACCCGGCCATCGCGAAGGCCCTGGACACGCTGCTGATCCTGCACGCGGACCACGAGCAGAACTGTTCGACCTCGACGGTCCGGCTCGTCGGCTCGTCGCAGGCGAACCTGTTCGCGTCGATCTCCGCGGGTGTGAACGCCCTGTTCGGCCCGCTGCACGGCGGCGCGAACCAGGCCGTGCTGGAGATGCTCACCCGGATCAAGGACGTCGAGGACGGCAACGTCGACGCGTTCGTCGAGCGGGTGAAGAACAAGGAGAAGGGCGCGAAGCTGATGGGCTTCGGGCACCGGGTCTACAAGAACTACGACCCGCGCGCGAAGATCGTCAAGCAGAACGCGGACGAGGTGCTCAAGAACCTCGGTGTCACGGACCCGCTGCTGGACATCGCCATGCGGCTGGAGGAGAAGGCGCTGGCGGACGACTACTTCGTCGAGCGCAAGCTCTACCCGAACGTCGACTTCTACACCGGCGTGATCTACCGGGCCATGGGCTTCCCGACCAAGATGTTCACGGTCCTGTTCGCGCTCGGCCGGCTCCCCGGCTGGATCGCGCACTGGCGGGAGATGATGGACGACCCGCAGAACAAGATCGGCCGCCCGCGCCAGCTCTACGTCGGCGCGACCGAGCGCAAGTACACCGGCATCAGCGAGCGCTGAGCCATCTGCACCACGCACGTCGACGGGGCGGGCCCACCGGGCCCGCCCCGTTTTCGCGGTCCTCGGCCCGGGCGCTACCGGAGATTCGCCGCGCGTCCTGCGGGAGCAGTGGTTAGCGTCGTCGGATGGCCGACCCCGGGCAGAGCGCCGTCGTCTGGTTCCGTCGCGACCTCAGGGTCGGTGACCAGCCCATCTTCCTCGCCGCCGCCAACGCGGCGGACTCCGCGCTCGCGCTGTTCGTCCTGGACCCGGCCCTGCTGGGCCCCGCCGGAGCCGCGCGGCTGAACTTCCTCTTCGGCACCCTGCGCGAGCTCGACGACGCCCTCGACGGCCGGTTGCTCGTGGTCAGGGGCGAGCCCGCGGACGTCGTCCCCCGGGTCGCGGAGGCGGTGCGGGCGGCCACCGTGCACGTCGCCGCGGACTTCGGGCCCTACGGCAGCAGGCGGGACGAGGCCGTCGAGCAGGCCCTCGCCGCGGACGGCCGCGAGCTCGTCCGCACCGGCTCCCCGTACGCCGTCGCACCGGGCCGCGTCCGGAAGACCGACGGCGAGCCGTTCAAGGTCTTCACCCCGTTCCGCCGCGCCTGGACCGAGCACGGCTGGCGCGCGCCGGCGGACACCGGCGCCACCACGCTGAACTGGATCGACCCGTCGTCGAAGGACGGCGGCCCGCGCGCGGTCGCGATCCCGGACGACCTCCCCGTGGACGCCGCGCTCCCCGAACCGGGAGAGAAGGCCGCGCTGCGCACGTGGCGGGACTTTCTCGCCGACGCGGGCGACAGCGGCGGGGTCGACGGGTACGGGGACGCCCGGAACCGGCCGGACCTGCCCGGGACGTCGCGCATGTCCGTCCACCTGAAGTACGGCTGCGTCCACCCGCGGACGTTGCTCGCCGACCTCGCGAACCGCCGCTCGGCCTCCGCGGACACCTACCGCACGGAGATCGCCTGGCGGGAGTTCTACGCGGACATCCTCCACCAGCGTCCGGACTCCGCGCGGAGGAACTACGACCGCGCCTTCGACGCGCTGCCGGTCGAGACCGACGCGCAGGCCCGCGCCGCGTTCGAGGCGTGGCAGGAGGGCCGCACCGGCTTCCCGATCGTCGACGCCGGCATGCGCCAGCTCCGGGCCGAGGCCTGGATGCACAACCGGGTGCGGATGATCGTCGCGTCGTTCCTGGTCAAGGACCTGCACCTGCCGTGGTGGTGGGGCGCGCGGCACTTCATGACCCTGCTCGTGGACGGCGACCTGGCCTCCAACCAGCACGGCTGGCAGTGGACCGCGGGCAGCGGCACGGACGCGTCGCCGTACTTCCGGGTGTTCAACCCGGTCACGCAGGGGGAGCGGTTCGACCCCGAGGGCGCGTACGTCCGCAGGTACGTCCCCGAGCTCGCGAGCGTCCCGGGCAGGGCCGTGCACCAGCCGTGGGCGCTGAGGGACGGGATCCCCGAGGGCTACCCGGAGCCCATCGTCGACCACAAGCAGGAACGCCAGGAGGCACTGCACCGCTACGAGAGGGTCAAGAACGCCCGCCGCTGACGGCCGGGTGCCCGGGTCCTAGTCTTCGGCCCACCGGACGAGGGAAGGCGCGGGACATGGCGGAGCGGAATCGCGGTCGAGGGCGGGTGGTGCTCGCGGTCGTGGCCGCCGGTGGTGCGGGCGTCGCCTTCTGGAGGCGCAGCGTCGCGGGCAGGGGAGCGCACGTCTCGGACGTCTTCCAGGCCGAGGTCCCGGCGCGGGCCAGGGTCGACGCCGTTCCCGACCCGGCCGACCCGGCCGGGTCGGCGGGACCCGCGGCCGAGCCGAAGCCCCTGACCGCGCCCGAGGAGCGGCCCCGCGGCGGGTTCGCTCCGGAGCCCGCGAAGCCGGCGGCCCTGTTCGACCCCGATCGCACCTAGCGTCCGCCGCTCGCGTGGCTCGAGCGTCGCAGATCGCCGCTCGAGCCGCTCGAGCGCCGGTGGTCAGGTCTTCCCGACCTGCCACCGCGGCGCCACCCTCAGTGACACGGGATCGCCAGACTGCGCCGAGGGCACCGACGGAGAGGGGGCCCGATGCAGGGGAGCCGAGCCGGCCACGTCGTCGTGTGCGGAACCGGCGCCGTCGGGGTGCGGACGATCGAGCAGTTGCACGCGGCCGGCGTCGAGGTCGTCGCCGTCGAGGCGGGCGACGAGCCGGGCCGCGGCACCGAACGCCTGCTCGAGGCGTGGGGCGTCCCCCGGGTCCCCGGCCGGCCCCGCGAGGCGCTCGCCGCGGCCGCGGCGACCCGCGCCTCGGCGGTGGTCGTGGTTCCGGAGGACGATCTGGCCGCCACGGAGACCGCGCTGCTGGTCCACCGGCACGCCCCCGAGGTGCGGCTCATCGTGCGGATCGCGAACTCGGCGGTGGGCCGCGCGCTCGCCGAGGTGGCCGGGCCGGGGAGCGTCCTGGACGTCGCCGCGCTGTCCGCCCCGTCGATCGTCGAGGCCTGTCTCGGGATCCGGCCGCACCCCGTGCAGCTGGCCGGGCAGGAGTTCGTCGTCGCCCGGTCGGCCGCGCCGAGGCCGGGGACCCTGCGCGAGCTGTACGGCGACCTCGCCCCGATCGCGGCCGGCGACGGGGACCGCGAGGTGGTGTGCCCCGGCCGCGACCACCGCGTCGAGGCCGGCGAGCCGGTCGGCCTGATCGGCACGGCCGCGCAGTTCGCGGCGTCCGGCGCGGGGGCGCTCGCCGAGCCGGTGCGGGCGGGGCGTTCCGTGGGCGCCCGGTCCGCGGGGGTGGCGCGGGCCGTCGAGCGGGACGAGGAGGGCGGCCGGGCGGGCCTGCTCTCCGTCCTGCGGATCCTGCTCGCCGAGGCCGAACGGCCGTTGCGGGTGACCGCTCTCGTGCTGCTCGGGGTGTTCGTCCTGTCCGTCCTCGTCCTGCACGCCGGCTACCTGAAGGCGAACGGCGCGCACATGACCTGGGTCGACGCCGTCTACTTCACGGTCGAGACCATCGGCACCGTCGGCTACGGGGACTTCTCGTTCGCCGAGCAGCAGACGTGGCTGCGGGTCTACGCCATCGGGATGATGTTCGGCGGCGTCGTGCTCGCCGCGGTCCTCTTCTCGCTGCTCACCCAGATGCTCGTCAGCAGCAGCATCGAGCGGTCCGTCGGGCGGCGCCGGCTGGGCTCGATGAAGGGCCACGTGATCGTCGTCGGGCTGGGCGCCGTCGGGATCGGGGTGCTGGAAGGGCTGCTCGCGGCCGGGGCGCGGCCCGTCGTCCTGGAACGGGACCCGCGCAACCGGCACCTGCCTCGGGCCCGCGAGCTGGGCGTCCCCGTGCTGACCGGGGACGCGACCGACGCCGCCGTCCTCGCCTCGGTCAACATCGAGACCGGGCTCGCCGTGCGGGACCGGCTCGGCGGGCGCTGGGCGGACGTCCCGGTGGTCCTGCGGATCTTCGACCGGGACCTCTCCGAAGCGGTCGAGGACGGCTTCGACTTCCGGTACGTCCGCTCCACCGCCGCGCTGGCCTCACCGTGGTTCGTGGGCGCGGCGCTCGGCCTGGACGTCCTCGGCACCTTCTACGTGGACCGGACGCCGTTCATGATCGGCCGGATCGCGGTGACGGCGGGCAGCGGCCTCGACGGGCTGGCGATGGGTGAGCTCTCCGCCCGGACCCGGGTCGTGGCGCTGCTCCGCGCGGGCGCCACGGACCCCGAGTTCCCGCCGCGCCGCGGCACCCGCTTCGGCCTCGGGGACGACGCGTACGTCGTGGGCCCGTACGAGGAGCTGCTGGCGCTGCTCCGCCAGGCCCAGATCCGGCGGAACGACGCCGGGTCACCGCCCGGGACGGATCAGTCCCCGCCGTCGGACGTCGGCATCGAGATGCCGTAGCCGCGGATCTTGCGGTAGATCGTGGCCCGGGACATCCCCAGCCGCCGTGCCGCCTCGGCCTTGTTGCCGTCCGTGTCCAGCAGCGCGTCCACGATCGCGTCGCACTCGATCGCCTCCAGCGGCGTGAGCACCCGGCGGGTGATCGCCCGGGTCTCGGGCGGCAGGTCCTCCGGCCGCACGGTCCCCGTCCGCCGGCGCGCGACGACCTTGCGCAGCACCTGGTAGAGCTGCTCGACGTTGCCGGGCCAGCGGTTGCGCATCAGCACCCGCATCGCCTCGGGCGAGCACACCAGCTCCGCCCCGCGGGTCAGCCGGGCCAGCAGGTACGGCACCAGCTCGGCGACGTCCTCGATGTGGTGGCGCAGCGGCGGCACCTCGATGGTGCGCGGGAAGCGGTCCAGCAGGGTGCGGAGCTCGGGCGAGTCCTCCAGGACCCCGGCGCGGGACCGCGTCGCCACGACCCACTGCCGTTCCAGCTCCGGGGACTCGCGGTGCGGTTCCAGCGCGTCGGCCAGCGCCTGCGCACCGTCGGGCGGCAGGGTGTCCACGTTGCGGAGCACCAGCGTCCCGCCCCCGGTGGCGAGCTCGTCCACGACCTCACCGATCCAGCGCGGGCTGTAGGACGCGGCGTCGAGCACCCGCACGTGACCGGCGGGGGAGTGCTTCTGGTGGGTGGCGCGGGCCAGCGTCGTCCGCCCGGATCCGGGCTCGCCCTCCAGGACCAGCCACTCGTTCATCCGGAAGTGCCGGTCGACGGTCTGCGCGCACTTCGTCCACAGCGCCCCGGACCCGACGGCGGCGGGCAGGGCGGCCCCGATGGCGTGCGCGGTCGGCCGGTGCGCCACGGGCTCCCGGGACACCAGCTGGACCTGCAGCACGCCGCCGGAGAGGCCGCCCTCGGTCCAGCTCGGCCGGCAGGTGACCCGTGCGGTCGCCCCGCTGGGCAGGTCGACGATCAGCTGCCGGCGGCGCCCGGTGCGGATTGCCTCGGTGGCGTCGGCGAGCAGCGGGACCTGGTCGCCCGGGTCGATCAGCTCGCGGGCCCGGTCGTTCATCATCAGCAGGTCGTCGCTGACGGCGAGCACGGCGCCGCGGTTGCGCCGGCAGGCGGCCAGGTAGTCGTGGAGCAGGGTGAGCTCGCGCCGACCGGAACGCTCCAGGAGCGTCTCCTCGATGCGCCGCGCGAGCGTCGTCGCCGTCGCGATCATCAGGGCGTTCGCCTCGCGTCGCCAGCAGGTCAGGTCGATGACGCCGAGCGTCTTGCCCGTGACGGGGTGCCGGATCGGGACCCCGGCGCACGCCAGGTCCTCGAGGTGCTCGACGTAGTGCTCGTGGCCGAAGACCTGCGTCGCGCAGCGGCCCTCCAGCGCGGTGCCGATGCCGTTGGTGCCCACGTAGCGCTCGGCGTAGCTGAAGCCCGGCGCGAGCCAGACCCGGTCCAGGTGCTGGCGCAGCGCGGAGTCCCCGGTCCGGCGCTCCAGGACCACGCCGTCGTCGTCGCAGAGGATGACGCTGACGGGCTCGGTCGTGAACTGGTCCGCCACCTCGTCGACGATCGGGCGGGCCGCGCGCATCAGCGGGGTGTCCGTCTCGTCGTCCGTCTCGTACGGGAAGCTCGAGGTGGTCCGCCGCGACCGAGAACTGCTTCGACCGCGTCCAGGACGCGAGGATCGGCGGGCGCACGAGGCCGGGCTCGAGCGGCTCGTCACCGAGGAACAGGTCCCGCGCGAGGGCGATCCGCTGCGCGCTGCTCTTCGACGGCGCGACGAGGTCGCCGCCCGGGTCGTCGTGGTGAGGGGACGGCGCGTGGGGGTGCGTCTGTTCAGGCGGGTAGACCAACCGGTTGCCCTCCTCGGAGCAGCTGTGGTCCGCGTTGTCGCGGCAGCCGGCATCGATCCGGACGGTACCGCCCGGACGCGTCGAAGAATAGGCCCGGTGTCAATGCCGGGAACCGCTCACCGTCTCATATTGAGACCGCAGGTCAGCGGCCTCGGGGGTGTGATTCCGAGCACGAGAAGGACCGTGTCGACGACGCGCGGAGCCGGCACTCACCGGCCCCGGACGCCCGAGACGCGGACCGACTCGGTCCGACCGCCAACCGGGGGCGCCCGCGCCGGCCGCGGTAGGGACATCCCACCACCGTGAGGAGACGACGTGAGTCGGCAGAGTCTGGCGAAGGCTCACCAGAAGATCCAGGAACTCGCCTGGGAGCCGCAGTACCACGAGCCGTACATGAAGTACGGAACCGACTACACCTTCCGCAAGGCTTCGAAGAAGGACCCGCTCAAGCAGGTGCTGCGGTCCTACTTCCCCATGCAGGAGGAGAAGGACCACCGCGTCTACGGTGCGTCCGACGGAGCGATCCGCGGGAACATGTTCCGCCAGGTCCAGGAGCGTTGGCTGGAGTGGCAGAAGCTGTTCCTGTCCATCATCCCGTTGCCGGAGATCTCGGCGGCGCGGTCGATGCCGATGCTGTTCCACGTGGTTCCCAACCCGGAGCTGCACAACGGCCAGGCGATCCAGATGATCGACGAGGTACGGCACTCGACGATCCAGCAGAACCTCAAGCGCCTGTACATGAACAACTACATCGACCCGGCGGGCTTCAACAACAGCCTGCGCAACTTCCAGAGCGACTACTGCGGCACCATCGGCCGGCAGTTCGCCGAGGGGTTCATCACCGGTGACGCGATCACCGCGGCCAGCATCTACCTGACGATCGTCGCCGAGACGGCGTTCACGAACACGCTGTTCGTGGCCATGCCGGCCGAGGCCGCGGCGAACGGGGACTACCTGCTGCCCACGGTGTTCCACTCGGTCCAGTCCGACGAGTCGCGCCACATCTCCAACGGCTACGCCACGCTGCTGATGGCGCTGTCGGACGAGGACAACCGCCAGCTGCTCGAGCGCGACCTGCGCTACGCGTGGTGGAACAACCACCGCGTGGTGGACGCCGCCATCGGCACGTTCATCGAGTACGGCACCAAGGACCGGCGTAAGGACCGCGAGTCCTACGCCGAGATGTGGCGTCGCTGGATCTACGACGACTACTACCGTTCCTACCTCGTCCCGCTCGAGAAGTACGGTCTGGTCATTCCTCATGACCTGATCGAGGAGTCCTGGAACCAGATCTGGAACAAGGGCTACGTCCACGAGGTCGCGCAGTTCTTCGCCACCGGTTGGCTCGCCAACTACTGGCGCATCGACGCGATGACCGACGACGACTTCGAGTGGTTCGAGTACAAGTACCCGGGTTGGTACGACAAGTACGGCGCCTGGTGGGAGAACTACTCCCGCCTCGCCAAGCCGAACGGGCACAACCCGATCGTGTTCGAGGACGTCGACTACGTCTACCCGGCCCGGTGCTGGACCTGCATGGTCCCGTGCCTGGTCCGCGAGGACATGGTCACCGCCGAGATCGACGGCATGCACCGGACGTACTGCCACGAGGTCTGTCGCTGGACGGACGTCGAGGCCTTCCGGGGCACCTACCAGGGTCGCGAGACCCCGAACATGGGTCGTCTCGTCGGCAAGCGCGAGTGGGAGACGCTCTACCACGGCTGGAACTGGGCCGACGTCGTCTCCGACATGGGCTTCGTCCGCGACGACGGCAAGACCATGACGGCCCAGCCCCACCTCGACTTGGACCCCAAGAAGATGTGGACGCTGGACCACATGCGGCGGTGCCCCCCGCTGCAGAGCCCGAACGTGTTGTTCAACGAGATGAGCGACGCCGACCGCGCCGCTTACGTCGCTGACTACAACCGCCAGGGTCCCGCCGGACGCCCGGCGCCCTCGAGCGCCTGAGCGCGGGTCAGGCGAGGGGGGAGGGTCGGGTCCTCCGGTCCTCCCCCCGCCCCAACCGTGCCCTTCTCGGCACGGCCCGCGTTCGCGTGCCCCAATCCGACCCGCGCCCGGAATGAGGTGCTCTCCCTTGGGAGACAAACACGTCGTACGGTTCGAACCCGTCGGCATCGAGATCGAGGTCGACGAGGACCAGACCATCCTCCGTGCGGCCGCCGAGCAGGGCGTGCAGCTCATGCACGGCTGCAAGGAGGGCCAGTGCGCCGCCTGCAAGTCCTTCGTCCTCGAGGGTGAGGACATCGAGCTCGACAGCTACTCGACCTTCGCCCTCCCGGACTACGAGAAGGAGGAGGGCTCGACGCTTCTGTGCCGGGCCCACGCCTACGAGGACCTCACCATCGAGCTCCTCAACTACGACGAGGAGATCATCCGTTCCGGCCTGCCGCTGCGGAAGGGCACCGTGGAGGTCCTCGCGAACGACGAGGTCACCCACGACATGCGACACCTGCGGGTGAAGCTGCGCGAGCCGGACGAGATCAAGTTCTTCCCCGGCCAGTACATGGACTTCATGGTCCCCGGTACCGACCAGAGTCGCTCGTTCTCGATGGCCAACACGCCGAACCGGGACGGCGAGTTCGAGTTCGTCATCAAGATCTACCCGGACGGCCTGTTCTCCGAGTTCCTCGCCAATAAGGTCCAGGTCGGGGACATGCTCGAGGTCGAGGCCCCGTTCGGCACCTTCACGCTCCGGGAGAACCGGACGTCGAACATCATCTTCGTCGGCGGCGGTGCGGGCATGGCGCCCGTGCTCGGCCTGCTGAGGTCGATGGCCGAGCGCAACGTCGAGCGCACGGCGACCTTCTACTACGGGGCCCGCACCGCGCGGGACCTGTGCTTCGAGGAGGAGCTGCGCGCGCTCGCCGAGAAGCTCCCCGGCTTCCGCTACATCCCGGCGCTCTCCGAGCCCGCCGAGGGTCAGCCGTGGGAGGGACACACGGGCCTCGTCACGGACGTGGTCAAGGCCAACGAATCCACATTGGAGGGAGCAGACGCCTACGTCTGCGGTCCGCCGCCGATGGTGGACGCGGCGATCGCGACGCTGAGCGCGCTCGGTGTGCGCGAGGAGAACATCTTCTACGACAAGTTCACCACCACCGGTGAATCGGAAGGCGAGGACGGGCAGTGACCACCACGGAATCCACGTCAGCAGCTGAGTCCGCACAGCCGGAACGCAGCGTCCCGAAACCCGTCTTCACCGACGCGGAGGCCGGCGCACGCACGTTCCCCGACTCGGGCGCAAGCGCCCGCCGCTACAACTACTACAAGCCGGCGAAGCGCAAGCAGACTCACTACGAGGACGTCACGGTCGACGTCCAGCCGGACCCGCGGCACTACCTGTCGCAGGGCTGGATCTACGGGTTCGCGGACGGCACCGCGGGATACCCGCTGACCTGGACGAAGCTCAAGGCGTGGGGCGTGGACCGGCCGGACCCCGAGCGCTTCCCCGGCTCCGGGGGCAAGGGCTACGAGTGGCCCGCCCACGGCTGGCACGAGTTCCGTGACCCCAACGAGGAGTGGGAACTCACCTTCTACCGGTACAACGCCAACGTCGTCCGGCAGGTCAACCAGAACATCGAGAACGCCCGCAACGCCAAGGCGTTCGCGCAGTGGACGCCGAACTGGATCCAGTTCGTCGAGCGCAACGTCGGCGCGTGGATGCACATCGAGCACATCCTCGGCCTTTACGTCTTCGCCGCGTGCAACCGCTCCGGCCCGACGAACATGCACAACACCGCGATGGCGGTGAACAGCATGCACAAGATCCGGTTCGCGCAGGACCTCGCGCTCTACAACCTCACGCTGACCGAGGAGGTCGAGGGCTTCGACGGCTCCGCGCACCTCGACGCGTGGAACAACGACGCCGAGTGGCAGGGCGTCCGCAAGGTCTGCGAGGCGATCACCGCCGTCGACGACGACTGGGGCGAGTCCATCTTCGCCGCGAACGTCGTGTTCGAGCCCCTGCTGGGTGAGCCTTCCGCTCCCAGCTGGTGATGCAGGCGGCCGCCGGCAACGGCGACTTCGTGACCCCGACCGTCATGGGTGCCGCCGAGTACGACTACGCCCAGCGCGACCTGCGCTGGACCCAGGTCTGCTTCGGCCCGCTCACCCAGGACAAGGAGTTCGCGGCCCACAACAAGGAGCTCATGCAGGGCTGGCTGTCGCACTGGGTGCCCCAGGCGATCGAGGCGGCCCGCACGCTCCAGCCCATCTGGTCGATGCCGGACGCGAAGCCCCCGCGCTTCGAGGACAGCCTCGACCACGCCAAGAACCGGTTCGCCGGAATCGTGACGGACCTCGGACTGGAGATCCCGAAGGAGCTGAACCAGTGACCAGTTTCAAGACGACGGAGAGCCCGTTCAAGTCGGACAACACCGCGTCCGGCAAGTGCGGCGTGACGCTGATGAACAACCAGATCGGCGCCGTCGTGGCGGAGGTGATGAACCGCCAGGAGAACGTGACGGTCACCCACCTGCCCTCGATGATCCGCGTCGACTGCGTGGGCCGCATGGACTTTGTCTACGACGAGATCTCGGAGGCGCTCGGCGAGGACGAGGGCTTCTACGACGCGTCGGAGTTCGAGGAGAACATGTCGACGCACTACGGGAAGATGATCCACATGGACGACCGGACCGTCATGTTCGGGAATCTCGAGGAGGCCGCCGAGTTCATCGGCGACATGCTCCCGCCGACGGTCTCGTAGCCCCGCCCCCGTTTCCACCCGCCCCCGGATCGCCGGCCACGCACGCCGGCGTGGTCGGCGACCCGGGCCCTGGTGTTCAAGTCCTGGCACCCCTCTTCACCCCCGCGCAGATGACGAGATTGCACGTGACCCCAGGAGGTCTTCGAACATGGCGAAGGAACTCAAGTTCGGGCAGGAAGCCCGCGACCTGCTCAAGGCAGGCGTCGACCAGCTCGCCGAAGCCGTCAAGTCCACCCTGGGTCCCAAGGGACGCAACGTGATCCTCGAGAAGATCACCGGTACGCCGGAGGTCACGAACGACGGCGTCACCATCGCCCGCGAGATCTACCTGCGTGACCCCTTCGAGAACATGGGCGCGCAGATCCTCAAGGAAGCGGCGATCAAGACCAACGACATCGTCGGCGACGGCACGACGACCGCGACCGTGATGGCCCAGGCGATCGTCCGCGAGGGCATGAAGGCCATCACCTCCGGCGGGAACCCCGTGCTGGTCAAGCGCGGCATCGACGTCGCGGTCGGCGCGATCGTCGACCACCTCTCCACCGTCGCGCACCCGGTCGACAGCCTCGAGCACCTCTCCCGGGTCGCCGCCATCTCGGCCAACGACGACGAGACGATCGGCCGGGTGGTGGCCCGGACCCTGCACACCGTCGGGGACGACGGCGTGATCTCCGTCGACGACGGTCCGATCCTCGGCCTGACGGTGAACTTCGTCGAGGACTTCGAGTTCGACAACGGCTACGTCTCGCCCTACCTCGTCACGGACCCCGGCTCGATGATGGCGATCCTGGACGATCCCTACATCCTGCTGTCCGCCGAGAAGATCACCGACGTGCGCATGCTGATGCCGGTGCTCGAGAAGATCATGCGGGACCCGCGGCCGCTGGTGATCGTGGCCGAGAAGGTCGAGGGCACCGCGCTGCAGATGCTGGTGCACAACCACGTCAACGGGCACCTCAAGGTCACCGCGATCCAGGCGCCCGGCTTCGGCGAGAAGCGCATCCACCTGCTGGAGGACATGGCCGCGCTGACCGGCGCGAAGGTCCACAGCAAGGCGTCGTCGTTCTCGCTGGACCAGATGACCACCGAGCACCTCGGCCGCGCCTCGCAGGTCCGCGCGACCAACGAGGAGACCGCGATCATCGGCGGCGCCGGCGCCCGCGAAGCCGTCGAGCTGCGGCTCGCGCAGCTGCGCGCCGAGATGCACCGCGCCAGCATCGGCACGGACGAGGACTGGCTCAACGACCGGATCGCCCGGCTCTCCGGCAAGGCCGCGATCATCTCGGTCGGCGCCCCGACGAACGCCGAGCTCAAGGAGATCCGGCACCGCGTCGACGACTCCCTGCAGGCCACCCGCGCCGCGATGGCCGAGGGCATCGTCGCCGGTGGTGGCGCCGCGCTGCTGCACGCCGAGCAGGCCCTGGACAAGCTGGACGTGACCGGGGACTACGAGATCGGCGTCGAGATCGTCCGCCGGGCGCTCACCGAGCCGGTGTACCTGATCGCCACCAACGCCGGCTACGACGGCGCGGACGTGGTCAAGCAGGTCACGGACCTCGGCGTCGACGAGGGCTTCGACGCCCTGCAGGGCCGCTTCGGGGACATGGTCGAGATGGGCATCATCGACCCGCTACGGGTCGTGCGCTCCGCGCTGCAGAACGGCGCGTCCGTCGCAGGCCTCATCCTGACCACGAACTCGCTGGTCGCCGAGGAGGTCACGCCCTGGAACAAGGCGCTGATGACGGAGTACGGCCCGCTCGACGAGGGCATCCCGCAGCCGAGCCCGGACTCCAGCACGCCGCAGTCGCTGGGCCTCGGCCCGTCCATGGGCTAGCCGCTCCGGAGATCACCCCGCGAGTCGGGGTATCGCGGTCGCCGAGTCGGGGTATTCAGTAGGCCCGAACGGGGAGGTCCAGCCGTGTACGTGCACGACGGCGAGCGCTACCTGGTCGTCGACGCGCAGGTGCACGCCTGGGACGGCAGCGCGGCGAACCAGGCCTGCCCGGCCGGCGAGCAGTTCGTCGCCGATCTCCACCACCGCCACCGGGTCCTCGACCGCAGGCCACGCCCGCTTCCCGCCGACGAGTTCGAACGCGTCGGGGAGCGGGCGTTGGTCACGGACGTGTTCGGCTACGGGCACGTGGACCGCGCGGTGCTGCAGCCCCTCGGCCTGGGCGAGCTCTTCGTGCTCGGGTTCAGCCCGTCGGCCTGGCACGCCGAGCTGGCCGAGCCCCTGGGCGGGCGGCTCGTCGTCACCGGTGAGCTTCGATCCCGGTGCGGACCGCGGCGTCTCCCGCGGCCTGACGGCCTGGGTGCGCCGGGACTCGTTGCGCGGGTTCGCGCTGGTCTCGGGCCGGCGCCCGGAGACGAGGATGGCGCTCGCCGAGTCGTGGATGCGCCGGGCACTGGCCCGGGGCGAGCAGGCGGGCGCGGGCGTCGTGCACATCGGGGTGGGGCCGGTGGCGCACCCGCCGCCCGGCGCGCCCGCCTGGGCCCATGCCGGCGTGCCCGATCGTCCGGCCCGCGCCGCCGGCCGGGCCCGCTGGCCGAGCTGGGCCGAGCCGGTCCGCGCCGGTTCCGCGCTGCCGGTCCGGGCCCGCAACGCCCGCCCGCTCCCCGCGGGCGGGTTCGACGCCACGGAGCTCCGGGTGCTCGCCGCCGCGCTGCCCCGGGTGAGGTTCGTCCTCGGCTCGGGCTGCCTGCCGACGGGGGTGCTGTGCCGGCTGGCGCGGCTGTCGAACGTGAACGTGCTGCTCACCGACGTCCTGGTGGCGATGCGGACCCATGCGGGGGAGGCAGGTCCGGCCCTCGACGCGCTGCTGGCCGCGTTCGGCCCCGGGCGGCTCCTGTTCGGCAGCGGCTACCCGCTGGTGCGGCCGCAACGGCTGGTCGGCGAGGCGGTCGCCGCGCTGCGGGAGCGGGGCCTGGAACCGGGCGACGTCCAGGCCGTCATGGGGGCGAACGCGGCGGGCCTGTACCGGATCCCGGTGCCGGACGCGCTCGTCCTCGGTGGCCAGGCGGCGCGCGCCCGGTGAGGCACCTGACGGCCCGGGCTCCGCGAGCCCGGGCCGGCGCGGGTGAGGGTCAGCCGCTGGTCTTCTCGCCGTCCGTGGGGCTCGCGCCGGCGTCCGCCCCGACCGGTTCCCCGTCGGACACGTACTTGTCGGTGCCGGGGATGTTCGTCGGATGCTGGATCGAGAGCCTCGCCGTCTCCGGCATGATCAGGATCGGCACGATCGCGATCGCCGCCGCGGCCATCAGGTAGTACGCCGGGATCAGGTCGTTGCCGGTGCCCGCGATCAGCGCGGAGACGATCAGCGGCGCGGTGCCACCGAAGGCTGCGGTGGACGTCGAGTAACCGATCGAGAAGCCGCCGTAGCGGTTCCGGGTCGGGAACATCGCGGGCAGCGCCGAACCGATCGTGCCCAGCATCAGCAGCAGCAGACCGCCGAGGATCACCATGCCGACGATCACCGGGAACACGCTCTTCATGCCCAGGAGCAGGAACGCCGGGACGGAGAGGACGAAGTACCCCACGGCGGACGTCATCAGCAACGGCTTGCGGCCCACCCGGTCCGACAGCGCGCCGACCGGGCCGATCAGGCCCATCATCACGATCATGACGCCGATCAGGATGAGCAGCGCCTCGGTGTCGCTGATCTCCAGCACCTGCGTCAGGTACGTCGGCATGTAGGTCAGCAGCATGTAGTCCGCGACGTTGAGCAGCACCACGAACCCGACGAGCTGCAGGATCTGCGGCCAGACGTTGGCGAGGACCTCCTTGAACGGCGACGCCGTCGTGGAGCCCGCGGCCTCCGCGGCCTGGAACGCAGGGGTGTCCTCCAGCCTGCTCCGCAGCCAGAAGCCGACCAGGCCCAGCGGACCGGCGATCAGGAACGGGATCCGCCAGCCCCAGCTGTTCAGGTCCTCCTCGGAGAGCCCGAGCTGGACCGCGGTGGCCAGGCCGGCACCGAGAACGGTGCCGAACAGCGTGCCGAACTCGAGGAACGAGCCCCAGAACCCGCGCCGCCTGTCCGGCGCGTACTCGGCGATGAACGTCGCCGCGCCGCCGTACTCGCCACCCGTCGAGAAGCCCTGCACCAGCCGGCAGACCAGCAGCAGGATGGGTGCCCAGATCCCGATCGAGGCGTAGCTCGGGATCAGGCCGACGCAGAACGTCGCGCCGGACATCAGCAGGATCGTCACCGCGAGGACCTGGCGCCGGCCGAACCGGTCGCCCAGCGGCCCGAGCACGATCCCGCCGAGCGGGCGCAGCACGAACGGGATCGCGATCCCCGCGAACACGAGGATCGTCGCCGCCGCGGGACTCGCCTCCGGGAAGAAGACGAATGCGATGACGGTGGCCAGGTAACCGTAGATCCCGTAGTCGAACCACTCGATCGCGTTGCCCATCGCCGCGCCGGCGACGGCCCTGCGCACGGTCTTCTCGTCGGGCTGCTCGACTTTCGTATCGGTGCTGGCTTCGCTCATCACGCCCCCTGGCTCGGTTGGTCGACCACGCTAGACGGGCGTTGCCGGGGCCGCAGGATGTGACCCGTTCACCCGGCCGGACTAGTCCCTCCAGCCGAGTGCCGATCGGGCCAACCGCCACTGACGGGCCGCAAGCCCGCGACCCCCGCGCTCCACACGTAGGTCCAGCACACCTCGCCTGTCTCCGGCACCACCGCCCGGACGCGGACGTACTGCGGTCCCTCGTAGGCGTCGAGCCGGGGGAGCAGGGCGGCCGGGTCCCGGACCGGGACCGTCCAGCCGGGCACGCCCGGTCCGGGTTCCCGCAGCATGGCGGGGTAGCCGAAGCCGGTGTCCAGCAGCGTCCCGGGCAGCGCGGCCCGCTGCGGTTCACCGGCCAGTTCGGGGGCGAGGAGCCCCCACGCCCGTCCGCCCGGCTGCAGCGACCCGTAGACGAACAGCCGCGCCGGCCAGTCCTCCGGCGCGGGGTTCCCCTCGACGGTCGTGGCGTCCAGCCCGTCGCCCGGGCCGGGTTCGCCCGCCAGCGCCCGCGCCGCGCTCTGGCCGACGGCCGAGCAGGGCACTCTCGCCCCGTCGACCAGCAGCGGGCGCCGGATCTCGGCCCGGCCCAGGTAGGCGAGGACGTCGTCGAGCACCGCGCCGTCCTCGGTCGTCACCGTGCCGGTGTGCAGCCGCGCGAGCCGGTAGCGGCCGGACCCGCGGCCCTCGCACACGTCCAGGACGTCCAGCTGCCGCCTGGTCGCGAACCACACCGAGTGCTCCTCGCGCGTCCCGGGCGCGGCCGCGAGGACCGCCGGCCGCTGGTCGTCGACGACGCGCAGGCCGTGCGCCCACACCGCCGAGACGTCCTCGGTGCGCGCCCGCAGCACCACGACCGGCCCGCGCAGCCCGAGCTCGCGCCGCAGCCAGCTGATCTTCGACGGGTTGCGGTTCGACCCGTAGGTCAGCACCGGCATGCGCCCGGCCAGCGTCGGCGATTCCCGCTCGGCCAGCCAGGCGTCGAGGTCCGTGCCGTCCCCGCCGGTGCGCCAGCCCGAGCGGGCCGACGCGTCGTGGACCAGCGGGTACCCGGCGCCGTCGTCGTGCACGTAGGACGTGGGCGGCACCGCTCCCGGGTACGGGACCGCGGGGTACGCCGCGTCCGGCCACGTCATCGAGCGGTCCCTCCGGGAGATCGGGCGGGAAGAACCGGCGAATCCTCGCACGACGGCCCGGACCGACCGGTTACGGTCGGCAGGTGTTGCCTCGAACGATCGACTGGCGGGACGGGGCGATCACCCTCGTCGACCAGACCGCGCTCCCCGAGCTCCGGACCGTCACGATCGGGACGGTCGAGGAGCTGGTCGAGGCGATCCGCGGGCTGGTGGTGCGGGGTGCGCCGGCGCTCGGCGTGGCCGGGGCCCTCGGGGTCGCGCTGGCCGCCCGGACGCTCGACGGAGCCGCCCTCGCCGCCGCGGCCGAGCGGATCGCCGCCGCCCGGCCCACCGCCGTCAACCTTCGGTGGGCGGTGGAGCGGGCCCTCGCGGCCGGGCCCGACGGCGCGCTCGCCGAGGCCCTCGCGATCCGGGACGCGGACATCGCCTCCTGCCACGCGATCGGCCGCCGGGGCGCGGACCTGCTGGCGGAGCTCTGCGAGCCGCGGCCGTTGCGCATCCACACGCACTGCAACGCCGGGGCGCTGGCCTGCGTCGAGTGGGGCACGGCGCTCGGGGTGGTCCGGGACCTGCACGCGGACGGCCGGCTGGAACTGGTGGTCGCGGACGAGACCCGGCCGTTGCTGCAGGGCTCGCGGATCACCGCCGTGGAGCTCGCCGAGCTGGGGGTACCGCACCGGATGGTCGTCGACGGGGCGGCGGCCTCGATCGTCGCGCGGGGGCTGGTGGACGCGGTGGTCGTCGGCGCGGACCGGATCGCCGCGAACGGGGACGTCGCCAACAAGATCGGCACGTATCCGCTCGCGCTCGCCGCGGCCCGGGCCGGGATCCCGTTCCTGGTCGCGGCGCCCGAGTCGACCGTCGACCCCGCGACCGCGGACGGCACGCAGATCGAGATCGAGGAACGCGCGGGAGACGAGGTACTGGCCCTCGGCGGCCGGCGGACGGCCCCCGCCGGCGCCGACGCCTGGAACCCGGCCTTCGACGTGACGCCGGCGGATCTGGTGACGGCGATCGTGACCGAGGAGCGGACCTGGCGGCCATGAGGTCCCCGGCCTTCCGGCTCGTCCTGGCGGCCACGGTGCTCGGGTTCGGCGGGTACGCGCTGCTGCTGCCGGTCGTCCCGCTGTGGGTGGCACGCGGCGGGTCCGGCGAGTTCGGTGCGGGCGTGACGACCGGTGTGCTGATGGCCGCCACCGTCGCCACCCAGCTCGCCGTCCCCGCGCTGCTGCGCCGGTTCGGGCACCGGACGGTGCTCGCGGCCGGACTGCTGCTGCTCGGCGCGCCGACGCCGCTGCTGCTGCTCTCCCCGGACCTGCCGCCGGTGCTGGCCCTCTCGGCGGTCCGGGGGCTCGGGTTCGGGCTGCTCACGGTGGCGGGCAGCGCGGTCGTCGCCGAGCTGGTGCCGCCCGCCGAGCACGGCCGCGCGTCCGCCCGGTACGGGTACGCCGTCGGGATCCCGCAGCTCGCGTTGCTGCCCGCGGGCGTCGCCGTCGTCGACCTCGTGGGGTTCGACGGCGTCTTCCTCGCCGCCGGGATCGCGCCGCTGGCCGGACTGGTGTGCGTGGCGTTCCTGCGGACGGGCGCGGCCCGGGCCGCCGAACCGCACCCCGCCGCGCCGACAGCAGGCCCCGACGTAACGTTCCGACGCCGGGCGGTCGCCCCGGTGCTCGCGATGCTGGCCTGCTCCATCGCCCAGGGCGGGATCGTGACGTTCCTGCCGCTCGTCGCGCCCGGCTCGCTCGTCGCGGTGCCGTTCGCCCTCTTCGGGACGGCGCTGGGCGGCCTGCTCGGGCGCGGCCTGGCCGGGGAGATCGTGGACCGTCGCGGCGAGGCCGGGCGGCTGCTGCCGGTCGGCGCGGCGATCGCGGCGGCGGGGATGGTCGGCGAGGTCGTCGCGGCGGGAGGCGGCTCCCCGGTGCTGCTGGTCGGCGGCGCGGCGCTCGTCGGGATCGGGTTCGGGTTGGTGCAGAACGATGCGCTCGTCGCCCTGTTCGCGGCGGGCGGGGCCGGGCGCTACGGCACCGCGAGCGCGGTGTGGAACATCGCCTACGACGCCGGGACGGGCGTGGGCGCGACCGGGCTCGGCGCCGTCGCGGAGCCCTACGGCTTCCGCGCGGCGTTCGGCCTGGCCGCCGCGGTGCTGTTCCTGGCGATCCCGTTCACCTCGCGGGTCGTGCGCGGGAAACGTTGCTGAAGCGGCGTTTCCCGCGCCCAGGGCTAGTGCCCCCTCGCGATCCACTCCTCGAGGTGGGGGGCCTCGACACCGATGGTGGTCGAGTCCCCGTGCCCGGTCCGGACGGTCGTGTCCCCGGGCAGGGTGAGCAGGGTGCTCCGGATCGAGTCGATGATCGTGTCGAAGCTCGAGTAGGACCGCCCGGTCGCCCCGGGACCCCCGTTGAAGAGGGTGTCGCCGGTGAACACGGTGCCCAGCTCGGGCGCGTAGAGGCACGTCGAGCCGGGCGAGTGGCCGGGGGTGACCATGGCGCGCAGCTCGATGCCGCCCGCCGTGATCACCTGGCCGTCGGTGAGCTCCTGGTCCGGCGTGCGGTCCGGGTGGGTCATCTCCCACAGCGGCGCCTCGGCCGGGTTGAGCAGGATCGGCGCGTTGAACATGTCCGCCAGGCGCGGCGCCTGGTTGACGTGGTCGTCGTGGGCGTGGGTGCACACGACGGCGACGACGCGGCGTCCGCCGATCGCGGCGGCGATCTTCTCCGGGTCGTGCGCGGCGTCGATGACGACGACCTCGTTCTCGTCACCGACCACCCAGACGTTGTTGTCGACGTCCCAGGTGCCCCCGTCCAGGGAGAACGTGCCGGAGGTGACGACGTGGTCGACGGGTCCGGGCGGGGTCACAGGACCACCACCGAACGCAGCACGTCACCGCGGTGCATCTTCTCGAAGGCGGACTCGATGTCGTCGAGCCCGATCTCCTCGGAGACGAACTTCTCCAGCGGCAGCCGGCCCTGCAGGTGCAGGTCGACCAGCGCCGGGAAGTCCCGGCTCGGCAGGCAGTCCCCGTACCAGGACGACTTCAGCGACCCGCCCCGGCCGAAGTACTCGATCAGCGGGATCTCCGGGGCGACCATGTCCGGGGTCGGGACTCCGACCAGGACGACGGTGCCCGCGAGGTCCCGGGCGAAGAAGGCCTGCTTCCAGGTCTCCGGGCGGCCGACCGCGTCGACGACGACGTCCGCGCCGAACCCGCCGGTGGCCTCCTTGATCGCCTCGACCGGGTCGGTCTCGGCGGCGTTGACGGTGTGCGTGGCGCCGAAGCCCTTGGCCCACTCCAGCTTCCGCGGGTCCCGGTCCACGGCGATGATCGTGGTCGCACCGGCGAGCTCGGCGCCGGCGATGGCCGCGTCACCGACCCCGCCGCAGCCGATGACGGCGATCGAGTCCCCGCGGCCCACGCCGCCGGTGTTGATCGCCGCGCCGATCCCGGCCATCACCCCGCACCCGAGCAGCCCCGCGACCTGCGGCTTCGCAGCCGGGTTCACCTTGGTGCACTGCCCGGCGGCGACGAGGGTCTTCTCGGCGAACGCGCCGATCCCCAGCGCGGGGGTAGGCCTGGCCCGACTTGAGCGTCATCTTCTGCTTGGCGTTGTGGGTATTGAAGCAGTACCAGGGCTTGCCCTTGCGGCACGCGCGGCACTGCCCGCAGACGGCGCGCCAGTTCAGGATGACGAAGTCCCCCGGCGCGACCTCGGTGACACCCTCGCCGACGGACTCGACGATCCCGGCGGCCTCGTGGCCCAGCAGGAACGGGAACTCGTCGTTGATCCCGCCCTCGCGGTAGTGCAGGTCGGTGTGACAGACGCCGCACGCCTGGATCTGCACGACGGCCTCGCCCGGCCCCGGATCCGGGATCACGATCGTCTCGACGGAGACCGGCTTGCCCTTGCTGTGCGCGACGACTCCGCGGACCTCTTGTGCCATTACCGTTCCACTCCAGTCATCTCGTCGGTGAGTGCCGTGCGCTCGTCCGCACGACAGTCGGGTCGATCCTGCCCTGTCCCCGAGAGCCTTCCATGCGCGTCCCGCCATGTCGTGCGGCGGACGGGGCGGATCCCTTCGGGCCCGGGGCGGCTCCTCCACCAGCCCCGACGGCGTCCACGGAACGGATCCAGATGCCGTTGCGGGTACGCCCGAGGTCCAGCGTCATCGGATCGAGGCACTGGTCCCGCCTGCGGTGGGTGTCGAAGAGCGACACGTCGTCGAACACCTGGGAGCAGCCACCGGTGCGGGCACAGCAATGAGCCCGATCGGCGCCCACCCAGGCGTAACCGCAGCAGGACATCCGGATGAGCTCCACGGCGGAAGAGGCTACGTGCCGCCCCCGACAGCCGCGCGCACGGTGATCGCCCCCGGGATGCCGGGGGGATCTCCCTACTTCATCCCGGGGGTGATCACGCGCAGGTGTAGGGCGTACTCGATCGTCCCGAGGCCGTGGCCGCGGCACAGTTCTCCTCAACAAGGAACCACCCGAAACCCCGAGGAGCACGCGATGTCGGACTTCAAGAGCCACCACAACAGCAACCACCACAACGACAACCACCACGGCAACGAGCACCACGACAGCCACGACTGGGACAAGAACAGCCACGAGGACAAGCGCTGGGACGAGGACCACGGCTGGAAGGACCACGACTGGAACGACAAGCACTCCAACGACTGGGACGACAAGGGCTGGGACGACAAGAACTGGGACGACAAGGGTCACGAGCACCACGAGGACCACTCCTCCCACGACTACAGCCACCAGTCCGTCCACCACTGACCGGGGGACGCACAGGCCCGTCCCGGGGGATCACGGCCGGCTCACGAGATCACTCGTGGGCCGGCCGTTCCTCTTCCGCCCCGGGCGTCCCTCGCCTAACCTCCCCCTGCGATGGTCGGCCGGCTCCGCCGCGTCCGGGCGCGCCTCGTCGCAGCCGGAGGAGGAATCGGTTGGCCGCCTCGCAGGACCCCGTGCGCCACCCCGTCGACCAGGCGCTGGATCTGCTGGGCAGCGCGCTCGCCGGGGCCGAGGCGAACGACCGGCCGGATCTGCGCGAGCGGCTCGACGCCGCCCGCCGGGCGCTCACCACGGCCCGCACGGACGGGGCCCGGGTCGGGGCGCTGCGGGCCACGGCGACGGAGCTCTGCCGGGCGCTGGACTCGCTCGCGTCGGATCTGCGGTACCGGCGTGAGGTCCTCGCCGATCCCGCCCGCGCAGGCCGCCTGCGCGCCGAACTGGCCCGCGCCCGGCAGCGCGCGGAACGGGCCCGCGGCCTGTCCCGCGAGTGGCCGCAGATCCTCGGCGACGGGTTCGCGGGCCTGACCTCGGACAGCGAGTTCGCGCTGCGCACCCGCTCCCGCGGCGTGCTCGCCGAGGCGGAGCGGGCCCTCGGGACCCACGATCCGGCGAAGGACGCCGAGCGGCTCGCCGACGAGCTGCGCGAGCGGCTGGTCGCCGAGGCCGAGCAGACCTATGCCGGGGTGCGTGAGGGTGTCCGGTCCGTCGCGGACCGGCTGACGGAGGTGCTCGAGCTCCCCGCGCCGCTGCCCGTCCCGGACCTGCCGCTGCAGCCGGCGAGCGAGCTAGTGGCCGGGTTGTCCGATCAGCGGCCCTCCGGGGCCGGGCGCACCCCGATCCCCGCCCGGCTGCTCACCGTCGTCATGCCGTCCTACGGCGGGATCATGATGGCTGTCGTGGGCACGCGCCTGCTCGGGCTCCAGGTGCCCGGCTGGGCGCTGGCGGTGGGGGCCGTGGTCGGCGCGCTGGCCCTGGGGGGTGCCGCGCTCAGCGGCGAGCGCAAACGGGGCCTGGACCGGCGGCGCGGTGAGGCCCGCACGGCAGTGCGGGGGATGGTAGACGAGTTCCAGATGGCGCTGGCCAAACAGGTCCGGGACGCGACGCGCACGGCGAACACACACCTCCGCCGGGACACGACCGCCGCGGCCATCCGGATGGAGGAGGACGCGGCGGCGCAGGTCGCGTCCGCCAAGGCCGCGGTCGACGGGCTGGCGCGTGTCCCCGCGGACGTCGCGGACGTCGACGACGACATCGCGACCGTGCGCGACCTGCGCCGCCGGGCCGACGCGCTGAACCCCAGGTTTCCCGGCTGACCGCGAGCCCGGTGGGAGGGCCGGACACCCCCACCGGGCACGACGTCACTTCACGAGCGAGAGCTTGCGACTCTGGATGAGCTCGTCGACGATCCCGTACTCGACCGCCTCGGTGGCGGTGAGGATCCGGTCCCGGTCGATGTCGGCGTGGACCTGCTCGGGGGTGCGGCCCGTGTGCCGGGCGAGCGCCTGCTCCATCTGTGTGCGGATCCGGGTGATCTCCTTGGCCTGGATCTCCAGGTCCGAGACCTGCCCGCGGAACCCGCCCATCGACGGCTGGTGGATCAGCACCCGAGCGTTCGGCACGGCCAGCCGGCGCCCGGGCGTCCCCGCGGCCAGCAGTACGGCTGCGGCGGACGCGGCCTGGCCGAGGCAGACCGTCTGGATGTCCGGCCGGACGAACTGCATCGTGTCGTAGATCGCCATCAGCGACGTGAACGAGCCGCCGGGCGAGTTGATGTAGATGCTGATCTCACGATCCGGGTCCATGGACTCGAGCGTGAGCAGCTGCGCCATGACGTCGTTCGCGGACGCGTCGTCGATCTGCACGCCGAGGAAGATGATGCGTTCCTCGAAGAGCTTGCTGTACGGGTTGGTCTCCTGCGTGCCGTTGCTCGTGCGCTCGACGAACGAGGGCAGCACGTAGCGCGACTGCGGCATCTGGGTCGACTGGGGCCTCGAATAACCGCTCACTGCGGCGTCACCTCTCCTGCGCGTGCGACCACCTGGTCCACGAAACCGTATGCCAGGGCCTCCTGCGCGGAGAACCACCGGTCCCTGTCGAAGTCCGCCATGATCCGTTCCGGGGTCTGGCCCGTGTGCTCGGCGATCAACCCCGCCATCTCCTCCTTGTGCCGGCGGAACAGCTCCGCCTGGATCGCGATGTCCGACTCGCTGCCGCCCACGCCCGCGGACGGCTGGTGCATCAGGATCTTCGTATGGGGCAACGCGTAGCGCTTGCCCGGCGTTCCGGCCGACAGCAGGAACTGCCCCATCGAGGCGGCCATCCCCAGCGCGTAGGTGGCGACGTCGCACGGGATGAAGCGCATCGTGTCGAAGACGGCCATCCCGTCCGGCACCGAGCCGCCCGGCGAGTTGATGTAGAGCGAGATGTCCGCGGCCGGATCCTCGGCGGCCAGCAGCAGCATCTGGCCGGCGATCCGGTTGGCGATCGCGGCGTCGACCTCCTGGCCGAGCACGACGATCCGGTGCCGCAGCAGGCGCTCGAAGACGGAGTCGGCGAGGTCGGCGGTCGGGGCTGGGGTGGGCATCGGAGGCTCCTGACGGTGTCGGATCCTGCTGTCCCCACCGACGCTAGGCAGGCCCGTGCGCGTCCGTGGCCCGATTCGCTCCTGGCGAATCGGGCCACGCTGCCGACCTGGGGCGCTTCGCCGAGGGTGAACTCAGGCGGACCCGAGCCGCGGTGCGTGCCGGAGTGCGCGGACCGAGCCGGCAGCCGTTCCGGCGACGATCAGCCCGAAGACGGACACCGTCAGCGCGTCCGGCGCCACGATGGACTGCCCGCGCAGCGCCTGCCAGGTGAGGAGCGCCAGCACGGCGGCGAGACCGACGACGGCGACCCCGACGAGGCCGCGGCGCACCTCCGGGCTCCGCAGGACGGCGACGCGCACCGCCAGAAGCTCGAGCGCGACCAGGACCAGCGGGATCGCCTGCAGCGCGTGCATGCCCACGAAGTGCGGGATCCGCAGGTCCCCGCCGCCGGTGCTCCAGCCGAGCAGCGGGAGTCCCGGGCCGCCGTCCGCGAGCCCGACGGTGTGGGCCCCGACGATCCCGGTGGCCCCCGCCATCTGCGCGGCGGTCGGGGACGTCATCAGGAAGCCCAGCGCCATCCCGACGACGGCGAGCACCGCTCCGGCCCGGATCGCCCGGGCACGGGCCGGATCGAGCCGGCGGACCCGGAAGAGCTGCGCCGTCACGTAAAGCGTCGCGATCCAGACGCCGGCGATGGAGAGGCCCATTGCGCTCCACAGCGCGGCGTTGAGCGCGGTGGTGGTGTTGAAGTGGCTGGTCTCGCCCCGGACCACCTGGGTCACGATGATCACCATCTCGACACCGAGCATCGTGGCCGCGACGGTGCCGGCCCGGTGCCCGAGGCGGGATGCCCGGCCCGGGAGCGCGTCGCGGACCACCGCGATCAACCACGCCCAGGTCACTGCGTAGATCAGGACCGAGATCGCGAACTTGGTGGGCTTGTCCCAGATCGGCAGGCCGGTGAGGACCCGCTCGTCGGCGACAATGCCGACGATCCCGGCGACGGTCAGCGCGGCCATCGCAGCGGCCAGGGCCATCAGTGGGCGGTGCCAGCCGAAGGCGGTGCGGAGGGCGGACGACGTGCCGGTGGTGGTCATGGGGTCTCCGGAGGAGGAGGGGCGAACCGGGTGGCGGACACGTGCTCTTGCGCGAGCCGGCGCAGGGCGGCGAGCAGGTGGTCCCCGAGGACCGTGCCGACGAGTGCGGTCTCGGCGCGGGCGTCCCGGTCGGAGACCGCGGAGACCGTGTCCAGGTCCGCCTCCGCGACCAGCTCGACGGCCCGGACATAGGCGTCGAGCACCGTGGCCAGCCGTTCGCCGCCGACGCGGTGCATCGCCGCCAGGACGTCGACCGCCGCGTCCCGGGCGGACGCGTCCGCCGAGACCCGCCAGCCCCGCGCGTCGACGACGCGGCCGATCTCGGCTTCCGCCTGCGCCCGGTACTCGTCGTGCTCGCCGGCGCCGGCGCCGGGGGTGACCGTCCCGACAGTGGCGCCGAGCATCTGGTGCAGCGGGACGTCCGGGTCGTCGATCGCGGCGAGGACCTTGCGGACCGCGGAGATCGACAGGCCGCCGACGTCGACGAGCGTGCGGATCAGGGTCAGCCGGCGGACGTGCGCCTGCCCGTAGCTGGCCTGGTTCGCCGAGGTCGTGGTCTCGCCGCGGGGGAGGAGACCCTCGCGGAGGTAGTACTTGATCGTCGCGACCGGGACTCCTGCCGCGGTGCTCAGCTCGGACACCCGCATGGCGGATACCTTAACTATCGGATAGTGCCGGTGTCCACTCTCCGTGCAACCGCAACGACCTCCCCCTGCGGTATGGACCCACAACGCGCAGATCAGGCCTCGTCATGAGCGTTGTGGAGCCATGGCGCGGGAAGGGGTGGAGGGGTCAGGCGGGAAGGTCGCGGAGCGGGTCGCCCAGGGCCTTCATGATCAGGTCCGGGATCTCGCGTTTGCCCGAGCCGTCCACCGCGATCACCACGTAGACGGTCCGGCCCAGGCAGGTGACGGCGTAGGACTCGCCCGAGTGCCTCCGCACCTCGAAGTCGAGGGCGAAGCTGGTGCGTCCGATCCGGGACGTCGAGACCGCGATCCGCACGTCGTCGCCCCAGCCGATGCCGGCCTTCCAGTCGATCTCCGAGCGGACGAGCTGGACGTCGTAGCCCGCGTCCGTCATGGACTTGTAGGGGAGCCCCCGGTCGGCGAGGAACGCGGTCATCGCATCGTCGAAGTACGCGAGGTACCAGCCGTTGAAGACGACGCCCTGCTGGTCGACCTCCAGGTAGCGGACGTTGACCGGGTGTGTGAAGGTCATGCGCGGACCCTACGAGGCCTTCGACGGGACGGGCGCGTCCGGCTCAGCCCGCCGCGTCGTCGGGCTCCTTCTCGGTGTCCACCCGCTCGCGGATGTTCCGGTTCACCGCCCGCCCGAACGCCGTCACGACGCCCTGCACGGTCACCGGCTTGAGGTGCGACAGCGCCGCGGCGAGGCGGGTCCGCTCCTCGGCCGGGCGACCCGCGTCCCGGTAGGGCTGCAGGACCTGGTCCTGGAACAGCTTCATCAGGTCCTCCGCCAGCGCGGCCGTGTGCTGCTCGATCACCTCGTGCGAGCGCTGCCAGAAGGCCGCGGGCAGGCCGTAGGCCAGGGAGTCCAGCCCGGCGGCCAGCGCGCCGGGGCCCTGCAGGCGCACCCGGCCGTCGTCGAGATGCTGCACGACACCGAACGCCACCAGCTTCTCGACGTCCGCGTCGTCGAGCACGCGGCCGGCCCGCCGGTCCAGCTCCGCGCGCTCGACCTCCTCGAGCGGCTCCGGCGCCCAGGGGGTGAGCAGCGCGAGCTGCAGCGCCAGCTCCTCGGGGCCGGCCGAGTGCGGCACCCGTTCGAGGTGACGTTCGATCGCCGACAGGGTGAATCCCAGGGCCGACAGCTCGCCGACGAGCTGGAGCCGGGCGATGTGGTCCGGCCCGTACAGACCCGTGCGCCCGCGCAGCCGCGGCGGCGGGAGCAGCCCACGACCTGAGTAGAAGCGGATGTTCCGGACCGTGACGCCGGTGCGCTCGGCCAGCTGGTCGATCGTCAGCAGCTCGGCCGTCGGCTCGGGGTCCATGGGGGCCAGGCTACGACATTCCTTGACCTATGTGACAGTGCTGCTGTAACAAATAGGTAGGGGCCACGGGCGCCGCTGTCGCGGTGCCCGGTCGGTCCGCCGACGCAGACGAGAGGTTCGCATGAGCGAGATTCCCGAGGCGTACGTCTACGACGCCATCCGCACCCCGCGCGGCCGAGGCAAGGCCTCGGGCTCGCTGCACGAGGTCAAGCCGGTGTCGCTGGTCGTGGGTCTGATCGACGAGATCCGCAACCGGTTCCCGGAGCTGGACACGAACACGATCGACGACGTCGTCCTCGGCGTCGTGTCCCCGATCGGCGACCAGGGCGGTGACATCGCCAAGACCGCCGCCATCGCGGCGGGCCTGCCGCACACCGTCGCCGGCGTGCAGCTCAACCGCTTCTGCGCCTCCGGCCTGGAGGCCGTGAACACCGCGGCGCAGAAGGTCCGCTCCGGCATGGAGGAGCTCGTCCTCGCCGGTGGCGTCGAGGCCATGTCCCGCGTCCCGATGGGCAGCGACGGCGGCGCCTGGGCGATGGACCCGGACACCAGCTACCAGACGGGCTTCGTCCCGCAGGGCATCGGCGCGGACCTGATCGCGACGATCGAGGGCTTCGACCGCGAGGCCGTCGACACCTTCGCCGTCGAGTCCCAGGCGCGCGCGGCGAAGGCGTGGGCCAACGGCTACTTCGCCAGGTCCGTCGTCCCGGTGAAGGACCGCAACGGCCTGCCGATCCTGGACCACGACGAGTTCATCCGCGCCGGTGCGACGCTGGACAGCCTGGCCGGCCTCAAGCCGTCCTTCGAGATGATGGGCGAGCAGGGCGGGTTCGACGCCGTCGCACTGCAGCGCTACCACTGGCTCGAGAAGATCGACCACGTGCACCACGCCGGCAACAGCTCCGGCATCGTCGACGGCGCGTCGCTCTGCCTGATCGGTACCGAGGCGGCGGGCAAGGCCGCGGGCATCACCCCGCGCGCCCGGATCGTCGCCACCGCGCTCTCCGGCGCGGACCCGACGATCATGCTCACCGGTCCCGCGCCGGCCAGCCGCAAGGCGCTGGCCAAGGCCGGCCTGACCGTCGACGACATCGACCTCTTCGAGATCAACGAGGCGTTCGCCGCCGTCGCGCTGCGCTACATGCGCGACATGGAGATCTCCCACGACAAGACCAACGTCAACGGCGGCGCCATCGCCATGGGCCACCCGCTCGGCGCCACCGGCGCGATGATCCTCGGCACCCTGCTCGACGAGCTGGAGCGCCGGGACCTGCAGCGCGGCCTGGCGACCCTGTGCGTCGGCGGCGGCATGGGCATCGCGACCATCATCGAGCGAGTCTGAGGGGAATGGCAGTGACCGAGAAGGCAGTCCGCTGGGAGAAGGACTCCGACGGGATCGCGATCGTCACGCTCGACGACCCGGGCCGCAGCGCCAACACGATGAACGACCGCTACAAGGCGGGCATGGACGCCGTCCTCGCCGAGCTCGAGGCGGCGAAGGACGAGATCTCCGGTGTGATCATCACCTCCGCGAAGAAGACCTTCTTCGCCGGCGGTGACCTGGATGCGCTGGTCAAGGCGACGGCCGAGGACGCCCCGGCGGTGTTCGAGAACGTCACCGAGGTCAAGGCGCAGCTGCGCCGGCTGGAGACGTTCGGCAAGCCCGTCGTCGCGGCGATGAACGGCACCGCGCTCGGCGGCGGCCTGGAGATCGGCCTGGCGACGCACCACCGCATCGGCCTCGACGCGAAGGGTGTGGTCTACGGCCTGCCCGAGGTCACCCTGGGCCTGCTCCCCGGTGGCGGCGGCGTCACCCGGATCACCCGCATGCTGGGCATTGCGAACGGCTTCATGCAGGTCCTCGCGCAGGGCCAGCGGCACAAGCCGGCCAAGGCCCTGGAGATCGGGATCGTCGACGAGCTCGCGTCGACCCCCGAGGAGATGCTGCAGAAGGCGAAGGCCTGGATCGCCGCGAACCCGGAGGCCAAGCAGCCCTGGGACACCCCCGGCTACAAGATCCCCGGCGGCACCCCGGCCAGCCCGAAGCTCGCCGCGATCCTGCCGGCGTTCCCCGCGAACCTGCGCAAGCAGCTCAAGGGCGCGCCGATGCCGGCCCCGCGCAACATCCTCTCGGCCGCGGTCGAGGGCGCCCAGGTGGACTTCGACACCGCGCTGCGGATCGAGGGCCGTTACTTCGTCGACCTGGTCACCGGCCAGGTCTCGACGAACATGACCAAGGCGTTCTTCTTCGACCTGCAGGCCATCAACGGCGGCAAGTCCCGCCCGGACGGCCACGAGAAGTACACGCCGCGCAAGGTCGCGGTCCTCGGCGCCGGGATGATGGGTGCGGGCATCGCCTACGTCTGCGCGCAGTCCGGCTGGGAGGTCGTGCTCAAGGACGTCTCTCTGGAGGCGGCCCGAAAGGGCAAGGCGTACTCCGAGGGCCTGGTCGCCAAGGGGGTCAAGCGGGGCAAGGTCACCGCGGAGAAGGGTGAGGCGCTGCTCGGGCTCATCACCCCGACCGACGACTACAACGACCTCGCGGGCTGCGACATCGTCATCGAGGCCGTCTTCGAGTCCGTCGCGCTCAAGCAGGAGGTCTTCCGCGAGGCGATGAAGGTCGTCGACCCGGACGCGCTGCTGTGCTCGAACACCTCCACCCTTCCGATCACCGAGCTCGCCGCGGGCATCGACCGGCCCGCGGACTTCATCGGCCTGCACTTCTTCTCGCCGGTGGACAAGATGCCGCTCGTGGAGATCATCCGCGGTGAGCAGACCTCGGACGCCACGCTGGCCAAGGCCTTCGACGTGACGCTCGGGATCCGCAAGACCCCGATCGTCGTCAACGACTCCCGCGGCTTCTTCACCAGCCGGGTCATCGGGACGTTCATCAACGAGGGCATCGCGATGCTCGCCGAGGGCATCGACCCGCAGACCATCGAGCAGGCGTCGGCGCAGGCCGGTTACCCCGCACCGGTGCTGCAGCTGATGGACGAGCTCACGCTCACCCTGCCGCAGAAGATCCGCAAGGAGACCCAGGCGGGGGTCGAGGCGGCCGGGCAGACCTGGACCCCGCACCCGGCCGACGTGATCGTGGACCGGATGGTCGACGAGTTCGGCCGCAAGGGGAAGAGCACCGGCGCCGGGTTCTACGACTACGTCGACGGCAAGCGGGCCGGCCTCTGGCCGGGGCTGCGGGAGAACTTCAAGGCGACGAACCACGACGTCGACCTGAAGGAGCTCTCGGAGCGGATGCTCGTCATCGAGTCGCTGGAGACGGTGCGCTGCTTCGACGAGGGCGTGCTCACGACGACCGCGGACGCCAACATCGGCTCGATCTTCGGCATCGGCTACCCGGCCTGGACCGGCGGGGTCATGCAGTACATCGAGGGCTTCGACGGCGGCGTGGCCGGCTTCGTCGCCCGCGCCGACGAGTTCGCGCAGAAGTACGGCGCCCGCTTCGAGGTCCCGGCGTCGCTCCGCGCCCGGGCCACGGAGACCGCCGCGGCGTAGCGGCTCCCGGCTGATCGCCCACGAACGGCACTTTCGCTCACCAGATCCGAGCGAGAGTGCCGTTCGTGCGTTCTGCGGGGGTTGCCTCCACGTGCGGACTCTCACGGAAAGCGGTTTCGGATCGGACGTTTCGGGCACGATCGGGGTGTGGCCGACTGGATTTTCTCGATCGTCGACCGTCTCGGTGCCCCCGGGGTGGGGTTCCTGATCTTCCTGGAGAACGTGATCCCGCCCATCCCCTCCGAGCTGATCCTGCCGCTGGCCGGGTTCCGGGCGCGGCTGGGGACGCTGGACCTGTGGTGGGTCTGGCCGGCCGCGACAGCGGGGTCCGTACTGGGCGCGCTCGTCCTCTACGCGGTCGGGGCGCTGCTCGGCTACGAGCGCGTGTACGCGCTGTCCGGCAAGCGCTGGTTCATCCTCTCCAGCCAGAAGGACCTCGAACGCGGCCGCTCCCTCATGGAGTCCCACGGCGGCAAGATCGTCCTGCTGGGCCGGTGCGTGCCGCTGATCCGCAGCATCGTCTCCATCCCGGCAGGGCTCGCGCGGATGCCGCTGTGGCGGTTCACGGCGCTGACCGCGATCGGCAGCGGTGTCTGGAACGCCGTGTTCATCGGCCTGGGCTGGTACCTGGGGGAGAACTGGGACCAGGTCGAGGGCGCGATGGGCCCGGCCTCGTACGTGGTCCTCGCGCTCGTGCTCGTGGGGGTCGCGTGGCTGGTGGTGCGGCGCCTGCGGGCCCGCAACGGCTACGTGGGCACGCACCGCGCACCCTGAGCCGCGGGGCGCGGTCCGCTCAGGTCGCCCGCGCCGCCTCGGCGACCACCGCGGCCAGGTCCCCCTCGTGCCCGGCCACCTCGCGTTGCATCCGGGACCCCGTACCCCGGTCCAGCACCGCGCCCAGGAGCACCCGCACGTCGTCGAGGTCCCCGGCGTCCTCCAACGCCTCCCGCACGTGTCCGACCAGCGCGTCGAGCACCTCGGCGGCCGGCGCCGGACGCCACGCCCCGGGCAGCAGGAGATCCTCCTCGACCCCGGATCGGGCGGCACGCCAGGACGCCAGCCGCAGCACCTCGGTCCGGACGTCGTCCGCCGGGACGCCCGCGCGCCAGTCTCGTGCCGCCGTCTCGACCAGCGCGCGGACGAGCGCGGCGAGCAGCACCGCGTCGTCCGGGTCCAGGCAGACGTCCGCCACCCGGATCTCGACGGTCGGGTGCTGCGCGGAGAGCCGGGCGTCGAGGTAGAGCATCGCCTCGTCCAGGATCGTGCCCGTGCCGAGCATCTCGTCGACGACCGCGCGGTAGCCGGCGGCCGACCCGAACGTCTGGTACCCGCCCGCGGACGGCCAGCGCTGCCAGACCTCGCCGCGGAAGCTCGCGTACCCCGAGTCCCGGCCCTGCCAGAACGGCGAGTTGCCCGTCACGGCGAGCAGCGGTGCGAGCCAGGGCCGGATCCGGTCCAGGACGGCGACGCCCTCCTCGTCCCCGTCGACCGCGACGTGCACGTGGCACCCGCAGGTCAGCTGTTCGTCGACGGTCATGCCGAAGCGCTCGGCCAGCGCCCGGTACCGCGGCGTCGGCGACACCGACGGCTCGACGGCCAGGGGTGACGTCGCCAGCGCGGCCACCGCGACCCCGACGGCGCCGGCGGCCTCCCGGGCCGCGGCGCGGGCCGTCCGCAGCTCCTTGCCCAGCTCGGTGAGGGTGCGGACCGGCCGGGTGCCGGTCTCGATCTGCTCGTTCTGCAGTTCGCCGGTGAGCTCCTCGGTCTCGCCGTCGGGTTCGTCCGCCGACCGGAGGACCGCGCCCGCGAGGGCCACCGGCCGTCCCGTCTCGGGGTTCACCAGCAGGAACTCCTCCTCGACACCGACCGTTCGCACCAGCATGCGGGCAGTATCACCGGAGGATCGGAGTTGCCGTGAGCCGGGAGGTCGGTCACGATTCCCGGTCGGCGACGAACGGATGGAGACCACCGCGTGACCACGGAGCAGGAGTGGGCGAACGACCGGGAACGGTTCGTCGCGGAATGGGAACCGGCTCTCGCCGACGGCCCCGCCCGAGGCATGGACCGGCCGGGTCCCGGGCCGCTCGCGCAGCAGTTCGTCGTGCTGTCCGAGGCGTTGCTGTCCGCGGACACCGTCGCGGAGGTGCTCGAGCGGGTCGTCCGCGCCACCACGGAGATCGTCCCCGGTGCCGATCTCGTCAGCGTGACGATGCGGGACCCCGACGACGGCTTCCGCACCCCCGTCGAGACGGATCCGCTCGCGACCAGGCTCGACGAGCTGCAGTACGAGATGGACGAGGGCCCGTGCGTCGCGGCGACCCGCAAGGAGGGCCTCGGGCTCGTCTTCAAGCGGGACCTCGCGGCCGCGCCGGACTTCCCGCGGTACGGGCCCGCGGCCGCCGAGCTGGGGGTGCGCAGCGTGCTCGCCGTCGGGCTGTTCCCGCAGGGTGACGCGCCGCGGATGGGGGCGCTGAACCTGTACTCGATGTCGGCCGGTGGGCTCGACGACGCGGACCGCGACGTCGCGTTGGTCCTGGCCGCACACGCGTCGACGGCCCTGGCCGCCACCGAGGCCTGCTCGGCCGCGGACCTGGAAGCCGCCCAGCTGCGGACCGCGCTGCAGAGCCGGGACGTGATCGGCCAGGCCAAGGGCATCCTGATGGAACGCCGCGGGATCTCGGCGGCGGAGGCCTTCGACGTCCTGCGCGCGGCCTCCCAGTCCCTCAACGTCAAGCTGGCGACGATCGCGGAGACGCTGGTCAGCCGCCGCGCGGATCTCTGACACCTCTTCTCGGACCGGATGTCGAGCGCGACGGTCCGGCTCCGACCACTGCGTGACGGCGGCCGCCCGGGCCGCCCACCCACCGGGGAGACCGCCATGCGGAAGATCGTGCACTTCGTCCACACCTCGCTCGACGGGTTCGTCGAGGGCCCGAAGGGCGAGTTCGACTGGCCGCTGATGGGGCCGGAGCTTCTCCGCCTACTCCTTCGGGCTCGACGAGCGCGCGACCACGCTCCTCTACGGTCGGGTGGTCTGGGAGATGATGGCGTCCTTCTGGCCGCATGCCGAGTCGATGTCCGACGACCCGCACGATCTGGCGTACGCGCCGAAGTGGCGGGTGATGCCGAAGGTCGTCGCGTCCCGGACCCTTCAGAGCGCGGAGCACGGCGCCCGGGTGATCGGCCGGGACCTCGCGGCGGAGGTCGCCGAGCTCAGGGCCGGGCCCGGCGGGGACATCCTGCTCATGGGCGGGTCCGGGCTCGCGGCGAGCCTGATGGGTCTCGGCCTCGTCGAGGAGGTGCACGTGGGCGTGCACCCCGTCGTCCTCGGCGGCGGGAAGCCGTTCCTGCCGCCGGCCGAGGGCAGCCGGTACACGCTGCGGCTCGAGGAGTCCCGCGTCTGCGACGGCCAGGTGGTCGTCTCCCGCTACCGGCCCGCCTGAACGATCCCGACCAGCTGCCCGAGCCGTTCGGCCTCACCGGGCGCGCCGCGCGGATCCGTGGGGCTCTGGGCTCCGCCGCCGCCCGGGTGTGACAGCCTGATCCCCGGTTTCCGGATCGAGGAGCGCAGAGAAGATGATCCGCAACGCGAGCTTCGCCGTCACGGTGGACCTCCCCGACGAGGCCGCCTACCGCGCCTACGACCTCGACGCGGAGCACAACCGGGTGCGCGCCGAGCTCTTCGCGCCGATCCGGGAGCGCGTCGACCGGATCCGGTTCCGGATCTGATCCGCCCCGGTGCCGGTACGACCGGGGGCGCTGCGCCTCGAGGCGGTCAGGAAGAGCTACCGCGGCGCCCCCGAGGTGCTCGCCGGGGTGGACCTCGCGGTCGCGCCGCGGGAGATCGTGGTCGTCGCGGGCCCCAACGGCTCCGGCAAGTCGACGCTGCTGCGGATCGCCGCGGGATGTTCGCGGCCCACCTCCGGCCGGGTGCGGGGCCGGGCGCCGGTCGTCGGGTACCTGCCGGACCGGTTCCCGGCCCAGCTGCGGATGCCGGCCGCGGTCTACCTGCGGCACCTCGCCGCGCTGCACCGGGAGAACGCCGCCGCGGCGGCGGAGTCGGCGGACGAGCTGCTCGAGGCGCTCGGCTTCGTCGGGTCGACGCGCATGCCGATGTCCGGGCTGTCCAAGGGAAACGCGCAGAAGGTCGGCCTGGCCCAGGCCCTGTGCTGCAGCGCCGGCCTCCTCGTCCTCGACGAGCCGTGGTCCGGCCTCGACGCCCCGGCCGCCCAGGTGCTGCTCGGCCGGGTCGCCGCGGCCGCCGCGGACGGCGCGTCGGTGCTGGTGACGGACCACACGGGTTCGGCGTCGGCGCTGCCCGGGACCCGGCACCTGCGGCTGCAGGACGGCGAGCTGCGGCCCGCGCCACCGCAGGCGAGCGGGCCGGCTCCGCTCGTCGTCGTCGAGCTGTGGTGTCCGGTGGACCCCGCCGACGCCGCGGCCGCGCTCGCCCCGTTCGTCCGGGCGTCACCGGCGGGCGACCGGCTGATCCTGCACGTCCCGGTCGGGCGCAGCGACGCCCTGCTGCGCGCTGCGCTCGACCTCGGCTGCTCGGTCCTCTCGGTCGTGCCCGCGGCCCCGGACGCGCCGCGATGAGAGCCGTCGCGGTCGCCCGGTTCCTGCTGGCGGACGCCATCCGGTCCCAGCGCGTCCTGATCCCCGTCTTCCTGCACGCCGCGGTCCTCGCGGTGCTGTTCGGGGGCGACCCCGGCCCGCTCCCGGCGCCCTGGGCCGCGTCCGCGCTCGCCCTCTACCCGATCGCCGCGTGGCTCGCGCTGACCGTCGCCAACACCGAGGACCCGGTGCAGCGCACCGTGACCGTCGCCGCCGCGGGCGGGCACCTTCCCGTCGCCGCCGGGACGCTGCTCCTCGCGCTGGCCGGCGACGTGGTGCTCTCGCTGCTGTCCGTGGTGTGGCCGGTCGTCGCGACCGGCTATCCGCACCCGCCGGGCGTCCTGGTGGAGGGTTTCCTCGGCCATCTCGCGTGTGCGAGCACCGGCACGGCCGTCGGGCTGCTCTGCGCCCGGCCGGTCATCGGCAGGATCGGGTGGTCCCTGATGGTGGCCGTGTTCGTGGTCGTGGTGACCGGGGTGCAGCCGTGGCTGCCGCCCGTCGGCACGTCCGTGGCGGCCCTCGAAGCCGGCGCCGGTACCTCGCCCGTGGCGTTCGGAGCGCTCCTCGGGCTGGTGCTCGCGGGGGCTGCGGCGGGCGTCAGCGCTGCCGTCGCTCGCCGATCCTGACTCTCTGACCTGCACTTTTCCGGTCTCACGCGATTTCCCGGTTGACACGGGCCTTCATTGGTTACATGGTTAGTTACATGAGTAATGAACCGACGGACTGGGGCAGGGCGGGGCGGTCGCCGTGAGGGACGACGGGAGGCCGCTTTTCCTGCAGGTCGCCGAGCAGATCGAGAAGCTCGATCATCGACGGGTCGCTGCCGGAGGAGGGCCAGGTCCCGTCGACCAACGAGCTGGCCGCGTTCCATCGGATCAATCCGGCCACCGCCGCCAAGGGCGTGAACCAACTGGTGGCCGACGGGGTGCTCTACAAGAGACGGGGATCGGGATGTTCGTCAGCTCCGGTGCGCGGACACAGCTGCTGGAACGGCGACGCGACGAGTTCGCGCGGCAGTTCATCGGCCCACTGCTGGCGGAGGCCCACAGGCTCGGGATGGACACCGAGCAGCTCAAGAAGATGATCGACGTCTGGGGGGACGAGAAGGCATGAGCGCGATCAGGATGCGCCACGTCACGAAGTGCTACGGCAGCTTCACCGCGCTCGACGACGTGAGCGTCGAGCTCGAGGAGAACACCGTCCACGGGCTGCTCGGCCGCAACGGCGCGGGCAAGACCACCATCATGCAGATCCTGACGGGCCAGGGGTTCGAGAGCTCCGGCGAGGTCGAGGTCTTCGGTGAGCACCCGTACGAGAACCCGCGCGTGCTGGACCGGGTCTGCTTCATCCGGGAGGCGCAGAAGTACCCGGACACCTTCGCGGTGAAGCACGCGCTGGCGGCCGCGGCACTGCTGTTCCCGAACTGGGATCAGGCCTTCGCGAACTCGCTGGTCGAGGAGTTCGGGCTGCCACGCAAGCGGACGGTCAAGAAGCTCTCCCGCGGCCAGCTCTCGGCCGTCGGCGTGATCATCGGGCTCGCGTCCCGGGCGCCGCTGACCTTCTTCGACGAGCCCTACCTGGGTCTCGACGCCGTCGCGCGGCAGCTGTTCTACGACCGGCTGCTCGCGGACTACGCCGAGCATCCGCGGACGATCGTGCTCTCGACACATCTGATCGACGAGGTCAGCGACCTGATCGAGCACGTCGTCGTGATCGACGGGGGCCGGATCTTGATCGACGAGGACTCCGAGGTCCTGCGCAGCCAGGCCGTCACCGTGACCGGCCCGGCGGCGGCGGTCGAGGCGTTCGCGTCCGGCCACACCGAGCTGCACCGGGAGAAGCTGGGGGGCTTCCTCCGCGTCACGCTCAGCGGCGCCACGCCGGAACCGGAGCTGCGTTCCGCCGGGCTCCGGTTCGAGCCGGTGTCGTTGCAGCAGCTCGTCGTCCGCACGACCCAGCAGGCCGCCGGACCCGAGCTGGTCAGCGCCTCCACCAACCACAACCACCGGAAGGAGGTGTCGCGATGAGTGTCGCGCTCGCTCCCGCTCCGGCCCGGCACAAGCCGCTGGGCCGAGCGGTGAAGGTCGCCCGGATCCAGACCGCCAACCTGCCGATCCAGCTGGGGATGCCCTGGCTGATCCTCGGCATCGCTTTCGCCGTCAACCTGGTGATCTTCGCGCTCGTCCCGGACCCGCCGGCCGGCGAGCCCAAGGTCACGGGCGCCATCCTGTCGATCTACATCTTCATGCTGATCGCGCACCTGCAGTCGATGACCCAGGTCTTCCCGTTCGCCCTCGGGCTCAGCGTGACCAGGCGGGACTTCTTCACCGGGACGTCGCTGCTGATCGTCGCGCAGTCGCTCGTGCAGGGGATCCTGCTGACGATCCTGCTCGCCGTCGAGCGGGCGACCGGGGGCTGGGGGATGGGCCTGCACTTCTTCGGGGTGCCGTTCCTGGTGCAGGACGACTGGTTCCTGCAGGTGGTCGCCTACACCGTGCCGTTCCTGCTGGTGTCCTTCGCCAGCATCTTCGCGGGCACCGTCTACAAGCGATGGGGCCAGCTCGGGATGTACGTGCTGTCGATCGGGTCGCTGGTGCTGGGGGGTGTGGCGGTCGTGATCATCACCTGGCAGCAGGCCTGGGGCGCGGTCGGCCGGTTCTTCGCCGACACCTCGGCGCTCATGCTGCTCGCCGGATACCCGCTGGTCCTCAGCGTGCTCCTGGCTGCCGCGGGCTACCTGGTCCTGCGCAGGGCCACTCCCTGAGGCCGTGCTCGGCGCTCGCTGGGGGGTGGGCGCCGGGCCGTGGGGAATGGCAGGAAGCCGCTCTCACGCCGACACGGGGTGAGAGTGGCTTTCGTGCCGGTCAGACCGGGAGCACGAGATCGGCCTCGGCCGAGGTCAGCAGACCCTGCTCCTGGGCGGACCAGATCTCCCGGTAGGGGGCGTAGCCGGGCCAGTCCGCGCGGGCGCGCAGCCTGCGGTCCCGTTCGTCCGGCGAGCAGTCCAGCCAGATCGCCGTCCCGGTGAAAGGCCGAAGGGCCGCCGCGCCCGCCCCGCACCCCTCCAGCACGACGAAGGGTGCCGGAGCCTGCTCGCGCCACGCCTCGGAGCGGACGTTCCGCAGCCAGTCCCACGGCCGCCACCGGGCCGGCCGCCCGGACGCGAGCGGCGCCGCGATCCACTCGACGGCCAGGGGCACCGCGGCGGTGAGCCCGGCCCAACCGGGGTAGAGCTCCTCCATCGAGAGCACCGGTGCGTCGAGCGCGGTCCCGAGCTCCGCCGCGAACGACGTCTTGCCCGCCCCCGAGTACCCGTCGACCGTCACCAGGGGCCCCGGCCGGCCCTTGACGAACCCGACGACGTCCACGCGGCCCGACGCGGGAGCCATCAGAAGAACCCGTCCCGCGCCACCCGCGCCGGACGGGGGTCGTAGCCCAGCTCCGCGCTGATCGCGTCCGCGGTCTCCACCAGCATCGGGACGACCTCGGCCGCCAACGTCGCCGGATCCGACCGCCCCGTCGACGTCGACGACGCGAGCGCCGCCACCACCCGTCCGGACCGGTCCCGGACCGGTGCCGACGCCGAGAGCAGGCCTTCCTCGAGCTCGCCCGCGACGATCGACCAGCCCTGCTCCCGCACCTGCGCGAGCGCCAGCCGGAGCTCGGCGGGATCGGTGACGGTCCGGGAGGTCCGGGTGTCCAGCGGGGTCTCGTCGAGGAACGCGGAGATCCGCTCGGGGCCCGCCCAGGCGAGCAGGACCCGGCCCATCGATGTCGCGTGCGCGGGCACCCGGGTCCCGACGGCCACGTTGATGCTCATGATCCGGCGCACCGGCACGCGGGCCACGTAGACGACCTCCGTGCCGTCGAGCTCGGCGAGCGACGCGGACTCGCCCGTGTGTTCCGCGAGCCGCAGCAGATGCGGCTGGGCGAGCTCGATCCGGGCGTTCGACGCCGTGTAGTGCTGCCCGATGGCGAGCACCCGGGGCGTCAGTGACCAGCGCGTTCCCTCGTTCGCGACATAGCCCAGGCGCTGCAGGGTCAGCAGCAGCCGGCGCACCGCCGGGCGGGAGAGCCCGGTGGCCGCGGCCAGCTCGGCGAGCGTCGGGTTGGTCAGGTCCTCGTCGAACGCCAGCAACACGGCGAAGCCGCGTTCCAGGCTCTGGACGTAGTCCCGCTCGCTCCCCTCCATGGTCACCCGGCCCATCCTTCCGCATGCTTCCCGAAACCGGGTCTTGACCCAGCGTCACCGCCTGAGGCACCCTCTGGCACGGTGAACGCATAGCGTTCAATAAGTACGCATAGCGTACACCGCACGGGGAGGTGCAAGATGACGGTCCAGCCTCGCGAGCTCCGCGACGCGTTCGGCCGGTTCGCGACCGGCGTCACGGTCGTGACGTGCCGCAACGACGAGGGCATGCCGCACGGCGCGACCGTCAACGCCTTCACCGCGGTGTCCCTGGAGCCCGCGCTCTGCCAGGTCACGCTGACCCGCCGGTCCAAGGCGTGCGGCTACCTCGAGGGCACGCCGTTCGCCGTCAACGTCCTGGGCGCCGGCCAGGCCGACACCGCCTGGCACTTCGCCGGCCGCCCGTCGGACCCGGGCCCGGAGTGGGCGGAGGGCCCCGCCGCACCCGTGCTCGCCGGCTCCGCCGCCGTGTACTCCTGCCGCCCCTGGCGCACCTACGACGGCGGCGACCACCTGATCGTCATCGGCGAGGTCGAGCACGTCGCCGTCACCGACGACGATCCGCTGCTCTTCTTCGCCGGCGCGTTCCGCGAGCTCGGTGCCCGCGAGACCGGCCAGCACTGGGGCGGCTCGCTCGACTGCCCCGACGCCGGCTGGTTCGACGCCACGACGACCTTCACACCGCTGCGGCCGCGCGCCGCCTGACCCGACCCCGTCTCCGCCTGACCCGACTCCACAGAAGCAGAAGGGCCACATCATGACGATCCAGCAGGACCGCCCCGCGCCCACCGCGACCGCTCCCATGACGGGCGACGAGTACATCTCCTCGATCCAGGACGGCCGCGAGGTGTGGGTCTACGGCGAGCGCGTCAAGGACGTGACCACCCACCCCGCGTTCCGCAACCCGGTCCGGATGACCGCCCGGCTCTACGACGCCCTCCACGCCCCGGAGACCCGGGACAAGCTGACGGTCCCGACGGACACCGGCAACGGCGGGGTCACGCACCCGTTCTTCCGCAGCCCGCACACCGTGGACGACCTGCTCGCGGACCGGCAGGCGATCGAGACCTGGTCGCGGATGTCCTACGGCTGGATGGGCCGCAGCCCGGACTACAAGGCCAGCTTCCTGGGCACCCTCGGGGCGAACAGCGAGTTCTACGCGCCTTTCGAGGACAACGCGAAGCGCTGGTACAAGGAGTCGCAGGAGAAGGTCCTCTACTGGAACCACGCGATCATCAACCCGCCGGTGGACCGGAACCTCCCGCCGGACGAGGTCGGCGACGTCTTCATGAAGGTGGAGAAGGAGACCGACGCCGGGCTGATCGTCTCCGGTGCCAAGGTCGTCGCCACCGGCTCGGCCATCACCAACTACAACTTCATCGCGCACTACGGGCTCCCGATCAAGAAGAAGGAGTTCGCGCTCATCTGCACCGTGCCGATGGACGCGCCGGGCGTGAAGCTCATCTGCCGCACCTCGTACACGCAGCAGGCCGCGGTGATGGGCAGCCCGTTCGACTACCCGCTGTCCTCGCGGATGGACGAGAACGACACGATCTTCGTCTTCGACAAGGTCCTGGTGCCGTGGGAGAACGTCTTCCTCTACGGTGACGTCGAGAAGATCAACGGCTTCTTCCCGGTCTCCGGCTTCATCCCGCGCTTCACCTTCCACGGCTGCATCCGGCTCGCGACGAAGATCGATTTCATCGCAGGGCTGCTGCTCAAGGCCCTGGAGATCACCGGCAGCAAGGACTTCCGCGGGGTGCAGACCCGCGTCGGCGAGGTCGTCGGCTGGCGCAACACGTTCTACGCGCTGGCCGACGCGATGGCCCGTAACCCCGACGAGTGGACGAACGGGGCGCTCCTGCCGAAGCTGGACTACGGCCTGACCTACCGGATGCTGATGATCCAGGCCTACCCGCGGATCAAGGAGATCATCGAGTCCGACGTCGCGAGCGGGCTGATCTACCTGAACTCGCACTCGATCGACTTCAAGACCCCCGAGGTGCGGCCGTACCTGGACAAGTACGTCCGGGGCTCGAACGGCTACGAGGCCGTCGACCGGGTCAAGGTCATGAAGGCGCTCTGGGACGCGGTCGGCTCCGAGTTCGGCGGCCGGCACGAGCTCTACGAGCGCAACTACTCCGGCAACCACGAGAACGTGAAGGCCGAGCTGCTCTTCGCCGCCGAGGCGCAGGGCACCACCGACGCGATGAAGGGCCTCGCCGAGGCCTGCCTGAACGAGTACGACCTGGACGGCTGGACCGTCCCGGACCTCATCGGGAACGACGACGTGTCGTTCCTCAAGAACCGCCGCTGACGCACTTCTCTCGACGAGGAGAACCACCATGACCACCGCAGAAGTGTCACCCACCGCCGCCGGCTCGGGCGCCAACGCCACCGAGGCCTTCCGTGCGAGCACCACCCGCCGCGGATCGGCCGAGGCCAGCCAGGAGCGGGTCAGCACCGTGGTCGGTGCCCTGCTCGAGGCCGTCCACGGCGTCATCCGCGAGCACGACGTCACCTACCCCGAGTTCCAGGCCGCCAAGGCTTGGCTGATGGCCCTCGGCGAGGGCGGCGAGTGGCCGCTGTTCCTCGACGTGTTCGTCGAGCACGAGGTCGAGGCCGTCGCGGCGCGGACCCAGCAGGGCACCAAGGGCAGCATCGAGGGCCCGTACTACCTGCCGGACCAGGTCCGGCTGCCGTCGGTCGCCAGCCTGCCGGCGCGTCCCGACGAGAAGGGCGACCGGCTCGTCTTCGCCGGTCAGGTCCGGGACCTCGACGGCGCGCCGCTCGCCGGCGCCGAGGTCGACATCTGGCACGCGGACGCGGACGGCTACTACTCCGGCTTCGCGCCGCACATCCCGGACGGCAACCTGCGCGGCGTCGTGATCGCCGACGACGAGGGCCGGTTCGAGATCTCCACCGTGCTGCCCGCGCCGTACCAGATCCCGACCGACGGCCCGACCGGCAAGCTGATCACCGCGGCCGGCTGGCACCCGTGGCGGCCCGCGCACCTGCACCTCATGGTCCGCGCGGAGGGCCACCGCCAGGTGACCACGCAGCTCTACTTCCACGGCGGCGAGTGGGTCGACTCCGACGTCGCGAAGGCGACGAAGGACGAGCTGGTCCTCAGCCCGGAGAAGCAGGCCGACGGAAGCCTCCGCTCGGACTACGACTTCGTGCTCGAGCGCGCCTGATCCCGTCCCACCCCGCAGACTCATCGAGGAGCCCGCTATGACCGCTGTGCACGAAACGCCCGCCTGGATCGCCGAGATCACCATGGCCGAGCTCGAGCGCAACCCCTACCCGTTCTACGAGCGCCTGCGGAAGGAGTGCCCGGTCGCGTTCATCCCCGCACTCGGCTTCCACGTGGCCACGACCAAGGAGGCCTGCCAGGAGGTCGGCGGCAACAGCGACATCTGGGACGGCCTGATCAGCCCCGCGGGCGGGCGCACGTTCGGCCACCCGAACGTCCTCAATGCCAACGGCCCGGAGCACGATGAGCTGCGCGGCATGGTCGAGCCGTCGTTGCAGCCCGCCGAGGTGAACCGGTACGTCGAGGACCTGGTCCGCCCGATCGCGCGGCGCTACGTCGAGGCCATCGAGGACGCCGGGCGGGCCGACCTGGTCGCGCAGTTCTGCGAGCCGGTCAGCGTCCGCTCGCTGGGCGACCTGATGGGCCTGCAGTCGGTGAGCTCGGACAAGCTCCGGGAGTGGTTCCACAAGCTCAGCGTGTCGTTCACCAACGCCGGGGTCCTGGAGAACGGTGACTGGGCCAACCCCGAGGGCTTCAAGCCCGGCGACGAGGCCCGCGCGGAGATCCGCGCGGTCCTCGACCCGCTGATCGACAAGTGGATCGTCGAGCCGGACGACAGCGCGCTGTCGCACTGGCTGCACGACGGGATGCCCGAGGGCCAGGTCCGGGACCGCGAGCAGCTCTACCCCACGGTCTTCGTGTTCCTGCTCGGGGCGATGCAGGAGCCCGGCCACGCCATGGCGTCGACCATCGCGGGGCTCTGGACGAAGCCCGAGCAGTTCGAGCGCGTCGTCGACGACCCGAAGCTGATCCGGCGGGCGATCACCGAGAGCATGCGCTGGACGTCGCCGATCTGGTCCGCGGTCGCGCGGACGAACAAGGTCGACACCACGGTCGCCGGGACGTTCCTGCCGGCCGGCTCGCTCGTGATGCTGTCCTACGGTTCGGCGAACCACGACGAGAACGACTACAACGCGCCGTCGGAGTACGACCTCGACCGCGCGCCGGTCCCGCACCTGGCCTTCGGTGCGGGCAAGCACGCGTGCGCGGGGTCCTACTTCGCCAGCGAGGTCTGCCGGATCGGCCTCGAGGAGCTGTTCGAGGCGATCCCGAACCTCGAGCGCGACGAGGACAAGGAGATCGACTTCTGGGGCTGGGGCTTCCGGGGGCCGGTCGAGCTGCACGCCCATTGGGAGGTCTGAGGGTGGCCGGTCACTCCGTCCGTCTCAAGACCCTCGGGGCCGAGACGCTCTGCGGCGCCGACCAGCCGGTCCTCGACGCCTTCCTCCGCGAGAACGTGTGGCTCCCGCACGGCTGCGCCCAGGGCACCTGCGGCAGCTGCAAGCTGCGGGTGATCGAGGGCGAGGTCGACCACGGGGCGGCACCCGAGTTCACCCTGACCGCCGACGAGCGTGCGCAGGGGCTGGCGCTCGCGTGCCAGGCCCGGCCGCGCAGCGACCTGCTCGTCGAGCCGCTGGCGGACATCGCCGACGACGGGGTGGTGCGGCATCCGCTGCGCGACGTCGTCGGCACGGTCGCCGAGCTGACCGACATCGCCCGCGGGACGCGGCGGCTGGTGATCGACCTCGACGAGCCGATCCCGTTCACGGCGGGGCAGTACGTCGAGCTCACGGTCCCCGGCACCGAGCTCCGCCGGCAGTACTCGATGGCGAACCCGCCGTCGGAGACCTCGCGCCTGGAGCTGCACGTCCGGCACACCCCGGGCGGCGCCGCGACCGACGGTTGGATCTTCGCCGGGATGACGGTCGGGGACAGGGTGGACGTCCGGGGGCCCCTCGGGGTCTTCGGCGTCGGCCGGCCGCAGGACGAACCCGCGATCCTGATCGCCGGTGGGACCGGGCTGGCGCCGATGAAGTCGATCGTGCTGGCCGCGCTGGCCGAGGGCCTCGTCCCGGAGATCTGGCTCTACCACGGTGGCCGCACCGAGGCCGACCTCTACGACGGGGACGTCTTCCGGGAAGCTCGAGGAACGGCACCCGAACTTCCACTACCGGCCGTGCCTGTCGGAGCAGGAGTGGGACGGCGCATCCGGGCTCGTCACCGACGTCGTGCTCGCGGAGTTCACGAGCTGCAAGGGGATGTCGGCCTACCTGTGCGGGCCGCCCGCGATGGTCGAGGCCGGTGCGAAGGCGTTGAAGCGCCGCCGGATGGCCCCTCGGCTGATCTTCAAGGAGGAGTTCACCGACACCTCCGACCTGCTGGGTCCGTCGACCGCCGAGGAGGAAGCCCCGTGAGCGACCTGCGGATCGACCGCGTCGAGACCGTGCTGCTCGACATCCCTCTGCGCCGCCCGCACCGCTTCGCGCGGGTCGGCATGGAGGCCCAGCCGGTGCTCTACGTGTTCGTCCGCACCGCGGGTGGCGTCACCGGGGTCGGCGAGGGCGTCGTGCCCGGCGGCCCCTGGTGGGGCGGCGAGTCCGTGGAGACGATGCAGCTGATCGTCGAGCGGTACGTCGCGCCGGTGCTCGTGGGGCGCCGGGTGGACGACATCCACGCGCTGCTGCGGGACGTCACGGACGTCGTCGGGGCGAACCTGTTCGCGAAGGCCGCGGTCGAGGTCGCGCTGCACGACGCCTGGGCCCGCTGCCTCGACGTCCCGGTGCACACGCTGCTCGGCGGGCTCGCCCGGACGTCCATCCCGGTGACCTGGGCGCTCGGCACCGAGTCCGCGACCGTCGTCATCGAGGAGGCGCTCGGCAAGCTCGACGCCGGGCTGCACCACTCGTTCAAGCTGAAGATGGGGGCGCAGGATCCGGCCGCCGACGTCGCCCGGATCTGCGCCGTCGCCGAGAAGCTGAGCGGGGTCGCGGGCGTGCGGGTGGACATCAACGCCCGCTGGGACCGGCTGACCTCGCTGACGCACCTGCCGACACTGGCCGAGGCCGGCGTCGAGATGATCGAGCAGCCGGTGCCCGGCACGGAGATCGAGACCCTCGCCGAGATCAACGCCGCACTGCCGATCCCGGTGATGGCGGACGAGACCCTCCGCACGCCGTCGGACGCCCTGCGGGTCGCGCGGCTGCGGGCGGCGGACATCTTCGCCGTCAAGACCACCAAGTGCGGAGGCCTGCGGGCGAGCATGGAGATCGCCGCGATCGGGGCTGCGGCGGGGATCCCCACGCACGGCGCGACGTCGATCGAGTCGCCCGTCGGCACGGCCGCGTCGCTGCACTTCGCCTGCGCCGCGCCGGGGGTGACCTGGGGGAGCGAGCTGTTCGGGCCGTTGCTGATGGCCGAGGAGATGCTCGTCGAGCCCCTGCACTACGCAGATGGTGAACTGCACCTGCCCGAAGGTCCCGGCCTCGGGATCGAGCTCGACCCGGACAAGATCCGGGCCTTCCGGAGGGACTGAACCATGCTCTTCCACGTGAAGATGGACGTCGCGATCCCGCTCGACCTGGACCCGGACGTCCGGGCGGAGACCCTCGCGCGGGAGAAGGCGTACTCCCAGGACCTGCAGCGACAGGGCAAGTGGGCGCACATCTGGCGGATCGTCGGGCAGTACTCGAACATCAGCGTCTTCGACGTCGAGTCCACCGACGAGCTCCACCAGCTCCTCTGGAACCTCCCGCTCTTCCCGTACATGACCATCGAGGTCACCCCGCTCTGCCCGCATCCGTCCGCCGTGTGAGCGGCCCGTGACCACCACGGGGCGGACGCAGTGCTCGTCCACCCGGGTCCGCACGCTCCTGGCTGCCGGGGACGTCGCGGGCGCCGCGCGCGTCCTGGGCCGTTTCCACAGGTCGACCGGGGTTGTGCGCGGGAAACCTCGTTCTAGCGAGGTTTCCCGCGCACAGGGGCCGCCGGGCGGCTGTTCGTGGAACCTGGGCGAGCGTCCGGACCGTCACCGTCGATTACCTGGAGCGCCTGTGAACACACTGGAAGATCGTCTGCGCCGGCTCGAGGACCTGGAGGCCATCCGTGCCCTCGACGCCCGCTACACCCGGGTCCTGGACGCGAACGACTGGGACGGCCTGATGGACTGTTTCACCCCGGACGGCGAGTTCCACGGCCTGGACCACGCCAAGGGCCACGACGAGCTGCGGCCCTTCTTCGCGGGGCTCGCCGCGGGCGGCCTCACCGAGTTCTGGCACCACGTCTCGAACCTGGAGATCGACCTCGACGGGGACACCGCGCGGCTGCGCTCGCTGCTGTGGCAGCCGTGTGTGCAGAACGGCGAACCGTACGTCGCGGCAGGCCGGTACACGGACGTGGTGGTCCGGGACGGCGGGCAGTGGCGCTACCGCTCCCGCACGATCGACTTCTCCTACTTCGTCCCGCTCGCCCAGGGCTGGAAGCCCGGGGCGGCGACCCGTCCGTAGGCGCCCGGCCGGACCTCGTCCCGCAGCCGCGAGGCATTTCCCGTCAGGGATCGACGCAGACGAGACCCCACGGCACGTCGTCGACCCGGGTCATGACGAGCGTCGCGCGCCGCGAGCCGGACAGCTTCAGCTTGCGGTGCACCGCGTCCACGTCTCCGGCGAGGCCCCGGCGCCGGATGTCGACGGAGCCGACGTCCAGGTCCCGCAACAGCGCCGGCAGCCTCTTCTGGTTCCACGGGCGCGTGTCGATCACCCGCAGCGTCCGGGCGAAGGGCGTCTCGACGAGCCGGTCCGTGCTCAGGAACGCGATCCGGTCGTCGATCTTCCAGGCGCCGATCCGGCGGGCGAGCTCCTCCACCGCACCCGCCCGGGTGACTGCGGGGGAGGGGTCGAGCAGGTACTCGCCCGGTTCCCGCACGTCGACGGCCTCCCCCTCGAGCGCGACGAGGGTGTGCCCGCCGGGCAGCAGCGTGGCTCGCGCCCCGGCCGTCGCCAGGGCGGGGGACCAGGCCACCGCCTCCTTCAGGTCACGGTCGACGGCCACGAACTCAAGCTCCCAACCCGCCGGCACCGCGTCGTGGGGCAGGCCCGGGGCGGCCTTGATCCCCATGCGCTCGACGGGCAACGCCGTGCACCAGTCGAGCGGCGGCTCGCTCTCCCCGGTCCGGAGCCGGCCGCGTCCGGTGCGCCGGGCCGGGTCCACGAAGACCGCGTCGGCGGCGGAGAGGGGGGCCTCCCGGACGTCGGACAGCAGCGTCGTCACGTTCGCGCCGACGCCGTAGACCTCCGCGTTCCGCCGGGCCATCCACAGGTGCACGGGATCGAGGTCCACGGCCAGGACGTGCCGGTCCGCGGCGAGGGCGACGAGGTCCCCGCCGATCCCGCAGCACAGCTCCACCAGGTTCGAGGTCCCGGCGAAGCGCGGGGCCCGATGCCGGGCGACGACCTCCGCGGACGCCTGCTCCCAGCCCGCGCGGGTGAGGAACATGTCCGCGGCCCGGTCGAACTTCGCGGCGGCCCGGTACCGGAGCGCCTGCTGCCCCAGCGCGTCGACGACCAGCTGCGCGGGGTACCGCGTGCGGAGCTCGGTCCCGAGGCGCAGGGCCTCGGCCCCGGAGACGTCCCGCCCGCGCAGCTCGCGCAGGAGCGCCTGCCCCTCGGGGGTGAGCAACGCGTCGTAGCGGTCGAGCTCGGTCATGGCGCCTCGGCCTGCGCCCGGTGCAGGGTCAGCAGCGCGTCCGGGGCGCCGGTCCGTTCCCACGTCCCGGAGTCGGCCGTCCAGGTCCGCCCGTCGAAGCCGACCCGGTCCAGGCCGAGCCGGCCGGAGTGCGCGACCAGCCAGCTCGCGATCGCCCAGCCCCGGACCGCGGGCTGCGGACCGCTGAGCTTCGCGGAACCGAGCTCGCGGGCGGCGAGCGAGGCGACGTCCTGACCGGGCACGGCGAGCGTGATGTCCTGGCAGCGCAGCGCCGCCTGCTGCTCGCCGGTCAGGGCGGAGGCGGCGGCGCGGGCCTGGGTCTCCCACTGCGCGTAGGCGGCGGGCGCCGCGGAGCGCTGGACGAGCTGCGCCGCCTCGGTGACGCTGACGTCCTGCCAGTTCGGCAGGGTGTGCAGCCTGGAGTAGAACGCCTGCGCGGCATGGACGGGGTCGGTGACCTGCGCGTAGGTTCCCCAGCCCTGGCTCGGGCGCTGCTGGAACAGGCCCGCGGAGTCCCGGTCCCCGCCGGGCAGGTTCCGCAGCCGGGACTCCTGCATCGCGGTCGCGATCGCCACGGTGACGGCGTGGTTCGGCATCCCCTCGGCGATCCCGACGGCCGCGATCGTCGCGGCGTTGTCCGTCTGCTCGAGGGTGAAGGTGAGCTGCCGGCCTGTCTCGGCCTCGGTCACCACGCATCCGGGGGTGGGCCTGGTGTTCGTCCACCAGAGAACCCCGCCGACGACCAGCGCGACGGCCGCCGCGAACGCCAGCACGCACCCGACCGCCCGACCCACGCGTCCATCCTGCCCGACCGGCCGAGCGGGCTCGGCAGACGCCCGCTCGCGCACAGGTCCGCGTGCTCCCGCACAGGTTCCGACCTGTGCGCCGACCCGTGAACCTGTGCGTCAGCGGGGCAGGTACTCGCTGAGCTCGACCAGGTTCCGGTCCGGGTCCCGGACGTAGACGCTGCGGATCGGGCCGGTCGCGCCCGTCCGCTCGATCGGGCCCTCCTCGACCGGGACGCCGGCGGCGATGAGGTCCGCCACGACGTCGTCGAGCGGGCCTTCGACGATCAGGCACAGGTCGGCCGAGCCGGGCAGGGGCGCCGCCGCGTGGGGGCGGGGCGACCGGCCGAGTCGTGCAGGTTGATCTTGCTGGTCCCGAAGCGGAGAGCTCGCCGTCCGTCGCCGAACGTCTGCGCCTCCATACCGAGGACGTCCCGGTAGAACGCGATGGTCGCGTCGAGATCCGCGACGGTGAGGACGAGGTGGTCGAGCCGGTCGATCCGCATGCCGTGAGTCTCCCAGGCGCCGCCACCCTTGCTCATATCGTGAGCCTCTGCCCATAATGTGAGCCGCGGGGCCGCTCGCGTGAGGGCACCGGGGCCTGAAGGGGCAGACCATCCGTGGCACCGTGAAGACCGCGATCCTGCCGCTCTCGCTGGTCGCCTGATGCACGAAGGAGACTTCATGGCCACCGACCTCCCGCTGGACGGGGTGCGCGTCCTCGAGCTCGGGAACTACATCGCCGCACCGACGGCCGGCCGGCTCCTTGCGGACTTCGGCGCCGAGGTGATCAAGATCGAGCGGCCGCGCACCGGGGACGAGCTGCGGAACTGGCGCCTCTACGTCGGGGACACGTCGATGCTCTACCGGACGATCAACCGGAACAAGAAGTCCGTCGTGCTGGACATGCGCACGCCCGAGGGACGCGACGCCGTGCTGGCCCTGGTGGCGCGCTCCGACGTCGTCCTGGAGAACTTCCGGCCCGGCACGCTCGAGAAGTGGGGCCTCGGCCCCGAGGAGATGAACGCCGCCAACCCCGACCTGGTCCTCACCCGGATCTCGGCGTTCGGGCAGACCGGCCCGTTGTCCGAGCGGCCCGGGTTCGCCGCGGTCGCCGAGGCGATGGGCGGTCTCCGTGAGCTGGTCGGCGAGCCGGACCGGCAGCCCGTCCGGGTCGGCGTCTCGATCGGGGACTCGATCGCCGGGCTCTACGCGGCGTTCGGCGCGATGATGGCGCTGTTCCGCCGGGAGTCCCGGCGGGGCGAGCCGCGGCCGCCGCTCGCCTCGCGCACGATCGACGTCGCGCTCAACGAGGCGGTGCTGTCCATGATGGAGTCCCTCGTCCCGGACCATCTCGCCTACGGGGTCAACCGGCAGCGGGTCGGCGGGCGGATGGAGGGCATCGCGCCCTCGAACGCCTACCCGTGCGGGGACGGCAGCAGCGTCGTCATCGCCGGCAACGGCGACGGCATCTACCTGCGGCTGATGGAGCTCATCGGCCGCCCGGACCTCGCGAAGGACGAGTCGTTGCTGGCGAACGCGGGGCGGTGGCTGCGCCGCGACGAGTTGGACGAGGCGATCGGGGCCTGGACGTCGTCGCTCCCGCGCGCGGAGGTGCTCGTCGCGCTGGAGGCCGCGGGCGTCCCCGCCGGGCCGATCTACACGGCCGCGGACATCGTCGCGGACGAGCAGTACAAGGCCCGCAACATGATCCAGTACTTCGACGTCGACACCGGCGGCGCGGAGCCCGCGTCCGTCGGCTTCCCGGGGATCGTCCCGGTGGTCGGCGGGACCTCGCTGCAGGTCCGGACGCTGGGCCCGGACCTGGGGGAGCACAGCGCAGAGGTCCTCAGCGGACTGCTGGGCCTCACCGACGAGCAGGTGGCCGCGGCCACCGGGACGGACGAGTCATGACGGCGATCCTGCGCGACGTGACCCTGCGGGACGGCCTGCAGCTCACCGGGAAGACGCTGGACACCGACCGCAAGGTCGAGGTCGTCCGGGCGTTGCTGCGGCTCGGGGTGCCGAGCCTGGAGATCGGCTCGCTCGCCCGGCCGGACCTCGTGCCGCCGCTCGCGAACACCCTCGACGTCGTCGCGCGGCTCACGCCCGAGGAGCTCGAGCGCTGCTGGCTGTGGGTCGCCACGCCCCGGCACGTCGAGCGGGCGATGGCGGCGGGCGCGCGCAACGTCCAGTACTGCTTCTCGGTGTCCGACGCGCACAACAAGGCCAACATCGGCCGGGACACCGAGGCGAGCCTCGCCGCGATGCCGGCCGCCGTCGAGCACGCCCTGAACGCGGGCGGGCGGATCGAGCTGTGCCTCGCCACGTCGTTCACCTGCCCGTTCGACGGGCCGGTGGACCCGCAGCGGGTCGTCGACATCGCGAACGACCCCCGCACCGAGGGCGCCACGGACGTCGTCGTCTGCGACACGCTGGGCCAGGCCGCGCCGTCGGAGGTCACCAGCCTGATCACCCGCGTGCGGCAGGAGACGCCGGAGCGACGGATCGTGTTCCACGGCCACGACACGTGGGGACAGGGCGTCGCGAACACCCTGGCGGCGGTCGAGGCGGGCGCGGACATGGTCGACGGCGCGCTCGGCGGCCTCGGCGGCTGCCCGTTCGCGCCCGGGGCCAGCGGGAACACCGCGAGCGAGGACCTGCTGTTCGCGATGCGGCCGGAGTGGCTGACCCCCGCCGTGCTGGGTGAGCTGGTCACACTGACCGAGGGGCTGCTGGACGAGCTGGGCGAGCCCAACCGGTCCCGCGCGGCCCAGGGGGTGCGCTCGCGGGCCACGGCCTTCCCGTGGACGGTGCCGGCCTGAGTCAGGAGGGGTGGCGGCCACCCAGGGTGCGGGTCAGCTGCTCCGCGTGGGCCACGAGCAGGTCGACCAGCTCCTCGCAGCGCGGCCGCGGCATCCGGATGGTCGGGCCGCTGATCGCCAGTGCTCCCACCAGGTCCGACGCCGGGTCGAACACCGGTGCCGCGAGGCCGGACGCGCCGTCGTCCCGCTCGGCCGTGGTGATCGCGAAGCCGTCCCGGCGGGTCTGCGCGACGAGCTTCCCGGAGGACGTCCGGGCTGGTCACCGTCGCGTCGGTGAACGGCTCCAGGGGACCGGCGAGCACGGCGTCGGCGAGCGGCGGGTTCCAGGCGAGCAGGACCCGGCCCGCCGACCCGGCGTGCAGCGGCATGATCTTGCCGACGAACATCTCCCGGCGCAGCGCGTGCCTCGTCTCGGCGACCGCGACGCAGACCCGGTAGCCCTGCTCCTCGCGGAACAGACAGGCCGTCTCGCCCGTCGCGTCGCGGATCTCGCGGAGGATCGGGTTGACCAGCGTCAGCACGTCGACGCCCTTGGCCGCGGCGGCCGCCCAGTACGCCATCCGCACGCCCACCCGGACCCGCTCGCCGGAGCGGTCCAACATGCCCTCGGCGACCATGTTGGACACCAGCCGCTGGACGGTGGACGTCGGGATCCCCGTGGCCTGCTGGATCTCCCCGAGCGTGAGCTCGGCCGGGTCAGCGAGAACGCGTCGAGGATCTCGGTGATCTTGCCCAGCACCAGGAGCGGACGGTGCCTCGACGTGGGGGCGTCGTCCTCCGCGGTGGTGCGGGAAGTCATGCCCCCGAGCGTATCCGCGCCTCCGCCGGCCGTGCGCGCACCGCTCCGCCGGACGTCACGGCCGGGCCGCTGCGCCCTGGACCTCGCCGAGGAGCAGGATGAACGTAGGGATCGACGGAAGGCGTGGTCGGCGTGTCGCATCGGGTCGGGGTGGTCATCGCGGTACTCGCGATGCTGGGACTCGCGGTGCTCGGGCTCTGGATGCTGTTCACCCTGGCCGATCCACGCCCGAGCCCCCGCTTCGGCGCCGTCGCCTCCACGCTGACCGCCGTTGTCGGGGTGGGTGCGCTGATCGCGGTCTGGGCGGCCACGGGGGCTCCCGCCCCGGCCTCGAACGCCCTGGCCGTGGCGCCCTCGATGCGATCCGGGACGCCCTCGGTGGGACCGCCGGCCGCGGTGCCCCCGGCGCAGACCCCCCTTCCGCCTCCGAACGCCTCGTCGACGGGCTCGTCCGCCGCGGCGCGGGGCGCGGGCCCGGCGCGCCGTCCGTTGCTGACGGTCGCCCTCGGGCTGACGGCCCCGGCGACGCGTCCCGCCCCGGCTCCCGCAGTCCCGGCCCCGCCCGTTCCCCCGCCCGTTCCCGCGGCTGCCCCCCAAGCTGCCGAGGGGAAGCCGGCGACGGCGACGCCGCCCGCCGCCGTCACGCCTCGGCGGTCGACGACACGGCCGACGACACGGCCGACGGTGCCCGCCCAGACCACGACCACCCCGGCTCCGACGAAAACCACCCCGGCACCGACGCCCACCCCCGGACCGACGACGCCCACCCCCGGACCGACGACGACCACCCCGGCACCGACGCCCACCCCCGGACCGACGACGACCACCCCGGCACCGACGCCCACCCCCGGACCGACGACGACCACCCCGGCACCGACGACACCGCCGACCACGTCCTCGTCCGCCCCGGCCACCACCGAGACGTACCCGTCGTCCTCGGTCCCGCCGGCGACGACCACGCCGACCACCGTCACGGCTCCCTGACCCGGCGCGCGCCCGCACGCCCCGCAGCTCCGGCTACCAGGTGACGTCAGCGCAGAGCATCAGCCACCAATGCCCGGGCCAGAACATCGCGCGCGCCGAGCTGCGCACGACTCCGTCACCCGTCGCCGACCTCCGTTCGTCCACCACTGCAGGGCGTCCGACCCGGAGCCTGCAGGTCGGCGACCTGCTCGAACTGCCACTGATGAGCCGGCCGGCGCACGAGATGCACGGGTGCCTCCGGTAGTCGTGGCGCCCCCTCCGCACCGCGCGCGATCACGACGACGCGGTCGTCGGCCGCGGTGTAGACCGTCGCGGCGGCCAGGGCGCCGCTCTCCTGGCCGAGCGCGGTACGGAGCCAGTCGACCAGGTCGTCGACCGCGCCCTCGACGCAGCGGACCTCCCACATGGTGGTGTCCGGCCTCGTCGATCCGTCGGCGCTCATCGGCGCAGGAGCGGCGGCACGGCGGGCACCGGCGGCGCGGCATCGATGTCAGCCTGGGTCATACGGAACTCCGGTGGGTAGTGCGCGTGGCTCGTGCGCCGGGCCGGCTCGGTCGAGCGCCACGTGTACAGGCAACGCTCGCACTGGTGCACCGTCCACACGCCCTCGACGGGGCTGGCGGCCACCTGCTCGATGCCGGTGTGCTCGCAGCGGGGGCAACTCATGCTCTTCTCCGTTTCCTCGGGCACGGCGTTCACCGTGCCGCCAGCATCCGGGTCAGCTTGGCCACCCAGTGGGGCGTCTCGGGCAGGTCCCGCACGGGCTGGCTGAAGTGGCCGCGGTCGTCGGGGGTCACGGGGGTGGTCGCGTCGATGACGACCTTGTCGCTCACGCCTGCGGGCGACGAGCTCGGATCGAGGGCGACCACGGACATGTTGGGGAGCTGCACGAGGTCGCCGGCGGCGTTGAACTTCGAGGACAGCGCCCACATGACCTGCGGGAGGTTGAAGGGATCGACGTCCTCGTCCACCACGATCACCATCTTCACGTAGCCGAGCCCGTGCGGCGTGGTCATGGCCCGCACCCCGACCGCCTTGGCGAACCCGCCGTACCGCTTCTTCGTCGAGATGATGGCGAGCAGACCGTGGGTGTACATGGCGTTCACCGCCTGCACCTCCGGGAAGTCGGCCTTCAGCTGCTTGTACATCGGCACGCAGGTCGCCGGGCCGATGAGGTAGTCGACCTCGGTCCACGGCATACCGAGGTAGAGCGACTCGTACACGGGTGCGGTCCGGTACGACACCTTGTCGATCCGGATGACCGGCATGCTGTGGCCCCCGGAGTAGTGGCCGGTGAACTCGCCGAACGGGCCTTCCAGCTCGCGCTTGCGTCCCTCGATCACACCCTCGAGGACGACCTCGGAACCCCACGGGACGTCGAAACCGGTGAGCGGTGCGGTCGCGACGGGGTAGGGCGACCGCCGGATCGCTCCCGCCATCTCGTACTCGGACTGGTCGTACCGCAGCGGGGTCGACGCCATGAGCGTGATGATCGGATCGTTGCCGAGCGTGATCGCGATCGGCAGGTCCTTGCCCCGCTCCTCGGCCATGCGCAGGTGCAGGGCCACGTCGTGCACGGGCACCGGCTGGATGCCCAACCGGCGCTTGCCCTTGACCTGCATCCGGTAGATGCCGACGTTCTGCTTGTCGAAGTCGTCGGGCTCGTCGGGATCGCGGGAGACCACGGCGGCCTTGTCGAGGTAGAAGCCGGCGTCGCCGTCGTTCAAGCGGAACAGCGGCAGGAGGTCGAAGAGGTTGATGTCGTCGCCCTCGACGGAGTTCTCGCGCCACGGCGCGTCCTCGCGGCGTTCGGGAGCGACCGGGAAGTCGTCCCAGCGCCGGATGAACTCGGCGACCTGGTCCTTCGTCGAGGTGAGCGGGTCCATGCCCATCGCGATGGCGTGGTTCGCCCACGAGCCCAGGGTGTTGAGCGCGACGCGCGCGTCGGTGAATCCCGACACGTTGTCGAAGTAGAGGCCCGGAGCGTTCTCGCCGATGCGTCCTGCTCCGGGAAGCCCTGCAGGGCGCGAAGCAGGGCGACGCCCAGAGGTGCGCCGGTGGCGCCGGACATGCCCACGATCAGTCGCACGGTCGTCGTCCTCTCGTTCGTACACGAACAACCTTTGGGTGACGGTACGCTTGTTCGTGTACGAACGACAGCGGAGGTGGCGCACGTGTTCGACGATCAGCTCTTCCACGTGATGCGGGTGGTGTTCCAGGAACACACCGCGCGCTGGAGCGCGGCGTTGCCCGAGCTCACGAAGCCGCAGTTCGCGGTGCTCTCCGCCATCGCGGCGTCTCCGGGGATCGAGCAGAGCGCCCTCACCGTGGCGGCCGCGAGCTCGAAGGCCACGCTCGCGGAGATGCTGGGCCGGCTCGAGGCCCGCGGCCTGCTCACCCGCACCGTGGACCCCGGCGACTCCCGGCGCCGTTTCGTCTCGCTGACGGACGAGGGGCGGGGCGTCGTCAGCCGGGCCGAGCCGGTCGCGGACCGGATCCGCGACTCGATGCTGAGCGAGTTGTCGCTCGAGGAGCGGGCGACGCTGCTGGATCTGTTGAGGCGCATCCGGTCGTAGTGCTTCGAGCCCTGGTGGTGTGACGTCCGGCGGAAACTTCGCGCAGCGCCCGCAGCTTGGGGGCTCCCGGTGGCGAGCACATGACCGGAGAACGAGCAGTGTCCCGTAGGGCCAGTGGGAGTAACCAAATCTGGGCGGGGCGGCTGCCCGGCCGGGGGCTACTTCCTGCCATCGGCCTGCCGGCAGCGGGACTCGTCGGGCCGATCTCCCACCGGTGAAGTCAGGGCGTCCTCCTCCTGAGGTGCCGGTTGCTCTTGGGCTCCCGCGCCGACGTCTCGTCCTCGATCTGCCGGATCACCTCGCGCTTGGCCTCGGCCAGCGCTCTTTCGAGGTGCCGGTCGGCGGCGCCCGCCACCAGTGGTGGGAAGCCGGGGAGGTCGACCTGCAGGGTGACGCGCTGCTCCTTGCTGCCTCGGTCCTTCACCGCGACCTTCACCGACACCTGGTCGGGGTTCCAGCGCGCAAGGTGCGACCCGAGGGCCGACAGCGCCTCCAGCACCCAGGGCCGATCCACGTCCCGGAATCCGGCGCCGAGGCGCAGCACCTCCTGCAGGACTTCGGGTCGCCGATCCTGGGTCTCGCTCACCGCTGGCCTCGTCTCTCCTGGGTCCGGCCGGTTCGTAGTACCCGGCCCCCATGACCAACATGCCCGAAAAGCCTGACGCACCGATGGTCATCCGACCGGTTCCTGCGTCGTCGAGGGATTCACGGGCCTGACCGCCTGCCCGCGCCGGCAAACGTGATCCTTTGCGTGGGGTGGAGCGGAAGGACCCGGGCAACCCAGCGGTTGAAGGCTCACGTACAGCACGCGATCGCAGGAGGTTCGACCCGTCGTGACCCGTCCGCTCTCCGCCGACAGCCCGCTGCTCCAGCCGATCACCGTCGGCGCCTGGCAGCTGCCCAACCGCATCTGGATGGCGCCGCTCACGCGCAACCGCGCCGACGACGACGGCACCCCGAACGCCCTGCAGGCGGAGTACTACGCCCAGCGCGCCGGCGCGGGCCTCATCGTCAGCGAGGGCAGCCAGCCCTCTGCGATCGGCCAGGGCTACCCGAACACCCCGGGCGTGCACACCGACGCCCAGCAGGAGGGGTGGAAGCGCGTCGCCGACGCCGTGCACGCCGAGGGCGGCACGATCGTCACCCAGCTCATGCACGCCGGCCGCATCTCGCACCCGGACACCCTCGGTGGGCAGACCCCCGTTGCGCCGTCCGCGGTCCGGGCCGCCGGCGAGGTCTTCACCGTGCACGGCCAGCAGGCCTTTCCGACCCCGCGTGAGCTGGCCACCGACGAGCTGCCCGGTGTCGCGCAGGAGTACGCCGACGCCGCCCGCCTCGCCGTCGCCGCCGGGATCGACGGCGTCGAGCTGCACGCCGCCAACGGCTACCTGCTCCACCAGTTCCTGGCCGACGGGGTCAACGGCCGCGCCGACAACTACGGCGGCTCACCCGAGAACCGCGCGCGGTTCGTCGTCGAGGTCGCGAAGGCCACCGCCGACGCGATCGGCGCCGACCGGGTCGGGATCCGCATCTCGCCGGCGCACCCGTTCAACGACATCACCGAGGACGACGTCAGCGTCTACGAGACGCTGGTCACCCAGCTCGACGAGCTCGGCCTCGCCTATCTCCACGTCCTCGCCGAGGCCGACGACCCGATCGTCGCGAAACTGCGCTCGGTGTGGACCCGGACCCTCGTGCTCAACACCGGCTTCGGCACCGAGTCCGACCGGGACCAGCTCGAGGACCTGATCGGCTCCGGTGCGGTCGACGCCGTCACGGTCGGCCGGAAGTTCATCGCGAACCCGGACCTCGTCCAGCGGTGGACCGACGACGCCGAGCTCAACACGCCCGATGAGGGGACCTTCTACGGCGGCGGCGCCGAGGGCTACACGGACTACCCGATCCTGCACTGACAGTGTGCAGCGGCGACCGCGTCACCTCCGGGTGGCGCGGCCGTCGCGCGTCCGGCGGGTTCATACCCCGATCACCTCGAACGCCACCGCAGGCTCCGCACCCGGCAGCCGCGCGCGGATCGGGCCCGGTCATCGCCGTGCTTCGGCCACCGCCAGGAGCACCGCGGACTCCGCATGTCGCAGCCGGTCGCGCTCCCGGGCCCGTTCGAAGGCGTCGACGAGTGAGCCCTCGACGTACGACTCGGGCACGCGGGGATTCACGTAGCTCTTGCGGCACACCGCGCGGGTGTTGTTGAGCCGGGCGGCAGCCGCGTCGAGCGCGGCGGTGATCTTGCGCTTGGCGTCGTTCGCGGACCGCGGTGGGCCGAGCCCGACGAGGACCTCCGCGGCGGTCACGGATCCGCCCCACGTGCGGAAGTCCTTGGCCGTGAACACCGCCTCGCTGATCGCCCGGAGATAGGCGTTCACCTCGGTGGACCCGACGTCGACGATCCGGCCGTCGTCGTCGACGTAGGAGAACAGCTCCTGACCGGGCAGCTCGTGGCAGGCGTGCACGACCGACGCCAGCCGCGCGTCGCTCAGCCGTACCCGCTGCTCCTTGCCCGACTTCGCGCGGAACTCGAACCGCACCGTCGCCGGATCCTCGATCGTGACGTGCTCATGGCGCAGCGTGGTCAGCCCGAACGACTGGTTCTCCCGCGCGTACTGCTCGTTACCGATCCGGACCAGGGTCTCGTCCATCAGCCGGACGACCGCGCCGAGCACCTTGTCCCGCGGCAGGCCGCGCAGCTCGAGATCGGCGTCGATCCGCCGGCGCACGCCGGGGAGCGCCTCGCCGAACTCGACCATCCGGTGGTACTTCGTGGCATCACGCACCTCGCGCCAGCGCGGGTGGTAGCGGTACTGCTTGCGCCCGCGGGAGTCGCGGCCGGTGGCGAGGATGTGGCCTCGCGGCGTGGGGCTGATCCACACCCCTCTCCACGCCGGGGGGATTCCGATCGCGTCGATCCACGCCCGGTCCTCGGGCTCGGTGATCGCCGTGCCGTCGGGCCGGCGGTACACCCACCCGTCCGCTCCGCGCTCGCGCGTGATGCCCGGCGCCGCGTCGCTGACGTACTCCAGCCCCGCGGCCTCCGCCACGGCCGGGGATTCCGTCACCGCAGTCACCTCCGATCGACGGCCGCACCAGGCCCCCGCGGCCATGGCCTCGCACTCGGTGCCGGGGACGACCGGGGAGCGAGCGAGCACCCGAACGGCGCGCTACCGACAGCCACGCCGCGCGAGGCGCCACGCCGCGCGAGGCGCTGTCCGAGTACCCGGCCGACGCGTGGCAACACCTCGCCGCCGCCGGACAGGACCACGATCGCCCTCGCGATCGTCGAAGGACCGCGCCAGCAGGACGACGATCCCGCTGCCGAGCACCGTCTCCCTGTTGGTGGAGCTCTGGTGCAGCTCGGACGAAGTGCGCCCGCCGCGTCCGGCGCGAGGCCGGTTCGTAGCCTCTTCCTGCGGCGGGGGTGTGACGATCTGTCCTTGATCCGCGGGGGGCAAGTGCGGTGGCCGGCCCAGCGGCCTCTCACTACACCTTCGTCCCGCTCGCGGCTGGCTGCCCGGCCCGGCCGACGGGTGGTGAAGTGCGCATTCTCCTGGCCCTCAATTCGCTCCGGGAGTGCCGAGTTTCCGCAGCTCGTTGTCGGACAGGCGCAGGTCAGCTGCTGAATTAGCTCTGTCTCGATTGTCCGCCGGCTCAGCGACCACTGCTCCTGTAGCGCCGTGATCGGGTACTCGACATGGGCCCGGCGAAGATTATCGGGCGTCACATTCGACAGGCCGAGGGCCGGAAGCGGAATCTAATGATCGGTTTCTCACGCCTGTTCGATCAGCTGGGGAAAACCCGACCGAGGTGCCCGACCGCACGAGGGGGAAAACCCTATTCGAAAGGGGGAAAATCCGACCCAAGAAGGGGGGTACCCCTAACGACTCTGACGGCGACTACTGCGATGGTTATGAGGCCAGACAAAAGCTGAGTTGAGGGCATAGAATCTCGAGATCCCTCCTCACTGTCGAGCATGGCCTTCGCATCGTCGCGAACTGGGCCGTACCCGGCGAGTCATTCACGACACACTTCCTGCTCGGGCCGCTGGCGGCGACAGCACCAGCTCCTTGGGCTTCGAGGTGTTCGAGAATGCCTCTCGGATCGGGAATTTTATGGGAACCGCAGAGACAAGGAGAAGTCATGAATTCCACCCCCCGCAACAGCGATTCAGACCGTACGGTCACGGTGACCGAGAGCCGCGGCCGATCGATCCGACGGAAGGCGATTCCCGCTGCGGTACTGACGGCAGGACTCTTGGCCGTCGGGGCGACCACCGCCACGGCCGCAAACGCCTCAGTGCCGTCCGCAACAGCCGGCAACAGCGTGGGAGCTCACCCGGCTACGACGGCTGCTCCATCCGCAACTTGCTGGACGGAAGACGCCTTCTACTACTACTACTGGCCCTGCTGACATCGGACCTACCTGTGGGCAGAGCGTGTCCGGTTCTTCGAGACGCCGAGCGGCGAATGTGGCGCTCCTGCTCACCGGAACCGGATCAACGATTCCAGGGGTTGGTGACGGTCCAGGGCGTCGGCACAATTCAGCCGATGCGGCGTGGTGCCGGGGTGACGCGCCGGTGATGCGGTAAGTGCGGCCACGGCACCGTCGCAGATCATGTCGATTCCTCTACCTACATGATCACCACAGCGCCTGCCGTGCCCGCCTGCGCTCCTTCGCCGATCCTCGCTCCGCTCGCACTCACAGCCGGACAGAACAAGATCGGCCCCTCACCACGTGTGGATGGTGAGGGGCCGATCTCGCGGCGCTACTGCGCCAATGGCTCCGGACGACCCTGATGTACTCCATCCAGTTCGTCCACGACGAGCTCCACGGGCTTGAGGCTCGGAGAACCTCGCGCCGACAGCTTGAAGTGCGCTTCGAGAGAACGCGGAATCAACGCTTCTGCGGGAGATCAACGAGTGGGACCACGCACGTCGACGGCGCCTGGGCATCATGTCGCGCGGAGGGTGACCACCGCACCGAGGCCGGACAGCTCGGCCGCCTTGCGAGCCGGCGAGCCGACCGGCACGACGACGTCCAGCGCGATCTGCAGCAGCTCGAGGCGGCCGGCGAGGGCGAAGAGCACGCGCAGGCCCGCGCTGTCGAGGTAGTCCAGCCCGCCCAGGTCCAGGGTCACGGACTCGGCCCGGTTGGTGATCACCTCGCTCAGGCGCTCCTCCACGATGCCAGCGTTCTCCAGGTCGACCTCGCCGTCGAGCCGGACCAGCAGCCGTCCCGGCTCGGTCTCCTCCGTGCGCACGCCCGCTTCCGTCATCGCCCCACTCCGCCGAGAGTCTTGTCCAGCACGACCCGAGTCCCCGGCCGTCGTGGTCGACACGCACCGCGTCGACCAGTTCGTGCATCAGCGTCGTGCCCCGGCCGCGGTTCGTCCCGCGCGCCTCGCGCCAGTCCCCGGTGTCTCGGACGGTCGCGGTGAGGGTGCGGCCGTGCATCTCCAAATGCACCTCCAGCAGCCCGCCGGCGGGTCCGTACGCGTGCTCGACGACGTTGGCCGACGCCTCGCCGACGGCGAGCAGCACGTCGGCGAGCTCCTCCTTGGTCGCCCCGGCCCGCCGCAGGTAGTCCCGCACGGCCTGGCGGACGCCACGCAGCGCCCGCGGGACGGCCGGCTCGACCAGGGTCAACGGTGCGACCCCGTGCTCGGCGTCGCGCGCCAGGACGAGGACGGCGACGTCGTCAGCCGACGGCTCGTTGCCGATCAGCCTGCTCATGACGGCCGCGCACACCGTCTCGGCCGGGCCCGGCACGACGGCGGCGGTCAGCCGGGCGAGCCCGGAGTCGAGCGGCTCACCCCGGCGCTCCACCAGGCCGTCCGTGTAGAGCACGAGGTTCGCCCCGGCCGGCAGCGGTACGACCGTGTTCCGACGCCGGCGCGGCCCCGTCAACCCGATGGGCGGATCCGCGGGTACCTCCACCAGATCGCTCGGCATCCCCGGCAGGGCGAGGACGGGCGGCGGGTGCCCGGCCGAGGACACCGTCACCTCGACGTGCCCCGGCTCCGCCACCGCGCAGAGCACGGTGGCCATGATGTTGTGCTCGAAGTGCTGCACCTGCCGGTCCAGCCATCGCAGCAGTTCCGCGGGATCCTCGGTCAGGAGCGCGTAGGCGCGCACGGTGCTGCGTAGCCGGCCCATCGCCACGGACGCCTGCAGTCCCCGGCCCACGACGTCGCCGACCACGACGCACAGCCGCCCCGACGGCAGGTCGAACACGTCGTACCAGTCGCCCCCGACCTCACCGCCCCCGCCGGGCACGTACCGCGCCGCGAGCTCGAGGCCGGGCACCGTGGGCAGCTGCCCGGGCAGCAGGCTGCGCTGCAGTGCGGTCGCAGCGGTCCGCTCCGCCTGGCTCATCCGGGCCCGGGTAGCCAGCGCGACCCGGTCCGCGGCCAGCTGCAGCAGCATCGCGTCCTCGTCGGTAAACGATCGCGGCTGCAGGCTCCCGACGTGCAGCACCCCCATCACGTCGTTGCCGATCATCAGCGGCACGCCCAGCAGCGACCGCACGCCCTTCTCGCGCAGGATCGGGTTCATGACGTTGGAGTGGTCGACCTCGGGGATCGTCACGGCCCTGCGCTCCGCGGCGATGCGGCCGGCGAAGCCTCGTCCGATCGGAATTCGGACCCCCTGCCGGATCTCCTCCTCGAGGCCGCGGGTGGCCGTCGCGACGAGGTAGTTCGCCGACGGGTCGAGCAGGAGCACCGCCACCGTGTCGACCTCGAGCAGCTCCCGCACCCGACCCAACAGCTCCTCCAGCAGCTCCTCGACCTCGAGGCGCGCGAGCCCGATGTCGGTGAGGGCCTGGATGCGGCGCAGGCGGTCGGCGGGCAGGCCGGAACCGATGCCGTCGGCGGGGGACACCATCGGATCCTAGGTCCCCCGCGCGCGGGCGCCCGTTGTGGCAACGCGGACGGCTCGCCGCCCGAGGGCGAACCACGCCGAGGCCCGGTCGGGTCCGCATCGCGGCTCGGCGCGCTCGCCGAGGGAGCCCGCCGAGGTCGTACTGCCGAGACGGCTCACGTCACGGCGTGGCTCGGCCCTTCCGGTCCTGGTTCAGCCGCCTTCTTCGGTGATCTCGATCCCACGTGGTTGAACAGGACGTTGAGCGCTATCGCGACGACGGCGGTGACGACGATCCCGCTGCCGAGCACCATCTGCAGCTCTTCCGGGAAGCTCTGGAAGAAAGTCGGCTGAGCCGCGGGGATGCTGCCCGCACCGAAGCTGACGGCGATGGTGATGAGGTTGCCGTCCTTCGTGAGGTCGGCTCGCGACAGGGTCTGGACGCCGATCGTGGCGATGATGCCGAACAGCACGAGCAGCGCGGCACCCACCGCGGGCTTCGGCAGAGCCGCTGCGACCGCGGCCACCTTGGGGAGACAGGCGAGCAGCAGCATGAACACCCCGGCCGTGGCGCACACCCACCGGCTCCTGACGTTGCTCGCCCTCACCAGTCCGACGTTCCCTGTGAACGTCGTGGGCGGAATGGAGTTGAAGACACCGCCGAGCACTGTCGCCAACCCTTCGCCGAGCACGCCCCTGCTGATGTCCCGGCTGCCGGGAGCTCTACCGACGATCTCGCCCACCGCGAAGAAGCTGGCAGTGCTCTCGACGGCGATGATCAGCATGGCGATGCTCATCACAATGATCGCGGACACGTCGAACCTCGGCCAGCCGAAGTGGAACGGACCGATGACGTCGAACCAGCCGGCTGCGGCGGCACCGCTGAAATCGACGACGCCGAGGACCACGCCGAGCGCGCCTCCGACGACGAGCCCGAGCAGCATGGCGATGTTCTTGAGCAGACCCGTGGAGATCCGGTACAGGACGACGACGGTGAGCAGGGTCGCGCCGGCGATGGCGAGGTTCTCCGGGCTGCCGAACGTGGGAGCGGTCGGGTCACCTCCGCCGGCGAGCGACACACCGTAGGGAAGGATCGAGAAGCCGACCATGGTGATGATCGCGCCCGTCACCACGGGAGGGAAGAAGCGCAGCAGCCTGCCGTACAGCGGGGCGATCGCGAAGAGGACGAGTCCGGCGACGATCACCGCGCCGTAGATCGTCAGGAGGCCCCCTACACCGCCCCCCTGTGCGTTCCCGATGGCGATCGTCGGGCCCAGCGCGACGGCGGATCCCCCCAGCACGAGCGGGTAGCGGATTCCGATCCGCCACAGCCCGATCGACTGGATCAGCGTGCCGATGCCACCGGTGAACACCACCGCGCTGAGCAGGACGGCGGTCTCCCGTTCCGACAACCCGATGCCGGCGGCGATGATGGCCGGGAGGACCACGATCGTCGCGTAGAACGTCAAGAGGTGCTGCATCCCGTAGAGCAGCAGTCGCCCCTTGGGCAGCATCTCGTCGACCGGGTGAGTGCCGGGGTCCGCCGCGGAGGAAGTTCTACTGCTCAGTTCGGCCATCGTTCGATCTCCTTTGATCGTGTGCTCGTCCGTTCGTTCGGCACCTGCGGGTCAGGCTCGGGCAATGCCCGACAGAATCCGGAACTTCGTGCGGCACACGGAGAAGGCCGTTCTCGTCGTGGTCCGTGCGCCGACGCGCCTCTATCGCGGGGACAGCACGACGGGCACCTCCGGCGTCGTCGCGACATAGGCGTTGTCGCCCCTGATGACCGGGGCAGCGAGCTCAGCCGTGGGGAAGCGGGTCAGCAGGGCGTCGAGAACCTCCTGGGCCTCGATCTTCGCGAGGTGCATGCCGATGCACGCGTAGGCGCCTCCGCCGAAGGTCAGCAGCTGAGGCGGGGACTCCCGGTCGAGGTCGAAGGCGTGCGGGTCGGGCGTCCTGGCCGGGTCGCGGTGGCCGGCCGGGACCACGACGTTCACGGCCCCTCCCGCGGGAACCGGATGCCCCAGGAGTTCCGTGGTACCGGTCGCGATCCGCGTGACGACCCGGACGCGGGCCTCGAAGCGCACACCCTCGCCGACCGCCCGCGGCACGAGCGAGTGGTCGCCGACCAGCCTGCGCCATACCTCGGGGCGCTCCAGCAACGCGGCGACCACGAGGCCCATCTGATGGGCGGTGTTGTCCGTACTCGCCTCCACCAGCGTGCTCGCCTCGTCGACGAGCTCGTCCTCGGTCAGCTCTCCGGCCTGCTGCAACCGGATGAGTGAGGAGAGGATGTCGTCACCGAGGGCGGCGCGCCGTTCGGCGATGCGCTCGCGCATGTAGGGGAACAGCTCCGCGTACCCGGCCTCGATGGAGTCCTTCTTCGACGGGTCGCGCTCGAAGATCGCGAGGACCTGGTCGGACACCCGCGACACGAACGGCGCGTCCTCTCGCGGCGCGGCGACCAGCATGCAGTAGGCCTCTGCCGGGACCCGGTTGAACAGCGCGGTGAAGAGGTTCGCCGGCTGGGTCGGGTCCACCTCGTCCAGGAGCGTGTCGACGATGGCGCGGATCTGCGCCCGCAGCGACTCCGTCCGTGCCGGTGCGAAGTACCGCGCCAGCGGCAGCCGCAGCCGCAGGTGTTGTTCGCCCTTCTGGGAAAGAAGCATCCGCTGCTTGTACTCGCGGGCCGGGCCCGAGGTGATGCCGACGGCGTCCACGATGGACATGTGGTCCCGCGTGTAGCGCCGGTCGCGCAGCACCGCCAGGCCCGCGGCGTGGTCCAGGACCTCCAGGCCTCGTTTGCTCTCGGCGAGCGGCGACGCGTCACGGAGTGCGTCCAGCATGGGGTACGGATCGCCGGCCCACGACGGGTCGGCGAGGTCCAGGCGCGGCAGGTCCGGGGAGGAGGGGGAGGCGGCACCCCCCTGAGCTGCGGCGGTCATCGCGGCGCCTCCAGCGAGATCGCCTCCACGGGACAGCTGTCCATCGCCTCCTGCAACGCGGCGTCGTCCGGTCCGGCGTCATGCTCGAGGACGACCAGCGTGCCGTCGTCGGACAGCTGGAAGTGTTCCGGCGAGGTGATGGCACACATCCCGTTGCCGATGCAGCGGGTCATGTCGACGTGCAGACGCATTTGATCTCCGTTCAGTGGGAGTGGGAGGGAGTGAGGTCGCTGATCGCGGCCTCGAACGCGGCCCAGTCCGAGGTCTGGCCGAGGAGTGCTCGCAGCCGCAGGAACCGCGGGGTCGCGTCGAGGGCGGCGACGCCCGTGACGGAGCCGGGCGTGCCGACGATGCCGATCGCGCTCGTCTCTGATCCGGGGATCGACCGACCTCGTGCGAGGCTCGCCGATGCGAAGGTCCCCGCTGCCTGCAGGCGTGAGCCGTACTGGTCTGACCAGGCGTAGGGGATGCTGTCGTGCGTCGCCCTGCCGGTGACGATGTCGAGAGCGACCGTCCGCGCCTGTTCGACCGCGTTGGTCCAGTGCTCGACGCGCTGCAACTGCCCGTACCGGCAGCTCCACCAGCGAGCCACGTCGCCCGCTGCGTGGACGCGCTCGGCTGCGCGCAGGGATGCGTCGCAGACGATGCCGTCGTCGAGGGTGATGCCACTGCCTTCGAGCCAGCTCGTCGCGGGACGGGAGCCGATGGCGAGGACGACGACGTCGCCGGGGACGACGTCGCCGTCGTCCAGCAGCACGCCCCGCGCGCGCTCCTCGCCGACGACGCGGACCGCTCGACGACCGCAGTGAACCGCGACGCCGTTGTCGCGGTGGAGCTGCGCGTAGATCGAGGAGATCGCCGGCCCGTAGCCGGCGAGGAGCTGAGCACCAGGTTCCAGGAGAGTGACGTCCAGTCCGAGCGTGCGGCAGCTCGCGGCGATCTCGCCCCCGAGGAAGCGTGCGCCGACGACGACCACCCGAGGACGCTCCACCCGGGTGAGGCTCGCCCGCAGGCGGATCGCATCGTCCCTGGTGCGCAGCGTGTGGGCCCCGGGCAGGTCGGCGCCCGGCAGCGAGCGGGCAATGGAGCCGGTCGCCACCACGAGTTCGTCGAAGCCCACCGTCGCGCCACGATCGGTGTACAGCTGCCGGCCCGGCAGGTCGAGATGGTCGGCTCGCTCGCCGAGGCGCAGCTGCACGCCGAGCCGGTGTAGGTCCTGCGCGTTCCGGAGCTCCGTCGCCGCGGGGTCCACGTGCCCGCGCAGCACTTCCTTCGACAGCGGTGGCCGGTCGTACGGCAGGTGCGGCTCGTCGCCGAGCAGGGTGAGCTCGCCGTCGAACCCGTTTCGCCGCAGCGCCTCGACCGTCCGCACGCCTGCGAGGGAGGCGCCGACGACCACGAGTCGACAAGGCCGCATCCGACCTCCAAGATTTTATTGCTTCAGGAGGCTCCAGCAATAAAATCTGAGCCCGTAGGCTCGGAGGCTATGAGTCGACCGTGGGTGTGTCAAGAGAGGAATGTGCTGCCCCCGGAGAGTGTGGACGCGTGGTCGATGTCCGATCTGGACCGTGCTCTGATCGAGAGCCTGCAGCACGATGGCCGCGCCTCGGTCAGCCGGCTGGCGCGGCTCGTCGGGGTCTCCGAAGCGCGCATACGTCCGAGGCTGGCTCGCCTGCTCGAGTCGGACGCCGTACGCGTCGCGGCCCTCGTCGATCCCGCAGCCCTCGGCCGGCCGGTCGTCGCCATGCTCGGCATCCACTGCGCGGCGGACGCTGAGGGGACGGCCTCGGTGCACGGCGTCGCGACCCGTCTGGCCGCGCTGGAGGAGATGAACTGGATCGCCGAATGTGCCTCGACGTCGACCGTGCAAGCTCAGGTCAGCGTCGCGGAGAACGGTGAGCTCCTCGATCTCGTCAACGCGTCGGTGCGCACGGTGCCTGGCGTCGGCGAGGTACGGGCAACCACCCTGCTGCGCGGCTCGGCCCTCGGCCCACGGGTCAGCGACAACCCGAACCGACCGGCCCGCCCGCTCGAGTTCCTCGGTCACACACGCCGGGGGAGGCCGCTCGATTCCGCAGACCGCGTCATCGTGACCGCGTTGCAGGACGACGGTCGCCTGTCGTTCACACGGCTCGCCATGCTCTCCGGTCTCTCCGTGGCGGCGACCCGGCAACGTTTCCTGCGGCTGCAGCGCGACGGCATCGTGTCGGTGCGGGCGCTGGTGGAACCCGAACTGCTGGGTCGCACCGGGTGCGCCAGCGTGGAAGTCGTCATCGTGGCGGACAGCGCCGCCACAGCTGCGATCATCGCGGAGATACCGGACGTGACGTACTCGCTCGAGGTCGCCGGTGGTTACGACCTGTTGGTGGAGCTCTGGTGCAGCACGCAGGAAGTGCTCGAACAACGGATCGGGCAGATCCTCGCGGTCGACGGTGTGGTTTCGTGCCAGGTGAACCGGTATTCCGCCATCGTCAAGCGACGACCCCAGTTCTGACGGGGCACGCCGTCGCCAACCGGGCAGCCGGCGGCCATCCACCGGCAGTGCCTGCCGGCCGGATCGCACCGCCCGCTCGCCCGCCCGAGAGCGCGGGGTCGTCGGGCGACGAGTGTGCCCGGCAGGGTTCGAATCTGCGGCACCCACGGGCTCGTGCCACGAGTGATTCCACGGTCAGGCGCATCGGGGAGCGACCCGAGTCCGGGGTGGACCGTGCCGGTGCGCCAGAAGGCGTTCCTCACCAGAGGACAATGATCACGGCCGGTGTCGAGGAGGGTGTACGTGCAGCAATGTGTGGTGGAGTTCTGCGAGCCCCACCGACACGATCACGGCTGGGGCGTACCAGCTCCACTCCAGCGCTTCGCCGATCGCGACAGCCCACCCGGCCCGAAGCGCCTGGCGGACGTCGGTCGCACCGGCTTCGGCGCGCTCAGCGGACCAGACCGCAGAAGGTCCGGATCGCGTGCTCGAGCTCGGCTACCGGGACGTTCTCGTCGACGGCGTGCATCCGCGCCGGATCTCCGGGTCCCCAGATCAAGACGGGCACGCCGGGCAGCACCGGAGCGAGCACCGAGGCGTCGGTGAAGTAGCGCACCGGCTCGGCTGCAGGCGCCCGCTGCGCGACCCAGGGATCGTCCGCGTCGGTCTTCACCGCGGGGAGCCGGGTGGTCACGGACACCTCGTCCGCCTCGGGCTGGCGTTGCCACCACGACAGGATCTCGCTGCCGTCGCCGACGGTGCGGTGGTCGAGATGGGCCTCGGCGTGGTCGGGGACGATGTTGGTCGCCGTGCCGCCGCGCAGTGTGCCGAGGTTGCACGTCTCCGGGCCGAGGTAGGGGTCCTCGGCCAGCGGGAGCTCCGTGCGCGCCCGGACGGTGAGGTCGACCAGGCGCGCGATCGCGTTCACCCCGAGCTCGGGCGTGCTGCCGTGCGCCGCGCGACCGCGGGAGACGACGCGGAGCCAGAGGGCCCCGCGGTGCCCCAGGTGCGCCCGGTTGCGGGTCGCCTCGGGGATCACGACCGCGCGGGGCGCGAGCTCGCGCACCGCGTCACGCGCCGCCGCCGCCCCCAGGCAGCCGATCTCCTCGTCGCTGGTCAGTAGCAGTGCGGCCGGCGCTTCCCGACGGCAGGCCTCGACCAGCGCGGCCGCCGATGCGACCACTCCGGCCTTCATGTCCGACGCCCCGCGCCCGTGGACCAGGCCGTCGGCGATTTCCCCGCCGAACGGGTCGATGCTCCAGTCGGCCGTCGGGCCGACCGGCACGGTGTCGACGTGGCAGGCGAACAGCAGGCGTCCGGCCGGCCCGGCGGCGTCGGTGGTCAGCAGCGCCCAGGGATGCGGCCCATCGAGGTCGGCCTCGCACCGGACGTCGGGGACGAGCGTCCGTACCGCACGGAGCACCGTCTCGATCACCGCGATCTGCCCGGCCGGGTCGCCCGAGACGCTGCGCTGCCGAATTATCGTCGAGAGCAGGGCCGCCGCGCCCTCCTCCGAACCACTCCACGAGTCCTGTGTCAGGTCCACTGTCCGCTCCTCCGGTGGGTCCGTCCGCGACGTCGACCACCTTCACAGGGCCGCAGCCCCTCGGCATGATCGACCGGTCCCAGGGCCGGGGAACCGGGACGGTCCCTCCCCAGCGGGACGCAGGTCAGAGGGCGCTGCTGCGGCTCGCAGCCTCGTCAATCCTTGACTCCTCGCTAGGGTCGAGAGACCGTTGTGGCGTACGACACAGCGTGTCGCAGGAGGCGAAGATGCCACTGGATCCGCAGGCTCAGGCCTTGCTCGAGCAGATGCGCGAGGCCGGCCAGCCGCCCTTCGAGCACATGACGGTCCAGGAGGCTCGCCAGGCCGCGTGGGCGTTCGTCGACCTGCAGGCTCCGCCGCAGCCCGTGGCCGCGGTCAGCCATCGGTTCATCCCTGGGCCGACGGCGGATCTACCCGTCCGGATCTACACCCCCGAGGGCGACGGCCCGTTCCCGGTGATCGTGTACTTGCACGGCAGCGGCTGGGTGATCCTGAACATCGAGATCTGCGACCCGACGATGCGTGCCCTTGCCAACAGCACCGGCTGCGTGGTCGTGGCGGTGAACTATCAGAAGGCTCCGGAGCACAAGTTCCCGGTGCCGTTCAACGACGCGTGGGCCTGCACCTGCTGGGTCGCCGAGCATGCGGACGAGCTCGAGATCGACGCGGGCCGGATCGCCGTCGGCGGCGACAGCGCCGGCGGAAACCTGGCCGCTGCCGTGTGCCTGAAGGCCCGCGAGGAGGGCGGCCCGGCGCTGGCCTACCAGCTGCTGATCTACCCCGCCACCGACCGCGACCTGGATAAGCCGTCGGCGCTGGCAAACGCCGAGGGGTACATGCTGCAGCGGGAGTCGATGCGGTGGTTCTGGGGGCACTACTTGGACGGCGCCACCGACGAGCCGGACTGGCGAGCGTGCCCGCTGCGCGCCGAGGATCTGTCTGGTCTGCCGCCCGCGCTGGTCGTCACTGCCGAGTTCGACCCCCTGCGTGACGACGGCAAGCGCTACGCCGACCGGCTGCGAGAGGCCGGTGTGCCGGTCAAGTACAGCAACTACGACGGCATGATTCACGGCTTCTACTGGATGGACGGGGTCCTGGAGCAAGGCAAGCGGCTGCACGACGAGATCGCGACGGAGGTCCGAGCCGCGCTCTCCCCATGACGCTCGGACGGGGCGTCGTTTGATCGCCGACGTGTCGGGCGCGTCCGCTCACCGACAATCCACACCAGCTGCGTTGTAAAGGAGCAAGAGCAGCATGAGCACGACGACCGACGTTGTCGAGGAACTCGACGTCCTTGTGATCGGGGCCGGTTTCGCCGGCATCTACCAACTCGACCGACTGCGCGGCCTCGGTCACTCCGTGAAGGTCCTGGAGGCCGGCCCGGAACTCGGCGGGATCTGGTACTGGAACTGCTACCCGGGCGCCCGGGTCGACACCGAGGGCCCGATCTACCAGTTCTCCCGGGACGACCTGTGGAGGGACTGGGAGTACACGGAGCTCTACCCCGATTGGAACGAGGTTCGTGACTACTTCGCCTACCTCGACCGCAAGCTCGACATCAGCAAGGACGTCCGGTTCAACACCCGGGTCACGGCGGCGCATTTCCACAACGACCACAACCAGTGGGTGGTGCGCGCATCGGATGGCACGACCATTCGCTGCACCTACCTCGTGCCCTGCCTCGGGTTCGCCTCGAAGCCCTACATCCCAGAGATTCCCGGCCTGGCCCAGGACACGTTCGAGGGCCGCTGGCACCACACAGCCCTGTGGCCGCAGGAGGGGCTGGACTTCACCGGCAGGCGGGTCGCCGTCATCGGGACCGGGGCCAGCGGCGTCCAGGTCGTCCAGGAGGGCGCCCGCGACGCAGCGCAGCTGACCCTTTTCCAGCGCACGCCGAACCTGGCGCTCCCCATGGGGCAGCGCAAGCTCGGGCCCGCCGATCAGGCGGCCATCAAGGCCGAGCTCCCCGAGCGGTTCGAGTATCGCGGTAACACGTTCGCGGGCTTCGACTTCGACTTCGAGCCCCGCAACGCGGTCGAGCTTCCCCGGAGGAGCGCACCGCCGGGTACGAGCGCTTATGGCAGGCGGGTGGCTTCCGCTTCTGGCTCGGGGTGTTCCAGGACACGCTGTTCGACCAGAAGTCCAACGAGTACGCCTACGCGTTCTGGCGGGACAAGGTGCGCGCGCGGATCAAGGACCCGGCGCTGCGGGAGAAGCTCGCACCGACCACACCACCGCACCCGTTCGGGGTCAAGCGCCCATCGCTCGAGCAGAACTACTACGAGGCGTTCAACCGGGACAACGTGGCGCTCGTCGACCTCAACGACACGCCGATCCAGTCGGTCACCGAGCGTGGCATCCTGACCGCGGACGGGGTCGAGCACGAGTTCGACATCATCGTGCTCGCCACCGGGTTCGACGCCGTCAGCGGCGGGCTGACCGCGATCGACATCCGGGGGGCCGACGGCTCGCTGCTGCGCGACAAGTGGGCCTCCGGGGTGCGCACCCACCTCGGCGTGGCCACCGCAGGGTTCCCGAACCTGCTGTTCGTCTACGGCCCACAGAGCCCCTCAGGCTTCTGCAACGGCCCGACCTGCGCGGAGATCCAGGGCGAGATGATCGTTGAGACCCTCGAGCACCTGCTGAGCAACGGCCACCGGCGCATCGAAGCGACGCCGGAGGCCGAGGAGGAGTGGACCCACCACGTGGCCGAGTTGGTCGCGCCGACGCTCTTCCTCCATGCCAGGTCCTGGTACGTGGGCGCGAACATCCCCGGTAAACCGGTCCAGATGCTCAACTACCCGGGCGGTCTCCCGCTGTACCGGGCGAAGTACGCGGAGTCGAAGGCGAACAACTACGCCGGATTCCAGGTCTCCTGAGCAGGAGGTGACCCAGGGCGGCCGGCGGCGGCCGTCACGGACCACCGCGATGCGCGCGCCCCCGCGGCGCCGACCGAAGGGACGTGTGTGACCGGCCCGCCCGGGCGGCTCGGTGACCATGTGCACCGGCGTGGGGCAGGGCATCACCGTCCTGCTCGAAACCGCTTGACTGAACACACCGACGAGGTGCTCACCGCCCTGGGTACGACACTGCCGCCATCGAGCGACTACGCAACGACGCGATCGTCTAGGTCGTCAAGGGGCACCGGCCCGGGCCCGGGCAGGTGGCGCACGGTCCGGGAAGCGGACTGCGCGGCCGGCCCCGGACGACATTCTTCGACGGGGATGCGCACCTGGACAGGGGTACCGCCGACTACATGGACGAGCACGGTGAGGGCGTGGTCAGCTGCGACCTGCAGCTACGACAGTGCGGTGGCCGTGCCGAGTTCGAAGGGTCGATCCGTACCCTCCGCTGCCACGAGGACATCGCGCTGCCCGCTGCCGGTGGGTGGGGAGAGCGCGCTGTTCCAGCCCTCCCGAGCTGACAGCGATGCTGAAACAGCACATCGACGGGTTCGGGAGTGCGTGCGTGTCCACGTGGCTGAACGGGGGAGTGCCGGCGACGCAGGTAGCTGAGTGGCCGGCCATTCCGTCGAGGTTCTGTTGAAGGTCTACGCCAAGTGCCTTGACGGCCAGGACGAGGCAGCACGACGGCGGGTCATGGCGGCTCTCGGACACCGCCAGGGCCGCTAGTGCGATCGGCGGCTGCGTCGGTATCCAGTACGGATCAGTATGGGGGAATCAGATGACCCGGTCCGTCCTGGCAGTCGGTTGAGTGCTCGTGCCGCCGCATCGCGCTGGACGATCATGAAACGCGGGGGCGGAAGATGCGGTCTCCTGTCGGACGGTGCCGATTCCCGCGTGGACGTGGGCCTGTCCTGGTGACTGCACTGGCGGCCTGCGCGGTCCTGTTGATCGCCGGCTGCTCGGTGACCGGTTCGGCTGCGTCGGCCACCACGCCGACCGGTTCGTCCGTGATCAAGACGATCGATCCGGCGGTGCTCCGGGCCACGGTGGATGCGACTGCCAAGGAACTGATGATCCCTGGCGTGGCGGTCGAGGTTCGTACTCCTCAAGGCGATTTCACGGCGGTATCGGGTACGACGCGGCGGGGCGCCGACGTGCGGCCGGGTGCTGACACCCACTTCCGGATCGCCTCGATCACCAAGACGATGACTTCCGCGGTGATCGTGCTGCTGGCCCAGGAAGGCAAGCTCCGGTTCAGCGATCCGATAGCGAAGTACGTTGCTAACGTACCCAATGGTGAGAACATCACCATTGCCGAACTGCTGAAGATGCGCAGCGGCCTGTACGGCTACACGAACGATCCCGAATTCGCGGCTACTCTCGATGCGCACCCCGCGAAGGTCTGGACACCGCAGGAGGTGCTGGCCATCGCGTTCCGGCATCCGCCGGAGTTCCCACCCGGCACTGCGTACGACTACAGCAACACCAACTACGCCTTGCTGGGTCTCGTTGTCGAAAAGGTGGACGGTAAGCCGCTCGACCAGGTCTTCCAGGACCGGTTGTACGGGCCGTACGGCCTGCGACGGACCACCCTCCCGGCCACCACCGACACCTCGATCCCTGATCCTTTCTCGCACGGCTACATGTACGGCGGCTCCGCCTTCGCCTTGGTGGACATGCCCTACCCACCTGACATGCAAGCGGGGGCCAGGGCGGGGACGTTGCAGCCCATCGACTACACCAACCAGAACGCTTCCTATGCCTGGGCGGCCGGGGGAGCCATCTCCACCGCCGACGACCTCGCAACCTGGATGCGCGACTTGGTCGACGGCCATGTGTTCAACGCCGACTTCCAGCGTCAATGGCTGGGCAGTCCGCAGGCCGCTGACCCGGCCCAGCCGACAGCACCGCAATACGGATACGGCATCGAGCGGCAGACCTTCGCCCCGAACGCCACCATGTACTTCCACTTCGGTGAACTCCCGGGATTCAACTCCTTCAGCGGTCACGATCCCGGCAACAAGGTGACGCTCGTGATATGGAGCAACCTGACCGTGGCGCCCGACAGCCGACCTACCGCGAATGTCCTGTTGGTCAAGGTGCTCGATCTGATCTACTCGTTGCCATCGCCATCCCCGTCAGTCACTCCCACCACCCGGTAGCGACAGTCATTCGGCGCCCCGGGACCGACGCGCTCCGTACGCACAGCTGCTCGCCGCAGTTCGTTCCGCGGGGCATTCCACGACAGAGTCCTCACAGGACGGGGTCGGGCCCTCGTGCTCGGCGGACTCCGCGTAGTTCCCGACGTCGGGGGCGTGTCAGCCGGCGCGGCGCAGTCGGACGATGCGCCAGTGGTTGGTGCCGCCGTCGCGGCGGTACACGAGTTCGTCGACCGCTGCGAGGGTCAAGGCGAGGCCCCGGCCGGACTCGGACATGGCGCGTGGCATCGCGGCGGTGGCGAGATCGACCTCGGCCCGACGCCCGTTGTCGAGGAACTCGCCTTCGATCCGGTCGAGGTGCACGCGGACGTACAGGGTGAAGTCGAGTGGGGCGCCATCGTGGGCGTGCTCGGCGATGTTGCCGCCGACCTCTGTGACGGCGACCTCGAAGAGCATGCGGTCGGTGTCGGTGATGTCGCCGTGGTCGGACCACACCTCCTGGAGCAGGGCGTGCACTCGTTCGAGGGACGCCGGCTCGGCAGGCGCGGTGACGCTGTACTCGTGCCGGCGGCCCTCGTCATCCGGCACTGAGGGCTCCGCCGACGGTGTCATGCGCTCGAAGGACCCGGTCCAGGTTGGTGAGTCGCAGGACGGTGGCGATCTGCGGTCCGACGCCTGCGATGCGCAGGTCGCCGCCGGCCTGGCGGGCGGTCTTGAGGCCGGCGATGAGGGCGCCGAGGCCCGAGGAGTCGACGAACTCGCACGCCGAGAGGTCGACCACGATCCGCGACCGGCCGGAAGCGACGGTGTCGGTGATCACCGTGCGCAGCTGCGGGGTGACGATCATCGTCAGCCGTCCGGTCGGCCGGATCTGCCCATCGCTCATCGTGCTTGCGCACGTCCGATGGTCGTGCCCGGCCTCCACCGCAGCCTGTTCGATCTTTACCCACCACCGGACGTCGTTCATGCACACGAAGGGCTGAATCGACGACGAGGGCACGGACGCGCGATCCGGTCGCCGTCTCAGGGCAGTCGGCGGATCGCCATTACCGTCACGTCGTCGTCGAGCAGCTCCGCCCGGTGCGCCCGGTCCGCGAACCGGTCCACGACGTCTGCGGCCTCGCCGCCCGCCCGGACCGTCGTCGCGATCTCGTCCAGCGCGTGCGGCAGCGTTCCGGGATAGAGGTCGAGCAGGCCGTCGCTGAAGGCGAGCACGACGTCGCCCGGACCGAGCGCGACCTTCGCCTCGTGCCAGTCGACGCCGGGCAGGACCCCGAGGGGAAGGTCACCCCGGACGTCGCGGTGGACCGAGCCGTCAGCTCGCACCAGCAGCATCAGTCCGTGTCCGGCGTCCGCGTAGCGAACCATGTCGTCGTCGGGGCGCAGGACTGCGTGGCACAGCGTCACCAGCGTGCTGGTCTCCTCGAGATCCTCGTGCAGCGCGCCGGCGGCTTGCCGCAGTGCGTCGGCGGGTGCGTGCAACCGGCCGGTCGACCGCATCGCGGTGCGGACCATCGCCATCACCAGCGCGGCTCCCATGCCCTTGCCCATGACGTCGCCGAGCGTCACCGCCAGCCCACCGTCCTGCGTGGGGTACCAGTCGAGGAAGTCTCCGCCCACCGCGCGCGAGGGGAGGCAGACCCCGGCCACGTCGTAGCCGGCGATCCGCGGGGGACGGCGGGGCAGGAGTCCGCGTTGTACCAGCGCGGCCTGCTCCAGCTCCGCCGATCGGGTCAGTTCCTGCTCCGCCCAGTCGGCGAGCTCCTCGAGCAGGACCCGTTCCTCCGGGGTGAAGGTCCGTGGTCGGTCGTGGATCAGGCACAGGGCACCGACCCGGTGGCCGCCCGGAGCCGTGAGGGGGTGTCCCGCGTAGAAGCGGACGTGCGGATCCCCGGTCACCAGTGGGTTGTCCGCGAACCGGGCGTCCGTCCTCATGTCCTCGACCACGAGTGTCTCGGGCCGGCGGATGGTCTGGTCGCAGAACGCCCCGCTCCGCGGACCGTCCAGGAGCTGTGCCCCGTCGTTCGACTTGAAGTACAGCCGGTCCCGGTCGATCAGGGTGACCGCGGCGGACGCGACCCCGAACAGTCGCCGCGCCAGCCCGGTCAGCCGGTCGAACCGCTCCTCGGGCCCCGTGTCGAGCACGCCCAGGTTCTCCAACGCCCGCACGCGCACCTCGTCGCCCCGGCCGAGATCCACGGCACCATGCCCTTCCGCCGCGGTCCTCGCCGGCCACCTCGCCGGGACGACGCCTGATGCGGCCCCTGATCGAGTCGTCCCACCCTAGATCGATGCGTCGCGGCACGCGACATCGTGTGATATCCACTCGTGTGGTCCGAGTCGGCGAGGGTGCGCTGAGGGTGTTGCTGGTGGTGGTGCTGTCCGGGCTGCTGGCGGCGGGCTCCGCCGCGCCGCAGCCACTCGCCCTCGGCGTGGCCGCCGACGACAGCACGGCGATCGACAGGTTCGCCGCCACCACGGGTGCTCCCGTCGGGGTCTACCAGTGGTACCAGGGCTGGGCCGGCACGCCCGCGTTCGACGCCACCCGGGCCACTGCCGCCGGAGCACGCGGGGCGCTGCCCCTGCTCACCTGGGAACCATGGGCGCCAGGAGCGGGAGCCGACCAGCCGTGGTATTCGCTGGCCCGCATCGCCGACGGCACCCACGACGCCTACATCACCACCTTCGCCCAGCAGGTCCGGAACTGGGGTGGCCGCCTCGGCCTCCGGTTCCTGCACGAGCTGAACGCGCCCTTCTACCCGTGGGGCGCCGGCGTCAACGGCAACACCTCCGCCGACGCCGTTGCCGCTTGGAACCACGTCCGTGAACTGTTCGATGCAGCGGGTGCGCACGACGTCGTCTGGGTCTGGTGCGTCAACGTGCACGCTCCCGGCTATGCCGACTACGCCCCGCTGTACCCGGGCGACCGAGCCGTCGACTGGGTCGCCGTCGACGGCTACAACGGCGGCGACGCGCTGCCGTGGGGTGGCTGGCGCAGTCCCGAGGAGGTGTTCGGCGACTCGCTGGCCGACCTCCAGGACCTCACCGACCGGCCGTTGGCGATCACCGAGGTCGCCTCCGCCGAGCAGGGCGGCGACAAGGCCGCCTGGATCGCCGACCTGTTCGCCCTCGCCCTCGGCCGGGGGATCCGGGTCCTGATCTGGTTCGATTACCAGAAGGAGACCGACTGGCGCGTGCAGAGCTCGCCGGCCTCGGCGGCTGCGATCCGACGGGAAGCCACCGTGCCCGGACGCCTCGGGCCGCCTCCTCTGCCCCTCCCGGCAACGGGTCGCGACCGCACGGGTGGCCGATGAGGAGCTCCCGGGGCCGGTCAACCGGCCCGTCCGTGGCGCCCGCAATGGCCCGGGCAGGGCCTCTGTGCGGCTTGCCGTGTCCGCTGTTGCCTCAGGGAGTCCGGTGGTTCGTTCCACGCGATGTTCCACGACCGAGCCCTGGCGTTCAGGAGCGCGGCCGCCTCCGCCGCGCTCGGTGGATCCGGCCCTACTCGACGGCGGCCGCGGTGCGGTACTGCTCGATGAGCCGGGTCCCACCTCGCCGAGCACCGGGCGTCCGACACTGCCCGGGTGGGCGAGCCACTCCTCGCTCGTGCAGACGGTGAGGCCGTTGGCCTCGGTCGCCCCGTAGTACTCGTGCAGCACCGGACCGAACCACTCGATCATGTCCCGCTTCACCGGCACCGGGCACGGCGCAGCCGCGTGGATGACGACTTCGAGCGACGACAGGTCGTAGCTTCGGCGGACCTGCTCGGGGAGCTTGAGCAGCCGGCTGAACATCGTCGGCACGACCTGGCTGTGCGTGACGCGGTGGCGCTCGACCAGATCCAGGTATCGCGATGCGCCCGGGCATTAGGAGAGCATCGGCGCCATCTCGGTCATCGGCGCCATCTCGGTCATCGGGTCTGCACCGGGAATGGCGAGGGCCGGGATCGAGTCCGGGGCGGCGAGCAGCAGCACACCGAGCGTGAGCAGCACGACCGCCGTCCCGTAGACCGCCACCCGGCGCCACGGAAGCGTCTTCTCGACGGCGATCAGCCCCGCGACGACGGCCATCCAGATGAGGCTCATGACCCCCAGTGCGAACAATGACGCCATCAGCGCCCAGCAGCACCCGACGCACCAGACGCCGTGCTTCGCGCCCATCCGCAGCGCACCCGAGCGGCCGTTACGCCAAGCGCTGAGAAGGAAGCCGAGCGGGCTGGTGCACTTGTCGAGGCAGACGTCCTTGAGGGGGGTCAGCTCGTAGAGCGCCGCGACGACGAGCGTGGCGCCCGCGACCCACCTCCCGGCACGGTCCCACGCGAACACGTCGCCCGGGATCCGGCCCAGTACTGCTGCCAGCGTGAAGGCACCCAGACCCGCGATGGTCCATGTGACCAGGTAACCCGCCGCGAACAGCAGCGGTGACAGCGGAGACCGCTTCTTGGTCATGCGGGAGTACAACGCGACCGTCGGGGCGACCGACGGGAACATCATCGCCGCCATCATCACGAGCCAGACCCCGAGGAACCAGCCCAGCCTGCCCAGCCCGGACCACGGCCCCTGGTCCATGCCGCGCATCTGGTGGGCCGTCCACCACCAGCCGACGCCGGCGAGAACGAACAGCGCGGCCACCAGCCCGAGCCGGACGCGGACGGCGGCGAACGCCGGCGCGAGACCGCCGGCTCGGCTGGGGCGTTCCCTCGCCGGAGCGCTCATCGGGGTCAGGCTGCCCAGGTGAATTCGGAGGTGGACAGACCGGTCTTGCCCTCGTACTCGATGCCGAAGGCGTTGATCCGCGAGCGCCGCGCCTCGGCCATCGTCAGGTTCGACCCGACCGGGTGGAACATGCCGTCGAACCGGACCGGCCGACCGTTCTCGACCCCGAACGGCACGATGTCCTCGATCTCGAACTCGATCGCGTCCCCGACGCGGACGCTGTGCAGCAACCCGTCGTCGGCCACCTCGATCGCCGCGCGCTCGACCCCGACGACCTCGCCCACGAGGGGAGCGAGCGCAGCCATCGGACCCCCGAGCTGTCCGCCGAACACCTGGACCAGCTTGTCGAACTGCTCGTCCGTGGCCTGGTCGTCGACGAACATCCCGAGCCGCCAGTTGCCGTCGGTCATGACCTTCGGCGTGTCGATGATCGTCACCACTCTGCGGCCCCGGACGTCGGTGCCATCAATCTCACCCTCGCGGATGTCGAAGGCCAGAGTCGCCCGACAGAAGTCGTAGGTGGCGCCATGGTCTAACGAGAGGTTGCACGGGCACATAAGCTCGCACGAGCAAGTCTCGGCGTAGCTGCCCTTGAGGTTCCACGACATCGCCGACCCCCTTCGCAGGACGAAAAGTGTCCATCCCCGGGATGAGCGGGTCAACCGCCCCCCGAGGGGATCACGAAGGCGCTTCGTTCGCCGCGCGGAGCAGTCGTCGCCCGGGTTGCGGGGAAGCCCACCTCTCTGCCTGACATCACCAGGCTGTGTCGGTCACTTCAGCACTCCGTCGCCACCGCCCCGCCTCGCCACGGCTGCAGACGTCGCACTCGACCACCAAACGCCGCCCCACCGAGTACAGGCGACTCAGACTGTCGCGTTGCTTACCGGGCCGCGGTAGGTACAGCCGGAGTGCATGTCTCTCTGACGGTTACTGCAGTCAGACCTGGAAGGGGTTTCTTGAGGCGTACCCGAATCCGCTCGGCGAGTACCTCGCTGCTGGGGTTGTCAAGCCCTGAACTTCGTTGAGAGAATAATGATCTAGCTGAGCCTCAAGTGGCTTCCAGCATCTTTCAGCTCACCGAAATCTTGGACCCAATGGTTCTCAAGGTCCAATTCTCCTTGGACGTAAACGAAGACTCGGTACGAGTGTCCGTGCAGTCGGGCACACTTGTGGCCGGCTGGCACGTTCGGCAGCCGATGGGACCTCACCGCGCTGCCCGTCGAGCCGGCTGCTGCTGGGCGGCGGCCATGATCGCGACGTTAGCCGTTCGCTCCCATCATGGCCCCCGATCCTGTGGACAACTGGCCCAGCAACGCTGCTGACCTGCGTGCCCCCGGCAGGATTCGAACCTGCGGCACCCGCTTTAGGAGAGCGGTGCTCTATCCCCTGAGCTACGAGGGCGTGCGAGGGACACTCTAGCCGCCGCCCTCAGACCGGCTCGAGCACGACCACCGGGATCCGACGTTCGGTGAAGCTCGCGTACTCCTCGTACGGCTTGTACATCTCCACCAGCCGCGGCCACAGGGCGTCCCGCTCCTCGCCCTCCGCGACCCGCGGCCGCACCCGGCGCTTCTCCCCGCCCGGCAGTTCGACCTGGGTGGAGTCCATCGCCATGAGGTTGTGGAACCAGGCCGGGTTGGCGTCCGTGCCGCCCTTCGATGCCACGACGACGAGGTTCGCGGCGTCGTCGAGGTAGTTCAGCGGGCTGACCCGCGCCTGGCCGGATTTCCGGCCGACGTGGTGCAGCACGAGGACCGGCGACGACCCGAGCCGGCCGCCCACCTTCCCCTTGGTGGCCCGGAACAGCAGCAGGTTCACCCGGGTCGCGAGGTGGAAGAGCTTCCAGAACGGCGAGTCCGCGGGCGGGGGCTTCTGCATGGCCGGGACCCTAGCGCGGGGGTGATCGATCGGACACCGAGTTGCCGCTCCTCCGCGCCTACCGTGGACATTCGGCCTGGGAAAGGCCGAAGGGGGACTACGGATGACGAAGACGCACGTGCGATGGGCACTGGCGGCACTGGCGCTCGGGGCGTTCGCGATCGGCACCGGGGAGTTCGCGATCATGGGCCTGCTGCCCGAGGCGGCGACGGGCCTGCAGGTGAGCATCCCGCACGCGGGCAGGTTGATCTCGGCGTACGCGCTCGGCGTCGTCGCCGGAGCCCCTCTGCTGATCGCGGCGGCCTCGAAGCTGCCGCGGCGCACCGCGCTCGTCGTCCTCATCGGGGTCTACGGCGGGGCGCACCTGCTCTCCGCGATCGCCCCCGACTACGGCTGGATGCTGGTCGCGCGCTTCCTCGCCGGTCTCCCGCACGGCGCCTTCTTCGGCATCGGCGCGATCGTCGCCGGCCGCCTGGTGGACCCGTCGAAGCAGGCGCGGGCGATGGCGATGATGTTGTCCGGGCTCACGGTCGCGAACATCCTCGGCGTCCCGGCGTCGACCCTGCTCGGGCAGATCGTCGGCTGGCGGTGGGTGTTCGGCGTCGTCGGGCTGATCGCGCTGCTCGCCGCCGCCGCGGTGACGTTCGCGGTGCCGGTCGTGCGCGGGGTGGCCACGCCGCGGCTGATCGAGGAGATCAAGGCACTCCGCCGCTTCCCGGTGTGGATCACGCTGCTGGTCTGCATCGTCGGCGGCGCGGCGCTGTTCTCCGTCTACAGCTACATCGCGCCGATGCTCACCGACGTGGCCGGGTACTCCCCGGCCGCGGTCACGCTGATCCTCGCGCTGTTCGGCATCGGCATGACCGTCGGCAACCTGGTCGGGGCGCGGCTCGCGGACCGCGGCCCGGTGCGCGCGGTGGTCCTGTTCTTCGGGCTCGACGTCGTGCTCGCGCTGTTGCTGGTGCCCGCGCTGCAGAACCGGGTCACCGCGGCGGTCGTGCTGTTCCTCTTCGCGGTGTCGGTGTTCGGCACCATCCCGGGGATCCAGCTGCGGATCATCAACGGGGCGGGGGAGGCGCCGCACATGGCCTCCGGAGCGATGCACATGGCGTTCAACGCGGCCAATGCCGTGGGCGCCTGGCTCGGCGGCCTGGTGATCGCCGCCGGGTTCGGCTACACGGCGCCGGCGTTCGTCGCGGCCGGGCTCGCCTTCCTCGGGGGCGCGATCGCGCTCTTCGCCGGCTGGCGGGAGCGCCGCGTGTCCTCCCGGATCGGGGACGACCCACTGGTCAGCGCCGGGTGAGCGCCTCGGCGACGATCTCGGCCATCACCGCGTAGCCGGCGTCGTTGGGATGAAAGTGGTCGGCGGCGAGCCGGCCCTTCCACCCCCGCATCCGCGGGTCCCGGAACTCGGCGAGGACCTGGCCCCGGTGGGCCACCGCCTCGTCGATCAGGCGGTTGAACTCGAGGGCGTCCGAGTACCGGCCGGGCTGGTTGCCGATGATCGTCCCGGGCGGGAGCCGGTCCAGCAGCATGCTCAGCCGCCGGGCCGCTCCGCCCCGGTGCGGCGGGCTCATCAGGTCGTTCGTGCCGATCATCACCGTCAGGACCGCCGGCTCCACGCCGAGCGAGGCCATGGCGGGCAGCTGGAGATCCAGCACGTCCTGGATCCGGCCACCGCTCATGGACAGGTTCACGCAGCGGTGACCGGGCAGCGACGGCGCGAGCTGCCCGACCCAGCCGCGGTCGTACCGGCTGGCGCCGATGCCCTGGGACATCGAGTCCCCGAGGACCACCCACAGCGGGCCGGTGGCGACGAGCGCCTCGCGGTTGTGCTCCGCCCAGGCCTGCGCGTAGGGGGCGGTCTGCGCCTGGACGTCGCGCACCCCGGGCAGGAGGCGGGACAGGAACGACACGACGGGACCCGTTGGCCGGCCCGTCAGGTTGGAGAACGTGAAGTCCGCGGGGAGGGATTCGGGCACGCGACCCAGTGAACCAGGACTCGGTGACCGCGGCCCGTGAGCAGCGTGTTCGTCCCGCGAGATCACACATTTCCGCACCGGATGATCCGCCCGTATCGCCCGCGGAGCGCGGCGGCCCCGGCCCGCGGACACTAGCGTCGCGGCCATGACCGACACACCGAGCGTCGCACTGCTGGGCACCGGGATCATGGGCAGCGGGATGGCGCGCAACATCCTGGCCGCGGGCCTGCCACTGACCGTCTGGAACCGGACCGCGGACAAGGCGCGGCCCCTCGTCGAGGACGGGGCGCGGCTCGCGGAGGACCCCGCGGACGCGGTCCGGGGCGCGGACGTCGTCATCACGATGCTCGGCGACGGCTCCCACGTGCTCGACGTCATGCGGTCCGCCGCGGCGGGGCTGCGGGCCGGTCAGGTCTGGGCCCAGATGACGACCGTGGGACTCGCTCCGCTGAACGATCTCGTCGCGTTCGCGAGGGAGCACGAACTGGTGCTGGTCGACGCGCCGGTGCTCGGGACCAAGGGCCCCGCCGAGGCAGGACAGCTGCAGATCTTCGCGGCGGGACCGTCCAGTGCCCGGGTGGTGCTCGACCCCGTCTTCGAGGCCGTGGGGAGCAAGACCGTCTGGCTGGGGGAGAAGGCCGAGGAGGCGACGGCGAGCCGGCTCAAGCTCGTCGCCAACAACTGGGTGCTGGAGCTGACCGCGGCGGTGGGGGAGACGCTCGCCCTGGCCAAGGGCCTGGGCGTGGACCCGCAGGCGTTCCTCGACGCCGTCGAGGGCGGCCCGCTGGACCTGCCCTACCTGCGGGTGAAGGCCGAGGCGATCCTGACCGGGCACATGAGCGCGAGCTTCACCGTGGACAACGGCGCGAAGGACCTCGGCCTGATCACCGAGGCCGCGCGGGACGCGGGCGTCCGGCTGGATCTCGCCCCGGCCGCCCTCGAGCGCTTCCGCCGCGCCGCCGACCGCGGCCACGGGGACGACGACATCGCCGGCGCCTACTACGCCAGCTTCGACGAGTGACCCGACTCGCGAGGCGATCACGGGGGATTCTCAGGTCCGTCTCAGAAGGTCGGTAGAGACTGACCGCATGCGAATCCTCGTCGTCGACGACGACCGTGCGGTGCGCGAGTCCCTGCGCCGTTCGCTCGCGTTCAACGGCTACCAGGTGGAGCTGGCGAGCGACGGCCAGCAGGCCCTGGACTCGGTGCTGGCCCAGCGCCCCGACGCGATGGTGCTCGACGTGATGATGCCCCGCCTCGACGGTCTCGAGGTGTGCCGGCGCATGCGCGCGGCCGGCGACGAGCTGCCGATCCTCGTGCTCACCGCGCGGGACGCCGTGTCGGACCGGGTCGCCGGCCTGGACGCGGGCGCGGACGACTACCTGCCCAAGCCCTTCGCCCTCGAGGAGCTGCTCGCCCGGCTCCGCGCACTGCTGCGCCGCCGCTCCGTCGACGACATCGCCGCGGCCGCGGCCGGGCTGAGCAAGCCGCTGGAGTTCGTGGACCTCTCGCTGGACCCGGACACCCGCGAGGTCCGCCGCGGCGAGCGCCGGATCAGCCTCACCCGGACCGAGTTCTCGCTGCTGGAGCTGCTGCTCACCAACCCCCGCCGGGTGCTGAGCCGCGCGCAGATCCTCGAGCAGGTGTGGGGCTACGACTTCCCGACCACCGGCAACGCGCTGGAGGTCTACATCGGGTACCTGCGCCGCAAGACCGAGGCCGACGGCGAGCCCCGGCTGATCCACACCGTCCGCGGCGTCGGCTACGTGCTGCGGGAGTCCCCGCCGTGACGGCTGCCGGTCCCGCCGAGCACCACACCGACCATGATCATCCGCACGGCCGCTCCCAGCGCCTGGACCGCTTCAGCCTGCGCGCCCGGATCGGGATCCTCGCCGCCGGGGTCGCCGCGGGTGTGGTGGTGCTCGTGTCCACGGCGGTCTTCCTGATCGTCCGGCAGAGCATCTTCGAGACGCTCGACGACAACCTGCTGCAGCGGGCCACGGCCGCCGCGCAGAGCGAGCTTGCGGACCCGGAGCAGCTCGCCACCACCTCGCCCGAGGCGCTCGGCGCCGGGGACATCCGGATCGCGCTGTTCTACTCGTCGGGCCTCGCGCAGTCCGCGGAGGCGCGCGCGTCCTCGCCGCCGCTGAGCCAGACGGAGCTCGAGGTCGCGCAGGGGGTCAGGCCCTACTCGGTGCGGACGGCCGGGGACTACGAGGTCGTCGCGGTCGCCGCGGGGCCGGGCCGCGCGCTGGTCATGGCGCAGAAGCTCGAGTCCACCCAGCAGGTCCTGGCGAAGCTCGCGATCGCCCTGCCCGTGATCGGCGGGATCGGCATCGTGCTGGCGGCCGCGCTGGGCGTCGCCGTCGCCCGCGCGGGGTTGCGCCCGGTGCAACGCCTCACGACCGCCGCCGAGCGCGTCGCGTCCACGGGGGACCTTCGGCCCATCCGCGTCTCCGGCTCGGACGAGCTGGCCCGGCTCACCGTCAGCTTCAACGAGATGCTCGGCGCGCTCGCGTCGTCGCAGGAACAGCAACGCCGGCTCGTCGCGGACGCCGGGCACGAGCTCCGGACCCCGCTCACCTCCTTGCGCACGAATCTGGAGCTCCTCGCGGCGGCGGCCCGCCCCGGTGCGCCCGTCCTGCCGGAGGAGGATCGTCGCGAGATCGTCGACGACGTCCGCGGGCAGGTCGAGGAGCTGACCCAGCTGGTGGGGGACCTCGTCGAGCTCGCGCGCGACGACCCGCAGATGGTGATGATCGAGCCCGTCGAGTTCACCGACGTCGTGGACCGGGCCCTCGAACGCGCCCGCCGCCGGGCCACCACGGACGTCACCTTCGACGTGCACCTGATGCCCTGGACCCTCATCGGGGACTCGACGGCGCTGGAGCGCGCGGTGCTGAACCTGCTGGACAACGGGGTGAAGTGGAGCGCGCCGGGCGGCACCGTGCGGGTCTCGATGGTCCCGGTCGACGACTGGACGGTCGTCCTGGAGGTCGCGGACTCCGGCCCCGGCATCGCGGACGAGGACCTGCCGCGGGTGTTCGACCGCTTCTACCGCGCGGACACCTCGCGCACGATGCCTGGCTCCGGGCTGGGCCTGGCGATCGTCCGGCAGGTGGCGGTGCGGCACGGCGGGGCGGTGTGGGCGGCCCGGGCGCCGGAGGGTGGGGCGCTGCTGAGCCTGCGGCTGCCCGGGCGGCGGCCGGCCTAGCCCGACCTCAGGCCAGGGCGAGCTGCGCCGAGGGCGTGAACGTGGAGTCCATCAGGAACGGGGTGATCTTCTGCGCCGGGGCGGTCATGGCTGGTCCTTCCGGACGACGGCGGCCAGCCAAGCCCGCCAGGCCTCGGTGAGGGCCTCGGCGCTCTCGCCGGGGCCGAAGTGGTGGTGCCCGACCGCGACCGGCAGGCCGATCGCGGACCGTTCGTGGAAGCGGACGAGCGCGTCGCCGGTGCGGAGGCCGACGTACCGGTCCGTCAGGTAGTCGATCTCGCCCTCGAGGACCCGGCCGGCGAGCTCGAGGCGGACGGGATCGCCGATGGCGGCGACGTCCAGTGCGGCCCGGATGCGGGGCCAGACGGCCGGGTCCGCGGCGGCGTCCACCTCGGCGTAGAGGGCCGGACGGCCGGCGAAGTACCGGAGGTACTGGCCGAGGCTGTGCAGGTACATGCTCCAGCCGAGGGCCGTCATGCCCTCGAACTCGTCGTCCCATTCGTCCCCGAGGACCCCGCTGTGGACGAACCGCAGGACGGTCGTGCCGTCCCGGCCCTCGATCACGTAGTCGAACGCGTCCGTCCCGGCGCGGCACTTCAGCTGCTCCGGCGCCCGGTCGACCTCCACCGTGGTGTCCGCGCGCACGTCCATCGGCATGAACCAGCCCGCGAGCCCGTCGGGTGTGGAGATCGCGGCCCACACCTGCTCGGGCGTGGCCGGGAGCGCGACCTCGCGGCGGATCTCGAACTCACGCGGCATCCGGGTCCTCCGGGCTCATCGATGGATGGAGGGCGACGACGACGCGGTGCCGCCGGCCGCCCTCCGCCCCCTGGTCGTGGTAGCGCGCGACGAGCCCGCCGACGGCGTCCGTCAGCTCCCGGGTGAACGCCGCGCGGTCCGCCGCGGAGGCGAACCGCACCTCGCCGTCCAGGGCGAACGTGGCGACCCGCTTACGGGTCCGGGTGCCGCCGACGATCAGCTCGCCCACGTCCCGCAGGAGCCGCGCGGCGACAGCGAGGAGCCACTGCGCGGACAGCCGGTCCGGTGTGCGGGCGGGATCCGGGGCGACCAGGGCCCACGCCTCGGGCGAGATCACATAGGCGCCGGCCGAGGCCCGCATCACACGCTCGGTCATGTTGCCCTTGCGCCGCTCCTCGACGAGCTCGACGAGGCCGTGCGCCTCCAGCGCGCGCAGGTGGTAGTTCACCTTCTGCCTGGTCAGGCCCACTTTCAGGCTCAGCGTGGCCGCCGACGCGGGCTCCGCGAGCTCGCGGAGCAGCCGCGCCCGGACGGGGTCCAACGCCACCGCCGCCGCGGCCGGGTCCGCGATCACCGCCGTCTCCTGCACGCCGACGACGGTGCCACCGACCAAATCGACTGTCAAGACAAATATTGTTGTCGGTGTGGCCGAGCGGTCGGTCCGGGTTGGCCATACCCTCCTGACTCTCCGGGGTCGGGTCCGCCGGCCCCCGGACCCGGACACGGAGAGCACATGACGGATGCCCGCGGCGCCGCCGCCCCCGACCCCCTTCGCGAGCACGAGCCGTCCGGCGGGACGCCCGGGTCCGGTGCAGAACCGTGCCCGCCCGGGGTGGGGACTCCTGCGACGGAGGGCGCGTCCCTGCCGGGTCCGGCCTGGGGGACACCGCTCGGGAACACCCCGGCTCCCGGGACGCCGGCACCGGGCGTCCCGCTCGCCGCGGAGCCCGGGCCGGGGTCATCGGCGGCCGAGGCCGAGGCCCGCGCGGCCGAGGCCCCGACCCCGCCGGGAGGCATCGCGGTCCCGCCCGCGGAGCGCGCGATACCGTCCGTCGCGTCCCGGGCGTCCACGGGGAGGACCGAGGTGGAGGCCGCGCCGGCGGATCGCGAGCCGGCGCACGCCCTCGTGGACGATCCCCACCCCCCGGAGCACCACCTCCGGGACGGCCGTTCGCGTCCCGCCTGGCTCGTCCCGCTCGTCGGGGCACTGGTGATCGCGCTGCTCGCCGGGGCCGTCGGGGGCGGCATCGGCTACGCCCTGGCGAGCCGCGGCGACGGGGGCGACCGGGGCGTGCTCAGCGCGCCCCTGCCGGACGTCGACCCGTCCGAAGGGCCGATCGAGGCCGTCGCGGCGAAGGTGTTGCCGAGCGTCGTCCAGCTGAAGGTCGACGGCCAGGGAGCCGGGAGCCGCGGCACGGAGGGCGAGGGCTCCGGCATGGTGCTCAGCGCGGACGGGCTGATCCTCACCAACAACCACGTCGTCCAGGGCGCCGCGGCCGGGGCGACGGTCGCCGCCGTGCTGCAGGACGGCCGGGCGGTGCCGGTGCGCGTCGTCGGCGCCGATCCCAGCTCGGACATCGCCGTCGTCCGGGCGGACGGCGCCGCCGGCCTCGTGCCGATCGAGCTCGGCAACTCGGACTCGCTGCGGGTCGGGCAGCAGGTCGTGGCGATCGGGTCGCCCCTCGGGCTCGGCGGCACCGTCACCACCGGCATCGTCAGCGCGCTCGACCGGGCGGTGAGCGTCGGCGGCGAAACCGGCGGCGACGCGACGGTCCTCAACGCCGTGCAGACCGACGCCGCGATCAACCCGGGCAACTCCGGCGGCCCGCTCGTCGACGTCCGGGGCAGGGTCGTCGGGATCAACTCGGCGATCGCGAGCACCGGCGGCGCGCAGGGCGGCTCGATCGGCGTCGGCTTCTCGATCCCGATCAACCAGGCCAAGCGCGTCGCGGACGAGCTGGAGCGCACGGGCAAGGCGACTCGGCCCGCGCTCGGGCTGAGCCTGACCAGCGTCGGCGTCCCCGTGACGGGCGGCGCGGTCGTCGGCCAGGTGAACCCCGGCGGGCCCGCGGAGAGGGCCGGGATCCGCCCCGGTGACGTCGTGACCAGGATCGATGATCGCCTGGTCACGGACTCCGACGAGCTCGTCGCGGCCGTCCGGGACCACGCCCCGGGGGACGTCGTCACGCTGTTCCTCGGCGCCCGTCAGGTCCAGGTCACCCTGGAGGGCCGGACCGGGTGATCAGGTCTGGGCGGATCCGGTGCCCCGCAGGTTTCGTTGACGCGCGCACCGGGAACATAATGGTGTTCGGCCTGTCCCGGATCGTGGTGCCCCGCGCACCGGGACTCGCGAGGGCCGCGTCGGCGCCGGAACCCCCTCCCTGCGTCGGCGCGGCCCCCCGCCGTACTCCGGTCCACGCCCTACTACGGTGAGCACATGGAGATGGCGCCACCTCAGATCGGCCGTGCCCTCGTGGTGATCGTCGACGACCGGGTGAGCCATGGCGAACGTCAGGACGCCACGGGCCCGCTGGTCAAGGAACTGCTCGAAGAGGCCGGCCTCGTCGTCGACGCCGTCGTCGTCGTCCCCGGAGAGGCCGTCGCGATCCGCAACGCGCTGAACACCGCCGTGATCGGTGGCGTGGACCTGGTGATCACCGTCGGGGGCACCGGCGTGTCCCCGCGGGCCGTCACCGCCGACGCGACCGCGGGCGTCCTGGACCGGCCGATCCCCGGCATCGCCGAGGCGATCCGGGCGTCCGGGCTGGCCGCGGGTGCCGTCGACGCGGGTCTGTCCCGCGGGCTCGTCGGTGTGTCGGGTAGCACGCTGGTGGTGAACCTGGCGTCCTCACGCGCCGCGGTCCGCGACGGCATGGCGACGCTCAGCCCCCTGGTCGCGCACGTGATCGGTGAGCTCTCCGGCCTCGCGGAGGACTGACTCCGGCCGCGACGCTGCGGCCGGGATTCCGGATCAGGCCTTCCTGCCCTCGTCGGTGTCGTCGCGACCCGCCGCCGGGGCCGAGGGCGTGATCGGCGTCCCCGTCGACGTCGGGGTGTCCGCGGTGCCGGTGGTCCCGGTCGGCGCGGCCGGCGTCGGGCCTCCCGACGGCGTCCCCACGTTCGGGACAGGGTCCGCCGAACCGGGGGTGCCGCGGTGCAGCACCTCGCCGACCTTGCCCTTCACCGTGCCGATCTGCTGGCTGTACTTGCCGCCGGTGGCCTTGTCCGCCTTCTCGGCGGCCTTGCCGAGGCCCGCCTTGGCCTTGACGGCCGCCTTCTCCGCGTAGGGCTTGGCCTTCTCGGCGTATGGCCCGGCCTTCTCCTTGGCCTTCTCCGCGTACGGCCCGGCCTTCTCCTTGGCGGTGTCCGCGATCTCCTTCACCTTGTCCAGGAATCCCATGGTGTCCCCCGGTTCTCGTCAGCCCGCCGGTCGGGCCACTGACGACCATGGTGGCACCGAATCGACCGGCCCGGCGGATACGGCACCATGGAGAAATGGCAGAACTGCCGGATCAGGTGCGCCGCAAGCTGGACGAGATCTTCGGGGACGCGCTGCCGTCCGTGACCCGCGACGAGCTGGCGGACGAGGAGCGGCCCAGCGCCCGACGGGCGGACGAGGAGTGGTTGAAGGCCAACCGGCCGCCGCATCACGTCGACACCGATTGACCACGCCCTCAGGTCACGCCTGGTGCCTGCCGTCCCCCTCCGTCGCGGCCTGCGCCCGGAGGAGGTCCCGGATCTCGGCGAGCAGCACGACGTCCGTCGGCTCGGCCGGGCCCGGCTCCTCGCCCCGCTTGCGCCGGTTCTTGAGCGCGTTGAGCGGCATCACGATCACGAAGTAGACGACCGCGGCGACGATGAGGAAGTTGATCGCGGCGGTGATGACGGCGGCGAAGTCGATGTACGCGCTGGGCTTGCCGGAAACCAGTTGGAGCCCGAGGCCCGGGCTCGTCGGCGGCGTGATCGTGTTGACCAGGGGCTGGATGATGCCGGCGGTGAACGCGGTGACGAGCGCCGAGAACGCCGCGCCGACGACGACCGCGACGGCCAGGTCGACGACGTTGCCGCGCAGGATGAAATCCTTGAACCCCTTGAGCATGTGCATCCCCCTCGGATGATCTCGATCATCGGAGGGTAACGGCCACCTGAGCGGAGAGCGACGCAGCGGCGACACGCGTCGCGATCTCCCTCGGCAGCGCCACGAGCACGAGACGGCCGCGACCTGCGGCGCCGCGTCCGTCGTCCGCCAGGACCGTGAGCACCACCGCATCGGCGGCGAGCAGGACCGCCTCGGCGCCGTCCGCGGCCGTGGTGACGACGTCCACCCGGCTCCCCGGCCCGAGCAGGGCCGCGACGTCCGGGTCCGCCAGTCGCACGGGAACCCCCGTTGCGTCGGGCAGCCCGGTCGCGCCGGCGGCGAGCGCGGGCCCGGCGAGGCGCAGGTCGGTGAGGGGTTCCCCGGCGCGGGCCGCGCCGGCCAGCACCCGCCCGTCGACGTCGGCCGTGGCGCGCAGCACCCCGGCCGGCACGAGATCGGCGGGCCAGCTGCGCAGGACCACGTCCGCGGCAGAGATCGTGGAGCCCGGCGGGAGGTCCCGACCGGCCACGACGACGTCGACGCCGGGCCTGGCGGGGGTCAGCGCGAGGATCCCGGCCAGCACGAGCAGCACGAGGGCGAGGCCACGACGGAGCACGGCCCTCAGCCGCCAGCCCGGGGCGTGCAGGAACTCACCGGCCCGATGCCGCCAGCGCGGCGCGATCCCGCCCACCCGTTCGTCCACCACTACCCCCTGCGCCTCGATCGTCGAAGGCTAGGGGTACGACGGTGCTGCGCACGGGGTCAGCGGCCGGCCTGTGGATCGTGGACAGGCCCTGTGGACAACTCCGGGTGTCCGGCACGTTCCGCCGTGGGGGCGCCGGGCGGGCGTGTCAGGATGCCGCGGCGGCGGGGAAGCTCGAGGTGCTGGCGGACTTCGTGTCCGAGGACGACGTCGAGCTCGACGAGGACTTCGACTCGGACTTCGACGACGAGCCGTCCGACGAGCCGGCGGACGAGTCCGAGCTCGAGGAGCTCGAGGAGCTCGAGGGGACGGCCCCGGCCCGGCTGTCGGTGCGGTAGAAGCCGCTGCCCTTGAAGACGATGCCGACGGAGGAGAAGACCTTGCGGAGCTTCCCGCCGCACTGCGGACACACCGAGAGTGCATCGTCGGAGAAGGACTGGACCGCCTCGAACCTGTGGTCGCAGGCGGTGCAGGCGTACTGGTAGGTGGGCACGGGATCCTCCGGGAACTGGCACTCCGAGACGGCGAGTGCCAGCATAACCCCCCCGGGTCAGTGGATGTTCCCCAGCGGAACGGTTCCGCGAACCGGCAGTACAGCCGCCGTCACGGGCACGTCGTAGGTGTCCGCCGGGAGAGCGTCGACCAGCTCGCCCTCGTGCAGCAGGACGGCGAGCGGGGTCCCCGGCCGCGTCCCGGGCAGGGTCCGGTCGTAGTAGCCGCCGCCCCGGCCGAGCCGGACGCCCCTCCGGTCCGCGGCCAGCCCCGGCACCAGGACGAGCGCTGCGCGACCGATCGCGCCGACCCCGAGCCGGGGGCCGAGCGGCTCGCGCAGACCCAGCGGACCTGCGCCGACGTCCTCCGGACCGGTGTAGCGCGCCCAGTCCAGCAGGCCGGGCGCGGGCGGGACGACCGGCAACAACACCTCGTGCCCCGCGGCCCGCAGCGCGTCGAGGAGGGCGGCCGAGCCGGGTTCCGACCCGATCGGGAGATAGGCGCAGACAGTCTCGCCGGCGCCCGCGGCGAGCGCCAGCACGTGCGGGCGCAACGCCTCGGCGTGGGCCGTACGGGTCTCCGGGGGAGGGCGCGGCGGGCGGCCATCAGCCGTCGCCGGAAGCCGCCTTGCGGTCGTCGCGGGTCCGACTGTGGGTCTTGTCACCCGATCCGCCGGTCATGGGCCGCCCTCCGGTGCCACCACGGGGTGGACTTCGCGTCGATCCTCGTCGAGATCCTCACCCTGTCGAGCGTGCCGTGGCACGTCGGTACCCGGGGCGCCGATAGGCTCGCCGACCATGAGCGCGCCCTCCGACATCCGCTCGGCCGTGGTTCCCGCCGCGGGACTGGGCACCCGGTTCCTGCCGGCCACCAAGTCCGTGCCCAAGGAGCTCCTGCCCGTGGTCGACACGCCGGGCATCGAGCTCGTCGCCGCGGAGGCCGCCGAGGCCGGCGCCGAGCAGCTGCTGATCGTGACCTCGCCCGGCAAGGAGTCCGTGGCCGCGTACTTCGAACCGGCGCCCGAGCTCGAGAAGAACCTCGAGGAGAAGGGCAAGACCGCGCAGCTCGCCGCGGTCCGCCGGGCGCCGTCGCTGCTGGCGGTGAAGACCGTGTACCAGTACGAGCCGCTCGGGCTGGGGCACGCCGTGGCGCAGGCCGAGCAGGCCCTCGCGGACGACGAGCAGGCCATCGCGGTGCTGCTGCCGGACGACCTCGTCCTGCCGACGGGGGTGCTCGGCCGGATGGCGCAGGTGCGGGCGGAGAAGGGCGGCAGCGTGCTGTGCGCCTTCGACATCCCCAAGGCGCAGATCTCGCCCTACGGCGTCTTCGACGTCTCCGACACCGACGACCCGGACGTCAAGCAGGTCCACGGGATGGTCGAGAAGCCCTCCGCGGAGGAGGCGCCGTCGACCTACGCCGCGGCCGGCCGGTACGTGCTGGACCGCGCGATCTTCGACGCGCTCCGCCGGATCACCCCGGGCAGCGGCGGTGAGCTGCAGCTCACCGACGCGGTCCAGCTGCTGATCGACGAGGGACACCCCGTGCACGTGGTCGTCCACCGGGGCGGGCGGCACGATCTCGGCAATCCGGGTGGCTACGTCCGCGCGTTCGTCGACTTCGCGCTGCGGCATCCGGACTACGGTGACGATCTGCGCAGCTGGCTCGCCGCGCGTCTGGAGGGTTAGCGAGGGTGCGGACGGTCGACGAGCAGCTCCGCCGGGTCCTGGAGATCGCGGTCCGGCCCGCCCCCGTCAGGGTGGCGATCTCGGACGCGCAGGGCCTGCGCAGCGCGGAGGAGGTCGTGACGGGGCGGCCGATGCCCGGTTTCGACCAGGCCGCGATCGACGGGTACGCCGTGCGGAGCGTGGACCTCTCGGGTGCCACCGAGGCGGAGCCCGTGAGCATCCCGGTCGTGGGGGAGATCCCGGCGGGATCGCGCCAGCCGCTGCGCCTGCAGCCCGGCCAGGCCGTGCGCGTCACGGCCGGGGCGCCGCTGCCCACCCTCGCGGACGCCGTCGTGCCGCTGGACAACACCGACGGCGGCTCGGCCCGCCTGCAGGTCTTCCGCGGCGTGCCCTCGGCGTCCTTCGTGCGCCGGGTCGGCGAGGACGTCCAGCCCGGCGACGTCGCCGTGCGCCGGGACGCGATCGTCGGCGCGGCCCAGGTCGCGCTGCTCGCGGCCGCCGGCCGGGACAAGCTGCTCGTGCACCCGCGTCCGCGCGTCTCGGTCGTCTCCGTCGGGGACGAGCTCGTCGACGTGGCGCGCCCGCCGTCGAACGGGCAGGTGCCGGACATCTGCTCGCACGCCCTCACCGCGGCCGCCCGGGAGTGCGGCGCGGAGACCGCGCGGGCCCGGACCGTCCGCTGCGACGCCCGGGAGCTGCGCGCGGCCGTGGAGGACCTGCTGCCCGTCAGCGAGATCATCGTCGTGGCCGGCGGGGCGGGCGGGAACGCCGGCGCCGAGGCCAAGGCGGCGTTCGCCGGGCTGGGCGAGATCGACGCGACCCGGGTGGCGATGCACCCCGGCTCGTCGCAGGCGTTCGTCCGGCTGGGCGGCGACGCCGTGCCCACCTTCCTGTTCCCGGCCCACCCGGCCACCGCGCTCGTCCTCTTCGAGGTCCTGGTCCGCCCGGTGATCCGGGTGGGGCTGGGCGCCGAGCCCCACCGCAAAACGGTCTCCGCGCGGCTCACCTCGCCGATCTCCTCGCCCGAGGGCCGGCGCTCCTACCTGCGCGGACGGCTGCTGCGTGAGCAGGCGACGGGGGACTACCTCGTGCAGCCCCTCGCCGTCGCGGGCACCCATCTGCTGTCCTCCCTGGCCGAGGCCAACGGCATGATCGTCGTGGGGGAGGACGTCATCGACGCGACCGTCGACGAGCGTGTGGACGTCGCCCTGCTCTCGTCGCGTCGTTGACGGGCCGGCAGGTGGCACACAGCCGGCCCGACCCGCGCCACGGCCTGCCGGAGAACGTCGGCCGGCACCCCGGCTGGCCCGCCGGGCTCGGTCCGCTACGGGTGCCCGCCGGTGTGGTCACGCTGCGCGGGGTGAAGCTCTCCGACGGGTCGGCCTGGTCGGAGATCCGGCTGCGGGACGAGCAGCACCTCACGCCCTGGGAGCCCACCACGCCCGGTGGCTGGGCCCGGCGCAACGCCCCTGTGGAGTGGCCCGGGCGCTGGTGGCTGCTGCGCGGCGCCGCCCGCCGGGGCGCGGCCCTGCCCTTCGCGATCCTGCTCGACGGCCGGCTGGTCGGGCAGGTGATGGTCGGCAACGTCGTGCGCGAACCCCTGCTGTCGGCCTACGTCGGCTACTGGTGCGACGCCCGGGTCAACGGCGGCGGGGTGACGACGGCGGCCGTCGCGATGGTCGTCGACCACTGCTTCACCGCCGTCGGGCTGCACCGGATCGAGGCCACGGTCCGCCCGGAGAACGGCGCGAGCCTGCGGGTGCTGGCGAAGCTCGGGTTCCGGCAGGAGGGGCTCTTCCGGCGCTACCTCGACGTCGACGGCGCGTGGCGGGACCATCTCTGCTTCGCCCAGACCGTCGAGGAGCTGCCGCAGGGCGGCCTCGCCGCGCGGCTCGTCGCCGAAGGGCGTGCCTCGCGCGTCTGAGGTCCCTGCGTGGATCTCGGCTGATCACGGTTGCATCACGGTCCGTATTCACGGACCGCACCCACTTGTACACCATCAGCCACCCCCGTCCCGGTGGAATCGTGGGAGATCCGGGTGACTACGGCGCGTCGCTTCCCTGATCCCGCGTTCGGGATCACTACCGTGAAGGTCCGGGCGTGATCTCTGCGGCGGTTTCTCGCGAGGTGATCTTCGCGGGGGCGCGGCAGGGGGACGTTTCGACTGCGCCGTTCGGGGGAGGAAGCAGCCGTGCCCAGCTCTCTGATCTTCGTGGGCCTCGTGGTGGTCTGGCTGCTCATCCTCGTTCCCGCGGTCGCACGGCGCCAGCAGGAGGTGGCCCGGCCCAGCGAGGCCGCTCTCGCCGGCCGGGTGCTCGCGCGGCCGGTGCGGCACCGGATCCAGGAGGTGGACCAGATGAACGAGTCCGACATCCCGACGGAGTCCCGGGCGGCACGTGCCGACACGACGCGGCCCGAGCCCGCCCAGGCCGCGGCGGCACGGGTCCCCACGGCCCGCGTCCCGGTCGCGGCCGGGGCACGGACCTCGGCGGCCCGGGCGGAGGAGGACGTCCTCGCACCTCCGGACCACGGCGACACCGACCGGGTCGAGGACCGGGACCTCCACGGCGAGCTGGACGACGAGCTCGAGCTCGACGCGCACGACGGGGAGCCCGAGGAGGAGCCTGCGGGATCGCGCGGCGTCGATCCCGCCGAGCGCCCCGGGGACGCGGAGGAGCGCGAGTGGCAGCGCCCGCCCGCCCGCTACCGTCCCGGCCGCGGCGGGTTCGACGCCGAGGCGGCCGCGCTCACCGCGCGTGCCCGCTACGCGTTCCGCCAGCGTGTCGTCATCGGCCTGCTGGTCGGCGCGGTGGCCACCGCGCTGATCGCCGTGATCGCGCTGCCCGCGCTGTGGTGGCCGCACGCGCTGATCGACGTCTCGCTCGTCAGCTACCTGGTGTACCTGCGACGCCAGGTCCGCATGGAGGAGGCGATCCGGGAGCGCCGGGCCGCGCGGATGGCCGGCACGCGGCGCCCCTCCGCGGCCGACGACCCCGAACTCGACGACTGGGCCCGTCGAGGCAAGGAGGCCGCCGCGCGGGCGCAGGACGACGGCTATGCCGGCTACTACGACTACGACGAGTCCGACGTCTCGGCCGCGGACGTCGACGAGGACCGGTCCGACGACGAGGCCGACGACGACGCCGACGACGAGGCCTGGACCACCGACGACGTCACACCCGAGCGCGTGCGCGGGACCGGTGAGCCGATCGGCGTCCTGCCCGCCCGCCGGCGCACGGCCCGCTCCGCCGACGAGGACCCCGCGGGGGCCGAGGTGGAGTCCGCCCTCCCGCGCCTGCAGCCGGCCCCGCCGCCACCGCTGCCTGCGGGAACGCAGCTCGTGGACGTCGACGAGGAGGAGGACGGCCTCGTCGCGGACGCCGGGACGGGGGCGAGTGCCTACCGCCGTGCGGCCGGTGAATAGCGGCTGATATGGTTCTTCCTGCCCGCCGGAAGACGGGCAGGCATGGGGCTGTAGCGCAGTTGGTAGCGCGTCTCGTTCGCATCGAGAAGGTCAGGGGTTCGATTCCCCTCAGCTCCACCACCACCCCCTCACAGACCGCCATCATCCGCGTTTCGGATGGTGGCGGTTCTCGTTTTCCGCCGACGGTGATCGCGATTCGGCGGCGGAACCTACGCCCCGGGTCCGTTCCGCCGCTCAGATCGTGACCAGGAGAGGTGAGCCCGCGTGACGACCCGCCGCACCCGGCCCGTGCTCGGGGCCGTCGCGCTCGTCGTCCTGGCACTGGCGGCGTTCGCCCTGGCGGACCCGTTCCACCTCCGCCTCGCGCCCTGGTACGCGGGCGTGCTCGGCACCCTCGCCGTCGTGCTCGTGACCCTGTGGATCACGCTGCGGGTGCGCCGCGGCCTCGTGCGGGTCCTGGTGGGCGGCGCCGGGCTGCTGGTCGCCCTGGTGTGGGTGGCGTTCAGCTGGCTGTCGATCAGCTTCCTGCCGGGCGAGGCCGTGCTGCGCGAGGTCCCGGCCCCGCCCGGTTCGCGGGTCCGGCTGGTGCTCGTCGAGAGCGAGACCCTCGCCGCCGACCCGGTCCGCTACTCGGTTCGCGTCCGGGCGGGCAGTGGGCCGTTCGAGCAGGATGCGCCGGTCTGGGTGGGGCTCTCGGAGGGCGCGGCGCCCACGACGCTCCGGTTCGGTGCCCCGACGGCGGCGGGCACGGTCGTCGAGGTCGTGGCGGGCGTGGACTGCGGCTATCGCTCCACCGTCGACGAGGTGACGCTCTCGGTGGACCCGGTGCACAGTCCGCTGCGGCTCGACGGCTGCTAGGCCCTTATTGTTCGACCGCCTGCGCGATCGCGCCCGGGGGGACCAGACCTGCGTCGCCGGGCTGGACCACCACCATCGTGAACCGCACGGGCTCCGCGCCCGCGCCGGAGTACCGGTGCGGCACGTGGGCCTGGAACATCAGCGTGTCCCCGGTGTCCAGCTCGTGCTCCGCCGTCCCGACCCGCAGGCCGAGCCGCCCCTCGAGCACGGAGAGCACCTCGGCGGTGCCCATGGGGTGTGCCTCGCCGTCGAAGGAGTCCCCCGGCTGCAACGTCCAGTCCCAGAGCTCGACGACGTCCGGCGGGTCCGTCCCGATCCGGAAGACCGCGGTGCTCCCGGCGTCGCTGCTCCACAGCGGCACCGCCTGCTCGGCGCGCCGCACGACCACCCGGGGCGCCGCGTCGCCGTCGACCAGCGACGCGACGCCCACCCGCAACGCCTCGGCCAGGTGCACCAGGGTGCCGATGCTCGGGTTGCCGCGGGCGGTCTCGATCTGGATCACCGTTCCGCGGCTGACGCCGGCGGCGGCGGCGAGCGCGTCGATGGTCATCCGCCGTCGGGTGCGGAGGGCCCGGACGTTGCGGCCGACGGCCGCCGCGACCTCATCGGAGGACTGCACGGGAACATTCTGCCGTACCAGGAAGGATATTCTGTTGAACCCCATGTTAGGTTCATCATCGTGTTCTCTGTAGTCCAGTCCGCTGTACCGGCCCCGTGAGCGCCGGATTCGCCGTCCCGTCCGCCGTCGCCTACGGGTTCGCGGACTTCGCGGGCGGCCTCGCCTCCCGTCGGGCTCCCGTCCTGGTCGTGACGGCCGTCGCGCAGCTCGCGGGTCTGATCCTGCTGGTCCCGGCGGTGTTACTGCTGCCCGGCGTCTTCAGCTGGTCCGCCGCGGGCATCGGGGCGCTGGCGGGTCTCGCCGGGGTCGGCGGCCTGCTGCTCTACTTCCGCGGGCTCGCCGTCGGGCCGATGGGCACCGTCGCGCCGCTCTCCGCGGTGGTCGGCGCGGGGCTGCCGCTGCTGATCGGGATCGTGGCGGGGGAGCGCCCCGGGGCGGTGACGATCGGGGCGATGGTGCTCGCGCTGGTCGCGATCGTGCTGGCCACGGCCGGGTCCCGGCGCGAGCCGGCGGCGCTGAGCGGGATCCTGCTCGGGATCGCCTCCGGGGCCGGCTTCGGGCTGTTCTTCATCGCCCTGGACCTCACGCCCGAGGACTCCGGGCTCTGGCCTCTCCTCGCGGGCCGGGCCACGTCGGTCACGCTGCTGGCGATCGTGCTGGTCGTCCGGCGGGCGGGCGTGCCGGCCAAGCCCGGGCTCATGGTCGTCAGCGGGCTGCTGGACACGGCGGCGAACGTGCTGTTCCTGCTGGCCACGCGGGTGGGATCGCTCGGGGTGACGGCGGTGATCGTCTCCTTGTACCCGGTCGCCGTCGTGCTGCTGGCCCGCGCGGTGCTGCGGGAACGGCTCACCGGCGTCCAGCTGACGAGCGTGGCGCTCGCCCTGGGGGCGTCGGTCCTGCTCGCGACGGGCGGCTGAGAACTCAGCGCCAGGACGGCAGCCAGAGCTCCGCCTGCCAGTGCTCCGGGGTGATCGGCAGCCCGACCAGGATGGGCCACAGCCAGGCGAAGTTCGCGACGGTCAGCCCCACCCACAGCGAGATGACCAGCAGGCCCGTCTGCCGTCGCTCGGAGGTCGCGGTCCGCGGCGCCCGGCCCAGGATGTCGCCCATGACCAGGACCGTCGCCAGCACCAGGAACGGCGCCACCGGCGTCATGTAGAAGAAGTACATCTGCCGGTCGATGTTGAGGAACCACGGCAGGAACCCCGCGCCGTAGCCGACCAGCACCGCGGCGTAGCGCCAGTCCGGCCGGGTGACCGCGCGCCAGACGCTCCAGAGCAGCACCGGGATCGCCGGCCACCACAGCGCCGGCGTCCCGACGAGCATGACCGCGCTCGTACAGTCAGCGGCGCCGCAGCCGCGGACGTCGGTGCCGGACTCGTAGTAGTAGAGCATCGGGCGCAGCCCCATCGGCCACGTCCAGGGCTTCGACTCCCACGGGTGCGGGCTGTTCGGCGGGGTGTCCAGGCCCTCGTGGAACGCGAGCACGTGCCCGCTGTAGTACCAGAGCGAGCGCAGCGCGTCCGGCAGGAACGACCAGGGACCGCCGGTACCGACCTGGTCCCCGACGGCGTGCCGGTCGACGCCGGTCTCGCTGCCGAACCAGGCCCACCAGCAGGACAGGTAGGCGATCACCGGGACGACCGCGAGGGCCCAGATCCCCGGCCCGACGTCGCGGCGCAGCGTCCCGACCCAGGGACGTTCGACGCCTGCCGCCCGGCGTGCCGTCGCGTCGAACAGGACCACGAGGAGCGCGAACGCGACCACCCAGTAGACGCCGGACCACTTGACCCCGCAGCCGAGCCCGAGCAGCACGCCGGTGGCGAGCCGCCACCAGCGCACCCCGAGCCGCGGGCCGAACGGCGAGTCCCCGATCCGCCCCTCGGCGACGACGACCGCCATCCGCTCGCGCACGTCGTCCCGGTCCCGGATGAGCGTGGCGAACGCGGCGAGCACGAAGAAGGCCTGGAAGGCATCGAGCATGCCGATCCGGGACTGCACGTGGCTCACGCCGTCGCAGATCAGCAGGACGCCCGCGATGCCGCCGAGCAGCGTCGACCCGGTCATCCGCCGCGCGACCCGGACGATCATCAGGATGCAGAGCGTGCCGCACAGTGCCGCGGACACCCGCCAGCCGACGCCGTCGTAGCCGAACGCCAGCTCGCCGAGCGCGATCAGCTGCTTGGCCAGCGGCGGGTGCACGACCAGCTCGTAGGCCGGGTTGTCCTCGACGCCGCCGTTGCCCAGCATCTGCCAGGCCTGCGGGACGTAGTGCTTCTCGTCGAAGACCGGGGTGCCGCCGTCCGTGGGGTAGCCCAGGCCGGAGAACCGCAGGATGCCGCCGAGGATCGTCAGCCCGATCGCGACCAGCCAGCCGCGCACGGTGTCCGTGGGGTGCGGCGGGCCGAGGCGGGGAGCACCGGGCTCCACCGCGGCGAGGGGTGGCGGGCTGCCGGCGGGCGCCACGCCGGGCACCTCGGAAGCGTCGACGACCGTCTCGGTCGCAGCCCGGGAGACGGTGGAGTCGCCCCTCACGCCGGTCGGTCGCATCGGGCCGATCGTAGGCTGCCGGGCATGGAACGCACGAACGCCGGTCGGCTGGTCCTCGCGGCCACACCCCTGGGCGACGCCCGGGACGCGTCGGCCAGGTTGCGCGAGACCCTCGCGACGGCGGACGTGATCGCCGCGGAGGACACCCGACGGTTGCGGCACCTGGCGAGCGCATTGGACGTCACGGTGACGGGAAAAGTGATCAGCCACTACGACGCCGTCGAGGCCGCGCGGATGCCCGGCCTGCTGGACGCGGTCCGGTCCGGCAGCACCGTGCTCGTGGTGAGCGACGCGGGGATGCCCGCGGTGTCCGATCCGGGGTACCGCCTGGTTGCCGCGGCCGCGGCCGAGGACCTGCCGGTGACGTGCCTGCCCGGCCCGTCCGCCGTGACGACCGCGCTGGTCCTCTCCGGCCTGCCGTGCGACCGGTTCTGCTTCGAGGGCTTCGCCCCGCGCAAGGGTGGCGAGCGCCGGGCGTGGCTGGGCACGCTCCTCACCGAGTCCCGGGCGGTGGTGTTCTTCGAGTCCCCGCGCAGGCTCGCGGACACCCTGGCGGACGCGGTCACGGTGCTCGGCGGGGAGCGCCCGGCTGCGGTGTGCCGAGAGCTGACGAAGACCTACGAGGAGGTCAAGCGGGGGACCCTCGCCTCGCTGCTGGAGTGGGCGGGCTCGGTGGAGGTCCGCGGCGAGATCACCGTCGTGCTCGCGGGCGCCGCGCCCAGCGAGGCCCCGACCGTCGAGAGCCTGGTCGGTGCGGTCCAGGAACGGGTGGCGGACGGCGAACGCCTCAAGGACGCGGTCTCAGCCGTGGCGACCGCTGCGGGGGTCCCGAAGCGGGACCTCTACAACGCCACCCTCACCGCCACCTGACAACGAGGCACGGACGTCTGCACCCCCTGAGTCCTTCGTCACTCGACCATCGTGGCGCAGCCGCTGGTAGATCCGGGCCCTCCGCCCGCCGGGTGAGCCGGTGGTGGGAGCGAATACGCTGGTCGCATGAGTTCCCGCGTGCTGACCGCCGTGGCGTGGCCCTACGCCAACGGCCCGCGGCACATCGGCCATGTCTCCGGTTTCGGTGTGCCCTCCGACGTCTTCTCCCGGTTCCGCCGAATGAGCGGGGACCGGGTGCTGATGGTCAGCGGCACCGACGAGCACGGCACGCCCATCCAGGTGCAGGCCGAGGCCGAGGGGCTGACCGCGCGGCAGCTCGCGGACAAGTACAACTTCGTGATCGCCAAGGACCTGCAGGGTCTCGGGCTGGGCTACGACCTGTTCACCCGCACCACCACCTCGAACCACTACGCCGTGGTGCAGGAGCTGTTCCTGGCGCTGTACAAGAACGGCTACGTCGTCCCGCGCACCACGATGGGCGCGATCAGCCCGTCGACGGGCCGGACGCTGCCGGACCGCTACGTCGAGGGCACCTGCCCGATCTGCGGTTACGACGGCGCCCGGGGCGACCAGTGCGACAACTGCGGCAACCAGCTGGATCCGGCGGACCTGATCAACCCCCGCTCGAAGATCAACGGCGAGGTCCCGAAGTTCATCGAGACCGAGCACTTCTTCCTGGACCTGCCCGCGTTCGCCGAGTCCCTCGGCGGGTGGCTGTCCACGCGCACGGACTGGCGGCCGAACGTGCTGCGGTTCGCCACGAACCTGGTGAACGACCTCAAGCCGCGCGCGATCACCCGCGACCTGGACTGGGGCGTCCCGGTGCCGCTGGACGGCTGGCGGGACCAGTCCATGAAGCGGCTCTACGTCTGGTTCGACGCGGTGATCGGGTACCTCTCGGCCTCGGTCGAGTGGGCCCGGCGCACCGGCGACCCGGACGCCTGGAAGCAGTGGTGGACGGACCCGGCGGCCAAGGCCTACTACTTCATGGGCAAGGACAACATCGTCTTCCACTCGGTCATCTGGCCGGCGCTGCTGCTCGGGCAGAACGGCGCGGGGGACCACGGGGGCGAGCCGGGCGCGTTCGGCACCCTGAACCTGCCGGACGAGATCGTGTCGTCGGAGTTCCTCACCATGAGCGGGTCGAAGTTCTCGACCTCGCGCGGCAACGTGATCTACGTCGGGGACTTCCTGAAGGAGTTCGGGCCGGACACGCTGCGGTACTTCATCGCCGCCGCGGGCCCGGAGAACCAGGACACGGACTTCACCTGGGACGAGTTCGTGCGCCGGATCAACTTCGAGCTGGCCAACGAGTGGGGCAACCTCGTCAACCGCTCGCTGTCCATGGCGCACAAGAACGTCGGCGCGATCCCGAAGCCGACCGCGCCCACGGACGCGGACCACGAGCTGCTCGCCGTCTCGAGGGCCGGGTTCGCCACGGTCGGCGACCTGCTGGGCCGCAGCAAGTTCAAGCAGGCGCTCGGCGAGGCCATGCGCGTCGTCTCGGCGGCGAACAAGTACATGTCCGACCAGGAGCCCTGGAAGCGCAAGGACGACCCGGACCGCCGGGACACGATCCTGCACACGGCGCTGCAGGTCGTGCAGGACGCGAACACGCTGCTCACGCCGTTCCTGCCGCACGCCGCGCAGAAGGTGCACGAGGCGCTCGGCGGCAGTGGCGTGTGGGCGGCGCAGCCGGAGATCCGCGAGGTCGAGGACCTCGGGGACGGCCCGTCGTACCCGGTCCTGATGGGGGACTACGACGCCGAGGCCGCGCGCTGGGAGTCCACGCCGATCGAGGTCGGCCGCCCGCTGGAGAAGCCGGCGCCGATCTTCCCGAAGCTGGACCCGAAGCTCGGCGAGACCGGCCCGGAGTGGGCCCCGATTGAGCGCTGACGCGCCCGTGCGCGGAAACCGTTGCCCTGGCGAGGTTTTCCGCGCACGAGCGGCGGAGCCGCAGTCATGAGGGAACGCCCCGAGCCGCCGGAGCCCCTGGGCGCCACCACCGTCGACGCGCACACCCACCTCGACGCCTGCGGCTGCGAGACGGCCGCGGACGTCGCGGCGGCGATGGACCGCGCGTCGGCGGTCGGGGTCACCCGGGCCGTCACGATCGCGGACGACCTGTCCGCGGCCCGCTGGGCGGTGCAGGCCGCACACTGGGATCCGCGGGTCGTCGCGGCTGTCGCGCTGCACCCCACCCGCACGGCCGCGGTGACCGACGACGAGTTCGCGGAGATCGAGCGGCTCGCGGCGGACCCGCGGGTGGTCGCGGTGGGGGAGACGGGCCTGGACTACTACTGGGACTACTCGCCGCCCGAGGCCCAGCAGGCGTCCTTCCGCCGCCACATCGACCTCGCCAAACGGCTCGGCAAGCCGCTGATGATCCACGACCGGGACGCCCACTCCGACGTCCTGCGGATCCTCCGCGAGGAGGGCGCGCCGGAGACGGTGATCTTCCACTGCTTCTCCGGGGACGCCGAGATGGCCCGTGTCTGCAGTGAGGCCGGTTACGTTCTGTCGTTCGCGGGCCCGGTGACCTTCCGTAACGCGAAGCCGCTGCGGGCGGCGGCGTCGGTGCCGCCGGACGATCTCCTGCTGGTCGAGACCGACGCCCCCTTCCTCACCCCGCACCCCCACCGCGGCCGGGCCAACGAGCCGTACTGCCTGCCGTGGACGGTGCGTGGCCTGGCAGAACTCCGTGGGGTGCCGGCGGATCGGCTCGCGGAGATCACCGAGCGGAACGCCGAACGGGTCTTCCGGCTCGGTGAGCTGCCGTCTGCCGCTCCGGATACGACGTCCACCGTGCCCGACCCTCGTTCGGCGTAGCGGACCGTCCATTCGGCGCTGCCGCCGTGTCGCGGCGTACGTGGGCCCGTCACCGCCCGTTACGGTTCTGTAATCGCTGAAAGCCGGGGTGGAGAACGCTCCCCAGCCAGGCGGACACGGTGTGGCCCGGGGCGTTCCCCCGAACCACCTGCCTCCGGGCCCACCGTGCTCGTCTCCTTCTCCTGCCCGGTCCGACGAGCGTCTGGATGCCAGTGGTCGACGTATCTGCGCGTGCGCGGCGGCACGCCGCCCGTGCCCGCCTCGGGCGCGACGCCGGGTTGCCCGTCGCCCCGGTGGACGAGGGATACCTGGATCAGGACGGCCCCGTCGGCCTCTTCACCGAGAGCGCGCCGTACCTCGAGCGCACCTACGTCGACGTCCCGGACTCCGCGATCTCCGGTCCGATCCCGGTCGTCGGTTCTCGGCACACCGCCCCGGACGACCGCCTCGAGGAGCTCGTCGAGGACCCGTTCACCGTGCCCTTCGACGCGGTGCGGGACGCCGCCGCGACCGGGCGGCTCCCGCGGATCACCGCGGACCTCTTCGCACCGGCCCGACGCCCCGTCGCGGACGGCCCCGCCCGGGACGTCGGCCAGGCCGACGCCCGGTACGACAGCCCGACCGGGGCCTTCGCGGCTGTTCCCGCGGACGCCGACGAGGACACCGCCACCGGTGCGCTGACCGTCGTCCCCGCCGCGGCGCCCCTGGACCCCGCCACGGACGTGTTCGCCGCCGTCGCCCCGAAGGCCGCCGTCGAGGCTCCCGCCGCGCCCGCGGTCGAGCCCGTCGAGCCGGAGCGGGCCGCCGCCCCGTCGCCCCGTCGGGCAGACCCGCCCGGCCGGGCCGCGACCCGTCGCCGCACCGCCCGCGGCGGCACCGGCGCCAAGGCCGTCGTCGTCGCCGTCCTGCTCACCCTCACCGCCTGCAGCACCGCCGCGCTCGCGATGGACAAGACGATCACGATCACGCTCGACGGGCAGGACCGGACCGTGCACACGTTCGCCGGCGACGTGAGCGGCGTGCTCGCCGCGGCCGGCGTCAGCACCTCCCCGCAGGACCGCGTGGAGCCCGCGCCCACCACGGACCTCGCGGACGGCGACCAGGTGATCGTGAACCGGGCCCGGCCGCTGACGCTGGTCGAGGGTTCGCAGAGCCGGCAGGTGTGGACCACGGCGTCGTCGGTCGACGAGGCGCTCAAGAACATGGGCATCGAGGTCCAGCCGATCCAGATGTCGACGGCCCCGGACGCCGTGATCCCGATGGACGGGCTGCACGTCCAGCTCAAGGTGCCGCGCAACGTCACCTTCACCGACGGCACCGGCGCCCAGGAGGCCCTCACCACGGACTCCGGGACGGTCGCGGGGCTGCTCGCCGAGAAGGGCGTCCAGCTGGGGCCGGACGACATCGCCGTGCCCAGCGGCGACACCCAGCTCACGGACGGGATGAACGTCCACGTCGTGCGCAACGGCGTCGGCGAGGTCGTCGAGGTCAAGCGGATCGAGCCGCCGACGCAGGAGATCGAGGACCCGGAGCTGCCCCGCGGCAAGCGCGAGGTCGTGGATCCCGGTAAGCCCGGCGAGCAGACCGCGGTGATGCGCGTCTACGTGCAGGACGGCCACGAGGTCCGGCGCGAGCAGATCCGCGGTGGCGCGAGCACAGCGCCCACCCCGCGGATCGTCAAGGTCGGCACCAACGACGAGCAGCCGCCGGAGGAGCAGGGGACCGCCACCGCCCCCGCGGTCTCCGACGCCGCGGCCTGGGACTCGCTCGCGAAGTGCGAGGCCGGCGGCAACTGGGCGATCAACACCGGCAACGGCTACTACGGCGGCCTGCAGTTCGACGCCTCGACGTGGCGGGCCTACGGCGGTACCGACTACGCGCCGCTGCCGCACCAGGCCAGCCGCGAGGAGCAGATCGCCATCGGCAGCAAGGTCCGGGACGACCGGGGCGGTTACGGCGCCTGGCCGGCCTGCGCCCGCAAGCTCGGCCTTCCCCGCTAGGCCCCCGCAGCGCGCGCGGCGCCGCCCGGGATGATGGGGCGGTGAGCACTCCCGAGCCTGCCGTGGACGACCGGTCGCGCCTCCTCGGCCCGGCCGAGGTCCGGACGCTGGCCGAGGGGCTGGGCATCCGGCCGACCAAGCGGCTCGGGCAGAACTTCGTGCACGACCCGAACACGGTGCGGCGCATCGTCCGCGCCGCCGAGCTCACCGCGGACGACGTGGTGGTGGAGGTCGGCCCCGGGCTCGGCTCGCTGACCCTGGCGCTGCTGCCGGCCGTCGCCGCCGTGCACGCCGTGGAGATCGATCCCGTGCTGGCCGGGGCGCTCCCGGGCACGGTCGCGGACCGCGCGCCGACGCTCGCGGACCGGCTGACCGTGACGACCGCGGACGCCATGCGGGTGCGCGCGGACCAGCTCACCGGGCCCACGCCCACCGCGGTCGTCGCGAACCTGCCCTACAACGTCGGCGTCCCGGTCCTGCTGCACCTGCTCGCCGAGCTGCCGGAGGTCCGGTGCGGGCTGGTGATGGTGCAGTCCGAGGTCGCCGAACGGCTGGCCGCCGGGCCGGGCAGCAAGACCTACGGCGTCCCGAGCGCGAAGCTCGCCTGGTTCGCCGGGGCCCGCCGCGCCGGGCCGGTGCCCCGGGCGGTGTTCTGGCCGGTCCCGAACGTGGACTCCGGCCTGCTCGCCTTCACCCGCCGGGAGCCGCCCACCGGGGTCGCGCGCGAGGACGTCTTCCGGCTGATCGACGCCGCGTTCGCGCAGCGTCGCAAGGCTCTGCGCTCCGGCCTCTCGGGGTGGGCCGGGTCCCCGGCCGCGGCCGAGACCGCCCTGCGCGCCGCGGGCATCGACCCGCTCGCCCGCGCGGAGACCCTGGGCATCGAGCAGTTCGCCGCCCTGGCCGCCGCCCGCTCCCCGGCCGCGTGACGCCACCCCGACCGCGTCGTGGAGCCACGACGCGGTCCAGGGGCAGATTTTTCACGTCGTCGCTCCACGACGCGAGGGGCGGAGGATCGACGCGCGCCGCGTGGCGGCCGAACGTATCGTCGTCACCTGCCTGTCCGGCGTCGTCGATCCGCGGCGCCGGTGGATCGAACCGACCACCTGGAGCTGTGCATGAGCACGCGCGACGCGCCGGACGCCGCCGCGGACCCGGGCGACGCACGGAGCCCGTGGCCGGCGCTCTGGGCGCTCGTCCTCGGGTTCTTCATGATCCTCGTGGACTCGACGATCGTGTCCGTCGCGACCCCGGCGATCATGGCCGGCCTCGGGGCGGGCGTCGACAGCGTCGTCTGGGTGACGAGCGCGTACCTGCTGGCCTACGCCGTGCCGCTGCTGATCACCGGCCGCCTCGGTGACCGCTTCGGCCCCAAGTACGTCTACCTCGCCGGGCTCACGATCTTCACCCTCGCGTCGCTCTGGTGCGGGCTGACCAGGGACATCGGCGGGCTCGTCGCGGCCCGGGTCGTGCAGGGGCTCGGCGCCTCGCTGATGACCCCGCAGACGATGGCGGTGATCACCAGGACCTTCCCGGCGGACCAGCGCGGCCGGGCGATGAGCCTGTGGGGCGCGGTCGCGGGCGTCGCGACGCTCGTCGGACCGATCCTCGGCGGGGTCCTCGTCGACGGGCTCGGCTGGGAGTGGATCTTCTTCATCAACGTGCCGGTCGGCGTGCTCGCCGTCGTGCTCGCAATCCGGCTCGTCCCGGTCCTGCCCACGCACGTGCGCCGGTTCGACCTGCTCGGCGTGGCGTTGAGCGCCATCGGGATGTTCCTGCTGGTCTTCGGGATCCAGGAGGGGCAGAGCTACGACTGGGCCCCCGGGGTGTGGGCGCTGATCGCGTCGGGCGTCGTCGTGCTCGGGGCGTTCGTGTTCTGGCAGTCGCGCAACCGGGCCGAGCCGCTGATGTCGCTGACGCTGTTCCGGGACCGCAACTTCAGCCTGGCCAACGTCGCGATCACCACGATCGGCTTCGCGGTCACGGCCCAGCTCTTCCCGATCATGTTCTTCGCCCAGGGTGTCCTGGGGCTCTCCCCGACGCGCTCCGCCCTGCTGCTGGTGCCGATGGCCGTCGTGTCCGGCGCCCTCTCGCCCTACGTCGGGAAGCTCACGGACCGGGCGCACCCGCGGTGGGTCGCCGGGTTCGGCATGGCCTGCTTCCCGGTCGCGCTGCTCTGGTTCGCGTTGGTGATGGGCCCGGCGACGCCGATCTGGCAGCTGCTGCTGCCGATGGCGCTGCTCGGCGTCGCCAACGGGTTCATCTGGGCGCCGGTCGGCACCACCGCCACCCGCAACCTGCCGATGGCCCAGGCCGGCGCCGGCGCCGGCGTCTACAACACCGCGCGGCAGGTCGGAGCGGTGCTGGGCAGTGCGGGGATCGCGGTGCTTATGCAGTCCCGGCTCGGCGCGCTGCTGCCCGGCTCCGGCGCGACCGACGGCGAGGTGGGGATCTCGAAGCTCCCGCCGCCGCTGCACGACGCCTACACGACGGCGATGGCGCAGTCCCTCGTGCTGCCTGCCGTCGTACTCGTCTTCGGGCTGGCCGCGGTGCTCGCCTTCGCCACGCCGGCGCATCTGCGCCGGGAGAGCGCCGCGAAGGAGACACAGCCCGTCGGGTGAGGCCCGCCACCGTCGGGCGGCAAGGACACGCACGTAGGGTTGAAGGGTGTTCTCCCCGCCCGACAGGTCACCAGCCGTGTGCCTGCGAAGATCAACCTGCACCTCGCGGTGGGTGGGCTCCGTGCGGACGGCTTCCACGACCTGGTGACGGTGTTCCACGCCGTCAGCCTGTTCGACGAGGTGACGGTCCAGCAGTCCGACGAGCCCGGGCTCGAGGTCCACGGCGAGGGCGTCTCCGAGGTCCCCGTGGACGACACGAACCTGGCCTGGCAGGCCGTGGACATGCTCGCCCGGCACGCGGACCGCGATCCGGACGTGCGCGTCGTGCTGCGCAAGGGGATCCCCGTCGCGGGCGGGATGGCGGGCGGCAGCGCGGACGCGGCGGGCACGCTGGTCGCCCTGTCCGCGCTCTGGAAGCTGGACCTCGGCCGCGAGGAGCTCGCGGGCTTCGCCGCCCGGATCGGCAGCGACGTCACGTTCGCCCTGCACGGCGGCACGGCCCTCGGCACCGGGCGGGGCGAACGGATCGTCCCGGTGTTGTCGCGGCACCCGTTGCACTGGGTGATCGCGCTGCACCGCAAGGGCCTCTCGACCCCCACCGTCTTCCGCGAGCTGGACCGGCTGCGCGGTGCCGACGAGCCGGCCGAACGGCCCGTCGAACCCGTCCTGGCGGCGCTGGCCGGCGGTGATCCGCGTCAGCTCGCGCTGTCCCTGGGCAACGACCTGCAGGCCGCCGCCGTCAGCATCGCGCCGGACCTGCGCCGCACCCTGCGCGCCGGGGTCAACGCCGGCGCGCTCGCCGGGATCGTCTCCGGATCCGGCCCGACCTGCGCGTTCCTGTGCGCCGACGCGGACTCCGCCGTCGAGGTGGCCGCCGAGCTCGCGGGCGTCGGCGTCTGCCGGACGGTGCGGGTGGCACACGGCCCCGTCCCCGGTGCCCGGGTCGTCGACCCCGGCGACGACACCGGTCCCACCGGCTCCCCACGACCGAGAGCGAAGGCCTGATGGCACGCGCCGGACAGAACCTGATCAACCTCGAATCCGTCACCGCGCACGTCCCGGGCGACGCCTCGCGTGTCCTCCTCGACGGCGTGTCCCTCGGCGTCGAGCGCGGCGAGCGCGTCGGCGTCGTCGGCCTGAACGGGGGCGGCAAGACCACCCTGCTGGAGGTGCTCGCCGGCCGGCGGGAGCCGCAGTCCGGCCGGGTCAGCCGGGTCGGCGGGCTCAAGCTGGCCTACCTGACCCAGGGCGACGACTTCCCGCGCGGCGCCCGGATCCGGGACATCGTGCTGCGCGACTACGGCGCCGAGCACGAGTGGGCGGCGGACCCGCGGGTGCGCGACGTCCTCGAGGGCCTCGGCATCAGCGACCTCGAGCGCACCGTGGACGGCCTGTCCGGCGGCGAGAAGCGCCGGGTCGCGCTGGCGGCGACGCTCGTCGGCGAGCCGGATCTCGTCGTCCTGGACGAGCCGACGAACCACCTGGACCTCGAGGGCGTCACCTGGCTGGCCGGGCACCTGCAGGAGCGGCGCTGCGGCGTCGTGGTCGTCACGCACGACCGCTGGTTCCTGGACACGGTCTGCACGCGGACCTGGGAGGTCGCGAACGGCCAGGTCGAGAGCTACCTCGGCGGCTACCAGGACTGGATCTACGCCCGCGCGGAGCGGACCAAGCAGTCGGACGCGGCCGAGGCCCGTCGGCGCAACCTGGCGCGCAAGGAGCTGGCGTGGCTGCGGCGCGGCCCGCCCGCCCGGACGTCGAAGCCGCGGTTCCGGATCGAGGCCGCCGAGGCCCTGATCGCGGACGTGCCGCCGCCGCGCAACACGGTCGAGCTGCTCGGCTTCGCGACGAACCGGCTGGGCCGCACCGTGCTGGAGCTCGACGAGGCCACCGTCAAGATCGCTGATCGCACCCTGCTGGACCACGTGACCTGGAAGCTCGGGCCGGGGGACCGGATCGGGATCGTCGGCGTGAACGGCTCCGGGAAGACGACGCTGCTGCGCTCGCTGACCGGCGAACGTCCGCTCGACGGCGGGAAGCGGGTCCAGGGCACGACGGTGCAGCTCGCCGAGCTCACGCAGGACCTCGTCGACCTGCCCAAGGAGATGCGGGTGCTGGAGGCGACCGAGGAGGTCGCCAAGTACGTGAGGTTCGGCAAGCAGGAGATGACGGCGTCGCAGGTGCTGGAGCGGCTCGGCTTCCCCGCGGCGCGGCAGTGGACGCCGGTCGGGAGGCTCTCCGGCGGCGAGCGGCGACGCCTGCAGCTCACCCGGCTGCTCATGGCCGAGCCCAACGTCCTGTTGCTCGACGAGCCGACGAACGACCTGGACGTCGACACGCTGTCCAACCTCGAGGACCTGCTCGACGGCTGGCCGGGCACGCTGATCGTGGTCAGCCACGACCGCTACCTGACCGAGCGGGTGTGCGACACGGTCGTCGCGCTGTTCGGGGACGGGAAGATCACGCACCTGCCGGGCGGGATCGAGGAGTACCTGCGCCGCCGGGCCGCCACGAGGACGTCCACCGCGACGCCGCGGGCGGCCGACGCCCCGTCGCCGCAGCCCACCGCGCAGACGGTGAGCGCGGCGGAGCAGCGGGCTGCGCGCAAGGAGGCGTCCCGGCTGGAACGCCGGATGACGCAGCTGACGAAGCAGGAGGCGCAGCTGCACGAGAAGCTCGCCGCCGCGGCGACGGACCCGGCGCGGCTCCTTGAGCTGGACGCCGAGCTGAAGGCCGTCCTCGCCGAGCAGGAGACGGTCGAGGTCGAGTGGCTCGAGGCCGCGGAGCGCGCCGAGGGGTGACGGCGCGCGAGCGTTGCCGTGCGCCGAGCAAAGGCCCCGCGACAGCAGCCTCCGCGCGCAGCCCGGTGAGGGCGTCGAGCCCCTCCCCCGGGGACACCGGCAGGTGTGCCGTGCCTGCGGACCGGGGGACACCGAGATCAGCGACGAAGCTCCTCCAGCAGGAACGCCTCGGCCCTCGCCCCCGTCGCGAACATCTTCAGGTCGAGGCTCTCGTCGATGCCGTGCCAGCGGCTCGCCGGGTCCCCGACCCCGGTGACCAGCACCGCGGCGCCCGGGAAGGTCCGCGCGAACTCCGCGATGAACGGGATGGACCCGCCGATCCCGGTCTCGACGGCCGCGTTCCCGAAGGCCTCGGAGAACGCGCGGCGGGCGGCGTCGTAGGCGCCGCCCCGGGCGTCGATGCGGAACGGCTCGGCGACGCCGCCGCCGGGGGTGATCTCCACGTGGGCGCCCCACGGGACGTGCGCCCGCAGGTGCTCGGCCAGCTTCTCCCGGCCGGCGACGGCGTCCTCGCCGGGCGCGAGCCGCATGCTCACCATGGCGCGGGCCCGCGGCAGCAGGACGTTCGATGCCTGCGCGACGGTCGGCGCGTCGATCCCGAGGACGGCGATCGCGGGCTTGTGCCACACCCGCTCCGGGATGCTGCCGGTGCCGAGCAGCTCGACGCCGTCGAGCATCCCGACGTCCGAGCGGAAGGTGTCCTCCGGCATGTCCGGGGCGTCGGAGGAGTTCTGCTGCAGCCCGGCGACGGCGACCTCGCCCTTCGCGTCGTGCAGGCTCGCGAGCGAGTGACAGAGTGCGGTGAGCGCGTCGCCGACCGGGCCGCCGAAGACCCCGGAGTGCACCGGGCGCTCCAGCATGGACACCTCGACCACGACGTCGACCAGGCCGCGCAGGCTCGTCGTCAGCGCCGGGACGTCGACGGCGGGGTTGGCGGCGTCCGCGATCACGATGACGTCCGAGGCGAGCAGCTCACGGTGCTTGCGCAGCAGCGCCGGGAGGGTCGGCGAGCCGGACTCCTCCTCGCCCTCGACGAACAGCGTGACACCCACCGGGGGCCTGCCCTCGTAGGCGCGGAGCACCGCGAGGTGGGTCATCACGCCGGCCTTGTCGTCGGCCGCGCCGCGCCCGTAGAGCCGGCCGTTCCGCTCCGTCGCCTCGAACGGCGGGCTGGTCCAGTTCTCGTCGCCGCCCGTCGGTTGGACGTCGTGGTGGGCGTAGAGCAGGACCGTCGGCTGGCCCTCCGGCGCCGGCCAGCGGGCGACGACGGCGGGCGCGCCACCCTCGGCCCGGAGGATCTGCACGGACTCCGGCCCGAGCGCGCTCGCGAGCTCGACGACCGCGGCCGCGCTGGCCTCGGTGTCCGCGGCGTGGGCGGGATCGGCCCAGATGCTCGGGATCGCGACGAGCCGCCGCAGGTCGTCGAGGGCGGAGGGGACGACGGCGTCGACCGCGGCCGCCACGCTGCTGCGAGAAGAGGAGCTGTTCGGCACACCCCCAGCTTAGGGTCTGTCCTGCGGTCTCCAGCCGGCGTGCGCCGCCCCGGGCCCGGGCGGCGAAGGTCAACGGCGTCGTAGGCTGCGGAGCATGTCCCGCTTCCTGGCGATGCTGCTGGAGTCCGCGTCCACCACCGGCCGCGGGATGACCACCGGCGAACCCGCCGCCGCCGTCCGCCGCAGCTGGGCGGACGTGCACGAGACCGCCCGCGGGTACGCCGCGGCGCTGCGCACCCCGAGCGGCGACGTGCCGGCCCTCGAGGCGGGCCGTGCCGTCGGCGTCCTCGCGGGCGAGCCGGCGTCGATCGCGCCGCTCGCGCAGGCCGTCTGGCTCACCGGCGGCAGCGTGACGATGCTGCACCAGCCCACCGCCCGCACCGACCTCGCGTCGTGGGCCGAGGACACGGTGGGTGTGCTACGGATGATCGACGCGTCGATGGTCCTGCTCGGTGCCCCGTTCGACGCCCTCGCCCCGGTCCTCACCGAGCGGGGCATCCCGTTCCGCACCCTGGACTCGTTGACCGGCGATGCGGCGAGCGTCACCCCCGACGTCGACGTGTCCGGCGAGGACGCCACGGCGTTGCTGCAGCTCACCAGCGGTTCGACGGCGGAGCCGAAGGCCGTCCGGATCACCCACGGCAACCTCTACGCCAACATCCAGGCGATGATCGAAGCCGCGCGCCTGGACGTCGACCGGGACGTGATGGTGTCCTGGCTGCCGCTCTTCCACGACATGGGGATGGTCGGCTTCCTGACGGTCCCGATGGTCACCGGGCTGGACCTGGTGACGGTCACGCCGGTGGACTTCCTGTCCCGGCCGCTGCTGTGGGCGGAGCTGATCTCGAAGTACCACGGCACGGTCACCGCCGCGCCGAACTTCGCCTACGCCGTCCTCGCCCGTCAGCTCGCCCGGGCGGAGGCGGACCTCGACCTCTCCAGCCTGCGGATCGCGCTCAACGGCGCCGAGCCCGTCGACCCGGACGCCGTCGCGTCCTTCACCGCCGCCGGCGCGCGGTTCGGGCTCCGTCCGGAGAGCGTGCTCTGCGCGTACGGAATGGCCGAAACGGCGCTGGGGGTGGCGTTCGCGCCCGTCGAGACCGGGCTGGCCGTCGACGAGATCGACGCGGACGCGCTCGAGACGCAGCACCGCGCCGTCCCGGCCGGGGGCGGTGCGGTCCGCCGGTTCCCGAAGCTCGGGCCGCCGCTGCCCGGCATCGAGGTGCGGGTCGTGGGGGAGCAGGGCGAGGTGCTCGACGCGGGCGGCGTCGGGGTGCTGCAGCTCCGCGGTTCGTCGGTGACGCCCGGGTACCTGACCGTCGACGGGCCGAAGGCGACCCAGGACGCGGACGGCTGGTTCGACACCGGCGACGAGGGATACGTCACCGGCGGTCAGGTCGTCGTCTGCGGGCGGCGCAAGGACGTGATCATCATGGGCGGCCGCAACATCTACCCGACGGACATCGAGCGGGCCGCCGCGGAGGCCGACGGGGTGCGCGCGGGGAACGTCGTCGCGGTCCGGTTGGCCGCAGGGGAGGGACGGCACCGGGAGTCGTTCGCGGTGGCCGTCGAGTCCCGGAAGGCCGGGGACGCCGAGGCGGAGCAGCTCATCCGCAAGGACGTGACGTCCCGGGTCGTGTCCGCGGTGGGGGTGCGGCCCGCCGAGGTGTCGGTGCTGCCGCCGGGAAGCCTCCCGAAGACCCCGTCGGGCAAGCTTCGCCGGGCCTCGACAGGGGAGATGCTGGCCGCGCGCTGAACGGCCTCGAACGCACGAACGGCACTTCCGCCCGGTAGGTCCGAGCGGAAGTGCCGAACGCGCGAGGCCAACAAACAGAGGTGCAGCTCAGCCGCTGAGCGCGTGGAACCGGTTCTGGGCCGGCTCCAGGCCCTCCTGCAACAGGGCCTCCGTCGCGTCCGCGGCGAGGTCGAGCGCGAACTCGAGCTCCTTGCGTTCGACGGAGGAGAACCGCTTGAGCACGAAGTCCGCCGGGTCCTGGCGGCCCGGCGGGCGGCCGATGCCGACGCGGACCCGGTAGTAGTCCTTCGTGCCGAGCGAGCGGCTGATCGAACGCAGGCCGTTGTGCCCGCCCTCGCCGCCGCCGCGCTTGAGCCGGATCACGCCGAAGTCGAGGTCGAGGTCGTCATGGACGACCACGATCTCCTCCGGCGGGACCGAGAAGTACTTCACCAGCCCGGCGACCGGGCCGCCCGAGACGTTCATGTACGTCCGGGGGCGGGCCAGCACGACCTTGCGACCGGCCAGCCTGCCCTCGGCGACGTCGGAGTTCGAGCGCTTGTGCACCGAGAACCGGCCCGCGCCGGCCCGCGCCGCCAGGAGTTCGACGACGCCGAAGCCGACGTTGTGCCGGGTCTCGGCGTACTCGGACCCGGGGTTGCCGAGCCCGACCACCAGAGCGGGGCCCGGCTCCACGGATCAGCTCTCGGAGGAGGCGGACGCGTCGGAGGCGGAGGCCTCGGACTCGGCGGCCGGGGTCTCCGGGGCGTCCTCGACGATACCGGCGCCCTCGGCGTCCTCGGTGGCCTCGAGGTCCGCGGCGGTCGGCGCGCCGACCACGTTGACGACGAGCGCCTCCGGGTCGGTCCGCAGCTCGACGCCGTCGGGGAGGGGCAGCTGGCCGGCGAGGAACTGGGTGCCGGCCGCGGCGCCCTCGACCGAGACCTCGACGGTCTCGGGGATGTTCAGCGCGTCCGCCTCGACCTCGATGGTGTTGAGCTCCTGGGTGACCAGGGTGCCGGGAGCCGCGTCGCCGGTGAGGTTCAGGTAGATCTCGACGACGACCTTCTCGCCCCGCTGGATGACCAGCAGGTCCACGTGCTCGATGTACGGGCGGATCGGGTGCGTCACGACCGTCTTGGTGAGTGCCAGCGACGGGGTCCCGCCGATGTTCAGCTCGAGGATCGCGTTGCGACCCTGCTCGCGGACGACGGCGGCGAACTCCAGCGACGGGAGCGCGAGGTGCTGCGGGTCCGTCCCGTGTCCGTACAGCACGGCGGGGATCTTGCCGGCGCGACGGGTACGGCGGGCGGCGCCCTTGCCGAACTCGGTGCGAGTCTCGGCGTCGATCTTGCTCTGGGCCACGGTGAATCTCCTCGATCGGGCGTGTCGTGAAGCGTGCACGCGGCGGTGTCGATCGAGGCGGGCGAAAGGTACCCACGCGTCGATGACGGCGGGCTAGTACGACACCCGCCCTCGCCGCGGAACTGCCGAGAATCGTACGCCGGGTCCCGGGGCGCCCCGGACCCGGGCCGCGGTCCCTACAGGTTGATCATGACTTGGGCAAGAGTCATCAAGAACGATGATCCCGGGCGGCGCCGGCTAATGAGCCATATGGCGCGGTGCGATGGACCGAACGTCGCAACCATCCGCGCTCAACGGGGACCGCCATGACCACACCGCCGTCCGTACCCACGCCGCGTCCGCACGAGCCGCAGGAGCCGCCGACCGAGTGGATCGCGGCCGTCCCGGCCCAGCGGACGGCCGCCGACGCCGCCGCTGCGGCGGGTCTCACAGCCCCGAGCCCCTGGTCCTCCGCGGGTCGGGTCGGTCGGGGCCGCCTCGGGCCCGTGGCCCGCCGCCGGCGCGGGCGGCGAGATCCCGCCCGCGGCGCCGCCGGGACAGCGGGAGGCGTCCGGGCAGGCACGGCCGCGCAAGGTCCGGCGGTGGCCGTGGGCGGGCGCGGGCCTGGTCGTGGGGCTGGCGGTCGGCGCGGGCATCGGAGCAGGAGGTGCGGCGACCACGACGTCGGCGGCCGCCGCGCCCGCCACCGTGACGGTGACCGCGCCCGCCCCGGCCCCGCGGACGGTGACGGTCACTGCGCCCGCCGCGGCCCCGCAGACCGTCACGGTCACCGCCGCGCCGACGACCGAAGCGGCGCCTGCGACGGCGAGCTCGGTCTCCGACGGTGTCTACAAGGCCGGGGTCGACATCCGGGCGGGCCGATACAAGACGTCCGGTGGCGGCACCTACGGCACATGCATTTGGCAGACCTCGCGCGACGGATCGTCCGGCTTCGAGGCCTTCGTCGACGGCGGCTCGAGCTCCGGCCAGATGTACGCGTCCGTCGAGTCCGGACAGTTTCTGGAGCTGACCGGCGGCTGCACCTGGACGAAGGTCGGCTGAGCCTGGAACGACGACGAGCGCGCCCCGGAACCGGGGCGCGCTCGTCGGATGCCGGGAGAACCGAGGAGGGCGCTGAGCGACTCGGCCCTGCTGCGCGGCGGGCGGAGCCGTCCAGCACCTCCTAGGTGTAGTGACCCGAGACCTTGTTGACGGTCACGCGGCGAGTCGGGTGATCGGGGGCCGGCCGCCGATGGCGGAGTGGGCGCGTCGAGTGTTGTAGTGATCGACCCAGCTGTCGAGGGCGGCGAGTCGATCGGTGTTGGACAGCCAGGGGCGGGCGTAGGCGAACTCGCTGAGCAGGGTCCGGTTGAACCGCTCAGCCTTCCCGTTCGTCCAGGGGCAGCCGGGCTTGGTGAACCGGCGCCGCAGTCCCGCAGCGACGCAGACGGCCTGCCAGAGGGATCCGCGACGGTAGACCAGGGCGTTGTCAGTGAGGATCCGCAGCACCCGCACTCCTCGGGAACGGAACGAGGCCACGGCCCGGTGCAGGAACCCTGCGCAGGTGGCGTCGCGTTCATCGGGCAACGCTTCGACGTAGGCCAGCCGGGTGTGGTCGTCCACGGCGACGTGGAGGTAGTCGAAGCCGATCCGGACTGGCTTGTGCCGGTGGGCGATGGTGGCGTCGCGGCCGAGGAGCCGCCAGCCACCGCCGTCGGGTACCCGCCCGAGCTTCTTCACGTCGATGTGTAGGAGGTCTCCGGGTGCGCGGCGTTCGTAGCGGATCCCGGAGTGGCGGCGTACCGGTTCTCCGGTGGTCGGGTCGATCGCCGCCAGCGGGGCAACGTCGTGACGACGCAGCACCCGCCCGACGGTGGACGCCACCAGTTGCAGCTGCCCGGCCAGATAGACCGGGCCGCGACGCTGGGAGTCGCGAAGCGCCAGGATCTGGGCCTCCACGAGCGCGGGAGTGCGGGTCGGGCTGGTGCGCGGGCGTGAGGAGCGGTCTTCCAGGCCGCCCCAACCTTCTTCGCGGAACCGGCGGATCCACTTGTGCACGGTGGCCCGGGAGATCCCGAGTTGCTCGGCGATCCGCGCAGCCGGCCAACCGGCTCGCCAACGTTCGATGATGAGCCTGCGCCCGTGGACAGTGGTGCGGGCGTTACGGTGCGACACGGAAGGCCTCCGGGTTCGAGCAGGTGCGTCAGACACACTCACTCCGCCGGAGGCCTTCCCCTCGATCAAGCCAACACGCCGTCAACCACCGTCAACAACGTGATGGGTCGCTACACCTAGGCGTTGCCGTCGAACAGGCTCGTGACCGAGCCGTCGTCGAACACCTGGCGGATCGCCTCCGCGACCAGCGGGGCGATCGGCAGCACGGTCATGGCGTCGAAGCGCTTCTCCTCCGCGATCGGCAGCGTGTCGGTGAAGACGACCTCGCGCGCGCCGCAGTTCGCGAGCCGCTCGACCGCCGGCCCGGAGAGCACCCCGTGCGTGGCGGCGATGATCACGTCCTTGGCGCCGTCCCGCAGCAGCACCTCGACCGCCTTCGCGACCGTGCCACCGGTGTCGATCATGTCGTCGATGACCACGCAGGTACGGCCCTCGACCTCACCGACCACCCGGTTCGCGACGGCCTCGTTGGGCTTGCGCGGGTCCCGCGTCTTGTGGATGAACGCCAGCGGGGTGCCGCCGAGGGTCTCCGCCCAGCGCTCCGCCAGCCGCACGCGCCCCGAGTCCGGGGAGACGACGGCCATCTCGCGGGTGTCGTACTTCGACTTGATGTGCCCGGCCAGTACCGGAAGGGCGAACAGGTGGTCCACCGGGCCGTCGAAGAAGCCCTGGATCTGTGACGTGTGCAGGTCGACGCACATGATCCGGTCCGCGCCCGCGGTCTTGAACATGTCCGCGATGAGCCGCGCGGAGATCGGCTCGCGGCCGCGGTGCTTCTTGTCCTGGCGGGCGTAGCCCCAGAACGGCATGACCACGGTGATCCGCTTGGCCGAGGCGCGCTTGAGCGCGTCGACCATGATCAGCTGCTCCATGATCGCGTCGTTGATCGGGGCCGAGTGCGCCTGGATGACGAAGGCGTCGCACCCGCGGACGGACTCCTCGAACCGGACGAAGATCTCGCCGTTGGCGAACGAGTACGCCGACTGCGGCGTGATCGTCACGTCGAGCTCCTTGGCCACCTGCTCGGCCAGCTCGGGATGAGCCCGGCCGGAGAAGAGCATCAGGTTCTTCTTCGGCGTGGCCGACATCGCGCTCACCGTGTGTTGCCTCCTCGACCGGTGTCACCGGCGTCACCTGCGGCGTTCTGGACGGCGGTGCCCGGACCGTCGTCGCGACCGGTCCCTGGCGTGCCGCCCTGGGCGCGCGCGGCGGCCTGCGCCGCCGGCGTCCCGGGCCGTTTCCGTACGACCCACCCGTCGATGGTCCGCTGTGACCCGGACGACACGGCAAGCGCCCCCGGTGGGACGTCCTCCCGGACGACCGTGCCCGCCCCCGTGTAGGCGCCGTCGCCGATGTGGACGGGGGCGATGAACATGGTGTCCGATCCGGTGCGCACATGGGAACCGATCACGGTGCGGTGCTTCCCGACACCGTCGTAGTTCACGAACACCGAGGATGCGCCGATGTTGCTCATCTCGCCGATCGTGGCGTCCCCGACATAGGTCAGGTGCGGCACCTTCGTGCCGGCGCCGATCTCGCTGTTCTTCGTCTCGACGAACGTGCCGATCTTCCCGCGCTCGCCCAGCTTCGTGCCGGGGCGCAGGAACGCGAACGGACCCACCTGGGCACCGGCGCCGATCAGCGCGTCGCTGCCGTGGGTCCGCACGACCCTCGCGCCCTGGCCGATCTCGCAGTCCGTGAGCGTGGTGTCCGGGCCGACCTCCGCGCCGTCGCCGACGACCGTGTGCCCGAGCAGCTGCGTCCCCGGCGCCACGACGACGTCGACTCCGAGCCGCACCGTCACGTCGACCCAGGTGGTGGCCGGGTCGACGACCGTGACCCCGGCGAGCATCCAGCCGCGCAGCAGCCGCCGGTTGAGCTCTGCGCGCAGCTCCGCGAGCTGCACCCGGTCGTTCACGCCGCGGACCAGCCACTCGTCCGCGCAGCGCACGGCGCCGACCCGCAGGCCGTCGGTCACCGCGAGCTCGACGAGGTCCGTCAGGTAGAGCTCGCCCTGGGCGTTGTCCTGGCCGAGCCGGCCCAGGCCGGAGGTGAGGAACTCCGCGTCGAAGGCGTAGACACCGGAGTTGACCTCGGTGATCGCCCGCTGCTCCGGGGTCGCGTCCGCCTGCTCGACGATCGCGAGGACCGCGCCGTCCGCCGCCCCGTCCTCACGAAGGATGCGGCCGTAGCCGGTCGGGTCCGCGAGGTCGGTCGTCAGCAGCGTGGCCGCGGACCCGGACTCCTCGTGCGTGCGCAGGACCGAGGCGAGGGTGGCGGCGTCGAGCAGCGGGACGTCCCCGTACCCGACGAGCACGGTGCCGGTCAGGCCGGACGGCAGCTGCGTGAGGCCCGCGCGCACCGCGTCCCCGGTGCCGAGCTGCTGCTCCTGCACGGCGGTGAGAACCGGCCGGGCCAGCTCCTCGGAGAGGGCCCCGAGGTGCTCGGCGACCTGCTCGCGGGCGTGCCCGATCACCGTCACGAGGTGCTCCGGCTCCAGCTCCGCGACGGCGTGCACCGCGTGCCCGAGCAGGCTGCGCCCGCCGATGGCGTGCAGGACCTTGGGGGTCGCGGACCGCATCCGGGTGCCCTCGCCGGCCGCCAGCACGACGGCCGCGGCGGGCCGGGTCGCCCCCGCCTCGGCTGTCTCGGGACGGTCGTGACGTTCGGGCATGTGGCCAGCTCCCTGCCTCGTGTCCGCTCTCGCGTATCCGGTTCGTCCGTGTCCGGTGGGACACGGGACGCGGGGATGAATCCTACGGCGGCCGGGCTCCGGCCATTCCGGTGCATGCGGGGCGCCGACACCGGGCCGGGGCACGAGACGCCGCGCGGGGACTTCCGGGTGGAGCGGGTCGGCACCTATCCTCGGCCGCCCGGGGCAACGAGGTGTGGAGACGGGCGCGATCGGGTTGTCCCACGAGCGAAGGCCTTCACAGCGTCGATCGGAGAGACACATGCCCACCCGCACCGCACGCACCGCCTGGAACGGCACCCTGCAGGAGGGCTCCGGCCAGGTCGAGCTGAGCAGCAGCAAGGTCGGCACCTACGACGTCAGCTTCCCGAAGCGGGCGGCCGACGACGCGGGCGGCACCACCAGCCCCGAGGAGCTCATCGCCGCCGCGCACTCGTCCTGCTACGCCATGCAGCTCTCGGCCCTGATCGGCGAGGCGGGCGGTACGCCGGAGTCCCTCGACGTCAAGGCGGACGTGTCGCTGGCGCCGGACCCCGCGGGCGGCTTCCGGATCACGGACATCGCGCTGACGGTGCGCGGCCAGGTCACCGGCCTCGACGCCACCGGCTTCGAGAAGGCCGCCCGGGCCGCCAAGGAGTCCTGCCCGGTCAGCAAGGCCCTGACCGGCACCACGATCACCCTCGACGCGGCGCTCGACTGAGAGCCCGCGCGCCGGGTCCACGGAACGAGGAGAAGGGACTGCTCCGCCGCCAGGATTCGAACCTGGACCATCGGAACCAAAATCCGAGGTGCTGCCTTTACACCACGGCGGACAGGCTTCAAGTCTGACACGGTGGACCCGGCGGCAGCCGATCACCCGTCTGCGCCGCCGGGCGACCCACCCGCGGGTGACTGCTGTGCCGATCGTGTAACACTGGCCCGGTGCCGACGCCCGCCCCGAAAACGCGTCCCCCCACTTGTCGCCTGTGCGGCTCACTGGACCTGCGGGGGTTCCTGGACCTCGGGGCGACGCCGCCGTGCGAGCTGTTCCTCACAGCCGAGGCCCTCGAGCAGCCCGAGGAGACCTTCCCACTGCACGTGCGGGTGTGCGCGGACTGTCTGCTCGCCCAGCTGCCGCCGCTGATCACCCCCGAGGACACCTTCACCGAGTACGCCTACTTCTCGTCGTTCTCGACGTCCTGGGTGCAGCACGCGAAGCGCTACGTCGACTCGGCGGTGCAGCGGCTGGGCCTGGGCCCGGACTCGTTCGTGGTCGAGGTCGCGAGCAACGACGGCTACCTGCTCCGGAATGTCGTCGACGCGGGGATCCGCTGCCTCGGCGTCGAGCCCTCGGCCAACGTCGGGGAGGCCGCCCGGGAGAAGGGCGTGCCCACGCTGACGGCGTTCCTCACCCCGGAGACGGGCGCACAGGTCCGGGCCGAGCACGGCCCGGCGGACCTGGTGGCACTGAACAACGTCTACGCGCACATCCCGGACGTCGTCGGCTTCACCCGCGGCCTGCGCTCCCTGGTGGCGGACGACGGCTGGGTGTCCGTCGAGGTCCAGCACCTGCTGACCCTCGTGGAGCACACCCAGTTCGACACGATCTACCACGAGCACTTCCAGTACTACACGCTGCTCACCGGGCAGCGAGCGCTGGCGTCGGGCGGCCTGACGCTGGTCGACGTCGAGCTCCTCGACACCCACGGCGGCTCGATCCGCATGTGGGCCAGGCCCGCCGAGATCGCCGGCGCGCCGTCGCAGGCCGTCGCGGACGTGCTGGCGGCGGAGGCGAGGGCCGGGCTGCACACCGTCGAGGGGCACGACGGCTTCGCCCAGGAGGTCTCCCGCGTCCGGGACGACCTCGTCGCCTTCCTGATCGACGCCCGCCGCGCCGGGAGGACGGTCGTCGGGTACGGCGCACCGGGCAAGGGCAACACCCTGCTCAACTACTGCGGCATCCGGCCGGACCTGCTGGCCTACACGGTGGACCGCAACCCCTACAAGCACGGCCGGTTCACTCCGGGCACCCGGATCCCGGTCGTCGAGCCCGAGCGGATCGCACAGGACCGTCCGGACTACGTGCTCGTCCTGCCCTGGAACCTGCGCGCCGAGCTGACCGAGCAGCTCGCGTACGTGCGGGACTGGGGCGGGCGCCTGGTCTTCCCCATCCCTAGGCTCGAGGTGGTCTGACTTGAAGGTCGTCCTCTTCTGCGGTGGCTACGGAATGCGGATGCGCGACGGCGTGTCGGACCTGCCGAAGCCGATGCACCAGGTCGGACCGCGCCCGCTGATCTGGCACGTGATGCGCTACTACGCGCACTTCGGGTACACGGACTTCGTCCTGTGCCTGGGCTACGGCGCCCACCACATCAAGGACTTCTTCCTGAACTACGACGAGACGGCGTCGAACGACTTCGTGCTGCACCGGGGCGAGGTCGAGCTGCTGGCCCGGGACATCCAGGACTGGAACATCACCTTCGTCCACACCGGCCTGGACTCGCCGATCGGCGAGCGTCTGCGCCGGGTGCGGTCCCTGGTCGAGGGCGAGGAGATGTTCCTGGCCAACTACGCGGACGTGCTCACCGACGCCCCGCTGGACGACATGGTGGCGAAGTTCCAGGCGTCGGACGCGGTCGGTGGGCTGATGGCGGTGCCGCCGCAGTCCGCCTTCCACTGTGTGGACGTCGGCGAGGACGGCGTGATCGACTCGATAAGCTCGTTGCAGCAGCTGCCGTTGTGGGAGAACGGCGGGTACCTGATGTTCCGGCCGGAGGTGTTCGACCACCTCACCAAGGGCTGCGACCTGATCGAGGACGTCTGCGCGCCGCTCGCGAAGCAGGGCCGGATGCTGGCCTACCGCTACCGCGGTTTCTGGCAGCCGGCGGACACAGTCAAGGAACGCACCGCGCTGGAAGCGGCCTACCAGGGCGGCACCCGACCGTGGATGCTGTGGGAAGCCCCGGACCGGGACCCGCTGCAGGCCGCGATCGCGGCCCTGCAGGACGCCCGCCCCGAGCGCTGAAGGTGCGGCGATGACGGACGTGACCGGAGGAGGGACGCTGTGTTGAGCCTGCTCCCGGAGCGTCTGGACCGGATGCTCCTGCTCGGCGCCCACTGCGACGACATCGTGATCGGGGCCGGCGGGTCGCTGCTGGAGCTGTGCCGCGCGCACCCCGGCGTGCGGGTCACCGCCATGGTGCTCACCGGCGGGGGCTCGCTGCGCGAGGAGGAGGAACGCGCCGCGCTCGCGGCATTCTGCCCCGGCGCGCAGCTCGAGATCGTCGTCCACGACATGCCGGACGGCCGGGTGCCGACCCGGTGGGAACGTGCCAAGCAGGCGGTGGAGGAGATGCGCGGCCTCGGCGAGCCGGACCTGATCCTCGCGCCGTCGCCGCACGACGCGCACCAGGACCACCGGACGCTCGCGGAGATCGTCCCCACGGTGTTCCGGGACCACCTGACCCTGGGCTACGAGATCCTGAAGTGGGAGGGCGACCTCGCCCAGCCCGCCGTCTACCTGCCGCTCGCCGAACCGGTGCTGCGGGAGAAGGTCGCGAAGCTGCACGAGCACTACGGCAGCCAGCGGGACCGGAACTGGTTCGACGCCGAGACCTTCGCGGGTCTGGCCCGGATCCGCGGCGTGCAGTGCCACGCCCGCTACGCCGAGGCGTTCCACGCGTCCAAGCTGGTCCTGGGCGTGGCGCCACTCACCGGACTCGATCCCGTCGACTAACAACCCGGGGTCCGCCTCCGACGTCGTACCGGGTAGGAACGTCTTTGCGAGGGCACGACCGACACGAGGAGAACCGAGCTGTGCGAGTTCTGTTGACCGGCCACCAGGGCTACCTGGGCACCGTGATGGCGCCGATCCTGGCGGCCGCCGGGCACGAGGTGGTGGGCCTGGACAGTGGCCTGTTCGCCGACTGCGTGCTCGGGTCGCTCGACACCCCGGACGTCACCGGGCTGTCCACCGACCTGCGGGACGTCACCGAGGACCAGCTGAAGGGCTTCGACGCCGTCGTCCACATGGCGGCCCTGTCGAACGACCCGCTGGGCTCGATGGCCCCGGAGATCACCTACGACATCAACCACCACGCGTCGACCCGGCTGGCCACCCTGGCCAAGGGCGCCGGCGTCGGCCGCTTCGTCTACGCCTCGACGTGCTCGGTCTACGGCGCGCAGTCGGGCGACGACCTGGTGGACGAGGACGCCCCGCTCAAGCCGGTCACCCCGTACGCGATCTCCAAGGTCCGCGTCGAGGACGATCTCGCAGCCCTGGCCGATTCCGACTTCGTGCCGGTCTCGATGCGCAACGCCACCGCCTTCGGCTTCTCGCCGCGGCTGCGCGCGGACATCGTGCTGAACAACCTGGTGGGCCACGCGATCCTGTCCAACCAGGTCAAGGTCCTCTCCGACGGCACCCCGTGGCGTCCGCTGGCGCACGCGGAGGACATCGCCCGCGCCGTCGTCGCCGCCCTGACCGCGCCCGCCGAGGTGGTCAGCGCCCGCGCGTACAACGTGGGGACCGAGAAGAACAACCGGACGGTCGCCGAGATCGCGCAGGCCGTGGTCGAGGCCGTCCCCGGCTCGGAGCTGCTCATCACCGGCGAGGCCGGCAACGACCCGCGCTCCTACCGGGTGGACTTCTCCCGCGCCCGCAAGGAGCTCGGCTTCGAGGCCGAGTGGACGATCCCGGCCGGGGCCCAGCAGCTCGCGGACGAGTACCGCGCGCGGGGCCTCACCCAGGACGCCTTCGACAACCGCTTCACCCGCCTCGCGGTCCTGAACGCGCGGCAGAAGGCGGGCACGCTGGACGGCAGCATGCACGTCATCGGCTGACTCTCCGGTCGATCTCGCGCGAACGGCACCTTCGTTCATTAGGTTGAACGAAGGTGCCGTTCGTGCATCGAGGGAGGGACCCGCGCATGTGCCGCAACATCCGCACCCTGCACAACTTCGACCCGCCGGCCCGTGACGACGAGGTACGGGCCGCCGCGCTGCAGTACGTCCGCAAGGTCAGCGGCACCGCGAAGCCGTCGCGGGCCAACGAGGAGGCGTTCGCGCGGGCCGTGGCCGAGATCGCGCACGTCACCCGGCACCTCCTCGACGATCTGGTGACCACCGCGCCGCCGAAGGACCGCGAGGTCGAGGCGGCCAAGGCCCGGGCCCGCGCGCAGGAGCGCTACCGCGCCTGAGCGGCCCGCCGCTGTGCCTACTGAGCGGCTCGCCGCTGTGCCTACTGAGCGGCTCGCCGCTGTGCCTACTGAGCGGCTCGCCGCTGTGCCCGCTGAGCCCGGACCGTCGCTCGATACGGTGAGCGGGTGCCCCGCAGTTACCTCCGCTTCCCGCACCTCGCCGGCGACACGGTCGTCCTCGTCGCCGAGAACGACATCTGGACCGCCCCGGTCTCCGGGGGCCGCGCCTACCGCCTGACCGCGGACGACGTCCCCGTCGCCGCCCCCCGTTTCTCCCCGGACGGCTCGCTGGTCGCCTGGACGTCCTGGAAGGACGGTGCCCCGGAGGTCCGGGTCGTCGGCGCGGAGGGCGGCGCCGCCCGCAGGCTGACGTTCTGGGGGGACCAGCGGACCCGCGTCGCCGGCTGGACCGAGCTCGACGGTGAACCGGCCGTCGTCGCCGTCTCCGCCGCGGGCGAGTCCTCGCCCCGCCGGACCTGGGCCTACGCCGTCCCCCTCGGCGGGGGCGGGCCGCGCAGGCTGGACGTCGGGCCCGTCTCCGCACTCGCGTTCGCCCCCGACGGCCCCGGCCGGCTCCTCGGCACGACGATGTCCCGGGACATGGCCTGGTGGAAGCGCTACCGCGGCGGCACCGCGGGCAAGCTCTGGTGGGATCCGACCGGTTCGGGCGAGTTCGCGCGGATCGCCGAGGACCTCGGCGGGCAGCTGGACTCGCCCATGATCGTCGGCGGCCGGATCGCCTTCCTGTCCGACCACGAGGGCTGGGGGAACCTCTACTCGCTGTCCCTGAACGAGGACGGCAGCGTGGGCACCGACCTGCGGCGGCACACGGACCACGGTGCTCCCGGCGCCCCGGAGTTCTACGCCCGGCACGCCACCACGGACGGCACCCGCGTCGTCTACGAGTCCGCGGGCGAGCTCTACCTGCTGGACTCGCTCGGTGCTGATGACGCTTCGCGTGGGCCGGAGCCGGTGAAGCCGGAGATCCGGCTCGCCGGGCCGCGGACGGACCGGGAGCCGTTCCGGGTCGGTGGCCGCCGGTTCAGCAGCGCGGTCCCGGACAGGACGGGCCGGACCAGCGTCGTCTCGCTGCGCGGCACCGTCCACCGGCTCACCCATCGGGACGGGCCCGCGCGGACGCTGCTCGCCGAGCCCGGCGTGCGCGCGCGGCTCGCCCAGCCCCTCGGCGACGACCGGGCGATGTGGATCGACGACGCGACCGGCGAGGACGCCGTCGCCATCGCCCCCCTGGACGCGCACGCGGACGCCGCGGCGCTCGCGAGGTACGGATCCGGGGAAGCGGGCGGGTGCTGGAGCTCGAGGCGGCCCCGGACGGCGCCTCCGCCGCGCTGGCCACGCACGACGGCCGGCTGTTGCTGATCGACACCACGACGGGCGCGCTCCGCGAGCTCGCAAGGGGCGCGGCCGGGGAGATCGCCGGGCTGAACTGGTCCCCGGACAGCCGGTGGCTGGCCTACGAGGACCCGGTGGAGCCGGAGCTGACCCGGATCATGGTCATCCGGCCCGGCACCGCCGACGACCCGGCCGACACCCACGTCGCCGTCACCGAGCCGCGGTTCGTGGACACGGACCCCGTGTTCACCGCGGACGGCAAGTACCTCGCGTTCCTCTCCCGGCGCAGCTTCGACCCGATCTACGACGAGCACTCCTTCGACCTGACGTTCCCCGCGTCCTGGCGGCCGTTCCTCGTCCCGCTGGCCGCGCGCACGCCGTCGCCGTTCGGGGCGAGCCCGGACGGGCGGCCGACCTCGCCGTCGGACGAGGGACCGGAGGACCTCCCGGCGCCCACCGAGGAGGACCCGGCGGCCGAGGAGTCCGGCGCGGAGCCGGCGGCCGGGCCCGAGGCGAAGAAGGACGACGCCCCGCCGGAGACGGTGATCGACGTCGAGGGCCTCTCCGGGCGGGTCGTCCCGATCCCGGTGCCGGAGGCGCGCTACCGCGGGCTCGGCGCGGCGAAGGACTGCCTGCTGTGGTTCCGCGTCCCGGTCAGCGGCGTCCTCGGGGACGGCCGCGCGGACGGCGAGCGCGGGCCCCGGCCGGTCCTCGAGCGCTACGACCTGACCCGCCGCAAGCTGGACGTGATCGCGGACCCGGCGAACGCCTACCGGGTCAGCGGGGACGGCACGCGCCTCGTCGTGCGGGACGGGCAGACCCTGCGGCTGCTGCGCACGGACCGCTCGGGTTCCTCCGCCCCCTCCGACGGCGACGCGGACGAGTACGAGATCGACACGAGCCGGATCTCGGTCACGATCGACCCGACCGCCGAGTGGCGCCAGATGTTCGACGAGGCCGGCCGGCTGATGCGGGACCACTTCTGGGTCGAGGACATGGCGGACGTGGACTGGGCCGCCGAGCTGGCCCGCTACCGGCCGCTCGTCGACGCCGTCGGAAGCAAGGACGACCTCGTCGACCTGCTGTGGGAGCTGCAGGGCGAGCTCGGGTCGTCGCACGCGTACGTCGTCGGCGGCGGGGGTGGCGGGGACTGGGACGGCTGCCCCGGCCTGCTCGGCGCGGACCTCGCCCCGGACGCGGACGGCACCTGGCGGGTCGCCCGGGTGCTGCCGCCGGAGACGTCGGCACCGCAGGCGCGCAGCCCGCTCGCGGACCCGGGCGTCGACGTCCGGGAGGGCGACGCGATCCTCGAGGTCGCCGGGCGCCCGGTGGACCCGGACTGGGGGCCCGCGCCGCTGCTGCTCGGCGCCCACGGCCGGCTCACGGAGCTGACCGTCCGGACCGCCGTCGGTGAGGTGCGCCGCGTGGTCGTGCGGCCGCTGTTCGACGACGGCGCGCTGCGCTACCAGGACTGGGTCGCCGGGCGGCGCGCATTCGTCGCGGACCGCAGTGACGGGCGGCTCGGGTACGTGCACGTCCCGGACATGGTCGCGTCCGGCTGGGCGCAGCTGCACCGGGACTTCGGCCGGGAGTCCAAGCGGGACGGACTGCTCGTGGACCTGCGCGGGAACAGCGGCGGGCACACCTCGCAGCTGGTGATCGAGAAGCTGGCGCGCAAGGTGATCGGCTGGGACGTCGTGCGGCACCGGCACCCCGAGACCTACCCCGCGGACGCGCCGCGCGGGCCCGTCGTCGCGCTGGCAGACGAGCACTCCGGCTCGGACGGGGACATCGTCACCGCGGCGTTCAAGCGGCTCGGGCTCGGCCCGGTCGTCGGGGTTCGGACGTGGGGCGGCGTGATCGGCATCGACAGCCGGTACAGCCTCGTCGACGGCACCCGGGTGACCCAGCCGCGGTACTCGTTCTGGTTCGACGACCTGGCCTGGGGCGTGGAGAACCACGGCGTGGACCCGGACGTCGAGGTGGTGATCAGGCCGCAGGACTGGGTGGCCGGCCGGGACCCGCAGCTGGAGAAGGCCGTCGACCTCGCCCTGGAGGCCCTGGAACGGACCCCCGCGGTCCGCCCCCCGGACCCCGCGACGCGCCCCTCCCGCCGCCGCCCGGACCTCCCACCCCGCCCCTGACCCCCGGCACCCCCCTGATCCGGCCGGCACCCCCTGATCCGGCCGGCACCCGCGCGAGTCGCGCTCCTGGACCGCGCGAGTCGCGATCTGAGGCCCCGTGAGTCGGGCTCTCAGCCCCTGCGAGTCGCGATCCTGGATCGCGCGGGTCGCGCTCCGCGGTCGCGACTCACCTGGCCGCGGGCCCCGGCTCGGGGGCGTCAGGAGGTGGGTTGCCGGCAGCGACGCGTACCGGGTGATGCGCCCGCGGCGCAGCACCCGGTACGCGACAGGCCCGAGCCCGACCACGACGACCATCGCCCGCAGCGCCGAGTACCGCAGGATCCGGCCCGGGCCCGGCCACTTCAGGCCGACCTGTTGCGCTCGTACTCCGTACGGCTACCTCTCGCGCAAGCACGAGGGCGGGCACGACGATGCGCCCCTCGACGTGAAGGCCACGTCCGAGGGGCGCACCGGAAATCCCGACTCGCCCGGCCTCAGATCCCGACTCGCCCGGCCTGAGATCCCGACTCGCGGGGGTGGACGGCGGTCAGAGGGTAGGGGAGAAGACCTTCACGGCCTCGGCGGCGGTGCTCTCGCTGTCGTGCGGGGCGATCTCCTCCTCCGTGAAGGGGGCCCCGTCGGACATCCGGACGAAGTCCCGCAGGGCGGTGCCGGTGCAGGCGACGTCGGCCATCGGGGCGCCGACCTTCGCGTGCACGTCCGGGACGGCGACGGTGCGGAAGTCGATGCTGTAGCGGGTTCGGCCGGAGAGGTTCGGCAGCGAGGCGTGCAGCTGGTCCCCGGAGAAGAGCATGATCCCGCCGACCGGGGGCACCACGGTGATCCGCGGCTCGTCGTCGGCGATGCCGTTGACCGGGGCGGGGTGCACGCGCATGTCCTTGCCGCCGGAGAAGTCCTTGATCCGGCCGCGCCAGGCGTTGGCGACGTAGTAGTCGTAGTCCCCGGAGTCGTTCTCCACCTGGGCGCCGAAGCCGCGGGGGAAGAACTCCATGACGTTGTTCTCGGCGACCGGCCAGACCGGCATCCACCAGTTGATCTGGGCGGCGGGGGCGCCGTACCAGGTGTCGCGGTGGGCCTGGAAGGCGTAGGCGATGCCGGTGGAGAGCCCGCCCTGGGGGAAGGCGGTGCGTAGCTTCGGCACGTCCGCGTGGATCTGCTCGGGGTCTCCGCCGAGCGCCTCGACGACCTTGCGGACGTGCTTCTTGGACTCGGGGTGGTGGATCCAGCGCGGCTTGAACTCGATCAGCAGGTCCGCGAGCTGCTCGGGGGAGTACGTCTCCTGGATCATGATCGGGTCGTGCGGCGCGAACAGCTCGGTGATCATGTCGCGGGTGAACTCGGCGAACTCGGCGATCGCCGGGACGTGCGTGTAGACGACGACGTCGCCCGCGAAGAGCCGCCGGCGGCGCTCCTCGTCGGTGTAGTCCGGATCGATGTGGACGTTGGCCATGTATCCCCCTCCGAACCCGGTCACCGCCGCCCGCTCGGGGCGGGCGGCGGTGACCGGGGCGTGGATTCTCGTGGAATTGTCGCCGCGTCGAGCCTCTTGCCGGGCCCCCCGAGCCCGATCACCGGACGTGTTCGCAACGGTCGTTGCCGGACGCGGCGCGGCCAGCATAATGATCAGCCGACGCGCCGCAGGAGTGAGGATCGCCGGGCGTATCGTCGAAGGGGCGAACCCCACCCGGGGAGGACGACCGTTCCGGGGCCGGGGTCTGTCCGCATGCCCCCACGTGCACGTGTCACCGAGGAGTCGACGCCGTCATGGCCCCCCTGTCCGGTCTGCTCACCGCCGTCTCCGCCGATCCCGGGGTGCGCGCCGTGCTCGAGGCGTCCGCCGAGGTCGACCTCCGGGCCTCCGTCACCCCCGCCGTCCGCGTCGAGGGCCCCGGGGCGCTGCGCCCCTTCCTCGCCTCCGCCCTGTCCGCGCAGGGCACCGTCCTCGCCGTCACCGCAACGGACCGGGAGGCCGAGGACCTGGGCGCCGCGGCCGCCGAGCTGATCGGGCAGGACGCCGTCGCCGTCCTGCCGTCCTGGGAGACGCTGCCCCACGAGCGGCTCTCCCCGCGCCCGGACACCGTCGGCCGCCGGCTCACGATCTTCCGCCGGCTCTCCTCGGACGACGCGCCCCGCGTGGTCGCCGTCGCGGCCCGCAGCCTGATCCAGCCGATCGCCCCGGGGCTCGGCACGCTGGACCCGATCACCCTGCGCGTCGGTACCGAGTACGACTTCGAGGCGCTGCTGGAGCGCCTGGTCGAGCTGGCCTACACCCGCGTCGAGATGGTGACGACCCGCGGCGAGTTCGCGGTGCGCGGCGGCATCCTGGACGTCTTCGTGCCCACCGCGGAGCACCCGGTGCGCATCGAGTTCTGGGGCGACGAGGTGAGCGAGCTGCGGACCTTCTCGGTCGCGGACCAGCGCTCCGTCGAGCCCGTCGAGGAGGTCGTGGCGCCCGCGTGCCGGGAGCTGCTCCTCACCACGCCCGTCCGCGAGCGCGCCGCCGCGCTCGCGCGCGAGCACGAGAACAACCCCCAGCTCCGCGAGATCCTCGAGCACCTGTCCGAGGGCATCGCGAGCGAGGGGATGGAGTCGCTGATCCCGGCGCTCGTCGGCGGTGAGCTGCAGCTGCTCACGGACCTGCTGCCGGCCGGCTCCCGGGTGCTGGTCGCGGACCCCGAGCGGATCCGCACCCGGGCCCGGGACCTCGTGCGCACCGGCCAGGAGTTCCTGGAGGCGTCCTGGCTGGCGGCCGGCACCGGCGGCACCGCGCCCATCGACGTCGGCGCGTCGGCGTACCGGGACCTCACCGAGGTCCTCGAGCACGCCACCACCACCGGACGTCCGGTGGTCAGCCTCAGCCCGCTGCTCTCCGGCCGGGACGACGCGCTGGTCCCGGCCGTGCACGAGATCGAGTCCTACCGCGGGGACACCGACCGCGCCCTGATCGATCTCCGGGCGCACACCGCGTCCGGCGGGGCCGCGGTGCTCGTCGTCGCCGGGCAGGGCACGGCCGCCCGCTCGATCGAGCAGCTGCGCGAGGCCGACGTCCCCGCGACCCTGGTCGAGGACCTGGCCGACGAGCCGGAGAAGGGCCTGGTCACGGTCACCTGCGGGCGGATCTCCGACGGCCTCACCGCCATGGAGATCGGCCTCGTGCTGCTGTCGGAGGGGGATCTGACCGGCAGTCGCGCCGGGCTGGACTCCGCGACCCGCAAGTTGCCCGCCCGTCGGCGCAACGCGGTGGACCTCGCCGCGCTGCAGCCGGGGGACTACGTCGTGCACAACCAGCACGGCATCGGCAAGTTCGTCGAGATGCGCGAGCGCAACGTCCAGGGCGCCATCCGCGAGTACCTGGTCCTGGAGTACGCGTCGAGCAAGCGCGGCCAGCCCGCGGACCGGCTCTTCGTCCCGACGGACGCCCTCGACGAGATCAGCCGCTACGTCGGTGGCGAGCAGCCCACGCTGAACAAGCTGGGCGGCGCGGACTGGGCCAAGACCAAGGGCCGCGCGCGCAAGGCCGTGCGGGACATCGCGGCCGGGCTCGTGCAGCTGTACGCGGCGCGCCAGTCGTCGCCCGGGCACGCGTTCGGCAAGGACACGCCCTGGCAGCGCGAGCTCGAGGACGCCTTCCCGTTCACCGAGACCCCGGACCAGCTGGCCGCGATCGACGAGGTCAAGCACGACATGGAGCGCCCGGTCCCGATGGACCGGGTGATCTCCGGGGACGTCGGTTTCGGCAAGACCGAGATCGCGGTGCGCGCGGCGTTCAAGGCGGTGCAGGACGGCAAGCAGGTCGCCGTGCTGGTGCCGACGACGCTGCTCGCCACGCAGCACCTCTCGACCTTCTCCGAGCGGATGCGCGCCTTCCCGGTCACGGTGAAGGGCCTGTCCCGGTTCACGGACAACGCCGAGGCCAAGGAGACGATCAAGGGGCTGACGGACGGGACCGTCGACGTCGTCGTCGGGACGCACCGGCTGCTGCAGAGCGGGGTCCGCTGGAAGGACCTCGGGCTGGTGATCGTCGACGAGGAGCAGCGCTTCGGCGTCGAGCACAAGGAGCACATCACCGCGCTCCGCGCCCACGTCGACGTGCTCACGCTCTCCGCCACGCCGATCCCGCGCACGCTGGAGATGAGCCTGGCGGGGATCCGCGAGATGTCCACGATCACCACCCCGCCCGAGGACCGGCACCCGACGCTCACCTACGTCGGCGCCTACGACGACAAGCAGGTCGCCGCCGCGATCCGCCGCGAGCTGCTGCGCGACGGCCAGGTCTTCTACGTGCACAACCGGGTCAGCTCGATCGACCGGGCGGCCAAGAAGATCCAGGACCTGGTGCCGGAGGCGCGGATCGCGGTCGCCCACGGCCAGATGAACGAGGACGTCCTGGAGCGCACGGTCAACGCGTTCTGGCACAACGAGTCCGACGTCCTGGTGTGCACCACGATCGTCGAGAACGGGCTGGACATCAGCAACGCGAACACGCTGATCGTCGAGCGCAGCGACACCCTGGGGCTCTCCCAGCTCCACCAGCTCCGCGGCCGGGTCGGGCGTGGCCGCGAGCGCGGATACGCCTACTTCCTGTTCCCGCCGGAGCACCCGCTCACCGAGACCGCGCACGACCGGCTCGCCACCATCGCGCAGCACTCCGAGCTGGGCTCGGGCGCGGCCGTCGCGATGAAGGACCTGGAGATCCGCGGCGCGGGCAACATCCTCGGCGCGGAGCAGAGCGGGCACATCGCGGGCGTCGGGTTCGACCTGTACATCCGGCTCGTCGGCGAGGCGGTCGCGGCGTTCCGTAAGCAGGCGGGCAACGAGGGCGGCGAGGTCGAGGAGCAGCTGGCCGAGGTCCGGGTGGACCTGCCGGTGGATGCGCACGTCCCGCACGACTACGTCGACGGCGAACGGCTGCGGCTCGAGCTCTACCGCAAGATCGCGGAGGCCGGGGACGAGGCGGCGCTGGAGGCGATCATGGAGGAGGTCACGGACCGCTACGGCGAGCCGCCGACACCGGTCCGGAACCTGCTCGCGGTCGCCCGCTTCCGGCAGACCTGCCGCACGCTGGGCATCGGCGAGGTGACGGTCACCGGGAACGTCCTGCGCATCGGCCCGGTCGACCTTCCGGACTCCCGGCAGATGCGCCTCAAGCGGCTGCACCCGAAGAGCGTCTACAAGCCGGCGTCGCGGCTGGTCACCGTCCCGAAGCCGACCGCCGGCAACAAGATCGGCGGCGCCGCGCTGCGGGACGCGGAGCTGCTGGAGTGGCTGACGACCCTGGTGAAGGAGCTGGCCGCCCCGGTCGCCGTCAACGCCTGACCGGCGTCCGGCGAGCCCGAGCACGGTGTCGGGCGTTCGCCGGACAGCGGCGGGCCGCGTCGCGGCGGTAACGCCGTGCCCGCAGCGGGCGACGCCCACTGCGAGATGTCGACAGCGGAATTCCTCGACCGGTTCGGTCTGCGCTACGCGGCGGGCGCACGGGCGGTCGTCGGCGTCCTGATGGCGGTGGCCGCGCCCTTCGCGGCGCCGCCGGCCGGCACGGCCGTGTGCGCGCTCGTCGCGGTCGTCCTCGCGGGGTGGAGCCTGGTCTACCTGCACCTGATGCGGAGGGCCCCGCGGACCTGGGTGTGGGTCTGCGACGTCGCCTTCATGTGCGGGCTCTGTCTGGCGCAGTCCGTGCTCGTCGACCCGTCGCTGCTCGTGCGGTTCCTCGGCTGGGTCTCGCCGGTCTCGTCGCTCGCGGTCGTCGCGTTGCAGTGGCACGTGCGGCCGCTGCCGGGTGCCGTCGCGACGGTGCTGGTGTGCGTCGCGTTCGTGGTCGGCGCGTCCGCGTCGCCCGGGGTGACGGTCGGGCAGGCGCTCGTCGCGGGCGGGGTGTGGACGGCGGTGGAGGCGGCGCTGTCCCGGCTGCTGTGGCGGCTCGTGCGGCGCGGTGGCCGGATCGCCGACGAGCACATGGCCGAGCGGTTCGCCGCCGAGCGGGAGTCCGAGCTCCGCCGCGCCCGCCGGGCGGAGCAGCGGGCGCACTGGGCGACCGTGCACGACACCGCGGCCAGCACGTTGATGATGGTGGGGGTGGGCGGCGTCCGCGGGGACGAGCCGTGGCTGCCCGCGCAGATCCGGCGCGACGTCGTCGCGTTGCGCGGGGAGCCGGGTGCCGCCGCGCGCGCCCGGGAGGTGGTCGAGGGCGCCGTCGCGGACGCGCGGATCACGGTCGACCTCCGGCTCGACGGCGACGTGGAGCTGCCGGGACCGGTGGCCGGCGCGATCGGCGGCGCGGTGGCCGAGAGCCTGGAGAACGCGCGCCGGCACGCGCTCGTGGCCTCGGTGGTCGTCGACCTGCGGGTCGTGGACGGGCGGGTGCGGGTGATCGTCCGGGACTCCGGGCGCGGGTTCGACCCCGCCGCCGTGCCCGACGACAGGTTCGGGCTGGCCCGCTCCGTCCGCGAGCGCATGGCGAGCGCGGGCGGGGGCGCGGTCGTCGAGTCCGCGCCCGGCCGGGGGACCTGCGTGTGCCTGGAGTGGCCGCATGCCTGACTCCCAGGACCTGTCGACCCAGGACCTGTCGATCCAGGACCTGTCGATCCAGGACCTGTCGATCCAGGACCTGTCGACCGAGGACCTGTCGACCGAGGACCTGTCGACCGAGGACCTGTCGACGCAGCTGCTCCGCGGGATGCGGATCGCCCAGACCATGATCGTGCTCGTCATCCTCGTCGGGCTGAACCTGCCCAACCTGCTCGCCAACCTCGGCGGCTACCGGGTGCCGTGGGCCGGGGTCGCCGCGGTCGGCGTCTTCTTCGTCCTCACCGGGATCGACGCCGTGCTCGTGGCCCGACACCGGCTCTGGGGCCGGGCGCGGTGGCCCGTGGCGGTGTTCCTGCTGGTGGTGACGCTGGTCGCGGGCCTTGCGCTGTACCCGGCGGAGCTGAGCGGCCCGGCGCACGTGACGCTCGGGTCGGCCGGCTGGATCGCCCTGCTGCTCTTCACCGGGGCCCCGCTGCGCGGGCTGCTGGCGGTGCTGGGCGCACACCTGCTGACCGCCCTGGGCCTGCTCCTCGCAGCGGGCCGGACGGACCAGGTCGCCCTCGTCGTGTTCGCGACGACGGCGGTCGGGGTGACGTCGTTCCAGCTCGCGGTCGGGCTGGCGGGCTCGGCGCTGCGGGCCGTCGCCGCACAGGCCGCCGCCGCGGCGGAGGAGAGCGCCCGGACCGTCACGGCGGACGCCGTCGCCGCCGCGGTGCACACCGACCGCGAGGCCCGCTACGCCGAGCTCCGGAACGTCGCCCTGCCGCTGTTGCGCGGCATCGGGGACGGGACCCGCTCGCCCGCGGACCCGGAGGTCCAGCGCGCGGCGGCGCTCGGCGCGGCCCGCCTGCGGCGGATGTTCGCCGAGGAGCGCGACGCCACGGACCCGCTCGCCGCCGAGCTCGCCACGCTGATCGACATCGCGGAACGGCGCGGCGTCGAGGTGCACTACTCCGAGCGCGGATCCCGGGCGATTCCGCCTCCGGACGTCTGTCAGGGGCTTCTCGACGAGGTCGGGGCCGGTCTGTTGCGTGCGGAACGGACCGCGCGGGTAACGCTGAGCGGGGTGGAGCGGGCCGTCGTGCTGAGCGTCGTGTCCGATGCCGCCGAGGGAGGCGTGGTGCCGGGGGAACGGACCCGGGCCGACGGCAGCACGGTAACCACCGTCGTGGGCGGCGGCCGGACATGGGTGGAGGCGAGATGGGCCCCTCGATCGTGATCGTCGACGATCACCCCGCCGTCGTCGACGGGGTGCGCGCCTGGTGCGCGGCCGCGGAGCCGCCGATCAGGGTGCTCGCCGCCGGAGCCAGTCCCGGCGTGGCCCTCGCGGGCGCCGGGGCGGAGGCTGACGTCGTCGTCTTCGACCTGCAACTCGACGGAGCCCCGGCCTTCCGCGCGCTCACCACGCTCGCGGACGCCGGCCGTCGGGTGATCGTCTACTCGCAGCATGCGGACAGCGACACCGCCCTGCGCTGCCTGGAACTCGGGGCGGCGACGTACCTGACGAAGGCCGAGGGTCCGGAGCACCTGATCCCCGCCCTCCAGGCCGTGGCCGACGACCTGCCCTACACCCCTCCGGTGCTGGGCGGCGCGATGGCGGCGGACCGGCACCCGGACCGTCCGGTGCTGTCCGAGCGGGAGCGCGAGGTGCTGCTCGCGTGGTTCGAGAGCGACTCGAAGCAGCTCGTCGCGCAGCGGTTCCACCTGTCCGCGAAGACGGTCGACACCTACATCAACCGGGTACGGATCAAGTACGCGGACGTGGGACGTCCGGCCACGACGAAGGCGGCTCTGGTGGCGAGGGCGCTGCAGGACGGGCTGATCGACCTCGCCGGCCTCTGAGCCCGAGCTCCTCGGCGGGGCGTCAGGACACAGAACCCGGCGCCCTCCGGGCCCTGCAGGACCACCCACGGCATGTCCCGCTGCCCACGTCCGCCGGGCGCGCACCGCGGGCCACCAGCGCCTCGACCGCGTCCTGCCGAGACTCCCGGATTCGGGGGCGACGTCCGGGTGCACCCGGTTCTTGACGACCTCGGCCTCAATGACCGGCGCGGACACGAGATCGAAGATCAGCTCGCCGACGTCCGGGCAGCGCACGTCGACCTCGTCGGGGGGTCGACAGGCCGTGCGCGGAACCGTCCGCGCGTCGACGACGACGTTCACCAGGCGGGTCGGCATGCGGGGAGGCCCACGGCGGGCCGGTGCCGCGGCTCGGGCGTTCCCCCCGTGCACGAACACCCGAGCCGCCGTGCCCCGGCGAGGAGGCCGGGTGCCGCCGGCCGACGCAGTGTGCCCCCTGCGATGTCGTCCGGCGGCGAACCCACGCCGACCCTATGTCCGCGGGACGCCCGGTCGTGTCGTGCGAACACCCGACAGGTGGCGCGGATGCCCGGCACCCGCGGGGCGGTGGTCCGTGGGTGCCGGGCCCTGTCGACCGTAGGAGGCCCGGTGCCGCGCCGCTGTCGGGTGAACACCTGACGTGCTGCTCGTCAACGTCCCCACGGCCGGGTCGAGCACGAACCGAGCGTCGGATGGTGGCCGCATCCGGCCATCGGATCCGAGATCCACTGCGCTCAGGCCGACGACGGGGACAGCTCCGGGTCCTCCTCTTTGCGGCGCCCGGCCGGTGGGTCGTGCGGGAGCTCCCGGGTGGACATCAGAGCGAGCAGGGCGAGCAGGGCCGCGGTGAGCAGGCCGACCTTGAGCGACCTGAGTTGGGCCTTGGTGTAGTCGTCCACAATGGCGGCGGTGGTGGCCTGGTCGAGCTCGGCCTTCTCGGCGGCGGCCTGCACCTGGTCTGCTGAGACGAAGTCGATACCGTTCTCGACGGCGACACCCACCTGCGTGGCGACCTCGGCACCGATCCGCTGATCCGACTGGATCGTCGTGACGAAGGAGCTGGTCAGGCCGGTCAGCACGATCGCGCCGATCAGCGCCACGCCGAGGGAGGAGCCGAGTTGCTGGCCGGTGTACTGCAGCCCGCCTGCCTCCCCCGTCCTGAGGCGTCGACCGAGGACTGCACCACGTTGCCGAGCTGGGAGACCATGAGTCCCATCCCCACGCCGAGGATCCCCATCGAGACGGCGAACCCGACGTCCTTCAGCTCGGGATCGATCGTGGCGAGCAGGATCAGCACCGCCAGCGCCGCGGTGGTGAGTCCGGTCCGGACGATCCCGCGTACGGTGAAGCGGGTCGACAGCCGCGAGCCGGCCGCGGCGGCCAAGAACATGGTGATCGAGATGGGCAGCATCTTGAGGCCGGTCTGCAGAGCGTTCAGGCCGAGTACGAGCTGCAGGTACAGCGGCACCACGAAGAAGACGCCCATGAGGATGAGGTTCTGGCTGAACAGCCCGATCAGGCCCGAGCGAAGCGGAGGGATCCGCAGCAGGCTCAGGTGCACGAGTGGGTCCGCGCCGATCTTCTCCCGGTGGCGCTGCCACACCGTGAAAGCCCACAGCAGGACGGCGCCGCCTGCGATCATCCAGATGGTCAGCGAGAAGCCCAGCGGAGCGATCGGGGAGCCCTTCGGCAGCACCCAGCCCCAGGTGCTCGACTGCAGCGTGCCGAGCACGATGACGCCCAGGCCCACGGCCGACATGACGGCGCCCAGATAGTCCAGCCGCGGTTTCGGCCCGCCGCTCTTGGCGTCGGCGACCTTTCCGGTCATGGCGAGGATGAAGATGACCAACACGACCTCACCGGCGAAGACGACCCGCCAGCTGAGCTCGGTCGTGGCCCAGCCACCGAGGATCGGGCCCACGGCGATGCCGGCCCCGGAGACGCCACCGATCACCGCGTAGGCCACCTTCCGGGCGGCTCCGGCGAAGTTCCCCGCGATGAGCGCGGCGAGTGCCGGTAGGACCAGCGCCGCACCGATCCCTTCGAGGATCGACCAGCCCAGTGTCAGCACGGCCACGGTCGGCGCCAACGCCGTCGTCAGCGAACCGCAACCGTAGACGACCAGGCCGACGACGAACGCCCGGCGGCGGCCGATGATGTCACCGACCTTGGCGCCGGTCAGCATCAACATCGCCATGACCAGGCAGTACAGCGTGATCACTGCCTGAATCGTGGTCACCGTGGTGTGGAAGTCGGCCACCAGGGTGCTGATCGACACATTCATCACCGACTGGTCGAGCACCATGACGAACTGGGCGGTCGCCAGCGCGATCAGTGGTGCCCAGCGAATCGCCGACCCCGTCGACAATCCGGGCGCTGCCGTATCCGCGGGTGTTGTGTCCGTCACCGTCAGGTCCCTTCAGTCGTCGAACTAGCGGCTAACCGAAGGTCCGGGCTTCGGACCCGCGAGGCGGCCGGGGATGGCCGAGCCCCGCAAGGACACAGCTCCCGCGCCCCCTTCGGGAGACCTTGAGAGGGTGGCAGCGGTGCCGTCGGTCGTACCAGGGCCGTTCGGCTCGCCCTAGAGATGCCAACCGGCCCGTCCTGAGGGGGCACCCGTGATCGTCGGGGCAAGACGTTCGGCGAGCAGAACCCGCACACCGACGTCCGGCTGCGGAAAGATCAACGGCTAGCCGATCCTGTACCTGTACCGAACTACCGCTTACAGGCATGGATGAGGCCAGCGCCCCCGTACCGGGCCGCCTCATCGCTCCAGGCACAGCCGAGATGGGCTCGACCTCGTGTCGGTCACCCCTTCGCAGCATCCCCGCTCGGCGGCGGGCCCGGCTCCCCGGCGCGGCTCTCCGGCGCGGTCCGTGTATCTGGCCGGGTCTGCGTATCACGCCCAGCCCGGCTATCCGGCCCACTCGTGTACCTGGCCGTCTTCGGGTTCGCGCACGTGATCGACGGCCTGCCGTTCCACCTCGGTTGCTTCCGCCCGCTGTGGGACGCGCGCCGGCAGACGTTCGCGGACTCGATCTGCGACGCCGTGCTGGTCCACGCGGACTTCTGAGCACCGGCGGCGGTGCGACCCACGCCACGTCGGCGTGAGAGGCTGACCGCCGTGCGCATCAGGATGGGGCGTCTCGTTGCGTCCGCGGTGGTCGTCGGTGCCGTCGTCAGCGGCTGTGGCAGCGGGCCGAGCCAGGTCGACTCCGCGGTGATCCTCGGCCAGGACTCGATCTCGCTCACCCAGATGCAGGATCAGCTCCGCACCGCCCTGGGGCGCACGGACATGGTCCAGCGGATCACGCAGCAGGGCGGGACCACCGAGCAGATCTCCCGGGACGTCGTCACGGCCGCGGTCATGCACCAGCTGCTGGAGCGCGCCGCCCGGGCCGAGAACATCACGGTCACGGAGGCCCAGGTCGCCGCGGAGACCACGGCGCTCGGCGGCACCGAGGCGGTGCTCGGCCGCACCCTGTTCGACGAGGGGAACCTGCACGATGCCGTGTGGGACCGGCTCGCCGCCACCGAGCTCGGCCGCAAGTACGCGGACCGGCTGTCCGTCACCGTCGACGTCGCGCTGACGACCACTCAGGCCGAGGCCGAGGCGAAGGCCCGCACGATCGCGGCCGGCGGCCCGGCCGCCGAAGCCGTGTTCGACGACAGGAACACCGCCGCCCGCAACCAGGTCCTGCGCGTCGGCCAGGACGCGACCCTCGCCGCGACCGCCGCGTTCGGCACCCCCGCGGGCCAGGTCGTCGCGTTCGAGCCGTCCCGGGGCAGGCCGTCTGGGCCGTCATGCGCGTCACCCGGCGCTCCACGGACGCGCCGCCGAGCGAGCCCTCGGTCGTCTCCTCCACGGACAGCGACTCGCTCGCCGCGATCGGCCAACGGCTGGTCCAGCCGCTGTCGGACCAGCTCGCGGTCACGGTCAACCCTCGTTACGGCGTGTGGGACCCGGTGCAGATGCGGGTCGTCGCCCCCGAGCAACGCGGCGGGGTTCTCCTGCCGGTGCAGACCGGGCGGGGCTGACGCGTGGCGCCCACCGTCGTCGTCCTGTCCCGGCGGCTCGGCGCCGTCCTGCCCGCGGCCGCGCTCCCGGCCTTGCGGAACGCCTCGGTCGTGCTCGCGGATCCGAGCGTGCCGGACGAGCTGGTCGCGGCATCGGGCGCCACGCGCGCCGTCGAGGGCGAGTCCCTGCCGGACGACGCCGTCCTGCTGACGCTCGAACCCGCGCCCGGCGCCGTGGCGACCCCGGAACCGCACGGCGCTGCGCTGCTCGACGCCGTCGCCGTCATGGACCGCCTGCGCTCGCCCGGCGGCTGCCCCTGGGACGCCGAGCAGACCCACGCCTCGCTGCTGCAGTACCTCGTCGAGGAGTGCTACGAGCTTTACCAGGCGATCGAGGACGGCGACCGCGCGGACATGCGCGAGGAACTCGGGGACGTCCTGCTCCAGGTGCTGTTCCACGCCCGGGTCGCGCAGGAGTCCGCGGAGGCGCCGTTCGGCATCGACGAGGTCGCGTCCGGGCTGGTGGCGAAGCTCGTCGGGCGGCACCCGCACGTCTTCGCCGGCACCGAGCGGATCGACACGGCGTCCGTGCAGGAGAGCCGTTGGGAGGAGCTGAAGCGGGCCGAGAAGCAGCGCACGTCGAGTGTCGACGGCGTGCCGCTCGGCCAGCCCGCGGTCGCCCTCGCCGCGAAGCTCACCAGCCGAACCGCCCGCGCCGGCCTCCCGGACGACCTGCTGCCCACCGGCGGGGGCGTGGGGGAGGAGCTGTTCCGGGCCGCAGCGAAGGCGAAGCTCGCGGGGATCGACCCGGAGGCCGAGCTGCGCACCGCCGCCCGCCGCTTCGCCGAGCTGGTCCGGGAGGCCGAACGCACCGCGGCCGCCCAGGGCGCGGACCCGCACGCCCTGGACCCGGAAACCTGGCGCCGAGCCTGGCCCGCCTGACCGCGCGCCCTTTCCCACGCGCCCTCCCCCGCGAGTCGCGACGTGAGGCCGCGCGAGTCGCGGTGTGGGACCGCGCGAGTCGCGGTTTCGTGTCGCGTGAGGCGGGACTCGGCGCCGTGGCTGTCGAGCCGACGGTCTCCCGCAACTCAGAGGTCTGTCAGCCGACGTCCGTAGGGGCCCGGGTCACTGCTCCCGCCGGCATCCTCTCCCCAGGTCGGATGAAGGACGAGAGCCCGTCAGCATCGGAGGCCGGCGGGGCCCTGGAGGGCGAGCAGCTACTTGGTCATCGTGACGACGACGAGCTGACCGGCCGCGAGCTCGCTGCCCGGCTTCGGGTCGACCTTCGTCACCGTCCAGTTCTCCGGTAGGGCGACAAGCGACTTCCCGGAAGTGGGATCCGCGGCCAGCCGCACGTTCGTGAAGCCCATGCTCTTGAGCGTGGACTCGGCGATCGCGCCGTTCTGCCCCGTGAGATCCGGCACGGTCAGCGTCGCCGGCGCGGGTGTCTGCGTCGCAGCGGGGGCCGCTGTGACGACCGTCGCTGGCGCGGGCACCGTCACGGTCACCGGGGCGGCTGTCGTACCGCCGCCACATCCGGCGAGCGTAAGGAGGGCGGCCAGGGCGGCGCCGCTCAAGGCGAGACGGGAATACATCAGGGAGCGCTCCATTTGTGCTGCTTGTCCCGTGGTATCGGGGTCATCCCGTGAGTGGCGGCGTCGTTACCTGCTGCTGTCGGCTGGCATGTCTGGTCCTCGTCCATGCGCCATCGGCGCTGATGGCGACGAGGAGCGAGTTGCCACCCGACACCTCGGATGATTTCTCGCCTCCCGCTGGGCTCAGCGGGCTGGCGGCGTAGTCCGCCCTGGATGCTGCGGCGCCTGGACCGGGCGGTCCGGGCGGCCGGACGGCCGGCTGCGACGCGAGTTCCTCCCCAGCGGGTGACGCGGCCGACCGTCGCCCACGGCAATGTTCCCGGGCATGCGCACGAGGCTCGCGTCCCACCTGGGCTCTCGTCAGGTCGCTCGTGTCATTTACGGCGCGATCGTCGGCCTGGCCCTGGTTGTCGCATTGGAGGGCTACCCGCGGACCGCCGGGCAGATGATCGGCTGGCTGCTGGGCACGGCCGTCGCGGTCGCGCTCGCCGAGTTCTACAGCGAGGTGGTCGGCACCGAGACCAGCGAGCGGCACCGGGTAACCCGTCACCAGTTGCGGCACATGTTCGACGACGCCGCCGCGGTCGCGTTCGGTGGCGCCTTCCCTGCGGTGTTCTTCCTTCTAGCGGCGGTCGGCGTGATCAGGACGGAAGCCGCCTTTGCGCTGGCGAAACGGGGCGGGTTCGTGTTGATCGGCTTCTACGGCTACTGGGCGGCCCGTTTCTCCGGCGCTTCGGTTCTCCGGAGCCTGGCACAGGCCGGTCTGGTGGGACTGGTCGCTGCCTTCCTGATCGTGCTCAAGGCGGCGCTGCACTAGCCGCCGGCGCCCACACGGCACCGCGAGCACCCGCAGGCCGTCGGCTGCCAACGGGGTTTCCGCCCTGCACGGACGCCGAATTCACCCGGGCTGGATGAGGTGCCCGACCGGCCAGGCTCGGAGCCCATGAGTCGGACCGTTGGCGCACTGCGTGCCGGTCGGCGTCGTGGAGGCACGACCCTTAGGCGGAGGGAATATCCATGCGAATTGTTGTTGATTTGAATCGGGTATGCGCAATGCCCTCCGCTGGCGCCGGAGGTTCTCCAGCTCAGCGGTGAGGAGGCGCTGCTGTATGACCCCAACCCGGCGGACTCGCTGCGCCAGCACGTCCTGCGAGCCGCGGCATCCTCCATGACGGCAAGATCCAAGTAGCGATCAAGGCGCTAAGTGCGACTGCGCGGGAACCATGCGGAGACCGAGCGCGTCTGACCGGCGCCTCGAGGTCTGTTCGACGAGCCGTGGCCGGGCGCAGCGACCGCAGCATGGGCTGACTCAGACCCGCGCCGCGTCGCCGTGCTTGATGACCGTCCAGATCACGACGGCGGAAAGGATCATGATGAGGACGGCGCCGACGGGATAGGCCGCGATGAACGCCAGCTGGATGACTCCGTTGAAGCCGGCCACCAGCACCGCGACCACGCGGGCCCACCTGGCCCCGATGAAGAGCGCGACACCTGCGACCACCTCGACGATGCCCAGTGCTAGCAGTACCCAACCCCACGCGGCCACCCGGAGCGCGACGACGCGCTCGGCGTCGGCCACGACGAAGTCGCCTGCGAGGAGTGCCCTCAACCCGTCGATGGCATTCCACACCCCGAGGACGATCAGGATCACGCCGACCGCGACGACCATCCCGAACCAGCCCGAGCGGCGTTGCGGAAGACCGCCGTGAACGTGTTCACTCATGTCGTTGGTCTCCTCCGCACTCGAGCCGCTCGCTGCATGCTGCGGGTGTGGGCTGTGCCGCGCGTCATCCCGTGCGGGTGACCTCTCAACACGGCGGAGCGCATCGCGGTGACGAGGTTCCCGGCTGGTACGGCACAGTCATCGCAGCCCCCGCCCCGAAGGACGCTGGCGATCTTGCTCAAGTTCGGTGTAGACGACCGGCGTCGCTCTTGACGGTGTTCACCGAGACAGTCGGTCGGTGGCGGTTCGCTCGGCTGGTGTGCGGGTCCTCGCGCCGCCGCACCGCACGCGGTGGCCCGAGAGGTGCCGCACGACCACACCGTCCGTGAGATCGGGGGAGGATCAGAGCGGGTTGCGGCGCTGGACATCGGCAAGGCGGAGCTGGTGGCCTGCGTCCGGGTTCCCAACCCGGACAGACCGGGCCGCCGCGCGCAGGAGATCACGGCCTACTCGACGATGACCCGTTCGCTGCTGGGTCTGGCCGATCGGTTGCGTGAGCTGGGCGTGACCCGGGTGGTCATGGAGGCGACCTCGGATTACTGGAAACCGGTGTTCTACCTGCTGGAGTCCCAGGGGTTGGATCCGTGGCTGGTCAACGCCAAAGACGTCAAGCATCTGCCGGGTCGGCCCAAGACCGACAAGCTCGACGCGGTGTGGCTGGCCAAGGTCACCGAACGGCAGATGATCCGGCCCAGCTTCGTCCCGCCCCCGCAGATCCGGTTGCTGCGCGATCTGACCCGCTACCGCGCCGACCTGGTGAACACGCGCACCGCGGAGAAGAACCGGGTGGAGAAGCTGCTCGAGGACGCCCAGATCAAGCTGTCGGTGGTGGCCAGCGACATCTTCGGGGTGTCGGGCCGGGAGATGATGGCGGCGTTGATCGCCGGCGAACGTGACCCGAGGGTGCTCGCGCAGCTGGCCCGCACCGGGATGCGCCCCAAGATCCCGCTGCTGGAGCAGGCGTTCGTGGGGCGTTTCACCGATCACCACGCGTTCCTGTTGCGCACGATGCTGGCCCGGATCGACGAGGCCGGCGTGGATATCGCCGCGGTCGAAACCAAGATCGAGGAGCTGATTACCCCTTTCTCCCAGACGGTCGGGCGTCTCGATGAGATCACCGGGGTCGGACGGACCGCTGCGCACGTGGTGATCGCCGAGATCGGGGTGGACATGACCCGGTTCCCGACCGCCGCTCACCTGTGCTCCTGGGCCCGGTTCGCCCCCGGGATCAAGGAATCGGCGGGCAGAAACAGCGGCCGAGGTGCCACCGGGCACGGCAACCCCTACCTGGCCCGTGTCCTCGGCGAGGCGGCCGTGACCGCCGGGAAGACCGACACCTTCCTCGGCGAGCGCTACCGGCGCATCGCCCGGCGCCGGGGCAAGAAGAGGGCGATCGTCGCGGTCGGCCGCTCGATCCTGGTCATCATCTGGCACCTGCTGTCTGCCCCCGGCGCCCGCTACCGTGACCTGGGCTCCGACTTTTACGACAACCGCATCGGGCCGGACCGCAAGAAGCGCAACCACGTCCGGCAACTCGAGGCCCTCGGCTTCACAGTCACCCTCGAACCCGCGGCCTGAGCACCACCACAGCCCGACCCCGACACGCACCTGGCCGGTGGGCCCCGTTCGCCCGTCCCGACTCATTTTCGGATTAGGACCAGGTTTCGCCGTCGGAGCTGTAGCCCCCACCTGCTCCGAGCGGGTGGCGATCGTCAGCGACGAGACCTGGCTGCGGCCCACGCTGCGCTGCTTTCCTCCTGGTGCCGGGCTTTGTGCGAAGCTTTCCGGTCGCTGAGCTCGAGACGGCGAAGCGATGGGTCTCCGCCGGAGAGCACGCCGCTCCTGTTGCCGGTCCGGCGGCGGCGTCCGGACCGTCGACGGGCGGACCGTCTCACGAGAGGACGACGACGGTCTTCCTCCGGACCGTCAGCCCTTCTCGGCGCGGTACGGGACGAGCGCCCAGATCACGATCGCGTTCAGCACGATGAGCATCAGGCCCCAGATCGGGAAGTGCGGGAGGAACGCGAAGTGCGCCACGATGTTCAGCCCGGCCGCCGTGATGCCGAGGGGGCGGGCCCAGCTCGCGCCCCACAGCACGCCGGCGCCCGCCGCGCCGAGAAGGACGGCCAGGACCAGGTGGATCCAGCCCCAGGTGGCGAGGTTCAACGTGTAGGTGTATTGCGGTGTCCGCACGAGGAGTTCGTCCTGCGCGATCGACGCGATGCCGGTGAGGACGCCGCAGGCCCCCCCAAGCAGCATCAGGACGGCGGCGAACAGGGCGAAGGTCGTCGTGAACTCCGTCCGACCTCCGGGTGTCGCCGCTCCACCGGGCTCGGCCCGATGCGGCGTCGCGTGCGTGCTCATCGTGGACTCCTGTCGGCAGGGCCGGTCTCCGACGTCACCCTGGCCCCTCGGCACCGCCACGGCCCCATCCGGGACGGGTGAATCGTCTCCGGCCCGCGGGCCGGAGACTCCGCGCCCGCGTGGACGACGGCGACCGGGAGGTGTGGTGGGCGCGGCGAGCGAGCGGATTCGGGGGTTCGAGAGGCTCGACGAGGGGTTGCGGACGGGGGATCCGTGGTACCGCTGGGGTCACTACCTCAGCGAACGGCAGTAGGGACGGTCCGCGAGGGTCTCCGAAGGCGTTGCGGCGGCCCCGGACGGCGTAATCCCGGACGGGTGGGTCGACGTCGGGGAGGTGCTCGGCCAGGGCGCCAAGCAGCTGGCCGAGCGGCGCAGCGTAGCGATCCCGGCCCGGTATTGGGGTGAGGCCCTGCGGACGCGATAGGCAGCCGCGGTGACGACTGCTCGGCAGTTCATCAAGGAGGTGCGGGAGAACGTGACGCCCGGGACGTCCGCGCTGTTCGTGATGTCGTCGAACGCGGTGCCGGACAAGGTCCTTGAGCGCTTCGGGACGACCGGGGCGTCGCTGATCTCGACGAACCTGTCGAGCGAGCAGGAGGCGAAGCTGCGTGAGGCGTTCTCCGAGGTCGAGCACGTCTGATGGGGGCGGTGAGGGGTGGGGGCCGGTCGTGTCTCCCGGGCGCGGGGTGATCAGGGCGCCTTCACCCGGCGCGGGGGATGCCGGGCCCGCTATGGCAGGAGGGTGTTGAAGGTCAGTTTGTGACGACCAACCTCAACCCCCTCCTGACCGCACTGTACGTCAAGATCGACGACCATCTTGGGCACCGCACCCGTACCGGGCGGCCCCCGAAACTCTCCGACGCAGAACTACTCACCCTCGCCGTCGCCCAGGTGCTGCTCGGCATCCGTTCCGAGGCCCGCTGGCTGCGCTTCGTACCCGCACACCTCCCCGGGGCGTTCGGCGTACCTGCCGGGCCAGTCTGGCTACAACAAGCGTCTGCGTGGCGCTCTGCCACTGATCAAGCAGCTGATCCGGGTGTTGGCCTGCGACACCGACCTGTGGGCCGACCCGGTCTGGGTGGTCGACTCGACCCCGGTCGAGTGCGCCCGATCCCGCCCCACTGTCAAACGCTCCAACTTGGCCGGATGGGCCGGCTACAGCTACTGCGCAAGCCACTCGCGCTTCTTCTGGGGACTGCGCCTGCACCTGATCGCCACCCTGCCGAACGTCTCCTCAAACCGGCCCGTCGAGTCGATCTTCGACACACGCTCAAAGGACAACTCGACCTGGAACTCGACGGCGGCCGCAGCATCGACGGCGTCGGCGCCCGGATCGGGCAACGCTTCCTCGCCATGACCGCCGCGATCTGGCACAACCGGGCCACCGGCCAAGAACTCACCAGGTCCCCGACCGCCTACGACCACTGACCGAGTTCGGACTTCCTCGTCTAGCTGAAGAGGGACTGGGCCCAGTACTCGCCGTCCCCGAGGCCCGGCGGGCAGGCGAAGAGGGCGGAGCCGTTGTGCTCCAGGTACTCCATCATCTTGTCCTTCCTCGCCAGCGCCCGCTGCATCGGGACGAACTGCGTCTGCGGGTTCCGGACGAACGCGATGAAGAACAACCCCGCGTCGAGATGGCCGCTGCCGTCGGAGCCGTCGACGAAGTTGTAGCCCCGACGCAGGATCTTGACCCCGTTCAGTGACTCCGATGACGCCAGCCGGATGTGCGCGTCCGTCGGGATCGCGGGCTGCCCGTCCGCACCGCGAGCGTTCAGGTCCGCGCGGTCGAACTCCTTCTGCCCGCTGAGCGGATTGCCCTCGCCCTTGGTCCGCCCGACGATCTCCTCCTGCTCCTGCAGCGAGGTGCGGTCCCACGTCTCGATGTGCATCCGGATCCGCCGGGCGACGAGGTAGCTGCCGCCCGTCATCCACGCCGGACCGTCCCCGGCCTCCACCCACACGTGCTGGTCGATCTCCTGCGGTTCCTCGGCCTTGAGGTTGTTCGTGCCGTCCTTGAAGCCGAAGAGGTTGCGCGGGGTGGTCTGCGCGGTCGAGGTCGACGACGTCCGCCCGAACCCCAGCTGCGACCAGCGCACCGCGACGGTGCCGAAGCCGATCCGGACCAGGTTGCGGATCGCGTGCACGCCGACCTGAGGGTCGTCCGAGCACGCCTGGATGCAGAGGTCGCCGCCGGAGCGGTTCGGATCGAGCCGGTCCCCGGTGAACGAGGGGAGATCGATCAACGCGGGCGGCCGCTTGTCCACCATGCCGAGCTTGTCGAAGATCGACGCGCCGAGCCCGAGGGTCAGCGTGAGAGACGCGGCGGGCAGCCCCAGCGCTTCGCCGGTGTCCGTCGGCGGGGACAGCGGGTTCAGTCCGACGGCGCCGTTCTCGCTGGTCTCGAGCCCGGCGGTCATACGTTCCGCGGCGGCCGTCCACTTCTGGAAGAGCCGCTGCACCTCGGCCCGGTCCTTCGTGGTGAGGTCCAGGGCCACGAAGTGCATCCGGTCCTGGGCCGGGGTGACGATCCCGGCCTGGTGCTGCCCCCGGAACGGCACGACGCCGTCGCGGGCCGGCTCGTCGCCGGAGGAGGCCCCGGCGGCGAAGCCGATGCCGGCCCCGGCGCCGGCGAGCGCGACGCCCGCCCCGGCGAACCCGAACAACCGCCGCCGGGAGAACCCGCCGCCGTTCCCGCCGGAGGCCACGGGTGGCTGTTCCGGCGGGGCAGGAGGAGTGGACTCCGGCGCTGCGTCCGGTTCGGTCGAGGGGCGGGTCGGGCTCATGACGTGACGACCCCCGCCACCCGGCTGATCGGCTCGGCGAGTGCGTCGACGGCGGCGGCCATGGCCTTCTTGTCGTCCTCGGTCAGCGTCAGGTAGCTCTTGTAGCCGTCACCCTCGCGGTACTCGTCGAGCAGCGCGTCGACGGCGGCGAAGCGCTGGTCCAGCGTCGGGCCGAGCTGGGGGTCCTTCTCGTCGATCACCGGACGGAGTGCTGCGACCGCGCCCTGCGAGCCGTCGAGGTTCCCCTTGAAGTCCCAGAGGTCCGTGTGCGAGTAGCGGTCCTCCTCGCCCTCGATCTTGCCGGTGGCGACCTCGTCGAGCAGTTCCTTGGCGCCGTTGGCGAGCTGGACCGGGGTGAACTCGAGCGGGGCGACGCGCGTCTGCAGGTCCTTCGTGTCGGCCATCAGCTGGTCGGCGACGGTGGCCGAGTCCGGCTGCAGGCCGTCGACCCAGAGGTCCTTCTCCAGCCGGTGGAAACCGGTGAAGCCGACGCCCGGCTCGCGCTCGTCGTCCTCGCGGCCGTCCATCTTCGGGTCGAGGTCGCCGAACGACTCGGCGACGGGCTCGATCCGCTCCCAGTAGGTGCGGGAGACCGGGAAGAGGGCCTTGGCCTCCTCGACCTTGCCGGCCTTGACGGCGTCGACGAACTCCTGCGTCTTGGGCACGAGCGCGTCGATCTGCGAGCCGACGTAGCGCTTGTAGCCGGCCGTGGCCTCGGCGAGCTTGGCGTTCGTGTCGACCGAGCGGGCCGCCGTGCCGGTGACGGTGAAGGCGTTGCGGATGCCGTCGCCGATCATGCCGGGCTTGCAGGCGGTGGTGTAGTCGCCGCCGTCCGGTACCTCGACGATCAGGTTCCGGGACAGGCCCGGGCCGATGTTCTCGACCTCGCCCATGATCCGGTCGCCCGTGCCGTAGAGGTAGAACTCGGTGACCTTCGTGCCGGAGTTCTTGATCGAGAAGGAGATGTTGCCGGCCGGCGCCTCGACGCTGGAGACCTCGCAGGCGGCGTCGGTCGCGTTCACCGTGATCGGAGCGCCGACCGCGTCACCACCGGAGGGCGCGGCGGGCTGGGCGGTGCTGGTGCACCCGGCGAGGACGAGTGCGGCGGTTCCTGCGGTGAGCAGGACGGCAGCCGACCGTCGGGTGGTGCGGGACATGCTCTTCTCCTCGGGGAGTCAAACTCGCGCAGCGGCGGAGGTGGTGGACCGCGCGTGCAGGGGGATGAGGAACAGCGTCAGGACGACGGCGACGTAGAGCACCCAGACGACGGCCTGGAACACGGTCGTCTGGGGAGAAGTTGAAGACCCCCTTGAGCAACGTCCCGTACCAGGAGTCCGGCGGGATCGTCGCGCTCACGTCGAAGGCGAGGGTGGTGAGGCCGGGCAGCACGCCGGCCTCCTGCAGGTCGTGCACGCCGTAGGCGAGGATCCCGGCGGCCACGAAGATCAGCAGCAGACCGGTGACGGTGAAGAACTTCGCCAGGTTGATCTTCATGGCCCCGCGGTAGATCAGGTACGCGAGGACGATCGCCAGCGCGATGCCGATCAGGAAGCCGATCAGCGGCTGGGCGGTCTCGCCTGCGGCCTGGGCGGCGGCGAAGAAGAAGACGGCGGTCTCCAGGCCCTCGCGGCCGACGGCGAGCGTGGCCATGACGACGACCGCGACCGGCCCCATCCGGATCGCCGTCTCGAGCTTCCCCTGCAGGTCCGACGACAGGGCGCGCGCGTTGTTGCGCATCCAGAAGATCATCCAGGTGACGAAGCCGACCGCGAGGATGGACAGCGATCCGCCGAGGGCCTCCGACGCCTCGAAGGTCAGCGCCTGCTCGGCGAGGGTGAGTCCGAGGGTGACGCCGACGCTCACGAGCACCGCGATGCCGACGCCGAGCCAGACCTTCGGAAGCTCGCGCCGGCGGTCCGTCCGGACGAGGAACGCGACGAGGATGCTGACGACGAGGGAGGCCTCGAGGCCCTCCCTCAGTCCGATCAGCGCATTGCCCAACACCGAGCCGACCTCCGGTTCCCGCTGCCTCGATTAGGTGAGGCTCATCAGTAGCGGGCTGAGGCTAGCTTGCCGAACCGGCGGTTCGGAAGGCTCCGTCCCGAGGCCGCGGCGCCGGTCGTCGCTGTAATGTCTTTCGATGTCCGGATCTCGTCCTCGAGAGCGGTCGGCGCGACGGTCAGTCCTGCAGGGTCGCGATGCGGGCCCGGACTTCGCCGAGCGCCTCCTGGTACTCCGGCCGCGGGTCCATCACCACAGCCATCTTGAGCTGTGCGAGCGCCTCGCCGAGACGGCCCTGCCGCTGCAGCGCCTTGCCCAGCGCGAAGCGCGCGTAGTGGTCGGACGGATCCAGCTCGAGCACCTTGCAGAAAGCCTGCTCGGCCCGCTTGAGCTGCGCGGAGTCCAGGTAGGCGCGGCCGGCGAGCAGGTGCACCGAGGCGTCGTTGGGCTGGCTCTCGACCACCGGGGTCAGGGCCTGCAACGCGTCGAGCGGACGCCTGTCGGACAACAACATCTCGGCACGACGGAACGACTCGAAGACCAGGTTTCGCTCCCGGCGGGAGACGGGTTCGCTCGTCATGGTCATTCCTACGTTAGGTGTCGGGACCATGAATCGCGAGGCTTGACATCCGTGCGCGTCGCGCGAGCGCACGCGCGCCCGCGAGGCCGCTGCGGGAAGGCGCACAGTGACGTGGCCCGGGCTCGTACCCCGGATCGTCGGTGCCTGCGGCTAACCTGACGCAGGCGAATCTCGGTACGGCGACGGTGAACAGGAGCAACGGGTGGCAGCCATCGAGCAGGTCGGGGCGCGAGAGATCCTCGATTCCCGGGGCAACCCCACGGTCGAGGTCGAGGTCGCCCTCGACGACGGCACGCTGGCCAGGGCCGCGGTGCCCTCCGGCGCGTCGACCGGTGAGCACGAGGCCGTCGAGCTGCGGGACGGCGATGCCCGCTACGGCGGCAAGGGGGTCGAGAAGGCTGTCACCGCGGTCCTGGACGAGATCGGCCCCGAGCTGACCGGCATGGAAGCGGTGGACCAGCGCCTCGTGGACCAGCGGCTCGTCGACCTCGACGGGACCCCGGACAAGTCGCGGCTGGGCGCCAACGCGCTGCTGGGCGTCTCGCTCGCGGTCGCGAAGGCCGCCGCGGAGTCCTCGGGGCTGGAGCTGTTCCGCTATGTCGGCGGGCCGAACGCGCACGTGCTGCCGGTTCCGATGATGAACATCCTCAACGGCGGCGCACACGCGGACACCTCGGTCGACGTCCAGGAGTTCATGGTCGCCCCCATCGGCGCCGAGTCCTTCCGCGAGGCCCTGCGCTGGGGCGCGGAGGTGTACCACGCGCTGAAGTCCGTGCTGAAGGAGAAGGGCCTTTCCACCGGCCTCGGCGACGAGGGCGGCTTCGCCCCGGACGTCGCCGGCGGCACCAAGGGCGCGCTCGAGCTGATCGGCGTCGCCGTCGAGAAGGCGGGCTACACCCTCGGCACGGACGTGGTGCTCGCCCTCGACGTGGCGGCCACCGAGTTCTTCTCCGACGGCGTGTACCGGTACGAGGGCAAGGAGCTCTCCTCGGCGGACCTGTCCAAGGTCTGGGCCGAGCTGGTGAACGAGTTCCCGCTGGTCTCGATCGAGGACCCGCTCTCCGAGGACGACTGGGACGGCTGGGTCTCGCTCACCCAGTCCATCGGGGACAAGGTCCAGATCGTGGGCGACGACCTGTTCGTCACCAACCCGGAGCGGCTCGAGGAGGGCATCAACCGGGGCGCCGCGAACGCGCTGCTGGTGAAGGTCAACCAGATCGGCACGCTGTCCGAGACGCTCGACGCCGTCACGCTGGCCCACTCGTTCAGCTACCGCTGCATGATGAGCCACCGCTCGGGGGAGACCGAGGACGTGACGATTGCGGACCTCGCCGTCGCCACCGGCTGCGGCCAGATCAAGACCGGCGCCCCCGCCCGTTCCGAGCGGGTCGCCAAGTACAACCAGCTGCTGCGCATCGAGGAGGCCCTCGGCGACGCTGCGCGTTACGCCGGTGAGCTGGCGTTCCCGCGGTACACGGTGCCGCAGGCCTGAGGCCGACGATGGCGGCGGTGTCCCACGCGGAGTCCGAACGGACGCGGGCCCGGGGTGACCGGGCCCGCACTGGTCGCGGTGCCGCCCGTCCGACGAGCGGCAAGCGGGTCCGGGAGCCGCGGCTCACCCGGAGCCGGTCCCGCGGGGTCGTCGCGGCCACCACCGGCCTGCTCGGGCTGTCGTCGACGCGGCGGGCGGCGATCCTCGCGATCGTCGTCTGCGCGTTGACGCTGACCGTCGCCATGCCGCTGCGCAACTACGTGGCGCAGCGCCAGGCACTGACGGAGGTCTCCGACCAGCAACGGGCGCTGGCCGCCGAGGTCGATCAGCTGACCGAGCGACGGGCGCGGCTGTCGGACCCGGAGGAGGTCGCGGCCGAGGCCCGGTCCCGGCTCGGGTACGTCAAGCCCGGCGAGATCCCGTACGTGGTGCAGCTGCGCGAGACCGCGGACCCCGCCGCGGCGGAGGCAGCCCAGGCGAACACCCCGTGGTACAGACAGTTGTGGAGCGACGTGACGCAAGGATCCCCGCAGTGACGAGCCCCGCGAGCCGGGATGCGGCGGCTACCGAATCGGGGTCCGCGGGGGCGTCGGCCGAGGACCTCGCCGTGATCGCCGAGCAGCTCGGCCGCCCGCCCCGCGGCGTCCTCGCGGTGGCGGCACGCTGCCCGGCCGGCCACCCCGCGGTGGTCCGGACGGCGCCCCGGCTGCCGGACGGCACGCCGTTTCCCACGCTGTACTACCTGACCTGCCCGAAGCTGGCGTCCCGGATCGGGACCCTCGAGGCCGAGGGCCTCATGCGCGAGCAGACCGACCGCCTCGCCGAGGAGCCCGAGCTCGCCGCGGCGTACCGCGCTGCGCACGAGTCCTACCTTGCGGAACGGAACGCGATCGAGCCGCTCGGCACGGACGTCAGCGCGGGCGGGATGCCGGACCGCGTCAAATGTCTGCACGTCCACATCGCCCACTCGCTGGCGAAGGGCCCCGGGGTCAACCCGATCGGCGACGACGCGATCGCCCATCTGGGAGACTGGTTCACCACGGGCCCCTGCTCCGCCTGACTCCACGAGCCGACTCCACGAGCCGCGACTCGGTCCCCGCGAGTCGCGCTCTGGAGCCGGGCGAGTCGCGTTCTGGAGCCGGGCGAGTCGCGTTCTGGAGCCGGGCGAGTCGCGTTCTGGAGCCGGGCGAGTCGCGTTCTGGAGCCGGGCGAGTCGCGTTCTGGAGCCGGGCGAGTCGGGGCCTGAGGCCTCTCGAGTCGCGCCTCTGGGCCGTGCGAGTCGACCCTGCGCGCGCTGAGGGAGCCGCATCGGCGAGCCCTCCGGGGGCCGTCGCATGTCTCGTTCGGCGCGGCGATGACGCGCACGATTTGACGCGCACGATTCGGTAGATCCCGGGCCCGGGCCCATCGCGGTACGAGCCCGGTGACCAGACCCCGCCGCGCGCCCGACTCCAGTACGAACCGAGACCCGTGTGGCGTCTGATCCCGGCTCGAAGGAATCCAGACCGCGACTTGAAGGCGGTAGATCGCGACTCGCGAGGTTTTACGTCGCGACTCGCGGGGTCTCAGATCGCGACTCGCCCGGCCTTAGATCGCGACTCGCGGGCGGTCCGGGCGGTCGGGGCGGGCCAGGGGCTGATCAGGTGGTGGGGGTGACGCGGGTGAGGAGGGTCCGGGTCGCGGTCGTCGGGGGCAGGGTGCCCGCGGTGCGCCAGGGGCCGTCCGCGGCGAGGCGGGCCGAGACGAACGCGTCCGCGGCCTCGGTCGGCGCGGTCCGCAGCATCAGCGAGCCCTGCAGGCAGAGCGCCAGGAGCTCGGCGAGGCGGCGGGCGGTGCGCGGGTCCGGCTCCCGCAGCGCGGTGCGCAGCGACGAGCACGCGGCGTCGAAGCGGCTGTCCGCGCCCGCGGCGGCGTCGACCTCCGTCAGCACCGCGTCCACGGACTCCGGGGACCGGCCGACGGCGCGCAGGACGTCGAGTGCGGTGACGTTCCCGGAGCCCTCCCAGATCGAGTTCAGCGGCGCTTCCCGGTACAGCCGCGGCATCGGGGACTCCTCCACGTACCCGTTGCCGCCGAGGCACTCCAGCGCCTCCGCGACGACGGCCGGGGTCCGCTTGCACACCAGGTACTTCGACGCCGGCAACGCCAGCCGCAGCAGCGCCGTCTCGCCGCGGTCCGCGGCGCCGGCCAGCCGCAGCGCCAGCGTCGTCGCTGCCTCGGACTCGACGGCCAGGTCCGCGATCACCGCCTGCATCAGCGGCTGGTCCGCGAGCCGGGCCCCGAACGCGCTGCGGTGTGCCACGTGGTGCGCCGCCTCGGACACCGCCGCGCGGACCGTGCCGGCCGAGCCGAGGACGCAGTCGAGCCTGGTCATCGACACCATCTCGATGATCGTCGCGACGCCGCGGCCCTCGTCGCCGACGCGCCACCCGAGCGCACCCGCGTACTCGATCTCCGATGACGCGTTGGACCGGTTCCCGAGCTTGTCCTTCAGCCGCTGGATCCGGAGCGCGTTGCGCGTCCCGTCGGGGAGCACGCGGGGGAGGACGAAGCAGGTCAGCCCGCCCGGCGCCTGGGCGAGGGTCAGGAACAGGTCGTTCATCGGGGCGGAGGTGAACCACTTGTGCCCGACGAGCGAGTACGTCCCGTCCGCGTGCGGCGTCGCGACGGTCGTGCCGGTGCGGACGTCCGAGCCGCCCTGCTTCTCCGTCATCGACATCCCGGCGAGCAACCCCGCCTTGGCCTCCGGCCGCGCGAGTCCCGGCGCGTAGGTGCGGGAGGTCAGGCCCGGCTCGAACCGCGCCGCCAGCGCGGGGGCGTGCCGCAACGCCGGGATCGACGCGTAGGTCATCGAGATCGGGCAGCAGTGTCCCTGTTCCAGCTGGCTGACCAGGTAGAACCCCGCGGCGCGGGTGACGTGGGCCCCGGGGCCGCCCGCCCACGGGGCCGCGTGCAGCCCGGCGCCGACGGACAGTTCCATCAGCGCGTGCCACGACGGGTGGAACTCCACCTCGTCGACCCGGTGGCCGTAGCGGTCGTGGGTGCGCAGGACGGGCTCGTTCTCGTTGGCCAGCCGCGCGTGCTCGCGGTACTCCGCCGAACCGACCGCTGCGGCCAGCCCCTTGAGGTCCTCGGGGGCGCCGCCCTCCCGACGCAGGGCGTCCGTGAGCGCGGGATCGCAGGCCAGCGGATCGAAGCCGTCGAGCGGCGGGGCCTGGTTGGTCACCGTGTGGGTGCCCAGATCGGTCTGCGGGTCGACATCGCTGTACGCCACGTACCGGAGAGTAACCCGGCTCCGTCCCCCAGGGACCCCCCGCGTGAGCAGTTCGCGCACGGCGTCGCCGGGCCGGCCGGGCTGCGTGATGTGCGAGGTCCGGACCGCGTAGCGTGGTCGCCCGGAACGGCGAAGGGAACTCCTATGTCTCGGGTGGCCGCGATCGACTGCGGGACGAACTCGATCCGCCTCTTGATCGCGGACGTGACCACGAGCTTCGACGGCACTCCCCAGCTCCGCGATCTGCACCGGGAGATGCGGATCGTGCGCCTGGGCAAGGGCGTGGACGCCACGGGCGAGCTCGACCCGGAGGCGCTCGAGCGCACCCGCGTCGCGCTCGTCGACTACGCGGCGGCGATACGCCGCAAGGGCGTCGAGCGTATCCGGATGGTCGCGACGTCCGCGACGCGCGACGCGAGCAACCGCGAGGACTTCTTCGGGATGGTTCGGGACACCCTCGGGATCGACGCCGAGGTGATCAGCGGCGACGAGGAGGCCCGGCTGTCGTTCGAGGGTGCGGTCGGCGAGCTGGACCCGGACGACGGCCCGTTCGTGGTCGTGGACGTGGGCGGCGGGTCGACGGAGCTGGTCGTCGGCGAGCTGGTGGACGGCAAGGCGAGCGTGACGGCGGCGAAGTCCGTGGACGTCGGCAGCGTCCGGCTCACCGAGCGCTGCCTGCCCGGGGATCCGCCGAGCCCCGAGGATGTCGGCAAGGCCCGCGAGGTGGCCACCGGGATCCTCGACGAGGCCTTCGCCGCGGTGCCGGTCGAGGGCGTGAAGACCTGGGTCGGCGTGGCGGGGACGATCACCACGCTGTCCGGGATCGCGCAGGACCTGCCGGAGTACGACCCCGAGGCCGTGCACCTGTCGCGACTGAGCCGCGAGGACATCCACCGGGTCGCGCAGCAGCTCGTCACGTCGCCGAAGTCGGAGCGGGAGAAGCTCGGCGCCCTGCACCCGGGGCGGGTGGACGTGATCGCCGCGGGGGCGATCGTCGTCGAGGCGCTGGCGGACGAGCTGCACGAGCGCGCCGGGATCGACGAGATGGTCGTCAGCGAGCACGACATCCTGGACGGGATCGCCCGCTCGATCGCGGTCTGACGTGCCCCGGAAAGGGGCTTTCCCGCCGACACCGACCACGCTCGCCGAGCTCGACGCCCAGGTCACGCAGTGCCGCGCCTGCCCGCGGCTCGTGGCGTGGCGGGAGGCGGTGGCGAAGGCGAAGCGGGCCGCGTTCCGGGACTGGACCTACTGGGGACGCCCGGTGCCCGGCTTCGGCCCCGCGGACGCGTCGATGCTGATCGTCGGCCTGGCGCCGGCCGCGCACGGGGCCAACCGGACCGGCCGGATGTTCACCGGGGACCGCAGCGGGGACTTCCTCTACGCCGCGCTGCATGCCGTCGGGCTCGCCAACCAGCCCACCGCCGTCCACAAGGACGACGGGCTGGCCCTGCGGGGCACGAGGCTCACCTCGCCGGTGCGATGCGCCCCGCCCGCGAACAAGCCGACGACCGAGGAGCGGGACACCTGCCGGCACTGGCTCGACGCCGAGCTGGCCCTGCTCGCGCCGACGGTCCGGTCCGTCGTCGTGCTCGGGGGCTTCGGCTGGCAGTCCCTGCTCCCCGTCCTGGCCGGCCACGGCTGGGCCATCCCCAGACCGCGCCCGAAGTTCGGCCACGGCGCCCACGTCGAGCTGGCCGGACCCAGGCCGCTGCACCTGTTCGGCAGCTACCACGTGAGCCAGCAGAACACCTTCACCGGACGCCTGACCCCCGCGATGCTCGAGGATGTCCTGCGCGCCGCGGGTGTCGCCGCTGGCCTCCTGTAGCCGGTCTCACAGCGGTTCGACGCAGATCACGCGCGAACCGCCGGTTGGGGTTAGGTCCTCGGGGTACGAATGTCGGTATGGCGCATGGTCAGAAAATCGTCGTGGTCGGCGGCGGCTACGTCGGCATGTACACCGCTCTGCGGCTGCAGAAGAAGCTGCGCCGCGGCGAGGCCGACATCACCGTCGTCGACCCGCAGTCGCACATGACCTACCAGCCCTTCCTCCCCGAGGCGGCCGCCGGCTCCATCGAGCCGCGCCACGTCGTCGTCCCGCTGCACAAGGTCCTGCGCGGCTGCCACGTCCTGACCGGGCGGGTCAGCGCGATCAGCGACGCGGAGAGGAAGGTGACCGTCGAGACGGCCGCGGGGCACACCACCTCGCTCGACTACGACGTGCTCGTGGTCGCCCCGGGCTCCGTCGCGCGCACGCTGCCGGTGCCCGGGCTGCCCGAGCAGGGCATCGCGTTCAAGAACGTGGGCGAGGCCATCTACCTGCGCAACCACGTCCTCTCCCGGCTCGACGCCGCCGCCACCACGGACGACCCGGAGCTCCGCCGGCGGCTGCTCACGTTCATGGTCGTCGGCGGCGGCTACGCGGGCGTCGAGGCACTCGCCGAGCTCGCGGACATGGCCCGGTACGCCACGAAGTACTACGAGAGCATCGACGCCGAGGACCTGCGTTGGGTGCTCGTCGAGGCGATGAACCGGATCATGCCCGAGGTCGGGCCCAAGATGGGCGCGTACACCGTCGGGCGGCTGATCGACGCCGGCATCGAGGTCCTGCTCGAGACCCGGGTCGAGTCGATGGTCGGCGGGCACGTCGTGCTCAGCGACGGCACCGAGTTCGACGCCGACACGATCGTCTGGACCGCGGGCGTCAAGCCCAACCCGATGCTCGAGCAGACGGACCTCCCGCTCGGCCCGCGCGGCCACGTCCTGTGCACCGCGGACCTCGCGGTCGAGGGCAGGCCCGGCGTGTTCAGCGCCGGCGACTGTGCTTCGGTGCCGGACCTGTCGAAGGACGACCCGGAAGCGCGCACCAGCCCGTCCGCGCAGCACGCCGTGCGGCAGGCGAAGGTGCTGGCCGACAACATCGTCGCCCACCTGCGCGGCGGCGAGACCAAGCCCTACAAGCACAGCTACGCGGGATCGGTCGCGAGCCTGGGGCTCTACAAGGGCGTCGCGCAGATCTACGGCGTCAAGCTCCGGGGCTTCCCGGCGTGGTTCATGCACCGGACCTATCACGTCAGCCGGATGCCCACCTGGAACCGCCGCTTCCGGATCGTCATGGACTGGACGACGGCGCTGCTCATGGGCCGCGAGGTCGTCGCCCTCGGGCAGATCCACGAGCCGAAGGCGGAGTTCAGCCGGATCGCCTCGCCGAAGCCCGTCGCCCCGGCCGCCCCGGTCGCCGGCACGGACGCGGGCGAGCCGGTCAGGAAGAGCGCGTAGCGCCTGTGCGCGGTAATCGTCGCCAGGGCGACGATTACCGCGCACGAGTGCTGGAGGCGCGGCCTTCGAGGTAGCGACGCTCGGGCAGGCTGCTGGTCTGTCGGGCGGCGATCCGGTACTGCTCGCGGGCCGCATCCGGCTCGCCGGCCAGCTCCAGCAGGTGCGCCCGGACCGCCGCGACCCGGTGGTTCCCGGCCAACCGCTCGTCGTCGAGGGTCGTGAGCAGGTCCAGCCCCGCCCGCGGCCCGCACGCCATCCCCAGCGCGACCGCGTGGTTCAGCGTGTAGACGGGGTTCGGCGAGAGCTTCCCGAGCAGCTCGTAGAGCCCGACGATCTGCGCCCAGTCCGTCTCCTCCGCCGTGGCGGCCTCCGCGTGCAGCGCCCCGATCGCCGCCTGCAGCTTGTACGGGCCCAGTGCGCCCCGGGCCAGCGCCTCCTCGACGAGTGCGGTCCCCTCCGCGATCGAGGTCGCGTCCCACAAGCTCCGGTCCTGCTCCGCGAGCGGGACGAGATCGCCGTTCGGCCCCGTGCGCGACGGCCGGCGGGCGTCGGTGAGCAGCATGAGGGCGAGCAGGCCGGCGACCTCGCCGTCGTCCGGGAGCGTGCGGCGGAGCATGCGGGTCAGCCGGATCGCCTCGCCGGTCAGCTCGGTCCGCGCCAGGACCTGCCCGGACGACGCCGTGTAGCCCTCGTTGAACATCAGATAGAGGACGTGCCGGACGACGGCGAGGCGGTCCTCGACGTCGTCCGGGGTGCCGAACGTGGCACCGGCCGCCCTGATCGTCTTCTTGGCGCGGCTGATCCGCTGGGCCATCGTCGTCTCCGGGACGAGAAAGGCCGCGGCGATCTCCGCGGTGGTCAGGCCGCCGACCGCCCGCAGGGTCAGGGCCAGCTGCGACGGCGGGGACAGCGCGGGATGACAGCACAGGACGAGCAGGGACAGGGTGTCGTCCGACTGCGGGGACTCGATGCCGGAAAGGGGTTCCTCGAGGACGGCGGCACGTTCCTCGCGTCGTCGGCTCGCGTTCTCGCTGCGCACCGCGTCGACGAAGCGGCGGGCCGCGACCGTGACCAGCCAGCCGTGCGGGTTGTCCGGGACGCCCTCGCCCGGCCACTGCGCCGTCGCGGCCAGGAGTGCCTCCTGCACCGCGTCCTCGCACAGGTCGAACTGGCGGTAGCGGCGCACGAGCACCCCGAGGACCTGCGGCGCGAGTGTCGGCAGCAGGTCCTCGGTGCTCGTCACATCTCCTCGCCACTGATGTCGAGGATGGGCCGCACCTCCATCGCGGTGAACTTCGCGCTCGGCCAGCGGGCGGCGATCTCGACGGCGCGCGCCTCGGAGTCGCAGTCGACGATCAGGTAGCCGCCGAAGTGCTCCTTGGCCTCGGCGAGCGGACCGTCGGTGATCGCCGGGACGCCGTCGCGGACGCGGACGACCTTGCTGCTCGCCGGATCGGCAAGCGCGTCCGTGCTGACGAGTTCGCCGGACTCGGTGAGCTCGGCCATCAGCGCGTCCATCTCGGCCATCAGGGCGTCGCCGTCCGGCCCGAAGAAGACGGAGCGGGTTTCCGGGTTGTCGTAGATCATCAGCATGTACTTCATCGGGGCCCTCCAGCGAAGTGGATGATCAGGACAGGGGCGAGCAACTCGGGATCGATGTCGTGGCCGGGACAGCGCGGGATCTCCATGGCTTCCTCCTGGTCCGGGGTCGTCGGTGACCCCGTTCGCAGGCAGGTCGGAGCCAGCCTGGCGGCCTCGACACCCCACCACAAGATTCTTCGCCGAGTGTCGGGCGGCGAAGGGGCCGTCGCTAGGGTGGCGGGGTCGCCCCCGTAGCCCAACCGGCAGAGGCAGGCCCCTTAAAAGGGTCACAGTGTGGGTTCGAATCCCACCGGGGGCACCCCCGATCACCGGCCCGATCATGGCGCTGAGCTGCGAAGACGCTCACTCCTCACCTCCAGTGCTGTCCGGCTGTGTCCGGCGTGGACCGGCGTTCTCCGACTGATCACGCCCAATACGCGCCAAAGTTTCACCGCCGAGCGCGGCCGCGATCCGGCGGCGGGCGGCGTCCTCCTGGCCGGCCATGCACTTGGCGTAGATCTGCAGCTCCAGACCCGCACGCGATGCGGCAGGCTACCCCCGTGCTTGACCTCAGCCCTTGGCCCGGTCTCACGCTCGGGAACCGACTCGGCGGCGGTCACCGGAACGCTGTCTACGAGGTTGACGGGCCCACCCGACTCATCGCGCGTCGTAGCCTCCGGACGTCTGACGCACTGGCGTGGGAACTGGATCTGCTCGACTTCCTCGCCTCGTATGACTTCATCGTCCCGGCGACCGTACCGACCGTGGACGGTCGGCGATCTGTCGATGGAATCCTGGTCCAGACCTGGGTGGATGGCCACCCACCAGAGGGTGACGACTGGACGATCGTCGCCCGTGAACTGGTTCGGCTCCACAGGCTTACGGCTGGTTGGTCTACGCAGCGACCAGGGTTCTCCTCCACGCAAGACCTGCTGACCGAGCTATACGGCGGCGACGTCAACCTCCGCGTGATGCCGGCAGACGTAGTGCGGTTGTGCCGGCAAGCCTGGGGCGGCCTTCCCGACGTTCCGCTGGCCGTCATCCATGGGGACCCCGGTGGTGCCAACATCCGGATACAGAGCGGCCGGGTCGGCTTCATCGACTGGGACGAATCACGAATTGACCACCCGGACCTCGATCTCGTCGAGATCCCCGACGGACCACTCACCAGCCACCGCCTGACCATGGCCTTAGCCGCGATCGACGCGTGGGAAACAGCCTGCGGATGGGCCATCGAGCCCGCCTATGCACGGCAACGACTCGACAGCCTCCGGCAACGAGTAGGGAACTGAACACACCCGGGCTCCGCCCGGACCCGGCACCGCTCAGAGATCGGGGGAGTGCGGCGGAGGGTGGTGATCTCCTCACCCCCCACCCCTCGGCCCGGAAGGGTTGCACCCGCGCCGCGAGGAGATCACCACCAACACCCGGCGTGGGCGGGCAAGAACAGGCCGCGCGGACTATGCACGGGCGCAGGCGCTGTCGATACGAATCCGCCGCAGGTCAAGGCCAAGTTGACAGTCCACTGTAAATCCGTCGGCTCAGCCTACGAAGGTTCGAATCCTTCACCTGCCACACCCAGGGCGAACGGCCCCTGACCAGCGGAAACGCGGGTCAGGGGCCGTTCTGCTGTGTCCGGTGGCGTCCGGCGCCGTCCGGCCGTCCCCGGGTGGCTGTGCCAATGCGTGTCCAAGCGGGGTGACGGCCTCAGGGCAGGCCGAGCGCCAGCGCGACGCGGTTCCGGGCAGCCTCCTCCTGCCCGGAGATGCACTTGGCGTAGACCCGCAGCAGGACAGCCACACTGTGGCTGGCCCACTCCGCAACCTGCGTGGGAGGCACCCCCACGTTGAGCCACGTCGAGAGGGCCGCGTGGCGCAGGTCGTACGGCCGTCGCGCGAGCGGCGACGCCGCTTCGTCTGGAGTGAGTGCGCAAGACGCTGTCCGAGAGATCGCCGTGATGGCACCCGGCCGTCGGTCTAGCGGAGGAGCCGGGTGGCGACCTGGAGGTGGAACAGGGTGTCGCTATCTGTGAGGTCGACAGCGAGGAGCTGGCGGACGTGATGGAGCCGATTGCGAGCGGTCGTGGTGTCGATGCCGAGCGTTCGCGCGGTCCGCGGGCAGTCGCCCCAGTTGTCCAGGTATGCCCGCAGTGCAGCGACCAGATTGCTCCTGTGCTCGGCGTCGAAATCGAGCAGCGGGCCCAGCCAGTAGCGGATGTATGCGTCGATCTCGCTGTCGGACCGGCCGAGCGCGATCAGGCCGGGCAGGTCCACCACGGGCAGGCTCACCGGAGGCGCTCCCGGCGGTGGACGGTTCGGCTTGAGGTAATTGCGCTCAAAGTCGGGGTGGATTGCGAACAGCTCCCGCAGGTCGGCGGCGACGAGAGCGGCGCGCACGGGATGGTCGGGCGGGGCGATCAGACAGAGGGCGATGTGGGCATCCCCCGCCCATTGCGCGATGGTGGTGAGGGTCTGAGCGCCGGCGGACGTCAGCCTTGCGAGGTGGGTGAGGTCCAGTGCCAGCAGCCGCGGGGACGCGGCCAGCTGTTGCCTGGCCACGGCGCGGAGGCTGGGAGCCCCCCCGTTGGCGAGAGCGCCGAACAGCCGGAGCCGGCAGACCCCGTCGTCGGCCTGCTCCAGGGTGATGACGAACGGGTCGGCCGGTTCTGCGGTGTCGTGCGACCCGCGGGCCCGGTTGTTCGATTGGAGCAAGGCCGTTCCTCGGCTCAGCGACCCCGCGGGGTGCTGCCGGTGTCGCTTTGGCTCCCGATCCAGCGCCATCCCAAGGCCGCGCGACGTGCGCGGCCCGCCGCCGTCGAGACCAGCCGTTCCAGCGGTCCCTGGCCGAAGAAGTGGCGCCAGAGCACGGCGAAGCCGAGCGCGCCGGCCACGGACGTCAGGTAGAGCGCGAGCGGCTCGTCGCCCAGCACGCCGGCGCCCAGCACGAGCACGTGCGCGGAGTAGATGGTCAGGGTCATGGCGCCGGCCACGCCCACCGGCCACAGGACGCGGGCCGCAGCGCGGTGTCTGGTGATGAGCAGCACGGCGCCGATGACGGCCATCGCGACGCCGATGGTGTGGATCGCGTCGATCGGCGTTGCCGAGTGGTGGCTGCGCACCGCGAGCCACCACCACGTGTCCGTACGTTGCGCGTCCCAGAGGACCTCGTTCTGGATCGTCGCCGGATCCGCGTCGGGCCCGGCCGCGGCGATCAGCTGCTGCAGTCCGCCCAGCTTGAACAGCAGTAGCGATGATGCGACCCACGCGATCACAGCCAGCACGACGCCGCTGACCAGGAGCCGGGTGGCGACCCGGGTGGAGGACAGATCGAGCCGGCCGATCGCCATGCCCACGAAGATGTAGGCCATGTAGACGACCGCGGGGAAGTAGCCGGTGACGAAGAGTTGGAGGACGGAGCCTCCCGGATCGGTGAAGAGATCGGTGAACGTCAGGCTGCCGTCGGCGGGTTCCAGGCCGAGGCTGGTCGCCCACAACAGGAGGAGCGGGCCGATTACGGCCACCCCGGTGGCGACGAGGGCAAGCGTGCGTGGCCGGAGGCCGATGAACGGGATCGCGAGCAGGAAGAACAGGCCGTAGTACGGAAGGATCATGACCGGCCCCGAACCGTAGCCGATCGCAAGACCAATGGCGGCGATCAACAGGGCGCGCACGACGAGACTCACCACCGTGGCTCGGCGGTCACGGCCTTGCCTCGGGTGTCGGCCGCCGGTGATGAATGCCAGACTGATCCCCGCCACCATCACGAACAACGTGGCCGAGCGCCCGATCACGGTCATCCCGGCGAGCGTCGGTTGGCCGTTGTCGTCGACCGCGCCGATCGCCGCGTCCCAGATGTTCGCGGCGAGCATCGCGAGCAGCGCGACTCCGCGTGCGACGTCGACGCCCAGGAAGCGCTCCTTCATGGGCACGCTCGCCGCTGGCATGGTCGCTGCGTCACTCATGGGTCACCCCCGGCCACCAGCTCCGGCTGGCAGTGACGGTTCCCGGTACGCAGAGGGGCAGGGCATGAATCAACCTCGTTTCTCGGGGTAGGGCAGCCTGCGGAATTGGCCGACCTGACGCTGGTGCGGTCAGATCGATGCGAACAGCCCAGGTTGGACGTGCGTCAATGCATGCCCTGTCGCCCAGAGTTTGGATTTCGCTGGGCGATTGGCCGAGTTGTCCGTTATGCGAAGAACTGGCTTAGGATCCAGCGATCGAAGTCTGCTCCCCCGTAGGTGTGGTCACTGGGAGGTGGGTGTTGCATGCAACATTGATCAGGCTATGCCTCACCCGTTGTCCGGCGGCATTTGATCAGGCTGCCCGGTGCTCCGCCGGGTCCACGAGTGTAGGACCTCTTCAAGGTCCACATTGAGTGATGTCGGCGAGAATTGCTCGGGTCCACAGAACATGACTGTGTGAAGCTTCCAGGTGGACGAACGTGTTTTGTCACAAGGAGGATCGCGGGACTCTGATCGCTGCGCACGAGGGCATGTGAGGTCGCCGGTGCAAGCGGACTGGCCGGTCCCGCAGGTGGGCGTCACGGTCATGTTGACCGCGGATCGCGGAGGCCAGACGGACTGCCTGTGTGCTGAATACGCGCCGAAGTTTGGGCCAGCGTGATCATGAGGGCTGGGTACATCCAGGTCAGAGGCATGATCAAGCCGGAGGAGTGGCTCCCCTTAAAGGGTCACAGTGTGGGTTCGAATCCCACCGGGGGCACCCACACCGACCGGCCCGATCATGGCTCTGAGCTGCGGATCTCCTCAATCTTCGGCTTAGGCGCTGTCCGGCCGTGTCCGGTCGGGGCCGGTGTTCTCCGGCTGGCTGTGCCGAATACGTGCCGAAGTTCCGGCGCCGAGCGCGGCGGCGATGCATGATCGTCCCCATGCGGGCTCGACCAAGACGGCCATCAACTGCCCTGGTGATCGTCGGCCAGACTCAAATCAGCGCGCAGCGATGAATCCGGCCCTCCTCGTCGGTCGACCCAGGGGACACGCGGTCCAAGCGATCACTCAAGGAGGCACCATGCCCCGAACCCGGGTGCACAACCTGAACATCTCACTCGACGGCTACGCCGCCGGCGAGCATGTGACCGTCGACGCCCCGATCGGCGGTGCCGAGCGGCTCTTCGCAGGGTTCGACGGGCGATTCATCCACGGGATCGACAAGGCGGATGCGGCTGTCACACTGGACCGCGCCATGACCAGTATGTGGGGCCAGGGGATCGGCGCCGAGATCATGGGACGTCGCAAGTTCGCCCGCAGGTCGGCGACTGGCCCGACGACGGATGGCGGGGCTGGTGGGGCGACGAGCCACCCTTTCGTACACCCGTGTTCGTCATGACCCACCACCCACGTCCTCCGATCGACTTTCCCAATGGGACGAGCTTCCGCTTCGTCGACGGGCCAGCGCACGACGTGCTCCGCCTGGCTCAGGAGGCCGCCGACGGTCGCGACGTCCGCATCGGCGGGGGGCCCTCGACGGTCCGCCAGTTCCTTCAGGCCGACCTGGTCGACTTTATGCACCTGGTGATCGTGCCCATCACTCTTGGGCAGGGTGTATCCCTATGGGAAGGAGTAAGCAGCACCGAAGACCGCTTCACGGTCGAGTCGGTCGCCTCGCCGAGTGGCCTTATCCATCAGCTCTGGAACAAGAACTGACCCACGTCTGAGCTCGGCTGCCTCCGCGCGATGAGGAAGTCTCCGAACCCGCCAACTGCGATGCCTCCGGCGGCCGGGCTCCGCCCGAACCCGACACCGCTCAGAGATCAGGAGAAGGGCACCTGGGGCGGCGACCTCCTCCCAGCAGGGACGAGCCCGCGCCGCGAGGAGATCACCACCTAGCCCGAAGCGCGCGAGGAAGGCCCCCCGGAGTCGCCCGCGCCGAATGCGTGCCGAAGTTTGGGATGATCAAGCACGGGGAGCTGGAACGCGCAGGTCAGCGGCGGGTACGAGACGTCGTCGAGCTTCCCCTTAGAAGGGTCACAGTGTGGGTTCGAATCCCACCGGGGCACCTCCGCCGGATCGGCAAAATCGCCCCTGGCCAGGGGATTCGTGACCTGAGGGCGATCTTGCGGTGTCCGGTGCTGTCCGGCTGACGCGGGTGGTTGGCGGGTGGCTGCGCTGAATACAGGCTGAAGTTCTAGGTGTACGGGCCGGGGACGTTGGTTGAGAACCGCGCCCAGGTGTTCTCCAGCCTCGGCAACTGCAACGAAGCTGCGGGATCAAGACCTACGAGGCCAACCGCTCACCTGCGTTGCGACGTGACCTCGCGGGATCGGCAGCGCCGTCCCGTCTGGTTGATCTCCGCCCACACTGCATCGAGGGAAAGGCCGAGAACGTCGGCGATCGCAGCGATGGTCGGGAAGGCAGGGGTGGCTACGCGACCGGACTCGATCTTCCGAAGAGTCTCTGGCGAGACACCTGCGTCCAGTGCGGTGCCGAGCATCGAACGCTCCCCCTGGCTCGACGCAGGAGGGCGCCGAGGCGCTGCCCGCGCTCGACCTCTGCGGGAGTGAGCGGCAACCTGACCATGACACCAATTGTAGTACCGGGATAATATGGCCGGGATACTTATTGGCTGACCGAGTAAGGCGTCGCATGATCGAGATCCTGAACCCCACCGAACTGCCACGAGCCAGGCAGGCAGGCGCCCTGGTCGCCGACATCTTGCAGACGCTGAGGAGTCGCTGCGAGGTGGGCACGAACCTGCTGGACATCAACCTTTGGGCCCAGTCCATGATCACCGAGGCCGGAGCGCGGTCCTGTTACGTCGACTACGAGCCGTCCTTCGGACGCGGGCCGTTCGGCCACTACATCTGCACGTCGGTCAACGACGCCGTGCTCCACGGACTGCCCTACGACTACACGCTTGCCAACGGCGACCTGCTGACGCTCGACCTCGCCGTCTCCAAAGGCGGAGTCGTCGCTGACTCCGCCATCAGCTTCATCGTGGGCGGCTCGAACCCCCCGGAGAGCGTTGCGATGATCAGCGCGACCGAGCGCGCATTGAGCGCAGGGATTGCCGCGGCCGGACCAGGGGCTCGCATCGGTGACATCTCCCATGCCATCGGCTCGGTCCTCAGCGAGGCGGGATATCCGGTCAGCACCGAGTTTGGAGGTCATGGCGTCGGATCGACGATGCACCAGGACCCGCACGTCCCGAACACGGGGCGGCCCGGCCGCGGATACAGGCTGCGCCCTGGGCTGTTGCTGGCGTTGGAGCCATGGGTCATGGCGGACACCGCCGAGCTCGTCACCGATGCCGATGGCTGGACACTCCGAAGCGCGACAGGCTGCCGGACAGCGCACAGTGAGCACACGATCGCTATCACCAACGACGGATCCGAAGTTCTCACCTTGCCGAAGCAGGCGCAACCATGAGGTGACAGCCATCCGCGTTCCCCGCTCCCAGAAGTTCACCACCCATCGTCGTTCCGAATCTCGGCGTCGGCCGGGCGTCCGCGATCGGACGCGATCAGTGCGAACGTCGGCCATGATCACGATCGTCGACGCGCCCGACGTCGCCCTGTGGCATGGCTGGATCGACGGTCAGCGCAAGGCGAACGACGACGTGTCGCGCGAAGGCCGCCTTCGAGTGTCTGGGCCGATCCGACCGGTACGCCGTGATCCTGCCGCTGCTCGAGGCCTGCACACCAGCAGGCGCGCGAGGGCCCTGGCCCGCGAGGTCCGCGGCTGGCGGGTCAGGAGCAGGCCGCGCTCACCCGTCGAGCTCCGAGGTCGACGGCCCGTACTCCCGCAGCACCTGCGCCACCCGGACGCGGTAGTCCGAGTACCAGACGTCCCGCCCGCGGCGCTGGGCCACCAGATGTGCGGCGACGTCCTTCCAGGCGCGGGCCGCGTGCGCGTCCCGCCAGTAGGACACCGTGATGCTGACGCCCTCCCGTGCCGACTCGACCCCGAGATAGCCGGGCTGCTCCCGGGCCAGCGTGGCCATGGCGTCGGCCATCGCGGAGTAGCCGCGGTCCCCGTCGGACCGGAGCGACGTGAAGATCACCGCGACGTAAGGCGGCTCGGGCGTGGAGGCGAACACGGCGTCACCCTCGCCGGTCGACGGCCCTCACCGCCACCGGATTCGGGTGATCGGCGGCGGGTCGGGGTTACGCTGCGGAGATGACCCCCGAGGAGCTCGCGGACCTCGCGCACCTCCGCCGCGCCCGGGACCTCATGGACCGCGAGTACGCGAGTCCGCTCGACGTCCCGAGCCTCGCCCGGGAGGCGTTGATGTCGCCTGCGCACTTCTCCCGCAGATTCCGCGCCGCGTACGGGGAGACCCCCTACAGCTACCTGATGACGCGCCGGATCGAGCGGGCGAAGGCCCTGCTCCGGCGCGGCGACCTCACGGTCACCGAGGTCTGCATGGAGGTCGGCTGTACCTCGCTGGGCTCGTTCAGCTCACGGTTCACCGAGCTCGTCGGTGAGAGCCCGACGGCCTACCGTGCACGGGACCACAGCGCGGGCGCAGTCGTCCCGGCGTGCGTCGCCAAGGTCCACACGAGACCGAGCAGGAACGGAGAAGCCCGCCGGCTCGGCGCGCTCTAGCGTTCCCGTCATGAACCTCTCCCTCTCGCACACCACCATCCTCGTCCACGACCCCGACAAGGCCCTGGACTTCTACCGCGACGCCCTGGGCCTCGAGATGCGCAGCGACATCGCCAACGAGGGTTTCCGCTGGGTGACGCTCTCTCCGCCGTCGCAGCCGGAGATCGAGATCGTCCTCGCCGAGCCGCAGGCCGGCCGTCCGGCCGCCGACGGCGACGCCCTCCTCGGGCTCCTCACCAAGGGCTCGCTCAACGGCGTGATCTTCCGGACCGACGATCTCGACGCCACCTTCGAGAAGGTCCGGGCCTCGGGCGCGGAGGTGCTGCAGGAGCCGATGGCCCAGCCGTGGGGCGTGCGGGACTGCGCCTTCCGCGACCCCTCCGGCAACATGATCCGGATCAACCAGGCCTGATCGGGGCAGGTGATCGATCCGCGGGCGTGGCCGGGCCCGGCCGTGGTCGGCCCGGTGGCCGGCGGGCACCGGAGCGAGGTCGTCGAGATCGGGGCGACGGCGGGCTGGTCGCGCGGCGCAGCCGTCGCCCGCCGGAGGCGTTGGCAGGGGAGCTCGACCTCATGGACCTGCTCGCAGCACGGCGACCCGCGCGCGTCGACCATGCGGACCTCGATCTCGCCGCGGTCCCCGGGGCGCTCACCGGTGAGCGATCGCGGATCGCGACGACGGCGACCGACGCGTGGCGTGCGAGGCGAACGGGTGGCTCGTGGAACCCGAGTACGCGCGCGGGCGGCTCGCTAGATCGGCGGCAGGTCCGACTGCGCGATGACCACCAGCATCCCGGCGTCCGACCCTGCCGAGTGCTCCTCGCCCGGCTTCCACACCGCGGCCCGGCCGGCCTCGACGGGCTGCCGCACGTCGTCCGGGCCCGCGACCCAGCCCGCGCCCTCGACCACCGCGAAGAGCTGCCACTGCCGCGTCGGATGACGGCCGAGCGTCCCGCCCGGGGCGATGCGGGCGACGTGCAGGCTCGCCGCCCCGGAGGTCGCGTGCACCGGGAGCAGCCGCAGCATGTCGACGCCGGTGCTGCCGAACTGCTCGACGGCCCGGGACCGCAGGGTCACGATCTCCATCGATGCCTCCCGTCGCGGACGGGTCCAGTCCACCACGGCGGGGGCGTGGGGCCGGTACGGCGGCGCGATGCCCCAGCCCCAGCGCGGCACGGGCAGGCGGAGCTTCCGGCGGCCTGAACGCTCCCGTTCGGGCGGTTCCGCGCGCGGCCGGACCCGCGCGGAAGAACCCGGACCCGCGCGGATCGAGACGGGGGACAGGCGTCAGAGTGCGAGCGCGGCGCCGCGGCCCGCGGCCCGCCCGGAGAACAGACAGCCGCCGAGGAAGGTGCCCTCGAGCGAGCGGTACCCGTGCACGCCTCCGCCCCCGAACCCGGCGACCTCGCCGGCGGCGAACAGCCCGGGAACCGGTGTCCCGGCGGCGTCGAGCACCCGGCCGGAGAGGTCGGTCTGCAGGCCGCCGAGGGTCTTCCGGGTCAGCACGTGCAGTTTCACCGCGATCAGCGGGCCCGCCTTCGGGTCCAGGATCCGGTGCGGGGTCGCGGTGCGGCCGAGCCTGTCCCCGCGGTAGCGCCGGGCGTTGTGGATGGACATGACCTGCAGGTCCTTGGTGAAGGCGTTGTCCATCTCGCGGTCCCGCGCGACGATCTGCCGCTCGATCGTCGCCAGGTCCAGCGGCGCCTCGGGGGAGATCTTGTTCATCCCGTCGACGAGCTCCGCGAGCGTCCCGGCGACCACGAAGTCCTCGCCGCGCTCCTTGAACGCCTCGACGGGGGCGGGGGCGCCGGGGCGGATCCGGCCGAGCGTCGCGCGGATGTCCTTGCCGGTCAGGTCCGGGTTCTGCTCCGAGCCGGAAAGCGCGAACTCCTTCTCGATGATTCTCTGGGTGAGGATGAACCAGGAGTGGTCGAATCCGGTGTGGCGCAGCGTCTTCAGCGTCCCGAGCGTGTCGAAGCCGGGGAAGTTCGGGGCGGGCAGCCGGCGCCCGGCGCCGTCGAGCCAGATCGACGACGGGCCGGGCAGGATCCGGATGCCGTGCCGCTCCCAGACGGGGTCCCAGTTCCGGATGCCCTCGACGTAGTGCCACATCCGGTCCCGGTTCACGACCCGCCCGCCGGCGGCCTCGGTGATGCCGAGCATCCGGCCGTCGACGTGCGCGGGCACGCCGGTGATCATGTGCTCGGGCGGGGTGCCGAGCCGCTCCGGCCAGTTCGCGCGGACGAGGTCGTGGTTCGCGCCGATGCCGCCGGAGGTGACGACGACCGCCTGTGCGCGCAGCTCGAAGGCCCCGGTCTCCGTACGCGAGCTGGCCTCCCCGCGGGCGACCGCGCTGGGCTCCAGGACCACGCCCGTGACCCCGTCGATCACACCGTTCGTGCTGGTCAGAGCATCGACCCGATGGCGGGACCGGAGATCGACGAGGCCGGCCCGCTCGCCGTCGCGGACCTTCCTCGCGAACGGTTCGACGAGCCCGGGCCCGGTGCCCCAGGTGACGTGGAAACGTGGGACGGAGTTGCCGTGCCCGTCGGCGAGGTATCCGCCGCGCTCGGCCCAGCCGACCAGTGGGAACCAGCGCACGCCCAGGCCGTGCAGCCAGCTCCGCTTCTCGCCGGCGGCGAAGTGGACGTAGGCGGTGGCCCACTGGCGCGCCCAGAAGTCCTCGCCTCCCGGGTCGTCGACGCCGCGGTCGAACTCCGCGCTGCCCAGCCAGTCCTGCAGGGCGAGCTCGGGGGAGTCCTTGATACCCATGCGCCGCTGCTCGGGGGAGTCGACGAGGAAGAGGCCGCCGAAGGACCAGAATGCCTGGCCGCCGAGGCTCGCCTCCGGCTCCTGGTCGAGGAGGAGCACGCGCTTGCCCGCGGCGACGAGCTCGGCGGTGGCGACGAGACCGGCGAGCCCCGCCCCGACCACGATGACGTCGGCGTCCATGACGTCTCCTGTCCGTTTCGTCCTACTCTGGCACCGGTGCGGCCCACCGTCACCCGTGAGTTCGTTCGGTGACCGCGGTCTGCGGTACGAACGCGGCCCTGTCGTGGCGGCCTCGTACCACGGACGGCGATCAAGAGCTTGTCACCGGTGTGCGCAGAGCGGGCCGGTGACCGGCCGGCCGGGGTGCGCCGGTGTGCGCAGAGCAAGGGCCAAGCGGGAGGACCCGCGGGGGGCCCGGCAGCGGCGCGGCCGGCGAGAGCGCTACCGGGCGGGGCGTTCGGAGTCCGGCTTCGCGGAGAGCGGGCCCTTGGTGCGGCGCTGCAGCCAGCCCCGGCCCTGGTGCAGGGTTCGGCTGAAGGCGTTGGGGCCCCGGCGCTTCTCGATGAGGTCGCCGATCTTTCCGAGCAGCCAGCCGATCACCGGCGCCGCGACCGCCAGGATCAGCCACATACGGAACCGCTTGGACAGGAAAGCCCACATCGCCGTCGTCACCTCTCACCCGGGCCACCGGGGCGGCGACCGGCCGCGAGCGTAGCGACGTCGCGGTGATCGCGCTCCCGGAGCGCGCCCTGACCGGCCGGAACGAGTCACTCCGCGGCCCCGCGCTCGTTGCACCGGGTACGAGGGTCGCGGCGGTGTGGCCCGGGCGAGAGGACAGATGACATGCCGAACCTCGGTGGGTGGGAGATCGTCATCCTCGTGGGGGTGTTGCTCCTGCTGTTCGGCGCGAAGCGGCTGCCCACCATGGCGCGCTCCGTCGGGCAGTCCGCCCGGATCTTCAAGGGCGAGATGAAGGGCCTGCGGGACGAGCCCGCCACGGCGGCGCCCGCCCCTGAGCGGGAGTACACGCCCACGGCCGTGCTGCCGGCCGTCGCGGAGGCCCCCCGCACCCCGTGACCCCCACCGCCCGAGCGGCAACGGAACGGGCCGGCACCCTCGGGTGCCGGCCCGTTCTCGTGTGCGGGGACTCCATCTTCGCGGCGGCGCTCTTGATCGCCTCGCGGACGCGGAAGTAGCTGCCGCAGCGGCAGACGTTCTCGATCGCGTCGATGTCGGCGTCGATCGGGTCGGGTACACGCTCGAGCGCGAATCGGGCGAAACGCCCAGCAGATGCGGCGGTTCGTCGCGGCGAGCGGGGGCACGTGGGGGAGGCGGCATCCACTCCCCGTACTCGCGGACCGTGACGGAAGGCACCTTCGCCAGTCCTCCGGGGTCTCGTCCTGTGCGGAGAGCCGCGGCGGCGGGGTGACGAGCGCTACCCTCGTACCTGTGGCGGGTGACCGTCCCCTCCTGCTCGGCGTGCTGACGTATCTGGGGATCGCCGTCGCACCGACGCTCTTCCTCTGGGCCGCGGTGCGGTTGGGGCCTGCGCTCTTCGACCTTCTCGCCGGTGCCGCTTCGATGCGCCGCCGCCGCGGCCCGCAGCCCGTCGGCCCGTCGCTGGAATCCCTGGTGGTGGACCTGCGACGGCTCCGCGCCGAGGTTCGGGGCCCCGGACCGCCCACGCAGGTCAGGCGAGTCGCGCTGCTCGCCGCGTACGACGACGTCCTGCTCGACGTGTGCCGGGCGGCCGACGTCGGGTCCTCGCTCGCGGAGGCGCCGCCGGGAGAGCGGCCGTACGCCCGGTTGCTCACCGAGGCCGCGATCGAGGAGGCCGGAATCGCCCTCGACCCGCCGTACGAGGGCCCGGCCGCGGCATGATCCCGGACGGTGCTCGTGCGCGTCCACCCCCTCTTCTGCAGGGATGGGTAAAGTCGCCTTTACCCGAGCGGGAACGCCGCAGCCCCACCGCGCGTTCTACCGATCAGAAGCTCGCACCACCGAGTAGTTCGAGGAGGACCCAGGTGCGCACCAGCAGCAACCCGGCGTTCCGCAACCTGTCCAGCGGACAGGGCGGCGGCTACGCCACGTTCGACCGCCAGGGCGGTGGTCTCATGGGCGGCGGCGCCGCCTATGCCGACGCCCAGGCCTCGCAGGTCGGATACGGGCGCGCCGGGTCCGGTGAACGCCCGATCACGATCGACGACGTCGTCCAGAAGACCGCGATCACCGCGGGCGCCGCGCTCGTCGCCGGTGTACTGACCGCGGTCAGCGGCGCGTACTTCCTGGCGCTGCCGGCGTTCATCGTCGGCTTCGTCGTGTCGCTCATCGTCATCTTCAAGCAGAGCTCGAACCCGGCGCTGGTGCTGACCTACTCGGTCGCCATGGGCGTCGCGCTCGGCGGGGTCAGCGGCCTGTTCAACGACATCTACCCGGGCATCGCGCTGCAGGCCATCATCGGTACCGCGGGCGTGTTCGTCGGCATGCTGGTCCTCTACAAGACCGGGGCCGTGAAGGTCACGCCGAAGTTCACCAAGTGGCTGATGGGCGCCCTGATCGGCGTCACCGTCCTGATGCTGTTCAACCTCGTGATGAGCCTGTTCGGGGTCAACACGGGGCTGCGCGACGGCGGTCCGATCGCCATCATCTTCAGCCTCGTCGTGATCGGTGTGGCGGCGTTCAGCTTGATGCTCGACTTCGACCAGGCGACCCAGGCCATCAGGGCCGGCGCCCCGGCGAAGTTCGCCTGGTACATCTCCTTCGGGCTGATGACCACGCTGGTCTGGCTCTACATCGAGATCCTGCGCCTGCTGAGCTACCTGCGGCAGGACTGAACACCCCTGCACGACGACGGCCCCTCCCGCTCCGGGAGGGGCCGTTTCGCGTGCAGGGGATCAGCTCAGGCGCTCGACCACCAGAGCCATGCCCTGGCCGCCGCCGACGCACATGGTCTCCAGGCCGATGCTCTTGTCCCGGCTGCGCAGGCCGTTGAGCAGGGTGGTGGTGATCCGGGCGCCGGTCATGCCGAACGGGTGCCCGACGGCGATGGCGCCGCCGTGGACGTTGAGCTTGTCGTCGTCGAACGGGTCGATGCCGAGGTCCCGGGCGGACGGGATGACCTGCGCGGCGAAGGCCTCGTTGATCTCGACGAGGTCGACGTCGTCGATGGTCATGCCGGCACGGGCCAGCGCCTGGCGCGACGCCTCGACGGGGCCGAGGCCCATGATCTCCGGGGAGAGCCCGGTGACGCCGGTGGAGATGATCCGGGCGAGCGGGGTGATGCCCAGGTCCTTCGCCTTGCTGTCGGACATGATCACCAGGGCGGCGGCGCCGTCGTTGAGCGGGCAGCAGTTGCCGGCGGTGATCAGCCCGTCGGGCCGGAAGACCGGCTTGAGCTGCGAGACCGCGTCGTAGGTGACGCCGGCGCGAGGGCCGTCGTCGGTGTCGGCGACGCTGCCGTCGGGCAGGGTGACCGGGGTGATCTCGCGGGCGAAGAAGCCGTCGGAGATCGCCTTCTCGGCCAGGTTCTGCGAGCGGACGCCGAAGCGGTCCATGTCCTCGCGGGTGACGCCCTTCGCCCGGGCGAGGTTCTCCGCGGTCTGGCCCATCGCGATGTAGGCGTCGGGCAGCAGGCCGTCCTGGCGCGGGTCGGTCCAGGTGTCGGTCCCGGACTCGGCGGTGGCGACCGTGCGGGCCTCCGCGTCGGCGAAGAGCGGATTGTGCGTGTCCGGCAGCGAGTCGGAGTTGCCCTTGACGAACCGGGACACGGCCTCGACGCCGGCGGAGATGAACACGTCGCCCTCGCCGGCCTTGATGGCGTGCAGGGCCATCCGCGTGGTCTGCACCGACGAGGAGCAGTACCGGGTGATCGTGGTCCCGGGCAGCGTGTCGTAGCCGAGGAGGACGGCGACGATGCGCCCCAGGTTGTGGCCCTGCTCGCCGCCGGGCAGGCCGCAGCCGAGCATCAGGTCGTCGATCTCGGACGGGGCGAGCTGGGGGACCTGGGCCAGGGCGGCGCGCACCATCTGGGCCGTCAGGTCGTCCGGCCGCATCTCGGCCAGGGAACCCTTGCGGGCCCGGCCGATCGGGGACCGGGCCGCTGCGACGATCACTGCCTCGGGCATCGCTGCTCCTTGGGTCGAAAGGTTGTCGTCGGTGACGTTACCCATCGGTACGGAACGGCCCGACCGGGCACCGGGCCGGACTGCTCACACACTGTCGCACCGTGGTGCTCCGAACGCTGCGCGCCGAGGACCTTTTGTCGTATGGGAAGGCCATCTCGTCGACGGCGGGTGAGGTTTTGATAACGATCCACCGTTATGGCCGGATTGACCGGTTGTGGCTTCCCCCGCACCCGCACGCTCCCTCACACGCCCGTGGTGGCGCAGATCGGGCGCGGCCGCCGCTCTCGTCGCCCTGCTCCTGCTCGGGGCCTCGGGCTACGAGGCCGTCACGTACGTCGCCTTCCGGGCCGCGCCGCCCGCCGACGCGACCGTCCTCGTCGAGACCGACCGTGCCGTGAACTCGTTCCCGGGCCTCGCCTCCGTCGGTGCCGGCGTCGACGGCCTCGACCAGGGTGAGATCGACCGGGTGTGGACCCCCGACAACATCGACGCGATGCGCTCGGCCGGCTACGGCCCGATCAGCTTCCGGCTGCGCACCGAGCTCGGCGTCAAGGCGTGGCACTGGAACGAGGAGGGTGCCTTCAGCGACGCCGCGCGGCAGCAGGGCTACTGGACGTCGTCGGACGTGGTCCGCAAGGACGCCGGGGTCTCCCACGGCTACCACCTCCCGCGCCGCGGCAACACGATCGACCAGGCCAACAACGACGGCTGGTCCCGGCTCGACGACGGCGACACCGGGACGTTCTGGAAGAGCAACCCGTACCTCGACCCCCACTTCACCGGGGGTTCGGACCTCGCCCAGTGGATCATGATCGCGCTTCCGCAGGCGCTCCCGGTCGACACGGTGCGGATCGCCTGGGCGGACCCGTACGCCACGAGCTTCCGCGTCCAGTACTGGACCGGCGCGGACGCCATCCACCCCGCCGAGGCCGGTGACTGGAAGGACTTCCCGAGCGGGGTGCACGCCGGGACGCCGGGCACGCAGACCCTCCGGGTGGCCGCAGCGCCGATCGAGGCCCAGCAGATCCGGATCCTCATGCGGAGCGGCTCCGGCACCGCCGCCCCCGGATCCACCGATGTCCGCGACGGCCTCGGGGTCGCCGTCCGCGAGATCTCCGCCGGCTACACCGGGCCCGGGGGCTTCGTCGACCACGTCGAGCACGTGCCGTCCCAGCAGCAGACCAGGATGTACACGTCGTCGACCGACCCGTGGCACCGCGCGTCGGACCTGGACCCGAACTACGAGCACGCCAGCTTCGAGCGGACCTTCGCCAGCGGGCTCACCGGCGGCCGCCCGATGATGGTCCCGGTCCCCGTGCTCTACGGGATCCCGGAGGACGCCGCCGCCCTGCTGCGCTACCTGCGGGGGCGCGGTTTCCCCGTCGAGCAGGTCGAGATGGGGGAGGAGCCGGACGGGCAGCTCGCCGAACCGGAGCACTACGCCGAGCTGTACAGACAGGTGGGACGCGCGCTGAAGGCCGTCGACCCGGCGATCGAGCTGGGCGGGCCCGGGTACCAGACCGTCCTCCCGGACTGGATCCACTGGCCGGACGAGAAGGGGGTCAAGTCCTACACCGGGCGCTTCGTCTCCTACCTGCGCGAGCACGACGCCCTGGAGCTCTTCGACTTCTTCTCCTTCGAGTGGTACCCGTTCGACGACGTGTGCGCCGACCCCGCGGTGCCGCTGGCCCAGCACCCGACCCTGCTCAAGGACATCGTGCGCCGCCAGGAGGAGGCGGGGCTGCCGCCCGAGGTCCCCAAGGTGATCACCGAGTACGGCTACTCGTCGTTCGCGGGGCAGGTGGAGCTCGAGATGCCGGGGTCGATCGTGAACGCCGAGACCGCGGCCCAGTTCCTGGCCCTCGGCGGCGACACCAGCTACTTCTACGGGCTCGAGCCGAACTGGGTCTTCCAGGAGGACGAGGGCAAGCCCTGCGACACGTGGGGCAACCTCATGCTGTTCCAGTACTACGACGACTTCCGGATCCGGCCCATCGCGACCCTGCATGCCTCGCAGCTGGTGACCGGGCAGTGGATCCAGGCCGGCGACGGCCGTCACGACGTGCACGCCGCCACGACCGACCTGCGCTCGGCGGACGGACACCCGATGGTCACCGCCTACGGCCTCCGCCGGCCCGACGGCCGCCTCTCCGTCCTGCTGTTCAACAAGGACCCCGCGCGAACGGTCACCGTCGCGCTGCGGACCGGATCGGCCGCCGCGAACGCCCCGCTCGCCGGGGAGCTCGAGCTGTTCAGCTACTCCGGGGAGCAGTGGGACTGGTACCCGGAGGGCGGAGAGACCAACGGCGGGTTCCCGGAGAAGAACGATCCGCCCGCCCGGACGGTCGTCGACGCGCGCGACGACGGCCGGGTGACGCTGCCGCCGTACTCGATCTCCGTGGTCCGTACGGAACCCGAGCGTTCCTGGTGGGAGCGGGCCACCGCGGTGACGTGCTGACGTTTCGTGGGAAACCCTGACGAGCTCGGTCAGGGAACTGCGCCACGGTGGCCACCATGACCTCCTGGAAGCAGATCGAGGCCGACGAGCCCGAGCTCGCCGCCCGCGTCCGCCGGGTCGAGCGCGCGTGAGCCCGTCCCTGCAACATTGCCGTGACGGACGGAGGTACCGGGAAGGCCGGACTGCCTACTCTTCCGGCGGCTCCAGCCACTTCCGCAGCTTCTGCAGCGCGCGGTGCTGGGCCACCCGCACGGCCCCCGGCGTCGAGCCCACGGCCTGCGCGGTCTCCTCGGCGGTGAGCTGGCCGATCACCCGGAGTGTGATGATCTCCCGCTGCTGCTCCGGCAGGCGGTCCACCAGCGCCATCAGGTCCCCGAACGCCGAGGAGTCGAGGACCTGCTGCTCGGGGCCGCCCGTGGCGTCCACCCGCTCGGGCACCTCGTCCGTCGGGTCCGAACGGTCCCGACCGGCCGAGCGGAAGGCGTCGACGACCTTGTTGCGGGCGATCCCGTACGCGAACGGCATGAACGGGGTGTCCATCTCCCGGAACCGCGGCAGGGCCCGGCAGATCGCGAACGCGACGTCCTGCGCGACGTCCTCGGCGGACTGCAGCCCGACCCGCCGGCCGCCCAGCCGGGCCCGGCAGTAGCGGACGAGCAGGGGCGAACACCGGCGGAGCAGCTGGTCGAGGGCGGCCCGGTCGCCGGCGCCGGCGGCGCGGGCGAGGGCGGTGAGCTCGGCGTCGGTGGGCGAGGCGACGGCCGGCGCCTGGTCGGATCCGAGCAGGTCGTCCGGGGTGGGGGCCGCCTCGGACGGGGCCGGCTCGACCGGGGCCGGACCGGACGGAGCCCCCTCGGACCGGTCCGGGTCGGACGGGCCGGGGTCGGACGGGTCCGGATCGTGCTCACCGCGCACCCGCGTTGCCACCTCTTCCTCTCACGCGGGCACGGGGAGCGACGAACAGTCCCGGCCCCCGGAGTCACCCGTCCCGCAGCAGAGGGGGGTTCGGGCCCGCGGCGCGTTCGGGCATGCCGACGCGAGGACGGACGAGATCGGGTGAATGGTCGGTGTGCCCCCCGACCGGAGTACGCCGACCCCGAACACGAGGAGACTAGACCGGATGCGCCGGCCGCCCCTCGATGACACACCCGTCCGGGCAACCCGTCCGCGTCCGTACGGTCACGCCCCGTCGTCTCCCTGGCGGCGGGGGCCTGGCGACCCCGACGCCGGACCGTGCCCTGCTGACGTCTGCCGGACCGCGCGCCCTGCTGACGACTGCCGTGCCGCCCGCCCGCCCCGGCGTGGATGGCAGCATGGGCCCATGCGCTACGCCGAGCACATCGCCGACCTCGTCGGGAACACCCCGCTCGTCCGCCTGGGCCGGGTGGCCGACGGGCTCGAGCCGCTCGTCCTCGCCAAGGTCGAGTACATGAACCCGGGCGGCAGCGTGAAGGACCGCATCGCGCTGCGCATGATCGAGGCCGCGGAGGCGTCCGGCGAGCTCCGGCCGGGCGGCACGATCGTCGAGCCGACCTCCGGGAACACCGGTGTCGGGCTGGCGATGGTCGCCCAGCGCAAGGGCTACAAGTGCGTGTTCGTCTGCCCGGACAAGGTGGGCGAGGACAAGCGCAACGTGCTCAAGGCCTACGGCGCCGAGGTCGTCGTCTGCCCGACGGCCGTGGAGCCGGAGCACCCGGACTCCTACTACCGGACGTCGGACCGGCTCGTCTCCGAGATCGACGGTGCCTGGAAGCCGAACCAGTACGCGAACAAGGAGAACCCGGCGTCGCACTACGCGACGACGGGCCCGGAGATCTGGGAGCAGACCGACGGGAGGATCACGCACTTCGTGGCGGGGATCGGCACCGGCGGCACCATCAGCGGGATCGGGCGCTACCTCAAGGAGGTCTCGGACGGCCGCGTGCAGGTGATCGGTGCGGACCCCGAGGGTTCGGTCTACAGCGGCGGCAGCGGGCGGCCGTACCTGGTGGAGGGCGTCGGCGAGGACTTCTGGCCCACGACCTACGACAAGGACGTCTGCGACGAGATCGTGGCCGTCAGCGACGCGGACTCCTTCCACATGACCCGCACGCTCGCCCGCGAGGAGGCGCTGCTCGTCGGCGGCTCGTGCGGGATGGCCGTGGTCGCGGCGCTGCGGGTCGCGGCGACCGCACCGAAGGACTCCGTGATCGTCACCCTGCTGCCCGACGGCGGCCGCGGCTACCTCGGCAAGGTCTTCAACGACGCCTGGATGGCCAGCTACGGCTTCCTCCCGCCGACCGAGGGCGCCACCGTCGGGGACGTGCTGCGGCGCAAGGACGGCACCATGCCGGACCTGGTGCACGCGCACCCGAACGAGACGGTCGCGGACGCCGTGCACTACCTGCGCGAGTTCCACGTCTCGCAGATGCCGGTCGTCCGGGCGGAGCCGCCGGTGATGGCCGCGGAGGTCGTGGGGTCGGTCGTCGAGCGGGACATCCTCGACGCGCTGTTCACCAACCGCGCGCAGCTCCTGGACCGGCTGGACAAGCACATGTCCGCGCCGCTGCCGACGCTCGGCGCCGGCGAGCCGCTCGCCACCGCGATGAGCGCCTTCGCCACCGCGGACGCCGCCCTCGTGCTGGAGGACGGGAAGCCGGCGGGGGTCGTCACCCGCTCGGACGTGCTCGCGTTCCTCGGCTGACCCCTGGGCGCGAGCTCGCGAGCGCATCCATGTCACAGCGCCTCGCGTAGCGCCGAGCCCGCGCGGCGGGGGAGTGCGAGACGCGTGGAACTTCGCCAGAACGAGGTTCCACGCCCAACCCCGGCTGATCTGCACGAACTCTCCCGCGTAGCGTTGGGGGATGCAGGGTTTCTCCACGCGCGCCATCCACGCAGGTCAGGAGCCGGACCCGGCCACGGGGGCCGTCACCGTGCCGATCCACCCGAGCTCCACGTTCGCCCAGGACGGGGTCGGTGGGCTCCGCGGCGGGTACGAGTACTCGCGCAGCGCCAACCCCACCCGGACCGCGCTGCAGGAGTGTCTCGCGGCGCTGGAGGGCGGCCGGCACGCGTACGCGTTCGGCTCCGGCATGGGCGCCTCGGACGTGCTGTTGCGGGTCCTGCTCAAGCCGGGTGACCACCTCGTCATCCCGCACGACGCGTACGGGGGCACGTTCCGGCTCGTCGACAAGGTCCTCACCCAGTGGGGCGTCGAGTACAGCACCGCCGACCTCGGTGACCTCGACGCGCTCCGCTCGGTGATCCGGCCGACGACCAAGGCGATCTGGTGCGAGACGCCCACGAACCCGTTGCTGGGGATCGCGGACATCGCCGCGCTGGCACAGGCCGCGCACGCGCACCACGCGACGCTCGTCGTGGACAACACGTTCGCCTCGCCGTACCTGCAGTCCCCCTCGCGCTGGGGGCGGACGTCGTCCTGCACTCCACCACCAAGTACGTCGGTGGCCACTCGGACGTCGTCGGCGGCGCCCTGATCTGCGACGACAACGCGCTCGCCGAGCGGATCGGCACCCTGCAGAACTCCGTCGGCTCGGTCCCCGGGCCCTTCGACGCATGGCTGACGCTGCGCGGCGCGAAGACCCTCGCGGTGCGGATGGAGCGGCACAGCGACAACGCGGAACGCGTGGTCGAGATGCTGTCCGCGCACCCGGCCGTGGCCAAGGTGCTCTACCCGGGCCTGCCCGAGCACCCCGGACACGAGGTCGCCGCGAAGCAGATGCGGCGCTTCGGCGGCATGGTGTCGTTCCTGGTCGAGGGCGGCAAGGAGGCCGCGCTGAAGGTCTGCGCGTCCACGAAGCTGTTCACGCTCGCGGAGTCCCTCGGCGGCGTCGAGTCCCTGATCGAGCACCCGCACCAGATGACGCACGCGTCCGTCGCGGGCTCGGCGCTCGAGGTGCCGGACTCGCTGGTGCGGCTGTCCGTGGGGATCGAGGACGTCGAGGACCTGCTGGAGGACCTGCGTCAGGCGCTCGGGGTCTGACCTGCTGCTCCCCGGGCGCCGCCGCCCGGGGGTCAGCTGCGGGACGGGACCGGCACAACGGTCGTCGGCTGCGGGTCCGGCGGCGAGGGGACCGTGAGGTCCCCGGGCTCGACGCAGCCGCCGACCAGCAGGTAGGCGCCGTTCCGGTACTCGTAGCGGCCCGGTGAATCGCAGCCGGCCTGCTGCACGGTGGCGACCGCGATGCCCGCCATGACGGCCGCGACCAGCAACGGGGCGACAGCCCGCACCCGCGTCATCCGACCTCCCCGTGGCGGCGGGGACCTCTGTGCCGACCCGCCGGGTCCGAGGCTACCGGGGTCGGTGCGAGAGTGGTGCCATGGCCGACCCTCGCACCGACACCGCGTTCCCGGTGGGAATCGACGACATCCGGTCCGCGGCCGCCCTGCTCGACGGTGTCATCCGGAAGACCCCGGTGCACCACTCGCGCGCGCTGACCGACCTGACCGGCGGCCCGGTGTGGCTCAAGTGCGAGAACCTGCAGCGCACCGGTTCGTTCAAGATCCGCGGCGCCTACACGCGGCTGGCCCGGCTACCGGAGGACCAGTGCCGGTCCGGCGTCGTCGCCGCCAGCGCGGGCAACCACGCGCAGGGCGTCGCGCTCGCCGCCCGGCTGCTCGGCATCGGCGCGACGGTCTTCATGCCCGAAGGGGCCGCGATCCCGAAGGTCCACGCGACGCGCGGCTACGGGGCGGCCGTCGAGCTGGTGGGGGAGACGATCGAGCAGAGCCTCGCGGCGGCCCGGGAGTTCGCGGAGCGCACCGGCGCGGTGCTGATCCACCCGTTCGACCACCCCGACGTCATCGCCGGCCAGGGGACCGTCGGGCTGGAGATCCTGGAGCAGGTGCCGGACGTGCGGACCGTGCTGATCGCCACCGGCGGCGGCGGGCTGCTCGGCGGCGTGGCGGCCGCGGTCAAGGCCGAGCGGCCGGACGTGCGCGTGGTCGGGGTTCAGGCCGCGGGCGCGGCGGCGTGGCCGGCCTCGCTGGACAGGGGCGCGCCGACCCCGCTGGACTCGATGCGCACGATCGCCGACGGCATCGCGGTCGGCATGCCCGGGGAGATCACCTACCGGCAGGTCGCGGCGCTGGTCGACGAGTTCGTGACGGTCGGCGAGGACGCGCTGTCCCGGGCCCTGCTGCACTGCCTGGAACGGGCGAAACTGCTGGTGGAACCGGCGGGCGCCGCACCGATCGCGGCGCTGCTCGGCGAGCCGCGACGCTGGGAGACCCCGGCCGTGGCGGTGCTCTCCGGGGGCAACGTCGATCCGCTGGTGCTGTTGCACGTGATCCAGCACGGCATGGCCTCCGCGGCGCGCTACCTGTCGCTGCGGGTCCGGGTGGGGGACCGGCCTGGTGCGCTGGCCGAGCTGCTGCAGCAGGTGGCCAGGCTGGGTGCGAACGTGATCGACATCGAGCACTCGCGGATCAGCGGCACGGTCCCGATGGGGGACGTCGACGTCGCGCTCAGCCTCGAGACGCGCGGTCCCGAGCACTGCCGCGACCTCGTCGAGGCGCTGCGGGACGCCGGCCACCGCGTGACGGCGGTCGGCGGCCCGGACCGGTAGCGATCAGCTCCGGGTCAGCCGGTGTACGGCTGGATCTCGACCAGCGTGACCTTCATGCTGCCGCCGTCCGGGAGCGGGTAGGAGCGCTCCTCGCCGGCCTTCGCCCCGAGCAGCGCGGCCCCGAGCGGGGAGTTCGGCGAGATGACCTGCAGGTCGCCGTGGCTGCCCTCCTCGCGGGAGCCGAGCAGCACCTTCTCGGTGTCGTCGTCGTCGTACCGGATGGTGAGCACGGTGCCGGGGGCGGCCTCGTTCGCACTCGTCGGGGAGGTGCCGACCTGCGCGGTGCGCAGCAGCTCCTGGAGCTGTCGGATCCGGCCCTCCTGCTGGCCCTGCTCCTCGCGCGCGGCGTGGTAGCCGCCGTTCTCCTTGAGGTCGCCCTCCTCGCGCCGGGCGTTGATCTCCGCGGCGATGACCGGCCGATTCGCGATCAGCTCGTCCAGCTCCGTCTTGAGCCGGTCGAAGGCATCCTGGGTGAGCCAGGTCACCTGAGTCTCCGTCACGGTCATCACTCCTCCAGCACGTCCGGAACCGCACAGTGCGGATCCGGTTGCCCGCACAGTCCGGGCCGTCGTCGGGCGGCAAGCCCCCGAGTAAGGAAAAACACGACCCGCCTGCGGGCCGTGTGCGCCTCAGCCTAACACGGAGGGTGCCGCTCGTCGCGGTCCTTCGACGAACGGCGCGGGGTGCGCCAAAGTTCCCCCGTCGGGCATTGATGCAGGTGAAAGCGTTACGACCGAGGTGGGAGATGGGCGGGCCTCGGCCGTTCGCCCGGCGAGGCGCCGCCGGTCGCACGGCCGCCGGCACCGCTCACCGCGGGCCCCGGGAAGAGCCCGGGGCCCGGCGGCGTTGGGCCTTTCGACGAGGTGTGGCAGGCGGTCGGCGCGAGAGTGTCGGGCCGCTCTGCCACGATTCCTCCGACGTGCGGGCCGGACGCGGCCCGTACACCTGACGAGGACGGAAGGACCGCGGTCGCCCCCATGACCTCTCCCTATTCGAGGATCTCCCCAGACCCGAGCCGCGAGCCGCTTCGGCTGATGACGGTGCACGCCCACCCGGACGACGAGTCGAGCAAGGGCGCCGCCAGCAGCGCCCGCTACGTCGCCGAGGGGGCCGAGGTCATGGTCGTCACCTGCACCGGTGGCGAGCGCGGCAGCATCCTGAACCCCGCCATGGACCGGCCGGACGTACTGCAGAACCTGCCTGCGGTCCGCCAGGCGGAGATGGCGCGGGCCGCGGAGATCCTGGGCGTGCAGCACCGCTGGCTGGGCTTCGTGGACTCGGGGCTGCCCGAGGGCGACCCGAAGCCGCCGCTGCCGGAGGGCTGCTTCGCGCTCGTCCCGCTGGAGGAGTCCACCGAGGCGCTGGTCCGGGTGGTCCGCGAGTTCCGGCCGCACGTGATCGTCACCTACGACGAGAACGGCGGCTACCCGCACCCGGACCACATCCGCACCCACGAGGTGTCGGTGGCGGCGTTCGACGCGGCGCCGGACCCGGACCGCTTCCCCGACGCCGGCGAGCCCTGGCAGCCGCTGAAGCTCTACTACTCCCATGGCTTCTCGAAGGCCCGGCTGGTCGCGTTCAGCGAGGCGTTGAAGGCCCGTGGCCTGGAGTCGCCCTACCAGGAGTGGCTGGACAACTGGAAGGACGACCGGCCGGACCCCGGTCTCCGGGTCACCACGAAGGTGGAGTGCGGGGAGTACTTCGAGGTGCGGGACGAGGCGCTCAAGGCGCACGCCACCCAGATCGATCCCACGAGCCGCTGGTTCTTCACCCCGCTGGACGTGCAGCGCGAGGTGTGGCCCACCGAGGACTACGAGCTCGTCCGCTCGCTGGTGGACAGCCCCATCCCGGAGGACGACCTGTTCGCGGGTCTGCGTACGCCGGCGGAGCTCAAGGCCGGATGACCGGCGCGGGAACATCCGCGTAGTTTGGAGGCGCCCGTCCCGTACGGGGGCGAGCGGTTCGCGCGAGGGGTGACGGGCAGTGGCGGAGATGCTGGTCCAGCTGGGGGCGGTCGATCCCGCTGCGGCGGTGGCCGCGGTACCCGCGCAGGATCCCCCTCCGCCGCCGCAGGGCGAGGAGTTCGGCAAGGCGTCGCCGGTCGCGCTCGTCGTCGTCATCCTGCTGGCGATCGCGACGGCAGTCCTGATCCGGTCGATGAGCAAGCGGATCAAGAAGCTGCCGGAGTCCTTCGAGCGGACCACGGGGGAGAAGCAGCCCGGATCGGACGAGGAACGCTCCTCGTCCTGAGGCGCGGGCGGCCGCGGCCTCTGCGAGGCTGGGTCGCATGTCCAACCGGCTCGCCCTGGCCACCAGCCCGTACCTGCTCCAGCACGCCGACAACCCCATCGACTGGTGGGAATGGTCGGACGAGGCGTTCGCCGAGGCGCAGCGCCGGGACGTGCCGATCATGCTGTCCGTCGGCTACGCGGCCTGCCACTGGTGTCACGTCATGGCGCACGAGTCGTTCGAGGACCCGGAGACGGCGGCCCAGGTCAACGCGAACTTCGTCGCGATCAAGGTGGACCGCGAGGAACGCCCGGACATCGACGCCGTCTACATGGCCGCCACCCAGGCGATGACCGGCCAGGGCGGCTGGCCGATGACCTGCTTCCTCACCCCGATCGGCGAGCCGTTCCACTGCGGCACCTACTACCCGCCCACCTCGCGGCACGGCATGCCCGGATTCCGGCAGCTGCTCGACGCCGTCACCCGTGCCTGGACCGAGGACGGCGAGCGGGTACGTGGCGCGGCCGCGGACATCGCGTCCCGCCTGGCGAGCTCGGCGGCGGCGGAGCTGCCCAGCGCGGTCGTCGGGGAGGCGGTGCTGGACGACGCGGTCGCGACGCTCGCCGGCGACGTCGACGCGACGTTCGGTGGTTTCGGCGGCGCGCCCAAGTTCCCGCCGTCGATGGTGCTCGAGTTCCTGCTCCGCCACCACGAGCGCACCGGGTCCGCCCCGGCGCTCGGGCTCGTCGAGCTCACCTGCGAGCGGATGGCCCGCGGGGGCATCTACGACCAGCTCGGCGGCGGTTTCGCCCGCTACAGCGTCGACGCGCAGTGGGTCGTGCCGCACTTCGAGAAGATGCTCTACGACAACGCCCTGCTGCTGCGGGTGTACGCCCATCTCGCCCGGCGCACCCGGTCGCCGCTGGCCGGGCGGGTCGCCGAGGAGACCGCGGAGTTCCTGCTCCGGGACCTGCGCACCGCCGAGGGCGGCTTCGCCTCCGCGCTCGACGCGGACACGAACGGCGTGGAGGGCCTCACCTACGCGTGGACGCCCGGCCAGCTCGCCGAGGTCCTGACCCCGGAGGACGCGGCCTGGGCGGCCGAGCTGTTCGAGGTCACCGCGCAGGGCACGTTCGAGCACGGCTCCTCGACCCTGCAGCTGCCGGTGGACCCGGACGACCCCGAGCGCTGGGAGCGCCTCCGCACGGTGCTGTTCGCGGCGCGCTCGTCCCGGCCGCAGCCCGGCCGGGACGACAAGGTGATCACCGCCTGGAACGGCATGGCGATCCAGGCGCTGGCGGAGGCTGGTGCCGCGTTCGGCCGGCTGGACTGGGTCGCCGCCGCGGGAACCGCGGCGGACCTGCTGCTGGACCTGCACGTCGTCGAGGGGCGGGTGCGGCGCTCGTCGCGGGACGGCACGGTCGGCACCGCGGCCGGGGTGCTGGAGGACCACGCCTACCTGGCGGACGCGCTGCTCGCCCTGCACCAGGCCACCGGCGACCCGCAGCGGCTCGCCGAGGCCACGCGGATCCTGGACCTCGCACTCGCCCGGTTCGCGGACCCCGACCGGCCCGGTACGTTCTTCGACACGGCGGACGACGCCGAGGCCCTGCTGCACCGCCCCCGCGAGTTCACCGACAACGCCACGCCGTCGGGAGCGTCCGCGCTGTGCAACGCACTCCTCACGGCGTCCGTGCTGGCCGAGCCGGAGGCAGGTGCGCGCTACCGGGAGGCGGCGGAGGCGGGGCTGGCGACCGTCGGTGGGATCGCGGGCAAGCACCCGCGGTTCGCGGGGCACTGGCTGACCGCGGCCGAGGCGATGGTGTCCGGGCCGCTGCAGGTCGCGCTCGTCGGGCCGGTGGGGGATCCGGAGCGGGAGGCGCTGCTCGCCCAGGCCCGGCTGCTCGCGCCCGGCGGGGCCGTCGTCGTGCCGGGGGAACCGGACGCGGCGGGAGTCCCGCTGCTCGCCGGTCGTCCCCTGCTCGGCAGCCGCCCGGCCGCCTACGTCTGCCGGGGCTTCGTCTGCGACCTTCCCGCAACCACTCCCGGCGACCTCGCCGCCCAGCTCACCTCCTAGGGGTCCGCCCTGCAGGAACGCGTGGCACGACCGCATTGTTGCGGCGTAATCTCGTAATCACGAGCAACGAGGAGGCGTCATGTCGGGGCGGATGCACAGGGGATGGCCCGGAGCGGGCGGACGTGGCGGCGGTCGGGGTCAGGGCCGGGGTGGCTGGCAGCAGTCCGACCTGCCCAGTGCGGACGACGCGGCGGCGTGGCTGCAGGGCAGACTGCCGGACGGCTGGTTCGTCGCGGCGCCGGACGTGACGGTGGACCGGGAGGAGATCCTGATCGTCGGGGAGCTCCGCCCGTCGAGGGCGAGTTCGCCGATTCCGACGCGGGCCGGGCCGAGCGGGCCGCCGCGGCCGCGGGCCGGATCTCCCGCTTCCGGGAGCAGACCCGCGAGGAGCGGATGGACATCGCCAACCAGGCGGAGCACCGCTACCGGCGCAAGGTCGCCTGGGGCGCGCGGATCGGGGACACGGAGGAGCTGTTCACCACCGCGTCGGTGCCGGTGATGACGCGCCTGCGGCAGCCGGAGCGGATCGTGCTGGACACGCTCGTGGACTCCGGGGTCGCGCGGTCCCGGTCGGACGCGCTGGCCTGGGCGGTGCGGCTGGTCGGCGAGCACGCCGACGAGTGGCTCGCGGACCTGCGCGAGGCGATGGCGAAGGTCGACGAGCTACGGGCGAAGGGCCCGACCGGCGAGTGAGGGCCGCGGGGCGCCCGCGCCTTCTCCCCGGGCGAGGCTCAGGCGAAGAGGACGAACCAGATCGCGAGCTGGTGGCAGATCGCGGCCAGCGCGGTGGCGGCGTGGAAGAACTCGTGGAAGCCGAACGTGCGCGGCCACGGGTCCGGCCAGCGCGTCGCGTAGAACACCGCCCCGACCGTGTAGAGCGCCCCACCGACCAGCAGCAGGACCAGGGCGGCCACCCCGCCGTTGTGCAGCAGGTCCGGCAGGACGAACACCGCGATCCAGCCCAGTGCGATGTAGATCGGCACGCCGACCCACGGCGGGGCGTGCGGCCAGGCGACCTTCAGGGCCACCCCGGCCAGCGCGCCGCCCCAGGCCACGGCGAGGACCCACCGCGCGGTGGCCGCGGGCATCGCGAGCATGGCGAACGGGGTGTACGTGCCGGCGATGAACACGAAGATCATCGAGTGGTCGAGGCGGCGCATGACGAGCTTGCTGCGCGGGGACGTCCAGGTGCGCCGGTGGTAGAGCGCGCTCGTGCCGAACAGTCCCAGGATCGACACGCTGTAGATGCTGATCGCCAGCACCGCCCAGCCCCCGACCAGCGCGGCGGACAGCGTGATCAGCACGGCGCAGGCGGCCACGGAGGCGACGAGCGACCAGAAGTGGATCCAGCCACGCATGCGAGGTTTGAGCGGCGCGCCCGGCGGCTGCGCCGGAACGGTCCCGGCGGTCACGTCGGCGAGAGTACGGCACCGGAGGTGACGGCGGCGGCGCCCCGGGATGAACGCCGGGTGATCACTGCCTCCCCGGGGGCGGGCCGGAGGTGCGGGCGTAGGCTCCTTCGCCGTGGGCGTGCGTGACCTGCTGTACGCGGCGTACGAGCGCCGGCTCGGCCGTCGGCTGACCGGTGCCGAGCGGCCTCGGCACGTGGCGCTGATCCTCGACGGGAACCGCCGCTGGGCGCGTGACGCCGGGCTCGTCGACGTCAACGACGGTCACCGCGCCGGTGCCGCGAAGATCTCGGACATGCTCGAGTGGTGCGGCGAGGCCGGGGTGGAGGTCGCGACCCTGTTCCTGCTCTCCACGGACAACCTGGACCGTCCCGCCGAGGAGCTCGAGCCGCTGCTCGAGATCATCACGACGGTCGTCGACGAGCTGAGCGGCCCGACGCGGCCGTGGCAGCTCCGCGTCGTCGGGGCCCTGGAGCTGCTCCCGCGGGCGATGGCCGAGCGGCTGTCCGCGGCGGTCGAGCGGACGGTCGGCCGCACGGGGCTGCAGGTCAACGTGGCGGTCGGTTACGGCGGCCGGCAGGAGATCGCGGACGCGGTGCGCAAGCTGCTGATGCAGCACGCCGAGTCAGGGACGTCGATCGAGGAGCTCGCGGAGGTCCTGGACGTGGACCACATCGCCGCCCACCTCTACACGTCCGGCCAGCCGGACCCCGACCTGGTGATCCGTACGTCGGGGGAGCAGCGGCTGTCCGGCTTCCTGCTCTGGCAGTCCGCGCACTCGGAGTTCTGGTTCACCGAGGCCTACTGGCCCGAGTTCCGCAAGGTGGACTTCCTGCGGGCGTTGCGGGACTACGCGGCCCGCCACCGCCGCTTCGGCGGCTGAGTACGGGCCCCGGGGAAACGCGCCCGTCGGCCGCTCCTCGACGCGAAGACGGCGCCGACCCCGCAGGGGCCGACGCCGTCTCCTCAGACCGTGGTGCTCAGCAGCGAGCTAGTCTCACTGGCTGAGCGTGTCGCCCGCACCGGTGTTCTGGGCGCAGTTGTCCGAGTTGTCGGTGGCGGTGCTGCCCTTGTTCTCGGCGTTGCCCAGCAGGCCCAGCGCACCGCTGAGGCCGGCGGTGAGGTCCTCGACCGGCACCTGGACGCCCAGGACGTTGACCGGGACGTTGTTGTTGCAGACCTGGACCGGCACGTTGGCGTTGTTGCCGGAGACGTTGACGAGGCCCTTGCCGTCCTTCGAGGCGAAGTCGGAGTGCGCGATGTTCGTGTCCCCGTGCCCGTGGCCCTCGCTCGCGAACGCGAGCGGGGACACGGCGACGAGCGACGCAGCGGCGGCGGCGAAGACGATTCCAGCCTTCTTCAGCACAGTGATCTCCTGTAAGTCATGTGGGACCGGCGAGCCGGTGCACCTTTCGGGTCAGCGCTGTTAGCGGGGAGCCCGCGCTGACTGGTAATGAATTTATCGGATCGAAGCGCTCAGTGAAAATCGTCGACCACTATCGTGTGATCAGAATTTCAGAACAAAGGTTACGCACTCGATCGGTTATTTTCGCTGCGTTACCGAAATAGATCCGTGAACGCTCGTGCGCGGCCCGCAGGAACGAAAAAGGCGCCGGACGCGAGGTCCGGCGCCTTCTTCGTGTCAGCTGAGCGGGTCAGCTGCGAGGTGTCACTGGTCGACGGAGTCGCCCGCGGAGGACTTCTGCGCGCAGTTGTCCGAGTTGTCGGTGGCGGTGCTGCCCTTGTTCTCGGCGTTGCCCAGCAGGCCCAGCGCACCGGTGACGCCGGCGGTGGCGTCCTCGACCGGCACCTGGACGCCCAGGACGTTGACCGGAACGTTGTTGTTGCAGACCTGGACCGGCACGTTGGCGTTGTTGCCGGACACGTTGACGAGGCCCTTGCCGTCCTTCGAGGCGAAGTCCGAGCCCGAGATGCTGCTCTCGTGGTGGCCCTTGTCGTGGCCCTTCTCACCGGCGAAGGCGAGCGGGCTCACCGCGAGCAGGGACGCGGCAGCGGCGGCCACGACAATTCCAGCCTTCTTCAGCACAGTTCTCTCCTGTAAGTCATGTGGAACCGGCTGGGCCGGCACCTTTCGAGTCAGCGTCCGACCGGGGAGCCCGCGCTGACTGAGGAGAAAGTTAGACCGCTATTCCCACTTACGCCAAATCGCGTACCACCATCGTGTGAATCGCTTACGAGAGGCAAGGATACGTCACCCATCGAGTGCATTTGATCCATCAGAGTGAGCGATCAACTTGGCAGATCCTCAACGGAGCGTGGTCATGAATCACCCGTCCGGGACCGTATCCGTTCGGCCCTTCGGGCGTGGGTTTCGGGCGGTATCGTCCGATGATGAGGCGCGCGTTCCCGATCCTGCGTGACGTCGCCCTCCTGGCGCTGCGGCTCGATCGCGCGGTACCCGGCACGGTCGAGGCGTTCACCGGGGACCCGGCACTCCGCCGGCACGTCCTGGTCGAACCTGCACCCTCGGCGTCCGAGCTGGTCGGAACCGCGCGCAGGCTCCGGGGCGAGCTTCCGGAGGCGCATCTCGCCCCCGCCCGGGAGGAGTTCGTCGCCGCGGAACTCGGGGCGCTGGAGCACGCCGCCCGCGCGCTGGCCGGGGAGTCCGTCTCGTTCCGGGAGGCCGTCGAGCAGACGTTCGACGTGCCGGTCGTCGCCGGCGACCCGGACGTCTACCGGGACGCCCACCGCGACCTCGACGGCCTGCTGCCCGGCCCGGGTTCGCTGGCCGGCAGGGTCGCCGCCCATCGCCGCGGTGACGAGCTGCCGCCGGAGCGGCTCGGCCCGGCCGTCGCGGCGCTGGTGGCGGCGTTGCGGGAGCGGACCGCCGCGCGGATCGGGCTGCCGGCGGGCGAGACCGCCGACGTCGAGCTGGTCAGTGGGCACCCCTGGACCGGGTTCACCCGCTACCTCGGCCACGCCCGTTCCCGGGTCCGCTTCGCCGCCGACGCACGGGTGCGGGCCGGCCAGCTCGCCCTGCTCGTCGCCCACGAGACCTATCCGGGACACCACACGGAGCACTGCCGGCGCGACGCGGTCGCGACCGCCCGGCCGGAGCGCGCGGTGAGCCTTGCGCGCAGCCCGCGCGCGCTCGTCGTCGAGGGGGCGGCGGATGCGGGTCTCGCGGCGGTGGTCGGCGAGGAGTGGGGCGGCTGGGCCGCGTCCGTGCTGGCCGGGGTCGGGGTGCACACGGACGGTGAGCTCGCCCGGCGCGTCGACGAGGCGATGGTGCCGCTGCACCGGGTCCGGCTGGACGCCGCCACGATGATCCACGAGCGCGGCGCGGGCCCGGACGAGGTCATCGCGCACCTGTGCCGGTGGATGCTGGTCGACGAGTCCCGGGCCCGCCGGATGCTCACCTTCCTGACCCACCCCCACTGGCGTACGTACACCGCCACCTACGTCGAGGGCTTCCCGCTCGTCCGCGCCTGGCTCCGTTGCGGCCCCGGGGATCCCGCCGCGCGCCTGGCCCGGTTGCTCGACGAGCCGCTCGTCCCCTCGAGGCTGCGCAGGGATCTCCGGACGTCCGGACCCGCCGCCGCCGGGCGGATAGCGGCCGACCGGGTCGTCGTCGGCCCCGCGACGACGACAGGCGGTGTCGATCACACGATGAACGGTAGGCCGTTCTGTTAATTCTCGGCTTCACCCCGTCGGGCGCGCCGAAGTAACAGTTGACCGCACCCGGGTAACCGCTAGTAGCGTTCGCCGTGGCGGTGCGTGCCGATCGCATCGCCCGGGGAGGCCCTGGACGTGGTGTTGCAAAGCACCCGAGAGGGCCGGCATCCGGCCCTTGCGGGCGTGCCGGCAGCGTTGCGAAACGCGGTCGACACACCCGCGCCAGGGCCGCCGGCCCACCGGAGAAGTGGGCGTGGTGCCGCGCTCACGAGGGAGCACCCGTGACCGATCGTCGTCCGGCCCCGGTTCAGGAGAGCAACGCATCCGTTTCCCGGGGTGCCTGCTGCTACGTGCTCGACACCTCGGTGCTGTTGTCCGACCCGTGGTCGCTGACCCGGTTCGACGAGCATCAGGTCGTCCTTCCGCTCGTGGTCATCTCTGGCTCGAGGGCAAGCGGCACCACCCGGAACTCGGGTGGTTCGCCCGCGCGGCGCTGCGTCAGCTCGACGAGCTGCGCATCAAGCACGGCAGGCTCGACGCGCCCGTCCCGATCGGGGACGCCGGCGGAACGCTCCACGTCGAGCTGAACCACAGCGACCCGATGGTGCTGCCGGCCGGTTTCCGGACCGACAGCAACGACAGCCGGATCCTCGCCTGCGCGCTCAACCTGCGCGCGGACTACGGGCCCACCCGCGAGGTCGTGCTGGTCACCAAGGACATGCCGCTGCGGGTGAAGGCCGCGGCGGTCGGGCTCCCCGCCGACGAGTACCACGGCCAGGACGTCGTCCCGTCGGGCTGGACCGGGATGGTCGACCTGGAGGTGCGGGCCGACGACGTCGACACGCTCTTCCGGGACGGCGTCCTGGACCACGAGGAAGCCCGCGAGCTCCCCTGCAACACCGGGATCAGGCTGCTCGGCGGCACGTCCGCCGCACTCGGCCGGGTCACGGCGGACAAGCAGGTCAAGCTGGTCCGTGGGGACCGGGAGGCGTTCGGCCTGCACGGCCGCTCCGCGGAGCAGCGGGTCGCCCTGGACCTGCTCCTGGATCCGGACGTCGGCATCGTCTCCCTCGGCGGACGGGCCGGTACCGGGAAGTCGGCGCTCGCGCTGCTCGCCGGCCTCGAGGCCGTCATGGAGCGCCAGCAGCACCGCAAGATCGTCGTGTTCCGGCCGCTCTACGCCGTCGGCGGGCAGGAGCTCGGCTACCTGCCGGGCAGCGAGAGCGAGAAGATGGGCCCCTGGGCCCAGGCTGTCTTCGACACCCTCGGCGCCCTGGTCAGCCAGAACGTCCTGGACGAGATCATCTCCCGCGGGATGCTCGAGGTGCTGCCGCTGACCCACATCCGCGGGCGCTCCCTGCACGACACGTTCGTGATCGTCGACGAGGCGCAGTCCCTGGAGCGCAACGTCCTGCTCACGGTGCTCTCGCGGCTCGGCACCGCGAGCCGCGTGGTCCTGACCCACGACGTCGCGCAGCGGGACAACCTGCGGGTGGGCAGGCACGACGGCATCGCCGCGGTGATCGAGAAGCTGAAGGGCCACCCGCTCTTCGCCCACGTCACCCTGACCCGGTCCGAGCGCAGCCCGATCGCGGCCCTGGTGACGGAGATGCTCGAGGGCCCGAACGCGTAGCGGTCCCCTGTTTGCACGAGCGGCACTTTCATGCGGTAGGTCCGCACGAGAGTGCCGCTCGTGCGGGGTGGGCCCTACAGGCCGTGCGGGGTGCCCTCCGTGAACCCCGCCATGGTCTGGACCCCCACCACCGCGCGCTCGTGGAGCTCCTCGAGGCTGCAGGCGCCGGCGTAGGTGGCGGCGGAGCGGACCCCGGCGCAGATGCCGTCGAGCACGTCCTCGACGCCCGGGCGGGCCGGGTCCAGCAGCTGCCGCGAGCTGGAGATGCCCTCCTCGAACAGGCCCTTGCGGGCACGGTCGAAGTCCCCGTCGCCCCGGGTCCGGGCGCTGACGGCACGCTTCGATGCCATCCCGAAGGACTCCTTGTAGGCGCGGCCGTTCTCGTCGCGCAGCAGGTCGCCCGGGGACTCGTAGGTTCCGGCCAGCCAGGATCCGATCATCACCGACGACGCGCCCGCGGCCAGCGCCAGCGCGACGTCCCGTGGGTGCCGAACCCCGCCGTCGGCCCAGATGTGCACCCCGTGCTCGCGCCCGGCCGCAGCGCACTCGAGCACCGCGGAGAACTGCGGGCGGCCGACGCCGGTCATCATCCGCGTCGTGCACATGGCGCCGGGTCCGACGCCGACCTTGATCACGTCCGCGCCCGCCTCGGCCAGATCGTGCACGCCCTCGGCCGTGACGACGTTGCCCGCGGCGATCGGGACGGTCGAACCGGCGTCGCGCACCGCCGCGCGAACGGCGCGCAGGGCGTCGAGCATCTTGTCCTGGTGCCCGTGTGCGGTGTCGACGACGAGCACGTCGACCCCCGCGGCGAGCAGTGCCTTCGCCTTCGTCGGCACGTCGCCGTTGATCCCGATCGCGGCCGCGGTCCGCAGCCGGCCGTGGGCGTCGAGGGTGGGCGCGTAGATCCCGGCCCGGATCGCACCGAGGGCGGTGAGCAGCCCGGCGAGCCGGCCGTCGCGGTCGAGGCCGAGCGCGACCCCGCGACCGCCGAGCGCCTCGAAGACGTCCCGCGGCGCGGTGTCCAGGGGCAGCATGACCGGCGCGCCGTCGAGGACCTCGGAGAGCCGGGTGAAGCGGTCGACCCCCGAGCAGGCGGCCTCGTCGACCGTGCCGACCGGGCGCCCGCCGTCGTCGACCACCACGACGGTGCCGTGCGCGCGCTTCGGCAGCAGGTTCAGCGCGTCCGCGACGGCGTCCCCGGTGCGCAGCACGAGCGGGGTGTCCCAGACGACGTGCCGGGACTTGATCCACGCGACGATCTCCGCGACGGCCTGCGGCGCCACGTCCTGGGGGAGGACGGTCAGCGCGCCGCGGCGGGCGAGGGTCTCGGCCATCCGGCGTCCGGCGACGGCGGTCATGTTGGCCGCGACGACCGGCACCGTCGCCCCCGTGCCGTCCGCGGTGGTGAGGTCCACGTCGAAGCGGGAGGCGACGGTCGACCGCCCCGGGACGAGGAAGACGTCGTCGTAGGTCAGGTCGGTCGCGGGCCGTTGGCCGTCGAGGAAGCGCACGAGTAGTGAAGGGTACGCGCCGATCACCGCGCAGCCCACCCGTTCCCGGCGCGACGACGATCTCACGGTTGGGTTCGAGAGATCACTCGGCGAGCAGGGCGCGCACCGCGTCGATCGTGTCCGCCTCGCCCGGGGTCTTGTCCGGGCGGTAGCGCAGGACGCGGGCGAACCGGAGCGCGACGCCGCCGGGGTAGCGGACGCTGCGCTGCGCGCCGTCCAAGGCGATCTCGACGACGAGCTCGGGGCGCAGCAGCACCGCACCCGGGGACTCCCCGCTGGCGTACTCGGGGAACGTCCTGGTCTGCCAGGCGAGCAGCTCGTCCGTCATGCCCTTGAACGTCTTGCCCACCATGATCGGCTCGCCGCCGTCCGGGTCCCGGGCGCCGAGATGGATGTTGGAGAGCGAGCCCGTGCGCCGGCCGTAGCCCCACTCCGCACCGAGGACCACCAGGTCCAGGGTGTGCACGGGCTTGACCTTCTGCCACGCCTTGCCGCGGCGCCCGGCCGCGTACGGGCCGTCCAGCGCCTTGACGACGACGCCCTCGTGCCCGGCGCCCAGCGCGTCGTCCAGCACGGTGGCGGCCTGCTCAGGGGTGGGCGTGCGGACGCCCGGCATGCGGAGCGGCGCCTGCTCGGGCGCGGCGAGCAGCCCGGCGAGGGCGTCCAGGCGCACCTGCAACGGCTCGTCGAGGAGGTCCTTGCCGTCGAGGTGTAGGAGATCGAAGAAGAAGGGGCTCAGCAGGGCCTGCTCCTCCGTGGCGTCGCTGCCGAACCTGCTCATCGTGTCCTGGAAGGGGCGCGGGCGGCCGTCGTCGTCGAGGGCGAGGGTCTCGCCGTCGAGCACCGCGGAGCGGCACGGCAGGCTCCGCACCTGCTCGACGAGCTCGGGCACGCCGTCCGTGATCTCCCGCAGGGTGCGCGTCCAGACCCGCACCTCGTCGCCGTCCCGGTGGACCTGGATGCGCGCGCCGTCCAGCTTGAACTCGACGGTGACGTCGGTGCCCAGCGACTCCAGCGCCGCGTCGAGCGACGACCCGGGGCTCGCGAGCATGGGCCGCACCGGTCGCCCGACCTCCAGCCGCGCGGCGTCGAGAGCCTCGGCCCCACCGCTCAGCGCGACGACCGCGGTGCCCGGCAACCGGCCGGACAGCATGAACGCCCGCCGCACGCTCGCGGCCGGGACGTCGGCCGCCGCGGCGATCGCCTCGAGCATCACGCCCTCCAGCGCGCCCTGCCGGAGCTCCCCGGTGAGCAGCCGGACGAGGAACTTCTGCTCCGCCTCGGTGGCGGCGCCGAACAGCTCGCCCAGCAGCTCCCTGCGCCGCCGCGTGGAGCCCGCACCGGACGTCCCGGCCAGCTCGGTGAGGGTCTCGTCCACCCCGGCGACGGTCAGCGACGGTTCGTCCGCCGGGTCCGTGACCAGGCCCGACAGGGTGCGCCAGCCGGCGCCGATCCGACCCTGCCGGGGTTCGCCCGCGAGCCACGCGGTGGTGGGCTCGACCTCGTCCGGCTCGGCGAGCCGTAGCAGGGCGGCCAGCGCCGTCGTCTTCTCCTTGCGGGAGCGGGTGGCGCCGACCGCGGCGGAGGTGTCCACGACCCTGGTGAGCAGCACAGGAACCATCCTGACAGCGGCCCCCGACAGTTTCCCGTCGAGATCGTGCAGATCAGCCCATCGTCTTCTGCCCGTCGATCGCCTCCCGCAGGATGTCCGCGTGCCCGGCGTGCTGGGCCGTCTCGGCGACGATGTGGAGGAAGACCCGGCGGGCGGAGCGGCGCGCGCCCGGCTCGAACCACGGGGCTTCCGGCAGCGCGTGCGACACGTCGAGGTCGGGGAGGGTCGCGAGCACGTCGTCCGTGCGCCGCGCGACCTCTTCGTACCGCGCGAGGAGGCCCGCGAGGGTCTCCCCGGGCTGCATCCGGAAGCCGAGGGCGTGCTCCGTCGACGAGTTCTCGGTCGCCTCCATCGCCGACGTGCCCTCGAGGATGAAGTCCACCCACGCCCGCTCGACCAGCGCGACGTGCTTGATCAGGCCGCCCAGGCAGAGCTCGCTGACCGTGGTCCGCGCCGCGGCCTGCTCGTCCGTCAGGCCCTCGGCGGTGTGGCGGAGGAAGTAGCGCTGCTGGGTCAGCGCCTCCAGGATGTCCGCGCGCTCGCCGGTGAGGGTCGGGGTGTTCTCCGTCGTCGTCATGAGGAGAACGATAGAAGCCGCTCCGGTCAGTTCCTGTCCTCAATGGCCGCCAGAATGGAGAACATGGCGAACACGAGCTCCCGGACGCTGCGGCTGCTGTCCCTGCTGCAGACCCACCGGTACTGGCCCGGCGGCGAGCTGGCGGGAAGGCTCGGGGTCTCCACCCGCACGCTGCGCCGCGACGTCGACCGGCTCCGCGAGCTCGGCTACCCCGTCGAGGCCACCCGCGGGGTCGACGGGGGATACCAGCTGGCGGCGGGCGCCGCGCTGCCCCCGCTGGTCGTCGACGACGAGGAGGCCGTCGCGCTCGCCGTCGGGATGCAGGCCGCGACGCAGGGCGCGATCGCCGGTATCGAGGAGTCCGCGGTCCGCGCGCTGACGAAGGTCGTGCAGGTGATGCCGCCGCGGCTGCGCCGCCGGGTGGACGCGTTGCGGGCCGTCACCGTGCCCGTGACCTGGGCCGGGACGAATCCGGCGCCGGCGGTGGACCCGGACGTGCTGATCACGGTCGCCCAGGCCTGCCGGGACGACGAGCGTCTCGAGTTCGGCTACACCGCCCGGGACCGCGACACCGCGGAGCGCCTCGTCGAGCCGCACCGGTTGGTCCCGCTCGGCCGCCGCTGGTACCTCGTGGCCTACGACCTGCACCGGCACGACTGGCGCAGCTTCCGGCTGGACCGGCTCACCGGCCCGCGCCGCACCGGCGCCCGCTTCCTGCCCCGCACGCTCCCGACCTCCGACGCCGCCGAGTTCGTCCGGGCCGGGATCCGGAACGTGTCCTCCACCCACGACGTCGAGGCGCTCGTCCGCGCGCCCGCGGAGACGGTCCGCGCGCGGGTCGGGCGCTGGGCCACGATCGAGGAGGCCGACGAGAGCAGCTGCCTGCTGCGGATGCAGGCCGACGACCTGGACTGGCCGGTCTTCGCCCTCGGCGGCGTGGGCGCGGAGTTCGAGGTGTACTCGCCGCCGGAGCTCGTGGACCGGGTCCGGGAGTGGGGCGATCGGTTCGGCCGTGCCACCGCGGGTCGTGCGCGGTAATCGTCGCCCGGGCAACGATTTTTGCGCACGGGCGGCGTCAGCCGCGGATGACCGAGACGGTGGTGGGGTCCCCGATGCCGGGCAGGCCGGGACGGCTGACCACGTCCACGGTGAGCTCGCCGACCTCGGTGCTCACGACCAGCCGGGTCACGGGGCCGAGGAACGTGCTGGTCAGCACGGTGCCCGGCAGGCCGGCCGCCCCTCCGACGGCGAGGCCCTCCGGGCGGACCTGCTTCGTCTCCGACGCGCCGGCCACGATCCGGCCCCCGTCCACCGGGACCTCGTTCATCACCCCGACGAACTCGGCGACGAACGGCGTCGCGGGTCGCGCGTAGACCTCCTGCGGCGGACCGATCTGCTCCATGTGCCCGGCGTTGAGCACCGCCACCCGGTCCGCGACGGCCAGCGCCTCGGACTGGTCGTGGGTCACGAAGAGCGTGGTGATGCCCTCGGCGAGCTGCAGCCGCCGGATCTCGTCCCGCAGCTGCACGCGCACCCGCGCGTCGAGCGCCGAGAGGGGCTCGTCCAGCAGCAGCACCGACGGCCTGATCGCCAGGGCCCGGGCCAGCGCCACCCGCTGCTGCTGGCCGCCGGACATCTCGTGCGGGTACGACCCGCCCCGGCTGCCCAGCCCGACGAGCTCCAGCAGCTCGTCCGCACGCCGCTTCCGCTCCGCCGCGCCGACCTTCCGCATCCGCATCCCGAACGCCACGTTCTCCGCGGCGGTCATCGTGGGGAAGAGCGAGTAGGCCTGGAACACCATCCCGGCGTCCCGCTTCGACGCCGGGACGCCGGTGACGTCCTTGCCGCCGATCAGGATCTCGCCCGCGGTGGGCGTGTCGAAACCCGCGAGCAGCCGCAGCGCCGTGGTCTTCCCGCAGCCGGACGGGCCGAGCAGCGCGAGCAGCTCGCCGGCGTGCAGGGTGAGGTCCAGCCCGTCGAGCGCCAGCGTGGAGCCGTAGGCGCGCTGCACACCCCGGAACTCGACGGTGGTCCCGCGGGCGGTCTCGGCGGCGGCGTCGGAGGTGATCACGTGGGTCATGCGTTGCTCCTCGCGCGACGGCTACCGGCGAACGAGACCGCCAGCAGCAGCACCCAGGTCAGCAGCAGGCTGGCCAGGGTCAGGGCGACCGAGACGCCGGCGACGCTGCGCCCGACGTCCACGACCGCGATCGGGAAGGTGTCCGTGTAGAGCAGGATCCGGGCGATCACGATCTCGCCGAGGACCAGCGCCAGGGTGAGGAACGCCGAGCCCAGCACGGCGCTCCGGATGGCCGGGAGGACCACCCGCAGCAGCGCCGACGCCCACCCGGCCCCGAGGTTGCGGGCCGCTTCGACGAGCGTGCGCAGCGGGATCGCGGCCAGCCCGTTGTCGATCGCGCGGTAGGCGAACGGCAGGGCCAGGACCACGTAGAACGGCGTCAGCGCGCTGATCGACGACGAGAACAGCGACCGGAACACCGGCGCGTCCAGGTTGGCCTGCACGAACGCGATGCCCGCCGCCATGACGACCGGCGGCACCACGATCGGCAGGATCGTCGCGCTCTCCAGCAACCCGGCGACCGCGGGGAGGCGCAGCCGCACCCACACCGCCGTGGGGATCACCAGGACCAGGACGAGCACCGCGGTGACCACCGCGATCTCCAGGGACACCAGCAGCGCGTCGAGCAGCACCGGGTCCGTGGCGATCGCGAGGTAGTTGGCGAACCCGTAGCCGCCGGGCTTGCGCAGGCTGAACTCGCCCGCGGCGACCAGCGGCACCAGGAAGTAGATCGCCGCGATCACGAAGACGACGACCCGCCAGCGCCTGCCCCGCCTCATCGGCCCGTTCCCTTCATCGCGCGGTCCACTTCGCCGCGCGCCGCTGCAGCAGCAGGTACCCGACCATCACGATCCCGATCACCACGACCATGTCCAGGCCGAGGGCGAGCCCGACGTTCTGCTGGTTGGCGAGCACGTTGCCGGACAGCGCGGAGGCGATCGACGTGGTGACCAGCGGGATCGAGCCGCTGGTCAGCGCGAGCGCGGTGGCGTAGGCGGCGAAGGCGTTGCCGAAGAGCACCAGCGTGGCCCCGCCGAGCGCGGGCGCCAGCACCGGCAGCGCGATGTGCCGCCAGTACGACCAGGCCGACGCACCGAGGTTCTCCGCGGCCTCCCGCCACTGCGGCAGCAGCCCCTCCAGCGCGGGGGTGATCAGGATGACCATGAGCGGGATCTGGAAGTAGACGTAGGTCAGACCCAGGCCGGTGAGCGAGTCGATCCGGAAGCCCGCCGCGTAGAGGTCGATCCCGATCCCGCGCAGGAAGATCGTCGCGAGCCCGGTCTGGCCGAGGGCACCGATGAACGCGAACGCCAGCGGCACCCCGCCGAAGTACGCGAGCACCCCGGACGCCGTCGACACGATCCGGCGCAGCGGACTGCCGGGCCGGCTGGTGATCACCGCCTGGGCGAGGAACACCCCGAAGACGGCGCCGATCAGCGCCGTCACCGCGGACAGCAGCAGGCTCGACGCGAAGGCCAGGCGGTACTGCGGCTCGGTGACCGAGGCCAGGACGTTCGCGAACGTCGGCCGGCCGCCGGAGTCCGTGAGCGCCCCGGTGACCACGAAGTAGAGCGGCCCGCCGAGGAAGACCAGCAGGTAGGCCGCGAAGGGCAGCAGTCCCAGCGCGGCGCGCCGGTTCCGGGCCGGCCGCACCGTCTCCGTCGGCGCGGCCGGCTGCTCGAGGAGCGAGGTCACGGCGTCACGACGTCGCGGTCGCCCAGTTCTGGGCCACCACCTTGTTCGCCGCGTCCGTCTGCGCCTGCGTCGGGAACCGTGCCTCACCGGTCACCGGCGGAAGCGCCGCGAGCAGCGCCTTGTCCGCGGTGCCCCCGGCGCTCATGGCCTCCAGCCGGATGGGCCGCGCCTTGCCGGCGAGCCACAGGTTCTGGCCCTCGTCCGAGTAGAGGAACTCCTGCCAGAGCCGGGCGGCGGCCGGGTGCGGGGCGTTCTTGTTGATCGCCTGCGCGTAGTACTGGGCGAACAGCCCGTCCGTCGGGACCGCGACCTTCCAGTCGAACGAGGCCTTGTTCTTCTCGGTCTCGGCGACGTTCAGGTAGTCCCAGTCCAGCACGATGGGGGTCTGGCCGCTCTGGATCGTGGCGGAGTTCGGGTCCACCTTCAGCAGGTTGCCGCTCTTCGCGACGGAACCCCAGAAGGTCACGCCGGGGCTGATGTCGTCCAGCGAGCCGCCGTTGGCCAGCGCGCCCGCCCACACCGAGGCGAACGCCGAAGCGGCCTGGGTCGGGTCCCCGTTGAGCGCGACCTTGCCCGCGTACTCGGGCTTGGCGAGGTCCTTGAGGGTCGTCGGGCAGACCGGGACCAGCGTGGAGTTGCAGCCGATCGAGATGTAGCCGCCGTAGTCGTTCACCCAGGCGCCGTTCGCGTCCTTGTTCGCGGCCGGGATCGAGTCGAACGTGGCGACCTTGTAAGGGGCGTAGAGGTCCACGTTGCCGAGCGCGAAGGACTGACCGAGGTCCAGCACGTCCGGCGCGCGGTCCTGGGTGCCGAGCTGCTTGACCGCGTTGATCTCGTCCTGGCTGGAGCCGTCCGGGTTCGCCGAGTCGACCTTGATGCCGTACTTGTCCGAGAAGGCCTTGATGATGTTGCCGTAGTTGGCCCAGTCCGGGGGCAGCGCGATGACGTTCAGCGTGCCCTCCGCCTTCGCCGCCGCGACGAGCGCGTCCATCCCGCCGCCGGCCTGGGCGGAGGTGGCGGTGGCCCAGGCGTTGCCGCCCGAGGCCGAGGAGGACGAGCCTGCGGAGCTCACGCAGCCCACGGCGCCCAGCGCCACGACTGCCCCGACCGCGGCGGTCACGAGGACCCGACGACTCCGGTGCGGCGATCTGATCATGTGCGGTTCTCCTCGAGAACGGGTGCGCTGGGGAGCGCGGGTGCGGGAGCTGTCGATCTCCCCTGATCGGGGAATCTAGCCGCGCGGTGCGACAAGTTCGGTCACATGCGGGTCACGGAACGGGCGTTCCGGACGGCGACACGTGGCCGGCGGGCACCCGGACGGGTCCGGGACGGCCTACCGGCCGTACTCACGCGGCGCTGGAATCTCCTCCGACCCCGCGCAGGAGGTCCGTCACCCGGACGATCCCGGCGCAGGCCCCGGCGCCGTCGAGCAGGACGAGATCGTCGTAGTGCCGGGTGCGGTCACCGGACAGGCAGTGCCTCAGCGCCACCGGGACGTCGACGTCCGCGGGTAGGGTCCGGGGCGGATCCGCCAGCCCCGAGGCCGGCCGCTGGGCCCACAGCGCCCGGCCGAACGGTCCGGAGATCGCCAGCATGAAGCGGTTGCGGTCCAGGAAGCCGACCGGCCTGCGCGCCGCGTCGAGCAGGACGACGCTCCCCACCTGCGGATGGTCCGCGAGTGCCTGCCGGGCCTGCTCCGCGGTCGCGTTCGCCGGCAGGCTGACGGCCGCCTGCACCAGTTCGGCGACGCTCGGGCGGCCCGGGACCTTCGCCGACCGCGGGACCGGGGAGGGCCGCAGCCGGGTGGCCGCGTTCTCCATCAGCTCGAGGGGCAGGCCGACCCCGGCCGTCGACGCCCGCCGCCGCGTCCCGGCGAGCAGCGGTCCCTGCGCCCAGGGGATCCCGTGGTGGCGGACGGCGGCGAGCTCCTCCGGCGTCGAGACGCCGACCGCCGCGGTGCGCACCCCCACGATCCGGCACACCTCGGAGATCGCGGTGACGACGGCGGCCGCGGTCCGGTCCGTGGGCAGCCGGGCGACCAGTTCGGCGTCGATCTTGACCAGATCCGGCCGCAGCGCGGACACGAACTCGAGCCCGAAACCGCGTCCCACCTGGTCCAGGGCCACCCCGAAGCCGTCCGTCCGCAGCTCGGCGAGCCGTTCCAGCAACACCTCCGGCGGCGCGGCGGCGAGCGCCGGGTTGATCTCCAGTACGAGCGGCGGCGCCGGGCGGTCCGGGTTGCGGCGCTCCAGCGTGGTGCGGAACTGCGCGACCCGGCCCCGGGCGCCGACGACGGTGTCCGCCAGGACGTCGACGTGCAGGGGCACGCTCGCGTCGTGGTCCGCGCCGTGCAGGACGGCCGCGCCCGCGATCCCGGAGTCGAACTCGGCGAGCTGCCGCGGCCCCCACACCGAGGTCTGCGCGACGTGCTCGGTCCGGTCCCGCGTCTGCCGACGCAGGATCTCGAGCCCGACCGGCCGGCCGGTCACCAGGTTCAGCAGCGGCTCGAACGCGAACCGCCCGGAGGCACTCACCGCAACGTTCCTGCAGTTGTCACAACAAGGATTAGACCGAACGGACGTGAACGCGGAGTGAACGATCTTCGAATACTACGAAGGGTGACGTGTCGCTCCCCGCTCGTGCGCGGAAACCCTCGCCCTGGCAACGATTTCCGCGCACGGGCGGCGTCAGCCGCGGCCGCCGCGGGCCATCTTGAGGACGTCCAGGGCGGTGTCCAACTGCTCCAGGGTGAGCTTCCCGGACTCCACGTGGCCCCGTTCGAGGACGACCTCGCGGATCGTGCGGCGCTCCTTGAGGGACTGCTTCGCGATCGAGGCCGCCTCCTCGTAGCCGAGGTAGGAGTTGAGCGGCGTGACGATCGAGGGCGAGGATTCGGCGTACTCGCGGGTGCGCTCCAGGTCCGCCTCGGCGCCGTCGACCACCTTGTCCGCCAGCAGCCGCGCCGCGTTGGCGAGCAGCCGCGCGGACTCCAGCACGTTGCGCGCCATGACCGGCATCATCACGTTGAGCTCCAGGTTGCCCTGGGTGCCGGAGAACGCGACCGTGGCGTCGTTGCCGATGACCTGCGCCGCGACCATCATCGTCGCCTCGCAGATCACCGGGTTGACCTTCCCCGGCATGATCGACGAGCCCGGCTGCAGGTCCGGCAGGTGGATCTCGGCGAGCCCGGTGCGCGGCCCGGAGCTCAGCCAGCGCAGGTCGTTCGCGATCTTGTAGAGGGACACGGCGACGGTGCGCAGCGCGCCCGAGGCCTCGACCAGGCCGTCGCGGCTGCCCTGGGCCTCGATGTGGTCGCTCGCCTCGGCCAGCACGTCGAGCCCGGTGGCCGCGCGGAGCTCCTCGGCGACGCCGGAGCCGAAGCCCTCGGGGGCGTTGAGCCCCGTGCCCACCGCGGTGCCGCCGATCGGCAGCTGCGCGAGCCGGGGGAGCGCGTCCCGGACCCGCTCGATGCCGTACTCCGCCTGGCTCGCCCAGCCGCCGGCCTCCTGGCCGAGGGTGATCGGCACGGCGTCCATGAGGTGCGTACGGCCGGACTTGACGACGTCCTTCCAGTCCTCGGCGCGGCGGCGCAGCGAGGCGGAGAGGTGCTCCAGCGCCGGGACGACGTCGGTCGCGAGCGCTTCGGTGGCGGCCAGGTGGATGGTCGTCGGGAACACGTCGTTCGACGACTGCGAGGCGTTGACGTGGTCGTTCGGGTGGACGTCCGTGCCCGAGGCCCGCGTCGCGAGGGTCGCGATGACCTCGTTCGCGTTCATGTTCGACGACGTCCCGGAGCCCGTCTGGAACACGTCCACCGGGAAGTGCGCGTCGTGCCGGCCCTCGGCGACCTCGTCCGCGGCCTCGGCGATCGCCGTGGCGAGCTTGTCGTCCAGCACCCCGATGCGGCCGTTCACCCGCGCGGCCGCGCCCTTGACCAGGCCGAGCGCGCGGATCTGGGCGCGCTCCAGGCCTCGTCCGGAGATGGGGAAGTTCTCGACCGCGCGCTGCGTCTGGGCCCGCCACAGGGCGTCGACCGGGACCCGGACCTCGCCCATCGTGTCGTGCTCGATGCGGTACTCCGCCTGGTCGTCCTTGCCGTCGGTGCCGGCAGCGCCCTCGCTCATGCGCCTCATCCTCCGCCCGGGGGCACCGTGGGCGCAGGTCCGGATGGGCGGGATTACACCGTCCGGGCGAGAGGGCGCTGCGTCGTCGCCCTGCTGTCCGGGGACCTGAACCCGAGCGTCATCGGCGGCGGGCCCTCCAGCGGGACGGGTCTCGTGCCCACCTCGCGGCGGGTCCCGGAGCCCTCGACGGATGCGGCCGTTCGGGCTATCGCCGCAGGGCCGTCCGTCGGCTTTCACCACGCCGATGTATGTGAATGGTTGACGATCGGCTCGTCAGTGGTGAGTACCTGATCACGGAGCGTCAATCGGGGTGAGGGGCATGACGGCGCGGCACGAACGGGACTGGATGGAGTTCGTCGCCGAGCTGATGGCGGAGCCGCTGACCGAGTTCCCGGCAGAGCGGATCGCGCTGCGGCTCGGGGAGACCTTCGACGGTCTGGGCTGCTCCTTCAACGACATGGCGCCGGGCCGGGCACCGACGATCGAGCTGTATCCGCTGCGGGAGAACTTCTCGGGTTATCGCGATCAGATCGAGGAATGGAGCATCGAGCGGGCCGCCGAGGAGCACCCGCTCCTGCGCTTCTACATCGGGACCGGCCTGCGGGTCCCGGTCCGGACCCACGACGTGCCGGCCACCTACGCGGACCCCCGGGTCTGCGGCGAGTGGACGGCCCTCGCCCGTTCCTGCCACTGTCAGGACCAGATGGCGTTGCCGCTGCGGTTGCAGCCGGGCGTGCACCGGGCGTTCGTCCTCGGCCGCGGCGAGCCGTTCACCGACGCTGAGCTGGACCTGTGCCGCGTGCTCTGGCGGGTGCTGACCGGCCTCGACCGCCAGGTGTCCGCGTTCGCCCGGGCGCGCCGGGAGACGGGCGCCGCCGGCCACGACGTCGCGTCCGCCCTGCGGCTCACCCCGCGCGAGTCCGCGGTCCTCACGCTGTTGTCGCAGGGGCTGACCGCAGGGGCGATCGGCCGCCGGCTGGACATCGCCGAACGCACGGTGCACAAGCACCTGGAGCGCTGCTACGCGAAGCTCGGGGTGGCGGACCGGCTCTCGGCCGTGCTCCGCGCCCAGCGGCTGGGCCTGTTCGGCAGGGTGTCCTGAGGGCGCCGCGCCGGCGCCCCGCGGACCAACCACACACGGCCGCTCGGAGGCTTTCCCGGCTGATTCCCGTGGATCGGTAACGCCGTTGTCCTCAACTCGGACCTTTCGAGTACGGCAGAGTTTCACTGACGACGGGCCGGAGTGAGATGCGATGAGGACGGGGTACGACGACCGGGCTTGGCTCGAGTTCATCGCGGAGCTGATGGCAGAACCGTTGACGGAGCTGCCGGAGGACCGGATCGCGCTGATGCTGCGGGACACGTTCGACGCCGTCGGGGTGGCCACGTCGGAGCTCGTGCCGGGCCGGCCGCTGACAGGGGAGATCTATCCGCTCGACGGCTCGATCGACGGCTTCCGCGACCAGATCATCGAGTGGGGCGTGGCCGACGCCCCGCGCAGCCACCCCGTCCTGCGCTATTACATCGTGACGGGGGACCTCGTCCCGCTGGAGATCGCGGATGTGCTCGAGGACTTCCTCATTCGCGACGGGTACGGCGAGGGGAACGCGCCGGCCCGCGTCTCGGGCATGACGGAGCAGGTCGTCATGCCCTTCCGGGCGGGGGCGCGGTCCGGTCCTTCACCATTGCCCGGCCTGCCGTCTTCACCGGGGAGGACATGGCGCTGGCCGGGCGGATCTGGCGGCTGCTGAGCGGCCTGGACCGCCAGGTCCGGGCGTACTCGGCGGCGCTGCGCGGCATCGACGCGGCGACGGCGGACATCGCGTCCTCGGTCCGGCTCACGCCCCGGGAGCGGTCCGTGCTCGCCCTGCTGTCCCAGGGGCTGACGGCGGGCGCGATCGCCCGCCGGCTGGACATCGCCGAGCGCACGGTGCACAAGCACCTGGAGCGCTGCTACGCGAAGCTCGGGGTGACGGACCGGCTCTCCGCGGTGCTGCACGCGCAGCGACTGGGTCTGGTCGGCGCGGCGTAACCGGCGTTTCGCCCGTGTCGACTGCGCAGTTCTGCGTATGCCCACGGCGCCGCGGCCCGAGGTACGCGCGCCTCGCGGAGGTCGAGGCGGCGTACGACCCCGGCGACGTCTTCCACCACACCACGAACACCTCGCCCGCAACCTGAGAAGCGGGCCCCGGTTCATCAGGTTTGTCGATGACCGGCCGCCCGCGGGGAGCAAGGATGGGGGTCAGGCCGCCGGAGGGGCGGCGGCTACAGGGGCGGCGCTCGAAAGGGCGTCAAGTCCGGCGCGGAGCAGGGCACGGCTCCGCGCCGGGCGCTCCGCATCCCCTCCACGAGGACCCGAACCCACCACAGGCCCCGCCGGAGTCCGGCGGGGCCTGTCGGTGTGTGCGATCTAGGGCAGCGGCGGGGTGTTCTCGTTCTCGACGAACACCGCGGGGTCGAAGTCCACCGACGCGTACTCGCGCAGCTTGGTCAACCGGTGGTAGCCGTCGATCAGCCGGACCGTGCCGGACTTCGACCGCATCACGATGGACTGCGTGGTGCAGCCGCCCGCGCGGTAGTGCACCCCGCGCAGCAGGTCCCCGTCGGTGACGCCGGTGGCGCAGAAGAACACGTTCTCCCCGGTCACGAGCTCCTCGGTGGTGAGAACACGGCTCAGGTCGTGGCCGGCGGCGATCGCCTTCTCGCGCTCCTCGTCGTCCTTCGGCCAGAGCCGGCCCTGGATCTCCCCGCCCATGCACTTCAGCGCGGCGGCGGCGATGATGCCCTCGGGCGTGCCGCCGATGCCGATCAGCATGTCGACGCCGGTGCTCGGGCGGGCCGCCGCGATGGCGCCGGCGACGTCGCCGTCGGAGATGAAGCGGATGCGGGCGCCGGTCGCCCGGATCTCCTTGACGATCGCGTCGTGCCGCGGCCGGTCCAGCACACACACCGTGACGTCCGTGACGTCCAGGGCCTTGGCCGCCGCGACCTTGCGGATGTTCTCCGCGATCGGGGCGGTGATGTCGATGACGCCCGCGGCCTCCGGCCCGACGGCGATCTTCTCCATGTAGAAGACGGCCGACGGATCGAACATGGCGCCGCGCTCGGCGACGGCCAGCACGGCCAGCGCGTTGGGCATGCCCTTGGCCATCAGGGTGGTGCCGTCGATCGGGTCCACGGCGACGTCGCACCAGGGGCCCTCGCCGTTGCCGACCTGCTCGCCGTTGAACAGCATCGGGGCTTCGTCCTTCTCGCCCTCGCCGATCACGACGACCCCGCGCATGGAGACGGTGCCGATCAGCTGGCGCATCGCGTCGACCGCGGCGCCGTCCCCGCCGTTCTTGTCCCCGCGGCCGTTCCAGCGTCCGGCGGCCATGGCTGCGGCCTCGGTGACCCGGACCAGCTCCATGGCGAGGTTGCGGTCCGGTGCCTCGCGGCGTCGTTCCGGCTTGGATGTCCCGGTGGTCTCGCTGGGGCCGGTCATCGGGCCTCCTTCTGCATCGGTGGGGCGCCGGGTCGTGCTCCGGCGTCCCGCGGCACGGCGGTGAGCCTGCGGCGGGGAGTCCCCGGGATCCTCCCAGATCGCCGCCCCGAACGGGGTGCTCCGAGAGCCATGCCATTGCCGCGGCACGCCCACCGGGCCAGGACGCGGTACCGGAAGGTGCACCCCCGGCGGGTGGGGGACCATGGACGGCGTGAGTTCCCCCTCCGAGCCGCCGCCCCCGCAGAAGCCCGCCCGCGGCGGGGCGCCCGACGTGCGCGGCATGCTCCTCGCGCTCGGCGTGCTCCTCGTGATCGCGCTGGTGGGCGTCGGCGGGCTGCGGTCCTGCTCCTTCGCACCCGGCGGCCCCGAGATCGACCCGGACGCCGTCCCGGTGACGGACGTGGGCGCCACGTTCACGGACTTCGCCAAGGCGTCGGTGTTCCCGCTGCGTGTCCCGGCGGTCCCGGCGGGCTGGAAACCCAACTCCACGGACCGCGGCGCCGTGACCGGTGGCGGGTCCGCCGTCCGGGCCGGGTACGTGACGCCGGACGGGCGCTACCTGCGCCTCGTGCAGAGCGACGGCGCCGAGGAGAACCTGCTGGCCGCGGAGGCCGGTGGCCCGGTGGGGGGCCGCGGCACGATCGACGCCGCGGGCCTGACCTGGGTGGAGTACGGCGCCCCGGACGGCGAGCCCTTCCGGATCGCAACGCTCCCCGGCACGCCCACGGTGCGGCTGCTGATCACGGGCAGCGGGACCGACGACGAGTTCCGCGCCCTCGCGGAGGCGACGGTGAAGGCGAGCCCGCTCGCGCCGGGAGCCGAGCAGAACTAGCCGCCGCTGCGCCGCCGCACCCCTCTTCTCCCCGCACGAGAGTGCTGCTCGCGGAGGTGGGCGCGACGGTGGAGCGAGGCTAGGTGTCCTTGTCCGCCTCTGCCAGGGCCTTCTCGACGCGCTCCCGGGCACCGGCGAGCTGCTGCTCGCAGCGGCGCGCCAGCTGCTCGCCGCGCTCCCAGAGGGCCACCGACTCGTCGAGACCGAGGCCGCCGACCTCGAGGGCGCGGACGACCTCGGCGAGCTCGTCCCGCGCCCGCTCGTAGTCCAGCTCCTCCACGGGCGTGCGTTCCGGGGTGCTCACTCGACGGCCTTCCTGGTTGCCTTCTTCCGCAGCGTTCCATTCTCCGCTGTGCCATCCTCCTCGGGCGCGACGACCGCGTGCACGGCCCCGTCCCCGACCCGGATCCGCAGCCGCTCCCCGGCGGAGGTCTCGCCGACCGCCGTCAGGATCGGCAGCACCGCACCGGCCTCGTCGGCGGGCGCGATCCCGGCCGGGACCCGCTGGACGATCGCGTACCCGCGGGCCAGCGTCGCGGACGGGCCCAACGCCGTCAGCCGGGCGCGCAGGTGCGCGATGTCCGTCTCGCCCCGGTCGATCCGCCGCTCGACTGCCGCCCGGGTGCCCGCGCGCAGCCGTTCCAGCTCCTCGTGCCGCCGGTCCAGGCTCCGCAGAGGCTCGGCCAGCACCGGGCGGGCTCGGAGGGCGGCGAGGACGCGCTGCTCCCGGTCCACCCAGCCGTGCAGCGCACGCCGCGCCCGGTCCCGCAGGGCCCCGACGCGGGCGACCTCCTCGGCGAGGTCCGGCACCAGCCGCCGTCCGGCCTCGGTGGGAGTGGAACACCGGACGTCGGCCACGTGGTCGACGAGCGGGGTGTCCGGCTCGTGCCCGATCGCCGAGACCACCGGGGTCCGGCACGCGGCGACGGCGCGGCAGAGCGTCTCGTCGGAGAAGGGGAGCAGGTCCTCGACGCTGCCGCCGCCGCGGGCCAGCACGATCACGTCGACCTCGGGGTCGCGGTCCAGCACCTCGAGCGCCGCGACGATCTGCGGGACGGCCAGCCCGCCCTGGGTCGCGGTGTTCTCGATCCGGAACCGGACGGCGGGCCAGCGGGCCTGCGCGTTCGAGACGACGTCGTGCTCCGCCGCGGACGACCGCCCGGTGATCAGTCCGATCCGGCGCGGGAGGAACGGCGGGCGGCGCTTGCGTGCCGGATCGAACAGGCCCTCCGCGGCCAGGAGCTTGCGCAGCCGCTCGACGCGCGCCAGCAGCTCACCGAGCCCGACGGCGCGGATCGCGTCCACCCGGATGCTCAGCGTGCCCCGGCCCAGGTAGAACGACGGCTTGCCGTGCACGATCACCCGGTTGCCCTCGGCCACCACCGGGCCCTGCTCGCGCACGAGCGACATCGGCACCGTGAGCTGCACGGACACGTCGGCCGCGGGGTCCCGCAGCACGAGGAACGCGGTACCCGTGCCGGCGCGGGCGGTGACCTGCGCGAGCTGGCCCTCGATCCAGACGGCCCCCAGCTTGTCGACCCACTCGGCGATCTTGCGGGCGACCGTCCGGACCGGCCAGGGAGTCTCCTCCGACGTGGGCCCCGCGCTCACGCCTCGGTGACCGTGGTGATCCGGTTGCTCAGCATCGTGACGTAGGCCGGGCGGTCCTCGTGCGTCGTCTCCCACGCCAGCAGCGACGTGAGGTCGTCCAGGCTCAGCGCGCGGAGCTTGCCGCGGAGCTGGGGCAGCGTCATCGAGGGGTAGGTCGGCATGACGTTCGGGCCCCCGGGGGAGGTGCCCGTCTCGGCGGTGTCCGTGCCGGCGATGTCCCCGGCGGCGGCGCTCGCGGTGACGGCGGCGGCCGTCGCGGCCGCGGTGTCCGGCTCCTCCGGCTCGGGTCCGGGCTCAGGCTCCGACCGGAGGTCCTCGGAGTCCAGTTCGGTGGCCGTCGGGTAGAGCTCCACGGGGCGGCCGTTGCGGGCGGGGGCGGGGGACTCGTCCAGCTCGTCGTCGAAGGTCGCCCACGAGGGTGACTCCTCGACGGGGCTGAGGGACCCGAGCACGCGGTCGCCCTTGATCGCCAGCTCGGTGACCCGCTGCTGCAGGCGCATCGACACCTGCAGGGCCTGGCTGACGGCGGTGACGGGGAACTCGATCGCGAGGCGGGGCAGCTCGCGAGCCTGCTCGACTGCGGTCGCGGCAAGGCCGGCGGCGATCCGTACCGGCATCGGGAGCGGCTTCATGAGGTCATCCTCCCTCGTCGGCGACGCAACGGCACACCGGGGACCACCCGAACGTGCCGTTGCTCACCGGGCCCGGCCGGAAACGCCGCTCCGGATCCCCGGGCGGGTCGCCCCGCTCACTCCCGGCGGCCCCGATGCCGGGGCGCCCGTACGCTGGCGTTCATGGTTGGCACTGCCGGATCGGAAGGCAAGCGCGTTCTCCTCGCCGCACCGCGGGGGTACTGCGCCGGCGTGGACCGTGCGGTCGAGGCCGTGGAACAGGCCCTCGAGCAGCACGGCGCCCCCGTGTACGTGCGCAAGCAGATCGTGCACAACCGCCACGTCGTCGAGACGTTGAGCGCGCGCGGTGCGATCTTCGTGGACGAGACCGACGAGGTGCCCGAGGGCGCGCTCGTCGTGTTCTCCGCGCACGGGGTGTCGCCGGCGGTGAAGGAGCAGGCGAAGGAACGCTCGCTGCGCACCATCGACGCGACGTGCCCGCTGGTCACCAAGGTGCACCAGGAGGCGAAGCGGTACGCCCGCGAGGACTACGACATCCTGCTCGTCGGCCACCAGGGCCACGAGGAGGTCGAGGGCACCGCGGGCGAGGCTCCGGCGAACATCCAGCTCGTGGAGAACGCCGCGGACGCCGCGACGGTCACCGTGCGGGATCCGGAGAAGGTCGTCTGGCTGTCCCAGACCACGCTGAGCGTGGACGAGACCATGGAGACCGTGCACGCGCTGCGGGACCGGTTCCCGACGCTGCAGAACCCGCCGAGCGACGACATCTGCTACGCCACCCAGAACCGGCAGGTCGCGGTGAAGGCCATGGCCCAGCACTGCGACCTGGTGATCGTCGTCGGGTCGCCGAACTCGTCGAACTCGGTGCGGCTGGTGGAGGTGGCGCTGAACGCCGGCGCCGGCGCCTCCCACCTGATCGACTACGCGCGCGAGATCGACGAGGCGTGGCTCGAGGGCGTGCGGACGGTCGGGGTGACGAGCGGCGCGTCGGTGCCCGAGGTGCTGGTGCGCGGCGTCCTGGACTACCTGGCCGAGCGCGGCTGGGAGAGCGTCGAGGAGGTCACGACCGCCGAGGAGACCCTGACGTTCGCCCTGCCCCGCGAGCTGCGTCCGAGCCGCGCTTCCCGCTGACCGGCGGCCGCGCCGGGGCCCGGGTCCTGGGCTTCTCGTCCAGGTCCAAGGACTCCAGCTCGTCGAGCTCGGCGTCCTCGGCCCGGCGGTCCCTGCCGAACAGCCCGCGCAGCCGGGCGACGGCGTCGTCCGCGCCGAGGCGCTGGCCGAACAGTCGGATCACCCCGATGACGAGCACGACGGCGGTGGTGACGGCCATCGTCGGGAAGCCGTTGACCAGCGGTGCCCCGATCATCAGCATCTTCTCGGTGGCGCCCGCGCCGGGCCCCGGCGTGCCGATGACCAGCACGACGGCCGGCACCGCGACGGCCAGCAGCAGCGGCGGCTGCACCATCGGCCCGAACAGGCTCCGGCGGCGCACCCAGCCGACGGCGAGCACGCAGCCGACGAAGTAGGCGATGGTGAAGATCGTCCCGAGGGTGCCGAGCCGGAGGATGTCGGCGAACACCCCGAGGGCCGTCAGCACCAGCGCGACGCCGATCGCGGCGACCGGCGGGATGCCCAGCACGGAGCCGATGATCGAACGGTCCGCGACCGGCCAGCGGCCGGCGGCGCGTTGCTGGGCGGCGTTGCGCTGCCGACGGCTGGTCTGCTGCCGCTTGGGAGCGGTGGTGCCCCGGGGACCCGTCACCCGTGCACCGTAGCCCGGGGCCCCTCACCCCCGTGTTCGGCGTCGTCGCCGCCGTGGTCGCCCGGGTCCTGGCGGCGTTCGGGCACCAGCTCGTGGAGGGCGATCAGCGAGTCCGCCGCGGACGCGACGAGCTCGGGGGCGGAGATCGCGCGGGGCGTGCGCTCGACCTGCCCCGGGCTCTCCAGCTCGCCGTCCGCGACCTTGAGCTCGGTGAGCTTCCGCGCGGTGACCAGCACCCGGGCCTCCAGGGAGGACACCGTGCGGTTGTAGCTCTCCACCGCGCCGTCCAGGCTGCGCCCCAGCTTGGCCACGTGCGTGCCCATCGTCGCCAGCCGGCCGTGCAGCTCGCGGCCGAGCTGGTGCACCTGGGCCGCATTGTGCGCCAACGCCTCCTGCCGCCAGCCGTAGGCGACCGTGCGCAGCAGGGCGATCAGCGTGGTGGGCGTCGCGATCACGACGTTGTGCGCGAACGCGTGCTCCAGCAGCGCCGGGTCCGAGCGCAGCGCGGCCTCGAGGAACGGGTCCCCGGGGACGAACAGCACCACGAACTCCGGGGTGGGCTCGAACGCCTGCCAGTAGGCCTTGGCCGAGAGCTGGTCCACGTGGGTGCGCAGCTGCCGGGCATGGGCGGTGAGCCGCTCGGTGTGCCGTGCCGGGTCCTGCGTCTCCACGGCTTCCAGGTAGGCCGCGAAGGGCACCTTGGCGTCCACGACGATCTGCTTGCCGCCGGAGAGCCGCACGATCATGTCCGGCCGGACGCCGTTGTCGTCGTCCGTGCCGCTGGCCGCGCTCACCTGCGTGGAGAAGTCGCAGTGCTCGACCATGCCCGCGAGCTGCACGATCCGCTCCAGCTGCAGCTCGCCCCAGCGGCCGCGGACCTGTGGCGCCCGCAATGCCGTGACCAGCGCCTTCGTCTCGGTCTGCAGTCGGTCCGAACTGACATGCATCGCCGCGACCTGCTCGCGCAGGCTCGCGTAGGCGGACTCGCGCTCCATCTCCACGGTGCGCAGCTGGCCCTCGACGCGCTGCAACGTGGCCGCCATCGGGTCCAGCAGCTTGTTGATCGCCTGCGCGCGAGCCGCTTCGTCCCCCTCGGCCTTCGCGTGCAGGGCCGCGGCGGCCTCCTTGATCCGGCTCTCGGCGAGGGTGACGAAGTGTTCGTTGTTGCGCGCCAGCGCGTCCGCGGAGAGCGCCCGGAACGCCTCCTTGAGCTCGGCGTCCCGCTTGACGAGCATCCGCTCGCGTTCCGCGCCCGCCTCGCGCTCGCTGCGCAGCGCGGCCAGGGTGCCGGCCGCGTCCGCCTCGGCGCGGCGCAACCGCTCCGTGGTGTTCTGAACCTGCTCGTGCAGCTCCTCGATCCGCTCCAGCAGCCCGGTGCGCTCCGCCCGCAGGCCCGCCGCGTCCGCCCGGGCGGTGGCCGAGGTGTTCGCGGCGGCCCGCTCGGCCTCGGCCGAGGCGATCCGGGCCCGGGAGACGGCGAACATCCACATCGCCCCGGCCCCGAGGGCCAGGCCGACGAGCAGCCCGATGAGCAGCACGTTGAGCGCGGTCACGACATCCACGCGTGCAGCGTGCACCCGGGGCCCGACAGTTTCGGGGATCCCCGGTCCGGCCGGGGTGTCCGCGCCCGGCTCAGTCCGAAACGGACTCCAGCTCGATCAGCTGCCGCTTCACGGCCAGGCCCCAGCGGAAGCCACCGAGGGACCCGTCCAGGCGCAGGACCCGGTGGCACGGCACGAACAGGGCCGCGGCGTTGCGGGCGCAGGCGGTCGCGGCGGCCCGCACGGCGGCGGGACGGCCGGCCTTGGCCGCGTACTCGGTGTAGGTCACGGGCGCCCCCGCCGGGACGGTCCGCAGCACGTCCCAGGCGTGTTGCAGGAACTCGCCGGACCGCTGCCGGACCGGCACGTCGTCGATCGCGTGGACGTCCCCGCGGTGGTAGGCGCGCACGGCGTCGCTGACGTGCCCGAGGTCCGCGGCGTGGTCGGGCGACGTGGGCCGGAGCGTCGGGTGGATCAGCGGCAGGAGGTCGTCCGTGGTGGACGTCCAGCCGGAGGCGAGAACGGCGCCGTCGTCGTCGACGACCGCGGTGAACGGGCCGATGGGCGTGTCCTGGGTGGACCAGGTGCTCATGGTCGTGTCCTTTCCGGGGCGGAGGCCCGCCAGAGGTGGGTGGCGGCGTAGGACCGCCAGGGGCGCCACCGCTCGGCGTGGCGCGAGAGCGAGGCCTGGTCGGACGGGAGTCCGAGCGCGGCCGCGCCGCGGCGGACGGCGAGATCGGTGGGCAGGAGCTCGTCGGGGTCGCCGAGCAGCCGCATGGCGACGTAGCCGGCGGTCCACGGGCCGACGCCGGGCAGCGCGGTCAGCGCGGCGCGCAGCGCGGCGGGGTCCCGGCCGGGGTCCAGGACGAGCGAGCCGTCCGCGACGGCCGCGGCCAGGGCGACCACCGAACGCCGGCGGCGCTCGGGCCCGGCCAGGACGTCCGCGGCGTGCTCCGCGAGCTGCTCGGCCGTCGGGAACAGGATGTCCGGGCCGCCCGCGGCGAGGGACTCCGAGAGGCGCTCGCCCAGCTCCGCCGCCAGGCCCGCGCCGGCGGTCCGGGCGGCGGCGACGGAGATCTGCTGGCCGAGCAGGGCCCGGACCGCGATCTCCGTGCCGTCGACGGCCCCGGGCAGCCGGATCCCCGGGACCGCGGCGACGGCCGGTGCGAGCGCCGGATCGGTGGCCAGCATCTCGTCGACGGCGACGGGATCGGCGTCGAGGTCGAACAGCCGGCGCAGCCGTGCGACGGCCGGGCCGAGGTCCCGCGGATCGGTGAGCCGGACCGTCGCCTGCACGTGGTTCGCGGCGCGCGGCAGGTCGAGGGCGACGGTCGCGGGTCCGTGCGGGAGGCGCAGCGTGCGCCGGTAGATGCTCCCGTCGACCGACTCCACGCCCGCGAACGCCCGCGAGGCGAAGAAGGCCAGCAGCCCGTCGGCGTCGAGCGGGGGCCGGTAGGGCAGGCGCAGGGTGATCGCGCCGGCCGCGGCCGCGCTCTCCGGCGAGGGCCCGCGCCGCCGCACGGCCTCGGTGCGCAGCGTCGTCGGCGGCACCGCGTACACCTCGCGGACCGTGTCGTTGAACTGCCGGACGCTGGCGAACCCGGCGGCGAACGCGATGTCGGCCATGGACATCGGCGTGGTCTCGATCAGCAGGCGGGCGGTGTGGGCGCGGTGCGCGCGGGCCAGTGCGAGCGGCCCCGCACCCAGCTCGGCGGTGACGACGCGGGTCAGGTGCCGCTCGGAGTAGCCCAGGCCCGCGGCGAGCCCCGCGACCCCCTGGCGTTCGACGACCCCGTCCGCGATGAGCCGCACGGCGCGGGCCGCGAGGTCCGCACGGCCGTTCCATTCCGGTGACCCGGGGACGGCGTCCGGCAGGCACCGGCGGCAGGCGCGGTAGCCGTGCTGCTGGGCGGCGCCGGCCGTCGCGAAGAACTCGACGTTGACGCGCTTGGGCGTGGTGGCGGGGCAGGAGGGCCGGCAGTAGATACCGGTGGTGCGCACAGCGGTGATGAACTGGCCGTCGAACCGCGGGTCACGGGAGGCGACGGCGCGGTAGCAGCGTTCGGGATCGAGCGGCACGGGGACGACTCTGCCACCGCCACACGGCCCGCTCTGGCGGAAATCGGACGCGAACGCGCAGCCGGTCAGTCCGCGCGGCAGAAGGACGCGGGCAGGGCCTCGTCCGCACACATCTCCCGCAACAGCGAGCGCACCCGCGGAGGCCGGGCCGCCCGGTCGGGGGACGGGGCCGCGTCCTCGTCGTCGGCGACGGGAGGCTCCGGGGCGGGCCCGACGGGTGCGGGCGTCGCGGCACGCTCCCGTGCCGCCCGCGCCTCTGCGGCGGCCCGCTCCCGCGCCCGGCGTTCCCGCGCCATGGCGCGGGCGGCCTCGACGCGGCCGGTCTGCGCGGCCGCGGGTGCCACGCCCAACGACGCGATCTGCATCCCGGTGACCGGGGCGTCGAGCACCCGGGCGGCGGGCGCCCGGACCGCCGGGGCCCGGGGCGTGTCCGCGAGGTCGAACGCGGGCAGCGCGACCGGCGCGAGGTCCGGCGCCTCCGTCAGCGCGATGCCGGTGGCCGACGCCGTTCCCGCCACGCTCACGACGCTGCACGCCGCGAGGATCCGTACCGTTCCGATCCGCATCCCGTGTCTCCCGTTCCTCGGTCGTGAGGACCTCCTACCCGTTCCCGGGCGGATCTCTAACCCGAACGGTCGAATCGGTGGGGAGGCCGGCACCACCCCGGGGTGGCGCCGGGAGGCCGACCACTCGCAAATTCGCAGGCTCTCGACGTACTCACGGAGCGAGCACGCTTCTCCTGGAAGAAGGAGGGCCCACCGGGGCCCGAGGAGAGGACGACATGCGCCCCGCAGCCCCGTTGCCGCAGATCGCCGACCGGGACGAGCTCACCGCCCGCATCGGCCGGTTCGCTCGTGCCGCCTCGACCGGCGATCGGCGGGCGTGCGACGACCTCATGACCGAGCTCCGCCCGCCGCTGCTGCGCTACTGCCGCAGCCGGCTGCGCAACGCCGTGGATGCGAACACGGCCGAGGACATCGCCCAGGACACGCTGATCGCCGTCCTCCGGGCGCTGGCCGCCTTCGACCACGACGCCGGCAGCCCCTTCCTGGCCTTCGCGTTCCGCATCGCCCGCAACAAGATCGCCGACACCGTCCGGCGCGGCCGCATCTCCCGCATCGACCTGTTCGGCGACGTCCCGGAGACCACCGCGAGCGTCGACGGGCCGGACGAGCTGGCCATCCGGGCCGAACGCACCGCGATGATCGTGAAGCTGATGGGCCGGCTGTCCGAGCGGCACCGTGAGGTGCTGCGGCTGCGGCTGCTCGTGGGCCTGTCCGCCGTGGAGACGGCGGAGATCCTCGGCTCGACGCCCGGCTCCGTCCGGGTCACCCAGCACCGCGCGCTGGTGGCGCTGCGCCGCTACCTGGAGAACCGCCCGGTGCCGGGGGCGCGGCTCTCCGAGGGCTCCGCGGCCTGAGCCTCGCGGCGCGACTACCCTGGACGACCGTGTCCCTCACCCTCGGCATCGTCGGCCTGCCCAACGTCGGCAAGTCGACCCTGTTCAACGCCCTGACCCGCAACGACGTGCTCGCCGCCAACTACCCGTTCGCGACGATCGAGCCGAACGTCGGGGTGGTCCCGCTGCCGGACTCGCGGCTCGACAGGCTGGCCGAGATGTTCTCCTCGGCCAAGGTCGTGCCCGCGACCGTGTCGTTCGTCGACATCGCCGGGATCGTGAAGGGCGCCTCCGAAGGCGCCGGGCTGGGCAACAAGTTCCTCGCGAACATCCGCGAGTCGGACGCGATCTGCCAGGTCGTGCGCGTGTTCGACGACCCGGACGTCGTGCACGTCGACGGGCGCATCGACGCCGCGAGCGACATCGAGACCATCGCCACCGAGCTGATCCTCGCGGACCTGCAGACCCTGGAGAAGGCCGTCCCGCGGCTGACCAAGGAAGCCCGCATGCAGAAGGACCGGCGGGTGGTCCTCGAGGCCGCCGAACAGGCCGTCGAGATCCTCAACGGCGGGCGCACCCTGTTCCAGGCGGGCGTGGACCGCGAGCCGCTGCGCGAGCTGACCCTGCTCACCACCAAGCCGTTCCTCTACGTCTTCAACGCCGACGAGGGCGTCCTGACCGACGAGGCCAAGCGCAAGGAGCTCTGGACCTGGTCGCCCCGGCGGACGCGGTGTTCCTGGACGCCAAGGTCGAGTCCGAGCTGCTGGAGCTGGACGAGGAGTCCGCCCGCGAGCTCCTGGAGTCCATCGGCCAGCCGGAGCCGGGCCTCTACTCCCTGGCCCGCGCGGGCTTCCACACGCTCGGCCTGCAGACCTACCTCACCGCGGGCCCCAAGGAGTCCCGGGCCTGGACGATCCACAAGGGCGACACCGCCCCGCAGGCCGCGGGCGTGATCCACACGGACTTCGAGCGGGGCTTCATCAAGGCCGAGATCGTCTCCTACGACGACCTGATCGAGGCGGGCTCGATGAGCGCCGCGAAGGCCGCGGGCAAGGTGCGCATGGAGGGCAAGGACTATGTGATGGCGGACGGGGACGTGGTGGAGTTCCGCTTCAACGTCTGACCGAGGCCTGCTCGCCCTGGTCAGCGGCCTAAGCTGCATCGCCGTTCGTCCGTCGTTCGTCAGTCGGTGCGAAGACCTCGCTCGGCATGGCGGCGGCTGCAGTGTCGCAGGCCGTGCCAAGGGTTCGGCGGTCGCTGTTCGTCAGTGCGATCCTGCGGCGACCAGTGTCGCGGTGATGGGCTCGAGCTCCGCGACCAGCTCGGCGAGCTCGGCGGCGGAGAGTGCGTCGTACGGCGGGGCGGCGAGCTCGTCGGTGAGGGCTTCGATGCGTTGCTTGGTCTCGCGGCCGGCGTCGGTGAACCAGCCGTCGGTGTCGACGAGCCCGCGCTCGCGCAGCCCTTCCATGACCTCGGCCAGCCGCTCCTTCGGCAGGTGGTGGAGGCGCCCGAACGACTCCGGCGGGTGGATGCCCTGCTCCAGCGCGGACAGCACGTGGGCCTCCGCACCGCCGATGCGCGCTCCGAGGAGAGCGGCGACGTGCCCGTCACCGCGGTGCTCGCGCAGTACGGTCGCGGAGTGCCACAGCCGGGTGACCGGGTCGCTGGGCACCGGAAGGGTCCGCATCCCGGCGTACATCACCCGACCTTCCGTGGGCGCGCTCGTCGCGGCCTTGGTGGTCAGGTCGGCGGCGCGCGCCAGGCCGGGGACTCAGCCAACTCCTCGCCGAGAATCCGCCGTACGGAGGCCGCGCTGCCCCGTTGCCACGCGGCGAAGGAGGCCTCCGGCGGGATCGTCTCCCACGCGCTCGGGATGTGCCGCGCAGCCTCGCCGTCGGCGAAGCTGTAGAAGGCTGCGTGCACGACCTGTGCCGGCACCCGTCCCAGTGGCGCGGCGCGGCTGGCGAAATAGCCGTCCCAGTAGGTGCGGTGGCCGAGCGCGGCCAGCTCCTCGTTGGACTCATCGGCGAGGTAGGTGACCAGGCAGATCGGCTCGAGGAGCTCGAACATGCGGCGGGCCGTTCTCGTGGTCGGCATGACTGATCTGACTCGGCGAGCGCCCCGGACTCATCGACTCCGTCGGTGGAAGTCGGCCACTCCGTCGCCGGCCCGAAGCAGATCCCTGCGGATCGTCGCGATTGTCTCCGGACGCCGCTCGTAGCTGATCTGCCCGATTCGGTTTGCTTCGACGTCTGATCAGCGCCGAGTCTCGGCGGGTCGCCCGGGCCCGTTGCCCTGATCTCCGGGAGGCCGTACGGTTTTCCGACGGAGTTCGGTCGGGGATTCTCGCGGCGGGACCTACGTGGCCACAAGGGCGTTGCCTCGAGATAGGGACGTGTCCGTCATGGCGGAAGCAGTCTCGAACCACGACACCACCACCGAGCGCGCGACGCCGACGAAACAGCGCCTGGTCTATCCGAAGATGGGGCTGCTCTTCGCCGTCATCATCGGCTGCTTCACGGCCTGGGGGATCGCGGCCGACCTGACCACGCCGATGGTCGCGGGCTTCAAGCACATCTTCGAGATGAGCACGTTCCAGGCCAGCCTGGTCCAGCTGGCGTACTTCGGCGCCTACTTCCTCCTCGCCATACCGGCGGCGTTGATCAACGAGCGGTTCGGCTACAAGGTCGGGCTGCTGACCGGCCTCGCCCTGGCCGCCGCCGGGGCGTTCCTCTTCTATCCCGCGAGCAAGATCCTCACCTACGAGGCGTTCCTGGTCGCGCTGTTCGCGCTGGCTGCCGGATGCTCGATCCTGGAGACCTCGGCCAACCCGTACGTGCTGGCCTTGGGGCCGGAGGAGACGGCGACCCGGCGCCTGAACTTCGCGCAGGCGTTCAACCCGCTGGGCACCAACATCGGCGTGCTGATCGCCGCGACCCTGATCCTGCCGAAGTTGGAGTCCCCGGTGGACCTGACCTCGGCCACGCCGCAGCAGGTCCAGGTCATCCGGGCAGGACAGCTCGCCGCCGTGATGGGGCCCTACCTCGGGCTCGGACTGCTGCTCCTGGCCATCTGGGTCGTGATCGCCACCCAGAAGGCACCGAAGATTGTCGAGGAGTTCCCCGACGTCGGCGACACCAGCACGGGTGCGCTTCTCCGGGTTCTGTGGAACAACAAGCGGTACCGCTTCGGTGTGGTGGCCCAGTTCTTCAACGTCGCCGCGCAGGTGTGCACGTGGACCTTCCTCCTGCAGTACGTCCAGCAGGCCATCAACGGCAGCCTGGAGCTCGGCGCCTACCTGCTGCAGGTCAGCCTGATCGTCTTCCTGCTGTCCCGGTTCCTCATGACCTGGGTCATCGGAAAGATCCGCGCGACCAAGGTCCTCGCGGTCCTCGCCGTCCTCGCCGTGCTGCTGTGCGTCTACGCCATGTTCTTCCCCAACATCACGGGCGTCATCGCGCTGGTCGGGGTCTCGTTCTGCCTGTCCCTCATGTTCCCCACCATCTACGGGGTCGCCCTGCAAGGACTCGGCCCGGCCACCAAGCTCGGCGCCGCCGGACTGGTGATGGCCATCGTCGGCGGTGCGATCATGCCGCTGATCCAGGGCGCGACGCTGGACGCCACCAGCCCGGCCGTCTCCTTCATCGTCCCGGCCGCGTGCTTCGCGGTGGTCGCGGCCTTCGCGTTCTACGACCTCCGGGCCCCGGAGCAGCCCGGGTTCGCGACGGCAAAGGCGGATGCGGCATGAGACTCCGCGGGCTCCGCGTCGCCGTGCTCGGGCTGGTGGTCGCGTGCGTGGCGGCCGCCTGCTCGTCGGGCCAGGGATCGAGCCAGGAGGCCACCAAGAACCTCGAGGTGCTCTCCTGGTGGACCTCGGGATCGGAGCAGCAGGCCCTCACCGTCCTGTTCGACGCCTACCGGGCGGCGCACCCCGGGGTGACGGTGACCAACAGTGCCGTCGTCGGGGGCGGCGGCGGCAACGCCCAGGTCGTGCTCGCCCAGCGCCTGCTGTCCGGGGACCCGCCCGACGTCTGGCAGACCTTCCCCGCCGCATCGCTACGGGCCTACGTCGGCCAGGGCCAGGTCGCCGACGTCAGCGACCTCTACGGCCGGGGCGGGCTGGCGGCCGCCCTCCCGCCGGTCATCCGCGACGGGCTCACCGTCGACGGCAAGCAGTACGGGGTGCCGACGAGCTCCCATCGGGGCAACATGCTGTTCTTCAACACCGCCCTGCTGGCCCAGGCCGGCGTGGCCGCGCCGGGGGCCGGCTACCAACCCGCGGCCTTCCTCGCCGACCTGGCGAAGCTGAGGGCAGCCGGCGTCACACCACTGTGCCTGGGGGCCAAGGACGCGTTCACCACCCCCGCGCTGTTCGAGAACACGTTGTTGAGCGTGGTCGGCGCCGACGGGTGGGGACAGATCGGCGCGGATCGGTTCGACTGGAACTCCGCCTCGGTGGACGAGGCGCTGGCCCGGTTCGGGCAGATCCTGGACTACGCCGACCCCCAGGCGGCGGCGCTGTCGTGGGACGCGGCCACCAAGAAGCTCGCGGACGGCGGGTGCGCCTTCGAGACGCTCAATGACTCGGCCTTCGGGGAGCTGGTCAAGGCCGGGGCGGTCGACGGGCAGACTTTCGGCGAGGTGCCCTATCCCGGCACCGACGGGAACTACGTCGCCGTCGTCGACACGTTCGTCCGAGCCTCTCGATCCGCGAATGCACGCAACGCCTCCGACTTCCTCGCGGTCATCGCGGCGCCGGACACGCAACTGGCCTTCAGCAAGGCCAAGGGCTCGGTGCCGATCCGCACCGACGTCGACGTCTCGTCGCTCTCGGCCTACCAGCGCTCTGCGGCGCAGGCGCTGCGCAGCGAGGTCGTGCTGTGGTCGATCGTGCATGGCGAGGTATTGAGCCCGAGGCTCCAGCAGGGCTTCTACGACGCCGTCGGGACCTACGTCCGCAGCCGTGACGTCAAGGCGTTCCGCGCGACGCTCACCGACGCCGTGCGGCGCGAGGCCCCCGCCAAGTAGGACGCGAGCCGTGTGTCAGCAGGTCGACGGAGTCTGCCCGGCCCGCAGCATGTCGAGGTCCTGGACCGCGTCCGTGAGCGTGTCCACCCGCACCAGCTGCAACCCCGCCGGGGCGTCGGCGCGGGCCTCCTCGCAGTTCTTCCCGGGCACCAGGAACACCGTCGCCCCCGCGCGCTGCGCACCGATCAGCTTCAGGCCGATCCCGCCGATCGGGCCCACCGTGCCCTCGGAGGTGATCTCCCCGGTGCCGGCGATGTTGTGGCCGCCGGTGAGCTCGCCGGGCGTCAGCTTGTCCACGACGGCCAGGGCGAACATCAACCCGGCCGACGGGCCACCGATGCCGCTCAGCGAGATGGTGATCTCGTCGTCGGTCTCGGGCTTGGCCACGGGCCCGATGCCGAGCGCGCCCTGCGCCGAGTCGCCGAGCCGGGTGAGCGTGACCATGACGTCCGTGGGGATCGCGTCGCCGCGCAGGATCCGCACCGGGACCTGCTGCCCCGGCGTCGTCCCCGCCAGGGCGGCGCGGACGTCCTCGACCGAGTCGACGGGCCGCCCGTCGACGGCGAGGATCTGGTCCCCGGTCTCGAGGACGCCGTTGGGGGCAACCCCGGGGGCTGCGGGCCGACGAACACCCGGGTCGGCATCTTCAGGTAGGTCAGCGCGGCGGCGGCGGCGTTGGACTGGGAGTTCGTGAAGTCCTGGTCGTTCTTCTGGTTGATCTGCTCCTGCGTCTCGTCCGGCGGGAACAGCGACGCCCGCGGGACGACCTGGCGCTCCGGGTCGGCCCAGAGCTGCAGCGCCCGGAACAGGGTCAGACCGTCCGAGATCTGGACGGTGGTCATGTTCAGGTGCCCGGACGTCGGGTAGGTCGGCAGGTTCGTCGTGATGACGGGCTTGCCCTCCGACTCGCCGAGGACGTTCGGCGCCGGGCCCGGTCCGATCGCGACCCAGGGCGTCGGGACCGTGGCCCCGATCAGGCATACGAGCAGCACGAGCACGCAGCTGGAGAGGAACGTCGCCGTGCGCCTGTCCACTCGGGGTGGACGGGGGTCGGTGAACGTATCGCTCACGACGGCTCGACCGGGGGACGGGCGCCGGCAACCGGCCTTGCGACAACGAGGACTCCCTGGTGCGCGGCGGCCGGATGGCGCCGAAGAGGTCGTGGAACAGCCTCGACAGTACTGCTCCGTGGGTGAGGGGGTGGTGAGAGCGGTGCGTGAGACGAACGTGGGTGCTGCCGACACCGTCGAGGACAGCACTCACGTTCCTCTCCCGATCCCCTCGTGAACGCGGCTCGTTCAGCCGGAACGGCGCGCCCGGACCGCCCCCGCGAGCTCGTCGAGCAGGCCCGCCGTGGTGTCCCAGTCCATGCACGCGTCGGTGACCGACTGCCCGTAGGTCAGCGCCGGGCCGAGCTCCTGGCGTCCCGCCGCGAGGAAGCTCTCCATCATCAGCCCGGTGACCCCGTGGTCGCCGCCCGCGATCCGGCCCGCGATCTCGCCGACGACCGCGGCCTGGCGGACGTGGTCCTTGCCGCTGTTGCCGTGGCTCGCGTCGACGACGACCCGCTCCGGCAGCCCCGCCCGCGTCAGCCGGTCGCGGGCCGAGGCCACGTCGGGCGCGGAGTAGTTGGGCCCGGCCGAGCCGCCGCGCAGGATGAGGTGCGCGTCCGGGTTGCCGGTGGTGCGGACGAGGGCGGCGAGGCCGTCGGCGTTGATGCCCATGAAGGCGTGCGGCGCGGCGGCCGCGCCGATGCCGTCGACGGCGACCTGAACGTCGCCGTCGGTGCCGTTCTTGATCCCGACGGGCATCGAGAGACCACTGCACAGCTGCCGGTGCACCTGCGACGCGGCCGTCCGCGCACCGATGGAACCCCAGGTCACGGTATCCGCGATGAACTGCGGGGTGATCGGGTCGAGGAACTCGCAGCCCACCGGCAGGCCGAGTTCGTTGATCTCGAGCAGGAGTCGGCGGGCGGCGCGCAGGCCACGGTTGACGTCGAAGCTGCCGTCGAGCCCGGGGTCGTTGATCAGGCCCTTCCAGCCGACGGTCGAGCGCGGCTTCTCGAAGTACGCGCGCATGACGACGCACAGGTCGCCCGAGACGCGCTGGGCGTGTGCGGCGAGCCGGCGGGCGTAGTCGAGCGCGGCCTCGGGGTCGTGGATCGAACACGGGCCGACGACGACGAGCAGCCGGTCGTCCCGCCGGTCGAGGATGTCGACGACGTCGGCACGGCCGCGCGTGACCACCTCGCCGACGCGCTCACCGGCGGGCAGCTCGTCGCGCAGCAGCGCCGGGGAGAGCAGGGGGCTGATCCGCGCGGTGCGGTGGTCGTCCAGCGCGGCAGCGGTATGCAGGGGGGACATGACGGACGGCGTCCTTTCGTGGGGCCGTCCGGAGGCCTCGCGGGAGTCCCGCCGAGCCGGCCCGTGGGGGTTCCGGCTCGAGGGGATGGAGGTCAGCGCAGCGGAGTGCGTGCCGACCCATCCCGGGCCGGCTCGCTAAACCAGTATCGCTGAGCCATGTCGACGACTGTAGCGAAGCGGTTCGCGGGCGCGCCAGGTGATCCCGGGCGCGCCCGCGTCCGGGCGGTCGGACGACGACGGGGTGGTCGCCGCCGACCGGCCGGTCCTCGGCGTCCGGCCGGAGCAGCAGGACCGGGTGGTAGCGCGCATCACCCTCGGGGACCTGCATGCGGGCCTCTCAGCGGCGTGGAGACGGCGTGCCTCAGCCGATGGGGTCGGGCATCCGGTCCACGGAGTAGTCGAGCCCCAGCGTCTCGCCGGTGGCCGGGTCCTCGAGCTGCACGCGCCAGCCGTCCGCGAACTGGTCGACGCCGGGCAGCATCGCGACCGTGCCGGACAGCAGGACCGTCCCGGGGCGAGCCAGCCGTGTTCGCGCAGCACGTCGACCCAGTAGGCGGGCGGCAGCAGGGCGTCGAGCGTCGCGTCCTGGGCCAGGTCCTCGCGCTCGCCGTGCCGGACCCAGGCGCGCAGCCGGACGGAGTCCAGCCGGTCGGCGACGTCGGCGAGCCGCCAGGCCCTCGTGCCCAGGACGTCGAGCCCGGCGTTCTTGCTCCAGGCGACGCCGTGCACCTCGAGCTCGCGGTCCGTGTGGTCGCAGGCGACGGTCAGCAGCAGGTCGGACGGATCGTCGCCCGCGACGACGAGCGCCCACTCGGCCTCGCCGGAGGTCCTGCCGTGCTGCGCCGGGACCGCGTCGACCTGCGCGGCCAGGTACGGCGAGACGGGGTAGAGCGCCGGGGTGACCGACGGCGCCGGGACCCCGAGCTCGGCCAGCTCCGCGACGTGCGCGGCGACCTCCTCCTGGGCGCGTCCCGCGTACCCGGCGTTGAGCAGGCGGGTCACGGTGACGGAGCGGGTGGTGCCGTCCGGCAGGTCGAAGTCGAGCCGGGTCATGTGTGACCTCTCCTGGTGACGGGTACAGGTAGCGCACCGACCGGGGCAGCGGTGAGTGGATGTTCCGAACGTGTTTCGGAGCCGCGGCGGCGGTTGCGTATGCGAATTGTATACAGCAAGTATGTACGCGAGCCAGTCCAGATCGCCCACGTCAGGAGCCCCATGTCCACCCCCGCAGCCGCCACGCCGGACCGGCGCTCGATCGTCAAGGCGTTCGTGGCGAGCCTGTCCGGCACGTCCCTCGAGTGGTACGACTTCGCCGTCTACTCCGCGGCCGCCGCGCTGGTCTTCCCCCAGCTGTTCTTCCCGGGTTCCGACCCGCTCACCGGCACGTTGCTCGCGTTCTCGACCTACGCCGTCGGCTACGTGTCGCGGCCCCTGGGCGGGGTCGTGTTCGGCCGCCTCGGGGACGTCATCGGCCGCAAGCAGGTCCTCGTCCTGACGCTGACGCTGATCGGCGTCGCCACGTTCCTGATCGGCCTGCTGCCCACCTACGCGACGATCGGCGTCGCCGCGCCGATCATCCTGGTGTTGCTGCGCTTCGCGCAGGGCGTCGGCGTCGGTGGCGAATGGGGCGGCGCCGTGCTGCTCTCCAGCGAGTTCGGCGATCCGGCGAAGCGCGGGTTCTGGGCGTCCGCCGCACAGATCGGCCCGCCCGCGGGCAACCTGATGTCCAACGGCGTGCTGGCCCTGCTCACCGCGACGCTGAGCGACGAGGCGTTCGCGTCCTGGGGCTGGCGCGTCGCGTTCCTGCTGTCCGGGCTGCTGGTCGCGTTCGGGCTGTGGATCCGGCTCAAGCTCGAGGACACCCCGGTCTTCCGGGCGATCCAGGAGCACGGCGACCGCCCCGAGGCGCCGATCAAGGAGGTCTTCAGGACCGAGCGGCGCGGCCTGGTCGCCGGCGTGCTCAGCCGGATCGGCCCGGACGTCACGTACGCGCTTTTCACCGTGTTCGTGCTGAGCTACGGCACCACCCACGGGTTCTCCCGGAGCCAGGTGCTCACCGCGACGCTCGTCGGCGCGGCGTTCCAGCTCGTGGGAATCCCGGCCGCCGGCGCGCTGAGCGACCGGATCAACCGGCGCCTCGTCTACGCCCTCGCGGCGGTCGGCGGTGCGCTCTGGCCGTTCGTGTTCTTCCCGGTGATCAGTGGCGGCTCGACGGTGATGCTGGTCGTCGGGGTCGTCGTCGGCCTGATGTTCCACTCCCTGATGTACGGGCCGCAGGCCGCGTTCATCATCGAGCAGTTCTCGCCGCGGCTGCGTTACACGGGCAGCTCGCTGGCCTACACGATCGCCGGGATCCTCGGTGGCGCGGTCGCGCCGCTGGCCTTCACCGCGCTGATCGGGCGCTTCGGCAGCTGGGTCCCGGTGGCGGTGTACGTCGCGGTCGCGTGCGTGGTCTCGATCTGCGGGCTGCTGCTGGGTCGGGACCCGGACCGCGCCGAGGACGAGGCCTACCTCGCGCGCGGCGTCACGCCTCGAGCAGAACCCGCAGTGTGAGCTCCAGGTGCTCGTCGATCGCGGCGTGGGCGGCCGCCTCGTCGCCGGCGGCGAGCGCGTCGACGATCCGGCCGTGCTCGGTGCACACCGAGCGCTGCCGGTTCGCGGCGCGGTAGAGCGCTGCGACGCCGACGCGCCGCTGCCGGACCCGCAGGCCGGCGTAGGTGCGCGCGATCGTGGCGTTGCCGACGGCGTCGACGAGGGACTGGTGGAAGGTCATGTCCCGATCGATGAACGCGGTCGCCGTCGCGAGGTCGTCCGGCCCGTCCCGCACCAGCTTCTCCTGCTCGGCCAGGGCGTCGCGGAGCGCCGGGAGCGGTACCGTGCCGCCGGTGAGGGTGCGGGTGGCGGCATGCCGTTCGAGGACGCCGCGCAGTTCCATGAGCTCACGGATCTGCCGGCCGGTCAGCGGCGGGACGTACGCGCCGCGGCCGGGCATCATCTCGACCAGCCCGTCCGAGACCAGCAGGAGCAGGGCCTCGCGCACCGGGGTCCGGGACACGCCGATCCGCTTCGCCAGCTCGACCTCGTTGAGGAACGTGCCCTGGACCGCGGGGTCGGCGAGCACGGTCTCGCGCAGGTAGCGGACGGCCTTGTCGCGTCCTGACTCCCTGACCGGCATACAGAAGATATACAGCACCACCGACAGGAGGACCCCCGTGCGCATCGCGCTGGCCCAGATCGTCTCCACCTCGGAACCGGAGGCGAACCTCGGCCTCGTGACCGACCAGGTCCGCGCGGCCGCCGAGCAGGGCGCCCGCATCGTCGTGTTCCCCGAGGCCACGATGTGCTGCTTCGGGGTCAAGCTCGGGCCGATCGCCGAGCCCCTCGACGGGCCGTGGGCCACGGACGTCCGCGCGATCGCCGAGGACGCGGGCGTCACCGTCGTCGCCGGGATGTTCACCCCGAGCCCGGACGGGCGGGTGCGCAACACGCTGCTCGCGACGGGTGGCGGCGTCGAGGCGGCCTACGACAAGATCCACCTGTTCGACGCGTTCGGGTTCGCCGAGTCCGAGACGGTGGCGCCGGGCACGGACCCGGTCACGATCGAGGTCGACGGGCTCACGGTCGGCCTGTCCACCTGTTACGACCTGCGGTTCCCGGGGCTCTATCAGGCCCTCGCGGACCGGGGGGCGACCCTGGTCGTGGCGCCGGCGTCGTGGGGCGCGGGACCGGGCAAGCGCGAGCAGTGGGACCTGCTGGTGCGGGCCCGCGCGCTGGACTCGACGACGTTCGTCGCGGCCTGCGACCAGGCGGACCCGACGACGGTGGGCCGCGAGGCGGGCCGGGCGCCGACGGGGATCGGGGCGAGCGCGGTCGCCGGGCCGTTCGGATCGATCGTCGCGCAGCTGGACGCGGAGCCGGGCCTGCTGGTCGTCGACATCGACCCGGGCGAGGTCGACGCGGCGCGCAAGTCCGTGCCCGTGCTGGCCAACCGGAAGTTCTGAGCCGGCTCAGCCGCCGGCGGCCGCGATGTGCTGCGAGATCACGCCCGCGAGGTCCGTGTCCTTCGCCGTCAGCCCGCCCTCGGAGTGGGTGGACAGCCGGAAGGTCAGAGTGCGCCAGCGGATGTCGATGTCCGGGTGGTGGTCCCGGGACTCGGCGTCCTCCGCGACCCGGTCGACGACCGCGATCGCCTCCGGGAAGGACGGGAGCGCCACGGTGCGCACGATCGAGTCGCCGTCCCGCTCCCAGCCGGGCAACCCGGCCAGGGCGGTGGTGACGGCGTCGTCGTCCAGGAGTTGGGCCATGCCGTCATGATGGCGCGCCGGGCCGCTCCCGGCGAGGTCACGCGTCCCGGCGCGCCATCCTGACGGCTGTGAGCCCCAGCCCGATCGCGAGATAGCAGAGCGCGCGCAGCGTGGACTCGCCCAGCCCGCCCAGCGGCAGCGGATCCCGCAGGGCGTCGGCCGAAGCAGCCCAGCCCGAGGTCAGCAGCCAGGGCTGGAGCCAGTCCAGGGCGGGGATCGCGCCGAGCACCCCGAACACGATGAGGCCGCCGAGCACGGACGCCAGCACCACCAGCGGGTGCTCGGTGAGCGACGAGAGCGCCAGCGCGACCGCGCCGACCGCCACCAGCTGCCCGACCACCCAGACCGCGACGAGCGCGACCCGGCCGAGCGCCTCGCCCGTGCCGAGCGTCGTCCCGGACAGGGTGACGACCTGGCCGGAGCCACCGACGATCAGCGTCCCGGCGAGCACCCCGACGACCGCGATCACCAGCACCGCCAGCGTCGCGACGACGAGCACCCCGAACGCCTTCACCCCGACGAGCCGGAGTCGGCCGACGGGCGCGAGCAGCAGCCCGCGCAACGTGCCGTGCGAGGCCTCGCCCGCGATCGCGTCCGCCGCGGCCATCGCGACGGCGAGCGGCAGCAGCAACGTCAGCGACAGGGTGAGCGCCACGATCGGGAGGACTAGGCCGTTGCCGGCGACGGCGCCGATCAGCCCGCCGCCCGCCTCCCGGTCCGCGATCACGATCCCGACCGCGATCAGGATCGGGATCAGCGCGAACAGGCCGAGCATGACGAGCGTCCGCGGGCGGCGGAGCACCCAGCGGACCTCGGCGGCGAGGAGCCGGCCGAGCGGGGCGGTGGTGCGGGTCGGCTGCGCCGTGTCCCGTTCCACCAGCGACGTGCTCATGAACTTCCCTCCGTGAGCTGCGCGAACAGCTCCTCCAGCCGTGGCCGGCGGCGCCGCGCCTCGTGCACGGCCACCCCGGCCCGGACCAGCAGCGCGACGATCTCCGGCGGGGCCGGCCCGTCGCTCACCACGACGGCGGGCTCGGCGCCCGCGTCCAGGAAGGCCGTCGCGCCGGCGTCGCGCAGGGTCGTCAGCGCGAGGTCGACATCAGGGGTCGCGACGACGAGGCCGCCGGTCCCGGCGTCGAGCAGGCTCCGCAGCTCGCCGGCCGCGACGAGCGACCCGGACTGCAGGACGGCGACGTGCGTGCACGTCGCCTCCACCTCGGCGAGCAGGTGCGAGGAGACGATGACGGTGGCGCCCCCCGCGTGCAGCTCGCCGATGATCCGCCGGACGTCCCGGGTGCCCGCGGGGTCGAGGCCGTTCGTCGGCTCGTCGAGCACCACGAGCTTGCGCGGGACCAGCAGTGCCCCGGCCAGGCCGAGACGCTGCTTCATGCCGAGGGAGTAGCCGCGGAAGCGGCGGTCCGCGGCGTGCGTGAGGCCGACCCGTTCCAGCGCGGTGCCGACGGCGCCGGGGATCTGCGTGCTCGTGAGCAGCGGCTCGGCGGACGCGACCCTCCGCAGGTTCTCCCGGCCGGACAGGAACGGGTGGAAACCCGGGCCCTCGACGAGCGCGCCGACGTGCGGCAGCGCGTTCGCGACGGCGTCGGGTACGGACGCGCCGAGCAGCTCGGCGGTGCCCGCGCTGGGCCGGGTGAGGCCGAGCAGCATCCGGATCAGCGTGGTCTTGCCGGAGCCGTTGGGGCCGAGCATGCCGAGCACCGAACCCGTCGGGACCTCGAGGTCGATCCTCTCGACGGCGACGGTGCGGCCGTACACCTTGCGGAGCCCGACGGCCTTCGCGGCCAACGGGGCCACCCCGGCCGCCGTGGGGGCGGCGGCCGGGGTGGCATCGGTGGACAGACTCACTTGGCGAGGGCCTCGGTGAGGACCTGCTCGGGCACCGCACCGGCGGCGACGCGGCCGTCGTCGGTGACGATGGCGCTGGCGACGGCGGTGGTGATCAGCCGCCCGCTGCCCCAGCTTCCGCTGACCGGCGTGCCGAGCGAGGAGAGGTCAGGGGTGGCACCGCCGGGGCCCTGGTCCTCGGGATCCGGCCGGCCCTGCGGTGCTGTGGGCGCCTTCCCGACGACCACGGTGTCCCACCCGTCGCCGACGACGGTGGTGCCGGCGGGCGGGCCGCTCCGGTCGGGGGTGCCCTCGGGCTTGTCCGCCGGAGCCGGCTCGTCCGTCACCGTGGTGCCGGGGGGCGGGGTGAACGTGAAGAGCGAGGCGTCCTGCGGACCGAAGGTGAGGTCCGTGAAGCCGATCTCCAGCGCGGGGTCGGTCGACCCGTTCGCCAGCACGGTGAGCTGCGTCGGCACGCGCTTCTCGGCGTCGACGGCGATCCGGACCTCGCGCAGCAGGGTGCGCTCGGTCGGGTGGGGCGCGAGCACCAGCTCGTAGGCGGGGCGCCCCGCGACCTCGGCGGTGCCGTCGACGGTGATCGTGCTGGTCTTGCCCAGGGTCTGGATGGCCTGCGCGGCCGCGGCCGTCGGGTCTGTGGTGGACCGCTGGTCCGGGGCGCGCTCCCCGGGCGTGCCGGTGTGCTTGGCGGCCGTGCGGTCCGCGGAGTCGTAGATCCACACCGTGGTCCCGTCCGCGACGACCGTCTTCTCGTCCGAGCCCGACGGGATGGAGAGGCGGCCCTTGCCGTCGTCACCGGACCAGACCCGCGCGGTGCTGGTGCCGTTCGCCAGCTGCGCCGGCGCGCCGGGGATCGAGGGGAGGCCGAGCGCGTTGTCCAGCTCCACCGTCCCGTTGAACGGGCCCGGCTTCGCCGTCAGCACCGAGCTCACGAGGTCCTCCGCCGACACCGGCGGAAGCTCCGGCGCGGCCCCGGCGCCCGCCGGGACCGCGATCAGCCCGAGCCCGACGGCACCCGCGAGCGCCGCTCCCACACCGATCCGTGACCACGCACGTCCTGCCGTCATGTGCTCAGCCTGACGCATCACGGCTGAGAGTGTTCTGAGTCGCTGAGAGTGTTCTGAGCCGGCGTGTCCGTTCCCTGCCGGTGGCGACCGGTACGTTTCGGCCGATGGCACGAGTGCTGGTGGTGGACGACGAGCCCGGGGTGCGCACGGCGCTGACCCGCGGGCTCACCGCCGAGGGCATGGAGGTCGTCGCCCTCGCGGACGGCCCGTCCGCCCTGCGCGCGGCCCTGACCGGCAGTTTCGACGCCGTCGTGCTGGACATCATCATCCCCGGGCTCTCCGGTTACCGGGTCCTGGAGCAGCTGCGCGCGGCCGGCGTGGACACCCCCGTCCTGCTGCTCTCCGCCAAGGACGGCGAGGTGGACCAGGCGGACGGGCTGGACCTCGGCGCGGACGGCTACCTCGTCAAACCGTTCTCGTTCGTCGTGCTCGTCGCCCAGCTCAAGGCGATGCTGCGGCGCCGGGACGCGACGCTCGGCCGCACCGGCCGGCGGGTCCGGCTCGGCGCGCTCGTCGTCGATCCGGCGTCGCGCGCGGTGACCTGGGAGGCCACGCCGATCGAGCTGTCCCCGCGGGAGTTCGAGCTGCTGCACGCGCTCGCCAGTCGGCCGGACACGGCCGTCGCGAAGGACGAGCTGCTGCGGCTGGTCTGGGGGGACGAGCAGGCGGCCAGCCGGAACGTCGTCGAGGTCTACGTGGGGTACCTGCGGCGCAAGCTCGACGCCGTCGGGGCCGGGCACCTGCTGCGCACCGTCCGCGGGCACGGCTACCTGGTCGGCACGGGGTGAGACGGCGCGGATGAGTCGACGCGCGGTCCGGCTGCGGGCCTGGTGGCGGCGGCGCTCGCTGCGGGTCCGGATCACCGTCGTGGTGGGGGGTGTCGCGCTGGTCGCCCTGCTGGCCCTGAGCCGGCTCGGCGTCGGGCTGCTCTACACCACGCTCCTCGGCGCCGCGGACGCCGAGCTCCGGGGCCAGGCGGAGATCGTCGCCGGCCGGTTGACGAGTGGGGAGACCGTGAACGCGCCGGGGATCGCACCGTCGATCCGGATCGTGGACGTCGCCGGGAACGCGGTCGACGGCCGCGGCCCGCTCCCGCTGGAGCCGCGGGACGTCCGCCGGCTGGCGGCCGGCGAGGCGGAGTCGGTGTTCCGCGGCCGGGAGGCGATTCGCTGGGTCGCGGAGCCGGTGGTGATGCCGGACGGCACGACGAAGCTGGTCCTGGCCTCGGGGGACCTCGTCGGCGGGGCGACCCTGCTGGCGCGCGCGGCCGTCGGCTTCCTGCTCGCGGCGTTGCTGGTGGCCGCGATCGTCGCGGCGACGGCGTGGGTCGCCACCCGGTTCGCGCTGCGGCCCGTGGACCGGATGCGCTCCGCCGCCGCGGCGCTCCCGCCCGGGGAACGGCTTCCCGTGCCCGTCGCCCGGGACGAGCTGCGGTCCCTCGCCGAGGAGCTGAACTCGCTGCTCGCCCGCCGGGACGACGCCGTCACCCGGCTCGAGCGCTTCACCGGGGACGCCGCGCACGAGCTGCGCTCACCGGTCGCGGCGATCCGCGCGCAGGCCGAGGTCGCCGTCGCGCACCCGGATCCGGCGCTGGCCGAGGAGACGCTGCGCGACGTCGCGGGGGAGGCCCAACGGCTGTCCGCGCTGCTCTCGGACCTGCTCGCGCTCGCTCGGGCGGACGCCGGGCGGCGGCCCGCCGCCGAGCCGGTGGACCTGGTCGGCGCGGCGCGGCTCGCGGTGGCCCGCGCCGGGCAGGACGGCCCGGCGGTCGAGCTGGTCGCGCCCGCCGCGGCGTCCGTGGCCGCGAGCCCCGCGGAGATCGGCCTCGTGCTGGACAACCTGCTCGGCAACGCCCGCCGCTACGCCCGCACGCTGGTCCGGGTCGAGGTGCTCCCGGCGGGACGGCGCACCCGGCTCGTCGTCTCCGACGACGGTCCCGGCATCCCGGCCGACGACCGCCGCCGGGTCTTCGACCGCTTCACCCGCCTCGCCCCCGAGGCCGACGGCGGGCACGCGGGACTGGGTCTCGCCCTGGTCGAGGCGCTGGTGGGCGGCCGCGGTGGCGAGGTCGTCGCCGGGGAGTCCGCCTGGGGCGGCGCCCGCCTCGAGGTCCGCTGGCCCACCCCCACCTGACCCCGCGAGTCGCGACGAGAGACCGCGCGAGTCGCGGTCCGGGACCGGGCGAGTCGCGCTGAGGGACCGGGCGAGTCGCGATGGGGGACCGCGCGAGTCGGGGTCTCCCGGCCCGCCTGACACGATCACGCGCATGCCCGTCCAGCGCTGCACGACGTTCGTCGACGCCCCGCGCCGCCTCGTGGCCGGCATGCTCCGGGACTCCGAGGCCGCGCGGGAGGCCCTCGCCCGGGCCGGGCACGACTTCTCGTCGTCCGTCCGGCTGCTCGCACCCGGGGACGAGGCGGTCCTCGTCGGCCGCGTCCTTCCCGGCGTCCGGCTGTCGTTCCGGAGCCGCATCCTGCGGGTCTCGCCCGAGGGGATGACGTCCGTGCTGGTCGGCGGCCTCGCCCGCGCGCTCACCCACACCACCACGCTCACCGAGGAGGACGGCGGGACCCGGCTGACCGACGAGATCGCCTGGACGTCCCCGTTCGGCCCGCTCGGCCGCGTCGGCGACGTCGTGCTGGTCCGGCGGCTGATCCGGAAGATCCTCGACGTCCGGGCCGTCGCCTTCGCCCAGCGCGCGGCGGCGCTCGCCGACGGCTCGGTCGTGGTCGCGACCGCGCTGGTCCGAGACGGCCGGGTGCTCGCCGCACGACGGTCGTACCCCCCGGAGCTGGCCGGGCGCTGGGAGCTGCCCGGCGGACGCGTCGAACCGGGGGAGAGCGAGGCGGACGCGCTGGCCCGGGAGTGCCGCGAGGAGCTGGGGACCGATGCGGTCGCCCGGGAACGGCTGGGTACCGACCTGCCCGTCTGCGGGGCGCTGGTGCGGGTGTACGTGGCGGATCCCGCGCCGGGCGCCGCGGAACCGCAGGCGCTCGAACACCTGGAGATCCGCTGGGTGTGTCCGGGGGAGCTGGCCACGCTGGGCTGGGTGGAGGCGGACCGCGCGGTCGTCGCGGACCTGCAGGGACTGCTCGCGGACCGCTGATCACCGGACGCGACCCCGATGCGGCCCTCGGTGGCCGTGTCCGGGCCGCTTCCGACGATCACCGGGGTGGGCGCCCCGGGCGCCGCCCACCCCGCCGCGCTGCGCCGAACCGGTGATCCTCGGATTCGACGGAACCGGCCCGTGCCGCGGCCCGTCGAAGGTGGTCATGACGGTCACCCCGCACCTCAGCGTCGCTGTCCACCTCCGCCGCCAGGCCGGTGTGATCACCCGGCGGCAGGCCCGCGCCGCGGGCCTGTCGGCGGACACGATCGACCGCAGGCTCGCGAGCCGCCGCTGGAAACCGCTGCACCCGCAGGTCTACCTGGACTCCGCGCACCGGCCCACGGACGAGGTGCGGGTCCGGAGCGCGGTGCTCTGGGCGGGCGGCGACGCCGTGCTGTCCGGGGTCGCGGCGGCGTGGTGGCACGGGATCGCCACCGCGCTGCCGGAGAACGTGCAGGTCACGGTTCCGCGGGCCCGGTGCCCGCGGGCGCGGCCGGGCGTGGGCGTCCGGCGGCGGGAGCTCGAGGCCGCCGACCTGACCTCCCGGCTCGGAGTCTCCGTGACCGCGGTCCCGCTCACCGTCCTGGAAGCCGCCGTCGAGCTCGGGCCGGAGGGACGGCCGTTCCTGGACCGGGCCCTGCAGGTCTCGACCACGTTCCCCGAGGTCCTCGAGTCCTACCACCGCAACCTCGGCGCGCACGGCTCGTCGACCATGCGGGCGCTGCTCACCACCGCCGCGGACCACTCGGCGTCCGCGGCGGAGCGGCGGCTCGCCGACCTGCTCCGCGAGGCCCGGCTCACGGGCTGGCGGCCGCACTTCCCGTTCTCGGGGTTCCTGGTCGACGTCGCGTTCCCGGAGTACCGGCTCGCGCTCGAGGTCGACGGGTGGGCGGGCCACGTGGACGACGCCCGCCGCCGGCAGGACCTGTGGCGGCGCAGCGTGCTGACGCGAGGCGGCTGGACGGTGCTCCGGTTCACCTGGCACGACATCGTCGGCCGGCCGCGGGCGGTGCTGGCGGAGATCGTGCACGCGATCGGGCGCGGCCGCCGGGCCCGCACGGTCTCGTGATCGCCGGAAAGGGCACTGGATCGGTCGAGAGAGCGCTGGATCACTGTGTGAAGTAGGTCATCGTCCAGCCATGATCCACGCCCGAGGGCGAGCGCTCCGGACCGCCAGGGTGTAGTGGGCCGAAACGACGTTCCGCCGCAGCGGCCGACCCGCGCCGGAGACTCCGGAGGAACGCCGCGAACCATGATCGGAAATCGGCTGCGCGATAGCGCACCCGTACCGGGTGGTGTAGCGGAATCGCTGGTCAGAGGGCATGCGGAGTCGCGCAACAGCCCGGCCGGACGGCCCGCGGACTCAGTAGACGCGGGCGGCCTTGATCGCGCGCGCGAGCTCCTTACCTCGCAGATCCAGCTTGTCGATCTTCGTCATCCGGAGCGCCACCACGGGGCAGTTCTTGCACCGTTTCGGCTTCGAGCGGCAGCACTTCTTCTTCACCTTGCCCATCGTGAGGCGAGCCTAGGCTGACCTACGGCGGGGGTCCAGGGTTCGGACGAGATACCGTGAAGTGTGACCACACCCGGATCCATTCTCGAGGCCGCCCCGGAGACCGCCGATCGCGGTCTTCCCGACGCGCGGCACGAGCTGCGCAACGTCGCCATCGTGGCGCACGTCGACCACGGAAAGACCACTCTTGTCGACGCCATGCTGCGCGCTTCCGGTGCGTTCGGTGAGCGTGCGGAGCTCGTGGACCGCGTGATGGACTCCGGCGATCTCGAGCGCGAGAAGGGCATCACCATTCTCGCGAAGAACACCACTGTCAACTGGCACGGCGTGACGGTGAACGTCATCGACACCCCCGGCCACGCGGACTTCGGGGGCGAGGTCGAGCGCGGCCTCTCCATGGTCGACGGCGTGGTGCTGCTCGTCGACGCCTCCGAGGGCCCGCTCCCGCAGACCCGCTTCGTCCTGCGCAAGACCCTCTCCGCAGGCCTGCCGGTCATGCTGGTCGTCAACAAGACCGACCGCGCCGACGCGCGGATCGAAGAGGTCGTCGACGAGTCGCTGGAGCTCCTGCTCGAGCTGGCCGACGAGCTCGAGCTCGACGAGGACGCCACCGCCCGGCTGCTCGACCTCCCGGTCGTCTACGCGTCCGGCCGCGCCGGGCGCGCGAGCCGCAACCGGCCCGGCGACGGCGAGCTGCCGGACTCCGAGGACCTCCAGCCGCTGTTCGACGTCCTGATGGACACCGTGCCGCCGCCCGCCGACAACCCCGACGCGCCGCTGCAGGCGCACGTCACCAACCTCGACGCCACCAACTTCCTCGGCCGGATCGCGCTCTGCCGCATCCGCGCCGGCGTCATCCGCCGTGGCCAGCAGGTCGCGTGGATGCAGGAGGGCGGAAAGGTCACCCGCGTCAAGATCACGGAGCTGCTGCGCACCGAGGCCCTGACCCGGGTCCCCGCCGAGGCCGCTTACGCAGGCGACATCGTCGCCGTCGCGGGCATCGCGGACGTCACCATCGGTGACACGCTCGCGGACCCCGACAACCCGATCGCGCTCGAGCGGATCCACGTCGACGAGCCGGCGATCTCGATGACCATCGGCATCAACACGTCGCCGCTGGTCGGCCGGGACCCGCACCCGGGCGCCAAGCTCACCGCACGCCAGGTGAAGAGCCGGCTGGAGTCGGAGCTGGTCGGCAACGTCTCGCTCCGGGTGCTGCCCACCGAGCGTCCGGACACCTGGGAGGTCCAGGGCCGTGGCGAGCTGGCCCTGGCGATCCTGGTCGAGACGATGCGCCGCGAGGGCTTCGAGCTGACCGTCGGCAAGCCCGAGGTCGTCACGAAGATGATCGACGGCAAGGTGCACGAGCCGTTCGAGCAGCTCTCGATCGACGTGCCCACCGAGTCCCTCGGCGCCGTCACCCAGCTGCTCGCCGCCCGCAAGGGCGAGATGAGCCAGATGGTGCACGGCGAGACGCGGGTACGGCTGGACTTCCGGGTCCCGTCCCGCGGCCTGATCGGCTTCCGCACGGAGTTCCTGACGATCACCCGCGGCGCGGGCATCGCCAGCCACGTCTTCGACGGCTACGGCCCCTGGGTCGGCGAGATCAGCAACCGCCTGCGCGGCTCGCTGATCGCGGACCGCAGCGGCCCGGTCACCGGGTACGCGGTGGACGCGCTGTCCGACCGTGGCGTCCTGTTCGTGGGCCCCGGCACCCTCGTCTACGACGGCATGGTGATCGGCGAGTACACCCGCAACGAGGACCTCGAGGTCAACATCGTGCGGGAGAAGAAGCTCACCAACATGCGCAAGTCGACCGGGGACGAGCTGATCAAGCTCACCCCGCCGACGATCCTCACCCTCGAGCAGTCCCTCGAGTTCTGCGCGAACGACGAGTGCGTCGAGGTGACCCCGGAGAACGTCCGGATCCGCAAGGTCGAGCTGGACTCGCACCTGCGTGGCCGTCAGCGTGCCCGGGCGAAGGCCGCCAACGCGTCCAAGGCGTGACCCACCACCGCCCGGGCGGGCCGATCGAGGAGTCGATCCGCCCCGCCCGGGCGGTGTCGTGCGGCGGTGCGACGATGGCCCCCCGGCGGGCCGCACGGCCCGCCCCGGCGGGAGGACGGGCGTGAGGACCGAGCGATCGCTGCTCGCCGTGCTGGTCGCGGCGCTGCTCGCGTTCCTCGCCGCGTGCACCGACCGGCCCGTCGACCAGCCCGCGCCCGCCCCCGCTCCGCCGCCCGTCCCGACGTCGACCCAGATCGTCGTCGGCGTCGACGACCTGGGCTCCGGTTTCAACCCGCATCTGACGGCGGACCGGTCCGCGGTCACGACGGCGCTGTCCACCCTGGTCCTGCCCTCGGTGTTCCGGCCGGACGCGAACGGGGACCTGCAGCTCGACCGGACCATCGCGACGAGCGCCGCGGTCACCTCCACCAGCCCGTTCACGGTCAGCTACGAGCTGAACGTGCAGGCGTCCTGGTCGTCGAACTCGCCGATCGCGGCCGAGGACTTCGTCTACCTCTGGGAGCAGATGCGCTCCCAGCCGGGGACGGTCGACGCCGCGGGCTACAAGCTGATCACCGACGTGCGCTCGCGGGCCGGCGGCAAGGCCGTCGACGTCGTGTTCTCCGAGGCGTACCCGAACTGGTCGCACCTCTTCTCGGACCTGCTGCCCGCGCACATCCTCAAGGACGCCCCGGGTTCCTGGACGGGCGCGCTCGCCGGCGGACTCCCGGTGTCCGGCGGGCCGTTCCGCGTCGTGACGGTGGACCGCTCGCGCGGCGAGGTCGTCCTCGCGCGCAACGACCTCTACTGGGCCACCCCCAGCACCCTGGACCGGATCGTGCTGCGCCGGCTCGACCCGCCGACGCTGGCCGAGGGCCTGCGCACCGGGGACGTCCAGGTGGCGATCCCGGCGTCGGGCGCGAAGGTCCGCGCCGCCCTCGCGCCGCTGGGCGCCGCCGTCCGCACACAGCAGGCCCCGCGGCCGACCGTCAGCGAGCTCCGGCTGCGGTCCGACGGCGGCCCGCTCGTCGACACCCGGGTCCGGCAGGCCGTAGGTGCGATCGTGGACCGGGAGGCGATCCGCACCGCCGTCGCCCCGGACTCGCTCGCCGCGGACGCGTTCGGCCTCGCCCCCTCCCAGCCGGGCTACGCCGCCACCGCGCCCGCGGGTGCTCCCGCCCGCCCGGACCCTGCGGCGGCGGAGCAGCTGCTCACCGAGGCCGGCTACACGCGCGACGCCGACGGCCGGTGGTCCCTGGGCAGGACGCCGCTGCGGCTCGTGATCGGCGCCGGCGCCGAACGGACGACCGACGTGGCGGTGGCCCAGCTCGTCGCGCAGCAGCTGCGGGCCGCGGGGATCACGGTCGACGTGGTCGCCCCGCCCTCGGCGGACCTGTTCACTGCGCCGACGGTGCCCGCCACCCCGCCGTCCACGACGACCCCGGCCCCCTCGCCGGGCGCGAGCGCGGCGCCCACGACGACCCCGGCCCCCACGCCCGCCGCGGCCGCGACGGGTACCACCGCACCGACCACGGCGTCGAGCACCACCCTCTCGTCGGGGGCCCCGGCGCCGGGCGCGGCGGTCCCGGTCGACGTCCTGGTGCGTCCCCGCGCGGTCGGTGGCGACCTCGGGGCCCAGCTCGCGTCGGACTACGGCTGCGCCACCCCGACGGCTACCGTCCCGAACCCGCCGGCGACCCCGGCGGCCTTCTGCTCCACGGCCCTGCAGCCGGTCCTGGACAGCCTCGCGAACGCCGCGACCCCCGACCCCGGACAGCTGGCCACGACCGAGCGGGTGCTGTGGGCGCAGCTGCCCGCGCTGCCGTTGTTCCAGCCCGTGGGCCTCGTCGTCAGCACCACTGCGGGCGACGCGGCGACGGCCGGGATCGGACCCGGCCCGTTGACGACGGGCCCCCTCACGGGCGCCCAGCGCTGGACCGCGCCACACGGCTGAGAAGCGCTTTATCGCCTCCCGCATGCTGATCGTTACCGGTGGGTAATAAGCTCGCATCTGCGGTTTTCTCGCCTGATCACCCTTTGGTTACGAAGCTGGCGGGAGGACCTGCGAGATTCCTAAGTTGCTCGGGGCGGTGCGCCCGTCTCAGCACAGGGACGCGTCTCGCCGCACCGAACTGAACGGGTCTGCCGATCGGGAGGGCCCGGCAACGAAGGGTCAGGAAAGTCGATGAGGAGATCGAGGGCAGCCCTGTCTGCCGTCGCGGTCACGGCGGTGGCCAGCATCGTGCTCGCGGGCTGCTCCCAGCAGTCCAACCAGAATTCAGGACAGACCGCCGCGGCGGCAACCGGTTTCCCGGAGACGGCCGACGCCCCGGACGTGCCGGGCAAGCCCGGTGGCGTCTTCCGTCTCGGCATCGTCGAGCCCACGGCGATCGACCCGTACAACGCCCAGGAGTCCGAGGGCATCCTGGTCAACAAGCAGCTGTTCACCGGGCTGGTCCAGGTCGAGCCGGACGGCACCGTGATCCCGGGCGTGGCCCAGAAGTGGGAGTCGAACTCCGACTGCACCCAGTGGACGTTCACCCTCAAGCCGGGCACGACCTTCAGCAACGGTGAGGTCGTCGACGCCGCGGCGTTCAAGCGCGGCTGGGAGCGCACCGCCGCCAAGGCCTCGGCCTCCGACACCGCTTACCACCTCGACGAGGTCCAGGGCTACGCGCAGCTGCAGGACGGTAGCGCCACCACGTTCTCCGGTGTCGACGCCGCCGACCCGAACGTCCTCAAGGTCACCCTCGCCAAGCCGGACTGTGAGTTCGAGATCCGCGGTGCGCATCCGGCGCTCAGCCCGGTCCCGACCGTTGCCGGCCCGGCGAGCAACACGGCCTACAACGACCTCCCGATCGGCAACGGCCCGTTCAAGATGGACGGCCCGTGGCAGCATGACAAGGGCATCCGGCTCGTCCGCAACGACACCTACGGCGCCGGCCCGAAGGCGAACCTCGACGCCGTCGAGATCACCATCACCCCGGCCGACCAGGGTGCGCAGGCCGAGTACAACGGCTTCCAGAACGGCCAGTTCGACTGGGCGCGCATGCCCACGCCCGTCCTGGCCCAGGCCCGGGCGCAGTACGACCCGCAGGGCGAGTGGCTGAACAAGAAGACGGCGGGCATCAACTACCTGCTCGTCTCGGTCACCCAGAAGCCCCTCGATACCGCGGACGCCCGCAAGGCGATCTCGGAGGCGATCGACCGCAACGCCATCGCCCAGGGCGTGTTCCAGAACTCGCAGGTCCCGGCCACCGCGCTGATCCCCGCGTCGTTCAAGGGCGCGTACCAGGAGGGTGTGTGCACCGCCTGCAAGTACGACGTCGCGGACGCCAAGAGGCTCGCGCAGTCGTCCGGCCTCGTCCCCGGCACCGCGGTGAACTTCCAGTTCAACACCGGTGGCGGGCACGAGGAGTGGACCGCCGCGGTCAAGCAGCAGCTGGAGACCAACCTCGGGCTCAAGGTCACCTACAGCGGCGTGCCGTTCCGTGACCTGCTGAAGAACGAGCAGGCCCCGGGTGCCACCGGCCTCTACCGGGCGGCCTGGAGTGCCGACTACCCCACGGCGGGCAACTTCCTCGGCCCGCTGCTCTCGACCGCCGCGATCGGCGCCGCGAGCCCGCAGGACGTCGCCCAGGGCGACAACCGCGGCCGCTACAGCAACCCGCAGTTCGACAGCCTGCTCGCGCAGGCGTCCTCGACCCAGGACGACGCCAAGCGCAACGACCTCTACAAGCAGGCCGAGAAGATCGCCATCGGCGACGACATGGCGCTCATCCCGCTGTGGGCCCGCCAGCAGTCCCGGCTGGTCAACACGGCGAAGTTCGCCAACATCAAGTTCGACTTCTTCGAGAACCCGACGCTGGCCACGATCACCACGAAGTGAGCCGGTCGTAGTCGACATCAGGCGGTGGCCCGGGGCGACGTAGAGTCCCCGGGTCACCGCCGTGTTCCGTCGGGAGTCCCCTCACATGGGAAAGTTCATCCTGCGCCGAGCCGCCCAGGCGATCCTGGTCATCCTCGTCGCCACCCTGCTGATCTTCCTGGCCACCTTCGCCCTGGGAGATCCCTTCGCCTCCACCGGCGAGAAGGCCGTGCCGCCCGCGATCGCGGCCGCCAACCGCGCCAAGTACGGCATGGACCACTCGCTGCCGGTCCAGTACCTCACCTACCTGGGCAACATGGTCCGGGGAGACTTCGGCATCGACTTCAACCAGAACCGGCCCGTCTCGGAGCTGCTCGCCGCGACGATCCCGAACACGGTCAAGCTGGCCGTCGCCGCGATCCTGCTCGACGTGCTGATCGGGGTCGGCGCGGGCGTCATCGCCGCCGTCAAGCGCTACTCGTTCTGGGACGTCCTGGTCACCGTCACCTCGACGCTGGCGATCGGCGTCCCCGCATTCGTGATCGGCATCCTGCTGGTGGCCAACGTGTCCGGCTGGGGCCCGTTCCCGCCGGTCCCGCGAAGTTTCACGGTCCAGGTCAACTGGCTCAACGAGCTGATCCTGCCGGCCTTCACGCTGGCCGTCATCGACGCCGCGTTCATCGCCCGGCTGATGCGCGGGTCGATGCTCGAGGTGCTGAGAGCGGACTTCATCCGCACGGCCCGGGCCAAGGGCCTGCCCGAGCGCACCGTCATCACCAAGCACGCGATGCGCAACTCGCTGATCCCCGTCGTCACCTACATCGGCATCTCGCTGGGCGTGCTGTTCGGCGGTGCGATCATCACCGAGACGATCTTCCAGTACAACGGCGTGGGCTACCTGCTGTCGCGGTCCATCGTGCAGAGCAACGCGCCGGTCATCATCGCGATCGTGGTCTTCAGCGTCGTCGTGTACGTGCTGCTGAGCCTGGTCGTGGACATCCTCTACGCCTATCTCGATCCGCGGATCAGACTCAGTTGATCTCTCAGCGCCGAAGAGTCCGTCCGCGACAACTCGAGAGAACCGAGCCAACCCTCCCATGACCCTTCCCACCTCGTCGTCCAGCGACCCGGCCGCCGGGGCGCTCGGACTGCCCACCGCCGAGATCGCCCCGCCCGAGCCCGACACCCCGGTGACCCCGGGGAAGACCCCGCGGCGCAGGAACAGCCAGTTCGCCGACATCTGGCGCCGCTTCCGGCGCAACAAGCTCGCGATGCTCGGACTGGTGATCATCGCCGTGCTGGTCGTGCTGGCGATCATCGGTCCGTTCATCACCCCGTACGACCCGTTCGAGCAGAACCTGCTCAACACGCTGCAGCCCCCCAGCTCCAGCCACTGGTTCGGCACCGACGTGCTCGGTCGGGACCTCTACTCCGGCATCATCTACGGCGTCCGCGTCGCCATGATCGTCGGCGTGTGCACCGTGGCCTTCTCGCTGCTCATCGGGGTGTCGCTCGGTGCGCTGGCAGGCTTCAGGGGGGGTGCCTGGGACGCCGTGATCAGCCGGATCATGGACGTGTTCCTGGCGTTCCCGCAGCTGATCGGTGCGATCGTCGTCGTCCGGGCGATCGGCAACGGCGTCGCCACGGTGATCGTCGCGCTCGTCGTCCTCGGCTGGGTCACCACCGGCCGGCTGATGCGGGGGCAGATGCTCGCCCTGCGCGAGGCGGAGTACGTGGAGGCCGCCCGGTCGATCGGGGCGGACAACGGGCGGATCGTGCGCCGCCACATCCTGCCGAACGCCATCGCCCCGGTGTTCGTCTACGCGTTCACCAGCATCGGCGTGGCGGTGGTCGCCATGGCGTCGCTGTCCTACCTCGGTATCGGCGTCCCGCCGGACATCCCCGAATGGGGCCGGCTCATCTCCCAGGCGGTGAACTTCCTGCAGGTCGAGGGCAAGGCGTTCCTGTGGATCGCACCCGCCGCCGCGATCGCGATCACGACCCTGGGGTTCGCGTTCGTCGCCGACGGCCTGCGCGACGCCCTCGACCCGAAGCTGCGGGGGGCAACTGATGTCCGAGAACACCGCCCTCGCGAGCGAGGACGTCCTCGGTGCCCGCAGCGACGAGCGCCGCTCGCCGTTGCTCGAGGTCAAGGACCTCCGGGTGCACTTCGAGACCCCTGCCGGCACGGTCAAGGCCGTCGACGGCGTCAACTGGCACGTGCACGAGGGCGAGACCCTCGCGATCGTCGGGGAGTCCGGCTCGGGCAAGTCCGTGTCCGCGATGACGATCCTCGGCCTGGTGCCGAGCCCGCCCGCCGTCTTCCCGAGCGGCGAGGTGCTGCTCAAGGGTCGCTCGCTGCTGGACATGCCGGAGAAGCAGCAGCGCAAGCTGCGCGGCAACGACATCTCGATGATCTTCCAGGACCCGCTGACCGCGCTGAACCCCGTGTTCAAGGTCGGCGACCAGATCGCGGAGATGGTGCGGGTCCACCAGCGGATCGGCAAGCAGGCCGCGTTCCGCAAGGCCGTCGACCTGCTGGGCGAGGTCGGCATCCCCAATCCCGCCGTCCGGGCGGGGCAGTACCCGCACGAGTTCTCCGGCGGCATGCGCCAGCGCGCCATGATCGCGATGGCGCTGGCGAACGACCCGCAGGTCCTGCTGGCGGACGAGCCCACCACGGCGCTCGACGTCACGGTGCAGGCGCAGATCATGCAGCTCCTGGTGGACCTGCAGGAGCGCCGCAACACCGCGATCGTGCTGATCACGCACGACCTCGGCCTGGTCGCGAGCCACGCGGACCGGATAGCGGTCATGTACGCGGGCCGGATCGTGGAGACGGGCACGACGGACGAGATCTTCAGCTCGCCCCGGCACGCCTACACCCACGGTCTGCTGTCCAGCCTGGCCCGGATGGACCACTCGCGGCCGGAGCGCCTCGAGCCGATCCCCGGACAGCCGCCGAACCTCGCCCGGGTGCCGCAGGGCTGCGCGTTCCACCCGCGGTGCGCTTTCGCGACGCAGGAGTGCATCGCCGAGGTCCCGCAGCTCGTCCCCCTGTCGCCGGGTTCCGGGCACCTGCACGCCTGCGTGCACCCGGACCAGGTCGCGATCGCGCACGACACCCCGCGGCCGCATGCCGCGTCCGTCGACGCCGCGGCGTCCACCGGCGGCCGGCCGGTCGTCGAGGTGACGTCGCTGGTCAAGCACTTCCCGATCAAGTCCGGGGTGTTCATCCGGCGCGAGGTCGGCGCGGTGCAGGCGGTCAACGACATCAGCCTGGACATCGAACCGGGGACGACGTTGTCGCTGGTCGGGGAGTCCGGCTGCGGCAAGTCGACCGCGGCCCGGGCGATCCTGCGGCTGCACGAGCCGACGTCGGGCACCGTCCGGGTCGGCGACCGGGACGTCACGGCGCTGAGCCAGCAGGAGCTACGCAAGGCCCGGGAGGACATGCAGATCGTCTTCCAGGACCCCTACGCGTCGCTCAACCCGCGGATGACGGTCCGGCAGATCCTTGAGGAGAAGTACGAGCTGCTCGGCGGGACGGTCACCGGCACGACGATCGAGGACCTGCTCGAGACGGTCGGCCTTTCGGGGGAGTACGCAGACCGGTACCCGCACGAGTTCTCGGGTGGGCAGCGCCAGCGCGTCGGCATCGCCCGGGCGATCGCGCTGAACCCCAAGTTCGTCGTGCTCGACGAGCCGGTGTCCGCCCTGGACGTCTCGATCCAGGCGCAGATCCTGAACCTGCTGGAGAAGCTGCAGGCGGACTTCGGGCTGACCTACCTGTTCATCGCCCACGACCTGTCGGTGGTGCGCCACATCTCCGACCGCGTCGCGGTGATGTACCTCGGCCAGATCGTCGAGATCGCGGACCGGGACGAGCTGTTCGAGCGGCCGCAGCACCCGTACACGCAGGCGCTGATCTCGGCCGTGCCGATCCCGGATCCGGTGATCGAGCGCGAGCGGGAGCGGATCGTCCTGGTCGGCGACGTGCCCAACCCGGCCAACCCGCCGTCGGGCTGCCGGTTCCGGACCCGCTGCTGGAAGTTCGCGGAGGTGCTCTCGGAGAGCCAGCAGCAGGCCTGCCTGGAGCAGGACCCGGAGCTGGTGCGGCACAACGACGTGGCGAACCACCGCGCGGCGTGCCACTACGCCGCCGAGCGCGAGGTCCTGCGCGGGTGACCGACGCCCGGGTCGGGGTCCTGCACCACGTCGAACTGTGGGTGCCGGACCTCGACCGGGCCGTCGCCGAATGGGGCTGGCTGCTCGGCCGGCTCGGGCACGAGGTCTTCCAGGACTGGCCGGGCGGGCGCAGCTGGCGGCTCGGGTCGACCTACCTCGTCGTCGAGCGTTCCCCGGACCAGCTGGGGGAGGCGCACGAGCGGTGCCGTCCCGGGCTGAACCACCTGGCGTTCCACGCGGGCGAGCGGGCCGCCGTCGACGCGCTGGTCGGCGCCGGTCCGGCGCACGGCTGGGCCCCGATGTTCGCGGAGCGCTACCCGTGGGCGGGCGGGCCCGAGCACTACGCGGGCTACCTGGAGAACTCCGACGGCTTCGAGGTCGAGCTCGTCGCGCGGTCCGCCGGGAACTCGTAGGACACCAGCACGAGGCCGGGTAGCACCTCCCGCTGGTCGGTCGGGGTGAAGCCGAGCGAGGCGTACAGCGCGCGGGCCGGGGCGTTGTCCCGGCCCGTCCAGACGACCACCCGGCGGTCCCGGGCGTGCGCCAGGACCGCGGTGACGAGCCGGCGGCCCAGGCCCCGGCGGAACGCCCGGGGCGCGACGACGAGGCGTTCGAGGTCGACCTCCTCGGCCGTCCCGCTCAGCGCGGCGGCGGCGAGCAGGCCGTGGTCGTCCCGGTAGGCGAGCCAGGTCAGCCCGGCCGCGACGAGCGTCTCCGCGGTGTCGTGCAGGGCCGGGATGGCGTCCGAGCCGATCAGCCCCGCCTCCACCCGGTAGGACGCGCGCTGGAGGGCGAGGAGCTCGCCGGCGCACGCGGCCGGGTCCAGGCGCTCGGGAGGCTGCACGCGTGCAGCATCACACAGGCCCCGCCGCATAGAGTGCGCTCGTGACGCTCCCACGCACAGCTGGGCGTCGGCTGCTGCTGGTGCACGCACATCCCGACGACGAGACCCTGACCACCGGCGGTGCCATCGCCCGCTACACCGCCGACCCGGACACCTCCGTGACCGTGGTGACGTGCACCCTCGGCGAGGAGGGCGAGGTCATCCCGCCCGAGCTCCGCGAGCTGGCCCCGGACCGGGCGGACCAGCTCGGCGGCTACCGGGTCCACGAGCTCGCGGGCGCGCTGGCCGCCCTCGGCGGGCCGGACCACCGCTACCTCGGCGGCGCCGCGCACTGGCGGGACAGCGGCATGGTGCTGGCCGGGCACGGCGACGTGTGGGCGGCGACCCCGGCCGAGCTGCACCCGCGCGCGCTGGCCGCGCCCGAGGCGTTCGACGAGCAGCTGGCCCGGCTCCTGGAGATCGTGGACGAGGTGCGGCCGCAGGTCGTCGTCTCCTACGCCCACGACGGCGGCTACGGCCACCCGGACCACGTCCGCGCCCACCGGCTGGTCGCCGCGGCGGTGCAGGCCCGCCCCGACGTCGTCGCGCGGCTGTTCCACGCCGTCGTCGGCCGGACCACCCTGGACAAGGGGCTCGCCGAGATCGTCGGGCTGCCCGGCCTGCCGTTCCGGGCGCCGGGCGAGGACGAGCTGCCCAGCGTCCCGGACGCCGAGGTCACGACCCGGTTGGACGTCACCGCCCACCGGGCCGCCCGGATCGAGGCGATGCGGGCGCACGCCACGCAGATCTCGGTGTGGGACAGCGGGCACGGCCCGGTGGCACTGGCGATGAGCAACGAGGTCGCGCAGCCGCTCCTCGACGTCGAGGAGTACGTGCTGGCGCACGGCGCGGGTCCGGCCCCGGCGGACGACCTGTTCTCGGGGCTCGACCGGTGAGGGCCCTGACGCTCGTCGCGGTGCTGGCGGCCTCCGCCGCGCTCGCCGTCGCCGAGCTGCTCTACCAGCCCACGTACGTCGGCACGGTGCCCGCGCCGCTCGGCACGCTGCTGATCCTCGGCACCATGCCCGCGATGATCCGCGGGGCCGCGACGGTCGCCGCGACGCCGCTGGTGGCGGGGTCGCCGCTGATGATCTGGCTGGTGGTCGTCGGCGTGCTCGGGCTCGCCGGGCCCGGCGGGGACGTGATGCTGCCGGAGACCTGGCAGTCCCTACTGCTGCTCGTCGCGGCCCTGCTCGCGGGTCTGCTGACGTTGCGGCGGGTACTGGACGAGTCGTACGCCGCAGCCGACGGCGAGACGAAGCCGGAGACCACGCGTGTCCGATGACGGCGCCATTCCCGACTCGGTGATCGTCGGGGTGCTCCGGCCGTTCGTGCGGGCCACCCGGCCCGTGCTCGCCGGCCTGCGGGAGTCCGATCCGTTCGGCCTGCGCGGACGGGTGCACTCGGCCCCGGGTGCGGAGGAGGAGCGCTCGCTCAAGGACCGGATCCTGGACACGCTGGCGTCCGTCGAGGTCCCGGGCACCGCGGCGTGGTCGGCGATGGACGTGCACGCCCGCTCGCACTGGTGGATCTACCGGGTCGGCCGGTTCACGACGCTGGTCGCGGCGATCCCCGGCCTCGGCGGTGCGCTGGCCCGCACGCTCCCGGTGTCCGCCACCGTCGGCGCCGCGGGACAGGGCCTGCTGATCGTCGCGATCGCGGGTGAGCACGGGATCGACTCCCGGGACGGTGAGGACCGGATCGTCGAGTTGCTCGCGTCGGTGCTGTTCGGCCGCGAGCTGACGCCGACCGGCACCCTGGACGCCGCCGAGGACGCCGCGGTCGACCGCAGGGCGGACGAGCTCACCGGGGAACTCGGCGAGAAGGACGCGGTTCCGACGGTGGCCAGGATCGGCTCCGCGGTCTGGCGGCTCGGCCGGGCGCTGTACTCCGTCGAGGACGAGCTGGACAAGCGCCCGCACGGCCGCTTCTACCACGAGGCGATCGGCATGCTGCCCGTCGTCGGGGTGGTGGGGAAGTACCTCGGGGAGTGGTCCGGCCTCAAGCGTGCGGCGAAGGCCGCGGAGAAGCGGCTGGCGCGGGCGTGAGGTAGTGGTAGCGGTGGTGCTCGGTGCAGCCCAGCCGCTCGTAGAACGTCCGGGCGGTGGTGTTGTGCAGCGCCACCTGCAGGACGGCCCACTTCGCGCCGCGCGCCAGCGCCCAGCGGGCGGCCGCCGCGGTGAGCGCGGTCCCGACCCCGGTGCGCCTGGCGACGGGGGACGTCGACAGCCGGGACAGGTGCAGGTGGTCCTCGACGAGCGCGCCGCGCACGGCCCCGAGCGGCTCCGGCCCGGCGAGGCCGAAGACGGTCGGCGGGCCGCCGGGGCCCGGGTCGAGGACGTGCTGCTGCGCCCGCGTCGGCGCGCCGCCCTCCGAGAACTCCCACCAGGTGGACGACGCGCGGTCGGTCAGGGAGACCGGCACCCGCCCGTCGGCGCCGGTCAGCAGAGTGAGATCCGCCACCAGGACCGCGACCTCGGCGCCCGCGGCGTGCCCGCAGTCGAGGACCCAGCCGGCGCGCTGGACGGCGGTCGACCACGGCGAGCCGATCGGCGTCTGCACCCGCGGCGGGACGCCCTCGTGCGCGGCCGCGAACTCCTGGACGGCGGCGAGCGCGTCGGCGATCGGCATGCCGGGATCCCCGACCGCCAGGCACGAGTTCGCGCGCCCGGTGAAACCGCCCGCAGCGCGCAGCCGCCAGGCGCCCAACGGGCGGTCGACCAGCGCCGGCCAGGCGTCCGCGCACAACGACTCCAGCCGCGTCACCGCACTCCAGGAGGCCCGGCGCGGGGGTGCCGGGGGTACCGCGCGGACCGCGACGACGGCCTCCCGCGGGACCCGCACCGCACCTTTCCGGGTCTCGACGACGACCGTGCCCCCGCCGCCGTCGGACAGGGTGCCGACGGCGTCGGTGAAAAGGGGCCTGCCGTCCCGTTCCCCGATCCGGTGCCGGAGCGCGACACGCGCCCCGAGCACCGCGTCGAGGTCGATTCCATCGCGTGTCACTGAGGCTTACCTTCCCATGCCGGGGCCACGACCCGCGGGTTAACCTGCCACAGCGTGGAACGCGCCCGAGCGCGTACCGCACAGTGTTTCCACAGCCGTAGTTGGAGGACGACCCGTGACGTACGTGATCGCAGAGCCTTGCGTGGATCTCAAGGACAAGGCGTGCATCGAGGAATGTCCGGTCGACTGCATCTATGAGGGTGGCCGGATGCTCTACATTCACCCCGACGAGTGCGTGGACTGCGGTGCCTGTGAGCCGGTCTGCCCCGTCGAGGCCATCTACTACGAGGACGACGTGCCGGACCAGTGGGGCGCGTACACCAAGGCCAACGCTGACTTCTTCGAGGAGCTGGGCTCCCCGGGCGGCGCGTCGAAGGTCGGCCTGGTGGAGAAGGACGTGGAGCCGGCCCTGAGCCTGGCGCCGCAGTCGCACGACGAGTGAGTCCCGTCGCGCTCCCGGACTTCCCCTGGGACTCGTTGACGGGAGCCCGTGAGCTCGCTGCCCGGCACCCGGGCGGTCTCGTCGACCTGTCCGTCGGCACTCCGGTCGACCCCGTGCCCGCCGTGATCCGCGACGCGCTGGCCGGCCCGGCCGCGGAGATCCCCGGCTACCCGACGACGCACGGCACGCCTGCGCTGCGCGAGGCCGTCGCCGCGTCGCTGGGCCGGCGCTTCGGCGTCACCGGGCTCGATGCGGCCGCGGTGCTGCCCACGATCGGCTCCAAGGAGCTGGTCGCCTGGCTGCCGACGCTGTTGGGCCTCGGCGCGGGGGACGTCGTCGGCGTCCCTGCCGTCGCCTACCCCACCTACGAGGTCGGGGCGCTGCTGGCCGGGGCCACCCCGGTCCGGCTGGCGGACGGCGAGGCCCCGCCCGCGGGCACCCGGCTGGTCTGGCTGAACTCGCCGTCGAATCCGACGGGCCGGGTGCTCGACGCCCCCGCGATGCGGGCCGCGGTCGAGGCGGCTCGCGCCGTCGGGGCCACCGTCGCGTCGGACGAGTGCTACCTCGGCCTGGCCGCCCCTGCGCTGGGCGCGGTGTCCGTGCTGCACCCGGACGTCTGCGACGGCCGGCACGAGGGTCTGCTCGCCGTGCACTCGATGTCCAAGACCTCGAACCTCGCCGGCTACCGCGCCGCGTTCCTCGCCGGGGACCCGGCGCTGGTCGGCGCGCTGCTCGAGATCCGCAAGCACGCCGGGATGATCGTCCCGCACCCGGTGCAGGCCGCCCTGGCCGCGGCAGCGTCGGACGATGCGCACGTGCAGGCCCAGGTCGCGCTCTACGACGGACGGCGGGCCCGGCTGCGTGCCGCCGTGGAGGCGTTCGGGTTGCGTGTGGACCACTCGGAGGCCGGGCTCTACCTCTGGGCCACTGCGGGCCGCCCGTGCCGGGAGACTGTGCAGGCGTTGGCGGAGAGAGGGATCCTCGTCGCCCCGGGCGAGTTCTACGGGGATGCCGGCGCGGAGCACGTCCGGATCGCGCTGACGGCGTCGGACGAACGGATCGACGCGGCGGTGGCCCGGCTGACCCCGGATCGACCGGGCACATGACCTCTCCCGACCCCGCCGCCACACGGATCCGTCCGGTGGTCGTCCTGCTCGGACTGCTCGCCCTCGCCGCGAACCTCCGCACCGCCCTGGCGGGCTATCCGCCGCTGCTGGAGACGGTCCGGGCACAGCTCGGGGTCTCCTCGGGCGCCGCCGGCCTGGTGCAGGCCGGGGCGGTGCTGATGATGGCCGTCGGGTCGTTCGTCGGGTCCGGGATCGGCGTCCGGTTCGGCCGGGAGCGCGCCGCGGGCGGCGCGGTCGGGCTGGTGGCGCTCGGCAGCGTCCTGCGCGCGATCCCGGCGCTGGCCCCGCTGATCGCGGGCAGCCTCGTCGTCGGGCTCGGGATCGGGCTCGCCGGGGTGCTGCTCGCCGGGATCGTCAAGGAGCACCTGGCCGCCCGGGCAGGCGCCGTGACGGGCGGCTACGTGGTCGCGATGATGGTCGGCGCGACCGTCGCGTCGGCCGTCGCGGTGCCGCTGTCGGTCGGACTGGGCGGCTGGTCGTTCTCGCTCGCGGTGTGGGCGGTGCCGGCGGTCGTCGCCTGCGCGGTGTGGGCGCCGGTGGCGCTGCGCGTCGGCCGGCCGGACCGGTCCGCGCCATCGGTGCGGCTGCCGTGGCGGGACCCGTTCGCCCGGAAGGCCGCCTGCTACATGTCCGGGACGTCGTTGATGTTCTACGGCTGGCTGACCTGGCTCTCGCCGTACTACGAGAGCCACGGCTGGAGCCCGCAGCGCGCGGGCCTGCTGCTCGCGGTCTGGAGCGTCGCGCAGATCCCGGCCGCGCTGCTCGCCCCGGTGCTGGCCGAACGTCGCCGACGCTGGCGGTTCTGGGGCTCGCTCACGCTCGCCTGCGGGCTGGCCGGGACGCTCGGCGCGCTGCTGCTGGCGGAGCCGGGCGTCGTCGGCCCATGGCCGTGGGCGGTGCTGATGGGGATCGGTGTCGGCGCCGGCTTCCCGATGGGCCTCACGGTGATCGCGTGGAACACCCCCGACGGTGCGACCAGCGCCGCCACCAGCGGGTTCGCCATGGGCATCGGCTACCTGGCGGCCGGGTTGGGGCCCCTGCTGATGGGGGTGCTGATCGACCTGACCGGCGGGTACGTCGCCGCGATCGTGGTGCTGCTGGTCGCCGGGGCGGTGCAGTGGCTGGCGATCTGGCGGATCGGGGACCGGCCCGATCCGGCTACGGCCCCGCACTAGACCCCTACAGCTCCGCGGCGCGCTCCCTGACCTGCTCCCAGGCCACCCACCACTCGGTGCGCTTCTGCTCGGCGCGGGTCCGCTCGCGCTCGACGAGCCGGCCGGCGACGAACACCATGAGCGCGTCCGGGGACTCGCCCAGCCCGTCGAGCAGGCCACGGATCCGCTCCTCGGCCACGCAGGCGTCCTGGTGGTCCCCGAGGACCTCCTGGAGCACCGCCGTCGCCTGCAGCAGCCGCTTGACCGGCCTGCCGAGCATGGGCACCACCAGCTCGCCCACGTACCGGACGCGCTTCACCCGGATCCGCAGCTCGTGCAGGGTCGCGTCCGGCGGGTGCTCCCCGGCCCGCTCCACGTTGCGCCGGAGCTTGTGCGCCTCCCTGCGGACGAGGTCGACGAGCTCGGGCTGCGCCTGCGTCGCCGAAGGGGTGGGCAGGGGCAGCCGGATCGCGTCCGCCAGCCGCTCCAGCAGGGCGGCGTAGCGGGGCGCGGAGAGGGCGGCCAGCATCTCCGCCCGGGCCTGCTCGCGTTCGGTCTCCAGGGCCGCGACGAGCTGCTCCGCCGCCCGTCGCTCGGCCGCCGGCAGGCTCGCCGCCTCCCCGCCGAGCCGCAGCAGCAGGACGTCGAGGTCCCGGACCGGGCCGAGCGCCCGGCCGAGCCGGCCGAGCTCCTCGCGCAACCCGTCGGACCACGGGCCGTCGAGCAGCGGGCGGGCGGCCTTCAGCGCGGCCCGCATGCGCCGCACCGATACCCGCATCTGGTGCAGGTCCTCGATGTCCGTGCCGACCCTGGTCCCCGGGTCGTGCGCGAGCAGGGCCCGTAGCCGCAGGTCCAGCGCGGCGCGGACGTGGTGCGCCGGCGGGTCCGCGGGGGTCGCGGTGAGCGGCGCGGGGAGGTCGGCGACGGAGATCGGCCGCCGCCCGTTGCGGGCTCCGGTCACGGGGTCGGTGCGCGTCACGGGGATCAGTTCGCGTGCAGCGCGGCGTTGAGGGCGATGCCCTCGCCCGTGCGGGGGAGCGCCTCGACCGCGCCGCTGATGCTGTTGCGGCGCAGCAGCACGCCGTCCTGGCCGGAGAGCGTGCGGGCGGCCACGGTGGCGCCGTCGGGCAGGGTCACCTTCGTGCCGGCGGTGACGTAGAGACCGGCCTCGACCACGCAGTCGTCGCCCAGGGAGATCCCGATGCCGGCGTTCGCGCCCAGCAGGCAACGCCGGCCGATCGAGATGACCTGGGTGCCGCCACCGGAGAGCGTCCCCATGATCGAGGCGCCGCCGCCGACGTCCGAGCCGTCGCCCACGACGACGCCCGCGGAGATCCGGCCCTCGACCATGGACGAGCCGAGGGTGCCGGCGTTGAAGTTCACGAAGCCCTCGTGCATGACGGTCGTGCCCTCGGCGAGGTGGGCGCCGAGCCGGACCCGGTCCGCGTCGGCGATCCGCACGCCCGACGGGAGCACGTAGTCGACCATCCGCGGGAACTTGTCCACGCCGTACACGGCGACCGCGCCGCGGGCCCGCAGCTTCGCGCGGACGAGCTCGAACCCGGCTACCGCGCACGGCCCGAAGTTGGTCCACGCGACGTTCGCGAGCAGGCCGAACTGGCCGTCGAGGTTGATCTCGTGCGGCCGGACGAGCCGGCTGGAGAGCAGGTGCAGCCGCAGGTACACGTCGGCCGCGTCGACCGGCTTGTCCGCCAGAGACGCGATCTCGGTACGGACGATCCTCGTCGTGACCTCGCGCGCCTCGTCGTCGCCGGTGAGTGGCTCGAGCGCGGCGCTGGTGTCGACGGCGTCCGCGCCCAGGGCGGGAGCCGGGTACCAGGTGTCGAGGATCGTCCCGTCCGGGGTGACGGTGGCGAGGCCGGTGCCGGAGGCACCCTCGCTGCGGAAACCTGTGCTGAACTCGGTGCTCACGTCTGTGCAATCTACGTCAGTGGGTGCCGTGTCCGGGGCGCCGGTGGCCCGGATGACGCCGGGAGCAACTGCTCGACGGTCTGGGGGGTGGAAGACGGCCGTCGGTAGCCGCCTCGTGCCGCACGCGGCGGTCAACGGCGCCGAGGGACGTGGTGATCAGCCCCGCCCGGCCGGTGCGGCAACTCCCGCCCGTCGGGGCGGAGCCTCCCCGGTACCGTCGCCCGCGTGACCTCGCAGACCACGGACCGGGCCCTCGACCTCACCGCGGATCCCGTCGACCTGACGGCCGCACTCGTCGACGTGCCCAGCGTGTCCGGGGACGAGGCCGTCCTCGCGGGCCTGCTCGAGGCCGCACTGCGGGAGCAGGCACCCCACCTCGAGGTCGTGCGCAGCGGCGCGGCCGTGCTGGCCCGGACCCACCTCGGGCGCGAGCAGCGGGTGCTCCTCGCGGGGCACATCGACACCGTCCCGATCGCGGACAACGTCCCGAGCCGTCGCGACGGCTCGGTTCTGTACGGCTGCGGCACGTCGGACATGAAGGCCGGGGACGCCGTCTTCGCGCACCTCGCCGCCACCCTCCCCGAGCCCCGGCACGACCTCACGCTGGTGTTCTACGACTGCGAGGAGGTCGAGGCCGCCCGCAACGGGCTGGGTCGCATCGAGCGCGAGCTCCCGGAGTGGCTTCGCGCCGACCTCGCGATCCTCGGCGAGCCGACGGACGGCGAGGTCGAGGCGGGCTGCCAGGGGACCCTGCGGGTGGTGGTCCGGACCACCGGGCGTCGGGCGCACTCGGCCCGCTCCTGGCTGGGGGACAACGCGATCCACCATGCGGGCGAGGTGCTGGGCCGGCTCGCCGGCTACGCCCCCCGGGACGTCGACATCGACGGCTGCGTCTACCGCGAGGGCCTGCAGGCGGTCCGGATCTCGGGGGGAGTGGCGGGCAACGTCGTGCCCGACGAGTGCGTGGTCACCGTCAACTTCCGGTTCGCACCGGACCGCACCGCCGAGGCCGCCGTGGCGCACGTCGAGGAGGTGCTCCACGGGTTCGACCTCGCCGTCACCGACCTCTCGCCCGGTGCCCTGCCCGGCCTCACCGCCCCCGCCGCGCAGCAGTTCCTGACGGCGACCGGGACGTCGGCGCGGGCGAAGTACGGCTGGACGGACGTCTCCCGGTTCGCCGCGCTGGGCATCCCGGCGATCAACTACGGTCCCGGGAACCCGAACCTGGCGCACACCCGCGAGGAGCACGTCGACGCCGCGGCCATCATCCGATGCACCGACGTCCTCCGGCGTTTTCTCGGCTGACACCGGGCCGGCGCACGAGGCTCATTAGTCTGCGGACATGAGCGCGAACGGGGAGCGGGCCCGACCCGAGCAGAGTTTCCGCGGCCCGGTGGTGCTGCGTCGCGAGCACCAGACGGAGGGCAGCACCACGGACCAGCGGCTGCTGGACTCACGCGGCCCGAGCGACTGGGTGCACACGGACCCCTGGCGGGTCATGCGGATCCAGGCCGAGTTCGTCGAGGGCTTCGGCATGCTGGCCGAGCTGCCCCGCGCGGTGACGGTCTTCGGTTCGGCGCGGACGCCGGCCGACAGCCCGGAGTACGCCCAGGGCGTACAGCTGGGCGCCGCACTGGCCGACGCCGGCTTCGCCACCATCACCGGCGGCGGCCCGGGCACGATGGAGGCCGTCAACAGGGGGTGCTCCGAGGCGGGCGGGCTGTCCGTCGGGCTGGGCATCGAGCTGCCGTTCGAGCAGGGCCTCAACGAGTGGGTCGACCTGGGCATCAACTTCCGGTACTTCTTCGCCCGCAAGACGATGTTCGTCAAGTACTCCCAGGCGTTCGTCTGCCTGCCAGGCGGGTTCGGCACGCTCGACGAGCTGTTCGAGGCCATGACCCTGGTCCAGACGAAGAAGGTCACCAAGTTCCCGGTCGTCCTGCTCGGCAAGGAGTACTGGCAGGGCCTCTACGACTGGATCGCGGGCCCGGTCCTGAAGACCGGCAAGATCGGCGAGAAGGACCTGGCGCTGCTGCACCTCACCGACGACGTCGACGACGCGGTCAAGGTCGTGCACGAGGCGTACCGCGCGTGGGAGGAGACGCACTGATGACGGCCGGACGCGGGGGCCGGGACCCGCACGCCGTCTGCGTCTACTGCGGCTCCTCGGACGGCGTCCCGCAGCGCTACCTGGACCTCGCGTCGGAGGTGGGCCGGGAGATCGGGGCCCGCGGCTGGTCGCTGGTCTCCGGCGGCGGCAAGCGGTCGATGATGGGCGCCGTCGCGCTCGGGGCGCGTGAGGCGGGCGCCCGGACCGTCGGGGTGATCCCGCGGAGCATGGTCGAGCGCGAGTGGGCGGACCACGACTCGGACGAGCTTCTCGTCACTGAGACGATGCGGGAGCGGAAGGCGCTGATGGAGGCGCACGCCGACGCGTTCCTCGCGCTCCCGGGCGGTATCGGGACCTGCGAGGAACTCTTCGAGGTCTGGTCGGCCGGAGCGCTGGACCTGCACGCCAAACCGGTCGTGATCCTGGACCCGGACGGCCACTGGACGGGTCTGCTCCAGTGGGTCGAAGGGCTCATGGCGGCCGGGTTCGCGAGCCGCGCCCCGCTGGAGCGGATCACGGTGGTGCGCGACGTCGCGGGCGCCCTGGAGGCCTGCGCCCCCCGCGTCGACGCCACGGCCGTGCCACGATCGGGGACGTGACGCTCCCCCGCTCCGCTTCGGCACCCGGACCCCGGCCCAGGACCGCGCGTTGGTCATGGCCATCGTGAACCGCACGCCGGACTCGTTCTACGACCGCGGTGCCACGTTCTCCGACGACGCCGCGATGGCGAAGGTCGACCGGGCCGTCGCCGAGGGCGCGGACATCGTCGACATCGGCGGCGTGAAGGCCGGCCCGGGGGACGTCGTGGACGTCGACGAGGAGGTCCGCCGCGTCGTGCCGTTCGTCGCCGCCGTGCGCGAGCGGTACCCGGACGTCGTGATCAGCGTCGACACCTGGCGGGGCGCCGTCGGCCGGCTCGCCGTCGCGGAGGGCGCGGACCTGCTCAACGACACGTGGGCCGGGACGGACCCGACGCTCGCCGAGGTCGCCGCCGAGACCGGCGCCGGGATCGTCTGCTCGCACACCGGGGGGCCGCGCCCCGGCTGCGGCCGCACCGGGTGCGCTACCCGGACGTCGTCGCGGACGTGGTGGAGGAGGTCACCGGGCAGGCGGAACGGCTGCTCGCGATGGGGGTGCCGCGCGAGGGCATCCTCGTGGACCCGACCCACGACTTCGGCAAGAACACCTTCCACGGCCTGGCCCTGTTGCGGCACTGCGACACGCTCGTCGCGACGGGCTGGCCGGTCCTGATGGCCCTGTCCAACAAGGATTTCGTGGGGGAGACCCTGGGCGTCCCGCTCGAGGAGCGCATCGAGGGCACGCTGGCCGCGACGGCGCTGGCCGCGGCGGCGGGCGCGCGGGTATTCCGCGCGCACCAGGTCGTGGAGACCCGGCGCACCGTGGACATGGTCGCCTCCATTCTGGGTACCCGTAGTCCGGCGCGGACGGTCCGCGCGCTGGCGTAGTAGGGAGGAATCACCCGGAAGTTTGGTTCATCTCTGACCGGCAGTTCAAGGGCGGGCCCGTTCGGATGCTCTTAACCGCGCTGTAACGAGTCGTGTCGTGAACAGTAATCCGCAATGGAACTAATCGAGTACTCGCACCACGAGTTGGAATCCCAGTTGATCCTTACGCCGACGCGTTGACCGCGTTCAGAGACCGACCCGAGGAGAACCATGCAGCCGATCACCGAGGACTGGTTCGCCCGTCGCACCTGGCAGGCCCCGGACTGGACCGTCGAGGACCTGATCGCCGCGAAGCGTGGCCGCAGGGTGTCCGTCGTCCTTCCCGCGTTGAACGAGGAAGCGACCATCGGCGCCATCGTCGCCGGTATCGCGCCTTTCACCATGGGGAACCGGCCCTTGGTCGACGACCTGCTGGTCATGGATTCCGGGTCCGAGGACCGCACCATCGAGATAGCGCGCGAGAACGGCGCCCGCGTCGCGCGGCGCACCGATGTCGTGCCGCATCTCGAGCCGGTTCCCGGTAAGGGCGAGGTGCTCTGGCGTTCGCTCGCCGCCACCGACGGCGACGTCATCTGCTTCATCGACTCGGATCTCGTCGACTTCGACCCCGGGTTCGTCCCGTCGCTGCTCGGCCCGCTGCTGCTGGCGGACGGCGTGCACCTGGTGAAGGGCTTCTACCGGCGGCCGCTGCGCCTCGAGGTCACCGAGGCCGAGTCGCTGGACCACGGCGGCGGCCGGGTCACCGAGCTCGTCGCCCGCCCGCTGCTGTCCGCCCTCCGTCCGGAGCTCGCCGGCATCGTCCAGCCACTCGGCGGCGAGTACGCGGGCACCCGCGCGCTGCTCGAGTCCGTCCCCTTCGCCACGAGCTACGGGGTGGAGATCGGGCTGCTGCTCGACACGGTCGACGGCTTGGGCCTCGACGCCATCGCCCAGGTGAACCTCGGGGTGCGCAAGCACCGCAACCGCAACCTCATGGACCTCGGGGTCATGGCCCGGCAGATCACGGCCACGGCGCTGCGCCGCACGGGGCTGCCGGACACCGGCGCACCGCTGACGCAGTTCGTGCAGGTCGGGGGCGAATGGGTCCCGAACAGCCGGGAGCTGGTCACCACCGAGCGGCCGCCGATGCGGGAGGTCCTGCCCGCCCGGCAGCCGGACCAGGTCGCCTGAGCCCTGTCGCGTCGTTCCCCACCCATGATGGGATGGCGTGGTGGGGACCGCTCTGATCTACCTGCTCGTCGTCGCGGCGGTGGCGGCGGTGGTGTTCGTGCTCGCGGCCATGGTCTTCGGCCGGGGCGAGGAGTTGGCCCCGCTGGCGCCGGGGGCGACACCGACCCGGCTGCCCGCGGAGTCCGTCCGCGGGGCGGACGTGCGGGACCTGCGCTTCCAGCAGGTCGTGCGCGGGTACCGGATGGGCGAGGTGGACTGGGTGCTCGAACGCCTGGCGGATGAGGTGGACCGGCTCACGCGCGAACGCGACGTGCTGGCGGCCCGGGTCGAGGAACTGGAGTCCGGTCCCGCGATCCCGGTCGCGCGGCACGCGACCGGCAGCACCCACCGGCGGATCGGGCCGTCCGAGCACGAGGGGCCGCGCCAGTGAGTGAGCCGCCGACCGGCGGGACGCCGGCTCCGAACGCCCGTCGCGAGCTGACCCTGACCGTCGACGTCCGGGCGCCCGCCCCTGTGGTCTGGGCCTACGTGACGGACTGGGAGACGCAGGGGGAGTGGATCCCCGCCACCCGCGTCCGGCGCACCGGCGGGGACGGCCGGTCCGTCGGCTCCACCCTCGACGCCTTCACCGGCGTCGGCCCGGTCGGCTTCCGGGACACCATGGAGATCACCGAGTGGAGTGAGCCGGCGCCCGGTTCCGACGGGCCCTGGCGCTGCGTCGTCCTGCACACCGGGAAGGTCGTGCGCGGCGACGGCGTGTTCGAGGTCGTCGAGCTCGGGCCGGAACGCTCCCGCTTCGTCTGGACCGAGCTGCTGGACCTCCCGCTCGGGGCCGTCGGCCGGTTCGGCTGGCCGCTGGTGCGGCCCGGCTTCGCGGCCGGTGTCCAGCTCGCGCTGCGGAAGATGGCCCGGCTGTGCGAGCGGCGGTACACCGCACCGCGGTGACCGGGGAGAGCGAGCGCGACGGAACCGTCGGACCCCGCGGGTAGCGTGCCGCCCGTGACGACTCCTGCCGACGAGCGCCTCCGATGCGGATGGGCCACCTCCGCCCCGGAGTACGTCGCCTATCACGACGACGAGTGGGGCCGGCCCCTGCGCGGCGAGGTCGCGCTCTTCGAGAGGCTCACGCTCGAGGGCTTCCAGTCCGGGCTCTCGTGGCTGGTGATCCTGCGCAAGCGGCCGGCGTTCCGGGAGGCGTTCGCGGGGTTCGACCCGGAGGTCGTCGCCAAGTTCGACGATGCGGACCGCGCGCGGCTGCTGGCGGACGCCGGCATCGTCCGGAACCGCCTGAAGATCGATGCGGCGATCGACAACGCCCGGGCGGTCCTGGAGCTCGACACGCCGCTCGACGAGCTGCTGTGGTCGTTCGCGCCGGACCCGGCCGTCCACGTCCGTCCGGCGACACTCGCCGAGGTACCGGCCACGAGCGGGGAGTCGAAGGCCATGGCGAAGGAGCTCAAACGGCGTGGCTTCCGGTTCGTTGGACCCACCACCTGCTACGCGCTGATGCAGGCCGCGGGGCTCGTGGACGACCACGTCGCGGACTGCTGGCGGGCGTCCCCGGACGCCCCGCGTCCATAACGGACGGTCCCCTCCCGACGCCGCGTTCAGCCCGTGATCCGGCGATTGCGCAGCGTGCACGCATCACCCCGCGGTGGCCCATTGATCGCCTCGGTTGTACCTCACGCTCCGCAATAGGGGAGAATGGCCACACCATCCCGCCGTGCGCGCTCCCCAGCGCATCGGCGCCCTGCACGAGAACTGACGACGGAGGGAGCAGGACATGGCGGCGATGAAGCCCCGGACCGGTGACGGACCCCTGGAAGTGACGAAGGAGGGCCGGGGCATCGTGATGAGGGTTCCGCTCGAGGGCGGCGGCCGGCTCGTCGTCGAGATGACCCCCGAAGAGGCCAGCAACCTGGGCGACGCTCTCAAGGCGGCCTCCCCCAGCTGAGCCCCGGAAGTGGGTGCCCGTGTCGTACCCGCGACGCGGGGCCCGCACCAGGACGTCCGGGGCAGGCTCCTCGGAACAGGCTGCCCGGACGTGCGCGTCAGGACTCGGTGCCCGCCGTGGCGTGCACGCCCTGCTCGCTCACCCCCGTGTCGGCGAGTTCCAGGTGCTGGATCGACACCGCCCCGCACACGCAGAGCCGGTAGCGGACCCAGCCCTCGGAGGTGCGGTGGGTCGAGAGCGTCCTGGCCTCGTCCGTCGGCCAGCCGCAGCGCGTGCAGCGCATCGTCGCACTCCTGATGAGAGTAATGTGCGTCTTAATTTGACGCCTTACGCCTAGAGGGTAGCAGGAGTAATAGATCAGTGGACTTCATTGGTTACAGAAGTGACGCGCTCGGCGCTGCGGTCGAACTGGTCAACACGGTCACGGCCGCGCCGGCGGGCCGTAACGGCGAGAGCGCGCCGCCGAACCAGCTCCGTGAGGTCCTGCTCGCCCACGGTTACCTCGCGGGCCGCGCACCCGCATCGGTGGAGCCCACATTGCGGGGCTGGGCGCACCGGCTGCGCACCGTGTTCGACGCCGAGGACCTCGACGAGACCGCGGTGGCGGTGAACGCGGTGCTCGCGGACGTCGTGATCGGCCCGCACCTGACCCGGCACGACGACCAGAGCTGGCACCTGCACTACTCGCCGCCGGACGCCGCCGTGGTGGACCGGGTCCGCTCCACCACGGCCTTCGCCCTCGCCATGCTGGTGTCCGAGTACGGGATGGACCGACACGGCGTCTGCGCCGCGGACGGCTGCTCGCGCGTCTTCGCGGACACCTCCCGCAACGCCGCCCGCCGCTACTGCTCCCCGGCCTGCGCCAACCGCTCCGCGGTCGCCGCCCACCGCGCCCGCCAGCGCTCCTCCCGCTGACCGCGACTCGCGCGGTCTCACACCCCGACTCGCGCGGCGCGAGAGCGCGACTCGCGGGAGTTACGGACGGCCAGCCCGCGAGTCGGGGTGTGAGGCCCCGCGAGTCGTCGGTCTCGGCGGTCTACAGGCTGCGGTAGATCTCGACGGTGCGCTCGGCCGCCTGCTCCCAGGCGAACTCCCGTACCGCCCGTTCGCGGCCCGCGACGCCCATCGCCTCGGCGCGGGCCGGGTCCGCGAGCAGGGCGTTGACGGCGTCGGCGATCCCGCTGCGGAAGGTGTCCGTGTCGTGCTCGTCGTAGTGCACGAGGGTCCCCGTCACGCCGTCCTCGACGACCTCCGGGATCCCGCCCACGTCCGAGGCGACGACGGCCGTGCCGCACGCCATCGCCTCCAGGTTGACGATCCCCAGCGGCTCGTACACCGACGGGCAGACGAACACCGTCGCGGCGGACAGCAGCTGGCGGACCTCCGCCGTGTCGAGCATGCGCCGCACCCAGATCACGCCGGGCCGGGCGGAGGCCAGCTCGCTGACCGCCTTCTCCGTCTCCTCGGCGATCTCCGGGGTGTCCGGCGCGCCCGCGCAGAGCACGATCTGGGCGTCCGGACTGATCGAGTGTGCCGCGGCGACCAGGTGCCCGAGCCCCTTCTGCCGGGTGATCCGCCCGACGAACACGACGATCGGCCGGTCCGGGTCCACCCCGGCCTCGACGACGGCGTCCCGGCCGGGATCCGGCCGGTAGAACTCGGTGTCGATCCCGTTGTGGACGACGTGGACCCGGGCGGGGTCGAGGGAGGGATAGCAGCTCAGGACGTCGTCCCGCATGCCCCGGCTGACGGCGATCACGGCGTCCGCGGACTCGTAGGCGGTCCTCTCCACCCAGGACGAGAGCCGGTAGCCGCCGCCGAGCTGCTCGGCCTTCCACGGGCGCCGGGGTTCGAGCGAGTGCGCGGTGACGACGTGCGGGATCCCGTAGAGGATCTTCGCGAGGTGCCCGGCCATGTTCGCGTACCAGGTGTGCGAGTGCGCGACGTCGGCGTCCTGCAGCCCTGCGACCATCGACAGGTCCACGCCCAGCGTCTGCAGCGCGGGGTTCGCCCCGGCCAGCCCGCCCGGGGTGGCGTAGGCCGTCACGCCCTCCCGGGGCGGGGAGTCGGCGCCGCCGAAGGCGTGCACGTCGACGTCGACGAGGGCCCGGAGGGCAGGGACGAGGTGCGCGACATGGACCCCGGCGCCGCCGTAGACGTCCGGGGGATATTCGCGGGTGAGCAGACCGATCCGCACGCGGACACACGCTATCGGTTGATCGGCCGCCGACACAGGGGCTTCTCGGTGTGGCCCGGCACCCGCCGGGCGCACTAGGGTCTCCCCCGTGACCGTGCGACTGCTGGACGGGCCGTCCGGGATGGGCGGCAGGCGATGACGTCCTCCCGGATGCTGACCCCCGGAGGCATGCCGGCGAACGTGCTCGGCATCGTCCTGGCCGGCGGTGAGGGCAAGAGGCTGTGGCCGCTCACGGCGGACCGCGCGAAACCAGGTGTGCCGTTCGGCGGCAACTACCGCCTGATCGACTTCGTGCTCTCCAACCTGGTGAACGCCGGGATCCACCGGATCTGCGTGTTGACGCAGTACAAGTCGCACTCGCTGGACCGGCACATCTCCACCACGTGGCGGCTCTCGAGCGTGCTCGGGCAGTACATCACCACGGTCCCGGCGCAGCAGCGGCTCGGCCGCCGCTGGTACACCGGCAGCGCGGACGCGATCTTCCAGAGCCTCAACCTCGTCTACGACGAGAGGCCGGACTACATCGCCGTCTTCGGCGCGGACCACGTGTACCGCATGGACCCGAGCCAGATGATCGCGCAGCACATCGAGACGGGGGCGGGCGTCACCGTCGCCGGCATCCGGGTGCCGCGGATGGAGGCCAAGGCCTTCGGCTGCATCGACTCGGACGCGGAGGGCAAGATCGTCGGGTTCCTCGAGAAGCCGTCGGACCCGCCGCACGTCCCGGACGACCCCGAGGTCACCTTCGCCTCGATGGGCAACTACGTGTTCACCACGGAGACGCTCATCGACGCGTTGCGCGCCGACGCCGAGGACCCGGACTCGGACCACGACATGGGCGGGGACATCATCCCGCGGCTGGTCAACGAGGGCGAGGCGCACGTCTACGACTTCGCGGACAACGTCGTGCCCGGCGAGACGGACCGCGACCGCGGCTACTGGCGCGACGTCGGGACGATCGACGCCTACTACGACTCGCACACGGACCTCGTCTCGGTGCACCCGATCTTCAACCTCTACAACGAGCGCTGGCCGATCCGCACGGCGACGCCGCCGCTGCCGCCGGCCAAGTTCGTCGAGGGCGGGATCGCGCAGGACTCCATCGTCGGCGCGGGCACGATCATCTCCGGCGCGATCGTCCGCCGGTCCACGATCAGCCCGAACGTGACGATCCAGGCCGGCGCCGAGGTGTCGGACTCGGTGATCCTGCCGGGGGTGAAGATCGGCCGGGGCGCCGTGGTGCGCCGCGCGATCCTGGACAAGAACGTCGTGGTGCCCGACGGCGCGCTGATCGGCGTCGACCTGGCCCTGGACCGGGCGCGCTACACGGTGAGCCCGGGCGGGGTCGTCGTCCTCGGCAAGGGCGTCACCGCCCTCTGAGGAGTCAGACCCGCGTCGCGCAGAGCAGGCCCTGCCCCAGCGGGAGCAGGGCCGCGACCAGGCGTCCATCGTCCCGGGCGAGGTCCGCGACCTCCTGCAGCGCCGCGGCGGCGAGGTCGGCGCGTTCGTGGCCGTCGTGGCCGGCGCGGTCGATCCCGGGGTCCGCGAGCACCCCCTCCAGCACGACGACGCCGCCCGGCCGGATCAGCCGGACGGCCTCCTCGAGGTACCGCGGGTACTCGGTGGGCACGGCGTCGACGAACACCAGGTCGTAGCCGCCGTCGGTGAGCCGGGGGAGGACCTCGAGGGCCATGCCGTTGATCAGCCGGAGCCGGGACGGGCCGTAACCGGCGTCGAGGAACGAGCGGCGGGCCGCCCGCTGGAGCTCGGGGTCGACGTCGATCGAGGTCAGCGTGCCGTCCCCGGACATCCCGCGGAGCAGCCAGAGTCCGCTCACGCCCGCTCCGGTGCCGATCTCCACGACCGCCTTCGCCGACGTCGTCGCGGCCAGGAACGCCAGCGCGGCACCGACCCCGCTGGTCACCGGGGTCGCGCCCGCCGCGTCCCCGCGGGCGCGGGCGGACGCCAGGACGTCGTCCTCGGCGAGGTAGCCGTCGGCGGTGCCCATCGGGCGGTCCGCCCGCTCGTTCGCCGCCAGGGGGCCGGTCATGGCACGAACTTACTGTGCGCAGGCCCCGCCACCGCGCGGACGGGGAGGAAGATCGGGAAATTTCGTGCGCCGGGAGATTTCACAGGCTCTTCTCAGTCGGATCTCACGCGTCTGTCATGGGAGTGGGGCACCGTGTGGGTCGTGGGACCGGGGTCGTCGGTTTCACACCGGCGAACCGGGGAACCCCGCACTTCGCTCGTCGCCACGAAGGCACGACCCGCCGCAGGAGGTGCGCTCCCCCGATGACCGACCGACCGGCCACCGTGGGCTTCGACGCGGAAACGGTGACGTCCTCGTCGCCGGGCTCCGTGTCGCTGCCCGGCGAAGGGCCCGAATGGACCCCGCCGAGCTGGGACGAGGTCGTCCGAGAGCACGCGGACCGGGTCTACCGGCTCGCGTACCGGCTCAGCGGCAACCCGCACGACGCGGAGGACCTCACCCAGGAGACCTTCATCCGGGTCTTCCGCTCGCTCGCGAACTACAAGCCCGGCACCTTCGAGGGCTGGCTGCACCGGATCACCACGAACCTGTTCCTGGACATGGTCCGCCGCCGCGCCCGCGTGCGCATGGAGGGCCTGCCCGAGGACACCGACCGGCTCCCGGGCGGCGGCCCGGAGCCGGAGACGGTCTTCTCGGAGACCCACCTGGACCCGATGCTGCAGGACGCGCTGGACGAGCTGCCCCCGGAGTTCCGGGCCGCGGTCGTGCTGTGTGACGTGGAAGGCCTCTCCTACGAGGAGATCGGCGCCACGCTCGGCGTGAAGCTGGGTACCGTGAGGAGCAGGATCCACCGTGGCCGCGCTCAGCTGCGCGGTGCGCTCGAGCGTCGCCGCGCGGAGGGCGAGCAGCTGCGGAGCGGTGGTCCGGGTGAGCTGGTGATGGTCGGGGAGGTAGCGGGTCGATGACCGAGGCGCGCCGCAGGTTCGTCCGCGGACCCGGCTGGGGCACGGACCACCTGTCGTCGGACGCGGTGGTGGCCTTCGTCGACGGCGAGCTCGCCGCCGGTGCCCACGAGCGGGCCGCCGCCCACGTCCGCGAATGCCTGGAGTGCACCGCCGAGGTGCGCGTCCAGCGGCAGGTCCGGACGCGGCTGCGCGGTGCGGACGTCCCGACAGTCCCGTCCTCGCTGCTCGCAGCCCTGCAGTCCATCCCGCAGGACGCCGAGCTGCCCCCGTCGCCGCCCGGTCTCGCCATGACCGCGGACGGCACGCTCGTCTCGGTGCTGCGGCCCGAGCGGATGCCGGACGTCGTCCGGCCCGCCGTCTCGGTCCAGCCCGACACCTCCGTCCGGCGGCCCTTCCGCCCTGCGCTCGCCGACGCGCCGGCCGGGCTGCCCGACGGTTTCCCGGACCGGTCCGACGAGCACCCGCAGGCCGGTCGCGTCCGCCGGCTGCGGGTCGGTGCGGTCGGCGCGGTCTCGGGGCTCGCCCTCGGGGCGCTCGCGCTCGGCGCGGTCCCGTCCGCCGGCGTCCCGCACACCGGCGTCCCGGCTCCGCGCGGGGTCCTCGGCGGGCCGGTGCTCGGCGGCGCCGGCGGTGTCGTGCCGGCCGCACGTCTGCAGGACACCACGAGCCGCGTGGTCTCGACGCCGTCCGCCTCGGCCACCCCGGCCGCCGCGCCGATCGTCCCCGCGGAGCTCCGGCAGGACGAGCGCACGGCCGTCCCGGCGTTCCCGCCGGCCGGCCTGCGCTGAGCTTCTCCCGCCTGGCCCGGCTACGCGGACTTCACCCCGTGTCCGGCAGGCTGAGCGGGTCCGATCAGACCCGTCCCCTGGAGCCGGCCTGCGATGTCAGACGAGCAGGACGCGCGCGAGCGCGCCGAGCCGGACTCGTCCGTGCCCCCGCAGGACGCACCCCGGCCGGACGCGCCCGGGCCCGAGATCGCCGATCTCCGCGAAGAGGCGGGCGGGCCGCCCCGGCTGAGCCCGCGCCCGCTCGAGCGGCCGCCCGTCGATCCCCGCACCGCCGCGGCCTTCGCCCGGCCGAACGGGGTCGACGGGGGCTTCGCCTCGACGCCCGGCAGCAACGGCCGTACCCGGCTCGCCCCGGTCCCCACCGCCGCCCTGGCCACGGCCTTCGGCCGTCCCGTGACCGGCGGACCCACCCTGCAACGCCCGCCCGTCGAGGCCGGTGGCTCCGACGGTGACGGCGCGGACCCCTTCTGGAACTCCGGCGCCCAGCAGGATCCCTGGCGTGACCCCGCCACGCCGGTCGAGCTCGGTCCGCCGCAGCCCGCTGAGCAGACCCCGGGCGCCAGCGCGCCGGCCCGCGTCGGCGCCCGGCTCAGCGTCCGGGAGCTGCTGTTCGGTCGCCGCGTCGACCCGAAGGCCCTGGCCCTGCTCGGCGTCGTCGCGCTTCTCATCGGGGCAGTCGGCGGGCTCGTCGGCCGCTACACCGCGGAGGGCGCCAACTCGCTCACCGATCCCGGCGCCACCCTGACCGCCACGTCGGACGGCAAGGAACGCCCGCCCGGCTCGGTCGCGGACATCGCGCAGCGGGTCCTCCCCGCGGTCGTCTCCGTCGATGTCAAGGTGGGGCAGGAGGGCGGGACCGGTTCCGGCGTCGTGATCGACCAGGCCGGTTACGTGCTCACCAACAACCACGTCATCGCCCCGGCCGCGGGCGCGCAGGGCGCGACCATCGAGGCCGTGTTCAGCAACGGCACCCGGGCCCCGGCGCAGATCGTCGGCCGGGACCCGAAGACGGACCTTGCGGTGGTCAAGGTGCGGGTGACCAACCCGACCGTCGCGACCATCGGGACGTCGAAGTCACTGGTCGTCGGGGACGGTGTGATCGCCATCGGGTCGCCGCTCGGCCTGGCCGGCACGGTCACCGAAGGCATCGTCAGCGCCGTCGACCGGCCCATCCGGCTCGACGGCGAGGGCTCGGACGTGGCGGTCATCGACGCCGTCCAGACCGACGCCGCGATCAACCCCGGCAACTCCGGCGGGCCGCTCGTGGACTCCACCGGTGCCGTCGTCGGGATCAACAGCGCGATCCGCAGCCTCGGCGCGATGCAGGACGAGGGCGGTTCCATCGGCCTCGGCTTCGCCATCCCGATCGACGACGCCCGGGTCATCGCGGAGGAGCTGATCGGCACCGGCGTGGTCAAGCACGCGGACCTGGGCGTCAACACCCGCTCGGTCACCGACGGCGCCGCCGATGGCGCGGAGGTGCAGAACGTCGTGCACGGCGGGGCGGCCGCTGTGGCCGGGATCCTCGAGGGGGACGTGATCGTGAAGGTCGCGGACCGGTCCGTCGCCGGGGCGGACGAGCTCGTCGTCGCGGTCCGGAAACGCAACCCCGGGGACGTCGTGCCGATCCAGCTGGTCCGGGACGGCCGACCGCTGACGGTGACGGCCACCCTGGCGTCCGACTAGATCCGGGTAGGCTGATCGCGTGTTCGACTCCGTCGGCTGGGGCGAGATCCTGGTCCTCATCGTGGCGGGCCTGTTCATCCTGGGCCCGGAGCGGCTGCCGGCTGCCGCGGCGTGGCTGGGCAAGACCATCCGGCAGGTCCGCGAGTACGCCACGGGCGCGAAGGACCAGCTGCGCAACGAGCTCGGCCCGGAGTTCGACGAGCTGCGCAAACCCCTGGAGGACCTGCGCGGCCTGCGGAACTTCAACCCCCGCACCGCGGTCCGCCGGAGCCTCTTCGACGACGGCGACCTGTTCGGCGCAAAGCCCAACGGCCACGCCCCGGGAGCGAACAGCGGCAGCGTGACCGCGCAGCCGCATCCGGCGGCGGCGCCGCAGCCGGAGAAGCTCGCCCCGAACGAGCGCCCCCCGATCGACCCGGACGCGACCTGACCGGGCTCAGCCGAGCAGCGGCGGGCGGCGGGTGTGGTGGTCCGTCGCCGTCTCGAACGCGTGCGCCGCGGCCAGCACCCGGCCGTCCGCGTGCCGCGGGCCCACGATCTGCAGCCCCACGGGCAACCCGGCCGAGGTGAACCCGCAGGGGACGCTCGCGGCCGGTTGCTGGGTCATGTTGAACGGGTAGGTGAAGGGTGTCCAGGACGTCCACCGCGGGCCCGCCGACCCGGGCGGCACCTCGAGCCCGCCGGCGAACGCCGGGATCGGCAGCGTCGGGGTGAGCAGCAGGTCGTACTCGGCGTGGAACGCACCCATCAGGGTGCCCAGGTCGTTCCGGACGGCCATCGCGGTCAGGTAGTCCAGGGCGCTGTACCGCGCGCCCTGCTCCGCGATCTCCACCAGCGACGGGTCCATCTGGGCCCGCGCCTGCGGGCCCAGGTTCTCGATCGTCTTGGCGGCGCCGGAGAACCAGAGCACGTGGAAGGGCTCGACCGGGTCCGCGAACCCGGGCTCCGCGCGCTCGACCGTCGCGCCGAGCGCGGCGAAGACGTCCGCGGCCGCCTCGAAGGCGGCCTCGACCTCGGGGTCCACGGTCGCGAAGCCCAGCGTCGGGCTGACGGCGATTCGGAGCCCGTCGACGCCGTCGACCAGCGTGTCGGTGAACGTGCGGGCGTACGGGGGGAGCAGCCAGGGGTCGCGGCCGTCGAAGCCGGAGATCACGTCGAGCAGCAGCGCCGCGTCCGCCGCGGTCCGGGTCATCGGTCCGACGTGCGCGAGCGTGCCGAAGGGGCTGCCCGGGTGGTGTGCGACGCGGCCGTAGGTCGGCTTGTGGGCGACGGTGCCGGTGAACGCGGCGGGGATGCGGACCGAGCCGCCGCCGTCCGTGCCGAGGGACAGCGCGCCCATGCCCAGCCCGACGGCCGCGGCGCTGCCGCCGCTGGACCCGCCGGACGTCAGCGTCGGGTCCCAGGGATTGGTCGTGACCCCGGTGAGCGGGGAGTCCGTGACGCCCTTCCAGGCCAGCTCCGGGGTCGTCGTCTTGCCCAGCAGCACCGCCCCGGCCTCGCGCACCCGCGCGACCGGCGGCCCGTCGACCTCGGCGGGCGCGTCCGGCGAGGTGCGCGAGCCGCGGCGGGTCGGCCAGCCGGTCGTCAGCAGGATGTCCTTGATCGACGTCGGCACGCCGTCCAGCGGCCCGCGCGGCGTTCCCGCCTGCCAGCGGGCCTCCGACTCCTTCGCCGAGGCCTGCGCGCCCTCGGCGTCGACCAGGTTGAAGGCGTTGACCGTGTCGTTCAGTGCGGCGATCCGGTCCAGCGCGTCCCGGGTGGCCTCCACGGGCGAGCTCCCCGGTCCGGTAGGCGGCGAGCAGTTCGGTGGCCGAGAGGTCGGCGGTGGTCCTGGTGGGGGTGGACACGGGGATCAGCCCTTTCCGGAGACGTAGCCGAGGCTCTTGTCGACGACGTTGCGCAGCGGCTCGCCGGCGCGGTAGCGGGTGAGGTTGTCGAGGAACAGGTCGACGAGCAGGTCCCGCCAGCCGACGACGTCGCCGGACATGTGCGGGGAGACGATCACGTTCGGCATCGCCCACAGGGGGGAGTCGTCCGGCAGCGGCTCGGTCTCGAACACGTCCAGCGCGGCACCGGCGATCCGGCGGCCCGCCAACGCGTCGACCAGGTCCTGCTCGACGACGAGCCCGCCGCGGCCGACGTTGATCACCCGCGCGGAGTCCGGCAGGGCGTCGAGCGCGGCCTTGTCCAGCATCCCGCGCGTGGTGTCGGTGAGCGGGGCGGCCAGGACCAGGAAGTCCGTGGTGGGCAGCAGGCCGTCGAGGGCGTCGAAGGGATGCACGCCCTCCCCGCCGCGCCGGCCGACCAGCTCGGTCCGCAGCCCGACGGCCCGGAGCAGGTCCGCGATCGCGTGTCCGATCGGCCCGCTGCCGACGACCGTGGCGCGCTTCCCGGCGACGCCCTCGGTCTCGCGGTGCCGCCACCGCGTACGGGACTGCAGCGCGAGCGTCCCGGGCAGGTCCTTGGCGAACGCCAGCACGCAGCCGAGCACGTACTCGGCCATCGGGCGGTCGAAGATGCCGCGGGAGTTCGTCAGCACGGCGTCCGAGGCGAGCAGCTCGGGGAACGTGACCTTGTCCACGCCCGCGCTCGCGGTGTGCACCCAGCGGACCGAGTCCGCGGCGTGCCAGGCGCCGGGGACGGCGTGGGAGAGGAAGTCCCACGTCAGCAGGACGTCCGCCCCGGGCAGCGCGGCGGCGAGCGTCGATTCGCTCGCGAACCGGATCTCGGCCCCGTCCGCGCGTTCTTCCAGACCGGCCGGCCGATCGTCGCCGGTGAGCACGGCAATCACCGGTCGACCTGCAGAAACGGCCACGCCGAAGATCCTTCCGGAGGCGGGGGAGACGATTGACACGCTAGGAAGCGCTCGTATGATTGTCAACAATCCGCGTGGAGATCACCTGCGTGGACCGTGCCCGTGCTCCCGACCGTTCTCGAGGTGTGTGCGTTGCCGAAGTTCATCAGGATCTCCCTCGAGCGTCGTGGCGTCTCCTGTGTCGCCGAGCTGCTGGAGAAGGATGCCCCGCGAACCGCGGCCGCGGTGTGGGAGGCGCTGGCCGACGGTCCGCTGGGTGGGCCCGCCCAGCACGCCAAGTACGCGCGCAACGAGGTCTACTCGATCGTCCCGCGGTTCGGCCCGACGATCGGCCAGGAGAACCCGACGGTCACCCCGATCCCCGGCGACGTCTGCTACTTCGACTTCCACGGCGGCATGCTCGACGCGTCGTTCAAGCAGGACCAGGACATCGACCAGGCCCAGGGCGGGATCGACCTGGCGATCTTCTACGGCCGGAACAACCTGCTGCTCAACGGCGATGTGGGCTGGGTGCCCGGGAACGTCTACGCCACCATCGTGGAGAATCTCGACGCGATGGCGGAGGCGTGCCACGACGTGTGGCGCTCCGGCAGTGTGGGGGAGCGGCTCGTCTACGAGCGTGCCCCCGACCAGTCGTCCGAGTAGCGCTCGGACCTTCTCTGGGAGTCCTCGTGCCCGCTGAGCTTCTCCGTCGGCCTCGTCGAGTCCGCGCACGGTGAGAGACCCGCCGATCCCGACGCGCCGGGTGTCGGCGTCGTCGCGCCGTTCGACTTCGCTCTGGACCGCGAGCTGTGGCGCTGGGTGCCCGAGGACGTCTCCCTCTACCTGACCCGGCTGCCGTTCTTCACGACGCCGGTGACGGTCCAGATGGCCGTCGCGGTCGGGGACCGCCGGGCGGTGCGCCGGGCGACCAGGGACGTGCTGACGCCGCGGCCCGGCACCGTCACGTTCGCGTGCACGTCGGGCAGCTTCGTCAGCGGGGTCCAGGGCGAGTACGTGCTCCGCCGGACGATGATCGAGGCCGGGGCGCCCACCGCGTCGACCACGAGCGGGGCGCTGATCGACGCGTTGCAGGTCCTCGGCGTCACCCGGCTGGCGATCGCGACGCCGTACATCGAGGCGGTGACGACCCGGCTGGTCACCTACCTCGCGGACCACGGCGTGGCGACGGTGGCGAGCGAGGGGCTCGGGCTGCTCGGCAACATCTGGCGGGTGAGCTACGACCAGGTCGTCGACATCGTCCGCGCGGTGGACCGGCCGGAGGCCGAGGCGTTGTTCATCAGCTGCACCAACCTGCCCACCTACGACATCATCGAGCCGCTCGAGCAGGCGCTGGGCAAGCCGGTGCTGACGGCGAACCAGGTGACGATGTGGGCGTCGCTGCGGGCGATCGGCCGGCAGGCGGTCGGCGGCGGCCGGCTGCTCTCCGCGCCCGAGCAGCAGCTGTCGATGGCGTGACTCCGGCCGGAAGGACTCGACATGTTGTCCGGTTGTCGACAATCATGAGGGCATGAGCACTGGCACGCCGACCGTCGGCATCCTCTACCCCGGCTTCTCCGCCGAGGACGACTACCCGCGCGCCGAGCAGCTCCTCGGCGACGCCCGCCTCCCGCTCGTGCACACCCTGATGCGGGAGGACGCGCACCGCGTCGACGCGCTGCTGGACGTCGGCGGCGACGAGATCCTCGCGGACGGGGCCCGGGCGGTCGCGGAGCAGGCCGGGCCGTTGGACTCGATCATCTGGGCCTGCACGTCCGGCAGCTTCGTCTTCGGCTGGGACGGCGCCGCGGCGCAGGTCGACGCGCTGCGGAAGGTGGCGGGGGTACCGGCGTCGAGCACGTCGTTCGCCTTCGTCGACGCCTGCCGGCGGCTCGGGATCACCAGGGTCGCCGTGGGGGCCACCTACCCGGACGACGTGGCGGAGCGGTTCGTCGAGTTCCTCGGCAAGGCCGGGATCACGGTCCTGACGCTCTCGGCGCGCGGGATCGTCACCGCCGCCGAGGTCGGCACGCTGCCCGGGGACCTGGTGCTGGACTTCGCCGCGGCCGCGGACCACGCGGACGCGCAGGCCGTCCTGCTGCCGGACACGGCGCTGCACACGGTCGACCTGCTCGACGCCCTCGACGCGCGGGTGGGCAAGCCGGTGCTGACGGCGAACCAGGTGAGTATCTGGCAGGGCCTGCGCCTCGCCGGGCAGGACGAGCGGCGGAAGGGCTTCGGCGCCTTGTTCGCCGGGAACTGAGGGGTTCATGGAGCTGGACACGAGCGGGCTGGAGCCCCTGGAGCGGCGGTCGACGGCGGCGATCGTCGCGGACCGCATCCGCACGGCGATCATGCGCGGGACCTTCCCGCCCGGGACCCAGCTCGGGGAGGTCGAGCTCGCGAACCGCCTGGGGGTGAGCCGCGGTCCACTGCGCGAGGCGATGCAGCGGCTCGTCGCCGAGGGGTTGCTGCGCAGCGAGCGGCACCGCGGGCTGTTCGTCCGGGACCTCGACGCGGCGGACGTGCGGGACGTCTACACGGCCCGGACCGCCGTCGAACGGGCTGCGGCGTTGCTGCTGCTCGCCGAGGGCGACCGCAGCGCCGCGGTCGCGCGGCTCACCGCGGCGCTCGCGACGATGGAGGCCGCCGCGGCCGCGGGGGACGCCGTCGCGCTGGCCGACGCGGACCACGACTTCCACGCCGAGCTCGTCGCCGCGTCCGGGAGCCCGCGGCTGCACCGGATGGCCCGCGCCCTGCTCGTCGAGACGCGGATGTGCCTGGCAGCGCTGCAGCAGACCGCCCCGCCGGCGGAGGACCTGCTCGACGAGCACCGCACGCTGCGCGACGCGCTGCGGGACGGCGACGCCGCCCGGTTCGTGGGGATGCTCGAGGCGCACATGGCGGACGCGGTCGCGCGGATCCTGGACGTCACGGCCGTCGCGGACCTGACCACGGACGAACCCGACCCGACCGGAGCCGTCCCCGCCTGACCTGTGCGCGGGAAACCTCGCTAGAACGAGGTTCCCCGCGCACGACCCCCGGCGACCTGCGGTCTGTCCTCCCCGGCGGCCGTGAACCCGGGGAACCTCCGTAACCTGGTCAGGCGTGACGGCCCAGTGACCTCCGACGGCCCAGTGGCCTCCGCGGCGAGCGACCTCCGGTGAGCGGCATCCTCGAGGGTTTCCTCGTCATCGGCGTCGTCGTGGGCGTCGGCTACCTGATCGGCCGCGCCGGGGTGCTCGGCCCGTCGGCCACCCAGGTCCTGTCCCGCACCGCGTTCTTCGTCGCCAGCCCGGCCCTGTTGTTCGTCACCCTGCAGGCGGCGGACGTCCGGGCGGTGTTCTCCGAGGCGCTGATCGTCACCGCCGGGTCGAGCTCGCTGGCCTGCCTGCTGTACGTGCCGATCGGGCGCTGGTGGCGCAGGCGCCCGGCGGGCGAGACGGCGATCGGGGCGATGGCCAGCGGCTACGTCAACGCGGGCAACCTCGGCATCCCGATCGCGACGTACGCGCTGGGCAGCGCCGCCGAGGTCGCCCCGGTGCTGCTGTTCCAGCTCGCCGTACTGACGCCGCTGTTCTCCACCGTGCTCGACGTCGTGTCCTCGAGCGGGGAACACTCCTCCCGGATGCGGACGATCTCCGCGCCGCTGCGGAACCCGCTGGCGGTGGCGAGCGGGATCGGCATCGTCGCGTCGCTCGTCGACTTCCACCCGCCCGAACCGGTGATGGCGCCGATCCAGCTGATCGCGGACCTCGCCGTGCCCGGCATGCTGCTGGCGTTCGGGATCTCGCTGCGGGGTGCGGCGCGGCCCGGCTCGGGGAGTCCCGGCCGCTGCTGCTGTCGATCGTGGTGATCAAGACCGTGCTGCACCCGCTGATCGCGTACCTGATCGGCGGGCCGATCCTCGGCCTGGAGGGGCACGCGCTGCTCGCGGTGGTGGTCCTGGCGGCGCTGCCGACGGCACAGAACGTCTTCGGCTACGCGGTCCGGTTCGACCAGGGGGTGGTCCTGGGCCGGGACGCGGCGCTGACCACGACGATCGTCAGCGTGCCCGTGCTGATCGCGGTCGTGGCGATCCTGGCCTGAACGGCGGCCGGTCTTGCCGCGAGCGAGGTCCCGTGGTTCCATCGACGCAGATTGTCGACAACCCGACAATCACCTGCCGCCTAGCTCGTACTGCTCGATCCGTCCAGGGAGCCCTCTTCATGGCACAGCTGTCCCCGATGCTCACCCAGGCCACCCCGGTCCAGGCCGCGCGCGGCGAGGGCGTCCACCTCTACGACACCGACGGCCGCCGGTACCTCGACTTCACCGCGGGCATCGGCGTGACCAGCACCGGGCACTGCCACCCCAAGGTCGTCGCGGCGGCCCAGGAGCAGGTTGCGACACTGATCCACGGCCAGTACACGACAGTCATGCACCAGCCCCTGCTGACGCTCACCGAGCGGCTCGGGGAGGTGCTGCCGGACGGTATCGACAGCCTGTTCTTCGCCAACTCCGGCAGCGAGGCCGTCGAGGCCTCCGTGCGGCTCGCCCGGCACGCCACCGGCCGGCCGCTGATCCTGGCGTTCGACGGCGGCTTCCACGGGCGCACCATGGGTGCGGCCGCGCTGACCACCTCCGGCGCGAAGATCCGCTCCGGCATCGGCCCGATGATGGGCGGCGTCGCGTTCGCGCCGTTCCCGTACGCGTACCGCTACGGCTGGACCGAGGAGCAGGCCGTCGAGTTCGCGCTCAAGGAGCTCGACCGGCAGCTGGTCACCACCGCGCCGGCCGCGGACGTCGCCGCGTTCATCATCGAGCCGGTCCTCGGTGAGGGCGGCTACGTGCCGACCCCGCCGCCGTTCCTGCAGGGCCTGCGCGAGCGCGCCGACCGCCACGGCATCCTGCTGATCGCCGACGAGGTGCAGACCGGCTACGGCCGCACCGGGAGGTTCTGGGGCCACCAGCACGCCGCCGGCGCCACCCCGGACATCCTGATCACCGCGAAGGGCCTGGCCAGCGGCTTCCCCCTGTCCGCGATCGCCGCGCCGCGGGACCTGATGGCGAAGGCGCGCCCGGGCTCGCAGGGCGGGACCTACGGCGGCAACGCGGTGGCCTGCGCCGCGGCGATCGCGACCCTGGAGGTCGTGCAGGAGGAGGGGCTCGTCGAGAACGCCGCGACCCAGGGCAGGAGGCTGCTCGACGCCGTCCGCGCCGCCACGGCGGACGTCCCCGTCGTCGGCGACGTCCGCGGCCTCGGCCTGATGGTCGGGATCGAGTTCACCGCCCCCGACGGCACCCCGGACGCCGCCACCGCCGTCCGGGCGCACGCCGCAGCGGCCGAGCAGGGCCTGCTGCTGCTGACCTGCGGCGCCTTCGGCAACGTCGTGCGGATGATCCCGCCGCTGGTGGTGAACGCCGAGCAGGTCGACGAGGGCGTCGCGCTCTGGACGAAGGCGCTCGCCGACGCCGTCTCCTGACCCCGGAGGGAACGCACGAACGGCACCCTCGCGCGGACCTGCCGCGCGAGAGTGCCGATCGGGTGGATCGACAGGGTTACTTGCGGACCGGGGAGATGTTCAGGCTCATCCCCGCCAGGCCCCGGCTCCGCACCGTGAGGGTGTCCGCGATGCCCTGCAGCGCCCGGGCGGCGGGGCTCTCCGGCTGCGCCCGGACGATCGGGGTGCCCGAGTCCCCGCACTCCCGCAGCCGCGGCTCGAGCGGGATCTGGCCGAGCAGCTTCACCGGCGCGCCCAGGGACTTCGTCAGCGAGTCCGCGACGGTCTGGCCGCCGCCGGACCCGAAGACCTCCATGCGCGAGCCGTCGGGCATCTCCATCCAGGACATGTTCTCGACGACGCCGGCGAGGCGCTGACGGGTCTGCAGTGCGATCGAGCCCGCGCGCTCTGCGACCTCGGCCGCAGCCTGCTGCGGCGTGGTCACCACGATCAGCTCGGCGTTGGGGATCAGCTGCGCGGTGGAGATGGCGATGTCACCGGTGCCGGGCGGCAGGTCCAGCAACAGGACGTCCAGGTCTCCCCAGAACACGTCCGCCAGGAACTGCTGCAGCGCGCGGTGCAGCATCGGGCCGCGCCACACCACCGGGGTGTTGTCCTGCACGAACATCCCGATGGAGATCACCTTCACGCCGTGCGCCTGCGGCGGCATGATCATGTTTTCGACCTTGGTGGGCCGGGCGTCCGCGCCGAGCATCCGCGGCACCGAGTGGCCGTAGATGTCCGCGTCGACGACGCCGACCTTGAGGCCCTTCGCGGCCATGGCCGCGGCGAGGTTGACCGTCACCGAGGACTTGCCGACGCCGCCCTTGCCGGAGGCGACGCAGTACACGCGCGTCAGCGAGCCCGGCTGGGAGAACGGGATGACCGGCTCCTCGGAGTCCCCGCGCAGGCTCTTGCGCATCGCGGTGCGCTGCTCGTCGCTCATCACGTCGAGCTCGACCCGCACGTCGCGGATGCCGGGCACGTCCATGACGGCGGTGGTGACGCGGGAGGTGATCGTCTCGCGCATCGGACAGCCGGCGACGGTGAGGTAGACGCCGACGGCCGCGACGCCGTCCGGCGCGACGGCGACGCTCTTGACCATGCCGAGATCCGTGATGGGCCGGTGGATCTCGGGGTCCTCGACCTTGGTCAGGGCGGCCCGGACGGCCTGCTCCATCGTCTCGGTGCTGGTGTTTCCCATGACGGACATCTGGGTCTCCGCTGAACCTTCCGTTGCGACGCATGACCGGGTGCGCGGCGATGTGGTGGTTCCGGCGCGCCCGGTGGGCTCGTTCCATGCTACGTCCGCCCCCGCGGCGGCCCGCGCATCCGTAGCATCTGTGAACGTGACGGACATCGCTGACGCCCCACAGGGGCTACTCAGGTCCGCGCACGGGGGGAACAGCAAGGATCCGGGACGGGCGCCGCGCACGGTGCCCTCCCCGGAGGAGCTGGCGTCGTGGCGGGCCTTCCTGCGCGCGCACGCCACGATCACCCGGGCGCTCGAGACCGAACTGGAGGCCGAGCAGCGACTCTCGCTGGCGGCCTACGACGTGCTGGTGCAGCTGGCGGAGGCGCCGCAACGCAGGTTGCGGATGACCGAGCTCGCGGACGCCGTGCTGCTGTCCCGTTCCGGGGTGACCCGGCTCGTGGACCGGCTCGAACGCTCCGGCCTGGTGCGGCGGGAACGGGTCGCGAACGACGGCCGGGGGGTCGCCGCGCTGCTCACCCCCGCCGGGCTGGACCGGCTCCGGACGGCGTCGCGGACCCATCTGCGGGGGGTGACCCGGCACTTCGTCCGGCACCTGGAGCCGGCGGACCTGGCCACGATGGAGCGGATCGGCCGGACGCTGGCCGCCCGCCAGGACCCGTCGGGCCGGAAGGCACCCGAGTAGCCGCGCCGGTCAGTCACCCGCCGCCGAGCGGCCCGCCCGCCGGGAACGGTCGCGGTCGCGCGCGGGCGGCTGACCGTCGACGGCAGCCTGCAGGGTCGCCGTCAGCCGGTCCAGCTCGCTGCGCAGGTAGTCCCGGGTGGCGACCTCGCCCACCGCGATCCGCAGCGCGGCGAGCTCGCGGGCGAGGTACTCGGTGTCCGCCTTCGTGCGTTCGGCACGGCGGCGGTCCTCGTCGAGCGCGATGCGGTCCCGGTCGTCCTGCCGGTTCTGGGCGAGCAGGATCAGCGGGGCGGCGTAGGCGGCCTGTGTGGAGAAGGCCAGGTTGAGCAGGATGAACGGGTACGGGTCCCACCGGATCCGCCACGCCACGAGGTTCAGCCCGATCCAGACCACGACGACCACGGTCTGGATCGCGAGGAAGCGCCCGGTGCCGAGGTAGCGGGCGACCCGCTCGGAGAGCCTGGCGAAGCCGTCCGGGTCCAGCTCGAACCGGCGGCGGCCGAGCCGCGGCTGGTCCAGCCGCCGGGACGTGTGCTGCTCAGGCATGGTCCGTTCCGTTCCGGTCCGCGGGTGGAGGCGGGGGCACTGCCGCCAGGACCCCGTCCACCACGGCAGCGCCCTGCCCCGCCCCGCCCCCGGGCTCGTTCATCCGGTCCCGCCAACCGATCGGCAGCAGGTGGTCCAGCACGTCGTCGACGGTGACGGCGCCGAGCAGGTGGTCCTCCCCGTCGACGACCGGGGCCGCGACCAGGTTGTACGCCGCGAAGTAGCGGGTGATCTCGCCGAGCGTGGCGTCGGGTGCCAGCCGGTCCAGCTCGGCGTCGACCACGCCCGCGACCAGCTCGAACGGCGCCTCGCGGAGCAACCGCTGGGCGTGTACGCAGCCGAGGTACCGGCCCGTCGGCGTCGCGCTCGGCGGCCGGCAGACGAACACCATGCTGGCCAGCGCCGGCGGGATGTCCGGGTTCCGGATCTGCGCCAGCGCCTCGGCGACGGTGGCGTCGGGCCGAAGGATGATCGGCTCCGGGGTCATCAGGCCGCCGGCGGTGTCCGACGAGTACCTCATCAGCCGCCGCACCGGCTCGGACTCCTCGGGCTCCATCAGCCCCAGCAGCCGGCGGGCCTCCTCGTCCGGGAAGCTCGTGCAGCAGGTCCGCGGCGTCGTCGGGGGACATGGCCTCCAGCACGTCCGCGGCGCGTTCGGAGTCCAGGTGGCCCAGCAGGGTGCGCTGCTCGGACTCGGACAGCTCCTCGAAGACGTCCGCGAGCCGCTCGTCGTCCAGGCTGTCGATGACCTCGTGCTGGCGCTTGCGGGGCAGCTCGGACAGCGCGACGGCGAGATCCGTGGGACGCATGGTGTCGAAGACGGCGAGCAGACCCTCGGTGCCCTGCCGGTCCGACAACGTCAACCCCTGCACCGCGCTCCACGGCAGCACCTGCACCTGCGCGCGGCGGGTGAGCCGTGGCCGGCGCGCGCGCACGGCCAGCCGGCCGACCACCCAGTCCCGGGAGCGCAGCGGCTCGATCGCCGCGTCGACGACGACGGCCTCCTCGCCCGAGTCCCGCAGCCGCACCGGCGCGTCGAGCATCTGGCCCAGCACCAGCGTCTCGTTGGGGCGCTGGTGGAAGCCGCGCAGGCTGACCGAGCCGGACGCGAGCGTGACGGCCGCCGGATCGATGTCCGCGACGCGCAGCATCGGCACGAAGATCCGGCGCCGGGTCGACAGCTCGACGACGAGCCCCAGCACCCGCGGCGGGGTCGCGTCCACCCGCAGCGTGGCCACGACGTCCCGGACCTTGCCGATCCGCTCACCGTCGGGCCCGAACACGGCGAGCCCCGCCATGCGGGCGACGAAGATGCGTGCGGACCCCATGGGCGCAGCCTAGAACGGTGACACGCCCTAGGGTGTCCGTCCGTGCCGAACCTGCGATTCGACGTCGTCGACGTGTTCACCGACCGGGCCTACGCCGGCAACCCGCTCGCCGTCGTGCACGGCGCGGACTCCCTCACGCCTGAGCAGATGCAGGCGGTCGCGGCCGAGTTCGCCCTGTCCGAGACCGCCTTCGCGCTGCAGCCGACCGAGCCGGGAGCGGACTACCGGCTGCGCATCTTCACCCCCGCGCGCGAGCTGCCGTTCGCCGGGCACCCGAGCGTCGGTGCGGCCTGGGTGCTGGCCCGCGACGGCGTGATCCGGCGCGGCGACGTCGTCCAGGAGTGCGGCGCGGGCCTGCTCCCGGTGCACGTCGACGAGGCCGGGGCGCAGGTCACCGGCGGCTCGCCCGAGGTCGGCGAGGACCTGGACGCGGCCCTGCTCGCCACCGCCGTCGGGTTGAACCCGGACGACGTCGACGGCGCCGCGGCGCCCGGGGTCGCGGCCGCCGGGATCCCCTTCGCCTTCCTCCCCGTGCACGACGACGCCGTGGCGCGCCTGGAGCCGGACCCGGAGGCGTTGAGCGCGCAGACCGACGGCCTCGTCGGCCTCGCCGTCTACAGCCTCTCCGCGGACGCGACACGGGTCCGTCTGCGGATGTTCGCCCCCGACGTGGGAGTGGCCGAGGACCCCGCGACGGGCTCCGCGGCCGTCGCGCTGGCCGTCCACCTCGTGGACCGCGGCCTGCTGGAACCGGACGGGGAGTCCGCGTTCACCGTCTCCCAGGGCGTGGAGATCGGGCGGCCGTCGACGCTGCACGTCACGGTCCGCGCCGCGGGGGGCCGCGCGGTCGGGACGGCCGTCCGTGGCGGCGTCGTCGCCGTCTCCCGAGGTGAGCTGGTGGCGCTGCCCTGACCGGACGGCCTCCTCCGGTCGGACGGGGGCGACCCGCCGGTAACCCCTGTTTACCTCGCGTGGGTGAGAAACCAATCACCTGAGGGCGCACCGGGGGTCGCGCACGTGTCAGCATCCAGGGCAGTCTTCAGGCATGCAGTTCCGTACCGCCTGATCCGAGCACTCGACGAGGAGTCCCGCCCGTGACGTCCGAGAGTACCCAGCTTCGCGCCCGCCGCTCCTGCCTGGCCGTTCCCGGCTCCAGCCAGAAGTTCATCGACAAGGCCCGGACCCTGAACTCGGACCAGGTCTTCCTGGATCTCGAGGACGCGTGCGCGCCGCTGGCCAAGCCCGGTGCCCGCAAGACCATCGTCGCCGCGCTCAACGAGGGCGGCTGGGGCGACAAGATCCGCGTGGTCCGGGTGAACGACTGGACCACCGAGTGGACCTACCGCGACGTCACCGAGGTCGTGGAGGGCGCGGGCGCCAACCTGGACGCGATCATGCTGCCGAAGGTGCAGACGGCCGAGCAGGTCGTCGCCCTGGACCTGCTGCTGACCCAGATCGAGAAGTCGATGGGCTACGAGGTCGGGAAGATCGGCATCGAGGCGCAGATCGAGAACGCGCTCGGTCTGACCAACGTCAACGCGATCGCGACGGCCAGCCCGCGCGTCGAGACGATCATCTTCGGCCCGGCGGACTTCATGGCCTCGATCAACATGAAGTCCCTGGTCGTGGGCGAGCAGCCGCCCGGCTACGATGTCGGCGACGCCTACCACCACATCCTGATGAGCATCCTGATGGCGGCCCGCGCGCACGACAAGCAGGCCATCGACGGCCCGTACCTGCAGATCAAGGACGTCGACGGGTTCCGCCGGGTGGCCGGGCGCTCCGCCGCCCTGGGCTTCGACGGCAAGTGGGTCCTGCACCCCGGCCAGATCGACGCCGCCAACGAGACCTACTCGCCGCTGCAGAGCGACTACGACCACGCCGAGAACATCCTCGACGCCTACGAGTACTACACCTCGGAGGCCGGCGGGAAGCGCGGCGCCGCGATGATCGGCGACGAGATGATCGACGAGGCCTCGCGCAAGATGGCTCTGGTGATCTCGGGCAAGGGCCGGGCCGCCGGCATGAAGCGCACCGACAAGTGGACTCCGCCGGAGGCGTGAGGACCCCGACCGGCTGACGCATCCGACGAGGAGGAACACATCATGGCGCGCCTGGCCCAGACCGCCGGCCTGACCGACATCCAGGAAGAGATCCTGTCCACGGTCAAGACCTTCGTGGACAAGGAGATCATCCCGCACGCGACCGCCCTCGAGCACGCGGACGCGTACCCGCAGGACATCGTCGACGGGATGAAGGAGATGGGGCTCTTCGGCCTCACCATCCCCGAGGAGTACGGCGGCCTGGGCGAGTCCCTGCTGACCTACGCCCTGGTCGTCGAGCAGATCGCCCGCGGCTGGATGAGCGTCTCCGGCGTCATCAACACCCACTTCATCGTGGCGTACATGCTGATGCACCACGGCACTGCGGAGCAGAAGCAGAAGTTCCTGCCGAAGATGGCGCTGGGGGAGACCCGCGGTGCCTTCTCCATGTCCGAGCCGGACCTCGGCTCGGACGTCGCGGCGATCAAGACCCGCGCCAAGAAGGACGGCGACGACTACGTCATCGACGGCGCCAAGATGTGGCTGACGAACGGCGGCTCGTCGAACCTGATCGCGCTGCTGGTCAAGACGGACGAGGGCAAGCCCAAGCCGTACCAGAACCTGACGACGTTCCTGGTGGAGAAGCCGTCGGGCTTCGGGGAGGTCGCGCCCGGGCTCACCATCCCCGGCAAGATCGACAAGATGGGCTACAAGGGCGTCGACACCACCGAGGCCGTGTTCTCCGGCTTCCGGATCCCGGCGTCGTCGATCCTGGGCGGGGAGGCCGGCAAGGGTTTCTCGCACATGATGGACGGCGTCGAGGTCGGGCGGGTCAACGTCGCCGCCCGCGCCTGCGGCATCTCGATCCGGGCCTTCGAGCTCGCGGTCGAGTACGCCCAGCAGCGCTCGACCTTCGGCAAGCCGATCGCCGAGCACCAGGCCATCGCGTTCAAGCTCGCCGAGATGGGCACCAAGGTCGAGGCCGCCCACCTGATGATGGTCAACGCGGCCCGGCTCAAGGACCGCGGCGAGCGCAACGACGTCGAGGCCGGCATGGCCAAGCTGCTGGCCAGCGAGTACTGCGCGGAGGTCACCCAGGAGGCCTTCCGCATCCACGGCGGCTACGGCTACTCCAAGGAGTACGAGATCGAGCGGCTCATGCGCGAGGCGCCGTTCCTGCTGATCGGCGAGGGCACGAGCGAGATCCAGAAGACGATCATCAGCCGGGGCCTGCTGAAGGAGTACAAGCTCCGCGGCTGACCCGCGTCCGACGAACGGCACCCTCGCCCCGTAGGTTGGGACGAGAGTGCCGTTCGTCCGTTTCCGGCCTGTGGCCCGATCGTGATCGTGTGCTGGGCACTGCGGGGTGGGGTCGGTCGTTGAGATGATGTGGGGCCGGATGTCCCCGGTGCCCGATGTTTCGAGGAGAGAGCCCGTGACCACCCCCTTCGGCGGCCCCGGACGCCAAGCGCCCGGGCTGCCCAACCTGCCCACTCCGCCCACCGGCTGGCCGGTCGGCTCCTACGCCACCTACGAGGAGGCGCAGCGGGCGGTCGACCACCTGGCGGACACGGACTTCCCGGTCCGCGACGTGACGATCGTGGGCGTGGACCTGATGCTGGTCGAGCGCGTGATCGGGCGCCTCACCTGGGGCCGCGTGCTGCTCCAGGGTGCGCTGTCGGGCGCCTGGTTCGGCCTGTTCGTCGGGCTCGTGTTCGGCCTCGCCGGCGGGGCCGGGCTGGGCCTCGCGCTGCTCGTCGCCGCGGGCGGCGCCGTGTTCGGCCTGGCGTTCGCCGCCGTCGGCTACGGCATGACGCACGGCCGTCGGGACTTCACCTCGGCGAGCCAGATGGTCGCCGGCCGGTACGACGTGCTGTGCCAGCCGCGCAATGCCGAGAAGGCCCGCGAGGTGCTCGCGAAGCTCGCGATGAGCGGGAACTCCGGCACCTCCTCCTGAGCTCGGGCCCTTCCGGTCCGGTCCGCTCAGCACCGGACGCGCCCTCTCACATCTCGGTCCGGTATCGCCCGCCTCCCCCGATTGCGAGCCCGCTCCGGGGGACATAGGTTGCGACATACCGGTCGCCCTCCGTGACCGGAGTCACACGACGGAGTGTGTCGCCGGGCTGCCGCGATCGCGGGCACGCGGTGGCCGTGAACGGGAGGCCGTGATGGGGCAGCCGCGGGGAGGCCGGGCCCATGGCCCGGACAGGACGCGGGCCGGCAGACGGCGTACGTGGGCCGCGGCGGGTGCCGCGCTGCTGTCCTCGGCCGCCATCGCCGGCTGTTCCAGTGGCGCGGTCGGGCCGCCGGTCCTGAACTTCTACACGCCCGCGGACGGCGCAACCCAGTACGGCCAGGCGGCCGCGGACTGCACGACGCAGGCGAACGGCCGCTACACGATCGTCCCGCAGACCCTGCCCAAGGGCGCGGACGACCAGCGCCTGCAGCTGGCCCGCCGGCTCGTCGCGGGAGACACCGCCGTGGACATCATGGGCATCGACGTCACCTGGACCGCAGAGTTCGCGACCGCGGGCTGGATCACCCAACTGCCCGAGGACGTCGCCGCGCAGGTCACCCAGGGCACCCTCCCCGGCCCGCTGGAGACGGCGACGTTCAAGGGGGCGCTCTGGGCGGCCCCGCTCAACACGAACACGCAGATCCTCTGGTACCGCAAGGACCTCGCCCCGACACCGCCGAAGACCTGGGACGAGATGATCTCGATGTCGGAGGCACTGGCGCAGAAGGGCCTGCCCTCCTACATCGAGGTGCAGGGCGCGCAGTACGAGGGCCTCTCGGTCTGGTTCAACACGATGATCAACAGTGCCGGCGGCCAGATCGTCGACGAGAACGGCACCGTCCTCATCGGTCAGGAGCCGAGCAGGGGCGCCGCCGAGAAGGCCGCGACGATCATGCAGCGGGTGGCGGCCTCACCGGCCTCGGACCCGTCGTTGTCCGTGGCGAAGGAGAACGACGGCCGGCTCGCCATGGAGGCCGGCACCGCCGCCTTCCAGATCAACTACCCGTTCGTCTACGCGTCGATCAACACCCCGCCCCCCGACGGCGGCGGTGGCGGCACGTTCATCGACGACCAGGGCAAGCCGGCGGCCAAAGACACCGGCAAGAAGGTCATCGACGAGTTCGCGTGGGCGCCCTACCCGTCGGTGACGCCCGGGACCCCCGCGAAGCCGACGATCGGCGGCCTGAACCTCGCCGTCAGCACGACGTCGCTGCACCCGGACCTCGCCTTCGAGGCGGTCCAGTGCCTGCGCAGCCGGGAGAACCAGCTGCGCAACGCCACGGACGCCGGCGTCCCGCCGACCCTGGAGGCGCTGTACAGCGACCCGTCGTTCCAGCAGGAGTACCCGGCCTGGCAGGCGATCAAGGAGTCGCTGGACGACGCGAGCGTCCGGCCGAAGACGCCCGCCTACCAGAGCATCTCGATCGTCCTGTCGGACCTGCTCAACCCGCCCGCGCAGATCAACCCGCAGGCGGTCGTCGGGGAGATGGCCGACCAGGTCGTCCGCGCGGAGAACTCGGAGGGACTGGTCCCGTGAGCGACCTTGCGAACGAAACATCCACACAGCGCACCGAACCCGTCGCCCCTCCCGAGCGGGCGCCCTCGTCGCCGGGGGCCCACCGGAAGCCGGGCAAGCCCGAGCTGTCCGAGGGCAAGAAGGCCGAGCGCAAGCTCGGGCTCCTGCTCTGCGCACCGGCGGCGATCATCATGCTGCTGGTCACCGCCTACCCGATCGTCTACGCGGTGTGGCTCTCGCTGCAGCGCTACGACCTGCGGTTCCCCGGCGAGCAGCAGTTCGCGGGGCTGGCCAACTACGCGGCCGTGCTCACGTCGAGCTACTGGTGGAGCGCCTTCGGAGTCACGGTGATCATCACGGTGATCTCGGTGTCGATCGAGTTCGTGCTCGGCCTCGCGCTGGCGCTGATCATGCACCGGACGATCGTCGCGCGTGGACTGACCCGGACCGTCGTGCTCATCCCGTACGGCATCGTCACCGTCGTCGCGGCGTTCAGCTGGCAGTTCGCCTGGACCCCGGACAAGGGCTACCTCGCGGCGCTGCTGCCGGAGGGCGCCGCGCCGCTGACGGACCAGGTGTCCGCGCTGGCGATCATCATTCTCGCCGAGGTGTGGAAGACGACGCCGTTCATGGCGCTGCTGCTGATGGCGGGTCTGGCCCTGGTGCCGGACGACCTGCTCAAGGCCGCCCAGGTCGACGGCGCGGGCGCCTGGCAGCGGCTGACGAAGATCATCCTGCCGATGATGAAGCCGGCGATTCTGGTCGCGCTGCTGTTCCGCACGCTCGACGCGTTCCGCGTGTTCGACAACATCTACATCCTGACCCAGGGCTCCAACGGCACCGGGTCCGTCTCGATGCTGGGCTACGACAACCTGTTCAAGGCGTTCAACCTCGGCATCGGCTCGGCGATCAGCGTGCTCATCTTCATCGCGGTCGCGGTGATCGCGTTCCTGTTCATCAAGATATTCGGGGCCGCGGCACCCGGATCCGACGAGGGGAAGCGCTGATGGCCACCGCGACGGCCACGGAGCCCCGGCGGGCTCGCTCCGGGAAGCTCGGCGGACAACAAGAAGCTCTGGTGGTCCGTCGCCAACCTCCTCGTGCTGCTCTACGCGCTGATCCCGGTGCTCTGGATCCTGAGCCTGTCGTTCAAGACCGCGGACACGGTGACGGACGGGAACTTCATCCCGCGGGCCTGGACGTTGGAGAACTACGCGCAGGTCTTCGCGATCGACCTCTTCACGTCGGCGCTGATCAACTCGATCGGGATCGCGATCATCTCGACGGTGCTCGCGGTCGTCATCGGGACGATGGCCGCCTACGCGATCGCGCGGCTGGACTTCCCGGGCAAGAAGGTGCTCGTCGGCATCTCGCTGCTGATCGCGATGTTCCCGCAGATCTCCCTGGTCAGCCCGCTGTTCAACATCGAGCGCGCGGTCGGGCTGTTCGACACCTGGCCCGGCCTGATCCTGCCGTACATCACCTTCGCCCTGCCGCTGTCGATCTACACGCTCTCCGCGTTCTTCCGCGAGATCCCGTGGGAGCTGGAGAAGGCCGCGCAGATGGACGGGGCGACGCCGTTGCAGGCCTTCCGGTCCGTGATCGTGCCGCTGGCTGCGCCGGGCGTGTTCACCACGGCGATCCTGGTGTTCATCTTCTGCTGGAACGACTTCCTCTTCGCCGTGTCCCTGACGTCGACGACGCGGTCCCAGACGGCGACGGTCGCGATCTCGCAGTTCACCGGTGCCTCGCAGTTCGCCGAACCCACCGGCTCGATCGCCGCGGCGGCCGTCCTGCTCACCATTCCGATCATCATCTTCGTGCTGTTCTTCCAGCGCCGGATCGTCGCCGGCCTGACCTCCGGCGCAGTGAAGGGTTAAGGGGCAACCGACATGGCTGACATCGTCCTGGACAACGTGGTCAAGCGGTACCCGGACGGCACGCTCGGCGCCGACCACGTCAACATCGAGATCGCCGACGGCGAGTTCATCATCCTTGTCGGCCCGTCCGGCTGCGGGAAGTCGACGACGCTGAACATGATCGCCGGCCTGGAGGACATCTCCGACGGAGAGCTGCGCATCGCGGGCGAGCGGGTCAACGAGAAGGCGCCCAAGGACCGCGACATCGCGATGGTGTTCCAGTCCTACGCGCTCTACCCGCACATGACCGTGCGGGAGAACATGGCCTTCCCGCTGAAGCTGGCGAAGATGGACAAGGCCGAGATCGACAAGAAGGTCAACGACGCCGCCCAGATCCTGGACCTGACCCAGCACCTGGACCGCAAGCCCGCCAACATGTCCGGCGGCCAACGCCAGCGCGTCGCGATGGGCCGGGCGATCGTCCGCAGCCCCAAGGCGTTCCTCATGGACGAGCCGCTGTCCAACCTCGACGCGAAGCTGCGCGTGCAGATGCGGACGATGGTCTCGAAGCTGCAGCAGCGGCTGGAGACCACGACCGTCTACGTCACGCACGACCAGACCGAGGCCATGACGCTCGGGGACCGGATCGTCGTCATGCGGGGCGGGGTGGTGCAGCAGATCGGCTCGCCGCAGACGCTCTACGACCGCCCGAACAACCTCTTCGTCGCGGGGTTCATCGGTTCGCCGGCCATGAACTTCCTGCCGGCGATGCTGGAGAACGGCGTGTTCCGGACGTCGCTCGGGGACCTGTCGCTCTCCGACGAGCTGCGCCGGAACCTCGAGGCCTCCGACGCGCCGCGCGAGCTCGATCGTCGGCATCCGGCCCGAGCACTTCGAGGATGCCGCGCTCGTAGAGGAGCACCAGCGGCCGAAGGGCTCGGTCTTCACCGCCGAGGTCGACGTGCTCGAGTCCATGGGCTCGGACAAGTTCGCCTACTTCACGGTGCAGGGGGAGCAGGCCATGTCCGACGATCTCGCGGACCTCGCCGCGGACGCCGGCACCGCGGACGTCCCCGGCGGGGACGCGGGAACGCTCACCACCCGCCTCTCCGCGGCCTCCACCGCCACCGAGGGCCGGTCGACGGAAGTGTGGGTGGACACCAGCAAGATCCAGGTGTTCGACCCGAACAGCGGCAAGAACCTCACCACCCGTGAGGCCGCCCCCGTCACCGCCTGACGCGCGAGGAGCCGGGGCCCGGCCCGCGCACCCGCGCACCCGCGCACCCGCGCACCCGTGCACCCGTGCACCCGCGCCCGGACCCGGCCCCTTCAAGCCCCGCGAGTCGCGCTCCAAGACCAGGCGAGTCGCGCTCCGAAGCCCGGCGAGTCGCGCTCTCGGACCACGCGAGTCGCGCTCTCGGGCCGCGCGAGTCGCGCTCTCGGGCCGCGCGAGTCGCGCTCTCGGGCCGTGCGAGTCGCGCTCTCGGGCCGCGCATGTCGCGCTGTGGAGCCAGGCGAGCCGCGCTCTCGGACCGCGCGAACTGTGGGCTGCGCGCATCCTTGCGGCGGAGCCCGGAGCCAGGCTGCGGCACACCTCGCCCGACTCGGTCGGCGACGCATTCAGAGTCACAGGGCTCCAGATCGCGATTCCTGCGGTCTCGGGCGCCGGCTCGCGGGCGCGGATCGTGTGGCGTCTCGCCGGGTTCCAGCTGGCGGCTCGCCAGAGTCCGCGTCGCGGCTCGCGGGGTCTTGGAGCGCGGCTCGCGGGGTCTCAGATCGCGACTCGCGGGGTCTTGGAGCGCGGCTCGCGGGGTCTCAGATCGCGACTCGCGGGGTCTCAGATCGCGGCTCGCGGGGTCTTGGAGCGCGGCTCGCGGGGTCTCAGATCGCGGCTCGCGGGGTCTTGGAGCGCGGCTCGCGGGGTCTCAGATCGCGACTCGCGGGGTCTTGGAGCGCGACTCGCGGGGTCGGGGGCGGGGTCGGGGTCAGGCGGTGGGGTGGGCGCGGAGCTGGTCCACGACCTCGTCGTCCCAGCGGTGGGTGCGGAGCAGGCGGTAGCGCTGGCAGGCGAGCTGCAGGTAGGCGTCGGCGTCCGAGCGGTCCCCGATGAGGTCGGCCTGGCGCAGCATCCGCACCACCGGCTTGTACTCCTCGGACCACCAGCGCCGGGCGACGGTCTCACGGTCCAGGTAGCGACTCTCGTGCTGCATGAGCCGGAACCCCCACGCCTCCACGGCCTGGCTGAGCTCCGCGTAGGCCCAGGCGTCCGCGACCTCGATGGACTCCAGCGCCCTGCCGCGCAGCGGTACCCGGTCCACGAAGACGCGGCGCAGGTCCTTCGTGATGAGGTCCCCGCGGTGCACGATCCCGTTGGGGTCGATCTTCGTGGTCACCTCGGTGACCCTCGCCTCGATCGAGCGCAGGTTGAGCGCGATCGCGACCGAGACGCGGTGATGGCCGTCCCGGACGAAGTGCAGCCCGCCGACCCGGTACACGTCGATCGGCGGGATCGTCTCCCCGCGCCGCTGCGCCCGGGCGAGGCGCTCCCAGCGTTCGCGGGTGCGGGGCGTTCGGGGGCGGAAGGAGCGGTCGAAGTCCTTCGTGCGATCCACGCTGCCGACGATCGACTCCAGTGCGATCACCTGGAGACCGAGCCGGCGTTCACCGGTGCGGCCCAGGGCGGCCACCACCTCGCCGAAGGGCAGGATGTCCGAGACGTCGTCGGGTTCGCGGCGCAGCCAGGACGCGAGCCGGGACAGCACCTGACGGCGACGGGTGCGCAGGAAGTCGTGCTCCGCGTCCGCCTGCGGGAAACCCGTCTCCACTAGACGTCCACCACCTTCCGGCCGACCACGTTGACCACCCTGGTGGAGCCCAGCATCCGGTCCGGGACAGGCTCGCCGTGCGGATGGATGTGCCCGTGCACGAGCAGCCGCGGCCGCAACGCCTCGACGAGCGGGTGCAGGCACTCGAAGCCGCGGTGCGGCCCGTCCTCCCGGTCCCCGCAGTGCCGTGGGGGAGCGTGGGTGAGCAGGACGTCCACGGTCCGGCCGTCCTTCCGGCGGGCCCGACGCGCGATCCGGACCAGCCGACGGGCGCGACGGGCCTGCTCGGCCTCGCTCCACTGGTTCGGCCCCGGTCGGTAGCGCAGACAGCCGCCGAGACCCGCGATCCGCAGCCCCGCGACGTCGACGACCCGCACGTCCGCGTTCTCGAACCCCGCAGGCCCCGGCCAGTCGCACGGGTGGCCCGCGCGCATCCACAGGCCGCGGCGCTGGGAGAAGCCGCCGAGATCCCGGTCGTGGTTGCCGGGAACCATGACGCCCGGGCGGTCCAGGGTGTTCGCCAGGTCCGCGAGGTAGTCGAACGGCAGGTCTCCGGCGCCCAGGACGAGGGCGACGTCGTACCGCCGGGCAGCGGCGGTACGCAGCCCGGCGACCTCCTCGTCGCTCACGGCCAGGGTTCGGACCATTGCGGGTCAGGGTACGGCGCGCGCGTCGTCCTTGGGTGCGGTCGGGGCGCCGATGGGTCAGGATTGGGGCGTGACCGGTCAGGAGTCCGTGACACCCCAGTCGCCGCCGTCGCAGGCGCTGGGACCCTCGACGGTGGTGCACGCCTTCGACGAGCAGGCCGACAGCTACGACAAGCTCGTCGGCGCGAACCCCGGATACCACGAGCACCTGCGGCTCTCCGCGCGCCGGATGGGCCTGCGCGGGCGGGGGCTGCACCTGCTCGACCTGGGCTGCGGGACGGGCGCCTCCACCGAGGCCCTGCTGGGGGCCGCACCGGGTTCGGACGTCGTCGCGGTGGACGCGTCGGCGGGCATGCTCCGCCAGGCGAAGATCAAGAACTGGCCCCCGGGCGTCGAGTTCGTGCACTCCACGCTGAGCGAGCTGCCGGGGAGAGGCGTCCGCGGCCCGTTCGACGGCATCCTGGCGGCCTATCTCGTCCGCAACCTCCCGGACCCGGACGCGGGGCTGCGGCAGATCTACGACCTGCTCAAACCGGGTGCGCCGGTCGCGATCCACGAGTACTCGGTGCGGGACCACGTGCGCAGCCGGATCGTGTGGAACCTGGTGTCCTGGTCCGTGATCATCCCGATGGCGAAGATCCGCAGCGGGGACACCGGCCTCTACCGCTACCTGTGGCGCAGCGTCCGTCGCTTCGACGGCATCGAGGCCTTCACCGCGCGGATGACGAAGGCCGGGTTCACCGACATCCGGGTGCAGACGATGCCGGGCTGGCAGCAGCACGTCGTCCACACGTTCCTCGGGCGCCGGCCGGCCGAGGACGCCGTCCTCCGGGACCCGGTCCCGACGCCGGCGGAGGTCGCCGGTCCCCGGCCGAGACCGCGGCCGCGGCACACGCCGGACTACACCGAGCGCGACGGCGGCGCGGACGACATGGGGTACGACGACGACCCGGCTCTCGGGGACGACACCGAGACCCCGCCGGCCGGCAGCCCCCCGGCGTCCTGACCTCAACGGTCGGCGCGCAGCGCGTACCGCCGCTCCGCGTAGGCGATGTCGTCGCGCCACAACCGCTTCGCCGTGCTCGCGACGAGGGGTCGCAGCGCCGCCGCGACCTTCTTCGTGTGCGCGAAGCCGGGCCGCTCCGAGTACGCCACGACGGCCTCGATCACCGCGGTCCGGGCCGCCCCGTCCGAGCCCGGACGCAGCGGCGTCGCGTGCGTCTCGACGACGGAGCCGGTGCCCTCGCCGTCGACGATCTCCATGGTCACCGTGCGCGGGTCCGGACAGCTGAATTCGGCGTGCACCGGCACCCCGAACGGGCCGGCGACCTTGAAGGCGACCTCGACGAGGAACCGGTCCTCGGCCGGCGGGCAGTCCGCGCGCGGGGCGCTGAGCACGCGCAACGTGGCGAACGAGTAGGGGTGGAACCAGGCGCCGTGCCAGGGGTCGAGCCGGTTCGCGAGCACGTCCGTGGGCTCGCAGCGGCCGATCACTGTGGCGACGGCGTCGAACGCACCGGCCTCGGGCGGGCGCGGGCCGAGGAAGGGACGCTCCGTGGGCTGCTCGCCGTCGGGCAGGGTGGAGTCGAGGCGGACCCAGGCCAGCACGCCGTCGTCGAAGGTCGGGAAGGTGGCCCAGCCCGGCCGGCCACCGGGGCCGAGCGGCATCCCGTGCCAGCGGCAGACCAGGGCGTCGTCGTGCACCGGGGCGTCGCAGAGGGCGGCGCCGAGGTGGGGGCACGCGCCGGGACCGGCGTGCAGCGCGCCGGTCGAGTCCCGCCACGCGACGACCTCACGTCCCGCGACGACTCGCCCGTAGGCGCGGTCACCGCGGACCTCCCGGCTGCCGGCGAGCACGAACCAGCCGCCGGACGGGCGGGCCGCCGCCCGCTGCGTGGCGGCCCGGATGAGGGCGGGTGACGCGTCCCGCCACGACGGTTCCTGTTCGGCCCAGGGTGGGATCCGCAACCGGCGCAACGGAGTCCGGGCCTGACGCTGCTCCACGCGCCGAGACTAGGACCGCGCCGCCGGCTCGGCGACTCGACGGCGGGGCTGGATCCGCGGCGGGTCAGAGCCAGTTGTTGCGGCGGAAGTTGCGGTAGAGCAGGCCGCAGGCGACCGCGATGAGGAGCAGGACGGCGGGATAGCCGAAGTTCCAGTGCAGCTCGGGCATGTAGTCGAAGTTCATGCCGTAGATGCCGGCCACCATCGTCGGCACGGTGATCAACGCGGCGTACGCGGTGATCTTGCGCATGTCCGAGTTCTGCCGCATCGAGACCTTGGCCAGCACCGCGTCCACCAGCGTGGTCAGCAGCTCGTTGAAGCCCGCGACACGCTCGGCGACCGTGGAGAGGTGGTCCTCCACGTCCCGGAAGTAGGAGCGGACCTCGTGCGGGATCAGCGAGCTGTAACCCTCGGTGATCTTGCGGAGCGGCTTGAGCAGCGGCATCACCGCGCGGCGAAGCTCGAGGATCTCGCGCTTCATCACGTAGATCTGCTCGGGGTCCATCGTCGAGCGCGGGGCGAAGACCTCGGCCTCGATCTCGTCGATGTCGTCCTCGATGGCCTCGGTGACCTCGAGATAGGAGTCCACGACGTGGTCCGCGATCGCGTGCAGCACCGCGGACGGGCCGAGCGCGAGCTGCTCCGGGTCCGCTTCGAGGGCGCGCCGGACCTGCTGCAGGCCGCTGTGCTTGCCGTGCCGGACGGTGACGACGAAGTCCCGCCCGACGAAGGCCTGCACCTCGCCGGTCTCGACGATCTCGTTCGCCGTCGTCGGCTCGGCATGGCCCACGTAACAGACGGTCTTGAGGACCATGAAGAGCGTGTCGTCGTAGCGCTCGAGCTTCGGCCGGTTGTGCGCGTGCACCGCGTCCTCGACGGCCAGCTCGTGCAGCCCGTAGGTCTCCGCGATGCCGGTGATCTGCTCCTCGCTGGGCTCGTGCAGGCCGATCCAGACGAAGCCCTCGCCACGCTCGCGGACCTCGTCGATCGCGGCGTCGTGGGTGAAGCGACCGGGCAGCCGGACGCCGTCGACGTACACGCCGCAGTCCACGACGTACGCGGACAGGGGGACCCGCAGGCGGGGGAGCACGGCCTGACCGGCACGGCCGTTCAGCTTGCCCGCAGCCCGGATGACGGGGCGGAAGGAGGACAGGGGCGGCACGGGGTACCTCCTGCGACGAGGACCTCGACGGGCCGAGGTCGTGCGGGGAGTGGACACGGGCCGTCCTCCGCTCGGCGGCGGCGACCCGGTGAGCTCGTCGCGCCTCCTCGCCGTGCTGCGTGGGCTCAGCTGCTCCACACGGTGGTCACGACGGGGACGCGCTCGGTACTGCACCCTGGAGCGGGATCCATCGCGCCACCTCCTTCGTCCACCGTCCCCGACCGCGCGGCCGGTGAAACCCCCGGGCCTGTGATCAGGGCCGCCCGCCGAAGCGCGGGCCACCGGCTAGATTACGCCTCCGGAAGTTGTATCGGCGATGGAGGCGTTGACGTTGCAGTTCGGTCGGTATTACGAGGAGTTCGAGGTCGGCGCGGTCTACAAGCACTGGCCCGGCAAGACGGTCACGGAGTACGACGACCACCTCTTCTGCCTCCTCACGATGAACCACCACCCGCTCCACATGGACGCGAACTATGCCGAGGAGACCACCGACTTCAAGCGGAACGTCGTGGTCGGCAACTACATCTACTCGTTGCTGCTGGGCATGTCCGTGCCGGACGTGTCGGGCAAGGCAATCGCCAACCTCGAGGTGGAGTCGCTCAAGCACACGAAGCCGACGTTCCACGGGGACACGATCTACGGCGAGACCGAGGTCCTGGACAAGACGCCGTCGAAGTCCAAGGACGACCGGGGCGTCGTGTACGTGGAGACGCGGGGGTACAAGCAGGACGGCACGGTCGTCTGCACCTTCCGCCGCAAGGTGATGGTCCCGAAGCTGAGCTACGGCGAGGCGCGGGGCGGGGAGCAGCCGGGCCGCCCGGTTCCGAAGGCCTGACCTCTCACGAACGGCACCCTCGTGCGGACCTGGCGCCCGAGGGTGCCGTTCGTGCGTGATGAGGGAGGGGCGTCACGGGAACGCGCGGGGGAGGACGGCCCACTCCGCGAGGGTCTCCGCGAGCAGATCGACCTTCGGAAGTGCCGCGAACTCCGCCGCGTCGACGAACTTCGCCTCGTCCGCGTCGTCGCCCGCGGCCAGCTCGCCGCCGACCGCCTCGCAGAGGTAGTCCGCGATGACGTAGCCGCCGCGGACGACCGTGCCGACGTGCCGGCCCGGGACGACGACGAGGCCCGTCTCCTCCGCCATCTCGCGGACCAGCGCGGCGGCGTCGTCCTCGCCGGACTCGACGCGGCCGCCGGGCAGCGACCACAGGCCCCGGCCCGGATCGTGGCCGCGGCGGATCAGCAACAGCCGGCCGCGGGCGTCGAAGAGGAGGCCGCCCACGCAGGGGACGCGTCGCTCGGAGCCGGACATCGGAACGGGACGTTACTCGACGGCCGGCCGGATGGATCGATGCAGCAGGTGTCGCCTCCTCGGACCCGAGGATCGGCCCGGCCGGCCGGAATCTGCCCGAAAAACCCCTGGACAGGTGATATTTCGCTACCGTGAGTCGTCGCCCGGAGCGGTACGCTCCCCGCGTGGCCGGTACCCGTCCGGGTCGGTCTCCGGTAGACATGATCTTGCAAGCTGTCCTCGGTCCTGAACGGTGGTCGCGTGAACGTCAAGAAGCTGGTGACGCTCCTCGTCGTTGCTCTTGTGGTGTTCTTCATCCTGACCAACCCGAACGGGGCCTCGAACTCGGTCAGCAACATCGGCAACATCCTGTACAACGCCGCGCAGTCGACCACCACCTTCTTCACCAACTTGTTCTGACCCCGTGCTGGCGCCCCGCGAGATCGACGAGTACCTGCTGCCCACGGAGCGGCGCGTCATCCGCGTGCGCCAGCACTGGGCGGTGATGGCCAAGCACATCGTCCAGACCGTGCTGTTCGTGCTGGCGATGGTGCTGATCGAGCGGTACCTCGACGGCAACTTCGGCGGCGGCTCCGCGTCGGACGACTCGCTCGCCATCGGCGAGCGCGTCGTGGACAACCTGACGTTCTACCTCGCGCTGGTCGCGGTCGCGCGGTTCACGATCAACACGATCCTGTGGTGGATCGAGCGCATCGTGATCACGGACAAGCGGGTGATGCTCGCCCAGGGGATCATCACCCACAAGGTCGGCATGATGCCGCTGGGCAAGGTCACGGACCTGACCTTCCAACGCAGCTTCGGCGGCCGGATCCTCGGCTATGGCACGCTCGTCGTCGAGTCCGCGGGTCAGATCCAGGCGCTGAACCGGATCGACTTCATGCCGCGCCCCGAGGAGATCTACGAGGCGCTCTCCGAGCTCGTCTTCGGCGAGAAGGGCAAGACCCGCGCCACCGGCATGCTCGCGCGTCCACGTTGGCGCCGGGGCTGAGCCGGTCCTTGCGGCCGGGGCGTGACCGAGACGCCCGGTCTAGGGTCGGCAGGTGACCCGGATCGATCTGCACACCCACTCCGTCATCTCGGACGGCACCGAGACGCCCGAGGAGCTCGTCGCGACCGCGGCGGCCGCCGGCGTCACGACCCTGGCGCTCACCGACCACGACACGACGGGCGGCTGGGTCCGTGCCGCCGCGGCGCTCCCCGCCGGGATGCAGCTGGTCCGCGGCGCGGAGTTCTCCTGCGTGAGCCCGGACGGGCGCGGGGGCACGGTCCCGGTCCACCTGCTCGGTTACCTGTTCGACCCCGAGCACCCCGCGATCGTCGACGAGCAGGCGCGGCTGCGCGAGGAACGCTCGCAGCGGCTGGTCAAGATGGTGGCCAAGCTCGCCGAGGACGGCTACCCGGTCGATCCCGGGACCGTGTTCGCGGACCTGCCCGAGGGCACCACACCCGGCCGCCCGCACCTGGGGCAGGCGCTGGTCCGGGCCGGCATCGTGGGGTCGGTCGACGAGGCGTTCGCGAAGCTGCTGCACAACGACAGCAAGTACTACGTCGAGAAGGCGGACACACCCGTCGAGACGGCGGTGCGGATGGTCCGCGAGGCCGGCGGGGTGCCCGTCTTCGCGCACGCCCTGGCCCGCAAGCGCGGCCGCGTGATCGAGACATTGGTGCTCGCGGACCTCGCGAAGGAGGGCCTGGGCGGCGTCGAGGTCGACCACCCGGACCACTCCCCGGAGGACCGCGCGACGCTGCGCGGGCTCGCCGGCGAGCTCGGCCTGGTCACGACGGGGTCCAGTGACTACCACGGGACCAACAAGAAGACCCCCATCGCCGCCGAGACCACCGCCCCGGACGCGCTCGAGGCGTTGCTGGCGCAGGCGAGCGGGGTCGAGCCGCTGACGGGCTGAGCCGCCGCGCTCGGTACCGTTGCCGCGTGGGTGCCGTGCGCGACAGATCTGGAGGTGAGCAGCTCGGTTTCGACCTCCTGGACGACACGGGCTGGGTCCGGCCGCTGGTCCGGGTCACGCCCGCCCGCCTCGCGACGTGGGAGGCCTGCCCGCGGCGCTACCGGATGACCTACGTCGACCGGCCCGCGCCGGCCCGGGGCGGGGCCTGGGCGCACAGCACGCTCGGCGCCGTCGTCCACCTCGCCCTCCGGGCTCTGCACGCGCTGCCGGTCGCCCGGCGTACGCCGGAGACGGCCGCCGCGCTCGTCGACCGGAACTGGTCCGGCGAGGGCTACCGGGACGACGCCCAGCAGGCCGAGTACCGCGAACGGGCGAGGGACTGGCTGGCGGAGTACTGCGCCGAGCACGTGACCGGGCCGGACGCGGAGGAACCCCTGGCCGTCGAGCGGTGGGTGTCCGGGGCGGTCGGCTCGATCGTCGCCGAGGGGCGGGTCGACCGGATCGACTCCCGCGAAGGCGAGGCCGTGATCGTCGACTACAAGACCGGGCGCCGGGTGCCCGAACCCGAGGACGCCCGGGACTCGCCCGCGCTCGCGCTCTACGCCGTCGCCGCGGCGCACACGCTGCGCCGCGGCTGCACCCGCGTCGAGCTGCACCACCTGCCCAGCGGGCGGGTCGCCGCCTGGGAGCACGACGCCGCGTCGCTGGCCGGGCACGTCGCCCTCGCCGAGGCGACCGCCGCCGAGATCACCGCGGCGGCGGACGGCGACGGCTATCCGCCGCGGACTGCGCCGCACTGCAGCACCTGCCCCGTCCGACGGCACTGCCCCGAGGGACGGGCCGCCGCACCCGAGCTCGACCCCTGGGCGTTGCTGGCGCCGTGACCACGTCCCGTACCCGCACCTCCCGCGCCGGGCGCCTGCTGCGCGGCGTGTCCGGGGTGCTCGCCGCCGGGCTCGTCGGGGTCGCCGTGATCCTGCTGGCGGGCTGGGCGGTGACCACGCGGACGGGCACAGCCGGTCCGGGGACGGGGATGCTGCTGGGGCACGGGGCGGCCGCGGTGGTGGCTGTCGTGGCGCAGGCCGTGGCGGACCGGCGGCGGGACCGGACGGGCGTGCTGGCCGCGTGGGCGGCGATCGTGCTGGTCGCGGCGGTCGTGGCCTGGTACTGGCTGTTCTGACCCGGTACGGGCCGTCCGATCAGCCCGCGGGCCGCAGGGCCACGGCCTCGGTGCCCCGCTGCTCGACGAGCACGTCGCCCTTGGCCGCCAGCGCGACCGACCCCGAGTAGCCACCCCGGTCCACCGGGACGGTCCGGCGCACCACGCCGCGCGTCGGGTCGACGACGGCGAGGCCGCGCGGCACGGGGACCACCCACTGGCCCGCGTAGCTCGTCCCGGGGCCCAGCGTGCCCTTCAGGGTCCACAGTGGGGCCAGTGCGGTGCGGTCCAGCGCGATCGTGCTCGAGCCGCTCCACCAGTAGGTCCGCTGTGTGTCCGAGGCGGTCACGGCCACGCCGTCCGGGGGCGGCGCGACCTCCGACTCCGGGATGTCCAGCCCGACGAGCGAGACCTGGGCGCCCTCGGCGTCGAGGATCTGCAGTTCGGGCGGCCCGGGCAGGACCACGGCCGTGCGCTCGGCGGAGAGGGCGACGACCTGCGCGCCCGTCTCGGGGAGCCGGCTGGAGAACGTGATCTGCGGGGTGTCGGCGTCCCCGCCGCCGTCCGGGCGCAGCACCGTGATCCGGTCCACGGTGTCCGTCGGGCAGGACTCGACGACGCCGAGCCGGCCGGCCGTCGCGGCGAACGAGTGGTACGTGCAGCCGCTGCGGGGCTGCCGTCCCGGCTGCGCGGGCGCGGTGATCGCCCCGTACTCCAGGGTCTTGACCAGGTCCGAGCGCATGGCCTCGGTATGGTCCGGGCCGGTGACGACGACCTGGCTGCCGCTGGTGAGCAGCCGGGCGCCGGGCCGGGCGTCCACGGTCCGCTGGTCCTTGCGCGTGCCGAGGTCCCCGTCGAGCGCCGCGAGCTCGTTGCAGTGCTCCTCGTCGTGGTAGAGCGCGAGGACCCGGCCGAAGCCCTCCGCGACGGTGCACAGCTGCCGGTCCCGCGTGTAGTGCCAGCGCTCGGCCCCGGTGGTGGCGTCCCGGCCGGTGACGGTCCCGCCGTCCGCGGTCACGACGCCCGGGCCGGCGGTGACGGGCAGCGGCGCGGCGGAGCTGGGCGCGCGCCAGGCCTCGGCGAACGCGTCCGGGACGTCCAGCGGGGCCTGCGGCGCGGTGCCGGGGCCTGCGGCGGGAACGGACTCCGTACCGGCGAGGGGGCTGTGCGTGCCGTAGACGACGGCGGCGACCACGAGCACCACGACGATCGCGACGGCCGCGACGACGTCCGCGGGGCGTCGGCGTTCGGGGCGGATCGGCCTGCGGCGGAGCACCACCGCACCCTGCCACAGGAGCGGACACGACACCGGCCCGGTCCCCGAGGTGGGGGCCGGGCCGGTGTGGTGTCCTGCCAGGTCAGCTGGCGGCGGCGTCCTGCTGCTCGATGCCCGCCGTGGCGCCCTCGCCGGAGCCGCCGCGACGGCGGCCGCCACGGCGACGACGACGGCGCGGGGCGCCCTCGCCGTCCGTGCCGGTGGAGGCGGTGACCTCCGGGCCGGTGGCGGGGGCGGCGTCGGGACCGGTGGCGACGCCCGCCGTCACCGGCTGGGCCTCGCCGGCCACGGGCACGCCACTACGGCGACGGGTGCGCTGGCGGGTGGCCCGGTCCGACCGGGCCGGACGGTCCGCCTCCGGGGCGGAGCGCCGGTCGTCCCGGCCGCTGCGCTTCTTGTTCCGGCCGCCGTGGTCGCCCTCGGTGTCCACGTACTCCGCCTCGAGCCCGGCGCGGGTGCGCTTGGAGTGCGGCAGCCGGCCGGTGGCGTTGGTCGGGATCTCGAGGTCCGTGAACAGGTGATCCGATGTGGAGTAGGTCTCGACCGGCTCGTCGAGGCCGAGCTTCAGGTCGTCCGAGACCATCTTCCACTTCGGGATCTCGTCCCAGTCCACGAGCGTGACCGCGACGCCCTCCTTGCCGGCGCGGCCGGTGCGGCCGATCCGGTGGACGTAGGTCTTGGAGTCCTCGGGGCACTGGTAGTTCACGACGTGCGTGACGTCGGTGACGTCGATGCCGCGGGCCGCGACGTCCGTGGCCACCAGGACGTCGACCTTGCCGGCGCGGAACGCGCGGAGCGCCTGCTCACGGGCGCCCTGGCCGAGGTCTCCGTGCACTGCGGCGGCGGCGAACCCGCGGTCCGCGAGGTCGTCCGCGACGCGCTGCACGGTGCGCTTGGTCCGCGCGAAGATCATCGTCAGGCCGCGGTCCTTGGCCTGCAGGACGCGGGTGAGCAGCTCGACCTTGTCCATCGCGTGCGCGCGGTAGACGAGCTGGCGGGTGCGCTCGTGGACCGAACCCTGGTCCGACTCCTCGGCGCGGATGTGCGTCGGCTGCTTCAGGAACGCCCGGGACAGCGCGATGATCGGGCCCGGCATGGTGGCCGAGAAGAGCATCGTGTGCCGCTCGTCCGGGAGCATGCGCATGATCCGCTCCACGTCCGGCAGAAAGCCGAGGTCGAGCATCTCGTCCGCCTCGTCCAGGACGAGGGCCTTGACGCGGCCGAGGACCAGGTGACGCTGCTCGGCGAGGTCCAGCAGGCGCCCGGGGGTGCCGACGACGACGTCCACGCCCTTGCGCAGCGCCGCGAGCTGCGGCTCGTAGGCCCGCCCGCCGTAGATCGCGGTGACCCGGACGCCGAGGTGGCTGCCGGCGTCCGCGAGGTCCTTGGCGACCTGGACGCACAGCTCACGGGTGGGGACGACGACGAGGGCCTGCGGCACGTCGCGGGTGCGGTCCGCGGCCTCGCCCTCGGCGGTGGCGGCGGGCTGCTCCGACGGCGGGGTCACCCGCTGCAGCAGCGGGACGCCGAAGCCGAGGGTCTTGCCCATGCCCGTGCGGGCCTGGCCGATGACGTCCTCGCCGGCGAGGGCCAGCGGGAGGGTGAGCTCCTGGATCGCGAACGTGCGCTCGATGCCGGCCTCGGCCAGCGCCTGCACGATCTCGGGGCGGACGCCCAGCTCGGCGAAGGTGGGGGACTCCTTCTTGACCGGAGCGCCGCCCTGGAGCGGGTGGGCCTCGTCGAGGGCCTCCGGGTCCGGGGTGCCCGCCTCGACGGTCGTGTCGGGAGTGTCGGGGGTGTCGATCTCGGCGGACTCGCCGGAAAAATCGTTCGGAACGGACAGGATGATCGCCTCTCTCCGCGTACAGATTCCCTGCAGCGGCTCGTCCGACCACCTGGGAGCCCGGGTGGGAGAGCCGTCGAGGCGCTGTACGCACCATGTCTGTGCGAGGTGCCGGTGAGTCGGGCGCCGGTGGCGCCGACCCGTTTCCCGGCGGTTCGCTCGGTGTGCGCGGCGCTACGGGGAAGAGAAGGGCCCCTGAAGGCCCCGGGGTTGCGACCCCGATCGCGCATCGCTCGACTCATGATACCCCGAAAGGGCACGTCGGGGCACGGTGCGGGGCCGGTCGGGTCGGGTGACGTGCGCCGCCTGATCGAACGGCTACGCTCGCTGACCATGGTGGGCGAGTCCGGCACCGTCTCCGACGGTGGGTACGAGCGTACGGAGATCACGGTGAACGGCAGTACCTCCCGGGCGACGGTGGACCTCCTCGGCGTCCTGGCCTACGGCGAGCTTCTCCGCGTTCGACCGCCTCGCCGCGGACGCGCGCACTGCGCCCACGCTCAGTGGACGTCGTCAGCTGTCGGTCATGGCGGCGGCGGAGATCGGGCACTTCCGGCTGCTGGAGGAGCACCTAGAGCGGTTCGGCGTGACGGTCGAGGAGGCGATGACGCCGTTCGTCGCCCCGCTGGACGCCTACCACGCCTCCACCCGGCCGCGGACCTGGCTGGAGTCGCTGGTCAAGGCCTACGTCGGCGACGGGTTGGCCGCGGACTTCTACCGCGAGGTCGCCGGCTGGGTCGACGACTCGACGGGCGAGCTGGTCGAGCGGGTCCTCGCGGACACCGGGCACAGCGCGTTCGCCGAGCGTGAGGTCAAGTCCGCGTGCGCGCAGAACAGGCAGGTCCGGGACCGCCTCGCGCTCTGGGGCCGCCGGCTGCTCGGCGAGGCGGTCACCCAGGCCCAGCACATCGTGGCAGAGCGGGACGAGCTCGCGGACTTCATCGTCCGGGGGTCCGGGGACATCGCGGGGATCGCGGCCCTGATCAAGCGGCTGCAGTCCAACCACGGGAAGCGGATGGCGGCACTCGGGCTGAACTGAGGACGCGTTCGCCCACGGTGGACGGCCCGTGCCGCCCCCGCGTCGCCGGCTCGACTAGCCTGGCGGTCGTCATCCCATCGTCGTCACCAGGAGGTCCCCCCGGTGGAGGTCAAGATCGGCATCGCGGAGAGCCCGCGGGAGCTCGTGGTGTCCAGCGGCCAGACGCCCGAGGAGGTGGAGGCCCTGGTCAACGAGGCGATGAAGTCCGCCGACGGGACGCTCGCCCTCGTCGACGACAAGGGGCGCCGCTTCCTCGTGCCCGCCGCGCGCATCTCCTACATCGAGATCGCTCCCGCGTCGCCGGCCCGGGTCGGCTTCGGCTCCTGACACCCGAGTCCCCTCGGACGGCCGGTCCCCCGGGGGCCGGCCGTCCGTGTTTCCCGGGGCCTGACCAGCGGATCGCGAAACACAACGGTAATCACCCCCGCGTTGACTGATTGTTGAACAATCCTTACGCTCAACGAAATCGGTGCGACTGGGCTCACAGCCGTGGCCGACGACGACACGAGCAGGGAGATCCCATGGGCCAGCCGGACAGTGCCGGACCGGACGGCCGCACGACCGCCGCTCCGGCCAGGGCGTACGACCCGAAGCGCACGATCGCCGTCGTCGGCGCGATGTTCCTGATGGCGATGTCCGCGGCGGGACCGGGCTTCATCTCCCAGACCGGCACGTTCACCGCCCGTTACGGCGCGTCCTTCGCCGCCGCGATCGTCGCCAGCATCGTCGTCGACGTCGCCATCCAGCTGAACGTCTGGCGGGTCGTCGGGCTCTCGGGTCTGCGTGCCCAGGACCTGGCCAACAAGGTCGTCCCCGGCTCCGGATACGTCCTGGCCGGCCTGATCACCCTCGGCGGGCTCGTCTTCTGCATCGGCAACCTCAGCGCGACCGGGCAGGGACTGAAGAACCTCTTCGGCCTCGAGCCCCGGATCGGGGTGGTGCTCAGCGCCGGGCTGGCGATCCTGATCTTCTCCTACAAGGCGCTGGACGGGACGCTGGACAAGGCCGTGATCGTCCTCGGCACGATCAAGATCGGCCTGATCGCGTACATCTGCGTCGTCACCACCCCGCCCGTCGGGGAGGCCGTCGTCCGCACGTTCGCCCCGGTCGGGCTGGACTTCCTGCCCGTCCTCACGCTCATCGGCGGCACCGTCGGCGGCTACATCACCTATGCCGGGGCGCACCGACTGATCGAGTCCGGCACGACCGGCCCGGAGAACCTGAAGACGATCGCCCGCGGCTCGGTCAACGGCATCCTGATCACCGGGGCGCTGCGGCTGCTGCTGTTCCTGGGCATCCTCGGCGCCGTCACCGCGGGTGCGGTGCTGTCCACGTCGGACCCGGTGGGCTCGGCCTTCGCCGCGGCCGTCGGACCCGTCGGGCTGGCGCTGTTCGGCCTGGTCTTCTGGACGGCGGGCATGACGAGCACCATCGGCGCCTCGTTCACGTCCGCGACGTTCCTCAAGACGCTCGCCCCGCCCGTCGCGCGCCGGTTCAACCTGAGCATCAGCGTCTTCATCGCGGTGTCCACCGTGCTGTACCTGGTCGTCGGCCGGACCCCCGCGGCGCTGCTCGTCTTCGCCGGGGCGTTCAACGGCCTGATCCTGCCGTTCGGGCTCGGCATCATGCTGTGGATCGCGTGGCGCCGGCGCGACCTGCTGCAGGGGGCGACCTACCCGCGCCGGATCCTGCTGGTCGGCGTCGCGGCCTGGCTGTTCACCGTCTACGCCGGGGTCCGCTCGCTGGCGGACCTGCCCGGGATCTTCAGCTGAGCTGCTCGACGGCGGCGGCGTAGGCCGTGATCAGGTGGCGCTGGGAATGGCGCAGGTAGCGCTCCAGCGTCACCGCCGCATCGTCGAGCCGTCCGGCGGCGATCTGGGCGGCGAGCTCGACGTGGGCGGGGACGTAGCGCTCGTGCATCTCCCGCGCGTTCGCGACCAGCAGGAACGCCAGCCGGAGCTCGGCGAGCAGGCTGCGGATGGCGCTGTCGATCCGGGGGTTGCCCGGCAGTGCGGCCAGCCCGAGGTGGAAGTTGGAGTTGGCCGTCCCGACCCCCGCCCAGTCCTCCCGGGCGACGGCCTCCACACCCTCCGCCGCCGCGGCCTGCACCGCGGCGACGAGCTCGGGATCGAGCGGTCCGTCGAGTGCCGCGGCCTCGCGCAGGGCACCGATCTCCAGGGAACGGCGCAGCCCGCACAGGTCCGCGAGGTCGCCCTGGCTCAGCTGCCGGACGAACACGCCGCGGTGCCGCCGGTGCTCCACCAGCCGCTCGTGCCCGAGGATCTGCAGCCCCTCGCGGATGGTGTTGCGGGAGACGCCCAGCGCCTCGACGAGCGCCTCCTCGCCCAGCTGCACGCCCGGGCGCAGCTCGCCGTCGAGCACCTGGGCGCGGAGCAGGTCCGCCACGCGCGCCGCCGTCGAGGCCGCGTGCAGCGTCTCGCGCTGCCGGGAGAGCGAGGCGGTCCATCCGGCGCGGGGCGTGCTGGCGGGCATGGGGTCAGGCTAGCGGGCACTGTCGGATCGTCCGACAATCCGGCTGGTCAGTCGTCCTCGGGCGTGGGCGGCTCGTCGAGGGGGAACGGCGGGCGGCCGCTCCCGCTGAGCCGGTAGCGGCCCCACAGGTCGACGTCGCCGATCGTCGCGGCCGCGCTGCCGTGCTCGGTCCGGAACTCGACGTCGCCTCCCCGGCCGCCCAGCAGGTCGGTGAGCCGATCGTCCCGGTCCACGCGGCCGAACCAGTGCAACCGGCCGTCGTGGGGCTCGTGCTGGACCAGGATCCGGACCCGGACCGGCACCTCCTCGCCGCTCAGCGTCAGGGTCGCGGCGCCGGTGTAACCCTCTTCGTCGTGGTCGTGCTCGGCCTGCTCTGCACGGGTCTCAGGCATGGTCTCTCTCCTTCTCGCAGGGGTCGGGCACGGCGCGGAGCGTGGGGTCGGGAGCCGGGGTGCCGGGCGCCGGGGTGCCGGGAGCTGGGGTGCCGCGACCCGGGGCCGCGGCCGCGAGCACGCCGCCCAGTCCGCCCCAGATGAGCGTGGTCAGGTAGCTGGTCAGCGCGGCGCGGCTCATCGTGCGGCGTTCGAGCCACCAGTCGCCGGCGTTCTTCACCATCCCGACGAGGCCGAGCGCCCACACCTCGGCGCCGCCGGAGTCCAGGCCCGCCGCGCGCAGGCGCTCACCGATCAGGATCGAGAGCAGCCGGGCGATCCGTTCCTGCACGTCCTCGACGATCTCGCTGCCGGCCTCGCGCTCGGCGGTGTTGTGCACGACGAAGTGCCAGAGCTCCGGCTCGTCCTCGATGCCCGCGAGGAACGCGTCGACGATGTGCGCGATCAGGGCGGCCTCGTCCGCCTCCGAGTCCGCGGCCTCCAGCGCCGTGAAGATGCGTTCCATCAGCAGCTCGGCGCTCTTCTCGCCGACCGCCCGCTGCAGGTCCGCGCGGTCCGCGAAGTGCCGGTAGAGCACGGGTTTGGTGATCCCGGCGCGCTTCGCGATGTCCGCGACGGAGACCCCCGCGCCGTGCTCGCGCACCGCGTCCATCGCCGCGTCGACCATCTCGGCGCGGCGTTCGGCCCGACGCTCGGTGTTGCGGACGGAGCGGTCGTTCCCCTTGACAGCTGGCGTGTCGTGCGGCACGTTACCAGTGGTAACAGTTACCGGCGGTAACAGCAAGCGCCGGTGGCCTTCGACGAGAGGAGAGCCGACGGTGTCTCATCCCAGATCCCGACGAGCGGTGGCCCCGGGCACCCGCGTGCTGATCACGGGAGCCGCGGGCGGGTTCGGTGCGCCGACCGTGCAGCGGCTGCGTGAGCAGGGTGCGAAGGTCGTGGGGCTGGACCGGGTCGCCGGGGACGGAATCGTCGCCTGCGACATCACCGACGAGGCCGCGGTCGATACGGCGGTGGCGACCGCGGTCGAGCAGCTCGGCGGCCTGGACGCGGTGGTGCACTACGCCGGCATCGGCACGCCGAACGACGCGGGCGGCCCGCTCGAGCCGGACGCCATGAAGGTCATCGACACGAACCTGCTCGGGGCGTGGCGGGTCACGGCCGCGGCGCTGCCCGCGCTGATGGCGGGCCGGGCGGACCGTGACGGTGCCAAGGGCCGGGTGGTGTTCGTGTCCAGCGAGCTCGCCTACCTGACGCTCCCGTTCGTCTCGGCCTACAGCGTCGCGAAGCGCGGGATGGCCGCCTACGCGGACGCCCTGCGCCTCGAGTACGGCACGGAGCTGCACGTCAGCACGGTGTACCCGGGCTACGTGCGGACGCCGATCCACGACGCCGGCCGCGAGGTCGGGCTCGCCCTGGAGGGGCAGGTCCGCCGCGAGGAGGTCGAGGACATCGTCGGCACGGTCGTCCGCGCGCTCGCGGCCCCCCGGCCGCCACGGGACACCGCCGGCACCCGCGCGGGCCAGCTCGAGCTCTGGGCCGGCCGGCACATCCCCACGATCGTCGGCTCCGGCGTCGTCCGCCGGCTGCGCACGCAGGCCGCCACCGGCCACTTCGACTCGTCGCCCGTCGCCGCGGGCCTGGTCCGCCGGCTGACCGGCCGCGACGTCCCCGCAGTCGTGCAGGAGACCGCCCCCTCGAAGGAGAGGAGCACCTCATGAGCGCCCCCACCGCGGACAAGCCCACGAAGACCCTGAACGACCGCGAGGCCACGGCCGACCGGCTGCTGAAGTCCTCGGTCGACCACTCGTACGACCCGAACCTGGACATCGACTGGGACGCCCCGCTCGTCGAGGGCAAGTGGGGCATCTCGCCGGAGCTGTCCAGCCTCTACGGCACCGAGCTGTGGGACGGGCTCACCGAGGAGCAGCGGCGGACGCTGACGATCCACGAGGTGTGCAGCATCGCGCGCATCGGCCTGTGGTTCGAGATGATCCTCATGCAGATGCTGCTGCGCTACGCCTACGACCGGGACCCGCGCCGCAGCCACATCCAGTACGCGCTCACCGAGATCGCGGACGAGTGCCGGCACTCGATCATGTTCGCCAAGATGACCGAGGCTTACGGCGTCCCGGACTACGCGCCGACCGGGCTCACGCACAACCTGGGCCGGGTGTTCAAGACGGTCGGCTACGGCCCCGCGATGTTCGGCGGCACCCTGTTCGTCGAGGAGATCCTCGACCAGATGCAGCGCAAGAGCATGCGCGACGAGTCGGTGCAGCCGCTCACCCGCATGGTCAACAAGATCCACGTGACCGAGGAGGCCCGGCACGTCCGCTACGCCCGCGAGGAGCTGGCGCGGATCATGCCGAAGACCAGCCGGGCGCAGAAGGTGATCGGGCGCTACCTGCTCTCGCGGATCGCGTTCATCGTCGCACGGAACATCATCCACCCGGAGGTGTACCGCAGCGTCGGGATCGACCCGGAGGTCGGCCGCAAGGCCGCCCTGGCGAACCCGCACTGGCAGGACACGCTGCGCTGGTCCGCCCGCAAGTGTGTCGCGTTCCTGCGCGAGCAGGACATGATCGGCGGCCCGACGGAGGTCCTGTGGCGGAAGGCCTACCTGGTATGAGGGTCCGGTCCGCGGACGGCATCGGGCTGCACGCCGAGGTCACCGGGGCAGCCGGGACGAGTTCCGGTACGGAGGCCCCGGTGACCGTCGTGCTCGCGCACGGCTGGACGCTGGACTCGCGCTGCTGGGAGCCCGTCGCCGACTCGTTGGTCGGCGCCGGGGTCCCGGCGCGCGTCGTCCGCTACGACCACCGGGGACACGGCCGCTCGGACACCGCCGACCCGTCGACGCTGACGATCGAGCAGCTCGCGGACGACCTGGCGGCACTGATCGAGCAGGTCGCCCCGGACGGGCCGCTGGTCCTGGGCGGCCACTCCATGGGCGGCATGACCGTGATGGCGCTCGCCGAGCGGCATCCGGAGCTGGTGGCCGCGCGGCTCGCCGGCGTCGCCCTCGTCGCGACGGCCAGCGGCGGGCTGGCGGACGCGACGTTCGGCCTGCGCCCGGCGCAGCTGGAGCTGTTCCGCCGCGCCGAGCGCCGGTTGTACGCCTCGCGCGGCTGGGACACCCGCCGCGCGCTGAGCAAGCACCCGTGGCTGCTGCGGCCGGGGATGAAGTGGCTGCTGCTCGGCAGCGACGCGGACGCCCGCGCGGTCCGGCTGACCACGAAGGTCGTCGCGGAGTGCCGGCCCAGCACGGTCTCCGGCTTCCGGCCGACCCTGGAGGCGCACGAGCGGGACGCCGCGCTGGCCGCGTTCGCGCAGGTGCCGGTGGAGATCATGGTCGGGTCCGAGGACCGGCTCACGCCGTCGTCGTTCTCCCGCCGGATCCGCAAGGCGCTGCCGGACGCGTCGTTGACGATCTTCCCGGAGGCCGGGCACATGCTGCCGGTGGAGCGGGTGGCCGGGGTGTCCGCGCGCCTGCAGGCGCTGGCCCGCACCGCCGCGCGCTCGTCGGCGGCCTGAGGACGGGGCCGCCCCGTCCGTCGCGGGGCTCTCGCGACGGACGGGGCGGGCTCACCGCGCGTCCTGCGCTGCCCGGGTGGGTCCGGGGCCTGTCCTAGTCGTGCACCATCGGGAAGCCCGCGAGGCCCTTCCAGGCCAGCATCGACATGAGCGAGATCGCCTCGTCCCGCGGGATGCCCTGCTGGGAGTCCAGCCAGTACTGCGCGGTGACCTGGCTCAGGCCCACCAGCCCGACCGCGAGCAGCCGCGCCCGCGCCTGGTCCAGGCCCGCGTCCTGCGTGACGACCTCGGCGACGGCGTCGATGCAGTTCGTCAGCGCCCCGTCGACGACGGCGGCGGCCTCGGGCTCGCCGCGCAGGTCCGACTCGAACACCAGCCGGTAGGCGTGGCCCTCGCCCGCGACGAAGTCGAAGTAGGCCGCGACGGCTGCGTGCACCCGGGCCCGGTTGTCCGCGGTCTCGGAGATGGCCTCGCGGACCCGGGAGACGAGCTCGTCGGCGTAGGTGGTCAGCAGCGCCCGGTACAGCTCGAGCTTGCCGGGGAAGTGCTGGTAGAGCACCGGCTTGCTCACGCCCGCCTTCTCGGCGATGTCGTCCATCGCGGCGGCGTGGTAGCCGTGCGCGGCGAAGACGTCCCGAGCGGCCACGAGGAGCTGGGCGCGTCGTGCGCTCCGGGACAGCCGGGCCCCTCGCTGCACCGGTGCGGTGGTCTCGCTCATCGTGTACTCCTCACTGCAGGCCGTGCGGGGTGATGCTACCCGCAGGTAACTCCCGACGGGGTGAAGAACGCGCGACTTCCTGTACCGGGCGTACCCGGTGCGACCGCGGTCGATGTCGGAGATCGTCAGACGGTGCCGCGGAACCGCCGCAGGCGGAGACTGTTGGTGACCACGAACACCGAGCTGAACGCCATCGCGGCCCCCGCGATCATCGGGTTGAGCAGGCCCGCCGCGGCCAGCGGGAGCGCGGCGACGTTGTAGGCGAAGGCCCAGAACAGGTTGCCGCGGATCGTGCCGAGGGTCCGCCGGGCGAGCCGGATCGCGTCGACGGCCGCGAGCAGGTCCCCACGGACCAGCGTCAGGTCGCTCGCCTGGATCGCCACGTCCGTGCCCGTGCCCATGGCCAGCCCGAGGTCCGCGGTGGCGAGCGCCGCCGCGTCGTTCACGCCGTCGCCCACCATCGCGACGACCTTGCCCTCGGCCCGCAGCCGCTCGACGACGGCGACCTTGTCCTCCGGCATGACCTCGGCGACGACCGAGTCCGGATCGATCCCCACCTCGGCCGCGACGGACCTCGCGGCGGCCCGGTTGTCCCCGGTCAGCAGGAGCGGGGTGAGGCCCAGGTCCCGCAGCCGGCGGACGGCGTCGGCGCTCGTCGGCTTCACCGCGTCGGCGACGACGAGGATCCCGCGCGCCTTCCCGTCCCAGCTCACGGCGACGGCGGTGCGGCCTTTGGACTCCGCCTCCTCCTTCGCCTCGACGAGGGACTCCGGCAGCGTGATGCCGTGCTCGGCCAGCAGCGCCGGCCGCCCGACCACCACGGCGTGCGCGACGATCCGGTCGCTGCCGCCCGCGGGCGTCAGCGGCTCGGGACCGGCCGGGGACCGCAACGGCGCGGGCAGGCCCGGCAGCTGCGCGAGCTCCGCGACGAGCCCCTGCACGCCCAGGCCGGGCCGGTTCTCGAACTCGCCGACGCGCAGCAGCTCGCCGAACCGCTCCCGCGCCGCGGACGCGACCGCCCGGGCGACGGGGTGCTCGGAGCCGTTCTCGACCGCGCCGGCGAGCCGCAGCACCTGGTCCCGGGACTCGCGTTCGGCCGCGTGCACCGCGAGCAGCGTCATCACGCCGGTGGTGACCGTGCCGGTCTTGTCCAGGACGATCGTGTCCACGCGGCGGGTGGACTCCAGGACCTCCGGCCCCTTGATCAGCACACCGAGCTGCGCGCCGCGGCCGGTGCCGACCAGCAGCGCCGTGGGTGTCGCGAGGCCCAGCGCGCACGGGCAGGCGATGATCAGGACGGCCACGGCCGCGGTGAACGCCTGGGTGGCCCCCGCGCCCGTCCCGAGCCAGTAGCCGAGCGTCCCGACGGCCAGCGCGATCACGATCGGCACGAACACGCCGGAGATCCGGTCCGCGAGCCGCTGGGCGGCGGCCTTCCCGCTCTGCGCGTCCTCGACGAGCTGCGCCATCCGGGCGAGCTGGGTGTCCACGCCGATCCGGGTGGCCCGCACGACCAGCCGGCCGCCCGCGTTGACGCAGCCGCCGGCCACCGCGTCGTCCGGGCCGACCTCGGCCGGGACGGACTCGCCGGTCAACATGGACACGTCGACCGCCGACGTGCCCTCACAGACCGTGCCGTCCGTCGCGACCTTCTCGCCGGGGCGGACGACGAACAGGTCCCCGACCTGCAACTCCTCGACTGGGATCCGTTCTTCGGTGCTGATCCCTCCCGGCCCGTTCCGCACGACGGCGACGTCCCGCGCGCCGAGCTCCAGCAGCGCCCGCAGCGCCGCGCCGGCGGTGCGCTTGGACCGGGCCTCGAAGTACCGGCCGGCCAGGATGAACAGGGTGACCCCGGCGGCCACCTCGAGGTAGATCGCGTCCGCGCCGGCGCCGCGGGAGACCGTCAGCGCGAACGGGTGTGTCACCCCGGGGACGCCCGCGGTGCCGAAGACCAGGGCGTGGACGGACCAGCCGAGCGCGGCGAGGGTGCCGAGGGAGACGAGCGTGTCCATCGTCGCGGTGCCGTGGCGCAGGTTCGTCCAGGTGGCGCGGTGGAAGGGCCACGCGCCCCACAGCACGACCGGGGCCGCGAGGCCCAGCACGACCCACTGCCAGTAGAGGAACTGCCACGCCGGGACCATCGACACCACGATCACCGGAACGGCCAGCAGCGCGCTGACGATGAGGCGTTCCCGCAGGTCCCGCGCGTGCTCGTCGGCGGTGTCGGTGTCCTCCGCGGCGGGGAGCGCCGTGTAGCCGGCGGCCTCGACGGTGGCGACGAGCTGCTCGGGTGTCACGTCGGCGGCGTAGCTGACCCGCGCCTTCTGCGTCGCGTAGTTGACCGACGCCTCGACGCCGGACATCTTGTTGAGCTTGCGCTCGACGCGGTTCGCGCACGACGCGCAGGTCATGCCGCCGATCGCGAGCTCGATGCGCGTCCGGTCCTCGTTCGTCGCCGTGCTCGGCTTGGTCATGCTCAGCTCCCTGCCGTGGAGACGGTGAACTCGGCCGTCCCGGTCCGGCCCTCGTGCCGGTATCCCAGGAAGAACCGGTAGGTCCCGGCTGTCGGGACCTCGGTGCTGAAGGCGATCGCCGGGCCGGCGCGGTCCGTCGGGAGCGGCCGTGTGGTCTCCGGCCGGACCCGGACGTACGCCAGGTCTCCCTCGCGGACCGCGACGAGCCTGCCGAAGCCGCCCCGGGTGGGCTCGAGCTCGGTGACCGGCTGCCCCCAACGCCCGACGGTCGTGTAGACCGCCGACGGGACCCCGGGGACCAGCCGGCCGTCGATCCGGACCTGGTAGCCGTCCACCGCGGCCGGGGCGCCCGCGGGCGGGAAGATGCGGGAGTCGGGGAACGTGAACGGGGCGAACTCCCCGGGGGCGAAGAGGTCCGTGCCCAGCGCGAGCCGCGGGCCGCCGGTCGGGATGAAGTCCGCGTAGGCCCGCCACACCCCCGCCGCCGGGAGCAGGAACGGGACGTTCCACGTGCCGTCGGGACCCATGGTGGGGGAGAGGTCCTGCATGCCGGCCGCGTCCCGCCGCACCACCAGCAGGTTCATCCGCTCGCCGGGCCGGAACTCCTGGTCCGGGGCCGCGTCGAAGGCCGTGACGGGCGCCCCGTCCGAGCCGGTGATGCGGAAGCTGAACGTCGTGGGGCTGTTGACGCCGAACGACGTCGTCGTGGGGACGAAGGTGTAGCCGGCCGCGGTGGCCGAGAGGCCGAGCGGATCCGCGGGATCCGGGCCGGCGGCCGCCGGCGGGGGAGCCATCGCGGCCATCCCCGGCTCGTGCGCCTGCGCCGCCGCCGGGGCCGGGCCGTCGCCGGACCCCCCGAACGCGGACCCCGCACCCCACGCGGCCCCGAACACGACACAGAGCACGGCGAGGTAGCTGCCGAGCCGCACCGCGGTCTGCATGCGTCACGTCTCCCTGGCTCGTCTTCGCGGGGCCGTCGTGCGCGTTCGACGCGGCGCACCATCGGGGGGTACAACGCACGAACGGGCCGTCCGACACGGTAAACCTACCCCAGGGGGTATCGGCCCGTCGCCGGGGGCCGAATGGTGGGTCACCCGAGGTGGTCGGGACGGGTGGGTTCAGGTCATGCTCGTCGGGTGGTCTCCGTCGCGCTCCCGCTGGTCCACCCGCGGTGCACCTCCGTGCCTCGCCCCGCGGGCACCGTCGACCCGGCCGACCTCCCGGTCCTGCCGAGCAACGGGCACTGGCCCGCGTGGCCGGGCCGCGACGTCACCTCCGGCGGGGTGACCCTGCACGTCCGCGAGACCCCTGGCAACGGCGCCGAGGCCGTCTACGTGCACGGACTCTCCGGCTCCGCGACGAACTGGACGGACCTCGCGGGCCTGCTCGCGCCGCGGGCCGCGGGCGTCGCGGTCGACCTGCCGGGGTTCGGGTGCTCGGCGCCGTTGCCCTCGCGGGACTACACGCCGTCCGGCCACGCGGATGCCCTGCTCTCCTGGCTGGCCGGGCGCGGGCGGCCCGTGCACCTGCTGGGCAACTCGCTCGGCGGGATGGTCGCGACGATGGTGGCCGCCCGCCGTCCGGAGCTCGTCCGCACGCTCACCCTGGTCTCGCCCGCCTTCCCGGACCGGCGGCCGGACCCGCGCCGGATGTCCGATCCGCGGATGGCGCTGGCGATGATCCCGGGAATCGGGAAGAAGGCCCGGGCCCAGCTGGCCGCGGCGTCGCCCCGGGTGCGGGCCGAGCAGGTGATGGCGCTCTGCTTCGGGGACCCCGGCCGCGCCACCGACGCCCGCCTGGACGAGACGGCCGCCGAGATCGCGGCCCGCGGGCGTCAGCCCTGGGCGGCGGAGGCCGTGTCCCGCTCGGCCAAGGGGATGTTCGCGAGCTGGGCCGGTCGCGGGCTCTGGGCGACGGCCGCACGCGTCCCGGTGCCGACGCTCGTGGTCTGGGGCGACCGGGACCGGCTCATCTCCCCCCGGCTCGCCGCGCGGGCGGCGCGCACGTTCCCGGACGGGCGGCTGCTGATGCTGGCCGGCGTCGGGCACATCGCGCAGATCGAGGTGCCGGACCGGGTGGCGGCTTGTGTCGCCGCGCTCTGGGACGAGTGCCCTTCCTGAGCCCGGATGGGAAGATAGGCCCCGACGAGTGCGTTGGCACCAGCGGGATGCACGCACGATCGACACGCTAGACAGCACCGAGGAGCTTTGACATGGCGCTACCGCCGCTCGTGGAGCCGGCCGCCGAACTGACCAAGGACGAGGTCGAGCGCTACAGCCGCCACCTCATCATCCCCGACGTCGGGATGACGGGGCAGAAGCGGCTGAAGAACGCGAAGGTGCTGGTCGTCGGCGCCGGTGGTCTGGGCTCGCCCGCGCTGCTGTACCTGGCCGCGGCCGGTGTCGGCACGCTGGGCATCGTCGAGTTCGACGAGGTCGACTCGTCCAACCTGCAGCGCCAGATCATCCACGGCCAGTCCGACGTGGGCCGCTCCAAGGCCGAGTCCGCCCGTGACTCGATCAAGGAGGCGAACCCGTTCGTCGAGGTCCGGCTGCACCAGGTGCGGCTCGACTCGTCGAACGTGATGGACATCTTCGCGGACTACGACCTCATCCTCGACGGCACGGACAACTTCGCCACGCGCTACCTGGTGAACGACGCCGCCGTGCTGTCCGGGAAGCCGTACGTCTGGGGTTCGATCTTCCGGTTCGAGGGCCAGGCGTCGGTGTTCTGGGAGGACGCCCCGAACGGGCTCGGCCTGAACTACCGCGACCTCTACCCCGAGCCGCCGCCCCCCGGCATGGTGCCGTCGTGCGCCGAGGGTGGCGTGCTGGGCGTGCTCTGCGCGTCCATCGGCTCGATCATGGTGAACGAGGCGATCAAGCTGATCACCGGCATCGGCGAGCCGATCCTGGGTCGGCTGATGGTCTACGACGCCCTCGAGATGACCTACCGGCAGGTGAAGATCCGCAAGGACCCGGCCACGCCCAAGATCACCGAGCTGATCGACTACGACGCGTTCTGCGGCACCGTCTCCGACGACGCCCAGGCCGCCGCGGCCGGCAACACGATCACCGCGCTCGAGCTCAAGGAGATGATCGACGCGGGCAAGGACTTCGCGCTGATCGACGTTCGCGAGCAGAACGAGTTCGAGATCGTCCGGATTCCGGGTTCGGTCCTCATCCCGAAGGACCGCATCCTCTCCGGCGAGGCGCTCTCGGAGCTCCCGCAGGACAAGCCGATCGTCCTGCACTGCAAGTCCGGGGCGCGCTCGGCCGAGACGCTCGCGGCGCTGCAGAAGGCCGGTTTCTCCGATGCGGTGCACGTCGGGGGTGGCGTGCTGGCGTGGGCCAAGCAGGTCGACCCCTCGCTGCCCACCTACTGACCCGGTAATCCCCCGGAGCCGTACCGACCGCCCGTCCTCGTTCGCGAGGGCGGGCGGTCCGCGTCTGCGGATCACGCCGCGCAGGCGTTTCTATGGTGTGGATCACATGTGAGCAACCCCTTTGTCGCGGTCCGTGACGGCGGGCGCCTCCACCACGACGCCGCGTAGCGATCACACCGTTATGTGACGCTCCGTGCCTCTGACCTGGGAGAGCACGTCCGACTGGAGCAATGACAATCGATCATCGGCCTGGGTAGCCTCCCTTGCCCCGGTGGATGTCGTGTCCCGTCGTCCGAACGGGGCCAGGGAAGTGGGGACCTTCGGACGCCGCGGCGTCGGGGGCGCGAGAGCGCCGCCTCGGTGACCCGACGGGGACGTCGTGCTGCGCAGGCACGCGCTCCCGGTGACTGCGATGGGGGCCGGCTGTGGTGGACGATTTCGGGGTGGACCGGTTCGGCTCCGACGGGTTCGGGTCACCTGCGCTGCGGCGCAGGTGCGCGCTCCCCGGGTGCGACGCGCTGGTCGAGGAGACGCCCGACCGTCCCGGGAAGATCTACTGCACCGCCGCGCACCGGGTCGCCGCGCGGCGTGAGCGACGGGCCGCGGCGCAGGCCGCCGGCGACGACCGGCTGACCGAGACGCTGCCCTGGCTCCGTGAGACGCCGCAGCGGCCGCTCGTCCGGAGCCGAGCCGTGCCGGCGCGCGTCGCGGCACCCGTGCGGGAGGAGCCCGAACCGGAGCCCGGGGAGCTCCCGGGCGCGCGGTCGCCGTGGATGGCCGGGCTGGCGCGGCGGCGGCGCGCGATCGCGGTGCTGGGCGCGACGGCCGTGCTGGTCGGCGGCTATGCGCTGACGACGTCGTCCGCGTCGTCCCCCGATCCCTCCCCGCCGACGGTGACGCTGCCGGAGGGGACCACGGACGAGGAGTGGGCGCGGCGGGCGCAGCTCGCGCTCGTCGCCGTCAACGAGCAGCTGGACACGATCGGCGAGACCGAGCGGGCCTGGAACTCGACACCCGCCGCACAGCAGGTCGGGACCGCCCCTTCCGCCGTCCGGCAGCTGCTGGAACGCAGGCGGGTGCTCGAGCAGCAGCGGGCGACGCTGCAGTCCCAGCTGGAGACCTACCGTGAGCTCGAACGCGCCTCGGACGAGCTCCGGCAGGCGGACAGCCGGCTCGACGAGATCCAGCGACTGCTCGACGCCGCCGCTACGCCGCCGTCGCGCTCGGCCGCCGACACCTCCTGGGCCACGGCCCTGTCCGAGCAGCGTGATCTGCGGGCCCGGCACCGGGACGCGGTGGCGAGCCAGGTGCAGAACCTGTCCGAGGGCGTGCGCACCGCCACCCGCAGCCCGCTGCCGAACGACGCCGACCGCACCGACCGGGTGCGGGAGGAGGTGCTCCGGCTCGCGAGGAACCCCACGCCGAGCCCGATGCCGTCGCAGGGGGTGGACGAGCGGCCGCCGCTCGTGCAGGGCCGCGACCAGGACGAGAGCCGCCCGTCGGGCGAGGTCGGCACGAGCGGCCCGCCGGACCCGCGCGGGCCGGGGGACGACACGGAGGAGACACCGCGGCACGACCACTCCGGGGATGCCCGCGCGCTCGGCTCCGGTTCCCAGGGCTCGTCCGGGCCGCGCGAGCGTGGCGGGCAGGGCGGCGGGCTGACCGGCGCGGTGTCGGGGACCGTCGACGGTGTCGGCGGGACGCTCGGGCTGAACGGTCAGCAGGGCGGCCGGCCGGACCAGGGCTCGGGAGACCGGAAGGACCGGGGCCGGGGGCAGCCGGGTGGTCAGGAGCGGCAGGGCCCCGGGCAGCAGCAGGGGCCCGGGCATCAGGGGCCTCAGCGCGGTGGCGTGACGGGTGCGGTGTCGGACACCGTCGACGGTGTCGGCGGAACCCTCGGCCTGGACGGCGGCCGGCAGGCATCGCCGCAGGGCCCGGACCGGGGCGGCTCGGCACAGGCTCGCACCGAACGGGTCGAGGCTGAGCCCGCGCAGGGCCGCGCCGACCGAAGCAGCGGGGCCGACGCGTCCCGCCGGGGTGCCGAGCAGGGCGGAGGCGGCGCCCCGGCGCGCCGGGGCGTCGAGCAGCAGGATGCGGGGACCGACCCCGGCTCCCGGACTCCGCGTCCCGTGGGTACGGGAAACTCGGGCCTCGCCGGCGCCGTCGCCGGTCCGATGATCAGCACGATGACCGGCGGGCTCGCGGCGCCGCAGATCGACGAGGCACTTCGGCTGGCGGACCGCGAGGCGGACCGGCAGATCCAGGAGAAGCTCCGGCAGCGCGGTGCCGCCACGTCGTCGACCCGGGGAACGGGGCGCAGCACTCCGGTTCGGACAGTTCGGGACGGTCCGGGGTGGACACCTCGCGCGCGACCGGGAGCGCGGGCTCGGCGAGCGGGCAGGACCCCACCGCGAACGGCCCGGCGCGCAGCAGCGGCGCGTCCCGGAGCTCGGACGGCGCCCGGGCGAGCGGCAGCGGCAGTGATTCGAGCAGCGGCTCGACCACCACCGCCTCCCGCGGCGGCTCGTCGACGGGCGCGGCCCGGGCGGGCGGCGCCTCGGACAGCGGCTCGCGGACCACCACCCCGCGCAGCGGGAGCTCCGGCAACGGGTCCGGCCGGTCCACGGACGCCGGGGCCCGGCCGAGTGGCTCCTCGGGCTCCGGGACCACGGAGCGGAGCAGCAGCTCCTCGTCGGGCGGCTCGGGTACGGCCGCCGGCAGCGCGGGCAGCGGCGGCGGGACCCCGTCCGAGCAGGATGTCCGGGACTACGCGGAGGCCCTGGCCGCGGACGTGGCGAGCTGAGGCGCTCCTCGTCGCGGCCTCGGACGGCGCCCTCCGTCACCGCCGGGCCTGATTCCGGAAGTCCTGCTCGGGGATCTCTCCGCGTGGCGCCCGTGATCCAGGCGACGACGCAGGTACCGTGCCGGTCGTGACGGCAGCACGCGTAGTCCCGACCAGCGAAGCGGCGATCGCCCTGCCCGACCACGTGCGCGTCGCGTTCGGGGTCAAGGACGTCGTGCCGCGGCCGGTGGTGTGGGCGGGCCAGCGCGCCTGGCACTGCGGGGACGTCCTGCTGCGCCCGGTCGCGGACAACGCGGTCGCCGCGTGGTCCGCCGGGGTCCTGGACAGCCTCGAGGTCGAGGCCGTGCGGCTCGCCCGCCCGGTCCGGTCCTCGGACGGCCGCTGGGTCGTCGCCGGCTGGGCCGGGTCCCGCAACCTGGCGGGCTCCTCCGAACCGCGCCACGACGACGTCATCTCCGCCTCGCTGCGCCTGCACGCCGCCACCTCCACAGTGCTGCGTCCCCGCCTCCTCGACGACCGCGACGACCTGCTGTCCCGCTCCGCCGCCGCCGCGTTCGGGGAGCGTCGCCTCGTCCTGGACCCGGGGACCGGCGGGGAGCTGTTCGAGCAGCTCGCGGCCCACCGCCGTCCGGTGAGGCTCTCCCCGCAGGTGGTGCACGGCGAGCTGTTCGGCGCCGTGCTCTTCGACGTCGACGGCGCGCCCGCGGTGCTCGATCTCGTCCCGTTCTGGCGCCCGGCCGAATGGGCGGCGGCGGTCGTCGCCGTCGACGCGGTGGCGTGGGGCGGTGCGGACGAGGGCCTGCTGGACCGGTGGTCGCACCTCGACGAGTGGCCCCAGGCGCTGCTGCGCGCCGTCCTGTACCGGCTGGCCCTGCACGCCCAGCACCCCGACGCCTCGGCCCGGAGCCTCCCCGGCCTCGAGCGCGCCGCGGGCCTCGTCGCCGCCCACCTCTGACAGCCGCCCTCCGAACTCGCGTCGTGGCTCCACGACGCGAGTGACGGGCGTGGCCTCACGCGCCCGATCCCGGCCGGGTGATCTCACACGGCACCTCACCGCACGTGAGGACCGGTTTGCGTCGGCGTCACACGGGGCCACGGCGGGGTAATGAGCCCTTCCTGCGGTCTGTGCATTCCCAGGATGCGACAGACCCACTGGAGGACGGCGTGACAGCCAGCCACTGCCTCGACGACCCGGACGTGGCCGTGGCCGTCTACGCCGTCCGCGTCGACGATCACCGTGTTCAGATCGGGTTACCGTGAGGGCGGTTACGCGGTGGACCCCGCCGACAGCACGGACAATGGTGCGATGACCGCTGCCACCACCGAGCCGGCGCCCGTTCCCGCCCTCGCGGGATTCACCGTCGGCGTCACCGCCGCGCGCCGGGCCGAGGAGCTGGGCACGATGCTCGAGCGGCGCGGCGCGTGCGTGCAGCACGGCCCCGCCATCCGCATCGTCCCGTTGGCGGACGACACGGACCTGCTCGAACGCACCCGTGCGCTCGTCGCGAACCCGCCGGACATCACGGTCGCGACGACCGGGATCGGCTTCCGCGGCTGGGTCGAGGCGGCCGACGGCTGGGGCATCGGCGAGGCGTTGCTCGCCGCGCTCGGCAAGGGTGAGCTGCTCGCCCGCGGGCCCAAGGCGCGCGGGGCGATCCGGGCGTCCGGGCTGACGGAGAAGTGGTCACCGCCGTCCGAGTCGTCAGCGGAGGTGCTGGAGTACCTGCTGGAGGAAGGCGTCGACGGCCTGCGGATCGCGATGCAGCTGCACGGCGAGCCACTCCCGGACGTCGTCGACGCCCTCGAGCTGGCCGGCGCCGAGGTCGTCCAGGTGCCGGTCTACCGCTGGGTGCCGCCCGCGGACCTCGGCCCGATGGACCGGCTGACGGACTCCGTGCTCGCCGGCGGCGTCGACATGCTGGCCTTCACGAGCGCGCCCGCCGCCGCCAGCCTGCTCGCGCGGGCGGCCGAACGCGGGGTGAAGGACGAGCTGGTCGAGGCGATGCGCGGGCCCGTCCTGGCATTGTGCGTCGGCCCGGTGACGGCGGCGCCGCTGGAGGCCGTGGACATCCCGACCCTGCAGCCCGCCCGCTCGCGGCTCGGTGCGATGGTCCGGACGCTGGAGGCCGAGGCGCCGACCCGGGCGCGCCGGCTGCCGGTCGCCGGGCACTGGCTGGAGCTGCGCGGACACGCCGTCCTGGTCGACGGCGAGCTGCGCAACGTGCCGCCCACCGGCATGGCGATGCTGCGCGTCCTCGCCCGCCGGGCCGGCCGGGTCGTCACCCGTGCGGAGCTGCTCCGGGCGCTGCCCGGCGGTGGCGACGACGAGCACGCGGTCGAGACGGCGATGACCCGGCTGAGGTCCTCGCTCGGCACCCCGAAGCTGGTCCAGACCGTGGTCAAGCGCGGGTACCGACTCGCCCTGGACCCCGGGGCGGGCCCCGCACCGACCGGTGGCCACTGTGTTTGACGTCAAGGCGCCGCTGCTGCTGGTGGCGCACGGGAGCCGGAGCGCCGCGGCGGACGAGGTGGTCCGCGAGATCGCCGCGGCCGCCCGGGAGCGGCTGGACGGCGCGGACGTGCGGGTCGCCTACGTGGACGTCCGCACGCCGACCGTCGCGGACGCCGTCGCCGCGCTCCGGGCGGACGGTCTGTCCGGCGCCGTCGTGCTCCCGGCCTTCCTGGCCTCCGGCTACCACGTGCGGACGGACCTGCCGGCCCAGCTCGCCGAGGTGGGCGCGGACCCGTCGCGTTTCGTGGTGACGCCCGCACTCGGCCCGGACCGCCTGCTCGCCGAGGCGGCGCTGGCCCGGCTGCGGGGCGCGGGCCTGCGCCCGGGGGACGCGGTCGTGCTCGCGGCCGCGGGCTCGTCGGACCCGGCGGCCCTCGCCGAGGTGCGCACGGCGGGCCGGATGCTGGGCTCGCTCCTCGGCCGACGCGTCCGGGTCGGCTTCGCGGCCACCGCCGCTCCGAAGGTCGACGCCCTGGTCGACGGCCTGCGATGGGCCGGGGAGGACCGGATCGCGGTCGCCTCCTGGCTGCTCGCGCCGGGGGTGTTCCACAGCCGGATCGAGGATTCGGGCGCGGACGTCGTCGGGGCGCCGCTGGGAGCGCACGAGGACGTCGTGGGAGCGGTCGTCGCTCGCTACCGCGCGGGCGTCGAGGCGGGGGCCGCGGCGGCCTGACCCATGGGTGCCGCGGCTCAGCGCCGCCGGTGCTCCTTCGGGAGCCTCCCGTCCACCAGGAGCACGCCTTCGGCCCGGAGCCGTGCGGCCTGCTCCTGCGCGATGTGCGGTGCGCAGGTGCCGTTCGCCCGCAGGACCCGGTGCCAGGGGAGGTCGTGGCCGTCCTCGGCGAGGATCCGGCCGACGAGCCGGGCCGAGCGGATCCCCGCCCGCGCCGCGACCTCGCCGTAGGTCGACGTCTCGCCCGGCGGGATCGCGGCGACCACGTCCCGGACCCGTTCGAGGACCTCCTCATCCATCCAGGAACGCCCGCAGCCGGTCCACCACCTCGGCGGTGCGCTCGAGGTAGAGCATGTGCCCCGCGTCCACCTCGGCGACGGTGAGCGCGTCGCCCAGCTCGGCCCGGCACGCCGCGACCCACTCCGGCCGCACGAAGTCCTCCCGCCCGGCCGGGAGCAGCAGCGTCGGCACACCGGCCGGCGGGACGACGGCGGGCCGGGCCATCTCGCTCCAGGCCGCGACGACGGCCGCCCGGCAGTAGCGCCACGCCCACTGCTCCCCGTGCGGGACGAGATGGTCCGCGATCTCCGCGTCGAGCAGCGCGTCCGGCACGTTCTTCCAGCTCTGGGCCTTGTCCGCCCGCGCGGCGTCGGCGTCCGGGAACACCTCGTCCGGCCGGGTGCTCTCGGCGGCCTCGAGCATGTCCCGCGGGTCGAGACCGATCGCGGGGTCCAGCAGCACCAGCCGGGACACCCGCTCCGGTGCGCGCCGGGCCAGATGCGCCGCGACGGCCCCGCCGAACGAGTGCCCGACCACGACGGCCTCGGCGAGGCCCTCGCGGTCGAGCACGGCGAGCACGTCGGCGACCTGCTGTTCGAGGCCCCACGACGGGGTCCACGGGGAGCGGCCGTGGCCGCGCAGGTCGGGGCACAGCCAGCGCAGCCCGGGCAGCGCGGCGGCGAGCGGCCGGAACCGCAGCCCGTGTCCGGTGACGCCGTGCAGGGCGAGGACCGGGCGGCCCTGCGGCGCGCCGAGCTCGTGGACGTGGAGCGACATGGGAGGGATCGTGCCAGCCCGGTCCGACGATTCCGGAGTCCGCGGCGGAACTGTCGGTGTCGCGTGGTCGAATCGACACATGGCCCGGACGGAGAGCGCACCCGCAGGCGGCCGGGTCGTGCCCCGGCCCGGTCCGCTCCTCGTCCGCGCGCCGCGGCCGGAGGTCCGCGTCCCCCGGTGGGACGAGCAGGCCCGCGCGGTCCTGGAGCACGATCGCGGCCCGCTGCGGGTGGTCGGCGGCCCGGGCACGGGGAAGACCACGCTGCTGCTCGAGGCGGTGGCGAAGCGGGTCCGGGAGGGGGTGGACCCGGAGCGGATGCTGCTGCTCGTCGGGAGCCGGCGGGCGGCCGTCGAGCTGCGCGAACGCCTCACCGGGCTGCTGCACGGCGGGCTGCCGGATCCGGACGCGCTCGACGCGCGCACGTCCCGCGAGCTGCTCGCCCGCACCGTGCACTCCTACGCTTTCGGCATCCTGCGCCTGCACGCCGCCCGGAACGACGACCCGCCGCCGCGGCTGCTCGCCGGCGCCGAGCAGGACGCCGTCGTCCGGGACCTGCTCGGCGGGGAGCTGGCGAACTGGAACGGCAGCGTGCCGGACTCGGGCTGGCCGGAGCGGCTGCGCCCGGCGATCGGCCTGCCCGCCTTCGCGAACGAGCTGCGGGAGCTGCTGCTGCGCGCCGCCGAGCGCGGCCTCGGCCCGGAGGAGCTCTTCACCCTGGGCGAGCGGCACGAGATGCCGGAGTGGGTGGCCGCCGGGCGGTTCTTCCGCACCTACGAGCACGTGATCCTGCTGCGCGGCGCCGCGGGCCGGGGTGCACCGCAGGCCACCGCGCCCGCGCTGGACTCCGCGGAGCTGGTCTCCGCCGCGCTCGACGCGCTGGCGTCGGACCCGGAGCTGTTCGCGGCGGAGGGCCAACGGGTCCGGCACCTCTTCGTGGACGACGCGCAGGACCTCGATCCCCAGCAGATGGAGCTGGTCCGCGTGCTGGCCCGCACCGCGCAGAGCACCCTGCTCGCGGGCGATCCGGACCAGGCGGTGCTGAACTTCCGGGGTGCCGATCCGGGCGGGTTGCGGGCGGTCGAGGCGCCCACGGCGGTGCTCACCGTCGATCACCGGCAGGCGCCCGCGGTGCGCGCGGCGTCGGCGCGCCTGGCGCGCAGCCTGGCCGGATCGGGGAGGGGCGGGTACGCGTCCCGCCGCCGGTCGACCCGGGCGCACCCGAGCCGGATCCGGGGTCGGTGCTGGTCCGGGTGTTCTCCTCGCCGGCGGCGGAGGCGGGGTGGATCGCGGACCAGCTCCGCCGCGCCCACCTCGTCGAGGGGGTGCCGTGGTCGGCCATGGCGGTCCTGTCCCGCTCCGCGCGTCGCACGCTGCCCGCGCTGCGCCGGGCCCTGGTCGCGGCCGGAGTGCCGATCGCCGCGCCGCCGGACGAGCTGCCGCTGGCCCGCCAGCCCGCGGTGCTGCCGCTGCTGCTGATCCTGCGCTGCGCCACCCGCCCGGACGAGATCGACGCGGACGTCGCGACGGCCCTGCTCACGTCGTCCCTCGGCTCGGGGGACCCGATGCGGATGCGGCGGCTGCGCCGGGGCCTGCTGAAGCTGCACGCCGCGGCCCGGACGTCGCGCCGCGCGGCGGAGCCGCCGCTCGATCCCGATCCCGGGAGCGGAAGCGACATCCCGGGTGTCTCCGGCTCCCGGGACCGCGACCAGGGCCGTGGGCCGGTCGGTGAGGGCCCCGCGTCCGCCGCCGACGACCCCGTCCCCGACGACGCCGAGCGCGCCGGGAGCGACCCCCTGCTCGTCGATGCCCTGCGGTCCGCCGCGGGAGGCAGGCCGGACCCGCTGACGGCCCTTCCCCCGGGGACTCCGCGCCCCTGCGGGCGGTCTCCCGCCTGCTCGCCACGGCCGCCGGCGCGATCCGCGAGGGGCAGAGCGTGGAGGAGGTGCTCTGGCGGGTCTGGCGGCAGTCCGGGCTCGCCAAGCGCTGGGGCGAGGCCAGCTCCCGCGGCGGCCCCGTCGGCGCGCACGCGGACCGGGACCTGGACGCCGTCCTCGCCCTCTTCGACGCCGCCGCCCGCTACACGGACCGGCTGCCGGGCGCGGACGTCGAGGGCTTCACGTCCTACCTCACGGACCAGCAGCTGCCGGGGGACACGCTCGCGGACCGCGCACCCCGCGGGGAGGCCGTCGCGCTGCTCACGGCGCACGCGGCGCGCGGGCGGGAGTGGGAGGTCGTGGCGGTGCCGAGCGTGCAGGAGGGCAGCTGGCCGGACCTGCGGCTGCGCGGCAGCCTGCTCGGCAACGAGCGCCTGGTGGACCTGGTCGCGGGGGTCGCCGAGCCGGCGGGCGCGCACGGGACGGTCTCCCGGGTCGCGCCGCTGCTCGCCGAGGAACGTCGGCTGTTCTACGTCGCGTGCTCCCGGTCGCGGTCGCGGCTGCTGGTCAGCGCGGTCCAGGGGGAGGACGAGCAGCCCTCCCGTTTCCTGGACGAGCTGGACCCGGTGCCCGCCACCGCGCTGGAGGGGCGGGCGGTGCACCGGCCCGGCCGCGCCCTGGTGCTCGCCGAGCTGGTCGGCGAGCTGCGCCGGGCCGTCACCGCGCCGGACCACGGTGATCCGGAGGCGGCCGCGAGCCGGGCCCGCGCGGCCGCCCAGCTCGCCCGGCTCGCCGCCGAGAACGTGCCCGGCGCGCATCCGGACGAGTGGTACGGGGTCGCGCCGCCGTCGTCGGACGCGCCGCTGCGCGCACCCGGGGCGCTGGTCCCGGTCTCGCCCTCGGACATCGAGCTGATCAACTCCTGCCCGCTGCGCTGGGTGCTGCAGCGCCACGGCGGGGACGAGACGGGCGCGCTGTCCGCGGTCACCGGCTCGCTCGTGCACGCGCTGGTCCAGGCCGGCGCGGCCGGGGCGGATCCTGCCGAGCTGGAGGCCGCGCTGCGCACGGCGTGGGACCGGCTGGACGCGGGCGCGCCCTGGTACGGCCGCCGCGAGCTGGCGCGGGTGCGGGAGATGCTCGCCGGGTTCGACCGCTGGGTGGCCGAGAGCCGGGCCGAGGGGCTGCGGCTCGTCGCCGTCGAGCAGGCGGTGCAGTTGGACATCGCGGCCGAGCCGGACATCGCGGGGGACGACCCCGGGAACGACGGCGCCGGGACGGCGGAGGAGCCGCCGATCCGGCGCAGCGTGCGGCTGCGCGGCCGGGTGGACCGCCTCGAGGTCGACGCCGAGGGCAGGCCGGTGGTCGTCGACGTCAAGACCGGGAGGACCGCGGTCAGCGCGAAGACGGCCGCCGAGCACCCGCAGCTCGCCGTCTACCAGCTCGCGACGGCCCTGGGCGCCTTCTCGGACCTGGTCGGGGCGCAGGCACCGCCCGGGGGAGCGCGGCTCGTCTACGTCGCGGACCGCTACGCGTCGGGCCGGCCCAAGGAGCCGATGCAGGAACCCCTGGACTCCGAGACGGCCGCCGAGTGGCGGGACGTCGTGTGGCGGTGCGCGGAGGAGACGTCCGGCACCGCCTTCGTCGCGCGCGTCGGGTCGGACTGCGAGCGTTGCCCCGTTCGGAGTAGTTGCCCTGCGGTGTCAAGCGGCCGTTCGGTCGTATCAAGTTAGGCCACTCGTGAGGCAACCTTCCGGGCTCACGCCGCCTGCCTCCTTTCGTCGCTTCTAAGCCTCCGACCAGCGAAAACGTGGCAGGCGATGATCGTCGGACGGGGTACGGTGGCCCGGCACCGAGGCGCTCCCCCGAACCTCGCGCGGCCGTTCTCCCCCGGCCGCCTCCTCGGCGCCAGAAGGAGGCGGTCCCCCGTGTTCTACCCTCGTCCGCGCGCACTCGGCGCGGGCCTGGTCGTGGCCCTCGCCGCGCTGCTCACCGGCTGCGGCAACGCGCCCGAGCTTCCCGACGGGCCCCGTCTCCCAGGGGCAGGTGCTGTCCGCGCCCACCACCACCGCCGCCGCGCCCACCCCGGCGCCGACGACCACCGCCGCGGCACCCACCACGACCGCCCCGCGTAGCACCACCAGCCGTCCGCCCCGGACCGGTACCACCAAGCGCACGCCGGTCGCCGTGCCGGCCGCGGCCGAGGCGGATCCCGTCGCCTGGCGGCCGGCCGGCGGGGACGAGTTCAGCGGGGCCCTCAACGAGGGCACCTGGAGCGCCTACGACTCGAAGGGCGGGTTCGGCAACGGCCTGCGCAAGCCCGAGGCGGTCAGCCAGGCGGGCGGGCTGCTGACGATCACCGGCAAGGCCCACGAGGGTGACGGCGTCTCCGGCGGCGTCCGCTACGCCGCCGGGCAGCTCTACGGCCGCTACGAGTTCCGGGCCCGCACGGACCGCGGCAAGGGCTTCAGCGCGGCGATCCTGCTCTGGCCGGACTCCGAGCAATGGCCGGAGGACGGGGAGCTGGACATCATGGAGGCCCCGACGCCGAACCGGGACGTCGCGCACACCTTCGTGCACTACGCGGTCGGGGACTCGGACCGTTCCGTGCACGGCGCTCACGCAGGGGACTACACCCAGTGGCACACCTTCCGGATGGACTGGCTGCCGGACCGGATCACCTGGTACGTCGACGGGGTCGAGCGCTTCGAGACCACGGACAAGACGGTCATCCCGACGAAGCCGATGCACCCCACGATCCAGCTGGACCAGGGCCCGAAGGCGAACTGGATGGACGGGCCGGACGAGTCGACGCCGGACGAGGTCAAGCTGCAGGTGGACTGGTTCCGCATCTCCAAGGCCCCCTGATTCCTGTCGGTGCCGTCGGGTAGACAGGGCGTGTGACGTCGACGGAGGTGGCCCTCGAGCCTGCGGTTCTCTCGCGGGCCCTCGGCCTGCCCCCACCCACCCCCGAGCAGGCCGCGGTGGTCGCGGCCCCGCTCCGTCCCGCCCTGGTCGTGGCCGGCGCGGGGGCCGGGAAGACCGAGACCATGGCCGCCCGCGTGGTCTGGCTCGTCGCCACCGGGCAGGTGCTGCCCGAACAGGTCCTCGGCCTGACGTTCACCCGCAAGGCCGCGCAGCAGCTCGGTGCCCGCGTCCGGTCCCGGCTGCGTCGCCTGGCCGGCTCCCCGCTGCTCGACGAGCTGGACCCGGGCGGCAGCCTGCGCGCCGCGCTGCTCGCGGGCGAGCCCACGATCTCCACCTACCACGCCTACGCCGGACGGCTGGTCGGCGAGCACGCGCTGCGGCTGCCGACGGAGCCCGCGTCCCGGCTGCTCGGGGAGACCGCGGCGTGGCAGCTCGCCCACCGCGTCGTCTCCACCTGGGCGGACGACCTGGACGTCGACCGCGTCCCGGCCACCGTCACCGGCTACCTGCTCTCGCTCGCCGGTGAGCTGGGGGAGCATCTCGTCGAGCCGGAGGACGTGCGCCGGCACGCCGAACGCCTGGTCGCGCTGATGGAGAACGCCCCCCGCGGGAAGGGGCAGAAGGCCGAGCCGTCGCAGGGCTACAAGGCGTGGATGGCCGCCCAGCGGCTGCGCGTCGAGCTGCTACCCCTGGTGGAGGCGTTCGCGTCGCGCAAGCGGGCGGAGCGGGCGATGGACTTCGCGGACCAGATGGCGATCGCGGCGAAGGTCGCGCAGAGCCGACCCGAGGTCGGGGAGATCGAGCGCTCGCAGTTCCGGGCCGTGCTGCTCGACGAGTACCAGGACACGGGCCACTCGCAGCGCGTCCTGCTGCGGTCGCTGTTCGGCCGGGTGCCCGGCACCGAGCCGCGGGACGAGTCGCTCTCCGTCACGGCCGTCGGGGACCCGTGCCAGTCGATCTACGGCTGGCGCGGGGCGAGCGCGGGGAACCTCGCCCGCTTCCGCACGGACTTCCCCCAGCCGGACGGGAGCCCCGCCGAGGAGTACGGGCTGCTCACGAGCTTCCGCAACCCGGCCGAGGTGCTCACGCTGGCCAACGCCGTCTCCGCGCCGCTGCGTGCGTCGGGCGGGGGCACCGACCCCGGGGCAGTCGCCGTAGGCGAGCTGCGGCCGGGGCCCGCGGCCCGCCCGGGAGACGTCCGGATCGCGTTGCTGCCGGACGTCAACTCCGAGGTCGCCTGGCTGGCGGACGGAATCGCGGGGCACTGGCACGGCCGGGTCGACGCGGGCGAACCCCCGCCGACGGCGGCGGTGCTCGTCCGCCGCCGCTCGGACATGGACGCGATCGCGGTCGCGCTGCGGGAGCGCGGGCTGCCCGTCGAGGTCGTCGGGCTGGGCGGCCTGCTGGACACCCCCGAGGTCCGGGACCTGGTCAGCGCGCTGCGGATCGTCGCGGACCCGCTCGCCGGGCCCGCCGCCGTCCGGCTGCTGACGGGTGCGCGGTGGCGGCTCGGCGTCGCGGACCTGGCGGCGCTGTGGAAGCGGGCGCGCGAGCTCGTCCCCGCCCTGCCGGCGCGTCCGGGGCCGCTGTCCCCGGCGGAGCTGGCGCTGGGCGCGCTGCCGGGCGAGCAGGCCGAGCAGGCCGGGCTCGTCGACGCGCTGGACGACCCGGGGGACGCCGAGCGCTACTCCGCGGCGGGGTTCGAGCGGATCCGGCGGCTGGCCCGCGAGCTGTCCTGGCTGCGCTCCCGCGCGTCGGCGCCGCTCACGGACCTGGTCGCGGACGCGGAGCGGATCCTGCTGCTGGACGCGGAGAGCGTCTCGCGTCCGGGGCCCGTCGGACGCGCCCACCTGGACGCGTTCGCGGGTGTCGTGGCGGACTTCGCGGCGGGCGCGGAGGTCGCGAGCCTGCCCGCGCTGCTGGACTACCTGGAGACCGCCGAGAAGGCGGAGGACGGGTTCTCCCCGGGCGAGGTCGAGGTGGCGCCGGACCGGGTGCAGATCCTCACCGTGCACTCCGCGAAGGGTCTGGAGTGGGAGGTCGTGGCCGTCCCGCACCTCGTCGCGCAGGTCTTCCCCGGCCGAAAGATGTCCGGCAGCTGGCTCAAGGACCCGTCCGAGCTGCCCGTCCCGCTGCGCGGGGACGCGGACGACCTCCCCGGCCTCTACCTGCCGCCGGCGCCGGACCGCAAGCAGGTCGAGCAGGCCCTCAAGGAGCACGACGCCGGGCTGGACGCGCGGCGGCTCGTCGAGGAGCGCCGCCTGTTCTACGTCGCGCTCACCCGCTCCGAGCACGTCCTGTTCTGCTCCGGGCACCGCTGGGGCGCGACGGGGGAGAAGCCGCGCCGGCCGTCGGTGTTCCTGGAGGAGCTGCGCGAGGTCGTCGGCGACATGGACGCTTCGCGTGGGACGGGCGTGGAGCAGTGGGCTCCCGAGCCCGAGCCGGACGACGTCAACCCGGTCACCGCCGAGATCGTGACGGCCGAGTGGCCGGTCGATCCCCTCGGAGCCCGGTCGCCGGACGTCCACGCGGGTGCCGAGATGGTCCGCGAGGCCTTGCGGACGCGGGAACGGGCCAAGCGAGCGGAACGCCGCCGCTCACGGGAGCCCGAGGAACCGCAGCTCAGCCTCGAGCTGGACGATCTCGAAGCACCGGAGGAGCCCGACCCCGAGGGCTGGGCCGCGGACGTGGACGTGCTGCTGGCCGAGCGCGCCGCCGCGGCGGCCCGGCCGTCGGTGGCGTTGCCCGCGCAGGTGTCGGTGAGCCAGCTCGTCGAGCTCGCCGCGGACGCGGACGCGCTGGCCGCCGGGCTGCGCCGGCCGCTCCCGCTCCCGCCGAACCCGCACACCCGCCGCGGCACGGCCTTCCACGCCTGGCTGGAGCAGCGCTTCGGCGCCGAACGCCTGCTGGACCTCGACGAGCTGCCCGGCGCGGCGGACGAGGACGCCGTGGGGGACGACACGCTGGTCGAGCTGCAGGAGGCGTTCCTCGCGTCCGCCTGGTCGGACCGGGTGCCGGTGGAGGCCGAGGTCCCGTTCGAGACGGTGCTGGCCGGGGTCGCGGTGCGCGGCCGGATGGACGCCGTGTTCGCGGACCCGGACGGCGGCTACACCGTCGTGGACTGGAAGACCGGCGCGGTCCCGGACGACGCGCGGCTGCCCGCGGTGAGCGTGCAGCTCGCGGTGTACCGGCTGGCCTGGGCCGCGCTGGCCGGGGTGGACCCGTCGACGGTCCGGGCGGCCTTCCACTACGTCCGCCCGGACGTCACGCTCCGGCCCGCGGACATGCTGGACGCGCCCGGGCTCCATGCGCTGCTCCGGTCCCTTCCGGAGGCCGGGGAGTAGACATCGGGGCCGGCCCCGGACCACGGCGAATCCCGCGATTCCGCCCGGGACGGCGCCTCGAACCGCATCGCGGTTCGAGGGAGCCCTACGCTCGCGCTCGTGACCGGAAAGATCGTGCTGTTCGGAGCCACCGGCTACACCGGTGGCCGCACCGCCGAAGCCATGGTGTCCCGGGGCCTCGCGCCCGTGCTCGCCGGCCGGGACCCGGCGAGGCTCGACGCGCTCGCCGCCCGGCTCGGCGGACTGGAGACGGCCCGGGCGGACGTCACCGACGTCGCGTCGGTGCGGGCGCTCGTCGGGGGAGAGGACGTCCTGGTCAGCACCGTCGGGCCGTTCGCGGAGCTCGGCGGCGCGGCCCTGGCGGCGGTCGTCGAGGCGGGCGCCGTCTACCTGGACTCGACGGGCGAGCCGCCGTTCATCCGGGAGGTGTTCGAGCTCCAGGGGCCCGCGGCCGAGCGCAGCGGTGCCGCGCTGATCCCCGCCTTCGGCAACGACTACGTGCCCGGGGTCCTCGCCGGTGCCCTCGCGCTCCGGGACGCGGGGGCGGAGGCCGACCGCGTCGACGTCGGGTACTTCATCGCCGGCGGCGGCCGCGGCCAGCCGTTCTCCCGCGGCACCCTGGACTCGCTGATCGGGGTCGCGACGGAGCGGGCGTACGCGTGGCGGAACGGCGGGCTGACGGCCGAGCCCACCGGCGCCCGGATGCGCTCGTTCGACGTCGCCGGCCGGCAGCGTCCGGGCGTCACCATCGGTGCCACCGAGCAGTTCGCGCTGCCCGCGCTCGCCCCCGGTCTCTCGACGGTCGACGTCTACCTGGGCTGGTTCGGCCCGGCGAGCCCGGTGGTGCACGCGGCCAGCCGGCTCGCGCCGTTGCTGGACAGGGTCCCGGCGCTGGGCCGCGCCGCGACGCGGGTGGCCCGGCTCGCGGCGTCCCGGGCGTCGGCGGCGCCGTCGGCGGAGAACCTGGCCCGCAGCACCTCGCACTTCGTCGCCGAGGTCTTCGACGCCACCGGCGCGCTGCTCGCGCGCACCCGGCTCGTCGCCCCGGAGGCCTACGCGATCACCGCGGACCTGCTGGCGTGGGGCGCGGGCCGGGCGCTCGAGGGCGGGGTGCAGGGCCCCGGCACGCTCGACCCGGTCGCCGCCTTCGGGCTCGACGTGCTGGAGAAGGGTGCGGCCGAGGCCGGGATCGTCCCCGAGGGCTAGGAAGCGACCCGGCGCTACCGGCGGGCCCCCGGAGGACGGGCGATCCGGAGCGCCCAGAGGACCAGCGGGACCTGCAGCGGCAGCCGGCCGTAGGCGATCGCCCGCTCCGGCGCGGAGCGATCCGACCAGCGCAGGGCCATGGACACGTTGGCCGGCAACACGGCGACGAACAGGGCCGCGGCCGCGTACCCGCCGAGCTTCCGGGTGCGCGGCACGGCGAGCGCGGCGGCGATGCCCAACTCGGCGACCCCCGACGCGTACGTCCAGGAGCGCGGCTCGCCCGGCAGCGACCTCGGGACGATCGCGTCGAAGAAGCCCGGTCGCGCGAAGTGCCCGACCCCGGAGACGCCCAGAAGCCCGGCGAGCGCCGCCGCGGGCCGGAATGATCTCGATCGGCTGCTCATCGCGGCGATCCTGCCACCGCCGCCACGTCGCGCCGGGCGAGGGACTCCGACGAGGGGCGGGTCACCTACGCGAGGGGGACGAACGGCCGCTAGTCTCCGCGCCGTGCGTGGTCGGCCGAGCCGTACTCCCGTCGATCAGCAGATCGTCGGGGTCATCCGCATGCCCGACTCCGCCGAGAGCCCGGTCTTCTCACTCGTCAAGCGGCTGTTGATCGCCCTCGCCGCCCTCTTCGGCGCGGCGCTGATCGTCTACATCGGTCGTGACGGCTACGTCGACAACAACGGTGAGGGCGCGATCTCGTTCAACGACGCCCTCTACTACGCGACGGTGTCGCTCTCCACGACCGGCTACGGGGACATCGTCCCGTACACGGCCACCGCCCGGCTGCTCACCACGGTCGTCATCACGCCCCTGCGGCTGCTCTTCCTCATCGTCCTCGTCGGTACCACCGTCGAGCTGCTCACCGAGCGCTCCCGGCAGTCGTTCCGCATCCAACGCTGGAGGTCACGCGTGCGCGACCACACCGTCGTCGTCGGCTACGGGACGAAGGGCCGGGCCGCGGTCGAGACGTTGCTCGGCGACGGTGCGGAGCCGGACCACATCGTGGTCGTGGACACCGACCGTGCGCAGCTCGACGCCGCCTCCGCACTCGGCCTGGTCACCGTCACCGGCAACGCCACCCGGTCGTCCGTGCTGCGGATCGCCGGTGCCCACCACGCGTCGGCGATCATCGTGGCGACGAACCGGGACGACACCGCCGTGCTGGTCACCCTGACCGCGCGCGAGCTCGCGCCCAAGACCCGGATCGTGGCGGCGGTGCGGGAGTCCGAGAACGTGCACCTGCTGCGCCAGTCCGGGGCGACGTCGGTGATCGTCTCGGCGGAGACGGCGGGCCGGCTGCTCGGGGTCGCCACGCGCACGCCGAGCGTCGTGGAGGTCGTCGAGGATCTGCTGACGCCCGACGCCGGATTCGCGATCAGCGAGCGCGAGATCGAGGAGTCCGAGGTCGGGGGCTCGCCTCGGCACCTCGCCGACATCGTGCTGGGCGTGGTCCGCGGGGAGAAGCTGCACCGCGTCGACGCGTCCACCGTCGACGCCCTGGAGCGGGGGGACCGGCTCCTCTACGTCCGCAAGGCGAGCCCCGCCGACGAGGACTGAGCCCCTCGGGCCCGGGGGAGCCGGAGCTCGAAGGCAGCCCGCTCCGCACGATCCGGTCCCCGCGCGTATCCGGAACTCGCCCGCGGCCGCCGCCCCCCGGGCCGTCCCGGTAGATCGTGCCGTCGCTGCCGGTCACGAACGCGAGGACGTCGGGCTCTCGACCTGACGGACGAGCTCGCCCTGCCGCACCCCCTGCTCGACGAGCTGGGCGGCGACGGCGGCGCGGGCCTGCAGCCGGGTGTCGAGGTCGGACCTGGTCTGGGCGGCCACGAGGACGTCGGTCAGCGCGCCGACGACCAGCAGCACGACGGCACGCTGGCGGTCTTCACCGGCACCCCGACCGAGAACGGCGCGGTCCTGAAGGCGGAGACCTCCCGGACCCTGCCCGCCACTCGCTGACGGCCCGGGAGCACACCCCGTAGGGTCGACGACCGTGCGTCTGGCGACCTGGAACGTGAACTCCGCGAAGTCCCGGCTCCCGCGGCTCCTGCCCTGGCTCGACGAACGGGCCCCGGACGTCGTCTGCCTGCAGGAGACCAAGCTGTCCGACGCGGACTTCGCGGAGACCTTCGACGCGGTGCTCGCCGAGCGCGGCTACCAGGTCGCCCACCACGGGCAGGGCCGCTGGAACGGGGTCGCGCTGCTCTCCCGGGTCGGCCTCGACGACGTCGTGCGCGGCCTCCCGGACGAGCCCCGGTTCCCGGACGAGGACTCCGCGCCGGACGCCCGCGCCGTCACCGCGACCTGCGGGGGACTGCGCGTGACCTCGGTGTACGTGCCCAACGGCCGCACCCCGGAGGACCCGCACTACGCCTACAAGCTCCGCTGGCTCGACGCCCTGCGCACGATGGTCGCGGCCGGCGACACCGTGACCACGGTCGTCGCCGGGGACATGAACATCGCCCCGACCGACGCGGACGTGTGGGACCCGGACCTGTTCGTCGAGTCCACGCACGTCACCAAGCCCGAGCGGGACGCACTCGCCGCCCTGCAGGCGACCGGCCTGCGCGACGTCGTGCGGGACCGCTGGCCGGACGAGCGCGTCTTCTCCTACTGGGACTACCGCGCCGGCCGCTTCCACAAGGACCTCGGGATGCGGATCGACCTGGTGCTCACCGGGCAGGTGGCGACCGAGCGGGTGCAGGCCGCCTGGATCGACCGCAAGGCGCGGAAGGGCACCGGCCCGAGCGACCACGCACCGGTGATCGTGGACCTGGACGAGGCACCGGACGGGGACATCGGGCCGGTCGTCCCGCCGCCCAGCGCCCGGCGGTGACCCGGGCCCGCCCGGGCGGTTGAACTCCCCGGGGGCGGGTAGCACCTGGCGTGACCGACATCGTCGAGCGCCCCCTGGTCGACCCGTCCGACCGTGTCCTCACCGTCCTCGACCCGCGCACCGGCGAGGTCGCCACGGAGCTGCCCGTCGCGGACGAACCCGCCGTCGCCGACGCGCTGACCTCCGCCCGGGCCGCGCAGGCCGGCTGGGCCCGGACCCCCGCCGCGGAACGGGGTGCGGCGCTGCGGGCCGCGGCGGCCGCGGTGCGTGCCGCGGCGGACGAGCTGGCCGAGCTCAACACCCGGGAGACCGGCAAGACCCCCGACGACGCCCGGGGCGGGATCGAGGCCGGAGCCGGCACCCTCGAGCAGTACGCCGAGCTGGGGCCCGTCCACCGCGGCCGCAGCCTGCAGGGCGGGTGGGGCGCGACGGACCTGATGGTCCCGATGCCGCGCGGCGTCGTCGCCGTCCTGACCCCGTGGAACGACCCCGTCGCCGTCGCCGCGGGCCTGCTCGGCGCCGCGCTCGTCACCGGCAACACGGTCGTGCACAAGCCGAGCGAGCGCTGCCCCGCGACGGGCCGCCGGTTCGCCGAGATCCTCGCGGACCACCTGCCGGACGGCGTCCTGCGCATCGTGGACGGGGACGGCACGATCGGCGCGCGGCTGGCCCGCAGCGACGAGGTCGACGTGGTCGCGCACGTGGGGAGCACGGCGGCCGGCCGGGCGATCGCCGAGTCCTGCGCCCGCACCGGCGCCCGCGCGCTGCTGGAGAACGGCGGCAACGACCCGATGATCGTCGACGCCGGGGCGGACCCGGCCTGGGCCGCGGAGCAGGCCGCCCTCGGGTCCTTCGCGAACGCCGGGCAGATCTGCGTCTCCGTCGAGAGGATCTACGTGCACCGGGACGTCGCCGAGCCGTTCCTCGCCGAGCTGACCGCCCGGGCGGGGGAGTGGGCGGACCGGATCGGTCCGCTCGTGGACCGCCGGCAGCGCGACCACGTCCACGACCACGTCCGCGGTGCGCTGGCCGAGGGCGCCGAGCTTCGCGCGGGCGGCGCGCTGCCGGACGGGCCGGGTGCCTACTACCCGCCGACCGTCCTGACCGGCTGCACGCCCTCGATGGCCGTGCTGCGCGAGGAGACCTTCGGCCCGGTCGCACCCGTCCGCGTCGTCCCGGACTTCGACACCGCACTCCGCGAGGCCGCCGACGACCGGTACGGGCTGGCGGCGGTGGTGCTGACGGCGGACATGGGGCACGCCCAGCGGGCCTGGCGGGAGCTGCCGGTCGGGACCGTGAAGATCAACGCGGCGTTCGGGGGAGCCCCCGGGGGCGCCGCCCAGCCGCGCCGGGCGAGCGGGCAGGGCTTCGGCTACGGGCCCGAGCTGCTGGACGAGATGACGACCACGACCGTCGTCCACATCGCACCTCCGGGCCCGTGAGGTACCCCTCCGACCGCTGGTCCGAACGGGTGAGGACACGATCCACCTGATGGGGGTCGCCGAGTTGCGCGGCGCCCTCGCACCGCGATACTCAGCGGCCGTGAGCACACCTCGGGGGAACCACATGACCAGTCGCTCGGCCCGCCTCACGGCCGGAACCATGCTCGTCGCGGTCGCGCTGACCGGGGCCGCGGCCTGCTCGTCCGGCGATCAGGCGCCGGCCGCCCCGACGCCGGGCGCGGTCGCGCCGCCGAACCCGGGGAATGCCGCAGGTCAGCCGACCGACGCGACCCGCCAGGCGTTCGGCCAGGCCAACCAGGGGGCGCTCGCCCTGGTCGCGCTGGGCGGCCTGGGCACGGACAAGGGCGTCGGCGAGCAGGTCCAGGGCCTCGCGCCGGACGTGACCAGCCAGGGGCAGGCGTTGCTGGACCAGGTCAAGCAGGCCGCCACGGCGCAGGGCGTCGCCCTCGGCGACCAGCTCGACGCGCAGGCGCAGGCCGTGGTCACGGACCTCCAGTCCCGCTCGGGCCGACCCTTCGACGCCGCCTGGCTGCAGGCCGCGACCTCCGTCATCGATCAGGCCCGCGCCGCTGCCGACGCCGTCCTGAACGACCCGAACGCCTCCCCGGAGGCGAAGACCGCGGCCCGGAACGCGCTCGCCAAGCTGGACGAGCTCGCCGCGCAGGTCCGGTCGGCGTCCTCGTCGGCGGGGGCCTCGACGCCCGGCTCGGTGAACGCGGGCACGGGCGGCCAGGCCGCATCGTCCGCGGAGAGCGCCCCGGTGCTCCCGCTCGCCGTCAGCGGGCTCGGCATCGTGCTGATCGGTGGCGCCGCCGCGTGGACGCGCCGCTCGCGCTCCGACGCCTGACCCGGTGGTCCCGCGGCGCCGGTGGCCGGCCGCGCTCCTCGCCCTCTGCGGGGTGGCGCTCCTGGTCACCGGCGTCGTGCTGTTCGTGAACGGGCGCCGAGACCCGCGCGTCGAGGCGACGTCCGTCGGCGACGTCCCGGTGGTGACGACGAGCGCGTCCGCCGCACCGCGGGCCTTCGGCGGCGACGTCCCCGTCCGGCTCGACCTGCCCGGCCGCGCCGTCACCGCGCCGGTCGTGCCCGTCGGCACCGGCCCGGACGGCGCGCTCGTCATCCCGGACCCGCCGCAGACGGTCGGCTGGTGGGCACCGGGAGCGCTGGCGGGTTCGGGTTCCGGGACGGTCGTCGTGGCGGGGCACGTGGACTCCCGGCTCGAGGGGATCGGCGCGTTGGCGGTCCTCCCGGACCTGACGGTCGGGGAGGACGCCGTGCTGACCGGCGAGCGCGGCACCGTGCTGCGGTACCGGGTCGTCGCGCGTCGGGAGTTCGTCAAGGCCGCGCTGCCGCCGGACACCTTCGACCGGACAGGCGCGCCGAGGCTCGTCCTCATCACCTGCGGCGGCCGCTTCGACAGCACGGTCCGCAGCTACGAGGACAACATCGTCGTCTACGCCGAGCCCGTCCCCTGACCGCTCGCGCACAGGTCGACGGGTCGACGCCCAGGTCCCGACCTGGGCGCGAGCGCGTGAACCCGTGCCTGGGCGGGGCCGTAATCTGGGCGGTGTGAGTGCCGAAGAGTTCGAGGCCGTCCGTACCTCCGCGCAGCGGGCCGCCGCAGCCGCGCCGGGGGTCCGCGCCGCGGGGGGACCGGCCGTCGACGCCGCCCTGCGGGCCGCCGCCGAGCTGCTCCGCAGCCGGGCCCCGGAGCTGCTGGCCGCCAACGCCGCGGACGTCGACGCCGCCACCGCCGCCGGTATGGCCGCCGGCCTGCTGGACCGCCTCCGCCTCACCCCGGAGCGCCTGGCGGACATGGCGACCCAGCTCGACGTCCTCGCGGACACCCCCGAGCCGGACGTCGAGCGGTTCGTCCGCACGCTGCCGTCGGGGGAGCGGGTGTTCGAGCGGCGCATCCCGGTCGGGGTGATCGGCGCGGTCTTCGAGGCGCGCCCGAACGTGACGATCGACGTGGCCTCGCAGGTCCTCAAGGCCCGCAGCGCCGCCGTCCTGCGCACCGGGTCCGCCGCGCTGGGCAGCGCGACCGCCCTCGTCGAGCTCGTGATCGCGCCCGCGCTCGAGGCGCACGGCATCCCCGCCGCGGCCGTCCAGCTCGTCCCGCTGCCGGGGCACGCGGGCGCCGAGGCGCTCGTCGGGCTGCCGGACCTGGTGCCGCTCGTCGTCGTCCGGGGCAGCGGGGAGGTCACCCGCAAGCTGTCCGCGCTCGGCGCCGCCGCGGGCACCCGCGTCCTCGCCCACGCCGACGGCGGCGGGGTGCTCTACCTGGACTCCAGCGCGGACGACGCGGTGGTCGAGCGCCTGGTGCACGACAGCACGGACCGGCTCGGCGTCTGCAACCGGCTGAACCTGCTGCTCATCGACCGGCCCGTCTACGACCGGCTGCTGCCCGTCGCGGAGAAGGTGCTGCGGGGCCGGGGGATCGAGCTCAGCCTGCCCCGCACGCGCACGCCCTGGGCCACGAGTGGGCGCTCGACTCCGGCAACGAGGCGCACGTGACGGTCGCGCCCGTCGACGGCGCGGTCGACGCGGCCCTCACCGCCGCGCGCGAGACGTCCGGGCTGGCGGCCTGTGTCTGCGCCGAGGACGAGGCGGTCGCGCACCGTTTCCTCGACGCCTACACCGGTACCGGCGCGTTCTGGAACACCCCGACCCGCCTGCTCGACGGGTACAAGCTGCTCGGCCTGCCCGAGACCGGGATCAACGTGGACCACACGCCCGGGCCGCGGGGCCCGGTGACCTACCCGGACCTGGCGCTGCGCCAGTTCGTGGTGCTGCCGCCGGTCTAGGGTCGGTCCCCGGCGTTCTCCCGGGAGGAGCCACCCTGGTGGACGCCTACGCGCACGCCGCCTTCCCCGAGCTCGAATCGTTCTCCACACCCTGGCACGCGGTGTTCTGCAGCGGCTTCGCGGCGACCCCGGGCGCCGTCGAGATCGAGCAGACGGTCGGGCCGGGCGCGGGGGCCTGGCTGGCCTGGTGGCGGGGATCCTCGCGCTCGTCGTCGCCGTCGTGCTGGTCGCGGGGGCCCGGTCCGCGGAGCGGCGTCCGGGCTGACCACCCCGTCCGCGGGCGGATCGTCGGTCTGCCGGGCTAGGGTCGGATCCGTGTCAGCGACAGAACTTCACCGGGCGACCCTGCCGAACGGGCTGCGGGTGCTCCTGGTCCCGGACCCCGCCACCCCCGTCGTCGGTGTCGCCGTGCACGTGGACGTGGGCTTCCGCTCGGAGCCCGAGGGGCGGACGGGGTTCGCGCACCTGTTCGAGCACCTGATGTTCCAGGGCAGCGAGAGCCTGGAGAAGCTGGCGCACTTCCGGCTCGTCCAGGGTTCGGGCGGGATCTTCAACGGCTCCACCCACCAGGACTACACGGACTACTTCGAGGTCCTGCCCGGCGCGGCGCTCGAGCGTGCGCTGTTCCTCGAGGCGGACCGGCTGCGCGCACCGAAGCTGACCGAGGAGAACCTGCGCAACCAGGTCGACGTCGTCAAGGAGGAGATCCGGCTCAACGTGCTGAACCGGCCCTACGGCGGGTTCCCGTGGATCCTCCTGCCGCCGGTCCTCTACGACACGTTCCCCAACGCGCACAACGGCTACGGGGACTTCTCCGAGCTGGAACAGGCGAGCCTCGACGACGCCGCCTCCTTCTTCGACACCTTCTACGCCCCGGGGAACGCGATGGTCACCGTCCACGGTGACTTCGGGTCGGCCGGCGGGGTCGACGGGGTGATGGCGCTCGTCGAGAAGCACTTCGGGGACATCCCAGCGCGGCCCACCCCGCTGAGGCCGTCGTTCGGCGAGCCGGTCCCGGGCAGCGAGAAGCGGCAGTCCGTGCCGGACGCGCACGCCCCGCTGCCGGCGCTCGCCGTCGGCTACCGGGTGCCGGATCCCACCACCGACCTCGACGGGTACCTGGGTCACGCGCTGCTCGCGTCGGTCCTGGGCGACGGCGAGGCGGCCCGCCTGCAGCGCCGGCTGGTGCACGCGGACGGGCTGGTCACGGACGTCTCCGCCAGCAACGGCCTGATGGGCGGCCCGCTGGACGCGCGGGACCCGGACACCTTCACGATCACCGCGGTGCACCCCGGGACCGTGGACCCGGACCGGGTGCTGGGCGCGATCGACGAGGAGCTGGACAAGCTCGCCGCCGAGGGCCCGAGCACGGACGAGCTGGCCCGCCAGTCCGCCCGCTGGGCCGCCGCGCTGCACCACGAGGACGACCGGGTGATGTACCGGATGCTCGGCCTCGGCGCGCGCGAGCTGCTCTACGGCCGCGCCGAGATCGCCACCGAGCTGCCCGCCCGGATCGCCGCCGTCACCCCTGAGCAGGTCCGCGCCGCCGCAGGGGCACTGCGCTCGGCCGGACGCGCCGTGCTGCTCGTCGAACCCGCCGCCGGAGAGGAAGGGGACGCGTGAGCGCGCCCACCACGCACCGCACCGCCGAGGAGATCGGCCGCACCGAAGCGGGGCCCCGGCCGCTGCCGCCGCTGGGCGAGACCCGCGAGGTGCCGCTCCCGGACGTCACCACGACGACCCTGCCCAACGGCCTGCGCGTGCTCGCCGCGCGCCGCTCCGGGGTGCCGATGGTCGAGATGCGGCTGCGGGTCCCGTTCGCCGTGCCCGGGGACACCGCGGACCCGGCGTTCACCGCCCGGGCCGAGCTGCTGTCGTCGACGATGCTCACCGGCACCGCCACCCGGGACCGCGTCGGCATCGACGACGAGCTGGCGTCCGTCGGCGCGGACCTCGGCGTCGCGGTCGATCCCGAGCGGATCCTCGTGCACGGCTCCGGCCTGGCCGCGGGCCTGCCCGTGATGATCGGCGTGCTCGCGGACGTGCTCACTGCCGCGGCCTACCCGGATCCCGAGGTCGTCCGGGAGCGCGAGCGGCTCGTCGAGCGGATCAGCGTCGCCCGCGCCCAGCCGAGCACCGTCGCCCGGGAGGCGCTGCAGCGCAAGCGCTTCGGCTCCCACCCGATCGCGCTGGAGATGCCGACGGGGGAGGCCGTGGCCGCTGTCGAGGCCATCGAGGTGCGCGCCCTGCACAGGGCGGGCGTCGTCCCGCGGGGTTCCACCCTGGTGCTCGTCGGGGACATCGACCCGGACGCGGCGATCGCCGCCGTCACCGAGCAGCTGGCCGGCTGGACGTCGTCCGCCCGGGCCCACGAGCTCGGTGCCCCGCCGATGCCCGCGCCGAGCGATCTCGAGCTCGTCCACCGGGCCGGGTCCGTCCAGTCGCAGCTGCGGCTCTCGGCGCCCGCGCCGCGCAGGGAGGACCCGCGCTACGCGGCCTTCCAACTCGCCAACCTGGTGTTCGGCGGCTACTTCTCCTCGCGCTGGATGGAGAACATCCGCGAGGACAAGGGCTACACCTACAGCGCGCACTCGGGCGTCGAGTTCCTGCCCGGCGGCGCCGTGCTCGGGGTGGAGACGGACGTCGCGAGCGACGTCACGGCCGCCGCGCTGCTCGAGACGCGCTACGAGCTGGGCCGGATGACGGCCGTCCCGCCCACGGTCGACGAGATCGACGCCGCCCGCCGCTATGCGATCGGCTCGTTGCTGATCTCGCTGGACAGCCAGGGCGGCCTCGCCTCCACCCTCGCGGCACTGGACGCGGACGGCCTGTCGATCGACTGGCTCCGCGAGCGCCCGGTCCGGCTCGAGGCGGTGACGCCCGAGGAGGTCGCGGAGAGCGCGTTGGAGTTCTACGCGCCCAGCCGGTTCACCGGTGTGGTCGTGGGCGATGCCGAGGTCGTCGGGCCGCGACTGCGGGCCCTGGGCGGGATCAGTACGGGAGGAATCGCGTGACGAAGGCTGCAGGAGACTTCCAGCTGGTCCAGCCGCCCGTGCTGTCCCGCTCCGCGGTGGCGCGGGACGAGCCGCTGCGTCTGGACGTGGAACGGCAGAAGGCGGGCTGGCCGAACGCCCGGGTCGTCGTCGTGGACGAGAAGGGCCGCACGCCCGTCGAGTGGACGACACCGCCGCCCAGCGCGTTCCGCGAGGGCGACGCCGCGGCGTGGGACGCCGCCACCGGGACCGGTGCGCGGCTCAAGACGCGCGCGGCCCGGGACGTCGCGGACGCCCCACCGGCCGACGCGGTGGTGCTCGGCGAGGAGGACGGCGTCGCCTACTGGGCCATGCGCGGCGGCCCGGACCTCGTCGCCGGGGACGACCCCTCGGAGTGGACGGACCTGCGCGCCGTCGGCGCCGAGCTCGACGCGCTGGGCGCCGGCCTGCTGACCGGTGCCGTCGCCGTCCTGAACTGGCACGACGCCGCACGGTTCTGTTCCCGGGACGGCTCGCCCACGGTCCCGCACAACGCGGGCTGGGCGCGCCGGTGCACCGCGGAGCAGCACGAGGAGTACCCGCGCACGGACCCGGCGATCATCTGCCTCGTCCACGACGGGGCGGACCAGGTCCTGCTCGCCCGGCAGCCGGTGTGGCCGCAGGGGCGCTACTCGGTGCTGGCGGGCTTCGTCGAGGCCGGCGAGTCGCTCGAGGCGTGCGTGGCGCGGGAGGTCGGCGAGGAGGTGGGCCTGGACGTCACGGACATCCGCTACCTCGGCAGCCAGGGCTGGCCCTTCCCGCGCTCGCTGATGGTCGGCTTCCACGCCCTGGCGGACCCGTCGCAGCCCCTGCGCCCCGCGGACGGCGAGATCGAGGAGGCCATCTGGGTCACCCGCGCCGAGCTCAGGGAGGCGATGGAGAAGGGCGACTGGGCGGCACAACCGGAGCCCGGGCAGCGCCTCGTCCTGCTCCCCGGCAGCATCTCGATCGCCCGGTCGATGCTCGAGTCCTGGGCAGCGCAGGGCTGACGGGCCCGGCCCCGTATACGCGTTGCGGGCCCACGCACGACGTGGGCCCGCAATCGTGCTCGGCCGCTCAGGCGGCGGCGGCGAGCTTCTTCTTGACCTCGGCGAAACTCGGGTTCGTCGCGGTGGTCTCGTCCGGGAAGAGGACGGTCGGGACGGTCTGGTTGCCGCCGTTCACACCCTCGACGAACCGCGCCGCGTCCGGGTTCCGCTCGATGTCGATCTCGCGGTAGGCGATCCCCGCCTCGTCGAGCTGGAGCTTGAGACGGCGGCAGTAGCCGCACCACGTCGTCGAGTACATCGTCAGCTGAGCCATGCCTCCTACAACGCGCCGCGCCCGAGGCAGCCTTCCGGCCACCATTGTGGCGTGGCTCACTCGTCCGCACACGCGTTCGAGACCCTGCCTCCGACTGTCGGGGGCGCCTGTCAGGATGGCCGGGTGACCGAGACGCTGCTGGACACCCGACTGGACGAGGAGCAGACGGCGGCGGTCACGGCTCCGCGCGGCCCGGTGTGCGTCCTTGCGGGGGCCGGCACGGGCAAGACCCGCACGATCACCCAGCGCATCGCGCACCTCGTCCGGCAGGGGCACGTCGCGCCCGGCCAGGTCCTCGCCGTCACCTTCACCGCGCGCGCCGCCGGCGAGCTGCGCACCCGGCTCCGCGCGCTCGACGCCTCCGGGGTCCAGGCTCGCACCTTCCACGCCGCCGCCCTGCGCCAGCTGCGCTACTTCTGGCCCCGCGTCGTGGGCGAGGAGCGGCCGTGGCAGCTGCTGGACGGCAAGCTCCGGCTCGTCGGCCAGGCCGCCGCGCGGGCGAAGGCCGGCACGGACTCGGACTCGCTGCGGGACCTCGCGAACGAGATCGAATGGGCCAAGTCCAGCCTGATCACCCCGGAGGACTACCCGGCCGCGGTGGCCAGGCTGCGCCGGGACGTGCCGGGCCCGGCCGAGCAGGTCGCCCAGGTCTTCGCGGGCTACGAGCTGCTGAAGAACCGCGCCCAGGCCCTGGACTTCGACGACCTGCTCCTGCACGTCGCCGCCGCCCTCGAGGAGCACGGCGCCGTCGCCGAGGAGTTCCGGGACCGCTACCGCTGCTTCGTCGTCGACGAGTACCAGGACGTCACGCCGCTGCAGCAACGCGTGCTCGACGCCTGGCTCGGGGACCGGGACGACCTGACCGTCGTCGGCGACGCGAACCAGACGATCTACACCTTCGCCGCCGCCACCCCGCGGTACCTGCTGGACTTCCCGCGCCGCTTCCCGGAGGCCACCGTCGTGCGGCTGACCCGGGACTACCGGTCCACGCCGCAGATCGTCGCCGCCGCCAACACCGTGATCGGCGCCGCCCGCGGCCGGGTCGCGGGGAGCCGGCTGAAACTCGTCGGCCAGCTCCCGCCGGGACCGGACCCGGACTTCTCCGAGCACGACGACGAGCCCGCCGAGGCCGCGGCCGTCGCCGCCAAGATCCGCCGGTTGATCGCCGACGGCACCCCGGCCGGCGAGATCGCGATCCTCTTCCGGATCAACGCCCAGTCCGAGGCCTACGAGCAGGCGCTCACCGAGGCGAAGATCCCGTACCAGGTCCGCGGCGGCGAACGCTTCTTCCTCCGCCCCGAGGTGCGGCGGGCGATGATCGCGCTGCGCACCGCCGGGGCGAGCGGGCAGGACACGGACCTGGTGGACACCACCCGCCGCGTCCTCGCCCAGATCGGCCTGAGCGACGAGCCGCCCCAGGGCGCGAGCCAGCGCGCGCAGTGGGAGTCCCTGCTCGCGATCGTCGGGCTCGCGGAGGAACTCGTCGCCGTCGAGCCGGAGGCGGACCTGCGCCGGTTCTCCCTGGAGCTGCAGACCCGGGCGGACGCGTCGCACCCGCCGGTCGTCCAGGGCGTCACCCTCGCGTCGCTGCACGCGGCGAAGGGCCTCGAATGGGACTGCGTGTTCCTGGTCGGTCTCGTCGACGGGACGCTGCCCATCCAGCACGCGGAGGGCGACGAGGCGGCGATCGAGGAGGAGCGGCGGCTGCTCTACGTCGGCGTCACCCGGGCGCGGCGCGTCCTGCGCCTGTCCTGGGCGCTGTCCCGCTCGCCGGGGCGCGGCAAGCACCGCCGGCGCAGCCGCTTCCTCTACGGCCTCATCCCGGACGAGCATCCGGCCTCACGGATCCCGCAGGGCGGGCGGCCGTCGGAGGGCGGGGTGAAGCCGCGTTGCCGGATCTGCGGCGGCCCCCTCATGGGGACGGACGCGATGAAGCTCCGCCGCTGTGGGGACTGTCCGTCCGATGTGGACACCGAGCTGCTGGACCGGCTCCGGGAGTGGCGCAGCGAGGAGGCCAGAGGGCAGGGGGTCCCTGCCTACGTCGTCTTCACCGACGCCACGCTCACCGCGATCGCCGAGCACCGGCCAGCGGACGTCGCGGCGCTCGTCGGCATCCCCGGGATCGGCGCCCGGAAGCTGGACCGGTACGGCCCGGCCGTCCTTGCGCTGGTCAGCGAGGCGAGCGAGTGATTCCGGCGACTCAGAAACTTCTTCTCGAATCAATGGATTAAATCGGTTGTGCCGCTCCGAGCAGTCCTTCTAGTCTCTTCACACGGACGGAACACGGCAGCCCGTCCTCCGGCATGACACGACCCGAACGACACCGATCCGCAGACAGGAGGTGGGCGACATGGAGACCAACACGATGATCACCGGCAGCACCGGCTACACGTGCGCGGTCGTCCCCGTCCCCGCCTTCGCGGGCACGGCTGTCGTTCGCGGTCGCGCGGTCCTTCTCGGTGGCGTCTCCACCGTGACCGGACGTGTCCGCATCGCGGGCGTGCGTCGGGTCGAGGAGCAGAAGTGGGTGCCGCTGACGATCGATTCCCCGCGCCCGCACAAGTCCACAAGTGTGTCCGTTCCAGGACAGCTGCATCGACATCGAACGTAGCTGCGCACCGGCCGACGAGTTTCGGGGCCGCGGAACCCACACCAAGGGGTCCGCGGCCCCTTTTTTGTGTCCAGAACAGCACCGGTTCACCAGATGGAACAGCAAGTCCCCTCACCACAAGGACGTCTCTCACCCCAGGAGGTAGTGGTGCTAGTCAGATCAACCCCGTTCGACGGCGGGGGCTCGGCGGCCGGGCTGAAGGACGACGACCTCGTCCCGAACCCTCTCGACCGGCTCGGTGGCCTGCTGAGCGCGGTCCCGGAGACGGAACTCGACCTGCCGTGCCGCAGCGGCGACGCCGACCTCTGGTTCGCGGAGTCCCCCGCGGAGCTGGAGCGGGCGAAGGGCCTCTGCGCCCGGTGCCCCATCAGGAGCGAGTGCCTCGCCGGAGCACTGCGGAGGGAGGAGCCCTGGGGCGTGTGGGGCGGCGAGATCTTCGAGCGGGGCGCCGTGGTCCCGCGCAAGAGACCGAGAGGCCGGCCGAGCAAGGCCGACCTCGCCCGGGACAGGGCCTGGGCCGCGACCGCATCCGCCTGACCCACCCGAAAGGCGCGCTCGACACCGACCGCTCCCCGGGGCAGATCACCGATCAAGGAGACCTCCGATGAACGACCTCACCTTCCGCACCCGCCCGTCCGACACCCGCGTGCCGACCCACACCTCCCTGGAGAACGTCATGTTGCTCGAAGAAGCCCTCGCCCGATCACGACAGCACGACGCCGAGGAGGCCGCGCGCAGATATCGCCAGGCGCGCGAGCTGACCGCGGGACGCCTCTGGACCCGGCTCGCGGCCTACGCCGCCCGCCGGGCCGAGCGCGCCCGCGTGACCGGCTGACGTCGTCCGGGCCCGCGGCGGCGGGTGACCCGGCGACGTGGTGCGCCACGTCGCCGGGCCCCCCGTCGCGGTACGAGGAGACGCCCGTCCGGATGCGCTACCGCCTGGGCGGGCGTCGTCGTGTCCTAGGTGACGGCGTCCGCCTCGAACAGCTCCGGCTGCCAGTGCCCCACGATCCCGCGCAACGGCACGTCCGCCTCGAGCTGGCAGAGCACCCCGAGAGTGCCGAGCGTGACCCGGTGCACCAGCAGGTACTGAGGCGGGAGGTTGAGCGCGCGCCCGGTGTCGAACTCCGGACTGCGCAGGTCCCCGACCCGTCCCGCCTGTGCCTGCAGCCACGCCCGGGTGAACCGGAACCGCTCGGTGTGCAGCGGCTCGGTGAAGGGCGCCAGGTAGCCGAGCGCCTCCGCCGCGGTGATCTCCGTGCCCGCGCGGACGAACCCCTCGCTGCGCATGAGGTCCATCAGGTCCTCGGGCCGGTTCTCCAGCGCGAACTTCGTCATCTGCACCAGGGGCCCGGGCAGGCCCTCCGGCAGCCGGGCCACCGCGCCGTAGTCGACGACGAGCAACCTCCCGTCGTCCAGGATCTGGAAGTTCCCCGGATGCGGGTCCGCGTGCAGGAGGTGGGCCCGGTACGGCGCGGAGTAGTGGAACGCGGCCAGCCGCGCGCCCGCGTGGTCCCGCTCCTCGGCGGTACCGGAGCGGATGACGTCGGACAGCTTCCGCCCGGCGACCCACTCGCTGACCATGGCCTTCGGCGCCGACGCGACGACGGCCGGCACCTTGATCTCCGGGTCGCCGTCGAACACCGCGGCGAACGCCCGCTGGTTCGCGGCCTCGTCCCGGTAGTCCAGCTCCTCGACCATCCGGTCCCGCAGCTCCGCGATGAGTGGTTTGATCTCCATCCCGGGGGCGAGCGGGGCCAGCAGCCGGCTCATCCGGGACAGTTGCCGCAGGTCGGAGACCAGAGCGGCCTCGGCGCCCGGGTACTGGACCTTCACGGCCACCTCGCGGCCGTCGCGCCAGACGGCCCGGTGGACCTGGCCGATGCTCGCGGCGGCCGCCGGGGTCTCGTCGAACTCGCGGAACCGGGCGCGCCAGCCGCGGCCGAACTGCTCGGCCAGCATCCGGTGGACGTCCGCGCTCGGCATCGGGGGCGCCGCGGTCTGCAGCTTCACCAGCGCGTCGCGGAACGGCTCCGCCATCTCGTCGGGCACCGCGGCCTCGAAGACGCTCAGCGCCTGGCCGAACTTCATGGCGCCGCCCTTGAGCTCGCCGAGCACGGCGAACAGCTGCTCGGCGCTCTTGGCCACCATCTGCGCGGAGATCTCCTCACGATCCCCGCCGGCCATCCGGCGACCCCATCCGGCCGCGGCCCGCCCTGCCGCCCCGAGCGGCAGGCTCGCGAGCTTGGCCGTTCGTGACGCCGTACGGCGTGGGATGTCGCTCACCTCATGATTGTCTCCCGAAGCCGCGGACTCGGCCACGTAGCCGACGTCGCACCGGCCCCGCAAGGGCAGTCCGGGTGCGCGTCCCACGGCCGGCGCTTGACGGTGCCGGCGCGGGCGTCGAGTTCCAGGGTGGCCCCGATCGACGGCGGGGCCGGGGCGCCGCCCGAGGGACCGTCGAGCGCCGCGAGCGCCTGCGCGGCGCCGAGCGCGGCGGTGGCCGCGAGCGTCGCCGGGTCCGCGCTGCCGCACCTGCCCGCGAGCTGCGCGGCGATCTCCGGCCAGGCCTCGTCGCGCTGCGCCCGGCTGAGTTCCACGCATCGCACGCACGGGGTCCGGCCCAGCAGCACCAGCGGTCCGACGAGCCCGAGACCGTCCCTGACCAGCACCGGGAGGTGGTCGGTCCGGTTCGCGAGCAGCCGGGTGACGACGAGCGGATCGGGCACGACGGCGTCCGCCAGCACCACGAGATCCGGGCGGAGCCCGCGCGGCGGAGGCCCCGTGCACGCCTCCGGCGCGACCCGGCGCACGACGTCGGCGAGGGCCTCGGACCGCAACCGGCCGACGTCGGCGTCCATGTACCCGCACCCCACGTCCGAGCCCGGGACCACCCCCGCCGAGGCGACGTGCACGGTGCCGATCCCGCACCGCGCGAGCGCGCCGGCGATCCCCGCGGCGAGCGGGCCGTCGCCGCGCACGACGACCGTGCCGCCCGCACGGTGGCGTGCGACACGTTCCGGTTCCGCGGCGTCGACGAGCGCACCGGCGTCGAGCAGGTCCCGCAGGAGCGACCGGGCGTCGTCCGGCGGGACGCCGCGGGCCGTGGCCCCGGCCAGCCAGGCCTCGGTCGCCACGGGCGCGACGAGCCCGTCGAGCAGCAGGGCCAGCGGTTCGGCCAGGTCGTCGACGGCGAGCGAGCGCGCGGGGTCCAGGCCGATCCGGCGGCCGTGGCCGGCGTGGGTGAGCAGAGGGAGGTGCGGGGCGAGGACGATCCGGGGCGGCAGCACGGGACCCACCGTCCCCGCCGTCGTCGCGCGGCGCGAACGACCGTCCACAGATCTTTCCATCTGTGGACAACCGGTGTGGGCAATTCTCACGGCGACCGGACGCTCCGCGGGGGCGCCGCGACGCCTAGGGTGGAGTGATGGCGAGCCCTGCGGTCGTCGAGGTCAGGCGTAGTGACCGGCGACGTCGGATGGTCAGCGCCCGGCGCGAAGGTGACACGGTGATCGTGTTCATCCCGGGGTGGATGAGCGAGTCCGAGGAACGGCGCTGGGTGGACGAGATGGTCCGCCGCCTCGAGCGCAGCGAGGCGAAACGGCGGTCCCCCGGCCGGCACGGGGACGACGCCCTGCGCCGACGATGCCTGGAGTTGTCCCGGCGGTACCTGGGCGGCAAGGCGATTCCCACGACCGTCCGCTGGGTGCCCCCGATGCGCACCCGCTGGGCGTCCTGCACACCCGCGGACGGCACCATCCGGATCAGCGAGAAACTGCGCGACGCGCCCGGCTGGGTGGTGGACTACGTGCTGGTCCACGAGCTCGCGCACCTCCTGGAACCCGGCCACGACGACGCCTTCTGGGCCCTGGCGCGCCACTACCCGCGCACCGAGCGGGCCATGGGCTACCTCGAGGGCCTCTCCGCGGCCGCGGGTCTCGGCATGGTCGGCACGGACGGCGAGCCCCCGCCGGAGCTCGGGGACGACGAGCAGGCCGCCGTCCCCGCCTGACCCGCGCACGCGAACGGGCCGCCGGGAGATCCCGGCGGCCCGTTCGTCACGTGCTCAGCTGCGCCGGGTGGGGGGCTCGTCCGGCCCGTCGTCCTCCGAGGCGTCCTTCGGCTCGTCCGACGAGGAGTCCGGCGTCTTCTCCGCCTCCGCAGCGGCCCGGGCGTCCGCCGCGAACTGCTTCTCCAGCTCGGCGATGGGGTCGTTCGTGTCCCGGTGGGACACGAACCCGGCCGGGTCGTCCAGGTCGTCCGCGACGGGCAGCAGGTCCGGGTGCGCCCAGATGGCGTCCCGGCCCTCGACCCCGCGGTCCTCGGTGAGCAGGCGCCACAGCTCGGCGGCGGAACGCAGCTTGCGCGGCCGCAGCTCCAGCCCGACGATCGTGGCGAACGCCTGCTCTGCCGGTCCGCCCGAGGCGCGACGGCGGCGCAGCGTCTCGCGCAGCGCCTCCGCGCCGGGCAGCCGATCACCGACGGCCTCGGCGACGACGGCGTCCACCCAGCCCTCGATCAGGGCGAGCAGGGTCTCCAGCCGGGCCAGCGCCGCCTTCTGCTCGGGCGTGGTCTGCGGCTCGAACATGCCGGACTGCATGGCCTCCTGGATGGAGGCCGGGTTCGCCGGGTCGATGTCCCGGGCGATCTCCTCGATGCGGGAGGTGTCGATGGTGATGCCGCGCGCGTACTCCTCGACGGCGCCGAGCAGTCGCTCCCGCAGCCAGCCGACGTGCGCGAACAGGCGGTGGTGCGCGGCCTCGCGGGCGGCCAGGTAGATCATGACCTCGCTGGCCGGGCGGTCCAGGCCCTGCGTGAACCTCTCGACGGCCTCGGGCAGCAGCGCCGCCGTGCGGCCCGGCCCGACCGGGAAGCCGATGTCGGTGGACGTCAGCACCTCGGCCGCGAGCTGGCCCAGGCCGCTCCCGAGCTGCGAGCCGAACGCGAACCCGCCCATCTGACCGATCATCGCCAGCATCGGCCCGGCCGCGGCGCGGACCTCCTCGGGCAGCCCCTCCACCCAGGCGCCGGAGACGCGCTGCGCCACCGGATCGCACAGCCGCTTCCAGGTGGGCATGCTCTCCTTGACCCACTCCGTCGGCGTCCACGCGACCGTCTCGGTGGCGCCGGCGGGGAAGTTCGTGGCCGGGTCCAGCCACAGCTCCGCGAGCTTGACGGCGTCGGACACCGCGGCGCGCTGCGCGTCGGTGAGCGACGACGTCGTCTGCGCGAGCTGCTGGGTGGCCATCTGCGCGGCGAGCTCGTAGTTGACCGGGCCGTCGCCGGCGGAGGCCTGTGCGCTGCTCAACATCTGGCCGAGCTGGGTCAGCATCTGACCGAGCTGGCTGACGTCGAAGCCGCCGGGCCCGCCCGCGCCGGGCATGCCCGGCAGGCCCGGCAGGCCACCCGGGAAACCGGGGATCCCACCCGGGAACTGGCCGCCACCAGGCAGGTTGCCGAAGCCGAACGGATCATTGGGTCCGTCCGGGGTCTTATCTCCCTTGTCGCCCGATTCGTCCCGCGGGCGATCGCGGTCGCGATCCGGGTCGCGGTCGGAAGGGCCGAAGCCGAACGGGACGTCACTCATGGCGTCCACGGTACGCGGGTCCGGACGGTCCCGGCGGCCTCCCGGCCCGGGTTCGCCGGGCGCGAAAGCGCCGGTCACGGGGTCCCCTCACACGGGAACTCCACATGCCGTCCGTAGAGTTGTCCCAGCAGGGCACGCCACTGGCCCGGCGTTGCGGTACGCGAGACGACACCCTGGTTCGCCTCCTGCCGCCGCGGTAGCCGGGTCCGACGGTGACGTCCGGCCGAGTCCGACCCGACCTGTAGGAGCGTGCCCGTGGCCATGCGGCCCCCGGTGGGAGCCCCGTCTCTCTCCCGCCGAACCAGGATCCTGCTCATCGCGGCCGCCGTGCTCGTGGTGGTGCTCCTCGGGGGCTCCCGGGTGGTCGACTTCTACGTCGACTTCCTGTGGTTCGGCGAGGTGGGCTTCCGTGGCGTCCTCACCACGGTCCTGTTCACCCGGATCGTGGAGTTCATCGTCGGCGGCCTCCTCATGGGCGGCGCCATCGCGCTCACCCTGTGGATCGGCTATCGGTTCCGACCGGTGTTCGTGCCGGTCGCCGGGCCCGAGGACCCCATCGCGCGCTACCGCACGGTGATCATCTCGAGGCTGAAGCTGTTCGGCATCGGGATCCCGGTGGCGGTCGGCATCATCGCCGGGCTCGCCGCGCAGGGGGACTGGCAGACGGTGCAGATGTTCCTGAACTCCACGCCGTTCAACCAGACGGATCCCGAGTTCGGCTACGACATCAGCTTCTACGCGTTCGAGCTGCCGTTCCTGCGGCTGCTGCTGAACTGGCTGTTCGTGATCGTGGCGGTCAGCTTCATCGTCGCCGTCATCACGCACTACGTCTTCGGCGGGATCCGGCTCAGCGGCCGCTCCGGCCAGGTCTCGGCCGCGGCCCGCGCCCAGCTCGCGATCCTCGCCGGCGTGTTCGTGCTGCTCAAGGCCGTCGCCTACTACCTGGACCGCTTCGAGCTGCTGTTCTCCGACCGCAACCCGAACTTCAGCGGCGCCACGTACACGGACCTCAACGCCGTCATGCCGGCGAAGCTGATCCTGCTCTTCATCTCGATCATCTGCGCCGCGGCGTTCTTCGGCGCGGTGTTCCGCCGGAACCTGCAGCTGCCCACGATCGCGGTGGTGCTGCTGGTGCTCTCCAGCGTCCTGGTCGGCGCGGCCTGGCCCGCCGTCCTGCAGCAGTTCGTCGTCGCGCCCAACGCGAACGAGCGCGAGGCGCCGTCGATCGAGCGCAACATCGCCGCCACCCGCGCGGCCTTCGGGCTGACCGACGACAAGGTCACCGTGCAGCCCTACAGCGGCACGTCGACGGCCACGTCCTCGCAGATCCGGGACGACGCAGCGACGGTGCAGAACATCCGCCTGCTGGACCCGAGCAAGCTGGCGAAGACTTTCACCCAGCTCCAGCAGCGACGGAACTTCTACGGCTTCCCGGACAAGCTGGACATCGACCGCTACACCGTCGGCGGGACGAAGCAGGACTACATCGTCGCCGCCCGCGAGCTGGACTCCAGCGCGCTGACCGGCAACCAGCAGGACTGGATCAACCGCCACCTCGTCTACACCCACGGCAACGGGTTCGTCGCCGCGCCGGCGAACCAGGTCAACGCCGCGCTCGAGGACACCGGCGGCCAGGGCGGCCTGCCCAACTTCACGGTCAGCGACACGACGACCGAGGGCGACATCCCGGTCACCGAGCCGCGGATCTACTACGGCGAGAAGATCACGGACTACTCGATCGTCGGGGCAGGGGCGGGCGACACGCCCCGCGAGTACGACACGGACAGCGCCCAGTTCACCTACAACGGCAAGGGCGGGGTGTCCATCGGCAACATCTTCAGCCGGCTCGCCTTCTCGCTGTACTACGGCGAGCGGAACATCCTGTTCAACAGCTCGATCAACGACAACTCGAAGATCATGTACAACCGTGACCCGCGGGAGCGCGTCGAGAAGGCCGCGCCGTGGCTGACGGTGGACAACGACCCGTACCCCGCGGTCGTCGACGGCCGGGTGCAGTGGATCCTCGACGGGTACACCACGCTGCAGAACTACCCCTACGCCGCGCAGGTGGCGCTGGGGGACACCACCAACGACAGCCAGCTCGGCCTGCAGGGGCAGCGGCTGCCGAACGAGACCATCAGCTACCTGCGGAACTCGGTGAAGGCGACCGTCGACGCCTACGACGGCACGGTCACGCTCTACGCGTTCGACGAGACCGACCCGGTCCTGAAGACCTGGATGAGCGCCTTCCCCGGCACGGTGAAGCCGGCGTCGGCGATCACCGACTCGCTGCGCGCGCACCTCCGTTACCCGGAGGACCAGTTCAAGGTCCAGCGCGAGCTGCTGACCCGGTACCACGTCAGCAACCCGGGTGAGTTCTTCTCGACGGTCTCGTTCTGGGACGTCCCCTCGGACCCGACGGTGCAGGGCAACACCGGCGCCTCGCAGGACGCCCAGCCCCCGTACTACCTGCTGACGGGGCTGCCCAACCAGCAGGGTGCGAGCTTCCAGCTGACGAGCGCGCTGGTCAGCCTGAGACGCCAGTTCATGGCGGCCTACATGACGGCCAGCTCCGAACCGGCCGACTACGGGAAGATCACCGTCCTACAGCTGCCGGCGGACACCCAGACGCTCGGCCCGCAGCAGGTCCAGGCGCAGTTCCTCGGCTCGCCCCAGGTGTCGTCCGAGCTCAACCTGCTCCGGCAGAACCAGACGACGATCGACTACGGCAACCTGCTGACGTTGCCGGTGGCCGGCGGCCTGCTCTACGTCGAACCGGTGTACATCGAACGGGCGGGGCAGGACTCGTCCTACCCGCAGCTGGCCCGCGTCCTGGTGAGCTTCGGCGGCCGGGTCGGCTACGACGCCAACCTGGCGAAGGCGTTGGACCAGGTCTTCGGGCCCGGCGCGGGCGCAGCGGCGAGCGGCACGCCGACGCGGGGCGGTACCACTGCAAACACGCCCGCGACGCCCGCGCCGACGGGGACGGGGAACACGGCGGCCCAGGCCGCCGCGGCCGCGGAGATCTCGAACGCGCTGGCTCAGCTCAAGGCGGCCCAGTCCTCGGGTGACTTCGCGGCCCAGGGCCAGGCCCTCGCGGCACTGGACGCGGCCGTGAAGAAGTTCCAGGCGGCCCAGGGGGCGACGACACCGGCCCCGGCCACTCCCGCCTCGCCCGGGGGCTGATCACAGCTCGAGGACGGCACTCTCGGGACCTCGTCGGCCCCGAGGGTGCCGTTCGGCGTTTCCGGGGCGTCGCGGCGGGGCCCGGCCGAGTCGCGGTGCGCTGATCCCTGCTGTGGCCACGAGACGGGGTGACGGGCCGATGATCGCGAAGTCGGGAGCGGGAGCGACCCCGTGGTGTCGGTGCCGCTCCCAGCATCGTGATCATGCTCTGGGCCTGTGAGCAGTGCCACGAGAGGCCCCGCCGGGGGCCTTGCCTGGGGAAACGTCGCCGGGGGCGGCTCGGGCGGAGCATCGTCGCAGCTCAGAGGCGGTGAACTGGTAAACCGACCCCCCGTGCACGGGCTGTTTTCCGGGGTGTAATGTTCTACCTACAACAGCAACACGGAAACACCAGAGTCCTTCGGGACTCAGCGGCGCGGGGTGGAGCAGCTCGGTAGCTCGCTGGGCTCATAACCCAGAGGTCGTAGGTTCGAATCCTACCCCCGCTACTAGGAAGAACGGCCCCCAGGACATCGTCCTGGGGGCCGTTCTCATGTCTCGGTAGTAAGACCGGTAGTACGAGCGGTCTCAGCCGGTGCCGCGGGCGTCGTCCTGCGAGCGCTTCACCGCCTCCTCGATCATGCGCCCGATCAGGTCCGTCGCGGGCAGATCCAGTCCTGTCGAGCGCTGTGTGTAGATCTGGAACGTCACTGTGGCCCGACGCGATCACTCAGGATCTTGGGTTCGACCCCAGAGTTCAGCGAGAGCGTCGCGTACGCGTGGCGGACGTCGTGCAGCCGGATCCGCCGGGCACCGGCGGGCGTCGACGAACCGGTTGAACCTGTCCGTCACCGAATCGGGATGTGGCCGGCGTCCGTCCGGCCAGACGAACAGCCAGCCGCCTGGTGCATAGGCGCGCTCGAACGCCTCCGCTCCTCGTCGAGCATCGCGAGATGCTGCCGCAGGCTGGCGACGGTGAAGGCATCCAGCGAGACCTGCCGGACCCCGGCATCGGACTTGCCGTCGGATTCCTCCGCACGGCCGCCGACGGAGATCAAGGTGTCGTCGATCTTCAGCGTGCCGGTGTCGAGATCGAGAAGGTCTCGGCGTACGCCGAGCAGCTCCGACCGCCGCATCCCGGCCCCAGCTCGGAGCGGATGACGCTGATGACGGCCGCGACGACCAGCACGACGAACGCCACGCCGGCGATCGCCGTCACCGCGATCAAAGCCCATCCCAGGATCCCTTGGTCTTGGGCGGGCGTGGAGGTGGTCGTCGTGATCACGGAGAGCATGTCCATATCGATGATCATCGGCCTCTGCGCCGGGGGTGTACATCACCCGACGGGCCTGATGTGGATCAGCGCAAAGTCGTACCCGACCTGCCGGGAATCGGGACGACACCGGCCTGCGCCGCGATGACGCTGAACGGGTGGACGTCCGGGGAACCGCCGCGACGGGGGCGCTGGCACCCCCTCGTCGCCCGGGGCGCCGGCGCTGAGCACCGGGCCGATGGGCGCGGCTCGCGGAGCACCCGGATGAGCAGCCTTGATCAGCGCGATCGGATCAGGCGCGACAGGTCTGTCGATCGTGGCTATGGCAAATGCGTGGCAGTCCGCGGTGGTTGGTGCGGGCGACGAGCCGCGTTGCTGCAGGTCAGAAGCCCAATGCCGACCTGGGCGGCACTCCACTGTGGATCCGTCGGCTTAGCCTACGAAGGTTCGAATCCTTCACCTGCCACACCCCGTGAAAACGGCCCCTGACCAGCGAGAAGCCGGTCAGGGGCCGTTTTCGTTGGTGTCCGGTCGTGTTCGACTCCGTCCGCCTATCCACGGGTGTTCGCGGTCGCTATGCGGTCGCGATCATGAACCGGGGTCCCGGAGGGCGTTCTCGATCCGCGGACCACGACAACATCATGGTCAGCGAGTTCGGCGAGGAGATTCACCTACGGCCAGGCGGATGCCCAAGCTGTGGCGCGGACTTCATCACCGTCTATGCCGACCACTGTTGGCGCTGCGAGGCCGAGTTCCCGCCGGCCCAACGGATCGGCATAGCCGCCGAAGATCCGGTCGACAACGAGTAGCCACGATCCTTGCCCCTGCAGCTCCTCGGCCACAGAATCTGGCATTCGCCCGCCCACTGCACTCCGGGCGGCGCAACTTTGTCCCCAGTCTGCAACGAGGAGCTTCACGGCACGGTCACGGTGGTACACCTCCCGTATCAGGAAGGGCCCCCACCATGACGAACCCCAACGAATCCGACGCGAAGAGCTCCAAGGGCGTCCGATCCGCGTCAGGTCCTCGGAGCGAAGCCGCCCCAGCGGTGAGACGGCGGCCCCGCGGCACCGCTACGGGCGCTGCCGACGCGGCGACTTCGCGGGTCAAGGGCGCCGCGAGGAAGCCCAACCGAGCCGCCACAGGCCGAACTCCACCCGACCCCCGTGGTCGGGCCGCCCCGAAGGCGCCAAAGCCCCGAGCAGCGGCAGTGACGAACCTCGCCGGGAAGGGTGCCGGCGCAGTCCAGGGCACGACCGGAGCCGTGAATTCGACGGTCGAGGGCACGGTAGGGACAGCAGTTTCGACGCTGCGCACCGGAGTCGGGGCAGGCTTCAGCTTGGCCGTCCACAAGGCGCTTCTGCTCCTGCAACTACTCAAACAGATCGCACTGCAGACCATCGAGGCACTCAGGCGACAGGCCATCGAGACACTCAGGCGACAGGCCATCGAGGTACTCGGGCGACTCGCTCGTCGCCTGCAGGAGGAGGCGGGGTCGAGGCTGGCGGCCGCACCATGATGGTGCCACTGTTGGACGCGCGGCGTCGGACGGTGCGGCCTGAACGTCAAGCATCAGCCGAGACATGACATTTGATCGGGTCGCGCTGCTGCCGAATTTGCCTCTATGAGATCAAGGCGCCGCCTCCGGCGGCGCGCAGCGGGCCGGCTCGGCGGCCCCGCTCGGCTCGCGCCCTCCTGCCTCCGGCCCGGGCGCGGCCGGCGTGACCGCCAGCCGCCCTCCGCTTGCGCGTACCGCAGGCCACCCGACCCGCTCCCCCGGAAGCGGCCACGTGACGCGGTTACAGCACCTCCAACCGGCGTAGGCTGTCCTACTTGTCGGGCCACCCGAGGTCAGGCCTCGTTGAAGGCGAAACGGCTGTTCGTTTGCGTTACTGCCCGGTTCGGGTAACCGCGGGAGAGCGACGAACAGCTGCTTGGAGGTGTCCCGTGACACCGCAAGAGCCCACGGCCCGATTCATCGTCACTGACGATCCGCCCGAGAACGGCATCCACCGGCTCAGGCTGGCCGGCGACCTCGACGCTACCGCCGCTCTCAGCCTTCACGCGCTGGCCCGAGAGCAACTGGCCGCGTCTCCGCGGTTGCTCGCGCTGGACCTCACCCACCTCGCCCGCCTGACGTCGTCCGGCGCTCTGGCCCTCGCCGATGTCGCCGAGTGGGCAGGACAGGCCGACATCGCCCTCTGCCTGATCGCCCCGCCCGCTCACGCCGTGCACGACGCTCTCGTCGCCGCCGACCTCGGGGAGTTGTTCGAAGTCCACCCCGACCTGGCTTCAGCGCTCGCCGACATGCGCTGACCAGCTACGCCGTCGACCACCGCAGGAGCAGTGATGACCTCACGAACATCCGTCCCCCGTCGGGGGTGTGTGTCGTGAACGCGGACCGGTTCGAGTTCCCCGGCTTGATTCGGCTCGGCCAGCACGACGGGGAGGTCGGCGCCTACGTCCGCCACTGGCTCGGCTCGGTGCTCGATTCCGACGCCGAGCACGGGACCCAGCTGGTCGCCACGCTGCGCGCCTATCTCGACTGCTGGGGCGAATACCCGCGGACCGCCCGCCTGCTCGGCATCCACACCAGCACCGTCCGCTACCGGGTCCACCGCATCCGCCAGGTCCTCGCCGCCGACCTCACCGACGGCAGCACCAGGTTCAACCTGCAGGTCGCCACCCACCTCCTCGGCTACATCGAGCGCGGTCGGCAGCTCCAGAGGTGACGCCACCACCCCCCGCGGGCTCCGCCCGCACCCGGCACCGCTTCGGAGATCAGGGAAGTGCGGACGTGGTGATCTCCTCACAGCACGCCGAGACGGAAGGGTTGCCCCGGCGCCGCGAGGAGATCACCACCAGCACCCGACGTGGACGGTGAGAACGACCCGCGCGGACTATGCGCGGACGCGGACGGTGGGTACCCGGCTCCACCGCAGGTCAGAGACGGTTTGCCAGCGCACTGTAAATCCGGTGCCGCGATGGCAGGCGAAGCAGGTCGACGGTGGCTTGACGGTCGCATTCGTGGTGGCCGGTCGCGACTGCTCGCGAGTGCACATGCAGGGCCAGATTGGCGCCGCTCTGGGTGGTGAGGCGGCATCTGGACGTCGCTGGGCTCTGGGTCCCCATCCTCGAAAGCGTGTGCGTGAGGTCGACGCAGGCTGGTCAAACCAGTAGTACGAACAGTAGTAGGACTCTCCCGCGCCCGGCTGGACTCGACGGGACGGCGAGGGACAAGGCACAACGCTGCTGGTGGTCAAGCCGGGCCAGAGCGGACGGCCAAGGGACGCCGGGACGGTCCCCATTCGCCTCATAACCCAGAGGTCGTAGGTTCGAATCCTACCCCCGCTACTACGCAAGAGGGCCACTGACCAGCACGGTCAGTGGCTCTCTTGCTTTTTGTGTGCTCAGACCAGGGGCGAATCGGCCCCGATGGTCACGGCCGTGGTCACGGAGCCCGTGGCCGGCCCCAGGATCGCCGTCGCCGCGACCTGCGCGGCGTGCTCGTCCATCCCCGGGATCACGTGCATGTAGGTGTCCTGCGTGAGCGAGACCGACGAGTGCCCCGACCGCTCGCTGACGATCTTGACCGGCACGCCGGCCCGCAGCGACGCCCCGATCGGGTCGCTTGGCGACCGCCGAGATTCGTCGCCGGTTCAGTCGCTGCGTCGGTCGGTGCCCCAGCTCAGGGTCGCCCAGAGGAGCTGGCGGGCGCCTGCCGGACAGCGGTGTGGTTCTGGTCAGCCGGGCACGGCGTAGGCGACAACGTTGTCGGCATATTGGCGGGTGTGCTGGTCGAACGAGCCACCGCAGGTGACCAGGGCCAGGCGCGGCGGCCCGTCGGTCGTGAACAGTTCCGGTGGCAGCGCGGTCTTCGGGTAACTGCGCACCGCGCGCACCACGTAGCCCTGTGTGCCGCGGTCCGTCCTGAGCCGTACCTGGTCACCGGGGCGCAGTGCAGGCAGGTGGTAGAAGGCGCCGGGCCCGTCGCGGGCGGTGTCGATGTGGCCGTCCACCACGACCGTTCCGTGTCCGCTGCCGGGCCGGGCGCCGGCCTGCCACCAACCGAGTACACCGGGGTCATCGGGAACCAGCAGCGCGCCGCCCGGCTCGACGTCGACCGGCACGACGGGGGCGTCCACGCCGAGTGACGGCAGCTGCAGCTGCTCCGGGGTCGCCGGCGCCGCAACCGGCGCGGGCGGCCCCACGATCGGCACCGTTGGCGGAGTCGGTGCTGCCGCGGGCACGGCTCCGCGGTTCGGTGTGGCCGCCGCGGCGCTCCACCAGCCGACCAGGCCGATGGTGATCATGGCCAGGCCGGCCAGCAACATCATCCAGGGCAGCCGTGGTCGCCGGTGAGATGCCGGCACCCGCGGCGCACCGGGTGTCCTCACGCTCGGCGCCTCCGGGTGAGCAGTTGGGCCCCGGCCCCGACGACGAGCAGTGAGCCGCAGCCGAGCAGGGCACCGACCAGCTCGGGAGACGCCCACGGCGCCGCCGTGCCGCCGGAGCCGGCGCTCACCCCGCTCGGCACGCCGCCGATTTGCTGCAGGTCACTCTGCAGCAACTGCAGGTGCTTCTGAGCGACCGGCAGGTAGCTGCTGGCGAACTGTTTGACCGCGGCGTCGCTGCCCGAGGAGAGCTCCTGCTGGGTCTGGCTGATGGACTCTTGATGACCGGCGATCTCGGGCTGCAGGTAGGCGAGGTCGAACGCGGTACCGGTGGCTGCCGTGAGCTGTTGCAGCACCTGCTGTTGCATCTGGTTGGGGGTGCTCGGCAGGGTCACCGAGGCGTTCTGTGCGATGCCGCGCAGCTGGGTGAGCGCCTGTTGGTGATCACTGATGAGCGTCTGGGCGGTCTGTTTGACGGCGGCGGTCGTCCCCTTCTGGGCGGCGAGCCCGCCGGCCGTGATCTCGGTCAGATCGGTCTGCGCGTTCTGCATGATGTACAGCCGATCCTGGTCGGAGAGCTGCCCACCGGTCCCGGGTGCCCCGGCGCTGCTGCTCGGTGGCGTGTTCGTGCCGGTGCCGGGAGGTGGGGGCGGCGTGGTCTGCGCTGCGGCGACCCCGCTGCCGAGCATCAGAGCGGCCGCACCGAGCATGCCGGCCGCGGCGACGGTGAACCTCATACGTACCCCTTCCGGTAGGGAGGGCGCCGAAGTCGCCGTCCTCCTTCGGCCAACGGGGGAGGTACTTACCCGCGGACCGAGACCCGAAACACGGGGCCCGTGCGGTCGGTCGGAAAGCGGATCGGGGACTGTCCTCCTCAGTCCGGGGCGTCTCCCCGGTGCCGTGACGGTCGCGCGTCCGGCCCGCTCGCACCGTCGACCGACCAGGTCACGGACCGGTCGACGCGTGCGTAGGTCGATCGGCGGACCCCGCGTCGTCGGCGGCCACGAGGAAGGTCCTCGGAGCCCGCCCGAGGGCCTTCTCCCCACGGTGCTCTCGGCGTGGACGTGCAGGTGCGCCTTCGGTAGCGGGCGGAGGTCCGGCACGACTGGCGACGCTGGGGAGCGCGGAGCGGGCCCGCGATAGACATCAGGGATGATGCGCAGGTGGCTGGTCCCGTGCAGAACGTCCCGATCTCCGCCGAACCCATCCGGCTCGGCCAGTTCCTCAAGCTCTCCGGCCTGGCCGAGGACGGTGCGCACGCCCGCGAGCTGATCGAGGCCGGCGAGGTGACGGTGGACGGCCGGCCGGAGCTCCGTCGTGGGGCCCAGCTCCGCAGCGGCGCCGTGGTGGCGGTCGGGGGAACAAGGCGCGCCCGGTCGTCGGCTGAGGCGCTACCAGCCGAGGGCCTGGTCCAGCCGTTCCTCCACCATCGGCGCCATCGACCGCATGTAGGTCGCGGTGACGTGGTTGTCGTCCAGGTAGACGAGCACGTTGCCGACGACGGCGGGGCACTGCTCCGGATCGCAGAGCGCGTCCGTCATGTCCAGGAAGGACACGTTCGGAGGCAGATCCGGGATCTGCTCGTAGGGAGGCGTCGCGGCGTAGACGTCCGCTCGGGCGACGCCGCACTCCGGCGCGTCGGCTCCGAACTGCTGTACGCAGTCCGGGCGTGACGAGGCGAAACGGGGGTTGTCCCGGAACGCGACGACCGGGACGCCGGCGTCGTTCATCCGCCGCCACTGCTCGACGTAGCCGGCCGGGGTGTGCTCGGTCAGTCCCGGCCGCACGTCACGGCTCGCGGCGGTGAACACGGCATCCGGGTGGAGCGCGAGGATCGTGTCCGCCGCGATCTGGTTCCACCCCACACAGTCTGCGTTGTTCGGGTCCGTGTCCGACCGGGTGGAGAACGGGCAGGCCCCGAGGAGGAAGGTCACGAGACGCCAGTTGCGGCTCTCGGCGATCGGCTGCAGCGCGTCGACGTACTGCTGGGAGTGCGAGTCGCCGACGACGACGAGGGTGTGTTCGGGGGTTCCGTTCGTGGCGAGGGTGCATTCCGGCACCTGTGACTGGTCCGGCACCGGCCGGCAGGTCCAGGCGCCTCGCTGCTGTCCCCAGTCCTGAGAGATCGTCACCATGGGCGGGACGGGCTCCACCGCGGTCCGGCCGTCGTTCGGCAACCCCTCGCGCAGCGCCATCGCCCCGGGATGGTCGACGTCCCCGATCGTGCCGAGGTCGCCGGCCCGCTGGTAGGCCGAGATCTGCCACCCACCCGCAGCCACCAGCACCACCACGACCATCGTCGCGCAGATCCGCGTCCGGGAACGGTCCGTGAGCCGGGCCCGTCGGAGAGGCTCCTCGACGAGATGGTGCGTCGCGATCGCCAGGACGACCGAGATCGCGACCACGACCGCGCCGTCGGGCAGGCCGACCTCGGCGCGGCCCCGGACGACGAGGAAGAAGATCAGGACCGGCCAGTGCCAGAGGTAGAGCGCGTAGCTGAGATCACCCAGGTACTGCATCGGCCGGCTGCCGAGCAGGCGGTCCGCGCCCAGCGGGCTCCCGGTCGCGCCGGCCAGCAGGATCATGACCGCGCAGAGGGTCGGCCACAGCGCCGCGTAGCCGGGGAACACGCGGTCGACCTGCAGGACCAGGCCGCACGCGACGAGCCCCAGCACGCCGGCCCAGCCCATCGCGAGGCGCAGCGCCCGGGACAGCACGACGGTGTCGATCACGAGCGCGAGCAGCCCGCCGAGCGCGAACTCCCAGACGCGGGTCAGGGAGTGGAAGTAGGCCAGCGGCTGGTTCGCCAGCGTCAGGACGATCGAGAACGTCAGGGACGCCACGAAGATGCCGATCATCGTCAGCGTCAGGTGGATCCGCAGCTTGTCCCGCGAATAGCCCGCGGTGAGCGCGACGAGCGCCACCAGGAGCGGCCACACGACGTAGAACTGCACCTGGACCGAGAGCGACCAGAAGTGCTGGACCACGCTCGCGGTGTCGTGCTGGGCCGCGTAGTCCACCGCGTCGGTGCCGAGCCGCCAGTTCTCCACGAAGACGGCGCTGGCGAGGACCTCCTTGACCGTCTGCAGCCAGCGGGCCTCGGGCAGGAGGGCGACGCCCAGCGGGATGCAGACGATCAGCACGACGAACGCGGCCGGGACCAGCCGGGTGGCCTGGCGGGCCCACATCGGACCGAGGCTCAGCGGGCCGCGGGAGGCGGAGCGGAAGAGCGACCCGGTGATGAGGAAGCCGGAGAGGACGAAGAAGACGTCGACGCCGCCGGAGACCCGGCCGATCCACACGTGGTAGACGACGACGAGGGCGACGGCGAGGGCCCGCAGGCCCTGCAGTTCGGGGCGGAAGGTGCGCGGGGCCCGCGTCGCGGAGGCGGGCCGGCCGAAGCCGGCGTTCACCGGGCCCGGGAGATCCGAGGGATTCTGGGGCATCTCCGGGACCGGCCTCCGCCTCGGCTCGTTCGCGCCTCCGGCGGGGGCGGCGCGCGGTGGCGTGCCCGAAGAGGGAGCGTCACCGAACGTTCGAATTCTCGGCGGAGCGTCACCGCCGCCGCCGTCCGGCGGATCCCGTCAGATTAGGCCATCCGGGCGGGAACCGCTGGTCGGAGGGTCAGTAGCCCACGTAGCTGCCGGAGCTGTCCGTGCGGCCACCCGCCTCGAGCGTCTCCAGGCCGTAGGTGGCGACCATGTACCGGACGCCGGCGGTGATGTTCGCGACCGGGTCGGTGATCGACTTACCGGCGAGGCTCGGGTGCACGTAGGCCCGGAACGTCGCCGGGATGACCTGCATCAGGCCCTGGGACGGGGTGCCGCGACGAGCGTTGGAGTCCCAGTTGTTGATCGCCGTCGGGTTGCCGCCCGACTCGGCCATGATGACCTTCTTGACCGACGGCGCGAGGTCCTGCGGGAGGTCGCAGACCGCGAGCGCCTGGGCGATCCAGCCGTCGACGCCGCCCTGCGAGATCAGCGCGGCGAGCTTGTCCGCCGCGGCCTGCTTGCGCGCCTCCTCGGCGTGCTGGGCGGCGATCTGGTCGGCGATCTTGCCGGCCTTGTCCAGCGAGGCGATCTGCGCATCGGCCCCGGAGGGGTCCGCGAAGGACGCCGTGTAGGCGACCGGGCTGATGTGGCCGTCGGTCGCGGCGACGTCGCCGATCCCGTCGGTGGGCGCCGAGGGCTCGAGGACGGTCGCGTTGGCGGCGAGGGCCGCCGTGGTGCCGGTGCCTTCCGCCGCCGCCGCGGTGTTGTTCGTGGCTCCGGTGGAGGTCACGGCCGCGAAGGCGCCGGTGGTGACCACGCCGATGGCCGCGCCGAAGGCGGCGGTCATCGAGAAGCTACGACGGGTGTTCACGGGACCGTTGACGGTCGCGTGACGCGCTGCGGAGCGCCGTGCAGTGTCCCGGTGGGGAGCCGGGACGTCGATCACACGGCGGCCGCCTGGGGAGCGGTGGCCAGCCAAGAACCTGCCCTTTCACGATCGGGGGCTCGATCACGAACGACGCCGGGTCGGGGGTCCCGGGAGCAGGTCGGGGGTCCTGCTCGAAGTCCGCTCGTGATCGGACCGTGATGACTCGGCAGACCTTACGGAGGACCCACTCGTCGAGACAAGGGCGAGGACGGCCTGTCGGCGCTCAGGGCGAGCCGCTCGTCTCGCCGTGGGGCGCCGGCCTGCCGCTTCGTCCGGCGGTGAACGGTCGGCGAGCCCGATAGGCGGTCGACTGCTCCGTTCAGGCCTCTGGGTTACGCCGGACGGGTGGTGAGGGGAGCGGAAGGCCCGCACCTGAACCCGGATCGAGGTGTAGGAACGAGCTGTGGACCAGTCGGACCTGTTGACCATCGGCGAGGTCGTCGACCGCAGTGGCTTCCCGCACTCCGCCCTGCGCTACTACGAGAAGGAGGGCCTCGTCGCGGCGACCCGCACCGGCGGTGGCCAGCGCCGGTACCGGCGCGCGACGCTGCGCCGGCTCGCCTTCATCCGGGCGGCCCGGGCGATCGGCATCGGCCTCGACGAGGTGCGCGAGGCCCTGGACTCCCTCCCCGCGGAACGGCCGACCACCGAGGACTGGACGCGGCTGTCCCAGCGCTGGCGGGGCCGGCTCGACGAGCAGATCCAGGCCCTCGAGGCGCTGCGCGACGGTCTGGACTCCTGCATCGGCTGCGGCTGCCTGTCCCTCGCGCGCTGCGGCCTGCTGAACCCGAACGACAGCGCCGCGGCGCAGGGGGAGGGTGCCCGGATGCTCCCCGCGGCGCTGCGCCGTCCACTCGCGCACTGAGCGGGCCACCGGGGGTGTCGGCGGCGAGCCGGTCGGTCGCGCGGCCGAGGGAACGTCCTGTCCGGTCACGACGAAGATCCTGTGCGCCCGGGGGGTTTCCTGCGAGGGTGGGACTTTCCGACCTGGAGGTCAACGATGATCTACGAGATCCGCGAGTACACGACCGTGCCCGGGCGCATGCCCGCACTGGTGAAGAGGTTCAAGGAGCACACCCTCGGCTTCTTCGAGGCGCACGGCATGGAGTGCGTGTTCATCTCGCTGACCGAGCTCGGCGACAACAGCAACAACGAGCTCGTCTACGTCATGAGGTTCGACTCCTACGAGGACATGGCCACCAAGTGGGCCGCGTTCATGGCCGACGAGAAGTGGCTCGCCGTCCGCGCCGCGAGCGAGGAGGACGGCCCGATCGTCGCGAAGCTGAGCCGGCGGGTGCTGAACCCCACCCAGTTCGGCTGACCCGCCGCGGATTCGCATGCTCCGCCGGTCAGGGGTGGTGCGGCCGCCCCGACCGGCGGGCCCGCGCGAGCTCGCCTGTGCCCGGAGCCCCCGGGGAGATGCCGAGGCCGGCGGTCGCCGAGGGCGGCGGGGGAGCGGGCAGCGCCTCCGCCGGGGACCCGCCGGCCGACGCCGCGGACGGCCTGCGCCCCTTCCTGCTCACCGCCGCGGGCGTGCAGAAGCTCGTCGCCTGACGTGAGACGCCGGTCATGCTGGACCGGGCGGCTGCCTGACTAGCGTGACCGGGGTGACCGACGCGGATACCGAAGCCGACCTGTCCGACGACTCCCTGGCCGACACCGCGCTGCACGAGGCGGCGGCGAACCGCTGGCTCACCCTCGAAGGCCTCTCCAACCTCCGCGACGTGGGCGGGCTCCCGCTGAAGGCCGGCGGCACGACCCGCACCGGGGTGCTCTTCCGCAGCGAGGCGCTCAACCACATGACCCCCGCGGACATCCGGCACATGGTCGACGTCGTCGGCCTGAAGCTGGTCCTGGACCTGCGGACGGACCGGGAGATCGCCGAGTTCCCCTCGACCGCCGTGGCCGAGGCCGGGGTGGAGATCGCGCAGTTCAGCTTCATCCCCGAGGAGGGCCGCGAGCTTCCCGGAGATCGGCGAGGACAACGACCCCATGGTGGCCAACTACCTCGGCTACCTCCGGGACCGCGGCCCGAACGTCCTCGGCGCCGTCCGCCGGCTCGCCGCGGAGGACACCGGTCCGGCGCTGGTGCACTGCGCCGCCGGCAAGGACCGGACCGGGACGCTGGTCGCGATGGTGCTCGACGCCGTCGGGGTCGAGCGGGAGGCGATCATCGAGGACTACGCGCTCTCGGCCACGAGGATCGAGGACATGTTCACCCGCTGGCGGGCGCGCACGGGCGAGCCTGTCCCGGACGCCGACGAGCTGGACCGGCACCGGCCGCGGGCCCGCGCCATGGCGGAGGTCCTCGCGGTGCTCGACGAGCGGGCCGGCGGCGCGGCCGGATGGCTGCTGGCGAACGGACTCACCGAGAACGAGCTCGCGATCCTGCGCGCCCGCCTCGCCGGAGCCTGAGCTACGGCATCTCCTCGATCGGCACCCGGGAGTCCAGCTTCCGCAGGGCGCCCGGGTCCCCGGTGACGGCGGGCCAGCCGCGCCGGCGGGCCGTCGTGACCACCTGACCGGCCACGATGTCGTCCTGCCCGGACGACGCGAGCAGCAGCCCGGACTCCTGCGCCGCCGCCGGGCTCAGGTCCTGGATCACCGTGTTGGGCAGGCCCAGGAGCACCTGCAGGGCCGCGTGGTGCTCCGGTTCCAGCATTGACCACGCGCGCCCCAGCGCCGCACTCGGCACGGCCAGCACCATGTTCTCCTCGACCGCCGCCCACACCAGGGCCCGCACGTAGACCGGCCTGCCCGTGGCGAAGGCGATCAGTGCGCTGGAGTCGAGGACCCGTCCTCCGATCACCGGGGCCTCAGCCGACGGCAACGGGAGGGACCAGACGCAGCGATCGCCGCGCCGCATCGAGCTCGTCGGGAGGTGGCGGACCGCCGTAGAGGTCCTCCAGCGTCGCCAGGGAACGGTCCCTGAGCTGCCGGGACGCCACCGCCTCCGCGACGTAGGCCGACAGGCTCGCCGCGTGGCCTCGTCGGACCGCCTCCCGTGCCTCGGCCACCAGCTCGGCCGGCAGGGTGACGGTCACCCGCTCACTGCGCATACTCGCAGGCTACCGGGCGCATACCGGCGCTTCGAGGGGCTCACCGGGCGGTGCAGGTTACTGGCGGGTATGTCAGGGTGGGGACAGCGCAGCGGCCCGGTCCCGGACCGCTGGACCGTCCGCGAGGAGACAGCGATGGATCTGAGCTACACCGCGGCCGAGGAGGAGTTCCGCAACGAGCTCCGGTCCTGGCTGCAGGCCAACATCCCCGCCGAGTGGAAGGCCCCCGGCTTCTGGGAGTCCCTCGACGACGACGAGAGCTTCCGGCTCCGCCGGGACTGGGAGCGGGACAAGGCGCTGGCCGGGTTCGCCGGCATCCAGTGGCCCACCGAGTTCGGCGGCCGCGGCGGCACGCCCGGCATGAAGGCCATCTACGACGTCGAGATGGTCCTGGCCAACGCCCCGCGCACCGTCAACCCGCTCGGTCTGACCTTCCTCGCGCCCACCGTGATGGCGATCGGCACGGACGCGCAGCGCAAGGAGATCATCGGCCCGATGCTGCGCAACGAGGTCATCTGGTGCCAGGGCTTCTCCGAGCCCGGCGCCGGCTCGGACCTCGCGGCGCTGACGACCAGGGGCGTCCGGGACGGCGACGACTTCGTCGTCAACGGACAGAAGGTCTGGACCACGAACGCCGTCCACGGCGACAAGATCTTCACCCTGGTCCGCACGGAGCAGGGCTCGCAGAAGCACCGCGGCATCTCGATGCTGCTCATCGACATGAACCAGCCCGGTGTCGACGCCCGGCCGCTCAAGCAGATGAGCGGGGCCAGCGAGTTCGGCGAGGTCTTCTTCGACGACGCCCGGGTGGCGGCCACCGACGTCCTCGGCGAGATCGGCGAGGGCTGGCGGACGGCGATGCTGCTGCTCTCCTTCGAGCGCGGCGCGTCCGGCATCTCCCAGTACACGGAGTTCCGCCGGCAGTACGACGAGATCGCGGCCGTCGCCAAGGCGCTCGGCAAGGACAAGGACCCGGTGCTGCGCGGCAAGCTGGCCCGGGTGCTCACCGAGCTGGAGTGCCTGCGCCTGCACTCGATGTACGTCCTGACGCAGACCGAGCAGGGCAAGGACCTCGGGTTCGAGGCGTCGATGACCAAGCTGCAGTGGTCCGAGGCGTTCCAGGACCTCTGGGAGGTCTACGACGACATCCTCGGCGAGGACGCCACGCTCGAGTCCCTGTCGATCGACGGCACGGACTTCGACCTGCGCCCGATGAACGCCCAGGCCATGTGGTCCCGCTCGGTCACCATCTGGGGCGGCTCGTCCCAGGTCCAGCGCAACGTCACCGCCGAGCGTGTGCTCGGCCTGCCCCGCTAGGAGGCCGGGATGTTCTTCGCACTCACTTCGGACCAGCAGGAGTTCGGCGCCGCCGTCCGCGGGTACCTGGCGGACCGGTTCGACACCGACGCCGTCCGGGCCGTCGTCGACGACCAGGACTCCGACGGGCACCCCGCCTCGCTGTGGAAGGCGGCCGCCGAGCAGGGCTGGCTCGCCGTCACCGTGCCCGAGGAGCACGACGGCCTGGGGCTCGGGCTGATCGAGGCCCAGGTCATCGCGCGGGCGCTCGGCGCCGGGGTCGCTCCCGGGCCGTGGCGCGGGACCGTCCTCGCGGCCGAGGCGATCCGGCTCGCAGGCTCCGACGAGCAGAAGGCGGCCTGGCTGCCACGGCTGGCGGCAGGGGACGCCGTCGGCGCGTTCACCCTGCGGGGATCGGCACCCGGCACCCTGCCCAACGTCGAGTACGGCGCGGTCGCGGACGTGATCGTCGCGCGCTCCGGGGACGGGCTCGCACTCGTCGAGAAGGGCGCCTTTACCGCGACCCCCCTCCGCTCCTACGACGGCACCGCGCGGGTCGCGTCGGTGCACGTCGAGGGTGCGGGCGAGGCCCTGCCCGGCGCGACCGCCGAGGTCGTCGCCGAGCTGGAGGCCCGGGCGACCGTGCTCGTGGCCGCGGACCTGACGGGCGTCGCCCGCGAGGCCCTGTCCCGCACCGTCGCCTACGACCGCGAGCGGGAGCAGTTCGGCGTGCCGGTCGGCTCGTTCCAGGCGATCAAGCACGCGCTGGCGGACCTGCACGTCGGGATCACGATGGCCGAGCACGCGTCGCTGTACGCCGCGCACGCCGTCGACGAGAAGCAGGACGACGCAGCGCTGGCCGTCGCGGTCGCCAAGGCCAAGGCGAGCGACGTGGCCCTGCAGGCGACGGCCGCGATGATCCAGTACCACGGCGGCATCGGCTTCACCTGGGAGCACGAGGCGCACTTCTTCTACAAGCGCGCCAAGCGCCTCGCCGGCCAGTACGGGGACGGGGACGCCCAGCGCGAGAAGATCGCCGCGCTGACGATCTGACCTGTGCGCGTGGAACCTCGCTCTAGCGAGGTTTCACGCGCACGACCCCGTCCGACCTGCGCCGGTCCGCTGTCGACGCCCTCGCCGCCCCCGTCCGGGTCCCGGCGCGGGAGCGGCGCAGGTGCGAGGATCCGGCCTCATGAGCGATCACTACCGGGCCGTCGCGAGCACCCGCCGGGCCGCGGCCCTCGCCGCCACCGACTCGCCGTTCGCGATCGACGTCCGCTTCACCGGCGGCCTCACCGGGCGCCAGCAGAAGGCGTTCAGCCGGGCCGCGGACCGGTGGGCGTCGGTGATCGTTGGCGACCTCCCGTCCGTGCTCGTGGACGGCGAGACGGTCGACGACGTGCTCATCCTCGCCTCGGGCAGCTCCATCGACGGCCCGGGGCAGATCCTCGGTCAGGCCGGGCCGACCCAGCTCCGGCCGGCCTCGGCCGGTGCCGCCGCGCTGCTGCCGGCCGCCGGGCGGATGCAGTTCGACAGCGCCGACCTCGCGCAGATGGAGGCCGACGGGACCCTCGACGACGTCATCACCCACGAGATGGGCCACGTCCTGGGCATCGGGACGCTGTGGAGCCGCAAGGGCCTCCTCGCCGGCTCCGGGACGGACGACCCGACGTTCAGCGGCGCGGGTGCCGTCGCCGAGTACGAGACGCTCACCGGCGCCGCGGAGACCGGCGTTCCGGTCGAGAACACCGGCGGCGCGGGCACCCGGGAGGGGCACTGGCGGGAGAGCGTCTTCGGCACCGAGCTGATGAGCGGTTTCATCGCCGCCGCGGGCAACCCGTTGAGCCGGCTCACCGTTGCCAGCCTCAGGGATCTCGGCTACGTCGTGGACCCCGAGGCCGCGGAGCCCTACTCGCTTCCGGCCGCGGTGGCCCCGGGGGAAGGGGCTGTCGTCGCCGGCCCGGGGCGGCGCTGTGTGGTCGGCCGTCCGGCCACATCGGTCCTTCCGGACTCCAGCCTGCGCTGAACGGGGGAGAGGCGGCCCGGCATTGGGTGCACAGTGGAATTCGTGGACTGCGGGAACCGGTCGGGCGTGCGACCGTTTACCGATGCCGGCCCCTCCCGCAGTGAACTCGACCGCCGCCGCGCTCCTCGGGCTGCTCCACGGCGGACCGATGACAGGCGGGCAGTTGGTCGCGGCGGCGGGCGAACGGTTCGGCTCGTTCTTCACCGTGACCCGCAGCCAGGTCTACCGCGAGCTGCCCGTGCTGGCCGAGGCCGGGCTGCTCCGGCTCGGCAAACAGGGCCCTCGCGCGTCGCAGCAGTACGTGATCACCGCGGCGGGGAAGCGGGCCTTCAAGGCGTGGCTGACCGGTGGCAGCGGGTCCGACGCGCTGCGCAGCCCGCTGGTGCTCCGGCTCCTGCATGCGGGGTCGTTGACGGTGAAGCAGCGCACGGAGCTGGTGAGCGACGCGCGGGAGGCGTACACCTCCCGGCTGGAGGAGGCGCGCGTCGCGGCCCGGGGTGAACCGGACCCGTATCGGAAGGCGGTCGCGGACTTCGCCGTCGCGCACACGCGGGCGATGGTGAAACTGCTGGACGCGATCCCTGTCGACTAGCGGGTACACGTACCCTTGGGTGCTGTGAATGCCGACGCCGCAGCCGACCTGAAGGAACTCTCCGCCACCCTGGAGAGCATCGAGAAGGTCACCGACCTGCCCGCGCTGCGCTCGGAGATCGCGGACCTCTCGGACCAGGCGGGCCAGCCCGACCTCTGGAACGACACCGAGGCCGCACAGAAGGTCACCAGCCGGCTCGCCCACGCCCAGGGTGACCTGCGGCGACTCGAGGACCTCCGGCGCCGCGTCGACGACCTCCCGGTGCTCTACGAGCTCGCGGAGGACGAGGGCGACGAGGGTGCCGTCGCGGACGCGGACGCCGAGCGCGCCAAGCTGCGCGAGGACATCTCCTCGCTCGAGGTCCGCACCCTGCTCTCCGGCGAGTACGACGAGCGCGAGGCGCTGGTCACCATCCGTTCGGAGGCCGGTGGCGTCGACGCCGCGGACTTCGCCGAGATGCTCATGCGGATGTACATGCGCTGGGCGGAGCGCCATGGCTACCCCACGGACGTCTACGACACCTCCTACGCGGAGGAGGCGGGCATCAAGTCCGCCACCTTCCAGGTCCACGCGCCGTACGCCTACGGGACGCTGTCGGTCGAGCAGGGCACGCACCGCCTCGTGCGGATCTCCCCGTTCGACAACCAGGGCCGCCGCCAGACCTCGTTCGCCGGCGTCGAGGTGGCGCCCGTCGTCGAGTCCACGGACCACGTCGAGATCGACGAGAAGGACCTGCGGGTCGACGTCTACCGCTCGTCGGGCCCGGGTGGTCAGGGGGTCAACACGACCGACTCCGCCGTCCGGCTCACGCACATCCCGACCGGAATCGTGGTGTCCTGCCAGAACGAGCGCTCGCAGATCCAGAACAAGGCCACCGCGATGGTCGTCCTGCAGGCCAAGCTGCTCGCCCGGCAGCGCCAGGAGGAGCAGGCGCGGATGGACGCGCTGAAGGACACCGGCTCGTCCTGGGGAAACCAGATGCGCAACTATGTGCTGCACCCGTACCAGATGGTCAAGGACCTGCGGACGGACTACGAGGTCGGCAACCCGGGCGCGGTGCTGGACGGGGACATCGACGGCTTCGTCGAGGCGGGCATCCGCTGGCGCAAGAGCCAGCAGATGGCCGACGGGAGCTGAGTCCGGCGGCCTGATCGGACCGTGATCGACCGTTGATCGGACGAGCGGTCGTACCGCTGCGCCGAGGGGGCGGGTCGGGGCGCGGCCCCGCGGCGTCGCGCCGGTAGGTTCGGCGCGTGATCCGCCTCGAACGCGTCACGAAGATGTACAAGACGTCCACCCGGCCCGCGCTCGACCGTGTCTCGGTCGAGGTCGACAAGGGTGAGTTCGTCTTCCTCATCGGGCCGTCGGGCTCCGGGAAGTCGACGTTCCTGCGGCTGCTGCTGCGGGAGGACGTCCCCACCCGAGGGAACATCTTCGTCACGGACCTGAACGTCGCGAAGCTGCCGCGGCGGAAGGTCCCCCGCCTGCGCCAGCGGATCGGCTGCGTCTTCCAGGACTTCCGGCTGCTGCCGAACAAGACCGTCGGCGGGAACGTCGCCTTCGCGCTCGAGGTGATCGGCAAGCCCCCGTCGACGATCAGGAAGGTCGTGCCCGAGGTGCTCGAGCTCGTCGGGCTCGAGGGCAAGGCGGAACGGATGCCGCACGAGCTCTCCGGCGGGGAGCAGCAGCGCGTCGCGATCGCCCGGGCGTTCGTGAACCGGCCGCTGGTGCTGCTCGCGGACGAGCCCACGGGCAACCTGGACCCGGACACCAGCCAGGACATCATGCTGCTGCTGGAGCGGATCAACCGCACGGGGACGACCGTCGTGATGGCGACGCACGACCACTCGATCGTCGACTCGATGCGCCGCCGCGTGGTCGAGCTGGAGATGGGCCGGGTCGTCCGGGACGAGGCCCACGCGGTGTACGGGGTGGGCCGGTAGTGCGCACGGACTTCGTCTTCCGCGAGGTCGGCACGGGCCTGCGCCGCAACGTCACGATGACCGTGGCGATGGTGCTGACCACCGCGATCTCGCTGCTCCTGGTCGGAACCGGCCTGCTCGCCGTCCGCACGATCGACAGCACCGAGTCGCTCTACAGTGACCGGCTCGAGGTGCAGGTCTCGCTCACCCAGGACGTCTCGGCGTCGGACCCGGACTGCAGCCAGCCGATCTGCTCGGGGCTGCGGTCCACCCTGGAGAACTCGCCGCTGATCGCCTCGGTGCGCTACGAGAGCCAGCAGGCCGCCTACGAGCGGTTCCAGCAGCTCTTCGCCGGCCAGTCGATCGCCGAGGTCGCCCGCCCGCAGTCGCTCCCCGCGCAGCTGCGAGTGAAGCTCGTGGACACCGACGGCGCCCAGGCGGACGCCGGTGCCGCGGCCGTGCGGCAGGCGATGCAGAACCAGGTCGGCGTACGCACGGTGATCGACCAGCGGGACGTCGTCGCGAAGCTGTTCGACTTCCTCGGCGGCGTGCGGAACGTGACCTTCGCGCTGGCGCTCGTCCAGGCCGTCGCGGCGCTGCTGCTGATCTCGAACACCGTCCAGGTGTCCGCCTACACGCGGCGCACCGAGGTCGGCGTGATGCGCCTGGTCGGCGCGACGCGCTGGTACACCCAGCTGCCCTTCCTCATCGAGGCCGTGGTGACGGGCGTGGTGGGCGCGGTGCTCGCGGGCGTCGGGCTCGTCGTCGGGAAGCTCGCGTTCATCGACTCGTTGCTCGCCGGGATCGCGCAGAACGGCGTCATCCCGCCGATCACGCTGGTGGACGTGGTCACGACGTCGGTCTGGCTGGTCCCGATCGGCGCGGCCATCGCGGGGATCACGGGCTACATCACCCTGCGCCTGTACGTGAAGGTCTGACGCACACGCCCGCAACACAGGTGATCGCCGGCACCCCTCCCGCGTAGGCTGGAGGGGTGAAGGAGAAAGGCCGCAAGGTGATCGCGCAGAACCGGCGCGCGCGTCACGACTACGCCGTGCTGGACACGTACGAGGCCGGTGTGGCGCTGATGGGCACCGAGGTGAAGAGCCTGCGGCTGGGCCGGGCGTCCCTGGCGGATGCGTTCGCGACGGTCGACGACGGCGAGGTCTGGCTCCGCGGCCTGCACATCCCCGAGTACACCCAGGGGAGCTGGACGAACCACGAGCCGCGGCGTACGCGCAAGCTGCTGCTGCACCGCGGCGAGATCGAGCGGCTGATCGGCAAGATCCGCGAGGGCGGCCTCACGCTCGTCCCGCTGTCGCTCTACTTCAGCGACGGCAAGGTCAAGCTCGAGCTCGCCCTGGCCAAGGGCAAGAAGACCTTCGACAAGCGGCAGGACCTGGCCAAGCGGGACGCGAACCGGGACATGCAGCGGGCCATGGGCCGCGCGATCAAGGGACGGGACAGGGAACGCCGGTGATCCCGGAGCCACCCCGCAGCGATGCGGACGTACCGCGGTTCACCGCTGAGCTCGGCCTTCCCGGGCTCGTCGACGTGCACGTGCACTTCCTGCCCGAGCGGATGCTGCGGAAGGTCTGGGCGTACTTCGATCAGGCGGAGACCCACTACGGTAGGCCCTGGCCGATCCAGTACCGGACGCCCGAGCCGGAGCGCGTCGCCACGCTCGAGGAGCTCGGCGTCCTGCACTACGCCCCGCTGGTCTACCCGCACAAGCCGGGGATGGCGCGCTGGCTGACGGAGTGGGTGGGGGAGTTCGCGAAGGCGACGCCCGCCGCGGTGCGCACCGCGACCCTGTTCCCGGAGCCGGACGTCGCGGACTACCTCGGCGCCGCCGTCGAGGCGGGGGCACGCGCGGTGAAGGTGCACGTGCAGGTCGGCTCGTTCGACCCGCGGGACGATCTGCTGCGCCCGGCGTGGGGCCTGCTGGCCGAGGCGGGGGTCCCGGCGATCGTGCACTGCGGGCACGGGCCGATCCGGGGGAAGCACACCGGGCTGGACATCATCGCCGAGGTGCTGAAGGAGCACCCGCAGCTGCCGATCGTGCTGGCGCACGCGGGGATGCCGGACTTCGCCGAGGCCCTGGACCTGGTGCAGAGTTTCGAGAACGTGCACCTGGACACGACCATGGTCGGCACGGACTTCAGCCTGGAGATCGCGCCGCTGCCGCCGGACTGGCCCGAACGGCTCGTCGACGTCGCGGACCGGGTGGTGCTCGGCACGGACTTCCCGAACATCCCGTACCCGTACCACGAGCAGATCGCCGCCGTGGCCGGTTGGGCCGCCGCGGACGACCGGCTGGGCGCGGGCTTCCTGCGTTCGGTCCTGTACGAGGCACCGGCCCGGCTGCTCGGGGTGGGGGACGAGCGGGTTCCACCCGCTGACGACACGCACGCGTGGAATCGGAATGAACCGGGGCCCTGCAGGCGTTAGACTCCATGTAACGCCCACTGCGGGCGCCGAGGGGGGTGAACGGTTTCGACTCCGGCCAGTGATCCAGGGGAAGCGTGTCGAGGAAGACGACGATGATCTCGTTAACCATGCGTCGTAAAACAACAAGTGCCGACACCAGTCGCACTGCCCCGGCTCAGGCCGAGCTCGCGCTCGCTGCCTGACCCATAAGGGGCTGTCGGACCGGAGGCGTTCCCGCTCCGGACCCCGGCATCATTTAGGGAACTCACCTCAACACCCGGTCACGGGGTGCTGAGGGACAAAAAGCAGTGACTGGGATCGTCACACCGGCTCGTTCGCATGACCGGTGGATCCGAGTAGAGGCGACGCGGACTGCACACGGAGAAGTCCTGGTGAAGTGACGGAGGACCCGGGTTCGATTCCCGGCACCTCCACAGATCGAGACCCGACGGGGCCACGGCCGAACGGCCGTGGCCCCGTTGCTGTGTCCGGGCACACCCTCGTGCGGAAATCGCCCATCGCGTAGCGTCGCTAACGAAACGCGACGTCAGGGGGCAGCGTGGCCGACGTGGTACGAACGCGACTCCGGGGATCCGGCGCCCGGCTCCCGCGCGAGGTCCTGGTGCTCGTCGCCTCGGCATTCGTGGTGGCCATCGGGTTCGGCATCGTGGCGCCCGCGCTGCCGGCCTTCGCCCGCAGCTTCGACGTCGGGGTCACCGCCGCGGCCGTGGTGGTCAGCCTGTTCGCCGCGTTCCGGCTCGGCTTCGCGCCGATCGGCGGGCGGCTGGTCACCCGCTTCGGCGAGCTGCGAATCTACTGCCTGGGCCTGGCGATCGCGGCGACGTCCGTCGGGGCGACGGCGTTCGCGGCGAACTACTGGCAGCTGCTGATCTTCCGCGGGGTCGGCGGCATCGGTTCCACGATGTTCACCGTCTCGGCGATCTCGCTGCTCGTCCGGCTCTCCCCGCCCGACTCGCGCGGCCGGGCGTCCGGGGCCTGGGCGACGGGCTTCCTACTCGGCAACATCGCCGGGCCGCTGCTGGGCGGCCTGCTCGTCGTCGTCAGCCTGCGGGCGCCGTTCCTCTGCTACGCCATTGCGCTGCTGCTGGCGCTGGCCATCTCCGCGCTGATGCTCCGTGGCCGGACGGGTTATGCGTCGGGTACCGAGAACGTTCCGCCCGCGCTGTTCCGCACCGCGTTCGCGCACCCCACCTACCGGGCCGCGCTGGTGGCGAGCTTCGCCAACGGCTGGACGGTGTTCGGGGTCCGGATCGCGCTGGTGCCGCTGTTCGTCGTCGCGGTACTGGGCCAGGAGGAGTCCTGGGCCGGGTTCGCACTGTCCGTGTTCGCCGCCGGCAACGCGGCGACGCTGCTGCTGGCCGGCCGGCTCGCGGACCGGCGCGGCCGCAAGCTGCCGGTGATCTCGGGCCTGGTCGTCTCGGCCTTCGCGACCTCCCTGCTCGGCTTGCACACCCCGCTGCCGGTGTTCCTGGCGTTGTCACTGGTCGCGGGCGTGGGCAGCGGGCTGGTCAACCCCGCGATGACGGCGGCCGTCGCGGACGTCGTCGGGGCGAAGGCACGGGGCGGCACGGTGCTCGCCGGCTTCCAGATGGCCGCGGACTGCGGCGCGATCATCGGCCCGCTGCTGGCGGGTGCGGTCGCCGAGGCCGCGGGCTTCGGCTGGGCGTTCGTGCTCACCGGAGCGACCTCCGTCCTGGCCCTCGCCTTCTGGGTGCGGGCGCCGGAGACCCTGCCACGGACGGAGCCGTGCGATCCCGCACGGCTGCCGTCCGAGGCGGTGACGACCCGGGCTCTCGGCTCGGAGTAGAGGTCAGGCCCGGGTGAGATAGGCCGGCCGCTCGGTCAGCTGCTCCTCGACGAGGCGTTCTCCGGGGGCCAGCTCGCCGTCGAGGATCTCCGCACGTTCCGGGTCGGGTCTCCCTTTCCAGGGTGTCAGATCACGCGGCGGAGACCCCGATGAGCATGCCGACCAGATAGGTCGCGCCCGCCGCGATCGCCCCGAACATCAGCTGCCGAAGCCCGCCGCCCCACCATGTGCGGACCGTGAAGCGGGACGAGAGCGCACCGGCCGCGAACAGCCCGACCGCGCCGATCCCCAGCGCGAGGACCAGCGACGACGACCCGAGGAGGAACGACAGCAGCGGGATGATGCCGCCGATCGCGAAGCACAGGAACGACGAGATCGCCGCCGTCCACGGTGAGGGCTGGTCGTCCAGGCTCACGCCCAGCTCCTGGCGCACGTGCGCCCGCAGCGCCAGGTCCGGGTTGGCGTGCACCTCCTCGGCAACGGCCCGCGCGGTCGGCTCCGTGAGACCCATCTCCCGGTACATGTCGACCAGCTCGGCCTTCTCCGCGTTCGGGTGGCGCTCGAGCTCGTCGCGTTCCTTCGACGCCTCCTGCTGCACGGCCTCGTTCTGCGTACCGACCGACGCGAACTCGCCCAACGCCATCGAGAACGCGCCCGCGACGAGCCCGGCCATCCCCGTCAGCACGATCAACTGGCGGTCGCCGCCACCGCCGCCGACGCCCGCGACCAGCGCGATGTTCGTGACGAGGCCGTCCATGGCGCCGAACGTGGCGGCGCGCAGCCAGCCACCGGAGATGTCCTGGTGGTGATGGTCCTGCGCGTGCGCGGCCAGCTCGTCGTCCGGTACCGGGGTACTCACCCGCCGAGCGTAGCCGCTGCCCCGACAGGGTGGTCGGCTCGCGGGACGGCCGGCGCTTCGGCGTCCTGATGGACGGCGACCGAGCTGTCCTCGTCCGGCGGCAGTGGGTGCTCCGCCACCGGGAGCTGCCGGCCGAGAGCAACCGGACCGCGCGCCGTCGCGTCGATGAATCGAGCGTCCGACCTGGACGCGGCTCTCGAGCAGGGGTCCGCCCGCGAGAATTCCGGCCCTGCTCCGGGCCCTCAGAAACGTCTCAGGTAGCGGGACTACGGTGCGCCGCGTGACGAGGGATCGCGTACTGGACGTGGTCGGCACGCTAGCGCGGCTGGGGCTCGCGGCGGTGTGGCTGGTGTCCGGCCTGCTCAAGGTCGTCGACCCGGACCAGACCTACGTGGCCGTGCGCGCGTACGACGTGCTGCCGAAGCTCGGGGTGTCGGTCGTGGCGGGTGTGCTGCCGTGGTTCGAGCTCGCCCTGGGTCTGCTGCTGCTCCTCGGCGTCGGGATCCGGCTGGTCGCCTGGCTCTCCGTCGGGCTGCTGGTCGCGTTCATCGCGGGTGTGAGCCAGGCGTGGGCGCGGGGGCTGTCGATCGACTGCGGCTGCTTCGGCGGCGGTGGCGCGGTCGCGGCCGGGCAGACCCAGTACGTGCAGGAACTGTGGCGGGACATCGGATTCTTGCTGATGGCGGGCTGGCTCGCGGTCCGGCCGCGGACGCTGGGATCCCTCGACGGCCGGTTCGGCGCCGCGCCCGCACCCGCGGGCGTCGGGGCCCGGCGAGATGCTCGGGGAACTGAAGGAGACGGGAACTGACGTGGGTGGTGCGGAGCGCAGGGAACGGGAACGGCGCCAGGCGGCGACCGAGGCCCGGCTGCAGGCGGCACGCAAGGCGACGGGCAAGGCGAGCCGTGGAGGCATCCTCGGCAATACCCCCGCCCTGGCGATCGTCGCGGTCGTCGTGGTCGCGGCGATCATCGTGGGCGTCGTGATCGCGGCGAACCGCAACTCGGCGGGGAACGCGCCGGTGGCGGCGCACTACCCGGTCAGCCGGGCGGACACCGTGATCGTCGCCGGCCAGCCGTCGGCCCCGAAGACGATCTCGGTATACGAGGACTACCTCTGCCCCTACTGTGAACGGCTCGAGCAGCGCTATGGCGACCAGCTGACGACCGCGCTCAACGCCGGCCAGATCAAGGTCGAGTACCACGCGCTCGGCTTCCTCGACGCCAGCTCGAGCCCGGCCGGCTACTCCACCCGCGCCGCGAACGCCGCCCTCTGCGCCGCGGACGCGAACATCTGGCCCGCCTACCACGCCGCGCTCTACGCGACCCAGCCCGCGGAGGGTGGCCCCGGCCTCAGCGACGAGGAGCTGATCCAGAAGGGCACGGACCTCGGCGCGCCGAACACGTTCGGCCAGTGCGTCACGGGCAACGGCAACGCCGCCGCCATCGCCTCGGCCACCAACACCGCTGTCGCGAACCCCGCCCTGCAGAGCAACGGTCGGTTCGGGACACCGACCGTCATCGTCAACGGCAGCAAGGTCGACCTGAACGACACGAACTGGCTCACCGAGGCGATCGCAGGCTGACGCCGTGGAGCCGGTTCCCGGGACCCCCCGGAAATCGGCTCCACAGCCGTCGTGTACGGTTCAGTCATCGCAAGGGGCTGTGGCGCAGCTGGTAGCGCACTTGACTGGCAGTCAAGGGGTCAGGGGTTCGAATCCCCTCAGCTCCACCCTTGATGATCAGCCCGGACACTCGTCCGGGCTTTTTTCTTGTCCGGCCTCGGTGGCCGCTGAGTGACTAACTGAGTGACTAACCGCCGTGAGTGGGAACAGATCATCCATCGCTGTGGTGCCTTCGTCGAGCACCGGCTTGAGCTGCTTCCGATAGACGGCCTCGGTGACAGCGGTCCCGCTGTGCCCGACGAGCCGTGAGATCTGCTCCAGCGGAACGCCGGACTCGGAGAGCAGCGAGACGAAGCTGTGCCGCAGCTCGCGTGGGGTCCATGCCTTCGGATCGAGCCCGGCCGCCTCGACGACCCGCCGGAAGGTGCGCCGGACGTTGTGCGCGTCCATCCCGGTCCCGTTGGCGGTCGCGAACACGAGGTCGTCAGGGTCGACGGCGCGGCCAACCTTGTGCCGCCGGAGCGCGTCGACGCAGCGGAGCGGCATGGCGATCCGCCGCCTCGACTTGCGAGTCTTGGTGTCGCCGCCGAGCCGCACCGAGCGGAGAACGGAGATCGAGGGCGGGACCGGCGGAACAGCGTCCGGCTTGCCGTCGAGGTCGACATCGGCCCAGCGCAGCGCGCGGAGTTCTTCGGTACGGGCGCCGACCAGCAGCGAGAGCACGATGTAGGCACGTAGCGGTGAGCCCTCGGCCGCGGTGAGGAGCTTCTCGGCCTGGGCGAACGTGAGTGACTTGGATGGCCGCCCGGCCTTGCCGGTAGGGATCTCGCAGAGCCCGACGACGTTGCGCCGGACCTTGTCGCGTGCCATCGCGTAGTTCACGGCGCGGTTGAGGATCGAGTGCATCAGCCGGAGCGTGCGGGTACTGACCTGCGACGACTCGGCGCGGAGCCAACGGTCGACGTCCTCGGCCGACAGGTCTGCGAGCCGTCGACGGCCGAGCGGCGGGATGATGTGGTGGTCGCTGATGGTGCGGTAGTTCGCGACCGTCCCGGGGAGCGGCCGGACAGGGCGTAGTCGAGCCAGTAGCTGACCGCCTCGCCGACGGTGTAGCGCGGCGTGCGTGACGTCAGCCCGTCCTCGTGGTCCCGCAGGATCCGCTTGAGCTTGTCCTTCGCGGCGGTCTTGGTCGTCCCGCTGGCCTTCTTGGTGATCCGCTTTCCGCGCCCGTCGAAGCCGAGCGTGGCTGTGGCGATCCACCGCTGGCGGGTCTCGTCCCAGTGCAGTCCGCCTTCCCCTCGGTTGCGTCGGGTGGTCACGAGGCGATGCCGAAGTCGTCGGATTCCCGCTCCAGGAGCGCGATGTAGTCGGCGATGGCGGAGGCGGGGATGAGCCGGACGCGGCCGACCCGGACCGAGCGGAGGCGACCGCTGCGAAGCTCTTCGTACAGGGTGCTGCGGCCGAGGGAGAGCAGCGCCATGACGTCCGGCACCCGGTACAGCTCCTTGGCGTTCACGGTCCGGTCCTCCTGGTCGTCCGTCGGTCGTCGCGGATGCGTTCGGCGTGGGCGATGGCGAGTTCGCGGTCGGTGTCGGTGTGGTGGCCGATGCCGACGAGGTGCCAGTCGTTGATGACGATCACGGGGTCGTCGGCGGGGTGGCCGAGGTGGTCGAGCTGTTCGGCCAGGCGCCAGGCCCGACGTTCACCGCGGATGACGCGGAAGGTGGTGGAGTAGGCGCGGCTCTTGGTGAGGAAGTGGCCGCGGAACCCGAGCATGTGGGCCCATTTGCGCAGGTTGAGCTCCGCGTACTGGGCGAGGCCGCCGAGGTGCCAGGCGGTTTCGATGAGGCGCCGGTGGTGGGTGGCCAGGTGCATCCGCTCGAGGTGGGCCAGGGAGCGGATGGGGCGGTCGGGGTGGCCGTCGGTCTTCCCGGTGCCCTTGGTGGCGTATTTGGCGATGTAGCCGGCCAACCGGCTGTCGGTGATCTCGCCGGACTCGTCGGTGACCGCGTCGTGGGCGGTGGGAGTGATCTCGCGCAGGTCGAGCTGCGCGCCCCAGCGCAGGGTGAGGGTGGTGCCGTCGGGCCGGGCGACGTCCAGGCCGGTCGCGGTGGCCGCCTCGTGGACGGCGTCGCGGAGGGCTTCGGCGGTGAGCCCGGCGGGTGGTGGGTCGGCGGGTCCGTCGGGGCCGTCGAGCCGGATCGCGGCGTGGAAGTGCACGAGCCCGCGGCGTTGGTATTCGGCGACCTTGGCGTAGGACAGCCGGGCGACCTGGCCGAACCGACGTCCGGAGACCCCGAGCCGGGCGGCGAGGGCACGGCGCAGGGTGATGGCGAAGCGGTGCCAGAGCTTCCCGGCGTGGGCCTGCCAGAGGACCGCGGCGGTGTAGTCGTAGCTGTCGTGGTCGATCGCGCCGCCGAGGTTCGGGTCGTGGTCGCGGTGGTGGACCCCGCAGGCGCAGGGGATGACCCGGCCGCGGGTGGTGAGCCGTCGGGTGTGGACGGGCCCGAACGAGGGCGCGGTGAGGGTGAGGAACAGGCGGGGCCGGTCGGTCACGGTGGCGGGGATGCCGCGCTCTTGTCCGGCGAGTCCGGCGCGGATGAGGTGGAAGGCGTCGGCGGCGTAGCGGTCCGAGCAGGACGGACAGACGGTGTCGCGGCGGTTCCCGCACGGCGCCCACACCTCCCCGGTGCGCTGGGCCAGGACCCGCCCGTCGGAGGTGGTGATGGTCGAGGAGCCGCGCAGCCGGACGGGGTGGGCGCAGCCGCCGGTGGCCTCCATCCGGGCCCGCCACGTCGGGTAGTCGAAGGAGCGGAGCCGCGCGGTCAGTTCCAGGTCGCTCATCGTGGGTAGACCTCGTGTTCGTGTTCGATCTCGACGGGGTCGGCGCGCAAGCCGTGGTGGCGGGCGAGGCGTTCGGCACCGGCCCGGTAGGAACGGGCCCGCCCGATGACCTCCCCGGCGCTGGTCTCGACGAGGTAGCTGCCGTTCTCGCGGACGATGGCGCCGGAGAACTCGTCCGCGGTGACCAGGCCATGCCCGGGGCGGACGACGTCGACGAAGACCCGCACCCGGTCCCCTGGCTGGGCCTTGGAGGCCGCGACGGCGGCGACGTCGACGGTGGTGGCTGCTTCGGGTTCTGCGCGGCCATCGACAGTGACGGTCACCCGGGACCCGTGGACGAGGCGCCCGGCGGCCAGGAGGTGATGCACCGTGGCGGCGACGTCCGAGCGGGCAGGGATGGCGTGCTCGGCAGCGCGGGTGCCGATGTGGCGGGTGTGCACGGCCTCGCCGACGCCGACCAGGACGAAGCCGGGATCGCGGGCGTCGCGCAGCACGCGGTCGGTGACTTCGTCGTCGAACAGCAGGGCTTGCCCGGCCGCCTCCCGGCGCTGGCGGGGGAGGCGGCTCATCGCGTCCACCACCACGAGTAGCGGGCCTCGGCACCCCATTCAGCGGCCAGCGCGCGGGTCGCCCGGTACTCGATCAGAGCGGCGCCGATGGCAGCGACCCAGAACCAGCCGGAACCGGTGCCGAGCACGAGCCAAAACAAACCGACGACGGCGGCGAGGGCGAGGGTGACGCGCAGCCAGGTCGCGGCGGCCCATCCGGTGACGGCCCACATCACGCCGCCTCGCCATCGCCGACGGCCCGCAGCCCGGGGGTGGCCGGAGGGGTGCAGCGAGCGACGAGCTCGTCGATCTCCTCATCGGTCACCAGGGCGGCGCGGAACCGGATCGGCAGCCGCGAGCGCTGGTCGATCACGTAGCCGATCCCGGCGTGCGCTTGATCGCCGGGGATCTCGTCGGCCAGCGCGCCCCGCTCCCGGGCACCGTCGCCGAGGACCATGTCCACGTGGGAGCTGGCGGTGACGCCGAGGCAGATCCGGGTGGGGAACAGCTCGCGGACGTCCACGACGTCCTTGGACGGTTCCTGCACGTAGCCCATGACGCTGGTGAGACAGGCGCGGCCCTGGGTGAGGATCTCGGCGAGCAGGCGCAGGGCCTCGCGGACGTCGCCGCGTTCGCCGTAGGCGGTGAGCATCGCCATCTCGTCGATCACGACCAGGTCCAGCGGCGTGGTCGGGGAGACGTCGAGGCGCCGGAGCCCGTGGGCGGCCATGTGGGCCTGGCGGGTCTTCATCTCGTCCCGCACGGCGGTGAGCAGGGCGATGGCCTCGGCCGCGGTGGTGGCGTGGCGGTGGAACAGCGGCGCTCCGCGGTGGGTCTCGGCGCCGCCCTTCAGATCGATCACGTGCAGCCGCACCAGCCGGTCGCGGATGGCGGGGCCCATCGCGCGCAGCGGTGCCCAGATCAGCGAGCCCTTGCCCGGGCCGGTGGCGCCGGCCACCAGGACGTGACGGCCGGGCACGCCCAGGGTGAAGGGGTGGCCGTACTCATCCTCACCGACCGGGAGCGCGGCGAGATCGACGAGATCGGTCTCGGCGGGGATCGCCGGTGCGGGGATGGGCAGGGTGAAGGGCATCTGTCGCTCGACCACGACGGTGAGCACGCCGGGGCGGTGGCGCGTGACCGCGACCCGGTGGGCGCGCATCGCATCGGCGAGGGTCTCGGTGCGCCCCGTCCACAGCGTGAGGTCCTGGCCGCGGGTCAGACGGACCCGCAGGGTGTCGATCGAGCGAGTGGCCGAGCGGACCCGCAGCACCCGCGGGGCGTCGATGCGGCCCGTGTGGTGGTTCTCCCTCGCGAGGCCGCAGTCGGCGAGTAAGGCCGCCCAGCGGCGGCCGCGGTAGGTGGTCCAGCGCCGCCAGGCCGCACGCAACATGGGGGCGGCGAAGCGGTCAAACGTGGGAGGGTGCAGCCGCCCCCACACCACCACGGCCAGCAGCAGCGAGCCGATAGTGATCGCGGCCGGGAGCAGGCCGACGAGCACCGCGGCCACGACGAGGGCGGCAGGGATAAGCAGGAACAGGGGGTGGCGGGCCAGCCAGGCCAGGCCGCGGAACTCGCCGCCGACCGGGCGGGAGGAGTGCCGGACCGTGGGGCGGTGGTGCGCCTCGGCGTGGCGCAGGGACGGGCGGTGCAGCGGGCGGGCCATGATCAGACTCCCTTGCGGATGGCGAGCTGGGCCAGGCGCAGGCCCTCGGCGACCCCGGCGCGCCAGGCCTGTTCGGTCGGGACCTCCGGGGTGGTGGCGTGCAGGAACCGGCGGCGCTCGCGGTCCAGGCGGCGCACCAGGCGACCGACGCCGTGGGCGGGCTGACGGACCCGGCCGTGGCGGACGGGCTTCTCGGTGGCGGTCAGGGACATGTCGTCTCCTCGGGCGTGGTGGCGGTGCAGGGGGTTGCGGTGCCGTGACAGCCGGGGCAGGTGCCGTCGCCGAGGCAGGCGGGGCAGTCCCGGCCGTCGCCGGCGCCGGGTGAGGTGTCCGGGGTGGTGCCGTAGCCGTCGCAGACGTCGCACGAGCCGGAGCCCGAGCAGCCGCCACAGACGGCGGTGGTGGTCGCGGTGGTGGTAGTCATCGGGGCCTCCGGTGCTGGTGGTGGCCTGTTTTCGGGCAGGGGGCAGCCACTGCGGAATTGCGGTGATTTCGCCGAATCAGTGAGGGGTCGGCTGCCCCGTGCCCGAGCGCGGCCGGTCAGGCCGCCGGGAGGTGGGCCGTGAGGCCCGGTGCTGCTACTTGTCGCCGCTCGGGCGCGGTGCCGGGGCCGAGGCGTGCTTGATGCCCATCGCCCGCCACGCGAGCCCGGAGTTCACCCGACCTGCGGTCTCCACCTGGTAGGGGGAGACCCGGGCGTCGAGCAGCTCGACCCGCACGTCCTCCCCGAAGTCCGGCCCGGGATCGGTGGACAGGGTCACCTTGATCTCCTCGCCCTTCGGGGCCCGCTCGCCCGGCTTGACCCGCAGCTTCGCGAACAGCGACACCGTGAACTGCGTGGCGCCGTCGCGGTCGGTCACCGGCACCTGGGCGCCGTTGGCGTCGTCGCGCATCTTCGGGGCGGGCGGCTCCACGATGGTCAGCTTGTAGCCGCCGAGGTTCACCGGAATGTCTCGCATCGCTCTTGCTCCTTCAGTCGGTGCGTGTAGGCCCCTAAACATTTGAAGTAGTGATGTTGAGGGGGCTAAACCGATGATGCCGCTCGGCGAGCCTACTTGTCAAGGGGCCTAAACTCGCGGGCGTGGATGAGGAGTTCGAACGCCTGCGCCGGGAGCCTGACCCGGTGCGCCGAGGGCGCAGGGCGACCGAGCTTCCTGGCTACCTACCAGCAGCGCTCGGTGGAACTGGCGCGGCTGCGGCGGGCCGCGATCGAGGAGGCCCGGGACCAGCTCGGCGGCAGCTACACCGAGGTCGCCAAGGCGTTCGGGCTGACCAAGGGCCGGATCACTCAGATCCGCAACAGCGCCCCGCCCGCGCACCGGGCGTTCTTCGGGGTCGGCCCGCTCGACGTCGCGGTGGTCGGCCGGCGCATCCTGGAGCGCGAGGACATGGTCATCGCAGCCGAGGACGACGCGGTAGGCGCGCACCTGATCGCCGAGGCCGAGCAGCTCGCGTTCACCGCCGAGCGGCTGGTCGTCGACCCGCGCGAGGAGTGGGCACCGACCCACGACGCGATCGTGGTGTGCGGCCCCGCGTCGGCGCACATCGGCAACGCGCTGATGAGCGAGGACCCCGTACTCGGCATGACCATCGCCGACGGGGGCCGCTGGTACATCGTGGACAAGGTGACGGGGGAGCGGTTCGCCTCGCCGATGGACGACCCCGAGCCCCGCCGGGCAGACATCGCCTACCTCGCCCGCCACGTCCGGGACGGCCAGGTCATCACCCATATCGCCGGAGTCCACGCCCTCGGCTCGATCGGCGCCGCGCACTACCTGACCGAGCACCTGGCCGAGCTGTACGCCGAGCACGACAGCGAGTCGTTCAGCATGGCCGTGACCGCCGAGTTCGACGGCCTCATCCCCAGGAGCGTCGACGTGCTCGTCCCGCCGCGCGCATGGGCCTGATCGTCCACGCCGCCATGCTGCCCGGGGAGAGCCGCCGGGGCAGGACCGCTGGAGCGTCAGCCAACGGGGCGCGGTCGTCCTCGACGGAGCCAGCTCGCACAGCCCCGAGGCGCCGGACGCCAGCGCCTACGTCGACCGGCTGCTACCCGCGATCCTCGCCCGGCTCGATGACGGCGACCTCCAGACCGTCTTGCGCGACGCGATCACCGAGACCGCCGAGGCCCTGGCCCTGGTGCCCGGTGCAGCGCCATCGTCGACAGTCTTGCTGCTGCGCGTCGACGACGAGGCCGTCGAAGTCGCAGCGCTCGGCGACAGCACCGCCATCATCGGCCACCCCGACGGCACCACGACCCGCCTGTCCGACGACCGCCTCGCACGCGTCGGGGCCGAGCAGCGGCGTGCCTACCGCGAACACCTGCGGCGGGGGAGTGGCTTCGGTCCCGAGCACAGGGACCGTCTGAGCGAGCTACAGCGCGGCGAGTTCCCACACCGGAACCGGCCCGGGGGCTACTGGATCGCAGAGGCCGATCCCGCGGCCGCCGACGAGCTGCTCATCCGTTCGTTCCCACCCGAGGTTGTCTCCTGGGTTGTGCTCGCCACCGACGGGATCCAGAAGCACATCGACCGGCTCGGTGGCCGATGGGACGCCGTCGCGAGCCAGGGCAACGACCAGCTCGCCGCGTTCCTTCAGGACGCGCACGCTTGGGAGACCGAGGCAGATCCGGACGGGACCGCCTTGCCCCGATCCAAGCGCCACGATGACAAGACCATCGTCGCCTGGCAGCCCGCCCTGTCACCCATCAACTGAGACCGCGTCTCGCTGGCTCTCTGTCCGAAAGCCGCCATGACCTGCAGTTTCGCCCAGCTCAGGGCCGCGGGGTTCAGACTTTCTCTACCTGTTCAAGGCGGCGCCTGCGGCGCCGCGCGGCGCTCTGCCTGATGAAGCCGCAAGCGCTCGCGCGGGGCGTGCGGCCTCCGGCCGGTCCCCGCGCGGCGCGCGGCTCGAACAGTGGCTGCCGTAGGTATGTAACATCGAACGTCCGACAGACGAAGTACCTGCGACCGGCGATGCGCCTAACCAGATGCTCTATCGAGTGACCTACACATCTAATAAATTGCACTGGGGGACCAAGATGGACTTCGATATAGCAGCTCTCGTCGCGACGGGCGGAACTGCACTAGTAGAGATTATGGCCACGGACGCCTGGTCCGAGGCAAAGCACATTATTAAACGACTGTTCGGGCGGTCAGCTAGCGGGAACGACGACGCTGGCTTCGACGCGGAGCTGGAAGAAGCTCGCACAGAAGTGATCGAGGCGCGAGACCATGGGGATGCACAACGAGAATCTGAACTCGTGACCGAATGGTCGAGTCGTATTCGCCGGACTGTGCAGTCCAACCCGGAGGCATCCCAGGCCCTTATCGACCTCATCGAACTTCGGAAGACTTACCGCGACAATGGAACAGGAGACACTTCCTCGACTAATACGGCCATCGCCAACGACAAAAGCCGCGTCTACCAGCAGGGCTCCGGCCAGCAGTACAACTTCTGAGTCATGACGAGAGAACGATCCCACGCGGACCCTATCCATGGCCATGCTAACGACGAATCTCACCTCTATCAGCAAAATTCCGGAATCCAACTCAATATAGACGAAGCCTACTTTGGCGATGATGGACTCGCATCGCGTTTGCGACTGCCCGGTGTTACATGGAACCCAGACGACTGGCCCACAGTTGCGGAATGGGATCCGCTCGACCTTGGAGTTCATCGCGCTCCAATAAATGACGGCAACGCGGTTCCTCTCTACGTTCAACGGGATGTCGATACCAATCTCGGCGAATCAATCACGCATGCCGCCGAGAATGGCGGCATGGTGATCGTTATTGGCGACTCTACGGCGGGCAAGACTCGATCTTCTTATCAGGCTCTCCGTTCCAGGATGCCACAACGACGTCTCTACCGACCCGAAGCCGTGAGCGAGTTTCGCGCCTCCGTTGTTAGCCTCCTAGCTTTCGGGGGCAGTTGGGTAATTTGGCTTGACGATCTTGAGCGATTCATTGGACCTAGCGGAATCACTCCCGGCATTCTTCTTCAGCTGAAGCGCGCGAAAATCGCATGCGTCGCAACTATTCGGAGCGAGCAATACCGGCGATTCGAAGACGTTCCAGGCGACACGGACGAACACGCAATTAGTGAATTCCGACGGATCGTCGATCAATCGCGCACAATTCTCCTGCCGCGTCGCTGGTCTGAGGCCGAACTTGCCCGAGCAGGCAGTTCGACGGATCCACGGATTCGCGAGGCAATATCACACGGCCAACTGTTTGGCGTTGCTGAGTACCTTGCGGCCGGACCACTCTTGCGAGAGATTTGGGAAACAGCCTGGGGAGCGGGTGCCAATCCACGAGGTGCAAGTCTCGTGGCAGCGGCGGTGGACTGCTCGCGAGCAGGCGTCGACGTGCCACTACCGTCCGAGTTCTTGAGAAGCCTCCACGAATTCTACCTAGAGCGTGCCGGAGGAGAAATCTTGGCACCCGAGACCTTCGTGGAGGCACGCGCATGGGCAACTCGGCGGCGCATGGGTGTAGCAAGCTTGCTCATTCCAAGTGACAATGGAGAAAAACTTCGTGCATTCGAGTATCTGCAAGATTCAATTAGCCGAGAGGAGGGATACTCTGCCGTACCTAGCGAAGTCTGGAAATCCGTCGTGGACTTCGCGGGGCAAGACGTCGGATTGCTATTTGGAATAGCATACTCCGCGAAAAATCACGGACTTATCGACGTCGAGATCGATTGCTGGCGCAAAATTTCGGAGTTCACTCACAGCCCACGCGACTTGACAAGTCTAGGAAGAGTCCTTCTTCGAGCGAGTCGAGATGATGAAGCATTAGGGCTGTTTGAATCAGCCGCTGCCTCCGGCGATATTGAGAGCAACACCCAGCTTGGGATCTATCTTCAGAACGCTGAACGCCAAAATGAAGCGAAAGAATTCCTGCTCCTATCAGCAGAAGCGGGGGATGCACATGCAGCACTTCACCTCGCAATCCTCCTTAGGGATCAGAATTCTCTGGAAGATGCAGAGAAATGGTATCGAAAAGCACATGAGGCGAATCGCGACACCGATACTAGCACCGGCCTAGCCTCAGTTCTGGCCGACAGAGGACTTGATGAAGAGGCAGACCGCCTTTTTGAGTCTATTATCCGTGAAGCCAGCGATTCTGACGACCTCAACGGAATCGGGATTGCGGCCGATAAGGCTGGCCGTCATCAGATTGCTGCGGAGATGTGGGATCGCGCAATCGAGCTGGGCGACGGAAATGCTGCAGCAAATCGAGCGCAACAGCTGGACGAGGCAGGCGACGTCGCCGGTGCTGACGCCCTCTGGGCAAAGAGTATTCAATTGGGTTGTGCGGCGGCTCTACTAGGCCACGCCAGACTCCTTTGGCGGACAGGCCAAGTCGAAGAAGCAGAAGCGAAGTACATCTCTGCATTGGCCTTAGACGTCGAGGGGGCCGAACTATGCTACTCCACGGACCTGTATAACTCAGGACGGTTTGACGACGCAGAGAAGTACCTCAGAGTCGCCCTGGAAAAGGATCCCGATAACGCCCCAGCTGCATACAATATGGCCTTCCTCCTGGAACGCCGCGGAGCGGACAAACTCGAATCCGAACAATGGCTCGTTCGGGCCGCCCAAAATGGTAGCATCCACGCGAGCGCTCGCCTTGGAGAGCGACTTTTCGAGCGCGGCCAATTCCATGAGGCTCGCCGACACCTCCTAGTGGCCGCAGAGGATGGCGACGAAGTTGCAGCCTGCCATCTCGGCACCGTCCTCGCTCGCCTAGAGGACTGGGAGGAGAGCAATAAGTGGTTCAATGCATCATACGATAGTGGACACTTTCATGCAGGTTGCGTTCACGGATCCAGTCTTCTCATGCAAGGCAGCATTGATGAGGCGATCCAACGATTCATACTAGCCGCTCGTGGCGGCCACATGCACGCCGCGGAAGTCCTAGAGAAACTATTTCGCGATATCGGGAATTTCAAGGACGCTGCATACTGGCACGGTTTTCGCAGCGGAAGGAATCAGATTTCCAAACCGAACAAAAAGCAGAGCAAGAAATCCAGAAGGCGTCGTCGATAGGCCAGAGCTTGTGCCGGGGCACATCTCCTCAGTTTAGACCTGGTCTCAAAACTTAGGGTGTGTCGCTGCGTAACCTGCCGGTCCTGGTCGTCGATCGTGGGCAGTCGTGGCGAAGACGACGCAGCAGCGACGGGTCGAAGACCGGCTCTGGGAGCTGATCGAACCCCTGATCCCGTCCCGACCAGCGCCGCGCGGTCCGGGTGGGCGGCCCCGGATCGATGACCGTGCCGCGCTAGAGGGGATCTTGTTCGTGCTCGACACCGGCTGCCGCTGGCGAGACCTACCCGAGCAGCTCGGATGCGGTTCCGGGCACACCGCGTGGCGGCGGTTACGTGAGTGGCAGGACGCCGGCGTGTGGGACCGGCTGCACCAGCTCGTGCTCGACGAGCTGTCCGACATCGACGAGCTCGACTGGACCAGAGGCTGCATCGACGCGGTGTCGGTGCGGTCGAAAAGGGGGGCGAGCTGACCGGCCGCAGCCCCACTGACCGGGGCAAAGCCGGCTCCAAGTACCACGTTCTGTGCGACGCGAACGGGCTACCGCTGCACGTCATGTTGTCGGCGGCAAACACCCACGACAGCATGCTGTTTGAGCCGCTGCTGGACACGAACCCGACCGTGCGCGGCCACCACGGCCGGGCGGGCCGGCCACGATGCCGACCGGACAAGCTGCACGCCGACAAGGGCTACGACTACCGCCGCTGCCGCCGCTACCTGACCCGCCGCGGTATTAAGGTCCGTATCGCCCGGCGCGGGATTGAGGACAAGTCCCGCCTCGGCCGGGTCCGCTGGGTCGTCGAACGCACCATCTCCTGGCTGCTGCGGTTCAAACGCCTCGGGCTGCGCTACGACCGGACCGAACGCACCACGCTGGCGCTACTCACGCTGGCCTGCACCGTGATCAACGTCCGCCGGCTCATAAAGATCGAGCTCTGCGACCAGGTCTAACGCATCCATTCACTCGTTTGGGATACATCGGTAGCTCTGTGTCGTTGGGTGGGGGTGACTGGTGAGCTTCTGAGCGCGGAGCAGGTCCTCGGGTCGGCACGAGGCCCCCGTCACCACGAGGGAGATCGATCTCCTGGAGGAGGCTGCAGCCGCGTTGCTGACGGCACCATCGACGGGGATGAACGAGCACTCTCGTCGGGAAGTGATCAGCCATCGGTGGGGCCGCCTCTTCAGAGGCGTTCGATGCGGTCGGCCTGCGGGCCCCGGTCGCTCTGACGCACCGCGTACCGGACCCGGTCACCCTTCTGCAGCGGCTCCGACCCCATGATCACGGACACGTGGGCGAAGAGATCGTCGCCGCCTGCGTCCGGGGTGATGAAGCCGAAGCCGCGGTCGCCGTCGTAGCGCGCGACGACGCCCTCGCCGCCTCGTACGGGCACGTCCCGCGCCGCCGGCCCTGCGGCCGCGGCAGGTGCCGACCGCTGCGGCGCCGTCTGGGGCTCGGCGCCCCGGACCAGGTGCACGTCGCGGGCCTGCGGGCCCTTGTCTCCACTAGCCACCTCGTAGGCGACGCGGTCGCCCTCCGCGAGCCACGTCAGCCCCTCGGCCAGGGCCCGGGCGTGAACGAAGACGTCCCCGGCGCCGGAGTCGGGGTTGATGAAGCCGAAGCCCTTGTCCTCGTCGTACCAGGCCACCGTGCCGTCGGCACCGTCCGCGATGCCAGCCGCAGCGGGTGGGCCGGCCCCCGCTCCCAGCGGGATCACGTGCCCGGCCTGCGGGCCGCGCTCGCCTTCGACGATCAGGAAGGCCACCCGCTGCCCCTCGGTGACCACGCCGCCGGTCACGATGGCGGAGCTGTGCACGAAGATGTCGGCGCCGCCGCCGTCCGGCGACGCGAAGCCGTACCCCTTGCCCGGCTCGTACCAGTTGACGGTGCCGAGCAGGCCCACCGCGCTGCCGGTGGCCGCATCGGCGGTGACGCGAACGCGCAGCGCCTGGGGCCCGCGGTCGTTCTCGCCGACCTCGAACACGACGGCCTGACCCTCGCGGAGCACTTTCGCGCCGCCGTCCCCGACGATCTCGGAGGCGTGCACGAACACGTCCGGCGAGCCGTCCTCGGGCGCGAGGAAGCCGAAACCCCGTTCGGCGTCGAACCAACGGACGGTCCCCTGCGGCATCAAAGGCTCCAGGTCGAGAGGGCGGGCACTGGCCCCCAGTCTCTCTGACAGACCTCGCGGTCCGTCAGGCCGGGCCCACAGGCGGGCGGTGCGGAGCCAGGGGCGGGCCGTTGGTCCACCTAGCGACACGCCGAGTTTTGAGACCAGGTCTTAGGCAAGAATAGTCGCCCTCGCCGGGCAGGCAGACCTCCGGGATGGGGGTGTGTCATCCCGTCGGCCTCCCCGAGGGCTACCACACGACGTCCCGGGGCAGAGCTTCACGACGTCGGCTGGCGGTTGCGTCGAGGGCTGCCCCCGGGCCACCGCGTGGTAGGGTATTGCCAGGCCGACGGGATGACACAACAAGCTCCAGGCGTGGTTGGGCGGAGCAAACCCGGAGCGAACATCGTGCGAGCGCCCGTCACGCGCTGAGATATGCCAGCACGAAGTCTCAGCTCAGACAATACGCGACGGCACGGGACGACAGCCGCCGGGCAGCCGGATCCGCCTTGACACCGAAGAGGTCACTGGTTCGATTTCACTATCGCCCACTTCCATTGTCCCAGGCCAGCCCCCGTGCCAGTTGTGTGTCAGACTCCGCAGAATGGTCTGGCACGCATCCCTGCCGTGTCAGACGATTCGTTGCTACTGCGACAGCAATTCGTGGGCACCTGCCACAGACACGTCCGCGACTACGTCTCACAATTCGGTCGTGGCGCGGCGGGCAGGTCGCGGCAAGCGACCGTGAGAAAGTCGGCGTACCGACGTGTGAACTCCGCCCGGTCGTACGAGTTGAGCCGCGCGTCAAGTGGAGGAAGTCCAGAGTTGACGTCTCCTGAGACCGCTCGGGGCAGGTAGGCCGCGATCGCTACAGCCTTGACGTACGCCTCGGGCGAGCCGTAAACGGACACCTTGTTGAACGTCTCCTGGAAGTCGTAACGGGCAGGAGCGAGGTCGGCGACGTGCCGACCACACTCGCCGTCGACTGTGAAACCTTCCTGGCCGTCAGGTCGACCGTCTCGCGCGGCGTTGAGGCAGGCCTGAACCTGGGCAGTGGTCGTTCCGTATCGATCTGCGGCGTCGAGAAACTTGAAGTAGACGTCCGCCTGGGTCGCCCGGCTCTCCTTTTCTCGCTCCTCTGCGATCTGTGCGGCCTGGGCGTCCGCCGCACTACGAGTCTGGATTAGAGACCCGCTCAGGGCGCCTCCAATGCCAATCACTCCCGTGAGAACAGCAATGAGGAGGGTGTGACGGCGGTCTGCGGCCTTGTCGCTGCTGGCGGTGTGGCCTCCTGAGGAAGTCGAATCTGGTGAGTGCGGGGGCGGGGCGTCGGGCACCTCCGAATAATGACACTTCACCCCGACAACTTCGGCTGCCGTGCGAGACCTGGGTAGGGGTGCCGGTGGGTCGCGTCCTCGCTGGGCGGTGGCGGACCCGCGCCTTCCCGCCCGACCTCCCGGAGGGCTGCCGCACGGACGCCCGTGGGCCCGCCGGCGGTGGTGTCGAGGGCCGCCCACGGACGTCCGCACGGTCGGCTTGCAGCAGGTCGACAGGATGGCACTCAGAGCGACGCCACGGTTGCTGTACAGCAACCGTGGCGTCCGTGCCCCACCGAAATCGAGCGTCAGCGGCTGCTCAGGGCCTTGATCGGCCCTCGCCGACTGCCTGGCCGGTAGTTCGCATCGAGAGGGTCAGCATGCTGCGAGTCTGGATGAAACGCTTGGGGAGCTTTGGCGCAAGGCGGGTCCGGCAACTGGTCTGCAATGCTATGCCATTTGCACCCACCCCTCGACTTGGTAGCACCGCTCAACAAGCAAGACAAGTTCTGTCAGCAGCTCCGGTAGCTGATCTGCCGTCAGAGATGTCCATTCCACCGGCTGATCAGGCTCCTGCCGTCTACCTGGCGGAGCATGGCGCCAGCCCCGAACCTGCTCCGACTTGGTGAACGGCCATAGGCTGTGGACGATCTCGTGACGTCCCCGCAGTGCGGAAGCGGAGCCGGTAAGGAACGCCTCGGCCTCGTCGCGGCGGTCTGGCCAGAAGCGGTGAAGTAGCTTGCGGCTCTCGCTAATGATCACAGTACCGGGCTTCCCCGCGAGAGTGGAGGGGGTTTGCCGCGTGTCAGGTGGTGTGGTCGCCAGCTCATCTCGCGGCATGCGGGACAGCTGGCCATAGAGTACGTAAAGCCGGTCCTCCAGCAGTGCGGAGACCAGGACGATCCGCCCCACGAGGCCATAGAAGTCATCCTCTACCGCCCCGAACATCCACGACGGAACACCCCACCTGTCTGCAGCCATCGCGATGGTGCTACGGCCACCGAAGATGCGCAGGCATAGGCGCACCAGGTGGCCGCGGAGTCATTAGGTGTCTCAGGACAGGAGGAGTAGCTGCCACAATTCCGATTTGACGGCATGCCCGCCCAGCTGCAGTCCCGCGAATAGCTATTGCATCTAGTGCGCCGCCAGCATCTAAGATCGGAGCTATCAGCCGTGCCCGCAATCGATCCACATATGCTGCCCGATGAGCGCCAGTTATGTCGTAGACGGCTATTGCGTTACGATCGTGTGGGTTGCCTGGCTCTCGGACAAGGCGGACCGGAGCGCCAGGAGAGAAGTCTCCGGAACTGGATCCGGACTCGTTGTACTTCTCGCCCCGAAGTTGTGAGGAGTAGATTCCGATTGATGACAGATATCGATTCTTCGGTGCGATCAGGAGACCTGTCTTATCCTCGCATAGTCGGAGAAGTTCTTCGCCGGATTGATCGCGGTACGGTATCAGCCTAATCGGCGGCACGCCATCAACAAGCTGAAATCTATATTTCTGGTCCGGGCCTGACGGCACATACCAACGCATGTGCTTACCGTCGTCTGTTGCGGGTGTGTCATCCGGATCCTGCCGCCTGGATGTTGGGGAAGGCGCTTCACGGAGGGATTCAGGATCAACGGCCCGCCTATCTGAATTGGTCCATCTCGCTAGCCATGCAACTACCTCGCGTAGCGCCATCCCGCTCTCCTCCTCGGTCTCCCACAGGATCACCGGGCAGGAAACAGATCACAACCCACAGGGTCCGTACTGAACTCATCCCCGTCCAGGAGAGGACCTAGCACGCGGCGCCGAGGGTTCTGCGCCGGTCGGGCCGGCGGGGCACGTCTGGGGCACATCAGGGCCGGGACAGCCCAACACCCGCTGACACGACGTGGCAGCGGGTTGGCTGGTGATCGAGGGTTCCGAGGGAGACACACAGACAGGAAGCGAGCCTGATTCGCGTTAGGAGAGCGGTGGTCGGCCGTCAAACGGTGAGTGACTAACTGAGTGACAACCGGACCGGGGAAGTAGGGACACTGGTGGACGCCGGCGGACAGCGCGCTGGTGGTCGCAGTGCCCGAGGCGGCGCCCGGCCGACGCTCCGAGTGCCTGGCAGTCAAGGGGTCAGGGGTTCGAATCCCCTCAGCTCCACCCTTCTGATCAGGCGGTTTAGGCCGCCCTCCGGCTCCATAGGCTGTGTTGTGGAGCCATTCGTGGAGCATTTGGCCTTGGCGTTCTCCCGTGACCAAGGCCAGCCCTCGCCGCCGCGTTCGGCAGCGCGGTGAGATCGAGACGCTCCCGAGCGGCTCGCTGCGCGTGCGCGTCACCGCTGGCAGAGACCCGGTTACAAAGCAGCGCCACTACCTCACCGAGACGATCGCGGCGGGCCCGCTCGCCGTCGAGGAGGCCGCGAAGGCTCTGCGGAGCCTCTTGGTCCAGGTCGATGAGAAGCTGAACCCACGGACCGCTGCAACGGGGGCGCTTCTCCTCGAGAAGCACTTCGCGTTGCTCGAAGTCGAGCGGACGACCAGAGCGACCTACGAGAACCTCGCTCGCATCCACATCGTGCCGCTGCTCGGCAAGGTGAAGCTGTCTGCCCTGACCTCGGAAGGCTTCGACTCCTTCTACGCGGAGCTGCGTCGCTGCCGAGCTCACTGCAGGCGCAAGCGCATGATCGAGCATCGACAGAAGATCGCCCACGACTGCGATCATCGATGCCGCCGGCACGTCTGCAAGCCGCTGTCGCAGTCGACCATCCGCCAGATCCACGTGATCCTCAGCGGCGCCCTCCGGCGAGCGGTCCGGTGGCGCTGGCTGGCCCACAACCCGATCGAGAACGCCGAACCGCCCAAGCGGCCGCCAGCGAAGCCGCAACCGCCTACCTCGGCAGAGGCTGCTCGTATCCTGAACGCCTCGTGGGATGATCCGGACTGGGCTGTTCTCGTCTGGCTGACGATGGTCACGGGCGCCCGCCGTGGCGAGCTGTGCGCGTTGCGTTGGTCGGATGTCGACCTGCTGCGCGGCACGTTGCGAGTCGAGCGCTCAGTCGCAGAGCTCGACGGTGAGACGTGGGAGAAGGACACCAACACTCACCAGCACCGCAGGATCGCGCTCGACCCGGAAACGATCACGCTGCTGACCGCTCACAGGGCGCGGAGTATGGAGCTCGCCGCGAACCTGGGGTTCGAGCTTCCTGCGGACGCCTTCCTGTTCTCGCATTCCGGCGACGGCGCAAGCAGCCTCAAGCCGAGGCAGTCACCCGCCGGTACTCGCGGCTCGTCCAGAGGCTCGGTATCCGCACGACCTGCCACAAGCTCCGTCACTACTCCGCGACCGAGCTGATCGCAGGCGGCGTCGACGTCCGCACCGTCGCGGGTCGCCTTGGGCACGGCGGCGGGGGAGCGACCACGCTGCGGGTTTACACGCCGTGGGTGTCCGAGGCTGATCAGCGCGCCTCGTCCGGGCTACTCGACCGGCTTCCCTGCCGTCCCGCCGGAGACCCCGGAGTGGTCGGGCCGGAGGAGCTGTTCGCGCAGAACCCTTTCGAACTGACTGCGATGGACCTGCGCTCGCAGATCCTGGACGGAACACTCGGGGTAGGTGCGGCGATATCATCTTGCTGCTCCGGCTTGGTCCCGGCCCCTACGACGCAGCGAAGGGGCGCTCCCACGGCGATGCGGCGTCCGTCGATCGCCCCGCCAACCCAGCCAAGGGAGCCAACCCATGAACTACACGACGAATGCGAACGCCTCGGATTAGGCGCTGCTGGTGAGTTGCCCGGAGTGTGCGACACCGCCCGGCAGGTCCCGCCCATCAACTGGATCACCCCCCGGTGAGACGTCGCAGTGGTCGCACGCCTGCGACGGCACGGCGTTGTGCCCGGTCATGACCGCGGCGGGTTACCGGCCGGCGGTGCCGGTCACGCACCTCAACACCGTGGACACGGTTTTGATCATCACCAGGTCCGGGGTGGTGTCGCGGTGAACGCGATTCTGCAGGTGCGGGGCCTGGGGCGTCGTGCTGCTTGGCTTCGAGAAGCCGTGACGCGGAACTGGCCGCCTCCGCATCCGGACCCGAACGACCGCCGGCACCGCGTGCGTCGGCGCTGGTGGTCCCGGTGACGCGCACGGTGGTGTCAGCGGACCACGCGTGGGTAACGACCCGCCGGCGGCGCCCAGTCAGCGTGGCCGGGGAGCGGTGCGCCACCAACACGACGGCCCACAGGTTTAGGCGGTGGCGGGAGGAACGCACGCCGTCGAGCGGAGGAAAGCCCGTCTGCGCGGAACGCGGCGCATAGCCGACGTCGAGCAACCAGGCGGGAGTTCGAGAACCGGTGCGCCGCCAGGCTCAAGACGGAGGCGAGTCAGCTCGCGCGGGCTGCGTCGGCCTGCCGCGTGCCTAGCGTCGCGGGTGCTACGAGGCTAGGCCGTGTTTAAGAAGTCCCTGATCGCGGTCTTCGCGCCCAGATCGCGCCTGGCGGCGTTGCCGCCCGCGGCCGAGTACGCCCGGCACGACGCCGGGGCGGCGCCTTGCCAGCCACGATCTGGATCACGAAGACCGCGATCGGTGACTTCTTGAACACGGCCTAGGTGCGCGAAGCCGCAAATAGGCGTCCGGGGTTCGCGGTCATCAGCTCTGCCGCCACGTCGGGCGTCACTTCATGACGCTCCAGGCGAGGCAGGAAAAGCTTTGGGATGTAGCCGAATCCGTTCCCGCCATTGCAGGTCAACATGCTCTTGGCGGCCACATCGTGGCTCAATAGTATTCGTGCGGAGTACCCGTCCCGAATTAGGCCGGCAACCGCGGCTGCGGTCTGGTCAGGGGCGGGAGACTGACCTTCTCCAGGGTAATGGAACGGCATTCCGATCATGTCGAACTCGAGCCAGACGCCATGATCGGCAACGGCGCGCTGGTATTCCACGTCATGGCCAGACGGATCCATGTGGCACATGACGACCGCCGCAGGGGTAACTCCCTCCTCGCCCAGCACGATGTCGAGTACCTCGAAGGCTCGACGTTGCCAGCCCGGCAGGTGGATCATGAGCGGAACTCCGAGCTGGCGTTGGGCACGAGATGCAGCGCGCAGCCGGAGCTTCTCCGCGTCAGTGAAGTCAGGTGAGACCCCGATCTCCCCGATGACTCCGGGCGCAAGTCCCGTGTCGCCGACTCCGTCGGTGAACTCGGCCAGGAGCTCCTCGGTGAGCTGGTCGGCGCTGGCGGAGGCGGTCCTGCTGTCGTGAAATCCGTGGACATACCAGCCGGAACCCATCACGACGTTGATTCCTGACCTGTCGGAGATCTCTCTGAGCGCTAGAGGGTCCCGCCCGAAGTCTCCGTTTGTGCAATCGACGACTGTCCGTCCGCCTGCCTCACTGAAGTTCCCCAGTTCGGCGGCCGTGGCGAGCGGGTCGTCCTGGCACCCGTTGTCAAAGCAGCAAAACGGACTGTCGGCAAGTAGCCAGTTCATCGACGGACCCACGGGGGTGCCATACAGCTTGCGTTCGGCGGCGCCCTCGGGCGGCGTGAACCGCTTCGTGAAGTCGAAGATGAGGTGCTCGTGGGTCAAGGTCATACCAAGCTCGTCAACCGATACGGGGCCTCGAACCGTGTTCACCTGCACGGCCTGGTCGGCTACCGCTGAAGCCATCTGGGTTCTCCTTTGTGTAGGGATCGGGCCGGGCGCCGGCCCGGACTGGATGCCGCGCCATCGTCGATCCGGGGGAGTTTGTGCCGCACGTGTCGCTAACGCCTGGGCGGTGCGGCCGTTGTCCACTGCCGTCCCGTGGCGGCCTGCGTCCGCCTGACCGTGCCGTCAACCTCGAGGTTTGCGTCCTGTGAACACCTGTAGATAGGGCTACGTGCGGTTCGGCCGCAGCGCACGGCCGGGGTTCGCGAACCCACAGCCGCGGCTGCGACGCCGCGCTGTGTGCTCGTCAGACGCCCGCCGCCGTCGCTCGATCGGTTCAAGACTGAGCTGTCGATCACGGCGTCTCCGGTGGTGGGGAGCTATGGGTTCGGCCATCTAACACGATGGAAACGTTCTGAGTATTGCTGTGACGCAGCCTACGTCGCTATGGTCACCCCGCAGCGCCTGACGCTACGGAGGTAAATCTGTGTCCAAGGAGTAGAAACGATTCGCGTCGCTTGCTTGTCGGGCGGCTTCGGGACGGGAACCACAGAAAGCGACATGGCCTCGACCACTCGCTCTAGACCGCGGTCGGCGAGCACTCGGCTGTTCAAGCCCGGGGCGCAGCGGAGATCGGCACGCGGACGGCGTCCGCCGTCTGGGTCAGACGGCGACATGTCATTCGGCGTGGGCCAGCACTTGCTGCCCTGGACTGAGAGGACGACCACATGGCTACCTCCCTCGGGGAGCTTGCTCCCCTCGAAGGCGTCAAGCGCTGGGCCTTCGTGGAAAGGGCTCTGCGGCTTCGGCTCGCGTCTGCCCTTCCAAACGGGGCGATCAATGTCTCGCCGGCGTGGTTCGTCGTCGTAGACGAGACCGTCTATGTGCCTCTCGACCCGACCCTTGGTGATCCGGGGCAGAGCACGACCCCTGACGCTCGTCACATGGAGGTCATCGACGCGGGTGGGCGGGTGTCCGCGGTGATCGACGAGGGGGACGAGATCTCCAACGTGCGTGCGGTTCAGCTTGAAGGGACAGCCAATCAGGTTGACGATCCGGAGCTCGTCGAGCAGCTCCTGGATCTGGTGGCTGAGAAGTACTTCCACGTCGGTCACCCGCACCTCGAGTACTACTTCAGTGCGGGTGCGGTAGCGGCGCGGAGTTGGTACCGGATCATTCCTGAGCGCGTCGATGGTTGGGATATGCGTGAGCTGCCTCAGCCTCCGATCCAGGAACACCTTCGCTTCCCTGACCACGTGGTGAACGGAAGCTGATTCCTTCATCGAGGCCGGCCTGCTCGGATCGAGCGACCGCCTCCATGGCCCCGACGACGGCAAGGGTAGGCCGCTGACCACCAGTTGAGCGGCTTACCACCATCCGCTTCATGACCACCGGAGGCGGCGCGGGCGGGGTGAGTCAACGAGCACAGTCCTCGGCTTGGTCCGGGTTCGCCTCTGACCAGGCCCCCTACCTGTAGGCATACGATCAGGAGAGTTGACATGGGCGAATCGTCCCTGTGGCGCAACATCATCGTGAACGTCGATAGTTACAAGAACGCGCACTACGGGATGTACCCGGACGGCACCGAGTACGTCTCCAGCTACGTCGAATCACGTGGCGGCCGCTTCCCCGCGACAATGTTTGTCGGGCTCCAGGCCTTCCTGCGCGAGTACCTCACTCGGCAGATCACCCTCGACGACATCCACGAGGCCGAGGCCGTGCACCGGCCGATGGGCATTCCGTTCAACCGCCAGAACTGGATCGACCTGCTCAACGACCACGACGGCTACCTCCCGATCGAGATCGAGGCGGTCCCGGAGGGCACCGTTGTCCCGACCGGCAACGTCCTCGTGCAGCTGGTCAACACCGATCCGCGTTACCCATGGATCACCAGCTTCGTCGAGACCGCCCTGCTCCGGGCCGTCTGGTACCCGACCACGGTCGGCACCCTGAGCTGGACGGCCAAGCAGCTGGTGAAGGGGTTCCTGGAGCGCACCTCCGATCACCCCGAGGCAATCCGCATGTACCTGCACGACTACGGCAATCGCGGCGTCAGCTCGCTGGAGTCGGCCGGTCTCGGCGGAATGGCGCACCTGGTCAACTTCGACCAGACCGACACGGTTCCCGCGTACGTCGCCGCCCGGCAGTGGTACAACGCGGCGGCCCCGAACGGCAGCGCCGTCTTCCAGGAGCATTCCACCGTGGCGGCCGCCGGCAGGGATGCCGAGGCGGACACGTTCCGCAGCCTTCTGAAGTTCCCCGGGGTCGTCGTGGCCGGCCTTCTGGTCGACACGTTCGACCACGACCGGGCGGTCAACGAGATCCTCGGCAAGGAGATGCACGACGAGATCAGCCAGTTCCAGGGTCTCGTGGCGGTGCGGTGCGACTCTGGCGATCCGATCAAGGTGCCGGTCGACACCGTCGAGTCGCTGATGGACAGCTTCGGGCACGAGACCAACGGCAAGGGGTTCAAGGTCCTGCCTCCGAACATCCGGGTGATCCAGGGCGACGGGCTCACCCTCGACACCTACATCGCGATCTACAGCGAACTGGAGGCGCGGGGCCTGGCTGCGGACAACGTGCTCTGCGGGATGGGTGGCGGTCTGCTGCAGCAGGTCAACCGGGACACGCTCAACTTCGGGTTCAAGGCCAGCGCTATGCGCATCAACGGCGAGTGGCGAGAGACCGTGAAGGCCCCGACTGGCAGCGCGATGAAGCGGTCGAAGGGGGGCCGGCTCGCCCTCCGCTACACCGACGGCACGTACTCCACCGTCCCCCGCGACTCCATCCCGGCGGAGGAGAACCAGCTCGTGCCGGTCTTCCGTGACGGCAAGATGCTGCGCCAGTGGGACTTCACCGAGCTCATCGAGCGGAGCGAGCGGCCGACTCCGGAGAGCTACTACTCGGGCGTCGTACAGGGAGTCGCCGGCGTGCACTGAGGCCGGCCGCTGCGGGACCGACCCGTGCTCCCCTGGGTCGGTCCCGCCCCCGTGCGACCCAGCCTGCCCACCAGGTGCGCGGCCGACCGCTCGATCACGGTCCCGAGCGCCAGGGCGTGCTCGGGGATGGCCGGGTCGGTAGAGCTGCGAGCGACCTCGGACTTCCATTCGGCAAGACGCTCGACCTACGATCTCGTCGGTTGGGAGCGTGTGGCCGGAGGACGAAAACCCGCGGATGACGTTTTCGTGGTTGCGATGTTCTCGGTTAAGGAAGAAGCTACGATATTGGACCCTCTGATATGACCCTGAATACAGTTCGGCTGGCCGAAGCGGATGTTCCACCGATCGGCCAGGGCACCTGGCGTATGGGTGCGGACCGCCCGGCCGAGATCACCGCCTTGCGGACCGGTATCGATCTCGGAATGACCGTGATCGACACGGCTGAGCTCTACGCCGACGGGGCTGCAGAAGAGGTCGTCGGTCAGGCGGTGCGTGGCCGTCGCGACGAGGTATTTCTGGTCAGCAAGGTGCTCCCGCAGAATGCGACCACCGAGGGCACGGTCGCCGCATGCCATGCGAGCCTCAGGCGCCTGGGGACCGATCGGCTGGATCTCTACCTGCTGCACTGGCGCCGTGAGGTTCCCCTCGTGGAAACGGTGGCCGGGCTCGAGAAGCTGCGCGAGGAGGGTTCGATCCAGGCCTGGGGGGTCAGCAACTTCGACCTGCACGATCTGGAGGACTTGCCGGAGGGCGCCGTCCCTGCCTGCAATCAGATCCTCTACAACCTCACCCGTCGCGGTCCGGAGGCGAATCTGTTCCCCTGGTGTGAGCGCGTGGGCGCCGCGATCATGGCCTACTCGCCCGTCGAGAAGGGGGCGTTGCTCGATCATCCCGACCTCCGCCGCGTGGCGACAGAGCGTGGAGCCACCTCGGCGCAGGTCGCGCTGGCCTGGTCGGTCCGTAGCGGGCGCGTCATCGCCGTTCCGAAGGCTGTCCGGCTTGCCCATGTCAAGGAGAACGCTGCAGCACTGGACCTCGAGCTCACCGACGAGGAACTCGAGGTCCTGGATCGCGCCTTCCCGGCGCCGGGTGTCGTCCCGCTCGAGACGTTGTCCTAATCCGGAAAGGTCTTCGTTTCCCTCGGCCCGACGGTTCGGTGATTCGTCTCTGTCGAGTGACGCCTGGCCCAATAACCCTTGTATGCATCCCGCGGGCATCGTCCCGTGTGGCCTTCCCGTGAAAGAGGAGCTCATGCCGCAGAGCCCAGGTGTCGACATGTCGGACCATGGCCGACGTCTGCATGTCTTCGACATGGACGGCACCCTCCTTCGAGGTGCCGCAACGATCGAGCTAGCCCGACACTTCGGGAAGCCCACCGTCGGTAATGACATCGAGTCTCGGTGGCTCGCTGGCTCCATCTCGGACCGGGAATTCTGGGAGACTTTGCTCGATATTTGCGCCGAGGCGACCGAGGCCGATCTCGACGCTGCGTTTGAGAGCGCCTGTTGGATGACAGGCATCGTCGACGTGTTCACCGATATTCGTGCCCGAGGTGAGATCGCGATCGTCATCACGCAGTCCCCGGCCTTCTTTGCCCGCAGGCTGCAGCGTTGGGGTGCAAGTGAGACCTACGGCTCGGATGTCGAGGTCGGCCGGCCGCTGCCGGATGGGGCCACCCTGTTACCGGAGGCGAAGGTCAAGATCACTCAGGATGCTCTGACCCGACATCACCTGACGGCGCAGGCGTGTGTCGCCTACGGCGACTCGTCGTCGGATCTCGACCTGTTCACCTGGCTGCCGCACGCCGTCGGGGTGAACCCGAGCCCGGCCATCGCCCAGCTAGCGTCGGCAAGCTACGTCGGCACCGACCTGAGAGAGGCATACTCGATCGGCCGTCGCCTGCTGTCGCCCACTGGCGTCGACACGACCTGACGAGGGTCACTCAGCCAGCCGTCTCCACACCGGGCAGAATCGTTTATGGTGGCCTGTGGAGAGCGAGAGGAAGGCAGAGTGACTGATGAGTAACGCAGGCCCGCCGGCCGGCCCCGGCGTTCGATACTCACTGATCGAGGCCGCAAGCCATAGGGCAGGTCTTGGGTCGACACGGGCCGGGTCGTGGGGGACCACGACCCGGGAGTTGAGCCCGGCCCAGCCGCCCGGCGCCACGGCAACCCGCCGGCGTCTGACATAATGATCAATTGGGAAGCCTCGGGAGCTCGCCACGGTCGAACCCATCCCCCCTACACAAAGGACCGATTCGTATGAGTGCGCGCGGGTCACAGTTGAACGTCTTGGTCGCGGGGGAGTCCTGGATCAAACATACGATCCACATGAAAGGGTTCGACCAGTTCCACACTACCGAGTACGAGGAGGGCGCAGGCGCTTTTCTTGAGTGCCTGGCCGCGGCGGGTCACGCCGTCACATACGTCCGCGGGCACGAGATCTCGTCGCGATTCCCGCGATCCCCTGAGGAATTGGACGCGTTCGATGTCATCGTGATCTCCGACATCGGGTCTAACTCATTCCTGCTGCCGGACGAGACGTTCCTGCGTTCGGAGAAGTCGCCGAATCGGCTCGGGCTTGTGGCAGATTATGTGGGCCGCGGCGGGGGGCTCGTCATGATCGGCGGGTATCTCTCGTTCACCGGTATCGATGGCAAGGCGCGCTATGGCATGACCCCGCTCGCGGACGTCCTGCCGGTCGCGATGCTTCCGCACGACGACCGCATCGAGATGTCCGACGGGTTGAAGGTCGACGTCGTCGAGCCGGGGCACCCGATCCTCGGCGGCACGCCTGCAGCGTGGCCGCCGCTGTTGGGCTACAACCGTGTGCTGCCCAAGCCGGGCTCCGTGGTGGTGGCCCGCACGGGTGATGACCCGATGCTGGTCACCGGTGAGTACGGGGAGGGTCGGGCGGTCGCGTTCGCATCGGACCTCGCGCCGCACTGGGCGCCCCCGGAGTTCGTGGAGTGGGTGCACTACCCTGCGCTCTGGGGCTCGATCCTGTCGTGGGCCGCCCAGGCGCGCACGTGACAGGCCGCCGGGGGGCGTGGTCATGACGCGGTCCGACCGTGCGCGTAAGCGGCCCACCATGAAGGATGTCGCCCAGCATGCGGGTGTGTCGGTGAGCACGGTCAGCTACGTGCTCAACGACTCGGGTCCGGTCGCGCCCGAGCGGCGCAGTCGGGTGCTCGATGCCGTTCGGATCCTGGAGTACACGCCGAACGAGTCCGCCCGCAACCTCAAGCTGCGCAGCACCTCGACGATCGGGATGGTGGTGCCGGAGCTGACCAATCCGTTCTTCGCGATGGTCGCCGAAGGCGTACAGAAGGTGGCGTCAGAGCGCAACGTACTCGTCGTGCTGGTCGTGCCCGATGCGACGCGACAGCCCGAGGAGAAGCAGGCGGAGCTCCTGCGGAGCCAGCGGATCGACGGCGTCGTCTACTTGTCGGGGACCGGGTCGATGCCGGCGTCGCTCTACCGGCTGGCTCGCTCAGGCCCCGTCGTGCTGGTCGATGAGCAGCTCTCCGGTATGGATCTGCCTGCGGTGGTCTGCGACTCCCGGAAGGGAGCTCGCGAGGTTGCCGCGCACGCCCTGGAGCAGGGGCACCGGCGGGTGGCCGTGATTGGCGGTCCACCGTCGCTCTGGACGTCCCAGCAGCGGCTCGCGGGCTACCGAGAGGCGTTTGCGGGAGCAGGACTCGACCCAGATTCAGTACCGGTCTTTCCCGGCGACTACCGACAGGCCACGGGCGAGAAACTTGCGGCGACAGCGCTGGAGTCCGACCCACGGCCGACGGTGCTGCTCTGCACGAACGATCTCATGGCGATCGGCGCCATGGAGTACTGCAGACGAGTCGGTCTGCGGGTCCCCGAGGACGTGAGCATCGTCGGGTTCGACGATCTCCCCGTCTCCGCGCTGCTCACGCCCAGGCTGACCACCGTTCGCCAGCCCGCGCACGAGATGGGGTCCCGCGCGGCGTCGGCACTGTTCGATCTACTCGAGAACGACGAGTCCGAAGCACTCGGTGTGCTGCCGGCGACCGTGCAGCTGCGCGAATCGGTGTGCCCTCCGAAGGAAGGCAAATGACCGCCCGGGTGCTCGTCGTCGGCGCCGTCAACGTCGTCGTCTCGACCGACGAACTTCCCGGGCCGGGACAGACCGTCGTCGGCGCCAGCGCGGAGCGCTACGGCGCGGCAAGGGAGCGAACGCGGCGGTCGCTGCCGCACGTGCCGGTGCGGCGGTCCGGTACTGCGGCGCCGTCGGCCGCGACGATGCAGGATCCGGTGCGGTGGCCGAGTTGCGCACCGAGGGCATCGACGTGACCGATGTCGCCACCCTCGACGGAGTGTCGACCGGTACGGCACTGATCGTGGTCGACCGGAAGGGGGAGAACCAGATCGCCGTCGGTGCCGGGGCGAACGCCGCCGTCGATCCGGCGGCAGTCCGAACGGCCGTAGCGCGGGCAGCTGGCTGGGCGGGCTGTGTGCTCGTCAGTGCTGAGGTCACCCCGGATGCGGTCGTCGCCGCTGTCGAGAGTGCTGCTTCCCACCGGATCCCCTGCGTGTTGAATCCGGCGCCGGTCACGTCCGGACTCGTGGAGCTCTTCGGCCTCGGCCCTGTGCTCACCCCCAACTCCTCGAGCTAGGCGAACTGCGCACGCTGCTGGGGGGAGCACGGGACGGTGCGGTTTCGGACATGGCGGCTGACCGGGCAGCTCGCACGCAGGCTCCAGCCGCCGTGACCTTGGGGGGAGCGGGTGTACTGGTGGCCGAATCCGACGGTGCGGTGGCAGCCTTGCCGGCCCGCCAGATCGCCGAGGTTCGAGATACGACCCGCGCGGGCGACACGTTCAACGGGGTGTTCGCCAGTGCCCTGGCCGCGGGAGCAACGGTCCTGAACGGGAGTTCCCGCGGCGTCACGGCCGCCTCGCTGTCGGTCGGCTGGGTCAGTGCACGAGCCGGCATGCCGCGCAGCGACGCCATCGACGCCGCTCACAAGAGCGCCGACCCAGACCGCTGCTAGTTCCCTCGGGAAGAGCTGCGCCGGAACACGACTGCTTCATCGTGATCGGGGAAACGGCAGTACCTGCTGGCCGCTGGAACGTGACAGAAATCCTAACCGCCTTCCACGGGAAAGTCCGACTAGACATCAGGACGATCGACAACGGGTTCGGACGAAAGGCTGACCGGTAGGGTATGGGAACTGCAGTGAACGCCGAGAAGACGACAGCGACCGCCTGTGCGCAATAGCAGAGCCACCGCTGGGCCGGACGATCGTTGAGTGGGCAGTCTCGTGACCGCGTCTTTGCAGCTTGGCTACCATAAGCGCCTGATGCTCTTCTCCGAACGGGCGAATCCCGCTCTGGCGGGCGCAATCGCCGGTCGGCTCGGCATCGAGCACGGGCCGATCACCCTCAAGGCCTTCTCGAACGACGAGGTCTACTGTCGCTTCGACGAGTCCATTCGCGGCGCGGATGTCTTCCTTATCTAGCCGATGTGCGGCAATGCCGAGACGGACATGAACGCAAATGATGCCCTGCTCGAGCTGCTGGTCATGATCGATGCCGCCGTGGTCACGATGGACCTGCACGCAGGTCAGTTGCAGGGCTTCATCGGCGTCCCGGTCGACCATATGACGGCCTTGATGATGTTGGCAGATCACTTCGCCGGCCTGGACGACGACCTTGTCGTCGTGGCTCCCGACGCCGGCCGGGTGAAACTGAACAAGCAGTTCGCCATCCGTCTGGGCGCTGGGCTGGCGATCCTCGACAAGGACCGCCCTCGGCACCAGGCCGCCGAGATCGGACACGTCATCGGCGATGTCCACGACAAGACCGCAATCGTCGTCGACGACATCATCGACACGGCCGGCACATTGCGCGCGGCCGCGGAGGCCGTGGTGAGCAGCGGCGCCCGTCGAATATTCGCCGCGGCCACCCACGCAGTGTCCGCGGGCCGGGCTTACGAGAACCTACGATCGTCACCTCTTGAGAGGATCGTCGTCACCGACACCATTCCGCTGAGGCCAGACGTACCCGCATCAATTGACGTCGTGTCATGCGCTTCGTTACTTGCCGACTCCATCCGCCGAATCTTCACCGACGACTCGGTCAGCGCAGTTTTCGGCGGCAAGAACCATCCCTTCTGACTTCTCGTCGACGGTGGGGCCCGGCCCGAGCAGGGGCACCGTCCTGTTCGGCCGGACGGCCACTCCAGGTGTCCCGAACACCAGAGCGGGCCGTGCGGCCACCAGATCCGGCCGTTGACTCCATCGCGATGCTGGTCACGTCGTCCCTTCGGGCGGCTCGTCGGCTTCCTGACCGCGGTCCGTGACAACCACCAGTCGTGGTGTGCCCCAACGCGGGTGGAGGCGCACCGGCCCGGTAGAGCAGCCAGGATATAAACGTTCCATGTATTGCCGCCAGCAGGCGCCGACGCTACGCTGTGCCGGTCAGTCATGGCGGAGCACGGGACCGAAGCACCCCAAGTAGAAACGATTGACCTCCTGGTGACTCGGGTGAGGACGTGTCGTCGGACGCCCTTACGGGCGAAGGGAAGGGGACGGTGGTCGCCTGATGTCCAGCGAGGCCAAACGTGAGGCCGGCGCAGCGATCAGAAGATCGGTACCCGCACAGGAGATCCGGTTTCCTCGGCTGTTCCGATTCGACGAGATCGAGGCGATGCCGCGGATCGCCTTCAGCGACGGTGTCGCAGCCGGCACCTTCATCTCGCGCGAGCGTGACGGTGCCCGGTACTACAGCCAGGGAATCAGCTTTCACGCCCCCGCCGCGAAAGACGTGGTCTGGCAGGCGACCAGCTGGGACGAGGCGTTCTATTGCATCGACGGCACGATACACATCGTGGTGACCGACGCCGATGACGTCAACGTCGAGTTCTCCCTCGAGGCCGGGGAGTATTTCTGGGCGCCAGCCGGCTACAAGTATACGGTGAAATCGACCGGCGTCGAGGCGAAAGTGCTTCTGACGACATCGCCGCAGATGCTGTCCGGATGGCGCTATACGGGTGATGACGAATCGTACAGCGACGTCCTCATCGGGATGCGTCGTCTCCGCTCGGACCGTTGAGCGACCCCGCGATCAATCTCTGGAAACCTACGCCGGTACGGGTCACTCCCCGATCACGGTCGCATCGACATTGCGAAGCCAGCACTACCTGGCGTGCTTGGTGGCGGTGGGCCAGCCCATCAGTGAGATCATCAAGAACATGGAACTGATGGCCAAGGAGGTCTTCCCCGCCTTCGCCGAGGAGGGCTCCGCCTCAACTCGGTGATCCGCCGCCGTTCGATCGCTGCTGGGACGTGTATCCGGCGGCCCCTCCTGGCGAGTTCCGGTGGCGGCCGAATCATAGCGCAATCGATAGAGAAGGATAGAGAATGCTATACGAGGTCCGAGAGTACGTCGCCACGCCCGGCCGCCTTGAGTCGCTCATCACGAGATTCAATGAGCACGCATTCCGCCTGTTCGACAAACATCAGATGGACCTCGTTCAGATCGGCGTGACCTCGGTGGGCGATCACTCGTTCAACGAGGTCGTCTACACGCTCCGGTTCACAGATGTCGCAGACATGGAGCACAAATGGGGCGAGTTCGTCCGTGACCCGGAGTGGGTCGCCGCGTTTCGCGCGAGCGAGGCGGAGGGCCCATTGGTGCAGTCGATGAGGCGGCGATTGGTCGACGCGAGTTCGTTCGGTGAGTGGGGTAAGAAGTGAGCAGCAGTGATGGGCGCGAGTTCCATGCGGTACGGATCCATCGAGTCGGCGACTCGACCCGGGTTTCGGTCGACAAGCTGACCGATGACGACCTGCCCTGGGGTGATGTCGAGGTCGACGTCTCCTACTCGGATCTCAATTTCAAGGATGGAAAGGTGATGGAGGCGGGCTCGTCTATCCCGCAGCACCTTCCCATCGTTCCCGGTATCGACTTCGTGGGAACGGTGACCCATTCTTCGAGTCCACTGTTCGCGGTCGGCGATGAGGTGGTGGCGAATGGCTTCGGTCTCGGGACCGATCGTGACGGGGGGCTGACGCAGCGGACACGCGTTCCGGGGGCCTTCTTGCTGGCACTACCTTCGCGGCTCGATCAGCGGCGCGCCGCCGCGATCGGGACTGCGGGGTACACCGCCGGGCTGGCCGTTGAGGCGATCCTCGAGGCTGGTGTGAGGCCCTCGAACGGGCCGGTTCTGGTCACCGGCGCGGGTGGCGGCGTCGGAACGATCGCCATCGCCGTGCTGGCCCAGGCCGGCTTCGATGTCGTGGCGTCAACCGGACGGGCGGACCAGCTGCGGGATTCGCTGCTCCGGCTGGGGGCGCGCGAGATCATCGGCCGGCTGCCGGCCGAGGCCGGCGACGGGTTGGCGACTCCCACTTGGAGTGCAGTGGTCGACTCCGTCGGCAGTACGACCCTCGCCTCGGCTCTGGCCGCCACCCGCTACGGAGGCGTGGTCGCCGCGGTCGGTCTCGCACAGGGGATCGATCTTCCTTCGACGGTGCTGCCGTTCATCCTGCGAGGGGTCTCGTTGGTCGGTATCGACTCCGTCTACGCCTCCGAGTACCGACGGCGGCGAGCATGGGACCGGCTGGCGAACGTGGACCACGAGCTGCTCGACTCGATCACTTCGGTCGTGGGGCTCGGGGACGCGGCGAGCGTGTCGCAGGATGTCGTGGCAGGCCGGGTACACGGGCGTGTCGTCGTCGATGTCCACAAGTGAGCGACAAGGCGTTGTCGGACCATCCGGTCGTGCTCATCGATGGTGAGGTGCCGGGCGGCGCGGTCGCCGGTCTGCTCGGGCGGTCGGGCCCCCTCCGCGTGGCACCACCGCGAGATGCCGACGGTGGGGGAGAGGACAGCGGGTGTGGTCATCCTCAGATCGGTGACGAGGGACGGCCGGCGGCGGTGCCGGCGTCGCTCACGAATGGATCTCGCGTCGATGCGATACGCAGGGTCAGCGCCGGAAGGGTTGGGCAGACTGAGAAGAGAGATCATATGTCCGACGACAACACCAGTGGTCAGGGAACGCCGTGGCGGCGGCTCTACTCTGGCCATATCGATGAAATACCGTCGCTTCCATTCCGTTCCCTTCCCGAGGCCTGGCGCCACCGCGTCGCAACGGCTCCGGACCGCTGCGCGCTTCGGTACTTCGACGGAGAGCTTTCCGCGTCCCAGGTCGACCTCGCGACCGACGCCTTGGCAGTCGCGTTCCAGGACCGCGGAATCGGTGCCGGCGACCGCGTCGGTCTCTGCATGCAGAATATCCCCTACTATCCCTTGTGCATGCTCGCGTTGTGGAAGATCCGCGCCATCGCCGTACCGTTCAACCCGATGTATCGTGGTGAGGAACTTCGCAGGTTGGCCGACGACGCTCAGTTGTCTGGGGTGGTCGCTGAAGACGAGGTGGCCGACGAGGTCGAAACCGCGCTGACCACCGCCGCGGGTCCGTGGATGCTGACCGTCTCAGCGCAAGACCTCCGTACCCAGGCGCAGTCGCGCGGCGTCAAGCACACGGGCGCAGGTGCCTCCTCGCAGGACGTCGGCACCCTGATCGGCGGCTACCTCGGCAGCACGCCCCGCACCGAGGAGGCCGCGGGGGAGGACGTGGCGGTCATCAGCTACACCTCGGGCACGACCGGGCTTCCGAAAGGTGCGTTGAACACGCACGCCAACATTTTGCACTCCTCGCGGAACTTCGCGCAGTGGATCCACCTACGCCCCGGCGACACAATCCTGGCCCTCGCGCCGTTGTTCCACATCACCGGACTCAGCCTGAACATGGCAATCGCGCTGCTGGCCGATACCACCCTCGTCATGACCGGACGGTTCCGCGCGGAGAGCGTCATCAAGGCGATCGCCGAGAACAACGTTTCCTACACAGTCGGTTCCATCACCGCCTACAACGCTTTCATGAAAGTGCCGTGGGCCGGCGCCGAGCACTTCAGAACATTGACTCGCTGCTATACCGGCGGGGCACCAGTACCACCGTCGACCGTGATCCAGCTCCGCGAGAGATTCGGCCTCGAGGTGCGCAACGCCTGGGGCATGACAGAGACAACGGCAGGCGGCATCGCCACGCCGCTCCATCTGGAAGCCCCCGTGCACACGCCGAGCGGTTCACTGTCGGTCGGGGTTCCCATGCAGAACGTATCGGTCAGGATCCTGGACCAGGACGGCACGGCATTGCCGGTCGGCCAGGAAGGCGAGCTCGAAGTCGAAGCTCCTCAGAACGCCGTCGGGTACTGGCGGAATCCGGACGCGACCGCCCTCAGCTTCCCCGAGGGTCGATTGCGAACCGGAGACGTTGCCGTCATGGACGAGGACGGCTGGATCTACCTGGTGGACCGCCTGAAAGACATGATCAACGTCTCGGGATTCAAGGTGTGGCCGCGCGAGGTCGAAGACGTCCTGTATGAGCACCCCGATGTCTTCGAGGTTGCCGTCGTGGGGGAGCCTGACGAGTACCGCGGCGAGACGGTGGTCGCCTACGTCTCCCTGAACAGCGCCGCCACCGCGACTTCCGAAGAGCTGGTGGAGTTCGCACGAGGGCGACTCGCGGCGTACAAGTACCCCGGCGGATCTATATCGTCGACGACGTCCCAAAGACCGCGACCGGCAAGATCAAGCGCGGCGCCCTGCGCTCCGTGGAAGCCTCGACCGATGCATCGGTCAGCCCGTAGCAGAACTGGGCGAAGTCACCCGCGGTGAGTCATGAGCCTCGGTCGGGTGATCCCGGCCCCGGATGGGCGTTCGGGGCTGCACCAAAGAAGTGAGAATACCGCGAAAGGAAGTACATAGAATGACGCAGCATCTCGGAAACGTGTTCCGCTACCAGCTCCAGCCTGAAGGGTACGAATCACTAGAGGACGCCAGCATCACGGTACCGACCGGTACTTACCACATCGGCACTGTCGAGGGGGCGGAGATCGGTGTGTGGGAGGCGGAGCCAGGACTCATTGGGGGCTTGACCGACGACGAGGTCTTCGTGGTCCTGGAAGGACGTGCCGAGGTCACGTTCGACGACACAAAGGAAACGATCCAGATCGGACCCGGCGACGTCGTCCGCCTCAATAAGGGCCAGCGTAATACTTGGCGGACCATCGAGCGGCTTCGGAAGGTGTCCATCTGGTCAGAGTCGGGCTCATGACGTGGTTATCCCGCTGCGAGCGCCAGCCGGCGCCCCCGGCCTGGTCGGCCCCGATGCGAGAGGCGGACAGCAGATGCCCCGGCGAGTGATCCTGGACGTCGATACCGGCAACGACGACGCAGTCGCGCTCACGATGGCCGCCCTGCACCCGGATATCGAACTGGTCGGGTGCACGACGGTGGTCGGGAACCTGACGCTGGATCAGGCCACCGACAACACGCTGCGTGTCCTACACGCGATCGGCAAGAGCGAGGTCGAGGTCCACGCCGGCCTGGCCCGCCGCTTCGCACCGAGTCCTTACCCGTCCGCACCCAACCCGGCGGAAGGAATGTTCCACCAGGACACGCTGCCAGTCGGGGTGGCGGGGCTCACACCACACAGCTGGCGTGGCCTGGAATGGCTGGTCGAAACGTTGCGCCGCGCGACTCATCCGATCACCCTGATCCAGGTCGCCCCTCTGACCAACCTCGCAGCCGCGTTGACGGTGGCACCCGACGTCCTCGACTCGGTCGAAGAGGTCATCGTCATGGGCGGCGCATGGAAGAAGTCCGGAAACCGGACACCAGCAGCGGAGTTCAACATCTACGCCGACGCCGTGGCGGCCGATGTCGTCTTTAGAGCCGGCATCGAGCGCCTCACCGTCGTGCCTCTCGACGCTACGCACGAGGTGCTCGTGAGTCGTGACGACCTGCGGCGCTACCGAGAGCTTGAGACCAGCGCCGGTCAAGTCGTCTCGGCTGTCACGGAGTACTACATCGACAGCTACTACGCAACCGAACCTCACGGTATAGGGGCTCTTCTTTCTGCCCCTCTCCATGACGCGCTCTGCGTTGCTTACGCTATCGACCCCGCCGTTCTCGAGCTGACGGAGGTCACCGTCGACGTCGAAACGGTGAGCCCCCAGAATTACGGTCGGACAACCATTGATTACCTGCACGGGCTCAGCGGAACGGTGGGTAACGCACGTTTCGCTGTTCATGCCGACAGTGAGCGATTTCACCGGATTCTCGACGACTGCCTGAAACGGTGAGCCCTAATTATCGCGCCATGAGCAGGCGGAGGACGAGTCATCGATCCATACGTGCGGCCTCGCGCTAACCGAGTGTGGCGCCTAGCTCGGCTAGGACCGACGAAGTCGGTGTGATCGAGTCAAGGTCTGGGTGCCATGCGGCGAAGCGGGCCTGCTGGGTGAAGTGGTCGAGGGCGTGCTGGTAGTTGCGGGCGGCGGCGCGCAGGGCGCTGGGTGCGGGTGGGCCGGGGTCGGTGAGCTGGGCCGGCCCGGGTGCGGGGAGGCGGGTGTGGATGTCGGTGATCAGTTTGGCGTGGGCCAGTCCGGTGTCGGTGACCCGGTAGCGGTGGCTGCCGGGGGGCCCGCGCGATGAGGCCGTGGGCGCGGAGTCGGCGCAGGTCGTAGCTGACCTGCCCGGCCGATGGCCCGGTGGGGGCGAGGGCGAGCAGCCCGCGCAGGTCGGGGTTGCGGAATCCGCGTGGGAGCAGCCGGAACACCAGCAGCACTTGCAGCAGCGCCTGCGCGCGGTGATCACCCGGGCGTAGTCCGGCGATGCGGTGCCCGTCGCGGGTGAGGATCGGCTGGTGGACGGCGGTGAAGGCCTCGGCGGCGCGGATCGGGTTATGGCTGAGTCGTTGGACGCCGAGCTGGCGCCGGTGGGCGGAGAGGGCGATCTCCCGCAGCGCGGGCAGGTGGGTCAGCCGGGTACGGATGCCGAGGTCGCCGGGGTCGTTGACCGTGGTCTGGGTGCTTAGCGCGCGTCCTTCCTTGTGGTGCTGCTTGATCGTGGTGTGTTTGTAGTCGATGTGCAGGCTCGGGGTGGCCCCCTCGGTAAGCACGCGGGTGCGGAACCGGCCCGGGGTGTGCTGGCGGCGGCCGCGGTGGATGCGCCGGTCGAAGACCAGGCTGACCTGGTCGGGGCGTCCGACGTTGAGGTTGTCCCGGATGACCTCCTCGAGGAACACCCGCCCACAGATGGGCCGATCCAGTACCTGGGTCAGGGAGGACTCCGCCTGCAGCACCGAAAGGTCATAGCGGTAGCCGGCGGCCCGGTCCGCGCCGGTGGACGGGTGCGGCAGGCGCGCCAGCCACTTGCGCAGCAGCGCGTCGATCCGCTCGGCCCCGAGCCGATCGCAGATCGCTAGCACCGCCTCCGCGTCGGCGCAGGTGGCGAAGCCGTTGTTCAGGGCGGCGAACCCCAGGCCCGCCTTCGTCGCCTGGCGTTTGGCCCACTCGTGCCCGTTGAGACACAGCTTGGCGTTGTAGGGGAAGTAGGAGCAGAACTTGGCAAAGAACGTGCCGAAGTCTGCGTCGACGGCGTAGACGTAGAAGTGGTTGACCCACCCCAGTCGTCTTGACGATCCACGGATAGGCGCCGGCGAAGCCGCCCGTGTCGTCGGCGTGCACCGTGCGCCTCGCCGTCACCCGCGCCACCGAACACGGACGCGAGGCCGAATAGGGGGACCCACGACCGGCCATCGTCGGCTGATCCCGCTGTCGGGCAACGAGATCCGCCGCCTCCTCGCCGCGCTCGTCCTCGCCCCGCAGCCTGCATCGGCCACGTCATGCACCGGTCGACCTGGCGACGCGAACGCCAGCAGCAGGCCCCCGACTGCCACTACCGGCGCCGCGGCGAACGACCACGGGACTGATCAAACCGCTGTTGCGGTATTAGGTGCTGGTCGAGCGGCTCAACCTCCCCGAGCGCGAACCCAAGGACACAGCCCTCGGTCCGCAGCTCGGCGTGCGCGGAACGACAGCACCGCCTCCCGCCCAGCGCGCTGGGTCCGACATCGCGCTCGGCGGTTGTGCGCGTCGGCAATGGTGGCCGGGCTGTGGCACACGAAGGTGGTTGAGGCCGCGTCGAGGCACGGCCTGATCGGGGCGACCGCCTCGTCCGGGTCCCTGTCGTCGAGGTTCCTCTCTCCCGCGCGGGCGCAACTCCCGGACGAAGGGTTTACCCGTGCCCGTTGCTTGACCTGTCAGGGTGAAGTACCCTACGATACCAGAATCGTTTCTAATTCATGCTTGGCCAACGGAGGCCTACACCCGCTCCCTTGGTCGACTGAGTGCAGGTTTCGGCGGAGGAAGAGAGGTAGAGGTGAAGTCGGATCGTTTCTTCGCCCTCCGACCTCACTCCGCACCGGGCGCTGCCGGAGTTCGTCGGGTGGTCGCACTACGCGGTCCTGTGGACCTCGGTACCGTCCTGAGCGGCACGCGTGCAGGCCTCGGTGAAACGGGTAGGAGGCAGCGCGACGTGACTCAGTCCGACCGCAAGCGCAAGCGGCCGACTATGAAGGACGTGGCCGAGCATGCCCGGGTGTCGGCGAGCACGGTGTCCTCTGTGCTCGACGACTCCGGACCGGTCACGCCGGAGCGGCGTAATCGGGTGCTGGACGCCGTCCAGGTGCTGGAGTACTCGCCCAACGAGCCTGCGCGTCCTGGACGGGGCGAGCTGTGCCCACACAAGAATCGAGTCCATCCAACCCTCTCGGTCGTCGCGTGGCGGGTGGGTGGCTCGGCGGCCCGGGTCCCCCGCCCGTGCTGGTCGCGGGCAGGTCCGACAGCACCGCGCGACGGGCGGTCGCCGGGTCACCCGAAAGGCCGTCCGGTGTCGCGGCGTGCCGGAATCGCCCGCTCACCGCGCGTTCGGCCATATGGCCTGATCAGGGGGTTGAGTTGGGATGCCGGTCACACTAGAATCGTTAAAAGTATGTTGCTCTGCGGTCGGGCTTCTAGCGCTTGGCCGGATGGATGGGAAAGTCTGCACGTCAGCGTTGACCAGACGGGTTGACGCACTTCAGAGCCAGCCCGGACGCGCCTTACCGGGACGGCACAACAGCAGTCGGTAGAAACGACTCTCGCGGAAGGTGAGCGACACCCCGATGGGCTACCTCGACAACCTGATCATCGACACCGACAACTACAAGCACTGCCACTACCCGCTGTACCCGAAGGGCACCGAGTACGTCTCGAGCTACATCGAGTCCCGCGGCGGCGAGTTCGCGGTGACGCAGTTCGTCGGCCTGCAGGCCTACCTGCGTGAGAAGCTGATGACGCCGATCACCCTCGAGGACATCGACGAGGCCGAGTTCGTCACCCGCGAGCAGGGCATGCACTTCAACCGCGAGAACTGGATGGGCATCCTCAACGACCACGGCGGCTTCCTGCCCGTGGAGATCGAGGCGGTGCCGGAGGGCACGGTCCTCCCGGCCCGCAACGTGCTCGTCCAGGTCATCAACACGGACCCGAAGTACTACTGGGCCACCAGCTTCTTCGAGACCGCGCTGCTGCGCGCCGTCTGGTACCCGACCACCATCGGCACCGTCAGCTGGCTGTCGAAGATGGTCATCAAGGAGGCGCTGGAGCGCACCTCGGACAACGCCCACCTGGTCCGCTTCATGCTGCACGACTACGGGGCCCGCGGCGTGAGCTCGCAGCAGTCCGCGGCACTGGGCGGCCTGGCGCACCTGGTCAACTTCGACCAGTCCGACACCGTGCCCGGCATCCTCGCGGCGAAGCGCTTCTACAACGCCGGCAAGGTGTCGAACTCGGGCCCGAACTCCGAGCACGCCGGCTTCTGCGCCTGGGGCCGGGCGGGCGAGGCCGACGCCATGCGCAACATGCTCGAGACGATGGGCCCGAACGGCTGTGCCCTGCTGCTGACGGACACCTACGACCACGAGAACGCGGTCAAGAACATCATCGGCAAGGAGCTCAAGGACCAGATCCAGAGCTTCCCGGGCCTCGTCGGCATCCGTCCGGACTCGGGCGACATCGTCGAGGTCACCGCGGACACCACCGAGTGGCTGATGGACGCCTTCGGCTACGAGGTCAACTCGAAGGGCTTCAAGATCCTTCCGCCGTTCATCCGGGTGGTCCAGGGCGACGGCGTGAACTTCCACAGCCTGCCGCAGGTCTACATGGAGCTCGAGCGTCGCGGCCTGGCCGCGGACAACGCCGTCTTCGGCATGGGTGGCGGCCTGCTGCAGCACTGGAACCGCGACACGATGAACTTTGGCCAGAAGGCGTCCGCGGTCTGCGTGAACGGCGAGTGGCGCGACATCGCCAAGCAGCCCACCGGCGCCTCGTTCAAGACCTCGAAGAAGGGCCGGCTCGCGCTCAAGCACGAGAACGGCGTCTACACGACCGTGCCGAAGGGCTCGATCCCCGAGTCCGAGAACGTGCTCCAGCCGGTGTTCCGCAACGGCAAGCTGCTCAAGAAGTGGGACTTCACCGAGCTGATCGCCAACGCGGAGAAGGACGTCCCCGAGTCCTACTACATCGACCACGTCGGTCAGATGCGCACCGTTTCCTCGGAGATGGCCGTCTCGGCCTGACGTCGTCTACCCGGCGCCCCTGCCCGCCCCTTCCGGGCGGGGCGCCGGGGCCCCACGCGAACGAAGAGGTTGACCCGATGGATGACCCGACCGTGCTGGTCAGTACTGTGCGCGGCCCGGTTCCGGTGGACGCCCTCGGGATGACGCTCACCCACGAGCACCTGCTCAGCGACTGGTCCGGTCGCCGCCGCGTCGAACCCGAGGACCCGGCGGAGCGCGCGGTGTTCCACGCCCCGGTGGGCCCGTCGATGCAGTGGCTGCTGCGGGAGGACCCCCGCTGCTGCCTGGACAACACCCGGCAGAACGACCCGGACGCCACGGTCGCGGAGCTGGCGAACTTCGTCGAGGCGGGGGGCCGCACCGTCGTCGACTGCACGAACGGGGACGTGGGCCGTTCCCCCGCCGCGCTCCGGGACATCGCAGACCGGACCGGGCTCAACGTCGTCATGGGCTCTGGCTGGTACGTGCACATCTTCCACTCCGCCCGCCGCGCCGAGACCACCGTGGACGACCTGGTGGCGGAGATCCTCGCCGAGTTCGCGGACGGTGTCGGGGACACGGGCATCCGGCCCGGGATCATCGGCGAGATCGGGGTCTCCCCGCAGTTCACCGAGGCCGAACGGACGCACCTGCGTGCGTCCGCCCGCGCCCAGCGGGAGCTCGGCGTCCCGCTGTTCGTCCACCTGCCGGGCTGGCAGCGGCGCGCCCACGAAGTCCTCGACATCGTGCTCGAGGAGGAGGGGACCCGCCCCGAGTCCGTCGTCCTGTGCCACATGGACCCCTCCGGGGAGGACCGGGACTACCAGCGGGCGGTCGCTGAGCGCGGCGTTTGGCTGGAGTTCGACATGATCGGCATGCCGTTCTTCTACGCAGGCGAGGGGCAGTGTCCGGCGCCGGAGCAGACCGCGGCCGCCGTCGCCGCCCTGGTCCGAGCGGGCTACGCCGAGCGGCTCCTGCTCAGCCACGACATGGCGTCGAAGGCGATGTGGACCCGCAACGGCGGCAACGGCTTCGGCTACGTGCCTCGCTACTTCCTGCCCCGGCTGGAACGCCACGGCGTCCCGGGCGAGGTGACCGCGAGCCTGCTCACCGCCAACCCCCGGCGCCTGTTCACGGCGGCCCGCGGCGCGCACGCCGACCACTGACCTCTCGGAACGAGAGCCTGTACATCTGTGAGGAGAACTGTGAGCCAGCTTCTGGGAAACGCCTTCTCGGCCGAGCTCGACTGGAAGCCGAAGATGCCGACATTCCGCACCGGCGCCCGCTACCTGGGCGGCCTCACCGCGGGCACTGCCGTGGACGTCTGGGGAGCCGAGGTCGGGGAGTACCAGGGCGTCACGGCCGACGAGATCTTCGTGGTGCTCGAGGGTAAGGCGGAGGTCACCTTCCACCGCACCGGAGAGACGATCGTGATCGGGCCGGGGGACGTCGTCCGCCTGTTCGCCGGGGACACGAACACTTGGCGGACGATCGAGACCATCCGCAAGGTGTCGTTCTACGTCCCCCCGGTCGAGTCCGGATCCTGACCCGTACCCCGCACCTGACGGCGTCCACGACGGGCACCGACAGAGAAGGAAAGAGATAGCGAGTGGACATCACGACCGCCGGCGCTGTACCCCTCGACCGGCTGGACGAGTTCTACATCGGCGGCCGATGGGTCGCCCCGACGTCCTCGGACACGATCGACGTCGTCGACTCCGTCACCGAGCAGGTGTACTTCAGCGTCGCGGAGGCGCGGAACGACGACATCGCCGCCGCGGTCGGTGCGGCACGGGCGGCGTTCGACGACGGCCCCTGGCCGCGCATGACGCACGGGCAGCGCGCCGAGTACCTCCGGGCGATCAGCTCCGCGGTCGAGGACCGCGTCGAGGACGTCGCGCAGATCTGGCCGCGAGAGTCGGGAATCCTCGCCGGCGCGGCACGCGCGGCGATGGGGGAGGTCACGGGCGCGTACTCCTACTACGCTGAGCTCGCGGCGTCGTTCCCCTTCGAGGAGCCCGCCACCCCGTCCGGCGGTGGCGGATACGGGACGATCGTGCGCGAGCCGGTCGGCGTCGTGGGCGCGATCATCCCGTGGAACGTGCCGATGACGCTGATCGCCTACAAGCTCGCCCCCGCCCTGCTGGCCGGCTGCACCGTGGTCCTCAAGGCCTCCCCCGAGGCGCCGGGCGCAGCGCTGATCATGGCCGAGATCGCTGAGCAAGTCGGGCTGCCCGCGGGCGTGCTGAACGTGGTCACCGCCGATCGTGAGGTCTCCGAGACCCTCGTCCGAGACCCTCGGGTGGACAAGATCACGTTCACCGGATCGACCGCCGCGGGCAAGGCCATCGCCGGCATCATGACCGAGCGGGTCGGCCGTTTCACGCTCGAGCTCGGCGGCAAGTCTGCGGCGGTAGTCCTGGACGATGCGGACATCGCCGAGGCCGCCCGCGTCCTGGCCGGGGCGGAGTGTTTCCTCACCGGCCAGATCTGCGGCTCCCTGACCCGGATCATCGTGCCCCGCCATCGGCATGACGAGATGGTGGAGGGTCTCGCCGAAGCGTTCTCACAGGTGACGGTCGGGGACCCCTTCGATCCGGCCGTGCAGATGGGCCCGCTGGCCACGGAACGGCAGCGGGAACGAGTCGAGGGTTACGTCGACATCGGGCTCAGCGAGGGAGCGACGCTCGCTGCCGGAGGTGGACGACCGGCCGGCCTCGACCGCGGATGGTTCGTCCAACCGACCGTCTTCGGGAACGTGGACAACTCGTGGCGGATCGCGCAGGAGGAGATCTTCGGTCCCGTGCTGACGGTGATTCCTGCGAAGGACGAGCAGGATGCCATCCGCATCGCCAACGACTCCATCTACGGCCTCAACGCCTCGGTGTTCACCCGAGACGTGGACAAGGCGCTAGCGGTCGGCCGGCAGCTCCGGGCGGGCACCGTCGGCCACAACGACAACCGCGCAGACTTCGGCATCGGCTTCGGCGGGTTCAAACAGTCCGGCATCGGCCGTGAAGGTGGCGTCGCAGGGCTGCTGCCCTACCTGGAGAACAAGACGATGGTCCTCGAGGAGAAGCCGGGTGGCAGCGCGTAGCGCACCCGCAGAGTTCTCGTCCCGCCCCCTCCCACGCTTGATCGGAAGCCCCGTGAACGACGTCTTCGTCCGCTTCAGCCGACCACAGGACACCACCGCCCTCGCCAGCACCCGTGACGCCGGGTGGGCGACACCATGACCCGCACCACGACCGTTCGGCGGGCGGGGTCCTGGATCGCCGGGCAGCCGGTGTCCGGTTCCGGAACGTTGCCGGTCCGGAACCCCTGGACGGACGAGCTCGTGGCCGAGGTCGCCCTCGCCGACCCCGAGCACGTGGAGCAGGCGCTGCAGCTGGCCCACGAGGCGGCCGGCAGCCTGCTCGCGGTTCCCGCCCACCGCCGCGCGGACGCTCTCCGACAGGCGGCCACGGGTCTGGTCGAGCGCATGGACGAGGTCGCCGCCACGATCACCAGGGAGAGCGGCAAGCCGATCACATGGTCGCGAGCCGAGGTGCAGCGCGCCGCCCTGACCTTCCGGTGGGCGTCGGAGGAGGCGGTGCGGTGGTCGGGTGAGCTCCAGCGACTGGACAGCGAGCCGGGCGGAGACGGACGCCTGGCCCTGCAGCGCCGGTTCCCCCGGGTCCAGTCCTGGGCATCACACCCTTCAACTTCCCGGTGAACCTGGCCGCCCACAAGATCGCGCCCGCCCTGGCGGTGGGCGCGCCCATCGTGCTCAAACCCGCGCCGAAGACGCCGCTCAGCGCCCTGTTGCTGGGCGAGATCCTGGCCGAGTGCGGGCTACCGGCGGGCGCGTTCTCGGTGCTCACGGTGGACGACGAGGTCGCTGCCGGTCTCGTCGCCGACCCGCGGATGCCCGTGGTGTCGTTCACCGGGTCCGGACCGGTCGGCTGGGCCATCCGAGACGCGGTGCCCCGCAAGCACGTCACTCTGGAGCTCGGCGGCAACGCAGGGGTGCTGATCTGTCCGGACTGGAGTTCGGATGCCGACCTGCGGCAGGCGGCCCGGCGGATCGCGACCGGCGCAAACGCCCAGGGCGGCCAGTCCTGCATCTCGGTGCAGCGCGTCCTCGTCGACAGGACGGTGTACGAACGGTTCCTGCCCGTGCTGGTGGACGAGGTCGAGCAGCTCGTCGTGGGTGACCCCTGGTCGCCGGCGACCACCGTCGGGCCGTTGATCAACCGAGCAGCTGCACAGCGGATCGGGGAGTGGGTCACCGCAGCCGTCGCGGGCGGGGCCCGGGTTCTGACCGGCGGGAAGGTCACCGACGCGCTGGTCTCTCCCACCGTGCTCGTCGACGCCCCGGCCGACGCGCAGGTCTGCCAGGACGAGGCCTTCGGTCCGGTGCTGACCGTCGCGGCGGTGGACGGCGTCGACGAGGGCCTGCGGGCACTGGACGACTCGCGCTTCGGCCTGCAGGCCGGGATCTTCACCCACGACATTCAGACGGCGTTCCGCGCACATCGGGAGCTGGAGGTCGGAGGCGTCATCGTCGGCGACATCCCAACCTTCCGTGCCGAGCAGATGCCGTACGGAGGGGTCAAGGAGTCCGGTATCGGACGCGAAGGAGTGCGGGCCGCGATGGAGGACTACACCGAACCGCGGCTGCTCGTGCTCTCGGGAGTGAGCTTATGAGGCGACCACCGGCCGACGCGTAACCCGCTCGGGCGGACGTTATCAGCCCGTAACAAGAATCGTTTATAGTCAACACCGAGCCGAGAGGAGGGCACGTGCCCGACAACCTGAGCACATCCCCGCTGCGCGTCCTGGTCGCGGGTGAGTCCTGGATCAAGCACACGATCCACATGAAGGGTTTCGACCAGTTCCACTCCACCGAGTACGAGGAGGGTGCCGGCGTCTTCCTGGATTGCGTGCGGGCGGCGGGTCATGAGTTGACCTATGTGCGTGGTCACGAGATCAGCGCGTTGTTCCCGAAGACGGCGGAGGCGCTCGACGCGTTCGATGTCGTCGTCATCTCCGATATCGGGTCGAACTCGTTCCTGTTGCCTGATGAGACGTTCCTGCGCTCGGAGAAGTCCCCGAACAAGCTGGGCCTGGTGGCGGACTACGTCGGCCGCGGTGGTGGGTTGGTGATGATCGGGGGGTATCTGTCGTTCACCGGGATCGACGGTAAGGCGCGCTACGGGATGAGCCCGCTGGCGGACGTGCTGCCGGTGGACCTGATGCCCACCGACGACCGGGTTGAGATTTCCGACGGGCTGAAGGTGGATGTGTGCGACCCGGCCCATCCGGTGCTGGGTGGCACGCCGGCGGAGTGGCCGATGCTGCTGGGCTACAACCGGACCTTCCCGAAGGAGGGCTCCACCGTCGTCGCGCGGACCGGTGACGACCCGCTGCTGGTGGTGGGGGAGTACGGCAGGGGCCGCTCGGTGGCCTTCACCTCGGACCTCGCCCCACACTGGGCCCCGCCGGAGTTCGTGGAGTGGGAGCACTACGCGGCACTGTGGACGTCGATACTGTCCTGGGCCGCAGGCGGTCCCCGAGGTCAGTGAGAGTCCGAAGGGGACGTGACGTGACACAGCCCGCCCGCAGGCGCAAACGGCCCACCATTCTGTTCGACCTGTTGGAGAACGACGAGTCCGGCGCGATCGGCGAGCTCCCCGGCCACTGTTCAGGTGCGGGACTCTGTGTGTGCGCCGTCGGTGGTCGCATGACGCCGCGGGTGGTGGTGGTCGGCGCGGTCAACGTCGACCTGGTGGTGCAGGCCGACCGGCTGCCGGGGCCGGGGGAGACCGTGGTCGGTCCAGGCGTCGAGCGGCATGGGGGCGGGAAGGGCGCGAACGCGGCGGTCGCCGCGGCCCGGGCCGGCGCCGAGGTCCGCTATTGCGGCGCGGTGGGTGCGGACGACACCGGGGCCGGTGCCCTGGCGGAGCTGCGCGCGGAGGGGATCGACGTGACGGACGTGGCGGTGCTCGAGGGTGTCGCCACCGGCGTCGCCCTGATCGTCGTCGACGTGCAGGGGGAGAACCAGATCGCCGTGGGGGCCGGGGCGAACGCGGCCGTGGACGCGGCGGCGGTGCGCAAGGCCGTGGCGCGGTCGGCGGAGTGGGCGGGCTGTGTGCTGGTCAGCACCGAGATTCCGCCGGACGCGGTGGCGGCGGCGGTCGACACCGCGACGGCGCACGGCCTGCCGTGCGTGCTCAACCCGGCGCCGGTGACCACGGAGCTGGTGGACCTGCTCCGGCTCGGCCCGGTCGTCACCCCCAACCGGTCCGAGCTGCGGGACCTCTTCGCGCTGCTTGAGGACGGTACGGGCGAGGACACGGCCGCATCGGTGGCGGAGATGGCGGCCGCGGTAACTGCACGGACGGGCGCGCCTGTCGTGGTGACGCTCGGCGGCGACGGCGTGCTGGTCATCGACCCCGAGCGGGGGGCGACGCCCCTGCCCGCCCCGCCCGCCACGGTCCGGGACACCACGGGCGCGGGCGACACGTTCAACGGGGTGCTCGCGGTGGCACTGGCCGCCGGCGCCACCGTGTCCGAGGCCGGCGCGCGCGGCGTGGCGGCGGCCTCGCTGTCGGTCGGCACGGTCGGGGCACGGGCCGGTATGCCACGGGCTGCGGCGATCAACGGAGCGACGGGGCCGGGCTGATGTGCCGGCCCCCACGATCCCCACGAAAGGTGGATTCATGACGGCGTCGCTACAGCGGGGCTACGACAAGCGGCTGATGCTGTTCTCCGGTCGGGCGAATCCCGTCCTGGCCGAGGAGATCGCCCGCCAGCTCGGTGTCGACCTCGGCCCGATCACGCTCAAGACCTTCTCCAACGACGAGATGTACTGCCGGTTCGACGAGTCGATCCGCGGTGCGGACGTGTTCCTCGTCCAGCCGATGTGCGGCAATCCCGAGACCGGGGTCAACGCCAACGACGCGCTGCTCGAGCTGCTGGTCATGGTGGACGCGGCGGTCGGGGCGAGCGCCCACCGGGTGATCGCGGTGACCCCCTGGTACGGCTATTCGCGGCAGGACAAGAAGTCCGCCCCGCGGGAGCCGATCTCGGCGCGGATGGTCGCGCGCACGCTCGAGGCGGTCGGCGTGGACCGGGTGTTGACCATGGACCTGCATGCGGGGCAGCTGCAGGGGTTCTTCGGAATACCCGTCGACCACATGACCGCGCTGATGATGCTTGCCGACCACTTCGCCGGCCTGGACGACGATCTTGTGGTGGTCGCGCCGGACGCGGGCCGGGTCAAGCTGAACAAGCAGTTCGCGACCCGGATGGGCGCCGGGCTCGCGATCCTGGACAAGGAGCGACCCGCCCAGCAGGTGGCCGAGATCGGGCACGTGATCGGGGACGTGCGAGGGAAGACCGCGATCATCGTCGACGACATCATCGACACCGCGGGCACGTTGCGCGCCGCGGGGGAGGCGGTGTCCCGGGCCGGTGCGCGGCGGGTGTTCGCCGCGGCGACGCACCCGGTGTTCAGCGGGCGGGCCTACGAGAACCTCGCGGCCTCGCCGTTCGAGCGGATCGTCGTCACCGACACCATCCCGCTCCGCCCGGGCGCGCCGTCGACGATCGACGTCGTATCCTGCGCCCCGCTGCTCGCCGACTCCATCCGCCGAATCTTCACCGACGACTCGGTCAGCGAGGTCTTCGGCGGCAAGAACCACCTCTTCTAGGTTTACTTGATGAGAACACGGTGGTGCTTCCCGGGTGGGGTCGCTACAGTCATGGAAACGTTTATATACCGACTGCCGTAGAGGAGAGACGACATGGCACTGAAGTTCTGGGTGACGGCACCCTTCTTCTACTCGGACATGGACCGTCCGTGGGGCGAGCTCCTGCAGGACATGCTGACGATCGTCGACACCGCCGAGCGGCTCGGTTTCGAGGGCGTCGCGATCAACGAGAACGTGTTCCAGAACTACGTCGCGAACCCCAGCGCCCTGGCCTTCGCCGCGCTCGCGGCGGCCCGCACCACGCGGCTGCGGATCCTGCCCGGCGTGGTGGTGCTCCCGAGCTATAACCCGCTACTGATCGCGTCGGAGATGGCGATGCTGGACCACCTGGCGCCGGGCCGCCTGGGTATCGGTGTGGCCCGGGGCGGCGGCCGGTACCAGCTGGACCGGATCGGGGTGGACCCCGCCAAGTCGCGGGAGATCTACGAGGAGGCGCTGGAGATCATCCAGAAGGTGTGGGTCGAGGACAACGTGACCTACGACGGCCGCTACTTCTCGTTCCCGCGCACCACGCTCGTGCCCAAGCCCGCCACTCAGCCCGGCCCTGACCTGTGGGTCGCCTCGCAGAGCGTCGATGGCGTGCGGAAGGTGGCCGCGCAGGGGCACAACCTGCTCACGGCGCCCAACTGGGGCAACTTCGAGCCGCACGGGGACCTCGAGGCGCTCCTCGAGGCCTTCAACGCCGCGGCCGCCGAGAGCGGCTCGCCGCGCGGCGAAGTCATGGTCTACCGGCACACGTGGCTGGGGCGGACCGAGGCCGACGCGCTCGAGTTCTTCGACGACATGGTCAGCGAGTACAACCACTACCTCGCGCTCACCCAGACCGTCAGCCAGGGCACCCGTGAGGACCGCCTCAAGGCGCGTGGCACGGGCGAGAAAGTCGAGTTCGTGGAGGCCGGCCGCGTCGTGCCCGCGAACGAGTCGCCGTCGTCGGAAGGCCTCTGGGAGAAGTACTCCGACCCGGTCCTCACCACGGCGGACAAGATGATCGAGCGGTTCAAGCAGATGGAGGCGATGGGCGTCGACCACCTCGCCTGCCTGATCGCCTGGGGCCAGCCCATCGAGGCGGTCGTCGCCCAGATGGAGCTGATGGCCGAGCAGGTCCTGCCCGCCTTCGCCGGACAGGAGCGGGCGTGATCTACGAGGTCCGCGAGTACGTGGCCGTCCCGGGGCGGCTCGGGGCGGTGATCGACCTCTTCACCTCCGCCACCCTGCCGATGCTGGCCAAGCACGGCATGGAGCTGGTCAGCGCCGGCCGTACCATGATCGGCGAGCACTCCTGGGGCGAACTCGTCTACACCCTGCGGTTCGACGACCTCGCCGACCTCGAACGGAAGTGGAACGCGATGCTGGCCGACCCGGAGTGGGTCGCGGCGCTGAGCGCCGCCGAGGCTGGCGGACCTCTGTTCGCGACGATGCGGCGGCGGGTCCTCGACGCCGCCCCGGTGGTCACCGCCTGAGCAGTGAAAACGAACCGGTGCTCGCCAGCGGCGCCGGGAGGACTGAGCTCATGCGATCCCGTGAAGCGCCGTCTGACTAGGAACGACTCTCACGCGGGTGAACAGAGGGGTATCTCGACGACCTGATCACCGACACGGACAACGACAAGCACTGCCATTACCCGCTGTACCCGAAGGGCACAGAGTATGTGTCCAGTTACATCGAGCCGGAGCACGTGCTGCAGCCGGTGTTCCGTGACGGCAAGCTGCTCAGGAAGTGAGACTTCAGCGAGCTGATCGCGAACTGGTAAGCGTGAGGTTCGGAGTCCTACTACATAGACCATGTCGGTCCGATGCTGACCGTCTCGACTGAGATGGCCGTCTGGGCCTGACGCAGTCGTCCGGCGCCCCGCCCATCCCCTCCCCGGCGGCGCGCCGAGCCACCCGCTAGGAGAACCATGACCCGCCTGCACGTCTTCGACATGGACGGCACGCTGCTGCGCGGCGCCGCCACCGTGGAACTGTCGCGCCACCTCGGCACGTTCGAGGTCGCGGACGCCGTCGAACGGGCCTGGAACGCCGGACAGCTGACCGACCTGCAGTTCTGGGAGTCGGTGCTGCCCCTCTGGATGGACGCCTCCGATGCCGAGATCGACGCCGCCTTCGCAGCCGCCGCCTGGATCGAAGGCGTCCCGGAGGTCTTCGCGGACATCCGGGCCCGCGGCGAACACATCGCCGTGATCTCCCAGTCCCCGCACTTCTTCGTGCGCAGGCTGGAGGGGTGGGGTGCGCACCGGACGTTCGGCTCGGACGTCGCGCCCGGCCGCCCGCCGACCACGGATTCGCTGCTCACCCTGCAGGACAAGGTCGACATCACCCTGGGCCTGCTCGCGGACCTCGGGCTGAGCGAGGACGACTGCACGGCCTACGGCGACTCCCGCTCCGACGTGCTGCTGTTCGAGCGGCTCACCCGCACCGTCGGGATCAACCCCACCGACGTGCTGCGCGACCGGTGCGCCGTCGTCTACGAGGGCCTCGACCTGCGCGCGGCCTACGCGCTCGGCCGGGACCTGGTGCCGTCGTGACGCGACGTCGTGTCCTGCGCTCCGCTGCCGGCGGACCCCGTCCGCCGGGTCTTGACCGACGACTCGGTGAGTGAGGCCCCGCCGCACGAGATCGCCAAGGAGCTCGGGGCGCTCGGGGTGCTGGGCATGCACCTGCAGGGCTACGACTGCGCGGGCGCGATGCGGTGTCCTACGGGCCGGGCTGCGCAGAGCCGGAGGTGCGGACAGCGGGTTCCGCAGCGTCGTCTCCGTGCAGGGCTCGCTGTCGAACGCTGCGGCACGCGAACGGCCTGGAGTCCGTGCTGACCGACGAGGATGTCGTCGAGGTGGAGCGGCCCGGACCGCTGAGGACTGGCCGCTGCGGACGCGGCGCTGCTTGACCCGCGGCTCGTGTACTGCTCGGTCTCCGGGTTCGGGGCGGGAGCCGGGGCCGACCTGCCCGGTTATGACCTAGTGGTGCAGGCGATCGGCGGCTGATGAGCACGACCGGCGCCGGCCCCTGGGGAGCCCTTGAAGGCCGGGGCCGCGTTGATGGACGTCCTGACCAACTTGCACACGACCGTTGGGATCCTGGCGGCGCTGCGGGCCCGGGGTCCCGTGCGGACCGACCTGAGCCGGGGAGGGAGTACCGCCCTGCGCCGCCCCTTCCCGACAGGCCTGCCCCGGGCCGTCGGCGAGCGAGGTCGCTCGGCGACGGCCTTCGTCGTCTCGCTCGACAAGCTCGAAGGCGTGCTGATCGGGCTGGACGCCCCCGCGTGGATCATGGCCATCGCCATCGGCCATGGCCATGGCCATGGCCATGGCCATGGCCATCGCCATCGGCGTCATCATGGTGGCGATCGCCATTCCGCTCACCGCCTCGGCCACCATGGCCGCGGTCGGCCCGGTCGCCGTCGTCGCGCTGGTCCGCACCGGGGTGCCGGCCCCGATCGCCGCCGCCGCTGTTCTAGGACTGCCGGCGCCACTGGCTCAGGCGGTGGTCATCGGGTCCCTCCGGGCACACGCTGAGCTGAGGGAGCGGCGCTGGATGGCACGCAGGACAGTCAGGTCGGCCCCGCGAGCTGCCAGCCGGCCGCGCCAGGAGCGCTTCGGTCGTGCCGATCACGGTGCTGATGGTCCTGGTGCTGGTGGTGCTGCCGGCGCGAAGACCGTCCTGCTCTGGACCTACCTCACCACCCCGGGGCGGTTCGTCTTCGCCGACGGCGGCTTCGCCGGGCGCCTACTCGCGTGGGCTCAGACCTTCCTGTGCACCACGATCGAGGTCGGGCGCAAATCTGCAGGTGAGCGCGGGCTCGCGGTCATCCCCCGCCGCTGGGTAGTCGAACGCAGTCTCGGCCGCCTGGCCGCACACCGGCGCCTGACCCGCGACTACGAACGCGACCCCGCCGTCTCCGAGGCCATGATTCGATGGGCCGCGATCAACACCATCACCCGACGCCTCGCCCGCGGCGGGCCTACTACCCCAACGCCGCACCTCCACAACCGCCAGTTGATCTTCTCAAACACGCTCTCAGCCGCGAGGGGTGGCTGCGGTTGTGCCACCTGTGAGCTCGTTCGAGTCTTGAAGCAGGATCAGGCGGAACAGGTCGCGTAGTTCATCCTCGGACTGATCGTCGCGACCTTGGATCAGCTGCGCGTTGGCGCCTTCCCAGGCGGCCTCGAGGAACCGGGCAGTGCGTGCGCTGTAGAGACGTTCCACGCCCGCGCGTGCTGATTCTGCCCAGGAAATGACGAGCTCTCGGTAGGCGGGGTCGCGGACGCTCTGGGCGTAGAGCTCGTAGAGCAAGGTGCGTTCTCGGGCACTGTCCTTGAGCGCGTTCACGACCGCGAGGGCCGCGTCGATCATGGACTCGAGGTCGGTGGCTTCGTGGAACTGACGCTCGTACAGGGCCGAGGTGTGCGAGACGAAGAGCCGGAACGCCTCGAGTAGTAGATCGTCGAGGTTGGCGAAGTGGTAGCTGGTCAGCCCGAGGGACAGGCCGGCGGCGCTGGCGACCCGTCGGTGGGTGACGCCCTTGACCCCGTACTCGGCAGCAACATCGAGGGCTGCATTGAGGAGGGTGAGGCGGGTGGCATCGGAACGAGGTCTCGCTCGCACTCCACAATTCCCTTCCACCTGCCCGGTCCTCGTTGACGCTGGGAGAACCATACTGTCTCGTTACGTCCGCGGTAGGACGCTCCGCCGGTCTTCGGGAGGCGAAGCGGGTCTGGCCTGGGGACCGTGCCGGTTGCGACGGCCGTGGCTGATGTCATCGTCGGGGCTGCATGACGGCTGTGGGGGTTGGGGGAACGGTCCACCAGCCGCAAGCATGGGCGGCGGGTCGGCCGTGTCGCGGCGGACCCGTCGAGCGGACACCCCAGATGCGGCCCACGGGTGAGAGGGGTTGGGACTGCCCGGCTCGCGACATGGCTGCCCGGTCAGGATTCGAGTGCGATGAGGCGACGGAACCGGCTGCTGTGGAAGACCAGCGGCTCGTTGCGGGGATCTGCGGTCAGACGGTGGATCTGCAGCAGCACGATGTCGTGGTCGCCCGCGGTCACCTCGGAGTGCACCGAGCACTCGAGCCATGCTGTAGCGCCCCTGACGAAGATGGCGCCGTCTTCGCTGGGCTCCCACGGCACGTCGGCGAACCGGTCGCGGTCCTTCGCCGCGAGTGAGCGGCACAGCGCCTCCTGGCCGTCGGCGAGCACGCTCACCCCCAGCCGGGGCAGCTGCCGCAACCGCGGCCAAGTCGTCGAGCTGTGTGCCACACAGACCGACACCAGCGGTGGAGTGATCGAGACAGAGGTGAACGAGCTCGCCGCGATCCCGACGGGCTCCTCGTCGTCCAGCGCACAGACAGCGGTCACGCCGCTGGGGAAACAGCTGTAGGCTCGCCTCAACTCCGCCTGGTCAACGGGCAGCGGACCGATACTCAGTTTCGAGGCCATTGATTTCCGTTTCGGCTCGGGTTGTCGAAGTCACGCGAGTGAGATTTGAGCGGCGCGCATCAGGGAGCAGTGCGCGCCGCCTGTGGGGTCAGCCCATCAGCTTGCCGCCGTGGCCCCAGCGGTTGCGCGGGACGCCTTCGACGATGACGGTCGACTCCGCACCGACCTCCTCGCCGAGCACGGAGGTCATGGCCTGTGTGACTGCCTCGACCATCCGCTGCGAGAATGACGGGTCCTCGAAGCGATCCTCGAAAACCTTCACCTCGCTGTAGGGCATTCTGCCGCTTCCTTTCTGTGGCCAGAAGTGCTGACGGAGTACTTGTTAGGGTTACAGGCGATTCGTGTCGAACCAGGCTGATGCGACTTTGTTGAACCGCTCCGGGTCGTCCTGGTGCAGGAAGTGGGTGACGCCTGTCCAGAGCTCGACTCGGGCATCGAGACCGAGCTCGTCGACGAGGTGCGACTCCCAGGTGTAGGTCGGCTCGTAGGCGTAGATGCACAGTGTCGGCTGGCGGCGCTCGCGGATCGCGCGTTCGGTCTGCGGGCGAAGCCCCGGCGCGCCCTCGCCGCACCACATGCCGGCATAGGTGGGCCAGACGACTTCGGGGCCGAGTGCGAGCGCCTGTAGCCGGCGTCGGATCCGGCGGGCGGCGGTGACGCTGTTGTGTACCTCCGGCTCGAGGTCGGCTGCCACCGCGGCGCGTTCTGCGCTGTCGGCGGAAGCCGGGTCGCCGATGGTCGCGCGAACCTGGCCCTCCCACTCCCCGGGCTGTCCGTAGGCCGGGTCGATCAGCAGGACCGAGCGGGCCAGGTCCGGGCGGCGCACAGCGACCAGGTTGGCGATGATGCCGCCCAGGGAGTGCCCGACCAGATGGCTGTCGCTCAGGCCCAGATGGTCGAGGACGGCGATCACGTCCTCGGCGAGCTCCACGCTCCCGTACCCGCTCGCGGTCCGTTCGGAATGCCCGTGCCCCCGCAGGTCGAGTGTCACAACACGCGCGTCGCCGGCGAAAGCAGAAATCTGGTCGACCCAGTCGGTCGAGTCGCTGCACCACCCGTGAATCAACACGATAGAGCGGTCACCGCTGCCGAACTCCGCCACGAAGCAGTCGAAGCCCCGAACACGAACCCAACTCATGCATTCCTGCTTTCCCTGTGGTGGCCCGCTCGACCTGGCGCCGCGGTCAACTGAGGACCGACGCCGCAGCGGCGAGATAGTCGCTGCGGTCCACACCGGCGGTGAGGACGTGCGCGATGTTGCTCTGGTCACCGAGCAGTCGGATATCGGACAGCACGTCGCCGGTGACGACCACGACGTCCCCGGCGAAGCCGGCCGCGAGCTTGCCGATCTGGTGTTCGCGCTGGAGCAGCGCGGCCGCGGTAGTCGTGGCCGTGGTCAGGGCTTCCTCCGGTGTCATGCCGTGCTCGACGTAGAGCTCCAGCTCCCGGGCGTGTGCACCGAAGGGGCACAGCGTGCCGGAGGAGTCGGTGCCCATGGCGATCCGGACTCCGGCCTGGCGGGCGATGGCGAAGGCCTCGAGCGTGCGGTCATGGGCGTCGCGCAGGTCCTCCACGCCCTCGGGGGTGAGTCCGCGGCGGGTTCCTTCGCGTTGGCACCAGTCGTTGAAGGCCATGGTCGGCACCAGGTAGGTGCCACGCTCGGCCATCTCCTTGGCGGTGGGCTCGTCCAGGTAGGAGCCGTGCTCGATACTGTCGACCCCGGCGGCGAGGCTGCGGCGGATCCCGTCGATCGACAGTGCGTGTGCGGCGACCCGTAGGTCGAGGTCGTGTGCCTCGTCGACGATCGCGGTGAGCTCGGCGACGGTGTAGTTCGGCCAGTGGGGCTGCTCGCCGGGTGACATTCCGCCGCTGGCCATGACTTTGATGAAGTCGGCGCCCTCGCGAGCTTGCAGCCGGACAAGCTTGCGGCACTCGTCGACGCCGTCGGCGGTGTCCCAGCGGCGGCGGGGGGTGTAGGGCGGGTAGAACAGGTCGCCGTGGCCGTTGGTCATGGTGATCCACCACGGGGAGACCAGCAGCCGCGGGCCGACGGTCAGGCCCCGCTCGACGAAGTCGCGCAGCTCGATCTCTCCGACGTCGCGGTGTCCCATCACCCGCAAGGTGGTGAAGCCGGCTGCGAGGGCGCGATGGGCGTTGCGCAGCCCGTGCAGCAGCTTCGCCGGCTTGGTCACCTGCCCGCGGAAGGCGCTGCTCGCCACCACGTTGTCGTGGTCGGAGTTGGTCGTCAGGTGCACGTGCACGTCGATCAGACCGGGCAGGACGGTGCAGCCGGTCGCGTCGATACGTCGTGTCCCGGCGGGCACCGCGGCATCGTCGGCGGGCCCGACGTACGTGATGATCCCGTTCTGGATGACGACGAGGCCGTTCACGTGGTGTGTGCCTGGGGCGGCCCAGACCAGGCCGCCCTCGATGGCGATGTCGTTCACCTGTTCACCGTCCCGCTGGTAGGTGGGTATGTCTGGGGCAGGGAGCTCGGCGACAGCCGCCTGCATGTCGCCGAGCCCCCGCATGTCGCCGAGCCGCTGAGGCGGTCAGGCCCTGGAGGGCGTGGGGCCCTCGGCGAAGGCGGGCAGGACCTGCTCGGCCATCAGCTCCATCTGGGCGACGACCGCCTCGATGGGCTGGCCCCAGGCGATCAGGCAGGCGAGGTGGTCGACGCCCATCGCCTCCATCTGCTTGAACCGCTCGATCATCTTGTCCGCCGTGGTGAGGACCGGGTCGGAGTACTTCTCCCAGAGGCCTTCCGACGACGGCGACTCGTTCGCGGGCACGACGCGGCCGGCCTCCACGAACTCGACTTTCTCGCCCGTGCCACGCGCCTTGAGGCGGTCCTCACGGGTGCCCTGGCTGACGGTCTGGGTGAGCGCGAGGTAGTGGTTGTACTCGCTGACCATGTCGTCGAAGAACTCGAGCGCGTCGGCCTCGGTCCGCCCCAGCCACGTGTGCCGGTAGACCATGACTTCGCCGCGCGGCGAGCCGCTCTCGGCGGCCGCGGCGTTGAAGGCCTCGAGGAGCGCCTCGAGGTCCCCGTGCGGCTCGAAGTTGCCCCAGTTGGGCGCCGTGAGCAGGTTGTGCCCCTGCGCGGCCACCTTCCGCACGCCATCGACGCTCTGCGAGGCGACCCACAGGTCAGGGCCGGGCTGAGTGGCGGGCTTGGGCACGAGCGTGGTGCGCGGGAACGAGAAGTAGCGGCCGTCGTAGGTCACGTTGTCCTCGACCCACACCTTCTGGATGATCTCCAGCGCCTCCTCGTAGATCTCCCGCGACTTGGCGGGGTCCACCCCGATCCGGTCCAGCTGGTACCGGCCGCCGCCCCGGGCCACACCGATACCCAGGCGGCCCGGCGCCAGGTGGTCCAGCATCGCCATCTCCGACGCGATCAGTAGCGGGTTATAGCTCGGGAGCACCACCACGCCGGGCAGGATCCGCAGCCGCGTGGTGCGGGCCGCCGCGAGCGCGGCGAAGGCCAGGGCGCTGGGGTTCGCGACGTAGTTCTGGAACACGTTCTCGTTGATCGCGACGCCCTCGAAACCGAGCCGCTCGGCGGTGTCGACGATCGTCAGCATGTCCTGCAGGAGCTCGCCCCACGGACGGTCCATGTCCGAGTAGAAGAAGGGTGCCGTCACCCAGAACTTCAGTGCCATAACTCACTCCATTATCGGGAATCGTGTGTGAAGAGGAAGGAACGGGTGAGGCCGAATCCGACGCTCCGCAGACCAGCTGCGACAACGTGGGGCGAGGCTAGGTTCTCGCCACTCCACCCGAGGTCGGAGTGCGGCGTTGTGTGGCCAAGTAAGGCCCACTCAGCGACGGACTGCTTGGACGTGCGCTCGTTCGGGAATGGCCTGGCAGCAGGGTGCGCTTGGGCGTCGAGGTTGGTCTTGCGTGGGTGTGGTCATTTGGCCTGTGTCGGCTCCTTCAGGGAGTTGACCCAGAAGGGGTTGGTGAGCAGGAGCCGTCCGATCGCGACGAGGTCGCAGTCCCTGCCGGCAAGCGCGGCTTCGGCTGCTTCTGCGCTGCTGATGCCGCCGGCGACGATGGTCGGCATACCAGTGCGTTCGCGGACCTGTGCGGCGAGGTTGCGGAAGTCGACCGGGATCTCGAACGATGACGCGCCCTCGACTGCGCCGCCGGCCGCGGCGTCGATGGCATCGCAGCCGGCCCGGCTGAGTTGGTGGATGACCGGGATGGCGTCGTCAGCATGCCAGCCGCCGTCGGCGAGGTCGTCGATCGCCAGCCGGACGAACAGCGGCATTCCCGGCCCGCAGGCTGCGCGTACCTGTTCCACGATTTCCAGCAGGAAGCGACTGTTGGCCTCGGGGCCGCCGCCGTACGGGCCTGAGCGGTGGTTGGTCAGCGGCGAAAGGAACTCGTGAATGAGGTACCCGTTCGAGGCGTGGATCTCGATCACGTCAACGCCGACCTGACTCGCCCTGGCTGCGGCCTGCCCGAACGCAGCGACCAGGTCGCAGATCTCCTCGTCGGTCAGCGCGTGGGGCTGGTGGCTTGAGGCGTTGAAGGGCGCCCCGGTAGCGCCTACGACCTGGTTGAGCGCGGCGCTGTCGGTGAAGGCCTTCCGCCCGGTGTGCCCGAGCTGCACACCGACCTTGGCCCCCTGCTCGTGGCAGAACTCCACGATGGGCGCCAGCGCCGCGGCCTGCTCATCGGTGTAGAGGCCAAGAGCGCCGCCGTGGCCGCGGCCCTCGGGCGAGACCGCCGAGTCCTCGATCATCACGAGCCCGACACCACCGACCGCACGCGAGCCGTAGTGCACCAGATGCCAACTACTCGCGCACCCGGTCTCGTCAGCGGAGCGCTGCGACATCGGCGCCATGACGACCCGATTCGGCAGCTCCAGGCCCCGAACCTTGAGGGGGTCGAGCAACATGAGCGTCTCCTTAAATCGCAGGCGGTCGGCCATCCGACCGGTCAGAAGATGTGGTTGGAACCGTCGAACACCGCGCTGACCGAGCCACCCACCTCGATGCCTTCTCCTATGTTCTTGCCTCGGACGTTGCGGAGCGATGCGCGATATTCCTGCACCGCACGTAGGGTGAACACAATCATTCCCTACATCGCGACTATGTCGAATTTCTGGTGCCCCATGCGATTCTCCTTCGCTCTGAGGTACCGCACGTTGTGTGGGTTTTCCGCGTAGGGGACTCCGACTTGTTCGACCACGGACAGCCCATGCTCGCGGAGCGCGACGCTCTTTGCTGGGTTGTTGCTGATGAGGCGAACGTTGTGGACACCGAGATCGGCCAGGATGCCCGCAGCGTGCCCGTAGTCGCGGGCATCGACCGGTAGGCCCTGGACGACGTTGGCATCGACGGTGTCGAGGCCGTCATCCTGGAGGCTGTATGCGGTGATCTTGTTGGCCAGCCCGATTCCGCGGCCTTCGTGGCCTCGCAGGTAGATGACGGCGCCACAGCCTTCGCGGGTGATCGCGGCGAGCGCGTGCTCGAGCTGGGCGCCGCAGTCGCAGCGCAGCGAGCCGATGATGTCTCCGGTGAGACATTCGCTGTGTACCCGGACCAGGACACCATCTTCGGATACCCCCTGTGCAGCGACGTCGCCGAGCACGATCGCCAGGTGCTCGGCGCCGTCGCGGGTGCGGTAGGCCGCGGCCTGAAAGTCGCCGAACACCGTGGGCAGCGCCGCCGTTGCGACTCGTCGCACCTCGGCACGCTCCGCGTCGCGGACCTTGATCAGGTCCGCGATCGTCAGGAAGGGCAGCCCGTGCTCCGCGGCGAACCGCTTGAGCGTGTCTCCGCGCGCCATATCACCGTCCTCGTCGATGATCTCGCTGATCACCGCGACTGGCGGGAGGTCGGTTCGGTGCAGGAGGTCGACAGCGGCCTCCGTGTGCCCGGGACGGGTGAGCACTCCGCCCTCGCGGGCCTTCAGCGGGAAGATGTGGCCGGGCCGGGTGAACTCCGATGCAACAGCCGCCGGGTCGGCCAGGGCCTGCAGAGTCAGGGCTCGATCCTGTGCCGACACGCCCGTTCCGCAGCTGCCGTGGTCGACGGTGATCGTGAACGCGGTGCCGTGGGGGTCCGTGTTTTTCGGGACCATGTCCCCAAGCCCCAGCTCCCGAGCGCGGGCGGCAGGCATCGGAGCACACAGGATGCCGGTCGTGTGCCGCACCATGAAGGCCACCGCGTCCGCGGTTATCAGAGCGCCCGCCGCGATCAGATCGCCCTCGTTCTCGCGTTCATGGTCATCGGCGACTACGACCAGCCCACCTGACGCAAGCGCCTCGACGGCCGAACGCACTGCCTGAGCAGCACGCTCCAGCTCTCTGGTCTTACGGACCACCTGAGGAACCCACCCTTCGCGATGAATCGACCTGCACACGGCGACCACCTCGGCCTCCGTCACAGGGGGTCGAGCTTCCTGACGAACTCGCCGCCCTGTGTCGGCCCGATCTTCCGGGCTACTTTGAACAAACGTCCAACATGGCGCCTGAGTCTGGCCTCCGCTCCTCGGCTTGTCAACGGGCCAATTGATCGGTACGCGCGCTCTCCAGCGGTGACGAAGCACCCGGCAGGCCGCTGGAGCTGCGTGTCTGGGCCCCCGAGGGTGCCGAGGGGTTACCGGCCCGTTTGCTCGGCAGGCCCGCACGCCATCCGGTAGTGGTTGCGGTAGGAGTCGGCCACCCAGCGAGTCTCCCGACGGGCCGTCCGGTCGGGTGAGCCCCCGGGCCGCGCTCCAGAGGCGCATCGTTCAGCCGCTCGACCTCTGCTTACCGGATGGAAACGTTCCTACCTCTTGCCAGTTCTCGCCGACCTGGCTACTTTCGGCCGGTAGGGGCCGCGCACTGGCGGCATGTACGCCGTCAGCAGAAACGTTTATCACGAGAGGAGGGCACGTGCCCGACAACCTGAGCACATCCCCGCTGCGCGTCCTGGTCGCGGGTGAGTCCTGGATCAAGCACACGATCCACATGAAGGGTTTCGACCAGTTCCACTCCACCGAGTACGAGGAGGGGGCCGGCGTCTTCCTGGATTGCGTGCGGGCGGCGGGTCATGAGCTGACCTACGTGCGTGGTCACGAGATCAGCGCGCTGTTCCCGAAGACGGCGGAGGCGCTGGACGCGTTCGACGTCGTGGTCATCTCCGACATCGGGTCGAACTCGTTCCTGTTGCCTGATGAGACGTTCCTGCGCTCGGAGAAGTCCCCGAACAAGCTGGGCCTGGTGGCGGACTACGTCGGCCGCGGTGGTGGGTTGGTGATGATCGGGGGGTATCTGTCGTTCACCGGGATCGACGGCAAGGCGCGCTACGGGATGAGCCCGCTGGCGGACGTGCTGCCGGTGGACCTGATGCCCACCGACGATCGGGTTGAGATTTCCGACGGGCTGAAGGTGGATGTGTGCGACCCGGCCCATCCGGTGCTGGGCGGCACGCCGGGCGAGTGGCCGATGCTGCTGGGCTACAACCGGACCTTCCCGAAGGAGGGTTCCACCGTCGTCGCGCGGACCGGTGATGACCCGCTGCTGGTGGTGGGGGAGTACGGCCGGGGCCGTTCGGTGGCTTTCACCTCGGACCTCGCCCCACACTGGGCCCCGCCGGAGTTCGTGGAGTGGGAGCACTACGCGGCACTGTGGACGTCGATACTGTCCTGGGCCGCAGGCGGTCCCCGAGGTCAGTGAGAGTCCGAAGGGGACGTGACGTGACACAGCCCGCCCGCAGGCGCAAACGGCCCACCATGAAGGACGTCGCCGAGCACGCCCGGGTGTCCGTGAGCACGGTGAGCTACGTGCTGAACGACTCCGGCCCGGTCGCCCCGGAGCGGCGCGACCGGGTGCTCGACGCCGTGCGCGTCCTGGAGTACTCACCGAACGAGTCCGCACGCAACCTTAAGCGGCGCAGCGTCTGCACCATCGGGATGATCGTGCCCGAGCTGACCAACCAGTTCTTCGCGATGGTCACCGAAGGTGTGCAGCGGGCCGCCTCGGCACGGGACGTCCTGGTGGTTCTGGTCGTGCCGGACGCCACCGAGAAGCCGGAAGAGAATCAGGCCGAGCTCCTGCGCAGCCAGCGCATCGACGGCGTGATCTACCTGTCCGGGACCGGGTCCATGCCGGCGTCGATCTACGAGCTGGCCCGCTCCGGGCCGGTCGTGCTGGTCGACGAGCAGATCCCCGGGATGGTCCTGCCTGCAGTGGTGTGCCAGGCCCGCAAGGGGGCCCGGGAAGTCGCGGCCCACGTCATGGAGCACGGGCACCGCAGGGTCGCGGTCATCGGCGGGCCGCCCAGCCTGTGGACGGCCCAGCAACGGTTGGCCGGGTACCGGGAGGCGTTCGCCGGGGCCGGGCTCGACCCGGACTCGGTGCACGTGTTCGCCGGTGACTACCGGCAGGCGTCCGGGCGCGAGCTCGCGGCGAAGGCCCTGGCCGCCGAGCCACGGCCGACTGCGCTGATCTGCATGAACGACTTGATGGCGATCGGGGCGATGGAGCATTGCCGCGAGGTGGGGCTCCGGGTGCCGGAGGACGTGAGCGTCGTCGGCTTCGACGATCTCCCGGTCTCGGCCTTGCTCACGCCGCGGTTGACCACCGTGCGTCAGCCCGCGTACGACATGGGCTTCCGGGCGGCGTCGGTTCTGTTCGACCTGCTGGAGAACGACGAGTCCGGCGCGATCGGCGAGCTTCCCGGCCACTGTCCAGGTGCGGGACTCTGTGTGTCCGCCGTCGGTGGTCGCATGACGCCGCGGGTGGTGGTGGTCGGCGCGGTCAACGTCGACCTGGTGGTGCAGGCCGACCGGCTGCCGGGGCCGGGGGAGACCGTGGTCGGTCCAGGCGTCGAGCGGCATGGAGGCGGGAAGGGCGCGAACGCGGCGGTCGCCGCGGCCCGGGCCGGCGCCGAGGTCCGCTACTGCGGCGCGGTGGGTGCGGACGACACCGGGGCCGGTGCCCTGGCGGAGCTGCGCGCGGAGGGGATCGACGTCACCGACGTGGCGGTGCTCGAGGGTGTCGCCACCGGCGTCGCCCTGATCGTCGTCGACGTGCAGGGGGAGAACCAGATCGCCGTGGGGGCCGGGGCGAACGCGGCCGTGGACCCGGCGGCGGTGCGCAAGGCCGTGGCGCGCTCGGCGGAGTGGGCGGGCTGTGTGCTGGTCAGCACCGAGATTCCGTCGGACGCGGTGGCCGCAGCGGTGGAGACCGCGGTGGCGCACGGGCTGGCGTGCGTGCTCAACCCGGCGCCGGTGACCCCCGGGCTGGTGGACCTGCTCGGGCTCGGCCCGGTCGTCACCCCCAACCGGTCGGAGCTGCGGGACCTGTACGCGCTGCTCGAGACCGGTGCGATCGATCCGGAGAGGACGACCGTGCCGGAGATGGCGGCCGCGGTGGCCGACCGGACGGGCGCGCCTGTCGTGGTGACCCTCGGCGGCGACGGCGTGCTGGTCATCGACCCCGAGCGGCAGGCGACGCCCCTGCCCGCCCCGCCCGCCACGGTCCGGGACACCACGGGCGCGGGCGACACCTTCAACGGGGTGCTCGCAGCCGCGCTGGCCGCCGGAGCCGCGGTCCCCGACGCCGCGGCCCGCGGCGTGGCGGCGGCCTCGCTGTCGGTCGGCGCGGTCGGGGCACGGGCCGGCATGCCGCACGCCCGGGCGATCGACGACGCGATCGCCCAGGGCGCGCCCACGGGCTGATCCACCGCAGTTCTTCCACTACCTCCACGAAAGGGTGGATCCATGACGGCGTCGCTACAGCGGGGCTACGACAAGCGGCTGATGCTGTTCTCCGGTCGGGCGAATCCCGTCCTGGCCGAGGAGATCGCCCGCCAGCTCGGTGTCGACCTCGGCCCGATCACGCTCAAGACCTTCTCCAACGACGAGATGTACTGCCGGTTCGACGAGTCGATCCGCGGTGCGGACGTCTTCCTCGTCCAACCCATGTGCGCCAACCCGGCCGCCGGGGTCAACGCCAACGACGCGCTGCTCGAGCTGCTGGTCATGGTGGACGCGGCGGTCGGGGCGAGCGCCCACCGGGTGATCGCGGTGACCCCCTGGTACGGCTATTCGCGGCAGGACAAGAAGTCCGCCCCGCGGGAGCCGATCTCGGCGCGGATGGTCGCGCGCACGCTCGAGGCGGTCGGCGTGGACCGGGTGTTGACCATGGACCTGCATGCGGGGCAGCTGCAGGGGTTCTTCGGAATACCCGTCGACCACATGACCGCGCTGATGATGCTTGCCGACCACTTCGCCGGCCTGGACGACGATCTTGTGGTGGTCGCGCCGGACGCGGGCCGGGTCAAGCTGAACAAGCAGTTCGCGACCCGGATGGGCGCCGGGCTCGCGATCCTGGACAAGGAGCGACCCGCCCAGCAGGTGGCCGAGATCGGGCACGTGATCGGGGACGTGCGAGGGAAGACCGCGATCATCGTCGACGACATCATCGACACCGCGGGCACGTTGCGCGCCGCGGGGGAGGCGGTGTCCCGGGCCGGTGCGCGGCGGGTGTTCGCCGCGGCGACGCACCCGGTGTTCAGCGGCCGGGCCTACGAGAACCTCGCGGCCTCGCCGTTCGAGCGGATCGTCGTCACCGACACCATCCCGCTCCGCCCGGGCGCGCCGTCGACGATCGACGTCGTATCCTGCGCCCCGCTGCTCGCCGACTCCATCCGCCGGATCTTCACCGACGACTCGGTCAGCGAGGTCTTCGGCGGCAAGAACCACCTCTTCTAGGCGTACCTCGGTGTTCGTGCGGGTCAACTTCGTGCGCGGCCTCGGTGCTGGAGGCCTCTCCGGCGGCTGGTCACGCCGGCTGCGGTCACCTGATGGAAACACGGCGCCCCTTGGCGCGCCGTCGGCACCTCGCTTCAATTCCTAGAAACGTTTATATGTCTGCCCGCCGTCGAGGAGAGATGACATGGCACAGCACGTGAGGCTCCTGTTGGACGGATTGATCTAGGCAATCGCCCGTCTACCAGGAGCTTCACTCATTCGTGGTCACGCCACGCCGAACATGCACTGACCTGCCCCTCCGTTAGCCTGGCAAAGGCTGAGTGTCAGTCAATACTAACAATGTTTCGCCCGAAGCTTCCGAATGAAACCTGTACATCTATAGGGAGAATTGCGAGTCAGCTTCTGGGAAACGCCCTCACGGCCGAGCTCGAGTGGGCGCCGAAGGACGAGACGACGACGATTCGCACGGGAGCCCGGTTCTTGGACAGCTTCGCCACCGGCACGGCGGTCGACGTCTGGGGAGCGGAGACGGGGCAGATCGAGGGCACGTCGACCGACGAGATCTTCGTGGTGATCGAGGGCAAGGCCCAAGTCACCTTCCACAGCACCGGCGAGACAATCGTCATCGGGCCGGGAGACATCGTTCGGTTGTTCGCAGGCCAGTCGAACACCTGGCGGACGATCGAGCAGCTCCGCAAGGTCTCCTTCTACGTGCCACCAGTCGCGACCGGGTCCTGAGCGAACGCGCCACCCTGGGGGGCGGTGGCCGCGTGGCCACCGCCCCTGTGAGCGGCTCAGTGGGAACGCTGATCGTCCTGCGCGGCCGGGTACTCGCTGTCGAGGGTGGCCGTCCAACTCGCGAGCAGGGTGAGGACATCCGCGGAGGAGCTTCCGGGCTCGACGTACACGGCCACGTCGAGCCCCGGGATCGGCAGGAAGCGGCATCGTCTCGTAAGCGATCTCGATGTCGCCGACCACGGGCTGGTGGAAGCGCGGCCGGCGTGGGTGCGCAGCATGTCGACCACGTTGTCGGGGAGCTCGTCCCAGCGGCTGGGTCCCGGTGCCCCCGCCCCTCAGGAGGCCGGGCGGGCAGCCGGGCATAGCCGCCACCGGCCGGTCCCCCACGGGCGCCCAAGCCTCCTCGGCGTGCTGGCCGTGCACGGCCTACCGGGAATCGCCGCACCGAAGAGCTCAACCGCCTGGCCGGCCAGCTCGACGAGGCCCCGACCACCCTGCGCCGGGAGGACAACGCCCCGGTCAACTGACCGGCCCTCACCGCCGCCCAGGTGGCCTCGTCCTGACTTGGGCTCAACGTCACCCCGTTGAGGTCGCAGAACACCCAGGTGGCCAGCCAGCCCAGGCGCTTGTTGCAGCATCCGATGGCCGTCAAACTCCTGGTGCGGGAGCGCCAGGTATGTCCGGGTGAGTACCGGAGAACAGGTGGAGTCCGGCGCCGGCCTGGACGCTCAGCGCGACGCCCTTATGGCAGAAATCCCCACTCACGCCGGTCAGCCTGCCAACGGCGGCAACATCGGCGATCTGCACGAGCCGGCGCACCCTCTCACGCGCCGGATTGGCGTACCGAACCCGGCAACCCACGACGCGGAAACAGCACTCTCTCCCGATCCCGCGGAAGGACCACCGCATGCCCACCGAGCGACCCCCACGGACGCCGCTGCCCAGCGACCAGGCTGCGGCCCTAGGCCGTGTTTAGACGTCGTTTCAGAAGTGGTGGGCCCGGGCCTGCCGCCGCTGACGGAGCTGACAGCATCGGCGCATGCCCGCGCCTCGCGTGACTGCGAAGACGAAGATCTTCGAGTTCGAGATCGTGTTGGAGGAGGTCCAGCCGCCGGTCCGGCGCCGCGTGCAGGTCCCGGGCGAGGTGAACCTGGCCGTGCTGCATGAGGTGGTGCAGTCGGCGATGGGCTGGACCAACTCGCATCTGCACGAGTTCGAGATCGGCGGGCGCCGCTACGGGGTCCCGGACCCGGACTGGGACGGCCAGCAGGTCACCGACGAGGCCAAGGGCAAGCTGTTCCGCCTGGTCAAGCCCGGTGACCGGTTCGGCTACCTGTACGACTTCGGCGACAACTGGACCCACCAGCTCACCGTGGAGAAGATCGTCTCGCCGGAGCCGGGTGTGCGCTATCCGCGGTGTGTGTCCGGGCAGGGGGCCTGCCTGCCGGAGGACGTCGGGGGCCCCTGGGGCTACGAGGAGTTCCAGGCCGTGGCGGCCGACCCGTCGCATCCCGAGCATGACGAGCGCCTCGAGTGGGCCGGCGGACAGTTCGACCCGCACCGCTTCGACCTCGACGAGGCCGATCGGGCCCTGGAGTGGCTGGCCTGGCGGCCGCTCACCTCCCTGTCATAGAGCGCGGCGAAAGCGGCGCCGGAAGCGCCGTCACGACGGTCGCGGGCGGTGCTGGGCGAGGCGGCGGTGACAGATCAGGGCGCCGGCCAGCGACAGCAACGCCGTGATGGTGGACTCGCAGCGGTCGTAGCGCAGCGCCAGGCGCCGGAAATCCAGCAGCCAGGACATCGTGCGCTCGACGACCCAGCGGACCCGCCCAAGGCGAGTAGAGTGCTCGATCCCGCGCCGCGCGATCCGCACCCCGATCCCGCGCCGGGCCAGGTAGCGGCGGCACCGTGGGTGTGTCGCGATGCGCCGCCTCGCCCCGGAGGGCGCCCCGCCGGCTCGAAGGGGCGGGCGACCTGGCGCTGCGCGTAGCCGGCGCGCCTGTTCTAGGGCGTGTCTCCCGGCTCCGTGGCCTGATTCGGGTGACGCTGTTCCTGACCCCTCCAGGAGGCGCACGAAAATGTCCGCCACACTTCCGACACCGACCGGTGTGAAGGCCCTGATCCGTGCCCATCGCGACGCCCAGGCCGACCAGCGAGCCGCGATCGCCGCCGACCATGACCGTGACCTGGCTGCGGCCCGGGTGCGGCTCGCCGCGATCGAGACCCGGATCCGCAATCTCGGCTTCCCCGCGCTCGCCGACCAGCTCGAGACGGAGACGAACGCCGGGGCGGTCCTGATCGTCGCGCTCACCTGCCCCGACCAGGAACGCCCCACGACGGAACAGAGCACGACGAAGCAGGACGAGCTCGGCCGTGCCCTGGCCAGGTTCGCGCAGCTGCGAGCCGACGTCGACACCATCAGCTCCCGGCGGTAGGTAGCCGGATGAGCACCGGCGGGACCGGGACCATCGTGTCGGCGTGAGCGCTGCGGCACTCGGGCCGTCGCACCCCGGGCAGCCGACGCTGCCGACGCGACCCCGGTGCAGATCCGTGACGCCCTCGGCGAGCAGGAAGCGGTGAAAGGGGACCCAGGAGCCGAGGCGACCAGGGCATGCTCGGCCGATTCGTTTCCTGCGGGCCGTGCCCGCGGACCCGAACGCGAGCCGACGCACCTGCTCCCGAGTGGGGGATGCCCGGTTGCGCTGTGCGAGTAGCGGTACCCCGGAGGTACGGCGTGGCCGACGCTCGGAGAACACGCCGATGCCTACGGATGCGACGGCTCCTCGGGGTCGGTCGAGCGGAAGGGACGTGACCTGATGGCTGACGCCATGACGCGCACCGCGACTCGTGCCACCGCGGGTGCCCGGCGAGCCGGCCGAGGGGTTCCCACCGATCCGGCGGGAGAGGCCGCCCGCAAGGCGATGAGTGAGGCCGGCCGGCGGGTGCTGGGGGCGGGGGTCGACCGGGCCGTCTCGCGGGTCGACGATGTCGCGGATCGGCTCGACGGCGCCGCGGAGAGCGGGGGCACCGCGCTCGCCGGGCTCGCACCGCACCAGCCGAGCCGGAGTCGGCCGGCGCCGACGAGGAGGGGGCCGACGAGGACGCCGCGGGCGAGGACGACGAACCGGACGAGCACCGGGCGGGACGCGCGGAGCGCCGCGGTTCCCGCACACGGCGCAGGGACGCGCAGGGCCCGGGACCGCTGCGTTCGGTCCCTGCCGAACACGCGCCGCGGCGCGGCCGTCCCCGTGCCGACCGGTGAGCGAGGCCCGCGCCGGCAGCGGCCCCGCCGCTACCCCGGTCCCGGACGGTGAGCACGGATCGTCGGGAAGCTCGTGATCCCGCTCCCTCGGTCACCGAGAACGTCGGACGCAGCCGTCGACGATCCCGCAGGCGAGCAGGCCGCGCGCCGGCGCGGTACCGCTATCTGCTGAAAGGGGTCGCGGTGCGTGACCCCGACGTGCGGCCGTCGAACGGCGCCGCGCTACCCGTCCGGCCGCCGTTCGCCGGGGGCCGAGCCGCCAGCGCCTGTTCGAGGGCGTGGACGGCCGCTCGCGCGGCGTCGAGGGACTCCTCCCGGGGACCCGCCACACGCGCCGCGAGCGCCTGCAACGCGGCCGTCGAGTCGGTGGCCACGTGCGGCAGCACCGCGGCCACCAGGCCGTCGAGTGTCCGGCAGACCGTCGTGCGGCCCGATCGCGTCGCGGCGGTCCAGCCGCCGGGCACCGTACGCACCGCGAGCCCGTCGCTCGCCGCCGTGAAGGTGCGCGCGACGGCGGCGCGCCGGTGCGGGCCGGCCACGCGCGGCCCGGCGGGGTCCGGCGGCGCACCGCCGCACGCACCGCACATCAGGAGGCCGTCCGCGGGCGGCGCTTCAGGAAGTCCTGCGCGATGTCGTCGAACGTCGACCAGCGCACGCCCTTGTGTCCCGAGATGTGCTCGATCAGCCGCTCCAGCATCAGCAGCACCTGCGGGCGCCCCGAGACGTCGGGGTGGATGGTGAAGGTGAAGACCGCGTAGTCGTTCTCCCGGTAGACCCAGTCGAACTGGTCGCGCCACATCTCCTCGATGTGGCGTGGGTTCACGAAGCCGTGGCTGTTCGGGCTGGCCTTGATGAACATCATCGGCGGCAGATCGTCGAGGTACCAGCTCGCGGGGATCTCCACGAGGTCGGTCTCCTGGCCGCGTACCAGCGGTTTCATCCACTCACGGGCCGGCTTGTCGTAGTCGATGCTGGTCCAGCTGTCGCCGACGCGCACGTAGTACGGCTCGAAGTCGCGGTGCATCAGCGAGTGGTCGTAGGTGATGCCGCGCTCGATCAGCAGCTCGTTGGTGACCCGGGAGAACTCCCACCACGGGGCGACGTAGCCGGTCGGACGCTTGCCGATCCGCTTCGTGATGAGGTCGATGCAGTAGTCGAGGATGTCGGCCTCCTGCTCGCGGCTCATCGCGATCGGATTCTCGTGGCTGTAGCCGTGCAGACCGATCTCGTGGCCGGCGGCGACGACCTGTTCGAACTGCTCGGGGAACGTCTCGACCGAATGGCCCGGCCAGAACCACGTCGACGGCAGGTCGTAGCGGGCCAACAGGTTGTTGAGCCGCGGGACGCCGACCTCACCGGCGAACATGCCCCGGGAGATGTCACCGGGAGAGTCCTCACCCCCGTAGGAGCCGAGCCAGCCTCCGACCGCATCGACGTCGATGCCGAAGGCAACGAAAATCTCCTTGGTCACGATGTGTCCTTTCCTCGGACTGCTCGGGCCGGTGTCACGGTGCCAGAGGTGGGGATGCTCGGCTGGGTGCGAGACGGGCTTCGCCGCGATCCCGATCCCCTCTGACGGGACACCCATGATCGCGACCTGGCGCGACAGGCAGTCGCCCGGCAAGGCGCTCGGAGCATCGGGGCAGACTGGCGGGGTGCGGAGGGACCTGCGCGTGCCGAAGCTCAGCCGCCGCTGCGGGGCGCGCTCGGTGCGTGCGGTCGTGCTGGTCCTGCCCGGCGGGGAGGCCGAGAGCCGGCGGCGGCACCTGTGGTCGGCCGAGGCGTTCCTCTGGCCTCTGGCGGCCCGGTTCGTGGGGCGGGGGCGGCGGCACGGCCTCGCCGTGCACGTGCTGCGCTACCGCTACCGGGGGTGGAACGGCGAGCGCGCCGACCCGGTGGCCGATGCGCGGTGGGCGCTGGCCGAGGTGCGGCGGCGGTACGGGCCCGTTCCCGTCGGGCTGGTCGGCCATTCGCTCGGCGGCCGGGTGGCGGTCCACGTTGCCGGTGATGCGCGGGTGGCCGGTGTCGTACTCCTTGCTCCCTGGTTGGAGGAGGCGGATCCCGTGGGGCAGCTGACGGGCCGGGCGGTACTCGTCGTCCACGGCGTTCGCGACCGGCACACCGATCCGGTGATGTCCTACCGGTTCGCGGTGCGCGCGCGCCGGGTCGGTGCCCGGATCGGCCGTGTCGAGCTGCCCCGTGCCGGCCATCTGTTGCTGCGGCAGTGGCGGGCGTGGACGGTGCGGGTCACCGATTTCGTCGACGCGTCCCTGATCGCCGGCCGGTTCGACTCGTCGATGCGCGGCGCCATCGGGGCCGTGGGCAGCGGGGGCTTGCGCGTGCACCTACCGCGCCGGCGGTGGCGTCGGCGGTGTGGATCGAGCCGTTCGTGATCTGGCCCGGCGGGAAGCCCGTCACCGTGGTGCCCGGGCTGGTACCGGTGTCGCCCGACTCGGTCGAGATGCCGGTGCTGTCGACCGCCGGCCCTGCCAGGATCGCCGCCGTCGCCCCGGGTGGGCGCGGGGCCGCCCGAGGCCGAGGAGCCGGCGCCCACCCGCGTGGAGCGGGCGCCGGCCCGGGAATGCGGCCGGAAGCCGCATCACCCTCAGGCCAGCGCGAACCCCTCGTATCCGCGCTCGGCCGCCTCCGCGCACTTCTGCAGGTAGGTCGGCAGCCCGCCGGGGTAGGCGAGCAGCTCACGCTTCTTACCCGGCACGTTGTCGCCCATGTACCAGGATTTCGCGAACGGGAACAGCGTGTCCGCGGTCAGCTCGGCGACGTGCTCACCCCACGCCTCCTCGGCTTCCGGGGTCGCCTCGATCCGGGTCAACCCGTTCTCCCGCATGTGTTCCAGGCATTGGACGACCCAGTCGCCCTGCAGCTCCGCGCAGGTAGGACCGTTGCAGAAGGCCGAGGGGCTCTGCGGCCCGTACACGTAGAGCAGGTTCGGGAAGCCCGCCGTCGCCGTCCCGAGGTGGGTGCGTGTCCCGGCCGCGAAGACGTCGGCGAACGACTCGCCCTTCGTGCTGCGGATGTCGATGGCCGTGATCCCGCCGGTGACCGCGTCGAAGCCGGTGGCCAGGACGAGCACGTCGAGCGCGTGCTCGCGGCCGTCCGCGGTCACCACCCCGGTCGCCGTCACTCGCTCGATCGGCGTGTCCTGGAGGTCGACCAGGTCCACGTTGTCCTGGTTGTAGACCTCGTAGTAGCGCTGCTCGAGAGAGGCGCTTGACCCCGAAGGGGTGCTGCGCCACCGTCGGGGCCAGCTTCTCGGCCGTGGCCGGGTCGGTGATGCGCGCCCGCACCTTGTCCCGCCAGAACGCGTAGGCGGTCGCGTTGGCCTCGGCGTCGAAGAAGATGTCGTTGAACGTCCCGAGCCAGGACACGAAGCCGCCGGTCTCCCACAGCTTCTCGTAGACCGCGGTGCGCTCCTCGTCCGAGACCTCCAGGGCGCCCTTGTCCTGGAAGTCGTAGTCGAACCCGGCGAAGGTCGTCGCGCGCATCGCGAACCGCTCCGGATAGCTCTCCTTCATGGCCCGGTTGGCCGCCGCGTCGAGCTGCTGCTGACGCATCGGCAGGGCCAGGTTCGGGGTGCGCTGGAACACCGTCAGGTGGGCGGCGTCGGGCGCGGACTCCTGGATCACCTGCACCCCGCTCGCACCGGTGCCGATCACCCCGACGCGCTTGCCGGTGACGTCGAGGCCGCCCTGTGGCCACCGGGCGGTGTGGTGGCACTCGCCGGCGAAGGTGTCGAGGCCGGGGATGTCGGGCACGTAGGGCTTCGACCCGAACCCGGTGCAGAGCACGAGGTAGCGGGCCCGCACCGACGAGGTCTCGCCGGTGCGCTCGTCGCGGGCACGCACCTCCCACTGCCGGCGTTCCTCGTCGAACTCGGCACCGATGACGCGGGTGCTGAATCGGATGTCCTTGCTGAGGTCCAGCTTGCGGTCCACGTGCCGGAAGTACCGGCGGACCTCGTCCCAGCCGGGGTAGAGCTCGGTGAAGTCGAAGTCACGCCAGAGGTCCTCGCGGGAGAACTGGTAGAGCGGGGCCCACGTGTCGACGCGGGCGCCCGGATAGCAGTTCCAGTACCAGACCCCGCCGAGGTCCGAGCCGGCCTCGAAGACGGTGACGGAGTAGCCGAGGTTGCGTAGCCGGTCGAGCTGGTAGAGGCCGGCGAACCCGGCCCCGACGACGAGGACGTCGAGCTCGTCGCTGGTGGGTGTGCTCATGGGTGTCCCTTCCAGGCATAGAGGTGAGCGGGCGAGAACTCGATGGCCGCGGGCGTCTCGTCGCCGTCGAGGTGCTGGATCCCCGTCTCGTGGTGCACGGGGAACAGGAGGGCGTGGTGGTCCGCTGCGATGTTCTTCAGGCGGTGCACCGATGCCCGCCGGCGGTCGACGTCCCGGTAGACGGGTCCAGGCTCAGGTGACCCGGATCCGCCCCGGGCGATGTGATGTCCATGACACGGACCGTCGCACCGCGACGGGCCTCATCCGCGTCCCGATTGTGGACACGGGCCCGTGGCCGGCCGTTCGGGTCCTGGTCACCGTCGAGCCGGGGCCGGGGAACGCGCCGGCGCCACGCCTCCCGCGCACCCTCGCTCGCGCGGCCGCCTCGTGCAGGTCACGCCGGTGAACGGGGAGCGGTCCTCGTCGCGTGTTCCAGATGTGAACACGGGATCATCTCGGTCCGGGAGGATGCTGGACGGAGCCGATGAACGACGGGGTTCGCATGGCAGAGATGCTCGAGCGACAGCTCGCTCATGAACGGGAGCGCTTTCTCAGCTCCGGCGAGGGACCCGCGCGGGTCCGTGCCGAGGTGGTCTCGTCGTGGCGCCGGTGCCTCAGCTGGTCGGTGCCCGTGGACGGTCTGGTCCCTCCGTACCGCCCCGAGGTCGACCGCGAGTCGCCGCTGCTGCGCGCGGCGAGGCCCGTCCTCGACTCCGTTGTCGAGCGCCTCGGCGACCTGCAGGTCAGCTTCCTGCTCAGCGACGCCGAGGGCCGCATCCTCGACCGGCTGGCCAAGGAGACGGCGCTGGTGCGGCTGCTCGATGCCCGCAACGTCGGGCCCGGGTTCGTGTTCGGGGAGGACGCGACCGGCACGAACGGCGTCGGTACTGCCATCGAGCTGGGCCGCACCACGCGGATCGACGGCTACGAGCACTACTCGTCCGACCTGGTCGCGTTCACCTGCGTGGGAGTGCCGATCATCGATCCGCTGCGTCAGCGCTGCGTCGGCGTGCTCGACGTCACCTGCGCGGCGGATCGGGACAACCGGTTGGTCACCCTCGTCGCCGAGCAGACGGCACGCGCCATCGAGAGCAGGCTGCTCGAGCAGCAGTCCCGCCGGGAACGCGCGCTCCTGGCGCAGTTCCTCCAGGCGAGCAGACCGGGTCACGGGGGCGTCGTCGTGATCAACGAGCGCGTCGTCATCGCCAACCCACGCGCCGCCCGCCTCCTCGAAGGCGTGGACCAGGCGATCCTCTGGGACGACGCGGCTCGCGCGGGCGACGGACCCGTGTGGGGCGAGCTGGCACTCACCGACGGCAGGGTGGCGTGCACGCGCACCACCCCGCTGCACGACGGCGGTGAGCTGGTCGGCGCGTTGATCGAGCTCCGTCCCTCGGCCTACGAGCGGGACCCGCTGCCGGGCAGGCCCTCCGCCGACGACGACACGCTGCACCGGCTGCGGCGCACCCTCGTCGGTCGCGATCCGGTGTTCGCCGAGGTGCTGCAGAGAGCGGGCGCCGTCGCGCCGGGCAGCGTCCTCGTGCTCTGCGGTGAACCGGGCACGGGCAAGCGGGCCCTTGCCGTGGCGGCCGGCCGCGCCCGGCACGGTGCCGACCCGCACGAGGCCGACGCGGCCGCGGCGGTACAGGACGGGGAGGCGTCGTGGCTGGCGGGGCTGGGCTCCGTGCTCGGCGGCCGGCCCGGGGCGATCGTCATCAGGCACGTCGAGTTGTTGTCGGCGACCGCGATGCGCACCCTCGCCGCCCTGCTGGCCACTGCCGGCGGCCGGGGATGGTGGTGCGCGGTCACAGCGACCGGGCCGGACGCGCCGCTGCTCCCCGGCGTCGAGCAGGAGACGGCGTGGATGCCCCCGCTGCGGGACCGGCGCGGGGACCTCGCCGCCCTCGTCGCCGCGTTCGCTGCACCGGCCGCCGTGGCGCCCGAGGTCGTGCAGCTGCTGGCCCGGCTGTCCTGGCCGGGCAACGTCCGCGACCTCCGGGCAGCGGTGTCCCGGATCGTGGCCGCTGCCCCCGACGGCCCGCGTATCGGTCTCGCCGCCGTACCCAACGACCTGCGCCGCGCCGCGACCCGAGCCACTCTGACCCGGTTCGAGCGCGCCGAGGTGCACGCGATCCTGGAGGCGCTGGCGGAGACCCGGGGCAACAAGAAGGAGGCCGCCAGCCTGCTCGGCATCTCCAGGACGACGCTCTACCGCAAGCTGCAGACCGCGGGCGTCGACCTGGAGAACACGGTCTACTGACCCGTGTCGGGCTTCCGGTCACGAGGCGCCGTACACCTCGGCCGTCCGAGCCGAGTTCGCGACGGCGGTGCGAGCACCGTGCGCAGCGGCCTACCGGCGGCTCCAGGGGCCCGCTTCGCACATTCGTCACACGCCACCGCTTGACGTCCGCCGCGCACTGCGCGATCGTCAGTGTTCGGACTATCTGGAGTCGAGGCCGGAGGAGCCATGGACCAGAACCTGTTCAACGACATCTGCCTGCAGCAGCTGACCCTTTCCGGGGTGCACGAGGGCGAGACGGTGGCGGTGCTGACCCGCGGCGCGGAGCGCGGGGAGTATGCCGATGCGTTCCTGTGGGCGGTCCAGAAGCTGGGGGCGCAGGGTTTCCACCTGCGGTTGCCGGCGCCGGCGAGCGCGTCGGGGGGGTGGGCGGTGGGTGACTCGGGGTTGGCGGGGAACCGGCTGGCGGTGGAGGCGCTCAAGAGTGTGGACATGGTGGTGGACTGCACGTTCCTGTTGTTCTCCCCGGAGCAGTTCGAGATCCAGGCCGCCGGGACGCGGATCCTGACCGCGGTGGAGCCGGCGCCGTTGTTGGCCCGGTTGATGCCGACCCGGGCGTTGCGGGAGCGGGTGGAGATCGGGGCGGAGTTGCTGGCGAAGGCGCAGACGATGCGGATCACCAGCCCGCACGGCACCGATGTCACCTACCGGTTGGGGGTGTATCCGACGCTGTCGGAGTACGGCTACACCGATCAGCCGGGGCGGTGGGATCACTGGCCGGCGGCGTTCGTGTTCACCGGTGGCGCGGACGACGGGGTGGACGGGAAGATCGTCCTTGCGCCGGGGGATGTGTTGTTGCCGTTCAACACCTATGTGCAGACCCCGGTGGAGATCACCATCGAGCAGGGGTTCATCCGGGATATCCGTGGGGGTGCGGGTTCCAGCGGGTTGGATGCGGATCTGCTGCGTTCCTACATCGAGTCCTTCGACGATCCGCGTGGGTACGGGATGTCGCATGTCGGGTGGGGTCTGGATGAGCGGGCGCACTGGCATGGGTTGACCCAGTTCGGTGGTGGGATGGGGATGGAGTTGCGCAGTTTCTACGGCAACGTGATGTTCTCGATCGGGCCGAACAACGAGCTGGGTGGGCCGAATGACACCGCGTGTCATTTCGACATCCCGATGCGGGGCAACAGCCTCTACCTCGATGACGAGCTGATCGTCGACGCCGGCGAGCTCACCGTCCCCGAGATGAAGCCGGTGGAGAAGCGCTGATGCACGACCACCACATCGGCATGATCGTGCCGAGCTCGAACCTCACGATGGAGACCGAGCTCCCACGGATGCTGCGCGCCCGCGAGGAGGCCGATCCGGAGAACCGGTTCGTGTTCCACGCCGCGCGGGCCCGGATGCAGCACGTGACCCCGGAGCAGTTGCGTGCCATGAACGCGCAGGCCGAGCGGGCGGCGACCGAGCTGGCCGACGCCCGCCCGGACGTCGTCGCCACGGCCTGCCTGGTGGCGATCATGGCCCAGGGTCCCGGCTACCACTGCACCGCGGAGGACGCGATCACCGCGGCGCTGCGGGCGGAGGGCGCGCAGGCGCCCGTGATCTCCTCTGCGGGCGCCCTGCTCGACGGCATCGCCGCGCTGGACGCGAAGCGGGTCGCGATCATCACCCCCTACATGAAGCCGCTGACCCAGGCGGTGGTCGAGTACCTGACCGACGCCGGCGTCGAGGTCGTGGACTCGCTGTCGCTGGAGGTGCCGGACAACCTCGCCGTCGCCCGCCTCGACCCCGCCGACCTGCGGAAGCACTACCAGCAGCTGGACCTCGCCCGCGCCGACGCCCTGGTGCTCAGCGCGTGCGTGCAGATGCCCTCGCTGCCGTCGATCCAGCCGGTCGAGGACGAGGTGGGCATCCCGGTGCTCTCCGCGGCCACCGCCACGACTTACCGGATCCTGCAGGAGCTGGGCCTCCCGCCGGTCGTTCCGAACGCGGGACGGCTGCTCGCCGGCTGACCGGAGCGCGCTCGGCCTCGACGTCGGCGAGCCCGAGATGCTCTACGACGTCTTCTCCGTGGTGGTCCGGCTCGATCGGGCTGGGGCCGGGCGAACGGAACCTGACGAGCAGTGGCGCGCGACGCCCGAGTCCACCGGGGAGGAGAGCGACAGGACCCCGACTCGCGAGTCAGGTCATGGCGCCGAGGCACTCCCGGAGCAGCGACAGGGCTGCGGGCGGGTTGTCCCAGAACACCATGTGGCCGGCGTCGGGGATCTCGGTCATCGACGCACCGGGATTGGTCTTGGCCGCCTCCTCGGCGCCTTCCACCGTGACGACGGGGGAGTCCGCGCCGTACAGCAGCGTCGCCGGGGTCGGGACCGACGGCCAGGTGTCGAAGAAGTCCTCGGCCTCGAAGCCCTCGTGGGTGGCCCGGATCGCCTCGGGGTCGCAGCTCGAGAGCCAGCGCGCCCGCAGCTCCTGCTCCCGGCGCGGCCACCTCGGCCACGCCCGGGCGACCTCGTCCGCGTCGGTGCCGCGCTGCGCCTCGGCGAGCTGGCCGAGGAACGCCGCCAGGGTGGTCGGGTACGGCCCACGGCCGGGCCCGCTCATCGGCGGGTCCACCAGGACCGTGCCCCGCAGCGGCCGCAGGGTCGCGGCGACCGCGGCGATCCGCGCCCCCATCGAGTGCCCGAGCAGGAGCGGGTCCGTGCCGATCCCGGGGAGCCCGTCGAGAACCGCGAGCGTGTCGGAGGCGTAGTCCTGCAGGGAGTAGGTCTCGCCGGAGTCCGACAGCCCGCGCCCCCGGACGTCGACGACGACGGGCCGCACCAGGTCCCGCAGCTCGCGGGCCACGAAGTCCATCGTGATCGCCGGGCTGGTGATCCCGGGCAGGACGACCAGCGGCACGCCCGAGCCGCCGTAGTCGAGGACGTGCAGGCGCACGTCCCCGTTCCGCACCCACCGCGACGTGGCGGGGATGTCGGCCAGGTCGGCGAGCGCGTCCTGCCGGACGCAGCGGGTGCTCATTTGACGCCCCCCACGTAGGCGATCGCGTCGGCCAGTGAGATCACGTCCCCGTACTTGGCCTGGATGTCGAACAGGTTCGCCTCGGCCGGCCCGTCGGCCCGGTCGCCCACGCACTCCCGCGGGACGAGCACGGGATAGCCGCACTGCAGCGCGTCGACCACGGTGGCGCGCACGCACCCGCTGGTGGTGGCCCCGCAGACGATCACCGTGTCCGCCCCCGTCGACGCGAGCAGCGAAGCCAGCCCGGTCCCGAAGAACCCCGAGGCGCCCTTCTTCACGATCAGGTGGTCGGCGTCGGTGAACGGCAGCCGGTCGTCGATCTCGACGGCCTCGGACCCGATCGCGAGCGCCCGCATCCCGGGTGCCTTGTCCAGCCAGACCACGGTGTCCAGCTCGGCGCGGGTGTACCCGATCGTCGTGTAGACGACCGGCACGCCGGCCGGGCCCGCGGCCGCGACCAGCTGCGACGTCGCCGCGACGACCTCGGTCAGGTCCGCGCCGGTCGGGTAGGCGGGGTCGGTGAACCCCTTCGTCAGGTCGACGACCACGATGGCCGGGCGCTCCCCGCGCCGAACCGGCGAGCCGAAGCCCGCCCGGTCGTAGGTCGCATCGGTCTCGGATCCGTGCAGGCTCATGCGGTGCTCCTGTCGAGCTGGTCCTGGAAGGCGGCGCGCCGGCGCGAGGCGCAGTCGTCGATCGCCTCGACGATGGTCTGATATCCGGTGCAGCGGCACAGGTTGGAGGCCACGACCTCGCGGATCTCCTCCTTCGTGGCCTCCGGCTCCTCGGCGAGGTAGCCCTCGGCGAGCATGAGCATCCCGGGCGTGCAGAAGCCGCACTGCAGCCCGTGGTGCTCGGAGAAGCACTGTTGGAGGTCGTTCAACGTCCCGTCCGGCTCCGCGAGCGACTCCACCGTCCGGATCTCCGAGCCCTCGACCTGCGCGGCGAACAGCAGGCAGGCCCGGGCCGGTGCGCCGTCGACGAGCACGGTGCAGGCGCCGCAGATCCCGTGCTCGCACCCGACGTGCGTGCCGGTCAGGCCCAGGTCGTGGCGCAGCACGTCCACGAGCGTGCGGCGGGGCTCGATCGCGAGATCGTGCCGCTCGCCGTTCACGGTCAGCTCGATCAGCTGGATCATGCCTTCTCCAATGCCCTGAAGATCGCTTCCCGCGGGACCGGGGTGTCGTCGAGCTCGACCCCGGTGTGCCGCAACGCGTCGTTCACCGCGTTGAGGACCGCGGCGGGCGCCCCGATCGTGCCGCCCTCGCCGGCGCCCTTGGCGCCGCTCTCGGTGAACGCGCAGGGCGTCTCGAGGTGCTCGATCCGGACGTCCGGGATCTCCGCGGCCGTCGGGACCTTGTACTCCATGAAGCTCGGCGCGAGCGGCTGGCCGGCGTCGTCGTAGGTGACCTGCTCGAACAGCGCCCCGGCGATGCCCTGCGCGATCCCGCCGCGGGCCTGCCCCTCGACGACCTGCGGGTGGATCGCCACGCCGCAGTCCTCGACGCAGACGTACCGAAGGATCTCGACGCCGCCCGTGCCCGGATCCAGCTCGACGACCACGCCGTGGGTGGCGTTGGAGAAGGTCCCGTCGCCGCCGACGTCGAAGCTCGCGGTGGCCGAGAGGCCCGGCCCGACACCCTTGGGCAGCAGGTGCGCCTTCAGGTAGGCGACGTCGGCGATGTCGGCGAAGGACAGCGACCGGTCGCCGACGCGGACGCCGCCCGCCCCGTCGAGCTCGGCCGAGTCGACGTCGGCCTCCAGGAGGTGCGCCGCGATCTCCCGCAGCTGGTCGCCGAGCTTCACCGATGCCGCCGCCACCGCGCTGCCGCCGATGGTGATCGAGCGCGAGGCGAACGAGCCCCAGCCGTAGGTGATCCGGTCCGTGTCGCCCTGCACGATCTTGACCCGGTCGTACGGGAGTCCCAGCCGGTCCGCGACGATCTGCGCCATCGTCGTCTCGTGGCTCTGCCCGTGGGAGAGCGTGCCGGTGGTCACCGAGACCGTGCCGTCGAGGTCCATCCGGATCTCGGAGATGTCGAAGCCGGGCACGACCTGCATCCTCCGCTGCGCGAACGCCCCCGAGCCGTAGCCGGTGCGCTCCGAGAAGCAGGAGAAGCCGATGCCGATCACCCGATTCTCCTCGGAGCGACGAGAGAACCAGCCCTCGTCGCGCAGGGTCTGCTCGCACAGGTCGAGCGACTCCAGGTAGGACCCCGGGTCGTAGGTGATGTTGTTGACGCCCTTGTAGGGGAACACGGTGATCACGTTGCGGCGCCGCAGCTCCACGGCGTCGATCCCGAGCGCGCGGGCGGCCTTCTCGAAGACCCGCTCGACGACCATCACGTACTGCGGCCGGCTCACCCCGCGGTACGGCGCGGTCGGCGCCTTGTTCGTGGTGACCGCCCGCCCGCGCACCCGGTACGCGGGGAGCTTGTAGACGCCCGGCATCTCGGCCGAGGCCATCAACGGCTCGATCCCGGCCGTGAACGGGTAGCAGGAGTAGGCGCCCATGTCGCAGACGACGTCGGCGTCGAGCGCCAGGAACTCCCCCTCGGCGGAGAAGGCGGCCCTGACGGCGTAGCGCTGCTCGCGGGCGAGGAAGGCCGCGGTCAGCGCGTCGCGCCGGTCCTCGATCCACTTCACGGGCTTGCGGAGCCGCAGCGCGACCGCGGCCGCGGCGATCTCCTCGCGCCCGACCACGCACTTCTGCCCGAACCCGCCGCCCATGTCCGGCACGGTGACCCGGACCTGCTTCTCGTCCAGCCCGACGCACTGCGCCAGCACGGTCCGGACCTGGTGCGGGACCTGGGAACAGGTCTGCACGCGCAGCTGCTCGTCCCGGTCGTCCCAGTCGGCGACGACGCCGCGGGTCTCCAGCGGGAGCGCGTTCTGCCGTCCCGTCTTGGTATGCACCTCGACGACCGTGTGGGCCTCGTCGAAGATCGTGTCGATGCCTTCGGTGGCGAACAGCGAGACGTCGACCAGCGTGTTCCGCGGGGCCTCGGCGTGCACCAGGGGAGCGCCCTCGGCGAGCGCCGCGGTGTCCGAGACGACGGGCTGCAGCGGCGCATACTCCACGATCGCGGCCTCGACCCCGTCCTCCACGGCGTAGGGATCGCGGGCGACGACGATCGCCACCGGCTCGCCGACGTAGCGCACCCGGTCGCGGGCCAGCACCGGCATCGCGGTGGGCACGAACTCGTGCGGCGGGCGGTCGAGCAGCGCGGTGACATCGCGCAGGTGCAGATCGGTGGCGCTGTAGGCGGCCACCACGCCCGGCACGGCCCGGACCTCGGAGAGGTCGACGGACACGATCTCCGCGTGCGCCTCGGTGCTGCGCACGAACTGGGCGTGCAGCATCCCGGGAAGGACGATGTCGTCGACGAACCGGCCGCGACCGGCCAGCAGCCGCGGGTCCTCGCGGCGCGGGACCGACGCCCCGACCCAGGTGCCGTCGCGCCGGAGGTGGGGGGTTCGCCGGGGTGGCTCAGCCACGGGAAGCCTCCTCTCGGGCCCGCTCGACCAGCGTGCGGACCAGGCCACGGCGGTAGTGCGCGCTGATCCCCGGCTCGTCCCGCAGCTCCAGGGCGCCCGCGATCTCCGCGGCCGTCCCGGCGCCCTCGACCAGCACCGGCGTGGGCGCGACACCGCCGAGCACGACCCGGTCCGTGTCCAGGTCGACGGCCGCGGCGACCAGCGCGAAGTCCCCGCGCCGGTCGGCGTACTCGGTCAACGCGGCGCGGGGCGCCGGGCGCGGGAAGACGATCTCGACGATCAGTTCGTCGGGCTCCAGGGCGGTGGTGAAGGGGCCCTGGAAGAAGTCGACCGCCCGGATCTCGCGGACCCCGGACGGGCTCTCCGCGAGGATCCGGGCGTCGAGCAGGACGGCGAGCAGGCACCACTCGGCCGTCGCGTCGGCGTGGGCGATGCTCCCGCCGACCGTCCCGCGGGTGCGGATGGGCAGGTGGCCCACCCATCGCATCGCGCGGGACAGCACCGCGAAGTCCCCGAGGTCCGCCTTCTCGACCGCGCGGTGCGTGACCAGCGCCCCGAGGTGCAGCGCGTCACCGTCGCGGCGGATCCCGGCGAGCCCCTCGACGTGCGTGATGTCGACCAGGTGCTCGGGCCGGGCGAGGCGGAAGTTCATCATCGCGACCAGGCTCTGGCCACCGGCGATGACCTTCGCGTCGTCGCCCAGCTCGGTGAGGAGCCCCACCGCGCCCGCCGTGGTGCGGGCGCGGTGGTAGGTGAAGGCGGCGGGCTTCACGCCGAGCGGGCCGGCTGGGTGGTCGGCGCCTCGGCGCCCGTGACGTCCTCGGACCCGACGATCCGGTCGAGCTCGCGGCCCTTGGTCTCCGGCGCGGCGAGCGCCATGTAGAGCACCGCGCCGAGCACGACCACGCCCATCAGGGCGAACGTCAGCGGCAGGCCCAGGACCGGCCAGAGCAGGCTGCCGAAGATCAGCGGCACGAAACCGGTGACCGCGCGGCTCATCGACGAGGCCCAGCCGAAGCCGCTGGCGCGCAGCTCGGTCGGGTAGAGCTCCGAGACGTAGGCGTACATCACCGGGATCACCACGAGGGCGAAGAACCCGAAGACCGCGATCATCACGATGGCCGCCGTCGGCGAGCCCAGGACCAGGGAGAAGACCAGCAGGGACAGCGCGGCGAGCGGGGCCGCGATGCCGATGACCCACTTCCGGCCGACGATCTCGACCAGCATCACGGAGGTGAGGACGCCGAGGATGCCGACCGCGTTCATCACGGTCGTGGAGCCGAACGCGGCGACCTCGCCCATGCCCTGCGCCCGCAGGATCGACGGCATCCAGGACAGGGCGGCGTAGTAGACGACCATCACCGAGATGAACAGCGCCCAGGCCACACCGGTGACCTTCGGGTTGAACGCCCAGACCAGCCGGAGTTGGTCGACGGCGGCGGAAAGGCCCTTCTTCCGCGACGCGGCGGCCTCGGGCACCACGGCAGGGATCTCGTAGGGCTCGGGCGTGGCGCCGGTCCGCGCCACCATGTCGTCGATGACGGCCCGGGCCTCGGCCTCGCGCCCGGTGCGGGCGAGGTAGATCGGCGACTCCGGCACGCCGCGGCGGATCCAGAACAGCAGGATCGCGGGCAGCACCATCAGCGCGAGCATCCAGCGCCAGTTGCCGGTGACCGGCACGAGGAACGTGGCGGTGACACCGGCGAGCGTGGTGCCGATCGGCCACCAGCCGTCCATCGCGGCGAGCACCCGGCCGCGCTGCTTGCGTGGCGAGAACTCGCTGACGATCGCATAGTCCACCGGGATGCAGCCGCCCAGGCCGACGCCGGCCAGGAAGCGCAGCACGAGGAAGACCTCCCAGCTCGGCGACAGCGCGCCCAGCACGGAGAACAGCGCGAAGATCATCAGGGTGATCGAGAAGGCCTTCTTGCGGCCCATCCGGTCCGCGATGGTGCCCCAGGCGATCGCGCCGACCGCCATGCCGATCAGGTTGGCCGTCGCGACGAGGCCGCGCTGGCCGGTGGAGAGCCCGAACTCGGTGCCGAGCAGCGGGGTGAGGAAGCCGTTGAGGGAGACGTCCCAGGCGTCGAACATGTACCCGAGACCGCCGATGACGAAGATCCGGCCCTGCACCCCCCACTTCCACGGGAGGTCCTGGACGACCTGGTCGCCTGTACGCATGATCTGCTCCGGTTCTCGACTCAGCGTGCGAACGGGTAGGAGTGGGACTCGGTGTCCGGGTCGTTCAGCGGCGAACCGCCCCAGAGCCAGTCGTAGGAGACGTCGGACTCGCCCCGGAAGTCGCGCAGGAGCGCGTCGCGTTCCTGCTGCTCCGGGCCGTCGGGCAGGTGGTAGAAGCGCATGTTCTCGAGTGACGCGTCCTGGACCATCCCGGCGTGGGTCGCCCGCCGGGAGACGTAGCGGATCAGCGCGCCGTCGATGCCGTCGCGGGTCACGGCGCCGAGCTCCTCGGCCAGGACCGCGGCGTCCTCCATGGCCTGGGAGGCGCCCTGGGCCTGGTAGGGGAGCATCGCGTGGCAGGCGTCGCCCAGCAGGGCCACCCGGCCGTCGACCCAGACCGGGTCGCGGCGGCGGCGGAACAGCGCCCACTTCGACGCGTCGCCCTCGGCCTTGGAGAGCATCGAGGCCACCCGGTCGTCCCAGCCGGGGAAGGCGTCGACGAGCTCGTCGGCGGTGGCGGGGACGGTCCAGGCGTCGGTGGTGTCCAGCGTGTTCGGCACGACCGCGACCACGTTGAGGTATTCCCCGCCGCGGATGAGGTAATGCACGAGGTGCCGGTCCGGCCCGTACCAGAGCGTGGAGTGGAAGCGATCCAGCAGGAAACGGGTCGCGGGGTCGGCGGCGATCTTGTCCCCGGGGATCAGCGCGCGATAGCACATCTCCCCGGAGAAGACGAGCGTGTCGTCGAAGCCTGCGGCGTCGCGGACCCTCGACCGGATCCCGTCGGCACCGATCAGGACGTCGCCGGTGAACCGGCGGCCGTCCGCCGTGATCGCCACCGGCCGGGTGGGGTCGGTGCGGTCGATCTCGGCGACGCCGGAGGCGGTGTGCACCTCGGTGACCGGGCCGGGGCCGTCCGGATCGGTGCAGGCGTCGAGCAGGACCTTGTGCAGGTCGGCGCGGTGGTAGTGCCAGTACGGGGCGCCGTACTCGCTTTTCACGCGGTCCGCCAGCGGGAGCGACGCGATGATGCTGCCGTCCTGCCAGCGGCGCCGGACCTGGTCGGTCGGCTCGGTGCGGATCGCCTCCATCTGCCTGCGCAGGCCGAGGCCGAAGAGGATCCGGCTCGCGTTCGGGGCGGTCTGGATGCCGGCGCCGACCTCGCCGAGCTGGTTCGCCTGCTCGAGGACGACGGTGCGCAGCCCCCGCCGCCGGAGCGCGAGCGCGGTGGTGAGACCTCCGAGCCCACCACCGACGACGGTGACGGTGAACGACTGGCTGGCCACGTGCCCTCCCAATGTTGATCCACACTGGACGGTGGGCCGCCGGGATCCGGCCGCTCAGGGCTCGCGTCGCACCGCCCGTCGGAGATAATCCGAACACTGACGATCCCGGAACGCAAGGGGTTCGGCAACCTGTAACGCGTCAGAAACCCGCGGGTCGGCAGTCCCGGTCGACCGAGTGGCACATCCCGGTAGACCGGGATGTGGGGTTCGGACGAGGAGAAGCGCCGCTTCGCGGGGGAGGGGCGGGTCAGTCGTCGACGAGGGACTCCCAATGCTCCGCGATGCCGTTGAGCCTGGTCAGCAGCGCAGCCTCGGCGGACTTGCCGATGTCGCGCATGAGCAGCTCGTCGAGGTCGCGGGCACGCTTGTCGGCTTCGCGCAGCGAGGTGGTGCCCTCGTCGGTGAGGTGCAGCAACCGCTTGCGGCCGTCCTCCGGCGGGGTCACGCGGACGATGAGCCCGCGGTCCTCGAGTCGTCGCACGATGCTGGCCATCGTCGACCGGTCGAGGGCGACGGCCCGGGCCAGCGACCCCTGCTCGACGCCGGGGTACGCGTCGACCGCGGTGAGCACGGCGAACTGCGGGCCGGTCAGGAGCGGGTCGACGTAGCGCACCCACGCGGCGGTGTAGGCGTGGTGCAGCCGCCGGGCGACGTACCCGGGCGCGGCCAACAGAGCCGCCGGCGCCGGCAGCTGCTCGGGTTCGGCCCGCACGCGCTTGTCGCCCATGACTCCATTCGACCACGAGTCCTCGGCGGGGCTGCGTCATCCGGTCCCGTGACCACCGATCGAGGCCGGGTTAGCCCTGTGTCTGCGCGACCAATGGCGGGTCCTTCAACGCCACGGGCTCGCTGCGCTGGCCGCGCTCCGCGGCGGGCTTGGTGGCGATGCCGATGAGCTGCCGGAACACCCAGATCAGACGGATCAGGCGGCCGGACGCGAAGATCAGCGTCCCCTCTGCGATCCACCGCATGCCGGCGGCCGACGTGCCGTCGCGGTCGAACACCTTGCACAGGATCAAGATGCCGAGTGCAGTGGCGAGACCACCGAGCGCCGACATCCACTGGGCATGGACCTGGTCGCCCGCGTAGGCCCGGAACTGGGTGATCCGCGGCCCGGAGAAGGCGAGGTAGCTCGCCAGCGCCGTCGCGGTGAAACCGAACAGCAGACCGGTGACGGCGATCATGTCCGTGTACAGGCTGAGCCGGTTGGTGAAGCCGGTGGTGCGGAGCACGTCGAACCGGCCCGTCGACCACGCGAGCGCGACGTGGCCGCTCGTGAGGAGCGCGGCGCACGGCCAGTCGAGCCATCGGTACTCGACGAGCCGCTTTCCCATCGCCCCCGCCACAGCCGAGAGACTACGCGGAGGGACTGTCGGTTCGGGTGCCGTCGAGCGCGCTGAGGATGTCCTCGTACTGTTTGTCGTAGGCCTCCCTGATCGCCTCGCTCACCCGGGCGTTGCTCGGGCCTCCTCCGGCGCGGTCGATCTCGACCTCGACCTCCTGGGCCACCGCCTGCGCGAGGAAGTCGAACGAGTCGGACCGGTCGTCCTCGATCCGCCGGTACTTGATGTTGGCGCGTTGCGCGCTGCCCAGGGCGTTCCTGGTGAACAGCTGCCGAAGCACGCCGAGCGCCCGGTCCGAGGTGTCCTCCGGGCCGTTCGGGGAGAACTTGAGGGCGAGCTCGACCGACACGCCGGGAAGGTTCTGCTTGAAGGTCCTGATGGCGTCGGCGAGGAAGTTGGCCGGTCCGCCGACCTCCGCCGCGGTGTCCGCGTCGAGCTCGAGGTTGATCCGGGTCAGCTTGCCGACGCCGGCGAGCGCCCGAAGTGCGTCCCTGTCGACGAGGGGACGGATCGTCATCTCCTCGTCGAACACCGCGGAGTTGAGGAAGTCCCGCAGCGACGCCGGCCCGGGTGACTGTCCGGTCTGCCTCATGATGCCGACGACGTTCCGCTCGAACAGGCCGACGTGGGTCGGCTCGGCGATGGTGTCGCCCTCGTCGAGCTCCAGGGCGCGATAGCGGCGGCCGTGCTCGATCCTCATCCGCACGTCGCGCGTGATGCGGTCGACGATGATCATGGGGCACTGCCGGGCCCGGCCGGCGCCTTGTGGCGTGTGGACGCTCCCGAGCAGTTCCAGCCGGGCGAGCCGCACGTAGGCGTCCTGGTCGGGAATGTTCGACACGAGGTCGAGCAGGCGTTCGATGTCCATGTCCGGCACCTGTTGCTCGTCCTTGGACAGCAGCTCGTAGAACCGGACGGTTGCCTTACCCACGCTGACCTCTCGCTGCACCACGACCGCGACTCGAACGGGCCGAGCCCGACCCCCGGCGCCGGGGCTGCACCCCCTTCCTGCGTGGCCCCGCGGTGACAGCCGAGGGCACGTCGACGGCACCACCAGCCGCTGCCCGTTGCCGAGCGCGGGCGGTAGACGGTCGCGTCGCCGGGTCTTCCCCACCTCGGCGCCGCGACCGAGGCCACAGACTACCACCTGGATCGAACATATGTTCGACAGCGGTGGATGATCGTTCTGGTTCTGCCGTTCCGAGCACGAGATCCTCGGCGTCGTCCTGACCGAGCAGGACCGGCGGGAAACAAGGCTTACGGCCCCGCGTCGGGGGTACCTCGCACGGCAGCAGACAGTCGACGACGTCCCTGACGGGCCGGAGATGGTGACGTGACATGAAGATCCTGATGGTGCTGACCTCACACGACAAGCTCGGCGACACCGGGCGCAGGACCGGGTTCTGGCTCGAGGAGTTCGCGGCCCCCTACTACGTGTTCTCCGACGCGGGCGCGGACGTCACCCTCGCCTCGCCCAAGGGCGGGCAGCCACCGCTCGACCCGCGCAGCGACGAGCCCGACTCGCAGACGGACGCGACGCGGCGGTTCCGGGCCGACGAGGAGGCGCAGGCGAAGCTCGCGGACACGGAGAAGCTCGCGAACGTCTCCGCCGGCGACTTCGACACGGTCTTCTACCCCGGTGGGCACGGCCCGATGTGGGACATGCCCGACAACCCGGACTCGATCGCGCTGCTCGAGGGGTTCCTCGCCGCCGACAAGCCGATCGCCGCCGTCTGCCACGCGCCCGCGGCACTGGTCAACGTGCGCGCGCAGGACGGGTCCTACCTCGTGGCGGACCGGCATGTCACGGGCTTCGCCGACGAGGAGGAGGCCGGGGTCGGCCTGACCGGCGTGGTGCCGTTCCTGCTCGAGGACCGCCTCGCGGACCGCGGCGCCGTGTACGCCCGCAGCAAGGCCTGGGGTCCGCACGTGGAGGTGGACGGGCGGTTGGTCACCGGCCAGAACCCCGCGTCGTCGACGGGCACCGCGGAGCGGCTGCTGGAGATGCTGCGGGCCTGACCCCGGGCGGTGGGGTCCGCCTCCGGTTCGTACAGATGCCACGGCGCGAACGCGCAGGTCCTCGCCGACCCGGTCAAGGCGATCTTGGTGCTCTCCGGACCCGCTGACGATGAGTTCGGGTGCGCCGGGCGGTCTACTTCCCCATGGGCACTCTCAGCTACGCGATGAGCATCTCCCTCGACGGCTACATCGAGGACCTGACCGGCGGCATCGCCTTCTCCGAGCCGGACGAGGAGGTGCACCGCTTCGCCAACCAGCAGACTCGTGAGACGGCGGCGTTCCTGTTCGGCCGCGGCCTCTATGAGGTCATGGAGGAGTTCTGGACGGCGCCGGAGCGGGCCGACGGGCCCGAGGTGGAGGCGGAGTTCGCCCGCGAGTACGCCGCGACGCCGCGGATCGTGTTCTCCGACTCGCTGGAGTCGGTCGCGCCCGGGTGCCGGCTGGTGCGCCGCGCCGATGCGATCGACGAGGTGGTCCGGCTCAAGAAGGAGACCGACGGCGACCTGGCCGTCGGCGGCGCCGGTCTGGCTGCATCGCTGCTGGACCTGATCGACGAGTTCCGCCCGAGGGTGGTGCCGGCCTTCATCGGCGGCGGCAAGCCGTACTTCCCGCTCGGCGCCGACCTGCGGCTGCGGCTGGTCGAGCAGCGCGCCTTCCGCGGCGGCACCGTGTACCTGCGTTACGAGAGGATCGGCTGATCGAGCACGTGCCGTCGGAGGACGGCACCGAGATCGCCGCCGAGCGGGCCGGCGCGCTCGACATCTACGGCGCCACCGAAGAGAGGTGGCGGGACGCGCGCGAGTACGGCGTGACGGACATCGACGGCTCCGCTCCTGATGCGTGGCGCCGAATCGTGGGGGTCCAAGACCCGGGCCTCCGAGCGGACAACACCGGCTATCGATGACGGCGTGACGCTCGGCCGGGCGTCGCAGAACCTGCATCCGCCTCAGCCGCGACGACTCGCGCCCTCTTCGGAACGGAAGCCACGCACGCGGGGCCCGGCCGGTTGTCTTCACCGGCCGGGCCCCGCGCGTGAAACAGATCCGGGCTGAGTCTTCCCCGCGCCCGCGGCGGTATTCCCGACGAGATCAGGCGCTGCCCGAGGTCGAACGGCCGCCACGGCGCACGGGGGTCTTCCGGAATCCGGGGGCGGAACAACAGCTGCCGCCCCGACGATCGGAAGTCTCGGCCGTCAGGCCAGGCCGAGCTTCTGCGAGCACGCCGGCCAGGCGTTCCAGCCCTGCGCGGCCAGCACGTTCTCGGCGACGGCGATCTGCTGCTCGCGGGTCGCATTCTCCGGGACGCCCTGGCCGCCGAAGGCCTGCCACGTCGAGGGGGTGAACTGCAGGCCACCGGAGAACCCGTTGCCGGTGTTGATGCTCCAGTTGCCGCTGCTCTCGCACTGGGCCAGCGCGTCCCAGGTCGAGCCGGACGCAGCGTTCGCGGTGCCGGAGACGGCGAGGGGAGCTCCGACCGCGATGGCGCCGGCGAGAGCCGCACGCAGCAGGTTACGGCCGGAGAAGATCGAGATTCGAGAGAACATAGGGAGCACTCCATCTGCGCCATCGAGAAAGACTCCTGCACAGATCGGATTGCAAAGCAGCTTGGGGAGCTGATGCCGAACTCTGCCCGGCCGACGTTGGGGATGACGTCTGCCGGTACTTTCTCGCCCCTGTTCCAGCTTTTTTCTCTACGGACCGAAACCGCGGAACAGGGGGAGGCGCAGCGGGTCGGATGACTTACCGGCCGACCCGGACGGGCCAACCGGTAATCGAGGCTACGTAAAACTGAGGTCGGATGGTAATGATCGATTCATGACCGGCGTCACGCACCCCCGGCCCGTTGCTTTCCGTACTTGCCGAATGCGCAGGTCAGGCAGCATGTATCACGGTTTGATCACGGCGGTGGTATTCGATGGAATCACGGCGATTGTCACCCACGCCACAGTCGGTCGACGACTACTCGTGCGGAGAAGTGACAGGGGTAACGGTGTCGATACCGCCGATCGGGCGCCGCCCCATACCGGAATTCGGACCCTCGCCGTTGGGCCGTGCCTCATTGTCGTGCAGGGACCCGATCGCCTTCGCGACGTCCGTCGGCGGCACCGACCGGGTTACCGGCCTTCGACATCCACGTTCGGTTCGCCGGGTGTCGATCACCGCGGTATCGCACCCTGGCCTCGCTGCCCGGCGTGTCGGTCACCGAGGGGCGCCCCACGGGCGATGCTCGAGGTCTTCCGAAACCGCTCGAGGTCGAGGGCGGCCCTTGCCGGGCCCGGCGGACCCACGGCTGCCGGTAGCGGACCTGCAGGCGGACCGGACCCTCCCCGGCTCATCACGAGGGCTGATCGAAGGAGCCCGGCGATAGAGCGTCGGCATGCCAGGATCATCCGGTCCCGGTCGGCAGGAGGCCCGCGATCGACGTCAAGCAACTGTCCGCGCTCATCGCGGTCGCCGAGTCGGGAAGCGTCACCCGGGCCGCGGACATCCTGCACCTGGTGCAGCCGGCCGTTTCGCGGCAGATCCGGCTCCTCGAGGACGAGCTGGGCACGGCGCTGTTCGAGCGGACCCGCAGCGGCATGGTCCTGACCTCGGACGGGCGGGTGCTGCTCGAGCACGCGCGGCGTGCGCTCGGGGAGCTGGAGCGGGCGCGCGCGGAGATCCGGCCCCGCTCCGGTGAGCTGCAGGGTCTCGTGACGGTCGGTCTGCTACCCAGTTTCGCCGACCCGCTGGCCGAGGCGCTGGTGGGCCGGGTGGCCCGCGAACATCCCACCGTGCAGCTCCGCCTGCTGGTCGGCTACGCCGGGCACGTCGCCGAGTGGCTCGACGCCGCTGACGTCGACCTCGCCGTCCTCTACGACGTCCGACCGTCGGCCTCCGTGGACGTCCGCCCGCTGCTCGACGAGGCGCTGTGGGTGGTCGGGCCGCCGGACGCCGACCTCTCGCTCGAGCACCCGATGGGCCTGGCGGAGGTCGTCGACCGGCTCCGCGTCCTTCCCAGCCGTCCGCACGCCATGCGCAACATGCTCGAGCGGACGGCGGCGCGGAAGGGCTGCGAGTTGCGGGTCGCGGTCGAGACGAACTCGATGAGCGTGCAGCGCCGGCTGGCCGCGGCCGGTGTCGGACTCACCGTCCTGCCGGGGACCGCGGTGACGAACGCGCTCGCCCGGGGCAGGGTCACCGCCGCTCCCCTCACCGACCCGGAGATGCGCCGCAGGTTGGTGCTGGCGATGCCCGGCACGCGCAAACTGAGTGTCGCCGCCCGCGGCGTCGCCGACCTCCTCGTCGACGAGATGGCCCGTTCCGTCGCCAGCGGTGCGTGGCCCTCGGCCACCTGGCTGGGTGGTTGACCTGCGCGAACGGTCCGCTCTCGGATCAGTTCCGGTGCTGTCCGAGGAAGTCCAGGACCGCCCGCCCGGCCTGCTCCCGGAACTCCTCGAAGTAGGCGTGGCGGGCCCCCTCCAGCAGGAGGCTCCGGCTGTCGGGAATGCGCTCCGCGAGCAGTGACGCGTTCGCGGTGGGACAGAACAGGTCGTCGGTGCCGTGCAGGATCAGCGTCGGGGCGGCGATTCGAGCGAGCGCGTCCCACGCGTCGTGTCCTGCGCTGGCTCTGCGATGACCACGGCGCGCGGCGGCGCTCATGTGGCGGTCGCCCAGGACTGCGTACGGGCCGGGGTGCGCACGGAGCCAGCCCGGGGTGAACATCAGCTCGCCGAGGGCGCGCTCGGCGTCCTGCGGCGGGCCTGCGAGCGGTCGCAGCACGTCGGGGGCCGCGACGAGTCCTCTCTCGCCGCCAGGCGTGGTGCAGCCGAGGACGAGGGAGCGGACCCGGCCCGGGTGGTCCGCGGCGACCCATTGGGCCACCTTCCCGCCCATGGAGGTCCCGTAGACGTCCACCCGGTCCAGGCCGAGCTCGTCGAGCACCGCGATCACGTCCCCGGCGAAGCGCCGGGTGGTGTACTCGGCGCCGGGCGGCGACTCGCTCTCGCCGGTGCCCAGCGCATCGATGGCGATGGTGCGGTGCGCCGCGGCGAAGTCGCTTCGTACGGGGCCCCACCAGCGCCGCGAGTTGGCCTGCCCCGCCAGCAGCACCAGCGGGGGGCCGGCTCCCTCGACGTCGAAGTGGATCCGGGCGCCGTCGGCTGCCGTCGCGAAGCTCACGTCGGGCCAGTCTGCCTTTCCGGGCGGTGCCCGCCGGTACCGGGTGACGCGACCCGGTGAGGGATGACGGCCCGGCATCCGTGCATGCCGATTCTCTATTGGTCAGCGCCGGATATCACGCCTGATGATGCTCGGGGTACTGGCGACGCGGAGGAGACACATGGCTGAGCAGGCGTGGCAGAAGGAGGCGTTCGACGTCCTCCTGGAGGCCGGGGTGCGGCAGATCGCCTACGTGCCCGACGCCGGACACGCGTACTCGATCCGGGAGGCCATCGGTAGCCCGGAGATCCAGGACGTGGTGCTGACCAGCGAGGAGGAGGGCGTCGGCGTGGTGGCGGGGGCGTGGCTCGGTGGCCGGCGCGCCGTGCTGCTGATGCAGAGCAGCGGGGTCGGCAACTGCGTCAACATGTTCTCGCTGCTGGAGAACTGCCGCTTCCCGTTCCTGACGCTGATCACGATGCGCGGGGAGTACGCCGAGTTCAACCCCTGGCAGAGCCCGATGGGGCGCAGGGCCCAGGGTGTCCTGGAACTCATGGGAATCCGCGTGTACCGCGCCGACGCACCCGACGAGGTCGGGGAGGTCGTGAGCGCCGCGGTCGATTCGGCGTTCCTCGCGGGGGAGCAGGTCGCCGTCATCCTCGGCCAGCGCCTGATCGGCCGGAAGAAGTGGGAGGGGAACCGATGAGCAGCGCAGTGACCGAACCCCGGATCGAGCGGCGCCGCTTCGTCGCCGATCTGCTGGCAGGTGTGCCGGACGCCCTCGTGGTGACGGGCCTCGGATCGCCGTCCTACGACGTGTTCGCCGCCGGCGACCGCGACGAGAACTTCTACCTGTGGGGCGCCATGGGCGCTGCGGTGCCGGTCGGACTCGGCCTGGCGCTGGCTCAGCCGGACCGCTCGGTCGTCGTCGTGACGGGTGACGGCGAGCAGCTCATGGGCGTCGGATCCCTCGGAACCGTGGGGGCCTGCGAGCCTTCGAACCTGACCGTCGTCGTCCTCGACAACGGGCACTTCGGCGAGACGGGCATGCAGCGGAGCCACACCAGCCTCGGCACGGACCTCGCCGCGGTGGCCCGCGGTTTCGGCATCGCCGACTCGTTCCGCGTCGAGGACCACGACGGGGTGACGGGCGTGATCGAGCGGATCCGCGCCCGGTCGGGTCCGGCCTTCGCGCAGGTCCTCATCTCCGCCGAGGAGCCGCCGCGGGTGCTCCCCCCGCGCGACGGCGTGTTCGTGAAGAACCGCTTCCGCGCCGCCCTGGGCCTCACGCCCTTCTGAGCGGGAGCTCGTACCGCGGCGGGACGGCGGCTCAGTCCGCCGGCGCCCTACGCCAGCGGCCCGAGAAGACGAACCCCATGAACCTCTCGGTGAGGGGTGAGCGGGCCACCTCCTCGTGCCAGACCAGCCCGAGCTCCCGGTGCGCTGCGGAGTCGGCCAGAGGGATGTACACGGCGTTCGGCTCGGCCCGGTTCGGACGCGGTGCGGGGACGACCGCGACTCCGAGGCCTGCCGCCACCAGCCCTTCCATCGTCGCGATCTCCGCGCTCTCGAAGGCGATGTCCGGGGCGATGCCGGCATGGGCGAAGAGGTCCTCGGTGAGCTGTCGCAGGCCGAACTCCCGGCCGAGGACGATGAACGGCTCGTTCGCCGCGGCAGCGAGGTCGACCTGGTCGAGCGCCGCGGCGGCGTGATCGCGCGGTACCACCAGGCACAGCTGCTCACGGTGGAGCGGATGCCAGCCGAGGTCCTCGGCGTCGGGTCTCGGCCCGGTGATCGCGATGTCGGCCTGGCCTTCGCGAACGTGGGCGAGGAGCTCGTAGGACGCGGCCTGGGTGAGGGAGAACTGCACCCCGGGTGCCTCGATGCGGAAGCCTCTGATCAGTTCGGGCGCCAGCCACGTCGCGACCGAGTGCAGGAACGCGAGCCGGACGGAGCCGTGATCGGGGTCCCGGAGAGAGCGGATCCTCTCGCCGGCGGCATCGAGCTCCCCGAGACTGCGGCGGGTGTGCTCGAGGAGGACGCGGCCGTAGACGTTCAACCGCAGCCTGCGGTTCACCCGGTCGAACAACGGAGCCCCGACCTGGCGCTCCAGGCGGGCCAGACCACGGGACAGGGTGGGCTGGCTGATGCTCAGCCGGGTGGCGGCCCGGGTCATGTGCTCGGTCTCGGCGAGGACCACGAACCACTCGAGCTCGTCCACCGTCATGACGCCATCATGCATGAGCGTCATCAAGCCGGTTCAACATTGTCATTTCCCGTATCGATCGGGAAGCGGCAGGATGGCGGCTGTCGCGAGCACAGATTCTATATTCTCCAGAATCCTGAGCCGGCGACCTCGGCGTCGGCGCCTCGTGGCGGCCGGCGCAGCACGATCGTCGAACGAGGGGACCCGATGAGTGAGCCCGGCAAGCAGAGCGTCCTGGCCGAGTCGCTGCGGAGCTGGCGGCCCGGCACCGTCGAGACCTCGCGTCGGGTCGACCCGTGGTCGGCCGCGGCGTTCGCCGCGCTCATCGACGCCGACACGCCGGCCCTGAAGGAGGGCGACCCCCTGCCGCCCCTGTGGCACTGGTTCACCCTCCTCGACCATCCCGCGCAGGCGGCGATCGGCGAGGACGGCCACCCGACGGCCGGCCCCTTCCTTCCCCCGATCCCGGGGCGGCGTCGCATGTTCGCCGGGGGCAGGTTCAACCAGGACGCGCCGATCCCGCTCGGCGCCGAGCTGCACTGCCGGTCGGCCGTCGCGGACGTGACGGTGAAGTCGGGCCGCAGCGGCGAGATGGCCTTCGTGACGGTCCGGCACGAGCTGTCCGTCGCCGGTGAGCTGGTCGCGACCGAGGAACAGGACATCGTCTACCGGTCGGAACCCGAGGGCACGCCACGCCGCACGATGACCCGTCCCGAGGGCGGTGAGCCTGCGCCGGACGGGGACTGGAGCTCGGCCCTGCCGACCGATCCCGTCCTGCTGGCCCGCTTCAGCGCCCTCACCTACAACGGTCACCGCATCCACTACGACACCCCGTACGTGACCGAGGTGGAGGGCTACCCGGATCTCGTGGTGCACGGCCCCCTCCTCGCCCTCCAGGCCCTCGAGCTGCCGCGGGTCAACGCGCCCGGTAAGACGGTCCGGACGTTCGAATACCGGCTCGTTCGCCCGGCCTTCGTCCCGGCCCGGATCCTGAGTGCCGCCCGCTGCGACGGAGACCGCGCGCAGATCACGGTGGCGGCCGAGGGCGTCACGCCGTCCCTGACGGCCACCGTCCGGCTCGCCTGACCCGATCACCTCGCCGAAGGAAGGCCGTCGATGACGTCCACCCCGCCCCTGCAGGGCATCACCGTCGTCAGCCTGGAGCAGGCCGTCGCCGCCCCGTTCGCCACGCGTCAGCTCGCCGACCTGGGAGCGCGCGTCATCAAGATCGAGCGTCCGGGTGGCGGGGACTTCGCCCGCGGCTACGACGAGGCGGTGTACGGGAACTCCAGCTACTTCGTGTGGCTGAACAGGTCGAAGGAGTCGCTGACCCTCGACCTGAAGTCCGAGGAGGGCCGGGGGATCCTCGGCGAGCTGCTGGGCCGGGCCGACGTCCTCGTGCAGAACCTCGGCCCCGGCGCCGCCGGGCGGCTCGGGCTCGACCCGGCAACCCTGGCCCGCACCCATCCGCGGGTCATCCCGTGTTCGGTCTCGGGCTGGGGCACCGACGGGCCGTGGGCGGATCGGAAGGCCTACGACCTGCTGGTCCAGTGCGAGACCGGGCTCCTGTCGATCACCGGCACGTGGGACGAGATGGCGAAGGTCGGGATCTCGGTGGCCGACATCGCCGCCGGCATGTACGCGTACTCCGGGATCCTCACCGCGCTCCTGCGCCGGGCGACCACCGGTGAGGTCTCGGCGGTCGAGGTCTCGTTGTTCGAGGCGCTCGCCGAGTGGATGGGCGCGCCCGCCTACTACACCCGCCACGGCGGCCGGCAGCCCGCGCGGGTCGGCGCGCAGCACGCCACGATCGCCCCGTACGGGCCCTACGAGACCGCCGACGGCACGATCCTGCTCGCGGTGCAGAACGACCGTGAGTGGCGTTCCCTCTGCGATGTGGTGCTCGACGAGCCGGAGACGGCCACCGACGACCGGTTCACGACGAACTCGGCGCGGGTGGCGCATCGGGAGGAGCTGAACGAGCTCATCCGTGGCAAGCTCCTCCCGCTCGAGACGAAGCGTGCGGCCGAGCTGCTCGACGCGGCCGGGGTCGCCAATGCGAGCATCAACCAGGTCGAGGACTTCCTGAACCATCCGGTGCTCGAAGGCCGCGACCGCTGGCGGCCGGTGCAGGTCCCGGGCGGTCGGATCGAGGCGCTGCGGCCTCCGGCCGACCTCGCCGGCGTCGAACCGGTGATGGGTCCCGTCCCCGCCCTCGGCGAGCACACGGCCTCGATCCTGCGCGAGCTCGGACGCTCGGAGGACGTCATCTCCGATCTCCGCGACCGCGACCTCGTCTGAGCACAGCCACCACGTCGACCACCCGAGAGGAACACCCATGAGCGTCCTGAGCACCGAGGAGCAGGCGGTCGTCGAGACCGTGCGCGAGTTCGTCGAGCGCGAGGTCCGTCCCGTCGTGCGCGAGATGGAGCACGCCAACGAGTACCCCGAGAAGCTCATCGAGCAGATGAAGGAGCTCGGGATCTTCGGCCTGGCGATCCCCGAGCCCTGGGGCGAGGCCCCGGTCTCGATGCCCTGCTACGCCCTGGTCACCGCCGAGCTCGCCCGCGGCTGGATGAGCCTGGCCGGCGCGATGGGCGGGCACACCGTGGTCTCCAAGCTGATCCTGGCCTTCGGGACCCAGGAGCAGAAGGACCACTACCTGCCCCGCATGGCCACCGGCGAGATCCGGGCGACCATGGCGCTGACCGAGCCGGGCGGCGGATCCGACCTGCAGGCGATGACCACGAACGCCCGCCTCGACGGGGACTCCTACGTCGTCAACGGTTCCAAGACCTGGATCACCAACTCGCGACGCTCGCAGCTGATCGCGCTGCTGTGCAAGACCGACCCCAAGGCCGAGCCCAAGCACAAGGGCGTGTCGATCCTGCTCGTCGAGCACGGGCCCGGGCTCACGGTGTCGAAGGACCTGCCCAAGCTCGGCTACAAGGGCGTCGAGTCCTGCGAGCTGCAGTTCGACGACATGCGGGTGCCGGCCTCGGCCGTGCTCGGCGGGGTCGAGGGCAAGGGCTTCGCGCAGATGATGAAGGGTCTGGAGACCGGCCGCATCCAGGTCGCCTCCCGCGCGCTGGGCGTCGGCCGGGCGGCGTTCGACGACGCGCTGCAGTACGCCCAGGACCGCGAGTCCTTCGGCCAGCCGATCTGGAAGCACCAGTCGATCGGCAACTACCTGGCGAACATGGCCACCAAGCTCACGGCCACCAAGCAGCTGATCCTGCACGCCGCGGAGAAGTTCGACGCGGGCGAGCGCTGCGACATGGAGGCCGGCATGGCCAAGCTGTTCGCCTCCGAGGCCGCGATGGAGATCGCGCTGGACGCGGTGCGGATCCACGGCGGGTACGGCTACTCCACCGAGTTCGACGTCGAGCGCTACTTCCGGGACGCCCCGCTGATGATCGTCGGCGAGGGCACCAACGAGATCCAGCGCAACGTGATCGCGAGGCAGCTCGTCAAGCGGGGCGGGCTCGACTGACCATGAGTGTGTCGTCCGGAGAACAGCACGTCCCTGCGGTGCGCGGACCCGCGCTCCTGTTCTGCCCCGGCAACCGGCCGGAGCGGTTCGGGAAGGCCGCCGCCGCAGCGGACACCGTCATCCTCGACCTCGAGGACGCCGTCGGTCCCGAGGAGAAGGACCTGGCGCGGAAGGAGGTCGTGCAGGCTCTCGAGCGGATGGACCTCGAGGGGGTGATCGTCCGGATCAACGCGGCCGGAACCCGCTGGTACTCCGACGACGTCCGCGCCTTGGCGGACCGGCCCGACGTCGTCGTCATGCTGCCGATGGCCGAGAGCGCGGAGGCGGTCGAGGCGCTGCGGCCCCATCCGGTCGTCGCCCTGTGCGAGACCGCCAAGGGCGTGCTGGCCGCGCCGCAGATCGCGGCGGCGGCGAACTGCGTCGGGATCATGTGGGGGAGTGAGGACCTGGTCGCCGACCTCGGCGGCCGTCGTGGCCGCGCGCCGGACGGCGCCTACTGGCCGGTGGTGGGCGAGGCCCGCACCCGTGTGCTCTACGCGGCCCGCGCTGCCGGTGTGACCCCGATCGACACCGTCCTGGTCGACATCGCCGATCTGGAGACGCTCGCGGCCGACAGCGTCGCCGCGGTCTCGTCCGGATACGCCGCGAAGGCGTGCATCCACCCGAAGCAGGTCGAGGTCGTCCGGACCGCGTTCCTGCCCACCCCGGACGAGGTCGCCTGGGCCGAAGGGGTCACCGCCGCCGCGCGGTCCGAGAGCGGGGTCTTCACCTTCGAGGGCCGGATGGTCGATGCTCCCGTCCTCGCCCACGCCGCCCAGGTGCTCCGCCAGGTCGGCGCAGCCGCTGATGAGGAACCGTCCTAAGGAAGCGTAAAGGTCCGCCGGTGAGGCTGTACCGGGGCCGGGGGCGCCGCGAGCATCAGTGATCGAGGACAACGTCACCCTCGATCCGTGCAAGCAAGGGAGCTTGAATGTCGCAGCCGAGCCGGCCCCCCACCCCGGTCACCGAGAGGCGGTCCTCGGTCGCCGCCAACGTCGCCCGAGGCTCGTTGGGGAACCTCGTCGAGTGGTACGACTGGTTCGTCTACGCCTCGTTCAGCATCTACTTCGCCACGGTCTTCTTCCCGGAGGGCGACCTCACCGCCCAGCTGCTGTCCACGGCGGTCGTCTTCGCCGTCGGCTTCCTCGTCCGGCCCCTCGGTGGCTGGCTGCTCGGCCTCTACGCCGACCGGTTCGGACGTCGTTCCGCCCTCAGCCTGTCGGTGATCCTGATGGGTGCCGGCTCGCTCATCATCGGCGCGACGCCCTCCTACGCGATGATCGGGCTCGCGGCTCCGGTGATCCTGGTCGTCGCCCGGCTGCTGCAGGGCCTGTCCGTCGGCGGCGAGTTCGGGTCCAGCGCCACCTACCTGTCCGAGGTCGCGGCTCCCGGCCGCCGTGGGTTCTACTCCAGCTTCCAGTACGTCTCGATCGTGTTGGGCCAGCTCTCCGCGCTGCTGGTGATGATCGGCCTGCAGAGCTTCCTCACCGAGGAGCAGATGTACGCGTGGGGCTGGCGGGTGCCGTTCTTCATCGGTGCCCTCGCCTCCCTGGTCGTGCTCTACCTGCGCCGGCACATGGACGAGTCCGAGCACTTCCAGGCCGAGAAGCGCGCCGAGGCGGCCGCGGCCGCGTCGGGCACGAAGGTGCGCAAGGGCCTCCGGGCGCTGGTCACCGAGTACCCGCTCCAGCTGGCGGCCGTGTTCGGCCTCGCGATCGGCGGCACCGTCGCCTTCTACACGTTCACGACGTACGTGCAGAAGTACCTGGTCAACTCCGCCGGGATGGCGAAGTCGACGGCGTCGGTCGTGGTCTTCTGCGCCCTGTTCTTCTTCATGCTCCTGCAGCCGCTCACCGGGCACATCTCCGACAGGATCGGCCGCCGCAAGGTCATGCTGTTCTTCGGGATCAGCGGCGTGCTGCTCACCGTTCCGCTCATGACGCTGCTCGGCGGGGCCTCCGACCCGGTCGTCGCGTTCCTGCTCCTGGCCGTGGCGATGATCTTCGTGAGTGGCTACACGGCCCTCTCGGCGATCGTGAAGGCCGAGATGTTCCCGACGAAGGTGCGCGCGCTCGGCGTGGGCCTTCCGCACGCTCTGGTCGCCGCGGTGTTCGGCGGGACGTCCGAGCCGGTCGCGCTCGCGCTCAAGCAGGCCGGCAACGAGTCGCTGTTCTTCTGGTACGTGAGCGGACTGTGCCTGCTGACGACGGTCGCCGCCTTCTTCGTCAAGGAGCCGTCGGCGCGGTCGACCCTCGAGGAGCCCCTCACGCCGCAGGCGCCCGAGGCCGCCCCGCGGCCGAAGGTCGCGGCCGGCGAAGGGGCTGTCCGGGAGCACTAGGCTCACGGGCCGGACGCACGTCGGGAGATCAGCGGGGCATGAGGGTAGCGGTCGTCGAGGACGACGACGGGGTCGCGAGCGCGATCGTCGACAGCCTCGGCATGCACCAGATCGAGACGGCCCGGATGAGCCGGGGGATCGACCTCCTGGGACGCCACCGGGAGTTCGACGTCGTGCTCCTCGACCTCGGACTCCCGGATCTCGACGGGCTCGAGGTCCTGCGCTCACTGCGGAAGGTCAGCACGGTGCCCGTCATCGTGCTGACCGCACGCGACGACGAACGGACCGTGGTGCGCGGCCTGCGCAGCGGCGCGGACGACTACCTCGTGAAGCCGGCCCGGATCGCCGAGCTGCTCGCCCGGATCGAGTCCGTCCACCGGCGGGCCTCCCGGGTCGCCGGGACCGAGGGCCCGGCGGTCCGGCGATTCGGGGACGTCGAGGTGTCCCTCGAGCTGCGGACGGTGCACGTCGCGGGTGAGCCCGTCAGCCTGACCCCGATCGAGTTCTCCCTGCTGGCGCATCTCGTCGAGACCCCCGGTGCCGCCGTCAGCCGGACCCAGCTGATGGACCGGGTCTGGGGCAACGCGTTCGTCGGCACCTCCCGCACGCTCGACGTCCACATGGCCGGGCTTCGGTCGAAGCTGCGGCGCCGCGAGTTCATCGAGACGATCCGCGGCTTCGGCTTCCGCTGGACCGGGTAGTCGTGCGGGCACGCCTGCTGTTCGTCCTGACGCTCGTCGGGCTCCTCGTCGTCACCGCCTTCTCGGTTCCGCTCGGCCTCTCGATGGCCGAGTCGCGGACCCGCGCGTTCGTCCTGTCGCGCAACGCCGACCTCGAGCGGTTCGCCGCGCTGGCGGATGCGTATGTCCGCGGGGACGACCTGGGAACGGTCCTCGGCGAGCTGCAGACCTACCGGGATCTCTACGGAGAGGAGGTGGGCGTCGTGTCCACGCGCGGCGCCGCGCCCTACCCGGAGGACTTCGACCAGGCCTCTCCCGAGGTCGCGGAGGCGGTGTCGCGGGCGCTGCGGAACCAGGCCGACCCGCTCGCCGGCGTCCTGACCCCGTGGAGCCGGAACGACGTCGTCTTCGCGAAGGCGACCGGCACGGACGCCCAGATCACCGGAGCCGTGGTCCTGGTCGCCTCCTCGGAGGCCGCCCGGAGCGACATCCGCCGGTACTGGCTGCTGATCGCCGGAGGAGGGGTCGTCGTGCTCGGCGTGCTGATCGCCTGCGCGGTGGGGGTCAGCCGGTGGATCCTGCGTCCGGTCGGTGTGCTGAGCGACGAGATGCGGGTCCTGGCGTCCGGCCTGCCCCGGGCGGGTGGCGTCCGGGCGGAGATCCTTCCGGAGGGGCGGGCCGTCGACCACTCGACCGGTCCGCCCGAGCTCAGGGAGATGACCCGCACCTTCGCGCTGATGGCGCAGCTCGTCCGCCGATCCACCGAGGCCCAGCGCCGGCTGGTCGCGGACACCGCGCACCAGCTGCGCAACCCGCTGGCCGCCCTGCAACTACGACTCGACAGCCTGAACGGCAGGGTGGACGCGAGCGCGGAGACCGGCTACGAACGCGCGGTGTCGGAGGCCGAACGGCTGGCGGACATCCTCGACGACCTCCTCGTCCTGTCGAAGGCGGAGGTGGCGGAGGGCATCGGGAGCGCGGCCTCGGGGACGTGCGCGCCCTGGCTGGTGGCGTCGGACCGCGTGGACGCCTGGCAGGACTCGGCGGCCCGGGCCGGCGTCACGCTTCGGGTCGCGGAGGAACGGGAACCCGGTCTCGTGGCCGCGATCGGCCACGACGACCTCGCCCAGGTGCTCGACGTCCTGCTCGACAACGCCTGCCGGTACGCGGGGCCGGGCGCACGGGTCACGGTCGACGTCGGGCGAACCGCCCCGGGGACCGTGGAGGTGACGGTGGCGGACACCGGTCGCGGGGTTCCGGACGACGAACTGGGGCGGATCACCGAGCGGTTCTACCGCGGCGCCGCGGCGTCGGTGCCGGGGACCGGTCTGGGACTGTCCATCGTGGACGCGCTCGTGGCGGGCAACGGGGGCGGCGTGGAGGTCCGTTCAGCGACGGGGGAGGCCTCGAAGTGACGGCGCGCCTGGTCGCGGCCGACGAGTGCGCCGAGGGGAGCGCGACGTGAGCGCACCTCCCGACGCGGCACGCGTGCTCGGCCGCCGGAGCGCGCTGGGTCTTCTCGGCGCCGGGGTCCTGGCGCTCACCGCCGCATGTGCCGAACCGGCTCGACAGACGGTGCGTCTGGGCACCGCCGAGCGGGGCGGGTTCTTCCACGAGTTCGGCGAGCTCCTCGCGGGCGTGGTCCGCGAGGACGATCGGCTCCCGTTCGTCCTTTCGACGGAGGCGACGCGAGGTGCCCTCGAGAACCTGGCAGGGCTCTCGGCGGGGCGGCTGGACCTCGCACTCTCACTCGCCGACGCCGCCACGGCGACGGAGAAGGGGCCGCTCGCCGTCGGCAAGGTCTACGAGAACTACGTCCAGGTCGCGGTGCCGCAAAGCTCCTCGATCCGACGGGTGGGGAAGCGAGCGGTAAGCGGGTCAGCTTCGGAGCGACAGGATCGGGCACGCGATTCGCCGCCGGCAGGATGCTGGAGGTCGCCGGCGTGGCTCCCGGGAGCGTCGTCGACACGCCCCTGCCGGTTCTCGAGCTGCTCGACGCCATGGCCGACGACCGCATCGATGCCGCGATCTTCGTCGGCGGGGTCCCGCATCCACCGGTCGACCCTGCGGGCGGGCGCGGGCCTGCGGGTGGGATCCGGCTCCTCGACCTGGGCGAGACCGCCGCCGGGCTGCGGGATCGCTTCGGCCCCGTCTACCAGCCCGTCGTGCTGCCGCCCGGGATCTACGGGTCGAGCTCACCGGTGACGACGATCGGAATCTCCAGTCTGCTGCTCGTCCGGCCGGATCTTTCCGATGTCGTCGTCGCCGACGTCGTCGACATGCTGCTCACCCGCTCGGACGCGCTCGTCCCGGCAGGGGCCCTCGGAGCTGCAGTATCTCGACACGCGCTCCCTCGTCCACACCTTCGGCATCCCGCTGCATCCGGGGGCGGCCAGCGCCTATCGAGCGGGCCACGGGTAGCGCGACGGTGCATGCGGCATCCGGCTCGGGGCAGGCTGGACGCCCGGGCCGCCTCGGCCCGTCGGCCGATGGCGGGCACGTCCTCGGGTCGCGGTCGTCGGTCTCCGGAGCGGCCCGCTCTATTGTCGGACGGGTGAACCGCCGCGCCGCCGCCGTCCTGACCGCACTCGTCCTCTCGTTCGGCGCCGCCGGATGCGGCGGGGGCGGGTCGCAGACTTCCTGCGCTCTCGACGGGTGCACGATCACGTTCCCGCGCAGCGGGGACTCCACGGTGTCGGTACTGGGGGTCGAGGCTCGGCTCGTCGGCGTGGTGAACGGTGCCGCGGAGCTCGTGGTCGCAGGTCAGCAGATCACCGTGCCGGTGGGTGGGCAGGCGGACGCGGGCGGCTTCACCGTCGCGGTGGACCGGGTGACCGACACCGAGGTCGTCGTGCGCGTCGCGCCCTGAGCGCGGGCGAGCAGCCCGATTCGGAAAGTCACCTCCGGGCCCTGCTGCGCAGCCGCACGGCGAGCGCAGCAACCAGGAGTACGACGCCACGACCCCGGTGAGCAGGCCGACGAGGCTCGTGGCCGGGGCCACGGCAGGCGCGGCGGTCTGCGTCCGCCCGGGGACCGTGCGGTCGTGCCCACCGGCGGCGCCTCTGCGGTGATCGATCACCGAGGCTCGCGTCCTCCGCCCGCCGGGGCCAAGGGTGGGGGCAAGTCCGTCCTCCCGGGCCGGACGCCGCGGCCGGAGCCGCGTGCGACCGTGGGGCATGACGGCGGCCGCGCACGACGAGCGCCACGCTCTGCTGGAGGAGCTGGGCCTGTTGCAGACCCGTCGGCGCGAGCTGGAGGAGAGCCTCGTGGCCGACGACCACCCGCCGCACGACTTCGGGGAGCGGGGCGAGACCACCGAGCGCCGCGACGAGCTCGACTGGATCGACCGCCGCATCCGCGACGTCGTGCACTACCTCGCGGAGGCGGGGCGGCCCGACGAGGACACGTCCGAGCGGGTCGGGCTCTACAGCACGGTGACGCTCCGGTTTCCGGACGGCTCCTCCGAGTCCGTCCAGGTCACCCGCTTCCCCGACGAGGACGTGCCGGTCACCACGCCCGAGAGTCCCCTCGGGCGGGCGTTGCTCGGGGCGCAGCCGGGGGACGAGATCACGTGGACGGCGCCGGAGGGGCGGTTGCGGGCCCGCGTGGAACGCGTCGACCGGCCTGCCTAGGGCCCGTCGCCCGCTCGAGCGGCCGACGGTTTCCGTGCCCCGGGCACCTGCTCCGCGAGGGCGACCGGGCGGAGGGATCTGGCACCGGGGGGCCGACGATCGCCCGTCCTCGTTCGGGCACAGTCGCGGGTGCCGCCGAGACAGGGCGGACGAGCCGGGAGGGAGGTCCGGGCCCGGCGGACCGCGATCGCGTCCCGGACGTCCGGACAAGCTGCAGGAGGAGCGATGTCGGATCGAGTCTTCCGTGACCGCCAGGACGCCGGACGTACCCTGGCCGGCCTCCTCGACCACTACCGGGGCCGGCCCGACCTCGTGGTCCTGGGGTTGCCGCGGGGCGGCGTACCGGTGGCCTACGAGGTCGCCCGCGCGCTGGAGGCCCCGCTGGACGTCTTCGTGGTCCGCAAGCTCGGCGTGCCCGGCCGCGAGGAGCTGGCCATGGGCGCGATCGCCGGCGGCGGCGTGGTCGTGCTCAACGAGGACGTGGTGCGCGGGCTGGGCATCACCCCGGACGTCATCCAGCGGGTGGCCGAGCAGGAGGGCCGCGAGCTGCTGCGCCGGGAGCAGGCCTACCGGGACGGGCGGCCGATGCCGGACCTGACGGGCAAGACCGTCATCCTCGTCGACGACGGCCTCGCGACGGGTTCGAGCATGCACGCGGCGATCACCGCCCTGCGCGAGCACGAGCCGGCAGCGATCGTCGTGGCGGTACCGGCCGCGCCGAAGTCGACCTGCGAGGAGCTCCGGACGATGGTCGACGAGGTCGTCTGCGCGACGACGCCGTCGCCGTTCCTCGCGGTCGGCGCCTCGTACTGGGACTTCGGCCAGACCACCGACGAGGAGGTCCGTGACCTGCTGCGAGCCGCGGCGACCTCGATCCCGGCGCCCACCGAGGAACGGCCGCTGAGCGACCCCGACGTGATCCGCTCCGCCGCGATCGCGACCGAGGAGGGTGTGCCGTCGTACGACGCGCTGTTCGACCTGGTCGGCGACGCGGAGTTCGTGCTGATCGGGGAGGCGTCGCACGGGACCGCCGACTTCTACGCCGCGCGCGCGGCCATGACCCGCCGGCTCATCGAGAAGAAGGGGTTCTGCGCCGTCGCGGCGGAGGCCGACTGGCCCGACGCCTACCGGGTGAACCGGTACGTCCGCGGCCACGGTGACGACGCCGACGCCGAGGAGGCGCTGCGCGGCTTCCAGCGTTTTCCCACCTGGATGTGGCGCAACGCCGCCGTCCTCGAGTTCGTCGGCTGGCTGCGGGAGCGCAACGACCGGGTCGGCGACGAGCGGCGCAGGGCCGGCTTCTACGGGATCGACCTCTACAGCCTCCACAGCTCCATCGACGAGGTCATCACCTACCTCGACCGCGTCGATCCGGCCGCGGGCCTGCGGGCCCGCGAGCGCTACTCCTGCTTCGACCACCACGGCGCGGACGACGGCCAGACCTACGGCCTCGCCGCCGCCATGGGCGCCGGTGAGACATGCGAGCAGGAGGTCGTCGAGCAGCTGACCGAAATGCAGCGGAAGGCTCCTGAGTACGCCCGGCGCGACGGGTTGCTGGCCGAGGACGAGGCCTTCTACGCCGAACAGAACGCCCTGGTCGTCCGCAACGCCGCGGAGTACTACCGGTCGATGTTCAACGGCCGCGCCCTGTCGTGGAACCTGCGGGACCGGCACATGGCCGACACCCTCGACGCCGTGCAGGCCCATCTGACCGGGCAGCTCGGCGAGCCGGCCAAGGTCGTCGTGTGGGAGCACAACTCCCACCTCGGCGACGCCCGCGCGACCGAGATGGGGGCCCGGGGCGAGCTGAACGTGGGGCAGCTCGTCCGCGAACGCCACCCCGACCGCTGCCGCAACCTCGGCTTCACCACCTACACCGGAACCGTCACGGCCGCCGACGACTGGGGCGGGGAGGCGAAGCGCAAGTGGGTCCGACCGGCCTTGTCCGGCAGCGTCGAAGAGCTGTTCCACAAGGTCGGCCAGAAGGAGTTCATGGTCCCCTTCGTCACGGGCGGGCGAGTGGCCGAGCGGCTTCGCGCGGCCCACCTGGAGCGCGCGATCGGCGTCATCTACCGGCCGGACACGGAACGGCAGAGCCACTACTTCCGGGCCCGGGTGGCGGACCAGTTCGACGCCGTGATCCACATCGACGACACGCGGGCCCTCGAACCCCTCGAGCGGACAGGGCTCTGGGAGACGGGCGAGGTCCCGGAGACCTACCCGTCCGGGGTCTGACCGATCCGGCGGCGGCGACGACGTGAACGCCCCGGACGCCCTCCACCGGAGTCTGCAGATCCCCGCCGCCGGCGTGGTGGTGGAGGCCGACCTCGGGGTGCCACGGGAGTCCCCGCGCGGCGCAGTGCTGTTCGCCCACGGCAGCGGTAGCGGCCGGCACAGCTCACGGAACCGGTACGTCGCCGACGAGCTCAACCGCGCAGGCCTGATCACCGTGCTGGCCGACCTGCTCACACGCGACGAGGAGCGGGTCGACCTCCGCACCGCGGCGTTGCGGTTCGACATCGACCTGCTCGGCGGGCGGGTCACGGCGCTGACCGACTGGGCGGCCCACAGCGACCCCACCACCGGTCTGGGGGTGGGCCTGTTCGGGGCGAGCACCGGCGCCGCGGCCGCGCTCATCGCCGCCGCGAACCGGCCGGACGTCGTGCAGGCGGTGGTCTCCCGCGGCGGCCGACCCGACCTCGCCGACGCGCACCTTCCCCGGGTGCATCAGCCCACGTTGCTGATCGTCGGCGAACGCGACCCCGTCGTCGTCGAGCTCAACCGGAAGGCCATGCAGCAGCTGGGCGGGGAGACCCGGCTGACGATCGTTCCGGACGCGACGCACCTGTTCGAGGAGCGCGGGGCGCTGGAGCAGGTGGCGGCCCTGGCGCGGGACTGGTTCCTCGGCCACCTCCGACCGGTCTCACACGAGACGGAGGAAACATGACGGTGAAACGGAACGAGAGGGCGTTCGACCAGGCGCGCGAGCTGATCATGGCGGGCGAGTACGTCGGCGACGACCGGGACGCGTGGAGCGAGCACCGGCCGTCGGCGCAGCAGGAGAACGACTTCATCGACCGGCACGGCATCGGCGAGTACGCCAAGTGGCACCTCGGGATCGACGACGACGAGGATCCGGAGCGGAAGGGCCGCTACAAGTTCCCGTACGGCGACTTCGAGAAGGTCCACCGCTGCGGCCTGCTGGCCGCCGAGTCCCGCGCGGGGCAGCGCAAGTACTACGACATCGAGCTCGCGGTCGCCCATCTGCACGGCATGGTGGAGGCGCTGCGGCGGAGAGGGTAGGCGGGCACGCGGCAGTTCGAGGACAGGCGCACGAGCTCGTCGACACCCGGTCGGGCACCCGGACCCGACGTGACCCACGATCCTGGTGCCGCTTCGATCCTAGAATCGTTTCTAGTTCGCAGTGTGAGCTCCGAGCAGACGACCGGGGTCGAGGACCCGCTGGAGATGGAGCGGCTCGCGGACGCCAACGTGGACAAGGCGCACACCCGGTTCACCGTCTCCGACGACCCCGCCGAGGTGGTCGACCGGATCGGCACCTACCTCGACCTCGGCTTCACGGACCTGGTGCTGCACGGTCCGGGTGGGGACCAGCACCGCTTCCTGGAGCAGTTCACCACCGACGTGCTGCCCGGCCTCCGCGACCGCGCGAAGGCGGGCCCGGCGTGACGGTCTCGGCCCCCGAGCAGCCGGCACCGGCACCCCGACCGCGGTGAGGCTCCGACACCTCGTCGCCGGCACCTGGACTGACGGCGGCGGCGAGGAACTCGTCGACCCGGACCGCCGCCGTCCTCGACGCCAACGCCCCCGCCTGGGGCGAGGAGCTCGCCCGCGAGGAGGGGAAGACCCTCGCCGAAGGGGTCGGCGAGGTGCGGCGCGCGGCGGAGATCTTCCGGTTCTTCGCCACCGAGGGCCTCCGCCCGGTCGGCGAGATCTACGCGTCGCCGCGGCCGGGGGAGCAGATCCAGCTCGTCCACCGACCGGTCGGCCCGGTCGCCGTGATCACCCCCTTCAACTTCCCGATCGCCATCCCGGCCTGGAAGATCGCGCCGGCGCTCGCGTCCGGCAACACCGTCGTGTGGAAGTCGGCCAGCTCGGTGCCCCTGCTCGCGATGCGCCTCGCCGAGGCGCTCGTCGAGGCGGGCCTGCCGGATGGGGTGCTCTCGCTCGTGGTCGGCGAGGGCGCGATCGGAGGCCGGCTCGTCGAGCACCCACATCAACTCCGAGACCGCCGGCGCGGACCCGCACGTCCCGTTCGGCGGCAGCAAGGAGAGCGGTTTCGGCCCGAAGGAGCAGGGCCGGGCCGCTCGGGAGTTCTTCACCACGACCACCACGGTCTGCCTGAAGGCCTCCCGCCCCCTCGAGCGGTGACGGTCCCCGCTCCGCAATCGACACGCAGACATCGTTGGAGAGAACGTCCCATGGCATCCGTGATGAAAGACCCGCTGGACCTGCTCGACGTGTCCTCGCTGCTCAGCGAGGAGGAGCTCGACATCCAGCGGACCGTCCGCGACTTCCTCGACGACCGGGTGCGCCCGCACATCGGTGAGTGGTTCGAGGACGGCCGGTTCCCCCGGGAGCTCGTCACCGAGCTCGGCAAGCTGGGCCTGCTCGGCATGCACCTGGAGGGGTACGGCTGCGCCGGCACGAACGCCGTCAGCTACGGCCTCGCGTGCCTGGAGCTGGAAGGGGTCGACTCCGGCCTGCGCAGCTTCGTCTCCGTCCAGGGCTCGTTGTCGATGTACTCGATCTGGCGGTGGGGTTCGGAGGAGCAGAAGCAGGAGTGGCTCCCGCGGCTCGCGGCCGGCGAGGCGATCGGCTGCTTCGGCCTGACAGAGCCGGACTTCGGCTCGAACCCGTCCGGCATGCGCACCCGCGCCGTGCGCGACGGCGAGGACTGGATCCTGAACGGCTCGAAGATGTGGATCACCAACGGCGGCCTCGCGGACGTGGCCACGGTGTGGGCGCAGACCGAGGACGGCATCCGCGGGTTCCTGGTGCCGCGCGGCACCCCGGGCTTCACCACGAGCGACATCAAGCACAAGCTGTCCCTGCGGGCGTCGGTGACCTCCGAGCTGGCGTTCGACAACGTCCGGCTGCCGGCCTCGGCCCAGCTGCCCGAGGCCCGTGGCCTGGGCGGCCCGCTGGCCTGCCTGAACGAGGCCCGCTTCGGGATCCTGTTCGGCGCGGTGGGCGCGGCCCGGGACAGCCTGCAGGCCGCGCTGGACTACGCGGATGCCCGGATCCAGTTCGACAAGCCGATCAGCGCCTTCCAGCTCACGCAGAAGAAGCTGGCCGACATGGCGGTGTCGCTGAACTCCTCGATGCTGTTGGCGTTGCACCTCGGGCGGCTCAAGGACGACCACCGGCTCCGGCCCGAGCAGGTCTCGGTCGGCAAGCTCAACAACGTCCGGGAGGCGATCGCGATCGCCCGGGAGTGCCGGACGATCCTGGGCGGTAGCGGCATCTCGCTGGAGTACTCGCCGCTGCGGCACGCCAACAACCTCGAGTCCGTCCGCACCTACGAGGGCACGGACGAGGTGCACACCCTCGTGATCGGGCAGGCGCTGACCGGTCAGGCTGCGTACCGCTGACCGGTAGGGGCGTCGGGCGGCCTCGACACGCCGTGCCTGCCGGCGCTCCGGTCCGTTCGGGTAGCGGACCGCGGCCGAGCCGGGCGTCCTCGGACGCCCGGCTCGGGCCTGTTCACGGCCGCGTCACCGCGACGAGCTCACCGCCGGGTCCACGGCGACGGGCTCGCGGTGCGCGTGGTGGTGGTTCGCGTTCCGGGGTGTCGACAGGACCGCGTGCGCGCGCTCGTCGAGCACGGGTCCCGACAGCGTGCCGTTGGCGGCGAGGACGGTCTCGAGCGCGGTGAGCCAGTGCTCGTAGTAGCTCCACGGCTCGGTCCCGTTCTCGGCCTCCCACCGGCGGATCGACTCGACCAGCGAGAGCTGGAACTCGCTCCACGCGTAGTTGCCCTCGTGGTAGGCGGCGACGGCCATCGCGAAGGCTCGCAGCTCCCACGGCTGTTCGAAGGAGCGCTCGTCCGGGCCCGCCCCCGGCAGGTTGCAGACGAGGTCCTCGACGCGTCGCCGGGCGTCGCCCAGCTCCGTCGCGTCCTCGCGTACGCCGCTCATGCGGAGGCCGGGGTGCCGACGGGGCCGACGCCGATCATCGAGTCCCGCGTCACGAGGGCGGCGAGCTCGAACGGGCCCAGGTCCTCGGTGCCGGCGGGTCGCTGGGGCAGCACCCAGTACCGCAGCTCGGCGCTCGAGTCCCACACCCGGATCTCCACCGAGTCCGGGACGGTGAACCCGAAGTCCTCGGCGAGCACCTTGCGCGGCTCGCGGACGATCCGGGCGCGGTAGGCCGGGGCCTTGTACCAGTTGGGCGGCAGGCCGAGCACCGGCCACGGGTAGCACGAGCAGAGCGTGCAGACGATCGTGTTGTGCACCGTGTCGGTGTTCTCGACGACGATCATGTCCTCGCCCTGCAGGCCGCCGATGCCGAGCTCCGCGCAGGCCTCGGTGGCGTTCGCCAGCAGGCGCCCCTTAAACTCGGGGTCCGTCCACGCCCGCGCGACGACCTGCGCACCGAGCTGCGGGCCGACCTCGTTCTCGTAGATCTCGGCCAGCCGGTCGACGGCCTCCACCGTCATGATGCCCTTCTCGATCATCAGGGCCTCGAGGGCCTTGACCCGGGCGGCGATCTCCTCCTGCGTGCGCAGGGGGGTGTCCGTGGGGGCCATTCAGGCTGCTCCTTCAGTGGCGGGGGCGGGGCTGATGTAGGGCTCCCAGACGTCGAAGTAGACGACGCCGTTGGGGTCGCCGACCTCCGGGCCCCAGAGCTCCTCGGCGGTGAACTTGACGGTGTAGACGTGCTCGGGCGCCTCCGGGCCGCCGTTGCCGGCGCTGTCCGGGTAGATGAAGGTCCCGTGGGTCGCGGTGACGACGCCGGTCCGGCCGCGGATGTAGCGGGCGCGGCGGGTGTGCCCCACCGGGCTGTCGTCGGCGACGACCACCCGGTCGCCCACCGCGAACGCGGCGACCTTGTCGGACTCCCGCGCCGCGGGGGCGCCGCCCTTCACCGCGCCGTCGACGAACGCGAGCAGGTCCGGGTCGGTCCGCTCGGGCAGTGGGGCGTCCGGGTTCTCCAGGTAGAACGCCGTCCGCTTCTCGAGCTCGTCGGGATCGATCGCACCCGCTTTCCCGGCGTAGTGCTCCGCGGCGTGCGCCCAGTGCTCGTAGTAGTTCGACAGGAGGTACTCGGCCGGGTCCATCAGCTCGATGCCGTGCCGGAACATGTCGACGTTGAACAGGCCGGCGCGGAAGTTGGTGGCGAACAGGGCGAACGCGGCCTTCTCCCACTCGGCGTGGAAGACCGGCTCGTTCTCCTCGGTGCGGACGGGTCCCACCCCGTCGGTGCCCCCGAGGTCGAAGACTCCGTTCATGCGCTGCTCCCGGTGCTCGCGGTGGTGAGGGCGGGCGGCGCGGGGAAGCCGCCGACCGCCTGCTCGTAGGTGTGCGCCACGCGCAGCACCGTCTCGTCGTCGAAGTGCTTGCCGATGATCATCAGCCCGGCCGGCAGCCCGTCGACGAGCGCGGTCGGGACGCTGCACGCCGGGTGCCCGCTGGCGTCGAACGGAGCGGTGTTGCCGATCATCGACAGCGCCGTCGCGAGGTAGACGTCCAGTGGGGCGTCCGGCGGCGGGATCTCCTGGGCGGTGAAGGGCACCGTGGGCATGACCAGGACGTCGTAGGCCGACAGCGCGGCGTCGTAGGCCTTGCGCAGCTCGAAGACCAGGTTGCGGGCCATGCCGTAGTAGCTGCCGTGGCCCTCCTCGAACGCGTAGCGACCGGCCAGCGCGACGAGCTTGACGGTCTCGGAGAACTCCGCCCCGCGCTCGCGCCACTGCCTGCCGTAGAACGCCATGAGCTTCCGGGTCGTAGAGACCCTGGGAGTTCAGCCCGAACGCGTTGCCGTCGACCATCTGGTACGCGGCGCCCTCGGTGGCGATCACGTTCCACAGGTGCATCGCGTCGGTGTGCCAGGGGATCGACACCTCCTCCGCGGTCAGGCCGGCGGAGCGGAGCACGTCGACGGCGTCACGGACCGCCGCGTCCACCGCCGGGTCCGACACCGGGGTGCCGAAGCCCTCGGTGACGACCCCGACCCGCAGGCCGGACGCTGGGTCGGAGAGGGCGGCGAGGTAGTCGATCCGGGCGATCGACGTCGGCTGCCGCGGGTCGAGCCCGTCCGGCCCGGCCATGATCGACAGCATCAGGGCCGAGTCCGCCACGGTGCGGGTGATCGGGCCGAGGTGGTCGAGCGTCTGCTCGATGGGGAACGCGCCGGTGTAGGGCACCAGGCCGTGGGTCGGCTTGTGTCCGACGGTGCCGCAGAACGAGCTGGGCATACGCACCGAGCCGCCCTGGTCCCCGCCCGTGGCCAGGTCGACCGCACCGGTCGCGACCAGCACCGCGCTCCCGCTGGACGAGCCGCCCGCGTTGCGGGTGGTGTCCCAGGGGTTGAGCACCGGGCCCGGCTTGGAGGTGAAGCTGCCGCCGGAGAAGCACAGGTCCTCGCACACCGCCTTGCCGGCGATGGTGGCGCCGGCGTCGAGGAGTCGGGTGACGACGGTGGCGTCCCGGGTGGGGACGAAGCCCTCGACGGTCCGGGAGCCGTTCATCATCGGCACGCCCGCGACGGCGGTGTTGTCCTTCACCGCCACGGTGCGCCCGGAGAGCGGCCCGGCGGCCCCGGTGCTCACCGAGGACGTGACGTACCAGGCGTGGTAGGGGTTGTCCGCCTCGGACGGGGTCGACCACTCGCGCTCGGGCGCCGTCGGTGCGCTCCGCGAGTAGAGCTCCTCGACCGCGTTGAACGCGCCGAGGGCCCCCTCGACGAAGGGGGCGAACGCGGAACGCCGCTCGGGGGACAGTCCGAGCCCGTAGTGCTCGTCGAGCCGGGCCAGGCGGTCGGGATCGGGTGGGGTCAGCGGCACGGGACTTCCTCGCTGTAGGCACAGCCGAACACGCCCGAGGGCGTGCCGGGATGACGGGGACCGTGATGCGGCCCACAGGCGCGGCCGCAGGAGTGAATCTAGGAAGCCCGGCACAACGCGTCAATAGCTGTCGACACGTTGACACGTCCCTAATCGTCGAAGGACACCCGGAACGTCGAGGCGGCCGCGTCCGCCAGGTACAGCCGCTGCACGACGGCCCCGCTCCCGTCGAGGGTGACGGTCCCGCGCGGCAGCTCGAACCGCGCCGTCCGCATCTCCCGCGCGATCGCGTACGGGTCGTCCTCGCCGGCGCGGCGGACGGCGGCGGCGTACATGCGCAGGGCCTCGTAGACGGACTCGCTCAGGGTGGACAGCGGCGGCGCCCACGGCCCGTACGCCGCGCGGTAGCGCCGCACGAGCTCCTCGTTCCCGCTGGTCGGCAGGTCCTGGTAGTAGCCGGACACCCCGGAGATCCCGGCGGCCGCCGCGATCCCGACGTACTCCAGCGTCGACTCGTCCATCCCCAGGGAGAGCGTGCGGGTGCGCTCCCGCAGGCCCATGGCGTGGCACTGGCGCTCGAAGGCGACGGCGTCGCCGCCGACGAAGGTGGACAGGACGACGTCCGCGCCGGAGGCGGCGACGGCCTCGACCAGCGGGGCGAAGTCCCTGGTCCCGAGCGGGGCGAGCCGCTCGCCGACCAACTGCCCGCCGGCCGCGGGGATGACCTCCCGGGCCGCGGCGTGGCACCGGTGCGGCCACAGGTAGTCGTTCCCGGCGAGGAACCAGCGGCGGCCGCCCGCCCGGGCCATCATCGGCCGGGCCGCCGTCGCGATCTGGTCCGTGGGCCGCTCGCCGAGCTGGACGCGTAGCGGCCCGTCGATGCCGCCCTCGTTCATCAGGGTGTGCACCAGCAGCACACCGGTGCCGGTCAGGGCGGCGCTGACCGCCACGAACGTGGCCGACGTGGTGGAGGCCAGGATCGTGCGACACCCGGCGCGGGCCAGGCGCCGGGCTTCGGCGACCCCGGTCGCCGGATCGGTCGCGTCGTCGCCGACGGCCAGGTGCAGCGGCCGGCCCAGCACGCCGCCCTCGCCGTCGATCTCCTCCCGGGCCAGCTCGGCGGCGTTCTCCGCGGCCACGGCGAACACGCCGCCCGGCCCGGACTTGGTGGTCAGCAGGCCCACCCGGTGGCTGCCGGCGGGCACGGCGTCCCGGACCGGGTGGCCGCGGCGGCGCAGCAGCCAGGCCACGCCCCGCTCGTCGAGCTCGGCGACCAGGCGCACCCGGGTGCCCGTCCCGGCGCGGTCGAGGTGGAGCCGGACGAGCCCCCGCCACGGCTGCTCGTGCCTGATCTCGAGCAGGTGCGGCCGGCGCACGCGGCTGATGCGGCCCAGGAGCTCCACCGGGAACGGGTCCTGGCCGCCGAGCGGGGCCCGGATCGTGACGCTCGCGCCGGGCTCGACCCGGTCGCAGACGGCGTCGAACACCCAGCCCGCACCGGCGCCCGCACCGAACAGGTCGTAGACGACCGACGGCGTGGCGTCGACCTGTTGCTCGGCGCGCAGGGCGACGCCGCCCATCAGCCGGCTCTGGAACGGTCCGGTCGTGCGCTGGACATCGGCTCCTCGACGGCGGCCCGGACCGCGTCGAGGGAACTCTGGAACAGCCCCTGCAGGTGCCGGATCACCTCTTGCCCCGCGCCGGAGTGGTCCACGGCGTAGTAGCGGAAGCGCCCCGCCCGGCGCTCGGTGACGAGGCCCGCGGCGCGCAGGATCCGCAGGTGGCTGGACACCGCGGTCCGGCCGACCCGGCTGACGTGGGCCGAGAGCTCGCCCGCGCTGCACTCCTCGTGGTCCGCGAGCACGGCCAGTATCTCGCGGCGGACGGGATCGGCCAGGGCGTCGAAGGCCTGTGAGGTGTCCACAGTGGCCGCGGCTCCTCCCTGTCCGGTGCGCGTGATGGCCATCGTAGGCCACCCGGCGATCCGGTGTCCGCCGTCGTTCTCCGACCCGTCGGACGGCCGGATCCGCCCGGGCGCCCCCGTGGTCCCCCTATATTCACGACGACGACGGTCGGAGCGTCAGGACGTCGTCGGCGCGCCTTCCCCGGATGCACCACTCGGACGGCGGAGCCGCCGTCGACACGGCGGCAACGCCTCCGGGGCGGACTCGCGTTCTCCGCTCCCGCGGACAGGGGAGGGCACATGGCGGCGACCGTCCTCGACGTCGCGTTCGTCGTTCCGACGAGCGGTACCAGCGGCATCTACGGTCCCTCGTGCGAGGCGAGCGGGCGCCTGGCGGTCTCCGAGATCAACGACGCGGGCGGGATCCTCGGTCGCGAGGTGCGGCTGCGCCCCGTCGACGGGGGGCGCTCCCCGGCCCGGGTGGCCGACGAGGTCGACGCGCTCGTGCGGTCGGGTTCCGTCGGCGCGGTGTCCGGATGGCACACCTCGGCGGTCCGCGAGCAGATCGCACCGCGGCTGCGAGGCAGGGTGCCGTACGTCTACACCGCGGTCTACGAGGGCGGGGAGCGCACGCCCGGGGTGTTCCTGACGGGGGAGACGCCGGCGGGGCAGCTGCTCCCGGCGATGCGCTGGATGTCCCGCGAGATGGGCGTGAAGAGCTGGACCATCGTCGGCAACGACTACGTCTGGCCCCGGGCGTCCGCCGGAGCGGCCCGCGCGTACGCCGGCCCGGTCGGCGCGGAGATCCGCGACGAGATCTTCGTCGGCCTCGGCACCGAGGACTTCGGGCCGGTACTGCGCCGGATCGAGCGGTCCCGGTCCCAGGGCGTCCTCATGTTCCTGCTGGGCTCGGACGCAGTGCACTTCAACCGCGCCTTCACCCGGATGCGGCTTCACGACGGGTGCGTGCGGCTGAGCCCGCTCATGGACGAGAACATGCTGCTCGCGACCGGGGCGGCCAACACGCACGAGCTCTACTCGGCCGCCGGCTTCTTCGAGACGCTCGGCACCGCCCACAGCATGGACTTCGAGCGGCGCTACGTGGCCCGGCTGGGCCCGACGGCACCGGCGATCACCTCGCCCGGCGAGTCCTGCTTCGAGGGGCTGACGCTCCTGGCGGAGCTCACGACGGCCGCGCGGAGCACGGACGTGCCGCGGATCGACGGCGTGTCGGAGTCGGTCGCCTACGAGGGGCCGCGGGGTCCGGTCCACCTCCGGGACCGCCACCTGGTGCAGCGCATCTACCTCGCCCGGGCGGACGGGCTGGAGTTCGACGTGCTGGCCGAGATCAACGGCGGGGCCTGAGCCGCACCGGGTCAGTCCCGCGTGGACAACCGGCCGTCCGCGAGGGACGTGGCGGACGCCAGGCGGGTCAGCAGCTCCACGAGGAGGGGCGCGTCCGTGCCGAGGGTGGCCAGCGCTTCCGACTCGGCCCGGTCGACCCGGGGGGCGAGGCGTTCGTGCACGGCGTACCCGTGGTCGGAGAGGAACCCGAGCACCCGGCGCCTGTCGCGGACGTCCACCAGGCGGTAGACCACCGCGGAGTCGACGAGCTTGTCGATGATCTTGGTGAGGGTCGGCCCCGGGACCACGAGCGCGGCGGCGATCTCGGACATCGGGTGACCCTCGCCGTCGGCGAGCAGGTCGAGGACCCGCCACTGGTCGAGGGTGAACCCGTCCCCGGTGAGCTCCGCCTCGAGCGAGCGCGCGACCTGTCGCTCGGCCTGGACGAGCACAGTGCCCAGGGGCCTGCGGCTCCTCGTACTCCGTCGTCGCTCGGTCACCCGTCGCCCCCAGGCCCTTCTCCCACCCGAATACTTTACATCGGAGGTATTTCACGGTCCCCTCGCACGGTGCGCCGCACGTGTGAATAACTGAGCAGGTATTGAATCCCGGCGGCCGCCTCCGCAGGCTGTCCCCTGGGCCCGCCGTCTCGATGCGAGGAGTGTCAGCAGTGGTGAACGTCGCGACCGCCGTCCCCGCCCGATCACCCGTCCGGCTCGACCGGGCCCGCCTGGCCGGGCTGCTCGGGGTCATCGGGCTCATGCACGTCGTGGGTTTCGGCATCCTGTTCCTCGTCGTGCTGCCCGCGAACCTGTCCGCGGGCGGCCAGGTGTTCGGGATCGGGCTCGGGCTGACCGCCTACACGCTGGGGCTGCGGCACGCCTTCGACGCCGACCACATCGCCGCGATCGACAACACGACGCGGAAGTTCATGGCCGAGGGGCGCCGCCCCGTGTCGGTCGGGTTCTGGTTCGCGCTCGGCCACTCCAGCGTGGTCATGGTGCTGGCCGTCCTGGTCGTCCTCGGCACGAAGGCCGCGGGCACCCTCACGTCGGAGGACTCCACCACGCACCAGATCCTGGGCATCGCCGGGACCGGCGTCTCCGGGCTCTTCCTCTACCTGATCGGCCTGCTCAACCTCGTGGCCCTCGTCGGCATCCTCAAGGTGTTCCGCGGGCTGCGGCGCGGGGAGTTCGACGAGCAGGCGCTCGAGGCGCACCTGGAGAACCGGGGCTTCTTCGCCCGACTGCTGGGCGGGATGACACGCTCGATCCGGCGCCCCGGCCAGATGTTCCCGGTCGGCCTGCTGTTCGGCCTCGGCTTCGACACCGCCAGCGAGGTCACCCTCCTCGTCCTTGCCGGCACGGGTGCCGCGGCCGGCCTGCCCTGGTACGCGATCGTCGTGCTGCCGCTGTTGTTCGCCTCCGGCATGACCCTGCTCGACACCCTCGACGGCGCGTTCATGAACGTCGCCTACGAGTGGGCGTTCGCGAACCCGATCCGCAAGGTCTTCTACAACATCGCCATCACCGGCCTGTCCGTGGCGGTCGCGCTGGTGATCGGGACCATCGAGCTCGTCACGGTGCTGCACGAGGACGCCGGCTTCGACGACCCGGTCACGAACTGGGTGTCCGGGCTGGACCTGAACAACGTGGGCTTCGTCGTCGTCGGGCTGTTCGTGGTGGTGTGGGGCGCGGCGCTGCTCTACTGGCGGCTCGGGCGCGTCGAGGAACGGTGGGGAGGCGACCCCGGGCCGCGGGCCGCGGAGGTCCGTCCGGGCGAGGCCTGACGCCTGCCTGCGCCCTGCACACGTGCATGGTTGCGAATCCAGCTGAACACTTGGACAGGGACGCGGGCGTGGTTACGCTCGGGCCCGTGCACGAGTCGCTGCCGGACTTCCGGATGCCGGACGACGGCCAGGTCGAGTCGGCCGCGGACGTCTTCCGGCTGCTCGCGGACCCCACCCGGATCAAGCTCCTCTGGGCGTTGCTGCAGGGCGAGGAGTCCGTCGCGTGCCTCGCCGAGCTCGTCGACGCCCCACCGACCGCGGTCAGCCAGCATCTGTCCAAGCTGCGCCTGGCGGGACTGGTCCGGGGGCGCCGGCAGGGCACCTTCGTCTACTACACGGTGGTGGACGAGCACGTCGCGAGGCTGCTGGGCGGGGCGCTCTTCCAGGACGAGGACGCGGCTCGCCGGAGCGCGACACCCGCCGCACCGGCGCGCTGAGCACCGGCAGCTCCGGTCAGGACGGGGGCGGCCGGCACTTCGCCGTCGCGGCCGGGTCCCGGGGCACGAGCCCGAGGCGCGCCGCCTGCGCGACGGTGGCCGGGACCCCGGCGTCGGTCTCCCCGACCCGCGGCCCGAGGAGCCCGCTGAAGTCGCCGAAGGTGCCGAACGTCGCGGGGCGGCGCAGCGTCAGCAGGAGGGCGCACATACCGCCCTCGCTGAACCCGGCGATCGCCCACTGCCGGCCAGGGGGCCGGGTGGAGAACTGCTTCTGCACGGCCCGCGGGAGGTCGTCGGTCAGATAGGTCTCGGCGTTGCCGTCGGGAGAGTCGACGCACTCGGTGTCCCCGGTGAAGTCGCCGTTGACGTCGGGCATGACGACGACCGGCGCGAGTCCCCCGTGCTGTCGGGTACCCGCCCCCGGGCCCGGTCCGCGTAGGCGTCCCGGATGTCGCCCGCGCCGCCGAGGCCGAGCGCGACGCCGAGGGTGGGAAGGTAGCGGTAGCTCGCGTTGACGGCGTCGGCGACGTCGACGAGCGCCAGGGTGAGCACGAGCACCACGGCCAGCACGACGCTCACCGGCCGGCGGACGAAGCGCAGGGCGAGGCCGATCCCGAGCAGGGTGAGGACCAGGAGCACCGCGCGCACCGGCCACCAGTCGGTGGCCGACAGGTTCTCGAGCGTGTCGATGAGACGGGAGCATTGCGATGGCGACCTTCCTCGCCGTGGTGTTCGCCTTGCTCTGCGCCCTGTTGTTCGCGGTGGCGTGGGTGGCCCAGCAGCGCGCCGCCTCGGCCGTGCCGGACGAGGAGGCCCGCGGGATCCGGCTGATCCTCCGGCTGGTGAGACGGCCGGTCTGGTGGGCGGGGACATTCGGCGACACCGCCGCCTTCGTGATGCAGGCCGTCGCCCTCGCGTTCGGCTCGCTGCTGCTGGTCCAGCCGTTGATCGTGACGTCGCTGCTCTTCGCCCTGCCGTTGGCGGCGCGGTTCGGCGGCACCCGGCCCACCCGCAGGGACCTCGGATGGGCGGTGCTGCTCGCGGTGGCGCTCGGGGCGTTCATGGTGGTCGGCGCGCCGACCGCCGGCGTCGACCGGGCCGGCCTGCGGGACTGGGCGCCGACCGGGCTGACGATCCTCGGTCTGCTCATCGCCTGCGTCGCCGTGGCGTCCACGCGGCGGGGGACGGTCCGGGCCCTGCTGCTGGCGTGCGCCACCGGCCTGGCCTACGGGACGGTCGCCGCGCTGACCAAAGGTGTCGTCGTCCTCCTGGGCGAGGGCCTCGTCCCGCTCCTCACCGCGTGGGAGACCTACGCCCTGGTCGTCGCCGTCGTCGGCGGGACGCTGCTGCAGCAGTCCGCCTTCCAGGCGGGGGACCTGGCCGCGTCGCTGCCCGCCGTGACCGTGGGGGAGCCGGTGGTCGCGGCGGTGATCGGGCTGACCGTGCTCGGCGAGCGGCTTCGGGCGGACGGGCCCGAGTGGGCGCTGATCGGGCTGCTGGTCGCGCTCATGGTGGCGGCGACGGTGGTGCTGGCGCGGTCGTCGGCCCGGTCGGCGCCGCGGTCACCCACCGGCTCCTGATCCCCGCGTCGGGGTCCTCGGAGAGGACTGTGCTCACGCCCGATCGGGCGCCTCCGCCCGCGGGTGTCGTCTCTGTCCCGACCTCCTTGGGCACCAACAGCTCCCCGAGCACCGGCACGGACAGGAACCCCTCCGCGCCGGCACAGAGCAGCCCGACGCGGGGAGGTCCCGCGCCCGCCGGTAGGCCAGCACGCGACGTCCAAGGCGAAGGTCCGCCGGATCGTGACGGTCTGCGTGGGACCAGCCGGACGACCCCGCCGGCGAGCGCCTCCGGGAGCAGCGTGCCGCCGACGAGGGGCAGCACCGTGGCGGCCGCCGTCACGAGGCCGACGATCCGGCCGAGGTAGGCGAGCGGACGCGGGAGCTGCTGCGCCGGGCGGAGGCGTCGGTGGTGATCACGATCTGTTCCTCTCGGAGGGCCGGGGCTGTCGCCCCGATGACTCCACGATCACCCCGGCCGGGCCCGCGCACAGTCGGCCGGGAGGGCCTGCGGGGGACGATCCCGTCGTCGGCCGATCGGGGGACGGCGGGGTCCGCCGGCGTTCCTCACCGCTTGGCGGACAGCCGGGACGACCGGTTCGTGACGTCGCGGCACCGGAGCTGATCGAGCGCGAGACCGACGTCGGGTACCGGAAGAGGTACGCGAAGAGCTGGAAGGGGTGGCGCGCGGGCGATGAGTTCTGCGGGGCCGCGCGGTCTCTCCCGTGTGGGAACCTGCCGCCCGCCCCGACACGAGGAGACCCCGATGCCTGCCAGTACCCCCGCCCCGTCCGGTGCCCCCTGCTGGATCGACCTGTTCAGCTCCGACCCCGACCGCGCCGCCGAGTTCTACGGCGCGATCCTGGGCTGGGAGGCCGAGTCCTCCGGCGCCGAGTACGGCGGCTACGTGAACTTCAGCAAGAACGGCGTGCGCGTGGCCGGGATGATGCGCAACGACGGTTCGGCGGGCCAGCCGGACGCGTGGACCACCTACCTGTCGGTGCCGGACGCGAAGGCCACGACCGAGGCCGTCGTCGGCGCCGGCGGGCAGGTCTACCTGGAGCCGATGCAGGTGGGCCCGCTGGGGACCATGGGCATGGTGGCGGACCCGGGCGGTGCCGCGGTCGGGCTGTGGCAGCCCGGCGAGCACCGGGGCTACGGGCTGGACAGCGAGCCCGGCGCGCCCTGCTGGCACGAGCTGCACACCCGGGACTACGAGGCCGTGCTGGACTTCTACCGCACGGCGTTCGGCTGGGAGACGCGGGTGATGAGCGACGCCGAGGACTTCCGGTACACCCAGATGGTCTCCGGGGACGGCGAGTACGCCGGGGTGATGGACGCGAGCGCCTTCCTCCCGGAGGGCGTCCCGTCGACCTGGCAGATCTACATCGGGGTCATGGACGTCGACGCGGCCGTGGCCCGCGCCGTCGAGCTGGGGGAAGCGTCGTCGAGGCGCCCGAGGACTCGCCGTACGGCAGGCTGGCGCGGATCGCGGACCCGACGGGTGCCCAGATCAAGCTGGTGGAGGTGCCGGTTCCGGCCTGACTACCGTCAAGGGCGTGACCGAACCGTCCTACCTGCGCACCACCCGCGAGGCCTACGACACCGTCGCGGCCGAGTACGCCGAGCACTTTCGCGGTGCGCTCGACAGGATGCCGCAGGACAGGGCGATCCTCGGCGCGTTCGCCGAGCTCGTGCGCGCGGACGGGCCGGTGCTGGACGTCGGCTGCGGGCCGGGTCAGGCACTGGCCCACCTGCGGACGCGCGGGGTGAAGGTCTTCGGCGTCGACCTCTCGCCCGGGATGGTCGACGTGGCCCGGTGGGCCAACCCGGGCGTCCGGATCGACGTGGGCTCGATGACCGCGCTGGACCGGCCGGACGGCGCCCTCGGCGGCCTCGTCGCCTGGTACTCGATCATCCACATCCCGCCGGAGGAGCTGCCGGCGGTGTTCGCCGAGTTCCACCGCGTGCTGGTCCCACGCGGGCACCTGCTGCTCGCGTTCCAGGTGGGCGATGAACCCCTCCACTTCGACGAGGCGTTCGGGCACGCCGTCGACCTGGACTTCCGCCGGCTCCGGCCGGACCGGGTCGCGGACCTGCTCGCCGACGCCGGGTTCGAGGTGCTCGCGCGGACGGTGCGCGAGCCGGTGGGGGCGGAGACGGCCGAGCAGGCGTTCGTGGTGGCGCGGCGGAGCTTCCTGACTCGCCGCTCAGCACTCGACGATGGTCACCGCCAGGCCGCCGCGGCTCGTCTCCTTGTACTTGCTCTTCATGTCCGCGCCCGTCGCGCGCATCGTGCGGATCGCCTTGTCCAGGCTGACGTGATGGGTGCCGTCCCCCGCACGGCCATGCGGGCGGCGGTGATCGCTTTCATCGACGCGATCGCGTTGCGCTCGATGCAGGGGATCTGGACGAGCCCGCCGATCGGGTCGCAGGTCAGGCCGAGGTTGTGCTCGATGCCGATCTCGGCGGCGTTCTCCACCTGCTCGGGGGTGCCGCCGAGGACCTCCGCGAGCCCTGCCGCGGCCATCGAGCAGGCCGAGCCGACCTCGCCCTGGCAGCCCACCTCGGCCCCGGAGATGGACGCGTTCTCCTTGAACAGCGCGCCGATGGCGGCCGCGGTGAGCAGGAAGCGGACGATCCCGTCGTCGTCCGCCGCCCGGCAGAATTTCGCGTAGTAGTGCAGGACCGCGGGGACGATCCCGGCCGCGCCGTTGGTCGGGGCCGTGACGATCCGGCCGCCCGCGGCGTTCTCCTCGTTGACGGCGAGGGCGAACAGGGTGACCCACTCCGTCGCGCCCAGCGGGTCGCCGTCCTCGACACGGGACTCCAGGTCCGCGCGCAGCGCCGCCGCCCGCCGGCGCACCTTCAACCCGCCCGGCAGTACGCCACCGGTGTGCGACCCGCGCTCGACGCACTCCTGCATCACCGACCACAGGTGCAGCAGCCCGGACCGGACCTCGGCCTCGGGCCGGCGCGCACACTCGTTGGCCAGCATCACGCCGCTGATCGAGAGTCCCGTCTCGCGGCACCGGCCGAGCAGCTCGGCGCCGCTGTGGAACGGGTACGGGACCTCCGTCGCGTCGGGGACGAGCACGGGTGCGCCCGTCTGGTCCTCGTCGAGGACGAACCCACCGCCCACCGAGTAGTAGTGCCGGACCAGCAACGTCTCGCCGGTGCCCGAAGCCGCCCGGAACCGCATGCCGTTGGAGTGGAAGGGGAGCGAGCGCCGCCGGTACAGCACGACGTCGTCCGCCATCGCGAAGGCGATCTCGTGCGTGCCGCCGAGCCGGATCCGCCCGGTCTCCCGGACGCGCTCGACGGTCGGGGCGGCCGCCACCGGGTCGACCGTCTCCGGTCGTTCACCGGCCAGCCCGAGCACCACCGCGCCGACGCTGCCGTGGCCCTTCCCGGTGGCGCCCAGCGAGCCGAACAGCTCCGCCTCCACGTGCGCGACCCGGTCCAGGAGCCCGTCCGCCGCCAGCCGCTCGACGAACGAGTGCGCGGCCCGCATCGGCCCGACGGTGTGCGAGCTCGACGGCCCGATCCCGATGCTGAAGAGGTCGAACGCGCTGACGGTCATGGTCGCTACCCGGTCCCCGGCTCGATGTGCCATTCCGCCGCGGCGTCGAACAGCCACTCGGCCAGGTACCCGGCGAAGGACGACCGCACCAGGATCCGGTAGTCCGTGCCCTCGTCGTCCAGGGCGAGCAGGACGACCCCGGCCCGGCCGAGCGTCGTCACGGCCGCCGAGCCGGCCGGGAACGCCCGCGGGTGCAGGTCGATCGCGCAGCCGGTCTCCAGGACGTCGCGGGCGTGCGCGCCGCGCAGCCGGATCGTGGTCCGCTGGGCGGACACGTCGACCGCGGCGCCCTCGCCGTCCAGCGCCTCCCGCAGGCCGGCCTCGAGGTCCGCGGGGGAGACGAACGGGCTGTTCACGAGCCACTCGTCGGGCCCCAGCCAGATCGCGGTGCACCCGGAGACCTCGGCAGGGCCCGCGGCCCAGCCACGGACCGGGAGCGTCGTGCCGAGGTGCGCGGCGACGCGCTCGACGGCCGCGCCGGAGCACCGGACGTCCACCATGGAGTGGAAGGGCTCGGCGAGCAACGCGACGGTGTCCGGGAAGCTCGGCGAAGCGCCCGGCCCAGCCGTGCAGCGGGCCGGTGCGCACGAGTGCCCCCATCCCTGTCTCAGCCATCTCGACGGGTTCCTTCCGGGTCGACGAGCACCGAGCTCGTCACCTCGACGGGCACGAGCTCACCGCCCACGGGGACGACGAGGGTCTCACCGATGCGCGCGTGCCCGCCCTTGACCAGCGCGAGCGCGAAGGTCCGGCCGAGCGCGGCGCTGCGGTAGCTCGACGTGACGTGGCCGAGCATCGGCACCGGGGGCGGCGGCAGCTCCGTGAGGTTCTCGACGATCTGCGAGCCCTCGGGGAGCTTGCGCTGCGGGTCCACCGGCAGCAGCCCCACGAGCTGCCTGCGCATCGGGTCGAGATTGGACGGCCGGGAGAAGGAGCGTTTCCCGATGAAGTCCGGTTTCTTCTTCGACACCGCCCAGGCCATGCCGAGGTCCTGCGGCGTGACCGTGCCGTCGGTGTCCTGGCCGATGATCGGGTAGCCCTTCTCGGCGCGCAGGACGTGCATGGTCTCGGTGCCGTACGGCGTGATCCCGTGCTCGGCGCCCAGCTCCAGGAGCCGCGCCCAGACGGCCGGTGCGTGCCAGCCGTCGACGCTCACCTCCCACGCCAGCTCACCCGAGAAGCTGATGCGCGCCAACCGGACCGGCACGCCGGCGATCCCGTCTCCTCCGTCGAGCACGGTGTCGAGCCAGCTCATGAACGGGAAGGCCTCGTTCGACACGTCGACGCCGGGGGCGAACGCGCCGATCACGTCGCGCGACCGCGGGCCGACCACCGGGAACGTCGCCCACTGCTCGGTGACCGACGTGAGGTACACCCGCAGGTGCGGCCACTCCGTCTGCAGCCACTCCTCCATGTGGTCGAGGATCGGCGCGGCGCCGCCGGTGGTGGTCATGACGAGGAAGCGGTTCTCGTCGATCCGGAGCACCGTGCCGTCGTCGATCACCATGCCGTCGAGCCCGCACATGACGCCGTACCGGACCCGGCCGGGCTTCAGCGAGCTCATCAGGTTCGTGTAGATCATGTCCAGGAAGGCGCCGGCGTCGGGGCCCTGGACGTCGATCTTGCCGAGGGTGGAGCCGTCGAGGATGCCGACGCCGCCGCGGACCGCCGCGCACTCGCGCAGCACGGCGGTCTCCATGTCCTCGCCCGGCCGCGGGTAGTAGCGCGGCCGCTTCCACTGGCCGACGTCCTCGAACACCGCCCCGGCCGCGACGTGCCAGGGGTGCAGCGCCGTCGTCCGCTCGGGGTCGAACAGGCGTCCGCGCTCCCGCCCGGCGAGCGCGGCGAACGCGACCGGCGTGTACGGCGGGCGGAACGTGGTGGTGCCCAGGGACTCGATCGGCACGCCGAGCAGCTCGGCGGTGATCCCCGAGGCGATGACCCCGGAGGTCTTGCCCTGGTCGTGGGCCGTGCCGATCGTCGTGTAGCGCTTGACGTGCTCCATCGAGCGCATCCCGGCGCCGACGGCCCGGGCGATGTCCGCGACCGTCGCGTCCCGCTGGAGGTCGACGAACTGGCGGTCCGGGTCGCCGTCGGTGCGCCAGAGCACCTTCGTCGGCGTCCGCTCGAACGGCGCCGGCCGGTCGCCGGCGCCCTCGGCCAGGCAGCCGGCGAGATCCAGGGTGCCGTTCGCGGCCCCGACGACCGTGACGCCGTCGAGCGGTTCCCCGGGGACGAACGCACCGAGTGCGGGCTCGTAGCGGAGCGCCCCGCGGACGTGGCTGAACAGGTGGGCGGTGGGGTTCCACCCGCCGCTGACCAGCAGGAGGTCGCAGGGGATCGCCTCGTCGCCGACGAGGGCGTGGGTGACCCTCTCCGCGCCGCGGGTGCCGGTGGCCGCGGTCCCCGTCCGGACGGTGATCCCTTGCTCTGCGCACGCCCGCGCACCGGCCGCCGGGGCCTCGTCCCGGGCGTCGAGCACCGTGACGCGGGCCCCGGCGCGGGCCAGGTCCGCGGCGGCGTCGTAAGCCGCGTCGTCGCTGGTGAAGACCACGATCTCGCGTCCGGCGAGCACCCCGTGGCGGTGCAGGAAGTCCCGCGCCGCGCCCGCGAGCATGATCCCCGGCCGGTCGTTGTCCTCGAAGACGATCGGCCGCTCGTGCGCCCCGGCCGCGACGACGACCCGCTTCGCGCGGATCCGGTGCACCCGCTGCCGGGACACGTTCCGCCGGGCTCCGGCGCCGAGGTGGTCCGTGCGGCGCTCCAGGGCGAGGACGAAGCCGTCGTCGTAGTGGCCGAAGGCGGTGGTGCGCTGCAGGTGGAGCACGTCCGGGCAGGACCGCAGCTCGACGACGGTGTCCGCGACGAAGTCCAGGGCGGAGCGGCCAGCGATCCGCTCGGTGCCGAGCAGCGTGCCGCCGGCGGCCGGACGGTCGTCGACGAGCACGACCCGCTCCCCGCGGCGCGCGGCGGTGCGGGCGGCGAGCAGCCCGGCCGGCCCGGCGCCGACGACGAGCACGTCGCAGTGGGTGTACTTGCGGTCGTAACGGGCGGTGTCGGGCACCTCGGCCAGCCGCCCGCGCCCCGGGAGGCCGCGGGCGACCAGGCCGTCGGTCAGCTCGATCGTGCTCGCGAGCAGCATCGGCTCGGGGAACGGCTCCTCGACCTGCACGAGGCCGCTCGGGTCCTCGCTCCACGCGGCCGCGATCCCGCGCGGGCGGCCGAGCGTCACGCTCGTCGCGACCCGGTGCACCCCGTTCGCGAGCAGGGCGCTCGCGAGGGTGTCCCCGGGGTGGCCGGTGTAGGTGGTGCCGTCGAAGGTGAAGGTCAGGGTGCGGGAGCGGTCGATCCGGCCGTACCCGTCGAGGCGGCTCACTTCTCGAACCTGTACGTCACGGTGTCCCGGACGGCGGTGAACCAGCGGCGGCAGCCCGCGCTGTGGCTCCAGCGCTCGTGCAGGGGCCCCTTCGGGTTCGCGCGGTGGAACACGAACCGGGCCCACTCCTCGTCGGACAGTTCGGCCGGCGTCGCGGGGTAGGCGACGCCCGCCTGCCCGCCGTAGTGGAACTCGACCTCCTCGCGGGGGCCGCACCAGGGACAGTCGATGAGCTGCATGGTCTCTCCTAGTGGGCCACGGCGGCCGCGCCGTGCTCGTCGACGAGCGCGCCGCTGACGAAGCGGTCGAGGCCGAACGGTGCGACGTAGGGGTGCGGCTCGTCGTGGGCGATCGTGTGGGCCATGCACCAGCCGACGCCGGGCGTCGCCTTGAACCCGCCGGTGCCCCAGCCGCAGTTGAGGTAGACGTTCTCGTAGGGCGTGCGGCCGACGATCGGCGAGGCGTCCGCGGTGACGTCGACGATCCCGCCCCAGGTCCGCAGCAGGTGGGCCCGCGCGAACACCGGGAACAGCTCGACCGCCGCGGCCATCTGCCGCTCGATGATGTGGAAGGCGCCGCGCTGGCCGTAGCCGTTGTAGGAGTCCACGCCCGCGCCCATCACGAGCTCGCCCTTGTGCGCCTGGGAGACGTACACGTGCACGGCGTTCGACATGACGATCGTCGGGTGCACCGGTTCCAGCAGCTCGGAGACCAGGGCCTGCAACGGGTGGCTCTGGATCGGCACCGGGATGCCGAGCAGGTCCGTGAGGGTCGAGGTGTGCCCGGCTGCGCAGAGCGCGACCTTCCCGGCTGCGATGTCGCCCCGCGTCGTCCGGACGCCGGTGACCCGGTCCCCGTCCGTGGTGAAGCCGGTGACCTCGCAGTCCTGGATCAGGTCGATGCCGGCCTCGTCGGCGCGCCGGGCGAAGCCCCACGCCACGTAGTCGTGTTTCGCGATGCCCGCGCGGGGCTGGTAGGTGGCGCCGTGCACCGGGTAGCGGATGTCCGCGGAGACGTTGACGATCGGGCAGATCTTCGCGACCTCGTCCGGGCCGATCCACTCCGCGTCGATCCCGTTCAGCTTGTTGGCCTCGACGCGCCGCACGCTCTCCCGCACGTCCTGCTCGGTGTGGGCGAGGTTGAGGACGCCGCGCTGGCTGAACAGGATGGGGTAGCCGAGGTCCTCCTCGAGGCCCTCCCACAGCTTCAACGAGTGCTCGTAGATCGCGGCGCTCTCGTCCCAGAGGTAGTTCGAGCGGATCAGGGTGGTGTTGCGGGCCATGTTCCCGCCGGCCAGCCAGCCCTTCTCCAGGACCGCGACGTCGGTGATGCCGTGGTTCTTCGCCAGGTAGTGCGCGGTGGCCAGGCCGTGCCCGCCGCCGCCGACGATCACCACGTCGTAGGAGCGCTTCGGCTCGGGCGTGCGCCAGAGGAAGTCCGGATGGTCCGGGGGCTGCCACGGGCGAGCGTGCGGGCCCGTCGTCGTGTCGGTCATTCCGGGTCCCTCGCCTGGTGGATGAGTATCCGTAGACTGATATATCAGTTACCGGGTACGGTAGGCGCCGGGACGGGGCGGGTCAAGGCCGCCCGCGGATCCGACGGGAGGGTGCCGGTGAGCGTCGCGCAGGAGACCGGGTCGCTGGCGGACAGGGCCTACGCGGCCATCCGGGACCGGCTCGTCATGCTGGAGATCCGCCCCGGCGAGCCGCTGAACGACGAGCGCCTCGCCGAGGAGCTCGGCACCGGGCGCACGCCGGTGCGCGAGGCGCTCAAGCGGCTGGAGGGGGATCGGCTCGTCGTCGCGTACCCGCGGCGGGGCACGTTCGCGACGGCCGTGGACATCACCGAGCTCGCCCACCTGTCCGAGGTCCGCGAGCAGCTCGAGCCGCTCGCCGCGCGCAGCGCCGCCCGCAACGCCGGCTCCGTGGACCGGGCCGCGCTCGCCGCGCTGGCGGAGGAGGTCGCGGCCTTCGACCCGGACGCGACGGATCCGCACACGCTGCTCCGCGCGGACGTCGAGGTGCACCGGACGATCTACCGCGCCACCGGCAACCCGCACCTCGAGGACGTCTGCGTGCGGCTGGACAACCTCGCCACCCGGATCTGGGTGCTGTTCATGGGGCGCATGCCGACGTTGCCCGGGCATGTCCACGAGCACGCGGACCTGCTGCGCGCCGTCGTCGAGGGCCGGGAGGAGAAGGCGGCGGAGCTCGCGCTCGCCCACGTCGTGGGGTTCGAGAAGTCGATCCGCGCCCTGTTGTAGCGCGCCCCGCCCACCCAGGGCTCCTGCCGCGCGCCGGGCCCCTGTTCCTTGCACGAACGGCACTTTCGTGGGTCAGGTCCGCACCGACGTCCCGTTCGTGCAGGTCAGGGGGGATGGTGCGGAGAGATGCGGGGCGCTCAGAAGCGGCCGCCGCCGCCCCTGCGGCCCCGGCTCGACGAGCCGCCGAAGCTGCCCGGGGAGTGGCCCCCGCCCCCGCCGCCGTTCCCGAAGCCGCCGCCGCCCCGGTGCCCGCCTCCGCCGCCGAGGGCACCGGAGAGGATGCCGCCGAGCACGAGGCTGCCGAGGTCCGCGCCGACGCTGCTGCGCCCGCCGCCTCCGCCGGACGGCCCGGACCACCGGGAGACGTCGTCCTGGGCCAGGCGCAGGGCCTCCTGCGCCATCGAGTCCGCCTGCTGCGCCTCGCGCAGCGCCGCGATCGGGTCGCCGCCGCCGGAGGCCTGCTGCAGGTGCCGCTGCGCCTCGGCGAGCCGGGTGCGGGCCTGTGCCCCGACCGCGCCGCGACGGGTGCCGATGAAGTCCGAGGCCGCGGCGACGGCCGAGCCCGCGGTCACCAGCGCCTGGTCCAGCGCCACCGCGGCCCGCCGGTTCCGGTCCTGGGCGGCGCGCGCGTCGGCGAGGGCGTGGTCGAGGGCGGTGCCGGCCTCGTCGAGCAGGTGCAGCGCGGCGAGCGGATCGGGCTGCGCCGCCCCGGCCGCCTCGGCGGCGGACGTGACGGCGGCCCGGGCCCGGGCGACCACCGCGGGGTCCACGGTGGGCAGCGCGCCCGCCTCCGCCAGGTCCTGGTCCACCTCGGCGCGGGCGGCGGGGACCCGCGTTTCCGCGTCGGCCAGCTCCTTCTCTCGGCGCGGGACGCCGTCGAGCAGCGTCTCGGCCTGCGTCAGCGCATCCTCCGCCGCCCGCCCGACGACGACGGCCTGCGCCGGGCTCGGCGCGGCCCGGGCCTCGCCGACCTCGGTGCGCGCGGCCTCGAGCAGGGTCCTCGCCTGCGGGATGTTCTCCGCGACGGGCTCCAGCGCAGAGGCCGCGTACCGGTTCCGCAGGGCGGCCCACGTCGCCTCGGTCGCCGGCACCCGCGAGGCGAGGGCGTCGAGCCGGGCCGCGGTCCTGTCGACGTAGCCGGGGGCGTCCGCCTCGAGCCCGCGCAGCCGGTCGAACGCCTCGACCTGGGCGTCCAGCCGGTGGTCCGCCGCGGTGGCCAGGCGCAGGATCTCCGCGTGCATCCGGCGCTGCGCCGGCTCGTCCTCGGGCACCTCGTCGTCGAGCTGCTGGCGGATCTCGAACGCCGCCAGCATGTCCGCCCGGGACGCTTGCAGGGCTGCGGCGAACTCGGCGACGGCCTCGTCCCCGAAGTGACCACGGGCCGCGGCGAGCTTCCCGCTCGGAGGTCCCCACGGCGTCGTCGACCTCGAGGAGGGCCTGGCTGGAGCGGTAGCCGAGGTCCTCGATGGTGACGCCGGGGAACGGGTCCGCCGGGGGAGCGGGCGCGTCGGGGGCCCGGGTGTCGCGGGTGGCCTTCCGGCGCCGTCGGCTCAGCGCGTAGGCCCCGCCGCCCACGACCACGGCGCCCCCGACGACCCACGGGACGACACTCCCGCCGCTGTCGCTCCCGCTGCGCAGGCCGTCGGCGAGGGCCACCGCGGCGCCGGCCCAGTCCTCTCGGGACAGCCGCGGCTCGACGTCGTCGCTTCGGATCCGGTCCGTCGTGGCCCGTGAGAGCGGGAAGGCGTCGTCGATCGACAGTCCGTAGGCCCGGTCGTCGACGGCGACGGCGAGCAAGACACCGTCGGCGCCGAGTTGGGAGCGTTCCGCGGCGGTGTTCGCCCAGGCCTGCCCGTCCAGCCCGTCGAACGAGTGCACGTAGACCACGAAGAGGTCGTAGGGCGTGGTGTCGCGAAGCCGCTGGATCGCGTCGGTGACCTGCGCCCGCTCCGTGGCGTCGAGTAGCCGGGCCCGGTCGGTGACCCGGTCCGCGGCCCGGAAGGGCGGATCGGCCGCCGCGACACCGGGCCCGGCGAGGAGCCCCGTTCCCAGGGCGAGGAACAGCGCCCCGAGCAGCGAGGCGAGGACGACGATCCGGCGCACGGCGGTCTCCGATCATGGGGCGGCGCGCCCATCATGGCGTGCCGGCCTCGCCTGGTGCCCAGGCGCACCACTCGCCGGGCGCTGCGATTGACAGCTGGGTTCCTCTGCGCAACCCTGGGAGCTCTCCGACGACGAGGAGCCTGCTGATCATGGAGTGGACCGGAGCCCGGTACGCGGACACCCCGACGGTCGAGGTGGCGACGTGGGTCGACGCCCCGCCCGAGCGGGTGTGGACGGTGGTCTCCGACGTCGAGGCGATGCCGTCGATGAGCACCGAGCTGCAGCGTGTCGAGTGGACGGACGGCGTCACCGGTCCCGCGGAGGGCGCCTGTTTCGTGGGGTACAGCAGGCACGACGCGCTGGGCGAGTGGTCGACGCGGTCGTACGTCGTCGAGTGCGAGGAGCCGCGGGTCTTCGGGTGGGCGGTGGGCGACCCCGCGAGCCCGGCGGCGTCGTGGCGCTTCACGCTCGAGCCCGCGGACGGCGGCACCCGGCTGACCGAGTGGATGCGGATGGGCCCGGGCCGCTCGGGCCTGAGCGCCGCGATCGACGCGATGCCGGACAAGGAGGAGAAGATCGTCTTCGTCCGGCTGCGGGAGTTCGAGGCGAACATGACCGCGACCCTCGCGGCGATCAAGGAACGGGCCGAGGGCTGATGCGCACGGCCACCACCGTCGAGGGCTCGGGCGGCCGCAGCTTCCGGGAGACGCTGGACTTCGTGGTCGAGGCCGAGAAGCTGGGCCTCGACATGGCCTTCGTCGCCGAGGCCTGGGGCTCGGACGGCCCGTCGGTGCTCGGCTACCTCGCCGCCCGGACGGACCGGTTGCTGCTCGGTTCCGGGGTCATGCAGGTGGGAATCCGGACCGCGGTCGCCGTCGCGCAGGTTGCGCTGACCCTGTCGGACATGTCCGACGGCCGGTTCGTGCTGGGCCTCGGCCCCTCCGGTCCGCAGGTGATCGAGGGCCTGCACGGCGTGCCGTTCGCGAAGCCGCTGACTCGCACGCGCGAGACGGTGGAGATCGTGCGGCAGGCGTTGGCGGGGGAGAAGGTCGCGTTCGCCGGGGTGACGCAGCAGATCCCGCTGCCCGGCGGCGAGGGCCGGCCGATGCGGCTCTCGACGGCGCCGAACCCGGACATCCCGATCTACCTCGCCACCATGTCGCCGAAGATGCTGGCGCTGACCGGGGAGGTCGCCGACGGCTGGCTGGGGACGAGCTTCGTCCCCGAGGGCGCGGCGGCCTACTTCACCCATCTCGACGCCGGGATCGCGGCCGCGGGCCGTACCCGCACGGACCTCGACGTCTGCCAGGGCGCCGAGGTCGCGTTCGCCGCGGACCCCGACGAGCTCCGGGGGATGGTCGCGGAACGGCGGAAGGGGCTCGCGTTCAGCCTCGGCGGGATGGGCTCCGCGAGTACGAACTTCTACCACGACGCCTACAGCCGGCAGGGCTGGGCGGACGTCGCCGCGGCCGTCCGGGAGCGCTGGCAGGGTGGGGACCGCGAGGGCGCCGCGGAGCTTGTCACGGACGAGATGGTGCTGGGCACCACGCTGATCGGCACCGAGGACATGGTTCGCGCCCGGCTCCGGGTGTGGCAGGACGCGGGCGTGGACACGGTCCGGCTCTACCCCGCCGGGGAGACCCTCGACGAGCGGTTGACGACGCTGGCCCGCGCGCTCGAGCTGGTGCGCGATCTCCAGGGCAGCGTTCCCGGCCCGCACCGAGCAACCGTGAGCTCCGATGCGTCTGCATTCGGTGCACCAGGGCGGTAGCCCCGGAGCTCGTCAGCCCGGGGCGTGCGCCGGGCCGAGATCGCCCGCGCCACCAGCGCGACCCCGGCGATGACGCAGACCACGCCGATGACCAGCCACAGCCGGGACCCGGTCATGAAACTGCCGCCGATCACGTTGGCGCCCTGCAGCGTCCACACCAGGCCGATCAGCACGAGGACGACGCCGACCACCGGAAAGAGGATCTTGGTCACGGTTCGACGGTACTCGGGTCGGGCCGGCGCGGCCTCGTGTCACGTTCCGCGCTCGCACCCGGGCGTGGGATCCCCGGACGGGTGAGAAAAGCGTCGGTCATGTGATCTCGGCGATAGCGTCCCGTCACTGTCCCGAACCGTTCGTCACCCCCGAACCACCAGCTGAGGAGGGGTCGCCTTGTCGCGTCCGCACACCGCCCGCCGCATCGCCACCAGCACCGCCGCCGTCACCCTCGCCCTGTTCGCGACCCTGCCGCTGGCCGGGAGCGCGAGCGCCGCGGAGGACCTGGACTGCAAGGACTTCGTCAACCAGGCCGCCGCGCAGACCCACTACGACGCGAACCCGAGCGACCCCGACCGCCTCGACGCGGACGACGACCGCGAGGCCTGCGAGAACCACGACTACAGCACCTCGTCCGGCTCGATCGGGGCGCCGACGAGCCGCGACGAGCCCGCATCGTCGAACCGGGTCGGCGCCCGGATCGCGGCCGTGCCCCGCGGCGCCGTCGCGGCCGGGGACGGCAGCGGGACCGGCGCCGACCCGGAGGCCGTCGCGGCTGCCACGCTCGGCGGGATCGCCGCGATCGGCGTCGCCGGCGGCGTGTTCCTACTCCGCCGCCGCGTCCGGGACGGGCACTGACCGGCCCGCGGCCGGCGCCTCCGCGTCCTCTGCGTCACGGCACCCTGCGTCCGGGCGGACTGCGGCGGGCCCTGCTGGCCGTCGCCGCGGCCGGGGCGCTGGGCGCGGCGCCGCTGGCCGGCCCGGCGTCGCCGCCCGGCGGGACGGTCACGCCGATCCGCACGACCACGCTCCGCGCGGCGTCGTCCCCGCTCACCGGGGCAGTCCCGGTCCGCGTCCGGGCGCCGGCGATCGGGATGGACACCGGGCTCGTCCCGCTCGGCCTCGACGCGACCGGCGCCCTGGACGTCCCGTCCGGGGAGGCCGCCGCGACCCTCGCCGGCTGGTACACCGGGGGGCCGACGCCGGGGAGCGCGGCCCGTCGGTCCTCACCGCGCACGTCGACTGGAACCACCGGGCAGGCCCGTTCCAGCGGCTGCGCGCACTGGCCCGCGGGGACCTGGTCGAGGTCGACCGCGCGGACGGGACCACGGCCACCTTCGAGATCCAGGACGTCCGCCGCTACGCCAAGGACGCGTTCCCGACCGCGGCGGTCTACGGGGACCTGCCCGGCGCGGGGCTGCGCCTGGTCACGTGCGGCGGATCGTTCGACCGGGGCGAGCGCAGCTACCGGGACAACGTCGTCGCGTTCGCCGCGCTCGTCGCGGCATGATCCTCGAGTCCGTACCTCTACGGATGTGCGAGGTGCGGGTCCCGTCGTCCGGATCCTGCTCGCCCTGGTCCTGCTCGCCCTCGTCGGGATATCGGCGAACAGGCTGGGCGCCGGTTGTCGGACGGTCGTCCGGGCCTGAGCCGGGGGTCCACCGCCGGGTGGTACGGCGGACCCCGCCGCTCAGTGCGCGGCGAGCCAGACGGCCGTGTCCGCCGGGACGCGCGCGTCCTCGGTCAGCGGGCCGCTCGCCAGGATGATCTCCGCGCCGGCCGGCAGCGGGAGCGGCTCGGCCGAGACGTTCAGGACCAGTACGAAGCCCCGGTCCCGGGCGAACGCGAGCGCCCCCTCCGGAGCGTCGAGCCACGTCAGCGGGCCGTCGCCCAGCGCGGGGTTCTCGCGCCGCAGCCGCAGCGCCGACCGGTAGAGGTTCAGGATCGAGTCCGGGTCCTTCGCGAGCGCCTCGGCGGTGTGCTCGGCGAACCATTCGGGCTGCGGGAGCCACGGCTCGCCCTCGCCGAAGCCGAACGGCGGCGCGTCCCCGGACCACGGGATCGGCACCCGGCAGCCGTCGCGGCCCCGCTCGGTGTGCCCGGAACGCCGCCACGTCGGGTCGTCCAGGACGTCCGGCGGCAGGTCCTCGACCTCGGGCAGGCCCAGCTCGTCGCCCTGGTAGACGTACGCCCCGCCCGGCAGGGCGAAGATCAGCAGCGCGGCGGCCCGGGCCCGGCGCAGGCCGAGCTCGAGGTCCGCGACCGTACCGAGCATGGAGTCGAGGGACGTGCCGATCCCGGCGTCGGGGTCCCTGGCCAGCCGGGACACGTGCCGGGCGACGTCGTGGTTGGACAGCACCCAGGTCGGGGGCGCCCCGACGACGGCGTGCTCGCGCAGCGTCCGCGTCACGGACTCCCTCAGCGCCGGGGCCAGCCAGGCCGCCTGCAGGAAGTCGAAGTTGAACGCCGTGTGCAGCTCGTCGGCGCGCAGGTAGCGGGCGAACCGGTCCGCCTCCGGCACCCACGCCTCCGCGACGAACACCCGCGGCGGGTCGTAGGTGTCCGCGATCCGGCGCCAGTCGCGGTAGACGTCGTGCACCTCGTCGCGGTCCCAGTGCGGGTGCGGACCGGGCTCGTGGTTCCGCCGCGTCCCGACGTCCGGCAGCCCCGTCTCCTTGATCAGCGAGTTCGCGACGTCGATCCGGAAGCCGTCGATGCCACGGTCGAACCAGAAGCGCAGGGTCTGCTCGAAGTCCGCGCGGACCTCCGGGTTCTCCCAGTTCAGGTCCGGCTGCTCGACGTCGAACAGGTGCAGGTACCACTCGCCGGGCGTGCCGTCGGGTTCGGTGACCCGGGTCCAGGCGCCGCCGCCGAACATCGCCTTCCAGTCGTTCGGGGGTTCGTCGCCGCCCGGGCCGCGGCCCGGGCGGAAGACGTAGCGGTCCCGCTCGGGCGACCCGGGGCCGGCCCGCAGCGCCTCGCCGAACCAGACGTGCGCACTCGACGTGTGGTTCGGGACGACGTCCAGGATGATCCGCATGCCGCGCTCGTGCGCGTCCGCGATCAGCGCCTCCGCGTCGGCGAGGGTGCCGAACCGCGGCTCGATCGCGCGGTAGTCGGACACGTCGTAACCCGCATCGACCAGCGGCGACGGGTACCACGGGTTGATCCACACTGCGTCGACGCCCAGGTCTGCCAGGTACGGCAGCCGGTCGCGGAGACCGGCGATGTCCCCGACGCCGTCGCCGTTCCCGTCGGCGAAGCTGCGGATGTAGACCTGGTAGATCACCGCGCTGCGCCACCAGGACGCGTCGTCCGGATCGTTCACGGGCAGGTTCCGGTCGGCCGGAGCCGCCATGCGTTCTCCTCGGGGTGGTCCGGGGGTGCGGGTCGTCCCCATGGTGCCCGCCGTACCCGTTTCCGGCGCGTTCTGTCGGTGCGGCGTGCTTCACTCGGTGGGGGAACGGTGGAAGGAGCCTCCACATGGGGTTCGTGCACGGCCATCCGCGCGACCTGACGTGGGTGAAGGGGCACTACCGCGCGCCCAACTCCGCGGACGACGGCCAGCTCGGCCTGGACCTCCCCGCCCCCGCACCGGACCTGGACGACCTGCTCGCGCAGTCCCGGGAGGAGCCGGGGGACCAGGGTCCCTAGCCCGAGGCGGGGTCTCGCCGGAGTGGCGGCGCCGCCGCCCGTCAGCAGTCCAGCATCTCGGCGATGACCGCGTCGATCGCCTGCTGGTCCTCCTCCCGCAGGCAGAACATGCCGAAGTGGCCCATCGGGGTGTCGACGGGCCGGAGCCGCCCGTCCGGGATGTGGGCGCAGTCCGCCTCGTGGTCCTCCGGCGGGAAGAACAGGTCCTCGGAGAACGACGTCACGAAGAACTTCGCGGTGATCCGTTGCAGCGCCGCGGCGACGTCGCCGCCGGCGTGCAGGCCGATGTCCCCGGCCTTCCACTTCGAGGCCTGCGCGAGCAGGTTGTTCGGGTCCATCGGCGCGAAGTACCCGCGGAGGAAGCCCTGCCGGAAGTCGTTCGCCGAGACGAAGCCGAGGTCCCGCCACAGCTCGTCGCGGTAGAACGCGGCGGACAGCCCGATCAGCGAGAACGCGACGGCGTGCCGCTTCAGCGCCAGCCGCAGGTCGTCCGAGTCAGAGTAGAAGCCGTCCTTGAACGCGGGGTCGGAGACCATCAGCTCGGAGTGGACGTCGATGAAGATCTGGTTGTGCACCGGGGTGCGGGCGGTGCCGGCGAAGACCGCGGCCCGCGGCACGAGGTCCGGGAAGCGCACGGCCCACTCGTAGGTCTGCTGCGCGCCCATGGACCAGCCGAGGACGGCGTGCAGCCGCTCGATGCCGAAGTGCTCGGTGACCAGCCGGTGCTGCGCGATGACGTCGTCCGCGATCGCGAGCTGGGGGAACTGGCCGCGGTCGAACGGTGCGGGCGTGTTCGACGGGCTGGAGGAGAACCCGTTGCCGAACTGCCCGGGCAGGATGATGAAGTACTTCGCGGGATCGAGCGGGCGGCCCTCGCCGACGAACATCTCCATCGACGCCGACGTGCCGCTGTACATGTGCGGGAACAGGACCGCGTTGTCCTTGGCCTCGTTCAGCGTCCCGTGCGTCTTGTAGGCCAGCCGCGCGTTCGGCAGCGTGTACCCGCTCTGCAGCGGGAAGCCGCCGAGGTCCAGGTACTCGTGCTTGCCGTGGACCTCGTCGGAGTAGTAGTCGCTGATCGCCATGATCTCCCTCGTCGTTGACGGAGCGGTGAGGTTCGATCATCGGTTTCCGCGCCCGTTCCCGCAACGGGGTGATCGGGATTTCCCGGGCTGTGGACGGTCGGCGCCTTCGCCCTGTTCATGGTGTGGTTCGGGTTCTACAGTCGCCACCATCTCGTCGCGAGCGCCCCCGACGAGGAGTTCGCGGCGGCGGCCGCGGCGGAAGCGGAGCTGGAGTGACGACACGCAGGGCCACGCTGGGCGGGCACACCTACGAGTTCGGAGATCTGAAGGCGCTGCTCGCGGCGGCGACGCCCGAACGGTCCGGGGACGCGCTGGCGGGTCTCGCCGCGGCGTCGGAGCAGGAGCGCGTCGCCGCCCAGGGGATCCTCGCGGACCTGCCGCTGGCCACGTTCCTGCAGGAGCAGGTCGTCCCCTACGAGGAGGACGAGGTCACCCGGCTGATCGTCGACACGCACGACGCCGCGGCGTTCGCACCGATCTCGTCGCTGACCGTCGGCGGCTTCCGGGACCACCTGCTGCGCCCGGAGACGGACACGACCGCGCTCGCGCCGGGCCTCACCCCGGAGATGGTCGCCGCGGTCGGCAAGCTGATGCGGGTGCAGGACCTGATCGCCGTCGGCCGCCGGACGCCGGTGGTCACGGCCTTCCGCTCCACGGTCGGCCTGCCCGGCACCATGGCCACCCGGCTGCAGCCCAACCATCCGACGGACGACCCGGTGGGCGTCACGGCGAGCATCGTCGACGGGCTGCTGCTCGGCTGCGGGGACGCCGTCATCGGGATCAACCCGGCCACGGACAGCCCGAACCGCACCGTCGACCTGCTGCACCTGATCGACGAGGTGCGCACCCGCTACGAGATCCCGACGCAGAGCTGCGTGCTGGCGCACGTGACGACGTCGATCGAGATCATGGAGCGCGGCGCGCCCGTCGACCTGGTGTTCCAGTCCGTCGCCGGGACCGAGGCCGCCAACTCCGGCTTCGGCGTCACGCTCGCGATGCTGCGGGAGGCGCACGAGGCTGCGCTCGCGCTGGGGCGGGGGACGGTCGGCACGAACTGTATGTACTTCGAGACCGGGCAGGGCAGCGCGCTCTCCGCGGACGCGCACCACGGCGTCGACCAGCAGACGCTCGAGGCCCGGGCCTACGGCGTCGCGCGGGAGTTCGACCCGCTGCTGGTCAACACGGTCGTCGGGTTCATCGGGCCGGAGTACCTCTACGACGGCAAGCAGATCGCCCGGGCCGGCCTGGAGGACCACTTCTGCGGCAAGCTGCTGGGTGTCCCGATGGGCGTCGACGTCTGCTACACCAACCACGCCGAGGCGGACGCGGACGACACGGACACCCTGCTCACGCTGCTCGGCGTCGCCGGCTGCTCGTTCGTGATCTGCGTGCCGGGCGGGGACGACGTGATGCTGCACTACCAGTCGCTGTCCTTCCACGACGCGCTCTACGCCCGCCAGGTACTCGGCCTGACACCGGCGCCGGAGTTCGCGGAGTGGATGGCGCGGATGGACATGCTGACCCCGGACGGCCGGGTGCGCGAGCTCGGCTCGGACTCCGCGGCGCTCAAGGCGCTGACGGCGGGTGTCCCGTGACGGATCCACTCGCGGCACTTCGGGCGTCGACGCGGGCGCGGGTCGCCCTGGGCCGGGCGGGGGACGCGCTGCCCACGTCCGAACTGCTGGAGCTGCGCGCGGCCCACGCGGCGGCCCGGGACGCGGTGCACGCGCCGCTGGCCGCGGACGCCGTCGCCGCGGACGTCGAGGCCCTCGGGCCGGATGTCGTGCGGGTGACGAGCGCGGCCGCCGGCCGGGCGGAGTACCTGAAGCGTCCCGACCTGGGACGGCGCCTCGCTGCCGGGACGGCGCTGGAGCCCGGCGAGTACGACGTCGTGCTCGTGCTGGCCGACGGGCTGTCCCCGCTCGCCGTGCAGAACCACGGGGTCCCGATGCTCGCGGCGATCCTCTCCCGGCTCGACGGCTGGCGGGTGGCGCCGGTGGTGATCGCGACCGAGGCGCGGGTGGCGCTGGGGGACGAGGTCGCCTCGGCGATCGGGGCCCGCAGCGTCGTCGTGCTGGTGGGGGAGCGGCCGGGCATGTCCTCGACGGACAGCCTCGGGATCTACTTCACCCTCGACGCGCGGCGCGGCCGCCGGGACTCGGAACGGAACTGCCTGTCGAACATCCGGCCGCCGCACGGGACCGGCTACGAGGCCGCCGCGACGACGCTGGCGATGCTGATGGCGGAGGCCAGGCGACTCGGGCTCTCGGGGGTCGCGCTGAAGGCGGACCCCGCACTCGGAACCTCTTAGCCCTTGACCAACCCGGCCTCGCGGGCGATGTGGCAGATCCCGAGCAGCCGCAGCGTGACGACGTCCGCGTGCTGCCACTGCCCGTCGCGCGGCAGCGGGACCCACCCGGCCTCGCGGCGCTGGCGCTGCAGCAGCGTGCGCGCGTAGGTGGCCAGCCGGACGGCGACGGTGCCGTTGCGGGCGGGGAGGGTGGCGACCGTGGTGAGCGCGCCGCCGGCCGCGCGCGCCGGACCGGCCGTCACGATGTCCCGGACCGCCGCGGCGTGCTGGTCCACCACCGCGGCCAGCCCCGGATCGCCGGCCGCGGCGGACAGGCCGGAGCGGCCGATCTGCTCGGTCAGGTGCTGGAGCCGCCGCCGCGCGGAGCGGTCGGCGAACACGGTGCGCAGGTCCTGCAGCACGGTCACGGGAGGGATCGTAGCGAGCTGAATCACATGATCGGGTGACGATCCCGTGCGGCCGATCCGGTGATGTCCGGCTGCACCCCGATCACCCTGAGCAAGGCCAGCGCCTCCGCCGCGGTTCGTGCGCCGCAGCCTGGTACCGCGAGTCCCGGGCTGCGGTGGGCCTGGCGGCCGGCACCGCCGGGGCCGACGCTGGAGACATGAGCGACACGACCTACGCCCTGGTGACCGGGGCGAACAAGGGCCTCGGCCTGACGACGGTGCGACGGCTCGCGGAGCTGGGGTGGACGGTCCTGCTCGGACCAGGGACGCCGCCCGCGGCGCGGCGGCCGCCGCGGGCCTGGCCGGGCTCGACGTGCACGTCCTCCCGATCGACGTCACGTCCGACGAGTCGGTGGCCACCGCGGCGAAGCGGGTCGAGGGCTCCTACGGCCGGCTCGACGTCCTGGTGAACAACGCCGGCATCACGGGCCCGCACGTGGCCGCCGCGGACACCGGCGCCGACGACCTGCGCGAGACCTATGAGACCAACGTGTTCGGGCCGGTCCGGGTGACCCACGCGTTCCTCCCGCTGCTGACCCGCTCCGCCGCGCCGCGAATCGTCATGGTGTCCAAGGCATGGGGTCGATCGCGGTGACGAGCGACCCGTCGCGGTTGGAGTCGCGCCTGGTGGGGCTGACCTACCCGTCGTCGAAGACCGCCCTGAACATGATCACGACGCAGTACGCGAAGGCGCTGCCGGGGATGCGGGTCAACGCCGCGGACCCGGGTTACACGGCGACGGACCTCAACGGGCACAGCGGGTACCAGACCGTCGAGGAGGGGACGGACGCGATCGTCGCCCTCGCCCAGATCCCGCCGGACGGGCCGACCGGGACCTTCGTCGACCGGAACGGCCACGTGCCCTGGTAGGGCCCGCGCACGAGCGGCGCAGTCGCAAAACGGGGTGCGGCTCGACCTGACGGGCCCCTAACATCCGATCCGTGATCCAGAAGCAGCTGTACGGCTGAGAACTCCGCCGCGGACCCGCCGTCACCGGCGGGTCCGTCCCCGTGCTCTCGTTCGTACGACTTCTGGAGAACCCGTGTCCCACATCTTCATGGTCAGCGCCGGCGCCCACGGCCACGTCAACCCGGGCCTGCCGGTGATCGCCGAGCTCGTCGAGCGCGGCCATCGCGTCAGCTACGCGATCCCACGGTCCTTCGCCGACGTCGTCGCCTCGACGGGCGCGACCCCGCTCGTCCACACGTCGAGCCTGCCGGACGAGACGCGCGGGGAGCAGTGGCCGAGCGACCCGATCACCGGCATGTCGATCTTCGCCGAGGACGCCGCCGAGGTGCTCCCGCAGCTCGAGGCCGCTCTCGCCGCCGACCGGCCGGACCTGGTGCTCTACGACATCACGGGCTACGCCGGCCGGGCGCTCGCCCATCGCTGGAACGTCCCCCTGGTGCAGCTCTCGCCGTCGATGGTGGCGTGGGAGGGCTTCGAGGAGGACATGGGCGAGGCGCTCGCGTTCCGGCGGGACCCGCGCTTCGTCGAGTACCGGGAGCGGTTCGCGGCCTGGCTCGACGGGCTGGGCATCGACCTGGACCCGGACACCTTCAGCGGACGGCCGCCGCGGTGCGTCGTGCTGATCCCGCGGGCGCTGCAGCCGCACGCGGACGACGTCGACGAGAAGGTCTACACCTTCGTCGGGCCGTCGCTGGACCGGCGTCCGCACCAGGGGGACTGGCCGGAGTCGGAGAAGCCGCTCGTGCTCGTCTCGCTCGGCTCGGCCTACAACGACCGGGCGGAGTTCTTCCGCGCGTGCGTCGCGGCGTTCGGCCCGTTGCCGTGGCAGGTCGTCCTCGCGATCGGGCCGCACACCGATCCGGCCGCGATCGCCGAGCTGCCGCCGAACGTCGAGCTGCACCGCTGGGTACCGCAGCTCGCCGTGCTGCGACGGGCGTCTGCGTTCGTCACGCACGCGGGGATGGGCGGCTGCTCCGAGGGGCTCCACGAGGGCGTCCCGATGATCGCGGTGCCACAGGCGGTGGACCAGTTCGGCAACGCGGCGATGCTGCAGGAACTCGGCGTCGGCGTGCATCTCCCGGCCGAGGAGGCCACGCCCGAGGCGCTGCGGGAGGCCCTGCTGACGCTCACCGGCTCGCCGGACGTGGCCGAACGCCTGGCCGCGATCCGGGACGAGCTGCGCGCCGCGGGCGGAGCCGCGGCGGCGGCGGACATCGTCGAGGCGCAGCTCCCGACCTCGTGACCCCGGTCGGGTTCAGTACTGGACCAGCCAGAACCGTCCGCCCTGGTCGTCAACGCACTCGCTCGACGTCCCGTAGCCCGCGTCGGTCGGGTCCGTGGCCGTTCCGCCCAGCTCCCGCACCGTCCCGACCGCCGCGGCGACGTCCGGCACCACGAACATCGGCACCACCGTCGCCTTCTCCCGGCCCCCCGCCAGCCCGATCGGCGGGCGGGGGTGGCCGCCGTCGACCCGGACGATCCACATGCCCGGCTCCCGGCCCGGCAGGAACCGCCAACCCAGGACGGTGCCGTAGAAGGCGCGGGCGCGGGTGGAGTCCGGGACCTCGATCGTCGCGTAGGTGAGCTCGCCCGGGGCGTTCGTGTCCCGGCCCCGCCCGCTCCCGCCGGCGACGGCGTAGAGGGCGAAGGGGAGGCCCTGGTCGTCGACGCAGTCCGCAACCCGGCCGAACGGCATCTCCGCCGGGGCCTGCGCCGTTCCGCCAGCCGCGCGGACCAACGCGACGGCCTCGTCGACGTCGGCGACGCCGTAGCAGCAGAACAGGGTCGAGAGCTCCTGCTCGCCGACGATCCCCATGTGCGCGGTGAGGTCGGTGACCTGCCGGCCGGCGCCCGCGTGGTCGGCGGTGGCCACCCAGCCGAGGACGGCCCCGTAGAAACGCTCCGCTGCGACGACGTCGCGGGTCCAGATCGAGCTGTAGCCGAGGTCTCCGGGGCGCACGACGGCGTCCCCGGCCGACGGCGAGCGGGACACCATCCACCGGTGCCCCGACGGATCGGTGATCGCCCCGCCCCGGCCGTACGGCGAGTCGCTCACCGGCCGGTCCAGCCGGGCGCCGCGGGCGACGGCCCGCTCGACCACGGCATCCGGGTCGGGCACCTCGAGGCGCAGCGACACGGACACCGCGTCGGGTGCGGGAGCGCGCAGCCCCAGCTCCGGGAACTCGTCCGCGAGCATCAGCACGGTGCTGCCGAGGGCGATCTCGGCGTGCCCGATCCGCCCGTCCGGCATGACGATCGGCTCGCCCCGCCGGACCCCGCCGAAGACGCCGGCGTAGAAGTCGAGGGCGGCCGCGGCGTCGGGCACGGCGAGATAGGCGGTGAGGTCGTGCAGGGGCAGCGCTTCGGCCTGGGCGGTGGTCATCGGGATCTCCCGGGTGCTGGTCAGGGGTGCGGCCGGGTCGAGGAGCAGCCGTTCCAGGCGTTCGCGCAGACGCGCGGCGAACGCGGGGTCGGGGTCGACGGGACGCATGGGGTCATGGAGGGCGTCCAGCGGATCGGTCATGACTCCGCCTCTGTGGGAGGAAGCACGTCGGCGGTCATGCCGGGCCCCCTCGGTCGTCGTCGTAGCTGCGGCGGAATGCCGCGCGGGCCCGGACGAGCAGCGCCTCGGTGGCGTGCACCGTCCGGCCGAGCAGGTGCGCCACCTCGGCGACCGCGAGGCCGTCGAGGTACCGCAGGGTCAGCGCGGCGCGGTGCTGCGGGCTCTGCCGCGCGAGGACCTCCCGCGCCACCAGGGCGTCGAGCTCGGCGTCCCAGGGGTCGTCGACGTCCTCGGCGCCGCCGTCGAGCACCCGGAGCCGGCGGTCCTGGACGTCCAGGGCCCGCCAGTGATCGACGAGCTTGTGCCGGGCGATCCCGACCAGCCAGCCGGTGCTGACGTCCGGGCCCGGCCTGCGCCGGCACGCCTGGACCGCGGCGAGGAACGTCTCCGCCGTGAGGTCCTCGGCCAGGGTTCGCCGGCCGCACCGCGCGAGCAGGTAGCCGTAGATCTCGGGCAGGGCCGTGTCGTACAGCGTGAGCAGCGCGAGGCCCGGGTCGGGCTCGACCTGCTGCGGACCGCTCACGTCCCTCCATCGCGTGGGCCGACCGAACTCCGACGGTCGATCACCCGATCGGACCTGCTCACGAGGTGCGACTCGGTCGACCGGAAACGCCGACTCGCGGGCAGGTCAGGGGAGGAAGTCGGTGTCGGCGGTGGCGGACCGCACCCCGGGCCGCAGCGTCATGCCGAGATCGTTTCCACCTGCCGTCCGGTGGTCAATCCGCCGGTCGGCTCAAGGTGGCGGCGATCGGTCAGCCCGCTCGCCGGTCCTGCTCGGCCCGGGTGAGGCGACGGAGCTGGGCGGCGAGGTAGGGCCGCGCCCGGCGCTGCCCGCCACGCTCCGTGATGGCCCGGTCGAGCGAGCGCAGGGCGCCCAGCACCGCGTCGAGGTCGGGGTGCCAGCCGCGGCGCTCGCACTCGGCGAACCACTCGGCCGGGCTCGTGTGCCCGCGGCCGGCGTTGCACCGCCGGCACGCGACGACCTCGTTCTCCAGCCAGGACGGCCCGCCCTTGACCCGGGGCACGAGATGGTCGGTGGTCGCGACCACCAGCCCGGCGCACTCCCGCCCGCACCACACGCACCGGTTGCCGTCGCGGACCGCCGCCGCGCGCAGCCGGGCCGCCCGGCCGGGCTGGGAGGGATGCGGGACACGGCTCACCCCGTCCAGTGTGCCGCGCCGGCCGGGGTCGGGCAGGGTGGTCCGCGTCCGTCGACGTGAGGAGGTCCGGGTGGCCGAGCGGCTGCGGGTCGTGCTGGCGACCCCGCTCGACGAGGAACTGTGCGCGATGATCGAGCGGGAGGAGCCCCGAGTCGAGCTGGTCCGCGACCATTCCCTGCTCCCTCCGCAACGCCATCCCGGAGACCACTCCGGGGATCCGGGCTGGTCCCGCACGCCCGAGCAGCAGGCCCGGTTCGAGGAGCTGCTGGACTCCGCGGAGGCCCTCTACGGCATCCCGGACGTCGACGCGGACGCGCTCGCCCGGACCGTCGAGGCCAACCCGGGGCTGCGCTGGGTCCAGACGATGGCCGCGGGCGGCGGGGCCACCGTGCGTCAGGCGGGCCTGTCCGAGGAGCAGCTGAAGAGCATCACCTTCACCACCTCCGCGGGTGTGCACGGCGGTCCGCTCGCCGAGTTCGCGCTGTTCGGGCTGCTCGCGGGGGCAAAGACGCTGCCGCGGCTGCAGGCCCACCAGAGTGCGCACCACTGGGCGGACCGGTGGTTCATGGGCCGGCTCGAACACCAGACCGTGCTCGTCGTCGGGCTCGGCGGCATCGGCACCGAGGTCGCGAGGCGGCTGCAGGCGTTCGGGACGCGGGTGATCGGGACGTCGCGGCACGGCGGGGAGCCACCCGAGTTCGTCGACGAGCTGGTCCACCCCGACGAGCTGGTGTCCGTCGTCGGCCGGGTCGACGGTGTCGTGGTCACCCTCCCCGGCACGCCCTCGACCGAGAATCTGGTCGGCGCCGCGGTGCTCGACGCCATCCGGCCCGGGACGACGCTCGTCAGCGTCGGCCGCGGCACCGTGATCGACGAGGACGCGCTGGTCGGGGCGCTGCGGGACGGCCGGATCGGGTTCGCTGCCCTGGACGTCTTCGCGGTGGAGCCGCTGGCCGTCGACAGCCCGTTGTGGGACCTGCCGAACGTGCTCGTCAGCCCGCACACCGCCGCGCTCGACGAGGCGGAGGACCGGCGCATCGCGGAGCTGTTCGTGGAGAACGCGCGGCGGCTGCTGGACGGGGAGCCGCTGCGCAACGTCGTGGACACGGTCGAGTTCTACTGACCTTCCAGGGGTCGCCCGGCTGCCTGCTCCTGGCGTCGCGGCTGCGTCGAGCCGACGCCGCTTGAGTGGCTCGAGCAGCGCACGGTGGCGCTCGAGCCACTCGAGCGCCGTCGGCCGCGGAGACCAATGCCGCTGGAGTGGCTCGAGCAGCGAAGAATGGCGCTCGAGCCACTCGAGTCCCAGGGGCGGCGGCGATCCCGGTCAGGCCAGGTGGACGTACTCGTACTCGAACGGCTTGCCGTTGATGCCGTTGGTCGGCGGCGCGATCCAGCTCGCGATCTTGCCCGGCTCGTAGACCGGCCGCATCAGCGACTGGACGTGCACCTTGTCGCCCTCGCTCGGCAGCCAGCAGTCCTCCTTGGCCTTCCACGTGTCCTTGCCGACGAGGTCCCCGGCAGGGGTGACGTAGTGGTCCGAGAAGAGCCCGACGTGCCGGTTGAAGCCGACGTGCGGCAGGTAGAGCCGCTGGTCGAAGCCCGCCTTCTCCAGGATCCGGTTCCAGCGCTTGAGGCCGGACTGGCAGTCCTTGACGTACTCGTTGCGCAGGTCCGAGTTCAGCGCGAGCAGCGCCGGCACCTCGTCCTGGGTGACCTGGCCGTCCCGCACGAGGTCGATCTTCGCGGAGTCCTCGGTGAGCAGGTGGTCGTCCTTGCGGCGCTCCTCCTGCCAGCGGCCCTTGAGGCCCGCGGTGAAGTAGTTCGCCGCGTTCGTGGACTGCTCCGAGCCGAACAGGTCCAGCGACACCGAGTAGTGGAAGTTGACGTACTTCTGGATCACGTCCAGCGGGACGCCGCCGTGCGGGGCGATCTCGTCGGTGTCGTGCTCGCGCATCAGCTCGCACGTCCGCGTCACCACCCGGTCGATGCCGGTGGTGCCGACGAACATGTGGTGCGCCTCCTCCTTCAACATGAACTCGCAGGTGCGCGAGAGCGGGTCGAAGGCGGACTCCTTCAGCGTGCCGAGCTGGTACTTGCCGTCCCGGTCCGTGAAGTAGGTGAACATGAAGAACGACAGCCAGTCCGGCGTCTCCTCGTTGAACGCGCCGAGGATGCGGGGCGAGTCGAGGTCACCGGAGTTGCGGTGCAGCAGCGCTTCGGCCTCCTCGCGGCCGTTGCGGCCGAAGAAGGCGTGCAGCAGGTAGACCATCGCCCAGAGGTGACGGCCCTCCTCGACGTTGACCTGGAACAGGTTGCGCAGGTCGTAGAGCGACGGCGCGGTCTCGCCCAGACGCCGCTGCTGCTCGACGGACGCGGGCTCGGTGTCGCCCTGGATCACGATCAACCGCTGCAGGTCCGCGCGGTACTCGCCGGGGACCTGCTGCCAGGCCGGCTCGCCCTTCTGCTCACCGAAGGCGATCCGCCGGTCGTCGCCGCGCTCGGCGAGGAACACGCCCCAGCGGTACTCCTCCATCGCGACGTGGCCGAACTGCGCCCAGCCCTCCTTGCCGACGTCGACGGCGGTACGCAGGTACACGTCCTCCGTCGGCACGGCCGGGCCCATCGTCTTCCACCAGTTCAGGAAGTTCGGCTGCCAGGACTCCAGGGCGCGCTGCAGCTTCCGGTCGCCGGCGAGGTCGACGTTGTTCGGGATCTTCTCGCTGTAGTCGATGCTCATTGCTCTCCCTCGCTGCGCGAGCTCGGCGCTTCGCCGATGCACTGTGTCGATCGTTCGCTCGCAAGCTCGCTCACGGGCTCACACCCGCCTGCGGTCGAATTCGGCCTTGCGTCCCGTGCCGTACCTGCGGAGTGCGCCCTCGGGTCCGGCGGCGTTGGGCCGCACGAAGATCCAGTTCTGCCAGGCGGTGAGCCGGGAGAAGATCCGGCTCTCCATCGTCTCCGGGCCGACGAACCGGTGGTTGGCCTCCATGCCGGTCAGCGCGTCCGGGGAGAGCGACGCGCGCTCCTCCAGCATGATCCGGATCTCGTCCTGCCAGTCGATGTCGTCCGGGGCGTCGGTGACCAGGCCCAGCTCGAGCGCCTCGCGGGCCTCGATCCGCCGGTCCGTCTCCTGGCGGAGCTTGGCCACGTGGTCGTCGTCGCCGTAGAAGCGCGAGCCCAGCCGGGAGAGCCCGTTGCTCATCGGGAAGGTGCCGAAGTTCGAGGCGGACAGCATGATCTGCGCCTCGTCGCCCTGCCCTGGGCCACTGGGGTCCTCGGCTGTGTCGTCCGCCAAAGTGCCGTCCAGCATGTACTGCCGGTCGCAGGCGAGGGCGAGCTCCAGCAGCGCCCCGGCGAAGCACGAGCCCGGCTCGATCAGCGCGATCAGGCTGCGCGAGGTGACGTCGAGCCGCTTGAGCACCCGCTTGAAGTAGTGCCGGATCTCGTTGACCAGCCAGTCGTCCTTGCTGTGCTGCTCGATGACCCGCTCGAAGGCGAGGGCGTCCTCGACGTCGCCCTGCGTGCGGATGAGCCATGTGCCGAGCTCCAGCTCGTTCGCCCGCAGCCGCAGGATCAGGTCGTCGAGCTCGCGGGTCATGGCCAGCGGCCAGAAGTCCGCGCCCAGCTCGTGCACCCGCGCGCACGACTCGGGCACGCCGCCGTCGGGGCCGAGGACGGTGATCTCCACCAGGCCGCGGTCGCGGTCGAACGTGGCCTTGACGTGCTTGTAGGTGATGCCGACCGCGGTCTCTTCACGCTGCAGCGGCGTCAGGGCCACCCCGGAGGCGTCCGCAGGACGCGACGACCCGGCCGCGGCGGTGGCGGCGCGCTCGGCGACCGTCTCGTTCCAGGCGCGCTTCGGGACGACCTCGTCGACGAGCTTCCACTCGACGGCGCGCTTGCCCCGCATGCCCTCCGAGGTCGTGGCGAAGACGTCCGCGCGGTCCTTGCGGACCCTCCGCTTGTCGATCACCCGGGTGAGGCCGCCGGTGCCGGGCAACACGCCGAGCAGTGGGACCTCGGGCAGCGACACCGCGGAGGAGTTGTCGTCGATGAGCAGGATCTGCTCGCAGGCCAGCGCCAGCTCGTAGCCGCCGCCGGCCGCCGTCCCGTTGACCGCCGCGATGTAGGTCTGCCCGGAGTGCGCCGTGGCGTCCTCGATGCCGTTGCGCGTCTCGTTGGTGAACTTGCAGAAGTTCACCTTCCACGGGTGTGAGCTGGGCCAGCATCCGGATGTTCGCGCCCGCGCAGAAGTTCTTGTCCTTCGCGCTGGTCACCACGACAGTGCGCACCTCGGGGTGCTCGAACCGCAGCCGTTGCGTGGCGTCGTAGAGCTCGATGTCCACGCCCAGGTCGTAGCTGTTCATCTTCAGCTCGTAGCCCGGGACGATCCCGCCGGTCTCGTCGATGTCCAGCCGCAGATACGCGACGCCGGTCTCGGCGGACCCGGACGTGTCGAGCGTCCAGTGCCGGTAGGTGGCGGGATCGGCGTCGAAGGAGACGGCGGGCGTCTCCTCCGTGTGCTCGGCCGAGCCTGACGGGGCGGTGGTGCCGGCTGCGTCGATGGTGCCGGTCTCCTCGGTCATGTCGGGATCCTCCTGCGCTGCGTCCGTCCCGGGTGGGGTCTGTCCCGAGCGGGACGCGGCGGTCGGCTGGCCGAGAGTCTACAACATGCTCGCGCTTCGGGATAGCGCTGTAGAACGTCAGGTGACGCCGTTGCTCCGGATCCGTTTCCGCAGCTCGCCGACGTCGGTGGGCTCGAACCCGTGCGCGGCCAGCCATCCGGAGATGGCGTCGGGATCCGGGTGGCCGCGCGGGACGACGTTGTAGATGTAGTTGAGGTGCCGGCTGCCGGCCTCCTCCTCGAGCCGTTCCAGCACGAACGTGCCGACGCCGCAGCCGCGGTGCTCCGGATGGGCCAGCACGAGGATCTCGGCGTCGCCCCAGGACTCGTCGAGACGCCCGTAGCCGACGACGGCGCCGTCGTCCTCGACGCGCCACCACTCGTCGCCGAGCTTGTCGCCTTCCTGCGGGGTGCCGAGGCCGAACAGGGTCGGCGCCAGGTCACCGAGGACGTCCGCCTTCGGCCCGTCCCAGATCGCGGGCGTCTCCCGGATCCACTCGTGGGTCATACCTGCCTCCTCGCGTCCGCCCGAGTGTGGCCCGGGTCTCCTGGGGCCGCAGCGCGCGGCACCGGGGCATCCGCACGAGTGGCACTTCTCGTGCGGTAGGTCCGCACGGAAGTGACGTTCGTGCGCTTCAGGCGCGGGCGGGCGCCCCGGGGGAGAGGACGGGCGTCGGTGCCACCGTGAGCCCGGCGGGCGGCGCCTCCACCGCGAGCGCGCGGAGCCGGTAGCGCTGGATCTTGCCGGTGGCGGTCTTCGGCAGCTCATCGATCGGGACGACGGCGCGGGGCCGCTTGAACGCCGCGAGCCCGGCCCGGCAGAACGCGATGACCTCGTCCGGGTCGACGACCACCCCGGCCCGCGGCACGACGTACGCGACCGGCTTGTCCAGGCCGTCGGCGTCCGGGATGCCGACGACCACGGCCTCGGCCAGGCCCGGGTGCTCCAGCAGGCGGGACTCGACCTCGGCCGGGGAGACCCAGATGCCGCCGACCTTGAGCACGTCGTCCGCGCGGCCGAGGCAGGTGAGGCTGCCGTCGTCGTTGCGGATGTACTGGTCCCCGGTGCGCATCCAGCGGCCGTGGAAGACCGCGCGGTTCACCTCGGTGCGGCACCAGTAGCCGGTGCAGATCGAGTCCCCGGAGATCCACAGCATCCCGGACTCGCCGGCGCCGTCGATCACCGTGCCGTCCGTCCGGCGCAGCTCGACCTCGTAGCCGGGGACCGGGAACCCGGAGCTGCCGGGGACGACCGCGCCGGGCCGGTTGGAGACGAAGATGTGCAGCGCCTCGGTGGAGCCGATGCCGTCGAGGACCTCGAAGCCGAATCGCTCGCGGACGCCGTGGTACATCCGGGCGGGCAGGGTCTCGCCGGCCGACGCGCCGCGGCGGGTCGTCGCGAAGGCGTCGTCCGGGACGCCGGACGCGAGCAGCGGACCCCAGAAGCTGGGCACGGCGAAGAACAGGGTGACGCCGTGCGCCCGGACCTTCTCGGCGATGAGGTCCGGGGTCGGGCGCGAGGGTTCGAGCACCACCGACGCCCCCACCGAGAGCGGGAAGAACATCGAGTTGCCGATGCCGTAGGCGAAGAACAGCTTGGCGACGGACAGGCACACGTCGTCCGGCTCGATCCCGAGTACCTGCGTCCCGTAGGTCTCGGCGACGTGGCGGATGTCCGCATGCCGGTGCATCGCGCCCTTGGGCTTGCCCGTGGTGCCGGACGTGTAGAGCCAGAGGGCGGGCGACTCGTCCCAGGTGGGGTAGGGCTTCTCGATCGGCGTGCTGCCTGCGGCGCGCAGCTCGTCCCAGGTCAGGGCGCTGATACCCGGGGGCGCGATCGGCTGCGCGCCGGCGAGCACGAGGTGGCGCAGGTCCGGGGCGTCCTCGGCCGCGGCGTGCACGGCGTCGGCGAACTGGTGGCTGCCGAGCAGGGCGCGCGCCCGCGAGTCGACGACGAGGGCCGCCAGCTCGGAGCCGGTGAGCATCGTCGAGCACGGCACGGCGACCGCGCCGATGTACATCGTGGCGAGGATCGAGGTGAAGAGCTCGACGTCGTCCGCCATGCAGAGCACGACGCGTTCCTCGGGGCGGACGCCGATCCCCACGAGGCCGGCGGCGACCGTGCGGACCTGGTCGACGAGCTCGGTGTAGGTGAGGGTGCCGCGCGGGTGGCGAACCGCGACACGGGCGCCGTCGCCGGCGTCCACCCGTCGATCCGTCAGATACTCCGCAGCGTTGAAGAGTTCGGCCATGGTGCTGGCTCCTGTGCCGGTTCGGGTGCTCGAACTCTACAGCTTGATCACGCACCGTCAACGGCGCGTAGAAGATTGCAGATGCTGCGATCCTGACACGGCGGGCCTCGCCCTGTACGAATGTGGTGTGGTGCGGCGAATGCCGGATCATCTGGATGTCGCCCGCGTGCGCGGGCGTCGGAGGTGACAGTGACGTCAACGACCCTCTCGACCGGGAACGGCGCCCCGGCGGCGGGCAAGCAGCCCGTCCCGATCGTCGGCCTGAAGCGGGAACGCGAGGTGCTCACCGTCGCGCTGGCGACCGGCCGGCACGTCGTCATCGAGGGCCCGCCCGGAACCGGCAAGTCCACGTTGCTGCGCTCGATCGCCCGGGACGCGGGGCAGCACGTCGTCTTCGTCGAGGGCAACGCCGAGCTGACGCCCGCGCGGCTGATCGGCGCGTTCGACCCGTCGCAGGTGCTGGCGGAGGGCTACCTGCCCGCGAGCTTCGTGGACGGGCCGCTGCTCAACGCCATGCGCGAGGGCGGTCTGCTCTATCTCGAGGAGCTCAACCGGGTCCCCGAGGAGACGCTCAACGTCCTGATCACGGTGCTGACCGAGGGCGAGATCGCGGTCCCCCGGCTCGGCACCGTCCAGGCCGGCCCGCGGTTCCGGTTGATCGCCGCGATGAACCCGTTCGACGCCATCGGCACCGCGCGGGTCAGCCAGGCGATCGCGGACCGGATGTGTCGGGTCGTCCTCGGCTACCAGGACGAGGACGCCGAGCGCACGATCACCGGCTCCGTCACCGGGGTGCAGGGCCCGGTCAACGACCTGGCCGTCGGCCTGACCCGCTCCACCCGTGCGCACCGCGACATCCGGATGGGCTCCTCCGTGCGTGGGGCGATCGACCTCGCGCTCGTCCTCACCGCGCTGTCCGAGCTGCGCGGCGAGGAGAAGCCCGCCCGCGAGACCGCCCGGGACGCCGCGCACGCCGCGCTGTCCGGCCGGATCCGGATCGCCGACGGGGTGGACCGCACCCCCGAGGCCGTGATCGACGAGCTGCTGGAACGGCTCTGGCCCGAGGAGGCCGACGAGCCGGACGCGCCGGACCAGGACGGTGATTCGGGAAAAGCTGAGGGCCCGCCGCCGTCAGGTGGGGCGGGCCAGCAGAAGGGCAAGGACAAGCCGACGCCGAGCCGTGGGCAGCGGACGATGGGCCGCGGCGAGCTCGGGAGCCGGCACGAACAGTTCGAGGACGTCTCACCCGAGCTCGGCGAGCTCGACGCCGAGGCGTTCGACGCCGCGCTGGCCGAGAACCCCGAGGCGGCCGCCGCGCTGTTGGCCGACCTCGCCGTCGCGACGGACGTGCAGCTGCGGGCGCAGGCCCGCAAGCTGGCCGGACGGGTGTTCATCCAGCTCGGCAAGGTCGGCCCGGCAAAGGCGCGGGGGACCCGGCGGATCGCCCCGACCAAGGGCGGCGAGGGCGATCTCGACCTGGACCGGACCCTCGACGCCTGGCAGCCGGCCGTGTCCCGCCGGCCGCAGCCGGAGGACCTGGTCACCCGGGGCTGGACGGCGCACCGGCGGGCCGTCTGCCTCGTCGTGGACATCTCCGGCTCGATGCAGGGGCTTGCGGTCGCGCTGGCGGCCGTCGCGGCGTCCGGCGTCGTGCTCGCGTCCGAGACCGGTGGCGCGAAGCTCGAACCCGGTGTCCTCGCCTTCGGATCAGGGGTTCGGACGCTGCAACGGCAGGGGGTCCGGCGCCCGCCGGACGAGCTGATCGGCGAGCTCGTCGCCCTGCGCGGGCACGGGACGACGGACATCGCCGCCGCCCTGCGGGAGGCGTCGAGGCAGCTCGCCGGTGCGGTCGCGGACGAGCGGATGGTCGTGCTGCTCTCGGACTGCCTGCACACCGCCGGCGATGAGCCGACGACCGCGCTCGGCGGCATCGACCGGCTGCACGTGCTGTGCCCGCTCCCGGACGAGGACGCGGAGAAGGCGTCCGCGACGCTGGCGGCGCGGGGCGGCGGCACCTGCCAGCCCGTGCGGAGGCTCGCCGAGGTCGGGCCGGCGCTCACCCGCATCCTGGCCTGACGGGCCGGTGCGCGGTACGTGGTGCCCCGGCACCACGTACCGCGTCCCGCCACCGCGGGCGCATATCCTCGTCGCCGTGGGGACAATCGTCAGCTTCCATGCCCATCCCGACGACGAGTCGATCGGCTCCGGCGGAACCCTCGCCAAGGCCGCGAAGAACGGCCACCGCGTGGTGCTCGTCTTCGCCACCCGGGGTGACCTGGGCGAGCCCGTCCCGGGAGTGCTCGCCGAGGGCGAGCCGCTGTCCATCCGCCGGTCCGCGGAGTGCTACGAGTCCGCCAAGGCCCTCGGTGCCGCGCGCGTGGAGTTCCTGCCGTACACGGACTCGGGGATGAAGGGCCTGCCCACCAACGACGCCCCGTACTGCTTCTGGCAGGCCCGCGTCGAGCACGCAGCCAAGCTGCTGGCGGTGATCCTCGACGAGGAGGAGCCGGACGTCCTCACCGTCTACGACGACAACGGCGGCTACGGCCACCCGGACCACATCCAGGTGCACCGGGTCGGGATGCGGGCGGCCGAGCTGTCCGGCGTCCCCGTCGTCGCGCAGGGGACGATCAACCGGGACTGGATGCTCCGCGGGATGAAGGGGCTCAAGGAGTCGGGGCAGATCCCCGAGGGGTGGGACGCGTCGTCGTCCGAGCCGCCGCCGGACTTCGGCAAGCCCGAGGCGGAGATCACCCACCGGGTCGAGGCCGTGGACTTCGTGGAGCAGAAGCGGGCGTCGATGCGGGCCCACGCCAGCCAGATCGGGCCGGACCACTTCATGCTCGCGATGCCCGACCCCATCTTCGCGATGGGCTTCGGCACCGAGTTCTACATCGTGGCGGACCCGCCCGCCCCGGCCGTCGCGCCGGACGTCTTCACCGAGCTCTTCCTGCCGATGCGGTAGGCCGGGTGACCACGGTCGCGTGACCGCGGGTTCCGGACCCGCCGGTGGCCGTTCTACTCTGCGTAGAGCATGATGCGCGTGCGAACCGTCGTGCCAGGGGAGACCATCGCCCCGGCAGGGGGTACGCCGGTTCGCGCGGATAGAGTTCGGACCTGCCCATGAGGTCCAGTGCAGGAGGCACAGTGACAGCCGTCGCCCCCAAACCGATCACGACGCGCCCGTACCCGGCGCGTCGGACGGGTAAGGGCTCCACGTTCCTGAAGATGCTGCGGACGACGGACCCGAAGGACATCTCGATCCTTTACATGGTCACGTCGTTCGGCTTCTTCATGGCCGGCGGTGCGATGGCGCTGCTGATGCGTGCCGAGCTCGCCCGCCCGGGACAGCAGATCCTGTCCAGCGAGCAGTACAACCAGCTCTTCACGATGCACGGCACGATCATGCTGCTGCTGTACGCGACGCCGATCCTCTTCGGCTTCGCGAACTACATCGTGCCGCTGCAGATCGGCGCCCCGGACGTCGCGTTCCCGCGGCTGAACGCCTTCTCCTACTGGCTGTTCCTGTTCGGTGGCCTGATCGTCCTGTCCGGGTTCCTGACCCCCGGCGGCGCCGCGGACTTCGGCTGGTTCGCCTACACGCCGCTGTCGGACGCGATCCGCTCGCCGGGTGCCGGCGCGGACCTCTGGATCGTCGGCCTGGTCGTCTCCGGCCTCGGCACGATCCTCGGTGGCGTCAACTTCGTGACCACGATCGTCTGCATGCGCGCCCCGGGCATGACGATGTTCCGGATGCCGATCTTCACCTGGAACATCTTCATCACCGCGCTGCTGATCCTGATCGCGTTCCCGGTGCTCACCGCCGGTCTGCTCGGCCTCGCCGCGGACCGTCACTTCGGCGCCCACGTGTTCGACCCCGCCAACGGCGGCGTGATCCTGTGGCAGCACCTGTTCTGGTTCTTCGGCCACCCCGAGGTCTACATCGTCGCCCTGCCGTTCTTCGGCATCGTGTCGGAGATCTTCCCCGTGTTCAGCCGGAAGCCGATCTTCGGTTACAAGAGCCTGGTGTTCGCCACGATCGCCATCGCGGCGCTGTCCGTGGCCGTCTGGGCGCACCACATGTACGCCACCGGCGCGGTCCTGCTGGCGTTCTTCTCCTTCACCACGTTCCTCATCGCGATCCCGACGGGCGTCAAGTTCGTCAACTGGATCGGCACGATGTGGAAGGGCAAGCTGACGTTCGAGACGCCGATGCTCTTCGCGGTCGGCTTCCTCACCACGTTCCTCTTCGGCGGCCTGACCGGCGTGCTGCTGGCCTCCCCGCCGATCGACTTCCACGTCTCGGACACGTACTTCGTGGTCGCGCACTTCCACTACGTGCTCTTCGGCACGATCGTGTTCGCCACATACGCCGGCATCTACTTCTGGTTCCCGAAGATGACCGGCCGCATGATGGACGAGACGCTGGGCAAGTTCCACTTCTGGACCACGTTCATCGGGTTCCACCTGACGTTCCTGGTGCAGCACTGGCTGGGCAACGAGGGCATGCCGCGCCGCTATGTGGACTACCTGCCGACGGATGGCTTCACCACCCTGAACACGATCTCCTCGATCGGCGCGTTCGTGCTCGGGGCCTCGACGCTGCCGTTCATCTGGAACGTGTTCAAGAGCTACCGCTACGGCCGGGTGGTCACCGTGGACGACCCGTGGGGCCACGGCAACTCCCTGGAGTGGGCCACCTCGTGTCCGCCGCCGCGGCACAACTTCACCGAGCTGCCCCGGATCCGCTCCGAGCGCCCCGCGTTCGAGCTGCACTATCCGCACCTCGTCGAGCGCATCCGCGAGGAGGCGCACGTCGGGCACCGGGCGGCACCGTCCGAGGTCCTCGCCCAGGGCGTCAGCCACGAGACGCAGCCGGACGACGACCCCAAGTCTCGTTAGGACTGCTCGCTCTGAACGCTCAGAACCCGGCCCGGTCGACCGTCCTGGTGACGGTCACCGGGCCGGACCGTCCCGGTGTCAGCTCGGCACTGTTCACCGTCCTCACCCGACACGGCGTGGACCTGCTGGACGTCGAGCAGGTCGTCATCCGCGGCCGGCTCACGCTGGGGGCGCTGGTCGCCGTCGAGCGGGATCCCGAGGGACTCCAGGAGTCCCTGGACGACGCCATGCAGAGCATCGGCATGCAGGTCCACACGTCGGTGAACCACGGGACCGATGAGGACCCGGCGGTGCGCCGCAAGTCCACACACGTCGTCGTGGTGCTGGGACGGCCGATCACCGCCCGCGCGTTCGGCTCCGTCGCGCAGGCGCTCGCGGACGTCGGCGCGAACATCGACTCGATCCGCCGGGTCGCGGACTATCCCGTGACGGGCCTCGAGCTGGAGGTCTCGCCGAACCCGGACGACCCGCAGCAGCATCCGCACGGCACGCTGCGGCACAAGCTCGTGGAGGTGGCGCGCGAGGCGGGCATCGACGTCGCGGTCGAGCGGGCCGGTCTCGCCCGGCGCAGCAAGCGCCTCATCGTCTTCGACGTGGACTCCACGCTCGTCCAGGGTGAGGTCATCGAGATGCTGGCCGCGCGGGCCGGCGCCGAGGCCGAGGTCCGCGCCGTCACCGAGGCCGCGATGCGCGGCGAGCTGGACTTCGCGCAGTCCCTCGAACGCCGGGTGGCCGTGCTGGAGGGACTGCCCGCCGCGGTCATCGACGAGGTCGCCGCCGAGCTGCGAGCTCATGCCCGGCGCGCGCACCACGATCCGCACGCTCAAACGGCTCGGCTTCCGCGCGGGCGTCGTCTCGGGCGGGTTCACCCAGGTGATCGGCGGCCTGGTCGACGAGCTGGGGCTGGACTTCTGCGCCGCCAACGAGCTGGAGATCGTCGACGGGCGGCTGACCGGTCGCGTCGTCGGGGACATCGTGGACCGGCCCGGCAAGGCGGTCGCGCTGCGCCGGTTCGCGGCCGAGCACGGGATCCCGCTCGAGCAGTGCGTGGCGGTCGGCGACGGCGCCAACGACATCGACATGCTCTCGACGGCCGGGCTCGGCATCGCGTTCAACGCCAAGCCCGCGCTGCGCGAGGTCGCGGACACGGCGCTGTCCCAGCCCTACCTGGACGCCGTGCTGTTCATCCTCGGGATCACCCGGGACGAGGTCGAGACCGCCGACGCCGCCGAGGGTGTGCTGCGGCGGGTCCCGATCGCGTGAGCACGGTTCTCGACGCGCTGGCGGCCCGCTACTCCGGGCCGGACGTCGTGATCCCGCCCGAGCAGGACGGCGTGGTGCGGGCGATGCCGGTGATCCTGCGGATCGAACGGGATGCGCCGCCGCGCACGCCGCTGCTGGAGGCGGCCGCCGGTGCCGCGCTCGCGCTCTGCCTGGACCCCCGGGCGCAGGAGGGCGGCGAGTGGCACGAGGACGTCCGGATCTGGGTCGACGGCCGCATCCGCAAGATCGCCAGGCGGGCCCGCGGCGCCCATTGGAAGGCCGTGCAGGAGCTGCCGGGCGTGACCGTCGAGGTCGACGGCGCCGAGGCCCGCGCGCTCGTGCCCGGCCCGGTCGACGCGGTGCCGAAGGTCGTCTCGCGGCTGCAGATCGGCGGCACGGACCTGCCCCCGGACTCGCCGCCCGCGCCCCCTCCGGGCGTCCCGGTGATCACGCTGAACCCGGCCGTCACGATGAGCGTCGGCAAGGCCGCGGCCCAGGTCGGGCACGCGTCGATGCTGCTCGCCGCCGTCCGGGGCTGGACCGAGACCCCGCGGTTCGCCGTCCGGTCGACGGACGAGGCGGGCTGGGTGGCGCTGTGCGCGGCCGTTCAGCGGGACGAGGCGGTCGCGGTCCGGGACGCGGGGTTCACCGAGGTGGAGCCGGGGACCATCACCTGCATCGCCCGCTGACGCCTCCGGCCCCCTGCCGCCTCCGGCTCCCTGCCGCTTGAGTGGCTCAAGTGCCAGCTTCAGCTGCTCGAGCCACTCAAGCGGCAGAACGTCGTCAATGCTCTGCGGCAGCCCCGCACGGGGTGCGCCGGTGAGGGTCAGACGTCGCGGAGCCGGCGCAGGGCCGCCCGCACCTTCTCGGGATCGGTCGTCTGCCAGAACGGCGGCAGGCTCGCCCGGAGGAACCCGCCGTACCGGGCCGTCGCGATCCGGGGGTCCAGGATCGCGACGACGCCCCGGTCGTTCATCCCGCGCAGCAGCCGGCCCGCACCCTGGGCGAGCAGCAGCGCGGCGTGGGTCGCGGAGACCGTGAGGAAGCCGTTGCCGCCCCGGGCGTCCGCGGCCCGCTGACGGGCCGACACGAGCGGGTCGTCCGGGCGCGGGAACGGGATCCGGTCGATGATCACGCAGGACAGGGACGGCCCGGGCACGTCGACGCCCTGCCACAGCGACAGGGTGCCGAACAGGCACGTCTCCTCGTCCTCGGCGAACCGTTTGACCAGCAGCATCGTCGAGTCGTCCCCCTGGCAGAGCAGGGGGACGGACAGCCGTCCCCGCAGCGCCTCGGTGGCCTGCTTGGCGGCGCGCATGGAGGAGAACAGCCCGAGAGTCCGGCCGCCGGCGGCGTCGACCAGCTCGGCGATCTCGTCCAGGTAGGCGGGCGCGAGGCCGTCGCGGCCGGGCGGGGGCAGGTGCTTCGCGGTGTAGAGGATCCCGCTGCGCGCGTGGGCGAACGGCGAGCCGACGTCCATGCCCTTCCACCGCGGGACGTCCTTGTCCTTCACCGGGTCGTCCTCCGGGGCCGTTCCCTCCGGCGGGAGGCCCCACTGCCGGGCCAGCGCGTCGAAGGAACCGCCGAGCGCGAGCGTCGCCGAGGTGAGGACGGTGGTCCGCGTTCCGAACAGCCGCTCCCGCAAAAGCCCGCCGACCGCCAGCGGCGCCGCCCGCAGCACCTTGAACCGGGCGTTGTCCGGGCCCTGCTCGCCCAGCCACACGACGTCGTAGCGCGTGGCCGGGTCCTCCTGCTCGAAGGTCTTCAGCACCCGGACGGCGACCTCGGACACCTCGTCCAGCAGCGCGAGCGCGAGCTTGCGGCCGGTGGCGCCCTCCGGGTCCTCCCGGCGTTCGCCGCCCAGGGCCTGCCGGCACATCGCGGCGGCGTCGACGATCGACCGCAGCGCGCCGGACGCGGAGCGCGGCAACGACTCCCAGCGTCCGGGAGGCAGGTCCTCGAGGGTGAGCCCGAAGCCCTCGCCCGCCTCGGCGAGCCGGTCGGCCAGATCCTGGTCGACGAGCTTTCCGCAGCGCCGGGCCGCAGCGGCGACGGTGCCCGCGGTGAGCTCCGCGGTGGCCGCGCCGGTGACCCGGTCCACGAGCTCGTGCGCCTCGTCGATCACGACGACGTCGTGCTCCGGGAGCACCGACGCGTCGCCCATCGCGTCGATCGCCAGCAGCGCGTGGTTCGTGACGACGACGTCCGCACGCCCGGCCTCGGCCCGCGCCTTCTCGGCGAAGCAGTCCTCGCCGACCGGGCACCGGGCCGCGCCCAGGCACTCCCGCGCCGTCACCGACACCTGCCGCCAGGCGTTGTCCGGGACGCCCGGAACGAGCTCGTCCCGGTCCCCGGTCTCGGTGTCCGACGCCCAGTCGTGCAGGCGCTTCACGTTGCGGCCCAGGGCGGAGATGGCGAACGCGTCGAAGAGCTGCTCCTCGGCGGGGTCCTCGCCCATCGCGTCGTCGCCGTGCAGCTTGTTGAGGCAGAGGTAGTTCCTGCGGCCCTTGAGGATCGCGAACGTGGGCGCGCGCCCGAGCAGCGGCTTGAGCGACTTCGCGACTCGCGGGAGGTCCCGGTCCACGAGCTGGCGCTGCAGCGCGATCGTGGCGGTGGAGATGACGACCGTGGTGTCCCGGGCCATCGCATGCCGGATCGCCGGGACGAGGTAGGCCAGGGACTTCCCCGTGCCCGTGCCGGCCTGCACCGCGAGGTGCTCGCCGCTGGACAGCGCCTTGCGGACGGCCTGCGCCATCGCGTCCTGCCCCTCGCGGCGCGCGCCCCCGACCGCCGTGACGGCCGCCTCGAGCAGCTCGGCCACGCCGGGGAGGTCGGTCTTGGCGGGAGCGGCAGGCACTCGTCGACCTTATCCGGCCCCCCGACAGCCCGGGGCGGAACCGTTCATCGACGCGGTCGGCGCCGGTCCGCAACCGTGCGGGCACGCTCGGTGAAACGTGGCAGGTCCCACACGTGATGTGGGGCGGCCGATTCGGCAGGTGGACGGGGGTCTGGCCATCATGGCGAGGGTGACGTCCACCGAAATCCGACCCGATCCCGCGCTGTACCCGAAGGTCTTCGAGCCCACGGCCCGCTACAGCGATCTCGACCCGAGCCGTCGCATCGGCCGGGAGGCTCTCGTGCGCTGGTTCGAGGACGCGCGCGTCGCCGTCGAGCTCGACGCGTTCGGGGCCGACCTCGCCGACCGGCAGCGCGCCCGGGTGGGCCAGCTGCTGGTGTCGGTGAAGGTCGACGTGATCGCACCGCTGCGGATCGCCGGCCGGTACCGGGTCGGGATCGGCGTGAGCCACATCGGGACGAAGTCGTTCTCCTACTCCTACGGCGTCTTCGCCGGGGACGATCTGGTCGCCACCGGCGAGTCGACGAGCGTCTACACCGAGGGCGGCGTGACGACGGCGATCCCCGCGGACCTGCGGGAGGCACTGCTCGAGGTGGAACTCCCGGGCGCCGGACACGGCCGGGTCGAGTTCGAGCCGTCGCGGCTCGTCCGGGAGAACTACCCGTTCCGCTACGACGTGCGCACCCGCTTCGGTGACCTCGACACCAACCGGCACGTCAACAACGTGGCGCTGGCCGGCTGGTACCTCGACGGTCTCGCCGAGCTGCACACCGACGTCCTGGGCTACCCGGTCGGTGGCCCGCTCGACGGCCTCGAGCCCAGCTCGCTGCACGTCGAGTACCTCGCCGAGGTGCGCTTCCCCGGTATCTACCAGCTGCGCGTCGGCCTCGTCGACATCGACGACACCCAGGCCCGCTACGCCTGCGGCCTCTTCGACGGCCGCCGCTGCATCGGGCTCGCCGACGCCGTCGGCGCCCACAGCACGCACGACACGGACGGCGACCAGGTCGATCTCGGCGCCGCGCTCCAGCCGTTCCGCATGAAGGGCTGACGTCCTCCGAACACGGGTCCACGGCCGCGCATCCGCTTTCCGGATGCGCGGCCGTTCGCGTTCCTAGCCGACGGTCACGCCGGCGTCGCGCAGCACGTCCAGGGCCTTGTCGGTGGTCGCCGGCGCGACCCCGGCGCAGTGCTCCAGCAGCACGGTCACCGCGAAACCGGCCGCGTTCGCGTCGAGGGCGGTCGCGCGGACGCAGTGGTCCGTGGCGATCCCGACGACCTCGACGGCGTCGACGCCCCTGTCCCGCAACCAGTCCGCCAGCCCGACCCCGTTCGGCTCCGTGCCCTCGAAGCCGGAGTACGCGGCGGTGTGGTGGCCCTTGTCGAACACCGCGTCGACGAGGGCGACGTCCAGCGCCGGATGGAACGACGCGCCCGGCGTGCCCGCACGGCAGTGCGGCGGCCAGGTGTCCACGAAGTCCGGGGTGTCGCTGAAGTGCGCGCCGGGGTCGACGTGGAAGTCCCGCGTCGCGACGACGTGGTCGTACCCGCCGTCGCGGGCGAGCCGGGACACGCTCTCGGCGACCGCGGCGCCGCCCGTGACGGCGAGCGAGCCGCCCTCGCAGAAGTCGTTCTGGACGTCGACGACGATCAGTGCCCTGCTCATGTCAGGACCTCCCCTCGAACACGGTCGGGATGGCGGGCTCGCCGCGGGAGAGCTTCAGCCCCTCCCACGGCACCGAGACGAGCGCGGCGCGCAGGTGCTCGCGGGACTGGTCCAGCGACGGCAGGTCGTCTGCGCGCTTCCCGCTGCGGACCAGCGTGATCGGCAGCACGCGGTCGTTCGGCCCGACCTCCGGCGAGGCGGTGACGGGGTACACGACCTCCTCGACCGCCGTGCCGGTCGGCTTGAAGCGGCGCAGCGCGGACTTGCGGCCCCCGCGGGACTCCTTCGAGCTCGACCGCTTGGCCACCGGCCGCCCGTCCACCTCGACGAGCTTGTAGACCATGCCCGCGGTCGGTGCACCGGATCCGGTGACGACCGAGGTGCCGACGCCGTAGGCGTCGACGGGTTCGGCACGCAACGAGGCCAGCGCGTACTCGTCGAGGTCACCGGACAGGACGATCCTCGTGCCGGTGGCGCCGAGGGAGTCCAGCTGCTCGCGGGCCTGGCGGGCGAGCACCCCGAGGTCGCCGGAGTCGATCCGGACCGCTTCGAGCTCGGGTCCGGCGGCCTCGATCGCGTTCTCGATCCCCTTGCGGATGTCGTAGGTGTCGACGAGCAGGGTCGTCTTGACGCCGAGGGCCTCGACCTGGCTGCGGAAGGCACTGAGCTCGTCGTCGTGCAGCAGGACCCAGGCGTGTGCGGCGGTGCCGGCCGTCGGGATGCCGTGCCGGCGACCGGCCTCCAGGTTGGAGGTGGCGCTGAACCCGGCCAGATGGGCGGCGCGGGCCGAGGCGACCGCGGCCTCCTCGTGGGTCCTCCGCGAACCCATCTCGATCAGCGGCCGGGACCCGGCGGCGGTGACCATCCGGGCCGCGGCCGAGGCCACGGCGCTGTCGTGGTTGAAGATCGACAGCGCCAGCGTCTCGAGGACGACCGCGTCCGCGAAGGAGCCGGTCACCGTCAGGATCGGGGAGCCGGGGAAGTACAGCTCGCCCTCGGGGTAGCCGTCGATGTCACCGGCGAAGCGGTAGTCCGCGAGCCAGTCCAGGGTGCGCTGGTCCAGCGACCCGACCAGGGACGCGAGCTCGGACTCACCGAACCGGAAGTCCTCCAGCGCGTCGAGGAACCGGTCGGTCCCCGCGACGACGCCGTAGCGGCGGCCGTCCGGCAATCGGCGCGCGAACAGCTCGAAGGTGCACTGCCGGTCGGCGGTGCCGTCGGCCAGTGCCGCGGCGACCATGGTCAGCTCGTACATGTCGGTGAGGAGCGCGGTGGAAGCGCCCGTCCCGTCCGCGACGCGGGTCATGGCGTGAGCCTATGTGCCGTCCTGCGCCTCGGGGTGTGCGTGTCACCATGGAGGCATGTCCGCGCCGCTCAGCTCGCCGACCCGCCAGGTGGATCCTGCCGTCGACGAGGAGACCACCGGCGACACACCCTGGCAGGCTGTCGTCTGGAACGACCCCGTCAATCTCATGTCCTACGTGACGTACGTGCTGCAGAAGCTCTTCGGCTATCCCGAGCCGAAGGCGACGGCGCTCATGCTGGACGTCCACCACAAGGGGAAGGCCGCGGTGTCGTCCGGGGACAAGGACAAGATCGAGACGGACGTCGCCAAGCTCCACGCGGCCGGCCTCTGGGCCACCATGCAGCGCACGTGAACGGCTGGAAGCGCTCCGGACGCGGGACGAAGGCCCGGCTCGTCGCGACGTTCGAGGAGCAGGAGTCGACGGTCCTGCGCGGCCTGGTCGGCGAGGTGCGGCAGATGCTGGAGGGACGCGCGAGCGAGGCGCCCGTCGACGAGCTCGCCGCCCTCACGGGCATCCGCACCGGGCCGTCGAAGCGGCCGGACGACCGCGTGCTCGCCCGGCTGCTCCCGGACTTCACCAGCGAGGACATGGACCTCGCCGCGGGCCTGCGGTCCTTGCACGAGCCCGAGCTGATCGAGGGCAAGCAGAACGCGGCCCAGGCCGTGCTGGACGCGTTGCCGGAGGCGGGCGGGAAGGTCGAGCTGACGCCCGAGCAGTCCGACGTGTGGCTGACCGCGCTCAACGACGTCCGGCTGGCGCTCGGGACGGCGCTGGACATCAGCGAGGAGATGCCGGAGGAGCTGCCGCCGGACGACCCGCGCGCGCCGCACCTCGGGGTGTACCAGTGGCTGACGTTCGTGCAGGATTCGCTGGTTCAGGCGCGGACCAGGCTGCTGTAGACCGTTCACGATCGCGAACCCCTCGGCCGAAGTGGTCCCGCGCGCGGGACGGCCTGAGATCATGGGCGGGTGACCTCGCCGAGCGACTCCGTCGACGCCGCTGACATCCGCCGGGTCGACGACGCGCAAATCGTCTGGACGGACGCGGTGCCGACGGTGGGTGGGGCGCCGGGGCAGGTCCGGTTGGAGCCGGAGGTGGCGCGGGCCTTCTCGGCGAGGCTGGGGGAGGTCATCGAATCTGTCTTGGAGGCCGTCCTGCTCCTCGACCCGGTACGGACAGCCTTTCCGGATATCGATCCCGTGAGTCGTAACGCGGCGATTCAGTCGATGAGAATGATCAATGACGCTCGTGCATACCTGGCACGGTGGCATAGTCATCTGGTGGACGCACGGACTGCGCTCGACTCGCAGCTTGCCGCTTATGCGAATGTCGATTATCAGAATAGAGCGCGCGCGTGACAGGTACTCGTCCGGCGATCACACCCCTTATTTCGGTCGTGCTTGCAGTCACTCTGTCTGCATGCTCGTCGGCTACTCGGATGGGTGATCAGGAACTAAAAGCTGGGTCGCAGCCTTCGGTTAGTGCGCCCCCTGTGCAATATCTTCCCAAGGTGGCTCACCCGCGAGATTCCCGGGGCGTCCGCGCATGTCTGCTTCTCGATGCTGATCAACTCCTGTCGCTAGGTCTCGTCGGGGCCACCGCCACAGATGCTTCTAACGCTAACGCTTCTGCCTGTGATTGGAAATCTGGTGACGCTTCATACAGTGCAGGTATCGCCCTCAGTGCCGGTCGTGATCTCGACCTGTATTACTCCCTTCGGGATACTTTTCCGATCTTCGAACCCGAAGAGATCTCCGGTTATCCAGCGGTGCGAGTCAGTGATGCGGCGAGTGCGTCGTGTGTAATTCTAGTTGGCAACGCTGATGATCAAGCGTTGTCGGCTCGGGCAGACGGACTAGGTAGCCCGCGAAGAGATTACTGTGCAGTCGCACGTGATGTCGCGGCAGCCGCTTTGCAGTCGTTGCCTCCACGTCGCTGATTGGGAGCCTGAAGAATGACGCAAGGTTATGAAGGAACCGGTATTGATTTCTCTGTGATGTCGATCGAACAGATTCGCGATCCTGTGGTTGCCGGCAGCGCTACGAATGATCTCCAGGGTGCGGCCGACCTGATGGCGCAGGTCGCGCAGAAACTCACCGCAGCCTGCGACGACCTCCACCAGCTCCACCGGGACTACTCCTCCGCGCACGAAGGTGCGGCCGCCGACGCCACCCGCGACTATCTGGTCAGGCTCGCGGAGCCCGGGCTGATCGGCGTGGGCAAGTTCAACCTCGCTTCGACGGCGCTGCAGGACCAGAGCACCTACTTCGCCAAGGTCACCACCGACGTCGCCGGTCAGCAGGACCAGGCCGCGGTCTCGCACGCCGCGACCGTCTACCAGGACAACACCAACCACAACCTCGCGAACTGGTTCCAGGTGTTCCCGCCGCCGACGGTCGCGCAGCCCGACTCGTCGATCGTCGCGGGATCGTCGGTTCCCGACTGGCCGCAGGGCTCTGGCGGCGCGGATCGGACGTATTCGGCTTCGGAAGCCACTGCGATTGCGGGCGCGCCGGGCGTTGGCACTACCGAGGCGGCAGGAGTTGGTGCGGCCGCGCCGGGTGCTTCGGGCGGCATCGGCTCAGGTGGCACCGGCGCTGTCGCGCCACCCTTGGCGGTCGGGGCCGTGGGAACCGGGAGCGCGGCGTCGGGCGGGCGATCCGGCGGATCGGCCGCGAGGGACGCAGGACTCCGCGACCGTGTCTCCACTCTCAGCCCGTCCGAGATCGACGCCGCCCGGGCGACCAACTCAGGCTCGGCAGGCTCGGCGGGCAGCCTCAGAACCCCAGCGCCGTCCGCCGCCGACGTCTCGTTCGGATACGGCGGAGGGGTCTCGGCGTCCAACAGCCCGGGCGTGCGCTCGTCCGCCGGGCGCACGGGATGGGGGACGGGGGAGCCCGAGGTCGGGGCTCCCGCTACTCGCGGGCCCGGCTCCGGTCGCCCACCCGGTGCCGGGACGACGGGCGCTCCCGGTGGTCGGTTCGGCTCCGGACTGTCCTCGGAGGCCGTCCGCGGCGGGACGACGGGTGGTGAAGGTCCCCTGCAGCCTCGCGGTGGCAGCGGCGGACCGGTGGTGGAGGAGGCCCCGCGCTCGGCCTCGCCACGCGGTGGTGGGCAGTCCGGGATGAGCCACATGCCGTTCATGGCCGGTGGTCCGGGCTCGGGCGGCGGGGGAGAGGAGCATGCGCGACCTGCGTGGCTCGTCGAGGACGACCCGGAGTCGATCTGGCTCTCGGGGCTCCCTCCGCACGGGCCGGGCGTGATCCGCCCGGGCTAGAGGGGGCGGACAGTGCGACTCGCGTGGTCCCAGAGCGCGACTCGCGTGGTGCTGGAGCGCGACTCGCGCGGTCTCAGGGCGCGGCTCGCGCGGTCTCACGTCCCGACTCGCCGGGGGTGAGGGCCCGGTGGCGGGAATGTACGGACTTTTGGTGTGAGCCGTGTCGGTAGATGTGCGGTCACGTATGTCGGGCACGTACGCTTCAGGACGTGCTGGTCATCCGAGCGGATCTCGTGGACGAGATCGTCGCGCATGCCCGCCGGGACCACCCGGACGAGGCGTGCGGCGTCATCGCGGGCCCCGAGGGGGCGGACCGGCCGGAGCGGTTCATCCCGATGCTGAACGCGGCGCGCTCGCCGACGTTCTACGAGTTCGACTCGGGTGACCTGCTGCGTCTCTACCGTGAGATGGACGCGAACGACGAGGTGCCCGTGGTGATCTACCACTCGCACACCGCGACCGAGGCCCATCCGTCGCGAACCGACATCTCCTACGCCTCCGAGCCGGAGGCGCACTACGTGCTGGTGTCGACCCGCGACGACGCGCAGGCGAACCACACCGGTCACGAGTTCCGGTCCTTCCGGATCGTCGACGGAGTCGTCACCGAGGAACAGGTCGAGGTCGTGGAGACTTATATGTTCGCGCACACCGGCGCGGACGACGTCCCCGATCTCGGCTGACCAGGGACACCGCGTCCCGCCTCTTCTCGACCGACCCGAACCGAACGAATCCGACCAGGAGTTCTCCACATGGCCGTCACCGTCTCCATCCCGACCATTCTGCGCACCCACACGGGCGGCGAGAAGGCCGTCGAGGCCAAGGGTGGCACCGTCGCCGAGGTGATCGACGACCTCGAGTCGCGACACGCGGGCCTCAAGGACCGCCTGCTCTCCGACGGCAAGCTGCACCGCTTCGTCAACATCTACGTCGACGACGAGGACGTCCGTTTCGCCGGTGGCCTGGACGCCCCGGTGACCGAGTCCTCGACGCTGACCATCCTGCCCGCCGTCGCGGGCGGCATGCGCTGAGCTGAGCCCGACGCGGAGGGCGCCGCACGGCGCCCTCCGCCGGCTCGCTCGTCGCGCATGCTCGGAGGTAAACGCCATGGCGCGCTACGACTCGCTGCTGCAGGCCGTCGGGGACACCCCCATCGTCGGCCTCCCCTCGCTCTCCCCTGCGCCGCACGTCCGGCTGTGGGCGAAGCTCGAGGACCGCAACCCCACCGGCTCGATCAAGGACCGCCCCGCGCTGGCGATGATCGAGAAGGCCGAGGCCGACGGGCTGCTGAAGCCCGGCTGCACGATCCTCGAGCCGACGTCCGGGAACACCGGCATCTCCCTGGCCATGGCCGCCAAGCTCAAGGGCTACGAGATCGTCTGCGTCATGCCGGAGAACACCTCCGAGGAGCGCCGGCAGCTGCTCACGATGTACGGGGCGCGGATCATCTCCTCGCCTGCGGCGGGGGGCTCCAACCAGGCCGTCGCCATGGCGAAGCAGATCGCCGCCGAGAACCCGGACTGGGTCATGCTCTACCAGTACGGCAACCCGGCCAACGCGGACGCGCACTACCGGACCACCGGCCCGGAGATCCTGCGCGACCTGCCCACGATCACGCACTTCGTCGCCGGGCTCGGGACGACGGGCACGCTCGTCGGCACCGGCCGCTACCTGCGTGAACAGAAGCCGGACGTGCAGATCATCGCCGCGGAACCCCGCTACGGCGAGCTCGTCTACGGCCTGCGCAACCTCGACGAGGGCTTCGTCCCGGAGCTCTACGACCCGAGCGTCCTCACGGGCCGCTACTCCGTCGGCAGCTACGACGCGCTGCGCCGCACACGGGAGCTGGTGGAGAAGGAAGGCATCTTCGCCGGCATCTCCACCGGCGGGATCCTGCACGCCGCCCTCGCGGTCGCGGAGAAGGCCGCGGGCTCGACGACGCCCGCCGACATCCTGATCGTGGTCTGCGACGGTGGCTGGAAGTACCTCTCCACCGGTGCCTACTCCGGCGAGCTCGACGACGCGGCCGAGGGGATCGACGGCCAGCTCTGGGCCTGACCCGGCGCGGAGCACCCCGGCCGGCCGCCGCTTCCGCGTACTCTCGATCTCATGGCCGTGCCGTTGCCACAGGTACCCACACCGTCCCGACCGCGGAGCCAGCGCATCCTGCCGCCGGCCCCGGTCCTCTCGTCGCTCGTGATGCTCGTGTTCACGGCGGTCCTCTACGTGACCGAGCTCGTCGACGCGTTCACGGGCCAGCGGCTCAACGACGACGGGATCCACCCGCGGGACCCGGAGGGGCTGCTCGGCGTCATCTGGTCCCCGCTGCTGCACGCGAACTGGGACCACCTGATCGCGAACACCCTGCCGTTCCTGATCTTCGGGTTCCTCGCGATGGCGGTCGGGCTCGGCCGCTGGTTGGCCGTCACGGCGATCATCTGGGTGGTCGGCGGGCTCGGTGTCTGGTTGGTCGGGCCCTCGGGCTCGTCGACCATCGGCGCGTCCGGAGTGATCTTCGGGTGGCTGACGTTCCTGCTGGCCAGGGGCTTCTTCAACCGCAGCGGCAAGCAGATCCTGCTCGCCCTGGTCCTGTTGTTCCTGTGGGGCGGCATCCTGCTCGGGGTCCTGCCCGGCAACCCGGGGGTCTCCTGGCAGGCGCACCTCTTCGGGGCCCTCGGGGGCGTTCTGGCAGCCTGGGTCATGGCCATTCGGAGGCGAGGGAACGGGGTCCAGCGAGCGTGAGCACATCGAACGGTGCCGGACCGGACAGACATGCGCCGATCGGCATCTTCGACTCCGGCGTCGGCGGGCTCACGGTGGCCCGCGCCGTGATCGACCAGTTGCCCGCCGAACGCGTCGTCTACGTGGGGGACACGGCCAACGGTCCGTACGGTCCGCTGCGCATCGCGGACATCCGCAGACACGCCCTCGCGATCGGGGACGACCTGGTCGAGCGCGGGGTGAAGCTGCTGGTCATCGCCTGCAACACGGCGTCGTCGGCGTGCCTGGCGGACGCCCGGGAGCGCTACCCGGTGCCCGTCGTCGAGGTCATCCTGCCGGCGGTCCGACGGGCGGTGGCGGCTACCCGCAACGGCCGGATCGGGGTCATCGGGACCCGCGCGACCATCGCGTCGGGCGCCTACACGGACTCCTTCGCGGCGGCGCGGGACGTCGACGTCACCGCGGTCGCGTGCCCCCGGTTCGTGGACTTCGTCGAGCGCGGCATGACCAGCGGACGGCAGGTGCTCGGCCTCGTGCAGAGCTACCTGGAGCCGCTGCAGCGGGCCCGCGTGGACACCGTGGTGCTGGGCTGTACGCACTACCCGCTGCTCGCCGGGGTGCTGCAGATCGTGCTGGGCCCGGACGTCTCGCTGGTGTCGAGCGCGGACGAGACGGCCAAGGACGTCGTGCGCACGCTGATGGCCCGTGACCTGCTGCGGGACCCCGAGACCGACCCGCCGCCCGGCCCGCACGCGTTCCTCGCCACGGGGGACCCGGAGCCCTTCCGGCGGCTCGGCCGCCGCTTCCTCGGCCCGGAGATCGGCTCGGTCGTGGGACGGACCGGACAGCGGGCGACCGCGTCCGGTTGCGTCGGGGGCCTCGGGTAGCGTCCCGCCCGTGATCGACGCGCTCCGGTTCGTGGTGCTCGTCGCCGCGGCTGCGGTGGCGCTCTTCGGCGTGGTCACGACCGTGCTGAACCGCCCACCCGGCAGGCCGCACCGGCTCCTCGTCGGAGCGTTCGAGGCCCTGCTCGTGGTGCAGGCGGTGATCGCCGCCGCCCGGGTGTTCGGCGGCGTCCAGCTTCCGGAGCAGAGCACCTTCCTGATCTACCTCCTGGTGAGCGTCTGCGTGATGCCGATCGGGCTGCAGTTCGCGACCGCCGAGCCGACGCGGTGGGGCGGCACGGTCATCGCCGTCGCCGCCATCGGCACGGGCGTGGCCGTGTGGCGGCTCGAGGGCCTCTGGGCGGCCGGCGGTGTCTGAGCCCCGGGCTCCCCGGGCGACGTCGAGCGGCGCCGGACGGGTCCTGATCGCCGTCTACGCGATCTTCGCCCTGTCGGCGACGGCCCGCGCGGGAGTGCAGATCGCCACGAAGTTCTCCGAGGCTCCCGTCGCCTACCTGCTCTCCGGGCTCGCCGGCGTCGTCTACATCCTCGCGACGATCGGGCTGGCCGGTTCCACGCCCGGCCACCGGAGGCTGGCCTGGGGCGCGGTCGGGTTCGAGCTGGCGGGCGTCCTGGTCGTCGGCCTGGTGACGCTGCTGGACACCGGGGACTTCCCGGACGACACGGTCTGGTCCGTCTTCGGTCGCGGCTACGGGTTCATCCCGCTGATCCTGCCGTTCGTCGGGCTCTGGTGGCTGCGCCGCACGGGCGCCAGGCGTTAGCATCGGCGATCATGCGGCTGATCGTGCTCGGCTGTTCGGGAAGCGGACCGGGGCCTGGTTCGCCCGCCTCGGGCTACCTGGTGGAGGCGGGTGCGGCGCGGTTCACCCTGGACCTGGGCAACGGCACCCTCGGCGCGCTGCAGCGCCACCTCGATCCGTGGGCCCTCGACGCCGTGGTGTTCAGCCACCTGCACCCCGACCACTGCTCGGACTTCGCGTCGCTCGTCGTGCACCGGCGCTACCACCCGGCCCCGCCCGTCGACCCGACGGTGCACAGGCTGCCCGTGTTCGCGCCGGTCGAGGCGCCGGACCGGTTCGCTGCGGCCTACGCGCCGTCGGCCGAGGAACGCGCGGCCACGGATCTGACGGACGTCTTCACGTTCCACCCGCTCACCGACGGCGGGTCGTTCCCGATCGGGGACGCGGTGGTGCGCGCCGCCACCGTGGACCATCCGTGCGAGGCCTACGCCCTGCGCGTCGAGGCCGGGGGCCGGTCGCTGGTCTACAGCGGGGACACGGGGCCGTGCGACGGGTTGATCGAGCTGGCCCGGGGCGCGGACGTGCTGCTCTGCGAGGCGAGCTGGCCGCACGTCACGGACCAGTGGGACGCCCCGCCGCCCGGCGTGCACCTGTCCGGCGTCCAGGCCGGCGAGCACGCCACCGCCGCGGGGGTGGGCCGGCTGCTGCTCACGCATGTGCCTGCATGGTGTGATCCCGACGCGCTGCTGGCCGAGGCCAAGGCGACGTTCGACGGGCCGGTGGAGCTGGTGGTGCCCGACGCCGCGTACGAGATCTAGGAAAAGCCCTGCCAGACCGCGGCCGCGCCGGCGTCGCCGATCCAGACCACCAGCCCGGTGACCACGATCCCGAGCAGCGCCGCGAGCACCCCGACGGCTACCGCCGCCCGCCGGAGCGCGGGCGATCCCTCCGGGCCCAGCCGGTCCGAGCGGATCCCGATCGCGACCGTCGCGATCACCAGGACGAGGAAGACGATCGCCCACGGGAGCAGGCCGTCCGCCCGCCTCTCGTGAATCGCGACGAGCGGACCGCCCCCGTTGAGTGCCCGTTGCAGCTGCTCGCCGGTCTGCGTGGCGATCGGCACCGCGATCACACCGACCAACGCGATCAGCGCGACGGGGATGCCGATCGCGCGCCGCCAGCGCGGGCGGACCGCCATGGCGATCGCACCGAGCGTCGCCAGAGGTAGCAGCGCGACGACGGCGTGGATCACCAGGGGATGGGCGGGGATCCCGTTGACCGTGATCATACGTAATTGAATCCTGAACGATGTGAGGTCCGTGTGACGCGCCGGGTCCGGGGCCGCCGGGGCGGCTTCCTAGACTGGGCCGGTGACTACAGGCACGGTGACGCGGGCAGACGGCAGGACCGACGACGAGCTGCGCCCCGTTCGGATCACCCGCGGGTTCCAGAAGCACCCGGCGGGCTCGGTGCTCGTCGAGTTCGGTGACACCAAGGTGCTCTGCGCGGCGAGCGTGACCGAGGGCGTGCCGCGCTGGCGCAAGGGCTCGGGGCTCGGCTGGCTGACCGCGGAGTACGCGATGCTGCCGTCGGCCACGAACACCCGCAGCGACCGCGAGTCGGTCAAGGGCCGGATCGGCGGGCGGACGCACGAGATCAGCCGCTTGATCGGCCGGGCACTGCGGGCGTGCATCGACCTCAAGGCGCTCGGCGAGAACACGATCGCCCTGGACTGCGACGTCCTGCAGGCGGACGGCGGCACGCGCACCGCGGCGATCACGGGGGCCTACGTGGCGCTCGTCGACGCCGTGACCTGGCTGGGCGCGCACGGCAGGCTCGCGGACCCGCAGCCGATCTCGTGCCAGGTGGCGGCGGTGAGCGTCGGCGTCGTCGACGGGCGGGTGCGGCTCGACCTGCCCTACGAGGAGGACTCGCGGGCCGAGGTGGACACGAACGTCGTCGCGACGGACACGGGCACGCTGATCGAGGTCCAGGGGACGGGGGAGGGCGCCACGTTCGCGCGCTCGACCCTCGACGCGATGCTGGACTCGGCGCTCGCGGGGATCGCGAAGCTCGTCGAGGCGCAGACCGCCGCGCTGGCCGAGCCCTACCCGGGCGAGCTGCCGGCGTGACCCGGCTCCTGCTCGCGACCCGCAACGCCGGCAAGCTCGTCGAGCTGCAGCGGCTGCTCGTCGCGGCCGATCTGGGCGAAGTCGAGGTGCTGGGACTCCGGGACGTGCCCGAGTTCCCGGAGGCGCCCGAGACCGGGGCCACGTTCGCGGAGAACGCGCTGGCCAAGGCTCGGGACGCGGCCACCGCGACCGGGTTGCCGGCCGTCGCGGACGACTCCGGGCTGGCCGTCGACGCGCTCAACGGGATGCCGGGCGTGCTGTCCGCCCGCTGGTCCGGCAAGCACGGCGACGACCTGGCGAACCTCGAGCTGCTCCTCGGGCAACTCGCCGACGTCCCCGACGAGCGCCGCGGCGCCGCGTTCGTGTGCGCCGCCGCGCTGGTGGTGCCGGGCGGGACCGAGGTCATCGAGCACGGGGAGTGGCGGGGCCGACTGATCCGGGCGCCGCGGGGCACGAACGGCTTCGGCTACGACCCGATCTTCGTCCCGGAGGGGGAGCAGCGCTCCTCCGCGGAGCTCGAGCCGGTGGAGAAGGACGCCGCGAGCCACCGGGGCCGCGCGATGCGCGCCCTCCTCCCGCACCTGGGCGCACTCGCCGGTTGAGGGGCGGCGGACCGCCGCCACCCGCGCTGCTCGCACAGTCGCTACGCGCCCTGTCGCGCCACGCGCGCGGTCGACCGCGCGTGGCGCTACCTCGCGCGTGGGCGCCGACAGCGCCGGCGCAGGTCTGCGCGTCACTCGGTGGGGTCCGGCTCGGCCAGGACGCGCTTGGCGACCCCGAAGGCGGAGTTGGCGGCGGGGACCCCGCAGTAGATCGCGCTCTGCAGCAGCACCTCGACGATCTCCTCGCGGGTCAGACCGTTGCGCAGGGCGGCGCGCAGGTGCAGCTCCAGCTCGGCGAGGTGACCGTGCGCGACGAGTGCGGTCAGCGTGATCGCGCTGCGCATCCGTCGGTCCAGGCCCGGCCGGGTCCAGATCCCGCCCCACGCGTAGCGGGTGATCATCTCCTGGAACTCGCCGGTGATCTCGTCCGCGCGCTCCAGCGAGGCGTCGACGTGGGAGACGCCGAGCACCTCCCGGCGGACGGCCAGGCCGTCGGGGTCGAGGTCCAGCTTTCGGGTGCTCTCGGGCGTGCTCACGGCCAGCACGGTAGCGCCGGAGCCCAGCCGGGGCGGGTCGTGCTTCCGCACTGTGGAAGATCGGCGGGAAAGGTTCCGTGTGATCCGGATGGACGGAAGATGTCCGGGTCGGGTGCGGCGGCCTCGAGGATCACCCGGTCGGTACCGTCGTCCCCGTGAAGTGGTGGCGCCCGGTCCTCGCGGGCATCGGGCTCGTGGCCGTGATCGCGGCCGCGCTGCTCGTCGCCCGCGTCTACGGGGCCCCCGGGGTCGCGGACCTGCAGCGGCTCACCACGGAGGCCGGCATCTGGGCCCCGCTGCTGTTCGTCGGCCTCCAGGCCGCGGTCACGGTGACGCCGGTGCCCCGGACGGTGTTCACCCTCGCCGCGGGCCTGCTGTTCGGGTCGGCGCTCGGCATCGTCCTGACCCTCGCCGGGACGACGCTGGCGGCGCTCCTCGCGTTCGTGCTGGTCCGGATGACCGGCGGCAGGCTCGTGGAGCGCTACGCCCGGGGGTCGGCGGCGCGGTGGGCGCGGATCCGGCTCGACCACCACGGGGTCCTCGCCGTCGCCTCGATGCGCCTCGTGCCGGCGATCCCGTTCTCGGTGCTGAACTACCTCTGCGGGCTCTCCGCGGTCCGGTTCTGGCCGTACCTGGTGGGCACCGTCGTCGGGATCGTCCCCGGCACCGTCGCGATCGTGGTCCTCGGTGACGCCGTGACGGGACGGCCTTCGCCGGCGTTGATCGTGGTGTCGGTGATCTGCGGCCTGGTCGGCGTCGCGGGGATCGTGGTGGCGGCGAGGAGGCCGGTCCCGCAGGACGACGGGGCGCGGGAGGCGGACGCGGCGCGTCAGGAGGCCTGACGACGGCCGTTTCGGCCTCCGGGCCGGTGAAAAGGTGTCGGCGGCGGGATTCGAACCCGCACTGTCTCGGACCTAAACCGAGGGCCTCCTGCCAATTGGGCTACGCCGACTAGGCGAACGGAATAGTTCGCCCTCTCTTCCGCCCGCACCATGTGTCCGTCAGCGCGTGGCAGTTCGGACACAGGATACGGAGGTTCTCCAACCGGTTGTCCGTGTGGTCGCCGTTGATGTGGTCGAGGGCCAGCGGCAGCGGGGTGTCGAGCCACTCGCGAAGGCCGCAACCCTCGCAGTGATCCGGCTTCAGCCCGGCGGCGATCAAGCGTTTCCTGAGGGCCGACGAGTTCGCCCGAGAACCCTTGACCAGGATTTCGTCCAGGGTCCGAGGCGCGAGTGTCCGTACGGAGCGGCCGCGTGACCAGGACTGCCCGGTGAAATGCGCCGTGTCCAGGCCGAGCCGCCGGAAGTGGCCGATCAGCATGCGGTGGATGCCGCCGCTCGGCTTGTAGCCGAGCCGGCGGCCGACCTCGGCCACCGTGAAGCTCGTCCGCACGGTCTCCGCGAGCTGCGTGTCGGTCCAGGACAGCCGGGGGTTCGGCGAGCCGGCGTCGGCCGTCGGGATGTGCGACGCGTCAAGGCCGAGCCGGGCGATGTGCTCGCGGAGGTACTGGTACCGGCCCGGCCTGATACCGAGCCGGGCGAACACCTGCTTCATCGTCCGGCTCTCGGCCACCGCCTCGACCAGCATCTCGTCCGTCCAGCTGCGTTCCCGGGGCATGGCCCGATCCTATCGAACAGAGGTTCGATCGGGTCGCGATCGGCCCGGGTTGTCCACAGGTCAGATCTTGAGGTCCCGCCGCAGCTTCGCGACGTGCCCCGTCGCCCGGACGTTGTACAGCGCGGCCTCGATCCTCCCCTCCTCGTCCACCAGGAAGGTCGAGCGGATCACTCCGGTGACCGTCTTGCCGTACATCTGCTTCTCGCCGAAGGCGCCCCAGGCGGTGAGGACCTCCTTGTCGACGTCCGAGAGCAGCGGGAAGGTCAGCTCCTCGGCGTCCCGGAACTTCGCGAGCTTCGCCGGTTTGTCCGGGGAGATCCCCAGGACGTCGACCCCGGCGCCGTTGAGCTCGGCGAGGTTGTCCCGGAAGTCGCAGGCCTCCTTCGTGCAGCCCGGCGTGCTCGCGGCCGGGTAGAAGTAGACGAGGACCTTGCGGCCGCGGTGCTCGGCGAGCGAGACGGGCTTGCCGTCGGCGTCGGGCAGGGTGAAGTCGGGGGCCTGGTCGCCCTCGGACAGCCGGGTTGTCATGCCCCGATCCTCGCAGTACCGGTAGGGGCGCGTCTCCCCGTCCTCATCCGGCGCGTGACGCCCCAGCCGGCGCCCCGCCGCGTTCTCGTCGGCGCCGATCCGAACCCGGGATCAGCCCCTCCTCGGCCTTGCGGGTGGTCCACCTGGAACGCCGCGGTACCGGCGAGGACGTGGAGACGCGCCCCTGCGGCGCGTCGACCACCACACCCGTCGGGCCGCGCTCCGGCCTGTGATCTACGGTGTGCGGCAGTCATTCGCGAAGGACATTCCCCGAGGAGGAGTCGTGGCGCGCGACCCCGAGGCCATCCAAAGTGAGATCGAGAAGACGCGTGACGCACTCGCCGACAGCCTGGACGCCCTGACGGACCGGGCGAACCCCAAGCGGTTCGTGGACAGCGGCAAGGCGCAGGCCAAGCAGAAGCTCGAGGATCCGAAGATCAGGTACGCCCTGATCGGCGTCGGGGTGATCCTCGCCGCGGCGATCCTGAAGAAGCTCTTCTCGTAGAGTTCGAGCAGGTGGAAGGGGGTCGGCGGATGCCGGCCCCCTTCTCACTGCTGCAGTAGACGAGCGAACTCGAGCGCCGCGGCCCGGTCCGCCCCGGCCAGCAGCGGCGCCCGGTAGCGCACGACGTACCGCGCGGCACCGAACCCGGCCACCGCGACGAGCTTCTCACCGGCCAGGTAGCCCACGACGGTCCCCTTCACCGGCCCCCCGGCGAGCCCCTCGCCGTGCAGCGGGAGCACCGAGTCGGCCAGGTCGGGTCGCCCGATCAGCTGGATCTTGAGCCCGAACTGGTCCGACCAGAAGTACGGCACGGTCGCGGGCGGCGCCTCGGCCCCCGTGATGTCCCGGGCGACGATCGCGGCCTGGTCGCTCGTCGACGTCCAGTGCTCGAACCGGTGCCGCGCCCCGTTGAGGGCGTCGGACCAGGAGGACATGTCCCCGACGGCCCACACGCCGTCGAGGCCCTCCACCCGGCCGGACGCGTCGCAGGGCACGCCGTCGCTCAGGTCCAGCCCGGTGTCCGCCAGCCACGCCAGGTCCGGCTTCCCGCCGATCCCGACCACCACGACGTCCGCGGAGACGGTCGAGCCGTCCGCCAGCTCGACGGTGTGCGCGTCCACGAAGCGCGCCAGCGCCGTCCCGGTCCGCAGGTCCACCCCCGCCTCGCGGATGAGCCGGGCGCAGATCCGGCCCACCTCGTCCCCCAGGCCGCGTGAGAGGGGCACCGCGGCGGCCTCCAGGATGGTCACCGAGACGCCCCGGGCCAGCGCCGTGCTCGCCACCTCGGCCCCGATGAACCCCGCCCCGACGACGAGCAGGGACTCCGCCTTCTCGAGCGCGGCGCGCAGGGCGAGCGAGTCGTCCAGGGTGCGCAGGACGAACACGTCCTCCGGCTGGCCGGGCAGGGTGCGCGCCTCGACCCCGGTGGCGAGCACGATCGCGTCGGCGGTGAGCACCGACCCGTCCGCGAGCTCCACCTCGCCGGGCCGCAGCGCGACGGCGGGCAGCCCGAGGTGCATCCGGACGCCGAGGTCCTCGAGCGCGGCCGCGTCCCGCAGCGCGATCTTCTCGGGCTCCCAGGCACCGGCGAGGAGCTGTTTGGACAGCGGCGGCCGGTCGTAGGGGGGATGGGCCTCGGCGCCGACGAGGCTGATCCGCCCCTCGAACCCGACCTGACGGAGCTGCTCGACCGTCCGCAGGCCGCCGAGCCCGGCTCCCACGACGAGGACGTGTTCCGGCGCGGTCATCGGCTCTCCTCCCGGCCGGACCGGCGTCCGCCCGAGGAACATCTTGACCCACCGGCCCGGGGCGCGGGCCGTGACCCCGGCCGCAGCGCGGCTCAGCCCGTCCGCGTGTCCGGGTCCAGCCGGTTCCTCAGCCGGTCCAGGGTCTGCGCGAGCAGCCGGGACACGTGCATCTGCGAGATCCCGACCTGCTCGGCGATCTGTGTCTGCGTCATGTTGCCGAAGAACCGCAGCATGACGATCGTCCGCTCGCGTTCGGGCAGCTCGCTGAGGACGGGCCGCAGCGCCTGCCGGAAGTCCACCCGGTCCAGCTCGGCGTCCGCCTCGCCGACGAGCTCGCCGACGGTGGCGCTGCCCTGCTCGGAGGACAGCATCTCGTCCAGCGACGAGCTGCGGTACGCCTCGGACGCCTCCAGCCCCTCGAGCACCTCGCTGACGGGCACGCCGAGCCGTTCGGCGATCTCGCTGGGCTTGGGCGCCCGGCCCAGCCCCTGGGACAGCTCGGACACCACGCCGTTGATCGAGACGTGCAGGTCCTTGAGCCGTCGCGGCACCCGCATCGACCAGCCCTGGTCCCGGAAGTGCCGGCGCACCTCGCCGCTGATCGTGGGCACGGCGAAGGAGAAGAAGTCGTTGCCCTTCTCGGGCGAGTAGCGGTCCACCGCGTTGATCAGCCCGACGGTGGCCACCTGCACGAGGTCGTCCAGCGGCTCGCCGCGGTGGTTGAACCGGCGCGCGATGTGCTGGGCGATCGGCAGGAACCCCGTGACGAGCCGGTCCCGCAGCGATTCGCGGCGCGGGTCGTCCGGGCCCAGTGCGGCGTACTCCTCCAGCAACGGGGCGAGGTGGCCGTACTCGGGATCTGCGGCGGTCACCGGGGTAGGGCGGCGGCGCGCTTGTCGAGTTTGATGCCGACGGTGGGCCGGCCGTTGTCCTTCGCACCGAGCAGCTCGACCTCGTCCGCGAGGGTCTGCAGGACCCGCCAGCCGAACGTGTCCGTGGAGACGGTCATGTCCGGCCCGGCCACGTCCACCTCGGCCTCGACGCCGATGCGCTCGTCGTGCACGGAGAACGCGCAGCGCAGCGACGAGCCGGGAGCGGCGATGTCCACGAGCGTCGCGCAGGCCTCGTCGACGGCCATGCGCAGGTCGGAGATCGCGTCGAGGTCGAAGTCCGCACGCGCGGCCAGGTCCGACGCCACCGCACGGATGGTCGGGATCAGTGCCGCCGTCGCGGCCGTCTTCACCTCGACGACGGAGGCACCGTCCGGGCCGCCCGGATCGGTTCGGTCCATGTCGGACACGCGGGGTATCTCCTTCTGCTCGGCGCTCGCTCGTCCCCGTCCCGGGCGGACCCGGGGCGGATGGTCATCGTGCTACCCGGGGGTCGCTGAATCAATCCGCACCCCCCGGCACGGGGCCGGACCCACCGCCGGCGACGCCCGAGAGGACCTCCTCGAGGCCGCCGTGCATCTCGAAGAGCCGGTCCGAGCCGGTGATCTCGAGCGGCCGGGTGACGGCCCGCGAGGTGGCGACGAGGTGCAACGGGCGCCCCTGTCCGGTGGCCCGGTGGGCGGCGCGGATCAGCACGGCCAGCCCGCTCGAGGCGAGGAAGGAGACGTCGGCGAGGTCGACGACGGGGGTGCCGCGCTCGTCGTCGAGCAGGCCCGTCAGGCCCTCGGCCAGGCGTGGGGCGGTGAGTGTGTCCACCTCGCCCGCGACGGTCAGCAGGCGCACGTCGGGGGCGGGGGAGCTCAGCGTGGCGGAGAGAGCGCCGGCACGGCCGGAGGACTCGGGGGCGGGATCGAGCACGGGGCGTCACCTCCAGCGACATCCGTCGGCGGCCCGGGCGGTGGTAACGGCGCACGTGGCCCGGGCACCACGTCGGAGACCGGCGGCTGGTGGCTCAACCGCGTTCGCTGCGACCTTACAGACCGTGCCGCGCCGGCCGGTCGGCACGTCGGGGCAGCTCCTGTCCACCATGGGCGGAGTCCGGGCGAGCGGCGCGCGCGGCCCGTCCCCCTTATTCTTGTGGGGTGGAAACCGCGGACCCGGGCACGCTCGCCGAGACGCTGGCGGGAAAGGTCGCGGCCGGAGACCTCCCGGCCTCCGGCCTGGCCGCCACCGACCTTCCCCAGGTGCTCTACGACGCCCCCGCCGCCGTCCTGATGATCGATCTGGAGCAGCGGCAGGTGGTCTACGCCAACGCCGCAGCCGTCGACCTGACCGGTAACCGGGTGCGGCTGCCCGTCGACATCGACGACTGGAGCGACGCCGCGGGCCTCACCGACCTGGGCGGCAAGCGGATGAGCGAGACGACCTCGCCGCTGTCCCTCGTCTTTTCGGGGATCCCGGTGGCCGGCGAGCCGGTCGCGGTGCACGACGCCGCCCGCCGGGGATCGTCCGCGACGTCGGCGCAGCGCGAGGCGAGCGAGGGCCGGTTGCTGTGGGTGACCGGGTTCGGGCTCGGTCCCGACGCGGGGGCCCCGGAGGGTGTCGAGGTCCCGGACGAGCTGCGCTCCCGGGCGCTGGTCGTGTTCCTCCAGCTCTCCGGCACCGAGCACGGGGACCGCAGGCGGCTGGAGGTGCTCCGGGACCGCGCCGTCGTCGCGACCGACATGTCCTTCACGATCACCGATCCGCGCCGCGAGGACGACCCGCTGATCTGGGTCAACCCGTCGTTCACCCGGCTGACCGGCTACACCCCGGACCAGGCCGTCGGGCGCAACTGCCGGTTCCTGCAGGGGCCCAACACGGACCGCGCCTCGGTGCGGCGGATGACCGAGGCGCTGCGGAACCAGGAGCCGATCACCGAGGTCCTGCTCAACTACCGCCGCGACGGCACGGCATTCTGGAACCAGGTGTCGATCTCCCCGGTCGTCGACGGGGCGGGGAACCTGGTCAACTTCGTCGGCGTGCAGGGCGACGTCACCGAGCGGGTGCTCGTCGAGCAGGAACGCCGGGCCGCGCTCGCCGAGGCCGAGGAGTCCCGCGGGCAGCTGCGGCTGCTCGCGGAGGCGACGACGCAGATGACCGAGGCCCTCGACGTCGTGGACGCCTGCCGGCGGCTGGCCCGGATCGTGGTGCCCCAGCTCGCGGACCTGTGCGCCGTCGACGTGCTGGACCGGCCGGGCGCGAGCGCGCCGCAGCGGCTCGCCGTGGCCGCCCGGGACGCGGCGGACGAGGCGCGGCTGCGGGACCTGGTGCTGGTGCGGGACTACCGGATCGGCCGCGGCAGCGACACCGGCCGGGTGCTCGGGGGCGACGAGCCGGTGCTGGTCTCCGACCTCCCCGAGCGCGGCGAGGAACGCCACCCCGGGGACGCCGCGGCGGCCGGCGCCTACGACCGGCTGCGTCTCCGCTCGGCGATGGTCGTGCCGCTGCGGGCGCGGGGCCGCGTGCTCGGCACGCTGACGCTGCTCACCCAGCACCCCTACGGCCGCCGCTACACGCAGCGGGACCTGCACCTCGCGACGGACCTGGCCGGCCGCGCGGGGCTGACGGTGGACAACGCGCGGCTCTACGAGCAGGAGCACGCCGCGGCCGCGACCCTGCAGCACAGCCTGCTGCCGGCGTTGCCCGAGGTCGGCGGCCTGCAGATGGCGGCGCGCTACCTCGTCGGTGCGGACGGCAACCAGGTGGGCGGGGACTGGTACGACGTGCTGCCGCTGCCGGACGGCGGCGTCGGGATCGCGGTCGGTGACGTCGTCGGGCACGACCTGGCGGCGGCGGCCGCGATGGGCCAGCTGCGCGGTGTCCTCCGCTCCTACGCGTGGGACGGCGGCCGTCCCGGCTCGGTGCTGGACCGCTGCGACCAGCTCGTGCAGGGCCTGGACATGGCCGCGATGGCGACGGCCGTCTACGCGCGGATGGAGGCTCCGGACGCCGCGGGCGACCGCGTGCTGCGCTACTCCAACGCGGGCCATCCGACGCCGCTGCTGCTCACCCGCGAGGGGGAGCTGCGCAGCCTCGACGACAACCGCTCACCGATGATCGGCGCCATCCCGTTGGGCCGCGACGGGAGCGTGCCCGGACGGACGGAGGCCGAGCTGACCTGCCCGGCCGGCTCGCTGCTACTGCTCTACACCGACGGCCTCACCGACATCGCGGGCGAGGACGCCGACGAGCGCACGGACCTGCTGGAACGCACCCTGGCCGGGCTTCCCGTGGACTCGGACGCCGAGTGCGTGGTCGAACGACTGCTCGCCGCCGCCCGGCCGGACCGGCTGCGGGACGACGTGGCCCTGCTCGCGATCCGTCTCGACGGGTGAGCGCCTCTGCGGCCCGTCCACTGTCGACGAGCGGGTTCACCCGACAGACGTAACCGGCTGGCCGGTCCGGGCTCCCGCTCACGGACCCGAGGAGCCCGCTCGGCGTACAACTGCGCCTTTCGGGCGCGACGGGGACTCCCGGCGAGGTGAGATCCGTTGCGGACAACGGGATCGGCGACGTGGCCGTCACCCGGACATGGGGGGTTCGTCAGGATGGTCGCGGTGCCCGGCGTCGGGGACGCCGGTCCGATGGTCGCCCGGCGCACGGGGGTGGCGGTCGGCCCTCCCTTGCGGAGCCGGCTGGTCGCGGTGGCGGTGAGCCCGCTCGAACTCCTGCGGCCCGGCTCGGACCTGGCCCGCCTCATCGGTGAATTCGGCCGGGTGGACCTGCTGGTCGCCCGGGACGAGGTGGACCTGGACCGGGACTGCGCGGGCGTCACCACGCTGGGGTGCGGGGACGCTCCCGGCGCGGAGGTCGTGCTCGATCCCGTGGTGCTCGCGGACGGGCCGGGCGCCGAGGACCTCGACGAGGACTACGAGGGGTTCGACGACGACGAGGACGACGAGGACGACGTCCTCATGGCCGTCGCGGACCTCGGCCTTCCGAACCTGCACCTGCATCGCCTCGGGCTCCCCGGCCGGGTGGGCGCCGCCGCGGGGGCGGACCTGCTCGCCGCGCTGAGCGAGCTCGTCGGGTTCGATCCCGAGCCGGGCGTGTACCTCGTCGCGCCGAGCCCGTCGCCGTCGGACCCGGAGCGCTCGACGATCGTGGAGATCGCGAACAGGCTGGCCCGGGTCTACGGGATCCCGATGCTGCGCTACGGCGGCCTGGAACTGTCGGTCGTCGCGGCCGATCACCCGGGTGAGCGCACCGCGGGCTGAAGCCAGCCTCGCTTACCATGGCCCTTGTCACTCCGTCAATGGGTTCGCCGCAAGACGTGCCGGGTACTCATAGGACGTTGACGAAAGCGCGTGCCGGCCCCGGCCGGCGCCGGCGCACCGATGTTGCGAGGAGTTCTCACCACCATGGCTCAGCCCATCACCAGCACCCTCGAGGACGCGGCCCGGGACACGACCGGCGCGGCGCTGCAGAAGACCCTCGTCGACCTGGTCGACCTCTCGCTGGTCGCGAAGCAGGCCCACTGGAACCTCGTCGGCAGGCAGTTCCACGACGTCCACCTGCACCTCGACGAGCTCGTCGACCTCGCCCGTGAGTACGCGGACAAGGTGGCCGAGCGCGCCGCGGCCATCGGCGTCTCGCCCGACGGCCGGTCCCGGACCGTCGCCGACGCGTCGACCGTCCCCGCGTTCGCCGAGGGCTGGGCCCGCGACCGGGACGTCATCCGGTACGTCTACGAGGCGCTCGACGCGGTCGTCTCCGGTGTCCGGCCCCGGCTGGAGGACACCGAGAAGACGGACCTGGTGACCCAGGACCTGCTGATCGCGCTCGTGGCCGCGCTGGAGGAGGCCCGCTGGATGTGGCAGGCGCAGGCCAAGGGATACGAGGACGACGGCGAGAGCTGATCGTCGGGCGCGGCTCCCGCGCCCGGTACACGCCGAAGGGCGGTTCCGTGAACGGGAACCGCCCTTCGGCGTGCGTGACGGTGGGGGAGACAGCGGGACTCCCGCGACCCCCGACGACCGCGGGCGCCCCACCGAGAACGGTGTTGCTCCCGTCAGGCCGGCATCGCCAGGTCGCGGCGCTCCAGGATCATCCGGCGCTCCGTCTCGCCGAGGCCGCCCCACACGCCGAACGGTTCGCGCGTCTCCAGGGCGAACTCCCGGCACATGTCGATCACCGGGCAGCTGTTGCACACCGCCTTGGCCTGCGCGGTGCGGCGGGACCGTGAAGGGTTGCGCTCGCCGTCCGGGTGGAAGAAGACGGCACTGTCCATACCCCGGCACGAACCGAGACGCTGCCACTGCCACGCGTGGTCCATGGGGCCAGGGAGGCGGGACACATCGCTCACTCGGCTCACCTCGTTCTCAGAGAGACCCGGCGACCTGGGTGTGCCGGGCGATCTCTCGGCTACTTCCCGGAGGATTTCGCCACCAAACACCCCGGTCGCCGAAAGGCGATCCGACGAAACCGGGTCGACGGGGCGGCCGGACCCGCCACGAGCGTCGCGGAGCGATTCCACTGTCGACATCGGCGCAGCTCAGGGCCGTCCTGTGACAGCGTTATACCGGTGCCGGGTGCCGTCCGTCTGACGCAACGGAGTGGCTCGGAGTGGCGCACATCACACTCGGCTTGGGAACTCTCAGGTGTCTTCGAGCGCCTTCTCGACCGTGTCGTGGATGTCGAAGAGCGGGACGAGCCCGGCGATGCTGAGCGGCCGCAGGACCCGCCGCCCGGTGCAGGCGAGCCGCAGTTCGACACCGGCGGCGTGCGCGGCCTCGCGGACCTCGATGAGGACGGCGAGCCCACTGGTGCCCAGGAACGACACCCCGTCGAGGGCGAGCACGATGAGCTCGGCACCCTCGGCCGCGAGGTGCTCCAGGACCACGGCGCGCAGCCGCGGGGAGGTGAGCATGTCCACCTCACCGCCGACCTCGACGACGAACCGGCCCGGACCCTCGGTGCGGCTGGACACGGTGATCTGGTCGTCCGCCTCGGTACCTCGGCGGGCCGACGGGGGTTCGGCCGAAGACTCCTGCGCGTGCTGCATCGCGGTCACGCTAAGGGCAGTGGTGCTCCGCTGCCACTCGGGGCGACGCGCGGTGGCGTGCGACACGCCCCGTCGACCGGGCGCGTGGGTCTGAGGTGCGCGCGTGGGTGGGCTCAGGAGCGGAAGGCGTGGCGTCCGGGTTCGGCGGGCTGCTCGTCGTGCGGGCGGGGGAGGGGGATCCGCCCCGTCACCTCCGCGGACTTCGGGCCCTCCGCGAAGAGGTCGACGGTCCCGGGCTCGCCCTCGTCCGCGGTCTCCTCGGCGACGGGGGCGGCGGCGGGCTCCTCGGCTGCGCCGGTGCCGGCGACGGGGACGGTGGGCGCGGGAACCGGGCCCGTGTCGGTGGAAGGGCCGGCGGCGGCCTCGCCCGGGGTGGGGTGGCCCGGGACGGCCCACACGGTGTCCTCGGCGGGGCCGACGGTGGCGGGGCGAGGCTCCGGGGAGCCTCCTCGGCCGGGGCGACCTCCGACGGCGCCGCGTCGGCGGCAGCGCCGCGGACCTCCGGGACGGCCTCGGCCGTGACGGCCTCGGCCTCGGCGGCGTCTCCTGGTCCGGTCGGGCGGCCGGGAGCCCCCGGCGTGGCGCTCTCTGCCTCCGCCGACCGCGGCACCGGCACCTGCTGTGCCAGCTGGATCTCGCTCTCGAGCTGGCGCAGCTCGCCCCCGAGCGCACTGTGCACCCGGGCCAGCTCGTCCCGCAGTCCGGTGCGCAGGGCGTGCAGGTCCCGCGTGCGGAGCGCGACGTCGTCGTCCAGCGCCCGCACGTCCTCCCGGGCCCGCTGCGCCGCCGCGCGCTCCCGTTCGGCGACCGCACCGGCCTCGCCCGCGGCCCGGTGCGCCTCCTCCAGCAGGGTGGCCGCCTCGTGCGCCGCGCGGGCGCGGATCTCGGCGGCCTCGCGCTCGGCCAGCCGGAGCACCCGCTCGGCCCGGACCCCGAAGGTCTCCTGGGCCGCGGGAACCGCGGCCGCGCGGGAGCGGTCCCGGGCGACCGCGAGCTCGTCGGCCGCTGCGGCGGCGTGCTGCTCGGCCATCCGGCGCGCGTTCTCCGCGGCGACGACGCGCCGGCGCAGCTCCTGGACGTGGGACTCGACCTGGGCACGGTCGTAGCCGCGGCGGACGACGTCGAAGCCGGGCTGGTCCTCGGGATCCAATGGAGCGGTCACAACCGGTAGTTTCCCTGGTCGGATCGCGGGGGACCTCGCCGCGTCGGTGGGCGACCGGCTGCCTGCGGCCGGCGGTCGCCTCCGGAGAGTGACGAACATCGCGCGCTCGCGCCACCCGGTCACCGGGGCCCAGGTGGTGCGGGCCCGCTCGCTAGGGTCGTCTCCCATCAGCGCGATCACCCCACCTCCCGAGCCCGTCGACCGGTCCTGTGCCCGCACCCGCAGCTGGGTCGACGAGGCGGTGCGCCGCGTCGAGGCGGACGCCAACCGTTCCGCGGACACCCACCTGCACGTCTTCCCGCTCCCCGAGGACTGGGGTGTGGACGTCTACCTGAAGGACGAGTCCGTCCACCCGACCGGCAGCCTCAAGCACCGGCTGGCCCGCTCGCTCTTCCTCTACGCCCTGGTCAACGGCCACATCACGCCGACGACGACGGTCGTCGAGGCCAGCTCGGGCTCCACCGCGGTGTCCGAGGCGTACTTCGCGCGGCTCATCGGGGTGCCGTTCGTCGCGGTGATGCCGCGGGCCACCAGCCCGGAGAAGATCTCGCTCATCGAGCGGTACGGCGGGCGCTGCCACTTCGTCGACACGGCACCCGAGATGTACTCCGAGGCGGAGCGGCTGGCGCGCGAGTCCGGGGGCCACTACCTCGACCAGTTCACCCACGCCGAGCGGGCGACGGACTGGCGGGGCAACAACAACATCGCCGAGTCGATCGTCGCGCAGCTGGCGCTGGAGCCGCATCCCGTCCCGGACTGGGTGGTGGTCGGGGCGGGGACCGGCGGGACGTCGGCGACGATCGGCCGCTACCTGCGCTACCGGCGGATGCCGACCCGGCTCGCCGTCGTCGACCCCGAGGGCTCGGCGTTCTTCCCCGGCTGGGCGAGCGGCGCGCACGACTACCAGACCGGCCGCCCGTCGCGGATCGAGGGCATCGGACGGCCGCGAATGGAGCCGAGCTTCGTGCCGAGCGTGATCGACCTGATGATCCCGGTCCCGGACGCCGCCAGCATCGCGGCGGCCCGGCACCTACGCGCCGTGACCGGCCGGTGGGCGGGTGGATCCACCGGGACGAACCTGTGGGGCGTCTGGCAGCTCGTCGCACGGATGCTGCGCGAGGGTCGGCGCGGCAGCGTCGTCACCCTGATCTGCGACGGCGGCGAGCGCTACCGGCACAGCTACTACGACGACGCCTGGGTCGCGGCACAGGGCCTGGACCTGGCTCCGTGCACGGCCACGCTGGACCGGTTCCTGACCACCGGCGAGTGGGTCGGCTGACCATCACCATCGGGTCACCTTCGGCGGGTTCTGCGACCCTTGTCCGGGTCCGGATGGTGCACTGCCGGACATGATCGGAAGGGTTGCCGTGACCGAAGCGGCGGTACGGGCCGGGCGGTTCACCCGGCGCGGCTTCCTGCGCACCGCGGCGGCAGGCGCCGGGATCGTCCTGACGGGCAGCACCGACATGCTCCGCACGGCCCCGGCCGCCGTGCCCGGGTACGGGCCGCTGCTCCGGGACCCGAAGGGCGTCCTGGACCTGCCCGCCGGCTTCTCCTACCGTGTCGTCACCCAGGCCGGACGGACGAAGCTGGAGGCCGGCGGGCCGACCCCGCGCAACCACGACGGCACCGGCGCGTTCCCCCGTCCCGGCGGCGGCACCGTCCTGGTCAACAACCACGAGATCCGCGAGCCGGAGGGCACGAAGAACCAGGTCCCGCACCTCGAGGGCCTGGTCTACGACCCGGGTGCGGCCGGCGGCTGCACGGTGATCGAGACCGACGCCGTGGGGCGCCCCCTGCGGGAGTACGTCGGCATCGCGGGCACGTCGACGAACTGCGCGGGCGGCGTGACGCCGTGGAACACCTGGCTGACCGGCGAGGAGACCGAACAGCGCGCGGGCGGCAAGGGCTACGAACGCGACCACGGCTACGTCTTCGAGGTCGACCCGTTCGATCCGGCGGCCAACCGGGACCCGGCGCCGATCCGGGCGCTGGGGCGCTACAGCCACGAGGCCTGCGCGGTGGACCCGCGGTCCGGGGAGATCTACCTCACCGAGGACGCGTCGGGCCCGAACGGCCTGCTCTACCGCTGGACCCCGCCCGCGGGCTTCCGTAGCGGGAAGGGCAGCCTGCGGGCGCTCGGCCCGTCGGCCGGGGTGCTGGCCGCGATGCGGTGCACGGACGCGTCCGGCAAGCACGTCGACGACCTGTCGAGGGCCACGGAGGTCGGCACCGAGTACGCGGTGGAGTGGGTGCCGATCGAGGACCGCGAGGCGCGGAAGCGGTCCACGCGCAAGCAGCACGGGGACGACGACGTCACACGCGCCCACAAGCTCGAGGGCTGCTGGTGGGGCGGCAACGGCGTGCACGTCGTGTCCAGCTACGCCGGCGGGGAGAGCCCGAAGCGCCACGACGGGCAGGTCTGGTTCTACGACGCGGCCCGCTGCCGACTGACGCTCGACCTGCTGCTGCAGGCCGGCGAGGAGGAGTTCGACGGGCCGGACAACATCAGCGTCTCACCGTACGGCGGCGTGATCCTCGCGCAGGACGGCGACGGCGACAACGGCCTGTTCGGGGTGACGGCGGCCGGCGACCCCTTCCCGCTGGCCCGTGCCTCCGGCTCGGAGTTCACCGGGCCGGTCTTCTCCGCCGACGGCGCGGTGCTCTTCGCGAACATCCAGGAACCCGGGATCATGTTCGCGATCACCGGGCCCTGGCGGCAGAGCTGACCGGGCCGCTCAGGCGGTAGGACGCAGCGCTTCGGGGACGCCGTCCGCCACGTCGAACAGGGCGAGCAGGCCGGTGGCCTCCAGCGCCCGGGTGACGATCCGGGACCCGCAGACCAGCCGGAGCAGGTGACCGCGGCGCTCGGCGTCGTCCTTCGCGGCGACCAGGACGGCCAGCCCGGCCGAACCCAGGAACGTGACCTGCGAGAGGTCCAGCACCACCAGGGGGACGGTGGGCAGGTGCTCGTCCAGCTCCCCGCGCAGCACCGGCGCGGTCAGCGTGTCGATCTCTCCGAGGACGTGCACGACCAGGGCGTCGTCGCCGTGACCGACCACCTCGAACCGCACGACCTCGCCGACGTCGCCGCCGGGGCTGTCCCCGGTTCCGACGGATGACTCACCGCTCATGCGCACCGTGCTCCTCGCGCCTTTCCCGACTTCTGGTGCGGACTGTCGTCTCAACCGCCCGCCAACCCTACGGCCGCCGGTGATTCGGACACAACAAACCCCCTCGCGCGGCGTTTGAACGGGTGTGATGTAGGGCACCTACTGCTGACCGACCTGCCGGCGGCCGCGGTTGGACGCCCGCTCCGGTCGAGGAGGAACCGTGTACCGAAGGACGTCCCGCGCCGACGTGACGCGCATCGGCCAGGTGCTCGACGGGGTGGAGTTCCCGGCAGCCAAGTGGCAGCTCATCGCGCACGCCGACCACTACGGCGCCGACGCCGTGACCCGCGCCGAGCTGTGGGCGATGCCCGTCGCCGCCTACCCGGACCTGGTCTCGGTGCTGACGGCGATCGGCGTGCCGGCCCGCTCGGACCCGTCCCGCGCCGTCCCGCCACCCCCGGTGGCGTACCGGCGCCAACCGGAGTTGCAGGCCGCGGCGCAGGAGCGCCGCGAGCGCTGAGTCCGCGTTCCGGTCGGTGCCTCGTGCGATGCTCCGGGCATGGGGCAGGAGGTCTTCTCGGTGCAGGTCGGGGTCCGCAGCTACGAGACGGACGCCAACGGGCACGTCAACCACGCCGTCTACCACCACTACGGCGAGCACGCCCGGATGGAGCACCTCCGGGCCGCCGGCTGCTCGGCGCCGCTGCTGCTGGAGCGGGGCTGGACCGTGGTCATCCTCGAGACGCACGCCCGGTTCCTGTCCGAGCTGCTGCTCGGTGAGCAGGTGGACGTGAGTTCCAAGCTGCGGTTCGGCGAGGGCAAGTCCTTCGGGATGGAGCACGTGGTGCGGCGGCTCACGACCGCGGACGGGGAGGCCGCGGGCGGCACCGTCGCCTGCGAGATCAGCTGCCGGATGGGGGTGCTCGACACCACGGCCCGGCGCCTGGTGCCCGATCCGCGGGGAAAGCTGCTGTCGATTGCCACCCGACCCGAGCTCATCGGCTGACCGGGCGGTCCGCGGCGGGCGGCGGCGCGCGTTCGTCCGGTCCTCCTGGGCCGGGAGGCGGGGCCGCTCCGTACCGGCGGGTCGGCGCTGTCGGCCGTCCGACATCTCAAAGTGAGATGTCGGAAGGCCGCTGCTGCCGGGCTCTGATGGTGACCGCACCCCGTCGACGAGGACGGGCCCCGATCCGAAGGACGGTCACCATGACGGCAACGCAGGAGTCCCCGGCACCCACCGCGCCCGGGGACAGGCCCGGCGCGGAGACCCTGATCGCCCGGGCCGAGGCACTCGTCCCCGTGCTCCGCGAGCGCGCGGAGCGCTGCGAGGAGCTCCGCCGGATCCCCGAGGAGACCATGGCGGACCTCACCGAGGCCGGCCTGTTCGACCTCGTCGCCCCACCGAGCGTCGGCGGGTACGGCTACGGCATGCGCGAGTTCGGCACGATCACCCGGATCCTCGCGCAGGGCTGCGCGTCGACCGCGTGGGTCTACTCGTTCCTCGTGGTGCACAACGTCTCGCTCGTCCAGGACACCCCGCACCTGCTCGGCGGCAGGGCCTTCGCCCCCTGCGCGCTGTCGGCGGGTTTCCAGGCGACCCCCTCCGGCACCGCGACGAAGGTCGACGGCGGGTGGCGGCTGACCGGGAAGTGGCCCTTCGCCAGCGGGATCATGAACTCCGACCACTCGCTGCTCATCACCACCGAGGACCGCGGCGACGGCAGCGAGCCCGCGCTGCTCGGCCTGGTCGTCGACGTCGCGGACGTGACGATCCACGACGTCTGGTACATGTCCGGGATGAAGGGCACCGGGTCCAACACCTTCTCCTGCGAGGACCTGTTCGTCCCCGCGGACCGGCAGTGGACGGTCTTCGGGCAGGAACCGATCCGCCCGCTCGACCACGGCGAGTTCCGTCCGCTCGAGGGGTTCTCCATGATCCGGATGTTCGACGTCCTGCTCGCGGCGGTCGCCGTCGGCAGCGCCGAGGCGTGTCTCGCGGACTACAAGCAGCGAATCCTCACCCGGACCGTCGGATTCGGGCTCGGCCCGCAGCGCGAGCACCCCGAGGCCTGGGTGCGCTACGGCGACGCCGTCACCAGGACCCGGATCGCGCGCCTGGTCTGGGACGAGACCCACCGCGTCGTCACCGACCTCGCGGACCGGCAGGAGAAGGCGACCCTCGAGCAGGCCGCGCTGCTGCGGATGGCGTCGCCACGGATCTGCGCGCTGGCCCGGGACGCGATCGAGACGATGCTCGACGGGGCCGGCTCGAGCGTCAACGAGCTGCGCAGCCCGTTCCAGCGCTACAAGCGGGACGTCGACACCCTCAAGAGCCACTCCTACCTGCACTGGGACGGCGCGGCCGTCACCGCCGGCGCCGCGCTGCTGGGCGTCACGGACACCCCGGACGGGTTGTTGCTGGTCTGACCGACCGGTGGAGCGGCGAAGAGCGTTCTAACGCTCTTTGCCGCTCCCAGGGGGTGTGATGGCGAAGCGGCGGACCTTGCGGTAGATCGTGGCCCGGGAGATCCCGAGGTCCGCGGCCGCACGGTCCTTGTTCCAGCCCGCCCTCTGCAGCGCCGCGACGATCGTGTCCCGCTCGGTGCTCTCCAGCAGGGCGAGCCGGGGCCGGTCCGGCGGGCTGCGGTAGCCCTCGGGCAGGTGGTGCGTCGAGACGTCGAAGTGCATGCCGTTGACCAGCGCCGTCGCCAGCACCCGGCGCAGCTCGCGGACGTTCCCGGGCCAGGGGTGCGCCTTCAACGCCCCGAGCGCGGACGCGGTGCAGCGCGGCCGGGTGCCGCCCTGGCTCAGCTCGTCCAGCAGCTCGTCGACGAGCACCGGCACGTCCTCGGCGCGGTCGCGCAGCGGTGGCACGGCGAGCGTCACCTCCGCGACGTCCAGCAGGTCGCCGCCGGGCGGGTCGACGCTGGTCAGCACGACCCGGGCCGGCGCGGCGCCGACGAGTGCGGCGACCGTCCCCGCGGCCTCCGGCGAGAGGGCCGTGACGCGGCGGAGCACCACGGTCGCCTGCGGGTCCTCGAGCGCGGTCCCGAGCTCGTCGAACCAGGCGTCGCCACGGTGCGGCTGGGTCCGGCAGTCCAGGATCCGCGCCGGCCCGCTGCCGCCGCGGGCGGCGTGCAGCCGCGACGCGAGCCGGGCCTTGCCGACGCCGGGCTCGCCGTGGAGCAGCACCGGGCCGTCGAGCTGGGCGATCCGGTCCACCTGCCGGAGCACCTGCCGCCACGCACCGCTGCCGGTCGCCCGCCGGGCGCCGCCGGGGGAGACCGGCACCATCGTGACGATCACCCCGGCGGGCCGGGCCGCACCCGGGTCGACGGGCGTGCAGCGCGCCTGCACGGTGATCTCCCGGGTCAGGGTCAGCTCGCCGCTGACCTCCCGCCCGGACGCGATCGCCCCGCCCGCCCACTCCCACAGGAGGGCGTGGTCCGCGGGCTCGAACAGCTGCGCGGCCGCCGAGTTGGTGATCAGGAAGTCCTCGTTGAGCGAGGCCACGGCGACGTCGCGGCGCCGCCGCGTCCGCTCGACGAACTCCTCGAACAGCGCCCGTTCCCGCGCGGTCGCCTGCTCGCGCAGCCGCAGCTGAATCTCCCGGACGGCCTCGGTGAGCAACGGCAGGAGCAGCTCGTTGGTGTCCCGCGAGCCGCAGGTCAGGTCCAGGACGCCCTCGAGCCGGTTGCTCAGCGGGTCGACGATCGGCACCCCGACGCAGGTGAAGTCCTGCATCGCGTCCTGGTAGTGCTCGCCGCCGACGATGAGGGTCGGCCGCCGTTCCTCGACGACGGTGCCCAGGCCGTTGGTCCCGACGAGCTCCTCGCCCAGGCAGCAGCCCGGCGACGCGGAGATCCGGTCCAGCCCGGTGAACAGGGCCCGCTCACCCGCCCCCCGCCACAGGATCCAGGCCTTGCTGTCCGCGAGGACGACCGCGGTCGTCGTCCCGGAGAGCTGCCCGACGAGCCGGTCCAGCACCGGTTCCGCGGCCCGCAGCAGGCGCGGCGCGGCCGACCGGTCCGGGTCGAACCGACCGTCCGGAACCCGGGTCGGGTCCACCCCGGAGAGCAGGGACCGCCGCCACGACGCCGCGATCTCGGGCCGGACCAGCTCGGGGCCCGACCCGCCCGGGCCGGCGCCCGCGGAGAGGATCTCCTCGCGCGCCCGCTGGACGCGCTGTTGCGCCTCGGCGCTCCAGCGCGCCCCCACGAAGGGCACGGTCCGCCCCATCCCGACCTCCTCGTCGGCAGGAACTGCTGCTCAACAGTGCCGAACGGTCGTCAGGTCCGGCAAGGCCCGACGACCGTTCGGTCCATCGTCGACCGTCGGCTGCTCCACCCGGTCTAGCCGCCGGCTGCCTCCCGCCGCTGGCGCGTGGTGCGGTGCTCCGGGTCGAGGTCGAACTTCGGGATGACGTAGTCGCCCATCAGGCGGATCATCCGCAACGTCTCCTCCTTGGTCTTGACGCCGCGGAGCATGAGCAGCTGGTTCGCCCCCGTCGCCTCCCAGGCCTTGACCTGTTGGATGACGTCGTCGGGGTCGCCGACGATCGCCGCGCCGAGCCCGATGAACGCGTCGAGCATCTCCTCCGACAGCTCCGGCATCACCGCCGGCCACTGCGGGAAGCCCTCCGGCCGCGGGAAGGTGTCGTGGTACCGGAAGACCTGCGACATCTGGTAGTTGTTGCCGCCGGCCAGGAAGTCCCGGCGGGCCTCGCCGCGGTCCTCGGCGATCGAGTTGAACCCGTTGGCGACGATCAGGTTGTCGTTCACCCACGCGCCGATCGGGTCGTCGCAGTTCGCGACGGCGCGCTTGTAGGCCTTGATCGCCGCGTCCGTCTTGGGCAGCTCGTCCAGGGAGAACCCGAGCGCGCCCATGCCGCGCCGCCCGCACATCTCGAAGCTCGACGTGTTGCCCGCCGCGTACCAGATCGCCGGGTGCAGCGGTCCGTACGGCTTGGGCAGGACCTTCCGGGCAGGCATGTCCCAGTACTCGCCGGAGAAGCCCGGGTACTCGTCCTGCATCCACATCTTCGCGAACTCGGGGACCGTCTCCTCGAAGATCTTCTTGGTCTCGTTGACGTCGGTGACCTCGGTGTGGAAGGCCTTGACCTCGTGGCTCCCGGCCCCGCGGCCGACGCCGAACTCGAAGCGGCCCTCGGTGAGGTGGTCCAGCATCGCGACGCGTTCGGCGACCGCGGCCGGATGATGGACCTTCGGCAGCGGGTTGAAGATCCCGGAGCCGACGTGCGCGCGGGAGGTGAGCGCGCCCAGCGCGCCGAGGAACACGTCGTTCGACGAGATGTGGCTGTACTCGTCGAGGAAGTGGTGCTCGGAGATCCAGATGTACTTGAACCCGGCCTTCTCGGCGGCGAGGCAGACCTCGAGGTCGTCCATCAGCGTCCGGTGCTCGGCATCGGGGTCGGTGCGCCGGTCGGCGGGCAGATAGCCCTGGGTGAGGAATCCGAACTCCATGATCGTCCCCTTCTCAGACGGCCGCGGTGGCGCGGGCGTGGGCTCGGACGAAGCCGCCGGCCCGGTCGACGGCGCGCTGCGCCTCGGGCAGCCGGTCGGCGAACATCTGGAACACGTGGACCATCTCGTAGCCCACCTGCAGCGTCGCGTCCCCGCCCGCGGCCAGCACGCCGTCGACGACCCGGACCGCGTCGTCCTCGAGCACCTCGCTGCTGCCCACCTGCACGAGCAGCGGCGGCAACCCGCCGAGCGGCGCGAGGAACGGGGAGACCCGGGGGTCGGCGGGATCGTGACCGGCGAGATAGCCCTCGGCCATCCCGGTCAGGACGGCTCGGCTGACCAGCGGGTCGACGGATTCGCGCGCGGACATCGAGTCCCCGCTGAGGGTGAGGTCGGCCCAGGGGGACATCAGCACCCCGGCCGCGGGCAGCGCGTCGCCGCCGTCGCGGGCCGCGACCAGCGTGGCCAGCGCCAGTCCGCCGCCCGCCGAGTCGCCGGAGACGACCAGGTCCGCCGGGTCGACGCCGTCGGCCAGCATCCCGCGGTACGCGGCGATCGCGTCCTCCCAGGCGGCAGGGAAGGGGTTCTCCGGGGCGAGCCGGTAGTCCGCGAGGAACACGTGAGCGCCGGCCGCACGGGCGATCCGGGCGGCGAGGTCACGGTGGCTCGCGGGCGAACCGATCAGGTAGCCGCCCGCGTGGAAGTGCAGGATCGTCGTCGGCCCGGATTCGGGGACGCTCACCCACGAGCCCCGCACCCCGCCAACCGTGCCCTCGGTGATCGCCGCGTCGGCCGGGGGTTCGGGGCACATGCCGTCGAAGCCGACGCGCATCTCCTCCAGCGTGGCGTCCTCGCGCAACCACAGCCCGTAGGCCGCCGTGGCGAGCTCGTTCACCCGTGCCGAGACCATGGGTCCTCCGTGCAGCTCGGGGCGGGCCGCACTGCCCGCCTCTGCGGTGACGACACCAGGCCCCCGTCTCCCGGGGAGGTCTCACATTGAGACCTCGGTCCGAGGGGACGGCCTCCCTACCGTCGTGGCGGCGCGGCATCGGGGCCGGGCGGGACGCGGAGGTGGAGTCATGGGTCGGATGGACGGCAAGGTCGCGCTGGTCACGGGCGCGGCGCGGGGGGCAGGGCCGGTCGCACGCGCTGCGGCTCGCCGAGGAGGGCGCGGAGATCGTCGCCGTCGACCTGTGCGCGCAGATCGACACCGTGCCCTACGGGATGGCGCGCCCGGAGGACCTCGCCGAGACGGCCAAGCTGATCGAGGAGCTGGACCGGCGCGTGCTCACGCGCGAGGCCGACGTCCGGGAGCAGAGCGCGCTGGACTCCGCGGTGGCCGACGGCCTCTCCGAGTTCGGGCACATCGACGTCGTCTGCGCCAACGCCGGCATCTTCAGCTACGCCCCGGCATGGGAGATGACCGAGACGATGTGGGACGACATGCTGGCCGTGAACGTGACGGGGGTGTGGAAGACGCTGAAGGCGGCCCTGCCGTCGATGATCGAGCGCGGGCAGGGCGGCTCCCTCGTCCTGACGAGCTCGACGGCCGGCCTGCGCGGCTTCGCGAACATGGTCCACTACACCGCGGCCAAGCACGGCGTCGTCGGGGTGATGCGGACGATGGTGCAGGAGGTCTCGCAGTACGACATCCGGTGCAACACGGTCCACCCGACGGCCGTCGACACGGACATGATCCAGAACCGGCCGATGTACGAGCTGTTCCTCCCGGACGCGAAGCCCGAGGAGCTCACCCGCGAGCGCTACGGCGAGGCGTTCCAGGCCCTGCACACCATGCCGCACCCGTGGGTGGAGGCGCGGGACATCTCCAACGCCGTCCTCTGGCTCGCCTCGGACGAGTCCCGCTACGTGACGGGCCAGACGATCGCGGTCGACCTGGGGTTCCTCGAGAAGGTCTAGCACAGCGATCATCGGTTCACACCGGTGCCCGCGCATGCCTCCGGGCGTGCGGGGTGGCCGGGGCCATAACCGAGCCACGAGACCAGGACCAGGACGAACCGGACCAGGACGCCGAGCCACGATGACGGCCGAGCGAGACACGCGGAAGGTCACCGTCCCGAGGGGCGGTGGCCTTCCGCGTGGGGCGAGGAACTAGCGCAGCGCGATCGCGGGGCGAGCCTGCCCGCCCCGCGGGCCGTCCTGGTCGCTGCCGCCCTGGTCCTGCGCCGCGACGAGCGGGGGGACCCGGCCACCGGCGCGGCGCGCCTTGCGGCGGGCCCTCAGGTAGACGTACGGGCCGGCGAGCATGCCGCGCAGGCGCGTGCGGCCCGCGCCGCTCGGCATGGCGTCGCCGGCGCCGGCCTCGCGGTCCGCGATCCTGCCGAGCTGGCGGACGGCGGCCGGGATCCGCCGGATCGCGGCCGCGCGGCCCCGCGGGGACAGTGCGACCTTGGTCAGGAAGCCGGCGAGCCCGATGGCGTAGCCCTCGACCTGCTCGCGCAGCGCGGCGCTGTCCGGGCGGTGGTGGTGCCAGACGTACGCGCTGGGCTCGTAGCCGAGCACGTGCCCGGCGAGCACCAGCCGGACGAGGAACTCGCAGTCCTCGCCGGAGCGGGTGGCCGAGCCCGGGCCGAGGGCCTCGTCGAAGCCGCCGGAGACGCGGGCGACGTCCGCCCGCACCGCGAGGTTGGCGCCGATCCCGAACAGGCCGGGGGAGAAGGGGAAGATCGCGGAGTCCGGGGGCGGGTCCGCCAGGGAGAACGTCCGGGAGACGAAGCCCTTGTTCCAGCCCAGGGCCGCGTCCGCCGCGCGCTCCTCGTCCGAGCCGAGGCTCGCCGCCAGCACGGGCCCGCTGACGCAGACCAGGTCGGGGTTCGCAGCGAACGCACCGGCCATCCGGCGGGCCCAGGAGGAGTCGACCTCGGTGTCGTCGTCGGTGAACGCGACGAGCCGGGTGCGGGCCTCGGCGAGACCCCGGTTGCGCCCGGCCGACGCGCCCCGGCGCGCCTCCCGCACGTACCGGACGCGCTCGTCCGCGATCGCCTCGACGGCGTGCCGGGTGAGCTCGTCCTCCGGGTCGTTGTCCACGACGAGCACGGTGACGGCCGGGTGGTCCGAGCCCAGGATGCTGCGCACGCAGCGGCCGATGCTGTCCGGCCGTCCCCGGGTCGCGACGACGACGGTGATCGGCTCGACGGACGACGGCGCGGCCGGCGCGGCCGCGCTGCCGAAGCGGGCGTCGATCGCGGCGCGCACATCTGCGGCACCGGCGCGGCCGGCCCGCAGCGGGACGGTGACCTGGCCCAGCGGGGCACCGTCGGGCATGGTCACCAGCAGGCGGGCGGCGCCGAACCGGGCGTCGACGGCGATCTCCGTCGCGTCGGTCCGTTCGACCCGGCCGACCCAGGTGGGCTCGCGCAGCGTCTCGTCCGGCATCAGTGGAGCGTCCTTCCCTCTGTCGCGGCGGCGGGCCCGTGGGGGTCGATCGGGTCCGCCTGCCGCGGCGGTGCCGCCCTCTGGGGAAGAGCGACCGTTCGCGCTTGTCCTGACCAAGTCTCCGCATGCCCGCTGTGACGACACTGAGAAACGCTGAAGATCCAGGTCAGAGCGCTGTTTCCGGTGTGTCCGGACGAGCGGAGATGAGCATAGCGTCACGCTCCGTGCCCTGCCTCGCGGACGCACGGCGGCCGTCCGCGGCGGTACGGTCTCGACCATGGTCGAACGGGCTCCGGGAAGCGGCCGCGCGCCGGCATCGTCGTCACCGGGAGCGAACTGCTCACCGGCGCCGTGCGGGATGCGAACGGCCCGTTCGTGGCGACCGAGCTGGGGAATCTCGGGTTCGAGGTCTCCCACGTGCTGCTCGTCGGGGACCGCCCGGAGGACCTCGCGCAGGCCCTGCGGTTCGTCGCGGACTCCGGCGCGGAGCTCGTCGTCACCAGCGGGGGACTCGGCCCCACCGCGGACGACCTGACGGCGGAGGTCGTCGCCGCCTTCGCGGGCCTCGAACTCCATCCGGACGAGACGATGCGGGAGCTGATCGCCCGCCGCGTCGAGCGCTGGGCGGCCCGGACCGGGTTCGGCGGACCGGCGCTGGACGCCGCGACCGCCAAGCAGGCCATGGTGCCCCGCGGCGCGACGGCCCTGGAGCCCGTCGGCACGGCGCCCGGGCTGGTGGTGCCTCGCGACGGCGGTCCGCTCGTGCTGGTCCTGCCCGGGCCGCCGCGCGAGCTGCAGGGGATGTGGCCGAGCGCGCTGGCCGCCGCGCCGATGGCGGAGCTGCTCGCGACCGTGCCGCACGCCGAACCGGTGCTGCTGCGGTTCCAGGGGCTGCCCGAGTCCCAGATCGCGGAGACGCTGCGGGTTCTTCCGGCCTACCCGGACGTCGAGGTCACGACGTGCCTGCGCCGCTCGGAGCTCGAGGTGGACCTGCACCCGTTCCCCGGCGGCGAGGCGGACGCGACCGCGCTCGCGGACGCGATCGTCGCCCGGCACGCGAAGAACCTGATCAGCGCGGACGGGACCACCACCGACGAGCTGCTCGGGCGCGCGCTGGAGGCCTCCGGGCTGACCGTGGCGACGGGGGAGTCCTGCACCGGCGGCATGCTCGCGGCCCGGCTCGTCGACCGGGCGGGCTCGTCGTCGTACGTCCTCGGCGGGGTCGTCGCCTACTCCAACGAGGCCAAGACGGCCCTGCTCGACGTCCCGGCGGAGATGATCGAGGAGCACGGCGCGGTGTCACCGGAGGTCGCGCGGGCCCTGGCCGACGGCGCGCGGGCGAAGCTCGGCGCGTCGATCGGGGTCGGGATCACCGGCGTCGCCGGGCCCGGCGGCGGGACGGAGGCCAAGCCCGTCGGCTACGTGTGCTTCTGCGTCACGACGGACGACGGCCAGGTCCTCGCCCGGGACCCGGTCCTGCCGGGCGGCCGCAACGACATCCGGGAGCGCTCCGTCGACCTCGCCATGCACCTGCTGCTCCGCGTCTCCGGGGCACTCCCCACCCGCTGACCTCCGCGAGCCGGCACTTCCGGTTGCCCGAGTGTCGACTCTGAAGTGCCGACTCGCGGGGAGCGGGGTCAGGCGGGGGTGATCAGGCCCGTGGTGGTGCGGGCGGCGTCGAAGCGGGCCTGGGCGTCGGCCCAGTTCACGACGTTCCACCAGGCCTTCACGTAGTCCGGCTTCACGTTCTTGTACTGCAGGTAGAAGGCGTGCTCCCACATGTCCAGCATGACCAGCGGGATCTGCCCGGCCGGCAGGTTGGCCTGCTGGTCGTAGAGCTGGTGGATCAGCAGCCGGCCGCCGAGGGCGTCCCAGGCGAGGATCGCCCAGCCGGAGCCCTGGATGGTCGTGGCGACGGCGGTGAAGTGCGCCCGGAACGCGTCGAACGAGCCGAAGGCGTCGTCGATCGCCGCGGCCAGCTCGCCGGTGGGCTTGTCGCCGCCGTCCGGGGACAGGTTCTGCCAGAAGATCGAGTGGTTGACGTGCCCGCCGAGGTTGAAGGCGAGGGTCTTCTCGAGCCCGACGACCGCGTCGAAGTCACCGCTCTCGCGGGCGGCGGCCAGCTTCTCCAGCACCCCGTTGAGCGCGGTGACGTAGGTGTTGTGGTGCTTGGAGTGGTGCAGCTCCATGATCTCGCCGGCGATGTGCGGGTCGAGTGCGCTGTAGTCGTAGGGCAGGTCGGGCAGGGCGTACGTGGCCATTCTCGGAGCGCTCCTCTGCGTAGTGCATATGACTTGCAAGTGAGATATTGACGCAACTGCCGATCCGATGCCACTCTGGTGCGGCAGGTGGGGCGCGTGGGTGATCGTTCTGGCAGCTCGGCACCGACGTGACGACGAGGGGCCGCACGGAAGTCCGTGCGGCCCCTCGTCACGTCCGGGTGCGGCTGCTCAGCGCACCATTCGGAAGAACGTGCGCAGCTCGTCGACGAACGTCTCCGGCTGCTCCATCGACGCGAAGTGCCCGCCCGAGCTCGGGTAGGTCAGCCGCCGGAGGTCGACGAACCGGCGCTCCAGCCAGCTCCGCGGCATCCGGTTCATCTCCCGCGGGAAGATCGCCGCGCCGGTCGGGACCTCGACGGTGTCGTAGCGGGTCTTGCCGTAGCTCTCCCAGTACAGCCGTGCCGACGACGTGGCGCTCGCCGTCAGCCAGTAGAGCGTCACGTTGTCCAGCAGCCGGTCCCGGCTGATCACGTTCTCCGGCGGGCCGGCCGAGTCCGTCCAGTCCCAGAATTTCTCGATGATCCACGCGCACTGCCCGGCGGGGGAGTCCGTGAGCCCGTACCCGAGGGTCTGCGGGCGCGTCGACTGCTCGGCCGAGTAGCCGGCGCCGAAGCGCCGGAACTTCTCGGCGTCCTGCCGCGCCTGCTTCTCGGTCTTCGTCAGCGCCTGCCGCTCGTCCTCGGGCGGGGCCTCGGCCAGCGGCATCGTCAGGTGGATCCCGGCCACGGCCTCCGGCATCCCGGTGCCCAGGGCCGCGGTGATCATCGATCCCCAGTCGCCGCCCGCCGCGCCGTAGCGCTCGTAGCCGAGGCGGTCCATGAGCTGCGCCCACGCGGTCGCGATCCGCTCGACGCCCCAGCCCGCCGTCGTCGGCTTGCCGCTGTAGCCGTACCCGGGCAGCGACGGGATGACGAGGTGGAACGCGTCCGCGCCGTCCGAGGGCTTCGTCAGCTCGTCGATCACGTCCAGGAACTCGACGACCGAGCCCGGCCAGCCGTGCGTGAGGATCAGCGGCAGCGCATCCTCGTGGGGCGAGCGGACGTGCAGGAAGTGGACGTCGACGGAGTCGTCGCCGCCGCCGTCGAGGCCGGTGACGAACTGCGGGTAGGCGTTGAGCTGGGCCTCGACCCGTCGCCAGTCGTAGCCGTTCGCCCAGTAGTCGCACAGGTCCTGGACGTAGTCCAGGGGGACGCCCTGGGTCCAGCCCTCCACGGTGGACGGATCCGGCCACCGGGTACGGAGGAGCCGCTCGCGCAGGTCGTCGAGGTCGGCTTGCGGGGTCTCGATCCGGAAGTCGCGCACGTCCCTACAGTTGCACGCCCCGGGTCAGGGCACCGTCGGCGACCAGGTTGGTCCCGCTGATCCGGCTGGCCAGCGGGCTGGCCAGCATGACGACGGCGTACGCGGCCTCCTCGGGCGTCCCCATCCGACCGGTCGGGTTGAGCGCCAGCGCGGAGTCGAAGAACTCCTTGTTGTTCTGCTCCATGCCGTGCCAGACCCCGCCCTCGAAGTAGGTGTTGCCGGGGGAGACGGTGTTGGCGCGGATTCCCTTGGCGGCCAGGTCGAACGCGAGACCGGCCATGTAGTGCGCGAGCGCCGCCTTCATGACGCCGTAGGAGCCCGTCGCGAAGTCCACCTCGCGCCCGGACACGCTGGACACCGCGACCACCGACGCGGCGTCGCTCTCCTCCAGGTAGGGCATCGCGGCCTCGACCATCCGCACGGTGTGCATGAGGTCGACCTCGAAGGCGGTCCGCCAGTTCTCCTCGCCCGGCCCGATCGCGAGCGCGCTGACGTTGGCCACCAGGATGTCGATCCCGCCGGCCTCCGTCGCCTCGTCGACCACCCAGGCGGCGAGCGCGCCGGCGTCCGCGACGTCCAGGGCGCGGCCCGCGACCTCGGCCCCCGTCGCGGCGAGCGCGTCGACGCGGGCGAGCACCTCGTCCTCGGAGCGGGCGCAGAACGCGACCCGCGCCCCCTCGGCCGCGAGCAGGTCGACGACGGCGCCGCCGATGCCCTTCGTGCCTCCGGTGACGAGCGCCTTACGGCCCTTCAGCTGCAGGTCCATGCGGGTTCTCCTTACAGTGAGCGGGCCTGCTCGCGCAGGTGGGAGTGCATCCCGCCGTACGCGGACCCGGTGGGGAGCAGTTTCTTCGCGATCTTGGTGACCGCGCTGTAGTTGGTGTCCACGACGTTCGCGAGCGGGGACTCGCTGATCTGCGTCAGCAGCTGGTAGGAGTCCAGCCGGTCCAGGCCGTAGAGCTCGCCGAGCCAGCCGATCATGCCGATCTGGCTGGCCCGCCAGGCGTCCTCCAGGGGCCGCGAGGAGCCGACCACGACGTAGTGCGAGTCGCTCTCGATCCGCGGCCAGGTCGTCGGCGTGCCCTTGATCAGCTCGACCAGGATCGTCACGTCCATCGCGCCCTCGACGGCCGTCCCGCAGCTCTCGCCCTCGCCCTGCCGGTAGTGCCCGTCGCCCACCGAGAACATCGCGCCCTCGACGTTGACGCCCAGGTAGCAGGTGACGCCGGGCTTCATCTCGGGGGTGTCCATGTTCCCGCCGAACACGTCCGGGACGAGGCTCGACCGCACCTCGCGGCCCGCGGGGGCCACGCCGACCGTGCCGAGCATCGGGTTCATCGGCAGCTCCAGGCGCAGGTCCGCGCTCTGCGCCTCGAACAGGACGGTCTCCTTCGCCCGGTCGAGCTGGTAGATCCAGGTGCGTTCGGGCAGGGGGTCGTGCAGCAGCGCGGTGCGGTCGGTGACCGAGAGCGCGCCGAAGAACGGGATCAGCGTCGACGCACCCCAGTCCCGCGCCGGCGTCAGGTCCACGATGTGCAGGGCCAGAGTGTCCCCGGGCTCCGCGCCCTCCACGAAGAACGGCCCGGTCTGCGGGTTGACCTCGGCCATGTTCAGGACCGCGCTCGGGCTGTCCGTGGTTCTGGTCAGCCGGCCGGAGAACGCGTCCTCGGTCCACAGCCGCAGGAGCGTGCCGGGGGAGATCCGGTGCGACGGGGCGACGCCGCCGAAGGTCCAGACGTACTGGTCGCGTTCGGGCCGGTACTCGACGACGTCCATGGTCGAATACTTGCGGGCTCAGCTACTCCTGGCAAGCGCCCGGCCGATGCCCCGCGCGGCCGCCCGGACCGCGGGGACGTAGGCGTGCGGGTTCCCCTCCGCCGGCACCACGATGGACAGCGCCGCCACGACCTCGCCGGACGGCCCGCGCACCGGCGCCCCGATGGACTGCGACACCATCTCGACCTGCCGGTCGCTGATCGCCACCCCGGTGCGGCGCACCTCGGCGAGCATCCGGCGCACCTTCTCGGGGTCGCACAGCGTCTTCGGGGTGAACCGGCGCAGCGGGGCCGTGAGCACCCGCTCCTGCAGCTCCGGATCGGCGAAGGCCAGCAGGGACAGCCCGACCGCGGTCGCGTGCAGCGGCATCCGGGACCCGGCGCGCGTCAGGATCGAGACGGCGTCGCGAGCGGCGAGCCGTTCGACGTAGACGACCTCGGCGCCGTCGAGCACGGCGAGCTGCACGTTCTGTCGGGTCACCTCGTGCAGGTCCTCGAGGTAGGGCATCGCGGCGTCCCGCAGCCCGAGCCCGCGCGGGGCGAGCGCCCCGACCTCGAAGAGTCGCAGGCCGACGCGGTACTGCCCGTCCTCCGCCCGTTCCAGCGCGCCCCACGCGGCGAGCTCGCCGACGAGCCGGTGCGTGGTCGTCAGCGGGAGGGCCGTCCGCCGGCTGATCTCGGTGAGCGAGAGCTGGGGTGTCTCGGCGGTGAACGCGCCGAGCACGTCGAGGACCCGCGCCGTCACGGTCGACCTGCCTGCCATGCAGCCAGTCTTCCGCACAGTGGAAGTACGGTCGAACGGGGATCGGCGGGTGCGGGAAGCTGCGGCCATGCGAACCCAGGTCGTGTCCAGGACCCAGGTGGGGATCGTGGGCGCCGGGCCAGCAGGACTGCTGCTCTCCCACCTGCTCTCCCGCCGAGGAATCGACTCGGTCGTGCTCGAGGCGCGCAGCCGCTCCTACGTCGAGCAGCGCGTCCGGGCCGGTGTGCTCGAGCACCCCACCGTGGAACTGCTCCGCGAGGCCGGCCTCGCCGCCCGCCTCGACGCCGAGGGCCTCCCGCACGGGGGCATCTCCCTGCGCTTCGACGGCGGGGACCACCGCATCGACTTCGCCGACCTCGTCGGCAAGGGGATCACGGTCTACGGGCAGCAGGAGGTCGTGAAGGACCTCATCGCGGCCCGGGTCGACGCCGGCGAGCCGATCGAGTTCGAGGTCTCCGACGTCGTCCTGGACGGCCTCACCACGGACGCACCGTCGATCGGCTACACCGCCGCGGACGGCACCCGGCGGAGGATCGAGTGCGACGTGGTGGCCGGCTGCGACGGCTTCCACGGCGTCAGCCGCCGGGCCGTCCCGGACGTCCGGATCGCCGAGCGCGAGTACCCGTTCGGCTGGCTCGGGATCCTGGCGAAGGCCGCCCCCACCCACGACGAGCTGGTCTACGCCAACCACGACAACGGCTTCGCGCTCTACTCGATGCGCAGCCCCGAGGTCACCCGGCTCTACCTGCAGGTCAGGCCCGACGCCGACCCGGCCGAGTGGTCCGACGCCCGGATCTGGGACGAGCTCGGCACCCGCCTGCAGGCGGACGGGTTCACCCTGAACGAGGGCCCGTTCCTGGAGCGGCCGTCGGTCACGGGGATGCGGAGCATGGTCGCCGAGCCGATGCGGCACGGGCGCCTTTTCCTCGCCGGGGACGCCGCGCACATCGTCCCGCCCACCGGTGCGAAGGGCATGAACCTGGCGATCGCCGACGTCCGCCTGCTCGCGGACTCGCTCGCCGACCTCCTGCTCCACAGGGACGAGACGGGCGTCGACACCTACTCCGAGCGGGCACTGCGCCGGATCTGGCGCGCCGAGCACTTCTCCTGGTGGATGACCTCGATGCTGCACCGCTTCGACGACGACCACGCGAACGGCGACGCGTTCGGCCGCGCCCTGCAGCTGTCGCAGCTGCGCTACACCGTCTCGTCGCGGGCCGCCGCGACCGGTCTCGCCGAGAACTACGTCGGCCTTCCCCACGGAGCTGTCTGATGCCGTTGATCTACCCGTACGCCGAGGACACCCACCCGGCGCTGGACTCGCCCGGTTACAAGAGCACCGGCCTGCGCGCGCCGAAGCAGCGGCCGATCATCCTGCCGCAGCGGTTCACCGAGATCACCGGGCCACTGCTCGTCGGCGAGATCGGCCCGAACGACCACGACCTCACCCGCCAGCACCACGGCGAGCCCCAGGGCCAGCGGATCACCGTCTCCGGCCGCGTCCTGGACTCCGACGGGCGCCCGGTGCCGGACACGCTCGTCGAGGTCTGGCAGGCGAACGCGGCAGGCCGCTACCGGCACGCCGGGGACAACTGGCCGGCTCCGATCGACCCGAACTTCTCCGGCGGCGGCCGGGTGGTCACCAACTCGCTCGGCGAGTACTCCTTCACCACGATCAAGCCGGGTGCCTACCCGTGGGGCAACCACCCCAACGCCTGGCGGCCCGCGCACATCCACTTCTCGCTGTTCGGGCGCGCCTTCACCCAGCGGCTCGTCACGCAGATGTACTTCCCGGACGACCCGCTGTTCGCGTACGACCCGATCTACAACTCCGCGCCCGAGGGTGCCCGCGAGCGGATGGTCTCCCGCTTCGACATGGACACGACGCAGCCGAACTGGGCCCTGGCCTACCGCTGGGACATCGTGCTGCGGGGCCGCAACCAGACAGTGTTCGAGGAGCCGCACGATGACTGACCGACCCGGGCTGACGCCGTCGCAGACCGTCGGGCCGTACCTTTCGCTGGGCCTGACCTGGCCCGAGGGTGCGGACGTCGTCCCAGCCGGCACGCCGGACACCATCCGGATCTCGGGCGTCCTCCACGACGGTGCGGGCAACCCGATCCCGGACGGCATGATCGAGACCTGGCAGGCGGACCCGGCCGGCCGCTTCGCGCACCCCGACGACCCGCGCGGCGCCGCCGAGCCGAGCGTCCCGGGCTTCCTCGGCTTCGGCCGCTGCAACACCGACCCCGAGGGGCGGTGGGAGATCCGCACGGTCCGTCCCGGCCCGCTCCCCGCGGAGGACGGCGCCGTCGAAGCCCCCCACCTGGACGTCTCCGTGTTCGCCCGCGGCCTGCTGGACCGCGTCGTCACCCGGATCTACTTCGCGGACGACCCGGCCAACGAGGCGGACCCGGTGCTGAACAGCGTCCCGGCGGAGCGCCGGGACACCCTGGTCGCGCAGAAGGACGGCGAGGGCGTCTACCGCCTGGACATCCACCTGCAGGGGCCGCACGAGACCGTGTTCTTCACGGTCTGAGGCACTTCACGGTCCGGGCCCGGTCAGGGCATCGACGAGAACGACACCGAGCGGAAGGTCTTCCCGGCGCCGACGACCTCGCCGGGGGCGAGGGTCTCGCCCGGACCCGCACCGGCACCGGGGCGGTCCTCGGCGACAGGGTCCGCCGGGCCCGGCCCGGTCTCCCGGTCCTCGGCGATCTCCCGGCAGGTCCGCGCGGACAGCAGGGCGACCCGGTCCGTCTCGTTGACCGACGTCCGCCACGCCACCTCGTCGCCGTCCGGCGAGGTGAGGTCGACGCAGGTGCCGACCGGGGTGTCCACGAGCACCGCGGACGAGTCCAGGTGCTCGCCGTACTCCCCGGTCCCGTCCTCGGCGTGGTAGCTGCCGTGGGCGACGAGCGGTGCGGTGTCCGCCAGCGCGACACCCGTCCCGGCGAGTGCGGCCGTCCCGACCGCGCCGAGGACCAGGATCGTCCGTATCCGTGTACGCATGGTCACGTTCCCCCGATGCCGGGCGGTGGAGTTCACCCGCCCGTGTCTGCTGCGCTTCCGCTTCCTCAACGCGCCCGCCACGATCGGGTTACGGGGAGGCCTCCGTCACAGGGGCCCGTGAGCGGGGAATGTCTCGATCTTCTTGGGGTATTCACAGGAGAGAGCGAGCGCGCACCCATCCGCGGATGCGATAACTGTCGTACACAGCGGAAACGGGTCGAGGAGATGATGGAATGGCCGGCCGGGCATCGGTGGCGCATCTCGGTCTCCCGTCAGTGCTCGCGAACCTCGCCCGGTCGGCCGGTGATCGGCTCGCGGTCGCGCGGACCCGGCTGGACGAGCGGTTCCCGATGCTCCGGCAGCTCGCCCGCTACGCCCTCGTCGGTGGCCTCGGCACCGCGGTCAACGCCGGCGTCTACCTCGCCCTGCGGGTCACGTTGGAGCCCCTGGCCGCGAACCTGGTCGCCCTGCTGGTCAGCACCGGCGTCAGCACCGAGGTCAACCGCCGCTTCACCTTCGACGGCGCGCAGGCGCGCCGGTGGCGCGTCTACGTCCAGGACGCCGGCACCGTCGTCTTCTACGCGTTCTACAGCTCGGCGGTCCTGCTCGTCGTGGACGAGGTCTTCCCTGCCGTCACCGCGCCCGGTGAGTCCGTCGCGGTCGCGCTGGCGAGCACCCTGGGCGGCCTGGTCCGGTTCGCCGTGCTCAAGGCCTGGGTCTTCGAGAGCGCCGGGACCGGGCAGGTGCCGGAGGCCGGCCCGGCCGACTACGGTCGGCACGATGTTCCCGGGATTCGAGACGTTCGACCTGCAGGTGCCGACGGCCACGTCGCCGGTCCGCATCCACGGCGTGCGCGGGGGCTCGGGGCCGCCGCTGCTCCTGCTCCACGGGTTTCCGCAGAGCCACGTCCTGTGGCATCGGCTGGCCCCGCGCCTGGCCGAGGAGCACACCGTCGTCGCCACGGATCTGCGCGGGTACGGGGACTCCGATCGGCGTGTCTCCGCCGACGGGCCGGACACCCCCGGGTCTGAGCGGCACGCGGACTCGTCCTTCCGGGCGATGGCCGCGGACCAGGTCGCCGTGATGGCCGAGCTGGGGTTCGACGAGTTCGCGGTCGTGGGCCACGACCGCGGCGCCCGCGTGACGCACCGCCTCGCCCTCGACCATCCGGGCGCCGTCACCCGGCTGGCGCTGCTGGACATCATGCCGACGGAGTACGTGTACTCCCACGTCGACCGGCGGCTCGCGACCGCCTACTACCACTGGTTCCTCTTCATCCAGCCTTTCGACCTGCCGGAACGGCTGCTCGCGGGCGACCCGGGCGCGTACCTGCACAGCCTCCTGGGGGGCTGGGGGAGCGGCCTCGACGCGCACGACCCCGCTGCCGTCGCCGAGTACGAGCGGGTCTTCGCGGACCCCGACGCGCGGCACGCGATGCTCGAGGACTACCGCGCGGGGGCCTCGATCGACCTGGCGCACGACGCCGAGAGCGAGCGGACCGGACGCCGGATCGCCGCGCCCTGCCTGGTCCTCTGGGGCGGCCGGGGTGTGGTCGGGAACAGCCGGGACCACCCGCTCGACGTGTGGCGCTCCCGCGCCGCGGACCCGTCGCTCGTCACCGGCGAGGCGATCGCGGAGGCCGGCCACTTCTTCGTCGACGAGCGCCCAGAGGAGACCCTCGCGGCGCTGGCGCCGTTCCTGAAGGGTTAGTCCTCGGCCGGCAGCACGCAGAACTCGTTGCCCTCGGGGTCCGCCATCACGATCCACGGGAGGCCCGGGGCCTCGTCCAGCACGGTGGCGCCGAGGGCCGTCAACCGCCTGACCTCGCCCCGCTGCGTGCCGCCCGGCTGGGGGGCGACGTCGAGGTGGAGGCGGTTCTTCCCCGTGCGCGGCTCGCCCACCGGTTGGAACAGCAGCAGGGGGACGGCGTCGTCGATCTGGGCGTAGGTGGTCCCGTGGTCGTCGTCCCAGGCGCGGATGCTGTGGTGGCCGAGCGCCGCGGCCCAGAAGCGGGCGAGGGCGTCGGCGTCCGTGCAGTCCACGACGACGGCGACGAGCCGGCTGGTCATGGCTGGACGGTAGCGCTCACCCCGCGACCCGGCCGTCCCACAGATCGAGCAGCGCGGCGCGGCGCTCCGCGCGGTCCAGCCCCCGCAGGTCCGCCGTCCCGCGCTCGGTGACCACCACGTCGACGTCGTGCGACGCGGTCGTCACCGGCCGGGACAGGCGTTCGACGAGCGTGGGCCGGTCCTTGTGCGCCGACGCCAGCGCGATCACCGACAGGCCCGGGCCGCGGACGCCCGCGGCGGCGAAGTCCGGGTGCCCGCCGATCATGCCGGCTGCGGACCGGCCGAGGCCCTCGACGTTGACCTGCCCGTCGACGTCGATCTCGAGCGCAGCGTTCAGGCCGATCAGCGGGGGCTCGCCGGCCGCGGAGAGCCGGCCGACGTCGTGGGTGACCTCGATGGGGTGCAGGAGCCGCCGGCCGTCCGCCCAGTCGTAGAGCCGGCGGGTGCCGATCAGGTACGCGCACATCGGGTCGTCGAGCAGCAGGCCCTTCTGGTCCAGGTCGACGACCGGTTCGGGCAGCAACCCGGAGTCGATCCGCACCGGGACCTCCAGCGCCGCGACCATCGCCTGCGCGAGCCGGCCGGGGCCGACCTGCACACGCGCCCCCTCGGGGACCAGCGCCGCGACGTTGCGGGCGATCGCCTCGTCCGCGGGAGTCGGGGGCGGGGTAGGGATCTCGGCCGGGCCCTCGTCCGTCTCGCCGAGGACGGTGATCGCGTCCGCCGGGAGCGGGTCCCCGGCGTCGGCCAGCGGGGTGGCGGTGGACACGACGCCCGCCACCGGCACCCCGGCCTCGATCAGGCCGCGCATGTACGAGGCCTCGGCACCGAGGTGCAGCCCGCGCGGCCCGCGGACCAGCGTCGCGACGAGCAGGTCCGGCTTCAGCACCCCGGCCAGCAGCGTGGGCACGGCGGAGAGCCGGCAGGGAACGACGTGGGCGTCCCCCGCCTCGACCATCGACCGGACGCCGGGCCCGCCCATCAGCACCCGGACGTCCGCGAAGGCCGTCGGGTCCAGGTCCGGGGTCGGCGCGGGCATCCACCCGAGGACCAGCCGCACGTCCCCGGCCCGGGCCGCAGCGCGGCTCAGCGGACCCTGCAGGACCGTCGGGGTGCCGCAGCCGTCCGCGAGGGCGACCCGGGAACCGGGCCGGACGACGTCGTCCAGCGAGAAGTCCACCATGACCCGATTCGACCACAGGGAGATCGCCCCGGCGGTGTGATCGCGCGCTCGTCCCGGCCGTCCGAGATCGCCGCGGGGCGGGCGGGCACGCTCGGGAGGTCGTAGCGTTGCCGCATGGGAGCGTCCCCGAGCGGTGCAGCACAGTCCGGCTCCGACGAGTTCGTCCGCGAACCCCTCGGGGTGCAGGAACGGATCACCTCCGACGGCTCCTCGCCGTGGCCGGTGGAGGCGGACCGGTACCGGCTCGTCGCCGCCCGGGCCTGCCCGTGGGCCAACCGTGCCGTGATCGGGCGGCGCCTGCTCGGCCTGGAGCCGGTGATCTCGCTCGGCATCGCCGGCCCCCTGCACGACGAGCGCAGCTGGCGGTTCCACCTGGACCCGGACGACAAGGACCCCGTGCTCGGCATCGAGTACCTGCGGTCGGCGTACGAGGCGGCCGTGCCCGGCTACGACAAGGGCGTCACCGTGCCCGCCGTCGTCGAGGTGGCGAGCGGGAAGGTCGTCACGAACGACTACAAGGCCCTCGAGTTCGACTTCGCGACCCAGTGGACGGAGTTCCACCGCGCCGGCGCGCCCGACCTCTTCCCGGACAAGTACCGGGACGAGATCGAGGAGGTTTCCGAGGGGGTGTTCCACGACATCAACAACGGCGTCTACAAGTGCGGGTTCGCGAAGGGCCAGGCCTCCTACGAGAAGGCGTACGCCGCGCTGTTCGGCAGGCTCGACGAGCTGTCCGAGCGATTGTCGCGGCAGCGCTACCTGGTCGGGGACGCCATCACCGAGGCGGACGTCCGGCTCTGGGTCACCCTGGTCCGCTTCGACGCGGCCTACCACGGCCACTTCAAGTGCAACCGGCAGAAGCTGAGCGAGATGCCGGTGCTCTGGGCGTACGCCCGGGACCTGTTCCAGACCCCCGGCTTCGGGGACACGATCGACTTCGAGCAGATCAAGCAGCACTACTACGGCGTGCACCACGAGGTGAACCCGACGGGCATCATCCCCGTGGGCCCGGACGTCTCCAACTGGCTCACCGCGCACGGCCGCGAGGAGCTCGGCGGCAGCCCCTTCGGCGACGGCACCCCGCCCGGCCCCCCGCCCCCCACGGAACGCGTCCCCTCGCTCACCTGACCGACTCGCCCGGCCTCAGACCCCGACTCGCCCGGCCTCAGACCCCGACTCGCCCGGCCTCAGACCGCGACTCGCCCGGCCTGAGATCGCGACTCGCCCGGCCTCAGACCGCGACTCGCGGGGGTGGAGCCGGGCTTCCGCGAGTCGGGGTCTGGAGCCCCGCGAGTCGCGATCTCAGGCCGCGCGAGTCGGGGTCTGGAGCCGCGCGAGTCGGGGTCTCGAGCCCCGCGAGTGTCCCTCGGACCGGGGTGTGGGGCGGGGCCGTTCGGCACGAGAACGGCGGCACGCGACAATGGCCGGGATGCGGTTCCGCGACAGTTCCACCACACGCCGACGCGCGGTCACGACCGTCGCGGGCGGCCTCGTCCTCGGTGCCCTGCTCAGCGGCGTCGGCGTCGCCACGGGAGCGGCGCCCGACGTCGTCCGGTCGGCGCGCGCCGAGCCCGCCGCGGCACCCGTACCCGCCGCCCCGGCCACGGCCGCCCCGGAGGTGGCACCCGAGGCGCCCGTGGACCCCGGCCCCACGTGCGCATCCGCCGTCGCTGCGCTCAGCCCCCGGGACCGGCTCGCGCAGCGGCTCATGGTCGGTGTCGACGCGGCGGACCCCGCAGGCGCCGCCGCGATCGTCCGGCAGAACCGCGTCGGCGGGATCTTCCTCGGCGGCGCCGCCACCGCGCTGCTGCAGAACAAGAAGCTCGACGCGGTCCAGGCGGCCGCGAACCTGCCGGTCGCCGTGGCCGTCGACGACGAGGGCGGCCGCGTCCAGCGCATCGACGACCTCGACGGCGAGCTGCCCAGCGCCCGCGCGATGGCGAAGAAGACTCCCGAGCAGGTCCGCGCGCTGGCCGCCCAGCGCGGGAAGCAGTTGCTGGCCCGCGGGGTGACCTGGGACCTGGCCCCGACCGTCGACGTCAGCGACCAGCCGGCGAACGCGGTGATCGGGGACCGCTCGTTCTCGAACGACCCGGCCGTCGTCACCACCTATGCCCGCGCGTTCGAGGAGGGCCTGCACGAGGCGGGCGTCCACGGCGTCCTCAAGCACTTCCCGGGCCACGGGCACTCGAGCGGGGACTCGCACGAGGGCCGCGTCTCCACGCCCCCGCTCGCACAGCTCCGGGCGAACGACCTCAAGCCCTACGCGGACCTCCTCGGGCCCCTCGGGCCGCAACGGGCGAGCGTGATGGTCGGCCACCTGGACGTCCCCGGCCTGACGGACGCCCTGCCCAGCTCGCTCACCCCCGCGACCTACCGGCTGCTCCGGGACGACTACGGCTTCGACGGCCTGGTCATGACGGACGACCTGGGCGCGATGAAGGCGGTCACCGCCACGCTCGCCCTGCCGCAGGCCACGCTCGCCGCGCTGCGCGCCGGGGCGGACATGGCGCTCTCGTCGAACGTCGAGCCCGTCGCCCCGATCCTGGACACCCTCGAGACGGCGTTGGCCGACGGCCGGATCCCGGCCGCCGACAACGACCGGGCCGTCGAGCGGGTCCTCGCCGCGAAGGGCCTCTGCCGCCGCACCTGAGCCCGGACGCGGAGACGCCGCCCTCCCGGGGAGAGCGGCGTCCACGGGAATGCCGGACCTACATGTCCAGCCCGCCGTTGACCGAGATGACGCTGCCCGTGATGTAGCCCGCGTCGTCGTCGACGAGGAACTGCACCGCGCGCGCGATCTCCCGCGCCTGCCCGAGCCGGCCGATCGGCACCTTGGCGATCAGCTTGTCCAGCACCTTCTCCGGGATGGCCGCGACCATCTCGGTCTCGATGTAGCCCGGCGCCACGCAGTTGACGGTGACGCCCTTGCGGGCGACCTCCTGCGCGAGGCTCTTGCTGAACCCGAACAGCCCGGACTTCGACGCCGCGTAGTTCGCCTGGCCGATCCCGCCCGACTCGCCGATCACCGAGCTGATGTTGACGATCCGGCCGAAGCTGTTGCCGGTCATGTGGTCCAGCACGTTCTTGGTCATGTAGAACGCGCCGGACAGGTTGACGCGCATGACCGCATGCCAGTCCTCGACGGTCATCTTGCGGACGGTCTTGTCCACCGTGATGCCCGCGTTGTTGACCAGGATGTCGACACGCCCCCGCTGCTCCAGCACCTCCGAGACCACCCGCCGGCAGTCCTCGGGATCCCCGACGTTGCCCTGGTGGATCGAGACCGAACCGCCTTCGGCCCGCAGCTTCTCCGCCAGCTCTTCGGCGGCCTTGCTGTTGGAGCTGTAGCCCGCGGCCACGTGCACGCCCTGCTTGGCGAGCGCGGTGGTGATCGCGGCCCCGATCCCGCGGGCGCCGCCGGTGACGATGGCGGTGCGCGGCTCGGGGTGGGTGTCGGTGGCTGGAGCAGCGGTGGTCATCAGGTCTCCTCGTGGGTTTCCGGAATGCGTGCCAGTGTCTTCGCCATACCGCGCTGAACGGCCTCGACCAGGTAGGGGCGGAGCCGGTGCGGGTTCACGATGTGGTGCACCGAGCCGACGCGCTGCGCCCGCTCGATGGAGTGCTCGGTGTCGAACTCGTCCGCGACGGCGCCGAGCTTCTCCGAGCGGACGTCCGCCCGGACGGCGGCGAGCTCGGCCCGCAGCCGGGCGGCCTCGGGCTCGTCGCGGGACTCGACCGCGGCGGCGACGCGGGCCTCGAGGCCCGTCACCCGCTCGTCGGCGTCCGTCCGCTTGCGGACCTCACCGGCGAACACCACCGCGGCGGCCGGAGCGCCACCGAGCACCGAGGCGTACGAGCCCTCCACGGCGGCGATCTCCATGGTGTCGTTGAGCGTCGCGGAGAACACGACGAACGCGCCGCCGTGATAGCGGGAGACCACGCAGAACACGATCGGGCCGTCGAAGTTGACGACCGCCCGGCCGATCTCCGCGCCGTACTCCAGCTGCAGCGAGCGCAGGGACTCCGGCGAGCCGTCGAAGCCCGACAGGTTCGCCAGCACGACCAGTGGCCGGTTGCCGCTCGCCGCGTTGATCGCCCGCGCCGCCTTCCGCGACGAGCGCGGGAACAGCGTGCCCGCGGTGAACTGCGACGGGCCGTCGACGGGCAGCGGGCCGCGCCGCGGGATCGGCTTCGACTCGATGCCGATCAGCTCGACGGGAATGCCGCCGAGGTGGGCGTCGAACACGACGACGGAGTCCGCGTCGTGCATGTCCTCCCACCGCTCCAGCGGGGTGTGGTCGAAGTCCGCGACACCGCGCATCACCGAGCGGATGTCGAACGGCTTCTTGCGGCCCGGGTTCGTCTCGGCGGAGAAGATCTCCCCGAGGGTGGTGAAGTCCCCGCCCGCGTGCGGCGCGGTGGTGATGTCCCGGTCCGCCGGGTCCGCCGTGGGCGCGGGCCGCGGGAACCGCTCGCCGGGCAGCCGGTAGGCGTGCTCGTAGTGCCGGAACAGCACGTCGATGGCGCCGCCCAGGTCCGGGGCCCAGTACTGCCCCTGCCCGTTCGGACCCATGATCCGGTCGTAGCCGCCGATGCCGAAGTTGTCCTCGGCCGAGACGCCGCCGGAGTAGTCCAGGGACTGCTTGCCCGTCAGCACCATCGTGCTGTCCGGCGTCATGACCAGGATGCCCTTGGTGTGCATGAGCATCGTGGCCTCGGCGTTCCAGTACGGCTGGGCGCCCACGTTGATCCCGGTGACGACGACGTTGATCTCGCCGCCGGCCTGGGTGAACTCGATGATCGAGCGCAGGGCCCGGGAGATCCAGTCCATGTTCTCGGTGCCGGAGTCCATGGCGATCTTCGCGCCCGCCGAGACGGCGAACCACTCGATCGGCGCGTCCAGCCGCTGCGCCAGCTCGATCGCCGCGACGACCCGGGCGCACTCCGGCTCGGCCAGCGCGCCGAGCGCACGGGTCGGGTCCCCGATGAGCACGACGCGCGTCATGCCCTCCGGGTAGCGGTCGGTCGGCGTGGTGACGGTGCCGAGCACGATGTTGGCCGTGTTGCGGCCGGGCTCGCGCTGGACGGGCGCCGCCGTCGGATAGGTGTCCGCCTCGGGGTCCAGGTCGTACTCGACGAAGGTCCCGCCGGACTTCGTGAGCAGCGGGACGATCTCGTACGGGTACACCGCACCCCGCCGGCGCGCCTTGATCACGTTCTGCGCGTAGGCGTCCAGCTCGCGGAGCAGGTGGGTCGGCGGCTCGGTGAGCTGCAGGGTCAGCCCGGCACCCGGCGGCCGGGACATGCGCAACATGAACTCCGGGGCCTCGCCCCGGCCGGGGCAGGCGCGTGGAACTGCACCATCACCTGCTCGAGGCCGAGTCCCCCGGTCCGCGGCGCGAGCGTGCTGAGCACGGAGTCCAGCTCGTCCACCGGGATGTCGACGACCGGCCAGACGTAGAGCAGGATCCGGTTCCAGCCGAGCCTGGCCAGCTTCGGGTCCTTGCTCCGGGCGCTGCGCAGGCTGTCCAGGCAGGCGTCGAGCACCCGTTCCAGCTGCGGCAGCGAGCGGATCCGCCCGTCCGTCTCGTCCCGCAGGACGGTCAGCTCGCGCACGTCCGTCAACGCCAGCAGCCGCTGGTCCTCGCGGACCTGCTTGCCGGTGGCGTGGAACAGGTGGACGTCCGGTGCGGAGTCCAGCCGGCGCAGGTCGAACGCGCCGAGGCGCCAGAGGCCGAGCCGGTCCCCGACGAGCGGGTGCAGCCCGCGCAGGGTCCGGTTCTCGACGAGCGTGCCGTCCGCCTCGGGGCGGAAGGTGAACCAGATCGGGCCCGGGTCGCACACCGGGTCCTCGACCGTGGTCGGGTTGGGCCGCACGGCGACCGCGACCCGGGTCAGCTTCTCCGGCGGCACCGAGCCCAGCGCCGCGCGGACGCGCTCGGCGCGGGCGTCGGCGTCCCCGCGGTCGTCCGCGTGGGTGGAGGTGACGTAGAGGTCGACGACCGCGGTGCGGCCCTCGGGCAGCTCGGAGACCAGGCGCCGGGTCTCGTCCGCAGCGGCCTTCGCCCGTGCCGGGTCGTTGTTGTCGATCACCGTCGCGATGACGCGCCGGTCCCGGCCCTCGTGGGTGTAGTCCGTGGTGAGCAGCGGGCGGCCGTCCTGCTCGGTCACGGTGATCTCGCCGAGCGGGCGGACCCGGTAGTAGCGCCGGGTCATCACCTCGAGCAGGGCGGCGTTGTGCTCCGCGCCGAACACCCCGAGGATCGGCTCCGACGACGCGACGAGGGACTCGATCCGCTCCGCGCGGTCCGGCGCGTCCGGGTTCTCGGTCAGCGCGTCCAGGGACGCACGGACCTTGTGCAGCACCTCGCTGCGCTCCGCCGCGACGGCGGGGGCGTCGAAGAGCCGGTAGCGCACCTGGCGCGCCAGGTCGCCGACGACCGGGTGCCGCACCTGGGTGGCCCGGACCAGCTCGTCGAGGGTGCCCAGGTACTCGTCCCGGGCCGCGGGGGACAGCTCCGCCACCGAAGCGGGGTGGGTCAGCCGCCACTGCAGCAACGCCATCACGACCGGCACGTGCGCGGTGGCCCGGCGGTGCGCGAGGAACATCCAGTACAGCGCCGGACCCAGGTCCTGGTGCGCGAGGTCGGTGACGCCGTAGTGGGCCAACGCGCGGCGCAGCTTCTGCTGGAAGGACTCCGGCAGCTGCTCCGCCTCGGCGTCGCGCGAGCGCAGGAACGCGTAGAGGTACTCCTGCGGGTTGCGCCCGGTCTCCTCGGCGGCCTCCCCGTTGGTCGTCTCCGGGACGCTGAGCTCGCGGCGGTTGCGGGACAGCGACGACAGGTCCGCGAAGATCCGCAGCACCGCGGTCTCGCCGAGCAGCACGGAGGGGTCGTCGCCGGGCAGGGCCTCGCGGGCCTTCCCCAGCCGGGAGAGCAGGGGCTTGGCCTCGCGTTCGTCGACGTCGAAGCCCAGGACCTGCCAGCGCAGCGCGGTCAGCACGTCCGCGGCGACCGCGCCCGGGTCCGCGGCGCTCTCGCCGGACCCGGCCAGCGCGGAGAAGTCCGCCCGGTCCCCGGAGGGCCCCGCGGCGGCCGGATCGGCCGTCGGCTCCAGCCGGACCAGCTTGGACCCGCCCTCGACCTGCGTGTTCGCCGGCACCAGCACCTCGGCGACGACGCCCGCGAACGGTGCCCGCAGCGCGGTCTCCAGCTTCATGCTCTCGACGACGGCGACGACGTCACCCTCGGCGACCGTCTGCCCGGCGGTCACCGGCACCGCGACGACCATCGCCGGGGCGGGCGCGCGGACCATGCCGGCCTCGCCGCCGGAGATCCGGTGCACGGCGCCGTCGACCTCGACGAGGTAGTCCGCGTCCTGCGGCGCCGAGAGGACCGAGTAGGTCGTGCCGCCGAGGGTCAGCCGCCGCTCGAACCGGCCCGAACGCTCGACGTCGACGTCGACCGCCTGGGTGGTGGAACCCCCGCCCGCGGCGGGCAGCTCGAGGACCACGCGGTACCGGTTGGCCCGGGTCCGCGCGACGCGCAGCCGGTAGGAGTCGCCGCCGGCGCGGACGTCCGTCTGGTGCCAGGTCTCGTAGCCGACCTCGGGCCGGCCGCGCTCCGCGGAGGCCAGCAGCCGGTGCTGCTGGCGGGCGACGTGCCCGTCGTGCGCCTCGACGGCCGCGGCCAGCAGCGCCACGTCCAGGCGGCGCGGCGGCGTGTAGCCCTGCGCCATCATCCCGTCGAGCCAGGTGGTGTCGGTGTCCCCGGTGACCAGCTCGGGCCGGGACAGCAGGTCCAGCAGGAACGCCTTGTTCGTGGTGCCGCCGTCGATCACCGCGGCCGTCTGGCGCAGCGCGCGGACGAGCCGGGCGCGGGCCTCGCCGCGGTCCCGGCCCCACGCGATGACCTTCGCGATCATGGAGTCGAACTGCGGCGGGATGACGTCGCCGGCCGCGACGCCGGTGTCCACCCGGATGCCCGGGCCGCTGGGCAGCGCGAGGTGCTCGATCCGGCCGGGGGCCGGTGCGAACTCGCGTTCCGGGTCCTCGGCGGTGAGCCGGGCCTCGATGGCGTGCCCGGAGCCCCGCGGGGCCTCCGGCGCGACGTCCGCGAGCTTCCCGCCGCCGGCGATGTGCAGCTGCAGCTTGACGATGTCGACGCCGGTGACGGCCTCGGTCACCGGGTGCTCGACCTGCAGCCGGGTGTTGACCTCCAGGAACGACAGCAGCCGCTCCTTGGGCTCGTAGAGGAACTCCACGGTGCCCGCGTTGGTGTAGCCCGCGGCGCGTACCAGCTCGGCGGCCGAGGACCGCAGCAGCTCCTCCTGCTCGGCGTCGAGCGCGGTGGACGCGGACTCCTCGATCACCTTCTGGTTGCGGCGCTGCACCGAGCAGTCCCGGACGCCCAGGGTCCACACGTCGCCCGCGGCGTCCGCGACGACCTGCACCTCGACGTGCCGGCCGCCGCGGACCGCCCGCTCCAGGAACACCGTGGCGTCCCCGGCCGTCTTCGACGCCTCCGAGCTCGCCCGCTCGAAGGCCTCCGGCAGCGCGTCCGGCGTGGCGACGTAGCGGATGCCCCGGCCGCCGCCCCCGGCCGTCGCCTTGACCATCAGCGGGTAGCCGATGGACTCCGCCGCCGCGCGGGCCGCGTCGAGGTCCGCGACGGGGCCGCCGCTCCACGCCGCCAGCGGGACGCCGACCTCCTCGGCCAGCCTCTTCGCGGCGATCTTGTCACCGAGGCGGCGCATGACGTCCGCGGACGGGCCGATGAAGGTGATGCCGAGGCGGTCGCACAGCTCCGCGAACTCGGCCTTCTCCGAGACGAACCCCCAGCCCGGCCAGACGGCGTCGGCCCGGGAGACGCGCAGGGCGCGCTCCAGCTCGGCGTAGTCGAGGTAGGGGCTCGGTCCCAGATGGTCCGGGTCGTCCGGGCCGATCAGGACGGCCTCGTCCGCCTCACGGACGTACATGGCCCGCCGGTCGACGGCGGTGTAGAGCGCGACGGTGCGCAGCGGGGATTCCCCCTGCGCGTTCCATTCGCGGACTGCGTGCACGAGCCGCATGGCGGGCTCACCACGGTTGACGATCGCGATCCTGTGGAAGCTCACGGGCCACATCCTGCTAGACCCCGAACGCGACGTGTACATCGTCGCTCGTGGTGCCGGGAATCGGAGGGAGATCGGCCGCGTCCGGCGAGCCGGCCGGTCGCTCCCCGACGCCGCCGAGGACGACCTCCGGCGCGACGATCGACGGGTCGACGGTCATCACCGCGTACCCGCCCACCGCGCCGGCGCCGAAGCCCGGTGCGAAGACGCGCATCGGCGCGGTGATCACCTTGTCCCGCACGGCGTCGAACAGCGCGATCGGGATGGAGGCCGCGGAGACGTTGCCCATGGTCTCGATGTCGAAGTAGAGCTGGTCCGCGGACAGCCCGGCCTTGTCGGCGAGCTGCAGGATCATCGTCTTGTTGGCCTGGTGCGGGACGATCAGGTCGATCTCCTCGAGCAGGGTGTCCGACGTGTCGCCGGGCAGCTCGCCCAGCTCGCCGATCATCTGTGCGAGGTAGCGGGCGACCAGCGCCTTCACCTCGGGCCCGTAGACCGTGATGTCGTTGTCGAACTCCGGGTTCGGCCAGATGATCGAGTTCACCTGCTCGGGCGGCCCGCCGGCGTAGGTCTGCAGGATGTCGACGTCCCCGGCGGACCCCTCCGCTGCCGGGGCCACGACGATCGCCGCGGCGCCGTCACCGAAGATCATCCGCGAGGTGCGGACACTGCCGATCTTGTCCGAGAACTTCTCGACGCAGACCAGGAGCACCGGCCGCTCGACCTCCTGCAGCTGGCGCACGGCCTCGGCGAGGCCGTAGGGCAGCCCCGCGCACGCCGCGACGATGTCCGCCGAGCAGTGCGTCTGCAGGAGGCCGAGCTCGCCGGAGAGCCAGGTGGACAGCGACGGGATCAGCCGGTCGCTGGTGCAGGTGGCGACGAGCACGGCGCCGATCTCGTCCGTCGAGCGCCCGGAGTGGGCGATGGCGGCCTTCGCCGCCTCCAGGGCGAGCTCGCCGATGTCGTGTCGGGTGTAGCGGCGCTGGTCGATGCCCGTCTTGGCGCTGATCTCGGCGGCGCTCATCGGCGACCAGGAGAAGCTGGTGTTCCGGACGACGTCGGAGTTGTCGCAGACCAGCTCGCCGCGGACGATCGCCAGCGCCTCGAGCTTCGGCTGCACGGTGAACGCCTCGCGCACCTTGACCGGCGGGAAGGGGCGCACCGGCGCCTTCGGGACGACGGGGGACGCCGTCCGCTGGGCGGGCACGCGGCCCGCCCTGACGCGGTCCAGGAACGCCGAGACCTCGCGGGTCCGCGGGTGGAACGCGATGACGATGTCGTCGTCGCCGATCTCCGACGCCGGCCTCAGCTCGGTCTTCGAGCGGTCCCAGGGGTACTGGTTGTGCAGCACCATCGCCCAGCGGGTCAGCGCCTCGAGCTTCCGGGACGGCGGCCTCGGCGTCGTGGATCTCCTGCGTGGTGAAGACCGGGTAGTCCGGGTCGTGCTGGGGAAGCACGAAGGTCAGCGCGTCCGGCGTGCGCAGGAACTCCGCGACGGTCGGCTTGACCGCCGGCAGCTCGGTGGCGTGGTGGCGGCGGTTGCGGAAGACGTCGAAGAGCAGGTTGAAGACGGCGTCCTCCGCCGTCTCGTCCCACGCGGCGGGCAGCTCGCGATACGCCTGCTCGACCGCGGCGACCTTCCGGTCCCCGTCGACCCACGGGGTGAGCACGGGCAGGAAGACGTCCGGGCGGTGCCGCGGGACGTCCCGCCAGCGCGTCGGGCGCTTGTCGTACATCGTCATCGAATAACGGTTGACCCAGAACATGTTCTGTCCCAGGTCGCGCAACAGCTCGAATCGGCTGGGGTAGGCGCCGGCCTCCACCCGGGCGAGGATGTCCGTTCCGGTGGGGGCCTTCGACTCGAAATCGCGGCCGATGACGGCGCCGAACTGCTCCAGCGAGTCGAGCACCGAGAAATCCAGGTCGGGCGAGAAATTGGCGGGAAAGACCAGACGGCCATGGTTGTTGACCACGAACGGCTTCATGTGTGGCGGACCTCCGTTGCACCGGGCATCACGAGGAAACTCCTGGTCGTGAGCCTGCGCAACCGCGAGTGGGTGGATCGGGCGGTGAGGGAACGGTAGCGGGATTCCGGCGATGATCGACAGGTGACCTGGGTCCCGATCGCCCATTCTGTACCGGGCCCGGTCACCGTTGACGGTTACCTTCCGGTAATACTGTGGAGTGTTACCGCGGAGTGTTACTCGTGCGTTCGTGACGGATTTCCGCGTCCCCGCACGTGACGGCCGCATGAGCCACCACTGTGGACGGCACGGGCCGAGCAGATTCTACGGATCGTCGAACGTGCAGCGGCGGCGGCGGGAGTCGCCTACGGTCTGCAGAACATGGCTCGTGTCACGTATGCAGATGCCCGGAACGTCCCGCCGCAGACGGCCGCGACCCTGGGGAAGGTGCCACCGCTGCACGTCTTCGGGCTCGTCGCCCGCGCCGACACGGCGTTCCGGCCGTGGCTCAAGTACGGCGGCGCGCTGCTCGCGGACCTCGCGATCGACCCGTTGCTGCGCGAGCTCGTCATCCTCCAGGTCGGCCGGCTGAACGCCCGCTACGAGTGGGACCAGCACGTCCCGATCGCCCTGGCCGCGGGCGGCACGCAGGAGCAGGTCGACGCCCTGGACCGCGGCGAGACCGGCTCCGAGCTGTTCACCCCGGCGCAGCGGGCGATGTTCGCGTTCGTCGCAGACTTCGTCCGGGACGGCGAGGTGCCCGACGCGACCTACGCTGCGCTGGCGGCCGAGCTGGACGAGAAGCAGATCGTGGAGGTCGGGCTGGTGGCCGGGCACTATCTCGGCCTGGCCCGGCTCATGACGGCGCTGCGCATCGACCCGGACGAGGCGGTCGGCGTCGAAGGCCTGCCCGCCGCCCGCGTCTAGGACACACCCGGACCGAGAGGGAGTCACCGTGGACTTCACGCCGAACGACGACCATCGCGCCATCCGGGAGGGTGTCCGCGCCGTCTGCAAGGACTTCGACGACGCCTACTGGCGCGCCTGCGACGCCGAGCACCGCTTCCCCTGGGACTTCTACCGGGCCATGGCCGACGGCGGCTGGCTCGGCATCTCCCTCGCCGAGGAGTACGGCGGGGGCGGGCAGGGGATCACCGAGGCGTCGATCGTCCTGGAGGAGGTGGCCGCGTCCGGGGCGGCGATGAACGGCGCGAGCGCGATCCACCTGGCCGTGTTCGGGATGAACCCGGTGGCGAAGCACGGCTCCCGTGCGATGCGCGAGGCGTACCTGCCGCGCGTCGCGTCCGGGGACCTGCACGTCGCGTTCGGCGTGACCGAGCCGGACGCCGGGACGGACACGACGTCGATCGCCACCCGCGCCAGGCGGGACGGGGACCGTTACCTGGTCCGCGGGCGCAAGGTCTGGACGTCGAAGGCCCAGGACTGCGAGAAGGTCCTGCTGCTCGTCCGGACGACCCCGCTCGAGGAGTGCGCGAAGCGGACGGACGGGATGACGCTGCTGCTCGCGGACCTGCAGCGGCCCGAGGTGGACATCCGGCCCATCCCGAAGCTCGGCCGCAACGCCGTCGCGTCCTGCGAGGTGAGCTACGACGACCTGCCCGTCCCCGTCGCGGACCGGGTGGGCGAGGAGGGCAGGGGCTTCCGCTACCTGCTCGACGGGCTCAACCCCGAGCGCATCCTCATCGCCGCGGAGGCGCTCGGCATCGGCCGTGCCGCGATGCGCAAGGCCGTGGCGTACGCGGGGGAGCGGGAGGTGTTCGGCCGGCCCATCGGGAAGAACCAGGGCCTGGCGTTCCCGCTCGCCGAGGCGCACATGCGGCTGCACGCGGCGGAGCTGGCCGTGCGGGAGGCGTCCTGGCGCTACGACGAGGGGCTGCCCTGCGGCGAGCACGCCAACACCGCGAAGTTCCTCGCCGCGGAGGCCGGGCACTTCGCCGCGGACCGGGCGATGCAGACCCACGGGGGCTTCGGGTACGCGGACGAGTACGACGTCGGCCGGTACTGGACGGAGTCCCGGCTGATGAAGATCGCCCCGATCTCCCAGGAGATGGTGCTGAACTTCGTGAGCGAGCACGTGCTGGGGCTCCCGCGGTCCTACTGAGGGAGTACCTCGGCACTAGGGTCGGGTCCGTGGAGATTCTCGCCGGCCGTGTCCTGCTGCGCCCGGTCGATCCGGACGTCACCACGGTCTTCTACCGGGACGTCCTGGGCCTGGCCGTGTACCGCGAGTTCCCGGGCGGCACGGTGTTCTTCCTGGGCGGCGGGTTCCTCGAGGTGTCCGGCCGCGGCGAAGGGCCCGGCACGGGCGACGGAGTCCGGCTCTGGATGCAGGTCCGGGATCTCGCGGGGGCCCGCAAGGAGCTCGCGGAGCGCGGCGCACGCATCGTGCGCGAGCCGCGCCGCGAGCCCTGGGGCCTCGACGAGATGTGGGTCGAGGACCCGGACGGCGTGCGGATCGGGTTCATCGAGATCCCTCCGGAGCACCCGCTCCGCAAGGACATCCGGACGAGCCCCTAGGTGGGGTTGGCCGTCCCCTCGACCGCCGTCCCCTCGACGGTCCGCTTGATCTCGGCGAGGGTCTCCTCGAGGCCCGCACGGACGGCCGGGCCGTCGGCGTGTTCGGTGTGCAGCGACACCACGACCTCGGACTCGCCCTCGGCGGCCCCGTTCACGGCCAACTCGCCGTGGTAGCCGTTGCGGCTCTCCGAACCCCAGCGCAGGGCACGCGTCCGCTCGTCGGCCTCGAACCAGGCCTCGCCTTCGCGGCGCTTCCCCTCGACCTCCGCGACGACGTGGATCTCCTGCGCACCGGGGTGTCCGGCGTCGGAGGCGTCCTTCCCCGTCGGCTCGGCATCGCGCATGGCGGAGAAGTAGTTCGGGAGGTTGTGCACGTCGGAGAGGTAGCGGAACAGCGAGTCCGGGTCGGTCGCGACGGTGGTGCTGTGCTCGTAGTCACCCATGGCCGCGGGTACCACGGTTCGCGGTACCCAATCAGCTCGCCCGGGTCACGGCCCCCGGGCCGGGCAGGGTGCGCAACCCGCGGTGCTCGGCGATGACGTGGCCCTCCTCGCAGCGCAGCTCGGCGTGCACCGCGGCGCCGCAGCCGGGGTGCTCGATCCGCATCGGCGCGCCGGCCTCCCCGGCCAGGTGCCTGTCGCCCCAGTCCAGCATCGCGATGACCACGGTGCGGAGCTCCGCGCCCGCGGGGGTGAGGTGGTACTCGTGGCGCTCGCGCCGGCCGGGCTCCCGGTAGGGCACCCGGTCGACCAGCCCGGCCTCGACCAGGGTCGCGAGCCGTCGGGTGAGCACGTTGCGGGCGATACCCAGGTGCCCGGCGATGTCGTCGAACCGGCGGACCCCGTTCAGGAGGTCACGCAGCACGAGGACCGTCCACGCGTCGCCGATTATCGCGGCGGTGCGGGCCACCGAGCAGCTCCTGCTGTCCAGTTCGGTCCAGTCCACCCCGCCAGGTTAACCGCGCTGGGTTGCCGGGAACAACCGAAGCGCGGGCCCCGGTCAGGGGGTGCTGCTCGTGACCAGGGCGCCGGCGTTCTCGCTGTGGCCCGCCCCCCGGGGCGACGGGGTCAGGGCCGCCACGACCGTCCCCAGGACCGCCGCGCCGGCGCCGGCCAGGAAGATCGTGGTGTAGGCCCCGCTCGAGGGGAGCACCCGGCCGCCCAGGTCGAGGGTCATCGCCGTCGTCACGGCCGCGACGACGGCGGTGCAGGACGAGGTCCCGAGCTGGCGCATGAGGGTGTTCAGGCTGTTCGCGGCGGCCGTCTCGGTCTCCGGGACCGCCCGCATGATCAGCAGCGGCAGGGCGGAGTAGGCGAGCGCGGCGCCGATCGAGGCGACGGTCGCGGCCAGCATGAGCAGCAGCAGGCTGCCGGGCAGCAGCGCGAACGCGACGTTGCCGACGACCAGGACCGACGCGCCGAGGACCAGCGTGGTCCGGGGCCCGCGGGTCCGGGAGATCAGGGCGGAGGTCGAGGAGAACACCACCATCGCGCCGCCGATCGGGAGCAGCACGACGCCGGCGACGATCAGGGAGAGCCCGAACCCGTAGCCGGTCTCCACCGGCGCCTGCAGGATCTGGGTCGCCACGACGAACGTCGCGAACATCGAGAAGCCGATCAGCACCGAGGTCACGTTGGTCCAGAGCACGGGGGGCCGCGCCGTCACCCGCAGGTCGACCAGCGGTGCCCGGGTCCGCAGCTCGTGCCGGCCCCACACCGGGACGATCACGAGGAAAGCGCCCAGCAGGCCGAGGGTGACCGGCGACGCCCAGCCCCACTCGCCGCCCTTGGACACGGCGAGCAGCAGGCACACCAGCGCCGTGCCGATCCCCGCCGCGCCGATCAGGTCGAACCGCCCGCCCGTCCGCACGCCGGACTCCGGGACCAGCCGCACGACCAGCAGGATCTGGACGAGGGCGACGACCGCGGCGCCCGCGAACAGCCATCGCCAGCTCGCGAACTGGGCGACCACGCCGGTGAGCGGGAGGCCGATCGCGCCGCCGACCCCGAGCGAGGAGCTCATCAGGCCGACGCCGCCGCCGATCTTCTCCGCGGGCAGCACGTCCCGCATCAGGCTCATGCCGAGCGCGATCACGCCGAACGAGACGCCCTGCAGGACCCGCGCCACCAGCAGCACCAGGATGTTCGGCGCCAGCGCGCCCAGGAGCGAGCCGAGCCCGATCAGCACGAGCGAGCACAGCAGCATCCGGCGCTTGCCGTACATGTCCCCGAGGCGGCCCAGGACCGGTGCGGACACGGCGCCCGCGACGAGCGTCGCGGTGATCAGCCACGCCGCCGTCGACGGGGTGGTGGACATCAGCCGCGGGAACTGCGGCAGCAGCGGCACGACCATCGTCTGGATCAGCGCCACCAGGAGCCCGCACGAGGCGAGCACGCCGATCGCGACCCCGGGGCGGCGACGGGCGATCGCGGAGGCGTCGTCGCCGATGGTGGCGGGTGGGGCGGGGGCGAAGCTCGGACACGCGGCGTCTCCGTCCGGATGAGCAGGGTTCCCGTCCAGGTGACCACGACGCCCGTTTCGCCCGCAAGGTGAACGCTTGCCTTTGCCAAGTATCTCACCGAGCAACGTCGTGTTCGTCCGGTTCACCCTTTCGGGTGGCGAAGCCCGTACGGCCGTTCGGCGGCAGGCGCGTCGGTCGCCGTCGGGCCCGCCGGGCAGGATGGCCGGCATGGCAGTCCGACGTCTCGAGCCTGGATCGGTGTCCGAGCAGTTCCGCGAGTTCTGGACCGAACGCCACCTGGGCACCCTGGTGACCCTGCGCCGGGACGGGACCCCGCACGTCGTCCCGGTGGGGGTCACGGTGGACGTCGAGCAGGGCGTCGCCCGGGTCATCTGCCGCGGCGGCTCGCAGAAGGCGCGCAACGTCGCCGCGGCCGGTCCGGCGGGGGCGCGGGTCGTGGTCTCCCAGGTCGACGGCGCGCGCTGGTCCAGCCTCGAGGGGGTCGCGACGGTGCGGGACGACGCCGAGCGCGTCCGGGACGCGGAGGAGCGCTACGCGAAGCGGTTCCGGGTGCCCCGGGTGAACCCGGAGCGCGTGGTGATCGAGATCGTCGTCGACCGGGTCCTGGGGCTGGCCTGACCGCCCGCCGCGGAACTCCCACCCCCCGGCCTGTCCTTCCAGGTCCGGGTGGGGCACGCTGGTGGGGCAGGACCGAGGTCGCCGTCCCCACCGTCGCGGGGTGACCGATCCGACGCACGTGCACACGGCCGTGCGGTCGAGACAGGGACAGGACACCGGGTCGCGGGGAGTGGTGAGGTGAGCGAGGCGTTCGATCACGTGAACGAGGCGGGGGAGCAGCCCGGCGGGAACAACGTCGTGCCGCTGGACCGTCCTGTGGCCGTCGATCCCGCGGACCTGGACATCGCGACCCTCGGCCCGTGCCGGATCACCTCGCCGATGGCGCCGCTGCTGGACTCGCGGCGCACCACCGAGCACTACATCGACGAGGACGACCGGGTCCTGCTCGACGACACCCTCACCAAGGTCACCTCGCGGGGAGTGCCGCTTGAGCGGCTCCCCGGGCTGGAGCCCTGCGGTCCGCGCCGGAAGATCTACTTCGACCCGTCGAAGACCCGGGTGGGGATCGTGACCTGCGGCGGTCTGTGCCCCGGGCTCAACGACGTCATCGCCGGGCTCGTCCGGACCCTGACCTACCACTACGGCGTGCGCCGGGTCGTCGGGTTCCGCAACGGGTTCCAGGGGTTCATCTCCTCCTACGCCTACGACGTCGTCGAGCTCACCCCGCAGTCCGTCCGGGACATCTCGGTCGACGGCGGCACGGTGCTCGGCACGTCGCGCGGACACCAGGACCCGGAGGAGATCGTCGACTGCCTGGAGCGGATGCACATCAACGTGCTGTTCGTGGTCGGCGGGGACGGCACGATGCGCGGCGCGATGCAGATCGAGCGGGTGATCGCCGAGCGCAAGCTCAAGATCGCGATCGTCGGGATCCCGAAGACGATCGACAACGACATCCCCTACATCGACCAGAGCTTCGGCTTCCAGACCGCGTTCTCCCGGGCGTCGGAGTCGATCCGGGCGGTCACCGTCGAGGCGAAGTCCACGGCGAACGGCATCGGCCTGGTCAAGCTGATGGGCCGGCACTCGGGCTTCATCGCCTGCTACGCCGCGCTCGCCCGCAGCGACGCCGACGTGGTGCTGATCCCGGAGGTCCCCTTCGCCCTCGAAGGGGAGAACGGGCTCCTGGCGCACCTGCGCAAGCGGGTCGAACAGCGCGGCCACGCCGTCGTCGTCGCCGCCGAGGGGGCGGGCCAGGAGCTCCTGGCGGGCGACGCGGCCACGGACGCCTCGGGCAACGCCAAGCTCGGGGACATCGGTCCCTACCTGCGGGAACGCATCGCGGCCCACTTCGCCGAGGCCGGCGTCGAGACGTCGCTGCGCTACATCGACCCCAGCTACGCGATCCGCAGCGTCCCCGCGAACCCGTACGACAGCGTCTACACCGTCCGGCTCTCCCAGGCGGCGGTGCACGCCGCGATGTCCGGCCGGACGGCGATGGTCGTCGGGCGCGTGCGGCGCCGGTTCGTGCACATCCCGATGGCGATGGCGGTGAGCAAGCGCAACCAGGTGGACCCGCACGGGGACCTCTGGATGGCGGTCCTGGAGTCGACCGGCCAGCCCTTCCGGTTCGGGGACTGACGGAGCAGCCGACCCACCGCCCGACGCCCGTCCACGACCGGGTGAGGGCGATACTCGTCGGTGTGCAGCCGTCCGCCCTCCGGTTCCTCGGGCACTCGACGGTCCGGATCGAGCTGGCCGGCCGCGTCGTCCTCACCGACCCGGTGCTCACCCGGCGGGTGTCCGCGCTGCGCCGCGTCGTGCCGCCGCCTCGCCCCGAGGACTACGCGGACGCGGACGTCGTCCTCATCTCGCACCTGCACGGGGACCACCTGCACCTGCCGTCGCTGAAGCTGCTGCGCCCGGACGCCCGGGTGGTCGTGCCGCGCGGCGCGGGGGAGTGGGTGCGCCGCCGCGGTGTCGCCCGGGTGGACGAGCTGGCGGTCGGCGAGGAGCTGCGCGACGGGGCCCTGCGGATCACGGCCGTGCCCGCCGCGCACAGCGGGCACCGGTGGGGTCCGCGCTCGGCGCACGGCCCGGACGCGCCCGCGCTCGGCCACGTGCTGGAGGGCGACGGCTCGCGCGTCTACGTCTGCGGGGACACGGACCTGTTCGACGGCATGGCCGACATCGCCGCGGCCGGCCGCCTCGACGCCGCCCTGCTCCCGGTCTGGGGCTGGGGGCCGTCGCTCGGGCCCGGGCACCTCACCCCGCAACGCGCCGCCGTCGCCGTCGGGCGGCTGCGGCCGTCGCTGGTCGTGCCGGTGCACTGGGGAACCCTCGCCGTCGCCGGGCTGGCCCGCGCCCCGGGCCGCGCGGGTGCCCGGATGCGCCGGTTGCTGACCGAGCCGCCGCAGGAGTTCGCGGCCGCGGTCGCCGCCGGGAGCAGCGGCTCCCGCGTGGTCGTGGCGCGGCCCGGCGAGTCCGTCGAGGCGGCGATCCGGGCCGGCCGCGAACTGCGGAGCCGGCCGGGGGACGCCGCGTGAACTGGTCGGACCCGCAGGCCATCGGCTACCCGTTGCTCTTCGGCGCGTCGACACCTTCCCGCACTGCCCGGACATCATGATCAACAGTCGTTACGACCCGGCACGTGACGACGCGTCGCCGTTCGAGCCGCACGTCGGCTCGCACGGGGGCCTCGGCGGACCGCAGAGCCGCGGCTTCCTGATGTACCCCGGGGAGCTGCCGGCCCCGGGGGAGATCGTCGGCGCGGAGGCGCTGCACCGGGTCCTGCGGGGCTGGCTCACCCACCTCGGCCAGCCGGTCCCCGGCGAGGAACCGTCCGCCGAGGCCGACGAGATCCAGGCCGAGCGCGGATCCGTGGCAGGCTGATCGCCGGAACCCCGCGGCGGGCGCGGGTCGGGAAGGACGTGGTGACCGGGATGCCCGGAGACAGGTTCGTCCTGGTGCACGGGGCCCACCACGGTGGCTGGTGCTGGCGCCGGGTCGCGGGGCTGCTCCGCGAACGCGGGCACGACGTGTTCACCCCGACCCTGACCGGGCTCGGCGAGCGGTCCCATCTGCTCACCCCGGACGTCGGGCTGAGCACGATGACCGCCGACGTGGTGGCCGTCCTGGAGGCCGAGGAGCTCGACGACGTCGTCCTCGTCGGGCACAGCTTCGGCGCGCTCCCGGTGCTCGGTGCCGCCGACCGCGAAGCCGGGCGGATCCGGCGGATCGTCCTGCTCGACGGTCTGGTCGTCGACGCGGGGAAGTGCGCCTTCGACGCCCTGCCCGACGAGCTCGTGGCCCGGCGGACGAGCGACGCGCGGCGGCGCGGCGACGGGATCGCGATCCCGCCCCCGCCCGACGCCTCCGCGTTCGCCGTGACCGGGCCCGACGCGGCGTGGGTCGGACGCCGGCTCACGCCCCAGCCGTTGCGCAGCTATCAGGAGCCGCTGGACCTGGAGCATCCGCTCGGCAACGGGCTACCGGTCACCTACCTGCACTGCGTCGCACCGCGGTACGAGGCGATCGCCTCCTCGCTCGGCGTGGTGGCGCGGGCCGGCTTCGGATGCCGGGAGATCGAGACCGGGCACGACGCGATGATCACCGTCCCGGAGCTGGTCGTGGAGGAGCTGCTTCGCTGACGCGCTCGTGCGCGGAAATCGTTGCCAGGGCGACGATTTCCGCGCACGGGCGGCTCCGGCGCTATTCCGGCGCGGAGACCTCACGGCGCAGGATCTTGCCCGTCGGGCCCTTGGGCAGGGCGTCGACGATCCAGACCTTGCGCGGGTACTTGTAGGCCGCCATCCGCTCCTTCACGAAGTCCCGCAGCTCGTCCGGGTCCGCGCTCTGGCCGGCCTTGAGGGCCACCGCGGCGCCGATCTCCTCGCCGAGGTCCGAGTGCTTCATCCCGACGACCGCGGCCTCGGCCACGGCCGGGTGTTCGTAGAGGGTCTCCTCGACCTCGCGCGGGTAGACGTTGTAGCCGCCGCGGATGATCAGGTCCTTCTTCCGGTCGACGATGAAGTAGTAGCCGTCGGCGTCCTTGGTGGCGATGTCCCCGGTGCGGAACCAGCCGTCCGGGATCGCCTCGGCGGTCGCCTCGGGCCGGCCCCAGTAGCCCTTCATGACGTTCTCGCCGCGGATCGCGATCTCGCCGGGGGTGTCCGCGCCGACCTCGTTGCCGTCGTCGTCGACCAGCTTCATCTCGCAGCCGCGCACCTGGAAGCCGATCGAGCCGGGCTTGCGCTCGCGGCCGGGCTGGTTGAACGAGGCGACGGGGGAGGTCTCGGAGAGGCCGTAGCCCTCGAGGACCTGGCAGCCGAACTTCTGCTCGAACGCCTTGAGGATCTCCACCGGCATCGCCGAGCCGCCGGTGATGCACGTGCGCAGCGACGACATGTCCGCGCTGCCCGCGTTCGCGTGGTGCAGCATCCCGGCGTACATCGTGGGCACGCCCTCGAACACCGTGACCTTGTCCCGCCCGACCATCTCCAACGCCTTGCCGCCGTCGAAACGGGGGAGCAGGGTCAGGCAGGAACCGGAGACGACCGCGGCGTTGAGCCCGCAGGTCAGCCCGAACACGTGGAACAGCGGCAGGCAGCCCATGATCACGTCGTCCGACGTGATCTCGATGAGCGTGTCGACCGTCATGCGCGCGTTCGTGTTCAGGTTGCGGTGGGTGAGCTCGGCGCCCTTGGGCTGTCCGGTGGTGCCGGAGGTGTAGAGGATGACGGCGGTGTCGGTGTCGTCCCGCTCCACCGGCGTGGTGATCGGCTCGCCCTCGAGCTGCTCCGCCGACGGCCCGAGCGCGCTGACGACGACACCGGTGATCCCGACGGCCTCGGCCGCGGCGGGCACGACGTCGCCCCCGCCGTCCCAGCCGAACACCATCGACATGCCGGAGTCGTTCAGGTAGTACTCGACCTCCCGTGCCTTGAGCAGCGGGTTCATCGGGACCACGGTGGCGCCGGCGAGCAGCGCGCCGTAGAACAGGATGGGGAAGGCCGGCACGTTCGGCAGGACGAGCCCGACGCGGTCGCCCGGGGAGATCCCGCGCGACCTGAGGGTCCCGGCCACGGCGGCCGCTGCGGAGTGCAGGTCGCTGTAGGTCAGGACGTGGTCGTCGAGGCGCACCGCGGGGCGGTCGCCGTACTTCTCGGCGGTCGCGATGAGGTTCGCGGCCAGGTTTGTCATCGTCGACTCCCGTTGCTGGAGATGCTGATCGATCTCGCTCGTGGGCACTTTATGTCCTCTTGTCCGAGCGGCGGCGCCACCATCGGTCGGCGGGACGCCCGATGCGCCGTCCGGCGGCCCGCGCCCGCCCTCCGTTGCGAGGATCCGGTGGATCTGTCTACCGTCCGGCGGTGAGCGATGTGGCTGCGCCGGCGCCCCTGGCGGACGCCGATCTCCGGGACGCCCTCGACGGCGCCAACCTCCCGACGCTGCTGCTGGTGCTGGCCCACGTCACGGGGGACGACGGCTGGCTCACCGGCCGGTTCCGCCCGAGCCGCACCCGCGCCCTCGACGACAACGACACCGCGGGCCTCGACCCGGAGCGCAGGCACGAGCTGCGGGAGGCGGCGTTCGCGGTGCTCCGGGGAGTGCGCGAGGCCCCGTCACCCCCGGACGACGCGAGGATCGTGGCGATGCTGAGCGCCTCCCTCGGCGAGGAGATCCCGCCCGAGTACGCCGAGCCGATGGCCGAGGACGGCGGCTTCCGCGAACCGGCCTGGCTACGCGGCCCGGCGATCGGGCCCGACGGGCCGCGGGTCCTGGTGATTGGCGCGGGCGCTTCCGGGATCTGCATGGCCCACGCCCTGCGCCGGCTGCAGCTGGACTTCTCCGTCGTCGAGCGCAACGCCGACGTCGGCGGGACCTGGCTGGAGAACACCTATCCGGGAGCGGGGGTCGACACCCCGAGCCACCTCTACTCGTTCTCCTTCGGGCCACGGCCGTCGTGGAGCCGCTACTACCCGAAGCAGCCGGAGATCATCGCCTACCTGCGGGAGTTCGCCGCCCCGGTGCGGGACGCGATCACGTTCGGGACGTCGGTGGTGTCCGCGGTGTGGACCGGCACGAGCTGGGACGTCGTGCTCCGGGGCCCGGACGGGGAGGAGCAGCGGACCGTCGACGTCGTCGTCAGCTGCGTGGGGCAGTTCAACCAGCCCGCGACACCGGCGATCCCCGGCCTGGACACCTTCCCCGGCCCCGCCTTCCACACGGCTCGCTGGCGCCACGACGTCGACCTGCGCGGGAAGCGCGTCGGGGTGGTGGGGACCGGGGCCTCGTCGATGCAGGTGGTCCCCGAGATCGCCGGTGAGGCGGCCTCGGTGACGGTCTTCCAGCGCTCGCCGCAGTGGATCACCCCGAACGGCAACTACCTCCGGCGTATCGACGACCGGGTGCGCCGGCTCATGGAGCACCTCCCCGGCTACCGGACCTGGTACCGGCTGCGGCTGATGTGGATGCTGCAGGACAAGCTGCACCCGACGCTGCGCAGGGACCCGGACTGGCCGCATCCGGAACGCTCGATCAACGCCCTCAACGACAAGCACCGCCGGTTCTTCACCGCCCACGTCGACGCCCAGCTCGAGGGGGCCGAGCACCTCCGGGACGCGGTCCTGCCGGACTATCCGCCCTACGGCAAGCGGATTCTGATCGACAACGACTGGTTCACCACGATCCGCCGGGGCGACGTCGAGCTCGTCCCGTCCGGGGTCGCGGCCGTCGAGGGCTCGACCGTCGTGACGCAGGACGGCCGCCGCCACGACGTCGACGTCCTGGTGCTCGCCACGGGCTTCTCGTCGCGCCGGATGCTGTTCCCGATGGACGTCCGCGGCCGGTCCGGCGTGCCGTTGCGCGAGCAGTGGGGAACCGACGACGCCCGCGCCCACCTGGGCGTCGCCGTCCCGGACTTCCCCAACTTCTTCCTGGTCTACGGGCCGAACACGAACCTCGGTCACGGCGGCAGCACGTTCTTCCACACCGAGGCGCAGACCGGTTACGTCGTCGGGCTCCTCCGGGAAGCTCGCCGCGCACAAGGAGCCCCTGGAGGTGCGGCAGGAGGTCTGTGACGCCTACAACGCGCGCCTCGACGCCGCCCACGAGCAGATGATCTGGACCCACCCCGGCATGACGACGTACTACCGCAACGCGGCGGGCCGGGTCGTCACGACCACGCCGTGGCGGCTGGTGGACTACTGGCACATGACGCGCAGACCGGACACGGCGGACTTCCGGCCCGCCGACCAGTAGGTTCCCCGTCAGCTCGCCGGCCGGCGGGGACCGGACCCGCCCGTGCTCCTCGGGCCGGGGCTGCTGGAGGGCCCGGCCGAATCCGAAGACCCCGTTCGTGCTCTCCGCCCGGTCCGAGGAGCAGCTCACCGCGAGCACCCGCAAGACGCAGAAGATCTGTCGCCGTCGGCGGCCTCGACCAGGTCGTTGACCAGTTTGGTGGCCAGGGTGTATTCGAGGCGGTAGCCGGCCATTGCGGACACCAGGGCGTGTCGCGGGGCGTGGCGGGCGTGGGCGCGGCGCCGCTGCCGGGTGGGGTCGTATCGGTGGGCCCCGAGCTGGGGGAACGGCGCAGGCGCTCGGGCTGATCGCAGCGCTGCGTATCGCACGAGTCGCGCGATGTCGCCTCACCCCGCCGGCTCGGAGGCTCGACTCCACCTGGGGCGCCAGCGGCGAGGACAGCGTGCGGCGCGGGGGTGCCCTGTCCTCGCTCTCACAGCTCTGGTGCCGGCTTCTGGAGAGGACGAATACCGTGACCGACAGCGCAGCCAGGATCGCCGAGCCGGCGGGTGCCGGTGCTCCGAACTACCCGATGCCGCGGGCGGCGGCCTGCCCGTTCGACCCGCCCCCGCGACTGCAGCAGCTGCAGAACGAGGCGCCGATCACAAGGGTCCGGCTGTGGGACGGCAGCACACCGTGGCTGGTCACCCGCTACGACGACCAGCGGACGCTGCTGGCCGACCCGCGGATCAGCAGCGACTCCCACCACTCGCAATACCCCTTCGTGAGCGCGGGCCAGATGGCGACGCAGCAGCAGACCGCGACCTTTATCCGCATGGACGATCCCCAGCACGCACGGCGGCGCCGGATGGTGACCGCACCGTTCTCGATCAAGCGGGTGGAGGGACTGCGGCCCGCCGTCCAACGGATCGTGGACGGGTTGATCGACGACATGCTGGCCGGCCCGCGGCCGGTGGACCTGGTCGAGGCATTTTCCCTGCCGGTGCCGTCACTGGTGATCTGCACGCTGCTCGGCGTCCCGTACGCCGACCATGGCTTCTTCCAGGCCAACTCCCGGCTCCTGGTCAAGCGCACCACGCCCGCGGACGAGGCGCAGGCCGCCCAGCAGCGCCTGGTCGACTACCTCGACCGACTGGTCACCGAGAAGATGGCGAACCCCGGAAACGACCTGCTGACCGAACTGGCCGGGCGGGTCACGGCGGGGGAGGTCTCCCGGCAGGAGGCGGCGGCCACCGGTCGCCTGCTGCTGGTCGCCGGGCACGAAACCACCGCGAACATGATCGCGCTGGGCACGCTGGCCCTGCTGCAGCACCCCGACCAGCTGGCCGTGCTGCAGAACACCGACGACTCCACGGTGATCGCCGCCGCGGTCGAGGAGCTGCTGCGCTACCTGAGCATCGTGCACACCGGGCGCCGCCGGGTGGCGCTGGCCGACATCGACATCGGCGACGAGACCATCCGGGCCGGCGAGGGCGTGATCCTGGCCAACGAACTCGGCAACCGCGACCCGGCCGCCTTCGCCGACCCCCACCGCCTGGACCTGCGCCGCAACGCCCGCCACCACGTGGCCTTCGGCTTCGGGGTGCACCAGTGCCTGGGCCAGCCGCTGGCCCGCGTCGAGCTGCAGGTGGTCTACGGCACCCTCTTCCGCCGCGTCCCCACCCTCCGGCTGGCCGCCGAGCGGGGCAACCTCGACCAGATCCCGTTCAAACACGACGGGGCGATCTACGGCGTCTACCAGCTCCCCGTCACCTGGTGAGACCCCCGACGAACAACACAACGACAGGCAAGGAGATCTCTGATGAGGGTGACCGTGGACCAGGACAAATGCGTCGCCGCCGGGAACTGCGTGCTCACCGCCCCGGCCGTGTTCGACCAGCGTGACGAGGACGGCATCGTGGTCGTGCGGGACCCGACCCCGCCCACTGAGCTGGCCGACGCCGTCCGGCAGGCGGCCGCGCTCTGCCCCGCCCGGGCCATCACCGTCGCGGACTGACATGGGCGCCGGGATCGTCGGCCATACGGCCCAGCGGACGAGCCAGGTGAACGCACCTCGTGCCGGCACGGGGCCGATACGCTTCAAGTTTCATCATCGAGCACCCGCGCCGGGCGACGGTCGGGACCGAGGAGGAACCATGACGACGGCCTTCCCGGATCGTGGAGGGTCGGTTAGGCCGCTGCGCGTCGTCCTCGTGGACGACCACGAGATGGTGGTGGCCGGGATCAAGGCCATGCTCGTGCCGTTCCAGGGCCGGATCCGGGTGGTCGGCGAGGCGATCGGTGCGGACCGCGCAGTGGAGGTGGTCGCCTCACTCATCCCCGACATCGTGCTCTGCGACGTGCGCATGCACGGCGTCAGCGGCCTCGACCTGTGCCGCAAGCTGCGGGAGCGCGACCCGAACTGCAAGGTCGTGCTGCTCAGCGTCTACGACGACGAGCAGTACCTGTTCCAGGCACTGCGCGCGGGCGCGTCCGGCTACCTGCTCAAGCAGATCACGAGCGACGAGCTGGTGCGCCAACTCGAGCTGGCGCACACCGGGGCCACCGTCATCGACAGCGCGCTGGCCGGCCGCGCCGTCGACACCGCGGCGCGGTTGCAGAGCGACGAGTTCTGGCCCGGCGCGCGGCACGGACTCACCCACCGCGAGAGCGAGGTGCTGGAGCTGGTGGTGGCGGGCCTGTCCAACCGCGGCGTGGCCGCCCGGCTCGTGGTGAGCGACGAGACGGTGAAGAGCCACCTGCGGGCGATCTACCGCAAGCTTCAGGTCAACGACCGCAGCGGGGCCGTGGCCACCGCGCTGCGCGAGGGGATCTTCCTGTGAGTGACGTGCTCGGCCTGGCGGATCCGGAGCGGGAGAACGGGCTGCTGCTGCGGCTGATCGAGGCCGCCTCCATCGGACCCGCCGTGGAACCGCTCGCGTCAGCCGTTGCGCAGCTGATCACCGACGCCACCGACACCGACGTCTGCTTCGTGCACGTGCTCGACGACGGCGAGCGCTCGCTGAGCCTCGCCGGCGCGACGGCGCCGTTCGACCGGGCGGTGGGCAAGGTCCGGCTCCCGATCGAGACCGGCGTCACCGGATGGGTGGCCCGCAACCGGACGCCGACGGTGATCGTCGAGAACAAGGAGAGCGATCCGCGGTACGTGCCCATCCCGGCCCTGCGCGGCACCGACTTCACGTCGATGGCGTCGGTGCCCATGGCCACCGACACGGCGGGGCTCGTCGGCGTGCTGAACGTGCACACGGTGGTCCGGCGGGAGTTCACCGACCGCGACATCCGACTGCTCGTGGTGATCGGCGGCCTGGTGGCGGGCGCGCTGCACCAGGCACGGATGCACCGGCGGCTCGCTGCCCGCGAGCTGGCTACCGAGCGGTTCACCGAGCAGGTGATCGCCGCGCAGGAGACCGAGCGGCGCCGGCTGGCCGGCGACATCCATGACGGAATCTCCCAGCGGCTCGTCACGCTCAACTACCACCTCGACGCGATGGAGCACACACTCCTGCAGGACCCGCAGGTTGCGGCCGGGCAGCTCGTGCTGGCCCGGGAGCTGCTCGACCTCACGCTGGACGAGGCCCGGGCCGCGATCGGCGGCCTGCGCCCGCCTGTGCTCGACGACCTCGGCCTCGCCGGCGGCCTGGCCAGCCTGGCCCGGTCCATCCCGGAGCTGGAGCTGAGCCTCGACCTCGCCGAGGAGCGGCTGCCCGAGCACGTCGAGATCGCGCTCTACCGCATCGCGCAGGAGGGCCTGCAGAACATCACCAAGCATGCCGGCGCCACGGCCGGCCGGCTGCGGTTCGCCGTCCGGCAGGGTCGGGCGGAGCTGCAGGTGTCCGACAACGGGGCGGGTTTCGACACCGTCGCGATCAGCGAGACCGCCACCGGCTACGGCATGCGGTCGATGTCCGAACGGGCGGAGGTGGTGGGCGGGACGCTGCACGTCGCCTCCACACCCGGCGGCGGCACCACGATCACCGCGGTCGTCCCGGTCGAGGGACTGCGGGCATGACCACCGACGCGCGGTTGCGCGCCTCCGTCGCGTCAGCATGGCCACCAAGACGGTGACGTCCCGCGCCCTACCCGCCCAGCGCCTGCTTCCGCCGGTCCATCAGCCGCAAGATCATCGGCGTGAAGATCAGCTGCATGGCCAGATCCATCTTCCCGCCGGGGCAGACGATGGTGTTGGGCCGCGACATGAACGAGTCGTGCAGCATCGACAACAGGTAGGGGAAGTCGATCCCGTGCGGATCGCGGAACCGGATGATCAGCATCGACTCGTCGGCCGTCGGGATGGTCCGGGCGATGAACGGGTTGGAGGTGTCGACGACGGGCACCCGCTGGAAGTTCACGTCGGTGTGGGTGAACTGCGGACATATGTAGTGCACGTAGTCCGGCATCCGGCGCAGGATCGTCTCGGTCACCGCCTCGGCGGTGTAGCCGCGCGCCGCCTTGTCCCGCTGCAGCTTCTGGATCCACTCGAGGTTGAGCACCGGGACGACGCCGATCCGCAGGTCCGCGTACCGTCCGACGTCGACCTCGTCCGTGACGACCGCCCCGTGCAGGCCCTCGTAGAACAGCAGGTCCGTATCGAGCGGCACGCTCTCCCACGGGGTGAAAGTGCCGGGTTGCTGCCCGTAGGGGGCGGCCTCCAGGTCGTCGTGCAGATACTTGCGGACCTTGCCGGAACCCGTCTCGCCATAGGTGCGGAACAGCTCCTCGATCTGGTCGAAGAGGTTCGCCTCGGGGCCGAAGTGGCTGAACGCGTAGTCGCCGCGGGCGTGCGCCTCGGCCATCGCCGCCTTCATCTCGACGCGGTCGAAGCGGTGGAAGCTGTCGCCCTCGACGAACGCGGGGTTCACCCCCTCGCGCCGGAAGATCTGCGCGAACGTGCGCATCACCGACGTGGTGCCCGCACCGGACGAGCCGGTGACCGAGATGATCGGGTACTTGCGTGACATGCCTCTGCCTCCCTCGGATACCGTCGGGCCCGCTCAGCCGCCGGACACGCGGAACAGGCCACGCACGCCGTACAGGGGTGAGTCGTACGGGCGGTCGTTGTGCTCGCGGTGGTAACGGTCGATCAGCGCGACCTCCTCCTCCGCCCCGAAGATCAACGGGATGCGCTGGTGCAGGCCGGACGGGACGACGTCGAGGATGCGCTCGCGCCCGGTGCTCGCCACACCGCCCGCCTGCTCGATGAGGAACGCGACCGGGTTGGCCTCGTAGAGCAGCCGCAGCCGGCCCGGCTTGGCCGGGTCCTTCGTGTCGCGGGGGTACAGGAACACCCCGCCCCGGGTGAGGATGCGGTGCGTCTCGGCGACCAGCGAGGCGATCCAGCGCATGTTGAAGTCCTTGTGCCGCGGCCCGGACCGGCCGGCCTGGCACTCGTCGACGTAGCGGCGCACGGCAGGCTCCCAGAACCGACGGTTCGACGAGTTGATCGCGTACTCGCTCGTCCTGGCCGGCACCTGGATCGACTCGCGGGTGAGGACGAACTCGCCGAGCGCCCGGTCGAGGGTGAACACGTGTACGCCCCGGCCCACCGTCACCACGAGCATCGTCGCCGGGCCGTACAGCGCGTAGCCCGCGCAGACCTGCGCAGTCCCTGGCTGCAGGAAGTCCTGCGTCGTCGCGTCCACCCCGGGCTCGGGCGCGCGCAGGATCGAGAAGATGCTGCCGACCGATACGTTCACGTCGATGTTGGACGATCCGTCGAGCGGGTCGAAGACCAGCAGGTACTTGCCCCGCGGGTACTCCGCGGGCAGTACGTAGGGCTCGTCGAGCTCCTCCGAGGCCATTCCCGCCAGGCGGCCGCTGCGCTCGGTCGCCCGCAGGAAGTAGTCGTTGGCGGCCACGTCGAGCTTGTGCTGCACCTCGCCGTGGACATTGGTCTGGTCGATCTTGCCCATCGAGTCGCGTAGGGCACCGAACGCGGCGCGGTCGGCGACTGCCTTGCACGCCAGCGCGACCTCGAGGATCACGGAGTTCAGGTCCCCGTCCGAGGCGGGATGGTGGCGCCGTTCCTCGCTGAGGAACTGCGTGAGCGTCGTGCGGTCGGCGAGCATGGTTCTGTTCACCTCATTCGGTGGACGGACGGCGGGCCGCGGACGGGCCGGGCCGGCGGTCGCCGGGTCAAAGACTGGCGGCAGGCCCGGGCGCGGCCATCCCCCTCGTGGGGGAGCCGACCGGGGGTTCTCCGGTCGGGGTTCTCAGGAGCGGGGTTCGCGCCAGTCGAGCGCCGGGACGGCGAGCACGTGCTCGATCAGCAGCCGGGTGGACGGCGTCGGGTCCGGCTGGCTGACGACGTGCCATGGCCGGTCGAGCGGGACGCCGGGAACCGGCAGCTCGACCAGTGCGCCGGAGCCCAGCTCGCGGCTGACGGCATGCCGCGACACGAGCGTGACGCCGAGCCCGGCCACGGCCGCGGCGATGACCGCGCCGTTCGAGCCGAGTGTCATCTGCGGCGGGGAGACGTCCAGGCGCTCCAGCAGGGCGGCGCAGGTCGCCCGCATCCCCGACGCCGGCTCGCGCAGCAGCCAGGTCACCCGGGCCGGGTCGAAATCGGGGCGTTCGTCCGGCGCACCGACCACGACCAGCGAATTAGGGCTCACCGCCCGCACCCTGGCGGGGAACAGGTCGTCCGGCGGCCGTCCCGCAACCACGAGGTCGACCTCGTGACGCGCCAGCATCGGCCAGATCAGGCCCCGTGGCGCTACCTCCAGCCGCAGCACCACGCCGGGGTGCTTCTCGCGGAAGGAGGCGAGCATGTCCGGGATCAGGAACTCCCCGGCGGTGGTGACCGCGCCGAGCCGGACCGCGCCGTGCTCGGGATCCGCCTCCGCGTGGGCCGCGAGGACGGCCTCGGCGTGCAGGCCGAGGATCCGGCGGGCGTACTCGGCGTAGCGTTCCCCGGCCGGGGTCAACCGGACGCCGCGGCCGTGCCGGGTGACGAGCGGGGTGCCCACGTCCGCGGTGAGGGCGCTGACCGAGGAGGACACGGACGACTCGGTCACCACCAGACGTTCGGCCGCCCGGCGGACCGAGCCGGTCTCGGCCAGCTCGACCAGCGCGCGCAGCCTGGCGTTGGTGGTCACCTCGTCGTCCGATCCGTCCCCATCAGGCCGAGCGCACCGTCGTGGTGTCGGCGTCCTCATTGAACACCCGGCTCGCAAGCAGGTCGGACGCCTCGATGGTCATCAAGGCCGCCAGGTCGACCCGCGGGTCCTCCTGATCCAGGAGCCTACGTGCCTGCCGCAACCGGGCCCGCTCCATCGCGTTGCGAACGCTCCGCGCATTGGCGAACCACGGCTGCCCGACGCGCCGCTCCAGGTAGCGGCGCAGGACGACACGAGCCTCGTCGGAGAACCGGTAGGCCAGCTCGTCGGTCATCAGGACCGCGATCTCCTCCAGCTCGGTGACCGTGTAGTCCGGGAACGTGATGTGGTGGGCGATGCGGCTCTGCATCCCCGGGTTCGCCGCGAAGAAGACGTCCATCTTGTCGGCATACCCGGCCAGGATGACCACGAGGTCGTCGCGGTTGCTCTCCATGACCTGCAGCAGGATCTCGATCGACTCGGATCCGTAGTCCCGGTCGTTCTCGACCTTGTACAGGTAGTACGCCTCGTCGATGAACAGCAGGCCCCCCATCGCCCGCTTGATGACGTCCTTGGTCTTCGGCGCGGTGTGGCCGACGTACTCCCCGACGAGGTCGTCCCGGGTGACGCTGACCAGGTGGCCGCGGCGCAGGTAGCCCAGCCGGTGCAGCAGGTCGGCCATCCGCAGCGCCACCGTCGTCTTGCCGGTTCCGGGGTTGCCGGTGAAGCACATGTGCAAGGTCGGTCGTCTCGCGGTGATCCCGTATCGCTCCCGCATCCGGTCGATCAGCAGCAGGGAGGCGATCTCCTCGATGCGGGTCTTCACCGGCGCCAGACCGACCAGCTCGGTGTTCAGCTTCGCCAGCACGTCGTCGATGCCGGCTTCCCGTCGGGCCGCGGCCAGGTCGACCACGGCGTCGGCGGGGAGGTGCTCGACGGTCTCTTCCTCCGCGGGGTCCGGTCCGGGCGCCTGGCTCGGCCGGTAACCGAACGGAGTGCCCTGTCCGGTCTCCACCCTGCTCACCCCTCTCGGTAACGGTTCCCGACGGGGCGGTCGGTCGCGTAGGCGCGGGTCGTGTAGCGGATCTGGCGGTCCTGGGCCTCCTGCCGCTCGAGCTGGAACCCGGGTTCCTCGGCGGGCCGCTGCACGATGAACGACAGCGCCGTGGTCTGGCGGCCCAGCCGCGCGTCGTAGGCGGTGAGCCGGATGTAGGTGTTCGGCTCGGCGGCTCGGCAGGCGTTGACCTCGGCCAGCACCCCGGCCGGGTCCTTGAGGTCGAACATCGGCAGACCCCACATCTCCCAGTAGACGTTGCGGGGGTGGGGGTCGTCGGTGAACTCCACCGACAGCGGCCAGTCGTTATCCAAGCAGTACTCGATCTGCTCGGAGATCTCCTCGTCGGTGAAGTCGGGCAGGTAGGAGAAGGTGCCCTGGGTGACGCGCACGGTCGGCTCCTCAGACTGTCGTCGGCGTCGCGACGACGTCGGGGACGTCGGTGGACTCGTAGTTGAAGGTGATGTCGCCCCACGTGGCCAGGGCCATGTCCAGAGCGCGGTTCTTGGAGGCGGCCTTCCGGAGGATCTCCTCGCCCTCCTTGTAGTAGTCGACACCCTCGTTCCGCGCCTTGATCATCGCCTCGAGCGCCACCCGGTTCGCCTCGGCACCGGCCGCGATGCCCATGGGGTGCCCGATCGTGCCGCCACCGAACTGGAGGACGACGTCCTCGCCCAGGTAGTGGAGCAGCTGGTGCATCTGGCCGGCGTGGATGCCGCCGGAGGCCACCGGCATCACCGGGGGCATCGACGCCCAGTCCTGGTCGAAGTACAGACCCTTGACCGGGTCGGCCTCGACGTTGTTGTCACGCAGGGTCTCGTAGAAGCCCGCCGTGGAGTACGGGTCGCCCTCCAGCTTCCCGACGACGGTCCCGGCGTGGATGTGGTCGACACCGGCCAGCCGCATCCACTTGGAGATCACCCGGAAGCTGATGCCGTGGGTCTTCTGCCGGGTGTAGGTGCCGTGCCCCGCGCGGTGCAGGTGCAGGATCACGCCGTTGGCCCGGGCCCAATTCGCCATCGACTGGATCGCGGTGTAGCCGATCGTGAGGTCGATCATCACGACGACCGAGCCGAGCTCCTTGGCGAAGTTCGCCCGCTCGTACATCTGCTCCATCGTCCCGGCGGTGACGTTGAGGTAGTGGCCCTTGATCTCGCCGGTCGCGGCCTGCGCACGGTTGACCGCCTCCATGACGAACAGGAAGCGGTCCCGCCAGCGCATGAACGGCTGCGAGTTGATGTTCTCGTCGTCCTTGGTGAAGTCCAGGCCACCGCGCAGCGCCTCGTAGACGACGCGGCCGTAGTTACGTGCGGACAGGCCCAGCTTCGGCTTCGTGGTCGCGCCGAGCAGCGGGCGGCCGTACTTGTTGAGGTACTCGCGCTCCATCACGATCCCGTGCGCCGGGCCCTGGAACGTCTTCACGTAGGTGACGGGGATCCGCATGTCCTCCAGGCGCAGCGCCTTGAGCGGCTTGAACCCGAACACGTTGCCGATGATCGAGCTCGTCAGGTTCGCGATCGAGCCCTCCTCGAACAGGTCGAGGTCGTAGGCGATCCAGGCGATGTACTGCCCCGGCGTGCCCGGGACGGCCTCCACCTTGTAGCACTTGGCCTGGTAGTGCTCGTAGCTGGTGAGCCGGTCGGTCCACACGACCGTCCACGTCGCGGTGCTCGACTCCCCCGCCACGGCGGCGCCCGCCTCCTCCGGCGGCACCCCCTCCTGCGGGGTGATCCGGAAGGCGCACAACACGTCGGTGTCCTTGGGGACGTAGTCGGGCTGCCAGTAACCCATCTCGGCGTAGGGGATGACCCCGGCGTTCCAGCGGTTCGTCATGGCTCCTATGGTCGGCATCACAAACCCCGGCGTCTATCGAGACTTCCTCGCGAACACTTGAGCGATCACTGAATATTCACGGGCTCCCCGACCGTCTCCCCAGGATGGGTGAGGCCCTCCCCGGAGCCGGTCCGTACGTTCGGCGACCACGTTCGCCGACGGAGGGAACTCGCGACATGGGTTCGTGCAGACAGATCGCGGCGCAGATGGTGGCCCCCGGAAAGGGCGTCCTCGCCGCGGACGAGAGCATCGGCACGATGTCCAGCCGGCTGGAGAAGGCGGGGGTCGAGGCCACCACCGAGCACCGGCGCCGCTACCGGGAACTGCTGGCAGCGACGCCGGGACTGGCCGACGGCGCCTCGGGGATCATCTTCTGCGACGAGACCCTGGGGCAGACCTTCGCCGACGGGACACCGTTCGCCCGGGCCGTACTCGCGCTGGGCATCCTGCCCGGCATCAAGGTCGACACCGGCGCCAAGCCCTGTCCGGGGCTGCCCGGGGAGACGGTCACCGATGGCCTCGACGGCCTGACCGGCCGGCTGGCGCACTACGCCGAGATCGGCGCGGCGTTCGCCAAGTGGCGCGCCGTCTACGTCATCACCGACGAGCTGCCCAGCCCAGGAGCCCTGCGCAGCAACGGCAACGCCCTGGCCCGCTACGCGGCGGCCTGCCAGGCGGCCGGGATCGCGCCGATCGTCGAGCCCGAGGTCCTGATGGACGGCGCCCACTCGATCGAGCGCTGCGCGGAGGTCACAGCCGCGGTGCACGCGGCGGTCCGCGAGGAGCTCGCGCTACTGGGCGTCGACCTGGCCGGGATCGTGCTCAAGCCCAACATGGTGATCGAGGGCAAGGGCAACCCTGAGCAGTCCTCGCCGGAGCGGGTCGCCGAGGCCACCGTCGAGGTGCTGCGCGCCTGGCCCGACGAGCTGGCCGGCGTCACGTTCCTCTCCGGCGGGCAGTCGCCCGAGTGCGCGACCGCCAACCTCGAGGCGATGCAGCACCACCGCACGCCCTGGCCGCTGACGTTCTCGTTCGGCCGCGCCCTGGTGGACCCGGCGCTGGCGGCGTGGCACGGCGACCCGGCCCTGGTCGAGGCCGGGCAGGCCGCGCTCGCCGAGCGCGTCGCCGCCAACTCGGCCGCAGTGCGACGGCGGGCGCAGCTGCAGCCGGCCTGACCCGCCGTCAGGCCGTGTCCCCGGACACGGCCTCACGGCGGCCTGACGCTCGGGGCTCGCAGGGGCACTGCTCGTCCTCGTAGACCGACAGCAGGACGGCCCTGCGCTCCGGGTCGCGCTCGTGCACCGCCCGGTGCGAGGAGCGCGCGGGCGCGAGGCGTGGGCGCGTCGCTGGCCGGCCTGACCGCCGCGGCGACCCTGCGCCGAGAGGGCTTCATCGGCTCCCTGACCATGGACGGCCGGCGGCCCGCACCCGCCCCTGCGTGGCGCCCGGCGTTCACGACGCACCCACTGGGCTCGACGCGAACCCGGTCACCACGTCCGCGATCGCCTCGGAGGCGCCGGGCGTACCACTGAGGTAGACCAGAGCCAGGGCCACCGGCTCCGGCTAGCTAGCTCGGCGCGGGAGTGGACCACGATCAGCCCGCGCGCGTTGTCGCCGTACACGGGCTCGAGCACCAGCGGGAACGACAGGTCGCTACGCCAGGCCAGGGCCTCGACGGGCCCTACCCCCTCACTCGCCCTTCCACACGGGCGCCCGCTTCTCGGCGAACGCGGTGGCGCCCTCCCGGGCGTCGGAGGAGGTGAAGACGGGCCGCATGATCTCCTCCTGGCGGGACCAGCGCTCCTCCACGGGCCAGTCCGGCGCCCCGACGACGATCTCCTTCGTCGCCCGGACGGCCAGCGGGCCGTTGGCCCCGATCTGCCGGGCCAGCTCCAGCGCCCCGGCCAGCGCCTCGCCCGGCTCGGTCAGCCGGTTCACCAGGCCCCAGGCGTGCGCGGGCTCGGCGCCGAAGTGCTCGCCCGTCAGTGCGTACTCCAGCGCGATGCCGCGGGGGATCCGCTCCGGCAGCCGGAACAGCCCGCCCGCGCCGGCGACGAGCGACCGCTTCGTCTCCGGCAGCCCGAACTTCGCGTCCCGCGCGGCGACGATCATGTCGCAGGCGAGGGCGATCTCGCAGCCGCCGGCCAGCGCGTAGCCCTCGACCGCGGCGATGATCGGCGTCTTCGGCGGGGTCAGGGTGATTCCCGCCAGGCCCCGCCCCTCGATCGACGGCGTGTCCCCCGCGAGGAACGCCTTGAGGTCCATCCCCGCGCAGAACGTGCCGCCCGCGCCGGTGAGGATCCCGACGGAGAGCGTCGGGTCCCCGTCGAGCTCGTCGAGCGCGGCGGCCACCGCTCGTCCCAGCTCGCCGTTCACCGCGTTCCGTACCTGCGGGCGGTTGAGGGTGATCACCAGGACCGCCCCCTCGCGCTCGGTCAGGACCACCGCGTCGCCTGATTCGGCCATGCCCGCCTCCGTGCCGGTTCACCGGATGAGCCTGCTCAATGCAGACGCATCAACGTGTCGGGGTCATATCTATCATCGCGAGGTGCCCCCTTCCCAGACGTCCGACCACATCCCCGGCCCCGGCGAGCCCCTCGGCCTGGAGGAGGTGGCGCCGTCCGGTCCGCTCGCCGGCCTCGTCGTCGCGGACTTCTCCCGGGTGCTCGCCGGCCCCTACGCCACGATGATGCTGGCGGACCTCGGGGCCACGGTCGTCAAGGTCGAGAACGCCGGCGGCGACGACACCCGCACCTGGATGCCCCCGGTGCACGACGGGCCGGACGGCCCGATGTCCACCTACTACCTCTCGATCAACCGGAACAAGCACTCGATCGTGCTGGACCTCGACGACCCCGAGGACCTCGCCGACGCACACCGGCTCAGCGCCCGCGCCGACGTCATGATCGAGAACTTCAAGCCCGGCGGGCTGCGCCGGTTCGAGCTGGACTACGACGCCGTCCGCGAGCGCAACGCCTCCGTCGTCTACTGCTCCATCAGCGGTTTCGGCACCGCGGGCGGCGCGCACCTGCCCGGGTACGACCTGCTCGTCCAGGCGACGTCCGGGCTGATGAGCCTCACGGGCGAACCCGGGGGGACCCCGTACCGGTCCGGCGTCGCCGTGTTCGACGTGATGACGGGACTGCACGCCGCGGTCGCGATCCTGGCCGCCCTGCAGCACCGGACCGTGACGGGCGAGGGCCAGCACGTCGAGACGAACCTGCTGTCGTCCGCGCTGTCCTGCCTGGTCAACCAGACCTCGGCCTACCTCGCGGGCGACGTCGTGCCGAGCCGGATGGGCAACGCACACCTGAGCCTGTTCCCCTACGAGCCGCTGCCGACGGGGACGGCGAGCTCATCGTCATCGCCGGGAACGACGGCCAGTTCCGCAGGCTCTGCACCGCCCTGGGCGCTCCCGGCTCCCCGACGACCCGCGGTTCGCCTCCATGGCGGACCGCACCCGCAACCGGGAGGTGCTGCGCCCGCTACTGCTGGAACGCCTCGCGACGCGCAGCGCGCAGGAGTGGTTCGACGTCCTGACGGGCGTCGGCGTGCCCTGCGGGCCGATCAACACCGTGGACCAGGGGATCGGGCTGGCGGAGAGCCTCGGCCTGAACCCGGTCGTGCACCCGGGCGGCGGGGTCGGCGTGGTCCGCAATCCGGTGGACTACTCGCTCACCCCGCCCGACTACCGCCGGACGCCGCCGACGCTCGGTGCGGACACCGAGGCCGTCAGGGCGTGGCTGAAGGGGTGAGCGGGGGCCGGCCGGGCGGAGTCAGGGGGTGTCTCCGCCCGGCCGGTGATCGTGCGCGGCCGGGTGCTCAGTTGCCGCCGGAGCCCGAACCGCCGGAGCCCGAACCGCCCGAGCCCGAGCCGCCACCGTTGTTGCCGAACGGGTTGAGCCCGCCGAACGGGTCCCGCTGCTGTGAGGTGGAGCCCCCGCTGCTCGTCGTCGCGCCGGTGTCCTGGATGCTGCCGAGGGTGACGTCGACGGTCCGCGCGGAGGCCCCGGTGCCGACGGTCAGGGTGACCTTGTCGCCGGGGGAGTAGGCGCCGATCCGGGCGACCAGGTCCGAGAAGTCCCCGACGGAGGCGTCCCCGACCTTCGTGACGACGTCGCCCTGCTTCAGCCCGGCCGCCTCGGCCGGGCCGCCGGGGGTGACGGCGGCGATGGTGGCGCCCCCGCCCCGGACGGCGACGAGCTGGTGGAGGCGTTCCCCTGGACCCCGAGCACCGGCTTGGTCGCCTTACCGGTGTTCATGATCTCCTGCGCGACGCGGCGGGCCTGGTCCACCGGGATGGCGAAGCCGAGGCCGATGCTGCCCGTGCTGCCGCTGCCGGACGTGGCGATCGCGGAGTTGATGCCGACGACCTGGCCGTCCAGGTTCACCAGCGGGCCGCCGGAGTTGCCCTGGTTGATCGCGGTGTCCGTCTGCAGGCCGTTGTAGACGACGCCGGTGCCGTCCTCGCCCTCGACGGCGACGGTGCGGTTCAGCGCGCTGACGATGCCGGTGGTCACGGTACCGGTCAGGCCCTGCGGGGACCCGATCGCGACGACCTGCTGGCCGACCTGGACGTCGGAGGTCCGGCCGAGCGTGGCCGCGGTGAGCCCGGAGACGCCGTTGAGCTTGAGGACGGCGAGGTCGTAGCTCGGCGAGGTACCGACGACCGTCGCGGTGTGCGTCGAGCCGTCCGCCAGCGTCACGCTGATCGGCCCGGTCGAGCCCGCCACGACGTGGTTGTTGGTCAGCACGTCCCCGTCGGAGGTCAGGACGACGCCCGAGCCCTCCGCGGTGCCCTGGCCGGTGGTCACCCGGATGTCGACGGTGCTGGGCATCGCCTTGGCGGCGGCCGCGGCGACCGTGCCGTTCGTGGTGGCGGAGGCGTTCGTCCCGGACGCCGGGGTGCCGGTCAGCGTGGTGGTGCTGCTGCTGGGGCTGCCGTCCAGCAGCGCGTACGCGCCCCCGAACCCGGCGCCGCCGCCGACGAGGCCGGCGATCAGGGCGGCCGCGACGATGCCGACCATCGGCCGGGACCTGCGGGGCCGGTCGCCGTCGAGGACGGTGGTGTGACCGCCGGGCGGGTCCGTCGGCCCGCCGGGGCCGCTCGCGCCGCCCGGGCTCCCGGTGCCCGGCGTGGCAGGGCCCTGCTGGGCGCCCGCGTAGGGGCCGTAGGCCGGGGCGCCGTAGGGCGCGCCGTGGCCCTGCTGCCCACCGTATCCGTAGGCGCCGTAGCGGGCCTGCGCCGCGTACTGCTGCGATCCGTACTGCTGTCCGCCGTACTGGCCCGGAGTGTGTGGCTGGGTCGTGTACGGGCTGTAGGAGCCCGCTGCCGACGCGGCGTGCACCGCGGTGGGGCGGTCCGCGCCGTCGGTGCCGTTGACCGCACCCTCGGCCTTCTCGCCCACGGGCTGCGCGGGCGAGGCGACGACATCGGTCGGCCCGTCGATGGGGTCGTTCTGCTGGGTCCGGGTGTCCCGTGCCCTGGTGGCGTCCGCAACGTCCCCATCGGGCCGGGTCTGCCCCCGCTGCTCGTCGGTCATGGCACAAGTGTGAGGCCCGAGTCTGAGACGTTCCTGTGCACGTCCTGGGAATCCGTGCTCAGTACGGCAGGGCAGCGGGTGGACGCCGCGGCCCGGCACCCCGAGTGGAGGCGGAGGAGGGCACCGGGCTGCCGGCGCTGCGCGAGCGGGCGTGGCAGCTCGTGCAGCTCCGGATGGATCTCGCGGCGGCCCTGGACCCGTTCGGGAACCTGATCGCCCTGCGCCGCGGGGGCGCGACCTGGGAGCTGATCGGGAAGGCCGCGGGCGTGAGCCGGCAGTCCGCGCACGAGCGCTGGCCCGCCCGGGTCACGGAGGTTCTGGACCGCTACGGCACGGGGGAGGAGGCCGGCCCGATCGCGGACGGCGAGGCCGGCCTTCCCGCCTGATCAGAGGAGTTCGACGATGGTGGCGTTCGCGGTGCCGCCGCCCTCGCACATGGTCTGCAAGCCGTAGCGGATGTCGCTGTTGCGCATGTGGTGCAGCAGTCGGGTCATCAGGATCGTGCCGGACGCGCCGAGCGGGTGGCCGACGGCGATCGCGCCGCCGAGGGGGTTGAGCACCTTGTCGTCGGCGCCCAGCTCGGCCTGCCAGGCCAGCGGGACGGGGGCGAAGGCCTCGTTGACCTCGAACGCGCCGATGTCGGCGACCGACAGGCCGCTCTTCTTGAGCACCTTCTGCGTCGCCGGGATCGGGCCCGTCAGCATCATCAACGGGTCCGCGCCGCTGACCGCACCGGAGTGGTAGCGCGCGATCGGGGTCAGCCCCAGGTCCTTCGCCTTCTCGGCGGACATGATCAGCGTGGCGGACGCGCCGTCGGAGATCTGCGAGGCGTTGCCCGCGTGGATCACGCCGTGCTCGTTGAAGGACGGCTTGAGCTTCGCCAGCGTGTCCGGGGTGGTGCCGCGGCGCAGGCCCTCGTCCGCGGTGAAGTCCGGGTGGCCGGGGATCGGGGCCAGTTGGCCGTCGAAGGCGCCGGAGTCGATCGCGGCGGCGGCCAGCTCATGGCTGCGCGAGGAGTACTCGTCCAGGCGCCGGCGGGTGAATCCCCACTTCGCGGCGATCCGCTCGGCGCCGATGCCCTGGTTGAAGTCCTCGCCGGGGAACTCGCCGCCGGTCAGGTCCACGGCGTAGCGCTCGCGCACCAGCGGGCCGTAGGGGCGGCCGAGGTCCCGGCCGGCGCCCAGCGGCACCCGGGTCATGGCCTCGACGCCCCCGGCGACGACGACGTCGTACTGCCCGGACATCACCATCCCGGCCGCGAAGTCGAACGACGACTGGCTCGACCCGCAGGCCCGGTTGATCGTCACACCGGGCACGGTCTCCGGCCAGCCCGCGGCGAGGACGGCGTAGCGGCCGATCTGCGCCGCCTGGTCCCCGACCTGGTTCACGCAGCCCCACACGACGTCGTCGATCACGTTCGGGTCGATGCCGGTGCGCTCCTGCAGGGCGCGCAGCACGTACGCGGAGAGGTCGACGGGGTGCACGTCGGCCAGCGAACCCTTCCGCTTGCCGATGGGGGTGCGGACCGCGTCGACGATGACGGCCTCGGCCATGGGGTACTCCTCGGAGATTCGGGCCCAACTTAACGAACGTACGGCACAGGGTGGCTCTCCTGAACGTAGGTCGTGCCCGGGCCGAACGCCAGGCTCGGGGGCATTCGGCCCCCGGGCCGGCATGAAGCAGCTCATACGATCGGGCCCGGCGGGGACAGGCCTGGATCGATGCGGTAGCGTCGGTCGCAGCGAAGGGGAGTAGCTCTCAACGCCGCGGTCGACATACTGGCGAGTCACCTCGCCCGGCCGCGCGGCCTGTCCACCACCAGGCGAGCGAGACCTTCGATCCGACATGGTCGGATCGAAGAGGCCCCTATTCCTCTCCGGTCCGGCCCTGAGATCGAGGGGTTGGACCGTGCACGACGTCCTGTTCGCGTTCGCGCTGAGCTTCGGGGTCATCTTCGTCGCCGAGCTCGGCGACAAGTCGCAGCTCATGGCTCTGACGTTCGCGACCCGCTACAAGACATGGCCGGTACTCATCGGCATCACGATCGCCACGTCGCTCGTCCACCTGGTGTCCGTGGCCATCGGTTTCGGCCTCGGCTCGTCGCTGCCCACGGGCTGGATCGCGCTCGTCGCGGCCATCGCCTTCTTCGGTTTCGGCGCGTGGACCTTGCGTGGTGACTCGCTCACCGACGAGGAGGAGGCGAAGGCCGGGCGCAGGGCGCGCTCCGCCGTCGTCGCCGTGTCGGTGGCGTTCTTCCTGGCCGAGCTCGGCGACAAGACGATGCTCGCCACGATCACCCTGGCCACCCAGCACGGCTGGTTCGGCGTCTGGCTCGGCTCCACGCTCGGCATGGTCGTCGCGGACGCGCTCGCGATCGTCGTCGGCCGCCAGCTGGGCAAGCGGCTGCCGGAGAAGACGATCCGCTACGGCGCCTCGGTGCTGTTCGTGCTGTTCGGCGCCGTGCTGCTGGTCGACTCGATCGGGCAGCTCAGCGGTCGCCCCGCCTGGGACGTCGTGGCCGGGGCGCTCAACCACCACCTCGCGGGCTGGATCGCGCTGGCGCTCGGCGTCGTCACGATCGTGGGCGGGGCGTACGGCCGCCGGTGGGCGCGGGCCGGTGCGCGGCGCTCGCCGCTCGCCGCCGGGGTGGGCTCCCCGGCGTGGTGGTCCCGGGTGCTCTTCGGGCTCGCCCTGTTGCTCGGCCTGGCGGCGCCGCTGCTCGTGGCGGCGGACGTCATCCAGCCGTTCCAGCTGTTCAGCCGGCCCAGCTACGTCGTGGTCGGGGCGGGTGTCCTGCTCCTCGGTCTCGCGTTGCTGCTGGCCTCGCTCGCGCAGCTGGGCTCGGCGCGCAGGCGCGGCGGCGCGCCGCTCGCGCTCGCCACGAGCGGCCTCTACTCGCGGGTGCGCTACCCCGCGTTCACCGGCATGATCGTGGCGACGGCGGGCCTGCTGGTGATGGTGCCCACCGCGCTCGCGCTGCTCGCGACGGTGCTCATCGTCGTCGCGGTGCAGATCCAGGCGCGCGGGGTGCGGGAGCCGGGCCTGAGCCGGGAAGCTCGGGGAGGACTACGCGAACTACGTGGCCCGCACCGGCCGCTTCCTGCCGCGGGTCCGCCCGCCGGAGCCCGAGCACACCCCGGGGATGCCGGCGGACACGGACCGCCAGCGCGTGGGCTGAGCCCCGGACCGGCACGGAGAAGGGCCACCTCAGGTCGTGAGGTGGCCCTTCTCGTCGTCCCGGGTCAGGAGTACCAGGTCGGCTCCGGGAGCTCGTCGCGCAGCAGGAAGGCCCCCACCTCGCGGCGCTTGTAGGCCACCGGGTCGTGCAGGGTGTGGGTGCGGACGTTGCGCCAGAACCGGTCGAAGCCGAGCGCGGCGGTGGTGGAGCGGGCGCCCAGGCCCTCGAAGATCCCCGCGGTGATCTCCAGCGCGACCTCGGTGGCCCGCGCCTTCACCGCCGCGACCCGCACCTCGTGCTCGCCGCGCTGCCGCTCGGTCACGTTCCAGGCGTCGCGGTGGATCGCGAGCCCCTCCTGCGCCACCTGGTCCGCCAGCGCCTCGACGGCCCACAGCTTCGACGCGTAGTCCCCGTAGAGGTCCAGCTGGTACGGCTCGTCGACGGCCCGGTCCGCGTCGCTGTGCAGCCAGGAGCGGGCGCTGGTGCGGGTGTACCCGGCCCCGGTCTCGAGCGCCCCGCGGGCGATGCCGAGGTAGAAGTTGACGAACACGAGCTGGATCGTCGGCACGTTGAGCGTGTTGTAGACCCGCGGCCGGAAGGTCCGGTCGACGAAGCCGGCCGCTGCCTCCCACGGCACCTGGACCTCGGAGATCGTGACCCCGCCGCTCTCGGTGAGCCGCTGGCCGATGTTGTCCCAGTCGTCGTGGAACGCGATACCGGGCTGGTCGCTGGGCACGATCGCGAAGACGTGCGTGTCCGTGCCTTCGAGGACGCCCTCGAGCACGGTCACGTCGGAGACCCTGCTGCCCGTGGAGAAGGACTTCCGGCCGTTGTAGACGAGGTGGTCGCCCGCGTCCCGGATCACCACGTCCGCGTCGCGGGGGTTGACCGCGCCGCCGAAGAACCAGCGGTTGCGGGTGGCGTCCGCCTCGACGGCGGCGATCTGCTCGGGCGTGCCGACCAGACGCGCGGCCCAGAACCAGAGGTAGTGGTAGCCGAGGAGCTGGCCGATGGAGCCGTCGCCCGCGGCGACCTCGCGGACGACCCGGTAGGCGAGCGGCCACTCCTGGCCCGCGCCGCCGTGCTCGACGGGGCCGAGCAGGGTGACGAGGCCGGAGTCCTTCAGCAGCGCGACCTCGTCGTAGGGGGTGGCGCCGGCCCTGTCGCGGGCGGCCGCATCGGCCTCCAGGATCTCGCGCACCTCGCGGGCCCGGGCGACCCACCCGTCGGCGGAGGTGGGTACGGGGTGGGTGGCCCAGGCGGGAGCGGCGGTCCGGTCGTTCTCGATCGTCGTCACGGTTCACGTGCCTTTCGGGGTGATTTCGGGCAGGCGGAAAGAGGCCTTTCGCGCACGTCGCGAAACGCCGGGAAAAGGAATGGAGAATTTGTTCCGGCGGGCGGGGGGACGACACCGCCGACCGGAGTGCGCAGAGGAGTTCAGCTCAGGAAGACGTCACCGAGCTGCGAAGATGTGGCGCGCGAGGGTGCAGGTCCCGCGGTCGGTACTACCGACAGGCGGTGGACACCGCACGAAACAGATCGACGTGACGTCGACGGGTGAGTTCCTGCGTAACCACGATCTCTACTCTCGTGAAGAACGGGAGGAATGTCAAGCGCGGGAAAGAAGCGACGGCCGGTGGGAATTGCCCACCGGCCGTCACGGGCAGTGCTTTGTGCCGGGCCGGCAGCTCAGCGTGCGGCGGTGACCAGCTCGCGCGCGCCGAGGGCGGCCTCCTTCTCGCGGATGATCGGCAGCACGTGCCGGCCGAAGTACTCGACCTCCTCCTGGAAGTGGAGGTAGCCGAGCAGCAGCAGGTTCGCGCCGCGCCGCTTGTACTCGATCGCGCGGTCCGCGATCTGCTCGGGCGTGCCGATGAGCTGGGTGCGGAAACCGTCGTTGTACTGGACGAGGTCGGAGAACGACGAGTCCGCCCACATGCCGCGCTTGTCCCCGGTGGAGTTCCCGGCCTGCTGCACAGCGTCCCGGAAGCCCTCGACGGCGGGCTTGTTGGCCTTGGCGATGATCTCGCGGAGGGTCTCGCGGGCCTCCTTCTCGGAGTCGCGGGCGATCATGAAGCCGTTGAGCCCGAACCTCGGCGTCCGGCCCACCTCGGCGGCGTGCGCGTTCACCTCGGCGACCTGCTCGGAGAAGCCCTCGTAGTCCTTGCCGTTGCTGAAGTACCAGTCGGACACGCGCCCGCCGTTGCGCCGGGCCGCGGTGGAGTTCCCGCCCTGGAAGATCTCGGGGTGCGCCCGGCCGGGGACGGCGAGCGGCTTGGGCTTCAGGTCGTAGTCGTGGATCCGGTAGAAGTCGCCCCGGAACTCCGCGCAGTCGCTGGTCCAGATCTCGCGCAGGACCCGGATGAACTCCTCGGACCGGCGGTAGCGCTCGTCGTGCTCGAGCCACGGCTCGCCGAGAGCGGTGAACTCGTCCTTGAGCCAGCCGCTGACCACGTTGACGGCGACGCGGCCGCCGGAGAGGTGGTCCGCGGTGGCGACCCACTTCGCGAGCACCGCGGGCTGCCAGAGTCCGGGGTGGACGGCGGCGATCACCTTGAGCCGCTCGGTGGCGAGCAGCAGGGCGAGGGAGAAGCTGGTGGACTCGTGCTGGTGGTCCGCGCCGTAGCTGGCCATGTAGCGGACCTGGGACAGCGCGTACTCGAAGCCGTTGTCCTCGGCGGTCCGCGCCAGCTTCTTGTTGTACTCGTAGCCCCAGTCGGTGCGCTGCTCGATGGTGCTGGTGACGAGGCCACCGCTGACGTTGGGCACCCAGTAGGCGAACTTCAGGGGCTCGTTCGCGGGCGTGTCGGACACAGAGTTCTCCTGTGGAAAGGGGGTCAGGTACGCGAGGGTCGTGAGGTGCGCGGAGCTATCGACACGCGCAGGAGACGACGCGCAGCTGATCCACATGACGTCTGCGCGTCAAGGGAGTCCTGGCCACGACACGACTCGACCAGACGGGGTAGCCCTTGTCAACCCGGGCGTCCCGCACGTACCGGGCCGCCGAGGCGGGCGGCGGTTCGTCCCGGTGGGCCTTCCTCGCGCTCGGCATCGAGCTGCCGCTGACCCTGCGCCGGGCGATCGTCGCGGGCGTGTTCGGGGTGATCGGGTTCGTGCTGGCGCTCACGGGCCTGGAGGACGCCGGGGAGAAGTACGAGGCGTTCCTGCTGATCATCGCCTACTGGATCGGGCCCTGGCTCGGCGTCTACCTCACGGACTGGTACCTGCGCCGCCGCCAGGACGAGGCCGTCCTGGCCGGCCTGCTGTTCGACCGGACCCACAACCCGTGGGGCGGGTTCGCCGCGATGTCGATCGCGATGGTCGTCTCGATCGCGCTGTTCTGTGCCCAGACCCTGTACACGGGTCCGGTGGCCGCGGCGTTCCCCGGCATCGGCGAGCTGACCTTCGAGGTCGGTTTCGTCCTCGCCGCGGGTCTTTACGCCCTGTTCGGCGCGAAGGCGCGCCGTCAGCTCGTGTAGTGGCCCGCGTGGGCGGCCCTGAGCTTGTACTTGAGGACCTTGCCGCCCACCGTCTCCGGCAGCGCGTCCGCGAAGACGATCGCCTTCGGCGTCTCGAAGCCGGCGAGACGTTCCTTGCAGAACGCGATGACGTCCGCCTCGACGGGCGACGTGCCCGGCCGGGGCAGGACGACGGCGGTGACGGCCTCGCCCCAGCGGTCGTGCGCGAGCCCGATCACCGCGGCCCGCAGCACGTCCGGGTGCTCGTGCAGCACCGCCTCGACCCGCATGCTCGACACGTTCTCGCCACCGGACTTCACGATGTCCTTGTAGCGGTCGACCATGATCCGCAGGCCGTCGCCGTCGACCGTCGCGCTGTCGCCCGAGTGGAACCAGCCGCCGCGGAACGCCTCGGCCGTGGCCTCGGGGTTGCGGTAGTAGCCGGCGGTCATGATGGGCGAGCGGTAGACGGCCTCGCCGGGTTCGCCGCGTACGGGCTCGCCCAGCTCGTCGACGACGTCGGAGGCGAGCAGCGGGCTGGGCACCCCCACGTAGTTGACGGCCGGGGCACTGCGTCGGTGCACCTCCGGCCACCTCGTGGGCCAGAACCGGTGGCAGGCGATGGCCTCGGTCTGGCCGAAGATCCCGAGCGTGACGAGCTCGTGCCCGACCCGCGCGTCGAGGTTCTCGAGCAGGCCGGGGAGAGCGCGCCCCAGCCGTAGACGAGCGTGGTGAGGCTCGTGAGGTCCAGCTCCGGCCGGCTCTCCAGCTCGGCCGTCAGCGCCGCGACGAACTGGGGCGAACCGGCCCACAGCGCCGTCGCCCGCTCCTCCGCCAGGGCGTCGGCGACCGGTCCCGGCGCGGGCCTGCGCCCGATGATCACCGTGCCGCCGGCGAGCATCGCGCCGAGCGGGAACAGCACGTCCCCGATGTGGTAGATCAGCGGCAGGAACGTGACGAGCCGCAGGTCCGCCTCGTGCGGCAGGCCGCGGCTGAGCGACAGCGCGAAGTTCATCCCCGCCAGGTGGGCGTAGGTGTGGGAGAGCATCACGCCCTTGGGCATCGCCGTGGTGCCCGAGGTGAACAGCAGCTGGAAGATGTCGTCGCCGTGGATCTCGACGTCGGGCTCGGTCGTGGGCTGCCCGTCCAGGAGTTCGGTGAAGGTCCGGCTGCCCGCGACGGCACCGCCGCCGACGGTGATCGTGGCGCCGACGGTGAGGCCGGTGGCGGCGAAGGGCGCCTCGGCGCGGGGCCACAGCTCGGCGTCGACGAGGGCGAACCGGGGTTCGGCGAGCCGGATCAGGTGCTCGAGGACGTCCGGGGCCAGGTTCGGGTTCAGCGGCACCGCGACCATCCCGGCCTTGGCGATGCCGAACTTCGCCAGGTAGGCCTCGATCGAGTTCTCGCAGACCAGCAGCACCCGGTCCCCGGGCTCCAGTCCCGCCGCCGCGAGCGCGTGCGCGAGTCGGTTCGCGGTCTCGTCCGCCTCGCGGTAGGTGACGGCGGCGAAGCGCTCGTCCCCGTAGGCCCCGGGGCGCCCGGCGACCGCGACCTGGTCCGGGTAGCTCCAGGTCAGCCGCTCGAACACGTCGCCGAGGGCGGTGCGTTCCCAGCGGTTCACCGCGCGCCGCCCGCGCAGGGTCTCGACGTCGATCCGCGAGGCGTCCGGGAGGTCGGATCCGTGCGGTGCGAACGGCAGTCCGGTGGTGTCGCTGCTGGTGACGCTCATGCCCGTTCAGCTCCCTTGCTGGTGGCCTGCCGGCCAGCATGGCGTGACGCCGGCCACGTCGGCAAGAGCTAAGTCACCGCGGGTTCACTCGCGAGCGCCGCCGGGGCGGTGATCCCGAGGCAGGCGTGCGCCATCTCGTCGAGCAGTTCGGCGAGCCGCTCCGGGGCCAGCCCGCTGCGGAAGAACAGGGTGGACTGGATCGCCCCGACGGCCGCGTGCACCGCCAGCCGCAGCTCCCCGTCCGCCAGGTCCCGGCGGAGTGGGGCGAGCACGTGCACCCACTCCTCGATGTAGTGCCGCTGCGCGCGGCGCAGCCGGCGGCGCTCGTCCTCGGGCAGGTTGTGGATCTCCCGGTGGTAGACGGCGAGCACCGTGCGGTCCTGGATCGCGACCCGGATATGGTCCCTGATCAGGGCGGACAGGGCGGTTCGGTCGTCCGCGCCGCTGGTCAGGATCTCGGCGGCGCCGGCCTGCAGCCGGCTCATCACCCCGTCCAGCAGGGCGATCAGGATCGCGTCCTTGCTGTCGAAATGACGATAGATCCCGGAGCCGACGATCCCGGCCTCGGCGCCGATGTCCGCCATGCCGACGGTGTGGAACCCCCGGCGCGCGGCGAGCTCGGCCGCCGCGACGAGGATCCGTTCCCGACGGCCGGGATCGCGCCGGCGTCGGGCCCCGGAAGGAGCGGAGGCGGTCATCTGGTCATCATGGCAGGGGCACGCTAAGGTCGCCATGAGTGAACCGCTAATCACTCAAGGGGTCGCGAAGCAGACGGGCGCGACCGGGATCAGGCATCACCGGGATCAGGGCCCCACCGAGATCAGGAGTCACCGTGGACTTCGTCGAGAGCGACGAGCACCGCGACCTGCGCGCCGCGGTCGGGAGCATCGCCGCGCCGTACGGCGGGAGCTACTACGCCGAGCACGCCCGCGCAGGGGAACCGTGCGCCGAGCTCTGGAAGGACCTCGGGGACGCCGGGTTCGTCGGCGTCAACGTGGGCGAGGAGTACGGCGGCGGCGGCGGCGGCCTGGTCGAGCTCGCGCTGGTCTGCGAGGAGATCGCGGCTCAGGGCGCGCCGATCCTGCTGCTCCTGGTCTCGGCGGCGATCTCGGCCGAGGTGATCGAGGAGTTCGGCAGCGACTCCCAGCGCAAGGAGTGGCTGCCCGGGCTCGCGAGCGGCCGGACGAAGGTCGTCTTCGCGATCACCGAGCCGAACGCCGGCTCCAACACCCACCAGCTCTCCACCACCGCCACCCGCTCGGGCGACGAGTGGGTGATCAACGGCGAGAAGTACTACATCTCCGGGGTCGACGAGGCGGAGGCGCTGCTGCTCGTCGCGCGCAGCGGCAAGGACGCGAACGGCAACGCCAAGCTGTCCCTCTTCCTCGTCCCGACGGACGCGCCGGGCCTGCAGAAGACCCGCCTGCCCGTCGACGTGATGCTCCCCGAGAAGCAGTTCACCCTGCACTTCGACGACGTCCGGCTCCCCGCCTCCGCGCTCGTCGGCGAGGAGGGCGCCGGGTTCCGCCAGGTGTTCCACGGCCTCAACCCGGAGCGGATCACCGGTGCGGCGCTGTGCGTCGGCATCGCCCGCTACGCGCTCACCCGGGCCTCCCGGTACGCGAACGACCGTCAGGTCTGGGACCGCCCGATCGGCGCCCACCAGGGCATCTCGCACCCGCTGGCGAAGGCCAAGGTCGAGACCGAGCTGGCCGCGCTGATGACGCAGAAGGCCGCGTGGCTGCACGACCAGGGGCTCCCGGCCGGCGAGGCGTCCAACATGGCGAAGTACGCGGCCGCCGAGGCCGCGGTCGCCGCGATCGACGCCGCGATGCAGACCCACGGCGGCAACGGCGTGGCCGCCGAGTTCGGCCTGCTGCCGTACTGGGGGCTGGCCCGGTTGCTCCGGATCGCGCCGGTGAGCCGCGAGATGATCCTGAACTTCGTCGCCCAGCACAGCCTGGGCCTCCCGCGGTCCTACTGAGACGGAGACCGTCATGGACCTGAACGAGAACCTCATCCAGCGGATCAACATCGGGGACTCGCTGACCCGCACCGCCGCCGTCCGGCCCGCGCAGCTCGCGGTGGTCGACGGGGACCGGCGCTGGACGTACGGCGAGTTCAACGCCTGGGTCAACCGGCTCGCGCACGGCCTCGCCGGGCGCGGCTACTCCCGCGGGGACGCACTGGCGCTGGCCTCGGCGAACAGCGCCGAGTTCCTCGCCGTCTACTACGCGTGCGCCAAGCTCGGGGTCGTCTGCGTGCCGATCAACCTCGGCTGGCGGCCGGACGAGGTGGCCTACGTTCTCGGGCACTCCGAGGCCCGCGGGATGGTCGTGGAGAGCCAGCTCGTCCCGGCGATGAGCGAGGCCGTCGCGAAGGTCTCGGACGTCGAGGACGTGATCGTCGCGCCGGGGACGCACGCGGAGTACCCGGCGGAACCCGCGGACCGGCACTGGTCCACCACCGAGGAGCTGCTGGCCGACGAGGCGTCGGAACCCGAGTGCATCGTCGACGACACCGACGGGCTCAGCTACCTCTACACGTCCGGCACCACGTCGTTCCCGAAGGGCGTCGTCGGCACGCACAAGGCGATCTACCTGGGCTCGATGTCCGGGGCGCTGGAGGGTGGCTGGAGCGCGGCGGACCGGTTCACGGCGATGATGCCGATGTTCCACACCGCCCAGCTCAACGCGTTCTGCACGCCCGCGGTCATGGTCGGTGCCACGATCCACGTGCTCCGCGGCTTCGACCCGCGGGTCTTCCTGGACACGATCGAGCGGGAGCGGATCACGCAGGTCTTCGGGCTGCCGATGATGTTCCGCGCGGCCCTGGACCACCCGTCGTTCGCGGGGCGGGACCTCTCGTCGCTCAAGCGCGCCGTCTATGCGATGGCACCGATGCCGGACGCGTTGATCCGGGCCTGCCTGGAAGGCTTCGCCTGCGACTTCGCGCTGCTCTTCGGCCAGACCGAGATGAGCCCGGTGACCACGCTGTTCCGCCCCGAGCATCAGCTCACGCACATCGGCGCGGTCGGCACGCCGATCACCGGCGTCCAGGTCGGGATCATGGGCCCGGACGGGCAGCTGCTCCCGCAGGGCGAGCAGGGCGAGATCGTCTACCGCGGCCCGTCGACCATGCAGGGGTACCTGCGCAACCCCGACGCCACCGCGGCGGCGTTCGCCCACGGCTGGTTCCACTCCGGCGACGTCGGCCGGTTCGACGCCGACGGCGTGCTCTGGTTCGCGGACCGCTACAAGGACGTGATCAAGACCGGCGGCGAGAACGTGGCGTCGATCGAGGTCGAGAAGGCGGTCTACGCGGCCGACCCGTCCGTGGCGGAGGTCGTGGTGGTCGGGCTGCCGCACGAGCGGTGGAGCGAGGCGATCACCGCCGTCGTCGTGCCGAAGCCGGGCGAGAGCGTCGACCCGGACGCGTTGATCGCGGCGCTCAAGCAGCGGCTCGACGGCTACAAGGTCCCGAAGTCCGTGATCGTCACCGACGACCTCCCGCGGACCTCCACCGGGAAGATCCAGAAGAACCTGGTCCGCGAGGCGAACGCGGCGCACTACGGGCAGCTCCTGACATGCCGGTCCTGAAGTCCCTGCTCGATCTCTCCTCGGAGACGTACGCGAGCAACCGGAAGAACCAGCTCGCGGTGCTCGACCAGCTCAACGAGCAGCTCGAGCTGGCCATCGCCGGCGGCGGCGAGCGCTACATGAAGCGGCACCGGGACCGCGGGAAGCTGCCCGCCCGCGAGCGCGTCGAGCTGCTGCTGGACCCGGACAGCCCGTTCCTGGAGCTCTCCCCGCTGGCCGCGTGGGGCACCGAGTTCGCCGTGGGTGCCAGCGAGATCACCGGGATCGGCGTCGTGTCCGGGGTGGAGTGCGTGCTCATCGCGCACGACCCCACGGTCCGCGGCGGGGCGATGAACCCGTACTCGCTGAAGAAGACGCTGCGCGCGTTGGAGATCGCCCGGATCAACCGGCTCCCGGTGATCAACCTCGTGGAGTCCGGCGGCGCGGACCTACCCACCCAGGCGGACCTGTTCGTGCCCGCCGGGCGGATCTTCCACGAGCTCGCCGAGCTCTCCTCGATGGCGATCCCGACCGTCGCCCTGGTGTTCGGCAACTCGACGGCCGGCGGCGCGTACGTCCCGGGCATGTGCGACTACGCGGTGTTGGTGGACAAGCAGGCCAAGGTGTTCCTCGGTGGTCCGCCGCTGGTCAAGATGGCAACCGGCGAGGACGCGGACGACGAGTCCCTCGGCGGGGCCGAGATGCACTCCCGGGTGTCCGGGCTGAGCGACTACTTCGCCGCGGACGAGCACGACGCCATCCGGCTGGGCCGGGAGATCATGTCCCGGATCAACTGGCACAAGCTCGGGCCCGCGCCGCTGGCGAACCCGGAGCCGCCGCGCTACGACCCGGACGAGATCCTCGGCATCGTCCCCACGGACACGAAGGTCCCGTTCGACCCGCGGGAGATCCTCGCGCGCACCGTCGACGGCTCGGACTTCGACGAGTACAAGCCGCTCTACGGGACGTCGCTGGTCACCGGCTGGGCGCAGATCCACGGCTATCCGGTCGGCGTGCTCGCCAACCACCGCGGGGTGCTGTTCAGCGAGGAGGCCAAGAAGGCGTCCGAGTTCATCCTGCTGGCGAACCAGACGGACACGCCGCTGATCTTCCTGCAGAACACCACCGGCTACATGGTCGGCACGGACTACGAGCAGGGCGGGATCATCAAGGACGGCGCCAAGATGATCAACGCCGTCACGAACAGCCAGGTCCCGCACCTGACGATCAACATGGCGTCGTCGTTCGGGGCGGGCAACTACGGCATGTCCGGGCGCGCCTACGACCCGCGGCTCATGTTCGCCTGGCCCGGCGCCAAGCTCGCGGTGATGGGCGCGGCCCAGCTCGCCGGCGTCATGTCGATCGTCGGGAAGGCCTCCGCGGCGTCGCAGGGCAAGCCCTTCGACGACGATGCGGACGCGCGGCGGACCGCGCAGATCGAGGCGCAGATCGAGGCGGAGTCGCACTCGTTCTACGTCACCGCCCGGCTCTACGACGACGGGATCATCGACCCGCGGGACACCCGCACCGTGCTGGGGATGTCGCTCTCGGCTGTCCACTCGACCACCGTCGCCGGCCGCCGCGGCTTCGGCGTCTTCCGGATGTGAGGACCGTGATCCACAAACTGCTGGTCGCGAACCGCGGGGAGATCGCCGCCCGCGTCATGCGCACCGCGCACGCCCTCGGGATCTCGACCGTCGCCGTCTTCTCCGACCCCGACGCCGACGCCCCCTTCGTCTCGGTCGCCGACGAGGCGGTGCGGCTCCCCGGTGCCGCCCCGACGGACACCTACCTCCGGGCCGACCTGGTGATCGCCGCCGCGAAGGCGACGGGTGCGGACGCGGTGCACCCCGGGTACGGGTTCCTGTCCGAGAACGCGCAGTTCGCGCGGGACTGCGCCGAGGCGGGGCTGACGTTCGTCGGGCCGTCGCCGGAGGCCATCGCGTCCATGGGCTCCAAGCTGGAGGCCAAGGCGCTGATGGAGAAGGCCGGGGTCCCGGTGCTGCCGGGCGCGACCGTGACCGAGGAGACGGACCTCGGGGCCGTCGCCGCGGAGATCGGGTTCCCGGTGCTGGTCAAGGCCGCGTTCGGCGGCGGCGGGCGCGGCATGCGGGTCGTGCACACGCCCGCCGAGCTGGCCGACGCCGTGGACGGCGCCCGGCGCGAGGCCGCCTCCGCGTTCGGCGACGGGACGGTCTTCCTGGAGCGGTTCGTCGTCGACCCGCGGCACGTCGAGGTGCAGATCCTCGGCGACGCGCACGGCGACGTCGCGGCGCTCTTCGAGCGGGAGTGCTCGATCCAGCGGCGGTACCAGAAGATCGTCGAGGAGAGCCCGTCCCCGGTCGTCGACGACGCGTTGCGGGCCGAGCTGGGGGAGGCCGCCGTCGCCGCGGGCAAGGCGATCGCCTACTCCGGCGCCGGGACCGTCGAGTTCGTGCTGGACCAGGACGGCAAGTTCTTCTTCCTCGAGGTCAACACCCGGCTGCAGGTCGAGCACCCGGTCACCGAGCTGGTCACGGGGCTGGACCTGGTGGAGCTGCAGCTGCGGATGGCCGAGGGGGAACCGCTGCCGGAGTCCGTGACCGGGGCGGAGATCTCCGGGCACGCGATCGAGGTCCGGCTCTACGCGGAAGACGTCCCGGCCGGGTTCCTGCCCGCCACCGGCACCCTGCACCGCTTCCGGATACCGGACCTCCCCGGTGTCCGCGTCGACAGCGGCGTCGTCGACGGCTCGGTCGTCGGGACCCACTACGACCCGATGCTGGCGAAGGTGATCGCGCACGGCCGCACCCGGCTCGACGCCGCCCGGACCCTGGCCCGCGCGCTGCGGCAGGCCGAGCTGCACGGCGTCACGACGAACCGGGACCTGCTCGTCGGCATCCTGCGCGAGGAGGAGTTCCTCGCCGGGCGGACGGACACGGGCTACCTCACCCGGCACGACCCGGCCGAGCTCGGCGCCGCGGCCGGGGGTGGCGTCCGGCAGGCCGCCGCGGCCGCGCTCGCCGCCCAGGCCGGCAACCGGGCGTCGGCGCGCGTCCTCGGCGGGCTGCCGTCGGGCTGGCGCAACGTCGGCGGGGCGCCGCAGCGGGTGAGCTACACGCTGGGGGAGCGGACCCTCGAGGTCGCCTACCGGCTCAACCTCCACGGCCGCGGCCTGGACCTGCGGGTCGACGGCGAGCCGCTCGGCGGGTCCGTCGCGCTGCTGTCCGCGAGCCCCGACGCCGTCGAGCTGGAGATCGACGGGGTGCGCCGGGCCTACGCGGTGCACCGGATCCCGGGTTGGTCCTTCGTGGACGGTCCGGACGGGTCCGCGGCGCTCGCCGAGGTCCCGCGCTTCGCCGACCCGAACGCCGTCGCCCACGCCGGATCGCTGCTGGCCCCGATGCCGGGGTCGGTGGTCCGGGTGCTGGCCGAGGCCGGCGCGGCCGTCACCGCGGGGCAGGCGCTCGTCGTCCTGGAGGCGATGAAGATGGAGCACACGGTGACCGCGCCCGTCGACGGGACGGTGGCCGAGATGAACGTCGGTCCGGGGGACCAGGTCGACACCGGTCAGGTGCTGGCCGTCGTCGAGGAGCCGGAGGGGTGAGCGTGACGTCCGGGAGCGGGTGGTGGCCTTGCGCTCCGCGCCCGCGGTGGCAGGGTTCGAGGCGTTCCGGCGACGAGGCCGGGCGAGCGGATCACAGTGTGGGCGGTAGCCGGGTATGAACATCGCGAACCTCCTGCGGCGCAGCGCCGCGGACCATGCGGGACAGGTCGCGTTGCGGCTGGACGACACCGAGATCGGCTACGGCCACTTCGCGGACATCGGCGGCCGGTTCGCCGCCCATCTGCGCGCGGTGGGCGTCGCGCCGGGGGACCGGATCGGGTTCTTCCTGCCGAACACCCTCGACTACCTGCCCGCCCTGCTCGGGGTGTGGCAGGCCGGCGGGGTCGGCGTCCCGCTGAACCATCTCTTCCCCGACGGCCCGCTGCGGCACGCGATCCTGGACTCCGGTGCCACGCGTGTGCTCGCGCTCCCGGGCGACGTGGCGCGGCTCGAGTCCGTCCTGGACGGTGCCGGGTCCGGCGTCGAGATCCTGACGACGGGACCGGGGGGCGGGTTCGAGCAGGCGATCGCCGCCCACGATCCGCGGCGCGACGTCGTCCCCCGGCTGGACCGGGACGACGCCCTGCTGATGTACACCTCCGGCTCCACCGGCGTGCCCAAGGGCGTCCGGCAGACCCACCGGAACATCACTGCGCAGGTCGACGGCGTCGTCGACCTCTACAAGATCACCGCGGCCGACCACGTGCTGAACTGCATGCCGCTCTTCCACGTCGGCGGGCTGCAGCTGGCGAGCCTGCCGGTCCTGCTGCGCGGCGGGCAGATCACGTTCATGCCGCGGTGGGACCCGCTGCGCTGGCTGGATCTCGCGAAGCGCCTGCGGCCGACCTACGGCGGCCTCATCTCCACGATGATGATCGACGTCGGCAACCGGACGGTCGGGTCGCCGGTCGTGCTCGACTCCTTCCGGGTCTGCATGTTCGGGGGTTCCCGGACGCCGACGGCGGCGATCGAGCGCCTCGCCGCGGGGACCGGGATCGAGGGCGTCGAGATCTACGGGCAGACCGAGCAGAGCGGGCTCGTCGTGTCCTACGCCGTCGGGGACCCGCGGCGGCCGGACTCGATGGGCAAGCCGCTGGAACAGGTGGTCCGCACCCGGCTCGTGCCGCCGGACGGCGGTGACGACCTGGAACCCGGATCGACCGACGTCGGGGAGCTGTGGGTGCAGGGCGACGCCGTCACCCCCGGGTACTGGCACCTCGACGTGCCGGAGAAGTGGGTGGACGGCTGGTTCCGCACCGGTGACCTGATGTCCCGGGACGCCGATGGCTACCTGTACTACGTCGACCGGATCGACGACATGATCGTCTCGGGCGGGGAGAACATCTTCCCGCAGATGGTCGAGGAGCACCTCGCGGACCACCCGGACCTGGCCGAGGTCGCCGTGATCGGCACGCCGCACGACCGCTGGGTCGAGCAGGTGACCGCCGTCGTCGTGCCGACGCGGGAAGGTCTCACCCCGGACGAGGTGGCCGAGTGGTGCGCGACCAATCCGAACCTGCGCGGGATGCATCGGCCCCGCCGGATCGAGGTCGTGGACGCGTTGCCGCGCACCGGGAGCGGCAAGCTGAACCGGCCCGAGCTGCGGAGGATGTTCCCGTGAGTGACGTGGTGCGCTACGAGGTGACCGACGGGATCGCCTGGCTGACGATCGACCGCCCCGAGGCCCGCAACGCGCTCAGCAAGGACGTCCGGGAAGGGCTCTGGGCGGGCACCCGCCGGTTCGTCGCCGACGACGACGCCGCGGTCCTCGTCGTCACCGGCGCGGGGGACAAGGCGTTCTGCGCGGGCGGGGACCTCAAGGAGATGGCCGAGACCTCCCTGGAGGTCCCGCCGCCGGACTTCCTGCCCCAGTTCGGCCGCAACATCGACGTGCCGAAACCGACGATCGCGGCCGTCAACGGCGTCGCCTACGCGGGCGGGTTCCTGCTCGCCCAGCAGTGCGACCTCGTCGTCGCGTCGGACCACGCGCGGTTCGCGATCAGCGAGGTCAAGGTCGGCCGGGGGTCGCCGTGGGCCGCGCCGCTGTCCTGGCTCGTGCCGCCGCGGGTCGCATTGGAGATCCTGCTGACCGGGGACCCACTGGACGCGGCCCGGGCGAAGGCGTACGGACTCGTCAACCACGTCGTCCACGCCTGCGACCTGCGGGACCACACGCAGTCGCTCGCCCGGCGGATCGCCGCCAACGCGCCGCTCTCGGTCCGCGCCGCCAAACAGACCGCCTACCTGTCCGCGCACCACGATCTCGCCGACGCCTACGACCGCGCCGAGGAGATCTGGGCGCCGGTGTATCGCTCGGCCGACGCGCAGGAGGGCCCGGCGGCGTTCCGGGACAAGCGCACGCCGGTCTGGAAGGGGAGATAGCTCATGCCCGTGTCGATGGAGTCCCTCGCGGACGACCTCGCCGCCGAGTCCGAAGTGCTGCGCGCGCTGCTGGCCGATCTCGACGAGCACGGCTGGCGGCGGGAGACCCCCGCGGAGGGCTGGACGATCGCCGACCAGGTCTCGCACCTGGCCTACTTCGACGACGTCGCGGTGCAGTCCGCGACGGACCCGGACGCGTTCGACGCGGAGCTGGAACGGCTGAACGCCGAGGGCGGGGTGAACCCCGACTCGATCGCCGCCCGGTACCGCGGCTTGTCGGGCGCCGAGATGCTGCACTGGTTCGACCTGTCCCGGGAGCGCCTGATCGGCACGTTCCGTGGGCTCGACCCGTCGACCCGGGTGCCGTGGTTCGGCCCGGCGATGAGCGCGGCGTCGTCGCTGACCGCGCGGATCATGGAGACCTGGGCCCACGGGCAGGACGTCGCGGACACCGTCGGCGTGCTTCGCGAGCCGACGGACCGGCTGCGCCACGTCGCACACATCGGCGTCGGCGCGCGGCCCTTCAGCTACGCGGTCCGCGGGAAGGACCTGCCTCCGGAGCCGATCCGGGTGGAGCTCGACGCCCCGGGCGGCGGGCTCTGGACCTGGGGGCCGGAGGACGCCGAGGACCGGGTGACGGGCACCGCGCTGGACTTCGCCCTCGCCGTCACCCAGCGCCGGCACCGGGACGACCTGGCGCTCACGATCACCGGTCCGCGGGCGACCGAGTGGATGAGCATCGCGCAGGCCTTCGCCGGTGACGCCGGAGCGGGGCGCAGGCCGGGACAGTTCTCCGGAGGGACCGCATGACCCGCCCGATCAGGATCGGCAACTGCTCGGGGTTCTACGGCGACCGGATCTCCGCGGCCCGGGAGATGGTCGACGGCGGCGGCATCGACGTCCTCTGCGGGGACTACCTCGCCGAGCTGACCATGCTCATCCTCGCGAAGGCCCAGGCCAAGGACCCGTCGGTGGGCTACGCGAAGACGTTCCTGACCCAGGTCGAGGACGTGCTCGGCAGCTGCCTGGACAACGGAATCCGGATCGTCGCGAACGCGGGCGGGCTGAACCCGGCCGGGCTCGCCGACGCGATCCGGGCCGTCGCGGAGAAGCTGGGTCTGGACGCGAAGGTCGCGCACGTCGAGGGCGACGACCTGCGTGGTTCGCTCTCCGCGATCACCCCTGAGGTGGTCGGTAAGCCGGTGTCCGCCAACGCCTACCTCGGCGGGTGGGGCATCGCGCAGGCCCTCGCGGCCGGTGCGGACGTCGTCGTGACCGGGCGGGTGACGGACGCGTCGCTCGTCGTCGGGCCGGCGGCGTGGTGGCACGGCTGGGGGGCGACGGACTGGGACGCGCTGGCGGGCGCCGTCGTCGCCGGGCACGTGATCGAGTGCGGGCCGCAGGCCACCGGCGGCAACTACCCGTTCCTCGACGAGATCACCGACCGCCGGTACCCGGGCTTCCCGATCGCGGAGGTCGCGGCCGACGGCTCGTCCGTGATCACCAAGCACGACGGGACGGGCGGGCTGGTGTCCGTCGGGACCGTCACCGCCCAGCTGCTCTACGAGATCGCGGGTCCCGCCTACCTCGGCCCGGACTGCACGACCCATTTCGACACGATCGCGCTGGCGCACGAGGGTGAGCACCGGGTGTCGATCTCCGGGGTGCGGGGGAGCCCGCCGCCGGAGACGCTGAAGGTCGCTCTGAACGACGCCGGCGGCTACCGGAACACGATGACGCTCGTGCTCACCGGGCTCGACCTCGAGGCCAAGGCCGCCCACGCCGAGCAGCTGCTCTTCGAGGTCCTCGGCGGGCGGGACCGCTTCGCCGAGGTGGACGTCCGGCTGTTGCGGTTCGACACCCCCGACGCCCCGTCGAACGAGCGGGCCACCGCCCACCTGCGGGTCACGGTGAAGGACCCGGACCCGCGCAAGGTCGGCCGCGCGTTCTCCAACGCGACGATGGAGCTGGCGCTCGGCGGGTACGCGGGGTTCCACACGACGACGCCGCCGACCGCGGAGTCCGCCTACGGCGTCTACCGCCCGGCCGCGGTCCCGCGCTCGGCGGTCACGCAGACCGTCGTGCTGCCCGACGGCGAGCGCCGCACGATCCCGGATCCGCCCACGTCGGACGCCCCTGTGCGGGTGAAACCTCGTTCTGGCGAGGTTCCCCGCGCACAGGGGGCGGTGAGCAGGAAGGTCCCGCTGGGCGCGGTGTGCGGGGCGCGGTCCGGGGACAAGGGCGGGAACGCGAACATCGGGCTCTGGACCCGCACCGACGAGGCCTACGGCTGGCTGCGGGAGTTCCTGACCGTCGAGCGGGCCCGGGAGCTGCTCGGGCCCGAGGCCGCGGACCTGCGGTTGGACGTCCACGAGCTGCCCAACCTGCGGGCCCTCAACGTCGTCGTGCACGGGATCCTCGGCGAGGGCGTCGCGTCGTCGACGCGGCCCGACCCGCAGGCGAAGGGCCTGGGCGAGTACCTGCGCAGCAGGCTGGTGGAGGTTCCGATCGACCTGATACCCGGGTAGCCTCTCGATACGGTCCGAAACGGACGGTATGGAGGAGATGGTGGCGATGGAGCTGCACCAGCTGCGCTACTTCGTCGCCGTCGCCGAGGAACGCAGCTTCACCCGGGCCGCCTCCCGGCTGTTCCTCGCCCAGCCCTCGCTGTCGGTGCAGATCCGCAAGCTCGAGCAGGACGTCGGCGCCCGGTTGTTCGAGCGGACCGGGCGGCGGGTCGTGCTCACCGCCGCCGGTGACGTGCTGCTGGAGCACGCCGTCCGCGCACTCGGCGAGCTCGACCGCGGCCGGGAGCGCGTCGAGGAGGTCAACGGGCTGCGCGGCGGCCGCGTCTCGGTGGGCGTGCTGCCCAGCATCGGCGCCCGGCTCCTGCCCGACGTGCTGGCCGCGTTCCGCGAGGCGCACCCGGGCGTCACCGTGCGGGTGGTCGAGCACGACGTGTCCCGGGAGTTCGAGGAGCTCGTCCGCTCCGGCGAGCTGGACCTGGCCATGACCCGGTTGCCGACGACGCTGCGCGGCCTGGCCGCCGAGGTGCTGGTCCGGGAGCCGGTGGTGCTGCTCGTGCCTGCGGACCACCCGCTGCACGACCGCGACGGGGTGGACCTCGCCGAGCTCGCAGACGAGGACTTCGTCGGCATGCGGCCCGGCTACGGCCTGCGCGAGTTCGCCGACCGGCTGTGCACCGACGCCGGCTTCCTCCCGCGGGTGGTGCTGGAGACCGGGCAGCTGAGCATCGTGCACGGCATGGTGCGGGCCGGGATGGGCGTGGCGCTGCTGCCCCGGCTGGCAGCGGGCGACGGGCCCGCCGTCGCGGTGCGCGACGAGGCGGCGGTGCGGGAGCTCGGCGTGGTGTGGCGGGACAGCGCGCTCGCCTCGCCGCCCGTCGCCGCGTTCCGCAAGGTCCTGCTGGACTCCGGCCGGGGCCGGTCGGGCGGCCCCGGGGCCGACGGAGCCTAGGAGGTTCTGCCCGACCTACGAGGCGGTGCGCATCGTCAGGCCGGCGAGGGAGATGACGTAGTCCTTCGTCTGCTCGTCGACGTGGACGCCGTAGCTGGTCGGGTAGTACCCGGTCTTCTGAAATGCCTGAGGCTGTTTGAGCTCCTGCCGCAAATTCGGATTGGTCTGCAGCCACTCGCGTGTGACCATCGGCTCGATGAAGGTGTAGCGGCCGTCCCAGGTGCCGTTGATGAGGATCTGCTCGAAGTTGTAGGAACCAGGTACGAGACTGGTGTCGCTGGAGTCGACCAGATGCACTCCCATTCCCGGTACGGCTTGCGCGGCAACGGCGGGCTCGGGGGAACGACGTAATCCTGCGGCACGTACTTCGCCTCGGGTGCATGTTCGGCCTTGGTGGCGAAGTTCGGGTCGGTCGGGTTGATGGCCTGCATCGTCGCCATATCGGCCATGTCGAAGTGCACGTCGAAATGCGGATCGGCGAACAGGGCGACGGGGACGTGTCCCTGGGGGTTCCAGTTGAGCATGACGTGGTCGAACGCGGTCGCCGCCGCCTGATCGGGGAAGGCGAGCATCAGCGTGTGCGGGGGATCGGTGGTCGTCTCAGGCAGTCCGTCCAGGGCGCCGGCGGTCATTCGCACGCCGACCTCGGTGGGGTTTCCCCCGGCGTCGAGTGTGGTGTAGGTCTTGACGGTGCCGTTCCCGAGGTTCTGGGACGGGCCGAAGAAGGTGCCGCTCTTGTCCGATGCTGCGCTCTCGCCACTGCACGCGGAGAGAAGGAGAGCCGTACAGGCGGCGAGAGCGAGTCCCGTACCGCGGCGGAGTCGGTGAGTGTGCATAATTCTTCCCCTTTCCGGGGCCTGAGTTCGCACAGCATCCTCCCCACCGTTCCTCGCCACAACTGTTCCGCGCCGCTGTATCCGCAGAATCCGAGCGGGACCGGACTCCGGAGACTAGTACTCCAGCCGTTGATCGTTATGATCATGCACGGGTGGCTTTCTGACGCTGGTAGTAGCTGGAGCGTGCGCGGTACTGATGACGACGGCGCCAGCTCGACCAGGCAGCGGCGCAGGCGATCGCTCGGCCAGGCTCGATGACGAAGATGGCGAGCAGGCGGCGGATCTCGTTGCAGGTCAGCGCGATCAACCCGGCCGGGCCGGGCCGATCGATGTGCTCGCGGGCTGCGATCACCGCGAGCAGGGCGTGGGCGAGCATCGCGAACATCGTCCAGCGCCGCCAGGAAGTCCAGCGCCGGAGCTGATGCTCGTCCAGCCCGGCCAAGCCCTTGCCGGCCTGGAACGACTCCTCGACCGTCCAACGGCGGCCAGCGACGCGGACCAGCTCACGCAGCGGGACCAGGTGCGGGCTGTAGCAGCGGTAGAACGCCAGCTCACCGGTGTGACGGTGGCGGCGCACCAGCAGCCACCAGCACTTGGTGTCCTCGGGCGAGATGCCCTCGGGAGGGGTGAGGGTGACCAGCGCCCAGTCGTAGTAGCGCTCGCCCTTCGCGCCAGCTCCGGCCGAGAGCCGCTGCCAGGCCCGTTTCGGCAGGCCGGCGGTGAGCTTGTCAGCGCGGAGCAGCCCGGCCGCGGTCGGGACCCGGCGGTCACAGCCGATGGCCAGCACGTAGCCGACCCGGCGGGCTTCGAGCTCGGTGGCATGTCTCCCTAGTACTCCCACCCCAGAGCAGACCGAAGATTGCTACCAGGAAAAGGATCGTTGCGTGATCCGCCGGCGCATCACCCAAAACGGGTGATGCGTCCGATCTTCACTTGCAGCAGGGTCCCACGACCGCCCGGCAACCTCGTTACCCGGAAAGGGACGCGGCGCCTGATTCGATCAGACTGGTTGTGGCGCTGCGTCACAGCCGGCACACGCAAATGAGTACCCGACTGTATCGGAATACGCAAACGGGATCGGTAATTGGTTCCAGGGTTTCGGTCGGGCTGCCGCGCGTGCAAGTCGACGGACCGGCAAGTCGGCAAAAATGCATCAGCGGGTCGCGTGGCCCGTCGCCCGACACAGGCGGCCAGGTTCAGAACGCGCGACCGGTCGTGCGCCGGTCGCCAGAAAAGCGGGAGAGTCTCATGGCATCGGCAACAGATGCGCCTGTCGATCTCTATATCGCAGCGTACGGGGATCCCGACGCAGCTCGAGGCGACTGGGACGCCATCAAGCAGCTCGCCGCCGACGATGTGATCGCGGTCGACGGGCTGATCCTTGTCAGCCGCCGTTCCGACGGCAAGATCCATGTCGATGACGACTTCCATACGGCCCGCAAGGGCGCAGCCTGGGGTGCTGTCGGCGGTGCGGTCGTCGGCCTGATCTTCCCGCCGTCGCTGCTGGCCGGCGCGCTGGTCGGCGCCGGCGTCGGTGGAGGTGTGGGCGGGCTGATGTCGCACGCCGAGAAGAAGGCGATCAAGGCCGAGGTCGAGGACACGTTGCCGCTCAACAGCTCGGGCATCGTGGCGATGTTCGAGGAGCAGTGGGCCACCGCCGTCGACGACGCCCTTCCCCACGCCACGAACGTCACCAAGGAACAGGTCGACCCGAACAGCGCGAACCAGGTCAAGGCCGCAGCGACGGACACTCCGCCCGCGACGACCTAGAACCCCGTAGCCGTTCGGTGTGATGGGCACGGGCGCCGAGGGCGTAGGTAGCGGGGAGCCATGACGATCGATTCGATCGCATCCGCGGAAGGGCCCGCAGCCGGCGTCGTCGACCTGCACGCCGCATGGTTCGAGGCGCTCCTGCGGGCCTCCGCCGGGGAACCAGCCGTGGCCGTGCGGCCGCTCCGCCGGCCCGGCGACGTTCCGCCTGCCACCGACGGTCGGTGTTGCAGGCGATGACGACCGCCACGCATGGTTGGCGTCGCTGGTTCGCCTCGACCGGGGCCCCACCGATGTGGCGGCCCGTGTTGTACGCCGTGGCGGGTCTGGTGGTCGGCGCCGCGTTGGGTGCGGTGCTGACTCCGCAGAAGGGTGCGGTCCTGGCCGGGCTCACCGGCCTCTTGGTGGCCGCGGCGGGATCGACCGGCCCGACGAAGGTTTCGTTGCGGCTCGCCTCGCTCGCGGCGGCGGCTGGGCTCATCGTCGTGTTCGCGGCGTTCGTCGTCACCGGCCATCCGTGGTGGGCGGCCGTCGCGATGGCCGCGGTGGCGATCCTGACCTCGGCCGTTGCCACCGCCGGACCGGCCGGTGCGGTGTTGGGGATGCTGGGAGGGATCGGGTTCGTGTTGACGGTCGTCTGCGCCGCAACGGTGGGGTTGGTGCCGGACGTGTCGGTGCTGTCCGGGGCCTCGCGGGTGGTTCTCGGGGCCGTGGGCGGCTTGGTCGTGGCGACGGTCGGTGCCATGGTGCGAAACCGCCGGGCCGGCACCAGCACCGGCCCGGACATCCCCGCACCGTGGGGGCCGATGTGGGCATCACTGAGGTCGTTCGACGAGCACACCCGCGACGGGGTACGAAGGGCAATCCCCCTCGCGATCGGCATGTTCGTCTACCAGCGCACGCTCGACCATGACTCGCTCTGGATCTTCATCGCCGCATTCGCGGTGTTGCTGCCGACCGGAAAGCCCACGGTCGGCGTCGCAGCCACGCGGGTGGTCAGCACCATCGTCGGCATGCTGGTCCTCTCCGTGCTCGGCCTGGTCAGCGCCGCGGGTGTGCTGTTCACGGCGGCGATCCTGTTCTTGCTCGTCGGCATCGCCTACAAGCCGACCTATCCCTTGCCGGCGGCCGCGTTGTCCGCGATGGGCGCCGTACTGCTTGTCGCGGGGCCCGCGGGAGACCTGGGCGCCTGGGCCGCACACCGCCTGCTCGACACCCTGCTGGGCTGCGCAATGGCCCTCGCGTCGATGTACCTGCTCTGGCCGAGGGACAAACCAGACAACGACGCCGTCACAGCCGAATGACGAAATGACACCAACACACCAACCTCGGACAGCGATCGGCCCAGAACCCGTCCCCGGACGCCCCCGAACTGCGCTGTAGCCACCCAGGACGATGCAGGCCCGGTGACGGCCGGGGAACGGAGCGAGACCGATGACGAGGAACCGAGTCGACGAACTGAGCCCTGCGGCCCAGAAGCGCATGCTGAACGCAACGCTGCTGAAGGCCGCCGTATCAGCGGCGCTGCTGGTCGTCGTCTACTACCTGGCCCCATTGAACCGGCCGCTCGACGCTGTCACTTGGATCGGATTCGCGCTGGGGCTCGCGGTCTTCGCCGCCATCATCGGCTATCACACGCGGGCGATCATCGCCTCCGAGGTCCCCCGCCTACGTGCGATCCAGGCGGTTGCGACCGGGCTGCCGGTGCTCCTACTGCTGTTCGCCGCGATCTACGTCCTGATCGCGAATGCAGACCCGGACAGCTTCAGCGAGATGCTCAGCCGAACCGACTCGCTCTACTTCACCCTCACCGTGTTCGCCACCGTCGGTTTCGGCGACATCGCCCCTCGCAGCGACGTGGCACGGATCCTCACCATGATTCAGATGATCATCGACCTGTTCGCGGTCGGGGTGATCGCCAAGATCCTGATAGGTGCGGTCGACGTCGCGCAGAAGAGGCGCAAGAACGAGGCGGCGGAGAACGAAAGCCGAAATGCGAGCGAGTGAGCGCAGGCCATTCTGTCTCAAGCTGAAACTCGACTCGAAACGCCTCCAAGAGAGGGCCCATTTTCGTCGCAGTTGATGTTATCCCGACCCTTGGCTGCATTCCTCCGACCCCGGAGACCACTCTTCACCCCGCACGGGCGACCCCGCCTCCGAGGGCCGGGCCTACCGTCTATGCATGACTATTCCAAATCCCGAACCCGACGCTGTCCAAACCATCCCTGTGTCGCTTGCTGAGGCCGCGGCCCCTCGCCGATGGGGTATACCGCGAGCGCTTATCCTCCTCATCGGAGCGGCATCGACGGTGGTGGTCCTCGCCGGCGTGCAGGCCACCGCCTGGCTGCTCGGACCAGCGTTCATGGCGCTGGTCATCGTGATCGGTGTGACGCCAGTGCAAGGCTGGCTACGGCGTCACGGCTGGCCCGGATGGGCCACCAGCCTCGTGGTGGTCGTTCTCGTCTACGCGATCCTGTTCACTCTCGCGCTGGTGATCATCTTTTCCGTCGCCCAACTCGCGACCGAGCTGCCGAAGTACGCGTCGACAGCCAACGCCCTCGTGGCTTCCGCGACGGCCCAGCTCACCGCGCTGGGCGTCGGCCCCGAGCAGCTGCGGCTGGCGGCGAGCTCGCTGGACCTCGGAAAGCTAGCCGGAGTGCTCGGGTCGCTGCTGAGCAGCGTCGCCGGACTGGCGACCAACTTCGTGTTCCTGCTGGCGCTCCTCTTGTTCCTCAGTGCCGAGTCCGGGGGCATGGATGACCGATTCGCGTCAATCGCCAAGGACCGACCGAAGATCATTGAGGCGCTCAACCATTCCGCCTGGGGCACCCGCCAGTACCTGCTGGTGACCACGGTGTTCGGGTTCATCGTGGCAGTGCTGGACTCCGTCGCACTGGGGATCATGGGTATCCCGTTGGCGGTCACCTGGGGCGTGCTGGCGTTCATCACGAACTACATCCCGAACGTCGGGTTCATCATCGGTGTCGTGCCGCCCGCACTACTCGGGCTGCTGACCGGCGGCCCGCGGCTGATGCTGATCGTCATCATCGTGTACGCGGCGATCAACTTCGTGGTGCAGTCGATCATCCAGCCGCGTTTCATCGGTGACGCGGTCGGGCTGTCGATGACGATCACGTTCGTCGCCCTGGTGTTTTGGGCATGGCTGCTGGGCGCGCTCGGCGCGATCCTGGCCATCCCGCTCACACTGATGTGCAAGGCGATCCTTGTGGACGTCGACCCACAGGCCCGATGGGCCGAGGTGCTGCTGCGATCCTCGGCCAAGGACCCCGACCCGTCCGCGCCCACGAAGAAGTCGCGCCGCCAGCGCCGCCACGCGCCACCACCCTCCACCGACCCGACGCCCGCATCAACCTGACCACGCCGGGCGGAGCCCGATCCATCAGTCGAGCGTGCGCGGTGCGGTCGGCGAGGGCGTCAGCATCGCTCTGACCGCCACAGCGTCGAGGAAACGCACGCGCCCCGTCCGGCTGCGTGACATCGACGTCGAGCGCACTCGGCCGGCACGGTCCGTGTCATCTCGTCCCGCTGCACGGACCGTTCGAAAGTTCAGCTCGGCCAATTCGGAGGGTCACCCGCCGCGGGTGAGGTGATGCACGCCAGCCGCGAGACGATATGTGGCGTTCTACCGCTGCTACAGCCCGCACCTGGTCCCGCTGCGTGAGCTGGTCCGCGTCGCTGGCCGCCGTTGGACGGTCGAGGAGTCGTTCCAGGCCGGCAAGGGCTTGGCCGGGCTGGACGAGCATCAGCTCCGGCGCTGGACTTCCTGGCGGCGCTGGACGATGTTCGCGATGCTCGCCCACGCCCTGCTCGCGGTGATCGCAGCCCGCGAGCACATCGATCGGCCCGGCCCGGCCGGGTTGATCGCGCTGACCTGCAACGAGATCCGCCGCCTGCTCGCCATCTTCGTCATCGAGCCTGGCCGAGCGATCGCCTGCGCCGCTGCCTGGTCGAGCTGGCGCCGTCGTCATCAGTACCGCGCACGCTCCAGCTACTACCAGCGTCAGAAAGCCACCCGTGCATGATCATAACGATCTACGGCTGGAGTACTAGATCCGGTGCAGGGTGCCCTCGTCCGGGCCGCGGTCCCCGGTCCAGCGCTGCACCGCGTCGGTGTCGACGTCGAGCAGGTCCAGCGCTCGGCCCACCGTGTGGTCCACGATGTCCGCGACGCTCGCCGGCCGCGTGTAGAACGCCGGCACCGGCGGCATCACGATCGCGCCGGACGCGGTCACGTCGGACATCAGCCGCAGGTGCCCGGCGTGCAGCGGGGTCTCGCGCAGCAGCAGGACCAGCCGCCGGCGCTCCTTGAGCACCACGTCCGCGGCCCGGACCACCAGCGACTCGTCGTAGCTCGACGCGATGCCCGACAGCGTCTTGACGCTGCACGGCGCGACGAGCATCCCCGCGGTCCGGAACGAGCCGCTGGAGATGGAGGCGCCGAGGTCGTTCTCCGAGTGCACGACGTCGGCGAGCGCCCGGACCTCGGCGACGCTGCGGTCGGTCTCGTAGCCGATGGTGGCCCGCGCGGCCTTCGTCATGACCAGGTGCGTCTCGACGTCCGGGATCCCGCCCAGCAGCTCCAGGGCCCGGATGCCGTAGACCGCCCCGGACGCCCCGGTGATCGCGATGATGATCCGGCGCACTACAGCCCCAGCTCCGCCAGGTGCCCGCGCACGCGCTCGGGGTCCGCCGGCTCCACCCGCATCTGCCGATAGCGGTCGCGGTCGGCGGACGGGACGGTCGCGTCGATCCCGAGCTTGGCGGTGAGCGCGCCGTCGGCCGACGGGTCCAGGCTGCTGCCCTTCGCGTTCGGCACGACGAGCAGGTCCCGGTCGGCCTGCACGCGGGTGGCGACGGCCCAGCCGACCTGCTCGTCGTCGAGCACGTCCACGTCGTCATCGACCACGGTGACCTGCTTGATCGTCGACGCGGTGAGGAACAGCGTCATCATCGCCGTACTCGCCGCCCCGGGCGCCGGGTTCCGCAGCGCCACGACCGCGGACAGCCGGCAGGACCCGGACTCGGGCAGCCGCAGCCCGGCCACGTCGAGACCGGCCCGGCGCAGCGCCCGCATGCAGGCCGCCTCGCGCGGGACGCCGCCCGCGTAGAAATGCTCGCGGCCGCCGGAGAGGATCGTCTGGAACACCGCGTCGTCGCGGTGCCACCCCTCGAGCAGCTCGATCACCGGCGCCGGGCCGCCCGGGCCGTAGGTGCGCGGGTACTCGCCGAAGGGCCCCTCGGCCTCGCGGCGACCGGCCCGGAACCGGCCCTCCAGCACGAACTCGGCCCGCGCGGGGACGAGCGCGTCGACGGTCGGCGCCGCCACCAGCTCGATCGGCTCGGGAGCCAGCGCGTTCGCCACGCCGTAGTCGTCCAGCTCCCGGTCCGCCGGCGACTGGCTGGCCAGGACCAGCGCCGGGTGCACCCCGACGACGAGCGCGACGTCGAGGTCGCGGCCCGCCGCCTCGGCCTCGGTGAAGATCCGGCGCAGACGTCCGGGCAGCAGCAGCGCGCGCAGCTCCCGTTCGCCCGCGGCCTGCAGCCGGTTGATCGACAGGTTCATCCGGCCGCTCGCCGGGTCCCGCACCACGACCAGCGCCGAGGTCAGGTAGAGGCCTCCGTCCCGGGAGTGCTGCCGGGTGAGCGGCAGCGCGGACAGCAGCCGGTCGCCGGTGAGGCGGTTCGCGAGCACCGGCGCGTCCGCCGGCTCGACCTGCGGGCAGGGCGCCGGGTCGTCGAGCGCGGCGGCGAACCGGTCCGCGACGTCGTGCGGGTCGCAGCCCAGCGCGAGCCCGAGGTGCTCGCGGCCCGGCACGGTGTTGCCCACCAGCGGGAACTCCGCGCCCTCGACGTCGTCGAAGTGGACCGCGCGTCGGCCGTCGGCCCGTTCCAGGACCGCGGCGACGTCCTGGTCCGGGCCGATCGGGGCCTTCAGCCGGACGAGCTCGCCCCGGGAGTCGAGCATGCCCAGCCAGGAGCGCAGGTCCGTCACGTGAACACCCCGCCGCCGTCGACCACCACGGTCTGCCCGGTCACGAACCCGCTCGACGGCGACGCCAGCCACAGCACGGCACCGACCAGGTCGTCGGGCGCCATCTCGCGGCCGAGCGCGCGACCCTTGGCGGCCATCGCGATGTAGTCGCCGGTGTTCAGGACGCGGCTGGCGTCGTCGCTGACCAGGCCGGGGGCGACCCCGTTGACGGTGATGGTGTCGCCGCCCAGCTCGCGCGCCGCAGCCCGGGTGAGCCCGTCGACGGCGGCCTTGGAGGCGACGTAGTGCGCGAACCCGGGCGCGCCCATCCGGGCGACGGTGGAGGAGATGTTGACGATCCGGCCGCCGCCGCCCTCGCGCATCACCGGGGCGACCGCCTTGATGGCCTGCCAGGTGCCGCGCACGTTGACGGTGAGCACCCGGTCCCACTCGTCGTTCGTCAGCTCGGTGAGGTGCTTCTTGCCGCCCAGGCCCTGGTAGATCGCGGCGTTGTTGACCAGCGCGTCGATCCGGCCGAACTCGCTGCGGGCGGTGTCGACGACGCGTCCCCAGTCGTCGTCGGAGGTGACGTCGGCGGCGACGAACACGACCCGCCCGCCGCCGGCGGCCGTGATCTTCTCGGCCAGCGCGGTGCCGGTGTCGGTCGCGGCGGCCACGTCCGTGGCGACGACGTCCGCGCCCGCCGCGGCGAACGCGGCCACGTAGTCGCCGCCGATCCCGCCGCCGGCGCCGGTGACGACGACGGTGCGGCCCCGGTGCTCGGAGTGGCCGTTCTCGGTGCTCATGGAATGGAGGTCCTTTCGGGGTGGGCTCAGGCCCGGTCGGCGGGGGCGGGCGGCGTGGCCGGTGCTCGGTCCGAGCCGTGCGCCGGCTCCTCACGGTCCAGCGCGCCGCGGGTCTCGGGCACGAACAGCGCGCCGATCAGGAACAGCGCCACGACGGCGCCGAGGAAGATCGCCAGCCGGCCCGGGATGTCGGCCACGGTGGGGCTGGCCAGGCTGACGAAGGTCGTGGTCAGCCCGCCGATCGCGAAGCCGCCGTTCCAGATCAGCGCGGTCGCAGTGGCCCGCAGCCGGGTCGGGAACAGCTCGTTGAGGAAGATCGGGACCGCGGCGTAGGACGCGTTCGCGAGCACGGTCAGCAGCAACCCGTAGACGAGCAGGGTGCCCGTGTCGTCAGGCCCGAGGCCGGCCATGCCGGTGACCAGCAGCGGCAGCGCGAACAGGTTGACCACGCCGATCGTCAGGAACACCGGGCGGCGCCCGTAGCGCTCCGAGAGGTGCCCGGTCAGCAGCGCGATCGGCAGGATCGCCAGGCTCGTCCACACCAGCAGCACCCCGCGCGGACCGGTCGCGAGCTCGTTGATCTGGGCGAGGAACGTCGGGAGGTAGCCCGAGGTCAGGTAGTACTGGGCGCCGGCACCGATCACCAGCGCGATGCTCGCGATGAGCGTGCGGGTGGTGGTCGCGCTCAGCAGGTCCCGGGCCCGCGCGGGTTCGCGCGCCTCGGCGGCGTCCTTGGCGGCCGCGACCCACACCGGTGACTCCTCGAGCACCCGGAAAAGCGCCAGGCTGAGCAGGGACGCGAGCAGGCCGGTGAAGAACATGACCCGCCATCCCCACGCGTCGAACGCGGGACCGGGGAAGGCCGCGGAGACGCCGAGGAACACCAGCGACGCGATGACCGCGCCGAGTCCGGCACCCCCGCCGCCGACCAGGCCGGAGACCAGGCCGCGCCAGCGCTGCGGCACGGTCTCGGTGCCCAGCGTGTGGGTCGAGGCGACGACGCCGCCCACGAACAGGCCCTGCACCAGCCGCAGCGCGACGAACACGATCGGCGCGACGACCCCGACGGTCTCGAAGGTCGGCAGCGCGCCCATGACGGCGGTGGCCAGGCCGACGCCGCCGACGGTGACGACCATGCAGCGGCGTCGCCCGTGCTTGTCGGCGTAGCGGCCGAACACGGCGCCGCCGAGGGGGCGCATCACCAGGCTCACGCCGAACGACGCGAACGTCGCCGCCAGCGTCAGGGTGGGACTGGAGCTGGGGAAGAACAGCGGCCCGATCGTCGAGGCGACGTAGAGCAGGATGAACAGGTCGAACAGGTCGAAGGCGAACCCCACGGCCGACGCGGTGCCCGCGGTGATCATCTGCTTCGGGCTGGGGACCGGGATGCCCGGCACGGCGGCGCTCACCACGTCACCGGCAGCCTGCGCACACCGAGGTGGCGCCCTCCGCCCTCGAGCGGGTCGGTCCGCTCGACCTCCCCGTCCACCCGGAAGCCCGGGATCCGCCGCAGCACGGTCTCGACCGCGATCTTGATCTCCAGCTTGGCCAGCGCCATCCCCGGGCAGGTGTGGATGCCCGCGCCGAACGCGAGGTGCCGGTTGGGACGCCGGTCGATGACGACCTCGTCGGCCCGGTCGAACGCGTCGGGGTCCCGGTTGGCCGAGGCGAACAGCAGCAGCACCCGCTCACCGGCCTTCAGCTGCTGCCCGGCCAGGCAGGCGTCGGTCGTCAGCTGCCGGGGGAACCAGTGCAGCGGCGTCTCGAAGCGCAGGATCTCGTCGATCATCGACGGCACCAGCTTCGGCTCGTCGACCAGCCGCTGCTGCACGTCCGGGTGCTCGGCGAGGTAGAGCAGGGTGTTGCTCAGCCCGAGCGCGGTCGAGTCGTGCCCCGCGTAGGTCAGGATGAACATCATGTTCGCGAGCTCGTCGTCGGTCGCGCCGAGCTTCCCGGTTGGCCTCGACGAGCCCGGTCAGGAAGTCGTCCTTCGGCTCCGCCCGGCGGGCCTCGAACAGCGAGATCCAGTACTTGCAGACCCGGTCGATGATCTCGCGGCCCCTGGGCCCGCCCGCGTGCTCCAGGAACTCCTCGGAGTAGGTGCGGATGTCCGCGGCCTGCTCCGGGCCGAGGTCGTAGAGCTGGGTGATGACGTCGAGCGGCACCGGCGTGGACAGCTCGGCCACCAGCTCCGCGCGGCCGCGGTCGGCGAACGCGTCGACGAGCCGGTCGACGGTGGCCTGGATCTTCGGCTCCATCGCCTTGGCCGCTGCACCGCTGGTCAGCGGCGCGATCAGGGCGCGGAAACCGGCGTGCTCGGGCGGATCGTGGTCGATCGGCGGGAACCGGCTGTCCGAGACGGCCGGTACGTACACCCCACCGGTGGAGGAGTAGGTCCCGTGGTCGAGGGCGACGGCGCGGACGTCCTCGTAGCGCGACACCGCCCAGTACCCGCCGTGCCGCTCGCCGTGCGCCACCGGGCAGCGCTCACGGAGCTCGCCGTAGACCTCGTAGGCACGGTCGGGGGACAACCCCGGGTCGTGCGGATCGAATTCCGGGATGGTCGTGCTCGGCCTGCTGTCGGGCACCGTTGCCTCTTCTCGACGCGTCGCTGTGTGCGCACGAGTCTGTGACGCGGGTCGCCACGGGTCGATCGGCAACTGGCTATGCCACTGATAGCCGGTCACTCGTCGGGGTCGAGGTCCGCCTCCGCTGCGGTGCGCCACTGCTCCGCGACGTCGGCCGGGTCGGCCTCCGGCGGCGGTGCCTCGGGCGGGACGGAGACGATCAGGTCCTCGATGTCCTCGGCGACGTCCGCCGGATCCGCCTCCAGCGGGATGCTGACGTCCAGCTCGCTCTCGTCGACCGGCTCGTCGTCGCCCGGCACCACCGGCTGCTGCTGCTCGACGACGTCCTCGATCGGATCCTCGTTACCCATCCCGCAGGGGTGCCCCTCGGGTCCTCGGCTACACGCGGTTCGGCCCGAGACCCCGACTCGCGCGGCTTCGGACCCCGACTCGCGCGGCTTCAGACCCCGACTCGCGCGGCTTCGGACCCCGACTCGCGGGGTCGAGGGTGGTGGTTTCCGCGAGTCGGGGTCCTGGGCCTGCCGAGTCGGTGTGATCAGACGAGCTCGTCGTCCTTCGCCCTCGCCTCGTCCGATCCGGGCCGGGGCGCCGCCGGCCGGGTGGGCAGGGCCCTGCGGATCAGCGGGAAGGCCAGGAGCAGGGCGATCACCGTGTAGACCCCGATCGCCAGCGGCGTGGAGAACAGGGTGGAGACGTCGCCGTCCGCGATCTGCAGGGAGCGGCGCAGCTGCAGTTCGGCGTCCGGGCCCAGGATCACCCCGAGGATCGCCGGGAGGACCGGCAGTCCGAACCGGCGCATCAGGAACCCGATCGCGCCGATCACGAGCAGCACCAGGATGTCCACCGGCTGCCCGGACACCGCGTACGCGCCGACGCAGGCGAAGAACAGGATGCCCGCGTACAGGTACGGCCGCGGGATCCGCAGCAGCGTCGCCCAGAGCGGCGCGAGCGGCAGGTTGAGCACCAGCAGCAGCACCAGGCCGATGAACAGGCTGGCGATCAGCGTCCAGACCAGGTCCGGCTCGCTCTGGAACAGCAGCGGGCCGGGCTGGATGCCGAACTGCTGGAACGCCGCGAGCATGACGGCGGCGATCGCCGTCGTCGGCAGGCCCAGGGTGAGCATCGTGGACATCGTGCCCGCGGACGACGCGCTGGCCGCGGACTCCGGACCGGCGACGCCCTCGATCGCGCCCTTGCCGAACTCGTCCTTGTGCTTCGAGAGCCGGCGCTCGGTGACGTAGGAGAGGAACGTCGGGATCTCCGCGCCGCCGGCCGGGATCGAGCCGAACGGGAACCCGATGAACGGCCCGCGCAGCCACGGCTTCCAGGTCCGCTTGAGGTCCGCCTTCGACAGCCACGGCCGCCCGACGGGGATGACCTCCTGCTGGGTGCGGCGCAGGTGCGCGGCCACCCACAGGGCCTCGCCGACGGCGAACAGCCCGACCGCGACGATGACGACGTCGATGCCGTCGGCGAGCTGCGGCACGCCGAACGTGAGCCGCGGCTGGCCGCTGATCGGGTCCAGCCCGACGAGCCCGATCGTCAGCCCGAGCGCGAGCGAGGCGAAGCCTCGGATCCGCGAGCTGCCGAGCACCGAGGTCACCGCCACGAACGCGAGCACCATGATCGCGAAGTAGTCCGGCGCGCCGATGTTCACGGCGACGGACGCGACGAGCGGGGCCAGCAGGACCAGCCCGCAGACGCCCAGGAATCCGCCGACGAAGTGCCCGATCGCGGCCGTGGCGAGGGCCTGCGCCCCGCGCCCGGACTTCGCCATCGGGTTGCCCTCGATCGCCGCGACCACCGCCGCGCTCTCGCCGGGGGTGTTGAGCAGGATCGACGTCGTCGACCCGCCGAACATGGCGCCGAAGTAGATGCCGGCGAACATGATGAACGCGCCGGTGGGGTCGAAGGCGTAGGTGACGGGCAGCAGCAGCGCGACGGCCATCGCCGGGCCGATGCCCGGGAGCACGCCGATCGCGGTGCCGAGGAGGACGCCGAGGGCGGCGAAGAGGAGGTTGCCCGGGGTCAGCGCGGCGCCGAACCCGTCCATGAGGTGGGACAGGGACTCGATCACCCGAACACTCCCATCAGCGGCCCGCCCGGCAGGTCGACGCCGAGCAGCGCGTCGAACAGGACCCAGGTCACCAGGGACACCCCGGCCGCGATCACGAAGTCCCGCACGATCGTGCGGGAGCCGAGCGAGTAGGTCGCGCCCCAGAACAGGACGGTGCCGGCGATCGGCCAGCCGAGCAGCGGGATGAGCACGGCGGTGGCGACCAGGATCCCGGCGAGCATGCCGACGGTGCGCAGGTCCGGGGGCGTGGACAGGTCGATGTCCTCGCCGGCCTCGGCCTCGCCGTGGCCGCCGCGCAGCACGTCGACGGTCAGGAGCACGGCCAGCAGCACCAGCGCCCCGCCGACGACGAACGCGACGGCGTGCGGGCCCAGCGGGTCCGAGCCCGCCGGAACCGCTCTCCAGGGTGGTGTCGACGACGACGAGCAGGCCGACGACGAACAGCAGCAGGGAGACACCGAGCTCGGAGTAGCGCCGGTACCAGGGGCCCTCCTGATCGGGTGAGGCCTGGTCGGGGCGGTCTTCCAACACGGTCATGACGTCAGCCCCAGTTCCCGCAGCACCCCGGCCACGCGCGTGTTCTCGTCGGCGAGGAAGGTTCCGAACGCGTCCCCGGGGACGAAGGCGTCGGCCCAGCCGTTGCGGGTGAGCGCCTCCTTCCACTCCGGGCTGTCGTGGAGCCTGCTGAACGCGCCGATCAGCTCCCGGCGGCCCTGGTCGTCTAGCCCGGGCGGCGCGACCATCCCGCGCCAGTTGGTGAACTCGACGTCCACGCCGGACTCCTTCAACGTGGGCGCGTCGACGCCCGGGACCCGCTCGCCGGCGGTGACCGCGAGGACCCGCAGCTCACCGGCGTCGATCTGGTCCGCGTACTCGCCGAGCCCGGAGACACCGAACGCCACCTTGCCGCCGAGGACGGACGCGAGCAGCTCGCCGCCGCCGTCGTAGGAGACGTAGTTGACGTCCTTCGGCGGGAGGCCGACGGCCTTCGCCATCAGCATCGGGGCCAGGTGGTCCGGCCCGCCGGGGGAGGACCCGCCGCCGACGGGCACCGCGCCGGGATCGGCCTTCCACGCGGCGACCAGCTGGTCGATGCTGCGGTAGGGCGAGTCCTTCCCGACCACGACGATCTCCGTCTCCTCGGTCATCTTCGCGATCGGCGTGGTGTCCGCCAGGGTCGCGGTCGAGGAGTTCGTGTAGACGCTGCCGACGACGCCGAGGCCCATCGACATGACGAGCCGGTCGTTGCCGCTCTCGTTGACCGTGCGGCCGAGGCCGACCGTGCCGCCCGCGCCGGGCAGGTTGAAGACCTCGACGGCGCCGGTGGTGCCGGCGTCCTCGAACGCCTTCGCGGCGGTGCGGGCGGTGACGTCGTAGCCGCCGCCCGGGGTGTTGGGCACGAGCAGGCGCAGGCCGCGCAGCTGGTCGCCGTCACCCCCGCCGGTCGCGGCGCCGATCAGCGGCGGCACCAGCAGGACCGCGGCGGCCGCCACGACGACCGCCAGCACGGCCGACAGCCGTCTCGCCGGTGCTCTCTCCCGGGTGGACATCGATGTCCCGACCTCTCCGTCGAAGGGGATGTGTGGTGCGGGTCATCGTGCGGGCGGTGCGGGCGGATGTCTCGCTTGCCCGCACAACGGTCGTTGTGGTCGTTGTGGTCACGGGCTTCGCAAGCCCGGTGTTCCCTAGTCTCTCCACCGTGCGCCGCCGCCGACCCCGAACCCTCGCGCGCCAGTTCCTGGCGTGGCAGCTGCTGGTCGTGGTGATCCTGCTCGGCGCCGTCGCGGTCCTCGCGGCCGTGCAGTCCGACGCCGCGTTCCGCGAGACCCAGGGCCGGCGGATGCTGTCGGTGGCCGAGGACGTCGCGGCGACGCCGGGCGTCCGCGCGGGGCTCGTGCAGCGCAACGTCGACCTGCTCGCCACGTTCGCGCGCAGCGCCGAGAACCTCTCCGGCGCGGACCGGCTGCTGATCGTCGACGCCGACGCGGTCGTCCGGTCCACCCCCGACCCCGCCGAGCTGGGCAGCCCGTTCGCCGTCGGGGAGTCCACCGCGTTCCAGGGGCGCGCCTGGGTGGGGGACCCGGACGGGGACTCGGTGGTCGCGCAGGTCCCGGTGATCGGGGACGACGGCGCGGTCGTCGGCATCGTGTCCGCCGGGATCACGGCGCCGACCCTGCTGCAGGCGCTGGCCCCCGCCCGGGGCGAGGTCGCGGCGGTGCTCGGGCTCGCCCTCGTCCTCGGGGTCGTGGGGTCGCTGCTGCTCGCCCGGCGGGTCCGCCGGCAGACTCTCGGGCTGGAGCCGGAGGAGATCGTGGAGCTGGTGCAGCGGCGCGAGGCGATGCTGCTCGGCGTCAAGGAGGGGGTCGTGGGCCTGGACCCCGGGCAGCGGATCACGCTGCTCAACCCGGCCGCCCGCGAGCTGCTGGGCCTGCCGGGGGCGCGGGTCGGCGAGCAGGTCGACGAGCTCGGCCTCGACGGGCGGCTGCGCGACGTGCTCACCGGCCGCGCCGCGGGGGAGGACCAGCTCGTGCTGCACGGCTCCCGGGTGCTGGTGCTGAACCGGATGCCGGTGCAGGTCGACGGGGCGTCCGTCGGCGCCGTCGTCACGTTGCGGGACCGGACCGAGCTGGCCGCCCTGCAGGACCGCCTCGACGCCTCCCGGACCGTGACCGACACCCTGCGCGCCCAGGCCCACGAGTTCACCAACCGGCTGCACACGATCGCCGGGCTCACCGAGCTGGGCGAGCACGACGAGGTGCGCCGCTTCGTCGCCGGGGTCGTCGCGGAGGCGGACGCGTGGCGCCGCGACGTGGTGTCCCGCATCGGGGACCCCGCGGCGGCAGCGCTGCTCGTCGCCAAGGCCAGCCTCGCCACCGAGCGGGGCGTGGAGCTGCGCCTCGCGCCGGACGCGCTGCTCGACGGCACCGATCCCGCGCTGGCCCCGGACCGCGAACCGGCGCTGTCCGCGGACCTGGTCACGGTGCTGGGCAACCTCGTGGACAACGCACTCGACGCCGTCGGGGCCTCGCCGCCGCCGCGGTGGGTCGAGATCGGCGTGGTCCTGGACCGGGACACGGTGGAGGTGCAGGTCCGCGACTCGGGGCCGGGCGTCGCCTCGGAGCTCGCCGAGGAGGTCTTCCGGCACGGGTTCACCACCAAGGCCGCCCAGGCGGACGAGCCCGGCGGGGTCGCCCGGATCGGTGGCCGGGGACTGGGACTCGCGCTGGCCCGCGAGGTCTGCCTGCGGCGCGGCGGGAGCATCGCCGTGCGTGAGCTCGACGAAGGCGGCACCGGTGCCCTCTTCACCGCCCGGCTCCCGCTCGCCGGCCGGGTCCGTGAGGGCGGCCCCCTGATGGAGGGGATGCAGTGAGGATCCTCGTGGTCGACGACGACTTCATGGTCGCCCGCGTGCAGAGCGGGTACGTGGCGCGGATACCCGGCTGCGAGGTCGTCGGCGTCGCGCACAGCGGGGCCGACGCGCTGCGCCGCGCGGCCGCGCTGGTGCCGGACCTCGTCCTGCTCGACGTGTACCTGCCGGACATGTCCGGCCTCGACGTCCTGCGCAGGCTGCGGACCGGTGCCCCGGACGACCCGTTCGTCCTGGTCATCACGGCCGCGAACGACACCGCGACGGTCGGCGCCGCGCTGCAGGGCGGGGCGCTGCACTACCTGGTGAAGCCGTTCGAGTCCGCGGCGCTACGGGAGCAGGTGGAGCGGGCGATCCGGATCCGCGGGCGGCTCTCGGGGTCGGACCGGGCGGCCCAGGAGGACATCGACCGGCTCTTCGGCTCCGGCCTGCGCACCCGGGCCCCGCAGATGCCCAAGGGGCTGACCCGGCCGACGGCCGAGTCGTCGAACGCGTGCTCCGCGGACACGACGGGGACCTGTCCGCCGCCGAGTGCGCCGAGCTGGCGGAGCTGTCCCGGGTGAGCGCGCGGCGCTACCTGGAGTACTTCGTGGAGACGGGGACGGTCAGCGTCCGGCTGCGCTACGGCGGCACCGGACGGCCTGAGCGCCGCTACCGCTGGGGCGCGGACCCGGTCGAGGCCTGAGCGTTCGCGAGCCCGACCTGGCCGAGGATCGCCGCCGCGACCGGCTCGACGACCGTCGCGTTCAGCGCGTGCCCCATGCCCTGGATCCGGACGAGCCGGCTGCCGCCGATCAGCCGGGCGAGGTGCGTGGCGTGCGGCGGCGGGTTCACCGGGTCGTCCGGGGCCTCGATCACCAGCACCGGGACGTCCACGGCGGCCAGTTCGTCGCCCCGGTCCAGGCCGTCCTGGGCAGCGAAGGCGTGGGCGCCGGGGTTGTCGCTGCGCCCCGCGTGGGCGATGACGCGCTCCTCGAGGGCGCGGAACTCGTCGGCGTCGAAGGGCGTGCCGGTGCCGTTGAGCATCCGCCAGTGCTCGACGCGCCAGGCGAGCTCACCCTCGTCGTCGCGCTCGTCGCCGAGTCCTGCCAGAGCCGGAGCAGCGCGGGGTCGGGACCGGGGAGCTCCTCGTCCGCGCTGTCGTCCGCGGCGAGGCTGGAGCCGAGGGCCGTGGTGCACATCAGGGTGGCCGAGAGCAGGCGCTGGGGGGTGTCGAGCAGGAGGAGCTGGGCGAGGATGCCGCCCATGGACATCCCGACGACGTGGGCCCGCTCGACGTCGAAGGCGTCGAGGACGGCGACCACGTCGGCGGCGAGGTCGCGGATCGCGTAGGGGTGCTCGTCGAACGCGTAGGTCGACCGGCCGGTGTCCCGGTGGTCGTACCGGATCACCGGTGCGTGCTCGGTGAGCCGGGAGACGAGGGCGTCCGGCCAGGCGACGCCGGCGGCGTTGGCCCCCATGACCAACAGGATCGGTGCGGCCGGCTGTTCGGGGCCGTCGATCATCTCGGCCCAGATCTCGATGCCCGCTGCCACCTCGACGAACTGCTCCACGTGGAGCAGCGTCGCAGATCGGGCTCGTGCCCCGGTCAGCCGGCCCCGTTCCCGGGGTCCGACCCGTTCACCCGGTCCGGCACATGCCGGACCGGGTGCAGGGGTCGAACGGGGTCACCGCACGCCGGCGTGCGGCGCGGGAACCCGGGTGCTCACTTCAGGGCGTCCAGCAGCGCCTGGCGCTGGCGCTCGCCCAGGCCCGCGGCGCGGCGGGAGGCGTCGATCCCGGTGGCCTCGAGCAGCTGCGAGACCTTGGCGGGGCCGTAGCCGGGGAGGCTCTTGAGCAGGTCCGCGACCTTGGTCTTGCCGACGATCTGGTCCGACTTCGCGCGGCCGAGGACGGCGGGGATGGTCTCCTCGCCCCTCGCGATCTTGTCGCGGAGCTCCTTGCGCGCGGTCCGGGCCGCGGCGGCCTTCTTCAGGGCCTCCTGGCGCTGTTCGGGAGTCAGCGTGGGCAGTGCCATCTCTCGTGCTCCTCTCGTGTGTCCGACTCGGTGTCCGGTCCCCGGGCCGTCGTTGCGGCGGTGGGGATGACGGTCATCTTCGCGGTACAGACTGGCAGAGCATGCCAGCGCCGCGCCGGGAACCCCCATGTCAGCGGCACATCGAGTGCCAAAACGGTGTTACGTAACCGTCAGCGGGCGCCTTGGTGCGGCGGGCGGCTCGACGCAGGGTGTCGAGAGGCCGCGGGGCCTGCGGCCCGGGCGTGTCCGCAGGTGGGGGCGCGATTGCTCCTCAGGAGGCCGGGTCGAGGAGCCGGCGGCGCAGCCTCGTGTCGTCCCAGAGGGTCCGGACCGTGGCGATCCGGCCCTGCCGCACGTGGACGACGGAGATCGCGAGGACCGTCGCGGGGCGTCCGGTCGGGGCGAGGCCGGGGAGCAGCCACGGCAGCGGGCGGTCGTGGGTGAAGGTCCAGCGGACCTCGTCGACGAGCCGGCGGGTGTCCACGGTGCGGGACACCCGCGCGCGGGCGAGGTCCGCCGGCAGGTGCCCGACGACGTCGTCCGCGAGATGGGCGCGAACCTGCGCCCGGTCGTTCCCGCCGGTCATCGCGGGCATGTTCACGAGCGCGACGGGATCGTCGAGCACCGCCATCGCGGCCTCGACGTCGGACCGTTCGTACAGCGCGGCACAGAACCCGTCCCAGGCGCGCTCGATGTCGCGCATGAGGACCTGCATCGCCGGGGTCACCCCGGCATCATGCCTGCCGCAGGGGCTCCGTGTGGACAGTCCCTAGGCCGCGGGCTTGTCCTCGACCTCGCGGGCGGCCCCCTCGACGCTGATCAGCCGGTGCCCGCGGTTGCGCGCGTAGCGCAGCGAGCGGACCCAGTTGTAGAGCGTGCCGAGGCGGTTGCCCCAGCCGATCAGGAACATGACGTGCACGTAGCACCAGAGCAGGTAGCCGATCCAGCCGGTGATCTGGACGCCCTTGACGTCCGCGACCGCCTGGCGGGCGCCGATGGTCGCCATGCTGCCCTTGTCGAAGTACTTGAACGGCGCAGGCGTGGTCTCGTCCCCGCGGGCGCGGGCCGCGATCAGCTTGCCCACGTACTTGCCCTGCTGCATCGCGACCTGGGCGACGCCGGGGAGCCGGTCCACGGTGGTGACCATGTCCCCGATGGCGTACACGCCCTCGGCGCCGGGAAGGCTGCAGTCCGGGTCCACCGCCAGCCGGCCGGCCCGGTCGGTCTCGGTCCCGGTGGCCTTCGCGAGCGTCGCGGCGAGCGGGGAGGCCTGCACGCCCGCGGCCCAGACCTTCGTCTTGGCGACGATGGTGTCCTCGCCCTTGGGGCCCTTGACCGTGATGCTGTCGTGGTCCATGCCCGTCGCCGCGGTGTTCAGCCGGATCTCCACGCCCATCTTCTCGAGCCGGCGCTGGGTGTAGCGCTGCAGCTTCGGCGCGAACGGGGGCAGCACCGACGGGGCGGCGTCGAGCAGGATGATCCGCGCGGACCTCGTGTCGATCGAGCGGTACTCGTTCGGCAGCACGTATCGGGCCAGCTCGGCGAGCTGCCCGGTGATCTCCACGCCGGTGGGGCCCGCGCCGACGACGACGAACGTCAGGTACGCCTCGCGCTCCTTGTCGTCCGTGGAGACCTCGGCGAGCTCGTAGGCACCGAGGATCTTGCTGCGCAGGTGGCGGGCGTCCTCGATGGTCTTCATGCCGGGCGCGAACTCCGCCCACTCCGGGTGTCCGAAGTAGGCGTGCGTGGCGCCGCCGGCGACGACGAGGTAGTCGAACGGCAGGTCGATCGGGTGACCGTTCGGGGCGAGGGAGTGGACCACCCGGCTCTCGAGGTCGATGCTCGTCACGTCGGCCAGGAGCGTGCGCGTGTTGCGCTGCTTCTTCAGCACCCGGCGCAGGGCCGGGGCGATCAGGCCGGGGGACAGGATGCCCGTCGCGACCTGGTAGAGGAGCGGCTGGAACAGGTGGTGGTTGGTCCGGTCGACGACGGTGACGTCGACGTCCGCGTGACCGAGCGCCTTCGCGACCTGGACCCCGCCGAACCCGCCGCCGACGACGACGACCTTCTTGCGCCCCTCGCGGTGCTCGGCGTCCGTTGTGCTCACTGTTCTCTCGCCCTTCGGCTAGGTACCTGCGTCGTCGGCGAGCGTAGACCGCAGGTGTCCCACGGCGCCGCGTCGGGCGCGAGCGTCACCTCGGGCGGGATCCGGGACGCCCGCGCCCGTGGCGGACGCCCGCGTCAGGACGCCGGACCCGGCTCGCCCGCGGTGTCGCCCGCCGAGACCGACGCGCAGGAGTCCGCCAGCGACTCCGGTGCCGCGGTCGCGGGCTGCGGGGCGGCCGAGGCCGAGGCACCCGCCGACGTGGACGGGGCCGGAGTGGTCGACGGGGCAGCGCTCGTCGAGGGCTTGCTGCCGGGCAGCGGCACGCCGTCGATCGCGGACCGCACGACCTCCCGCATGTAGTCGACGTCCGGGCGCGAGGTGTCGAACTTGCCGTCGTTCTCGTTCGGGTCCGGCAGGTTCGGGTCGAACGACACGCTCTCCAGGGAGAACCCGTCGCCCGCCAGCGACACCAGCGCCGGCAGCACCTGCTGCGGCAGGTTGGTCTCGATGTTGTCCGTCGTCACCCTGGCCACGGCCTGGAAGTTCGTCAGCAGGTCCGTCGGGCTCCGCTGGTGCAGCACCGCCTGGATCAGGCAGCGCTGGCGGCCCATCCGCTGGTAGTCGTTGCTGTCCCGGCGGGAGCGGGCGAACCAGAGCGCGTCCTCGCCCTTGAGCGTCTGCACGCCGGGCTGGATGTAGCCGTCCGGCTTCACGTGTTGCCCGTCGGCGGTGACGCCGTTGATCGGGATCGGGTCCGGCCCGACGTCCACTGTCACCCCGCCGACGGCGTCGATGAGCGCGGAGAACCCGGCCATGTTGATCTCGAGGTAGTAGTCGATCGGCAGGCCGGTCATGTACGAGATCGAGGACTGCAGGAGGTTCAGCCCGGGCGTGGACGTGGGCCCGGGCGGCGCCAGCGCCGGGTCCGCCTCCGCGTAGGCGTACACCGCGTTGAGCAGGTAGTTGCCCGAGAGCGGGTCCTTCGGGTCGTGGAACCCGTTCGGGAACCTCTTCCCCATCGGGGAGTCCGGGGGAACTCGGCCCGCTGGATGTTGCGGGGCAGGCCGAACAATGTGGTGCGGCCGCTGCGGGTGTCGATGCTGGCGACCATCATCGTGTCGGTCCGCGTACCGGTCCGGTCCGGTCCGGCGTCGCTGCCCAGGAGCAGGACGTTGAGCCTCGGCTTGGCGATCGCCTCGGCCACGGACGTACCGCCGCCGTTGCCGCCGAACACGTCGTTGAGCAGCGAGCGTTGGGAGTTCGCGAGGTCCGCGGCGAACCCGAACGGCACCGCGACGGCCATGCACAGGAGCGCGGCGCAGAACGTCCCGACGACCTTCTGCGCGGTCGGCATGGAACGCGGCCGGGCCAGCGCGTAGGTCCGGGCGATGGTCGCGATCCAGCCCAACGCCGCCAGCAGGGCGACGACGGCGGCCGCGGTGAGCATCGTCGTGGACAGGGCGGTCTCGAGGAGGGTCGTGCGACGGGCCGTCAGGCCGAAGAGCAGCAACGCGGCGACGCCGATCAGGAAGACCGCCAGGATCAGCCCGCCGGTGCGCCGGCGGCGCAGGATCAGGTGCCCGGAGCCCGGCACGACGGTCGACGCCGCGGTGACGCCCAGGGCCGCGCGGAGGGTGCGCCGGGCGGGGCCGCCGTCCTCGGCGGGGGCACCGTCGGCGCTCTCGCCGGACCGGGCCCGCGCGGAGGCCGCGCGGGCCTTGGCGGACAACACCGGCCGGACCGCACGGGTGGGGCTCTCGGTGTCGTCGAGCTCGTCGTCGCCCGGTCCGTCCGCCCGATCGCGGGGAGAGCCGGAACGTCCTGCGGCGGCGAGGCCGCCGACGGCCGCGGCGCGGGCGCCACGGGGGCGACCCGCGGTACCCGGGGTGGAGGGCGGGGGCCCCTGGCTCTCGATCGCCTCGGTGGGGACCTCGGTGGGATCGGGACCGCGGTTCCCGCGGCCCTGCTCGGTCCCGTGGCCGGCGCCGGGCGCCCGCTGGGTGCGGCGCTCCGCCGCCCCGCGGGGCCGTCGGAGGTCGTCGGGCCGACGGGGGCCGCCGTGCCCGGTGTCCCGGCCGGCGGAGCGTCCCGCGCCGGGGCCCTGCCCGGCGCGGCCCGGGTCACCGGAACCCGACGGGCCGGATCCGGACGGCGTGGAGCCGTGCCGGCCGGCGCCCGCCGGACCCCGATCCGGCTGCGCGGGTCTGCCCGCGGACCCGGGCTGCGGGTTCCCGGAGCCACCGGGTCCGGCCGCGCCGGGAGCGGGCGAGCCCGGCCCGCCGGCGCCGGGACCGGATCCGCCGGGCCTCGCGGGGCGGGTGCGTCCAGGAGGAAGCGGCGGCGCGGCGGGGCCGCGCTGCTCGGGTCGTCCCCCGGGCGGCTGGTCCTGCCGACCGGTGGGGGGGCCACCGGGCCTGCGCGGCGGTGCGGAGCCGCGACGCGGTTCCTGACCCGCCGGCCTGCGGGGCGGGGGGCCGTCGCCACGGAGGGGGCCGTCCGGCCGCGAGGTGTCCTGCGGTCGGGCAGAGCGGTCCGATCGGGCAGGGCGGTCGGGCCGGGCGGGGCCGTCGGGCCGCGCAGGGCTGTCCGGCCGAGCGGGGCTGTCCGGCCGAGCGCCCCGTTCGGGCCGAGGAGGGCCGTCCGGCTGAGCCGGGTGATCGGGCCGAGCGGGGCTGTCGGGCCGAGCAGGGCCGTCCGGCCGGGGGCCCGGTCCGTCGGAGCGGTCGGCGCGCCGCGGCCCGGGGTCCCCACGGTGCGCGGCGGCGACCGGGGCCCGTGGGTCCGAGGGGGCCCGGGCCGCCGCGCGGTGGGCGGCGCCGGACCAGACCGCGCCCCGGGAACCGTCCCGTTCGGCGCGTCTCGGCCACGGACCGTGATCCGGACCGGGCGAGCCGGGGACCGGGACCTCGGGCGTGGCGGACGGGTCGGTTGTCCGGGGCCTGTCGGCGCCGCGGAAACCTAACCGCTGGGACTCGGGGAGATCGGATTCGTACAGGGGAGATTCCTGCCCGGGGGAGCGGGGAGCGGACGGGTCGGAGCCAGGGGGAGCTGCTGCGACCGGGGGAGCTGCTGGGACACGGAGACCTCGCGGGACAGCCCGCGGCGAGGTTCGTCTCCGCTCACGGTGGGCCACCCCCTGTCAGGCGTCAGGAACGATACGCGGGCCGCGTGAGGTGGCCGTTCGTCCACAGGTGTGGGCGGCGGGTCCGGCGAGTCACGACGGGATCTCGACGCCGAGATCCCGGGGAGAATACTGAACGTCACCGCGGGGGTTCCGCGCCCCTATTGGTAGGACACGAACGCGGGTGTCGTCGGTCCCACCGCGAGGGTCTGCGCCGGGGGTACCTCGGCCGGTCCTCGTCCACGAAGTTCTTCCATCCCCGCGTGATTCCCGCAGGTGAGGCGTCGTGGAGCGCTGCCCGGGTCTCGGCCTTCTCCGTACTCGTGCCGAACCCGTCGGCGTGGATCACAACGGACAAGTCGTCACGGTCCGTGACAAGTCCGGCACGATTCTTGATCATCGCCACCGGAACCGGTGAAGCATCAGCAGCTTCTGCGGCAGCCCGTGGTCGCGGGTGACGGTCGGCCGGCCAGCCGGCGACGCGATTGATCTCCGCGGCGTCCACGGGGCCCACCTGGACGCGGTGCTTCTGACCGGGGCCGAGCCGTCACCCCGGGTCGAGGGCGAGCCCGACGTTCGGCCGCGGCCGGTACTCCTCCGCCAACCGCTGTGTCCGCTGCGCCGACCGTTCGATCCCCTGCTCGCCCAGCACGCCCATCGCCGCGGGCCCGGACGCCCGTACAGCGCGACCATCCGGCGGCCGGGGACAGGGTGGTGCCGCTCCCGGGTAGCTCCGGGCCGGGCGGCGGAGCGGGGGTGGCCGTCGTGCAGCGGGCGACGATCGCCAGGACCAGCAGGAGGGTCGCCGGGAGCGCGGGTGAGCGTGCGTGCGCCGCGCCCCCCTGCCGGGACGCTGGGAGGCCCCGATCGGGAGTGCCCGGCGACACGCGCCCCCCGGGCCGTCCCGTACCGGAACGGACCAGTGACGCCGTGGGGGAGAGGCTCAGCGCATCCGGGCGACGGGCATCGTCGGCCCGTTGTCGTCCCCGTCCCGGCGCGGACGCCCGCGCAGGATCCGCTTCAGGGCCGCGGTGTGCCGGCGGCTGACGGGCAGCTCGGGCGCATTCTGTCCCTGGCCGACGCGCACCACGTACCCCGAGCCGGAGAGCCGCAGCTCGGTGATCAGCGGCAGCGCGACGAGGAACGCGCGGTGGATCCGCACGAACCCGGCCTCGCGCCAGCGCTCCTCGAGCACGGACAGCGGGATCCGGACGAGATGGCTGCCGTCCAGGGTGTGCAGGCGCGCGTAGTCCCCCTGCGCCTCGACGAAGCGGACCGACGAGCGGGGGACCAGCTTCGTCGTACCGGCCAGCTCGACGGGGATGACCTCGTCCTCCGGCGGCTCCTGGCGCGGCGGCGGGCCGAAGCCGCGCGGCGGCGCGGGCGCGTGCGGGTGCCGGCCGCCGTCCATCGGCGCGTGCCGGGGCGGCGGCGCCGTGCGCGTGGCGAGGGTGCGGTCGATCGACCCGGCGAGGCGCTCGGAGCGCAGCGGCTTGAGCAGGTAGTCCACCGCGCCGATCTCGTAGGCATCCACGGCGCGGTCGTCGTGCGCGGTGACGAAGACGACCGGCGGCGGCGACGCCATCGCGGAGAGCACGCGGGCGAGCTCGAGCCCGTCGAGACCGGGCATGCGGATGTCCAGGAACACCAGGTCCACGCCGGACGAGCCGGGTGCGCTCCCGGGCCTGCTGCCCAGGATCCGCAACGCCTCGGTCGCGTCGGGCGCGGTCAGCACGGTGCCGACCCGTCGATCCTCGCTCAGCAGGTGCGCGAGCTCCTGCAACGCAGGTTCCTCGTCGTCGACGGCCAGGACCGTGAGCCCGCCCGGTACCTCGCTGCTCACGAGCGCCTCCTCGTCGCGGGTCGGGAGCGAAAACCCGCCAAGTGTGTCGTGACTGCAGCCACACGCTAGCGAAGCCCGATCGGGTGGCCGACGCCCGGTCCTGGCCCGCCCCCGCGACGGGCGGCGACAGGCATCCCGACCAGCGGCGATGTGCGCGCGCTGCGGACAGGGACCATGCCACGAACGGGGGGTCGTCCGCGACGGACACGCAGTGGCCGGGGGCCGGGAACATCCGGGCGGGCCCCCACGTTCCGAATGATTGCGAGTGCAACTACTACACTCGCTGACGCCGCGGAGGCGGCGGGAAGGGGGAGCCGAGATGCAGTTCGGAATCTTCACGGTCGGGGACGTCACCACCGACCCGACGAACGGCACCACGCCGACCGAGCAGGAGCGGATCCGCGCGATGGTCCGCTACGCCGAGCACGCCGAGGCCGTGGGCCTGGACGTCTTCTCCACCGGCGAGCACCACAACCCGCCGTTCGTGCCGTCGTCCCCGACGACCCTGCTCGGCTACATCGCCGGGCGCACGAAGACGCTCGTGCTCTCGACGTCGACCACGCTGATCACCACGAACGATCCGGTGAAGATCGCCGAGGACTTCGCGATGCTGCAGCACCTGGCCGGCCCGGAGCGCGTCGACCTGATGCTCGGCCGCGGCAACACCGGCCCGGTCTATCCGTGGTTCGGGCAGAAGATGTCGGACTCGGTGCCGCTGACGGTGGAGAACTACCAACTGCTGCGCCGCCTCTGGGACGAAGAGGTCGTGGACTGGCAGGGGAGGTTCCGCGGGCCGCTGCAGGGGTTCACCTCGACCCCGCGCCCGCTCGACGGCGTCGCCCCGTTCGTGTGGCACGGCTCGATCCGCACGCCCGAGGTCGCGGAGATCGCCGCCTACTTCGGCGACGGCTTCTTCGCGAACAACATCTTCTGGCCGGCCCAGCACTACGTCCGGCTGATCGACCTCTACCGGCAGCGCTTCGAGCACTACGGGCACGGCCGCGCGAACCAGGCGACGGTCGGGCTGGGCGGGCAGTTCTTCATGCGCCGCAACAGCCAGGACGCGTGGAACGAGTTCCGGCCCTACTTCGACGAGGCCCCGGTCTACGGCCACGGCCCGTCGATGGAGGACTTCACCTCGCAGACGCCGCTGACCGTCGGCAGCCCGCAGCAGGTGATCGACCGGACGCTCACGTTCCGTGAGCACTTCGGGGACTACCAGCGCCAGTTGTTCCTCCTCGACCACGCCGGCCTGCCCGAGAAGGTCGTGCTCGAGCAGCTGGACCTGCTCGGGGAGATCCTTCCGACCCTGCGGGCCGAGTTCGAGTCCCGCCGCCCGGCGGACGTCCCGTCGAACCCGCCCACGCACGCGGAGCGGGTCGCGGCGAAGGCCGCGGCGGTGGAGCAGGTGGCCACGGCCGTCTGACCGCGGAGGCCGTCCGCTCGTCCGCGACGTGCACCCCGGGGGCCGGGACGTTCCGGGGTCGCCGGGAGTTCCCGCCTGTGATGTTCACCCGGAGTGACGAACACGAGTTGCCCCGGCCCGGGCCCGGGCCTCACCATGGATCACGTGATCGAAAAGCGACGGCGCACCGCGGGAACTCCCGTGCGCCGTCGTTCGCGTCACCTCCTGACCCGTCGTCGCATCGTCGACCACCTGCGGACGTCGAGCGCGCTGTGTCGGCTCCCGGCCGATCCCGCCACGTCCCTCCGTCCGCAGCTCGTAGGAGTCCCGTCATGACCGTCCCGACCCACGACCGCCCCGGCGCCTCGCCCGTCCCGGCGCAGACCCGCAAGGCCGCTCCGACCCGCGACGACCGCCGTTCCGCGATCGTCGACCGGCTGCTGGACTCGCTGGAGGACCTCGTCGTCCGGCACCGCGCCCTCGCGGGCGACGACCAGCAGGTCGAGCTGCACGCCGAGCTCATCGCCGCCGAGGTGGCGCACGAGCTCTCCGTCACGCGCTCGGCGCTCAAGCGCAACCCGCCCCTGCGCCGCACCGGCTGAGCCGGCCCCGTCGTTCGGATCCCCGTCTCACCAGGGCCCGCCCGGAATCGTCCGGGCGGGCCCTCGTGCGTCCGGGCCGGGGTGTCCCGGGTCGAGCGGACGGGGGTGTCCCCGACGATCGGAGGGGCCTCGCGACGCGCGCTCCAGGTCTTATTGTGGCACCGGGTGCCGAAATGCTAGGTTGCCGGCACTCAGACTCTGAGCTGCGAAGGGGCAGGTACATGGCCAGCACGAGCGAGTGGTTCGAGACGGTCGCCGAGGCACAGCGGAGGGCCAAGAAGCGCCTGCCGAAATCCGTCTACATGGCGCTGATCGCCGGCACCGACAAGGGCATCACGGTGTCGGACAACGTGGACGCGTACAGCGAGCTGGGCTTCCGCCCGCACATCGCGAACCTCCCCGCGGAGCGCTCGCAGGCGACGACGGTGCTGGGCCAGGACATCGCCCTCCCCGTGATCATCTCCCCGACCGGCGTGCAGGCCGTGCACCCCGAGGGCGAGGTCGCCGTGGCCCGGGCCGCGGCCGGCGCCGGCACCGCGGCCGGACTGAGCTCGTTCGCGAGCAGGTCCATCGAGGATGTCGCCGCGGTCAACGACAAGGTCTTCTTCCAGATGTACTGGGTGGGCAGCCGCGAGCAGCTGCTGGCCCGCGCGATGCGCGCGAAGAAGGCCGGCGCGAAGGCGTTGATCATGACTCTGGACTGGTCGTTCTCCAACGGCCGGGACTGGGGCAGCCCGCCCATCCCGGAGAAGATCGACCTCAAGGCGGCCGTGCAGTTCGCGCCCGAGGTCCTCCGCAAGCCGCGCTGGCTGCTGGACTTCGTGAGGAGCGGCAAGCTGCCGGACCTCACCACCCCGAACCTCGCGATCGACGGCGAGCCGGCGCCCACCTTCTTCGGCGCCTACTACCAGTGGATGACGACCCCGCTGCCCACCTGGGAGGACGTCGCCTGGCTGCGCGAGCAGTGGGACGGCCCGTTCATGGTCAAGGGGATCATGCATCCGGACGACGCGCGCCGCGCCGTCGACGCCGGGGCCACCGCGATCTCGGTGTCCAACCACGGTGGCAACAACCTGGACGGCACCCCGGCCTCGATCCGGGTGCTCCCGGGCATCGCGGACGCGGTGGGCGACCAGATCGAGGTCCTGCTCGACGGCGGCATCCGCCGCGGCGGCGACGTCGTCAAGGCGCTCGCGCTCGGCGCCAAGGCCGTGATGATCGGCCGCGCCTACCTGTGGGGCATGGCCGCCAACGGCGAGGCGGGCGTCGCGAACGTCCTGGAGATCATGAAGCAGGGGATCGACGCCGGTTTGCTCGGCCTGGGCAAGTCGTCCATCCACGAGCTCACCCGGGACGACCTGCTGATCCCGGAGAACTTCGCGGTGGGCACGAAGTCCTGACCGCGCGTCGCGGGGAGGAGGGCGGTCGACGCCGCCCCTCCCCGGCCGCTCGCCCTCCCCGATCGTGTGATTCGTGGCGTGACGGGTACCCCGTCCCGTCAGCGGTCCGGCGCACGTGCGCCGCGGGAGGGAGTCGCACGTGGTCGCCGAGGTCGAACGCACGCGGGCGTGTACACGCGACGACGAGTGGAACACCCGGCACCGCGACGAGGTCCCGCTGCGCCGCGCGGACCGCAACTTCGCGGAGCTGCCTGCAGGCAGCTCCGCGTCGTCCTGACCGGTGTGCAGATCCTCTTCGGCTTCCTCCTCACGCTGTCGTTCAGCGAGCGCTTCACCCGCCTCGACGGCTTCCAGCACACGGTCTTCGTCGTGACGCTCACGGCCGCGGCCCTGGCCTCGACACTGCTGGTCGCACCCGTCGCGGCACACCGCGTGGCCTTCCAGCGCGGCCGCAAGCGGGAACTGGTCCGGTGGGCGCACCAGCTCGCCCTGGCCGGCCTCGGCGCCCTCGCTCTCACCCTCTCGTCCGGGCTGCTGCTCGTCCTGGACATCGCGGTCGGGCGCGCGGTCGCGTCGGCGGTCACCGGCGCGATGCTCGTCGCGACGCTGGTGCTCTGGGTGCTCGTCCCCCTGCACCTGCGGCGCTGAGATCCGCGTCGTGGGCCCCGGGCACCGCGGTAGGGGGGAACGGCGCCCGCGCTCGGCTATCCTCCTGACGTGCGTGTGGCCGGTGAGCTCGGCGAGGCCCGAGGCTATGGCCTCCAGGACCACCTCTGCTTCGTCTTCGACGCCCCGGCCGAGTTCGACCGGCAGGCCCGGCTGTTCCTGGCCGAGGGGCTGGAGCGGGGCTGCCGCGTGCTCTACGTCGGCGACAGCCCGCCCTCGGCGGCGGAGCTCGCGGGGGCCCGGCCCGGTGCGGTCCGCGTCGCTCCCGCGGCGGCGACCTACGGCGCCGGCCCCGTCGTCGACCCGCGGGGTCAGGTGCGCGAGTACGCCGCCGCCGTCGCGGAGGCCCTGACCTACGGGTTCACCGGCCACCGCGGCGTCCTGCTGCTGGCCGAGCTGGGCCGTGGGTGGGGTGGCGAGATCGTGCTCCGCAACGCGCCCTACGGCACGCGCAAGCTGATCGGGCTGCTGGAGCCGAAGGGCGTCCGCGTCGAGGTGGCGGCGTGAGGTCGGGTGCCGCGGCGGGGCACACCGGCTACTTCCACGAGGCCGCCTTCTACGGTTCGGACGAGGAGTTCCTCGCGATCGTGCTGCCCTTCCTGCGGGAGGGCGTCGCGGCGGGGGAGCCGTCGGTCGTCACCCTGGGCGAGGTGAACGCGGGCCTGCTCCGGTCGGCGCTCGCGCCGGCGGAGGCCGCCGCGCTCCGGTTCGTGCCGGGGGACCTGCAGTACGCCCGGCCGGCGCGGGCGATCCGGGCCTACCGTTCGATGTTCGGCGAGGTCGTCCAGGAGGGTGCGAAGCAGATCCGGGTGGTCGGCGACGTCCCCCATCCCGGGTTCGGGGTGGCCTGGGACGAGTGGGCCCGCTATGAGGCGGCCGTCAACCACACCTACGACCCGTTCCCGGTGTGGGGCCTGTGCCCCTACGACGTGCGGACCGCGCCGGCGGGCGTGCTGGCGGACGTGCGGCGGACCCATCCCCACGTGGCCACCACGGACGGCGGACACCTCGCCAACCCGGAGTTCGCCGACCCGGTCGCCCTCCTGCGGGACGAGCTCATGACGCCGTGTCCCGCCGAACCCGGCTCGCCGCAGGTCGAGCTGCACGGGCCGACACCGGCCGAGGCCCGGCGCGCGCTGCGTGCCCTGGTCGCGAGGGGGAACGGCGCCCTCGACGACTCGGCCGTCGAGGACCTGCTCGTCGCCGTCAGCGAGGCGGTGGACAACGCCTGGTCGCACGGCATCCCTCCGGTCGGGCTCCGGCTGTGGCACCACGGCCACCGGCTCGTCGCGACCGTGACGGACCGGGGCCGCGGCCCGCGGGACCCCTACGCCGGCCTGCTCCCGGCGGCCGGCAGCGCGACGGCCGGGCTGGGGCTCTGGATGACCCACCAGATGTGTGATTCGGTGACGCACCACCGGGACCCCGACGGCTTCACCCTGCGGATGACCGCGGGACGGTAGCGGCGCTTCTCCGTCGCCCTGGGAGGCCCTCACGCCGGCAGCTCGTGCAGGCTGTCCAGCAGGTCCGCCAGTCCGCCCTCCGCCCGGCCCCGGCGGCGGGCGGAGGTGCGGGCCCGGACGTCCGACGGGGAGACGACCCGGTGCCCGTGCGCGCGCAGCCGTTGCAGCAGGGCGTGCTCCTCGCCGTGCGCGACCACCGGAAAGCCCCCGACCCGCAGGAAGGACGCCGCCCGGACGCCGAGGTTCGCCGCGTAGGCGTGCCCGTGCCCGCCGCCCACGTCCGCCCCGGCCTCGATCAGCCGCGCGTAGCGGCGGAGCGCGATCGGGGAGAGGGCGGCCGGGTCGTCGAGGTCCACCAGCCCCGCGACGACGTCCGCGCCCCGGTCCGCGTGTCGCAGGTGATCGAGCGCCCACGTCCGCGGGACGACGGTGTCCGCGTCGGTGCTGAGCAGCCAGGTCCGTTCGGCGGGGACGCCTCCGAGGCGGGCCAGCAGCCGGGCGACGCCGTGGTTGCGCACCTCGCCGACGGTCACCCGGACCCGGTTCGGGACCAGGTCGACGAGTGGAAGGCGGGCGGCCTCCCGGGCCCGGTCCTCGGTGCGGTCGGAGCAGCGGTCCAGCACCACGCACACCCTCGTGACGACCCGGTCCGGAAGCGCGGCGAGCGCGTCGACCACGGCCGTGAGGCAGGCCCCGATCCGGTCCTGCTCGTCGTGGGCCGGGACGACGACCCCGACGGCGTCGATCCGCGTCACCGGCGGCGCAGCACGTGGACCAGGAACTCCGCGTCCGTGTGCTCGAGCAGGATGTCGAATCGGGGGTCCTCGCGCAGCCGTCGGTGGGTGGCCTCCGCGTCTTGGGGGGCCTCCGCCGGCCAACCGCGCCAGTGCGCCACGAGGACGTCCCCGCCCGCGACGACCGCGTCCGCCAGCCGGTCCACGGTGGCGTCGAGGTCGGCGGCGGAAAGGTAGTAGAGGACCTCGCTGAGGACGGCGAGGTCGATCCCGGCGGGCAGCGCCGCGGGATCGGGCAGGGCCCGGTGCTCGACCGTGACACCCGCGAGTCCCCGCGTCGCCTCGGCGGTCGCGGCGACGGCCTGCGCGGTGTAGTCCGATGCGGTGACGGCGTCGCAGCGGCCGGCGAGCTCGCGGGTCAGTGCCCCGGTCCCGCATCCCGGCTCGGCGGCGTGGGTGTAGCGGGCGTGGGGCAGGCAGGCGAGCAGGACCGCACGCTTGCGGATCTCGTACCAGCTCGTGCGGGTCTGCCACGGGTCGCCGTCGCCGCCGGAGTAGAGGGTCGCGAAGCGGTCCGCGGGTGCGCTGGTCGCCCGGGGCTCGCGGAAGAACAGCTCGCGCTCGGTGTCGAAGAGGCGGAGCACCTCGGCGGGCAGGATCGGCGGGCCGCCGTCCGGCGCGGGTTCCAGCTGCGAGGTGAAGCGGCCGATCGCGGCGCGCTTGGCCGCCCGGTCCGCTTCGCTCATGACGTGGAGGTAGGCGCGTGACCAGGGGATTCGGTCCTGCTCCGGGCGTTCCCAGGCGAGCGCCCAGATCGGGTAGCCCCAGCCGTGGGCGGTGACGGGCGCGGCGACGGCCGCCGCCCGGCCGGCGGCGGCGTGGTCCGGGTGCGGGTCGCCGGACCAGGGCGCAAGGTAGGCGTCGGCGTGCCGCAGGAGCGGTTCCAGCTCCTTGGCCAGCGTCGACTCCACCTCCTCGAGGCCCGAGTCCGGCAGGCCCAGCCAGTGCACCGGGACGTCCTCGGCGCCGAGGACGCCGAGCGCGTCCTCCAGCTCGCGGCGGCGGGTGCGGCCGAGTGCGGCCTGGGCCGCGGCCGTCGCGTCCGGGAACGCGCCCTCGCCGTCCGTCGCGATCACGATCTCGACCGTGCAGCCCGCGGCGTGCGCGGCCCGCACGTACCCGCCGGCGGCGAGGGTCTCGTCGTCGGGGTGGGCGGCGACGACCACGAGCCGCCCGGTCGGCGGGCTCATCGTCCGGGGCGCGTGGTGGCCGATCGCGTCGCGCCAGAGGCCGGGCGCGTCGAGCGGGTCGGGCACGGTCGGTCCGCCGACGGCGCGGCTCATCGCTCTCCCTCGCTGCGCGAGCTCGGTCCCGGGCGAGGCGTCACAGTGCGCGGGCGCTGTCTCGATCGTTCGCTGGCAAGCTCGCTCATCGGGCCGCCGATCCGTCGCGGCCGCCCGCACCCCGGGTCTCCGTCACGGGGGCCCCGATGGCGAGGTCCCGGGTAGCGAGGTCCCCGGTGGCCAGAACCGCTGCGCCGAGGGCCGCGAGGTCGCGTTCGCCGTGGTGCTGGCGGACGTACACGCCCAGGTCGGCGAGCCGCTGAGCCAGCGTCCCACCTCGGCTCAGCGCCGCCACTCCGGCGACCCGCGGGGCGACGTCCAGCACCGTGCGACAGGTCTGCTCGGCCACGGCCCGCGCCGTCCACGCCGCCGTCCGGTGGTCCGACTTCGGGTCCGCGTCGATCTGTTCCGCGGTCCGGACCAGCAGCGCGTCCGTGGCCTGCAAGGCGGCGTGCAGGGCCCCGGCGTGGGCGAGCTGGTGGGGGTCCGGTCCACGGTCCCGGAGCAGGGCGAACAGGTCGTCGACGATCCCGGCGGCACCACCGAGCCACACCGCGGCCACGCCCGCGCCACCCCACCAGAAGCCGGGCCGGTCGGTGTAGAAACCGGGGTCGCCGAGCAGCGCGTCGTCCGCGACGGCGACACCGTGGAACTCGACGTCCAGGGTGTCGCTGGCGCGCATCCCGGCCGTGTTCCAGGAGTCGTCGATCCGACGAATGCCCGGGTCGTCGAGGCGCACGTCGACCAGCCGCATGCCCGACGGGCCGGACGCGACGACCAGGGCCCGGTCGAGGTCGTGCGCGCCGGAGCAGAAACGCACCGTGCCCCGCAGCTTCCAGGCACCGGCTCCGCCGGTGAGCTCGCCGCCGGTGCCCCCGGACCGCGCGGCCCACACGCCGTAGAGCATGCCGGGCTCGGGGGTGCCGCCCGCGTCGTCGAGGATCGCGACGGCGTCCGCGTGGCCCTCGGCGAGCCGGGCCAGAGGGAGGTCGGAGCGGCCCCAGCGGGCGAGTGTCGCCCACCGCGCGGCGGTCGCACCGTGGCCGGGGCGGGGTAGGTCCAGCCCGCCCTCCCGGAGGAGGCCGGCGAGCCGTTCGGGGGCGGTACCCCGGACGGGGGCGGCGCGGACGGGTCGAGGAGCGCGAACGGGGCCGGTTCCATGAACAGGGACATCTCCTGGTCGAGCGGTGCGCCGAGCTGCGGGCCGAGCCGGCCTCCCTCGATCTTCACCGCGGGACGGGAAGCCCGCCACCGGAGATGTCCGGGCGGTGGGGTCCAGAGCCCCCGGGCCGGGGCGGTGCCCCCGGATCATGTCCACCAAGATTCTGGAAAGCATCGACGTCACCGTTGCGGTGAGCCGGTTCAGGTTGCACAGCTTCGGAGGACGGCCTGCCCCTTCGGCGCGGGCCGTCGCCGTGTTCACCGAGGGCGCGCCGTCGCCGTGGTCACCGAGTTCGGCGCCACGGCGATCCGTGCTCACCGCTCGCGACCCGGGACCGGCCACGGTCGGCCGGCGAGGGGTCGCGCACGGCGATCAAGAGGGTCTCGGGCCGAGCAGGCGTTCCGCCGGCCCGCCGGACCAGCGCGGTGAGAAGAGCGTCAGCCCATGTGCGGGTACGTGTGCCCGATCGGCGGCACCATGGTCTCCTTGATCGCGCGCGGGCTCGTCCAGCGCTGGACGTTGAGCATCGAGCCGGCCTTGTCGTTGGTGCCCGAGGCCCGGCTGCCGCCGAAGGGCTGGCGGGAGACGATCGACCCCGTCGGGCGGTCGTTGACGTAGAAGTTGCCGGCGGCGTGCCGCAGCGCCCGGTGCGCGTCCTCCACCGCGGCGCGGTCGGTCGCGAAGACCGCGCCGGTCAGGGCGTACGGGCTGGTCGAGTCGACGAGGTCGAGCGTCTCCGGCCACGCATCGTCGTCGTAGACGTGCACCGCGAGGATCGGGCCGAAGTACTCGGTCGTGAACGCCTCGTCGAGCGGGTCCGTGCCGACCAGGACCGTCGGGTCGACGAACCAGCCCACGCTGTCGTCGCAGCCCCCGCCGACGAGGACCTCCAGGCTGTCCGTGTTCTTGGCGCGGTCCAGGGCGGCGCGGTGCCGGTCGAACGCGCGGGCGTCGATCACGGCGCCGCCGAAGTTCGCGAAGTCCGCGACGTCGCCGTACCGCAGCGAGCGCGTGACCTCGGCGAGCTCGTCCCGCAGGCCGCCGCGCCAGAGGCTCCGCGGCACGTACGCGCGCGAGGCGGCCGAGCACTTCTGGCCCTGGTACTCGAACGCGCCGCGGACGAACGCCGTGGTCAGCGGGGCCGGGTCGGCGGAGGGATGGACGACGATGAAGTCCTTGCCGCCCGTCTCGCCGACGATCCGCGGGTAGCTGCGGTAGCGGTCCAGGTTCTCCCCGATCCTCCGCCAGAGGGTCTTGAACGTGGCGGCCGAGCCGGTGAAGTGCAGGCCCGCGAAGCCCGGGTCGGTGAGCGCGACGCGGGAGACCGCGAGGCCGTCGCCGGTCACCATGTTGATCACGCCGGGCGGCAGGCCGGCCGCCTCGAGCAGGCGCATCGTGAAGTGTGCGGCGAACTGCTGGGTGGGCGTCGGCTTCCAGACGACCGTGTTGCCCATCAGCGCGGGCACGGTCGGCAGGTTCCCGGCGATGGCCGTGAAGTTGAACGGTGCGATGGCGACGACGAAGCCGTCGAGCGGGCGGTAGTCCATCCGGTTCCACTCGCCGGGGACCGAACGCGGCTGCTCGGCGAGCACCCGGCGGGCGTAGTGGACGTTGAAGCGCAGGAAGTCGATCAGCTCGCAGGCGGCGTCGATCTCGGCCTGCTGCACGGACTTCGACTGCCCCAGCATCGTCGCGGCGTTGAGCGTGTCACGCCACGGCCCGGCGAGCAGGTCCGCGGCGCGCAGGAAGATCGCGGCGCGCTCGTCGAAGGGGAGGGCGGCCCAGTCCCGGGCGGCGTCCCGGGCGGCGCGGACCGAGTCGGCGACGTCCGCGTCGGTGGCGTTCGCCGACGTCCCGAGGACCGACGAGTGCAGGTGCGGCTCGACGACGTCGAAGCGCTCGCCACCGGCCATCCGGCGGTGTCCGGCGATGGTCTGGGTCAGCTCGATCCCGGCGCCGCGCAGCTCGGCGACCTTGTTCTGCAGCGACTCCCGCTCGGCGGTGCCGGGGGCGTAGGTGCGGACCGGCTCGTTCGCCGGCTCCGGAACGGTGGTGACGGCATCCATCGAGAAGACCTCCTCGGGTGTCAGCGGGAGAGCAGGGACCGGGCGAAGAACGCCAGGTTGGCGGGGCGCTCGGCGAGGCGCCGCATGAAGTAGCCGTACCAGTCCGCGCCGTAGGGCAGGTACACGCGCATCTGCGATCCCGACGCGGCGATCCGCTCCTGCTCGGCGACGCGGATGCCGTAGAGCATCTGGAACTCGTGGTCGTCGGGCGTGCGGCCGTGCTCGGCGACGAGCGCGCGGGCGGCGTCGATCATCGCGGCGTCGTGCGTGGCGACCATCGGGTACCCGGGTCCGGCGAGGAGCACGCCCAGGCACCGCACGTAGGACTCGTCCACGTCGGCCTTCGCGGAGAACGCGACGGACGCGGGCTCCGCGTAGGCGCCCTTGACCAGGCGTACCCGCGATCCCGGCCGGGCGAGGTCCGCGCAGTCGGACTCGGTGCGGCGCAGCGCGGACTGCAGCACGGCGCCCAGCCAGGGGTACTCCGCGCGCAGCTCGGTCACGACGGCGAGGGTGGAGTCCACGCCCGTGTGGTCCTCCATGTCGATGGTCGCGGTGGTGCCCGCGCGGGCCGCGGCGGCGCAGATCGCGGCGACGTTGTCCCGGGCGATCGCCGTGCCGTCCCGGGGAGCGCCCGGCCCAGCGCGGAGAGCTTGATCGACACCTCGGCCGAGCCGGCGAGCCCGCGGGACGCCAGGCCGTCGAGCAGGTCGACGTAGGCGTCCCGGCAGGCCGCGGCCTGCGCGGCGTCGAGGGTGTCCTCGCCCAGGTGGTCGAGGGTGACCGACAGGCCCTTCGCGGCCAGCTCGGTGGTGGCGGCGAGGGCGGAGGCGAGGTCGTCCCCGGCGACGAACCGGTCGACCAGTCGTCGGGTCACGGGGGCCGTCGTGACCAGGTGCCGCACGTGCGGACGCCGGGAGACGGCGAGGAGCGTGGAGCCGAACATGCGACCTCCAGAATCCGATGGGAGAACGGTAGGAGTCCGGCGACCTCGAGCCCATGGACAGCAGCTCCACGATTGCGGCGGTTCTTCGTACAGCTGTATGAAGGGCGGGTGATGACCCCGGAGCTGCAGGACGTCGTCGACGACGTGTCCCGGCTCCTCGGCACGCCCGCGATCCTGGAGGACCGGCACTTCAACCTCGTCGCCTTCGGGTCGCACGCCGGTGAGGTGGACGCCGTGCGGCAGCGCTCGATCCTGCAGCGCCGCTCGTCCGCCCGGGTCCAGGAATGGTTCGAGCGGTTCGGGATCGCGACGAGCGAGCGGCCCGTCCGCACGCCCGCGGACGCGGGACTCGCCGTCGTCGCCCGCGTGTGCCTCCCGGCGCGCTGGAACGGCGTCACCTACGGCTACCTCTGGCTGCTCGACGAGCGGCACCGCCTGGACGACGCGAGCCTCGAGCGCGCGATGCCGCGTGCGGCCCGGGCAGGCACGATCATGGCGCAGCAGGCCCGGACCAGGGAAAATCTCGACGCGCAGGTCGGGGAGCTGCTGGCCGGGGACCCGGACACCGTGGAGGCGGCGGCCGCCGAGATCGACCGGCTGGGCGCGATCGGCCGGGACACCCCGGTGTGCGCGGTGACCCTCGAGGTCGACCTGCCCGAGGCGACCCCGCCGCCGCTCAACCTCTGGCGGGTGCCGCGCTCGGTCGTCGCCGCGCTCGTCGACGAGCATGTCCTCCTGCTCGTCCCGGCGGCGCAGGCGCGGGACGTGGCCCGGACGGCGTGGGAGCTCTATGCCCACCGGCTCGACGCCGAGGACCATCCGCGGCTCGTCGCGGGGGTCGGGGCCGCCCGCCCGGACCTGGCGCAGGTCCGCGGAAGCGTCCGGGAGGCCCGGCTCGCCGCGCGGGTGGCGCACGCGGTGCCGCGGCTGCGCGCGGTCGCCGGGTGGGACGAGCTCGGCGTACACCGGCTGCTCGCCTGCGGACCGCGCCCGGCCCTGCGGGACGGGGTGCTCGACGCCGCGGTCGAGCCGCTGTTCGACCATCCCGACCTGGTCGCCACCGCCGCGGCGTTCCTGGACCACGCCGGGAACGTCCAGCGCGCCGCGGCGGAGCTGCGGATCCACCGGCAGACGCTCTACTACCGGCTCCGGCGGATCGAGCAGCTCACCGGCCTGGAGCTGGGGGACGGGCGGGACCGGTTGCGGCTGCACCTGGCGGTGACGCTGTCACCGCTGGTCCGGTGAGGCTGAACCGGCCTCCGCTCGCGTTCCCGCCCGTCCGCTCGCGTCCGGACGCGAGCGGCGCCGCCGGAACGCGAGCGGAGCGACGTGTGCCCTACGCCAGGCCGGGGTAGAGCGGGTGCCGCTTCGCGAGCGTCCGCACCTCGTCCCGGAGCGCGACGATCGACGGGTCGTCCGCGGTGACGCCCTCGGGCAGCAGCAGGGTGCGGGCGATGATGTCCGCGACGTCGGTGAACCCCTCGGTGGTGAACCCACGGGTGGCCAGCGCGGCCGTGCCGATCCGCAGGCCCGAGGTGACCATCGGCGGGCGCGGGTCGAAGGGGACCGCGTTGCGGTTGACCGTGATGTCGACGAAGGCGAGCCGGTCCTCGGCCTGCTTCCCGTCCAGCGCGGCGCCGGCCAGGTCGACCAGGACCAGGTGCACGTCCGTGCCCCCGGTGAGGACCTTGATCCCGGCCGCGGCCAGGTCCTCCCGCACCAGGCGCGCGGCGAGGATCTTCGAACCCTCGATCGTGCGCTGCTGGCGCTCGGCGAACTCCGGCTGCGCGGCCATCTTGAAGGCGGCGGCCTTCGCGGCGATGACGTGTTCGAGCGGCCCGCCCTGCTGGCCCGGGAAGACCGCAGAGTTGATCTTCTTGGCGAGCGCGGCGTCGTTGGTCAGGATGATGCCGCCGCGCGGGCCGCCGAGGGTCTTGTGCGTCGTCGACGTCGTGACGTGCGCGTGCGGCACGGGCGAGGGGTGCAGACCCGCGGCGACCAGGCCGGCGAAGTGGGCCATGTCCACCATCAGGTAGGCGCCGACCTCGTCCGCGATCTCGCGGAAGCGGGCGAAGTCCAGCTGCCGGCTGTAGGCGGACCAACCGGCGATGATCAGCTGCGGGCGGTGCTCCTTGGCGAGGCGCTCGACCTCGTCCATGTCCACCCGCAGGTCCTCCTTGGAGACCTCGTAGGCGGCCACGTTGTAGAGCAGGCCGGAGAAATTGATCTTCATGCCGTGCGTGAGGTGCCCGCCGTGAGCCAGCGACAGGCCCAGGATCGTGTCGCCCGGCTTGATCAGCGCCTGCATGGCCGCGGCGTTGGCCTGCGCGCCCGAGTGCGGCTGGACGTTCGCGAACCCGGCCCCGAACAGCGCCTTGATCCGCTCGATGGCCAGCTTCTCGATCTCGTCGACGAACTCGCAGCCGCCGTAGTAGCGGCGCCCCGGGTAGCCCTCGGCGTACTTGTTGGTGAGCACGGAGCCCTGGGCCTGCATGACCGCGAGCGGCGCGTGGTTCTCCGACGCGATCATCTCGAGGCCGTCCTGCTGGCGGGCGAGCTCGCGCCCGATCAGCTCGGCGACCTCCGGGTCGAAATCGCCCAGCGACGTGTCAAGTACGGACATACTCATCCCTCGTTCTTCGCGCGGTACTCGGCGGCGTCCAGGACCGCACCGAGCTCGGACACGGTGGCGGTGAACAGCCAACCCTCACCGTAAGGGTCCTCGCCCACGAGAGCGGGGTTGTCGGCGAGTGCTGTGTTCACGGTGACAACCGTGCCGGTGGCCGGACTGAAGAGCTCGGACACGGACTTGGTGGACTCGACCTCGCCGCAGGGCTCGCCGGCGGTCAGCTCGGTGCCCGGCTCGGGGAGCTCGACGAACACGATCTCGCCGAGGGCCTCGACGGCGACGGCGGAGAGCCCGATCCGGACCTCGCCGGCGGGTGTTCCGGCGCCGGGTGCGATCGCGATCCACTCGTGGTCGGTGGTGTAGGAGAGGTCGGCGGGAAGGTTCACGGGGGCCTCCGGGTCAGCGGCGGTAGAAGGGGAGGGGAGCGACGGTGTAGGGCTGGCTGCGCCCGCGGACGTCGACCGCGAGCTCGGTGCCGGGCTCGGTGAGCGCGGCGTCGACGTAGGCCAGGGCGATCGGGACGCCGAGGGTCGGCGAGAGCACCCCGGACGTCACCTCGCCGACGGCGGAGCCGTCCGGGCCGAGCACGGCGGAGCCCGCCCGGCCGGCCCGGCGGCCGGTCCCGGTGAGCCCGACGAGCGTGCGCGCCGGCTCCTTCGCGGCCAGTGCGGCGAGCGCGTCGCGGCCCACGAAGTCCTTGTCCAGCGCGACGATCCGGCGCAGGCCTGCGGCGAACGGGTCCGTCGCGGTGGTGAGCTCGTGACCGTAGAGGGCCATCCCGGCCTCGAGGCGCAGCGTGTCCCGGCAGGCGAGCCCGGCGGGCACGAGGCCGTGCGGCGCACCCGCCTCCAGCAGCGCGCGCCAGAGGGCGGGCGCCGACGCGTTCGGCACGTAGAGCTCGAAGCCGTCCTCGCCGGTGTAGCCGGTGCGCGCGAGCAGGACGTCGATCCCGGCGATCGTCGCGGGCTCGGCCGCGTAGTACTTCACGGTGTCGACGACCTCGGCGGCGGCGGGGTCGGCGAGCGCGCGCAGGATCTCCGGCGACGCCGGTCCCTGCACCGCGATCAGCGCCGTCTCCGCGGACCGGTCGACGACCGCGACGTCGAAGCCCCGGGCGCGGCGGATCAGCTCGGCCGCGTCCTGCGCGGCGTTGGCGGCGTTGACGACCACGAGGAAGTGCTCCTCGCCCAGCCGGTAGACGACGAGGTCGTCGAGCACGCCGCCGTCCGGGGCGCAGAGCAGCGAGTACTTGGCCCGCCCGACCTTCACCTTCGACAGCGCCCCGGCCAGGGCGTGGTCCAGCGCGGCGGCCGCCTGCGGCCCGGTGAACTCGACCTCGCCCATGTGGGAGAGGTCGAAGAGCCCGGCGGCCTTGCGGACGGCGTGGTGCTCGGCGAGGTCGCTGCTGTAGCGGACGGGCATCCGCCAGCCGGCGAAGTCCGTGAACGACGCCCCGAGGGCGGCGTGTTCGGCGGCGAGTGGGGTCTCTACGGGGGGCATACGCGCTCTCCGGGGTGGCGGAACGACGGTGGACGGGCGGGCGACGATGGTGCGGCGTCTCCCCGCTCTGTCATGGGACCTGAGAGATTCCGCGGATCGTTCCCGCTTGCCCCGTCGGTGGTCCACCCGAGGGCGGACGCTTTCCAGAGTTGCCTCGCCCCAGCGGTACGGCGGCCTGAGAGTTTTCCGGGGAGGATTGCTCCTACGGCTCTGGAACGAACCAGATCTCCCGCTGGGATTCGAGCGGCGTATGCAGTTGTGGGGCCTGCGGTCGTGATCTGGGCGAACCGTACCGGGGTTCGGCCCGGCACGGGAGTGCGGCGTGGCGGGCTTCTCAGGAACCGGCCCGCGGGGACGGCAGGGTCCCCCGCGCAGCGGCAGCGCTGTCGCCCGGCACGGGGAGGTGGCGGCATCCCGCTGCGGTGCGTACTCTCGCCGCCGAGGTTGGGAACACAGCCCCGCCAGTACGGCGTGCGGGCGTTCCGCCCGGATGCGCCTCCACTGTTCCGGCCCATCGGCCGCCGAGACGCATCGAATCGTCCACGGGAGCGGCAGGAGTTCGATGAACGAGATCCGTGACGTCCCGGACGTCGTCGACTGCCGTGGCCTGTGGGTCGTGGTGTGGCGGTCCGCGGGCTGGACCGGCCTGGACCTGACCGGTGACATCGACCTCGCCAGTGCGCCGGCTCTGGTCGCGACCCTGGACGGGCTGCTGGCCGACGGTGCCCGCCACCTCGCGCTCGACCTGACCTACGTGGACTTCTTCGGGGTGCAGGCCCTCCGCGTGCTCGACGACCTCGAACGACGGTGCCGGCGCCTGCACGGAGGGCTCGTCCTGGTCGAGGTCAGCCCCCACGTCCGCCGGGTCCTCGTCCTGCTGAACGCCGAGCGTCTGCTCGACGCCGTGCTGCCGGAACGCGTGGGCGATCTCCGGCCGTAGCCCCGGGGGGCGACGCACCGGTGGTGGAGACCCCGTGACTCGGCCATCCGGGTAGGACGAGCCGGCGACGGCGGTTCGTCGCGCCCGCGGCGGGTAGCCGCCCTCGTCCGGAACCCACGACCGACGAGGTGATGACCCGTGGCCACAGGTGAGACGGGCTTCAGCGACGTGATCTACGACCTCGTGTCCGTCCAGTACCACTCCCTCAAGGCCGGCCACGACTACGGCCAGTACGTCCGGGACGCCCGCAACGGCGGGTACGAGGACGTCGCCTCCTTCTTCGAGCAGGTCATGAAGGAGGACTCCGACCGGGCCGCACGGTGCCACGAGTTCCTGCGCAAGCTGGAGCCGAAGGAGGACACCGGAGGCAAGGCCTGATCGTCGAGGGCCTGAACCGTGGACGGGGACGGCCGGGCCGCCCGGCCGTCCCCGTCCACGGCGGGCCTCGCGCTCCCGCTAGAAGTCGGGGTCACCGGGCCGCGGCGGCGAGCAGTTGTTCGCGATGGCCAGGTCCCGGGCGGCCCGTTCCGCGGCGTCCTCGCCCTGCTCGTCCGGCCGCTCGGGCTCCGGGGGCGGTCCTGCCGGGGCCGGTCCTCGGCCCGGACGTCGTCGTTGCGGTCCACGTCGTGCATGTCCCCCGGGTACCCGCGCCGCGTGGCGATCATTCGGCCGGCCGCACCACCGGATCGGGCGTCAGCTGCCCCGGTTCTCGCCGAGCTCCTGCTCGATCGGGTTGACCGGCGGCGCCGGCCGCTCCGACGGGTCGGGGGCATTGATCTCGACGGACGAGAGCACCTCCCCGAGGGACCGGTACTCGACGGGCGGGACGCCGCGCAAGGCGCGGATGGTGGCCTCGTCGGCGCCGTTGTGCTCGGCCGTCGCGAGCAGCGCGTCCTTGTCCGCCGGGAAGTCGACGTCCGCGAGGGCGGTGGTGACCGCCGCCTGGGTCGTGACTCGTGTGGACATGGTGCTCCCCCTGTCGTCGGTTCCGCGGACGTGCCGGGATTCCCGCGGGCGGGAGCCCTGCACGCGCACGGTCGCCCCGGCGCTCACCGCATCAGCTCGGCGAGGACGAGGGGCGCCTCGTCGAGGAGCTTCCCGGGCGAGGAACCCCACGTGCGAGATGCGGGCCCCCAGCCGCTCACCGGCGGTGGCGTGCACGTGGGTGGCCCAGCACGCGGCCTGGGCGGGCGAGGCGCCTCGCGCCAGCAGGCCGACGACCAGCCCGGCGAGGACGTCGCCGCTACCCGACGTCCCGAGCCCGGCGTGCCCGCTTTCGTCGATCCAGAGGCCGCCGTCGGCGGCCGCGACCCGCCCGCCCAGGGTCACGACGGCGTCGAGGTGCCCGGCGAGCGCGGCCGCCGCCCCGGCCGGGTCCTCCTCCAGGTCCGGTGCGTCCGGGACGTCGGCGAGCAGGACGGCGGCCTCGTCCGAGTTCGGGGTGAGGACGAGCCGCCCGGCCAGCGGCGCGACGGTCTCCCGGCGGAGCCCGCGCAGGGCGTACCCGTCGAGGACGACGGCGGCCTCGGCACCGACCCGCTCCAGCAGCGCCTCGACCAGGTCCTGGATCGGCGTCTCGCCGTCGAACAGGCCGGGGCCGACCAGCACCGCGTCCGCCGCCGGGAGGACCGCCTCCAGGTCGTCGACCGACGCGGACGAGACGCAGCCCGCCGCCGTCTCGGGCAGGGGCATCGCGAGGGCCTCCGGGACGCTCACGCCGAGCGCGGTGGCGGTGGAGGCGGGCGCACCGATCTGCAGTACCCCGGCCCCGGCCCGCAGCGCGGCCACGCCGGCGAGCAGCACGGCCCCCGGGGTGCCCCGGCTGCCGCCGACGACGAGGGCGGTGCCCCGGCTCGCCTTCGCCCCGCCGGCCGGTTCGGGCAGGGCCCACCGCCGCAGCACCGTGGGCGTCAGGACCGTGACGGCGGATGCGGGGTCGTCAGGCCTCGTCGGAGCGGACACGGGACTCCCTCGTCGTCGGGACGTGGTGCTGGGGCAGTGGCTCGGTGCGCCCCACGTCGACCGCGCGCAGCGGTTCGGCCGGGGTGGGGCGTTCGAACCGGGTCAGCGAGCAGTTGGCCACCGGCGCGGCGCGCAGGGCGTCGATCAGCTCGGGCTCGGTCAGCTGCTCGAGGATGTAGCGGATGAGGTGGATCGGCGCCTCGTGGGTGAAGCACAGCACCCGCTGCCCGTCGAGGTCGAGCATCGGGTCGGTGAGCAGGGTGCGCAGCCGCAGCGCGACGTCCGCCCAGGACTCCCCGCCGGGAGGCCGGTGGTAGAACTTGCCGAGGTGCCTGCGCCGCGCGGCCTCCTCGGGGAACCGGGCCTTGATCCCTTTCCAGGTGTGCAGGTCCAGGATGCCGAGCTCGCGGTCCCGCAGCCGCTCGTCGATCCGCAGCGGGACGTCGGGCAGCTGGTCCAGGGCGAGCCGTGCCGTGTCGTGGGCGCGGCGGTAGGGCGAGGTCAGGGCCAGCGTCGGGCGCTCCTCCGGAGGCAGCCCGGCCAGCCACTTCCCGACCGCCCGCGCCTGTTCCTCGCCGAGCTCGGACAGCGCGACGTCGGCGTCGCGCTCGAGGTCGAGCAGCTCGGCACCGGAGGCGGCGGCCTCGTCGTTGGCGACGTTGCCGCGGCTCTGCCCGTGCCGGACGAGCCAGAGGACGTCGGGACCGTGGAAGGACACGCCTGCGGCTACCCAGCCTCGTCGACGTTCATGCGGGAGGGACCACGACCGCCGCGCCCGGCCGCGTTTTCGACGGTGGCGGCGCGGTAACCCGTCCGCATGAGCAGCGAGACCATCGTCCGCGACGGGCCCGTCGGCGAACTGGAGGTCGTGCACCTGTTCGAGAGCGGCCCGATGCCGACCGGGGTCGGCGTGTCCCGCACCGGGCGGGTCTTCCTCTGCTACCCGAAGTGGGGCGACGACGTCCGCTTCACCGTCGGCGAGCTTCCGGGACGGCGAGGTCGTGCCCTACCCGGACCAGGGGTTCAACGACAACGAAGGCGACGCCGACCCGTACGCCCTCGTGTCGGTGCAGAGCGTCGTCGTCGACCCGGGGGACCGGCTGTGGCTGCTCGACACCGGCAGCCCGATGTTCCGGCCGGTCGAGTACGGCGGGCCGAAACTGGTCGAGGTCGACCTGGCCACCGACGAGGTCGCGCAGACGATCCTGTTCCCCGACGAGGTCGTCCTGCCCACCACCTACCTCAACGACGTGCGGTTCGACCTGCGCCGCGGCGAGGCCGGGACCGCGTTCATCACCGACTCCTCCGACCAGGGCGCCAACGGGATCATCGTCGTGGACCTGGCCGCCGGGCACAGTCGGCGGCGGCTGCACGACCACCCCTCCACGAAGGCGGAGACACCGCCGGACCTGCGGATGATCGTCGAGGGGCAGGACTTCCTCGAACGCGGCGCGGACGGCTCGAGCTCGTCGGTCACGATAGGCGCCGACGGGATCGCGATCGCCGCGGACGGCCGCCGCCTGTACTACTGCTGCCTGGCGAGCCGGCGCTGGTGGAGCGTCGACGTGGAGGCGCTGTGCGACCGCGACCTCGACGACGGCCCGGTCGAGGCCACGGTGCGCGACGAGGGCGACAAGGGCGCCGCCGGCGACGGCATGGAGACCGACTCCCACGGCAGCATCTACGTCACCGACGGCGAGCACGACGCCGTCCACCGCCGCCTGCCGGACGGGAGCTGGCAGACCGTCGCGCACGATCCGCGCCTGCTCTGGCCGGACACCCTCTCCGTCGCCGAGGGGTACCTCTACGTCACGGCGAACCAGCTCCACCGGCAGGCGCGGTACCGCGGCGGCAAGGACGAGCGCCGCTATCCGTACGTGCTGTTCAGGACCCCGATCGACGCCGGGCCGGTCCGGCTCGTCCAGTAGCGGCGCGCCTCGACGCCGCGCGGATCGGCGCGCCGTGAGGCACGCTGGCAGCACGGACCGCCCTGCCGACCGGGGGATCACATGGACGCGTTGTACGACGTCGCCGTCGTCGGCGCCGGGCCCGCGGGCTCGGCCGCCGCCCTGCGCGCCCTCCAGCTCCGGCCCGACGCCCGCGTGGTGCTCCTCGACGCGGCGACCTTCCCGCGGGACAAGACCTGCGGGGACGGCGTGGCCGCCGCGGTCTTCGACCTGCTCGCCGCGCTCGGCGTGCCGGGGCTCGAGGACCTGGCGCCGCCCGTACCGAGGCTGCGGCTGCGCACCCCCACGGGCCGGGTCGTCGACCGGGCGTGCCCGCGGCCCAACCGGGTCATCCCGCGGCTCGTGTTCGACGCCGCCCTGGCCGCGGCCGCGGTGGAGAAGGGGGCGGAGCTGCAGCACCACCGGGTCCGGCGGATGGACGTCCGCGCGGACCGGGTCGTCCTCGACGACGAGGTCGCCGCACGGGTCGTGGTCGGCGCCGACGGTGCCAACTCGGTCGTGCGGCGGCTGCTCGGGGCCCCGGTCCCACCGCCGGCGGCGGCGGCGGTCGCCATCCGCGGGTACACCGCGCACGATCCGGGCCGGGAGGCGCTGACGATCGAGTACGCGCAGGGCCCGTTCCCGGCGTACGCGTGGTCGTTCCCGGTCGCGGGCGGCGGGGCGAACGTCGGGTACGGGGTCTTCGACCGGCGCGGCAGCGAGAGCCGCCAGGTGTTCCTGGACGCGCTGCGCCGGTTGCTGCCCGGCCAGGAGCCGGACCCGTCCACGGTCCGGGGGCACCACCTGCCGATGTCGAACGGGCCGCGCTTCCACCCGGACGGCCGGGTGCTGCTCGCCGGCGACGCGGCCGGGACGATCAACCCGTTGACGGGCGAGGGGATCTACGACGCCGTGGCGTCCGGGGCGCTGGCCGGCCAGGCCGCGATGGCCGGGGCCGGGGCGGGTGCGGTCCACCGCGGCGCCATGCACCGCGCGTTCGCCCGGCACCACCGGCACAGCGGCGTGCTGGCGCGGCTGATGGCCCGTCCCCGGTTCCTCGACGCGGCGATCGTCGCAGCCGGCGCCCACCAGTCCGTCTTCGACGCCGCCGTCGACCTCGGGCTGGCCCGCGGCACCGTGCCCCCGCCGCTCTCGCCCTGGTCCTCGCGCGCCTGCGCCCCTGATCCGGGTCAGCCCACGAGGGCCGGCCCGACCGCGACGAGCAGCACGACGGCGACGCCCGCGACCACCAGCACGGCCCGGAACGGCGCCCGGGAACCCGGCCGGCGGCCGGCCCGGAACCCCGCCGCGAGGACCGCCGCCGCGACGGCGGGCACGGCCACGGCGACCACGGCCGGGACGGGCGCCGCCAGGGCCAGCACGACCGTCGCCGCGAGCAGCAGGACCGCCGCGGCGATCCGGCTCCCCGCCGCGCCGATCCGGTGCGGCAGGCCGCGCACACCGGTCGCCGCGTCGTCCTCCAGGTCCGGCAGCACGTTCGCGAAGTGCGCCCCGGCCCCGACGAGCGCCCCGGCCACCGGCAGCCACCACGGCGGCGCGGGGGAGCCCGGCAGCGCGACCACGACGAACGCCGGCAGCAGCCCGAAGCACACGATGTAGGGCAGGACGGAGACCGGCGTGGACTTGAGCCCCAGGTCGTAGGCCCAGCCGGCGGCGACGGCGACGAGGTGCAGCACCCCGGCCCACACCCCGCACGCCAGCGACAACGGGACGCACGCGGCCGCGGCGACGGCCGTCGCGAAACCGACGGTGCGCGCGGACACGGCGCCGGCGACGACGGGCTTGTCGGCGCGGCCGACGGTGCGGTCCCGCTCGGCGTCGAGGACGTCGTTGAGCCAGCCGATCGACAGCTGCCCGGTCAGGACGGCCGACCCGATCAGGACGACGCGGCCCGCGGTGTGCCCGGTGGTCACGGCGAGGGCGGTGACCATCAGCGTGACCGCCGCGGTGGGTTCCGGATGACACGAGCGCAGCAACGCGATCGTCGTCGTCCCGAAGCGCCGCATGGGCCCGAGTCTGACACCCTCGGGAGGTGGCCGACGTCCGTGAGCGCGCCCGCAACGATCCCGGCCAGTACGACGACCTCGTCGACGAGTGGTGGGACCCGCGCGGCGGTTTCGCGATGCTGCACTGGCTCGCGGCCGCCCGCGCCGACCTGGTGCCTCCCGCGGGGCCGGGCCGCGGGCTCCTCGTCGACCTCGGGTGCGGCGCCGGGCTGCTCGCCCCGTGGCTCGCCGGGAAGGGCTACCGGCACGTCGGCGTCGACCTCACCGCGACGGCGCTCGACCAGGCCCGCCGGCACGGCGTCGCGGCGGTGCGGGGGGACGTGGCCCGGGTCCCGCTGGCCGACGGGTGCGCGGACGTCGTCGTTGCGGGGGAGATCCTGGAACACGTGCCGGACCTGCCCGCGGTCCTCGCCGAGGCGTGCCGGCTGCTCCGCCCCGGTGGCCTCCTCGTGCTCGACACGATCGCCGCCACCGCGCTCGCCCGGGTCGTCGCCGTCACCGTCGCGGAGCGGCTGCCCGGTGGGCCGCCGCCGGGCATCCACGATCCCCGGCTCTTCGTCGACCGGGCGGTGCTGCGGCGCGAGTGCGCCCGGCACGGCGTCGTCCTGGAGCTCCGCGGCATCCGGCCGTCGGTCGTCGATCTCGCCCGGTGGGCGGCCGGGCGCGCCGACCTCGTCCGGATGGTCCCGGTGCCGACCACCGCGGTGCTGTTCCAGGGCGTCGGCCGGCGGGCGGGGGCCCGGGGTTGAAGGAGGGCGCCGATGGGGACCACCCGATCATGAGGGCGACCGTGACCGGGTTCGGCACGGCCCTGCCCGGACCCGCGCTGGAGCAGACCGCCGTCTGGGACGGGTGCTTCGCGGGGCACCTCGCCGGCCACCGCACGGCCCGGCGGATCTTCCACGGCGCGGGCGTGCGCCGCCGGCACGCGGCGGTGAACCCGCTGGTCGAGGACGTGTCCGGCTGGTCGACGGGGCGCCGGATGCGGCGCTATGCCGTCGAGGCGCTGCCGCTGGGCAAGGAGGCGGTCGGCGCCGCGCTGGCCGACGCCGGGCTGCGGCCGGAGGAGATCGGGCAGTTCGCCGTCGTCTCGTGCACCGGTTACGGGACGCCCGGGCTGGACATCCGGATCGCCGCGGACCTGGGGATGGCCCCGGACCTGCAACGGCTGGTGGTCGGGCACATGGGCTGCTATGCCGCGATCCCCGGGCTCGGCGCGGTCGCCGACTACGTGGTCGCCCGCGGACGGCCCGCCGTGGCCCTGTGCTGCGAGCTGACGTCCCTGCACGTCCAGCCGCCGTCCGACGATCTCGGCCAGGTCGTCTCGCACGCGCTGTTCGGCGACGCCGCGGTGGCGGTCGTCGTCGAGCCGGGGGCCGGGGTAGGACTCGAGGTGGTCGACGTGGCCGCGGTGACCGATCCGACCACGGCGGACCACATGACCTGGGACGTCACCGACCTCGGCTTCCGGATGGGCCTCTCGCCGGAGGTGCCCCGGGTGCTGGCCCGGCACGTCCGGGGCCTGGTGACCGGCCTGCTCGGCCGGCACGGCATGACGCTCGGTGACGTCGACGGCTGGGCCGTGCACCCCGGCGGGCCGAAGATCCTCGACACCGTCGCCGAAGGTCTGAACCTGCCCGTCGGGGCCCTCGACGCCTCGCGCGCGGTGTTGGCCGAGCGGGGCAACTGCTCGTCGGCGACCGTGCTGCTGGTGCTCGACGCGCTCCGCGCCACCGGCCGCCCGCGGCCCGGCCGGGCCGTCGTCGCGATGGCGTTCGGGCCCGGACTCACCCTCTACGCCGCCCTGCTGCGGGCGGCCTGAACCCCGACGACCCCGTACCCCGACAGTGATGAGGAGACCGATGGTGGGCGAACAGGTCGTGCTGCTCGACGACGAGGGGCGCGCCGTGGGCGTCGCGGACAAGGCGACCGTGCACGGGGCCCGCACGCCGCGCCACCTCGCCTTCTCCTGCTACGGCTTCGACGAGGCGGGGCGGCTGCTCGTCACCCGGCGCTCCCGGCGGAAGCGGACGTTCCCGCTGATGTGGACCAACACGTGCTGCGGGCATCCCGGTCCCGGTGAGCCGCCCGAGGAGGCCGTCCACCGCCGCCTCGCCGACGAGCTGGGCATGACGCCGACGGACGTCCGGCCGGCCCTGCCGGACTTCAGCTACCGGGCCTCGTTCGACGGGGTCGAGGAGAACGAGCTGTGCCCGGTCTTCCTGTGCACCCTGCAGGGGGAGCCGCGCCCGGACCCGGCCGAGGTCGAGGAGTGGCAGTGGTGGAGCTGGCCGCGGTTCCTCGAGGCGGTGGCGAACCCGGCCAGCGGCCTGTCGCCCTGGGCGCGGTTGCAGGCCCCGCTGCTCGCCGAGCTCGGCGAGCACCCGTCACTCGGGTGAGCGGGCCGGCCGGGTGATCGGGCCGGCCGGTGATCGGGTCACCGGGACGAGCGGGGCGCGGACGCCAGGACGACGCGGTCCGGGCGCAGCAGCACGGCGGCGCACCCGCCGTCGCGCAGCCAGGCCCGGACCGGGCCGCCGTCCGCCAGGACCACCTCCCCGTCCCCGTCCCCGTCCCCGGGGCCGATCTGGACGACGCAGGCGCGCAGCAGCCGCGCGCGGGCGAGCAGCGTGACCGGGACCGGGCCGTCGGTGAGCAGGACGTGGCCGCAGCCCAGGGCCTCGTCGAGCCGGACGGACCTGCCGTCGAGGGTGACGAGGGGCTGCGGGCACACCGTCCCGGTGAGGTCGCGCCGGTCCCGGCGGGGATCGACCTGGGCGCCCGCGGGGTAGCGGGTGACGATGCCGCGGCTCGCGCGGGCGCGGACCCCGGGGAGCCGCAGCAGGGACCGGGTCAGCGGCCCCCGCAGCGCCGCCGCGACGTCCTGCCCGCCGGTCATCGCCCGGCCGACCCGGACCGCCCCTCGGATCATGGCCTCCACCTGGGGTGCCCGTTCCTGCTGGTAGCTGTCGAGCATCCGGTTCTCCAGCGCCGGCGGGACCTCGCCGTGCAGGACCGCCGCGAGCTTCCAGGCGAGGTTGTGGGCGTCCCGCAGGCCCGCCCCGAGGCCCTGCCCGATGAACGGCGGGGTCAGGTGGGCGGCGTCACCGAGCAGCAGGACCCGGTCCTCGCGCCAGCGGGTCGCGATCCGGGCCCGGAACACGTACTCGGCGGCCCGGAGCACCTCGAGGTCCTCGCTCGCGACATCGGGACGCCACGGGGCCGTGAGGCTGTCGATGCGGGTGACGAGGTCGTCGGCGGTCTCGTCCCGATCCATCCGGAACTCCCAGCGGTACCGGTCCGCGGGCAGGGCGAGGAACGTGGCGGGACGCCGGGGGTCGCAGATCTGGTCGACCCCGCCCCACGTGGTGATGCGGCGGGCGCAGCGGACGTCGACGACGAACCAGCGCTCGGTGAACCCGAGGTCGCGCGCGTGCGACCCGAGCGTGGTGCGGACGGTGCTGCCCGCCCCGTCGCAGCCCAGCACGGCGTCGAACTCGAGGTGGTCGACGGAGCCGTCGGCCGTGTCGCGCACGGTCACCCGGCCGGCGGGGAAGACGTCCACGAGCTCGGTGCCGCACCGGATCGTCACCAGCGGCCGGCGGGCGGCCTCGGCGAGCAGCAGCTCCTCGAGTTCGGGCTGGTCGAACACGTTGGACTCCGGCCACCCGTGGCGTCCCGCGGCGCAGTCCCGGGGAAGACCGCGAAGGGCCGGAGCCGGCCGTCGAGCAGGCGCAGGCCGGTGGCCGGCCGGCTGATCGCGGCGAACTCCTCGGCGACACCGGCGCTCTGCAGGATCCGCACGCACTCGTCGTCGAGGTGGACGGCGCGGGGCAGCCGGTGCGGCGCGGAGCGCCGGTCGACGACGGTGCTCGCGACACCGAGGTCCGCGAGCAGGAGGGCGGCGACGAGGCCCGTCGGGCCGGCCCCGACGACCAGGACTCGCGGAGTGCCCCGGTCGTCCGGCGCATCCGGGGAGCTGGGGGACGGGTTCATCTACGCGAGCACCAGGACGAGGCGGCCCTCCGCGACCTCGAGCCGGACCTGCCCGCCTGCGCGCAGCTCCCCGCCGAGGAGCAGCCTCGACAGCCGCCGTTCGACCTCACGCGCGATGACCCGCCGCAGCGGCCTCGCGCCGAACCCGGGCTGGTACCCGAGCTCGGCGAGGTGGTCGAGCGCCGCGTCGTCCGCGACGAGTTCGACGCCCCGGGCCGCGAGCCGCGAGGCGGTGTCGGCGAGCAGCATCGCGGTGATGCGGCGCAGCTGAGCGTGGTCGAGGGCCTCGAACAGGACGACGTCGTCGACGCGGTTGACGAACTCCGGCCGCAGGTGGCGGCGGACCAGCATCATCACGACCTCCCGCGTCGACTCGACCGGACGCCCCGCGGCGGCCGCGGCGAGGATCTCCTCCGCGCCCAGGTTGCTGGTCATGATGACGATCGCGTGCCGGAAGTCCACGACGCGGCCCCGGGCGTCGCTGAGCCGGCCCGCGTCGAGCACCTGCAGCAGTGTCCCGGTGACCTCGGCGTGCGCCTTCTCGATCTCGTCGAGCAGCACCACGGTGTAGGGGTCGCGGCGCACGGCCTCGGTGAGCTGGCCGGCGTCGTCGTGTCCGATGTAGCCGGGCGGGGCGCCGATCAGCCGGGTGACGGCGGACCGGTCCGCGTACTCGCTCATGTCGAGCCGCACCATGCGCTCGTCCGAGCCGAAGAGCGCGGCGGCGAGCGCCCGGGCGAGTTCGGTCTTGCCGACGCCGGTGGGGCCGAGGAAGAGGAACGAGCCGACGGGCCGGTCCGGGCTGGAGAGCCCGGCGCGGCCGCTGCGCACCGCGTCGGCCACGGCCTCCACGGCCTCGTCCTGGCCGACGACCCGCCGGTGCAGGTGGTCCTCGAGGTCGAGCAGCCGCTGCCGGTCGGTCGCGCCGAGCTCGGCGACCGGGATGCCGGTGCGGGAGGCGACGACCCGGGCGACGTCGTCGGCGGTGATCTCGGGCGTGCCGGGGCCGGGCGGGCCCTCCTCCAGGACGAGCCGGTCGAGCTCGCGGTCGAGCATCGCGGCCCGCTCGTCGTCCCCGGCGTCCGTCGCGACCTCCCGGGCCCGGATCAGCTCCTCGACCTGCCGCCCCGCGCCGGTCGCGGGTGTCCCGCGCAGGTGCACCCGGGACGCCGCGCGGTCCACGAGGTCGATCGCCTTGTCCGGCAGGAAGCGGTCCCGGATGTAGCGGTCCGACAGGGCGACGGCCGCGTCCAGCGCGGCGTCGGTGATCCGGACGCGGTGGTGCTCCTCGTAGCGGCCGCGCAGCCCGCGCAGGATCTCCCCGGTCTCCGCGGGCGTCGGCTCCGGGACGACGACGCGCTCGAAGCGCCGGTCCAGCGCGGGGTCGCGCTCGATGTGGCGGCGGTGGTCCTCGACCGTGGTCGCGCCGATGATCTGCAGCTCGCCCCGGGCCAGCGCGGGCTTGAGGATGGAGCCGGCGTCCATCGGGGAGTTCTCGCCGGAGCCCGCGCCGACCACGAGGTGCAGCTCGTCGATGAACACCACGACCGAGCGCTCCGCGGCCACGATCTCGGCGACGACGTCGGTGAGCCGTTCCTCGAACTCGCCGCGGTACTTCGTCCCGGCGACCAGCCCGGCGAGGTCCAGCGCGACCACCCGGACGTCGCGGAGCGCCGCGGGGACGGCGCCGTCGGCGACGCGCCGGGCCAGCCCCTCGACGATCGCCGTCTTGCCCACCCCCGGGTCGCCCACCAGGACCGGGTTGTTCTTCGTCCGGCGGGCGAGGACCTCCACCACCTGGTCGAGGACGTCGTCGCGGCCGATCACCGGGTCGAGCCGGCCGGCCCGGGCGTCGGCGGTGAGGTCGCGGCCGTAGCGGTCGAGCTTCCGGGTCGACGTCGCCCGGCGCGGTGCGGGGCGCGCCGGGTCCTCCTGCGGCGGCAGGTCGAGGCCGGCGAACAGCCGGTTCACGAGGTCGCCGAGCGGGCCGAGACCGTCGAAGGGATCCTGCGGCATGGTGGCCTCCTCGGTGACGGTGCGGACCGTCTCCTCCAGGTGTACCCGCCGCGAGGTGCCGCGTATCGGGCGACGACCCGCGACGGCGCCGTTCGTCCGGGCCACTGCCCGAACCGGGGCCGGACCACGGCGCGTCAGCGGCACACGGTCTTCATCCGAATGACGACGGCGGGGTGCACCCGCCATCCGCGGCCGTTCCGGCGCCGGTACGGGCCGGGTGGGTTCCCGACGTCGTCCAGCGGGAACCCGGGGTCGTGGATAGTGGTCTCAAGCTCGTTCTGGACGCGCGGTCGGATGCTCCGGACATCGCCGCGCGGGCGTTGGCCAGGTGGTTGTGCACCGTCGGGTGGCCGGCCGAGGACGCGCAGGACCTGGTGTTCGCGGCGCGGGAGGCCGTGTGCAACAGCGTCGACCACGCGTACCGGGGCGAGGCGGTGGGTCGGGTCGATGTCGATGCGGTGGTGCGGGACGAGGCCGGCGTCGTGGAGCTGACGGTCGTCGACCAGGGGCAGTGGCGCCGGTGGGGCGACGTCGGACGGCGGGGGTACGGGATCCCGCTGATGCGCGCCGCCGTGCCCGACGTCGTGATCGGGACGGCCGGTCCCGGTACGTGGGTGCGCCTGCGCAGCGGCCCGGGCCCGACGTCCGGCAGCCCGAGCAGCACGAGCAGCCCGAACCCGGCGGGCGCGGCGTCGTAGGCCGGAGGGGCTGCCCGACTGCGCTACCCGGCGTGCGGCGGTCCTCCGGTGGACCGCCGGGGCGGACCGCGGATGGCCGAACCCGGAGCCGGGTACCCCCGTGCATGGCGGAGTTCGAGGCGGAACGGCGGATGGCGGCCACCGCGGACCGGGTCTTCGAGGTGGTGGCGGACCTGGACCGGGTGGACGAGTGGGTCCCGGACGGGATACGGGTGCGCCCGACGCCCGACGGCGAGATCGCCGCCTCGCTGGACGGCCGCGGCAGCATGGTCCCGGGACTGGTCCGGGTCCGGTCGGAACAGCTACGGCTGGAGTGGGGCTCCCGGGACTCGCCGGACTACGCGGGCTGGCTCCAGGTCATGCACGCCGACGACGGCCACTGCTCGGTGCTACTGCACCTCTCGTTCCTCGGCGACCAGCCGGAGGCGCACGCGGGGGCGGCCGCCCGAGCCCTCCGGACCCGGCTCGACGACAGCCTCGCCCGGCTGGAACGGCTCGTCACGCCCTGACCGGGCGAGCGGGCGGCCGGCCGCGGCCACTCCGGGGCGAGAGATCTCCTGCGCGATCCCGACGCGGTGTGCGGCGTCAGTCGTGGCCGTCGACCTCGAGCACGGCCTGGATCGTGTGCCGGCGCCGCGCCGCGAGGTCGGTCAGCAGGGCCGGCCCGTCGCGGAGCGGGAGGACGTCGGTGATGACGTGCTCGCGCAGCAGCGGACCCTCGTCGAGCAGGAGCGCGATCGTCTCGGCGGAGAGCCGCTCGCGGTCCCAGAGGTGTGCGGTACCGCGGGGGACCCGGCCGATCTGGGCGCTGCGGATCCCGAGGCCGTTGTGGTGGAACTCGGCGCCGAGGCGCAGGGCGGAGCCGTCGTCGGTGTAGAAGGCCAGGTCGACGACGGTGCCCTGGGGGCGAAGGATCCGCAGGGCGGAGGCCAGTGCCGTGGCCCGTCCGCGGCACTGGAAGACGACGTCGGCGCCGCGGTCGCCGGGGGAGTGCCGCCACCGGGACTTCAGCACGAGGGCCGGATCGCCGTCGGCGGGATCGAGGGTGCCGAGCCCGAGGCCCTCCGCGGCGGCGCGGCGGCGCGGTGTCGGGTCGACCAGGACGACCTCCTCGGCGTCGTGGTGGCGGGCGAAGAGGCCGGTGAGCAGGCCGACGACGCCGCCGCCGACGACCGCGACGCGCCGCCCGCGCACGCCTGCGCCGAGGTCGCGGACGTCGGTGCCGTGGACGTCCGCGGCGGCGTGCAGGAGCCCGTTCGCGCAGATCGGGCCCATGTGCGCCACGTAGATGCCGAGCAGCGGGTCGAGCCCGGGCGGCAGGACCACGATCCGCTCGCTCAGCGGATCGGCCCGGTACGCGGTGCGGTGGCCGTAGGTCATGGCGACGAGGTCGTCCCGGGCGGGCCCGGTACCGTCCGCCGGGCTCTCCACGACCCGGGCGACCTCCATGTACCCGAGCCTCGTCACCGGGTAGCCCTGGTCGGGGCGGCCGCCCCGGAAGAGCCCCAGCTCCGGGTCGAAGGTGGCGTGCAGGGCGGGGTTGGTGCCGGTGAGGAAGCTCAGCTCGGTCCCGGCCGAGACTCCGGTGAACAGGGTGCGGACGGCGACCGGACCCGCCGCCTCGGGCACCGGCCGGACGGCGGGCACCCCGCGCGACTCGATGATCAGCGCCCGGTCGCTCACCGGGCCTCCTCCGGGACCCGCGTCCCGACCGAGGTGGCGAGGGCGCAGGCGAGGCGGTGGCTGCGCAGCGCCTCCGCGTGGTCGGGCAGGCCGAGCGGGGCGGGCGGGCTCCCGTCGCCGCGCACGGCGTCGAGGAACTCGCGGTCCGCCGCCCGGCGGGCGATGGCCGGGTCGAACCGGCGGCGGCGGGTGGAGATGCCGTCGCCGACGTGCAGCCGGTCCTCGCCGATCCCCACGACGAGGCCGTCGGCCACGATCTCGAGGCCGGCGCGGAGCTTGCCGGCGAGTGCGCAGGTGGTCGACACCGTGCCTACGGCGCCGCAGGCGAAGCGCAGCACGCCGGAGGTCGCGACGTCGGTCGTGCCGCCCTGCCGCGGGCCGGCGGAGAGGGCGTAGACCTCGTCGACCTCGCCGACCAGGACGCGGGCCAAGTCCAGGACGTGCACGGCCTGCTCGACGAGGGGGCCGCCGGACCGGGCGCGGTCGGTCCACCACGGAACCGGCGGCACCTTGTCCAGCCAGTACCCCGAGACCTGCCGGACGGTTCGTCCGGCGAGCAGGTCCCGGGCCCCGCGGACCGGTTCCGCGCACCGCCAGTGGTGGCCGACGCGGCTCACCACGCCCGCCGCGGCGATCCGGTCCGAGATCTGCTGGGCGGTGGGCACGTCGAGCGCGAGCGGCTTCTCGACGAACAGGGCGACCCCGGCGTCGGCGAGGGCCGGCTCCGCCTCGCCGTGGGCGTACGGGGGACGCACACGTAGACGGCGTCGACCCCGGCGTCGATCAGTGCAGCGACGTCGGGGACGGCCCGGCCGCCGTGGGCGTGGGCGAAGGTCGCCGCGCGATCGTGGTCCAGGTCGATGACGGCGACGATCTCGGCATCGTCGAACGTCGCGACAAATCTTGCGTGTCTGGTGGCGACACCGCCCGTTCCGACGAATCCGATACGACATTTGACTCGCGACCGGACGCTGTTTTGTGCCATGTCGTCCGAGTACCTGATTGGACGGAGTGCGAAACGGGCACCGCCGCATATGACAATGACGGTTCTGCTCAATTCCGGTCCGTGGCTCCCCGTGCCGCCCCCGGGGTACGGCGGCATCGAGAACGTCATCGCCGCGCTCGTCCCGGAGCTGCGGCGGCGCGGGGTCCGGGTGGTCCTGGCCACGGTCGGACGGAGCACGCTCCCCGTCGACGAGCGGATCTCCGTGCACGAGAACGGGCGGTTCGGCGAGCTGCAACGACCCTTCAACCAGGTGGCGGGGGTGGCCGCGGCGCACCTGCACCGCATCGTGACCGAGCTGAGGCGCCGGGACGACATCGTGCTCGTGCACGACCACCAGGAGGTGTTCGGCCCGACGGTCCTGGGCGCGCTCGGTCCCGACGGTCCGCCGGTCCTGCACACCCTGCACTGGGACCTGCGCAAGCACCCCGAGTTCTACGGGGCCGTCGACGGCGGCGGCTCGCTGTGGGTGAACGGGGTGTCCGCCTCGCAGATAGCGAACGCGCCCGCCGCGCTGCGGGCGATCAGCGTCGGCCACGTCCACCTGGCCACGCCGCTCGCCGTCGGGGCGGACCGGCGTGCCCCCGCCGTCGACAAGGCCGGCCACCTGGTGGTCCTTGGCCGGGTCACCGCGGACAAGGGCCAGCACGTTGCAGCCGAGGTGGCGCACCGCACCGGCCGCGACCTGGTCCTCGCGGGGCCGATCGGGCCCCATGACCACCCGAGCGAGCTGGCGACCGCGGACGCCGCCAACCCGGACGTCCGGTACTGGCGCGAGCAGGTCGAACCACTGGTCGACGGGGTGAGGGTGCGCTGGATCGGGACCGTCACCGGCCGCGAACGCGACACCCTCCTGCAGAGCGCCGACGCGGCCCTGTTCCCCATCGGATGGGACGAACCCGGGGGGACCGCGGTGGTCGAGTCGCTCGCCCTCGGCACCGCGCCCGTCGGCTACCGGCGCGGCTGCCTCCCCGAGCTGGTCGACGACGGGCGCACCGGCCTCCTGGTGGAGCCGGGCGACATCGACGCTCTCGCCGCCGCGGCGTCCGGGGCGCGGCTGATCGATCCTCGGGTGTGCCGCCGCGAGGCTACGCGACGTTTCACCCCCGCCCGAATGGCGCAGCAGTACCTCGATTTCTACGACCAGGTGATCGCGCTCGGTGGTCGTCCCGTTCCGGTCCGTTCGACCGCGGATGTATGACAGTTCTCGCTCATTCGCCGAAAACTGTGGAAAGGGCTTCGACAACGGCCGAGGAATCAATTCGCTTCGAGCGTCCGGCGGCGTACCGGGCCGGCACGCCGCCGAGCGGGCCGGTCGTCCTCGACGCGGTCGCCGAGCGCCGGATGCGCCGCCACCGATCCCTCGCCCAACTTGAGCGATACAGCAATCTACCCTCTTGCATGAGGGAAACCTGCAGTGCACACTTCAGATATCCCAGCCGCACGCGGAAGGTCCGAGGCGGCTGGCCGCATCGCCGACAGTGTCGTGAGGAGAGGAGTGGTAGCGATGCTGATGCGTACCGACCCGTTCCGTGAGCTCGACCGGCTCGCCCAGCACGCCTTCGGCGCGCCCGGGACCTGGTCGCGCCCGACGGCCATGCCGATGGACGCTTACCGCCGCGGCGAGGAGTTCGTGGTGGAGTTCGATCTGCCCGGGGTCGATCCGGGGGCGATCGAGCTGTCGGTGGAGCGCAACGTGCTGACCGTCAAGGCCGAGCGACGTCCGCCCCTGCGCGACGAGAACGTGGAGATGCAGGTGTCCGAGCGCAGCCTGGGCGTGTACTCCCGCCAGCTCTTCCTCGGTGAGACGCTGGACACCGAGCACATCCACGCCGACTACAACGCCGGCGTGCTCACGCTGCGGATCCCGGTCGCCGAGAGGGCCAAGCCCCGTACCATCAGCATCTCCAGCGCCGAGGACCCGGGACGCCAGGAGGTCAACGCCTGATCCCGCCGCCGTGTCCTCGTACGCCTGTGTCCCTGAACGTCCGTGTCCTTCGCGTCCGTACTCCTCCGCGACGGGGGTGATGACCATGATCGGGCTGACGGCCCACGAACCTGCTGCGCCGGGCGTGAGCGCCGGGTGCGACCAGGAGCGGGTCGACCGGATGTTCCTCGCGATCGCGGCGGAGTCGTCGCTTCCGAGGAGCGGCCCGACCGGTCCGAGGGCCGGTGCCGCCGCACGGGGCCGCCGGCCCGGCGGCGGTGCGGGGCCGACCGTGCCCGAGCCCGTTCCCGCGTGGTGGGCCGGCGGGAGCCCGCAACCGGCCGGCACCTGCCCGGCGGGCGGGGCGACCGGGAGGTGCTGCCCCGGGAGCGTTCTCCTCCGCGGACCGTAGGGCGCGTCCGATTGTCGGTGTGACGGTGCGGAAGGAGGTGGCCAGGACGATCGCGGCCGGTGGCACGACGGCCGGCGTGATCGTCTCCCGATGTCGCGACAGTGTCTGTGTGGTCCGTCGTGCGCCACGTGCGGGGCCCCGCCGGCCCGTTCCCCCTGGTGAGGCGGGCCCCGCACACCGGCGCCATCCCTGACCCACCGCCCGCCGGCGGCGACCGCCGTCGGGCTCCCGCCCAGAGAGGAACTCTTCCGTGACCGCTCCCGCTGCCGTTGGTGACACCGCCCCGTCGTGCCTGCGCGAGGCATCGGACCACGGTCTCCGCCCAGGTGGACCCGAGCAGCACGTCCCGGACAACCCGCCGGACGTCGCGGCCGACGTGATGGCCCGCGCCCTCGCCGCCCTCTACGAGGACGACCTCGACGCCTGGAGCTAGGTGGAACCCGACGCAGGAGGACCGCCCGTGAGCCTGACCAAGGTGTGGTTGCAGTTGGTCGACGGCAGCCTGCTGCGCGGCGACCAGGTGGTGCAGATCGACGTGCACCGGACCCCGGACTTCGCCGGGAAACCTGCCCGCTGGCTGCTCGACGTCGTCGTCGCGGCCCCGACCGGCAGCGGCGACCAGGAGGGATGGCAGAGCGGGCCGCTGCATCGCACCCTCGCCCAGACCGGCACTCCGCCGGACGAGGCCCCCGCCGCGCTGGCCCGGCTGCTGGCCCAGCTCGACAGCGTCGACGCGGCCGGGATCCTGCGCGCGGACACCGCCCGGGTGAGGACCACCCCGCACCCGGACCGCACCGTGGCCGCCGGCCCGGTCCGGTTCGGCTTCTCCCCGTTCGCCGGCGCCGCCGGACAGCCCTCTCCCGGCCGGGAGGATCCGCTCGGGATCTCGCCGGGCGACGCGCCCGGCGGCCCCATGTCGCAGCCGTGACCAGGACGTCCACCCCGAACCGGCCGGCCGGTCCGCCACCGGGCACCGGAAGGTCGAGACCACGACGGCACCCACCTACAGGAGGCCCATGACCCCACGACCACGGAGATGACCCACGACCAGAGGGACAGCGACGGAACAGACGGTCCCTCGACTCGGCAGGTTGGACGGCGAGGACCCCCCGGCCGGCCCCCCGCGCGGGGACGCAGGCTCCTCGGCGTCCAGCCTGCGCTCCTCTGTGCTGGCCCCCTCGACCGTTCCCCACCCGCGGGTCCGCCTGCCCGGACCGATCATCAGGCCCGCGCGCGGGTACACGCCGTCGACCGGGCGGCGTCCACGCCGTTCGCGCACCTCGAGGAGCAGGATGACGACATCCGACGCGAGCGGCCACGTCCCCACGACCACGGCGGCGGCATCACCGGCCTCACGACCGCGCTGCTGCTGACGCGGCGCGGCGCCCGGGTCGCGGTCCTGGAGGCGGGCCGGATCGGGTCCGGTGTCACGGGCAACAGCACGGGCACGGTCACGGCCCTGCAGAGCACGATGCTCTCGACGATCGAACGCACCCGTTCCCGGTGGCCGGCGCGGTCCGCCTCGACGACCAGGTCGAGATCGATCCCGTCGGCTACGCCCATGGCCTGGCCACGGCGATCGAGGCGGCTGGCTCGCGCGTCCTCGAGGGCACCCGCGCGACGGCGGTGTCCGAGGGGCGGCCCGTCCGCGTCACGACGACGCACGGGGAGCTGAACGGGCAGCAGGTCGTGGTCGCCACGCACTACCCGGTCTGGCTGGTCGTTCCGCTCCGCGGGCGATCTGATGGTCGTCTGCGGGCAGGACCACCCCGCCGGGGCACGGGGCGTCGATCCCGGCCGCTACACCGCGCTCGAGGAGTACGTGCCTCGCGGATGTAGGTCGCCGCCGGATACTCGAAGTGGGGGCTGAGCGGCGGGTCGATGGCAGCCGCGCTGCTCTCCGAGCGGCTGTCCGGCGGGGCCGCGGACGAGGTCTTCAGCCCGCACCGGTTCTCCGTGCGGGGGCTGCCCGCGCTGGCGCGGATGAACGTGAAGGTCGCCCTGGACCTGCTGGGGGACCGGTTGACGTTCGGCGACGTCGCCGACGGGCGGAGCCGGCTCCCGGCCAGGCCGGCGTCGTGCGGGCCGGCACGGACCGCACGGGCGTCTTACGCGACGCCGCCGGGGGGGGCACGCCGTGTCGATCCACTGCACCCACCTCGGCTGCCTGCTGCGGTTCAACGGCGCCGAGCGCAGCTGGGACTGCCCGTGCCACGGCTCGCGGTTCGACGTCGACGGCGCCGTGCTGGGTCGACGGCGCCGTGCTGGAAGGGCCCGCGGTCGAGCCGCTCGCGCGCCGCGACCCGCCCGCTCCCGGCTGAGCCCGCGGTGGGCCGGGGCGCCTCCTTCGGTACGGCGGCGGCCCTGCGCACGGGGCCCGGCGGTCTCAGGTCTCGTCGTCCAGCCGACGCTGGAGGTCGGTGATCTCCGCGCGTGCCTCGCGCAGCTCGCCGCGGGTCCGGTCGAGCTCCTCCGTGCGGTCCTGGAGGTCCGAACGGGTGCGGCCGAGGGCGTCGTCGCTGTGGTGCAGCCGGCCCTCGAGGTCCGCGATGGCGAGGGCGGAGGTCAGGGTGTGCCCGGCGTCGAGCAGCTCGCGCAACCGCGCCGCATGGGCGAGCTGGCGGCGGGAGTACCGGCGGTGCCCGCCCTCGGTGCGGTGGGGACGCAACGCGCCCCCGGTGTCGAGGCTGCGTAGGAAGGCGGGCTGGACGCCGAGGAGCTCCGCGGCCTGGCCCATGGTGACCGCCGGGTAGTCCTCGTCGTCCAGCCTGCCGAGGTTGTTCGTCACGTGATCAGCGCTCTCGTCGGTGTCGTCGTCCTCCGGGTGGTCGTCCGACATCGGGCCGTCCGGCGCGAGGCGTCCCCGCGGAGCGGGGGGACGCGCGGGCGGCTCAGGCGGGGGAGCCGTCCAGCACGGGCTGCGCGTCGCGGCCGCCGTGGGCGATCTCGATCCGTCGTGGCTTGGCCCGCTCGGCGACCGGGATGGACAGGCTCAGGACCCCGTCCCGGTAGGTGGCGGTGAGCCGCTCGGTGTCGAGGTCACGCCCGAGCAGCAGGCGGCGGGTGAAAGTGCCACGGGGACGCTCGGAAGCCAGCCACTCGCCGCCGTCGTGCGGGGCCGTCCGCTCCGCGCGGACGGTCAACGAGGTGCCCTCGACGGTGAGGTCGATGGAGCCGGGGTCCACGCCGGGGAGGTCGAAGCTGACCAGGAGGTGGTCGTCCAGGCGCTGGATGTCCATCGGCATCCCGGCCGGAGCCGGACCGGCGGCCCGGTCGAACCTGCGGAAGGCGTCGGCGAGGGGCTCGTAGTTGAGCAGCATCGTGATCTCCTTTCGTGGTGCTGCCCGAAGTCGGTGACGAAGAAATTTATAGTATGCGCTGTAGGTTCTGCGCAACCTCTGCGAGAGGATTTCTCGGCCCGGTGCCGTCCGCCGGTCAGGGGCTGCTCTGCAGGACCAGCATCGAGCGGGCGGGGAGCCGAACCTTCCCGCCCGGGTCCGGGGAGCGGCGGCGGGCGTTGGCGAGCAGGGGGTCCGCGGTGTCGAGGACGGCCTGCCAGCCCTTGCCGTAGCTCTCGTCCGGCACCGTGAAGGTCTGCTCCTGGTGGTGGGCGTTGATCAGCAGCAGGAACGAGTCGTCGATGATCTGCATGCCGAGGTCGTCGCGGTCCGGGATGCCCTGCCCGTTGAGGTGGACGGTCAGCGACTGGGTGTGGTCGCCGGTCCAGTCGTCGTCGCTCATCGGGTGGCCGTCGGGCCGGAGCCAGGCGATGTCGTCGACGCCGGAGCCGCGCAGCGGGCGGCCCTGGAAGAACCGCTGCCGGCGGAAGATCGGGTGCTCGGCGCGCAGCCGCGCCAGCCGAGCGGTGAACTCGGTGAGGACGTCCTGCTCGCGGGCGGCGTCCCAGTCCACCCAGCTGATCTCGTTGTCCTGGCAGTAGACGTTGTTGTTGCCGCCCTGGGTGCGGCCGAGTCGTCGCCGTGGGAGATCATCGGCACGCCCTGGGAGAGCAGCAGCGTGGCGAGGATGTTGCGCTTCTGCCGCTCCCGTAGCGCGTAGACCTCCGAGTCGTCCGTCGGTCCCTCCGCGCCGCAGTTCCACGAGCGGTTGTGGCTCTCGCCGTCGTTGTTGTCCTCGCCGTTGGCCTCGTTGTGCTTCTCGTTGTAGGACACGAGGTCCTGCAGGGTGAAGCCGTCGTGGGCGGTGACGAAGTTGATCGAGGCGATGGGGCGGCGGTTGTCGGCCTCGTAGAGGTCCGAGGAGCCGGTGAAGCGGGCGGCGAACTCGCCGAGGCTGGCCGGTTCGCCGCGCCAGAAGTCCCGGACGGTGTCGCGGTACTTGCCGTTCCATTCGGTCCACAGGGGCGGGAAGCCGCCGACCTGGTAGCCGCCGTCGCCGACGTCCCAGGGTTCGGCGATGAGCTTGACCTGGCTGACGATGGGGTCCTGGTTGACCAGGTCGAAGAAGGCCGAGAGCCGGTCGACGTCGTGGAACTCCCGGGCGAGGGAGGAGGCGAGGTCGAAGCGGAAGCCGTCGACGTGCATCTCGGTGACCCAGTAGCGCAGCGAGTCCATGATCAGGCGCAGGGACTCGTGGTGGCGGACGTTGAGGCTGTTCCCGGTGCCGGTGGTGTCGTAGTAGAACTTCTCGTCGCCGCCGACGAGGCGGTAGTAGGCCTGGTTGTCGATCCCGCGGAAGGACAGCGTCGGCCCCATGTGGTTGCCCTCGGCGGTGTGGTTGTAGACGACGTCGAGGATGACCTCGATCCCGGCCCGGTGCAGGGTGCGGACCATCGTCTTGAACTCGAAGACCTGCTCGCCGCCGGTGCCGAAGCAGGCGTAGCCGTTGTGCGGGGCGAAGAAGCCGATGGTGTTGTAGCCCCAGTAGTTCGACAGGCCCTTGTCCTGCAGGGTCGAGTCGTCGACGAACTGGTGCACCGGCATCAGCTCGATCGCGGTGACCCCGAGGTTCTTCAGGTGCTTGATCATCGCGGGGTGCGAGATCCCGGCGTAGGTGCCGCGCACGTCCTGCGGGATGTCCGGGTGGCGCATGGTCATGCCCTTGACGTGCGCCTCGTAGATGACGGTCTCGTTGTAGGGGATGCGCAGCGGCCGGTCGTCGGCCCAGTCGAAGAAGTCGTTGGTGACGACGGACTTCATCATCCGCGGGGCGGAGTCCTCGTCGTTGAAGGAGTCCGGGTCCCCGAAGTTGTAGGAGAACAGGGCCTGGCCCCATTCGATCCGGCCGTCGATGGCCTTCGCGTAGGGGTCGAGCAGCAGCTTGGAGGGGTTGCAGCGCAGCCCGGCGGCCGGCTCGTAGGGCCCGTGCACGCGGTAGCCGTAGCGCTGCCCGGGCCACACCCGGGGCACGTATCCGTGCCAGACCAGGCCGTTGCGCTCCGGGAGGTCGAGGCGGGTCTCGGTGCCGTCGGAGTCGAAGAGGCAGAAGCTCGATGCGCTCGGCGACCTCGGAGAAGATCGCGAAGTTGGTGCCACCGCCGTCGAACGACGAGCCGAGCGGGTAGGGCGAGCCGGGCCAGATGTGCAAAGGGACCTCCACGACGAACGCCCGCGGAGCCGCGAGCACGTCTTTGTATCGACTGCGCCCACGGCCCGCGACTCAGGGCCGCGCGACGATCGCCACAGCGGGAGAACCGGTCGCCGGCGGTTCAGGGATGCCCGAACCGGCTACGCGGGGCTCTCGGGCAGATCGACCTTCGCCACCTCGACGTGGGCTCCCTGACGGCGCACGTGGTGAGCGACGACCCGGCACTCCGCCGTTGCCGCTGGCCGCACCGCCGGCCCACCGGGGCAGGAGCGGCCGGCCGGCCGATACCCCGTCGGACCGGCGTACGCCGGGTGCGCCGACCCGTCCGCCGATACCCGGACCTCGAGCGCGGTGCGGTGCGGTGCGGGGTCGCGACCGACGACCGAGGCCGTGAACAGCACCCCGGCGAGGAGCACGTGCGCCTGGACGAGCGGGCCGTGCGCGGCCGGGTAGAGCCCGGTCCGGTACACCACCCAGAGCCCGCCGACGTCGAGGCCCGCGGCGACGACCGGATGGGTGAGGAGGGCGCAGCACCGGATGCCCCGGCGGAGCCGGAAGGCTTTCGAGGGGATTAGTGCGGCTCCACGGGTGGTACCAGCGCTTCGTGGCCTCCGAGGACACCGAGCACGCCTCGTGGGCCCTCCGTGCGGTGGAGACCCCGGCCGGGGTGTCCCGCTGCGAACGTCCGGCTCGACTCCGGCGATCCGCCGGCCGGCCGGTGTCTCCTGAGCACCTGCGAACGACCGTCAGAAAGGCCTGAGATGAGCACCGAATCACATTCCGTGAGCTACACCGTCCCCGGCATGGAGGAGAAGGACGCCGCCGTCGTCATCGACATCCTGCAGGGTCGGCTGAACGCGCTGAACGATCTCGCGCTGACCCTCAAGCACGCGCACTGGAACGTGATCGGCCCGAACTTCATCGCCGTGCACACGATGCTCGACCCGCAGGTCGACGGCGTCCGCGAGATGGTCGACGACGTGGCCGAGCGCATCGCGACCCTCGGAGGCTCGCCCAGCGGTACTCCCGGCGCCCTGGTCGCCGCCCGGAGCTGGGACGACTACTCGATCGGACGCGACGACGCGATCGCCCACCTCGGGGCCCTCGACCTCGTGTACACGGGCGTCATCGCCGAACACCGGGACGCGATCGCGAAGACCGAGGACCTCGACCCGGTCAGCCAGGACATGCTCATCGACCAGGCCGGTGACCTCGAGCAGTACCAGTGGTTCGTCCGCGCCCACCTGGAGAACGCCGACGGCACCCTGCGTACGGGTGGCGCGAAAACCGAGACGGAGGCCGCACGCAGGGCCTGAGGCCCGGTCCGCGGATCTCCCGGCGGGCCCGCCCCGCCCGCGGCGTCGCTGTGGAGTGCTCCGTCCGTACGAACGGAGCACTTCGCGCCGTGTCCGCGCAGTGACACCGCACGCGGCCGGGCTCGTCAGACGCTGCCGGGCCCTCGCCCCCGGCACTGCCGGGACCCTCGCCCGCGTCGCTGTCCGGGCCCTCTCCGCTGTCGCTCCCCGGGCCCGGCGAGTCCGCCGCCGTCGCGTGCCGCGGGGCGTGGAGACTCCCCGCCCGCCGGCGCCGAATCTGCGAACGGGGTCGGGAAGATCCCCGTCGCCGGTGTGGGCCGGGGCCGCCGGGCATTCCTCGACATCGTCCGATTTCCGGACGCGATCCCGTCGTCGCCGACGAGACGACGGGCGGAAAGGAGAACGTGTACATGGCTGTGAACATCCAGGACCCGACCGCGATCCAGGGGCTGACCGTGACCGGGCAGGGCGGGGAGAAGCTCGGGAAGGTCGACGGTGTCTACCTCGACGACGACACCCAGCGCCCGGAGTGGGCGGCGGTGAAGAGCGGCCTGTTCGGGACCCACATCTCGCTGGTGCCGCTCGCGACCGCGGACCTGTCCGGTGACGAGCTGCGCGTGCCGTTCGACAAGGACGCGCTCGAGCGGGCGCCGCACCACGACCCCGACCAGGAGCTGAGCCCGCAGCAGGAGATCGAGCTGTTCGAGCACTACGGCATCCCGTACGGCGGCGACACGGTGACCGCGCAGGTGGGCCACGGCGCAGACGGGGGCGGGCTGCACGGCCGGCACCCCGAGGGCCGGCACGAGACGATCGAGGACGACCGCGCCGAGCGGGACGAGGTCGCGCTCGGCGCGGAGGGCGTCGAGGACGGGGTGGCCGGCCCGCCCCGGGGCGGCGTCGCCGGGGACGTGGACCGGACCCGCGGCACCGACCGTACGGAGGGCGTCGAGGCCGGCAGGACCGCCGGTCACGAGCCCGGCGCGGTCGGGCAGGACACCTCCGACCCGACCGCCGACGACGCGATGACCCGTTCGGCGGAGCGGCTGCACGGGGGCACCGAGCGGACCGAGGCCGGGCGCGCGCGGCTGCGCAGGTACGTGGGCACCGAGACGTGACGCAGGCGGTGCCGGGGTCGCGCGAGGAGGTCTGCAAGGAGGAGGTCGACACCTCCGGGGTCGGGCACGGCCGCAACCGCTGAGCCTCGCCCGGGAGACGCGCGTCCGCCATCGCCCCGGGAGATCTCGCCGCGGCCACTCGGGATCTCACTTCACGGGGCCCCGGTGCATCACCAGATCGGACAACCGCTGCAGGGACTCGGTGTTGCGGAGCTTGAGCAGGGACGACTCGATCGGCCACGGCACGAGACGGGCGGGGCCGCTCTCGCTCCGTTCGGCCATCGTCACCAGCGTCCCTTCCGGAACGGGGTCGAGCGTCAGCCGGACACGGGCCGTTCCCGCGGGCCAGGCCCGGGCGCGGAGTTCGAGCATGCGCCCGGGGTCGACCGCGAGGACCTCGGTGTTGTCCTCGATCTGCAGGGGCCAGATCCCGACGCTGTGATGCAGCTTCGACCCGACCGCGGGCCAGTCCGGGTCGACCGAGCGCATGTGCGTCGCGCCGACGACCCACAGTGGATAGGACCAACCGTCGGCAAGGACCGCGAAGACCCGGTCCGGATCGGTCGGGATCACACGACTGACCTCGATCATGTTCGCTCCCTCGGGCGGTGACTTCGGACGGAAGGACGCCGGCGGTCATTCCGCCCGCCGGCGGACGACGGTGGTGAGGACCCCGAGAGCCCCGAGCCCGAGGAGCCGCCTGCTGCGTTCCCGGCGCCGGCCATGCCATCCACCGTGGACCTCACGCGGACCCGGAGCGGGCCGGTACAGGTTCCCGGGGCTCGTCGGGAGGGCTCCCGGGAGAAGCCTAGATGTTCCACGTCGCGTGCGAGGACGCGTTCGGCCGAACCCGGTGAGACCTTGTACTGCGCCAGCAACGCCCGTCCCAGTAGCCCGCCGGCCACGACCTCGCGGCGCGGGAACCGGATCTGGTTCACGATGATGCGGGCGACCCGCTCCGGCGCGTAGACCGGCGGGATCGCGCGCGGTCGTCGCCCCGTGTGGTTCGCGGCGTCGCGCCAGATGGGCGTGTCGATGGCGGCCGGCAGGACGGTGGACACCTTGACCCCCCGCACACCGGCCAGCCGGAGCTTCCTCGCGCAGGCTCCCCCCGAGTCCCCGCAGCGCGAACTTCGACATCGCGTACGACGAGCCGTAGGGCTGGGCGATCACGCCGAGGATGGACGAGACGGTGACGACGACGCCGCGGTTGCGCTCGATCATCCGGGGCAGGGCCGCCCGGCAGCCGTGGACGGCCCCCATCACGTTCACGTCCAGGACCCGGCGGGTGTCCGCCAGGGGGACGTCGAGGAACGACCCGAACGCGATGACCGAAGCTGCGTTGACCCACGCGTCCAACCGGCCGAAGCGCTCCACCGCGATCTCGGCGGCCCGGTTCACGGCAGCGGCGTCGGTGACGTCCGTCGGCACCACCGCGGCCGTCACGCCGAGGGAGGTGCACTCGACCGCGACCGCGACCGCGACCGCGACCGCGACCGCGCCCAGCGCCTCCGTGTCCCTGGCGACCAGCACGAGTCTCGCGCCCCTATGGGCCAGGGCGAGCGCCGTCGCCCGGCCGATGCCGCTCGACGCGCCGGTCACCACGGTGACACAGCCCTTGATCCGCATGTCCCGGCAGTACCCCGAGCGGGCCGGCTCATGCCGGCTCGGATGGACACGCACGAATCAGGGTATGGGGCGGTCATGAGCACGGAGAAGTCCGAACTGGACCGCCTCGCCGCGGAGATCGCCGGGTCCGCCTCGGCGGCGGGACGCACGGTGGCGGTGGCGGAGTCACTCACCGGCGGGATGATCTCCTCGGCCCTGGCCGCGGCCGAGGGTGCGTCCGAGTGGTTCCGCGGCTCGCTCGTGGCCTACTCGAGCGAGGTCAAGCACGAGGTGCTGCACGTTCCCGACGGCCCGGTGGTCAGCGCGCCCGCCGCCCGCGCCATGGCCCGCGGGGTCCGACGCCTCCTGGGCGCGGACGTCGCCGTGGCGGTCACCGGGGCCGGGGGCCCCGCCCCTCAGGACGGGCGATCGCCGGGCACGGTGTTCCTCGCGATCGACGACGGCGCCTCCTGCGTGGTCATCGACCGGGATCTCGACGGGGAGCCGGAGGAGATCTGCGTCGCCGCCGCGGAATCCGCCCTCGAGCTGCTGGCCGGCCGCTTCCGGTCGGGGGGCCCGGACCGGTGACCCCGCGCCGAGACAAGAGTGCCATTTCCGCTCGGCGCGGTTCACCTATCACGGGCCGCAGCAACGCCTGAGCCGAACGCCGGTACGGGTTGGAGGCCGACCCGAGCCGGTGAGCCTTCCGCACGGCGGCGGTGTGCCCCGTCGCTTTCTCGCCGCGCGGCTCGGCGGTTTCCGGGCACCGGGGCGACAACGATTTCCGGCTTCGTGATGACAACGGCGTTCAGCGGGCATCCGCCGGGGCCACATGCCGACGGGAGAGGCGCAGGTGACCCGGAGCCGAAGTGTCCCCGCGGGCTCCCAGCGGCCCGGTCCGTCCGGCAACCCGGCGTCGAGGGGCACACGGATCCGTCGTGTTAGGGGGGTCGCTCCTGGTCCGGACGCCGGGAGCCTCCCGTCTCCGACGAACGGGGCCTCCGACCACCTGATGGCGGGTCCTGCTCGACAATTTCTGAAAGGTGTGGAGAATCGAGCAGGAAATACCCGCGCATCTCAGAACGGAATAGATATGGCCAGAGTCACAGAAGTGCGTCTCGTCGACGACATCGACGGGGGCGATGCGGATGAGTCGATCGAGTTCACGCTCGACGGCAAGGCGTTCGAGATCGATCTGAACGCGGCACATGCTGCGGAGTTGCGGGATGCCCTCGCTCCGTTCGTGGGGGCGGCGAGGCGGGCCGGTGGTGGGTCCGCGGTCGCGCGCCCGAAGAGCTTCGCCCGATCGGCGCGTTCCCGCGAGGAGACCGCGGCGATCCGGGAGTGGGCGAGCGCGAACGGGTTCGAGGTCGCTCCGCGCGGCCGCATCCCGTCCGCCGTGATCCAGGCCTACGAGAACCGGGGCGCGGCGTCTTCCACGGACGCGACGCCCGCGGAGGTCGAGACCACCACCGTCGAGGCGGAGGCCAAGCCGAAGCGCCGGCCGCGGCGGAAGGCCGCGGAGAAGGCCGACGCCTGAGCAGGTCGTGACCGAGGGGCCGGGGCGTTCGCCCGGCCCCTCGGCCGTTCTCGTCCGGACGCCGCCGGGACCCGGTCCGGGCGTCTACCTGCCTGCAGAGGTGTTCCAGAGCGCGGGGATCGCGGCGGCGTCCGCGCTGTGGCCGAGTGCCGGGAGCCCGTAGAGATCCTCGAGCGTGCGCAGCAGCCCGTAATGGTCGGCGCGCTCGGTGACCGGACCGGGGGAGACCCGCTCACCCACCGCGACGGTGGCGATGTGGTTGTCGGAGTCGTGCTTGGACTCGGACTCGTCGAAGGACACGAGCAGCAGGCTGTTGTGCGTGCGGGCCCAGGTCGCGTACGGGTCGAGGTTGTCGCGCAGCCAGGCGTCGCCCTCCGCGATGGAGCAGTCGTGCATGTCGTGGCAGAGGTTCGGGATGACGAAGGAGACCGTCGGCAGGGTCGAGTAGTCCGTCGGCATCGCGTCGAGCGGTTGGTTCGCCGAGGCGGGCACGCTGCTGAAGTCCGTCCAGGGGCTGTGCTTGCGGGCGTAGCCGTCGTGCTCGCAGCCGGTGTACCCCGGCTCGGGCAGGTCCTCGGAGTAGCCGGCGAAGGTGTACCCGGCGCCGACGAGTTCGCTGGCCAGGTTCGGTGCGTCCGAGGTGTGGGGGCAGCTGTCGTCGGTGACGCCGTGGGTGTCCCCGGAGAACAGCGCCACGTAGTTGGGCTGGCTGGGATGGGTCTCGGCGTGCATGTCGGTCAAGGACGCGCCGGACCGGGCGAGGGAGGCGAGGTAGTGGCCGTCCCGCAGGGCGTCGCCCTCGTCCTTGTTCTCCAGCATGACGATCACGACGTGGTCCGGCCGGGCCGGCGTGGCCGGGGTGGTGTCGGCCGCGCCGGTGACCGCGACACCGGGGGCGGGACCGGTGCAGGCGGAGAGCACCCCGGTGGCGAACACCGCGAGAAGCGCCGCTACGGCTGAACGCATCCTGATCATGGTCTCCCTGTTCGTGCCCCGTCGATACTGGCCCCGCCGCCGTCGTCCGGCTGCCTCCGTCATCAGGTCGGGTTGCAGGTCTCATCGGAAAGCGCGACCTGCAGGTGGACCTCGGCGGGCGAGCTGGAGACGCGGATGGCGCCGGCCCGGGGGTCGTCGCCGATCACGGGGACCGCGACGACCCCGTCGTCGGTGTCCGGCGCGGCCCGGGAGAGCACCTCGGAGACGGACCGGTCCGCGGTGGCCGGGCCCGTGCCGAGGACGCGGGTGCCGGAGCGGTCGTAGAGGGCGACGTCGGCGCGCTCGGCCGAGGTGGGCAGCTGCGGCTCCCGGCCGCGGGCGAGATCGACGGCGACGGTCAGCGCGGCCACGTCGGCGACCTGGTCGAGCTCGCTGCGCTCGTCGTCGGCGAGGTACTTGACCACGATCCCGGCCAACGGCAGCCCGAACAGGGCGATCGCCAGGACGGCGGCCGCGAGGGTGAGCACGATGATGTGTCTGCGCATGTCCCTGGTTCGGCTCGGTGGAGTGGTCTCCGTGCGGGTGGAACCGGTCGACGCCGTGCAGGATCGTGGCCGGGAGAAGCTCGACGCGGCTCGCCGCCCGCTGGTGCACCAGGTCGTCGACGAGGTGGTCGAGCCCCCGCACGGCCTCGACGCTACCGATCCGTGGGTCCGCCGAGGGGCGTCGGCAGGCGCGAGGCCGGGGTCCGTCCCTACTCGGGGGTGAGCCGGACCGACCCGGCGGCGCCGTCGACCGTGATCCGCTGTCCGGTGGTGATCGCGCCGGTCGCGTCCGGGACCCCGACGACGGCGGGGATGCCGTACTCGCGGGCGACGACCGCGCCGTGGGAGTTGGCGCCGCCCATCTCCATCACGAGCCCGCCCGCGGTGAGGAACAGCGGCGTCCAGCCCGGATCGGTGGAGGGCACGACGAGGATCTCCCCGGGTTCGAGGTGCGCGTCGGCGGGGTCGAGGACGACGCGCGCGAGGCCGGTGACCTCGCCGGCCGACGCGGGGGTGCCGACGAGCGCGCCGTCCCCCGCCGCCGGGGCGGCGAGGGCCTCGGGCTCGGTGCCGTCGGAGAGCAGGACCCGCGGGACGTGGCGACGCCGCAGCTCCCGCGCGTGGTCCTCCCGGCGCTGCGCGACGACGTCGCGGTGGTCGGACCCGAGCAGCGCCGACCGCGCCTCGGCGAGATCGAGGAAGAAGACGTCGTCGACCTCCGCGAGTAGCCCGCGCCCGGCCAGCTCGGCCCCGACGGCGACGAGGTCGGTCCGCGCGGCGGCGATCAGGCGGACCAGGTGGTCCTTGTGCGTCTCCCGCAGCCCGGCGAGCTCGCGCGTCCGCCGCAGGGCCCAGCCGACGACGAGGGCGCGGGGCCGGGAGCGCCGCCGCACCCGGGTCACGACGTCGGCGACGGCCCCCTCGGCGGCTGCGGCACCGCGGGCGAACATCGCGTCGGGGGTCGACTCGCGGCCGGCGTCGGTGGTGGCGAGCCGGAGGTAGCCGGCCAGCACGCCGAGGACGTAGGAGGGGTCGTCGCGCCAGCGGGGCACACCGATGTCGATCTCGGCGACGGCCCGGTGCCCGTGGCGGCGGAGGAACCGGTCGAGCTCGTTGCGCAGCAGGTCGGGCAGCGGACCGGAGCCGGCGCGCAGCCGGGTGACCGACGCGTCGTCGGCGCGCAGGCGGACGGCGACCCGCCAGAGCTCGAGGTCCATCTCGGTGGTGACGTTGTGGGGGAGCGAGCGCAGCAGGTCGTGGGTGGTCCGCCCGTCGATCTCGGGGCCGGCGAGGGCGCGGGCGAGTCCGAGCGCGAGGAATCCCGCCCCGGCGACGGGGGCGACGGTCGGCAGTACGGGGAAGACCCGGCCGAGCAGGGCGAGGGCGCGGTCGTGCCGTTCCAGGCCGGTGGCGGCGGGCGGAAGAGCCGCCGTCAGGCCGTCGCCGACCCGCCCGACGCGCCGCCGCGCGGCGGCCGGGGCCACGAGGGCCTGCCCGACCTGCAGCGGGACGCGGTACCGGACGAGCACCCGCAGCACCCGGCGGGCGAACGACCACGGGGACCGCGTGCGCACGGCGAACGCGGGCTCGTCCCTCAGCCGCCGGAGGACGACGGCGGAGCGGACCTCCATCACGTCGAGGAGCCGCGGGACGATCCTGCGGCCGACGGCGTTGCGCAGGGCCGGCGTGACGTCGACGAAGACCCGACCGCCGGCGACGGCCAGGGCCGAGGGACCTCCGAGATCGTCGGCCGGGATCCCGAACCCCAGGCGTGAGCCGGTAGCACCGATCACCCGGAACGCGGCGATGCCCATGGGGGTGATCGGTCGGGTCAGGCCCTGCGCGAGGCTGACGCACAGGTAGGCCCGCAGCCCCGGACCGGTCGGCTCCGGGAGCGGATGCAGCGTGGTGATGGGCCGCGACTGGGTCAGCCGGACCGCGCCGGCGGTGTCGATCGCCCACTCGATGTCCTGCGGGGCGCCGTAGTGGGCCTCGACCCGGCGGCCGAGGGCGACCAGCGCCCGGACCTCGTCGTCGGTCAGGGCGCGCTCGCCGCGTCGATCACCGGCGGCGATCTGCTCGGTCCCGCCGCCCGGCACGGCCCGCACCTCGACGGCCTTGTCCCCGGCCTGGTAGTCGATCGTCGAGCCCTCGACGACCACGTGGTCGGGGTTGACCGCCCCCGAGACCACGGCCTCGCCGAGTCCCGGACTCGCGTCGATCACGCAACGCGTGCGGCGCCCGGACACCGGGTCCGCGGTGAACAGCACGCCCGCGACGCGCACGTCCACCATCCGCTGCACCACGACCGCCAGCGCCACCCCGCGCCCGTCGATCCCGGCGGACGCGCGGTAGGACACGGCCCGATCCGTCCAGAGGGAGGCCCAGCAGCGGCGCACGGCGTCGAGCACCGCCTCGGTGCCGACGACGTTGAGGTAGGTGTCCTGCTGGCCGGCGAAGCTGGCCGACGGCAGGTCCTCCGCGGTGGCCGAGGACCGGACCGCGACGGGCACCCGGTCGCCGAGCCGCGCGTACGCCTCGGCCACCGCGGCCTCTACATCCGGCGTGATCGGGACCGCGAGCAGCGCCTTCCGGGCCGCGGCGGCGAGCGCGGCGTCCTCCGCGCGACCCGGCACCTCGTCGAGTCCCGCGGCGTCCGCGGCGCGCCGGTACGCCTCCGTGGCGACGCAGAATCCGGCCGGGACGTCGAACCCCGCGGCACGCAGCTCGGCGAGGTTGGCCGCCTTGCCCCCGACGAGACCGAGGTGGCGCGCATCGGGACTGTCGAGGTCGAGGACCGTCATCGACCGAGCTTATCTCAACACGCGTTGAAATTCATGTGTCGGTTCAGCTGCCCAGCGCCTCGGAGATGTCGTCGGCGGTCTTGCGGACGAGGTCCAGGATGTCCTCGCGGCGCTGGTCGTCGACCCGGAAAGCCGGGCACGGCGCGGACAGTGCCGCGACGATCCGGCCGTCCTCGCGGATCGCCGCCGCGGGCGCCCAGACGCCCTCGTCGATCTCCTGGTTGCTGATCGCCCAGCCGCGCGCGACGTCCCGCTCCACCTCGGCCAGGAAACCCTCCCGACCGCTGACCGGGGGCAGGGCTCCGGAGCTCAGCGCCCGGTCGACGTAGTCCGCGCGCTCGTCCGCGCCGAGCCCGCCGAGCAGCAGCCGGGCGCTGGCCCCGCGCAGGGGTGGCAGCAGCTGGCCGGGCTCGAACGAGAGCCGGAACCGGCTGGGCGACTCGACCCGGTGGATGCACACCGGCAGGCCGTGGACCAGCCGCATCAGCAGGACCGACTCCCCGATCTTCTCGGAGAGGGCGCGCATGGCGGGCTCGGCGAGGTCGACGATCGGGGCGGCCCGGCGCGCGGCGCGCCCGAGCGCGGCGACCCGCATCGTCAGGTGGTAGCGCCCCCGCGACCCCTCCTCGATCAGGCCCATGTCGCGCAGCAGGGCCACGTACCGGTGCACCGAGGGCGCCGGGATGTCCAGCGCCTCCGCGAGATCCCGTACCGAGGCCACCGGGCGCTGCTCGGTGAACGCGAAGAGCAGGTCGAGTGCCCGCCGCCCACTGTCGGCACCGGCCTTCGCGGTTGCCACGTGTCGCCTCCCCGTTGACGGCCGGCCCATTGACGACCAGAACTGTGCGATCTACTGTACCGATATCGCACAGCGATAATAAACTATCACACAGCGATAGGAAGCGACCCAATGGTGTGGACCGCGGAGCGGAGCGGGGTGGCTGTTCTCCCCGACACCGCGAGGGCGAGCGTCGCCCTGCCGAACAGCAGCAGCGAGATCCGGCAGCTGGCGATCACGCCGGCGGACGCCGACACGGGCTGGCTGCGGGTGACGGCGTCCGGCATCTGCGGCACCGATGTCGGGCTCTACGCCTCGGGCGTCGCGGCGCCGACGGTCCTCGGCCACCACGTCGTCGGTGAGATCGCCTCGATCGGGGCGTCGGCCGCGCGGCGCTGGGGTGTGCAGGCCGGCGACCGGGTCGTGATCGAGGAGTACCTGCCCTGCGGGACGTGCCCGACGTGCCTGACCGGGCCCTACCGGCTCTGCCCCGACACCGACATCTGGGGCGGCGGGCGCCGCATCGGGACGATCCCCGTGGCCGAGGCCCCCGGACTCCTCGGCGGCAACGCCGACTACGTCTTCCTGCCGCCGAACGCGGTCGTGCACCCGCTCCCGGCGGATCTCGACGAGGAGCTGGCGGCCTGGGTGCTGCCCTACGCCAACGCCCTGGACTGGACCTCGGGCGCCGGCCGGCTGCGCGCCGGCGAAACCGTGGTGGTGCTGGGCCCCGGCTACCACGGGCTCGCCGTGGTGGCCGCGGCCGTCGCGAGCGGCGCCGCACAGGTGGTCGTCGGCGGCCTGGCCCGGGACGCGGAGCGCCTCGAGATGGCCGAGGCCCTCGGGGGGACACCCGTGGTCGTCGGTGAGGACGATCTGCTCGCGCGCGTCCGGGCGGCGGCCGACGGCCGGGACGCCGACCTGGTCGTCGACGCCGTCGGCCCGGGTCCCGGAGTCGTCGCACCGGCCGTCGAGCTGCTGGGACACGGCGGCAGGCTGGTGCTCACCTCGCCGAAACGGCCCGCCGCGGTCGATGTCGACACCGCCCGCATGGTCCGGCGCAGCCTCACGGTGAGCGCCGTGCGCGGCCGCGCCCCGGAGGCGATCGCCGCCGCGGTCGCCTCGCTGGCCGACGGCAGCTCACACCTGGACCGGGTGCCCACCGTCGCGGTCGACCTCGACGGCGTCGGCGACATGCTCACCCGGCTCGCCGCGGGCACCGGGCCGGAGTCGCCCCACGTCGTCGTCCGGCCCTCCGCCTGACCCCCGTCCTCCCACCACTCTCCGAACATCAGCGTCGAACATCAAGGAGCGATCCACCTTGCTGACCCACGAGCAGAACGAGCGGCTGGTCCGGACCAACCGCGGCACCGAGATGGGCACCCTGCTGCGCCGCTACTGGATCCCGGCCCTGCTGGCCGAGGAGATCCCCGAGCCGGACTGCCCTCCGGTGCGGGTGCAGCTGCTGGGGGAGAGGCTCATCGCCTTCCGCGACAGCGCCGGCCGCATCGGGCTGATCGACGAGTTCTGCAGCCATCGCACCGCGTCGCTGTTCTTCGGCCGGAACGAGGAGTGCGGCCTGCGCTGCGCCTACCACGGCTGGAAGTACGACGTCGACGGCAACTGCGTGGACATGCCGTCGGAGCCGCCGGAGAGCCGGTTCCGGGAGAAGATCAAGCAGACCGCGTACCCGTGCGTCGAGCGCGGCGGCGTGATCTGGACCTACATGGGGCCGCCGGAGCTCAAGCCGGACCTGCCCGAGCTGGAGTGGGCCACGCTGCCCGGCTCGCAGGTCTTCGTCTCCAAGCGGCTGCAGGAGACCAACTTCATGCAGGCGATGGAGGGCGGGATCGACTCCAGCCACGTCTCCTTCGCACACCGGTTCAACATGGACGACGACCCCATGCACGCCGGAACCGAGGGGCTGACCTACCTCAAGGCCGACACCCGACCCAAGTTCGAGGTGATCGAGTCCGACGGCGGCCTGCTGATCGGGGCCCGGCGCAACGTCGACGACGAGCAGTACTACTGGCGGATCACGCAGTGGATCATGCCGTGGTACACGATCATCCCGCCCTTCGGCACCCACAACCCCCTCGGCGCCCACGCCTGGGTCCCCATCGACGACGAGACCTGCTGGGCCTGGAGCATCAACTACCACCCGACCCGGGACCTGCGCGACGACGAGCTGGAGTCGATGCGGCGCGGCGACGGCATCCACGCCAAGTACGTCCCGGGCACCTACCGGACCCTGGCCAACGCGGCCAACGACTATCTCATCGACCGGGTGGCCCAGCGGGAGAAGCGCAGCTTCAGCGGGGTCGAGGGGATCGCCGCCCAGGACTTCTCCCTGCAGGAGAGCATGGGCCCGATCGTCGACCGCACCAAGGAGCGGCTCGGCACGAGCGACGCCGCGATCATCCTCGCCCGCCGGCGGCTGCTCGCCGCCGCGGAGGAGGCGGCCGGGTCCACCGACCCGCTCCCCGGCGGCGACGCCGAGCACCACCGCGTCCGCTCCGCGTCGGTGCTGCTGCCGAAGTCCGTCCCCTTCCAGGACGGCGCCGAGCAGGCCCTCGTGGCCCGCACCGGCGAGGACTTCGTCTCCATCTGACCCTCCGGCACGAAGGAAGGAGGTGACGACGCCATGGCGCCGATCTCCTGGGACCGGCGGTCCTACGAGGCCACCGTCCTGCTCGTCCCCCTCGACCCCTCCGCCCGGGGCTGGCTCCTCGGCCAGGACCCTGCGGCACTGGAGGGCATCACGGTCGCCGACGCCGACCTGCTGCCCAGCCACGACCGGCTCCGGCCGGAGCCGGTGCCCGCGCGCGGCGAGGGCACCGCGGTGAGCAGCCCGCTCGACCACGCGGTGCACGACGCCGACGTCGTCGTGCTGCTCGCCCACGAGCTCGCCGCGGTCGACGGCCGCTCGGTGGTGGCCGTCGGCGATGCCGCGCGGGCCACCGGCACCCTGCTCGGTGCCGTCGTGGTCAGCCCGGACGCCCGCTGGGCCGAGCCCGCCGCCCACCGCGCGGCCACCACGATCCGCGAGGCCGCGGACAACGTCGTGATCCTCAAGGACAGCCGGTTCGCCCTGCCCTTCCTGCAGGTGCTGCGCGGCGGGGCCCGGGACGCCGAGCCCGCCGGGAGCATCCGATGAGCGACGCCACGCTGCCGGTCACGGTCACCCAGGTCCGCTGGGAGTCCGCGGGCGTCGTCTCCCTGCGGCTGCGCGGTGACGGCCCGCTGGCCGGCTGGACCGCCGGCGCCCACGTCGACCTCGTGCTCCCGTCCGGGCTCGTCCGCCAGTACTCGCTGTGCGGCGAGCCCGACGACCCGGAGTACACGGTCGCGGTGCTCCGGGAGCCGGACGGCCGCGGCGGCTCGGCCGAGATCCACGACACCGCCCTGGTGGGGCGCCGCCTGGCGATCCGGGGCCCGCGCAACCGGTTCGCGCTCGAACCGGCGGAGGCCTACGTCTTCGTCGCCGGCGGCATCGGCATCACGCCGGTGCTCGGCATGGTCCGCGCGGCCGTCGCCGCCGGGGTGCCGTGGGAGCTGCACTACGGGGGCCGGCGGGCGGACACGCTGGCGTTCACCGGGCCGCTGCGCGAGCTGGCCGGGCGGTCCGGCGGACGGCTCGTGCTGCGCAGCGACGACGTCGACGGGCCGCTCCCGCTGAGTGCGATCGTGGCGGGGGCGCACGCCGGGTCGGCTGTCTACGCCTGCGGCCCCGCCGGGTTGCTCGCCGCGCTGAGCCGCACCGTGGAGCTGGAACGGCCGGATCTGCCGCTCCGGTTCGAGCGCTTCGGCGCCGATCCGCTCGGGCCGGCGGAAGCCGCCGCCGACTCCATCGACGGCCGGGCGTCGTTCGAGGTCGAGCTCGCCCAGACCGGCGAGACGGTCACCGTCCTGCCCGGCCAGTCCGTCCTCGACGCCGTCCGCCCGCTGCGGCCGGACGTCCTGTCCTCCTGCGAGGAGGGCTTCTGCGGAACCTGCGAGACGAAGGTGCTCGACGGCACGCCGCTGCACCGCGACACGATCCTGAGCGCGAAGGAACGCGCCAGGAACACGTCGATGATGATCTGTGTCGGCGGCTGCACGTCGGCCCGGCTCGTCCTCGACCTCTAGAAGCGGAACCCGAACCCGCTCCCGCCCGGCCGGTCCGCGGCCCGGCCGGGCCCGGCGCCGCCCCACGACGTGCGCCGATCCCTTCCACCACGGAGGCTCACCGATGAGCTCACGTACTTCCGGCAGCAGTGCCGAACCCGCCTTGTCGCCGTACCGCTGGGTCGTCCTCTTCGCCTGCTGGATGTCCTTCACCCTGACCTCGGTCGACCGTTCGACCTGGGGGCCGGCGTCCGTCTTCGTGGGCGACAGCCTGGCGGTACCCGTCGCCAGCCTGGGCGCCTTCGCCACGGCCTACTACATCGGCTACGTCATCTCGAACGCCCTCGGCGGGATCGGCACCGACCGGCTCGGGGGCCGGCTGATGCTCTCGATCTCCCTGTTCGGCGCCGGGGCACTGATGACCGTCTTCGGCTCCACCACCTCGGCGACGGTCGGCATCGCGGTGCAGGCCCTGGTCGGGCTGTTCGCCGGCGCGGACTACTCGGCCGGTATCCGCCTCGTCACCAGCTGGTTCCCCGCGTCGAAGCTGGGCCTGCCCCTCGGCATCTTCGTGACCGCGACCTCGCTCGGCACGGCCATCGCCAACGCCGTCGTCCCCGCGCTGATCGCCTGGCACGGCTGGGGGACCTCGTACCACCTCTTCGGCGTCCTCTCGATGGTGCTCGCCGTGGTCCTGTTCTTCCTGCTCCGCCCGGGCCCGATGCTCGACACCGACACCGCGCAGGAGGCCGGGCCGGGGTCCACCGCCGCCGAGCCGGCCGGGCTGTCCTCGATGGTCCGCAACCGCAACCTCGTCCTGACCTGCCTGGCCGGTTTCGGCGGCTTCTGGGGGCTCTACGGCTTCGTCACCTGGGCCAACGCGCTGATGATCAAGGGTCACGCCATCTCGCCGGGGGCCGCGGGAGCGGTGGTCGCGATCTTCGCGGTGACCGCGGTGGCGGTCAAACCGGTGGTCGGGTTCGTCACCGACCGGTTCTTCGGCGGGGCGAGGCGGCTCCCGGCGTCCTGCATCCTGGCCCTGTTCGCGGTCACGCTGGTCGCGTTCGGCAACCTCGGCACGGCGACCGCCTTCCTCTGGCTCGCGCCGCTGCTCGGTGCCGCCGCCTACGGCTGGACACCGCTGCTCGTCGCCCTGGTGCCGCGGCTCGTACCGGGTGCGGTCACCGGCTCGGCCTCGGGGTTCGCCAACGCGGTCTGGCAGCTGGGCAGCGTCATCGTCCCGCTGGCCGTCGGGGCCGCCTACTCCGCCTCGGGATCCTTCGCGGTCGGGTTCCTCACCCTGGCGGCCGGGCCCGCGCTCGGTGCAGTGATCATGCTCGCCGTGCGGGAGTCGCGCACCGCCGGGCATCGGAACGCCGACCCGGCCCCGACGACCACGGGAAGCGTCACCCCCGGGTGACGGGTACTCCGGACCTCGCGGCGCGCGGCTCGCGACGCCCGAGGCACGTCGGGCCGGAAGCGGACGCCACCCTAGGGTGGTCGGGTGCCGATGACCGCGAAGTACGCCACCACCTGCGGGGCCTGCTCGTCCCGCATCCAGCCCGGTGAGGAGATCGCGAAGTCGGGCAGTGTGTGGACCCACGTCGCGTGCGCCGACGCGGCGACGAAGACCCCGGGGAACGGCACGCTGACGGCGCGCCCCAAGCGGACGGCGCCGCGGCCCGACATGCCGGCCGCCGAGGGCGCGCTCGAGGTGTGGACCGACGGCGCCTGCTCGGGCAACCCGGGCCCGGGGGGCTGGGCGTGGGCCACGCAGGACGGGCGGCAGGACAGCGGCGGCGAGGCCCCCACCACCAACCAGCGGATGGAGATCCGCGCCGCGCTGGAGGCGGTGCGCGCCCTGGACGGACCGCTGGTGGTCGTCAGCGACTCGACCTACGTCGTGAACTGCTTCCGCGACGGCTGGTGGAAGGGCTGGCTCGCCCGCGGGTGGGTCACCAGCGCGAAGAAGCCGGTGGTCAGCCGCGACCTCTGGGAGCCGTTGATCACGCTCGTGAACGAGCGCGGCGACGTCTCCTTCCGCTGGGTGAAGGGGCACTCGGGCGACCCGATGAACGACCTCGTGGACGCCCTGGCGGTGGAGCAGTCGCACGCGGTGAGCTGAGTCCCCTGCGGTAGCGAGCCGGTGAAGCCCTCACGTAGCGGCCCAGCTGCGTGATCGTCACCTCGAAGGTGCCGCCCGGCCCGGTCCGGCCCAGCGCGGTCTGGTAGCCGGCGCCGTCGATCAGGGAGAGCGCGGCGTCCGGGAGGGGGCTCCCGCCGGACGTGCGCACCCGCACCTGCAGCGCGCCCGGTGCGTCCGGCGCGCGCTCGGCGTTCGTGCCGTCGCCGGTGCTGGACCCTGCTCGATCCGAGGGCGGGCGTCGGGCGCCGCGCTCCTTGGCCCCTTCTTCGTACTCCACTCGGCCCAGTGGCTCGCCACCGATCCCGGACATCGGACGACGGACGGGTGCCGGCGCTACTCGGTCAGCCGGATGCAGGGGGGCGATGATCCCGACCTCGTCGGTGCGGCGCGGCGGTGGTGGCCCGCGACCGATCGCCTGACGAGCTACGCGAGGGGGATCGCCGCGGCGGAGTCGCGGCGGCAGCTGAGCCGAAGGACGGGGACGAGGTCTACCGAGAACTCGGGGAATCATCACCGACCGGCATGCTGACCGCACTGCCTCGGTGGAGCTCATCCCGCCACGTCAATGCTGCGGGATCAATGCTGCGGGATCAATACTGTGTCCGAGGGGGGACTTGAACCCCCACGCCCGTTGAAGGGCACTAGCACCTCAAGCTAGCGCGTCTGCCATTCCGCCACTCGGACCGCCGTCGCGGTGCTTCGCTCCGCGACGGGAGAAGGATAACGCACCCCGTTCGGCCCTCCGCCCCCCACCCTCGGATGGTAGGAAGATCCGCATGACCGGCACCGTCTCTCCCGACATCGCGGCCGAGGACGAGGTCGTCGACCTGGCCTCGGAGCTCATCCGCATCGACACCTCCAACACCGGCGAGCCCGACACCGTCGTGGGTGAGCAGGAGGCCGCGGAGTACGTCGCGGCGAAGCTCGTCGAGGTCGGCTACGAGGTCGAGCTCGTCGAGTCCGGGGCGCCGCGGCGGATGAACGTGTTCGCCCGGCTGAAGGGCGCGGATCCCGAGCGCGGCGCGCTGCTGCTGCACGGGCACCTGGACGTCGTCCCGGCGGACGCGAGCGAGTGGTCCGTGCACCCGTTCTCGGGCGCCGTGCAGGACGGCTACGTGTGGGGCCGCGGCGCCGTCGACATGAAGGACATGGTCGCGATGACCATCGCGGTCGCGCGGCGGTTCAAGCGCACGGGCACCGTCCCGCCGCGGGACATCGTGTTCGCGTTCGTCGCGGACGAGGAGGCCGGCGGCAGGTTCGGCGCGGGGTGGCTGGTCGAGCACCGGCCGGACCTGTTCGAGGGCTGCACCGAGGCCGTCGGCGAGGTCGGCGGGTTCTCCCTGACCCTGGGCGAGGACCAGCGCGTCTACCTGATCGAGTCCGCCGAGAAGGGCATGGCCTGGATGCGGCTGCAGGCCCGGGGCAAGCCCGGGCACGGCTCGTTCCTGCACGATGACAACGCCGTCACCCGGCTCTCCGAGGCGGTCGCGCGGCTGGGCAACCACCGCTTCCCGCTGGTCATGACGGACACCGTGCGGGCGTTCGTCGAGCAGATGCGCGAGCTCACCGGCCAGGAGTTCCCGGAGGACGACATCGAGGGCGCGTTGGCGAAGCTCGGCCCGGTGGCCCGGATGGTCGGCGCGACGGTCCGGGACACGGCCAACCCGACCATGCTCAGCGCCGGGTACAAGGCGAACGTCATCCCGTCGACGGCCGAGGCGACCGTGGACTGCCGGATCCTGCCGGGCCGCCGGGACGCGTTCCTCCGCGAGGTCGACGAGCTGCTCGGGCCGGACGTGACCCGCGAGTGGATCACGGACCTGCCCGCGCTGGAGACGCCGTTCGAGGGGCCGCTCGTCGAGGCGATGGCCGCGGCGCTGCAGGCCGAGGACCCGAACTCGCGGGCCATCCCCTACATGCTCTCCGGCGGGACGGACGCGAAGCACTTCAGCGACCTCGGGATCCGCGGCTTCGGCTTCGCCCCGCTGCGCCTGCCCCCGGACCTGGACTTCGCGTCCCTGTTCCACGGCATCGACGAGCGGGTCCCGGTCGACGCGCTGAAGTTCGGCACGCGGGTGCTCGAACGGTTCCTGCTCTCCAGCTGAGCACTCCCACGGAAGGACGGTCAGGGTGGACCTCACCGACAGGACGGCACTCATCACGGGCGGGGCGTCCGGCATCGGCGCGGCCGCGGCCCGCAGACTGGCGGCGGCCGGGGCGACGGTCGTGATCGCGGACCGGGACGAGACCGGGGCCAAGGCCGTCGCCGACGAGCTGGGTGGCCTGGCCGTCGCGACGGACGTCACGGACCCGGAGGCGATGCAGGCCGCGGTCGCCGCGGCCGAGGAACACACCGGGCGCCTGGACGTCGTGCTGCTCAACGCGGGCGTCACCGGCGGGCAGACGGGCGTCACGGACCTGGACCTGGAGGGCTACCGGCGGATCGTCGGGGTCAACTTCGACCACGTCGTGTTCGGGCTGAACGCGGCCGTCCCGGCGCTGCGCCGAGCGGGCGGCGGGCGGGTGATCGCGACGGCGTCGCTCGCCGGGATCGTCGCCCTCCCCGGGGACGCGCTCTACACGGCGACCAAGCACGCCGTCGTCGGGTACGTGCGCTCCGCCGGGCCGGCGCTCGCGCCGGAGGGCATCACGGTCAACGCCGTGTGCCCCGGGTTCGCGGACACCCCGCTGATCGCGCACCTCAAAGAGCAGTTCGGCGAGTTCCCGCTGCTCACGGCGGAGGACGTGGCGTCGGCGATCGAACTGATCATGGAGCGGGGCGAGCCCGGGGACTGCTGGTACGTGCAGCCCGGCCGGGAGCCCGCGCCGTACGGGTTCCGGGGCGTGCCGGGGCCGAAGGGCGGCACGCCTCCGCCGCCCGTCGAGTGGACCGAGCACTAGTGCGGGGCTGGCAGGTCCACGAGCTCGGCGACCCGGACGACGTCCTCACCTGGCACGACGAGCTCCCGGACCCGGAGCCGGGAGCGGGCCAGGTGCTCGTCCGGGTGCACGCCGTGGCCTGCAACTTCCCGGACATCCTGGTCTGCAGGGGCGAGTACCAGGAGCGGCCGCCGCTCCCGTTCACCCCGGGCATGGAGATCGCCGGCGAGGTCGTCGCGGCGGGTGAAGGCGCCGGGGCGTCCGTGGGGGACCGGGTGCTGGGCACCCCGCGCAGCGGCGCCGGCGGGTACGCCGAGCTGACGGTCCTGGACGCGGAGTCGACGTTCCCGTGGCCCGAGGGGATGTCCGCCGGGCAGGCCGCCGGCATGTTCGTCACGTACCAGACCGGCTACTGCGCGCTCCACCACCGGGCGAACCTGCGGGCGGGGGAAACGCTGCTGGTGCACGCGGCGGCGGGCGGCGTCGGCAGCGCGGCGGTGCAGCTGGGCAAGGCCGCGGGCGCCCGGGTCATCGGGACGGCAGGCGGCGCCGAGAAGTGCGCGCGGGCGAAGGAGTTGGGCTGCGACGACGTCGTGGACTACCGCGGCGAGGACATGGTCGCGGCGGTCAAGGAGCTCACCGGTGGCCGGGGGGCGGACGTGATCTACGACCCGGTCGGTGGGGACACGTTCGACGCGTCCCGCAAGGTCGTCGCCTTCGAGGGCCGGATCCTGGTGATCGGCTTCGCCTCCGGGCGCATCGCGGACGCCCCGACCAACCACGCGCTGATCAAGAACTACTCCGTGGTCGGCGTGCACTGGGCGTTCTACCGCACGATGAACCCCGGGCTGCTGCCGCGGTGGCAGGACGCGCTGAACGACCTGTGGGCGGCGGGCGCCATCGATCCGCTCGTGGGCGAGGAGCTGCCCCTGACCGAGGCGAAGGAGGCGCTGCGGCGTCTCGGCTCACGCGGCACGGTCGGCAAGGTCGTGCTCGTTCCCTGAGGTCAGGTCGACAGCTCGGGGAGCATCCGGTTCGTCCGCTTGCGGCGGAGCCAGACCTTGCGCACGCCGCCGGGGTACAGGCGGACCCGGGAGAAGCTCCCACCCCGAGTACTCGGCCTGGATCGCCAGCCGCACCGCCGCGGTCATCCGGGAGACGGTCCCGTCGATCTGCAGCGGGCGGTACTCCCATTCCCCGTCGACGAGATCGCCTGCCTCGGTAGAGCCGGTGCTGCTCGGCAAACCGGCCACCTCCTTGCCTGGTTCGTGCGGTCCATCCGCTTGCCGTGTGAACGGCGGATGACGTCACCACAATAAGCGGGCGACGGACGCTCGGCCAGGATCCGCGGCTAACGGACCGGTTCGCTCACGTCGTCCAGTGCCGCCCGGATCTCGGCCGGCAGCGTGATCGACTCGGTCGCCATGGACGCGGTGAGCTGCGCGGCGTCCCGCGCCCCGACGACCGCCGACGCGACCCCCGGCCGGTCCCGCACCCAGGCCAGCGCGACGGCGAGCGGGCTGGTCCCGAGCCCGTCGGCCGCGGTCAGGACGGACTGCACGATCCGCGCGGACCGCTCGTTGCGCCGCGCCTCGACGTACGGCGCGAGCACCGGGGACGCCGCGCGCGAGTCCGCCGGGGTGCCGTCGGTGTACTTCCCGGTCAGCACGCCCCGGCCCAGCGGCGCCCACGCGAGCATCCCGACGCCGTGGTGCCGCGCCGCGGGGAGCAACTCGAGTTCGGCGGTCCGGTGGAGCAGTGAGTACTCCGCCTGCGCCGAGACGGGCAGGACGATGTTGCCGAGGTGGCGGGCCCGCTCGACGGTGGTGGCGAGCTGCCAGCCCGCGGGCGCGACCAGCCCGGCGTAGCGGACGCGGCCGGACAGCACCGCCACCTCGACGGCGCTGAGCCGCTCCTCGAGCGGGACCCGGTCGTCCCAGCCCGGGAGCTGCCAGAGGTCGAGGTGGTCCGTGCCGAGGCGGCGGAGCGTGGCGTCGAGGCCGGCGAGCAGGGCGCCGCGGGCCGCGTTCTCGCCCAGCGGCCCGGGCGGGGGGCCGCCGCGACCGGCGAGGACGAGCGAGTCCCGGTCCACCAGGCCGCCCGCCAGATGGGCGCCGAGGATCTGCTGCGCCTTGCCGTCGCCGTAGACGTCCGCGGTCTCGACGAGGGTCCCGCCCTCCTCGACGAACGCGATGAGCTGCTCCCCGGCGGACTCGACGTCCGTGTCCTCGCCCCAGGTCATCGTTCCGAGGCCGATCCGGGACACCTGCAGCCCGCTGTCCCCGACCCGTCTGCGCTGCACGGCAAGACCCTAGGAGACCCGATCATCCGGCCGTTCCCCGGATCGTCACCCGACGTGGGTACGGTGACCCGCCGTGACCACGATCGAGGGAATCACCGCATGAGTTGGCTCGAGGTCGTCATCCTCGGTCTCGTCCAGGGGTTGACGGAGTTTCTGCCCGTCTCCTCGTCCGGGCACCTCCGGATCGTCTCCGGGCTGTTCTTCGGCAACGACCCCGGCGCCGCGTTCACCGCGGTCAGCCAGCTGGGCACGGAGCTCGCCGTGCTCATCTACTTCGCCAAGGACATCTGGGGCCTGATCGCGACGTGGGTCCGTGGCTTCCGTGACCCCGAGGTCCGCGCCACCCCGGAGTACCGGATGGCCTGGCTGGTGATCATCGGCACCATCCCGATCGGCGTGCTCGGTGTGCTGTTCCAGAACTCGATCGAGACGGTGGCCCGCAACCTCTGGCTGATCGCCACCACGCTGATCGTCTTCGGCGTCCTGCTGGGTCTCGCCGAGCGCTACGGGAAGCAGGAACGGCCGGTGGAGGAGCTGACGGTCATGGACGGCATCGTCCTGGGCTTCGCGCAGGCCCTCGCCCTGATCCCGGGGGTCTCCCGCTCGGGCGGCACGATCACCGCCGGCCTGTTCATCGGGCTCACCCGCCCCGCCGCCGTCCGCTACTCGTTCCTGCTGGCGATCCCCGCGGTCGTCTCGGCGGGGGTGTTCCAGCTCAAGGACGTGACGGCCGGGGACACCACGGTTCCGCAGATGGTGGTGGCGACGGTGATCGCGTTCGTCGTCGGCTACGCGGTGATCGCCTGGCTGCTGAAGTTCGTCGAGCGCAACAGCGTCTACGTGTTCGTCGCCTACCGGATCGCGCTGGGCACGGCCCTGCTGGCGGCCCTCTCGATCGGCGCGATCTCGGCGACCTGACCCCGGCACGTAGGCTCGATCATCGTGACCACGCTCATCCTGCTGCGCCACGGCCGTTCGACGGCCAACGTGTCCGGCGTCCTCGCAGGACGCACCCCCGGCGTGGAGCTGGACGACAAGGGCCGGGAGCAGGCCGCGAAGATCGTCGAACGCCTGGACACCGTCCCGATCTCGGCGATCGTCAGCTCCCCGATGACCCGCTGCCGGCAGACGGTCGCGCCGCTCGCCGCGGTCCGCGGGCTGGAGCCGGTGATCGAGGACGGCCTGTCCGAGGTCGACTACGGCAGCTGGACCGGCGGCGAGCTGAAGGACCTGGCCAAGGAGCCGCTCTGGAAGGTCGTGCAGGCCCACCCGTCGGCCGTGGTGTTCCCGGACGGCGAGGGCCTGGCCGGGATGCAGGCGCGGGCGGTGGCCGCGGTCCGGAGGCACGAGCGCCTGATCGCCGCCGAGTTCGGTCCCAACGCCGTGTGGGTGGCCTGCAGCCACGGCGACGTCATCAAGTCCGTCCTCGCGGACGCCCTGGCCACCCATCTGGACAACTTCCAGCGGATCGTCGTCGACACCTGCTCGATCTCGGTCGTCAGCTACACCGAGACACGCCCGTTCGTGGGCCGGGTCAACGACGTCGGGGGCGACGTCGCGGCCCTCGTCCCGCCGAAGCCGAAGGAGGAGGGGGCGCAGGAACAGGCGCAGTCCTCCGAGGCCGTGGTCGGGGGTTCGACGAACGCCTGACCACGTCCACAGAGGCTGGTCGACCACACCGGCGTGCCGCGGATCTCTGCGTGGCCTACTCTGGGAATCGCCATGTCACGCGTCATCCATGTCTTCCGCCAGCCCGAGCGCTTCGTCGCCGGGACCGTCGGCGAGCCCGGCGACCGGGCGTTCTACCTCCAGGCGATCGAGGAGGCCCGCACCATCAGCGTGCTGCTGGAGAAGCAGCAGGTCTCGGTGCTCGCGGAGCGGGTCGCCGCGCTGCTCACGGAGGTGGCCCGCCGGTTCGGTCCGGACGTCGCCACCGAGACGGAGGCCGCGGACAGCGACAACGATCCCCTCGCCGTGCCGCTCGAGGAGGAGTTCCGGGTCGGCACCATGGGCCTGGGCTGGGACGCGGACTCGAGGTCGATCGTCGTCGAGCTGCTGGCGGTCACCGAGGAGGAGGTCGACGAGTCCGTCGTCCTGGACGACACCGAGGAGGGCCCCGACGCCCTGCGGGTGTTCCTCTCCCCGGTGCAGGCCAAGGCGTTCGCGGACCGTGCCGAGAAGGTCGTCTCCGCGGGCCGCGCGCCGTGCCCGCTGTGCGCCGAGCCGCTGGACCCGGAGGGTCACGTGTGCGTGCGGCTGAACGGTTTCCACGAGCGCTCCCCGGTCGCCGAGTAGCTTGAACGACGCCCCTGAGCTGCGGGACCCCGAGGTGATGACGATCCTCGGCCGGGGCCGCATCGAGATCACCGGCCGTCTTGTCGCCGCCTCCAACGCGACCCTGTTCGGCACGGCCAGCGTGGACGGCGTGTCGGTGAAGTGCGTCTACAAGCCGGTCCGCGGCGAGCGCCCGCTCTGGGACTTCCCGGACGGCACGCTGGCCGGGCGCGAGGTCGCCAGCTACCTCGTCTCCGAGGCCGCCGGCTGGCACGTCGTCCCGCCGACGGTGCTCCGCGACGGGCCGTTCGGCACCGGGATGGTGCAGGCCTGGGTGGACACCGACACCACGGACGACCTGGTCGACGTGTGCGCGCCCAAGAAGGTGCCGAAGGGCTGGCTCGGCGTGCTGCGCGCCCGGGACGACGACGGTCGCCCCGCCGTGCTCGTCCATGCGGACCATCCCGAGCTGCGCACGATGGCCGCGTTCGACGTCGTGGTGAACAACGCGGACCGCAAGGGCGGCCACGTCCTCGCCGGGGACGACGGGCACGTCTACGGCGTCGACCACGGCCTCACCATGCACTCGGAGGACAAGCTCCGGACGGTGCTGTGGGGCTGGGTCGGTGAACCGCTCACCGAGGAGATCGTCGACGCGCTCGGCATGCTGCGGGCGGAACTCGAGGGCCCGCTCGCGGAGCGGCTCGGCGACCACATCACGCTCACCGAGATCCGGACGCTGACGGACCGGGTCGACGGCCTGCTCGGGGTCGGTCGCTACCCGGAGCCCTCCGGCTACGGCCCGGCGATCCCCTGGCCGGCGTTCTAGCGCACAGCCCGCTCTAGTCTGTGGCGGTGAGCACCTCCATGCCCGCCGCGTTCATCGGCCACGGCAGCCCGATGAACGCACTGGAGACCAACCGCTACACCGAGTCGTGGCGGGCGCTGGGCGCCGCGATGCCGAGGCCCCGGGCGATCCTCGTGGTCTCCGCGCACTGGTACATCAACGCGACGGCCGTGACGGCGATGCCGCGGCCCCGCACGATCCACGACTTCTTCGGCTTCCCGCAGGAGCTCTTCGCGGTCGACTACCCGGCCGAGGGCGCCCCGGACATCGCGGGCGAGGTCGCGGAGATCGCGAAGCCCACGTGGGTCGGCGCGGACGTGGACAGCTGGGGCCTGGACCACGGGACCTGGTCCGTGCTCCGGCACATGTTCCCGGACGCCGACGTGCCGGTGGTCCAGCTGTCCATCGATGCCACGAAGCCGCTGGACCACCACGTCGCGCTGGGGGCGAAGCTGGCGCCGCTGCGGGAGCGGGGCGTGCTCGTCGTCGGGAGCGGGAACGTGGTGCACAACCTGGGGGGCATGGACGGCTCCCGGCCGGACGCCGGCTTCGACTGGGCCCGGCGCTTCGACGACGCCGCCCGGGACCTCATGACGGACACCCCGGACGCCGTGCTGCGGCTGCGGGAGTCCGGGGACTTCGGCACCGCCGTCCCGACCCCGGACCACTTCATCCCGCTGCTCTACCTGGCCGGGCTCGGCGCAGCCGCCGGTCACGGCGCCGACGTCCTGGTCGACGGCTACGCCTACGGCTCGCTGTCCATGACGGCCTACACGCTCGACCTCGCCGGCCTGCCGACCGTGCACGGCACGGGCCCGGCGGGGGAGATCCCGGACGGCGTTCCGCCCGAGTCCACCAACATCTAGGGTCTGTCCGCCGGACAGCCCTGCTCAGCTGCGTCCGTACTTCTCCAACCACGCGTCGTCGAACCAGGGCGGGAGCGGCGGCGGCGCATCGAGCGCCAGCGAGAGGTCGCGGAACCGGACGGTCGGCGACCCGTTCGCGGCCACGGACACCCGGATCGGCTCCAGGTTCTCCGGCTCGCCCGGGTCGTGTCCGAACGCGGTGCTGACGAACGCGCGCATCGGCGCCGAGTGCGTCGCGACGACCGCGACCCGCTGCTCGTCGGAGCCCTCAGGCGCCAACGCCGTGATCCCGGACCAGAACCGGTAGGCCGCGATCTGGGGCGGCTCGAAGTAGAGCGTCGGATTGTGGATCCAGTGTCCGATCGGACCACCCCGGGCGGCGATCTCCCGGTAGTCCGAGTCGAACCGGGCGTACTCGGCCGCCCAGTGCGGCAGGTCCCCGTCGCCGAGCGCGAGCCGCGCGGCCACCGCCACGCTCGCGTCCACGACCTCGCCGTGCAGCGCGAACCGCAGGTTGTCGAACCAGGGCTCGGGGTACAGCTCGCCGAGCGTCACCCCCGGCCCGACCGCGCCCACCAGCGTCTCCCGCAGGACGACCGCGGTCGCGATGCCCCGGGCCGTGCGCGCGTGCGGCATGACCACGGACGTCCCGGGCGCCAGCTCCGCGGCCAGCGCCACGCCGCGCGCCCGGGCCTGCTCCTCGCCCCGGGCCGTCAGCCCGTGGTCCGCGTCGTAGCCGTGGGTCTCGCCGTGCCGGAGCAGCACGACCTCGTACGGGCCAGCCATCGGGGAACCACCTCCACTGCGCACCGTACGGCGTCACCCCGTCACCGCGACGCCACCGTGCCGCCCTCGGGAACGATCACCTCGGTGTACGCGCTCGCGTCCGCCCGCCGGGTCCCCTCCTCGGCGGCGCTGCGCCTGCAGCCGTGGCCAGAGTTCGTCGCCGTCGATCTCGGTGACGTCGTCGTGCACGGCGTCCTCGACCTGGAGCTCGCCTCGCGGGACCTCCGTCACACGGTTCGGCGGGCGTCGAGGGGAGACGCCGGGGTGCGGCGGGTAGCAAGATGGGCCGCCGGGGCCCGGCTCTCGCCGTGCGGCTCCGAGCCGGATCAGCGGATGAGCGAGGAGAGCTACGGATGGCGGAGAAGAGCCGGATCGGTGTCACCGGACTGGCCGTGATGGGTGCCAACCTGGCGCGCAACATCGCGAGCCGAGGCGTCCCGGTCGCCGTGCACAACCGCACCACCGCGAAGACCACCCAGTTCATGCAGGACTACGGCCACGAGGGCGACTTCACGGGCGCCGAGTCGACCGAGGACTTCGTCGCCGCCCTCGAGAAGCCCCGCCGGATCATCGTCATGGTGAAGGCGGGCAAGCCCGTCGACGGCGTCATCGAGGAGCTGACGCCGCTGCTCGACGAGGGCGACATCATCATCGACGCCGGCAACTCGCACTTCCCGGACACCGTGCGCCGAACCGCCGAGTGCGCGGAGAACGGCATCCGGTTCATGGGCGTCGGCGTGTCCGGCGGCGAGGAGGGCGCGCTGCTCGGGCCGAGCATCATGCCCGGCGGCGACCCCGAGGCCTACGCCGAGGTGGAGGACGTCTTCACCTCGATCGCCGCGGTCGTCGACGGGACCCCGTGCTGCGTGCACGTCGGCCCCGGCGGCGCCGGGCACTACGTGAAGATGGTGCACAACGGCATCGAGTACGCGGACATCCAGCTGATCGCCGAGGCCTACGACCTGCTCACCCGGGTCGCGGGGCTGGACGCGACGGCGATCGGCAAGATCTTCGAGGAGTGGAACACCGGGGACCTCGAGTCGTTCCTGATCGAGATCACCGGCAAGGTCCTCGCGAAGACCGACGAGAAGACCGGTCGCCCGCTCGTCGACGTCATCGTGGACCAGGCGGGACAGAAGGGCACCGGCACCTGGACAGCGATCGACGCGCTGGGCCTCGGCATCCCGCTGACGGGCATCACCGAGGCGGTGTTCGCCCGCGGCCTGTCGGCGTTGCGGGACGAGCGCAAGAAGGCGTCGGCGACGCTGGCGGGGCCCTCGCCCGAGGGCAAGGAGGACCGGACGGACCTCGTCGAGGACATCCGGCAGGCGCTGTACGCGTCGAAGGTCGTCGCGTACGCGCAGGGCTTCGCGCAGATGCGCGCCGCGTCGATCGAGAACGGCTGGGACCTGGACCTGGGCGCGATGGCCACGATCTGGCGGGGCGGCTGCATCATCCGGGCGCAGTTCCTCAACCGGATCCGCGACGCCTACGCCGAGCACCCGGACCTGGACAACCTGCTGATGGTCCCGTACTTCACCGAGGCCGTCGCGAACGCCCAGGACGCGTGGCGCCGGGTCGTCGTCACCGCCACCGAGCAGGGCGTCGCGATCCCGGCGTTCTCCAGCTCGCTGAGCTACTACGACGGCTACCGCACCGAGCGGGGACCGGCGAACCTGATCCAGGGCCTGCGGGACTTCTTCGGCGCCCACACCTACAAGCGCATCGACGGCGAGGGCAGCTTCCACACCCGCTGGTCGCAGGACGGCACCGAGGTCCAGACCGACTGACCCTCGCCGACGGCGGCCGCTGCTCGAGTGGCTCAAGCGCCATGTACCGACGCTCGAGCCACTCGAGCGGCACGGTGGTCGGCGGGCAGCGGCGGCCGGCCCGTCTCGGTAGCGTGCCCGGATGGATCAGGTTCGAGCGATCTTGATCGACATCGACGGCGTGCTGACCGTCTCCTGGGAGCCGCTGCCCGGCGCCGTCGACGCGCTCACCGCGCTGCGGGACGCGGGCCTCCCGTTCGCGCTGATCACGAACACCACGTCGCGGACGCGCCGGCGCATCGCCGGGACGCTCGCCGACGCCGGGTTCCCGGTCGGCCCGGACGACGTCCTGACCGCTGCCGCGGCGACCGCGGCCCACCTGCGCGAGCACCACCCCGGAGCGACGTGTGCGCTGCTCAACAGCGGCGACATCGCCGAGGACCTCGAGGGGATCGAGCTGGTGGACGTCGCCGACGCCGCGGACGTCGTCGTGCTCGGCGGCGCGGGACCCGAGTTCTCCTACGAGGCGCTCGACGCCGCGTTCCGCCACCTGCAGAACGGCGCCGCGCTCGTCGCCATGCACCGCAACCTCTACTGGCGCACGGACACCGGCATGCAGCTGGACACCGGTGCGTTCCTCGCCGGGCTCGAACAGGCGGCCGGCACGGAGGCGGTGGTGCTCGGCAAGCCCTCGGGCGCCTTCTTCGACGCCGCGCTGGGCGGCCTCGGCGTCAGTGCGGGCGAGGCGCTCATGATCGGCGACGACGTCGAGGCGGACGTCCTGGGCGCGCAGGCGCACGGCCTCACCGGGGTGCTCGTGCGGACCGGGAAGTTCCGGCCGGAGGCGGAGGAGGGGGTCGACGGGCAGCGGCCGCAGTACGTCGTCGACTCGTTCGCGGACCTGCCGGGGCTGCTGCACGGCCGCGCGGGGTGATCGGCCCGTCCACCGGCACCGCGTCCTGCCCGATGCCCTGATCCGCCGTCCGTCCGGGACTACCCTCGGGCCCGTGATCACCAGGGCCGGCCCGTCGTGGACCGAGCGTCTCTTCCGGATCGCCCTGCTCGTCAAGGGCATCGACGGCGCCGCGGAGCTGATCGGCGCCGTCATCCTGCTCGTGGTCTCCGGTGCGGCCGTCCACGGGATCGTCGGCGAGGTCCTGGCCCGGGACCTGCTCGGCCCGCCGAACGGCACCCTGGCCAGCCACTTCGTGGCCGGGACCGGCGAGTTCGTGTCCGGCGACCGCAGCTTCCCGGTGCTCTACCTCGCGCTGCACGGCGTCGTGAAGCTCGCGCTCGTCGTGGCGCTGCTGCGGAAGTGGCTGCCGGCCTACCCGGTCGCGGTGCTCGTGCTCGGGGCCTTCGTCGTCTACGAGGTGCTCCGCGCGATCCACACGGGCTCGCTGGTGCTCCCCTTCCTGGCGGCGCTGGACGTCGCGATCATCGTGATGGTGATCCGGGAGTACGCGGTCCTGCGGCGGGAGCGGCTCAGCCCAGGACGTTGACCGCGCGGGCCACCACGAGAACGACCACCACCAGCGCGACCATGGACTGCGCCATCATCGTCAACTTCGCCCAGCGCGTGAGCGGGAGGACATCGGTCGGGCTGAACGCCGTCGCGTTCGTGAACGCCAGGTAGAGGTAGTCCGCGAAGCGGGGCTCCCAGTCCGGGTCGGCGAGGTCGGGGGACTGTATCTGGGCGAAGGCGAAGTCCGGGTGCCGGCGCCGGCCGTGGGCCCGCGCGGCGGGTCCGCCGCGGTCCAGCTCCCAGTACCAGAGCGCGAAGACGATCACGTTGGTCAACCAGATCGCGGCCCCGGCGAGCAGCAGCGTGTGGGCGTCCCCCGCCGTGCCGCCGACGAGGGCCCGGACCAGCAGCACGGCGGACCAGGCGTTGGCGATGCTGACCAGCCCCGCCGTCGCCAGCCCGGCGGTCCGGAGCACGGCCGACTCCCGGTCCAGCCGGAACGGGCTCGCCGTGACGAGCACGCCGAGCAGCACGATCTCCAGCGCCGGCAGGAGGTACCGCGCCTGGGGGGCCAGGCGGTCCGGCAGGATCAGCTGCAGCGCCACGGCCACCACCACCGCGGTGGCCTGCGGCCAGCGGTGCTCACCCGGGGTGTGTCGGCGCCAGGCCGGAGGACCCTGCTCGGGGATGGTGGTCACGTCGGGGACGGCTCCTCACGTCAGGAACGGAGTCTGACACGCGCCTGCGACGCAACCGCGGAGGAGAGCCACCGGCCGGCCGGGGCGAACGACCCCTCGCGGAGCCGCCTGACCACCTCGTGCGCCGCCGCGTGCCCGGCCCGGTTCGCACCGATGGTGCTCGCCGACGGCCCGTACCCGACCAGGTGCACCCGCGGATCGGCGACGGCGCGGGTGCCGTCGAGGGTGATCCCGCCCTGCGGGCTGCGGAGCTTCAGCGGCGCCAGGTGCCCGACCGCGGGACGCCAGCCCGTCGCCCAGAGCACGACGTCCGCCGCCCACGTCGTGCCGTCCGCCCAGGCCACACCCTCCGCGGTGAGCCGGGCGAACATCGGATGCCGGTTCAGCACGCCGGCGGCGATCCCGGCGCGGTACTCCGGTGTCAGCATCAGACCCGTCACGCCGACGACGCTCCGCGGCGCCAACCCGGCCCGGACCCGCTCCTCGACGCGTGCGACCGCGGCCCGCCCCGCCTCGGCGTCGAACGGGCCCTCGTGCCATTCCGGCTCCCGGCGGGTGACCCACAGCGTCGACCTCGCGAACGGCGCGATCTGCAGCAGCAGCTGGACCGCGGTCGCCCCGCCGCCCACGACCACGACGCGCCGGTCCGCGAACTCCGCCGGGCCCGGGTAGTCGACGGCGTGCAGCTGCCGCCCCCGGAACTCGCGGGCGCCCGGGTAGGCGGGGACGAACGGGCGGCTCCAGGTGCCGGTGGCGTTGATCAGCGCGCTCGTCGTCCAGGAGCCCCGGTCCGTCTCGACGACGAGCTCGGGATCGGCGTCCCGGACGGTGGTGACCCGGACGGGCCGGCGCACCCGCAGGTCGAACGCCCGCTCGTAGGCCGCGAAGTACTCGGGGACGACCTGGTTGGCGGGCCGCGTGGGGTCGGTGGGGGCGAACTCCATCCCGGGGAGGGAGTGGATGCGGTGCGCGTCGTCGACCCGCAGCGTCGGCCAGCGGTGCTGCCAGGCGCCGCCGGGCGCCGCGTCGGCGTCCAGGACGGTGAAGCCGGGGCCGGGTTCGAGCCCGGCCCGGCGGAGGCCGTGGGCGGCCGACAGCCCGGCCTGCCCGGCCCCGATCACCACGACGTCCGTACGCACGCCCGGTGCAACGCCGGCGGGCGCGGATCGAGTCCCTAGAGCAGATCGAACCGGGACGCCCAGGCCGTGACGTCGCCCGTCGAGGCGTTGCCGCCGCAGACGACGAGGCCGAGCCGTGTGTCGTCGCCGACCTTCTCCACGACCCGGCGCGCGGCCGGGACCAGGCAGCCGGCGGCCGGTTCGGCCCAGACCTTGGCGTGGTCCGCGAGGTCGAGCGTGCCCTGCACGGCCTCCGCGTCCGGCACCACGAGAACGTCCGTGACCAGCGCGGACACGTGGTCGTAGGTGAGCGGGGAGACGCTCGGCGCGCTCAGCGTCGTCACGATCGAGGTGAGGTCGACGGGCACGGGCCCGCCGGCGGCGAGCGCCGCGGACATCGCCTGGGCACCCTCGGTCTCGACGCCCCAGATCCGGACGTCCGGACGGCTCGCGTGCAGCGCCGCGGCGACCCCGGAGATCAGGCCGCCGCCCCCGATGCTGACCAGGACGTCGGTCAGGTCACCGGCGTCGGTGGCGAGCTCGAGGCCGACCGTGCCCTGCCCGGCGATCACCGTCGGGTCGTCGAACGGGTGCACGAGCGTGAGCCCGCCGGCCTGCAGCTCGGCGGTCAGGGCGAACGCGCCGGCCATGTCCGGGGTGAGCCGGACGTCCGCGCCGGCGTCGCGGGCGATCCGGACCGAGCCCGCGGGCGCGGACTCGGGCATCACGACCGTCGCGGCGACGCCCAGTGCACCGGCCATCACCGCCAGCGCGATCCCGTGGTTCCCGCCGCTGACCGCGACCACCCCGGCCGCGCGCTCGTCCTCCGTGAGCGCGAGCAGCTTGGCCGTGGCACCCCGGGCCTTGAACGAGCCCGTGCGCTGCAACAGCTCCAGCTTCGCCGTCACCGGAACACCGAGGAGCGCGCTCAGCCCGGGGCTCGGCACGGTCGGGGTCCGGACGACGTGCGGTGCGATCCGCTCGGCGGCGAGGGTGATGTCGGTGAGGGAGACGAGGGATCCGGCCACTCCCGCACGCTAACCCCCGCCCCCGCCGCACCGCGGGGGGACCTCAGACGGCGCCCTGTTCGGCCGTGCCCGCCGGGACCGCGGACAGCCGGACGACGTTCAGCGGGCCCGCGAGCTTGCCCTTGAGCAGCTTCCCGAGCTCGGTGAACGCCGTGGCGGAGCTGTGCTCCTTTAGCGCCTCGGGGGACTCCCAGCGCTCGATCATGACGAGGTCCGTCGAGTCCCCGAGGCCCTCGTGCAGTGCGTACTTCTCGCAGCCCGGCTCCTTGTGGACCAGGGGGATCGTGGCCTTCAGCGCCTCGAGCACCTCCTGCTCGTGGCCGGGCTTGGGGGTGATGGTCGCGACGAGGATGACGGGGCTCATGGTCACCATCCGACCTGCCGGCCGGAGGTTCGTCAACCCGCGCCCGTCCCCCAACGCACGGGCGGCACTCTCGTGCGGACCTACCGCGCGAAAGTGCCGCTCGTGCGACGACGGGGGGCCACCCCCGGGCAGCGGAGCCACAACCCGTCGAGCCGGGTCTACTGGACCGGCACCACGTCCGGCGCCCCCATCCGGGCGGAGTCCGCGGTGGCGTCGTCCGGCATCCGCTGGCTCTCCCGCTCCGCGGCGACCCGGCCCTGGTAGTGCTCGACCTCCTTGGCCTGCTGCTCGGAGCTCCAGCCGAGCACCGGCGCGACCAGCGCGGCGACCTCCTCGGCCGCACCCAGCCCCCGGTCGAAGGTCTCGATCGAGGTGCGGGTGCGGCGGGTGAGGATGTCGTCGAGGTGCCGGGCACCCTCGTGCGTCGCGGCGTAGAGGATCTCCGCGCGCAGGTAGTCCGGTGCGCCCTTGAGCGGCTCGCCCAGCGACGGGTCGTCCTTCAGGGGCTCGAGGACCTCGTCGATCAGCGATCCGTAGCGGCCGAGCAGGTGCTTGATCCAGGCCGGGTGCACGCCGTACCGGTCCGCGAGGACGTTGACGGAGTTCTTCAACGCCTCCCAGCCCTCCGCGCCGAGCAGCGGGATGTTCTCGGTGACCGAGGCCGGGACGCGCGCGTCCAGGCCGTGCACGGCCGCGTCCACGGCGTCCTTCGCCATGACCCGGTACGTCGTGTACTTCCCGCCCGCCACGACGACCAGCCCCGGCACCGGGGTGGCCACCGCGTGCTCGCGGGAGAGCTTGGACGTCGAGTCCGACTCCCCGGCCAGCAGCGGCCGCAGGCCCGCGTAGACGCCCTCGACGTCCTCGTGGGTCAGCGGCTGCTCGAGTACGGTGTTGACCTGCTGGAGCAGGTAGTCGATGTCCGCGGCGCTGGCGGCGGGATGGGCCCGGTCCAGGTCCCAGTCCGTGTCCGTGGTGCCGATGATCCAGTGCCGGCCCCACGGGATGACGAACAGCACGGACTTCTCGGTGCGCAGGATCAGCCCGGCCTCCGAGCGGATCCGGTCCCGCGGCACCACCAGGTGGATGCCCTTCGACGCGCGGACGTGGAACTGCCCGCGCTCGCCGGCCAGGCTCTGGGTCTCGTCGGTCCAGACCCCGGTGGCGTTGATGACCTGCTTGGCGCGGACCTCGATGCGCTCGCCGGTCTCGAGGTCCTGGACCTCGGCACCGACCACGCGGCCGCTCTCCTTCATCAGCCCGACGACGCGGGCGCGGGAAGCGACGTGCGCCCCGTACGACGCGGCCGTGCGGGCCACCATCATCGTGTGTCGGGCGTCGTCGACCTGCGCGTCGTAGTACTCCAGGGCACCCACCAGGGCGTCCTTGCGCAGCGACGGGACGACGCGGCGGGCGCCGCGCCGGGTCAGGTGCCGGTGGTGCGGCACCCCGCGGGAGCGGCCCGAGAGCAGGCCGAGGGCGTCGTAGAGCGCGACGCCCGCGCCGGCGTAGAACCGCTCCCATCCGCGGTGCTTGAGCGGGTAGACGAACGGGACGGGCCGGACGAGGTGCGGCGCGAGGGTCTGGATGAGCAGTCCGCGTTCCTGCAGGGCCTCGGCGACGAGCCGGAAGTCGAGCATCTCGAGGTAGCGCAGGCCACCGTGGATGAGCTTGCTCGAGCGGCTGGAGGTGCCGGCCGCGAAGTCCCTGGCCTCCACCAGCCCGACGCGCAGGCCGCGGGTGGCGGCGTCGAGGGCGCTTCCCGCACCCACGACACCGCCGCCGACGACGAGGACGTCGAGCTCACCGGAGGCCAGATCCGCCAGGGCCCGCGAGCGGGCCTCCGGGGAGAGCGCGACGGATCTCATGATCTCTTCCTCTCGAAGAATGCTGGTTCGTACTGCTCAGTCGACGTCTACCCAGTCCAGCGTCCGCTCGACCGCCTTCTTCCACTGGGCGTAACCGGCGTCTCGTTGCTCAGTGCTCCACGAAGGGTCCCAGTGCTTCGACTCGTTCCAGTTGGCCCGCAGCTCGTCGGTGTTCTTCCAGAACCCGACGGCCAGGCCGGCGGCGTAGGCCGCGCCGAGCGCCGTGGTCTCCGCCACGACCGGGCGGCTGACCTGCACGCCCAGGACGTCCGCCTGGATCTGCATGCACAGCTCGTTCGCGGTCACGCCGCCGTCGACCTTGAGGACCTCCAGGTGCACCCCGGAGTCCTTCTCCATCGCCTCCGCGACGTCGCGGCTCTGGTAGCAGATCGCCTCGAGCGTCGCCCGGGCCAGGTGGGCGTTGGTGTTGAACCGGGAGAGCCCGACGATCGCGCCGCGGGCGTCGGACCGCCAGTAAGGCGCGAACAGGCCCGAGAACGCCGGGACGAAGTACACCCCGCCGTTGTCCTCGACCTGCCGCGCCAGGGACTCGCTCTGCGCCGCGCCGGAGATGATCCCGAGCTGGTCGCGGAGCCACTGCACGGCCGAGCCGGTGACCGCGATCGAGCCCTCGAGCGCGTAGACGGTCGGCTCGTCGCCGAACTTGTAGCAGACGGTCGTCAGCAGCCCGGCCTCCGAGCGGACGAGGTCGGTACCGGTGTTGAGCAGCATGAAGTTGCCGGTGCCGTAGGTGTTCTTGGCCTCGCCCGGGGCGAGGCAGACCTGCCCGACCATCGCGGCCTGCTGGTCGCCGAGGTCACCGGTGAGCGGGACCTCGCCGCCGAGCGGGCCCGACGACAGCGTGTGGCCGTAGCATTCCGGGCAGGAGCTGGGCTTGATCTCGGGCAGCATCGAACGCGGGATGCCGAAGAAGCCGAGCAGCTCGTCGTCCCAGTCGAGGGTCTCGAGGTTCATCAGCATCGTGCGGCTGGCGTTGGTGGGGTCGGTGACGTGCACGCCCCCGTCCCGGCCCCCGGTGAGGTTCCACATCAGCCAGGTGTCGGTGTTGCCGAAGATCGCGTCGCCGCTCTCGGCGCCCTCGCGGGCACCGTCGACGTTCTCCAGGATCCACTGGATCTTGCCGCCGGAGAAGTACGTCGCGGGGGCAGGCCGGCCTTCTGCCGGATGACGTCACCGCGGCCGTCGCGGTCCAGCGCGGACGCGATCCGGTCCGTGCGGGTGTCCTGCCAGACGATCGCGTTGTACAGCGGGCGTCCGGTGCGCCTGTCCCAGACCACGGTGGTCTCGCGCTGGTTGGTGATGCCCAGCGCGACCAGGTCCTTGTGGGTCAGCCCGGTCCTGTTCAACCCGGTCTGGATGACCGACGAGGTGCGCTCCCAGATCTCGACGGGGTTGTGCTCGACCCAGCCGGCCTGCGGCAGGATCTGCTGGTGCTCGAGCTGGTGGCGTCCGACCTCGTTGCCGCCGTGGTCGAAGATCATGAATCGGGTGCTGGTCGTCCCCTGGTCGACCGCGCCGACGTACTCAGCCATGCTGTTCTCCTCAGTGAGAAAGTGCGGATCAGGCCTCGCGGGTGACCTCGCGCCCGACGGGCTGCGGAGCGTCCTCGGCGGTCGGCAGGTAGCGCTCGATCAGGACCTTGAAGAACGCGCCGCCGACGAGTCCGCCGACGATCGGGGCGACGATCGGCAACCACCAGTACTGGTTGCCGTTCTGGTCCAGGAACGCCGTCGAGTAGCCGGTGATGAACGAGGCCAGGCGCGGCCCGAAGTCGCGGGCCGGGTTGATCGCGTAGCCGGCGTTGGCGCCCCACGCCATCCCGATGGCGACGACCAGCAGGCCGATGACCACCGGGGCCAGGTTGGCCTGCGGCGGGTTGTTCCAGGCGTTGACCAGGGCAAAGATCACGAAGACCAGGATGGCGGTACCGACGACCTGGTCGAGGAACGCCGTCGGGAGGCTCACCCCGGGCTCGCCGTTGCCCGGCAGGGTCGAGAAGACGATCTGGGTCTTGTAGGTGTGGCCCGGGTCCGTCCTGTTGATCAGGTCCGCGTAGGTCACCCGCACGATCAGCGCCGCGACGAACGCGCCGAGGGTCTGGGCCAGGATGTACGGTGCGACCTTCTTCCAGGGGAAGCCCTGGTATGCGGCGAGCGCGATCGTGACGGCGGGGTTGAGGTGGGCACCGGAGATCCGGCCTGCGGTATACACGCCGAGCGTGACGCCGATGCCCCACGCCCACGCGATGGAGTCGTGGTTGCCGAGCGGGCTGTCCGGTAACGACGTGATGACCTGCGCCACCACGCCGGTGCCGAACAGGATCAGGATCATCGTGCCCGCGAACTCGGCACTCAGCTCCCCGAGATAGGAGTTCCGCATCGAACTCTCCCTTGGTCGGTGACGTCCGCGGGCGTGTGTTCCGGCCTCGGGTTCGAGGGCGGCCGCGCGACGTTGAGAGCGACGCTAGGAAGGCGGGCGGGGTACGGCAACGCACATCGTTCGACAATGTCGAACGCCCGGTGCCGATTGGATCACAGCAACACCGTAGGGTCGGGGATGTGCCGGGCGCCATCCAGTCCATCGAGCGGGCCGCCGCGGTCCTGCGCCTGCTGGGCGGCGCGGGGCGTCCGCTGGCGCTCGCGGAGCTCGCCGCGGCCCTGGACCTGCCGCGGCCGACCGTCCACGGGATCGTGCGGACGTTGCGCGAGGAGGGGCTCGTCGAGCAGGACTCGTCGACGTCGCTGTACTCGCCGGGGCCGGGGCTGCGGCGCCTCGGTGACGGCTGGGACCGGCACGACCTGCGCTCCCGCGCGATGAACTGGGCCGACGCGCTCGCCGGCAGCTCCGGCTGTGCCGTCTACCTGGGCGTTCCCGCCGGCCGGGCGGTGAGCCTGGTGCACCACGTGTTCCGGCCGGACGGCTCCCCGCAGCGCCTGCGCACGAACACCGAACAGCCCCTGCACGCGACGGCCTGGGGCAAATGCCTGCTCGCGTTCGCCCCGGTCGCGACGCCCGCGCTGCGGGACCTGGAGCTCCATCGCTACACCCGCCGGACGACGACGACCGTGACGGCGCTGGAGACGCAGCTCGCCGGGGCCCGGCGGCGGGGCTGCGCCACGGACGTCGGCGAGTTCGAGGCCGGGGTCGGCGGCGCCGCGGTGCCGTTGCGGACCGGTGGGGGACTGGCCGTCGCGGCGCTCGGGATCGCCGGGCCCGTCGAGGAGCTGTTCGGGGCGGGCGGGGAGCCGCGACCGCGGCTCGTCGAGCAGCTGACGGCGGCGGGCCGCGAGATCTCCGCGTTCCTGGGGGCGGCGAGATGATCGCGCCGAGCCCCCCGACGTTCTCGGTCCCGCGGAGGCACCGTGAGCACCGAGCGGGTCGTGGCCGCGATCGACCAGGGCACCACGTCCACCCGGTGCCTGCTCTTCACCCGCTCCGGCCGCATGCTCGCCGTCGCCCAGCGCGAGCACCGGCAGCACTACCCGCGGCCCGGGTGGGTGGAGCACGACGCCGAGGAGATCTGGCGGAACGTCGCCAGGGTCGTCCCCGCGGCGTTGAAGCGCGCGGGCCTCGGGCCGGAGAACATCGTCGCGCTGGGGATCGCCAACCAGCGCGAGACGACGGTCGTCTGGAACCGGCACACCGGGGTCCCGCTCGCGCACGCGATCACCTGGCAGGACACCCGCACGGACGAGATCGTCAGCGGGCTCGCCGAGACCGGCGACCTCTGGTCCGGGACCAGCGGTTTCGGCCCCGCGACGTACTTCGCGGGGCCCCGGCTGCAATGGCTGCTGGACCACGTCCCGGGTGCGCGCGAGGGAGCCGACGCCGGCGACGTGCTGTTCGGGACGATCGAGAGCTGGCTGATCTGGCGGCTGACCGGCGGCCCGGACGGGGGCCGGCACGTCACCGACGTGACCAACGCCAGCCGCACCATGCTGATGGATCTCCGCACGCTGGAGTGGTCGCAGCGGCTGCTCACGGCGCTGCGCGTGCCGGAGCGGATGCTCCCGGAGATCCGGCCGAACGCCGAGGTCTACGGCGTCTGCTCGGAGGTGCTGCCGGGCGTTCCGGTGGCGGGTGCGCTGGGGGACCAGCAGGCCGCGCTCGTCGGGCAGACGTGCTTCGCGCCCGGCGAGGTCAAGTGCACCTACGGCACCGGCGCGTTCCTGCTCAAGAACACCGGATCGCGGATCCCGGGCTCCGCGCAGGGGCTGATCCCGACCGTCGGGTACCTGTTCGGGGAGCGGCCCGTCTACGCGCTCGAGGGCTCCATCGCCGTCACCGGGTCACTGGTGCAGTGGTTCCGGGACTCCCTCGGCATGATCGGCACGGCCCCGCAGATCGAGACGCTCGCGATGACGGTGCCGGACAACGGGGGCTGCTACGTCGTCCCCGCCTTCTCGGGCCTCTTCGCGCCGCACTGGCAGGCCGAGGCCCGGGGCGTGATCGTCGGGCTGACGTCGTTCATCACCCGCGGGCATCTCGCCCGCGCCGTGCTGGAGGCGACCGCCTGGCAGACCCGCGAGGTCGTCGACGCCATGAACGCCGAGTCGGGGCTGCCGGTGAGCAGGCTGAAGGTCGACGGGGGGATGACGGCCGACCACCTGCTGATGCAGTTCGTCGCGGACGTGCTGGACGTCCCGGTGGAGCGCCCGCTCGGGTCGGAGGCGGTCTCCCTCGGCGCGGCGTACGCGGCGGGACTCGCGGTCGGGCACTGGTCGGACGTCGAGGTCCTGCGGGCGAACTGGCACCGCGCGGCCGCCTGGGAGCCGTCGATGGACGCGTCCGTCCGGGACCGGGAGCGGGCGAACTGGGCCCGCGCGGTCGACCGGAGCTACGGCTGGGTGCAGTCCACCGGCTGAGGCGAGGCGCCGGGCTCCCGACCCGGATGTCGGATTGACCATGGTGCGGGTCACCCCGGAGCGTGGACGGCGGCCGGGCAACGGCGCCCGGCCGGATTCGGAGGTCGGTCATGGGACGGGTCGAGGGCAAGGTCGCGCTGGTCACGGGGGCGGCGCGCGGGCAGGGCCGGAGCCACGCGTTGCGTCTGGCGCAGGAGGGGGCGGACATCATCGCCCTCGACCTCTGCGCGGACGTGGAGACGGTTCCGTACGCGGAGGCGACCGAGGCGGACCTGGCCGAGACGGCCAAGCAGATCGAGGATCTCGACCGGCGGGTCCTGACCCGGGTCGCGGACGTCCGGGACCTCGCGGCGCTCGAGGCGGCCGTCGCGGACGGGATGTCCGAGTTCGGGCGCCTGGACGTCGTCGTCGCCAACGCCGGCATCGCGTCGTTCGCGCCGGCCTGGGAGATCGACGAGCAGACCTGGCAGACGATGATCGACGTCAACCTGACCGGGGTGTGGAAGACCGCGAAGGCGACGATCCCGACCCTGCTGGAGCAGGGCAGCGGGGGCTCGATCGTGCTCACCAGCTCCATCGCGGGGCTCGTGGCGTTCGGCAACCTCGCGCACTACACGGCGGCGAAGCACGGCGTGACCGGGCTGATGAGGACGCTCGCCGTGGAGCTGGCGCCCCACCGGATCCGGGTCAACTCCGTGCACCCCACGACCGTCGACACGGACATGGTGAACAACGCGCCGATGTACTCGCTCTTCCTCGGTGGGCAGGAGGGCGCCACCCGGGCCGACGCCGAGGCGGGCTTCACCGCGATCAACGGGTTCCCGATCCCGTGGGTCGATCCGGTCGACATCAGCAACGCCGTGCTCTACCTGGCGTCGGAGGAGGCCCGCTACGTGACCGGCACGACGCACGTGATCGACGCCGGCGCGCTCGCGCCGTTCAAGGCGCCCCACCTGTAGGGCGGGGCCGGGTGTTCCGGCGGCCGGGCACGACGCTGTGCCCGGCCGCCGGAAGCTCTAGGCGGGGACGGACTCCGGTTCGGGGGTGAGGGCGAAGCCGGCGTAGCCCTTGGCCGCGATCTCGTCGCACTTCTCCCGGTAGGCGCCCATGCCACCGATGTAGGCCATGAACACGCGCGGTTTGCCGGGGACGTTGGAGCCCATGTACCAGGAGTCCGCGGTCGGGTAGAGCGTCGTGTTCCCGACCTCCTCGACGTGGCGCACCCACTCGTCCTCGGCCCGGTCCGTGGCCTCCAGCTCGGCGACGTCGTTGTCCCGGAGCCAGCCGATGCAGTCCGCGACCCAGTCCACGTGCTGCTCGATCGCCACCATCATGTTCGTCAGCACCGACGGGCTCGACGGCCCGGTGATCGTGAACATGTTCGGGAAGCCGGCGACGGTCAACCCCAGGTAGGAGCGCGGGCCCTCGCCCCACTTCTCCCGCAGCGACACCCCGTTCCTGCCGCGGATGTCCACCCGGGTGAGCGCGCCGGTCATCGCGTCGAAACCGGTGGCGAAGACGATCGCGTCGACCTCGTACTCCTGCTCCGACGTCCGCACGCCCTTGGCGGTGATCTCCACCAGCGGGGTCTTACGGATGTCCACGAGGTGCACGTGGTCGTCGTTGAACGTCTCGTAGTAGCCGGTGTCCAGGCAGGGGCGCTTCGTCCCGAACGGGAAGCTGCGCGGGGACAGGGCCTCGGCCAGCTCCGGGTCCTTCACCACGTCACGGATCTTCGCCCGGACGAACTCCGCGGCGGTGTCGTTGGCCTCCTTGACGGCGAGGGTGTCGACGTAGGAGGTCAGGATCGCGACGAGGTTCCCCTGGTCCCAGCCGGCCTGGTAGGTCTGGTTGCGTTCCTCCTCCGGCACCTCGAGCGCGGAGCGGGTCGGCGCGGGCATGGGGACGCCGAAGCCGGACCACTTGGCGGCCTCGCGGTACTCGAGGTAGTTCTCCTTGCGCGTGCGCACCTCCTCCTCGGTGAGCGGCCGGTTGCCGGCCGGCATCGAGAAGTTTGGCGTGCGCTGGAAGATCGTCGCCTCGGCGGCCTGCGCGGCCATGATCGGGATGGACTGGATGCCCGACGAGCCGGTACCGATCACCGCGATCCGCTTCCCGGTGAAGTCCACGCCCTCGTGCGGCCAGTGCCCGGTGTGGTAGATCGGCCCGGGGAAGGTCTCGGCGCCGGGGATCTCCGGGGCCTTGGAGACGGAGAGGCAGCCCGTCGCCATCACGAAGAACCGCGTGGTGACGACCTCGCCGCCGTCCGTCGTGACCGTCCAGGTGTGCGTGTCCCCGTCGTAGACCGCGCTCTCGACCCGGGTGTCGAACGTGATGTCCTTCTTCAGGTCGAACCGTTCGGCGACGTGCTCGGCGTAGGCGAGGATCTCCGGCTGGGGCGAGTACTTCTCGGACCAGGTCCACTCCTGCTCGAGCTCCGGGGAGAACGAGAAGGAGTAGTTGAGGCTCTCGACGTCGCAGCGGGCGCCCGGGTACCGGTTCCAGTACCAGGTCCCGCCGACCCCGGAACCGGCCTCGAAGACGCGCGTGGTCAGGCCCATCTCCCGGAGCCGGTAGAGCTGGTAGAGGCCGGAGAACCCGGCCCCCACGACGACGACGTCGACAGACTTGTCCGTCATGGCACTTACCTCCTGGCTGCGGCGCTGCAGATCGGTGGGCGTCGGGGGACGCGGGTGGTCTAGAGGACGCGCTCGACGTGCTCGACGACGTAGTCCATCCCGTCCGTCTGGCCCGGGAGGACGTTGACCATGGTGAAGAAGCCGTGCATCTGGCCGAGGAAGCGCTGGGACTCGACCTTGACGCCGGCGGCGCGCAGCTTCTCGGCGTAGGCCTCGCCCTCGTCCCGCAGCGGGTCGTGCTCCGCCGTGAGCACGACGGCGGGCGGCAGGCCGGAGAGGTCCGCGGCGCGCAGCGGCGACGCGTCGGGGTTGCGCCGCTGCTCGGGCGTGGCGTAGTGGTCCCAGAACCAGATCATGGCGTCCCGGCTGACCATGAGCTGGTTCGCCGGGTCCCGGTAGCTGGCGTTGTCCAGGTCGCAGTCCGTCACCGGATAGATGAGGACCTGCAGGGCGATCGCGGGGCCCCCGGCGGCGCGCGCCTTCTGCGCGACGATCGCGCCGAGGTTCCCGCCGGCGCTGTCCCCGGCGACGATCAACGGCGCGTCCGCCCCGGCGAGCTCGGCCCGCCGCGACTCCACCCACTGCAGGGCGGTCCACGCGTCGTCCACCGCGGTCGGGTAGCGGTGCTCCGGGGCGAGCCGGTAGTCGACGAGCACGACGGTGCAGTTCGTGCGGGTGGCGAGGTGCCGGCCGAGGGTGTCGAACTCGTCGAGCGCTCCGATGACCCAGCCGCCGCCGTGGTAGTAGACGAGCACGCCGCGGGGGTTCTTGACGGCCAGGATCCGGGTGCCGACGATGCCCCCGTCGGGGGTCGGGACCGGGGAGTCGGTGACGCTCGCGACCTGCGGGCCGGGCCCGTACATGTCCCTGAGCAGCCCACCGAGGCCGCGGGCCTCGTCCGGGGTCATCTCACTGATCGGCTTGCCGCCGCTCTCCGCCATCGCGGTGAGGAACGCGATCGTGGCCTCGTCCAACGCCATGGGCACCCCTTCGTGCAGCGAGTCGGACGCGGGGCGAGTGTGACCCGCGTCCTAACGACCGTAAGGGGGGTACCGGTAGGCGTCATCGGCCGGACGGGTTGTCCTGAACTATCGTTCAGCCACGGGGGCCCGCCCTGTACGGTCCGGCCGTGGACACCCGAACGTCAGGCGCCGTCGCCCGAGGCCTCGAGCCGCTGCACGCCATGACCTACTTCGCCCCCGAGACCGAGAAGCACCTCACCGCGGCCGGGCTCGAACCGGGACGGATGAGCTACTTCGCCGGCCGCGCCGCCCCGATGGGTGCGGTGTCCGGGTCCGTCGTCGCGGCGACGTTCTTCAACTTCAGCCCGGCGCTGGTCGCCCGGCACATCCCGAAGGCCTGGTCGCTGGCCTCGCCCGCCGATGTCGTCGCGGCGCGGTTCGAGGCGGTCGACGGCGCGCTGCGCCGGCTGCTAGGCGACGACGTCGTGGCCTCGCCCGTGGTGGCCGAGGCCGCCGCCCTGGCCCGGCGCGCGGCGGAGGCCGCCGAGCCGCAGGGGCGCCCGCTCGCCGCCGGTCACCTGGACGTCGAGTGGCCGTCCGCGCCGCACCTCGTGCTCTGGCACGCGGTCTCCGTCCTGCGCGAGCACCGCGGGGACGGGCACATCGCGCTGCTCGTCGACGCCGGGCTCTCCGGGATCGACGCGCTGGTCACGGCGACCGCGACCGGCACCGGCTTCGTCCCGTCGTTCGCGCGGGCGAGCCGTGGCTGGACCGAGGACGAGTGGGCGGCCAGCGAGGTGAGCCTGCGGGAGCGCGGCCTGCTCGGCGACGGGCTGAGCCTCACCCCCGAGGGGAACGCGCTGCGGGAGCGGATCGAGGACGACACGAACCGGCTCGGCGCGGCGCCGTGGGAGGCGCTCGGGGAGGAGGGCACCGCGCGGCTCGGCGAGCTGGGGCGCCCGCTGGTCCGGGGCCTGCTGAAGGCGGGCTGCTTCCCCGCGGAGGGGGTGTTCGCGACCCGGCGCTGATCGTCGACCCGGGGAGGAGTCAGCCGCGGAGGGCGGCGACCGCGGACCACGGCGGGCCGTCCCCCAGGGCGTGGAGGGCCCGGACCGCGCGCGCCGCGTCCGTCTCCCCGCCGGTCCGGGCGGCGAGCAGGGCGTCCACGGCGGGTGCGGGTGTCTCGCCGACCTGGAGCTCGCCCGCCTCCAGCCGCGCCCAGTCGGCCGCCGTGGCGTCGCCCGCGGCAGCGAGGGCGTGCAGGCTGCTGCGGTAGGCGGCGACCGCCGCCCGGCGCTCCCCCCGCGCGTGCTCCGCCTCGGCGATCTCCCGCCAGCTCGCGGCGGTCCCGGGCAGGTGGCCGAGCGCGCGGTACAGGCCGAGCGCGACGCGGAGGTCCGGCAGCGCGGCCGAGGGCCGGCCGGCCCGGCGGCGCGCCCGGCCGCGGCCGCGCAGCGCGTGGGCGTGCCGCTCGTCGTCCAGGCCCTCGAGCAACGCGACGGCGTGGTCGAACAGGGGCTCGCCACCGTTGTCGAGCAGGTCCCCGTGCGCGAGGGACTCCGCGGCCTCGGCGATCCGCAGGACCGCGCGGCCGGAGAGCACCGGGTCGCCGAGCCGGTCCGCGAGGGTCAGCGCCCGCGAGGCGGCTCGGAGTGCGGCGTCGGCGGCGTCCCGCCGGAGCCGGACCGCGGCGATCTGCAGCAGCACCTCGGTCTCGGTGCGGTCGTCCCCGGTCGCGGCGGCGGACTCCGCCGCCCGTTCGAGGACCCAGACCGTGTCGACGTCCGGCCGCCCGGTCCTCGTCCCGAGCTCGCGGCAGCCCGCGGCGGCGCCGGCGAGGACGCTCCGGGGAGGCTCGTCGCAGGCGCGGGGGAGCGGCACGGCGGGGGTCCGGGTACCGAACAGGGAGCGCACGGCGGCCGGCAGGGCGTACCGGTCGGGGCCCTCCGGCGCCGGGGTCAGCAGGCGCCGGCGGGCGAGCTTCCCGAACCAGCTCGCCGACGTCCTCGCCGGTCAGGGCGCCGGCCGTGGCGGCGTCGAGGTGCACCAGGCCCGCCGCCGCGACGGCCGTGAGCAGCGCGGCTGCCCGCGGCCCGGCGGCCCGGAGCGCGATCCGCGCGGCGGCGCACGCGGCCGCCGCGGCGTCCGGCGGGGTGCCGAGGGCGGCGAGGGCGTCGTCGGCCGAGGCCGTCGCGCCCGCGAGCAGGAGCAGCGCCAACGGCGAGCCGTGGCAGGCCGTGGCGAGCCGGGGCGCGTCGTCCCGGCCCGTGCAGGCGACGGCGGCCGCCCCGGCCAGGCCCCCGACCGGCAGTGCGGCGACGTCGTCGAGCGCCAGCTCCGGCAGGGGGGTGGCGGAGGTGACGAGCGCACGGGACCGGCCACCGGGCAGCAGCGCGCGGACCTGCGCCGCGCAGCGGGCGTCGTCGAGCAGGAGGAGGGCGGGGCGTGCGGCGAGCAGGGAGCGCAGCAGCGCGCTGCGCTCGTCGACGGAGTCCGGCAGCTCCGAGTCCCCGACGCCGAGGCCCAGCAGCAGGGTCCGGAGGGCGGGCGCGGGATCGTCCCCGGAGTCGCCGAGGCGCGCGAGCCGGACCCCGCCGGGGAACGTGGGCCCGAGCCGTGCGGCGGCGGCGAGCATCAACGCCGTGGTCCCGCTGCCCGACGGCCCGTGCAGCACCATCCCGGGCGCCTCCGCGACGACCTGCGCGATCCGGGTGAGCTCGACCTCCCGGCCCGCGAGCGGGGCGGGCTCGAGGTCCAGGACGTCCGCACGGTCCGGTTCGACCACCATCCGGCCGATCTGCACGACGGTCTCGACGGGTGCGGTCACGTGCAGGGACAGCTGCGGGCCCGGCCCGGTCACCGCGGCTCACCGGGCCTGCCGAGCACCAGGCCGCCGCGCAGCTCCCGGACCTGGACGATCGCGCCGACCTGGCCGCCGTCCGCCACCTCGACCCGCATGACGTCCCCGGTGGCCGGCGCGGGCCGGGGCCCCCCGGCCCCGCGCGGCGCCGGGAGCGGAGTGCCGGCGTGCACCCACGCGGGCGCGGCGAACGACTTCGCCGGGTCCACGACCCGGACCGGCACGAACTCCGCCGCCGGGAGCGCGGCGTGGGCACCGGGATCGGCCGCCAGCGCGTCGAACAGGGAACCGGAGAGGACGACCGAGAGGTCCGAACCGGGCCGGGTGTCCAGGGCGTCGCGGGCGGGCGCGGAGTCCAACAGCCGGCACGTCCGGACGACGGCGTCCCCGGCGAAGCCGTTGCGGGCGCGGCCGGCGGGCCCGTGGTCCGCGGCGACCCGCAGCCGGTACCGCTCGCCCACGCGGTCGTGCGGGTTGGCGCGGCGGAGCCCGTTCCGCAGCACACGGAGGAGTTCGGGGACGACGCCGATCCCGACCGTCTCGTCGAGCAGCGCGACCTCCCCGTCGCCGTTCGGCTGCCGTTGCACCGCACCCGGCGCGACCCGCTGCCAGAGCAGGTCCAGCAGCGTCCGGAGGACGTCCTGCGCATGTTCTTGCCCGGCGTGCGAGCGCCGGCTGTAGCCCTCGAGGTCGACCGCCACGCACAACCGGCCCGTCCTGGTCATCGGCCCCCCGGTGCCCTGATCGACGGTGAACCTGCGACATTACGAGCCCGGTGCCGTTCAGCGGTAGGTTCCATACACGCTCGTACGCTTGCGGCACCCCGAGGGGAGGGACGCCGGTGAAGGCACCGCCCCCTGCCGGGCCCGTGAACCTGGGCCCGGGGGACTGGGCCGAGCTCCGCGCCCTGGGCCACGCCGTCGAGCACCCGCAGGGCGCGATGGTCCTGCTGCAGGGCTCCCCCTCGGACGCGATGTTGGTGATCGAGTCCGGGCTGGTGGCCGTCAGCGCCTCGGACGAGTCCGGGCACGAGGTGTTCCTCGCCTTCCGCCGGGCCGGTGACCTGCTCGGGGAGTTCGGCTTCCTGGACCGCCGGCCACGCTCGGCGATGGTCCGGGCCGTCGCCCCGACCCGGTGCCGGGTGTTCCCCGGCCCGGTCCTGGACCGGTTCCTCGCCGCGCATCCGGACGCGTCGCGGGCGCTGACGACCGCGATCGTCGCCAAGATGCGCGCGGTCACCGACCGCCGGGTCCGCTACTCCCGGGGCCGCATCGGCGATCGGGTCGTGCGGGTCCTGCTGGACCACGCCGCGCAGTTCGGCCGCCCGCTCGGGGGCGGCCCCGCCCGCCGCATCGACGTCCCGCTGTCCCAGACACGGATCGCGGACCTGGTGGGGGCCAAGCCGCGGATCGTCGGCGCGGAGCTGTCCCGGCTGCAGGATCTCGGGCTCGTGGACACGGGGTACCGCTCCACGCCGCGCCGGCTCACGGTGCTGGACCCGGGCGGGTTGCGACTTCTGCCGGAGACCGACGCGGACGGTCCGCCTCCCGGCGGCCCGCCGGATGTCGCATTGGTGCGTCATCCCGCCGGTTGATCCGGGAGAGCATCGCCGTCGTCCGGCCGTGTGGTCACGGCGACGCACGACGCGAGGTCCGTGATGGCAGCCGAGCACGACCCACCCGAACAGGATCTCCGGGAGCCCGATCTCGGGGCGGAGGGCGAGCTGGACGAGGACATGCTCGCCCTGCTCGGGCACGACGGCGCCTCGCTGCCGGTCCCGCGCGCCCGCCGTGCCGGACAGCTCCCGCCGGTGGAGCCCGGGGACCTGGTCGGCGAGGGGGGGACCTTGCGGTTCTGCGGGCGCACCGGGCGTTTTCGAGGGGTCGCCGGGTGCTGGTTCGCGAGTGACGGCACGGTCTACGGCCCGGCGGGCGAGCGTCTCGGCCGCAGCTGAGCGGCGCCGCGCCCCGGCTCGGGGGCCGTGCCGCCGGCCCCGGGACCGTCCGGACCGGTGGACGTGACCGCCAGCCAGCGGCGCGCCCGGGCCTCCGCCCCCGCGTCGGACCGCAGGACCGCAGCCCGCCGGGCCAGCTCGAACTCCGCCGCGGCCTCGCGCGGCCGACCCTGCGACGCCAGGAGCTCGCCCAGGCACTGCCGCGTCCAGCCGGACCGCGCGACGCCGTCCGGCTCGTCGTGCAGGTCCAGCGCGGTGCGGTAGGCCTCGGCCGCGCCGTCGGCGTCGCCGGCACCGCGGCGGGCGTCCCCGATCCCGTGCCACGCCCAGGCCCGGCCGGGCCGGGAACCGGCCTCGCCGAACCTGCGCAGGGCCGCGCGCTGGCGGCCGAGTGCGGACCACGGGTCACCCCGGAGGCACTCGACGTTCCCGAGCGCATGCAGGGCCCAGGCCAGCGCCTCGGTGACGGCCGCCCCGGGTGGCAGCCGGCGCAGGGCCACGATCGCGTCCCGGTAGCCGCCCGCCGCGCCGTCGAGGTCGCCCGTGGCCCGCAGGATCTCGGCCCCGGCGCGGAGGGCGACCACGGCCTCCACCGGCAGGTCCGTCGCCGGTTGGCGCTCGCGCGTACCGGGCGCGACGGCGGGGGCGCGGTCCGGGCGCCCGCTCCCGCGCGGCGCGGCGCTGATCCGGACCCGCAGCTCGGCGCGCCGCCCGGCCGGGCCGTCGGCCGCGGCGGCGAGCGCAAGGCCCTGGATCCGGATCCACCCGTTCTTCGACGCGTGCGGGTCGTACTGCGGGGCCACCGCGTCCGCCAGGTGGTCCAGGGCGCCCCGGGACCACGGGGTACCGGTCTCGGCGAGGTGCGCGGCGAGCGCGACCAGGTTGTCCCACTCCTCGGCGAACCAGGACCGCCGCGGGTCCTGCAGCGCCCGGTCCAGCGCGCGCCGGTAGTGGCCGACCAGCCGTTCCGCCGCGGCGGCGGCCTCGCCCGGCCCCCGCGCCCGCAGCTTCTCCTCGCCGTAGCGGCGCAGCAGGTCGTGCATCCGGTGTCGCGGCACCCGCCCGGGCCTGCGGTCCAGGAGCTGGGCGTCGTAGAGGGTCGCGAGCAGCTCGGCGGCCCGTTCCGGTGCGACACCGGCGAGCGCGGCCGCGCCGGGCACCGTGACGTCCCGCAGCGGCACGGCCGCGAGCCTGCGGAACATCCGGCGCTCCGGCTCGCCCAGCCCGGCGTGCGAGGCCTCGAAGGACGCGCGGACCGCGCGGTCCCCGGCCCGCAGCTCGTCGATGGTGCGGTGGCGGCGGCGGAGCTGTGCGGCGAGGCGCGCCGGGGTCAGCCCCGGCTCCCCGGCGAGCCGGGCAGCGACGATGCGCAGCGCGAGCGGGAGGCCGGCACAGAGGCTGACGAGCTCGTCCAGGACGGCCGGGTCACCAGCGGGTTCGGCGTGGCCGAGCAGGGCCCGCGACGACGGGACGTCCAGGTCGCCGAGCCGCAGCCGCAGCAGGGGGACGGGCAGCGTGAGCAACCCGGACCGGGCGGTCAGGACGGCGAAGGCGCGGTCCGGGCCCTCGGGCAGCACGGCCGTGACCTGGGCGGCGCGTTGCACGTCGTCGAGGACGACGAGGACCCGGCGCTCCCGCAGCAGCCGGCGCCAGGCGACGGCGCGGTCCCCGGCCCGGTCCGGGACCCGCGCGCCGAGCGAGCGCAGCAGGCGTCCGGTGAGCTCGTGCGCCGACGGCCCGCGCCCGTCCGCGGCGCCGAGCTCGGCGAACACGACCCCGTCCGGGAAGAGCCCGCCGATCCGGTGCGCGCTCTCGACGGCCAGCGCCGACTTGCCCGCTCCGGGACGGCCGCCGAGCAGGACCCCCCGCACGTCCCCGGACCCGCCGGCGGCGCGGGCCACGAGGTTCGCCTCCCGCTCCCGGCCGACGAACCGGCGCGGACGCGGGGGCAGCTCGGCCGGGCGGGGCCGCCGCGGCCGCAGCGGTACCGCGAACGTGCCGAGCTGGACGAACGTCGCGACCGGGGCCTCGATCCGGGCGTGGACGCCCGCCGGGCCGGGGGCGGTTGGGCCGGCCGGCGTCGTGGTGTCGGGCGTACGAGGCTGGTCGGCGGGCGGCACGTCGGATCACCTCCGGCAGGGCGGATCGGGGTGGGGCCTCGGCAGAAGGTGCCCCCGGTCCGGGCCCGGACCTGAGGCCGCGAGGAGGGGAGCCGAACGGTGCAGCGCCTGGACTGCAGACGGTCCCCCGAACGCCCCTGATACGTCCATCGCTGACCCGAGATGTAACCAACCGCAACGTTGCAACGAGCAGCCCGTCAGCGAGCCGCGCGAGGGGGAAGGATTCGGGACAAATGCCGCAGAAGGGCCTCGACCCGTTGCAGGAAGGGCTGCCGGCCGCCGTGGTGGAGCTCGTGACCGAACTGCGGGAGATCTACACCGACGGGCCGTACGAACGGCTCAAGCAGGTCGAGGACGCGATCGTGGCAGTGCGGACCGGACGGCCGGAGCTGGTCACGGTGTCCTCGGCGACCTGCTCGCGCATGCTGAGCCCCCGCCGGACGAGCGGCGGCCGGACGGCGCTGCCGCGCTGGCCGTCGGTCCTGGCGTTCCTGGTCGTGCACGGGTGGGATCCGGCTCCCTACGAGGAGCGGTGGCAGGCGGCCCGGGCGGCCTGGGTGGCGCAGGACCGCCCGGCGGACCCGGCCGCCGGGGGTGATCCCGAACGTCTCGAGCCCGCCGAGTTTCCCGAGCCCGCCGGCGCGGCTCCGGACCCGGGAAGCGGGACGCAGCCGTCGCCCGGGGCCGGCCCCGCGCCGGACATCGACGAGCCGCAGCCGGCTCCCGCTCCCGTGTCCTCGGGGCGCCGCCGTCCGCTGCTCGTGGCCGCGGCGGCGGTCGCGGCCCTCGCGCTCGTCGGTGTCGGGATCCTGATCGGCCGCCCGCCGCGTGCCGCCGGCCCGGCGCCGCGCTGAACGCCGAGCCGGTCGACGAGAACCACCGCTACGAGGCAGACGCGTCGTGGGCCCCGTAGCGGGCGGAGATGCCGGTCGCACGCGGACGGTGTGCACGGACCCGCTGAGGCCCCCGGCCCACAGTGATCACCGGCGCCGTCCCCCGTCCTCTGGTACAGCTGGAACCTGTCCGATTCGTCCTGGTTGCGTGGCCGGATCGTGGGCACCCTAGGCTGATCACGGCCAGTTCGTACGAACGACACCTCCGGAGGAACGCGTGCTCGAGGTCACCGGTCTCGCCTGGATCGTCACGATCGGCCTGATCGTGCTGTTGCTCGCGCTCGACCTGATCCTCGCGTCGGTACGCCCGCACCGCGTCGGGTTCCGCGAGGCCGCGGCGTGGTCCGTGTTCTACATCGCGGTGGCCATCGCGTTCGGCATCGTCTTCTGGATGATCGCCGGGGCCGAGTTCGGGACGGAGTACTTCGCCGGCTACATCGTCGAGAAGAGCCTCTCGGTCGACAACCTGTTCGTCTTCGTGATCATCATGACGACGTTCGCGGTGCCCGAGAAGCATCAGCACAAGGTCCTGACCTTCGGCATCGTGCTCGCTCTGATCATGCGCGCGATCTTCATCGCCCTCGGCGCGACACTGCTGAACCTGTTCTCGTTCATGTTCCTGGTCTTCGGCCTGCTGCTGCTGTTCACCGCGGTGCAGCTCTTCCGCCACCGCGACGAGGACCCCGACGTCGAGGACAACGCCGTCGTCAAGGGCGCCCGCAGGCTCTTCCCGGTCAGCGACGAGTACGACGGAGGCAAGCTCGTCACCCGCCTCGGCGGCAAGCGCATGGTGACGCCGCTGTTCATCGTGCTCGTGGCGATCGGCGGCATCGACCTGCTGTTCGCGCTCGACTCGATCCCCGCGGTGTTCGGCGTGACCGAGGAGCCCTACATCGTCTTTGTCGCCAACGCGTTCGCGCTGCTCGGCCTGCGGGCGCTGTTCTTCCTGGTCAAGGGCTTGCTGGACCGGCTGGTCTACCTTTCGGTGGGGCTCTCGCTGATCCTCGCCTTCATCGGCGTGAAGCTGATCCTGCACTGGCTGCACGTGGACATCTCGAACTCCGTCCCGGAGATCTCGACGCCCGTGAGCCTCGGTGTGATCGTGGTGGTGCTGACGGTCGTGACGGTCGCCAGCCTGATCAAGACCCGCGGCGACACGTCCGCGAGGGCCCACGCCGGATCGCTGCGGGCGAGCCGGAAGGCGCCGTCCGAGCAGGACCGGTAGTGGTCGGCCGCGGGCGCGCGAGGTACGGTCGGCCCGTGCGCCTCGTCGTGACGCTCCCGCGGGAGATCATTATCCGGCGCGTCGGCTAGCCAGGTCGCCGGCGCGCCCCTTCGGCAGCGCCCCCTGTCGCTCGCCGCCCCCCGAGGCCTGGCTCGGTCCGGATCACCGCACCGATTCCAGGAGCGCTCCCGTGAGCCCTGCCGTCCTCCACGCCGCTGTCCTCGATCCCGCCGGTCCTGATGCCGCCGTCCCCGACGCCGCCCCGCTCGATCCACCCGGGGCGACCGACCCCGGCCGCCGGCAGCGCCTCGTCCGCACGCGCCTCGACGGCGGGATGGACGCCGTCCACCGCGTCGTCACCCTGCTCCGGGGGCGTGGCTACGAGGTCCGCGGGATGTCCGTGGACCTGCGCCGCGGCACCCTCGACGTGACGCTGCTGGTCACCCCGGACGAGACCGCGCTGCTGCTGGAACGGCTGCGCAGGCTCCCGTCGGTGCTGGCCGCCGCCGCGTGATCATCGGGCCCGCGCGATCATCGGGCCGTGATCACCGGGCCCGGGCGATCAGCGGGTCTGGCTGAACCCCGGCCCCGCCGTCAGGCCGGGGCCGCCGAGCGGGACGAGCTCGATGAACTCCGGCGGCCCGGCGAGGAGCGGCAGCACCGAACCGAGCCCCGCCTCGCCGAGGTCCCGGTTCAGCGCGGCCTCGGACGACTCCTCGTCCGCCCACACCTCGGTGACCCACACGGCGTCCTCGTCGTCCGGCGTCCGGTTCACGATGTAGAGCTCGCAGCCGGGGGCGCTGCGCATGCCCTCGGCGACCTTGAGCAGGTTCGTCGCGAGCTCGTCACCGGATCCGGGGACGGCGACCATCCGGACGTACCTGCCGACCCGTGCGTTCTCGCTGGAAGTCACGGTCGGCAACGGTAGTGGGCCCCGGTGCGTCAGGGCGCCTCCAGGGTCACCACCCCCGGGTCGACGTCGATGCGCAGGGCGCGGCGTGCGGAGTCGAAGGCGGGCCAGCCAGGATCGCCGGTCCGCGCGAACGCCACCCAGGCGTCGCGCATCAGGTCCGACACCGCCTGCGGGGCGGGCGGCTCGCCGAGCAGCCCGGTCGGTCCGGTCGCCGAGCCGAGCGTGCCGAAGACGAACGGCAGCTCGAGGCCGTGGCAGGCGCCGAGCCGGCCGCCGAACGCGGGGGAGCGCCAGGCGAAGTCGTAGACGTGGGTACGTCCGGTGTGGGCGTCGGCCAGCCGTCGCACAGGCCCGCGGAAGACGAGCTCCGTCATCACCGCCGCGAACACCTGCCCAGCGTGCGCGCCCGGCTCGTCGAGACCCGCCGAGGCGAGCAGTGCGACCGAGTCCGGCCGGACCATCGCCAGCGCCGTGCGCACCTGGTCCGCGGTCATCGCGTCGATCGCGCCGGTGGGGACGAGGTAGAGGTTCATCTCCTCGGCGTTGGCGCCGACGAGCAGGTCGACGTCGGCGGCCGAGCCGGCCGCCAGCGCGTCGAGCGGGTGCTCGGGCAGGACGTCGTCCCCGAGGACCGGCAGGAACGCCCCGAGGCCCAGCCCGGGGTCGGTGCCGTCGGGCTCGCGCAGGTCACCGCGCTCGAGCGGGTCCGCGAGCATCTCCTGGACGGCGAGCGCGTCGGCGACCGAACGGCCGCGCACCCCGTCGGCGGAGAACTCGACGCCCAGCGCGTCGGTCACGACCCGCGCGTACCGGGCCGACGGCTCGGCGGAGCGGACCATCTCGGCGCCGCCGCTCTGCACGATCGCGCGCCGGAACAGCCCTCGGGCGAGCGGCGAGCCGAGCAGGGAGCCGATGCTCATCGCGCCCGCGGACTCGCCGAACACGGTGACGAGGTCCGGGTCCCCGCCGAACGCCGCGACGTTGTCGCGGACCCACTCGAGCGCGGCGATCTGGTCCCGCAGGCCGATGTTCGTGGCGCCGCCGGGCAGCGGGAGGAACCCCTCGACGCCCAGCCGGTAGGTCACCGAGACCAGGACGACGCCCGCCCGGGCCAGCGCGGTCCCGTCGTAGGAGGGGGCGCCGGGCTCGCCCGCGACGAACGCGCCGCCGTGGACGAAGACCATCACAGGCAGGCCGCTCGCCGACGGGTCGGGCGTCCAGACGTCGACGGTCAGGTAGTCCGAGCCCTCCCGCCAGCCGGTCCCGATGATCGGGGTGAGGTCCAGGCCGGGGAAGGCGCGGGTGTTCTGCGGGGCGTTCGGGCCGGGCTTCGTGGTGTCCCGCACGCCCTCCCAGGCCGAGGCGGGAACGGGCGCCGCGAACCGCAGCGCGCCCTGCGGCGGCGCGGCGAACGGTATGCCGAGGAACCGGCTCACCCCGTCCGCGGTCGTGCCCTCGACTCTTCCGGCGGCGGTCTCGACGATGGGGTTCTCACTCACCCCTGTAGGTCTACCGGTCAGGTGAGCGGGATGACCAGGATCCGGTCGTCGTCCGCGCCCGGTTGGCCCCGGCCGTCCCGATTGCTGGTGGTGACCCAGAGGGCGCTGCCGTCGGGCGTCGCGGTGACCCCGCGGAGCCGCCCGTACTCGCCCTGCAGCAGCGGCTGGGGCGTCCCGACCCCGCCGTTCTCCCCGAGCGGGACCCGCCAGAGCCGCGCGCCGCGCAGCGCGCCGACCCACAGCGAGCCGCCCGCATAGGCCATGCCGCTGGGGGAGGCCTCGGCCGGGGTCCAGGTCAGCAGCGGGTCGGTCAGGCCCTGCCGGTTGCCGACGCCCTCGACGAGCGGCCAGCCGTAGTCCGCGCCGGCGGTGATCGCGTTGATCTCGTCGTAGGTGTTCTGGCCGAACTCCGTGGCGTAGAGCTGACCGGCGGGGTCCCAGGCGAGGCCCTGGACGTTGCGGTGGCCGTAGCTATAGACGGCGGTTCCGAACGGGTTGCCCGGGGCCGGGGCGCCGTCGGGGGTGACGCGCAGGATCTTGCCGCCCAGGTCGTTCTTGTCCTGCGCCGGGGCGCCCCGGCCGGCCTCGCCCGTCCCGACGTAGAGGAACCCGTCGGGGCCGAACGCGAGCCCGCCGCCGTTGTGGATCGTGCCCTTCGGGATCCCGGAGACGACGACCCGCTGCGTGGTGCCGTCGACCGTCCCGTCGGGAGCGGCGGTGAGCCGGACGACGCGGTTGTCGGCCGCGCCGGTGTAGTAGACGTAGACGGCCCGGTCCGTCGCATACCCGGGCGAGATGGCGATCCCCAGCAGCCCGCCCTCGCCCGCCGGCAGCACCCCGGCGACCGTGCCGACCGGCCTGGCCGTGCCGTCGGGCGTGACCCGGAGCAGTCGCGCCGAGTTCCGCTCGGTGACCAGTGCGGCGCCGTCGGGCAGGAACGCGAGCGACCACGGCACCGTCAGCCCGCCGACGAGGGTGCGCGCCTCGCCGGCGGTCCGCTGCACCGCCACGGTCGGCGCGGGGGAGGCGACCCCGGCCGCCGGCGCCGATGCCGCGGTGGCCGAGCACGCGACGGCACCGGCCAGCACGGCGGAGGCGATCACGGCGACGGTGGACCTGGTGAGAGAGCGCACACCCGCAACGGTATCGACGTCCGGTCTGCTGGGCGTCAAACGAACTTTCCGGACAGACGGACGGCGGCAGGGGCAGCACCCCCGGTGGGGTAGGGGAGACCCCGTGTCCGGCGGCCGAAACGTCGGGCAGGCTGTGCGCCATGACGGTCGATGCCCTCCTCCAGGCGATCCCGCCGCTCGCGGTCTACCTCATCGTCGGCGGCGTCATCGGGGTGGAGAGCCTCGGGATCCCGCTGCCGGGCGAGATCGTGTTGGTCAGCGCTGCGCTGCTGGCCTCGCATCACGAGCTCGCCGTGAACCCGATCGGCGTGGCCTCGGCCGCGATCATCGGTGCGGTGATCGGGGACTCGATCGGCTACAGCATCGGTCGCCGCTACGGGATGAACCTGTTCGCCTGGCTCGGCGAGAAGTTCCCGAAGCACTTCGGGCCCGCGCACGTCGCCCTCGCCGAGAAGCTCTTCGCGCGCTGGGGTGTGTGGGCGGTGTTCGTCGGCCGGTTCATCGCGCTGCTGCGGATCTTCGCCGGTCCCCTGGCCGGGGCGCTGAAGATGCCGTACCCCCGGTTCCTGGCCGCCAACATGATCGGCGGGATCTTCTGGGCGGGCGGCACCACGGCCGTCGTCTACTACCTGGGGCTCGCCGCCGAGAAGTGGCTGTCCCGCTTCTCCTGGGTCGGCCTGATCGTCGCGGTGATCGCCGGGCTGGTCGTCACGCTCGTCGTCCGGCGGCGCACGAACCGCATGATGGCCGAGCTGGAGACTCAGACCCCTGCCGAGGATCCGATCGACGGTTCGACGGCGCCGACCGCCGCTCCATGACCGTGCACGACCACCCGGCCCACGCGCGCGAGTTCGGGCGATCCGGCGCCGAGCGCGGTCAGCGTGGCCGCGATCAGCGGCGGGATCGGGCGCGCCGAGCCGTCGAGGATCTTCAGCGCAAGGGCTCGGCCGTCCGGTAGCGCCGCGGCGAACACGCCGTCCGCGCCGTTCTTGGCGATCAGTCCCGGCACCGCCTCCATGAACCGGGGGACCCCGCGGTTCGTGCCGCTGAGCCACCACGGGTTCGTCCGGATCGCCGCCGCGACCCGGCCCTCCGGCGTGTCCGGCGAGGCGACGGAGATCGCGGCGAACGCGCGGGCGAGTCCCGTCACCGTGCAGGAGAACAGCGGCGCACCGCACCCGTCGACGGCGACGTGCTCGACGACGTCCCCGGTCAACGCTTCGACGTGTGCGCGGATCGCCCGCTGCAGGGGATGGCCCGGGTCTCGGTAGGTGGCGGTGTCCCAGCCGTTGGCGACGCAGGTCGCGAGCATCGCCGCGTGCTTGCCCGAACAGTTCTGCGCGAGCGACGACGGCGAACTGCCGGCCGCGCGCCACGCCGCGGCGGCGTCCGGGTCCATGGGCAGGTCGGGCGTGTTCTGCAGGGCGTCCGGCCCGAGGCCGGCCCGCGACAGGATGCGGGAGGCCCCCTCGCGGTGGGCAGGCTCGCCGGAATGGCTCGCCGTCGCCAACGCGAGGAGCTCGCCGTCGAGGTCGAGCCCGGCGCGGAGCATCGCGGCCGACTGCACGGGCTTGAGGGAGGAGCGGGGGAAGAACGTGACCTCGGGAGCGCCCTCCCGGACGACGGCCGCGCCGCTCCCGTCCAGGCCGACCAGGTGTCCGAGGTGCACCGACTCCACGACACCGTTGCGGATCACCCGTGCCAGGGGCGCCGCGTGCTGCTCGATCGTCATGGGCGGCGACGGTAGCCGCCGGGACGTCACCGCCGCGTACGGGCGCGGTGGGATCTCCCTCTGGCGTCGAGGAGCATCGCGGGATCGGGTGCCGGCGGGCCGGCCCGTCAGTAGACGATGCCGCGGTCCCGGACCAGCTCCCACAGGTCGAGGGGGATCTCGGCCCAGGCGAAGACGTCGTCGACCGCGGCGAAGGGCACCCCGGCGGCCTCGCGGACCTCGACGATCCGCCGGGCGGTGGCGGGCTCCACGCCGCAGACGCTCGCGATCGCCGCGGCCGGCGCGCGATTGAGGTCGACGAGGCCGCCGTCGTCGTAGGTGTGGGGCAGGTCCGGGCGCCCGATCCGCAGCTCACGCGCGAGCAACCGGTCCGTCGCGGCGATCCGCCGGGACTCCTCCCGGCGGGCCCGCCCGGCGAGTGCGGCGGCGACGGCCGGGTCCTGGCCGGGGCCGGGTATCCCGAGGCGGACCGGGAACTGCGGCCCGGGCGGCCAGATCTCGCGGCGGAGGCGGCCGAGGTGCACCAGGGCGACGATCATGATGCCGACGAGCAGGACGACGGTCCCGCTGCCGCCGAGACCGGCCCAGCCCAGGGCGTACGCCGACGGGACGGCCGCGGTGTACGCCGCGGCCCGGACCACGGCCGCCCGGGTTCGCTGGCGTGCCGCCGCGTGGAGGAACGCGACCGGGGCGAGGGTGCCCCAGGACAGCAGCGCGAGGGCGATGTACCAGGCGCCGCCGGTGGGGGCGGGGGCCCGGCGGGGCAGGTGGGACGGCGCCGTGGTCATGGCACCACTGTCCCGGAAGACGGGGCTCCCCGGTATCGGGAGCGGTCCCCCGGGCCGATCAGCAGACGCTGCCGCGGTCGCGGATCCGGTCCCACCTCTCCACCGGCACGTCCGTCCAGGTGACATGCGGGGGCGCGAGGCCCGCAGTCACCCGATCAGGTGCCCTCTGTACCCTCCGACCGACGCGGAGAACGCGCTCCCCCACCGAGATGACGACGCCATCGGCCCTGGTCGAGGGCGGTTTCTCGCAGAACGTGGCAATTCGGACACCCGCCGTCTCCGCGGGCGTTCCGGGAAGGACCCTTCTTGTCCCAGCAGATCGAGAGCACGCCGCGCAAGGGCCTCGGCGCTCTCTCCGCCTGGACCGCACCCGTGCACCGGGACGGCCTCGCGCTCGTCCTCAGCTCAGGGCTCAGCTCGGCGATCGGGCTCCTGTACTGGATCCTGGTCGCCCGGCTGTTCACCCCGGAGGTCGCCGGCGTGAACTCGGCCGCGCTCGCGACGCTGAACATGCTGGGCGCGATCGCGCACCTGAACATGCAGAACGCGCTGCTGCGGTTCGTCCCCGTTGCGGGCACGGGCACCAAGCGCCTGGTCGCCGGCGCCTACGCCGCCGCGATCACCGCGTCGGCACTCACGGGGATCGTGTTCGCCCTGGGTGCGCCCGTGTGGGCGCCGGAGATGGTCGCGGTCGCCGGGCTGGGTGCGCTGGTCGTGTTCTTCGCGATCGGGACGCCACTCATGTCGATCTTCGACGTCCAGGACAACCTGCTCACCGGCCTCGGCCGCGCGATGGTGGTCCCGGTCGAGAACCTGGTCTTCGCGCTGCTGAAGATCGGCCTGCTGGTGCTGGCCGCCTCGGTCGCGATCCCCGGCGGGATCGCGCTGTCCTGGGTGATCGCGACGGCCGTCGCGGTGCTCGCGGTCAGCAGCTGGGTCTTCGTGAAGCTGGTGCCCCGGCACGCGGCCGTACCGACCGCGGTCGAGCCGATCACGATCAAGGGCATCGCCCGGTTCGCCGGCGCGGACTACACCGGCTCGATCTTCTGGCAGTGCGCGATCTACGGCATCCCGCTGCTGGCCCTGAGCCGGATCGGCGCCGGTTACGCCGCGACCTACCAGATCGTCTGGACCATGGCGATGGCCTTGTACCTCGTGGTCACGGGCATGACGCAGTCGATGGTCGCGCACGCCGCGAACGATCCGGCCGGAGCCCGGGCGGCCCGCCGCGCGACGAGCAAGCGGGCCCTGATGCTCACGGTCCCCGCGGTCGCGGTCCTCACCCTCGGCGCCCACCCGATCCTCTCGATCTTCGGCGGCTACTACGCCGAGACGGGCACCTGGGCGCTCGTCCTCTGCGCGCTGTCGGCCCTGCCGAACATCGTCACGGCATCGGCGCTGGCCATGGCCCGGGTACAGCGGCGGATGGCCGTGCTGATCGTCGTGCCGGCCACGATCTCGGTCATCGTGATCGCGGGCTCGTGGATCCTCATGCCGGCCTGGGGGCTGGTCGGGGTCGGTGCGTCGTGGCTGGTCGGGCAGAGCGTCGTCGCGGCCGTCCTGACGGTGACGGAGCGCAGGCACGAGCGGGAGCCCCTCCCCGCCGCCTGACCACGTCTCCTGCGGCAACCCCGGAGAACGGCTGGTCCCGTCCCCACCGCCCTGGCAGCATCGGCGCATGACTGCACCCCGGCGCGGCCGGATCGAAGCGGTGGCGGAGAAGGCGGCGGTCACCCCGCTGGAGCTCTTCTTCGACCTGGTGTTCGTGTTCGCCCTCACCCGGGTCACGGACTGGATGGCCGACGACCCGACCGTCGAGGCGGTGGTGCGCGGCGCCCTGATCCTCACCGTGATGTGGTGGACCTGGGTCGGGTACGCGTGGATCGGGAACGTCGCCAAGGCGGACGAGGGCGTCATCCGGGTCGGCATGTTCGTCGCGATGGCGGGCGTGTTCATCGGCGCGATCACGATCCCCGAGGCCTTCGACGACCTGCCCGGCGGCCTCTACGGCCCGGCGGTGTTCGCGGCGGCGTACTTCTTCGTGCGGACCGTGCACATCGTGCTGTTCTGGTTCGCCAGCCGGGACGACCCGATGCTGCGCAAACAGGTCCTCCGGTTCCTGCCGTCGATGCTGATCGGCACCGTGCTGCTGCTGGTGGCGGCGCAGACCTCGGGCTCGGTGCAGACCCTGCTCTGGCTCGCGGCGATCGTCGGGGACTACCTCGGCACGGTCCTGGCCGGCACGGACTGGCGGCTGCGCTCCGCGGCGCACTTCGCCGAGCGGCACGGGCTGATCGTGATCGTCGCGCTGGGCGAGTCGATCGTCTCGATCGGCATCGGCGTGGCCGCGCTGCCGGTCTCCTGGCCGATCATCGGGGCGTCCGCCCTGGGCCTGGCCGTCGCGGGGGCGTTGTGGTGGGCCTACTTCGACGTGACGTCGATCCTGACCGAGCACGCGCTGGCCGAGGCCCGGGGTGGGCGCCGGATCCGGCTCGCCCGCGGCGGGTACTCGTTCCTGCACCTGCCGATGGTCGTCGGCGTGATCATGATGTCGCTCGGGTTGAAGAAGGTGCTGCTCTACGTCGGCGGCGGCGAGGAGCACTCGCTGACCGACCCGATCTACGGTGTCCCGCTCGCCGCGCTCTACGGCGGGGCCGCGCTGTACCTGCTCGCCCACGTCGGGTTCAAGCGGTACGTGATCGGGACGCTGAACGTGGAACGGATCGTGGTCGCGGCGCTGCTGCTCGTCCTGATCCCCGTGGTGGCGCACCTGCCGGCGCTGGTGACGCTCCTGGTGCTCGCGGTGGTGCTGGTGGCGCTCGTCGCCTACGAGACGGTCCGGTTCGCCGAGCAGCGGGACCGCGTCCGGCACGCCGGCTAGAGCACCCTCCTAGGTCTCGTCCAGGTCCTGCGGCGTGACCTCGGGGGTGCGTTCCAGGTCCGCCGAGCCGGCCCAGGGGGCCGCGCCCAGTTCGGCGGGGCTGCGGACGCCGAGCTCGGCCAGGCGGGCGGTCTGCAGGCGCTGCCGCTCGCTCGGCCGCTCCGGCGCCTCGGTCCGGGCGATCGCCGGGTTCACCGCGGGCACCGAGCGCAACCGCTTCCGCAGCGGCGGTGCGCCCTCGCCGCGTTCGGGCAGGGGAACGGCCCGGCGCGTCGAGCGGGCGGCCGGGAGCATCACGCGTCCGGGGCGCACGGCTACCGGCGTCCGGGATCGGTCTGCGTCACGCCTCCAGCATGAGGCCGCGCGACGGTGATCGCCAGAGGCTCCTTGATCTCCACCCGGCCGGCCGGCGAAGCCGAGGGTGAGCACCCCCGTTCAGGCCTGCTGCTCGTCGGCGTCCCGGTGGTCGGCGGCGGAGCGCTCGGTGTGCGTGTCATCCGCGTTCGGGGTGATGCGGACGCGGGCGGCCCGCCGGCCGTCCATCTCCAGCACGGTGAACCGATGGCCGAGGGCGTCGATCTCGTCGCCGAGCCGCGGGGCGCGGCCGAGCCGGTCGACCACGAATCCGGCCAGGGTGTTGTAGTGGCCCTCCGGCAGCTCGATCCCGGTCGATTCCTTGACGTCGTCGCGGTGCAGCAGGCCGTCCATCTCGATGCTGCCGTCGGCCTGGCGCCGGGCGGGTCGGTCTCGGGGGTCGTACTCGTCCTCGATGTCGCCGACCAGTTCCTCGACGAGGTCCTCGAGGGTCACGATGCCGTCCGTGCCGCCGTACTCCTCGACGACGATCGCCAGGTGGCCGCGGCGGCGCATCCGGGACAGCGCCTGGATCAGGGGCAGGCTGCCGGGCAGTACGGGTGCTTCCCGGGCGAGCTCGGCCACCGTGGCGGGCGCCTGCCGGCCGTGGTCACGGCGATGCGCGGCGGTCAGCACGTCTCGGACGTGGGCCACCCCGAGGACGTCGTCGGACGAGCGCCCGCTGATCGGATACCGGGAGTGCGGCCGGTCCGAGACGTACTCCGCCGCCTCCTCGACGTCCATCGAACCGGGCAGGAAGTCGACCTCGGTCCGCGGGATCATCACCTCGCGCAGCACCCGGTCGGTCGCGGTGAAGACATCGGCCAGCACCCGGCGCTCCTCCGGCGTGAGCTCCTCGTGACTGCCGACCAGATCGCGCAGCTCCTCCTCGCTGACCTGGCCGGTTCTGGCGTCCGGATCGATTCCCGCCAGCCGGACCACCGCATTGGTCGACACGGTGAGCAGCCAGATCACCGGGCGGAAGAGCGTGGCGATCCGGTCCAGCACCGGCGCCACGAACAGTGCGACCGCCTCGGGACGCTGCATCGCCAGCCGCTTGGGCACCAGCTCGCCGAGCACCAGTGAGATGTAGGCCACGGCCAGCGTCACGACCACCAGCGCGAGCGTGCCGGCCGCCCCGACGGAGAGGCCCGCGTGCACCAGCACCCGCTGCAGCTCGATCGCGAGCGTCGCGCCGCCGTAGCTGGCGGCGAAGAACCCGGCGAAGGTGACACCGATCTGCACCGCCGACAGGAAGCGGCCGGGGTCCTCCCGTAGTCGAGCCACCGCCAGGCCCCGCTTGCTCCGCTCGGCGAGGCGGCGGACCTGCCCCTCGCGTAGCGAGACCAGGGCGATCTCCGATGCGGAGAAGTACCCGCCGACCACCACGAACAGCAACACGAGGAACGCGTTGAGGAACCAACCACTCATGCCCTGGGGCTTCCCCACGGACAGGGCCTGATTCATGCCGGCCCGGCGCAGTGAGCGAGCGGTGGACGCCGGGTGGCCGCACTCGCGAGGCGGGCGGCGGCAGGTTGATCGCGCCGCCGAAGAACCGAGGAAGTACAGCTGTGCTCTCCTCAGTCCGCGCCCGGCGAACGGGGAGAGGCGACCACATGCGTAACGGGAACGCCGGCGGCGGCAACCCTGATGCGACGGGGAAGGTCGGTGCGAAGCCACTTCGACAGGTGGCTCGGGAGCGTGCCGACGATGACCTCGTCATAGCCACCGCGCTTCCACTCGCGCTCGAACGCCGTCATCGGGTCCGGGTCGCCGATCATGCACGAGACCTCGATCCCGCCGGCTTGCAGGCGCTTCTGCGCCGCCCGCAGGCGCCGCCACGCAGACTCCGTGCCCCCGTGCGGGTCCTGGACCTCCCAGATCGCGGGCGCGAGCATGGTCACCGCGATCGGACCCTGGCCGTGGCGGGCGAGGACCTGCCGGAGCAGCTCACTGGAGTCTGCCGTCCGGTTGGCAAGAACGAGCACGCGCGTCGCCGCGTCCATGCCGCTGGACCTTACGCCGCTGAGCGCGTCGCGCCGACTCTCGCGCAGCACCGCCGCCACCACAGCATGCTCTCCAGACGGCCCTGATCGGACGATGGCGACAACGGGCGACCCGAGCTCGCCGTGGCAGGCAGGGGGAGCCCGGTGAGTCGAGTGCACGGACCCGGTTGCTCTCGATCGCCCGCCGAGCGGCCGCGGACGTCGTCCGGACGGCACGACGCCGACCCCGCACCTCGGCCACCGAAGAGTGGGACGACGCCGTCACGAACGATGCCGGTGAGCGACCCGGCCTGGTGCGGGGAGCCGCAGACGGCGAGATCGTGCTGCGGCCGCGACGCACCACTGGCCGAGTGTTTATTTGCGCAACTGTTCAGACTTGAAGATCGCCGGTGCGCCGTCGTATGTTCCTCCTGTCCATGAGGCGTCGACCGGGGGAGCGGATCGTGCACATTGCCGAGGGATACCTGCCGCCCCTGCATGCGGCGGCATGGACCGTGGCGGCGGCGCCGTTCGTGCTGCAGGGTGGCAGGGCGGTGGTACGCCAGGTCCGGGAGGACCCGGAATCCAAGCTGCTGCTCGGTGCGGCCGGGGCATTCAGCTTCGTGCTCTCAGCGCTGAAGATCCCGTCGGTCACCGGCTCCTGCTCTCACCCGACCGGTACCGGTCTGGGCGCTGTGCTGTTCCGACCACCCGTGATGGCCCTGCTCGGTACGATCGTTTTGTTCTTCCAAGCGGTGCTGCTGGCCCACGGCGGGCTGACCACGCTGGGCGCGAACGCGTTCTCGATGGCAATCGTCGGGCCCTGGGTCGCTTACGGGGCCTATCGGCTCACCCGCTCGCTCGGGGGCGGTCTCGGCTTCGGGATCTTCGTCGCCGCGTCGCTCGGCGACCTGTCGACGTACTGCGTGACCAGCGTCCAGCTGGCGTTGGCGTTCCCGGACCCCACGTCCGGGATCCTCGGCGCCATCGCGAAGTTCGGGTCGATCTTCGCGGTGACGCAGGTCCCGCTCGCGATCAGCGAGGGCCTGCTGACGGTGCTGGTGTTGAGGTTGCTCGTGCGGGTCAGCCCGGGCGAGCTCGAACGACTGGGCCTGCTCAGGCGTCCGGGGACGACGACGGAGGTGGGGACGTGAAGCGCTCGACCCTGGTCAACTGGCTGCTGGTGGCTGCGGTCCTGGTGATCGCAGCGGTACCGGTGCTCTTCGTCGGCGGCGAGTTCAGCGGCTCCGACGGACAGGCCGAGGCGGCGATCACGGCGTCGCATCCCGACTACGAGCCGTGGTTCTCCCCGCTCTACGAGCCGCCGTCCCGCGAGGTCGAATCGGGCCTGTTCGCGCTGCAGGCCGCCCTCGGGGCGGGCGTCGTCGGCTACTACTTCGGCGTCGCCCGGACAAGGCGACGCTCGTCCGGCGACCGGGAGGACGGCGGGTCGGCCGATCAGGCCCGGGACGACGTGGCCTGATGCTGCCACTGGATGCCGCGGCCTACGGCAACCGCTGGCGCTTCCGGCACCCTGGGGAGAAGGCGTTCCTCTCACTCGGGCTGCTGCTGCTCGCTGTCGTGCTGCCGCCGTGGCCGGGCGCCGCGGTGTGCGGTCCGGTCGCGCTAGTGCTGCTGCTCGGCCCGGCCGGTGTCGCCCCGCGGACAGCGTGGAAGGCGGTCCGCGTACCCCTCGGGTTCGTCCTCGTCGGGGCGGTGCCGCTGCTGGTCACCCTCGGCGGCGACCCGTGGCTGGCCTGGAACCCGGACGGGTTGCTGCCCGCGGCCGCGCTGACGGCCCGCGCGGTCGCCGCCCTGCTGTGCCTGTTGCTGTTCGCCGCGACGACACCGCTGGCCGACCTGTTGCCGCGGCTCACACGCCTGGGTGTGCCGCCCGCGATCACCGAGGTCGCGATGCTGATCTACCGGATGTTGTTCCTCCTGCTCGAGTCCGCCCGGGCCGTCCGCGAGGCGCAGGCGGGACGGCTCGGGTTCCGCACCTGGGGCACGAGCTACCGGTCGGTGACCGGTCAGGCCGGTTCGATCTTCGTCCGGGCGTTCGACCGGGCCCGCCGGCTCGAGCACGGGCTGGCCTCGCGCGGCTACGACGGCGACCTGCGCGTCCGGGTCGCCTCCCGGCCGGTGTCCCGGGAGTTCGTCGTCGCGACGGCCGTGCTGCTCGTGGCGGTCGTCGTGGTCACCCTTGGCCTGCGGAGTGTGCTGTGAGCGGGACGCCCCTGCTGGAGGGCCGCGCGCTCGCGTTCGCCTACGAGCGCGGCCGGCCGGTGCTCGACGGCGCGCAGATCACCGTGCACGCCGGCCGCCGCATCGCGGTGCTGGGACCCAACGGCGGCGGGAAGACGACCCTGTTCCGGCTGCTGGTCGGGCTCCTCGAGCCCACCTCGGGGCAGGTCCTGCTCGACGGGGAGCCGCTCGTGCGCAGCAGGCGCGGTCTGACCCGGTTGCGCAAGCAGGTCCAGCTCGTCCTGCAGGACCCGGACGACCAGCTCTTCGCCGCGGACGTCACCCAGGACGTGTCGTTCGGTCCGGTCAACATGGGCCTGCCCGCGGCCGATGTCGAAGCGCGCGTGGCGGCCGCGCTGGATGCCCTGGACATCACCGATCTCGCCGACCGGCCGACCCACCTGCTGTCGTTCGGGCAGCGCAAACGGGTGTCGGTCGCCGGCGCGATCGCGATGTGCCCGCGGCTGCTGGTCCTCGACGAGCCGACCGCCGGCCTCGACCCGGCCGGGGTCGAAGCGCTGATGGAGATCATTACGGGGCTGCACCGCGCGGGCACGACGATCGTCCTGTCGACCCACGACGTCGACCTGGCCTACCGGTGGGCCGACGAGGTGGCCGTCGTGGCCTCGGGCACGGTACGGAGCGCGGGCGTCGACGAGGCGTTGGGGGATCCCGAGCTGCTGCGGTCCGCGCGGCTCGGGCCGGCGTGGGCCCCCGGTGTGCACCGGCTGCTGCGCGAGCTCGGCTCCGAGGACCGGCCACGGACGGCGGCCGAGCTGTCCGCGGTGGTGGTCGAGCGTCTCGGGCGGGCCAGCCGCTGACGCACCACCCGCGGCCGGGCCGGCGTCGAATGCGGGCGCCGTCGGCGCCCGCCGAAATCGAGTGACGCCGTGGGGTCCGGTGACCTGGATGGGTCGGCGGACAGCGATCCGCGGAGTGGCGGCGCGCCGATTGCACGCCGCGCTCCACGAGGTCGAGATCCTGTGGCCCGGCAGGCCGCGGAGGTGTTGGTCGGCCAGCAGGTCGTGCCCGCGTCAGCCGGGCACGACGCGTCGGACGACGCTGTGCGAACGCGTAGCCGCCGCGCTGCTCGTGCCCGTCGGGTCCGACGGTGCACCAGTGAACGGTGTGTTCCCCGGTGGCGGGCGGTCGCGGGGCGACTCCGACGGTCAGCGCGCGCTCGCCGTGCGCCGTACGGCGTAGCGGAGGTGCAGCTCGCCGCGGGCGGGAAGCGAGTCGGCGTAGGTGCCGTCCAGGTTGCTCAGCTTCGCGAGGTTGTTCCGGTGGGGCCTCTGACGTCGTCCGCGATGCAAGAGATCTCAATTGGCGAAGGCATGCTCACGTTCGTTGACCCGGGGGCATTTCCGGTGATGCTTGACGCGGGAACACGGTCGTGATCAAGGCCCGGAGTAATGCAGCGAATGAGGTCACGAACGCGAGCCGCCGGTCGTTGAGTGTCGTTCGACCCGGACCTCGGCTCCTGGGCCAGCCAGGTGGCCAGCCAGCCCATCGGCACGGCACTGATCGGGTCCGCCATGACGAACCCGCCGCCTGGCGGTGGGTGACGGCCGGCCCGGTGCCGGACGGAGGACCGCAACGAAGAGGGTGAACGCCCCGCAGCAGGTCGACCGTGCGGTCACGCTGCCGGGAACGGTCCGCGCCGTCATGGGTCATCCGAACAGCACGACGGCCGCCCAGACCGATCCGGCGAGCGCCCCGGCGTAGCACAGCACGGTGATCGGCGCCCGCAGCCGCGGGAGCTGCAACCCCTCCGAGAGCGTGTAGCGGAACCGGTGCGCCCAGTGCAGCAGCGCCAGCACGCACAACCCGAACAGCACGATCCGGGTGAGCGGGTGGCCGAAGACCGCCGCCAGATGGGGGTACTCGGGCGGCGCCAGCAGCCCCAGGGGGAACACGACACCGAAGAGCAGCAGCAGCACCGGGACGAGCAGCGCGGACACCACCCCGCCAGCGCTGAACAGCAACCAGGCCACCGCCTCCGCGGACGAGCGCCGTGCCGTCATGGTCCGGCCCCCAACACGATCCACACGACAACCGCGGAGACCACCACCCACGCTGCGAAGTGGCCCGCCGCGATCATCGGGGAGGGCACCCGTCGCCCCCGCAGCCGGATCACCATTGCCTGTGGGGCGAGGTTGAACCAGGTGATCGCGTGCAGCACCACGAAGGCCAGCGCCACGACGTTCACCACGAGCAGCCATGGGCTGCTGCCCCACTCGAGGAACGCGTGGTAGGAGTCGCTGCCGCCGTGGACCGCCGCGACCAGCAGCAGGAGGTACACGACGAACCAGGCGACGAACAGGCTGGACAGCTCGCGCAACGCGAACAGCAGGTAGGAGGGGCGGCGCACCCACCAGAGCCGGGAGATCCGCGGCTGGTACGTCCGGGCCCGGGGCCGGGCCGGTCCGCTCGCCCGCTCACTCAGGGTCGAGGCCTCGCGCCGGTTCGGCGACCGGTCCGCCAGTTCACTCATCGCGACCCCCGGGGCAGCAGGAGGGATCGCAGCGTCCGCGTCGCCGCGGTCAGCTTGTACCGCTGGATCGCCCCGGCCGGGTCAACGCCCTTCGGGCACGCCGTGGTGCATTCCCCCACGTACGTGCAGGCCCAGACCCCTTCCGCGGTGGCGAGCACGTCCATCCGCCGGTGGGCGCCCTGGTCCCGAGAGTCGAGGTTGTACCGCTGGGCGAGCGCGAGCGCGGCCGGGCCGAGGAAGTCCGGTTCGAGGCCGTAGACCGGGCACGCGGCGTAGCAGAGCATGCAGTTGATGCACATGCTGTACTGCTTGTACTCGTCCATCTCGGCGGGCGTCTGCAGGAACTCGACGCCGTCGACCCCCTGCTCGTCGTCCCGCACCAGCCACGGCTGCACCGCGGGCAGCTTGCGCAGGAAGTCGTCGATGTCCACGACGAGATCACGGATGACCGGGAAGTTCGCCAGCGGCTCGACCCGCACCGGTCCCGGGGCGTAGTCGGTGAGGAACGTGCCACAGGTCAGCGCCGGGTCGCCGTTGACCGTCATGCCGCAGCTGCCGCAGATGCCCATCCGGCACGACCAGCGGAACGACAGCGTCCCGTCGAGCCGGTCCTTGATGTAGTTCAGCCCGTCGAGGACCGCCCACTCCTCGCGCATCGGGACCACGTACTCCTGGATCGTGGGCGCGGAGTCGGCGTCCGGCCGGTAGCGGGCGACCTGCATCGTGATGGTGCTGTCTGCTCGCTCCGGCAAGTTCCGCTCGGTGTCCGGCATGCCGTCACCTCCCGTAGACCCGTTCGCCCGGCGGCCATCGGGTGATCGTCACCGGCAGATACTCGACGCGGGGCGCCCCGCCCAGGTCGCGGGAGACCAGCGAGTGCGCCAGGAACCGGGCGTCGTCCCGGCGCGGGAAATCGGTGCGCTGGTGCGCGCCCCGCGACTCCTCGCGGCGCAGCGCGCACGCCACCACCGTCTCGGCCACGTCCAGCATGAAGCCCAGCTCGAGGGCCGCGACCAGCTCGGTGTTGAAGGAGCGGCTGCCGTCCTCGATCGTTGCGTGCACGAACCGGTCGCGCAGGTCCTGAAGCCGGTCGGCGCCCTTGACCAGCGACTCGGTGTCCCGGTATATCCCGGCGCTGCCCTCCATTGCGTGCTGCATGTCGGTGCGGACGTCGGCGATCCGCTCCCGGCCGGCTCGCCGGGCGAGCAGGTCCCGTTCCAGGCGGCGCCGCTCGTCCGCGATCTGGGCCTGCACGGCCGGCCCGGGGGTCGCGTCGTGCGCGGCGGCGAACTCGGCGGCCGCGATCCCGGCGCGGCGGCCGAACACCAGCAGCTCCGGGAGCGAGTTCGAGCCCAACCGGTTGGCCCCGTTGATGCTCACGCAGGCGACCTCGCCTGCCGCGTACAGGCCGGGGAGCCCGGTGGCGCCGTCGATGTCGGTGTGGACGCCGCCCATCATGTAGTGCTGCACCGGCCGCACCGGAATCAGCTCGTGCACCGGGTCGATCCGCTCGTACTGCAGGCACAACTCCCGCACGAACGGCAGCTTGCTGTCGATCACTGTCGCACCGAGGTGGCGCAGGTCCAGGTGCACGACCGGGCCGTACGGGGAGTCGAGGGTGCGGCCCTTTTCCTGCTCGTGGACGAACGCCTGGGACAGCCGATCCCGGGGACCGAGCTCCATGCTGCGCATCACCGGGGTGGGCGAGGGCGTGCCGAGGTCGTAGTCCTGCAGGTAGCGGTAGCCGTCCTTGTTCAGCAGCCACCCACCCTCCGCCCGGGCCGCCTCGGTGATCAGGATGCCGGTGAACGGCAGGCCGGTCGGGTGGTACTGGACGAACTCCATGTCCTTCAGCGGGGCGCCCGCGCGATAGGCCAGTGCCATGCCGTCCCCGGTCTTGATGTTGCCGTTCGTGGTGAACGGGAACACCCGCCCGCACCCGCCCGTGCACAAGACGACCGCCCGCCCCGTGATGGCCTCGATCCGGCCGGTGGCCAGCTCGATGCCGACAACACCGTGCACCTGGTTGTCGTCGACCAGCAGCGTCGTGACGTACCACTCGTCATAGCGGATGATCCGGTCGTATTTCAGCGAGGTCTGGAAGAGGGTGTGCAGCAGGTGGAAGCCGGTCTTGTCGGCGGCGAACCACGTACGCATCTTCTTCATGCCGCCGAACGCGCGGACCGCCACCTCGCCGTCGGGCTGCCGGCTCCACGGGCAGCCCCAGTGCTCCAGCTGCAGCAGCTCGTGCGGTGCCTCCTGCACGAAAGCCTCGACGGCGTCCTGGTCGCACAGCCAGTCGCTGCCGGACACCGTGTCGTAAGCGTGCTCGTCCAGGCTGTCGTCGGTCGCGATGACCGCCGCGGCGCCGCCCTCCGCCGAGACCGTGTGGCTGCGCATCGGGTAGACCTTGGAGACGACCGCTACGTTCAGCTGCGGGTTCGCCTGCACGATCGCGAGGGCGGCGCGCAGCCCGGCGCCGCCGCCACCCACCACCACTACGTCGTGGTCCGCCATCCCGCCCGGCTCATTCGGCGTGTTCGGCGGACAGCTCGTTCAGCAGCACCCGGCCGTCGTGGCGGGTGACTCTGGTGCGGCAGCTCCCGTCATGGAACTGGTGCTCGATCGAGCGGCAGCCACAGTCGTAGGTGACGTCGTCGCACCGGATGCCGGAGCCGTCGTCCTCGAAGTAGCGGCTGCCGTTCACCCGCCTCCCACACGGAGCCTTCTCGTCCGTGAAGGGCGTCTTCGTTCCGATCACGGCCCACCTCCTCGAGGGCGGGGCCGAAAGCCTCATCGGCGGGAGTCGTCGGTGTGGGGGCATCGACCTCGGCTGTGATGCCTGTCACCCTTGATGGCACAACTCGGCAGCCGAGTCAAGCCCCGAGTCGACCGGCGCCGAGGGAGCTGTCGGGTCCGGGCATTGCGCAGCTCAGCCGGGGACGTCGCGCTGCAGGCCGCCGACGGCTACTTCCGGATCTTCGGCCGGGTGCACGACGTGATCAACATCGCCGGGCACCGGCTGGGCACCAAAGAACTGGAGTCGGCCAGCATCGAAGCTCCGCTCGGCGTTCCGCCAGCGTCGTGGCGACCTTGACCAGCTTGGTGTTGAGCGCCTGCGACGCCTCGCGCAGGACCTGGAACGCTTCGCTCTCGCTGATGCCGCGGCGCTCCATCAGCACTCCCTTGGCCTGCCCGATCACGTCGCGGCTGCGTATCGCTTCCTTGAGTTGCGCGACCTGTAGCTCGGCGGCGTTGGTGGCGATGGTGCCGGCGAGCGCGGTGGCGGCGTGCGCGGCGAGGATCACCGCCATGTCCCGGTCCACGGCGTCGAGCCCGTGGGGCTGGGCGGAGTAGAAGTTGAGGGCGCCCATACGAGGTGGCTCTTGTTTGGGGAACAGTCCCAGAGACAGCACGCTGCGTACTCCGCGCTGCGCAGCGGCAGGTCCCCACGCGGGGTACGCGGAGTCGGTTTCCAGGTCCAGGGACTCGGCGAGCCCGAGGCCCGATGTGCGGCTCGCTTCGATCCCGGGCCCCTCACCGAGCTCGGACTGCAGCTCGTCGAGGGCCTCGGCCAGTGGTGCAGTGGCGACCGGCGTGTCGAGCCGCCCGTCGGGGGTATGAAGGGTGACGCTGACGAGGTCCGCGCCGGGAACGACCGTCTCCGCCGCGGTCGCGACTCGGATGAGGACGTCGTGAACGGTGCTCGCGGCGAGCAGTTCCTGGGCCAGCATGAGGAACTCCATGACCACCGCGTTCGGTGGTTCGGAGAGGCGTCGTTCCGAATCCCTCATGTCGCCTGCCATCGTGGGACTCCTTCCGGTCGGCGGCGTTCCGCGCGACGCTGGAGCTAGTGAACGGACACGGGTCCGTCGGCCCGACCCTGAACCCTATATCTGGGACGGCGGCCGGACGACCAGACAGGGCCCCCTGCTTTGCCAGGCGATCTTCCGGGGCGAGGCGAGCTGAAGCTCGGCGGTCCTAGGCAGGTCGCCTGTTGACATCCCTCCCCGCGGCTGGGGACGGGGCAAGGCCGGAGCCGGGGGGCCGCGAACGGGTCAGGGCTTGCGGGCGTAGCAGCGCAGGTTGCGGATGTCGTAGGTGAAGATCTCGCGGACGATGAGGTGCGGCTCGACGGCCGCGCGCAGCGAATCGGGGTCGAACATCGTGTGGTGGGCGTTCCAGATCCACAGCGGCACGCCGTGGCCGTCGACGCCCTGGTGGGCGGCACGCTCGGAGTGCCCGCCCAAGATCCAGTGATTGGCCTCGGCGGTGTCGATCTCGCCGGCGACCCACTGGGCGGCGACGAACTTCGCGTCGGGGACGCCGATGTCGACGGCGGCGCCGGGTTTGAGGACCCGGGCCCACTCGCGCAGCGTCTGGTCGATGAGTTCGTAACTCTGGTGCTCGAGCACGTGGTTGGCGCGTAGCGCGTCCAGCGAGCCGGTCCTGAAGGGCAGCCGGTCGATCCGGCAACGCACCTCGATGTCGGGCAGCGCCAGCAGGTCGACGTGCAGGTCGTAATCGGGGTGCGGCTTCTCCCCGGCGCCGATCTCGAGCCTCATCGGCCGGGCGGGGTGATCGTGTCGATCGGCTCGGCCGGTCGCCCGGCCACCACCGTGTAGGGCTCGACGTCCCCGCGCACCAACGAACCGGCGGCCACCACGGCATGCTCGCCGATGGTCACCGGGCCGAGCACCAGGACATGGCTGGCCAGCCAGACCCCGTCGCCGATCACCACATCACGGCCGGAGCGCGGGAAGGTGAGCTGGCGCTCGCGGCCGAACTTCTCGATGTCATGGGTGCCGGTGAGCACCGCGACGTCATGGCCGAAGAACGCGTACTCGCCGACGGTGATCGTGCCGCCGGACAGGTTGAACAGCGCGTTGTTGACCACAGCGGTGTCCGACAGGTGCAGCCGGGACCGGTCGCCGTGCCAGCGGGGCCGGTAGAGCGCGTCCAGCTTGAGCTGCTCGACCTGCGCAGCCAGCTGCTCGGCCACCAAAGCGCCGATAGGACCGCGCAGCACTCCGGCGATCAGCCGGTCACGCAGTCGCATGCGCCGTTCCCCCTGTCAAACGCCGAACCCGGATGGTGACACATAGGCGCACCCGAGAGGAGTAGACCGAGCCGCCGGCGAAGGGCGTCCATCCCGAAATGCTCCCGTGCGATGGCTTCGTTGTGGTCCAGCAGGCCCGGATCGGGATCGGCCAACCAGGCTCGCAGCGACTCGGGATCCGTCGCGCAGAACCAACGGAACCCGTACTCCGCGAGCTCGCGGGCCACCGGGAAGTCTCCGACCGCGATGGGGCGGCGGTGCAGCGCCGATTCGATCAACGGCAGCCCGAAGCCCTCCCAGGACGAGGGCAGCACCACCGCGTCGCAGGCCGCGTAGGCGCACGCCATCGTCACGCCCGCCGGTAGCCGGCGCCGCACAGGCACAGGGCTCGCCTGCAGCAGGGCGTCGAGTTCGCGCTGATAGCCGTCCTCGGCCGGGCCGGTCAGCCAGAAGGTGCCGCCGAGGGCCGCGGTCAGGGCCAGCCCGACGGCGATGTTCTTCCGGGCGATCGCCCGGGTCGGCTGCAACACCAACGGGCCGTCCCCGTCCACACGGAGGCGCCGGCGCACCCGGTCCCGATGCTCCGGGGGCAGGGCCGATCCCTGAAGCCGTGATAGATCGTGGTCGCCGCGATCCCGCGGTCGCCCAGCGCGCGGCGGGCCAGCTCGTTGATCGTCACGTGGGTCCACCTCTGGTCTCTCGGGGGCCAGTCGAGGATGTCGGCGTAGCGCTCGCGTTCCCACGGGAGGTCGTGGTGGCGCAGCACCGCGGGCCGCCCGGCCAGGTAGGCCGCGACCGCCTCACCCACCTGGCGGTTCACCGGCAGTGAGCACACGTTGTCCACGATCACCACGTCGACGTCATCGAGGGCGGCGGCCAAGCTGCGGCGGGGCGGAGGACGCGGCGCGTCCAGGGACAACCCCGGCACCATGACGTCTGCCCGGCCGGCCCCGGCTACCGTGTGCACCTGCATCCCCAGGGCGCGCAGCGTGGTCAGCCACTGGGCGGCGGTCACCGACACGCCGTCGGCCATGCCGAAGCGGTAGGACAAGATCGCCGCCCGGCGCCCGACGAGTTCGAACATCGTCATCTCCCGTGGTCGCAGTGGCAGGTCCGTTTCCCGGGGCGGTGGGCCATGCGGCTTCCGCCGGGGTCACCGCTGCTGCGCCGTTTTCCGCTGCTGAATCACCTGCGTCCATCGCGCCGTCGCCACCACATCAGCCACTGCAAATCCGCCCGGCTGTCCCCAGCACCGGCCACCCGTCGGAAAGCAACGAGGTAGGACGGCCGGATTCACCACGTGAAAAGAGTTCCCGAACCTGTCCGACGTCACCACCGCCTATCGGCTGGTGTCCCGTGGTGCCCCCCGTCTTCGGTGGCCCGGGCCGCATGGCCTCGACGGGATCGCTACCTCCGGGCCTGCCGTCCTCTCTACTCTGAGCGTTCCCAGCGGCCTGGGTTCGGGCAGTTGGCTGCTCGGACATCGTTGGCTGCCCTTCTTCACCCGGTCCCTCGTCGCCCCGGCTCGAGACGGACTTCCCCCTGTGCAAGATCGACAACCGCTTCAATCCATTCCGGAGGGTAAGGCCTCGTGATGGCCGGCATTACCCACCTGCTCATCCACGCGGGGTGCGTCGAGCGACGAACCGGCATCCACCTCGGCCTACTTCAACTCGCCTGCGCGCCGATCCGTCCTCCTGACCCGAGGCCCCGTTGGCGGAGCTACAGTTGCGCGGCGGCGCGGTTCCTTGGTTACCGCTTCTGTCCGCGGCGTAGACATTCGCGCGAAGCGGCACGAGCCGGGCCACCTTCTTGTTCTGGAGAGTTCCGGCCCATTGTCGAAGGCGCGCAGCGGAGACGGCTTGTCGGGCGGCCCAGTGAGGAAGCAGGGGACACGCTCACCCGAGATCATCCAGCGAACCGCGCACAGCTCCCCGATCCTCGGGCCCGAGCCGATCGCGAAACGGATCAGGTCGGGCAGGTCTGCGCCGGCGGCGATCTTGTCCGCGGATCATGCGGCGGGTGTCGGCGGAGTGGCGCAACTTCTCGGCGGTCGTGCCGTCGTGCTGCTCGACGACTCGCCGGGCCCGCTCCAGGCAGAAGAAGAACGCGTCGAGGAGGGCGACATCACACTCGACGAGCCCCGGCTCACAGTTCGGTCTGTAGCTCCTGCTGGGCGGCTGCGCGGGATGTGCCCCAGCGCTCGACCAGTCGGGTCACGCCATCGAGGTCACGGAAGCGGCAGGGGCGACCCACCTGCCGTTGTCACGGACGACCTTGATCGACCAGTGATCTCCGAGGGCGAGCGGGGGACGGGCCATGGCGGCGACTCCGGAGAGGGTCTCCGTGGGGTCTTCGACAGGTTTGATCTCCAGAAACGCCAGCAGAGGTCGGGGACATGTCCCCGACCTCTGCCGTTGGTACGTCGCCGGGGACTTGAACCCCGAACCCGCTGGAGGGGAGTCGGGTACTCACTCGCGATCCCCGGAACTCGTTCCTGCTGGCCAGACGCTCTTCCAGCCGCCTGTCGATCATCAGTGGAGATGCCTATCCGACACAGTGATCGGTTGTAAGCGGTGACCAAAACGGTGACCGGTGAACCCGGCGGGGGTGGCCTGGTCGACCTGCGGGTCGACCACCCAGTCGCTCGGTCTCGTAGGCTCAGCGGCGATGTCGGCGACGCGCTTGCTGGTACTGGGGATCGTTCGCGGGTACGGGCGTGCCCACGGCTACCGGATCGGCAACGACCTGCTGTCGTGGGGCGCCGACGAGTGGGCGAACGTGAAGTGGGGCTCGATCTACCACGCGTTGCACTCGCTCACGGAGGCCGGCTACCTCCGGGACTTCAACGACATGCCGGGGCGCACCGAGTACGAGCTCACCGAGCGCGGTGAGGCCGAGTATATGAAGCTGCTGCGCGACGCGCTGCGCCGTCCACAGCCACGTCCCGACGCGTTGGGCGCCGCGCTCGCGATGCTGCCGTCGCTGTCCCGCGACGAGGCGATCGCGCTGTTGCGGGAGCGCCTCGGGGCGCTGGAGACCGCGCGCGACAAGGCGCGCGCGCAGGTCGACGCGCTGGTGGACCCGCCGCACGTGCGAGAGCTGTTCGGCATGTGGGAGCACAGCGCGGCGAGTAGCGCCGAGTGGACGCGCGGCGTGATCGAGCGCATCGAGGGCGGCGCGTACCCGATGACGGGCGAACCGCGCTCGCCGGGCAAGCCCGGCAGCTGGGACGCGTTGAAGTTCCCGCCGTATCCGCCGCGATAGTCGGGGGCGCTTGGTAACACCCGTCCGGTTCGTGGCGACTCAAGTTTGCATACCCCCTTCCCGGTGAGGCATCCTCGTCGGGCAGGGTTCAAACTTGAGTATCGGGAGGGACATGGTTGCCGCTGTGAGCGCCGAGGCGCTCCGCAAGCGCTACCCCGGGTCCGACCAGCCCGCGCTCGACGGGTTCGACCTGTCCGTGCCGCCGGGCACGGTGCACGGCCTGCTCGGCCCGAACGGCGCGGGCAAGACCACCGCCGTCCGCATCCTCACCACGTTGCTGCGCGCCGACGGCGGGCGCGCCGCGATCGACGGGTTCGACGTCGCCACGCAGGGCGCGGACGTGCGCAGGCGGATCGGGCTGGTCGGCCAGTACGCCGCGGTCGACGAGATCCTCGACGGCCGCACCAACCTCGTGATGTTCGGCAGGCTCTTCCACCTGTCCCGGGCCGACGCGCGCCGGCGGGCCGACGAGCTGCTCACGCGGTTCGACCTCGCCGACACCGGTACCCGGTCGGTCGGGAGGTACTCCGGCGGCATGCGGCGGCGGCTCGACCTGGCCGTCAGCATGATCCTCGCGCCCGCGGTGCTGTTCCTCGACGAACCGACGACCGGGCTCGACCCGCGCAGCCGGGCCGGGGTCTGGGGCGCGGTGCGTGCGCTCGTCGCGGACGGCACGACGGTCCTGCTCACCACTCAGTACCTGGATGAGGCCGATCAGCTCGCCGACCGGATCTCGGTGCTCGCCGCGCCGAAGGGCGGCGGCGGCCGCGTGGTCGCCGAGGGCACGCCGGACGAGCTGCGCTCGCGGATCGGTGGGGACCGGATCGAGGTCGTGGTCCACCACGCGTCCGACCTGCCGCGCGCCGTCGCGCTCGTCGGACGGGTGGCCGGCACCACCCCGGCGGCCGAGCAGGCGACCCGCAGGGTGACGGCCCCGGTGAGCGACCGCATGGAGGCGCTCACCGCGGTCGTGCACGGGCTGCAACACGAGGGGATCGATGCGGAGGACCTCTCCGTGCGCCGCCCGACGCTCGACGAGGTGTTCCTGCAGCTGACGACGGCGACGGGGGTGGCGGCGTGACCGTTGTCCCCGCACCCGGGTCTCGGCTGGGCTGGGCGCTCACCGACGCCGGCACGCTCACCCGCCGCTACCTGGCCCACCTGCGTCGCCAGCCCGAGCAGCTCGTCCTGACGATCGGGTTCCCGATCGTCATCCTGCTGATCTTCGTGTACCTGATGGGCGGCATGATGGTGGTGCCGGGCGGCGACTACCGGCAGCTGCTGCTCCCGGGCATGTTGACCATGACCATGCTGTCCGGGATCGGCAGCACGATGATCGCCGTCGTCACCGACACGCAGCGCGGGATCACCGACCGGTTCCGCTCGATGCCGATGACGCCGTCGGCCGTGCTCGTCGGGAGGGCCGCCGCCGATCTCACGATCTCTGCGATCGGGCTGGTCGTGCTGATGCTCGCGGGTCTCGCGATCGGCTGGCGCATCAGCGGGGGGCCACTCGCTGTGGTCGCCGCCGTCGGGCTGCTCCTGCTGTTGCGGTTCGCGATGCTGTGGATCGGCATCTACCTGGGCCTGATCGCGCGCGGCAGTGGGCCGGTCACCGCGGCTCAGGCCCTCGAGTTCCCGGTGGCGTTCCTGTCCGGGGTGTTCTTCGCACCCGCCGCCATGCCCGCCGTGGTCTCGACGATCGCCGAGTGGCACCCGCTGACCGCAACCGCGGCAGCTACCCGAGAGCTGTTCGGCAACCCCGGGTGGGGCGGCGACTCATGGGTCGCCCAGCACCCCGTCCTCATGGCCGTCGTCTGGCCGCTCGTGATCATCACGGTCTTCGGGCCGCTTTCCGTCCACCGCTATCGAGAGATGAGCCGATGACCACCCAGAACCCCACCCCGCCGCGCTGGCTCAAGCCGATGAACAAGGTCTTCCTCGCGCTGCGGCGCGCCGGCCTCGGCATGAAGGAGCTGCCCGTGCTCACGGTGCCGGGTCGCAAGAGCGGCAAGCCGCGCAGCACACCGCTCTCGGTGCTGCGGCACGAGGGACAGCGCTACCTGCTGGAGGGCTTTCCCGGCGCCGACTGGGCGCGCAACGTCCGGGCCGCGGACGGTCGCGCCATGCTGAGCACGGGCAAGCGCCGCGAGCAGGTTCGGCTCGTCGAGCTGGATCCGCAGGACGCGCTCCCGGTGCTGCGGCTGTGGCCGGTGCGTCTCGCCGACGGCGCGAAGATCATGGCCGACGCCGGGGTGGTTGAGGCCGTGACGCCAGAGGCGTTCGAGGCGGTCGTCGGCCGGTGCGGGGTGTTCCGTGTCGAGGCCGCATGAGGGAAACCGGTCAGGAAGCGTCCGCTTTCCCGGCTAGCGTAGCCAGAGACGCATTTCGGTCGACGGCATCTACTTGATGTCGCTGTTCTGCCGTCACCGTTCGATCCGGCGCGTCGTATGCGTATCTCCCGCGAGAACCCCGAGGGTGTGCCCTCTGCCAGCAACAACGGCAGCGTGGAGAAGACCACCGCGCCCTAATGGTCAAGTGCTCACCCGCCGCGATGCGCCGCGGGGGCATGTAATCCCATCAGCGGTCCCGGCCTCCTCACGACCAGCGGGCACACGGTCGGAGCGTAGAGCTCCACGCCCGGAGGCCGGGAGTGCTGACCCGCTGGCCGCTAGCAGAGGCGAGCCTGGCACAACCAAGCCCGACAGGACCCATTAGAGCGCCGGCCGGACCCGTTCGGCGAACTCCCGCATCACGTCTCGGGCGGTGGCCAGCGGGCTCTGCAGCGCCAGCTCGGTCACGCCGGCCTGTTCGGCCTCCCGGATCTGCTCTACGACCTCGTCGACGGTGCCCACGATCGTGACCGCCCGGACGGCATCCTCGGTCAGAAACCGGCGCTCGGCGGCGGGCAGCCAGGTGGCGTGGCCGTCGTGCAGTTCGAGGTAGCGGCGGTCCTCGGGGGTCTCCATCCCGGCGACGTGCGCGCAGTACTCCTCCCAGAAGGGTCGGAAGGGCGGGGAACGGCGTCCTCGTCCTCCCGGATCGACCACATCTCGTAGGCGAAGTGAATCGCGGCGCCCACCCAGGAGTCGGTCATCGCGAGCACGCGCGACGCGGTCGCCGACTCGCCCTCCGCCAGCACGACGACGTTCGTCATCGACGTCGTCGTGAAGCCCGTAGGAAGGGCGCGGCCCGACCGGGTGGCGCCCTCGGCCACCAGGTCCGTGACGCCCTTGACCTCGTCCGGGTGGGTCACGGCGATCGTCACGACACCGTCGCCCTCAGCGCCCGCGAGGCGCAGCGCACGCGGGCCGTTGGCGCCCACGACGACCGGGATGGGGTGGTCGAGGGCGACGAACCCATGGTCGCGGTTCAGGAAGCGGGTGTGCGCGCCTCCGCCGAGGTCCACCTCCTCGCCGGCGAGCAGGCCGCGCACCGTGCGAACGTAGGTCCTGAACTCACCGACGGGCATGGGCTTGCGGCCCATGACCCGCATCGACGTATGGCCCGTGCCGATACCGAGGAAGGTCCGGCCCGGCGCCAGCTTCGCCACCGACGCGATGGAGTGGGCCGTGACGGGTGCGAGCCGGGTGCCGGCCGCGGCGACACCCGGGCCGAGGGCGATGCGTTCGGTGTGGGCCGCGGCGAGGGCGAGCGTCGCGTAGCAGTCGGACCACAGCATCTGGGAGTCGCAGGCCCACGCCGAGTCGAAGCCCAGCTCCTCCGCGTACCGGAAGACCTCCCAGTCGTCTATCCGGGGAGCGAGGACGACTCCGAACCTCATCGGGCAGCTCCGGCGACCGTCGGCTGTGCGGCGGGCTCCTCGACACGGGGTAGGCCCGAGATCCACCGTCCGATCCGGGTCAGCGACTCGTCGGCGACAGCGAGCCGCCCGGCGCCCATCTGGTAGACGTGCTGCTGCCCATCCTCGAGCTCCAGCGTCACAGAAACCCCGGCCGCACGGGCGCGCTCGGCGAGGCGCGTCGTGTCGTCCCGCAGGGTCTCGTGCCTGCTCGCGGCCAGGTACAGGGGCGGCAGGGGAGCGAGGTCCGCGTGCAGCGGGTTCACCGCGGCCGCGTCCGGCGACTCGCCCGCCAGGTACAGCTCCGCCATCAGCTGCAGGGTGGGCCGGTCCACCATGGCGTCGTGGTCGGCGTTCTCGGCCAGCGACTCCCCGGTGTTCGCCAGGTCGAACCATGGGGAGAGGGCGACGACTCCGGCGGGCGGCGTTCCACGCTCGGCCAACCGGAGCGCAGCGCTCAGCGCCAGGTTGCCGCCCGCGGAATCGCCGGACAGGACGATGTCGGCGGGCCGGTGGCCGGCGTCGATCAGCCAGCCCACTGTGGACACGAGGTCGTCGATCGCCGCGGGGAACGGGTGCTCGGGAGCCCGGCGGTAGTCCACGACCAGCGCCGAGGCGCCGGCCCGTGCCGCGAGGTGCCCGGCGAGCTTGCGGTGGCTGTGCCGGGAGCCGACGACGAAGCCGCCGCCGTGCGCGTGGACGACGACCCACGCGGAACCGCCGAGCGCGCGGCACCAGGTGGCGGGGACCGGCGCACCCTCCGCCTCGGCGTACTGCACCCCCGCGGGCTCCGTCGTCCCGAGGTGCCAACCCTCGAAGAGGTCCCGCATCGCGTCCACGCCCATGTCCGGCGTCCGGGCGAGGCGCGCGGCGAAGCCGCTGTACAGAGTGGTCAGGTGATCGGTCATGGCGTTCCTCGCTGAAGCCGTGGTGGTGTCGTGATCAGGACGCGGCGCTCGAGAGCGGGGACCGGCTCTCGGCGCCGACCAGGGTGCGGAACAGCCGGTCGACATCTCCGGGGGCGACGTCGCCGCTCCACCCGACGTAGAGGTCGGGCCGGACGAGGACCAGGCCGAGCGGCTCCTCGGTGACGACGGGCTCGTCGATTTCGAGCACGGTCAGCGGGATGCCGAGGCGCTCTGCCGCGGCGCGGAACGGGGTCGCGTCGCCGCGGGTGCGGACCAGGGTGAAGTCGCGACCCAGGCGGTCGAACACCGAGCCCCCGTCGGGCAGCCAGGCGTGCGGGAACCGGGAGCCGGGCGCGACGCTCGGCCGGTAGTGGTCGATGCGGTCGATCGCGCCCGGTGCGTGCACCCGGTCCGCGACGATGCCGGGGGACTCGGCGTAGCGAGCGCCGAACTGCACACCCTGGCTGTGCCACTGCTGCCGGTCGACCTCGGCGATCCGGGCTCCGACCTCGGTGCGAAGCCGGGCGCCCTCGGCGTCGTCGACGTGCAGGGCGGGGTCGCGCGCGATCGTGGCCATGTCGCGGTCGATCTTCAGTGCGGCCCGTGAGGTTGCCTCGCCCACCGACATCCGCTCCACCTCGTAGGCGTCGAGCAGGTCCGGGCCACCCCAGCCTGCCAGCAGAGCGGCGAGTCGCCAGCCGAGCCCGACGGCGTCGGCGATGCCGGTGTTCATGCCGAAGCCACCCAGCGGCAGCCAGAGGTGTGCTGCGTCGCCGGCGAGCACGATCCGGCCGTCGACGAACTTGTCGGCGACCAGCCGACGCGGGGTCCAGCGCACGATCTGGATCTTCTCCACCTCCATGTCCCTGCCCAGCGCGGCGCGCAGCACCTCGTCCTCGTCGAGGTCCTCGGGTGCGGTGCCGTCCGGGACGCGGGCGTGGCAGAGATAGAGACCCTTGCCGTCGAGCTGGACGAACGAGCCCTTCAGACGCGGGCCGTACCACCAGTACATCCAGCCGGGGCGCTCCGCCGCCGCGAACTCGCGGGCCAGCTCGGCCGAGCGGAAGTACACCGAGAGCCGGTTTTCCGCGGCCTGCGAGTCACCGTGCAGCCGGGCGCCGATCGCCCGCCGGGTGGTGCTGGCCCCACCGTCGCAGCCGACGACGTAGTCCGCGGTCACCACGGTCTCGACGCCGCTCGCCTCCGCGCGGACCTCTACCTTCCCGCCGTGGTCGACCACCGCGGTCACCCGGCTCCCGCGGATGATCTCGACGGAGGGGTAGCCGCGGACGTGCTCCTCAAGGATGGGCTCGAGGTAGATCTGCGAGATCCGGTGCTGGGGTTCGGGGGTCGGCCACTCGGCGAGCTCGGGAGCGGTGCGGTCGAAGATCTGCTGCGCGGAGGAGAACGGGAAGCGGGTGAGCTCCCAGCCGGTCAGCGTTGTGCAGTAGACGATGTCGGTGGCGTGGTCGAGTGGGAGCCCCGCCCGCCGGATCGGGTCGGCCACGCCGAGCCTGCGGAAGTACTCCATCGACCGGGCGTTGGTGGTGTTGCAGCGCGGGTTGTCGGTGGTCGTCGGGTTCTGTTCGAGCACGAGGGTGTCGATCCCGCGGGTGCCGAGCTCGGCGGCGAGCGTCAGGCCGACCGGTCCCGCGCCGACGACGATCACGGAGCGGTGTCCGGAGGGGATGGTCATGAGGGGGTCTCCTCGGGGGTGTCGAGCGCCTCGAGCGCCTTCCCCGCGGTGGGGAAGAGGCGGCAGAAGGTGCGCCAGAAGATGTTCTCCAGGTGCTCGTCGGCCATGTCGGAGGCGAGCAGCTCCGCCATGACGGCGGGCACGTTGTAGCTGACGGGATCGGCGTAGGAGTCGGTGCCGAACAGCAGCCGCTCGGACCCGAACCGGGCGACGAAGGCGTCGAGCGGGCGCAGGAGCGGGAAGCAGATCGCGGTGTCGAACAGGATGTTGTCGAACCGGTCTACGAGGTCGAACACGTACTGCACCTGTGTCGACGCCGAGAACCCGTCGAGCGCGACGGTCGTCGCGTCGGGATGGTCGCGGGCGAGGTCGGCAAACATCCACGGCGCCTCGAGGTTGGACTCGGCGAACATGTGGACGTAGCAGGGCAGACCGCGGCTCGTCGCCTCGTCGACCAGGGCGTGCATCCGCCCGTCGGACACCGCCACGCCCTGGTAGCGGGTGTGCCAGACCACGCCGTCGAGGGCCAGGTCGCCCACCATCCGATCCAGTTCCTCGCGGCACAGGGCGAGGCCGTGTAGCGGCTCTACGGTGCCCAGCGCGGCGAGGAAGCGGGGTGAGGAGTCGCGGTAGGCGGCGATGGCGACGTTGAGCTCGCGGGTGTTCACGATCCCGTACGGGCGCTCGTACTGCAGGCCCGGCATGACCGCGCACGCGCTCATCCCGAAGCGGTCGAGCATGGCGTGCTGGACCTCGACCGGGTCGCGGGACTCGGCGGCGGAGGTCCGCTCCTCAGCGGCGCCGATCGCCAGGCTGCCGACGTGGTGGTGGGTGTCGACGACATGGCGGACGGTCCGCCCGCTCACGACAGCTCCCGGCGGCCCGCGGCGTTCGCGCGGCGGCGCAGCGCCACGATGGAGAGCAGGCTGATCACGCCGAGCAAGGTCATGTAGGCCGCGACCGACCAGCTTGCCTTCGTGGCGTCGAGCAGGGCGGCGGTGATCAGCGGGGCGAGCCCGCCGCCGAAGATCGAGCCGACCTGGTAGCCCAGCGACGCCCCCGAGAACCGGACGTCGGTGCTGAACAGCTCGGAGTACAGCGCGACCTGCGGCCCGAACATCAGCGAATGCACCGTGAAGCACACGAGGAGGGCCACGAACACCAGCCACAGGTTCGCCGTGTCGATCAGCGCGAACATCGGCCAGGCCCACAGCGCCACTCCGACCGCCCCGATGATGAACAGCTTCGGACGGCCCGCCCGGTCGGACAGGTGTGCGAAGTAGGGCAGGAAGAACAGTGGCGCGACGCAGGCGGCCAGGATCACGCCCAGCAGCGGGCCGCGGGACAGGTGCAGGGACCGGACGCCGTAGTCGAGGACGCCGGAGACGATGATGAAGGCGACCGCGTTGGGCAGGACGAAGGCGCCCCCGGCCAGCAGGATCGTGCGCCAGTGCTCGCGGAGCACCTTCGCGAGCGGGGGCTGCTCGGGCTCGTCGGGCTCCGGCCGGGTGGCCCGCAGCTCCTTGAACTTCGGGGTGTCCTCGACCGCACGGTGGATGTAGAGCCCGATACCGATCATCAGCAGGCCGGAGAGGAACGGGATCCGCCAGCCCCAGGCGATCATCTGCTCGTCGGAGAAGACGAACGAGAGCACCAGGAACGCGCTGATCCCGCTCATCAGGCCGAGCTGGGCGCCGACCTGGACGAAGCTGCCGAAGTAGCCGCGCCGCCCGCTCGGGGCGCTCTCGGTGAGCAGCAGCGAGGCGCCGCCCCATTGCCCGCCGAGCGCGAAGCCCTGCAGTAGACGTAGCACCACCAGCAGCGCGGCCGCGACCCAACCGAGGGTCGACGCGGTGGGCAGCAGGCCGATCAGGAACGTCGCGACGCCCATGATCGCGGTCGAGGCCACCAGTACCGGCTTGCGCCCATAGCGGTCGCCGTAGTGCCCGGCGACGGCGCCGCCGAGGGGGCGGGCGACGAACCCGACGGCGAGGGTGAGGAACGAGGCCAGCGTCGCCGCGGTGTCCCCGAGCCCGGAGAAGAACAGGGGGCCGAGGTAGATGGCGGCGGCGGTCGCGTAGACGAAGAAGTCGAAGTACTCCACGGCCTGGGCCAGGACGGCGACGGTCACGAGCCGGCGCAGACCATGTGGCGACGTCGCCGCAGCGACGCCCGGCCGGACGGCAGCGGCCGGCGAATGGGGCGGGAGGTCAGTCATGCCAAGCAAGCTAAGCGGGCCGAGAGAATAGCACTATGACGAATTCCGACGCTCTCACTGAGCCGTACGGCTATGCGTCCGAGCGGGACATCATCGCTCGAGAGGACGATCAGCGGACGCTGACATAGCTCGAAAGCTAAGTCTCAGCGCCGATCTTCCTCATGGACCCCTCTGTCGGCCGACTCTAACGTTGCCCCGTCCTGTGCTGCCTCATCCCTGGGCAGAACGGCTTCACCCGAGGAGAGTCCTTGTGAGCAGACTCCGGTTCGGCATCTTCCTCGCGCCGATCCACGCACCCGGCCAGAACCCGACCCTTGCCCTGCAGCGCGACCTGGAGCTCATCGAGCACCTCGACGCGCTGGGCTACGACGAGGCCTGGATCGGCGAGCACCATTCCGCCGGCTCCGAACTGATCGGCTCGCCGGAGATCTTCATCGCGGCGGCGGCGGAGCGCACGCGGCACATCAAGCTCGGCACCGGCGTGACCTCGATCGCTTACCACAATCCACTGTGGGTGGCGGACCGCATGGTGATGTTGGACCACCTCACCCGCGGTCGGGTGATGCTCGGCTGCGGTCCGGGCTCGCTGCCGACCGACTCGTCGATGATCGGCCTGACCCCTACGGACACCCGCGAGCTCCTCGAGGAGCACCTGGACATCATCCTGCGACTCCTGCGCGGGGAGTCGGTCACGGCGCAGACGCGCACCCACTCCCTGGTCGATGCCCGGCTGCAGCTCCGCCCCTACAGTGATCCGTGCTTCGAGGTCGCCGTGGCGGCAGTCGCCTCGCCCACGGGTCCGCGCCTGGCCGGACGGCACGGCACGGGGATGCTGTCGGTCGGTGCGACTCTCACCCGAGCCGGGTTCGACGCCCTCGCCCGCCACTGGGACGTCGTCGAGGAACGGGCGGCGCACCACGGGCTGCCGGCGCCGGACCGGTCGAAGTGGCGGTTGACCGGGCTGGTCCACGTCGCGGAGACCCGCGAGCAGGCCTATCGAGATGTCGAGTACGGCATCGAGCACTGGTTCACGTACTTCAGCAGGGTCGCCGCCTTCCCGCAGATGGCCGTCGGCGAGCACGCCGACGTCCGCGGGATGATCGACTTCATCAACGAGGCCGGGATCGGTGCGATCGGCACCGTCGAGGACGCCAAGGCTCAGGTGCGTCGGCTGGTCGACCAGAGCGGCGGGTTCGGCACCTTCCTGTTCTCGGGTCATGAGTGGGCGAGCCCACAGGCCTCCAGACGGTCCTACGAGCTGATCGCCCAGTACGTGTTCCCCGAGTTCCAGGGGCAGGCCGAGAGCACGCTCGCTGCCGGCGACCGGGCGCGCGAGCGGCGGGCGAGTCTCGCTCAGAGCCAGCTCGACGCGGTCGAGCACATGACCAAGCGATACCAGCGGGATCTCGACGACATCGGGCACCCGGCGGCGCGGGACGACGAGGGCGTGTACCGGTGACCGGGCGCCTCGAGGGAAAGGTCGCCCTGGTCACCGGGGCCGCCCGCGGGCAGGGACGTAGCCATTCCGTTCGGCTGGCTCAGGAAGGTGCCGACATCGTCGCCATCGACCTCTGTGGTCCCGTGGACAGCATCGACCTGTACCCACCCGCGACGGAGGAGGACCTGGCCGAGACGGCGCGGCTCGTCGAGGAACTCGACCGGCGGGTGGTCACCGCCAAGGCCGATGTGCGCGATGCGGAAGGCCTGCGCGCGGCGGTAGACGCAGGGGTGGCCGAGGTGGGCCGGTTGGACATCGTGTGCGCCAATGCAGGCGTGCTGGGGCTCCAGCCTGCGCTGGAGCTTTCCGTCACCGCGTGGCACGAGCTGATCGACGTCAACCTCACCGGGGTGTGGAACACCTGCCAGGCTGCTCTCCCGCACCTGCTCGCCGGCGGCCGTGGGGGCTCGATCGTGATCACGAGCTCCACCGGCGGCCTCAAGGGCCTGATGAACGCCGCGCACTACGTGACGGCCAAGCACGGTCTCGTCGGGATGATGCGGGCGCTCGCGAACGAGTTCGCGCCTCACTCGATTCGCTGCAACACCGTCCACCCGACGACGGTCGACACGCTCATGATCCAGAACGACGGGTTGCGCAGGGTGTTCGATCCCGCGAACCCGAGTCCGACGCGCGAGTCGATCGCGCCGATCATGCAGAACAAGAACGCCCTTCCCGTGCCGTGGGTCGAGCCGGTCGACGTGTCCAACGCCGTCCTGTTCCTCGCCTCCGACGAGGCCCGGTACATCACCGGAGTGACCCTGCCGGTCGACGCCGGCTACACCGTCAAATGAGCCGCTGCCCGCCACTTGGCAGTCGTCGCTCACCGGAACGTCAGGAGCAGCAGTGATCGCCAGTCCAAGCGCGAAGACCGAGTTGGACCGGCGGAATCTCTACGTCGACGGCGCATGGGTGGAGCCGAGCGGTGCCGAGTACCGAGGTGTGAGGGAGGCCGCCACCGGCGAGCTACTCGGTACGGCTGCCCTCGGGTCGGAACCGGACCTCGACGCCGCGGTCCGCGCCGCTCGTCGAGCTATCGACGAGGGGCCGTGGGGGGAAACGACCACTGCCGAGCGTGCGCAGGTGATGCGTCGGTTCGCACAGGCCCTGGCCGACCGCGCCGCGGCCACGGCCACGCTGGTCAGCCGTGAGAACGGGATGCCGATTGCACAGTCCACAGGTTTCAACGGCACCGCCCCGGTCGCATTGCTGCGCATGTACGCGGATCTGATCGAGGCTCTTCCGCTCGAGGAGATCCGGCCCAGCGCCCACGGATCCACGATCGTCCGCCGGGAGCCGGTCGGCGTGGTCGGGGCGATCACGCCATGGAACTACCCCCAGGCCCTGGCGATGTTCAAGATCGCGCCGTCCTTGGCGGCCGGCTGCACCGTCGTGCTGAAGCCGTCGCCCGAGACGGCGCTGGATTCCTTCGTGCTCGGGGACGCGGCGGCGGAGGCCGGGATCCCGCCGGGTGTGCTCAACATCGTCCCCGCCGGTCGCGAGGCTGGGTGGTCGCTGGTGACCCACCCCCTCGTGGACAAGATCAGCTTCACCGGGTCGACCACGGCCGGACGCGTCATCGGCGCAGAGTGCGGGCGGCTGATCCGGCGCTGCACACTGGAACTCGGCGGCAAGTCCGCCGCGATCTTCTGCGAGGACGGCGACGTGGACGACCTCGTCGCCGGGTTGGGCAACGCCAGTTTCAAGAACAACAGCCAGACATGTACCACGCAGTCCCGGATCCTGGTCGCGCGTGCGCGATACGACGAGGTCGTCGACGCAGTCGCGCAGTACTGCCGCCAGATGGTCGTGGGTGATCCGTTGGATCCGGCCACCACGTGCGGGCCGATGGTGAGCGAGGAGCACCTCGCCCGCGTCCTGGGCTTCATCGACATCGCCCGCGGGTCCGGCGCGCGGCTGGTCACCGGAGGCGGCCGCCCGGTCGGCCTGGATCGCGGCTGGTTCGTGGAGCCGACGGTGTTCGCGGACGTCGACAACGGTGACCGGCTCGCCCGAGAGGAGGTGTTCGGTCCGGTCATGGCCGTGATCCCGGTCGACGACGACGAGGACGCAGTGCGGGTCGCCAACGACTCGAACTACGGGCTTGGAGGTTCGGTCTGGTCAGCGGACGAGGAGCGTGCCCTCGGCATCGCCCGGCGGGTACGCACCGGCACGATCGGGATCAACCGATACGACCTGGACTTCGGCGCGCCGTTCGGGGGCATGAAGGACTCGGGGATCGGGCGTGAGCTGGGGCCCGAAGGTCTGGCCTCCTACCTCGAGTACAAGTCGCTCTACGTCGGTGGCGACCAACCGGGCTAGCCCCAGAACCGTTCAGTTGAGGCGTTGGCGTGTTGGTCAACGAGGCCGGAGTTGTCGGCGTGTCGTGAGGGGGAGGTAGCGGAGCCCCGACAGGAGGGCGTCCGCTAAGACACCTTGCTCCCGAGGAGCTCCGCTGAGCCCGGACTCTGTCACCAGTCGTGTTCTGACCGTCGCCGGTGGCCGGTTCGCCCCGGGGCATCTGGGTGAGCTGACCCGGATCGTGCCGTTCGAGATGGTCGACGCCGTCCTGGCCGAGACCCGTACCGTCGAGACACGGGTGCGGGACCTGCCCTCGCGAGTGGTCGTATATCTGCTGCTTGAGGCCGGGTTGTTCGCTGATCTCGGCTACCGCCAGGTGTGGGCGCGCATGATCTCTGGGCTCGCCGCGGGTTCGGCGACTCGCCAATGCCGAGCGCATCGGCGCTGTGCCAGGCCCGCCGCCGGATCGGGTCAGCGCCGCTGCGCGCGTTGTTCGACGTGCTCCGCGCCGCCGCCCCGGGAACGCCCGGGGTGTGGTGGCGCGGGCGGCTGGTCTGCGCGCTCGACGGTACGCAGATGTGCGTGCCCAACAGCCCGGCGAACCTCGCGGTCTACCGGCCGGGCGGGACCTATCGCGGCGTCACCGCCTATCCGATGCTGCGGCTGGCCGCGCTGGTCTGCTGCGGGACACGCACGCTGCTCGACGCGGTGCTCGCCACCGACCGACGCAGCGAGACCTCGTTGACCATGGACCTGCTCACCGCGATGCGACCGGGGATGATCGTGTTGGCCGACCGCTACTTCGGCTACGCCCCCATGATCACCGCGGTCGCCGCGACCGGGGCGGACCTGCTGTTCCGGTCCGAAACAACACCCGTCTGCCCGTGCTGACAGCGCTGACCGACGGCTCGTTCCTGTCCCGCATCGGGGCCGGCTCCTCAGCGCCGCCGGTGCGGGTGGTCCGGGTCGTCCGGCCCTGGAACTGGCCCGGCTCTACCGTCGGCGCTGGGAGATCGAGACCACGTTCTTCGAGCTGAAAGCGACCATCCTGGGCGGGCGGGTGCTGCGAGCCCGCACCCCCGGCGGCATCGCCCAGGAGGTCTACGCGTTGCTGGTGACCTACCAGGCCCTGCGGATCGCGATCGCCGACGCGGTCCTCGCCCACCCGCACCTCGACCCCGACCGGGCCAGCTTCACGATCGCGCTCAACACAGCCCGGGCCTAGCTCACCACCGCAGACGCCCTCACCCACGAACCCGCCACCCGGCTCGACCTGGCCGGAACGATCGGTCGCCGGGTCCTCGCCGCTCTCCTCCCGGCCCGCCGCCACAGAACCGGGCCCCGCGCCGTGAAACGAGCGATCTCCAACTACACGGTCAACACCGCCACAGGCGCGTCAGAGGACCCAGCCGCAACTACACCATCGGGATCAACACCATCCCGCCGGACAGCCCTTGATCCACAGCTGCCGGCCCTTAACTGAACGGCCTTGGGGCTGGCCCTGGACAACCAGAGCCCCGGGCCGACGGCGCACTGCCGTCGGCCCGGGGCATCGTCATGTCCTGGTCAGGCCAGCGCGGGAGGCGAGTCGGGCTCTGGGTGTACCGACCTCGCATCGGCCGACGGGGACACGGGACTGCGCAGGGAGACAGTGGCGATCACGCTGATCACCCCATTCAGGACCAGGTAGCCCGCGATGGCGGCCGTGCTGCCGCTGGCTGCGTACAACATGGTTGCCACCAGCGGTGCGAGTGCGCCACCGAGCACACTGCCCGCGCCGTAGGCCACCGACGAGCCGCTGTACCGGAGCGTGGTGGGGAACGCCTCGGTGATGTAGGCCCCGAACGGACCGCTCGAGACGCCGATCAGGGCAGCGGCGACCGTCGTGGCCGCGAGGAGCTCCGCCGTGCCGCCGGTCTCCACCAGCCAGAAGTAGGGAAAGGCCCAGACGGCGACCCCGGCCATGGATGCGGCGAGGACGGGCCGTCGACCGAAGCGGGCCGCTGTCAGCGCCGCGATCGGGACCGCCGCGCCCCACACCACGGCTCCGACGAGGGTCACGAGCAGGATGATCGTGGGACTGAACAGCCCACGAGCGGCAGCGTGACCGGCGAGGAAGACCAGCAGGATGTTGCCCAGCGCCGTGGTCGCGATCGGGATGCCGGCGGCCGGGATCCAGACGCGCGGCGCACGCAGGACCTCGCCGATCGGCGCCCGCCGCACCCCCTGCCGCGTGCGGGCTCGCTCGAACTCGGGGCTCTCGCCGAGCCGCAGCCGCAGGAGCAGGCCGAACGCGACGAGGATCGCGCTGGCCAGGAAGGGGATCCGCCACCCCCACTCGACGAACGCGGCATCGCCGAGGCCGGTGCGCACGGCCAGGAAGACCAGGCTGCCGAGCAGGACTCCTGTGGGCAGGCCGACCTGCGGGAGCGCGCTGAGCAGGGTGCGCTGACGGGGGGACCGCGCGTTCTCTAGAGCCAGGAGCGTGGCGCCGCCCCACTCGCCGCCCACTGCGAACCCCTGGGCGAACCGCAGCACCAACAACGTGATCGGTGCGGCGACACCGATCGCGGCGTAGGTGGGAAGTACACCGATTGCTGCGGTGGCGGTCCCCATGACCATCAACGACAGGACCAGCATGCGTTTGCGACCGATCCGGTCGCCGTAGTGGCCGATGAGGGCCCCGCCGAGCGGACGGGCGACGAAGCCGATCGCGAACGTCGACAGTGCCGCGAGCGTGCTCGCCACGGGTGAGGCGCTCGGGAAGAACTGGGGGGCGAAGACCGATGCGACGGCCAGGCCGTAGATGAAGAAGTCGTACCACTCGATCGTGGTGCCGATGAGGCCGGCGATCGCGACCCGCCACGGGCCCACGGCGGGGGTGTCGGTGGTGTGTTCGGACATCGTCGTCCTTTCGAGAGGGTGGTCAGGAGGGGTGGTGGACGGGGATGTCGAGGCCTTCGTAACGAGCCTTGAGCTGGAGCGCGAGAGCGCGGGAGTAGAACCGGACCTGTTGCAGGTTGCCGCCGTGCATCCAGAGGTTGGTCACCTGCGTGGGCTTCCACATGTTGCGCAGCTCTCCCTCCCAGGGACCCGGGTCGTTCGTCGTGCCGGAGCCCAGGCCCCAGCAGGGTCCGAGGCGGGTCGCGGTCTCCTGGTCGACGAGCTCGGACACCCAGTCGGTCATCGACTCGTAACCGGTCGCGAAGACGACCAGGTCCGCAGGCAGTTCCGTACCGTCGTCGAGGACGACCGCGTCCTCGGTCAGATGGCTCACCTGGCCGTGGGCGAGCGCGACCCGGCCGTCGGCGACCAGGTCCGCGGAGCCGACGTCGATGTAGTAGCCCGAGCCGCGGCGGAGGTACTTCAGCAGCATGCCCGATCCGTCGTCACCCCAGTCGAGCCAGAAGCCGGCCTGCCGCAGCCGGTCGTAGAAGTCCCGGTCGACCTCGGCGATCCGCTCGAAGAGGGGGGTGTGGACGGAGGGCAGGACCCGGTAGGGCACCGAGGCCCCGAGCAGGTCTGCTCGCTCGGTCGTGATCCCGGCTGCCTCGGCGTGCTCGGAGTAGAGGCGGCTGGTGACGCGTTCCCGGAGGGTCTGGCTCTTCACGACGAGCGTCGACGAACGCTGCACCATCGTCACGTGGGCGTCCTTCTCCCACAGCGCGCCGCAGATGTCGAACGCCGAGTTGTTGCTGCCCACGACGACGACTCGGCGCCCGCGGTAGCCTTCGGGACCAGGATGTGCCGAGGAGTGCTGCACCTCGCCGCGGAACACGTCCGTGCCGACCACCTCGGGCATCCGCGGTTTGCCGGACATGCCGGTGGCGAACACGAGGTGCGTGGGTCGGACGGTGAGCGGGGCGCCGTCGCGCACGAGGTCGACGACCCACTCCGCGGCGTCGTCGGACCAGCGGGCACGGACGGCTTTGGTGCCGGACCAGTAGGGCACCTCCAGGTGCGTGACGTACGACTCCAGCCAGTCGCCCATCCTGTCCTTGGGGGTGAAGATCGGCCAGGTGTCGGGGAACTTCATGTACGGCAGGTGGTTCGCCCAGACCGGGTCGTGCAGGCACAGTGACTTGTAGCGGTTGCGCCACTGGTCGCCTGCCCGGGGGTGTCGGTCGATCACGAGTGCGGGGACGCCGAGCTGACGCAGTCGGGCACCGAGGACGATGCCGCTCTGGCCGCCGCCGATCACGAGCACGTAGGGTTGGGTCAGGACGCCGAGCGCCTCCGCCTCGTCCTGCCTGGTCTCGAGCCAGGTCCGGCGATCCTTGTGGGCGCCGTGCCGCGTGCCCATCGGGCGGCGCGTCCGTTGGGGTTCCTCGTGCCCCTTCAGCTCGGCCATCGCGGTGAGCAGGGTGAAGGCCCGGTCGTCACCGTTTTCGCGGACGAGCCGAACGACCCCTTCACCGACTCCCACGGCGGTCTCGAAGGCGAACACCGCGGCGACGAGTCCGTCGGGCTCCTCGACGATGTCGAGGAGCCGGAAACCGGACGGATCGGTGGCGGCGAGGGTGGCTGTCAGCAGGTCCCGAACCCCTGCGCGGTGTTCGACGGTCTGCAGGTCCCACGTGAACGACAGCAGGTCGCGCCAGTAGCTCCGAGTGGCGAAGAGGCCGACCGCACGTTCGATCTCCTGTCGGCCGAGGGCGTCCTCGAACTCGGCCAACCACGCCCTGGCGCGGTTCGCCGGCTCCTCGGGGACGATCGTGCCGACGGCCTCGGACCGGGCGGTCTGAGTCATGCTGCCCTCCTCCATGAGGTGATGTGGAGGAAAGCTAAGGCGTGGACCTTATAGGCACTATGACGAATTCCGCTGGGTACGTGAGGCCTATGGCTATGAATGAGGAGCGAGGCAGGTGTGGACGCCCGCGCGGATTACGCCGGTCAGGGTGTTCTGGAACTCGGTCAGCCGCCTTCCTCGGCGTTGGACAAGGTAGAGCTTGTCCCGCAGGTCCTGGCCGCTGATCCGCACCTCACGCAGGAGCCCCGTGTCCAGCTCGCGCTGCACCGAGGCCCGCCAGAGCAGGGCCACGCCGAGCCCGCCCTGGACCGCCACCTTCATGGACTCGGCGCTGCCGAGCTCGATCGCCACGCTCCGGTCGACGACTCCGATCGCCGCCAGTGCCGAGTCCTGGCTGCGGCGGATGGCCATGCCCGCGGGCGGGCAGACGAAGGACAGGCCCGTCAGCTCCGCGACGGACACCGCATCCCCAACCCTCGTGTCGTCGGGCGCCGTGACGAGGCAGAAGGAAGGTCGGGCGATTAGTTCCGCCTCGAAGGAGTCGGTGTCGAGGACGGCGTCCGTGGCGAGCACCGAGAAGTCGTACCGTCCGGAGAGGGTGCCCTCGAGCGCGATCTCGACGCTCGACGGGCTAAGGGAGATCGAGGCATGCGGGTGCCCGCGGCGGAAGTCGACGAGGAGCGGCGGCAGGACGTAGTTGCCGACCGACATGCTCGACCCGATCGACGCGCGACCGGCGGCGCCGCGGGAGATGTCGCGGAGGCTGCGGTCGAGCTCGGTGCGCCCCCGCAGCACCTCGGTCGCCCACACGTGCACCTCGGTGCCGGCCTCCGTCAGCTCCATGCCACGGCCCTCCCGCCGGAAGAGCTTGACGCCCAGTCGTTCCTCCAGGGAGCGCAGGTGGGCGCTCACGACCGGTTGGGACACGAAGAGCTCCTCGGCCGCGAGCCGGACGCCGCCGCGCTCGACCACCCGGGCGAACACCTCGAGCTTGTGCAGAGAGATCCGGTTGTCCGGCGCCAATGAACTCATAGTCAGAATGCTAAGTCGTGCCGCCGGAATTTCACATAGACCTATCTGAATCGGGGACATAGCGTCGGGTCGTCCCACTGCCGAGGAGGTCACGATGCCGCTCGCCGCGATCACCGCGTCGCACACGCCGCTGATGCACACCGTCGAGCCCCGGGGAGACGCCCGGGCCGCGGTCGACGCCGCCTTCGCTGACGCTCGCGCCTTCGCCCGGGAGTTCCGCCCCGACCTCGTGGTCGTCGTGGCCCCCGACCACTACAACGGCATGTTCTACGACCTCATGCCCCCCTTCTGCGTGGGCACCGTGGCGGACGCCGTCGGCGACTACGAGACGGCCGCGGGCCCGCTGGCCGTGGACCGCGACGCAGCCTGCCACGTCGTCCGCGAGGTGCTCGGAGCAGGGATCGACCTCGCGATGAGCGAGCGCATGGTCGTCGACCACGGCTTCGCGCAACCCCTGGAGCTGCTGTTCGGCGCGATCGACGCCATCCCGACGGTGCCCGTGTTCGTCAACTCCGTGGCCGTGCCGTTCGGTCCGGTGCAGCGGACCCGGCAGCTGGGTGCGGCGCTCGGCCGCGCCCTGCTCGCCCTCGACCGGCGGGTCCTGCTGCTCGGCTCCGGCGGCCTGTCCCACGACCCGCCGCTGCCGCAGCTGGAGGGCGCCCCGCCCGAGGTCGTCGCCCGGCTCGTGTCCGGCAGGCACCCGTCGGCGGAGGATCGGGCCGCGCGGGAGGGCCGGGTGCGCGAGGCGGGCCTGGCCGTGATCGCCGGGGAGCCCGGCCCGCGGCTGAACCCGGCCTGGGACGAGGCGTTCCTCGACCTGCTGGCCCTGGGCGAGCTCGGCGCCACCGACGGCTGGACCAACGACTGGATCACCGCCGAGGCGGGCAACTCCGCCCACGAGGTCCGCACCTGGCTGGCCTGCTACGCCGCCCTGGCCGCCGCCGGCCCGTACACGGTGCGCAGCAGCTTCTACCGGCCGATCCCGGAGTGGATCGCCGGGTTCGGCATCACCACCGCAGAGACCCTCGCACCGACCCGGAGGACCCCGTGACCCTTCCCGCACCCGTCACCGACGAGCCGAGCATCTGGACGGCCCTGCTGGGCCAGGACCTGACCATCCGCCACGTCCAGGTCGGCGAGTGGAACACCCGCGTGCTGGAGGCGGGCTCCGGACCCGAGACCGTGGTGCTGCTCCACGGCGTCGGCGGGCACCTCGAGGCCTACGCGCGCAACATCCCGGCGCTGGCCGCCCACCACCGGGTGATCGCCTACGACTACCCCGGTCACGGCATGACCACCCCGACGACCCGCCCGCTCGAGCTTCCCGGACTACGTCGAGCACCTCCTCGGCCTGCTCGACGCGCTCGGCGTGGACAGGGCCCACCTCAACGGCGAGTCGCTCGGCGGCTGGATCGCGGTCAAGGCGGCGTACGCGCACCCCGAGCGGGTGGGCCGGATCGTGCTCAACACCCCCGGCGGCGCCCTGTCGGACCCGGCCGTGCGCGAGCGCATCCGCACCCTGTCCCAGGGTGCGGCCGACGACCCCAGCGACGAACGCATCCGCGCCCGGGTGACCTGGCTGATGGCCGACCCGGCGAGGGTGACCCAGGAGCTGGTCGACGTGCGCCGCACCATCTACGCCCAGCCCCCGTTCGCCGAGTCCATGCGCAACATCATGTGCCTGCAGGACGGCGACATCCGGGCCCGCAACATGATCACCGACGAGGAGCTCGACGCGATCGAGGCCCCGGCGCTCGTCGTCTGGACCAGCGACGACCCCTCCGGTCCGGCCGCCGTCGGGCTGCGGATGGCGGAGCGGCTCCCGAACGGCCGGTTCGAGCTGGTCGAGGGCGCGGGACACTGGCCGCAGTGGGAGCAGCACCGGCACTTCAACGAGCTGGTGCTCGCCTTCCTGGACGAAGACGCCCGCGTCGCCGCGGGCTGAGGAGCTGTGATGACCACCATCCCCGTGACCAACCCGCGGACCGGCGAGGTCGATCACTGGATCGAGCCCTGGGGCCGCGCGGAGATCGCCGCGCTCGGCGCCGACCTGCGCAAGGCGCAGCAGGGATGGAGCGAGGCGGGCATCACGCACCGGGCGGCGGTGCTGCGCCGCTGGGCGGACGCGATCGAGGCGCACGCCGGCGCGATCGGGGACGCCGAGGCCGTCGACACCGGCCGCAGCCGCGTCGCGCACGAGGTGCCGCACATGGTCGTGGCGTCCATCCGCGGCTGGTGCGACGCGGCCCCCACCCTCCTCGAGGGTGCCCGGCTGCAGGGCCGGTCGAGTGTCACGGACACGGTCTCCTTCGACACCGAGCTCGACCCCTACCCGTTGCTCGGCGTGATCAGCCCGTGGAACCACCCGTTCCTGCTCTCCATGCTCGACGCCGTGCCCGCGCTGCTCGCGGGCTGCGCCGTGATCGTCAAGCCGAGTGAGGTCACGCCCCGGTTCGTGGAGCCGGTCTCCGCGAGCATCGCCGAGGTGCCCGAGGTCGCCGCCGTGCTGCGCTACGTACTCGGCGGGCCGGAGACCGGCCAGGCTCTGGTCGACGAGGTGGACGTGCTGTGCTTCACCGGCAGCGTGACCACCGGCCGCGCGCTCGCGGAGACCTGCGCTCGCCGTTTCATCCCGGTCTTCCTGGAACTGGGCGGCAAGGACGCGGCGATCGTGACCGCGTCGGCCGACCTCGCCCAGGCCGCGGCGGCGGTGCTGAAGGGCGCGGTGCACAACACCGGCCAGATCTGCTTCGCGACCGAGCGCGTCTACGTGGACCGCACCGTGCACGACGAGTTCGTCGAGGAGCTGACCGCGCAGGCCTCCCGATTGGAGCTCAACCACCCGGACATCGACCGCGGACACCTCGGCCCGTTCATCCTCGGCAGGCAGGCGGACATCGTGGACGCGCACCTCGCCGACGCCGTCGCGCGCGGGGCCGTGATCCGCTGCGGCGGCCCCAGCGAGACGCTCGACGGCGGCCGCTACATGCGCGCCACCGTGCTGACCGGCGTGGACCACAGCATGACGATCATGCGCGAGGAAACCTTCGGACCGGTCGTCCCGGTGCAGGCCTACGATCACGTCGACGAGGCCGTCCGCCTCGCCGACGACAGCGAGTACGGGCTGTCCGCCGCGGTGATCGCCGGCGACGAGGCCGAGGCGCGGGTCATCGGCAGGCGGCTGCACGCCGGCGCGGTGAGCCTGATGGACACCTCGCTGACGATCACGATCATGCGGGACGTCGAGAAGACGTCCTACGGGGCCTCCGGGCTCGGCGGCTCCCGCATGGGCCCGAACGGGCTGCTGCGTTTCCTGCGCCGTAAGGCACTCATCACCCGCTCGGGGCCGGTGACCGACATGGAGATGCTGCGCGAGGACCCGCGCTCCTGATCCTCTACAGACACGGAGGTCTGTCATGTCCCTGTACGGGGGCGACACACCCGTCGGCCTGGTCGGCGGCGGGACCGTGGGTGGCGGTTGGGCCGCCACCTACCTCGTCCGGCGGCGGCCGGTGCGGCTCGTCGACCCGGCTCCCGGGGCGCTGGAGCGGATCACCGGCTACCTCGGCACGGTCTGGCTGTCCGTGCGCCGGACGGTGCCCGACGCCCCGGACGTGCCCCCACTGGAGCTGCTGCGGCTGGTGCCGGTGGAGGATCTCGGCCCGGTCTCCCTGGTGCACGAGAACGTGCCCGAGTCCGTCGAGGCCAAGCAGGAGGCGTACCGGAGCATCGAACCTTCCGTCAGGGCCGACGTTCCGATCCTCTCGAGCAGCGGTGGGCTCATGCCGAGCGAGCTCCAGGCCGGCATGGACCGTCCGGAGCGGTTCGTCGTCGCCCACCCGCAGAACCCGGTGTACGCGCTCGCCCTCGTGGAGGTCCTCGCGGGCAAGGCCACCTCGGCCGACGTCGTCGAGGACGTCCTCGCCCACCTGAAGGACCTGGGCAAGCGGCCCGTCCTCGTGCGCCGCGAGGTCCCGGGGTACCTCACCAACCGGCTGACCTTCGCGATGCTCCGGGAGGCCGTGCACCTGATCGCCGAGGGAGTGGTCGACGCCCGCGGTCTGGAGGACGCCGTCGTCCACGGAATCACCCCGCGGCTGCTGGTCGGCGGGCCGCTCACCTCGCTCGCGCTCGCAGGCGGCCCCGACGGCATGCGCGGCGCGATGCGCTCCTTCGCCCCGACCATCGAGCAGTGGTGGTCGGACCTCGGCACCCCCCACCTCGACGACGACGTCCGGGCCCGGCTGATCGCCGCCGCGGACGAGATCCTGGGGGACCGCCCGATCACGGAGGTCCTTGCTACCCGCGACGCCGCCGCGGTCGACTTGGCGGCGCGTCGGGAGCCCGGGGAATGAGCGAGCTGTTCACCACGCCTGCGGTCGACTGCCACCACGAGCCGGACGGCTCGCTCATCCTGCGCTCCCGGGTCCCGGCGGGCCGTCCGACGCCCACGGTCCTGCACTGGCTGCGGCGGTACGCGACCGAGACCCCCGACGTCGCCCTGCTCACCGTCGCCACTGCCGACGGCCGCCGGAGCTGGACCTACGCCGAGGCCTGGGCAGACGTGAGCCGAGTCGCCGCGGGCCTGCGCGCGCGCGGGCTGCGGGCCGGTGAGCGGCTGCTGGTGCTGGGCGCCAACTCCGTCGAGCACCTCACGGCGACGCTCGCCACCATGCTGGCCGGGGGAGTGGCCGTGCCGGTCGCGCCGCAGTACGCGGGCCCGGCGGCCGAGCACGACAAGCTCTCAGGCCTGCTCTCGGTCCTCGACCCCGCGATGGTCTGGGTGGACACCGCGGCGCAGAGGGCCGTGGTGGCCGCCGCGTCGACCGGGACTCCGCAGGTCCTCGTCGGCACGGGCGGGCTCGCCGCGCTCACCGGGGACACCCCGCCGCGCCCCGAGGATCTCGATCCCGCGGCGCCGTCGAAGATCCTGCTGACCTCCGGCTCCACCGGCAGGCCCAAGCCGGTCGCCTACACCCAGACGATGATGACGACCAACGTCCGGATGACGATCGACGTCTGGCCGTTCCTGGAGGACCATCCCCCCGTCCTGGTCGACTGGCTGCCCTGGAACCACGCGTTCGGCGGCAACGCCAACGTCCACCTCGTCCTCGCGCTCGGCGGCACTCTGCACGTCGACGAGGCGGCGGGCCGACCAGAACGACTCGGGACGACGCTGACGAACCTCCGGCGGTTCCGCCCGACCTTCCACGGGGCCGTCCCCGCGGGGTTCGCCGCGCTCCTCCCGGCGCTGGAATCCGATCCCGACCTGCGCGGCGCGTTCTTCGGGCGGCTCGACGTGCTGTTCAGCGCGGGTGCGGCCATGCACCCCACCGTGTTCCGCAGGCTGACCGAGCTGTCGGCGAGCGTGCGCGGGACCGCCGTCCCGATCGTCACCGGATGGGGATCGACCGAGGTCGGACCCGGCGCGACCATGGTGCACACCCACGGCGTCGACCCGGACTGCATCGGGACCCCGCTGCCGGGGGCCGAGATCGCGTTGCGTCCGGCGGGCGGCAAGCAGGAGCTGCTCGTGCGCGGCCCCTGCGTCGCCGCGGGCTACTGGAACCTGCCCGAGCAGACCCGGGCCGCGTTCACCCCCGACGGGTGGTACCGCTCCGGCGACGCCGGTGAGCTGGTCGATCCCGCCGACCCGTCCCGCGGGCTGCGGTTCGCCGGCCGGATCGCCGAGGACTTCAAGCTGGCCAACGGCACCTGGGTCGACTGCGCCGGGATCCGCGCGGCGCTGCTGTCCCGCAGCGGCGGCCGGCTGCGGGACCTCGTGGTGATCGGCGCCGATCGCCCCGCACTCTGCGTGCTCGCGTGGCCGGACACCCGCACTCCCGAACCGTTCCAGGAGGAGGACCTCCGCGTGCTGATCGACGACCACAACCGCGACCAGGCCCGCCCGAGCACCCGGCTGCTCGACGGTGCGCTGCTCGATCCCGAACCCGACGGCGACGAGCTCAGCAGCAAGGGCGCCCTCGTGCGCACCGCGGTCCTGCAGCGGCGTTCGGCACTGGTGGAGGAACTCTACGACCGGCAGGGGGCAGCGCTGTGAAGATCGCCGAACCCGCCACCGGGCTGGTCGTGGACCGGGCCGCGGACCTGGCCCCGCACGTGGGCACCGAGCTCGGGACCAGCGGCTGGATCGCCCTGGAGGAGGCGGACGTCCTGGCGTTCGCCGACCTGACGCGGGACCGGCACTGGATCCACACCGACCCCGACCGCGCCCGGTCCGAGGCCGGCCTTCCCGGGGTGCTGGTCCACGGGTTCCTCGCCCTGTCGCTGGTCACCGAGCTCGGCAACCAGTGCTACACGGTGCGTGACGCGCGGCGCTGGACCAACTACGGCATGAAACGACTGCGGTTCACCGCCCCGGTCTTCCCCGGGGACGAGCTGCGCCTGCGCCTCACGCTCGACGCCCTGGCCCCCGGCACGGGCGGGACCACCCGGCTCGACCTCGGCTGCACGCTCGAGCGACGCAGCGGCGAGCGACCCGCGCTCGTCGCGACCTGGATCGTCCTGGTGGAGGACTCGTGACCGCGGTCCCGGAGGGATTCGTCCCGCTCGGCCAGGAGGGCACCTTCCTCGGCCACGTCGGCGGACTGACCTGGCGCCGCCAGGCGGACCGTACAGACGTCTGCGTGCTCCTCGAACCGCACCACCTGAACCCGAACGGGACCGCGCACGGTGGGTTCCTGCTCACCGTCCTCGACATCACCCTCGGGGCGACGGTCGAGTCGTACCTGGGGGTGGACGCCGACCGCCACCCCGTCACGCTCCAGCTGTCGGCGTCGATGTTGGCGGCCGCGAAGGGCGGCGAGCTGTTGTTCGGCGAGGCGACCGTCGACCGGTCCACGCGGACGGTGACCTTCGTGACTGCGCGGCTGCACAGCGCGGGGGACACCGTGCTCACCGCCTCTGCGGTCTTCCGTAACCCGCCGACGGCATGACCGACCGGGGCCTCGACGTGACCGGGGCCCTCACCGAGCCCCCGGCCGCCCGCGCCGCCGCCTCCGCGCTGCAGGCGCCCGCACCCGCACGCCGTGCCCGCCGGTGCGGGAGGCCCTGGGCGATCTCAGTGACCCCGCGACGACCTCGAGGGCTCGGCAAGCCCACGACGCTGAGCTCGTCAGTGCGGCTTCCGACGGTGTCTCGCCGGCTTCGACCTCTACGCCAGGGAAGACCCAGGGCGACACCCCGTCACGTCGTCGCACGACCAGCACACCGCCAGGACCGGGACGACAGCGACCACGACGAGGTCAGGCACGCTCTCAGCTTCCCGTAGCTCGGTCGCCGGTCGGGGCATCTTCTGTCAAAGCGCCGCGAAGTCGCCGCCCTCAGTGCGATCATGATCGCCAGGACGCCGAGATCACGAGCGTGCGGGGGCCGGATGCAAGCAGGGGCGGATCGTGGAGAAGCATGGCTCTACGTGGCCGAGACCGTGGTAGCTGCGCCTCCCGACGGCTCCGAGGTCGGGGAGATCATCCGCTGGTACCGGCAGCGCGAGGGGCTGACCCAGCAGGACGCGGCGGAGCTGCTGAACACGACGCAGTCGCGGCTGTCGAAGCTGGAGAAGGGGTCGCAGGCGCTGCGCGACGTCGTCGAGCTCCGGCACATCGCGTCAAAGCTTGGGATCCCACCGGAGCGGCTCGGGGTGCTGCCGGACAACTCCCGGGATGCGATGCCCAAGGCGGGCGCGGTCAGCGAGGAGCCAGGGCCTGTGCGGACGAGCCAGGAGCGGTGGTGCGAGGTTCGACATGAGCTCAACGGCAACCGTGCGCTGCTGGGCGATCTCGCATCTGAGCTGTACCCACAGGAGCAACGCGTCGCTGGGACGACGGTGCTTGCTGGGCCCGGCTGGGTGCCGGATCAGCCGGTGGACCTCGCCGACGTCGAGATGACCTGGCTGACTGAGTCTCCGACCCCGATCATCACGGGCAAGGTCGACGAGGCGGCGGCCGTGCGGGCGCTGCGCGCCACCGGCGAGCCCTACGACCGGTACTCGCGCGCGCTGCGCGATCTCGCGCGGCCGAAGCTGCTCGACAACAGAACGAGCTACCGGCTGCTCTCCGCTGACTGGTCTGGCGGGCGCGGACGGTTCGGCTTCAACTACACCAGCTACTTCGACGTGCTGGACGTCTGCGAGGCCGTCGGGCACGAGTTCGCCGACGCGTGGCAGCAGCGCGGGCGCAAGCGGCCGAGCCCGGCAAGTCTTCCGCTGCGGCGCCTGATCGAGGATCCCTTCGACCTGGTGGCGCGGCCGATGCTGCCGAGCATAAACACGCTGACGATCCGGCGGGACCCGATCGACGGGCACCGGATGTACCTGCATCGGCGCAACGCGGGCGCGGTCGCGGCGGCCGGTGGGATGTTCCACGTCGTCCCAGCGGGCGCGTTCCAGCCTGCTGCGCTCGCGCCGGCCCACCAGGCCAACGACTTCTCCTTCTGGCTGACGATGGCTCGGATCATGCGGCGGGTGTTGGCGGCGTGTGCCGGCTTCTCCTCGACGGTGCCGTCGCGATGCTTGACCAGCTTGCGGGCCTTCTCGAGGTCGACGAAGTAGGAGCCGAGGCGAGCGACGGTGCACTCGATGAGCCGGAGCTCGCCGAGCTTCGGGAGGACCTGCTTCTTCAAGCAGTTTGGCGTACGTATCGGCTGTTGAGTCCGCCCGGCGCTCCTGGATCTTGGAGAACCAGACCTCGGCGGCCTCGTTGAAGCGCGAGTGCTGGCCAAGCGCCATCGCCCGCGGGACGCCGCTGCGCTCGCGGATCGCGTCCTGTATCGCCTTCTGCGCGGCCGCCTTCGTCGGAGCCCAGCGGGAGAGCTGACGGGTCCTGCCGTCGAGGTCGCGGTACCGGCAGCGGGCCAGCCATCGACCGCCGTCGCGGGTGATCTGAATCTCACCGTGGGAGCCGAGCGCGAGCGGAGGACGAGCCATCGCGTACCCCTCCCGGATGGGGTTTTCGTTGAGTTTCCGTTGAGCGGATCTCCGGGAAAAGTAACAGGCCAGACCAACACACGGTCTGACCTGCAACTATGGTACGTCGCCGGGGACTTGAACCCCGAACCCGCTGATTAAGAGTCAGCTGCTCTGCCAATTGAGCTAGCGACGCATGTGAAATTTTCTCTGCTGACCGGATCCCCTCCGCTCAGCGCCTCGACAACTTTACCAGCCGTCCTCAGGCGCCTCGCGGTGGGGTCTGGCCACCGGGTGAGTGACGGGACTTGAACCCGCGGCCCCCTGGACCACAACCAGGTGCTCTACCAACTGAGCTACACCCACCATCGCCCGCCGGGCGTGCCCGGCGTTCTGGGAAGAGTCTAACCACCACCGCGAGCGGGTTCTGCAGGCGGGTGGGTGATCGTCATTCCGCAGGTGGGAAGGGGGTCCGGAGTGCGGCCGCCGCGGCCTGGGCCTGTTCGGTGCTCGGCCCGGGCGGGGCGACGAACAGGGTGTTGCGGTAGTACTCGAGCTCGCGGATGGACTCGATGATGTCCGCGAGCGCGCGGTGGGCGAGGCCCTTCTCCGGCTTCGCGTAGAAGACCCGGGGGAACCAGCGGCGCGCCAGCTCCTTGAGCGAGCTCACGTCGATCATGCGGTAGTGCAGGTGGGCGTCGAGCTCGGGCATGTCCCGGCCGAGGAAGCCGCGGTCCGTGGCGATCGAGTTCCCGGCCAGCGGGGCCACCCCGGCCTCGGGCACGTGCTGGCGGATGTAGGCCAGCGCCTGCTCCTCGGCCTCGCGCAGGGTCACCTTCGAGGCCCGGACCTCCTCGGTCAGCCCGGACTTCGCGTGCATCTCCCGCACGACGTCCGGCATCGCGGCCAGCGCGGACTCGTCGGCGTGGATCACGACGTCGACGCCCTCGCCCAGGATGTTGAGGTCCCCGTCCGTGACGAGCACCGCGATCTCGATGAGCGCGTCGTTCACGAGGTCGAGGCCGGTCATCTCGCAGTCGATCCACACCAGACGATCGTTCATCGCTGCAGCGTAAGCGCTCGGCCCCGGCCGCGCCGGGACCTCGACGCGCGCCGGATGCAATAGGCTCCGCCGCGTGGGGGACAACACGAGCGCTGCCCAGGAGAAACCGGCACAGCAGATCGCCGCGGGGTACGCCACCGAGGGGATCGCTCTGGAGCTGGGCACGGTCCTCGTCGACGGCGAGGTGGACCCGACCGCGAAGGTCCGCATCCCGTTCGCCACGCTGAACCGCCACGGGCTGGTCGCGGGCGCCACGGGCACGGGCAAGACGAAGACCCTGCAGGGGCTCGCCGAGCAGCTCTCGAACGCCGGGGTCCCGGTGCTGCTGGCCGACGTCAAGGGTGACCTGTCCGGGCTGTCGAGGCCCGGCGAGGACGGCCCCAGGATCCGGTCGCGGGCGCAGGACACCGGCGACGACTGGACGCCCACCGGGTTCCCCGTCGAGTTCCTGTCCCTCGGCGGCTCGTCCTCCGCCGTGCCGATCCGCGCGACGCTGACCCAGTTCGGGCCGATCCTGCTGTCGAAGGTCCTGGACCTCAACGACACCCAGGAATCGACGCTCGGGCTGATCTTCCACTGGGCGGACCAGCAGGGTCTGCCGTTGCTGGACACGAAGGACCTGCGCGCCGTCATCCAGCACCTGACCTCGGACGAGGGCAAGGCGGAGCTCAAGGGCATCGGGGGCGTCTCGCCCGCGACGGCCGGGGTGATCCTGCGGGCGCTGGTGAACCTCGAGGCCCAGGGCGGCGAGGACTTCTTCGGCGAACCGGAGTTCGAGCCGGCGGACCTGATCCGGCAGGTCGACGGCAAGGGCGTCATCACCCTGCTCGAGCTCGCGGACCAGGCTGCCAACCCGAAGCTCTTCTCGACCTTCCTGATGTGGCTGCTCGCCGAGCTCTACGAGGACCTCCCCGAGGCCGGGGACCTGGACAAGCCCAAGCTCGTCTTCTTCTTCGACGAGGCGCACCTGCTGTTCACCGACGCGTCGAAGGCCTTCCTGTCCCGCATCGAGCAGACCGTGAAGCTCGTCCGGTCCAAGGGCGTCGGGGTGTTCTTCTGCACGCAGCTGCCCACGGACGTCCCCAACGCCGTGCTGTCGCAGCTCGGCGCGCGGATCCAGCACGCCCTGCGCGCCTTCACCCCCGAGGACCAGAAGGCCCTGTCGAAGACGGTCAAGACGTACCCGATCTCCAAGGTCTACGACCTGGAGGAGGCGTTGACCTCCCTCGGGACCGGTGAGGCGATCGTCACCGTGCTCTCCGAGCGGGGCGCGCCGACGCCCGTCGCCTGGGCCCGGATGCGGGCGCCGCGGTCGCTGATGGCCGCGATCGGGGAGCCGGCCGTCACCGAGGCGGCGAAGGGCTCCGTGCTGTTCCCGAAGTACGGGCAGACCGTGGACCGCGAGTCCGCCTACGAGAAGCTGACGGCGAAGATGGCCGAGCCCGCGCCGCCGGCGGCTGCGGAGGCGCCGGCCCCCGCGCCGGAGCCCGAGCGCCGCCGCGCGGAGAAGGAGGAGCCGGGCATGATCGCCGAGGTCCTCGGCTCGCCGGTGGTGAAGTCGTTCCTGCGCTCCGCCGCGAGCTCCCTGGGCCGCGAGATCACCCGCGGCCTCTTCGGCACCCGCCGCCGCTGACGCGGCCCGTGCCCGGGAATCGCCGCCCTGGCGACGATCACCGCGCACGAGCGCGGAAGGCGCACACCTCCGGCGTGACGGCCTCGGCGAGGGTCACGGCGTCGGCGGCGGTGAGGTCGAGGATGCGGTAGCCGCCCTCGCCGGCCGCGGTGACCGCCTCGAGGGTCACCACCCCGGTCCACCGCTGGAACGGGCTCTGTCGGACGGTCCAGCCGATCACGCCCTCCCGGTGCAGGACGACGGTCCGGCGGTTCAGCCCGCCGAGCCGGCTCACCAGGTACCGCGGGGTCAGCGCGTGCCCGAGGCCGCGGTAGCGGTCCCGGCCGAGCAGCGCGGCCGCCGGCAGCAGGAGCAGCGAGAGCGGCCCGAGCCCGGCGGGCCCGGTCGTCCCGGCGACGACCCAAGCCGTGAGCACGAGTACCGCCGCGGGACCGAGGGCCCTGGTCATCCTGCGGCGCAGCGCCACCCGGGGATGCAGCAGCAGCGGGGTCAGGGTCGGTGAGGCGGCCTCCTGCAGGGCGGCGGCCGCGACGCGATGGGCCTCCGCCCGGGGCGCCGGCGGCTGGAGGACCCCGCCCTGCGCGTCCTTGCCGAGGCCGGTCGAGAGCGCCCGCGTCTGGGCGCCCCGGCCGGCCCGCAGCAGCAGCGGCTCGGTGACCGCGACCCCGCGCAGCCGGTGCTCGGACACCGACAGCGAACGCCGGGTGAGCAGCCCGCGGTGCACGCGCAGCGTCCCGTCGGACTCCCGGCTGAGCCGGTAGCCCCACCAGCGTTCGGTGAACAGCGCGGTCGACCCGACGACGGCGAGCACCAGGAGCAGCACCCCGACGACCCCGACGGCGATCCACAGCGGCCCCGCCGCCAGCCGCTCGGCGGCGTCGTCGACGCCCGGGACCTTCCGCGGATCCACCCGCAGCTCGCTGAGCAGGTTGAACCCCGCCGCGACGACGGCGCCCACCCCGGCCAGCGAAGAGAACGTCAGCGGCGCGAAGCGCAGCCACGCCCAGTTCATCGTGGCGAGCGACTCGGACTCCTCGGCGGGCGCGGCGGCCACGGGAGCGGTGGGCGAGCGCTCCAGCAGCTCGTGCCGCAGCCGCTCCGCCTCCGCCGCGCTGACGGCGTCGAGACCCAACCCGTGCTTCTCCCCGGCGCTCGCCGAGTCCGCCGCGTGCACCGTGACCACCGACAGCCGGAACGCGCGGTGCAGCAGCGTCGAGGTGAGGTCGACGGTCCGGATCCGGTCCCGCGGCACGGACCGCCGTTGCTTGCGGACGAGCCCGCTGTGCAGCTCCACCCGCTCGGGCGTGATCCGGTACTTCGTGGTCCGCCAGCGGATCGCGCCGCCGATCACCACGAGCACCGCGATGCCGGCCGTGATCAGCAGCCGCGGGGTGTCGCCCTGCCCCGTGACCAGGACGATCACCAGGAAGGGCAGCAGCCGCAGGAGTATCCCGGCCGGGCCGACCACCAGCACCCGCGGGTCCAGCCGCCGCCACGGCACGTCCTGGCGCCCCACCTCGGGCTCGGCGGAGGCGGCCGGCAGGGTCACGTCGCGTCGCCCGCCGTGGCCTGCGTGGTCTCGGTGAGCTGACGGGCGAGCTCCGCGGCGTCCCCGGCTGCCAGCCCGCGGATCGTCACGGGACCGCGGGCCGACGCCGTCGTCACCGTCACGCTGGCCAGCCCGAGGAGCTGCTGCAGGGGCCCGTGCTCGGTGTCCACGGTCTGCACCCGCGAGATCGGGGCGATCCGCCACTCCCGCACGATCCAGCCCGACAGGGTGTAGACGGCCTCGTCGGTCACCTCCCAGCGGTGGATGCGGAACAGCACCCCGGGGACGACGCCCGCGTAGGCGAGACCGGCGACGACCGTCGCCGCCAGGGTCCCCACCAGCCAGGCAGGCCCGCCGAGGACCAGCGCGACGACGAGCTGCGGCAGCGCGACGACGAGCGCGACCGCAAGCCCGCGCAGCCGCCACCAGGTGATCGCGCGCGGGTCCACCTGATGGGCCGGCGGCCGGAGCGGGAGGACGTTCGGCCCCGGCGACTCAGCAGTCTGCATGGCTCCACTCTGCCGAACCCCGCCGCGCGCCGCGCCCGGACGCTCCGTCGACCCGCCCGGGCCGCCCGACCGGGCGAAGGCCCGGTTTAGTGTCGGACGTGTGCGACCTCCCGGATGGCAGCCGCGTCTGATCGCCCTCGACGTCGACGGCACCACGATCCACCAGCACGCCCCGCCGTCGGACCGGGTCGTCGCGGCGGTGCGGGCCGCCGCGGAGCGGGCGGTCGTGATGATCTGCACCGGGCGCACGGTGATCGGCGTCGGCGCGGTCCTCGACAAGCTGGGGCTCGCCTCGGGCACGACGGTCTGCTCCAACGGCGCGGTCGTCCTGGACACCGCGACCCGCTCGGTGAAGGCCGTCCGCACGTTCGATCCGGCGAAGGCCTTCGCGGCGCTGCGCGAGACGTTCCCCGGCGCGCACCTGGGCTCGGAACACGTCGGCGTCGGGCAGCGGGTCACCGAACCCTTCCCGGACGGCATCCTGGCCGGCGTCGTGACCGTCGTCCCGGAGGAGGAGCTGGTCGCCCTGCCCACTCCCAAGATCATCGCCTACTGGCCCGGCCGCACCCCGGCGGAGACCGCGCAGCGGGCCGCCGAGCTGGACGTCCCGGACGCCGAGCTGACCGTCGACCACGAGCTGGCCTGGGTGACGCTGGTCCCGGCGGGGGTGTCCAAGGCCTCCGCGCTCGCGGACGTCGCGGCGGAGCTCGGGATCGCCCGGGAGGACGTGCTGGCCGCCGGCGACGGGGACAACGACCGCGCGATGCTGCGCTGGGCCGGCCACGGCGTCGCGATGGGTCAGGCGCCCGCCGAGGTGAAGGCGGACGCGGACGAGGTCACCGCCACGGTGGTCGACGACGGCATCGCGCTCGTCCTCGAGCGGTATCTCTAGAGCCCGAACGCCGCGAGCTGGGCGGCCCGCACGGGGCCCGTCTGCGCCTGGATCAGGTGGAACGCCGCCTCCCGCGCCCACCGCTGCTCGGGGCTGTCGAGCAGCATCGCCGATCCCGAGCGCGCGGCGATCAGTGCCGACGCCGCCCGCACCGTCAACGTCGTCAGCTCGGCCCGCAGCGCGATCCGCTCCGGGATCCGCTCGGCGCCCGGGACGCCGCCGATCAGCGCGTACGCCTCGGCCCGGCGCGCGGCGGCGTGCTCGCCGAGCGACCACGCCAGCTCGACGGCCTCGGGCCGGTCCCGCTCCCGGCCGACGGCCTCCAGCCCGACCAGGACGCGCCGGAGCAGCCCGAGCGAGGCCGGGGTGACGTTCGCGGTCCGGGCGGCGTCGAGGGTGCGGTAGGACGCGCCGTCCGCCACGGCGAGCACGGCGCCGGGGCCGGCGACGAACCCGTCGAGCTCCAGGGCGACGGTCCGGGTCCCGCCCATCACGGACAGCGGCAGCGGCGCCGCGGCCCGCAGTCCGGGCGCCTCCACCGCCGGGACCAGCACGAACAGGTAACGGTCCGCGGGTGCGGCGGCGGCGATCATGACGACGTCCGTGAGGCCCCAGCCGGTGCACCAGTCCGCGGTTCCGTCGATCCGCCAGCTCCCGTCGGCCCGCGGCTCCGCCCGGACCGCGGGCGGACCGGGCCGGCGGAGGTGGGCGACCGCGATCCCCGCGCGGGTCCGCGCCGAGGCCAGGCCGGCCCGGTACCGCGGCGCCGCCGGGCCGATCTCCAGGGCGGCGGGATCGAGACCGGGCAGGCCGCCGCGGCTGAGCTGCTGGGCGGACCGATGTTGGTTCGCGACGAACCACGTGGCCGCGCAGGCCGCGGCGACGAGCTCGGTGCACTCGGCGTCCACCCGCGCGCCGGCGCCGAGGCCGCCCTCGGCCTCCGGGACCGTGACGCTCAGCAGCCCGGCCCCGGCCAGCGCCGCGAGGTGGGCGGGCTCGACCCCGCGGGCCTGGTCGTCCGCCGCCGCGGCGTGCGGGGCCAGCACGTCGTCCGAGATCCGGGTGGCCGCGGCGACCGCGGGATGGGCCGCGACCTCGACCGGCGGTGCGAACAGGTCCGCGACGGACGCGGCGATCGGGCTGGGGGCCGGAGCGATCACGAGCCCGACGCTACGCGAGCGCCCGGACCCCGGTCGCCACGAGCGGAGCGACGCGGGCGAGCCCGGCTCCGCAGGACAGCGGGCGCGGGGCATCGGGGGAGGGGGCGACGCGGACCAGTCGGCGACGGCCGTCCGCCGCGTACACCGGCACGTCGACGGGAGCCTCGTCCCCGGCCTCGCCGTCGACGGGAAGCGCCGGACCGATCGTCAGCCCGTCCGCGTCCCGCAGGCCCTCGGCCTCGCGGATCCGCAGCTCCGCGACCTGCCCGACCGGCTCCCACGCGATGCGGCCGCGGCAGTGCGCGGTCTCGACCTCGCCCTGCCCGGCGGCCTTCCGCGCGGCGATCGCGGTGGCCACGTCGAGCCGGCCGTAGAGGTAGCCGGTGGGCAGGACCAGCGCGGTCGGCGCGAACCGGTGCCCGCCGAGATGGCTGCACTCCCAGAGGCCTGCCGCCCGGTCCTCCGGCTCCGTGGTCAGAACGGACGCGGCGAGCGAGCGGCCCTCGACCGCGCAACAGAGGTCCCGCGTGCCGTGCGTGCAGACCAGCAGCATCGGCGCGTCGACGGGATCGCCGGCGCCGGCGTCGTCGAGCGGGACGTCGGCGAGCTCCCCGGGCCCGCGCACCCGCAGCGCACCGACGCGGGTCCGGCCCGGGGCGGTGTCGGCGAGCAGCAGGGTGCGCCCGGAGTCCGGTCCGGGTCGCCGTCCGGGGCGGCGGACGAGCAGCGTGCGCCGCCCGGCCGTGCGGGCCCGGGCGACGAGGGCGGCCACGGCCGGATCCGGGTGCCGGTCCACGGAGCGGGGCCAGGGGCCGAGATGCTCGACGCAGAGCAGCCGGGAGTCCGTGAAGGCGGTGCCGGCCAACGGTTCCCCGAGCCCGGCGGACACCGCTGAGCAGCGTGTCTCGTGCGGGGGCCCGGCCATTGGCGGACCTTACATTAGGTAAGGCTAAGTCGATGACTCGGGCTCAGGCGTCGATGGCGGGCAGTTCCCGCGCGGCGACCTTGCCGGTCTCGTTGCGCGGCAGCTTCTCCAGGAAGACCACGTCCCGGGGGACGGCGAAGCGCGCGGCCTTCTCCTTCACCGCGGCCTTCACCTCGTCCGCGGAGAGCGACGCGCCCGGCGCGAGCACGACGTAGGCGGCGAGGCGCTGGCCGAACTTCTGGTCCGGGACCCCGACGACGGCGACCTCCCGCACCTCGTCCCGGGCGGCGATGATCTCCTCGATCGGTCCGGGATGGACGTTCTCCCCGCCCGAGACGATCATGTCGTCGCCGCGGCCGGTGAGGTGCAGCCGCCCGGCGTCGTCGAGGTGGCCGACATCCCCGGTGCCGATCAGCCCGTCGAGCGTCTCGACCTCGGCGCCCTCGCGGGTGTAGCCCTCGAACGGCAGGTCGTTGCGGACGAACACCCGCCCGTCCGTGCCCGGCGGGACGGGGCGGTCCTTCTCGTCCAGGATCATCAGCGTGGTGCCGGACGGCGCGCGGCCCGCCGTGCCGGGCGCGGCACGCAGGTCCGTCGGCCCCGCGATGCTCACCCAGGAGACCTCGGTCGAGCCGTAGAGGTTGAACAGGCGGTCCCCGAAGCGGTCCATGAACTCCGTGGCGAGCCCCGCGGGCAGCGCGGACCCGCTGACGGCGACGACCCGCGGCTCGTGCCCGTCCCAGGAGACGTCCTGCTCGGCGGCGTACTCGCAGAGGCGCTGGATCATCACCGGCACGGCGACGACGACGTCGCACCGGTCCCGCGAGACCGTCTCCAGGAACGTCTGCGGGTCGAACCTGCGCCGCAGCACCACCGTCGCGCCGTGCAGGACCGAGATCAGCAGGCCCGCGTTGCCCCAGGTGTGGAACAGCGGGGCGGCGATCAGCACCCGGTCCCCGGCCCGGAACGGGATGATCGACAGGATCGACGCGGCGGGCGCCAGCGTGGACAGGTGGGGCCGCTTGGCGCCCTTCGGGGTTCCGGTGGTGCCGGACGTCAGGACGATCATGCGGCCCTGCCCCGGCGAGGACGGGAGCGAGCCGGAGGTGCCCCGCTCCATGAGGTCGTCGACCCCGGCACCGGAGGTCACCACCGCCACGCCGTCCGGGAGCACGCCGGCGAACTCCTCGTCCGCGACGACGGTGTGCAGCTGCAGCTCGTCCGCGATCTCGGCCATCTGCCCCGCGGGGAGCCCGGTGTTGAGCAGCACGACGTCCGCGCCGAGCTTCCCGGCGCCGACGAGCGTCTCGATCGCGCCGCGATGGTTGCGGCACAGCACCCCGACCCGGGTGCCCTCGCCCACGCCGAGCGCGGCGAGCCCGCGGGCGAGGCGGTCGGTGCGCTCGTGCACCTCGGCGTAGGTCAGCGTGCCGTCGTCGTCGACGATCGCGGGCCGGTCCGGGTGCCGGGCCGCCCCCACCGCGTAGCCCGCGGCGAGGCTCAGCCGGTAGCGCATCAACCCGGACACCACCCCCGGCAACCGGTCCGGCCGGATCGGCCGCACCACCCCGGAACGGGTCAGCGCGCCCAGCGCGCGAGCGGTGCCGAGGATCGCGTCGACGGCGTTTCCGATCGTGGTGCGCAGATCGCTCACGGGGCCCAGTCTGCCCGTTCGCGGAAGATCGACACCGAGCAGGGGCGGGGCGCCGTGACGCACCGCCCCGGTCCCCGGCGGGTCAGCCGGCCGGCGCCGCCAGGTCGTAGACCGTGCGCCCGCCGATCGTCGTGGGCGTGTAGTTCTGCTGCACCCAGGCGGTGATCGCCGAGGAGGCACCGCCGCGGCCTCCACCCCCGCCCATGCCGCCGCCGGTGACGAAGTACCGGATGTCGCCGGCGGCGACGTAGGCCTGGAACTGCTGGAGCGTGGGATAGGGGTCGGACCCGGTGAAGCCGCCCATGGCCATCACCGACGTCCCGCTGGCGAGCTCCATGGACGCGGCGCCCTGGGACCCGCTGGTCGCGGCCGCCCAGCGGACGTCACCGGCGCTGCGGAGCAGGTCGACGAGGGCGGCGTCGGTGGTCTCCTCGCCGGGCCCGCCGCCTGCCGGGAAACCGCCCGGTGCGCCGGGTGAGGGAATCGCGCCCACCGCCGCCCCGTCGGGAGCGGTGCCGGTGGTGGCCCTGCCGGGCGCCGCGCCCGGCGCCCGTCCGTCCGGGACGCCGTCCTGCCCGGTCCCGTCCTGCCCCGTGCCGCGCTCGCGGGTCGGACCGGCACCGAACCGCGCCCCGCCCATGCCGGACTCGCCCGCGACCGCGGGCCCGGCCGACGGGATCGAGCCGTTGTGGGCGGTCCCGATCGTCTCCGCCGCGTACGCCGCCGGGGCGGCGAGCCCCGCGAGCACCGCCGCGGCCGCCGCGATCGCGGCCCAGCGCCGGCGTCCGGCAGGGATCAGCAGGCCGAGCGCCGCGACCAGACCGACGGCGAGCACGACCCAGCGCAGCCACGGCAGGAACGTGGGCGACCAGCCGAGCATGACGAACGCCCAGACCGCGGTGACCGCGGACGTCACGGCGAGGGTGCCGCGGCCGACCCAGGTGCCGCGGGCGCGCCAGGCCTCGCGGCCGCCGATGGCGACCAGCGCCGCGATACCGGGCGCGAGCGCCACCGAGTAGTAGGGGTGGATCGTGCCGCTCATGAAGCTGAAGACCAGCCCGGTGACCAGCGTCCAGCCGCCCCAGACCAGCAGGCCGGCGCGGACCCGGTCGGTCCGCGGGGCGCGCCGGGTGAGGTGGAGCGCCGCGACCAGCAGGATGAGTGCCGCGGGCAGCAGCCAGCTGATCTGGGTGCCGAACGCCGTGCTGAACAGCCGGGAGAGCCCGGGCGCACCACCGAACATGCCCCCGCCGGGGCCGCCCCCGCCGGGCATCCCGCCGCCGAAGCCCCCCGCCGCCTCCGCACCGGCCGTCCCACCGGGAAGACCGCCCCCGGCATCGGCCGCGATGCGATCCGGGCCCCCGTTGCCCGCGCCGCCGAAGATGCGGCCCAGGCCGTTGTAGCCGAAGGCCAGCTCCAGCGGAGTGTTGTCCGTCGAGCCGCCGATGTACGGGCGTGACCCGACCGGCCAGAGCGCCACCACCAGCAGCCACCAGCCCGCGCCGACGACCAGCGCGACGCCCGCCCCGAGCAGCTGGCGGATCCGCCGCCACACCGTCGTCGGCGCCGCCCAGGAGTAGGCGACCGCGAGGCCGGGCAGCACCAGGAAGGCCTGCAGCATCTTGGTCAGGAACCCGAGGCCGAGCAGCAGCCCGCCCAGCAGCAGCCACCGGGTGCCGGCCTTCTCGATCGCCCGCGTCGTGCAGTAGGCGGCCGCGACCATCAGCAGCACGAGCAGCGCGTCGGGGTTGTCGAACCGGAACATCAGCGCGGCGATCGGGGTGAGGGCCAGGACCAGCCCGGCCAGCAGCCCTGCGCCGGGGCCCGCCACCCGGCGCACCGCCGCCCACAGCAGGGCGACGGACGCGACGGCCATCAGCGCCTGCGGGGCGAGCATGCTCCACGACGAGAACCCGAAGATCCGCCCGGAGAGCTCCATCACCCACAGCGACGCGGGCGGCTTGTCCACCGTGATCGCGTTGCCGGAGTCCAGCGATCCGAAGAAGAACGCGGTCCAGCTCTGCGTCCCGGCCTGCACGGCCGCCGCGTAGAAGGAGTTCGCCCAGCCCGAGGCCGCCAGGTTCCACAGGTAGGCGGCGGCGGTGCCGGCGAGCAGCAGCGCGAGCGCCGGACGTTCCCAGCGCGGCCGGCCCGCGGTCGTCGCCGGCTCGGCGGGGCCGGGGTCCGCGGGCGGGCGGACGTGGTCGGAGCGGAGTGTCGTGGTCACGGGGAGTTCCTCCGGGGAGCGGGTGGTGCGGCTCAGGCGGCGAGTTCGGTGGTGGGCCCGGCGGTCGTCGGCGTCGCCGGGTGGGCCCGCCCGCGGAACACCCAGGAGCGGAAGAGGACGAACCGGACGACGGTCGCGACGAGGTTCGCGACGACGATCACCGCGAGCTCCAGGACCGTGCCCGGGTTCGCCACGACGACCCCGAGCAGCGCGAGCGCCCCGGTCGTCAGGCCGAGCCCGATGCCGAAGACGATCAGGCCCTGGAACTGGTGGCGGGCGGCGCCGTCGCGCCCGCGCACGCCGAACGTGAGCCGCCGGTTGGCCGCGGTGTTCGCGATCGTGGTCAGCAGCAGCGCGACGACGTTCGCCGCGAGGGGACCCGTGAACGTCCGGAACAGCAGGTAGAGCAGCAGGTTGGCCAGGGTGCTCGCGACCCCGATCGCGGCGAAGCGGACCAGCTGCGACGTCATGCCGGTCGGGACGCCGGGGACGCCGGCCTCCAGGGGTTCGCGCCCGAGCCGGGTCCGCAGATCCCTGATCGGCAGGGCCCCCGTCGCCAGGGCCCGCCCGACGCGCACGACACCCTTCAGGTCCGCCGTCGCGGTCGCGACGATGTCGACGGTCGAGTTCGGGTCGTCGACCCAGTCGACCGGGACCTCGTGGATGCGCAGGCCCGCCCGCTCGGCCAGGACCAGCAGCTCGGTGTCGAAGAACCAGCCGGTGTCCTCGACGAGCGGGAGCAACCGCTGGGCGATGTCGCCCCGGATCGCCTTGAAGCCGCACTGGGCGTCGGAGAAGCCGGCGGCCAGTGCGCCGCGCAGGATCAGGTTGTAGCAGCGGGAGATGAACTCCCGCTTCGCCCCGCGCACGACCCGGGACCCGCGCCCGAGCCGGGTGCCGATCGCCAGGTCCGAGTGCCCGGAGATCAGCGGCGCGACGAGCGGGAGGACGGCGTTGAGGTCGGTGGACAGGTCCACGTCGCAGTAGGCGAGCACCATCGCGTCGGAGGCGGACCAGACCGTCTGCAACGCCCGCCCGCGGCCCTTCTGCTCGAGCCGGACGTTCGCGACGTCGGGCAGCTCGGCGGCGAGCCGGGCCGCGATCCGCGGGGTGTCGTCGATGCTGGCGTTGTCCGCCACCGTGATCCGGAACGAGTAGGGGAAGCTCGCCCGAAGGTGCGCGTGCAGCCGGCGGACCGAGGACTCGAGGTCGCGCTCCTCGTTGTGGACGGGGACCACGATGTCCAGGACTGTGCGCCGGTCACGCCCGCCGCCCACTGGCGGGAGTCCGGTGCCGGTGAAGTCGCTGACGACGCTGCTCATGGTGGCAACCCTCGGGCCCGGGCCTGTCGCGGATTTGTGGTCGACCTGTGGACCGGCTGTGGGTGCGGCCGGCTCGGGTGTGACAGCGGTCATGCCGTGGCCCCGGAGCTCAGGTCGTAGAGGGTCGTGCCGTCGAAGGTGGTGGCCGTGAACGTCTGCTGGACCCACGCGGCGATCCGGGCCGCCGCGTCGCTGCCGCCCGTGTCCGAGCCGCCCCGGTCCGACCCGGCGCCGCCGACGAACCAGCCGCGCGAGGCCGAGCAGCGCCGCGGCGGCCACCAGGCCGACGCCCAGGACCGCCCAGCGCAGTCAGGGCTGCCAGCTCGGGTTGCCGGGCAGGATCATGAAGGACCAGACCGCCGTCCCCGCGACGGAGGCCGCGAGGAGCATCGTCGCGAGGAAGCCGACGTCGATGGATGTGGAGCGGGTTCGTAGACGTCGAAACCACGGGCGCCGGTGCGGAACCGGGCGGCGTTGATGACCGTGCGTCGGTGGGCGCCCCGGCAGACGGTCGCGGCATCGGCGGCGGCGTGGACGGCGAAGCTGAGCTGCCTGCCGTCGACGGCAGGCAGCCCGACCTGCACGGTCAGCGGGCAGCCGGGCGGGGTGGGCGCGTCGTGACTGAGGTCGGGGTGCACGCCCAGCGGCTGCTCTCCGGTGTCGAGGTGCCCGGCGAGGGCGAGCATGCACGCCCACTCCACGATGCCGACGAGGTATCCGGTGGCGAGCACCCCGGGCACAGCGGCGAAGTGCCCGGACTCGGGCAGCGGGTGGGGACCGTGCGCTCGGGCGGGACGGTGATGGTCATGGTCGGCACGAGTCCGGGGCGGACGGTGTCGCGCACGGCGCCTTCTCTCGTCAGCCCGGCGTGTTCGCCAGGGGCGAGCCGACCTGCAGCTGGTGGTGGACCGCGGCGGTGGTCCGCTGCCGGTCGCCGGTGGCCAGCAGGTCCAGCAGTGCGCCGCGCAGTACGGCGAGCGTTGCGCTGCGCCGGGCGAGCCCGGCGGGGGTGCCGCGCTGCTCAGGTGGTTGGGCTGCGGCCAGCACACCCAGCCAGTCCGCCACAGTGGCGCGGGCGAAGCCGGCCCATGGGCCGTTCGGGTCGAGCAGCGACCGCGCGTAGCCCTCCACCCACAGCGTGAGTAGCGCCCGGTGCTCGTCGGCGCACAGCCACTCCCACACCTGCGCCGCGACGGCCTCCAGCCCGGCCGGCGGGTCGTCGCCGACCGGGCGCAGCCGCTCCAGCAGGGCGAGCTCGTCGACGCGGGCCCGGGCCAGCAGCGCGCGCACCAGGCCGTCCTTGCTGCCGAACAGGAACAGCAGCACCCGGGGACTGGACCCGATCGCGGCGGCCAGCGGGCGCAGCGACAGCTCCGCCAGACCGTGTTCGAGCACGTAGGCGTAGGCCGACTCCAGCAGCTCGGTCTGCCGCGCCGATGGGGTTGAGTTCGCACCTGCCATGCCCGTAGCCTGCCACGACTGAAACACTCGTGTCAGTAGATGAGTGTGGAGTTCGAGGAGGAGCGCAATGGATGTCGCGGCACCCGCCCGGGCGACCATTCGCCGGCTCGACCGGCCCGGCGACCTTGGCTGGGTGGTGATGGCCCACGGCGAGCTCTACGACATCGAGTTCGGCTGGGACATCCGCTTCGAGACCCTGGTGGCCGGGATCGTCGCCGACTACGCCGCCGACCACGACCCCGCCCGAGAGGCCGCCTGGATCGCCGAGGTCGACGGCCGGCGGGTGGGTTGTGTGTTCTGCGTCGCCGAGGACGAGACGACCGCGAAGCTGCGGATCCTGCTGGTCGATCCCCGCGGCCGGGGCCACGGCCTGGGTCGCCGCCTGGTCGACACCTGCCTGGACTTCGCCCGCGCCGCCGGCTACCGCCGGCTCATCCTGTGGACCAACGACGTGCTGGCCTCCGCGAGGAGGATCTACCAGGCCACCGGGTTCGAGCTGGTCGAACAGGAGCCCCACCACAGCTTCGGCCACAACCTCGTCGGGCAGAACTGGGCCAAGGACCTGTAGGCGACGACATTCTTGTGGAACGACGGCAGAACGACAGTGAGTCGTCATTGCGGCCTGGCTGGTGGCGGGTCATAGCCGGCCGAGGTGATGGGCATCTCGGTTCGTGCCGCGGCGGTCGCGGTGCACCAAGGTGCGGGGCGACGCGTGCTGCTCCCGGTTGCCACTCCCTCCCCCGCCCCGGGGCGGGCGCGCAGGGCTGCCGCGACCTCTTAATCCTGTCCGGAAACTGTCAGGGTTTCGAGATCTACTCCTCCCATGTTCGAGACCAGCGCCGAGATCAGCCGCCTCCAGGAACTCCTGGACACCTCCGTGAACCGGTCCACCAGCCATCTGCGAGCCATCGTCACACCCGGGGAGCGCACGCTGACCGCGGAGCAGCTCGTCCGCGTCGCCACGGGCATGTGCACCCTCGCCCTGGCCACTGTGACCCGGACGGGCGAACCGCGGGTCAGCGGCGTCGACGGGCATCTCCTGCACGGCCGGTGGGTGCTGGGTACCGATCCGTCGGCCGCGAAGGCGCGTCACCTCCAGGACCGGCCGGCGGTGAGCGTGGCGTACCTGCGAGGTGAGGAGCTCGGGGTGTTCACCCACGGCCACGCGCGGCCGCTGAACCCGCAGCACGGGCCCGAGGACCCCCGGTGGCCGGAGACGCTCGAGTATCTCCGGGGGCACTACGGGCCCGAGGCGTTCGTCTGGACGGACGTGATCTTCTACCTGATCGAACCGACGTGGATGGTCGCCTACAGCCCCGACCCGGCCGCGATCGTGCAGATGGTGCCGTCGCCGACCCCGTAGCCGTCACGAGCCCTCTCGTCCACCATGGTGGGCGGGCCGCAGCCGACCGAGGTGGACCCGCCCTCGCCGGGCTCCCCTGCTCGGTCGGGCGCAGCGACTCCGCCCCGAGGAACCGTTCGCGGTTGCGCTCGTCAACCAGCGGCGGTGTGCGGATCGACGGCGTCCGGCCTTCCCCACCGCCGCGGCCCCACCTGCCGCGACCCAGGCGCTGACGAGGTCGCCAGCCTGCACTGCCGCAGGCCGACAACACGAGCCCAGCAACCGCAACCGGCGTGCCGGCGGGCGCGCCGGTCCGGGGTTGCCCCGCGGACCTTTTGCTCTGCGCATACCGACGCGCCACCCGCCGCCGCGTCCCCACCGGGAGAGGGACATCAGCGGCCTTCGATCATGGAACTGTCACGCTCCTGTTCCTCTCACGCGGTGGCGGTGCCTTCCGGTGCGCCGGTCTGCGCAGAGCAAGGCTCCGCCGAGCAGGGGCCCGCCGAGCAGGGGCCGGCGGAGCGAGGGCGTCAGACTCGGGTGGGTACCGGGGCCGGGGACTGAGCCGACACCCCCGGCAGGCGGACCGTGAACGCCGTCCGGCCCGGCTCGCTCTCCACCGAGACCGAACCGCCGTGCGCGGAGACGACCGCGTCGACGATCGCGAGGCCCAGCCCGGTGCTCGCCGTGTTGTTGACGGCCCGGACCCGGGACTTCTCCCCGCGCGCGAACCGCTCGAACACGTGCGGCAGCAGCGCGGGTGGGATGCCTGGCCCGGTGTCGGTGACGGTGAGCTCGGCGGGTGATCCCGCGACGAGTCCGACGGTCACCTCGGTCCCGGCCGGGGTGTGTGTGCGGGCATTGGCCAGTAGGTTGACCAGCACCTGGGTGAGCCGCGACGCGTCGCCGACGACCGTGACCGGCTCGTCCGGCAGGTCCAGCTTCCAGTGGTGCCCGGGACCCGCGGCGTGCGCGTCCCCGACGGCGTCGAGGACGAGGCGGGTGAGGTCCACCTCGGCGCGTTCGAGCGGGCGGCCGGCGTCGAGACGGGCGAGCAGCAGCAGGTCCTCGACGAGCGTGCTCATCCTCATCGCCTGCGAGGAGATCCTGGTCAGGGCGTGCGTGGTGCTCTCGGGGAGGACGGTGCCGTCCCGGCGGGTCAGCTCGGCGTAGCCGCGGATCGCGGCGAGCGGGGTGCGCAGCTCGTGGCTGGCGTCCGCGACGAACTGGCGCAGCCGGGTCTCGCTCTCCTGTCGCGCCTCCAGCGCGCCCTCGACGTTGTCCAGCATGCGGTTCAGCGCCGCGCCGACCTGGCCGACCTCGGTGCGCGGGTCCGGGTCCCGGACGCGTTCGGCGAGCTCGATCTCGCCCTTGTCCAGCGGCATCGTGCTGACCTTCGCCGCGACGGCGGCGACCTGCTCGAGGGGCCGCAGCTCGCGGCGCACCACGAACGTCGCCGCCACGGCCGCACCGCCGAGCGCCACACCGATCACGACCAGCTCGATCACGACCAGGCCGTTGAGGATCCCGGTGGCCTCGTCCGCGGGCTGGCCCAGGGCCAGGATCTCGCCGGAGCCGCCGGGTAACGTCGCCACCCGGTACTCCCCGATGGACAGCCGCACGGGCTTCGGCCGGGTGTTCACGGGCAGCGCGGCGATCGTGGCGGCGTCGTGGGCCGGCAGGGCGGTCGACGAGCCCCGCAGGTCCGTGACCTCCGACTGCACGACGACGCCGTCGACGATCACGGCGCCGAGCGTGCGCGGCTTCTGGGCCGGGCCGAGGAAGTCGCGGGCCGGGCGGCCGGGGGGCGGGGGGACGCCGCGCTCCTGGAACTGCCGCGACACCGAGAACCGGTCCGCCGCTCCCATGACGTCCTGGTCCAGGCGGTTGTAGAGGAACTCCCGCAGACAGAGCGTCGTCGCGACGCCGATCACCGCGCAGGCCAGCCCGAACAGCAGGAGCACGGTCACGACGAGCCGGGCCCGCAAGCTACGCCCGCGGTCCCGCAGACGTGCGCCCGCGGCGCTCACCGGCGCCTCGTCCTCATGGGGGCGATCATCCCGCGTCGGCGGCCGGCTTGAGCACGTATCCCGCGCCGCGCACGGTGTGGATCATCGACGCGCGGCCGGCGTCGATCTTCTTGCGCAGGTAGGACACGTACAGCTCGACGACGTTGGACTGGCCGCCGAAGTCGTAGTGCCACACCCGGTCCAGGATCTGCGCCTTGCTCAGCACGCGGCGCGGGTTGCGCATCAGGAAGCGGAGCAGCTCGAACTCGGTGGCGGTCAGCTCGACGTCCGTGCCGCCGCGCCGGACCTCGTGGCTGTCCTCGTCCAGCACGAGGTCCCCGACGACGAGCTCCGAGCCCTGCTTCGCCGCGGCCATCCCCGCCCGGCGCAGCAGCCCGCGCAGCCGCGCGACCAGCTCCTCCAGGCTGAACGGCTTGGTGACGTAGTCGTCCCCGCCCGCCGTGAGCCCGGCGACCCGGTCCTCGACCGCGTCCTTCGCGGTCAGGAACAGCACCGGCACCTCGGGCGCCTCGGCCCGCAGCCGGCGCAGCACCTCGAGCCCGTCCAGGTCCGGCAGCATGATGTCCAGGACGACCGCGTCCGGCTTGAAGTCCCGTGCCGTCCGGACCGCGCCGAGGCCGTCGGCCGCGGTGCGCACGTCCCAGCCCTCGTAGCGCAGGGCCATGGACAGCAGGTCGGCCAGCGTCGACTCGTCGTCCACGACGAGCACCCGCACGGGGCTCCCGTCCGCGCGGCGCAGGGGTGCGGACTGCTCGCTCACCTCGGTCATGGTAGTCAGCCTCGCGCCCGCGCCTGTGTCTCCTCTTGCCGTCTCCTGTGCGTTTTCTGTGACGACGCGCGGGGTCCGGGCACACGGTCCACAGGGTCTCCGCACAGCCCGCGGACAATACGCCTCGATCGACTTCGGTCTGGTGAGGTCACGGGTTGGGGATGATGACCGCGCGTCCTTGGATCTTGCCGTCCTGCAGCAGCTGGTAGGCCTCGCCGGCGCGTTCCAAGGGGAAGTGCTCGACCAGCACCTTGATCTTTTCCTGCTGGGCGAGGGTGATCACCTCCATGAGTTCGGGAATGAAGCCCCAGTAGGGCGAGGCGACCGAACACTCGTGCGGCGGGCTCGAGAAGTTCACGGGTACGACTCCGCCGCCGAGGCCGACGATGGTCAGGTGGCCCAGCACCCGGGCCACCTGCGCCGCCATTCGCAGGGTCGGGTCCACTCCGACCATGTCCAGCACGAGCTCGGCGCCCTGGCCCCGCGTGATGTCCTTGATGCGGGTGACCGCCTGGTCGCCCGAGAGCAGTGCCTCGTCCGCGCCCATGCGCTTGGCGGTCTCCAGTTTGTCGGCGGCGGTGTCCACGGCGACGACGGTGGTCGCCGCGCTGAGCGCGCGCAGAATCTGGATGGCCATCTGGCCCAGGCCGCCCGCCCCGATCACCACCGCGGTCGAGCCCGGCCCCAGCAGGTGCAGCGACCGCTTGACGGCGTGATAGCTGGTCAGCCCCGCGTCGCTGAGCGGCGCGGCCTCGCGGGGATCGAGGGTGCCCAGTGGAAGCAGGAATCGCGACGCCGGAACCAGCAGGTACTCGGCCATTCCGCCGTCCTGACCATCCAGGCCCCCGCCCAGACCTGCGGTCTTCTGGCAGTAGTTCTCCCGGCCCTCCCGGCAGTTGGCGCACAGCCCGCAGCCCCAGGGACCGTAGACGAGCACGGGGTCTCCGGGCGCGAACCCGGTCACGCCCGGTCCCAGCGTCTCCACCCACCCCGCGTTCTCATGGCCGAGCGTGAAGGGCAGCCTCATGCCGTCTCCCGGCGCGGGTGGGGGTGGCGGTGCCTGCATGATGTGCAGATCGGAGTGGCAGGCACCGGCGCCCGCGACCTTGACCAGGACCTGCCCGGGCCCGGGCTCGGGCACCGGCACCTCGCGCAGCTCGGGCGGTTTCTGCCATTCGACGAGTTGAAAAGCCCGCATCGCAATTCCTTCGGTAGCTGGGTGCTGGCTCAGTCGCGGATCCCGTCGATGTCGATCATCATGTGGAGCGGGCCGCGGAAGATCTGGCTGCGGCGGTACGGCGGCGGGTCTTCGACGAGCCTCGGGTTCTCCACGCGACGGACGAACTCGGCGAGCGCGATCTGGACCTCGAGCCGCGCCAGCGGGGCGCCGAAGCAGTAGTGGATGCTCTGGCTGAAGCCGACGTGCTGGTTGTCGGGGCGCTCGAGGTCCGGCACGTCGGGGTTCTCGAACCGCGCCGGGTCGCGGTTCGCCGAGCCGTACGCGATGAAGATCGGCGCGCCTTTCGGGATGGTGGTGCCCGCGATGTCGATGTCTTCGGCCGCGCAGCGGGTGTGCCAGATCTGGACCGACGACTCCAGGCGCAGGAACTCCTCGACCGCGGGCACGACCAGCTCCGGCCGGCGGCGCAGCTGCTCGTACACGTGGGGGTGCCGCAGCATGGTGAGCACGCTGTGGGAGATCAGGTTGACCGAGGTCTCGTGCCCGGCGAACAGCATCAGCGCCGCGTTGTTGACGAGCCGGTCCTGGGGTAGGCGCCCCTCGGGGCCGTCGTCGTTCACCATTCCCGAGAACATGCCCGGGCCGGGCTTCTCGGCGTACTGGTCGAGCAGATCGGCCAGGTACTGCATCAACTTGGCCACCTCACCGGCGGCCCGCTCCGCCCGGCGCTGCTGCTCCGGGTCGTTCGCCTCCGGGCCGAAGTCGGCCCCGTCCAGGGCGTTCTCGATCCAGCCGTGGAAGTCCGGTATGGACTCCAGCGGCATGCCCAGGACCTTGCAGATCATGGTCACGGGCAGCGGGAAGGCGAACTCGTCGACGAGGTCGATGCGGGTCCTGCCCTTCATGTTGTCCAGCAGCTCGGCGGTGAGGCGGCGGATCTCGGGCTCCAGGTCGGCGATCATGTGGGGGCACTCGGGCGGGCCGAAGTGCCGCATCATCCGGCGGCGATCTCGATCGTGTTCGGGCGGGTCTATGGTGATGATCATCCCCTCGAAAGGGTTGGGGAACTGGTACTGCGCGGGGCGCTTCCTCATATCCGAGCTGACCCGGGGGTCGTGGAGCAGCTGGACGATCTCTTGATAGGTGCTGGCGACGTAACTGCCGTTCGGCTGCCGCGACACCGGGGTCTTCCGCAGCTCTTCGTAGAACGGATACGGATTGGCGCGGTTGGCGTAGCGGAGGGACTGCTGCCAGGGCGTTTCCTCGGCCATGATGCTCTCCTGTGCTGTCCGGTTGGTGCTCTCGAGCGGCGCGTCAGCGTCGGGGCCGGAACTCGGCTATGCGCTCGTTCGGGTCGTGGCCGGTCAGGACGACGTCGGGTATCGCCGTCGGGACACCCGGCGCGGGGAACTCGGCCGGCATCGGGTTCATGTCGTCGGGCCGATCCCAGCCCGGCGGCGGGGGCGGGAACGGAGCCGATTTCTCGATCAGCCGCCCGTAGTGCTCCAGCCACTTGCCTTGATCAAAGCTGACAGCGGCAACGATGCGGCCCCGACGACCGTAGGCGGCGGCGAAGCGGCGCTCCTTGACCGACCCCTGCGTGAAGACGATCTCGTCGCCGAAGGGCGGCACGCCGACGGACTTGATGTTGACGCCGAACTGGCCGGACCAGAAGCCGGGCAGCAACAGATGCGGGTGGTAGTCGGGCTCGAGGCTCACCATGTTGTGGGCCGCGACCTCGGCCCCGAGGACGGCATTGTCCCAGTGCTCCATCGCGAGAAACTGGTACTCGTAGAGCACGTGGGGGGCGCGTGCCACGTCCCCCGCCACGTAGACCGAGTCGGTCACCACGCCGTTGATGTCGAAGGCGCGACCGCCGGCGTCGCAGCCGATACCCCAGAAGCCGGCCGCCAGCCCGGAGCCCTCCAGCCATTCCACGTTGCGGATCGACCCCAGCGAGGCCACCACCACGTCAGCCTCGACGGTGGTCCCGTCCGAGAGCCGAGCACGCCGCACGTGTCCGCCCGCGTCGCCCTCCAGCGACGACACGCCCACCCCGCAGCGCAGGTCCACGCCGTGGTCGCGTTGCATCTCCGCGGCGATCTCGCCGATCACCCCGCCGAGCGCGCCGACCAGCGGCGCCGAGCCCCGCTCGACGACGGTCACCGGGATATCGAGTTCTCGGCAGACGGAGGCCATCTCCGAGCCGATGAACCCGGCGCCGATGATCAGGACCCGCGCCGGCCGCGAGGCCAGCGCCTGTTGCAGCCGCGCGGCGTCCTCACACGAACGCAGCGTGTACACCCCCTCCAGGGCGGCCTCGGTCGGGTTGGGCCACTGCCGTGCGCGGGTGCCCGTGGCGATCAGCAACCGGTCGTACGGCACCTGCTCGCCGACGGCCAGGCGCACCTGCTTGGTGGCCCGGTCCAACCCGGTGGCGGCCACCCCGAGCCGCCACTGCGCATCCACTTCCCGCAAGCGGGGCAGCTGGGTGTGGTCGGCCGGCACCCAACCTTTGAGCACCTGCTTGGACAGCGGGGGACGGTCGTAGGGCTCGTGTGGCTCGTCCCCGATGATGGTCAGAGACCCGTTGAAGGCCTCCTCACGCAGGGCTTCGGCGGCCCGCAGTCCCGCCAGGGAGGCGCCGACGATGACGATCCGCCCGTTGGCCTTGAAGCCGCGCACCAACTCCGCGACCGTTGCCGCCATGGTCATGACCCCACGCTCCGCTCCGCACCGTCCAGGCGGTCGAGCACGATCGCCTGGACCGGGCAGGCCGCAGCGGCGCGATGAACCTGCAGGCGCCGCGCGTCATCGGGGTTCGGCTCGTAGGTAAGTACTTCGTCACGACTCAAGCGGAAGACCTCGTGGGCCAGAAACACGCACTGTGCGTATGCCTGGCACCGGTTCAGGTCCACGACGATCCGCATGGGCAAACCCCTTCCTTCCGCGCCTCCCGCCCCACAGCGACCATCGGTGCGGTCATTCCCCGCCTTCTGGTCACGGCTTCCTCCGTGAACCGCCCTGACCCCGGGGCCGACGACGCTAGGACGTGGCGGACTCCGCGGAATCCCCGAAACCCGTAGTCCACGAGTCCGAGCGGGAGTCGATTCCAGACGGCGGCGGGCCGATCTGTTCGGGGTTCCCGGGTCCGACGCCGACGCTCATAGGCGGGCGCCGGGTCAGCGGCGTCCGTCGAGGAGCGGACGTTCGGAGGCGGGGATCGCGTGGAGTAGGCCGACTCCCTCGTGGATGACGCGGTGGGCGAGCTGCGTGCGGGAGGTCACCCCGAGCTTCCGGAACACCTTGCGCAGGTGGTACTCGACGGTGCTCGGGCTGACGAACAGCTGGGCGGCGATCTCCCGGTTCCCTTCTCCACGGCTCACCAGGCAGGCTATGTGTGCCTCCTGGGGAGTGAGCTCCTCGGCCGTTCCCACCTCTCGCTTCCGAGTGCGCTCACCCGTGGCCCGCAGCTCCACGCGCGCCCGCTCGGCGAAGCAGGGCAGGCCCATGCCGTCGAACATGTCGAGGGCTACGCGCAGCTGATCGCGTGCCTCCCGCCGCCGGCGCTGGCGGCGCAACCACTCGCCGTAGACGAGGTGCGCGCGGGCCAGCTGAGGAGCGGCCCGGGTCCGGCCGAGCAGGTGCAGCGCGTCCTCGTATCCCTGCCGGGCATCTGTCGGGGTGGCCAGCAGCGCCCGGGAGCGGGCGAGCAGGCCCAGGGCCAGCGGAGTGCCGGTCGCGCTCGCGCGGTCCGCCAGACGTCGGATCGCGAGTTCTGCCAGGTCCCGCCGACCGGCACGGACGGCGGCCTCCACCAGGTCGGGCAGTGCCTGGGTCCCGACGAGCGGGGTGTCGTCGGTGTACGCCGGATGCAGGCAGCCCACGGCGAGGCCGTAGTTGCCGAGGCTGATCTCCAGCACGCCGAGGAAGTACGCCGCCATGGCCATCTCACCGGCGGCGCCCCGGCCCGGGGCCTCCCGTGCCACCGCCGCTGCGGTCGCCCGCGCCTCGGCCTCGCGGCCGCTCAGGCCGAGGGTGAGCAGCGTGTGGGCGCCCGTGGGCGGGACGACACCGGGATTGCCGGTCACCTCCGCCAGTTCGTGCGCCTCGGACTCGGCCGCCCGCGCCGCGGCCAGCCGGCCGGCCGGCCCGTCGACGTAGGCGCTTCGGAAGGCGAGTGCACCGGCCAGCCTGGCCAGCGCGCCGCTCTCGCGGGCACGGTCGATCCAGTCAGCTGTCAGCTGCTCCGTCGAGGCATCATCCAGCAGATCGGCCGCCGAGACAGCGGCCAGTTCCAGTTTTTGGAGTGTGACGTCGGGGTCGACCTTCTCCGCGAGGAAGGCCTGCACCGTGCGACGCAACACCGGCACGGCCGCCGCATAGTCACCGGTCACCCGCGCGGTGCAGCCCTCGAGCAGCAGATCGGCGGCCGAGTCCGGGGAGTCGCCCGTGGGTGGCAGATTCCGCGCCGTCCACGCGATCTCGTGCAGGAGCGGGGCGCTGGGCGCCGAGCCGGCGAACACCGCGGCCTCCAGCGCGGAGAGCAGCGCGTCCCTCGCGGCGCGCGGGTCGAGCGGCCGCAGTCGCCGTGCAGCGCAGACCAGGGCGGAGGTGGCCTCGGCCACCTGCCCGCGGTGGAACCGGATCCTGCCCTCCAGCAGGGTGGCCTGCGCGGTCGACAGCGGATCGCGCAGGCCCGTGGCGGCCTCGGCCAGCAGGGCCTCGGCCCGGTTGACCGCCCCGGCGAGCAGGTGGGCCTGCGCTGCCGACAGCCGGCGCTCGGCCCGCCGCTCCTCGTCGGGGGTCAGCAACGCCGTGCGTTCGAGGAGCGCGGCCGCGGCGGCGTAGCCGCCGCGGCTCCGGCCCTGGTCCGCTGCCGCCTCCAGCCGGGCGGCGACCCCTTCGTCAGGCGCGGCGGTGGCCGCGGCGAGATGCCAGGCCCAGGGAACTGCGTCGAGCTGCGGATCGCACGCCGCCGCGAGGGCCCGGTGGGCCGCTCGCTGCTCGTCCGGGGCCGCGGCGTGGTAGACCGCCGAGCGGACGAGCGGGTGGGCGAACCGCACCTCCGGCCAGAAGCCCACCATTCCCGCCGCCTCCGCGGCCACCACCGCGGACTCCGGGATGCCCAGCGCGGCGGCCGCCTGCCACAGCCGATCGCCCCGGCCCGGCTGCTCCGCCGCCGCCAGCAACAGCAGCGTCTGCGTGTTCGTGGGAAGGTCCCGCACGCGCCGCACGAACAGGTCTTCGAGCTGGTGACCGACGGGCAGCGGCTCGGGCAGCGGCACCTGTCCGCGCAGTTGCTCTGTGGTCAGGTCGGCTGCGCCCTCGACGATGGCCAGGGGGTTGCCCCCGGTCCCGGCGACGATGCGCTCCGCCACGACCGCGTCGATGGGCCGGTCGACCGCGGTTGCGAGCAGCTCGTACGCGTCCGGCTCAGGCAGGCCGGCGAGCCGAAGGCCGGGCAACGCCTGCAGGCGCGGGTCCGGCTCGGCGGTCTCCCGGATCGCGAACAGCATCCCGACAGGGTCGGCCAGCAGCCGGCGGGCCACGAAGCCGAGGACGTCGGCGGACTCGTCGTCCAGCCACTGCGCGTCGTCGATCACGCACAGCACCGGCCGGCCCCCGGCCGCGTCCGACAGCAGCGTGAGCACGGCCAGGCTGACCAGGAACGGATCGGCCGGCGGCCCGCTCTCCAGGCCGAACGCCACGCCCAGCGCCCGTCGCTGCGGCTCCGGCAGCCGGTCCGCGCTGTGCAGGAAAGGAAGGAGCAGCTGGTGGACAGCGGCGAAGCCCAGGCCGTTCTCCGACTCGACCGCCACCATCCGGACGACCTGCAGGTCCGCGGCGCGCGCGACGGCGTAGTCGAGCAGTGCCGACTTCCCGATTCCCGGCTCACCCCGAAGGGCCAGCGCGCCGCACATACCGGCACGCACGCGCTCGAGTACTTCTTCGAGCGCGTGCTTCTCCACGCGGCGGTCGATCAACCGCACCGAACGACCGTAGCCCTGATCGCCCATGCGAAGGAAGGCCGAGCGTGGTGACCCCGCCGTGTGCGCGAGCAGACATCGGCGTCGCGGCGCTCCCGTTGCGTGGGCCACTGCCTGATGCAGAACAACCGCGTGATGTAACCCGGTCGGCCGGACACCGCGGTCTGAACCGCCCTGGCTAGCTCGCCGAGCTGCTCGTGCACTAATCGCCGTAGCGGTAGCGGCACGCGGCGATACGGATCTCGTCGTCGACGATCTTGTAGATGAGTCGGTGCTCGTCGGTGATGCGTCGCGACCAGTAGCCGTGGAAGCCGTCCAGTCCGGTCTGCGTGGCGGTCGCGGTGAGCACCCCGACCTGGGCCGGCAGCGGCCCGCCGGCGGGCGGGCGATCGATCCGGCCAAGGCGGTGACGATCGAGGTCTTGCCCACCCCACCCTTCTGGTCGGCCACCAGCGCCACCCGCGCCGGTGCCGCGGACTCCGCCCCCTGCGTGGACGTGTCGGGGGTTCATCACCACCGCACGTCTGGGCCGCGGCCCAGACGGCCTGCGCCGACCTCGTCCTGGCGGTCCCCCGGGAACCTCGGCGAACTGATCAGCAAGATCGACACGGAGCGTGTCGGAGCCGGCACCGCACGGGACCGCGTCCGACCGCTGTACTACCGTCCGTCCGTGCGGGACGACAGGTTGCCGGTGCTTCTCGGCGTGGGCCAGGTGCTCGGCAACCGGGACCGGACGGTGGCCGGCGCGCGGGAGCCGTTGCGGCTCGTCGCGGACGCCGTGTCCGCCGCCGGGCAGGACACCGGCGCCGGCACCGGCGGTCGGCTGCTCCGCGAGGTCGACTCGATCGCGGTCTCGCACGTCGCCAGCTGGGGATACGACGACCTGGCGGCGAAGCTCGCCGAGCGGATCGGCGCGGGCCCGTCCCACACGTTCGCCGCGCCCGTCGGCGGGCAGTGGCCCGTCGCGCTCGTGAACACGGCGGCCGCGCGGATCGCCGCGGGGGAGTCCCGGGTGGCGCTGGTGGCCGGCGGCGAGGCGTCGGCGTCGATGGCCGTGCTGGCCCGCGCGGGCGTGGACCCGGCCGTCGACCTGGGCTGGAGCGCCGAGCCCGGCGGCCAGCCCGCCTTCGACCCGGACGACCTCGGGAGCGCGGCCATGCAGCTCGCCGGGCTGGTCCTGCCGACGCGCGTGTACCCGATGGTCGACGCCGCCCTGACCCACGCGCTGGGGGAGAGCCCGGCGCAGGCCCAGGCCTGGTCCGCGGAGCTGTACGCCGGGCTCAGCAAGGTCGCGTCGGAGAACCCCTGCGCCTGGAACCCGATGGTCACCTCGCCCTCGGACATCCTGCGCGTCGGGCCCGTCAACCGGATGATCTGCGAGCCCTACCCCCTGGCGCTCAACGCGAACCCGCTGGTGGACATGGCCGCGGCCGTCGTCGTGACGTCGGTGGCCGTGGCCCGCGAGCACGGCGTCCCGGACGAGCGGATGGTGCACGTCTGGGGCGGCGCGGGTGCGGAGGACGCCGCGGACGTGGTCGCCCGGCCGGACCTGGCGGTCTCGCCGGCGCTCGGGTCGGCGCTGGACCGGACCCTCGCCGCGGGCGGCCTCGCCACCGCGGACCTCGACGTCCTGGACGTCTACACGCCGTTCCCGGTGGTCCCGCGGCTCGTCGGGCGGCATCTCGGCCTGGCCCTGCCGGACCTGCTCGGTGTCACCGGCGGGTACTCCGCCTTCGGCGGCCCGCTGTCGTCGTACGGGCTGCACGCCGTCGTCGCCACCGCGCGCCGGCTGCGGGCGGGGGCCCGGACCGCGCTGGTGCACGGGGGAGGCGGGTATCTGACCCGGCAGCACGCCGTCCTGCTCGGGCGGTCGGCGCACGAGGACGGCTACGTCGGCGACCCCGTCCCCAAGGACACCGCCGAACCCGGCCCCGCGCCGGTGGTGCTCGCCGACGGGGACGTCCACGAGGTGCGGGTGGAGGCCGGGACCGTGGAGTACGACCGCAACGGCCTCCCCACCCAGGGCTTCCTGCTGGCCCGCACGCCGGACGGCCGCCGCCTCGCCGCCGCGACCCCGCGCGGGGACGCCGCCAGCACCGCGGTCCTCACCGTCTTCCCCGACGGCCCCACCGCCCCGCCGGGCCCGCACGCCGTCGGCCGCACCGTCCGCGCCACCGTGATCGCCGGCCACGCCCAGCTCGACCCCGTCTGACGCCCCCGCGAGTCGCGATCTGAGACCGCGCGAGTCGCGCCACGGAACCGCGCGAGCCGGGCTCAGCGGGCGCGCCAGTACCCCGTCGCGTAGACCGCCCGCCGGCCGAGGCCGCGCTCGTTCAGCAGATGAGCCCGGATGTCCTTCACCGCGGCGGACTCGCCCGCGAGCCAGGCCTGACCCTCACCCTCGGGCAAGGTCGCCGCCCGCACGGCCTCGACGAGCGGTTCGCCCGCGGGCCGGTTCCCGCGGTGCACCCAGGTCACGTCGGCCTTGCCCGGCAGGTCCTGTTCCTCACCGGCGTCCGCCACCTCGAGCAGGGCCAGCGCCGGGACGTCCGGCGGCACCGCCTCCAGCACGGTCGCGACGGCGGGCAGCGCGGACTCGTCCCCGATCACGACGTGGAACGCCGCGGCGGGATCCGGCACCCAGCGTCCGCCGGGCTCGGAGACCCCGACCCACGACCCGGGCTCCGCGGACTGCGCCCACGCCGCGGCCGGCCCGTAACCGGTGTGCACCACGAAGTCGACGTCCAGCTCACCGGCCGCGGGGTCGAAGCGGCGGACGGTGTAGGTGCGGATGGTCGGGCGTGCCTCGCCCGCGGGCCAGACGGGTCCGCCGGTGCTGGCGCGGGGGATGGCCGGCCGGTCCTGTCCCTCGACCGGGAAGAACATCTTGATCCGCCGGTCCGGGCCCTCCCCGGGGAACCCGGCCAGCTCGTCGCCGCCCAGGGTCACGCGGATCATCCGCGGCGTGATGGTGGTGCTGCGCAGGACCTGCAGCAGGCGGGGGGCCGTCGTCGTCACCGGCACAGTGTGCCTCGTGCGCGAAAACCGTTGCCAGGGCGGCGATTACCGCGCACGGGCGCCGGAGGCGCGGCCCTGCAGACCGGTCCAGGCGAGGTCCATCAGGTACTCCGTGGCGTCCTCGGTCGTGACGCGATTGTCCTGCGCGCGCCAGACCGCCAGCCGCTCGCACGCGCCGACGATGACCTGCGCCCAGCCCTGCAGCTGGAGCGGAGCGGCGTCCGGGGCCGCGGCGCCGAGCAGCGCGGCGATGAAGTCGGTCTGCTGCGCCCGGATCCCCTCGACCGCGTCCGCGGCGATCCTGGCCTCGGAGTACAGCAGCGAGAAGGCGGCGGCGCGCTCGTCGAGGAACTCGAAGAACGCCCGGGTGCCCCGGCGGAGCATGTCCTCGGGTGTCGTCGCGGCCGCCGCGGCGGTGGCGGTGACCTCGAGCAGCTCGGTCCGGGCCTGTGCGACGCACGCCAGCAGCAGGCCCTCCTTGGAGCCGAAGTGCGTGTACAGCACGGGCTTGGTGACCCCGACCCGTTCGGCGACGGCGTCCATCGACGCGTTCGCGTACCCGCGCTCGGAGAACACGGCGACCGCGGCGTCGAGGATCTGCCGCTCGCGCTCCTCGCGGCCGACGCGGCGGCGTCGAGCGGGGGCGGCCTGGGCGGAGCGGGATTCCACGGGGGAACCCTACCCGGATCCAACTTACTCGTGGTAACTTACTGGCGGTAACCCAACGAGGAGGGACCCGGAATGAGCGAGACGACCCCACGTGTCGATCCCGTCACGGTGGACACCGTCATCGTCGGCAGCGGCTTCGCCGGCCTCGGCGCGGCGGTGAAGCTGGACGAGGCGGGTCGGAGGGACTTCGTCATCCTGGAGAAGGGCGACACCCTCGGCGGTACCTGGCGGGACAACGTCTACCCGGGCTGCGCCTGCGACGTGGAGTCCCACCTCTACTCCTTCTCCTTCTTCCAGAACCCGGAGTGGACGCGGACGTTCGCGCGCCAGCCGGAGATCCGGGCCTACCTCGAGAGCGTCGCGGACCGCTACCGCCTGCGGGACCGCATCCGCTTCGGCGTCAAGGTCGCCGGCGCCGAGTGGGACGGCACCGCGTGGGACGTCCGCACGGACGACGGCACCAGCTACCGTGCGCGCTACGTGCTGTTCGGCACCGGTGCGCTGCACGACCCCTTCGTACCCGAGATCGAGGGCCTGGACCGCTTCGCCGGCAAGGCCTTCCACTCGTCGCAGTGGGACCACTCGCACGACCTCGCGGGCAAGCGCGTCGCCGTCATCGGCACGGGGGCCAGCGCGATCCAGTTCGTGCCCGCGATCGCCCCGGACGTCGAGTCGCTGACGCTCTTCCAGCGCACCGCGCCGTGGGTGCTGCCCAAGCCGGACCGCGCGATCCCGGAGCGCACCCGCGCCGCGTACCGGCGCCTGCCGCTGCTGCAGACGCTGAACCGGATCGCCCTGTACTGGCGGCACGAGGCGTTGGTCGCGGGCTTCCTGCACCCGCGGATCATGAAGCTGGTCCAGGGCCTCGGGCTGAAGTACCTGGACAAGGTCTTCGCCGGCGACGACGAGCTCAAGCGCAAGGTCACGCCCACGTTCACCATGGGCTGCAAGCGGGTCCTGATGAGCAACGACTACTACCCGGCGCTGCGGCGGGACAACGTCTCCGTCGAGACCGGGGACATCACCCGGATCACCGAGCGGGGCGTCGTCACCGCGGACGGGGTCGAGCACGAGGTCGACACGATCATCTTCGGGACCGGGTTCAAGGTCGCGGACGGCATGGCGCAGATGGGCGTCACCGGGCGGGACGGCGTCAAGCTCGTCGACGCGTGGAAGGACGGCTCGGAGGCCCTGCTCGGCACCACGGTCGCGGGCTTCCCGAACCTGTTCACGATCGTCGGCCCGAACACCGGGCTCGGCCACAGTTCGATGGTGTTCATGGTCGAGTCGCAGGTGAACTACATCCTCGACGCGATGCGGACGGTCGACGCCAACCACGCCGTCGCCATCGACACCCGGCAGGACAGTCAGGACGCCTACAACGCGGACCTGCAGCGCCGGCTCGGCAAGGCGGTGTGGAGCACGGGCGGCTGCGCGAGCTGGTACCTCGACGAGAACGGCCGTAACCGGACCCTGTGGCCCGGCTACACGTTCACCTTCCGCCGCCGGACGAAGGCGATCGACCCCGCCCACCACGAGCTCATCGCCTGAGCGCAGCCGAGGAGCGGACATCGAGACTGAGTAGCGTCGGCCGGGTGGAAGATCCCTTCGTCTACTCGATCCCGATGACCACCCGGTTCCGCGGCATCGCGGTCCGGGAGGGCCTGCTGCTGCGCGGCCCGGCGGGCTGGGGCGAGTTCTGTCCCTTCACCGAGTACGACGACGCGGAGGCCGCCTCCTGGCTCGCCGCCGCCCGCGAGGCCGCGGACGACGGCTGGCCGGAACCGGTGCGCGACCGTGTCCCGGTCAACTGCATCGTCCCGGCGGTCGGTCCGGAGCGGGCGCACGCGCTCGTCCGCGCGTCCGGCTGCTCGACGGCGAAGGTGAAGGTGGCCGACCACCCGGAGTCCGCTGCCGAGGACCTGGCCCGGGTCGAGGCCGTCCGGGACGCGCTCGGGCCGTCGGGCGCGGTGCGGGTCGACGCCAACGCCCGCTGGGAGGTCGACGAGGCCGTGGCCGCGATCCGCGCGCTGGACCGCGCGGCGGGCGGGCTGCAGTACGTCGAGCAGCCGTGCCCGTCCATCGAGGAGCTGGCGCTGGTCCGCCGCCGCGTCGACGTGCCGATCGCCGCCGACGAGTCCATCCGCCGCGCCGAGGACCCGTTGAAGGTCGCGGTGGCCGGCGCCGCGGACGTCGCGATCCTGAAGGTCGCGCCGCTCGGCGGGGTCCGGCGGGCCCTCGACGTCGCGGAGGCCTGCGGGCTGCCGTGCGTCGTCTCGTCCGCGCTGGAGACGAGCGTCGGGATGGCCGCGGAGATCGCCCTCGCCGCCGCACTGCCGCGGCTCGACCACGCCTGCGGGCTGGGGACGGGCGCGCTGCTGACCGCGGACGTCGTCGCCCCGGACGCCCGGCTGACCCCGCGGGACGGGTTCCTGCCCGTGCTGCGACGCGCCCCGGAACCCGTCGCGCGGCAGGGCGTCGCTGCCGATCCCGAGCGCACGACCTGGTGGCGGGACCGGCTAGAACGGGTGCAGCTCCGCGCGCGCCGCTACCCTTGACCGATCATGTCCGTGGTCGTGGTGGGAGCCGGACTGGCCGGCGTCGCGTGTGCGCGGGAGGTCGCCGACGCCGGGATCCCCGTGCGCGTCCTGGACCGCGGCCGCGCCCCCGGCGGCCGGATGGCGAGCCGCTGTCACGACGGTCGGCCGATCGACACCGGTGCCGCCTACTTCACCGTGCGGGACCCCGGGTTCGCCGAGGTCGTGGCGACCTGGCGGACGGCCGGCCTGGCCCGGCCCTGGACCTCCGAGCTCGCGGTCCTCGACCACGGGGAGCGGCGCCGGGCGCCCGGGCCGATGCGCTGGGCCGCGCCGCGGGGCCTGTGCAGCCTGGTCGCCGCGCTCGCGGAGGGGCTCCCGCTGGAGCTGGAGCGTGAGGTGGAGCGGGTCACCGCGGGCCCGACGGTCGACGGGGAACCGGCCGACGTCGTGGTGCTCGCGATGCCGGACCCACAGGCCCTGCGCGTCCTCGATCCCCGGCTCGACGCCGTCGCGCTCGCCTCGGGGCGGCCCTGGCGGCCCGTCCTGGCCGTCGCCGCCGAGTACGCCGATCGCACCTGGGACGAGCTGCCCGCTGCGTTCGTCAACGACCACCCGGTGCTCTCCCTGATCGCGGACGACGGCGCGCGCCGCGGCGACGACGCCCCCGTGCTGGTGGCGCACACCGTCTCCGACGTCGCCCGGCGGTTCGACGAGCAGCCGGAGAAGGCGGTCCCGCTCGTCGTCGAGGCGGTGGGGGAGCTGCTCGGGATCACCGCACGGCCGGTGTGGACGCACGCCCACCGCTGGCGCTTCGCGTCCCCCGAGCAGGACCGCGACGTGCCCTTCCACCTCGGCGCGGACGGCATCGGGCTGGCCGGGGACGGCTGGGGCAGCTCCCGGATCGAGACGGCCTGGCGCTCGGGCTCCCTGCTGGGGCGCGAGGTCGTCCGCCGGCTCGGATGACCGGAACCGGTCCAGCGGGTTAACGTCACCGTCATGGTGGAGCCCGCAACCGTCGGAGGCCTCTCCGACGCCCTCACGCCGGCCGACGCCGACGACCGGCCCTTCGGTGTCGCGGACTCCGGCGACGCTTTCGCGATGGCGGTCCTCGACGACGCCGGCCGTGCGGTCCTCGCCGAGCTGGCCACCGCGCTGCCCGCGGATCGCGTGCTCACGGACCCGGACACCGTCCGCCCCTACGTGCACGACGAGGCGGAGTGGGCCGAGCACGGCGCGCCGATCGCCGTCGTCCGGCCGCGCAGCACCGCCGAGGTCGCGGCCGTCGTGAAAGCCTGCGCGCGGCACCGGGTGGCCGTCGTGCCGCGGGGCGCGGGTACCGGGCTGTCCGGGGGCGCCAACGCCGTCGACGGCTGTGTGGTCCTGTCCCTGGAACGGATGCGGGACATCGTGGAGATCGATCCGGGCGAGCGGCTCGCCGTCGTCCAGCCCGGGGTCGTGAACGACGACCTGCGCGCCGCCTGTGCCGAGCAGGGCCTCTGGTACCCGCCGGACCCGGCGAGCGCCCCCTGGTCGACGATCGGCGGCAACGTCGCGACGAACGCCGGCGGCCTGTGCTGCGTGAAGTACGGCGTGACGGGGGACTACGTACTCGCGCTCGAGGTCGTCACAGCGGCGGGGGAGGTCGTCCGGGTCGGGCGGCGGACCGCGAAGGGCGTCGCCGGCTACGACCTCGCCGGGCTGTTGGTCGGGTCCGAGGGCACGCTCGCCGTGATCACCGAGATCACCGTGAAGCTGCGGCCGTCGCGCACGGCGCCGCCGCGTACCGTCGTCGGGTTCTTCGACACCCTCGCCGACTGCGGGGCCGCGGTCGCCGCCGTGACCGCGGCGGGCCTGCAGCCGGCGGCGTTGGAGCTGATCGACCGGCACTGCCTGCACGCCGTCAACGAGTGGCGCCACGCAGGGCTGCCCGAGGACGCCGCCGCACTGCTCCTCGCGCAGACGGACCTGGCCGAGCCCGCGGCGGGCGCCGAGGCCGAGGCGATCGCGTCCGCGTTCGAGGCGAACGGCGCCCGGGACGTGATGGTCTCGACGGACCCGGTGGAGGCCGAGGCCCTGTTCGACGCCCGCCGCCTCGCCTACCCGGCGCTGGAGCAGCGTGGGGACGCGGTGCTCACCGAGGACGTCTGCCTGCCGCGCGGCAGGCTCGCCGAGATGCTCGCCCGGATCGACGTCATCGCGGACCGGCACGGCACGTTCGTCGCCACCATCGCGCACGCGGGCGATGGCAACCTGCACCCGTTGATCATCGTCCCGCACGGCGACGCCGAGGCGCGGACCCGCGCGCAGGCCGCGTTCGACGACATCGTCTCGGCGGCGATCGAGCTGGGTGGCACGGTCACCGGCGAGCACGGCGTCGGCCTGCTGAAACGCGACGGCATGCGCCGCGAGCTGGACCCGGGCTCGCTGGCGATGCAGCGGGCGATCAAGGCGGCCCTCGACCCCGACGACATCCTCAACCCCGGCAAGGTGATCGGCCAGTGAACACGCTCCTCCCCGCATTCGACGACCCGACCGACAAGCTCGCGCTCCGGTTCCCGGACGGCGAGCTGACCTACGCCGAGCTGGCCGGCGTCGCCTCGGACCTCGCCACCCGGCTCGCGGGACACGGGCGCGTCGCGGTGTGGGCGACGTCCACCCTCGGCGCCGCGGTCGGCATCACCGCCGGGCTGCTCGCCGGGGTGCCGGTCGTGCCGGTGAACCCGAAGGTGGGGGAGCGGGAGCTGGCGCACGTCGTGTCGGACTCGGCGCCCGAGCTGATCATGGCGGTCCCCGACGTCACGCTCCCGGAGGCGCTGGCCGGGCTGCCGCGCGTCGACGTCGTCACCGACCCGGCCGGGGTGACGCCCGCCGAGCTGCCGGCCGAGCCCGGGCCCGAGGCGCCCGCACTCGTCGTCTACACGTCGGGGACCACGGGGCCGCCGAAGGGCGCCGTGCTCTCCCGGGGCGCGATCGCCGCCAACCTCGACGGGCTCGCCGAGGCCTGGGCCTGGACCGGCGACGACGTCCTCACCCACGCCTTGCCGATCTTCCACGTGCACGGGCTGGTGCTCGGCACCGTCGGCCCGCTGCGCCGCGGCGGCAGCCTGCACCATCTCGGCGCGATCGACGGCCAGGTCCTCGCGGCGGCGGTCGACGGCGGCGCGACGCTCGTCTTCGGCGTCCCCACGCACTACCACCGGCTCGCCGCGGACCTCGAGGCCGACGCCGCGCTGGCCGCGTCCGTGGGCCGCGCCCGGCTGCTGGTCTCCGGGTCGGCTGCGCTCACCGCCGTCGACCACTCGCGGATCGAGAAGGCGACCGGGCTGGGGGTCCGGGAGCGCTACGGGCTCACCGAGACGCTGATCGTCACCGCCGCGCGGGCGGACGAGCCCGCGGAGGTGGGGGCGGTCGGGCGTCCGGTGCCCGGGACCGAGGTGCGGCTCGCGCCCCTGCCCGAGGCCGAGGGCGACGACGAGGGACTCGGCTCCGTGGAGGTCCGTGGCCCGAGCCTGTTCTCCGGCTACCTCAATCTGCCCGAGGCCAGCGTGGCCTCGCAGACCGCCGACGGCTGGTTCGCCACCGGGGACATCGCCCGCTGGACGCCGTCCGGCGCGCTCGCGATCGTCGGCCGCAAGGCCACGGACCTGATCAAGTCCGGCGGGTACAAGATCGGCGCGGGCGAGATCGAGAACGCGTTGCTGGAGCACCCGGACGTCGCGGAGACCGCGGTCATCGGCGTCCCGGACGACGACCTGGGCCAGCGGATCGTCGCGTTCGTGGTGCCCGTGGGCGACGCCCCGGAGCCCAAGGTGCTCATCGACCACGTCGCGAGCCTGATCGCCCCGCACAAGCGGCCGCGCGAGATCCGGTACGTGGAGTCGCTGCCGCGCAACGCGATGGGCAAGGTGCAGAAGAAGCTACTCTCCTGAACCCCGCGCGAGTCGCGCTCCAGAACCCCGCGAGTCGCGCTCTCGAACCCCGCGAGTCGGGGTGTGAGACCGCGCGAGTCGCGCTCCGGGATCGCGCGAGTCGCGCTGGTCCGGGCGTGTGACCGCCTCCGTCCGGACGTTTCGCGGACCCGGCGACTCGGGCACTCAGCTCCATGAGCCGCCGCGACCCCACGACCCGGACCACCACCGACCCGGCCGAGACCCACGTCGGCACCACCTACCGCGGTCCCGCCGCCGCCGGTGCACCCCGTCTCGCCGATCTCGAAGGGGTGCGTCCGGGCCGGGCGTCCGCGGGCGAGGTGCGCGAGACCGAGCGCTACGACACGGCCGACCTCCGGCTGGCGACACAGGGCATCGTGCTCGCCGTGTACCGCGAGAACGACGCCGAGTACTGGCGTCTCGACCTCCCGGACGCGGGCGAGGGCGAGCGGCTGCAGGTACCCGTCACGCCGTCGGAGGTGGAGGGCGTCGACCCGGAGCTCCCCGCCGAGCTCGACGAGCTGGTGCGCGGCGCCCGCCGCGGTGCGGAGGTGCGGCCCGTCGGCCGCATCCGGCGCGTGCGGACGCGTACCCCCCTGCGCGCCGCCCGCCGCCCGGTCGGTGAGCTGATCCGCGACGAGGTGCAGGTGGCGACCCTCGGCTCCTCGACGACCGTGGAGAACTGGTCCGAGACGGAGGTCAGGCTGACCCTCTCCGCGCCCGCCGGCCTCGCCGAGAAGCTCACCGCCCGCCTCGCCGAGACCGGGATGGAGCCGGCACCCTCCGGCGCCGACGCCGAGCTCGACCGGCTGCTCCGCGTCGGGGCTCCGGCCGCTCCCCGTCGCCGTCTCGACAAGAAGGGCTCCGCCGGAGCCGTCGTCCTCGGCTACGTCGCCGAGCACGTCGACGCGCTGGCCGACGCCGACCTCCTCGCCCGCCGCGGCGACGACGAGGGCGTGCACCAGATGCGCGTGGCCGCCCGCCGCCTGCGCAGCGCCCTGCAGAACTTCCCGACGGTGCTGGACCGGGAGCGCACCCGCCCGCTCGTCGACGAGCTGCGCCACCTCGGTCAGCAGCTCGCCCCGGCGCGGGACCTGAAGGTCGTCGAGGAGCGGATCACCGCCGCCGTCGCGGAGACCGACGACGCGCTCGTGCTGGGGCCGGTGCGGGCCCGCGTCACCAAGCACTTCGCCCGGCCCCGGGAGGAGGCGCGCGCCGCCGTCCTCACCGAGCTCGACGGCGAGCGCTACGCCGCGTTGCGGAGCGCGCTCGAGCGGTTGTTGCAGGACCCGCCGCTGACCGGGGCCGCCGCACGTCCGGCGCGCAAGGAACTGCCGGTCCTGGAGAAGAAGGCGCAGCGGCGCTTCGACAAGCGGCTCGACGCCGCGCTCGACACACTCACGACCGGGGACGCCGAAGCCGGCGACACCGCCGTCCACGAGGCCCGCAAGGCCGGCAAGCGGCTGCGCTACGCCGCCGAGGTCACCCGGGCGCCCGGCATGAAGCTCGGCAGGAAGGACCGGAAGAAGGCGAAGGCCCACGCGAAGCAGCTGAAGTCCGTCCACCAGGCGCTCGGTGAGCACCAGGACACGGTGGTCTCCCGCCGCACGCTCCGGGAAGCTCGGCGCGGCCGCGCACGCCGCGGGGGAGAACGGCTTCACCTTCGGCCTCCTGCACGGCCGGGACCAGGCCATCGCGGAGCGTATCGAGGAGACCCTGCCGCAGATGCGCTCCTGATGCGTCCCGCCACTCGAGCAGCGGCGGAGATCGCCCGCCGATGGCACGATCACACCCGTGAGCGATCCCCGTGACCCGGTGGCCGACCTCCGCCGCATCGCGTTCCTGCTCGAACGCGCGCACGAGTCGACCTACCGGGTCCGCGCCTTCCGCACCGCCGCCGCGGCCCTGCGCGGCAAGGACCCGGACGAGCTCGCGGCGCTGGCCCGGTCCGGGGAGCTGGTCAAGCTCAAGGGCGTCGGCGAGGTGACGGCCCGGTGTGTGGCCGAGTCCCTGACCGGCGAGGAGCCGGTGTACCTGCGCCGGTTGGAGGCCACCGACGGCGTCGAGCGCGTCCAGGCCGCGATCGACCTCCGGGACACGATCAAGGGCGACTGTCACAGCCACACCGACGCGTCCGACGGCGGGTCGCCGCTGTGGGAGATGGTCGAGACGGCGATCGGCCTGGGGCACGACTACCTCGTGATCACCGACCATTCGCCGCGGCTCACGGTCGCGAACGGCCTCTCCGCCGAGCGCCTGAGGAAGCAGATCGAGCAGATCGCCGAGATCAACGCGGGGCTGCGCGGCTTCCGGATCCTCACCGGCATCGAGGTCGACATCCTCGACGACGGCGCCCTCGACCAGCAGGAGGACCTGCTCGCCGAGCTCGACGTCGTGGTCGCCAGCGTGCACTCCAAGCTCCGCATGCCCCGCGCGGAGATGACCGAACGGATGCTCACCGCCGTCGCGAACCCGCATGTCGACGTCCTGGGGCACTGCACCGGGCGGATGGTCACCGGCAACCGCAAGCGCCCGGAGTCGGACTTCGACGCGGAGGCCGTGTTCGCCGCCTGCGCGGAGTACGGCACGGCGGTGGAGATCAACTCGCGGCCGGAGCGGCTGGACCCGCCGAAGCGCCTGCTCCGCCTGGCCGTCGAGGCGGGCTGCGAGTTCACGATCGACACGGACGCCCACGCGCCCGGTCAGCTCGACTGGCTGGACAACGGCTGCTCCCGCGCGGTCCTCTGCGGCGTCCCGACCGAGCGGGTCCGCAACACCCGGGACGCCGAGGCCCTCCTCGCCCGATGACCTCCTTCCCCCGGTGACCAGGCCGGAACCCCTCGGCTCGAGGGGCCTCACGTCCGGCGGAGGGAGTCCAGGCGGGCGGTGAGGAAGCGGCGTTCGGGATCGTTGCCGACGAGCTCCAGGGCTCGCCGGTAGGCCTGCGCGGCCTCGCTGGTGCGGCCGAGGCGGAGGAGGAGATCCGCGCGGGCGGCGGGGTAGAGGTGGTGGGTGCGCAGGCGGGGCTCGTCGGCGAGCGCGTCGAGCAGGACCAGCCCGGCGGCGGGGCCGTCGCGCATCGCCACCGCGACCGCCCGGTTCAGCGCGACCAGCGGCGAGGGCGCGATCCGGGCCAGCACGTCGTAGAGCGCGACGATCTGCGGCCAGTCCGTCGTCGCGACGTCCACGGCCTCGTCGTGCAGCGCGGCGATGGCTGCCTGCACCGCGTACGGGCCGACCGGCCCTCCGGTCAGGGCCCGCACCACCAGCTCGCGGCCCTCCTCGATCAGCGTGCGGTCCCACCGGCCGCGGTCCTGGTCGTCGAGCAGGATCAGGTCGCCGTCCGGACCGGTGCGGGCGTCGCGCCGGGCGTGCACCAGCAGCATCAGCGCGAGCAGCCCGGTGACCTCCTGCTCGCGCGGCAGCAGCCGGTGCAGGATCCGGGCGAGCCGGATCGCCTCGAGCGCGAGGTCGACGCGCAGCAGCTCCGGCCCCTCGCTCGCCGCGTAGCCCTCGGTGAAGACCAGGTAGACGACGCGGAGCACGCCTGGCAACCGGTCCGGCAGCTCGTCGGCCCCGGGGACGCGGAACGGGATGCGGGCGTCGCGGATCTTGCGCTTCGCCCGGACGATCCGCTGCGCCATCGTCGCCGGTTCGACCAGGAACGCACGGGCGACCTCCGGCGTGGTCAGCCCGGCGAGGCACCGCAGGGTCAGCGCGACCTGCGACTCCCCGGGCAGCGCGGGGTGGCAGCAGGTGAAGAACAGCCGGAGGCGTTCGTCGGGAATCCCGTCGTCCGGCTCGTCGGGGGCGCCGGGGTCGGTGCGGTCGGCCTCGGCCTGCAGGATCGCGACCCGCTCTGCGTAGGCGCGGTCCCGGCGGAGCCGGTCCACCGCGCGTCGACGGGCGGTGGTCAGCAGCCAGGCCCCCGGCTTGTCGGGCACCCCGTCGGCCGGCCAGTGCACCAGCGCCGCCTCGATCGCGTCGGAGGCGACCTCCTCGGCCAGGTCGAGGTCGCCGAAGCGGCGCACCAGGGAGGCGAGCAGCCGGCCCCGTTCCTCCCGGAACACGGCCTCCACCGAGGTCCCGGCGCCGGCTGCTCCCTCGGACACGGACGGACCCGTCAGCGGAACTCGACGACCGGACGCACCTCGACGGCCCCACCCGCGGCCGTCGCCGGGCAGCGGCCCGCCCAGCCGAGCGCGGAGTCGAGGTCCGGGAGGTCGAGGACGTAGTAGCCGCCCAGGACCTCGCGGGTCTCGGCGAACGGGCCGTCGGTCGTCTCGGGTGACCCGTTCCCGGCGCCGCGCACCGTCGTCGCGCTCGCGGGGCCGTGCAGCGCGTCACCGGCGACGCGGATCCCGGCGTCGGCGACGGCCTTGTCGTAGGAGACCCAGGCCTCGTTCATGTCCCGGGGCTCGGTGCCGGCGGGGGGCTCGGGGGCCTCCGGAACGTAGATCAGCAGCATGTACTTCACGGCTCGACTCCTGTCGCTCGTCGTGCACGGCGGGGTGCCGCACAGCATGACGACGAACGCGCCGTCCCGGAATCGACAGCGGCCCGGAACCTTCCTCAGGCGAGCTCGAAGTCCGCGAAGTCGAAGCCCGGCGAGACCACACAGGTGACGAGCGCCGGCTCGCTGCCGAGTCGCCGCGCGGACTGCCAGTGCCCGCCCGGGACCTCGTGCTGCGGGCGGGCCCCGGCGGACGGGGGACCGAGGGTGAGGGGCCGGCCGGGGTGCGGCGCCTCGCCGTCCCCGCCCGGGACGAGCGCCACGATCGAGCCGGAGTGCCAGCACCACAGCTCGGCCGAGCGCACCCGGTGCCACCGTGACTCCCCGTCGAGCAGGTAGAGGATCGCGGTGGCGCTCGGTCGCGGGCCGTGGTCGGTCTCGAGAGTCACCGGCGAGGTCCAGGTGCGCCGGAAGTACCCGCCCTCGGGATGGGGTTCCAGGTCGAGGGCGAGGGCGAGCGCCGGGACGGAGGTTCCTGCCATGGCGCGCAGTCTCGCCTCCCCGCGCGCCGTTGTCGCGCTCTGTGACGAAAATTGTGTTACCCAGAGTAGTTGAACGATGCCGCACGATCTGTCACCCCTCGATCGTGCGCCACTCGACCAGGTGGCAGAACTGGCGTCGCTCACGATCTGCGGTGAAATGGGCACAGTCCTGAGACGCGAGAGACGGGAGGTGCCCACGGTGCGGATGCTGCTTACGTCCCGATCGGTGGCCGTGGTGCTCGGCGCCTGCGCGCTGGTCGCGGTCACCGGTGCGGCCTCGCCCGCGTCCGCCGCCGAGCCGGCGCCACCCGGGGCGGTCCGGCCCGCCGAACCCGTCGCGCCAGGACCGCCGGCGGCGCCGTCGAAGTGCACGACGACGACGTCGGAGAAGCTCGGCTGGGGCGAGCCCACCCGCACCTCGGACTTCGACGGCCCCACCCTGCCGCCGGACTGGCACGCCTACGGCCCCGAGCCTGGCCACGCGAAGAAGGGCACCCGGACGCCCGACGCGGTCACCCTCGAGGACGGTGTCGTCACGATCACCGGGCAGCAGGACGGCACCACCGGCGCGATCAGCTGGCACCCCGGGCAGCGCTACGGCCGCTGGGAGGGGTGCGTGAAGGCCGACCCCGGCAAGGGCGGCTACAACGCGCTGTTCCTGCTCTGGCCCGTGGCGGAGGACTTCCCGGTCGGCGGGGAGATCGACTGGATGGAGATCACCTCCGACGACCGGCAGAAGACCAGCTTCTTCCTGCACTACGGCGCCCAGAACGACCAGGAGTACGGCTCGGTGCGCCACGACGCCACCGAGTGGAACGCCTGGGCCGTCGAGTGGACCCCGGAGGAGATCACGGCGTACGTCAACGGCAAGGAGTGGTACTCCACCACCGAGACCTCGCACTTCCCGCCGGGGCCGATGAACATGACGATGCAGCTGGACTACTTCCCGCCCGCGGGCGGGAGCACGGCGATGCACATGGACTGGGCGAAGCAGTGGGCGCTGCCCGAGAGCGAGCCCGCCCAGCTGTCACTCGGCCCGGGCGAGCCCGCGACCGGCCAGCCGCGCGACTACCCGCAGCACAAGCCGCGGCCGCTCGACCAGATCCGGCAGTAGCCCCCCGAACTCGTGGGCAGCGGGGACGCAAGAACTGGGGCCGTCCCCGCTGTCCACGACCTACCGCTGTGGGGCCTACCCGTGCGCGGCGGCCTCGAGCTCGGCCGCGGTGGGCGGGTTCGCCCCGCGGCGCGAGCAGGTGATCGCGGCCGCCGTGACACACTCCTCGAGCACCTCGTCGAGCGTGACGACGTCGATGTCGCGCAGCGCGGTGCGCGCCCCCGGGCCGAGCAGGCCGCGTCGGTGCAGGCCCGCGAGCAGCGCCGCGGTGAAGCTGTCCCCGGCGCCGACCGTGTCGACGACGTCGACCGCCCGTCCCGGCAGCGTCGTCCGGATCCCCGTCGCGGTCCCGGCCAGCACGCCGTCGGCGCCGAGCGTGACCGCGACGATCGACGGCCCGCGGCCCAGCCAGTCGTCGACGACCTGCCCGGGCGGGGTGTCCGGCACCAGCCAGCGCAGGTCCTCGTCGCTGACCTTCACCACGTCCGCGGTGCCGAGCACCTCGTGCACCCCGCGCAGGACGTCCGCCGGGTCCCCCATCAGCAACGGACGGCAGTTGGGGTCGTAGCTGATCGTCGCGGTCGCCGCCGCCTTGGCCAGCAGCTCCCGCAACACGGTCGCACCCGGTTCGGCGGTCAACGCGAGCGAGCCGGAGTGCACGGCGACCACGGAGCCGTCCACCGCGCCGCTGAGCTCGTCCGGGGTCCACTGCCAGTCCGCGGTCCCCGAGATCCGGAAGTCGTAGGTCGCCTGGCCGTCCTCGGACAGCTCGACCAGCGCGAGCGACGACGGCTCCTGGGCCCGCACGACGTGCCCGAGGTCGACGCCGTTGCTTTCGAGATGCGCCCGCAGCCGGACGCCGAGCAGGTCGTCCGCGATCCGCGCCAGCATCCGGGCCGGGACGCCGAGGCGGGACAGTCCGACCGCCACGTTCGCCGGGCTGCCGCCGGGGGCGAACTCGAAGTACCCCTCGGCCGGCGCCGGCACGATGTCGACGAGCGCCTCCCCTGCGACGGCGATGACGGCCTGGTCCGGGGCTGCACTCTTCACCGGGGACTCCTTCGTCGGGTGACCCGGCCCGGTCGGGTTCGGCCGGGGCGCGTCCACTCTGCCACGTCCCGGACCGCCCCGGTCGTCATCCCTCGACGGTTCGCGCGAGATTGTCCAGGACCCCGGCGTAGATGCGGGCCAGGCCCTTGGGTGCGAAGGTCTTCTCGAAGAAGCCGCCGATGCCGCCCGCGCCGTTCCAGGTCGTGGTGATGGTGACGGTGCTCGCGGCGTCCCCGGCCGGCGCGACGGTCCATGTCGTCACCATCGAGGAGTTCGCGTCCGTCTCGACGAGCTGTCCCGGGGTCGGCTCACTGACCTGGACCTTGACGTCACGGACGCGCTTCTTCGTCGCCTGCAGCTTCCACGCGGCGGTGGTGCCGGCACCGGTGCCGCCGGTCGTCACGGAGTAGTCGCTGTACTGCTCGGTGAGGATCGCCGGGCGGGTCACCGTGTAGTCGGCGACGGCTGCGCGGACGCGGTCGGCGGGGGCGGGAACGGTGCGCTCGGCGGTCGCGGTTACCTGTGCCATGACTCCATCCTGCCGTTCGCCGGTCCGTCGGCCGTCCCGGCCCGTCAAGTGCCGGTCCACGGGCGCGGGCGTGGTAGTCACTAGGCGTGCGGAGGATCCCGGTGATCGTCGTCGCCGGTTTCCTGGGCTCCGGCAAGACCACGATGCTCAACCACCTGCTCGCGAACTCGCTCGACGCGAGGATCGGCGTGGTGGTCAACGACTTCGGCGCCATCGGCATCGACGCGATGCGCCTGGCCGGCAGCGCGGACGCGATGGTCTCCCTCGGCAACGGGTGCCTGTGCTGCGCGGTCGGTGAGGACGGCGTCGCGGCGCTGCTGGACCGGCTGGCGAGGCGCAAGGACGAGATCGACGTCATCGTGATCGAGGCCAGCGGCATCGCGGACCCGGGCACGCTGGTCCAGCTCGTGCTCACCGCCGGGAACCCGCACCTCGTCTACGGCGGGCTGGTCGAGGTCGTGGACGTCACGGAGTTCGAGGCGACGCGGCGGAAGCACCCGGAGGTGGACAGGCACCTCGCGCTCGCGGACCTGCTCGTGCTGAACAAGGTCGACCGGGTGGACCCCGGGAAGGTCTGGCGGGTCCGGCGGCTGTGCCGGGCGGCCAACGGGCTCGCCCCGATCGTCCCGGCGCGCCACGGCGCCGTCGATCCGCGGCTGCTGTTCGACATCGAGATCGTCCCCGGCCGGCAACTGCTGCTGGGGGAGGGCGGCGCGGACGACGGCGATGACCACTCGGGGCACCTGCACGCCGCGTACGACAGCGTCGCGTTCACCTCCGACGTCCCGATGGACCCGCAGCGCCTGCTGGACCTGCTCGACGCGCGCCCCGCCGGCGTCTACCGGATCAAGGGCATCGTCGCGTTCGGCGCGTCGCGGCCGGAGAAGTACACGCTGCACACCGTCGGCCGCTACATCCGGTTCCGGCGGGACCGCTGGGCGTCCGGGGAGGCCCGTCGGACCAGCCTGGTGCTCATCGGATCGGGCCTCGACGCGGACATGGTGGACTCCGGACTGCGGGGCTGCGTCGCGGACGCCGACACCAGGACGGACCCGGACGCCATGCTCCCGGTGCACCGCTACACCTTCGGACGGTGATCCGGATCCGCCCGCAGGCGCGGGCGTAATCTCGGTTCGTGATCGCGCGCTCCCTGCGGATCCGAGCCCTGAGACTCGCGTTGCGCCTGCTCTTCGGCCTGCCGCACCCGATCAAACGGCTCCTGGCGGGGCCGGCCGTGCGGTTGGAGGACCAACTGCTGGACCTGGACCTGCAGCTGCTCATCAGGGCCGGCGACCTGCTCGCGCGCAGCGGCCCGGCGGGTGACGCCGCGATGGCCGAGCAGCGCAGACAGGCGGACGAGGCGGCCGAGCTGGCCGCCGAGGGGCTCTTCGACGACGTCGTCATCCGGGACTTCACGGTCCCCGGCGCGGACGGCTCGGTGCCGGCCCGGCTCTACGTCCCGCCCGGCCTCGACGGGCGGTCCGGCCTGCTCGTCTACTACCACGGCGGGGGTTTCGTGCTGGGCAGCATCGCCTCGGCCGATCCGCTCTGCCGGCTGCTCGCGGCGCAGGCCGGGGTCCGGGTGCTGTCGGTGGAGTACCGGCTCGCGCCCGAGCACCCGTACCCGGCCGCCCTCGACGACGCCATCGCGGCGTACCGGTATGCGGCGGAACGCGCCGAGTGGCTGGGCGCGGACCCGGACCTGATCGCGGTCGGCGGGGACAGCGCGGGGGCGAACCTCGCGCTGGTCGTCGCGCACCAGCAGGCGCTGAGCCGCGGCCGCGTGCCCTCGTTCGTCGTCGCCTTGTACCCGGCGACGGACGCCGGGCGCACGGGTGGCTCGCGGATCAGCTTCGGTCGCGGTTTCGGGATCACCACGGACTACCTGACCGAGCTCGAGCAGATGTACCTGCCGGACGGCGTCCCCGCCGACGACGCACGCGGCGCGATCCTGCGGGCGGACGACCTGTCGGCCATGCCGCCGGTGTACCTGTCGACGGCCGGTTTCGACCCGTTGCGCGACGAGGGCGAGGAGCTGGCCGAACGGCTGCGCGAGGCGGGCGTCCCGGTCGTCGCGCGGCGGTTCGCCGGGCTCCTGCACGGCTACGCCAGCTTCACCGCGATCAGCCGCGCCGCCCACGACGCCACGTTCGACGCCGCCAGCGCGCTGCGGGCCGCCCTGGCACTCGTCGGCAGCCTCCGGGAGCAGAGGCAGCGGCAGAGCGCCTGACGGAGCGCTGTCGTGAGCGTCACGTTTAGCCGACGTAACTCGACGTCGTCACAATCGATGATGTGAGTGGCGGCCGGTGAGGGCCGCCGTCACGGCAGCACGATCGAGTACGAGGCGATGAACGAGTTCGTCAAGGGTGCGCCGGCAGACCGCCTGCCGACGTTGGTCCGGACCACGCAGGGCTACCGGGTCTTCGATCCCGCGCTGGTCGCGGGGAGCCATTATCAGATCGACGAACACGGGACGCTCGTCTACACGAGGCTGCCGGCCGGGAGCGTGGCGCTGACCGTGCTCGTCCTGTCCGCGGTGGCCGCGCTGTCCCTCGGCGACGGCTGGCTCTCGATCGCGGGGTGGATGGCGGCCGGGCTGGTCGTGGCCACGGCACTGGCCGGCGTCGCGCTCTCGCTCGTGCACGCCGTCAGCAGCCCGGAACGGCGCTACCGGCGGCTGCACGGCGACGCGTCGTACACCCGGGACGTCGTGGAGCGCGGCACGCAGGCCTGGCGGCTCTGCGAGCAGGCCGAGCGCCTCGCCGCGACCCGCTCGTGGATCATCGGCTCGGTCGACTCCTCCCGCTCGCTGCCCGCCCTGCTCTGGGCCGGGGTCGCCGGCGAGGACGCGGCCGCGGAGGCGGTGGACCGCCTGGTGAACCCCACCACGGGCCCGCCCCTGCCCGCCCCTGCCTGACGGCTCCCGGACCTGGCGCAACCACCGGCGCCTACGCCCGCCGGTGCCGGCCCGGCCGGCCCTGGTCCGGCACCGGGCGAGCGGGGGCCGTCCGGTCCGAGCCGTGCCGCGCACCGTCGCCCCGCCGTCGCCGTTTCTGCTCGTACATCGCCTCGTCCGCGGCCTGCCAGGCGCCGGGGAAGCCGGTGACGACGCTGTACGGGGCGTGCCCGAACGAGCCCGCCACGCCGGCCGTCGCCATCGCGCGCTCGGCGCGGGCCACCAGCTCGCCGGCCTGCTCGGGCGTCGCGCCGACGGCGACGATGCCGAACTCGTCGCCGCCGAGCCGGGCCAGGACGTCGCCCTTGCGGACCGTCCCGGCCAGCACGGTGGCGGCGCGCCGGATGTGGCGGTCCCCGGCCTCGTGCCCCTGGGTGTCGTTGACGCTCTTCAGGTGGTCGAGGTCCAGCACCACGACGCACGCGGGGTCGCCGAAGCGGCGGAACCGCTGCTCCTCCTGCCGCAGGTACCGGTCCCAGCCGCGGCGGTTCAACAGCCCGGTCAGCGCGTCGACCTCGGCCTCGCGCCGGGCCTGCTCGAGCTCGCGGGCGATCGCGGTGGCGCGCAGGTCGGACTCGAGCACCGCGGACAACAGGCTGGAGAGCAGGTCCAGCAGCGGCCCGTGCTCGGTCAGCGAGACCGGCTTGCGGTGCGGGTCGAAGCCGCAGACCGTGCCGAACAGCTCGCCGTCGGGCTGGACGATCGGCGTGCCGATGTAGGAGCTGATCTCGATCGGGGCGTGGGTGGCGGCCGCCGCGTACTCCGGGACGGCGGAGACGTCCGGCGCGATCCGCGGAGCCGTGCCCGAGACCATCCACTGGCACATCGAGCCGGCGTAGTCGACCTCCGCGCCGTGCGTGATCGGGTACGCGTCGCCGTCGGTCGCGAGGACGATCTGCCGTCCGCTCGCGATCCGGGTGACCGCCCACATCCCCATCGGGGCGACGTCGGAGAGGTGACGGACGACGAGTTCGCAGGCCGTGTCGAACGCGCGCGCCGGCAGCAGGTGGGCCGCCACCTGCATCGACGTGCTCGCGTTCGGCCTCACGGGCATCAGGCACCCTAACTTTCGGCGGGAGCCGGGCGCATCGGTCACACCGTGAACCACTCGTCGTCCCACCTGCGCGAAGGGGTCGCGACGGCTCTCCGGATCTCCCTGACCCTCGACTCCACGAGCCCCGGCCGCCCGCGCGGGTTCCGGAAGCTCGCCCTCGGCTACGAGGCCGAACCGCTGCCCGCGCCGTTCCGGACCCGCGAGGACGCTGCGGACAACGAGTTCTGCGTCGCCTGAACGACACGCCGGTACCCCCGTTCGCGTGCTACTGCGTGATGCGCAGTAGTGTGCGTCGCGGAGAAGGGGGGCGGCCGTGGACACGAGTCAGCTGCTCAAGGGCGTGCTCGATCTGGCGGTGCTGGCGGTGCTGGAGCGGGCGGACGGCTACGGCTACGAGGTGGTCCGTGGCCTGCGGGCGGCAGGCCTGCCGGACGTCGGGGACGCGTCCGTCTACGGAACCCTGCGCCGCCTGTACAACGCGGGTCTGCTCACGTCGTACGTGATGCCGAGCGAGGAGGGTCCGCACCGCAAGTACTACAGCCTGAACGGCCCGGGCCGGGAGCGGTTGAAGGAGAGCGTCGAGACCTGGCAGGCGTTCGCCAGGACCATGGAAGGCTTGGTGAAAGCGGCATGACGTCGGAGAACAGTGTCGTCGGGGACGAGCCCACCGTCCGGATCGCGGCGGACCCGGCACCTGCGGACCGCTACCTGGACGGCGTGCGGGTGGCTCTCGCGGACCTGCCGGCGTCCGAGGTCGCCGAGATCCTCGACGACGTGCGTGCGCATCTCGCCGACCTCACCGCGGAACTCGACGGCCCCGGGGACTTCGAGACGCTCACCGGCCGGCTCGGCGGTCCGGACGCCTATGCCGCCGAGCTGCGGTCCGCTGCCGGGTATCCGGCTCCTCCCGGGCCTCCGGAGAAGGTGCGGTCGCGCGCGGCGGCCGGGCGGTTCGCCGTCGCGCTGCTCGTCCTGGCCACGCTGTTCCTGCTGGCCGGAGGGTTGGGCGAGGTCCCATCGCTGGTGCTGTTCGGGATCCTGGCCGGGCTGGTGGCGCTGCCCGTGGTGCTGCCCGACGGGCCCCGTGTCCCGTCCGCGGTGGGGCTGCCGGAGGTGCGCCGGTTCGCCGCCGCCCGTCCCGGGCGGACTCACCCTGGCGCGGAGCAGCGGGATTCCTGACGAGCCTGCAGCCGGCCTGGTGGGTCGTCCGCGGGGTGATCGCGTCCGCGCTCGCGGTCCGGATCTTCGCCGACTCGCAGGTGTCGGTGATCGTGCTGGTGTCGTTGCTGACGGTACCGCTCTCGGTGTGGGTGGGGCACCTGTCCCGGCGGGACCGCCGCTGGCTGTGGGGAGTCGTCCCGCTCAACGGCCTGGCCGCGGGTCTGGCCGTCGCGGCGGCGATGGCGGGCTCGCTCGGCGCGCCGTCGTCCTACGCGAGCTACTCGCCGCCGTCGCTGCCGGGGCTCTGGCAGGACTCGCGCCGCGAGATCCGGGACATCCGCCCGGTCGACGCGAACGGGACGCCGCTGACCGGCGTCTACCTGTTCGACCAGGACGGACGCCCGATCGACACCGGCAACACCTCGGGCTGCGAGGACGAGGGCACCTCGGCGAGCGGGACCACAATGGCCGCCGCGCGGTCCGCCCGCCCGTATCCGCGGGGCGTCGTCGAGTTCGACGATCGCACCGGGCGCTGCCGGAGCGTCCCGCCCGGACCGCTGGTGGTGGCGGTCCCGTCCGCCGCCCCGTCGGTCGCTCCGACCGCGGTGCCCAGGTCGGGATCGAGCTCGGCCGCGCTCCCGACCCCGGCGCCGCCGCGTTGAGAACCTGACCCGCCGTACCGGCACCCCTGGGGAGGGGTGATCGCCGAGGAACGGGTCTTCATCGGGCCGTGCCGGCGCATCGGGGGATGCGCCGGCACGGCCCGCCCGAGGTGCCGGGTCGACCTCGGTGGGCGAGTGTGCGAGGACGGGGTACGTAGGCTGGCGGCGGTCCGGCCGCCAACCACGTTGGAACAGAGGAGAGCCGATGTCGACCCGTGATCCGCAGGGGAGCTCGCGCCTCCGGGCCCGGTCGTTGCCGAGTTCGTCGCGCTCGCCGAGAAGCTGCTCGACGCACCCACCGTGCAGGATGTGCTGGAACGCATCGCCGAGGCCGCTCTGCGGGTGGTGCCCGGCGCCGACGTCGTCAGCGTCTCCCTGCGGGCCCCCGACGGCACGCTCGACACCCCTGCGACCACCGACGCGATCGGCATTCGGCTCGACGAGCTGCAGAACGAGTTCGACGAGGGCCCCTGCCTGGACGCGAGCCGCATCCCGGGAATCGGGATCGCGTTCTCGGCGGATCTGCCGGCGGGGGAGGGCTTCGCGAAGTGGGGCCCGGCGGCGGCCGAGCTCGGGATTGAGAGCGTGATGGCGATCGGCCTGTTCCCCGCGCAGGACCCGCCGCGGGTCGGGTCGCTCAACGTCTACTCGCGGCGCCGCGGGGGCCTCTCGGAGGCGGACCGCGACGCCGCGCTGGTCCTGGCCGCGCACGCTGCCGTTGCGCTCGCGGGCACGCTCGCCACCGGCCGGGCGGAGCTGGAGGTGGTCCAGCTCAAGGAGGCCCTACGCAGCCGGGACGTGATCGGCCAGGCCAAGGGGATCCTGATGGAACGCCGCGGCATCGACGAGGCCGAGGCGTTCGACGTCCTGAAGGCGGCGTCGCAGTCGCTCAACGTCAAGCTCGCCCGGCTCGCCGAGATCCTCGCGACGCGCCGCGCGGAGCTCTGACCGGCGCCCGGGCCGGCCGGCGTAGCGGAGCGCGGTCCGGGGGCGCGCCCTCGGCGTTCCTGGCCTCGACGAGCGCCGGGCCTCGACGAGCCGGCTCCGGGAGAGGACCGGCTCTCCGACCGCGCCTCTCGGGTATCAGGCCCGCACGACCTCGACGTCGTCGAAGCCCTCGCCTCTCGACGGCGGGACCAGCTTCCGGTCCGCGGCGAGCACTCCCACGAGCGGCACCCGCGCCCGGCCGATCCGCCGCTCGTTGCGAGCCAGACAGAAGCTCGAGGGGCACGACCACGCCCGGCACCACCGGCCGGGACGCCGACAGCGCCCGCGATCAGCTCAGGAAGCTGCTGGAGCGTGACGCCCCGCTCTCGTTCTCGCGTGGACGTGCTGACGCTGCGGTACAGCGACCCCGAGACGTTGTCCGACAGGGACTTGACGACGGCGGCCCACAAGGTCGCCGAGGACCGTGGGCGGGTCGTCCTGACCGCACGAGGGCATTCCTGCGTGAGCTGCTCGACCGATACCGGCCGGAATGCGGACCATCGGGCCGCCCGCGTGGGTGAGGGATCTGCTAGTCCGGCGGCATGCGGAGTCGGCCCGACGGGGTCTTCCCGTCGACGAACGTCAGACTCCGCGACCCGGACAACACCCGCGAGCAGCAACGGAGCGAATGCCGCGGTGGCGTTGGACGCGTTCGGCCCGCGAAGCGCGGGGTACACGCCGGGGAGGATCTCGGCCTCTCGACCGGGTCGTCGTGATGACTGCGTCTGAGTGCCCCCGGCAGGATTCGAACCTGCGACCTAGAGATTAGAAGGCTCTTGCTCTATCCAGCTGAGCTACGAGGGCGTGCTGCTCCGAGGGAGCTGCGGCATACGAGGGTAGCGGGTCGATGCGCTAGGGCCGAACGGCCGCCGGGAGTGGCCCCCGTCCGTGCGATCCACCGAAAGCGGGCGACCGTTGGTGGTGTCGCCTGCAACGAAGAGCGCACCCTAGATCCATACTATGTGAATGGCACTGGCACTCCGCTCCGCGATCGGCTCCGACGTCGGTCGCCGTCGCTCGGCGAACCAGGACTCGGCGACGGCCGGCGACCGGCTGCTGGCGGTGGCGGACGGAATGGGCGGACACGCCCACGGCGAGGTGGCCAGCGCGCTCACCATCGCCGCGCTCACGACCCTCGACGACCGGCTCCCCGACGACCTCGGCGCCGTCGATCTGCAGGCGGAGCTCGGTGCCGCCGTCCAGGACGCGTCGAACCGGTTGGCCGCCCACGCGGAGCAGGACCCGGACACCCTCGGCATGGGCACCACCGTGGTCGCGCTGCTGTTCGACGGCACGCACCTCGGTCTCGCCCACGTCGGCGACTCCCGGATCTACCGGCTGAGCGGGGGCAGGCTCCAACAGATCACGCACGACCACACGATGGTGCAGCAGCTCGTCGACGAAGGGCAGATCACGCCGGAGGAGGCACTGACCCACCCGCGCCGCTCCGTCCTGATGCGTGCGCTCAGCACGGATCACCCACCGGAGCCGGACCTCCTCCTGCTCGAGCCGGAGGTGGGCGAGCGCTACCTGCTCTGCTCGGACGGCGTGACCGCCGTGCTGCCGGACAACGTCGTCGGCGAGATCCTGGCCTCGTTCCCGGACCCGGACGAGGCGGTCGCGCAGCTCATCGCCCTGTCCAACGAGGGCGGCGGACCGGACAACATCACCTGCGTCGTGGTCGACGTCGTCGACGAGCCGGACGCACAGCCGCAGGGCCGGCGGATCGTGGGGGCGGCGGCCGAGGTGGCCGACCTGCTCTGAGCCGCGCCTCCGTGCCGGACACCGTCATCGTCTCGCCACCAGCCGGCGGAGCGCGACGGGCAGGGATCCCCCCGCGAGCGGTGTCAGCACCTCCGCGTCGACGAGCCCGGGCGGCCGCAGGCCGGCGGTTCCCAGGGCAGCGGGTGCGCCTCGCGCGGCGGCCTCGTCCGGCAGCGGCAGGAAGAAGAGCGCGCGGTCGTCCTTGAGCACGGCGAAGTCGGCCGAGGTGAGCAACCAGCCGGCGTGGTCCAGCCCCGCCGAGTTCGGCCAGCTGCCGCCGAGCGCGCGCCGGACGCCGGCCGTCCGCAGTTCCGCGAACGAGCGCACCGTCCCCGACGGGACCACCGCGACGAGCGTGCCCGCCGGACGGAGCACTCGTCTGAGCTCGGCGAACAGTGCGTCCGGCCGGGGCACCAGCGGGAGGACGAGGGACAGCAGGAGGGTGTCCACGGCGTCGTCGGCCAAGGGAAGCGTCTCCGGACGCACGGCCGCCGTCCGCCCGTCGATGCGCAGCCGGCTCCCACCGTCCCCGAGTTCGACGAGGGCGCGGTCGCGCGGCAACGCGGCGCGGACCCAGTCCGCCGCGGATCCCCTGCGTCCCGCGAGGGACGCCAGGAGCGGCGGCCCCACCGCGTCGGACACCTCGTTCTGCCTCACGGGCCGCAGTGTGGCAGCGGGCACCGACGGAAATGCCACCACCGCCCGCGGACCGTCGGTCCGCGGGCATAGCCTGGATCCATGGCGCAGACCACCGCCGAGCCGGTGACCGGCCCGAACGGTTCCGAACACTCCGGGAGGAGCAGGCCCGCCTCCGGCATCTGGGGCCTCGTCGGCCTCGGGGCCGCTGTCGCGGCACTCGTCGCGGCGGGGCTCGTCGCCCTCACCGGAGCCCGACCCGCCGCGAACCTCGGTCTCTCCGAACCCGGGCCCCTGACCGACCTCGGGCTGCCCGCCGTGCGCGCCCTCGCGGAGGTGAGCGCGGCGCTCGCCATCGGCTCGCTCCTCTTCGCCGCGTTCCTGGTGCCGCCCCAACGCAGCGGCTATCTCGACGTCGCGGGCTACCGGGCGGTGCGCGCGGCGTCGTACGCCGCCGGCGCGTGGGCGGTCGCGGGCTTCCTGATGGTGCCGCTGACGATGTCGGACGCGCTGGGCAGACCGGTTGCGCGCGTCCTGGACCTCGGCCTGCTCGTGGACCTGTTGCCCAAGGTCGACGGTCCGTCGTCATGGTTGCTGACGGCGATCGTCGCGCTCCTGGTGCTGGTCGCCTGCCGCCTGGTGCTGAGCTGGGGCTGGACCGTGCTCGCGTTCGGGTTGTCGCTGCTCGGCCCGCTGCCGGTGGCGCTCACCGGGCACTCGGCCGCAGGCGGTTCGCACGACGTCGCGACGAACAGCCTCGTCATGCATGTCCTGGCCGCGTCACTCTGGGTCGGTGGTCTGGTCGCGGTGCTGGTGCTCGCGGCGGCGAACGGTTCGACGTCCGGCGAGGCACTCCCGGTGGCCGTGCGCCGGTTCTCGAGAGTCGCCTTCTGGTGCTGGTTGGTGCTCGCGGCCACGGGGGTGATCAACGCGCTGGTGCGCGTGCCGATCGACTACCTCCTCGGCACGACGTACGGGACGTTGCTGCTGGGGAAGACCGTCGCGCTGCTGGTGCTCGGCGGCCTGGGAGCACTCCACCGCAGGTACTCGGTGGACGCCGTGGCCCGGGGGGAGCGCGGCGCTCTGCTGCGGTTCGGTGGCGTCGAAGTGCTGATCATGCTGGCGACGGTCGGGCTGGCCGTCGCGTTGGGCCGCAGCGCTCCGCCGAGCACGGGGGCCGCGCCGCCGTCCCGGACCGAGGTGGTGCTCGGCTACGACCTCGCCGGCCCGCCGACGCTCGCGCGTCTCGCCTTCGACTGGCGGTTCGACCTGGTGTTCGGCAGCCTCGCGATCCTGCTCGCCGTGCTCTACCTGCGGGGGGTCGTCAGGCTCCGGCGGCGTGGCGACCACTGGCCCGCGGGCCGCACGATCTCCTGGTTGCTCGGCTGCGTGGTCATGCTGATCGCCACGAGCTCGGGCATCGGCAAGTACGCGCCGGCGATGTTCAGCGTGCACATGGGCAGCCACATGATGCTGTCGATGCTGACGCCGATCCTGCTGGTCCTGGGGGCGCCGGTGACGCTGGCACTGAGAGCGTTGCCCGCGGTGGGACGCGGGGGAGTGCCGGGGCCCCGGGAGTGGCTGCTGGCGGGGGTCCACTCGCCGGTGTCCCGATGGCTCACGCATCCGCTGGTGACGCTCCCGCTGTTCGTGGGGACGTACTACGCGCTGTACTTCTCGGACCTCTTCGGCTGGGCGCTCACCGAGCACTGGGCGCACGTCGCGATGAACGCGCACTTCCTGCTCGTGGGGTTCCTGTTCTTCTGGCCGTTGGTGGGCATCGACCCGTCGCCACGTCGCCTGCAGCCGGTCGTCCGGCTCGCCGTCGTGTTCGCGTCGCTGCCGTTCCACGCGTTCTTCGGCGTCGCGCTGATGAGTACGAAGGCGGTGATCGGCGCGGAGTTCTACCGAGCGCTGGCCCTGCCCTGGGTGACGGACCCGCTCGCGGACCAGAAATTGGGTGGCGGCCTGGCCTGGGCCTCCGGTGAAGGCCCGCTGCTCATCGTCATCCTCGCGCTGCTGATCCAGTGGTCGCGCCAGGACGAACGGTCCGCCCGACGCGATGATCGTCGGGCGGACGCGGACGGCGACGAGGACCTGCAGGCGTACAACGCCATGCTGCGCCGCCTGGCGACGGGAACCGCTACGCCCGGCGCGGCCGAAAATTCTCGGAAGAATTTTCCGGACGCGAACGTTGACGACGAACGACGGTCGGACGACGTCGCAGAGGCTTCGGACGGCCCGGAAACCGAACGATCGGGCCAGGTCAGCGGCTGACGCACGGTGCCTTCCGGGCCGACCGTTCGTCGCTCGGGGCCCCCGTGGCGATGGACTGCACTGGCCGGCTGATCGGCCTGTTTTCGCAGGTCAGACCCCAAGTAGGGGGGCGATTTGACGGCCCCGGAAGCCCCTGTGTAACTTTCTCTTCGTCGCCAGGAACGGACAGCACGACAGACCGGGACGAGCTCTTCGGCCCAGAGTCAGGGTCCGGGATGTGGGTGGCGAGCTTCCGGTTGGTGGTCCCTCCTGGTGGGGGAAGATCGGCCGGGCGCGGGAACTTCAGGGGTTGACGCCGCTGGGGGGCTTGCGTAACATAAGAGAGTTGCCTCAGGCCGGGTTGGTCTGGTAGGCTTCTGACAGACGGAGCCCCGGAGCTGGTTGCGAGACCGGTGATGGTGTGCGGGTGTCTTTTGAGAACTCAACAGTGTGTCGAGCTTGTTTTCTTGTTTGGTGGTTTTTGTGCCAGATGAGTTCGGCCGGCGTGGGACCCCGTCCCTGATGCGTCGGTCGGCATTTTTTTGTAGGGCCAGTTTTTGTTGGAGAGTTTGATCCTGGCTCAGGACGAACGCTGGCGGCGTGCTTAACACATGCAAGTCGAGCGGTAAGGCCCTTCGGGGTACACGAGCGGCGAACGGGTGAGTAACACGTGGGTGACCTGCCCTCAGCTCTGGGATAAGCCTGGGAAACTGGGTCTAATACCGGATATGACCACATGTCGCATGGTGTGTGGTGGAAAGTTTTTTCGGCTGGGGATGGGCCCGCGGCCTATCAGCTTGTTGGTGGGGTGATGGCCTACCAAGGCGACGACGGGTAGCCGGCCTGAGAGGGCGACCGGCCACACTGGGACTGAGACACGGCCCAGACTCCTACGGGAGGCAGCAGTGGGGAATATTGCGCAATGGGCGGAAGCCTGACGCAGCGACGCCGCGTGGGGGATGACGGCCTTCGGGTTGTAAACCTCTTTCGCTATCGACGAAGCCTTTCGGGGTGACGGTAGGTAGAGAAGAAGCACCGGCCAACTACGTGCCAGCAGCCGCGGTAATACGTAGGGTGCGAGCGTTGTCCGGAATTATTGGGCGTAAAGAGCTCGTAGGCGGTGTGTCACGTCGATCGTGAAAACTTGGGGCTTAACTCTGAGCTTGCGGTCGATACGGGCATCACTGGAGTTCGGCAGGGGAGACTGGAATTCCTGGTGTAGCGGTGAAATGCGCAGATATCAGGAGGAACACCGGTGGCGAAGGCGGGTCTCTGGGCCGATACTGACGCTGAGGAGCGAAAGCGTGGGGAGCGAACAGGATTAGATACCCTGGTAGTCCACGCCGTAAACGGTGGGCGCTAGGTGTGGGGGCCATTCCACGGTCTCTGTGCCGCAGCTAACGCATTAAGCGCCCCGCCTGGGGAGTACGGCCGCAAGGCTAAAACTCAAAGGAATTGACGGGGGCCCGCACAAGCGGCGGAGCATGTGGATTAATTCGATGCAACGCGAAGAACCTTACCTGGGTTTGACATGCACCAGACATCCCTAGAGATAGGGCTTCCCTTGTGGTTGGTGTGCAGGTGGTGCATGGCTGTCGTCAGCTCGTGTCGTGAGATGTTGGGTTAAGTCCCGCAACGAGCGCAACCCTCGTTCCATGTTGCCAGCGGGTTATGCCGGGGACTCATGGGAGACTGCCGGGGTCAACTCGGAGGAAGGTGGGGATGACGTCAAGTCATCATGCCCCTTATGTCCAGGGCTTCACACATGCTACAATGGCCGATACAGAGGGCTGCGAGACCGTGAGGTGGAGCGAATCCCTTAAAGTCGGTCTCAGTTCGGATTGGGGTCTGCAACTCGACCCCATGAAGTTGGAGTCGCTAGTAATCGCAGATCAGCAACGCTGCGGTGAATACGTTCCCGGGCCTTGTACACACCGCCCGTCACGTCACGAAAGTTGGTAACACCCGAAGCCGACGGCCCAACCCCTTGTGGGAGGGAGTTGTCGAAGGTGGGACCGGCGATTGGGACGAAGTCGTAACAAGGTAGCCGTACCGGAAGGTGCGGCTGGATCACCTCCTTTCTAAGGAGCTCACCGGTTGGTGAGGTTGAACCGGCGCCGTGGGTATGCCCCGCGGGTGGTCGGTCTCCTTTCACACAATCCGCTTCGCCGGCCTGGGGTCGGTGGGTGGCTGGGTGGAACACAAAATACCAATTCATGCTGAACGAGACAGCAGGCCGTTTCCTTTCGGGGGGCGGCGAGGCTTGGCACACTGTTGGGTCCTGAGGAGACACCGGTGATCGGTGTGGTTCTCGGGCTGCTCCCGGCCTGGACCGTCTAACGCCTCCCGCGCCGCTGGGTTTTTTCCAGTGGTGGGTGGGGGTGGTGGTGGTCAGGGATTGGTTGGGGTGTGGTTGTGTGTTGAGTGTTGCATAGTGGATGCGAGCATCTTGTTGTGGTCAAGTGTTTAAGGGCACATGGTGGATGCCTGGGCATCAGGAGCCGATGAAGGACGTGGGAGACCGCGATAGTCCTCGGGGAGTTGTCAACCAAGCTGTGATCCGAGGGTGTCCGAATGGGGAAACCCGGCGCGTGTCATGACGCGTCACTAGCATCTGAATTCATAGGGTGTTAGGGGGAACGTGGGGAAGTGAAACATCTCAGTACCCACAGGAAGAGAAAACAACCGTGATTCCGTGAGTAGTGGCGAGCGAAAGCGGAAGAGGCTAAACCGGGTCCGTGTGATAGCCGGCAGGCGTTGCGGATGCGGTGTTGTGGGGTTTCGTCGTGTGGGCGCTGCCGTGCCTGCGAAGCCGTGTTGCAGTGTTAGTGGAAGACTTCTGGAAAGGGTCGCCGTAGTGGGTGAGAGCCCCGTACGCGAAAACATTGTGAGCGGTTTGGACGTTGTCCCCGAGTAGCAGCGAGCTCGTGGAATTTGCTGTGAATCTGCCGGGACCACCCGGTAAGCCTAAATACTCCCTGATGACCGATAGCGGACGAGTACCGTGAGGGAAAGGTGAAAAGTACCCCGGGAGGGGAGTGAAATAGTACCTGAAACCGTGTGCCTACAAGCCGTCAGAGCCTACTTGTTGGGTGATGGCGTGCCTTTTGAAGAATGAGCCTGCGAGTTATGCTTCGTGGCGAGGTTAACCCGTGTGGGGTAGCCGTAGCGAAAGCGAGTCTGAATAGGGCGCTTATAGTCGCGGGGTATAGACCCGAAGCGGAGTGATCTAGCCATGGCCAGGGTGAAGCGTCGGTAAGACGACGTGGAGGCCCGAACCCACCAGGGTTGAAAACCTGGGGGATGAGCTGTGGTTAGGGGTGAAAGGCCAATCAAACTCCGTGATAGCTGGTTCTCCCCGAAATGCATTTAGGTGCAGCGTCGCGTGGTGGGTACCGGAGGTAGAGCACTGGATGGTCTAGGGGGCCGACAAGCTTACTGAAATCAACCAAACTCCGAATGCCGGTACTTTTAGCGCGGCAGTGAGACTGCGGGGGATAAGCTTCGTAGTCGAGAGGGAAACAGCCCAGATCACCGGCTAAGGCCCCTAAGCGTGCGCTAAGTGGGAAAGGATGTGGGATCGCCCAGACAACCAGGAGGTTGGCTTAGAAGCAGCCACCCTTGAAAGAGTGCGTAATAGCTCACTGGTCAAGTGGTCCTGCGCCGACAATGTAGCGGGGCTCAAGCGCACCGCCGAAGCCGTGGCATTCCAGCATTGATCCGCCCGAGGATTTCGGTTTTTGGGTGTAGTCGTTGGGATGGGTAGGGGAGCGTCGTGCATCCGGTGAAGCGGCAGCGTGAGCTAGTCGTGGAGGGTGTGCGAGTGAGAATGCAGGCATGAGTAGCGAATGAAGAGTGAGAATCTCTTCCGCCGAATGACCAAGGGTTCCTGGGCCAGGCTGTTCCGCCCAGGGTGAGCCGGGACCTAAGGCGAGGCCGACAGGCGTAGTCGATGGACAACGGGTTGATATTCCCGTGCTCGTGATAGTGCGTCCGTGCCGAGGCCGGTGATGCTAACCATCCGAAGCCCCCCGCCTGTTCCTTCGGGAGCGGTGGGTGTGGTGGAGCGTGGGACCCGATCCGGTAGTAGGCAAGCGATGGGGTGACGCAGGAGGGTAGCCTCGCCAGGCGGTGGTAGTCCTGGTGTAAGCGTGTAGCCCGACTCCTAGGTAAATCCGGGGGTCGTGACGGGTGAGACGTGATGCGTAGCCGATTGAGGCGAAGTAGGGTGATCCCATGCTGTCGAGAAAAGCCTCTAGCGAGTGCTGTTGCGGCCCGTACCCCAAACCGACACAGGTGGTCAGGTAGAGAATACCGAGGCGATCGAGCGAACTGTGGTTAAGGAACTCGGCAAAATACCTCCGTAACTTCGGGAGAAGGAGGGCCGTCTGACTTGAAGCCCCTTTGCGGGCTAGGGTTGGGCGGTCGCAGAGACCAGGCCCAAGCGACTGTTTACTAAAAACACAGGTCCGTGCGAAGTCGCAAGACGATGTATACGGACTGACGCCTGCCCGGTGCTGGAACGTTAAGAGGACCTGTTAGTCCCTTCGGGGGCGAAGCGGAGAATTTAAGCGCCAGTAAACGGCGGTGGTAACTATAACCATCCTAAGGTAGCGAAATTCCTTGTCGGGTAAGTTCCGACCTGCACGAATGGCGTAACGACTTGGGCGCTGTCTCGACCACAGACTCGGCGAAATTGCACTACGAGTAAAGATGCTCGTTACGCGCGGCAGGACGGAAAGACCCCGGGACCTTTACTATAGCTTGGTATTGGTGCTCGGTTCGGCTTGTGTAGGATAGGTGGGAGACTGTGAAGCGGCCACGCTAGTGGTTGTGGAGTCGTTGTTGAAATACCACTCTGGTCGAATTGGGTGTCTCAACCTCGGGCCATGATCTGGTTCAGGGACAGTGCCTGGTGGGTAGTTTAACTGGGGCGGTTGCCTCCTAAAGAGTAACGGAGGCGCCCAAAGGTTCCCTCAGCCTGGTTGGCAATCAGGTGTTGAGTGTAAGTGCACAAGGGAGCTTGACTGTGAGACTGACAGGTCGAGCAGGGACGAAAGTCGGGACTAGTGATCCGGCACCACCTTGTGGAAGGGGTGTCGCTCAACGGATAAAAGGTACCCCGGGGATAACAGGCTGATCTTGCCCAAGAGTCCATATCGACGGCATGGTTTGGCACCTCGATGTCGGCTCGTCGCATCCTGGGGCTGGAGTAGGTCCCAAGGGTTGGGCTGTTCGCCCATTAAAGCGGTACGCGAGCTGGGTTTAGAACGTCGTGAGACAGTTCGGTCCCTATCCGCCGCGCGCGTAGGAGACTTGAGGAAGGCTGTCCCTAGTACGAGAGGACCGGGACGGACGAACCTCTGGTGTGCCAGTTGTCCCGCCAGGGGCATGGCTGGTTGGCTATGTTCGGAAGGGATAACCGCTGAAGGCATCTAAGCGGGAAGCTCGTTCCAAGATGAGGTCTCCCACCACCTTGCGTGGTTAAGGCTCCCAGTAGACGACTGGGTTGATAGGCCAGAGATGGAAGCCCTGTGAGGGGTGGAGTTGACTGGTACTAATAGGCCGAGGGCTTGCCACAACAAGTTGTTCGCATCCACTGTGTGACCCTGAGCACACAACCCTCATCACCCGATACCCCGGGAAAACCGGGGGTTCGGGGGTGGCGGGTTGGTGTTCGACCCGGGTCGGTTTCCCGTTTTCGGGTTCGAGGTTTCTCGAATCCGGTGGGGGTCGGGGCGGGGATAGGTGAATAGTGTTGTCGGTGGTTTTGGCGGAGCGGGGAACGCCCGGTCCCATCCCGAACCCGGAAGCTAAGCCCTCCAGCGCCGATGGTACTGCACTCGTCAGGGTGTGGGAGAGTAGGTCGCCGCCGACATTCAACCTGGGAATGGTCCCGTAGCTTCGGCTACGGGACCATTTCTGCATTTCCGAGAAACCCCCGGGCGTGGGCGCGTCGATGCCCGCCGCGTCCGCCACCGAGGCGAAACCGTCGCCGCGCACGCAGTTCTCCGGTCCGGCTGGACTTGCCTACAAGTGCTCTGTCCCCCGGGCCGCGGACATCGCGGTTCACCCCCGGAGCGGACGTTCCGGCGATGCCAGCAGGGGCGGGCAATCCTCGCACGAGCAGCCGACACTCTCGGCGGAAGCAGTCCTGCGGGGACTCGTTCATCCACATCCCGCCTCAAGCATCCACAGGAACACGATCGGTCTCCTCGACGGCCCTCATCCGGGCAATGCTCGATGCGTCGCAACGAACGACGGATCGGAGCAAGGGCATGAACGAGATGAAGACGACCGTGGTGGGCAACATCGTGAACGTCGTGAGCCGGAAACGTCTGAACGACGGCACCGAGCTGGCGAGCTTCCGGATCGCGCACAACCATCGCCGGCTGGACCGGCAGACCGGTGAGTGGACGGAGGTGGCTACGACCTTCATCTCCGTCACGTGCTGGCGCAGGCTGGGCCAGAACGTCCTCGCGACGTTCGCGAAGGGCGACCCGGTCATCGTCCACGGACGCCTGCAGACGCGGGAGTACGAGAAGGACGGCCAGACCCGCCTTTCGGTGGAGATGGAGGCCGAGGCCGTCGGGCCGGACCTGAACCGCTGCACCGCCGCCGTCACGCGGACGAGGCGCGACCAGCCCCTTCCGGCCCCGGGAGAGCACCAGGACGGCTCGCCACGGGACGCCACGGAACGAGACGGCCTCGCCGAGCTCCGGCCGGTCACCGGCATGCCGGACCGGTCGGAACCCTTCGACGACTACGGCGACGAGCCGTTCGACGAGGCCCGCGAGCGCTCCGGGCTCGACGACCTGGCGGATCTGGCCGAGGCGGGCGTACCGGCCGGAAGGTCCTGAGCAGGCCGAACTACCATCGTTGTCGTGGCGGAGTTCATCTACACCATGAGAAATGTGCGCAAGGCGCACGGCGACAAGGTCATCCTCGAGAACGCGTCGATCAGCTTCTATCCGGGGGCGAAGATCGGCGTCGTCGGGCCGAACGGCGCCGGTAAGTCCAGCGTGCTGAAGATCATGGCGGGGCTGGACCAACCGAACAACGGCGACGCGATCCTCGCGCCCGGGGCGACGGTCGGGATCCTGCAGCAGGAGCCCCCTCTGAACGAGGAGAAGACCGTCCTCGGGAACGTGGAGGAGGGCGTCGGAGAGATCAAGCAGAAGCTCGACCGGTACGAGGCGATCGCCGAACAGATGGCGACGGACTACTCGGACGCGCTGATGGAGGAGATGGGCCAGCTCCAGGAGGAGCTGGACCACGCGGACGCGTGGGACCTCGGTTCGCAGCTCGAGCAGGCGATGGACGCCCTGCGCTGCCCGCCGGGGGATGCCGACGTCAAGCTCCTCTCCGGTGGGGAGCGGCGCCGTGTGGCGCTCTGCAAGCTGTTGCTCTCCCGGCCGGACCTGCTGCTGCTCGACGAGCCGACGAACCACCTGGACGCGGAGAGCGTCCTGTGGCTCGAGCAGTTCCTCAGCAGCTACCCCGGTGCCGTGCTCGCGGTCACCCACGACCGGTACTTCCTCGACAACGTCGCCCAGTGGATCCTCGAGCTGGACCGCGGCCGGACCTTCCCGTACGAGGGGAACTACTCGACGTACCTGGAGAAGAAGGGGGAGCGGCTCGCCGTCCAGGGCAAGAAGGACGCCAAGCTGCAGAAGCGCCTCAAGGAGGAGCTGGCCTGGGTCCGCTCGAACCCGAAGGCCCGGCAGGCGAAGAGCCGTTCGCGGCTCGACCGGTACGAGGAGATGGCGGCGGAGGCGGACCGCACCCGCAAACTGGACTTCGAGGAGATCCAGATCCCGCCGGGTCCGCGTCTGGGCAGCACCGTCGTCGAGGTCGCGCACCTGGACAAGGGCTTCGACGGGCGCCAGCTGATCAAGGACCTGTCCTTCACGCTGCCGCGCAACGGCATCGTCGGCGTGATCGGCCCGAACGGTGTCGGGAAGACGACGCTGTTCAAGACGATCGTCGGGCTCGAGCAGCCGGACTCGGGGATCGTGAAGGTCGGGGACACGGTTCACCTTTCCTACGTCGACCAGAACCGTGCCGGCATCGACCCCAAGAAGAACGTCTGGGAGGTCGTCTCGGACGGGCTGGACTACATCCAGGTCGGCCAGACGGAGATGCCGTCCCGGGCCTACGTGGCGGCGTTCGGGTTCAAGGGCCCGGACCAGCAGAAGCCGGCGGGTGTCCTCTCCGGCGGTGAGCGGAACCGGCTGAACCTCGCGCTCACGCTCAAGCAGGGCGGGAACCTGATCCTGCTCGACGAGCCGACGAACGACCTGGACGTCGAGACGCTGGGGTCGCTGGAGAACGCGCTCGAGCAGTTCCCGGGCTGCGCGGTCGTGATCTCCCACGACCGCTGGTTCCTGGACCGCGTCGTCACCCACATCCTCGCGTGGGAGGGCACGGACGAGAACCCGGCGGCCTGGTTCTGGTTCGAGGGCAACTTCGAGTCCTACGAGAAGAACAAGGTGGAACGCCTCGGGGCGGAGGCCGCGCGACCGCACCGTGTCACGCACCGTAAGCTCACTCGCGACTGAGGGCCACACCGCCGCGTGATGCGGTGGTCGTGCGAGGTGCCGGACGGACCCGGATCGACGGGGTACACGGGAGGCTGCTGCGTGGCGACCACGGGTATTCGGAGCGAGGCGGGCGACGAGTTCTCGGGAGGTGCTCTCCTCCCCGTCGCCGCCTCGTTGCGCTGGAGCCGACCGGACCTCACGGCCGGGATCGCCGAGCACGTGGCCCAGCGGTCCCTGGCCAAAGGGGACCGGCCGCTGTGGCTCGCCGCCTCCGGGTGGTACGTCCACGGCCGGTCCGCGACCGGTGACGGGCGTGAGGCCGCTGCGGACGTCGTGGACCGGTTGCGGACCATGGCCCGGCGCGGAGCGCTGATCACGTCCGACGGCGTCCGGCTCTGCGTCGAGCTCGCCGGGCTCGCCCAGGAGAACGGCGACGTGGCGGACGCCCGCGCGCTCGCCTCCGTCGCGCTGGAGGCGGCGGACGGTTCCGCCGAGCTGGAACTGGACGCGCTCGTCGTGCTCGTCCGGTGTGCGCTGGCGGACGAGGCGAAGGGCGTCGACGAGCTGCTCGCGCGGGCACGCACGGCCTCGATGCGGTTGCCCGGCCAGGGGCCTGCAGCGGTGTACGCGCTGGTCATGGCCGCGGTTCAGCGGGCGGCCGGCAGATGCGACGACGCCGTCTCGGCGGCCGTCGACGGCCTTCGGCAGCTCGGCGTGCTGCCCTCCGAAGAGGCCACCGTCGCCCTGTGCGGGCACCTGGCCGACGCCCTCGGCGCCCAGTGGATCGGCACCCTGCTCGATCACGACCGCGTCCACGAGGCGCGGGCCGCCGCGGAGTCGATCAGCGGGGCCCGGACCGGTGGCCTGCCCAGCCGGCAGGCGGTCCAGCTGCGGCTCTCGATCGCTCGGGCCACGGCCGGAGACGTCGATTCCACACGGCGGGGGCTGGCTGAGGCGGCGGAAATGGCGGCGGCCGCGAACACGCCGTCGCTGGTGTCCGCATGCCGGACCGCGCTCGCCGGGCTCGAGGAGCAGGCCGCCAACGTCGAGGCTGCGCTCGCGTCCATGCGCGCGGGCGTCGCGGCCGAACGCACGGACCAGGAACGAGGACGCCGCTTCCGGGCGCTGCTCACCACCCTGGGCGCACCGGACTCCTGGGAGGCCGCTCCGAGCCGTCGGGAACCGCAGCGGGACCAGGTGGAGGCGACGCGGACGGGCGGACGGCGCCGCGCCGCGTCCGGTGACGATGAGCGACGGCTCGTGGCCGTGCCGGCGGCCGACGGAGCCTTGCCCGGAAATCGGGAAGAGACGCCCGCGCCCGCTCGGACGTCGACCCCTGCGTCGGATCCGGTGGCCGCCGAGGTCCCGGCTCGCCCCCCGCGCCGCCGCCGTGCGGCTCCGCAGCCCGGCGCCGAGGGGGAGGCGCGCGACGTGCTGCGCGAGCTGCTGAAGGGCTCGCCGCTCGGGGACGCTCTCGCGGCCGAGCTCCGAGCCGACGGCCTCCTGGCGCACGACGGACTGACGAACGGTCACCACGTGAACGGTGACCTGGCCGGCCAGGAGCGGGCGAACGACGGCCCGTCGCGCAACGGCTCCGCGGAAGGTGCCGCTGAGGTCAGCGGTACACGGGGTGGCGACGCGCCGAAGAATGGTGTCGAGGGCGCCCGGACCGAGGGCGCCCGGACCGAGGGCGCCCGGACCCCTGGCGGCGGCAGCCGCAGCGGCGCGACCGCCGGCACCGGCAGCGATGGCCTCCGCGTACCGAGCGAGGACGCGAGAGACTCCGAGACTCAGAGCGAGGCCCCCGCGGACATCCGAACCGGTCGCCGTCGGAGGTCCGCGTCGGTGTCCGACGGCTCCGAGCGCAACGGTCACCGTGCGACCGGGACACCCGGACGGGGTGCGGCAACGGTCGACGACAGCGCCACGGAGGCGAGCTCGTCCGTCCCGGCGGAGGGTGCGAGCGACTGGCTGCGCGCGGCCATCGCCGAACTCGATCGCGTATGGGGGTCGCCCGCGGGCTCGGACAGCGTGACCCCGGGCCGTGCCGCGCCGGACACAGCGGCTCAGGACCCCCCAGGCCGGGCTCGCATGGCTGTCGAGCCGACGGACCAGGACGCAACAGCGCCCGCGGCCCGTCATTCGTCGGGTCCGGACACCGACCGACATGTGGACGCCGAGCAGACCTCCGACGAGATCCCGGTCGCGAAGGGCGGGCGGGCAACGCGTCACGCCACCTCGGGCGCCCGTGCCACGGGCGAGCACCTGACCAGCTCGGATGACGCACGTGGTGCTGCTGGTTCTGCCGCCCGGCACGGCTCCCGCGGCGCGGCCGACACGAACGACGAGGTCGACGACCGCGAGCCGGACGGCCGTGGCACAGGTGCCGGCGAGCAGTTCACCCGGTCGGCCTTCGGCAGTTCGGTCGTCGTCGACCTCGTCCGGGGCGACGAGCGGATGACCACCCGGCCTGCGCAGGAAGCGCTGCGGGGACTGACCGAACGGATCCGGGAGCACCTGCCCGTCCACGCGGGCGTGCGGGACGACGGGCCGGACGAACTGGTCGTCGTGCTTCCCGGACACGGCCGGGCCGCGACCGCGGCGTGGTTGCACCCTGTGCTGCGCGAGCTCGCGGACCACCTCGACCCGGCCCACGGCCTGGCGGGGGCGCGGTTGCGGGGCAGCGTCCACGGCACGGACGGCCGCGCCGGCGTGCAGCTCATCCAGGACATCGTGGCCTCCGCCGAGCCCGCGCGACGGCGGCACCCCACCGCGGACGACTCCGACGGGCTCAGGGACGGTGGCCTCACGGACGGTGGCCTCACGGACAGCGGGCTCAGGGACGGCGACCTCGCGGACGGCGGCCTCCGGGACGGTGGGCCGTCGGACAGCGGCGCGGTGGACGGCAGCCAGGCGGACGAGCAGGGCCGGACGAGCGAGGACACCCGGGCCGAGGGCGACGATGCGCGGCGCACCCCTGGTCGGCGGGCCAGACGCCGGGCGGCTGCGGGCGATCCGCTCGGGCCGGCGAGCTACGTGCTCGGCGAGTTCTCGGGCTCCGCGGCGGAGGAGGAGAGCGGGCCGCTGCTCGGTGACCTTCTCTACCGGGAAGCGAGCGGAGCCGTCGCGGAGACATCGGTCCCTGGGCCCTCCGGCTCAGCCACGGACATCGGTGACACGTCGGGACGAGCGGGCGCGGGCCGCCGGCGCCGCGACGAGACGGCCGACGGGGAGCGGTCGGAGGGTCTCGCGTCGCGCAACGGGCGCCACGACGGCGACGAGCCGAGCGGCCGGCGTGCCCGCAGGGAGACTGCCGGCCACGGACCGGCGTCTGCTGAGCGCGAGGGTTCCGACGCCGAAGGCACGCCGGCCGAGAACTCCACACGGTCCGTGACTCTCCGTGCATCCGGGTCGCGTCGCCGTCGCGCGGACGACAGCTCGTTCCACATCTCGGATCTGGAGATCCGGCCCGGCAGCGGAGGGCGGCGGCACCGCGACGACGAGGAGAGCGTCGAGTCCGGGCGTCCGCGACGTGGGGCGGACGTGGCCGACCCGACGGATGCACCGACACCGATTCGCGGTTCCCGGCAGCCCGCGGAGGACGGCGCCGAGGGCGGTCGCCGGCGCCGCCGGTCGCGGGACGTCTCCGCGGACACAGTGGACGGCGCCGACCTCCCGGCGGACGGCCCGCGCCCCGGAGACGACGGCGCTCGGAACGGCGAGGAGACCGGCCGGGCGGCTGCCGGCCGGGAGGACGCCGGCCGGGCGGACGCGATCCCGGCTGAGGGGAGCCGGGCAGACACGAACCGGCCAGACCGGAGCCGAACGGACCCGAGCCGGACGGACGAGAGCAGCCCGGCCCAGGCCAGCACCGACCGGGACGACACCGACCGGGACGACACGGACGACGACCCCGCCAGCAAGCGCCCCGGCAAAACGCCCGCCACCTCGGACGACCCCACCGATTTCGGGGAGAATCTCGGCCTCGGTGACCTGCTCGCCGGAGCCCTGGCCGCCTACCGGGGGCTCTGACGACGTGGCGACGACCCGTCGACGGGCCGTCGCCCCGCCATCCCCGCGCCCCTCGGTAGGGCTAGGGTTGGTGGGGTTCTGTCACCCCCTGTAGTCCCCCGGAGCACTGTGTGATGAGCCGAGCCCGTGAGCAGACAACCGCCGCGGAGTCGGCCGACGACGAGAGTGCCCGTCTCGTCCGGCTGTACACGCGCCACACCCCCGAACCCGAACGCCTCCCGGACGACGTCGCTCCCCTCGCCGACATCGCGACCGTCGCGCGCGAGCAGCGCCTCGTCGCGCAGCGCCGCCTCGCCGGCGAACCTCTGGTCGAGGTCCGGGCGGCGGACGGCGCGATCGTCGTCGAGATCGTCACCGACGACATGCCGTTCCTCGTCCAGTCCGTCCTCGCGGGCGTCGGCCGCGTCGGCAGCGCGGCCCGGCGACTGCTGCACCCGATCGTCGTCGTGCGCCGCACCGTCACCGGCGAGATCCGCGAGATCCTCACCGAGGCGGACCCGGACGCACCGCCCGCCGGCTCGCTGGCCGAGTCCTGGATGCGCCTGGACCTGCAGCCGACGGACGGCCTCTCGCCCGACCGGCTGCGGGACGAGCTGCTGCGCACCCTGCACGACGTGCGGGAGGTCGTCGAGGACAGCGACCGCATGCTGGTGCGGATGCGGGACCTGGCGGACGAGCTGCTCGCCGAGGAGCTCCTGCCACGGGGGGTCGTGGCGGGGCCCGGCTCGGAGCGGGACGACCTCGCGCAATTCCTGCGCTGGCTCACCGACGACGGCCACTTCACGTTCCTCGGCTACCGTCACTACGTCGTCGACGGCAGCGGGGACGGCACCGCGCTGCGCCCCGAGCTCGCGTCCGGGCTCGGCGTGCTGCGCCGGGACAGCCTCGTCGCCCGCTCCTTCGCCCCGGACACCGGCGAGACCAGCCGCAAGGACCTGCTGATCCTCACCCGGGCCAGCGTCCCGAGCCGGGTGCTCCGCCCGGTCTTCCCGTACTACGTCGGCATCCGCACGTTCGACCACGAGGGCAACGCCACCGGCGAGCACCGCTTCCTCGGCATGCTCACCGTCCCCGCGCTGCACGAGAACGTGCTGGACATCCCGCTCGTCGCCCGGCGGGTCCGCGGCGCGATCCGCCGGGCCGGCTACCCGATGGACTCCTACTCGGGGCAGCAGATGCTGGAGGTGCTCTCCACGCTGCCGCGGGAGGAGCTGTTCAGCTCCACCGAGCAGACCCTGCACGACGTCGCGACGGGTGTCCTCGCGATGGCGGGACGGCGGGCGGTGCGGGTATTCCTGCGCCGGGACCCGTACCGCCGTTTCGTGTCCTGCCTGGTCTTCCTGCCGCGGGACCGCTACACGACGACGAGCCGGCTGGCGATGGCGGACGTCCTGGCCCGCCACCTCGGCGGCACCGGTTCGGACTACACCGCGCGGGTCAGCGAGGCGAACCTCGCGCTCGTCCACTTCACCGTGCAGACGGACCCGTCGCGGCCGGCGGCGGAGGTGGACCTGCAGACGCTGCAGGACGAGCTCACCGAGGCCGCCCGCACCTGGGACGACCGGCTGATCGACCGGATCGGGACCAAGGTCGGGTCCGTCCCCGGGCTGCTCGCCGGCATCCCGGAGTCCTACAAGGCGGCGGTGCCCCCGGCCCGCGCGGTCGACGACCTGCGACGCCTGCTGGCCCTCCCCGAGAAGGGCTTCGACGTCCGGCTGCACCGCGAGGTCCGGCACGGCGGCTCGGGTGGCGACGTCACGGACACGGACCTGCGGCTCACCCTCTACCTGGCGGACTCGCCGGTCACGCTGACCCGGATCCTGCCGACGTTGCAGTACCTCGGCGTCGAGGTGGTGGACGAGCACCCGTCGGAGTTCGTGCTGCCGGACGGCCGCCGGTGCTGGCTCTACGATTTCGGCCTGCGGGTCGACTCCGCCGGGACCGATCCGGTCTACGCCCCCGACCGCGTCGAGCTCGACTTCTGCGCCGCGTTCCGCGCCGCCTGGTCCGGCGAGGCCGAGCCGGACCGCTTCAGCGCGCTCGTCCTGCGCGCGGGCCTGCACTGGCGGGAGGCTGCGGTCCTGCGCGCCTACGCCCGCTACTCCCGGCAGGTCGGCAGCACGTTCGGCGCGCAGTACATGGCGGACACGCTCCTCGCCCAGCCCGAGGTCGCCCGCGCCCTGGTCAGCCTGTTCCGCGCCCGGTTCGACCCGACGCTCGCCGAGGACACCCGGGACAAGGCGCACGAGGAGGCCCTCTCCCGCGTCACCACGCTGATCGACGAGGTCACGGGCCTGGACGCGGACCGCATCCTCCGCGGCTACCTCGCGATGATCACCGCGACGCTGCGGACGAACTGGTTCCGCGAGCGCCCCTTCTTCTCCTTCAAGATCGACCCGAGCGCGGTGCCGGACATGCCCGCACCCCGCCCGCGGTTCGAGATCTTCGTGTACTCGCCCCGCGTCGAGGGCGTGCACCTGCGGTTCGGGCCGGTCGCGCGCGGCGGCCTGCGCTGGTCGGACCGCCCGCAGGACTTCCGCACCGAGATCCTCGGCCTCGTCAAGGCGCAGGCCGTGAAGAACGCCGTGATCGTGCCCGTCGGCGCCAAGGGCGGCTTCGTCGTGCGCGCCGCGCGGCCGGATCCGGCGGAGGTCGAGGCGTGCTACCGGACCTTCATCTCCGGGTTGCTGGACGTCACGGACAACCTCGTGGGCGGGGAGACCGTGCCACCGCCGGACGTCGTGCGGCACGACGGGGACGACTCCTATCTCGTCGTCGCGGCGGACAAGGGCACGGCGAAGTTCTCCGACGTCGCCAACGAGGTCGCGGCGTCCTACGACTTCTGGCTCGGCGACGCGTTCGCCTCCGGCGGCTCGGTCGGCTACGACCACAAGGCCATGGGCATCACGGCCAAGGGCGCCTGGGAGAGCGTGAAGCGGCACTTCCTCGAGCTCGGGGTGGACACGCAGAGCCAGGAGATCACGGTCGTCGGCGTCGGGGACATGTCCGGTGACGTCTTCGGGAATGGGATGCTGCTGTCCGAGCACATCCGGCTCGTCGCGGCGTTCGACCACCGGCACGTCTTCGTGGACCCGACGCCGGACGCCGCGCGGGGCTTCGCCGAGCGCGCCCGGCTGTTCGCGCTGCCCCGCTCGTCCTGGGACGACTACGACCGGTCCGCGATCAGCCCCGGTGGCGGGGTGTGGCCGCGTACCGCGAAGTCCGTGCCGGTCGGGCCGGAGATGCGCGAGGCTCTCGGCCTGCCCGCGCACGTCACCAGGCTCAGCCCGCCGGAGCTGATCCACGCCATCCTGCTCTCGCCCGCGGACCTGCTGTGGAACGGCGGGATCGGCACCTACGTGAAGGCGAGCACCGAGACTCACGCGGCCGCGGGCGACAAGGCCAACGACGCGATCCGCGTCGACGGCCGGGAGCTGCGGGTCAAGGTCGTCGGCGAGGGCGGCAACCTCGGCCTCACCCAGCGCGGGCGCATCGAGTTCGCCCGCGCCGGCGGCCGGGTCAACACCGACGCGATCGACAACTCCGCCGGGGTGGACTGCTCGGACCACGAGGTCAACATCAAGATCCTGCTGGACCGGCTGGTGGCGGCGGGGCAGCTGGGGCACGAGGACCGCAACGCGCTGCTCGTGGAGATGACGGACGAGGTGTCCGCACTCGTCCTGCAGGACAACGTGGACCAGAACGCGGTGCTGGGGGTGGGGCGCTCGCACGCCGGGGAGATGGCCAACGTGCACGCCCGGCTCGTCGCGGACCTGGAGGAACGCACCGGGCTCGACCGTGCCCTGGAGGTGCTGCCGGACCAGGCGCGGTTCGCCGCCCTGGAGGCGGCCGGCGAGGGCCTGAGCAGCCCCAGCTTCTCCACGCTGCTGGCCCACACCAAGCTGGACCTGACGCACCGGCTGCTGGACACGGAGCTGCCGGAGGTCCCGGCGTTCGCCGCCCGGCTCGCCGAGTACTTCCCGCGCCCGCTCCGCGCGCGGTTCGCCGACGCGATCTCGCGGCACCCGCTGCGCCGGGAGATCGTCGGGACGATGCTTGTCAACGAGATGGTCGACGGCGGCGGCCTGACGTACACGTTCCGCCTCGGCGAGGAGACCTCCGCCGGCCCGTCGGACGCGGTGCGCGCCTACGCCGTGACGACGCACGTGTTCGACCTGCCGCAGCTGTGGGAGGAGGCACGCTCGGCCGGGTTGCCGGTGGCCGTCGCGGACCGGATCGTGCGCGAGTCCCGGCGGCTGCTGGACCGGGCGTCGCGCTGGTTCCTGGCCAACCGGCCGCAGCCGCTCGCCGTCGGCGCCGAGACCGCCCGGTTCGGCGGCAAGGTCCGGGACCTGCGGGACCGGCTGCCGGAGCTGCTCGTCGGCCGCGAGCGGGACCAGGTCGCCGCGCGGATCGAGGGGCTGGTCGGCGAGGGCGTGCCGGAGGCGCTCGCGATCCGCTCCGCCACGGCGCTGCACAGCTACGCGCTGCTGGACGTCGTCGAGCTGGTCGAGCTGTCCGAGCGGGACAGCGAGCCGCGGGAGCCCCTCGAGGTCGCGACGCTGTACTACGCGCTCTCGGACCACCTCGGCGTCGACGTCGCGCAGACCTCGGTCAGCGCGCTGCCGCGCGGGGACCGCTGGCACCAGCTCGCCCGGCTGGCGCTGCGGGACGACCTCTACGGCTCGCTGCGCTCGATCACCCTCGACGCGCTGCGCGAGGCCGCGCCCGGGACGCCGGTCCGGGAGGCCATCACCCAGTGGGAGCGGGCGAACGCGTCGAAGCTGGTCCGGGCGCGGGCGGCGCTGCAGGAGATCGCGGGTGCGGGACAGCTGGACCTGGCCACGCTCTCGGTGGTGTCCCGACAGCTGCGGGGGCTCGCCCGATAGAGGAGAGTCGGCCGATGAGTCACGGCGCCCCGGGGAGTCGGAGAAGGGTGACCACCTTCCTGCTCATCCCCGGGGCCGGCGGCGCTGGTACTGGCACCTCGTGAGCGCCGAGGGCGAGCCGTCGCGGCCACGAACCGATCGCCGTCGACCTTCCCGCGGCGGACGAGACGGCCGGTTGGCCCGAGTACAGCGAGGCGTCGCTGGCGGCCCTCGGGGACCGGAGCGAACCGGTCGTCGTCGCGCAGTCGATGGGGGCCTTCACCGGGCCCCTGGTCTGCGCGCGGATCCCGGCCCGCCGGCTCGTCCTGGCCAACCCGATGGTGCCGGCCCCCGGCGAGACCGCGGGGGAGTGGTGGGGCGCGACCGGGCAGGAACAGGCGCGCAAGGAGGCCGGCTTCGGGCCCCTGGACATGCCGGGGGACTTCTTCCACGACGTCCCGCAGGACGTGACCGACGAGGCGATGGCCGGCGGGGACCAGCCGCAGTCCGGCTTCTCGTTCGCCCAGCCCTGGCCGCTGGACGCCTGGCCGGACGTGCCCACGTCGGTGGTCCAGGGCGTCGACGACAGGTTGTTCCCGCTGGAGTTCCAGCGCCGCGTCGTGCGCGAGCGGCTCGGGCTGGAGCTGCACGAGGCCCCGGGCGGGCACCTGATGGCGCTGAGCCGCCCGGTGGAGTTCACGGACGTCCTGCTGGGCCTGGTGACCGGCGGGTAACCGCGGTTTGAGAGGCTTGCGGCGTGGCTCGCTACGTCGCGCACGTCCCCCTGCGCTGGACCGATCAGGACTCCTACCGCCACGTCAACCACGCCCGGACGGTCACGCTCCTCGAGGAGGCCCGGATCGGACTGCTGTTCACCGAGGCGTCCGCGGCGGGAGTCGGCTCCTTCGGCGGCGGCCTGCTGGTCGCGGGCCTCGAGGTCGACTACCGGCGGCAGATCCCGTACCGGGCGCAACCGCTGCGGGTGACGATGGCCGTGCGGCAGCTGCGCGCGGCCTCGTTCACCATCGACTACGACCTGCATGACGGGCCGGACGAGGACTCCCCTGTCGCGGCCGTCGGCGTGACCCGGATGGCGATGGTCGATCTCGCGGCGCAGCGCCCGCGCCGGCTGACCCCGGAGGAACGCGCGTTCCTGCAGCGCTGGGCGGACACTCCGGCGGTCGTGTCGTGACCCTGCGGCTCGCCGACCCGTCCGAGCGGGACGACCTCGGCGCGTTCACCGCGCGCGTCGTCCGCCTCGACCAGACCGCCCAGGTCACGCTCCGGGCGTCGGCGCACCGGGTGACGGCCTGGGCCGCCACCCCCTTCGACGTCCTGGCCACCCGCTCCGTCGCCGGCGTCATGGAGCCGGACGAGGTCACCGTCGACGCGACCGCGCTGCTCACCGCCCTGGCGGTGGACCGGTCCGAGGAGATCGACCCGGGCCCGGGGTTCGGGCTGTGGGCGGGGGAGCTGCCGCCGGACAGGGGCTGGGCGCCCGTCGACGACGTCCCGGCCGCCGAGCTGGAGCAGCTCACCGAACGGGGGCTCGCGCTGGCGCGGGAGCACGGCAGCGCCCACGGGCCGCCGTCGTCCCTGCTGGACCAGACGGTGCTGACGGTGACCGGCTCCGGGGTGCGGGGCGGGGTCAAGGTGCCGATGCGGGCGCTGTTCGCGCTGTCCGGGATGGGGTTCCTCGGGGGCGCGGACACTGGGGCCGGTCCGGCGGGGGAGACCCCGGTGGTGCGGATCTCGGCGACGGGCTCGTGGATGCGCCTGGACGCCCGCTACGGCGCGGTCGTCCGGCGGCGGGTCCTCAGCCTGCCCCTCTTCACGTAGCCCCACCTGCCGGAACGGCCGATCAGGTGAGCCAGGCCGCCGCGTTCGGCGGGAGTTCCCCGTCCACCAGCGGCACGCTCGTGAGCAGGACGTCCCCCGGCGGCAGCGGCACCGGGACCGACGAGGCGTTGAGGGCGCAGACCAGCGTCGAGGCGCTGCGGCGGAAGGCGAAGCAGCCGGGCGGGGCGCCGTACCACTCCACCGCGTCCCCGGCGAAGCCCGGATGGTTCGCCCGCAGCTCCAGGGCGCGCCGGTACAGGGAGAGCGTCGAGCCCACGTCCTCCAGCTGTGCCGCCACGGTGAGCCGGCCGTACTCCTGCGGCATCGGCAGCCACGCGGCGCCGGTGGTGAACCCGTACCCGGGGGGCTCGGCGTCCCAGGGCATCGGGACCCGACACCCGTCGCGGCCGCGGCCCGAGGGGTCCTGCAGCACCTCCTCCGCCAGCTCGACGTCCGGCAGGCCCAGCTCCTCGCCCTCGTACAGGTACACCGAGCCGGGCAGGGCCAGCACGACCAGCGCCATCGCCCGGGCCCGCGCGGTGCCGACGTCGCCGCCGCCGTAGCGGGTCACCGCCCGCGGGACGTCGTGGTTCGCGAGCGTCCAGGTGGGCTCCGCCCCGACGCCCGCGAAGGTCGCGAGGGTGCGGTCGATCGCGGCCCGGACGGCGTCGGCCTCGAACGGCGCGTGCAGCAGCCGGAACCCGAACGCCTGGTGCAGCTCGTCCGGACGCACGTACCGGGCGAACGCCTCGTCGTCGCCGACCAGCACCTCGCCGACGGCCATCCGACCGGGGTAGTGGTCCAGCACGGCGCGGATCATCCGGTGGACGTCGTGGACGCCCGGATCGTCGAAGCGGGGGTCGTTGTCCCGGTCCCCGAGCGGGGTCCAGCCGGGCTGGCGCAGGTCGTCCGGCAGGGTCTCCGGCTTGGCCATCCCGTGGGCGACGTCGATGCGGAACCCGTCGACGCCGCGGTCCGCCCAGAACCGGATCGTCTTCTCCGTGTCCGCCCAGACCTCCGGGTTGGTCCAGTCGAGGTCCGGCTGGTCGGCGGTGAAGAGGTGCATGTACCACTCGCCGGGCTCGCCACCGGGGCCCGGCACGTGGGTCCACGCCGGACCGCCGAAGACGCTGCGCCAGTTGTTCGGCGGCTCGGCCCCGTTCCGGCCGCGGCCCGGCCGGAAGTGGTAGCGGGCCCGCTCGGGGCTGCCCGGCGCGGACTCCACCGCCCCGCGGAACCACTCGTGCTCGGTCGACGTGTGGTTGCCGACGAGGTCCACGACCACCTGCATGCCGCGCCGATGCGCCTCGGCGAGCAGGGCGTCGAACGACTCCAGGTCCCCGAACAGCGGGTCGACGTCCCGGGGGTCCGCCACGTCGTAGCCGTGGTCGACCATGGGGGAGCGGTAGAACGGGGTCAGCCAGAGCGCGTCGACGCCGAGGAGTTCCAGGTAGCCGAGCCGGCCCCGGATGCCGTTGAGATCGCCCACCCCGTCACCGTCGGAGTCGGCGAAGCTACGGACGTAGACCTCGTAGACGACCGCCTCCTGCCACCACCGCACACGATCATCCTGCCAAATCCGCAGCCGGAATCCCGCTTTTCAGACCTGTGAGTTGACCATGCTCGCGGCCGCGTACTCCAGGTAGTTCCACAGTTGCGCACGGTGCGGCTCGTCGAGCTCCGCCTCGTCGACGGCGATCCGCATGCACCGCAGCCACGCGTCCCGCTGGAGCGGCCCGACCGTGAACGGGGAGTGCCGCATGCGCAGCCGGGGGTGCCCGCGCTGCTCCGAATAGGTGCGCGGGCCGCCCCAGTACTGCTCCAGGAACATCCGGAGCCGGTTCTCGGCGGGGCCCAGGTCCTCCTCCGGATACAGCGGCCGGAGGATCTCGTCGACGGCGACCTGTTCGTAGAAGCGGTGGACGATCTGGTGGAAGATCTTCTCACCGCCCACCTCGGCATAGAAGTTCTGTGGTGCGCTCACTCCTACAGTCTCCCCGGCTCAGCTCGCCGCGGCACCGTCGGCTGCGCCACGGGTGGCGAACGGCCCGGGCCGGGGCATGTTGTGCTCGTCGAACTCGTCGGTGATGGCGGCATTCAGCGCGCGCTGCACGGCGAACTGCCTGCCCGGGTTGACCTTGACGGTCAGCCGCAGCGTGACACCCTCCGCGGTCACCTTCTCGACGCCCAGGACCTCCGGCGGCTCGAGCACGTCGTCCTTGATGTCCTCACCCTCGACCCGGCTCGCGGCGATGCGGCCGGCGAGCTCGCCCGCCTGCGTCATGTCCGCGGTGTGCGCCAGCGGCAGGTCGACGACGGCGACGGCGTAGCCCTGCGACTTGTTGCCGACGCGCAGGATCTCGCCGTTGCGGACGTACCAGACCGTGCCCTGATGGTCCCGCACCGTGGTGATCCGCAGGCCGACCGTCTCGACGACGCCGCTGGCCTCGCCCAGGTCCACGATGTCCCCGACGCCGTACTGGTCCTCGAGGAGCATGAACATGCCGGACAGGAAGTCCCGGACCAGGTTCTGCGCGCCGAAGCCGACGGCGACGCCGACGATCCCGGCCGAGGCCAGGATCGGCCCGAGGGCCACCCCGAACTCGGCGAGGATCATCACCGCGGCGATCAGCAGCACCACCGCGGACGTGATCGAGCGCAGCACCGAGCCGATCGTCCGGGCCCGCTGCGCGCGCCGCGCGGTGACCAGCGGGTTCGCCCCGGCCCGGAGCCGCTTCGGGGCGCGGCCCAGAAGCTTGGTGACGTGCCCGTTGGTGGCGCCCGCGACGAGGCGGGTGATGGAGCGATGCAGCAGGTGCCGGACCCCCAGGGCGATGACCAGGATGAGGACGATCCGCAGGGTGGGCGTCACGACCGCGTCCGCGGCGCTGGCCAGCGACCCGTTGTTCGTCCAGTGGTAGAAGCGGGCGCACCAGCTGGCGGGGGCGGCGGTGCAGGCGGGGGGTTCGGCGAGGGCGGTCTGCACCGCGTCGGGGATGGTCGCCGGGATCGGGGTTGCAGGGGTCATACGAGCTCCAGACCGGTGTGGGCGGCGAGGAAGGCGAGCGTGTCCACCGACAGCGCGACGCTGCGGGAGATCGAGCGGGCGCCGTGCCCGACGTCGGTCTCGCGGCGGAACAGGACGGGACGGGTCGTGACCTCGCCCGTGGTGGCGTCCTGCAGCGCCGCGCACATCTTGCGGGCGTGCAGCGGGTCCACCCGGGAGTCCGACTCGAACACGGTGAACAGCACGGCGGGGTATTCGATGCCGCCCTGCACCTGGTGGTAGGGCGAGTAGGAGAGCAGCCAGCCGAGCTCGTCGGCGTCCGCGGCCGTGCCGTACTCGTCGTTCCAGGTGCGGCCGAGGGAGAACTCCTCGTAGCGCACCATGTCCAGCAGCGGCGCCGAGCAGACCACGGCGCGGTAGAGGTCCGGGCGCTGGACGAGCGCCGCGCCGACGAGGAGGCCGCCGTTGGAGCCGCCGGAGATACCGAGCTGCCCGGGCGTCGTGGTGCCGGAGGCGATGAGGGACTCCGCGGCGGCGTGGAAGTCGTCGAAGACGTTCTGCTTCCGCCCGCGGTTGCCCGCGCGGTGCCACTCCTCGCCCTCCTCGCCGCCTCCCCGGAGGCTGACCAGCGCGTACGCGCCGCCCGCCGCGACCCAGGCCAGCGCGGACGACGTGTACGCCGGCTCGCGGCTGATCCCGAACCCGCCGTAGCCGGTCACCATCGCCGGCCACGGGCCCTCGCCGGTGGCGGGCGTGACGACGAACATCCGGACGGTCGTGCCGTCCCGGGAGGTGAACTCGCGCTGCTCGGTGCGCACGTCCGGGACGGTCACGTCCCCGGGCGCGGTGCTCTCCAGGACCGTCTCCCCGCTCACCCGGTCGTACCGGTGCACCTGCGGCGGCGTGACCAGGTCCGTCCAACCGATCCAGAGGGAGCCGTCGCGTTGCGGGGTGTCCCGGTCCGGCACCGTCAGCCCGGTCAGCGAGCCGGTGCCGGGGAGCGGCACGGTGCCCCGGGGCGTCCCGTCGACGTCGTGCAGGGCCAGCTCCGCGACGGCGTGCCGCGCGCGGGCGAGCACGAGCTGCGGTTCCTGCCCGCTCCCGGGCGCGGGCTCCAACCAGCGGACGCCCTCCAGGACGGACTCCGGGTCCTCGCCGACGAGGTCCCGCCAGTGCTCGCGGCCGGGCGTGCGGGGGTCGGTGACGGCGAGCTTCCAGCGCGGGGCGCCGTCGGTGGTGTGCAGGTACAGGCGGTCGTCGCGGTCGACCCAGGCGACGGCGCGGACGTCGTCGGCCTGGGTGAGGATCGTGGTCAGCTCCGCCGTCCTGCCGGCGCCCAGCTCGGTGATCCACAGGCTGTCCCGGCGGGCCGTGCCGACGTTCGCGCTGACGATCAGCCACCGGCCGTCCCGGGAGACCCGGACGCCGTAGTAGGTGTGGTCCTCGTAGAGCCCCGAGCCGGTGACCAGCGAGTCCTGCTCCGTCGGGGCGCCGACGCGGTGCCGCCAGATCCGCCGGTGGAAGTCGTCCTGGCCCTCGCCCATCTCGCCGGGGGCGACCTTGCGGACGAAGAAGAACTCGTCCCCGCCCGGCATCCAGGACACTGCGGAGTAGCGGCAGCGGTCGATCGGTCCGTCGACGAGCTCCCCGGACTCGACGTCCAGGACGTACAGCACGGACTGCTCGTCGCCGCCCGCGGAGACCTGGTAGGCGACCCGGCGGCCCTCGAGGTCCGGCACCCAGCTGTCCAGCGTGGTGAGCCCGGTGGGGTCCAGCACCATCGGGTCCAGCAGCGCCTTCTCGACCCCGTCCGGGCTGCGCGTGTAGATCACCGCGTGCTCCTGGCCCGGCTCGCGGCGGGAGAAGAACGCCCGGCCGGCGCGCCAGAGCGGCACCGAGATCGACCCCGCGGAGAGCAGGGCGCGCAGCCGGGCGTCCAGGACGTCCCGGCCGGGGAGGGCGTCGAGCAGGCCGCGGGCCAGGTCGTCCTGCGCGGCCGACCACTCGCGGGTGCGCGGGTCCTCGGGGTCCTCGAGCCAGCGGTACGGATCGGCGACGCGGTGCCCGTGCAGCTCCTCGACGAGATCGAGCCGTTCTGCGCCCGGATAGGGGCGGGTCCGTTCGGGCGTGCTCACGCGTCGGGAGCGTACGTCACCCGATCAGGGTCGCCGGGAGGCGGTTGCCGCCCTAAGGACGCCGCAGGCTCAGCTCGGCGAGCTCCGCACCCGTCAGCTCGGTGGTCTCGTGCGCGTCCGGTGCCCCGGGGGTGATGACCAGCGCCATCCCGGCGAACCCGCCGACCTGGGCGAGGACCCGGCAGGGCGACGCCTCCACGATGGTCACCGGCTCGCCGCGGAACCACCAGCGCTCGGCCAGCACGCCCAGCCCGAGCCGGTGCAGCTCGGCCACGGCCGACCCCTCGTCCACGGCCGTGCCGAGCTCACCCCCGAACACCGTGAGGTAGCGCCAGCTCCCGGCGCCGTCCGGCTCGACGAAGCCGATCAGCTCCTCGTCGTCCCGGCGGACCTCGGCGCGGTAGGCGGTCATGGTTCGGCTCCTCCCGGGTCCGTCGGTGTGCGGTCGGGAGTCAGGGTGCGCGGCCGGGCCGCGCCGCAGCAACGGATTTACCGCCGCGTGACGTGCTCCGGGACGGCCCGACCTGCCGGGACGTGCTCGTCCGGGACGGGCACGCCGAAGGTCGGGAGGACGGGGAGGACGCCGGCCCAGACGTCGTCGGTGATGTCCTCCTCGTCGTCGCCGGGTGGGCCGGTGCGGACCTTGACGCTCGCCTCGGCGAGGTCCATCGCGAGGACCGCGGTGGCGGCCAGCTCCCGGCGCGACGGGGTGCGCGCGTGCTCCCAGGAGCCGGGCGCGAGGTGCTCGACGATCGCCCGCAGCGAGTCCCGGCGCTCGGTCTCGTCCGTGACCGGGCGCGCGGTGCCGTGGACGACCGCGCTGCGGTAGTTCATCGAGAAGTGGAAGACCGCGCGGGCGTAGACGATCCCGTCGAGGTGGGTGACCGTGAGGCAGGCCGGCATCTCGCCGGAGCGCAGCCAGCGCGCGCCGGAGGAGCCGTGCACGTAGATCGTGTCGCCGATGCGGCCGTAGCCGGTGGGGAGCACGACGGGCGCCCCGTCCGCGACGAACCCGAAGTGGCACACGAGACCGGCGTCCAGCACGGCGTAGAGGTCCGCGCGGTCGGTGCGGGCGCGCTCGCCGAGCCGGCCGAGCGTGCTGCGTCCGGTGGGGGACAGGGGGGTCGTGGTGGTCACCTCCCGAGTGTGCGCCGCGGTGGTGGCATCCTGGGAGAGCCATTCCCGCTCGGATCGAGGAGGCCAATCCGGTGGACGTCCCGCCGATCGTGCTCGACCGCTCCGGCGCCGAGCCCCTCGCCGTGCAGCTCGCCGGGGCGCTGCGCGGGGCCGCGGCGGGCGGCACGCTGCGCGCGGGGGACCGGCTGCCCTCGACGCGCGCGCTCGCCGCCACCCTCGGCCTGAGCCGGACGGTCACCGCCGCCGCCTACGAGCAGCTGCTCGCCGAGGGCTGGGTCGAGGGCAGGGTGGGCGCGGGCACCTACGTGACGACGGCGCCGCCGGCTCGGCTCCCGGCCCGGCGGCGTGAGGACGCAGGCGCCACCGAGGCGGACCTGGTCGTGATGCGTGCCGGCGTCCCGTGCACCGAGGTGCTCGATCGCGGAGCCTGGCGCCGGGCCTGGCGGGCGGCCGCCGACCCCGCGCCGGACACCGAGCCCAGGCCGGAGGGGTTGCCGGAGTTCCGGGCGGCCGTCGTCGAGCATCTGCTGCGGCACCGGGGCCTCGCCGCGGACCCGGCGGACGTCCTCGCCACCGGCGGCAGCACGGGCGCGATCGCCGAGGTCGCCCGGACGCTCCCCGCGGGCGCCGTCGTCGCCGTCGAGGAGCCGGGGTACCAACGGGCCGCCAGCGGGCTGCGGTCCGCCGGGCTGCGCGTCGTCGGGGTCCCGGTCGACGACGCGGGCCTGGTCGTGGACGCGCTCCCGGCCGGGCTCGCCGCCGTCTACTGCACGCCCGCGCACCAGTTCCCGCTCGGCGGGCGGCTGCCCGCGTCCCGGCGGGTCGCGCTGGTCGAGCGGGCCAGGGCGGCCGGGTTCGTGGTCCTCGAGGACGACTACGACGGCGAGCTGCGCTACGACGTCGCCCCGCTGCCGCTGCTCGCGGCGCTCGGCCCGGACGTCGTCGCGCACTTCGGGACCACCAGCAAGATCCTCACGCCGACGCTCGGCGCGGGCTGGCTCGTCGCCCCGCCCGCCGTGCGCGAGGCGGTGCTACGGGAACGCGAACGCACCGGCAGCCGGCCCGCGCCGGCCGGGCAACGGGTGGTCACGGCGTTCGCGGCGGCGGGGGACCTGGCGCGGCACCTCCGGCGGCTGCGCCGCGAGCTGGCCGGCCGGCGGGCGGCGGTGGTCGAGGCGTTGGCCGGGATCACGGTGCTGGGCGACGAGGCGGGTGCGCACGTCGTCGTCCCGCTGCCGGACGTCGCCGCGGAACGGGCGGTGCTGCGCAGGGCCGAGGCAGCCGGGATCGCGCTCGACGGGCTCGAGCGCCACCACGCCGCCACGTCGACGCCGGGGATCGTGCTCGGCTACGCGGGCTCGACCCGCGCCGAGCTGCGGGCTGCGCTCCCGCACGTCGCAGCGATACTCCGGGAGGCGATGTCCGGGGTGCCCGACCCCGTTCCCCGGTGACGAACCGGGCGGGCGCGCCTACGGTCTGGGCGTGTCCACCCGCTCCGACCTCCCGCCGGACAGCCCGCTGTGGCACGGTGCCGCACGGCGAGCTCCGGGACAGCGCGGGGCAGCGCGTCCACTACACGCGCGGCGGGAGCGGCCCGCCGGTCGTCTGCCTGCACGGGTGGCCGGGCTTCTGGATCGACTACCGGTGCCTGCGCCCGCTGCTGGAGCCGGACGCGGACGTCGTCGCGATCGACCTCCGCGGATTCGGCGGCTCCATGGACGCGGAGCTGCACGCGGACCACTTCGGCCGGGCCGCGCAGGTCGGCGTGGTGCGGGACGTGTTCGACGCGCTGGGGATCGCGCGGGCGGTGCTGGTCGGCTACGACGTCGGCTCGTCCGTCGCGATCCAGTTCGCCCGGGAGTCCCCGGAGCGGGTGACCGGCCTGGTACTCGGCAACCCGATGCATCCGGCGTCCGCGCCGCTCGCGCTGGAGCCGGACCACCGCGGGGAGTTCTGGTACCAGGACTTCCACCAGCTGCGGCTGGCCGACGAGCTCGTCGACGGCCGGCCGGAGGCGGTGCTGTCCTACCTGCGGCACTTCTACGGGCACTGGGGCCATCGGCCCGCGGCCTTCCACCCGGACCACCTCGACGACCTGGTGCGCGCCTACGCCCGCCCGGGCGCGTTCTCGCGCAGCGTGAACTGGTACCGCTCGGGCTCGTCGACGGTCTTCGCCGCGCTCGCGGCCCGGGACGCGGAGTTCCCGCCGCCGGTCGCCGTCCCCGCGTCGGTGCTCTGGGGTGCGGCCGACCCGCTGTACCCGCCGACGTTCGCCGAGGGCCTGGAGAAGACCCTGCCGGGCCACACGCTCCGGGTGCTCGACGACGTCGGCCACTTCATCCCGCTCGAGGCCCCGGACGAGACGGCCGAGGCGGTCCACCGGTTCCTCTAGTGCTCAGTCGCCCGCGATCGGCATCGGTGCGGTGCGGGGGCGGCGGGGCGTGCCCACGGCGCCGAGCTGCACGTCCGCCGTGGTGGTCCCGGATCCCGTGAGGTCCACCCGGGCCACCCCGGGCAGGTGCACGCTCGTCGTGACCGTGTAGCTGCCGGGCATGAGCTCGGGGACGCGGTAGCCGCCGTCGTTCCCGCTCGTGGCGGTCGCGACGACCGTCCCCTCGACGTCGACGACCGTGATCATCGCGTTCGGCAGGGGCTGCCCGTCCGGGCCGGTGACCTGTCCGGCGAGGCCGCCGGCGGCGCTGATCGCCAGCTCCACCGGCACCGACGCCTCGGCGACGACGTGCACCGACGTGGCCTGAGGCGCCCGGCCCGCGAGGGTGGCGGTGATCGTCGTCGGGCCGACGGGCAGGCCCTCCATCCGGAAGGTGCCGTCGGGGTCCGTGACGGCCCGGCCGGTCAGCCGGCCCGCCGCGTCGAGCGCCAGCACCGTCACGCCGGGGACCCCGGCCGGGCCGCTCCCGCTGCGGACGATGCCGTGCACCGCGCCGTCGCCGCGCAGGTCGAAGTCCTGCCGCGCGCCCCGGCCGTCGAGCGTCACCGCGGCGACCTCGGGCCGGAAGCCCGGCGCGGTCGCGACGACCATGAACGTGCCGGCGCCGAGCCCGAAGAGCGCGTACCCGCCCGCCGGGTCGACCTGGGTGCGCCCGACCTGACGACCGTCCGGTGCGGTCACGGTGACGATGCCCTGCGCGATCGCGGTGCCGTGCGGGGTGCGCAGCGCGCCGACGAGCGACCCGGCCGTTTCCGGCTCGGCGGGCGCGGGCGCCCCGGCCAGGCCCGGCGCCCCCACAGCCCCGACGGCGGCCGTGGCCACCGCGCCCCTGTGGGCGCCGACGTCCCCGTAGAGGCCCTGCTCGTCGACGAGCTCGCCGCCCTCGGCCGCGAGCGCGGCCCGACGGGCTCGTGCGAGGCGCCCGGGACGACCCGCTTGCCGGTGAACGCCGAGGCGACCGCGGCGACCAGGCAGGCGATCACGGCGAACCAGAACGCCGCGGTCAGGCCGTCGGAGAACGGGCCGGAGATCAGGTTCGGGAAGAAGCTGCGCCCGGTGAGGAACGCGGCCTGGTCCGGCGGGATGACCTTCAGGACGTCGCCGAGCAGCTCCTGGACCGGGTTGTAGCCCAGGAACGCCGCGAACAGCACGCCGACGGGCGGTAGGGCCGCGATCCGGCTCGCGTCCGCCGCGGGCACGCCGTGCTGCAGCAGCCCGCTCTCCATCACCGACGGCAGGTGGCTCGACAGGCCGGCGATCATGAGGCTGAAGAAGAAGCCGATCGACAGCACCATGGCGGAGTTCTGGAACGTCGCGGTCATGCCGGCACCCGCGCCGCGGGAGTCGGCCGGCAACGCGTTCATGATCTCGGCCCGGTTGGGCGAGGAGAACAGGCCCATGCCGAGGCCGTTGAGCAGCAGGACCAGCGCGAAGACCCAGTAGTCGAAGTCCACCGGCAGCAGCTCGAGGAGCAGGAAGCTGACGGCGCTGATCACCATGCCGCCGGTGGTGAACAGCTTCGCGCCGTACTTGTCGGACAGCCAGCCCGAGATCGGCGCGGCGATCAGGAAGCCGATCGTCAGCGGGAGCATGTAGACACCCGCCCAGAGGGGCGTCTGCTCGAAGCTGTAGCCGTGCTGGGGCAGCCAGATGCCCTGCAGCCAGATGATGAGCACGAACTGGAGGCCACCGCGGCCGAGCGAGGCGAGCAGGTTGGCCAGGTTGCCCAGGGTGAAGGGCCGGTTCCGGAACAGCGAGAGCTCGAAGAGCGGCTTCGCGACCTTGGTCTCGATGACGCCGAACCCGATCAGCACGACGACGCCGCCGATGATGCAACCGAGCACCATCGGGCTCGTCCAGCCCATGGTGTGGCCGCCGTAGGGCTGGATGCCGTAGGTGATGCCCACCAGCACGGCGATGAGCCCCACCGCGAAGGTGATGTTGCCCCACCAGTCCATCTTGGCGGGCTGGCGGTTGCCGTTGTCCTTGAGCTTCAGGTACGCCCAGATCGTGCCGAAGACGCCGAACGGCACGGACACGAAGAAGACGAGGTGCCAGTTCACCGGGCCGAGCAGGCCGCCGATGACCAGGCCGAGGAACGAGCCGGCGATCGCCGCGACCCCGTTGATGCCCAGCGCCGTCCCGCGCTGGCGGACGGGGAACGCGTCGGTGAGGATCGCGCTGGAGTTCGCCATCAGGAACGCGCCGCCGACGCCCTGCACGATGCGCCAGCCGATGAGCCACATCGCGGCCGCGTCGCCCTGTTGCCAGGTGATCCCGAGGAACACCGAGGCGATCGCGAAGATCGCGAAGCCCATGTTGTACATCCGGACCCGGCCGAACATGTCGCCGAGCCGCCCGAAGCCGACCACCAGCACCGCGGTGACGACCAGGAAGCCCATGATCATCCATAGCAGGTAGCCGGTGTTGGACGGCTGGAGCGGGTTGATCCCGATGCCGCGGAAGATGTCCGGCAGCGCGATGAGCACGATCGACGAGTTGATGGTCGCCATGAGCATGCCCAACGTGGTGTTGGACAGCGCGATCCACTTGTAGCGGGGGTCAGGCTCGTCCTGGCCGCCACCGGCCCGGTCGAGCACTGCCGACTGTTCGGCTGGCACGAGGCCTCCCACCCGAAACTCGATGATTAGTTGTCTCAGGCTAACTGTTGCATCGTGCCACGGTCGAGCCCGCAGTTCCCGGAGAGGCCGTGGGATGCCCCACAGTGGAATCGGTCCAGAGTCCCGTGGTCAAGCGTTTCCGTAGACCCGGACCGGCTCGACCAGAACCGCCACCCGCCCCTCCTCCCGCATCACCCGGTCGTAGGTGTCCCAGTCGTCGTGCGTGCCACCGGCGGCCTCGAAGACCGCGCGGAGCAACAGTCGCAGCGTCTCCGCATCGACGTCCCCGGGCCCGATCAGCTCGCTCGTCCCGTCCACGGCGGCCCAGCGCCAGCCCGCCCGCCAGAGCACCGAGGTCGCCGGCCGGGCACGCAGGTTGCGGAGCTTCACCTGTCCGTAGGTGACGTACCCGACCACCGGCTCCCCCCTCGTCGGATGGTCGAGGACCCCGGCGTTGACCAGCGACGAGTGCGGGGTCCCGTCCGCGCGGACGACGGCCACGCTCGCCAGGCCGCTGTCCTTGCGGACGATGTGCCGGACGGCTTCCAGATCTTGTGCGCTCACGCCCCGAGTGTGGCACGCGCCACCCTTGGGGACCGTGGCCTACGCTCGCCGGTCATGAGCGACGCCCACGTGGACAGCACCGCCCGAACCGACCGTGTGCGGGTGGCGGTCGTCTTCGGTGGCCGCAGTTCCGAGCACGCGATCTCCTGCGTCTCGGCGGGAAGCGTCCTTGCGCACCTGGACCGCGAGAGGTTCGACGTCGTGCCGGTCGGCATCGCGCGGGACGGTTCCTGGGTGCTGGGCACGGACGATCCGTCGGTGCTGCGGATCTCCGGACGCACGCTGCCCGAGGTCGACGGCTCGGCCGCCGCCCTCGTCCTGCCGGGGGACCCGACCCGCGGCGGCCTCGTCCGGCTGGACCCCGAGCACGCGGGCGAGGTGCTCGCGGGGGTCGACGTCGTGTTCCCCGTGCTGCACGGCCCCTTCGGCGAGGACGGCACGGTGCAGGGCCTGCTGGAGATGGCCGGCCTGCCCTACGTGGGCGCCGGGGTGCTCGCCAGCGCGGCGGGCATGGACAAGGAGTTCACCAAGAAGCTGCTGGCCGCGGCCGGGATCCCGGCGGGCCGGCTCGTCGTGCTGCGGCGCGGGACCGCGACCCTGACCGAGGCCGAGCGTGCGGACCTCGGCCTGCCGGTGTTCGTGAAGCCCGCGCGGGCGGGCTCGTCGGTCGGGATCACGAAGGTGTCGGACTGGGCGGACCTCGACGCCGCGATCGCCACCGCCCGCGAGCACGACCCGAAGGTGCTGGTCGAGGCGGCCGTCGTCGGCCGCGAGATCGAGTGCGGGGTGCTCGAGCTGCCGGACGGCACGCTCCGCGCCAGCCTGCCGGCCGAGATCCGGCTGGTCGCCAGCACGGCGGACTTCTACGACTTCGAGGCCAAGTACCTCGACGACGCCTGCGAGTTCGACATCCCCGCCAAGCTCGACGAGGACCTCGCCGAGAACCTCCGCGCGATGGCGATCGACGCCTTCCGGGCGCTGGACGGGCAGGGCCTGGCCCGGGTCGACTTCTTCGTCGGTGAGGACGGCGACCTGACCGTCAACGAGGTCAACACGATGCCCGGTTTCACCCCGATCTCGATGTATCCGCGGATGTGGGCGGAGACCGGCGTCGACTACCCCACGCTGCTCACGACGCTCGTCGAGACGGCGCTCGCGCGGGGGACCGGGCTGCGCTGAGCCCTGCCCGCCGCGCTGAACCGGCTCTCAGCGCACGACGACCGGGCCCTTCGGCAGCGTCGAGACCACGGCGTCCGAGACCGCCTGCAACGGGCCGCTGCCCGCCGTCGTCGGGACGGTGAGGGCGACGTAGACGGGCCGGTCCACCGCGACGTAGGTGGTCAGGACCGGGTCCGGGGCGTTGTCCGTCAGCGCCAGCCAGCTCACGCCGTTGACGTCGGTGAGCGGGGACGTCGGCACGAGCCCGCCGGCCGCGGCAACCCGCAGCGCAGCACGACGGGCCGGGGTGACGCCGCCCAGGCCGCGACGCCGGCCTCCGACGGCGCGGCGATCGGCCTGGCCGGGAGCGGGTCCGGATCGGCGGGCAGCTCCTTCGGCAACGCCGCGAGCAGCGAGACGCAGCCGGCCGAGCCCCCGTCCGTGGCCCCGACCGGGGGGACCGCGAGCGGCCCGGTCTCCGCGGGCACGGGTGCCGGCGCGGCCTCGGTGCCGCGACCCCGGAACGTCAGCCCGAGGACCGCGACGACGACGGCGAGCAGCACGGGTAGCGCGATCGCGACGACCACCGCCGGTCGCCGCAGGTCGGGGCCGTGCCCGGTGTCCACCTTCACCTACACCAGTTTGACGACCGGGCAGGTCAGCGTCCGGGTGATCCCCAGCACGCCCTGGACGCGGGCGACGACCAGCTGCCCCAGCTCGTCGACCGTGTCGGCCTCGGCGCGGACGATGACGTCGTAGGGTCCGGTGACGTCCTCGGCGGAGATCACGCCGGGGATGCCGGAGATCTCTCCGGCGACCGCGGCCGACTTTCCGACCTCGGTCTGGACCAGGATGTAGGCCTGCACCACGGCGTGCCCCTCTCGATTCTCGTGGTCCGCCGGAGTGCTCCGGCGGAGAGTCGGAAGGGAACGTACCTGAGGAGGAGCGTTTGTCCCCATCGTCGAGCACCCCTCGTGACGCAACCGAGGCGATCGACACACCGGGCGAGCGCCTGTCGGAGCTCGGCGAGTTCGGCCTGATCAGCCGGGTGACGCGCGACCGGCCCCAGCCGCCGGCGACGCTGCTGGGGCCCGGGGACGACGCCGCGGTCGTCGCGTCGCCGGACGGGAGGGTCGTCGCGTGCACGGACGTCCTGGTCGACTGCGTGCACTTCCGCCTGGACTGGTCCACCCCGGAACAGGTGGGGCGCAAGGCCGCGGCGGCGAACCTCGCGGACGTCGCGGCGATGGGCGCGGTGCCCACGGGCCTGCTGGTCGGCCTGGCCTGCCCGGCCGACACCCCCGTCGAGACGCTCGAGGACCTGGCCGCGGGACTCTGGGCCGAGGCGGGCGTCGTGGGCGTCGGCGTCGTCGGCGGGGACGTGGCCTCCTCGGCGACGCTCGTGGTCTCCGTGACCGCGCTCGGTTCGCTGGAGGGCCGGGCGCCGGTCCTGCGCACCGGCGCCCGGCCGGGGGACGTCGTGGCGGTGGCCGGGCGCCTCGGCTGGGCCGGTGCCGGGCTCGCCGTCCTGACCAGGGGTTTCCGCTCGCCCGGTACGGTGGTGAACGCCCACCGGGTGCCCGAGCCGCCCTACGCGGCCGGACCCGCTGCCGCGAAGGCCGGTGCCACGTCCATGATCGACGTGTCGGACGGGCTGCTGGCGGACCTCGGGCACATCGCGCGGGTGTCCGGCGTGCTCGTCGATCTCCGGTCCGAGGCGCTGGAGGTCCCGGCCCGGCTGGTCGACGTCGGGTCCGCGCTGGGCGTCGACCCGCTGCACTGGCTGCTCACCGGGGGCGAGGACCACGCGCTCGTCGCGACGTTCCCGCCGGGCACGGCCCTGCCCGAGGGCTGGCGAGAGATCGGCGTGGCCGCCGCGGGCGAGCCGGTCGTGCTCGTGGACGGCCGGACCTACGAGGGCGACCAGGGCTGGGACCACTTCGCCGGCCGCTGACGGATGTCCGCGTCGACCTCACCGCAACACCGTGCGGGCAGGCGCTCACAGGCCCGGGGCGGGACGGGTGACCGCCGAGACCCACGAGCGGATGCGACGCCTCGCCGCCGCGGTCAGCTCCTCCTGAACAGCCTCCGCCAGCCCTTGCGCTCCTTCACCGGGTAGGACCGCTGCGGCTCGGGATAGGCCGGCGGCTCCGCGGCGACGGGCGGGGGCGCGAGGGGCGCGAACGCCGCCGGGAGGGTCGCGGGCGCGAGGGCCGGCAGGGTGGCGGGATGATCCGGCGTCCCGGCCCGGACCGGTGCGCCGACGATCACGGTGTCGGCGGAGGGGTCCGGCTCGGGAGCGACCCCGACGGCGGCGGTGCCCTTCGCCTCGATCGGGCCGGCGCCGTGCGGCTCGGCCGGGCCCGCGGTGTCCTTCGCCTCGGCGGCGTCGGCCCGGGTCGGGGCGGCTTCGCCGGCGTCGGCCGTGACCGAAGTCTCCTCCGAGCCGCCGGTGGCCTCCGCGGCCCTGGCGTCGGCTCCCGCGCCGCGCCGGGGGAGCGGCGACGGCCGTGGCCGGAAGAACCCGGTCCGCAGCGCGGCGCCCGGGGCGTTCGGGGTCGGGTCGCCCGGGTTCGTGGTGGTCTCCGGGGAGTCGGCGGATCCGGTCGTGCTCACGGCCCGCTATCGCCCGGCCCCGGAAGCCCGTTACGCCGCGCTGGTGGAGGGCGGCGGTGGCACGCGCGCCGAGCCCCCACGCGCGGGGTTGCGCCGCACGCGCGCGGTAGGCGGCGAGCGTGCCGCCGAACCGCGCGCGTGGCCTCGGGGAGCGGAGCCGTCAGGGCAGCATCCAGCCCAGGACCGGGGTGGACTGCAGATAGATCAGCACCGCGAGGACCAGCAGCATCCCCAGGCTCCAGCCGATGATCTTGCGCAGCAGGAGACCCTCCTGGCCCTCGAGCTTCACCGCGACGGCCGCGATCGTGAGGTTCTGCGGCGAGAGCATCTTGCCGAGCACCCCGCCGGACGAGTTCGCCCCCGCGAGCAGTTCGGGGGCAGCCCCGCCTGGTTCGCCGCGGTCACCTGCAACGCCCCGAACAGCGCGTTCGCGGACGTGTCCGAACCGGTGACGGCGACGCCGAACCAGCCGAGCAGCGGGGACAGGAACGCGAGCGCCCCACCGGCGCCGGCGATCAGCAGCCCGATCGCGGCGGTCTGCGCCGACGCGTTCATGACGTAGGCGAGCGCGAGCACCGCGGTGACGGTGAGGATCGCCCACCTGAGGTCGGAGACGGTCCGGGCCCAGGTGGCGAGGGCCTTCCCGGCCCCGACCCCGAGCACCGCCGCGACGATCACGCCCGAGAGCAGCATCAGGGTCCCGGCGGTGGAGAGCCAGGTCAGCGAGTACATCGTGGTGCTGTGCGGCTTCCCGTTCGTGCCGACGACGTCCAGGCCGGGCCAGCGGAACGCGAGCTTCAGCGAGTCGACGGCGGGCTTGATCCCGGGCAGCTGCGCGAGCGCGAAGACGGCGATGATGATCACGTACGGCGCGTACGCGCGGCGGACCTCGGTAGGGGTGTCCGGGAGGGTCGTGGTCGACCCGCCCACGGCGGGCTCCGTCGTCCCGGCCTCGGCCGTCGCGTGTCCGGTCGTCGGCCCGGTGGTCGCGGGCCGGGTCGTCGGGGGCTGGGTCGTCGAGGGCTGGGCCGTGGACGGCGCGCCCGGCCTCCCCGCCTGCTCGCCGGTTGTGTCGGGGGCGCGGCCGCGGGTGTCGCGGGCCGCCCACACCGCGTCCGGGCGGGCCCGCGAGAGGAGCACCACCGCGATCGCGGCGAGCAGCGAGGCCACGATGTCCGTGAGCGCCACCGAGACGAAGTTCGACGTGGCGAACTGCGCGATCGCGAACACGACGCCCGCCGCGACCGCGGGCGCCCACGCCTCCCGGACGCCGCGCCGCCCGTCGACGATGTACACCAGGACCAGCGGCACGAACAGCGCCAGGAAGGGGGTCTGCCGGCCGACCATCGACGAGACCTGGTCGAGCGGGAGCCCCGTGACCGACGCGAGGGTGATCACGGGGACGCCCATCGCTCCGAACGCGACGGGCGCGGTGTTGGCGACCAGCGCGAGGACCGCGGCGCGCAACGGCTTGAAGCCCAGCGCCATCAGCATCACCGAGGTGATCGCGACGGGGGCGCCGAACCCGGCGAGCGCCTCCAGCAGCGCGCCGAAGCAGAACGCGACCAGGATCGCCTGCGTCCGCTGGTCCGAGGAGAAGGCGCCGAAGCTGCGCCGCAGGACGTCGAAGTGCCCGGTCGCGACGGTCAGGTTGAACACCCACAGGGCGTTGACCACGATCCAGAGGATCGGGAAGAGCCCGAAGAACGCGCCGTGCGCCGCGGCGGACAACGACATCCCGACGGGCAGCCCGAATCCCACGATCGCCACGACCAGCGAGGCCGCGAGGCCCGCGAGCGCGGCCCAGTGCGCCCGCACCCGCAGCACCCCGAGGAGCAGCAGCACTACGGCCAGCGGGATCACCGCCAGCAGCGCCGACCAGGCGAGCGAGCCGCCGACGGCACGAGGGTCCTGTTGGTAGGCGGCGAGGACGATTCCGGACGACGCTGTCCCAAGGGTCATGAAGCAGGAGTCTGCGACGAATCGGCCGCCCCGGCAGCGTGAACTGGGCCGAACGGGTCGACCGGTGCGGTGGAGACACCCGAGCGGCCGGATCGCGGCGCCGGGGTGCCGGCGCCGCGATCCCGGGCTCAGGTCCTCGGCACCGGCACGTTCCGGATGCTGGCGTCGAGCAGCTGCACGGGATGCAGCAGCGGGAGCGAGCCGTCCCCGGACTCCGACGCCAGGTGCTTGCCGATCTGCAGCAGGCAGCCCGGGTTCGCCGTCACGATGACGTCCGGCCGCACGGACCGCACGTTGTCCGCCTTGCGCTTCCCCAGGTCGTCCGCCGCCTCCGGCATGATCATGTTGTAGATCCCGGCCGAGCCGCAGCAGAGCTCCGCCTCGGGGATGTCGACGAGATCGAGCTCCGGGATGCTGCGGAGCACCGCCCGCGGCTCGGCGCGGACCTTCTGCGCGTGCCCGAGGTGGCAGGCGTCGTGGTAGGCGACCCGGAGCCCACGCGAAGCGTCCTTGTCTCCGACGGGCGAGCGCGGGGCACGCGGTTCGAGCGCCGCGAGGACCTCGTGCACGTCCTTCACCCGCGCGCTGAACGCCTTCGCCCGCTCGGCCCACTCGGGGTCGTCGGACATCAGGTGGCCGTAGTCCTTCATCGACGAGCCGCAGCCCGCGACGTTGGTGACGATCGTGTCCACGTCGAGGTGCTCGAACCGCGCGATGGTCCTCCTCGCCCGGCCCAGCGCGGACTCCTCGCGTCCGGAGTGCAGCTCCAGCGCGCCGCAGCACTGCTGGTCCCTGGGGACCTCCACGTCGTAGCCCTCGGCGGAGAGCACCCGCACGGTCGCCTCGTTGACCCGGTGGAAGAACACGTCCTGCACGCACCCGGAGAGCAGCGCGACCCGGCCGCGGCGCTCGCCGATCGCGGCGGTGTGCACGGGCAGCGTCGCGAACGCCTCCCGGACCGTGACGGGCGGGAGCAGGGACTCCATCGCGGCCAGCCGCGAGAACCCTCCGGTGGCGAGGCGTCCGATCGCCTTGTCGGCCAGCTTCCCGATCGCCGGGACGGTCCGGAGCTTCTGGTAGAGCGCACCGGGCAGCGCGGCCGCCTTCAGCCGTCGCTTGTACGGGAAGAGGGCGAAGATCGCGTTCCGGAAGAGCTGGTCCCCACGCTCCCGTTCCACGTTCCGCTCGATCTGCGGGCGCACCGACTCCAGCAGCTTGTCGTACTGGACGCCGGACGGGCAGGCCGTCACGCACGCCATGCAGCCGAGGCACCGGTCGATGTGCTCGGTGAACGGGCCCTCGAGGGGGATCTCGCCCTTCGCCGCCAGGTCCATCAGCAGGATCCGGCCGCGCGGGGAGTCCATCTCCTCGCCCCAGAGCTGGTAGGTCGGGCAGGTGGGCAGGCAGAAGCCGCAGTGCACGCAGTCGTCGAGGAGCTCGCGCTCCGGCGGCCGGTGCGGGTCGAACGCACTCGGCCCGGCCTGCGGGATGTTGGTCTCGGCGGAGCCGGCGGGGGTGGTCACGAGATCTCCCACGGGTCGAAGCGGCCCGGACCGAAGCGGCCGTCCGGGTCGAACTGGGCCTTGACCGCTTTCAGCACGGCCAGGGCGGAGGGCGGCGGGCCCCAGGCGGGGGCGTCGAGCGCGGCGGGCCGTCGGCGGAGCACGGAGGTACCGCCCACCGCGTGCACGGCGTCGTGCGCGTCGGCGACGGCGGTGCCGGGCACGCTGACGGTGGCGACGCCCGTTCCCAGGCCCGCGGCGGCCGACGTGCAGGGCAGCCCGGCCAGCAGTGCGGGGAGCCGGGAGGGCCGGGCGCCGATCCGCAGGACGGCGCCGTCGCCGGAGCCGCGCACGAGGGCGGCGTGGGCGTCCCACACGTCGTCGGACGTCGTCTCGGCTCCCGCCCCGAGCTGCGCGACCACGCGCTCGATGCGGGCGGGCAGGGCCGCCTCGGTGCTCTCGATCCGCACCAGCAGCCGATCCGGCTCCGACGTCGAGTTCCCGCCCGAGATCCACTCCAGTGCGGTCGGCTCGAGCGGGCTCTCCAGCACGCGTGCGGCGTGCCCCGCGGCCTCGGCCAGGGGGCAGGCCAGCGCGACGGTGCCGGTCGCCTTCGGCGTCGGGTGCAGCCGCAGGACGACCTCGACGAGCGCGCCGAGCGTCCCGTACGAGCCGTGCAGCAGCTTGGCGAGGTCGTAGCCGGCGACGTTCTTGATCACGTGTCCGCCGCTGCGGGCGATGGTGCCGTCCGCGAGCAGTGTCGTCGTCCCGATCACGAGGTCCCGCATCCCGCCGTGGACCAGCGCGGACGGGCCGGCGTCGGCGGTCGCGACGAGCCCGCCGACGGTCGCCCCGTCGGCGATCCGGGCCGCGTCGAGCGAGACGTGCTGGCCGTGCTCGGCGAGCTCGTCCTGCAGGTCCCGCAGCGGGGTCCCGGCGTGCACGGAGACCGTCATGTCGCCCGGGTTGTGGGCGATGACGCCGCGCAGCCGGGAGAGGTCCAGGACGGCGTCGACGTCCCGGAGCCGGCCCGCCCAGTCCGCGGCGGTGCCGGCGCCGGTGATCCCCAGCGATCCGGGGGTGTCGAGGACCGCGTCCCGGGCCTCGTGCAGGCTCTCCGGCCTGGGTGTGGTGGGGGCCGTGGATGTCATAGCCGCTCGATCACTCCTGACTCCTCCAGCGGGTGCGGACGGTACTTCCCGGGGCGCTCGCCGCAGAGCCGCGGCGTGGGCAGCACCTTCCCGGGATTGCAGATCCCGTCCGCGTCGAACGCGTCGCGGACCCGCTGCATGACGGCGAGGTCGTCCTCCCCGAACATCTTGGGCATCGAGCACGCCTTGTCCGTGCCGATGCCGTGCTCGCCGGACAGCGACCCGCCGAGCTCGACGCACAGCTCCGCGATCCGGCCGGACAGCTTCTCGGCGCGCTCGGTCTCGCCCGCGGCGGCGCTGTAGAGGACCAGCGGGTGCAGGTTCCCGTCCCCGGCGTGGAAGACGTTCGCGACCCGGATGCCCTCCTCTGCGCCCATGTCCGCGATCCGGCCCAGCACCTCGGCGAGCCGGGTGCGGGGGACCACGCCGTCCTGGACGAAGTAGTCCGGCGAGATCCGGCCGACCGCCGCGAACGCCGCCTTGCGGCCCCGCCATATCGCGGCGCGCTCCTCCGGGGAGCCCGCGATGTGCAGCCGGGTGCAGCCGTGGGCGTCGCAGATGGCCTTGACCTGCTCGAACTGGTCGTCGCACTCCTCGATCGGCCCGTCCAGCTCGACGACCAGCGCCGCCGGGGTGCCCACGGTGTAGCCCGCGTGCACGGCCTCCTCGGCGGCCTCGATCGCGAGCGTGTCCATCATCTCGACGGCGGCGGGCACGATCCCGGCGGCGACGATGTCGCTGACGACGTCCCCCGCCTCCCCGACGGACGGGAAGTCCGCGAGCAGCGTCCGGACCGTCTCCGGGGTGCGCAGCAGCCGGACGACGATCTTCGTGGTGATGCCGAGCGTGCCCTCGGAACCGAGGAACACCCCGCGCAGGTCCGGGCCCTGTTGTTCGGGGCTGTCCCCGCCGAGGGTGACCAGCGTGCCGTCCGGCAGCACGACCTCGACGGACAGCACGTGGTTGGTGGTGAAGCCGTACTTCAGGCAGTGGGCACCGCCGGAGTTCTCCGCGACGTTCCCGCCGATCGTGCAGACCTGCTGGCTCGACGGGTCGGGTGCGTAGTACAGCCCGTGCGACGCCGCCGCGCCGGTGATCTCCAGGTTGGTCACGCCCGGCTCGACGACCGCGCGCCGGTTCTCCGGATCGACCTCCAGCACCCGCTTCAGCCGGGCCAGCGAGATCACGACCCCGTCCGCGACCGGGAGCGCCCCGCCGGAGAGCCCGGTCCCGGCGCCGCGGGCGACGAACGGGATGCCGTGCTCGTGGCACACCCGGACGCTCGCCGCGACCTCCTCGGCGGTGCGGGGAGCAGCACCATGTCCGGCACGACGCGGTACCCGGTGAGCCCGTCGCACTCGTAGGCGCGTCGCCTCACCGGGTCGTCGACGATGTTCTCGGCCCCGACCGCCGCGGCGAACGCGGCGCGGGCTCGCGGATCCAGGCTCATCGGTCTCCTCCTGTCGACGCTGGCGGAAAGGTGTGCGGAGCGTACGTCCGGATCGGCGCCCGGCGCCCGGCCGGACGGGGACGGGCCGGCCGCCCGTTCACCCGGCCCGTCACGCGAAGGCCAGCAGCGAGCCGAGCCGTCGGCCCGCCGCGACGACCAGCGGGGCGATCCGGGCGACGGTCGCGTCGTCCATCCGGGAGACCGGACCCGAGACCGAGACCGCGGCGGAGCCGTGCGGGCCGGTGACCGGGGCCGCGACGCAGCGCACGCCCGTCTCCTGCTCGCCCTCGTCCAGCACGTACCCCCGGCCCCGCGCGACGGTGAGCTCCGCGGCGAGGACCCCGGGGTCGGTGATCGTCGTCGGCGTGACGGCCGGGAGCCCGGTGCGCTCCATGATCGCGGCGGACTCGTCCGCCGGCAGCGCCGAGAGCAGGGCCTTCCCGACCCCGGTGCAGTGCAGCGGGACCCGGCGGCCGATCTCGGTGAACATCCGCATCGAGTGCCGGGACGGGACCTGGGCGACGTAGACGGCGCGGTCGCCGTCGAGCACCGCGAGGTTCGCCGTCTCGCCGGCCGCGGCGACCAGCTCGTCGAGCACCGGGGTGGCCCAGCGGCCGAACTGCCGGGCCGCCGTCTCGCCCAGCCCGACGAGCCTGGGGCCGAGCGTGTAGCGGCGCGAGGGGAGCTGGCGCAGGTAGCCGAGCCCGACGAGCGTGCGGACGAGCCGGTGGATCGTGGCCGGCGCGAGCCCGGTGCGGTCCGCGAGCTCGGACAGCCCGGCCTCGCCGCCGGCGTCGGCCAGGGTCTCCAGCAGCTCGAAGGCGCGCGCGAGCGACTGGACGCCGCCGGCGCGGGGTACCTCGGGGAGGGACTCGGGAAGGGACTCGGTCACGCCGGTGACTGTAGCGCGTATTCCGTGATGCGGAAACCGTAGTCCGCGTGGTAGAAAAGCAGCCGACACAGACGCGAGCGAGAGGGAGTGGACGGCGATGGCCGAGCCGACCGGTGGACTGCAGGTCGACCCGCAGCTGCGGGAGTTCGTGGAGACCGAGCTGCTCGCGGGCCTGGACCTGAGCCCCGAGCAGTTCTGGACCGCGCTGGCCGGGCTCCAGGAGCGGTTCGCTCCGCGGATCGCGGAGCTGCTCGCCCGCCGGGACGAGCTGCAGCAGCAGATCGACACCTGGCACGAGGCGAACGGCGCCGGCAGCCGGGAGGCCTACGAGGCCTTCCTGACCGAGATCGGCTACCTGCTCCCTGACGACACCTCGACCACCATCTCGGTGGAGAACGTCGACGCGGAGATCGCCGAGGTCCCGGGCCCGCAGCTGGTGGTCCCGTCGACCGTCCCGCGCTACGCGCTCAACGCGGCCAACGCCCGGTGGGGCTCGCTCTACGACGCCTTCTACGGCACCGACGCGCTCCCGCTGGACCACGAGCTCGCCGAGGGCTACGACGAGAAGCGCGGCGCCCAGGTCATCGCGGCCGCGGACGAGCTGCTCGACGAGCTCTTCCCGCTCGCCCGGGGCAGCCACGCCGACGTCAGCGCCTACCGGGCCTCCGCGGACGGCCTGACCGTCGAGCCCGGGGGCGCCCGGCTCGCCGACCCCTCCCAGTTCGCCGGCTTCCGGGAGCTGGACGCGGACGGTCGTGGTGCGGTCCTGCTGCGGCGCAACGGGCTGCACGTCGAGCTGACCCTCGACCCCGGCCACCGGGTCGGCCGGCAGCACCACGCCGACGTGGCGGACGTCGTGCTCGAGTCCGCCGTCACCACGATCGTGGACCTCGAGGACTCGGTCGCGACCGTGGACGGCGAGGACAAGGCGCTGGCCTACCGCACCTGGCTGGGCCTGATGACCGGCGAGCTGGTCTCGGAGTTCCGCAAGGGCGGGCAGACCGTCACCCGCCGCGTCCACGGGGACCGCGAGTACACCGGCGCCGACGGCGGGCAGCTCACCCTGCCCGGCCGCTCGCTGCTGCTCGCCCGCACCGTCGGGCACCACATGACCACCAACGCCGTCCGCACCGCCGACGGCACCGAGGTCGCCGAGGGCGTGCTCGACGCGCTGGTCGTCGCGGCCGCCGCGCAGTACGACCTGTCCGGCAAGGGCGCCTGGTCGAACTCGCGCACCGGCAGTGTGTACGTCGTCAAGCCCAAGCAGCACGGGCCGGACGAGGTGCGGCTGACCGTCGAGCTGTTCGCGGCCGTCGAGGAGGCCCTCGGGCTGCCCGCGAAGACCCTCAAGATCGGCATCATGGACGAGGAGAAGCGCACCAGCGTGAACCTCGGCGCGTGCATCGCCCAGGCCGCCGAGCGCGTCATCTTCGTCAACACCGGCTTCCTGGACCGCACCGGCGACGAGATCCACACCTGCTTCGTCGCCGGGCCCGTCGTGCCCAAGGGCGAGATGAAGACGTCGACCTGGCTCAACGCCTACGAGGACCGCAACGTGGACGTCGCGCTGCGGGCCGGGTTCTCGCACAAGGCGCAGATCGGCAAGGGCATGTGGGCCAAGCCGGGCGCGATGGCGGAGATGCTCGAGCAGAAGGGGGCCCAGCCGAAGCAGGGCGCCAACTGCGCCTGGGTCCCGTCGCCGACCGCGGCCACCCTGCACGCGCTGCACTACCTGCGCACGGACGTGCACGCCGTCCAGGAGGAGCTCGCGAAGCGGCCGCTGAAGGACCGCCGGGACCTGCTGGTGCTCCCGCTGCAGGAGAGGCCGGTCACGGACGAGGTCAAGACCCATGAGCTGGAGACGAACGCGCAGTCGATCCTCGGCTACGTCGTCCGCTGGGTCGGGCTGGGCATCGGCTGCTCGACCGTCCCGGACCTCGAGGGCGTCGGGCTGATGGAGGACCGCGCGACCCTGCGGATCTCCAGCCAGCTCCTCGCGAACTGGCTGCACCACGGCCTGGTCGACGAGCAGACCGTCCGGGACAGCTTCGCCCGCATGGCCGCCCTGGTCGACGAGCAGAACGCGAACGAGCCGGGCTACCCGCCGATGAGCAAGGACCTCGACGGCAGCGAGTCCTTCCAGGCCGCCCTGGAGCTCGTCTTCACCGGCCGGACCGAGCCGAACGGCTACACCGAGCGCGTCCTCACCAGCTGGCGCCAGAAGGCCAAGTCCTGACCCCCTGTGCGCGTGGAACCTCGTTCTAGCGAGGTTCCACGCGCACAAGTCCCTATGAGCTGCGGAAAGCGAGACGATGAGGCCCTGGATGCGGGTCGCCGCGGTGCTGTTCGTGATCGGGTACGGCGCGAACCAGTTCAGCCCGCTGATGGTCATGTACCGCGAGCAGGGGCACTACTCGGCGATCGTCGTCGCGGCGTTCTTCGGCGTGTACGTCGCCGGGCTCGCCCCCGGGCTGCTCGTCGGTGGCCCGCTCTCGGACCGCTGGGGACGGCGCCGGGTGCTGCTGCCCGCGGTCGTCGCCTCGGTGCCGGCGAGCGCCGTGCTCGCCCTCGGGGCGTTCTCCGAGCCCCTGCTCTACACCGGGCGCTTCCTGTTCGGTGTGGTCACGGGCATCGCGATGGCCGTCGGGACGACGTGGGTCAAGGAACTGAGCCAGCCGCCTTACGACCCCGAGGCGGACGAGGGCTCCGGCGCCCGCCGGGCGGCGCTGGCGCTGTCCGCGGGGTTCGGCATCGGCCCGGCGATCGGCGGCACCCTCGCGCAGTGGGCGCCGCTGCCGATGGAGCTGCCCTACCTGGTGCACATCGCGCTGACAATCCCGGTGGTGTTCTGGGTCGCCAAGGCCCCGGAGACCTGGGCGCCCGCCGCGACCGGCCGGTCGTTGCTCGCAGACCTGCGCGTCCCGGCCGTCGCCCATCCGCGGTTCCGCCGGGTCGTGCTCCCGGCCGCGCCCTGGGTGTTCGGCGCCTCGGCGGTCTCGTTCGCCATCCAGCCCGCCGCGCTCGGCGCCGGCCGCACGGCGGGCTACGGCCTGATCTTCGCAACCCTGCTGACGGCCGTGACGCTCGCCGCGGGCGTCGGCATCCAGTCCTGGGCCCGGCGGCTCGACCGGACGTCGGACACCGTGGCCGGACGCCTCGGCCTCGTCCTCGTCGCCGTGGGCGCCGCGATCTCCGCGGTCACGGCGGCCACCGGGTCGCCGGCCGTCGCCGTCCTCACATCGGCCGTCCTCGGTGCCGGCTACGGGATCCTGCTGGTCTCGGGGCTGCTGGAGGTGCAGCGCATCGCGGAGCCCGGGCAGCTCGCCGGGCTCACCGCCGTCTACTACTCGCTGACCTACGTCGGCTTCTTCCTCCCCGTGGTGCTGGCCGCGCTCGTCGGCGTCGCGTCCTACCCGCTGCTGCTGGTGGTCGTCGCCGCGGTCGCGGTCGGCTGCCTGGCCGTCGTGGTCACCGGTGGGCGAAGCTTCGTCGCGGAGGTGTAGTCGTGGTGCGGTGCTCGTGATGACCCCCGCGCCGTACGCCGATCCCGAGGCGCTCCGCTTGATCGCGCAGATCCAGGCGTTCTACGCCGAACGCTACGGCGGCGGGGACGACACGCCCCTGCGGCCCGAGCAGTTCGCGCCGCCCCTCGGCTACTTCCTGCTCGGCCGGGTCGACGGGGAGACGGTCGCCTGCGGGGGCTGGCGCCGGCGCGACGCCGTCGGGCCGGACGACCCGTCCATCCGGGACGGGGACGCCGAGATCAAGCGCATGTACGTCGTCCCGCAGGCGCGCGGCAAGGGCCACGCCCGCGCGGTCCTCGCCGAGCTCGAGCGCACCGCCGCGGAGGCCGGGCGGACTCGGATGATCTTGGAGACCGGTACGAAGCAGCCGGAGGCCCTCGGCCTCTACGCGAGCTCCGGCTACGTGCCGATGGAGGGATTCGGGATCTACCGGTTCGAGCCAGGCAGCCTGTGTTTCACCAAGCCGATGAGGGGAACGACCCTGGTGTGACGGGCGGCGACGGCCGTCACGCCGGTAGGGTCGAGGGCGACTCCGGGCCACGCGCCCGGGATCACCGTCGACCCGACCGTCCCCGAGCCGGGCCGCTCACCTTCGCGCACGTTGCACGGGACCCCGCGGTCAGAGCCATGGAGTTGCCGTTGCTCGCGCTCGTCCTCGCCCATCTGGTGCTGGCCGCCGTGCTGCCGCTCGTCTCGAGGCGCAGCCGGCGGGCGGCGTTCGGCGTGGCCGCGATCCTGCCCGCCGCCACGCTGGCCTGGGGGCTGGCCAACTCCCGCGCGGCCCTGGGCACCGGGCTGACGGAGACGGTCTCGTGGGCGCCCGCGCTGCACCTCGAGCCGTCCTTCCGGCTGGACGCGCTGGGCCTGGTCATGATCGTGCTGGTCAGCGGGCTCGGGGCGCTGATCCTGGTCTACAGCGCCTGGTACTTCGGGAAGGACAGCCGGGACGCCCCGCGCAACGCGGCCCTGCTCCTGGCGTTCGCCGGCGCGATGCTCGGCCTGGTCCTCGCGGACGACCTGCTCACCCTCTACGTCTTCTGGGAGCTGACCTCGATCGCGTCGTTCCTGCTGGTCGGGCAGGGCGGGGTACACCGCGTGAACCGGCGGGCGGCGGTCCAGGCGCTGCTCGTCACGGTGTTCGGCGGGCTCTCGATGCTGCTCGGGATCGTGTTCCTCGGCGAGGCCGCGGGCACCTACCGGATCTCCGAGATCGTCGCCCATCCGCCGTCCGGCGGCCTCGTCACCGCGGCGCTGGTGCTGATCCTGCTCGGCGCCCTGACCAAGTCCGCCCAGTTCCCGTTCCACCCCTGGCTGCCGGCCGCGATGGCCGCGCCCACGCCGGTCAGCGCCTACCTGCACGCGGCGTCGATGGTGAAGGCGGGCGTCGTGCTCGTCGCGCGGCTGTCCCCGGGGTTCGCGGACCGGCCCGGCTGGTGGGTCCCGATCGTCGTCCTCGGGCTCGTGACGATGCTGATCGGCGGCTGGCGCGCCCAGCAGGAGACGGACCTGAAACGGCTGCTGGCCTTCGGTACCGTCAGCCAGCTCGGGTTCCTGATGGTCCTGTTCGGCGCGGGCGGGCGGATCGCCGAGGTCGCCGCGCTGACGATGCTGCTGGCCCACGGGCTGTTCAAGGCGCCGCTGTTCATGGTGGTCGGGATCGTGGACAAGATCACCGGCACCCGCGACGTCGGGAAGCTGTCCGGGCTCGGCCGTGCGCAGCCCGCGCTCGTCGTCGCGTCCGTGCTGGCGGCGGCGTCGATGGCGGGGATCCCGCTGCTGCTCGGCTTCCTCGGCAAGGAGGCCGCGTTCGAGGCGTTCCTGCACCCGGGCGGGGTCCGCGGCTGGCTGGTGGGCCTCGGGCTGCTCGCCGGGTCGGTGTTCACGGTCGCCTACAGCGTCCGGTTCCTCTGGGGCGCGTTCGCGACCAAACCCGTCGTCGACGTCGTCGACGCGGCCCGGCCCGCCGCCGGGCTCATGGCGCCCACCTGGATCTCGGCGCTGGCCGGCCTGGTCCTGGGCTGCGTCCCGGCCGTCGCGGACGCCCTCGCCCAGCGCTACGCGGCGGCCTATCCGGCCGTGGACGCCGTCGAGAGCGGCTACCACCTCGCGCTCTGGCACGGGCTGTCGCTGCCGCTGCTGTTCTCGGTGCTCGCCCTGGCCGGCGGCGCGCTGCTGCACCGGCAGCGCGCCCGGGTCCAGGCCGTGCACCGCGCGCTGCACACCCCGCTGAGCGCCCAGCGCGCCTACGAGCAGGTCGTCGCCGGGCTGGAGCGCCTGGCGGTGCTCGTCACGGGCCGGGTGCAGGCGGGGTCGCTGCCCGTCTACCTCGCCGTCCTCCTGCTGACGGTGCTCGCCGTGCCGGGGACCGCGCTGGTCCTCGGCGGGGAGTGGCCGCGGGACCAGCCGTGGATCGGGTCGCTGATGCAGATTCCGCTCGGGCTGATCGTCGTGGTCGCGTCGCTGGCGCTGCTGCGGGCCCGGCGCAGGTTCACCGCCGTGCTGCTGGTCGGGGCCGTCGGGTACGCGATCGGCGGGCTGTTCGTGGTCGACGGGGCGCCGGATCTCGCCCTCGCGCAGTTCCTGGTGGAGACGCTGACGATGGTCGCGTTCGTCTTCGTCCTGCGCCGGCTGCCCGCCCACTTCGACAACCCGCGCGCCCCCCGGCCGGGCCGTTCGGTGCAGGCGCGCAAGGCGGTCATCGCGATCGTGGCCGGCGTCTTCGTCGCGATCGCGGGCGTCGTGCTGAGCGGGGCGCGGCAGGAACCGCCGTCGGCCAGCGGGGACTTCATCACGCTCGCCCCGCAGACCGGCGCGGACAACGTGATCGCCGCGATCCTCGTGGACTTCCGGGCGCTGGACACGGTCGGGGAGATCACCGTGCTGCTGATCGCCGCCGCGGGCACGGCCAGCCTCGTGCTGGCCACCCGCTTCGACCGCAGACGCCGCGGCGGGGTACTCAGCGGTTCGGGCTCACCCGATCACGAGGAGGAGATTCTCGGATGACCCGGCAGGAGCAGATGCCCCTCACGTGGAACCACGGGGACGAACCGGAGGGCGAGTGGATGCTGCCCGGGGAGTGCCCCGTCCGCACCAACCGAACGTTGCTGCTGGAGATGGCAGCGCGGCTGCTCTTCCCGACCGTCCTGGTGTTCTCGGTGTACCTGCTGATCGTGGGCCACTACGCGCCCGGCGGCGGGTTCGCGGGCGGCCTGGTCGCGGGGCTGGCGTTCGTGCTGCGCTACATCGCGGGCGGCGGCACGGAGGGGGCCGAGATCGGCACCCGGCTGAACCTGCGCCCGCCGTTGCTGGTCGGCCTCGGCCTGCTGCTCGCGGTGATCTCGGCGTTCGCGCCGGTCGCGTTCGGCAGGCCGGTGCTGGCCAGCGCGAAGTTCTCCGCCGACGTCCCGGTCCTCGGCCACGTCGACCTCGTCAGCAGCCTGGTCCTCGACGTCGGGGTCTACCTGCTGATCATCGGGGTGGTGCTCGACCTGCTGCGGTCCCTCGGCAGCGGCATCGAGCGGGACGCCCGGGAGGCCCGGCCGTGATCACCCTCAACCTGGGCATGACGATCGTGCTCGCCGTCCTCTACTCGGTCGGGTTCTACCTGCTGCTGCAGCGGTCGCTGATGCGGATCCTGATCGGGATCGTGGTACTCGGCCACGGTGCGAACCTGCTGCTGCAGCTCGCGGGCGGCCCGCCCGCCCGCGCCCCGGTGCTCGGCACCGCGCCGCCGGAGCTGTTCGCGGACCCGTTGCCGCAGGCCCTGGCCCTGACGGCCATCGTGATCACCTTCGCGATGACGACCTACCTGCTGGCGCTGGGCTACCGCTCGTGGGTGCTGGTCGGCCACGACGAGGTGCAGGACGACGTCGAGGACCGCCGGATCGCCGAGCGCGAGCGCCCGGAGGGCTCGATGTCCGACGACACCGCGGACACGGGCACCGACGACGACGAGGACCCGGGCTCCGCGGCGGCGTCCAGCGAGCCCGCGGCGACCGGGGGCAGACGATGAGCACCCTCGTCACACTGCCGGTCCTGCTCCCGATCCTCGGGGCGGCACTGACCGTCATCGGCTCCCGTTCCGCCCGGCTCCAGCGGCTGATCGGCATCGCGGTGCTGGCCGTGGTGTCCGTCGTCGCGGCGGTCCTGCTCGTGGCGGCGGACCGGACGGGGCCGGTCGTCGCCGAGGTCGGCGGCTGGCCGGCCCCGGTGGGGATCGTGCTGGTCGCGGACCGGTTGTCCGCCCTGCTGCTGCTGATCTCCACGCTGGTGACGCTGGCCGTGCTCGTCTACGCGATCGACCAGCGGATCACCGACTACGGCCGGGACACCGCCAGCACCACGTTCCACCCGATCTTCCTGCTGCTCTCCACGGGCGTCTCGCTCGCGTACCTGACCGGGGACCTGTTCAGCCTGTTCGTCGCGTTCGAGATCATGCTGGCCGCGTCGTACGTGCTGATCACCCGGCGCACGAACGCCTCGCGGATCCGCTCGGGTATGACCTACGTGATCATCAGCCTGACGTCGTCGCTGCTCTTCCTGACGACGATCGCGTTCGTCTACGCCGCGACGGGCACCGTGAACCTCGCGGACCTCTCCGCGCGGGTGGCCGTCCTGCCGCCGGGCCTGCAGACGCTGCTGGCGTGCATGACCATCGTGACCTTCGGGATCAAGGCCGCGATGGTGCCGCTGCACTTCTGGCTGCCGGACAGCTACCCGAACGCCCCCGCCCCGGTCACGGCCCTGTTCGCGGGCCTGCTGACCAAGGTCGGCATCTACGCGCTGCTGCGCACCCAGACGCTGGTCTTCCCGCAGGAGCAGCCCTCGGCCCTGCTCCTGGTGCTCGCCGCGCTGACCATGCTCGTCGGGGCGCTGGGCGCGCTCGCGCAGAACGACCTCAACCGCCTGCTGTCGTTCCTGCTGGTCAGCCACATCGGGTTCATGCTCTTCGGGCTGGCCGTGTTCGACGCGGCGGGGGTCGCCGGGACGGCGCTCTACGTCGTCCACCACATCACCGTGCAGGCCACGTTGTTCCTGGTGAGTGGGTTGATCACGCGCCGGACCGGCACCGTCGCGATCGACCAGATGGGCGGGCTCGCACAGCGGGCACCGTTCCTGGCGGTCCTCTTCGCGGTCCCGGCGCTCACCCTCGCCGGCATCCCGCCGACGTCCGGGTTCGTGGCGAAGCTGGCGTTGCTGCAGGCCGGCGCCGCGGCCGGGCTCTCGACGGCGCTGGTGGCGGGCGTGGTCGTCGTGGCCAGCCTGCTGACGCTCTACGCCATGGTCCGGGTGTGGATCCGGGTGTTCTGGGGGATCGAGAAGGAGCCGCTGCCGGACGCCGACCCGGCGGACGAGCTCGTGGTCGGTACCGCGGCGACGTCGCGTCCGATGTACGCCGCGACGGCCGGGCTGGTCGCCGTGAGCCTCGCCATCGCCGCGGCCGCCGGGCCCCTGTCGTCGGTGACGGGCCGGGCGGGCGTCGACCTGATGGACCGGCTGCCCTACGTCACGGCGGTGCTGCGGTGAACGTCCTCCGCCGCTGGCCGCAGGTCCTGTGGCTGACCGTGGTCCACGTCCTGCTGTGGGGAACGATCTCGGTGAAGATCGTTCTCGGTGGACTGCTCGTGGCGGTCGCGGTGACGGCGCTGTTCCCGTTGCCGCTGCTCCCGCGGCTGCCGGTGCGGCCCTGGCGGTTGCTCCGACTCCTCGGGTTCCTGGCGATGGACCTCGTCGTGTCCGGGGCGCAGGTCGCCTGGGAGACGCTGCGGTACGGCCCGAGGGCCCGGGCGGGGATCGTCGCGGTGCCGCTGCTGACCCGCTCGGACCGGGTGATCACGCTGATCGCCGGGGCGTTGTCCCTGGCGCCGGGGAGCTTCGTGCTGCAGATCGACCGCCGAGGCTCGGACACGGGTGAGGCCCGCTGGTACGTCTACGCGCTCGGCCTGCGGGGGCCGGACGACGCCGATCGGGTACGGAGGCAGGTGCTGTCGTTGCAGCGCAGGGTGATCGATGCGTTCGGGAGCCCCGAGGAGCTGCGGGCGTGCGAGGAGGTGGGCGCGTGAGCCTCGTCTTCACCGTCGTCCTGGTGATGCTCAGCGTCGCCGCCGTGCTCACGCTCTACCGGCTCCTCCGGGGGAGCAGCACGCTGGACCGGGTCGCCGCGCTCGACGTGTTCGTGATCCTGATCGTGTGCGCCGCGGCGGTGTACGTCGCGATCTACCGGGACGGATCGAACATCCCGCTGCTGGCGGCCGTCGCGCTGGTCGGGTTCGTCGGGTCCGCGACCGCGGCCCGGCTCGTCGAGCGCTGGGAGCGGCACCGGTGAGCGGTCTCCGAGACGTCGTCTGTGCCGTCCTGCTGCTGGTCGGCGCGCTGTCGTGCCTGCTGGGGGCGCTCGGGCTCGTCCGGCTCCCGGACCTGCCCGCCCGGCTCCAGGCGGCGACCAAGCCGCAGACCCTCGGCCTCGTGCTGATCCTGGTCGGTACCGCGGTGCGGCTGGAGTTCGAGAACGCGGCGACCCTCGTGCTCGTCATCGCGTTCCAGGTGGTCACGGCCCCGGTGATCTCACAGATCGTGGCCCGCTCGGCCTACCGGACGGGAACGCTGGACCGGGAGGACCTGGTCGTCGACGAGCTCGCCGGCCGGATGGACCGGGACACGGACTGACCCTCCGCGCGGGCTCGGGTCGTCCCGCGCGTGGCGGGACGCGCGCGGAACGACCGCACCGCGCGCGGAACCCCCGGGCCGGTGGCGGAGCCCCCCGCCGTACGCTCCGAGCGTGGCCATCTACGCGCTCGGCGACGTCGAACCGGACATCCATCCCGACGCCTATGTCCACCCGGACGCGGTCGTCATCGGGAACGTGAAGCTGGGGGCGGAGGCCTCGGTCTGGCCGACGGCGGTGCTCCGCGGGGACGACGGCTACATCGAGGTCGGTGCCCGGACCAGCATCCAGGACGGCTCGATCATCCACACCACCCTGCGCCAGCCGACGATCATCGGCGCAGACTGCACGGTGGGGCACAACGTGCACATCGAGGCCGCCACCATCGCGGACCGCGTGCTCATCTCGTCCGGCTCCGTGGTGCTCAACGGGTCGCGGATCGACGAGGGCGCGATCGTCGCCGCGGGCGCGGTCGTCTCGCCGAACGCCCACGTGCCGGCACGGCGGATGGCGCTGGGGATCCCGGCCAAGATCCGCGAGGGCTACGAGGTGCCGGAGGGACGGTTCCAGTACGCCGTGGACTCCTACGTCCAGCGCGGGAAGCGGTTCCACGCCGAGCTGCGCAGGCTGGACGTCTGATGGCCGCCAAGCCGCTCGCCGAGGTCGTCGAGGCCGGGTGGGCCCGCGCCCTGGAGCCCGTCGCCCCCGTCATCGCCGAGATGGGCGAGTTCCTGCGGGCCGAGCTGGCCGCCGGGCGCCGCTACCTGCCCGCCGGGGCGAACGTGCTGCGCGCCTTCCAGCAGCCCTTCGACGAGGTGCGCGTCCTGATCGTCGGCCAGGACCCGTACCCGACGCCCGGGCACGCCGTCGGGCTGTCGTTCTCGGTGTCCGCGGACACCCGGCCGCTGCCGCGCTCGCTGATGAACATCTTCCGTGAGTACCAGGAGGACCTGGGCCACCCGCTGCCGTCCAACGGCGACCTGACGCCGTGGACGAAGCAGGGTGTCCTGCTGCTCAACAGGTGCCTGACCGTGGAGCCGGGCTCGCCGGGGTCGCACCGGGACAAGGGCTGGGAGGCGGTCACCGAGCAGGCGATCCGCGCGCTGGTCGAGCGGGACGCGGATCCGATGGTGGCGATCCTGTGGGGGCGGGACGCGCGCAACCTCGCCCCGCTGCTCGTCGACGTCCCGATCATCGAGTCCGCGCACCCGAGCCCGATGTCCGCGGACCGCGGCTTCTTCGGCTCGCGCCCGTTCAGCCGGGCGAACGACCTGCTCGAGGAGATCGGCGGCGAGCCGGTGGACTGGAAACTTCCCTAGGCTCGCCCCGTGGGCAGGCCGGACTGCGGGTGTCCGACGCGGACCGCGAGGCGGCCGCGCGTCATGGCCCCATGACGTGCTCCGGACGCCTGCTCTTCCGCGTCGTGGCTCCACGACGCGATGCTTCACAACGCGACAAGGGCGGCTCCTCGTGGTCGAGGGGCCGCCCTTGTCGAGCAGAAGGGGTCGCGTCAGGCGCGCGCGACCTTGCCGGCCTTCAGGCACGACGTGCACACGTTCTTGCGCTCGCGGTTTCCGCCGGAGTTCAGGGTGCGCACGGTCTGGATGTTCGGGTTCCAGCGGCGGTTGGTACGGCGGTGCGAGTGCGAGACGGACATGCCGAAGCCCGGACCCTTGCCGCAGACGTCACAGACGGCAGCCACGTCGGACACTCCTCGGTTCGTAGGTGATCACAACTCGCCCGGGTGACCCCGGGCGCATGAAGGTCAAGGGTAACCGCCCGCTCCGACGCGCTGCACACGGGGCTCGGCCGGCGCGATGACTAGGGTGCCTCCCGTGCCCCCCATCCTCGACACCGACCTGCTCGGCCGGTGGGCCGCGGGTGCCGTCGCGGCGCTGGAACGGCACCGCGCGGAGATCGACCGGATCAACGTCTTCCCGGTCCCGGACTCCGACACCGGCACGAACCTGCTGCTCACGATGCGCTCCGCGGCCGATGCGCTACGGCGGGGCCGCCGGGAGGACGGCCCGGCGGATCCTCCTGCCATCGCGGCGGGCGAGTTCGCCCGCGGTGCGCTGGTCGGCGCGCGCGGGAACTCCGGTGTGCTGCTGTCCCAGGTGCTGCGCGGCTTCGCCGAGGCCCTCGTCGAGGGTGAGGGACCCCACGTCGCGGACGCCCTGGACCGGGCGGAGCGGCTCGCCGCGGCCGCTGTCGCGTGCCCCCGCGAGGGGACGCTGCTGACCGTGCTGTCCGCGGCGGCGAAGGCCGCGGTCGGCTGCCCCTCCCCCGACGACGGCGAGGTGGCGGCGACCGCTGCGGACGCCGCCCACGCAGCACTGCGCGAGACCACCGGCCAGCTCGCGGAGCTGACCCGGGCCGGGGTCGTCGACGCCGGCGGGCTGGGTCTCGTCGTCGTGCTGGACACGCTGGTGGAGGCGCTGACGGGTGTCGCCCCCACCGCCCGTTCGCACCTGCCGGAACGGGTCCGCGACACGGCGCCGGCGCCCCGTGGCCGCGAGGCGCTCACGACCGAGCGGGAGAGCGGCTCGGCCGAGCACGAGTACGAGGTCATGTACCTGCTCGAGGACTCGGACGACGTGCGGGTCGCGGAGCTGCGCGGCGCCCTGCTCGCCGTCGGGGACTCGGTGGCGATCGTCGGGGACGGGACGCCGGGGGGCACCGGCCTCTGGAACGTGCACGTGCACTGCACGGACATCGGCGCCGCCGTCGAGGCCGGGATCGGGGCGGGCCGGCCGCACCGGATCACCGTCATGCGCTTCGCGGTCCAGGACGCCCCCTCCGGCGCGGACCCGACCGGCCGCTTCGCCCGCGGCCGTGCGGTCCTGTTCCTCACCACCGGACCGGGCGCCGCGGAGCTGGCCCGGGAGGCCGGTGCGGACGTCCTGGAGGTCTCCCCGCGGCGCTCCGTCCCGGCCGACGAGCTGGCGGCCGCGCTCGCGGGCACCCGCGCCCGGCACGTCACCGTGCTGGCCTGCGACCGCGAGCTGACCGCCGTCGCGGAGCAGGCCGCGACGGCCGCCCGGGCGGACGGACAGGAGGTCGTCGTGGTGCCCACGTCGTCGGTCCCGCAGGGCCTCGCCGCTCTCGCGGTGCACGATCCGGAGCGCCGGGCCGGGGACGACGTGGTCGCGATGGCGGAGGCGGCGGCCGGGACGCGGACCGGGGGACTGGTCGTCGCCGAGTCCGAGGCCCTGACGTGGGTGGGTCGCTGCGCGCCCGGCGAGGTGCTGGGGCTCTCCGACGGCGAGGTCGTGCTGATCGCCCCGGATCTGAATGTCGGTGCCCTGTGGTTGGCTCACCGCATGTTGACCCCGGGCGGCGAGCTCGTCACCGCGCTGCTCGGCGCCGAGGCGGACGAGGAGCTGGGCACCCGGCTCGCCGACGACCTCCGGCGCACCCACCCGGAGGTCGACGTGGCGGTGTTCCGCGGTGGGCAGACGGACTTCCCACTGGTCCTGGGGGTGGAGTGAGCGCGCACAAGGATCCCGACGAGATCGACCTGGACTCGCCCCTGGAGCGGGCGATCGGCGGTGCGTCGGCGAAGCTGATGGCGAAGATGGACCTGCACACGGTCGGGGACCTGGTCCGGCACTACCCGCGCCGCTACGTCGCGCGCGGTTCGCTCACGGACATCGCCGGGCTCGAGATCGGCGAGCAGGCCACGCTGGTCGCGCGGATCGACAAGGTCTCCACCCGGCAGATGCGCACGCGCCGCGGGTCGCTGATGAACGTGACACTGGTCGACGGCAAGGGCCGCACGCTGGACTGCACGTTCTTCAACGCCCACAAGCTCAAGGGGATGATCGAGGTCGGCAAGACCATGATCTTCTCGGGGAAGGTCGGCACCTACCGCAAGGGCAACGAGGTCGTCCTGCAGCTCACCCACCCGGAGTTCGAGCCGCTGGACGACGGCGACGGCATCCGCCCCTTCATCTCCGTCTACCCGGCGAAGAAGGGGGTGGACTCCTGGAAGATCGCGCGGTGCGCCCGGGCTGCCCTCGACGTGCTGGACGACCCCACGGACCCGCTCCCGGAGGAGATCCGCCGCGCCGAGAAGCTGCCCGAGCTGGGCCGTGCGCTGCGCCGGATCCACGTCCCCGAGACCGAGGCGGACTACCACGCCGCCCGCGCCCGGCTGGTCTGGGACGAGGCGTTCGGCGTGCAGCTCGCGCTGGCCCTGCGCCGGGAGAAGGCCCTGGAACGCCCCGCCGCGGCCAGCCCGCACCGCCCCGGCGGCCTGCTCGACGCGTTCGACGCCGTGCTGCCCTTCCCGCTGACCAGCGGGCAGAAGTCCGTCGGGGCGGAGATCGCCGAGGACCTCGCGCACGAGCTCCCGATGAACCGGCTCGTGCAGGGGGACGTCGGCGCGGGCAAGACGATCGTCGCGCTCCGGGCGATGCTGCAGGTCGTGGACTCGGGCCGGCAGGCCGCGATGCTCGCGCCCACCGAGGTGCTCGCCTCGCAGCACGCCCGGTCGCTGCGCGCGATGCTCGGCCCGATCGGCCGCGGCGGCGAGCTGGACGCCGCCGAGAACTCCACGAAGATCACCCTGCTCACCGGCTCGATGACCACCGCGGAGAAGCGGCAGGCGCTGCTGGACACCCAGTCCGGGGAGGCCGGGATCGTCGTCGGCACCCACGCGCTGATCCAGGACACGGTCGGGTTCGCAGACCTCGGCCTCGTCGTGGTGGACGAGCAGCACCGCTTCGGCGTCGAGCAGCGGGACGCGCTTCGCGGGCGCGGCGAGCGGACCCCGCACCTGCTGGTCATGACGGCCACGCCGATCCCGCGGACCGTCGCCATGACGGTCTACGGGGACCTGGAGATCTCCGCGCTCACCGAGCTGCCCAAGGGCCGGTCCCCGATCGCTACGACGGTCGTCCCGGCGGGGAGAAGCCGGCCTGGCTCGCGCGGGTCTGGGCCCGGGTCCGCGAGGAGGTCGACGCCGGGCACCAGGTCTACATCGTGTGCCCGCGGGTCGGCGGGGACACGGCGACGGGGAAGAAGCGCGCCGCGGACCCCGAGGACGCAGACCTGATCGACACCGACGACCCGGACATCGGTGCGGACTCCGACGACGGCTCCACCAGGAGGCCCCCGCTCGCGGTCCTGGACGTCGCGCCGGGCCTCTCCGAGGGGCCGCTCGCAGGCCTGCGGATCGGCATCCTGCACGGCAAGCTCCCGCCGGAGGAGAAGGACGCGGTCATGCGCGCCTTCGAGCGTCACGAGCTGGACGTGCTGGTCGCCACCACCGTGATCGAGGTCGGCGTCGACGTCCCGAACTCCACCGGGATCGTGATCCTGGACGCGGACCGGTTCGGCCTGTCCCAGCTGCACCAGCTCCGCGGCCGGGTCGGCCGGGGCTCCGCGCCGGGTGTCTGCCTGCTGGTCACGGACATGCCCGCGGGCACCACGGCCCGGGAACGCCTCGACGCGGTCGCGGGCACCACGGACGGCTTCGAGCTCGCCCGGCTGGACCTGGAGCTGCGCCGGGAGGGGGACGTCGTCGGAACCACGCAGTCCGGGCGGCGCTCCGGCCTGCGGCTGCTGTCCCTGGTCCGGCACGAGAAGGTGATCGTGAGCGCCCGGGACTACGCGGGGAAGCTCCTCATCGAGGACCCGGGCCTGGAGAGGCACCCGGGCCTGCGCGCGCTCGTCGAGGAGACGGTCGGGGAGGACCAGGCGGAGTACCTCGCCAAGGCGTGACCGCCGGCCGCCGAGCAGGAGACCCCAGCAGGGCCGCCGGGCCTAGCCCTGGCCTAGCCCGGCAGCGCGCCCCGTGCCGCCTCGTCGAGCGCCGCCACCGCGGTCCGCGGCAGGCGCACCACCCCGGTCCGCTCCAGCCTGGCGAGCTCGCTGCGGGCCATCGCGTATGCGGTGAGCCGTTCGGCCTCGGAGTCCGAGTCCCGCGCCGTCGTCAGGAGCTTGAGGACGCGCTCGACGCTGCCCCGCTCGTCCGGGGAGAGCGCGGAGTGCCGGATCCGCTCGGCCGCGTCCCGGGCCGCCTGCCAGGCCCGCTCGGCCCGGTCCACGGCCGCGATGAACTTCCGGGCGTGGCCGTCGGGCGGGCGGGCGTCCGTGTCCAGGGCCTGGGCCTCGGCGAACGCCTCGACGAACCGGCCGGTGCTGGGCACCGACACGTCCGCGAGCGCGGGCAGCCGCAGGACCTCCATCGCGTCGCACTCGTACGCGGCGTAGTCGACGCGCAGCGCGTCGAATCGGGCACGGGCGGCGTCCCACGCCGGCCGGGGAGGCGTCGAGGGCGCGGTGCGCGGGGGTAACGGCGCCGGCGCCGTGAACAGGGAGCGGGCCCGGTACACGGACACCCCGACCATCAGCAGGAGGATCATCGGGATCAGGCCGAGCAGCAGCACGCCGTTCGCACCGGCACCCGAGACGATGAACAACAACGGGATGATCACGAAGGGAGCGGGGAAGGCGCCGCGGTGGCGGTACGGTCCGTGGTGTCCGTTCCGGCCGCGGGCGGCGCGCCGAACCTGGTGGGCCGCGCGCTCGCCCGGCCCCTCCCACCGCGGGTACAGATGGCCCTGCCGGTGCCCGTGTGGACGCGGTCTCATGACTCCTTGGTACCCCCGACGGGTGGCGGCGGCACGGAATCGAGGCGGAATGAACCCGGTCGGCCGTGCAGGTCTCAGGGGTTCCTCAGCGTGCCCCCGACGAGCGTGAGTCGATCCCGGACCCGGGACAGCGCTCGACGCTCGCCGGACGCCGTGCGAGTCTTCCCGCGTTCCTCCCGCCCTGCCGCCACCGCGGTCCGGGCGGGCCGGCGTGGGTGAGGGAGCTCGATGTTCAGCAAGGTGTTGGTGGCCAACCGCGGCGAGATCGCGATCCGGGCATTCCGGGCGGCGTTCGAGCTGGGGATCTCGACGGTCGCGGTCTTCCCGTACGAGGATCGGAACTCGCTGCACCGGGCCAAGGCGGACGAGTCGTACCAGATCGGCGAGGCGGGCCACCCCGTCCGCGCCTACCTGTCGGTGGACGAGGTGATCAAGGCTGCGCGCAAGGCGGGCGCGGACGCCGTCTACCCCGGCTACGGCTTCATGTCCGAGAACCCCGACCTGGCCGCCGCCTGCGCGGACGCCGGGATCGTCTTCGTCGGGCCACCCGCGGACGTGCTGCACCTCACGGGCAACAAGTCCCGCGCGGTCGCCGCCGCGCGGGAGGCGGGCGTGCCGGTGCTGGCCTCGTCGGAACCGACCACGGATGTCGACGCGCTGGTCGCGGCGGCCGAGGAGATCGGGTTCCCGATCTTCGTCAAAGCGGTCGCCGGTGGTGGTGGCCGCGGCATGCGCCGGGTCGCGGAGCCCGCGGACCTGCGGGACTCGATCGAGGCCGCGAGCCGCGAGGCCGAGTCCGCGTTCGGCGACGGCACGGTGTTCCTCGAGCAGGCCGTGGTGAACCCGCGGCACATCGAGGTCCAGATCCTCGCCGACTCGGCGGGCAACGTCGTGCACCTCTACGAGCGGGACTGCTCGGTGCAGCGCCGCCACCAGAAGGTCATCGAGATCGCGCCGGCGCCGAACCTGGACCCGGAGCTGCGCGAGCGGATCTGCACCGACGCGGTGAACTTCGCGAAGGCCATCGGGTACGTCAACGCGGGGACCGTCGAGTTCCTCGTCGACGAGCGCGGCAACCACGTCTTCATCGAGATGAACCCGCGCATCCAGGTCGAGCACACGGTCACCGAGCAGGTCACGGACCGGGACCTGGTCATCGCGCAGCTGCGCATCGCGTCCGGCATGACCCTGCCGGAGCTGCACCTCACCCAGGACGAGATCACCCTCTCGGGCGCGGCCCTGCAGTGCCGGATCACCACCGAGGACCCGGCGAACGGCTTCCGTCCGGACACCGGCACCATCTCGGCCTACCGCTCGGCCGGTGGTCCCGGGGTGCGGCTCGACGGCGGCACGGTCCACACGGGCGCGGAGATCTCCGCCCACTTCGACTCGATGCTGGTCAAGCTGACCTGCAACGGCCACGACTTCGCCAACGCCGCCCGCCGGGCCCGCCGGGCGATCGCGGAGTTCCGGATCCGGGGGGTCTCGACGAACCTGCCGTTCCTCGCCGCCGTGCTGAACGACCCGGACTTCCAGGCCGGCGCGGTCACGACGTCGTTCATCGAGGAGCGCCCGCAGCTGGTCAAGGCGCGCCCGTCCGCGGACCGCGGCAGCCGGGTGCTGAGTTACCTCGCCGAGACCACGGTGAACCGGCCGAACGGGCCGCGGCCCGAGGTCGTCGAGCCGGTGGACAAGCTGCCGTCGGTGGACCTGAACGCGGAGGCGCCCGCCGGGTCCGCCCAGCTCCTGCGCGAGCTCGGGCCGGAGGGCTTCGCGCGGCGGCTGCGGGAGCAGACCGCCGTCGCCGTCACGGACACCACGTTCCGCGACGCGCACCAGTCCCTGCTGGCCACGCGGGTGCGGACCCGGGACCTGCTCGCGGTGGCCCCGTACGTGGCGCGGACGGCGCCGGAGCTGCTGTCCCTGGAGTGCTGGGGCGGCGCGACCTACGACGTCGCGCTGCGCTTCCTGGCCGAGGACCCGTGGGAGCGGCTGGCCGCGCTGCGCGAGGCCGTGCCCAACATCTGCACGCAGATGCTGCTGCGGGGGCGGAACACGGTGGGCTACACGCCGTACCCGACCGAGGTCACGGACGCCTTCGTCACCGAGGCCGCGCAGACCGGGATGGACATCTTCCGGATCTTCGACGCGCTCAACGACATCGCGCAGATGCGCCCGGCGATCGAGGCCGTGCGGAACACCGGGACCGCGCTGGCGGAGGTGGCGCTCTGCTACACCGCGGACCTGTCGAACCCGGACGAGAAGCTCTACACCCTGGACTACTACCTGCGCCTGGCCGAACAGATCGTCGACGCCGGCGCGCACGTGCTGGCGATCAAGGACATGGCCGGGTTGCTGCGCCCGCCGGCCGCGCGGACGCTGGTCACGGCGCTGCGGGAGCGGTTCGACCTGCCGGTGCACCTGCACACCCACGACACCGCGGGCGGCCAGCTCGCGACGCTGATGGCCGCGATCGACGCCGGGGTGGACGCCGTGGACGCGGCGGTCGCGTCGATGGCCGGCACGACCAGCCAGCCGTCGCTGTCCGCGCTGGTCGCGGCCACGGACCACACCGAGCGGGCGACGGGGCTGAGCCTGCAGGCGGTGGCGGACCTGGAGCCGTACTGGGAGGCGGTGCGGAAGGTCTACGCGCCGTTCGAGTCCGGGCTGGCGTCGCCGACCGGACGCGTCTACCACCACGAGATCCCGGGCGGGCAGCTGAGCAATCTCCGTCAGCAGGCGATCGCGCTGGGGCTGGGGGACCGGTTCGAGCTGATCGAGGACCTCTACGCCGCGGCGGACCGGATGCTGGGCCGGCTGGTGAAGGTCACGCCGTCGTCGAAGGTCGTGGGGGACCTGGCGCTGCACCTGGTCGGCGCGGGCGTGGAGGCGGCGGACTTCGAGTCCGACCCGGGCAAGTTCGACGTCCCGGACTCGGTGATCGGGTTCCTGCGCGGCGAGCTGGGTGACCCGCCCGGCGGCTGGCCGGAGCCCTTCCGCACCCGCGCGCTGGAGGGCCGCTCGCCCGAGGCGGAGACTCCGGAGCTGTCGATCGAGGACCGGCGCGGACTGCGGGACAACCGCCGGGCGACGCTCAACCGGCTGTTGTTCCCCGCCCCCACGAGCGCGTTCGAGACCCACCGCGAGCACTACGGCGACACGTCCGTGCTCTCGACGAAGGACTTCTTCTACGGCCTGGAGCCCGACCTCGAGCACACCGTGACCCTCGAGCAGGGCGTCACGCTGCTGATCGAGCTGGAGGCGATCTCCGAGGCGGACGAGCGGGGCTACCGCACCGTCCTCGCCACCCTGAACGGGCAGCTGCGCCCGGTGTCCGTGCGCGACGAGTCGATCACCACGGACGTCAAGGCGGCGGAGCGGGCGGAGCGCGGCAACGACCACCACGTCGCGGCGCCGTTCGGTGGCGTGGTGACGCTGCAGGTCGAGGAGGGCGCGTCCGTCGAGTCCGGGCAGACCGTCGCGACGATCGAGGCGATGAAGATGGAGGCCTCGATCAGCGCCCAGCGCTCCGGCACGGTCGCGCGGCTGGCGATCGGCAAGGTCCAGCAGGTCGAGGGCGGGGACCTCCTCCTAGAGATCGAGTGACCCCCGGGCCGCACCATGGAGCCACGACGCGGAAAAATGGGCACCGAAACCGCGTCGTGGCCCATGACGCGCAGGGGCGGGGGAAGTCGTGACGCGGATCATCGCCGGGGTGGCCGGGGGGCGGCGGTTGGCGGTGCCTGCCGCTGGTACCCGGCCTACGTCGGACCGGGTGCGGGAGGCGTTGTTCAGCGCGCTCTCCCACGATCCCGGCCTCGACGGCGCGGCCGTCCTGGACGTGTGCGCGGGCTCCGGCGCGCTGGGGCTCGAGGCGCTGTCCCGGGGGGCCGCGCACGCCACGTTCGTCGAGTCGGACCGCAAGGCCGCCGCGGTGCTGCGCCGCAACGTCGCGGAGCTCGGGCTCGGCGGGACCGTGCGGCACGGCACCGCCGGGACGGTCCTCGCCGGGCCCGCGGACCGCGCCTACGACGTCGTGCTCGTGGACCCGCCCTACGCCGTGACGGACGCCGAGATCGCCGGCTGGCTCGCCTCCGCGCACCGCGGCGGCTGGCTCGCCGACGACGCGGTGGTCGTGGTCGAGCGGGCCCGCCGGTCGCGGGACTTCCCGTGGCCCGAACCCCTCGAAGGGGTGCGTGAGCGTCGTTACGGGGACACCGTGCTGCACGTCGGCGGCTGTTACCGTCCGCCCATGCCTGCTGAGGCGCAGCGATGAGGCGCGCGGTCTGTCCCGGCTCGTTCGATCCCCCCACCCTCGGGCACCTCGACATCATCGGCCGGGCGGCCGGGTTGTTCGACGAGGTCGTCGTCGGGGTGCTGATCAACAAGAGCAAGAAGAGCCTGTTCACGGTGGACGAGCGCATCGCGATGCTCAGCGAGATCACCCAGGACTACGACAACGTCCGGGTGGACTCCTTCCACGGGCTGCTCGTGGACTACTGCCGCACCCACGAGATCCGGGCGATCGTGAAGGGCCTGCGCGCCGTCACGGACTTCGACTACGAGCTGCAGATGGCGCAGATGAACCAGCGGCTGTCCGGTGTGGACACGCTGTTCATGTCGACGAACCCCGAGTTCAGCTTCCTGTCCAGCTCGCTGGTCAAGGAGGTCGCGACCTACGGCGGCGACGTCGCACACCTGCTGCCTGAGCTGGTCCACCGCCAGCTGCTGGACCGGATCGCCGAGCGCTCCTGAGCACGGCCGGGCGGGGGCTCGACGCCCTACCCGGTCGCGAAGCGCTCCACACCTGTCGATCACCCGGTCGGAACTTGACACGCTGGGGCAGGGCTCAATACAGCGTTCGGCCGCAGGGCGGTGAGAGGATCCCCTACGTGTACCGGGTCTTCGAGTCGCTCGACGCGCTGGTGACCGTGGTCGAGGAGGCGCGCGGCGTCCCCATGACCGCCACCTGCGTCGTCCCGCGTGGTGACGTGCTCGACCTGCTCGACGACGTCCGGGAGGCGTTGCCGGGCGAGCTCGACGACGCCCAGGACGTCCTGGACCGCCGGGACGAGATCGTCGGCGAGGCCGAACGGGAGGCCGAGGAGACGCGCTCCGCGGCGAGCACGGAGGCCGAGGAGACGCTCGCGGACTCCCGCGCCGAGGCCGAGCGGATGGTCGCCGAGGCCCGCGAGGAGGCCGAGCGCACCCTGGCCGAGGCCCGCCACGAGGCGGAGCTGGCCGTCGCCGAGGGCCGCCGGCTGTACGCGGAGCTCACCGACCGGGCCCGGTACGACGCGGACCGCCTCGCCGAGGCCGGTCGGGCCGCGCACGACCGCTACGTCGCGGACGGGCAGGCGGAGCAGACCCGGCTCGTCTCGGGAACCGAGGTGTTCCGGGTCGCGCAGCAGGAGGCCGCCCGGATCGTCGACAGCGCCGAGGACGAGGCGGAGCGGCTGCGCCGCGAGTGCGACGGCTACGTCGACGCGAAGCTGGCCGAGTTCGAGGAGACCCTCGGCAAGGCGCTGCGGACGGTGAGCCAGGGCCGCAGCCAGCTCTGGCAGACCGGCTCGCCCAGCGGGTCCCCGGTGACCGCGCTGCGCGGGCGCTCCGGCACGGGCATGGACCTGATCGACTGATCGTCGCGGGCGGGGACCAACGCCGTCCGTACTGCACACGTCGGCCTCGTTGCCGGCCGGGACGGGCCGGCCGAGGAGGCCGCCACGCTGCGGCCCGCCGCCGAGGGGTGACCGCTCAGTCCGTCGGCGCGACCCGGACGACGATCTTGCCGCGGCCGTGGCCCTGCTGGTTGAGGCGGAAGGCGTCCGCCGCCTCGGCCAGCGGGAAGACGCGCGTGACGGGGACGGTGAGCTCCCCGGCGTCGGCCAGGCCGGCGAGGAGCCGCAGCTGGGCCGCGTCCGGGCGCACCCAGCAGTACAGGCCGCCCGCCTCGGCGACCGTGGCGTCGACGACGGAGCCGTGCCGGCCGTTCTCGGCGAGGACCGCCCGGGTGACGTCGAGGACGCCGCCGACGAAGTCCGCGACCACGTCGACCCCGTCCGGTGCGAGCTCCCGGACGCGCTCGGCGAGGCCGTCGCCGTACTCGACGGGCTCGGCGCCGAGGGAGCGCAGGAAGTCGTGGTTGGCGGGCGAGGCGGTGCCGATGACCCGGGCGCCGAGGACGCGGGCGATCTGCACGGCGAGCGCGCCGACCCCGCCGGCCGCGGCATGCACCAGCACCGTGTCGCCCTTGCCGGTGCCGAGCCGGGTGAGCAGCTGGTAGGCCGTCAGGCCCGCGAGCGGCAGCCCCGCGGCCTGGTCCCAGTCGAGCGCGGCGGGCTTGCGGGCCGCCGTGCGGACCGGGGCGGAGACGTACTCGGCGAACGTCCCGCCGTGCACCCAGTCCTTGCGGGCGTAGGCGATCACCTCGTCGCCGACGGAGAACTCGGGGGTGTCGAACCCGGCCTCCTCGACGACCCCCGCCACGTCCCACCCGGGGATCGCGGGGAACTCGATCTCCAGCACGGCGTCGAGGCCACCGGCCATCACCTTCCAGTCGACCGGGTTGACGGACGCGGCCCGAACCTTGATCAGCACCTCGTCGGGCCCGACCTTCGGCCGCGGAAGCTCGGTGGCCTCGAGGACGTCGGGGTCGCCGTAGTGGTCGTACGTCATCGCCTTCACAGCCCCACCATGCCCCGTGGTCCGGCGGTCCCGCCTCGGAGCGAGGCAGCACGCGCGCGGCCGGCTCGATCACCATTCGATCAAGAGGGGCAACCGGGAGCGCCCGGCGGGTTACCGTACGCACATGGCGCGTCGTGTCGAGCCGGATCCGACGACCTGGTGGGACAGGTACGGGCACCGACTGCACCCACGGCCCACCGAGGCCGGCTCGGAGTCGCCGTCCGAGGTTGATCGATTCGATCCGCACAGCCTCCTGCGCCCCCGCGATCCCGCGCCGGACCGGGGCTGGCGGCGGCTGGTGCACACCGGCAGCCTGGGCCGGATCAACCCCGGCCCGGGCCCGGCGCAGCTCGTCGCGGAGGACCGGCTCGCCCGCATCAGGACTCCGCTCGATGGCCCGCACCGCGTCGCGATCACCTCGATCAAGGGTGGGATCGGCAAGACCACCGTGACCGCGGGTCTCGGCCTGGCGATGGCGGACCACCGGGGGGACCGGGTCCTCGCGCTCGACGCGAACCCGGACGCGGGCACGCTCGCGGACCGGACCTCGGGGGAGTCCGGGGTGACCGTGCGGGACCTGCTGAACGACCTCGCCCACGTCGACTCGTGGACCGCGCTGTCCCGTTACACCAGCCTGGCCGGCCGGCTGCACGTGCTGTCGTCGGAGCAGGACCCGGCGGCGGGCGAGGCCTTCAGCCGGGAGGAGTACTTGCGGGTCGACGCGCTGCTGGGCCGTTTCCTCAGCCTGATCCTCACGGACTCCGGGACCGGCCTGGTGCACTCGGCGATGGCAGGGACGCTGGAGTCGGCGGACTCGCTCGTCGTCGTCGGGGCGCCCACGGTCGACGGTGCGGGCCGGGCGAGCAAGACCCTGGACTGGCTGGTCGCGCACGGGTACGGGCAGCTGGTCGCGCAGGCGGTCGTCGTGCTGTCCCAGGACCGGGCCAGCGCGGAGGTCGACGGCGCGCGGGTGCACGCGCACTTCGCCTCCCGCTGCCGCGCGGTCGTCGAGCTCCCGCACGACCCGCACCTGGCGATGGGGGGCCGGATCGACCCGGGCCGCCTGCGCCCGGCGACGCGGGACGCGTTCCTGGTGCTGGCCGCGGTGGTGGCGGACGGCTTCCCGAACGGCTGACATGCACTCGGGAACGGGGGCACATGATCGTCTCTCGTTATAGTCACCGGACGACCGCGCTCCGTGACCGGCCGGGCCGCCGGAGCCGCGTGCACGTCGTCGACCAGGGGAGAGGTGGCCGTGAACGGCCAGGACAGCGGCAGCGACCGTCACGAGCAGGACGACCGGCCGGCCGAGCGGACGACGGACGGCGGCGACGGCCGGGTCGCCGGTGCCCGGTCCGCGGAGGGCCGGGTGTCCGCGACGTCGGCCCGCCCACCGGCGCCGGACGACGACGAGATCGAGGCCGCCGCCGAAGCGGAGAAGCGACCGGCCGGCGCGCCGGAGCCGGTCACCGAGCACGCCGAGTTCGAGCCGGAGCACGCCGAGCACGACGGGGACCAGGGCGAGGAACCCCTCGACGCCGAGGTGGTCGAGCCCGCCGAGACGGATCCGCCCGCGGCCACGGACCCCGCGCTCCCGGTCGGTCCGGATGCGGCGGCCGGGAAGCCGGGCGGAGCCGAGGCCGCCCCCGTGGAGCCGCCGCAGGGGCCGCGCCGGCCGCCCGGCCCGCCCACAGGGGCGCGGAGCCAGGCCGCGGCCCGGCTGCCGCAGGCCACCGGACCCGTGCCCGGGCCGTCGGACCTGGGACGGCGACCGAGCCGCGGGCCGGCGCAGCCCGCCCGGCCCAAGGCCCGTCCGGACGCGACGGCGGCCGAGCTCACCGAGGACGCGATCGTCCGCAACCGCGGGGACCGGCCCACCCAGGGTTGGCGCGGCGCGGTGTTCCGGGTGACCGGCGGCCTCGTCAACCCGGGCGTCGGCGCGGACGAGCGCGGCCGGCAGGAGCAGCTGCGGCGGATCCGCCGCCCGCTCCCGGGCTCGCACCAGATCGCGGTCAGCTCCATCAAGGGCGGGGTCGGCAAGACCACCGTGTCCGCCTGCCTCGGGCTCGTCCTGGCCGAGAACCGCGGGGACCGGGTGATCGCGCTCGACGCCAACCCGGACGCCGGCACCCTCGCCGACCGGCTCACCGGGGAGGCCTCCGTGACGGTCCGCAGCCTGCTGGACAACATCGAGGCGACCCACTCGCTGACCGACGTGGCGCGCTACACGAGCCTCGCGGGGCGGCTGCAGGTCCTCGCCTCCGAGCAGGACCCGGCGATGAGCGAGGCCTTCGACCGGGACGAGTACGAGCGCGTCTGCGCCGTCCTCACCCGCTTCTACAACATCGTGATCACGGACTCCGGGACCGGCCTCGTGCACTCCGCGATGGAGGGCACGCTCGCGCTCGCGGACAGCCTGGTGGTGGTCGGGGCGCCGACGGTCGACGGGGCGAGCCGGGCCAGCAAGACCCTGGACTGGCTGATCGCGCACGGGCACGCCGCGCGGGTCGCGAACGCCGTCGTGGTGCTGAGCTGCGACCGCGTGTCCAAGGAGGTCGACCGGGTCCGGGTGCGCGAGCACTTCGCGGCGCGCTGTCGCGCGGTCGTCGAGATCCCGCACGACCCGCACCTGGCCACGGGAGGCCGGATCGAGCTCGGCCGGCTGCGCTCGGCCACCCAGGACGCGTTCCTGGAGTTGGCCGCGCACCTCGCGGACGGCTTCGGCTACGTGCCCCGCGGGGCGGTTCCGTCGACGCCGGCGCCCGGCCTGCCCTGACGCGGTCCGGACGGTCAGGTGTCGAGGCGGGCGGTGGGCATCTCCGGTACCGGCCGGTGCAGGTCCGCGGCCTCCTCGGCGGGCGGCACCGGCACGTCGAGCGCGGTCAGCGCCAGGTACGCCTCGACGATCCCCGCGCCGTTCGTCCGGCTGCTCCCGGCGGGGCCGTCGCCGGACCCGGAGATCGCGGCGAAGGAGTACGCGGGCCGCTGAGCCGGACGGAGGACTATCGTGGCACCGGCTATGAGCAACAAGCGCACACCCACCCCCCGCCCCGAGGCGAGCCCGTGGGCTTTCAGCACCCGTGAGCTGGGACGTCGTCCCGGCATCATGCGTCCCGTCACCCGGTCCGTCCCCGCCCCCGGTGGAGACGAGGCGATCGGGCTCGTCGGCGTGCTCGAGGTTCCCGCGGGCTCCGACATCGACCTCGACCTACGGCTCGAGTCCGTCAGCGAGGGCGTCTACGTCTCCGGGACGGCCGCGGCGAGGCTCGAGGGCGAGTGCTCGCGCTGCCTGGACCCGCTCTCCGAGGACGTCGAGGTGCGCGTCGAGGAGCTGTTCGCCTACCCGGACAGCATCACCGAGGAGACCACCGACCCCGACGAGGTCCCCCGCCTGGTGGACGATTACCTGAACCTCGAGCAGACGGTCCGGGACGCGCTCGTCGTGGACCTGCCGCTCGCCCCGCTGTGCCGCGACGACTGCCCCGGTCTGTGCCCCGAATGCGGGGGACGACGGGCCGATCTCGGGCCGGACCACGGGCATGAGACACTGGATCCTCGGTGGGCCGCTCTCCGTGAGCACCTCCCTTCCGAGTGACGGGCCGTAGTCAGAGACGGGCTCGTCGGCTCGGCGCCCGAAGCCAGACCAGAACATGATGTCGTAAGACCTCTCAGCAACCGTAGGAGATCTGCCGTGGCCGTACCCAAGCGCCGGATGTCGCGGTCCAACACGCGCTCTCGCCGGGCGCAGTGGAAGGCCAGCGCGCCGAACCTCGTCGCCTGCTCGAACCGTGCCTGCCGCGAGATGAAGATTCCGCACATGGCCTGCCCCGTCTGCGGAACGTACGACGGCCGCCAGGTCACCAGCCCGGCCTGATCCACAGGTCAGCCGGGTGGGGGACAAGACCTTCACGGGGCCGCGCGAAGACCGCGGGCCCCTGCTCGAGGCGCTCGGCGTCGACTTCGACGCCGAGCTGCTGACTCTTGCCCTCACCCACCGCTCGTACGCCTACGAGCACGGGGGCCTGCCCACGAACGAGCGCCTGGAGTTCCTCGGGGACTCCGTGCTCGGGGTGGTCATCACCGAACGTCTGTACCGGGACCACCCGGACCTCCCGGAGGGACAGCTCGCGAAGCTGCGCGCCTCCGTCGTCAACATGCACGCCCTGGCGAGCGTGGCGGTGGAGCTCTCCGAGTTCGGTCTCGGTGCCTACCTGTATCTCGGCCGCGGTGAGGAGCTCACCGGCGGCCGGGAGAAGGCGAGCATCCTCGCCGACGCCACCGAGGCCCTGATCGGCGCGGTGTATCTGCAGCACGGCCTCGAGACCGCGCGCTCCCTCGTGCACCGCCTCTTCGAGGGCCTGCTGCAGTCGGCCCCACTGCTCGGTGCCGGCCTGGACTGGAAGACCAGCCTCCAGGAGCTGACGGCCTCGCAGAGCCTCGGCGTGCCGGAGTACCGGATCGCCGAGGAGGGCCCGGACCACCTCAAGGTGTTCACCGCCACCGCCGTCGTCGGCGGGCGGGAGCTGGGCACCGGGGACGGGCGCACCAAGAAGGAGGCCGAGCAGAAGGCCGCCGCTCTCGCCTGGCGGACACTCAGTGGTGACAAGAGCGTGGGCGGCGAGACGAGCTCGACCTCCCGCAGCTCCTGAGTCCGCGAGCAGTACCGTGCCCAGCTCCCCGAGGTCGAGGTCGTCCGCCGCGGCCTCGCCGACCACGTCCTGGACCGCCGGATCGCGGCCGTCACAGTCGCGCATCCCCGGGCCGTCCGCCGCCACGTCGCCGGGGCCCAGGACTTCACGTCCCGGTTGAAGGACCGCACCATCACCGCCGCCCGTCGCCGCGGCAAGTACCTGTGGCTGGAGCTCGATGCCGCCGGCCCCGGGGACGACGCGCTCCTGGCGCACCTCGGCATGAGCGGGCAGATGCTCGTCGCGGATCCTGGTCGGGCCGACGAGAAGCACCTGCGGATCCGCGTCTCCTTCGACGACGACGGCCCCGAGCTGCGCTTCGTGGACCAGCGGACCTTCGGCGGGCTGTCGGTCCACCCGCTCGTCGAGGGCGCCGGGGGAGGCCTGCTGCCCGAGCCGGTCGCACACATCGCGCGGGACCCGATGGACCCCGCCTTCTCCCTGGACGAGGCCGTGGCCGCGATGCGCCGGCGGCGCACCGAGGTGAAGCGGGCCCTGCTGGACCAGACCGTCGTCTCCGGGATCGGGAACATCTACGCGGACGAGGCCCTCTGGCGGGCACGCCTGCATTGGGCCCGCCCCACCGCCGCCCTCACCCGCGCGCAGGGCCGCGCGGTGCTGGCGGCGGCGTCGGAGGTCATGGACGAGGCCCTGGGCCAGGGCGGGACCTCCTTCGACGCGCTGTACGTCAACGTCAACGGGGCGTCGGGCTACTTCGACCGCTCGCTGAACGTCTACGGACAGGCGGACCGGGGGTGCCGCCGCTGCGGCACCCCGATCCGCCGGGACCCGTTCATGAACCGGAGCTCCTTCAGCTGCCCGCGCTGCCAGCCCAGGCCGCGCGCTACAGCCAGCCGCGCCGTTTGAAGATCAGGTACAGCACCAGTCCGAGCAGGAGCATCAGGCCGATCGCCATCGGGTAGCCGAACCACAGGTTCAACTCCGGCATGTGCGTGAAGTTCATCCCGTACACCCCGGCGACGAGCGTGGGGGCGAAGAGGATCGCCGCCCAGGACGACACCCGCTTCATCTGCTCGTTCTGCACGTAGCCGGCCTCGGTCAGCCGGGTCATCTCCTCGTTCTGCCGCTGCCCGACGAGCGTGGAGTTGACCGCCAGGATGTTCGTCAGCAGCTGCCGGAAGCCCTCGGTGCGCTCGCGGACGCGGGTGGCGTGGTCCTGGACGTCGCGCAGCAGGCGGCGCAGCTCGAGGTCCGGCGCCGAGCCGGTCTTGCCGAACCGGTCCCGCAGCTCGGTGAAGATCTCCGCCAGCGGCTCGACGGCGCGCTGGAAGTCGATGACCTCGCGGCTGAGCTGGTAGATGCGCCGGGAGACCTTCGGATCGCCCTCGAAGACCTGGACCTCGATCTGGTCGATGTCGTCCTGCAGGCCGTCGATCACCGGGCCGTAGTCGTCGACGACCCGGTCGAGCACGGCGTAGAGCACCGCCATCGGCCCGTGCGAGAGCAGATCCGGGTCCTTCTCCAGGCGGTGGCGGACGACCGCGAGGTCCGGTTCCTCGGCGTGCCGGACGGTGATCACGAAGTCCGGGCCGAGGAAAAGGTGCACCTCGCCGAGCTCGATCTCCTCCTGCTCGTCGAGGTAGCGGGCGGGCCGCAGCACGACGAACTCGGTGTCCCCGTAGCGTTCCATCTTCGGCCGCTGGTGGGCGTGCACGGTGTCTTCCACGGCGAGGGCGTGCAGGCCGAACTCCTTCGCGACGTCCGCGACGTCGTCGGGCGTCGGCCGCAGCAGCCCGATCCAGCAGAAGGTCCGCCCGGGCCCACAGTCCCGCAGCGTCTCGACGGTCTGGTCCAACGACTCGGGTTCGCGCGCGCGGTGCCCGTCGACGTACACGGCGTTGTCCACGACGGACACGGGGCACCTCCGAACGATCACCAGGCCGCCGGGGGCGGACCCTTCGCGGAGGATATCTCCGCGCCCCGCTGAGCGCGGGTCCGAGCGGTCCCACCGCCGCGACCCCCGCCGACCGGCGCGGCAGGGTCGAGGAACGCGAGCAGGCACGAGGCTCGCGTGCAGGCCCCGGCGGTGGATCACCGCGGTACCGTGGCGGCGCGATGAGTACCGACCAGTCTTCCTCCGTACGGCTCACCGCCTGGGTCGAGGGCAGTGTGCAGGGCGTCGGCTTCCGCTGGTGGAGCCGCTCCCGCGCCCTCGAGCTGGGCCTCGTGGGCCAGGCCCGCAACCTCGACGACGGCCGCGTCGCCGTCGTCGCGGAGGGTCCGCGCGCCCAGTGCGACGAGCTCCTGGCCCTACTGAGGGGCGGCACGACCCCGGGCACCGTGACCGGGGTCGCCGAGCAGTGGACGGACGCGAAGAACACCTTCACGACCTTCAGCGAAGCCTGACCGGAGGGGATCGCCCGGGCGTCGCGGGCGAGCGCGCAGGGATCGACGGCCCCGGGGCCCACCTCGCGAGCACCGGCGCGGGGGAGCAGGGCGTTCCTACCGCGACCGGTACGCTCCGCCTCACCCCCGAGACCTCCCGGAGAGCCCACCCCGTGCACCTGAAGAGCCTGACGTTGAAGGGCTTCAAGTCCTTCGCCTCGGCCACGACGCTCCGCCTGGAACCGGGCATCACCTGCGTCGTGGGGCCGAACGGCTCCGGCAAGTCCAACGTGGTGGACGCCATCAGCTGGGTGCTCGGCGAGCAGGGTGCGAAGGCGCTGCGCGGCGGCAAGATGGAGGACGTGATCTTCGCCGGCACGTCCGGCCGGGCGCCGCTGGGTCGCGCCGAGGTCACCCTGACCATCGACAACTCCGACGGCGCCCTCCCGATCGACTACTCCGAGGTCTCGATCACCCGGCGGATGTTCCGGGACGGCGCCGGCGAGTACGAGATCAACGGCAGCGCGTGCCGCCTGCTCGACGTCCAGGAGCTGCTCAGCGACTCCGGGATCGGCCGGGAGATGCACGTCATCGTCGGGCAGGGCCGGCTCGACGGCGTGCTGCAGTCCAAGCCCGAGGACCGCCGCGCCTACATCGAGGAGGCGGCAGGCGTCCTCAAGCACCGCAAGCGCAAGGAGAAGGCCCTCCGCAAGCTCGACGCGATGCAGGCCAACCTCACCCGGCTCACCGACCTCACCGGCGAGCTGCGCCGCCAGCTCAAGCCGCTGGGCCGGCAGGCGGAGATCGCACGCAGAGCGCAGCAGGTGCAGTCCGAGCTGCGGGACGCCCGGATCAGGCTCGCCGCGGACGACATCGTCACGCTACGGGACTCCCTCGCCCGCGAGGAGGCGGACGAGCAGCGTGCCCGCGCCCGCCGCGCGGAGGTCGCCGAGCAGTTGGACGCCGCCCGCGAGCAGCAGTCCGGCCTGGAGGACGCCCTCGCCGCGGACGCGCCACGGCTGCAGGCCGCGCAGGACACCTGGTACAGGCTCTCCGCGCTGGCCGAGCGGCTGCGCGGAACCGTCCGGCTGGCCGAGGAACGCGCCCGGCACCTCGCGGGGGACGACGGCGAGCGGCCGCAGGGCCGGGACCCCGACGAGCTCGACGCCGAGGCGGAGCTCGTCGCGGAGCAGGAGGCGGAGTCGTCGAGGGGGTCGTCGAGGCCCGGCAGCGGCTCGCGGAGGTCCTGGAGGAGCGCGCCGAGCAGGAGCGCACGCTGCAGGCCGCCGAGCGCGCGCACCTCGCGGCGGTCCGGGCGATCGCGGATCGCAAGGCGGGACTGGCGACGCTCGCGGGCAAGGCCGAGGCGCTGCGCAGCGGTGCGGCCGCCACGGCCGAGGAGATCGACCGGCTCTCCGAGGCGCTGGGCGAGGCCGAGGCCCGGACGACCGCGGCCGTCGCCGAGCTGGAGACCGCACGCGCCGAGCCGGGCGGCACAGACGAGTCCGAGGGCCTCGACGAGCGGGTCGAGACGGCCGCGGAGGCGCACGAGAGCGCCCGCGCCCGGGTCGCGGAGCTGGTTGCGCGGGAGCGGGAGCTCGAGCAGCAGCGCGCGCACTGGCGGGCCCGGGTGGACGCGCTGTCCGTCGGCCTGGCCCGCAAGGACGGTTCCGGCGCGCTGCTGGCCGGGGAGCACCAGGGCGTCCTCGGCGCGGTGTCCGGGCTGCTCACCGTCGAGCCGGACGCCCGGACGGCGGTCGCCGCGGTCCTGGGCGAGCTCGCCGAGGGGGTCGCGGTGGCCTCGGCCGAGGCGGCCGTCGACACCCTCCGCACGCTCCGCCGCACGGACTCCGGGACGGCGTCGCTGCTGGTGGGGACCTCCGCGAGCAAGGGCGACCCGGTCGCGCTGCCCGGTCCCGGTCGCGCTGCCCCGCCCGCGGGGACCTGGGCCCGGGAATCCGTGAAGGCGCCGCAGGGGCTCGGAGCGGCGGTGGCCGCGGTGCTGGACGGGGTCGTGATCGTCGACGACCTGGACGCCGCCCGTGCCGTCGTCGAGGCCGCTCCCGCGCTGATCGCCGTGACCCGGGACGGGGACGTGCTCGCCGCCGGGCGGGCCCGCGGCGGATCCGGGGGCGGTTCCAGCGCCCTCGACGTCCAGGCCGCGGTCGACGAGGCGCTGGCGGCCCGCGAGACGAACGAGCAGGAGCTGGCCCGGCTGCGCCCCGCGCTGGAGGGCGCCCGCGCCGAGGAGGCCGCCCGGGCCGGGGACCTCGAGGCCGCCACCGCCGCGCGCCGCGCCGCGGAGTCCCGGCGCACGGCCGCGTCCGCGCAGCTCGGGCGGCTGGAGCAGGTCGTGCGCTCGGCGGAGGCCGAGGCCGTGCGGCTCCGGGAGCGCCGCGACGCCGTCGAGGCCCGCCGGTCGGACTCGCTGCTCGCCCTGGAGGCCGCCGAGCGTCAGCTTTCCCTGGCCGAGGGCGAGCCGCTCGAGGACGAGCCGGACACCGAGGTGCGGGACGCCGCCGCGGACCGGCTGGCCGAGGCCCGGTCCGAGGAGGTCGAGTGCCGGCTCGCGCTGCGCACGGCCGAGGAGCGGGCGCGGGCGATCGCCGGGCGAGCGGACTCGTTGCGCCGCCAGGCCGCGTCGGAACGCCAGGCCAGGGCCCGGGCCGAGGCCGCCCGCGCCGAACGGGAGCGCGGCGCGGCGGTGGCCGCCCTCGTCGTCGGGGCGGGTGGGGCCGCGCTGGAGCGGATGGACGTCTCACTGGCGTCCGCGGCGGTGGAACGGGACGAGGTCGCGGCGGCGCGGGCCGAACGCGAGACGGCCCTGGCCGAGGCCCGCGCGTCGACGGGCCGGCTGTCGGCGCTGCTGGACAAGCTGGTCGACACCGTCCACCGGGACGAGGTCGCCCGCGCGGAGTCCCGGCTGCGGCTCGAGCAGCTCACCGAGAAGGTCCTGGGGGACCACGGGCTCGGGATCGACGACCTGGTCGCCGAGTACGGGCCGTCCGTGCCGGTGCCGCCGCCCGCAGGAGAGATCGCCGAGTACGAGGCGGCGAAGGAGCGCGGCGAGGATGTCGTCGCGCCCATGTCCGTGCCGTACGACCGGGCCACCCAGGAGCGCCGGGCGAAGCGCGCCGAGAAGGACATCGCGCTGCTCGGCAAGGTCAACCCGCTCGCGCTGGAGGAGTTCGCCGCGCTGGAGGAGCGCTACACGTTCCTGTCCACGCAGCTCGAGGACCTGAAGAACACCCGCCGCGACCTGCTGACCGTCGTCCGGGAGGTCGACGACAAGATCCTCGAGGTCTTCACCTCGGCGTACTTCGACGTCGCCCGCGAGTTCGAGACCGTGTTCGCCACGCTGTTCCCCGGCGGCGAGGGGCGGCTCGTCCTGACGGACCCGAGCGACATGCTCACCACCGGCATCGAGGTGGAGGCGCGGCCGCCGGGCAAGAAGGTCAAGCGGCTGTCCCTGCTCTCCGGCGGCGAGCGCTCGCTGACCGCGATGGCGCTGCTCGTCGCGATCTTCCGGGCCAGGCCCTCGCCCTTCTACATCCTCGACGAGATCGAGGCGGCGCTCGACGACGTCAACCTCCGCCGGTTGATCAGCCTGCTGGAGGAGCTGCGCGCCACCAGCCAGCTCATCGTCATCACGCACCAGAAGCCGACGATGGAGGTCGCGGACGCGCTCTACGGCGTCTCGATGCGGGGCGACGGCATCACCACGGTGATCTCCCAGCGCCTCCGCGCGGCGTCGTAGTCCCAATGATCTTCACGAGCGGCACTTTCGTTCAGACCTGGTGAGCGAACGCGCCGTTCGTGTGGTGCGGCACCGAGGCACCGACCCCGGCTGTGACAGGCTTGCCCGTGTGACGACGCAGACCTTGTGGATCGTCGTGGCTGTGGTCGCGGCGGTCCTGCTGATCGCTCTGGTCCTGGGGCTGGTGATCGGCCGGCGACGGCGGATCAGCCTGCGCGAGCAGGACGAGCTGAAGACGCAGCGCGGCCCGGAGCTGAAGCCCCCGCCGAAGGGCGGGGGCTACAAGGCGAGCGGTGGGTTCGACTTCTCCTCGGGCACCGCCGCCCCGCCGGCCCCGGAGGCCCCGGTACGCCCGGGCCGGCCTTCGGCCCCGGTCGAACCTCCGACCGCGGCCCAGCCCACGGCCCCGGTCGAGCAGCCGACCCCGGCGCAGACCGCCCCGCCGACCCCCACCGCGCCGGAGAGCACCGCCACCGCGGACGATGTGCGGACGCCGCCGGAGGGCCTGTCCGCCACGGGCACGGCGACCGAGGCGCGGACCCCGCCCGCCGGGATCCCCGTCGCGGAGCAGGCCCCGACCGCGGCGCCGCCGGTCATCCCGGTCGCCCCGCCGACGGACACGGCTCCCGCACGCGAGGACACGGCTCCGGCACCTGAGGCCACCGCGCCGCCGGTCATCCCGGTCGCCCCGCCGACGGACACGGCTCCCGCACGCGAGGACACGGCTCCGGCACCTGAGGCCACCGCGCCGCCGACCGAGACGGCCCCGCCGAGGGACACGGCCCCGCCGACCACCACGGCCCCGCCGATCGACCGGGCCGCGCCGGCCCCGACCGCCCCGCCGAGGGACACCGCCCCGGTCGCGGACACCGCTCCGCCGACCGCCCCTCCGCCGATGGCTCCTCCGGTGCGCGCTCCGGAACGCACCGCGCCCCCGCAGACCCCGGTCGCCCCGCCGCGCGAGGCACCCGCGCCCGCGGCGCCGGCCGCCCCCGCGGCGCCACCTGCCGCCCCTGCGGCCGACACGGCGGCCCCGCCCGCCCCGACGGAGGAGATCGCTCCCACCGACGGCCGCCTGGAGCGGCTGCGCGGGCGCCTCGCCCGCTCCCGTTCCGGGTTCGGGCAGAGCCTGCTGGGCCTCCTCGGCGCCGGCGAGCTCGACGAGGAGTCCTGGGAGGACGTGGAGGCGACCCTTCTGCAGGCGGACCTCGGTCCCGAGATGACCTCCGAGCTCGTCGAGACCCTGCGCACCGAGCTCGCCGCCCGCGGTGTCCGCACCCCGGAGCAGGCCCGTCAGCTCCTCCGGGACGTGCTCGGCCGCGCGCTCGGACCGGACGTGAACCGGTCCGTCGCGGCGCTCCCGCACGACGGGCGCCCGGCCGTGGTGCTCGTCGTCGGCGTCAACGGGACGGGCAAGACCACCACCACCGGCAAGCTGGCCCGGGTCCTCGTGGCGAACGGCCGGCACGTGGTCCTGGGCGCGGCGGACACGTTCCGCGCGGCCGCCGCCGAGCAGCTGCAGACCTGGGGCGAGCGGGCCGGTGCCAAGGTCGTGCGCGGCGCCGAGGGCGCGGACCCGGCAGCCGTCGCGTTCGACGCCGTCAAGCGCGGCACTGCGGACGGCGTGGACGCCGTCCTGCTGGACACGGCCGGCCGGCTGCACACCAAGACCGGGTTGATGGACGAGCTGGGCAAGATCAAACGCGTCGTCGAGAAGCAGGCCGAGGTCGACGAGGTGCTGCTCGTCCTCGACGCGACCACCGGCCAGAACGGGCTGATCCAGGCCCGCGTGTTCGGCGAGGTGGTGAAGGTCACGGGCATCGTGCTGACGAAGCTGGACGGAACGGCCAAGGGCGGCATCGTCTTCCGCGTGCAGCGGGAGCTGGGGGTGCCGGTGAAGCTGGTGGGTCTGGGCGAGGGCCCGGACGACCTGGCTCCGTTCGAGCCGGGAGCCTTCGTCGACGCCCTGCTGACCTGAGCCGGACGAGCGACGACGGTCACAGTGGACGGTCGCCGAACCGTGATGCACGGACGACGGTGCGTGACATGACGGTCACCCTCGCGGTTCGCCGCATTGCGTAATCCCGATGTAACCCGTGGAGGCGGCAGGTTCACTGATCGGAAACATCGAGCGACCCTCCCCGAAACATCGCGCTTCGATTATTCCGGGCATCTGCCGCTCGGCGGCGGCGACGAACGGGAGGGAGTTCCGTGGCTGACACCGGCGATACCGCCTGGATGCTTGCCAGTACCGCGCTGGTGCTGCTCATGACACCAGGCCTCGCGCTCTTCTACGGCGGCATGGTCCGTAGCAAGAGCGTGCTCAACATGATGATGATGAGCCTGAGTGCCATGGGCCTGGTCGGCGTCCTCTGGGTGCTGTACGGCTACTCGCTGGCCTTCGGTAACGACGTGGGCGGCGGACTGCTCGGCAACATCACGGACTACTGGGGCCTGAAAGGGCTCTTCGTCGGGTCCTACACGGGCGCCGCGCAGTCCTACCCGCTGGTGGGCACCATCCCGTCGCTGGTCTTCGTCGGCTTCCAGGCCACGTTCGCCATCATCACCGTCGCCCTGATCTCGGGTGCGATCGCGGACCGGATGAGGTTCGGCGCCTGGCTGGTCTTCGCCGGCATCTGGGCCACGGTCGTGTACTTCCCGGTCGCGCACTGGGTGTTCGCCTTCGACGGCGTCACCGCCGAGACCGGTGGCTGGATCGCCAACACCCTCAAGGCGATCGACTTCGCGGGTGGTACCGCGGTCCACATCAACGCCGGTGTCGCGGCGCTGGCCCTCGCGATCGTCCTCGGCAAGCGCCGCGGCTGGCCGCGCGAGCCCATGCGCCCGCACAACCTGACGCTGGTCATGCTCGGTGCCGGCCTGCTGTGGTTCGGCTGGTTCGGGTTCAACGGCGGTTCGGCCGTGGGCTCCAACGGCCTCGCCGGCTACGCGATCATCAACACCATCGTCGCGACCTGCGCCGCGATGCTCGCCTGGCTGGTCGTCGAGCGTGTCCGTGACGGCAAGCCCACGAGCCTCGGAGCCGCCTCCGGCATCGTCGCGGGCCTCGTCGCGATCACCCCGTCCTGTTCCTCGGTCTCCCCGCTGGGCGCCATCGCGGTCGGCGCCATCGCCGGTGTGCTCTGCGCCCTGGCGGTCGGGCTGAAGTTCCGCTTCGGCTACGACGACTCGCTCGACGTCGTCGGCGTCCACCTCGTCGGCGGCATCGCGGGCACCGTGCTCGTCGGCTTCCTCGCCGACCCGGGCTCGGGTGCCGGTGTGGCCGGCCTGTTCTACGGCGGCGGTGTCGACCAGCTCTGGCGCCAGATCGTCGGCGCGGCCGCGGTCCTCCTCTACTCGGGCATCCTGACCTTCGTCATCGCCTACGTCGTGAAGGTGATCTTCAAGGGCAGGCTCCGCCTCGACGAGGACGACGAGTACACCGGTATCGACGAGACCGAGCACGCGGAGACCGCGTACGACTTCTCGAGCCACCGCGGCCTGGCGAGCGTCGCCGGGACCCCGCGCCCCGATGCGGCCACCGCCCAGGCGGCCTCCCACGTGCCGGCGCCCGCCGGCAAGGAGGGCTGATCCATGAAGCTGATCACGGCGATCGTCAAGCCGTTCGTGCTGGAGGACGTCAAGGGCGCCCTCGAGCAGATCGGGGTCCTCGGGATGACCGTCTCCGAGGTCCAGGGCTACGGCCGGCAGAAGGGCCACACCGAGGTCTACCGGGGTGCCGAGTACTCCGTGGACTTCGTCCCGAAGGTCCGGGTGGAGGTCGTCGCGGACGACGCCCTCGCGGACAAGGTGGTCGACGCCGTCGTCGAGGCCGCGCGTACCGGCAAGATCGGTGACGGCAAGGTCTGGGTGACCCCGGTCGAGACCGTCGTCCGGGTCCGCACGGGCGAGCGCGGGAACGACGCGATCTAGGGCCCGTCCTGCGGATCCACGCCGGCTGGACAGACCCTGGTTCTGTCGCTTCACCGTCGGGGCCCGCCGTGCCGAGTGATCGGTGCGGCGGGCCTCCGGCGTCTGACGAGCGGGCGTGTTTCGTCCGGTTCGTCGGAGTTCTTCGTGATTTCCCGCAGGTACCCGTCGAAGAGGAGGCCACCGTGGTCGGTCGAGACGGTCGAGCGGGTCGGGTCCGGTGAGCGGGGTTCCGACGCCCTGTGAGGGTGGCGGAGGCCGGCGCCCCGGGGTTCGTCGGGGATCCGCCGGGAGGGTCGGGGGGCCTGGTGATGATCGGCGTGGACGTCGGCCCGGTTGCCGGCGGAGGACGCCGACGGAGGTGAAAGCGAGTCGGTGACGACGGTGAACTCGGGATCGGCCGAGGATCTGGTGAAGGCCAAGGCCGTGTTGCTGGAACACCCGGGTGGCCGGCGACGGCTGAGCCCGGAGGCGCTGCGGACGGCCCTGGTGGACCTGCACGACTTCTGGCTCTCGTCGCGGTGCGCCGCGATCGGGGTGAACGAACGGGCGTCCCTGGTCGCGGTGGGGGCGCTGGGCCGCCGGGAGCTGGCCCCCTACTCGGACCTGGACCTGGTGCTGCTGCACGACGGGCGCAAGGACGTCGACCGGCTCGCCGAACAGCTCTGGTACCCGCTCTGGGACGCCGGCATCGGGCTGGACCACTCGGTCCGTACACCCGGCCAGGCCGTCCAGGTCGCGGCGACGGACCTGCGGGCCGCATTCGGGCTGCTGGAGATCCGGCACATCGCCGGGGACCCCGCCCTGTCGGACAAGGTCCGCGGCGCGGTGCGGCAGGCCTGGCGGGCGGGTATCCGGAGCCGCTTCGACGAGATCGACGACGGTGCGCACGACCGCTGGACCAAGGTCGGTGACGTCGCGCACCGCATCGAGCCGGATCTCAAGTCCGGGCACGGCGGCCTCCGGGACGTCCAGCTGATCGGTGCGCTGGCCGCCGCCCAGCTCGTGGACCGGCCGGGCAGCGAGGTCGCGGAGGCCCGTGACCTGCTGCTGGACGTGCGGACGGAGCTGCACCGGCTCGCCGGGCGCGCCCGGGACGTGCTGCGCGCCCAGGACGCCGACGAGATCGCCGCCGTCCTCGAGATCGGGGACCGGTTCGAGCTCGCCCGCGCCCTGTCGGGCGCCGCCCGCGCCGTCGCGTTCGCCGCCGAGGTGGGCCTGCGGTCCGCCCGGGCCGCGCTGCCGCGGCGCGGGCTGGCCGCGCTGCGCCGCGCGCCCGTGCGCCGCCCGCTGGACTCCGGGGTCGTCGAGCACATGGGGGAGGTGGCGCTGGCGCGGGACGCCTCCGCCAACCGGGATCCCGCGCTGGTCCTGCGGGTCGCCGCCACGGCCGCCCGGACCGGTCTGCCGGTGGCCGCCGGCACCCTGCACCGCCTCGCCGAGACCGCCCCCGAGCTGCGGGAACCGTGGCCGCGGGCCGCGCTCGGCGAGCTGCTGTCGCTGCTCGGCACCGGGCGCGGCATGGTCGACGTGATCGAGGCGCTGGACCGCACCGGCCTCTGGGGACGGATGTTCCCCGAGTGGGGTGCCGTGCGGGACCTGCCGCCGCGGGACCGCGCGCACGTGTGGACGGTGGACCGGCACCTCGTCGAGGCGTGTGCGCAGGCCGCGCGGCTCACGACCCGCGTCTCCCGCCCGGACCTGCTGCTGGTCGGGGCCCTGCTGCACGACATCGGCAAGGGCCGCGGCGGGGACCACTCCGAGGTCGGCGAGTCGCTGGCGGTGCAGATGGGCCGCCGGCTCGGGTTCGGCGAGGCGGACGTCGTGCTGCTCGGCCGGATGGTCCGCCACCACCTCCTGCTCCCGCACACCGCCACCCGCCGCGATCTCGACGACCCGGCCACCGTCGGCCGGGTCGCGGAGACCCTCGGCAACGACGTGGTGCTGCTGGACCTGCTCGACGCGCTCGCCGAGGCGGACTCGCTGGCCACCGGTCCCGCCGTGTGGAGCCCGTGGAAGCGGGCGCTGATCCGCGACCTCTCCGCCCGGACCCGCGCGCTGATGGCGGGGGAGTCCCTGCCCGAGCCGGGCCCGGACCCCGAGCTCGACCCGGAGCTTGCGCGGGCGGTCGCCGAGGACGGGAAACCGCACGTCCGCCTCGTGCAGGACCACGACCTGGCCTCCGTGACCATCGGCGTGCCGGGCGGCCCCGCGGCGCTGTCCGCGTCCGCCGGGGTGCTGGCCCTGCACTCGCTGGAGGTGCACGCGGCCGAGGTCCGCACCACCGGCACGCTCGCGATCGCCCGGTTCGCGGTGTCCCCGCGCTTCGGCGGGCTCCCGGACCAGGCGTTGATCCGGGCGGACCTCGTCCGGGTGCTCGACGGCTCCCTCGTGCTCGCCGAGGCGCTGGCCCGCAAGGAGAAGGACTACGCGCCGACGTCCCCGGCCGTCGAGGGCACCGTCGCGCCGCGGATCCTCTGGTTCGACGACGAGGCCACCGGCGCCGTCGTCATGGAGCTCCGCGCGGCGGACCGGATCGGCCTGCTGCACCACGTCGCGGGCGCCCTCGAGAGCTGTGACGTGGAGGTGCGCTGGGCGCGGGTCGCCACGCTCGGGGCGTCGGTGGTCGACTCGTTCGGCCTGGCGGGCGCGGGGACGGACGGCGGGGTCGCCCGGGCGGCCCGGCGCAGGATCGAGCAGGCCGTGCTGGCGGCCGCGCGCCAGCCGGCCGGCAAGGTCCCGGCGGGGAGGACCCGCAAGGACACGCCCACGTAGCGGACGGGCGAGCGCGGCAACGACGCCCTCCTGAGCCGCGGGTCCGGGTAACGGACACCGGGAACGTACCGCCCTGACCGCTCGTTGGTCCGGCATGACGCTGACGCTGCCGGGAGACACCCCGTCCCGGCCGCTGCCCGTACCTTCCACCCCGCCGAGCCGATCGGCCGCGCCGGTCCGGCTCAGGCTGCCCGGGCGCAGCCTCGTGCTGGTGGCCGGGATGCCGGGCGCGGGGAAGTCCACGATGCTGCGCTCCGTCCGTCCCCGGCCCGGCCTGGTGGTCCTGGACTCCGACGCCCAGCGGGACGCCCTGGTCCGGCTCGCGCCGCGCACGCCGTACGCGCGCCTGCGGCCCCTCGTGCACCTGCTGCACCGCCTCGCCGTGATCGCGGCGGCCCTGGGCGGCGCGCCGACTGTCGTCGTCCACCTGCCCGCGACCGCACCCCGGCTGCGCCGCGCGGCGATCCTGCTGGCCCGGCTGAGCCGGCGGGACCCGCACCTCGTGTGGTTCGACGTCGACCCGGCGGACGCGCTGCGCGGCCAGCGGGAGCGCGGCCGGGTCGTCGACCCGGGGTCGTTCGCCCGGCACGCCGAGCGGGCGGAGGGGGTGGCGGAGCGGCTTCGGACGGGTGCGCTCGCCGAGCCGTGGCGCACCGTCACCGTCCTCGACCGTCCCACGGCGGCGCGCGGCCTCACCCTGGACAGCTGACCTCCCACGCAGACGCGCACGGGCCGGATCAGGTGCGTCGGCCCGCCATCTCGTGCGTGACCGCGGTGATCGGCCGGCCGGGGGCGGGCACGGGGTCTGCATCCCGGCCGCGCGGCCAAGTAGGGTTGGAGGGGTGTTCGACACCCTCAGCGAGCGTCTCAGCGGAACGCTGCGCGATCTGCGTGGCAAGGGCCGGCTCTCCGACGCCGACGTCGACGCCACCGCGCGCGAGATCCGTATCGCGCTGCTGGAGGCGGACGTCGCGTTGCCGGTCGTCCGGGGCTTCATCAGCCGGATCAAGGAACGGGCCAAGGGCGCGGAGGTCTCCGGCGCGCTGAACCCGGCCCAACAGGTCGTCAAGATCGTCGACGAGGAGCTCGTCACGATCCTCGGCGGCGAGACCCGCCGGCTGCGGCTGGCGAAGGAACCGCCGAGCGTCGTCATGCTCGCGGGCCTGCAGGGCTCCGGCAAGACGACCCTGGCGGGCAAGCTCGCGAAGCACCTCAAGGACCAGGGACACGCCCCGCTCCTGGTGGCCTGTGACCTGCAGCGCCCGAACGCGGTCAACCAGCTCCAGATCGTCGGCGAGCGCGCCGGCGTGCCCACCTACGCCCCCGAGCCCGGCAACGGGGTCGGGGACCCGGTGGACGTGGCCCGCCGCGGCATCGCGCACGCCCGCTCGGCGATGTACGACGTCGTGATCGTGGACACCGCCGGCCGCCTGGGCGTGGACCAGGAGCTGATGCAGCAGGCGTCGGACATCCGGGACGCGGTGCAGCCGGACGAGACGCTGTTCGTCGTCGACGCCATGATCGGTCAGGACGCCGTGGCGACCGCCGAGGCGTTCCGGGACGGGGTCGGGTTCACCGGCGTCGTCCTCACCAAGCTCGACGGCGACGCCCGCGGTGGCGCCGCGCTGAGCGTCCGCGAGGTCACCGGGCAGCCGATCCTCTTCGCCTCCAACGGCGAGAAGCTCGAGGACTTCGACGTCTTCCACCCGGACCGCATGGCGTCGCGGATCCTGGGCATGGGCGACCTGCTCACCCTCATCGAGCAGGCCGAACAGGTTTTCGACGCCGAGAAGTCCGCCGCCACCGCCGCGAAGATCGGCAGCGGTGAGCTCTCGCTCGAGGACTTCCTCGAGCAGATGCTCGCCATCCGCAAGATGGGGCCGATCGGCAACATCCTGGGCATGCTCCCCGGCGCCAACTCGGCGCAGATGAAGGAAGCCCTCGCGCAGGTCGACGACAAGCAGCTGGACAAGCTGCAGGCGATCATCCGCGGCATGACGCCGGGGAGCGGGCGGACCCGAAGATCATCAACGGGTCGCGGCGGTCCCGGATCGCGAACGGCTCGGGCGTCACCGTCTCCGATGTGAACGACCTGGTGAACCGCTTCTTCGAGGCCCGCAAGCAGATGAAGCAGATGGCCGGGCAGTTCGGCTTCGGCGGCGGGGGCCGCAGCGCCACCCGCAAGCAGCCCAAGAACAAGCGCAAGGCGAAGCAGCAGAAGGGACGCAAGGGCCCGACGCCGTCCCGCGCCGCCGGGATGCCGGACCTGTCGAACCTGCCGCCGTCGCTGCAGGAGCTGCCGCCGGCGTTCGGCGGCGGCATGGACCAGCTGCCGCCCGGCTTCGACCCCTCGAAGCTGAACTTCGGGAACAAGAAGGGCCGCTGATGCCCTCTGCCGGGTACCTGCTGCGCGGTGTGGTCCTGCCGTCGGGGGAGCGGGCGGAGCTCTACGTGGACGCGGCCGGACGGGTCGGCGCCGAGCCGCTGCCCGGCGCCGAGGTGCTCGACGAGGGCGGGTGGATCGTCCCCGGGCTGGTGGACGCGCACTGTCACGTCGGGCTGGGGCCCTCGGGGCCCGTCGAGCTGGACGAGGCGGAGCGGCAGGCGATCACGGACCGGGACGCCGGCGCGCTGCTCCTGCGTGACTGCGGCTCGCCGGTGGACACCAGGCCGTTGCAGGTCCGGGAGGACCTGCCGGAGATCATCCGCGCGGCCCGGCACATCGCCCGACCCAAGCGCTACATCTCGGGCCTCGCCGTCGACCTGGATGACCCCGCGCTGCTGCCCGAGGTCGTCGCGGAGCAGGCGGCGGCCGGGGACGGCTGGGTCAAGCTGGTGGGGGACTGGATCGACCGCGGCGTCGGCGATCTCGCCCCGCTCTGGCCCGACGACGTCCTGAAGGCGGCCGTCGACGCCGCCCACGCCGCCGGGGCCCGGGTCACCGCGCACGTCTTCGGGACGGACGCGCTGTACGGGCTGATCGCCGCGGGCATCGACTGCATCGAGCACGGCACCGGACTCACGGACGACCTGATCGCCGATATGGCCGCCCGCGGGACCGCGCTGGTCCCGACGCTGATCAACGTCGACACGTTCCCCGGGATCGCGGACAGCGCGTCGCGGTACCCGACGTACGCCGCGCACATGCGCGAGCTGCACCGGACCGCGCGGGAGACGGTCGGCAAGGCCATCGAGGCGGGCGTGCCGGTGTTCGCCGGGACGGACGCGGGTGGCGGCATCCGGCACGGCCGGATCGCCGACGAGATCGCCGCGCTGGCCGCGGCCGGGCATCCGGACGCGCTCGGGGCGGCCGCCTGGGCCGCCCGGGAGTGGCTGCAGCGGCCGGGCCTGGAGCCGGGGGCGCCGGCGGATCTCGTCGTCTACCGGACGGACCCCCGCACGGACCCCGAGGCCGTCCGGCACCCCGCCCTGGTGATGCTGCGCGGGCGGATCGCCGGGGCGGCCTGACCGACGCCCGTCGTGCGGACACGCTGATCCGGGGCCGGGTAGCGTCGGGGGCGTGGGCATCCCGGACGGCGACGGCCAGACGATCGGCCCCGGTTCGCAACAGCTGCCGCCGGGGGGCTACCGGTACGGGCCGCCGCCGCCGAGACCCGGCGCCCCGGTGATCCACGGGTGGCCGCACCCCCTGCCCGTCGCCCCCGCCTCCGACCCGTCCCCGGAACCCGCACCGGAGCCGCGCCCGCCGCACCGCTGGGGGCTCGGCGCCTACCTGCTCGTCGAGGTGGTCTTCCTCGGCGCGTCGTTCCTGGTCTCGGCGCTCTTCGCCGGCCCGGACGGCCTCGGCGTGCCGGGGATCCTGCTCGCGCTGGGTGCACCCACGCTGCTCGCCGCCGGGACCGCGCTGCTCGTCACCCGCCTGCGGGGCAACGGCCCCCGCCTCGACCTGGGGCTGAGCGTGCGTGCCCGGGACCTCGGGATCGGTCTGGCCCTCGGCTTCGGCGGGCTGCTGCTGAGCATTCCCGCGTCGCTGGTCTACGCGGCCGTGGTCGGGCCGGAACAGGCCACGTCCACCGTCGGGCAGATCTTCGACGGCGTGCGGGTCGGCTGGCCGATCGCCGTCCTGGTGTTCCTGCTGGTGGTGGTCGTCGCACCGATCTGTGAGGAGATCGTCTACCGCGGGCTGCTCTGGGGTGCGGTGGAGAAGCTCGGCGCCAACCGATGGGTCGCCTTCCTGATCACCACGCTGCTCTTCGCCATGGCCCACTTCGAGCTGACCCGCACGCCGTTGCTGCTGGTCGTCGCGCTCCCGATCGGGCTGGCCCGGGCGATCACCGGGCGGCTCCCGGCCGGGATCGTCGCCCACGCCGTGAACAACCTGCTGCCCGGGCTCGCGCTCGCCCTGGCGCTGACGGGCGCGCTGCCCGCGGTCTGAAAGCCCGGCGCGGGGGGCGATCCGCAGGTGGTGGGGTCGTCCGCCCGCGGGGGCGTCTGGCACAATGGTCGATCGGGTCCGCGGCTGGCCCTCTACCGTGCCGCGGCCGAACATCTCGAGTGAGCGAAGCCGTACCCCCACGCGGGACTGAGCTGACTCAACAGCAGCACTACCCGATCCGCGAGGAGTACCGAACAGCGTGGCCGTCAAGATCAAGCTGATGCGTCTGGGCAAGATCCGTCAGCCGTACTACCGCGTCGTCGTCGCCGACTCGCGCACCCGCCGCAGCGGTCGCGCCATCGAGACGATCGGCAAGTACCACCCGAAGAACGAGCCGAGCCTCATCGAGATCGACTCCGAGCGTGCGCAGTACTGGCTGGGCGTCGGCGCGCTGCCGACCGAGCCGGTGCAGCACCTGCTCGAGATCACCGGTGACTGGCAGAAGTTCAAGGGCCTCCCGGGCTCCGAGGGCACCCTGAAGCCGCAGCCGGAGAAGATCGACAAGCTTGCGCGCTTCCAGGCGGCGCTCGCGGCGGCGGGCGAGGAGCCCACCACCGAGGCCACCACGCCGAAGAAGAAGAAGGCCAAGGCGGACGAGCCGGCCGAGGCCGAGTCGACCGAGTCGTGAGCCTCCTGGCGGATGCGCTCGACCACCTGGTGCGCGGCATCGTGGACCACCCGGAGGACGTGCGCGTCGACCTGGTGACCAACCGTCGTGGCCGCACGCTCGAGGTCCGGGTGCACCCCGAGGACCTCGGCAAGGTGATCGGCCGGGGCGGTCGTACCGCGACGGCGCTGCGCACCGTGATGGGGGGCATCGGCGGCCGGGGTGTCCGGGTCGATGTCGTCGACACCGATCACTAGGACCGTGGCGCCCGGAACGGGCGGCGAACTGCTCGTCGGGCTCGTCGCCAAGGTCCACGGCCTGCGCGGCGAGCTCGCGGTCGACGTCCGCACGGACTCCCCCGAGGAGCGGTTCGCCCCCGGGTCGGTGCTGGTCTCGCGGCGCACCGGCCGGCCGGACGGCACCCTGACCGTGGAGAGCGCCCGCCCGCATTCCGGGCGGCTGCTCGTCCGCTTCGTCGAGGTGCCGGACCGGACCGCGGCCGAGGAGATGCGCGGCGCCCGGCTCCTGATCGGTGTCGAGTCGCTGGCGCCGGCGGAGGACCCCGAGGAGTTCCACGCCCACCAGCTCGAAGGCCTCCGGGCCGAGCTGGCGGACGGCGAGTCGCTCGGCACGGTCCGTGAGATCGTCCACGGCCCGGGCGGGGACCTGCTGGTCGTCGCGCGCGAGGGCCGGGCGGACCTCCTCGTGCCGTTCGTGCGGGAGATCGTCCCGACCGTCGATCTCGACGGCGGCAGGGTCGTCCTCACCCCGCCCGAGGGCCTGCTGGACCTCGACCAGAACTGAAGAAGCACCCCGGAAGGCCCCGTCGCACCGCGACGGGGCCTTCCGCATGCTCGCCTCGGCCGCCCGGCCCCGTTGTGGAGCCACGACGCGGTCTCTGGCGGGGTCGGCGCGTTGTGGGTTCCATGATGGTGTCAATGTCAGTTGACATGCTCCGCTTGTCAACGTAAGTTGACGGACATGGCAGATGCGACAGCGGTGGCGGCAGCGGCGTCGAGCAAGGACCCCGCGGTCGGCCTGGCGGCCGTGGCGTCCCTGCGGACGCTGCTCGAGTCGCTCGAGGAGCTCCAGGTCGGCAACGCCAGGGCGCAGGGCTGGTCCTGGCAGCGGATCGCCGACGTCATGAAGGTCAGCAGGCAGGCGGTGCACAAGAAGTACCGCCGCCTCGGATTCTGAGAGCGGGAGGCGCGAGCATGTTCGAGAGGTTCACCGTCCCGGCCCGGCAGGCCGTGATCACCGCCCAGCAGGACGCCCGGGAGCGGCGGCAGACCCACATCCGCACCGAGAACGTCCTGATCGCCCTCTACGGGTCCCCGACGAGCCCTGGCGCGCAGCTGCTGCGCGACGCGGGGGTGGAGCGCGCCGACGTCGAGGCGGACATCGTGCGCATGCACCGCGGCGACGCCCCGGATCCGGAGGCCCTCGCGACGATCGGCATCGATCTCGACGAGGTGCGCCGCCAGGTGGAGGACGCCTTCGGGCCCGGAGCCCTGGAGCGGACCCGGGCGGTCCGGGGGAAGGGTGGCGGCAAGCACGTCCCCTTCGACCGCCCCGCGAAGAAGTCCCTGGAGCTGTCGCTGCGGGAGGCGCTGCGGCTCGACCACTCCTACATCGGCTCCGAGCACATCCTGCTGGGGCTGCTGCACACGGAGACCGGCGCGGCCCACCACATCCTCGCGAGCCGGGGGGTCACGCTCGCCGGGATGCGTGCGGCCGTCGAGGAGTTCGGGCGCGGCGCGGCGAGCGGCTGAGAGTCCGCCGGCGTCCACGGCCACCCCACTCTGCGAGGATCCGCCCGGTGCGGATCGACGTCGTCACCATCTTCCCCGGCTATCTGGCCCCGTTGCGCGAGGCGCTGCTCGGCCGGGCGATCGAGGCCGGGCTGATCGACGTGGCCGTCCACGACCTGCGGAACTGGACGCACGACGTGCACCAGGCCGTCGACGACTCGCCCTACGGTGGCGGGCCCGGCATGGTCATGCGCCCGCAGGTCTGGGGCGAGGCCCTCGACAGCGTGATCGGGGGGGTGCCGGGTGACGCCCCCGCGCGGCTGGTGGTCCCGACGCCCGCGGGCCGCCCGTTCACCCAGGCCACCGCGCACGCGTGGGCGGGGGAGGAGCGCCTCGTCTTCGCCTGCGGCCGCTACGAGGGGATCGACCAGCGCGTCGTCGACCACTACGCGGAACGCATGCCCGTCGACGAGGTCAGCATCGGGGACTACGTGCTGGTCGGCGGCGAGGTGGCGGTGCTGACGATGGTCGAGGCGGTGGTGCGCCTGCTGCCCGGCGTGCTCGGCAATCCGCGCTCGGCCGCGGAGGACTCCTTCTCCGACGGGCTGCTCGAGGGCCCCGCGTACACGCGTCCGGAGAGCTGGCGCGGCCACGACGTCCCGGACGTGCTGCGCAGCGGCAACCACGCCGCGATCGCCCGCTGGCGGCGGGACCGGGCCCTGGAACGGACGGCCGCGCGCCGGCCGGACCTGCTCGACGCGTTGCCCGCCGACGCCCTCGACAAGAAGGACCGGGCGCTCCTCGCCCAGCTCAGGGAAGCTGCGGAGGGCTCCTGACCCCACCGATTTCACCCTGCCCGAACCCGTCTGGCACTATGGACGGGTTGCCAGCGCCCGACGCCATGGTTGTCGGGCCCTGTCGGGCGCCCCCGGCTCCATCGAGATCGAGCCGGTGCGGCCACCCCACACGACCGCTGCACGAGAGTTTCAGACGAGGACGGACCTGCGCGATGAACACCCTGGACGACCTGGACGCACAGATGCTGCGCTCCGACATCCCCGCCTTCCGGCCGGGGGACACGCTCAAGGTGCACGTGAAGGTCATCGAGGGCAACCGCTCTCGTGTCCAGGTGTTCCAGGGCGTCGTCATCCGCCGCCACGGCTCCGGCGCCCGGGAGACCTTCACGGTCCGCAAGGTGTCGTTCGGCGTCGGCGTGGAGCGCACCTTCCCGGTGCACTCGCCGAACATCGACAAGATCGAGATCTTCACCCGCGGCGACGTGCGCCGCGCCAAGCTCTACTACCTTCGTGACCTGCGCGGCAAGGCCGCGAAGATCAAGGAGAAGCGTGAGACGACCACCGCTTCCTGAGCGTCACCCGGACCGGTCGCCCCGGTTGCCGTAGCCTCGACACCGTGGCGTTCCCCAGCTCCCCGACGACCGCCGCGCGCAACCGCGGCGGTACGCGCCCGCGGATTCGCCCGCGCGGACGCAGACCCCACCCGACGGGTGGCGTGGTCCGGACGTCGGGCAGCCCGAGGACGACGGCGGTCGTGGCCGCGGCTGGGGCGGCGCCCTCCCGGACGGCCTCGAGGGCCGGCCCGGGGAGAGCCTCCCGTCTACGGACGCGCCTGGGGTGCGGAGCCGGACTTCCCGCCCGCGGAGCGGCTCGGCGTGATGCGCCGGGCCGACGCCCGTGACCAGCCCGGGCCGGACCGGCCCCCGTCGGGCAGCTCCGGCGGCCCGTCGTCGAGAGGGCAGCGCGCGGACGCTGCGCCCGCCGCCGGATCCGGCGGCTGGGTCAACGGCGTCTGGCTCGGGATGGCCGAGGCCGTCGGCTTCGACCCGGTCGAGGCGCGCCGCAGTGGCTCCGGATACGCCGCAGACCCTGCGGCGCCCTACGGCGACGCCCGGGCCGATCGCCCCGGCCCCGACGACCAGGGCCCGAACCGCAGGCCCGCGGAGCGCGGCCCGAACGGTCGGTACGCCGACGACCGCAGGCACAGCGAGAACCACCGCCCCGAGAACCACCGCCCCACCGAGAACCACCGGGACGAGCAGCCCACCGAGGAGTTCCGCACCGGCGGGTTCGCCGGCCGGCCCGTCCCGGGGCGCCAGGACCCGGAGGGGCGCCCGCCCCGCGGCCCGGACCCCGCTCGCCCGCAGGGCGACCCGCGGAACGTCGCGCCCCGGCAGTGGACCCCCGCCGGACCGCCGGAGACCGAGGAGACCGGCCCCACCGAGGTCATCCCCGCCGCGACCGACACCGCCGAGACCGAGGCCATCCCGAACGACCTCGTCCGCCCGCACGATCCTGCTCCGCAGGACCTGCCCGTCCCGGACGACGCTCCCGGGGACGTCGCCCCCGGGGCCGCTCCCGACGACGACGCGGACCCCGACGGCATCCCCGGCCGGCACCGCCGGCGCGCGGGCGCCTCGTCCGCGGGCAAGCCTGCGGCGTCCTACCTCGCCACCCAGCGCTCGGGCGGGAAGAAGCCCCGCACCGGTCGCCGGCGGCGGCCCACGTTCTGGAAGGAACTGCCGCTGCTCATCGTGGTGGCGCTGGTCCTGACCTTCCTGATCCAGACGTTCCTGGCGAAGGTCTACGTGATCCCGTCGGGCTCGATGGAGACCACGCTGCACGGGTGCACCGGCTGCAACAACGACCGCGTGCTCGTGGACAAGGTCACCTTCCGCTTCGGAGACCCCCAGCCCGGGGACGTCGTCGTGTTCCGCGGCCCGGACAGCTGGAGCAACACCGAGTTCAGCGTGGCCCCGCCCTCCAGCACGATCGCGCGGGTCGGCCAGGAGATCGGATCGCTGATCGGCCTCGCCCCGCCGGACGAGAAGGACTTCGTCAAGCGCGTCATCGCCGTCGGCGGCCAGACCGTCGCCTGCTGCGACTCGCGGAACCGCGTCATGGTCGACGGCGCGCCGCTCGACGAGCCCTACATCTACTACCTGCCCGCCGCGGGGCCGGCCCGGCAGATCCCGTTCGGGCCGATCACGGTGCCGGACGGGGAACTCTGGGTCATGGGCGACAGCCGCAACAACTCCTCGGACTCCCGGATCGACGGTCACGGCCCCATCCCGGTCGCCAACGTCATCGGCAAGGCCCGGCTCAAGGTGCTGCCGATCGGCCGTTTCGGCTGGATCGACGCGACGAACCCGCAGCAGAGCAAGGCGGTCGGCCTCGGCGACAGCCTCCCGCAGGGCGTGCCGCTGGCGCTGGGCATGGCCGGTGCGCTGCCGTTCGGGCTGCTGCGCCGCCGACGCATCCGCTTCGACCAGCACGTCGAGGAGTTCCTGCCGTCCACGCGCCGCAGCCGGTCCCGGTTCCGTCACGGCGGGTCCTGACCCCGTACGGTCACTCCGTGGTCGCGCGCCCTCGCATGCCGTCACCCCGCTCGCCGTCCCGCCGGCCCGCCCGGCGCCGCCCCGCCGAGATCCTGCCGCCCGAGCTCAGGCCCGGGCGGGCGATCGTCCGCGCCTCGGCGGGGACCTGGACGTTGCAGACCACGCTGCACCGGCACGGCCTGGGCCCCGTCGCGGGCGTCGACGAGGCCGGGCGCGGGGCCTGCGCCGGACCGCTCGTCGTCGCGGCCTGTGTCCTGAGGCCGAACGACGCGAAGCGGTTCGAGGGCCTCACGGACTCGAAGATGCTCACCCCGGCCGCGCGGGAGGAGTTCTTCACGCTGATCACCCGGCGGGCGGAGGACCTGTCGGTGATCGTCATCCCGCCGGCGGAGGTGGACCGCCGGGGCGTCCACGTCGCCAACATCGAGGGGATGCGGCGGGCCGTCGCCGGCCTCGCGTCGGCGCCCGGTTACGTCCTCACCGACGGGTTCGCCGTGCGCGGCTTCGGCCGGCCGGCGCTGGCGGTGCCCAAGGGCGACCTCGCGGCGGCCTGCGTCGCCGCGGCGTCGGTCCTGGCCAAGGTGACCAGGGACCGGATGATGGTCGAGCTGGACGCCGCGCTGCCGCAGTACCGGTTCGGCGAGCACAAGGGCTACTGCACGCCGGTCCACGACGCCGCCCTGGCCGAGCACGGCCCCAGCGCCGTGCACCGCTACTCGTTCGTCAACGTGGCCGCTGCTGCCCGCCGTGACCGCGGTGTTCCCGGAGGTGACCCGGCCGGGGTCGGGGGGTCGGTGGGCCTGGTCCACAATGAGGGCCCGCTCGACGAGCCCGTCGAGTCCACCGCAGGGGGAGGAATGCAGCTGTGAGCGCCGAGGATCTCGAGAAGTACGAGACCGAGATGGAGCTCACGCTCTACAAGGAGTACCGCGACATCGTGTCGCAGTTCTCCTACATCGTGGAGACGGAGCGCCGCTTCTACCTGGCCAACTCGGTGGACGTCGCCCCGCGCAACGCGGACGGCGAGATCTACTTCGAGGTCCGGATGTCCGACGCGTGGGTGTGGGACATGTACCGGCCCGCGCGGTTCGTGAAGAACGTCCGGGTGCTCACGTTCAAGGACGTGAACATCGAGGAGCTGGACAAGCCGGATCTGCGGCTGCCGGAGGACGAGCAGTTCGGGCGCTGACGCCCTACACCACGGCCCCGAGGGTTTCGGTGGCCCCGCCCTGATCCCGGCGAGTTGTCCCCACCGGCCTCCGGCCATCCACAGATTCTCGATTCACCCCGGGCGGACCCGCGGTCCACGCGATCGTGGACCGCATGGCAGCCAAGGACGAACTGGGCCGCCGCGGCGAGGACGTCGCGGTCGAGTACCTGCAGAACCGCGGCCTGGTCGTGCTGTCCCGCAACTGGCGTTGCCGGGACGGGGAGCTCGACGTGGTCGCGACGGACCGCGCACGGCTCGTGGTGTGCGAGATCAAGACCCGCTCCGGCACGCGGTACGGCGAACCCGCCGAGGCGGTGACGGAGAAGAAGGCCGCGACGATCCGGCGGGTCACCCGGGCCTGGCTCGCCCAGCACCACGTCGGCTGGTGCGAGATCCGGTTCGACGTCGTCGCGGTGCTCATGCCGCCGGACCGGCCGGTCACGCTGAAGCACTACGAGGCGGCGTTCTGATGGCGGCGCTGGCCCGGGCCTGGTCGGTCGCGCTACGTGGCGTCGAAGGCGTCCCGGTGGAGATCGAGGCCGCGATCGGCGGCGGGATGCCCGGGGTGCACCTGGTCGGCCTGCCGGACGCCGCGCTGCAGGAGTCCAAGGACCGGGTGCGGTCCGCGGTGGTCAACTCCGGCCGGCAGTGGCCCAACGAGCGGATCCTCCTCGCGCTCTCCCCGGCGACCCTGCGCAAGGCCGGTTCCGGGTTCGACCTGGCTCTCGCCTGCGCGGTCCTCGCCGCCGCCGGCGTGGTGGACCGCGGGCGGCTGGCCGGCACGGTGCTGCTCGGGGAGCTTGCCCTGGACGGCCGGATCCGGCAGGTCCGCGGTGTGCTGCCGTGCCTGCTCGCGGCCCGGGCGGCCGGGCTGCGGCGCGTGGTCGTGCCGGGGGTGGCGCTGGCCGAGGCGGGCCTCGTCGACGGGCTCGACGTGTTCGGGGCCGGGACGCTCGCCGACGTGCTCACCTGGCTCGCCGGGGACGGTCCGCTGGACCGCCCGGGCCCGGTGGCGGGCGAGCCCGGGGCCGCGGCGCCGGAGCTCGCGGAGGTCGTGGGGCAGCCGGACGCCCGCCACGCGCTGGAGGTGGCGGCCGCGGGCGGCCATCACCTGCTGCTGGTCGGGCCGCCCGGGACCGGCAAGACCATGCTCGCGCAGCGGATCGTCGGGCTGCTCCCCGAACTGTCCCGGGACGACGCGCTGCAGCTCGCGGCCGTCCGCTCGGTGGCGGGGAACCTCCCGCCGGCCGGGCCGCTGAGCACCGTGGCGCCGTTCGTCGCCCCGCACCACTCCAGCTCGATGGCCGCGCTGCTCGGCGGCGGGAGCGGTGTCGCGAGGCCCGGCGCCGTCTCGATGGCTCACCGCGGCGTGCTCTTCCTGGACGAGTGCGTCGAGTTCGGCGCGCACGTCCTGGACTCGTTGCGGACGCCGCTGGAGGAGGGCGAGGTCAGGCTGGCCCGCGCCGAGGGGACCGTGAGCTATCCGGCGCGCTTCCAACTCGTCCTCGCGGCCAACCCCTGTCCGTGCGCCCCCGCGAACGACCGGGACTGTGTGTGCTCGTCGGCCATGCGGCGTCGCTATCTGGGGAAACTGTCCGGCCCGCTGCTGGACCGGGTGGACCTGCGCGCGCGGATGCTGCCGGTCACCGCGCTGGGCGGAACGGACGAGACGGCCGAGAGCACCGAGGTCGTGCGCAAACGAGTGCTGGCCGCGCGGGAGGCCGCCGCGGAGCGCTGGGCCGAGCAGGGGTGGCGGACGAACGCCGAGGTGCCCGGGCCGGCGCTGCGTACCGCGTTCGCGCTGCCGCGCGCCGTGATCAGACCACTGGAGGAACGGATGCGAGCAGGCGAGCTGTCGGCCCGGGGCGCGGACCGCGCACTCCGGGTCACCTGGACTGTAACCTAGCGGATGTGCGCGCCGCCACCTATCTCCGCCAGTCGCAAGATCGACTAGGTGATGAGCTGGGCATCTCCCGCCAGCGCGAAGACGTGCAAAACCTGATCTCGCAGCGTGGATGGACTCCAGTGGTCGAGTTCAGCGACAACGACGTCTCTGCGTCCGGGAGGAAGACCCGGCCCGGCTTCCGCGACCTCATCGGGGCGATCGAGGACAAGCGGGTGGACGTAGTCGTGGCCTGGAATCTCGATCGTCTGACTCGCAACGCCCGTGACCGGTTAGCGCTCGTCGAAGCCTGCCAGCGGAACAGGGTGCAGATCGCCATCGTGCGTGGAACGGACATCGATCCGACGACGCCCGGCGGGCGACTACATCTCGGCATCCTCGGCGAAGTAGCTCAGCATGAGATCGATCAGAAATCGGACCGGCAGTCTCGGGCACAGCTCCAGGCCGCACAGCAGGGCAAGCGGGCCGGGGGAAGGATTCCGTTCGGGTACGAGGACGACGCAATCACCATCCGCGAGGACGAAGCGGAGTTGATCAGACGTGCCTACCAGGACGTCCTGTCCGGGGTGTCGGTCTCCGAGATCGCACGGGACTGGACGAACGCGGGCTACACCACGCGCCAGAAGCGCTACGGGGAGAAGCACCGCGGCGAGCCGAGTCCGTGGCGACGGGATGCCGTCCGCCGTCTCCTAATCAATCCTCGTAACGCCGGTCTACGGGCCTACAGGGGCGAGATCATGAGCCCGGCCGTCTGGCCCGGCATCGTTCCGGAAGAGACCTGGAGGGCCGCCGTGGACGTCCTCACCGACCCCTCTCGGACCCGCACGCCGACCCGGCCGAAGTTCCTCCTCACCGGCGTGGCCCTCTGCGGAGACTGTGGGGCGACGGTGCACGGCGGGGGAGCGCGACGGCACTATCGGACCTACCGGTGCAGTGCCACGAACGCGCACGTCTCCCGCATGGCCGAGCCGATCGAGAAGCACGTCGCCGACGTCATTGTCCGGCGGCTTGCCGAGCCGGACGCCATCGATCTTCTCGTGGACCAGGGTCACCCGGACGTCGACGCTCTCCGCGAGGAGGCCACGGCACTACGGACGCGCATGGAGACGGCGGCCGGAGCCTTCGCCGACGGGGACCTGTCGATTGCACAGGTTCGGACGATCAACGACCGGTGCACGGAGAAGCTCGCGGGGATCGAGGCTCAGATCGCCGATGCGGGCCGGGTGGACGTCCTCGGGCCTCTGGTCCGTGCTGACGACGTCCGTGAAGCCTGGGACGCTCTCAGGACCGCGAAGAAGCGCGTCGTCGTGGACACGCTCATGGCCGTCCGCATCTGCCGGGTAGGACAGGGCGTTCGGACCTTCCGGCCGGAGTCCGTGGAGATCGTCTGGAAGCTCATGGTGCCGAAGTCCTGGACGGGCGCGAAGACCGTCGCGAAGAAGCGCGTTGTGGTCCGCCGCCTGAAGTGACGCCCTACCCCGATACCCCCGAGGACAAGCCGATGGAGACCACGTTGAACAGCAGCACGAGCAGCAGCTATCCCGAGGACCGGCGGAGGGACGTGCAGGACGGGTCGGACGACGACGCGGTGCAGAAGGTGGTGAACCGTGCCCCGAAGCTCACGCCTGCACAGCGGGACACCCTGGCGACGATCTTCCGTCCCGTGCCTGCACCGAAGGGCCGTCGCCGGAAGACCAGGAGCGCAACGGACTGGGACAAGCTCGCACGGGCCACGCATGCCGACGAATTCGGCGACGGGCGCGACTAGGCGCAGAAGGGGCGCCGCCCGCGCACGTGAAGACGACGCCCCCGCGACGATCCCTGACGCCTCAAGATCGCCCTCCATCTGCCCTACGCCTGGTCAGGGTAGTGATCCCTAGTCGGGTAGGCAACGGAACCGAGCTAATCGGGCATTTCATCTTGTCTTATAGACGATGTTCTACGAATATATCTAGAATAGACAGAACAACACCCCCGCCGCAGGACCGGAAGGTCAGATGCAGAGCGGGGGTGCTATTCTGTGGGCACCAATACAAATCCCAAGGTCGGAGTGTACCTGAAACACTCGGCTCTCCCCAGACGTAGGGCACTGGTGAGGTAGCCGTAAGTCCCTAGCTCGGCTCGTACCCGAGGCAAGGCCGTCAGACGGCTTGTCGTTCGATGTCTCAGACCAGTCCGGTGAAGGCGGTACCCGGCCGGACGAGTATTGGTTGAGTCTGGACGACGCTAGAGCGGCCCTCGGGCCATACTCGGCACCCCGGCCCGTGGATCAGGTAACAGTGATCCGGGTAGGAACCTTCGTTGACGGAAAATTCCTTCCCCCTATGCTCGGCAGCTTTCTATTTCGCTGTCGGCAGGGGGGTAATTTCTTGTCTCCAGAAGGGGGATGCAGCTTACGCCCTGGTATCGCCTCCGGGGGAGTCGATCCCTTCTCCGGGCGAAAGGATCAGCAGGTCAGGCCAGGTGCGGGGTGCCGGCTATCTCTTACTTCGTGACTTCTCACGTATTGTGGACTCATGGGCAGAACACTTCACGGACCGCTGAACTCAGAGCCCTGGCGAAACGAACAGGAGAACGTCATGGAGCTTTCGGACAGCACTGGGCGTCGGTGGATCACCAAGGGCACCGGGATCCGGAAGAAGGATCTTGGACCCTCTCCCCGGCGAGTCCTGAACCGTCGGCCGGACGCACACCGGAACTCCGTGGAGAACACGGACGGGGTGAAGCGAGTCAAGGCCTCTGCCAGTACCACGGAGCTAGCCGACCAGGTGAAGCGGCGTAACCCACACCTGTTCAACACGGCCACCAGGTCGGACCAGCTCACGCAGGAGGCCCATGACCGGGAGCGCTTCCGAGGTCCCCGGATTGTTCAGCCGGAAGCGGATTACACGCGGTACAGCACCCATCCCAACGGCCTGGACCGCATGATCGATGACGTGGACTGGAGTGATCCGGACTCCGTGATCCACCGGACCGATCCGATCCTCACGGCCACAAGGGACACGGCGAAGCGCGTCCGTCGGCAGTTCCGCCACCTCGGCGGGAAGTCGAAGCTCAACGACACGAGCAACGTCGACTCGGCCACCCTCTCCCGCTTCGTCCGGGGTAACCGGGCCGGGTAGAAGACGCGGCGGGTGATGCGATCTCGGTTATGCCCATGATCGAGGTGGACGGCATCCCGCCGAAGTGGATCACGCTTTCTCCTTTCCGTGGTCCGCACTAGTGAAGGCCCGCCCGGTAGGGCGCGTGATAGTTCCCTCTCGGGCCGGGCGGGCCTTCCCACTCATTAGACGACCTGCGGATTAATAGCTACGGGCCTCCAGTAGCAGCAAGCAGCGGAGCAAGTAGCTACCAACACGATCACCCCTAAGAGCATGAAGACAACGGACAGAGAACGGGACTCCATGAGCGAGGACAGCAACCCGCGTAGACGAGCCGGCCACCGCACCCGCCGAGAGCGCATCCGAGACCGGGACGCGGAAGCCGCGAACCTCCGATCCGTCGGACACAGCTTCGCCGTCATCGCCGAGAAGATGGGTTACGCGGACGCATCGGGGGCCCGGAAGGCCGTCTACCGCGTCCTGGACCGCAACGCCTGGGAGCCGGTGGAGGAAGCCCGTCTACTGGAGCTTGCCCGTCTCGATCAACTCCACCGGGCCGCGTGGCAGATCATGCGGACGGCACCCACCCCGGCCATGCAGCTCCAGGCCGTGAAGAGCGTGCTGTCAGTCATGGAGAGGCGGACGAAGCTCCTGGGCCTGGACGCACCCACCCGGCACGAGCGGTGGAACCACCAGGTAGAGACGCAGGCCCCAGAGAGCATGTTCGAGGAGGAGATCAACCGCCTCACCCGAGAGCTTGCCGTCCTGGACCAGCAGCAGGGCAGAGACGCCGGGGGCACGTCGGTCTCCGACCCCGACGAACTCGAAGAAGCCCGTCGGGCAGCCGGGCTGTAGGAAGGGCACGGGCTGTCGGCGGTCCGTCGGTCCTGGGCCTTTAGTCTCACGGAGTGCAGCTCCCCGGCCGCCTCGGCACTGGCTCCGCGCCAATCAACTTCCCTTGGTACGTCGACCTCTGGCACTGGATCTCCCACCTGGACTACGGCAATGTCCAGGAGTTCATCACCTGGATCGTGGCGTCCGTGGCGCTGTTCTTTGCCTACCGCGCAGCCGTGGCGGCGAAACAGTCGAACGACCGCCAGAGTGAAGCCATCGAGTTGCAGCGGCAGCAGATCGAAGCGCTGCAGGAGGAAAGCAAACGGGAGCAGGCTGACAAGGTGGCGGTCTGGCTCACGCGGAAAACTGTGAAGCGGAAGCAGTTCGGCGAGGAGGGACTGCGAGAGGTCGAGCACGACGCCGTGATCGTGAAGAATGCTTCAGAGCTTCCGATCAATTTAGTCTGGGTCTACGTCTACGCTCCCGAAGACAATGAGGCCATCCCAGCCTTCTGGGAGATCAGCGAGTTCAACCTTATTCCTCCCCCACCTGCGGAGCCCTTCGTAGTCCCGCTCGGTAGGCAACTCTTCAGCTTCGACCATCGGATGGAGCAGCGGGTAGGTATTGTCTTCCGCGACGCGCGTGGACGCTATTGGGAGCGATATCAAGGCGTTCTGTATGCATTGGACGAAAGTGCGGCTCGTCAGCGAATTGGCCAGCTACGAATCGTCAAGGCGGAACTCGAAGCCGAGCTGGTACCTGACCCTCCGACGATCCTCGACGGCGGGACACCGCATGACTTCATGAAAGAGCGCTTCGGCGAAGCCGCGTCGAGCACCGCGGCGCGGGATGCCCCGCTGGTCGCGGAGAAGCGCATGAGGCTTCGGGGAAGGCCGCGGAGCGAGGGGGGCGGATGGCTCGCGAAGAAGCGGAAACTCTCCGAGCGCTCCTCCGAGTGATCAACTTGGGAGAGGTAGCCGCCGACGAAGTGCAGCGGGCCTACCTACTCGGCGCGGCCGACACGCGCGAAGCGCTCACGGAGCAGCACGGCGCGGACCAGTCGGACGCTACGGGGTAGTACTGCCCGGCTAAGCGGCGCCGTAGGTCCACTCCCAGCCGCCAAGCGTCGGGTTCGGGTGCTTGAAGATCAAGGTGCCGGTCGGGCTACTGACATCGAGGACCACCGATCCCCGGTACTTCGAGGCCGGGGAGAACTGAGGTGGGAGCTGCTCATTCGGATTCTGGCAGGTGAAGCTCGCCCCGGTGGCGACGTTCGACTGTGTAATCTCGTCAGGCCCGATCGCGGACCAGGAGTACGGGTTGATCGAGTAGCCGGCGTCCTTCGGCATGGTCTGAGTCGTCTCGACTCGGAGGTCAACCTGCACGAGGTGGCCGTTCTCCGCCTGTGACGGGAACTGGCTGTTGCACTTCGGGTCGACCGTGATCTTGTCCACCACGAACTTCACCGAGATGTCGTTGCTGCTGAGACCCCAACCAGAGGTGTCGCCGATCTGCTTGACCAGGTTTCCGCGAGGAGACTCGGGCGCCCCCTGCGCTGCTGTAGGCGCCGCTGCGGTCGTAGCCGGTGCAGCACTAGGAACGTCGACCGTCGGTGAGGACGTCGAGCTGTTCGAGCACGCGGTGAGCACGACGGCGGCGGCAGCGACGACGAACATGCGGGCAGTGCGGCGCACGTGGACCTCACGGGGTAGACGGGACTTGCTGCTCCGCAGTCGCGAGATCCGAAAGGTCTGTTACGTCGCCGGCATTCGCATACCCAAAGTTGATGATGGAGCGCTGACGCTGCTCCCGCCGGGGTGTCCCAGAAGTTTCGCATCGGGACATCCGAGACGGCGGCAGCCCGTGATCCCGTTTCCGCAGGTCGTCCAGTCCCGAAAGACCATCCCAGAAGTCGTGTCCCACTATTGCCCAGTGCGCCGACTTTTGAGACACTAGGTCTATGAGCACAGGGCATCTGGTCGGCTACGCACGCGTCAGCACGAAGCGTCAGAGTCTCGATCAGCAGATCGACGCGCTTCAGCGGGCGGGGGTGTCCCTCGATCGCATCTACACGGACAAGATGTCCGGCAAGCGGGATGACCGGGCCGGGCTCGCCGAGATGATGCGGTACGTGCGGGAGGGGGACACTCTCGTGATCGTCGCCCTGGACCGTCTCGGCCGTAGCCTCTCCGGGATCATCCGGACCCTGGCTGAACTCACCGAGCGTGGCGTCATGGTCAAGTCGCTCCGCGAGGGGATCGACTACTCGACCCCGACCGGCAAGATGGTCGCGGGGATCTTCGCCTCGCTCGCCGAGTACGAGCACACCCTGATCAACGAGCGGGCGGAAGCGGCTCGCGAGGCCGCACGCGACCGGGGAAAGCACACGGGTCGCCCCCGTGCCCTCACGAGCGACCAGGTCCGGCAGGCCCGTGCATTGCGGGACGCCGGGGAGTCGATCGCCGAGATTCAGAAGACGCTCAACTGTGCTCGGTCGACGCTCTACCGTGCCCTCAATGACACTCCGCCCGTGGAGGCGTGATCTTCGCGTCCTCGCCGGGCCTGGCGGAACGAAGTGGCACGCGAGCGCGGCGAAGGCAGTGCTGGATGAGTAGGACGCGAGAGTCATCCGATAGTGCGTGTCACATGGCCGATGCCTTCTCGGCTCCTGCTCGTTAGGCTGTACGTGGGTCGGCAGGCAAGCTAGCTGGCCTCGAAGACGCAGACGGCCCGTTGGGCAGGCGCGGTAACTAGCCTTTACCGCGACGCCCAACGGGCCGTGTGTCTAGCGTCTAACTCTTCCGGAGCGGCACCGCCACGAGGGCGATGAGGCCGATGATCTGGATCACCACGATGACGATGATCGCCCACATCGAAGCTCCGGCGTGCGTGCCGATGCCCAGGGTCACGCTCGGGCTGATGGAAACGAACGCCATCCCGATCACCTGCGGCGTCTGCGTCGACTTCGGGAGCTTGAGGTCCACCCACTCTCCGACCTGAATCTCCAGGTCGGCATCCGAGGTGGGCTCCTCGAACTCGTCGAACGCGTCGGCGTTGAAGCTGGGGCTGTTCATGCGGTTCTCCAAGGACAACCGCAGTTGAAGCACGTCTGGTGGTCCCAGGTTGTTACTCCAGCTGCGGTGCCCACATCTCCACCAACATCAACGTCACCTCCATCCTTCTCGGTGATCCTTTCCGACGAGTCCACTTTCCCGGCGGATCGTCAGATCAAGATCAACTACTGTGCGTGCAGCTCAGAGGCTTGCTCACTCTGGGCGTCACGCGGTCGGCGTCGCCGACTATTGCCGGATAACAAGGGCTGCAACGTGTGTGTTTGGCCGATGCATATGGCCTCCTCTTCCTGTTCCTAGGGGACGTCGCCGAAGCCAGTTGCTCCGACGGGTGAACTGTACCGCCTCACACGCGAGCGTGCAAATTCGTGCAGACCCGTGTAGATTCGTGTACGACGTCGGGTACGACTCAGTACGGGTCTCCGCCCACGTCCAGGCGGAGCGCGTCTAGGTGGAAGCGGGAACGGAGGGTTGGTCATGGCACAGCAAGGCGGTCGTCGGCTGTCGACGGTGAAGGGTTCGGGCGAGCGGATGCCGGACGAGGTGGAGAGGGTCACCGTGTCGCTGATCCCGAAGGCGTCCAAGATCCTCAACGAGTTGCATGCGGAGACGAAGATGTCGAAGACCGACATCACGAACCGCGCCTTGATCCTCTACGGGTTCATCACCGAACAGCTGGAGGCCGGCGCAGAACTACGCTTGCACAACCCCGAGACGGGGCAGAGCGCGCCCGTAGTTCTGCTCTGATGCGTACCTAGGGCCGTTACAGCTGGTGAGAAGGCCGCACCTCTCCGAAGTTGACATTGACGTGGTCTTCCATCTGCCCGAAGCTCCGCCCGTGGGGGAGGACTACGTGCCGGATGCGCAGGACGAGATCATCGGTGACGCCATCTCCTACGGCGGGCACGTGTTCGCAGCCGAGGTCCAGGGCGAAGCCATCGCAGCCGCCTTCGCGTCGTCCGGGTGGGACGGCCAGGGGGACGAACCTCCGGAGCACTACTCGGCATGGCTCGCAACGGCATGGCAGCTAGTCGATCAGCGCCGCGCGGAGATCGCAGACGGCATGATCCGTCCCGACCTGCCCGAAGCCTGAAGGCGAGCGATGACCACCTTCGCCGACTGGGACGAGACACCGCGCCCCTTCCTGCCCCCACTCCACCAGGACGTGCACGGCAAGCTGATCTTGCACATGCTGACCAGGGCCCTAGTCGGAGACGACCCCGCCGTGTCACGAACGAAGCCGGGCCGGGGTCTGTTCAATAACGCCATCCGACTCATGGACAAGACCATCGCGGAGTACGAAGCCGCACAGTCACTGTGTGCGCAGTGGGTGGACGGGCTCGACCGGGGAGCGCCGTCCTTCGCGAGTTTCTTCCGGGCGACCGGCCACGTAGAGACCTGCATCGGCACCCTGCATCGCACCCTCCTGCACCTCGACGTCATCCGGACGTCGCCGGGTACGGGGCAGGTGAACCGGACCGCGCACCGAGCCCTTCAGCACGCGACGCTAGAGATCAACAACCTTCGGGACGGGATCGAGCACGCAGAGAAAGAGCTTCGCCGGATCCCCGAGGACTCGCCCGCTCTCCCCGGCGTCCTGCTCATGGACGAGCGCGTCGCGGTCGGGGAGTACTCGATCAACTACGCCGATCTGAGTCAGTGGATCTCTCAGACGTTCCGCCTGGTCGTGAGCCTCTTCGGGCCTCCAACGAAGCCAGCGACGTCTAGGTGAGAGCCCCGATCAGGGAGCCGATGCCACCGATCACGAAGCCGATCGTGATGAACCAGAAGCCGCCGATCTCGGCGCGGAGTGACTTCACCTCACGTGCCCGATCTTCGTCCGCCCGCGCTGTCATCTCGCCTCGAAGCGCATCGCCGAGAGCGGAGACGGCAGCGTCTCGATCTCTGGCCTCTTGCCTAGCATCCGTCTGGACTTTTTGGATCATGTCGTGGAGTCGGTTGACCCGTATGTTCAGCTCAGCGATAGCGTCGGGCGTCTCCTCAGGAAGTGTGCCGAAGGCGACGTGTGCGTCTCCGTGCGCCGTCCCGAACGCTGCTGCGAAACCGGCACCCGCCAGCGTTTTCGGCGCTGGTTGACGTCGACTGATCTTCCGTGCCAGATCGGTGAGCTTCTTCCGTGTCATCTGAACCTGCTCTATGAGCAGGTCTCGGAACCGCTCGCCCGGTCTCGCTACCTCGGCCCAGACCAGGAAGATGCCTCGGATGGTGAAGACGGCCCCGATGATCTGTAAGAGCAACCCGGCACCGACTAGACCGATCTCCCACCAGTTTGGCCCGTCGTCCGGGGTAACGCTCGACATGCGGCGGACGCTAGCGGACCACTCCGACAGTCCAGCCACGACAGACGCCGACTCAACAACCACGCCATAGCCCCGGCAAGGCCTCCGATCTCCGCAGCAGCGAGAAGATCCTCTACCTCGTGCCGGACGGCCTCCCAGGTCCGGACCGGCAGCATGATCAGGTCATCGGAGCCGAGATCTTCGGCCGCGACCTCTTCGTCCGTCTTCTCTTCGACGTGCAGCCCGGCCCACTCCCGAAGGCCCTTCGACCAGGTGAGCTGCCTACGGCCCCGGGAGACCTCTTCCCACTCCCACCACAGCTCTAGGTCATCCGCGAGCCCGGTAGCTAGGCCGTCTCGCAGGATCGCGAACGGGGAGCGGTTGCCGTACCTGCCGTCTTTGATCACGCCACCGGTGATCTCGTAGGCCACCTTCGTGAAGTAGCCCGCGACCAGGTCCGCAGACTCGGCGTTCATGGCTATCTGCCGGGCGTCGAGTCCCCCGCTGTCACGAAGGCCCGAGAGACCGCGCCGGGCAAGAGCTTTCTCCCACCGATCCCACCAGGCCCCCGCGAGCTCGAAGAGAAGATCATCGGAGACCGGGGAGTCGAAGAGGACCAGGGCGTGCACGTGTACGTGCCATCCCGAAGCACCGTGGGTGACCTCCACGACCCGGGACCACCCGAGCATGCCGAAGGTCGTCGTCTCGCGGGAGTAGGCCCGACCAGACGTCACCCGGCCCCATGCGTAGGACAGCGCATCCCAGCAGTCCGCGAGACGAAGCCCGGCGTGATGACGCATAGTCAGGGTGACGAGCGCGCCCCCTCCGCCCTCCGCAGCACAGGCGGACACGACAGCACGAAGATCCTCGGCACGACGGGCGCCGATCTTCCGAGCACACACAGGACAGGCCCACACGGAGCCGCACGTCTGGAGACCCGAGAGGCCAGCAGCACGACGACCGTCGGGACCTTCGGTGATGCGCAGACCGGGACCACCGGCATCGGAGTGAGACACCCGACCACAGGCACGAACGCGAGCTAGAGAACTGAGATCCCAGAGACGACGGCGGACCCGGTACGCATCCCCACGACGATCACGCCGGGCAGCTTCCTGATCATGGACCGGGACATCACCCCGGATGCCTGGTCGCACCCCGTGGGAAGAGCTATTCGCAGTATTACCAAGGGACCCGGCTTCGACGGCCTTCGGCCGTCCCCGTCCCGGCCTCCTGCCTTCGGCCCGGCCGGTCCGGGACGGGAGGCCGATCATCGGGTGCCTGCACTACGGATCGTCTTCGTGTAGGTGCGGTAGTCGACGTGGGGTGCCCGTAGCCGTGTCAGGGGCATGCCGGGTGCCGACAGCAGGGCGATCCCGGGCAGGGCCGTGGAGTGGTCACCAGCAGCATCGGGCGTGGCGTTCGGGTGCAGCATGCGGAGCGCGTCAACGGAGTCCACACGGAAGCTCAGGCGGTGGGATGCCTGTCCCCGCTCGTAGCCGCCGATGATCGACGCGTCGGCCCTCTGCGCCACGATGATCACGCGAAGGCCGGCCTTTCTGCCCTCGGCCAGTAGGCGGGCGACGGCGGCACGGATGCGCTTCCCTAGGCCCTTGCTGTCGACGGCGTCCAGCAGCCGCAGCAGCCCGGGGTACTCCTCCAGGACGACCAGGACGGCGGGGTGATCGGCACCGAGGGGCAGTGAGTCGTGATCAGCGGGGATGAGGGCTACGCGCCGGTCCATCTCGGCGACCAGGCCCTCTAGAACGGCCACGTGCGCGGCAGGGTCAGAGGTACCGAGAGCAGGCCCGGGAAGCTCCAGGGACGGCCACGGAGCCAGCAGCAGGCCCGTGGGATCGGAGCCCGTGACTCGGACGCCGGGAGTAGAGGCCACCTGCCCGAGCACGGAGTAGAGGAAGCTCGACTTCCCGCTACCCGTGGCGCCCTGAACGATCATGTGTGCGCCGGTCACCAGGTCGGCAGTGATGCTCTTACCGTCTTCGTCTTTGCCCAGGTAGACGCCGCGCTCGAGATCGGGAACGGGCCGTGGGTGCGGGATGGTGACGGCAAGCGGATCGGCCGGGAGAAGTAGGACGTGCACCCACCCGTGCCGGAACGGGCGGACACGAACAGCGGCGACCCCCATGCCCTCGGCGAGACGCGAGAGATCTCCCGTGAGGTCGGCGAGGATCTGACCCGGCAGCAGGCGCACCGTGAGCGTGGTGGGGGTGCGGAGATCCACGTGCGTGACGACGGGCAGGGACAAGCCCGGCATGCCCGATCCGGAGACGAAGGGCCGTCCGAGGCCCGCAGCAGCCGCGACGGCATCCCAGAGGTCGGCGATCTCTTGTGCGGCCCACGCGGCAGCATCTCGATCATGACGACGAGCGCGGATGCCCAGAAAGCCCGAAGGGGCGACCGAAGCCGCCCCTCCAGGTGTGAAGCTCACAGTCACGACGCAGATGCCTTCGCCGGGGTCATCAGGCCCTCGGCAACGAGACTGACCTTCGCCTGCCCGCTCGCACGGTCGGTGTAGATCTTCGCGACGACGTTGCGGAACTGGACCGGCTGAAACTTCGCGATGATCGGCTCTTCGTAGGCCGGGACCGTGACGCCGATGACCTCGGAGCGGACGGCATCGTCGTCGTCCACCAGGACGTCAACCGTCCACAGGGGCATGCCGTTTCCGTCGGTGGCCTGGTTCCCGCTACGGCGCGTCTGGCCGTCCGAGAGCTGCACGTACTCGGCCTTCGGACTGGCCTTGCCGGTACCGATCAGGGCGACGCGGGCGATGTCGACAGGGATAGAACGCATGGTGATCTCCGGTGAGGTAGCCGCCGGAAGACGGCAGGGGAGATCCCGGGCAGGGCAGAGGGCCGTACCCGAGATCGAGAGGGGTACGGCTAGTAGCGCGGGGCGAGATCTTCCACCGTGCAGTCCAGGTGCTCTGCGTGGTCATGAACGCGGGCCAGAGCCAGCACCCACGACGCGAAGCGCGGGACCCGGCCGGACTCGGCGCACGTGCCGCACAGGGTCACGCAGAAGATGCCGAGGGTGGATTCCGCCGTGCCGACCGCAAGATCGTCGGCGGCCTCGCACGTGTCGCACCACAGGGCGGTAGGGCAGCGGGAGGTGTCGTCCGCGTCGATCGGGTGCGGGTCGTCCCCCTCCACCACCGGCTGATCGTCCGACGCACTCGGCGAAGCGTCCAGGGCGCCTACCGGCGTCACTTCGTGATCAGCTCCGCTGACCCTGGACTCTTCACCTCCCGCGTAGGGGTGGCCAGTGTCGAAGAGGGTCGGGGAGGTCTGTAGCACCTCGGCGGGGCCGGAGGGCGGTATCGTCCGCATGGGTCGCGCTCCCTGTAGTGAGGGGGTGGGCCAAGTCCCCGTCCCGGCGTTCCCGCGCCGTTCGGGGGCGTCTGATCGCCACGTCCGCTAACCCGCCGCGCACGTAGTCGCGTGGACCCTCGGCGATCTGGCCGGTGCCGTGCGCCCGGACCGGGACATGGTCGACAACGCGCTCTACTACCGCGATCGGCGGACGACGTGAGCGGGGCGGACAGGGCGATTCTCCGAGCCCGCGCCTACCTGCTGCGGGTGGCGGAACCGCCCGCGAAGGAGACCGGGCTGCTGGTCGAGCAGATGGGGCCGGTCGCCGCCGCGGACGCGATCCGGCGGGGGGACGTTCCCGGACCGGTGGCGGCGGAGACCCGCGCCCGCCGCTCCACCGACCTCGCCGAGAACGACCTGGCGGCCGCCGCGGCGGCGGGCGTCCGGCTCGTGGTCCCCGAGAGCCCGGAGTGGCCGCACTGGCCGTTCTCCGCGTTCGCCGTCGCCGGGACCAAGGAGCTCGCCCCACCGCTCGCCCTGTGGGTCCGGGGGAACGAGGACCTCGCGGAGCTGTGCGACCGGGCCGTCGCGATCGTCGGTGCCCGGGCGGCGACCGGGTACGGCACGCATGTCGCCTCGGACCTCGGGGCGGCCCTGGCCGACGGCGGGCAGACCGTCGTCTCCGGGGCGGCGATCGGCATCGACGGCGCGGCCCACCGCGGCGCGCTGTCCGTCGGTGGCCCCACGGTCGCGGTGCTGGCCTGTGGGCCGGACCGTGCCTACCCGGCGTCGCACGCCGCGCTGATCGAGCGGGTCGCCCGGTCCGGGCTCGTGGTGTCCGAGTACCCGCCGGGCGCCGTCCCGGCCCGGCACCGCTTCCTCGTCCGGAACCGGCTCATCGCGGGCCTGACGGCCGGGACCGTCGTCGTCGAGGCGGCGCGGCGCAGCGGGGCCCAGCGCACCGCGTTCGCCGCCCGCGCCCTCGGCCGCCTCGTGATGGCCGTCCCCGGACCGGTCACGTCGGCGGGCTCGGTGGGATGCCACGAGCTCATCCGCGACGGCGCCCTGCTCGTCACCCGCCCCGAGGAGGTGCGGGAGGCCACCGGGCGTCTCGGGATCGACCTCACGGCGGAACCCGAACGCCCGCGGCGGCCCACGGACGGCCTCGATCCCGTCCAGGTGCTCGTGCACGACGCCCTGCCCCCGCGGGCCGCCCGGGACACGGGCTGGCTGGCCGTCGAGGCCGGGGTGACGGTGGGGGCCGTGCGGTCCGCGCTGGTCGAGCTGGAGGGACGGGGACTGGTCGAGCACCGGGAGGGGCGGTGGCAACGGCCGGCGCCGAAGCGGGACGAGCAACCGGCCTGACCCGGGTGGCGGGCCGAACACCGCCGAACCGGCGACCCCGCGGTGAACGCAGCACGGGGATCGGCCACAGCCCGCGTGGCGCGCTTGACCTGGGGGCCCGACGCCAGGACTGTCGGCGGATGCGCCGCGAGCCGGGTTCGCCGGATCGGTCGGGGCCCGGGCCGGAACAGGGCCCGGACACCGACCCGGACGCGCTCGCCCCGGACGCGGCCAGGGCCCTGGACGGTTTCCTGCGCCACCTGGAGCTCGAACGCGGGCGCTCGGCGAACACCGTCCGGGCCTATCGCGGGGACCTCACCGGGCTGCTCACCGGGCTGCCCTCGCTGGCCTCGCTCGATCTCGCGCACCTGCGGGAATGGCTCTCCGCGGCACACGGCTCGGGACTCGGCCGCGCGACCCTGGCCCGTCGCGCCGCGGCCGCGCGGACCTTCACCGCATGGCTCTCCCGGGGCGGCCTGCTCGCGACGGATCCCGGGGCGCGGCTGACGTCGCCGCGGCCGCACCGCACGCTGCCGGAGGTGCTGCGCGCGGACCAGGCCGAGGAGCTCCTCGACGCGGCGGGGTCCGGCGCGGCGGAGGGCGATCCGCAGAACCTGCGGGACCTGCTGCTGCTGGAGCTGTTGTACGCGACCGGGGTGCGGATCGGCGAGCTCTGCGGCCTCGACGTGGACGACGTGGACGACGGTCGGCGCACGGTGCGGGTGCTCGGCAAGGGGAACAAGGAACGGACGGTCGTCTACGGGGCCCCGGCGTCGACCGCGCTGCGCCGGTGGCTCGCCGAGGGCAGGCCGGTGCTGGCTCGTCCGGACTCCCCGCCCGCGCTGCTGCTCGGGGTCCGCGGGCGCCGGTTGGACCCGCGGGTCGCGCGTGGCGTCGTCCATCGTGCGGTGGCCGCCGTCCCGGGCGCGCCGGACATCGGCCCCCACGGTCTGCGCCATGCGGCCGCAACCCATCTGCTGGACGGCGGCGCGGACCTTCGTTACGTACAGGAGTTACTTGGTCACGCTACGCTGTCAACTACGCAGCTGTACACGCACGTCACTCCCGACCGTTTGAAGGTGGTCCATGAGCAGGCTCATCCCAGGGCTTGATCAAGGCAGGGACGAGTCCGCCCAGCTGATGAGCTTCTCGGGGGCGCTGGCCCGGGCCTTGGTGGCCCCGTCCCCGACCCCCCGGACCCGCCTGCGGGCCGTGCCGGCGCCTTCGAAGGACGACCACGCAGCGCGACCGGCGGGTCTCCCGTGGTCGGCGCCCGCGGACGAGCAGGGCGAGCGCGCCGCCGTCGTCGCACCGCTGGGGGGCGACACGCCCGGAGAGGACCCGGGTCCCCCGATCGAGGCCCCGGGGTCGGCGGCCTCCGCCGTGGCGGAGCTCTGGGACCGGTTCCGGAACGGCCGCGCCCGCGAGGACCGGGACGCGCTCGTCGTCCACTACTGGCGTCTCGTGCGCGGGGTCGCCGGGAAGATCGCGGGTGGCCTGCCCGCCCACGTCGACGTGGCGGACCTCGTGCAGTCCGGCATGTTCGGGCTGATGGAGGCCGTCGAGCGGTTCGATCCCGCGCGGGAGGTCCGGTTCGAGAGCTACGCGGCGCAGCGGATCCGCGGGGCGATGCTGGACGAGCTGCGCGCCCAGGACTGGGTGCCCCGGTCCGTCCGCGGCCGGCGCCGCGAGATCGACCGGGCGCGCGAGCGGCTGGAGATCCGGCTGGGGCGGGCGGCCCGCGAGCACGAGCTGGCCCTCGAGCTGGGCGTGGGGCTGCGCGAGCTGCGGGCGAACAGCCAGCACGTGCAGCTGGTGAGCGTGGAGGCGCTCGACGACGCCACGCCGCCCGGGGCCGTCCCGGTGGCGGAGCTGCTGGCCGACGACGATGCACCGGACCCCCTCGACGTCGCCCTGCGCCGGGAGGTGGGCCGCAGGCTCACCGCCGCGGTGCACGCGCTCGCCGAGCGGGACCGCCTGGTCGTCCGGCTGTACTACCTGGAGAACTTCACGCTCGCCGAGATCGGCCGGGTCCTCGGGGTCACCGAGTCCCGGGTGTGCCAGCTGCACTCGCGGCTGCTCACGCGGCTACGGGTGAGGCTCGAGGAGGACGCCGCCGGCTGAGCCGGTCCGGGCCGGTGCCGGCCGGTGAGGTTTCGGCTCGGCCACGAGACGGTGCGCGGTGTCGCGCCCCGAGGGGTGCCGCGCGCGGTCGACCACCGCTCAGACCGGCGGAGGTTCGGGGAGCAGCCGGACCCGCGCCGGCCGCAGCAGCACCAGCGGATCGAGGTAGTCCGCCTCGCCCCGGCGCACCCCCCAGTGCAGACACGCGTCCGCGGGACAGCCCGAGTGCCCCGCCTCGAGAACGCCGATGACGTCCCCGCGCCCGACACGGACGCCGGCGGCCACGGTCGCCCGGACGGGTTCGTACGTGGTCCGCAGGCCGTCCGCGTGCTCGACGGAGACCACCCCGCGCCCCGCCAGCCGGGCCGCGAAGACCACCGTCCCCGCCCGCGCCGCCAGGACGGCCTGGCCTGCCGTGCCGACGAGGTCGGCGCCGCGATGCCCGGTCCCGTACCGGAACGAGGGCGCCCGGAAGACGTTCCCGACGGCCGGGCGGGGCTGCAAGGGCCAGGAGTACCGCGCCCCGGGCGCCGGGACGGCGGTCATCCCGGACGGCCCGTCTCCTGATGGCCCGCCTCCGGACGGCCCGGCGGCGGAGGAGCCCGGCCCGGTGCCCGGCTCCCCGGGATCCACCGGCACCTGACCCACCGCCGTCACCACGCCGACGACCCCCGCCAGGAGCGCCCGGACCAGCCCACCGTTCATCGCTCCAGCCTGACCCGCGCAAGCCCTCCGCGGCCCCCGACCGGTCCGCCCGTGGACAGCCGGAACGCCCTGTGGACAACCCGGCCCCGTGGAGCCATGCCGGGTGAGGTCGATCGCGCCCACGGCGTACACTCGACATGCACCTCGATCCGTCGGGGTGACTTCGCGCGCACGCGTGCTCCGCGGTCACGGCCCTCCTTCCGAAGGCCGCGCGGGGCAACGGCGACCGGGCGGTCCCGTACCGCCGGCCAGCAGTCTCGGGCCGGTGCGGCGGGTCCGGTGGCCGGCGCGGCGCCAGGGTGGGACCACGACAACGCGGTCCCCGCAACCGCCCCGCGCGGCCGTGAGGCCGCGCCCGACGAAAGGGTGAACACCGGCCATGGCCGTCGTCACCATGAAGCAGCTGCTCGACAGCGGCGTGCACTTCGGGCACCAGACCCGGCGCTGGAACCCGAAGATGAAGCGCTACATCCTGACCGAGCGCAACGGCATCTACATCATCGACCTGCAGCAGACGCTGTCGTACATCGACCGGGCCTACGAGTTCGTGCGCGAGACCGTCGCGCACGGCGGCACGATCATGTTCGTCGGCACGAAGAAGCAGGCGCAGGAGGCCATCGCCGACGAGGCGGGCCGCGTGAACATGCCCTACGTGAACCAGCGCTGGCTGGGCGGCATGCTCACCAACTTCCAGACCGTGCACAAGCGCCTCCAGCGCCTCAAGGAGCTGGAGTCGATGGAGCAGACGGGGGGCTTCGAGGGTCGCACCAAGAAGGAGATCCTCATGCTCACCCGTGAGAAGGACAAGCTCGAGAAGACCCTCGGCGGTATTCGCGACATGTCCAAGGTGCCCAGCGCGGTGTGGATCGTCGACACCAAGAAGGAGCACATCGCCGTCGGAGAGGCCCGCAAGCTGGGCATCCCGGTCGTCTCCATCCTGGACACCAACTGCGACCCGGACGAGGTCGACTTCCCGATCCCGGGCAACGACGATGCGATCCGCTCCGCCGCGCTGCTCACCAAGGTGATCGCGCGCGCCGCCGCGGACGGTCTCATGGCCCGCTCGTCGCGGGGTCGCGGGGACAGCTCGGAGAAGCCCGAGGGCGCCTCCGACGAGCCGCTCGCCGAGTGGGAGCAGGAGCTGCTCACCGGTGGTGAGGTCGGCTCGGACGGGGCCAGCATCAACGGCACCGCCGGCACGCCGGAGACCGCGCCCGCCGCTGCCGAGCCGGAGGCCGGCTCCGCCGCCCCCGCCGCGGCCCCGGCCAGCACCAGCAACGGCACGCAGCAGACCGCCGGCTGACCTGCCCGATCTCGGCGGCCGGGCTCCTCGGGGACATCTCCGGGAGCCCGGCCGTCGGTCGGATTCCCTCATTCGTACGCTTCCCAAGGAACGAGAAGACACCGAGATGGCGAACTACACCGCCGCGGACGTCAAGCGGCTCCGTGAGCTCACCGGCTCCGGGATGATGGACTGCAAGAAGGCGCTCGAGGAGTCCGACGGCGACTTCGACAAGGCCGTCGAGCTGCTCCGCATCAAGGGCGCGAAGGACGTGGGCAAGCGCGCCGAGCGTTCCACGTCGAACGGCCTGGTCGTCGCCGAGGGCGGCACCATGGTCGAGCTGGACTGCGAGACGGACTTCGTCGCCAAGAGCGACGACTTCGTCTCCCTGGCGAACCAGATCCTGGCCGTCGCGGTCGAGCAGAAGCCCGCCGACGTCGAGGCGCTGGCGAAGGCCCCCCTCGACGGTGGCACCGTTGCGGACGCGATCCACTCGCTCTCCGCGCGCATCGGCGAGAAGCTCGAGCTCAAGCGCTACATCCACGTCGACGGCCCGGTCGCCGTCTACCTCCACCGTCGCGCGAGCGACCTGCCGCCGGCCATCGGCGCGCTGGTCTCGTACGAGGGTTCGGACGACGAGGCCGCCCGCGGCGTCGCGATGCACATCGCCGCGGCCCGCCCGCAGTACACCACGCGTGAGCAGGTGCCGGCGGACCTCGTGGAGAACGAGCGTCGCATCGCCGAGGCCACCGCCCGCGAGGAGGGGAAGCCGGAGAAGATCCTGGACCGCATCGTCGAGGGTCGGCTCACCGGTTTCTACAAGGACGTCGTGCTGCTCGAGCAGGCGTCGGTCCAGGACTCCAAGAAGAGCGTCAAGGCCCTGCTCGACGAGGCCGGCGTCACCGTCAAGGAGTTCGCCCGCTTCGAGGTCGGCCAGGCCTGATGCAGAATGACTGACGACCACGGGATCGACGCCTCGGCCACCCCCCGACGCGGCTACCGCCGAGTGCTGCTCAAGCTCGGCGGGGAGATGTTCGGGGGCGGTGGCCTCGGCGTCGATCCCAAGGTCGTCGAGACGGTGTCGCGCCAGGTCGCGGAGGTCGTCGCGAGCGGCGCCCAGATGGCGATCGTGATCGGCGGCGGGAACTTCTTCCGCGGATCGGAGCTGCAGCAGCGTGGCATGGACCGCTCCCGGGCGGACTACATGGGCATGCTCGCCACCGTCATGAACTGTCTCGCGCTCCAGGACTTCCTGGAGCGCGAACACCATCTCGACACCCGCGTGCAGACCGCCATCACGATGGGACAGGTCGCGGAGGCGTACATCCCCCGTCGCGCGATCCGGCACCTGGAGAAGGGCCGTGTGGTGATCTTCGGCGCCGGCGTCGGGATGCCCTACTTCTCCACCGACACCGCGGGGGCGCAGCGCGCGCTGGAGATCGGCTGCGAGGCGCTCCTGCTGGCCAAGGGGGTCGACGGCGTGTTCGACGCGGACCCGAAGACGAACCCCGACGCCACGATGTACCACGAGATCACCCACCGGGAGGTCCTGGAGCGCGGGCTCAAGGTCGCGGACGCCACCGCGTTCAGCCTGTGCATGGACAACCGGATGCCGATCATCGTCTTCAATCTGTTGACCGAGGGCAACATCGCCCGCGCGGTCGCAGGTGAGAGGATCGGCACGTTGGTGAGCACGCCCGAGAACTGACACCGAGAACCACGAACACCGCGGACCGAGCAAGCCTGGGGAGCAGCCGTGATCGACGAAGCCCTCTTCGACGCCGAGGAGAAGATGGAGAAGGCCGTCGCGGTGGCCAAGGACGATCTGGCCTCCGTCCGTACCGGCCGCGCCACTCCCAACATGTTCTCGAAGATCGTCGTCGACTACTACGGCGCCTACACGCCGCTCAACCAGCTCGCGTCGGTGAACATCCCCGAGGCGCGCATGGTCATCATCAAGCCGTACGACGCCAGCCAGCTCAGGGCGCTCGAGAAGGCGATCCGGGACTCGGACCTCGGCCTCAACCCCAGCAACGACGGGCAGATCATCCGCGTGGTGGTGCCGCAGCTGTCCGAGGAGCGCCGCCGGGACATGGTGAAGGTGGCCCGCGGCAAGGGCGAGGAGGCCCGGGTCACGGTCCGCAGCGTCCGGCGCAAGGCGATGGACGAGCTGCACCGCATCGTCCGGGACGGTGACGCGGGCGAGGACGAGGTCAGCCGTGCCGAGAAGGAGCTCCAGGCGACGGTGGACCGCTACGTCGCCCAGATCGACGAACTCGTCAAGCACAAGGAAGCCGAGCTCCTCGAGCTCTCGAGTCCGTGACCGCCTCCCCTCACGACGCCCCCGGCACTGCTCCGGTGACCTCGGACCTCCCCGGTGCGGACCTCCCGGGCGCCCCGCGCCCGCCGAGGTCCGCGCGGCTCGGCCGCAACCTGGTCGCGGCGATCGGTGTCGGCGTCGCGATGGGCGCGGTCATCATCTCCTCCCTGCTGATCGTCCGGCAGGCGTTCGTCATCGTGCTCGCGGTGGCCGCCGCCGTCGCCACCTGGGAGCTCGCCGGTGCGCTGCGCCGCGGCGCCGGGATCGAGGTCCCGCTGCCGGTGCTGCTCGTCGGCGGGCAGGCGATGATCTGGCTGGCCTGGCCGTTCGGGCTGCGCGGATCCGCCGTCGCCTTCGCGGTGACGGTGCTGGTCTCGCTGCTGTGGCGGATGCGCGGCGGCGCCCAGGGCTTCGTCCGGGACGTCGGCGCGGGCGTCTTCACCGCGGCCTACGTGCCCTTCTTCGTGTCCTTCGCGGTCATGCTCACCGTCACGCCGGACGGCGTCGGCCGCGTGCTCACCTTCATGATCTGCGTCGTGGCCTCGGACGTCGGCGGCTACGCGGCCGGTGTCATCGCGGGCCGGCACCCGATGGCACCCACGATCAGCCCCAAGAAGTCCTGGGAGGGCTTCGGCGGGTCGCTGATCGCCGGGATGGTCGCGGGCGCGCTGTGCGTCTTCTTCCTCCTCGACGGCGTGTGGTGGCTCGGCGCGATCACCGGTGCCGTGCTCGTCGTGACCGCGACCCTCGGGGACCTCACCGAGTCGCTGATCAAACGGGACATCGGCGTGAAGGACATGGGGGACCTGCTGCCCGGCCACGGCGGCCTGATGGACCGGATGGACTCGATGCTCCCGGCGGCGTTCGTGTCGTGGGCGCTGCTGAGCCTCGTGGTGCCGGTCGCTTGACCGCACGGTTCAAGGGGTTCGGCGGCCAGGTGAAGCCCGGACCGGCGATCCCCAGCCCCAACATCTGGCACTGGCCGGACGTCTACGCTCAGGAGAACGCCGCCCAGGACGCGGACGGCGCGATCTGGACCGCGCTGCGCGAGGCGGCGCCGTGGGCGGGCAAGGACGTCGTCGACGTCGGCTGCGGGGACGGTTTCCACCTGCCCGTGTTCGCGGCCGAGGCCGCGTCGGTCGTCGGGGTGGAGCCGCATCCGCCGCTGGTCGAGCGCGCCCGGGCGCGCGTCGCCGGCACCGGGATCGGCGTCCTGCGCGGCGGGGCCGAGGCGTTGCCGCTCCCGGACCGCAGCGCGGACGTCGTGCACGCCCGGACCGCGTACTTCTTCGGCGAGGGCTGCGAGCCGGGGCTCGCAGAGGCGGACCGGGTGCTGCGTCCCGGGGAGTGCTCGCGGTCGTCGACCTGGACTTCGCGGCGTCGCCCTACGGGGACTGGCTCCGCGCGGACCTGCCGACGTTCGATCCCGTCGTCGTCGAGCGGTTCTTCCACCGGCACGGCTTCCGCTCCCGCAGCGTCGACACCGTCTGGCGCTTCGAGGACCGGGCGACGCTCGGGTCGGTCCTCCGGATCGAGTTCTCGAAGGCTGTCGCGGACCGGGCCCTCGCGTCGACGCCCGGCCTCACGATCGAGGTCGGCTACCGGCTGCGGACGCGCCACCGACCCGCGACGCTGCTCCGTCCCTGATCAGGGCGCGCGGTCGGACGACCGTGATCTGCCCCCGTCACCGCCACGGGCTGTGCGGGTGAGCCCCTGGTCGGGGCGGTCAGGTTCGGGGGCACACGGGTTCGCCATGGGTGGTGCTCCTCGCCCCGTGGTGGGGCCCGGTCCGGTGTTGAACGGTCCTCTTCCCGGGTGGGGGCTGGGACCTGTGTGCGGTCCGCCGCTCGCTACCGTGGAGCGCATGAGCCGTACGGTGCGCGCGGTCGCGGGGATCCCCGTCCCCCATCTGGAGATCGTCCTGGGCGCCGTCGCGTGGGTCGCGGGCACGCTCGCCCTGCCCACGGGCGTCGGCACGGTGCTGATGGCCGCCGGCCTCGGCGTCACCGGGGTGTTGTGGGTGGCGGTGCGACGCCGGCACGGCCTGGGCGCGCGGCTGGACCGGGCGCTGCGGACACAGGTGCTCAGGCTCGGGCTCGGGGTTCTCGTCGCGCTCGTCGCGCTGGGCGTCGTGCTCCCGCTCGTGGGCGGCGGCTGGGGGAGCTGACGGTGCCGGCCGGCTGCGCGGTCGTCGGGGTGGCGATGTTCCCCCTGTCGTCGCTGCTCGCGGAGCGGTCCTACGTCGCGCTCGGCGGGCTCCTCGTCGTGCTGGCCGCGGTGGGCGCACTGCTCGCCCTGAACTCGGCGGGTGCGTCGCTCCCGCAGGGCGCCGTCGGGATCGTCGGCGCCCTGCTGCTGTGGCTCGCCTGCTGCCGCCGCATCGGCCTGTTCGGCGAGCTCCGCGCCCGCGTCGGGCGGTAGGACCGGACGGCTCCGCGTGGCCCGCCTCCCACCGGGCGGGCAACGGGCCGGCGAGCTGGCACAATGGGAGAGGTCATGCCTACCCCCCTGCCGCTCGTCTTCGACGAGCCGAAGCGCGCCCTTCCGCCCCGCCACCTCGCCGACCTCGCCCCGGCCGACCGCAAGGCCGCGGTGAGCGAGCTCGGCCTGCCAGGGTTCCGCGCGGACCAGCTCGCCCGGCACTACTTCGGCAGGCTCACCGCGGACCTCGACGAGATGACGGACCTGCCCGCCGCCGCGCGCCAGACGCTCGCGGCGCTGCTGCCGCCGCTGGTCACCCCGGTCACCGAGCAGGTCTGCGACGACGGCCAGACCCGCAAGTCCCTCTGGCGCGGCCACGACGGCGTGCTGGCCGAGTCCGTGCTGATGGGGTACCCCGACCGGACGACGGTCTGCATCTCCAGCCAGGCCGGGTGCGGAATGGCCTGCCCGTTCTGCGCCACCGGCCAGGGTGGGCTGCAGCGCAACCTGACCACGGGCGAGATCGTGGACCAGGTCCGCCAGGCCGCCCGCGCCGCCCGGGACGGGGTGCTGGGGAAGCCGACCCGCCTGTCCAACATCGTCTTCATGGGCATGGGGGAGCCGCTCGCGAACTACAAGCGGGTGGTCGCGGCCCTCCGACGGATCACCGAGCCCGCGCCGGAGGGACTGGGGATCTCCGCCCGCGGGGTCACGGTGTCCACGGTCGGGCTAGTCCCGGCGATCGACAAGCTCGCCGCCGAGGGCCTACCGGTCACCCTGGCCGTCTCCCTGCACTGCCCGGACGACGAGCTGCGGGACACCCTCGTGCCCGTCAACAACCGCTGGAACATCGCCGAGGTGCTGGGCGCCGCGCGGCGCTACGCGCAGGCCACCGGCCGTCGGGTCTCGATCGAGTACGCGCTGATCCGGGACGTCAACGACCAGCCGTGGCGGGCCGACCTGCTGGGGAAGGTCCTCCGCCAGCAGATCGGCGCCAAGCGGGTGCACGTCAACCTCATTCCGCTGAACCCCACGCCGGGCAGCGAGTGGGACGCGAGCCCCAAGCCCGTCGAGCGGGAGTTCGTCCGCCGGGTCGAGGCCGCCGGGATCTCCTGCACGGTCCGGGACACCCGGGGCCAGGAGATCGACGCCGCCTGCGGCCAGCTCGCCGCGACCGCCCGCCCCTGACGCTCGAGTGGCTCAAGCGTCCAGCAGCGACGCTTGAGCCACTCAAGCGGCAGGTTCGCCACGTGCAGCGCCGAGACGCGCTACAGCCGCTCGCCCGTCTCCGGGTTGAACAGGTGCAGGTCCTCGCTCGTCGGCGTCAGGGCGATCTGGTCATCCCGCCTCGCCCCCGACCGTCCCGCGGACCGCACGACGACCGGCGTCTGGTTCTCGTCGTCCAGGTGCGCGTAGAGGAACGCGTCGCTCCCGAGTTCCTCGACGACGTCGACCTGCGCCTTGACCCCACCGGCGCCGTCCCCGTCGCCGCCGACCGCCCACTGCTCCGGCCGGATGCCGAGGGTGATCGTGTCCAGGCCGGCGGCGGAGATCCTGGCGTGCAGGGACCGCGGCAGCGCGAGCTCGGACGAACCGATCCGCACGCCCTCCGCGCCGACCGGAAGCGTGAACAGGTTCATCGCCGGTGAGCCGATGAACCCGGCCACGAACACGTTGGCCGGCTTGTCGTAGAGCTCCGCGGGCGTGGCGAACTGCTGCAGCGCCCCGTCCTTGAGCAGCGCCACCCGGTCGCCCATCGTCATGGCCTCGACCTGGTCGTGCGTGACGTAGACGGTGGTGACGCCGAGCCGCCGCTGCATGGCCGCGATCTCGGTGCGGGTCGACACCCGCATCTTCGCATCGAGGTTGGACAGCGGCTCGTCCATCAGGAAGACCTGCGGCTCGCGGACGATCGCGCGACCCATCGCGACCCGCTGGCGCTGACCGCCGGAGAGGGCGCGCGGCTTGCGGTCCAGGTAGTCCGTGAGGCCGAGGACGTCCGCCGCCGCCTTCACCTTCTCCTGCTGGACGGCCTTGTCCACGCCCCGCATCTTCAGCGGGAACGCCATGTTCTCGCCGACGGTCTTGTTCGGGTAGAGCGCGTAGTTCTGGAACACCATCGCGATGTCCCGGTCGCGCGACGCCACCCCGACCATGTTCTTGCCGCCGATGCGGATCTGACCGGCGTCGATCTCCTCGAGACCGGCCAACATCCGCAGCGCGGTGGACTTGCCGGAACCGGACGGACCGACCAGGACGACGAACTCGCCGTCGTCGATGGTCAGGTCCAGCCGATTGACGGCGGGCTTCGCGCCGGGCGTGTAGATCCGCGACGCCTGATCGAACTCGACTTCAGCCACGACGGGCCCCCTTCACTTGGCTGGCCCCGGTCACTTCACGGCTCCGAAGGAGAGGCCCTGGACGAGCTTGTTCTGGGCGATCCACCCGGCGATGACGACGGGCAGGGCGACCATGGTGGCGGCCGCACACAGCTTGGCGAAGTACAGGCCCTCGGAGGTGATGAACCCGACGAGGAACACCGGCACCGTCGCGGCCCGCGCGGCGGTGAGGTTGACGGCGAAGAAGAACTCGTTCCACGCGAAGATCACGCAGATCAGCGCCGTCGCCGCCATGCCGGGGGAGACGACCGGGAGCACGACCTCGCGCAGCGAGCGGGCGAGCGAGGCACCGTCCATGCTCGCGGCCTCGAGGAGCTCCTTGGGCACCTCCTGGAAGAACGAGCGCATCATCCACACCGCGATCGGCAGGTTCATCGCCGTGTAGAGGATGACCAACGTCCAGATGTTGTCCAGCATGCCGATGTTGTTGACCGCGACGTAGATCGGCACGATCGCCGCGACGACCGGGAGCATCTTGGTGGAGATGAAGAAGAACAGGACGTCCTGCACCTTCTTCACCGGCCGCAGCGACACCGCGTACGCGGCGGGCGTGGCCAGCACCAGCACCAGGATCGTCGAGACGACCGTCGCGAACAGCGAGTTGAGCAGGTACGGGCCGATGCCGGCGGCGAACACCGCGCGGAACTGGTCGAGGGTGGGCGAGAAGAACAGCTTCGGCGGGGTGGTATAGGCGTCCGCCTCCTGCTTGAAGGCGGTGAGCACCATCCAGAGGATCGGGAAGAAGAACCCGATACCGACGATCCAGGCCAGCACGCTGAGCAGCGTGCTGCCGACGCTCCTCCTCGCCTTCGGGTTGAGTTGCTGCTCGTCGCCCCCGGCAGGAGTGACGGTGCGTTCGGGCGTCGCGGTGGCCATCACGACTCCTCTCCCGAGAAGCTGCGGAAGATCAGGCGCAGCGCGAACGTGGCGATGATGATGGTGGCCACGACGACCACCACGCCCATCGCCGCGGACTGTCCGATGTCGAAGCCCAGGAACGCGCGTTGGTAGATGTAGAAGGGCAGGTTCGCGCTGGCGATGCCCGGTCCGCCCTGGGTCATCATGTAGATCGCGTCGAACGTGTTGACCAGGTAGATCGCGCCGAGTACCAGGCCCAGCTCGATGAACCGGCGCAGGTGCGGCATCGTCACCTCGCGGAACACCGCGAAGGTCCCGGCCCCGTCGACCCGGGCCGCCTCCAGCACGTCGTGTGGCTGGCTCTGCAGCCCCGCGAGGGTCAGCAGCATCATGAACGGCGCCCACTGCCAGACCAGCGCGATCATCACCGAGGTCAGCGGGAACGTCGAGATCCAGTCCGTCTGACCGACGCCGAACGGCGAGAGGACGAAGTTGATCAGGCCGTAGGTCGGGTCGAACAGCACGGTCTTCCAGAGCAGCGCGGCTGCCACCGGCGTGATCAGGAACGGCGTGATCAGCAGCGTCCGGATGAAGCCCCGGCCGAAGAAGGCCCGGTCCAGGAGCAGCGCGAAGAACAGCCCCAGGATCATCGAGAAGATCACCGCGCCGGCGGTCAACACGACGGTGTTGAGCGCGACCTGGCGGAACTGGCTGTCCGTGAAGACGTTGACGTAGTTGTCCAGGCCCACGAACTGCCGGCTGCCCGGCCGGACGAGGTTCCAGGACTGCAGCGAGTAGTAGATGGTGAACAGGAACGGCAGCTGCGTGATGATGATCGTGAAGATCAGCGCCGGCAGCAGCGGCGCGCGACGGATCCACCCGTCGGCCCGCGATCCCGGTCCGCGCTCCGGCCGCCGCGGGGTGACCTCCGCGGGCCGCTCGGCTGTGACGGTCATGATTTCGCCTCCGCGGGAGTGTGTACGCCGGCGGTCATGAGCCCGCTCCCTGCCGTTTGTAGGAGTCGCCGACGGTCTGCGCATAGACCTGCGCCTGGTCCAGCGCCTCGTCGGTCGTCTGCTGGCCGGCGATGGCCGCCGACAGCTGCTGGCTGACCCGCGTCCCCAGGTCCTGGAACTCGGGGATCGCGACGAACTGAATGCCGGTGTAGGGCACCGGCTCGACGGTCGGCTTCTTCTGGTCGGCCGCCGCGATGGCGTCGAGCGTGGGCCGGGCGTAGGCCTTCGACGCCTCGACGTACTCCGGGATCTGGTAGGTCGACTGCCGCGCGCCGGGCGGCACGTGCTCCCAGCCCAGCTGTCGCCCGACCATCGGGCCGTACTCCTTGCTCGTCATCCAGGACAGGAACTTCCAGGTGTCCTCGGTGCTGCCCTTCTCGTCCGAGGTCTTCGGGATGGCGAGCGACCAGGCGTAGAGCCAGCCGGAGTTCGGCTTCACCACGATCGGTGCCGGCGCGTAGCCGACCTTGCCGGCGACCCGGCTCTCGTCCCGGTTCTCGACGATGCCGGCGGCGACCGTCGCGTCGTACCACATCGCAGCGTTGCCCTGGCTGAACTGCGTGCCGCACTCGCTGAACCCGCTGCCCGCGGCGCCGGGCTCGCCGTACTGACGGACCAGGTCGACATAGAAGTTCGCGGCCTGGCGGAACTGCGGTGACGTCAGCTGCGCGTTCCACTCCAGGTCGAACCAGCGGCCGCCGAAGGTGTTGGCGACGGTGTCGAACGGCGCCATGACCTCGCCCCAGCCGGGCTTGCCGCGCAGGCAGATGCCCGCCATGCCCTTGGCCGGGTCGTCCAGCTTCGCCGCGGCCGCGGCCACATCCTGCCACGTCGGCTGGGCCGGCATGCTGATCCCGGCCTGCTCGAGGAGATCCTTGCGGTACATGAGGAACGACGACTCGCCGTAGAACGGGACCGAGTACATGTGCCCGTCGGGGCCGGAGAGGGCCTCCCGGACGGCCGGGATGAAGTCGTTCTCGTCGTACCCCGGGCTCCGCGCCATGAGCGGGTCGAGGTCGACCAGCCATCCGTCGGCCGCCCACTGAGGCGTCTCGTAGTTCGAGATCATCACGGCGTCGAACTCGCCGCCGCCGGTGGCGACCGATGCAGTGATCTTCGCGCGGGCCTCGTTCTCCGACAGGCTCACGAACTTGAGCCGGATGCCCGGGTTCTCCTGCTCGAACTGCGGGGAGAGCTGGACGGCGTCCTGCATCTGCGGGTTGGAGACGATCGCGATGGTGATCGTGCGCTGGCCCTCGCCCCCGCCGCCGAGCGCGCCGGCTCCCGCGCAGCCCGTCACGGTCAGGAGCAGGGAGGCCAGCACGGCCAACGGGGCCGAGCGGGCCACCCGTGGCCGTCTCCGGGACTGCCGCCGCCCCGGCTCGTCGGGTGTCGATGTTCGTAGTCGGGCCACCATGCCCTCCTCGCTGACGCCGGTGGAGCTTGCACTCCCGAAGTCGAACGTGTCCTATATCACCATTTGCTGTACGGTAAACCCGAGTTAAGCGTTTGCGCAACGGCTTAACCTCTCGTGACCCGCGGAAGCGCGACCACCATCTCCGGGCGCGGTCCGTGATCAGGTCATGCTCTTGTCCAGGGAGATCGGGTTCCGGCGCGCCGGAGCGGCATGCGGAGGTGGAGCCATGGCGACCATGGCCGACGTGGCCCGGCTCGCCGGGGTCTCGATCGCGACGGTCTCGCACGTTCTCAACGGGACCCGGACGGTCCGTCCGGAGACCCGGGCGCAGGTGCTCGACGCGGTCCGGGTCGCGGACTACACGCCCAACACGGTCGCGCAGTCCCTGGCCACCGCCCGCACCAGGACGATCGGGCTCGCCCTCTCGGCGATCTCGAACCCGTACTTCGGCGAGCTGCTGCACGCCGTGGAGTCCGAGGCCGCGAAGGCCGGCTACACGCTGCTGCTCGTGGACCCGCACGAGGACCCGGATCTCGAGGACACGGTGGTGCGCAAGCTGCACGCCCGGCGCGTCGACGGGGTGCTGCTCGCGCCGTCGGCGGACCCGGGAGAGGCGCTGGAGTACCTGACGAACCGCGCGGTGCCCACCGTGCTGATCGACCGCCTGATCGACGACCGGATGGACCAGGTCGGTACGGAGAACGTCGAGGCGGTGGCCGGGCTCGTCGGACATCTGGCCGAGCGGGGCCACCGGCGGATCGCGCTGGTCGCGGGCCACCCCGGGCTCGCGACGACCGTCGAGCGCGTCGAGGGCTACGAGCGGGGGCTGAGCCGGCACGGGCTGGCGAAGGACCCCGCGCTGCTGGTCGACGGCCACTCGGACGCAGACCTCGCCCGCGCCGCCGTGCAACGCCTGCTGGACCTGGACCGCCCGCCGACCGCGATCGTCACCGGCAACAACTCCATGACCATCGGCGCGATGCAGGCGCTGCGGGACGCGAAGGTCGAGGTGCCGCGGGACATCGCACTCGTAGCGTTCGACGACTTCCCGTGGGCGGACCTGTTCGCCCCGCGGCTCACCGTCGTGGCGCAGCCTTTCGATCGGATCGGCCGGGAGGCGGTGCGGCTGCTGCTGCGCCGGATGGCGGACCCGTCCGCGACCCCGACGACGACGCGGATGACCCCGGGGTTCGTGCACCGGGACTCCTGCGGGTGCGGCCTGCCGGCGGCCGCTCGGCCCTGAGGGGACGACCCCGTCCGGGCGGTCCGGGAGTGCTCCAGGGCACACTGGTGCGGTGCAGCTGCCCGTGATGCCCCCCGTCGCCCCGATGCTGGCGAAGCCGGTCAAGGACATCCCGGAGGGCCAGCTCTACGAGCCGAAGTGGGACGGGTTCCGGTCGATCGTGTTCCGGGACGGGGCCGAGGTCGAGATCGGCAGCCGCAACGAGCGGCCGATGACCCGGTACTTCCCGGAGGTCGTCGAGGCCGTCCTCGCCAACTTCCCCGAACGGGCGGTGATCGACGGCGAGATCGTCGTCGCCGACACCGCGCGCAACACGCTGGACTTCGAGGCCCTGCAGCAGCGGATCCACCCGGCCGTGAGCCGGGTGACCATGCTGTCCGAGAAGACGCCGGCGAGCTTCATCGCGTTCGACGTGCTCGCCCTGGGCGACGACGACCTCACCGGGCGGCCGTTCGCGGAGCGTCGCGCGCTGCTCCAGGAGGCCCTGGCCGAGGCGGCGCCCCCGGTGCACGTCACGCCGCTGACCCGGGATGTCGAGACCGCGCGCCGCTGGTTCTCCCTGTTCGAGGGCGCCGGGCTGGACGGGCTCATCGCGAAGAGCCCGGACGTGGTCTACGAGCCGGACAGGCGGGTCATGAGCAAGATCAAGCACGAGCGGACCTGCGACTGCGTGGTCGCGGGGTACCGGGTGCACAAGTCCGGGCCGGATGTGATCGGCTCGCTGCTGCTCGGGCTGCACGACGAGCGCGGGGTGCTGAACTCCGTGGGCGTCGTCGGGGCGTTCCCGATGGCTCGCCGCCGCGAGCTGTTCACCGAGCTCCAGCCGCTCGTGACGGAGTTCGAGGGGCACCCGTGGAACTGGGCGGCCCACGAGCAGGGCGAGCGGACTCCGCGGAAGAACGAGACGAGCCGCTGGAACGCGGGCAAGGACCTGTCGTTCATCCCGTTGCGTCCGGAGCGGGTCGTGGAGGTCCGCTACGACTACATGGAGGGCGTGCGGTTCCGGCACACGGCGCAGTTCGTCCGCTGGCGTCCGGACCGCGACCCGGAGTCCTGCACCTACGCGCAGCTGGAGCGCCCCGTCTCGTTCGACCTCGCCGGGGTGCTCGCCGGCGGCTGAGCCCGGCGCCCGTCGCGGCGTCGACGGCGGTCGGATCTCGGCGCCGGTCGGATCTCGGCGCTGGTCGGATATCGGCGGGACGGGCATCCTGACCGGGTGAACCCCGAGCACCGGCACGGACCCGGCTGCGATCACGACGCCGAGGACCGGCCGATCGGCTGGTGGGTCAAGCAGGTCGATCGGATGATCGAGGAGTCCTTCGACCGGCTGCTCGCCGGCGAGGGCATCGGGCGCCGGCACTGGCAGGCACTCAACGCCGTCGCCGGCGGGGCGGACACGCCGGCCGCCCTGGACGCCGCGCTCGCACCGTTGCGGGCCGCGGGCCCGCCCCCGCCGTGATCCTGGACCAGCTGGTCTCGCGCGGCTGGGTGCAGAACGCGGCCGGCCGGATCAGGGTCACGCCCGCCGGCTCCGCGGCGCGCGGCCGGCTGATCGTCGCGGTCCGGGACCACCGGGCGAGGATCACCGAGGGCGTGGGCGAGGCGGAGTACCGGACGACGGTCGCCACCCTGCGGCGCATGAGCCGCAATCTGTCCTGAGAGCCTTGCCTGGTGCCCCGCTTCACCGCCGCCGAGCTCGAGGCCGCCCGCTCACGTCTGCTCCCGGACGTCCTCCCCGGGCCGGGCGACCCGCCGTTGCGGGTGCTGTTCTGCGGTATCAACCCCGGCCTCGTCTCCGCGGCGACCGGTCACCACTTCGCCCGGCCCGGGAACCGGTTCTGGCCGGTCCTGCACGGCGCCGGCTTCACCCCGCGGCTGCTGCGGCCGGACGAGCAGGGGCTGCTCCCGGAGTGGGGGATCGGCATCACGAACATGGCCGCCCGCGCGACCGCCCGGGCGGACGAGCTGAGCGCCGCCGAGATCGTCGAGGGCGGGCTGGTCCTGCGGGCGCTGGTCGAGCAGCAGGCGCCGCGTTGGCTGGCCGTGGTCGGCATCGGGGCCTACCGGACGGCGTTCGGCGCGAAGGGGGCCGTCGTGGGACCGCAGGAGTCGATGCTCGGACCGACGCGGATCTGGGTGCTGCCCAACCCGTCGGGCCTCAACGCCCACTGGTCCCGGGCGGCGATGGTCGAGGAGTTCGGGCGGCTGCGGGCCGCGGCCGGCTGAGCCCGGCGTTCAGACCGCGTCGAGGTCCGGGGGTTCCTCGGCGGGGGCGTCCTTCGCGTCCCGGTCCGCCCACTCCAGCAGCGGGTCGATCGCGAAGACGGCGTCGTCGATGCCGGCGTGCAGGTCCCCGAGCTCGGCGAAGCGGGCGGGCATCGTGGCGATCGTGAAGTCCCCGGGCTCGGCGTCGTCGATCTCGTCCCAGCGGATCGGGGCGGAGACGACGGCCTCGGGCACGCCGCGCACCGAGTAGGCGGCGGCGATCGTGTGGTCCCGGGCGTTCTGGTTGTAGTCCACGAAGATCGACTTCGGGTCCCGGTCCTTGCGCCACCAGCTCAGGTCCACCACGTCGCCGGCGCGCCGGCCGACCTCCTTGGCGAACGCGTGCGCGGCCCGCCGGACGTCGGCGAACCCGTGCTCCGGGGCGATCCGCACGTAGACGTGCATCCCCTTGCCGCCGGAGGTCTTCGGGAAGCCGGTGGCGCCCAGCTCGTCGAGGACCTCGTGGGCGACGTGCGCGACCCGGCGGACGTCCGCATAGGTCGCGTCCGGCATCGGGTCGAGGTCGATGCGCCACTCGTCCGGTTGCTCGACGTCGGGCTTGCGGGAGTTCCAGGGATGGAACTCCACCGTGGACATCTGCACGGCCCAGACGACGTCCGCGACGTGCTGCACGCACAGCTCGTCCGCGGTGCGGTTCCAGCGCGGGAAGTGGATCCGGACGGTCTCGACCCAGTCCGGGGCGCCCCGCGGCAGCCGCTTCTGGTGCACCTTCTCGCCGGTCACGCCGGTGGGGAAGCGGTGCAGCATGCACGGACGGTCCCGCAGGGCGCGGACGATCCCGTCCCCGACGCTCAGGTAGTAGCGCGCGAGGTCCAGCTTGGTCTCGCCCCGCGCCGGGAAGTACACGCGATCGGGGCTGGAGATCCGGACCGTCCGGTCGCCGGCCGCGATCTCGACCGGTGCGCCGGCCGGGTCCTTGGCGGCCACGGGCCGGTTCCTGGTCGGACCTGGCCGGTCAGCGCCGCCAGGAGTGCCGCTTGCGGACGGACCCCCACACGACGGCGCCGATGATGGCGACGGCCGGCAGGACCATCCAGAGGATCTCGGTGGCGCTGACGTGGTGCCCGATCAGCATGATCGGCAGCAGGATCGCCGAGATGACGGCCGCGAGGGGCGTCGCCTTGGGGAAGGTGCCGTGCCAGCCCCACTCGGCCGACGGCTCCTCCTCCGGGTCCACCGCCGGTCGCTTCGCCAGCTCCCGCGAGTTGCTCGCCACGTCTGCACCCCTCTTCGTGCCCGTCCAGGTCGGGCCTCATCGTCGCACAACATGCGAACGGGGATGATGGCGCCGGAGGGTGAGATCCGTGCGGGTCCTCCCCGAGGTGTGAGAGAGGTGCCATGACCGACGGAGCCGGGCCGCGTTCGCTGGTCCTGCTGGGTTCCACGGGCTCGATCGGGACCCAGGCGCTCGACGTGGTGGACGCAGCGCCGGGCCGGTTCACGATCGCCGGGCTCGCGGCCGGCGGAGGCGACGTCTCCCTGCTCGCCGCCCAGGTGCGGGCCCACGACGTCCGCCGGGTCGCCGTCGCGCGCCCGGAGGCGGCGGCCGAGCTGCGCGAGGCGGTTCCCGGTCTCGAGGTCCTGGAGGGCCCGGACGCGGCGACCGAACTGACCGCGACCACCCCCGCGGACGTCGTGCTCAACGGCATCACGGGCTCCCGCGGGCTCGGCCCGACGCTGGCGGCCCTGCGGTCGGGGGCCACCCTCGCGCTCGCGAACAAGGAGTCCCTGGTCGCGGGCGGGCCGCTGGTGCTCGACGCCGCCGCGCCCGGCCAGATCGTGCCGGTGGACTCCGAGCACTCCGCGATGGCCCAGTGCCTGCGCGGCGGCACCCCGGACGAGGTCGCGCGGCTCGTGCTGACGGCGTCCGGCGGACCGTTCCGCGGGCGCCCGCGCCGCGACCTCGAGCACGTGTCGGTCGCCGACGCGCTGAAGCACCCGACCTGGGACATGGGCCCGGTCGTCACGATCAACTCGTCGACGCTGGTGAACAAGGGTCTCGAGCTGATCGAGGCGCACCTGCTCTTCGGGGTCCCGTACGACCGGATCGACGTCGTCGTCCACCCGCAGTCGATCGTGCACTCGATGGTCACCTTCACCGACGGGTCGACGATCGCCCAGGCCAGCCCGCCGGACATGCGGCTCCCGATCGCGCTCGCGCTGGCCTGGCCCGCCCGCGTGCCCGGGGCGGCCCGCCCGTGCGCCTGGGACCTCGCGCAGAGCTGGACCTTCGAACCCCTCGACGACGACGCGTTCCCCGGCGTGCGGCTGGCCCGCGCGGCGGGGGAGCGGGGCGGCTGCCTGCCCGCCGTCTACAACGCGGCCAACGAGGAGCTCGTCGCCGCGTTCGTCGCAGGCACACTGGGTTACACGGGCATCACGGACGAGCTGGAGCGCGTGCTGGCCGCGGCCGACGGGTGGGCGGGGGATCCCGCTACCGTGGCCGACGTGCTGGCTGCCGAGGACTGGGCGCGCGCTCATGCGCGCGAGCGGGTCAGGGCTCACGAGCGGAACGGAGCGAGGACCACCGCATGGTGATGACGATCGTCGGGATCGTGATCTTCTTCCTGGGGATCCTGTTCTCGATCGCCTGGCACGAGCTGGGCCACTTCGCGACCGCGCGGTGGTTCGGGATCAAGGTGCCCGAGTTCATGGTCGGGTTCGGGAAGACGGTCTGGTCGAAGCGGGTCGGCGAGACCGAGTTCGGGGTGAAGGCCGTCCCGATGGGCGGCTACATCCGCATGATCGGGATGATGCCGCCGGCCAAGGGCGAGCGGTACGGCCGCAGCCGGCGTACCGGGCCGTTCCAGGGCCTGATCGACGACGCCCGCCAGGCCTCGGCCGTCGACGTCGGCCCGGAGGACGCGGACCGGCAGTTCTACACCCGCCCGCCGTGGAAGCGGATCATCGTCATGGCCGCCGGCCCGGCGATGAACCTGATCCTCGCGGTGGTGTTGTTCGCGATCGTGCTCATGGGCTTCGGCCGGATGACGGCGACGACGACGGTCAGCGAGGTCAGCGCCTGCGTGCTGCCGGCGACGGCCACCCGGCAGGACGCCTGCCCGCCCGGCGCCCCCCTCACGCCGGCCGCCGCGGCCGGGTTCCAGGCGGGCGACAAGATCGTCGCCTTCAACGGCGTGCGCTACGACACCTGGGACGACCTGCAGCTGGCCATCCGGGCGGCGAGCGGGACCGTGCAGGTCACGGTGGAGCGCAACGGGCAGGAGCAGGTCCTCACGCCGACCCTGGTCACCACCGAGCGCCTGGACCTGAACGACCCGAACAAGCTGGTTCCCGTGGGCTTCCTCGGTGTCGGCCCGGTCGCGGAGGTCCAGCGGCAGAGCATCTCCGACGTCGGCGCGACGATGGGCTCGGTGATCTCCGAGGTCGGGCAGAAGCTCGTTCAGCTGCCGCAGCGCGTGCCGAACCTGTTCGGCTCGGTGTTCCTGGGCGAGGAGCGTTCGCAGGACTCACCGGTGGGCATCGTCGGCGCTTCCCGGATCGGCGGCCAGATCCTCGCCAGCGACGCGCCTCCCGGCCAGGAGATCGCGTCGATGCTCACCCTGCTCGCGCTGGTGAACATCTCGCTAGGCCTGTTCAACCTGTTGCCGATCCCGCCGCTGGACGGCGGGCAGATCTTCCCGGCGATCTGGGAGGCGATCCGGCGGCGGTTCGCGGCGCTGCGCGGGCGGCCGGACCCGGGTCCCGTCGACGTCGCACGGCTGCTGCCGATCGCCTACACGGTGGCGTTGATCTTCGTCGCGTGGAGCGCGCTGGTCCTGGTGGCGGACGTCATCAACCCCGTTCGGCTCTAGACGAGAGGCGTTCGGAGGCGGCGGGGATACTGGGGGATGATCCTCCCCAGCTCCCCTGGCCCCGCGGGCGGTGCGGCCCGACCGTGAGCACCGCACATCCGACCAACGGGGCCCGGCCCGTGGCCGTCTTCGACATCGACGGCGTCCTCGCCGACGTGACCCACCGTCTGCACCACCTGCGCGCGCGCCCGCCGCGCTGGGAGCGCTTCTTCGCCGAGGCGGACGTCGACCCGCTGCTCGACGAGGGCGCGGGCCGGCTGCGGGCCGCCCAGGCGGGCCACGACGTGATCTACCTGACCGGCCGCCCGGAGCGCAACCGGCGGCTCACCGAGCGTTGGCTGGCCGGGCACGACCTGCCGACCGGCCCGCTGTACATGCGCGAGGACGACGACTACCGCCCCGCCCGGATGATGAAGCGCCAGGTGCTGCGCCGGCTCGGCCGGAGCCGGAAGATCGCGTCGGTGATCGACGACGATCCCGCCGTCGTCGACCTGCTGAAGGCGGACGGCTGGCCGATCGAGCTCGCGACCTGGCTGCCGCACTCGTCGACCCTGCAGGACGCCCAGGAGCGGAAGGGGCGTACGTAGCCGCTCGTGCGCGTTTCTCGCTGCCCTGGTGGCGATTTCCGCGCACGAGTGCCGGAGGCGTAGATCACGGCCTCCGTCGGTGGCGATCGGCGGGGCAGGTGGATACTGGAGGTCGTGAGCGTCTCCCTGGGTATGCCGTCGACTCCCGCACCGACCCTCGCGCCGCGCCGGAAGACCCGGCAGCTGCAGGTCGGTCCGGTCGGGGTGGGCAGCGAGCACCCGATCTCGGTCCAGTCCATGACCACCACGCTGACCTCCGACGTCAACGCCACCCTGCAGCAGATCGCCGAGCTCACCGCCTCGGGCTGCGACATCGTGCGGGTGGCCTGCCCCAGCCAGGACGACGCCGACGCGCTGCCCGCGATCGCGCGCAAGTCCCAGATCCCGGTGATCGCGGACATCCACTTCCAGCCGAAGTACGTCTTCGCCGCGATCGAGGCCGGCTGCGCCGCGGTCCGGGTGAACCCGGGCAACATCCGCAAGTTCGACGACCAGGTCAAGCAGATCGCGCAGGCCGCGAAGGACCACGGCACCCCGATCCGGATCGGCGTCAACGCCGGCTCGCTGGACAAGCGCCTGCTGGCCAAGCACGGCAAGGCCACGCCCGAGGCGCTCGCCGAGTCCGCCCTGTGGGAGGCGAGCCTCTTCGCCGAGCACGACTTCCACGACATCAAGATCTCGGTCAAGCACAACGACCCGGTCGTCATGGTGCGCGCCTACGAGCTGCTCGCCGAGCAGTGCGACTACCCGCTGCACCTCGGCGTCACCGAGGCCGGGCCGGCGTTCCAGGGCACGATCAAGTCCGCCGTCGCGTTCGGCGCGCTGCTGCGCCAGGGCATCGGGGACACGATCCGCGTCTCGCTCTCGGCACCGCCGGTCGAGGAGATCAAGGTCGGCACGCAGATCCTGCAGTCGCTGAACCTGCGCCCGCGCAAGCTCGAGATCGTCTCCTGCCCGTCCTGCGGGCGGGCCCAGGTCGACGTCTACACCCTCGCCGAGCAGGTCACCGCCGGGCTCACCGGCATGGAGGTCCCGCTGCGCGTCGCCGTCATGGGCTGCGTCGTCAACGGCCCGGGGGAGGCCCGCGAGGCGGACCTCGGCGTCGCGTCCGGCAACGGCAAGGGCCAGATCTTCGTCAAGGGTGAGGTCATCAAGACCGTCCCCGAGCACGCCATCGTCGAGACCCTGATCGAGGAGGCGCTCAAGATCGCCGAGGGGATGGAGCTCGAGGGCGAGCCGCAGGTGACCGTCGGATGAGCTCCCGGGCCCACGCCGCACGAGGCGCTGCGCTCTCCACTACTGCCAACGGATGATCCATGGACACCGCCCGCGGTAGCGGCGATCCGGGAATGGGAATCGCCGGCCGGGTATGGCACCGTAAAGGGGTGCTGAGGGTCGCCGGTGCCCGGCTGCTCGACGATCGGGATCGCGGTGGTGTGCGCGCGGCGCTGGACGCCGATCCCGTGGCCGCCTGCATGGTGGCCGCCCGGGTGGAGATCGCCGGGCTGGACCCGTGGCGGCTCGGCGGAGAGCTCTGGGCCGTCGGCTCCCGGATGGAGGGGCTCTGCTTCTCCGGGGCCAACCTCGTGCCGCTGCGGGGCGAGCGTTCGGCCATCCGCGCCTTCGCGGACCGCGCCCGCCGGCACGGCCGCGCGTGCTCGTCGCTGGTCGGCCGCGCCGAGCTGGTGCTGCCGCTCTGGGAGGACCTCGCGCCCGGCTGGGCGCCCGCCCGCGAGGTGCGCGCGGACCAGCCGCTGATGGTGCTCGCCGGCCCGCCGACCGTCCGGCCCGACATGCAGGTGCGCCCGGTGCGGATCGAAGAACTCGACCGCTACCTGCCCGCTGCCATCGCCATGTTCACCGAGGAGGTGGGCATCGACCCCCGCGCGGGGGACGGCGGCGTCGGCTACCGGGCCCGGGTCGCCGAGCTCGTTTCCGCGGGCCGCGCCTTCGCCCGGTTCGAGGACGGCGAGGTCGTCTTCAAGGCCGAGATCGGCGCGCTGTCGTCCCGGGTCGGACAGATCCAGGGTGTCTGGGTGCATCCGGACCGCCGCGGCCAGGGCCTCGGCATGCTGGGCACCGCCGCGGTCGCGGCGCGGCTCGCGGCGTGGGGCAAGATCTCGAGCCTCTACGTCAACGGCTTCAACCACCGGGCCCGGGCCACGTACGACCGGATCGGGTTCCAGCAGGTCGCGAGCTTCGCGACCGTTCTCTTCTGAACCCACGAACGGCACTCTCGTGCGGTAGGTCCGCACAGAGTGCCGTTCGTGAGAGCGAGGGGCCGATCAGGAGAAGAAGAGCTTCTCCTGCTCCTCGCGTAGCTGGTCGATCAGCCGGCCCGGGGGCAGGGTGACGTCCGCGTAGGTCAGGACCTCGTCCTTCGCCACGTCGCGCAGCAGCGTGCAGCCCACGGCCACGCCCATCGGCAGCAGGTTCTCCGCCCGGGTGACGGGGGTGGACTCCGCGACGCCGTAGGTGTCGTACTCGCCGAGGCCGTCGAGCACCTGCCCGGCCCTCAGGTCCCGCTTCGCCGTGGTGACGACGTCGACCTTCGGGGCCCCGGCCGGGACGAGCGCGGCGTCGGCGAAGTCCACGGCGCGTGCGACGCTGTTCGGGACCTCGAAGTGGCACAGGTGGTACGGCGTGTAGAAGCTGTAGAGCGGGCCCTTGCCCAGCTTGTAGAGCTCCAGGTAGTGCCGCTGCTTCGGGTCGTCGTGCGTGCCGAGGACGTAGACGCCGGGACCGGGCCTGGAGCCGACCACGTAGTCGATGATCCCGCCGAGCTCACGCAGCTCGTCGATGTCGTAGGCCTCGGTCAGCTCGTCGACGTGCCCGGCGTGGTCCCGCCCGTACATGCCGCGCTTCGGCACGGTCAGACCGAAGGCGTTGGCCACGATGGCCTGCTCGAAGCTGATCTTGGTGCCGTCGGCGAAGCTGGTGACCATCGCGGGGTCCTGGCCCCAGCGCTCCGCGAACGCCTTCTGCGTCGTCGGGTTGCGGTAGGGATCCTGCAGCCCCTTGACGTTGCCCGCGACGAGCGGGGTGACGCCGAGGCCCTGCACGAAGCGGATCAGGTTGCCCTGCACGCCGGGCTGGTCCCCGTCCGCGCCGGTGAGCACGACGCCCGCGGCCTTGGCGCGCACCGCGAGCAGCGGGCCCACCGTGGCGTCGAGCTCGGCGTTCATGGTGACGACCGGCAGCCCGCGCTCGATCGCCGCGACGGTGATCCGCGCGCCGAACTCCACAGCGCCGGTGACGTCCACGATGCAGTCCACGTGCACGGACTTGAGCAGCTCGAACGCGTCCTGCAGGACGGCCGGCTCACCCTTCTCGATCGCGTGGTCGAGCGCCGACGCGTCCTCCACGACGGTGGGCTCGAGGCCCGCCTCGGTGAAGGCGCGCCGCCCGTTCGCGAGCGTCCGGTTGGCGATGGCCACCAGGCGCATGCCGGGGACGGAGTTGACGATCTGGTTGGCCAGCCCGCGGCCCATGAAGCCCGAGCCGATCATGCCGACGCGGATCGGCCGGTTCTCCTCCTCCCGCCTGCGCAGCGCGGTGTCGATGATCAGCATCAGCGCGCCTCGACCGACAGCTCGGTGCCGATTCCCGCTGTCGCTCCGCTTCCCGGGGTGAGCAGCGGCCAGCTCGCGTCCTTGTCCGAGATCGTCGTGACCTCGTGCGGCCACTCGACCGCCAACGTCGGGTCGTCCCAGCGCAGGCCGCGCTCGGCGCCCGGCGTGTACGGGGTGCTCACCTGGTACATCGTGGCGGCGCCGTCGGTGAGGGTGAGGTACGCGTGCCCGAAGTTCTTCGGGATGTACATCGCCCGGTAGTTGTCCTCGGTCAGCTCGGCGCCGAAGTGCTGCAGGTAGGTCGGGGAATCGGGACGCAGGTCCACGATCACGTCGTAGATCGCGCCGCGGAAGCAGCGGATGACCTTGACCTCGGCGTTGGGCTCCAGCTGGTAGTGGAACCCGCGCAGCGTGCCCGCCTTGTGGTTGTACGAGATGTTGCACTGCGCGATGGCCGGGTCGAGCCCGGCCTCGGCGAACTCGTCGACGCAGAAGGCCCGGGCGAAGAACCCCCGGTCGTCGGAGAGCCGCTTGAGATCGATCAGCGCCGAACCGGGGAGCGGATTCGGATGGATGTCCATGGGGGAGATGCGTCCCGTCCTGTCGGAGGCGTTACGGGGATCTTCATGGTAGTGAAGCCGCTTCTCCGTCGAGGAGCAGACCTGTGGTCGGCAGATGCCGGGCGGTCCCGGCGAGGCTGCCGAACGGTCGGCAGGGTGTCTCGGCATACTCCGGGGGTGCCCGGTCCCCTCCGTCCCGCCCGCCCGTTCCGTGCGCTCCGTGTCCTGACGGTCACGCTGGTGGTCCTGGCCGGCGTCGCCGGATGCGGCCTCTTCGGCGACGACGGCCCGACGGAGACCGCCGAGAAGTTCCTCGCGGCCTGGAGCCGGGGGACGACGCCGGGGCCGCGGCCCTGACGGACGACCCGGACGCCGCGAGGCAGTCGCTCGCCCAGGCGCGGACGGCGCTCGCCCCGGCCGCGATCACCACCGAGGTCGCTCAGGTGCGCACCGCGACCGAGCGCTCGACGGCGTCGGTGAACATCACCTGGGACCTCGGTCAGAACCGCCGCTGGACCTACCTCGGCGGGTTCGAGATGCACCCCGCGGAGACGGACACGGGCTGGCAGGTGCGCTGGGCGCCGACGGTCGTGCACCCACAGCTCGCGACCGGTCAGCGGCTCGCGCTGCGGACGGACGTCCCGGACCCGGCCCCGGTCGTCGACCGCAACGGCGTCCCGCTGCTGGCCCCGACGACCGTGGTGAACATCCTGCTGGACCGCAAGGCCGCCGGCGACCTCGACTCCGTCACCGGGACCCTGGCGCAGGCGCTGCGCCCGATCGACCCGGAGATCACCGCGCAGACGATCACCGACGGTGCGGCGAAGGTCCCCGACGGCCAGGCCTACACCGTCGCCGTGCTGCGGGAGACGGACTACAACGGCGTCAAGACCGCGATCCACGACCTGCCGGGCGTGCGGTTCACCTCCTCGTCACGGCTGCTCGGGCCGTCTGCCGGATTCGGCAGCCAGGTGCTCCCGCCGGTGCGGTCCGAGGTCGCGTCGCAGGTGGACGGCGTCGCAGGCTGGTCCGTCGCCGCCGTCGACTCGTCCGGTGGCACGGTCGGCACACTGACCGAGACCCCGCCGACGCCCGGCGCGACGGTCGGGGTGAGCCTGGACCGGACAATCCAGTCCGCCGCCGAGGACGCCGTCGAGGCGATCCCGCAGCAGGCCGCGATCGTCGCGATCCAGCCGTCGACCGGGGACATCCTCGCGGCGGCGCAGAACGGGCCGGCGGACGCCGCGGGCGCGATCGCGTTCACCGGCCGGTACCCACCGGGCTCCACCTTCAAGATCGTGACGGCAACGGCGGGCGTGGAGCGGCTCGGTCTGACGGGCACCACGCCCGAGGCCTGCCCGGGCACGACCGTCATCGGCGGTCGCCCGGTGCCCAACGAGAACAGGTTCGACCTCGGCACGGTCCCGCTGTCGACGGCGTTCGCCCAGTCCTGCAACACCACGTTCGCCCGGATCGGGGCCCAGCTGCCCCCGGACGCGCTCACGACCGCCGGCCTGCAGCTCGGCTTCGGCGCGGACTTCGGTATCCCCGGCCTCACCACGGTGACGGGCTCGGTGCCGCCCGCCGACGACCAGGTCCAGCGCGCCGAGGACGGCTTCGGCCAGGGCCAGGTCGTCGCGACGCCGTTCGGGATGGCCCTGGTCGCCGCGACCGTCGCGCACGGCGCCCCGGTCACCCCGCAGCTGATCCGGGGGCGCGCCACCGAGACCGTCACACCCGCGACGGCGCCGGACCAGGCCGCGCTCGCACAGCTGCGGCCGATGATGCGCCAGGTCGTCACCGAGGGGACCGCGACGCTGCTGCGGGGGTCCGGTGAGGTGTACGGGAAGACCGGCACCGCGGAGTACAGCCAGGGCGGCGTCAACCGGGCGCACGGTTGGTTCGTCGGGTACCGCGGGGACGTCGCGTTCGCGATCCTCGTGGTCGACGGCGGCTCGTCCAGCGTCGCGGTCAAGGCGGCCCAACCGTTCCTGGCGGCCTTCAGCTCCTGACCCATCCGCCGACGTCCGCGTTGTGGAGCCACAACGCGGTTTTCGAGGCGTTCTCGTCGCGTTGTGGAGCCATGACGCGGAGGTCGGAGCGGGGATTGCGCGAGGGTTCTAGGCTGGGGGCGTGCGCCGTCCCCCAATCCCCGCCCTCGCGCTGATCGCAGACGCCGTCGCCGTGGTGGTGTTCGCGGCGATCGGGCGGTCGAGCCACGCCGAGGCGGACAGCATCGTCGGCCTGGTCGGCACCGCCGCCCCGTTCCTGGTGGGCCTCGGCGCCTCGTGGGCGTCGCGCCGGGTGCGGGCGGACCCGCCCGGGCTGGGGGCGGGCGTCGTCGTACTCCTCGGGACGGTGGTGATCGGGCTCGCCCTGCGCGCCGCGTTCCTGCAGCGGCTGCCACTGAGCTTCGCGATCGTCACCACGATCTCCTTGGCCGTGCTGTTGCTCGGCTGGCGAGGCTTGTCCATGCTGGTCGCCCGCGTCTCGGTGAAGCGCGGAGCGCTGCGTCACTGACGGGCCCGTCCGGCAGCACCGCCGCCGGCACCCGACCTACACTGGACCCGTGGCTTCACCTGCTCTCCTGGTCCCCGGCACCCCCACGCCGATCCGCACCGTCCCCGCGCACATCCCGCGGCCGGAGTACGTCGGCAAGAAGGCCCCGGCCGCGAACCGCGACTCGGACGTCCAGCCGCCGGAGGTCATCGAGGCCATGCGGATCGCGAGCCGCATCGCCGCGCAGGCGCTGCAGGTCGGCGGCGAGGCCGTCAAGCCCGGTGTGACCACCGACGACGTCGACCGGGTGGTCCACGACTTCCTGGTGGACCACGACGCCTACCCCTCGACGCTGGGCTACCGCGGCTTTCCGAAGTCCTGCTGCACCAGCCTCAACGAGGTCATCTGCCACGGGATCCCGGACACCACCGTGATCAACGACGGGGACATCGTCAACATCGACGTCACCGCGTTCATCGGCGGCGTCCACGGGGACTGCAATGCCACCTTCCTCGCGGGGAACGTCTCCGAGGAGGACCGCCTCCTCGTCGAGCGCACCCACGAGGCGACGATGCGCGCGATCAAGGCGGTGAAGCCGGGCCGCGAGCTGAACGTCGTCGGCCGGGTCATCGAGTCCTACGCGAAGCGCTTCGGCTACGGCGTCGTCCGGGACTTCACCGGCCACGGCATCGGCCGCTCCTTCCACAGTGGGCTCGTGGTGCTGCACTACGACCAGCCGGACATCCACATCGAGCTCGAGCCGGGCATGACGTTCACGATCGAGCCGATGATCACCCTGGGCACCATCGACTACGACATCTGGCCGGACGACTGGACCGTGGTGACCAAGGACCACAAGCGCACGGCGCAGTTCGAGCACACGATCCTGGTGACGGCGGACGGCGCGGAGATCCTCACCCTGCCCTGATCCGGTGGCTCGCGGGCCGACCCCGTCCCCGCAGGCCGACCGCACGGGCCTCGTTGCGCGCCCGCCGGGCCGAAACCGTGGTCACCTCCCCTCGGCGGCCGTACCGTCGGGGGATGGCGAAGGTCCACGACGGCATCTCGGGTCGGCTGCGGGAGTTCATCGAGGCGCAACCGGTGTTCTTCGTCGGCACCGCGCCGTTGGACCCGGACGGGCTGGTGAACCTCTCGCCGAAGGGGACACGCGGCACGTTCCGGGTGGTAGACGAGCACACGTTCGCCTATCTGGACATCACCGGCAGCGGCATCGAGACGGTCGCCCACCTGCGGGAGAACGGGCGGATCTGTGTGATGTTCTGCGCCTTCGAGGGGCCGCCGAACATCGTCCGGTTGCACGGGACGGGTCGGGTGCTCGCCGCCGGCGACCCCGGTTTCGACGACGCGCTGGCGGGCTTCGGCGAGGCCGGCACGAGCCGGCGGATGCAGTCCCGCGCCGTGATCACCGTCGACGTGGCGCGGGTCGCCGACGCCTGCGGTTACGCCGTGCCGTTCATGGACTACCGCGAGGAGCGGACCCTGCTCGACCGCTGGGCGGACGACAAGACTCCCGGGGACCTCGAGGCGTACCACGCGAAGAAGAACGCCGAGAGCATCGACGGCCTCCCGGGTCTCCTACAGCGCGCCTGACCAGGGTGGTGGAGTGTGCCGTCCGTGCGCCGACGAGTCGCCGCGCTGGCTGCGGTATCGCGCGGCGACCTCCACAACTCCCCTCCACAGAGGTGCTGTCCGAGGAGCTCCTCGCGTGGGTGTGGTTCAGCCGGTCGCGTGCCTCTTCACCGCGGCCAGCGCCTCGTCCGCGTGGGCGTCGAACTTCGACTCGCTGGCGAACGCGGCGACGATCCGCCGGTCCTGACCGATGACGAAGGTCTGCCGGCGGGTGTGCAGCCCGCCCGGGAGCCACCAGCGCCACGCGCCGAACTCCTTGGCGACCTCGTGGCCCTCGTCCGAGAGGAGCGGGTACCCGAGCGAGTGGCTCGTCGCGAAGACGCTCTGCTTCAGCACGCTGTCCCCGCTTATCCCCACGGGCTGCGCGCCGGCGGCCGCGAAGTCCGCGGCGAGGTCGCGGAAGTGGCAGGCCTCCTGCGTGCAGCCGCCCGAGGAGGCGATCGGGTAGAAGAACAGGACGACGGGGCCGTTCGCCAGCAGGTCGGAGAGCCTGCGCGGGGTGCCGGTCTCGTCCTTCAGCTCGAAGTCGCCGACCTGGTCGCCGGGGTTCATGGGGGTCCTCTCGGGGGTGCGGGCCTGTCGGTGCGCGTTCGGGCGCGCGCGGGGACCGGCTCGGGTGATCATGGTCTGACCCGCTTCTTCGGGGGCAGGGGAATGAAGCCGCTGGTCCGCTGCACATACTCCACGTAGCCGGGCCGCCGGTTCCCGATGGTGCTCTCGAGCAGCTTCGCGCCGGTGCCCCTGGCCAGGTTGAACGTCATCGCCGCGGCGGCGGCCAGGCCGATCAGCCCGGCGGCGTGGTGCAGCGCGAGGATCGCGAGACCCCACCAGACGACCGCGTCGCCGAAGTAGTTGGGGTGGCGGGTGTAGCGCCACAGGCCCGTGCCCATGACCTTGCCCTTGTTGTCCGGGTCCGCGGTGAACCGGGCGAGCTGCGCGTCGCCGATCGCCTCGAAGAGGAACCCGACCAGCCACAAGGCCACGCCGAGGACCGCGGTGACGACGCCGGGCATGGCTGTCGCGAACCCGTACTGGCCCAGCTGGACCGGCAGGGACACGAACCACATCACCGCGGCCTGGGGCAGGTAGATCCGGCGGACCGCGCGGAGGTGGGGGTTGCCCGGCGCCCTCGCCATGAGCGCCACGTAGCGCTCGTCCTCGGGCTTGCCGTGGTTGCGCCGCCCGATGTGCCAGGCCAGCCGCGCGCCCCAGACCACGGTGAGCGCGGTGATCAGCCAGCGTCGCCACGCGTCGCCCGCGCCGGCGGAGAGGATCAGCGTGGTGATCGCGACGATCGCGAACCCGCCGCCCCACACGGCGTCGATGCCGTCGTGGCGCTTGCGCAGGACCGCGACGCCGAGCGCACCGAGCATCACGACCGGGATGACGACGGCGCTGACCCAGAGGTTGGTCAGGAACGCACCCCAGGGGTAGTCCACGCCCCTCATCGTGTCGGAGCCGCCGTGGACGCGCGCGGCGCCCCGTCCACCTCGTCCTGGGTGACGTCCGCGGTGAGCCGGTCCAGCGCGGGGTCCGCCCCGAGGGTGGCCGCGCGGCCGCGCGGGAGCCCCGAGCGGCCGTCGGCGTCCGGGCGCACCATCAGGATCTGGTGCACGCCCATCCGGTTCTCCTCGAACGCCAGCGCCGCGCCGGCGAGATAGAGCAACCAGACGCGGTACTGCTCCTCGCCGATCAGCCGGATCGCCTCGGACCTGTTGTCCTGCAGCGTGTCCAGCCACGGCCGCACGGTCCAGACGTAGTGCTCGCGCAACGAGTGGACGTCGACGACCTCGAGCCCGGCCGCCTCCAGGAAGTTCAGCGTCTCGCCGAGCGGGCGCATGTACATGTCCGGTGCGACGTAGCTCTCCATGAACGCGCCGCCGCCCGGGGCGGTGTTGCTGCCGGCCGCGCCACGGGACATCTGCTGCAGCAGCAGGCGGCCCTGGGGGAGGAGGAGCGTGTGCAGCTGCGCCGCGTAGACGGGGTAGTTGTCCTGCCCGACGTGCTCGCCCATCTCGACGCTGGAGACGGCGTCGAAGGGGCGATCGGTGATCTCGCGGTAGTCCTGCAGCCGGATCTCGACCCGGTCGGTCAATCCGAGCTTCGCGACGCGGGCGAGGCCGAGTGCCCGTTGCTCGGCGGACAGCGTGACGCCCACGGCGGTGACGCCGTAGTGCGTCGCGGCGTGGATGAGCAGCGAGGCCCAGCCACAGCCGACGTCCAGCAGTCGCATCCCCGGCCGGAGGCCGAGCTTGCGGCAGATCAGGTCCAGCTTGTCCCGCTGCGCGTCGGGGAGGCCGTAGCCCTCGCCCGCCTCCGAGGCCCAGTAGCCGCAGGAGTAGGCCATCCGCGGGTCGAGGAGGAACTCGTAGAAGTCGTTCGAGAGGTCGTAGTGGTGCGCGATCGCCGCGCGGTCGCGGCGGCGGGTGTGCAGCCCGCCCGCGAGCCGGGCCTCGGACGCCGGGCGCCGCGGCTTCGGGCCGACGGCCCCGAGGCGCGCCGCGATCCGCACCGCCGCCGCCTTGTCCGCCCGGGACAGCGACACGGGGCGGCCGCGGCCGAGCTTCCAGAAGCGGGACAGGCCGTCCGCGATGTCGCCCTCGACGTCCAGCTCCCCGGCGACGAACGCCCGGGCGAGCCCGAGCTCGCCCGGGTTCCACAGCAGCCGGCGCAGGGCGCGGCGGTGCCGGACGATCGCGACGGGCGCGGCCGGGTCCGCGGGCGGGCCGGCCTCGCTGCCGTCCCAGGCGCGGAGCCGGAGGGGCAGCGGGGCGCCGAGGACGCGTTGCAGGAGGTCGGCGAGCTGAGGGGCGACGGGCTTGGCCACGGCGTGTTTCTCCAGGTCGGATGGGGTTGTGCGCGGGAAACCTCGTTAGAAGGAGGTTTCCCGCGCACAGAGGGAGAACTGGTGGACGTCGAGGTAGCCGACGCGGAAGCCCGCCTCGCAGTAGCCGAGGTAGAACTCCCACATCCGGCGGAAGGTCTCGTCGAAGCCGAGCCCCGCGACGTCCTCCCAGCGGGCCAGGAAGCGCTCCCGCCAGTGGTGCAGCGTGCGGGCGTAGTCCGGGCCCAGCGTGCGGCGCTCGACGATCCGCAGGCCGGTGTGCTCGGCGAGGTTCTGCTCGATCGCCTCGACGGAGGGGATCAGGCCGCCGGGGAACACGTACTTGTGGATCCACGTGTAGTCGTTCCTGGACACGACCATCCGGTCGTGCGGCATCGTGATCGACTGCAGCCCCACCCGTCCGCCCGGTTTGAGCAGCCGGTCCAGCGCCGCGAAGTACGTCGGCCAGTACTCCTCGCCGACGGCCTCGACCATCTCCACGGAGACGACGGCGTCGTAGCTGCCCCGCGCCTCGCGGTAGTCCCGCAGCAGCACCTGCACGCGGTCGCTCATCCCCGCCGCGGCGATGCGCTGCTCGGCGAGCGTCGCCTGCTCGGCGGAGATCGTCAGGGTGGTGACCCGGGCGCCGCGCTGCGCGGCGCGGATCGAGAGCCCGCCCCAGCCCGTCCCGATCTCCAGGATGTGCTGGCCCGCGGTCACCCCGGCCATGTCCAGGATGCCGTCGATCTTGCGGTGCTGGGCCTCGACGAGGTCGTCGGAGCCCGGGGCGAACCAGCCGGCGGAGTAGGACATCGTCTCGTCGAGGAAGATCGAGAACAGGTCGTTGGACAGGTCGTAGTGGCGGTGGATGTTCTCCCGGGACCCCTCGACCGTGTTGACCTCCTCCTTCGGCTGCCGCGCCTCGACGTGGGACCGCGCGAGCCGCTGCAGGGCCGGCGGGATGAGCGTGGAGAGCCGGGCCGCGAAGGGGGTGAGCAGCTCGGGGAGCGAGGTCGTGGTCCAGTCGCCGGCCATGTACGCCTCGCCGAACCCGATCTTGGAGCTCGCGCCGAGGCGCTGGAAGAACGCCTCCGGGCGGACGATCCGCATCACCGGCGCGTCGCTCCCGCCCGCCCCGATCCGGTCGCCGCCGGGGAACACCACGCTCACCGGCAGGGAGCGGACCGCGCGCCGGAACAGCCCCTCGGCGATGCGCCCCTTGAGCTTCGCGCTCGGCGGGGTGGCCAGCCCGGGCCACACACCGTCGTGGGGACGGGGCACGAGCCGGTCGGCGCGCAGCACGGGCGGGGCGAACCGCGCGGCGGGAGCCGGATCGGGACCTGCGGGTTGGGTGGGCTGGACGGTCACTGGACCCCTTCCTGCGGACGGTGTGTCGGGCGGGCGACGACGGGGAGCCTGCGCAGCCACAGCGCGATGCCGTGGCGACGGATCAGTGCCGACGTCCGATGGGTGACGAGCGGGCGCCGCAGGAGCATCCGGAGCAGCTCGCGGGTGGTGGCCGGCCGGCGGGTGCCGACGACCGTCGCGGACAGGGCGGTGGACCCCTGCCGGCGCAGCGTGATCGCGAGCGCGAGCCGCTCGCCGGGTTCGGGGACGGACATCGAGTACCGCCCGTCGACGGCGAGGAACGGCGACACGTAGAAGTCCTTGTCGACGACCGCGCGCCCGCTCGCGTCCGGCCGCAGCAGGTAGCAGTGTCGCTCGCCGTAGGTGTTGTGGACCTCCGCGACGACGCACTCGAGCGTGCCGTCGGCGCGGTGGCACCAGTAGACCGAGATCGGGTTGAAGACGTGGCCGAACGCGCGGGCGTTGGCGAGCATGAGGACCTGCCCGCCGCGCAGGTCGACGCCCTGGGTGGCGAGGTAGGCGTCGAGGTTGCGCCGGATCGTCGCGGCCGGGTCGCCGAGGTGGTCCCGGGCCTCGAACCGCGCGAACGGCCGCATCGGGCGGGGGAGCCGGGGGAGGTCGTCGAGGTCGACGAGCCAGTAGTACACGGAGTGCGCGAATCCGTGGTCCCTCTCCTGCCGGCGCCGGTGCCGGACCTGCGCGTCGTAGAGGGCGGGCACGACCGCTCGTGCGCGGTCGTCGTCGCCTCGGCAACGGCTTTCGCGCACGGGCGGCGGAGCCGCGCTCACCAGCCCGCCTCGAGGGACTCGGCGGCGCGGACCCCGGAGAGGCAGCCGTCCTCGTGGAAGCCCCAGCCGTGGTAGGCCCCGGCGAACGCGGTCCTGCCGTCGTTCAGCGTGGGCAGGGCGCGCTGGGCGGCGACCGAGGCCGGCGTGTAGACCGGGTGCTCGTAGGTCATCCTCGCGACGACCTTCTCCTCGGCCACGCGGCCGGCGCCGTTCAGGGTGACCACGTACGCGTCGGGGTCCACGAGGCGCTGCAGGCGGTTCATGTCGTAGCTGACGAGCACCGGGGCGTCGGTGCTCGCACAGCCGGCCTTGAGGTAGTTCCAGGAGGCCCGGGCCCCCGCCGTCCGGGGCAGGACGGACGTGTCGTGGTGCAGCCAGGTCTCGTTGCGGGAGTAGGTGAACGCGCCGAGGACCGCGGCCTCGTCGGGCGTCGGGTCCGCGAGCAGGCGCAGCGCCTGGTCCGGGTGCGTGGCGACGACGACCCGGTCGAACCGGTGGGCCACGTCGTCGTCCGTCCGGATCTCGGCGCCGGTCGAGGAGCGGCGGACCGCGCGCACCGGCGTTCCGGGATGGACTGTCGTGATCTGCTTCGCGACCAGCTCGACATAGCTGCGGGAGCCGCCGACGACCGTCCGCCACTGCGGCGAGTCCCCGATGGACAGCAGCCCGTGGTGCTCCAGGAACGTGAACAGGTAGCGGGCCGGGTAGTTCAGCGAGGGCTCCGCGCCGGCGCTCCAGACGCAGGAGACGACCGGGATCATGAAGTGGTCGACGAAGTACCGGGAGTACCCGCCGATCGCGAGGAAGGCGCCGAGCGTCACGTCGTCGGAGTCCGTGAGCTGCAGGAACCGGCGCGCGTGCCGGTGGAAGCGGACGACCTCGCCCAGCATCTTCAGGTACGGCCCGCGCCGGACGTTCGACGCCTGCGGGAACAGCCCGCCGAGCTTCCGGGCCCCCGCGTACTCCAGGCCGCAGCCCTCGCAACGCACGCTCATGGACATGTCCGAGTCCTGTGTGGCGACGCCGAGCTCGCGGAACAGCCGCAGCAGGTTCGGGTAGGTCCGGTCGTTGTGGACGATGAAGCCGGAGTCGACGTGGGTGGTACCGCCGTCGGACGCCGTGAGCTCGTGGGTGTGGGCGTGCCCGCCGAGGCGGTCGTCGGCCTCGAAGAGGCTGACGTCGTAGCGGCGCTGCAGCAGGTGGGCGGCGGTCAGGCCGGCCACGCCACTGCCGATCACCCCGACTGTCTCGCGTGGACTGGTCATCGGACGGCTCCGGTCAGGACGGTCGTCAGTCCGGCGGGTGCCGGTCGTCGCATAGCGTTCGTGATGTCGGGGTCAGGGGGTTCGATCTCGATCTCGCCGAGCACGAACCGCCGGACCAGGGAGGCCCAGTCGCCGCTCCGGCGGAGCATCGAGTGGCCGTCGCCGAGGACCTCGAAGCGGGCGACGCGGTCCGTCACGGCCTTGGCGCGGACCGCATAGGCGAGGGACTGCCGCGGGTCCGTCCAGCGGTCCCGGTCCCCGTGGGCGATGAGCACGCTGCGGCCCGCGAGCTGTGCGACGGGGTCCGAGCCGTCGAGCCAGGGGGCCAGGGCGCAGACCGCGACCACGCCGTCCGCACCCGCCGCCCGCAGCACCGCGCGGCCGCCCATCGAGTGCCCGAGCAGCACGATCGGCACGCCGGGGTGACGCCGCCGGAGCTCGCCCAGCATCGCCTCGACGTCGCGCTGGGCGTCCCGGTCCGCGCCGTTCCAGCCGCGGTGGCGGTAGCGGAGCATGAACACCCCGAGCTCGGGGCCGGCCCGTCGCAGGTCCTTCGCGAACGGCAGCATCCGCCAGTACGTCAGCCGTCGTCGTTCGCCGGACTCCCGGCTGCCCGCCCGGCCGCCGTGGGCCACCAGGACCAGCGCGGCGGGATCCGGGCGCCGGCGGCCGACCGGCTCCAGCCGGGGCAGCGCCCTCCCGGGGACGTGACCGGTCACCTGCCACCTCGTATCGCTCGGCCGACGTTCTCGGTGGTTCCTCCGTTCCGGAGCGGCTCGGCGGATGGCGACCTGCGAGCCATGTCACATGTGGTCGACGATCAGCTCGTGACCCGCCGCGCCGCGCCCTCCGGCCGTGAGCGAGGATCCTGTTTCGACCCGCGGCGTCGAACGCTCCACCCGGCGCCCGCCACCGAGATCTGGAGACCTGGGGATGATCACTCCGCCGCTGCTCACGGCGCGGGAGAAGCTGCTGCTGACCCTGCGCCGCCGACGCCGGGGCTCCGGTTTCTGGTACGGCCTGGCCATCGAGGTGATCTGGCCCTTCGTGATGGCGTTCACGCGCATCTCCTGGTCCGGCGGCGAGCGGATCCCGCGCACCGGGGGCGTCCTGCTCGCCGCGAACCACGTCTCGATGGCGGACCCGATCTACGACGTCGCGTTCACGATCGTGAACGGCCGAATGCCGCGGTTCCTCGCGAAGTCCGAGCTGTGGGGGGTCCCCGTGGTCAAGTGGGTGCTCGGCCGGGGCGGGCACATCCCCGTCTACCGGGAGTCCGCGCGGGCGGGGGACGCCTACCGGGAGGCCGTCAAGGCCCTCGAGCGCGGTGAGGTCGTCGTGTTCTATCCCGAGGCCACCTACACCGCGGACCCCGACGGCTGGCCGATGAAGGCGAAGAACGGCATCGGCCGGATCGCGATGATGACCGGGGTGCCCGTCATCCCGATCGCGAACTGGGGGACCCAGGACCTGCTGCCGCCGGACGACAAGCCGCGGCCGTGGCCGCGCAAGCGCGTCACCGTCCTCGCCGGACCGCCGGTCGACCTCTCGGCCTACATCGGCAAGCCCCGCACCCGCACGAACCTCGACGGCGCCACCGGCGCGATCATGTCCGCGGTGACGAAGCTGGTCGGGGAGGTGCGGGGGGAGACCCCGCCGTCGATCCCGTTCGACCCGGACGCGCGCCGGGAGCCCTCGGGGCCGCCGAGTGCGCTGGGGGAGCGGCCGGCCAGCTGATCACGGGCTGCGCGGTACCTCGCGGCCACCCGCGGCCGTCAGGTACCGCGAACCGTGATCAGGCGGCCTTGCTCAGCTTCTCCAGCCGACGCGACGTGGGCCAGCGGACCGACGTGGCCCAGCCCGCCTTCTCGAATCCCCTGATCACCGCGGCGGAGAGGTCGATCTGGCCCTTCCTGACCCCGTGCCGGGCACAGGTGGGGTCCGCGTGATGCAGGTTGTGCCAGGACTCGCCGAAGGACAGGATCGCGAGCCACCAGACGTTGGCCGAGCGGTCCCGGGCGGCGAAGGGGCGCTCGCCCCACATGTGGCAGATCGAGTTGATGGACCACGTGACGTGGTGCAGGAGCGAGACGCGCACGAGGCCGGCCCAGAAGAACGCGGTCAGCGCACCCCACCAGGACCAGGTCACGAGGCCGCCGATCAGGGCGGGGGCGAGCAGCGTCAGGGCGCTCCACAGGCCGAAGAGGCGGCTGACGCGGTTGATGTCGCGGTCCGCGAGCAGGTCCGGGGCGAAGCGCTCGGCGTTGGTGAGGTCCCGGTCGAAGAGCCAGCCCATGTGCGAGTGCCAGAAGCCCCTCGCCAGCGCCCGCACGCCCGTGCCGAACAGCCACGGCGAGTGCGGGTCGCCCTCCTTGTCCGAGAACGCGTGGTGGCGGCGGTGATCCGCGACCCAGGTGATCACCGGGCCCTGCATGGCGAGCATCCCGGCGATGGCCAGCGCGATCCGCAGCGGGCGGTTCGCCTTGAACGAGCCGTGCGTGAAGTAGCGGTGGAAGCCGACGGTGATGCCGAGGCCGCTGACGACGTAGAAGACCGCGGCGATCACCACGTCGGCCCAGCCCAGGAGGCCGAAGACCGCGGCGAGGGGGACGGCGGCCAGCAGCGCGGCCAGCGGGGTGAACACGAAGACGTACACGCCGATCTGCTGCGCCAGCCCGCGGCTGCCGTCGAGGACCGGCCGCGCGCCGGCGGCCTCGGGAGTGTCAGCGGTCAGGGTCATCGGGCCTCGCACCTCACAGGTCACTCCAACGTCAGCGCTCGCGGAACGTGCCACCGCGATGTTCGATGCCCGAGCCTGCCCGGATCGGCGCCCTCAGGGTAAGGGCAACCTTCGTCACATGCCGGGCTAGACGTCGAGGCCGAGGAGCGCGTTCTCGACGACCTCGGGCAGCGCCGGGTGGATCCAGTACTGCCCGGTCGCCATCCGTCGCGCGGTCAGCCCGAACGACATCGCCTGGATCAACGGCTGGATCAGCGACGACGCCTGCGGGCCGAGCAGGTGCGCGCCCAGCAACCGGCCGGTCCCGCGCTCGGCGATGATCTTGCAGATGCCGGTGTGGTCCTCCATCGCCCAGCCGTAGGCGACGTCGCCGAATTTCTGGATCTTCACCGTGTAGTCGATCCCGGCGTCCCGGCACTGCTGCTCGGTCTTCCCCACGACCGCGATCTGCGGATCCGTGAACACCGCCGAGGGGACGAACCGATGATCGATCTCGATCATGTCGTCGGGGTGGAGCAGGTTGTGCCCGACGACCTTCGCCTCACGGTTCGCGACGTGCTTGAGCTGCCAGGGCGAGCTGATGTCGCCGAGGGCGAACACGCCCTCGGCGCTGGTCCGCTGGAACCTGTCGACGTCGATGCGGCCGTCGGAGAGGGTTCCGATGCCCGCCGCGCCGAGGTTCATCAGGTCCCCGTTCGGGACGCGGCCCGTGGCGACGAGCAGGATGTCCGCCCGGAGGGTCGAGCCGTCGTCGAGGGCGATGGTGAGGTCGCCCGCAGTGCCGCTGAGACCGGTGACCTGGCAGTTGAGTCGGACGTCGATGCGGGAGCCGGCGACGGCGAGGCCGGTGTAGGTCTCCGAGATCGTCTCGTCGTGCGAGCGGAGCAGGGCGTGGCTCCGGTTGACCAGTGTGACCCGGCTGCCGAGCGCGGAGAACACGTGGGCGAACTCGGAGGCGATGTAGCCGCCGCCGAGGACCACCAGCCGCTCCGGGAGCTCCGGCAGCCGCATGATCGTGTCCGACGTTTCGAAGGGGACGCCCGAGTTCTCGACGACTGACGGCACCATCGGCCTCCCACCCGCCGCGACGACGACCTGGTCCGCCGTGATCATGTCGGTGCCCGAGCCGTCGGTGCGGGCCACCTCCAACGTACGCGGAGCGGTGAACGACGCGTGCCCGAAGTAGACGGTGACGTTGGGGCTGCGCTCGACGCGGTACTGCCTGCCGCCCGCGGAGATCGGGTCGATCCGGCTGAAGACCCGGTCCCGGATGTCCGACCAGCGGATCTTGTCGATGGTCGCGTCCACACCGTACTTCGCGGCGCGCCGGACGACCTCGGCGACGTCCGCGGCGTAGACGTACATCTTCGTGGGGATGCAGCCAACGTTGAGGCAGGTGCCGCCGAACACCCCGTGCTCGACGAGCGCGACGTCGAGACCCGCGAACCGCTCGTCGAGGAAGGTGTTGCCCGAACCGGTGCCGATGACGACGAGATCGTGGTGGCGCACCCCGCCTAGGCTAGCCGCGAGCAGGCGGTGCGGCTCGTCCGGCGGCCGGGATCACGCGCGGTGGACGTGGTCTGGTAGTCACTGGGGCATGAGCGGCGAGACGACTGCGGCGACGGTACGTCGCTCCTGGGCCCTGGACCTCGACGCGCGGACGCTCTACGAGCTGCTGCGCCTGCGGGTCGACGTGTTCGTGGTGGAACAGGCCTGCCCCTACGGCGAGCTCGACGGCCGGGACCTGGAGGACCGCGCCCGGCACTACTGGCTCGCCGGGCCGGGGGAGCCGGAGCCGATCCTCGGCTGCGTGCGGCTGCTGAAGGAGCCGGACGGCGACTACCGGATCGGCCGGCTGTGCACCTCGCGGGACGTCCGCGGCCGCGGCCTGGGCCGGCAGCTGATGCAGGCTGCGCTGGCGGAGGTCGGGGACGGCGCGTGCATCCTCGACGCGCAGGAGCACCTGGCCGAGTTCTACCGGGAGTTCGGGTTCGAGCCGACGGGCCCGGCGTACGACTGGGACGGCGTCGCCCACCTGCCGATGCGGCGCCCGTCCCGCTGACGGGTGACGCGCCGCGCGGGGTGACGGGCGTCCTGGTGCGTCATACTCCGCCCGACGTTCGCGGCGCGGGGCCGCGCACGGAGAGGGGCGGGGACGCGATGAGTGACGACCGGGTCAGCACGAACGGCACGAGAGCGACGCCGTCCCCCGGACCGACCGTCGACGAGCCCGTGCCCGGCGCCGACCTGTCCGGCGGCTCGACCGTCGCGACCCCGGACGGGACGACGACCGGCCCCACGCCCACCCCCGCCCCGCCGGCGCGCCCGGTCGGCCGGACGCGGACCAGCGGGCTGTGGGTCGGGCTGATCCTCTCGACCCTGGTCCTGATCTTCCTGCTGATCTTCATCCTGCAGAACCTGAACCCGGTGGAGATCCACTTCCTGGGCGTGGTCGGGACCCTGCCGACGGGCGTCGCGATGCTGTTCGCGGCCGTCGCGGGGGTCCTGCTGGTCGCGATCCCGGGCAGCGCGCGGATCCTGCAGCTGCGCCGGGCCGCGAAGAAGGGCGCCCGCCGGGCCCGGTAGGCCGGCGGACGCCCTCGCGTCGTTTCTTCGGTCAGGCGGCGCGTCGGCGGCCGCCGCGGCCGCCGGCGGGCCCGCGGCCCTGGCTGCTGCTGTAGCCGCCCTGGCCCTGGCCCTGGCCGCCGCCGGAGCTGCGGCCGCGGCCGCCACTGCGGCGTCCGCCGCCGGCCCGCGGCTGCTGCGCCGGCTTGGGGGCCTCGGGCACCGGGATCCCGCTCGGGGTCCGGGCGCCGAACACGTCGGTGAGGACCGGGGAGCCGACCACTCCGTCGTTGATCGTGGGGCGGACACCGGCCTGGCGCATCATCGTGTCCACCTCGCGGCGCTCCGGCGGGGTCACCATCGTGACGACGATGCCGTCCTCGCCGCCGCGGGCCGTGCGGCCCGCGCGGTGCAGGTAGTCCTTCGGGTCCGCCGGCGGGTCCACGTGGACCACGAGGCCGACGTCGTCGACGTGGATGCCGCGCGCGGCGACGTCCGTCGCGACCAGGACCGGCACGCTGCCGTCCTTGAACGCGTCGATCGCGCGGTTGCGGGCGTTCTGCGCCTTGCCGCCGTGCAGCGCGCTGGCCGAGATGCCGTCGCGGCGCATCTGGCGGACCAGGCGGTCCGCGCCGTGCTTGGTACGCACGAACATGATCGTGCGGCCCTCGCGGGCGGCGAGCTGGTGGACGACCGGGTTCTTGGAGTCCCGGTCCACGAGGAGCACGTGGTGGTCCATGGTCTCGACCGGTGCCGCGGCGGAGGCGACGGCGCGGGTCAGCGGGTCGTGCAGGTAGCGCTCGACCAGCGTGGCGACCTCGTTGTCCAGCGTCGCGGAGAACAGCAGCCGCTGCCCGTCGCTCGGGGTCTGGTCCAGGATGCGCCGGACCTGGGGCAGGAAGCCCATGTCCGACATCCGGTCCGCCTCGTCGATCGCGGTGACCTCGACGGCGGACAGGTCCGCGGTGCCCTGGCCGATGTGGTCGGTGAGCCGGCCCGGCGTGGCGACGAGCAGGTCGATGCCGCGGCGAAGCTCCGAGATCTGCCGGTTCATCGACATGCCGCCGACGACCGACGCCACGGTCAGGTTCAGCGCCTTGGCGAACGGGTTGAGCGCGTCCATCACCTGCTGGGACAGCTCGCGGGTGGGGACGAGGACGAGGCCGCGCGGGCGGCGGGGCTCGGCGCGGCCGCCGGCGAGGCGGGCGAGCAGCGCGAGGCCGAACGCGAGGGTCTTGCCCGAGCCGGTCTGGCCGCGACCCAGCAGGTCACGCCCGCGAATGGTCTCGGGCAGGGTCGCGGACTGGATGGCGCGCGGCTCGGTGAAGCCCTCCGCGGCCAGCGCGCGGAGCATCGGCTCGGGCAGCCCGAGCTCGGCGAAGCTGGGCATGCCGGACTCGGGGACGGTCCAGAGGACCTCCACCGGCATGGAGTCGATCGCGGAGTTGCGGCGCGGGGCCGATCCGCGGGAGGAGCCGCCGCCGCTGCTGCGGGGACGGCCGTTGGGGCTGCCACCCCCACGACGGGGACGGCGGGCAGGACGGGACGGGACAGTCAAGGAGACCTCCGGGACGTGGCACGTCTGCCGGAGCGGCCGCGCGCCGTGCGGCGCGGGATGGTCTCGGGACGGGCCCGGGCGCTGGGTGCGCGCCCGTAACGGGTACTGCGGTCGGTGGGCTCGGCGGCAACGAAGGGCCGAGCGCTCGTGGATCACACTACCGGAGACGCCCCCCGCGCCGGAGAGTGACGCCCGGTCACCGGCCCGCAGGTAGGCCCCGGCGGACGGATCGACGCGCTGGGCCGCCTCGTGGACGCGCGGTGACACCGCGGGCCCGTCCGGCGCGTCCGTGCCGGTCAGAGGCCGATCCCGGCCTCTGGTCGGAGGTCGCCGAGGAGCGTCTCGACGGTTCCGGACCCGGGCAGACCACGTGCGGTGAACCACTCGGTGATCCGGCGCACGTCGCGCGCCAGGAACTCCGGGCCCTGCGGATCGCCGACGACGTCGACCACCTGCGGCAGGTCGATCAGGACCAGGCGTCGAGGTTGCCCGCTCCGGCACGGCACAGCCCATCCCGCACGGCCCGGGGCCGTGCCACGGAATCACGCGGGGATGACGAGATCCAGGTGGGTCTCGCCGGTGCGCTCGACCGTGTGCCCTGCCCGTCGCGCGAGGCGCGCCACCGCGGACGCGTCCGCCGGCTCGGCGCGGGTGGAGGCGAGAAGCCGGGCCAGGGCGCCCTTGTGGGACTTGTTGTGGTGGCTGACGACGCTGCGCGAACCGTCCGGGCGTTCCGCCAGGACGTTCACCGTGACGGCCCCGGGGACGCGGGCGAGCGCCGCGTACGAGCCGGACCGCAGGTCGACGACGAGCTGCTCGGCCGCGACCGCGGCGAGCACCGGTTCGAGCACGGGCTTCCAGCGCGCGGCCAGCGTCGAGCTCGCGGGCAGTGCGGAGCCCGCCGACAGCCGGTAGGCGGGTACCGGGTCGTCCGCCCGCAGCAGGCCGAACAGCGCGGAGCCGACGGCGAGCCGCTCCCGCGCCCGGCCCGCGGCCGCGCCCCGTAGCGACGTGACGTCCAGGGCGTCGTAGAGCACGCCGGTGTAGCGGGTGATCGCCGGCATGGTCGGCGACGTCCACAGCTCGGCGTTGCGGGCGATCTCGTCGTCCTGCCGGCCGGAGAGGCCGAGCGCGGCGCGGCTGGCCTCCACGTCCGCGGCGAGGGCCACCACCTCGTCGAGCAGCTCCTTGCGCACCGCGTCCAGCTCGGGATGCGACAGCGCCGCGAGGTCGAGCGGCGGACCGTCGCCATCGGTCCGCTTGGTCTCCGAGGGCGGAAGCAGAACGAGCACCCGGCCACGCTAGCCAGGCCCGGCGGCGGGGCCGCCGCCCGGTCAGGGGGCACTGTTGTGCCACGTGTGACGGCACCGTTACGGTCGCAGCGTGATCCGTCTCGTGACCCGTCGACACGTCGACCTCATGCGCGTCACGAGCGCGTCCTGTCGTTCCGGCCGCTGACCTCGCGCTCGAACATCTCGCCCGGCGCCCGCGCCGCTGGCGCCCAGCGATCCCATCCCGGCCGGCCCGTACCGGGCCGCCTCCCTCTCAGGAGAGCAGCATGACCGAGACAGACCCCACCGCAGCCTGGTCCTTCGAGACCAAGCAGGTCCACGCGGGCGCCACGTCCGACCCGACGACCGGTGCCCGGGCGACCCCGATCTACCAGACCACGTCCTACACCTTCCGGGACACCGAGCACGCGGCGAACCTCTTCGGCCTCGCCGAGCTGGGCAACATCTACACCCGGATCATGAACCCGACCCAGGACGTCCTGGAGCAGCGCGTCGCCGCGCTCGAGGGCGGGATCGGGGCGGTGGCCGTCGCCTCGGGGCAGGCGGCGCAGACGCTGGCGATCCTGAACCTCGCCGAGTCGGGTGACCACTTCGTCTCCAGCGCCTCCCTCTACGGCGGCACGTACAACCTCTTCCACTACACGCTGCCGAAGATGGGCATCGACGTCACGTTCGTCGACGACCCCGACAACCTCGACGAGTGGCGCGCCGCGGTGCGGCCGAACACCAAGCTGTTCTACGCCGAGACGATCGGCAACCCGCGCAGCAATGTCCTCGACATCGCACCGATCGCGGACCTCGCCCACGAGAACGGCGTCCCGCTGGTCGTCGACAACACTGTCCCGACGCCCTACCTGGTCCGCCCCTTCGAGCACGGCGCGGACATCGTGGTGCACTCGGCCACCAAGTTCCTCGGCGGCCACGGCACCAGCATCGGCGGCGTCGTCGTGGACTCCGGCAACTTCGACTGGGGCGCGCAGGCCGCGAAGTACCCGGGCCTGACCACGCCGGACCCGAGCTACCACGGCCTGAACTACTGGGAGGCGCTCGGCCCGCAGGCGTTCCTGATCAAGTTCCGGGTGCAGCTGCTGCGCGACCTCGGCCCGGCGATCGCCCCGTTCAACAGCTTCCTGCTGATCCAGGGCATCGAGACGCTGTCCCTGCGCATCGAGCGGCACGTGCAGAACGCGCTGGCCGTCGCCGAGTGGCTGGAGGCCCGGGACGAGGTGGAGAAGGTCTACTACGCGGCCCTCCCGTCCAGCCCGTGGCACGCGCTGCAGCAGAAGTACCTGCCCAAGGGCGCCGGCGCGATCGTCGCGTTCGACATCCGCGGCGGCGTCGAGGCCGGCCGGAGGTTCGTGGACGCGCTGGAGCTGCACAGCCACCTCGCCAACATCGGCGACGTGCGCAGCCTGGTGATCCACCCGGCGAGCACCACGCACAGCCAGCTCTCCGGCGAGGAGCAGCTGGCGACGGGCGTGGGCCCCGGCCTCATCCGGCTCTCGGTCGGCCTCGAGGGCGTCGAGGACATCAAGGCGGACCTCGACGCGGGATTCCGGGCGGCCAAGGGCGCGTGAGCACGGACATCACCACCTCGGTGGACCCGGCCGTCCGCCCTCCCGCCAGCGGTGCCTGGCGGGAGGGGGACGACCCGGGCCGCCGGCTCTTCCTCGACCTCGAAGGCCCGTTGCGCCTGGAGGTCGGGGGCGAGCTGCCGCAGGTCCGGCTGGCGTACGAGACGTGGGGCGACCTCCGGGTCGACGCCGCGGGGCGCAGCAACGCGGTGCTGGTCCTGCACGCGCTGACCGGCGACAGCCACGTCGCCGGCCCCCTCGGCCCGGGCCACAAGAGCCCGGGCTGGTGGGACGCTCTGATCGGGCCCGGTCGCGCGCTCGACACGGACCACTGGTTCGTCGTCGCGCCGAACGTCGTCGGCGGCTGCCAGGGCACGACCGGCCCCGCCTCGACCGGCCCGGACGGGCGGACGTGGGGTGGCCGGTTCCCGTTCGTCACCGTGCGCGACTCGGTGCGCGCCGAGACCGAGCTGGCCGACGCCCTCGGGGTGGACCGGTGGGCGCTGGTCGTCGGCGGCTCGATGGGCGGCATGCGGGCGCTCGAGTGGGCCGCCATGGAGCCGGAGCGGGTGGAGCGGCTGCTCCTGCTCGCCTCCCCGGCGGCCGCGTCGGCGGACCAGATCGCCTGGGCCGCACCGCAGCTCGCCGCGATCCGCGCGGACCCGGGCTGGCGGGGCGGCGACTACCACGACCTCCCGGACGGCGCCGGCCCGCACGCGGGCCTCGGCGTCGCCCGGCGGATCGCGCACCTGAGCTACCGCAGCGGCTACGAGCTGGGCACCCGGTTCGGCCGGGACCCCCAGGACGGCGAGGACCCGCTGCACGGCGGCCGCTACGCCGTCGAGTCCTACCTGGATCACCACGCCGAGAAGCTGGTCCGCCGCTTCGACGCGGCGTCCTACGTGCGCCTCACGGAACTGATGAACGCCCACGACGTGGGCCGTGGCCGAGGAGGCGTCGCGGCCGGGCTCGCCCGGGTGACGGCGCGGACGATCGTGGGCGGGGTCAGCTCGGACCGGATCTACCCGCTCGAGCAGCAGGCGGAGCTGGCCGCGGGCATCCCGAACGCCGCCGAGCTGCGGGTGATCGACTCGCCGTACGGCCATGACGGCTTCCTGATCGAGACGGGCGCGGTGGCGGCGATGGTGGCGGAGCTCCTGAAGGACTGACCGGCTACCGGATCCGTTCTCCGTAGACCTTCTCCACGGTCATCGCCATCAGCACGCGCCGCTCCGCGACCATGACGGCGCGGTACTCGTCCCAGTCCGGGTGCTCCCCCGCGGCGTTGCGGTAGTAGTCGACCAGCGCCTGCACCTCGGGGGAGTCCGGGGTGGTGCTCGGGCCGGTCAGCGTGGCGGTGCCCTCGGCGGTCGCCCACGCCCAGCCGTCCGGGCTGGTGACCTCGATGCTCGCCCGCGGGTCCCGGCGCAGGTTCGCGGTCTTGGCCCGGCCCTCGGTCATCGAGACGTAGACGATCCCGGCCTCGCGGTCGTAGTACGGGGTGACCGGGGAGAGCTGTGGGCGGCCGTCGGACTTGAGGGTGGCGAGGACGCCGAGGCGGGCCTCGGCGATCAGTGCGTGCAGGTCGATCCCTGTGGCGGCGGTCATACCGATGCCAACCCGGGCGCGGCGCGGCGCTATTCCGGCAACCAGGATGCTGCCCTGTTCCGCAACCGGGGTGAAGCGGCCCGAGGCGCGTCGCTACCCTTCTCCGGGTGTTGACCAGGATGTCGTCGCTGTTCCTCCGCACCCTCCGCGAGGACCCGGCCGACGCGGAGGTGCCCAGCCACAAGCTGCTGGTCCGCGCCGGTTACGTCCGCCGTGTCGCCCCGGGTGTCTACTCCTGGCTGCCGCTCGGCCTGAAGGTGCTCCGCCGCGTCGAGCAGATCGTGCGCGAGGAGATGGACGCGATGGGCGCCCAGGAGATCCAGCTCCCCGCGCTGCTGCCCCGCGAGCCCTACGAGGCGACCGGCCGCTGGACCGAGTACGGGGCGAGCCTGTTCCGGCTCAAGGACCGCAAGGGCAACGACTACCTGCTGGGCCCGACCCACGAGGAGCTGTTCACGCAGGTCGTGAAGAGCGAGTACTCCTCGTACAAGGACTACCCGGTCACCCTGTACCAGATCCAGAACAAGTACCGGGACGAGGAGCGGCCCCGCGCGGGCATCCTGCGCGGGCGGGAGTTCCTGATGAAGGACTCGTACTCGTTCGACCTCACGGACGAGGGGCTGGCCGAGTCCTACACCCGGCACCGCGACGCCTACATCCGCATCTTCGACCGGCTCGCCCTGGACTACGTGATCGTCTCGGCCATGTCGGGGGCGATGGGTGGCTCGGCGTCGGAGGAGTTCCTGGCGATCACCGAGACCGGTGAGGACACGTTCGTCCGCGGGCCCGGCGGCTACGCCGCGAACGTCGAGGCCGTCACGACGCCCGCGCCGCCCGCGCAGCCGGTCGAGGACAAGCCCGCGGCGCAGGTGCACCACACGCCCAACACCCCGACCATCGAGTCCCTGGTGACGTTCCTCAACGGCGCGGGCCTGGGCCGGGAGTTCACCGCCGCGGACACGCTGAAGAACGTGCTGCTCAAGATCCGCCGACCCGGTGCGACGGAGTGGGAGCTGCTCGGCGTCGGCGTCCCGGGGGACCGCGAGGTCGACCTCAAGCGCGTCGAGGCCGCGGTGCACCCTGCCGAGGTCGCGCTGCTCGACGAGGCGGACTTCGCGCGCAACGCCTTCCTCGTCAAGGGCTACATCGGGCCGGGCGCGCTCGCGGCCAACGGCGTCCGGTATCTGGTCGACCCGCGGATCGTCACGGGCACGGCGTGGGTGACCGGAGCCGACAAGGCGGACCACCACGTCGTCGACCTCGTCGCGGGGCGGGACTTCACCCCGGACGGCACGATCGAGGCCGCCGAGGTGCGCGCCGGGGACCCCTCGCCGGACGGCCAGGGCGTGCTCGAGGCGGCCCGAGGTATCGAGATCGGACACATCTTCCAGCTCGGCCGGAAGTTCGCCGACGCGTTCGGGCTCGACGCGCTGGGCCCGGACTCGAAGCCCGTCCGCATCACGATGGGCTCCTACGGCATCGGCGTCTCCCGGCTCGTCGCGGCGGTCGCGGAGCAGAGCCACGACGACTCCGGGCTGATCTGGCCCCGGTCGGTCACCCCGTTCGACGTGCACGTGGTCGTGGCGGGGAAGAACGCGGAGCTGATCGAGGGCGGTGAGGTCCTGGCCGCCGAGCTGGAGGCCGCGGGCCTGTCCGTGATCCTCGACGACCGCAAGGCGTCGCCGGGCGTGAAGTTCGCGGACGCGGAGCTGATCGGCGTCCCGACGATCGTCGTCGTGGGCCGGGGCCTGGCGAACGGCGTCATCGAGCTCAAGGACCGCCGCAGCGGCGAGCGGATCGAGATCCCGCGTGAGGGCGCCGCGGAGCACCTCGTGGGCGTCGTCCGCGGCTGACGCCCACTCGTGCGCGGAAATCGTCGCCAGGGCGACGGTTTCCGCGCACAGGCGCCGCAGGCGCGGGACACAGCGGATTCCCAGGACCGGGCGGGACGGTGGTGACGAACCGGCGGGGCCGGAGCGCTGACCCTCGCCGGGTGCACGAGCGCGGCGACCGGGTCGTCGGCGGCCCGGGCGACCACCACGTCGTCCGGCACGAGCACCGGGCAGATCCCCGAGGAGACCGCGGGCCCCTACCCGGCCGACGGCTCCAACGGCCCGAACGTCCTCGACGACGCCGGCGTCGTCCGCCGCGACATCCGGTCCAGCTTCGGCTCGTCGACCACCACGGCCGACGGCGTCCCGCTGACGATCACGTTCGCGGTCACCGAGGGGGGTGCCCCGCTGGTCGGCGCGGCCGTCTACCTCTGGCACTGCGACCGGGACGGCAACTACTCGCTCTACTCGAAGGGCGTCACCGGGGAGAACTACCTGCGGGGCGTGCAGGAGGCCGACGCGAGCGGGAACGTGGCGTTCACCAGCATCTATCCGGCCTGCTACGCGGGGCGCTGGCCGCACGTCCACTTCGAGGTCTACCGGAGCCTCGCGGACGCCACGTCGTCCGGGAACGCGATCACCACCTCCCAGATGGCGCTGCCGCAGGACGTCTCCGAGGCCGTCTACGCGACGGACGGCTACTCGGCCGGCGTGCGCAACCTCGCGCGCGTCTCGCTCGACTCGGACAACGTCTTCCGCGACGGCTGGGAGCAGGAGCTCGGCACCCTCACCGGCAGCGTCGACACGGGCTACACGGCCACCCTCGCCGTCAGGGTGTGATGCATCCGGTCCGTCATTAGTTAGGTAAGCCTGCCTTCACTCGCTACGGTCGTATGTGGATCGGGACGAGGGAAGGGATCGGCGTGGTGCGGACGTTGCGGGTGGCGGTGATCGGGGCGGGCCCGGCCGGGATCTACGCCACGGACACCCTGATGAAGTCCGGGACGCCCTGCACGGTGGACGTGTTCGACCGGCTGCCCGCCCCGTTCGGCCTGATCCGCTACGGCGTGGCGCCGGACCACCTGCGCATCAAGCAGATCGTCCATGCGCTGCACCGGGTGCTGGACCGGCCCGGCGTCCGGCTGTTCGGCAACGTCGCCTACGGGCGCGACCTCACGCTCGCCGACGTCCGCGCGCTCTACGACGCGGTGATCGTCGCGACCGGCTGCGAGAAGGACCGGGACCTGGACATCCCCGGCGTCGACCTGCCCGGCAGCCACGGCGCGGCCGAGTTCGTGCAGTGGTTCGACGGGCACCCCGACGCCCCGCGGGAGTGGTGCCTCGACGCCGAGCAGGTCGCGGTGATCGGCGCCGGGAACGTCGCGCTGGACGTCGCGCGGGTGCTGGCGAAGTCCGCCGAGGACATGCTGGCCACCGAGATCCCGGACAACGTCCACCGCGGGCTCGCCGCGAACCGCGCCACCGACGTCCACCTGTTCGCCCGCCGCGGCCCGGCCCGGGCGAAGTTCACGCCGATGGAGCTGCGCGAGCTCGACCACGTGCAGGGCGTCGAGCTCGTCGTGGACCCGGAGGACGTCGAGCTCGACGAGGGCTCGGTCGCCGCGCTGCGGGAGAGCCGGCAGCAGCAGATGGTGGTCCGGACGGTGCAGGACTGGGCGCTGCGCGACCGCCGGCCCGCCGCGGACCAGGCCCGGGCCCGCCTGCACCTGCACTTCCTGCGGGCGCCCGTCGCCGTGCTCGGGGACGGCAGGGTCACCGGCCTGCGCACGGAGCGGACGGAGCTCACCGGGACCGGCTCGGTGCGGGGCACAGGCGAGTTCACCGACTTCCCGGTCCAGGCCGTCTACCGGGCCGTCGGCTACCTCGGTTCGCCTCTCCCCGAGCTCCCGTTCGACCACGCGGCCGGGGTGGTCCCGCACGAGGCGGGACGGGTCCTGGACCTCGACGGGCAGCAGGTCCCGGGCGTCTACGCGGTGGGCTGGATCAAGCGCGGGCCGGTCGGGCTGATCGGGCACACCAAGGGCTGCGCCCTGGAGACCGTCGGCAGCCTGCTCGCGGACCTGGACACGCTCCCGCCCGCCCCGGTGCCGGACCGGTCCGCGATCGTCGAGCTGCTCACCGAGCGCGGCGTGGAGTACACGACCTGGGACGGCTGGCTGCGGCTGGACAAGCACGAGCGCGGCCTGGGCGAGGACCGGGGCCGCGAGCGGATCAAGGTCGTCCCGCGCGAGGAGATGGTGGCCGTCGCCCGGCGCTGACGCCCGCCCGAGGGGGCAGCGGCCGGCCAGACGTGAAGGCGTGGCCCTGCCACCAGGCGTAGAGGGTGGAGGCGTCGCCGTCGTCGCGGCCGCGGTGAACCCGCCGTCGAGGGCGCTCTGCTGGGAGTAGCGGCTGAACGTCGCGCCGTTCGGACCGTCGCTCGGCCCGTTCTCGCAGGCCAGGTACGCCGTCGCGCCGATGTTGCGGGCGGTCGGGTCGTCCGCGGCGCAGGTCGTGGCCGTGAAGCCGACGGGCAGGTCCGCGATCACCGGTCCGTCGACGGGCCGGGGCCCCCGGTGGTCGGAGGCAGGCTCGCGACGGTCTGCGGGACGACCGGCGGCCGGGTCGTGGTGGTGCTCGACGACCCCCCGCCACCTCCGCTCCCGCTCAGCGCGTAGGCGGCCGCGCCGCCGCCGCCGAGCACGACGAGAGCCGCGACCACCGCCGCGATCGTCCTGCCGCGCCTCCCCTTCTTCGCGGGCGGGGGCCCGGTCGGCGGGACGGGCGCGTGGCCCGGGCCCGCGGGTGGCGGACCCGTCCCGGCGCGAGCCGGACCGGCCCCGCCGGGATTCGGCCCGCTCGCCCGGCCCCGGGGCGCCGTCGGGTGGTCGCTGTGCCCGGGGCTGCTCCGGCTCAGCCCGGGGTCGCTCCGGCCGGGGCTGAACCCGGCCGGAGCGCCGAGCGACGGCCCGAGGTACGTCTCCGGGTCGGTGCGGGGCATCGGCGCCCCCGTCCCGAAGGTGGACGTCCTGGGCTCGCCGCTGCCGTCGGGGGGTGCGGCGCCCGGCACCCCCTGCGTGCCGACGACCGCGCGGGCCGCGGCGGCGAACGCCCCGGCCGTCGGATAGCGGTCGTCCGGGTTCTTCGCCATGCCGCGGGCGATCACCTGGTCCAGCGCGGCCGGCACGTCCGGACGGGCGCCCGAGGCCGGCGGCGGCTCGACGGTGAGATGCTCGTGCGCGAGGGTCGCCAGGTCCCCGTCGAAGGGCTGGCGGCCGGTGAGGGCCTGGTACAGGACGCAGGCCAGCGCGTACACGTCGACCCGGCGGTCCGCGGTGATCCCGCGGAAGCGCTCGGGCGCGAGGTGGGCGAGCGAGCCGGGCACGGTGCCGGTGCGGGTCGGGGTGGACCCGTCCCCCGCGGCGTCGGAGACGGAGCCGGCGATCCCGAAGTCGGAGAGGTAGGCGAAGACCGAGCCCGGGTCGACCTCGTCCCCGGGGACGCCCGCCAGCAGGATGTTCGACGGTTTGACGTCCCGGTGCACCATCCCCGCGGCGTGTGCCGCGTCGAGCGCGCTCGCGACCTGGGAGATCACCGCCACGGCCGCGGCGGGGGAGAGCGGGCCGTGGTCGTGCAGCCAGGAGCCGAGGTCCGCGCCCTCGACGAGACGCATGTCCAGGTAGAGCCGGCCGTCGATCTCGCCGAAGCGGTGGATCGGGACGATGTGCGGGTCGCGGAGCTTCGCGGCGGCCCGGCACTCGCGGCGGAACCGTTCGAGGTACTCGGCATCCGACGCGAGGTGGGGCGGCAGCACCTTCAGCGCGACCTCGCGGTCCGTCTCGGTGTCGAAGGCCCGGTAGACCTCGCCCATCCCGCCGCGACCGATCAGCTCCTCGATCGTGTACGGGCCGAACGTCGTGCCCTGCACCCTGTCCCCGTCTCCCCGGTCGCCCCCGGAAACCGCCACATCGGCCACCCACGGTAGCCGCGCGGCAGGGCCGGGCACAGGATCCGAGATCGGACCGTCGACTCGGCGCGGCCCGAGGATCTTCGGAACCCGGCGGCCGGTGTCAGCCCGCGATCACCCGGGCAGCGCCGCGCTCGCGGCGATCAGGTCCATCTCCTCCCGCGGCGGGATGGGCGGGATCGCCGGGCCGCCCGCGGTGTCCACACCGGAGGTGAGCAGCGCGGTCCCGGCCCGCCCACCGGCCGTCGTGGGGACGGCGAGGACGAGGACGAGACCCTCGGTCCCGAGGCAGCCGTCGGATGAGGGGGGCGTGGCGCGCACCTCCACCAGGCTCCCCGTGGTCTCGGCGTCCCCGGGTCCGGGCACCTGCACCGGGGTCGTCGAGACGACCGTGACCGCCGGCACCCGGCCGGACGTCCCGGTGTAGGACTGCGTGGCGATGCGGGTCGCGAACTGCGCGGCGAGCTGGGCGGGATCGCCGCGGTCGGAGACCAGCGCGCTGGACGCGGAGCCGCGGATGTACCCGTTGCCGCGGCAGGTGTAGGACGGCGCGTCCGCGCGACCCTCGAAGCCGACCCCGAGCGCGAACGGGCCGCCGGCCGGGTTGGACCTCCAGCCCGGCGGCACCGAGTAGGTCAGGAACGGGGTGGTGATCGGCCGGTACGACGCCGGGATCGCCGGGCGGTAGCCGGCGAGGTTGCCCCGGACGAGCACGACGCCCGCCACGACCAGGGCCCCCACGACGACGAGCGCGAGGGCCACGAGCGCGAGCGCGCGGCCCCGCCGCTTCGGCGGGGGTGCGGTGAGGCCCGCGGGAGCGTTCCAGGGGTCGGCAGGGGGAGTGCCCCAGGGCCGGCTGTCCCACTGCCCCTGCGGGCCCCACTGCTGCCCCGGGTCCGCCTGCGGACCGCCCCACGGTGCCGGCGGGTACGAGGTGCCGACCCAGGTCTCGTCCGCCCGCGGTACCGCGGGCTGCCCGACGTGGCCGGGCGCGGCCGGGTACTGCTGTCCGGGGTACCGGGGGACGGACTCGCCGGGGTCGGCGTACCGGTCCTCGGTCCGGTCGGCCGGGGTGGGCTCGGGGGACACGTCCCCGTTCTCTCGTGGTTCCTGCGGGCTCGAGTCCGCGGTCCCGGGGGTGCTCACGAGCGGAGACTAGCGCGGAGGGGGCGACTCGATCGGCCGATCGAGGGAGGTCATCGGGCCCGGGACGACCTCCGCCCCTGATCGCCGGAGAACGCGCGGGTCCTAACCCTGCAGGAACGACAGCCGGACGCTCCGCACCGCGTTGTCGACGTTGGTGTCCACCAGGCACACGGACTGCCACGTGCCCAGCGCGAGCTTCCCGCCCAGCACCGGCACGCTCGTCGACGGCGGGATGAACGCGGGCAGGACGTGGTCCCGGCCGTGCCCGGGGCTGCCGTGCCGGTGCCTCCAGCGGTCGTCGGCAGGGAGGAGGTCCTTGAGTGCGGCGAGCAGGTCGGTGTCGCTCCCCGCGCCCGTCTCGATCACCGCGATACCGGCGGTCGCGTGCGGTACCCAGACGTTGAGCAGGCCGTCGCCGGCGCCGGCGCCGCGCAGGAAGTCGTCGATCGGGGAGGTCAGGTCGACGACCCGCTCCTCGCCCCCGGTCCGGATCTCGATCAGCTCGCTGTGCACCCGGAAAGCCTAGGCTCACCCCGTGCGCGAGGCCTTCGGTGAACGGTTCGACGTCCCTGCCGGCTATCTGAACACCGCGAGTGTCGGGGTTCCGCCCGCGCCGGTCGCGGACGCCATGGAACGGGCGGTGCGGGACTGGCGGTCCGGATCCGCCACGGCACCGAGTTACGACGACCCCACGGAACGCGCCCGCGCGGCGTGGGCCCGGCTGGTCGGCGTCCCGGTGGACCGGGTCGCGATCGGCGCCGCCGTGTCGCCGCTGGTGGGGCTGGTCGCGGCGTCGGTCCCGGACGGCACCCGGGTGGGCGTCTGCGAGGGCGAGTTCACGAGCGTCAGCTACCCCTTCGCCGTGCAGGGCCGCGGCGTCACCGTCACCGAGGTCCCTCTCGACGAGCTGGGTGCGCGGGCCGCGGAGTTCGACCTCGTCGCGACGAGCGTCGTGCAGTCCCTCGACGGCCGCCTCGCCGACCTCGACGCCCTGGAGGGCGTCCGCGCGCACGGCACGCGGGTGCTCCTGGACGTCACCCAGTCCGGATGGCTGCCGACCCGGCTGGACTGGGCGGACGTCGTCGTCGGCGCGGGCTACAAGTGGCTGATGTCCCCGCGCGGGACGGCGTGGATGGCCGTGCACCCGTCGCTGGCGCCCACCCCGCACGCGGCGGGCTGGTACGCGGCCGCGGACCGGTGGGGCAGCACGTCCGGGCTGCCGCCGCGGCTCGCGCCGGACGCCCGGGCGCTGGACACGTCACCGGCCTGGATGTGCCAGGCCGGGGCCGCCGTCGCGCTGGAGTGGGTCGCCGGGCTGGACCTCGAGCTCGTCGCGAAGCACTGCACCGGGCTCGCCGACGCGTTCCGGGCCGGGCTGGGCCTGGAGCCCGCGGGCTCGGCGATCACGCACGTGCGCGTGCCCGGGGCGGCCGAACGGTTCGCCGCCGCCGGGATCACCGCGACCGACCGCGGCGGCGGGGTCCGGCTGTCCTTCCACCTCTACAACGACATGTCCGACGTCGAACGGGCCCTGGCGGCGCTCAGCGGGTGACGGGTGCTCAGCGGGTGATGCCGGGGAACGGCGGGATCACCGGTGTGGTGCCCGTCGCGATCCGCCAGCGGGCACTCCGGGTGGTGCCCTCGACCAGCGCCTTCAGCCCCGCCGCGCGCAGCTGCGGCTCCTCGGTGTGTTCCAGGACCGAGCGCCAGGCGGCCATCGCGTCGTCCTCCGCGGCGATGGCCAGGCGGCCCGCGCCGAGGGCGTCGGTGACCGGTTGCGGGGTCGTGTAAGCGGGCTGCGCGGACACCGGGCGGGCGCCGAGCTCGGTGAGGGTCTGCTCGATCTGCGAGCGCAGCGTCCGGTGCGCCTCGATGTCCTTGCGGGCCTGGGCCGCCTGGTCCGTCGGGACGAACGCGAGGATCAGCGTGTAGGACCACAGGGCCGCGTGCTCGGTGGCGAGCGCGCCCTGCAGCGCGGTGATCGCCTCGCCGCTGATGGCGGACTCCTGCTGGCGGGGGGCGCTCACGTCAGCACCGCCGCGTACGTCGTGCAGCAGGCGGTGATCGCCGCGACGAGCCCCACCCGCTCGACCCCGATGCCGCCGACGAGCCCCTGCGCCTCCCGGGCCGCGTCCTCGATCGCGGTCCGGACGGCGGGGAGGTCGGCGGTCCGTGGCGCGGCCGGCGGGGCGGTGGACGCGCGGGCCTGCGGGTCGAGCCGCTGGATCTCGCGGTCCAGCGCTGCGGCGTGGTCCGTGCGGGCGGAGCTCAGCGGGGCGAGCCGCTCGGTCAGCCCGGGGTCCGCCGCGATCGCGGCGGTGATCACGGCCGTGTCCGCGCGGGCCCGTCGGGCGAGCGCGATCAGCGGGTCCGGCCCGTCGGATCCGGTGCCCGTGGTGGTGCAGGCGGCCAGTGCGGGGGAGACCGTCACCGCTGCCGCACCCGCCGCCGTGAGCGCGAACAGCCGTCGTCGGCTCAGCGTCGGACCGGGGACGTTCACGGACCGGCATCCTGCCAGGCGGCCGATCACGGGCCGCCACCCGCGCGGGCGACGGGGTCCGGGGTGCGGCGCGATACGCTGGACGGCCCGTCCGGCCCGACGTCTCGGCCTTCGATCGTCCCGGCCCTGATCGTCCGGCCGGACGGGAGCAGGGTGCCGGCATGCCGGTGCCGACCGTGACGGCGACGACAGAGCGCGACCCGCCGAGGAACCGACCGCGAGGAGCGACCGCGATGCCCAGTCCAGACCCCGAGCAGCTCACCGGGCTGCTGCGCGGTGTGCTGGAGCCCGTCGTCGCCGGCGCAGGCTACGAGCTCGACGAGCTCGACGTGCGTTCGGCGGGCCGGCGGCACACCGTCAAGGTCGTCGTGGACGTCCCGGAGAACGGCGCGCACGGGTCGGACTCCGTGGGCCTGGACGCCATCGCGGAGCTGAGCCGCACCGTCGCCGCCGAGCTCGACGGGCACGAGCACCTGATCGAGGGCTCCTACACGCTCGAGGTCACCTCGCCCGGTGTCGACCGCCCGCTCACCCGTCCGCTGCACTGGCGGCGGGCGAAGCTGCGGCTGGTCCGCGTCACCCTCGTCGGTGGCGGCACCCAGGACGTCCGCGTCGGCGAGGCGGGCCCGGACTCCGTCACCGTCGTCGACGCGGGCGCGAAGAAGCCCGAACGCCGCACGCTGCGCTACGCCGACGTCGCGAACGCCGTCGTGCAGGTCGAGTTCCGCCCGCCGCCCGCGGCCGAGACCACCCTGCTGGCGCCCCCTTCCGACACCGACGACGGCGTGGCCGAGCACGACCCCCAGGAGCTCTCATGAACGTCGACATCGCCGCGCTCCGCGCGATCGAGCGCGACAAGGACATCCCGTTCGACATGGTCATCGAGGCCATCGAGACGGCGCTGATCACCGCCTACCGGCACACCGACGGCCACCAGCCGCACGCGCGCGTCGACATCGACCGCAAGTCCGGCCTCGTCCGCGTCATGGCGCAGGAGATGGCCGAGGACGGGTCCGTCGCCCAGGAGTGGGACGACACCCCCGAGGGCTTCGGCCGCATCGCGGCCACCACGGCCCGCCAGGTGATCGTGCAGCGGCTGCGGGACGCCGAGCACGAGCGCACCTACGGCGAGTACTCCACCAAGGAGGGCGAGATCGTCGCCGGGGTGATCTCGCGCGACGCCCGCGCGAACGCCCGCGGCGTGGTCGTCGTGGCCCTGGGGCAGACCGAGGGCGTGCTGCCCCAGGCCGAGCAGGTCCCCGGGGAGAAGTACGTGCACGGCGAGCGCATCCGCTGTTACGTGGTCGGCGTGACGCGCGGAATGCGCGGTACCCAGATCACGTTGTCCCGTACACACCCCAACCTCGTGCGCAAGCTGTTCGCGCTCGAGGTGCCGGAGCTCGTCGACGGCTCCGTGGAGATCATGTCCATCGCCCGCGAGGCCGGCCACCGGTCCAAGATCGCGGTCCGCTCGACCGTGTCCGGGGTCAACCCCAAGGGCGCCTGCATCGGACCGATGGGCCAGCGGGTACGCAACGTGATGAGCGAGCTCGCGGGGGAGAAGATCGACATCATCGACTGGGACGAGGACCCGGCGACGTTCGTCGGGAACGCGCTCTCGCCGTCGAAGGTGGTGTCCGTCACCGTGGTCGACGCCAAGAGCCGCACCGCCCGCGTCGTCGTCCCGGACTTCCAGCTCTCCCTCGCCATCGGCAAGGAGGGGCAGAACGCCCGGCTCGCCGCCCGGCTGACCGGCTGGCGGATCGATATCCGCAGCGACGCCGACCCGCGCAACGCCGCCCTCACCGCGGACGGCGAGGGGGTCGACGCCGACGTGGAGCCGGACGCCGACGTGGCGGAGATCGCGCGGCCGGCGGGGACGGAGTCGGTCGGCTGACCCGCGACGCGCTACACTCAGGTCCGGCCCGTCACCAGGGGCCGGTTCCCGTACGTTCCGGTTCGGATCCTGTCCGTACCTGTGTGGGATGCCGCTCCCGGGAGCTGGCCACCGGTCTGTTGCGAGTCGTCGCGGTGGACGGGACCCTGGTCCCGGACCCGCGCCGAAGACTTCCCGGCCGGGGTGCCTGGCTGCACCCCGTGCCGGAGTGTCTGGACCGTGCGGAGCGGAGATCGGCCTTCCCGAGGGCGTTGCGCGTCCCCGGGCGGCTGGACACCGCCCCGATACGGAGGTTCCTGCAGGAAGGCGCTGCAGGGGACGACGGCACGGGATCGGAATCGGCACGAGGGGTTCGGGAAGCGCCCGGACCCGTCATTCACGGAAGCAAGGTCGACCCGTCATGAGCCAGTCGTGAAGATCGCACCATGAACGTGCATCGACTTTAGGTTCGAGGTCGAGCGGGAGTTGCCGCCGGCCTCTTCGAGTACAAGGAGAGCAGTGGCAGGCAAGGCCCGCGTTCACGAGCTTGCGAAAGAGCTCGGACTCAGCAGTAAGCAGGTCCTCAGCAAGCTGCAGGACCTCGGGGAGTACGTGAAGTCCCCCTCCTCCACCGTCGAGGCCCCCGTCGCGCGCAAGCTGCGTGACTCGGTCTCCGGCGGCGGCAACGGCAACGGTGGTGGCGGCGGTGGCCGTCGTGCCCCCGGTGGCGCTCGCCCCGGCCCCCGTCCCTCGGGCGGCCCCACCCCCACCCCCGGTCCCTCGGCCGTGCCCGGTCCGCCGCGTTCCGGCGGCGTCCCCGGACCGTCCGCGGTGCCCGGCCCCGGACCGCGTCCCGGCCCCCGGCCGCCCGCGGCCCCCTCGACCCCTCCGGCCCCGGCGGCTCCCGCCGCTCCGGCGGCTCCCGCCGCTCCGGCGGCCTCGTCCGCTCCGGCCCCGGCCGAGCGTCAGCAGCGGCCCGAGCAGCGGCCGGGTTCCGGCCCGCGCCCTGGTGCCCCCGGACCCCGTCCGGGTCCGCAGCCGGTGCGGCAGCAGCCCGCGACCGAGCAGCCGGCGGCGCAGGCCCCGGCCGCCCCGGCCGAGCCCGCGGCCCGTCCCGGCCCGCGTCCGCAGCAGCAGCCCTCCCGGCAGCAGCCCGCGGCCGCATCGTCCGGTGACACCGGCACGGTCCCGCCGCGTCCCTCGGGCCCGCGGCCCGGTCCGCGCACCCCGCGGGTCGGCAACAACCCCTTCGGCGTCGGCTCCGGCGCCCCGCCCCGTCCGGCCGCTCCGCGTCCCGGTCCGCCCCCCGCCGCACCGCAGGGTGGCGGCGCGGGTGAGCGTCCCGAGCGCAGCGGTGGCCCCGGCGGCCAGGGCGGCGCCCGTCCCGGCCCCGGCCAGGGTGGACCGCGTCCCGCGGCCCGTCCGGGCGGCGAGGCCGGTCGCGGTGGCCCGCGTCCGCCGAACCCCGGCAACATGCCGCCTCGCCCCAACCCGGGGATGATGCCGGCCAAGCCGGCCGGTGGCCGTCCCGCGCCCGGTGGGCGTGGTGGTCCCGGTGGTGGCCGAGGTGGCCCCGGCGGCGGTCGTCCCGGTGGTCCGGGCGGTCGTCCCGGTGGTGGCGGCGGCGGTTTCCGTCCCGGTGGCGGTGGCCCCGGTGGCGGCGGCGGCGCCCCGGCCGGTGGTGGCTTCCGTGGACGTCCCGGCGGCGGCGGTGGCCGTGGCCGTGGCGGTACCGCGGGTGCGTTCGGTCGTCCCGGCGGACCGGCCCGCAAGGGTCGTAAGTCGAAGCGGCAGAAGCGCCAGGAATACGACGCCATGCAGGCGCCCTCGGTCGGCGGCGTTCGCCTTCCGAAGGGCCAGGGCGAGACGATCCGTCTCCCCCGTGGCGCGTCCCTGACGGACTTCGCAGACAAGATCAACGCCAACCCGGCGTCGCTGGTCCAGGTCCTGTTCCACCTGGGTGAGATGGTCACGTCGACACAGTCCGTGTCGGACGAGATCCTCGAGCTGCTCGGGTCGGAGATGAACTACCAGGTCCAGGTCGTCAGCCCGGAGGAGGAGGACCGGGAGCTGCTCGACAGCTTCTCCCTCACCTACGGCGAGAACGCCGGGGACGACGACGACCTCGAGGTCCGGCCGCCGGTCGTGACCGTCATGGGTCACGTCGACCACGGTAAGACGCGACTGCTGGACACGATCCGCAAGGCGAACGTCCGCGAGAGCGAGGCCGGCGGCATCACCCAGCACATCGGTGCCTACCAGGTGATGGCCGAGCTCGAGGGCTACGAGCGTCCGATCACGTTCATCGACACCCCGGGTCACGAGGCGTTCACCGCCATGCGTGCCCGTGGTGCGAAGTCCACGGACATCGCGGTGATCGTGGTCGCGGCCGACGACGGCGTCATGCCGCAGACGGTCGAGGCGATCAACCACGCCCAGGCGGCGAACGTGCCGGTCGTGGTCGCGGTCAACAAGATCGACAAGGAGGGGGCCAACCCCGCCAAGATCCGCCAGCAGCTCACCGAGTACGGGCTGGTCGCCGAGGAGTACGGCGGCGACACGATGTTCGTGGACATCTCTGCGAAGCAGGGCACGAACATCGACCAGCTCCTCGAGTCGATCCTGCTCACGGCGGACGCCGCTCTGGACCTCCGGGCCAACCCGGACATGGAGGCCCAGGGTGTCGCGATCGAGGCGCACCTCGACCGCGGCCGCGGCCCCGTGGCCACGGTCCTGGTGCAGCGCGGAACGCTGCACGTCGGCGACTCGATCGTCGCGGGAGACGCCTCCGGGCGTGTCCGGCGGATGTTCGACGAGCACGGCGAGGACATCATCGAGGCGACCCCGTCGCGTCCGGTCCAGGTCATCGGCTTCACGTCGGTGCCCGGTGCGGGTGACACCTTCCTCGTCGTCGACGAGGACCGGGTCGCGCGGCAGATCGCCGACCGGCGGCGCGCTCGTGAGCGCAACGCCGAACTGGCGAGCCGTCGCAAGCGCGTCAGCCTCGAGGACCTCGATGCGGCGCTCAAGGAGACGAACCAGCTCAACCTGATCATCAAGGGTGACAACTCGGGTACCGTCGAGGCCCTCGAGGACGCCCTGATGAAGCTGGACGTGGGCGAGGACGTCGAACTGCGCGTCATCCACCGCGGCGTCGGTGGGATCACCGAGGGCGACATCAACCTCGCCATCGCGGACAACGTCATCGTCATGGGCTTCAACGTCCGTGCCGAGGGCAAGGCCACGGAGCTGGCCAACCGCGAGGGCGTGGAGATCCGCTACTACTCGGTGATCTACCAGGCGATCGACGAGATCGAGGCGGCCCTGAAGGGCATGCTGAAGCCGGAGTACGAGGAGGTGGAGCTCGGCCGCGCCGAGGTCCGCGACGTCTTCAAGTCCTCCAAGTTCGGCACCATCGCCGGTTGCCTCGTGATGGGCGGCGAGATCCGTCGCAACGCGCGCGGCCGCCTGCTGCGGGACAGCGTCGTGATCGCCGAGAACCTGCCGATCAGCTCGCTGCGGCGGTTCAAGGACGACGTGGTCGAGGTCCGCGAGGGCTACGAGTGCGGTCTCACCCTCGGCACGTACAGCGACATCAAGGTCGGTGACGTGATCGAGACCTTCGAGATGCGCGAGAAGCCCCGCGCCTGATCGAACGTGATGTCGGGTGCGCAGTCCCATCCCGGTGGGGCTGCGCACCCGCCTCGCCTACGGTGGCCTCATGTACGTGGGGGCCCTCGAGCTCGACCTCCTCCTCGGGGATGTGCGCTCGTTGAAACAGAAGCGCTCCGTGGTCCGGCCCGTCGTGGCCGAGCTGCGGCGCAAGTACGAGGTGTCGGCCGCCGAGGCCGGACACCTCGATCTCCACCGCCGCGCCCTGATCGGGGTGTCCTGCGTCGCCGCGGACCCCGGCCACGTCACCGCGGTGCTCGACTCGTGCGAGCGGCTCGTCGCCGCCCGCCCGGAACTCGAACTCCTCTCGGCGCGGCACCGGATGCTGGGCCCCGAGGACGACTGACGAAGGACGACAGGGAGTACGCGCCATGGTGGACCAGAGCCGCGCGCGCCGGCTGGCCAAGCGGATCTCGCAGATCGTCGCGCACGCGATCGAGCACGAGATCAAGGACCCGCGCCTGACGATGGTGACGATCACCGACAGCCGGGTGACCGGCGACCTGCGGGAGGCGACCGTGTACTACACGGTCCTCGGTCGGTCCGTGGACGAGGCGCCGGACCTGGCGGGTGCCGCCGCGGCGCTCGCCAGCGCGTCGGGGGTCCTGCGCTCCACGGTCGGTCAGCAGACCGGCATCCGGCACACGCCGAGCCTCGCGTTCGTCGCCGACCAGGTGCCGGACGAGGCCCGCCGGATGGAGGAGCTCCTCGCCCGCACCCGCGAGTCCGACGCCGAGGTGGCCCGGCTCGCCGCCGGCGCCCGCCCGGCCGGGGAGGCCGATCCCTACCGCGCCCCGCGCGAGCGCGCGGACGACGGCGACGAGGTCGAGTGACGGCCACGGCGACCACGCGGGTGGTGCCCCCGGTGGGGCAGGGGATCCGCTCCGCGGCCCTCGAGGCCTCGGTCGCCGGGGCCGCGAACGTGCTGCGGGGCGCCCGTGAGGTCGTCCTGCTCGCCCACGTGCAGCCGGACGCGGACGCGCTCGGCAGCGCGCTGGCCCTCGGGATCGCGCTGCACCGGCGCGGCGTGCGCGTGACCGTCTCCTTCGGCGCCACGTCCGGAGCTGACGAGCGGGTCCCGGAGTCCCTGCGCTCGCTGGACGAGTACGGCCTGCTCGTGCCCGCCGCCGAGGTCCCCGCGGCCCCCGAGGTCCTCGTCGCCTGCGACACCGCGGACATCGGGCGGCTCGGCTCGCTGGCCGGCCTCCTCGACACCGCGGGCACGTCGATCCTGGTGGACCACCACGCGTCGAACCCGGGGTTCGGGACGGTGCGCGTGCTGGACCCGGCCGCGGAAGCCACCGTGATGCTCGTGCGCCGGGTGCTCGCCGCGCTCGGCGAGCCCCTGGACGCCGTCATCGGCCGCTGCCTCTACGCCGGGCTGGCCACGGACACCGTCGGGTTCCGCACCGCGGGCCCCGGTGCGCACCGCCTCGCCGCCGAGCTGGTGGAGGCCGGGGTGGAGGTCGAGCCGTTGATCCGGCGGATCGTCGACACCCACCCGTTCAGCTGGCTGCAGGCCCTGGCCGGCCTCCTCGCGGACGCCCGGCTGGAGCCGGACGCGGCGGGCGGGCGGGGCCTCGTGCACACCTCCGTCCCGGCCGCCGTCGTCGCGGCGTTCGGCCAGGAGGAGGTCGAGAGCGTGGTCGGCCACCTGCGGACCGCCGCGGAGGCGGACGTCGCCGCGGTGTTCAAGCAGGTCGGCCCGCAGCGCTGGGCGCTGTCGCTGCGCGGGAAGGGCAGCGTGGACCTGTCCGCCGTGGCCGTCGCGCTGGGCGGGGGCGGGCACCACGACGCCGCCGGCGCCGTAGGGGACGGCGACCTCGCCGAGGTGCGGGCGGCGCTGCGGGCGGCGCTCACCGCCGTGACCGGCTGACCCCCCTTGCCCGCCGTGCCTCTCTCAGGTGGATCTCACCTGGCGTCGCTACCGTGTGCAGAGCCTAGGAGGACCCTGTGACCCCGGAGCCCGCCCTGACCTTCCCCGCGCTGCCCCGACTCCGTTCCCCCCACCACACGTTTCTGCTCGCCGCCCTCCGCCGCCCCGGTCAGATCGGGGCGGTCGCCCCGCTTCCCGCAGCTCGCCGCGCTGCTCGCATCGGTCGTGCCCACCGAGGGCGCCCCGGTCGTCGTCGAGCTGGGGCCCGGGACCGGCGCCATCAGCGCCGCCATCGAGGAACGGCAGCCGCCGCGCGCGCGGCACCTCGCCGTCGAGCTGGACCGGGGGATGGCGGACTACCTGCGTCGCACCCGCCCCGGGCTGGAGGTGGTGCAGGGCAACGCCCTCGCGCTGTCCACCCTGCTCGCCGAGCGCACCGTCCCGGCCGTCGACGCGGTGATCAGCGGGCTGCCGTGGTCGCTGTTCGACCGGGCCACGCAGCGCGACATCCTCGACGAGGCCGCCGGCGTCCTCGCACCGAACGGGGCGTTCGTCACCTTCGCCTACAGCTACACGGTGGTCATGCCGCCGGCGCGGCGTTTCCGCCGGCTGCTGCACGAGGTGTTCGACGAGGTCGTGGTCACCCGCACGGTCTGGCGCAACCTGCCGCCCGCCTTCGCCTACATCTGCCGCCGCCCCCGGGTGACCGGGGGAGTGTCCGCGCCCCGGGCGATCGCCGGGGGATGATCCCGGGGTGAGCGACCCGCACCACCGATCCGACCCGCACGACCCGGAGGCCGACGGCCCGCTCCCGGCCCGCAGCGTCCTGCGGCTCGCCCTGCCCGCGCTCCCCGTGCTGGCGGCGGAGCCGCTCTACGTGCTGGTGGACACGGCCGTCGTCGGCCGGCTCGGGGCGGTCCCGCTGGCCGGGCTGGCCGTCGCCGGGGTGCTGTTCACCCAGGTCACGAGCCAGCTGAACTTCCTCTCCTACGGCACGACCGCCCGCGCGGCCCGGCTGCACGGCGCCGGCCGCCGGTCGGCGGCCGTCGGGGAGGGCGTGCAGGCGACGTGGCTCGCGCTGGCCGTCGGGCTCGTCGTGCTCGGGGCCGGGCAGCTCGTCGCCGGGCCGCTCGCGCAGGCCCTCGGCGACGGCGGCGAGATCGCGTCGTCGGCCGTCTCCTGGCTGCGGATCGCGCTCTTCGGCGCACCGATGGTGCTCGTCACGCTCGCCGGCAACGGTTGGATGCGCGGCGTCCAGGACACCGTGCGGCCGATGCGGTACGTGTTGGCCGGCAACGGCCTCTCCGCCCTGATGTGCCCGTTCCTGGTGCACGGCGCCGGGTCCTGGCCCGGCTGGGGCCTGGAGGGCTCGGCGGTGGCGAACGTGGTGGCCCAGACCGTCGTCGCAGGTCTCTTCCTGGCCGCCCTCGCGAAGGAGCGGCGGGCCGCCCCCGACGCCGATCCGGTGCCGCTGCGGCCGGTCCCGTCGCTGATCAGGGCCCAGCTCGGGCTCGGCCGGGACCTCATCCTGCGCACCGCCGCGTTCCAGGCCTGCTTCCTCTCCGCGACGGCCGTCGCCGCCCGGTTCGGCGCGCCCTCGGTGGCCGCGCACCAGATCGTCCTGCAGCTGTGGAACTTCCAGTCGCTCGTGCTCGACGCCGTGGCGATCGCCGCCCAGTCCCTGGTCGGGGCCGCGCTGGGGGCGGGCGGGGCGCAGCGGGCGAAGGCGGTGGCGAAGCAGGTCACCCGCTACGGGCTGGTCCTCGGGATCGGGTTCGCGGTGGTGTTCGCCGCGCTCTACCCGGTACTGCCGCGGGTGTTCACCGCCGATCCGGCGACGCTCGCCGCCGTCCCGCTGGCGTGGTGGTTCTTCACCGCGCTGCAGCCGATCGCGGGAGTGGTCTTCGCGATCGACGGGGTGCTGCTCGGCGCCGGGGACGCGGCGTTCCTCCGCACGACGACGCTGCTCGCCGCGGCCGCCGGCTTCCTCCCGCTGATCTGGGTCTCGCTCGTGTTCGGCTGGGGCCTCGCCGGGATCTGGACCGGGCTGAGCCTGTTCATGCTGATCAGGCTGGTGGCGGTGGGCCTGCGGATGTGGTCGGGACGCTGGGCGGTGACGGGAGCGGTCCGGGCCTGACCGCCGGGATCCGGACGGTGAACACCGTGCCGGGCGAACCGGGCCTCAGGTCCACGCTGCCGCCGAGCCGCCGCGCGACCCGGGACACCAGCGCCAGGCCGATCCCGCGCGGCCGGTCCGGCGCCGCGGGCTTGGTGGAGAAGCCGTGCTCGAAGATGTCCTCCCCGGCGTCGGGCGGCACGCCGGGTCCGGTGTCCGCGACCTCGAGGACCAGCCGGCCGTGCTCGGTGGCCAGCCGGACGCGGATCTCGGCGGGGGCGCCGGGGTCGGACTCCCGGCCGGTCGTGACGGCGTCCAGGGCGTTGTCGACGAGGTTGCCCAGCAGGGTGACGAGATCGTCGGGGGACGCGGCCGTCGTCGTCCCCCCGTCGGTGGTGTCGGTGACGGTGAACGCGACGTCGCGCTCCGCGGCGACCCACGCCTTGTCCACCAGCACCGCGGCGAGGACCGGGTCCTGCACCTGGGCGAGCACCGCCTCCGCGGGCCCGCGGGTGCGGTCCAGGGCGGTGGTGCCGGCCCGCAGCGCGTCCGCGGTGTCCCCGAGCTGGACCAGCGTGAGCACGGTCTGCATCCGGTTGGCGAACTCGTGGGCCTGCCCGGCCAGCGCGCGGGCGCGGTCGCGGGCCGCGTCGCGCTGGCGGAGTGCGTCCGCGACCTCGGTGCGGTCCCGGAGCGTGACGACCCGGGTCCCGGCGCCCGCCCGTTCCCCGGCGGCGGTGCGGCTCACGAGCAGGACGCGTTCCCCGGCGAGGGCGAGGGAGTCCCGGACCTCGACGGACCCGCCGGACTCCGGGGGCCGGACCACCGCCCGCAACGCCGGGTCGACGCCCAGCTCGGCCAGCCGACGGCCTTCGACGTCGTCGCCGGCCCAGCCGAGGAGCCTTCTCGCCTCCGCGTTCGCGACCACCACCCGCCCCCGCGGGTCCAGCACGACCAGGCCCTCCCGGACGGCGTGCAGCACCGCGTCGTGATGGGCGTAGGCGGCGGCGATCTCCTCGGGCTCGAGGCCCAGGGTCTGCCGCCGGACCCGGCGGGCGAGCAGCCACGCGAGCAGTCCGCCGAGCGCCACCGCGGCCGCGGCGACCAGCAGGATCCAGGGCAGCTCCCGCCACACCAGGGCACTGATCCGGTTCTCCAGCACCCCGACGGACACCATCCCGACGACCCGCCCGCCGTCGACCACGGGCACGACGGTCCGGATCGACGGCCCGAGCGTGCCGAGGAAGTGCTCGCTGTGGGGCTGTCCGGCCAGCGCCTCGGCCGTCGAGCCCACGTAGACGCCGCCGATCCGGTCCGGCTCGGCGTGGCTGTAGCGGATGCCCTGCGGGCTCATCACCACGACGAACGCGGTGCCGGTGGCGATCCGGACGCGTTCGGCCAGCGGCTGCATCGTGCGGGCGACGACGAACGGGTCGCCGCCCGCCGCCACGGCCGCGACCACCTGCGGGTCCGTCGCCACGGACGTCGCGGTCGCCCGGGTGAGCCGCTCGGCCGCGTCCGTCTCGACCTCGCGTGCGCCCCACACCCCGAGCGCCGCCACCCCGCCGACGGTGATCAGCACCGTCACCAGCTGCAACGCCAACAGCCGGCGGACGAGGCGCGAGCCCCGCCGCCGGCTGTCCCGACGCGTCCCGGTCACGGGCGCATGTATACCGCTCAGCGGTTCGTCGTGGCGGCGAGCTCGCGGTCGGCGGGCCCGTCGACGGCGACGGGCTGCTCCTCGGCGCCCTCGCCGTGCTCGGCGTCCATGTCCGACTCCACCAGCGACGGGTCGTCGAGCACCGCGGCGAGCCGCTCGCGGTCGAAGCTCGTCGTTCCACCGGGCGATCACCAGGGTGGCGACGACGTTGCCGATGCAGTTGGTCAGCGCCCGGCCCTCGCTCATCACCCGGTCGATGCCGATGATCACCGCGATGCCGACGGCGATGGCCTCCGGGGTGAAGAACTCCCCGCCGAACGCCTGCAGCGAGGCGGACAGCGTGATCAGCCCGGCGCCGGTGATGCCCGCGGCGCCCTTGGACGTCAGCACCATCAGCAGGGCGAGGCCGATCTGGGCGCCGACCGGCAGCGTCTCACCGCCCGCCTGGATGATGAACAGCGCGCCGAGCGTCAGGTAGATGCAAGTGCCGTCGAGGTTGAACGAGTAGCCGGTCGGGATGACCAGGCCGACGGTCTGCCGCGACGCGCCCGCGGACTCCAGCTTGGTCAGCAGCCGGGGCAGCACGGACTCCGACGACGAGGTGCCGAGGATGATCAGCAGCTCGTCCTTGATCAGCCGGATGACCTTGAAGATGTTGAACCCGGCCCACGCGGAGACGGCGCCGAGCACCACGACCACGAACACGGCGCAGGTGCCCCAGAAGACGAGCATCAGGGCGCCGAGGTTGCCCAGCGACGAGGCGCCGAACGCGGCGACCGTGTAGGCCATGCCGCCGAACGCGCCGAGCGGCGCCGCCCACATGATCAGCTTGATGATGCCGAAGATCACCTTCGCGATGCTGTCGATCGCGCCGACGATCCGCGTCCGCATCGGCGCGGCGAGCATGCTGACCGCGCACGCGGTGAGGATCGCCAGCACCAGGACCTGCAGGACCTTGTTGTCCACGAACGGGCCGAGGAAGCTCTTCGGCAGCAGGTCGTTGGTGATGAACGCGACGATGCCGGAGTCCGTCTCGCCGGAGCCGATCTGCTTCTGCGCCGCGTCGAGCTGGGCCTGCGAGGGGGTGCCCTGGAAGCCCGCCCCCGGCGCGAACACGTTGGCCGCGGTGAGCCCGAGGGTCAGCGCGACGGCCGTCGCGACGAGGAAGTAGCCGAGCGCGCGGGTGGCGAGGCGGCCGGCGCGGGCCAGGTTGCCGATCGAGGCGATGCCGACGACGACGGTGCAGAAGATCACCGGGCCGACGATCACCTTGATCATCTGGACGAAGGCGTCGGCGAGCCACTTCGTCTCCTTGGCCACGCCCGGCGCGAGCAGGCCGAGGAGGATTCCTCCGACGATGCCCACGATGACCCAGAACCAGAGCTGGGTGAAGAACCGCCTCCGTCGTCTCGGAGCGGTGGTGGTCGTTTCGCTGGCGACCTGAGCCATGATCGTCCTCCTCGACGTCGGTGACGGAACGGTAGGGACGTGACCGGAGTCATGTCAGTCCCTGGACCCTCATAATTGGGCGGTTGTTGAGGTTCTGCAGAACGGAGGTCCGTCGCGGTGCGTGCCCTGCTCGTCGAGGACGACGAGGTGCTCGGCAAGGCGCTCCGCCGCGCCCTGTCCGAGGGCGGGTTCCGCGTGCGCCACGTGACGACCGGCGGCGCCGCGCTCGCCGCCGTCGCCGAGGACGAACCGGACGTCGTGCTGCTGGACATGGGCCTGCCGGACCGGGACGGGCTGGCCGTCTGCCGCGGGATCCGCGAGATCTCCCGGGTGCCGATCCTGGCCGTCACCGGGCGGGGCGCGGTGGAGGCGCGGGTCCGCGGGCTGCGCAGCGGTGCGGACGACTACATCGTCAAGCCGTTCCTGGTCGAGGAGCTGCTGGCGAGGATGGACGCCGTGCTGCGCCGTACCCGCGGGCTCGGTGTCGCGCCCACGGTCGTCGCCGGGGACGTGGAGGTGGACCTGTCCCGGCGGTCGGTGACCGTCGCGGGAGAGCCGGTCACGCTCGCGCGCAAGGAGTTCGACCTGCTCGCGGCGCTGGCCCGGCGGGAGGGCGCGGTGGTGGCGCGCGACGAGCTGCTCGACGAGGTGTGGGGGAGCGTGGACGCCAGCGCGCGGCGGACCCTGGAGGCGCACGTCGGGCTGGTGCGGTCGAAGCTCGGCCGGCCGGGGGCGATCGTGACGGTGCGCGGAGTCGGCTACCGGCTGGACCGGTAGGTTCGCCCGTCGTGCCCGCACCTCGCCCCGCCGTCCCGCCCGGCCTCGTCGTCGTCGACAAGCCCGGCGGTCTCACCTCGCACGACGTCGTCGCCCGGCTGCGCCGGATCCTGCGCACCCGCAAGGTCGGCCACGCCGGGACGCTGGACCCGATGGCCACCGGCGTGCTGGTCTGCGGGGTCGAGCGCGGCACCAAGCTGCTCGGGCACCTCGCGCTGGACACCAAGGCGTACACGGCGACGATCCGGCTCGGCGCCGCCACCACGACCGACGACGCCGAGGGCGAGGTCCTCTCGACCGCCGACGCGACGGCCGTCACCGAGGAGGCCGTCCGGGCCGCGATGGCGCCGCTGACCGGGGCGATCGAGCAGGTGCCCAGCTCGGTCAGCGCGATCAAGATCGACGGCGAGCGGGCCTACAAGCGGGTCCGGGCCGGGGAGGACGTCGTCCTCCCGGCGCGGCCGGTCGTCGTGTCGGCGTTCACGCTGCTCGCGGTGCGCCGCGTCGAGGGCTTCCTGGACCTCGACGTCCTGGTGGACTGCTCGTCGGGCACCTACGTCCGCGCGCTGGCCCGGGACCTGGGGGCGGGCCTGGGCGTCGGCGGGCACCTGACCGCGCTGCGCCGCACGCGCGTCGGGCCGTTCGACCTCACCCACGCCCGCACGCTGGAGCAGCTCGAGGTGGACCCGGCGCTGTCCCTGGGCCTCGACGAGGCGGTGGCGACCGCGTTCCCGCGCCGGGACGTCGACACGTCGGGGGCCACGGACGTCTCGTACGGGAAGTCCCTGCCGCCGGCCGGGCTGGACGGGACCTACGGGGTCTTCGACCCGGCCGGGCGCGCGTTGGCGCTGATGGCGGACCGGGAGGGTGCCGCGCGGCCGCTGGTCGTGCTCGCTCCGGCCGGGTCCTGAGATCGCCCCGCACGCGGTCTGCGTAGGCTCACGGGTGTGCAGCGCTGGCGTGGACTCGAGGCCGTCCCGTCCGGATGGGGCCGCAGCGTCGTCACCGTCGGGGTGTTCGACGGTGTGCACCGCGGTCATCAACAGCTGATCTCGCGGGCGGTCGGCCGGGCGCGGGAGCGGAACCTGCCGAGCGTGGTCGTGACGTTCGATCCGCATCCCGCCGAGCTGGTGCGCCCCGGGTCCCATCCGGCGGCCCTGACCTCGCTCAGCCGCCGGGCCGAGCTGGTGGCCCAGGCGGGCGCGGACGCGTTCTGCGTCATCCCGTTCACCCCCGAGCTTCTCCCGCATGGAGCCCGCCGAGTTCGCCCACGAGGTGCTGGTGGACCGGCTGCACGCCGCGGTCGTCGTGGTGGGCAGCAACTTCACCTTCGGCCACCGTGCCGCCGGGGACCTGGACACCCTGCGCAGGCTGGGGGAGCGCTTCGGCTTCGAGGTCGAGGGCCTGGACCTGATCATCGACTCGGACCACGGCGGCATCACCTTCTCCTCCACCTACGTCCGGTCCTGCATCGACGCGGGCGACGTCGACGCCGCGGCCGCCGCGCTCGGCCGGCCGCACCGGATCGACGGGGTGGTCGTGCACGGGGACCGGCGGGGCCGCGAGCTGGGCTTCCCGACCGCCAACATCGCGACCACGCCCTACGCCGCGCTGCCCGCGGACGGTGTCTACGCGGGCTGGTTCCTGATCGGCGACCGCCGCCTGCCCTCGGCGATCTCGGTGGGTACGAACCCGACGTTCTCCGGCCGGGTCCGGACCGTCGAGGCCTACGTGCTCGACGTGGACGAGGACTTCTACGGCCACGAGGTCTCCGTGGAGTTCGCCCACCGCCTGCGCGGCCAGGAGCGGTTCGAGGGGATCGAGCCGCTGATCGCGCAGATGACGGACGACGTGAAGAAGACCCGCACCCTCCTCTGCCCGTAGGCCGCCGCCTGCTCGGGCGTCCGGGGTGGGGTGTCTGTCGGGGAGGACACCCGAGTTTCCCGTTCGGCCACGGGAGGCGGGGTCCGGCTGCGACGATCCGGGTCGTGACCACCGACCGGCCCGAGCTCGTCGTCAACCGGGAGCGGCAGCGGGCGCTCTACGGTGTGCCCCTGGCCGAGCGCGTCCACCACCTGACCCGGGCGCTCGGGATCAGCCAGGCCCGCCTCGCCGCCACCCTCGGGATCAGCCCCGCCATGCTCAGCCAGCTGATCAGCGCCCGCCGGGTGAAGATCGGCGACCCGGCGGTGCTGAGCCGGATGATGCTGCTCGACGAGCGGTGCGCCGGCGGGCGGGTGGACGTCGGCCCGGAGGGGGTCGACGGCCTGCTGGCCGAGGTGAACGCCGCCGGCCTGCAGTGGCGGGAACCCCGGTCGGCCCCGGACCCCGACCTCGTGAACGGGGCGGGCGCGCCGGCCCCCGGCCCTGCGCGGGCGGCGGACGGCGCGGCGGCCCGCCCCCGCACCAACGCGGCGGACGCGCTCCGGGCGGTGGCGACCCCGGCCCGGCTCGTGGCCGCCGCGGCGGCCCTCGCGCCGTCGTTCCCCGAACTCGCCGAGGTGCTCCGGCAGGCGGCCGGCCCGCCCCGGACCCGCACCCGAGTCGCCGTCCGTCGCCCCGTCAGGCCCGCTGACCGGCCCCTTTCGGGTACGTGACCGCGGCCGGCCGGGGCCGCACTGGTAGCCTGGTTCACAGGGTCCGGCTGCAGTCCGTGGCGGCCGAGACCGTCCCCCGCCCCGTACGCGGCGCGCCGTCAGCGGTGCACGTGAGGCCAGGGAGCGGGACCCACGGACTTCACCACAAGAGGAGTACCACCAGTGGCTCTCGACGCCGCACAGAAGAAGACGATCCTCGCCGACTACGGCGTCCACGAGGGGGACACCGGGTCCCCCGAGGCCCAGGTCGCACTGCTCACCAAGCGCATCAGCGACCTGACCGAGCACCTCAAGCAGCACAAGCACGACCACCACTCCCGGCGCGGACTGCTGCTCATGGTGGGTCGCCGCCGTCGCCTGCTCAAGTACCTGGCGTCGGTCGACGTCGCGCGCTACCGGTCGCTCATCGAGCGGCTCGGCCTGCGCCGCTGATCCATCCCGGTCCCCCGGGGTGAACCAGCCCGGGGGCCGGCCGGCACAACTCCATCCCGCACACGCCACCGCGTCCGGCACATGATCCGCCGGTCCTCGGTAGTGGCTCCCGGAACCGACGAGAAGCAAGGTCCCGGGGGCTTCGATCGAAGACCGGCTCCGCGGAGGATCCGCCCGGCAGGTGGCAGTGCTCATCCCATCCGAGGAGAGACTCCACTTCATGACCGATCCCATCGAGATCGACGGGGTGCACGAGAGCACCGCCGTCATCGACAACGGTTCCTTCGGGACCCGCACGATCCGGTTCGAGACCGGGCGCCTCGCGCGCCAGGCCGCCGGGTCCGTCGTCGCGTACCTGGACGACGAGACCATGCTGCTGTCCGCCACCACGGCGTCGAAGCAGCCCAAGGAGCACTTCGACTTCTTCCCGCTCACGGTGGACGTCGAAGAGCGCATGTACGCCATCGGCAAGATCCCCGGCTCGTTCTTCCGCCGGGAGGGTCGCCCGGGTACCGACGCGATCCTGACCTGCCGGCTGATCGACCGGCCGCTGCGCCCGTCGTTCGTCGACGGCCTGCGCAACGAGATCCAGATCGTCGTCACGGTCCTCTCGCTGGACCCGCAGGACCCCTACGACGCGCTGGCGATCAACGCCGCGTCGGCGTCCACGCAGCTCTCCGGTCTCCCGTTCTCCGGGCCGATCGGCGGCGTCCGCGTCGCCCTGATCGACGGCCAGTGGATCGCGTTCCCGCAGCACGAGGACCTGCAGCGGGCCGTGTTCGACATGGTCGTCGCCGGCCGCATCGTCGGTGACGACGTCGCCATCATGATGGTCGAGGCCGAGGCCACGACCGAGACCAACGAGCTCGTCGCGGCCGGTGCCCAGGCGCCGACCGAGTCCGTCGTGGCCGCGGGCCTGGAGGCGGCCAAGCCGTTCATCCGCAGCCTGTGCATCGCGCAGCAGCAGCTGGCGGACGTGGCCGCGAAGCCGGTCCGCGAGTACCCGACGTACCCGGCCTACCAGCCGGACGCGTTCGAGGCCGTCGAGGCCGCCGCCTCCGACGACCTGGCCGCCGCGCTGACCATCGGCCCGAAGCAGGAGCGCGAGGCCAAGCTCGACGAGATCAAGCTCCACGTCCTCGAGCAGCTCGGGCCGAAGTTCGAGGGTCGCGAGAAGGAGCTCGGCGCCGCGTTCCGGTCGCTGAACAAGAAGCTGGTCCGCCAGCGGATCCTGCGCGAGCAGGTCCGCATCGACGGCCGCGGCCTGACCGACATCCGGCCGCTCTCGGCCGAGGTCGAGGTCGTCCCGCGGGCGCACGGCTCGGCGCTGTTCGAGCGCGGCGAGACCCAGATCATGGGTGTCACCACGCTGAACATGCTGCGCATGGAGCAGCAGATCGACTCGCTCGGCCCGGAGTCGCACAAGCGCTACCTGCACCACTACAACTTCCCGCCGTACTCGACCGGTGAGACCGGCCGGGTCGGGTCGCCGAAGCGCCGCGAGATCGGCCACGGCGCGCTGGCGGAGCGGGCCCTGCTGCCCGTGCTGCCCACGCGCGAGGAGTTCCCGTACGCGATCCGTCAGGTGTCCGAGGCGCTGGGCTCCAACGGTTCGACGTCCATGGGCTCGGTCTGCGCGTCCACGATGTCGCTGCTCAACGCCGGCGTGCCGCTCAAGGCGCCGGTCGCGGGCATCGCGATGGGCCTCGTCTCCGACACGGTCGACGGCACCACCAAGTACGTCGCGCTGACGGACATCCTGGGCGCCGAGGACGCGTTCGGCGACATGGACTTCAAGGTCGCCGGCACGGCCGAGTTCGTCACGGCCCTGCAGCTGGACACCAAGCTGGACGGCATCCCGTCGGAGGTCCTCGCGGCAGCCCTGTCGCAGGCCAAGGACGCCCGGATGACCATCCTCGAGGTGCTCGGCGAGGCCATCGACGGCCCGGACGAGATGAGCCCCTACGCGCCGCGGGTCACCGCGGTCAAGGTCCCGGTCGACAAGATCGGCGAGGTCATCGGCCCGAAGGGCAAGATGATCAACTCGATCACCGAGAAGACCGGCGCGGACATCTCGATCGAGGACGACGGCACCATCTACGTCGGTGCCGCCGACGGGCCCTCCGCGGAGGAGGCGATCGGCATGATCAACGCCATCGCCAACCCGCAGCTGCCGAAGATCGGCGAGCGGTTCCTGGGCACGGTCGTCAAGACCGCCGCCTTCGGCGCGTTCGTCTCGCTGGTCCCCGGCAAGGACGGCCTGGTCCACATCTCGAAGCTGGGCTCCGGCAAGCGCATCGGCAAGGTCGAGGACGTCGCCAAGGTCGGCGACAAGATGCGCGTCGAGGTCACCGACATCGACAACCGCGGCAAGATCAGCCTCATCCCGGTCCAGGAGGAGGGCGCCGCGGGCGACGCCCCCGCCGAGACCACGGAGCCGGAGACGGCCGAGGCCTGATCACTTCGTGACGCACCGCACCACCACTGGGACGGCGGCACCGGAATCCGGTGCCGCCGTCCCGGCGGTTTCCCGCACCGACCTGCCCGGCGGCATCCGGGTGCTCACCGAGCGCGTCCCGGGCGTCCGGTCCGTCGCGCTCGGCATCTGGATCGCGATCGGCTCCCGCGACGAGAACCCGGACCAGGCCGGTGCCGCGCACTACCTGGAACACCTGCTCTTCAAGGGCACCGGGCGGCGTACCGCCACCGGGATCGCCGAGGAGATGGACGCGGTCGGCGGTGAGCTGAACGCGTTCACCGCCAAGGAGCACACCTGCTACTACGCGCACGTCCTGGACGAGGACATGCCGATGGCGCTGGACGTCCTCGCGGACGTCGTCACCAACGCCGAGCTCGCGCACACGGACGTCGAGCTGGAGCGCGGGGTCGTCCTCGAGGAGATCGCCATGCGCGACGACGACCCCGAGGACCTGCTCGGCGAGCTCTTCGACGAGACCCTGTTCGACGAGCACCCGCTCGGCCTGCCCATCGTCGGCTCCGAGGAGTCGATCCGCGGGATGAGCCGGGACACCCTCTTCGACTTCTGGCGCGGTGAGTACACGACGCCGCGGATGGTCGTCGCGGCCGCCGGCAACCTCGACCACGCGCACGTCGCGGACCTGGCGGCGAAGGCCCTCACCGATGCCGCGTCGCGCTTCCCGACCGGCGTCCCCGTCGGGCCTCGCTCCGGGGCTTCCGGGCTGCTCAGGCCGCGCCGCGCCCTCGCTCTGCGTTCCGACGACTCGGAGCAGAGCCATCTGATGCTCGGCGTACCGGGGCTGAACCGGCACGACCCGCGGCGCACGGTGCTGTCCGTGCTCAACAGCGCCCTCGGCGGAGGCCTGAGCTCGCGGTTGTTCCAGGAGGTCCGGGAGCGGCGCGGGCTCGCCTACCAGGTCTACTCGTCGCACGCCTCCTACGCGGACGCCGGCACTCTCAGCGTCTACGCGGGCTGCGCGCCCGAACGGCTCGGCGAGGTCGTCGGGGTCGTGCGGGACGTGCTCGCGGGTGTCGCGGCGGACGGGCTGACCGAGGCCGAGGTCGTCCGGGCCAAGGGCTCGATGCGCGGCGGGCTGGTCCTCGGGATGGAGGACACGGCGTCGCGGATGAACCGCCTGGGCCGCTCCGAGCTGGACCACGGCCGGCAGCGCTCGGTCGCCGAGAGCCTCGAGCGGATCGACGCGGTGACACCGGAGCAGGTGTCCGCGCTCGCGGCGGAACTGCTCGACGTGCCGCTCACGGCCGCGGTGGTCGGGCCGTACGACGACGAGTCGGAGCTGCCCGGCGCGCTGCAGGACCTGGCCTGACGGTGCTGCTCACCGTGGCCTCCGGGCTGCTCGTCGTCCTCGGGCTGGTCGGTGTCGTGGTGGCGGTGCTGCCCGGGCTGGTCCTCGTGCTCGCCGGCGTCGCGCTCTGGGCGGTCCCGCGCGGCGACGCCGTGGGCTGGTGGGTCCTCGGGATCGCCGCGGCCCTGCTGGTGCTCGGCACCGTGGCGAAGTACCTGCTGCCGAGCCGGGCGCTCAGGGAGGCGGGCGTCCCGAACCGGACCCTGCTGGCCGGCGGCGTCCTGGGCATCGTCGGGTTCTTCGTCGTCCCGGTCGTCGGGCTGTTCCTCGGGTTCGTGCTGGGCGTCTACCTCGCCGAGCTGGCACGGTCGAAGGACCGCGGCGCGGCCTGGCCGTCGACCAGGCACGCGCTGCGGGCCGTCGGCTGGAGCATCGTGATCGAGCTCGCCGCGGGCCTGCTGATGGCGGCGACGTGGGTCGCGGGCCTGGTCGTGGGCTGAGTCGCCGCCGCCCCCGGCGGCCGTTCGAGGCGCCCACCTAGGCTGGTCCGGCCAGCGGCGCAGGGAGCGCCGGGTGTGGAGGTGGGCGTGAGCGTGAGCGAGCCGATCCGGGTTGCGGTCCTGGGCGCGAAGGGCCGCATGGGCTCGGAGACGTGCGCGGCCGTGCGCGCGGCCGCGGACCTGGAGCTGGTGGCCGAGCTCGGCGCCGGGGACCCACTGTCCGCGCTGACGGAGGCGGGCGCACAGGTCGTCGTCGACTTCACCCGGCCCGCCGTCGTCATGCACAACCTGAGCTTCTGCATCGAGCAGGGCATCGCCGCCGTCGTCGGCACCAGCGGTTTCGACGCCGAGCGGCTGGCGACGCTGCAGGGCTGGCTCGACGAGAGGCCCGGTTCGGCGGTGTTGGTCGCCCCGAACTTCGGGGTCGGCGCGGTGCTGTCGATGGCGTTCGCCGCGCAGGCCGCCAAGTTCTTCGAGTCCGTCGAGATCGTGGAGCTGCACCACGCCGGCAAGGTCGACGCGCCGTCCGGCACCGCAGCCCGGACGGCCACGCTCGTCGCCGAGGCGCGTGCCGAGGCCGGGCTGGGGCCGGTCCCGGACGCCACGACCAGCGAGCTCGACGGCGCGCGCGGGGCGGACGTCGACGGCATCCGCGTGCACTCCGTCCGGATGCCCGGGCTGGTCGCGCACCAGGAGGTCATCCTGGGGGGCGAGGGCGAGGTCATGACCATCCGGCACGACTCGATGAACCGCGCGTCGTTCATGCCCGGGGTGCTGCTGGCGGTCCGCGCCGTGCGCGACCGCCCAGGCCTCACCCTGGGCCTGGAGCCCCTCCTCGGCCTCTGAGCGTCGGCGGGACGGGGTTCGGGCCGCCGTCAGGATCCGGTGAGCACCAGGTCCAGCGGCCCCGAGCACCGCACCTCGCGCACCGTGCGCACACCGGTGTCGAGGGTCCGGACCGCCCCGTCCGGGGCCCAGCCGGCCCGGGCGTAGAAGCCGCGCGTCGCCGCGTCCGTCTCGGGGACCCAGGCCCGGCCGCGCTCCGACCCGGCCGCGCGCAGGGCCTCCGCGGCGGCCGCGAGCAACCGGCCGCCGTGCCCCCGCCGGGCCCACCGCGGCTCGACGACCAGGGCGCTGATCTCGGCGATGTCCCTGTCCTCCCGGCCGGCGTAGCGGGCGGCGGCGCAGAACCCGACGGTCCACTCGCCCTCGCCGGCGACGAAGACCCAGTAGGACTCGGCACCCGAGCCTGCGCCGGCCGCCACCGCGTCCGCCCAGGCCGCACGGGCCTGGTCGCCGCGCAGCTGTTCGAGGGCCTCCGGCGGCACGATCCCGGCGTAGGCGACACGCCAGGTGTCGGCCTGGATGCGGACGATCTCGTCGACGTCGGAGTCGGCGGCGGGGCGGACCGCGGCGATGGCCATGGTGCATTCGTACCGGACGGGTTCCCGGTGGCTCCGGCCACACTCCTTCCGCCGACTGGTTGGGCATGGCAACGTTCCCCCGCGTGAGCAGAGGATCGGTCGACGTCGCGGCCTCGACCCGGTCGGCGTGGATCGCGCTCTGCGTCGTCTACGTCCTGTGGGGATCGATCTACCTGTTCAACCGGCTGCTCATCACCTACGTCCCGCCGCTGCTCGCCGGCGGCACCCGGTTCCTGACGGCCGGGCTCGGCCTCACGGTGCTGGTCGTCCTGTTCGCGGGGCCGAAGGGCCTGCGGATGAGTCGCAAGCAGCTGGCCACGACCGCGCTTTCCGGGCTGCTGCTGCCCGCCTGGGGCAACGGGCTGGTCGCGGTCGCGCAGACGCAGGTCGCCTCCGGCCTCGCGGCGCTGCTCATCGCCGTGGTGCCGCTCTACATCGTGGTGCTGCGCGCGCTGGGCGGGGACCGGCCGCGCCGGGCCACGGTGGGGGGCGTGGTCGTCGGGCTCGCCGGGCTGGCGGTGCTCGTGCTCGCCGCGCCGTCCGCGGGATCGGGCGGCACCCAGGGGAGTGCGTGGTGGGGGCCGTGGCTGGTGGTCCTCGCCGGGCTCGGCTGGGCCACCGGCACCTACGCGACGACGAGGCTGCCGGTCCCGGCGAACCCGTTCGCCCTCGCCGCGGTGCAGATGACGATCGGCGGCGCGGTCCTGCTGACCATCGGGAGCGCGAAGGGGGACCGCCTGGACCTTCCCACGATCCCCGCCGGGACCTGGTGGGTGTGGGTGGGCGCCGTGCTCGCGACCCTCGGCGGCTTCAGCGCCTACGCGTGGGCGCTGCGGGTCCTCCCGGTCTCCACGGTCGCGACCTACGCCTACATCAACCCGGTCATCGCGGTGCTGCTCGGCGTGCTCCTGGTGGGGGAGCGGTTCTCCCCGGGACAGATCCTGGGCGGGGCGATCGTGCTGGTGGCGGTGTTCCTGGTGGTCGCGGCGGAACGCCGGCCCGTGGTCGCGGCCCCGGCCTGACCCCGGCGGTGGGCCGTCCGCGGCGGGACTGTCGGTGTCCGGTGGCAGCATCTCGGCCGTGCGGACGAACCCAGCCCGAACCCTCGGAGCGGACGTGGCCCGGCGGACGGCGCTCGCGGCCCAGGGCTTCGCCGAGCCCCGCCCCGCGGGCCCGGTCACCCGGCGGCATCTGCAGCGCACGCTCGCCCGCACCCGGCTGTTGCAGCTGGACTCGGTGAACGTCGCGGTGCGGGCCCACTACATGCCGCTGTTCAGCCGGCTCGGACCGTACGGAAGGGACCTGGTGGACGCGGCGGCGTGGTCGCACTCGGCGCGGCGGCCCCGGCTGCTCGTCGAGTACTGGGCGCACGAGGCGAGCCTGCTCCCGGTGGAGGACTGGCCGTTGCTGCAGTCCGGCGCCAAGCGGCCGGGCTGGTGGAGGAACTACGCGCACCTCGCCGAACGGCGACCGGGGCTCGTGGAGGACGTGCTGGCCGCGGTCAAGGAGTCGGCCCGGTCGGCGCGGGAACGCTGGAGGACGTGCTCGGCGCGGAGTTGCCCCGCCCGCCCGGGGTGAGCTGGTGGGAACGCTCGGAGGTCAAGCGGATCTGCGAGTACCTCTTCGGCCTGGGCGCCCTCACCACCGGCACCCGGGTGAACTTCCGGCGCCTCTACGACCTGCCCGAGCGCGTCCTGCCGCCGGAGGTGCTGGCCCGGCACCCGATGGACCGGCACGAGGCCGCCCGCGGGCTGATCCGGCGGTCGGCGTCCGCGCTGGGCGTCGGGACGCTGTCGGACCTGCGGGACTACTACCGGCTCGGCCCCGAGGACACCCGGCAGGCGGTGGCGGAGCTGGTCGAGGCGGGGGAGCTGGAGCCGGTCACCGTCCGCGGCTGGACCCAACCGGCCTACCGGGATCCCGCGGCGAAGGTGCCGCGGCGGGTCGAGGGCCGGGCGCTGCTCTGCCCGTTCGACCCGCTGATCTGGGAGCGGGACCGCACGATGCGGATCTTCGGCTTCCGCTACCGCGTCGAGATCTACGTGCCCGAACCGAAGCGCGAGTACGGGTACTACGTCTTCCCGTTCCTGCTCGACGGCGAGCTGGTCGCCCGGGTGGACCTCAAGGCGGACCGGGCCGCCGGGGTGCTGCGGGTGCAGGGGGCGTTCGCGGAGCCGGGGGTGGACGGTGCGCGGGTCCCCGCGGAGCTGGCCGCGGAGCTGCGGGTGATGGCGGAGTGGCTGGAGCTCGACGGCGTGGTGGCGGGCGAGCGGGGCGACCTCGCGGGGCCGCTGGCGGTGGAGCTGCGGTGAGCGAGGCCGCCCCGGGCACCGTCAGGCCGTGGTCGCCTCCGCGGCCCGGGTGACCAGCACGTCGCCCGTGCCGGTGCGGCCCCGGATGCGCAACGCGGGCTCCGTCGCCGGGGCGACCGCGCCGACGTGGAGGTCGCTGCGGGCCCGCCCGGAGCCGGACGACAGGTCCAGTTCGGCCACGACACCGGAGTGCACGCCGATGCGGATCCCGCCGGAGCCGGTGGTCAGGTCGTAGGTCCCGGACACCGCGTCCGCCACCTCGACGTCGCCGGAGCCGGTGCGCAAGGACAGGTCGGCCGCGACCTCGCCGAGCCGCACCGCGCTGTTGCCGGCCTTGATGCTGGTCGACGCGGCGAGGGCGGCGGCGGCGATGCGGCCGGACCCGGTGCGGATCTTCGCCTTGCCGTCGACCGCGCCGAGCTCGATCGCGCCGGAGCCGGTCGTCACCTCGACCTGGCCCTCGACCGCGCCGAGACGGGCCTCGCCCGACCCCGTGCGGACGGCGGCCCAGCCCGCGGTGCCGGTCACCGTGACGTCGCCGGCGCCGGTGCGCACGGCCAGCCGCGAGCGGGCGGGGGCCCGCACGACGACGGCCAGCGGTACCACGCGCAGCGGGAGGTCGCCGGTGGAGCGGACCACGAGCCGCCGGGCGGGCTCGGACCAGGTGATCTCCGCGGCGCGGACCGCCGCGGCCCCCTGGTCGGCCGGGCCCGCGCCCGGCCCGAAGGCCCCGCCCTCGCGGAAGGCGCCGCCCTCGCCGAACGGCCCGCCCTCACCGAAGGCGCCGGCCTTGCCGAACGCGCCCTGACGGAACGCCGCGGCCTGACCGATCACCTTGCCCAGATCCGGCCCGGCGGAGGAGCCGAGCCAGTTCAGGAGCCCGCTGACGCCCTGGGCGAACGGGTTCGCCGGGTCCGGCTCGTGACGGACCTCGACGTGGACCTCGTCCGCACCGTCGACGAGCTCGATCCGGACCCGCCCGACGTCGATGCCCACCTCGATCTCGGCGGGCCCGTTCGCGGCCCAGCCCTGCTGCCGGACGGCCTCCTGCGCGTCACTCCCCGCGTCGTCACCGGCCGCACCACGGTTCGCCGCCGCCGCCCCGGTGTCCTCGGGTCCGGACGACTCGGATCCCGTGTCCTCGGGTCCGGTGGACTCGTGCTCGTTCATCGCGCTCACCCCTGCACCCAGCCGCGGACGCGTCGCCCGCCGTCGTCCCCGCCGGAGCCGCCCTCGCCCCGCCCGTCCCCGCCGTGCCGGCGCTGCTTGCCGGCCAGCGCACCCTGCACGGCCTGCGCCACCCACGAGTTCAGCGAGACCCCCTGGGACGCCGCGGCCTGCTCGGCCTGCGCCTTGATCTGCTCGACGAGCCGGAGCGTGATCCGGCTGATGTCGCCGGTGTCGCCGCCCTGCGGCGGGAGCGGCGGCGTGGCGCGGGCGTGTTCGGGCGCCGCCGCGGGCTCGCCGGAGACCGCGACCCGGACGTCCCGGCCGTCGAGCCGCAGCTCGACGACCCGGTCCCCGAGGTGGGCGGTGACCTCGGCGGCCAGGTCGGACATCGCGTTCATGATCGCCAGCCGCGCGGCCGGCTCGATCGCCGCGCCGAGCAGCGCGGCGGTCCGCCGGGTCTGCTCGTCGCCGGCGGCCGCGGCAGAGGCGAGATCCTCCCGCAACTGTGTGACGTACTGGCCGATATCCATGGCACCACTATGGCGTCACTGATGACGTCACGCAACGTCTTGTTGACATCATCGGTGATGTCGGAGGTGAGGTCCCGTCACCCAGAGTGGCCCGGTTACGCTCCTGCCATGCCGGAGACCGTGCCGCTCAGGGTCCAGCTCGTCGCGAAGACCGAGTTCCTTCCGCCGGCCGACGTGCCGTGGGAGACCGACGCGGACGGCGGCCAGGCGCTCGCGGAGTTCGCCGGCCGCGCCTGCTACCAGTCCTGGAGCAAGCCGAACCCGCGGACCGCGACGAACGCCGGCTACCTGCGCCACATCCTCGAGGTCGGCCACCTGTCCGTGCTCGAACACGGCACCGTCAGCTTCTACCTGACGGGCATCTCCCGCTCGCTCACCCACGAGCTGATCCGGCACCGACACTTCTCGTACTCGCAGCTCTCGCAGCGCTACGTCCCGGAGCGCAACGCGGCGATGGTCGAGCCGGACGCCATCGCGGGCGACCCCGAGCTGCACGAGATGTTCCTCCAGGCGGCCGACGCGTCCGTCCAGGCCTACGAGCAGCTGCTCGAGGGCCTGGAGAAGCGCTTCGCCGACGTCCCGAACGCCACGCTGCGGCGCAAGCAGGCGCGGCAGGCGGCGCGGGCGGTCCTGCCCAACGCCACCGAGACCCGGATCGTCGTGACCGGCAACTACCGGGCCTGGCGCCACTTCATCGGGATGCGCGCGACCGAGCACGCGGACGTCGAGATCCGCGCCCTGGCGATCGAGTGCCTGCGCCAGCTGCAGCACGAGGTGGCCAACGTGTTCACGGACTTCGAGATCCAGAAGCTCGAGGACGGCACGGAGATCGCGAGCAGCCCCTTCGTGACGGAGGGCTGAGCGCCCGGCGCCTCCCTTCCTACGTCGGCGGGCGCCGGTTTCGCCCGGTGCGGGAGCGCGTCCGGCGTTAGGTTGCGCGGGTGAGCCTTGCCAGCACCGAGCGTGCCGCCCTCTGCGACGAGTTCGAGTCCTCCGGCCCGGACCGGCCGACCCTCTGCAAGGGCTGGACCAGCCGCGATCTCCTCGCCCACCTGCTCGTCCGGGAGCGCCAGCCGTGGGCCGCGCCCGGGATCCTCGTCCCCGCGCTGGCCCCGCTGGCGGAGAAGGCGATGCAGGGCTACGCGAACACGTCCTGGGAGTCGATGATCCGCGACCTGCGCGACGGCGCGCCGCCGTGGTCCCCGTACAGGATCGGGAAGGTCGACGAGGTGGCGAACGGCGCCGAGTTCTTCGTCCACCACGAGGACGTCCGCCGCGGCGAGCCCGGCTGGGAGCCCCGCCCGGCCGACCCCGAGCGGGACGCCGAGCTGTGGAACCTGGTCACGCGGATGGGCAAGATCCTCTTCCGGCGCAGCCCCGTCGGGGTCGTGCTGAGGCGCCCCGAGGGTGCGATGCACGTCGTCAAGACCGGCTCGGGGATGGTGACGCTCGTCGGCGAGCCGGGGAGCTCGTGCTGCACGCGTTCGGCCGGGACGCGACGAACGTCGAGGTCGAAGGCCCGGTCGCCGACGTCGAGGCGTACGAGGCGGCACCGCGGGGGTTGTAGCGCGTCTCCGCCGTCCGGTCGGCTCAGGTCTCCGCCTGCCGGCCCGGGCGGTACCGTCAACCCATGAGCCCGACCCCAGCGCTGCCGCGGCCCCCAGGCCGACCGTTCGGCCAGGTGCTGACCGCGATGGTCACACCGTTCGACGCCGAGGGCGAGCTGGATCTGGCCAAGGCCGAGGAGCTCGCCACCCATCTGGTGGACCTCGGCAACGACGGCCTCGTCGTCAACGGCACCACCGGCGAGGGCCCGACCACCACCGACCAGGAGAAGTCCGAGCTGGTCCGGGCCGTGGTCAGCGCCGTGGGAGACCGGGCCACGGTCGTCGCGGGCGCCGGGACCTACGACACGCGGCACAGCGTGCACCTGGCCCGGGAGGCGGAGAAGGCGGGCGCGCACGGGCTGCTCGTCGTCACGCCGTACTACTCGCGGCCGCCGCAGTCCGGCCTGCTGCTGCACTTCACGGCGGTCGCGGACGCGACGGACCTGCCGGTGATGCTCTACGACATCCCGCCGCGCAGCGTCATCCCGATCGAGCTGGAGACCCTGCAGCGGCTCGCCCAGCACCCCCGGATCCTCGCGGTGAAGGACGCGCGCAACGACCTGCGCGTCGGCACCGAGGTGCTGGCCACGACCACGCTCGCCTACTACTCCGGGGACGACCCGGTGAACCTGCCGTGGCTCTCCGTCGGGGCGGTCGGGTTCGTCAGTGTGATCGGGCACGTCGTCGCGGACCGGCTCCGGGTCATGCTCGACGCGTACGAGGCGGGCGAGCACGACCGCGCCCGCAACCTGCACTACGCGATGCTGCCGCTGCTGCGGGCCATGGGCCGCGTCGGCGGGGCCGTGTTCGCCAAGACCGCGCTCGGGCTGGTCGGCGTGGACGTCGGCGAACCGCGGCTGCCGCTGCCGCCCGCCACGGAGGAGCAGGTCGCCGCGATCGCGGGCGACCTCATGGCCGCCGGCGTCGCGCTGGACCCGGACCGCGTGCCGGGCCGCGTCGCCCCCGGGCACGGTGCCCTCGGCACCCGCACCCCTACGGACCTGGGGGCCGAGGTCGCGTACCGCTGAGGTACGCCGCCGCCCCAAAGATCACCGACAGCTGTACTCCACCTACCTTCGCGAGGCCATCACTTGAGCCGCCCACCGTCCCGTTCCGACCGTCGAAACCGCCCGCCGCGGCGCGATCGACAGACCCCCCGGCGCCCCCGGAGGACGCCAACCGCACGGAGCTTCCCCGCCGGTCCGCCACCCGCCCTCGCCCGGGGCGGCCTGCGCGTGTTCGCGCTCGGCGGCATCGGCGAGATCGGCCGCAACATGACCGTCTTCGAGTACGAGGACCGGCTCATGGTCGTCGACTGCGGGGTGCTGTTCCCCGCCGAGGACTCGCCCGGCGTCGACCTGATCCTCCCGGACTTCCGGGCGATCGAGGACCGTCTCGACGACATCGACGTCCTGGTCCTCACCCACGGCCACGAGGACCACATCGGCGCGGTGCCGTTCCTGCTGCGGCAGAAGCCGGACCTGCTCGTCGTCGGGTCGAGGTTCACGCTCGCGCTGGTCGCGGCCAAGTGCAAGGAGCACCGGCTCACCCCGCACCTGCTCGAGGTCAAGGAGGGCGACCGGCTCAACCACGGGCCGTGGGACTGCGAGTACTTCGCGGTCAACCACTCCATCCCGGACGCGCTGGCCGTCGCCATCCGCACGCCTGCGGGCCTCGTCCTGCACACCGGTGACATCAAGCTGGACCAGCTCCCGCTCGACGGCCGGCTCACGGACCTGGCCGGGTTCTCCCGGCTCGGCGACGAGGGCGTGGACCTGTTCCTGGTGGACTCCACCAACGCGGACGTCCCCGGGTTCGTCACCCCCGAGCGGGACATCGGACCGGTCATCTCCGACGTCTTCGCGAAGGCGCCGTCGCGGATCATCGTGGCCTGCTTCGCGAGCCACGTGCACCGCGTCCAGCAGGTCATCGACGCCGCGGCGGCGCACGGCCGCAAGGTCTGCTTCGCCGGCCGGTCGATGGTCCGCAACATGGCGCTCGCGGGCGAGCTCGGCCTGCTCAACGTGCCGGACGGCCTGCTCGTCGACCTCGACGACGCCATGCGCCTTCCGGACGACCAGCTGGTCCTCGTCTCGACGGGCTCCCAGGGCGAGCCGCTCTCGGCGCTGTCCCGGATGGCCCACGGCGAGCACCGCAGCGTGATCATCCGGCCCGAGGACACGATCGTGCTGGCCAGCTCGCTCATCCCGGGCAACGAGACCGCGATCTTCGCGGTGATCAACGGGCTGACCCGGCTCGGCGCGACCGTCGTGCACCAGGGGAACGCCAAGGTGCACGTGTCCGGCCACTCGCCGGCCGGTGAGCTGCTGTTCCTCTTCAACGCCGTGCGCCCGAGCAACGTCATGCCGGTGCACGGCGAGTGGCGGCACCTGCGGGCGAACTCCGCGCTGGCCGTCAAGACGGGGGTGGCCGAGGCGAACGTGGTCATCGCCGAGGACGGCGTGGTCGTCGACCTGGTGGACGGCAAGGCCGCGATCACCGGCAAGGTCGAGGTCGGCCGCGTGTACGTCGACGGCAACCAGGTCGGGGACATCGGCGAGACGACGCTGGGGGACCGGCTCGTCCTCGGCGAGGGCGGCTTCATCTCGATCACCGTCGCGATCGACGGGACGACGGGCCGCGCGGTCTCCCGTCCCTCGCTCTCCGGCCGCGGCTTCTCCGACGACCCCAAGGCGCTCGACGCCGTCCTCCCGCTGGTGGAGGACGAGCTGTCCCGCACCGAGAACGAGGGCATCACGGACACGCACCGGATCGCGCAGAGCGTGCGCCGGGTCGTGGGCAAGTGGGTCGGCGAGACCTACCGCCGCCGCCCGATGATCGTCCCGACGGTCATCGCCGTCTAGGTATCCCGCGAGTCGGGGTCCAGCGACTCCCGAGTCGGGGTCTCCCGTCGACGGAAGACCCCGACTCGGTGGTCGCGAAACCCCGACTCGCGGGAGTTACAGGTCCAGGGTGAGGCGGGGGCAGCCCGGGGCGGCCCGGGAGACGCAGACGAACATTGTGTCGTTCGCGGCCTGCTCCTCGTCCGTCAGCAGTGAGTCCCGGTGGTCGACCGCGCCCGCCAGGACCGCCGTCTCGCAGGTGCCGCAGGTGCCCTCCTGGCAGGACGAGAGCACCGGCACGCCGGAGTCCTCGATCACCTCCAGGACCGAGCGGTCCGCCGGCACCGTCAGCACCGTGCCGGTCTGCGCCAGCTCCACCTCGAAGGACTCGGACGGCCCGTCGGTCGCGCCCTCCTTCGGGGCGAACCGTTCGACGTGCAGCGCGTCGTCCGGCCACCTCGCGCACCGCTCCTCGACGGCGAGCAGCAGCGGCTCGGGACCGCAGCAGTAGACGGCCGCGTCCGGGTCGGGCTCGGCGAGCAGGCCGTCGAGGTCGAGGAGGCCCGTCTCGTCCTGCGGGCAGATCTCCACGCGGTCCGGGTACTCCGCGACCAGGGAACCCGCGAACGCCATCGACGCCCGGGTCCGACCGCCGTAGACCAGCCGCCACTCCGCGCCGGCCTCCTCGGCGGCGGCGATCATCGGCAGGATCGGTGTGATCCCGATGCCGCCCGCGAGGAACAGGTACCGCTTCGCCTCGACGAGCCGGAAGTGGTTCCGCGGCCCCCGCACCCGGACGGCGTCGCCCTCGGCGAGCAGGTCGTGGACATGGGCCGAACCGCCCCGGCCCGTGGGCTCGCGCAGCACCGCGACCTGCAGGACGGAGCGGTCCCGCGGGTCCCCGCACAGCGAGTACTGCCTGATCAGCGCGCCCAGCGCGAGGTCGAGATGCGCGCCGGGCTCCCACTCGGGGAGGTCGGCCCCGTCCGGCGAGCGCAGGGTCAGCCGGACGACACCGTCGGCCACGGTCTCCTTGCGGTCGAGCCGCAGCTCGAACTCGTTCTCCATGGTCCCTCCGATCAGACGGCCGCGAGCTCGCGCGGGGGTGCGGGCGCCGGTGCGGGGACGTGTCCGGCGGGGTGCCCGAGCAGCCACTCCCACAGCTCCACCGGGTCCTCGAACTCGCGCTCGGCGGAGCAGTGGCAGACCGCGCGCAGCCGGTCCGTCCCCAGCACCCAGTGGATGCGGTAGACGCGGTCGCCGTTCAGGACAGGGGGCGCCTCGGGAATCACCGGGTCGTCGCCTCGTCCCGCGCACCGGCCATCCGGGCCAGCATCCGCCGCGCCGCGAGCCCGCCGGTGTCGATGTTGATCGACAGCTCCTGGTAGCCCTGCGGCTCGGTCGCGATGACCTTCTCCAGCACGTCGAGCGCCTCGACGTCCTGCAGCACCACGGTCCGGTTGTTCTCGGCGAGGAACGCCGAGACCTCGGCGTCGTCGAGCGCGAAGTCCCGCGCGACGGCCCAGAAGTCGTGCGTCGAGTTCTCCGTCTCCGGTGTGATCGCGTAGACGACCTCGACGTGGAACGCGTCCGGGTCGGTGCCGTCCGGGTTCGGCACGGAGCCGACCGGCGCGATCCGGCTGTGCAGCTTGTAGAGGCACGGCGGGGTGTACTCGATGTCCTGCCAGCGGGCGATCCGCCCCTCCAGGCCGGTGGACCGGGAGTAGAAGGGCGGGCACTCGGCGTCGTCCATGTGCCGGCTGACGTAGATGACGCCCGCCTCGTCGTCGACCTCGGTGGTGATCGGCGTGCTCGCGACCTCGGGCGTGCCGATGTAGCCGCCGTGCAGGTAGGTCTCGTGCGAGAGGTCGAGCAGGTTGTCGACGAGCAGCGAGAACCGCGCGGCGAGGGGCTCGCGGCCGCTGACGGTCGTCCAGCCGGCCGCGTCGAGGTAGGGCACCCGCGGGATACGGGACGCGTCGGCGAGCGCCGGGTCCCCGATCCACACCCAGACGAACGAGTCCTGCTCGACGACGGGGTAGCTGGTCAGCCGGGCCGTGCGCGGCACCCGGGTCTGCCCCGGCACGGCGACGCACTTGCCGTCCGCGCCGTAGGTGAACCCGTGGTACCCGCAGACGACCTGGTCCCCGACGAGCCGGCTCGGCGCCTGGGACAGCGGGAAGCGGCGGTGCACGCAGCGGTCCGACGTCGCGGTCACGGAGCCGGCCTCGGTGCGCCAGAAGAGGATGGGCTCGTCGCAGATGGTGCGGGAGAAGAGCTCGTGGGAGATCTCCCGGCCGTAGGCGGCCACGTACCACTGGTTGCGCGGGATCGCGCTCATGATCGTCTCCTTCTTCGACGGTGGTGGGGATCAGCTCGGGTTGGCGACGACCGCGGGTGCGGCCTCGCGGGCACCGGACGACGCCGGGCGGAGGAACAGGAGCAGGACCGCGGTGGCGACGAAGACCACCCCGACGGCGAGGTAGAGGTTCTGCGGCGTCCAGCCGGCGTCGAGCAGGGCGCCGGCCGCGGTGGGGGAGAGGATCGCGCCGATCCGGCCGATGCCGATCGCGGTGCCGACGCCGGTGGTCCGCACGTCCGGTCCGTAGATCGCCGGCGTCAGCGCGTAGAGGCCGGCGACGCAGCCGTTGACGAACAGCCCGACCAGGAAGCCGAGCGCGAACGCCACCGTCAACGACGAGCTCGCCGCGATGAACACCGCGAGCATGACCGCGGTCGCTACCAGGTAGGTCGTCAGGACGGCGCGCAGCGTCCAGCGGGCGGCGAGCGCACCGAGCAGCGTGGCCCCGAAGATGCCGCCGAGGTTGAGCAGCGTGCCGCCGGTGAGGCCTTGGGTGGCGGACATCCCGGCCTGGACGAGCAGTGTCGGCGTCCAGCTCGTCACGAAGTAGAACCCGGCCATGACCAGGAAGAATGCGCCCCACATCAGGAGCGTCGTCCGGCGCATCCCGGGCTCGAGCAGCCGCTTGAACCCGGAGCCGACGCCCCCGGTCGCGGCGGGCTGGGGCAGTTCGGTGAGCTCCGGCTGCCCGAGCCTGCGGGCCAGCGCGTTGACCTTGCCGAGCGCGCGGGCCGGACGGCGGGTCAGCAGGAAGTCCAGGGACTCGGGCAGCGTCAGCATGACCAGCGGGATGGAGACGGCCGTCGCGACGCCGCCGAACAGGAAGACCGAGCGCCAGCCGAACTCCGAGATCAGCACGACGGCGAGGAGCCCGCCGAGCGTCGCGCCGAGCGCGTAGCCGGTGGAGTTCAGGCTGACGGCCAGGCCGCGCCAGCGCTTCGACGCGTACTCGGCCGCGACGACGTTGCTGCTGGCCAGGATGCCGCCGATGCCGATCCCGGTCAGGACCCGCAGGAGGCCGAGCTGGGTCGACGACTGGCTCGCGGCCGACAGCAGCATCCCGGCGCTCGCCACGGCGAGGCAGGTCAGGATCATCGGACGGCGCCCGATCCGGTCCGCGAAGGGCGCGAGGAACAGCGCGCCCAGCGCCATCCCGACCAGGCCCGCCGAGAGCAGCAGGCCGAGCTGGGCGCCGTTCAGGCCGAACTCCGTCGAGACGGACTTGCCGGTGAAGGCCATGACCAGGACGTCGAAGCCGTCGAGCATGTTCAGCAGGACGCAGACGGCGACGGCGGCCCACTGGAAGCGGCGCATCGGGCTGTCGTCGAGCGTGGCCCGCAGAGAAGCAGGTGAAGAGGACACAGGCGCACTCCGTTGTCGCTTGCTGTGGTGGTCGGCCGGGACCAGGGACGCGGTGATCTGCATCCCGGATCGGCCGTGCCGTCATCGTGCGGACCGAGCAGGGCCGAGCGAAGACTCTTTCCGGATGCCGGAAAGAAAGTGCTAGTCGGCGAGGGCTCGGGAGATCGCCCGGGCGCTGGTCCGGACCAGCGGGACCAGCGAGTGCGCGGAGGCGCTCCCGTACCGGACGACCAGCGAGACGGCCGCGACGACCTGCCCGGTCCGGTCCTGGACCGGGGCGGCGACGGACAGCGCGTCCATCGTGACCTGGCGGTCGCTGATCGCGAACCCGTTCGTCCGGACGTCGGCGAGCAGGTGCCGCAGCACGTCGGGGTCGGTGACCGTGCGGGACGTGTGCCGGGAGATCGGGGCGCCGAGCACCTCGTCCTGCACGTCGACCGGGGCGTGCGCCAGCAGGACCAGGCCGACGCCCGTCGCCGTCAGGGCGAAGCGGCCGCCGACCCGGGTGAGCACCCGCACCGCGCCGGTCGCCGCGATCCGTTCGACGAACACGACCTCGGTGCCCTCCCGAACCGCGAGCTGGACGTTCTCCCGGGTGATCAGCGACAGGTCCTCGAGGAACGGGAGCGCGCGTTCCCGCAGGCCGGGGCCGCGCGGGGCGAGCGCGCCGAGCTCCCAGAGCCTCAGCCCGACGCGGTAGCCGCCGTCCGCGCCACGCTCGAGCGCGCCCCACTCGACGAGCTCGCCGACCATCCGGTGCACCGTCGACACGGGCAGCCCGGCCTGCCGGGCGAGCTCGCTGAGGCTCATCGCGGGGCGCTGCGGGCCGAAGGCGCCGAGGATGCGCAGGGCTCGGCCCAGCACCGGTCCCGTCGCCCGTGCCGCGTCCACACCGGCATTCTCCACCGGCAGCGAACTCGCTGGCCGGGGTCGGGGTACCCCGGATAGCGTCGGACCATCGCTCCCGGACCGCCGCCCCGCGCCGGCCGGGGCCTCGCGAACGACGGGAGATCCTCGGATGAGCGGCCAGGCCACCAGCCGCGTGGACACCGGTGCGCCGGTGAACGCGAACCTCGCGATCGGCCTGCTGGTCGGCTCGGCGTTCGTCATGATCCTCAACGAGACGATCATGAGTGTCGCGCTGCCCGCGCTGATCACGGACCTGCGGATCACGGTCGGCACCGCGCAGTGGCTCACCAGCGGTTTCCTGCTGACGATGGCGGTGGTCATCCCGATCACCGGCTTCCTGCTGCAACGGTTCCGGCCGCGGCAGATCTACATCGCGTCGATGACGTCGTTCAGCCTCGGCACCTTGATCGCCGCGCTCGCGCCCGGCTTCGGGATGTTGATGACGGGCCGGATCGTGCAGGCCTTCGGCACCGCGGTGATGATCCCGCTGCTGATGACGACCGTGCTGCGGCTCGTCCCGCAGGAGCGGCGCGGCGCGATGATGGGCACGATCACGGTGGTCATCGCCGTCGCGCCGGCCGTCGGGCCGACCCTCTCCGGGATCATCCTCACGGCGCTGGGCTGGCGGTGGATGTTCTGGATCGTGCTGCCGATCGCACTGGTCGCGCTCGCGGCGGGGGTGCGGTGGCTGCGGGTGCCGGCCGAGACGCGGCGCATCCCGCTCGACGTCCTGTCCGTGATCCTCTCCGCGCTCGCGTTCGGCGGGCTGGTCTTCGGGCTGAGCGGCGTCGGCGAGGCTGCGCGGGGAGGCTCTGGTGAACCCGTGGATCCCGACCGCGGTCGGGCTCGTCGCGATGGTCGTGTTCGTACTGCGCCAGCTCCGTCTGCAGGGCGAGGGGCGGGCGCTGCTGGACCTGCGGCCACTCGGCTTCCGGCCCTTCGCGGTGGCGATCGTGCTCGTCGTGCTGAGCATGATGTCGCTGTTCGGGGTGCTGATCCTGCTCCCGCTCTACCTGCAGGAGGTACTGAGGCTGAGCCCGTTCGTCACCGGGCTGGCGGTCCTGCCCGGCGGGCTCGTGATGGGTCTGCTCGGACCGGTGGTCGGGCGGCTCTACGACCGGATCGGGGCCCGGCCGCTGGTCGTCCCCGGTGCGGTCGTGCTGGCGCTCGCGCTCTGGGCCTTCACGACGCTGGGCGCGTCCTCCCGGCTCTGGATGATCATCGGGATGCACGTCGTGCTGGTCGTCGGGCTTTCGCTGATGCTCACGCCGCTGATCACGGACGCGCTCGGCCGGCTGCCGGGGGACCTGGACTCCCACGGCAGCGCGATCCTCGCGACGCTGCAGCAGGTCGCGGGTGCGGCCGGGACGGCCCTGTTCATCACCGTCATGTCGCTGGCGTCGGCCGACGCGGCCACGGGCACGGACGTCGCGGGCGCCCGCGCGGCGTTCCTGTGCGCGGCGGTCATCGCGACGGTCGCGCTGCCGCTCACGCTCCTGATCGGCCGCCGCGCGCCGGCGGACGCGACGGCCTGAGCGCCGGCCCAGGGCCCGACTCGCGGGGCCCGAGACCGCGACTCGCGGGGTGCCGGAGAGCGACTCGCGGGGGAGCGGCGTCGCGGCGTCGACGGCCCGGGCCCTCGGCGGCTGAGGCGGGCGTCCGGCGTGTGACCGGACCGGGGGTCCCGGGTCGGCCGCCGGGGTGCGTCGGAACCGGACGCCCGGGCCCGTCCCGGCTACCGTGTCCGCCATGGCAGGACGCTCGACCACCGGTGGCGCCGCGGGCAGGGGAGGCGGCACCCGGGCCGCCGCCGGTTCCGGCCGTGGCTCGGGCGCGTCGCGTTCCCGCACCACCGGCTCGTCGCGCAAGCCGGCTTCCGGCCGCAAGGCGCCCGCCCGCCGCCCGGCGCCGCAGAAGGGGCCGGACCTGATCGACCGCGGGATCGACGCCGTCGGCCGCGGGGTCGTGAAGGTGGGGAGGTCGACGGGCAAGGCCGTCGGGCGCACCCGGGAGATCGACCCCGCGCACCGCCGGGATGGTCTGGGAGTCGGCTTCATCGTGCTCGCCGTCATCGCCGGCGCGGGCGTCTGGTGGGGCGCGGGCGGCCCGGTCGGCCAGGGGTTCTCCACTGCGGTCGGGGCCGTGTTCGGCCTCGCCGGCGTGCTGTTGCCGGTCATCCTGCTCGGCGTCGGCATCGTCCTGATGACCACGCCGGCGCATCCGGAGGCGCGGCCGCGGATCGCCGTCGGCACGCTGCTGCTCGGCCTCGGCGTGCTCGGCCTCGTGCACCTGTTCGCCGGGTCCCCGGACGAGCCCGCACAGTGGGCCACCGGTGGCGGTGCGGTCGGGTACGTCGCCTCGACGCCGCTGGTCAGCGGCGTCACGGTGTGGGTCGCGGTGCCGATCCTGCTGCTGTTGAGCTTCTATGCCTTCCTCGTCCTCACCGGGATCCCGCTGCGCGAGGTCCCCAACCGTTTCCGCCGGCTGCTCGGCAAGCCCGAGGTGGGCCACGAGGACGACGAGCAGGACCTGTACGACGAGCCCGAGGACGAGGTCGCGCAGACCCCGCCGGCCCCCGCGCGCCGTCGCCCGACGCGCCGCCGGCAGGCCGCCGCGAGCGAGGCGGACGCGTTCAAGGACGAGGAGCCTCCCCCACCCCCGAGGACGAGGAGGAGGAGTACGTCCCGGTCACCCCGCCGCCGCGGAAGAGCCGCCCGGCGCCCGCCGCCGTCGTCGCCACCCCACCCGCGGAGACCGTCCCCGAGGCCGGCGAGGCCGAGCAGATGTCGCTCGCGATCCGCGAGCCCGTCAGCGAGACGGAGTACAAGCTCCCGCCCGCGGACATGCTGCCCACCGGTCCGGTGCCGAAGACGCGCAGCGCCGCGAACGACGCCATGATCGAGGCGATCACCGGGGTACTGGACCAGTTCAACGTCGACGCGCAGGTCACCGGCTTCACCCGCGGCCCGACGGTCACCCGCTACGAGATCGAGCTGGGCCCGGCCGTGAAGGTCGAGAAGATCACCCAGCTCTCCAAGAACATCGCCTACGCGGTCGCCACCGACAACGTCCGGATCCTCGCGCCGATCCCGGGCAAGTCCGCGGTCGGCATCGAGGTGCCGAACACGGACCGCGAGATGGTCCGGCTCGGGGACGTCCTGCGCTCGACGACCGCGCGCACCGAGCAGCACCCCATGGTCATCGGCCTCGGCAAGGACATCGAGGGCCACTTTCTCTGCGCCAACCTGGCGAAGATGCCCCACCTGCTCGTCGCGGGGTCCACGGGTTCCGGCAAGTCCAGCTTCGTCAACTCGATGCTGGTCTCGCTGCTCTCCCGGGCCACGCCCGAGGAGGTCCGGATGATCCTCATCGACCCGAAGATGGTCGAGCTCACCCCGTACGAGGGCATCCCGCACCTGATCACGCCCATCATCACCCAGCCCAAGAAGGCGGCCTCCGCGCTCGCCTGGCTGGTGGAGGAGATGGAGCAGCGCTACCAGGACATGCAGGCCAACAAGGTCCGCCACGTCGACGACTTCAACCGCAAGGTGCGGTCCGGGGAGATCACCGCGCCGCTCGGCAGCGAGCGGGTCTACCGGCCCTACCCCTACATCCTCTGCATCGTCGACGAGCTCGCGGACCTGATGATGACCGCGCCGCGGGACGTCGAGGACGCGGTCGTCCGGATCACGCAGAAGGCCCGCGCGGCGGGCATCCACCTGGTGCTCGCGACCCAGCGGCCGTCGGTGGACGTCGTCACCGGCCTGATCAAGACCAACGTGCCGTCCCGGCTGGCGTTCGCCACGTCGTCGCTCACGGACTCGCGGGTCATCCTGGACCAGCCCGGTGCCGAGAAGCTGATCGGCATGGGCGACGGGCTCTTCCTGCCGATGGGAGCGGGAAAGCCCGTCCGCATGCAGGGCGCCTTCGTCAGCGACGAGGAGATCTCCGATGTGGTCTCCTTCACCAAGGATCAAGCCGAACCGACGTATCTGGACGGCGTCACGGCGGCCAAGCAGGGCGAGAAGAAGGAGATCGATCCGGACATCGGGGACGATCTGGACGTGCTCCTGCAGGCGACCGAACTGATCGTCACCTCGCAGTTCGGCTCCACGTCGATGCTGCAGCGCAAGCTCCGCGTCGGGTTCGCGAAGGCCGGACGGCTCATGGACCTGCTGGAAACCCGTGGTGTGGTCGGTCCCTCGGAGGGCTCGAAGGCGCGCGAGGTGCTCGTCAAGCCGGACGAGCTCGAGAGCGTTCTCTGGCTCATGCGCGGTGGTGGCGGTCCCGACCCGGACGGCGACACGGACGAGTGACAGACGCGCCGTCGGTGACGGAGCGTGATCGCATTCCATCTGCGTGAACGGTCAAGTACCTGATCCACTGGTGAAACAGTGACCGAGCGTGGCATTGTGTCCAACCGGTCGGTCGCTGCGGCTCCCCCTCATCGCGTACCGACCGTCGTGTCGCCTGTCGGAAGGTCGGTCTATGTTCTGGAGCAAAAGTCGTCGTGGCCGCGGGGGCAACACGGGCAGACATGCCCTCGTGCCCATCCCGCTCACCGGCGGCCTGCTCAGCGGTCAGGTCCGTGACGGCGAGGGCAGGCCGCTGGCCGGCGCTGAGATCTCGGTGCTGGACCGGACGAGCCGGCGCGTCGCCCACGCGGACAGCGACCCCTTCGGCTACTTCGCCGCCGCCGTCGTCCCCGGCGAGTACCGCGTCCGCGTCGAGGCCGGTGGCTACCGCGGCGCGGGCAACGCCGTCGAGGTCGAGTGGGGCAAGCACACCGAGCTCGCGCCGATGAACCTGGCGACGGACGAGTCGCTGCTGCCGCCCCCGCCCGGGCTCTACGACATCGACCCGGACCACACGTCGGTCCGCTTCGTCGCCCGGCACATCGGCATGTCCAAGGTCTACGGCAGGTTCAACTCCTTCCGCGGCCAGATCTACATCGCGGACCCGTTCGAGGACTCCTCCGTCGACGTCGTGATCGACGCGGCCAGCATCGACACCAGCGTCGAGGCCCGGGACAACCACCTGCGCTCGGCGGACTTCCTCGACGTCGAGCGGCACCCGGAGCTGCGCTTCTCCAGCGGCCGCTTCGCGCAGCTCGGCGGCAACCGCTGGCAGATCGACGGGGACCTCACCCTGCACGGCCTGACCAGCGACACTTCGCTGGAGACGACGTTCCTCGGGATGCAGGAGTGGAACGGTGAACGCGTGGGGGCCGTCGCGACCACCGAGCTGCACCGCGAGCACTTCACGCTGAACTGGCAGCAGGTGCTCGGCAAGGGCCTCCCGGTCATCGGCTCGACGATCGAGATCACCCTGGACGTCCAGGCGATCCGCCAGTAGCCGCCCCCGACGTCACGGTGGCGCGGCGCCGGCGAAACCGTGCTGGCGCCACGCCTCGTAGACGGCGATCGACGCCGCATTGGCGAGGTTGAGCGAGCGGGAGCCCGGCTGCATCGGCAGCCGGACCCGGTCGCTCACCTCGGCCGCGTAGGCGACGGCCTCGGGCAGCCCGGTGGACTCCGAGCCGAACAGCAGGACGTCCCCGGGCGCGTAGGCGACGTCGGTGTAGCCGGTGGTCGCGGACGTGGTGAAGGCCCACACGTGCGGGCCGGGCAGGACCGCGGCCCACAGCTCGTCGAGACCGCGGTGGACGTGCAGCTGCGCGAGCTCGTGGTAGTCCAGGCCCGCCCGTCGCACGTTGCGCTCGTCGAGGGAGAACCCCAGGGGTTCGACGAGGTGCATCTCCGCCCCGGTGTTCGCCGCCAGCCGGATCGCGCTGCCGGTGTTGGGCGGGATCTCGGGGGCGTGGAAGACGATCCGGAACACGGTGCCTGCCTCTCAGCCGCCGGTCGCGTCGGGCCGCTCGGCGCGCCAGGCCGTCGCCGTCATGCCCGCCAGCTCCCGGAAGTCCCGCGCGAGGTGGGCCTGGTCGACGTAGCCGCAGTCCGCCGCCAGCTCGGCCAGACCCGGGGGTTGTGGGGCCCGCAGCCGCGTGCACGCCCGCTCGAAGCGGATCACCCGGGCCGCGGACTTGGGGGCGAGCCCGATCTCGTCCCGGAACCGTCCGGCGAGGTGCCGCCGGCTCCAGCCGACCTCCCGGGCCAGCTCCTCGATCCGCAGTGTCCCGCCCGTCTCCCCGAGCCGGTCCCACGCGTACCCGACCTCGGGCAGCGGCTCCCGACCGCGCTCCTCGCCGGCCGCCGCGAGCCGCCCCAGCGCGGCCTCGAGCAGCGCGAACCGCGACCGCCAGGTCCGTGTCGACGCCAGCTGGTCCAGCAGCGCGTGCGCCGTGCGGCCGAGCAGTGAACCGAGGTCGACGACGTCGCCCTGCAGCGCGGCGGCGGGCAGGCCGAGCAGGGTGCGGGCGCCGCGCCAGGTGAGGTCGACCTGCAGGCCGGCCTGCGGGGCGCCGGAGGCGATCACCGCGGGTTCGACGTGCAGGCCGCCGACGAATGCGTCGAAGGTGCCGGGGGTGCGGGCGGGGTCCGGCATCCGGAGCATCTCGACCGTGCCGTCGAGGCAGAGGAGGAACGTCAGGTGCGCGCTCGGGACGCCCTGGTGGGTGCCGCGGGCGGTGGCGCCCGTCCGGTAGCCGACGTAGCCGCCGACGTAGGGCCGTAGCCGCGGGCCCGGCTCGGCGCGCACGAACTGCTCCTCCGCGGCAGCCATGGGGCGAGGATAGCCGAGCTCGGACGGCCGCGGCGCTCTCGTGGATCAAGGCCGGGCGGGCGTTCCCGTCCCCCTTCCACCCTCGGTCGTCGGGGTCAGGGGCGCAGCTCGGCGGCCCGGCGCGCGCCTCGCGTGCGGAGCCACTCCGCCACGTCCGCCGCGCCGGTGCGGAGGGCGGCGTCGAGGGGGGTCGCGTCCTCCCACGACGGCCGGTGGTCGACGTCCGCGCCACGGTTGAGCAGCAGCTCCGCTGTGGTCCGGCTGCCTCCGTGGCACGCGTACCAGAACGCACGGTCGAGGTCCTCGGGCTGCGGGGGAGCGGCGTCCAGGGCGGAGGTGACGCGGCGGACCAGGCCGAGCGCCGCGGCGTCGTCGAGGGACGGGACCGCGCCCCGCTCCACCAGCCGCCGGGCCGCGGCCCAGTTCCCGAACACGCGGGCGTTGGTCAGCGCCGTGCCGCCGGCGATCGTCGCGCCGTCCGCCTCGATGTCCGCGCCCGCGTCGAGCAACGCGTCCAGGACGGCCATGTCGCCGCTGCTCGCGGCCCAGTGCAGCGGGGTCTCGCCGTGCCGGCCGAGGAACCGGGCGTCCGGCTCCGCACCCGCACGGGCCAGCGCCGCGACGGTCTCCGCGCCCCGCGGGAAGTGTCCCGGCCGGTCCGCGACGACGTGCAGGAGCGTCCGCGCCCGGTCCGGCCGGGCCTTCGCCAGCGACGGGTGCTCCAGCAGCAGCGCCTCGAGCGTCTCCACGTCACCGGCGCGGATCGCGTCGACGGCGGACCGGTGGAGATCGATCATCACGGCCTCACAGGTGCAGCATCATCCGGACGTTCCCCAGAGTGTTGGGCTTGACGTGCGCGAGGTCCAGGAACTCGGCGACGCCGGCGTCGTAGGAGCGCAGCATGGCCGCGAAGACCTCCTGCGAGACGGGCGTCCCGTCGATCTCGGCGAACCCGTGCCGGCCGAAGAAATGGCGCTCGAAGGTGAGCACGAACAGCCGTTGCAGCCCGAACTCCCGCGCCTGCTCGATGAGCGCCTGGACGATCGCGTGCCCGACCCCGCGGCCGAGTACCTTCGGGTGGACCGCCACCGTGCGGATCTCGCCCAGGTCCTCCCAGAGCACGTGCAGCGCCCCGCAGCCGACGACCTCCCCGTCGACCTCCGCGACCAGGAACTCGGGCATCGCCTCGTAGAGGGTGATGATCTCCTTGGCCAGCAGGACCTTTCCGGCGTAGTTGTCCACCAAGGACTTGATCGTCGTCACATCGCGGGCCCTGGCCCGTCGTACGGCCACCGCTGCCACGACGCCGGAGCGTAGATCATGGGACCGGCGTCTACCCTGTGAGCCGTGCAATCTTCCTCTCCCGAGGCCGCCCCGCGGCGTGCCGCCCTGCTGACGTTGGGGTGCGCCCGCAACGAGGTCGACTCCGAGGAGCTCGCCGGCCGTCTGGCCGGCAGCGGCTGGGAGCTCGTCGACGCGGAAGCCGACGGCGAGCCCGCGGACGTGATCGTCGTGAACACCTGCGGCTTCGTCGAGCAGGCGAAGAAGGACTCGATCGACACCCTGCTGTCCGCGTCGGACGTCGCGCGGCACAGCGGGGCGAAGGTCGTCGCGGTCGGCTGCATGGCCGAGCGGTACGGCGCGGAGCTGGCGGCGAGCCTGCCCGAGGCGGACGCGGTGCTGGGCTTCGACGCCTACCCGGACCTCGCCGAGCGCCTCGGGGACCTGCTCGACGGACACGCGCCCACCCCGCACGTCCCCGTGGACCGGCGCACGCTGCTGCCGATCTCGCCGGTGCAGCGCCCCGCGGCCAGCACCGACGTCGCGATCCCGGGCCACAGCTGGGTCCCGGACATCTCCCGGCGCCGCCTGTCGTCCGGCCCGGTCGCGTCGCTCAAGCTGGCCTCCGGGTGCGACCGGCGCTGCGCCTTCTGTGCCATCCCGTCCTTCCGCGGCTCGTTCGTGTCCCGCCCGCCGGAGGAGGTCCTGGCCGAGGCGCGGTGGCTCGCCCAGCAGGGCGTCCGGGAGCTGGTGCTGGTCAGCGAGAACTCGACGTCGTACGGCAAGGACCTGCCCGGCGGCACCCGCGCGCTGGTGGAGCTGCTGCCGGAGCTGGGCGCCGTACCCGGGATCGAGCGGGTGCGCGTGAGCTACCTGCAGCCGGCCGAGATGCGCCCGGACCTGATCTCGGTGATCGCGACGGCGCCCGGGCTGGCCCCGTACTTCGACCTCTCGTTCCAGCACGCGAGCGCGCCGGTGCTGCGCCGGATGCGCCGCTTCGGCTCGCGCCCGGACTTCCTGGACCTCTGCGAGCGCATCCGGGCCCTCGCGCCGGAGGCCGGGATCCGCAGCAACGTGATCGTCGGGTTCCCCGGGGAGACCGAGGAGGACCTGGCCGAGCTGGAGGCGTTCCTGGTGGGCGCCCGGCTCGACGCGGTCGGTGTCTTCGGCTACTCGGACGAGGACGGGACGGAGGCCGAGGGCTACGAGGGCAAGCTCTCCGCCGAGGAGGTCACGGCGCGGGTCGCCCGGGTGTCCGCGCTGGTGGACGAGCTGATGGCGCAGCGTGCCGAGGACCGCGTCGGCACCGAGGTCGTCGTGCTGGTCGAGTCGCTCTCGGACGAGGAGAACGACTGCGTCGGCCGGGCCGCGCACCAGGCGCCCGAGGTCGACGGCGAGTGCGTCTTCGACGCCGACGAGCTCGACGGGGAGCCGCTGCGGGTCGGGGACCTGGTGCGGGCGGTCGTCGTGGACACCGAGGGGACGGACCTGGTCGTGTCGCCGCGGGAGGTCGTGGTGGCCGTGGAGGCCGTCCGCGAGGCCGCGCAGGTGACCGGATGAGTGACGTCCCGGCAGGCGCTCGCGTGCCGCCGGGAGACGCACCGCTGCCGGGCGCCGCGCCCATACTGAACATCGCGAACGTGCTCACCGGGGTCCGGCTGGCCCTGGTGCCGTTCTTCGTCGTCGCGCTCTTCCGCGTCGACGGCCTGGACGCGGACTGGCGGCTCCTCGCGTTCGGCCTCTTCGCGGTCGCGGCGATCACCGACCGGCTCGACGGCGAGATCGCCCGCAAGCGCGGCCTCGTCACGTCGTTCGGGGAGATCGCGGACCCCATCGCGGACAAGGCGCTCACCGGCTCGGCGCTGATCGGGCTGTCGATCCTCGGGCTCGTCCCGTGGTGGATCACCGTGGTGATCCTGGGCCGCGAGGTCGGCGTCACCGTGCTGCGGTTCTGGGTGCTGCGCCACGGGGTGATCCCGGCGAGCCGCGGCGGCAAGGCCAAGACCTTCGTCCAGACGATCGCGATCGGGCTCTACGTGCTGCCGCTGCCGCAGCTGCTGCCCGCGATCAGCGACCCGATGGGCTGGTTCCAGATGGCGTTGCTCCTGCTCGCGCTCGTGTTGACCGTGGTCACGGGCCTGGACTACGTGTTCCGCGCGCTCCGGCTGCGCGCCGCCGCCCTCGGCCGGAAGGTTCCCTGACGGGGTGTGTTCGCCCTCAGCGGACGGTCCGGCGAGGCGCGCCGGGGACGCGGGACGCCGGAAGTCGGTACGGTGACAGCACACCACCCGTCCGCAGGGACGGGCGGTGGTACCGGGCGGACGAGGAGGGGTCGCATGGCCGTGCTGCTGCGTGAGGCGATCGGTGGCAGCCTTCGGCGTGCCCGCACGCTGCGTCGTCGCACCCTGCGCGACGTGTCGCGCGCCGCCCGGGTGAGCCTGGGCTACCTCTCCGAGGTGGAACGCGGCCGCAAGGAGCCGTCCAGCGAGCTGCTCGCCTCGATCTGCGAGGCGCTGGACATCGCGCTGCCGGACCTGCTCGCCGAGGTCATCGACGACATGGCCCGCGACAGCGGCCTCGAGGTCGCCGGCGCCGGCCGGAGGGACACCCTCGTCCCGATCGGGCAGCGGCACGCGGACCTGCGCCTCGCCCCCGTCCGCAGCGGCCTCGCCGCACCCGCGACGCCGACCGCACCGGTCGCGTCCGTCTCCGCCGCAGCCTGAGGCCGATCACGGAGGCGCCCGCAACCTGTCCGTTTCGTCCCGTAATCCTGGATCTTCCCGAGGTCGGCGCGGGTACCGGTAGCCTGGTCCCCGGGTCGCCCGGACGGCGGCCTCCGGACGATCCCCGATATCGTCGCCGTTCGGTGGCCGATGTGCCCGTTCCGGTGCCACGATGGCCCCCGGGTGGCATCAGCACTCGCCACCTCGGTCGGGGCAGCGGTACAGAGGTTGTTCAGCGACGCCGGCTCGACCGCCGCGGGGGGACACTGCGGTGGAGCGGGATGCGGTGGTCGGAAGAGAACGCAGCGGAGGTAGGCGGAACAGATGGCCAACGGTTTCACGAAGGCCTGGAAGTACCTGATGGCGCTGTTCTCGTCGAAGGTCGACGAGTACGCGGACCCCAAGGTGCAGATCCAGCAGGCCATCGAGGACGCGCAGCGCCAGCACCAGGCGCTGTCCCAGCAGGCCGCCGCGGTGATCGGCAACCAGCGGCAGCTCGAGATGAAGCTCAACCGGCAGCTCGGGGAGATCGAGAAGCTCCAGGCGTCGGCGCGCCAGGCGCTCGTCCTCGCGGACAAGGCCCGTGCCGAGGGTGACGAGGTGAAGGCCGGGCAGTACGAGCAGTCCGCCCAGGCGTTCGCCACCCAGCTCGTCACCGCCGAGCAGGGCGTCGAGGACCTCAAGACGCTGCACGACCAGTCGATCGGCGCCGCGGCGCAGGCGAAGCAGGCCGTGGAGCGCAACTCGATGATGCTGCAGCAGAAGATCAGCGAGCGCACCAAGCTGCTCAGCCAGCTCGAGCAGGCCAAGATGCAGGAGCAGGCCGCGAACTCGCTGCGCCAGATGAGCGAGCTGGCCGCGCCCGGCAACACGCCGTCCCTCGAGGACGTCCGGGACAAGATCGAGAAGCGCTACGCGAACGCCCTCGGGTCCGCGGAGCTGGCCCAGAACTCGGTCCAGGGCCGCATGCTCGAGGTCCAGCAGTCCTCCACGGACATGGCGGGCGCCAGCCGCCTCGACCAGATCCGGGCGTCCCTGCACGGCACCCCGGTCGCGGGCGAGGTGACGGCCGAGAAGCCGACCACGCAGATCCCGGCCGCCCCGCAGAGCACCCCGCAGGGGCAGACCGGCACCGCCTGATCGCACCGCGTCGAACGCCGCCCACCCGCACCGGGAGGGCGGCGTTCGTCGTTTCCGCAGGTCATCGGGGGTCGTGCACGGAGAAGGCCGCTCTAGCGACGTTTCCCGCGCACAGGGGACGGGCCGGGCTGGCAGCGCGGGCACCAGTAGGCGGGGCGAGCGTAGATCCCCGCGCCCTGGTCCGCGGTCCGGATCCGGGTGCGGCAGCGGCGGCACGGGCGGTTCCCCCGCTCGAACACCCAGTGCGCCTCGGCCGGGTGCAGGGAGCCGGTGGTCGTCTGCGACGGCCGGTCCGCGTTGGCCGCCAGCAGCTTCCGGGACAGCGCGATCACCCCGGGGAGGTCCGGGACGTCGCGCACGGGGGTCCACGGCGAGACGCCCAGCAGGAAGCAGACCTCGGTCTTGTAGAGGTTGCCGACGCCGGCCATCACCCGCTGCTCCAGCAGCACCAGGCCGAGCTCGTGGTCCCTGCGGGCGGTCATCCGGCGCAGCGCCTCGGCGGCGTGCTCCTCGCCCCAGGCGGGATCGAGCAGGTCCGGCCCCAGGTGTCCGACGAGCCGCGACTCGTCCTCCGTCGGGAGCAGTTCGAGGTCGTGCAGCGCGAACCCGACGGCGACCCGGTCCGGCACCTCGAGGACGGCCCGCGCCTCGTGTCGCGGGCGCTGCCACGCCATCCCCGGGCGGTAGAGGTGCCAGGCGCCGTCCATCCTGAAGTGGCTGTGCAGGCTGCGGCCGTCGTCGAGGCGGGTGAACAGGTGCTTGCCGACGGACGCGACGCCGGTGACCGTCCGGCCGGTGAGATCCTCGCCCGCGAGCCGGGGGTGCCGCAGCTCCCCGCGCAGCAGCGTGTGTCCGGCGAGCGCGGCGTGCAGGCGCTTGCCGGCGAGGTAGACGGTGTCGCCTTCGGGCACGGCGTCGACGGTAGCGGCGCGGGACGCCGGGCGCCCGCGAGGACGACGGCGTCCCGGCCCGGGCTCCCCGGGCCCGGCAGCTGCTACCGTCGAGGACGAGAAGAGGGGGTGGGCCGCCGTGATCGCACGTGTCGGCACGTTCGTGCCCGCCGTCTTCCTGCTGCTCACGGGGTACGTGCTGGCCGCGGGGGAGCCCGCGGCCGTCGTCGGCGTCGTCGGCGCCGCGACCCTGTGGGCGCTGGGTCTGGCCCGCCGGGCGTCCACCGTCCTGCGTGTCACGTCCTCCCGCGGCCCGGCCGTGACCCGGCGCAGCGGACACCGCCGCGCCGCCGGATCCCGGCTGCTGCGCCAGCTCGATCCGGACGCCGCGGGCCGCACCCGCGCCCGCGCGCCGTCGGGGCTCCTCCCGGCGGTGTAGCTCCACCCTGCTCCACCGCCGGGATCTCGTGATCACATCCGAGGCCCGATCCGTCAGGAGCCCCCTCATGCCCGTGTCCCCTGCGCGCCCGTTCCGGGGTGCGCCGTGCTGAACGTCGTCTATTACCCCGTCTCCGCCGTCATGTGGTTCTGGCACCAGGTGTTCGGCCTGGTCCTGGGCCCGGGCAGCGGTGTCGCCTGGGCGCTGTCGGTGGTCTTCCTCGTGCTGACCCTGCGCGCGATCATGATCAGGCCGGTGCTGGCGCAGATGCGCTCGGCCCGCACGATGCGGACGCTGGCGCCGCACCTGGCCGAGCTCAGGCGCAAGTACGGCACGGACCGGCAGAAACTCGCCGCGGAGACCCAGAAGCTGCACAAGGAGCACGGCGTCTCGCCGCTCGGCGGCTGCCTGCCGCTGTTGCTGCAGCTGCCCGTCTTCATCGGTCTGCTGCACGTGCTGCGGTACTTCAACCGCCCCGGGCTGACGTTCGAGCAGAACGCCGCCATCCCGAACTACGCCTTCTCACCGGACCTGGTCCGCTCGTTCCTCGAGGCCCGGCTGTTCGGGGCGCCGCTGTCCGCGTACGTCGCGATGCCGCAGAACCTGCTGGACTCCTTCGGCGGCGCCGTCGTCGAGCGCTGGCACGTCTACGTCGTGGCGGTCCCGCTGATGGTGCTCGCGGCGGTCGCGACCCACTTCACCGCACGCTGGTCGGTGCGCCAGCAGCAGGCGGTGCCGGCCGCCGCCGACAACCCGCAGGCCGCGCAGATGGCCGGATTCATGAAGCTGACACCGTGGATCTTCCCGCTCGGCGCGATCATCGGTGGGCTGTTCTTCCAGTTCCCGATCGCGATCCTCGTGTACTGGCTGGCGAACAACGGCTGGACCTTCGCCCAGCAGCACCTGATCGGGAGGAAGCTGGACCGGGAGGCGGAACGGGCACCCGTGGTCGTCCCCGCCGCGCCGGCGGAGACGAGGGTGCGGGCGCCCAAGCCGGGGCAGAAGCCGCTGACCGCGAAACCTCGCAAGTCGGGCGGGAAACCGGTGGGCGACCGGCAGCCGGCGAAGCGGAGCGCCTAGCCTCGACCCGTGCGAACCCGTCTGGTCCTCGTCGTTCCGGTGCTGCTGCTCGCCCTCGCCGGATGCGGGGAGTCGGCGGCGCCCGCGCGGCCCGCGGGACCGGGGGACGCGCACACGGAGCGCACCTCGTTGGCGGACCTGCAGACGAAGCTCGCCTCGATCGCCCAGGACGAGTGCGCGACCACGAAGAACCCGGCGGCGGTCTACCCCCGGTGCGGCCGGTTCGTCCGCGAGGTGCAGAACTCGACGCCGGCGGCCCGCGCGGACTCGAAAGGCCTCGCGATCGAGCCCGGGGTCCGCAGCGCCGCGGACGCCGTCGACGCCGCGGTGAGCCAGCTGGCGCGGGACCAGTGCACCACGCCCGTGGGCGCGGGGACTCCCGGACCGCCGCAGGCCTGCGGGCCCGATCTGGAGGCGCTGCAGGCGGCGGTGCGGGCGCTCGTCACGGCGGTCGGTCCCCCCGCGTGAGCGGAAGATGAGACCACGCTCACGTCCGCGGCGTTCGGCGTAGGCATGCCCGCCCGCAGCCGGGAGAACGTCGTTCCTGTCCGGTTCACCCGGTTCACGCCACCCCCTCAACGTGCGGAAACGCCCCTATCGGACCCTCCGGGTCGGGTGCGCGCAGTGATCGCCGGAGGGTCAGAATGGCGGCTGTCACGGGCCCGGGCAGATCGCTCGACGGGGCCCGCACGGGGTGGGAGCGGCACAGGCGATGCGGTGGCCGAACACGGGGGCGCGGAAGTGGCTGACGGCAGTCCTCTGTCTGGCCGTGGTGGCGGTGCTCGGGCTCGGTGTGGCCGTCGCCGTCGATCCGGGTGCCGCGGCCGGGTCGACCCCCGGCGGCGGGCTCGACCCGGTGGCGTCCGGCCCGCTCGTCGACGCGGCCCCGCAGCCGGTCGTCTCGATCACCCCGGACACAGCGACACCGCTGAACCCGACGCAGCCCATCGTCGTGAAGGTCGAGCACGGCACCGCGCAGTCGGTCGGCGTGACGGACTCGAAGTCCGGCGACACGGTCGACGGGACCCTGTCCCCGGACGGGACCTCCTGGACGTCGACGGGCGCCCTGGCCTACGGCAGGACGTACGCCGTCTCCGTCGCCACGCTCGACGGCTCCGGCGCTCCCGGCCACCAGGACGGCACCGTGCGGACGGTGTCCCCGAAGGCCGAGGCGTACCCGTCGTTCATCCCGCCGCCGTCCGCCGCGTCCGTGGGGGTGGGACAGCCGGTCGTCGTCCGCTTCGACCACCCGGTCACCGACCACGCGGCCGCGGAGAAGCAGCTCAGCGTCACGTCGAGCCCGAAGCAGGTCGGCGGCTGGTACTGGCTCTCGGACACCGAGGTCCACTACCGGCCCCAGCAGTACTGGCAGCCCGGCACGACGCTGACGGTGAAGGCCAACCTGTTCGGCGCCGACCTCGGGAACGGGACCTACGGTTCGACGGACCGCACCGAGACCGTCCACGTGCACGACGCGTGGGTGGCGAAGGCGGACGGCGCCACCGAGCAGATGCAGCTGTTCGACAACGGGCAGCTGGTCAAGACCATGAACATCAGCCTCGGCGCACCCGGTTTCCCGTCGCACACCGGCCCGCACGTCATCTCGGACAAGCAGCCGAGCATCACGATGGACTCCTGCACCTACGGTGTGTGCCAGGGCCAGCCCGGCTACTACAAGGAGAAGGTCGACCTCGACCTGCGGATCTCCAACGACGGCGAGTTCGTGCACTCCGCGCCCTGGTCCGTCGGGCAGCAGGGCAACTCGAACGTCTCGCACGGCTGCGTGAACCTGGCGCCGGCGGACGCCCAGTGGTTCTTCGACCACTTCGGCGTCGGGGACGTCGTCGAGATCACCAACTCCGGTGGCCCGTCGCTCCCGATCTATGACACCTACGGGGACTGGGAGCTGAGCTGGGCGCAGTGGCAGAAGGGCTCCGCGCTCTGACGCCGGTGCCGGGCCGGTCGTCCGGCCCGGCACGAGGTCCCTCCTAGACCCCCAGCGCCCGTCGCAGCACCGCGACCCGCTCGGCGATCTCCCGCTTCGAGATCGCGGCGCCCTCGATCAGGGTCGAGCCGTGGAACGTCCCCGGGAACAGGTGCAGCTCCACCGGCACCCCGGCGGCGAGCAGGGCCAGGCCGTAGGCGATGCCCTCGTCCCGCAGCGGGTCGAACGCCATCGTCGAGACGTAGGCGGGCGGCAGTCCGGAGAGGTCCGTGGCGCGGGCGGGCGCGGCGTACGGCGAGACGTCCGCGCTGCCGGGGACGCCCTCGCCCAGGTAGGAGTCCCAGCTGACGGTCGCGTTCGGCCGGTTCCAGATCGGGGTGTCGGTGAACGCGGTCATGCTCGGCGTGGTGAGCCGGTCGTCGACCTCGGGGACGCCGAGGTACTGGAACGCGATCGCGGGGCCGCCGCGGTCCCGGGCGAGCAGCGCCAGGCCGGCACACAGGCCGCCACCTGCGCTGATGCCGTGGATGGCGATGCGGGCGGGGTCCACCCCGTAGTCCGCGGCGTGCTCGGCGAACCACACCAACCCGGCATAGACGTCCTCCAGCGGGGCCGGGAACGGGGCCTCCGGTGCCAGCCGGTACTCGACGGTGACGACGACGGCGCCGACAGCGCGGGCGAGGGCCACGTTGCCCGCGTGCGAGGCGTCGATGTCGCCGAGGATGAAGCCGCCGCCGTGGACGTCGTAGATCCCGATCGGACCCGCGACCTCGTCCGGCCGGTAGATCCGCAGCGTGACGTCCGGGGCGCCCGCGGGTCCGGGAACGGTCACGTCGGTGACGCTGATCCCCGTCTCGTCCGGCTCGGGCAGCCCGGCCCGCAGCTCCTTCATGGTGACCCGGGCGGCCGGGATGTCGCTGACGTCGAGCGTCGGCAGCATCGCGACGGCGGCGGCGAGCTCGGGGTCGAAGGCGTATCCGGTCTCGGTCGTGCTCACGCGTCCTCCACGTCGTCGGGGGTCCTGCTCGATCGATCATCGCGCGGCCGCGCCCGCCCGTCACGTGCTCAGGGCGGAGCGGGCTCCGTGACGAAGTCCGCCAGGTCCGGCTCCCGGGTCATCGCCCAGTAGTCGACGATCCGCCACGGCAGCGCCGAGACGACCCGGCCCGCGTCGTTGCGGTACCAGTTGCCCATGCCCGGGTGGGTCCAGATCATCCGCTCGTGCGCCTCGTCGTGGCGCCGCACGTACTCCGCCTCCACCTCGGGCCGGCACTCGACCGCGGCGATGTCCCGCTCCAGCATCGTGACGAGCAGGTCCACGATGTAGCGGACCTGGCACTCGGCCGTGGTGATGTAGCTGCCGCCGTGCCCGAGGACCGTGCCGGGGCCACAGGTCAGGAACAGGTTGGGGAAGTCCGGCGTGGTGATCCCGAGGTGCGCCCGCGCGTCCTCGGGGCCCCACACCTCGTCGATCCGCCGGCCGGACCGGCCCCGCACCTCGATCGGGAAGAGGATCTTGTGGGTCTCGAAGCCCGTGGCCAGCACGACGACGTCGGCCTCGCACTCCGCCCCGTCGACCCCGCGGACGCCCGTCTCCGTGATCTCCGCGACCGCCTCGGTGACCAGGTCCACGTTCTCCCGCCGCAGCGCGGCGAACCAGCCGTTGTCCAGCAGCATCCGCTTGCCGAACGGCGGATAGTCCGGCAGCGCCTTCGCCACCAGGTCCGGCCGACCGTCGAGCTCGGACTCGAGGTAGCGGGTGAACACGCGCCGGTGGCCGTCGTTCATGGCGTTCACCGAGCGCTCGGGGTGTTCCCAGGTGTCGTCCTTCTGCAGCGCGGGGTGGACCCGGTCGTTCGTGTTCCAGGCGAGCCGGGTGCGGTACCAGAGCCGGTAGTAGGGGACGTGGTCGAGCAGGTACTGCGCGCCCTCCTCGATCGGCGAGAAGTACACGTCGTTGGGGGCCACCCACTGCGGCGAGCGCTGGAAGACGGTCAGCCGCGCGACGTCCGGCGCGATCGCGGGCACGACCTGCATCGCGCTGGCTCCCGTCCCGACGATCGCGATCCGCTTCCCCGTGACGTCCAGGTCGGCGGGCCAGTGCGCGGTGTGGAAGATCGGGCCCCGGAAGCGGCCGAGGCCGGGGATCGGCGGGAGCTTCGGGCGGTTGAGCTGCCCCGTCGCGCTGATCACCGCGTCCGCGGTGAAGGTCTCCCCGGTGGCCGTGCGGACCGTCCAGCGCCGCTCGGCGGGGCCGTGGACCGCGGAGACGACCTCGGTGCCGAACCGGATCCGCTCCCGCAGCCCGTGCCGGTCCGCGACGTCGCGCAGGTAGGCCCAGACCTCGTCGCGCTTGCCGAAGTGCGTCGACCAGGCGCGCGGCGCGAACGAGTAGGAGTACAGGTGGCTGGGGGTGTCGACGCCCGCGCCCGGATAGGAGTTCTCCAGCCAGGTGCCGCCGACGTCGGCGTTCTTCTCCAGGACGACGTGCGCGATCCCGGCCTCCGCCAGCTTGATCGCCGCGAGGATGCCGGAGACCCCGGCGCCGATGACGATCACCCGCAGGTCGTTCGGCGGGGCCGTGCGGACCGGGGCGGGTGCGAACCCCATGTCCTCGGCCGTCATCGCCGCGTACTCCGGCGGCACCGGCTCGCCGACGGCCACGGACATGATCTCGGCGAGAGCCTCGCCCGTGGGCGCGGGAACGGCCGGCGGGCGTCCGTCCGCCCAGGCGGTGACGGCGTCCGCGGCGGCGGCCCGCAGCTCGGCGCGGACCTCCGGGGAGAAGCCGCCGAGATCGTTGTCGTCCATGCCGCGGCTGCGCGTCGGGCGGTAGGGATCGGCGAGCCAGCGCCGGTCGCCGGTGAGCTGGTGGAGCACCGCGACCAGCGAGGGCAGGTTCGCGTGCTCCAGGGCCGCGGTGAGCCGTGCGCGGTCGAGCGGACGTTCCGGTGCGGTCATCGTCGACCCCTCCTTCTCCGGACCCCAGGCTAACTGCGGTTAGGTCCCGTGGGTATCGGCCCGGCGCGATCGACGGTTGACGCGTGTCCGGCGCCACAGCATGCTTCCCTCGCCAACCTAACCACCGACAGGTGAGAGCGGGAGACAGCAATGGAGCTGACCGAGGCGATGCGAACGACCGGCACCTGCCGGTACTTCAGCCCGGACCCGGTCCCGGACGACGTGCTGCACCGCGCCTTCGACGCCGCCCGGTTCGGTCCGCAGGGCGGCAACCGGCAGCCGGTGCGGTGGATCGTCGTGCGGGACGCGGCGCGTAAGCAGGCGCTCGCGGACCTGTACCTGCCGCCGTGGAAGGCCTACCTCGCGGGGATCGGCATCGGCGACGTCGCGGTCGGCGCACTTCCGAAGACCGTCGCGGACGCGGACCACTTCGCCGAGCACCTGGCCGAGGCGCCCGCGATCGTCGTGGTGTGCGCGGAGATCGACGGCCTGCACCCGACGGACCATGAGCTCGGCCGGCTGTCCGTGGTCGGCGGCGCCTCGATCTACCCGGTCATGCAGAACCTCTGCCTCGCGCTCCGGGACCAGGGCGTCGCCTCGGCCGTCACCACGCTGCTGTGCCACTCGGAACCCGAGGTCAAGAAGCTCCTGGACATCCCGGACGGCGTGATCACCGCGGCCCACGTCGCCATCGGCTACCCGGCGAAGGGGTTCCCGCACCGGCTCAGCCGGGCCGCCGTCGAGGACACCGTGTCCCTCGACTCGTACGCGACCCCGCTCTTCACATGACCGGCCTCGCCCGCCCGTCGGAGCTGGCGGAGCAGTACCGGACCCCGCTCGGCCGGGCCACGATCGGCGACCAGCTGCGCCGGCACGCCCGGACGAAGCCCGGCGCCGTCGCCGTCGTGGGCCACGCTGTCGACGGGACCCGGACGGCCACGACCTACGCCCAGCTCGACGCGCGGGCCAACCGGTTCGCGCACGTCCTGCGTGGGCTCGGGGTCGGCCGGGGTGACGTCGTCGCCTCGATGGCCCGGAACTCGGTCGACGTCGTCGCCGCGTACTACGGCGTGCTCAAGCTCGGGGCCGCGTTCACCGGGGTGAACCCGATGTACGGCGCCCCGGAGGTCGGGCACCAGCTCGGGCACGCCGAGCCGCGGGTCGTGCTGGTCGACGAGGACTTCCGCGGTCTCGTCGGCACCGTCCTGCCCGACGGCACGCAGCTGCTCGGCTATCCCGAGATCGACACGCTGCTGGCCGAGGCTCCGGACACCGAGCCGGAGGCGGACGTCCACGAGCACGACGTCGCGATGATCGTCTACACCTCCGGCACCGAGGCCGCGCCCAAGGGCGTGCTGATCCCGCACCGCAACTACCTGATCTCCACCGCACCGGCGTGGAGCTGGGGCCTGCGGACCGGGCCCGACGACACCTGGCTGTTCGTGATGCCGTTCCACACGATCGCCGGGCTCGGCTCGATGACCACACTGACCCTGATGGGCGCCACGCTGGTCCTCCCGGCGACGACCGACCCCGCGCGTTCGCTGGAGATCATCGCCGGCGAGCGGGTCACCGTGATCGCGCAGACCCCGACGTTCTACCTGGCCCTGGCCGCGCAGGAGGCGTTCGGGACGGACTCGGTCGGGACGGTCCGCCGCTGCCTGACCTACGGCGGCCAGGTCGCCCCGCACGCCGTCTCCTCCTGGGCGGCCGCGGCGCCCGACGCGGTGTGGGGCACGTACTGGGGCCAGTCCGAGCTCGCCCAGCTCGGTTCGGTCGGCTGGTTCCGCACGCTCGACGACGTCCCGGACCGGGACCCGTCCTGGATCGGCACCCCGGTGACGCACCTCGAGATCAAGGTCGTCGACGCCGATGGCCGGGAGGCCGAGATCGGCGAGCTGCTCTGCCGCTCGCCGTCGGTGATGCTCGGCTACCACCGCGACCCCGAGCGGACCGGGGAGGTGCTGGCCGACGGCTGGGTGCACACGGGGGACATGGTGCGGATCGACGCCGCGGGCAACCTGTTCTTCCACGACCGGGCCAAGGACATGATCAAGACCGGTGGGATGAACGTGTCTTCGCAGGAGGTCGAGCGGGTGCTGCACGCTCACCCGGACGTGCTGCGTGCCGCCGTCGTCGGGCTGCCGGACGAGTACTGGTCCGAGGCCGTCACCGGGTTCGTGATCCCGCAGGAGGGACGCGCCCCCGATCCGGCGGAGATCATCGCGTTCTGCCGGGAACACCTGGCCGGGTACAAGACGCCGAAGGCCGTGCACGTCGTCGCGGAGCTGCCGGTGGACCCGCAGGGGAAGATCCTCAAGCGGGAGCTGCGGAAGAGAGGCGGATGAGCACGCCCGACGCCGTACCCCTCTCCCGGGACGCGCGGACCCGGTTGCGCCGGGCGGAGATCGTGACGGCCTCCGCCCGGATCTTCGCCGAGCACGGCTACGCGGGCGTCGGGATGCGGCAGATCGCGGACGCCGTCGGGATCCGTGGGGCGAGCCTCTACCACCACTTCCCGGCCAAGGAGGAGATCCTCTACGCGATCTGCCTGACGGTCACCCGGGAACCGAACGAGGAGAACCTCCCGCTGCTCGACGCCGCGGGCACGCCGGCCCACCGGCTGGCGACGCTCGTGCGCGCCCACCTGCGCCACCTCGCCCGGCGGCGGGTGGAGCACCTCGTCGCGCTGCACGAGCTCGCGTCGCTCTCGGTACCGCACCGCGCCGAGATCGACGACTACCGGCGCTACTACCAGCGCCGGGTGCGGGACGTGGTCGCCGCCGGGATGCGGGCGGGGGAGTTCGGCGTGCCCGACGCGCAGCTCGCCGCCTTCGGCCTCTGCGACATGCTCAACGGCTTCAGCAGCTGGTTCGTCGACGGCCGGGAGCTGGAGCTCACCGACGTCGTCGAGGGGTATGTCGAGCTGATCGTGGGACGGATGCTGGGCGCGAGCGGGCCGCTCTGAGCCGACCGGGCGGCTCGGGGCCGGCCGGGGCGGCCGACCGCCACTCGGGCGGCCGGGCCGGCTGGGCCGCTCTCGGGCGACCCGGCCGCTCGGTCCGACGGGCCGACCGCGCCGCACCAAGCCGCTCCGGGCCGCGCCGGGTCAGGCGCGCAACCGCAGCCCCTTCGGGGTGACCCGGAAGCCCGCCTCGGTGAGCACGTCCGCGAGCTCCGAGCCGAGCGACCCGACTCCGTCCGCCCGCTCGACCGCCAGGGAACCGAGCCAGCCCTCGTGCACCGCCCCGGCCAGGGCCTGCGCTGCCGCGGCGAGCTCGTCCCGTTCGGTGGTGAAGGACAGCAGGGACCGGCCGCCGCGCTCGACGTAGAGCGCCGGAGCCCCCTCGACCAGCACGACCAGCGCCCCGGCCTTGCGTCCGGGCCGGTGCTTGGAATCCCCGACGGTGTCCGGCCACGCGAGGGCCGCGCCGTAGGGCTGGGCAGGATCGGCGGCGGCCAGGACGACCCGGGACAGGCCCGCGCCCCCCGCGGATCCGCCCGGCCCGGCGCCCGCCGGGCGCAGCCCGCCGAAACCGTCTTCGTCGGCCCGGCCACGCTCGCCGTCGCCCGGGCCGACCGGCGCGCCGTCCGGCCGGGACATCGCCCGGAGCCGGTCGATCGCGCCCGGCACCGCGAACTGCGCCGCCCCGAGCCCCTCGACGACGTAACCGCGTCGGGCCCGCCCGGAGTCCTCCATCGCGCGCAGCACCCGGTAGACCGCGGCGAAGCCTCCGATGACCCGCTCGGTGCCGAGTGCCCCGCGGGTGAGCACGCCGTGCCGCTCGAGGAACGCCTCCGCGCGGGCGTGCGCCCGGCGCGTCGGATCGGGTTCGCGCTCGACGGCCAGCGCCCACCGGCCGCCGACCGACGGCGGGCCGCTCCGGCTCGGCATCGACGGGCGCCCGGCCCGGAGCTGCGCGTAGCGCCCGCGGCCCGCCGTCCGCCGGGTCCGATGCGCCGGCCCGCCTCCGGAGCGCCCCCGCCGCCGAGCCGCGCGCGCAGCGGGCCGAGGGTGTCGTTGCTCAGCAGTCCCGCCCAGACCAGGTCCCAGATCGCGGTGACCACGGCGTCGTCCGTGGGCCCGGGCTCCTCCTGCTCGACGAGCGCCCGCCCCGCCCGGTCCGCGAGCTCGCGGAAGAACAGCGCCCCACCGCCGACGGGGGGCTGCTCGAGATCCGGCTGGCCCAGGGCCGCCAGCACCGCCCGGTGCAGCGGCGTCCCCGCGACCTCGGGGTCCGGCTCGGGCAGCAGCAGGTCCGCGACGTCCGTGGGCGCCACGGCCAGCCAGCCGTCGCTGCCGGCCAGCGGACCGCACCCGGTCCAGGTGACCTCGCCGGCCGCCGTCAGCTCGTCGAGCAGCGCGGGCGTGTAGCCCGGCAGCCGGGCAGGCAGGATCAGCGACTCCAGCGCGCTCGCCGGCAGCGGCGCCCCGGCCAGCTGCTCGACGACGCCGAGCACGTCCTCCGCGCCCGGAGCCCGCCGCATCCGGCCACGCCGCTCGCCCGCGGCGCCGGTCTGCACACCCTGCCAGGCCGGCAGGAACCGGCCGAGCGCCCGCTGCTCGACGGGCTCGACCTCGGCCCGCAGCCGGGCCAGAGAGGCCCGCCGCAGGCGGCGCAGCACCTCGGCGTCGCAGTACTCGGTGGCACCATCCGCGCCGCCTGCGGCCTGGGGCCGCAGCTCGCCCCGGACGAGGCGGCCGGTGCCGGTGAGCCGGTCCAGCACGCCGGACACCACCGCGACCCCGAGCCCGAACCGCGCCGCGCACTCGGCCGGGGTGAACGGACCGTGCGTGCGGGCGTAGCGGAGCACGAGATCCCCGAGCGGGTCGGGGACCGGCTCGGTGAACGCCTCCGGCACCCCGACGGGCAGGGCCGCACCGAGCGCGTCCCGGACCCGGCCGGCGTCCTCGATCGCGATGAACCGCTCCTCGCCCGCGATCCGCACCCGAAGCGCCCGGCGGGCCGTCTCCAGCTCGGCGAACCAGCCGGGCTGCACGCCGCGCGCCAGCCCCTCGGCCTCGGTGAGGGCGCCGAGGAAGCGCAGCAGATCCGCGGCGCCCTCGGCGTTGCGGGCGTGCCGGTCCTCCGCCGTGCGCTGCAGGGACGCCTCGACCTCGGCGAGCACCTCGGGATCCAGCAGCTCGCGGATCGCTTCGGAACCGAGCAGCTCGGCGAGCAGCGTGGAATCCAGCGACAGGGCGGCGGCGCGGCGCTCGGCCAGCGGCGCGTCCATCTCGTAGAGGAACATCCCCACGTAGCCGAACAGCAGGCTCCGGGCGAACGGCGACGGCGCCGGCGTCGCGATCTCGACCACCTTCACCTTCCGCGCGCCCACGTCGCTCATCAGCTCGCGCAGGCCGGGCAGGTCGTAGACGTCCTGCACGCACTCCCGCATCGCCTCGAGCGTGATCGGGAACTGCTCGTACTTCCCGGCCACGGTCAGCAGCTGCGCCGAACGCTGCCGCTGTTGCCACAGTGGACTGCGGCGTTTCGGGTCCCGCCGGGGGAGCAGCAGCGCCCGGGCCGCGCACTCCCGGAACCGGGACGCGAACAGCGACGACCCGCCGAGCTCCGCCACGACGATCTGCTCCACCTCCGCCGGGTCCAGCAGCACGTCCTCGGCCGTGGGGACGACCTCGCCGCCGTTCTCGTCGAGCGCGTCCGGCAACCGCAGGACGATCCCGTCGTCGGCGCTCGCGGCCTGCACCTCCACCCCGCGCCGCTCCCGCATCCGGGCCGCGATCGCGAGCGCCCACGGCCCGTTGACCTGGGCGCCGAAGGGGGAGTGCACGACGAGGCGCCAGTCGCCGAGCTCGTCCCGGAACCGCTCCACGAGGATCGTCCGGTCGCTCGGCACGTGGCGCGTGGCGTCGCGCTGTTCGTGCAGGTAGGCGAGCAGGTTGTCGGTGGCCCACTCGTCGAGGCCGGCGGTGGTCGCCCGCGCGCGGGCGTCCTCCTCGCCGAGCGCGGACATCTCCCGGACGAACGCGCCGACCGCCCGGCCCAGCTCCAGCGGCCGCCCGATCGACTCGCCCTTCCAGAACGGCATCCGCGCCGGCACCCCCGGCGCCGGTGTGACGATCACCCGGTCGTGCGTGATGTCCTCGACCCGCCAGCTCGACGTCCCCAGCAGGAAGGTGTCCCCGACCCGGGACTCGTAGACCATCTCCTCGTCCAGCTCCCCGACCCGGGAGCCGGCGCCGTCCGCACCGCCGGGCGTCATCACCGTGAAGAGTCCGCGGTCCGGGATCGTGCCCCCCGAGGTGACCGCCAGCCGTTGCGCACCGGGACGCCCCTGCAGCTGGTCCGTGACCCGGTCCCAGGTGATGCGGGCGCGCAGCTCGCCGAACTCCTCCGACGGGTAGCGCCCGGCGAGCATGTCCAGCACCGAGTGCAGGGCGGAGTCCGGGAGCGCCGCGAACGGGGCGGCCCGCCGGATCACCGCGGCCAGGTCCGACAGCTGCCAGGGCTCCAGCGCGACCATGGCGACGATGTGCTGGGCCAGGACGTCGAGCGGGTTGCGCGGGTACCGCAGCGCCTCGATCGAGCCGGACGTCATCCGTTCCGCGACGACCGCGCAGGACACGAGGTCCCCGCGGAACTTGGGGAACACGACGCCCTTGGAGACCGCGCCGACCTGGTGCCCCGCGCGGCCGACCCGCTGCAGCCCGGAGGCCACGCTCGGCGGCGCCTCGACCTGCACCACGAGATCGACGGCGCCCATGTCGATGCCCAGCTCGAGGCTGGACGTCGCGACGACGCAGGGGAGGAGCCCCGACTTCGCTCCTCCTCGACCAGCGTCCGCTGCTCCCGCGACATGGAGCCGTGGTGGGCCTTCGCGACGGTCGGGGGTGCCCCGCCGCCCACGCCGGACTGCCCGATCGCCTCGGCCGGGAACGCGTCGAGCTCGACGGGCTCAGCACCCTCGGCGGCGTCCTCGGCGGCCAGCTCGTTCAGCTTGGCGGTGAGCCGCTCCGCGAGCCGCCGGGAGTTCGAGAAGACGATCGTGGAACGGTGCTGCCGCACCAGGTTCAGCAATCGCCGTTCGACCGCCGGCCAGATCGACGGGCGCTGCGCCGTGCCGGCCGCGGACCCCACGACCTCCTCGTCCGCACTGCCCGGCGCGGGCCGCTCGTCGAGCGCCGCGAGGTCCGGAACGGGCACCTGGACCTGCACCTCGATGGTCTTCGGGGTCCTCGGCTGGACGACCTCGACCGGGCGGGCGCCGGACAGGAACGTGGACACCTCGTCCAGCGGGCGGACCGTCGCGGACAGGCCGATCCGCTGGGCGGGGCCGTCCGGCAGCAGCTCGTCGAGCCGCTCCAGCGAGACGGCAAGGTGCGCGCCGCGCTTGGTCCCGGCGACGGCGTGCACCTCGTCGAGGATCACCGTGCGGACGCCGCGCAGGGACTCCCGCGCCGCCGACGTGAGGAGCAGGAACAACGACTCCGGCGTCGTCACCAGGACGTCAGGCGGGGTGCGGGCGAACCGGCGCCGCTCGTCCGCCGGGGTGTCCCCGGTGCGCATGCCGACGGTGATGTCCGGGACCGGCTCGCCGAGGCGCTGCGCCGCCTGCCGGATGCCGGTGAGCGGCGAGCGGAGGTTGCGCTGCACGTCGACCGCGAGGGCCTTGAGCGGCGAGACGTAGAGGACGCGGCAGCGGTGCTGCTTGTCCTCCGGCGGTGGCTCGGCGGCGAGACGGTCCAGCGCCCAGAGGAACGCGGCGAGCGTCTTGCCGGAGCCCGTGGGGGCCACGACCAGCGCGTTCCGCCCCGCCTGCGCCGCGGACCAGGCCCCCTCCTGGGCGGGTGTGGGCGCGGCGAACGCACCCCGGAACCAGTCCTGGGTGGCAGGGGAGAAGTCGTCGAGCGCCGTCACGTGCCCCATGATGCGCCGGGGGTACGACAGTTTGCGCCGGGAGCGGGTTCCGCGGTCCGTCGCCGCGGCGTCCCCAGCACCAGCCAGACGCCGAGGGCGCACAGTGCGAGACCGGGCGCGGCCAGCACCACCGGGACCTCGCCGAACATCACGAACGTCCAGGCCATCGTGGTCGGGGGCGTGAGGTAGAGCAGCGTGCTGACCCGCGTCGCGCCGCTCCGGCGCAGGACGAGCAGGTAGGAACCGTAGCCGCCGAACGAGGACAGCACGACCACCCAGGCGATCGCGCCCCAGAAGCCCGGGTCGGCCGGTGGTGCCGCGTCCCCGGCGGCCACGGCGACCGCGCCGAACAGCACGGCGGCGGTGCTCGTCTGCAGGGTCATCGCCACGAGCGGGCTCTCGGACGGCCGCAGTCGCCGTTCCAGGAGCGTCCCGGCGGACAACGCCAGCATCCCGCCGGCGGGAAGCACGAAGGCCCACCACGGCGCGTCACCCGGCCCGAGGTCGCCCGCGACCACCAGACCGACGCCGACGAGCCCACCGGCCAGCCCGATCCGCTGCCGGAGGGTCGTGTGCTCGCCGAGGACGGGCCCCGCCGCCGTCGCGACGACCAGCGGCTGCAGCGCCGCGACCAACGCCGCCGTGCCCGCGGGGACCCCGAGCCCGACGCCGGTGACGACGCCGCCGAGGTAGAGGACCTGGCTCAGCGATCCCAGCAGGCCCTGGCGCCCGATCGCGCCCCGTGGGATCCGCGTCCGACGGACGAACAGGACCAGCCACAGCACGGCCGCCGCGATCGCGTAGCGCCAGGCCAGGAGGGTGTCCGCGCCGGTGAACCGGGTACCGAGGTCCGCCCCGACGAACCCCAGCTCCACAGCACGACGAACGCCGTCGAGACGGCGAGGTCACTGCGTCCCTTTCTCATGCGAGCGACATAACCACACCGGTCGGTATACTCGCAGTGGAGTCGAGGGAGGAACCATGGTCGAGGTTCTCGAGCCGCTCACGCCCGCAGGCGAACGCCTGGCCACCGCGGCGGCGGAGCTGTTCTACCGGCGCGGGATCCGGGCGGTGGGGGTGGAACTGATCGCCGAGGTCGCCGGTACCACCAAGAAGACGCTGTACGACCGGTTCGGCTCGAAGGACGCTCTCGTCGCGCTCTACCTGCGGCGCCGCGCCGTCCGCTGGCAGGATTTCCTGCGCGGGCACCTCGAGGCCGTTCCCGCCGGCCGGGAGCGGCTGCTCGCGGTGTTCGACGCTCTCGACGCCTGGCTGCGCGAGCAGGATCGCGGCTGCGCCTTCGTCAACGCCTACGCCGAGATCGGCGGCACGGACCATCCCGGCGTGCCGGTGATCCGCGCGGAGAAGGAGTGGATGCGGGAGTGCCTCACGTCGCTGGCGGCCGAGGCCGGGTTCGCCGAGCCGGAGCGGGTCGGCGGCGAGCTGCACGTGCTGTACGAGGGCGCCACCGTCCTGGCGACGGCCGGCGGCAGGTCGGACGCCCCGGCGGAGGCGCGGCGGGCCGCGTCCCGGCTCCTGGGGTCGTGACGGGTCACCGTCGCCGGTTCTGCACCCACCACCGGATCAGCAGGACGAGGGCCGACAGGAGGGCCAGGCCGACGACGAGCTGTCCGAGCGGGGACGAGAAACCCGTCGGATCTCCCTGGACGAGGCCCAGGGGATCGAGGGTCGGTGGATCGGGCATATCAGTCACGGTACCCACGCCCGGGGCCGTGCGACCTCGACGTGACTACCCTCGGTCCGGTGCGACTGAGCCACTTCCGAGAGCTGATGGAGGGCGAGTTCGGGGCCGCGCGCGCCGGATCCCTCGCCCGTGACCACGTGTTCGCCGAGCTCGGCGGGCGGACGGCCGAGCAGGCCATCGAGGCGGGCATCGACCCGAAGAACGTGTGGCGGGCGATCTGCGACGCCTATGACGTCCCGTCCGCGCGCCGGCTGGGGGCCGACGACAGGTAGAGGCCCGGTCCGCCCGGAAGGGACGCGCTCGGACGGGTCGCGCCGCTCGGCGCCGCAGAATAGCCGACGAGCGTGTCGGTGCCCACATCGAACACGTGTTCGTATAGTGTGGTGTCCACACGGCGCTGAAGTTGTCCACAGCCGGGACGTGGGCACCGGAATTGTCGGGGGTACCCAATACGGTTCTCGTGTGGCTCCCCGGAAGTCGTCAACACCGTCAACCCAGTCCCGCATCCCGAGCGAGCGAGGTACTCAGATGAGCACTCCAGACCGCGAGAAGGCGCTCCAGCTCGCCCTCGCCCAGATCGAGAAGAACCACGGCAAGGGATCCGTGATGCGCCTCGGCGACGACACGCGTCCGCCGATCGGCGTCATCCCCACCGGCTCGATCGCGCTGGACGTCGCGCTCGGGGTGGGCGGTTTCCCGCGTGGCCGCGTCGTGGAGATCTACGGCCCGGAGTCCAGCGGTAAGACCACGGTCGCGCTGCACGCCGTGGCCAGCGCCCAGGCCGCGGGCGGCGTCGCCGCCTTCATCGACGCCGAGCACGCGCTGGACCCGGAGTACGCGAAGGCCCTCGGCGTCGACACGGACGCCCTGCTGGTCTCGCAGCCGGACACCGGCGAGCAGGCGCTGGAGATCGCGGACATGCTGATCCGCTCCGGCGCCCTGGACATCATCGTGATCGACTCGGTGGCGGCCCTCGTGCCCCGCGCCGAGATCGAGGGCGAGATGGGCGACAGCCACGTCGGCCTGCAGGCCCGGCTCATGAGCCAGGCGCTGCGGAAGATCACCGGTGCGCTGAGCACGTCCGGCACCACGATGATCTTCATCAACCAGCTGCGCGAGAAGATCGGCGTGATGTTCGGGTCCCCGGAGACCACGACGGGCGGCAAGGCGCTGAAGTTCTACGCGTCGGTCCGCCTGGACATCCGCCGCATCGAGACGCTGAAGGACGGCACCGACATGGTCGGCAGCCGCACCCGCGTCAAGGTCGTGAAGAACAAGGTGGCCCCGCCGTTCAAGCAGGCGGAGTTCGACGTGCTCTACGGCGTCGGCATCAGCCGCGAGGGCTCGCTGATCGACGTCGGCGTCGAGCAGGGGATCATCCGCAAGTCGGGCGCCTGGTACACGTACGAGGGCGACCAGATGGGACAGGGCAAGGAGAACGCCCGCAAGTTCCTGAAGGAGAACCCGGACGTCGCCGCCGAGGTCGAGAAGCGGATCAAGGAGAAGCTCGGGATCGGCGCGGTGCTCGACGCCGACGCCGAGGTCGAGCCCCTGCCCGCCCCGGTCGACTTCTGACGGTGTCCCGCTCGCACGACGGTTCCCCGGACGGCCCGGAGGTGGGCCGGTCCCGGCCGGAGGGGATCAGCCCGGTGGACGAGACCCGGCCCGCCGAGGGTCGGGCACGCCGGGAACCGCCGCGGGTCCTCGGGTTCGAGTCGTTCGATCCCGAGGAGGCCCCCCGCGAGGTCGAGACGCTGGAATTCGGCTCCTTCGCCGCCCGCCCGGCCGGTGAGCAGGCCGAGCAGCGGGTCATGGACTTCGAGGACTTCGGCTCCGGCGGCTCCGGGCGCGAGCACCGGATCGCGGAGTTCGACGAGGCCGGCGCGCCGCGCGAAGCCGTGCCGATCATGCAGATCGGTGACCCGGGGACCGGTGAGCTCGGCCCGCCCGCACCCCCGGCCCGGGTCGCATCCCTGGACGGCCTGCGCGCCAGGGTCACCCGGGCGGAACGCTCCGGACCGCGGGGCGGGCCGCTGGAGCCTGATCGCAGGGGTGCACGCCGCTCGGGAAGTGGCGTTGCGCGAAGCCGTTCCCTCTTCGGTGACCCGGACACGGATCCCGCGTCCGAAGCAGACCGCGACGGCGGCGTCGGGCAGGCGCCGGACGCAGACGCAGTCGGTCAGGAGCCGGGCGCGCGACCTCGCCGCGGCCGCGCCGGTGATGCCGGGTTGCGGCCGGACCGCGGAACTCGACGCCCACGCGGGCGTCGCTCCGACGGGTCCGCCGCGGAAGGCCCCGAGGCCGATCCCGAGGCCGCGGCCAAGGAGATCTGCCTGAACCTGCTCGAGTACCGCGCCCGGACCCGGCAGGAGCTAGCCCAGGCCCTGCGGAAGAAGGACATCCCGGACGAGGTGTCGAACCGGGTCCTCGAACGGTTCGACGAGGTCGGCCTCATCGACGACGAGGCCTTCGCCGGGCAGTGGGTCCGCTCCCGCCATCGGCAACAGGGTCTCGGCCGCCGGGCGCTGGCCGTCGAGCTGCAGCGCAAGGGCGTCGCGAAGGAGGTGGCGGAGGAGGCCCTCGCCGAGGTCGACACCGAGTCCGAGGAACTCCGCGCCCGTCAGCTGGTGGACAAGCGCCTTCGCTCCATGACCATCGCCTCCCCGGACGACCGGGCGAAGGCCGGCCGCCGGCTCATCGGAATGCTCGCGCGCAAGGGCTACCAGCCCGGCGTCGTCTACGGGGTGGTCCGGGAGGCCCTCGCCGCTCACGGCGCCGAGGACGACGAGCTCGGCCCCGCCGACCTCGACTGAACCGCGCACGGTCGACCGGCGCAGCCCCACGCGGCCGTCCGTCCCCACGCGCGTCGTCAATCGCGCGCGTCGCACTGCTCCCTCGGCCGCGCCCTCGGCGGCCCGAATCCCGCGCCCCGCGCCATCGGCGCTGTGCACCGCCGCCCGCCCGCCTACCCCTCCGGCCGCAGCAGCACCTGCACGTCCGCCGACAGTCCACCGGTAGCCCCGATCTCCCCGATGAACCCCAGCAGCGTGTCCGTGAAGGCCTGGGTCGCGTGGCTCGGCGCGATGTCCGCCCGCCGCGCGAGCGCCACCGTCCGGTAGAGCGGCGGCGTCAGCACGGTCCGCCGCAACCGGGGCCGGCCCGCGAACACCAGGTCCGGCACCACCGCCACCCCTGTCCCCGCCTCGACGAGACGCAGTACCGCGTCCATCTCGCCGCCCTCGACGGCGAACTTCGGCGTCACGCCCGCCTCCCGATAGGCGTTCAACGTGACCTCGCGGAGGTCGTAGCCCTGGCGGACCATCACCAGCGGCTTCCGGGACAGCTCCGCGACGGTCATCGACCCCCGGCTCGACGGCGGCTTCCCGGAGCGCGGCGAGGCCACGGACAGGCGTTCGCGCATCAACGGCAGGGTGTGCAGCGCGGAGTCGATCCCCGACGGCGGGACGATCACCAGCGCCACGTCGATCGCGCCCCGGGCGAGGTCGCGCACGAGGGACTGCGAGCCGTTCTCGGCCAGCTCGAGGTGGATCTCCGGATGGCACTCGTGGAAGAGCCGCAGCGCGTCCGCAAGGACGCCGATGCACAGCGACGGCGTCGCGCCGACCCGCACCCGGCCGCTGCGAAGTCCGACGATCTCCGCCACGGACATACGGGCGGCATCCATGTCGGCGAGCATCCGGCGGGCGAGTGGCAGTACCGCCTCGCCCGCCGGGGTGAGCGTGACGGCCTTCCCCCGGTTCACCAGGGGTGCGCCCAGATCGTCCTCCAGGGACCTCAACTGCCTGCTCAGTGTGGGCTGCGCGACACCCACGAGATCGGCCGCCCGAGTGAAGCTGCGCACGTCGGCGACCGCGACGAAGTACGCAAGCTGCTGAAGTGTCACGTGTATAGCGTACGTGCATCGATCCTGCCGTCGTGATGCATTGGACGGCCGCCGGTCTGAGTAGTGCACTTCGAGACGTGGCGACACAGGTGTCTACTAAGGGTGCGGCCGGCAAGCCGTCGACCCCCAAGCCCCCGGCGGCCAGACGGCCTCTCCTCCCGGCGGTACTGCTCAAGTTCGTGATCGCGGCCAGCAGCGTGCTGCTGGTCCTCTACCTCGTCGTGCACATGCTCGGCAACCTGCAGATCTTCTTCGGCCCCGAGAACATCGACGGCTACGCGGTCTGGATCCGGACGATCTTGGCGCCCCTCCTGGGCAACGAGGGCTTCGTCTGGGTGATCCGGGTCGTCCTGACGCTGGCGGTGGTCGGGCACATCTGGGCCGCGACGCTGCTGGCGCTGCGGGCGAAGAAGGCGCGTCCGGTCAAGTACGCGGCCGGCAACAAGGTGAAGGGCAACTACACGACCCGCACCATGCGCTGGGGCGGCGTGATCGTGCTGCTCTTCATCGTCTACCACATCCTGGACCTGACGACCGGCACGCTGAACCCCAACGGCGAGCACCTCGCGGTGTGGGACAACGTCCACGCGGACTTCGCGCCGGACCGCTGGTACGTGACGATCTGGTACGTCGTCGCCCTGCTCGCGATCTTCTTCCACCTTCGGCACGGCCTGTGGAGTGCCACCCAGACCTTCGGGTGGTCGTCGAACCGCCGGGAGCCGATCCTGAAGGCGATCGCCACCGCGTTCTCGGGACTGCTGGTCCTGGGCTTCCTGATCGTCCCGATCTCCGTCACGTTCGGATGGATCTGATATGAGCTTCTCGGACTACACCGTCGGCGCACCGGTCGTCGACAAGGCCGCTCCGGACGGACCCATCGAGACCCGGTGGGAGCGTCGGAAGTTCGGCGTCAAGCTGGTCAACCCGGCCAACAAGCGCAAGGTCAAGATCATCGTCGTCGGCACCGGCCTGGCCGGGGGCGCGGCGGCGGCGACCCTGGGCGAGGCCGGCTACCACGTCTCGTCGTTCTGCTACCAGGACAGCCCGCGCCGCGCGCACTCGATCGCCGCGCAGGGTGGCATCAACGCCGCGAAGAACTACCGCAACGACGGCGACAGCGTCTACCGGCTCTTCTACGACACCGTGAAGGGCGGGGACTTCCGCGCCCGGGAGTCGAACGTCCACCGGCTCGCCGAGATCAGCCGTCAGATCATCGACCAGTGCGTCGCCCAGGGCGTCCCGTTCGCCCGCGAGTACGGCGGCCTGCTGGACACCCGGTCGTTCGGTGGGGTGCAGGTCTCCCGGACCTTCTACGCCCGCGGGCAGACGGGCCAGCAGCTGCTGCTCGGCGCCTACCAGGCCCTCGAGCGCCAGATCAACGCCGGCACGGTCGACATGTACCAGCGGCACGAGATGCTCGAGCTGATCATGGTCGAGGGCCGGGCACGGGGCATCGTCGCGCGGGACATGGTCACCGGCGAGATCTCCACGCACCTCGCGGACGCGGTCGTGCTGGCCACGGGTGGCTACGGCAACGTCTTCTATCTGTCGACGAACGCCAAGGGCTGCAACGTCACCGCCAACTGGCGCGCCCACCGCAAGGGCGCCCTGTTCGCGAACCCCTGCTTCACCCAGATCCACCCGACCTGCATCCCGGTCTCCGGCGACCACCAGTCGAAGCTGACCCTGATGTCGGAGTCCCTGCGCAACGACGGTCGCGTCTGGGTGCCCAAGCGCCTCGGCGACGACCGCAACCCGAACCAGATCCCCGAGGACGAGCGGGACTACTTCCTGGAGCGGAAGTACCCGTCGTTCGGCAACCTCGTGCCCCGTGACATCGCGAGCCGCGCGGCCAAGGAGGTCTGCGACGAGAAGCGCGGCGTCGGCCCGACAGGCCTCGGCGTCTACCTGGACTTCGCGGACGCGATCGCCCGTCTCGGCCGCCCGGCGGTCGAGGCCAAGTACGGCAACCTCTTCGAGATGTACGAGCGCATCACGGGGGAGAACCCCTACGAGGTGCCGATGCGCATCTTCCCGGCCGTGCACTACACGATGGGTGGGCTGTGGGTCGACTACGACCTGCAGAGCACCATCCCCGGCATGTACGTCGCCGGCGAGGCGAACTTCTCCGACCACGGCGCCAACCGCCTCGGCGCGTCCGCGCTGATGCAGGGCCTGTCCGACGGCTACTTCGTGCTGCCGGTGACGATCGGGGACTACCTCGCGTCGAACAAGCTGCCCGAGGTCGCCCCGGACGCCCCCGAGGTGCTCGAGGCCGTCAACTCGGTGAACGAGCGGATCGACACGCTGCTCTCGATCAACGGCACGCGCACGGTGGACTCGTTCCACCGCGAGCTCGGCCAGATCATGTGGGACTACTGCGGCATGGAGCGGACCGAGGAGGGGCTGCGCAAGGCGCTCGAGCTCATCCCCGAGCTGCGCCGCGAGTTCTGGAACAACGTGAAGGTCCCGGGCACGGGCGCAGAGCTCAACCAGAGCCTGGAGAAGGCCGGCCGCGTGGCGGACTTCCTGGAGCTCGGCGAGCTCATGTGCCTCGATGCGCTGCACCGCCGGGAGTCCTGCGGCGGCCACTTCCGCGGCGAGAGCCAAACCGAGGACGGCGAGGCGCAGCGCGACGACGAGAACTTCGCCTACGCGGCGGCCTGGGAGTACACCGGCCGCGGCGAGTCGCCGGTGCTGCACAAGGAAGAACTGAACTTCGAGTACGTCCACCCCACCCAGCGGAGCTACAAGTGAGACTCAACCTGCGCGTCTGGCGGCAGAAGGACCTCGCCGACAAGGGTCGGATGGTCGACTACACCGTCGAGGACGCCTCCGAGGACATGTCGTTCCTCGAGCTGATCGACGTCCTCAACGAGAAGCTCATCCTGCAGGGTGAGGACCCGGTCGCATTCGACCACGACTGCCGTGAGGGCATCTGCGGCGCGTGCAGCATGGTGATCGACGGCCAGCCGCACGGCCCGCAGAAGGCCACCACGACCTGCCAGCTGCACATGCGGCAGTTCAGCGACGGCGACACGATCACCGTCGAGCCCTTCCGCGCCGGGGCCTTCCCGGTGATCAAGGACCTGGTCGTCGACCGCAACGCGTTCGACAAGATCATCCAGGCGGGCGGCTACATCTCGGCCAACACCGGCTCGGCCCCCGAGGCGCACTCCACTCCCGTGCCGAAGGCCGCCGCGGACCGCTCGTTCGCCGCGGCGAACTGCATCGGGTGCGGCGCGTGCGTCGCGGCCTGCCCGAACGGCTCGGCGTCGCTCTTCCTCGGCGCCAAGCTGACCCACCTCGGTGAGATGCCGCAGGGCCAGCCGGAGCGCTACGACCGCGTCGTCAACATGGTCGAGACGCACGACGACGCCGGCTTCGGCGGGTGCACCAACACGGGCGCGTGCGCGACGGCGTGCCCCAAGGAGATCCCGCTCGACGTGATCAGCCAGCTGAACAAGGACTACCTCGCGGCCACGGTCCGGGGTAAGCGCCGCAAGGCCTGAGCGCACCGGCACCAGGCCTCGCACGACGAGCCCGTCCCCCACGAGGGGCCGGGCTCGTCGTCGTGCGCGGGCGCGCCCGGCCGTGCTGTGACTCCCGTCTCGTCCCCGCGATTTGTTCCCGACCTGACGCACCCACCCTGTGAGCTGCGTCGTACTCTCCCTGTGATCCGCACGACACGGCGCAGTGTCCCGTACGCCGTCGTGTCCGACACAGATGAGGACTCAACGACGTGTCATCCACCACAGCGACGTCCGACACGGCCACGGCCGCGGGCCGGGCTCAGATCGCGGCGCGGACCCTCCGCACGGACCGGTGGTGGTTACCACCGCTGCTCAACATCATCGGGCTCGGGGCGTGGGTCGTCTACGCGACGGTGCGCGCGTTCATGCAGAACTGGTACTTCGTCCCCGAGTACAACTACCTGACGCCGTTCTACTCGCCGTGCGTGTCGAACGGCTGCGTGGAGCAGGCGGCCCACTTCGGCCGCTTCCTGCCCGACGTCTGGTGGCTGCCCTACGCGGCGGTCTCGCTGCCGTTCCTGCTGCTGTTCCGGCTGACCTGCTACTACTACCGCAAGGCCTACTACCGGGCGTTCTGGGCGTCGCCGCCGGCGTGTGCGGTGGCCGAGCCGCACAAGAAGTACACCGGCGAGACCCGCTTCCCGCTGCTCTTCCAGAACCTGCACCGGTACTTCTTCTACATCGCGGCGCTGATCTCGCTGGTCAACACCTACGACGCGGTGCACTCCTTCATCAAGGGCGACGGCAGCTTCGGGCTCGGCCTGGGCAACATCATCCTGGTCGCGAACGTCGTGCTGCTCTGGCTGTACACCGCGTCCTGCCACTCCTGCCGCAGCATCATCGGCGGCCGGCTGAACCACTTCTCGAAGCACCCGGTGCGCTACCGGGCCTGGACCCAGGTCACCAGGCTCAACGGCAAGCACATGCAGCTGGCCTGGGCCACACTCGCCAGCCTGGCGATCACGGACGCCTACATCATGGCGGTCTCGGCCGGCTGGATCTCCGACCTGCGGATCGTGGGGTGAACAGCATGCCAGACAACGACATGAGCACCGAGAACGTCGAGACCTACGAGTACGACGTCGTCGTGATCGGCGCAGGCGGCGCCGGCCTACGGGCCGCGATCGAAGCCCGGATGCAGGGCAAGCGGACGGCGATCATCTCGAAGTCGCTGTTCGGCAAGGCGCACACCGTGATGGCCGAGGGCGGCTGCGCGGCGTCGATGGGCAACGCCAACCCGAACGACAACTGGCAGGTCCACTACCGGGACACCATGCGCGGCGGGAAGTTCCTCAACAACTGGCGGATGGCCGAGCTCCACGCCAAGGAGGCGCCGGACCGGGTCTGGGAGCTGGAGACCTACGGCGCGCTGTTCGACCGCACCCCGGACGGCAAGATCAGCCAGCGGAACTTCGGCGGGCACACCTACCCGCGGCTCGCGCACGTCGGCGACCGGACCGGTCTGGAGCTGATCCGCACGCTGCAGCAGAAGATCGTCTCGTTGCAGCAGGACGACTTCAAGGAGACCGGCGACTACGAGTCCCACATCCGGGTCTTCCACGAGTGCACGATCACCGAGCTGTTCACCACCGGCGGCGCGATCTCCGGGTGCTTCGGCTACTTCCGCAACACCGGCGGTTTCGTCCGGTTCGACACCGCCGCGATCGTGATGGCGACGGGTGGGGTCGGCAAGAGCTACCAGGTCACGTCGAACTCCTGGGAGTACACCGGCGACGGCCACGCGCTGGCCCTGCGCGCCGGCGCGACCCTGATCAACATGGAGTTCCTGCAGTTCCACCCGACGGGCATGGTCTGGCCGCCGTCGGTGAAGGGCATCCTCGTCACCGAGTCCGTCCGCGGTGACGGCGGCGTGCTGCGGAACTCCGAGGGCAAGCGGTTCATGTTCGACTACGTGCCGGACGTGTTCAAGGAGCAGTACGCCACCACCGAGGAGGAGGGCGACCGCTGGTACACCGACCCGGACAACAACCGCCGCCCGCCGGAGCTGCTGCCGCGTGACGAGGTCGCGCGGGCGATCAACTCGGAGGTCAAGGCCGGCCGGGGGAGCCCGCACGGCGGCGTGTTCCTGGACATCGCCTCGCGCAAGACGCCGGAGGAGATCCTCAAGCGGCTGCCGTCGATGTACCACCAGTTCAAGGAGCTGGCGGACGTCGACATCACCAAGGAGCCGATGGAGGTCGGCCCCACCTGTCACTACGTGATGGGCGGGATCGAGGTCGAGCCGGACACCGGGATGGCGAAGGTACCGGGCCTGTTCGCCGCGGGCGAGTGCTCCGGCGGCATGCACGGCTCGAACCGGCTCGGCGGCAACTCGCTGTCCGACCTGCTGGTCTTCGGCCGGCGGTGTGGGCTGAGCGCGGCGGAGTACGTCGACTCGCTGGGGACCCGGCCACAGGTCACGGACGACGACCTGAACGCCGCGGTCGAGCGGGCCCTGCTGCCGTTCTCGAGTGCCACCGACGGCGGGGAGAACCCGTTCGTCGTGCACCTGGAGCTGCAGAAGACGATGCACGAACTCGTCGGGATCATCCGCAAGGAAGACGAGATGGAGATGGCGCTCAAGAAGCTCCAGGACATCGCGACGCGGACCCGGACCGTCCGTGTGGAGGGGCACCGGGAGTTCAACCCGGGCTGGCACCTCGCGCTGGACCTGCGGAACATGCTGCTCGTCTCGCTGTGCGTGGCGAAGGCGGCGGTGGAGCGACAGGAGAGCCGCGGCGGGCACACCCGGGACGACTTCCCGGTGATGGACTCGGACTGGCGCCACGTCCTGCTGGTCTGTTCGGCGCTCGGCGAGGACAACGTGGAGCTGACCCGCAAGGAGCAGGTCCCGATGCGGCCGGACCTGTTCGACCTGTTCGAGCTCGACGAGCTGAAGAAGTACTACACCGGCGAGGAGCTCGGCGGGCACCGGGCCGGGGCGGGGGAGACGGCATGAGCCACTGGCAGCACTTCCGCGTGTGGCGCGGGGACTCCGAGAAGGGCGAGCTCGTCGACTACCCGGCGGAGGTGAACGAGGGCGAGGTCGTCCTGGACATCATCCACCGCCTCCAGCAGACCGAGGCCCAGGACCTCGCCGTCCGCTGGAACTGCAAGGCCGGCAAGTGCGGCTCCTGCAGCGTGGAGATCAACGGCAAGCCGCGGCTGGCGTGCATGACCCGGATGTCGACCTTCGACGACGACGAGGTCGTCACCGTCACGCCGATGCGGACGTTCCCGGTGATCCGGGACCTCGTGACGGACGTGTCGTTCAACTACACCAAGGCCCGGGAGGTCCCGGCGTTCGCACCGCCGGCCGGGGTCGCGCCCGGTGAGTACCGGATGCAGCAGGTCGACGTGGAGCGGAGCCAGGAGTTCCGCAAGTGCATCGAGTGCTACCTGTGCCAGAACACCTGCCACGTCGTGCGGGACCACGAGGAGAACAAGGAGAACTTCGCCGGCCCGCGCTACCTGATGCGGATCGCCGAACTGGACATGCACCCGCTGGACACGGCGGACCGGCAGCTCGCGGCGCAGGAGGAGCACGGCCTCGGGTACTGCAACATCACCAAGTGCTGCACCGAGGTCTGCCCCGAGCACATCAAGATCACCGACAACGCGCTGATCCCGCTCAAGGAGCGGGTGGTGGACCGGAAGTACGACCCGGTCGTCTGGCTCGGCAACAAGCTGTTCCGCCGCAACTGACCCTGTGCGCGTGGAACCTCGCTGGAACGAGGTTCCACGCGCACAACCCCCGGTGACCTGCGAAAACGGCTCGCCGCAGGATGTCTGTGCTGCTCGGTCGGGGTCGTGCGTGCGCAGCCTCGTTCTCGCGAGGCTGCGCACGCACAGGGCGACGGACGTGCGGGCTGCCCGCGCACAGGTCCCGCAGGCGCGCCGGCGCCGAGGCGCTAGAGGCCGAGGGACTTGCGGATCTCCGCGAGCTTGTCCTTGCCCTTCTGCTCCCGCTCCTCGAACTTCTCGTCCGCGGTGCGGGCGGCCTCGGTGTCCCCCGCGAGCTCCTGCCAGCCCAGGGCGGTCGCGTGCCGGCCCTCGATCTTGTCCCGGACGTGGTCCAGGCTCGGGGTGCCGTGCTCGTCGTAGTCCGGTGCCGGGCCCTCGGGCAGCGGCGCGTCCTCGATCGGGACGGGCACCGGCGTCGGGACAGGCGCCGCGGACGCCGTGGGCTCCTCGGGCGTCGGTGGGGTGCTGGTCGGCTCGCTCATCGTGCTCCCGCCTCGCGTCGGAGCCACCCACGGTAACGGAACTCGACGGTCGGGCCGAGCTGCTCAGCGCCGGGACGCACACCGGGGAGCACCTCGCCCGGCACGTGGGTGCCACGATGAGCGCGTGACGAGAGCGGGCGTGCGGGAGGTGGTCGTCGTCCACGACACCGGCTGCCCGCGCTGCTCGCGGATCGCCCGGGAGCTGCCCGGGTGCGTCACGGTGAAGGTCCGGGTGCGCTCGTGCTCGGAACCGCGCCTCGCGGAGATCTACCCGAACCTGCCGCGTGCGGTGGCCGGCTGCGGGACCCCGGCGGTCGGCGTGCTCCGCAAGGACGGGCGGGTGCGCTGGTGGACGGGCCTCAGTGGCGCCGTCGGGCTGCTCCCGGTGCTGCGCCCGGGCGCCCTCCTGCGGGCGGCTGCGCTCCTCCGCGACGCCGCCCGGGTCCGCTGAGCGCGGTGGCCGGTGCTGCGGCGGCCATCGGGTGGCTCGTGCCGCGTCCGTGTCGAGGCGCGACGTGAAAACGCCACGAGTGGCCCGCCGGACGCGCGGCGCGGGTACTAGCGTTGGCGGCGTGACGATCACCCCGTACGGCGCGTGGCCCACCCCGATCACGTCCGAGCTGGTCCTGTCCGCGGCGGTGCGGCTGGCCGGGGTGCAGGTCGACGGGGACGCGGTCGTGTGGGCGGAGGGCCGGCCGGGCGAGGGAGGCCGCACCCAGCTCGTCCGCCGGGAGGCCGACGGCACCACCACCGACCTCCTCCCCGACGGCTTCGACGCCCGTACCGGCGTCCACGAGTACGGAGGCGGCGCGTGGAAGGTCCGCGACGGCGTCGTCTGGTTCAGCAACTGGGCGGACCAGCGGCTCTACCGGCTCGCGCCGGGCGGTGAGCCCGAGCCCCTGACGCCGGAGCCCGTGCTGAGCCGCGGGGACCGCTACGCGGACGTCGACGTGTCGCCGGACGGCTCCGTGCTCGTCGCGGTCCGGGAGCACCATCCCGTGCACGGGCAGGGTGCGGCCGACGTCCGCAACGAGATCGTCCGGCTCTCCGCGGACCGGCCGTCGGAGCCCGAGGTGCTGGTCAGCGGCCCGGACTTCGTGGCGAGCCCGCGGCTGTCCCCCGACGGCCACAGGCTGGTCTGGGTGTCCTGGGATCACCCGTCGATGCCCTGGGACGACACCGTCCTCAGCGGGCGGAACCTCGTCACCGGGGACGAGGCGATCGTCGCGGGCGGCCCGGGGGAGTCCGTGTCCGAACCTCGCTGGAGCGCCGACGGCGCGCTCCACTTCCTCTCGGACCGCACCGGCTGGTGGAACGTCTACCGCTGGCTGCCGGGCACGGACATCGTGCCGGAGGTGCGGATCAACGCCGAGATCGGCGAGCCCGGCTGGGCGCTCGGCGGCTCGCGGTACGTGGTGCTCGACGGCGGGGAGATCGTCTTCGCCCGCTGGCACGTCGGCTACGACGGCCTGGCCGTGCACCGGCCGGACGGCACCCTGGCCGACGTCGACGTGCCGTTCTCCGCGATCGCGATGGTGCGGGCGAGCGGGCCCGGGGAGGTCGTGCTCGTCGCGGGGACGCCGACGGAGGAGCCGGGCGTGCACCGCGTCAGCGTGGCGGACGGCCGCACCGAGACCCTGCGGCCGCCGCGCGACCTCGGCCTGGACAGCGGGTACCTGTCCGTCCCCGAGGCGATCTCGTTCCCGTCGGTGGACGGCGAGGGCGCGCCCCGGACCGCGCACGCGCTGTTCTACCCGCCCGCGAACCCGGAGCACGAGGGGCCGCAGGGGAGCTCTCGCCGCTGCTCGTGGTGATCCACGGCGGCCCGACGTCGTCCGCGGTGCCGGTGCTGTCGGTGAACGTGCAGTACTGGACGAGCCGCGGGTTCGGCGTCGTCGACGTCAACTACGGGGGTTCGACGGGCTTCGGCCGCGCCTACCGGGACCTGCTGAAGGGAGCCTGGGGCGTCGTCGACGTCGCCGACTGCCTGGCCGCCGCGCGCTGGCTCGCCGAGCAGGGCCGGGTCGACGGCACCCGGCTCGCTATCCGCGGCGGCTCGGCCGGCGGCTACACGACCCTGGCCGCCCTGGCCCGCAAGGACACGCCCTTCGCGGCGGGGGCGGACCACTACGGCGTCGCGGACCTGGAGGCGCTGGCCGCGGACACGCACAAGTTCGAGAGCCGCTACCTCGACGGCCTGCTCGGCCCGTACCCCGAGGCCCGCGACGTCTACGTGGAGCGCTCGCCGATTCACCATGTCGAGCTCCTCACCCGGCCGCTGATCGTGCTGCAGGGCTCCGAGGACGCGGTCGTCCCGCCGAACCAGTCCGAGGCGATCGTCGGCGCCCTGCGGGCCCGCAAGGTGCCCGTCGCGTACCTGGTGTTCGAGGGGGAGCAGCACGGCTTCCGGCGCGCCGAGAACATCCGCCGCGCGCTGGAGGCCGAGCTGTCCTTCTACGCCCAGGTCTTCGGCTTCGGGCTGCCGGAGGCCGAGGGGATCGAGCCGGTGGTGGTGGAGAACCTCTGAGCGGCTCTCAGAAAGCTGTGCCCCCGCCGGCTTGCGCCTGGGCGGCGTTGACCTCGTTCTTCCCGTCGGCCATCGCCTTCGGGTCGGTGGCCGACGCCTTCGGGCTCTTCCGCAGGCGCCTCTCCAGCAGCTTCGACAGCCCGGAGAGGATCAGGCACATCGCGATGTAGATGACCGCGACCACCAGCGCGACCTGCAGGATCGGTGCCCCGAGCTGACCCTGGCTGCCGAGGAAGCGCGCCTGGTAGAGCAGCTCGGGGTACAGGATGATGTACCCGAGCGCGGTGTCCTTCAGAACGACGACCAGCTGGCTGAGGATCGTCGGCAGCATCGCGCGCAGGGACTGCGGGAGCAGGACGTTCGTCATCACCTGCGTCTTGCGCATACCCAGCGCGTACGCCGCCTCGCTCTGCCCCTTCGGCAGCGCGCGGATGCCCGCGCGGAACACCTCGGCGAGCACCGAGCCGTTGTAGAGCATCAGGCCCAGCACGACGGCCCAGTAGGCCGGGATGTCGATGCCGAGTCCGCGGGACACACCGAAGAACAGGATGAAGATCAGCACCAGCAGCGGCACGGCCCGGAACAGCTCGATGATCGCGACCGACGGCCGGCTGAGCCATGCGTGCTCGGAGAGCCGGCCGGCGGCGAACACCGCGCCGAACACGAGCGACAGGACGGCCGCCACCGCGAAGGCCGAGACCGTGTTCCAGAGCGCCTCGAGCAGGAGGTACTGGATGTTGACGTAGGTGATCCAGCTCCACAGCCGGCCCTCGAACTGGCCGGTCGCGATGAAGCGGTAGATCACGAACCCGACGATCGCGAGGACGACAGCGGTGCCGACGACGCCGAGGATCGTGTTGCGGGCCCGGGCCTTCGGGCCCGGGATGTCATAGAGGACGGCGGTCACGACGTCACCTCCGCGGGGTTTCGAGGGGTCATCGGGCCGTGCTCCAGCGCCGGTCCAGGTTGCGCTGCAGCAGCGTCAGCGGCAGGACCAGGACGAGGAAGCCGAGCGCCACCCAGAGCAGGCCGACGAACACGTTGTAGCCGCGTTCGGAGAGGTTGGCGTAGATGCCTCCCGCCTCGAGCACCGAGAAGCCGGCGGCGATCGTGGTGTTCTTGAGCAGCGCGATCTGGACGTTGGTCAGCGGCGGGACGACCGAGCGGATGGCCTGCGGCATGACGACCTCGGTCATCGTCTGGCCGAAGGTGAAGCCGAGCGCGCGCGAGGCCTCCGCCTGCCCGACCGGCACGGTGTTGATGCCCGAGCGGACGACCTCGCACACGAACGCCGACGTGTAGAGGGTCAACCCGATGCAGGCGCGCCAGAAGAACGAGATGTCGGCGATCTCGAGCCGGGGGTAGGCGAACGCGAAGAAGAACAGCACCAGCGTGAGCGGCGTGTTCCGGATCGTGTTGACGTACAGGGTGCCGAAGGAGCGCAGGACCGGAACGGGACTCACCCGGGCGCCGGCCAGGATCGTCCCGAGGATCAGGGAGCCGACGGCCGAGACGAGGAAGAGCTCGATCGTGCCGAGGAACCCGCTCCCGTAGAGGCTCAGGTTGTCGAACAGGACGTTCACCGCGGGTCGCTCCTTCGCCGGTGTCGTGCCGCGGACGGATCCCGGGGCGGGCCGGAGACCGGCCCGCCCCGGGAGGGTGCGTCAGTACCGCTGGAGCGCGGGCGGCGAGGCCGGGGAGCCGGACTTGCCGAGCGTCTCGTCGTAGATCTTCTGCCAGGTGCCGTCGTCGTACGAGGCCTGCAGGATGTCGTTGATCTTGTTCCGGAGGGCGGCGTCGTCCTTGTTCAGACCGATGCCGTAGGGCTCCTGCGAGAACGTCTCACCGACGACCTTGAGCTTGTCCGGCTGCTGCGCGGCGTAGCCCTTGAGGATCGCGTCGTCCGTGGTGACCGCGTCGACCTGGTTCGACAGCAGCTGGTCCACGCACTGGGTGTAGGTCTGGAACTCGACGATCTGGTCGGTCAGGCCCTGCTCGCGCACCCGCTGGATCGGGGTGGAGCCGGTGACGGAGCAGACCTTCTTGCCCTTCAGGGTGTCCTTGCCGGTGATCGTGGTGTCGTCCGCGCGGACGAGCAGGCTCTGCCCCGCCACGAAGTACGGGCCGGCGAACGACACGAGCTTCTTGCGGTTGTCGTTGATGGTGTAGGTGCCGACGTAGTAGTCGACCTCACCGCGGGCGATGGTGTCCTCGCGGGCGGCGGAGGGGACCGTCTTGTAAGTGATCTTGTCCGCGCCGAAGCCGAGCTTCGCGGCGACGAGGCGCGCGATCTCGATGTCGAAGCCCGAGTACTGGCCGGTCGTGGCGTCCTTGAAGCCCAGGCCGGGCTGGTCGTCCTTGACCCCGATGACGACCCCGTCGCGCGCCTTCATCGCGTCGAAGGTGGGGGAGCCGGCGACCGTGACGTTGGCCTCGGCCGTCTCGGAGACCACGGGCGCGGAGGCGCCCGGGCTGCCGGACTGCCCGCAGGCGGTGAGGGCCAGACAGCCGGCGAGGACGCCGGCCGCCAGGATGCGCAACTTCTTCATGGGTTCTCCGCTTTTCTCGGTCGGGAGGGTGGGGAGGCTCTCAATGCGTGAGGATCTTGCCGAGGAAGTCCTTGGCGCGGTCGCTCGTGGGGTTGGTGAAGAAGGCGTCGGGCGTGGCGTCCTCGACGATCTCGCCGTCCGCCATGAAGAGCACCCGGTTCGCGGCGCGGCGGGCGAAGCCCATCTCGTGGGTGACCACGACCATGGTCATGCCGTCCGCGGCCAGACCCGTCATGACCTCGAGGACCTCGTTGACCATCTCGGGGTCCAGCGCCGAGGTGGGCTCGTCGAAGAGCATCACCTTCGGGTCCATGGCCAGCGCGCGGGCGATCGCCACGCGCTGCTGCTGGCCGCCGGAGAGCTGCGCCGGGTACTTGTCCTTCTGGTTCGCGATCCCGACCCGCTCGAGCAGCGCGAGCGCCTTCTTCTCGGCGTCGGCCTTGCTCGCCTTGCGGACCTTGAGCGGGGCCAGCATGACGTTCTCGAGGATCGTCTTGTGGGCGAAGAGGTTGAAGCTCTGGAACACCATGCCGACGTCCGCCCGGAGCGCCGCGAGCGCCCTGCCCTCGGCCGGGAGCTCCTCGCCGTCGATCGCGATCGTGCCGTTGTCGATCGGTTCGAGCCGGTTGATGGCACGGCAGAGGGTGGACTTGCCCGATCCCGAGGGCCCGAGCACCACCACGACCTGCCCCGCGTCGACCTCGAGGTTGATGTCGCGGAGCACGTGCAGGTCGCCGAAGTGCTTGTCCACACCCGACATCGAGATCATGGGAGTACCGGTCGGTGATGTCATCTGGGTCCTCCGAGCATGGCGCGAGCCTGGGCGAATCGGACAGCGGAGTCCACCACTTTGGTGAACCTTTAGGGTTTCGCTCTGATAACGACCCGTCGATCGTCGATCAGGCGGGGGAGGGTGGACAGGTGCACATCCTGCTCGTGGAGGACGACGACCGCATCGCGGCGGCCCTGCGGCCGGCCCTGCACCGGCACGGGATGACGACGACCCGGCTGGACCGCGGCCGCGGCGTCGTCGACCACCTCGGCGGCGTCGACGTCGTGTTGCTGGACCTCGGCCTGCCGGACGTCGACGGCGTCGACGTGTGCCGGGCGATCCGCGACGTCAGCGAGGTCCCGGTGATCGTGGTGTCCGCCCGCGGCGAGGTCGACGACCGGATCCTCGGCCTGCACTCCGGCGCGGACGACTACGTGGTCAAGCCCTACGACGTCGGCGAGCTGGTGGCCCGGATGCACGCCGTGCAGCGCCGCCGGGGCACCGCCGCGGGGCCGGCCCCGGACGTCGTCGCGATCGACGGGGTGCGGATCGACCTCGGCCGCCACGCGGTCTCGGTCGACGGCCGCGACGTCGCGCTGACCCGCAAGGAGTTCCAGGTCCTGGCCCTGCTGGCCGGGGCGAAGGGGGCGGTCTGCACGCGCAACCGGATCGTCGCCGAGGTGTGGGGGCGCAGCTGGCCGGGCGCCAACCGGACCCTCGACGTGCACGTCGCGACCCTGCGCACGAAGCTCGGCCGCCCGGAGCTGGTCCAGACCGTGCGCGGCGTCGGGTACCGGCTGGGCCCGGGACGGACCGGCGGCGCGGGCCGGGACGTGGGCTGACCCCGTGCGGGCCCGGCTGCTGGTGATCGTGTGCGTGCTCGTCGGGCTGCTCGCCGTCGGGCTCGGGGTGCCGCTCGCGATCGCCGACGCGCGCGCCGAGCAGCAGACCCTGTTCACGGACCGGCTGACGGACACGATCTTCTTCGCCTCGCGCGCCCAGCGGCCGATCACCGAGGACAGCGCGGTCGGGCTGGCCGAGGAGCTGGCGCGCTACGACGAGGTCTACGGCGTCGCGGTGACGATCGTGGACCGCAGCGAACGGGTCGTCGCCGCCTCCCGGTCCGACCCGCCGGTGCTGGACGCGGAGGGGCGGACCCGGTTGCAGGTGGCGCTGGCCAGCCGCCGCTCCGCGTCCTACCCGCTGCTCCTGCCGTGGGACACCCGGCCGATCGTGCTGGCCGAACCCGTGCTCGTCGACGGCGAGGTGCGCGGCGCCGCCGTCACCGTCTCGCCGACCGGGCCGCTGCGGGAGCGCGAGCTGAGGGTCTGGTCGCTGGTGGCGGCGGCCGTGCTGGTGGCGCTGTGCCTGGGTGTGCTCGTCGCCGTCCCGCTGACCCGCTGGATCCTGCGCCCGGTCCGCCGGCTCGACGAGGGCACCGGCCGGGTCGCCCGCTCCGTGCTGGCCGGGCGGCCCGCCGAACCGGTCTCGGACGGCACCGGCCCGCCCGAGCTGCGCCGGCTCACCGCGTCGTTCGACCGGATGGCCGAGACGGTGACCCAGGCGCTCGCCGCCCAGCGCGCGTTCGTCGCGGACGCGAGCCACCAGCTCCGCAACCCGCTGACCGCGTTGCGCCTGCGGCTGTCCAACCTCGAGGGCCGGGTGCCGCCGGAGGCCGCGGAGGAGCATTTCGCGGCGCTGGAGGAGGCGGAGCGGCTCTCCGGCGTCCTCGACGGGCTGCTGGCCCTGGCCCGCGCGGAACGGGACTCGAGCGGGGACTCCGGCGCCGTCACCGAGATCGACCGCGCCGTCGACGACCGGCTCGACGCCTGGCGCCCGCTCGCCGAGCACACCGGGCTGCGGCTGCTCCGGGGCGGCGCCCGCGGGCTGTGGGTGCGGATGGCGCCCGGCGGCATCGAGACGCTGCTGGACGCGCTGCTGGACAACGCGATCAAGTTCACGCCGGCCGGCGGCTCGATCACCGTGTCGGTGCGCCCGGTGCGGACCGAGGACACCGAGGCCGACCCCACGGTCGACATCGCCGTGCTGGACTCCGGGCCCGGGATGGACCCGGACGAGCTGGAGCGGGCGACGGACCGGTTCTGGCGCGGCCCGGGCCAGAGCAACGTCGAGGGCACCGGGCTGGGGCTGGCGATCGCGGCGCGCACCGCGGAACTGTCCGGGGGTGCGCTGCGCCTCGAGCTGCCGCGCGGAGGGGGTCTGCGGGTCACCGCGCGGCTGCCCCGGGCCCCGCACGCCGCGGCCCCGGCTCAGGCGTCCTTGGACTCCCGGTAGAAGCGTTCGGCCCCCGGGTGCAGGGGAACGGGCTGGGTGCCGATCGCCGTCCGTGCGTCGATGGTGACGGCCGCGGGGCCCGCCTCGGAGAGCCGCTGCTGCTCGTTGAACAGGGAGTGCACCAGGGCCTCCGCCAGGTCGTCCTCCATCGAGGCCGGGACCAGCAGGATGTTGCGCGTGAGTAGCGTGCTGACCGCCTCGCCGATCCCGTACGTCGAGGCCGGGACGGTGCCGGAGGAGTAGACGGGGTGCCGCTCGCGGACGGCCGGCAGGTCGTCGCCGAGGTCCAGCAACCGGACCGGCAGCTCCTGGGCCAGGGTCGCGATCCCGGTCGTCGGCAGGCCGCCGGACCAGAAGAACGCGTCGATCGTGCCCGCGCGCAGGGCGTCGCAGGCGTCCTGGAGCCCGAGCTCGGACGGCGTGAGGTCCCGGGCGGCGTCCAGGCCCGCGGCCGCGAGCACGCGCTGGGCGATGACCCGGTAGCCCGAGGTCTGCGGGCCGATGGAGACCCGGGCGCCGCGCAGGTCCGCGAGCCGCAGGTAGGGCGCGTCCCGGCGGATCACGACGTGCAGCGCGTCGTCGTAGATCCGGGCCAGGCCGCGCAGGGCCCGCGGCCCGTCGGCGGGGACGGTCCCGATCAGCTCCGCGGCCGTGTCGACCTGGCTGAACGCGACCTCCGCCGTGCCGGCCGTCAGCCGGGCGAGGTTGTCCGGCGAGCCGAACGTCGCGAGCACCTCGGGCGCGGTGGACAGGTGCAGGTCCTCGCGCCAGATCTCGGACAGCGTCGTCCCGAGCCGGGAGTAGACGCCCTGGGCGACCCCGGCGGCGATGGGCAGCCGGCGGTCCGCGAACGGCGCCCCGCACCCGGCGACGCCGAGGCCGGCCAGCAGCCCGAGCCCACCCGCGGCACGCAGCACCGTCCGGCGGGGGAGGGCGCGGGGCGGCGGCACGCGATCATCCTCCCGCTCCGGGGCTCGCTTGTCGTCCCTGCCGTCCCGGGGCCTACCCTCGGGGGCGTGACCCGCAGCTACACCATCCGCACCTACGGGTGCCAGATGAACGTGCACGACTCCGAGCGCATGGCCGGACTGCTCGAGTCGGCGGGGTACACGCGGGCGCAGGACCCGGACGTCGCGGACGTCGTCGTGTTCAACACCTGCGCGGTCCGGGAGAACGCGGACAACAAGCTCTACGGCAACCTCGGCCACCTGCGGCCCGCGAAGGTCGCCAACCCGGACATGCAGATCGCCGTCGGCGGGTGTCTGGCGCAGAAGGACCGCGAGACGATCACGCGCAGGGCCCCCTGGGTCGACGTGGTGTTCGGCACGCACAACGTGGGGTCGCTGCCGACGCTGCTGGAGCGCGCGCGGCACAACGCCGCCGCCGAGGTCGAGATCCTGGAGTCGCTGGAGGTCTTCCCCTCCACACTGCCCGCCCGCCGCGAGTCCGCCTACGCCGGCTGGGTCTCGATCTCCGTGGGCTGCAACAACACCTGCACGTTCTGCATCGTCCCGGCGCTGCGCGGCAAGGAGCGGGACCGGCGGCCGGGGGACGTCCTGGCCGAGGTCGAGGCCCTCGCCGCGGACGGCGTGCTGGAGGTGACGCTGCTCGGGCAGAACGTGAACGCCTACGGCTCCGAGTTCGGGGACCGGGGCGCGTTCGCCTCGCTGCTGCGGGCCTGCGGGACCGTCGACGGGCTCGAGCGGGTCCGCTTCACCTCGCCGCACCCCCGGGACTTCACCTCCGACGTCATCGCCGCCATGGCCGAGACGCCGAACGTCTGCCCGCAGCTGCACATGCCGCTGCAGTCCGGTTCGGACCGGGTCCTGAAGGCCATGCGCCGCTCGTACCGCTCCGCGCGGTTCCTCGCGATCCTGGACGAGGTGCGCGAGTCCATCCCGCACGCCGCGATCTCGACGGACATCATCGTCGGCTTCCCGGGCGAGACCGAGGAGGACTTCGAGGGCACCCTCGAGGTCGTGCGCCGCGCCCGCTTCGCGCAGGCCTTCACGTTCCAGTACTCCAAGCGCCCCGGCACCCCGGCCGCGGACCTGCCGGACCAGCTGCCCAAGGCCGTCGTCCAGGAGCGGTACATGCGGCTCGTCGAGCTGCAGGAACAGATCTCCTGGGAGGAGAACCGGGCGGTCGAGGGGCGCGAGGTCGAGGTGCTCGTCGCCACGGGGGAGGGCCGCAAGGACGGCGCCACCCACCGGATGAGCGGCCGTGCCCGCGACGGCCGGCTGGTCCACTTCGCGCCGGGCCCGGCCTCCCCGCGCCCCGGCGACCTCGTCACCGTGCGGGTCGACTACGGCGCGCCGCACCATCTCGTCTCCGACGGTGGCGTGCTCGCCCACCGCCGCACCCGCGCGGGCGATGCGCACGAAACAGGGCAGCGGCCTGGTGGCGCCCCGACCGGGCTCGGCCTACCGTCGTTCGGGGCGCCCGTCGCCTCGCCCGATCCCGCGCCCGGCTGTGGCGCTCTCGTCCCGGAAGGGGCCCACCGATGACCTCGTCGCAGAACGGCAAGCGCTCCGACCGCCCCTTCCCCGAGGAACTGTCCTCCCTGGAGAGCGAGCTCGCCGGCGTCGCGAAGCGGGTGGAGCGGCGGTTCGACCCCGGTGCCACCGCCATGGTCGTGGCGGTCGGCGTCGTCGCGCTGATCGGCGCGCTGCTGCTGCCGTGGGTCGGGCCGGCGGCGGGCTGGCAGATCCTCGTCGGCGCGGAGTGGTTCGGGGTGCTGCCCCGGATGTTCACGGTCACCGCGCTCGCCTTCGGGGTCATCGCCTCCGCCCTCGCCCTGACCACGCGGTTCTGGGCGATCGCCTGGCTCTCCGCGATGGGCTGCGGCATCTCCTTCATCAACGGCCTGTGGGCGATCTGGTCCCGCCAGATCGGCATCCCCCAGGGTCTCGACGGCCCGGGGCCGGGCCTACTGCTGGCGGTCGTGGTGGTGCTGGTGCTGGCCGTGACGTGGGCGAGGATCGCTTTGCGCCGCTGAGGTCTCATGATCGCGATCCGGGGAGCAGCAGCGACATCTCAGGTCGTTCCTGCTCCCAGAATCGTGATCAGGCGGCTCGGGCGAGGGCGGACTTGATCTCCGCTACGACCGCGGTCGGCCGCTTCTGCAGGTCCTGCCAGGTGAAGCGCAGCACTGTCCAGCCGGCGGCGACGAGCGCGTTCTGCTTCCTCCGGTCCGTGCGGAATCGGTCCACGTCCACGTGCCACGCCCACCCGTCGACCTCGATCGCCACCTTCACGTCAGGGAATCCGACGTCGATCTCGTAGGGGCCGAAGGAGATCGCCCGGGCCCACCCCGTGAGACCCTCGGCGCGCAGCAGCCCGATCAGTGCCCGCTCCGCCGGCGAGTCCGCGCGATCGGCGGCCGCGACCAGCAGCCGTCGCACGGCGGAGCTCCCTTCGCGTTCACCGTCCGGCAGAACGCGGCGTGCAGCTGCTCGAACGACACCTGCCGTTGCAGGGCACGGTCCAGGAACGCGGCGCCGTCGTCGAGGCGCACGGCGGTCTCGAGAACGGTGAGCGGCATGGCCGTCACCCAGATCCCGCGAATGCCGACGAGGTCCCGGACGTCGAGATCACGCCGTCGGATCCGGATACCGTCAGGCGGCCGGCGACGCGTGCCGTGAGGAACGGTCACCTCGATCAGCGGAGGGGGACCGGGAAGGAGTCCGTGCCACCAGGCCGCGGCGACGCCCGACACCGCTCCGGCATCGCCGATCCACATCCCGGCCGCCCGCACCGCCGTGCCGTCCGTGAGGGGATGCCCGCCGACGAGGTAGAGCCGGGGACGGATCCGCATCCAGGCGCCGCTGCGCACCCGGTGCTGGACGGCGCGTGCGGAGAGCCCGGCGGAGGCCGCCTGCTCCAGGGTGATCAGGCCCTCCTGGCGGGCGAGCAGGCGGCGGAGCTGCGCGGACATCCGCGCAGGATGGCCCCGCCACGCCGCGTCGGAGTCCCGATCGGGGCAGCTGGTGGCGATCGTGAACGCCGGTCAGCGGCAAGATCACGATCTTGGGCGCATCAACGACATCTCAGGTCGTTCCTGCTCCCCGGAGCGTGATCATGGGCTTGAGCAGGCGCTACCGGCCCTCGACCGCCTGCTGGGCCGTATCCAGCCACTCCCGCCACGTCGCGGCCTGGCGCTCGGCCTCCTCGGCGCGGCGGGCGTCCCCGGCGGCGCGGGCCTTCTCCGCCTGCGCCTCGAACTGCGCGACCCGGTCCCGGAACTGCGCGACCCGGGCCTCGGCCTCGGGATCGGTGCGCTTCCACTCCCGGTCCGCGGCGTCGCGCACCTTCTCCTCGACGGCGCGCAGCCGGGACTCCAGCGGACGGATGTCGTCCCGGGGGACCTTGCCGATGGCCTCCCAGCGCTCCTGGATGTCCCGAAGCGCGGCCCGGGCGGCGTCCGCGTCCCGGGTGTCGATCTTCTCGGCCTCGTTGAGCAGGGCCTTCTTGGCCTCGGCGTTCGCGGCGAACTCCGAGTCCCGCTCGGCGAACACGGCGGAGCGACGGGCGAAGAACGCGTCCTGGGCGCTGCGGAAGCGCTGCCAGAGCGAGTCGTCCGCGTCCTTCTGGGCGCGGCCCGCGGCCTTCCACTCGGTCATCAGGTCCCGGTAGCGGGCCGCCGTCGGGCCCCAGTCCTCGGAATCCGTCAGCGACTCGGCCTCGGCGACCAGCTCCTCCTTGCGCGTCTTCGCGCCGGCGCGCTGCCGGTCCAGGTCCGCGAAGTGCGAGCCGCGGCGGCGGTTGAACGCCTCGCGGGCCTTGGAGAAGCGCTTCCAGAGGGCCTCGTCCGTCTTGCGGTCGATTCCCTTGATCGTCCGCCACTCGTCGAGGATGGCCTTGAACCGGTCGCCGGCCTGCTTCCACTGGGTGGACTCGGCGGCCATCTCCTCGGCCTCGACGGCCAGGGCCTCCTTGCGGGCGACGGCGGCGCTCCGTTGGGCGTCCCGGGCGTGCCGGGCGGCGCCGACGGCCTCCTCGGCGCGGGCGATCAGCTCGTCCAGCCGGGCCCCGAGCGCGGCGACGTCCCCGACGACGGCGGCCTCGGCCAGCCCGTCCCGCAGGGCGCGGGCGCTGGTGAGGGCGTGTTTGGGGTCCCCGCTGCCGGTCGCGAGCCGGGCCGCGAGCAGCTCGGCCTCGGTGAGCATGTCGTCGAAGCGGCGGGCGAAGTGCGCCAGCCCCTCCTCGGGCGTGCCGGCCTGGAACGAGCCGACGACGCGCTCGCCCTCGGTGGCGAAGAGGTAGATCGTGCCGTCCGGCTCGAAGCGGCCCCACCGGGCCGGGTCCGTGCTCGCGTGCGGCACGGGCGACGGCTCGACGGCGGGCGTCTCCGCGACGGGTGCGGGCGCGGCGGCGGGGGTGGGGCGCGGCCCGGGGGGCGGACCCGGGCGGGCGCCACTGGCGGGTGGGCCGGGCCGGGGGATCGACCCGGGGCCGGGGCGGGGCGGGCCCGGACGCGGCGGGGTCGGGCCGGCTCCGGGCGTACCGGGGCGCGGCGTCGGCCGGTCAGGGCCGGGTGCGACGGGGCCGGAGGCCGCCGGTCCGGGGGTGGGTGCCGCGGGAGCCGGTGGTGCCGCCGGTGGCGCCACCGGGGCCGGCGGCTCGGGGCTCGGCGAGAGCGTGCTCCCGGCACTCGCCTCGTCGCCGCCCGCCTGCTCGCCGCCCGCCTGCTCGCCGCCCGCCTGCTCGCCGCCCGCCTGCTCGGCAGCCGCCTGCTCGGTGCTCGCCTGTTCTCTGCGATCGGTGTCCGTGCCGCCGTCCGGGGCCGACTTCACCGGCCCCTCCGGCTGATCGGTGCGCTCCGGGATCTGCTCGTCCGACACCGTCGTCCTCCCTCGTTCCTGTCCACCGAGGTCCGGTGGACGCCCCACCTGACGGAGGGGCCGTACGCGTGCCGGCCAGGTCACGACCTGCGACCGCCGGTTCCGGAATTGAAACAGTTCGGCGTGTCACGCGAAACAGTTGCCGCTCGTACGTGCCTCTCAGCGGCGGATCCTGATCGACGAGTCGCGCCCCCCGGCCCCGGAAGGCGTGATCTGCGCACGCTCCGGGCTCTTCCGTGCGCGGAGCGTGACCGCGCGGTCGGCGGATAGGATCGGCACCCGTGCTTCCCATGGTCGTCGTGCTGCCACAGCCTCCGCTGCTCGTCCCCGAGCTCGCCACGGGCGCGGCCGCCGAGACGGAGGAGCTGCGGGCGGCCTGTCGCTCCGCCGCGGCCGGGCTCGCGTCGGTCGCCCCCGAATGGATCGCCGTCGGGTCGGACGCCAGGGGCCGGCGGACCGTCCGGCCGGAGGCGGTCGGGACGTTCGCCGGGTTCGGCGTCGACGTCAGGGTCCCGCTGGACACCACCGCCCCGGCCGACGGCCCGGATCCCGATCTCGCGTTGCCCCTGTTGATCGCGGCCTGGGCCGCGGGCACGACCGGCGCACCCGTGCGGATCCGCGGCGAGCTCGTCGCCCCGGACGCCGGCCCGGAGGAGTGCGCGCGGCTCGGTGCCGACCTGGCCGCGGAGTGCGCGGCGGCGGCCGGACCGGTCGGGCTGCTGATCGTCGGGGACGGGGCCGCGACGCACACCGACAAGGCGCCCGGCCATCTCGACGAGCGCGCCGGGCCGTTCGACGACGCCGTCGCCAAGGCTCTCGAGTCCGCGGACGCCGCGGCGCTCGCGGCCCTCGACCCGGTCGTCGCGGCGGAGCTGTGGGCCGCGGGCCGGGCGCCCTGGCAGGTGCTGGCGGGAGCGTGTCCGCAGGGACGGCGCGGCGAGCTGCTGCACTCGTCGGCGCCGTTCGGCGTGGCCTACCACGTGGCCGTGTGGACGTGACCCGGCTCGTCGCCGTCGTCGGCCCGACGGCCACCGGCAAGTCCGATCTCGCGCTCGACCTCGCCGAGGCCCTCGACGGCGAGATCGTCAACGCGGACGCCATGCAGCTCTACCGCGGGATGGACGTGGGAACCGCGAAGCTGACCGTGCCCGAGCGCCGCGGGATCCCGCACCACCAGCTCGACGTCCTGGACGTCACCGAGACCGCGTCCGTCGCCGTCTACCAGCGTGAGGCGCGAACGGTGATCGAGCGGCTGCTGGCCGCGGGCCGCACGCCGGTGCTGGTCGGCGGGTCCGGGCTCTACATCCAGGCGGTCGTCGACGAGCTGGAGTTCCCCGGCACGGACCCGCAGGTCCGGGGGCGGCTGGAGACCGAGCTGGCCCGGGTCGGCGCGCCGACGCTGCACCGGCGGCTCGCGGAGGTGGACCCGGTGGCCGCCGAGGCCGTGCTGCCGAGCAACGGGCGCCGGATCGTCCGGGCGCTGGAGGTCGTGGAGCTGACGGGCCGCCCGTTCAGCGCGAACCTGCCCGGGACGCGGCCGCCCCGCTACGACGCCGTCCTGCTCGGCGTGGACCGAAACACCGCCGAGCTCGACGAGCGGGTGGCGCTGCGGGTGGACCGGATGCTGGCCGACGGGTTGGTCGAGGAGACCCGCGAGCTGGTCGGACGCGGCCTGCGGGAGGGCCGGACCGCGTCCCGGGCGCTCGGCTACCAGCAGGTCCTGGCCGCGTTCGACGGCGAGTACCCGCTGGAGACCGCCGCGGAGGAGACCGTCCGTCGCACCCGCCGGTTCGTCCGTCGGCAGCGTTCCTGGTTCCGCCGGGACCGCCGGATCCACTGGCTCGACGGCGCGGAGCCGGAACTGTCGGCGCGGGCTCGTAGGCTGGTCGGGTGAGTGACGGGATCGCCTTCGCCAAGGGCCACGGGACGCAGAACGACTTCGTCGTGCTGCCGGACGCGCAGGGTGCGCTCGCGCTGACCCCGCAGCGGGTGGCCGCCCTGTGCGACCGCCACCGCGGCCTGGGCGCGGACGGGGTGCTGCGCGTGGTCCGCTGGTCGGCGCTCGGCTCCGGGGGCCCGGCGCCCGAGGCCGGCGTCGAGTGGTTCATGGACTACCGCAACGCGGACGGCAGCACCGCGGAGATGTGCGGCAACGGTGTCCGGGTCTTCGCGCGCTACCTCGAACAGGCCGGCTGGCTGGGCGAGGGACCGCTGCGGATCGGCACCCGCGCCGGGGTCAAGGACGTCACCTTCGCCGACGGCGAGGTGTCCGTCGAGATGGGGCGCGCGCGGGTCGGGGAGCCGTCCACCGCGCTCGTCGCGGGCCGGGAGTTCGACGGCGTCGCGATCGACGTCGGGAACCCGCACCTCGCGTGCGTCACCGACGCGGCCATCCCGGCACTGGACCTCACCTCGCCGCCCCTGCACGACGAGGCGGCGTTCCCGAACGGCGTGAACGTCGAGTTCGTGTCCCCGATCGGGACGGACGGCGTCGCGATGCGCGTGCACGAGCGCGGCGTGGGGGAGACCCGCTCCTGCGGGACGGGCACCGTCGCGGCCGTCGTCGCGGCGCTGCGGGCGGCCGGGCGGGAGTCCGGCACCGTGCCCGTGGAGACCCCCGGCGGGCGGCTGCGGGTGACCGTCCGGGACGGAGGCGCCTCCACCGTGCTGCACGGTCCGGCGGTCCTGGTCGCGCACGGTGAGCTGGATCGGTCCTGGTGGGATGCGCTGCGGTGACGTCGGACAAGGCAGCGCCAATCGGGCGGACAGGGAACGCGGAACGTGGGACACTGGGTGTCACGATGACTGAAACCCCCCTGAGCACGACCCCGCGAACCACCTCGCCCGGCTTCACCGCCGACCCCCGCTTCGACGCTCGGCGTCCCGATCCCTCCCGCGGGGACATGGAGCTGGAGGAGCGCACGTCGCTCCGCCGCGTCGCGGGCCTGTCCACCGAGCTCACGGACATCACCGAGGTCGAGTACCGGCAGCTGCGGCTGGAGCGGGTCGTCCTCGTCGGGGTCTGGACGGAGGGCACGTCCGAGCAGGCCAACGCCTCCCTCGTGGAGCTCGCGCGGCTCGCCGAGACCGCCGGCTCCGAGGTGCTCGACGGCCTCGTGCAGCGGCGAAGCTCGCCGGACCCGGCCACGTTCATCGGCTCCGGCAAGGTCGAGGAGCTCAAGCTCGCCGTGCAGCAGGCCGAGGCGGACACCGTGATCTGCGACGGCGAACTCTCGCCCGGCCAGCTCCGCCAGCTGGAGGAGAAGCTCAAGGTCAAGGTGATCGACCGGACCGCGCTGATCCTGGACATCTTCGCCCAGCACGCCCAGTCGCGGGACGGCAAGGCGCAGGTCGAGCTGGCCCAGCTGTCCTACCTGCTCCCGCGCCTGCGCGGCTGGGGCGAGGCGCTGTCCCGGCAGGTCGGTGGTCGTGCCGCCGGCGGTGTCGGGATCGGTGGCCGTGGCCCCGGTGAGACGAAGATCGAGCTGGACCGGCGGCGGATCCGCAACCGCATGTCGAAGCTGCGTCGCGAGATCAGCGCGATGTCCCGTGTCCGGGACACCCAGCGCGGCGGCCGCCGGAAGACCGAGATCCCCGGCGTCGCGATCGTCGGGTACACGAACGCGGGCAAGTCCAGCCTGCTCAACGCTCTGACGAACGCCGGTGTGCTGGTCGAGGACGCGCTGTTCGCGACCCTGGACCCCACCACCCGGCGCGCCGAGACGCCGGACGGGCGGGCCTACACGCTCACCGACACCGTCGGGTTCGTGCGGCACCTGCCCCACCAGCTCGTCGAGGCGTTCCGGTCGACGCTCGAGGAGTCCGCGCAGGCGGACCTGCTCGTGCACGTCGTGGACGCCTCGGACCCGCTGCCCGAGGACCAGATCGCCGCCGTCCGCAAGGTCCTGGTGGAGATCGGCGAGGCGCACGGCGGCACCATGCCGTCGGAGCTGCTCGTGGTGAACAAGGTGGACGTGGCCGGGGACCTGCAGCTCGCGCGGCTGCGGCACCTCCTGCCGGACGCGGTGTTCGTCTCCGCGTACCGGGGGACGGCGTCGAGCAGCTCAAGGCCCGCCTCGCCGAGCGCCTGCCGCGCCCCGAGGTGGACCTGGAACTGCTCGTCCCCTACACCGAGGGCGGCCTCGTCGCCCGGCTGCACACCGAGGCCGAGGTGCTCGAACTCGAGCACGTCGGCGAGGGAACCCGGCTGCACGTGCGCGTGGGGCCGGAGCTCGCCGTGGTCGCGGCGCCATATCTGGTGGGGGAGGCGCCCCGGTCTGCGGTCGCCATCGCTCCCGCTGTGGACGACGAGCTGCGGCGCGTGGCCCGGCGCTGACCTGCGTCCCTCCGTCGAGAAGCCGCACGTGAACGCACGTCCCGCCGCGCGCGGTGCGGTGGTCACGCTCGTCCTCCTGGTGCTCGGCGTGCTCGGCACCGGATCCGCCTCCGCGGATCCGGTGAGCCTGTGCACGGTCGAGGACCCGCGGCTGCTCGAGCTGTCCGGGTTGGCCGTCGGGCCGTCGGGTGAGGTGTGGGCGATGGCGGACAGCGGACGCCAGGTGCGCCTGCAGCGCCTCGACCCGAACACGTGCGCCATCGTCGAGACGCGCACCGCGGACGTCGACCCGCTGGACGCGGAGGACCTCGCCCTGGGCCCGGACGGCACGTTCTGGGTCGCGGACACGGGGGACAACACCCGCCGCCGGGAGACGGTCGCGCTGATCGCGGTGCCACCTCGCGGGGAGGCGCGGCTGCACCGGCTGACGTATCCCGACGGGGCGCACGACGCCGAGGCGGTGCTCGTCGGGGCGGACGGCGTGCCCGTGATCATCACCAAGGAGGTGCTCGGCTCCGCCGGGGTGTACCGCCCGGCCGGGCCTCTCGCCGAACCCGGGCCGACGCCGCTGACCAGGGTCGGAACGGTCGTGCTCCCACGGTCGGACTCCTCCGGCGGCCCCGTCGGGGACCTCGGCTCGTACACGGTCACCGGCGGCGCGACCAGTGCGGACGGCTCGGTCGTCGCCCTGCGGACCTACACCGACGCCTGGCTCTACCGGATGCCCCGGGGATCCGCGGACGTCGTCGCCGCGCTGGACGGGGTGCCGACGAGGGTCCCGCTGCCGGACGAGCCCCAGGGCGAGGCGCTGGCGTTCCTGCCCGACGGCACGCTGCTCTCCGGATCGGAGACGCGGGGGCTCGGCGAGGGGAAGCCCGGGCGGTTCCGGGGGCCGCGGCGCTCGCCCTCGCCGCCCCCGCGGCGTCGGCCACGGGGCCGGCGGCGCCGGCGGTCGTGGTCCCGCCCGAACGCGCGCCGGAGTGGCGGCCGGCGGTGATCGGCGGCGCGATCGCGGTCGGGCTGCTCGCGCTCGGGGCCGCCGCGATGGCGCTGCACGGCCACCGTCGCCGTTGATCGCTCTCGTCGTCCGGGCCGGGGCCTCCCGTGTGACGTCCGCGTTACCGATGAGCCGGACGTGATCGTGTCCGGGCCCTCGCCGCCTAGTGTTCCTCCGAGGGCCGAACGGGGTCGAGGAGCGGGAAGGGGTGCCGAGGTGCCGATCGTGGCCGCCTACGAGGACACGCCCGGCGGGCACGACGCGCTCGTCCTCGGCGCCCAGCTGGCTCGCCTCACCGGGCTCACCGCCGTCGTCGCCACGGTCTACCCGACCGACGGGATCGGGCTCTCGGCGATCGCCCGGGACCCGCGCTGGCGGGAGAAGGCCGAGGCGGTGGCGCGGGAGCGCTTCGGTCGCGCCCGAGCGGTGATCGACCGCGAGTGGGACTCGGCCGAGATGGAGTTCACCCCGCTGGGCCCCGGCCCGGCCGCACCCGCGCTGGTCGACCACGCCGACGACGTCGGGGCCGCGGTCCTGGTGGTCGGTTCGACGGCCGGCGGTCTCGTCGGCCGCCTCGCGCCGGGCAAGACGGTGCAGCGGCTGCTCCCGATGGCCCGCTGCCCGATCGCGATCGCCCCGCGTGGCTACCGGCACTTCGCCGAGAAGCGGATCTCCAGCATCGGGGTGGCCTACGACGGGACCGCCGAGTCCGACCAGGCCATCGTCGTGGCGGTGCACCTGGCGAGCCGGACCGGCGCGGCGCTCCGGTTCGTCGTGGTCGCGACGGATCCGGGCGCGGTGCACGAGGCCAAGAAGACGGCGCAGAAGGGTGTGTCCCGGGTCCCCGCCGAGATCGACACACTCGTCGACGTCGTGATCGGCCGCCACGTCGCCCACACCCTGGCGGACCTGCCGGAGCGGACGGACCTGCTCGTCGTCGGTTCCCGCGGGTACCGGTTCATGCGACGGCTGCTGCTCGGGAGCGTGACCGGGTCGCTGGTGCGCAGCGCCCGCTACCCCGTCGTGGTCGTCCCGATTCCGGAGCCGTGACCGGCCCCGGGGCGCGCGAAGACCGACCTCAGAGCCGGCGCAGGACCGCGACGACGCGGCCGAGGATGCTGGCCTCGTCGCCGGGGATGGGCTCGTACGCGGAGTTGGCCGGCATCAGCCAGACGTGCCCGTCGCGCCGCTTCAGGGTCTTCACCGTGGCCTCGCCGTCGATCATCGCGGCCACGATCTCACCTTGTTCGGCGACCGGCTGCTGACGCACGACCACCCAGTCCCCGTCCGTGATGGCGGCCTCGATCATCGAGTCCCCCTTCACGTTCAGCAGGAACAGCTCGCCCTCGCCGACGATCTCGCGGGGGAGCGGGAACACGTTCTCCACGGCCTGCTCGGCGAGGATGGGGCCACCGGCGGCGATGTTGCCGAGCAGCGGCACGTAGGCCGGCGACGGGCGCTCGGAGCGCATCGCGACGTCCGCCTCGGTGCCCGTGCCGGAATCGACGTCGGCGAGGTCCTCGGGGCTGCGGACGTCCACGGCGCGGGTCCGGTTGGGATCACGCCGCAGGTAGCCCTTCCGCTCGAGGGTGCGCAGCTGGTGATGCACCGAGGAGGTGGACGTGAGGCCGACGGCGTCGCCGATCTCGCGCACGCTGGGCGGGTAGCCGAAACGGTCCACCCAGTCCTTGATCACCTCGAGCACCTTGCGCTGCCGGGGGGTGAGGCCCACCGGATCCGCGGGGGGATCGGGGAAGGCGCGCACCTGCCCGGGCTTCGCTCCGGCACCGACGCCACCGGCCCGACCGTTCCCCGGGCCCGCGCCGCTGCCGGACTCGTCCCGTGCCATCTGCCCTGCCGCCTCCTTCGTCTGCGTCCCGGCCCTCGTGCCCGGCCGGCTCTTCCCGGCCCCGGACCGCGGCCCGGGCCTCCTGCCGGCCGACCGGGTGCCGCGCCTTCGGCGCGGCACCTCGCCGTCGCCGGCCGGAGCATCGTGACAGACCGTAGCCCGTTCCGGCCGGTTCGCCAAACACATGTTCGAACGACACCCGAGATTTTTCGGCGCGGATCGTCGTGTCCGGAGCGACGGGGTGGTACAACATCGCACAGACGTTCGATCGAACACATGTGCGAGATCCGGCCGATGAGCGGCGCGGACGAGGACGGGAGACGCGGAGATGGCACCCAGCGCGGTGGCGGAGCGGCAGGACCCGACGACCCGGCGGGCGGTGCCCGGACGGGAGCCGGCGGTCGGCGCCCTCGCGCCGGTGATCCCGTTGCGCCGCGGTCCCCGTGCCGTTCCCGCTCCCGCCGGTTCGCCCACGCCGCCACGGGTCCCGGGACGCACGAGGCCGTCGCCGGTCCGCCGGGGCGGCACCCGGGAGCGGGTCGTGAGGCCCGGCGTGGCGCGGGCGCGGGCCCGCCGGCGCCCGGTCGGCGAGGCTCGCCACCGGCTGCGTCGCCTCGTCGCCGGGCTCGCCGTGACGCTCGCCTCGACCGCGGCGGTGGTCGGCCTCGGCCTGATCGCGGACGCCGCAGGCGCCGCCGCGGCCCGGTCGACCGTGCCCGACGGGACGCGGCTCGTCGTCACCGGTCCCTCGGACACGGCCTGGGACGTCGCGCGGCGCGTGGCCCCCGAGGCGGACACGGCCGCCGTCGTGGAGCGCATCCTCGCGGACAACGGCCTCACCTCGGTCGCCCTGGAGCCCGGCCGGACCCTGCGCGTCCCGGCCTGACCGACGCCCGGACGCGCGATCCACGGTTCTTGTCGGGGGTCGCTGATAGACCTCGCACAGGCGTTCGAGGACGCCCGGGCATCGGTCCGGGCGCGGTCGAACCGCCGCGGGGAGGTCGTCATGGATCTCGGGAACCACACGAACGACGCGCGCCCGGCCGTCACCGGTCGGCGGCCGCCGAGGGGCGCGGGGGAGGGTGGACGGCCGGGGCCGCGAGCGGCGCGCCGGCGCGCGGAGAGCGCGGGCCCGACGGCGGTCCGAGGTGCCCGGCGCGGACGTGGGGACGCGACGGTGCCGATCGCCCCGCGGCGGACCGGCGCCGGCCGAAACGCGGCCTGCGGACGGCCCGCCGGTGGTCGTCCGGTCGGTGGAGCGCAGGGGCGCCAGGCCGAGGACCTCCATCCGGGAGCCGGCGCGCGGGAGGGGTTAGTCCGCCGTGCCGTCCCGCGGGCGCGGCTCGCCCTCGGCGTACCCCGTGAGGTCCTCGCCCTCCGCGCTCCGCATCGGGGCGGTGGGCGCCCCGCCGGTGTCGATCGGGGCTTTGGGGGTTCGCTGCGGGTCTCCTCGCGGCGGCCGGACCGGATGTGTGTCGCCCGCCGTCCGCGACGACTTCCGGTCGGGTTCGTCCCGCGGCCCGTCCTCGGTCGGCCGGACCGCTTCCTGGCCGGCCTGGCCGTCGTGACGGCCAGCGCCACGGCCGTGGTGCTGCTCGGGCTGCTCGCCGATCTCGCTGCGTCGTGACCGTGGGCCGCGGGAGCGCGGGCACCGGGTTGCTGGGCCGGACTGCCGGGGCCGTCCACCGCTCGCCACGGTCCGTGTCGGTCCGGCACCCGCGTCCGGGGCCACGCCAGGCCGACACGCCCGGTGCGGAGCGCCCCGGAGGGGCGATGCGTTCCCCGCATCTGCCCGGCGTGTCGCCGACGCGACGAGCGGTCGGCGCGTGCAGATGCGGCCGTCGTCCCCGAGTGTCGCCCTCGCGTCATCCACGTGACCTGCAGGGCGTCACTGGGTGTCGCCGAGGCGCCACTGTGAAGCCACCGGGCGGCGTTCGGAGATCGTGTGGAAGCCTTCTTCCCACGATCGGGCGAGAGTCGGGGACATCCGGGGTCAGCGATGGCCAGGCCCCACATGTTGTGGTTACATCTGTGTTGTTCGCCTACAGGTTGGGTTTCGCCCAGCCGATTCGGTTCGGCGAGGTCTTCGGGGGAGGTTGCTCGTGCGGTGTCCGTTCTGTCGTCACTCGGACTGCCGGGTCATCGACTCCCGTGAGGTCGAGGACGGCCAGGCCACCCGTCGCCGCCGCTCGTGCGCGGCGTGCGGCAAGCGGTTCACCACGGTCGAGGAGGCCGTGCTCGCCGTCGTCAAGCGCAGCGGCGTCACCGAACCGTTCAGCCGGGACAAGGTCGTCAGCGGCGTACGACGCGCCTGTCAGGGGAGGCCGGTCCACGAGGATGCGCTGCAGCAGCTGGCGCACCGCGTGGAGGAGGCCGTCCGGGCGGGCGGCACGGCCGAGCTGCCCAGCCATGAGGTCGGGCTGGCGATCCTCGGACCGTTGAAGGAGCTCGACGAGGTGGCGTACCTGCGCTTCGCGAGCGTCTACCGTTCGTTCTCCTCCATCGAGGACTTCGAGAAGGAGATCGCCGATCTGCGCGAGGCGGCTGCCGGGGAAGCAGCCGAACCGCGGGACCGGGAGGCGCGTGATCCCGTCGCGCGGCGCACCGGCGCCGGGCGTGGCGAGGCCACGCGCGAATAGGGGCGAGATCGAGGGGCCGACAGCGGTGCCGACTCCCGAGCAGACCCGGTCCGAGACCGTCCCGTCACCCCAGTGGGTGGGACGGCGAAAGAACACGTTCGGATTGTGAGAGGGAGAGCATGACGGAGACCGTCGGGGCGGAAGCCTCGGACAGGACGTCCTCGGGGGGCGGCGCGACGCGGGCCAGGCGCGGAGCGGAGAAGGCGGACGGGAACGGTACGGCGAAGCGCAAGCGCGGTGCCGGCCTGACGGTCGAGCGCCTCTACACCACCGCCGGTGTGCACCCCTACGACGAGGTGACCTGGGAGCGCCGGGACGTCGTCATGACGAACTGGCGGGACGGCACCGTCAACTTCGAGCAGCGCGGCGTGGAGTTCCCGGACTTCTGGTCGCTCAACGCCACCAACATCGTCACCAGCAAGTACTTCCGCGGCGCCGTCGGCAGCGCCACCCGGGAGTCGAGCCTGCGCGCCCTGATCGACCGGGTCGTCGGCAGCTACCACCGCGCAGGCGTGGAGCACGGCTACTTCGCCACGGACGAGGATGCCGAGATCTTCGCCCAGGAGCTCACCTGGATGCTCTTGCACCAGGTGTTCAGCTTCAACTCGCCGGTGTGGTTCAACGTCGGCACCGCCTCGCCGCAGCAGGTCAGCGCCTGCTTCATCCTCTCGGTCGACGACACGATGGAGTCGATCCTGAACTGGTACCGCGAGGAGGGCCTGATCTTCAAGGGCGGCTCCGGTGCCGGCCTCAACCTCTCCCGGATCCGCTCGTCGAAGGAGCTGCTGTCCTCCGGCGGCACCGCGTCGGGCCCGGTCTCCTTCATGCGCGGCGCGGACGCGAGCGCCGGGACGATCAAGTCCGGCGGCGCCACCCGGCGGGCCGCGAAGATGGTCGTGCTGGACGTCGACCACCCGGACATCGAGGAGTTCGTCGCCACGAAGGCCAAGGAGGAGGCCAAGGTCCGCGTACTGCGGGACGCGGGCTTCGACATGGACCTCGGCGGTTCGGACATCACCTCGGTCCAGTACCAGAACGCCAACAACTCGGTCCGCGTGACGGACGAGTTCATGCGCGCGGTCGAGGAGGGTACGGACTTCGGCCTGCGTTCCCGCACCACCGGTGAGGTCATCGAGCGCACGGACGCGCGGAACCTGTTCCGCGGCATCGCCCAGGCGGCCTGGGAGTGCGCGGACCCCGGCATCCAGTACGACGACACGATCAACGACTGGCACACCTGCCCGGAGTCGGGCCGGATCAGCGCGTCGAACCCGTGCTCCGAGTACATGCACCTGGACAACTCCAGCTGCAACCTCGCGTCGCTGAACCTGCTGAAGTTCCTGGGCGACGACGGCGCGTTCGACGCCCCGAAGTTCGCCAGGGCGGTCGAGATGATCATCACGGCGATGGACATCTCGATCTGCTTCGCGGACTTCCCGACCGAGCCGATCGCGGAGACCACCCGCAAGTTCCGCCAGCTCGGCATCGGCTACGCCAACCTGGGTGCGCTGCTCATGGCCACCGGTCACGCGTACGACTCGGACGGCGGGCGCGCACTCGCCGCCTCGATCACCTCGCTGATGACCGGTGCGGCGTACAAGCGCTCCGCCGAGCTCGCCGGCGTCGTCGGCCCCTACGAGGGCTATGCCCGCAACGCCGAGGCGCACCAGCGCGTCATGCGCAAGCACGCCTCGGCCAACGACGGCTACCGGACCTACCCGGCCAGCACCGCGATCCAGAAGCTCGCCACGATCACCTGGAAGGACGCGCTGGCCACCGGCGAGCGCAACGGCTGGCGCAACGCGCAGGCCTCCGTCCTGGCCCCGACGGGCACGATCGGCCTGATGATGGACTGCGACACGACCGGCATCGAGCCGGACCTGGCGCTGGTCAAGTTCAAGAAGCTGGTCGGCGGCGGCTCCATGCAGATCGTCAACCAGACCGTGCGCCGCGCGCTGGACAAGCTGGGCTACCAGCCCGAGCAGGCCGAGGCCATCGTCGAGTACGTCGCCGAGCACGGGCACGTCGTGGACGCGCCGGGCCTGCGCCCGGAGCACTACGAGGTCTTCGACTGCGCCATGGGCGAGCGGGTCATCGCCGCGATGGGCCACGTCCGGATGATGGCCGCGGTGCAGCCGTTCCTGTCCGGCGCGATCTCCAAGACGGTCAACATGCCGGAGACGGCGACGGTCGACGACATCGAGCGCGTCTACATGGACGGCTGGAAGCTCGGCCTCAAGGCGCTCGCGATCTACCGGGACAACTGCAAGGTCGGGCAGCCGCTGTCCGCCGGCAAGGCCGCCCGCAAGGACGCGGAGCCCGAGACCGTCACGGTCGTCGAGCAGCGTCCCGTCCGTCGCCGGCTGCCGAAGAAGCGTCCGAGCGAGACGGTGTCCTTCACCGTCGCGGGCGCCGAGGGGTACCTGACCGCCGGTTCCTACCCGGACGACGGCCTCGGCGAGATCTTCGTCAAGCTCGGCAAGCAGGGCTCCACGCTCGCCGGTGTGATGGACGCGTTCTCCATGTCGATCTCGGTGGGCCTGCAGTACGGGATCCCGCTCGAGTTCTACGTCTCGAAGTTCTCGAACCTGCGCTTCGAGCCGGCGGGCATGACGGACGACCCGGACGTCCGGATCGCCACGAGCGTCCTGGACTACCTGTTCCGGCGGCTCGCGCTGGACCACCTGCCCTACGAGAAGCGCGCCCAGCTGGGCATCTTCTCCGCGGCGGAGCGCACCAGCCAGGTCGCCGAGAGCTACGGCCCGGGGGACTTCGGCGCGGACGTCGACATCGACGCCATCCGTTCCGGCGTCGACGCCACCCCGGCGGCGGCCGAGCCGGTGGGCGTCGACCCGGCGCCGGTCGAGGTCGGCAGCTCCACGGAGCTCCTCGAGCTGCGGCTGGGCAAGGCGGCCGACGCGCCGCTCTGCCTCACCTGCGGCACGAAGATGCGCCCGGCGGGCTCCTGCTACCTCTGCGAGGGCTGCGGCTCCACCAGCGGCTGCAGCTGACCCCTCCGTACGCCCCGACGGGCCCGGCACCTCACGGTGCCGGGCCCGTCGGCCGTTTCCGGCGCGAGGCTTCCGGCGCTCGAGTGGCTCAAGCAGCGCAGGATGACGCTTGAGCCACTCGAGCGCCGGGGACAGGTCGTGGGGGTCCCGCCGGCCGACGCCGTCGCGCAGACCGCCGGGACGGTCGCGCTCGCCGTGGTCGCTGCGCTCCTGCTGCTCCGCACGACGGGCCGGGTCAGGTCGCGGACCGCTCCTCCGCCGGGCTGACCGGCCTCGTCGCCCCGCCCGTCGCCCGCAGCAGCTGCCGCCACTGCTCGGGACTCCACCGCGCCGGCTCGGTGGAGCCCAGAAAGTCCTCGAGCAGCCCGACGAACCGCGCGGGGTCGGTGTGGAAGGGGAAGTGCCCGGCCTCGGGGAAGATCTCCAGCCGGCTGCCGGGCATCGCCTCGTGCGCCCGGTACGCGTGCGCGACGGGCACGATCGCGTCCCGCCTGCCCCACACGAGCAGCGTCGGCATCCCGCGCGTCAGGTAGCAGCGGTCGAGCATCGTCACCACCTGGCCGCGCCAGTCCACGACCGCCCGCAGCGTCCGGATGAAGACCGCCCGGGCCGTCGCGTCAGGGAGCGCGTCGACGATCCGGAGCATGTCCGGCGCGTCGAGGCCCAGGGCCGTCCCCAGCACCTTCAGCATCTCGACGGCCGCACCCACCTGCCAGCGCATGCCCGGCAGGCGCAGCGCGTTCAGGGCGAGCGCGGCGCCGGGCATCGACATCAGCCGCAGCCCCGGGTTCACGTCCGGCCCCGCACCCCCGCTGCCGATCAGGACGAGCCGCTCGGTGCGCTCCGGGAACTGGTAGGCGAACTGCATGGCGACGCCACCGCCGAAGGAGTGCCCGACGAGCGTCGCGCGCGGCACCCCGAGCACGCCGAGCAGATCCCGCACTCCGTTCGCGTAGGCGGCGACCGAGTAGTCCGCGCGCGGCTTGTCCGAACGGCCGTGGCCCAGCAGGTCCGGTGCGATCACCAGGTGCCGGCGGGCGAGCGCCGGGAGCACGCTCTCCCAGGTCGTCGAGCTGTCCCCGATGCCGTGGATCAGCACGATCGGCGCTCCGGACCCGGCCACCCGGAACGCCCGCCGGTACCCGTGGACGGTGCGGTAGCGCAGGTCCGCGTCGCGTTGCGGGACCGCGCCGAGCCGCCCGCCGCCGGTGCGTACGCGCGTGGTGGGGCCCATGGCGTCTCCCTCCGCACGGTCTCCTCGCCCCCGCGACGGTAGGCCGGTCGGATTACCGCGGTGTTGCCCGCGCAGAATCTGCGCCGTGATCGATCGTTTCCGGCTCGTGCCCGCCGCCTACGTGGTCCTGCGCCGCGGTCCCGAGGACGGCGGGGAGGTCCTGCTCCAGCTCCGGCGGAACACCGGCTACCGCGACGGCTGGTGGGCGACCGCCGCCGCGGGGCACGTCGAGGCGCGGGAGACCGTCGTGGAGGCGGCGTGCCGGGAGGCGGCGGAGGAGCTGGGCGTCACCGTCGATCCGACCGATCTCGTCCCGCTGACGGCGATGCACCGGACCCATCGCAACGACGACCCGATCGACGAGCGGGTGGACTTCTTCTTCACCTGCCGCCGCTGGACGGGCGATCCGGTCCTGCAGGAGGCGGCGAAGGCCGCGGACCTCGCCTGGTTCCCCGTCGACGCGCTGCCGGAACGGACCGTCCCGCACGAGCGGTTCGTGTTCGAGAGCCTGCCGGCGGGCGGCCCGCCGGCGATCACGACCTTCGGGTTCTCACCCCCGGATCGATCAGCCGAGTGAGAGGGCCTCCGCCGGGTCCTCCGCCGGCAGCTCGTCGACCACGGCGGTGATCATCATCGAGTTCAGGTCCACCCCGCCGTGGTGCGTGGTCAGGAACGCCGTGTCCGAGGCGTCGCGGCCCGTCGAGATCCGGAGCATCGAGCGCCGGGGGGCCAGGCCCGTCGCGTCGACGACCCGCCACTCGGACCCCGTCCACGCCTCGACGACCGCGTGGAAGTCCATCGGGCTCAGCCCCGGGGCGTACACCGCGACCAGGCGAGCCGGCACGTCCCGCGCGCGCAGCAGCGAGACGACCAGGTGCGCGTAGTCCCGGCACACCCCCTCGCCGAGCAGCAGGGTGTCGACGGCGTCGTCCGTCGGCTTGCTGGACCCGGCAATGTAGAGCAGCCGGCCGTTGACCCAGTCGCGGACGGCGTCGATCAGCTTCCCGGTGTCCTCGATGTCCCCGAACTCGTGGGCCGCCGTGGACAACAGCTTGTCCGACGGGCAGTAGCGGCTCGGCCGCATCTGCACGATCCGGTCGTGCTCCTCCGACCCGGGCGGCGCCGGGACCGGGTACGTGCCCTCCACCGACGCCGCGTACTCGACGACCAGGGCCCCCGGGGCACACTCCTCGATCATGTGCACGCGCCCGCCGTAGCCGCCGTCGATCTCGCGCGGGGTGGGCAGCGGGGAGCCGTCCAGGGTCACCACGAGTTCCTCTGCGGTCGTCGGACCCGCGACGGCGATCTGCAGGGACAGCAGTGCCGGTTCGGTGACGGTCAACTCGAGCCGGGCCCTCACGTCACGTCGCATCGCAGGATCGTCGCAGCAACGGATGACACCCGTGTGTCGCGGCTACTGTGGAACCTCGCGGGATGGGGGGATCTCGATGAGCAACGTGACGGCCGACCCGTCGGTCACCGTCTGTTCGGCGCACGCGTCGGCGGCTCCGGCGCACGACCTGCTGCGCTCGAAGACCGTGCGGCTGGGGGAGAGCACACAGGTGCGACGCCTGCTGCCGAGCCTGGACCGGCGGATGGTCGGCGCGTGGTGCTTCGTGGACCACTACGGCCCGGACGAGGTCGCCGGCGAGCCCGGCATGCAGGTCGCCCCGCACCCGCACATCGGCCTGCAGACGGTGAGCTGGCTGCTCGACGGCGAGGTGCACCACCGGGACTCCCTCGGCAGCGACGTCGTGATCCGGCCCGGCGAGCTCGGCCTGATGACGGCGGGGAGGGGCATCGCGCACTCCGAGCAGTCCCCGGACCCGCACGCCCCGCTCCTGCACGGCGCCCAGCTGTGGGTCGCGCTGGCGGACGAGGACCGCGCGAGCCCGCCCCGCTTCGAGCACCACGCGGACCTGCCGGTCCTGCGGAGCCCGGGCATGCGCGCGACCGTCCTGCTGGGCGAGGTCGACGGCGCCCGCTCCGCCGGCCGGGTGCACACCCCGCTCGTCGGCGTCGACGTCGAGCTGGCCGCGGGCGCGGACGTCCGGCTGCCGCTCGAACCGGACTTCGAACACGCCGTTCTGACGGTCTCCGGCAGCCCCGAGATCGGCGATGAGCCGGTGGACGGCCCGGCGCCCGGCCTGGACGTCGGCGTCCTGCTGTACCTGGGCTGCGGACGGCGCGAGCTGCGTCTGCGGACGGAGGCGGACAGCCGTTTCCTGCTGCTCGGCGGCGTGCCGTTCGCCGAGGAGCTGGTGATGTGGTGGAACTTCGTCGGCCGGACCGGCGACGAGATCGCGCAGGCCCGCGCGGCCTGGCAGGCCGAGATCGCGGGCGCGCGGGGGCCGTTCGGGACGGTGCGGGGATACGAGGGCGATCCGCTCGCCGCGCCGGAGCTCCGCCCATGCCGTTGCGTCCGCGGGGCCGTGCGGTCCGGAGGACGTAGCGGGCCCGGCGGATCAGCCGGCCTCGTACCGCGCGGCCCGGATCAGGTCCTCGACCGCGCCCCGCTGCACCCGGAACGAGCGACCGAACCGGACCGCGGGCAGCTCCCCGCTGTGCAGCAGCCGGTAGACCGTCATCTTCGAGACGCGCATCCGTTCGGCGACCTCGGCCACGGTGAGGAACGGTGCCCCGATCACGTCCTGCTTGCCCGGCACCTGTTCTGCCATGCCCTCGAGACCTCCGTCGTCGTGCCGCCACACCTGCGACGTGTGGGGTTCGTGTGACCGGAGAGTAGTCGACATTGCCTCACCGACCAGGTGGTCGACGGTCCACGGACGGGTGGACCGGCCGCGCCGGGTTCGGGGTGTGTGACGCAAAGTCGATCGCCGATCGCTCTGAGTTCCGAGAACCGCGTCGTACGATCACCTCGAACGAGGAGGTTCCCCCGATGACCGCACAACCGACCACCGACGACCCGGTCCTCCCGGAGCACCTGGCTCCCACGGAGTTCGTGGACTCGGACTCGCCGCAGGTGCGCGCGTACGTCGCGCGCGTGGTCGGGGACGAGCCGGACCCGGTCCGGCGGGCGGTGCTGCTGTTCGAGGCCGTCCGGGACGGGATCTGGTACGACCCGCACCACATCGCGTCCGCGCGCGCGGCCTACCGGGCGAGCGCCGTCGCGGAGGCGCCGTCGAACTGGTGCGTGCCCAAGGCCGTCCTGCTCACCGCGGCCGCGCGGGCCGCCGGCATCCCGGCGCGTCTCGGCTTTGCGGACGTCCGCAACCACCTCACGTCGTCCCGGCTCCAGGAGAAGATGGGCGGCGCAGACCTCTTCGTCTACCACGGCTACACGGACCTCTACCTGAACGGGCGCTGGGTGAAGGCCACGCCCGCGTTCAACGCCGAGCTCTGCGCCCGCTTCGGTGTCGCGCCGATCCCGTTCGACGGCGACGCGGACGCGCTGATGCACGAGTTCACCGGGGACGGCAGCCGGCACATGGAGTACGTCCGCTACCGCGGCGTGTACACCGATCTCCCGCTCGACGCGATCCTCCGCGAGTTCGCGCAGGTCTACGGCTCGGCCATGGTCGGTCACGACGCCGGCCCGGCGGAGGTGGACGAGTTCGTCCGGTGAGGAGCCGAGTGAACGACCGTTCGCCTAGGGTGCCGACGTGACCCGCCCCGAACTCCACGACGACCCCGGTGCCGCCGGGGACTGGACCGCGCCCGGCGTCTACCGCAGCGCCCCGGACGTCTACCGGATCCCGCTTCCGCTGCCCAACGACGGCCTGCGCGCCGTCAACGTCTACGCGATCGCGGACGACGCGGGCTGGACGCTGGTCGACGCCGGCTGGGCGCTCGCGGAGTCCCGCGAGCTGCTCGCCGGGGCGCTCGACGTGCTCGGGTCCGGCCTCGCCGACGTCCGCCGCTTCCTCGTCACCCACTCCCACCGCGACCACTACACGCAAGCCGTGACACTCCGGAAGGAGTTCGGCGCGCAGGTGCTGATCGGCGCGGGGGAGCGGCCCAACATCGACGAGGTCGTCCGCCCCGGGCACACGGCGTGGGGCGTGCACGGGGCCCGGCTGCACCGCGCCGGTGCGGACGAGCTCGCCACCGAGATGGACGCCGAACCGCGCGGCGAGCGGGACATGGCCGGCTGGGAGCGCCCGGACGGCTACCTGGCGGACCGCGCCGTCGTCACCGTCGGGCCGCCGGCCGCCCGGCGGCGCCTCGAGGTCGTCGAGACGCCGGGGCACACCCGCGGGCACGTCGTGTTCGCGGACGAGGCGTCGGACCTGCTCTTCGCCGGGGACCACGTGCTGCCGCGGATCACGCCGTCGATCGGCTTCGAACCGCGCCCGACCGCGACCCCGCTCGGGGACTTCCTCGTCTCGCTGCAGCTGCTCAAGGACCGGCCGGACGCGGCGCTGCTGCCCGCGCACGGCCCCGTCGGCCGGCGGGTGCACGAGCGGGTCGACGAGCTGCTGGAGCACCACGCGGACCGGCTCGACGCCACGCTCAAGGCGGCCGAGGAGGGCCGGAGCACCGCGTTCGAGGTGGCCGGGGCGCTCACCTGGACCCGGCGCGAGCGGACCCTCCCCGAGCTCGACCGCTTCAACATGATGATGGCGGTCCTGGAGACGCAGGCCCACCTGGACCTGCTGGCGCAGCGCGGGATCCTGACGACGGAGGATCACGGAGTGGTCACGCACTACGCCACGCCGTAGCAGGCTCGACTACGTGAGGTGTTCGGCCGCGTACTCTCCGTCGGATGGTGCAGGTCGGCGGGGGCACGGTCGGAGCGGCGCGGGCGATCCTCGCCGCGCTGATCGCCACCGCGGCCGCCGGCGGGGTGCTGGCCGGCCTCCGTGACGAGACAGCAGCGGTCCCGACCTGCGTGCAGGCCGGGCCCTACGCGCCGCCCGCCCCCGACAGCGTCGGCGTGCCGGACGACCTGCCGCTCTGCCGGGTCTCCGCGCTCACGGTCAGCGCGCCCGGCGCCGTCCTGGACGGGCTGGACGTCGCGGGCGGGATCGTCGTCGAGGCCCGGGACGTCGTGGTGCGCCGCAGCCGGGTCACCGGCGACGGCACCCTGCCCGCCGGAATCCGGACGGTCGACGGCGGCTCTGTGCGGATCGAGGACACGACCGTCACCGGCGACTTCACCGAGGCCGGGGTGGAGGGTGCGGACTGGACCGCCGAACGCGTCGAGCTCGTCGGCCTCCGCGGCGATCCGGACCTCACCGGCGCCCGGCTCGGGCCGGGCGTGACCCTGCGGAACAGCTGGCTGCACGACCTCGCGGGCTCGGGCGACGCCCTCGCGCTCGTCGCCCCGGCCGGGGACGTGCTGGTGGAGGGCAACCGGATCGAGCGCGGTCCGGGTGGCGGGAGCGCCGTCGTCGTCGAACCCCCGCCCTCCCGGCGCGCGGAGCGGCCCGGAGCCGTCGTGATCCGGGGCAACGAACTGGGCGGCGGCGACTACACGCTGCGCCTCGGCGGCACCTCGGACAGCCTCTCCGAGCTGCGGATCACCGGAAACCGCTTCCGCAGGGACGCGGCCGTCGGACCCCTGCGGGTGCCCGGCGCGGTCGATCTCGCGGACAACCTCTTCGTCGACGGCGGGCTGCTCGGCCGAGGCCGGGGATGACCGGGCCCGGGAAGGTCGCCGGCCCCTACCGGAACGACACTCCCGGTGGGGGGCGACACGCCGTGTCCACCGCGCGGTGGTGGCGGCGATCCGCCGGATCGTGCACAGTGATCACCGCACAGCCGTATCCGCTCCCTGAACGGGTTGGGAGACCCGCACCTACACTCACCACGCACCACTGGCATCACCGAAGACACCGCAGGACCGAGGACGTTGGGGAAGGCGATCCTCGTCTCGAAAGCGGAGGTCAGCAGTGAGCACACGTGGCGTGGTCTACGTCCACTCGTCGCCGACTGCGGTCTGCCCGCACGTCGAGTGGGCGATATCAGGCGTCCTCGGTTCCCGAGTGGCGTTGCAGTGGTCTGCGCAGCCCGCCGTTCCCGGCCAGCTGCGCGCGGAGTGCACGTGGGGTGGCCCCGCGGGCAGTGCCGGTGCGTTGGCCGGCGCCCTGCGGGCGTGGCCGATGCTGCGCTTCGAGGTCACCGAGGAGCCCAGCCACGGCGTTGACGGCCAGCGGTTCTGCCACGTCCCGGGCCTCGGCCTGTGGAGCGGGCGGACCAGCGCCAACGGCGATGTCGTCCTCGGGGAGGACCAGCTCCGAGCCGTGCTCGCCGAGCTCCCGGCCTCGCAGGTCCGCGGCCGCATCGCCGAGCTCCTCGGCGCCGCGTGGGACGAGGCCCTCGAACCCTGCCGCTTCGCCGGCGACGGCGCTCCGGTGACCTGGCTGCACCAGGTCGGTTGACCGGCGGCCTCCCTGCCGGGGCCGTTGCAGGCATCCGGCAGACTGTCCGGGTGAGCGACGAGGCGACCGGGCGGCCTGGTACACGCCGCACGATCCTGGTCGTCGTCGTGCTGGTCGTCGTTCTCGTGGGCGGCGGGATCGGCGCCGCCGTGGCGGGGATCCGCTCCTTCGAGGGGAGTGCCCCGCTGTACGCACCGCCGGGCCCACCCTCCTCCAGCGCCGGGTCGAGCGAGGTCACGCTCAGTTTGGACGCGATGGCGCACCCGGCCGGGGAGTCCGTGCGGTCGCTGCTGCAGCGCTACTTCGACGCGATCAACGCCAAGGACTACCAGGGCTGGTCGGACACCGTCGTGCCGGAACGGGTGGCCCGCCAGCCCGAGCAGGCCTGGCAGGCGGGCGTGCGGACCACCGTGGACGGCACGATCCGGGTGGACCGCATCGACGATCGTCCCGCCGATGCCGTCCTCGCCCTGGTCCGCTTCGTGAGCACCCAGGATCCCGCCGATGCCCCCGAGATGCTGCGCACGGGCCGGATCTGCTGGCGGGGCAGCCTGCCGCTCACCGGGAGCCCGCCGCGGATCGACACGGGCGCCGCCGGGAGCCTCGTCGGTACCCCCTGCTCAGCTCGGTCGAGTACAGGTTCCGCCGGCCCGGCACAGGCCGAACCTGTGCCGGGACGCCGGGAAGGGTGCTCGAGGAGAGCGGTCAGACCTTCGTGAACACCAGGCTGGCGTTGTGCCCGCCGAAACCGAAGGAGTTGTTCACCGCGGCGGTGAGCTCCATCTTCCGCGGCTCCCCGGACACGACGTCCAGGGTGACGCCCGGGTCCAGCTCGTCGAGGTTGCGGGTGGCGGGGATGATCCCGTCCCGCACCGAGAGCATCGCGACGATGCCCTCGACGGCGCCCGCGCCGCCCACCAGGTGTCCCAGGGCGGACTTCGGGGCGGTGAGGACGGGGTGCTCGCCGATCGCCTTGCGGATCGCGACGGTCTCACCCACGTCACCGGCCACCGTCGACGTCGCGTGGCAGTTCACGTGCCCAACGTCGGACGGGGAGATCTCGGCGGTGCGCATCGCGTTGGCCATGGCGCGGGCCTGGCCCGTGCCCTCCGGGTCCGGCCCGGTGATGTGGTAGGCGTCGGAGGTGATCCCGACGCCCGAGAGCCGGCCGTGCACGGTGGCCCCGCGGGCGGCGGCGTACTCCGCCCGCTCGAGGACCATGACGCCCGCGCCCTCGCCGAGGACGAACCCGTCCCGCTTGGTGTCGAACGGGCGAGACGCCCTCTCGGGCTCTTCGTTGCGCTGGCTGAGCGTGCGCGCCTGCACGAACCCGGCGACGGTGAGGCCGCTGATGCACGCCTCGGCGCCACCCGCGACCACGACGTCGACCTCGCCCGCCTTGAGCAGCCGGTACGCCCAGGCGAGCGCCTCGGCCCCGGTGGCGCACGCGGAGGCGGGACTGTGCACGCCACCGCGCGCCCCGATCTCGAGGCTGACCATGGCGGCCGGCCCGTTGGGCATCAGCATCGGGACGGTCAGCGGCGAGACCTTCCGCAGCCCGCTCGTCTCCAGGAGGTCGTCCTGGTCGAGCAGGGTGGTCACGCCGCCGATGCCCGTCCCGATGACCACGGCGAGTCGCTCGGGCTCGACCCGCGGCTCCTCGCCCTTCTCCACCGCGAGGCCCGCGTGGGCCCACGCCTCGCGGGCCGCGATGATCGCGACCTGCTCGGCGCGGTCCATCCGGCGGGCCTGCACGCGCGGCAGGACCTCGGACGGCTCCACGGCGAGTTGCGCCGAGATCTTGACGGGCAGGTCGAACTTCTCGACCCACTCGCCCCGGGTGAGCCCGACGCCGGACTTGCCGGCGAGCAGGGCGTCCCAGGTGGAAGCGGCGTCCCCGCCGAGCGGGGTCGTCGCGCCGTAGCCGGTGACGACGACGTCGGTCATGACTCCGCCTCCGCGGAAGGAAGTACGTCGGCGGGCATGCGGGGGCCTCCTGAAACGGTGCAGCGGCAGAGCGGATGTGAGCGGGGTCTTACTGGTTCTTCGAGATGTAGTCGACGGCGTCGCCCACGGTCTTCAGCTCGGCGAGCTGCTCGTCCGGGATCTTGACGCCGAACTTGTCCTCGGCCTGCACCGCGATCTCGACCATGGAGAGCGAGTCGATGTCCAGGTCGTCGACGAAGGACTTGTCGGCGGTCACCTCGGCGGTGTCGATGCCGGCGACCTCCTCGACGATCTCGGCGAGGCCGGAGAGGATCTCGGCGTTGTCAGCCACGGGTGTACTCCTTCTGGTGGGGGGTGGTGCCGGTCGGTGCAAGCAAAGCAGGCCTCATCGAATCAGGCCTCACGGGCAGACGATTACCTGGCCCGCGTAGGAGAGGCCCGCGCCGAAGCCTACGAGCAGCGCGAGCTCACCGGAACGGATCTTCCCGGCGGCGCGCATGTGGTCGAGCGCCATCGGGATCGAGGCCGAGGACGTGTTGCCCGAGTACACGATGTCGTCCGCGACCCGCATGTCCTCCCGGGCTCCCTTGGCCCGCAGCCGCTTGGCGACGGCCTCGACGATGCGCAGGTTCGCCTGGTGCGGGACCAGCACGTCGATGTCCGCGGGCGTCAGACCGGCCTTCGCGACGGCCTCGAGCGCCACCGGGGCGATCTGCGTGGTGGCCCAGCGGAAGACCGCCTGGCCCTCCTGGTGCAGCTTGTTCGTGCTCTCGGCGAGGATCCGGATGGTCGACGCGATGTCCCCCGCGCTGCCCCAGGCGACCGGCCCGATGCCGACCTCGTCCTCGGTCGAGGCCCCGCCGACGACGGCCGCGCCGGCGGCGTCCGCGAAGATGATGCACGTCGAGCGGTCGTCCCAGTCCACCCAGTCCGACAGCTTCTCCGCGCCGATGACGAGGGCGTTCTTCGACGTCCCGGAGCGCACGAGGTCCGCGGCCGCGCCGAGTCCGTAGCAGAACCCGGCGCACGCGGCGTTGAGGTCGAACGCGGCCGCGGCGTGGATCCCGACCCGGTCCGCGGTCTGCGCGGCGGCGTTGGGGATCGGGTTCGGCATCGTGCAGGTCGCGACGATCACGGTGTCGATGTCGCCGGTGTCCAGCCCCGAGTCCTTCACCGCGCGGGCCCCGGCCTCGACGGCCATGTCCACGAGGCTGGTGTCGTCCTGGGCGATCCGGCGCTCCACGATGCCGACGCGGTCCCGGATCCACTGGTCGTCCGTCTCGACCCGCTTCGCGAGGTCGGCATTGGTGACGACCTGCTCGGGCTGGTAGCTGCCGAGCCCGAGGATGCGCGCCCCGGCGAGGGCGGGCGCCAGGTTGAACTTCACTGTGTGGGCTCCTTCTGAGCCGCTCCCGCGTGCTCGGCGATCAGCGCGACGGCCTTGTCCAGGTCGTCGGGGGTCTTCAGCGCCAGGGTGGCGGTGCCCTTGAGGTCGCGGCGCACCAGGCCGACGAGGGTACCCGCCGGCGGAGCTCGATCACCGCGGTGACCCCGAGCTCCTTCAGCGCGGCCATGCAGGAGTCCCAGCGGACCGGCTTCGTCACCTGCGAGACCAGCCGGTCCAGCGCGTCCTCGCCGGTGGTGACGACCGAGCCGTCGGCGTTCGTCAGCAGCGGGCGGACCGGGTCCGCGGGGGAGATGTCCTTGGCGTGGGCGCGCAGCGCCTCCTCGGCGGTCGCCATGAACCGCGTGTGGAACGCGCCGGCGACGGGCAGCGCGGCCGCCCGCCGGGAGCCCTCCGGGGGTCCGGCGACCAGCTCGTCGATCGCGCCGATCGGGCCGGCCGCGACGATCTGGCCGGCGCCGTTGCGGTTCGCCGGATCGAGCCCCAGCTCCGCCAGCCGGGCGACGACGACGTCCGGCTCCCCGCCGAGCACGGCGGCCATGCCGGTGGGCTCGAGCGCGCAGGCGGCGGCCATCTCGCGGCCGCGGACGGCGGCGAGGGCGACGGCGGCGTCGGGGGAGAGGACCCCGGCGATGGCCGCGGCGGCGAGCTCACCCACGGAGTGCCCGGCCGTCGGGGCGCCGGAGGGCAGGTCGATCCGCGCGGCGAGTGCGGCGGCGGCGAGCAGGGCGTTGGCGACGACCAGCGGCTGGGTCACCGCCGTGTCCTTGATCTCGTCCGCGTCCGCGGTGGTGCCGAGCCGGCGCAGGTCCAGCCCCGTGGCGTCGGACCAGGCGTCGACCTTCGCCGAGGCCGCAGGGTCGTCGAGCCAGGGTTCGAGCATGCCGGGGGTCTGGGATCCCTGTCCCGGCGCGAGCAACGCGATCACAGCCACCTACCCAACACGGCCGACCTCCGGCTCCGGGATACCGCCACGCACCAACTCCGACCCCGGGATTTGGAGGATGTCCACAACGCGACCGGGATCATCGACCCGACAGGCGAGTGGTCGCCGGGACGATTTGTAGGGTCCCGTAGGTGACCGTGGTCTCGATGATTCATCTCCGATGCTGGTCAGAAGTGTATGCGGGCGCGTCGAGGGCATGGTCCGCGGCAGCGAGGCGACCGGCCACGAGCGCGGTCCGCAGCACGAGCTGGTCCCGCGGGTCCGCCGGCACGAGGCCTGTGAGTTCACTCACCCGGCGCAGCCGGTAGCGCACCGTGTTGGGGTGCACGAACAGCGCGCGGGCACACGCCTCGAGCGCGCCGCCGCCCTCGATGTAGCTCCCGAGGGTGCGCAGCAGCTCGCCGCCGGCGCTCCCCAGGGGCTCGATCACGGTCTCCACGAGCCGCCGGTGCGCCACGGCGTCGCCGCACATCGCGCGCTCCGGGAGGAGGTCGTCCGCCGCCACCGGCCGGGGCGCGTCCGGCCAGGCGGGGGCGGCGCGGAGCCCGGACAGCGCGTCCCGGGCGCTGGCGTGGGCGTCGGTCAGGCCCGCCGCCAGCGGTCCGACGACGACCGGGCCCGGGCCGAAGTCGGACACGATCGGCCCGATCACGGCTTCCGGCGACGACGCGCCGACGGCGTCGTCCGCTGCGCCCCGGCTCCGGCGCGGCTCGCTGAGCAGCACCACGAGCCGGTTTCCCTGCACCCCGACGAGAACCGAGCGGCCGAGCCGGGCCGCGTGCCGGCGCAGCCCGGTGAGCGACTCCGGCGGTGGGTCCGCCTCCTCCGGCGGGGGGCTGCCGACGATCACGCGGACGGCGGCGGCGGGGTCCCAGCCGAGGACGGCGGCGCGGGAGAGCACGCCGTCGGCCCCGTCCTGGGCGTCGCCCCGGACGACGCCGTCGACCACGAGGGCCTCCAGCCGCGCGTCCCACGCGCCGCGGGCCTCCGCGGCGGCGGCGTAGACCGTGGCGGCGGCGAAGGCGATCTCCCGGCCGAAGCGCAGGACGGCCTCGACGAGGATCCGGTACTCCTCGCGATCGGCCGCCAGCGGCGGCAGCCGCTCCTCGAAGACCTCGGTGGCGATCCGGACGAGGTCGACGGTCTGGCGCAGGCTCAGCCGGCGGGCGAGGTCCCGCGGCGCGATCCGGAAGGCCTCGGCGGTGAGCCGGATGGTCTCGGTGGGCTCGCCGAGCCACGCCACGAAGTTCGCGACGCCCGTCTGCGTCACGAGGAGGACGCCGGCGCGCTGGTCCGCGGGCAGCCGGGCGAACCACGGCTGGCGCTCCTCCATGGCGCTGAGGCAGGAGCCCGCGAGGTCGCCCGCTGCCAGCTCCAGGCGCCGTAGCGTCGCAGGTGAGACCCCGCGGACCTCGGACAGCGTCACGCGCAGAGCATGGCACGTCCGGGGCTCGACCCGCCCCCGGACGTCGTCGACCGGGGTGACCGCTGGGGTCACCCCGGTCGACGACGACGTACCGATCGATCTCTGTGCGGGGACCTGGAGGCCTCGCGAGGAGCGCAGAACCGGTGAGCGCCGATGGGTGGTGGAAGGTGTTTGCGGGTGTCGGTCGGTCCGATCAGCCGAGCGGGGTGACCGCGGTCGCCTGCGGCCCCTTCTGTCCCTGCTCGATGTCGAACGACACGCGCTGCCCCTCGTCGAGGCTCTTGTAGCCGTTCACCTGGATCGCGGAGTAGTGCACGAACACATCCGCGCCACCACCGTCGGGTGCGAGGAAGCCGTAGCCCTTCTCGCTGTTGAACCACTTGACGGTGCCCTCTGCCATTCTTGCTCTCCTCGTGCCTGCTCACCGGAACGCCGTGTCCCGAATTGCGCCGCCCGGCCGCCACTTCTTCGCGACCAGGCGGAACGCCTTCCGCGCGATCGCGCGGTCGGCATCGGGCGGAGCCTAGCGCGATCCAGGCGCGTTGCCGAGAGTCAATTCGCCGGTTATCCGATCCGGAACGCGGAGGAAACACGGGAGCGGAGAGCCGGGGCGCCGATCGGCGTCGACGGGTATTCACGTAACCGATTACGCACAGTTCTCGGCGCCCCGCGCCCCGATGGTCAGGCCACCCCGGAGTCCGACGTCTGCGGGCCGGCCGCCTGCGGGTCGTCGATGCGGTACTTGGCCGCCGCCTCGCCCGCGACGCCCTTGTCGATCTCACCGCGCTTCGCCAGCGAGGCCAGCGCCGCCACCGTGATCGACTCGGCGTCGACCGCGAAGTGCCGGCGGGCGGCCGGACGGGTGTCCGACAGGCCGAAGCCGTCCGTGCCGAGCGAGGTGAACGGCGCCGGGACCCACTGCCGGATGAGGTCCGGCACGCCGCGCATCCAGTCCGAGACCGCGACGACCGGCGCGTCCGAGCCGCCCAGGGCGGTGGCCACGTACGGGGTCACCGGCTCGGCGTCCGGGTGCAGCAGGTTCGCGTGCTCGGCTTCGACGCCGTCGCGGCGCAGCTCGCCCCACGACGTCACCGACCACACCTCGGCCCCGACGCCCCATTGCTCGGCCAGCATGTCCCTGGCCCGCAGTGCCCACGGCAGCGCGACGCCGGAGGCCAGCAGCCGCACCTGCGGCCCGTCCTCCTTGTTCGTCCCGACGTAGCGGTAGATGCCCTTGAGCAGCCCCTCGACGTCCAGATCCGCGGGCTCGGCCGGCTGCACGTACGGCTCGTTGTAGACCGTCAGGTAGTACATGATGTTCTCGGGCTCGTCGCCGACCATCCGGCGCAGCCCGTCCCGCACGATGTGCGCGATCTCGAAGGAGAACGCCGGGTCGTACGCCGCGACGGCGGGGTTGGTGCTGGCCAGGACGAGCGAGTGGCCGTCGTTGTGCTGCAGGCCCTCGCCGGTCAGCGTCGTGCGGCCCGCGGTGGCACCGACGAGGAAGCCGCGCGCCATCTGGTCCGCGGCGGCCCAGATCGAGTCACCGGTGCGCTGGAAGCCGAACATCGAGTAGAAGACGTAGACCGGGATCATCGGCTCGTCGTGGGTGGCGTAGGACGTGCCCGCCGCCGTGAACGACCCGACCGAGCCGGCCTCGTTGATGCCCTCGTGCAGCAGCTGACCCTGCTCGGACTCCTTGTAGGACAACATCAGCGAGGCGTCGACCGACGTGTACTGCTGGCCGTGCGGGTTGTAGATCTTCTGCGTCGGGAACATCGCGTCCATGCCGAACGTGCGCGCCTCGTCCGGGATGACGGGCACGAAGCGGGCCCCGATCTCCTTGTCCTTGATGAGCTCGCGCAGCAGCCGGACGAACGCCATCGTCGTGGCGACCTCCTGCTTGCCGGAGCCCCTCGTGACGACGTCGTAGACCTTGTCCCCGGGCAGCACGAGCGGCTTCGACGTCGTGCGCCGCGACGGCAGCGGACCGCCGAGCTGACGGCGCCGCTCCTCCATGTACCGGATCTCCGGAGCGTCGTTGCCGGGGTGGTAGTACGGCGGCAGGTACGGGTCCTTCTCGAGCTCGGCGTCCGAGATCGGGATGCGCTGCTCGTCCCGGAACTGCTTGAGGTCCGGCAGCGTCAGCTTCTTCATCTGGTGCGTGGCGTTGCGGCCGGCGAAGTGCGAGCCCAGCCCGTAGCCCTTGATCGTCTTCGCGAGGATGACGGTGGGCTGGCCGTTGTGCTCGGTCGCCGCCTTGTAGGCCGCGTAGACCTTGCGGTAGTCGTGCCCACCGCGCTTGAGCTGCCAGATCTGGTCGTCCGTCAGCGGCTCGACCAGCGCCTTCGTGCGCGGGTCCCGGCCGAAGAAGTGGTCGCGGACGTACGCGCCGTCGTTGGCCTTGTAGGTCTGGTAGTCCCCGTCCGGGGTGGTGTTCATCAGGTTGATCAGCGCGCCGTCGCGGTCGCCGTGCAGTAGCGCGTCCCACTCGCGGCCCCAGATTACCTTGATGACGTTCCAGCCCGCGCCGCGGAAGAACGACTCAAGCTCCTGGATGATCTTGCCGTTGCCGCGCACCGGCCCGTCGAGGCGCTGCAGGTTGCAGTTGACGACGAAGGTCAGGTTGTCCAGGCCCTCGGTCGCCGCGATCTGGATCTGCCCGCGCGACTCCGGCTCGTCCATCTCGCCGTCGCCGAGGAACGCCCAGACGCGCTGGTCCGAGGTGTCCTTGATGCCCCGCGCGCCCAGGTAGCGGTTGAACCGCGCCTGCATGATCGCGTTCATCGGGCCGAGGCCCATCGAGACGGTGGGGAACTCCCAGAAGTCCGGCATCAGGCGCGGGTGCGGGTAGGAGGGCAGGCCGTGGCCCTTGCCGCCGTGGCTGAGCTCCTGGCGGAAGCCGTCGAGGCGGTCCTCGGACAGGCGTCCCTCGAGGTACGCGCGGGCGTAGATGCCGGGGGAGGCGTGGCCCTGGATGTAGATCTGGTCCCCGCCGCCGGGGTGCTCCTTGCCGCGGAAGAAGTGGTTGAAGCCCACCTCGTAGAGCGTCGCCGACGACGCGTAGGAGGAGATGTGCCCGCCCACGCCGATCCCCGGGCGCTGGGCGCGGTGCACGGTCATGGCCGCGTTCCACCGGATCCAGCGACGGTAGGCCCGCTCGGCCTCCTCGTCCCCGGGGAACCACGGCTCACGGTCCGTCGGGATCGTGTTGACGTAGTCCGTGCTGGTCAGCGACGGCACGCTGACGTGCCGCTCCCGGGCTCGCTGCAGCATCCGCAGCATCAGGTAACGCGCGCGTTGCTGGCCCGCGGCGTCGAGGACGGCGTCGAAGGAGTCCATCCACTCGGCGGTCTCCTCGGGATCGATGTCCGGGAGGTGCGCCGCGAGTCCGTCGCGGATGACGTGCACGCGTCGGGGACTGTCGTCGCTGGTGGTGCTCTGGCCGGTCAAGGGATCTCCCTGCGTGGGCGTGCTATGTCGGTACTTGTGGTTCTCTGTCGACGTGGTCGTCGACCGTGTCGCGGGTGGTGCTGCGATGGTGCCGCTACCGCCCGTCAGCCGTGGTACGGCGGGCGGGCGACACACCCCCTATCGTGCCCCTCTACGCATGATCACGGAACGGCGGTTGCGCGCGGCAGGCCGGTCGTGTTCGGATTCCGCATCGATGAGTCGGGTTCCACCCGGGCGCGGACACTGAGTCCGCTCCCGTTCACGAGGAAAGAGGTGCACGCGTGGTCGCCGCGGAAGATGCCGGACGAACGTCCGACATCGCGGGCAAGCTCGGTGTCGAACCGGGCATGGTCGTCCAGGAACTGGGTTATGACTCCGACGTCGACGAGACGGTGCGCGACGCCGTCGAGGAGCGCTCCGGCGACGAGCTCCTCGACGAGGACGCGCAGGAGGTCATCGACGTCGTGCTGATGTGGTTCCGGGAGGGTGACGGCGATCTCGTCGACGCCCTGGTGGACGCCCGCGCCAATCTCGCCGACAACGGCATCGTCTGGGTGTTGACCCCCAAGACGGGCCGGGACGGCCATCTCGAGCCGAGCGAGATCGCCGAGGCCGCGCCGACGGCGGGCCTCACCCAGACGTCGAACGTCAGCGTGAGCGACGAGTGGGCCGGTGCCCGGCTCGCATCGCCGAAGGCGAACAGCAAGGCCAAGCGGTGAGCTGAGCCCTTGACAGCCGTGGCGCGGGTGGGCGGCTCGCCCCCCGTGGCCTAGGCTCGGCCGGGAACGTGCCCGCCGGGTGACCGGCGGGCTCCCGCATGCCTCCGAGGAGTTGTACGCATGGCCGCACCCGAGGTCGGTTCCCAGGCCCCCGACTTCACGCTGAAGGACCAGAACAACCAGGAGGTGACCCTGTCGTCGTTCCGCGGCGACAAGGCCGCCCTCGTGGTGTTCTACCCGTTCGCGTTCTCGGGGGTCTGCACGGGCGAGCTCTGCTCCGTCCGTGACGACCTGTCGAGCTTCCAGAACGCCGACGTGCAGATCCTTGCCGTGTCGGTCGACCACCCGTTCGCGCTCAAGGCGTGGTCGGACGCCCAGGGATACGAGTTCCCGCTGCTGGCGGACTTCTGGCCGCACGGCGAGGTCGCCAAGGCCTACGGCGTCTTCAACGACGGCGCCGGCTTCGCCCTGCGCGGCACGTTCCTCGTGGACAAGGACGGCGTCGTCCAGTTCTCCGAGGTCAACGGGCCGGGCGAGGCGCGTGACCAGGACGGCTGGAAGAAGGCGCTCGCGGCGCTGTGAGTCGTCTCTCGGGGCCCTCGGGCCCCGGGAACCCGGGCGCGTAGCTCAGCGGGAGAGCACTCGGTTTACACCCGAGCGGTCGCAGGTTCGATCCCTGCCGCGCCCACCACTCTGAGCAGCAAGTATGCAGCTGACGCAGCTTGTGCGCTCCCGTCGTGGGATCAAATGTGGTGCGAACTGCCTGCTAGCGTGATCGGCATGGCCGGTTCGCCCCAGCGCCGCAAGCGCCAGCGCGGCAGTATCGAGGAGCTCCCGAGCGGGGCCCTTCGCGTCTCGGTGTACGCGGGGATCGATCCAGTCACCGGACGGCGGCACTACCTCAAGGAGACCGTGCCGCCCGGGCCTGCGGCGTCCGCGGAGGCAGAGAAGGTCATGCGCCGGCTCGCGAACCAGGTCGACGAGCAGCGGCACCCGCGGACGAGCGCGACCGTCGACCAGCTGCTCGACCGCTACCTCGAGAACCTCGACGTCGGGCGGACGACGCACCGGATGTACGCGAAGTACCTGGAAAAGCACGTGCGGCCGTTCATCGGTCGCCAGAAGGCCGGCGCGATCGACGCCGACGCCCTCGACTCGCTCTACGCCGAGCTTCGCCGCTGCCGGATTCACTGCACCGACAAGCGCGCTGTCGACCACCGCACGCCACACGAGCACACCTGCGACGAGCGCTGCCGTCGTCACGAGTGCCAGCCACTATCGGCTTCGACGATCCGCCAGATCCACTTCGTGCTCAACGGGGCATACGGCAAGGGCGTTCGATGGCGCTGGGTCGCTACCAACCCCGTCGCGTTGGCAACGCCGCCAGCCGCGCGGAAGCCGGACCCTCAGCCACCGTCCGCAGAACAGACCGCGCGCCTCCTGAACGAAGCGTGGGCCGACCCGGACTGGGGCACGCTGGTCTGGCTGGCAATGGCTACAGGCGGCCGTCGAGGAGAGCTCTGTGCGCTCCGGTGGTCCCACGTCGACCTCGTCAACGGGGTGCTGACGTTCCGGCGGAGCATCGCTCAGGACGGGACCCACCGCGAGGAGAAGGACACCAAGACCCATCAGCAGCGCAGACTCACCCTCGACCCCGAGACCGTGGCGGTGCTGCAGGAGCACAAGGAGCGGGCAGTCGAGCGGGCTGCGGCGCTAGACCTCGACCTCGGCGACGAGACGTTCGTCTTCTCTCTTGACCCCGACGGCACGAACCATCTCGTGCCTAGTTCGGTGTCTCAGCGGTACAGCCGCCTCGCTGCGCGAATCGGGATCGACACTCATCTGCACAACCTGCGGCACTACTCAGCCACCGAATTGATCGCCTCCGGCGTCGACGTGCGGACTGTCGCGGGCCGCCTGGGCCACTCGGGCGGCGGGATCACGACCCTGCGCGTCTACGCCGCCTGGATGTCCGAGGCAGACCAGCGAGCTGCCGGCGGACTGCTCGGGCGGATGCCGGCAAGGCCCGAGGTTGTAGCCGATCCCGTCGAACGGGCGTTGGGCGATCCGAAGACTCCCCGCGAGCTACTCGCTGCAGACCTCCGTACAGACATTCTGACCGGAAAGATTCCGCTGGGCGGCCATCTGCCAGGTCTGAAGCAGCTGGCCAAGGAGCGGGGTGTTTCCACCAGCACTGTTCACAGGGCTTTCGAGCTACTCCGTGAGGCTGGCCTGATCGTTGGGGATCCGGGGGAGCGGCCGACGGTGCTCGCGTCACTGGCGGCGGAGACATCTGGCCGAGCAGCAGAGACCGACGAGGTAGCGGCCGAGCTTGCCGGCACAGTGCCACCCGACTTAGCCAAATTGCCGGCCGCTCGGCAGTGGTTGGATCTCGTAGTCCGCCATAGGGGCGTTGTCGTTAGCCGGCTAACAACTGAGGTGAACCGGCGAAGTGGTGCGGAACTCAGACAAGTCCTCGCCGGGGTGATCCGCCGCAGCGGCGGCGACGCGGCGTTGATCAACGACTACGAGATGGAACTGCGGGCGGCTGGCGACGACGAGCTCCTCACGACGTTCGTTGCTGCCCGCTGAATGATCTCCGGAGCGGTTCGAGATGAAGGTGGTCCCCTGCTGCGCGGAGAGACTGGCGGAGCCCGTCCGGCCTGAGCGTTGTGCCAAGGAACTGGACGAAGAGGAGAACCTGGGGCACGTGATGCAGTCAACTGCCCATTCAACGAGCCACCGCAGTAGAAGGCTTCTTGACGGCCAGGCACTCGGGGACCCGGCCGGACGTCGTCTCCGATGCCGCGATCACCTGCGCGCTGTCCGCCGACGTCCGCCGCTGTCCCCACTCCCCTGGCACGGTTGTCTCAGTTAGTCACTCACGGCCCGGCTCGCGAACCCAGCTCCTAACGCGAACCATATTCGTCGACAACCTGCTCGTCAGCCTCTCCAGACCTCTCGTTCACCAGCCCACCCGCTGCCACGTCGTGTCAAGCACGCACCGAGAACGAGCGACGTCGGTTGGGAAAGGGCACACATCGCTGGCCAGGTCGCCCGCGGCTCTCATGGGCCCAGATGTCGCCCTCCGCCGGCGAAGGCGAATGCGTAGCGACGGTTCTGTGTGGGGCTAGGGGCCCCGCGCAGGTTCGCCGTGGACGGCGCCCGAACCACGTTCGATACTTCGGCCGGCTCGGGCAACACCTCTTCGTCCCGAAGTGACCGCTGCGGAGTCCACTCCAGAGATTGCACAGGTCATCCCTGGCGAGTCGGGCTAGCGTGTCGCCCATGCCTGACACCTGGCTGTCCGATACCCGCTCCTCGTACAACACCGACGCCTCCGGATACACCGAGAAGATACGTGGACTGCTCGGTGCGAGCCCTTACCTCCGCGCGAGCCTGGCGTTGTTCGCCGAGTTGGTGCACGGTGCCGGAGGCGGGCCAGTCGTCGATGTCGGCTGCGGGCCGGGGTACGTCACCGGCCACCTCCACGACGCCGGAGTGGACGCGTTCGGCATCGACCTCTCGCCCGAGATGATCGCCATCGCGCGGCGCGACTACCCCGACCTACGCTTCGAGGTTGGGACAATGACCGATCTCGACCTGGCGGACGGCTCGGTCGCTGGCGTACTAGCGTTCTGGTCCGTGATCCATGTGCCCGACCATGCCATGCCCGGCGTGTTCGAGCAGTTCCGCCGAGTGTTGCGCCCAGGCGGTCCGCTGCTGGTCGGCTTTCACGTCGGTGACGAGACACGACACACGTCCGAGGGCTACACGGGTCGCCCGATCAATGTTGAGAGTCACCAGCGCCAGCCGAGCAAGGTCGTGGGCTGGCTTCGTGCCGCGGGGTTCACGATCGAGGCCGAACTGGTCATCGGGCCGGACAAGGACGTCCCGGGAGCTGTCATCTTTGCGCGCAGCAGCGCCTGACCGAGCCTTGACGTCGCCGTCCTACTAGCTATAGCTAGGGGGTCCCCCGCGCCGGTTCGCCCTGGACGCTGCCCGTGGGATCGGACCATCGTGGTCATCGCCGGGGCTCCTGCTCTTCCTTCCGCCGACGTGGTCGCGGCGCCTTGACCAGGAAGAGAAGGTCTGGACCCCGCGGCCACGGGCTGCGCGAAACTGCAGCTCAGAGCGGCTTTCGGCCCGGCGTGGTGCGGGACGTCGAGCGGACCGGGCAGAGCGGCGCCGCAGCGGAGCTCGCTCTGAAGGCCGCGCTGCGCGACCGGAGCCAGGCAACTCGCGACGGCGAGCTCGAGAGCGAGTCGACGGTTCGCCAGCTGGGAGAGCTGTGGCTGGCTGAGACCGACCGTGCTGTCCGCCTCGGCAAGCGCTCGCCGTCGACTGCGCAGCAGTACAACTACCGCTTCGACCGCCACGTCCGCGACGGCCTCGGTGCCCTCCGGGTGCGTGAGCTGACGGTCTCCCGTCTGGACCGGCTCGTCGTCGAGGTTCACGACCGCTTCGGTACGGCGGCGGCCAAGACGACCCGGACTGTGCTCAGCGGCATGATCGGCCTCGCGGTCCGGTACGAAGTGCTGGAGCGCAACCTCGTGCGGGACGTCGGCCGCATCGAGAGCGCAACGTCGTCGGCCCGCGCCCTGGCCATCGACGAGCCCCGTGACCTGCGGAGGAAACTGCGCGCGGATAAGCGGTGCCGGGACTGGGACCTGGTCGACTTCATGCTCGCCTCCGGCTTGCGGATCGGTGAGGGTCCGCGATGACCTGGGCTGTTCCCGATCTCGACGCGGGGACGGCCGAGGTGCGGGGCACGGTCGTCCGGATCACTGATGAAGGCCTGGTGATCAAGCCACGCCCGAAGAGCAAGAGCGGCTTCCGGAAGCTGGAGCTGTCGACGTGGAACGGCCGGAATGCTTCTCCGCCGCCGGGCTGCCGTCGCTCCGAATCAGTGGGACGCCGTCTTCACGTCGCCGAACGGCGGGCTCCGCGACCCGTCGAACACCCAGTCCGATCTCCGGAAGGTGTTCACGGAGGCCGGCTACGACTGGGTGAGCTCGCACGTCTACCGCAAGACCGTCGCAACGCTGATGGACCAGGCCGGGCTCACCGCTCGTCAGGCGGCCGACCAGCTCGCCACTCGAAGGTGTCGATGACGCAGGACAACTACCTCGGCCGGAAGGTCGCCCGGACCGGCGCGGCCGTCGTCCTGGAGGTCTTCGGCACGGCCACCCTGAAACCCATTTCTGGGGGTACTCCGGGGGCCGATCATGGCCCGGAGTCCGAGTCGAAGCCCTGACCTGGCATTGAGTCGGCCCCCGGGGGATCGAACCCCGAACCCGCGGAGTCAAGATCCACTACCTCGACGGGGTCCCGACACTTGCTGTTGACCCTCGTACGCTGCGCAGACTCGCAAGCGCACCTGTCGCGGGCGTCGGCTCGACGCGGGCTTCTGCCGTTGATCTATGGGGGTACTCCGGGGGCACGCCCACGTCCCGCGCCTACTGAGTGCCATCCCGTTGACCTGTCGCCAGACCGACCGGACGGACGCCCGTGGGCGGCCCTCGACGCAACCGCACCTGACCTTGCCACGCTCCGCCCACGGGTGGCCGTCCGGTATACGCCCACCGGGAGGTCTTCGGGATGGCACGGTGCCGCCATCCTGAAGACCTGCCCGCCCGGCGAGGGCATCGACGCATGATGGCTTATGGCGCCCAGGGCACCTCAGTTAGCGATCCGAGATACTTGGACTCTTGAGCCGCCGAACGTATGCGCCCGCTATAGCCGATCGTGTTGAGAATCGCGAAGCGCAAATAGTCAAGAGCAATCTCGGACGCTTCCGCCCACTGGTAGGCCGTCCACCTCGTCGCCTTGTCCCGCGTGGGGTGAATAATGTCGTTGCGCATCTTGATCAAACACTGCAAGGCGTCGCGGGGACTTCCGTCTGACATCGGTCCGAGTATTGATGCCACACCTTGGAAGTGCGTAAAATGAGCCGGAATTCCGAGCGGGACGGAGCAGTCGTTCAGCAGGCGCCTGATCTGCTGACCCGTACTTAAAGCCTCCCATGAACCCTTAGACTCCACGCCCCGGATTTCAACGAAGCGCGAGAATGCTAGCAATTGAAGAGCAGACACCGGCAATGCGACGGCGAGCTCAACATTCACATCGTAGCTAGCAGTGAGATAGTAGGAGATTGCGTACTGGAGCACCTCTTCGCGGTACTCGTCGGCCGTGAAGTCGAGACAGCGGGCAACAATCTGCTCCAGCTGATCCACTGCCTCAGTCTCGTCGAGCAAAGCATGGACGTTTCGCATCCGATCAACGCCGCCGCAATGCCACTTGGCCCAGACAGCCTTAGACTCTTGCCAGCCCACCGGCAGCAGGCACTGCACCGACCGCCCCAGAGCCAAGCTAATCGCAAGTCTGATTGCATTACATGGCTTCTCGGCGTCCGCAGCCGAGAAGCGTGAAGCGTCAACTCGGGTCAACCTGCCGACATGAGTGACGTCACTCGTTCCGCTAGCAGCCAATTGTTGCCAGTACTTCCGAGACAGGGATGCTATCGGGTCGAGCGTTAGAGCCCAGCCGGCCGCCTGGACGCGGATGCCCCCGTCCCACCACACCCACGGCTTCTCACGATCCCTGACGCGTGTGCCGCCGATGCTCTGCCAGCCGTTCGGAATCAGGAAGGTCAGACTGTCGAGGTCGTCCCCTTCGCCGACATCTGGGCTCGCAATTCGATCCTCCATCCAGCTATTGGTAATGCCCTTATCCCAGATAGACGGTTCACCTGACGGTTGGGGAGGAATGCCAAGAGAAGTGTCGACATGTACATCGCCCATCCGCGTCCACTTCGGAGCCTCGGTAGGATCTCCTGCAGCGCCAAAGATGTCATCGATGATGCTGCGATTAGCGCCGCCCCGCGCAATCAAGCGAGGGGTAGGGTTCCAGGTGAAGTGAATGTCGCCTTCATGCTCAACATTTAGGTCCGGCGCTAGGGAGAACTTCCCAGTGTAGATCGGGATGTCGTTACCGATCCCTGCCGGGCGATAGTGATGGGCTACGACCGGATCAAAGTCCTGTCGCGCAACTATAGTTCCCGCGTCGGACGTCTTGTGCGTTGTGTATACGACTGTTCGACCGCCCTCCTCTGCCAGTCGGACATTCGGCGGAAGCCCCCCTTCATTCCGAACCTCCTCCTCATCGCTAGTCAACTTTCGCAGCCTGCCCATCATCCGGCGTACCACAGATCGCATTGTTGACCATGATACGACAAGATCGTCCCGTTCCGGTGTAAACGTCCGCGATAGAACGGATCGAATCGGCCGCGCCGGGTGATGACCGGCCGGAGGCCGCAGTACCGCGCGGGTGGCGCCGCAAGGCGCCCCTGAACAAGGTAGGGGAAGTCTGAACCCCGGGAGGCGTCATCGCCGGGTCGCACTGAGGTGACGGATCCGGTGACTTGCTCAGCGCTAGCCTGATGACGGTGTAGTTGATCGGCAACGAGCAGGAGCGTGGACGAGTGGCACCCCGTGGTACCTACCGGCAGATCGCGGAGGATCTGCGGCAGCGCATCGCCAGGGGGGAGTTCGGTCCCGGCGCGCTCGTGCCGTCTGAGTTGACCCTGGCTGAGGCGCATGAGGTGTCGCGCGGGACGGTGCGTGCCGCACTTGCGATGCTCGTCGACGAGGGTCTCGTGGAGGTCGTCCCGGGGCAGGGCCGGCGGGTGGTTGGTACGCCTGTCAACGTCGAGCCGGTGAGCGCGTACGAGCGGATCGCGGCCGAGTTGTCGGCACGCGTCGCCGCTGGCGAGTTCGGAACGAACGACCCATTGCCAAGCGAGGCGGCCCTTGTGGAGGCGCACGGAGTCTCCCGCAACACGGTGCGGCGCGCGTACAAGCAGCTGGTGGACGCCGGAGTCGTCGTGGTCAAGCAAGGGGCGGGGGCGTACCCGGCTCCACGCTGACGGCGGGTGTTCGCTGCTGCGTCGGCTGGCTACGGTTGATCGTATGACGCGCCCGCAGGACGACGCCGGACGTTGGATCGTGCACAGCGAGCGCCCGATCTACGAGAACGAGTGGGTGACGGTTGGGCTCGCCGACATCTCGGTTCCGTCGGGCGAGAGGTTCGACCACCACACGGTGACGCTGCCGTCCGCTGCGATGACCGTCGTTCTCGACGACGCGGGAGAGAACGTCCTGATGTCCTGGCGCCATCGGTTTGTGCCGGACGTGTGGAACTGGGAGCTGCCGGGCGGTCTGCTCGACGCGGGCGAGTCGCCCGCTGAAACTGCAGCCCGGGAGGTCGAGGAGGAGACCGGCTACCGGCCTCGCTCCGTGGAGCACCTGGTGTCGTTCGAGCCGATGGTCGGCACCGTTCGCAGCGCTCACCACGTGTTCCTCGCTCGGGGTGTCGAGCGCGTTGCGGATGCGACGGAGCTGAATGAGGGCTCGTTCGAGTGGATCTCGCTGGCTGACGTGCCGGAGCTGATTGCGAAGGGCCGCATCGCCAACTCGGGATCGCTGGTCGGGCTCCTGCATGTGCTGGCGTTGAGCGGGCCGACTGCGCGCTCACGCGCCGAGTAGATCGTCGATTCGTCTGCGTTGGCGCTGGGAGCCGGTTCGCCCGGCGAGAGTGGCCGCCCGCTGTGCATGAATTCGGGACTGGGTTGCGTCGCCCCGTGCTTGGAAGGCCAGGGCCAGGTCGACGCGCAGGCTGACCTCCGCCCGGCCGTACTGGCCCTCGCCCATGGCGTCGAGGGCGGCCGTCAGTTCGGTGATGGCGCTGGTTTCGCCGAGTCGTGCGAGGCAGTGGCCGCGCCAGCGGGCGAGGTGGCCGGCGTTGAGCATGACGAACGGGAGTCCTTCCTCGTCCGCGGACGGCAGCTCATCCGCGGCTGCGTCGAGGACCCGCAGAGCTGAGTCGCGGTCGCCGAGATTGGCGAGCACTTCCCCTTCGGCTGCGTGAAGCCACGCCCTGAGCATTGCGGAAACCGCAGTTCCCGCCTGCTCGCGCGTTGATCGAATCAGGGCGAGGGCGTCGGCCGCCTCCCCGGCATCGAGGAGCACGAATCCTTGTTGTGCTCTCGCATAGGCGTAGCCCGCGACCTGGCCGCTTTCGCGTGCGGCTGCTGTCGCCTTCTCGTGGAAGTGCCAGGCCTGATCCAGATGGCCCATGTCGAGTGCCTGCCAGCCGGCCAATGCGGCGGCTTGACCAGCTCGTCGGCGGCGGCTTCGCGATGGGCGCCGGGCAGGGCGTAGCGCATCAGGTCCTCGATGCTGTCGACGTGCCCCGTGGTCTGGTGGTAGATCGCGGCACCGCCCAGGCGACGGTCGAGCAGACGGATGCTCTGGGTCTGCCCGCGGAGCAGTTCGACGAGGCCTGCGTCGAGCCGGGTGAAGGCTGGCCGATCGGGAAGCTCGCCGACCGTCGTCGCGGTCTCCTCGACGAGAGCCGGGTCGACCAGTCCGAGTTCGAACGCAGAGACGCCGTAGACCTCGCACAGGAGGTCTCGATAGAAGTCCCCGACTGCGCCGCCCTGGTTCTCCCAGACGGCGACCCGGCGCCCCAGGCTCTCGTCCTTCGGTAGCTGCACACCACGTCGCACCGCGGCAGTGCGAAGCTCGCGGAGGAGCCGGACCTTCTTCCAGCCGCGGTCTGAGCGGAGCTGTGCCAGGCGGTTCGACATCGCCCTCCTTGATCTTCTCCTGTCTAACCATGACGCCCTGAGCTGCAGGAATCAACCCTGATGCGCCGGGTCGCGTCACCTGACGTCATCCCGCGTCATCTGCCGGCGACCCCTGTCACGGCCGCAATCTCGGTCCCACAGGAGGCAACGGGATTGACAGCCCGACCACTTGTACCTAGCTTCTTCAGTACACGTGCAGAACATGTACAGAAGCGGGGCAGTGATGCAGGGATCGATGGTCAACAAGGAGTCCGCCGAGCCGCCGCGCTTCTACAGCGTCGCGCAGGTCGCTCAGATGCTCGGCATGTCCGCCATGACCGTGTACCGGGCCATCGGCGCCGGGGAGTTCCCGGCGGTCCGAGTGCGGGGCCGACTGATCGTTCCGGCCCGCGCGGTTGCCGAGATGGTCGATGCCGCTGTCGCGAGTCAGGGCGTGGTCGACGCCTCCGGCTGGGTTCCCGGGCAAGCCGCCGGCTGAGTCGCGGCGCAACCAGAGCAGCTGGACGAAAGGACGACTGAGTCGTGAGCAGCGTGGGTTTGTTGATCTTCGGTGCGATCGCGGGCGCGGTGATCTGCGCGAAGGCGCGGTCGGCGATGGGTGCGATCGTGTTCTCGCTGGTGGCGTTGGTGTTGTTCATCGCTACGCCGGTGGGGCAGGGGTTGCCGGGTGCGGTGTCGGGGTTCATGTCGGCGGTGGATCAGGCGTCGACGCCTGCGCTGAACGGTTCCGGGCCGCAGCAGGCCAGCTCGGGGGCCGTCGGATGAGCGGGCGGGAATGGGCGGCGCGGGCTGTGTGCCGGGATGTGGACCCGGAGGTGTTCTTTCCGCTTGCCGAGGCGGGGCCGGAGTTGGTGCGGCAGGAGGCGCGGGCGAAGCGGGTGTGCGCGGGGTGCCCGGTGCTCGCCGAGTGCCGCGAGTTCGCGGTGGCCGAGCTGGGGCACTGGGTGGCGGGCGGGTTGAGCGAGTCCGAGCGACGCGAACTGCGGGCTCGACTTCCGCGGCCTGCGGTCGCGGCGGCTGCGGTGGCGGTGGTGGTGCCGTCGTCGGCGTCGAAGCGGGAGCTGGCGACGGCGGGTCGGGCGGCGATCCGGGCCGGGGCTGGCCGGGCCGAGGTGGCGCGGGAGTTCGGGGTGACGCCGCGGACGGTCGAGCGGTGGGTGGCGCAGGCGCGCGAGGAGCAGAGAAAGCGGGGTGCGGCGTGAACGCGGGTGCGAGGAGCGAGGCGATGGCCGCGGTGCGGTCGCAGGTGGGTCAGGTGGTGCGGCGTGCGGCGCGGGATGTGTTCGGGGCGTCGATCGTGGAGGCCCCGGTGGAGGGGTTCCGGCTGTTGACCCGGTCGGCGTTGGATGACCCGCGGGCGGGGATCCGGGCGGCGTTGGCGGTGCAGGGGATCGCGGGTTCGCTGGTGGGGGGTATGCCAGGGAGGCGCGGGCGGCGGGCCGGTCATGGGAGGACATCGCCGAGGTCCTCGGGATCGAGGACGACCGCGACGGCTATTGCGGTCGGGGTGAGGTGGTGTATCGGGTTCTGGTCGAGAGCGAGCCGCTGCCGGGTGCGGAGCGTTCCCGATTCGAGCGGTCCTCGACGTACTGGCGGTGCGGGTCATGCCAGGAGCGTGTGACCGATCGGGGTCCGTTCGAGTCCCACCCTGCCGACAACGAGTCCGGACACGCCGGGTCCTGCGTCCGCCACGCCGCCGACGTCGCGGCCTACGTGCGGGATCGGGGGTGGTGAGCATGTGGACGCTGATCCTGATCGTGGCCCCGATCGCCGGAGCGGTGATCGCGGCCAAGCGCGGCGCCAAGGCCCTCGCCGTCCTGCTCGGCGGGGTGGCGCTCCTCCCGCTATGGGGCGTTATCGCGGTGGCCGGCCTTCCGGTGCTGCTGATGGGCGCCGCCCTGGTCGGGGTGGTCGCCTGGCATCGGTGGTCGCGGTCCTCGTCGACGGTGACCCGTTGGGGCGCCCGGTCGCGGCGCAAGTCCGGAGTCGCCTCGACCTGGGATGTGGTCCGGTTCGCCGGTGGGTGGGCGATGCTGCGCAAGGCCGCCCAGGTCCGCCCGTCGTTCGCCGGCCTCTCCCGCCGTGCCCTGGTCACCGGGGTGCGGGTGTCGGAGGTCGCGGTGCGGTTGTGCCGGGTGGGGTGGGCGACGGTATGGGCCTCGATCGAGGACGTCGTGCTCGTCACCGGGTCTCCACGGATCGGGAAGACGGGCTGGCTGGCGGGTCAGATCATCGATTCCCCCGGCGCGGTGCTGGTGACCTCGACCAAGCTGGACCTGCACGAGTTGTGCACCCCGTACCGGCAGCGCCTGGGCCCGGTGTTCGTGTTCAACGCCGTCGGGTTGGGGGAGCAGCCCTCGACGATCACGTTCGACCCGTTGACTGGGTGCGGGGATCCGGTGACCGCAGCCGAGCGGGCCGCGGACATGCTTTCCGCCGTCTCCTCCGGAGGCGGCGGGGACCGGGAGTACTGGGAAGCTCCAAGGCCGCCGCGTCCTGGAAGCACTCCTGCACGCCGCAGCGCTCGGGCACCGGTCGATGCGTGAGGTCCTGGGGTGGGTCGCCGACCCCGACGGGGCGCGTAAGGAGGTGACCGGTCTGCTGCGGCGTTCGCCGGAGCCGGCGTTCGGGGTGAGCTTCGAGCAGTTCGTGGGCACCAACGACCGCACCCGCACGAGCATCACCTCGACGATCATGCCGACGATGGGGTGGCTGACCTCCGCCCCGGCGCGGGAGGCTGCCGGGCTGGGCCCGGAGGGGGCGCGTCCGTTCGACGTCGCCGAGCTCCTGGAGTCCAGGGCGACGGTGTTCCTGCTGGGTGGGGAGGAGTCTCACGCTGCGCCGCTGGTGTGTGCGTTGACCGGGCACATCGCCCGTGAGGCCCGGCGGATCGCGGCGACGAGGCCGGGTGGCCGGTTGGACCCGCCGTTGCGCGTGGCGCTGGACGAGGCCGCGCTGATCTGCCCGGTCCCGCTGGAGTCGTGGACGGCGGACATGGGCGGGCGCGGGGTCACGATCCTGTGCGTCGTGCAGTCCCGGGCCCAGCTCCTGGCCCGCTACGGTGAGCACGGGGCGGCGACGATCCTGAACAACGCGGGTGCGGTGATGGTGTTCGGCGGGTCGCGGGATAAGCAGGATTTGGAGTTCTGGTCGACGCTGAGCGGGGACCGTGACGAGTCCTCAGACACCACCGACCCCCACGGCCGCACCCGGTCGCGCTCGAGCCGCAAAACACCGGTGCTCTCGCCCGCGCAGATCGCGGCCATGCGCCCGGGGCGGGTGTTGGTGATCCGTCGTGGGATCGCCCCGGTGGTCGGGCAGGCGCAGATGGCGTGGCGGCGCCCGGACATGCGCTGGGCCGCCCTGTCCCGGCGGCGGCCGAACCTGGCGCGACGGATCGCCGCCCTGGTGGCGCGGGTGCCGGGTGTGCGGTCGTGGGTGGCGCTGCTGGTCCCGGGCTGGCCCGGACAGGTTCTCGCCCCCGCCCCGGCTCGTGAGGCGCTCGACGAGGGCCTGGTGATCGAGGGCCAGGTCTATGACACCGACCAGGACAGCAGCGCCGAGCAGCCGGGCGAGGCCCCGGAGCAGGCGCAGGCCGAGGCCGGGCAGCCGGTGACGGCGGAGCGGAGCACCTCATGAACCCCCACGAGGAGATCCGGTTCTCTGCCCAGCACGGCGGGCACGACACCGCCCCGGCCGTTCTCCTGGTCCTGCTCGTGCTGACGATCACCGCCACGGTCGCGGTCGTGGTGACCGGCACCGGCCTGGTGATTGCGGCGGCCACTGCCGCGGGTGGGGTGCTGACGGTGGCGGGAGCCCGGGTGTTGGCGCGTCGGGTGTGGGAGCGCCGCGAGGACGCCGCGGATGAGATCGAGGGGGCCCGCTGGTGGGCCACCCAGCAGAACCACCGCACGAGCAGCACGGAGTTGTCGCCCGGTGAGCCGGGCCCGCGGGAGCTGACCCGCTAGACCCCGCCGCCGGCGCGGGGACACGTTCGCCGGCACTCCCTGCAGTGATTTCGGGACGCGAGGACGTCGCGGCCTTGGTTTGCGCTGCCCGAAACCCGGGCGGGCACACGAGGAGGACACACGATGAGCAGCACCACGAACAGCCAGCACGACCGGTACGCCCGCGAGATCGACGACCCGGACGCGTCTCTGGTGCCGGTGTCCGCGACCGAGGCCGCGGCCAGGATCTCGGTGGAGGCGGGCCGGTCGCCTCAGGTAGCCGAGGCGATCGTACGCGCCTACCTCGACGACCTCTCCGCCGAAGTCGGGGTGCCAGTGCACCAGTGGGGCCTCGACGCCGCGGACGTGGCGGAAGCGCGGCGCCGGTTCGAGTGGGTGGACTTCGAGCAGGGCGAAACCGTCGAGGCGGCCCGCACCCGGGCCGCGCGGGAGGCGGCCGCGTGGACAAGGGCGGCAGCCACGATCGACCGGGACCAGGCCCACGGCCGGGGCGGCCGTATCGACCAGGAGGTCCGGTACTGGACCGAGCGAGCCCGCACCGGCGATCAGGACGAGGACCGGGCCCAGGACGCCAAGGCGGGGGCTGGGCAGGAGCACGCCGAGCCGTTCGGCCCCGGGGCGGCTGGGCAGGATCCGCTCGACCGGGCGCGGCAGGCCTGCACGGTGCTGCCTGCCCAGACCAGCGTCGCTGCCGCCCTCGACGACACCGTGCCCAGCGCTGGGCTCCACGAGGCCGACGGCGCGGCGGCGGCCGCGGGAGAGGCGGTGTCGCGATGAGCACGAACCCTGAGGAGGCCGGGTCCGGGGCGGTGGCCGGGCTGGCCCGGGAGGTCGACGCGCTGCGCCGCGAAGTCGGTGGACTGGCCGGGGTCCCGGAGCGGGTCGACGAGCTCGCCGCGCTGCTGGCCCGGCTGGCGGATTCGGTGGCGGCGCTCTCGGCGCGCAAGGCGGCCCCGGCGGCGCCGTCCTGGCTGCTCGCCCCCGAGGACCAAGCCGCGACCGGTGAGTTGCTCAACGGGCTCGCGGGCTGGCTGGGGGAGGTGTTCCTGCGTTACCCGGACGGGGTCGAGGTGTTGCCGGAGTGCTGGTGCTGGCACCCCGACGTCGTCGAGGAGCTGGTGTGGCTGATGCACGCCTGGTCGGCCGCCTACCAGGGCGCAGGGGCGTCGGCGGGGTTGGCGGGGGACTGGCACGACCGTCAGCGCCCCGGCGTCGTGCGCCGCATCCGCGCGACGGCGGGGACGTGTTCGCGGGAGAACCACCAGACCCGCCCCGGCTGGACCACCACCACGAGCGCCGCTCGCGTGGTGCCCGCGGTCGCCGACCTCGGCGCGATCGCCGAGTGGTGGGCCACCGACCGGGCCGGTACGGCCCCGCAGGCCCCAGATGTCGAGCACGAGTCGTCTCTGATCGGGGCGGCGATGAACGGAGCAGGAAGTTTCCGATGACCACCGCCCACCATCACCGCGCCGAGGACCGGGCCGGAACTGACCGCGTTGACGCGCCCTTGTCAACGAGTGGCGGCTGGGTGCGGGCCGCGGTGTGGCTGCCCGGCCTGGCCGTCGCGGTCGGGGCGGCGGTGGCGACCGCGCACGGGCTCTACGAGGTCGCCGCGGCCGCGACCGTGCCGACGCTGATCGCCTGGCTCTACCCGCTGATCACCGACGGGCTCGCACTCGTCGCCTACACCGCCACTGCCCGCCTGGCCGGGTCCGCGCGGCGCTACGCGTGGGGCGTGGTCGTCCTGGCCGCCGGCCTGTCCGGTCTGGCCCAGGCCAGCTACCTCGCCTCCGTCGACACGAGCGCCGCGCCCGGAGCGGACGGCACGGCGGCGGCGTTCGAAGTCTCGGCCGCTCTGCGGTTCGGGATCGGGGCCTGGCCCGCGATCGCCGCCGCAGTGGTAGCGCACCTGCTCTACCTCCTGGCCGAGTCCGCCCGCCCCGAGCACGACCGGCCGCCCGCCGCCGCGCCGTCGAGCGAGGAGCCCCCAGTAGCCGTAGCCCCGCCCCGGCCGGAGATCACCGCCGCCGCGGCGCCGGTGACCGAGCCGCTGACGGTCGTCCGCGAGCAGGTCGCGGTCGAGTTGGTCGGCGCGCCGGTACTCGCGCTGTCCACCGGTCACCGTTCAGGCCCGGGTGTTCACCCGGCCCTGTTCAACACCCCCGCTGTACAAGCCGACGCACTGAACACCACCCCCACTGAACACCGCCCGGAACCGGGCGCAGGTGTTCAGCCCGGGGCGGCCCCGGCGGTCCCGGCCCGACGGGTCAACAGCACCTCGGACCGTTCACCGTCCAAGCCCTTGGATTCCCCGGTCCGGGACCGAGCCGAGGGCGTGGCACGGGCGCACCTGGAGCGCCGGGGCGCGCTGCCCACGGTCTCGGAACTGGAGCAGGCCGCGCAGGTGTCCCGAGGCACCGCCGCCGCCGTCCTCAAGACCCTCCGCGAGACCCCGAACGCCGTCGAGAGCCAGAACTACGACCGCTCCCTGAGCGAGAACGAGCACCAGAACTCATGACCCACAACGCACTCATCACCACGACCAGCACCACCAGACCAACAACCAGCCAGATCACCTATCAAGACACCAAGACCACGACCACAGCCAAGAACACGACCAGGACCAAGACCCAAAACGAGGATGCACACCTTTGCATCACGATCCCAGGGCCCGTTCCGGCCTCCGGCCGCCCGGGAACCGCCACCCCGCTATTTGATCTTGAGTGTGCGGCACTGACGGCCGGGACAAGGTGGTTTTCGTGCTGAGGATCAGCAACGGTTACAGCCCGGAGTACCTGTTGAAGGAGGTCGCGACCGGGCGGGAGAACTACTACACCGGCGCGGTCGCCGAGGGCGAGCCCCCGGGGCGCTGGTGGGGCGCCGGCGCGGAGAAGCTCGGCCTGCGCGGCCTGGTCGACGCCGCGGATATGCGGGCGGTCTACGAGCGGTTCCTCGACCCGCGCTGCGAGGGGTTCAACGACCCGTCCCGGTGGGAGGAGGTGAACACCCTCGGGCAGACCGGTCGGGCGTACAAGTCCGAGGAGGAGTTGTACGCCGAGGCGATTGAACGCGAGCCCGGCGCGAGCCCTGAACGCCGCGCTGAACTCCGGGTCGAGGCGGGCAAGAACGCGCGGCGGAACGTGGCGTTCTACGACGCCACGTTCAGTGTTCAAAAGTCGGTGACGCTGCTGCACACGGCGTTCGAGGCCAAGGAAGTCGCTGCCCGTACAGCCGGGGACGAGGAGTCGGCGCAGGCGTGGGGTCGGTTCCGGACCGCGGTGGAGGACGCGATCTGGGCGGGCAACAACGCCGGCCTCACCTACTTGCAGGACAAGGCCGGCTACACCCGCATCGGGCACCACGGCGGCGCCGCTGGGCGCCATGCGGATGCCCACGAGTGGACCGTCGCGTCCTTCTTCCAGCACGATTCCCGGGAGCGGGATCCGCAGCTGCATATCCACAACACGATCCTGAACCGGGTCGAGGGCCCGGACGGGAAGTGGCTGACCGTGGACGGGCGGAGCCTGCACCGCTGGCGCACGGCGGGGGCGGCAGTGGCGGAGCGGACGACGGAGGAACGGATCACCGCCACCCTCGGCATGCTCCTGGCCACGCGCCCGGACGGGAAAGCCCGCGAGGTCGTCGGCGTGTCGGCGGAGGCGATGGACCTGATCTCTACCCGGCGGCGCAAGCTCACTGCGAAGGCTGCGGAGCTGGTCGCGGACTTCGAGGCGCGCTACGGGCGGGCCCCGACCAGCTACGAGCGCGAGCGGATCCACCAGGCCGCCACGCTGGTCACACGGAAGGCGAAGTCGCACGACGGGGAGACCCGCGCCGAGCTGCTGGAGCGCATCGACTCCCGGATCCGCGCCGACATCAGTGGTGGGCTGGCCGGGGTCGCCGACGCCGCCCTGGCCGCCCGCACCGGGAACGTGGCGGCGCAGACCTGGTCTCCATCGGCGGTGATGGAGACCGCGCTGGCGGATGTGCAGTCCCGTAAGGCGGCCTGGACCCGCGCGGACCTGACCGCGGCGATCAACGCCGCGCTGCCGGACTACCTGGGCACTACCGACGGGGCTGACGTCGCCCGGTTGCTCGACGGTCTCACTGAGCAGGCATTGCGCTCGGCGACCCCGCTCGACGCGGCCCGGCCGGCGGACGAGGCGCTCCCGGCCGCGCTGCGCCTGGCCAACGGCGAATCGGTCTACCAACAGCCCGGGGCGCAGCTCTACGCCACACCCGACCACGTCCGCACCGAGCGCTACCTCGTCGCGGCGGCCGCGCACGGCGACGCCGCCACCCTGCCCGCGGCGCAGGTCGAGCGGTTCCTGACTGGGCTGGCCGAGCAGGGCATCGAACTCGGGGTCGACCAGGCCGCCGCCGTCCGCGGCGTCCTCACCTCCGGTGCCCGGATCGAGACCCTGGTCGGCCCGGCCGGGACCGGGAAATCCTTCGTCGTCGGTGCCCTGGCGAAGGCCTGGTCGGACCCGGAACTCTCCGGAGGCCCGGTGCGGCGGGTGTTCGGGTTGGCGACCTCCCAGGTCGCGACCAACGTCCTGGCGGGTGAGGGCTTGCGGGCGCGGAATGTGTCGCGCTGGCTCACGACGCAGGAGCGGCTGGCCGCGCCGGGTGCCGAAATCCAGGCCCAGGCGCAGGGCGAGGATGCGTCGTGGCGGTTGCACGCCGGGGACCTGGTGGTTGTCGACGAGTCCGCGATGACCGACACCGCCGCCCTCGCAGCGATCCACAAAATTCTCGACGCCGCGGGCGCCAAGCTGCTGCTGGTGGGCGACCACAAGCAGCTCGCCGCGGTCGGCGCCGGCGGCGGCATGGACCTCCTCGCGAACTCCGGTGCCCGCTACGAGCTCGCCGACGCGCGCCGGTTCACCGCCGACTGGGAACGGGCCGCGTCGCTGCGGCTGCGTGCGGGCGACGAGGCGGTGTTGCGGGACTATCACCAGCACGGCCGCCTGTTGGACTCCGGCACCGTTGCGCAGGCGGAGGAGTCCGCTACGCGAGCGTGGTTGGCCGATACCCTCGCCGGACAGCGTTCGTTGCTGCTGGTCGACAGCAACGAGCAGGCCGCCCGTCTGTCGTCGGAGCTGCGCGCTGAGCTGGTCCGCCTCGGTCGCGTCGAGGAGACGGGAGTGTCGCTCGGGCTCGAGGGCACCACCGCCGGGGTCGGGGACGTGGTGCAGGCGCGTCGCAACGGCTGGCACCTCGCCGGGGTCGAGGGGAACCGGCGCGGGCCGATCAACCGCGAGACATACAAAGTGACCGCGGTACGCGAGGACGGCTCGCTCGAGGTGACCCCGGCGACCGGACCTGCCGTCGACGGAATGACACCGGAACGAATGGTCCTGCCCACCGAGTACGTGGCCGCGGACCTGGCGCTCGGCTACGCCACCACCGTGCACGCCGCCCAGGGCGCCACGGTCGACACCGCGCACACCGTCGTCACCGGGCGCACCGGCCCGGCCGCGCTCTATGTCGGGATGTCGCGGGGGCGGGAGTCCAACACCGCGCACGTGATGACCGTGTCGGTGGTCGAGGATGCCGCGGACGGGCGGGAGGACCAGACGATCCACCGTGACCCGATCGCGGCCCTGTCCGGGCTGCTGGACCCCGACGAGGCCCGCGGGTCCAAGTCCGCCCTTGCCACGGCCACCGAGTCCAGTAGCGAGACCGAGGCAGTTCGCACCCCGGCGGAGCTGCTTGCCGACGCCTCCCAGCTCGCCGCGACCGACCGCACCGTGACCTGGCTCGACGAGCTGACCGCCGATGGGACCCTGTCGTTCCTGGAGCGGGCGCGAATCGCTGCCGAGGACGGTGCCGCGTCCCTGACCCGCGTGCTGCGGCGCGCGGAGCTGGCCGGGCGTGACGCCCGCCAGACCCTCGTCGACGCCGTCGCCGGACGGCCGTTGTCGGGGGCGCGCAACGTCACCAACGTCGTCTACGCCCGGATCACCGAGCGCGACCGGTTCGACCCAGAAGGCAGATCCTGGGCCGAGTGGACCCCCACCGTCACCGACCCGGAGTGGCAGTCCTACCTCGCCCGCCTCGCCGCGGCCGCGGATCAGCGCACCGCCGATCTCGGCGCCCAGGCTGCTGTTGACGCGTCCGGGTGGGCGGTGCAGACCTTCGGTGAGGTCCCGGAGGACCCGACGGAGCGGGCGAGCTGGCAGGAGAAGGTCGCGACCGTCGCCGGCTACCGGGAGCTGCGCGGCCACGACAGCGACGACCCCGCTGATGTCCTCGGTCAAGCGCCGGCGCCGGGGCAGACCGAGGCGTTTGCCGCCTACCGGGCCGCGTGGCGCACCCTCGGGCGCGCGGACACCGACCGCGAGGAGATGGAACTGACCGACGGGCAACTCCACGTCCGCGTCCGTGCCGCGGCGAGGGAGGACGCATGGGGCCCCCGCTACGTCGGCAACGAACTGGCCGGCACCCGCCAGGCCGCGGCGTCACAGCGCCAGACCGTCGCGCTGCGCACCGCCGAAGCCGCCGCCGCCGACCCGGACGAGCAGGGACGGCTGGAACAGGAAGCCGCCGACGCCGCCGCCTTGGCACAGGTGCTCGACGAGCAGGCGGCGAAGTTGCAGGAGATCGACGATGCCCGCGCGATCTGGCTCGCCCACACCGCCCAAACCAGGGTCAGGGGCGAGCGATCCAAGGCCGAGCTGGCGATCCGCCACACCGACGAGGAACCAGAACCACAGGTGACCGCGGAGGAATGGATCACCGCCGACAAGGCCGCCCGGGAAGAGGACGACGCCCACCGCGACATCACCGAGGCCGACCTCTACCAACCCGACCAGCACCACACCCGCGCCGAGGACACCGACGACACAGGAGAGGCCACCGTCAGGACCAGAGACGAACGAATGGAGGTAGCGGTCGAGCCGGACGTGCGGGAGATCGCCGTGCGCGAGCCCGCCCAGGTCGACGAAGACGTCGTGCGGGTCCCGTCCGCCGACGAGACCAGCGTGGCGCTCGATGACGCCCGCCGGGCACTCGCCGAGGTCACCGCCCGCCAGGTCCTCGACGCGCAAGACACCGAACAGCGCGCCGCAGAACTGGTGCGCTGGCACACCGACGACCACCCCGCCGAACACGGCATCGAGGAAGAACGCAGCCCCGGCGACGAGTACGCCGACGCCTAGGCTAGGCGACCGGATCAGCCTTCGCTGACTTGTCGGCCGACCCCAGCTGCTTACTCCACGTCCAGAGCGCACGATCTAGAGTTCGCAGATCGCATCGAGCTTCTCGTGGCGATGTCACGGCAGAGCGCGAGGTAGGGCGTATAGCGTGGATCGGGTCCGCTGAACTCTCCATGGGCACGAAGGGTTTCCATCGCCCGAACATCGGTCACTGTGAACATGTCCGCGTTCCAGACCGTCAGCAGAGCGCTGGCCACAGGCGTCTGGACGCCCGCCAGCAAGTGCAGGATCCGATGCTTCAGACGGTTCGGTGCTGATAAGGCGACCCTGGTGATGTCTTCGATGTCTTCGTCCGAGTTCGAGTTCAGCCGACTGAGCACGCGGGTGCTCTTCCAGCGGCCGACCGCCAGCAAGTCCGCCCGGGTGAAGTACCCACGCTTGGCAGCCGTTGGCCCTACGCGTTCCAGTAGGTCTCGCTCAAGGTCCCCGAGGGGATAACGGCTGCTCCAGTTCCGCACAAACTCCTCGTCGATAGTCCCAGAGGTCACGGGTGCGCTCATCGATCAGCCTTTCGCCGGTTTCATAGACGCCTGACCATGCTGGATGACGGCAGCGGAGAGAGTTCTGCAACACTATCGTGGGGCGGCAAGACCGACCCATATGGGGCACCTGCGCACCGTAGGCGTCATATGCCCTTTCGCTGCCGCAGATAGAGGTCGGCGTTGAGGCCGATATCAATCCACCAGTCCATCCACGAAGCGTCGCTGGACGTCTCCACGTCGGGCACCGCATCTGACAGCACTCGGCCATCGGCCGTGACCAGCTGGTCGCCGACCGTCTCAACTGGGGAGCGGTCAGCGTCCAGGACGTAAGGGTAACCGCGGCTTATGTCTGCAACGACCTGCCGCACGGGTTCGGTGAACGACGCTCGTCGAGTTTGGAACTCGGTCCATCCACAGACGGTAGTTCCAGCTTGGAGCGTGCCCACGATCGATCGGGCGGAGCCGGCAGGCCTCGCACTCGCAGCAAACTCGAACAGGTTGCGCTCGGCTTCCTCATGGGTCGGCCAGTCCGGTCCGAGCCGGTAGTAGCCGACCGCCCTTCCCGAGAGCGGTCGCAACGGGAATCCTTCGACCTGTCCGTCGGGATCCCTGCGTGCTAGCTGACCGTCGCAGGCGTCGAAGAACGCGAAGGCATCGATGAGTGTGTCCAGGACATGCCTCCCCGCCACGTGGTTGTCGTAGGCGGAGATGCGTGTGCCGTAGACGCCACCGTGCTGCTTCCGGAAGGTGTCAACGGGCAGATCTGTCCGCTGCTTCCAGCGGGGGAAGATCAGAAAGCGCCCCTCATCTAGTGGCCCGACCGCTCGTCTGATGTCGGGGTCCACCACGTCCGCACGGTGCGTCGCTACATCCCGCAGCGAAGCGAATGCCCACACCACCTGCCCGCACGGAGTAGTGCCCCGCAGATCGACATAGTCCTGGCCACCGGATGCGCAATACACCTCGTTGTCGAGCGTGCGGATAGCCCACAGCGCTCGGTCCACCTCGTTGACGATTGAGTCGAAGTCCTCGAACTGCACCATCTCGCCCGGCATCACTGAGCCGGCGACGCTGGCACACTTCTCAGCGCAGCGGTTGATGTCCTCGGCCAGAGCACGCATGCGAAGCGCGCCCTTGCGGAATAGCTCGTCCTTCACCTGCACCGAGCAAGCAGACCAGCAATCACGGCAAGTCAGCCAGCAAGATTATGGCTCGGTGGGACCAACGGTGCCCGCCACGCGTTGGAGAGCGGCAGCGGACCCGGCGAGATCAGCGCGATGCAGCGGGGCTGCAGTATCTGCCGCGGCAACGGCATCCCTGGCCAGCCTTCGCAGGATCCCCGCGACCTCCGCGGCCTGAGCGGCGTCCACCGTCACGATCAGGCTTTGTCTCAGCAACGCCTGCTCGGCGAGCAATGTCGTCCAGGTCCAATGATCCACGCGCAGGCCTCCCTCGCCGCGCCGATGCGCTGCACCAAATCCGCGCTAGCCCACCGCCGTCGACGGGCGCCGCGAGCAGATCAGCTCGCGGCGCTGACTGCTGCCGTGGGGCCGATGACCGGGCGGGGCCCGTTACGCCGCCACGCCCACTGCAGCACCGCACACACTGCCTCGACGTAGCCCGGTCGATCGGCGTAGCGGCGGGTCGCCGGATCCCTCGCCGCCAGGATCTCCGCCGCGACGTACTCGGCCTCGATCAGCTCCTCATACGCCACCGGCGTCCCACCGGTGATCGGCCGCAACGCCAACGACCGCCAGCCGTTCACGTCGGTGGTCGAGCACGCCATCCACCGGCACGCGATCACCAGCCCGCCTGCGCGCCACGACGGCCGGCCCGCCGCCGTCTCCGCCGCGGAGTACACCTCCGCCTCGCGCCAGAACTCGCCGAACACCTCCCGCGACACTCGAAGGTTTCGCACCGGAATTCGAGCGATGTCGTGGCCCGTCACAGTCTTCATAGGGGAATAGTTGCACGGCATCCCGACAATTTCACTCAGCATCGCAAAAGCGACCTTTCATTCGGCCATTGACAGTGATCTGTCAATTCGGCCATCTGTGATCGGTGCGATTACTGACGCGTCAGCATGGATGTGTGGCGTCTGAGGAGGTCTGCGACGTGCAACGCCCGACCTGGCGCTCGGGCGTAACGGATGAGCCTCGTGTGGCGAGCAACGGCACGCTCCCTTGATCAACACTTGGAAGGTTGTTCGCACGTGCTCGTTCTCGGCCCGCCCACTGCGTCGCGCAGTACCCCAGCCCTGGGGATCGCAGCGTGAGCCGATCGCAGAAGGGCACCCTGTCGCGGGATGTGGTTGCCTGGTCGTCCTCGTCCTGATCTTCGGTGGGCTTATCCGGGCGTGCAGCGGCGGCGACGAGGAGCCCAGGCCGCTCTCCCGCCCGACAACCACGACCACAGCTACGACGACGTGGCGCGCGCCCGCCACGGTCAACCAGGCGCCGCCAACGACGACCACAACCACGACGCCACAGGAAACCCCGAAACCGCGGCCCAATCCAGAGCCGAACCCTGAACCGAACCCGGAGTCCGACCGGACTACTCGGCGCACCACCGAGGAAGCGCCGGCCGCGGTGTACTACGCGAACTGTGATGCGGTGCGAGCCGCCGGGGCCGCACCCATTCATGCGGGCGACCCCGGTTACCGGAGGGCTCTTGACCGAGACGGTGACGGTGTCGGATGCGCCGGAGACTGACGTCGATCACGAAAGCCGGGGGTTGTCGTCGAGGTCGTCGAGTTCGTGGATGAGCTGATCGGTGCTGTTCTCGGCGACGCCGGGGATCGCGCCGAGGGCGGTGAGGGTATTGCCGTGGTGGGTTGCGGCGAGCAGGCGGCGCCGCGAGATGTCGTCGTGGTCAGCGCCAGCCTCGGTGATGATCTGCTCGGCGCGGGCGCACAGTTCGACCGCGATCTGGTGGCTCAGACGAATCTCTCGCATGGAGGCAGGCGAGACCGCACGGAGCGCGGCGAGGCGCCCTTCCTCACGGTTTGCTCGGTAGATCGATCGGAGGAACCCGACAGTTTGGGTGTGGGCCAGGCGCTCTTTCGCGGCCTGGTGAGCTGCAGCGGTACGCAGATGGTCGGCGTCGAGGCGCTCCAGTAGGAACCGGGCGTAGCTGTCGCGCCATGCTTGCGCCCGCGGCAGATACCGCGGTTCGTCAGCGCTACCAACGTTGAGCAGGGTAGGCCCTGGGTCGCGTTCGTAGAGCACGCAGTTCGCGGCGAGCGACCAGGCCGTCAGCGCGTCCGCCAGGTCCTGCGGCAGCTTCTCGTCGAGGCCGTCGTCCTCCATGCCATGGACGGTAGCCAGTTAACTCGGCCGCCGCGGGCATTTGAAGAATCGGGCGACAGCGATTCAACCGGGCCGCGGCGCAGTCCATCGGCTCGCGCCGTGAGCGGCGGTCAGCTGCTTCGGGTGTTGGGGTCCAAAGACTCCCGCAAGGCGTTCGCAAGCCCACGAACGGCGCGGCGGATACCGGGGGGGATCGCCCGGCCGTTGTTCAGCTCGATTGCCGCGTTGTGCAGGAGGTTACTGAGGTTCATGGCGACCTCGCGGTCCCCGATCACCTCGTCGCGGTAGTCGACGAGCAGCTCGGCGATGATCGAGTAGGCGCGGGCCTCGGCGGCAACGTCGGCGTTCAGCGGTGGCCGTTCGCGGTCGTAGCGGCTCGAACCACTCATGACGTCCACCCTCCAGCGGCCGCGGACCAGGGTCGCGCGGGGCCGCCGACCTTCCCCATCGCCGGCCACCGCGCGAGCCCCACGGTAACCCAGATCGAACATTAGTTCGACCTCTGGCGGTTTGGCGAAGTCAACGGCCGGACCGAGTCAGGCGGCAACCAGGCCAGACGCCCGGCCACCGCAGGCCTCCGTGGCGAGTACGCGCTCAGGGCCGCGCCGGCCAAGCAAAAAAGAAGGTGGGCGCCCTTCGGGCGGGGCCTGCCGGCCCTTGGCTTAGCACGGCCGACCTCCCGGTAAAGGGTGCTCCGCTGCGCTGCGCATCGCCTTCGGCGACGACCTTCGGTCGCCCTTGACCGCGAGCCTCCACGGCCGTGCAGGTGCGCCTTACGGCGGCGGGGGACAGCACCCCGCCACCCCAAGGGGACGGGCCAGCAGACCCACGGAGGTTGTGATGTCCAGCAGCGCGAGCGCCGGTTCCGAGCAGGAGACCGCGATTGACGCGGCCGCGTCAACGGCGGGGATCAGTGCGCCGATGGTCGCAGCCTTGGAGGGGGCGTGGTCGGCGATCCGGGCCCGGCACCCGGAGGTTCCGCCGGTGGTGCTGATCGTCGGCGCGGGATCGGGGTCGGGGGCATCGCTGCGCTTGGGGCATTTCGCGGCGATGCGCTGGAGTAGCCCGGATCAGCCCAAGGCGGCCGACACCAACGGTGCGGCTGCCGGGGAGCGGTTCCCGGAGGTGTTCGTCGGGGGCGAGGGTCTGGCCCGGGGCCCTGCCGAGGTGCTGGCGACGTTGCTGCACGAGGCCGCGCACGCGCTCGCGCATGTGCGACGAATCAAAGACACGTCCCGGCAGGGTCGGTGGCACAACGCCCGGTTCAAAGCGCTGGCTGAGGAGTTGGAGATCGAGGTCACCAAGGACGCGAAGTTGGGGTGGTCCCCGACCAGCCTGCCGGTCGCGACCCGGGCGACCTATGCGGTGACGATCGGCGAGCTCGGCCAGGCGCTGCGGTTGATCCGGGCGGTGGAGATCACCGGGGCTGGGAAGACGTCGAAGCCGTCGCCGCCGGCCGTGTGCGGATGTGGGCGCAAGATTCGTGTCTCGAAGGCGGTCCTGGTCGCCGGGCCGATCCTGTGCGGGGCGTGCGGCACGGAGTTCACGGTCGACGGCCCCGATCCGGAACCCGACATAGCCTATGGCGGGGACGGCGAGGGCGCGGCTGGCGAGGTCGAAGCGGGGGCGGTGGCGTAATCGCGCCGCGGGTGGATCCCGTGCCGTATCTGGCTCGGGCGGCGGTGAGCTGGCTGGCGTTGTGACTCGCAGCTGCCCTCCCGCGGCGGTCTGCGGGGCCGAACCCGCTCCGGTTTGAACAGGCCACGCCCGCCGAAGGTGTCCCACCACCGCCACACCCCGTCGTTCTCCGTACCGCATCTGTCGCGGCCCTCGAGGACCTCGACCGCGCCGGCCAGGCCGCGATGGTGAACGCAGCTATGTCTGACTGCTGCCGTACGGCCGGGTGATCACCTCGAGGTTGTGGCCCTCCGGGGAGTCGAAGTAGGCCCCGCGGCCTCCGTCGCTTGTGTTATAGCCCGGCGTGCCGTGCCACGGGTCGGCGTGGATCGGCACGCCCCGCTTCCGCAGTCGCCCGGTCACGGCGTCGAACTCGTCCTCGGAGACGAGGAACGCGTAGTGCTGCGGAGGCACCTCGTCGCTGTCCATGTAGTCGAGGCTCGCTCCGTCGGGCAGCGCGACAACGCTGAACGGTCCGAAGCGGGTCGGCGCGGGCAGCCCGAGCACCTCGGCAAGGAAGCGCGCGCCGGCTTGCTGGTCGTGGGTGGCGACGATGGTGTGGTTGAACGCGATGGCCATGGAACTCAGGGTGCGACCTCGACCTGGGTCGAGGTCAAGAGTCTGACCGGTTTCCGGCCTGGGTCAGTCCTCACGGATGGGTCGCTGCCCGCTGCCGTTTGCGACGTCCGGTCGCTTCTCTCGTTCCGCCGGGCCTGAGGAAGAGGCGGTGGTTGTGGCGCTGGACCGGGGAGTCCGCGGCACTGGCTCAGTTCATCTCAGGCGGCGAGACCCCCGGGATGTAGGGGCCCGGGTGACTGCCGGATCGACGGGCCGGGGGTGTGCGGTTGCAAGGGGCACGCTCCCTTTCTGATTTCGGAAAGGAAGTGCGCCTACGGTCAGATGGTGCCCGACGACCTCGACGACCTGGCTCGTCAGCTGTCTGGCGCGGTGGGCAGCCTGACCGAGGCCGAGATCCTCGAGGCGGTACGCCAGGCAGAGGAGATTCACCTGGCCAGCAGGGCTAGGTCGGGCCGGCTGTTGGCTGAGCTGCACGGGCGGGGGCTGTCGTGGCCGGCGATTGCGCGGGCAACCGGGCTGAGTCAGACGACGGCCTACCAGTGGGCTCAGCCTTACCTGATGGTCAAGGACCCGGAGTGACGGAGGATGCCGGTCCCGGCGCAGTCGCGGGCCGGGCGTTCGCGCGTGTCTACCGGGTGTCGCGTCGGGAGGACCTCGCCGACTACATCGCTGCAGCGTTCGCCAAGTCGGGTGCGCAGGTGCTCTACGCGACGAGCCCGCAGCGCGCCCCGATGTACTTCGCGGTCCAGACAGCAGCGGGCGAGCGGGTCGGGGTGATCATCTACCCGTTCCGGGCTAACCGGATCGAGACGGGGAACCGGCCGAAGGACGAGCACAAGCTGCAGATCCGCTACGGCGGCCAGGACGGCTGGGGCGGGTCGCATCCGGTCGGCTACGACGTCGCGAACGTGGACACGACCCTGGTGCTGGGTGTGAGCATGGCGGCGGGCGTGTTCGTGGGGCTCGACCCGCAGATCTATGACCCGTTCCCGATGGGGATCTCGACGTACTTCAAGGACGGGCAGGTCGCCGAGGCGGTGGCGAGCAACGGCTGGGCGGTGTTCGAGCGGCACAACCTGCCAGGGCGGCGCCGGCCGGACCGGCGCTCACCGGAAGGCCTGGAGACCTTCGTCCTGTTCGAGCCCCGCAGGCTGCTGGACTATGTGCGGTTCGAGCGGCGTGCAGCTGACCTGGGTCTGGACCCGGCACTGCGGTTCACCACGGCTGTGGAGGCGGGCAAGACCGTCGACACGGCCGGGGAGATGACGACCTCGCTGCATGGGCTCGAGGCGCAGTTTGACATGACGAGCACTGAGATCCTGGAGATGATCAGTCAGCGCAACCGGCTCACGGTGGCGGTGCGGGGCGGGGTCGCCGAGTATCACCTGCAGAAGGTGCTTGATGCGGACCCACAGGTAGTGTCGGCGACGTCGCTGGACCAGGACGGTGCCCATGACTTCGATGTGGTGATGCAGGACGGGAGGACCGTCCGGGTCGAGTGCAAGAACAGCTCCCCGAAGCGCTACGCCAACGGCGACATCAAGGTCGAGGTGCAGAAGACCCGCGCAACGCAGGGCGACCCGGCTGGCCGGCTTTACCGGCCCGAGCAGTTCGACGTGGTGGCTGCCTGCCTGTTCGCGCCGACCGGTGAGTGGCGCTTCGCCTACCGCGCCACCGCGGATATGGACAAGGACAAGGAGCACGACGACCGGCTCGCCGCCCTGCAGCGAGTCACCGAGGTGTGGAAGCCGACTCTCTTGGAGGCCCTGTGAGCAGCACGGACAGCGCGGCTTCCCCAGATCGTCGGTGCCCCATGGCATCGTCTGTGCCTGTGAGCGAGGAACGAGGGGTCGCAGTCTCCCTGTTCTCCGGCGCCGGGGGACTTGACCTGGGCGCGGAGCAGGCGGGCTACCGGGTGCAGGCGGCCGTGGAGTACAACCACGACGCCGCAGACACGATGGAGAAGAACTTCCCCGATCTTCGGTCCCCGGTGATCCGGGAGAACATCCTGCAGGTCCCGTCGGAGCAGATCCGTGAGGCCGCCGGGCTGGGGCCGAAGGAGAGCCCGGAGCTGCTGATCGGCGGGCCGCCGTGCACCCCGTTCAGCAAGTCGAGCTTCTGGCTGGACTGGAAGCGTGACGGCCTGGACCCGAACGCCTCTCTGCTGCAGGAGTACACGCGGGTACTGCGTGACCTCAAGCCGCGGTACTTCGTGCTGGAGAACGTCTACGCGCTCACCTACAACAACAAGCAGAGCCGCCCCCACTTCGAGCGCCTGCTCCGGGAGATCGACGACTTCGGCTACGACTGCAACTGGGAGGTACTGAACGCGGCGAACTTCAACGTCCCCCAGGCACGTCCCAGGCTAGTCATCGTCGGAGCACCCAAGGGTGCACGCACCCCGACCCTCCCGTCGGCATCGCACGGTGGTCGCTGGGAGCGTCAGAACGTGGGGAAGGCCGACTCCCCCCATCAGACGGCGGGTGAGGCCCTGGCCGGGCTCGTCACCACCCCGGAGCCGGCCGACGAGGTCGCCGGCCAGTACGGGCACCTTCTACCAGGGATTCCGCCGGGTGGGAACTACCTGCACTACACCGCCGAGCGTGGTCACCCGGAACCGCTCTTCAGGTGGCGCAGCCGCTACTGGTCATTCCTCCTGAAGCTGGATCCCGACAAGCCGTCTCCGACGATCCAGGCACAGCCCGGTCCGTATGTCGGCCCTTTTCATTGGGAGAATCGTCGACTCCGCGTAGCCGAGCTGAAGCGGCTCTTCACATTCCCCGACGAGTTCGAGCTTGTCGGCTCGCGCAACTCGATCCAGGCGCAGCTAGGCAACTCCGTGCCCCCGTTGCTGGCGAGGACTGTCATCGAGGCCCTCACCGACGAGGAGTAGCCGTGGCGGACGGATGGGTTAGCACTTCGAAGAGTACCCACCTTCGAGGCCGCAAGAAGGTCAGCACCGAGCCTGAGGTGCTCCTACGGAAAGCGCTGCACGCTGCTGGTGCTCGGTTTCGACTGCACCGCCGGATTGCCCCCGGATGTACCCCTGACCTGGTACTGCCCCGTCATGGCGTCGCTGTCTTCGTCGACGGCGACTACTGGCACTCCTGCCCGCTCCACGGTAGGAAAACTCCTTTCACGGGTCCGAACGCTGACCTGTGGGAGCAGAAGATGCACCGCAATCGGGAGCGCGACGCCCGGTCTACGGCGTTGGCCGAGGAACGCGGTTGGACTGTCCTTAGGCTGTGGGAATGCACAGTCCGGGCAGACCCGTCGCTCGCAGCAACCGCCGTCCTCGAGCAGCGCTCACTGCCGCCTCTTGCGGTCACGTAAGACGCGTAAAAGTGTGACGTCTGCAGTCGCCAAAGATCAGTTACCCCACAACTCGGCGCAAGATTGTCAGCGGCTGCCGGTCGGCCTCGTAGGGATCGCTCCAACTCAGGTTGGTGACGCCTAGCTGCTCCCCAGCGTGTTTCTGAACCGCTCGTTGGGCGTCCGTGAGTAGGTGCGCTTCGCGACGCCACAACGGGTGCCCGAGAGCCACTGCTCGTCCCGTCCGACCATCGGCGATGACAGGAACGTTGACGATCGTGTGATGCTCGAGGTCGACCCCCTCGATCGCCGTGAGTGACTCAGCGAGGGCGCGGCCGCGAGCCTGCCAAAGCTCGAACGGGAGTTGCTCGCCGGCGGCGATGGCGAGCATGTCGAGTGCCAGCCTCCAGTCCAGGGCCCCGTGGAGTCGTCGGTTGTCGTATGACCGGAGGCAGTCAGGGCAGGAAGTCGTGCAGACCTGATGGGTCTTGTCCAACCACCTCTCGGTGAGCTCATGTCGCGTCGAGTGCAGAAGCTTGTCGAACACGGTGGCGTGGCCGATCTCCGCGGCGTAACCGGCCCCGTTCTCGAGAGCATCAGCTATGAAGATGTCGTAGGTCGGGATGTTGAAGCGTCGAACGGGCTGAAGACCGACGACAAGCTCCTGTGGATCGACATCGAGCTGTGCCTGGCAGGCGATCCGAAGTGCCTCAGCGAGTGACCAGAACGCAGCCCTCCCCGCGGGAACATGCTGGGGGAGTGACGAGATGGTCCCAGCGGGGACGTTCGCGTCTCTCAAACCCACAATGAGGACGTCCGTGGTCCGGACTTCTCCGATTGCCGCCGGCTCGAGGCTTGTACCCGCCGGGATCTGCCATGTCTTCGGTGGGTAGCGAGACGGGTCCGGGACGATGACCGACCCGTCGGTGAGCTGGCGCAGAGGGAAGAGGGCCCCGCGGTTGTCATTAACCTGAACGACCTGGGCCTGCTCGAACGTCCGCAGCTGAAGTGCGAGAATCTCTTCTGACCGGGTCGGTGGGGTCGCGGTTGTCACTGCGGGCAGCGCAGCTCCTGGGGAGAACTCGTTCTCGTCGTTGTAGTCCTTGGCCCTATAGGTCGTCCGAAAGCCAAGCGGTTGGTACATCGTGAACGCGAACAGCTGCCCCTGACAGACCTCGCACGTCTCCGAGCCCGGAGATGCGATGACGGCATCGCACTCTAGGCAGCGTGCCATCTTGTAGGCCGGTCCCAACGGGTCTTTGGCCTCGACGCGGTAGCCCTTGAGGTCGTAGGCGGCGAAGCCGGCCGCAACATGCAGCACGCCGTCACGGACGACTTGAGCGCCCGGTGCAAAGGCTGAAACTGCCATGTCCAAGGGGCGGTCTGCGACCTCCGCAGAGTCCAGGGTCGACTTGTTCCTAGCCTCGTGGCTGTACAGAGACCTGGCCCGCGTCGGGAACCCGAACATCGGGAGAACGCCGGCGGTAGCGAGAAGCTCGCTTAGCTCCGAGATGGGCGGTGTGACTCGGGCAATCGCAGCGTCTACGTCCGATACGAGCGTCGTCGATGCCCAGTCGTGGAGCACGGCGATCTCGTGACCAGCAAGTCCCGTGTAGCTGCAGAGCCGCTCGACGGCTTGACCAACAGCCGCGGAGGTCTTTAGCCAGAGCTGGACCTCGGGCCGATATGTCGACCATTGGCCCGTCGAGCCGAACGAGCCGTGGATGCTCTTCGGCGTCCAGGCCGGCGGGTTCGATGTCGACAGGAACGCTTGCCGAAGTACCTCCGCAGCGATGACGCGACGCACAATCGGTAACCGGTCCAGATCGAGGAACGGCTGTGGCGGGATGTCGCCCGTCATTCGGTGGGTGTTATTGAAATAGTAGTCGTCGTGAGTCCTGTCCCGGCAGACCGTGACAGCGTAGGAGTAGGCCTGACCGGCGCGGCCAGCCCTGCCGACTCGCTGCTGATAGTTGAAGCGTTGCGGCGGCATGTTGGCCATAAGCGTCGATCGCAGTGAGCCGATGTCGACGCCTACCTCCATCGTCGTGGTAACGCTGAGGACATCAAGACCACAGGTGAGACGGTTCTCGCGGGGCTCGGGAAGCAGGACTCCACGGAACCATCGTTGCCGCCGGCGTTGCTCATCGAGTGGCTTTGTCTGGCCGGTAAGTTCAGCAACGGCCAGTCTTCGAGGCTCGCGTTGTGCCAACCATGCGTAGTAGTCCTCCGTCAGGGTTGCGAGGCCGTCCTCGACTAGCTCCACTCCTCGACAGTTGCGGTTCGCGCACGCGCCTCCGGACCGATGAAGGTGACGGTAGGAGCATGAGATGCACCGCCAGACTCGGCCGGCGGAAGGTACGACGACAAGCGGTGCCAAGCCTGTATGGATCTGTAGCAGCCATCCCGTCGCCACGGCGAACGTGAGAGCCTCACTGGCCCATTCAATGAGTGCTTGTCTGTCCACGCCAAGCTGGTCACCGACCTTCTCGAGGTACCGCCGCACCACCCGGGGGATAGTCGGTTGTGGGTCTCCGTAGTCCGCGCCGACGTATCGCCGTGATGTTCCAAGAATGCGGATACAGGACGCCAGAATTTCCTCGGCCCGAGCTTCGTTGACCGGCGAGCCGATCATGCGGATCGATGAGGGGGCAACATACCCGAGGCCTGCGGACTCGATGTCGCGTCCGGCCCGATCGAAGAGAGCCATCGCAAGCCCAGCGTTGAGCTTCTCCGCGTAGGCGGCGCGCGTTGCCGCTACGTTCTCGCCGCCTGCCTTGTCCCACAAACCGGGCGTAGGCGGTTCGAAAACCGTGTACCAGGGGTCACCATCGTCAGTCTTACCCATCGACGGCGCGGGACCGGCTGGATGAACCCCGAGCTGTAGAAGCTGTTCGTTGACGCGGGCTCGGAGCGTTGCCCAGCTGGTTCGCGAGACCCCGCCGCCTTGACGTGCAGCATCGAGTTGATCTTGTTCTTCTGGCGTCAGCTTGAGCCACTGCTGTTTCTGGACGAGACCATAGAGCTCGGGCGACGTACGTATCGTCTCGGCGAGAACGTGCTTCTCGTCCTCTGTTAGCGAGGTCGGGTCAGTGGTCGACTTTGTGAGGACATCGACGACGTCCGGTGCCTCCCTCCCCAACGCCTGGCGCACCACCTGGCGGACCAGGTCTCGGTAGTGGTTGCGGGCCACGCCAGCGGCTGTGCGAGCAGCGTCGTCTCTACTGTCCGTGAAGACGATCGTCTTGCTGTCCTCCGGTAGGTCCCCCATCGTTCTGATCAGCTGAGAGAGGAACACTTGAGTTGACTGCGCGAGACCTGACGTGTGAGCACGGATCGGGCTTCGGACCTCACCGCGCCAGTACATCTCGGGATCTCTGTTGTGACCCTTCTGAGCGCAAGCCGGACACATCTCAGGGAGCGCGGGCGGCTTCTCCTTGCTGTCACCGGGAAGCCCGCGATAGGTCATCACCCAACCTGTTGCGTTGAACGAGCCCAGCTCAACGAGCCCAGTACGTGGGTTCAGCTCGGCTGGGCTGAAGCTGAACTTCACCGTTCCCGACTTGGCGGGAAGTTGGTGAGACCACTCAAGGTCAGGGCTGATCGGCTTCGCACCGGGCCAGTACCACATGTACTCGCCGTACCGGCGGCGGAACACTGGTTGCTGCTCCATCGCCGGTACCTCTGCGGTGTCTGGTCCGAGGACCCAGCCGAGACCCTCCTCCTCGGGAAGCCGGTCAACGACAAAGCCGCCGAGACTGACATCGCCACAGTCGAAGCAGTAGAGGAGGTCTAGAACCCGGGACCCGCAGTCCGGGCAGGACGACGCCGGGACATCGAGAAGCCTTCCGATGGTCCGCGCGGGGTCGGCTGGCCCCGTACCGCAGGACGGATTCGAGCATGCCCAGACTCCGCGGACAGTCCGTGCGAAGAGATGCGCTCGCAGGGGGATTGTGGTGTCTCGGTCAGCCGGGTCATCAGCGATTCGGGTGAGTACCTCGCCCAGCGCCTGCCGGTCGCGCTCACTGCCGTCGGCGTCTGCGAACAGGCGCCGAGCTATCTCCGCCAAAGGCGTCGCACGGTGACGACCGTCGTCGGGCGAGTAGCAGGCGCCTGCAACGGCCTGGGACAACGTCGGCCCATCGGCCCGCGGCTCGTGGCCGGCGTCGCCTCTGAGCACCTGCGACCGAGTCAGCTTAGGCGGAGTGCCGATGGACCGAGGCTGCCCTGCGGTGATGTGGAAGGAGTCGCGCGACGCTCCGAAAAAGCCCTCGAGGTACTGGCGACTCTCTTCGCCCTCGTCAAGGGAGGCGCTGGTGGCAACAAAGCGAAGCTGGGAGCTGTCGGGCTCCAGGCCCAACCGTGCAAGCAGGTTGCGCAAGATCATTGCGACCTCGCTGCCTTGTGTGCCTCGGTAAAGGTGGAGTCGTCAACCACCAGGGTGAGCACGTGCTCTGGCGCGTGCGCCAACCAGTCGCGGGTTCTTTCAAAGAGCGGGCTGTCGGCATCCCGCATCAGAAGAGCATTAAGCATAGAGTAGTTCGTCACGAGCACGTCGGGAGGAGTGACTCGCATGTCCCAGCGCACCAGCATCTCGTTTCGGCGCGGATCCGAGAACTGTGTCAAGTTGTCCGGGCTGTAACCGGCTGCCTGCAGGTCGTCGTACTCACGAGTGATGCCTCGTAGCTGCTCCGCGACCCGCGCAGCATTGTCAGAGCTGCCCTGCGGTTGCGTGACGGTCCCAAGAGAGGCTGAGGTGTAGCGGCCGAACCAGAGCTGGGACTCTCGACGAAGCGCCGCAATGTTGCGGACCGCGCGGCGGAGTCGGACGACCTGGTCCTCGACAAGTGCATTCGTGGGATACAGGACGATAGCCCGCATCGATGCCGGACGGCTCTCACTGCGTAGTGGTTTCCATCGGTTGGCGTTCGGCGCGCTCCACCAGTCGTTAACCGCGGGCTCGTTGGTCCATGACATCGACTCGTCAACGAGCCGCAGGAGCACTGGCAGGAGGAAGCTCTCGGTCTTGCCGGACCCTGTTCCTGACGTGACTACTACGTTGGGCCGTGTGTTGCTGCTTCCTAAGGAGTAGCGGATCGCCTCGGCCTGGTGTTGGCGCAGGAGGATAGGGGAGGCTTCTTTGGTGAACGCGCCAAAGAGGGCCCTCCCCACGATCTCTGCAGCTGTATCAGAGACGCCGGCCTCCCGGGTGACGTCGAGTAGCGGCATCCTGGCATCGTAGGGTACGACAGGTTCCAGCAAAGGATCTGCGAAGAGACGCCCGGGTCGTTCGAGAAGCGCCCGCCGCTCTTCCATCAGGCTCTCATTGCGGAGCCAGAACGCCGTATCGAAGTACCGAAGGTAAGCATCCCGGATTGAGTCGTTGGTCGACAACGGGTTAGCAGACATGCAGCACCTCGGCTTAGGTAGCGAAAAGATCGAAGATGTGCTCAGCGAAAGACTTCGACACGTCGTGGTATGCGATTGCGCGCTGGTCCTTCACTTTCTGCGGTAACCGGCCGCTGCTTAACACGGCCGCGCGACCGTACATGCCAGGGAGGTCGGCGCCAAGCGCAACGACAAGCAGGCGGGATTTTGAGTAATAACCTAGGAGTGGTCGTCCGAGGCGCTGAGCCTCTAGGTGTTTCACCAGTTGTGCCGTTCCGACTGCTGCTTCCTGTCGCTCGATATCTGCATCGGATCGGTATACATAAAGCGTGCGGAATGCGGACTCGAGACGGTAGGCGCCCGGGGTGGCCGCTGTTTGGACCGGCTCCCAGTATGCGGCTGTCACGTTGAAGCGCTCAATCTTTCGCGCCCCAGGCATGGGAACGCGGCACAGCTTTGCACCAACACGACTTAGCTGCGGCAGAATGTTGAGTAAGGCCGACGCCGCGCGCGGGACGATCTTCACGGGGGCATCAGAAGGCAACAGGTCCCGTAGCCCAGGTAGTAGGTCAGCGACGGTCGAGGCGGTCAGGCCCTCCACGAACCAGGACCTCGGGCCTTCCCTGTTCTCCTCGTACGAGTACTTCCCACCGACATCATTTACATTCTGCTCCAGCTGCGCTCGCGCGCTGTCGGACCATGCGCCTACGAGGTAGAAGGACCCGTCAGCCGCTTCCGCGAGAGCCGGCGGAGCTATCGACCAGGACGTCACCTCGAGCCGCTCGTTGCGGCTCAGGTCGACGTGCCCGAGGACCTCGAGACTGCGCCGGAAAGAGTCGGCCGCAATGGCCGAGGAGTCAACCTGAGTAATCACCCGGTCCAGCGACGTCACGGTGCCACCTCCGAGGTGGACGAGTGCGTCGAGCGCAACGTCGTGATCGACTACCAGTGTATCAGCGCTTGCGATTTGTGCCAGGCGGTCCGAAATGCTGATCTCGGCGCCAAGGTCACTCGAGCGCGGACGGTTTCTCCGTGGCCACGATGGATATCGCTTCTCAATTCCACACTGACTGCAAGAGCCAGACAGCATCGGCGATGGCGGCTTTCCCATGGGGGTCGGCGGGAGCTGGATGCGATGCGCTCCCGTGACGACGCACGACTTAGGGTTAGGGGCCGCAATGACAATCGGCACCGAACTTTGCCGGGGTGGCCGGTTAGCTGACCACCAAATCTGCCCGATCTTCGTGGCGGAGGGCTTCATGATCTGGTGTGTCGTCGCTGGAACAGAAGCGCCCCGAACAACGTGCGACGAGCCGTCGAATTGGTCGATAGCAGTCGTAGCGGTGAGTGGCTGGTCCGGATGGTAGCCGACAACAACGGCCGTGTCCCAGGTCCAGCGGTCCGGGGTGTCTGACGACCGCAGCCGCAGGATTGAGCGCTGCAGCGCTCGGTTCCCGGTGTCGAGCTTGAGTTCGTAGTCGCCGTCCTCCAGCTCCATCTCGGCGAGATCGACCAAGAGCACCCCACGCTGGCTTTGCCAGCTATGCGACTCGATCGCGTCGCCCGAGGCCAGCTGCATGCGGGACAGCGAGAGGGCAAGCTCGTTGTCGAGCTGAGACACCGCACGAATCTCTGGTGGTCGAAGTGCCGACCACTTGCGAAGGTTCCCGGGAAGCTTCATACCGCCGGCGATGCTTAGCTGTGAGGAGATGACCGGCACGAGCGGGTTAAGGTCCGGATACTTCGACGCAGAGATGGGCGCCGACAGAATCTGAACGTCCGTGAATAAAGACCATCCCCGCGGAAGCCCCTGCAACGCGTCCCGGCGTTGAAAGCCTGGACGAGCAATCGCTTTGAGGAGCCCGTCTACCTGGTCCGGCAGCTGACCCTGGTTCTTGACGAGAACAAGTGAGTCCTCGCCGAGCTGGACCCGTTCGCTCTCGACGAATGCGTTGGTCAGCTCGTCCCGGCGGAAGGGAACCACACGGTGTGGGTGACGCCGGGCCTGGACTCCTGTGCGTGGGTCTACCAGGTGCAGAACGCCTTCCACCACGGAACCTGGGTCAATGCTGCCCGCCGTCCGCGGACGGACCGTGCCGCCCCCGAGCGGAAGCATGTCGATACGCGGCGTGCCATCAGCGCTCTCAACGACGAGCTCGTCGGGGCAGACGCTCCGAGCATCGTTGCCAGGAACGACAGCTGAAGAGCAGGCTTGGGGAAATTTCGTAGCTGTGCCATGAGCCGGATGTCACCGGTTCGTGGCTGTGCCGACGTGCCTCCGGCGTCAATGGGATCAGTGGCATCGCGGTTGTCCCAGCTCGCCAGCTCCGTCGCGGCGACCTCCGCAATCCGCTCCTGCGCACCGGTTCGCTGCCACAGACCCTGCAAGTTCTTGCTCGCAGGACAAGGAACTTGCTGGATCCAAGTGTCAAGGATCCTTGCCATGTCGGCTGGCGGGATGTCGCTTCCCGGTGGAAGGCCGAACTGACGGAACATCCTCGTGAGATGGCGCCGGTCCGCGGCCCGGATGAGCGCCTGAGACAGCGGAAGGCCGATATAGCGGTGGGTAAGCGCGAACGCTGTGGGTACACCGTAGCGACCATCGTTCAGTGTCAGCCAGTCGTTGAGTCCACGCCACAGCTGCTCGGCGGCTGCCTGGTAGGCACTTTGCAGTCGTTCCTTCGGCTTGTCCCCTGTGACTCCCAGAACCGCAGCGAGACGCGGGTAGTAGGCATGGACGGCCACATTACGATCACTCCCCATCGCTTCGGCCGCCAGTGTGAACGCAGCCAGCAACGCCAACGTGGGGGGCGGCTTGACATGGGAGTCAGACTTGCTCCGGCGTCTGACGTCTCGCCGCCACCGGTCGAGGTGTTGTAGATGAGCGCGGAACACATCGGCGGAGCCGCCGTGAAGCGCCAGGGTCGCCCGGACAGCCTCCACAAGCTGGCCTTGCGCCTCGTCGACGTCGATCGACAGATGCGAGGAGACCTCGGCCAGAACAGCGTCGTCCATGTCTAGGTAGACGGGGCGGCCAGCCTGATCTTCGGAGAAGACGGTTGCGCATATTGCAGAGTTCCAGCGGAGGTAGTCGTCCCACGCGTTCTCCATCTTGGCCTCCAACTGACCCTTGACGGCCTCTCGGTGCCATGCCTGCTCACCACTGAGGGCACAACCGCCGCCCGTATGATCGACTCGCGTCGACACTCCGTCGCGGCGCCACGCCGGACCGTACTCGTGGTTAGGCTGAATAGCCTAGTGCTGCTACGCCTGGTGAGGTCACCCGAAGGACTAGGGGGACGCGAAAATCGGAGAGCCGCGAACGCGGCAGGTCGCTACCGTCCGCGTACGCGATCTGACGGCTACCGCGCCAGCTGGTCGAGCTCGATAACGTCGATGTCGAGTTCGTAGGCGACAGCCTGTGCCGCAACAAGGGCAGCAGAGGCGTCAGTAGCATTCAGCTGGAGGCCGAAGCCACGTAGTTCTCGTATGGTACGAGTCTGAGTTCGCTGCAACCCAGCGGAGCGACATATCGCCTCTTTTCTCAGTAATTCGACCCGTCCAGGCATGGAGTATCGGCGTCACTCATGTCGTGTACTTTCGTTGGTGGGATAACAGGACATCAAGGACCATGAGACCACGTTTCCCCGTAAAGCTGCGTCGAATCTCGACGGCGCGGCGGGTTGTGTGTTCGCTGTCGGCGGGCCACGCAACGCGTAAAGCATCAATGGCTTCATCCCAGCCAGGCGTGCCGCGCAAAACTTCTAGCCCCAGTACGGGGACGCCGCTGTGCTGCCTGAGCTTCCCATGGTCTAGTTTCGCTTGCTGTGGTGAGCGTCTTCAAGACGGAGGCATGTAACCACACGGACGTGTGCAGGGAGAAGAGGTCGCGATGGTCGAAACCGATGTTGCTAGGGACTGGTTCGTTGCAAATGAAGGGCGAGTAGTCAGTTGGAAAGAGCTCTCGCGACACGAACCTCGGATGGTTAGCGCACCCAAGGGGATCTACAAACCTGCTGGCGATCGGTATGCGCTGACGGTACGAATAATGAAGGAGAGTCGCTACCCCGATGGCAAGATCTTCTACGACGAAAGTGGGTGGCGCTGCGCGTACCATCAGGAGGGTAGTGATCCGTCGCGCCGAGATAAGGAGTTCACCAACAGGGCCCTTATGGAATGTCTGCGGGACGGCATCTCGGTCGGTGTTCTTAGGGAAGAGTCGTCAACGTCAAGCGGCGTACATTATCGAGTAATAGGACTGGCCAATATTGCGCGATGGCTTGACGGATTCTTCTTCCTGCAGAGTGTGTCTCGATCACCGGGTGAGCGAGATATCGTCGCGTCAGTCGTTGAGGCTGAGGCTCGCCGCGAGATGACAGATGACAAGGACGCTCCGGATGATGACTACGACGCACGGCTTCGGGCCGAACGCTCCATAGTCGCGCGTCAGGGTGCGTCACATTTTCGTGCTGCGCTCCTCGAATGGTACAGGGGACGGTGCGCACTCAGTGGTAGTGATGCCGTGCCCGTTCTCGACGCGGCACATATCGTTCCCTATCGCGGTGTTGACTCGAATATGATCTCTAACGGAATTTTGATGCGGACCGACCTGCATACGCTATTTGATAAGTTACTACTTTGTATCGACCCAGATTCAGGGACCGTTCGGCTCTCGGCTAATGTCCCTGAGTCGGCCTATGGCTGGATCGATGGTCAGCGGGCCGACGGCTGGGGCGTTACGCTGGGCGACCGCCAGATCGCCGCTTTGCGGCGTGCATGGAGCCGATTCCGCGACGAGGAGGTCGCTCGTGGCGTTCTGTAGACATCCGTTCGGATGGCGGCCAAACAGCGATGGGCGCCTTACTGATCCTCGACCCGACGATGAACGAGAACCCGGCGTCTTCCAACGCGTTCAGGTTCTTCGCTGACAGCATCCCGGCGTCGGCGACCACGACCATGTCCTTCACGCCGTGGCGCTGCTGGAAGCCGCGTAGAACCGGGAGCAGGGTGGACCCGCAGATCCAGGTCGGGCTGCTCGTCGACCCGTCCGGGTTCCCACTCGAGGTGGCCTGTTTCGAGGGCAACACCGCCGAGACCACCACCTACGACCTGGCCGCGCACTTCGAGCGGCACGGCAACGCCTTCGACGACGGCCAGCACCTTGAATCCTCGCGGGTCATGGGCACCGGGAAGGCCGCCCGGTCCCGGCGGGTGGTCTACCACTACCTGTTCGCCCGGCATAAGCGTGACGACCGGGCCATCAACGCCATGGTCGACCGGGCCGAGAAAGTCGCTGCCGGCACGCGGCCGTTGAACAAGGACCGGTTCGTGCGCATTGACGCCGCCGGGAAAGACGTGGACTGGGGCCTGGTCGAACGCGCTCGCCAGCTCGCCGGGCTCAAGGGCTACGTCACCAACCTGCCCATCTCCACGATGGACGCCGCGGCGGTGGTCGCCGCCTACCACGATCTCTGGCAGGTCGAGAAGTCCTTCCGTATGGCCAAGTCCGACCTGCGCGCCCGCCCGATCTTCCACCGCGAACGCGACGCCATTGAAGCCCATCTGACCGTCGTGTTCGCCGCCCTCGCTGTGTCCCGGCATCTACAGGACGCCACCAGCGTCTCCATCAGGAAGCTCGTCCGCGCTCTGCGGCCGCTGCGCACCGTCCGCATCGACGTCGGCGGGCACCCCATCACCGCAGCCCCGCAGATCACCACCGAAGCCCGCGCCCTGCTCGACCGACTACCCGCGATCAACGCGCCGGGGCACTAAACCTGTGCAACTCAGGTCTGGCAAGCGGTCGTCGCGCTGGCCTGCGAGATCACCGCCTGGACCCAGATGCTCGCCTTCACCACCCACCCGGCGCGGCGATGGGAACCCAAACGGCTCCGGCTGCGGCTGTTCTCGATGCCCGCCCAACAAGCCCGCCACGCCCGCCGGACCGTGCTGCACCTGCCCGCCCATGCGGTCTGCCGGCGCGCCGCCTGGAGCTCGACATGATCGGAAACCTGCACCGCGTGATCTGTATCAGCGGGACGCGTAGATCGCTCTTTCTTGACACGATGATGGAGAGGACGTCCGCGGAGGAGTCGACGTGACAGGACCTTGCCTTCGCGACGCCGCCTTCGGAGTATCGATTTCGGCCGCATAGGGAGTATCGATCATGGCGCGACATCCCAGTCGGAAGGACATCGCCGCGGTCCAGAAGTGGGAGCAGGAGGCGCTCTCCGATTATTTCTCGTCGATGTCCGCGGTCGATAGCGACGCGGAGCTGAAGGCGCTCTGGGAGGCCGTGCGCGCGCTGGTCTTCGCGCGAAGCCCGCGCGAGGTGATGGAGGTGATCGCGGCGAATCCGGGCCTCCTCACGGAGCGGGGTGATGCCACCCTCAATGTCACGGAGCACTTCATCGTGCACCTACCCATGCCATTCGCCGCGGCGACCCTCAGGGATCGCCGGGAGTGGCTGACCCGGATGCGTGAGGTCGGCACCGGCGCGAGCGGCCCGGCGCTGCCCGATGCCTGAGGTGCCGGCACGGGTCACATCGCTGTACGCGTCGCGGCGCTGGCTCGACCGGCGGTTGCGTGCGGGTGACGAGCCGTCCGAGCATCCGCCGAGCGGCCTGGAGCGCGGGCGCGCGGTGGGCGCGGTGAACATCGCGGGCCCGCTCATCCGGCAGGGGCGCACCACGGAGGGCCGCGCGTGGCGGCACGGCGCCGCTCTCGCCGGCATGCCCGAGGCGGCGCTGGAACTCGGCGGCGACCTGATTAACGGCAACGCTTTCGCCGAGGGCGAGCTCTGGCTCCGCCGCGCCGCTGAGGGCGGCCTCCCGGCGGGGATGCTGCACCTCGGACGCTACCTCCTCTTCTCGGGCGATCGGGACCAGGCGGACGCCTGGCTGCAGCGCGCCATCGAGGCCGAGCCCGCGACTGCGCACGCGCTCGTCGACGACCTGCAGCTCCGCGGCTTTGACTCGGACGTTGCCCGCTGGACGGTGGCCGCCGCGGAGGTTGGTAACGCGCGGATGGTCGCCGACGCCTACGACGCGGCGGTCCGGCGGGATGACCGCGCCGACGCCGAGCGCTGGTGGGCCTACGCCCGGGCGCTGGGTGACGCGGACGCGCTCGAGCGCGGCGCGGCGCTGGCCGCCGAGCGCGGGGATGCGGACGACCGCCGACGCTGGCTGCAGGCGGCCGCGGCGCGGGGCCATGCCGATGCGACGCTGATGCTCGCGGGGGAGCGCGTGGAGGCGGGCGACCGCGCCGCGGCGCGGTCGCTGCTCGAGCCGCTCGCCGCTGGCGGGCACGCCGGCGCCCTCGACGTGCTGGCGCGGCTGGCGTGGCTCGACGGCGATGCGGCGGCTGAGCAGCGCTGGCTGGAGCGCCTGGTGTCCACGGGTGAGACAGACGCGCTGTTCGCGTGGGCGACGAAGCTGACGGAGGAGGCTGGCGACCTGGTCGCCGCTGCGCGCGTCCACGACCTGGCCGCTCGCCACGGGCACCTCCCGGCGGCCGTCGAGGCGGGGCGGCTGAACCTACGCCGCGGGGACGCGGACGCGGCGGCGCGCCTGCTGGTGGCGCCGGCCGCGGCGGACCTGCCCGACGCGGGGCTTCTGCTGGGGATGGCCGAGCTCGCGGCGGGACGGCCCGACGCCGCCCGCCGCGCGTTCCGGCGCGCCGCCGAGGGCGGCGACGCCCGCGCGGCGCACAAACTGGGGCTGATCGCCCACGAGGTCGGCGACCGCGAGACCGCGCGGACGTGGTACCTGCGTGCGGCCAAGGGCGGCGAGACCACGTCGATGTGGAACCTCGCGCTCATGGCCCAGGAACGCGATCAGCAGGACGCCGTGCGCTGGCTGGCGATCGCAGCGAGTCACGGCCATGCCAAGGCGGCCACCCGGCTGGGCGCCTTCGAGGCCAGCCAGGGTCGCACGGACGAGGCGCTGCGCTGGCTGGCGCAGGCACAGGCCCTGGGCGACGACGACGCGCCAGCGGCGATCGCCGCCATCGAGCGGCACCTCGCGACAGGTGGTCGCCGGCGCCGGTGGGCGCCGTGGCGCCGGGGCGGCGGCGATGGCTGACGTGCTGCCGCTGCAGGAGCAGGAGGAGCTGCGCTTAGCGATGACACGGCCGCGGATGCCGTCCGCCGCGCGGACGCAGGCCGCCGCCGCATATGCCGCGGTCGCTCCGGCGTTTCAGCGCCTCGCCGCCGCGGAGGGCCGCTACGACTACGAGGGCGACCTCGACGGGCTCGATGAGGCGCTGCGGACCTTCGAGTCGGTGGACGGCACCCCCGCGTGGCGCGCGCTGGCCGCCGACCGCCGGGCGGACTGGGGGAGGCGCGCGTGCCTGATCTACCGCGGGCGCTACGAGGAGACCGGCGCCGAAGATGACCTCCGCCGCGCAGTGGCGACGGCGGGCACAGCGGCCGAGGCCGCCGCGGCAGCCGCCGCCGCCGCCGACGACGCCGAAGCCGCAATGAGCGCCGTCGCGGCGCTGGTCACAGCGCGCACGGGCGCGCCCGTGGAGGCGACGCTGCCCGCGGTGCGGCAGGCGATGGGCCGCGAGATCGAGGAGGCGCGTGCGCAGGTCGCTGAGATCGAGCCCACGGTGCTCGCCGTGCTCGGTGAGCAGCTCACCGGGCGCTTCGACCGTGACCGCCGGCACGGCGACGCCGACCGTGCCGTCGACGTGCTGCGCCGGGCACGGTCACTGCGCGCCGAGCTGCGCATTGAGCCGGACGCCGCAATCGACGTCCGCCTCGGCGGGGCGCTTATCCTGCGCTTTAAATATGCTGGCGCCCGTGCGGACATCGACGAGGCGGTCGCGGTGCTGCGCGAGGGCGTCGAACACGCCGGCGACGATCCTGACCGCGCGCGGGCGCTCGACGGGCTCGGCTGCGCGCTCCTCGCGCGCAGTGAGCACGCCGCCAGCGGCGATGACCTCGCCGAGGCGGTCGAACGGCTCTCCGAGGCGGTGGCGCTCAAGCCCGCCTCCCCGTGGTTCCGCGCGAACCTCGGGACCGCGCTGGTGGAGCGCTTCGGGCGCCAAGGCGACCGCGCGGACGGCGCACGCGCAGTCGAGCTCCTCGAGTCCGCGCTCGCCACGATCCCGCCCTCGGCCCCGGACCGCCGCCGTATCGAGCAGAACGTCCTGGCGGCCCGCCACACGTTCCGCGAGCCGGGCGCAGCCACGCTCAGCACGCGGGCGCTTGTCGACGCCACGCCCGAGGGAGCTCGCGGCCGGCCCGGGCGAATGGGGGCACTCGCGCTCGACCTGGTCGTGGAAGCCGAGCGCACGCTCGACCTGACGAGCCTCGATGAAGCGGTACGGACCGCGGCGCAGGCGCTTGACGCGACGGCGCCGGGCGCCGTGGACCGGCCCAGCATCGTGCACGCGCTCGGGCGCGCGCTCGCGACGCGGTTCGCCGTCCTGGGAGCCGACGCCGACCTCGACGACGCCATCGGCGCGCTCGCCGAGGCCGCCCACGACTCCGGCCACAGCGCAGCCGAGCGCCCCGATTTTCTCCTCACGCTGGCGGAGGCTCGGTCCATGCGCGCGGCGCGGACGGGCGCCCCGCAGGACGCGGAGGTCGCGGAGGCGAGCTTCTTCGATGCGTGCACCGCGGGGGAGGAGCAGAACGCGACCGCCGCGCGGCGCGCCGCGGCGGCGTGGCTTGCGTGGGCAGCCGAGGAGGGTGCCTGGGACGCGGCAGCCGAGGCAGGGCGCCGCGCGATGGTCGCCGTCGATCGCATCCATCGGGTCCAGTTCGGGCGCGAGAACCGCGAGGCGATGCTCGGCGGGGCTGGCTTCATCAACGCCGACGCGGCGATCGCGTTCGTGCGGTCTGGGCAGCCCGCCGAGGCGCTGCTCGCGCTCGAGCACGGCCGCGCGCGGCTGCTATCCGCGGAGCTTGAGCGCGACCGCGCGGAGCTCGACGCGCTGGTCGCAGCGGGCCGCGGGGACCTCGCCGAGGCGTTCCTCGCTGCGGCGCGCAGCGTGAGTGGCGCCGAGCGCGCTGGGGACGCCAGCACCGTGCGGGAGGCCGACGCGGTGCTGCGCGCGGTGGCCGGGGAGATCCGCAGGGTTCCCGGGCACGACGCCTTTCTGCAGCAGGTCGGCGTGGACGAGCTTCTGCGGATCGGCGGCGAGGCGCCGCTGGTCTATGTCGCCGCCGGCCTCCTCGGCGCGACCGTGGTCGCGGCCGTCCCCGGCGGCGAGGTGCGGGCGCGCCTCCTCGATGGCGTTGATGCCTATGTGGTGGGCGGACTGGTCGACGACTACCTGGCCGCGCTGAAGGCGCGCTGCACCGCGCCGCACGCCTGGCGCGGGGGACTCGACGCCGTGGGGGAGGCGCTCGGTGCGATGCTCTGGCCGGCGCTCCTGTCCGTCCTGGGCGGCGTGGACCGCGCGGTGCTCGTCCCGGCCGGCCTGTTTGGCCTGCTGCCCGTGCAGATCGCATGGTGGCGCGACCCGCTCGGCCGCCGCTACGCGATCGACGCCTTCGAGTTGAGCTTCGCGCCGAACGCCAGGACGATCGCGGCGTGCCGACGACTGGCCGCGACCGCCGACGCGGGGTCTGTGCTCACCGTCGCGGCGCCGGAGCGCACCGACGTCGCGCCGCTGCCGCTAGCGCGCGCGGAATCCGACGGCGTGCGGTCGGCGTTCGCCGTGGGCGAGCAGGTGGCCGGGCCGCAGGCGATGAAGGCGGAGGTCCTCGGCGCGCTGCACCGCCATGGCGTCTACCACTTCGCCTGCCACGGTCGCTCGACGCCCGACCGCCCGCTCGACAGCGCGCTGCTGCTGGCCGGCGACGACGCGCTGCGCGTCCGGGACCTCCTCGAGACCCCACTGCCCGGAGCCCGGCTGGCGGTCCTCTCGGCGTGCGAGACGGCGGTGATCGGGCGGCGGCTCGTCGATGAGGTGATCGGGTTGCCGACCGGCTTCCTCCAGGCGGGCGTCGCCGGCGTGATCGGGACGTCGTGGGAGGTCGGCGACGAGAGCGCCGCGCTGCTGGTCCGGCGCTTCTTCGATACGTGGGACAGCGAGCGCCCGGCCGCGGCGCTCCGCGCGGCGCAGCGGTGGTTGCGCGAGAGCACGAACGCCGACAAGCGCGCCGCCTACCCGGACATCGCGGCGGCGCCGCCGGAAGGGCTCGATGCCGAGGACCTCGAGGACTGGGGAGCGAGCCGCGACCATGCCGGCATCGAGCGCTGGGGCGCCTTCGTGCACACGGGAGCCTGACGCGATGGACGACGACGACATCCTCGAGGCGGCCCGCACGATCCGGTCGGTCCTCGCCGAGATGCCGGGGATCGATGATCCCGCGGCGATCGACGCCGCGCTCGCCGCCGCGGTGTCGGAACACGACGTCCAGGCCGCGCGCGCGGAGCTGTGGCGCCGGCCCGTGATGCGCCGGTGGGCGAAGGAATTCGTGCGCCTCGGCGTGCCGCCGGAGCTCGTCCTGGAGCAGACCCGGAGCGGCGCCGCCCCGCCGCCCGGCCACGGCGGGATCGTCGCGGCGCCTCGCTTTCGCTGCCCGCAAGGCGACTACGTCTGGTACCGGCGCACCGCTGTCCACGCGGTGCCACTTTGCCCAAGTCACCGCGTCCGCGTGGTGCCCGATATGGGCGCGGTCTCATGATCTCGAGCTTCTGGAGCGGGCTGGGCGGCAAGCTTGCGGAACGCGGGGCCGCAGCGCTGTTCACCCCGGCATTCGCGTTCTGGGCGCTCGGTGTTGGCGCTTGGCTCCTGAGCCGGCCCGACGCCGCCGCGCAGCGCCGTCTCATGGACGCGTTCGAGGGCCTCTCGGGGATCGCGCAGGCCACGCTGATCGTCCTGGTGTTGCTGGTCGTCGCTGCCTCCTCGGTTGTCGCCGAGCGCCTCGCGCTGGCGGTCCTGCGCGTGCTGGAGGGCTACTGGCCGCGGCCGTTGCGAGCGCTCGCGCGCGCCCTCGTCAGGTGGCGCGCTGCGCGCTTCGTGGTGCTAGAGAAGCGCTGGGTCGAGCTCTACGCTCGCCACGAGGAAGGGCGCTCCGCTCAAGGGGAGGAGCAGGAGCTCGTCGATCTCGAGCGGCGGCTCGCGGCGCTGCCGGCGCGCGCCGACCGACTGATGCCCACGCGGCTCGGGAACGTCCTGCGCGCCGCCGAGAGCGGCGTCGAGGACAAGTACGGCATCGACCCGGTCCGCTGCTGGCCCGCGTTGTGGCTGGTGCTCCCGGATGCGACGCGTACGGAGGTCACGGCCGCGCGGGCGAGCCTCGACACGGCCGCCACGTGGGTGCTGTGGTCGGTGCTGGTGGTGGTGTGGGCCGTGTTCACGCCGTGGGCCGTGCCCGTTGCCGTGGTGGCGGCGGTCGCGGCGTACGCGAACCTGCTCGGCACCGCGGCCCGCTACGGCGAGCTTGTCGACGCCGCCTTCGCGCTGCATCGGGGGCTGCTCTACGACGCACTCGGGCGCCCGCGACCGTCGCAGCCGTCCGACGAAAGGGCCGCCGGCCGGGTGCTCACCGCGGCGCTGTGGCGAGGGCCCGAGGTGGCCGCACAGCTCCCGAGTACCGCTCCGGACGCGGCCGAGGCGCCAGCGATCCGGCGGGCTCCGCGGCCACCGTCGGACGCAACTGCAGGAACCGTCCGCGTTCGTCGAGGGGGTCGCGCTGGGCCGCGGGCATAAAGAGGCTCTGCTCTTCGTCATGAAGCGTGGTGAGCCGGTGATGAGCGGCGAATGACTCTCACCTCCGCGCGGCGGAGTCCAGCACGGCGGTGCTCAGCTTGGGGGCGTTGTTGCAGCAGCAGGGCAGGCGACTCGTGAACGTGGGCGGACGCCCCTCGCTGACCGGCGAGCGGCGTCCACCAGAGTGGTGTTCGACCGGCCTGGTGACGGGCGGACGTTCAGCACCGGTGGGTTGGGCCGGGGGGCGACCGAGCACGATCCGGTGCGCGATGCCCTCCCGGTGCGCTCGACTCGACGTCCGCGGCGAGCTGAACGGATAGCACGGGGGAGCCGGGGAGGGGAAAGATCCACCAAGACCCGACCAGCAGCGGATGCCGCTGGCCACCCGGGACCGGAACGTCCCGCTGGTCAGAGCAACGTTCCGCCGGTTCCCAGGTGAGCGCACTTGCAGTGCCGGTGATGTTGGTGGAGATCGAGGCGATCGTCGGCATTCCGGCCAAGCTGTCGCGATCGGCGTTGATCGACAGGCTGAAGCGCTTGGGCTCCATGGCCGAGCTGACGCAGCGTGTCGCGGCTCCGCACGCCAGCGCGGTGGGTGATAGTCGCGGCTGTGTAACGTCAGCTCGCCGCGGACAGGTGAGCCAGCTTGGCTGCGGTGTCTCCCATGGGTGGCGTGGATGTCTCATGGGATAACAGCGGGGATCGACTTGTCGACGAAGGCCAGCACGACAGCGGTGTGTGTCATCGAATGGCAGGCAGGGCGGGCTGTGGTCTCGTTGCTGCGCGACACCTCGGACGTCAGGCTTGTGGAGATCTGTCAATCGGCTGACAAAATCGGCATCGATTGCCCGTTCGGCTGGCCGGAGCCGTTCGTCGAGGCGATCGCCGCCCACGCTTCGCATGAGCCCTGGCCCGGCCGCGGCCTGCCGCCCGATGAGTACCGCAGGAAGTTGTCGCTGCGCACTACCGATCTGCACGTCGCCCAGACCCTGAAGAAGACCCCGCTGTCGGTGTCCGCAGACCGAATCGGGAGGACGGCGATGCGCTGAGCTCTTCTGCTCGACAGGCTGGCTGATGTCGACCGCAGCGGAGTCCCGGCAAGGTGGCAGAGGTCGTACCCCGCAGCGTCGCTCGCGTCCTGGCGAGTCGACAACACCAGCTACAAGTCGCCAGGCAACCTCACGACGCTTGGCAAGCTGCTGAGCGACCTCACGCCACGGCTCCCGTGGCCAAAGTTCGAAGACGACGCGCATGAGAGCTGTCTGCAAAGCGACGACGCTTTCGATGCGATGATCGCCGCGCTGACGGCGAAGGCTGCCGAACGCGGCCTGACGCACCTGCCTGAGGACGAGGAACAGCGCCGACTCGCGAACTCGGAGGGCTGGATCCATGTGCCCCGCGCCGGGTCGCTCGATGAACCGCTGAGCTGAGCTCCGGGTCTGGGCGTGGGGCCATTCATGGGGCGAAACGGTGTCGCGTGGTGCGGTTGGAGGGGCTTCAGTGACCCACGACGGGGGCATAGTTGCTGGTAGAGACCAGATATCATGAGATCCGGCCGCCTTTTAATCCGCGGGTTCAGGGTTCGGTCTCCTGGGGCCCACCATGTACTCCTGCACGTTCGGTAAGGAGGTGCTACTCGACCACGTGCCGAGCCGGCGGCCAGACGTGGTCCATCGCGCTGACGCGCGCGAACCCGGCCTCCTCGGCGGCGGTGACGATGCGGGTCAGGTCGTCGGCCGGCCCCGCCGGGCCGGACGGGTAGGTGAAATCCGCGATGTGCCAGACCGATCTTCACGATGTCCTCGGTGCCTTCTCGTCAATCAACGGTTTCGACGCTAGCCGCTATGAGCTGCCCAGATGTCATCTGACGGTGGCCCTGCTGGTACCCGGTTCGGCTCAGGTGGGCACGGTGGCGGGGTGCCGGGCGGAGAGGGCGTGCGCGGTGGTCGCGGCGGCGGGCTGAAACTCGGCCAGCAGCGCGGCGACCTCGGTGCGCGCGGCGGCGATGTCGGCCTCGGCGCCGTCGTGCAGCCCCTCGACCACGACGAGCGCCCGCGTGGTGGTCGGCCGCGTCGCGCTCTGCGCGCTCTGCCGCCAGCACCAGCGCCGGGCGCAGGCGACGCCGGCGCGGTCGACGAACACCACCTCCCCGGGCTCCGGCGCGCTGGCCTCGGCCGCACCGAGGTCGGTGAACCGCTCGGTGCCGGTGGCGAACCGGACGGTGATGCCGCCGTCGATCCCGGCGAGGTCGACCACGGCGACCGGCAGCGCGTACCGGATCGACACGAGGTTGCCGAGGTCGACGAGGGTGTTGATGGATGGGATGTCGCCCTGCTTGGCCAGCCGCCGCAGGAGCGCCTCCGCGGCGCTGCGGTACTGGGTGGGCTTCGCCCCGAACGCTGCGAACGCGCGGCGCCAGGCCGCGATGGATGGCAACTCGGCGACCGGCGTGGTCGCGAGCCGCTGCGCGACGTCCCGCTGGGCGGCGCGGTAGCGCTCCAGCAGCGCGGGCGGCGTCGATCCATTGGTCAGCCGGGACGCGGCAACGATGCCGGCGTGGATCGCCGGGTACCGCTCCAGGACGGCGGGGTCGTAGCGGAACACGCGCGAAAGACTAGGGCCAGACCAGTCCCGTGACCGAGTCCAACGAGCCTGTGATCAACGGGACCGATCCGGGCCTGCCGATCGGGCTCGGCGACGTGCGGGCACGCGGCTCCCGGGCGCTGCCCGATGGGCTCGCCGACGCGCTTTGCCACGCGGTCAGCGGCCGTCAGTCGGGCCGGGCGCGGACCCGTTGGCGGCGGAGACCCGGGCGCAGGCCGCGAGGAGCAGCCGCAGCGGCGGGGACGGCACGTCGGACGACGGGGCTGCCAGCGCTCGTGATCGTCGGTGGCTCGCTACCGCAGTGGGCCGCTGCGCGCGTTCCTGCGCGCGCAGCGCGGCTGGTTGACCGTGCACTACCTGCCTGCGTACGCCTCGGAGCTGAACCCGACCGAGAACCTGTGGGTGTCGTTGAAGACCCGTGATCTGGCGATCCGGGCCGCCGCCACCGTGGAGGAGTTGCTGGTGCTGGCCCACCGGGGTGTCCACCGCCTCCGCCGGCGACCGGACCTGCTGGGCAACTTCCTCGTCCACACCCGGACTGCAGCCCTTCAACCAAATAGGAAAAGCCCGTTAATCCGTCGGTTGGAGTTCAGGTCCTGCAGCACATAGCAACATCGTTCCTGACTGCCGCTGCCGCTTTGCCGGAGCCGGTTCACCCCACATCGCGCCAATAAGAGCGCTCAGGGCCGCGCGGGCCGAGAGCCCTTGGCGGACCGCCTTCGGCGGGGGCCGGTCGGCCTCTCGAGCTTCGCACGGCCTCACTCCAGGTCAAGGTCGCTGCGCTGCCCTCCGCGTCCCTTCGGGACGGCCCTTGCGGGTCGCCCTTGACAACCCCACGTCAACCTGCGGGGCGTAGCGGAGGCTCGGCCGTCTTGTGGCCCGGTCGCCGAGTCGCGGGCCGGGTCGCCGGACACCATGTGGGCTCGGGTCTCGCCGCCACGGGGTGCTCCGTCCTACCGGACCGCGAGGACTGGCAGCGCTCGAACCCGCTTGCAAGAGCGTGCTCGGCGAGCGTGCGGGGGAATCGAGGTCGAAAGGCCACGGTCTGCTCCGTCCCCCGGAGGGTCGGTGACCACACAGGTCACGACGTACGAAACAGGGAGACAGCTCATGGACCGGCACGAAGTCGACGAGGAACTGTCCGCAGCCGGCGCGCAGGAGTTGCTCACGGCTACCGCCGCCGCCCATCTCGCCTACAACGGCAAGGACGGCACGCCGTGGGTGATCCCGGTCGGCTTCTACTGGACCGGTAGTCAAGTGATCGTGGCCACGGCCACCACCTCTCCGAAGGTCGCGGCCCTCTCGGCCCGCCCGGATGTCGCCGTCTCCATCGACGCCGGCGACACACCCGGCGGGGCGCGGGCCTTGTCCATCCGCGGGCGGGCCAGCGTCGAGATCGTCGACGGCGTTGTCGAGGAGTACCTCGCCATGGCCAGGATCAGCATGGACCCCCACGCGGCCGCCGAGTTCGAGCAGCACGTCCGTGGCATGTACGAACAGATGGCGCGCATTGCGATCACCCCGAACTGGGCCCGCTTCTACGACTTCGGCGCCGGGCGTATGCCCCGCTTCCTGCGGGAGCTCGCCGAGCGCAGCCAGCCCTAGAGGCTTGCCCGCGCTGACCGGGGGTCACGCGTCAGCGCTTCGTCCGCCCTCCGACGGCGTCTTATCGGTCTGGGAGTAGTTCGTTCCCGTCGTGGGAGGTGTCCGGCCGTCCTCATCGGTGTCCAGGCCGGTGCCCTGCGGGTGGCCTTCGGCCAGCCTGGACACCGACTGCGGGCGGCTGGAGTGGGCCACGATCAGGAAGCGACGCCGATGCTGGTCACGACGCGGCCGGTGGCAGGTGGGCCGGTGTCGCCCTCGGGGCGGCGGGCCGCGAGGGCGGCTTCGTGTCGGGCGGGGTCGTAGGGGGTGTGGTCGGCCCAGCAGCGCCAGATGATCCGTAGCCAGGCCCGGGCCAGGACGCGTACCGCGTGGGCGTGGTTGAGTCCGCGCGCTCGGGCGCGGACCCGACGGGGTTGGTGCGCATCCCGGCCCTTCAGGTCATCACCCAGGCTCGCAAGGCCTGTGAGTCGAGCTTGCCCTGAGTGACCGCGAGCCTCGGAGGCCGTGCCGGGTCGCCTTGCGGCGGCGGGGGACAGCACCCCGCCACCCCAAGGGGACGGGCCAGCAGGCCCACAGTTCGGGAGGCCACCCTGAGCGCGCGTCGCACCCGCCACCTGGCCGTCGAGCAGGCGGCACAGTCCCGACCGGCGGTGCTGGGCCGGATGGTTCCGGCGTCGTCGGCGGTGATGGGGTAGTGGTCCAGGTGGCCGGGATCGTCCCGGCCCGCCTGGACCTCTCCCACGTCGGCACGCCCGAGCAGCAGCTCGGGTTGAGCCTGGGTACTAGGGACGCGCTCGTTCGAATGTGGCACGAGCAGTAAGGGCCAAGGTCGATGACCGGAGGGCGGCGCAGATGTTCGCCGAGTGGTCACCGGTCCGCTGCACCGGATCATGCGAGGGAACGCGATGAACCAGCGGGCTGATTTCAGCGGAACTGCGCCCGTGCAGTGGCCCCGGGGCCGGCCTTGGCCGAGCGATTAGGTCAGCAGCCAGCTGCCGCGACTTTCATGCTGGGAAACCGTCGCGGGCGTGCACCACCTCGCCGTCCACCAGCGTGGCGACCACCTCGATATCCTTGATGTCGTCCTCGGCGCACGTCATCGGGTCGGCGGACAGGATCGCGAGGTCGGCGAGCTTGCCGGTTTCGATCGAGCCGAGCTTGTCCTCCATGAAGAGCGCGTATGCCCCATTGATGGTGAAGATGCGCAGCGCCTCCTCCCGCGAGATGCTCTGGTGCGGACCGATCACCTCTCCGGTGAGCCCGGCCTGCCGCGCGATGGACTGCCAGATGGTGAACATGGGGGAGCGGGGCCCCCAGTCGGTCTCCTGGCACACCGGCACGCCGGCGTCCAGCCACCAGCGAAGCGGAATGGCGTTCTCCGCGTACTCCTTGCCCAGCCGATCGAGGTAGACCTCGGCGCCCTTGCCCCAGATGAAGTTGGTCGCCGTGGTCGGGACGATACCGAGCCGCTTGCATTCAGCGATCTGCTCGCGGGTCGGGAACTCGCAGTGTTCCAGGATGAACCGGCGGTCCGCGATCGGTGCTTCACGGTCGAGCTTCGCCATGGTGTCCAGGAAGATCTGAACGGAACCGCGCCCCGCGGCTTCGCCGTGGATGCGTAGACCGTGCTGGGCGGCGAGCCGGACCACAGCCCGATACGCCTCCACCGGGGCCAGCGGTCCTGGCGAGACGAGGTCGCCGAAGGGACCCATGTATGGCTCGTCCAATACGGCAGTGCCTTGCCAGTGGGGGCCGTCCAACCCGATGCTCACACCGGAGATCCCGACCCGATCGTTACCGAAGCCTCTACCGGAGGCGAATGCGATGCTCCGCACCAACTGCTCGAGTTCGGCCATCGGCCGGTTTGGATCTAGTTCGACGGTGCAGAAGACCCGTAGCGGAAGGTCGAGCTCGGCGTAGGCGCGCAGCTCCTCGGGCGAAGTGAGATGGTTTTCCAGCAGTGTCGTCGTGCCGAGCGAGAGGAAATCCGGGGCCAGCATGCGAATGCCCTCACGGACGAACTCGTACGTCGGCTTGGGGACGAAGTTCGTGATGATGTCGAAGTAGGAGGACTGCGGGTAGAGCGGGTTCATGGTGCGAAGCTCGCCGATGGGCTCGCCGGTCACGTGGTCCCGCGGGATCTCGATGCCGTCCAGCCAGTAGGCGTCCTTGCGGATCTGGACACGGTTCGGGTTGCCTGGCGGCACCGAGTCGGCAGTGATACCGGCGAGCTTGAACGCGAGGCTGTTGAAGACTGCAGAGTTGGGGATGCGATTGGTAGGAGCCGTGATGTAGACCGGATGGTCGGGCGCGGCCTCGTCGAGCTCCTGCCGCGTGGGGAACCGGCCTTCCTCCAGGATTCCCGGGACGTTGAAGAAGTAGGGGTGGTCACCCACGGGAGTCGTGACGATCACGGTTCCGGCCGGCAGCTGTCGCGCCCGCTCCCGGATTCGGTCGCAAATCTCGCGCACTGACCGCGCGCCGTCGAGTTTGACGAAGTGTTCCTCCATCCCGAACAAACCGATATGCGCGTGCGGGTCGATGATCCCGGGGATGACCGTGCCGCCGTCCAGGTCGAGGACCTTGGTATGCGAACTGGCCAGCGCCATAACTTCGTCGTTGGCGCCCACGGCGACGATCTTGTTGCCCTTGATCGCGAGTGCCTGGGCCTTGCTGAAGTCGGCGTCGACGGTGATGACATTTCCGTTGACGATAACGGTATCCGCAGCGGATAGCGGCACCTTGTGCTCAGCCACGTCTAGCTCCTCTATGTCACATGGCGGCGTCTGTGGACAGCAGGAAAGCGGAACTGCGAATGACCGTCCGGCGGGGTTCTCTCGTGCCGACTGCGATCAGCTCCACGGGTATACTCGGGGTCCCTTCGGCGTGACGCGAAGCACCGTGTCTGGCATCGCTGGACACCAAGGGTGGGTGCTGTCGTCAAGGAACCCGCTGGACTCGTCCCGTGTGGACCCCGGTCACCATCTGATCGGGCGAGCGCGCACGTATGCCGCGCGCTCGCCCAGCAGCCGCGCACCGGTCTGGCGTGCGGCTTCCTTCACGTCGTGTGCGGCCTGCTCGGTGAGGCGGGGAGTGAACAGGGACGATGGGCCCGCTACTGACAACCCTCCCACCGGCACACCGTCCGGCCCGACCACGGGGGCGGCGACCGAGGTGCGATCCTGCTGGAAGGTGCGGGACACGACGAAGCCTTGCTCCCGGGCGGCGGTGAGTTCGTCGCGCAGTGTGGATGCGTCCGGTGGACGAACCTGCTCCGATCGGGACAGGCTCCGCATCCGGGCCTCCACGTCCTTGGGCTCGAGTAGGGAGAGCGTCGCCTTGCCGCATCCGGTCAGGAAAGCGGGGGCGCGCAACCCGACCCAGTTGGCCATGGGAACGCGCATCGAGTCGAAGCTGCGGTGGTGGAGGTATACCACCCAGCCGCCAACCAGCTGGCCTAGGTGAGCTTCCATGCCTCGTATGCGCGGCAGTCGACCCATCACCGGCTCGGCGGCCTCAACCAGCCCGGCCCGTTCGACGATCTGCCCGCCGAGCTCCAGCAGGGTTGGGCCGAGTCGGTAGCCGGCCTGCGGGACCAGCTCGAGCAGGCCCTCCGCCGACAGGGTTGCGCACAGCGCATGCACCGTGCTGCGCGGTATCCCAGTACGGTCGGCGAGCTGCCGGATGGACAGCACACTGGCGGACGGCGTGAACATCCGTAGCAGGCTGACGGCCTTACTTACCGAAGCCACCCCGGAGCTGGGTGCCTGCTCAGGTGCAGCCATGGCCGGAGTGTAAACACGTAATGACCCACTGCTACGGTCGATCACCTGGTCAGGGGTTCGTAGAGGCGTCCAGCGATGCGGGACAGACAGGTCTCGATTAGGGGGCGGCCGGCGCTAGCGTCCACCGCCATGCGGCCGGTCTATCGTGCACCCAACGGCAGCTCCTTCACCCGTGAGGAGCTCGACGAGCAGTACGACATCGAAGCGGCGGTGCCCGACTTCTCCGCATACGCCCTTCGGTTTGTCAGAGACAGTGCACGCGCACGCGCCGAGCTCACCTGTCACCTGGACGTGCCGTACGGGCCGACCCTCGACGAACGCCTGGACGTGTTCCCCGGCGAACCGGGCGGGCCGGTCGTGGTGTTCATCCACGGCGGTTACTGGAAATCCTTGACCAGCGCCGAGTTCAGCTTCGCGGCGCGGGGGCCGGTCGCCCGGGGAGCCACCGTCGTCATCCCGACCTACGCGCTGTGCCCGCAGGTCACCATCGACGAGATCGTCCGCCAACATCGGGCGGCGGTGGCGTGGACGTATCGGCACGCCGCGGACTACGGGGCCGACCCGGAGCGGCTGGTCGTGGTGGGTCATTCCGCCGGCGGGCACGGTGTGGCCATGCTGCTGGGCACGCCGTGGGCCGGGGACTACGGGTTGCCGCAGGACGTAGTGCGGGCCGGCTGCGCGATCAGCGGGTTGTTCGACCTCCGTCCGCTGCCCTACACGTTCGTTCAGCCCGACCTGCAACTCACCGCGGACCAGGTACTGCGCAACAGCCCGATACTCAACCTGCCCCAGTCGGCTCCGCCGCTGCTGGTGACCAACGGCGGCCGTCAGACGTCGGAGTTCGAGCGTCAGTCCGTCGACTTCATCGCCGCGTGGCAGGCGGCCGGGCTCCCCGGGGAATACTGGGCACGCCCCAGCTCAACCACTTCGATGAGATATTGCCCCTTGTCGAGCCGGACAGCGAGCTCGCCGAGCGGATCCTCGCTCCCGTCAAGGCCTGAGCCGACGGGCATGCCACGTAAGTGAGGGTGGCGGGACGGGTTGTCATTCACACCCCTTCGCGAACGCCGAACAGCTGGGTTCGCCAACCGAGCCGGCAGTCTCGCTTCTTGAGCGGGTCGAGATGATCGCTCGCGGCGGCTGCGTGGTCCACTTGGGACCATCCTGCGTGGACCCGCCTCGAGCACCACCGTCTCCGCGGACATGCCTGCTGTACGTACCGCGGCGGAGTTGGTCGCTGCACTCTTATGCCGACGTGACGTGAGGGCTTGGTGCAGCTCAGAGCCGTCGAGGTTGCACGCGGGGCCAATCGATCTCGGGATTTCTGCAGGGGTCTGCCGAGCGGTGGATGCCGACCCTCAAAGCTGCATCACGACAGCCTTGGCCTCGGTGAAGAAGTCACGGCTGTAGGCGCCGCCCTCGCGGCCGATGCCGGAATCCTTGTATCCGCCGAATGGCGCGCGGAGATCCCGGACGTAGAAGCAGTTCACCCACACCGTCCCGGCGCGCAGGCCGGAGGAGACCTTGTGGGCCCGGTGAGATCGCGTGTGAACACCATGGCGTTGAGGCCGTACCGGGAGTCGTTCGCGAGCGCGACGGCATCGGCGTCGTCGTCGAACGGCTGTACGGCGACGACCGGACCGAAGATCTCCTCGCGGGCGACGCGCATGTTCTGGTGGACGTCGACGAAGACAGTGGGCCGCACGGTCCACCCCTCGCCAACCCCTCCGGTGAGGATCCTTGCTCCCTTGTCGCGTCCCAGATCGAGGTAACCGGCGACCTTTTCGAAATGCTCCTCCGAGGCCAGCGGGCCGATCTCGGTGGCGGGGTCGAGTGGATCGCCCACCCGCATCGCCTCGGCACCCTGCACGAAGCGCTCGAGGAACGTGTCGAAGATCGGTCGCTGTACGTACAGGCGCGACCCGGACAGGCAGACCTGCCCGGAGTTGAGGTAGATCGCCTTGAGCGACCAACTCACGGCGTTGTCCAGATCGGCGTCGGCGAAGACGATATTCGCCCCCTTGCCGCCCAGTTCGAAGCTCACCCGCTTCAGCGTCGGAGCCCCGGAGGCGAGGATGGTCCTGCCGGTGACCGACTCCCCGGTGATGAGGTCGACGTCCTCGTGCCGGGTCAGGGCTTCGCCCACCGCGTCGGTTCCGAAGCCCTGCACCACGTTGAGGACACCGGGCGGCAGGCCGGCCTCGCCGGCGAGCAGCGCGAGCCGGTGGCAGGACACCGGTGACTGTTCGGCCGGCTTCAACACCACCGTGTTGCCGAAGGCCAACGCCGGAGCGACCTTCCACGTCGCCTGCATGAGGGGGAAGTTCCACGGTGAGATCGCCGCGACCACACCCACCGGCTCCCGGGCCGTGAAGACGTGGTGATCGGCCGAGTACGGCAGTGCCTCGTCGACGGCCTGCCGGGCGTAGTCGGCGAAGAAGCGGAGGTTGCTGGCCGCGGGGGGACGTCGGTGCCACCGGATTGCGTGATCGGCTTGCCGAGGTCGCGGGTGTCCAACTCGGCGAGTTCGGCGCGGTTCGCTTCGATGAGGTCAGCGAGCCGGTGCAGCGCCGCGGCGCGCTCGCCGACGGCCATCCGCGGCCAGGGGCCCTCATCGAAAGCTCGCCGGGCCGCGGCCACTGCGGCCTCGGCGTCCTTCGCGCCGCCGCTCGCAACTTCGGCCCATGGCTTCCGCCGAGCGGGGTCCACCGAGGTGAACGTCGCGCCGTCGACGCTGGCGCGCTCCTCTCCGTCGATGACATGGGGGACGTGACGCAAGGCGGTCATGGCGGCTCCTCATATGCGTAACCGGCGCCGAGGATTCCAAGCGGGCCAACGAGTGGCTGCCGGGTGTCCGGCCAGGCCGGACACCTGAGCAGACTCAGCCGTCCGGCATCCTTACCGTCCCGGCCATGTCCCGCGTCTTCCGTCTCGAACCGGCATATCCGACCCGCGGTCGTGGCGTTGGGCTCCCGGCGGCTGCTCGGGGAATGCCGACCGACGCGTCCCCGGCGGATCCGGCAGGCGGTGGCCACGGGATCGTCGCGGGCTACCTGTCGCCGCACCCGCCCCACCTGATCTACGCCGAGAACCCGCCGCAGAACGAGCCGCGTAGCACCGGTGGTTGGGAGGTGTTGCGGTGGGCCTACGAGGAGGTGCGCCGCCGCATCAGGGCACTCGCGCCCGACGTCTTGATCGTGCACGCACCGCACTGGATCACGATGGTCGGACACCACGTGAGTTGCGTGCCCAATCCGCGGGGCCTCTCGGTCGAGCCGATCTTCCCGCACCTGTTCCGGTACCACTACGACTTCACCACCGATGTGGAACTCGCCGAGGCGCTGGTGGACCGTTGCGCCGCGAACGGCCTGGTCACCCGCGCCATGCGTGAGCCCGGCGTGCGGGTGGACTACGCGACGATCGGCGCCCTGCACCTCGTCAACCCCCGCTGGGATCTGCCCGTCGTCTCGATCAGCGCGAACAACAACCCCTACTACTACGCCGACGCCGAGCTCGACGAGATGGAGGTCCTGGGGAGGGCGACCCGCGAGGCGGTAGAGGCCACCGGGCGCCGCGCCGTCGTGCTCGCGTCGAACACCTTGTCCCACCTGCACTTCGACCGAGAAAGCGACCTGCCAGAGGACATGTCCCAGGAGCATCCGTTCAACAATGCGCAGTACCAGGCCGACATGGTGTTCCTGGAGACCGTCCGTACGCAGCCCAGCTCGGCCCTGCGCACCGCGATACCTGAGCACATCAAGGCCAGCGAGGCAGAGACCAAGTCGGGCAGCTTGACCTGGATGCTCTCGGCGCTGGACTGGCCTGACAGCACCGGCGAGATCCTGGGCTACGGCACCATCATCGGGACCGGGAACGCTGTGGTCGAGTGGCGCCCGGACGGCAAGGGCGGGCGTCGTGGTTGACCACGGGGCGGTCGTCGCCACCGCTTTGCTGCCGGGAATGCCGCATCTCCTGGCTGTCGACGCGGCCGGGAGCTGGCGGGACCTACGTGTCGGCGTCGAGACCGTCGGCGAGCGATTCCGGCAGGCAGGTGTGGATACGGTGCTGACAATGTCGACGCAGTGGTTCACCGTCCTCGGTCACCAATTCCAGCTGGATCCCAACCCGCGTGGGGCCCGGACCGATGAGAACTGGTACGCCTACGATTACGGGCATATCAAGTACGACCTGCGGATCGACACCGAACTCACCGAGAAATGGGTGGAGCTGACCGCGGCCCAGCATCTGCAGAGCCGGCGGACGCATTATGAAGGATTCCCCATCGACACCGGGACTGTCGTGGCCGCGACGCTTCTCGACCCGGGTCGACAGTTTCGGATGGCGTTGGTGTCCTGCAACCTCTACGCGGAGGTCGATGCGCTGTCCACGATCGGACGGGCCGGGGTCGCAGCCGCCGAAAGGGTGGGCCGGCGGATCGGTGTGGTAGCCGTGACCGGGCTGTCGGCAGGGTTGCTGCAGCGGTGGATCGAGCCCAGCGAGGACCACATCGCCGCGTCGACGCATGACACCTGGAACCGGCGCATGATCGACGCACTGGTCAGCGGTCGAATCGATCAGGCGTTGGCCCTGCGTGAGGACTTCGCCCGCGAGGCGTCCGCCGACAGCCAGTTCCGGGCGCTGGCGTTCCTGGCTGGGGCCGGCGGGGCCACCGGGCCCGCCGAACTGCTCGCGTACGGGCCGGTGTGGGGAACCGGAGCAGCTGTCCTGTACTGGCAATGATGACGAGGAAGTAGGGATCCAATGGCGAACGTTGCTGCCGGCTTCATCGAGGCCGATGGGTTCGTGCCGATATTCGACGCGGTGGACGCGATGGTCAAGGCCACCGAAGTGACGGTTCATGGGGTTGTCCGGCTCGGCGGCGGGGTAGTCGCCGTGGCAGTTTCCGGCGATCTGGCGACGGTGGAAGAGGCGGTCGAGATCGGAGAAGAGACAGCCAAGGCGATTTCCGGAGCTCCGGTCAAATCTATCGTCTTCGCGAACCCGTGCGACGCGGTAGCGGCGCTGGCAACCAACACCTCCGTGCTCGACGGAAGCTGACTCGCCGCGCCGCGGCGAGTCGATCCCGGCGCTCGGAACAATGAGGAGAACGACATGGCAACCGCTTCTGACCGCGCTGTCGGTCTGGTGGAGACCCGCGGCATCGTCGCGCTGGCCGCCGGCATCGAGGCGATGGTGAAGACCGCGGATGTCCAGTGCATCGCGGTAGAGAGGGTGTCCAGCGGCTACTTGGTCGCCGCCATCCAGGGCTCGCTTGCCGCGGTCCGGCAAGCGGTCGACGCCGGGGCGGCCGCCGTCAAGCGCTACGGCGACTTGCGGGCGGCGCAGATCTACCCCAAGCCCAGCCAGGAAAGCGCGCAACTGCTCGAGACGCGGCGGAGTGTGGCCCTGCGCCAGACGGTGCTCGAGCTGCCTTCGGGCGGCTCCTGATGGTGCTGGGGGAGGTGGTCGGCCGCGTGTGGGCCGACCGCCAGCTGCCGACGTTGGCCGGGCGCCGGTTGGTGCTGGTGCGCAGCCTGGACGACGGCAGCCTGACCGTCGCCGTGGACCTGGTCGAGGTCGGCGCAGGAGTCACCGTGCTCGTGTCGACCGACGAAGCCGCTGCTGCCGCCAGCGGAGAGTCGACGATCGACGCCGCGGTAGTCGCGCTGGTCGCGGACTACGACGCGCGGCCGGCTGCCGGGATCCCGGCGGGGGAGAGGGTGACGGTGACAGCTTCGGATGTGGTGTGGATCGGGAGCGAGGGCCCCGGGCTCACGGCCAATGTTGTCGGGGGAAAGGGCCGTGGGCTGGACATGCTCGTGCGCGCCGGTTTGCGAGTCCCGGAAGCTTTCGCGGTGTCGACCCTTTGCTACCGCCGCGCGGTGACCGGAACCCTCGCGGCCGAGCTTGACCGCAGGATGGGCGGCCTTGCCCCCGACACCGATATCGCCGAGCTCGACGCGGTGACCGAGCAGATGCGGGCGCTGGTCTTCGAGGCCACCGCTGACCACCCGGCGGATCAGCACATCCGGGCGGCCTACCAGCGGCTCTGCGAGCAGGCTTGCCAGGAGGACGCGCCGGTAGCCGTGCGATCGAGCTCCGCGGCCGAGGACGGCGGCGAACGCAGCTTCGCCGGCGAGCACGACACCTACCTGTGGGTCGTCGGTGCCGACGCCGTCGCCGAGCACGTACGGCGCTGCTGGGTCAGCCTGTTCACCAGCCGCGCCGTCGCCTACACCGCTCGCTCGGACCGATCGGCAGCCGCGCCCGCGGAGCGTGACGCGATGGCCGTGGTGGTACAGCGCATGGTCGATGCCCGGTCGGCCGGTGTGTTCATGACGCTCAATCCCGCCAACGGTGACCGTTCGAAGATCGTGGTGGAGTCGGTCTGGGGGTTGGGTGAGCCGCTGGTCAGCGGCGCCGTGACACCGGACCGGTTCACGATCGACAAGGTGACCGGTGAGGTCGTGCTCCGCGAGATTGTGAACAAGTCCGAGCGCACCGCCCGCGACCCGCGCACCGACCGCGCGATCACGACGCTGCCGGTGCCGGACGCCGACCGGGGGCGAGCGTCGCTCTCCGATGCCGAACTCGCCGAGCTGCGACGAATGGGCCGGATCGTGGAGAAGTTCGCCGGGAGCCCCCAGGACGGCGAGTTCGCGGTCGCGGGCGACGGGGGGCCGGACCAGGTCTTCCTGGTGCAGGCGCGGCCCGAGACCGTCTGGAGCTCTCGACAGGTTCGGCGCGTAACTCAGCAACCGGGCGATGTACTCCACCGCGTCGTCGCGGCGCTGACTCGGCCCTCCGCTTCCGCCTGACCCATCCGAACGAGGAGCACCGCCGTGGCACAAACGTTCCCCAACCCGTTCGAGATCCCCACTCCGCCCGGGGCCGACGGCTGGGAGTCGATGTACAACTGGTACCACCTGTTCGGCGAGGACCGACGGACGGCGGACGAAAAGAAGTTCTGGTTCCAGGACGCTCTGCACCATCCCTACGTGATCCATCCTTACGACGAGATCCAATGTGAGTGTTGGTGGCAGGCGCTGGGCGCGATGAACACCCGGATCTTCGCGCTCCCCCGGCCTTCGGGCTTGAGCAGCGGATCCTCAACGGCCGGCTGTTTGTGACCCCGGTGCCGGCGCCGCCCGAGCAGATCGCCGAGCGCGCCGAGGCCTTCGCCGCGCGCGCCGGTTACTACTACCAGAACTGGGATGCGATCTACGCCGAGTGGAAGGCCAAGGTCCTCGACCGGCTCGACCTCGTCAAGGGGCTGCGGTTCGATCCGCTGCCCGACCGGGAACCGCTGGAGACCGTCACCGGGCACGTCGGTCACTCTGCGGGTTTCCGCTGGGAGCGAGACTTCTCGCTGATGGTCTCGACGATGTACGAGATCTACCAGTGGCACTTCGAGCTGCTCAACATCGGTTATGCCGCCTACCTGACCTTCTTCGAGTTCTGCAAGACCGCCTTCCCCGGCATCGGTGACAAGTCCATCTCCCAGATGGTCGGTGGTCTGCACGTCGAGCTCTACCGACCGGACGACGAGCTCAAGCGTCTGGCCAAGGAAGCAGTGCGACTCGAGGTCGGCGAGATCATCCTCGGTTCCGACGACCTCACCACGGTTCTGGACGAGCTACGTCGCACCGCGGGGGGCACGGCGTGGGCCGAGGACTGGGAGCGGACTCGCGACCCGTGGTTCCACATCAACACCGACCCGGGCCACCCCGGCGGCAGCCACCGCTTCGGCACCTGGGACGACCACCTCGACATCCCGTTCGGCTCCGTGCAGGAGTACATCCGGCGGCTCAGCAAGGAGGAGGTGATCGACCGACCGACCGCCGAGGTGCTGGCCGACCGGGAGCGGATCGCGCAGGAGTACCGCGATCTGTTGAGCCCGGACGACGTCGCCAGCTTCGACGACATGCTGGCGTTGGCGCGCAAGGTATTCGTCTACATCGAGGAGCACGTGCTCTACATCGAGCACTGGCTGTGGGCCGCCTTCTGGAAGAAGTCGAAGGAACTCGCCCGCTCGCTGGTCAGCATGGGGGTGCTGGCGGACGAGGAGGACCTGTTCATGCTGCGGCGCACCGAGGTCGCCGAGCTGATCTTCGACACCGTAGCCGCCTGGTCCACCGGAGCCCCTGGCCGTGGGCGGGCCTATTTCGGACCCATCATCGAACAGCGCCGTGCAGTGTTCTCCGTGCTCGAGGCCTGGGAGCCGCCGCCGGCACTCGGTCCGCCACCCACGGAGGTCAACGAGCCCTTGACGATCATGCTGTGGGGCATCACGACGTCGTCGGTGCTCGGCTGGCTGGAGGACCAGGACAGCGACGACAACGCGACCATCCTGCGCGGGGTCGCCGGTTCAGGGGGAGTGGTCGAAGGCCCGGTCCGCATCGTGCGGTCCGCGACAGAGCTGGCTGAGGTGCAGCCCGGCGACGTCTTGGTGTGCCCGGCCACCTCGCCGGCCTGGGCACCGGCCTTCTCCCGAGTCGTGGCCACCGTCAGCGATGTCGGCGGGATCATGAGTCACACGGCCATCGTCTGCCGGGAGTACGGCCTGCCCGCCGTGGTGGGAACCGGTCGCGCCGTGGCGACGCTACGTAACGGCCAGCGCGTCCGGGTCGATGGTGACGCGGGCGTGGTCACCGTCCTCGACTGAGCGGACAGCGACCGGATGAGTACCTATGGGCGCGGGGACGACCCGTCGCCGACCCGGGAGCAGCGTCGTCGCGCGCTCCGGCGGGCAGCTGCGGCTCGTTCCCGCATAGAAGCGGTCGGTCTGCAGCTGACCACGGTGGTGCTGGACCTGGGCGGGGTGGTCGTGCCCACCCTGTTCGAGGTGGTGCGGGACCCCGACTTCCCCAGTGGTCCGTTCGGCGGGGACCCGCGGTACGTCGACGTCGAGCGCGGGCGTATCCAAGAGCGAGAGTACTGGGCGGAGCTGAGCCGGGGCCGGCCGGACCTCGACATCGGTGAGTACATGCGCAACCGGTTGTTCGTCCGGGAGGAGATCCGCGAGATGCTCGCCCAGTTGGGCGGGCGGGTGCGGGTGGCGGCTCTGACAAACGACATGACGCACTGGTTCGGCCCGAGCTGGCCGCAACGGTTCCCGGAGTTCGAGAAGTTCGACCGCCTGCTCGAGGCCTCGCGGTCGGGTGGGCTCAAGCCAGATCCGTTTGTGTTCCGCTGGGCACTCGAACACCTCGGCGAGCTTCCCGGCGCACTGCCTGTTCGTCGATGACCTGCCCTCGAACCTCAAGGGCGCGGCCGCGGTGGGGATGCACACGGAGCACTTCGACGTGACCGATCCGGCTGGTTCGGTCGCCCGGGTGCTCGATCGATTCGGACTCGGAACCTCGCCGTCGGCACCGCGTGTCTTCAGTACCCCCGGAACGGAGATTGACATGGGTGAGAAGTTCGATCTGCATACTCGGCTGTCGGAGCTGGGACTGGACTTGCCGCCCCTGCGCCCCAAGGCCGGCAATTACCTCGGCTACGTCGAGACGGGCGAGCTGCTGTTCCTGGCAGGCCAAGGGGCCGATGGCTGGATCGGCCGCGTCGGAGCCGACCTCGGCCTCGAGCAGGCCCGCACCGCGGCGCGGGACTGCATGCTCAACCTCCTCGCTCAGGCCGACGACGCGCTCGGCGGGGACTGGTCACGGCTCGTGACGGCAGTCAAGGTGCTCGGCTTCGTCGCCTGCACCGAGGAGTTCACGCAGTCACCCGCGGTGCTCGACGGCGCCTCGGACCTCCTCGTCGAGGTACTGGGCAGTCGCGGCCGGCACGGCCGTTCGGCCATCGGGGTCCAGTCGCTGCCGCTGGGATTCGCCGTCGAGATCGAGATGATCCTCGCGGTTCGGCCCCGTCCGGCAGGCGCATGACGAGCGACGCTCGCCTCGACCAGCTCGTCGAAGTTTGGCGATATGTGGCGACGCGGCCAGATGCCCCCCAGGCTTCCCGTCGGCATGACCACACTGGTGGGCGCCGCGACCCTACGATGGCCCCGTTCGACCCGCAATCAAGGTGGGGAGACATCCCGGCCCCAGCCGAGCCCCGCAGTTGTCTCCACAGAACCGCCCGATCCTGCCCGATGCTTGGCGCCGAGGGTCTATGCGCCGGTTCGGCGTTGCAGTAGCTCGATGTGACTGGCGTGGGATCATTCGTGGTGCGAAACGGAGTGAACGAGGGTGGCGGCATCTCGCTCGTGGTGGCTCGCGCGCAACTATTGTTGCAGGTAGTGGTCCTATGAGGGGGAACACCGCCCTCGTTTAATCCGTGGGTTCAGGGTTCAAGGCCCCTGCAGGCCACCGAGGTTGACCAGGACGGACAAGTAGCCCGCTCGCTACCTCAGTCCCTCAGCTGGTGGCGTGGCTTCGACTGCGCCTTGTCGGAACTCCGGTGGGCGACGCGTATGGGCGTGGCATCCTTCCCGGGCGGCTTCTGATGACACGGATCCCCCCTGTTAGCCCGCTGCCACAAGCCCAGGAGTAGAAGATCATGGCGTTCGCCTGTCCCGCCTGCGAACAGACGACCGTGGACCTCGTCGAGATCACCGACGACGCCCAGACCCGGCTTCGGTGCCGCAGCTGCAGGCACGACTGGCTGCACAGCCGCCAGCCCGAACCGGTGCCCGCCAGCTCGCGGGGCGCTTCACCGGCACGGCACTCCCGCCTGTCGCGTGATCAGGCTAAGGCGCAATTCCCCACCGAGGACGACCTCACCGACGCCGTCCGAACGCGGGTCGCCGAGCTCAAGCGCCGCTTCCTAGTCCGCCAGCCCGAGGCAGACCCGGCAGTGGCGCCCTACTGGCGCCGCTACCAGCACATCTTCTCCGCCGAGGGGCTGCCCACGGCACACCCGGCCGACCTCAAGGCCTTCGCCAACAACCGGATCGGAGCCAACCCGGGCAACATGTCGGTGTTCAACGACGCCTGGAACAAGCTCGGCTCCCACGAGGCGGCCGACCGGGTCCGGAGCGCAGTCGAGTACCTCTTGCGCGGAACCCGCGAACCCCACATCGAGGACCGGATGCAGACGCTAATCGACCCTCGCAGCCCGGTCGGCGTGACCGGGTTCCGCGAAAGCCTGCTCACCCGGGTGCTGTGCATCGTCCAGCCCGACCGTTTCCTGCCGATCCTGACCTACACCAGCCCTGCCGGCGGAAAGCGGGAGATCGCCGCCGCTGTCTTCGGGCTCGAACTACCCGCGCCCCAGACCACATCCATGACCACCGGGCGGCTCGCCTTCTGGAGCAACGATCTGCTCCTGCGCCTCTGCGGGACCGGCTTCGCCGATGTCGCCCACGCCTCGCAGTTCCTGTGGTGGGCTAAGGACGAGCCCTCCAAGCCCTGACCCGTGACGGCGGTTCCTCGCCCCGGGTGGAGGGTTGTGGATGACCGGGACGCTAGCCTGATCAGGCCTTCTGGATCATCGCCACATCGGGGCCTCCGATCCGCCAGGAGCGATGGCGCCGGGGTTGCGCTTGTCGGCGCCGCCAGCTGAGGCGTGACACGGGTTGTGACACGAGCTGGAGTCGTTCCGCGGCGTCTGGAGTGGCTGGAGAGGTCGGCCCCGTGCCGGTTGTTGCCGGTAGAGGACGTTGTGTATATGGACGTGCCGTCTTGTAAGCGGTAGGTCGTCGGTTCGATCCCAGTCTCCGCGCGTGTCACCGCGCTTTATCTCTCACTGGTCCTGGGAGAGGACGAGGGTGCTGTAGGGGGGCAGGGCGATGTTGGCCGAGCAGGGCATGTTGTCCCGGGGCGTCCCATTGGCGCTGGTGTCAAGTACCGGGAGAGCGCCGAAGTCCGGGTCGTAGCCGGCCCAGTCGGTGTTGAGGCGGACGTGCCACTGCCCGGCGCGTGGTAGGCCGATCGGGTAGGTGGGCCAGGTGTGGTTGGCGAGGTTGGCGAGGACGACGACGTCGTCGCGGGGTCCGCCGTTGGCCCAGCGGTGGTAGGCGATCGCTTTGTCGGTGTCGTTGAGGTGGTGGACGTTGAGGTGGGGTCCGCGGAGCCCGGCGGTGGTGTAGCGGGAGTTACGGCGCAGCGCGATGAGATCGCGGAAGAGCGTGACGTGCCCGGCGCGGGCTGCTTCGTCGGTCCAGTCGAGCGGGGTGTCGTCGTGCCATGACCGGATCTCCAGCCATTCCTGGCCTTGGAAGAGCATGGGGATGCCGGGTGTGGTGAGGGTCAGGGCGGCGCCCAGGATCGCTCGTTTGCGGGCATACCAGGAGCGCGGGTCGCTGGGGTCGGCGAGCGTGGGTAGGCGCGATCCGCCGTTGCGCTGCGCGACCTCGTCGTGTGACTCGACGTAGACGGTGCGAGCGATCCAGCCACCTTCGCCAGGGCCGCGGAGCGCGGCGGCGACGGCGGGGATGCTGCGGTCCTCGTCGCGGGGTTGGGCGAGGACCGCGCGCAGGGTGTCGACGAACTGGTCGTCCCACTGGGTGTCGAAGCCGAGACCGCCCTGGTCGATTGGGCGGGTCACCCACGGGTTGCGGTGGAGGTCCTCGGCCATCATCAGCTTCCAGGGCTGTTCGCCGCCGGTCTCGCTGAGGATCCAGCGCAGCAGCCCGACGCCGTCCGCAAGCGGGGGCCAGCCCGAGTCGACCCCGGTGATGTAGGGGGTCATGTCGAAGCGGAGCCCGTCGGCGCGGTAGTCGTGGAGCCACATGCGGGCGTTGTCGCGCAGGTACTGGCGGACCTCGGGTCGGCCGTAGTCCGGGCGGGTCTCGCCCCACGGGGTCGTATAGCGGGCGCGGTCGTAGATGTAGATGCCGTTCGGGTGGTCGTCGTCGTGCCAGCCGTCGAAGAGGTAGACGGCGGAGTCGTTCACGCCGAAGTGGTTGTAGACGACGTCGACGAGGACGGCGATGTCGTGGTCGTGAGCGGCCCGGACGAACGCCCGGAAGGCGTCGGGGCCGCCGAAGTCGGTCTCCACGGTGAAGATCGACGAGCTGTTGTAGCCCCAGGACGACTCGCCGGGGAACTCCGCGGGCGGCAGCACGAGCACCGCCGTGACGCCCAGCCCGGCCAGGTACGGCAGCTTCGCCGACACCTCTTGCAGGCCCCGGCCCGGCCCGCGGTCAAACGTCCCGACGTGCAGCTCGTAGACGACGAGGTCGTCCCACCCCCGCATGGTGAAGCCCTCGCCCCAGTCGAAGGCCGGCTGGTAGACCACGCAGTCGCCGTTGGAGTTGCGCATCTCGCGCGCGTAGGGGTCGGTGCGCCACAGGGTCTCGCCCGAGAAGCCGGTGAGGACGAACCGGTAGGGCTGGCCGACGGCGGCGCCTAGCACGTCCCCGGACCAGTAGCCGCCGCCGTCGTGCTCGAGTGCGACGGCCCCGGCTTCCCATCCGGTGAACTCGCCGGCGACCCGCACGGCTCGGGCGAAGGGCGCCCACACGCGGAACGTCACCCCGCCGGGATAGGGGATGGCGCCCATCCCTGGCCGCGAGCCGGTCATGCCCGAAGCCCGATCGCATAGTTGAACTCGGGGCGGTGGCGCGCAGCTGGGCGGCGTCGGCGAGCACGCGGTGCGGTGTCAGTAGCTCGGCTGTGCGTCCGTGCCGCGCCGCCTCGTCGGGCGTTGCACTGCGGCTGGCCTCGGTACTCTTGGCCGCCCTTGGTCTCTGGGGAGCAGGCGTTGCCCGCGGGCAGGCGGATGATCTGCGGTCGCATGAGGGTGATGTGCTCGTCGAGGAAGGGACGCTTGCTCCGGACCGTCTCGTCGAGGTTCTCCAGGTTGAGTGTGGCGATTCGCACCGTTGTCACCGATCCAGCCATTCGACGTGGGGCGCGCTCCGTCCCGGTCCAGGGCCCATCGGCTCCGTGCCCCGGACCCGACGGATCCGGCTGCGAAGTGGTGTCCCCGGTGACGGCCGCGACACCGCTTCACCTCGTCACCCTGGATGGCGGGCGCCGCCTCATCAACCGGCGGTCGGGCCCTCCGGAGCCGCTTGCCGCACCCCGTCCTGGCCGCCCAGCCCACGATGATGACCTCGGCGGTGTGTCGGATCCGTGTCTTGATCCACGCCCGTGACCGGCGCCCGGCTGATAAACGGAGCCGACCCTCTTGGCGACCACGCTTTTCCCTCTGCTCGCGGGCGGCCGCCATCACCAGCTCGCCGACGGTGTAGGTGAACATCGGCGAGAGCTGCAGTCCGAGCGCGTCCAAGCCCCACCCGGCCAGCATGGGTTGGGGGCGGTGATCTGTCGCGGCGCGACAAACGGGTGGCACCGCCGTTGTCGGCTCCGCCGATCGCACCACGTCGGCGGCCACCGATTAGGTACCAGTCCGCGCGGCCGAGCACTTGGGGACCGGCGGGACCGTCGCCCGCGCCGTCGCGACCGGGATCTCGGCGAGCAGCCAGTCCGGCGGCCGGCCGGGCGGTATCCGTGTCGCGGGTATCCGGGTACCGAGGAAGTTGATCGTCGTCTCGTCGCCGGCCCCGGTCGGATCGTGGGTGATCCACCGGACCTTGCGCGACTCCGGCCAGAGCCAGTGCGGCAGCCGCCCCGGCCGCTGGTCCGTGCAGTTGAGCCGCCCCTTCCCGGTGCGGTGGCAGAAGTCCATGCCGTGCACGCCACCGGGATCGCGGCATGCTGTCGTGTCGATCTGCAGGGTCCTGGCGAGGTGCCGGGCGATGCCCTCCACCGAGGCGCCGCCAGCGTTGAACAGATCCCAGTAGGGATCGGAGGTGTCGAACGTGTGGGTCGGCGCGCCGGCGAAGCACCCCCAGACGTGCATAAGCGCCCCCGGGAGCAGCTGCGCCCTGATCTCGGCCAGCTTCGTGGACGTGAGGGCGTCGGAGAAGAACCCGGACATGAGCCCGGCGTCCCACAGCAGCGCGAGCAGCCGCTTCCGCCCCGGTTGCGCGAACCATCCGCTGGTCTGGCGGCCGAGGAAGTTGATGATCGTCTGCCGCGACGCGGTCGCGACCGGGTTGTGGTAGCCGAAGTACAGCCCGCCGCCTGCGCCGTGCCCGACGTAGTGGATCTGCCGGATCTTCTCCCCGGGCGCGCGCAGCGTGTTGACGAACGTGTCCTTGTGCCAGGCGCAGACGACGTCGACGGAGTCACCCGGGAACCGCTGCTTGAGGTGCAGCTGCAGGGTGTGCGCGGTGAGGAGGAACGAGTTGTCGCGCTCGACGGTCCCGGTCGGCTCGGGCGCGCCGGAGAAGCCGTAGAAGACGAGGTCCCGCGCCATGCCCGCTCACCGCCCCGGGGCGGCGGCGAAGGCGGCGGAGGAACCGCGCGAGGGGGTAGCGTCCGGTGTGGTCATCTCCGGGCTCATCTCGTGGACGTCAGCCCGGCGCCCGCAGGCACCAGTCGGCCGGTGATCAGCGCACCGACCTCCCGATCGGTCGTCTTCTTCGAATCGGCCCAGAGGTATCCGTCGGAGATGTGATCGAACCACATGTCGAACTCCAGGGTGCTGCGACGCTTCGCCGTGCTGTAGAGCTCGAACTGCGACTGGAGCATGCCGGTCCACTCCGCGCGGAATCGGGCATCGATCTCGTCCAACGCCCCGTTTACCTCGGTGCTCCGCAGCTTCTTGACGAGGGCTGTCATCGAGTCCTCGAGCGCCTTCTTCTCGCTCAGGAACTGCTCGATCTCGGTCCTCTTCCCGTCGTAGGTGATCGTCTTGCCCTCCCTCGCCGACGTCTCGTTCTCGGCGTCGTCGAGCTTGATGGAACCGGGGTACTCCATGACCCAGGGAATGCCGCGGATGAGGACCTCGTTGCGGGCGGTCCACGTGGACCTGATGGAACCGAAGGTGAAGCCTTGCGCGCCACCCACCGTGACGTCGATCGACAGCCGCTTGGCGAGCCGCCGCGCCAGCCCCTTGTGCAGGCCGAGCCCCGCCCGGCAGGAGAGCAGGACGATGACGATCTTCTTGCCCTTCCGGAGCCTGCCGAGGTTCCCGTCGCCGGTCAGAATGTCGACGAGCCGGTCCAGCCCCTTCGGCGCGTCGGGCCCCATGGCGTAGAGCCCGTGAGCGGTGCCGTGGGCCGCGATTAAGATCACATCCGAGTCTCGGAGACCGGAGAAGTCGAGCGGGACCAGCGGCTCCTGGACCTGCAGCGCGTGGACGCGAGCGTGCGGCTTGCCGACACCCTGCACGCGCAACGTGGAGAGGACCTTGAGCAACGCGTAGTCGTTGTGGACGGGCGGCCACGTGCGTTGGGGATCTTCCGCCTGCCACTCCTCGTCGATCTTCTTGCTGGGCACGGCCACGGCGACGTATCGCGTCGTTGAGATGGCGTCGATCACAGGACGGGCCCCGCCCTGCCGGCGTTCCCGGCGGTGGGCATCGATCTCGGCGAGGGCCGCACGGCCCTTCGCCGTACGATCCCCGAAGTAGGTCCACCGCGCCCACGAGCCGCGGATATCGACGTGGCCGTAGGTGTCGGCGATGCCCACGCCGATGTCCGTACCGCAGGCGTCGATCGCCGCCTTGGCGACCTGCATCCCGGACATCCCGGCGATGCGCACGTCGGCGGCCTGCCCGCTGGAGTGCCGGCTCCGGGTCGGCATGCGCCGGTAGCGCTTCGTGTAGAGGGCCTCGTTATAGCGGTAGGGCCGGTAGCCCGAGGTGACCGACACGGCCTTGCCGACGTGGTCGCGCAGCTTCTGCAGACACGCGACGAGGGCGGGATCGATCCGGGCCCGGTCGAACCTTTCCCCGCCGCTTCGGGCGAGCTCGCCGACGGTGAAGCTCTCCGACAGCCGGGTCGAGCGGTGCGGCCCGCTCGTGTCCAGGACCGGGTTGCCCGTGGCCCACGGGTCGTGATGGTCCTCGCCTGGTCCGGTCGGGGCCGACACCACGCGCAGGGTCGCACCGCTCGGGAACGTCACGGCCGTCCCCGACTCCTCCGCGATGGGCGTCGCGCCCGACTCCCGGTCGGCGAGGAACGCCTCCGCCTCCCCCTGCTCCACCTCGCCGGACTCGGCGCCCCCGGTCTCGCCCTCGCCGCTGCCCTCCGCCTCGTCCTCTCCGGTGAACCCGACCTCCCACTCGCCCCCGTCCTCGTCCTCGCCCCCGAACTCGCCGTCCGCCTCGTCCTCGGCCTCGGTGTCCTCGCCCGCCTCCTTCCGCCGGCGCCCCCGGTCGAGGTCGCTCACCTCGATGCCCACGCCCGGCAGCTTGCCGTCCGCACCGGTCTCCCGGCCGGGGCCGGCCACCTCGGTGGCCTCGAACGCTGCGGACAGGGCCTCGTACGCCGCGGTCGCTGCGACCAGCTCGGGGTCCTCCCGGGAGTCCTTCTGGGAGTCGACGTACTCGGCGGCGGCCGCGTCGTCGGCCTCCTGCTCCGCCCCCTCGTCCCCGCGGACGGCGCCGGGGCCGGGCGCTGCGGGGCCGCCTGGCGTCCCGGATGAGGGCGATGAGGGCGGCGGGATGCGCACGGGCGCGCCACGGTAGGTCCAGTGCCATGGCTCCCTCTCGTACGGGTAGAACCCGAAGCGGCGCGCGTTGGCCACGAGCCACCTGTGGAACCATGCCCGTCGCCCGATCGCGCCGAGGCCCTCCCCGGCCGCGCCGGTGCCGAAGTCGATCGCCAGTCCGTCCTGGTGGTTGCTGTAGCCCGGGGCGGCGATCCACCCCGCGACCTCGGCCGCCATCGCCGCGACGGCCCGCGGGCCGTAGTCGCCAGCCCGGAGCCGACCCTGGCGCACCATCTGCTCGTAGTAGTGCGGGAACCCGCCCGAGCGCCCCTTGCCCTGCCAGATGGCGAACTGCTGCGTCGCGGGCCGATACGCGCTCACGACCCCGATCCGCACCCGGGCGGCGAGGCCATCGGCGGTGAGCGCCGCCCGCGCGGCGGCGAGCAGCGCGCGTGCCTCCATCGCGGTGTCCTTGCGCGCACGATGCGCGCCGGTGATCACGTCGAGCGCGTCGTCGGGCAGGTCGGCGGTAAACCTCGCCCCGGCGGCCGTGGACCGCTGTACGTGCGCGTCGTAGACCGCGCGCATGAACGCGAGCTTCTCCGCCGACGCGCCGGGCCACTCCAGGGCGCTCGAGGGGATCGCGGTGCTCTCGCCTTCGGTGATCTCCCACTCACCGGGTGTCGCCCCCAGGTCGACCGCGCCGACGAGGTGACCCGCCGGTTCCACCTCCGCGGCGAACGTTGCGGGCCCGACGAACGGGCTCTCGTCGTCCCAGCCGGGCGCGGCCGCGACCGTGGCCGCCGGGACGGCGGCGAGTGCCTCCCAGGCCCAGGGCGTCTCCTCGTCCCCCGTGCGAACCTCGCTACGGGGCGGTCGCCGGAGGGCCGTTGCTCGACGCGCACGGTGGCGGCCGTTCAGCGGCCGGGCGCGAGGGCGGTGGCGCGGGACGGGACGGCGACCTCCTTGGCCTTGATGTCGCGGTCAGTCGCGATCGACCACTGTGTGATGATCGTCATCATGTCGTCGCGGGTCGTGTTGGGTGTGCCCGGGGGCTGCGCGTAGAGCGTCTGTGCGCCGCTGGGGGTGTTGAACACGCCCCGCTCCAGCGAGATGAGGATGCGGGAGAGCGGCTCGGCCATCAGAAAGAAGCTCTCCGACTTCACGTGCGCGGGCACCCCGACCCGTTCGCCCATCTTGCGCAGCCGCTCCTCGGGGCTAGTGGCCTCGGCCTTGAGGTCGACCACGATCGGGGAGTTGAACTCCAGCGTGAGGTGCACGAACTCCGCCCGGGCCACCAGGAAGAACTCCTCGCGAGACAGGTTCCCGTTCCGCCTGCGCACCCCCAGCATGTCGCACAGCTGCTGGGACAGGTTGGCGATGCCGGTGTCGTCGGTGGAGTTGGGGCCGCTGGTGTTGGTGAAGTTCTCGATGCCCCGCCACACCTCGCGAAGCCACGCGACGAACGTCGGGACGAAGTCGACATTGGCCGCCTTCGCCTTGACCTGTGGGCTCAGCCCGTCCTTGCCGACGTGGTTGAGCAGCATCGCGAACATCCGGAAGTACGCGTTCTGCGCGGTCGTGTCGATGTTGGGGCGGATCCAGCTGGTCAGCGAATGGATCAGGTACGGGGGCGTGTCCTTGAAGAACAGGTCCTCGACGGCGCGCAGCCAGTGCTGACCGGCCACCGAGGGCACGTCCAGCGCCTCGTCGTGCAGGTACTCGTGCAGCACCCGACGGACGATCTCCAGCACGCGCGTGTTCTCGATCATGTACGCGTAGATCAGGTGGTGCCAGGCGGCGCTCTGGTTGACGACGACGCCGCGGGCCACCAGGGGGTAGATGTCGGTGAGGACCTGGCGGAGGTCGTCGCCGAGGAACGAGTCGAGCTGCGGCTGGATCGGGACGGGCAGGCGCAGGCTCGGGCGCTGGGCGGGGCCGACGGGCGACGCGAACCAGGCCTCGTCGAGGAACCGCGCCAGCTGCAGCGGGTGCTTCTCGAACACCTGCATGGCCGCGTTCTGCAGGTCGGCCGCCGAAGGGCTCCCGATGGTGGCGATCGCCTGCTCCTGATACCACCTGGCGAGTTGCCGGTACATGCTGCTCCCTGGGCTCGGGTCGTCGGGGATCAGGCGCCGATGGACTTGCCGGACTTCAGCGTGGCGTCCCCCGGCGTTGGAGGCGGCGGGCCGCCGCTGACGGTGAACTTGTCCTTGCTGGCGCCGGCACCCTGCGCGGTCAGGACGGTGAGCCTGCCGGTCGCGGCCCCTGGCGGGACGGCGACGGTCAGCGACCCGTCGCCGTTGAGCGTCGGCGTATCCGAGCGGGCGCCGCTGAAGTGCACCGCGATCGGGGTGCCGAACCGCTCGCCGACGATCGTCACGTTCGTGCCGACCGGCCCGCTGGTCGGGTTGAAGCGGGTGACCACCGGGCCCGGAGGGGTGAGCCCCGGGCCCGCGAGATGGTCCTTCAGGAACCCGTGCTCGGCGATGATCGCCTTCTGGTCGTCGGTAAATTCCCGCACACCGGTGCGCAGCCCCTCCAGCGCCCGGATTAGGTGCGGCACCCAGGCCGGCTCCTGCCCGTCATAGTCGGTCATCGTGATGCTCCTCACCCGTCCTCACGCCGCCGCGGCGGCCGTGCTCCCTAGCCGCACCATCCAGGCCTCCTGCCGCGCGGCCAGCTCCGGCGCCCGTTCCGGCGCGGTGGCCAGCCGCGAGCCGGTCAGCGCCATCAGTCGCGTGCACTCCTGCCACAGCCAATGCGTCGACAGGTCCATGCCGCGCGCGACGTCGCGTTCCAGGCGGTCCAGCCGCTCGGGCCCGACGGCGAGCGGGTCGACCAGGGTCGCGAGCGGCCGGCCGGCGAACGCGCGCATCGGCGTGTAGAGGCACAGGTCGACGATCGTGTCCAGCCGCTCCAGCGACGCCTCGACGAGCTCGCGCACGGCGGCTGGCGCGCGGTCCAGCGGGTGGGTGCGCACCCATGCCAGGGCGAGGTCGTCCCACGGTCCTGGGCCGTAGGCTCGCCCGCACATCCGGGCCCCGAGCAGCACCCGCAGGTAGGGGACGGGGTGCGGGTCGCCGATCGGGAAGGCGAACACGCTGTTCTCCTCCCCGGCGAGCACGTCATACAGCGCCGCCACCGCCGCGAAACCGGTGTGCGCGAACGCGAACGCGTCGGCACTCACTTCGGAGGTCCAGCCGGCCCACGCCGCCGCGACCGGCGAGCCCGGTCCGAGCTCGCGCGCGAACGCGGCCGCGAGCTCCGGGGTCCAGCGGGTGAGGGCGTCCACCTGGTGGCCCGTCTCGTGGGTGAGCGCCGTGCCTCGACGCATGTTGTGCCGGGTCATTTTGATCGTGGCGACCGGGCTGAGCGAGCCCTCGTCCCACAGCCGCAGCCCGTACCGGGTGATCGCAGCGCCGATGCCCTTGTCGTAATAGGTGAGCGCCGGCGGCACGTCCAGGTCGAGCGGTCGCAGGGCGGCCGCCATGCTCTGCGTGGCGATCACGTCGCACGCCGACAGCAGCGCGGCCAGGCGCGGGTTCGTGCGGGTGTTGACCGCGTCGCCGTAGAAGTCGAGCAGCGTCTCGGTGCGCAGGTAGCGTCGGCGGAACGCGACCACGCGGCGCCGCAGGCGTTCGAGATCGGTCGCGGTGCGGGCCGCGCGCAGGTCCTCGGCCAGCGCGTCCGACTCGTGGGCAAGCCGTCCCACTGCGTCGTCCAGGTGCCGGCGCAGCGCGAGCCCGAGGTATCGCTCCAGGCTCGCCCACGCCGGTGCGGAGGCGAAGCCCTCCAGGTCGGCGAGCCCGGCCGTGGCCGCCCGCCAGTGCGCGACCTGGCGGGCGACCTGTGCCCGCAGCGCCGAGGTGGTCACCGGCTGAACCCCGGCAGGATCTCCACCACCGCGTCGGCGGGCGCGGGCGTCGGGCCCGTCGCGGGCGGGACCGGCCCGCCCCGCAGGAGGTGGGTGAGCCGCGCCAGGCCGGGCGGGTGCCGGAAGGTGACGCGGACGGTCACTCCGTCGGCCGGGTTGGCCAGCGCCTCGGTGAACTGCCGGCCGTGGCGGGCGGCGAACCGGTCGGTCACCGCGCGGTGCAGCGCCGCGGGCAACCAGCCGGCCAGCCACCGGCGCACCTGCGGCCGGCGCTGCGCGACCCGCCCGGTCAGGTGGTCCTCGGGCACGGCCTCGTGCACGATCCGGACCCGTCCGGGCGCCCGCCCGCGCAGCACGGCCCGCAGGCCCGCGTCCACCCGCCGCAGCAGCAGCCGGGTGAGCCGGCGCGCGCCGGCGGGACCCTGGCCGAGCGCGGTCGCGAGCTCCTGCGCGTCGGTCTCGCTTAGGTACAGCCGCACCCGCACCTCGTCGCGGCCCGGGGTGACACGCACCGACAGACCCGTCGAGCGCGGGCGCCGCTGGCGGTCGCGCCGCCTGGCAGCTGGTGTCGACGCCGCCGCGCTGGGGATCTCCAGGTGGTAGAACCGCTGCCCGTCGGCGATCACGTCGGGCCCGGCCAGGTACTCCGGCGCCACGTCCCTGCCCAGGCCTGGCTCGCGCAGCAGCATCCCGGCCGCCTGCGTGGTCAGCGGGTGCAGCGACATCTCGTCGAGCTGCGGCACCTCCCGCTCGGCGCGCACCACCCGGGCCAGCGCCGTCCCCGGAACCGCCTGGTACATCCGCATCCGGGCCTCGACGGGACCGGTGATGCCGTACCGGTCGCGCAGCACGTCCGCGAGCGTGCCTCCACCGAACGTCCGCACGGCCCGGGCGAGCTGCGGGGTGATCCGGGTCGGCGCCACGTGCGTGAAGCCGCGGTAGAACGGTCGGCCCTGGGTGGGGAGAAGCACCCACGTGCCCGGCAGTTCGGTCTCGCGCAGCTCGGGCCGGATCAGCTCCGGCGGGAAGTTGGCCGCGGCGGCCTCGTCGAAGGCCTCCGCTACCGCCGCTTCCAGCAGGGTCTCGCTGTCGAGGACGGCCTCGTCCAGCTCGGTCATGCGGCGCACGGTGTCTTCGACGGTCCCGGCCAGGGCGGTGCCCGCGACGTGCGTTTCGGTCTCCTCGCTCGCCTCGAGGCTCAGCATGCGCAGACCTGCGTCGACGATCGCCCTGGCCAGCGGCCTGCTCTGGGCCCCGACGTAGGGCTGGATCATGCGGGCGACGTGCCGGCTCAGCGCCGCGACGACCTTCGGGCGCGCGAGGCGGAGACCGAAGCGCAGGACCGGCAGGAGCGCGGGCACGAACCGTTCCGTCGCCTGTGTGGCGTCCTGCCCCTCGCCCAGGGCGCCGACCTCGGCGATGAACCGCTCCCGGGCGGCGTGTAGCTCGCCGAGCGGGTCGCCCTCGCCGCGTTCGGTGTCGGCCATGCCGACCAGCGCGACCTCGCTCTCCAGCTCGTCGCGCGCCAGCAGCAGAGTGGCCACCCCGACGTCGAACTCCTCCTGAATGAGGCCCACCGCGGGCCCGGCGGGCTGGTCAGTCTCGCCGTACTCGTCGAGCTCCTGCGCGGTGGCCTTGCGCAGCAGCCGCGCGGCGAGCTGCCTCGCCGCCGGTCGCAGCTGCGGTGGGAGTTGCCCCAGGGCGAAGCGCAGGACCTTCTTGACGAGCGCGCGCACGAACGGCAGCGACGCCAGCTTGCGCAGGATCGCCGAGATCGGCAGGAACCGCCCGGCGAGCTGCACGCCCTTCTTGACGACGCCGGCCAGCTTGCGCCCGAACCCACCGAGGAAGTTCTCGAAGGCGGGTCGCATGCCGGTGTCGGCCACCTCGAACCGGCTGAGGAACCCGTCGAGCTCCTCCTCCGTCATCGCGGCGGGATCGTGCTCGGCCGCCGCGTCGGCGACCTGCTCGACCAGCGCCTGTGCCCTCTCCTGAAGGGGCGCCAGGTACTCGCTCAGGAACCGCTCGGCGACCGGTCCGGTAGCGTCGTCCGCGGTCTCGAACCGGTACTGCTCCGCGTACGCCTCCGCGGCGTCCTGCACGAGCTCCCCGACAACCTCGTCGAACTCGGCGTCGTGCAGCTCCGCGAGCAGCTCCACCGCCTCGGACGCGCGCGGGTCGGGCGCGTCGGCCTCTACATCCGATCCGGTGTCGGCGGCGAAGTACTCGTTGAGGAACGGCGAGTCGGCGCGGGCTGGCGTCGCCTCGGACGCCTCCGGTCGGTCGGCCTCTAGGACGAGGGTCTCCCCAAAGGGCGCGACCTCGAACGACTGCGGGGCAGCCCCGTTCACCTGCCCGTTGACGTACGTCCCACTCGGCATCGCGGCACCCCTCGATCGAGTGATGTGAATCACACTCTATGGGGCGTGTCAATGGCTCTGCCGGCGCGCCCGCCGCGTCCGCGCAACGCGCACCCGCCCAAGCTCGCTCGAGCTACGACCGGGTGACGGGAAGGACGAGATCAAGGTCGTAGATCGGCTCATCAAAGAGCTATCCAACCTCGATCCTGACAGTGGATTGTTCCCACCGACGCCCGGCCCGCAACGCTTCGTGGTGCACGCCGAGCTGCTCAGCCAGCCGGCGGATCACCGGTTTCGGGTCCGACTCCTGATACAGCCGGACCGCGCGCTCACGCAGCTCGTCGGGGTACTTCTTCGGTGCTGCCACAGAGACTTCCTTCACAGCCCTTCGGCCATGATCGTCGGTCTCCGAGCTACCGGGGGAACCTCAGATGAGTTGATGACGCAAGACGCAATACCCGCGATTCAAAAGAAGGAGGATCTATCCGAGCATCACGCCAATACCCGCGCTCAAGAAATCGCATGGGGGTCCCCCAACGCAAAGTCCGATCACAACCCTGTGCGCGGTTAGCTGATGCCGAGGAGGCCGAGAATCGGCACTCCGGCCGCACCCAGCCATCGGGCGAGCGTCTCGATCGGCGTCGACAGGGCGGTCCCCGCCGTGGCGAGTGCGCCGACGCCCTGGAGGATCTCGGTGAGCCGGCGCAGTGAGGCAGCGATGTTGCCCCGGTCGGGCTCGGAATCGCCGAGGTGGTCCTCCGCGTCCTTGAGTTCCCGTTCGGCTATGGCCGCGGCGGACGGGGGAAGGGCGATGGTCTCGAGCTGGCGGCGCAGCCGCCGAGCTCGCCGCGGGCGTGCTCGATTGTGATCTGTGAGCCTGATCTGTCGATGAAGGTCTGGTCGCCAGCGACGTTGTTGATGGTCCGCGCTCGCTGGTTTCGGATGTTGAACATTGCGGTGCCGCTCCGTTCCAGGCTACCGAGGTGGAGGCGTTGGGGGGCCCCAATTTGGCGGCGGCGCCTGCCAGCCGGTGTAGGCAGGGGGAGGCGGGGCCTGCCAGTCGGTATAGGCAGTGGGAGGTGGCGGGAAGACGGGCAGCCTCCGGCGTCGGGCGGCGGCGATGATGTGCATGACGATTCCGGCCAAGAGGATGAACTGGCCGATGAAGGCGATGCCGAAACCGAGGAGACCGACCGACACGCCCCCGATCTTCGGTCCACCGAACCCCAACTCGGGCGGGCTGACATTGCCGAAGTCGTTCATCTTGCTAATTAACGGGACTATGAATCCTACGGCGCCCCCCGCCACCATGACGAACCCGACGGTCACGAGGTGCCGCGCCCTGGTCTTGGCTGCTGCGATCTCGCGCAGGAAGCTGTCTCGCTCGCGCAGGACCTGGGTGAGGTACTGGTCCCTTGCCACGTTGTTGACGTTGTATCCGCTTTGATCGCGGATATCGAATGGTCCTGCTTGACTCATGTTTACCCCGCCATTCATGCTGCTTTGGTCAGCCGATCCTGCGGGCCTCATCGCTCGGCACCGTTGGCCCATCACGTCCTGGCCCGCCGAGCAGCCAGCTCGACCGCCCTGACGTGAAGCGTGACCGGCAGCGCGCGGTGCATCTATGGTGTAGGCCCCCCGCTTACGGGGGCAGCCCCCACGGCAACCGTCGTCAAGCTGGCTGGCGGCCGTGACCTTCCCCCGCCGCCACGGACTCGTTGATCCTCCCCCGATCACGTGGGGTATGGGGTTCAGGCCGCGCCAGCGACCGGGGTGTGGGTTCGTTCGTAGTCGATGGGGAGAGGTAGTCCAGCCCGGAGTGGCGCCGGACGGGGTTGTAGAAGGCCTCGATCCACTCGAAGATCGCGCTCGCCAGTTCCTGCCTGGTGCGCCAGGGCCGGCGATCGAGTAGCTCGACCTGCATCGAGGAGAAGAAGCTCTCCGCGAGAGCGTTGTCGAAGCAGTCCCCGATCGAGCCCATCGAGCCGAGCAGCTGGGCCCGGCGCAGGCGCCCCGGCCTGACCCGGCGAGGAGGGAGCCGCCGCGGCTGGCGCTTCAGTCGCCGCGGCGGCGCCCCGGCGACGCCGGAACGGGCGATCGCCGCTCGCCGGGACCTGCGGTGACCGAGGCGCTCAGCCCCGGCCGTCGCCGTCCACCGCGTCCTCGGAGGTCCCGGCGGTCGCCTGGTCGGCTCCGCTGCCGGCCAGGGCCTGACCAACCGGAGGCATCAAGAACAACCGAGACACGTTCTGCGACGCTCTGACCTGCCAGATGCAACGCAGCTCACATCGCTGATTACCTTTGCAAGGCAGTGCGTCGGAGTTCCCGAGGGCAGAGGCAGCCGACAAGTGAACGGTGACAACGGACGCAATCTTCACCAACAGTTGACCATGCGCCGCGCTACCCGACGTCGGGCGCATAGCTCTTCACGAGCCAGCCGTCCTGGTAGCCGATATCCGCCCACTCGAAATAGAGATCGACACCGTCGGTGGTTCGGATGTAGGCGGAGACCTTGCCGGTCTGCTCGACATCGTAGGTCATATCGAACCCCGACTCGCCGGGCTTCATCGCTAGCAGGCTGGGCACGAGCGGACGACCGACGTTGTCCCGGGCGTTCGCGGTGCTCAACTCCTTCATGCGCATTACGTTGCCGACGCGCCAGGCGGCGAGGAACGCGTCAGCACTGGCGACGGCCTGCTGACGTTGGACCTTATCCCGCTCGTCGCACGCCGCGGCCTGAGCAGCACCAGGCTGGCCGCCGCGACAGTCGTCGTTCAGTATCTTCCAGCGCTCCCACAGGCTCGTGGGATCGTTCGACGTCGAGGTCCCCGCCGCGGCCCGGGGATCGAGCCGGAACGTCAGGCTGCCTTCGGCGAGATTGTCGAAGATCCCGTCCCAGGCCGACGTGAGGACGTTGGCGACGGCGAACGCGCGCAACGCCTTCTTCGCCGCAGGTTCCACCCTGCGGAGGGCAGGCTCCACCCGCTGCTCGAATCCTGCCGGGACGTTCTTGACGCCGCTAGAGCGGATGAGCTTCGCCACCGTAGCGGCGGCAAATTTTGGGTTCATGACCAGGTCGAGAACGCACTCGACGCCAGCCTTGATCTTGTCCGCCGACGGCACCTCCTTCGCGACGATGTCGCCTCGCCAGATGTCCGTCCCGCCGATCTTGTCGGCACAGTTCAGCACCAGATAGGTGACCGCCAGGGTGGTCTCGTTGCCGCCCGACTGTGATTCGATCAGGCCGCCGAGCAGCGCTGAGACAGGATTGAGCAGGACGATCGGATAGGTCTGGTAGCTCTGGATCTCCCCCTCCGCCTTCGTCGCAGGTCGCCGGAAGCCCATGCTCATGCTGTCGCCGCCTTGCAGCAGCACACTCGTCTGCGGGTCAGCGCCGAGTACCGACGTCAGGGCGGAACGCCAGGTGTCGTTCCCGCCCTCGACCCAGAGATAGTCCTTCGTCGTCGATGGGATGGTGATCATCTGCAACGTCTGACGATTGGACTTGAGGAGGATCTCCGCTCGGTCGGATCCGTCCTGGGCGCGGTTGGTCTGCAGGCACGCGTGGACCGAGGAGAGTTCCTTTGCCGCCATGTGCGCCCACTCGGGGCGCCTTCCACAGGCAGGCGGATCGGTCCGGCCGGTCATCCAGTCCGCGAGATAGTCGATCGCGCCGCCGACAATCTGGGCTCCGCCCTTCGCCCACGTCACGGGGTTGAACCACGCCGCATAGTCGTCCGAGAACGATGACGTCCAAATCACGACCTCGTTAGCGGGCTCGTCCCAGGCGGCGGGGATGACTGAATAGGCGCCATCGTCACCGACGTGCAACACCGCCGGGACTGCCTCGTCATTAGGCCGCGCGGGAAGTGGGAGCCGGACCTCGACCGCCCCGTCGAGCGGCTCGCGGAGCTCGACCGATACCCCGGACCCCAGGGCCTCCACGCCTCCGGGCACCGCGATGTCGGGAGCCTTGTCGGCATCGATCCGGGAGGGATCGGCCGTACTGGAACCTGCGAAGATGGTGAAGACCCCATCAAGCCCGGCGATGAGGTCGCCGGTCGGTGGGATCGGCGCTCCGGACGGTGTCTGATCAGCTGTGGCAGGAGCAGCCTCAGGTGGGGCCTCGCCGGTGCATGCCGTCACCGACAAGGCGATAGTTACCACCAGCAGAGACAGCAGCGTGTCGAGCCGCAGACCGCGCACGTTCGCCCTTCGTCAGCACAGCCCGTAGCCACACGGATACGAGCGTTAACATCAACTCGCCGCTGGGCGAATGGGTGTTACCCGCTGGTCTAAAGTCGAGGCGATAACGGTGTGGTTGAACGCTACGGTCATGGGAGAGGGTGCGACCTCGACCGGGCTTCAGGTCAAGGGCGTGGCCTGCTCTTGGATCTGACCGGGTCGCCGTTTCCGTCGCGCGGAACGCGAGGTTGCTCGTGGGATCATTCGTGGTGCGAAAGCTCGTCTATCGGTGATGCCTACGGCGTCCGCAGTCAGCCGAGCTGGGGACGAAGTTGCTGGTAGATGCCAGTGGCGAAGATAGCCGCGCCCTTTACACCCGAGCGGTCGCAGGTTCGATCCCTGCCGCGCCCACTGTCTGACCTGCGGAAATGTGTTCGGATGCCTCTGCAATCGTCAACTCCGGCCCCACGTGGTGCCGGATTTTCGCACCACGGGGCCGTTTGATGACACCTTCTAGCGGAACTCCCTGCGGCCAGAGTTGAGCCCTGCGTCTTGGGTGTGATTCCGTCAGGAGATCGGCCAGCCCTGGGCCGCCAACTCGCCGGTGCGTGCGCTGGCCGCCAGGTACCGTGCGCCGCCACCCGATTCGACGGCTGCTGCCCGATCCCTCGGGCGGATCAAGGTCGGTCGCGAGCAGGTCGGGTCGGATCCGGATGTAGCGGGTGGCGTGGCGCCACCGGTGCTGCTCGAAGGAGGTGCCGACGTCGAGTTCGCCGACGGTTGTCGGGCGACCTGGAGGTAGTCGATGGGTTCGCGGGGTCGCTGCCCGAACCTGCTCGACGGGATCCTGGCTGGCCAGGGGTGTGCCCCGGCCGCCGGGGTAATGGGGTGGTGCGGCCGGCAGCGCTTCCGCCCCGCCGGGGCGACCACGGTCCTGCCCGCGCAGCTCGCGCTGATCGCCCTCGGCTTCACCGGGCCCGAGCACAGCGACCTTCTGGCACAGCTGCACATCGGGCTCGACGAGCGCGGCAACCTCGTCCGCAACGAGGACTTCATGTCCACGGAGGAGGGCGTGTTCGTCGCCGGGGACATGGGTCGTGGCCAGTCGCTGATCGTGTGGGCGATCGCCGAGGGCCGCGCCGCGGCGGCCGCGGTCGGCGCCTACCTCACCAGCCGCGACCTGCTGCCCCGACCGATCCGGCCCGACCACGCCCCGATCGGCTGATCAGGCCCGGCGTCGGCGCCGGAGCCACAGGACCGCTCCGAGTGCCACAACGACGAGCCCGGCGAGCACGGCGAGGGCCACGGCGAGGCTCGAGCCGCCGCAGTCGTTCACCGGGTCGTCGTGGGTGAGCGCGCAGATTATGCGCTCGCCGCGGTCGGTGCCGTACCGCGCGACCAGCTCGGACCGGAAGTCCTGCCACTGCCGGCGGGTCTCGGTGACGACCCCGGACACGGCCTTGGCGAAGTTGTTCCCGACCATCCCGCGCGTCGTCGTCGGGTCGCTGGCCGCGCCGGTGGCGGGGTCGATCCGGCCCCGGTCCTTGTTGAGCGCGGCGTGGGTGACCCGCAGCGTGCAGGACGCGACACCGGGGACCTCGTCCCGTGCCACGAAGCACCCGGTGCTGAGCCCGGGCGGCGGGCCGGGCGCCGCGGCGCCGCGCAGGTCGAGCAGCGGAGTCGGTGCCGGGAGGTCGAGTCCCGGCGGGTTCTCGTCCCCGACCGGACGGGCCGGGTCGGCCCGGTCGGCCCAGTTGCTGTGCGCGTAGAAGTCCTGCACGCCGTGGAGGGCCCGCCCGAACCCTTCGAGGGTCGCGCACTTGGCCCGATCCTCCCGCTGCTCCCGGGACCGGCACTCCGGGTTCAGGCCGACCTCGGCGGCGAGCACCTCGCCATCGGCCCCGAGCATGTACTGCGCACTGTCCAGTCCCTCGCCGAACCGCAGATGGTTCAGGCAGTCGACGAGCGACGCGGTGGCCTGGTCGCGGGTGCGCGGGTAGTCGCCCGCGACGTAGTCCGCGTCGTCGCAGTGCGCGGCCGGGTCGGACAGCTCGTCGCTGTCCGGCGCGCCGACGGCCCCGAACTCGTGGCCGTGGCCGGCGAGGTAGTCCACGGTCACCGGCTCGATGCAGTCCGGCTCCGAGCCCGCGTCGCCGGCACAGCTCAGGGCGGCCCGGGTGAGGCGCTCGTGCTCGCGGCTCTGGCCCCCGGTGTCGATCGTGCCGAACCCGGCGGCGGAGCCGGGCGCCGCGGCGAGACCCAGGACGACGAGCAGGCAGAGCAGCACCGTGAACCGCCGTCGTCGCACGCGGAGCTTCCCCCTCGACCGGCCGCGTCACCGACGGTGCCGCGCGGGAGATCGCGCCGGCCTCATCCCGGCGGGGTGATCGCCGGGCCGAGTCCGTCGTTCGCCGTGAGCCGGCTCCCGGCCGTCCGGGCCGTGCCGGGCCGGGCGAGCACCCAGACGACGCCCACCAGGATCCAGGCCGCGGAGATCGCGGGATAGATCCCCGCGGCACCCTCCGGGTACGGGACGATGTTGCGGAACAGCGTGTACCCGAGCAGGACCAGCGCGAGCGCCGGGACGACGACCTCCCACGCAGCCACCTCCCGGCGTCCGGAGAAGAACAACAGCCGGGCGGCGCCGATCGTGGCGAGCGCGTAGACCACCAGCAGGATCAGCGTGCCGATCGTCGCCGAGGCCTGGAACAGCGTGAACGGCTCCCCGCGCACCCCGAACCACGCGATGCCGACGATCACGTACATCGCCCCGACCACGACGACCGTCGCCCGTACCGGTGTGCCGCGCACCGGGGAGACCTCCGCGAGCGCGGCCGGCCCGACGCCGTCTCGGGTCAGGGCGAACAGGAGCCGGGAGGCGCCGACCGCGCAGGCGAGCGCGCAGCCGAACGCGCTGACCGCCGCGCCGATCGTGATGAGGTGGCCGACCCAGCCGGCGACGTACTGCGCCCCGAGGTCGCCCAGCAGCGACGACGACGCCGTGAACGCCGCCACGCCCGCCGGGTCGGTACCGAAGCCCATCACCTCGACAGTCGTGACGAACACGAAGTAGACGCCCCCGAACACGGCCGTGCCCAGGATCGCGCGCGGGATGCTCCGGCGCGGGTCGCGGGCCTCCTCGCCGAGCGTCGCCGCGGCCTCGAATCCGGCGAAGGAGAGGAACCCGAATACCACGCCGAGGAACAGCGCGGACACGCCGGTGCTGGGCGCAACGGTGAACACCGAGGCGTCGAGGGTGCGGCCGCCGGGAGCCGTCCCGCCGGCCAGCCGGACGAGGACGACCACGCAGACGGCGACGATCAGCGCCACGGTGACGCCCTCGATGGTCAGCAGCACCCGCGTGCCGCCCCGCACCCGGACGACGGCGAGTCCCAGCACGCCGAGCAGGGCGACCGCGGCCAGGGCGAATCCCGCCCAGTCCGGCTGGTCGGGCCAGATGCCGAGCACGCGCAGGGCGTCGGCCCCGAAGATCCCGGCCGCCGTCGACGTGACGACCCCGTAGAACACGTACGTGCCCAGCAGCGACCACCCGGCGACGACACCGGCGCGCGGGCCGAGCGTGGCGCCGACGAACCCGTAGACGCTGCCGGCGTGGTGGAACCGCTGGCACAGCCGCACGAAGGTGTACGCGACGAGCAGGACGCCGAGCGTCGCCAGCGCGAAGGCCAGCGGGACCGCGCGCCCGACGGAGCCCGCCGTGCCCTGTGGGTTGATGTTGGCGGCCATCGAGGGCGCCATGAGCGCCAGGGAGAGCCCGATCGCCTCCCACACGCCGAGGCCGCGACGGAGCCGGGCGGGGGTCGAGCTCTGCACCATGGCGCTCACCTCTTCCGACCCTGGCTCGGCCCGACCGGGGTGAGAGTTACGTTCGGCGACGGGACGGGCGGGGCGCAGACTGTCGCCCATGCCCGACAGCTCGACGGGGAGCGACCCCTCCGCGCGGCCGTCCCGCGCGAGCCGCCGCCGGTGGCGCCGCATGCTGGCCGACGAGCGCGAGGAGGCCAAGGTCTACCGCGACCTGGCCGGCCGGCGCAACGGCGACGAGCGGGAGATCCTGCTCGGCCTCGCCGAGGCGGAGGAACGGCGCATCGCGCACTGGGCGCGCCTGCTCGGCAGCGACGCCGCCTCGGCCGGCCGAGGCTCGTTGCGGATGCGGTTGCTCGCGCTGCTCGGGCGGCGGTTCGGCTCGGTGTTCGTGCTGGCGCTCGCGCAGCGTGCCGAGACCCGCTCGACCTACCGCTGGGACGTCGACGCCACCCCTGCGATGGCGGCCGACGAACGGATCCACGAGGAGGTCGTCCGCGGCCTGGCGGTCCGTGGCCGGGCCCGGGTGTCCGGCACCTTCCGGGCCGCCGTCTTCAGCGAGGGTGCCACCACGTTCAGCTACTGAGTGGGCGCCCGGCCGGTCGGCATGCCGACGTCGCTGCCCTCGGAGGCGTGGTCGACGCGGACGTCCTCCCCCGCGGCCTCGATCTCCAGGAGGCTCTCGCTCGCCAGTTCCCGCTCGTAGGCCGTGGCCCCGCCGCGGGCGCCGAACAGGCGCTTGGCCACGACCAGGTAGACCACCGCCGCGACGTTGATGGCGAACGCCCCCGCCTTGGTGACCGTCACCGACTTGGTCAGCTCGTAGACCTCGTAGGGGATGAAGACGGCCGTCGCGATGACCGTGAGGTACTCGGCCCAGCGCTTCGCCATCCACAGGCCGACGCCCTCGATCGCCTCGAGGAGTCCGTAGCCGAGCAGGCCGACGGCGACGAGGACCAGGACGCCGTGCCCGGCGTGCAGTGCCTTGGTGGCCTCGTGGACGATCGTCGTCCTGTCCAGGTCCACCCCGAGCCGGTCGAAGATCGGGCGGAAGTAGGGCAGCCAGGAGCCGAAGGACCTGCGCAGCGCGGTCTGCGCGCTGGAGAAGCGGTACACGCCGAACGCGGCCGCGACCAGCACCATCGCGCGCACGAGGCGCTCCACGGCCAGCACCCGCAGGATCGTGAGCTGGCGCAGCGCCTTGCCGCGGGCCGGCACCGGCGCCTGGTCGGCCGGCCCGTGCGCCGCCGCAGGCCCGAGCACCCAGTCGCCGCAGCGCAGGCAGCGCCAGCTCTCGCCCAGCGCCGTGCTCCCGCGTAGCCGGGCCGCGAGCTGCTCCTCGTCCGGCGCATACGTGAGGTGGCCGTTCCTGCCGCACGTCTTCAGTTCCCTGCTGGACACCATGCCGCTCCACCCCACCTGCTTGACTGCTGACATGGACCTGCCGCTGCCGCCGCCGGTGAAGCCGATGCTGGCCAAGCCTGCCACAAGCTGCCGACCGGTGAGGGATTGTTCTACGAGCCGAAGTGGGGCGGCTTCCGCTGCATCGTCTTCCGGGACGGCGACGAGGTGGAGCTCGGCAGCCCCAACGAGCGGCCGCTCACCCGCTACTTCCCCAAGGTGGTCACCCCGGCCGCAGATCACATCAAGGAGTACCGGTACGGAGCACTAGTGCCTCGCCAGAACCAAGGTGATCAACGAGGTAGTCCTGGACGAGCGCGAGGAAGGTGCCTACCTGCACCTCGTCGAGCGGTGGCGTGTCATGTGGGGGCCGGGTGGCGCCTAGCTCGGCTCGGGCTTGCTGGCTACCTAAGCACCATCCTCCGCGAGCCACCGGTGATCGAAGAGGGAGGCGTGTGCGAAGAACCGGATTCAAGTGGGGGTGAGCGCCACATCGGTCTCCCCGCAGCCATCGACGCGAGCCCGGGCATATCGATAGACCTCGGGGAGCCTCCGCCCCGTCGACGCCACGGAGGCGTATCAACTTTCGCAGCCTGCGGACCAGACCAGCGCCGGTGAGCGCGCCCGCCGTCCGGCTCCTAGACCAAGATCAAGGGCTCTTCGCGCACACCTGGGCACAGAGGCATACCGTACGTTGAAAGTGGGCCTCTCCCTAACTTTTGCTGGTCCCTGGGTTTGTCTGTGAGAGGCTGAGTTGTCCGTGAGAGATCGTGCCCCCGCATCTTCGTGATGCGTGGCGCCGGAGGCGCCGGGCCGCGTGGATAGCCCGGTGGGGGCCCGACGCTACCGCCGTGAGGATCACCGCCCGTGGCGAAGGCTGGTCAACCCTCAGGCGTGGGGTCAGCGGGTGGTGAATGTCAGCGTGGTCGTCGCCGCGCATGTGTGGTCGACCGGCGGCGCCGGGTTGTCGAGGAACCCGATCATGGTCGATTGCGCGCATGTCGATTTCGGTAGGACGGCGTGGCCGGTGAAGGGAAAATTCACCAGCTGCGAGTTCTTGAGGTGCGGGGTGACGAGGTTGACCCACTCGGGGGCGGTGGCGGCATCGAATTCGCCCTCCATGATCAGCACGGGCACGTCGCTCACGGTCGGGGCCATCGCTGCGGCATCGGCCTTTCCGACGTTCCAGATCGGGCATTCGGTGAACAGGCGGCCCTGTTTGGGCTGCACCCGCAGCACGCCGTCGGGGAAGCCCGGGAGCACCGATCGGGCCTTGGTCAGCGCGGCTTCCTCGGTCGTCAGATTGGCCTCCTCCGAACAGAACACGCCGAAGGCCAGGCCGTAGCCGGCCAGTCCGACGATCACGGGCGGAGTCTGCAACGCAAGCATGGCGGCGACGGTCGAGCTCGCATCGCCTCGCGCCATGTCGGTGATCATCTTAGGGACGCCGGACGCATCGCCTCGCTCGCTAGCCATGATCACGGCGTAGGCGAAAGGAAATCCGTCGATGTTCACCGTCAGTGGTGCGCCGGAGGCATCCTTGGCCTGTACGACGACCGGCGTCTCCTCGAGTCGGTTCACGGTGGCGGTGAAGTCCGCCGCCAGGTTGGGGTAGGCGCTCGCGCAGGATGGCTGGGCCGCACACGCTGCGAATATCGCTTTGAACGAGCTGGCCGGGGCCGCCCACCAGGCCTCGGCGATGTTGTTGTTCGGCGGCGACACCGAATCGAGGACTACGCTCCGGATGCCTTGCGGGTGATCTCTCAGCACGGACAACGCAAGGTTTGATCCGTAGGAGACCCCGTAGACGTTCCAGGTGTCGATGCCCAGCGCCACGCGCAGATCGGCGATATCGGCGGAATTCTCTGCGGTGTTGTAGGCGGCCAGGTCGACGCCGGCGGCGGCCAACCGGTTTCGGCACTTCTGAACGGCCGCGGCGTCCCCGGCCGTGGTGGATTCCGCCGTGAACGGAACGCTGATGGCATCGTTGACGTACTGATCGACCTCGGGACATCCGAGGAGAGGGTCGGCGTGATGGGTCCCGCGCTGATCAGCGAAGATGACCTCGCGGTCGGCGTTCAGACCCTTCTTGATCATCGATGTCACCTCGAACGACCCAGCACCGCCTGGGCCGCCCGACAAGTACACAATGGGGTCGGGCTTGGGTGTGGCCGAGACGGCGGGTGCGCGCATCACGAAGATGCGGATCTTCCGCCCGTCGGGCTTGGACCGATTCTCCGGGACGGTCAGGTAGCCACACTGAACACCGGGTGGAATGTCGAGGTCGGGGACGCCTGCGACATTCGGTTGGGGACAGGGCGTGCTCGCGTAGACAGCATCGGGTTGCTGGGCGCCGGACGGGGTTCCGGCACAGGCGGCCGCCATACAGACGGTGGTGAAGGCAAGGGACGCCACGACTGCGCCGACCCGGCTCATCTCGTTCCCTTCATAGAGGGCCGCCCGAGGTCCACCGCAGGATCCCGAATCGGTTCTCAAGCCCCTCCGCGGTGTGCGCGTGGTTTGTGGATCCCGTCTGTGACCCCCGAGCGGTTCACGTGGATCCTGTCATGATCGCCCGCGCGTGCTCGGGCCCTGCCGCCTCGTGAGCGCGGCGACGTCCACTGCCGCAGAGGCGGGAGGGTGACGTCGAGCTGACCCCGACGTGGGTCTGGAGCGTGCAGTGGGGCCCTCGGCCAGTCTAGCGTATTTAGTATCCGGCGCAAATAAACTTTTCTCTCCGGTTTGGAGAAGCGGAACTGCCTTAATCGGCGTGCTGGGCACTAGAACTTATGGCCACTCAGCCGCATACTCATTGATTAACGGCCGCCCCTTCGTGGCCCGAGTCTTAAGCTGGGCAGTGATCTTCTTTGAATGTGGCTTCTGTCTAGTTTTTGCCGTGCCTCTTGGTGTCGGAATTTGGATATTGGCAATTGGAGTATCGTTCCATATCTCTACCGCTCTGTTGATGGGAATAAACGGGTTCTTCTTCGCCTTTGCGACGGAGCAGGGCCCGTGCGAAGTCGTCGGGTGATCTTGTAAGTGGTCAACGGTTCTTCGCGCGCAGCAGCGCCTACCCGCTCGCTTCCGGGATGTCTGTGCGTATGTCAAACGAGGGCACCGTGCCGTCCAGCAGGTTGGCAAAGGCTCAGTAAGTAGAGATCGGCGCCGGTGGGCAGCGGCATAGGCGCCGCCGGTGGCGAGCCGCCGGACCGGCGTTGACGGACTGCGCGGTGTTACGACATCGCGCCGCGCTCTGTGGAGCTGCGCAGCTACTTCTGACCGCTGCCGTACGGTCGGGTGATCACCTCGAGGTTGTGGCCTTCTGGGGAATCGAAGTAGGCACCGCGGCCACCGTCGTTCGTGTTGTAGCCCGGGGTGCCGTGCCAGGGGTCGGCGTGGATCGGCACGTCCCGCTGCCGTAGTCGGCCGGTCACGGCGTCGAAGTCGGCTTCGGAGACGAGGAACGCGTAGTGCTGTGGATGCACCTCGTCGCTGCCATGTAGTCGAGGCTCGCTCCGTCGGGCAGCGCGACGACGCTGAACGGTCCGAAGCGGGTCGGCGCGGGTAGCCCGAGCACCTCGGCGAGGAAGCGCGCGCCGGCCTCCTGGTCTCGGGTGGCGATAATGGTGTGGTTGAACGCTACGGTCATGGGATAGAGGGTGCGACCTCGACCCGGCTTCAGGTCAAGGGCGTGGCCTGCTCTTGGAGCTAACCGGTCGCCGTTTCCGTCGCGCAGAACGCGAGGTTGCTCGTGGGATCATTCGTGGTGCGAAAGCCCGTCTACCGGTGATGCCTTGGGTGTCTGCAGTCGTCTGACCTGCGTGCAAAGTCGCTGGTAGATGCCAGTGGCGGAGATAACCGCGCCCTTTACACCCGAGCGGTCGCAGGTTCGAACCCTGCCGCGCCCACCACATCTGGCCTGGAGATTCGCAGGTCGTCGGGCTCAGCGTTGGCGTGTCGTGACCCCAAATCTGACCCGAAACGGTCCTACCGTGACCTCGTGACCTCGTGACCTCGTGACCTCGTGACCTCGTGACCTCGTGACCTCGTGACCTCGTGACGTCGACACGGGCCGGGCGCAAGCGGGTGCGAGGAAGCATCGACAGGATGCCCAACGGTGCTCTTCGCGTGCGTGTGCACGCCGGCTACGACGCCGTCACGGGACAGCGTCACCGGCTGACGGAGATCATCCCGCCCGGGCCGCAGGCGGTCGCTCAGGCTGAGGCCGCTCGGACACGGATGGTCCACGAGGTCGACGAGCGTCGGAACCCCCGGACCGCGGCCACGGTGAACCAGCTGCTGGATCGCTACCTCGAGATGATCGACGTGAGCGCCTCTACACACCTGATGTACGAGCGGTATCTGGACAAGCACGTCCGGCCGTTCATCGGGAGCAAGAAGGCGGGTGCTCTGGGCCCGGACGAGCTGGACTCGCTCTATGCCGAGCTCCGTCGCTGTCGGGTCCACTGCAAGCCCCGCAGCAAGGTCGTCGATCATCGGACCCCGCGGCCGCATGAGTGCGACGAGCGCTGCCGTCCGCATGTGTGTAAGCCGCTGTCGAACACGACTGTTCGGCACGTTCACCACGTCCTCAGCGGCGCGTATAAGAGGGCGGTGCGCTGGCGGTGGGTGGCGACGAGCCCGGTGGTGCAGGCCGAGGTTCCCGCACCGAAGCCGCCGGACCCGCGGCCACCGACGCCTGCTGAGGCGGCGAAGCTGATCGAGGAGGCTTCCGCGGATCCGGACTGGGGTGCGTTGGTCTGGTTCACGATGACGACGGGCGCGCGCCGTGGCGAGGTGTGTGCGCTGCGCTGGCGCGACGTCGACCTCGACGGCCGGACCGTGCAGATCCGTCGGGCGATCGCCACCGACGGGCGTCGGAACCTGGTCGAGAAGGACACCAAGACCCATCAGCAGCGCCGGGTCGCCCTCGATGAGGAGACGACCGCTGTGCTCGCGGAGCACAAGGCGCGGGCCGAGGAGGCTGCCGCTCTTCTTGGGCGCGAGTTGACCGGGGCGTCCTTCGTGTTCTCGCAGTCTGCGGACAGCAGTGAGTCGCTGGTGCCGTCGTCGGTCGGGCAGCGGTATACCCGGATGGCGAAGCGACTGGGCCTCGAGACCCATTTCCACGGCCTGCGGCACTACTCGGCGACCGAGCTGATCGCCGCCGGCATGGACATCCGCACGGTCGCGGGCCGTCTCGGCCACAGCGGCGGCGGGGTCACGACGCTGCGGGTCTATGCCGCCTGGCTGGCCGAGGCCGACCAACGCGCCGCGGCGGGGATCACCGCCCGGCTACCGGAAAGGCCGACGTCCGTGTCGGCGGTGGAACGTGCACGGACCGCGCCACGGTTGCCGTTCGAGAAGACGGCTGCGGCGATCCTGCGGAGGATCGAGGCGGGTGAGCTCTCGGAGGGCGAGCATCTTCCGGCGATCAACAGGCTGGCTCGGGAGTACGAGGTCGGGGTCGGGGTCGGCGTACAAGGCTCTCGACTTGCTGCAGACCTGGGGCGTGGTCCGTACTCAGGCGGGCGGAGGCGCTGTTGTTCTTGCGCCTGAGCAGCCGACCGAGCCCGCGGTCAGCACCGCGGCGGTGCCTGAGGAGACGGCGCCGCTTGCACCGCAGCGCCGTCTCCTCGATTTCGTCGTCCGGCGTCGTGGCTACGTGATTGCAGACTTCTCTGCGGAGGCCGATCCCGATGACGCCCCAGGGCTCTGTGAGCTGCTGGTGGGGGCGGTGCGCCGCGACGGCCGGGATCCTTCTGAACTCGACGACTTCACGCTGGAGGTCTCGGACCCGGTGCTGAAGGAGCGGCCGCCCGCGACACGGCGCTGGCCGCGCTGCGCACCGAGCACCAGGCCGAGCTCGACCGGATCCGCCGCGACACCAGCACCGCCCGACACCAGGCCGCGGCCGAACACGCCGAGATCGTCGATCGGCTGCGCGCCGACCTCGCCGCCGCGGCCGAGCGCCGCGCCACCGAGCACGCCGGCCAGCTCGCCGAGCTGCACCGCCAGCTCGGCGCCGCCGAGCACGAGATCGAGGTCCTCCGCGCGCGCCTGACCTCCGATCAACGATCAGGCGGGAGCGGAAGCGCGCGGCCCGGCCAGGGCTGAGCGGACCCCTCCCGCAGCGCGAGGACCGTCAACCCGCCGAGGCCGACCACAAGGCATAGGCGCTGGGCCAACCCGCCGGCCGGGAGGAACACCGGATCCTGGGCAAACCCAGAGCGGCCAGCGCGAACCACGCGACCGCGGTGGTATCGCAGCGTTTTCGGCTCGGCTTTAACGAGCTCACGGTCAGGTCGACGGCGATCATCACCACGGTCAGCCACGCTTGGTCCCCCCGGTGGGCTGGTGTCCGGATGACCGAGCCGCCCCGGGACCCGTTCGCCGCGAGGTACCGCTGGCAGTCAGAGGCCGCCCCGTCCGCCCGCGGCCCAACTTCCAACGCCTGCCAGTCCAACGAGGCCCGAGAGCCACCACCCTCCGAATTGCGATACCAGGTACGACCGCGAATCATCGAAGATGACGATGATCAGGGCGGGCGTTTACTCCCTGCCCTCGTGAACAGCTCCTTTGTCTGCGACTCGCCAGGGGCCAGCTGCCCAAGCACCACGCTTGGTCCTGCAACCTTCCCGTTCTTGGTCTCTTCGCCCGGCCAGTACGTGTCCACGCGAAGGATCGTCCGGTAGATCGGTAGGTCACTGTGGTTGGTGGCAGCGACCTTCTAGACGGTGATCTGCTTGTTGTCCTCAGCCCGCGCTGAGTGGTAAGCGGGCTCATTATGAGCTGATACCTTGCTGGCTTGCGCCTCGCGGTTGTCGTCAAGCTGACGTCGGAACACCCACAGGGCCAGCATGAACGCTGCGACTGCACCGACTCCAGCAAAGGCGTCAGCGATGGTTCCGGCGTAGTTCCAGAAGTCCTTGGGATCATTAACGAGCACGGGGAGCGGGAGCACGGCTTATTCTATCGCAGTGTCAGAATGGCTCTTCAGGATATTCAAGGTACTCGTACTGCTCCGGCATAGGTCGTCCGGTGACGCGCCGCTTCAGTTTATGGAACCATAGACCAATCGCAAGCCGCTTCTCGAACTTCTTGGTGACCTCGTTCTCGGCATCTATCCTCTGTTGATCTTCTACTCGCCACGCGTCAACGTAGTCCTCACAAGCGACCACCAGCTTGAGAAAGTCCTTGACCCCGCCGACAAGCGCGCCATCTGTGAATCGTGCCCATTCTCTTCCAGCAGAGTCAGTGAACATGACAGCAGATTTCCACTCGTCTGTCCGAAGTATGGTCTCGACCATATCGACGCGGCTCTCGCCAGGTTTCAAAGTGTCCGCACTTATAGACTGGCCACTGTGAGTCATCCACTCGAACTTGCTACGCCGACGACCGAGGTTCCAGATCCTGCAGCGAAGTCCGTAGATTGGAAACTTGCTGTAGTTGGCGTACTCCACGCCGATGGACCACATCGATTCGCCCTCTAGCTGCTGCATGTCTCCGTGACCAGCAGCTATCTCGTTCGCCTGTGCCTTCCGGCTATCGTCCTGCTGACGCTTGAAGACGACGAAGCCGAGGATCAGCGCGCCAGCTGCCCCGATGCCCGCAATGCTGTCGGCGATCGTGCCGATGATGTCCCATACGCTCGTAGCGTCTCTCGGCATGGTCAAAGTCTACTGATACACATTCATGCGGAGATTACGTGCAGCCCGAGGGGTCCTCGGTCGGCAGGGTCAAAGAGTTATCCCGTCTCTGCCCCACGGAACCCCCAGGGCATCCGCCCGCTCCTGGCCGCCACCGGGCGTCGCGCGTTCCACACGTCGCTGGGCGAACCCGGCCTGTCCGACACCGCGGCCGCGATCAGCGAGGGCCGGCCTGGCCTGTGGACCGACGGCTCGTGAGCCACCGCTGGCCAGCTCACAACAGCGGCAATCGCAGCGCTTCCGGGGCGCGGCCGTGGTCATCGCGACTGGTCTACCGGTTTGGGCCGCAGCGACCGGACTGCAGGTGATCTCGCCGGCTCGTCCTGCGCCGCGGTGCCAACGGATCTGCCGACTCGCGGCGGGAGCCTACGGCCCGGACCGACCCGGGTCCCAAGCCAAGCGGGCGTGCGCCCGGGATCGCTTCGGGCAGGTCCCAGTCCCGCGCGCACGACGCCCCGGCGCCGACCCCCCGTCGCCGACATGGGTGGACCGAGGCGCGCACTAGTCATAGCGTGGCTCGATGGTGTTTCCGCTGGTGACTGATCGTCTGCGGGTGCGGGCCTGGACGCTGTTGGACACCAAGGATGCGTTGGCGACCTATGGGGTCGCCGATGTGACGGGGTGGCTGACCCCGGCCACGGACCGGATCGGGGACACGGCCGCGATGCAGGCGGTATTGGGCGCCTGGGCCGAAGCGCAGGTCAATCTTCTCCCGCCGCTGGGGCGGTGGGCGATCGAGCGTCGCGCCGACGGGGTCGTGGTGGGCGGGTTGGCGATCCGGCTGCTGCCGCCCTCCCAACAGGATTTGGAGATCAGCTTTCAGCTTCGTCCGGACGCGTGGGGGCAGGGCTTTGCCACCGAGTCCGCCGCCGCTCTGATCGAGTGGGCATTCACCCACGGCGCCGAAGAGCTGTTCGCGGTGGTCCGGCCCGACAACACGAGAGCGATCGCGGCCGCGCGCCGGTTGGGCATGTCCTGGGTCGGGGAGACCGACAAGTACTACGACCGCACCTTGCAGGTCTACCGCGTCCGTCCGGGTGATCTGACCACCGACCCGATGGTCGAGCTGCCCGACACCGACCATGAGAACAATACGAGGACCTGAGGGGCAACAGGCCGCGCCGGCGCGCGGGCCTCGGGATCGGGGTCCCCGGCTGTTCCCACAACACCGCGATCTCGGTCGCGAACGGACCGTATCCGCAGCTGGGTCGTCAAGACGCGGCCCGCCTAAACCCAACACCGCTTCGGGGATGAGGGGAGTGCAGCGGGGCACCGATCTCCTCACGGCGCGCCGAGATTGCTCGGCTCAGGCCGGTGAGTCGAGGACGGACACATCCCCGGGGTGCAGGTCGGCGCGCAGCCGGACGTAGCGGGTGGCGTGGCGCCACCGGTCCTGTTCGAAGGAGGTGTCGACGTCGAGCTCGACGACCGTGGTCGGGGCGACCTGGAGGTAGTCGAGGGGTTCGCTGGGGCGCTGCCCGAACCTGCTCGACGGGATCGTGGCCGGCCACGGGTGTGCGCCGGCCGGTGGTGAGGAGGTGGCCGAGTTCGGCGCGGGCGGGTCGGGGCAGCGGGGTGGTGCGGGGCTCAGGCGTCGAAGCGGACATCGGCGCGACGAACGTCGGCGCCGAGATGGAGACCAGCTCCCGCCCGGGATCACCGAAGCGTGCACCGAGCGGCACCGCCACCAGGAGTTCCTGGCCTTCCTCAAGCAGGTCGCCGCCGCCTATCCGCGCCGCGAGCTGCACGTCGTCTGCGACAACCTGGCACCCACAAGCACCCGGCGGTGCGCGGCTGGCTCGCCCGCCACCCGCGAGTCCAGCTGCGGGATCGGGTGGGGGTCATCGGGAGGCGATGAGGTTCGCCAGCGCTCCGGACCTGACGAGGACCCACCCGCCGATGACGATGAACACGGTGGGGATGAGCCAGCGCCCGAATCCGCCGACGAGCGCGGCCACCTGCTTGCGGCTACCGATCAGCGCGGCGGCCGCGCACCAGCCGCCGAGCAGGACGAAGAACGTCACGATGGTCAACACTTCGCTGCCGGGTGGAAGGCCGGTGAAGAGCAGGACATAGACGGTGACGTTGTCCACGCCGTTGGCGGCGGTCAGCCCGGCCACCGACATCGTGCCCGTCGCCGGGACGTAGGTGGGGTCGCGATGGGTTCACTCGATGTTCATCGCTCGGCACGGAAGCGTTCATCGTGAAGGTTCCGGCGTCGAGGGGACTTCGGCCCCGGTGGACCAGTAGTACCGCCCGTGCTCGTCCCGTCGGGCCGGGACCGCAGAGATCCGGGACGTGAGAAGCCGACTTCCGAGTGCGGAGCGGCCTTGCGGTTCACCGAGGGATGGGAAGGCCGCCTCCTACCGGGCCCGTCGGCCCGGGGATCGCGCCGTTCCGGGCGGCCTCCTCGGCCTTCAGCCTCCTGCACACGACGCTGCGACGTCCGCGAGAAGCAGGTCCAGCTTCGGCGGACCGGGCGGCCGCACCCGGAGCATGCCTCGACGGGCCTCGACGGTCAGGAGGGCGCTCGACACGAGGCAGGGCTCGGCGGTCCCCGCGATGTCGGCACGGAGCGCGGGCCCCTCGGCCTCGTCGTCCTTGACGAGTTCGAGTAGGGCCGAGGTGTCCACGTGGATCGATACCGCTCCTCGTCGCGCATCTCGCGGATGCCGACGCTCTCCGGCTCGCTCACCGAACCGATACAGCACCGATGTGCTCCACAAGTCTGCTGATGAGCCGGCCGCCGCGCCGGCCCCGCAGATGTCCCGGGCTCACCCGGCGAGATCAATTACCTGGTCGACCCAGCGTGTCGAGCCACTAACCCGAAAATGAGTCGGGGACGGGCGAACGGGGCCCACCGGCCAGGTGCGTGTCGGGTCGGGGTCGGGCTGTGGTGGTGCTCAGGCCGCGGGTTCGAGGGTGACCTTGAAGTCGAGGGCCTCGAGTTGCCGGACGTGGTTGCGCTTCTTGCGGTCCGGCCCGATGCGGTTGTCGTAAAAGTCGGAGCCCAGGTCACGGTAGCGGGCGCCGGGGGCAGACAGCAGGTGCCAGATGATGACCAGGGTCGAGCGGCCGACCGCGACGATCGCCCTCTTCTTGCCCCGGCGCCGGGCGATGCGCCGGTAGCGCTCGCCGAGGAAGGTGTCGGTCTTCCCGGCGGTCACGGCCGCCGCGCCGAGGACACGTCGAAGCCCAGCGGGAGATCGACCTGACCGTCCGTACCATGAGCCTCGCCGTCCTCAACGACGGCCGCGAGGGGCACGTCCCCGAGTCCGAGAAAGGCCTCGACAGCGCGTGGCGGCCCGTACGGGTCGCGGCCGCGGTGGACGAACGGCTCGGCCAGCCCGGGCTCAGGAGCTACTACGAGACGTTCGGGCGGCTGTTCCACGTCGAACGAGTCCGCGGCAGAGACAAAGTGATCCGCGACGTACTCGCCCGCATGAACGCGGACGAACTCATTGCGGCTGCAGACACCACGGACTACGACGAGACCATCATGAAGAGCCACAACGCCGGCATGGAGCCAGTCGGCCTCGAGGTCGGCACCCCCACCATCCACGTAGACGGTGTGGCGTTCTTCGGGCCAGTGCTCAGCGCGATACCGCGGGGTCAGGAAGCCCTCGACATGTTCGACGGGACATTGCTGATCGCACGCAACCCACACTTCTCGGAGCTGAAACGAACCCGGTCAGGGGACCTTCGCTATGACTAGTACTCCAGCCGCACTTCGTTAGTTTGCCTGTCTTGATCACCTGACGGTGGTAGTCGGTCCGGGCGCTTGCGCGGTCGGCCGGGTCCGGCCCGATGGAACGCCGTCGACGGGCGCGGGCTGCGGAGTGCTGGTGGGCCCGGCCGCTGCTGGAATCGAAACACCGAACACCGAACACCGGACACCGGACACCGGGTCCAGGTTCAGGCGGCGTTGGCGGGACTGCCAGACCGCCCGATCGCGCTACCCTGCCGCTGTCAACTGGTCAACCACCGCCCACGACGAGATGACGGTGGTAACGCGAGGAGCGGAGTCTTCAATGCGACTGCTCGACCGATTGCTCAGGTCGACTGTTGCTCGGCTGGTCGTGGAGCGCATCGAAGAGGAACGCCTGGACGCGCTGTACCGCTACCGCGTCCACAGCGATCCCGCCCGACTGCGGATCCATCCGACCGCCGTCGTCAATAATGCGATCTTCAACACCGGTGGCGGTCATATCACGGTGGGGGAATATGTGTTCTTCGGGCACAACGTCTGCGTACTGGCCGGGGTGCACGAGGTAGACAAGTTCGGTCTTGATCGACAACGGGCCATCCCGCGCAGCGGCTACGACATCGAGATCGGTGAGGGCGCATGGCTGGCCACCAACGTAATGGTCGCCGGGCCGGTGAAGATCGGCGCGCACGCCGTCGTCGGTGGCGGATCGGTGGTACGCAAGGACGTCGAGCCGTATGCAGTGGTGGCCGGCAACCCAGCGAGGCTCATCCGCTACTTGACTCCGCCAGACGCTCACCAGGAGTGAGGCTGCCACGTAGGCGGGTTGCGCCTCGGGTGGGTGGCGGCGTTGGACGCACTGCTGGAACGGGTCGCGGGCGGACGGGTCCACCACCAGAGGCGGCATCAAGGTCACGAGGAAGCCGCTGCCCCCGGTAGCCCGGCAGCGCCCATCGTCACGGCTGGATTGACCTGCTCATCAGCCGCGAGACACATCCATCACGCTGATACCCGGCGCTTGCGGTCATGGTCCTGGTGCAGTCGGCTCATTTATCTGGCGGGCACGCGTCATCCCAGACCTCTGGACGACCTCCGACCTATTATTAATGTGCATCGCAAGCGCCGTCTTACGGTCAGCAGGTCAAAGATGACGGGGCGTTCGCGACACCTGTGGGTGACTCGATGCCTCCCGGCGGAGACCAGTAGCGGAACGGGTGATCCCCCCTTAGAAGACAGGGTGAATCGAAGACGAGCACTCGCCAAGAACGCGCCAGGACGTACTGCAGGATGGCGTGCAAGGCATTTCTGAAGTGAGAGCTGTATAGCGTGCGAGCTGGACATGCGCAGCTTCGGCGGGTTAGCAAGCAGAGCGCTCCTGAACGTCTGGCCAGTCCAACGAGACCTCATCCGCGGCGCTTACCAGGCCCTCGAGATCCTCCACCGACTCCACAAGATCAAAGCCTAACGGAAGATCACCTAACGAAGTGCGGCTGGAGTACTAGTTAGGTGGGGGCGCCTTCGAGGATGCTGTTGGGGGAGGCTGTGGGGATGATCCTGGTCAGGCGCAGGCCGGCGGCGGTGAACAGCTCAGTGAATTCGGCTTCGGTGCGGATGCGGGCCCCCGTGTGCTGCAGCAGCATCAGCACGTCGAAGGTCTTCGCTGGGCTTGGCTCGTTGCCCGCTGGCAGGACCATTTCGACGGCCAGGACCCTGCCGTGGGCGGGTGCGCCCGCCGCGCAGTTGCCCAGGATCGTGGTGGCCTGCTCGTCGCCGAAGGACATGAGGATGCGTTTGACCAGGTAAGCATCGGCGCCTTCGGGCACTGCACGCAGCATGTCGCCGCCGATGACCTCGCAGCGCGGCGCGATCCCCGCCTCGTCGAGCGGGGCGGGGTGAGCGACGACCTGCGGTAGGTCGAGCAGGATGCCGCGCAGCGACGGGTTGGCCTGCAGGATCGCGGCCAGGGTGGAGCCCTGTCCGCCGCCGATGTCAGCGACCACTCGAAACGGGGAGAAGTCGTAGGCCGCCACCACCGCCGCGTTGTGCTGAGCGGACTGTTGACTCATCCAGCGGTGAAACGGTGCCGCGAAGTCCGGGTGTTCGCTCATATAGTCCCATAAGGGTAGGCCGTGCACCCGCGGGAACGCCGGCTCACCGGTCGTGACGGTGTCGCGCAGCGCGCCGAGGACCTCCCACAGCTGGGGAGAGCCGAGGTAGAGTGCCCAATCCCGCACCGAGTCCGGCCCGTCGCTGCGCAGGCACTTTCCGAGCGGCGTGAGCGCGATCCGCCCGTCGGGTTCCTCGCGGAACACCCCGGCCCCGGCGAGCAGCCGCAGCAGTCGCCCCAGGGACTGCTGGTGCGTGCCGGTGGCGGTGGCCAACTCGGCCAACGTCCGGGGCCCGGCAGCCAATCGGTCAGCGATCTTGAGCTCGGCAGCCACACAGAGAGCCCGCATGGTGAACCCGGCGTTGAGCATCTGCAGCATCTGTGACGACCCTGCCACCGGTTGGCCCGGATCACCCGCCATAGCATCGACCGAGCCTCCCCTGAGCGGGATGGTGTTCTCCTCGACTGGACTGCGACCCTAAGCTAGCCCCTGTCGTCATCGCTCGTCTGACCTTTCGAGGTCGGGGTGCGGTTCCCACATAGCGCCGAAGCGCGAGGCCAGCCTCAGGTATGCGGCCGCGGTAGGGGAATCCAGGACGAGCTCCTCGGCGGCGCCGGCCTTGTTGAGCTGCTCGTCGAGGCGTTCGGCATCGTCGGTCCAGGCGAGGTCGAGCAAACCGTGCAGTCTCGCGAAGGAGGCGATGATGTCGGCCGGCGTCGTGCCGGCGACCGCGGCGGGAGGAGCGGCGTCGGAGAAGTCCACAAGCGCTCCGGTGATCTGCCGATCTCCGGTCAGCAGCCCCGCACCCAGCGCTCGGATCGCCTCACCCATGGTCGCGAGATCCGCGGCGTCGAGGTCGACCACGGAAAGCCGGAGATACTCCGCTCGCCACTCAGGGGCGAACAGCCGCGGGGCGGTGCGCTCCTGAGTCGGCTTGAGGACCACCCAGATCCGGTCCAGGGCCTCGAGCCCGAAGCCATCGGCAAGCACCGACGGCAGCTCACTTTCCAGGGTTTCGTCGACGAGCGCGATGAGCATCTCCGTGAGGTCGCTGACGACCTCGATGACCGCGTCACCGAGGTCGGGAACGACCACCCGCCTGGTATTCATCCTGGTCAGAAGCCTAGCGCCGGTCACCGACAATCCTTAGCCTCGTCACCGGCGACGTCGGGGTGGTGAGGCGGTTCGGCGCGCGCAACGACAACAGCTGAGCAAGCACGGGGCAAGTCGGCGGAAAGCGGTGCCGGTGACGGTGGTGTCCCCGACGAGAGGAATCCACCGTGTCCACCACCAGCACCGACGCCCCCGACCTGCTCGGCATCACCCTCGCGCACCGCATGATGCGCACCGACCTGCACCGGCTGACCGACGTCGCCGAGCGCATCGCCTCCGGCGCATGCGGCTGCACCGACCGCAGGGCCGCCGCCATCGCGGCCTGGATCGGGACGCTGTGCGACGAGATCCACCACCACCACACCTCGGAGGACGAGATCGCCTGGCCGGTGATCACCCGCTACGCCTCCGGCTGCGTCGACCTCGCCGTGCTCACCGACGACCACCACGCCCTCGACCCGCTGCTCGACGAGGTGCGCTCCGCCGTCCAGGGCCTGACGTCGGCCCGCGCCGGCGCCCGGGGCCCGGCCGCCGGGGAGCTGGCGGCTCGGCTGGCCCGAGTCCGCGACGAGATCGACGAGCACCTCGACGCGGAGGAGTCCGGTCTGTTCCCGGTCATCGAGCGCTACGTCCCGGCGGCCGAGTGGAAGCGCATCGAGGAGGAGGTGCGGCGCAACGGTCCCGGCGCCCAGTTCGTGCTGCCCCGCATGGCCGATGTCGCGAGCCCCGACGAGTGGGCGCACATGCGGGCCGTGGCCGGTCCGGTACCCGCGGTGCTGGCCCGGCTGATGCGGCCCGGCCACCGGCGCCGGGAACGGCTCGTGTTCGCCTGACGGGCGTCAGGACCGCAGGGCGTCCAGCGCCCGGCGCTCCCAGTGGGGCGCGCCGACCTCGCGGGCGAGCCGGGCGGCGGCGTGCAGGTGTGCCTCCCGCTGCTGGGCCGGCCGGCCCAGCAGCAGCACGAGATCCGCCAGCGCCAGGTCCACCGGGCCGAGGGTGATCGACCCGCTCGACAGCCCGGCGAACGAGCCCGCCCACGGCAGCAGTTCGGCGTGCAGGCGGGTGCCTTCGACACGGTCGGCGAGAGCGACGGCGATCTCCGCCCGCAGCACCGTCCACAGCAACCAGTAGTAGTTGCGCGGCAGCATCACGTCCGGGCGCCACGTCGCCCGGGCCTCGTCGATCCGCCCGGCGGCGATGAGTGCCACCACCACGTAGTCGACCATCGTCAGCGGCAGCCGAGGCATCAGCTCCAGCAGCTCGGGGGCGAAGCGGCCGTGCGGCCCTGTGCATGGCGCACGGCGAACCGGCCGGCCACGCCGATGAGGTCCCCGTTGACCGCGCCCGCCGCGACGAGCTGCTCGCTCAGCGCCGCGTACATGGCCTCGGCGCGGTCGAGGTCGCCGTGCACGAGCGACTGCAGCGCCTGGAAGATGGCGGCCCAGCCCAGTGTCAGGCCCAGCTGGCCGCCTGTGGCCGACGCGATCGCGGCGTCGGCGTGCCGCTGCGCGGTGGCGAGATCGTGGCGCGAGGTGTTGACCATGAACAGCACGTGGTGGCCCTGTGACTCGTAGCCGGCGAGCCCGGCGGTCCGGGCCGTGGTCACGAGCTCGGTGCCGACCGGTTCCATCTCCTGCCACAGGTCCGGGCCCAGCGCCGCGAAGAACCTCGCGTTGAGCGCCGTGCAGCGCAGGTGCGGGTCGTCGAGGCCTGCGGAGAGCGTCATCGCCTCCGCGCTCGCCGACCGCACCCGCTCGTCGTCGTGGCTCTCCAGCTCGAACACCAGCGCGGCCAACAGGCGGCACCGCGTTGCGGCGTCACGGGTGGCGGCCAGGGCGGTCTCCATCAGCTCCACCAGGTCGTGGTCCACGCCCATGTCGGGCCGGATCGTCCACGACACGGGGGCGTCGTAGCTGGTCAGAGCGCTGACCAGCAGTGGCGGCCACTCGCGGGCACGGTCGACGGCCACGCGCCGGGCCCGCACCGCGGCGATGCTCTCGCCCGCGTTGGCCAGCGCCGAGACGTGCGAGCAGCGCAGCGCCATCTCCCGCTGGACGTCCATCCCGGCCGCCACGGCGAGCTCCACGGCCGCGCCCCACAGCCGGGCGGCTTCGCGGCGGGCTCCGAAACGGTCGGCGGCACCGGCGGCCGCGGCGGCGTGCTCGGCCGCCCGCTCGGCGGGGACGGACGGGCCCGCGGCGAGCGCGTGGCGGGCCAGGGCCGCGTGGTCGTCCGGGTGGGTCGCGGCGAGCACGTCCAGCGTCGCCGCGTGCAGCCGCGTGCGACGCAGACGCGGGACGTCGGCGTAGAGCGTGTCGCAGACCAGCGCGTGGGTGAACCGGACGCGGCCGGGCGCCGGCTCGGTCAGCAGTCCACTGAGGACGCCCAGTTCCAGGGCGTCGAGCGTGGCGTCCTCGTCGGCGGTGAGCTGCGCCAGGACGTCGACGTCGACGTCACGGCCCAGCACCGACGCCTGCCGCAGCACCGTCTGGGCGGGCCCCGGGAGGCGGGCGAGCCGTCGGCGGAGCACGTCACGGACTCCCGCGGGCACGGCGTGCCCGGCGGCCGCGACGCCCTCCGCGGCGATCAACCGGGCCAGCTCCCGCACGAACAGCGGATTGCCCCCGGTGCGGTCGGCGACGAGGGCGACGGTGGCAGGGTCCGCGCCGGCGACTCCGTGGCGGGCCAGCAGGGTGCGGACCTCGTCGGGGCCGAGGCCACCCACCTCGATGCGGTCGGCGGTCGGCTCGGCCAGCGCGGCGAGCGCGGCCTGGACGTCGGGCCCGACCTCGGCGGGCCGCAGCGTCGCGACGACCAGCACGGGCGCCCCGGCCAGCCCCGCCACCACCGACCGCAGCAGCTGCAGCGTCTCGCCCTCGGCCCGGTGCAGGTCGTCGAGCACGAGCAGCAGCGGGCCCGAGCGGGCGGCGCCGTGCAGCAGATCGACGACGGCGCGGGCGATCCAGAACGTCTCCTGCGCGGCGGTCGGCCCGGCGCGCAGCGCGGCGAGCCGCTCGTCCATGTCGGCGTCGGTGGGATGCGCGGCGAGGACCTCCTCCACCAGCTCCCGCCACGCCCACGCCGGCGGAGCCCCGTCGACCTCGGGACAGCGGCCGACCGCGGTGGTCCACCCGGCGGCGGCGCGCTCCGCCCGGAACGCGGCGACCAGGGCGGACTTCCCACCGCCCGCGTCCGCCGAGACGAGGACGACCTGGGCCCCCGCGACGGCCCTGTCGGCCGCCCCCCGCAGCCGTCCCAGCTCGGACGTGCGCCCGACGAGGTCCGGTGCGGGCGACCGGACAGCGGGCGGGGCGGGCGCGACGGGCACCGGCCGGGGAAGGACGTGGTCGACGTGCCCGAGGACGTCACGTTCCACCGCGCGCAGTTCCGGGCCGGGATCGACACCGAGCTCGTCGGCCAGCCTCCGGCGGGCGCGGGCGAGCACCGCGAGCGCGTCGGCCTGCCGGCCGGTGCGGTAGAGCGCCAGCGCGAGCAGCCGCACGGCTCCCTCGCGCAGCGGATGGTCGTGCAGCAGCCGTTCCAGATCGGGGACGGCGGCCGCGGGGTCGTCCAGCGCCAGCCGGGCGTCGGCCCATCGCTCCACCGCGACGAGGCGCAGCTCCTCCAACCGGGCCGCCTCGGGCACGGCCCACGGCTCGGCGGCGAACTCCGCGAACGCCGCACCGGACCAGCAGGCGAGCGCGTCGCGCAGATGCTGGGCGGCCACGGCGGGGTCGGCCGAGGCGGCGGCGTCGAGCAGGGCGGTGAACCGGAGGGTGTCGAGCGAGTGCGGGGCCAGCGCGTAGCCGGGCGGAACGCTGAGCAGCACGGTGGCCGGCGCCCGGGGCGGCCGGTGCGGCTCGAGGGCCCGGCGCAGGTGCGAGATGTGCACCTGGAGCGCGCTCAGTGCCCGCGGCGGCGCCTCACCGGGCCACAGATCGTCGACGATCGCGTCCGTGGACACCACGTCACCACCGCCGACGGCGAGCCGGGCCAGCACGGCACGCCGGGTGCGGCCCCCGAGATCGGCCGGCCGGCCGTCGACGTCCGCGCGCAGTGGGCCGAGGACCCGGACACGTACTGCGCTGATCACCGCTGGGGTCATACCGGGAGCAGGGCCTCCACGACGGCCACGCCGTGGGTGCGCAACGCGGCGACGAAGTCCACCAGGTGGCCGGACAACCCGTGCTCCGACCCGATCCGCTCCACCGTCGCCATGCCCCCATGATGCCCCGGAGGTCCCGCCGATCTCCAGACGGAACCGACCCGGACGCGACAAGGGCCGACAGAGGCCGAGCGCGGTCGCCGGTGCGGGCTGTCGGCCGACGCGGTGCCGGCGCTGGAACGGCTGCCCGAACCGCTGCGGTCCTGTGTGCTGACCCCGATCGGCTGGGCCGCCGAGCGGCAACGGATCGACACCGGCGTTCGCGAGTATGTCGGGCGCATCGCGGCCCGGATGAAGGCTCGGAAGAAGCCGGTGAGTCGCAAACTTCTGGCCGGCATCTGCGAAGAGGCCATCACGAAGGTCGCGTTCGAAGCCACCGGCACCCGGCTGGACTACATCAGCATGCAGTTGCTGCGGCGCTGGAGCCGCACCCTCGGTGTCGCCACCTTCAGCTACTACGCGCCCGGCCCATACGCCCTGCGGTGGTTGAGCAAAGTGCTGGAGCAGAAGCCCGACGTCGAGCAGCTCTACCGGGAGGCGGCCGCGGCCGGTGATCCTGTCGCGCTACGGGAGTTGGCCCGGTGGTTGAGCAGGGCGCCGGGGCGTGAGGACGAGGCCGAGCAGGTCTACCGGGAGGCGGCCGAGGCGGGCTATCCGCGCGCGCTGCGGGACCTGGCTGGTTGGCTGAGCCTGAGGCCAGGGCGGGAGGACCACATCGTCGAGCTCTACCGGGAGGCGGCCGCGGCGGGTGATCCTGGAGCGCTGCAGGAGTTGGCCCGGTGGTTGTGCAGGGTGCCGGGGCGGGCGGGCGGGCGAGGTCGAGCGGGTGTACCGGGAGGCGGCCGCCGGGGGCGAGAGCAGTGCGCTCTGGGAGCTGGCTCAGTGGTTACACGAGGTGCCGGGGCGGGAGGCCGATGCTGCGGCGTTGTGGCAGCGTGGCATCGACGCCTTCGGGGACACAGTCGCCGAGTGATCGTTCGGCGTTTCGTAGACGGCTCGGACGCTTGTCTATTACCCGGGATAACGGAAGGAATCCTGGCTGATACGCCTGCGCCGTCGTGTGGGGCTTCACGGACCACCCGCGTGGGCTGGCTCACCCCCGCTGCTGGCCGGCGAGCTGATGGGGCTGGATCCACCGGCCCTACCGCCTTGACGGGCCACCACCTTCGACCGGGCTCACCGTCTAGGTAATCCGCTCTGCACTTGCTCTGGCCTGGAGGCGTGAACGGGTCTCACCGACCTGCCGCTGTCTCCTGCGCTACGCGGCGGGCGATCTGTTCCAGCGCACCGGTCGCTGTCCAACCCAGGGCAACCGGACCCGCAACGAGGGAACGCCCGATGTCGGGAAGCAGCACCGTCACCATGCTGTTCGTCGCGACCGTCAACACGGTCGCCGCGACCAGGACGGCCAGCATCGACCGGGCTTCCAAGTTTTCGGCTGGGGGCTTCCCCTGCTCGCTGGCCCAGCCGCCCATCAGGCCGCCGCGCGCCGGAGAGGCCGGCGGCGCGAGCTTGAAGACCAAGCCCGGCTCGGAGGTTCCGCGACCGCGTGGAGGTGACCGACCTGGCCGCGGGCAAGGCCCGTCACGCTAGCCCGGAACGAGGAACACGCTGGTGGAAGCGTCGCCGCGATCCCATGCGCAGAGTTGGGGGCTCGTCCAGATGAAGCTGCGGTGTCAGGTCGCTGGCCCCAGTTCGTAGTGCACTGATGGTTCACCAGCCGACCATGCCGTGCGCGGCGCGCTGCCGTGCCGAGACTGCCGCCCAGTACGCAGCCTCCGCCTGTCGGCGCGCGAGCTCGGCTCGGTCGGCGTCGGTGAGGGGCTCGGCGGCCTCGAGGGGGGTGTGGAGGTCGCAGAGGAAGATCCGGGCGCGCTGTGGCTTGGGCCCGCGGTAGTGCTTCCTCGCGGCCGCGGTCACCTCGCCCTGGCACGGGCCGGGCGCCCCACTGCCACCGCGCGCGCCGGCGCACCCGGAGTTCCCGGGGTAGAGGATGTCGCCGAGGCGCAGACGGCGGAGCTCGGCGAGACGGGCGTCGCGGTCGTCGGGCATAAGGTCCCCCGCTGGTGTGATCCGGATCGGTCTGCCGCGGGGGAGCGCGACCCCGAGAATCCTAGAGCCACGCCGCGCGTTGCACGCGCGGCGTGAACGACGAACACCCCACCGAGTCGACTGTCCGGTCCCGCATGCTGGCCGCCCCAATCTCTCCCGAGCGCCTCGAGGAGCACTTCCGCGCCGGCCGCGTGTTGCTTGACGGCGAACCCGTGGAGAGCCTCGACGTGCTGGCGCCGCCCCGGGAGTCGGAGTGCGCGCGAACCTCTAGGCGAGGCGGCATCGGCCGAGCCGGTCCGGACCCCTCCCTGAGGCTGACGACACGCCGCCAACTACGAGAAGCCTCCTTCTCACAAGGAACGTCGGTACATCCGCAGGTCATTGCCCCCGGGGAGCTGGGGGTTGGCCGGGTGTGGTCGTCGGGGCGCGTCGCTGTGTGTGGGGATGGGGTCGGGGTGGGTCAGCGGTGTGCCGCTCACCCACCCCGACCCGCTCTACCCGGCGGTGACGGTCAGTCGGCCGAGTGTGGTTGCGTGGTCCGGGTGGTCGGCGGGGACCACCGCGGAGGACAGTGCGGTCCAGCAGGACGGGCAGCTGTACTGGCGGAAGACGACGGGTGCGTCGACGTAGTCCGCCGCGGTGGCGATGATCTGCGGTCCGGCATCGGTGGGCGGGCCGTCGTACACAGCCAGGGCCAGCCGTCGGGCGCCGGTGTCCCCGAGGATCTCGGCACAGTGCACGCAGGCGATCGTGTCGCCGACCTCGACGAGGTTGTCGTCGATCCGCTTGACCGATGCCAGATCAGCCTTGCCCCGGGTCTCACCGTTGACCCGGGAGCGGTCCCGGCGCACGTCACGCAGCCGGGCGCGCTCGGCCGCGGTCGCCGCGGCGTCGACGGAGCCGTCCCGCAGGGCCACTCCGTACACGCCGGTCGCAGCGTCGGCGGTGATCTTCTGTTCGCGCACGTCCTGGGCGACGGCCTCGGGGGCGCGGGTGAGCGGGTCGCCGTAGCCCCCGCCGCCCTGCCAGGTCATCGCGAAGACCTCACCGGGGGCCAGGTAGCTGGAGGCGTAGTTCTGCCCGGGCTCCAGGGTGTCGCCGACCTCCTCCAGGGAGGAGGGCATCCGGCCCGACGCGAGGATCTCGGCGACCCGGCTCTGCCGCGCGACGACGTCCAGCCCGCTGTTGCCGGGGTGCCCGCCGGACAGGCCGGCGTTCTGCGCCACGGCCTTGCCTGCCGAGGCCAGGACCAGCCCCATGGGCAGGCTGGTGCCGTGCGGGGTGATCGCCAGCGACGCACCCAGCCCGCCGCGCTGCCGTCCGGGTCCGCCCGAGTCGGGAACCTCGCGCCGCCAAAGGGTCAGCACGGGGTAGAGGAACTCGGTCATCTCGACGTCGGGCACCCGGCCCATGGGGATGCAGAACAGCCCGCCGGTGTCCACGCCGTCGGCGTGTGGCCGGGCGCCGTACCCGCCCGCCATCGGCTCCATCATGATCGACAGGAACGGGGCGGGGTGCTCGCCGCGCTCGTCCAGCCCGGCGATCACGGCGGTGTCCCACGTGCCGCAGCAGGTGGCCTGGACGTTCTTGCCCAGCTCCAGGTCCCGGTCGAGCATCTGCGACAGGCACTCGGCGATCAGGCTGCCGGTCAGCCAAGCCGGACCGATCGGGCCGCGGCCGACGGCGGCGGGGAAGGTCGCGTTGTTGAGCGTGCCTTCCTCGGTGACCAGGTCGAAGCAGCGCATCAGCCCGCCTGCGGACCACGGGATGTCGTTGGCCAGGATCGGCAGCAGCGCGAGCATGACGCCGCCCCGCAGGCCGGCGTAGGTGCAGTTGATGACGCCGGCCTGCGGGTCGGTGCCGGTGAAGTCGAAGGTCAGCCGGTCACCGGTCTTCGTGGTCCGGACGGTGATCTTGTGCAGGTCCCGGTCGCCCTCGTGCGACTGGTCCTGGTAGCCGGTGGCGGTCCAGCTGCCGTCCGGCAGGGCGGCGAGCTTGCTGCGCAGCCGATGTTCGGCGTCGGACATCATCCGCTTCATCACGGCCTTGACCGTGTCCGCGCCGTACTGGTCGATGAGCGCGTGTAGGCGCTCGCCGCCGACGTTGTTCGCGCCGATCTTGGCGCGCAGGTCCAGCCCGACGAGCATCGGGACGCGGGACCGGCGCACCCAGACGTCGGCGACGTCGCGCTGCAGCTGCCCACCACGCACGACCTTGATCGGCGGGGTGGGCAGGGACTCGGAGAAGACGTCCTGTGCGGCGGGGAGAAGGAGCCGAGCCCGACGCCGCCGAGGTCCGGCTGGTGGGCGATCGCGCTGGTCCAGGCGAAGAGCTTGCCGTCGTGGAAGACGGGCTGGTAGACCATCACGTCGTTTTGGTGCAGCCCGCCGCCGACCCAGGGGTCGTTGCACAGGAACATGTCGCCGGCCTCGATGCCGGGGTTCTCGGCGCGGTTGCGCAGCGTCCAGTAGATCGCGAGGTCCACGGCGCCGACGAGCATGGTGTTGTAGAGGCCGACCTGGACCTCCTGGCCGAGCTCGTCGGAGATGGCGAAGTCGAAGTCGTTGGCGTCGGTGACGATCGGCGAGCCGGACATGCGCTTGAGCGCCTCGCCCATCTCGTCGGTGACCGACCAGAGCCGGTGGCGGATGACCTCGTAGGTGAGCGGGTCCAGGGCGTCGATCTGCTCCTGGGTGACCGTGTGGATCTCGAGCGACGAGGGCAGCGAGCGGGCCAGCTCGTCCGGGTCGACGGGGCGGCTGGAGAAGGCCTCCGAGCCGGGGATCGGCATGGTCATGCGGTTCTCCGGATGGTGAGGTTGCCGAGGTGGTCAATGGTGCCGGTCGTCCCGCCGGGGATGACGACGGTGGTGGTCGGCACCTCGACGATCGCCGGACCGGTCAGCACGTGGCCCGCCCGGAGCTCGCGGTAGTCGTAGACCGGGGTGTCGACGTAGCCGCGCCGGGCGTCGAGCTGGACCGGTCGGGTCGTGAACGGCTCGGCCGGGCCGGTGGCCTCGGGGACCTCCGGGAAGCTCCGGGCTGAAAGGCAGCACGCCGATTCCGCGGACGCGGAAGGTGATGGCCTGGATTCCGGCCTCGCGGAAGCCCGCGTCCTTGCCGAACAGCTCGGCGTAGCGCTTCTCGAACGCCGCCGCCGCGGCCTCGACTGCCGCCATATCCAGCGAGCCGCCCTGCACCGGGGCGGTGACCTCGGCGAGCTGCATGGTGTATCGCATGTCGATCTCGCGGTGCAGCTCGACGGTCTCGAACCGCACGCCCTGCCGGTCGAGCCCCTCGAGGACTCGCTTCTCCAGGTCGGCGAAGTTGCGCCCCGCGCGGGCCGGGTCGAACGGCACGACCGTGGGGTCGGACAGCTCGGCCGCCAGCACGATGTCCGACGACGCCAGCCCGAAGGCCGAGAACGCCGACGCCACGGGACCCAGCGGGACCAAGACCTCGTCGCAGCCCACCTCGGCGGCGTAGCCGGCGCAGTGCGCGGGGCCCGCCCCGCCGAAGGCGTAGAGCACGAAGTTGCGCGGGTCATGCCCGGCCTCGACGACGGTCTTGCGCAGCAGATCGCCGGTCTGCGCGTTCTGCACGGTGTAGATCGCCGCCGCGGCCTCCTCGACCGACAGCCCGAGCGGCTTGGCAATCTGGGTGTCGATGGCCTGGCGGGCCAGCTCGAGCGAGAGCGGTTTGCGCCCACCGAGCAGCCCCTTCTCGGGCAGGATGCCGAGCACCAGGTTGGCGTCGGTGTTGGTGGGCTCGGTGCCGCCGTTGCCGTAGCAGGCGGGGCCGGGCACGGCCTGCGCACTGCGCGGGCCGATCCGCAGGTTGCCGCCCGCGTCGAGCCAGGCGATCGCGCCGCCGCCGGAGCCGATCGCGTCGACGCGCAGCGTGGGGACGTTGATCGGGTGGTGGTTGATCACCGTGGTGGTGTCGCGGACGGGTTCGCCGTCGACGACCAGGCCGGCCAGGAAGGTGGTGCCGCCGACGTCCGTAGAGATGATGTTGCGGTGGCCGAGCTGGCGGCCCAAGGCCACCGATCCCACGACGCCGCCGGTGAGGACGGACCCGACGGTGCTGATCGCGGCCGCCGGCGCCTCCTTGGCGGCCACGGCGCCGCCGTTGGACTGCATGACGAGCAGCGGGCCACGCAACCCGTTGTCCCGCAGCGAGGTCTCGAGGGTGCCGAGGTAGTCCCGTAAGCCGGGCCCGATCTGGGTGCTCATGATCGTGGTGGCGTTACGGGCGAACTCGCGGATGCGTGGGCTGACCTCGGAGGACAGTGCGACGAAGAGGTTCGGGTCCTCTTCGGCGATCAGCTCGCGCAGCCGGTGCTCGTGCACCGGGTTGCGGAAGGACCACAGCAGCGAGACGGCGATGGCGGCGACGCCGTCCGCGATCAGGGAGCGGATCGCGGCGCGGGCCTCCTCCTCGTCCAGCCCGACGACCACGGTGCCGTCCCGGTCGACCCGCTCGGTGACCTCGAGCGCGTGCCGCTTGGGCAGCAGCGCGTGGTCCTTGTTCTGCCCGAGCACGTGCTGCAGCTCGTGCGGCGAGCGGCCCAGGTAGCGGCCCTCGACGTTCATGATGAAGATCGAGTCGCGGTGGCCCTTGGTGGTGAGGAATCCGACCGGTGGCACGTTGCCCATGACCAGCGCGTTGAGCGACGAGGTCGTGCCGTGCGCGATGTGGTGGGTCTCCGCCAGCATCTCCGGCAGGGTCTTCCCGAGCTGCTCGGCCAATAGGGCGAGGACGTCGAGCACGCCCCGCGAGTAGTCCGGCGGGGTGGACGGGGACTTCGCGGCGAGCACGGTCCCGGCGTCGTCGTCGAGCACGGCGTCGGTGAACGTGCCGCCCACGTCCACGCCGATGACATAGGCCATGGCTGGCGCTCCTTCGCGCAGTGAGGTGACTGACGGTTGCGTAGACTATTCAACAGCTACGACAGGGTCAACTTTGACTTTTGGGCTGCGGTGCCGTCGAATAGTCGACGCAACAGTCAATTGACGCCATCGGAGGTCCGGTGATGCAGCCACGACGAGTCGCGGTGCTGGGCGGGGGCCCGGGCGGGCTCTACGTCGCGCGCCTGCTGAAGCTCGCGTACCCCGCGTGCGAGGTCCGCGTGTACGAGCAGGGGGATCCGGACACGACGTTCGGGTTCGGGGTCGGGCTCGCCGCCGGCACGCAGCGCAAGCTCGAGGCCGCGGATCCCGACACGCTGCGCGAGCTGGTCGCGGGCGGCCTGCGGCACGACATGACGATGCAGGTCGGGGGACACGTCGCCCGGGTGCGTAACGACCGGCTGATCGGCATCGCCCGCACCGAGCTCCTCGCCGTGCTGCAACGGCACGCCGAGAAGGCCGGCGTCGAGCTCGAGTTCGGCGGCCGACGCAGGGCCGAGGAGCTCGACGCGGACGTTATTGTCGCCGCGGATGGCGTGTCGAGCGCGACCCGCGAGAACGGCGCGTTCGGCGGGCAGGTCGAGGTCGGCAAGGGCCTCTACCTGTGGTGCGGTACCGAGTTCGCGCTCGACGCCGCGGTGTTCGCGCCGGTCGAGACCGAGCACGGGGTCTTCGTCACGCACGCCTATCCCTACTCGGGCGGCCGCTCGACCTTCTTGATCGAGACCGACGAGGAGACCTGGCGTCGCGTGGGGTTCGACGTCACCACTGCGGCGTTGGAGTCCGACGGCACGCCGTTCGACGCCTCCGACGAGACCTCCCTGCGGTACCTGGAGCAGGTCTTCGCCGAGCAGCTGCGCGGCCGTCCGCTGATCGGGAACCGGACGCGCTGGCTGCGCTTTCGCACCGTCCGCTGCGACCGCTGGGCGCAGGGGAACACGGTGCTGTTGGGCGACGCCGCGCACACCGCCCACTTCTCCATCGGCTCCGGCACCAAGCTGGCGATGGAGGACGCGATCGCGCTGGTCGAGGCGCTGCGGGAGGCCCCGGACGTCGCTACCGCGTTCACCCGGTACGAGGAGGTCCGACGCCCCGCGGTCGAGCGGCTGCAGGAGCTGGCCCGGCGCAGTCAGCTGTGGTGGGAGTCGTTCCCGTCGCGCACCCGGCTGCCGGTGGAGCGCCTGATGGTGGCGTACATGTCCCGGGCGGGGAACGTCCCGCTGGACCGGTTCGCCCAGACTAGCCCTGACATCGTCGACGCGGCCCTGCGCCAGTACGGCAGCGGGCAGCCCACGGCGGGCGAGCTCGTGGACTGGGTGCTCGACCGGCCGCTCACCCACGGGGACCGGTCGTTCTCGAACCGCACCGCCGTCCCCGAGCTGCAGCGGCTGGTTGCCGACCTCGGCGACCCCTGGTCGCCGGAAGGGGACGCGCTGGTCGCGCGGGCCCGCGGAACGGACGGCGTGCTGATTACCGGGTCCGCGGCCCGCCCGGCTCTGCTCACCCGGCTCGACCTGGCCGAACGGATCCGGCTGGAGACCGGCGCGTTGACCGCGGTGCAGGGACCGGCCGCGCTGCGCGACGATCTCGCCGCCGGGTTGGTCAGCGGCCGCACCGATCTGGTGGCGCTCACCGAGGAGATCGCATGACACTCGTCCCGTACCCCGAGGCAGCCGTCCGCCGATACCGCGAGGCGGGCCTGTGGGGTACCGCCACGATCGCCACCGAGTTCCACCGGATCGCGCGCGCCCACCCGGACCGGGACGCCGTCGTCGCGCTGGAGGGGCGGCTCACCTTCGCCGAGCTCGACCAGCGGACCGACCTCCTCGCCGCGGGGCTGGCCGGGTTGGGGTTGCGGCCCGGTGATCCGGTGCTGTTCCAGCTCGCCAACCGGCTCGAGGCCGTGGTCGCCTGGTACGGCGTGCTCAAGGCCGGGCTGATCCCCGTGGCCACGCTCGCCGCGCACCGCGGACACGAGATCGGCGAGATCAGCCGCCGCGTCGGCGCGGTCGCCCACCTGATCGAAGCGGAAGGGCGCGGCTTCGACCTCGTCGGGTTCGCCCAGGAGCAGCGGCGCGACCACCCGACGCTCCGGCACGTGCTCGTCCTGGGCGACGACCCGCGCGGCGTGCCGATCGCCGCACTCGGTCGGGACAAGGACCCCGCCGACGCCCGCGCCCTGGTCGAGAAGATCCAGAGGGACATCGACCCCGATGCCGTGGCCGTCTACCAGCTCTCGGGCGGCACCACCGGCGTGCCCAAGGTGATCCCTCGTCTGCACGCCGAGTACTGGTACAACGCCGCCGAGTACGCCCGGTCCTGGGGCTGGACCTGCGAGACCCGGGTCGCGCATCTGATCCCGATCATCCACAACGCCGGCATCGTCTGTGCGGTCCACGGTCCGCACAGTGTCGGCGCCTGCCTCGTCCTCGGCACCCCCGACCTCGACGAGTCGCTCCCGCTGATGGCCCGCGAGGGCGCCACCCACGTCCTGCTCGGGCACGGCCATTACCGCGCCGTCGATCATCCCGACTTCGACGCCGCCGCCAAGGCGCTGACCCAGCTCGTCCTGTCCGGCAGCAAGGTCCCGCCCGCGCTGTTCGACGCTCTGGAGGCCCGGGGGCTCTGGTCGGGGCAGCTGTTCGGGATGGGCGAGGGGCTGTTCCTGACGACCCGGCCCGGCGCGCCGCGGGAGGCGCGACTGACGACGGTGGGGACCCCGCTGTCCGTGCTTGACGAGGTGCGGATCCTGGATCCCGGTTCCGAGGCCGACGTCGCCGAGGGGGAGGTCGGCGAGCTGTGCGCGCGCGGTCCGTACACGCTGCCCGGCTACTTCGACGCACCCGAGCACAACGCCCGTGCCTTCACCTCCGACGGCTTCTACCGCACCGGCGACCTGGCCGCGTTCGTGACGATCGAGGGCGAGCGGTACGTCTCCATCGAGGGCCGGCTCAAGGACCTGATCAACCGCGGCGGCGAGAAGATCAACGCCGAGGAAGTGGAGCTGCTCCTGCTCCGTCACCCGCGGATCACGGCGGTCGCCGTCGTGCCGATGCCGGACCCGCGGCTCGGCGAACGGACCTGCGCCTACGTGGTGGTGGAGGGCGCGGAGCTGACCTTGTTCGAGGTGCGGGAGCACTTCGCCGCCCTCGAGGTCGCCAAGTTCAAGTGGCCCGAACGCATCGAACACCTCCCCGAGATCCCCCGCACCCTCGTCGGCAAGACGGACAAGAAGCGCCTGGCCGCCGACATCGCCCAGAAAGTGAGTACCGCCCAGTGACACACCGGATCGGGCTGGTCGTCCCCAGCTCCAATGTGACGGTCGAGACCGAGATCCCGGCCCTGCTCGGCCGCCACGCCGAGAGCTTCTCCTTCCACTCCAGCCGGATGCGGATGCACCAGGTGTCGCCGGAGGAGCTCAAGGCGATGAACGCCCAGCGCGAGCGCTGCGTCGACGAGCTGGCCGACGCCCACGTCGACGCCCTGCTCTACGCCTGCCTCGTCGCGCTGATGGCCCAGGGGCCCGGCGAGCACCAACGTGTGGAGAAGGCCGTCCGCGTCCAGCTCCCGGACACCCCGATCCTCTCCAGCGCCGGCGCCCTGGTCGACGGGCTCAATGCGCTCGGCGCCCGCCGGATCGGGCTGGTCACGCCCTACATGCGACCCCTCGCAGAGCAGGTCGTGGCTTACCTGGAGGCCGAGGGGTTCACCGTCGTCGACTGGGCAGCGCTCGAGGTCGGGGACAACACCGAGGTCGGGTGCATCCCCGGGGACCGGGTCATGGAGGCCGCCCGGGGCCTCGACCTGACCGGCGCGGACGCCCTGGTCATCTCCGCCTGCGTGCAGATGCCCTCGCTCAACCTCGTCGCCCCGGCCGAGGAGGAGTTCGGGCTGCCGGTGCTCTCTGCCGCCACGGCGGGGGCGTACGCGCTGCTCACCGGCCTCGGCCTCGACCCGGTGCTGCCCGGCGCGGGACGGCTGCTCGCGGGGAGCCGGTGACACCGGCCCCTACCATCAGCACATGAGCGGCAACGGGACCGGGCGCAAGCGCGGCGGGGCGAGCACGGCCCGCCGGGAGCTGGTGGAGAACGAACTCTACGAGCACGCGACACGGCTGTTCGCCGAGCGTGGCTTCGCCGGCACCAGCCTGCAGGACATCGCCGACGCCCTGGGCATCACCCGGCCTGCCCTCTACTACTACGTCAAGAGCAAGGACGAGCTGCTGGCCAAGCTGGTCACCGAGGTAACCAGCGGGCCGCTCGACGAGCTCACCGCGCTGGTGGCGCGCGGGCTCGGCCCCATCGCGACGCTGCGCGGGATCGTCGAGGTTCTCGTGCGCCGTCGGGCCACCCAGCCCGAGCGGTTCCGGCTGCTCATCCGCTCCGAGGCCGAGCTGCCCGCGGAGCTGACGGCGGCCTATGACGAGGGCCGCCGCGCGGTACTGAAGACCATCGCCGGCGTGATCGACGACGGCGTGCGCGCCGGCGTGTTCCGGCCGGTCGACGCCCGGGTCGCGGCCCTCGGCGTGCTCGGCATGTGCAACTGGGTGGCCTGGTGGTTCCACCCGGGTGGCCGCTACAGCGCCGAAGGCGTGATTGAGCAGCTCGCCGACATGGCCGTCGCCGCCCTGCAGCGCCCCGAGCACCAGGTTCCCGGCGGTGAGGGCCCCGCCGCGGCGATCAAGCTCCTGCGGCAGGACCTCGACCACCTCGAGCGCACCCTCGACCTCTGACGACTCGCGCCGACGGGTCCGGGACCTCGTGCGCGCGGCATATCGTCTGTAGCGTCAAACTATGGACTCAAGCGTCAATCACGGCGTAGGGTCGTGGGTGAGCACCGCAAGACCGTCACGGAGGTACTGATGACAGAGCTGGACCACCGGGTACGGGGGGTCGACCACGTCGCGTTCCCCACCTTCGACCCCGCGGCCACGGTGCGCTTCTACCGGGACGTCCTCGGCTTCCCGGTGGTGCACTCGATCTGCGCCGCGGGCTGGGGGCCGGAGGACCACCCGGACTTCATCCACTTCTTCTTCGACATCGGCAACGACGACCGGATCGCCTTCTTTTACTACTTCGGCACCGACACCTCGCTCGGCGGACCCGAAGGGGCGAAGGGGGACGTCTACGGCCGCTTCGGCGCCGACGTGCCCGAGTACTTCGTCCGGTCCCGGCACCTCGCCATCCACGTGGAGAACGAGGAGGACCTGCTGGAGTACCGCCGCCGGCTCGACGCCAGCGACTGGCCGGTGGAGATGCAGATCCAGCACGAGACGATCGAGTCGATCTACACCCACGACCCGAACGGCTACTTCTTCGAGATCACCCGCGCGATGCGGCCGGTCACGTCGCAGGAGGACCTCGACGCGAACCTCACGATCGACGCCCTGCTGGACGTCGTCGCGCAGCCGGAGCCGAGCTTCGGGAAGTTGTTGGCGCGCAAGGCCGAGCTGATCGTCGAGCGGCTCGGGGGACGGCAGCCTGCGGAGCAGGCGGGGTGGGTAAGTACAGCGGACTGGGAGCCGGCCCGGTGACGACCCTCTACGTGCTAGACGTCCCGGAGAACACCGCCGTCGCGAAGGTCGCCGCCGAGGACCCGTCCGTGACCGTCGGCCAGATCGGTCCGTACTTCGTGATCACCGCCGACGGTCCGATCGTGATCGACCGCCGCGCGGCGGGCTGCCGGCACGCGGTCTGGTACTCGTGCGTCGCGGGGGTGGCCCGGGACGGCCGGATCACCCAGCACGACAAGGACGCGCTGCGGGTGGAGCCGGCATGACCGGGCGCTTGGGGGCGGGCCGCTACCTCGCGGCGGAGGAGCGGCCCACCTCGACGGTCACGTCCGTCCACGAGCTGACCACGTCGGACGGGGCGACCGTCCGCGGTGTGCTGGCCACCGTGCCCGGCGCGCGGACCGTGGTGTGCCTGATGCACCCGCGCCAGGACGTCACGCACCATCCGCTCGTCCCGCTGCTGCTGCAGTCCGGGGTCGCGGTGTGGACCCAACACACCCGGTCGGTGAACAACGACCTGACCCTGGTCCACGAGCAGGCCCTGCTCGACGTCGCCGCCGGGCAGGTCTTCCTGCGCGACACCGGCTTCGAGCACGTGGTCGTGCTCGGGCACTCCGGTGGCGGCACCCTGTTCGCCTACTACCTCGAGCAGGCGGCGCTCGCCCCCGGGGCCCGGATCGCCACTACCCCCGGCGGTCGGCTGACGAAGTTGGCCGACGCCGCCATGCCCTTGGCCGACGGCGCGATCTTCCTCGCCCCGCACCCCGGCCAGGGCAAGCTGCTGCTGGCTTGCATCGATCCCTCGGTCGCCGACGAGACGGACCCCCTGGCGGTCGTGCCCGAGATGGACCCGTGGAACCCGGCGAACGGGTTCGCGGAGCCGCCGCAGAGCTCCTCGTACACACCGGAGTTCCTGGCGCGCTACCGTGCCGCGCAGCGCGACCGGGTCGCCCGGATCGACGCGGTCGCGCGGCAGGCGCTGGCGCGCACCGCCGAGGCCCGCGCGGCGTTCAAGGAGTCCGGTGCGGCCGCCGACCGACGACGGTCGCTGGCGCCGACGATCATGACGATCTTCCGCACGGACGCCGACCCGCGGAACGTCGATCTCTCGCTCGACCCGAGCGAGCGGCCGTACGGCTCCCTGTTCGGCAAGCGCCCAGACCTGATCGACTACGGTCAGGTCGGGTTCGGGCGGCTCACCACCCCCGAGGCGTGGCTCTCCACCTGGTCCGGGCTCAGCTCGAAGGCGGACTTCGTCCGCTGCGCCCCCGGCGTCACCGCGCCGACGCTGTTCGTCGAGCTGACCGGCGACCAGGCTGCGTTCCCCGCCGACAGCCGCCGCATGATTACCGCCCTCGGGGCCGGCGACCTCACCGTCGCCACCGTCCGCGGCCTGCACTTCGGCGGCGCCATCGCCGAGGGCGAGCCCACGGGTAACCAACTTGCCGCCGAGGAGATCCGCGGCTGGCTGGACAAGCGCTTCCCCCTCGCACCGCCGATCTGAGCGGCGGCCTCCACACGGAAAGGCACTGTCGCCATGTCCTCCTCCGCGCCCCCGTCGGCAGCGTCGCGGACCCCGACCAGCGTCCTGCTGCTCTGCCTCGCGTGCATGACGCTCGAGGGATACGACGTCCTCGCCTACGGAGCCGCCCTGCCGACCATGCTCGCCGACCAGGACTGGGGCCTGACGGTGGCCCAGGCCGGTGTCCTCGGCAGCCTGACCCCGATCGGGATGCTGGTCGGCGCCGTCCTGGTCGGCCTGCTGACCGACATGCTCGGGCGCCGACGGCTCATCCTCGCCAGCGTCGCGGTCTTCTCCCTGGCGATGGTGCTGTGCGGGGTCGCCCCCGGGGTGACGCTGTTCGCTGTCGGACGAGTCCTGGTCGGGATCGGCGTCGGCGGCGTCCTGCCCTCGATCGCCGCGCTCGTCTTCGAGTACTCGGCGCTGCAGCGGCGCAACCTCAACACCGCGCTCGCTTTTGCCGGGGTCGGCGTCGGCGGGGCACTCGCCGCCGTCGTCGCGGCCGCCGTCGTCCCGGTGCTCGGTTTTCGCGCCGAGTACCTCGTTGGCGGCCTGGCCGCCCTCGTGTCGCGCCGTGACTGATCCGGAGCCGCATGGGCTGAGTGCCGACCTAAGACGCTCGGTGCCGTGTTTGGGCCCGAGGCCGCCGCCCGGAAGGTGGTAGCACAGGCCGGTTCACGCTTCTCGACCGCTGGATGGAGACGGTCGACCACGAGCTCAGCACCGCCGAGACGTCGGCTGGCTACATCCGCCGCACGATCAAACCCGCGCTCGGCGACATGCCGATCCGGAAACTGCAGCACCGGGTGGACATCCTCGACAAGCTCTACGCGCACCTCCGGCGGTGCAACCAGTTCTGCACAAGGGCACCAAGACCGGGGACGAGCGCCTGCCATCCCTCGACTCAGTCTCGGTCGAGCTGCTGACGCAGTTCCGCGCGACCAGAGAGGTCGGCCTGGCACCGGTTGGCTTGGCCTTCGCCGCCAACGCCTTCGTCTTCTCCCCGGACCCCGCCGGTGCTGCGCCATGGCATCCCGACCACTTCACCCACGCCTATCGCCAGGTCGCGAACAACCTCGACATCACGGAGCCGCTGAAGAACCTCCGCCACTTCAACGCGACCCAGCTCCTCGCCGCCGGTGTGGACCTTAGGACGACCGCTGGCCGCCTCGACGACAGCGACGGCGGCGCGACCACGCTGCGCGTGTACGCGAGCTGGACCAAGCCTGCTGATCAGCGAGGGGCCGAGATGTTGGCTGGAGGGTCGGCTCACCCACCGGGGTAGTCCATCGCCGCGCAGACGCCGGGGAAGCGGTGCTCGACGACGGTGGCGGCGACCTTTGTCCTGCCGATGTCCAGTTGTTGGGCCTCTGAAACGTCACCCGATCGGGCCATTTTGTTCCATGTTTCAGGCGGACGCCGGATTTTCGTTACTTGTCCGGGGACGGGTCGTTGACCGGTTGCCGGCCCCGACGCCGGAGTCCCCGCGCATCGAGGCACGGGCGGCGCACGCGGGGGCGGTGGAGGTGCGAGGTGAGCTCCACGTGATCAAGCGATCCGGCATTGCGGCCTTGGTGGCCGGTGCGCTGGTCGCCGGTGCGTTCGCGGCGGGTCCGGCGCTGGCTAAGGACGGGCCGCCTGCCGATACTGCCGGTCCTGAGCTGCTCCGCGCGCCCGCGGTGGATGCGCCGCAGCTGCAGAACACCGGGATCTGGCAAGCCGATCCGATTGGGATCTGCATGACCAGCGCGTACCGGGAGGGTGAGTACGTCCACCAGGGCTGTGTCTATGACGATCAGGGCGGTGGTACCCAGTGGCGCTGGCCCAACGACACGTTGCTGCGTAACTACACCTACCCGGAAGACCCGGCGTACCGGCGCAACGCCGCTGACATCGTCGAAGTTCGGGTCAAGCCCGAGGCCGATGCGACGGCGTTCCGGGTCACGATGAACACGATGACCGACCCGAAGCTGCTGGGCCTCACGCTTGCGCTCGGGGACTCGGACGACCCGCGGGAGGCGCCGCACCGCGCGAACACCGTGATGCCTGCGGAGCGGTTCGTCACCGTGCACGGCACCGAGGGGGATGTCGTCGACGCCGCCACCGGCGAGGAGCTCGCGGCCCCCGAAGTCGCGGTGGACCTCGAGCGCCGACAGGTCGAGATCCGGGTGCCGCACACGGCGTGGGAGCCCACCGGCTCGGAGCGGGTGGCTGCCGCCGCCGGGCTGTGGGATGGCGCGAACGACTCCTATCTGGTCCCGCAGCTCACCGCGGACGAGACCCACCCCGGCGGCGCGGTCGCCGGAGATCCCACGCCGTCGGCGTTCTTCGACAGCGCCTTCCGCTTCGACGAGCCCTTCGAGGCCCCCTACCGGGATAACGACCAGAAACGTGCGATCGCGAACGGCGACCTTTCACCGTTCTTCGCCGATGTCGATTTCGCAAAGCTGGCCGACGGCGTCGATGACGAGTCAGGTGTCCCGACCAGCGGGTACGTGACTCGGATCTTCGCGTCGAACTTCGAGAAGGCGCAGGGCCGACGACTGCCGAGTGACCCGGGTGGTCCGCCGCCGGGGTCCGGCACGCAGCAGGGTGGCATCGCGACCGGTGCGGGGGAGGGCAGCGAGGGTCGCCCGAGCGTGGCGTTTGGCTGGCCCTGCCGCGACGACTGTGTGCCCGACCTCCCCGGGCGGTTGCAGCGGTACATGGTGTTCGTCCCCGAGGCGCCCGCGCCGAAGGACGGCTACGCATCGATGGTGTGGACCAACGGCTACGCCCTGCGTCCCGGCGACGACGTCGCGGGGGACCGCGACCTCTACCGCCAGTTCGCCGAGCGGCCCGGCAACCCGACGATGGTGATAGACGTCGATGCCCGCGGCCAGGACGAATGGGGCTACGGCGAGTCCGGCGCGGCCGTGTTCGAGGCGATCGCCGACGCTCGCAGGCACTACCACCTCGACACCGAGCGCACCGCGATGGGCGGCTTCTCCAGTGGTGCCTACATGGCGAACAAGCTCTCGCTGTCCTTCCCCGATGTGTTCAACAAGGCGTTCATCTGCGACGGGCTCAACGTCGCGCCGTCCCTGCCCGGGGTCAACGCGGTGGCGGACAAGGTCGGTGACCAGCTCGGCGTTGACACGGTGACGGTGCACGAGCCCGGCTCGAAGCTGTCCACCCTGTTACCTAGCCGGCGCAACCAGCCGGTGATGGAGTGGGCCGGGGTCAACGATGACTTCATCCCCTACACCATCACCCGGGAGCGGGCCGATGCCTACAAGAACGGGGACTACGACTACGAGTTCTACAGCTGGGTCGGGCTCGCCGCCGAGCACCTGGTGATGTGCAAGAACGGGATGTGGCAGAAGGCGACTGACTGGCTGGGCGACGAGCCGCGCGCGGTGGATCCGCACCACGTCACGTTTGTGCGCAACCCGCTGATGGACGACCCGCAGTCCGGCCTCGTGGCGGACAAGGCGTACTGGCTCTCGGGTATCGAGACGCGCGGGCCCGAGCCGGGCACCATCGATGTGGACTCGCGCGGGCAGGGGGTCGCCGACGCGGCTGTGCCGCCCTCGCAGAGCGAGATCGGAGCGACCGACGGGACCTTCTCTCCGATCAACCCCTATCTGCGGGAACATCGGCATCTCGACACACCGGCCGCGGCGAACGCCGAGAACGTGCTCGACGTGCGATCGGCTGGCATTGGTGCGGTGACCGTCGACCCGAAGCGGGCCGGCGTGGACTGCGACGCCGAACTGAAGGTGGCGACCGATGGGCCGCTGCGGCTCACTCTGGCCGGCTGCGACCGTACCGAGTCCTTCGACGGCACCGACTCGGGCGGGTTGGCGAAGCCTGAGACCTACGCTCCGGCCGACCCGCTTGCCCCGGTGGGCAACCCTGTGCAGGGTGCGCCCATTCCGCCCGAGGTAGGCAACGTCCCGCAGCTCCCGCTGCAGCTGCTGCCTCCGCTGCGGTTCCCGCCGAACCAGCTCGGCCAGGACCCGGCTCCGGGTGCCGGGGCGCAGGAGGACCCGCAGGGCTGACCGGCCGGAACAACGGAACGGCACCTCCGCCGCGGCGGAGGTGCCGTTCCTCGTGTCAGACCTGCTGGCAGTCAGACCGGGGCTGTCAGACCTGTGTGGCTCAGGCCTTGAGCAGTGCCTCGGCCAGGCCGGCCGGCTGGGTGAAGCAGGCCTCGTGGCTGCCGGGGGCGGCCGTTGCGTCGACCCCGAGTCGGCCGGGGAAGCGGTCCCAGCCGTACTCGCCGGGAGGCAGCGCGACGTCCTCGGTGCTCAACACATAAGCGACGGGTACGCCCAGCGCCTCGACGTCGAGCGGCTCGACGGTCTCGGTGAAGTACTGGAACGGCTGCGGCACCATCAGCGCGTGGATCGCGCGCTGGATGTCTTCCGGTGCGTCGTTCATGAACGCGGCCTGCCAGACCTCGAACGGCATTGCCACCGAGTTGTTCCCCGACGCGGTGGCCTGCCCGGCGAAAAGCTCCTGGTAGGGCGGAGGCACCTCGTCGAACAGCGACTTCCCCGCAGCCGGCACGAATGCGCTCCAGTAGACGACCTTGCGCAGGCGCCCGGCCAGCCGCGGCGCCGCGCCGGTGATCGGGTAGCCGCCCCAGCTGTGCCCGACGAGTGTGACGTCGCGCAGGTCCTCACGCTCCACCAGGTCGACGACCGCGTCGACCACGTCGGAAAGGTGGTACTGGGTCGGGTCGTCGCCGTCGTGCAGGCCGGGGAGTGTCGGGGTCAGGACGCGGTGGCCGGCTGCACGCAGTTGCTCGGCGACCGGCCGCCAGGCCCAGCCACCGTGCCAGGCACCGGTGATCAACACGAAGGTCTCGGACATCCGAATCTCCTTTGACAGGCAAGAAGGGCCCACGCGAACGGATGGGCGCAAGTGTGCGTCATACATGAGACGGACGGCAAGAGAACGGCACACTTAAAGTGCCGCGTCCGGGAGTGATCGATGCCGTGGGGTCGCGTCGGGATGCCGGTCTACTGTGCGAAGGAATCCTGGGAGGTGGCGTGAAGGCGCGCTCGTTGGTCTTCGATCTGTTCGGTGACTACCTGCGGTATAGAGGCGGCGAGGTCCGTCTTCGTGGGCTGGTGGCGCTCATGGAGCGCTTCGGTGTTCCTGAGTCCACCGTGCGGGTGGTGGTCACGCGACTGCGCAAGGAGGGGTGGCTGGCCAGCCGCCGCGACGGGCGCGAGACGGTCTACTCGCTGACCGACGAGGCGTGGGCGCTGCTCGACGAGGGCCGCTCGCGGATCTTCCAGCGGACGGCGGGCCCGTGGGACGGGCAGTGGCACATGGTCATCTACTCGGTTCCGGAGACCGAGCGGGGCCTGCGCGAACAGCTGCGCAAGAAGCTCGCCTGGCTCGGTTTCGGACCGCTCGCCGCGTCGGTATGGATCAGCCCGCACGACCGTGTCCAGCAGCTTCGCGAGGCATTCGAGGGGGTCTCGGCGGTCCAGCTCGACGTGTTCAGGTCCCGCTCGCCGAACACCGAGGCCGACCGCGACATGGCCGCCCGCGCCTGGGACCTCGGCGAACTCGATCGCGACTACGCCCGGCTCCTGGAGACCTACGAGCCCCGGCTCGACCGCTACCGTCGCGGCAAACTATCCGACGCCGAGGCGCTCGTCGAGCGTATGCGCCTGGTCCACGACTACCGCCATTTCCCGTTCCGCGATCCCGACCTCCCGCTGGAGCTGCTTCCCGCAGGCTGGTCCGGGCGGCGGGCTCACGACGTCTTCCTCGAGGCGCACGGCCTGCTCCGCGAGCCGGCCGAACGATGCGTCGACTCGCTGATCGAGCGAGTCGCAGCGCCGGCGGTCGAGGCCGGCTGACCCGACATATATGTTTCGTTAGATAGACGGCCGTCGACTTCTTGTTGTAAGTTGTGGGCGCTTCGCCATGGCGGCGAGCGAACCAACGAGGAGCGTGGTGCTCGTGTCACAGGCGACAGGCCCTGCAGCTGCCCGATCCGGGCTCATCGTGGTCGCGCTGTGCTTCCTGACGATCGTCTTCGACGGCTACGACCTGATCGTCTACGGCTCGGCCGTTCCGAGCCTGCTGGCCGAACCCGGCTGGAACATGGGCCCGGCCCAGGTCGGAGCGATCGGCAGCTATGCCCTGGTGGGCATGTTGATCGGCGCGCTGGCTGCGGGAGCGATCACGGACGCCCTCGGCCGCCGCCGGATCATGCTGATCGGTATCACCTGGTTCTCGGTGCTGATGGTCGCCTGTTCACTGGCTCCGAACCCGGGAATGCTGGGGCTGCTGCGGTTCCTTGCCGGGCTCGGTCTCGGTGGAGTGATCCCCTCGGCGATCGCCCTGACCGTCGAGTACGCGCTCCGCGGTCGTCGGCAGCTCTACAACGCGCTCATGTTCGCCGGCTACTCCGTCGGTGGTGTCATCGCCGCGGTCCTGGCACTGCTCCTGCTCGCCGACCACGGCTGGAGGCCGCTGCTGGCCATCGGGGCCGCGCCGCTGGTGATCGTGCTCCCGCTGGCGTGGCGGTTCCTGCCCGAATCGGTCGGCTACCTGCTCGCGAAGGGCCGTGACGACGAGGCCCGGACCCTCGCGGACCGCTACGGCGTCGATCTGCCGGCGTTGCGGGAGGAGCGGGCGGCAGCCGCGGGCAAGGCCGGGCCCCGGGCCCTGTTCCGTCGCGACGGCATCACCGCGACGCTGTTGTTCGGTGCGGCGAGCTTCTGCGGGCTGCTGCTGGTGTACGGCCTGAACACCTGGCTGCCGCAGATCATGCGGCAGGCGGGCTACCCGCTCGGGTCCGCGCTGACCTTCCTGTTGGTGCTGAACCTGGGTGCGATCGTCGGGGGCGTCGCGGCGTCCGCGCTCGCCGACCGCTTCGGGCCCAAGCCGGTGACGGTCGGAGCGTTCCTGCTCGCCACCGCGTGTCTGCTGGTGCTGAGCCAGCGCGTCGACACCGGTCTGTTGTTCGTCGCGGTCGCGATCGCGGGCCTGGGCAGCGTAGGCACCCAGATCCTGGTCAACGGCTACGTCGCCGTGCACTACCCGGCCTCGATCCGGGCGACCGCCCTCGGGTGGGCGCTGGGCGTCGGCCGGGCCGGGGCGATCGTCGGACCGCTGTTCGGAGGCTGGGTGCTGGCCTCGGGCATCGGGTTCGAGTGGAACTTCTACGGGTTCGCCGTGCCGGCGCTGGCGGGGGCCATCCTGATCGCCCTGATCCCCAAGCGACGCACCGCGGGAACCACGACCGCGAGCACATCCGACGACCCGACGACCTCGGGCACGACGAAGGAGGAGACGACCGCATGACCGCGACGGTTCGAGAGATCACGCCGGAGGAGCAGAAGCAGCTCGACGAGCTGTACGCGAACTTCGAGGCCGCCCACATGACGCCGCTGTGGACGCAGATCGGCGGGCTGATGCCGACGAGCCCGCGGCCGGACTCGGTGCCGTTCCTGTGGCGCTGGTCGACGCTGCTGCCGCTGGCCGAGCAGGCGGGTGAGCTGGTCCCCGTCGGCCGTGGCGGTGAGAGGCGCGCGATCGCGTTGGCCAACCCGGGCCTGCCGGGCACCCCGTATGCCACGCCGACGCTGTGGGCGGCGATCCAGTACCTCGGCCCGCGCGAGGAGGCCCCCGCGCACCGGCACGTGCAGACGGCGTTCCGATTCGTCGTCGAGGGCGAGGGTGTCTGGACCAATGTGGAGGGTGACCCGGTCGCGATGCGACGTGGGGACCTGCTGCTCACCCCGGGCATGCACTTCCACGAGCACCACAACACCACCGACCACCCGATGGCATGGATCGATGGCCTGGACATCCCGCTCATCCGCACGATCGACGCGGGCTTCTTCGAGTTCGGGCCGGATGTGCTCGCCACGAAGGAGACTCCCGAGGTCTCGCGCAACGAGCGACTCTGGGGTCATCCCGGGCTCACTCCGGTCGGCGCGCCGGCGCCGAAGGCCTCGCCGCTCATGGCGTACCGCTGGGAGCACACCGACGCTGCGCTGACCGCACAGCTGGAGCTGGAGGCCGAGGGGCACCCCGGTGTCGTCGAGCCCGGACACGCCGTCGTCCGCTTCACTAACCCGGCCACCGCAGGGGACTGCCTGTCGACGATGCGCTGCGAGATGCACCGCCTGCGCGCCGGCACCTCGACCGCGCTGACCCGCACGGCGGGCTCGTCCGTCTGGCAGGTCTTCGAGGGCTCCGGCGTCGTGAGTGTCGGCGAGGAGCGGTACGAGGTCGGCAAGGGCGACCTGTTCTGCGTGCCGTCCTGGGCCGGGCTCGCCTTCGACGCCGGCCCCGCGGGGCTCGACGCCTTCGCCTACTCCGATGCCCCCGTCTTCGAGGCCCTGGGCTTGTCCCGGATCGAAAGCACTGCCCGTACTTCCCGAGAGGACCGTTCGTGAAGCTCGCGACCATCCGCACCACCGCCGGAACTGCGGCCGTCCGGATCGACGACGACGGGGCGGTCGAGCTCGGCGCCGCCGACCTCGGCGAGTTCCTGGCCCGGCCGGACTGGCGCGCCGCCGCGGAGTCGGCGTCGGGCGCCCGGCACGACCTGATCGGGCTGGACTACGCCGCGCTCGTCCCGCGGCCGGAGAAGGTGTTCTGCGTCGGGCTGAACTACCGCACGCACATCCTGGAGATGGGCCGCGACCTGCCCGAGTACCCGGCGCTGTTCGCCAAGTTCGCCCGCGCCCTGGTCGGCGCGCACGACCCGGTGGAGCTGCCCGCCGGGTCGGAGCAGGTGGACTGGGAGGCCGAGCTCGGCGTCGTGATCGGCGCCGAGGTCCGGCACGCCACCCCGGAGCAAGCCGCCGCGGCGATCGCCGGGTACACGGTGGTCAACGACGTGACCGCCCGGGACTTCCAGTACCGGTCGATCGAGTGGCTGCAGGGTAAGACCTTCGAACGCAGCACCCCGGTCGGCCCGTGGCTGGTCACCGACGTGGTGCCCGGTGAGATCTCCTGCGAGGTCGACGGGGACGTCGTGCAGAAGGCGGACACCTCCGACCTGGTGTTCGGGCCCGCAGACCTGGTGGCCTACATCTCGCAGATCATCACCCTCGTCCCAGGCGACATCATCGCCACCGGCACGCCGGGCGGGGTCGGGCACGCGCGCAAGCCCGCGCGCTACCTGGCCGCGGGCTCGGAGCTGGTCACCCGCGTCGAGGGCGTCGGCGAGCTGCGCAACACCCTGGTGAAGGGGGCCTGAGGCATGCGTGTCGCCGTCGCGGGGGGCGGGCCGGGAGGGCTGTTCTTCGCCACCCTGATCCGGCAGGCCGACCCGTCGGTCGAGGTCACCGTGTTCGAACGCAACCGCGCCGACGACACGTTCGGCTTCGGCGTGGTGTTCTCCGACCGCACCCTGGCCGGGATCCACGAGGCCGATCCTGTGTTGCGCCAGGCCCTGACCGAGCACGGCAAGCACTGGGACGAGATCGAGGTCCGGCTCAAGGGCGAGCGCATCCGCTGCGGCGGCAACGGCATGGCTGCCGTTGTGCGCAAGACGCTGCTCGCGCTGATGCAGGCCCGTGCCAGGGACGTCGGGGCGGACCTGCGCTTCTCCACCGAGGTCACGCTAGCCGACCTCGCGGACTACGACCTCGTGGTCGCCGCCGACGGGACCGGCTCCCGGATCCGGGAGCAGCTGGAGGCCGATCTCGGCGTCGAGGTGGAGACCGCGACGGCGAAGTTCATCTGGTTCGGCACCGACTACCTCTTCGACGGGCTGACCTTCGTCCACGAGCGCAGCCCGGACGGCGTCTTCGCCGTGCACGGCTACCCGATCTCCGACGAGGTCTCGACGTTCATCGTCGAGACCGATGAGGAGTCCTGGCGCCGTGCCGGGCTCGACGAGTTCGACGTGACCCAGCCGCCCGGGGCCAGCGACATGGTCACCAAGGACTACCTGGAGAAGCTGTTCGCCGACCAGATCGACGGCAAGCGGCTGCTGACCAACAACTCACGCTGGGGCAACTTCCGCACCCGCCGCACCCAGCGCTGGCACGCGTTGAGTCCGCGCCCGGTCGCCTTCCTCGGCGACGCCGTCCACACCGCCCACTTCTCGGTGGGATCGGGCACCAAGATGGCGATGGAGGACGCGGTCGAGCTCGCCCGCGCCGTCGCCGCGTCGCCCGACGACCTGGGTGCGGCCCTCGCGGCCTACGAGGAGGCGGCCCAACCGTCCGTGCGGAAGATCCAGAAGCTCGGCGCGGCCGAGTCTGGCCTGGTGGGAACACTTCGGGCGCTACCACGACGAGTTCGAGCCGTGGCAGTTCGCCTACCACTTCCTGTCCCGCAGCATCTCCGACGCCCGCCTGGCCCGGCGGGCCCCCGAGTTCGTCGAGGCCAGCCACCGCGGCTGGATCGACGCCCATGGCACGGAGCCGGTGGAGACGCCCTTCGAGCACGGCGGATGGTCGGCCCCCGGGCGTCTGGTGAGCCTGTCGCCTGCCGCGGTCGCGGGCGACCTCCCGTTCGCCGACGAGCCGCAGGCCGGCCCATGGGCCGCCCGCGTCGAGGCCCCCGGGGGCGAGGACGGGCTCCCCGAGACCTTCGGTCGGCTGAGCCGCTGGGCCGCGCTGGGGGAGCGAGCGCCGGTGCTGGTCGCCGTGGAGGGCGGCACCCCGTTGACCCGCACCCTGGTCTGCGAACAGGCCCGCATGCACGATCGACTGCCCGCGCTACTGGTGGACGTCGACGGCGAGGAGGGCCTGCAGGACCGTGCGGTCACCACCGTCCTCTCCGGCCGCGCCGACCTGGTGGGAGTACCCGAATGACCGCAACCGATCTCGACGCGCTGTTCGCACCGAAGGGGATCGCCGTCGTCGGCGCCTCCCGCAACGCCGCCAAGCTCGGCGCGACGATGGCCCGGTCGCTGCGCGGGTTCGCCGAGCGCGGCGGCCATATCGCCCTCGTCAACTCCCGCGACGACACGATGTACCCGAGCGTGGCCGCAGCCGCCGAGCACGGCCCCGTCGACCTCGTCGTCGTCTGCGTCCCCGCCGGCGCGAGCGCGTCGGTGGTGGCCGAGGCCGCCGCCGCGGGGGCAGGCGCGGCGGTCATCTGCGGAGGTGGGTTCGCCGAGGCCGGCGGCCCCGGGATCGGCTTCCAGGCCGACCTCGCCGCCGTCGCCGCCGAGACCGGCATCCGCCTCCTTGGCCCCAACACCAGCGGTTTCCTCGCCCCGCACGCCGGGGTCACAGCCAGCTTCGTGCCCGGCGTGGCCCAGGTGCGGCCGGGTCGGGTCGCCGTGGTCGCGGCCAGCGGCGGGATCAATCACGCCCTGTCGTTCCTGCTCACCGAGGCGGGCCACGGGATCAGCCTGGCCGTCGGACTGGGCAACGCCGTCGACATCTCCGCACCGGATGTGCTCGACCACCTCGCTTCGGACCCGAGCACCGGTGCGGTCGCTCTGCATGTCGAGTCCGTCGCCGACGGTCCCCGGCTCGTCGAGGCCGTCCGTAGGCTCTCCGCCGAGCGGCCGGTCGTCGCACTGGTCGTGGGGCGCCATGACATCGGGGCCTTCGCCGCCTCGCACACCGGTGCCCTCGCCACCTCCTGGCGCACCACCCGCGCCGCACTGGCCCAGGCCGGTGCGGTCATCGTGGACGACGAGCGTGAACTCGTCGATGCGGTCGGGGCACTGTCGGTGACCCGCGCCCGGCCAGCACGGGCGGCCGGTGTCGGCGTAGTGACCGCCCAAGCCGGACCGGGGCTGCTGCTGCTCGACGATCTGCGCGGTCGGCAGGCGCAGGTGCCGGAGCTGGCCCGCGCCACCCAGGACACCCTGGCGACCCTGCTGCCCCCACTGACCTTCCAGGCCAACCCGGTCGACACCGGCAGGCCCGGGCCGGAGCTGGGCCGGATCTTCCACACCGTCGCCTCGGACCCGCAGGTGGACGTCGTCGCCGCATACGCCCTCTACGAGCCGGACGCGGTCGACCTCGTCGCGGCCGCGGAGGAGAGCCGGGTCCCCGAGGTCCCGGTCGTGTTCGGCCTCGGCGGCACCGGTGAGGACGTGGTCCAGCAGCGTCGTGACCTGCTCGCGGCAGGCATCGCGGTCGCGACCGATCCCCGCGGCGTCGCCGCGGCGACCGGGGCGCTGCTCGCCGACGCCCGCGCGCGGGACCGCTCCCCGGCGGCCTCGACATCGTCCGCGGCGCCGACCGGCATCCACGGCCCGCACGACGAGGACCAAGCCAAGAGCCTCCTCGACCGGATCGGCGTCGGGACCACCCTGCGCCGGGTGTGCGCGTCGCGGGCGGAGGCGCACACCGCCCTCGCCGAGCTCGGCGGGCCGGTCGCGGTGAAGATCCTCGACGCCGCGATCCTGCACAAAACCGAGATCGGCGGCGTCCACCTCGGGATCCGCAGCGCGGACGAGCTCGACACCGCCCTCGACGCCCTGGACGCGATCGACGCCGAGCGCTACCTCCTCGAGTCCATGGCCTCCGGCGGCGTCGACCTGGTGCTCGGCGCCCGCCGGGACCCCGTGTTCGGATCGATCCTGCTGCTCGGCCTGGGCGGCACCACCGCCGAGGCCCTCGCCGACGTCGCGATCCGGCTCGCGCCGGTCGCCCCGGCCGAGGCCGCCGAGATGGCCGCCGAGCTGGCCGGGCATGCCCTGCTCGACGGGTGGCGCGGCGGCCCCGTGCTCGATCCCGCCGAGCTCGGCCGGATCGTCGCGGCACTGGGGGACCTGCTCGTGGCCAACCCCGACCTCGCCGAGATCGAGGTCAATCCCCTCCGTCTCACCGCGACCGGCCTGGTCGCCCTCGACGCCGTCGTCATCCCCAGGGAGGCCAGCGATGCCCAGCCCCATCAGTGACCACACCGTGCCCTGGCCGGCGGACCTCGCTGCGAAGTACGTCGCGAAGGGCTACTGGGCGGAGGTGCCGCTCGGTACCGCCCTGCGCGAGGTCGCGGACGCACAGCCGGACGCCCCGGCCCTGATCGACGCCGCCGCCGACCTGCGGCTGACCCACGTCGAGCTCGCCGACCGCGCGGACGCCGCAGCGGCGCGCCTGCTCGATCTCGGCATGGCGCCGGGGGAGCGGATCGTGGTCCAGCTGGGCAACGGGTGGGAGTTCGTGGTGCTCACCCTGGCCTGCCTGCGGGCTGGGATCGTGCCCGTCATGGCGCTGCCCGCGCACCGCCGCACCGAGCTCGCCTACCTGGCCCGGCATGCCGAGGCCACCGCGATCGCGGTGCCGGACCGGATGCGGGACTTCGACCACCAGACGCTCGCCCACGAGCTGGCCGACGATGTCCGGGAGGTGACCGACGGTCCCTGGCACGTGCTCGTCGCGGGAGCCGACGTCGCCCCCGGCAGACTCGACCTGCGCGAGCTGTGCGGTCCCGGCGACCCGGAGGCGGACCGGGTCCGGCTCGACGCTCTCGCCCCGGGCAGCCGCGACGTCGCCGTCTTCCTGCTCTCGGGCGGGACCACGGGGCTGCCCAAGCTGATCGCCCGGACCCACGACGACTACGTCTACAACGCCCGGTGCAGCGCGGAGATGGCCGGCGTCGACGCCGACTCCGTCTACCTGATCAGCCTGCCCGCGGGCCACAACTTCCCCCTGGCCTGCCCCGGCATCCTCGGCGTGCTACTGGCGGGCGGCCGGGTCGTCACCCTGCCCTCGCCGGAGCCCGTCCGGGCCTTCGCGACGATCGAGGCCGAGGGCGTGACCCACACCGCGGTGGTCCCCGCGGTCGCCGGTCGCTGGCTCGACCACGCCGCCGAACACGGATCGTCGCAGGTCGCGACCCTGCGGGTGCTCCAGGTCGGCGGCGCGCGGCTGGCCGACGAGCTGGCCCGCAAGGTCACCCCGGCGCTCGACTGCACGCTGCAGCAGGTGTTCGGGATGGCGGAGGGGCTGCTGAACTTCACCCGCCTCGACGACCCCGACGACGTCATCTGCACCACCCAGGGCCGCCCGATGTGCCAGGCGGACGAGGTCCGCCTGGTCGACGAGCTCGACCAGGACGTGCCGGAGGGCGAGCCGGGCTCGCTGCTCACCCGCGGCCCGTACACGCCCCGCGGCTACTACAAGGCCGAGGAGCAGAACGCCCGCGCCTTCACCGAGGACGGCTGGTATCGCTCCGGCGACATCTGCCGGCGCACCCCCGAGGGCAACCTGATCGTCGAGGGCCGGGACAAGGACATGATCAACCGCGGCGGAGAGAAGATCTCCGCCGAGGAGGTCGAGAACCTCGTCTACCAGCTCCCGTCGGTCGCCCAGGTCGCCGCGGTGGCCATGCCGGACCCGCAGCTGGGGGAGCGGGTCTGCCTCTACGTCGTCCCGCGGCCGGGCGCGACAGTCACCCTCGAGGAGATCCGCGAGTCCATGGACGCCATCGGCGTCGCCCGGTTCAAGCTGCCCGAGCACCTCGTCCTGGTCGACGAGCTCGCCGCCACCAAGGTCGGCAAGATCGACAAGAAGGCGCTGCGGGCCGACATCGCCGACCGCCTGAACGGAGCCCCCGCATGACCGACCGCCACGACATCGCCCGGACCCTGCCGTGGATGTGTGAGGGGACGGAGCACCTACTCGCCGTCGTCGGCAAGCTCACCGACGAGGACTACCGCGGACCCAGCGCGCTGCCGGGGTGGTCACGTGCCCACATCGTCGGCCACGTCGCCCGTAACGCAGAGGCCCTGAACCGCCTCGCGATCTGGGCGAGTACAGGGGAGGAGACCCCGATGTACGCCAACCGGGAGCAGCGGGCGGCGGAGATCGAACGGTCCGCCACGCACTCGGTGTCCACGCTCCGCGACGAGCTGGCGAGCACGGCCGAGATGCTCAACGAGGCGCTCGACGCGCTGGCCCCCGAGCAGTGGCAGGCCCAGGTCCGCAGCGCTCTCGGCCGGGCGATCCCCGCTGCGGAGGTGCCCTGGATGCGGATCCGCGAGGTGTGGCTGCACGCTGTCGACCTCGGCGCTGATGTGGACGATCTGCCTGCGGGCGTCGTCGACTTCCTGCTCGACGACGTGAGCGCAGCCCTGTCCAGCAAGGACGACTGCCCCTCGCTCGCCCTCGCTCCGACCGACCGCGACCGGACCTGGTCCCTCGGCGCCGACCCCAGGAGCGAGACCGTGGCAGCGAGCGCCGCCGATCTCGCAGGCTGGCTCACCGGCCGGGTCACCGCGCCCGACCGTCCCATCCTCCCGCGCTGGCTCTGACCCGGCCCCGACAGCCCGATCCCACGATGTCCAGCCCAACGAAGGGTTCTCCGATGTCCGACATCCAGTTCGAGTCGACCACCTCTGCTGACGGCACCGAAATCGGCTACCTCCGCCGCGGCACCGGGCCCGCGCTCGTCATCACCCACGGCAGCGTGGCCACCTCCGAGCAGTGGATCCCAGCGACCGACCACCTCGCCGAGCACTTCACCTGCTACGTCCACGACCGCCGCGCCCGTGGCCGCAGCGGTGACGCCGCCGCCTACGACCTCTCCACCGAGGTCGCCGACATCGCCGCGATCATGGCCGTCGCCGGAGCGGGCGCCCACCTGCTCGGCCACTCCTACGGCGCGCTCTGCACGCTCGCCTACGCCGAGACCGAACCCCTGGACGGGACACTGGTTCTCTTCGAGCCGCCGCTCGCAGTGGACGGGCCGGTCGCGGGGGAGGGGCTGGCCTCATACCGCGACCTCGTCGACTCAGGTGATCTCGACGCTGCGTTGGAGTTCGCTCTGGTCAACTTCGTGCGGGTCCCCGCGGAGGCGGTGCCGGAGATCCGGAAGACCCCGCTGTGGGCGGCCTGCGCGCCGCTGACCCCGACCTGGGTCCGCGAGCTGGAGCAGATCGACGCGCTCGGCGACGACCTCAAGCACTACGCCGCGATCACGGCAGCGACCCACCTGATCGCGGGCACCGCGACGACCCCATTCCTTCTCGAGTCCGCCCACGCACTTGTCGACGTGATCGCCGGCGCCGCGATCACCGAGCTGCCCGGCCTGGACCACTTCGCGCACCTCATGGACCCGGCGGGCTTCGCCGCCACCGTGCAGGCCGCGGTGTCCTGACCAGCGCTTGGCGTCGTTTGCTCAGGCGACGTCGAGCAGCCGGTGGGCGGTGCCGCGATCGGCGCGGAACTCCGGAGTGGTGACCAGATGGACGATGCGGCCCTTCTCCATCACCGCGATCTCGTCGCAGACGGCGAAAGCAAGGTGCAGGTCCTGCTCGACGAGCAGCATCGTCACCCCCTCACCGTGCAGGGTCCGCAGTAGCTCACCGATCTGGTCGACGATCGCCGGGGCGAGGCCGTCGGACGGTTAGTCGAGCAGCAGGACGGCGGGATCGGCGAGCAGGGCCCGGGCGATCGCCAGCATCTGCTGCTCGCCGCCGGAGATCAGGGTTGCCTGACCCGGCACTAGCTCGCCGATGCGAGTCTGCACGCCACGGAAGTGGGCGGGGAGACCCTCGCCGAACGGCGGGCAGCCGGCCCGAGCTGACGGCGCCGCCCGCCTCAGGTGCGCGGTCCACCCGCCACGTACAACACCTGGCCTGACACGAATCCCGAGCGCTCATCGGCGAAGAAGGACACGGCGTTGGCGATGTCCTCGACCTGGCCCGCCCGCTGGACGGGGATGGCCTTGGCGCGGTCGGCGACGTACTGCTCCCACGGGACGCCAATGCGCTCCGCGGTCCCCTTGGTCATGTCGCTGGCGATGAAGCCGGGCGCGATGCAGTTCGCGGTGATCCCGAAGCGGCCCAGCTCGATCGCGAGGGTCTTGGTGAAGCCTTGGATGCCGGCCTTCGCGGTGGCGTAGTTGGCCTGGCCGCGGTTGCCGAGCGCCGAGGTCGACGAGAGGTTGACGATCCGGCCCCAGCCGGCGTCGACCATTTGCTTCTGGGACGCCTTGGTCATCAGGAACGAGCCCTTGAGGTGCACGCCCATGACGGTGTCCCAGTCGCCCTCGGTCATCTTGAACAGCAGGTTGTCGCGGGTGATGCCGGCGTTGTTGACCAGCACCGTCGGCGCGCCCAGCTCGGTGACGACCCGGCCCGCTCACCGTGGCCCTATGGCTGGCGATCCCCGCCAACGGTGCGGTCGTGCAGGCGATCGACCCGGACTCCGGGCTGCTCACTATCGAGCGGGCCCTACGAGCCACCGGACCGGCCGCGGTCGTGGCAGCATCATCCAACGCTGGCCTCATTGCCGACGCCATCGCCCGGACAGAGACGTCGACACGGCTTCTGGTCCCGTCCGACGACGAGCTGTGGACCACCACCTGCCCCGCCGACCTGGGCGCGGAGGGCGGCGAGCCGCCCTCCGCCACACCCGACCTCGTCGCCGGACTCCTGCCGACCTCCGGTACCAGCGGCGCACCGAAGCTGGTGCAACTCACCCACCGCAACTACGTCATGTCCGCTGAGCGACTCGCGCGCAACGGCGGTTATCTCGGCACCGACCGGCACTACCTCTGCTCGCCGTTCTTCCACACCAACGCACAGCTCTACCTCTGCGCCCCGCCCTTCGTCACGGGCGGCTCGATCGCGATCGTGCCCCGGTTCAGCGCGAGCACCTGGTTCAACGCCGCCCGCCGCACCGGCGCCACGATCGCCTCGATGGTCGCCCCGCCCATGCGGATGGCGCTGAAACGCGCCGTCTCCTCCGGACGCCCGGTCGACCCGGGCCCGCTCCGCGCCGTCCACTACGGGATGACACTCAGCAGCGCGGACTGGCGGAGTGGGACCGGCTGGTCCCAGAGATCCACATGCGTCAGATCTACGGACAGACCGAGTCGGTGACCGGCGTCCTCGGCGGCGCGCCGTGGGAGTCCGACGACCGCGCGACGATCGGCCGACCGTTCCTCGGCGTCGATGAGGTGCGGCTGGTCAGGCGCGACGGCTCCGACGCCCCGGACGGCGAACCAGGGGAGCTGTGGGTCCGCGGCACCCCGGGCGTCACTCTGATGCTCGGCTACCACGAGGCGCCGGAGGCGACTGCCGAGACGCTCGTCGACGGGCGCTGGTTGCGCACCGGCGACGTGATGGTCCGGCACGCGACGGGCCGTTTCGAGTTCCGCGGCCGAGGCATGCACATCATCCGGCGCGGCGGGGAGAACCTCTCGACCTACAGCCTGGAGATCGACCTGCAGGCCTGCCCGCTGGTCCAGGACGTCGCCGTCACCGCGCGTGCGGACGAGACCCTCGACGCCCTCGTGGTCGCCCACATGATCCCGGCTGCAGACTACGAGCAGGAGAGCTTCCGCGACTGGTGTCGCGAGCACCTCGGCCGGCGCGGTGTCCCTGACGAAATCCGCGAGCACACCTCGTTCCCGCGGACGGGAAGCGGACGCGTGATCGTCCGAGACTTGTGAGTTACGACAGAGAACTCAAGTCTCGGGTAGGCAGGTGTCGGAGTCGGAGTCGGAGTCGGAGTCGGAGTCGGAGTCGGAGTCGGAGTCGCGTCATGACACCACTCATGACACGAAATTTCGTTCACGAGTGCTGCCGGAGGTGCTGAAGAGGGATCTGGCGCCAGCATTGTCGCTGGTAGGAGGCCTGGGAGGGAGGTAGCGCGCGCTTTACACCCGAGCGGTCGCAGGTTCGAACCCTGCCGCGCCCACCGCGTCTGACCAGCGGATCTGGTGGCCTTCGGCGCTCAGCGCCAGCGTGTGTGACACGGTTCATGACACGAATGTTCCTTACCCTCGTGTCATGCCTCGTGCTCAGACCCCTCGCCAGAGGACTCGCGGCAGCGTCGATCGGCTGCCGAGCGGTGCCTACCGGGTGCGCGTCTATGCCGGTGTCGACGCCGTCACAGGCCAGCGCAACGATCTCATCGAGATCGTCCAGCCGGGCCCACGTCCACGCGCAGAGGCTGAGGCCGCTCGGATCCGGATGCTCAACGAGGTCGACGAGCGCCGGAACCCGCGGACCGCTGCCACCGTGGATCAGCTGCTCGACCGCTATCTCGAGATGCTCGACGTCAGCGCCAGTACGCATCTGATGTACGAGCGGTATCTGGACAAGCACGTCCGGCCGTTCGTTGGCAGCAAGAAGGCGGGTGCTCTGGGCCCGGACGAGTTGGACTCGCTCTATGCCGAGCTCCGTCGCTGCCGGGTTCACTGCAAGCCCCGCAGCAAGGTCGTCGATCATCGGACCCCGCGGCACGAGGTCGCCGAGACCCTGGAGAAGCACTCCGGGCTCGCCGCGCTCGCCGGCACACCGGACATGCGCGAGGTCCTGGCGGGCGCCTCCGAAGGCGAACCCGACGCCGTGCTGGGCCTGGAGGTCTACGTCCACCGGCTGGCCGCGGGGATCGCGTCCATGGCCGCCGCGGTCGGCGGAATCGAGGCCCTGGCGTTCACCGGTGGGGTCGGCGACCCCGCCGGCAACGACACCGCCGATGGCGAGATCACCACGCCCGGGGCCGCCGTCCGCACCCCCGTCCTCCCCGCCCGCGAGGACCTCGTGATCACCCGCGGCGCCCGCGCGGCGCCGTCCTGACCGGCGACGGGAAGACGAGCACCGGCACAGGTGCCCGAGTCCGAGGAGAGGAAGAGATGACCGAGACCGAACACGGCCGGGAGATGCAGGCCCTGAGCCCAGACGAGTGCTACCGCCTCCTCGCGACGGAGGAGATCGGACGGCTGGGCGTCAACGCCGAACACTATCCGTTGATCTTCCCGGTGAACTATGCGCTCGACGGAGAGGCGATCGTGATCCGCACCGACGCCGGCACCAAGCTCTCCGCGGCCGACCACGCCAACGTCACCTTCGAGGTCGACCAGATCGACAAGCGGACACGGTCTGGGTGGAGCGTGCTCGTGCGCGGCCTCGCCGAGGCGGTCACGGAGGATCACCGCGCCGAGCTCGTCGAACGCACCCACGCCAGCGGGGCGGAGCCGTGGGCGCCGGGAGACCACGGGCACTGGATGCGCCTGATCCCGCAGGGCATCAGCGGCCGTCGCATCGTCCCGGGCCAACTGCCCCCGGCCTTCGAGCCCGGCGCCTACCTCTGAAAGGGGTCGTCCGCTGACGGCCGCCGCTCGGCAGCCCTGTCAGTAGTACAGGCCGCGGTAGCTCCGGTCGTCCAAGGAGAGGCCGGCGCCGCTCACCCGCCGGCCGCTGATCTTCTCGGGATCCACCTGTGCCCAGACCGGCTTGTCCCCGGAAGCGAGCGGGTTGATTCCCAGCCGTTCCAGACGACGAACAGTGCTCGGGTCGTTGTGGTCGGGCGCCGCGATGGTGCCGAGCACCAGGACGCTCCAGCCCGTGTGTCGCCCGGGATCGACGTGATCCACCTGGAACGACACCCTCGAGTGCTGCGCTGCGGCGAACTTCGTACCGGGCGCTGTGCGGAAGGTGACGCGGTGGCCGTCCAGCGCATAGTTGACGGGAAGATGAGGGGGTATCGGCCCAGCACGATGCCGAGCCGACCGATGTCGGCGTGCGCAAGCAGCTCCCAGCACTCCGGCTCGGTCAGCCCGCCCTCGTCCATGCCCCACTCTCCTGAACGCTGCGTACGCGCACCGCCCGCCAGCGGTCCCGCGCTCATGACTTCGCGCCGACGGCCGGGTCAGCGGGGAAGACCGAGTAGCCGGACGGCGGCGGCCCCGGTCAGGCCGGCGACGGTGGCGGCCATGACCAGCCCGCCGAGCACCCCGATCGCGATGATGAGGGGTAGGGCCTGCCCGGGCTGCCACAGTGGAGTCGCCACCGTGGTGAACACCAGCAGTCCGGCCGCCCACGCCCCGGCAGTGGTGGCGATCCACCACGCGGACCGTGGCCTGACCGTCCGCAGCACCAACCACTGTGCGGTACCGATCGTCGCGAGTAGGCAGGCGCCGCCCACCACGCCGCCGGCGACCACGACCGCGACCGGTAGCGCGGCGAGCCGCTCACCCAGCGCCATGGGGATGAGCCCGAGCGCGTAGGCGAGCACGGCGGCGAGGGCGGTCGCGGCGACGAACCGCCCGCGGCGCAGCGCCGGAAGCTGCGGGCCCAGGACGTGGGCCTGGGCCCAGCCGAGCGCGCCTCCCTCGTCGGCGCCGGCCAGCAACAGGGCCGCGGCCGCCGCCGGCAGCGACCACGTGGTGGACACCGCCCCGACGACGGCCGGGGCGACGAAGCCGACGAACTCGCCGAGCGTGACCCAGGCGAACCAGCGCCGCCACAGTGCCGACGACGTCGGTGGCGAGGCGGTCGAGGCGGCGGCGGGCTGGAACGCCACGACCTCGTCGGTGTCGCCGACCAGGGTGTGCGGGTGATGTCCGTGGTGGACGTCGAGCGCCGCGGCCCGTTCCGGGGCGTCGAGCACGCGCCCCGTGCACCGCACCCAGCGGCCATCGATCGTGACCTCGACGGGGCGCTCGTGCGCGCGAAAATGCCGCCACCAGGTCTTGACGGCCGCGTTCCCGACCACCACGAGCAGGCGGTCGGCGTCGCGGACCGCCGCGACCACAAGGGTGATCCGGCGGCCGTCGCGGGCGGTGTAGCGCAGCGCGCAGAGCGTGCGGGCCGCCGCGGCGCCGGGCCGGGTCGAGAGGAAACGCACGAGCAGGGCGGTGATCACGCCGGGCGTACAGGGTGGGGGCAGGAGGGTCGTGGACATCGGTCAGACCTTCGTGGGCTCGGCCGTCGGGAGGCCGGCGACCAGTTCGCCGCGGGGCAGGCCGGGGGTCTGCTCGGGCCGGTGGGTGACGATCAGGGCGGTGCGCTCGCTGGTCGCGGCGAGAATCTCCGCGGCGAGCGCGTCGCCGGTGTCGGCGTCGAGGTGCGCGGTGGGCTCGTCGAGCACCAGGATCGGGCGGTCGGTGAGCAGGGCCCGGGTGACCCCGAGCCGCTGGCGTTCCCCGCCGGACACCGCACCGCCGTGGCGGCCGACGGCGGTGTCGAGGCCCTCGGGGAGAGCGTCGAACCAGGGGCCGAGCCGGGCCCGGCGGAGCGCGTCGACAACCTCGGCGTCGCTCGCCGAGGGGCGGGCGAGGGCGAGGTTGGCCCGCAGGGTGCTGTCGAACAGGTGACTCCAGGATCCGCACCAGGCGATGCCCGCCCGGACGTCGTCGGCCCGCAGTGCGGTGACGTCGCGGCCGTCGGCCTCGAGCACGCCGCCGCTGGGTGGCAGGGTCCGCAGCAGCGCGGCGACGACCGTGGACTTCCCGCTTCCGGAGGGCCCGGTGAGCGCCATCCGCCGCCCCGGGCCCAGATCGAGGTCCACGCCGCGCACCGCGTCGGTCTTCGCGCTCGGCCACCGCACCGCCAGGGCACGCGCCTGCAGCGTGAGCGGTGCCGGGGTGGTGACGGGGGCGACCGGGTCGGTGACGGGCGGTTCGAGCTGTTCGAGCGTCTGGATCCGCCGGACGGCGGGAACGATCGAGAGCAGCCGCACGGCCGCATCGGGCAGGGTGGCCAGGGCCTCGGCGAGGGCGAGCGGGGTCAGTGCGAGCACGGCGACCGCCGGGCCGGGTAGCGTGCCGGCGGCGAACGCCGCGAGTCCGAGGGCGGCGCAGGCGAGGGCGGTCAGGCCGATCGCGAGCACGGACAGCGCGGTGCCCGCGCCGGTGGCCGTGGCGGCGCGGCGGCGGAGGCGGCCAAGGCGGGTGTCGGCCGCGTCGAGCTCGGCGCGACGACGGTCCGCGGCACCGAGGACGAGCAGGTCTGCGGCCGCGTCGAGCAACTCGACCGTGCGGGTCGAGACCTCGGCGCGCAGGTGGGCGGTGTTGCGTTCGGTGCGGTGCGCCGCCCACACAGACAGGGCCGGGGCAACGATCCCGGCGGCGAGCAGCCCGAGGGCGAGTGCGACGCCGGCCGCCGGGAGCAGCACGGTGAACACGGTGACCGCGGCGGCCCCGACGAGCAGCGCGGAGGCGGCCGGGAGGAAGACCCGGACCAGCAGGTCCTGCGGGGCGTCGGTGTCGGAGACGAGCCGGGTGAGCAGGTCCCCGCGCCGCTGTCGCGCGGTCGCGGCCGGGCCCAGCCGGACGAGGTCGGTCCACAGACGGACCCGCAGTGCGCTGGCCACGCGCAGAGCGGCGTCGTGCGAGACGAGCCGCTCGGCGTAGCGCAGCACGCCCTTGCCGAGGCCGAAGGCGCGCACGGCCACGATCGCGACCATCAGGGTCAGAACCGGCGGTTGCAGCGCGGCCGCGGAGATCAGCCAGGCTGAGGTGGCGGTCAGGGCGACCCCGCAACCGAGCGCCGCGGCGCCGAGCAGGGTGGCGGCTAGGAGCCGGCCTCGCTGGGCGTGGGCGACCGTGAGAACCCAGCGCAGGGCATCGCGGTACACGAGCGACCTGCCGGCCTCTGCGGACCGTTGGGGCGCCGGCCCTGCCGGCGTGGTCCGTTCACCGGGGCGACGGTCCGGGCCGGCCGAGACGACGGACTGCCGGCTCGACGCCGGTGGCGTGGCCGAGGCCGGTGTCGTAGCCGGTGTCGTGGTCGCGGAGGGTGTCGGGGTGAGCGCGACGATGCGGTCGCAGCGGGCGAGGAGCTCGGGCCGGTGGCTGACGAGCACGGTGGTGCGCCCAGCCGTGACGGCGGCGAGGGCGTCGCCGATCGCGGCCTCGGTCTGCGGGTCGACGCCCTCGGTGGGTTCGTCGAGCAGCAGCAGCGGGCGGTCAGCGAGGATCGCGCGGGCGAGTGCGACGCGGCGCCGCTGTCCGGTCGACAGACCTTCGCCGTCCTCGCCGACCGGGGCACCGAGGTCGACGTCGAGCCGGGCGGCCTCGGCGGCCCGGGCGATCGCGGCGGGGGAGGCGTCGGGGTCGGCGAGGGCGATGTTCGACGCGACGGTGCCGGCGAGCAGCACCGGGCGCTGGGGGACCCAGGCGACCCGCCGCATCCACTCCGCGGTGGCCACCTGGCACAGGTCCGTGCCGGCCACGGTGATGTCGCCGGCGTCGGGGGTGCGGAGCCCGGCGAGCAGTTCGATCAGGGTGGTCTTGCCGCAGCCCGACGGCCCGGTGACGCCGAGGAGCTCCCCGGGGCGAACGGTGAGGTCGAGGTCGTCGAGTACGGGTCCGGTCCGTCCGTCCACCCGCACGCCGCCCAGGGTGACGGGGAAACGGGCGGGGTCCGGCGCCGTCGCCCCGTCCCGCGCCGGGACCGGGGTGTCGATCAGGTCGAGGGCGGTGGTGGCGGCGGCGGTGCCGGCCGCGGCGTCGTGGAAGCGCGCGCCGACCGCGCGCAGGGGCAGGTAGACCTCGGGGGCGAGGAGCAGCACCAACAGACCGGTGGCGAGGTCGAGGGTGCCGTCGACGAGCCGCAGCCCGATCGACACGGCCACCAGCGCGACCGACAGTGTGGCGACCAGTTCGAGGACCAGCGCGGAGAGGAACGCCACCCGCAGCGTGCGCAGGGTGGTGCGCCGGTAGGCCTCGGCCATCTCGTGCAACCGGCCGGCCTGGTGGCGGGCGCGCCCGAAGGCGACGAGGACGTCGAGCCCGGCGACGAGGTCGAGGAAGTGGTGGCCGAGGACGGCGAGGGTGCGCCACTGCCGGGTGGTGGAGCGCTCGGTGTGCAGCCCGACGAGGATCGCGAACAGCGGGATCAGCGGCACGGTGAGCCCCACGAGCAGGCCGGAGAGCCAGTCGGCGGTCAGGATGCGGACCCCGATCACCGCTGGGACGCCGGCGGCGATCAGCAGCGCCGGCAGGTACCGGCCGAAGTAGCCCTCCAGGTCGTCGAGGCCGCGGGCGCTGAGGGTGGCCAGCTCCCCGGTGGGCGGCAGGTCTTTGTGCCGGGGGCCGAGGCGCAGCACATGAGCCACGATCCGGCTGCGCAGCTGCCGCACGACGTCGGCGGCGGCCCGGTGCGCCGCGACCTCGGCGGCCCAGGCCAGCGCGGCCCGCCCCGCCACGGCGAGCGCGAGCAGCCCGAGCAGCGGGGCGAGCGCGGCCAGCCCGGCGCCGCCGAGGAACCCGTCGGCGATCACGTCGGCGAGCAGCTGGGCCTGGGCCATCACCAGGACCGCGGTCGCGAGGGCGATGCCGACGCCGAGCAGGACGAACCGGCGGGCCGCGGCGGCGTGGCGGAGCAGGCGCGGATCGAGCGGCTTCATCGCGGGTGCGCGCCCTTTTCCAGCCGACGCGGCAGGACCAGCCCGGCGTCGCCACCGACGTCGGCGCGGGAGAGCCGCCGGCGGAACACCCAGAAGGTCCAGGCCTGGTAGGCGAGCACGACCGGGGTGATCGCCACCGCGACCCAGGTCATGATGGTCAGCGTGTAGGGCGTCGACGCGGCGTTGGTGGTGGTCAGGCTGTTCGCCGGGTCGGTGGCGGGCAACACGTCCGGGAACAGCGTCCCGAACAGCGTCACCACGACCGCGACGATCGCGCCGGCCGTGGCGAGGAAGGCCCAGCCCTCGCGCCCCTTCATCGCGAGCACAGTCCCCGCCACCAGGCCCACGGCCGCAACTGCGGCGGGGGCGAGCGTCCACAGCGGGCCGTAGCCGAACACCGCCCAGGCCAGGAAGGCGCCGCCCGCGACGACCAGCAGCGGGCCAGCGATCGACGCCACCCGGATCGCCCGGGTCCGGACCTCGCCGGTGGTCTTCAGCGCCAGGAACACCGCGCCGTGCAGGGCGAACAGCAGCAGGGTGGTCACCCCGCCGAGCAGCGCGAAGGGGTTGAGCAGGGTGAAGAAGGTGCCGGTGTACTCGTGGGCGGCGTCGAGCGGCACCCCACGGACGATGTTGGCGAACGCCACGCCCCACAGCAGGGCGGGAACCGCCGAGCCGCCGACGATCGCGAGGTCCCAGCGCCGCCGCCACGCCACGTCGTCGACCTTGCCCCGGTACTCCAGGGCCATCCCGCGCAGGATCAGCGCGACCAGCATCAGCAGCAGAGCCAGGTAGAAGCCGGAGAACAGGGTGGCGTACCACTCCGGGAAGGCGGCGAAGGTGGCGCCGCCGGCGACGAGCAGCCACACCTCGTTGCCGTCCCACACGGGGCCGATGGTGCCCAAAGCGACGCGTCGGTCGGTCTCGTCGCGGGAAACGACGGGCAGCAGCATCCCGACGCCGAAGTCGAAGCCCTCGAGCACGAAGTAGCCGGTCCACAGCAGGGCGATCAGCAGGAACCAGACGGTGGTGAGGTCCATGGCGGGCTCCTAGTAGCTCACGGTCGGGCCGGTGGCCGGGGCGCGGACGGGTTCGACGGGCGCGGGCGGGGGTGGTCCGGCCTTGACGTAGCGGATCATCAGCCAGCCCTCGACGACCGCGAGCGCCCCGTAGAGCAGCGTGAACACCGTCAATGAGATCCAGACCGAGGCGGCACCGACGCTCGGTGACACGCCGTCGGCGGTGCGCAGCATGCCGAACACGAGCCAGGGCTGGCGGCCCATCTCGGTGAAGATCCAGCCGACGCTGTTGGCGGCGAAGGGCAGGAACAGGGCCAGTACCGAGGCGCTGAGGAACCAGCGGGGCAGCGGTCTGGTGGCGCGCTTGCGGGTCAGCCACAGCCCGATCACCGACAGCAGCCCGGCCAGCGCGCCGAAACCGATCATCAGCCGGAAGGTCCAGTAGGTGGTCGGGATGTTCGGGGTGTAGTCCCCGGGGCCGTAGGTCTGCTCGCTGCGGGCCTGCAGGTCGCGGATGCCCTCGACCGTGCCGTCGAAGGAACCGGTGGCCATGAAGGACAGCACCCGGGGCACACGCAGGCTCCAGACCTCCTGCGAGCCGTCGAGCGAGCCGATGGTGAACACCGAGAACGAGGCGGGGGCGACGGTGTCGTAGAGCGCCTCGGCGGCGGCCATCTTCATCGGCTGCTGCTCGGTCATCAGCCGGGCCTGCAGGTCTCCGGTGACGACCGCGCCGAGCGCGGCGATCAGCGTGGTGACCAGGGCGATGCGGATGGACGGGCGGAAGACCTCGGTGTGCGTGTTCTTGCGCAGGTGCCAGGCGCTGATCGCCAGGACGAACACCCCCGCGGTCAGGAAGCAGGCCGTGATCGTGTGGGCGAACGCCCCGACGGCGGTCGAGTTGGTCAGGACCGCGCCGAAGTCCTTCAGCTCCGCGCGCCCGGCCGTGTCGTTGACGACCGCGCCGACCGGGTGCTGCATCCAGGAGTTCGCGGCGAGGATGAAGTAGGCCGAGAGCATGGTGCCGATCGCGGCCAGCCAGATGCAGGCCAGGTGCACGCGCTTGGGCAGCTTGTCCCAGCCGAAGATCCACAGTCCGAGGAAGGTGGACTCGAGGAAGAAGGCGAGCAGACCCTCGATCGCGAGCGGGGCGCCGAAGATGTCGCCGACGAAGCGGCTGTAGTCGCTCCAGTTCATCCCGAACTGGAACTCCTGCACGATGCCGGTGACCACCCCGATCGCGAAGTTGATCAGGAACAGCTTGCCCCAGAACTTCGTCATCCGCAGGTAGCGGTCGTCACTCGTGCGGACCCACGCCGTCTGCATGCCGGCGACCAGGAACGCCATGCCGATCGTGAGCGGCACGAACAGGAAGTGGTACACGGTGGTGATCGCGAACTGCCACCGTGCGAGATCGAGTGTCATCCGGCCCTCCGAGCGCCGAGTGCCGGTGCCTCCGGCCGGTGCTCACCATCCCGCCGGCTGTCTGCCGATCACTAGGGCCCAGCGACGGTCGTGCGCAGGACCCTCGCGGCACACCGCCGGGACCAAGGTCCTTCTGCGCCGTGAGGTCCCGACCGTGGTGGTGTGAACGGGTCCCCCGGGTTCGGCGAAGGCGGGCGAGGAGGCGCGGCCTGTTCGGCGGCTCGTTGCGGCGCGTACCTGCTACCTCGTGTCGTCCGGCCGCTCCGGCCCGTGGTGGTGCGGTCGGGGCGGCTCGGCCGTGTGCCGACCACCGCCATCGGGATCAAGATTGAAGCCGACGGGGGACGGATCGGCCGTGACCTCGGACACCGGGCCGGCGGGCCGGGCGGGATCAGGCAGGGCGGGATCCGGAGCGGGCAGCGGCACCGGCCTGCGGTGCAGCAACAGCGTCACGCACAGTGCCAGCCATGTGGCGCCGACCAGCCATCCGTCGAGGACGTCGGTCAGCCAGTGCGCCCCGAGGTAGAGCCGGGACAGCCCGATCGCAACGACCAGAGTGGCCGCGAGGACGACCGCGACCGTCCGTGCGGTCCTGTCCAGGAGCACGACCACCGCCACGGCGGCGAGGATCCCGAGGACGCGGTCGTAGAAGTTCTTGAGCGTCTCGACCAACACTCCCGCCCCGGCGGCGGTCACGATCACGACGCCGGCCTCCCACCGGCGGCGCCGCAACCACAGCACGACGGCGGCGACCGTGGCGAGCACCGCCATGCCCGTCGTCCCGCCGAGCGTGGTGCCTGCCAGGGCCGGTGCGGTTGCGGCGAGGGAGCGGTTGGCGACCGTCCAGTGAAGCAACGGGACGTCGGCGGCGGAGATCCCGTCCGGGTCGGCGACCGCGTCCACCACGGCCGCCTGGAGTGCTGAAATCGCTCCCCTGCTGCGTGCACGGAAAGATCTGACGAAGCCTGATATCGAACTACTCGAGGCGCTGATCGAATCCGCAGTCAGGAGATTCTCTGCGGACCCGTCGAGGATGTAGAGCTGACCTCGGGATGGTCGAGCGTTGGACCCAGAAGAAGATGGCCGGTCTAGCGTTGGAGGAGCGCAACGAGTTGGGTCTGTCGCCGTTCGATCCGCTGAGCCCGTTCGAACTGGCAGAGCACCACGGAATCCCCATCTACGGACTTGACAGTCTGGCCACCTCACCGCTGGCCGCCCAGGCCGTCATGCGGTTTAGCACTACCGGATCAGCGCTTTGGTCTGCGGCACTGGTTCCGGTCGGACGCCTCCGTCTCATCGTCGAGAACACGTCCCACTCGCCCGAGCGTCGGGTGTCGTCAATCGCTCATGAACTGGCTCATTTCTTGCTCGAGCACGAGTTCGAGTCGGCACTTCTCAGTGAAGAGAAGCAGTGTCGAAACTTTGACAAGACGAAGGAGGACCAGGCCAAGTTCTTGTCGAGCGAGCTCTCGGTGCCGCAACAGGCAGCTCGAAGGGTAGCCTTTCGTGGCTTGGATAACGAGCAGGTCGCGGCCCGCTTCGGCGTGAGCATCCAGTTCGCTCAAATGCAAATGTCGGGTGCGCGGAAATACGCACAACGCGCACTGGTGAAGCAGGCCAGATCAAACGCTGGACGCGGTGCATAATTCTGCCATCAAGCTGTCAGCCGGGATAGTTGTCGGAGCGTGCCTCGCCTAGTGAGCGGCTGAGCTGAGTGCCGCTGTTTCGAGCACGGACTGTGTCTCCAGGGAGCCACCCCGACCAGTACGGCGCCCTGCTCGTGCGGCGCGGTCGGGACGGCGGCGACCGGGCAGAACGGCGAACGGTCATCCGCGGAGAGGATGTGGCGCGCCGGTGTCATCCCGCCCGGCGGTGTCGGGGCTTTGGGCCCTGCCCGACGCCACGCGAAAGACCGACCATGCACACGCGGAGCCCCGTCCACCCGGGCGGACGGGCGAATTCGACGGGCTCCGGGCGGAGGAGGAAACCGATGAAGGCCGATGACGTGATGAGCCAACCGGTGATCACCGTGCGGCCCATGACCCCTGTACCCGAAGCGGCGGCGCTGCTGGCGTCGCACGGTTTCACCGCCGCGCCCGTGGTCGACGACCAGGGCCGGTTGATCGGCATCGTCACCGAGGCCGATCTTGTCCGGCACCAGATCCGTCCGGAGGGGTGGCCTGCCCGGTCGGGCGGAAACACCGTAGGAGAGGTCATGACGGGGTCGCCGCTCGCGCTGCGGCCCGTGGACGACCTCGCCGACGTCGTCTCCCTCATGCTCGATGCGCGGGTGCGGTCGATCCCGATCGTGGAGGACGACGGCGAGCTGGTCGGCATCGTGAGCCGTCGCGACGTCCTGCGGGTCGTCGCCCGACGGGAGCAGACCTCGGCGGAGGTGCGGAGCAGGCGCGGTCTCGCCCCCGATCCGGCGACCGAGGAGACGTCGGCCCGGGTGGGGGCGTCCGGGCGGATCGTCGTAGGGTTCGACGGGTCGCCGGCCGCGCGGGTGGCCGTGCGGGACACGCTGCTGGAGGCGTCGCGCCGGGGTGCGTCGGTGAGCGTGGTGGCGGCGTTCTCGCCGCCGGCGGTCTGGCCTGTCGTGTACGGGCTGCCGGCCGTGCCGACACTCGCAGGCCTGGCCGGCGAGATCGAGGGCGAAGTCCGGCGCACCGTCATCAAGATCCTCGACACCGTGCGGTCCGAGCTGGCGGGCGGCACCCCGCACGTGGAGGTCGTCGCAGTACAGGGTTCGCCGGGCGAGGTCCTTGTCGACCGGTCGTCGGGCGCGGACCTGCTCGTCGTGGGATCGCGGGGTCGCGGTCCGGGAGCGAGCCTTCTGCTCGGGTCGGTCGGGTTGCACTGCGCGCTGCATGCCCGCTGCTCGGTGACGATCGTGCGTCCGGAGTCCGAGCCGGTCGAGGCGCACGACGCCGCGGCGGCGGCCGGTGTCCTTCGACCCGCCGTGGCATCCCCGTGAGCGGGCAGGGCAGGACTCGCCTGAGGACGACCGCGGTGCGGGACGTCATGACGACCGACGTCGCGGCCGTGGCACCCGACGCCCGGTTCGAGGAGATCGTCGACCTCCTGCGTGGCCGCAGGACCCGCGCCGTACCGGTCCTCGACGCCGACCGTCATCTGCTCGGCGTCGTCTCCGAGGCCGACGTCCTGGAGACCGCCGAGTACAGCGACCCGGACCGGCCCGTCGGTCAGGCGCATCACCTGTGGAGCGTCCGCCGGGATGGCCCTCGCCCGTCCACTAGCGCTGAGGCCGCCGCCGCCCGTCCGACCACCGCCCGGGACCTGATGACCACCGAGGTCGTGGCCGTCCGCCCGCAGGACGGCATCGCCGCGGCGGCCCGCAGCATGCGTGCGCACCACCTGGGCTGGCTTCCCGTGGTCGATCCCGACGACCGGCTGGTCGGCGTCGTCGGGCGTTCGGACCTCCTACGGGTCTTCGAGCGCAGCGACGAGGACCTGCGGCGCGAGATCATCGAGGAGGTCTTCCTGCGTGTCCTGCTGGTCGACCCCGCGCGGCTCGACATCGTCGTCCAGAACGGGATCGTCACCCTGTCGGGGACCGTGCCGATCCGGGCCGACGCCCTCGTGGCGGTCGCCCTGGTCGAGCGACTGGAAGGGGTGGTCGCGGTGCAGGACCGGCTGCACTACGAACTCGACGAGCGCAGGTACGACAACCTCTAGGTCCGCCGGTCGCTGGGTGACCATGCTGGCCAGGCGGGTGAGCCGGCACGCGGCGCGCGCCGTGAGCTCGGCCCACGAGACCGTCCGGCGATGAGCGATGAAGAGACGACCGACCGGGCCTGGGTCGCCATACCGCGGGCCGGCGGCGCGCCGCCGGTGCGAGCGCGGGCCGCACCACCGCCGTCGAGATGACCATCGGCCGGGTCGGCAGGACGGCCACGAGTCGGCGTCCTTCCCGGGCTTCGGTGCACGCGTCGAGCGGCGCTGAGGATGGGGAGGCGCACGGCGTCCTACGCGCCACGATCCTGAGGCGAAGGTCCCGGGAGTTCGGGCCGGTGGACGCTGTCCTCACGGTCGCCACGGATGCGATCGTCGACGTCCGCGGAAGGGGTGGTCATGGACGGGCGGTCGTCGAGAAGGATCGTCGTCGGGGTGGACGGTTCGAAGTCCGCCCTGGTCGCGGTGAGGTGGGCTGCACGGGAAGCGGTGCGCCGCCGGTGCGAGCTGGCGGCGGTGCACGTCTACGGCTGGACGGGACCGGGGATGGTGTCCGATCCGGAGATCTGGGTGCAGTACCTGGAGCTGATCCGCCGGGCGGCGGCGCGGTGCCTTGACGAAGCGGCTGCGGAGGCTGCGGATGCCGCGCCCGACGTCGAGGTGGTCCCCCGGTCGGTCGAGGGCTCCCCGGAGCCGGTGTTGCGCGCCGAGGCCGACCACGCCGAACTGGTGGTGGTGGGCGCACGAGGCGCTGGTGGGTTCGTCGGGATGCTGCTGGGGTCCGTTGCGACCTCGCTGGTCGTGCGTTCCCCGTGCCCGGTCGTCGTGGTCCGGGATGCGCCGCGGCCGGAGGACGCGCCGGTCGTCGTCGGTGTCGACGGCTCACCGGCCAGCGAGGCTGCGCTGGCGTTCGCCTTCGAGGAGACGTCGGCGCTGGGGGCCCCGCTGGTGGCCGTGCACACCTGGTGGGACCTGCTCGTCGAGCCCGTGCTCGCGCCGCTGCTGGACTGGGACGCGATCGAGACGGACGAGCGTCAGGTCCTGGCCGAGCGCCTGGCCGGATGGAGCGCGAAGTATCCCGACGTGGACGTCCGGCGGGTCGTCACCAGGGACCGGCCCGCACACGCCCTGCTCGAGCAGTCGGAGACCGCCCGGCTCGTCGTGGTCGGTTCGCGGGGCAGGGGAACGACGGCCGGAATGCTGCTCGGCTCGGTCGGCCGCGCACTGGTGAACCACGCCGCCTGTTCCGTCGCGGTGGTGAAGCCGACCGCCGGGGACGGAGGGGAATGACCCCGCGGGCCCTCGGACCGCCCTTCGTCGCAGGGGCCGCAAGGGCCCGGGATCCTCTGCGCCACCGTGTTTCCTGATCGAATCAGAAGGTTCGCCCGGTGTGCCCGGCAAGTCGGGCACCTAAGCTCGATTCCTACCTCGTCGCGAGGCCCGCGCAGCGGTCGGGCTCATCGGGAAGCGGAGGTCAAAGGTGAAGCGCGTCGATCATCGGTACCAGTCGGGACTGATCGAGGTCGAATGGGTCGCCGAATGCAACCTGTGCGGCCGCAGGACCACCCTCGGGCGGCAGAGCCTGGCCCGCGATTGGGAACGGACGCACGCACGAGTCGGCTGTCGGCGTCGTCTCGTCCTCGACGAGAGCGGCCGTGGCTGGCTGCCGTGTGCCTCCGGCTGGCAGCAATAAGCGCCGGCCCGTCGGCCCGGTTCGGTCAGGACCTTGGCCTCTGCCCGTCCTCGGTCCTGGCTCCTAGCGTTCGGCCATGAGCGACACCGAACCTCCCGGCCCGAGCGCGACGCGGGATCCACGCGCGGCTGCCGATCTTCTGCACCGAGCGGCGCACGTTCTCCGGGTGGGAGCCCGGGACGCGGCGCGCGGCCCGTGGCGGTGGGCCGAACCGGACCCCGAGATGGCGCCCGACGAGCGGCTTGGACACCCCATGAGCGCGAAGGACGTGACCGCGGTGCGCGCCGTGGGTCCGAGGGGTCTCGGGGAGGACGCCGAGGCGATGTCCCGTGCGTACCGCGATCGGTTGACGACATCCACCCACGCCACTCCCCACCCCGGCCGCCCGCCCGCCGCCACGACAGTCGGCCCGGCGCTCGCCGAGCCCCTGGCGGCTCTGCTGGACGCGCTGGCCACGGGCCTGCCGGCCGGGCCGGACGGAACGTCCGTGGTGTCCACCGAGAGCTATCGGTCGGCAGTGGCCGTCGCCTCGATCGTCGTCGGATCGACGTAGGGTCGGTCCGCGGAGCCGGTCGCTCGTCGTGGGAGGACCTTCGACCGCCGTAGACGAGCCCCGCTCGGCACCCCATCGCTCCCATGCAGAGGGGATCCGGGGGGCGCTGACCACTCGGCACCGGCTCTCAGCGCGGGTGAGCCAGGCCGCCGTCGTCGACGCGGTGCCGGAGTTCGCTGACGACGTCGACGACCCCGTCGAGCCGGCGGACGAGGCGTTCGGCGGTCTCCGCCGTGCTGCGCTCCCCGACGACCCCGGTCATCGTGACGACCCCGTCGTGGACGCCGACGTCGATCCCGGTGGGGTCCTGCCAGAGCAGATGTACGAGAACCTCGCCGAGAATCTCGGCGCGGATCTCCTCGTCGGTGCGCAGGAACGTGCTCAGGACGTCGGCCCGGCTGACGATGCCGACGAGAGCACGGTGCCGGTCGACGACCGGAAGGCTCCTCACGCCGAGTTCGGTCATCAGCCGCGCGGCCCGGGCCAGGCTGTCGTCGGCCATGGCGGTCTCCACCGGCGCGCTCATCACGTGGCCGACCGTGTCGCCGGCCGCCCGGCGCAGGGTGTCACGTCGGCGACGGCCTTCCCACCAGTGTGGCCTCCGGGGGATCTGGTGGCCCTGCTTCAGTAGGACGTCGCCCTCGGAGACGACGCCGACGAGGTGGTCGTCGGCGTCGAGCACCGGCAGCGCGCTGATGTGCTTCTCGGCCAGGACCCGCGCGGCCTCCTTCAGGGGCATGGCGGGGCGGGCGGTGAGGACGGCGGTGGTCATGACGTCGCCGACGGTTAGGTTCCTCATAGGCTCACCCTGGTCCCGGCACGGAGGGTTCGGCAGTGCCACAGGTCCCGCCGCACCGGGGCCCAACGGCCGCTGGGGCGCGAGTCGGGTCCTTCGCCCCTTCAGCGACACGTCGGCCGCACGCGACCATCGAGCACGCGCACCTCCCGCGACCTGCGACAAGGATCGACTATGACAGAACCCGCTACCGTCTACCGCACCGTCCACGAGCAGCGGGTGGAACTGGTCGCCAAGGCCATCGCCGAGCAGTCGGCTCTCGATCACGAGGCCGCCGTGGCACTCGCCCGCCACGTCCTGCAGGCTCTCGACCACGTCCCGGAGAAGGTGCGATGAACGTGACCACGGCCGACGTGAGGAGCCTGGCCGAGGTCCGCCTCACCGACGCCGCCGCGGTCGGGCCCAAGGCCGCGAAGCTCGGAGAGATGCTCCGCGCCGGCCTGCCCGTACCGCCCGGTTTCGTGGTGACCGCCGATGCCTACCTCAGATCGATGGAGGCGGGCGGGGTGCGCTCCGGTCTCGCGCTGCGCTATGCCGACACGCTTCTCGGCTGTGACACCGTGGGCATGACGGCGGTGCTGGCCGAATCCTCGGAGGCGATGGCCCGGCTGGTGCGCCGCGCGGGACTCTCGGTCGAGCTCGCGGCCCAGGTGTACACGGCCTACGTCGGGCTCGGGGTCGACGTCGACGGGCCGGCGCCGGTGGCCGTACGTCCCTCCTCGCCCGACTCCGATTCCGGTCCCGTCAGTGCCCCTGTGATGCACGCGTACACGACGGTCCGCGGCACCGCGGACCTCATCGAGCGCATCGTCGACTGCTGGGCCCAGATGTTCGGCCCTCGGGCCGTTCTGCGCCGCTCACGGAGCGGGGCCCGGGCCGAACCCGCCGTCGCGGTCGTGGTGCAGGTGGCGATCCCGGCGGAGAAGGCCGGCGTCGCCAGTCCCGCCCGGGCGTCGAACGGGCGAGTGGACCGCGTCGTCCTCGAGGCTGCATGGGGCCGGGGCGAGGTCGTCGTGAGCGGCCGGGTGCACCCGGACCGTTACGTCGTCGACGCCTCCGACCTCCGCGTGACGTCGGTGCGAGCGGGGCGCCAGGAGTTCGAGGTCATCCCCGGCCGTGACCGGCCCGACGTGACCGTCCAGTTGGAGCCCCGGCACGCCGCGGTCCCGGTGCTGACGGACCAGGAGGCGGCGACGATCGCCGGGCTCGCGCTTCGGGCAGACGGCCTGTTCGCCGAACCGGCAGCGTTCGAATGGGCCACGGCTGCGGGCCGGACCTGGCTGCTCGAGGCGCGCCCCGTGACCCGAGCCTGACCGCGAACCGTCGGTGGCACCGATGTCCGGAGTCGCCAACCCGTCGCCGTCACCCCGTCGGTCACGCCGGGGCGGTCAACAGCTCGACCCATCCCTGCAGGTCGGCGAGCCGGTCGTAGTCGTCCTCCTCGATGCGTCGTCCGGTGCGCTCGCAGACCCGCACGACGAGGGCCTGGAAGTCCAGCGAGTCCAGGCCGAGCGTGTCGCGCAGGTCGTCGTGCGGCCCGAGGGCGTCGAGGGCCGGCCCCGGCGCGATCCCACGTAGGACGTCGAGCACGAGCACCCGGGCGTTGTCGGCGGCGGGCAGGGCGGTGGGGCCGGTCATCGCAGCTCCTCGGGTTTGTGCAACAGGTGGTCCAGCTCGCGCAGCAGCCGCGCGCCGGTGGTGCCGTCGCTCGCACGGTGGTCGGCGGCGAGGCTCGCGTCGACGACCGGGCGGACGGTGACCTGGCCCTCGATCGCCCAGGGCCGAGGGCGCGTCGTGCCGAATCCGACCAGGGCGATCTGCGGGGGATGAATCACGCCGGTGACGACATCGACGCCGAGGTCGCCGAGATTGGTGACGGTGACGGTCGCCCCGGACATCTCCGACGACCGCAGGTGGCCGCCGCGGGCGCGTGCGGTCAGGTCCCAGAGCCGGGCCATGAGGGCGTCGAGGCCCAGCGTCCCGGCGTCGCGCACCACCGGGGCCGCGAGCCCGCCCCCGCGCAGCGAGACCGCCACACCGAGGTGCACGGCCTCGGCGGGCCGGAACCCGCCGTCGAGCCAGTGGCCGTTGAGCTCCGGCACCTTCCCGAGGGCGAGGACGACCGCGCGCAGCAGCAGCGCGGCCGGCAGCACCCGCTCGGCGACCGGGACCTCGCGGTTGTGGGCGCGCAGCCAGTCCGCGGCCGGTCCCAGCTCGATCTGGGTCGAGAGGTAGTAGTGCGGGATCTCCCGATTGGACCGGGCCATCAGCGCTGCGGTCACGGCCCGCGGATCTGCTGACCGCCGCGGTTCCTGCGGCGCGCGCGGTGCGGCGGAATCGAGCACGTCCCGGGCGCGGACGAGCCCGCCGGGCCCGGAGCCGGTCAGTGTCGACGGGTCCACGCCGCGCAACGCGGCCAGCTTTCGCGCGTACGGGGATACACGGGCCCGGTCCGCGAGCCGTGGCCGCCGGGTTTCGGGAGCGTGCAGGACGGTCCGATCGAGGTCAGTGCGGGTGATCATTCCTTCCGGACCCGTCCCGGGAACGGTCGTGAGGTCGACACCCAGTTCGGCCGCGCGGTGGCGGACGATCGGCGAGCGGACCGGAGGGGGCGTGCCCCGCGGCGTGGGCGGCCGGGGAACCGGGCCGGGTGGCGGCTCGGGGGCCGTGGTGGCGCGCGGCGTCCCGGTGACGAGATCGTCGGGGGAGGGGCCGCCCGACACGCCGCTGCCGGCCCGTCGGCCGATCACGGCGAGCGCAGCTCCGACCGGTACCCGGGTCCCCGGCTCGACGAGCAGGCGGTCGACGACGCCGGACTCGAAGCACTCGACGTCGATCACCGCCTTGTCGGTGTCGACGACCGCGATCACATCTCCGCGGCGCACGGTGTCGCCCGGGGCGACGAGCCATTCCAGGACCGTGCCCTCCTCCATGTCGGCGCCGAGCGCCGGCATCCGGAACTCGCCCACGTCACCCGACCGCCCGAAGCGTGGCCGCGACGACGTCGGACGCCTGCGGGAGCGCGGCCTCTTCGAGGTGACGCGGGTAGGGGACCGGCACCTCGACCGCGGCCACCCGTTCGACCGGGGCGTCGAGTTCGTCGAGGGCCTGCTCGGCGACCCGGGCCACGACCTCGGCCATCGGGCCGCCACTGCGCCACGCGTTGTCGACCACCACCAGCCGGTGGGTGCGGGCCACGGACTCGACGACGGTGTCGGTGTCGAGCGGGCGCAGCGCGCGCAGGTCCACCACCTCGGCCGAGACGCCCCGCCCGGCCAACTGCTCGGCCGCGGCGAGCACCGGGGCGAGCGAGCCACCATAGGCGACGACCGTCGCATCCGTGCCGGCCCGCCGGACCGCCGCCCGGTCCAGGTCGACCGGCCCGGCGTCGGTGGCGAGTTCCCCGGATGTCCCGTAGAGCCCGATCTGCTCGAACACGAGCACCGGGTCCGGGTCGAGCAACGCCGTCGCGAGCATCCCGCGGGCGTCGGCGAGCGTCGCGGGAGTGACCACCCGCAGACCCGGGACGTGCGCGAACCACCCCTCCAGCGTGTGTGAGTGCTGCGCGGCGAGCTGGCGGCCCGGACCGGTCGGGATCCGGACCACGAGCGGCACGCCCAGCTGACCGCCCGACATGTGCCGGAGAGTGGCGGCGTTGTTGACGATCTGGTCGAGCGCGAGCAGGGCGAAGTTCACCGTCATGATCTCCACGATCGGCAACGTCCCGCCGATCGCCGCGCCGATCCCGGCCCCGACGAACGCGGACTCCGACAACGGGGCGTCGCGCACCCGCTCCTCGCCGAACTCCTCCAACAGGCCCTGGCTCACGGCGAAGCACCCGCCGTAGCGGCCGACGTCCTCACCCATCAGGAAGACGCGCTCGTCGCCTGCCAGGGCTTCGCGAAGGCCCGCCCGGAAGGCGTCGCGGAAGGTCACGGTGGTGGTCGCCGGCCCGTCCGGGGCTCGGACCGGGGTCGCGGTCATCGTCCTGCCTCCGCGGTGACGTACCGGCTCAGGTCCGCGACGGGCTCGGGTGGACCGGCCTCCGCCAGCCCGACCGCCTCGTCGATCTCCCGGGTGACAGCCTCCTCCAGGGCGGTGCGGCCCGGCTCGTCGAGGGTCCCGTCGGCGGCGAGCACCGCAGCGAGGCGCTCCACCGGGTCCCGCTCGAGCCAGGCGTCTATCTCCGCCCGCTCGCGGTACCGGTCGGCGTCGTACATGGAGTGGGCACGGAAGCGGTAGGTCCGCAGCTCCAGGAAGCACGGGCCGCCACCGGCCCGCGCCGTGTCCACGGCCAGCCGGGTCGCCGCGCGTACCGCGACGGCGTCCATCCCGTCCACCGACCAGGACCGCAGGCCGTAGGAGCCGGCGCGGAGCGCGAGGTCGGTCTCCGCGTGGGTACGGGCCAGCGAGGTGCCCATCGCGTACTGGTTGTTCTCGCAGCAGAACACGACCGGCAGGTGCCACAGCGCGGCGAGGTTGAGCGACTCGTGGAACTCGCCCTCGGCGACGGCGCCGTCGCCGAACAGGCACGCACTGACGTGGGACCGGTGCAAGAGCCGGTCGGCGAGGGCGAGGCCGACCGCGACCGGGATGCCGCCCGCCACGATCGCGTTGCCGCCGTAGAACCGGCGGGACGCGTCGAACAGGTGCATGGAACCGCCGCGTCCTCGACTGCAGCCGGTCACCCGGCCGAACATCTCGGCGAACACCGACGGCATCGGGATGCCGCGGGCGAGGGCGTGGCCGTGCTCGCGGTAGGTCGAGACCACCGCGTCGTCGGCCGCGAGCGCTCCGATCACCCCGGCGGCGACGGCCTCCTCGCCGATGCACAGGTGCATGAAGCCGCGGATGGCGGCGGCACTGTAGAGCTCCACGCAGCGCTCCTCGAACCGGCGCACGCGCAGCATCGTGGTGAACAACGCCAGCGGATCGTCGGCACCGCTCATCGACCGGCCTCCAGCGTGGACAGATCCCCCTCGGCGAGGTTCAGCTCCCGCGCCTTCAACAGCCGGCGCATGACCTTGCCACTGCGGGTGTGCGGCAGCTCCTGGTCGAACTCGACCGACCGCGGCGCGACGGAGCCCAGCGCACGCCGGCCGAAGGCCAGCAGCTCGGTGCGGAGCTGCTCGGTCGGCTCGACGCCCGCGCGGAGCGTCACGAAGGCCTTGACCAGCTCGCCCGCCACGGGGTCCGGGGTCCCGATCACCCCGACCTCGGCCACGGCCGGATGCTCCATCAGCGCGCTCTCCACCTCGAAGGGGCCCACGAGGTGTCCGGCGGACTTGATCACGTCATCGGCGCGGCCGACGAACCAGTACCAGCCGTCGCGATCGCGCCGGGCGATGTCACCGCTGAGGTACCACCCGTCGGCGAAGCAGGCCGCGTACCGCTGCGGCGCGCCGAGATAGCCGCGGAACATCGACGGCCATCCCGCCCGGAGGGCGAGCTCGCCCTGCGCCGGCCCGTGCAGCACCTTCACCTGCCCGTCCGGACCGATCAGGGCCCGCCCGTCGGGTCCCTGCTCCAGCAACCCGGCACCGATCCCCGGAAGGGGCCGCCCCATCGAGCCGGGCCTGATCTCGCACGCCGCGAAGTTGGCGATCATGATCGCGCCGGTCTCGGTCTGCCACCAGTTGTCGTGCACCGGGTGGCCCAGCGCCTCGTTCGCCCAGACCACGACCTCGGGGTTGAGCGGCTCGCCGACGCTGGCGATCAGGCGCAGCGCGGAGAGGTCGTGCCGGGTCGCCTCCTCAGTGCCGCGGCCCATCAGCATCCGTAACGCGGTCGGCGCGGTGTACCAGATCGTGACCTTCTGTTCGCCTAGGATCCGGTACCAGCGCCTGACGTCGAACTCCCGCTCGTCGCAGAGGAGCGTCGCCCCGGCCACGAGCGGTGCGACGATCCCGTACGAGGTGCCGGTGACCCACCCCGGGTCGGCGGTGCACCAGAAGACGTCGTCGGGGCGGAGGTCGAGGGCGGCCCGCGCCGTGGCATGGTGGGCGACGACCGCCTCGTGCACGTGCAGCGCGCCCTTGGGCTTCCCGGTCGTCCCGCTGGTGAAGTGAACCAGGGCGGCTTCCTGTGGGTCGGTCGGCGCGATCGCGTACTCGGGTGACGCCGCGTCCAGCAGCGCGCCGAGATCGTGGCCGCCCGGTTCGTCGGCAGCCCCGGGTCCGACCAGCAGGACGTGCCGCAGGGTCGGTATCCGGTCGCGGACGGGGCGCACCGTGCGCCGGTAGAGCTGTGGCGTCGTGACCAGCACGGTCGCGTCGCCGAGCACCATCCGCTCGCGGACCGGCTCGGGACCGAAGGCCGAGAACAGCGGAGCCAGCACGGCCCGGGCCTTCAACGTGCCCATGGCCGCGACGTACAGCTCGGGGACACGGCCCAGAAGGGTGAACACCCGCTCACCCGGGCGGACGCCGAGCGTACCGAGCAGGTTCGCGAAGCGCGAGGTGCGCCGCGCGAGCTCACCGTAGGTCAGCTCGCGCAGCGCGCCGGTGCGGTCGATGCACCGCACGGCCGTCCGGCCGACCCGGGCGGCATGAGCGGCGTGCCGATCGACCGCCTCGTGCGCGATGTTCAGGCCAGCCCCGCCGGGCAGCCCCGACATGTCCAGCCGTGCGTGCGTCCAGCTGAAGTCACGGCGGGCGTGGTCGTAGTCGCCCAGCACCGCCCCGTGCCGCACGTGGTCCGGCTTGTGGATCGTCTCGAACCGCATTCCGCCAGCGTGGCCCCGCCCCGATTGCCCAGACAGGGCCGGAGGTCCCGGCGTTCGGGTCCTCCGGCCCTGCCCCCGGGCCACAGGCCCGCGATCGTGATCGCGGAGCGCATCAGCGCGACGCGCCTGGAAGGAGTCCACACGTGGGTTGTCCGGTCATCCACTCCGAGATCGGCACGATCGACGGTATCCGCTCCCGCCGCTTCTGTTCCGTGCGCGCACGGGGTTGTACCCGGCGCCGTCGACGTCGACCTCCCATCCGACAGGAGTCGCTGGCCAGGGCCGCGGAGCTCGACGCGACGCGGATCATGGAACGCGGCGACGAGGCATCGTGACCGCGACGGAGACGGCTGCGACAGCACGGCTACAGGACGCCTGGACGGTGGTGTTCGAGGGCTTCGACCCGCGCGACGAGGGACGCCGGGAAGCTCTGTGCACCCTTGGCAACGGGGTGTTCGCGGCCCGGGGAGCGGCGCCGGAGAGCACGGCGGACGGCGTCCACTACCCGGGAACCTACGCCGCCGGATGCTTCAACCGGCTCCGCGACGAGATCGGTGGTGGCACCGGGGTCGGCACGACCGTCGTCGAGAACGAGAAGCTCGGTCAACCTGCCGAACTGGCTCGTGCTGCGTCTCGGCCTCGACGGGGACGAGCCGGTCGACCCGCTCGGGCCGGCCGTGGACCTGCACGAGCACCGCGTCACGCTCGACCTGCGCCGCGGGGTCCTGAGCCGGGTCCTGCGGTTCACCGACGGGCACGGGCGGCGCACCGCGGTGCGGCAGCGGCGGTTCGTGCACATGGCGTCGCACCATCTCGCCGGTCTGCAGACGGTCGTGACGGCGGAGAACTGGTCCGGGACGCTGACCGTGGCCTCCGGCCTCGACGGGGACGTCACCAACTCGGGTGTCGCCCGCTACCGCGAACTGGCGGGCCGCCATCTCTCCGTCGTCCGAATCGCCGAACCCGACCCCGAGACCCTGCTGCTGGTGGCCCGTACGACCCAGTCGGAGATCGAGGTGGCCGAGGCCGCGCGGACCCGGGTCGTCGACGCCCCGGCAGTACGGTCCGTGACACGAGAGACCTCGCGCATCGCCCACGAACTCACAATGGAGATCGCCGAACGTGCCCCGGTCACAGTGGAGAAGATCGTCGCCGTCGTCACCTCCCGGGATGTGGCCCTCTCCCATCCCGGCACGGCCGCGGCCGAGGAAGTCGCCTGTGCACCCGGCTTCGACGCCCTGCTGGAGACCCACGAACTGGCCTGGCACCAGCTCTGGCGCCGGTTCCGCCTCGACCTCACCGGCGGCGACAGCCCGGCGGCCGCCCCGACGCTGCGGACGCTGCGGCTCAGCATCTTCCACCTGCTGCAGACCGTGTCGCCCCACACCCTCGACCTCGACGCCGGGATACCGGCCCGGGGCATGCACGGCGAGGCCTACCGCGGGCACGTGTTCTGGGACGAGCTGTTCGTCTTCCCGCTGCTGACGGTGCGGATCCCGGGCCTCGCACGGGCGCTGCTGCACTACCGCGTCCGGCGGCTGAACGCCGCGCGCCGCGCGGCCCGCGAGGCGGGGCACCACGGCGCGATGTTCCCGTGGCAGTCCGGCAGCGACGGCCGGGAGGAGAGCCAGCGGCTCCACCTCAACCCGCTCTCGGGCAGATGGCTCCCGGACGTCAGCTACCTGCAACGCCACATCGGGCTCGCCGTCGCCTACAGCGTCTGGCAGTACTACCAGGCCACCGGCGACCTGGAGTTCCTGGCCGAGCACGGCGCCGAGGTGCTGCTGGAGGTGGCCCGGTTCTTCGCCACCCTGGCGCACCACGACCCGGCGATGGACCGCTTCCGCATCGGCGGGGTGATGGGACCCGACGAGTACTCCACCCGCTACCCGGGCGCGGCCGAACCTGGCCTCGACGACAACGCCTACACCAACGTGATGGCGGTGTGGACGCTCCGCCGGGCCGCCGACGTGCTCTCGGTGCTGCCGCCGTTGCGGCGGACCGAGCTCGTCGAACAGCTGGGCCTGACGCCCGCCGAGCTGCTGCGCTGGAACGACGTCACCCGGCGGATGTACGTGCCGATCGCCGAGGACGGGGTCATCAGCCAGTTCCACGGCTACCGCGACCTCGCCGAGCTCGACCTCGACGACTACCGCCGCCGCTACGGCGATCTGCAACGGCTCGACCGGATCCTGGAGGCCGAGGGCCGCTCGGTGGACGACTACCAGGTGTCCAAGCAGGCGGACGTCCTGATGCTGTTCTACCTGCTCTCGGCCGACGAGCTGCGGGTCCTGCTCGGCGGGCTCGGCTACCCGCTCCCCCCGGATTCGATCCGCCGCACGATCGACTACTACCTGGCCCGGACGGTGCACGGCTCGACCCTGAGCGCGCTCGTCCACGCCTGGGTGCTCGCCCGAGCCCACCGTGAGGACGCACTGACCCATTTCGAGCGGGCCCTGAGCAGCGACCTGGCGGACATCCAGGGCGGCACCACCGCGGAGGGCGTCCATCTCGGCGCCATGGCCGGTTGCGTCGACCTGCTCCAGCGGTGCTTCGCCGGGGTGGAGACCCGGGAGAACGCGGTCTGGTTCAACCCGCACTGGCCGTCCCGGTTCGGCGCCCTCGAGTTCGTGGTCCAGTACCGGGGCCTGTCTCTCGACGTCCGGGTCTCCGACCGGGAGGTGCGGGTCGTCGCGGCACCCGGACCGGGCCCGGCGGTGCGTGTGGGGTGCGGGGAGGACATCCGCACCCTGCGGCCGGGGGAGGCCGTGCGGTTCTCGGCCGCGGTGCGGCGGACGTGACGAGCGCGCCTCCTGATCGACGCCATCGAGGGCGATAGCCGCGGTGCGGCACGGTTGAAAGGGCCCGACAGCATTAGGCACACCGGCACCGGTGACCAGGCCGTAGGGCACTGCCCCCCGAGCACGCGGCACGCCACGCTCGTTCCCGACGGCACCACAGCACACGGGAGGCACAGCAGATGCGCGCTGAGGAGAGGAAACCACGACCTGCCCAGCCCGTACGACCGCCGCGCCGGCGCAGCGATCGGCTCGACGACGCCGTCGCCTGGCTGGTCTGCTCGCTGGCGCTGCTCAGCGTGCTCGGAGCGATCGTGCTCGGGATCGTCGTCCACGGCCAGATGGCCGAGCAGTCCCGTCTCCAGGCCGCGGACCGGCATCCGGTGGAGGTCGTGCTGACCGAGGACGTGCCCCTGGCCACCTCGGACGGTGCGACCGTGACGGTCCCGACGCGGGTGCGCTGGACGGGACAGGACGGGATCGAGCGGACCGGGATAGCGCAGGTGAAAGGGCCGCGGCGGGCCGGCTCGACGGTCCAGGCCTGGGCCACCGGCGACGAGCGTCTCGTGCATGCGCCGCTCACCGCCACCGAAGCCCTGCTCATAGCGCTGGTGGGCGGGCTCGTGGCTGCGCTCGCCAGCGCGTCGGTCGTCGCATTCGTGGCACAGCTCGCGAGCCGTTGGACCACGGCCGTGCATGCGGCGGAATGGGAACGGGAGTGGGAACGCATCGAGCCACGGTGGACGAACCGGACCGGGAACGACGACGAGCGCCCCACCTGACGCGGGTGAGCAGCAGGCCCACTGGAGACCTCGATGGGCGCCGTCCCGCAGTAGGAGGCGAACGCCCCGGCGGTGGGGAATCGGGACGCTCGTCAGGTCTAACGCCCTGCGCTTTGCGGGACTTTGGACGCGCTGGGCGATGCCCGACGGCCGCAGCCGCGTCGCCTGGTGCCGCGGCAGAGTGGGTGTCAGCCAGCCGAGGAGAGGCCCTGGGATGAAGCGTCAGCACCTGCCGTTGTACGCCCTGGTCGCCGCGATCCTGATCGTTGGCGCGAGCCTTCGGTGTTCCGGTCTCGAATCTGCTGGTCCTCGCCTTCGTGCTGGCCTGCCCGTCCAGAGAAGAGAAGGAGACGCGACATGATGTGGTGGTACGGCAACGGGATCAGCGGTTGGGGTTACGCCCTGATGACCGTCAGCATGGTGCTGTTCTGGGCTCTGGTCATTTTCGGGGTGATCGCTCTGTTCCGCTACCTAGGACGCAGCGACCGGTCGACGGCGATCCGGCCCACGCCGGAGCAGGTGCTGGCCGAGCGTTTCGCGCGCGGCGACATCGACGAGCAGGAGTACCACCAGCGCCTGAATACGCTGCGTGACCGGCCCCGGCCGTTCGTCGAGCCCTGAGCGACTTGGTCCGGCGTTCGCGCCGATCCCGGACGCCGAGCCGGTTGCCGTCGCGCCGTCGACGCCCGAACGGGCTCCCGCTGCATGCGCCTGAGACCCCGCACCGCCACCCCATCGATGCGAGCTCGGGACCGGTCCAGCAGCTCGGGTTCGGCGAGCTCGTCGAGCACCAGCTGGTGCAGCCGATCCCACACGCCGGCGTCCTGCCACTCCCGCAACCGCCGCCACGCGGTATGCCCGGACCCGCAGCCCAGCTGCGGCGGAAGATCCCGCCGGCGACAGCCTGTGACGAGCACGAACAGGGTCCCGTCCAGCGCGGCCCGGCCATCGATCCGCGGCCTGCCCCACCCGGCCCACGCGCTGCCGGCCTGCACGGGTAGTGGGTGACCCTTGCGCACCGTCGCCGACCGGACGAGGGTCGGATGGGTCATCACGCAGCCGCTCGCGCAGCGATCCGCCGCCGCGGGCGACTCACGTCGTCGTGGGACGGTGGGTTCCGCCGAGGGGGACGTATGGGGGCATGCGACGAGCACGGTCGGGACCAGGAGCGCGGTTCGGGCCACGAAGGGTTGAAGTTTCCGGATCTGCGCCGGATGGAGCTCGATGAGTTGCTGGGCCAGCTGGTGGAGCGTGCCCAGGAGGTGATGGGCACCCAGGGGCGGTTGCGGGGTCTGCTGCGTGCCTCTCAGGCGATCAGTACCGATTTGAGCCTGTCGGCGGTGCTGCGCCGAATCGTGGACGCGGCCCAAGAGGTGATCGGTGCGCGCTACGCCGCGCTCGGGGTGATCGGTGTCGACGGCGGTGGCCTCGTCGAGTTCGTGCACACCGGTATGCCCGCCGACGAGGTCACCACCATCGGGCATCTTCCGCAGGGCAAGGGCCTGCTGGGTGCGTTGATCGACGATCCGCGGCCGATCCGGACCACCTCCATCGGGGACGACGCGCGGTCCTCGGGATTCCCGGCCGGGCACCCGCCGATGAGTAGCTTCCTCGGCGTGCCGATCAGGATCCGCGAGGAGGTGTACGGCAACCTCTACCTGAGTGAGAGCGACAAGGGGGAGTTCACGGCCGAGGACGAGGAGCTCGCCCTGGCGCTCGCCGCCTCCGCGGGCGCGGCGATCGAGAACGCCCGGCTCTACGAGGCTGGCCGGGCCCGACAGGCCTGGCTCTCGGCAACCGCCGAGATCACCCGCAAGACCCTGTCCGGCGAGGCCGGGCAACCCCTCGACCTCATCGCCACGAACCTCGCCGAGCTCGCCGCCGCGGACGCCGTCGTCGTCGCCCGGCCGGACGAGCACACGGGCGGGCTGCGGATCGACATCGCGCAGGGACACGGAGCCGATGGCCTGCGAGGCTTCCTGCTACCGCTGGAGACGTCCCTGTGCGGGGAGGTGTTCCGCACCGGTGAACCCCGCCGGGTGGAGAGCCCGGGGAAGGTACCCGGGTTGATCTCGATGGCGTCCCTCGATCTCGATCTCGGCCCGATGCTGGCCCTTCCGCTGCAGCGGGCCGGCCAGGTCGACGGGGTCCTGGCCGCGGCCCGGGTACGGGATCGGCCCGGCTTCACCGTCGAGGAACTGAACATGGCTACGGCGTTCGCGAACCAGGCGTCGATCGCCATCGAGCTGGCCGAGTCGCGGGAGGAGCAGCAGCGGCTGGCGATGCTCGACGAGCGGGACCGCATCGCCGCGGACCTGCACGACCAGGTGATCCAGCGGCTGTTCGCGGCGAGCCTGTCACTGCAGAGCGTGGCGGTGGGGCTGGGCGGCGGCCCGCACGCCCAGCGGATCCAGGAACAGATCGACAACCTCGACGCCACCGTCCGACAGATCCGCACCACGATCTTCGACCTGCACGCGTCGCGGGGGGAACCGGGGTCCGCTCGCGGATCCTGGACGTCGTCACCGAGCTCGACGATGCCCTGGGCCTCAGGGCCGCCGTCAGCTTCTCCGGCCTCATCGACAACCGGGTGCCCACCGACGTCGCAGAAGACCTCGTCGCCGTGCTCCGGGAGGCGTTGACGAACGTCGCCCGGCACGCGTGCGCACACAGCGTCGAGGTCGACGTCGTCACCGACGCGGGGCAGGTCGCCCTGCACGTCGCCGACGACGGTGCCGGCATCCCGGAGACGGGACGCCGCGGCGGCCTGGCGAACATGCGTCGCCGGGCCGAACGGCACGGCGGCCAGCTGGCCCTGGAGAACCGTGAGCAGGGCGGGACGCGGGTGTCCTGGACGGTCCCGCTGGGAGCGGACTGACCTCGGCCGGGCACGGGGACCTTCGGCCCCTGCCTGCGCCCGCGGACCTGAGCGAGACTGTCCGGATGGGCGATCGAAGCGGCTATGTGGTCGCGCAAAGGGCGCGGCGGTCGAGACTGGCCGAGCTCGACCGTGCGCAGTGCCTGGACCTGCTCCGCGGCAGTGTGATCGGCCGCGTGGTGTTCACCGACTCGGCTCTGCCGGCGGCTCAGCCCGTCGCCTACCTCCTCGACGGGGAGGAGGTCGTCTTCCGGACCGGTGAGGGGACCAAGCTCGCCGCTGCCACCTGCAGTGCGGTGATCGCGTTCGAGGTCGACGAGGTCGACCTCGGCATCCGCACCGGGTGGAGCGTGCTCGGCATCGGCCGGGCCTACGAGGTGACCGACCTGCGACGGTGGGCGGACCTCGCGACCCGAATGCCCGAACCGCGGGCTCCGGACGCGACTGCACACACCATCGCGGTGCCCATGAGCCGGCTCGCGGGCCGCCGGACCGACCCGGCGAGCTGATAGCCGAAGACCCGACAGGCTCGTCCTCGTCCTCGTCCTCGTCCTCGTCCTCGTCCTCGTCCTCGACGTCGCGGGTCGCGTGGCGGGCGGGGTCGGGCCCTTCGTCCCGTGTGCGGAGGCACGCTCTGCGCCATCGTCGACCTCGGACTCGGAGACGGAGGCGAGATGAAGGTGCGCGACGCCATGAGCGGCTCGGTGAGCACGGTGCGAGCGGACACGCCCATTCCCGTGGCGGCCTCGATGCTGCACGGGCACGGGACGGTGCCGGTCGTCGACGGTCAGGGGCATTTCCTCGGAGTGGCGGCCGAGGCCGACCTCGCACGCGGCCTGCTGGTCCCGGACGGCTGGCAGGTCGAGCTGGACCCGGAGTCGATCGTGGCCGCGGTGACGAGGCAGGCCGTGGTGATCGCCCGGCCCGAGGACGACGTCGTCGACGTCGTGGCGGCCATGCTCGACCGGGGTGTCCGATCCGTGCCGGTGGTCGACGGTGAGCGCGTCGTCGGTGTCCTGACCCGACACGAGGTGCGAGGAGCTGAACGATGAGAGTGGAGGAGAGGCCCGTCGCCGGTGGTCAGCCATCAGGCGAAGGGAAGGACGAGGCGGAGCTGCGCAGCCGCGCGGTGAAAGGGCCTGCGCCCGGCGGTTGAGTTCGGCACGACCGTGTCGTTCCCTCCGACGATGAGCCAACGGGCATCCTTCCCAGTCGGCTACCGCCGACTCAAGGTCGGAGTCCGTCGAACCGGGGGAAGGTCAATCCCGTAACGTCGGCCGTCGATCGTGAACTCGTGCAGGTGGGAGTTGGTCCAGCCCATCGTCGACTGCACCACCTCATGCAGCACCGCCAGGCTCACCTCGCCCGCACCCGACGCCGAACCGACGGCTCAACCTCTTCCAACACGATCTCGAGCTCGAAGATCTTCGTCTTCGTCGTCACGCGAGGCGCGGGCATCCTTCGATGCTGTCAGCCTCACCCAGAAGCGGCAGAAGCGGGCCCACCACTTCTGAAACGACGTCTTACACCGATCTTCTTTCAGCCCCCAGCCAGATCGCAGGTGGTGCACGACGCCGGCCTGGTCTAGGAGCCCGCCATCACGGGTTCGCGGCCTTCGCGTCCGGAGGTTCCTTGGTGGCCGGACGTCCGGGCGTGGCGGCGGATCAGCCAGCGACGGATCTCGTCGGCACCCCAGACGATGAAGGGGTAGGGGATGGTGAAGGCGAGCATCTCGGGGGTGAGGGCGGCGGTTCCCAGCAGGTCCTGCATCAGTGGGATGTAGATGATCCCGGCGGCGAACGCGAGCTCGAAAAGGATGCCCCACAGCAGCAGCGGGTTGGAGAACACGCCGATGGAGCGGAGCGAAGCGCGGTCGGTCCGGGCGGCGAAAGCGGTGCCGATCTGGCCGGCGATCATGCCGAAGAAGGTCATCGTGGTGGCCTGCTGGTAGGCATGGTGCAGCGGTGTCCCAGGCCCGGTCGGGTCGCCGACGTGCCATCCGGCGTCCAGCAGCACGTGGAAGAACCCTGCCATCTGCAGCGCGGCGCAGATGACGCCGAGGAACAGCCACGCGCGCAGCAGCATCCCCGGTTGGATCACCGATTCACCGCGTCGCCGCGGAGGGCGCTGCATGAGCCCGGGTTCGGCGGGTTCCCGGCCGAGCGCGAGCGCGGGCAGCGTTTCGGTGCCGACGTCGAAGGCCAGCAGTTGCAACACGGTCAGCGGCAACGGGATGGCCCCGCCGGACAACGCGAACACCACGAACGGGGTCACTTCGGGGGTGGCATGGGCGAAGATGTAGAAGATGAACTTGCGGATGTTGTCGTAGATCTGTCGGCCGGCTCGTACCGCGGCGGCGATGGTGGCGAAGTTGTCGTCGGTGAGCACCATCGTGGACGCTTCCCGCGCGACGTCGGTGCCCGACCCCATCGCGATTCCGATGTCGGCGCGCCGCAGCGCCGGGGCGTCGTTGACGCCGTCACCGGTCATGGCCACCACGTGCCCGGCGTCACGCAACGCGTCGGCGATGCGGAGCTTGGCCTCGGGTGAGGAGCGCGCGAAGATCAGCTCCGCCTGACTGTCGAGCAGAGCGTCGAGATCGTCCTCGCTCATCCGGTCCAGTTCCTCGCCGGTGACGACAGTGGGCTCCCCGCGGACGATGCCGACCTGACCGGCGACGGCCGCGGCGGTCAGGCCGTGGTCACCGGTGATGACGATGATGCGGATCCCGGCGAGGTGACATTGCGCGACGGCGTCGGCGACCCCGGCCCGGGGCGGATCGATCATGGCCACCAGGCCCAGCAACACCAGGTCCTGTTCGGCGCGGTCACGGTCCTCGGGCACGCCCTCACCCGGAGCGAGGCGGCGTTCGGCTGCGGCCAGCATCCGAAGCCCCTGCTGAGCCTGGGCCTCGACCAGCTTCGCGAGCTCGTGTCGCCGGGTGTCGCTCAGCGTTCGCCTCTGGTCGCCGTCCACGAGTTCGGCGTTGCACAGCGGCAGCACCGATTCCGGGGCGCCCTTGGTGTGGATCCACAGCGTGCCCCCGATTTCGTCCACCGTCGACATGCGTTTGCGGACGGGGTCGAAGTGGAACTGGCGTCGCCGCTGCCGGTCGTCGCCGTCAAGCCGTTCGCCGAGTACGCCGGCGGCCTCGAGGAGCGCGATCTCGGTGGGATCACCGATCATCGTGCCCGTGACGTCGAGACGGGCGTTGTTGCACAAGGCCACCGTGGTGGCCAGATGCGCCAACGCCACGTCGTCGTGAAGTGCTTCGCCCGGCTCGTGCATCCCGCTCGTGGTGGTGATCGTCGTGACGCGCATCCGGTTCTCCGTGAGGGTCCCGGTCTTGTCGGTGCAGATCACGTCCGTCGAACCGAGTGTCTCCACCGAACTCAAGCGCTTCACGACGGCACCGCGTTTGGCCAGTCCCCGAACCCCGATCGCCAGCGCCAGCGTGATCACCGGCAACAGCCCCTCCGGCACGTTGCCCACCAGCAGGCCGACTGCGAAGACGGCGGCGTTGACGAACGACAGCCCCGCCCCGACCGTCGCTATCGGGATGAACGCCGCACCGAGCACTACAGAGATCAGCGCGATCAGCCACGCCACCCGCCGCACCTGGGTCTCCAGCGGGCTCTCGTCCTGCTCCACCCGCTCGGACAGGGCGGCGATCCCGCCGAGCTCGGTGTGCATGCCGGTGGCGAACACCACCGCACGGGCTTCACCTTCGGTGCACGTCGTCCCGCTGAAGACCAGATCGCGCGCCTGCAGCAAGGGAACCCGGACATCGACCAGGTCCGCCGAACGGTACACAGGCATCGACTCGCCGGTCAGCGCCGAAAGATCCACCTCGATTCCGTCGTCGAGCAGTCGGGCATCCGCCGAGATCCGGTTTCCCTCCTCGATGACCAGGACGTCTCCCGGCACCAGGCCGACGGCTTCGATCTCGCGTATCCGGCCGTCGCGCACCACCTTCGCCCGCATCGGGAGGAACGCCGCCAGCGCCTCCACCGCCCGCTCGGCGTGACGCTCCTGCACGAACGCGAACAGCGCATTGATCACGATCACCACCACGACCGCGATCGCCACCGGCGTGATCCCCACTGCCCACGCCATGCCCGCCGCCGCCCACAACAACAGCGCCAGCGGATGCGTGAACTGCCGTGCCAATTCCCGTGGCCACCTCCGGCCACCTCGCCGCCGCAACTCGTTGGGCCCGGAGGACACCAGCCGTCGCTGGGCCTCGCGCTCGGTCAACCCGGACCGAGAGCTGCGCAGATCCCGCAGGAGCAGGTCGACCCGCTCGGTCGGATCCAGCCGAGGAACAGCTGGCTGCGCATCAGCGACCTCGGTCATCTCCCACCTCGACAATCGCGTCTCGAGCCCAGGGTGTGGTCCCGCGCGAGGCTTCACGACAGCCCAAAGGACCCTGCCGATGGTGACCATCGGCCTTCGTCGTCATCGAGTCCGGACGAATCGGCGAACGACGGCGTCACTCATGCGGCCGGCACCCCTCGCCCCGCTTCCCATCGTCGCAGGCGAGCGCTGCGGCATAGACCGACCAGCACAGCATCGACGCCAACACCACCCGGCCACGACCACGAGCTCAGTCATCAGCATCCCTACCTCCTGGCCGCGACCACCATGGGTCGCCCGCGCCTGCCAATGCTGCGCACGCCGGTCACGGTCGATGCGGGACGGCACTCTCGGGCCGCACGTGGTCTGGTTCGTGAGTCGGCTCGATGACATTCCGGCAGCGTGGCCCGGCCCCCGTCGGCGCGCCGGACGCGACGCTGCCGCTATGCCGGTCCGTTCGGGCCGGTGCTAGCGAGGCGGTGGCCGGGATGAGCGAGCGGGGCCTGCCTGTGCTGGCGGTCGCGCACCGGGACTCGACGGCTGCGATCGGAGAGGCTGACCCCGGCGAGACCGATCTGGAGCTGCTGGGGCTGGTCGGCCTGGAGGGCCAGCCACGCCCCGACGTGGCCGAGGCGATCGCCGACTGCCGAACCGCGGGGATCCGCCTGGCGATGGTGTCCGGCGACCACCCCGGCACGGCCGCGGCTCCGGCACACTCGAGTCTCCCGGATCAAGGAGGTCGATCACCCCTCGGGTGGACGAACCACCTCGAAATGCGGGAATCGACCAGGTCGACGACAAGATCGCCGGATGGCTCGAGCAGGCCCATACCGCCGCGTCCCGCGGCGCGTGAAGGCTTGGCGGGACTGCCGAGCCGGATCGCATCAGGGCCGACGGGCCCGGGCCGCGGGCCTTCCGCCTCTGCCGAGGAGCCCAGGGATCGCGCGACCCTGACCCCGTCCAACGAGGAGGACCAATGGCAGTCGACGCGAGGTCACCGAGGCAAGACCTGCCGTTCGTCGCGGGGCAGGACCCGTCGGGTGCGCAGGCCGGCCGCGGCCGGACAAGGACCCTGCTGACCGGTGTGGGGACCGGCACTCTGTCCGGCGCGCTGGTCGGGCTCGGGGTGGGCATACAGACCGGGGACCCCACGGGTCTGGTGCTCGCCGCCGCCATCGGCGCGGCGGTCGGCGCCGTGACCGGAACCGCCGTCGCCACGGCCGCGCGGGCCGCGACTCTTCGCGGAGCCCGCCGGTCCGAAGACATGTCTGTCGGGCCTGACGGCTTTAGCGGCGGGCCGGACCTGCGCAACGGGGAGCCGAGCCGAACCGCCGCGGCCGAGGCACCCTCGGACGGCACGTCGCGCTCCTCGGCCCGGCACACCGAGCCGGTCGTCCTGGCCCCCATCGGGTCGGATCCCGCATCGGACTCCGACGGAGGAGCGGCGGGATGAGGGGCAGGGCGGGCACGATCGTCATCGGGGTCGACGGATCCCCCGGCTCGGAGGGCGCCGTGCGGTGGGCGGTCGAGCAGGCCCGGCGCACCCGCGCCCCCGTGCGCGCGGTGATGGCCTGGCAGATCCCGACCACCTACGGGTGGGCGCCCGTCATCACGGTGGACTGGGCGGGCGACGCCCGGACCGCGTTGAACTCGGCCGTCGACAGCGCGCTGAAGGAAACGGGCTACCTGGACGTCGACCGGGAGGCGACCGAGGGGCACCCCGCCGCGGTCCTCCTCGCCGCGGCGCGCGACGCAGACCTGCTGGTGGTCGGCTGCCGCGGGCACGGCGGGTTCACCGGCATGCTGCTTGGCTCGGTGAGCCAGCACGTCGTCGCCCACGCCCGATGCCCCGTCGTTGTCACCCACGACGCCGCCTGAGACCGCGGAGGAGATCGACATGACGACATCGAACGACGTCGCCGGGAGCAGCGTGGTCGTCGGAGCCGACGGCTCGCCGGGCGCGCTCGCCGCGGTGCGGTGGGCGGCACGGGAAGCTCGGCGCCGCAAGGCGAAGCTGCGGCTGGTCGCGGTGGTCGACTGGGCAGCCGACCCCGCTCGGACCGCGGCCGCCGCGGACGTGCTGCAGCGGTACCGCGAACACCTGCACTGCACCGCCCGCGCGCAGCTGCGGGAGGCGACCGACATGGTCCGCTCCCTCGGACCGCTACCGACCGTGCAATGCGTCGTCCGCGACGGCGCCGCCGCGGACGTGCTCGGAACCGAATCGGACGAGGCCGAGCTCCTGCTGGTGGGGCTGCCCCGGTCGGGCGAGGCCGGGCCCCTGGTCGCCGCGCTCGTCGGCCGGGCCTCCTGCCCGGTCGTGGTCGTCGGCCCGGCGCCGGCGCAGCAAACCGCGCCGACGTCACCGGTCGTCGTCGGCGTGGACGGTTCGGCGGCGAACGCGGCGGCGTTGGCGCAGGCGTTCGAGGAGGCGAGGTCCCACGGGGTTCCGCTCGTGGCGGCGCACGCCTGGACCGACGCCACCATGCGGCAGAGCAGCCCGACGCTGAGCTTCGAGGCCGTGCTCGCCGATGCGCGCGAGCTGCTGGAGTCCCGGCTCGCGCCATGGACCGCCACCTATCCGGACGTGCACGTGCGGCGCCTCGTCGCCCGGGACAGCGCCGCCACCGTTCTCGCGGAGCGGTCGACGAACGCGTTGCTCGTCGTGCTGGGGTCCGACGGCTGGCGTGCCCCGGACGGCTATCCGATCGGTGAGGTCGGGCGTGCGCTGCTGAGCAGGGCCCGGTGCCCCGTGATGCTGGTGCGCGACGGTCTCGCGCTCGACCGCCCCCGGCGCTCGGATGCCGGCCTCCGCTCGACTCCGGAATCGGGCCGGTCGGCGCCGCCAGCGGTCACTGCCTAGCGGAGGCGGCGCGCACGCACGCCCGCGATCCCGTCGTGGGCCACCGCCCGGAGGAAGGAACATCCACAATGCCCGGAACGGGATCCGTGGTGGCCGGCGTGAACGGTAGTGCCGCGGCGCTGACTGCCACCCGCTTCGCGGCGTGCGAGGCGCGCGCCCGGGCGGCGCCCCTGGTCCTGATGCACGCGACGTCGTCAGGAGAGACGGATCGGCAGCGCGACACCGTCCTCGAGCGGGCGGCGGCCGCCGCCGCGGCAGCCGCGCCGGGAGTGGAAATCGTCCGACGGACGTCGGCCTGGAGCCCGCTGGCGGCGCTGCTGGCGGCGAGCCGCGACGCCGCGATGCTCGTCGTGGGATTGGGCGGCCGGGACGACCCGCCGGAGGCCGCCGACGAATCCGTCGCCCTCGACGTCCTCGGGCGGGCGGGGTGCCCGGTCGCGGTCGTTCGTGCCCCGCACCTGCGCCGGCGAAACGTCGTCGTCGCCGCGCTGACGGACACCGAGCGCGACGCCCGGGTGCTCGCGGAGGCGACCATGCTGGCCGCACGCCGAGGGGTGCCGCTCATCATCGACCATGTCGACGGCGAGGGCACCGACCTCGTGCTCGACCGTGCGACCGGCGCGATCGCGCTCGTCCTCGGCCGACAAGACGGACCTGCCCGTTACGACGAGCCGGCCAGGATCGCCGTGCACCGAGGCCCGTGCCCGGTGGTCGTGGTCCGCACCGCCGAGCGGACCTCCGAGAGCCCTCACGGGACCGCTCCGGGCCGACCCGCCGCGGCCGACGGCGTGGGAGGCCCGGGATGAGACCTCGGCGAACCCCAGGACCCGCCACGCTGCCTGCGCGGCCGCACCCGCAGCCACCGGACGTCGATCCCGCGCTTCGGACCCGGCCCGGCGCGGCACCGGACGTGGTCCGCGGGGAAGCACCCGTCCACGACGCCGTCGGCCCGGCGGACCTGGTCATGCTCGCCATGGACGACGCCGCCGCGGTACCCGAGCACCTCGGAGCACTGCTGATCCTCCGCCCCGGACCGGGTTTCGACCTGGGCGCCGCGGAACGCCTCGTCGCCGAGCGGGCGCGCTCCGTCGCGCGGCTGCGGCAGCGCATCGGGCCGGGCCGCGGACGTCCTGAGTGGGTCGAGGACGCCGCGTTCGACCCGCCCCGGCACCTGCACCACACCCGTAGCGGGGCGCCGGGTGACGAGCGCGAGCTCCTGGACATCGCCGCCGGCGCCGTCCTCGAACCGCTTCCCAGGGACCGGCCGCTGTGGCGCGCGGTGTTCGTGGAGGCCGGTGCCGGTGTCGTCGGGGTCGTGCTGGTGGTTCATCACGGCCTGGCCGACGGGATCGGCGGGCTGGCCGTCCTCGAGCGGCTGCTCGACGACACCCGGCCCCCGTCCCCGGGCACCGAGGGCACTGTCGCCCCTGAGGCGCGCGCGGGTACTGCCCGGTCCCCGAGAGGCAGGCGGTCGCGGGTCACCGCAGCCCTGCGTGCCCTGCGCCTGTCGGTCGCCGCGAGCGGCGGGCTCCACGCCGAGCGTGCCGCGGCGTGCTCGTTGCTGGCGCCGACCGGGTCACGACGCCGGTTCGCCACGGTCGAGGCCGACCTCGTGTCGGTCCGCGAGGCCGCGCACCGTGCCGGCGGCAGCGTGAACGACGCCCTCCTCGCCGTCACCTCGGCGGCTCTCGGCGATCTGCTCGCACATCGGGGCGAGTCGGTGGACACCTTCCGGATCGCCGTGCCGGTCGCGGGCCGCCGATCCGCCTCACCAGCCGGTGCGGGCAACGCCGTCGCACCCCTGGTGGTCGGGATCCCGGCTCGAACCGATCCCGCGGAGACCGTGCGGACCCTCGCCCCGGTACTCGCCACGGCCCGCCGCCGCACCACGGCGCCGGCGCCGATCGTCCTGCTCTGGCCGCTGTTCCGGCTCCTCGCCGCCACGGGCCTCTACCACTGGTACATGACACGCCAGCACCGGATACACACGCTGGTCAGCAACGTGCGAGGGCCCGACCGGGTGCTGCACCTGGCCGGAGCGCCGGTCGCGCGCATCGTGCCCTTGTCCGTCGGGGAGGCGGGTAACACCACGGTGAACTTCGTGGCGTTGTCCTACGCCGGGACGCTCACCGTCAGCATCGTCGCCGACCCGGACCAGGTCCCCGACCTCGCCGTGCTCACCGACGCCCTCCGGGCCCGTCTCGCCGCTCTCGTCACCTCACCCTTCTTGAGCCAAGCCCGCCGTGCACGGGGAACTCTCCGAGCAGGCCCACGACCGGGTCCCGGTCCAGGTCGTCGTGGCTGAGGACGTCCCCCTGGTCGCAAGCGGCGGCAGCGCCGAGGAGATACACACGCGCAGGTCCGGTGGACCGGGAGCGACGGGGCTGAGCGGACCGGGCTCGCTCCGGTCAAGGGCCCGAAGCGAGCCGGCGCGGTGGCCGTGGCCTGGACGACCCGGGACGGGCAGCTTGTGCACCCGCCCATGGCACCCGCAGAAGTCGCAGCGGCCGCGATCCTCGGTTCGGTGCACGCCGGAATTGTGGGGGCCATGGTCGGCGCCGGCGTGGCGCACCTCGCCCGGCAGTGGACTTCTGCGGTACACGCCGCGGAGTGGGAGCGCGAGTGGGCACGGGTCGGACCGCAATGGACCGACCGCGCCGGGAACTCCCGCGTGAGGGCTCAGGCGGCGGGCTGGGAGTTCAGCAGCCGCCCGGCCGGTGCGTTCGTGCTGCGCGGCGACGACGTCCGCTGGCAGCCCGCGGTCGCCGCCGACCGCCTCGCGATCGCGGCCGCGACCGTCGCCGTGGCGGCCCTGCTGACCGCCAGGGCGGTCGTACGCGCCCGGACCACCCTGCCGCTCACTGAACCGACCCGTCGGCGCCGAGGCGATCACCACCGCGTCGATCATCCACTGTCCCCGTGATGCGATGGCGCTACCGCATCTCGGTCGCCGCGAGCGACACGCTGCGGCTCCGGCCCGCCCGGCACCTCGGGCCCATCGGCCCGATGACGAGGGCAGGTCGACCCTCCTCGGGCACAGCTGTGTGGGGGACGATCGACCGCTACCCGGTGAGGGTGAGGAGCTGACATGCACGAGGCGAAGCAGTGGAACGTATCGCTGGACATCGACGAGCACGACGGGCGCACCAGGGCCGTGGCGCGGCTGCACACCCGCGACTCGGACTCGCTCGTCGGGGTCGGCTCGGCCCGACTGAACCCAGCAGATGCCGACATACCCGAGATCGGTGACGAGCTCGCCGTGGCACGGGCGCTTGCGGAGCTGCACCACAAGCTGCTCGACTGCGTGGCCGACGACCTGGAGCACGCCGGCGAGACCGCTCCACAGTCGCCATGAGCAGTCCGCAGCCCCGGGCACGGTGACGAGTCGGACGGCGGCCGGCCCGATGCGGCGCCGATCTCGCCGCGCGATTGGACGCCCACGTTCACGTCCTGCACGCGATCGACCTGGCCGACTACCCGATCGACCCCGACGCCGCCGATTTCGAGGAACAGCTCGAGTGCACGCTCGATCTTCGACGTACCCGCGTTGCCGTCGCTCTGGCCGGGGCACCACGCGGACACACGGTCCACATGCCGCACGGCGACCCGATCGGCCTCGTCATCTCGCTGGCCGACCAGCACGACGCGTTGATGGTCGTCACCGGGACGCGCGGCGAGGGCGTCGCGGCCGGCCTCGGGCGACTGGCGAGACCATCGGTGTCGCACGGGCTGATCGCTCGCGCACACCGTCCGGTGCTCGTCGTGTCGGCCGACCTTACGGAGGATGAGATGAAGGTTCGCGACGTCACGAGCATGTCGGTGGCCACTTTGCAGCCGGGCACGCCGGCCCAGGTGGCTGCCGCCACCGCCCGCCCCGGGGACGACCTGGTCGATCTCGGCGCGCTCGCGATCCACGACCGTGGATGACGGGCAGGACCGCGCCGGCGCGAGGGAGATCGTGGTCGGCGTGGACGGGTCGCCGTCCTCCCGATGCGCCCTGCAGTGGGCGGCGCGCCAGGCGCGCCTCACCGGAGCCAGGGTGCGGGCAATCATCGCTTGGTCGATCCCGGTGTCCTATGGCCCGGTGCCGGTGCCGATCCCGCAGATCTGGGTCGACTGGGAGCACATCGCCCGGACGACGATCCAGGAGGCGATCAGACAGGCGCTCGACGCGGACGCGGCGGCGACCGTGGTGACCGAGGTGATCGAGGGCGGCGCGGCGAGCGTCCTGCTCGTCGCCGCGAAGGACGCCGAGCTCCTCGTCGTGGGTAGCCGCGGTCACGGCGGGTTCGCCGGGCTCCTGCTCGGCTCGACCGCGCAGCACGTGACGACCCACGCCCGGTGCCCCGTGCTGGTCGTGCACGGTCCTCGGTGATCGCCGGCTCGGCAGGGCACTTGCGCACGGTTTCCTGCACTTCCTCGGGCGGGGCCGTCCTCGGCCCGGCGTTCCGGGTGCTGCCGGTCATCGCCTCCGGTGGCGTGGGTGGGCAGCCAGGCCACGGCCAGGGCGTTGCACGGTAGCGAGCAGAGGCCGGGGCCGGTGTCCCCGACACCGGCCCCGGCAGGATCCACTCGTCTGCTCCCCAGCGACGGGTGGTGGCTTCCTCGCGGTCCTTCCGGCGCCGCGGACTCCTCGAGAGTGGACGACGCCCGCCGCTCACGGCAGGGCCGGAAGTCCCGCCTTTCATCCCCGCAGGTCGCACCCCGCGAGCAGGCCGCTTGCGACAGGCCAGGCCGGCCCGTCACCCGCGGAGACGCGGTTCCCCGGAGTGCTGGCGGCCGCGGATGACTTCGGCCACCTCGACCACCACTGCCGGCACGGCGGCGACCCCGACCGAGACCGCGAGCTCGGAGGCACCGAGAGGCGTCGTCCCGAGCAGGTCGGAGAGCCCGGGCAGGTAGAGCGCGCTCAGCGTGGCGACCAGGCTGGCGGCGACGGCGAGGAACAGGAACGGGTTCGTGGCGGGGGACAGGCGCCAGAACGGGGTGCGGTCCGAGCGCGTGGTCAGGGCCACGCCCAGCTGGGCAAGCGCAAGGGTCGTGAAGAGCATCGTCTGCCAGTTCCAACCGGCGAACGAGGCCGCCACCGCGACGCCCAGACAGCAGGTGGTGATGGTCGCGGCGAGGACGACGATCTCGAGGGTGGTACGCCGGGTCAGGATGCCCTCACGCGGAGGCCGGGGAGGGCGGCGCAGGATGTCGGGCTCGGCAGCCTCCGAGCCGATGGCGACGCCGGGCAGGCCGTGGGTGACGAGGTTGACCCACAGGATCTGCGCCGGCAGCAGCGGCAGGGGCATGCCGAGGAACGGGCCCAGGAACATGACCAGCAGCTCGGCGAGCCCACCGGAGAGCCCGTAGCGGACGAAGCGCCGAACGTTGTCGGCCACCCGGCGGCCCTCGGCGACAGCGGCGACGATGGTGCCGAGGCTGTCGTCGGTGAGCACGACGTCCGCGGCCTCCTTGGCCACCTCCGTGCCGCGGCGGCCCATGGCCACACCCACATCGGCGGCACGCAGCGCCGGGGCGTCATTCACCCCGTCCCCGGTCATCGCCACGATGTGCCCGGCGTCCCGCCAGGCGGCCACGATGTCGAGCTTGCCGGCAGGGTCGGTGCGTGCGTACACGGCGCGCAGCGATGAGCCGGGGTCGACGGGGAGGTCGTCGGGTTCGAGCACCCCGGTCTCCCGGGCGATGGCGTTCGCGGTCCCCGGATGGTCACCGGTGATCATAACGGTCCGGATGCCCGCCCCGCGGGCCGCGCGGACGGCCTCCCGGGCATCCGGGCGGACGGGATCGGCCAGCGCCACGAGACCGCGCAGCCGCAGGCGACCGGGCGGACCGGCGGCGACGGCCAGTACGCGCCGACCCCCCTCCGTCCACCGGGCGACGACGTCGGCGGCCTCTGCGTGCCCGTCGAGCAGCAGCTCGGGCGCGCCCTTCACGATCTCCAGCTCGCCGTCCGGCCCGGCGTGCACCGTGCGCATGCACCGCCGGACGGAGTCGAACGGCACCACCGACGTCCGAGGGTTGCGCCGCCGCAGGGCCGTCACGTCGATGCCGCCGGCGGTGGCCGCCCGGACGAGCGCGCCTTCCGTACCGCCGGCGTCGGGTCCGGCGTCGTTGCACAGCGCGGCCGCCTCGAGCAGGGCGCGTTCGGGTCCCTCGGCCGTTCCTGACGGCGCCGGGTGCTCGCCGTCCTCCGGGGTCCAGGTCGCCGCGCATGCGGTGCTGCCCCCGGTCAGCGTCCCGGTCTTGTCGACCGCGAGCACGGTGACCGAGCCGAGCGCCTCGACGGCGGGCAGGGACCGGACGATCGCGCCGCAGGCGGCCATCCGGCGGGTCGCGGCCGCGAGCGCGAGCGCGACCACCGCGGGCAGGGACTCCGGGATGGCGGCGACGGCGAGGCTGACCCCGGCGACGAGCATCAGCTCCCACGGCTCGCCCCGCACGAGGCCCAGGGCCACGACGGCCGCGCAGGCGGCCACGGCGCCGACGGAGATCATCCGGCCGAGCCGGGCGAGCCTGCGCTGCAGCGGCGTCACCGGGGCCGTGTGCTCGTGCAGCAGGGTGGCGATGCCGCCGAGCTCCGTGTCCGTGCCGGTGGCGACGACCACGGCGGTACCGCTGCCGTGCACGACGAGGGTGCCGCCGTGGAGCATCGTCACCCGGTCACCCGGTCCGGCATCCGCCGCACACCGGCGGTCCGCATCACGATCCGACGGCTGTGACTCGCCCGTCAGGAGGGCCTCGTCGACCTGCAGCGCATCGGTGGTCAACAGGCGGGCGTCGGCGGCGACGACGTCGCCCTCGACGACCCGCAGGAGGTCGCCCGGGACTATCCCGGTCGCGGTGATGCGCCGGGCGACGCCCTCCCGCACGACCGTGGCCTCGGGCGTCGTCAGCGCGCGCAGCGCCGCCACGGCGCCGACGGCCCTCCGTTCCTGCAGCACCCCGACGGTGGTGTTCACCGCGATGACGATCAGGATGACCGCGCAGTCGGCGAGGTCTCCGGTCGCGGCGGTGAGCGCCGCGGCCCCGAGCAGCACCAGGATCATGGTCTCCCGCAGCTGGGCCAGCACCGAGGTGAGCAGCCGTCGGGGCGGTTCGTGGGGCAGGTCGTTCGGTCCTGCCGTGTGCAGACGTGCGGTGGCCTCGGCGGTGGTGAGGCCCACCAGGCGGTCGGTGCCCAGCGTCCGCGCCACCTCGGCGCCGGACGTCGACCAGGGACGGTCCAGCCGCTGACTGATCGAGGGCGTGAACGGTGTGGGCACGGTAGTCCTCCTGGGGTCGGCCCCAGCCTCCGTTGCGACGACGGTCGACGTCCCGGGTCGCATGCCCCTTCCGCACGGTCCGGAGGTCCCGTATCTCCGACGCCGGGACCAGCGGCCCTACCGCGAGGGGCGTCCGGCCGTCGTGGCCGGCGGGACAGAAGCGAGAGCGTTCGGCCGAGGCCAGCGCGCTGCCGGCCCCGACCGATCGAGGACGGAGGACCCGGTGGACGAGGTACCGATCATCGTGGTGGGCATGGACGGCTCACCCGGCTCCAGGACGGCGCTCGAGTACGCCCTCGCCGACGCGGGCCGTCGCGGCGCGCGGATCCGGGCCGTCATGGCCTTCGACCCGCCCGCCTACTGGGCCGAGACCTACGGGCTCTCGGCCCCGCCGAGCCTGCAGGAGGTCTCGACGAGGGTGGAGACCGGGCTACGGTCCACGGTGGCCGAGGTGCGGGCTGGGGTCACGGGAGCCGCCGCCGACGTTCCGGTCGAGGTCCTCGCGCTGCCGGGTGCGGCGGCGAAGGTGCTCGTCGAGCAGGCGCGGGATGCCGACGACCTGGTCGTGGGGCACCGGGGGCGCGGCGGGATCGCCTCCGCGGTGCTCGGCTCGGTGAGCCTGCAGTGCGTGCTGCACGCCCCCCGCCGGGTCACCGTCGTCCGACCGGACCGCACCCACACCGCCGCGGGGGCGGCGTGATGAGCGCTGGAGTGCTGCGCCGCACGCTCGCCCGTGACGATGTCGACGGCTGTGGCCGACGCCGTCCTCGCCCCGTGGTACTGAGGGGAACGCAATGTTGGTGAGAAACCCCCGCGGCCGGGTAGCGGCGCGCCTCGCCGTCGCCGCGGCCCTCGCGGCGGCGGCGCGCGATCGCGACGCTCCTCGGACACGGATCGGGCACCCCACGCGCCGTCACGACCACCCGGGGGGAGACCAGCCTGCTCCAAGGCAGCGGCCTCGACGCCTACGACACGGTGTTCATCGCGACCGGCAACCTGGCGGTCGCGGTCGTGGTGCTGCTCGCCTTACCAGGTCCTACTGGACGCCCTGCGGGCCGCTGGATGGGGATCGCACCGTGGCGCGCTGCTGTCGGCGGGGTTGCTCGGATACCTGCTCTACGTCGCGGTGACCGACACCCTCGGCACCGCGTTGCCGCCGTCACTCGTTCGCCCGCGGGCGAACGAGTGGTCACCCTTGCGGCGGGTGCTGTGGGGCCGCACGGGCCGCCCACGCTCGGATCAGGTCCGTCGCGGTGAGGATGCCCAGCAGTTGCTCGTCGCGGACCACGAGCACGGCGTCCCGGTTCGCCGTCCGCATCCGGCGGGCGGCCTCGGAGAGGCGGGCGTCTTCGGTGATCGTCGGTGCCGGGCGGGCCACGTCTCCGACGCTCAGGTGGGCCAGGCCGAGCGGTCCGTGCTGCGCGGCGATGCCCTGCAGCAGATCGACCTCGGAGACCAGCGTTCCGTACTGGCCGTCCTCGACCACCGGTAGGTGCCGAACGCCACCGGCGATCATCAGCCGGAGGGCGGTGGTGAGTGGTGCCGTCGGCACGATCCCGACAAGGCGCGAGGACATGACCGTCCGGATCAGTGGGTCGTCGTCGAGGGCCTCGGGGGGCGCCGCGAGGCGTTGCGGGTCGTTCGTGGTCATGGCGTGCTCCTGTGGTCGGGTGCGCGTACAGCGTCCTGCGCGGGGCGGCACCCGCCCAGGGGCCGAGGACCCTGCGAGAACCGCCGTTGGGCCGTGGAGCTGCGGCACCCAGGGGTGCGGACAGCGGCGCCGAAGGGGACCTCGGGCCCTCGTCGGGGGCTGGCCGGGTCCGCAGACTCGACGCCATGACGAGCCCTTCCGCAGTCCGGCCATCGGGCCGGCCAGGCCTGGCCCTCCGGATCGAACCGGTGATCGAGGCGGCGCGTGGCGCGCCCAACCCGACGGGCCCGGTTCGCTGGTTCATCCGGGCCATCGAGGACGGCATCGAGCTCAGGACCGTCATCCGCCGGTGGTCGGTCGCCGACGAGCTCACGCCGCGGACGGGACGGGTCGCCGGAGGGGCCGCGCTGCGCAACGCCCGGCTGGCGGTGGCGGTGCAGGGCAGGCGCCCTCTGCTCACCTTTCCGCCCGAAGCCGGCCTCCTGGCCGTACTGCGGGCCGGGGCGTCGGCTGCGCCGCAGGGGGAGGAGCGGTTGCTGTACGCCGTCCTGTCGGCGGGCGCGCGGGAGACGGCCGGCACCTCACCGGCGGCCCACGACGTCGCGGTGCGCACCCTGCTCCGCCGGGCCGCGGAGGCGGAGGCGTGCTGGCTCCGCGAGCTGCCCGAACGGCCCGCTGGTCTGGCGCGCGACTCGACGTGGCCGGCCGCGGCTGTGGGGCCGGTCTCCCGGACGGGAGCACTCGTCGTCCTGCTGGGCGCCGAAGGTCCTGGGCCCGTGGCGGACCTGCGTCTCGGCCAGGCGCTCCAGTCCGTGCGGCTGACCTCGATGGCCCTGGGCCTGCGCCCCGAGGTACTGGCCGCTCCGGTGCCGGTCGGCGTGCTGCCCCACAGCCTGCAGCCTCGGCTGCCGTCGGGGGGATCGCTGGCGGTCCTCGAGTTGTCGCCGGGCTGAGGGCGCACGACGAGGAGCGGACCGGCTTCGTGCCGGCCCGCTCCTCGTCATTTCAGCGTTCTCGTCAGACCGCCACCGGCTGCTCGCTGCCCGCCATCCGCTCCACCAGCAGATCCACCGCTTCCCGAGGTGTCTCGGCCTCGACGCGTAGCGGCACGCCGGTGCCGAGGATGACCCGTGCGATCACCGGGCGCACGCGCCTGGGGTCGTGGTCCCGGATGATCCGGATGTGCACGGGGACCGTCGGGCGCCCCTGAGCGGTGAGTAGACGGGTCAGGGCGACGCGTGCGTAGTGCGCGACGCCGGGATCGATGTCGGTACCGAGCTGGACGACCGGGCCGGTCGAGTCGATTCTGTTCATTCCCGCACGGTGGCAGCGTCCTCGCCGCCGGGGCAGGGGCGGACGACCCGCCCTCGGGTGCTCAACGGTGATTCCCCGGAGCCCGGAGAGGCGACCAGTGGCTCGGGTCGTGCGGACCTTCGGCCCTCCCTCGTGAGGCTGGTGGTGTCGAGCATGGGGCCACCAGCCTTTCGGATGAAGGAGACGACATGAGTGCCGTACACACCGCCGGGCGCGAGGTCCGGGACCACGCGGGCGTCCGGATCGGCGTCGCCACCGATGGCGGAGACGTCTATGACTACTCCGGAGTACGGATCGGAACGGTGACCTCGACCGGCGACGCGTACGACCACGGCGGGGTTCGGATCGGGAAGGTGCACCTCGCACGCTGAGTCGACGCCGGGGGCGGGACCGTCTTCACCGGCCGGCTCCGCCTCCGGGCGTCGTGAGGCAGCGGCCCGGCTCGGCGCTCGTCTCCGGCACGGGGAGGACGAGGACGGGGCAGCTCGCCGCCTGCACGAGTGTCAATCCGCACGCCCGTGCTCCCGGCGAGTGCGGGCCGAGGACCACGAGCTGGGCGCTGTCGGACAGCTCCAGCAGTGCCCATGCCGGATGGCCGCGGACCACGGACTCCCGCACAGGCAGGTCGGGGTGATCCGCGGCCAGCCCGGCAAGGCACTCCGCGAGCAGCCGCTCCGAGGCCTCCCTGCCGGGTTCGCGCTCGCCGCGCCCCAGGCGCCGGAGGACGTCCGGGAGCCGCTCGGGCCACACGTACACCGCGTGCAGCATCGCCCCGCGGCGCTCCGCCAGCTGTGCGGCGGCCTCCACGACGTGCCGGCTCTGCGGTGTCCCGTCGACGGCGACGACGATCGGCCGGTCCCTGTCCGGCACCGGGCGCCCCGGCGCGAACCGCACGACGGCCACAGGACCCGTCGCCGAGCGGGAGAGGGTCGCCGCCGTCGACCCGAGCGCGATCGACGGGCGACCTCCGGACCCGCGGTGTCCGACGACGGTGAGCTGCACGTCCGGGGCGAGCCGGGACAGCACGGGGGTGGGCCGGCCGATGACGGCCCGGGTCTTGATCGCGACGTCCGGCGCGGCGGTCCGGGCGATGGTCACGGCCACGTCGAGCAGGCTGTGCGCCACGAGCGGAGGGCCACCCGGCGCCGTTTGCAGCGCGCAGACGATCAGCAGCGTGCAGCCACGGAGTTGGGCCTCCTCGGCCGCCCAGCGCACAGCGAGGCCGGCTGCTGCCGAACCGTCGGTGCCGACCAGCACGGGACGTCCGGGCGCGGTGGCGGGGTGTGAGGGAATCTGCATGGCGCGACGGTCCCCGAAGGCCGGTCGCCGGGGCAGGTGCCGAGCGGCCCGCCTCCACCTGCCGGAGGGCCTTGACCGTCACGGGTGACGGCAGGGGTCAGCCGGAACGCGGCACCAGCAGCACCGAGCCGGGGGCGTGCGCGACGGCGGCCTGTGCGCCGGCCGGTCTGGCGGGCCGATCGGGCCTTAGGTCCTGCCCAGAGAGGACGGAGAGCCGCAGCGCGGGAGCCCGCCCGGAGGGCAGCGTCCGCAGTGACACAGGGACATCGGGGAGGGCGAGATGAGTACTCACCACACACGGTCGGTCGTTGTCGGGGTGGACGGCTCGGACTCGGCACTGCAGGCGGTGCGGTGGGCGGCATCGGAGGCGGTACGGCGCAATCGCCCGCTGCGGCTGGTCGCGGCCGTTCCGTGGATGACCTACCAGCCCATCGGGATGCCGCCGGGCGGGAAGGAGTACGACCGGCAGCTGATGGTGAAGAGGGCGCACGAATTCCTCGATGCCGCGGCGATCGAGGCCTCGGCGGCCGAGGCGACCGCCGAGGTGGACCGCGAGGTCGCGGGCGGCGAAGCAGTCCCCGCTCTCGCGCGCGAGGCCGAGGACGCGGAGCTCCTCGTCCTGGGGTCGAGGGGGCACGGCGGCTTCGCGGGCCTGCTCCTCGGCTCGGTCGGGGTGTCGATGGCGGCACAGGCCGCATGCCCGGTCGTCATCGTCCGCGAAGGCGGGCCGCACGACGAGCAGGACGCCCCCGTCGTCGTCGGGGTGGACGGCCCGCCCGGCGGTGACGCAGCGCTGGCGTTCGCGTTCGACGAGGCGTCGCGGCTCGGGGCACCGCTCGTCGCGATGCACGCGTGGAGCGACGCCGCGCTCGACCCGTTCCTCGTGCCCTACCTGGACTGGACCGCGATCGAGGCCGACGAGCACCGCACGCTCGCCCAGCGGCTGTCCGGGTGGACGGCGAAGTACCCCGAGGTCGAGGTCCGGCGCCAGGTGATCCGCGACGGCGCCGCCGGCGCGCTCACCCGGCTCTCGGAGGGGGCCTGCCTGGTGGTCGTCGGCTCCCGGGGCCGTGGCGGCGTGACCGGGTTGCTGCTCGGTTCGGTGAGCCAGGCGGTGCTGCACCACGCCGCGTGCCCGGTGGCGGTCGTCCGGGCCGAGCCGAAGGTGGCGGAGTGACCGCCGGAACGGTCACCCGCTGGGCACGCCCGCTCTCCGCTGTCCCTCGCTGCGACGCCGACACGGTCGGGACCAAGCGGCCGACCTCGGCGAGACGGCTGGACCTGCCGGTTCCGGCTGGCTTCGTCCTGACCGTGGCGGCCTACCTCGACTCGATGGACGCCGCCAAGGTCAGGACGGAGCTTGCTCGGTTGCACGCCCTGGCACTTGCTGCCGCCGGCCGGTCCGGGGGCGAACCCGAGCTGGCAGACCTGTGCACCGAGATGCGCGACGTGGTGCGGAAGGCCGGGGCCTCGCCCGAGGTGGTGGAGGAGATCCACGCCGCGTACCGGGACCTGGGCATCGAGGAGCGGCGGCTGCTGCGCGCGTCACAGCGGGACACCCCAGGTGACGGCCACCCGGACCGGCGAGGTCACCACCCACCGAGGCCGGCTCGTCGCGGCCGCCGAGTTGCTGGTGACGCTGGCGGCGCTCTACGGCGGGGTCGGGCTGATCGCGGACAACGCCATCGGGATGGGCGACGACTGGCTGGCGGGTACACCGTTCACGTCGTGGATGTGGCCGGGGATACTGCTGCTCCTGGTGGTGGCCGCCCCGATGGCGGTCGCCGCCGTGCTGGAGCTGGGCGGTTCGAGGTGGGCCATGACGGCGTCGGTCCTGGCCGGGGCGGCCCAGATCGGCTGGATCGGCGCGCAGTTGCTGGTCATGCAGCGCTACCACGTCCTACAGCCGATCATGCTCGGGTTCGGCTTGCTGGTGGTGCTGATGGCGCTGTGGACCCACCGCCGCACACCCCTGGGACCGGAGAGGCTCCCGAGCCCGTAGAAGGTCCTGTGCCGAAAGCGACCACGGGATCCGGCGGCGACGGAATTCGTCGCCGCCGCCCTTCGTGCTCGGGAACCGTGCTCAGCGGGCCGCAGCCACCACGCTTCGCGCGAGGCTGAAGGTGGGCCGGGACCCGGCGGCGGACCACCAACACCGGGCAGCGCGTCGTCCGGAGGAGGCGGTCGACAGGTGAACTCCCGCGCGCAGGGGCACCGACCACCAGCAGCTGCCCACCGGTCGAGAGCGCCGCCAGGAGCAGCGCGGCGTCGTCCCGCACGACCAGTGGACGCAGGTCGACCTGTGGGTGGGCCCGGCGCACAGGCTCGAGGACGCGTTCGAGTTCGGCCTGCACGGGGCGCTCCGCGACGGTCCACCGGGCGAGGTTCTCCGGTCGGACCCGCCCGAGCGTCACCTGCAGGTCCGACCAGGCCCGGACCGCCCACAGGGGCACCCGGCGATCGGCGGCGATCGCGGCCGCCGCCGCCGGCACCGCGACGTCCGTCTCCGGCCCGACACCGACGAAGACAGGCCCGGAGGGGCGCGGGTCGCACGGGACCACGGCGACCGGGCACCCGGCTACCGTGAGGACCGACGCCGCGAGGTCGGCGTCGGGCAACACCAGCAGGGCGGCGCCCCGGGCCAGGGCGAGTAGCTCCCGGACGACCGATGAGCCGATCCGGGCGATCCGAACCGGCGTCACACCGGCGGCCTCCGGCCCCGGGTCGTCGGTGCCCGCGGGGAGCGCGACGACGAGCGGAAGCCCTCGGCGCTCGGCCTCGGCCGCGGCCCAAGCCACCGCGCTCCGGGCCCCGGCCGTCGCGAGCGCGACGACTGCGTTCTCGGTCCAGCCGGCCGCGGCGTCGTGCGCAACGGCAGCCCTCTCTCGGGTCTCATCCACCCCACCACGGTCGGCCCCTGGCGAGCCGCACGGTAGGGCCGTCGGTCCCGGACCGGTCCGGCCGGCGGACCGTTCACCGCGTTCGGGACTGGGACGTCGGCCCGCCGCAACCGGGCCATCCGGCCCTGGGGCCGCGGCTCCCATGCCCGTCCTCTCCTGATGCCGTCATCCTGCTGACAGTGGCCACATCATGAGGTCCGCCCGCACCCCGAGCAAAATTCCTCAAGATTGCCCCGTTAGCCCGGCGAGCGACGATCACGGGGCATCGTGTGTCTCCGGGACCCCGGCAGCTTCACCTGCGACGCGGATGACGCAGATCACCCACGTCAACCCCAAGGTGCCACAGCCGGACTCAGAGCACAGGTCCTTCAGCCCCTCACGCCGGGGGCCGTCCGCCACTGTGCTGGAACCGCTGCCGGCGTTCCAATGGCATCTCGGCAACGACACGGAGGAGCACATGATCGAGAAGCTGGCGGATCTCCCCGACGGGGTGATCGGGCTGCGAGTCGGCGGCCGCCTCACCGCGAAGGACTACGACGACGTCATCGCACCGATGGTCGACGACGCCGTGCGAGAAGGCGGACGGCTGCGCTGCCTGGTCGAGATCGACCAGGACTTCACCGGCCTGACGCCGCCCGCCGTCGTTGACGACGTCCGGCTCGGGTTCCACACCTTCGCAGCGGTCGACGGCGTCGCCGTCGTCGCCGCCTCCGGCTGGGCGGTGACGGCCACTCGATGGGCGGCCTTCTTCGTGCCGTTCCCCATGCGAGTCTTCCGGCCCGAAGACCGCGCAGCGGCCGCGGACTGGCTTGCGGCGCTGCCCGCCGACGCCGGGATCACCGTGACACTCGACGAGTCGACCGGCGTCGTCACAGCGGAGGTGACCGAGGCTCTGCGCGTGGAGGACTTCGAGACGCTCGCAGCCACGGTCGACCCGTGGATGCGCGAGCACGGGCAGCTGCCCGGCCTCGTGCTGCACCTGCGCCGTGTCCCCGGCTGGACGAGCATCGGCAGCCTGGTGCGGCATGTGCGATTCGTCCTCGAACACCAGGGCAAGGTCGGCCGCCTGGCGCTTGTCACCGATGTCCCCGTTGCCGACACGATCGCCGCCGTGGCCGGCCACGTCGTCCACCCCCAGATCCGCGCCTTCGGGTACGAGGACCAGGTCGCTGCGCAGGCATGGGCCGCCGGATCCTAGGAGTACCGGCAACCGAGGCCTTCAGGCGACCGCCGCAGACCCGCTTCAGGAGCGGCCGCTGCCGGACGAGTCAGCGTGCTGTAAGCCTGGATGCACCGTCGAGCCGAGTTGATGATCGGTAAGCCCAGGGCTGGGTTTGGGGCGGTTTCAGAATCGGAACTGGCCGTGATCGTGCTGCCGGTCGGCCGGCTTCTCCGAGGTCTTCCGGGTCGTAGGCGGACTGGGTTCCGCTGTTCAGCTGCGCATCGGGAGGGCGTTGATGCCGGTCAGGGCGGTGAGGAACGCGCTGGCCCAGGGCCAGTTCGCCGGTAGGCGTAGGTGCAGCCGGCGGGCGGTGTGCACCAGCCGGCCCGGGGTGGTGAACAGTCGCCGGCGCAGGGTCGCTGCGGTGGCCCGGGTCATGCCGGCCAGGGCGCCGACGGCGCGGCCGAGGTTATGCGCGATGACCGCGAGCGCCAGCCATGCGGCGTTGGCCATGAACCGTCCCGAGGGCAGGTGCGCCAGCCCGGCGGACTTGAGCTCGGCGATCGACTGCTCGACCACGGCGTGGCGGCGGTGATCCGCCTCGATGTCGAGCAAGTCACCGTCGCGGTCGGTGACCATGGCGTGGTAGTCCCAGTCGGTGAACAACGCCAGTTGCGAGCCCGGGGTCGGGCGCACCCGGCGCACGATCAACCGCACCTCGAGGGCGTCTTTCGTGCTGGCGAAGCAGGTGTAGGTGGTCTCGGCGACATCGGCGCCGGACACCTCCGGGGTGGAGAGCCAGTACGGGATCGGCACCCACGCCGACTCCGGGATCGAGGCGATCGCGGCTCGGATCTTCTTGTCCTGCCGGGCGGTGACCGAGAACCGGACTTTGAAGGTGCGGGCGGTGGTCAACACCGCGCGGGAGTAGAAGTCGCTGTCCGCGCGGACGGTGAGCTGTCCGGTGGCTCCGGCGTGACGCAGCCGGCTGATGGTCTCGGTAAGGAAGCTCTTCGCGCCCCGGGCGGCGCCGGCAGGTCCACCGCGGAGCCGGGAGAAGATCACTTGCCCGGTCTCGGGTAGCGTCGCGAGCTGCGGGTGATAGCCACGGACGTTGGTGTAGCCGAACCCGGCGCCCTGCTTGGCCTGGCCGTAGACCGGGCAGATCGTGGAATCCAGATCGAACATCAACGGACCCGTCGGATCGACCGGCCCGGCACCCGCAGCCCACAGCCGGGCCAGCACCTCGCGGCTCACCGCATCGAACTCACGCACGTTGGACCACTTGAAGGCACGCAGCCACGATCCGACGGTCGAGGGCGCGCGGAGCTGGTCGAACACCTCACTGGTCGCGCCGGCTTGCAGGAGCGCGGTGTCGGCGACCGAGTCGCCGCCCAGCAGCATCGACCCGACCACCGTCAGCGCCTTCGTGCCGCCGCTAGCGCCGTGCCGGGCCAGCCACACGCGTTGCTCAACCAGCTCGGCGAGCCCGATCTTCTGAGCCAGCACGGCCGCAGGCAGCAGCCCCGCGCCCGACACGAGGTTCGGCTCGTCGCAGCTGACCGACACGCGGCTGAGGTTGTGGGAAGCTCGCATCTTCCAGGTGCCTTCCGGGCCGGGGAACGATTGGCGTCGAGAACCACATCGTTCTTGTTCAGAGGGCACTTGGTCTTTCAGACGCCGCATCATCACTACTTCAACAGCGCATCCGGGCTTAGAGATGGTGGGCAGAGCGGCTTCGGTGCTATTTGGTGTGGGGTGCGCGCCATCTCCACGCCGCTCGGCGTCACCGCCACCTCCCACCCAGACTCGCCCTCGGGCGGTGCCTTCGCCGGCCTCGCGCCCTTCGGATCGCACGCGGTCGCGGCAGGCGTGCCGCCGGCGCTCGATCCGTCCGGGTTCGACCGGGCCGCTGCGCAGGCGATGGCACCCGCGGATCGCGGCGTGGCTGGCAGCACCTGCTGTCGCTCGGAGCAGTCGACGTCATGGGTCTACCCGAAGATGCGGTCGAGGTGGTGGTCGACGAGGGCGAGGGCGTCCTCGGGGGTGAAGAGCCCGATCAGGATGGGCCCGACCAGGCCTTGCGTGAGGAAGTACAGCGCCGCCGCTTCGCGGTCGGGGTCGATCCCCTCGGTGGTTTCGCCGGCATCGGCGGCGGCGCGCAGCTCGGCCTGCGACACGGCCAGGATCCGTGCATAGCCCTGGCGGAGCAGGTCGGCGTAGGCCGGGGTGATGGTGGCGGCAGAGAAGAACGCGATGTTTACGCAGGCCTCCTGGCGGCCTGGCTCGTCGACCGGCAGCATGACCCGCAGGACTGCGCGGATGCGTTCGCGGCGGGTGGGCTCGGTCAGTCGGCTGATCGCGATCTGCAGCCGGTCCAGCACCCTGGCCCGCATGTGGGCCAGCGCGAAAAGGAGCATCTCGCTCTTGGAGGCGAAGTAGTGCTGCACGGCGCCCATGGACACGCCGGCCTGCTCGGCCACGTCGCGCAGGCTCACCGCCTCGAAGCCGCGGGTCCCGATCACCGAGAAGACCGCCTCGGCGAGGGCCCGTCGCCGCTGTTCGTGGTCGACCTGTTTCGGCACGCTGACGACGCTCCCCTGACGGTCCACCGATGTTGCCATGCGGGCGTATTGCAACATAGTCGCACCCCAGATACCATGCGACTGCATTGCAAAGGCTGAAGGGAGCCTGCGATGGCACCACAGACCCGGTACGCCCGCAACGGCGACGTCTCCATCGCCTACGAGACCTTCGGAGATCTCGACAGCGGCGAGCCGCTCCTGCTGATCATGGGCCTGGACTTTCAGATGGTCTGGTGGCCCGAGGCCTTCTGCGACCAGCTCGTCGCCGCGGGGTTCGCCGTCGTCCGGTTCGACAACCGCGACACCGGCCTGTCCACCCACTTCGACTCGCCGACCAAGCAGAGCCCGTGGCGTGCGCTGCTGGGCGCGACCAAACCCGCCTACACCAGCTCGGACATGCTCAACGACGCAGCAGCCGTACTGGACGCCGTCGGCTGGACCAGCGCGCACGTCATGGGCGGATCCATGGGAGCCGCGCTCGCCCAGGCCATGGCGCTGCTGCACCCGCACCGGGTCCGATCACTGATCAGCTGCATGGGCCTGCCCGCCACGGCCGGCCCGCTGCGAACGCTGACCTACCTGAGGTTCGGCATCTTCCCCACGCTGATGACGCTCAAGCCGGCCACCACCCGCGACGAAGAGATCCACAACCTGGTGACCATCTACCGCGCCATCGCCTCGCCCGGCTTCCCCTTCCCCGAGGACTGGGCCCGCGAGGTCGCCGGCATCAGCTACGACCGCGGCCCGCGCGACCCCCGCACCACCCAACGCCACCTCGCCGCCGGTCGCGCGGTCAGGCTCCCGCCACTGTCCACCATCACCGCGCCGACCCTGGTGATCTCCGGCGAGGACGATCCGCTGGTCAAGGCCGCGGGCGGGCGGGACACCGCCCGACAGATCCCCGGGTCCACCTTCGTGTCGTATCCGGGCATGGGTCACAACCTCCCGCAGGAACTCTGGCCCGAGCTCATCACGCGTATCCGCACCACCGGCAGCCACGAAATCCCCACCCGCGATGCCGGGGCGACACACTGCAGCTCCTTCCAGTTGGCGTCAGCCAGCGAGGATGAGGACCTGCACGGCCTTGTCCAGGGCGGTGGTCCGTAGCGGGCAGCAGCGGATCTTCCAGCTCTTGAACACAGCGTTGGCCCGCTCACCTGACCCCCGCCGTGCCGGGCCAGCCGCACGCGTTGTTCGACCAGTTCGGCGAGACCGACCTTCTGCGCCAGCACGGCCGCGGGCAACAGCCCCGCGCCCGACACCAGATTCGGCTCGTCGCAGCTGACCGACACGCGGCTGAGGTTGTTGGAAGCTCGCATCTTCCAGGTGCCTTCCGGGCCGGGGAACGATTGGCGTCGAGAACCACATCGTCCCTGCTCAGAGGGCACCTGGCCTTTCAGGCGCGCCGCACCAACCCCACTTCAACGGTGCATCCAGGGTAAGCAGCTGCCGGGTTGAGGCTCGGTCGCCGTCCGGCCGCCGAGCCCGGCCACCATGGGGGCGTCGGCGCGGGTGCCCGCCCGGCTGGGCCCGAAGGCATGCGTCGGCCCGGCCACGACGAGCAGGTCCACGTCCCCGGGGTGAGGGTGGCTCCGCTGCGCCCACGTCAGCGACCCGGACGTCCCCCGGAAGGCGTTCGCGCAGACCGTCGGCGACGGTCCCCGCGACCGCGCGGGTGTCTCCGAACATCGACTCGACGACGACCAGTGCGCAGCGCGCTCACCTCCGCAACAGGAGAAGCAAGGGACCAGTGGGGTCAGGGACGTCGGGCGCCGAGCTGGTCGCCGAGCGAGCGTCGCCGGGTGGCCGGCACGGTGCCGCTGCCGGGAGCCCACCCGACGCGGAGCACCAGCTGCGGGGACAGCGTTCCACCGAGCACCTGCTCGCGGAGCAGGGCCCGCGTGCCCTCGACCTCCAGCGGCTCGCTCAACGGGCTCGTGGCCAGGCCGAGCGTGGCCGCCCGGAGCAGGACCGCGCTCATCGCCTCACCCGCCCGCAGCCGGGAGAGCTGGTGGTCCGAGGACGTGCCGAGAACCATGAGCACCGCGCCGTCGGGGCTGTCCGGGCGGGGCTCGGTGAGCTCGCCGGAGGCGAAGCGGCGCAACGCCACCCCGCCTGCAGACTGGCCCGGGGCGGGCACGTTCGCGGCCGGGACACCGTCGTCCGAGGCAAACATCCCGGTCCAGAGCGCCACCTCGCTGTCGTAGCCGGCCACGCGGGCGTGCTCGACGGCGGCAGCGTGGATCGCCAGCTCCAGCGTGCGGCGGGTCCTCCCGTCGGCGACGGTGCGCAACAGTGCGCCCTGCTCTCCGGCACGAGCGGCCAGGTCGGAGAGGAACTCGGCCGGTACGGGCCAGTCGGAGAACCGGCGGCGGTCCGTGCGGCGCACCCCGATGGCGTTGGCCTCCTCGACGTCGACGCCCGGGTCGGTGAACCCGCCGGTCATCGCGCGCCCCGGACGCAGCGCCACGGCTGCGAGCAGATCCGGCTCCTCGGGGTCGGGCATCCGCTCGACGGTGGCCGCGACGTCCAGCGCCGCCAGCGCCACCCGCAGATGGTGCAGCGCCGCGCCACAGCTGAGCAGAAGGTCACGGCCGTCGGCGTCCGTGACCGGCAGCCAGCGCTGCAGGTCGGCGTAGAGGTGCACGGAGCGCTCGCTCGCCCACCACCGCCAAGGCTGTGAGTTGTGCACGGACGGTGCGCGGGTGGCGAGCGCGAGGGCGGCCCGCACCGTTCCGATGTCGACCCCGGCATTCATGTCTGCTCCCTGATCGGTGGTGTCCCCTTCATCCCGCCACGCGGACGGTCTCGGGCACAGATGCCGCTCGTCGCCGCCGAGGGGGACTTCGGACCCGGGTACACGGGGCCCTGAGCCGGTGGCCGTCATCGCCGTGGCATTGCCACGCTCGAGGCCGACGCCGTCGAAGGAGAGAACGATGAACGCATCGCACACCGGACCGATCGTGGTCGGCGTGGACGACTCGGAATCGGCGAGGGACGCCGTGTACTGGGGCGCTCTGGAGGCGGCCCGCCGGCACATCCCGCTGCGCCTGGTCTCGGCGTTGATGTTGCCGTCACCTCACCACCTGGGCGACCCCGGCATGGGTACCTCCTACCGGACACTGATGACCGAGACCGCGCGGACCGTGCTGAGCACCGCCGTCGAGCTGGCCGGCAGGTCCGCCCCGGGGATCGCCGTCGAGTCCGAGCTGATCACGGGGTTCCCGGAGAACGTGCTGCTCGACGAGTCCCGCCGGTCCTTGCTGGTGGTCGTGGGCAGCCGCGGACTGGGCGGGTTCACCGAGTTGCTCGTCGGCTCGGTCGCGATCACGCTCGCCTCCAGGGGTGCATGCCCGGTCGTCGTGGTCCGGGGCACGTCGATCGCGCGGACGGGCGTGCCGGACCACCGCCCCGTGGTCGTCGGCGTCGACGGCTCGCCGACCAGCGAAGCCGCGGTCGCCTTCGCCTACGACGAGGCGGACCGGCGGGGGGTTCCGCTCGTCGCGGTGCACACCTGGCTCGACGACATGCTCGAGCCGACCCTGGCCCCGCTGATCGACTGGAACGCCATCGAGCAGGACGAGCGCGTGCTGCTCGGCCAGCGGTTGGCCGGCTGGAGCGAGAAGTACCCCGACGTCGAGGTCCGGCGCCTCGTCACCCGTGACCGGCCCGCCCACACCCTCGTCGAGGAGTCGGTCGGCGCCCAGCTCGTCGTGGTCGGGTCGCGCGGGCGCGGCGCGGTACGGGGGCTGCTGCTCGGCTCGGTCGCGCACGCCCTTCTGCACCATGCCCACTGCCCGGTCGCGGTCGCACGGCCCGACACGGAGTCCTGACTCGGGGCGCATCGTCGACACAGGACCACGGAAGAGGCCAGAGATGAGTTCGAGGAGCACCGGGCTGCCGGTCGTCGCGGGAATCGACGGATCGGAGCAGGGCATGGACGCGGCCCGCTGGGCGGCCGCCGAGGCCGACCGCCGGGGCGCCCCACTGCGGCTGGTACGCGCCTACCACTGGCCCCCTTCCGCCGGCAACGAGGGCGCCGACCTGTTGCGCGACCTCGCCCGACGCCAGCTGTGGGCCGCGGCGTCGGCCGCTCGCACGGTCGCCCCTGGGGTCACCGTCCAACGCCGGCACGTCGACGGCGACCCCGTCGACGTCCTGGCCGCCGAGTCAGCCGACGCCCGGATGGTCGTCGTCGGCACGCGGGGCCTCGGCGGGTTCACCGAACTGCTCGTCGGATCGGTCGCCGGAGGCCTCGCGGTCCGCGCCGTCTCGCCGGTGATCGGCGTCCGCGCCACCAGGGGTGACGTGGAGCAGCTTGCGACACCGGACCGGGTGCGTCCAGTCGTCGTCGGGGTGGACGGATCGCCTGCGAGCGAGGCCGCCCTGGCATTCGCCGTCCAGACCGCGGACGCGTGGGGCGCGCCGCTGGTCGCCGTGCACTCCTGGACCGATGCCGATGCCGACCACCCGGAGCTCAGCCCGCGGGATCTGCTGGTCGAGGCGGAGACGGAGGAGAAGGAGGTGCTGGCCGAACGGCTCGCGGGCTGGTCGGGGAAGTACCCCGACATCCGCATCCGGCGCGAGGTCCTCCGGGGCTCCGCTGCCCGGGCCCTGCGGGAGCGGTCGGAGAACGCCCGGCTGGTCGTGGTCGGTTCCCGCGGGCGGGGGTGGGCGACGCGAATGCTGCTGGGCTCGGTCGGCCGTGCGCTGCTGCACCACGCACACTGCCCGGTCGCGATCGTCCGTCCGGAAGAGGCGGCCACGACCACACGGTGAGGGCACCGACGAGCCCCCGGCGCGTCGGTGCCCCGTGGCGTCGGCGGCTCCCGCGGCGCCCTGACCCACCGCGGTCCCGCCCGAGGCTCAGACCGCCGTGGTCCGGGCCCCGGACGGCGACCTCGCGGCCCCGATCCACGCGGCTTCGGCCGCCCGGACGGACTCCGCCAGGGGACCCGACGTCGGGACCGCGACCGCGTCGGGCCAGTCGTCGACCGCGCCGGCCATCGCAGTGGCGATCTCGGCGGTGGCGTCCGACGGCGTCACACCCCGGGAACGAATCCGCCTCCGCGCCGTGTCGGCGCCGGCCCGGCATTCCAGCTGCACGAGCGCACTGCCGCTGCGGGCCGCGAGCTCGATGGCGGCAGTGCGGTGCGCCGAGGAGATCCACGACGCGTCGAGCACCACCGACTCGCCCCTCCCGAGCAGCTCCTCGGCCCGGCGCAGCAGCTCCCCGTAGGTGGCCTCGGTGTGCGCGGCGGCATAGAGACCGGTGCCGTACGGCGCGGCGGCGGAGGCGCCGGGGTCGATCCTGGCGAGCTCCTTGCGGATGCGGTCGCTCGACAACAGCACCGCTCCGACCCGGTCCGCGAGCGCGCCCCCGACGGTGGTCTTGCCCGTCCCCGGGAGGCCGCCGACCAGCACCAGCCGGACCGCACCCCGTTCCAGGTGACGCAGGGCCAGCTCGAGATGCTCCGCCGCGTCGATCCGGGCCCCGGCGTCGCCCTGCGCGTGGCGCAGGCAGGCGACCTTCGCGCGGACCACCGCCCGGTAGGCGATGTAGTGGTGCCGGAGCGCAGGCGGGGCGGGGTCGGCGGAGAACTCGACATAGGTGTCGAGGAAGAAGCCCGCGGCCTCGGGGGCGCCGAGCCGCTCGAGATCCATCGCGAGGAACGCGACGTCGTCGAGCCCGTCGAGGTAGCGGAGGCGGTCGTCGAAGTCGAGACAGTCCAGCAGCCGCGGGCCGTCGTCGAGACAGAAGACGTCGTCGGGCAGCAGATCGCCGTGCCCGTCGACGACGCGGCCGCGCGCCTGGCGGTCGGCGAACAGCGCGCAGCGTCCGCGCAGGAACCCCAGTGCCAGCCGCCCGACCCCGTCGAGGAGGTCGCCGTGGACCGGGTCGCCACGGAAGGGTTCCAGCTCGTCGAGGTTGTGCCGCCACCGCTCGGCCAGCGCGTGCCGCCCGCCCTGCACCTCGATCTCCGGGTTGCGGGCCGCGCGCGCGTGGAAGGCCGCCATCAGCCGGGCCGTCGCCCGCAGCGGCTCCGTCACGTCCCGGCCCTGTCGCACGAGCGTCGAGAGCCTGCGTTCGGCGGGCATCCGCCGCATGACGAGCATCGGTTCCACCGTCGGCCCGCCGTCCGGTCCCGGTTCGGTGATCTCGCCGGTGCCCAGGTAGACGTCCGGGGCCAGCCTGCGATTGAGCACCAGCTCCCGATCCAGCGCGGCGCGGCGCAGCTCGGCGGTGGAGAAGTCGCAGAACGCGGTACGGACGGGCTTCTTCAGCTTGTACGCGCGGTCACCGAGCAGGACGACGACGCCGATGTGGGTTTCCCGGACCGCGGCCGGGCTCACCACAGCTCGGCTCGCGTGGCGAACGGCAGGTCAGGCACGGTGTGGGTCATCAGCGAGCTCCTTGTCCGTGTGCGCAGGGGTCGTGGAAGTCGCGGCGGAGGCAGGGAGGACCAGGTCCTCCACGCGGAGTCGTGGTGTCGCGGCGACCGGCCATCCGTGGCCGATCCGCAGGACCGCCAGCGGCGGGCGTGTCCCGCTGAGCAGCCGGCGCATCCGGTCCCGGACGTCGGGTATCTCGACCAGCTGGGACAGGAAGGAGACGGACAGCCCGTGCACGGTGGCGGTCAGCAGGACGCGCTGCAACGCCTCGCCCGCGCGGATCTCCTCCCGCGGCCCGTCGGTGTGGACGCTGAGCACCCCGATCAGGGGCTCGGCCTCGAAGTCGGGTCCGTCGATCCGGCCGGTGCCGCCGGTGAAGTCACGCATCACCCACGCCCCGTTGGACAGGGGCTGCGGGCCCCCCGCCGCCGCGGGCACCCCGTCGGGGCGCCCGGCCTCGTGTCCGGTCCAGGCGGCGATCTCGGCCAGGAACGCCGGATCGGCCGACTGCCGCTGGTGGGCCTGGCGGGCCAACCAGCCCAATTCGGAGCGCTGCTGCGGATCCGTGACCAGATGCAGCCAGGCGCCCTCCTCGGTGGCGGCGCGGGTGAGCTCGTAGCGGGCGGGGGAGGCCACCGCCACCTCGGCGAACGGACGCCTGTTGGTCCTGCGCCGTGGAACCGCCGCGAGCAGCCGCTGCTGCTCGGGTGTGGCTCGTCGCCGACCGCCCCGACGGACGATCGCGACGAGATCGGGGTTCGCGGGATCGGGCAGGACGGTCACCACCGGTCTGATCCCCAGCCCGATCAGTCCGAGCCGGAGGTTGAACAGAGCGGCCCCACCTGCGATCCGCAGCTCCCGGCCGTCGGGGTCGGCGACGCGGAGTTTTCGTCCTCGATCGAGGTGGACCTCGATCCAGTCCGGGGTCAGGCGAAACCGCCACGGCTGCGTGTTGTGCAGCGACGGGGCCAACGCCGCCGTCTGCAGGAGCCTGCGCACCTGCTCCTCGGACAGCCCCAATGCCTGCGTGATCGTGCCCATCACCGCTCACCGTCTCCGTACCCGGCGGGTGTCCGCCATGACTTGCGAGCCTGCTCGTGGCCGCCGACGGCGGGTAGCGTCGAAGGTCCCGTTCGGCCGGGGTATTCGTCCCACCGCCCGGGAGGCCGTCAGCAACGCGGTGCGTCACTCCGGCGCCGGCTGCACAACCTGGCCGAGCGCGCCGAACAACTCGGCGGCACCTTCGCCGTCGCGCCGCGCCACGGCGGGGGGACCCGTCTGCAGTGGCGGGTGCCGCTCGACTGACCCGGGCCCGGAGGGCCGACCGGGCCGTCAGCGCGCGCCGGGGCGGCGGCGTTCGGTCGCGTAGACCGCCGCCTCGGTGCGGCGGGCGAAACCCAGCTTGTGCAGCAACGAGGAGACGTAGTTCTTGACCGTCTTCTCCGCCAGGTAGAGCTCGGCGCCGATCTGCCGGTTCGTCAACCCGTCCGCGATCAACTCGAGGATCCGCCGCTCCTGCGGGCTGAGCGACTCGAACTTCGGGTCCGTGGGCTCCGCGCCGCGGCGCAGCCGTTCGAGTACCAGGCCCGTGGCCTTGGGGTCCAGCAGCGAACCGCCCGCGGCCACGGTCCGCACCGCCCCGACGAGATCGATGCCGGCGACCTGCTTGAGCAGGTACCCCGAGGCCCCCGCCATGATCGCGCCGAAGAGCGCCTCGTCGTCGGAGAACGAGGTCAGCATCAGACACGCCGGGGGAGGTGTCATCACCGAGCGGATGTTCCGGCACACCGTGACCCCGTCACCGTCGGGCAGGCGAACGTCCAGGATCGCCACGTCCGGCCGCAGGGCCGGCACCCGGGCCAGGGCCTGCGCCGCCGTACCGGCCTCGCCCACCACCTCGATGTCGTCCTCGGTCTCGAGCAGTTGGGCGATACCGCGGCGGACGATCTCGTGGTCGTCGAGCAGGAACACCGAGATGGTCAACGTGTCCTCCGTGGGCCGATGCGACGACGCTAGCCCGGCGCCGGGCCCTGCGTCGCTGATCGCTCGGCCCTGGCCGGTAGGGCCGATGGTCCCGCCTCCTCCCGGCGTGCGAGGACCTTCGCCCGCGAGGGGACTACCGGATGCCCTGGCCCGGTCGGGGCTGATCGGCGACCCTGGTGCGGTGGGCCCGGCGGGCCCGGGACGGAGGACCAGACATGCACGACCCCTCGACGGCTGCCCCACCGGACCGCCGGCCGGTCCTGGTCGCGGTCGATGCCTCGCAGGCCGGGCGCGACGCGGCACGGTGGGCGTCGGACCTCGCCGTCCGATCGGGCGCGGAGCTGCGGCTCCTGCACGTCGCTGCAAGCCCGGAGACTCCTGCGTGGCTGTCGGAGCTGGCCGCGTCCCTCGGGCCCGGGGCGACGGCCGAGGTCGTCCTCGACTCTGATCCCGGTCCTCGGCGCATCGGCGAGCTTCCTGGCGGAGCGAACCGCCGGCGCGCATATGCTCGTCGTCGGAAGCTTCGGCGAGGGCACCTCCGGCGGGCTCCTCGCCGGGACCGTGGCGGAGGCGCTCAGCGGGGCGACGCGGTGCCCCCTCGTGGTGGTCCGCGGGCCGGAGCCGGACGCGCCACCTCCGACCGAGGGTCCCGTCGTCGTCGGTGTCGACGCCACGAGGGCGGGAACGGCCGCCCTCGACGCCGCCGCGGACATCGCCGCCGCGCTGCCGGCGCCGCTCGTCGTGGTGTACGCCTGGTCCGACGTCACCGCTGGTCCCGGTGGCGGGGCTCACCGGGCCGGAGAGGACTGGAGCGCTCTGGCCGCCTCCGCCGAGACCGTGCTGAGGGATGCCGCGGCCCGGGTCGCCGAGCGGGCGCCGCACGTCGAGGTCGAGACCCGGGCGTTGCGCGACACCCCGCTCCGGGCCCTGCTCGACCTTGCCGGGACGGCCCGCCTCGTGGTCGTGGGCCCGCGGAGTGATCACCACGCCCCGCGGCGGGAGGACGGTATGCTGCTCGGCTCGACGAGCCGCGGCCTGGTCGGGTTCGCACCCTGCCCGGTCCTCGTCGTGCCCGGCACGACCACGGCCGGAGCCACGACCGCGAGTACCTGACCGGGTCACCGGGCCGCGCCGTCGCCGGCGCGGCCCAAGGTCAGCGGTGCAGGACCGATCGCAGCGGCCGGCGCGGAGTGGCCTCGAGCGGAGCGGAATCCGCCGGTGGGTGACCGACGCGAATGATCAGCTGCGGATACTCGGGTAGGCGCAGGGCCTCCATCTGGATCCGCTCCCGCGTCGCGCTGATTTCCAGGGCCTGGCTCAGCGGTGCGGTGGCCAGCCCGGATCGGGTCGCGGTGAGCAGGACCGCGCTCATCGCCTCACCCGCCTGGACCGCGCTCGGCACGTCGTCGCGCGCGGTGGCGAGCACGAGCAGGAGGCCACCGTCGGGGCCGAACGCCGGATCGGCGGCCTGCTGTCCGGACGGGAAGCGGCGCAGGTAGCTCGCGGTGTACGCGTCGCGGGGCGGGACGGAGGTTGCGGGAATCCCGTCGTGCGCGTTCGCGTACCGGTGGGTCCAGGTCAACAGCTCGCTCAGGTAGCCCGGGCGGTGTGGCTGCGAGGTGGCGGCCTCGGCCAGGACGACGTGGAGGCGGGCGGCCGCGGCGGGGTCGGTCACCGCTTGCAGGACGGTCCCGAATCCGCTCGCCCGATCGACCATCGCGCGCAGGGCGGCGGTCGAGACGGGTTCCTGGGCGTAGGGCCGGCGGTCGGTGTGCCGGCGGCCGAGCTGGCCGAAGAGCGCGGCGTCCGCCCGGTTCGGCGCGCCGGAGCGCGTTCGCACGGTGGCGAGATGGTCTCGGCTCTCCGGGTCGGGGAGCCGATCGGTCTCGGTGGCCACGCCGAGCCCGGCCAGCGCCACCTGCAGGTGGTGCAGGGCGGCGCCACAGCTGATCAGCATGTCCCGCCCGTCCGGGTCGGTGCCCGTCAGCTGCCGGTTCCGATCGGCGAACAGCTCGACCCGGTCCGCCCCGATCCGCCAGCACCACGGCTGGGTGTTGTGCACCGAAGGAGCCTGCAGGGCCAGCTCGACGGCGTGCTGAAGACGGTCGTGGTCCGCGGGGCGGGTCGAGAGTGTCGTGGGGCGGTCGTCGCTGTTCATCGCATCAGGGTCCCGCGGGCGCGGCCTCGGAGGCAGGGTCGAAGGGCCCCGGTGGGGGAGTCGGCAGGTCCGGTCCTGCGCCGACGAGGGGCGAAGGACCCTGGCCGTCCGGCTGTTCGCCGCCCACGGCAGGCCGAGTTCCAACGGGCCAAGGCGGATCACGACTTCGTCGAGGAGGAACTCGAGCTGCGGGCGAACACCGAACTGACCCGCGCGATTCACGCCCTGGCTCTCGAGATTCGTGGGCGACTGGAGGCTGAGCGCGCCGACGACACCGGGCCCGGGACCGTTCGACCCGGGCGATGAGGCCCCACGACCCTGCCGCCCGCGCGACTGCGAGTCGAGTCTGAGATGGGCGAAGGAGGCCGAGATGATCCAGGTGCTCGTGGCCGCCGCGGTCTATCTCGTGTTGGTGGCGCTCGCGTTCCTCCGCCCCGCCGCGGGGCGCCGCGCGATGGGGATCTTCTTCGCGGTGATGGCCGTCGGGGTGAACGGGGCGGTGACGCTGTTCGCGCCCCACCTGTTCGTCGACCTCGCCGCCGCTGCCCCGTGGGGTTGGTATCGCGCGATCGCGCTGACGCTCACCGAACCCTCGCCACGGGTCTTCGGGACCGTCATGGTGCTCGGCGAGCTCACCGTCGCAGGCCTCGTCCTCGCGCCCGGCCGCGCCGCGCGCCTCGGGCTGCTGGGTGCTGCCCTGTTCGCGCTGGGCATCACGCCGCTCGGAGCCGCGACGCCGGCAAACCCGCTGCTGGCGGTGGCTGCGCTGCGCCTGGCCTCGATCCCGTGGCCGGAGAGCGCGTTCGCCCGGGCCGATCGTGGGCCCGTCGCAGAGCATGCGGAGGCACGAGGAGTCCACGATGTCCGCGTCCGCTGACCGGCCGCACCGGCGCGGCGGCGCGTTCCGACCTCGCCGGTCGGACCGCGCCGAGCAGGTGCTGTGGTGGGCGGCCGCGGTGCTGACTCTGGCCGGGATCCTGTTCTCCGTCGCGGCAGGGATGGCCGCGCACGCGGACGGGGTGTCCCGCTCCGCCCGAGAGTCCGCGACCCGCACGCCGGTCGACGCGGTCCTCCTCGAGGAGACCGTTCCTGCCGGATCGGCGCGTTCAGGACTGCGTACGACCACCCGGGTGCCCGTCCGGTGGATCGGGCCGGACCGCGTCGAGCACACTGCCACCGCACTCGTCCCCGGGCGGCACCAGGCGGGCGCGACGATGCGGATCTGGGTGGACCGCGACGACGCGGTCGTCGCGGAGCCGTTCACCCGTACCGAGGCGACCGCCTCGGCGGTCCTGGCCGTCGCGCTCCTGCTCACGGGGGTTGTCGTTCTCCTCGCCGCGATGCGGCTGGCGACCGGTTGGTACCTCGACGTCCTGCGGCGGGCGGAGTGGGCCCGGGAATGGTCCGAGGTCGAGCCGCGGTGGTCCGGGCGAGTCGGCGGCACACCCGGACCTATCGAGGGAGAGAACTGAGAGGGCAACGAGAGACCGCGAACGCCGTGCGGCCGCTCCGGCCGCCGTCAACCGGCTGATCCTGGCGTGGCTGGGATCGACCCTTCACGGCGCCACCGCGGCCAGGGATGTTCGGCCTGCGCGCTGGCGGCCGGCCACCGGGAATGTCGCCACCGCCCCTGCTCGGGCGGCCGCGGCCCGCCGCTACCGGAATGCGTTTCCCGCGCACACCGTGCCCGGCGGGGACGAGCTCGTCGTGTTCACGCTGCACGACGGGACCGCGCTCGTATCCCCGGTGCGGTCGAGGGCGCCGCGCCGGGCCCGCTTCGTGACGGCGACGGCAGGGAGGCTGCCGCGGTCGGCGAGCTGGATCCTGACGACGGCCGGCGCCTGGGCACGGGGCTGCTGATGTCCACCGCCGTCGCCACTCCGCTGTCGCACGCGGACCGGCCTGTCGCGCCCGTCGCCGCGATCGGCGCGGGGGCCGGGTTGTTCCGCCGGAGCTCAACCGACCGGCAGTACCTCCGATCGGCCGGAGGGCTCGGCGGGGCGGATCTCCTCGGCGATGACCCGGGCCCACCCGCGGATCCGCTCCGGGTCGCGGAAGTCCCCGGCCAGCCCACCGCGGGCCATCCATTTCGCGACGAACCCGCGAGCGGACGCCGGGTCCAGGACCCCGCCGAACGTGATCGGGGCCTCGCCGTCCACGCCCTCACGTAGACGGCGGACGTTCGCCGGCTCCGGAACGCCCGCCTCGACCTGCTCGGCGGCGTCCGGCCCGCACGGTCCCGACTGGAACAGCCAGACCGGGCGGCCGCGCAGCATCACCGCGTGCCGGCGCAGGAATCGCACGGCCTCGGGGCGCCACCGGCGCATGTAGAGCGCACTTCCCAGCACGACCGAGCGGTAGCCCGTGAGGTGATCGACGTCGGTCGCGGGGGCTACGTGCACACGCAGCCCCTGCGCGCGCAGCTCGTCGGCGATCAGCGCGGCGATACCGGCCGTTCCTCCTGCCTTCGACGCATGCACGACAAGCACGTCGGCGCGCGGACCTTCTGTGGTGGACATGCCAGCTCCCTTCCGAGGACTGCGTCCAGCCTCGCCGGGCAGGGCGGCCGGGACGAGGGCCGCAGGCCCGGCGTCGTGCCGCCGGCCGACCCCGGAGCAGGAGGCACTCGGCGGGTCGACAAGGGACTTTCGGCCCGCTCCCTCGGATCACTGTCGCCCGAAGACTGGAACCGTCCCCGTCGCCCGATCCCGTGGAGCTGATCCGTCGTGACCGTCACCTCCGGCTACCGACCGCCGGCCGTCCGCCCCGAGGCCGATCCGGCGCTCGCCGCCGTCGACCAGTGGTGGCGCGCCGCCAACTACCTCGCTGTCGGGCAGATCTATTTGCAGGACAACCCGCTGCTCACCGAGCCGCTGCGCCCGGAGCACATCAAGCCGCGTCTGCTCGGGCACTGGGGCACCACACCCGGCCTCACGTTCTGCTGGGCGCACCTGAACCGGGTGATCGCCGGACGACAGGGCCAGACGCTGTTCGTGACGGGTCCGGGCCACGGGGGACCCGCCGTGGTCGCGACGGCCTGGCTCGAGGGCACCTACACCGACCGGTTCCCTGACGTCACCCGCGACGTCTCAGGGATGAAGCGCCTGTTCCGGCAGTTCTCCTTCCCCGGGGGATCCCGAGCCACGCCGCGCCGGAGACCCCGGGATCCATCCACGAGGGGGGCGAGCTCGGCTACTCCCTGGCCCACGCCTACGGCGCCGCGATGGACAACCCCGACCTGCTGGTTGCCTGCGTGATCGGGGACGGCGAGGCGGAGACCGGTGCGCTCGCGACGTCCTGGCACGCCAACAAGTTCCTCGACCCGGTCGACGACGGCACCGTGCTCCCGATCCTGCACCTCAACGGCTGGAAGATCGCCAACCCCACGGTGCTGGCCCGGATCCCCGACGAGGAACTGCACGACCTGCTCAGCGGGTACGGCCACGAGCCGTTCGTGGTCGACGTAGGCGACGGCACCGACACGGCGGCCGCGCACGCGGCCATGGCCGCCGCGCTCGACCAGGTACTGGCTCGCATCGCCTCCATCCGCGTCCGGGCCGCGCGCGGCGAGCTCACCGAACGGCCCCGCTGGCCGATGATCGTGCTGCGCAGCCCGAAGGGCTGGACCGGTCCCGCCGAGGTCGACGGCCTGCCCGTCGAGGGGACGTGGCGCGCTCATCAGGTTCCTCTGGCCGCGGTCCGGGAGAACCCGGCGCACCTCGCCCTGCTCGAGGAGTGGATGCGCTCCTACCGCCCCGAGGAGCTCTTCGACGACGCGGGCCGGCCACGGCCAGGGCTGGACGCCGCCCTGCCCCCGCAGGAGAAGCGGATGAGCGCGACCCCACACGCCAACGGCGGCGAACTGCTCCGCCCCCTGCGGCTGCCCGACCTCGCCGAGTACCTGATCGACGTTCCCACGCCGGGGACCGTCGTGGCCAGCGCGACCCGGGTTCTCGGCGGCTGGGTGCGTGACCTGATCACTGCCAACCCGTCCACGTTCCGTTTGTTCGGCCCGGACGAGGTGGCGTCGAACCGCCTGCAGGACGTGTTCGCGGTGACCGACCGGGTCTTCTCCGGCGAGCGCCGTCCCGGCGACGACCATCTCGCCGCGCACGGCCGGGTGGTGGAGGTGCTCTCGGAGCACCTGTGCGAGGGCTGGCTGGAGGGCTACCTCCTCACCGGCCGGCACGGGATCTTCACCTGCTACGAGGCGTTCATCCACATCATCGACTCGATGCTCAACCAGCACGCCAAGTGGATCAAGGTGAGCCGGGAGATCCCGTGGCGCCGCCCGATCGCGTCACTGAACTACCTGCTGACCAGCCATGTCTGGCAGCAGGACCACAACGGCTTCTCCCACCAGGACCCCGGATTCCTCGACCACGTCGTGAACAAGAAGCCCGACATCGTGCGGGTCTACCTGCCGCCGGACGCGAACACGCTGCTCGCGGTGACCGAGCACTGCCTCGCGAGCCGGGACCGGATCAACGTCGTCGTCGCGGGCAAGGCCCCGGCGCCGCAGTGGCTCTCCGCCGACGCGGCCCGGGCGCACGTCGCCCGGGGCATCGGGGTCTGGGACTGGGCGTCGAACGATGCGGGAACCGAACCGGACGTGGTCCTCGCCTGCTGCGGTGACGTGCCCACGCGCGAGACCCTGGCGGCGGTGGGCCTGCTGCGCACCCACCTGCCCGATCTTCGGGTGCGGGTGGTCAACGTCGTCGACCTGATGCGGCTGCAGGACCCGGGCCAGCACCCCCACGGACTGTCCGACCGCGCGTACGACGCGCTGTTCCCGCCACGCGCCCCGGTCATCTTCGCCTTCCACGGCTATCCCTGGCTCGTCCACCGGCTCACCTACCGCCGCGCCAACCACGACCAGCTGCACGTACGCGGATACACGGAGGAGGGCACGACGACGACCCCGTTCGACATGCTGATGCTCAACGACCTCGACCGGTTCCACCTCGTCGCCGACGTGATCGACCGCGTGCCTGATCTCGGCGTCCGGCACACCGCCCTGCGCCAGCACATGCTCGACGAGCGCCTGCGCTGCCGCGCCCACACCCGCGCCCGCGGCGAGGACGCCCCCGACATCCGCGACTGGGCGTGGACCGGATGCGGATCCTGACCGTCAACGCCGGCTCGAGCACGGTCAAGATCCGCGTCCTCGATGGACACGGCTCGCCGTGGACACTCGTGTGCGCGCGCGACCTCGACGCGGACCGCGGACGTCCCGACCCCGCAGAGCTGCGCCGGGCGTTGTCGTCGCTCGGCCCGATCGACGGCGTCGGCCACCGCGTCGTGCACGGAGGTCACCGGTTCACCGGCCCGGCCGCGGTGGACCGACAGGTCCGCTGGGCCCTGGGGGACCTGTCCGCGATGGCCCCGCTGCATCAACCGCCGGCGTTGGCCGCCATGGACGCCACGTCCGCGCTGCTGCCGGACACCCCGGCGGTCGCGGCCTTCGACACCGCCTTCCACGCCCGGCTGCCCGCAGCGGCCTCCACCTACGCGGTCCCGAGGTCGTGGCGGACCACGTTCGGGGTGCGCCGGTTCGGTTTTCACGGCCTCGCCCACGAGTGGGCGGCCCGTCGCACGGTCGCACTCGTGCCTGATGCCTCCCGGATCGTCGTCGCACACCTCGGGTCGGGAGCATCACTCTGCGCGGTCACCGTCGACGCCGACGGCGCGCCGCACTCCGTCGACACGACGATGGGCTACACCCCGACGGCCGGCCTGGTGATGGGGACCCGGTGCGGCGACCTGGACCCGGCCGTCCCGCTCTACCTCGTCGAACGCCATCATCTGCCGGCGGCCACCGTGGCCGCCGCCCTGGACCGGGAGTCCGGCCTGCTCGGCCTCACCGGTACGTCCGATATGCGTACCGTCCGCGACCGAGAGGGCGCAGGCGAGCCGGATGCGGTGCTCGCGATCGAGGTCTGGCTGCACCGGTTACGAGCCGGGATCGCCGCGATGACCGCCGCCCTCGGCGGGCTCGACGCGCTCGTCTTCAGCGGCGGCGTCGGCGAGAACCAGCCCGAGCTCCGGCGCCGCACCGTCAACGGGCTCGGATACCTCGGGCTGGCCCTCGACGCGACCGCGAACGCGACGTCGTCAGGCTCGGCCGAGGCAGACATCTCGGCACACGATGCCCCGGCCAGGACGCTCGTGGTGCACGCCCGAGAGGACATCGTGATGGCGCAGCAGGTCCGCGACGTGCTGGGCGCTCTGGGCCCCGTCCGGGCGCGGGCCGTGCGACCCGGCCACTGGGGGCCGGTGTCCCCTGTGCACTACGGCGCGGGCGGCCGACGCTCGGAGGTATGACGAACAATCCGTACCCCGTGCGCGTCGAGGGTCGGCGCGACCCGGGCCTCTCGCGATGGATGTGGCTGGTCAAATGGCTGCTGCTGATCCCGCACCTGGTCGTCCTGGCCTTCCTCGGCCTCGCGTTCTGGGTGCTCACGATCGTTGCCCTCGTCGCGATCGTGGCGACCGGGCGCTACCCACGGGCGATCTTCGGCTTCAACCTCGGTGTGCTGCGCTGGGCCTGGCGAGTGGCCTACTACGGCTACGCCGCGAACGGCACCGACCGCTACCCGCCGTTCACCCTCGCGGATGTCCCGGACTACCCGGCCCGCCTCGACGTCGACTACCCCGAGCACCTCTCCCGCGGGCTGGCGTTGGTGAAGTGGTGGGTGCACGCCCTGCCGCACTACCTCGTCCTGGCCTTCTTCGTCGGGGCCGGCGGCTCGATCGTCTGGCGCATCGGCACGACGGGGCCCATGGGCTTCGACGGCGGACTGGTGTCGGTGCTGGTGCTGATCGGCGCCGTCGCACTCCTGTTCACCGGTCGATACCCGCGCGGTGTCTTCGACGCGGTGCTGGGCATGGACCGTTGGGTGCTGCGTGTCGTCGCCTATGCGGCGCTGATGACCGACGCCTACCCACCCTTCCGGCTGGACCAGGGCGGCCCGGACCCCGCGCCCCTGACGCCCGTGGGCCCGTCGCGCGGACCGGGGAAGACCACGACCCGGCCCCAGGTCGGGGCATCCGCGGACATCGCGGTGGAAGCAGTGCCCTGATCGTGCTGGGGCCGCGCTCGCGCCGCCCCGGCGAGGAGGTGAACGTGATGATGCACGGATGGATGCCTTTCGGCTTCGGCCCGGGCTGGATCCTCTCGACCTCCGGCTCGCCCGGGGCGAGATCGACGTCGACGACTACGAGCGGCTGCGCCGCAAGCTAAGTCATCACCACGAGATCGGCTGAGCCCTACAGGGAGGACGGATGCGTGCCTGGGTCGTGCACCGGCCGGGTCCGATCGCGACCTCACCGCTGGTCATGGTGGAGCGGCCCGACCCGGAACCGGGCCCGGGCGAGGTGCGGCTGCGGGTGCGGGCGTGCGGTGTATGCCGCACGGACCTGCACCTCGCCGAAGGTGACCTGCCGCCCCGCCGTCCCTCGACGGTCCCGGGACACGAGATCGTCGGCGCGGTCGACGCCCTCGGTGAGGGCGTGGACCGGTTCGGGCCGGGTGAGCGGGTCGGGGGCGCCTGGCTCCGCGGCACGTGCGGCCGGTGCCGGTTCTGCCGAACCGGCCGGGAGAACCTCTGTCCCGACGCGACGTTCACCGGCTGGGACGCCGACGGCGGGTACGCCGAGTACGCGGTGGTGCCCGAGGCCTACGCCTACGCCCTGCCCGACGCCCTCGACGACGTCACCGCCGCGCCGCTGCTGTGCGCGGGCATCGTCGGCTACCGGGCCCTGAAGCGGGCCGAGCTGCCGCCCGGCGGCCGGTTGGGGATCTACGGATTCGGCGCGTCCGCGCACGTCGTGGCGCAGGTGGCGATCGCGCAGGGCGCCACGGTTCATGTCCTCACGCGCTCCGCCGCCGCACGCGAACTCGCGCTGGAGCTCGGCGCGGTTTCCGCCGGTCCGGCCGACGGGATGCCGCCCGAACCTCTCGACGCCGCCGTCACCTTCGCCCCGGTCGGCGAGCTCGTCCCGAGGGCGATGCGAGCACTCGACGCCGGCGGAACGCTCGCGGTCGCCGGCATCCACCTCTCCGACATCCCGGTCCTCAACTACCAGGCCGAGCTGTTCCGGGAGAAGCAGCTGCGCAGCGTCACGGCGAACACCCGCGCGGACGGTGAGGAGTTCCTGCGCCTCGCCGCGGCCCTTCACGTACGCCCCCGCGTCGATCCCCACCCCCTCTCGACCGCGGACGAGGTACTCGCCGACCTCGCCGCGGACCGGATCACCGGCGCCGCGGTGCTCGTGCCCGACTGACCCGCCACTTCAGGACCTGGGGCCCTGTCGGCACACCCGATCGGAGGGCTTGGCTGGACCGGTGACTCACACCGAGGCCATGCCGTGGCCGAGATCCGCGCCGGCCGCCGTCCCCGCCGGGCCGCCCGGCGAGCGCGTGGTCCTCACCGACGGCACCGCAGCCCTGATCCGGCCACTCGGTCCCGCCGACCGTGAGGCGGTCGCCCGGCTGCACGCCGAGCTCCCGGCCGACGATCTCCGGCACCGCTTCCTGGCCGGCCGCGGACCCGCACCCCTGGTGGTGGCTGACGCGATCCTCGCCGACGACGTGACCGCCTCGGGCGTCTTCTGGCGCGGCCGCCTCGTGGGGGTGGGGCACTACATCGCCGAGCCCGGCGGCGGCTGCGCCGAGCTGGCCCTGGCGGTCGCCCATGACGCACAGCACCTCGGCGTCGGCACGCTGCTCACCGAAGATCTCGTGACCCGCGCCCGCCAGAGCGGCGTCCGCGTGCTCACCGCAGAGGTCGCCTCCGACAACACCGACGTCCTGCACGTCCTCGGCGGTCTCGGACTGCCGATCACGCGTGCCATGGACGGCCCCGAGACCTCCGTCCGCCTCCTCCTCGGCGAGCCGCCCGTCGATCCGAACGGCTTCACAACTGCACATCTGAGCCGCACCGAACGGTCCGAGGCCCAAGGGCTGCGCCCCATACTCGCGCCACGATCGGTTGCGGTGATCGGCGCCTCGCGAGATCAGAGATCGGTAGGGCATGCGCTGCTCACCAGGATCCGGCGCGCCGGGTTCACCGGTGAACTGGTGGCGGTCAACCCGCACGGAACCCCCGACAGGGACGTGCCGTGGGTGCCCTCGACGAACGCGCTCGGCCGGTCGGTCGACCTCGCCGTCGTCTGCGTTCCGGCAGACGCCGTCCCCGAGGTCGCGGAAGAATGTGGTCGGGCGGGGGTCCGAGCGATGCTCGTGGTCACCGCGGGGATCACCGGGGCCCCGGCTGCGCGGCTTCGGGAGGCCCTGACGCGCTACGGGATGCGACTCATCGGCCCGAACTGCCTCGGTCTGGCCAACACCGATCCCGACGTCCGCCTCGACGCCCTCTTCGCCGGTACTGCCATCCCCGGCGTCGTGGGGGTCGGCGCGCAGTCCGGTGGCGTCGCCGTCGGGCTGCTCGCCGACCTCGCCCGCCTCGGTCTGGGCACGTCGTCGGTGGTCTGCGCAGGCGACGGGCTCGACATCGGCGCCGACGACCTCCTCGCCTGGTGGGCCCAGGACGGCCGGACCCGCGCCGCGGTGCTCTACCTCGAATCCGTAAGCCGGCCGCACACCTTCGCCGATCTGGCCCGCAGGGTCGGCCGACACCTCCCGGTGGTCGCCATCCGCTCCGGTAGCAGCGCCGCCGGGCGTCGCGCCTCCCACACCGCCTCCACCGCCACCCCGCGTGCCGTGCGGGACGCACTGCTGCGCTCCGCAGGCATCCTCACCGTCGACACCCCGTCCCGGGCGGCGGAGGCTCTCGCCGCTCTCTGCTGGCAGCCGCTGCCCACCGGGCCGCGGATCGCGGTGGTCAGCAACACCGGCGGGGCCGGTGTACTCGCTGCCGATGCCTGTGTGCGGGCGGGGCTGACCGTCGCGACCCTCTCCGCGGAGACCCGGTCTGCCCTCTCGCACCTGCTCCCCGCGACGGCGGCCCTGGCCGGGCCGGTCGACACGACGGTCACCGTGAGCCCGATGGTCTTCGCCTGCGTCCTCGATGTCGTCGCCGCAGACACCGGCGTCGACGCCGTCGTCGCGATCGGCGCCGCTACGGACCTCGCAGACCCGCTGGAAAGCGTCTGCGGCGCCGGGGACGGTCCGCTGCTCGCCGTCCGACTCGGTCAGGCCGAAGGAGTCGCCGTGTTGCACCCGAACAGTCGGCCGGTGCCGTGCTACGCGGACCCCGACGCCGCGGCGGCCGCGCTGGCCCTGGCCCTCAAGCGGGCCCACCGCCTGGCCCAGAGCTGTGTCCCTGTGGCACCCGACAAGGTCGATCCCGCCCGGGCCCGAGCGGTCATCGACGCCGCCCTCGACGCCCGGCCCGACGGTGGCTGGCTCGACCCCGCAGAGGTGGACGAGCTGCTCCGGGCCGCCGGCATCCAGACAGCCGAGGTGCAGGTCGTGCGTGACGCCGAGGCGGCCGTGGCGCGGTGGCGTGTGGTCGGCGGCCCGGTGGTGCTCAAGGCACACGTCGACGGCCTGCTGCACAAGAGCCGCGCAGGCGGGGTTCTCGTCGGCCGGAACACGGAGACGGCGGTGCGCGAGGCGGTTGCGATCCTCGCCGAGCGCTTCGGCGAACGCCTGCGCGGAGTCGTCGTCCAGCCGATGGTCGATCACGGCGCGGAGCTGCTCGTCGGCGTGACCGGCGACGCCGGCTTCGGTCCACTGCTGACGGTCGGACTCGGCGGTACCAGCACGGATCTCGTCGCCGACCGCTCGCACGTCCTCGTCCCGACCACCGAGGCCGACGTCGACGAGGCCCTCGACGAACTGCGCTCGGCAGCGCGGCTTTTCGGCCCCGGCGGCCCCGACCGCGCCGCTGTCTGCGACGTCGCCGTGCGGATGGGCTGGCTCGCCGCCCTCCTGCCGGAGATCGCCGAGGCCGAGATCAACCCGCTCGTCGCGGTCGCCCACTCGGTCCTCGCCGTCGACGCCAGGATGCGTCTGGCACCGATCCGTCCGGCACCGGAGACCGAAGATTCCGGCGCCTGCGTCTAGGGCGTGTCCTGTAAGGGTTCTGAGCTGGTCCAAGTGATCATGCACAGGTGGTCGGTCGTGGCGAGCTGACGGATAAGGCGTGGGCTCGGATCGAGCCGCTGCTACCAGCGGTGGCCGGGAACGGCCGCCGATGGCGCGATCACCGCCAGGTGATCAACGCGATCCTCACCGGGGCCCCGTGGCGGGACCTGCCCGAGCGGTACGGCCCGTGGAAGACCGCGCACGAGCGGCTTCGCCGCTGGACCGCGGACGGAACCTGGGACCGCATCCTCGACACCGCCGTGGTCAAGGACGACTCCGTCGGAGCGGTCGAGTGGACCATCAGCGTCGACTCCACCCATGTCCGGGCCCACCAGCACGCCGCCGGGGCCCGGAAAAAGGGAGCTGCACCAGCGCCTGGATCGAAGCCCTCGCCGTTGACGGCGAAGCCCTCGGCCGGTCCCGCGGCGGACTGACCAGCAAGATCCACCTCGCCGTCGACGGGCGCGGGCTGCCGATGTCGATCCTGCTCACCCCGGGCCAGGCCGGGGACAATCCGCAGCTGCTGACACTGCTCGAGGAGATCTCCGTGCGCCGCGACGGCCCCGGCCGGCCCCGCAAGCGCCCGGACCGGGTCGTCGCGGACAAGGCTTACTCCCATCCCTCGACCCGAGCCGCGATGCGCCGGCGCGGGATCGGGTTCGTCAGCCCCGAGCGCGAGGACCAGATCGCCCGCCGCCACGCCAAAGGCTCCTTGGGTGGCCGCCCACCGGCCTTCGACCCGGCGATCTACGCCGGTCGCAACGTCGTCGAACGCTGCTTCAACCGGCTCAAACAGTTCCGCGACCTGGCCACCCGTTACGCGAAACGATCTGCCTACTTCCGCGCCGAGATCACCATCGCCGCAGCCATCCTCTGGCTTCGGCAGGACTTACAGGACACGCCCTAGTCGGGGTCGGTGGCGGTACGGCGCTCGAGGAAGACGGTGTCGCGCCAGATGCCGTGGTGTTGGCCGATGCGTTCGCGCAGGCCGAGGGTGCGGTAGCCGGCGGACTGGTGCAGGGCGATCGAGGCGCGGTTCTCGGGGAAGATCGCGGTCTGCAGGGTCCACAGTCCGGCCTCGTCGGCGGCGGTGACCTGCTTGTGGATCAGTGCCTTGCCGACGCCGCGGCCGCGCAGGCCCTCGGCGACGTAGATCGACGACTCTGCCACCCCGGCGTAGACCGGTCGCGCGGACACCGGGGCGAGGGCGGTCCAGCCGACGACCTGGCCGTCGAGTTCGGCGACCCAGCGGTGCTCGGGCAGCCACTTGCGGTCGAGCTCGCGCCGCTCGGGGACCTCGGTCTCGAAGGTGGCGTCGCCGGTGGCGATGCCCTCGGCGTAGATCCGCCGCACCGCCGGCCAGTCCCCGGCCTGCATCGGGCGGACGGTGACGTCGACGGGCAGGTCGGTGGGACAGCACGGGCGCGGCCCGAGCATCCCCATGACCGCGTCCGCGGCGTGCGGCAGGCCCGTGCAGCAGGCCGGGTTGACCGAGACCAGGGTGGCGGTCTTCTCCTTGCGCAGGGCCACGAATCCGACGTCGGCGAGCTTGCGCAGGTGGTGGCTGCAGGTGGACTGGGAGATCCCGAGCTGCTCGGTCAGCTCCCCGACCGTGACCTCGCGGCCGGCGACCGCGACCGCGTGCAGCAGCCGCACCCGAGTCGGCTCGGCCAGGCAGGCGAACCAGTCGGCGTAGGTCGCCGCGTCGGCCGGGGCGAGCTGAGCCGGTGGCGCGGACACGTCGGTCAACGGCAGCAGCCCCGTGCCGGAGGTCGGCGACGACTCCGTGGTGGCTGTGACGGCCGCAGTGGTGCTCATGGCGCCCAGTATCGACCCACATCGATGTTTGCGTCAATCGAGCGCCGTCGATACAGTCACGGCCAACACATCGACAGACGTCGATGAACAGACGTGAAGGTTATCTGGGAGGTCGTGATGAGCGAGAACACGCTGCCGGTCGTGGTGGTCGGGGCCGGCCCCATCGGACTCGCGGCCGCCGCGCATCTGCTCGACCGGGGGCTGGAGCCGCTGGTCCTGGAGGCCGGTGCGCAGGCCGGAGCGCATGTACGGCAGTGGCACAACGTGCGGCTGTTCTCTCGCTGGGGCGAGGTGGTCGACCCGGTGGCGGAGAAGCTGCTCGCCCCGACCGGCTGGCAGGCCCCGGACCCCGACAGCTACCCGACGGGCCGGGAGTGGGCGGAGAACTACCTGCAGCCTCTCGCCGATGTCCTCGGCGATGCGGTGCGCTACCGCTCCCTGGTCGTCGGGGTGGCCCGGCGCGGGCGGGACCTGGTCGTCGACGCCGGCCGGGATAGCGAGCCGCTGACCGTGCATGTCGAGACCCCGGACGGCGAGCAGCGGATCACCGCCCGCGCGGTGATTGACGCCTCCGGGACGTGGCAGAGCCCGAACCCGCTTGGTGGGGACGGGCTGGCGGCGGTCGGGGAGCGGGCGGCCGCTGAGCGGATCGCCTACCAGGTGCCGGACCTGACCGACCCGGCGGTGCGGGCACGCTACGCCGGCAAGCGGGTCGCGGTGGCGGGCAGCGGGCACTCGGCGCTGACCGCGCTGGTGGCCTTCGCCGAGCTGGCCGTGGCCGAACCCGGCACGCACGTGACGTGGCTGCTGCGGCGCGGGCAGATCGGCAACACCTTCGGCGGTGGGGACACCGACCAGCTGCCCGCCCGCGGAGCACTGGGCAAGCGGGCCGCCGCCGCGGCCGAAGTCGGGCACATCAGCACCGTGACCGGGTTCCGCACCACCGCCGTCGAGCAGACGGCCGGCGGGCTGGTGCTGGTCAGCGCGGACGGCCACCGCCTCGACCCGGTCGCCGAGGTCGTCGTGCTGACCGGGTTCCGGCCGGACCTGTCCTGGCTGTCGGAGGTCCGGCTCGACCTCGATCCGGCCCTGCAGTCCCCGCGGGCACTGGCGCCGCTGATCGACCCGAACGTGCACTCCTGCGGCACCGTCTACCCGCACGGGGCCCGCGAGCTCGCCCAGCCCGAGCCGGGGGTGTTCCTGGTCGGGATGAAGAGCTACGGGCGTGCCCCGACCTTCCTCGCGCTGACCGGCTACGAGCAGGTTCGTTCCGTCGTCGCCGCGATCGCCGGTGACCACGAGGCCGCCGAGCGGGTGGAGCTGGTGCTCCCCGAGACGGGGGTGTGCGGCGGGGCGGGGATGTTCGACGATCCCCAGGCCGGCTCTGACACCGAGGCAGCCGGCAGTGACGGCGGCTGCTGCGGTGCACCGACCGGACCGGTCGAGGTCGGCCTGGCGGCGCGCTGAGCGTCGGCGCGGACCGACGAGGGTTAGGCGACCGCCCGGCCGATCTGGTGGGGGCGGTGGCGGTCGCCCGGGGCGAGGAGGAGCAACGGTGCCGAACTCGGACACGCCCGCAGACAGGCTGGCCCAGAACCTGAGCACCGGAGGGTTGCGCAGGGTGCTGGTCGTGCTGTGCGTGACCCAGATCGTCAGCTGGGGCGTGCTCTACTACGCCTTCCCCGTCCTGGCCCCGTCCATCGCCGCCGACACCGGCTGGTCGGTCTCGGTGATCACCGCGGGGTTCTCCACCGGGCTGGTGGTCTCGGCTCTGGTCGGGATCCCGGCCGGGCGGTGGCTGGACCGCATCGGGCCCCGCCCGGTGATGACCGCCGGCTCGGTGCTGGGCGTGCCCGCCGTCGTCGGGATCGCGCTGGCGCCCTCGCTGCCGCTGTTCTTCGCCGCCTGGGTGCTGGCCGGGCTGGCGATGGCCGGCACCCTCTACCCGCCCGCGTTCGCCGCACTGACCCGCTGGTGGGGACCGCGGCGGGTCCGGGCACTGACCGCGCTGACCCTGCTGGCCGGGCTGTCCAGCACCATCTTCGCCCCGCTCACCGCCGCGCTGCTCGGCGCGCTGGGGTGGCGGCACACCTACCTCGCCCTCGCGGTCGTCCTCGCCGCGATCACGATCCCCGCGCACCTGTTCGGCCTGCGCGGCCCCTGGCCCGACCCCGACCACACCGAACATGCCGACCAGCCCGCTGGTGCGGCGCACGCGCCTCGGGAGATCGTGCGCAGCCGCGCGTTCCTGCTGCTCGTCCCGGCGATCGCACTCGGTACGTTCTCCGCGTTCGCGGTCGTGGTCAACCAGGTCCCGCTGCTGATCGAGCGCGGCCTGTCGACCTCCGACGCCGCCTGGGCCCTCGGTCTCGGCGGGCTCGGCCAGGTCCTGGGCCGGCTCGGCTACGGACGACTCACCACCGCGCTGTCGGTACGGATGCGCGCCGTGGTGATCCTCGCCCTGTCCGCCGCAGCCACCCTCCTGCTCGGACTGCTCCCCGGGCCCGAGGTCCTGCTCATCGCCGCGGCGATGCTCGCCGGGGCCGCCCGCGGCGTGTTCACCCTGCTGCAGGCCACCGCCATCAGCGACCGCTGGGGCGCAGCCCACTACGGGCGCCTCAACGGGCTGCTCTCCGCCCCGTCGATGATCGCCACCGCGCTCGCCCCGTGGGCGGGTGCCGCGATCGCCGTCGCCCTCGGCGGCTACCCGCTCGTGTTCGTCCTGCTCGCCGCGATCGCCGGCCTGGCCGCGCTCCTCGCCTTCGGCGCCGTTCCCCGACCCGCGGGCTCTGACCGCACCGTGCCCCGACACTCCGACGTCTCGTCCACGAGCTCGACCGGGTCCGCGGCCGACCGGGACGAGCGGAATCAACGCTGATCCGCGCACAGGAGCTGCACCCATGTCACACAACACCAACGCCCCCGCCGACCAGCCCACCGACCAGCACACCGTCGGGGGCGTGGCGATCCGCGACGCCGTCCGCGAGCACTACGCCGCGGCCGCCCGCCGCTCCGCCGCAGGGCACTCCGAACAGGCGCTGCAGGCCGAGCAGCAGCAAATCGAGGCCGTGAGCTGCGGCACCGGCAGCTGCAGCACCACAGGTGACTCCGCCGTGTACGGAGGCGGCCTCTACGGCGACGAGGCGGCCGGAGCTCCCGCCGCGGCGGTCTCGGCATCGCTTGGCTGTGGGGTGCCGACCGCGGTCGCCGAACTGCACCCCGGGGAGACCGTGCTCGACCTCGGCTCCGGCGCCGGCACCGACGTCCTGATCTCCGCCCGCCGCGTCGGCCCCCAGGGCCGGGTGCTCGGACTGGACATGACCCCGGAGATGCTCGACCTCGCCCGCCGCAACGCCGCGCAGGCCGGGGTCAGCAACGTCGAGTTCCTGCAGGGCTACCTCGAGCAGATCCCGCTGCCCGACCACTCGGTCGACGTCGTCATCTCCAACTGCGTGATCAACCTCGCCGCGGACAAGACCGCCGTGCTCGCCGAAGCTGCCCGCGTCCTGCGCCCGGGAGGACGGTTCGCCGTCTCCGACGTCCTCGCCGACCCCGACATCGACCCCGCCACCCGCGACGACCCGCAGCAGTGGACCGGCTGCATCGCCGGCGCCCTGACCCAGGAACACTTCACACACGCGCTGCAGGCGGCCGGGTTCGTCGACATCGAGATCACCGAAACCCACCGCGTCCACCCGCACGCCGTCTCCGCGATCGTGCGCGCACGGATCCCCGGCGGTGCGCCGTGAGCACCCGATCGCCGGCCGGGCAGCCGGAGGAGGCCGGGGTGCCGGTGCTGACGCTGCTGGCCTGTGCCGGTTGCTCGCCCCGAACCGAACACCCACGTCGCACCGAGCCGCACAGATGGCAGCCGGCCTCATGCGCAGAGCCGCCGGTGACCGCGTCGAGGTCCACTCCGCGGGCACCGCCCCCGGCACCTCCATCAACGCGCTGTCCGCCCAGAGCCTGGCCGAGGTCGGCGCGGACATGTCCGGCGAGATCCCGAAGGCGAGCGACCCCGACCTGCTGCGCCGCGTCGACCTGGTTGTCACCCTTGGTCGTGAAGCCACCGTCGATGCCCCCGCCGAGGTCGAGGTGCGCAACTGGGACACCGACGAGCCCTCCGAGCGCGGCATCGAGGGCATCGAGCGAATGCGGCTGATCCGCGACGACATCACCGAGCGCGTCGACGCCCTGCTCGACGAGCTCGCCCCCACGTAGCGGCGCGCATCGCCGCATCCGCCGTCGATCGAGCTCATCACGCTAGGGGCGGAGCGTGCAGAGGACGTGCCCCCGCAGTAAGAACCTCCGGCCAGTTATTCCGACGGTCCCTGAGGCCGCTCCTTGCCATCACCGCTCCGGCCAGCCTCCAGGTCGCCGGGGTAGACGGTGAAATGCACGGGTGGGCTCCCATCGGGGTCGGAAAGGCTCGGGGCCGGCTGAGGGCCGCCCCGGCGGGGGCGGCCCCTTGCGGGGGGTCAGAACGGCGGGACCAGGTCCGGGCAGAGGCTCTCGGGCCTGGCCTTGGTGGCCTCCGGGAAGGTGTCCTCGATCCAGTGCTGGAAGGCGTCAGCCTCGGCCGTGGAGAGCTGGGTGATCTCAGTGTCGAGGGTGAAAGCCATCGTGTCCTCCGGTGGTCGGTGCGGGTGGAACGCGGCTCTGCCTCAGCAGGTCGGGGTGGGGTCCCCGCAGGGGACGGGGAGGGGGTTCTGGCTGGCCCATCCCGGTGTGACCGCCTCACCCGACCGGCGGCCGACGACGCGACCGCAGCGCGGTCTCACCGGGATGGGTCGGCCAGGTTCATCTGCCCGTTCGCCCCACCCCGATCTGCTGACCTCCGGGCGGTCCAGTCGTACCGACCACCGGAGGACACATACCCACCCGCGCCGAAACCCCGTCACCCTCGCCTGCGCCCGAGGCGGATAGGCACCGCCGCCCGCCACCCAGACAGCTGCCCCAGCCTCCACAGCGAGCAGCGCCAACCGCCTTTTGGCGCCCGGGCCGCGCGCCTCCCATCAGACGCTCGGCGTGGGTCGAGATGCCGCTACGGCTGGATCGGGCGAGTCCCCAGCCGCGCCGTCACGACCGGCCAAGGAGATCGTCGTGGCGGGCCGCCACGAGGTCGTCCAGCAGCTTCTCGACGGCACGCACGCGCGCCAGTCGCGCGTGCTCCCGCGGTAGGGCCAGCCAGTAGGTGCTGCGGAACTCCAGCTCGGGCAGCACCGGAACGAGCCGCTGGTCCTGGCCGGCGATGAACTGGGGGAGTGGGGCGATGCCCACGCCTGCCGCCGCCGCCTGCCAGTGCGCCACGAGGTTCGTCGACTGGATGCGGACTGGGGAAGGCAGCAGGGCGTGTAGCGAGCGCAGTTGCGGCACGTCCAGCATGTCCTCGAGGTGCCAGATGACCACGTGCTGCGACAGGTTCTCCGCCGACCGCAGGGGAGGGTGCGTCTCCAGGTACTCCGGTGTCGCGTACAGCCGGATCAGGTAGTCGGTGAGGTGCCGGCTCTGTACCCGGCGCGATAACGGCTCGTGTTGGATCACCGCCAGGTCGAACGCCTGCACGGCGTGCACGATGTGCGGCGTCGCTGTGATGAGCTCCATCGTCAGCTCGGGGTGCGCGTCGTGCAGCTCGCCGAGCGCTGGGGCCAGCAGGAACGCCCCGAAGCCGTCCGGGCATACGACCCTGACAGTGCCGGTGAGGGCGGAGCCACGGCCTCCGAGCTGCTCCTCGGCCGAGGCCACCGCGGTGGCGACGAGCTCGGCGGGGGCCAGCAGGAGGCGGCCGCCCTCAGTGAGCTTCCCAGCCGTTCGGGGTCCGGTCGAACAGCCGGTGGCCGACCGACTTCTCCAGGCCCGCGATGCGCCGCCCGACCGTAGTGTGATCGACGCCTAGCTGGGCCGCCGCGGAGGTCAACCTGCGGAGGCGGGCCACCGCGAGGAAGTACTGGAGATCGTCTGCCGAGAGCACGTGTGCAATTGTGCACACCTCAGTGCCTCATTGCGTCTTGCGTGTGCACATATGCAGCGGCGATTGTTCGTCTGCGGTCATCGCCCGTAGGTCACAGACGACCTGCCACGCCTAGGAGTACGCCAATGACGTCGCCCGGTCAGTCGGTCACCGAGACCGCTGAGGTCCGCCGATCGCTCCCGCGAGTGGTCCTCGCGAGCCTAGTCGGCGCCACCATCGAGTGGTACGACTTCTTCCTCTACAGCGCCGCGGCGGCGCTGGTGTTCAACACGGTGTTCTTCCCGGCCTCAGATCCGCTTGTCGGGACGATGCTGGCCCTGGGCACCTACGCGCTGGGCTTCGTCGCTCGGCCGGTCGGCGGGATCGTGTTCGGGCACTTCGGCGACAGGGTGGGCCGCAAGCAGCTGCTGATGATCAGCCTCATCATGATGGGGCTGGCGACGGTCGGCATCGGCCTGCTCCCCACCTATGCCCAGGTGGGCATCTGGGCCCCGATCATGCTGGTGGTGCTGCGGCTGATCCAGGGCTTCGCCGTCGGTGGTGAGTGGGGCGGTGCGGTTCTGTTGGTCGCCGAGTACGGCACCGCGAAGGGACGCGGGTTCTGGACGAGCTGGCCGCAGGTCGGCGTTCCGGCTGGCAACCTGCTCGCGGCTGGGGTGCTCGCCGTGCTCGCCGGGTTCCAGAGCGACGCGGACTTCGAGGCGTGGGGCTGGCGCATACCGTTCCTGCTGTCCGCGGTCCTCGTGCTCATCGGCTACTGGATCCGGCAGAGCGTCGCCGAGACCCCCGTCTTCGTCGAGGCCCAGCGCCGTGCGGCGGAGCGGAAGCAGCGGATCGAGCGGTCCCCGGCCATCGAGGCCGTCCGCCGCCACCCCCGGGGCCTGCTGCTGGGCATGGGGCTGCGCCTGGGCGAGAACGTCACCTACTACATCGTCACCGCGTTCTCGCTGGTCTACGCCACCGAGGTAGTCGGGCTGCCGAAGAGCGTGATCCTCAACGCGGTCCTCGTCGCGGCGGCGGTGCAGGTTGCCATGCTGCCGGCGTGGGGTGCGCTGTCGGACCGGTTCGGGCGGCGGCCCGTCCTGGCGATTGGCGCGCTCGGCACCGCGATATGGGGCTTCGCCTTCTTCCGATTGCTGGAGACCGGCGCGACGGTCAACGTCGTCATCGCCATGGTCGTCGGGCTCGTCCTGCACGGAGCTATGAGCGGCCCGGAGGCAGCGTTCATCTCCGAGATGTTCTCCACGCCGGTCCGGTACTCGGCCTCGTCCATCGCCTACCAGCTGTCCTCGATCCTGGCGGGCTCCGTGGCGCCGATCATCGCCCTGGAGCTGTTCCGCCGCACCGGTTCGGCCACGGCGATCTCGATTTACCTGGTGGCGACCTGCGCGGTGAGCCTCGTCGCGATCGTCGTGGCGCGGGAGAACAAGGGCCGCACCTTTGAGGAGATTGACGCGGAGTACGAGGCGAAGGCGGCGAAGCGGGAGGTGGCGGCGTGAAACAGATCCTGAAGACCGAGATTCTGGTGGTCGGAGGCGGCGGCAGCGGGCTGGCCACCGCCGTCCGGGCCGCCCAGCTCGGCGCCGATGTGCTCCTGGTGGAGAAAAACTCAGAGCTGGGCGGGACGTCCGCGCGGGCCGTCGGGTCGGTGTCGGCCAGCCTCACGGGGTTCCAGCGCAGGAAGGGCATCCACGACTCGCTCGAGGAGCACTTCGAGGACTTGGGCACGCTCGCCGGCGAGAACGTGCACCGTGACAACCTGGCGCTGCGCCGCGTGTACGTGGAGAACACCGGCGAGACGCTGCACTGGTTGAAGTCCCTCGGGGTCGCCTTCTTCGGCCCGATGCCCGAGCCTCCCAACCGCCATCCTCGGATGCACAACGTGCTGCCCAACGCCGGGGCCTACATCCACCGCCTGCACCGGGCCGCGGTCAAGCTCGGCGTCCGGATCGTCACCGGCATCCGGGTCGAGCACCTCGTTCGTGAGGGCGACCGGGTCGTGGGCGCGGACTGCGTGGGTTCCGACGGGGGGACGCTGACCGTGCGGGCCAGCCGCGGTGTTGTACTGGCCGCGGGGGACTTCAGCTCCAGTGTGGAGCTGAAGACCGAGCACATGGGCGTCGACGTGGCCCGCGTCGAAGGGATCAACCCGAACAGCACCGGGGACGGTCTGCGGCTCGGGATGGAGGTCGGCGGCACCCTGCTCAACGCGGACCTCGCCCTGTGGGGGCCGGAGATGCGCTTCGTGGCGCCGCCGCGCAAGATGCTCGTCCAGATGCTCCCGCCGGTCCGGGCACTCACCGCATGCATGCAGCTGGCGCTGCGATTCATGCCGGACCGCCTGCTGCGGCCGTTCATCATGGCGTTCGCGACGTCATACCTCGCGCCGAGCCAGGACCTCTACCGCGAGGGCGCCGTACTGGTGAACGCCGACGGCGACCGGTTCACCGACGAGCTCGCCACTCCGTGGCTGGACCTCCCGCTGCAGCCCGACGGCGTCGGCTACATCATCCTCGACAGCCGGGTGGCCGGGATGTTCCGCAAGTGGCCGCGGTTCGTCTCCACCGCCCCCGGCGTCGCCTACGCGTTCATCGACGACTACCGGCGTAACCGCAAGGACATCTTCCACGAGGCCCGGACCGTCGACGAGCTCGCCGCGAAGATCGGGGTCCCGGCCGACCGACTGGCCCGGTCGGTCCCCACGGGTACGGCGCCGTTCATTGCACTCGGGCCGGTGAAGAGCTGGATCGTGATGACTGACGGGGGACTGGCAACCGACGAGTCGCTGCGGGTCCTCGACGCGGACGGCGAGCCCGTGCCCGGCCTGTACGCCGCCGGCTCGAACGGTCAGGGCGGGCTGATCCTCAACGGGCACGGCAACCACCTCGGCTGGGCGTTTGTCTCCGGCCGGCTCGCCGCCCAGACCGCGGTCTCCCTGCAGCAGCACGTCTCCACACCACAACGATGAAGGGAATCCCCGTGTACAACCTGAAGGGCAGGACGGCGATCGTGACCGGCGGTGCGTCCGGCATCGGCCGGAGCATCTGCCTGCGGCTCGCCGCCGAAGGCGCCGACGTCGCAGTCTTCGACACCAACGCCGACGGCGCCGCGGAGACGGCGGCGCTGGCGGCCGAACACAGTGTGGACGCGCGGTCGTTCACCGTCAACGTCACCGACGAGGCCAGTGTGGACAGTGCGTTCGGTCAGGTCCGCGCCTGGCGCGACGACGTGGACATCCTGGTGAACTGCGCGGGCATCATCGCGATCGGGACGGTCGAGGAGACCACGGCGCAGGAGTGGCGGCGCGTATTCGCCGTCAACGTCGACGGGGTGTTCCACACCTGCCGGGCCGCCGCGGCCTCGATGCGCGCCCGGGGATCCGGGAAGATCATCAACATGTCCTCCTGGTTCGGCAAGGCGGGCAAGCCGAACTACGGGGCCTACAGCGCCTCCAAGGCTGCGGTCATGGGTCTCACGCAGTCCCTCGCCATGGAGCTCGCCTCTGCGGGAGTCAATGTCAACGCGGTGTGCCCGGGCACGATCTTCGAGACCGGGATGCGGGATTTCGCCGACAAGCTCAGCGCGGAGAAGAACCTCTCGACCGCGACGGAGCGCGCCAAGGCGATCCCGATGGGACGGGTCGGCAAGCCGGACGACATCGCGCGTGTGGTCGCCTTCCTCGCCAGCGACGAGGCGGACTACATGACCGGTCAGTCGATCAACGTCACGGGCGGCCTGCTCATGCACTGACCTGCCCCGCCCTCGCCGCACCGCCCGAAAGGACCTCACCAGCATGACCTCGTTCCGGCCCCTCACCGGCGTGATCCCGGCCCACCTGCTGCCCTTCACCGCCGACCACGAGATCGACGAGCCCAACCTGCGCCGTCACGTCCGGGCGCTGCTCGACGTCGACGGCGTCGACGGCATTACCACCGTGGCGCACGCCTCCGAGGTGGCCGCACTGACCGCCGACGAGCAGCGGCGGGTGCTCGCCGTCGTGATCGAGGAGGTTGCCGGGGCGGTCCCGGTGATCTCTGGTGTGTACCAGGACGGTTCCGCGAAGGCGGCCCGCATCGCGGCCCGGGCGGAGCAGGACGGCGCCGATGGGTTGCTCGTGTTTCCCTCCGGGGTCTTCGAGGGTGGCTCGCAGCAGCGGCCCGAGATGGCGTTCGGCCATTACGCGGAGATCGCCTCGGCGACCAGCCTGCCGATGATCGCGTTCGTCTACCCCGCAACGTCGGGGCTGAGGATCGGCACGGACGCCCTGGTGCGGATCTGCTCTGAGATCGACAACGTGGTGGCGGTCAAGGAGTGGTCAAACGACATCGTCGCCTACGAGCGGAACCTGCGTGCTCTCAAGAGCCTCGACAAGGACATCGCCGTGTTGTCCAGCTTCAGCCGATCGCTGCTCACCTCGCTGGTGCTGGGCGCCGACGGCATCCTGTCCGGCCACGGCAGCCTGATCGTGGACTTGCACGTCGAGCTGTTCCGCGCCGTGCAGAAGCAGGACCTCGCCGCGGCCCGGCGCGTCTGGGATCGGATCCAGCCGATCGTCGAGGTTTGCTACGACGACCCGTTCCTCGACGGGCACAACCGGATGAAGGTCGCCCTCGCCGAGCTGGGCCGGATCGACGAGGCGCACGTCCGCCCACCGCTGCAGCCCCTCGGCGAGGCGGAGCGGGCCCGCATCCGCGACGTCGTGGCGCGGGCGGCCCTCGACCGCGGCTGATCACGTACGTCCTCGTCAGCCCCGACAAGCTCAAGGGCACCCTCACCGCCCCGCAGGCGGACCTCGTCCTCGTCGGGGAGGGCTCGCTGGACGACCAGTCGCTCGCGGATAAGGCCTCGGTCACGCTTTCCGTAAGCGCGTCGCGGCTGGGCGTACCCGTGGTCGCCGTGGCGGGGCGGCTCGACGTGGACGCTACGCCGCTGCGGGAGCGGGGGATCTCGGTCAGGGGTCGAGGATCGCGCCCTCGGCCGCGGCGAGCCGCCCGGCCAGCGCCAGGAACTCCTCCCGGGCGGCGGCGGGACCGCTGCCCCCGGTGCGGGGGTGCGCGAGCATGCGGGCGGCGAGCTCGTCCACGCTCCAGCGGACCAGCACTCCGTGCCGGGACAGGTACAGCGCGACCGACTGGATCCGGTACCGGTCACCGACCGAGTCCAGCCAGGCGTAGGCCAGGACCTGCCACAGCCACACCGCGACCTTGCTCGCCGGGTCGGCCCGGATGACCGTCTTGACGTCGACGAGGGTGTCCCCGACCAGCAGATCCCCATCGGCCCAGTGCGCCACGAACGCCGGCCCGGCATGCCCCAACGGCGCCCCCGACGGCGGCCGGCGGGCCAGCTCGTGCAGTTGATCGAGGGTGCCCGAGGTCCGCAGCCGCTCGGCCAGCCGCGCGGTCTCCTGCACCACCGCGGCCGCGGTCAGGGACCGCAGCTGCTCGACGGTCGGCTCGTCGACGCCCAGAAGCTCCTCGAGATCCGCGCCGATCGTTCCGGACCGGTAGACGTCCTCCGCGGCCGACCAGAACCCGTAGGTGCGGGCCAGGCCGCGCTCCACTCCCGGCGCGCCGATCGTCCCGGCCGGGGCGTGCTGGTCGTGGTAGCGGTGGGTGCGCTCGGCCAGCTCCCCCAGCACGACGTCCGCCCAACCGGCCGGCTCCTCGGCAGGCCACGGTTCGCCCAGGTCGCGCCACCCACACCGGGTCGGGCGGAAGTCCAACGCGCGAGCCGCATCGGCGGGCCGCAACGACCGGTGCGAGGGGAAGCCGGCCGCGATCCGGTGCGCCGCCGCCCGGGTCAGCAGACCGGGCGCGACCAGCCCGAACAGCCCGTAGTAGGGCGGGGCCTGCTCCACCACCGCGGCCATCCGCGCGCCGAAGGTGCCGCCGACCTCGGCCCAGTGGCGAGCCCCGAGCTCCACACCGCGCGGCGGGCGGACCGGGCTCACCCGGCTCGCCGCGGCGCAGACCTCCTCGGCCACACCCGCGGTCCCGGGCATCCGGTGCTGGAACCAGCGGCCGAGCTCGCCGCGGGCGAGCTGAGAGGTCAGGGACAACCCGACGTCCCCCGTTCCCCTCCGCGGCGGATGCTGCGCGGCAGCTTCCTGCCGTAGGCGATGCCGTCGTCGATGTCGCGGACGACCTCGCGTTCGGTGGTGTCGGGCCCGATGTGCCCGGCGGCGGCATTGAGCAGGATCTCCCGCGCGGTCTGCTCCTCGAGCTTCGCCCCCGCCGACGAGCCGCCCCAGGGTGCGGGCGGCCTTGAGCCGGGCCTCGTGCCGGCTACCGGTCTGCGCGGCCGCGAGGTCCGCGGCCTCGCGCTCGATGATCGCCCGCACATACGCGCCGGCCCGGATCCGGGAGAGCTGCATCGGCGCCGCCGGCGGCGGAGGCGGCGGCGGGGTCAGCGCCGTCGCCAGCCAGGTCGGCAGCGGGGCGACCTTCCCGTGCCGGCACACCCGGTACAGGCCCTCGGCGCGGACCGAGCCGGCTCCGACGACGAACCCGCCGTGCCCCCGGGTATCGATCTTCCAGCCGAGGCCGCTCTGGGTGTTGCGCAGCTCCAGGCCTTCGGGCATCAGGAAGTAGCGGTGCTCCCCACCCGACGGCGTGGTCACCGAGTAGGTGTCCACCGGGGCCGGCTGCCCGGCCTGCTCGGCCAGCCGGGCCAGCACCTCGGCTCCGCCGCTCGCCCCGGCGAACTCCTCCGGCGCAGCGTCCTCCCGCGCCTGGTCGAGATCGACGACCACGACCCGGCTGCGGCCCACCGCGATCCCCACGTTCCACGGCCGTGCGGTCCACCAGTCGGTGATCGTCTCCGGGTCCCGGGTGGCGGCGTTCTCCCAGTCCTTGACCGCGGGCAGCTTGCCCTTCGGCCACACCGGGAACACGTACAGACCGGCCGCGGCGGCGTCGAGGGCGGCCTGCATCAGCCGGGTCGGGCGCGGGTTCGGGCTGGCCTGGCTGCTCATGGGCGACGCTCCCCGTCGGTGATCGTCCCCAGGGTGCCACCCGCCACCGACAGAACGGGCCACATCGGACCCGACACCACCGGGCCCGGTGACCGGGCCCCGGGTCACCGGCGTCGTGTTGGTCGCGGCGGTCATGACGTTTCCTCCTGCTGATCAGACCGGGCCGGGCGTGGTCCCGGCTCCGGTGGTGCTGCTTGGGGTGCGCGGTACCGTCCGGCCGGGCCGGGCCAGATGTCAGCTGGCCCGGCCCACCCCGTCGGTGCCGGTGGGTCACGCCGCCGGATGGGCGGCGGTGCGCCGGCTGGAACGGCCCCGGCGGTCGATTCCGCGGCGCTCGCGGCGCTCGAACTCATCCAGGCCGCCCCACACGCCGTGGTCCTCATGCGCCATCGCCCACGCCAGGCACCGGTCGGTCACCGGACAGCGCCCGCAGACGGCCTTCGCCGCCGGCCCGGCGTTGCCGAGCGGGAAGAACAACTCCGGCGGCTCGTCGGCGCAGGCGCCCTTGTTTCGCCAGTCCATGACGGTGCTCCTTCGGTTGGGGGTGACGGGGGTGGTCAGCGAGCCGCGGGCTGTTCGCTGCGGGCCACGAGGATTCGGTGGCACTCGGGGTTCGAGCAGCAGTCCTGCAGCCCGAACTTCGCGCCTCGGACCCTGCTGCCGCAGGCGCGGCACCAGCGCTCTACGCCGCCCCCGTCGGTCTCGCGGTTCTTCCGGTTCAAAAACCTGATCGCCATCGCGTCTTCTCCTCCTGGGAATCTGCGCACGCCCCGGTGCGGGGTGCGGGTGTCTTTGCCCCCTTCTCCGAGAGAGGCCGGGTCCGGGCAGCGCCCGGCCCCCGGAGGGGCTCGCCCGCCACCGGGCCCGTCAGGGCCGGTGCGGGCGGTATCGAGTTGTGCGTGCCGCACCCGGGCCACCGGCGGTGCTGCGGGTGTCCCGCCCAGACGGCGGGACCGGGTTTCTTCTCCTCGCTTCGGCGCGACCGGGAACGCCCGGGGTTCCGCCTGCCGGTCCGGGCTCGCCGCAGGCGACCGCGCGCGGCCGGAGCGCAGCGCAGGGCCTGGACCGGCACGGGCGGGTTCTCGGGCACCGTCGCGGCGACGAGAAGCGAGGAGACCCCGGCGATCCCGCCGCTGCGGAGGCTCGCCGGCAATCCGGTGGCCCACGACCACCGGGAACGCTGATCATGGGTGCCATGGGAAGACCGGACTGGGTGTCCGACGTGAGCGTCGGGGACTGGATCGCCGATCGTCTGTGGCTCCTGGACGGCAGGGTCGGTTCGACCGTGCCCGGAGGATGAGCCCGGCGACGGTGTCGTCGTCCCGCGCCTCCCGCAGGACCGTGTTCGCCGCGTGCAGCGCCACGGCGTCGAGGGTGTTCCCGACATGCCCGCGGGCCAGCACGAGCTCGATCCGGTTTCCGTGGCGGGCACGGTATATCCCGGAATCGGCGATGACCTCGCGCGGCGCGGAGTTGTGCACAGATTCCACGGTCCTACCCCTTCTCGTCGGCTGTGGTGTCCGCCCAGCGACCGAGCTCGTCCCGCCACCGTGCAAGCGACGCAGAGGTCGAGTCCGGCGGCACGTACTCGAGGGCGAAAGCGCCGTCGTAGCCGCGGTGGAGCAGCTTTCGCACCGTGCCGACGATGTCGAAGGACCCGCTGCCGGGCTCGCCCCGGCCGGGGACGTCGGCGAGTTGGACGTGCGCGATCAGGTCACCGTGTGCGTCGACACCGGCGGCCAGGTCATGGCCGCCGGTGGCCAGGTGGTACTGGTCGAGTAGCAGACGCAGGTTGTTCGGACCGCCGGCCGCGCGGACGCGGTCGAGCACGGCGACGGCGTCGTCGAGGGTCTTGAGCGGGTAGCGGGGCATCCCGCTGAGCGGTTCCAGGAGGATCGTCCCGTGCAGCTCCCGAGCTGCCGTCATGGCGAAGACGAGGTTCTCGGTCGCGGTCCGGTCCTGGACGTCGGCGTCCAGGTCGGAACTGCGGTGCCCGTAGGGTGCGTTGAACAGGCGCACGCCGAGCCGCCGGGCGATGTCCATCGCGACCCCGACGCTCTCCCGGAACTCGGAAGTGCGCGCGGGGTAGGACAGGACCCCGCGCTCACCGGCCGGCATGTCGCCGGCGAACAGGTTCATCGCCAGCAGCGACACGCCGGCGGCGCCCACAGCGTCGACGAAGGCGTCGACGGTCGCCGCGGGCGGCGTCGGGTCTGCGCAATGTCCATACTACGGCAATGAAGCTGCGGCGAAATGAGGTGCAGCCTGATGCCGTGTACTCCAGTGATTTGGGCCGGGCATTCATCACAGCCTATACCATTGCCCGGACGCAGGGGTTGGACGAGGACATCCGGCGGCTGCCTGGCCTACGTGAGCAGAATTATGGCGACGCAGCATACCTGCCTATCGACGAATCAATCGACATTTATACCGAGCTGCACCGCGATACGCACTTCGTACCGCCGAACGGGGAATCGCTACACCAGATGCAACAGCGTGTGCTAGGGACGGTCGCCGACCTGTCGACTGCCCATCAAGGCGAGACGGTGCTGCTAGCGGCCCATGATGGCGTCATCAAAGCTCTGTATGCCAGCTTTGCCGGCAAGGACATAGGCGAGCACAATATGTACCATGAATACGCCCACGACTTCGTGGCGAAGTTTACGTTGGACGATGGTATGGTCGTTTCGTTCGAAGAAGTCGTCTGATCGCGGCGATGGGCTACTGTGTCAGTTGCCGCACATCGTGCCGGGCTTGGCATTGTTGACCAGGCCGCAGAGCGCCGGTCCGGTGGCGGGCTGGGTGTAGACATCGTCGGCGGGTGGTGAGCGCCAGGTGAAATACAATGTCTTGGCACCGTATTTTTCGTTGATGGCCAGGAACGCCGCCCGGTTCTGATTGAAATAGTTGAGGTCATGCCCGGCGTGGCCTCCTATAGTACTGACGGCGCTCCAAAGGTTCCGGCTGGCCAGTTCTGGCCGGCCGTTCGCCTGGTAATGCTTCGCCCAACGCTCGATGACGGCCATCGACTTCTCCATATTTTCTGGCGACGAATAGTCGTCAAAGCTGAGGGCTGTAGTTTTGACTGTCTTAATGTAGTAGGAAATGTATTGATCGTAGGTCAGGCCTTTGCCGTCGGGTCCGGTGCCGTAGTAGGGCCGTACGTCGGTGGTGCCGAACCCGCCGTACAGATTGGTGTAGGCTAGCAAGCCTGGACGCCGGATGCGCATGCGTTCCACTGCGCGCTGTACGCCTGGGAATTCTTGGCCTGGCGGCTCGTCCAGTATGAACAGTCCGGCCAAGGCCGGGTGGGAGGCAAACTTGTCGATGGCGGCATCCGGATTGTTGTAGCTCAGATAGCAGTTATGGTCAAAGGCGTTGCCGCAGGTATAGCCTGGGAATACGAGTACTTTAAGTCCGGCGATCTGGGCCTTGTCCAGCTCGATCTTATATTGCTCGGGCGTCTGGTCAAAATAGCCACCGCCCTTCTTGCAAGGAGGCATCAGGATTGCTCCGGCACCTAGTTTTTGGCGCGCCAAATCGAATTCCTCTTGCGGGGCGTCCCAAGTTGGTCCGCACCAGGCGGTGTTGACGTTCAGGTCGATGGATACCGGCTCTGTCTGATATATGGGATTCGTGGGATTGGAGCAGAAGTTGTTGCATCCAGGTGATGCGGGTGGCACGGTAGGCGGTGTGGGCGCCGGTGGAGTTGGCGTCGGTGGCGAGTTGGACAGTAGGATAGACAAATCGCTGATGGTCACCGCATTATCTGCGTTCAGATCTCCTGTCAGGCTAGGATTATTGGCCGCGAAACTTTGCATCACTAACCAGCTGCCCAGTACGGCAAGGACGCCGCTTAAGATAGCGGTACGGCGGTAGTGTTTGATACGTCTCAACCGCATATGTTCCTAGTGTATCGGTTACGCTTAGCGGCGTCCAATAAGTTCATACGGGCATACGAGCCCGGCTGCCTGCTTATTTCTTATTCTTGGCTGATATCATGACTTTCTTCGGCTCTGGCAGAGGTGTTAACGGGACGGTGACCTTCAGTATGCCCTCGTCGAGTTGGGCGTCAATTTTGTCGGCGTCAGCCCGTTCTGGCAGGGCGATGCGGCGGTAAAAGCTGCTGGAGCTTTCGCGCACTACATACTTCTTAGATTTGTCCTCTTCCTTTTCGTGGCGCTCGGCGCTGATAGTCAACGTTCCGTCGTCGACTTGGATGTTGACGTCATCCTGCTCGAAATTAGGCAAGTGGGTCGGTGCCGAAGGGCCACCAGAACTCCACCTGCTCGAACCCTGCCGCTCGGGCTGCGGCCGGACGGTCCAGCAGCGGGAAGCTCGGCGAACAGGAGCGTGAGGTTGGCGGCGTAGCGGACCTCCGCCGGGTTGGTGGCGGTCACGGCGTGGCCTCGCGCACCACGGCGGTCGGCGTGCCCTCCGGAGCGGGGTCCGGACTCCGCTTCCAGCGATAGGTCGTCACGGCCCCGACCATGGCGAAGAAGAGCATGTAGGCCGAGATGAGGTACGTGGTGCCGGTCAGCGAGTACAGGAGTGTGGCGATGAACGGGGCGGTCCCGCCGACGATCGCGGTGGGCAGGGCCTGGCCGAAGGCGACCCCGCTGTAACGGATCCGGACGTCGAAGCGCTCGGCGAACAGCCCGGCCTGCGGGGCCTGCAACGTGCCGTGGATGAAGATCAGGGCGAACGCCATCCCCACGAAGGTCAGCAACAACGACCCGGACTCGAGCAGCATGAAGTAGGGGAAGGCGAACAGCGCCGAGATCACGCACCCGGCCATGATCACCTTCAGGGGGCCGATCCGGTCGGCGAGCATGCCCCAGAATGGGAGCACGACCAGGTAGATCGCGGCCGCGACGAACTGTGCCGCGATCAGCGAGTCGCGGTTCAGGCCCTGCGCGGAGGTCGCGTAGTTCAGGGTGTAGGTCGCGACGATGAAGTACACCGCATTGGACGGCGAGCAGATCAGGAAGATGCGCGCGATGTCGCGCCAGTGCGACCTCAGGACCTCGCGGATCGGGGTGCGCGCCGGCTTGCGGACCTCGGCCTCCTGCATCACGCGGCGGAACTCGGGGGTCTCGCCGACCTTGTTGCGGATGTACCAGCCGATGGCGATGAGCACGGCGCTGAACAGGAAGGGGATCCGCCAGCCCCACTGGTCGAAGGCGTCGCCGGTGGCGGCCACGCAGATCGCGATGACGCCGGTGGACAGAACCAGTCCGCCGGGGGTGCCCATGTTCACCACGCTGCCCATTGCGAAGCGACGGCCGCGCGGCGCGTTCTCCACCAGCATGAGTGCCGCCCCGCCCCACTCCCCGCCGAGGGCGAGGCCCTGCAGGATGCGCATCAGGACCAGCAGCACCGGCGCCCACACGCCGATGGTCGCGTAGGAGGGGATGAAGCCGATCGCGACGGTGGAGCCGCCCATCAAAAGCAGCGACCACACCAGGGTCTTCTTGCGGCCGAGACGATCGCCGAGCGCCCCGAGCAGGATGCCGCCGATGGGTCGCGCGATGAAACCGACCGCGAAGGTGGCGAACGAGGCGAGCATGCCCGCGACGGGATCGATCGTCGGGAAGAACTGATGGTTGAAGATCAACGCGGCCATGGTCGCGTAGACGAAGAACTCGTAGTACTCAAGCGTGGTTCCGGTGAAGCTCGACGCGATGACGCGCCGCAGCGTCGCCCGGTCGACCTCGACGTCTTTGTCGAGAGCACTCATGCCGTGGCCTCCGATGATGTTGGGGAGGGGATCAGACGGGGAGGAGCCTGCGCACCTGGGGACGTGCCGACGCGCGTGCGAGGGACGAGTCGAGCGGGTGGCCGACGACCGTGGCGAGTTCGTCGCGTAGCTCGACCAGTGCGCTCGGGTCGATGCTCGTGTCGAACCCCTCGCGGTGCACGAGGTCGTCGGTGGCGATGTTGCCGGTGGCGCCCGGCGCGAACGGACACCCCCGAGTCCGCCCAGGGCGGCGTCGAACCGGCGGACCCCTAGCTGGAGGCCTTCCCAGACACACGCCGCGGACATGCCGTAGGTGTCGTGCAGGTGCAGGCTCAGCGCCTGCTCGCTCACCAGGTCCCGCACGGCGGTCACCGCCCGGCGCACGTCACCGGGCGAGGCGGCGCCGATGGTGTCGGAGAGGTGGACGACCTCGACGCCGATGTGGACGTAGTTCTGCACGACGCGCACGACCCGCTCGACGGGCGTGTCTCCGTCGAAGGGACACGCGAATGCCGTCGCCACGCACCCCTCCATCCGGATCCCGGCCGCGCTCAGGATCTCCGCGGCCGCCCTGATTCGGTCCATTGCCTCCTCGGTTCCGACACCGGCGTTGGAGCGGCTGTGCCCTTCGCTGGCGGACGTGACAAGGCGAACCGACTGCGCGCCTGCGGCCACCGCGCGCCGGGCTCCTTGTTCGTTGAGGACCAGTGCGTGCGTCATGGCGGGCAGCTCCCGCGCACCGGCGACGACATCGGCGGTGTCGGCCATCGTGGGCACCAGCCGGGGGTGCACGAAAGCGCCCACCTCGAGCTGGGTGATCCCCGCCTGGACGAACCCTCGGGCGAGCTCGAGTTTCCGGTCGGTCGGGACAACGATCGGTTCGATCTGCAGGCCGTCGCGGAGCGCGACCTCGGTGACATAGACCTGTTCCGGCACGTCAGATCACTCCTCGTTCGCGCAGGGCCGCGATGGCGGGTGCGTCCAGGCCGAGCTCGGCGAGGACTTCGTCGGTGTGCTCCCCGAGCTCGGGGCCCATCCAGCGGGTGGTGCCCGCACCGGCCTCGAACCGCGGGACGGTGCCCGGGAACGTCACCGGACGTGGGATGTCCGAGTCGATTCGGACCGGGTGGACCTCGTGCATCCCTCGGGCGGCGAAATGCGGGTCGGCGAGGATGTCGGCGACGTCGTAGATGGGACCGCTGGGCACGAAGGCCTCGGCGAGCTTCTCGAGCGCGGTGCCGGCATCCAGCGTCGCGGTCCATTCCCCGATCACGTCGTCGAGCTCCTGCACGCGCGGCACCCGCCCGGCGTTGGCTTTCAGGTCGGGGTCGTCGGCGAGGTCGGCCCTCCCGATCAGGTGCATCAGCCGGGCGAAGATGGCGTCCCCGTTGCCGGCGATCACGATGAACTTCCCGTCGGCACACCGATAGGTGTTCGACGGCACCGTTCCAGGGATGCTCGTGCCGGTGGCCTCCCGCACGACCCCGAACGCGTCGTAGTCAGGGGTCAGGGACTCCATCAGCGAGTAGACGGCCTCGTAGAGCGCCACGTCGACGGTTTCGCCGCCGCCCACCCTGCCTCGCCGCAGCAGACCCATCAGTGCACCGATCACCGCGTAGAGGCCTGCGACCGAATCAGCGATTGCCACGCCGGTGCGCACGGGGGGCATGTCGGGATAGCCGGTGAGGTGACGGATGCCGCCGACGGCCTCGGCCACGGCGCCGAATCCGGCGCGCTGGCGGTAGGGCCCGGTCTGGCCGTACCCGGAGATCCGGACCAGGACAAGATCGGGGCGGACCGCCCGCATCTGTTCCGGCCCGAGGCCCCAGCGCTCGAGGGTGCCGGGCCGGAAGTTCTCCAGCACCACGTCCGACTGGGCGATCAGCGAGAGGGCGAGATCCCGGCCCTCGGCGTGCCGCAGGTCGAGGGTGACCGAGCGCTTGTTGCGCCCGATGCTGCGGAACAGCAGGGACGTGTCGCCCGCGTGCAAGCGCCAGCGGCGAAGCTCGTCCCCCGTCGGGCCGCTCGACCTTGACCACGTCGGCCCCGAACTCGGCGAGCAGGCGGCCCGCGGTCGGTGCGGCGATGAAGTTGCCGAGCTCCAGGACGCGGATCCCGGACAGGGTCTGGACGGAGTCGGTGGCGGCTCGGGTCATCGTGACGGCTCCTCCACGGGGGTGGCGGCGGGAGTGGTGCGCAGCCGCTCGAGTCCGCCGTCGATGGTCAGGACGCTGCCGACCGCGGAGCGGTTGCTCGGGTGGGCGAGGTAGGCGATCGCGGCCGCGACCTCCGACGGGTCGACCATGTGCCCGGTGGGCTGGCGGGCGTGGAATGCGGCCCGGGCGGCGGCCGGGTCGTCGGTGCGTGCGGCGAGGTCGTCCATGAACGGGGTGTCGACGGTGCCGGGGTTCACCGCGTTCACCCGGATGCCTTCGCTGATCAGGTCGGCGGCCAGCGAGAGCGTCATCGACGCGATCGCGCCCTTCGACGCGCTGTACAGCGCCCGCCGCGGGATGCCCGACGCGGCACTGCACGAGGCGACGTTGACGATTGCGGCGTGCGGGGAGCGGCGCAGATAGGGCAGGGCCGCGCGGGTGGTGCGGACGTAGCCGAGGAGGTTGATGTCGAGCAGGGCGTGCCACTCGTCGAGGTCGCCGTCCTCGATTCCCCCGACATGACTCACGCCGGCGTTGTTCACCAGCACGTCCAGACGCCCGGCGGACTCGGCCACCGAGCGCACGGCTCGGTTCACCGAGTCGCTGTCGCGAAGGTCGGCGACGATGCCGCGGACGCCCTCGGGCGCCCCGGACGGGTCGATGTCGGCGGTGTTCGACGCCTACGCCCGCGTCCTGCACCCTCCGCACACCATGACGGGCGAGCCCGGGTCCTGGGCGCAGGTGTGTGCCCGCACGGGGGCCACGGCGCACCCGCTGATGCAATGGCGGACGATTTCGCGCGCCGAGATCGTCCCGATGGCCGACGGCTCGGTCACCGAGCCTTCGGCGTGGGCGGGGAGCCCACCGGACCTGGGGAACCTCCCTGCCGACGCCCTGGCCGCGCTGCTTGACGTGCTGAGCGGCCACACCGCCGGGCAGCGGTGTGTGTTCGCGCTGTGGGAGGGCTTGGGCTGGGTCGACACCCGCGGTGCCTCGGTGACCCGGACCTTGCCCGATGGTCGGTGGGTGAGCGAGGAGCCACCGTCGGCGTTCCCCCTCGAGATCCTCGAGGGCCCGCGCCTTAAGCTGCCGGGGCGGAGCTACCTGCTGTTCACCGGCCCGCTCGACGACGCCGGCGGGCTCGGGGACCCGCGTGGGATCTGGCCGCAGTCACCGAACCTGTTCTGGCCTGCCGACCGCTCTTGGTGCGTCGCGACGGAGATCGACTTCGACTCCACACTCGTCGGCGGCAGCCGCGACCTCGTCGCCGCCGTCCTGGCCCACCCACGGTTGGAGGCATGGCCGGTCACCGCAGACGACTCGCTGGCCTGGGACGCCGACACGATCAACTCCGGACAGCGGCGCCCCTGATCACGGGGCTGCGGCAGGTCTCCCGCCGGCCCCGGCCTACCGGCGTCCCGCGCCGTGGGGACGCCGGTACAGGGCACGACGGCGGACTTCAGCCGGCCGCGCCCCGGCGACGAACCTGCATGGCGATCCAGGCGACGATCGCGAGGCTCCTTCGAGCAAGACGAGCGGGGGAGACGGGCGGGTGGCCCGGCCCCGAAGGGCCGGGCCGCGCCCGGGGGGGTCAGCCGACCTGCTGCGGGGCGGTGCTGCGCTGGGCCTGGTCGGAGGGCTGCTCGCCGCGGCTGCGCTCGACCTTGGTGACCTTCGCGCGCTGGGCGCGGAGGCTGACCGCGATGTCGCGGGCCTCGATCTTGTGGCGGCGGATCACGATGTCCTCGCCGCCGGGCTCGTAGGACTCCTTGGTGTAGGAGTCGTCGACCTCCTCGCCGGTGACCGTGACGGCCATGCCCTTGGCGATGCTGTCGTAGACGTTCTCGGCGAACTCGCCGAAGCAGACCACGTCCTTCCAGACGGTGGGGCGGGTGACCCACTGGCCCTTGGCGCGGTCGAACCGGCGGGAGTTGATCGCGATCGAGAAGTTGACCACCGCGATGCCGTTGTTCTTGCCGTAGTTGATCTCGGGGTTCTTGCCGACGTTGCCGTGGAAGGTGTTCTCGTTCATGGCGGGGCTCCTGTCTGGAGGTCGGTGCGTGGGGGTGACGCGGCTCCGCCTCAGCGCGCGGTTCGGGTCTGGGCGGGGGTTCCGGCTCGTCCATCCCGCGTGGTGACCGCCAATGCCCGGCCGCCGGCCGACCTGGAGAACCGGCGCGGCGGTCTCACCGGGATGGATGGGCACGGGTTCATCGACCAACGGCCCGGGCCGGGTGCTGACCCTTCGGGCGTCTCCACCAACCACACCGGCCGTCCACGGCGGGAGTCCCGCCCCCTGCGAGGGCCACCGCACCCACCGTCATCCGGCCCGGACACACCGCCGGATCTCCAGGCAGGACGCCGATTCCGGTCCGACTGCCTCGAGCTAGGCAGCGCCCGACTGACTCACCCCGCGCAAGGCGCCCGGTGTGTGTGCTGGCCTCACAGCCAGAAGAGGCGGTGCTGGCGACAGCCCCAGGGCCTGACCGGACCGCACGAACTGCAGTTTCGCGAGTGCAGTTTCGTCGTAATCGCGGTAACCGCCTGGAGTGCGCGCCGGCGGCGGAAGGATGCCCGCTTGCTCGTAGAACCGCGACCGGTCGTCGACCCGAGTGGCCTCGACAACGATGTCGAGGCCGCCCTGGGGCCCGCCAGAGCAGATACCCCCTCCATTTGCTCTGGCGGCATCGGTAAGCGGGAAACCGGTCAACACTCGGGCGGGTATGCGTCCAAGTAGGTTTCGCGGGATGCGGTATGCGGACCCCGCTGACTCCACGGGAGCGCCGTGACCAAGGAGTGGCCCAGCGCCGACGGTCAACCGGTCACCCGGGTGATGATCGTCGAGGATCACCCGCTTGGGCCGGAAGCACAGCCGAGAGGAACAGCACCCGTGAGTGAATGGCAGCTGGCCGAGACATTCCGCAGCACGTCGGGCGACGTCCGCTGGGGCAGTCTCGGACAACCCGGCCAGGATCCGGTCGTGCTCCTGCACGGCACACCCTTCTCCTCGTATGTCTGGCGGGCTGTCGCCCGCTCACTCGCCCGCCGTCACCAGGTGTTCGTGTGGGACATGCCCGGTTACGGGGCATCGGAGATGTCCGCCGGCCAGGATGTCTCCCTGGCTGCCCAGGGCGGGGTCTTCACCGAGCTTCTGGCGCACTGGGGCCTGGAGGAACCCCTGGTGGTCGCCCACGACTTCGGCGGTGCCGTCTCCTTGCGGGCGCATCTGCTGCACGGCGCCCGCTACCGCGCACTCGCTCTGGTCGACCCGGTCGCGCTGGCGCCGTGGGGATCCCCGTTCTTCCGGCTCGTCGGCGAGCACTCCGAGGTCTTCGAGCAACTGCCGCCCGCGCTTCACCACGCCCTGGTGCGCGAGTACATAACTTCGGCCAGCAGTCCCGGCCTGCACCCGGCAGTCCTCGACCGGCTCGTCCGGCCCTGGCTCGGCGACCCCGGCCAGGCGGCCTTCTACCGGCAGATCGCCCAGGCCGACCAGCTCTACACCGACGAGGTGCAGGACCGGTACGGCGAGATCAGCATCCCAACGCTGGTGTGCTGGGGTCAGGACGACACCTGGATTCCCGTGGCGAAAGGACGGGAGCTCGCCGCCCGCATCCCGGGTGCGCGCCTTGAACCAATCGCCGGTGCGGGCCATCTCGTCCAAGAAGACGCGCCCGCCGAACTCACAGCCGCTCTCATCGCCTTCCTCCAGAATCCGCGCTAACGCCCCACAACCCGGTGAACCTTCCCGGTCACAGCACTAGGAGCTGTTTAAGAAGTCGGCGGGCGGCCGCGGTGGGCGTGTCGGTGCGCGGACATGGGTGAGGTCTCCGGTAGGTGATCAACGACCAAGAAGACCGCCCGCCCGGAGACCTCGTTGCGCAGCCTATCGATCGGAGCACGTAAGGACCTGACGGACCGGCAGTGGCGGATCCTGGAACCGCTGCTCCCGGCCCCGACGGGCAGGGGCCGACCGCGGAAGTGGCCCCGCCGCAGGTTGATCGACGGCATCCGGTGGCGGACCCGCGTCGGCGCCCCGTGGCGCGACGTGCCCGAACGCTACGGACACTGGCAGTCGATCTATCAGCTGTTCCGACGCTGGCAGCGTCAGAACGTGTGGGCGTTGGTGTGGTCGACGCTGCTGGCCTGGGCCGACGCCGGCGGGCTGATCCGTTGGGACGTCTCGGTCGACTCCACGATCAACCGCGCCCACCACCACGCCGCCGGGGCCCGCCGCAATCCGGCCGCTCAGGTCGAGCCGCCCGGTGACGAACCGGCCGATCACGGGTTGGGGCGCTCCCGCGGAGGCTGGACCACCAAGGTCCATCTGGCCTGTGAACAGGGCCGTGGCCCGCTGGCTGCGTTGATCACCGCGGGTCAGCGCGGTGACTCACCGCAGTTCATCGCGGTCCTCGACGCGTTGCGGGTGCCCCGGCTCGGGCCGGGACGACCACGCACGCGCCCGGACCGGGTGCTGGCCGATAAGGCCTACTCGTCGAAGGCGAACCGCGGCTACCTGCGCAGCCGCAAGATCGCCGCGACGATCCCGGTCAAGGTCGACCAGCACGCCCACCGACAAGCCCGAGGCTCTGCCGGTGGACGCCCACCCGCCTTCGACGAGATCGTCTATCGACAGCGCCACGCCGTGGAGTGCGGGATCAACCTGCTCAAACAGCACCGCGCCCTCGCCACCCGGTACGACAAGTTGGCGCTGCGCTACGAGGCCACGGTGCACATCGCCACCATCAACATCTGGCTACGCGCCCTCGCCGCCAGAACTTCTTAAACACGGCCTAGGAGCGACGTCGACGGCGCCCAAGAGGTCCGGGGGCGCCGGTTCGACGAGCCGCCGATTCCTCGCGCCACCGTCGGGCCACCCAGAGCGGGGAGGCGCGGCGGCCGCGGGCAAGTGCCACGGCCGCCGGCCCCGAACCGGGGTCAGCCCTGGCGGAGGGCGCCGTGAAGCCCGAGTGCCTCGATCTCGTCGAAGGACAGCAGCTGCGTCGGGTCGGCCTTGCGGGCCTGCGCAACGATGAGTTTCGCGATCAGTTCCGGGGTGCGCGCCCCGACCTGCGCGGTGCTGGTCGCGTCGGCGCCGGCGGAGTCCGGGCCGACGTAGGCGGACGAGGCGCAGCGACTGGTCAAGATCACCATGTTCGGTCCCCACGTCCGCGAGTTGATCTGTTGGGGCGCTCGGACTCCGCCGCAGCAGGCCGGGTTGGCGTTCACGAACTGGAGCCTGACCAAGCTGGTCGAACACCTTGCCGCGGCGCATCGGGTCGAGGCCAGCACCGAGACCGTCCTCCAGGTCCTGCGTACCGCCGGGGTGCGTTGGCAGGCCACGAAGACCTGGAAGGCCAGCCGCGACCCGCAGTTCCGGGAGAGGATGGACCGGATCCTTGATCTCTATGACCAGGCCGCCACCGGGCTACTCGAGGGTGGCCGGGTCGTCTGTGTCGATGAGTTCGGGCCGCTGAACCTGCAACCGCGGCCCGGGCGGGGGTGGTTCCCGAGCCGGCGGCCCGCGCGGCTGCGAGCCACGTTCAACCGCTACGGCGGGGTGCGGCACATGATCGCCGCGCTCGACCCGGCCTCCGGGCAACTGTTCTACCGGTTCCGCGACCGCAAACGCTGGCAGGAGTTCCTGGCTTTCCTCCGTCAGCTGCGACGCCGGTTCCCGACCGGACGGCTCTACATCGTGTGCGACAACTTCTCCCCGCACCGCAAGGCCGAGGTCACCACCTGGTGCGCCGGCCACGACGTCGAGTTGGTGTTCACCCCGACCCACGCCTCATGGCTGAACGGGATCGAGTGCGAGTTCACCGCGCTGCGCTACTTCACCCTCGACGGCAGCGACTACCCGTCCCACACCGCACAGGAGTCGGCGATCGCGGGCTACGTCCGCTGGGCGAACAAGCACGCCCGACCGAAGAGGCACTTCGCCCCGGAGTCCAAGATCCGCCGCCCGGATCACCTACCGAAGGTTGCCTGACGGGGCGCTAGGCTGCGCGCGCCGTGCGGCCCGTGCCGCGGAAAGGACCGATCCGTGACGAGTCTCGACACCCTCGAGAACGCTCTCGCCGCTGCGCTGGGCCGCCCGACGTTCGCGCCAGGACTGACTGACGAGGAGATTGACGAGGCCCTCCGCCCCTCCGGGCTGGTGCTGCCAGCCGAGGTCCGCGCGTACCTGCGCCGCCACAACGGTGCCGCGCCCAGCTCCCGTGTGCTGGCCCCATGGCTGATCGGGCATTGGTTGCCATTATCGTTGTGTGAGGCAATGACCGAGCGCGAGGTGCGGCGCGCAATGGCGTCCGAGGATTTCGGGGGAGAGCCCGACGTCGCCGACGCGGCCTGGGGGCCCGGGTGGCTGCCGCTGTTCAGGGCGGGAAATGGCTACATCCTCGCCATTGACTGCAATGCCGAGCCCGGTGCAGATGGCCGTGCCGCCGTGCTGCGTATGTCCAGGGTGACTCCGGCGCCGCCCTCGATACCCTCGCTCGAGGATCTGTTCGACTTCTTCACGCTCGCGCTGACTACCGGGGCTTGGGCGTGGGACGAGGGCCGGCGAAGGTGGGTGTTCGACCGGGCGCGGTTGGTGGATCATCCGTTCGCACGCCTGCTCTGACCAGCGCTGTCGCCCCTTGAAGGCGCGTCGGTGACCTGAATGTCCGGTTTGTCGGCCGTTTTTCGGTACCGTCTAAGTTTTGTCTTCCTGACCGGTGAGCCGGCACATACCATCCGTCCTGCTCCGGGACCCCGATTGGTGCGTGACCGATGGACAAGCCGACGTCGCCGTCTGTCGCACCGCGTCGTGTCGTCACCCCGCTCGGCGAACGGGCCATGCTGGCGGTCTCCAAGATCGCCGCGGTCGGGTCCTCCGGTGGTCGGGTGGAGGAACGGGTCGAAGTCATCCTCGACGAGCTGCGCGCGGTGGTGCCCTACCAGGCCGTGATGCTCGCCGGAGCCGATCCGGTCAGTGGCCGGCCGCGCCGCGTCGCCCACTACGGGTATCCCAAGCGGCTGTCCGACTACATGATCGGCGACGCCTTCGGGACAGAGATGCTGGAGCCTTTTGCGTACAGCCTTCGGGGTTGGCCCGTCCGCGAGTGCGATCTGCCGATGGACCCACTCTCGCTGCGACCGATCGCCGAGCATCTCCGGCCCGCGGGTTTCCCCGAGGGTTTGCTGATGGCGTTGAGCGCCGGCGACGGCCGTGACGTCGGGTTTCTGATCATGTCAGTGGACGACGCCCGGACTCCGCCGTCGGACGAGGCGATCTCCTCCATCGGGCACGTCGCCGGGGTGCTGGCCAATCTCGTCGACCCGCTCGGCGACGCCCGCTGGTTGGCCTCCGTATTGGGTGAGCAGCAGACGGCCGTCGCGATCATGCCGAACGGGACGATCACATCGCTGCGCGGGAGCGTGCCGGCAGACCTCCTCGACCCCACGTCGCGATTGCGGCAGGCGGTGGACCGCGTGGCCCGGGCGAGTTCGGCCGACACGCCGTTCACCTGGCTCGATGATGAGGGTGCCTGGTACGCCTGCCGGCTGTTCCGCTGCCGCGATGGCATCGTCGTCCTCACCATGACGGACAGCGAGCAACGGCACCGGCTCACTCGCCGGGAACTTGAGGTTCTCACCCACCTGGCGGCCGGGAGCACCAACGACGAGATCGCTGCGGAGCTCGTCGTCACCACGAGGACCGTGCGGGCCCACGTGGAGCGCGTGATGGAGAAGCTCGCGGTGGGCTCACGCTCCGGTGCCGCGGCCCGCGCCATCCGCGAGGGCCTGCTCATCCCCTGAGCGCTCCTCGGCTGGGCGTGGGTGTGGCTTTTCGGCCACTGTGCTCCGGATCACCGCCGCCATAGCCTCGCGTCGAGCGGGTGCCCGACCTGGCACCAGCACAGACGACTCGGCTAAGGCAGGTAGACCGGTGACTGAGGTTCTGAGCCGCCCGACGACGGACGGGGTGCGGGAGCTGGTGCGGCGGATCGGCGAGCAGGCCGCTCTGCCCCTGGAGGAGAGCCGCGCGCTGCCGGCCCGTGCCTACTGGGACCCGGAGTTCTACTCCTACGAACTCGAGCACATCTTCCGCAAGGACTGGATCTGCATCGCCCGGGTCGAGGAGGTGCCTGACAAGGGCAGCTACCGGGCGATCGACCTGGCGGGGGAGCCGTTGATCGTCGTGCGCGGCAACGACGAGCAGGTCCGGGTCTTCTCCCGGGTCTGTCGGCACCGCTACGCCGACCTGATGGGTGGTGAGCGCACCGACGAGGAGCGGGTCAGCGGCTGCGTGGCCCGGTTCGAGTGCCCGTATCACGCGTGGATCTACCGGCTCGACGGCAGCCTGCTCAGCGCGCCGGAGATGTCGGGGCGGCCCGGCTTCGACAAGAACGCCAACGGTCTGCGCGAGATCCGCACCGAGATCTGGCAGGGATTCGTCTTCGTCAACCTCGACGACGACACCGACATCCCGTTCGACATGACCACCGTCGCGGAGATCCAGGACGGCTACGACCTCACCGACTGGGAGATCGCCTCGGTCATCGACTGGGGCGAGTCCAGGGTCAACTGGAAGATCGTCGTGGAGAACTTCCTCGAGGTCTACCACCACATCGGCATCCACAAGAACGTGCTGCAGCCGCTGTGGCGCCTCGGCAAGTGCCAGCAGGGCCACCACACCGGTCCCGACTTCTACTACTCCCGCATGATGGCCGGCGCCGAGGTGGCGATCGGCGAGGAGGACGGCCACCTGCTGCACCCGCTGTTCCTGCCGGCCAAGCAGGGGCTGAGTGCGTTCCAGCGGTCGCACACGCTGCTGCTCGCGAAGTTCCCCGCCTACCTCTGCGCGCCCGGCCCGGACATCACGTTCTGGTTCCGGTCGCTGCCGACCGGCCCGGAGACCCACCGCCTGGAGATCCATCTGCTGGTGCCGAAGGAGAACCTCGGCGCCGAGGACTTCGACGCGAAGATGAAGGAAGCCACCGACTTCCTGAAGCTCGTGCAGGCCCAGGACGCCAGCGTCAACGAGGCCGTGCAGTCGTCGTCGAAGTCGCGCTACGCCACGGACGGCGTCCTGCAGACCCACGAGCAGCCGCTCTGGCAGCTCCAGAAGTACCTGGCCTCCCGGCTGCCCGCGCAGGACTGAGCGCGGCTGCTCCGCTCAGCCGCCGGGTGCGGCCCGTGTCCCGGCGGACGACCGATCGAAAGGAAAACCCGGACATGACTCAGCGTGAGGTCACGTGGATCTCGGGTGGCTTCGCACAGTGGGGCCGGCAGGTCCCACTGCGCGGCAGCGACCACAGGACCGTCGGCTACGAGGCCGATCTCGTCACGAAGCTCGTCGTCGCGGGCTCGGAGTCCCCGACCTACTTCCGCACCCTGTTCACCGGGCAGGACGAGGTCGCCCCGGACGGCTCGGTCCCGCGCGGTTACGGCGCGGTGCGTCTGGAGGACATGCACACCGACGAACTGCTGATCGGGCACGTCGACTGGTTCATCGAGGACGGACGCGACAAGGGCACGTTGACCGTCGACGGCGGCACGGGCCCGTGGAAGGGCGTCACCGGCACGGTGTCGATCGACCTGGAGTTCGGCACGGCCCGCAGTGGTGACTCCGTGACCACCGGCGAGCCGGTCCGCGTCATGGGGTTCATCGAGGGCACCGGTCAGTTCTCCTTCCCGGACTGATCGGTACCGGTCGTCGCGGATCGACCCGGCCCGGCCCGGGACACGCCCCGTGTCCCGGGCCGGGAGCGGACCCGCGGCCGCCCCGCTCCCCCACTCGACCGGTCGACCGACCGGCACCGCTTCCGTCGAAGTTCGTCGAAGGGTCAGCCCCCCATGGTCGTGGATCCCCTGTCCTCCCGGTTCGCCCTGCACGAGGTCCGCTCCTGGCGTGGGGACGACAGCGGGCTCCTCGGACCCGCACCGTTCGTCCGGGAGACCCATGACGCCTACGCGCGCATCGGTGGCTATCCGGCCCGCGATGCGGGGGCCGCCGATCTCCTGGACCGACTTGCCGCCGCGCCCGGGATGCCCGCGTTACGGGGACGCGGGGGAGCGGCCTTCCCGGCGCTGACGAAGATCCGGGCGGTCGCGCGCGGCGCTGTCGCGGCGCCGAGCCCGCCCGTGGTGGTCGCCAACGGCGCGGAGGGCGAGCCGCTCAGCGTCAAGGACCGCTACCTCATGCGCTACCGCCCGCATCTGGTGCTGGACGGGTTGCTCACCGTCGCCGCAGCCCTCGGCGCACCCGAGGCCTATGTCTACGTGGCCGACGCGGCGGCCCGGGCTGCGGTCGAGACCGCTCTGGCCGAGCTCGGGGACTCCAACCCGGCGACCCAGGTGCACGTCTTCGCGGCGCAGGACACCTACGTCGCCGGTGAGGAGACCGCCGTGGTGCGGGCCCTGACCACCGGCATCGCCCGCCCCACCGACAAACCACCCCGCCCGTTCCAGGTGGGTGTGCGGGGGGCGCCCACGCTCGTGCTCAACGTGGAGACGCTGGCATGCATCGCGCGGGCCGGTCAGCCCGGCGGGCAGGAGGCAGGCGCGACCTTCCTCGCCACGGTCTCCGGGGCCGGTCGGCCGCCGATCCTGTACGAGCTGCCCACCGGGTTTCCGTTGGGAGACCTGCTCCGTGAGCACCTGGGCCGCCAGGACTCCAGCCTCGACGTGCTCATCGGAGGCTTCTTCGGCGGGGTCACCCCGGCTTGGCCCGACCTGGAAGCTCAGCCACCCCGGCGTCGCGCGCCGGGGCGCCGGCCTGGGCTGCGGCTCCCTGCACCTCCTCGAGCAGCCTGCATGCCCCGTCGCGATCACCGCCGACGTGATCGCGTTCTACGCCAAGCACAACGCGGGGCAGTGCGGCATGTGCATGGCCTCGTCCACCGCGATCGCCGCCACCCTCGCCGAACTGGGCGATCCCCGCCCCGCCCGCAACTACGCGGCGCTGCTCCCAAGGTGGGCCGCCCAGCTGCGCGGCCGCGGCGCCTGCGCCGTGCCGGACGCGATCGCCGTGCTGCTGCGCGCTCTCCTGCGCCACCACCCGCAGACGGTGTCGCGGCACATCGCCACCGGGTGCGACCGGTGTCGCCGGGTCGAGAGCGACCCGCGATGGGCGCATCTCGTCGTCACCCTGCCGGAACCGACCGGCGAACCGACCGACCCGCGAGCCGCCGAGCTCGTGCCGACCGTGATGGGTGCTCGATGAGACTGCGTGTAGATCCCGTCAAGTGCCAGGGCTACGCCATCTGCACCGAGGTGGCGGCGCGCCACTTCACCCTCGACGACTGGGGATTCGCGCAGGCGCTGGTCGTCGACGTGACCGAGGCCGACGTCGAGGCGGTCTCCGAAGCGATCGCCGACTGCCCGGTCCGGGCCATCCGGTGGATCCCCGGCCCCGGCGAGGCCGACGACAGGGCCGCCCCGGCCCCGGCCGGCTGAGTCGGGCGCCCGGGTCGGGGCGACCCGCGGGAGAGTGGCTTTTCGGCCACTGTGCGGGCCCCGGCCCCGCGGCCATATTTCTCCTCGCCGCTTCCTCTTGTGGCACCCGCCACGCCCTCACCGGAGTCGCGTTCCGCACGGACTGGAGACACACGACATGGCGATGCAGGCGAGCAACGACGCTCCCCACCAGCCCCCCACCGACGAGGTCGGCAAGGTCGAGACGCGGGGGGTCGACTTCGTCCCGCTCTCCGCGCGGCAGGACCGGCCCCGCGATATCGGAACCGTCTTCCTCGGCGCGAACATGTGCTTCGGCACGATCGTGCTCGGGGCGCTGCCAATCCTGTTCGGGCTCGGCTGGTGGGCGGCCTTCTGGGCCATCACGGTGGGCACCCTGCTGGGGACCGCCTTCTTCGGCCCGGTCGGGCTGATCGGGCCGCGCACCGGCACCAACAGCGCGGTGAGCAGCGGGGCGTTCTTCGGCGTCGTCGGGCGCCTGATCGGCTCGCTGGTCGTTCTCGTCATCGCGATCGGGTTCTACGCTCTCGCGGTCTGGACCGGCGGGCAGGCGGTGGTCGCGGGCGCCCACAAGCTGTTCGGCCTACCCCAGGACACCCTCGAGTTCGCCATCGCCTACGGGCTGATCGGCGCGATCACCGTCGTGCTCGCACTGATCGGGCACGCCACACTGGTGGCCTCCCAGAAGGTGATGGCGCCGCTCATCGCGGTCCTGTTGATCGTCGGGGTGCTGATCGAGCTGCCGGACTTCGACCCCGGCTACGCGGGCGGGGAGTACGTGCTCGGGAGCTTCTGGCCGACCTGGGTGCTCTCGATGGTCGCCTCGGCCTCGCTCGCGCTGTCCTACGGCCCCTTCGCCAACGACTACGCCCGGTACCTGCCCGCCCGGGCCGCGCGCCGCGGCGCCCTGTGGGGCAGTGCCGGCATCTTCTTCGGCTGCTGGTTCGCCCTGCTCTTCGCCGCGTTCTTCACGTCCATGATGGCTCCGGGGACGGCCGACTTCGTCGTCGGCCTGGTCGAGGTCTCGCCGACCTGGTACGCGGTGCCCATCGTCGTCATCGGGCTGCTCGGGGGCTTCGGTCAGGGCTCGCTGGCCCTCTACGGCACCGGTCTGGACACCTCGTCGCTGATCCCGCGGTTGAGCCGGGTGAACGCCACCGTCGTGGTCAGCGTCGTCGGGGTGGGGCTGGTGTACCTGGGCGCCCTCGTCTGGGACGCCCTGAGCCTGGTGTCGACCTTCACTGTTCTGCTCACGGTCATCGCAGCGCCGTGGCTGGTCATCAACGTGATGGGGCACCTGGCCCTGCGGGGCCGGTACGTCCCCGAGGACCTGCAGGTGTTCAACGTCGGCATGACCGGTGGGACCTACTGGTTCCGGCGCGGCGTCAACTGGTACGCGATGGCGGCCTGGCTGCCCTCGGTGGTCCTCGGACTGCTGTTCGCCAACACCCCGCCGCTGATGGAGGGGCCGTGGCGCAACGCCGCCGGGGGCATCGACCTCAGCTTCCTGTCCGCTGCGCTCGTCGCGTTCCTGATCTACGGAGCGTTCCTCCTGCTCGTCCCGGGGCGCGTGTTGCCTGCCACGTCGGGGACCCCGCTGGTCGGCCTCGCCACCACCTCGGGTGTGGCTCCCGCGCCGGGTGAGGTCCCTGCGGACCATGCCGCGCCGCTCAACGCCCCGCTCGGGCCCGAAGGAGCCCCGAGCACCTGAACCGCCCCACCCCTCCCGCGTCGCCGCGGGCGGGTCGTCCGACCGGCCGGGACGCCCCGGCCTCCTTCCACCACCCCGATCCGAGGAGGAGACGGCCATGCTCGCCGTTCGTCTTGAGCAGTACGGGCAGATCCCCGTGGTCACCGATGTGCCCGAGCCGGTCCTGCAGGGCCCCGACGACGTCATCGTCGCGGTCGAGGGCGCCGGCGTCTGCCGGACCGACCTGCACGCCGTCCACGGCGAGCTGGCCGACGTCTTCCCGACCCCGCTACCGTTCACGCTGGGGCACGAGGTCGCCGGCGTCGTGGTCCAGAAGGGTGCCGGCGCGCGCGGTGTCGACCTCGGAACCAAGGTCGTCCTGCACCCGTTGATGACCTGCGGGCTCTGCCGGGCCTGCCGCCGCGGCGAGGACCAGCACTGCGTCGAGGGCCAGTTCGTCGGTCTCGCCGTGGACGGCGGGATGGCCCAGTTCGTGCGGACGAACGCGCGGGCGCTCGTCCCGCTCGCGTCCACGACCGACACCCGTGAGGTCGCCCCGCTGGCCGACGCCGGCATCACCGCCTACCACGCGCTCCGCCGGGAGGTCTCTCACCTCACCTCCGAGAGCGTCGCGGTCATCCTCGGGTGCGGTGGCCTCGGCCACCTGGCGATCCAGATGCTGCGGGCGATGAGCGACTGCGTCATCGTCGCCGTCGATCCGAAGGAGGCGGCCCGGGATCTGGCGAAGTCGGTCGGCGCCGACCACGTGGCCGGTGACGATGCCGAGGAGGTCGTCGCCGAGGCGTCCCGCGGTGCTGGCGCCACCGCGGTCTTCGACTTCGTGGGCGAGGGGGACGCCCCGGCCCTGAGCGTGAGCCTGCTCGGCGCCCAGGGCTTGTACTCGGCCGTCGGCTACGGCGGCACCAGCAGCATCCCGACAATGGAGCTGGTGCTCAAGGAGCTTCGGGTGCAGGGCAACATGGTCGGCACCTATCAGGACCTGGCGGAGCTGATCGCGCTTTATGAGCGCGGTCTGCTGCAGTCCCATGTCGTGTCCTACCCGCTCGCCGACGCTCACCGGGCGTTCGACGACCTGGAGAGGGGGCTCGTCCGAGGACGCGCGGTCCTCACGCCGTGACCAGCCCCTACCGATGCCGGTAACCGCCAGGCCCGGGTTCGTCCGCAGACGCCCGGGCCTGGCGGTCGTCCAGCTCTCCCCTCTCAGGAAGGTCTTCCGTGGCCTGGGTGTTCGTCATCCTCGGAGGCTTCTTCGAGACCGCATTCGCGGTGTCGCTGAAGTACTCGGAGGGATTCCGCCGGCTGTGGCCGACCGTGTCGTTCGTGGTCTGCTCCGTCATCAGTTTCGCCCTGCTGACGGGGGGCCTGCGGGAACTGCCGGTAGGTACCGCCTACGCGGCCTGGACCGGGATCGGTGCGGTGGGGACCGCCGCGGTGGGAATGATCTGGTTCGGTGACTCGCCGGGGTTACTCCGGGTCGGCTCGGTCGCATTGATTGTCGCTGGGGTCGTCGGGCTCAACCTGGCCGGTTCGGATGCCCACTAGTTGTCCTGACCGGACAGGTTCGTCAACCTGGCGATGGGTGGGTGGCCGCCGATGGCGGTGTGGGGGTCGGTGATGGTTGTACTCACGGATCCGGCCGGGCAGGGCTTCGGCCGTTGTGACTCGCTGAGGTAGAGCCGGCGGAACGCCTACCGGTCGGCCAGGGTGCGGTGGGACCGCTCGATCTTCCCGTTGGTCTGTGGCCGGTAGGGCCGGGTTCGTTCGGGGTGATCCCCAGCTCGGCGCAGGTGCCGCGCCGTGGAACGGCCGATGCCGATCCGATCCTGACACTCCAACGTCGCTTAACGGTGTATCGAGTGTTGTGATCGGCTCGGGTTGTCGACCGTTTGCTGCAAATCCCGCATCGGCAGAGGCACCTTCAGGAGTCTTCGACCGCCATCGCGGCGAACCCGCTGCGCAACGCGGCTTTGTCGATCTTCCCGACGGGCTTCTTCGGGATCGCGTCGACGAACACCACCTGTCGCGGCTTCTTGTAGTCAGCCAGCCTCTCGGCACAGAAACCGATGAGTTCGGCCTCGGTCAGCATATCGACCGGGCGGAGTGCGATCACGGCCAGCACGGTCTCGCCCCACGTCTCGTCGGGGACCCCGACGACGGCGGCCTCCGCCACGGCGGGATGGGAGTAGAGCACGTCCTCCACCTCGCGCGGGTACACGTTGGCACCACCGGTGATGATCATGGCGTGCTTGCGGTCGACGATGTAGAGGTAACCGTCCGCATCCCGGATGCCGATGTCACCGGTGTGCAGCCAGCCACCGTTCAACGCCTGCTCGGTCGCCTCCGGCAGGCCCCAGTAGCCGGCCATCACGTTCGCTCCCCGCAGGAGCACCTCCCCGCGTTCACCCGGTGGGCACTCTCCCTTGTCGACCGAACCGACCCGGACCTCCACGTGCGTGGTCCATCGCCGCTCGCCCCACCCCGTGCCGTGCCGCCGTCAGGGCGGATTCCTCGCCTGACTCCAGCGCCGAAGGAAAGCCAGGACGATCACCGCCGGCATCGAACATGTGTTCGCTTCGGGTGCTAGCCTGTGGCCTCGGTCGCGGCGCTGAGGTGGGGAAGACCCCAGCACCGCGGCCGCCCCCTTCCGGCGGTCCCGCCACGGACCGGCGGCTGGTGATGGCGTCGACGACGTCGGCCCGGACTAGCGGCATGGGGGCTGCGCAGTCGGTAGGCGCAGCCCCCGGCCCGGCCGATCAGAGGATGCGCAGGGCGGTGCACCTCCAGAGGTCGAGCTCGGCGAGCTCGAAGCGGGCGGCCAGCGCCCGCGGCCGCCCGAGCTCGACCAGGGCCGTGACCTCGAGGGCACCTTCGTGGGGCTGCGCGGCGTGGAACCGGCGCAGGCTGATGGATCCGGCGCGGGCGCAGACGGGCTCGATCTGCTTGAGGTAGGCGAGCACGCGGCGGTCGGCGTGCCGTCTGATCTGGGCAAGGCTGCGGCGCCCGACGGCTGCCTCCAGGATCGCCTGCAGCCCGCGACGGGCGGCCGTGACCGCGGCCGCGTCCCGGGGGACGTCGCGGGTGAGCGGCCCGGCCTCCACCGGCGCGAGGGCCTCGGCCCGGTCCGGGGCGTGCCCGCAGGTCGGGCAGCCGTTCGGCGGCGCGTCCTCGAGCGGCGGTTCGATGTTCGGCCGGGAGACCCGGAACGCGGGCCAGAGGCGCGCGGCGGGTGGTGGGCGGTCTGGGTGTGGGAGCTGGGCATGAGCGCTGTCCTCCGGGGTCGCGGCGGCCGGTGGCCGGCGCGTGCCCGCCGGGGTGCGGGGCGGTGGGGCGCCGGCGGGACGGCGCTCCTGGCCGTGCCCGGGCCGGCGGGCCGGGCTCGCCGGAGGCGATCGCGCAGCGACCGGAGCGCAGCGCAGGGCCTTGCCCGGCGAGCGGGGCGCGGGCACCGTCTCGTCGTCGGCGACCACGACCCCACCCGTTCGGCGGCGTCCCGCCCCTGCGTGCGCAGCCCGGAAGGGCCGCGCGCCGGCGGGGAGAGCGAGCCGCCCGCCCTGCGGCGGGGAACGAAGTTGTCCACAGATCTCTGCAAACGGCCCTCGGCCCCGTGTCCGCGACCAGGCTCAGGTCATGCCTCAGACACCCCGAACCGAGCTCGCCTCTGACCCGCTCGCCCCGCTGACCTCGCGCTCCCGCGCCTGGATCGCGCTCGCCGAGGCGGCCCGGACCATCTCAGACTTCAGCCGCTCCCTGCTCCCGGGAGCGGCACACTGCACGCTCGGGGGAGTCGTCACCGGCGACGCCGTCCGCCTGGCCGCGCTGGCTCAGCGCCTGATCGCCGCGGCGATCGTCATGGAGCGGACCTGCGGAGCGAGCTGGGACGAACTCGCCGACCCCCTCGGCGTCACCGCCGCCGAGACACGCGAACAGTGGGAGCCGACCGTCGCGCAATGGGAGACCGCTCTCGAGGCCGAGCGGGCGGCCTCACTCGCGCGCACCTCGTTGCTCCCGGTGGACTCGCCGGCGACCGCCGTGGAGCTCGACGACTGGGTCCGCCGGCACCGCGAACCGGCCGACCTCGACGACCACCCGCACCCGGTGTCCGGGCAACTACAGCGCATGGACCCGCTCCGCGAGCTCCTGCACCTCGCCGGGACACGACGCGCACTGCTCGCCGCACACGACGGCCCACCGCCAGAGGTGCTCCTGACCCGACTAGGGCGTGTCCTGTAAGTCCTGGCGGAGCCAGAGGATCGTCGCGGCGATGGTGATCTCGGCTCGGAAGTAGGCGGCCCGCTTGGCGTAGCGGGTGGCCAGGTCGCGGAACTGTTTGAGCCGGTTGAAGCAGCGTTCGACGACGTTGCGGCCGGCGTAGACGGCCGGGTCGAAGGCGGGTGGGCGCCCGCCGCGGGAGCCTTTGGCGTGGCGGCGGGCGATCTGGTCGTCGCGTTCGGGGCTGGTGAACCCAATCCCGCGCTGACGCATGGCCGCTCTCGTGGAGGGGTGGGAGTAGGCCTTGTCTGCCACGACCCGGTCCGGTCGCTTGCGCGGGCGGCCGGGTCCATCGCGACGGACCGAGATCTCATCGAGCAGCGGCAGCAGCTGCGGGTTGTCCCCGGCCTGGCCAGGGGTGAGTAGAACCGACATTGGCAGGCCGCGGCCGTCGACGGCAAGGTGAATCTTGCTGGTCAGCCCGCCGCGGGATCGGCCGAGGGCTTCGCCGTCGACGGCGAGGTCTTCGATCCAGGCGCTGGTGCAGCCCCCTTTTCCGGGCCCCGGCGGCATGCTGGTGGGCTCGGACGTGGGTGGAGTCGACGCTGATGGTCCACTCGACGGCACCGACGGAGTCGTCCTTGATCACGGCTTCGTCGAGGATCCGGTCCCAGGTTCCGTCCGCGGTCCAGCGCCGCAGGCGTTCATGGGCGGTCTTCCAGGGTCCGTAGCGCTCGGGAAGGTCCCTCCAGGGCGCACCGGTACGCAGCTTCCACAGGATCGCGTTGATCACCTGGCGGTGGTCGCGCCAGCGGCGGCCGTTCCCGGCCACCGCGGGCAGCAGCGGCTCAATCCGTGCCCACGCCCTGTCTGTCAGCTCGCCACGACCGACCACCCGGCCATGATCAATCAGACCAGCTCAGATCCCTTACAGGACACGCCCTAGCCGACCGCGAGCGCGCGCTCATCGCGGCGGCGTCGCAGCCGTGACCGACTGACCTTCACCCCGCCCGACAAATGGTGTCGACGTCGGCTCGCTGCCGCGCGAACACAGCCAGCGCACGCCCGAGCTCGTCCTACGCCGGCGTGTCCGCCGTCATGCCCGCCACCGTGGTGCGTTCCTCGTCGGGGCAGGTCAGCGCGACGATCAGGACGGTCCCGGCGTTGGTCTCGGTCTCGAGCAGGTCGGCGAGCGCGGGGAAGTCGAGACTGCGGATCCGGGTCTCGATCGCGGCGAGCCGTACCCGGGCCGCGGTGAGGTCGCGGTCGTGCTCGGCGGCGAGTGCGGCGCGCTGGTCGGCCTGGGCGTCGCGGTGGGCGCGGATCAGGGCCTGCACCCCGGGCGGGGTCGGGAGCATGGTGGGCATGGTCGTGCGCCTCCTGGCGGGTCAGCCGTCCTGGTCGGAGCTGCTCGTCGCATCAGAACCGCCGGCTCTGGGGGCCCGGCGGCGTCGGCCCGTTCGTGAGGTGGGCGGTCCGGACGCCTCTTCCGCACGGTTGGCCTTGTCGAGCTGGCGCCGGAGCTCGGCGAGTTCCTCGTCGTGGCGGCCGCGCAGGTCAGCGATCCGCTCCGCGGTCCGCGCGGCGGCATCGTCGACACGTTGCTGACCGTGGACGCGTTTCGCCTCCAGCTGCGCGCGTAGACCCTCGATGGTGGCGGTGGCGGTGGCGGTGGCGACCTGGGCCCGGGCCTCGGCGATCGCGTCGCGCTGGCTGCGGGCCTCCTCGCGGGCGGCGTCGAGCTGCTGGCCCAGCGCCGTGTTCGCGGCGTCGGCCCGGTCCGCGCGCTGCTCGGCCAGGTCGGTACGCCGCTCCAGCTCCGCCCGGCGTCGCTCCTCGGCGGCGAGCTGGCTGCGCAGGCCCTCGATCTCCGCGTCGAGCTCGCCGATCCGAGTGTCCTTGGCGGCGTTCTGCTCGCCGGCCTCGCGCAGCTGGTCCTTGAGGGCGTCGCGCTCCGCGGTGAGCATGCCGTTCGCGTCCTTCATCCGCACGAGCTCGTCGGCAACGTCGTCGAGATTGCTGCGGGTGCGGTCCCGCTCTGCCTCTGCCTCCTCGGCGGCGGCGAGGGCCTCCTCCGCCACCGCTTCGGCCTGCTGCTGGGCTGCTCGTGCGGCCGCACTGTCGGCGACCGCGATCCGCGCGGCCGCTTCTGCCCGCTCACGGGCGGCCTCAGCGGCGTCGACCTGGGCGCGGGCCTCCCGATGGGCGGCGGTGACCTCGGTGTGCGCGGCGTCCGGGTCGGTCACGGTGGCAAGGACGTCCTCGAACCGGCTGAGCATCTCGCTCATCCGCTGCTCGTGTTCGGTGACGGTGGAGCCGATCTCATCGCGCAGAGCCTCCAGCGTCTTCTCGACGGCCTGCTGGACGCCGGCTTGACGCTGACCGCCGTGACCGAGGAGCCCTCCCACCGGCCGGTGCATGCCTCGACGCGCGCGCCGTGGAACGGCCGGCGCGGACCGGGTTGAGCTTCACCCGCGGCGGATGACCGACCACGGGGACGGGCACGGGACAGTGCGGTCCGTCCGGGATCGAGGGGGGAGATGGACAATCTCGGGAGTGTGCTGAACAGCCTGGTGCTGGTCTGCGTCGTGGCCGCGCTGGCCCCGGTGATCGTGGCACTGCTCCCGGGACCGCGGGTGCCGCAGCTCGTGGTCTTGATCCTCGGTGGGATCGTGCTCGGGCCACACGGTCTCGGCGTGTCCGACCCCGGGGTCCTCATCCTCGTCGCCAACATCGGCCTCGGGATGGTTTTCCTGCTGGCGGGCTACGAGCTCGACCCGGCCGTGTTCCGCGAGCGCGCCGGGCGGCTGGCGCTGACCGGTTGGGTGATCACCGTTGTGCTCGCCGCCGGGTTGGTCGGCGTCCTCGCCGCGCTCGGTCTCGTGCGCGCGTTCGTACCGGTCGCCTTGGGTTTGACCACGACGGCACTGGGAACGCTGCTGCCGATCCTGCGCGAACACGACCTGCTCGCCGGGCAGTTCGGGCGCTACGTCCTCGCTGCCGGTGCGGTCGGCGAACTGCTGCCGATCCTCGGCATCGCGCTCTTCCTCAGCACGCAGAGTCAGTTCGTCGCGATCCTGTCGGTTGCCTCGGTCGGGGTGCTCGCCCTCGTCCTCTCCTTCGCGCCCCGGCTCGCGCGCGGCAACCGGATAGGGCGGATCGTGAAGGAAGGCGAGCACGCCACGTCCCAAACCACGCTGCGGTTCTCCCTCGTGCTGCTCCTGTTCCTGCTGGCGGTCGCGGCCGAATTCGGCCTCGACGTGGTGCTGGGGGCGTTCCTGGCGGGCATGGTGCTGCGCCGGTGGGCACCCGGTGACACCCACGCGCTGGAGGAGAAGCTCGACGCAGTCGGCTACGGCTTCTTCATCCCGGTCTTCTTTGTGGTGTCGGGGATGACCCTCGACCTGCACTCGATCATGGAGGCCCCGCTGCGGCTGGTGGTGTTCTTCGTCCTGCTCCTGGTCGTTCGCGGGCTGCCGGCGCTGGTGATCTATCGCAGGGCCCTGCCCATGACGCAGCGGCTACAGATGATGTTCATCACCGCCACCTCCCTGCCACTGCTCGTCGCGCTCTCCGAGATCGGGCTGCGGAACGGGACCATGCTGGCGGAGAACGCCGCCGCGCTGGTCGGCGCCGGCGTGTTGTCGGTGATCTTCTACCCGGCCATCGCCGTCGCGATCGGGGCCCGGAGAGCGGCCCGCGACCGCGTCGATCCCACCCGCGCGGCGCCGGGCGACAGGTCCGCACCCGACGAGCCGCGGTCCGATCCGTCCGCGACCTGAGCGAGACCGGGCCAGCCGAACCGGGCCGCGACGCACACCGTGTTCGAGGGGGTCCGACGTGAGAGACCGAGCGACGATCTGCGAGTACGTGACCGGCTCGCTGTGGGTGCTGCCCGGCTTCAGCGCCGTGCTGGCGTTGGTGGTCGGGTTCGTCCTGTCCCGCATCCGCATCGACCCGGAGTCGCCGTTGGCGTTCCAGGGCACCGCCGACGACGCGCGCACCCTGCTGGGCAACGTCACCGGCACGGTGGTGACCATCATCGCCCTGGTGCTCGGTCTGACCGTCGTCGCGCTGCAGCTGTCGTCGACGCAGTTCTCGCCACGGTTGCTACGGAGCTTCCTGCGGGACCGCCCGACCCAGGTCGTGCTCGGCACCTTCGTCGCGACCTTCGCCTACTCCGCGGCCGGGCTGTTCACGGTGGGGCTGTACGACGGGGCGCGCACCGAGGACTTCCCACGGCTGGCGGTCACCGGGGCGATCGCGCTGCTGTTCGCCAGCCTGGCGATGGTGGTGTACTTCGCGGCCCACCTCGCCCACTCCATCCAGGTCGACGTGATCGGCAGGCGGGTCGAGCGGAGCACCCTCGCGGTGGTGAACGGGCGGCTGGGCGGCGTCGAGGACACCACGGCCGGTCCTCCTGATTGGGCGGTTCCCCTGCTCGCCCCGAGGTCCGGATACATACAGTCCGCGCATCCGAAGCTGCTGGCGCCACTCGCGGGCCGACACGAGGTGCACATTCGGCTGCGGGTGGGGGTCGGCGACCACGTCGTGTCGGGAACGACACTCGCGTGGATGTGGACCCCGGCCCGGGACCGGCCCACGCCGGACCCGGCGGACGTCCAGCGGGCCGTCGCTCGCGCCGTGCGGATCGGACTCGAGCGCACCGAAGGACACGACGCCAGGCTCGGCATCCGACAACTCGTCGACATGGCATGCGAGGCGTTGTCGCCCGCAGTGAACGATCCCTACACCGCGATCCAGGCGATCGACCACCTCTCGGTGATCTTCTGCGCCCTCGCGGGTCGGCCCCTCGGCGACGACGTGGCCGTCGACCCGACCGGCCGCGGGGTGGTCGTCGTCCCCGGGAGGCGGTTCGGTGACTACCTGGCTCTGACCTGCGGGCTCATCCGCCGCTACGGCTGCGCCGAACCGACTGTGTCGCTGGCACTGCTCGGGTTGCTGCACGAATGCGCCGGCGTGGTGGCCGACGACCCGGCCCGGTGGGCCGCGATCCGCGAACAGGCCGACCTCGTCCTGGCGGACGCCACCCGGGAGACCGCGCAGCCGGCCGACCTCGCGCCCGTCGTCGCCGCCGGGGCCGATCTTCAGCGGCGGGTGGCACGGCACCGCTCGGCCACGTCTCCTTGAGTCCGCTCGCCGGCGGACCCCGGCGCCGCGGTCGAGCCGGCGGTCGGGCGCCCTCAGCCGGACGGATCCGGGTCCCCCCAGCGTCACGCCCCTGCCTGCGACGTGCGACGAGGTACTTCACCGCCTCCATGGTGAGGAACGAGGTCACGACGGCGATCAGGATCGGTGCGGTCTGCAGGGCCCCGACCTGGGTCAGGAAGGCGGCCAGCAGCACCATCGAGAACGGCGCCGCGGCGAGCGCCCCGGGGACGGCGGCGAGCAGGCAGGTGAACGCGAGACCCAGCGGCACCCCCGGCACCACCTCGTGCACGAGGACGCCGAGGGTGCCTCCGATGAACAACGCCGGGAAGATCGGCCCACCCACGAACCCACTCGCCTGGCTGACCGCGAACGTGAGCTGTTTGGCGAACACGAGGACGACGAGCAGGCCCACGCCCAAGTTCCCGGCATCCTGGAGCACGGTCTTGAGCTGATCACTCCCGGTGAACATCGTCAGCGGCAGTGCCACGCCGACGACCCCGAACACCACACCACCCAGCGTCGATCGCACGATCCCCGGGAGCTTCACCAGGTCGAACAGCCGCGCCGCCCCCTGGACGAACGCCACCAGCACCGTCACCACCAGAGCCGCGAGCAGGCCCAGGGGAATCGCCGCCGCCAGCTGCCAGTCCTCGAACGCGTACGGCGGCACCTGGTAGGCGTCGAGGAACACGGCTCCGGCGATGACGAAGTAGATCCCGAACGAGACGCTCGAGGCGACGATCTCGCCGACGAGGGCCTTGGCGAACCGGTGGCCACCGGGGCGGGCGAGCTCCAGGATGAACATCACCACGATGACCGTGCTGGAGAACAGCCCGCCGTAGGCGCCGGCGAAGCCGGACAGGGTGGTCAGCTGCGAGTCCTCACGGCTGAGCCGGCGTCTCCGAGAGATCCAGCTGCCGGCGCCGCCACCCAGCGAGCCCAAGGCCTTCTCCGGGCCGAGGCTGGCGCCGCCGATCAGCGACACGGCCGAGACGACCGCGACCCCCGGCACCAATCGCGGCTCGACGTGCCCGGCCTTCAGGTCGTCGATCAGGCCGGGGATCTGCTCGGGGAGGCGGGTCAGGCGGCGCAACAGCCCCACGACGAGGCCGGCAGCCGCGGTGACCGCCACCCACCACCACTGCCCGCCGAACCAGCCCGGGTCGGAGTCGACGTACCAGCGGCCGCCGAACCCGATCACCCCCATGAAGACCAGCCCGGCGAACGCGCCGAACACCCCCAGGGCCACCGCATAGCCCGAGAGCACCCAGAACTCCCGACTCTGAGTGAACGACAAGTCCGGAGCCGGTTCGGACGGTGCACTCATGAGAGCCCTCTCAGCGCCGGGACGGCGTCCGCTTCCCGCTCGTGGGGATGAGCAGAGCTGCGAACCAGCCAGATATGGCCGCGCCGCCGTGTCCTGTGGCTCTGGCCATGGAGATCCTCGGGGTCACTGGTCGCGGTGCTGCATACCCCGGGCCATGGCCAGATGCAGCGGCGACCAAGCAGCTCTGACCGCACGACGGCTCGGGCGTGCCGCCCGTTTCTCGTGGACTGCCGAGGCTCGGCCGCAGGGCAGCCGGCCCGTTGTCCCGTCAGCGTGGAAGCAGGGACCCGAGCGTCCCTCACCCCGTCGAGGTGAAACGGCCCTACGTGCGGGCCACGCCAGAGTCGAATCCGGCCAGAACCGGCCGGAACTGAGTCGTTCTGCCGGCTGCGAGGCCAGACCGGGGAGGAAGGTAAGGACATTGATCCAGCGTCAGCCAACGGGGTCGTACCAGTAGTGCCCGTCGGGCAACAGGGCGTCGGCCTCCTTCGGCCCCCAACTGCCGCGCGAATAGGTGTGCACCGGGACGACGTCGTCGAGCACCGGATCGACAACCTTCCAGGCGGCCTCCACGGCGTCCTGTCGGGCGAACGGCAGCCGGTTGCCGTCCAGCGCGGCCCCGATGAGCCGGTCGTAGGGACGCATGTCCGAACCTGGTTCTTGGGCGAATGCCAGCTCCTCGGCCTGCGGGACCCGACCCGCGCCCGGCTTCTTGCCGGCCAGGCTCAGGACAATCTGGGCTTCGGGCCAGATCCGGAACCGCAGCGCGTTGGCCGGTACCGGGTCGGAGCTGCCGAAGATGTCGTGTGGCGGGTGGCGGAACTGGATGCTCACCTCGGTCGCAGTGACGGGAAGTGTCTTGCCGGCCCGGATGAAGATGGGGACGTCCGCCCAGCGCCATGAGTCCATGGCGAGCCGGACCGCGACGTAGCTTTCCGTGGTCGACGTCGGGTCGACGCCCGACACGTCGCGGTAGCCCTCGTACTGGCCGCGGACGATGTCGGCCGGGGTCAGCGGACGCAGCGCATCGATCACCCGGGCCTTGGCGTCGAGCCACGAGTCGACGCCCTGCCCGGTCGGGGTCGGCCAGCACGCTGGCCAGCACCTGCAACATGTGGTTCTGCACCACGTCGCGGATCGCTCCGGTGCGGTCGTAGAACCGGCCGCGGTCGGCCACGTCGAACGCCTCGGCCATGGTGATCTGGATGCCGGCGACGTGGGTGCGGTTGAGGAGGGGCTCGAGGATGGAGTTGGCGAAGCGGGCGACCAGCACGTTGTTGAGCGGGTCCAGCCCGAGCCAGTGGTCGACCCGGTAGACCCCGTCCTCGGGGAAGAACCGCTGCATCGTGTCGTTCAGCTGCTGCGCGCTGGCCAGGTCGGTCCCGAAGGGCTTCTCCACCATCACGCGGGCGCCGTCGGCGCGTCCGACCTGGGAGATGCCCTGAGCGATGCGCCCGAACAGGACCGGCGGGACCTCCAGGTAGAACAGCGTCCGGGTCCCGCTACCGATCTCGTCCGACATCGCCGCGTAGGTGGCCGGGTCGTCGAGGTCGCCGTCGACATAGCGCAGCAACCCGAGCATCGTCCTGGCGGAGGGGCTGTCCGGGTCCATGCCGTTGAGCTTGAGTGATGCGGCGGCGTAGTCGCGGAACTGGTCGAGTTCCCAGCCGCTCTTGGCCACCCCGATGACCGGCACCTTTAGCACGCCCCGGTCGACCAACCCGACCAGAGCGGGGAAGGTCTCCAGCTTGGCCAGGTCACCGGTCGCGCCGAAGATGACCAGTGCGTCTACCCGGTCCACTTCTGCTGTCTGTGTCATGTGAATCTCCTGTCATCCGAGTCGGTCGATCAGGTGGTCGCCCACGCGCAGCGCGTTCGCGATGGCCGTCAGCGACGGGTTCACCGCGCCGATGCTGGGGAAGAAGCTGGTGTCGACGACGTAGAGGTTGTCGAGCTCGTGGGCCTTGCAATTGACGTCGAGCGCCGAGCTTCTCCGGGTCGGTGCCGAACCGGACGGTGCCGGCCTGGTGCGCGGTGGCGCCGATCGGCATGCCTTTGTGCATGTAGATGCTGTGGTGCAGCAGGTGCTTCTCGTGCATGCCCAGGTCCCCGAGCCTGCTCTGCAGCTGCATGCGCAACCGCTTGAGGCCCTCGACGTTGTTCTTCTCGTCCAGCGCGAGGTGGATGCCGCCCTCGCGATCAAGGGTGACGCGGTTGTCCGGCTGCGGGAGGTCCTCGCCGCACAGCCAGAAGTCGACCGCGTGGTGGGCGAGCTCCTCGAACGGCATCTCCGGGGAGAGCGCGCCGGCCCAGCGCGGGGCGTTGGCCCGGACCTGTTCGGCGTCGGATTTGCCCAGCATCTGCACCCCGCCGAGCGGGTAGTCGAAGTCCTCGGATCCCAGGTACCAGTCGTTGATGGCGAGGGTCTTCTGGAACCGGGTGGGGTTCGGGTCCTTGGACACCGCCATCAGGGCCAGGTTGTTGTGCCGCATGTAGTGCCGGCCCACCACGCCGGAGCCGTTGGCCAGGCCGTTCGGGTGCCGGTCGTTCGCGGATGCCAGCAGCAGGACCGCGGAGTTCACCGCGCCGGCGGACACCACGACGATGTCGGCGCTGAACCGGGCGGTGGACCCGTCGCCGAGCTCGGCGACCACGGTGGTGACCGTGCGGCCGCCCGGATCGGTCTCCAGACGCCGCACGTGGGCGTCGGTGACCAGGTGGACGCCGTCGTGCTCGAGCGCGGGATCGACGCAGATCACCTGGGCGTCGGCCTTGCCCTTGACCAGGCACGGGAAGCCGTCCACCCGGTCGCACCGGATGCAGACGCTGTCGTGGACGGCCCGACCGTGCTCGTCCTGGGTCAGGTTCACCCCGATGGGCAGGTGGAAGGGGTGCAGGCCCTGCTTCTCCAGGTCGTCGGACAGCTGCTGGATCCGCGGCTCGTGCTGCACCGGCGGGTAGAGGTACTCCCCGCTGACCGGGCCCTCGGTGGGGTCCTCGCCGTGGCGGCCGTGCACCAGGTAGAGCTGTTCGGCTTGCGTGTAGTACGGCTCGAGGTCCTGGTAGCCGATCGGCCAGGCCGGGGAGATGCCGCCGTGGTGGCGCAGCTCGCCGAAATCCTGCGGGCGCAACCGGAACAGCGCCGCCCCGTAGAACTTGGTGTTGCCCCCGACGTAGTAGTTGACCTCCGGGGGAACTCGGCGCCGTGCGCGTCGTACCAGAACTCCGGGGCCCGGTACTTGCCCTTCACGAACACCGCCGTGGAGTCCCAGTTGTCCCGCTCCCGGGGCAGGTAACCGCCGCGTTCGAGCAGCAGCACCTGTTTGCCGGACGGTGCGAGCCGGTGGGCGAGGGTGCCGCCGCCGGCGCCGGTGCCGATGATGATCACGTCGTAGTGTCGGTCGGTCACGTCCATCTCCCTCGAGTCGGTGTGCGCCTGCCGGGCTGGGCCTGCTGCGTTCTCACGTCGCGCGGGGGTGTCGGCGGGTTCGGGCCGGTCGAGCGAGATGTGGGGGACGTCCCGGTCGTCGCCGCCCCACGCGATCCGCCGCGGTGCCGACGACGCCTCGACCGTGGCGGAGTGGTCACGCTCGAAGTAGTCCCAGGCCCACGCCAGGAACGCGTCGGTCCTGCTGTGCACGCCGCTGATCAGCATCGCGTGCACCCCGAGCCACGCCGCGAAGGCGAGCGGGCCCTCGACCTGGTGGCGGTGCTTCCCGACCTCGGCGACGGCGGCGTCCCGGCCGATCATCGCCATGATGCCCTTGTCCTTGTACCGGAAGGGCTTCACCGGTTGGTGCCGGAGCTCGCGCAGGATGTTCTCCGCCGCCCACAGGCCCGACTGCTGTGCCACGGAGCCCAGCTGGGGCAGCGCCGGGGCGCCCTCCGCGCGCGAGGGGATGTTCGCCACGTCACCCACGGCGTACACGCCCGGGTGGCCCTCGACGGTCAGGTCGCGCCGGACGTCGAGCCGCCCGCCGCGACCCAGGACCGACCCGAGCGTCTGCGCGACGGCCGCGCCCGACTCCCCGCCGCCCCACACCACGGTCCGCGCCGCGATCGTCGTCGCGTCGTCGAACTCGACCCGGTCGGGGTGCACGGCGGTGACCCCGGTCTCGAGCTTGACCTGCACACCCACCTCGGTGAGCTTCCGGAGGGCGTAGTCGTGCGCCTTGCGGGAGAACTGCCCGAGCAGCACCGGTGAGCGGTCGACGACGGTGACCCTCCCGGCGGGGTCGAGGCGGCCGGTCCTCCGCAGCGCCCGCATCAGCTCGGCCAGCGCCCCGGTGGTCTCGACCCCGGTCGGGCCGCCCCCCACCACCACGACGTCGAGCGCACCGGGCTCGGCGGAGCCGCCCCCTCCATGGCCTCCCGCAGCAGCCGCTGCAGGTGCAGGCGCAGCCGCTCGGCGTCGGCCACGGAGTACAGCGGGAAGGCGTGCTCGGCCGCCCCGGGCACCCCGAAGAAGTTCGGCCGGGCACCCGCAGCCAGCACCAGGTGCGAGCCGGTGAGGGTCCGCCCGTCGGACAGCACCACGCTGCGGTCGGCGAGCCCGGCACGGGACGCCTCCGCGGTGACCACGGATACCGACGGGTAGTCCGCGAAGATCGCCCGGTGTGGCCTGGCGATGTCTTCGGCGGGAAGCTGTGAACTCGCCACCTGGTAGAGCAACGGCTGGAACTGGTGGTAGTCGTTGCGGTCCACCAGCACCACGTCGATCCCCTCGTCACCTAGCTTCCGCGCACAGGCGACGCCGGCCAGTCCACCGCCCAGGACGAGGACCCGATCGGCCATGGTGTCGGTCCCGGTCATCCCGTCCACTCCTCGAGCCGGTCGGCGAGGATGATCCGGGCGGCGGCCTCGATGAGGGCGAGGTGGGAGAAGGCCTGGGGGAAGTTGCCGAGGTGGCGGGCGCGGTCGACCTCGAACTCCTCGGCGTAGAGCCCGAGCGGCGAGGCGATCCGCAGGAGGCGTTCCATCAGGTCGGTGGCCCGCTGCATCTCCCCGACGATGGTCAGCGCGGACACCAGCCAGAAGCTGCAGATGAGGAAGGTCCCCTCCTTGCCGGAGAGGCCGTCGTCGGTCTCGCCGGTGACGTAGCGCAGCACGAAGCCGTTCTCGGACAGCTCCGAGGCGATGGCGTCGACGGTGTTCTTGATCCGCTCGTCGCTCCCGGGGAGGAAGCCGAACAGGGGGGCGAGCAGGGTAGAGGCGTCGAGCGCGTCGGTGTCGTAGTGCTGGCGTAGGACGCCGCGGTCGCTGACGCCGTGCGCGAGGATGTCGGCCTTGATCTCCTCGGCGGTCGCGGCCCAGGTCTGCTGAAGTACCTCCTCACCGCGGATCTCGGCCAGTTTGGCGGCCCGGTCCAGGGCGACCCAGCCCATCAGTTTCGAGGACACGTAGTGCTGGGGTTTCCCGCGGGCTTCCCAGATTCCCTGGTCCGGCTCACGCCAGGCCGCGATGGCGCCCTCCGCCTGGGACCGCACCAGGGGCCACAGGCGCCGTGGCAGGCGCCGGCTACGGCGCGTGTGCAGCAGGATGGCGTCGAGTACCGCTCCGAAGACGTCGTTCTGTCGCTGGTCGAACGCGCCGTTCCCGATCCGGACCGGATGCGCGCCCTCGTACCCGGAAAGCTCATCCCGTGTCGACTCGGTGAGGTCTCGCCGGCCGTCGATCCCGTACATGATCTGCAGGCTGCCGTCCTCGGTCGGTTCGACGTCGGCGACGAACTGCATGAATTCGTCGGCCTCCCAATCCAGGAGCAGGTAGTGCAGCGCCTGCAGCGTGAAGGTGCTGTCCCGCATCCACGTGTACCGGTAGTCCCAGTTGCGCTCGCCGCCGGGCGTTTCTGGCAGTGAGGTGGTCAGTGCGGCGACAGTGGCGCCCGTGGGCATGTACGTCAGGCCCTTGACTGTGAGCGCTGATCGTTCCAGCGGGTGCCGCAGCGGGTGGTCGGGGATGCGCGCTCGGGCGAGCCAGTTGCGCCAGAACCGGACCGTCGCCTCGATGCGCGCGGCGGCGTCGGCGATGTCGGTGGGACAGGCGAGACCGTCGGCCCACGACAGTGCGCAGAAGGCCTGCTCGCCCTTTTCCAGCACGTGGCGGGCGCGGGCGGAGCTTCCTTCGATGCCGATCGACATGTCGGTGCTCAGCCGGAGGGTCTGCCCGGCACCCGCGGCGTCGGCGGAGTGGCCCGCGTCATCGACCAGCGTCCACCCGGCGGCTTCCCGGCCGTAGTCGAACGCCGGTTCGCAGACCAGTTCGATCTCGACGGACCCTTCGAGGCACTCCACCGTCCGCACGAGGAGGTGCTCGGCATCGTCGTCGGCGGGCGGTCTGGTGTGCGGGGTGACCGTGTCCGGCCCCTGTCGCGGCCCCATCGTCAAGGCGTCGTGGACGAGGAGCCATCCCCCGGGGTGTGCCAGGTGGTGGTGAGGACCTTGGTGCCCGGCACGTAGGTTCGCGCGGTGGGCTGGTTGATGCCGTAGGGGCCGAAGCGGAAGGAGCCCGCGCCGCGGTCGAGCAGGTTCCCGAACGCACTCGGCGAGTCGAAGGCCGGCAGACACAGCCAGTCGACCGACCCGTCCGGTGCGACGAGCGCCCCGGTGTGGCAGTTCGACAGGAAGGCGTAGTCGGCGATCGGGGGGAACGGCGATGTCGTGAGGCTCATGTTCCGGACTCCTTGAGGTGTGTGCGGCGGTCGGCCCTGTGGTCGACGCTCTCCTCGGGGAGGAGACCGCGCTGGTCGAGGACGTAGAGCAGGACGAATCCGGGGAGCACCACGACGACCGCCAGTGCGGCGGCCACCAGCACCGCCGTCAACGTGCCGGAGGGGGCCGCGGCCGCGGCGAACGTCAGGGTCTCGGGCAGGACGTAGGGCCACTGCGCCACTCCCCATGAGACGACGGCGCAGGCGACCGCGACCAGGGCGAGGACGCGGGCGCCGCGAGCGGCGTCGCGGACGAGCAGCAGCAGGGCACCGGCGCCGCACAGGGTGCTGACGATCAGCAGCGGCAGGGCCCGCGAGGTGAGCCCGTGGAACAGGTACGCGGCGTCGGCGCGGAGCACGAAGGCGCCGCCTGCGGCGAGCACGGCCACCACGATCCCGGAGGCGACGGCCCGGCGGCGGAAGTACTCGGCCAGGTCCGGCTCGTCCATCCGCCGGGCGTCCCACACGAGGTAGACCGCGGCCAGGTAGGCGGCGGCGGCGACGGCCAGGACCCCGCCGACGACGGACGTCGGGTTGATCCAGCTGCCCACCGGGTCCCCCGCCCTCCCCCGGGCGGCACCCTGCCGGAGGCGATCCCGCCCACGATCGCGCCCATGCAGTACGGGACCAGCACCGAGGAGATCGCGAACCCGCCCCCGAAGATCCGCTTGATCCGCATCGAGACGACCGCCTTGCGGAAGGCGAAGCTCACCCCCCGCAGCACGATGCCCAGGGCCGCGATCGTCAACGGGACGAACAGCGTCAGCGTGATCGAGGCGTAGGCCTCGGCGAACGACGTCCACAGGACGACCAGGATGAAGATCAGCCAGACATGGTTCGCCTCCCACACCGGCCCGATCGAGTCCTCGACGACGGCGCGGGGGCGGGCACCGCGCTGCGGGCCACCCGCCGTCAGGTCCCAGAACCCAGCCCCGAAGTCGGCGCCCCCGAACACCGCGTACGCGACCACCGCCACCAGCAGCACCACGGCGACCGCGGTGCTCACCGGAGCTCCTCCTCGGGTGCGGGCGAGGCCTTCTCGGGCGACGTGGGCGGCGCAGACGACGCCGACGGGGCGGACGGCGTCGACGGGGCAGATGACGCCGACGGGGCTGGCGGGGCGCTCGGGGTGCTCGGCGAGTAGGGCGTCTCGAGGTCGACGAACCCACCGGCCCTGCGGAACCGTCGGCTCATTCCACGCAGCACCAGGATGGTGGTGATTCCGACGGCGAGGTACAGCAGGACGACTGCGCCGAACGAGATCCAGACTCCGGTGTTGCCTGTGGCCGCGCCCTCGACCTTCATGAGTTCGTAGACGATCCACGGCTGGCGGCCGACCTCGGTCACGATCCAGCCGGCCTCCATGGCGATCACGGCCAGGACGCCCGAGGCGGCCGCTACCCGGAGGAACCACCTGCTCGCCGGCATCCTGCGCCGGATGATCCAGCAGAGGCCGTACCAGGCGGAGAGCAGGAACAGCAGTGTCCCCAGGCCCACCATGACGTCCCAGGCGAGGTGGACGATGTTGACCTGGCCGACGGTCGGTCGCGCGTCGGGGGGCACCGTGTCCAGACCCTGCACGACGGTCGCACGCCCCGTACTCGGGTCGGACAGCCAGGAGGCCAACCCCGGGAGCGGGATGCCGCCGCTGACCGTGCCGTCGTCGTTGAGTCGGCCCAGGATCGTCTCGGGGACGTCGCTGCTGGTGGTGGGTACGAGCTCGATGGCGGCGAATTTGACCGGCTGGTTGGTGTAGACCCAGCGGGCGAGCGAGTCGCCTACACCCATCTGGATCGGCGTCGCGACCGCCGCGACACTGAACGCGATGATGAAGCCCAGCCGGTGGTAGCGGTCTGTGCGCCCCCGCAACATGGCCGTCGCGTACACCGAGGCGATGAGGAATCCACCGACGAGGTAGGCAGCGACGACCATGTGCGCCGCCTGCAGGGGCATGGCGTCGTTGAAGATCACCCGCACCGGGTCCACGGAGACGACGGTCCCGGCGGAGTCCGTTGTGAAGCCTGTCGGGGCGTTCATCCATGCGTTGGCGGCGACCACCGACACGCTGCCGAAGATCCCGGCGACAACGATGGGAACACCGGTCCAGAAGTGTGCCCACGGCTTGAGTCGGCGCCAGCCGAAGATGTACAGCGCGATGAAGATCGCTTCGGTGAAGAAGAACAGCCCCTCGAATGCGAAGGGTACGCCGAACGCCTCGCCCCACTGGCCCATGAACCGGGGCCACAGCAGGCCGAACTCGAAGCTCAGCACCGTGCCGGTCACCGCGCCGACGGCGAACGTCACCGCCATGTACTTCGACCAGCGCTGCGCGAGCATCAGCGCATCCCGGTCGCTGTGTTTGACGGCTCGGTAATTGGCGATCAAGGTCATGAAGGCCCACGACACGCCAAGCGGCACCAGAATGATGTGGAACATCAATGTGAACGCCATCTGCGCTCTGGCCCACGGAACCGGGTCCACGGCGGCGAACGCGGCTAGTCCCTCGAACGTCGCGATCACCTCGACCACAACCTCCCCCGAATGCTCTTGATCTGGATCGTCGACGAGAAGTCCGCAGCACGGTGTCGGACTTGTCGTGGCCGGCGATGGCTGTCTCGTCATGCCCTTCAGAAGGCGATAGGCGGAGCCGGTCTCGTGTGCGGCGCCCCGGCCGCGGTCGTCACCCTCGCCGGGGCTGGGGGGCCAGCGCATCACCCGTAACGGAGGACTTCGCCGGTGTCGGCACGGCGCTGAGTGGCGTGGCTCAGCGCCTCATCGCCGCGGCGCTCGTCCTGGAGCGGACCTCCGGAGCGAGCTGGGACGAACTCGCCGACCCCCTCGCAGTCACCGCCGCCGAGGCCCGCGAACAGTGGGAGCCGACCGTCGCGCAATGGGAGACCGGCCTCGAGGCCGAACGGGCAGCCTCACTCGCGCGCACCTCGATGCTCCCGGTGGACTCGCCCGCGACCGCCGTGGAGCTCGACGACTGGGTCCGCCGACACCGCGAACCGGCCGACCTCGACGACCACCCGCACCCGGTGTCCGGGCAGCTACAGCGCATGGACCCGCTGCGCGAGTTCCTGCACCTCGCCGGGACACGACGCGCACTGCTCGCCGCACACCACGGCCCACCGCCGACCGCGCTGCTGGCGCGGATCTCAGACCGAGAAGGCAACCTCATGGCGGCTCTGACCGCTTCCGGAGGACGCGAGATGGACTCCGACCAGCCTCCGTGACCAGTCGGGGCGTTGTCGTTCGTTCGCCGCGCGGTGAGCCGCCCTTCGCCCGGGTCCGGGTCGCCCCCAACAGGTTTGCTGGTTCGCGGAGCGTCGAGGCACGCACGAATCCGGCTTCGGTTCGGGAAGGCGTCGGGTGTCCTCCCGGGCGGGAGGCATCCTGGGCCGCATGACCGTGCGGCGAGCGTTGGTAGACGATGTCGAGGCCATGGCGGGGGTCATGGCCGCGGTGGCCGGGGAAGGGCTGATCGGTACCGAGTCGCCGGTCGACGTCGACGCCGTACGACGGCGTTTCCGCGACACGATCACGGGCCCGGGACCGGCGGCCATGTGGGTGTTCGAGCTGGAAGGCCGGATCCTCGGTCAGGCGGGACTGCACGAGACCGGGGCCGCAGGGGTGCTGGCGTTCGGCGCGGCGATCCTGCCGGACGGCCGCGGGCGTGGCGGTGGGCGCGCGCTGCTCGCCGCGGCGTTGGACCACGCCAGGCGGTGCGGCGCGCACAAGATCGAGCTCGAGGTCTGGCCGGACAACGCCCGGGCCATCGCGCTCTACAGCCGTGTGGGGTTCACCGTCGAGGGCGTGCGGCGCGATCACTACCGCCGCCGCGACGGCTCGCTCCGTTCGACCATGCTGATGGCGATCGCGATCGACCGAGGCGCCGCGTCCGACGCCACCTGACCTTCCCCGGACCCGGCGGCCACGTCGAGCGCACGACCGGCGCACGTCCATGGCCGCAGGGACATCAGAGGACGGCGCGGGTCCAGCCCACCGGCCACCACAGGACGAGGCCACCACGGCGACGACCGCGCCGGTGGCTGCCGCGGTGTAGGCCGCGGCGCTCGGCGTAGCTCGACGACTGGGTCTGCCGGCACCGCGAGCCGGCCGACCTCGACGACCACCCGCACCCGGTGTCCGGGCAGCTACAGCGCATGGACCGCTCCTGCTGGATCCAACCGCCAGCGAGGTCGGGCAGCACCCCGGCGCGGATCCTCGCCAGCGGGATCCCCGCATTCCTTCGGGGAAGTAGCAAGCCATCACGGCCGGAGGGCGTCCTCGACCGGTGGGTGGTCGACCTGACTTATCTCGCGCGGGGCGGGTGACCAGCCGCGCACCCGGGAGCCGCTGGGCGAGCGTCTCGCCGTGGTAAGCACCCATCCGGCCCGACCTGATCAGGGCGACGCCGACCGGTGCACCGCCGGGGCTCGCCCTCCCGCGACTGACCGCCTCGGCTCCTGCTCGCCGGGACGGTCTCTCGGACTCGACGCCCCTTGACGGCCGTGCGGCGACGCCCGACCGTGTGCTGGCCATCACTCATCGAACGAAGGAGCCTTTGATGCCTGAACTGATTAAGGAGCTCGAGTATCGCGCTGAACTCGGTGAAGTCGACGAAGTGGGGTCGGGCCCCTTCGGGCAGCGGGTCATCGCGAATGTGACCGGTGGCGAGGTCACCGGTGACCGGCTCAAAGGCACGATCGTCGGCGCGGGTGCTGACTGGCTCCTCATCGGCCCCGACGGTTTCGGCCGTCTTGACGTGCGCGTGACCGTCAAGACGGTGGACGGGGCATTCATTTACGTCCATCTCAACGGGCTACTTGAGATGACAGCCGGCGTCACGGCCGTCATCCAAGGCGGCGACACCCCGACGAATTTCGGTGAGCAGTATTTCTTCACCAACCCGAGGATGGAGACAGGCGACGAGAGGTATTCCTGGGTCAATCAAACTATGTTTATTGGGGAGGGTCGACTGGTCCCTGGCCTCGCGGTGGAGTACCGCGTGTACCGGATCGCCAACTCCTGACACCCGGGCGTCTGGAGGCTGGGCGGCCCCACTAGCGCTAAGACCAGGCCTGAGGTCGACGCCGTCCTGGACAACGTCGTCAACGACCCCATCCTCGAAGTCCCGCAAGGGTTGCAGGCGCTGGTCGGCGAAATGTCGTTCACCATGTCCAGGCCCGACGGAGGGACCTTCACGACGTGTCTCAATGAGCTCGCCATGGCTCGTGGGCTCTCGCTCGACCGAGCCGCACGTGCGCTCGACGAGCTCGACCGGGCCGGCTTACTGACCTGGGATGCCGGTGCTCAGGTGGCTCGGTTGCAGGCGCCGCACAGCGATCTGTCCGCCGACCCAGCCTAAGCGAGCCGCGCTGTGGTCCACGGGGCGCAGCGCGGCCGTGAGCCCTCACCCCTGGCCAGGCTGGCCGATGTCGCGTTGACCGGCTGCAGCCCGCGGCAGCCGGTCAACGGCGTGGTGGCACAGGACGTAGGTCGTGGGACTCGCCGACGCCCCGAACCCAGCAGGCGACACGGCTTGCCGAAATCCCGGGCCAGGTAGCCGTGATCGTCCAGGTAGCAGATGAGGGCCCCGATCCGTCATTATTTGTGTCAACGAAAAAACTCGGGCACGATGCTGGGCATGGCACCCCGCACCATCATCACGATCACCGCCGCCTACGACCGCATCCTCGAGGACGACGAGCAGCGCGCCGTCTCCGACAACCTCGCCGTGTTCCTCCCCGGCGAGCGCGGCATGATCACGTCCGGCCGCGACTCCGCCGGCCCGTACACCTGGCAGACCATCGTCGACGACGCCCAGACCGTCTCCTGGTGGCTCGACAGGGCCCGCAGCGCACTCAACGCCGTCCTCCCCGGCGGGCCACGCGAGATCCTCGCCGTCGAGGTCCTGACGATGGAGGAGCTCATGCGGCGGGCCAAGAGCCGCAGCTTCGACCCCGAAGCGCCGGCACGCCCCCTCACCGACGCCGCACGCGCCCGCGCCGCCGACATCCGCGCGAACATCCCCAAGGTCGTCACGACCGCCGCGTTCGCCCGCATGCTCGGCTGCACCCCCGCGCGCGTGCGCCAGCTGCGCGCCCGCGCGGCCGCGCAGATCGAGGCAGGCGGCACCCCTGAGGACGGGTTCCCGCAGGAGATCGACCCCGGCTCGGGCTACTGGCTCCGCGCGGACGCCGAGGCGTACGCCGCGCTGCCGCGCCCCACGATCGGCCGCCCCCGCACGGCGGACCGGGCGCTGACCGCCTGCTCGTCCTGCGGGCAGGCCATCGAGCGGCACCAGGGCACCGGCACCGGGTGGAGGCACGTCGCGAACGCTCCCGAGTGGTGCGACGCCAAGCCGCCTCGTCCGGCCGCTGAGAGCGCGTCGTGAGCAGCCCCGCCCGGGCGAGCAGGTCGGGCACCCTTTCGGGGAAGTCACGCCGTCGGCGTGGCCCCGGCCCTCCTGCGTGCGTTGAGGGTCAGCGGGTGACGTGCCGCCGGCGGACCAGGACGTGCACCCCGATCCAGAGCAGCGCCGGACCGACGTACGCCGCGTAGCGGAGCACCCCGGGGAGCTCGCCGACGGCGTCGGGGTCGAGGAACACCGGGAGACTCCACGGGAACCCCAGCGCCAGGACGACGATCAGCACCAGGCCGGCGCCGATGTTCGCCCCACCGCCGCGGCCGGTGAGCACCATGACGGCGAAGAGGGCGAGCGGCACGCCCACGACCAGCGCGTGCAGCGTCAGTCCCGGGTAACGGATCCGTCGGCGCATGGGGTGATGGTCGCCGTCGCGCCGACGAGGGACATCCGCGGATCTACGGAGATCCAGGAGGCCGCCGCCGCGGTCACGCCGTGGCTGCCTATCGCGCGCGGCGCCCCGCTTGTTGCCGAGCTCAGGAGTCGGTTTCGGCGATCGACGCGCCGGTGGCGGCGTTCTGCACCGCCTCGCAGCCCTTCCTGGCCGCAGCCTTGGTCTCGTAGGCCTCGCCGCTGGCCACGACCGTCCCGTTGCTGGCCTTCAGCCGGAACCGGTACTTGCCGCCCCGGTCCTGGTAGACCTCGAACTTGCCCGCCATCCTGTGCTCCCAAGGTCGGATTGAACAATGTGGACGGCCGAAACGATTGCGGCTGACCTGCAGTGATCCGCTCAGCGACGCGCAGGCCCCACCCGAACGGGGCGGGTCGCCAAGACCGGGCTCATCACCCCGTGAGGCGACCTCCCGAGCCGCCTTCGGGTTGGGCGCTACAGCCCGAGCTGGGTGGCCGCGTTGTCCTGCCACGCCGTCTCCACGCGCCCCGAGGGTGGCCAGCGAGCGGTGCCGGTCTGGTGGGCGATCGCGCGGTCGGAGGCGCCGCGCAGGTGGGCGTAGGTGACGAACCCGGCGCGCAGCGAGTGCGCGGAGAACGGGCCGCCCGGCAGCCCGGCCCGCGCGACGGCCGCCTGGACCAGGTCGTTGATCGACTCGGGGTGCAGGGCGCGGTCCAGGACCCGGTTGCCCCGGCTGATCTTGCGGAACACCGGCCCGTCGGCGATGCCGGCGGCGTCCAGCCAGGTCTGCACCGCGGTGACCGGGCAGTGCGCCCGGCGCCCGGCGCGGGGGAGCACGACGAGCTCGTGCTCCTCGCCGCGCTGGTTCGTCTTCGACCGCGGCAGGGTGAGGACCAGCCCGCGGTCGTGCGCGCTGATCTCCTCGACCCGCAGGGCCGCGAGCTCGGAACGCCGCAGCGCGGCGAAGAACCCGACCAGCAGCAGCGCCCGGTCCCGGAGGCCGGCCAGGTCGGGTTCGGGCGGGCGGGTCTTCCAGACCTTGGTCTGCGGGCAGTGGTCGAGCACGTGAACAGCGCCGGAGCTCCAGATCTCGTGCGCGATTCGCTGGACCCCCTCGCGAAGGCCGTCGAGGTCCACCAGCCCCTCATCAGTCAGACCGGCACCAGGATCATCCTCCTGTCGGCCACGGTGAGCCGATACTCCTGGCGCCCGCCCTGCCGGCCACGACGACCAGCGCGTCACCGGCCGCCGCGACGGCCGCCGCCGGGGACACTTCCGCCCGTTGGCGACCGGTTCCACGTTCTCCAGCCCGGCCGGGAGCACACCAAGGGTTCACGTCGCGTCCATGGCAGGAGGGTGACGCGGGGCGCTCTCCCCAAGCATGACAGCGGTCGCGGCGTACCCGGGTCGCCCGTGCCGGCCACGGTAGCGCCGCCCGTCGCCCGTCGCCCGTCGCCCGTCGCCCGTCGCGGCGTCGACGGCCATGTGGAACCGGCCCTCCGCCCGGGCCTGCACGCTCGGTCCGGTGCCGGGCGTGGGCAGCAGCCGGTCGAGCAGCGGACCGCGAGCATGACCACGGTCAGCCAGGCGGAGTTGATCGCGAAGGTGCGGGACGGGAAGTGATCGAGCCCGGTGTCCTTGGCGGTGCGGATGCGGTCCTCGACTCGGGCATGGGCGCGCGGTGGCAAGCGGGTGTGCCCGAGCGTGAGCAACGCCGGGTGTGGGCGCTGGACGGCAAGACCGTGCGCAGCGCCCGCAGCAGCACGGGCGGGCAGGTGCACCTGGTATCAGTGCTCGACCAGGCCAGCGGCGCCGTGCTGGCCCAGGTGGCCGTGGATGCCGAAGTCCGGTGAGTTCGCCGCGGTCCCCGACCTGCCGGCCGGGCTCGACCTGCGCGAGGTTCTGATCACCGCCGACGCGTTGCACACCCAGCGCTCCCACGCCCGGCACCTGCACGAACGCGGCGGACACTACGTGATGACGGTCAAGGCCAACCAGCCGACGCTGCTCACACGGCTACGCGCGCTGCCCTGGGCGCAGATCGGGGCCGCGGCGCGGGAACGCGCCCGCGGCCGGGTCGAGACCCGCACGATCAGCGGGGTCAACCTGCAGCCGTGCCCTGATCTGGGTGGCGAGTTCTTCCCGCACGCCGCCCAGGCGATCAAGCTCGTGCGTCGGCGGCGACCGCTGCGCCCAGGTGGGCGGTGGAAGACCGTGACCGTCTACGCGATCACCAGCCTGACCGCGTTCCAGGCCGACCCGGTCCTGCTCGCAGGCCGGATCCGCGGGCACTGGGGTGTCGAGAACCGGCTGCACTGGGTCCGTGATGTCTCCTTCGACGAGGACCGCTCCCAGGTCCGCACCGCGCACGGCCCGCAGGTCATGGCCGCGCTGCGCAACCTCGCGATCACCGCGCTGCGCCCATCCGGGACCACCAACATCGCCGCCGGGCTCCGCCACCACGCCCGCGACACCCGCCGACCACTCGTCACCTACGGCCTCACATGACGACCTTGCCAGGGCCCTGCCCCGCAGGGGAGGGCGGTGTCCGGAGAGGTAGACCCAGCCGGGTCTGCCGACTCATCGGTGGTGGCGCGGACTCGGCCCCGGAGGACAGTGTCGACGGCAGCTCTCGGGCCCGGCAGGCGGAGGTGTGAGCGGCTCGAGCTTGCCACGGTGGGGAACGCAGACCCTCCGACGGAAGGCCACGACCAGGCGATAGCCGGACACGGTGGGCGGACCACGAACGCGAGGCCGTTCTCGGCGCTGGCGCGGTCTGAGCCGCACGGCTGCGACGGGTGGTCCTCCGGCAACCGCTCGACGACCTCCGTATGGAATGGATCATGGCGATATCACCGAATGTGACCACCGACGTCAGGACCATCTCGGTCCGGCTGACCGTCAACGGTGGCGAGCTCTCCGTGCAGATCGAGCCGCGGGTCACCCTCCTCGACGCCCTGCGTGAGTACGCGCATCTCTACGGGTCCAAGAAAGGCTGCGATCAGGGCCAGTGCGGCGCCTGCACGGTCCATGTCGACGGCAGGCGCGTCCTGGCGTGCCTGACGCTGGCCGCCCAGGCCGAGGGGCAGGAGATCACCACGATCGAGGGCCTGGCCGCCGACGGACAACTGCATCCGGTGCAGGAGGCCTTCGTGCGGCACGACGCCTTCCAGTGCGGCTACTGCACGCCGGGTCAGATCATGTCGGCGGTCGCGTGCATCACCGAGGGTCACGCCGGTTCCGACGCGGACATCGCCGAGTACATGTCGGGCAACCTGTGCCGTTGCGGAGCGTATCCGCACATCAGGGCGGCGGTGCGGGACGTCGCGAACCGGACGGCCGAGGTGAGGACACCATGAGGAACTTCGAATACGTCCGCGCCGCGACGGTCCCGGACGCGAGGGAGGCCGCCACCGGGCGGCCCGATGCCCGGTTCCTGGCCGGGGGCACCACGATGGTCGACCTCATGAAGTGCGGGGTCGAGGCGCCGTCCACGCTGGTCGACATCACGCGGCTGCCGGGGCTCGACGGGATCGAGGTGGGAACCGACGGCGTACGCCTCGGCTCGCTCGCCCGCATGAGCGACGTCGCGAACGACCCGCGGATCCGCGAGGAGTTCCCCGTGCTGTCCGAGTCGCTGTGGCGCGGTGCGTCGGAGCAGCTCCGCAACATGGCGACCATCGGCGGCAACCTCATGCAGCGGACCCGCTGCAGCTACTTCCGCGAGCCTGCCACCTACTCCGCCTGCAACAAGCGCGAGCCGGGCTCGGGCTGCGCCGCGCTCGAGGGTGTCAACCGCGGCCACGCGGTGCTGGGCACCAGCGCGAGCTGCATCGCCACCTACCCCGGGGACTTCGCCGTGGCGCTGGTGGCGTTCGACGCCCAGGTCGTCGTGGAGAACGGCGGGCGCCGCGGCATCTCCGCCGACGACTTCTTCCTCCTCCCCGGGGACACGCCCCACATCGAGCACCCCGTCGCGCCCACCGAGATGATCCTCGCGGTCGAGATACCCGCCTCGGCGGCGCTGCGCCGCTCGCACTACCTCAAGGTGCGCGACCGGGAGTCCTACGAGTTCGCCACGGCGAGCGCCGCCGTCGGCCTGGAGCTGGAGGACGACGGCAGCACCGTCCGCGACGTCCGGCTCGCGATGGGCGGCATCGCGACGAAACCCTGGCGCGCCCGCGCCGTCGAGGCCGCGCTCACCGGGCAGAGGCTGGACGAGCAGACCGTGCGGGCCGCGTGCGCCCAGGTCACCGAGGGCGCCGTGGACCACGGCAGGAACGGCTTCAAGATCGAGCTGGCTCCGCGGGTCGCCGCGCGCGCACTCCTCAACGTCGGAGGGATCCTCTGATGACCGCCACCCGTTCCGACGCACCGCAGAGCGAGGGCCCCTTCCTCGGTCGTCCCCTCCTGCGCGCCGACGGCGTCACCAAGGTCACCGGCCGCGCCGACTACGCCATGGAGCACGACCCGTCGGGCGTCGTGCACGCCGCCGCCATCGAGGCCACCGTCGGCGCCGGACGCGTGCTGCGCATCGACACCGAGGCCGCGTCGGGGATGCCGGGGGTCATGCGGATCCTCACCCACGCCGCCGCCCCGCGGCTCAAGCGCTGCCCGCTGGTGCCCGAGGGAAGCGTGATGGAGAGCTTCCTGCCATTGCAGGACACCCGCATCCACTACAGCGGCCAGCCCATCGGGGTGGTGGTCGCCGAGACGCTCGAGCAGGCGACCGAGGCCGCCCGCCGAGTCCGCGTCGAGTACGAGACCGCGCCGACGGTCTCCGACATCGGTGACCCGGGGTGCGTGACCGTCGACGGCCCGGCCGCCGAGCTCGACGGCCGCAAGAACGCGCACGGCCAGGACTGCATCCAGAGCACCACGACCCTGCCCGCCGCCAGCGAGCGCGGCGACGCCGGCGGTGCTCTCGCGTCGTGCGCGGTGCGCGTCGAGCAGGTCTACACGACCCCGCGCGAGACGGCGAGCCCGATGGAGCCGCTCGGGACGATCGCGGAGTGGAGCGAGGACAAGAGCCTGACCGTCTGGATGCCCAGCCAGTGGGTGGAGGGCGCGCACCAGGCGCTGGCCAACTGGTTCGACATGCCCGCGTATAAGGTGCGGGTGATCTCGCCGTTCGTCGGGGGCGGGTTCGGCGCCAAGGTCACCGCGCACCCCGACGCGTCGCTCGCGGCGATGGCGGCGAGCGACATGGGCCGGCCGGTGAAGCTCGCGCTGACCCGTCCGCAGACCTTCAACGGCTACGGCCCGCGCCCGGCGATCGAGCAGAAGCTGACGCTCGGCGCGGACGCCGAGGGCAGGCTGCAGTCGATCCTGCACGCCAACGTCAACGAGACGTCCTTCGACGACGAGTACGTCGAGAGCGGCGCGGGCACCGCGAAGGTGATGTACGCGGTGCCCAACCTGGGCGCGACCCAGGGCATCGTCAAGGTCAACTCCTTCACGCCCAGCTGGAAGCGGGCCCCGGGCGAGGCGATCGGCGCCTTCGCACTCGAGAGCGCGATGGACGAGCTCGCCCACGCGATCGGCGTCGACCCGATCGAGCTGCGGCTGCGCAACTACGCCGAGCAGGACCCGCAGACCGGGAAGCCGTGGTCGACGCGCAAGCTGCGGGAGGCCTACGAGGCAGGGGCCGAGGCCTTCGGCTGGGAGCGGCGCTCCATGGAGCCGCGCTCCATGCGCGAGGGCAGGCAGCTGATCGGCTGGGGCATGGCGGGCGGCGCGTTCCCGGTCGTCTCGACGCCTGCCGAGGCCCGCGTGACGATCTCCGCCGACGGCTCGGTCGAGGTCGCCACCAGCGGCCCCGACATCGGCAATGGGACCTACACGATCCTGGCCCAGACGGCCGCCGACGCACTCGGCGTGCCCGTCGACCGGGTGCGCGTCCTGCTCGGCGACACTGACCTGCCCGGTGCGCCGGTGGCCGGGGTGTCACAGATCGCCAACAGCCTCACCGGTGCGGTGCACCGGGCGGCGACGGCCGCACGGGACGAGCTGGTCGCGCTGGCCACGGACCACGAGCAGTCACCGCTGCGGACGGCCCGCGCGGACGACCTGGTGATTCGGGACGGCATGATCGCGCACTCACAGGGTTCGGCGCAGGGTGTCACGATCGCCGACCTGTTGCGCAAGGTCGGGACGAGGACCATCGAGGTCACCGGCGACACGCTGCCGCCAGGGGCATCGGAGGAGGACCGGGACGCTGCCCTGCACAGCTTCCGGCTCATGCAACCACCGACGAGCGACTACTCGATCTACGACTGGTGTGCGCAGTTCGTCGAGGTGCGGGTGGACGAGGACTACGGCACGGTGCGGGTCAGCCGCATGGTGGGCGCCTTCGATTCCGGCCGCGTCTACAACCCCACGCTCACCGAGAGCCAGTGGAAGGGCGGCATGGTCATGGGCGTGGGGGAGGCACTCCTCGAATCCCTGAACGTCGACCGCCGGTTCGCCCGGATCGTGAACAACAACTTCGCCGAGTACATGGTTCCGGTGAACGCCGACATACCCGATATCCAGGTCATCTCGGTCGGTGAGCCGGACCCGCACGCGAGCGCCCTCGGCGGGAAGTCGGTCGGGGAGATCGGCGTCGTCGGCGTCGCACCGGCGATCGCCAACGCCGTGTTCCACGCCACCGGCAAGCGGGTCCGGGACCTGCCGATCACGATGGAGAAACTCCTGTAGGGCCGGCGGCGGCGCCCCGGGTGCGCCCGCCCGTCCGGATCCGGGTCAGCCGGACGTCGACGGTGGGGACCCGCGCCCGGGGTCGCGCGCGGGCTGCAGCCACCTCGCCAGGTTGCGGACGTAGTCCTTGAAGACCGCCAGGCGGGAGGGATCGGCCTTGATCTGCGTGCTCGGCGGCTCGCTGACGAACGACGGGCAGCCGCGGTCGATGTCCCAGTTGTAGTCGGCGAAGTGGTGGAAGCTGGACTCCGCGACGGCCCGGCCCATCGGGCTCCCGTCAGGTGTGCGTTCCGCGGCGAGGGGACCGCCAGGTTGAACCGGCGCCCGGTCGCCGTGCTGCGGCCCTGCGCGAGCGGCGCGGCGAAGGGAAGACCCGCGGGTACGGACACCGCGCCCTCGTGCGGATGGGCCGGGAACCATTCGATGCGTCCGCTCGCGGTCTGCGAGGTGCGTAGCAGCTCGAGGACTCAGAGCACCTCGAGGGGCATCGGGCGCCGGGGCGGCGGGAACACCCCGTCGAGGGCGGCGAGGTCCTCGGCGGTGAGCCGGATGTCCAGGGCGGCGGCGTTCTCCCGCACGTGCTCGGGGTTGCCCGAGCGCGGGATCGTGGTGACCCCGTCGTTGCGCAGGACCCAGGCGAGGGCGATCTGCGCGGGCGTCGCGTCGTGCCGGCGGGCGATCGCGGCGAGGATGGGCTCGTGGAGGAGGCGGCCCTGCTCCACCGGCGAGTAGGCCATCACCGGCAGGCGGTTCCGGCGCAGCCAGGGGATCAGGTCGTACTCCGGGCCGCGGCGGGTGAGGTTGTAGAGGATCTGGTCCGTGGAGACGGTGGTCCCGCCCGGCACGTTCACCAGCTCGGTCATGTCGTCGAAGTCGAAGTTGCTCACTCCCCAGTAGCGGATCGCCCCCGCGTCGATCAGCTCGGTGAACCCGGCGAGGGTCTCGGCGAGCGGGACGGTACTTCGCCAGTGCAGCAGGTAGAGGTCGATACGGTCCGTGCCGAGCCGGGCGAGGCTCTGCCGGCACGCCCGGATCGTTCCCGCCGCGGTGGCGTGGTTCGGCAGCACCTTGTCGACGAGGAACACCTCGTCGCGCCGGCCCGCGAGCGCTTCGCCGACCAGGATCTCCGACGCGCCCTGCCCGTACATCTCAGCGGTGTCGACGACGGTGAGGCCCAGGTCCAGCCCGGTGCGCAGGGCTGCGATCTCCGCGGCCCGCGTCGTCGGGTTCTCCCCGAGGTACCAGGTGCCCTGGCCCAGCGCGGCGATGCGCTCGCCGGACGGCAGCGCCACCATGCGGATACCCGTGCTCGCGGTCATCTCCACCTCCGGCCGGCGCCGGCGACATGGTCCTGCGCCCGCTGCCGGTACGTCACCCATCATGGTCCAGGCCCCGGACACCCGCCTCCACCTCCCGGGGCCCACCTGGGGACGTGGCTTCGCTCCGTTGGGCCGAGGCATGCGGACCGGCGTCGTCGGACCATCGGTGCGCGGCCCGCGCTCCGCGGCCGCGGGAGGGATGACCTCATGAGTACCGGCACCCACGGCACGCGAACCGACGGCGACCCGCCGACGGCGACCCGCCGGTGGCGTCCCGGAGCCAGCCGCTGCTGCACCAGCACGGGCCCGAGGTGCAGCCGTTCAACACGATGCGGCAGCTGCCCATCGCTGATCGACGAGGTCGCCGAGCGGATCCAGACCCTGGGCGGCGTGGCGGTCGGCGATCCCCGGCACGTCGCGGAGATCACCGAACTGCAACGGCCTCCGGACGGCGCCGAGGACGTGCCGTCGATGCTGTCCCGCCTGCTCGAGGGCCACGAGATCATCATCGGGGTGCTGCGGGAGGCCATCGAGAAGACCGACGAGAACGGCGACGCCGGCACCAACGACCTGCTGACCGGCACCGTCCTGCGCCGCCACGAGATGCACACGTGGTTCGTCGCCGAGCACCTCGTCGACGTACCGGTGGTGAGGGAGGACCCGCCACGGAGGTGACCGCGCAGTGGTGTGACCGCTCAATCCGTCGCGGCTCTCCGACCTCTCACAATGAGGGGGAAGCTGCCGGAGGTAACGGACGCTGCTGCGTCGTCGGGGCAATCGGATCGGGGTACATAGAGGAGAGACCCCACCCGCGGCACCAGCCCGCACCCCACCACCCCCGACACCGGCAGCCGCTGCACTCCGGCCGGCCATGGTGCCACCTGGTGCTGAGATGACCGGACGGCCGGGCCCGGTGTTGGGATCGGCCGTCCGGTCGGGTTGATCAGGCGGCGGGGGCGTCGTGCTCGCTGTCCTGGCCGGTCTCGTCGGCTCCCGGCTCGTCCTCCTGGTCCTCGTCCTCCTGGTCCTCGTCCTCGTTGTCCTCGGCGGCGGCGCGCGCGGCCTGTTCGGCTGCGCGTGCGGCTTGTTCGGCGGTGTAAGCGGCCTGGGTGGCGGCGCGGTGCTCGGCCTCGGCGGGGGTGATGTCGTAGCCGAGGGTGGTGAGCTGGTCCCACCACCACAGGGCGGCCTCGTGCTTGACGTGCCAGCCGCGCAGGCGTTCGGCGTGGTCGTCGATGCTCAGGACGGCGGTGGCGACGGCGCGCTGTTGGATGCGGGCCGGGGTCCACTGTTCGGGCTGGGGGCCCGGGCAGCAGCCGGTCGAGCAGCGCGCAGGTCGGGGGACGCTCATCGCGGCGAGGAAGCCGACCAGCCCGGCGGTGAGCCCGGCCGCCGCGACGGTCCCGCCGGACCCCGGCCGCGGCCCATCACCTCGCCGTACTGCAGCGACCGGCCGTACGACCAGTCCTGCAGCGCGTTGCTGCGCCTCACGATCCGGGTGTTGTACGGCCCTGACGAAGGGGCCGGTCCACATCCCGTCCGGGGTGCGCGCCGACGGCCCGGCGTCCGGCGGCTGTGGCGTCGCCGGCGCAACCTTGACACTCGGCCGTGGCGCAGCTCACACTCCGGCACACCCCCACCCGGCGCAGCACCTGGCGGGATCGGTCGTCCACGCGACGGTCGTGACCCGACGCGGCTGGGCCTCGACGATCCGTGGAGTGCCGTTGAGAACCGCCCGGAACCGCAGCTCCGCCCGAGCGGACCACGTCCTTCCCGCCGGCAGACCCTGCCGAAGGTAGTACGCCACCAAGAGAACCCACCGGGAGAACAGGCATGTCCAACGCGCACAAGAACGCTCGAGGGACCGGGGTCGGACCGGGCACCGATTTCGACGCGGTCGTCGTGGGGGCCGGGTTCTCGGGGCTGTACATGCTCCACCGCCTGCGCGACGGGCTCGGACTCTCGGCGCGCGTCTTCGAAGCGGCGGACGACGTCGGCGGCACCTGGTACTGGAACCGCTATCCCGGCGCGCGGTGCGACTCGGAGAGCTACTTCTACAGCTTCTCCGACCGCTTGTCCGAGGACCTCCTCCAGGAGTGGAGCTGGAGCGAGCGCTTCGCCGCCCAGCCGGAGATCCTGCGGTACCTGCAGCACGTCACTGACCGGTTCGACCTCCGGCGCGACATCCAGTTCGGCACCCGGGTCACCGCCGCGGACTACGACGAGGCAACCAACCGTTGGGCGATCAGTACCGACGACGGAGGCTGGGTGACGGCGAAGTTCCTCATCACGGCCGTCGGCTGTCTGTCCGCGGTCAACACGCCCGACTTCGAGGGACGCGACAGCTTCCAGGGCGAGCAGTACCACACCGCGCGCTGGCCCCATGAAGGAGTCGACTTCACCGACAAGCGCGTCGCGGTGATCGGCACCGGGGCGACCGCGGTCCAGGCCATCCCGGAGGTCGCCGAGCAGGCGGCCCACGTGTACGTGCTGCAGCGCACCCCGAACTACGACATCGCGGGGCGCAACGGGCCGCTGACCGACGAGTACGTTCGCCAGACCAAGGCCACCTACAAGGACATCTGGCAGCGGACGCGGGAGACGAGCTTCGGCTTCCCCTACGACGCCCCGGACCGCACCGCGCTCTCGGTGTCGGAGGAGGAGCGGCAGCGCATCTACGAGACGGCGTGGGCGCAGGGCGGCTTCCGCATCGGCCTCACCTTCAACGACCTCCTGATCGATTCGGAGGCCAACGAGACGGCCTCCGAGTTCCTCCGCAACCAGATCCGCGCGCGGGTGCACGACCCGGAGGTCGCCGAACTCCTCGCGCCGAAGGACCACCCCTTCTTCACGAAGCGGCCGCCCCTCGAGAACGGCTACTACGAGACCTTCAACCGGGACAACGTGACGCTGGTCGACGTGCGGCGCTCACCGATCGAGGAGATCACCCCGACGGGTGTGCGGACGAGGGACGGGGAGTACGAGGTCGACACCATCGTGTTCGCGACCGGGTTCGACGCCATGACCGGCACGCTCTTCAAGATGGGCATCTCCGGACGGGGCGGCGTCACCCTGCAGGAGAAGTGGGCCGAGGGGCCGCGGACCTACCTCGGCGTCGCGACCCACGGCTTCCCGAACATGTTCATGATCACCGGTCCGCAGAGCCCGTCGGTGCTGAGCAACATGCCGGTCTCCATCGAGCAGCACGTCGACTGGATCGCCGACTGCATCGAGTACATGCGCGAGCACAAGCTCGACAAGATCGAGCCGCTGCCCGAGGCCGAGGACGACTGGGTCGAGCACCACAACGCGGTGACCCAGGCGACGCTCCTGCCGATGGCGAACTCGTGGTGGGTCGGCGCGAACATCCCGGGGAAGCCGCGCAACCTCTACCCGTACGTCGGCGGTGTCGGGAACTACCGGAAGATCTGCGAGGAGGTCGCGGCACACGGCTACGACGGGTTCGGGATGGCCAAGTACGGGAAGTCGTCGGTGACCGGGACGCGTCCGGCCAGTCGCTTCCCGGTCAGGACCGCGCGCGCGGTGATCGGCTGAGGCGGATACGCCGTGCCACTCCACCCGGAGGCCCAGCAACTGCTCGCCGCGCTCGACGAAGCCGGCCTGCCGAGTGAATCGGAAGTATGCCGAACGCTGTAAGCCGCGGGGTTCAAGGGCGAGCCCAGATGTCCTGCACTAGCGGCCTGGACTCGGTCGATGGTGTCTCGGGTCAGGCGCGCCCGTCCACATCAGTCCGATCGGGCTGACCACCGCTTCGCAGCCCGTCGCCTCCCGCCTTGTCAAGCCGCTCGGCGAGCAGCTCCCGGACCACATCGAGGGGTTCGATCTCGATGAGGCCGGCGTCAACGTCCGCCCGGTATCGCCGCACCACCCGTGCCCATCGCCAGGCACGCCCCACGAACGCGAGCACCCGGTCGTCCTGGAGCCCACCCCATTGGCTGGCCCGTCGGTCAACCCCGTCATCATCGGCCGCTGGCGAAGTAGACACCTTCGGCGAAGCTACGTTCAGCCGTCACAGGCGCACCACTGACATATCGCCAAGCTATCGCGAATGCCGATACGAAGATTATGACAGTCGCGCTCGGGCAACCCCCGGCCCGCGGCCGCTCATCGAGTGCGAGAGCAGGGACGCGCCGGCCCGCAGCGAGTGCGCGGAGTACCGCCCGCCCTCCGGGCCGGCCCGGGCGGTGGCGGCCTGGACCAGGTCGTTGACCGACCCCGGGTGCAGCGGCCGGTCGAGCGCCCGGTTGCCTTTGCTGATCTTGCCGGTGTCGTGGGGCAGAACCCCGTTGCCGCGGTCTCGATTGCAGGCAGCCCCTGACTCCGGCTACGGCGACCGCCCGCACCGGCCCTGATGGGCCCGGCTGCTGGCGAACCCCCTCCAGGAGCCGGGCGCTGCCCGGACCCGGCCTCGCTCGGAGAAGGGGGCAAAAGACACCTGCAGCCCAGAACAACCTGCACAGGTCCCAGGAGAAGAAGCAGCACCGTCGTCGACTGGCGAATCAAGGGGTCGCAGGTTCAAATCCTGTCGTCCCGATGCAAGGCCCGGAGGCCTCTACCGTTCGACGGGGTACCGGCCTCCAGCGTTTCTACCAGCAAATCTGCTGGATCAATGATCGACGTTTGGCGGTCCAGGCGCTCGGGGCCAGCCTGCTGATCGGCCATCACCGGCTCAGGAATCAATGGACACCTTTGCCGGCATAGCCGGCCATGGCCACCGGACAGAGCGCTCCCGGCGACATCATCGGATCCTCCGCCTGTCTGCACGGTGTGTTCGATCTGGTTCATCCAGCCCCTCGCCGGCCGACCTTCCGCACCTCACCCGGTGGCGGCCGGCGTGAGAGCGACGTCGAACTCCACCTCGACCTCGTCCCTCAGCTTCAGCGCGCCGAAGAACGCCGAGTACGGCTTGATGCCCCAACGTGACTGAACGACGGTCGTTCCGCCGCGGGCCCGGCTGTCGGTCACGTGGCCGCGCACCGTGACGGGCTGCGTGGAACCGGCGATGGTGAGATCACCGTCGATCGTGAACGCCTCCGGAGAACCGGCGATCCGTGTCGACCGGAAGGTGATCATCGGGTGTTGCGCGGCGTCGAGGGCCTTGCGAAGGTTCTTCTTGATGTCCGCGCGATCGGTGTCGGTGAGCGGCTTGACGCCGCCGGACGCTTCCTTGATCTCCAAGGAATCGACGTCGACTTCAGCCGTCACCGACGAGTGGGCCAGGTCATCGGCGTTCACCACGGTGGTACCGCGCCATCGAGTGGGCTCGAGGGTGAGGTCGTGGCCCACCTTGGCGCCCACTCCGGTGCGCGTCGTCTTCACCAGGATCGAGCCGATCTCAGGTCCCAGCGCGTAGGTGCCATCAGCTACGCCCATGACCCCGAGGTTAGTCGCCGGCGAGCCCGATCGCGCGGGGTGGCGGTCATCGTGGGTGTCGCACGAGGGGCACATCTGTGAGGGGTCACGGCCCGGCGGCCGAGCGCGGACAGGCTTCTGATCAAGCCGGCCGATGGACCAGGCCGACGGCGGCATCACCGACGACAAGTCCTTCCCAGCAGCACGCCGACGGAGCCGGATCGCGCGAGCGTACTCAGCCTCGACCAGAACGACCCACCATCGAGCGGCGTGGGCGGCGCCCGATTCACCCTCCGGCTCCCGACCTGTCCCTGACCCCGAGTGTGATTCCGCATTCCGCCGGACCTGACCACATCGGCCTGCCGGCCGCCGAGTCAACCGCGGTAGGGCTCGGTGGCGTAACGGCTCATGAGGTCGAGGACGACGGCCGGGTCGAGGCTGTCGGGTCCGGGGCGTAGAGCACTGAGCTCGCGGAAGTAGTCGATGTAACGGTCCGGGGTGAAGGTGGCCGGCTCGTCGGCGTCGGGGTTTGCGAAGGTGCGCGGGACGCCGATGGGCGCGGTGAGCAGACCTCCTGCGGGCACGTCGGCATGCCCGGTGCCGGAGGTGAAGCGCACGGTCCCGGAGACCACGAAGAAGGTTTCGACGTGCTCGCGTTGGATGTGCTGAGGCGGCCCGGTGGTCGCCGGGGCCAGGACGTTCTCGGTGAGCCCGAGGCGGTGGCCGGTGTTGGTGCCGTTCTCGAGTATGCGGATGCGAATCGGCCCGTCGAGGACCACCTCACCGTTGCGGCCGCGGGCCCGGGCCGCGGCAAGGCCGTCCATCGTCCGTTCGGACATGAGGGCGTGTTCGAAAACTCCGCGATCAAGCCGCGGGTCTGGAAGAACATCCGCCGACCGCAGTGGAGGTATCGATGCCCTGGTCGAGCACGACCAGGTCCACGCCGCGGGCCTGGCCGGTGGCTGCGCGGCTGATCGACCTGTGTCAGACAATGTGAGACGCTGTGTTACGTGGTGGACGATCTGTGGTGACGCGACGCGGACGCCGACTACATCCGGCGGCGGGCTGACCGCTATCCCGGCGCGAGGAACATCGAGCCGGAGTGGACGCTCGACGCAGCAGCCGATCCGTGGCGGATGGTGCGCGATCCGGACCCGAAGGGCCGTAGCGGCGCCATCCGGATCATCGGCTACTCGCCCACCGCCGGGTTCGTCATCACGGTCATCGCGACCGGTGGAGCCCATGCCGGGGTGACGGCGTGGAAGAGCAGCGGGGCGGATCTTCGGGACTATGAGGGGCAGGGCAGATCATGACCGAGGGTGGGATCAACGACCGAGCCGATGATGCGGCGGTCGAGGCCGAGGTGCGGGCGGTCCGCGAGGAGTACGCCGACGAGGAGGCTGAGGCCGCCGAGATCGAGGCGGCCGAGAACGCGGCGGCGCTGGATGTGCCGTTGTCGCTGCGCATCACCAGGGAGCTGGACAGCGAGTTGCGGCGGCGGGCCGCGGCCGAGCAGATCCCGACCTCGGCGCTGGTGCGCCGGCTGCTGTACAGCGCTGTGCACGGGCGCAATGCCCCCGTGCTCACCGTCGAGCAGGTCGAACAGATCGCCCGCCGCGTAGCGCAGGAGACGGCTGCAGGTCGGTGAGACCCGTTCACGCTTCCAGACCAGAGCAAATGCAGAGCGGATTACCTAGACGGTGAGTCCGGTCGAAGGTGGGGGCCCGGCAAGGCGGTAGGGCCGGTGGCTCCAGCCCCATCAGCTCACCGGCCAGCAGCGGGGGTGGGCCAGCCCACGCTACGTCACCGGCAAGGCGCCGGATGTGAACAACCTCGAGCACCAGTTCGGTGTGCAGGTGGTCGCGCCCACCTACTGATCGGCCGCGAGCTGCGATACGTGGCCCACATCCCGCCGGCGACCAGGGCCCAGCCCCTGCCCGACGGCGCCTGACCGGCGGCTACTGCGCCAAGAAGTGGGTGGTCACTGGGCCTGCCCCGCCAGCCGGCACCGACCTGCGCGGAGGGTTCCCCCTCAGCTGGGACCGTAGAGGATCGATGTCGGCCACGGCGCCGGATGGCGTCGGTCACCGGCTCACCGTCCACCCAGACGCGACCCGCGGCGAGCATCTCGTCGAACCGCTCCAGGTGAGACCCATCGCGATCACCCGGTCCATCGCCGGGCCCCGGCTCCGGGTCTGGTCCGGTGAGCCGCGACATCAGGGCGGCACCGCGCTTAGCGGTACCCCTAGCGGGTATCTCCAGGTGATGGCGCCGGAGAGCCCGGAGGCGAGCTTCGTGGCACTGGTGGGAGGGACCAGGCAAGCCCGGTCGACAGCCATCCTTGCCTTGACCCGACCCTCACACTCGCGCTCGGCAACGCCGCCGGACCCGAAGGGCCCCACAGAGGTATGCGGCTGGTGGGCGAGGGGGTTCAGGGAGGTGGTGTCATGGCGGTGCTGAGCGGGATCGGCCACGCCCTGGCGGTGGCTGGGAGCATGACCTGGCAGATCATCTGGTCACTGATCCTCGGGTTCACGCTCTCGGCGATGATCGAGGCGCTGGTGCCCAAGTCCACGATCTCGCGGCTGCTGCCGGATGACCGGCCGCGGAGCTTGGCCACCGCGGCGGTGCTCGGGGCGGCCTCGAGTTCCTGCTCCTACGCCGCGGTCGCGCTTGCCCGAGCCCTGTTCCGCAAGGGCGCCAACTTCACCGCGGCGATGGCGTTCGAGATCGCCTCCACCAATCTGGTCATCGAGCTCGGGCTGATCCTCGCGCTGCTGCTGGGCTGGCAGTTCACCCTGGCCGAGTTCGTCGGCGGACCGGTGATGATCATTGTGATTGCGTTGCTGTTCCGGCGGTTGTTGACCCGGCGGTTGCTCGACGAGGCGCGCCGGCAGGCCGAGCGCGGCCTGGCCGGGTCGATGGAGGGCCACGCCGCTATGGACATGAGCGTCGGCGGTACGGGCAGCTTCTGGCGGCGCCTGGCCAGCCCGGCCGGATTTACCGCGGTGGCCAACAACTTCGTCATGGAGTGGGCGGCGGTCCTGCGCGACGTGGTGATCGGGCTGCTCATCGCCGGCGCCGCCGGCGCCTGGATCCCGGACAGCTTCTGGCAGCACCTGTTCCTCACAGACCACCCCCTCGCCGCGAAGATCTGGGGACCGATCATCGGTCCGCTCGTCGCGGTGGTGACCTTCGTCTGCTCGATCGGGAACGTGCCGCTCGCCGCGGTGCTGTGGAACGGCGGCATCAGCTTCGGCGGGGTTATCTCCTTCATCTTCGCCGACCTGATCATCATTCCGATCCTGCTGATCTACCGGAAGTACTACGGCGGCCGGATGGCGCTGTTTCTGTTCGGCACCTTCTACGTGGCCATGGTCGCCGCCGGGTACATCATCGAGCTGGTGTTCACCCCGCTCGGGCTGGTCCCGACCGGTCCTCGGCACGCGAACACCGGGCAGGACGGGGTCGTCTGGAACTACACCACCTGGCTCAACATCGTCTTCCTCGCCCTGGCCGCAGTCCTGGTCTACCGGTTCATCCGGACCGGCGGACTGCCCATGCTACGGATGATGGGCGGCGGTCCCGACCACTCCGGGCACGGGCACTGACGAGACCCGCCCAGGGCGCGCCCTTGGGACCCTCCCATGCGTTCGCCAGTGGTGAGGTCCACCTGGCGTCCCCGGCGGCTGACCAGCTCATTGGTCCCCGGCCACCGCCCCGGCGGACCGCGCTGCGACGGCGCTGATCCCGTGCGATGCGCTCGGGTCGGGTCCGGTGCCGCGGCGGGACCGGGTCGCGTAGGCATCGGCATGCTCGTGGCCGCGCTCTCGGCCGTTGTCCTCGCCGGCTGCGGCAACCCCGCGAGCCCGGCGGCCCCGAACGCCACGCCGACCACGACCGCGGCGGCCCCGGCGGCGAGCACGGTGCACAACGCCGCCGACGTGGCCTTCGTCCAAGCCATGATCCCGCACCACGCCCAGGCCATCGCGATGTCGCAGTTCGCCGAGCAGCGCGCCACCTCACCACAGGTCAAGCAGCTGGCCACGCAGATCTCCCAGGCCCAGGGCCCGGAGATCGCCCAGATGCAGGCCATGCTGCAGAGCTGGGGCTTGCCGGCCCAGCCGACCAGCTCCGCCGGCACCAGCGGCACGACCGGGATGAATGGCATGAACGGCGGCAGCACCAGCGCCACGCCTGGTGCGTCCGGAACGTCGGGGATGCCGGGGATGATGTCGGATCAGCAGATGCAGCAGCTCAGCGCTGCCACCGGGACTGCCTTCGACCGGATGTTCCTGCAGATGATGATCCAGCACCACACCGGCGCCGTCGACATGTCCCAGACCGAACTCCGCGACGGCCAGAACCCCGACGCCAAGGCACTCGCCCAGAAGATCATCGACGCGCAGCGGGCCGAGATCACCCAGATGCAGCAGCTCCTGACGACCATCTGAACACCCCGGGGGTGGGTCCGGCCCCTCGCCGAACCCACCCCCGGTCTCCGGCCCGCTCAGCCCCTCGGGATCGGCCCGCGCGGCCGGGCGGCAGCGAGGCCACCAACCCGCCGGCATCTCGCCCACCGCCGCCAGCGGGGCGGGCACCCGAGTGCACGACGGCGCCACGGTCACCGAGCAGTAGGTGCGCGCTGCAACGTCTGCGGCCGCAGCCCCGCACCGAAGCCGAGCTATGCGCGGACGTTGATCGTGCTCATCATGCCGGCGTCTTCGTGGTCGAGGATGTGGCAGTGGTAGACGCTGCGCCCGGGATTGGCGGTGAACGGGATCCGCAGCCGCACCCAGCCCTGCGCCGGGACGAGCACGACGCCCTGGTGGGTGCCGGTCGGTGGGGTGCCGATGCTGTCGGCGACCACGGTGAACGGCCAGACGTGCAGGTGGAACGGATGGGCCAGCGGGCTGAGGTTGGTGATGGTCCATTCCTCGGTCCTGCCGAACTGCACGGTCTGGTCGTCGCGTCGGGGGTCGAAGGTGCGGCCGTCGATGGTGAAGCCCATCCCGCCCGGGCCCATACCCCCGCCGGTGCCCATGCCCATGGCGAAGGTGATCCGCCGGCGGGTGGTGATCGGTGCCGTGTTCGGTGTCGGGGCCGGCAGCGAGGCCGGTAGCGGCGGCGGCTGCCGGGGTGGCCCGTCGACGGTGAGGGTGGCCAGGGTGGAAGCCGGGCTGGTGGCGGTCTGGCCCCTTCGGCCCATTCCTGTCATTCCTGCGGTGCTGCCGCGGTCGTAGCCGTCGGTGGTGAGCTGGAAACGCCCGGCCGTGTCCGGCCGGATGAGCAGGTCGGTGCGGTTGCCGGGGGCGAGCACGAGGCGGTCCGTGCTGGCGGGGGCGGGCAGGAACGCGCCGTCGAGCGCGACTTGGGCCAGTGGCTGGCCGGGCAGCCGCAGCGCCAGGACCCGGGAGGTGCAGCCGTTGATGATCCGCCACCGCTCCATCGATCCGGTGCTGGCGGCGATGGTGGGCTGGTGTTGGCCGTTGACCAGCACCAGCTCGCCCTGCCTGCCCATCATCCGGTCCATCGGCCCGGCCGCGGCGATCCGGCCGTCGGCGTCGAGGGTGGTGTCGGTGACGACCAGGACCCGGTCGGCGGTGACGGGCAGCTCCGGGCCGCGGTCGACCAGCAGCGCCCCGGCCAGCCCGCCGAAGACCTGGTCGGCCACCGTGCCGTGGTGATGCGGGTGATACCAGTGGGTGCCGGCCGGATGGTCCGGTGGAATCCGGAACAGGTAGTCGAACGAGGCGCCGGGATCGATCCGCAGGAACGGGTTGTCGGAGTTGCCCAGCGGCGAGATCTGCAGGTCGTGGGTGTGCAGGTTGGTCGGCTGGTCGAGCCGGTTGGTCACCCGGACGGCGAGGTCGTCACCTGGGCGCACGCGCAGCGTCGGCCCCGGCGAGGTGCCGTTGTAGCCCAGCGCCGAGGTATCCCGCCCGGCGAGGCGCGCGCCTGCGGCGGCGGTCAGCGCCACCGCGAGGCGCCCGGCGCGGGCGTCCAGGATCTGCGGTTCGCGCAGCGCCTCACCGCTGGCCCCGGCATGGAAGGGGCCGCCCGGGTTCTGCGCGGTGGCCAGCCAGCCGGCCGTCCCGGCCGCGATGCTGGCCACACCCAGCCCGGCAAGCCCCAGCGCACGGCGGCGGCTGATCGGAGCCGGACTCACGACAGCCCGTCCCGGCGGCGGCGATACTCCTGCTCGTCGATCTCCCCGCGCGCGAAGCGCTCGTCCAGGCTCCGCCGAGCCGAGACGGACCCAGCGGGTGTCCGCGTACGGCCCTGGAAGGTCCGCACGCCGACGTAGCCGAGCAGCCCCAGCCCGATCAGCACGAGCGCCGGCCAGATCCAGAGCCATCCCATCATCGCCCCACCCAGCACCCCGCCCACCTCCGTCAGGCCCGCTGCTGTCCCCGGCGCGGGCCCACTGCGGGGTGGTGGGCTCGATGCGGGCCGGGCGCGGCGCTCACCGCGGCGCCTGCCCCAGCTCGTCGAGTGCGGCCTGCAGGCGGCGTGCGGCCTCGTCGGCGACCGGCTGCAGCTCGGCGCGCCCGGGCACGGTGACCATGATCTGCGGGTCGAGGGCCTGCACCAGCGTGGTTGCGTCACCGGTGGCGCGCACGACGACGTTGCAGGGCAGGAGCAGTCCGATCTCCCGTTCGACCTCCAGCGCCTGGCGGGCGAGTTGGGGGTTGCAGGCGCCCAAGATGACGTAGGGCTCCATCTCCTGTCCCAGCTTGTTCTTCATCGTGGCCTGCACGTCGATCTCGGTGAGAGTGCCGAAGCCTTGGGCCTGCAGGGCCTGCTTGACCGCTCCGACCACCTCCCCGTAGGGCAGGTCGACGGTGATGCTACGGGCGTAGTCCATGCGGTCCTTCCTCTCGATCGTCGTGGTTACCCGGAAGACCGCCGGGTAGCCGCGCCAGGCGGGCTACCACCGGGTGAGCCAGACGACCCAACAGCGCCCCACAACTGCGGCCGACCAGGCCATCGCAAGCGGTAGGGACGGATTCGTCGATGGGACCGGTGCACCCGGGGTTAAACAGGACCCGAGGACCCGGGGTAGGGCAGCGTGCCAAGCCTGCCGGCCCCGCAGCGGGCCCTGTGCCGCCCAGAATCAGGCGTTGGCCCGCGGCCCCGGATCAGACGAGCTTCAGGGCTCGACATACGGTCGGGAGCGGCCCCGCAGCGCGTCGAGGCGCTGGTGGTACTCCTGCTCGTCGATCTCGCCACGGGCGAACCGCTCGGCCAGCACCTGTTCCGGGGTGGGCCGGGCGGCCGTTGACCGGTCGCTGCGCCCCAGGTACCGGACCAGGGCGATCACCCCGAAAATGATCAGGCCCCAGAACAGCACCATGCTGACGCTCATCAGGCCGTAACCCCAACCGCCCATCCCGGGGCCATACCACCACATCATGTCGGACCTCTCTTCTGTTCGGCAGAGAGCCGCGGTGACCGCCGGCCGTGCTTACGGCCTGCCGCGCCGTGAGTCGCGGTCCCTCGTGGAGCGCCCGGGTGCATCGCGGCGGTCCTCGCGCCCGCCCCACCACGCATGCCCGTCATCGTGAAGATCATCATCAGCGGGCGGGCCAGCACGCCGGCAAGCACCAGCGGACTCCAGACCGGCACACCGACAGCCAGCGCCCCGACCATCAGGAGCGGCGCGGCCCGGACGTAGAACCGCAGATACTGGCGCTTCATGACAGGGCCTCCCCGGCTGGCTGGCACCGATCCTGGCCCGCGGCCGGGCGGCGAGACAGCGGCCGATGGCCATGGCCGAACACACCGGAAGTCCCGCCCGCCGAGGGGCCGATGGATCCCCTGAGCTAGTGCTGGTTGGCGGTGCATGGCGGACATGAGTTGGGCGCATCCGTTCCTCGCCCCGATTTCGATCACGACCTCGTGAGGCACCCCGAGACCCACCCGATGCCGAACCACGTCGAGCACCTCGGCCGGTGGGACGCCGAACCCTAGCTGGGGGCCAGCGCCGCTAGTCGCCTTTCTTGGGGGCCCGCGCAGGGGTCGTCTGGAACAAACTCGCAGCGATCTCGGACGGCCGGTCGACGGAACGGGTTGGAGGCGTCCCAGGACCCGTTCAGCGACGTCATACGAGTGCAGGTCGTGCGGGTTGGTGTCAGCGCCCCTAACCGGCAAGGACGACCGCTCGCCCCTCGCGGACGGCAAGCACCATCCGCCACTCCAGCACCGGACGGCGCCCCATCAGGAGCCCGCCGTCCGCAGCGCGGCGGCGTCCCAGCAGGGCGATGAACTCCCGAGCCGCCTTCGGGTTGGGCGCTACAGCCCGAGCTGGGTGGCCGCGTTGTCCTGCCAGGCCGTCTCGAGCCGGACGTAGGCGCCGAGGGTGGCCAGGGAGCGGTGTCGGGTCTGGTGGGCGATCGCGCGGTCCGACGCGCCGCGCAGGTGGGCGTAGGTGACGAACCCGGCGCGCAGCGAGTGCGCGGAGAACGGGCCGCCCGGCAGCCCGGCCCGCGCGACGGCCGCCTGGACCAGGTCGTTGATCGACTCGGGGTGCAGGGCGCGGTCCAGGACCCGGTTGCCCCGGCTGATCTTGCGGAACACCGGCCCGTCGGCGATGCCGGCGGCGTCCAGCCAGGTCTGCACCGCGGTGACCGGGCAGTGCGCCCGGCGCCCGGCGCGGGGGAGCACGACGAGCTCGTGCTCCTCGCCGCGCTGGTTCGTCTTCGACCGCGGCAGGGTGAGGACCAGCCCGCGGTCGTGCGCGCTGATCTCCTCGACCCGCAGGTTCGCGAGCTCGGAGCGGCGCAGCGCGGCGAAGAACCCGACCAGCAGCAGTGCCCGGTCCCGGAGGCCGGCCAGGTCGGGTTCGGGCGGGCGGGTCTTCCAGACCTTGGTCTGCGGGCAGTGGTCGAGCACGTCGAACAGCGCCGGCGGCATCAGCGGGGCGGCCTGGTCGGGCGGGGCGCCGTGGGTGCGGCGGATGCCCTCCCAGACCGCGACCACCCGGGCGCCGGTGGTCGGGTCCGGCAGGTCGTGCAGCTGGTGGGCGAACCGGATCGAGGACAGCCGACGGCTCATCGTGCCGACCTTCGCCCCGGCCCGGGCCAGCTCGGTCAGGTAGGCCGAGATGGTGTCGGCGGCCGCGGGCAGCGGGTCGCGGGGCAGCCGGGTGCACCAGGCGGTGAACTCGGCCCAGTCGCTGCGGTAGCCGCGCAGGGTGTTCGGGGCGCGGGCGGCCTCGACGTAGGCGGCCTCGTCCTCGGAAAGCGGGAGCTCCGTGGCAAGCTCGAGCGGGTCGGCGTGGAGGCCTGGGACAGGCGGGCCGCCGCTCGGCTCGATGGTCATGCCGATTCCTCGGAGGCCTGGCGGGCGAGAAGCCGGTCGGTGAGCTCAATCGTGGCCAGGTACCACCAGAACACCCAGTCGCGGAAGGCCGGGTCGTAGTCGGTGTGCTGCTTGTCGTCGGCGTGGCGCAGGTCGAAGCGGTTCGCGATGTGGGCGAGCGCGTCCTCGTCCGCGGTGAACAAGGCGGTCTTCAGCAGCCGCTTGCGGCCTTCCAGGACCCGGTGCAGCGCGACGACGGCCGAGCGCTTGTCGTGCGTCGTGGCCTCGCGTCGGCGGAACAACGAGATGGCGTGCCGGACCTCGTCGGCGACGTTGGAGTCCGGCGAGGCGAGGGCCCGCTCGACCAGATCGCTGCGGGCCTCGTCGGTGACCAGCACCAGTCGACCGACGTCCGCTCCGGATCCGGCCAGCCGGAGTCCGACGCCGGCCCGCTCGAGGAGCCGGTTGATCCGCCAGCGGTAGAGCGCGCGCCCGGTGTCGGTGTTGAAGACGCTGTAGTGCCACCCGCAGCCGTCGTAGCTGTGGAAGTCGCGCTCGCGGGGGCGGACCGCGAGGTCGTGGAAGACCTCGATCAGCCCGTAGAAGGTGTCCTCGTCCCAGTTCTCCGGCTGCAGGGGCCAGAGCCCCGGGAGCCCGAGCCGGGCCTCCAGCACATCGGCCTCGTCGACCGACTCGGCGTCGACGCACTCCGGGGGCAGCTCGCGGCCGAAGAGCCCACCCTCGCGCAGCTCCTCGATCAGTCGCGCGAAGCGCCGACGCACCGAAGTCTCGTCCCCCGGTGCGTCCTGGGCGCGGCGGGCCCGCTGGCGGTCGGGCCAGTACGGCCGCGGCTCATGATGCTCGCGCAGATCGGGCAGACGCTCGAGGAGGGCGTCAAGGTAGCCCTCGCCGTCGAGCTCCTGGACGGCAAAGGGATCGGGTTCGGTGCCCCACGGGTCCCCGAAGGCCCGCCGGGTCTTGGTCGCCTGGCGGTAGTCGTCGGACGGGGTCTGCCCGAGGAAGGCCTCGTCGAGCAGGAACACGATCCGCTCGTCCTCGGTGGAGACTCGCGCGCCGGTCGGCCGGGTCCGGCGGAGCGCGGCGAGCTCGCGCGCGAGCAGGTCGCGGGGCCAGCGCAGCTCGTAGTCCGCGGAGCCGAAATCGGGGTCGGGAACGCGGGCGACCCTACCGGCTATTACCCGGGATTCCCTGCATTATCCCGGGTAATAGCGGGGCGGGGCGGACCCGCCCCGGCCGCGCCGCCGCACCCCGTGCGGCGCCGCCCCGTGCGGTGCCGCAGTGTCCGGCACCATGCCCAGCATGGTCGAGTCGTGACGGAACCGGAGCCGAATAGGCTGAGTGCCGACCTGGTGGTCAACCAGCAGGGCCGGGTGACGATCCCGGCGCAGATCCGCCGGGAGGCCGGGATCGAGGCCGGCACCCCGCTGGTGGTCTACGTCGAGGACGGCCGGGTCGTGCTGGAGACCCGGGAGCGGCTCGCCCAGCGGATCCGCCGCGAGATCGCCGACTCCTGGACCGGGGAGGGCTCGGTGGTCGACGAGCTGATCGCCGACCGCCGCGCCGAGGCCGCCCGCGAGGACCGGTCGTGACTGCGCCCGCGGCGCCGGCCCCGGTCGTGCTCGACACCTCCGCGGTGCTGGCCTGGCTGCGCGGCGAGCCCGGCGCCGCCGTGGTCGACCCGCTGCTCGGCGCCGCGGTGATGTCCGCGGCGAACTGGTCGGAGACCTGGCAGAAGCTGCACCAGCACGGCGTCGACGCCGACCGGGCCACCCGCCGGCTGCGCCTGCTCGGGGTCCGGGTCGAGCCGCTCACCGCGGCCGACGCGGTCACCGCCGCCCGGCTCCGCGACCGCACGCGCAACGCGGGCCTGTCCCTCGGGGACCGGTGCTGCCTGGCCCTCGCCGAGCGCGTGGGCTGTACCGCGGTCACCGCCGACACCGCCTGGCCCAGCTCCCCCTCGACGATCTCGCCCTGACCGTCCGACTCATCCGCTGAGCAGCACCCGTCCTCCAACTGTCTGCCGCGAACAAGGGCGCGCGATGGCCCAGGCTCCCGCGCCGGCCCCCGGTCGCGGTCCCCGGCCTCGACGACGAACTCGGCCCGGCGACCGGGCGAACTGGAGCCCGACCTCTCGCCGGGCCCCAGCCGTGCCCGGCCGACCCCACGGTCGGCCTGCGACCGGGGAGCGGACGAACAACGACCGCACGACGCGCTGCTGACAGCCACACCGCGCGAGACCCCGTCCAAGTACCCGTCCGCCGCAGTACGACACCTCGCCACGACACCTCGTCCTGCCGGCCGCGCTGAGCCGCAGCGGACCACCACCACCACGAAGGCTGTCCACGTGGCCGGCGACGGTCGTAGCCTGCGAACAGTGTCGAGCGGCATCAACGGACCGCCGGGCGAATACGGAACGCATCAGGCCCCAGTTCCCGGTAATGGGGCCATGCTGGAGGTGGGTCCAGTTCCCCTCTCACGGAGGTCTGGATCAAGGGGCGGCCAAGGGGGAGTTAGGTCCCCCGCGGTCGCCCCGCCTGCCGTTCCGCTATCGGGGTGGCGCCGCCGGGTCCTGGACCTCTACGACCACCCACCGACCGATAGCCGGGTGGTCTGCGTGGACGAGTTCGGACGGCTGAACCTGCAGCCCCGCACGGGCAAAGCCTGGCGGCCCCAGCGTCGGCCGCGCCGGCAGCGGGCCACCTACACCCGCACGGCCGGGGTGATGCACATGCTCGCCGCACTCGACCTGACCACCGGCAAGCTGTTCTATCGGATCGAAGACCGCAAACGCTGGATCGAGTTCCTCGACCCGCTCAAGGTCCTGCGCGCCCACTGGCTCGGCGAGAAGCTCTACGTGGTCTGCGACAACTTCTCCCCACACCGCCACGCCCGGGTCCGCTTGTGGTGCGCCGCGAACGCGGTCGAGTTGGTGTTCTTACCGACCTACGGCTCGTGGTTGAACTGGATCGAGGCCGAGTTCGCCGCGCTGCGCTACTTCGCCCGGGGCGGCACCGACCACCGCACGCACGAGGAGCAGAACGCCGCGATCGGCTCCTACGTCCGCTGGCGCAACGCCCGAGCCCAACCGAAGGTCAACTTCGCCGTCAACTCACCGATCCGGAGCTGGACAAGTTACCCGGCCAAAGCTGCGTGACAGACCACTAGAAAGGCTGAGCGGTACGAGCGTGCGATCTCATGGCGCCGGCTCGGTCACCAACTTAGCCGCTATAACAGATCTTGAATCTGCGCCATCGGCAGGTAACGACCGCGCGAGCAGGAGCGAGTTCACGAGGCAACTGGAATGAGCACCCGGATCTTACGCAGGAGGTACTTCGTGGCATCGATCATGAGATGGGTTCAGACAGGAGCAGTCGCTGCGACCGCGGCTCTCCTGCCGACGCTTATGCCAACGGCGGCCGCCGCCGCACCGCCCCCTAGGGGCGAAACGACTACGCTTACTTTTCCTAGCGGTGAGCTGTGCGCCTTCCCGGTTAAGATCGTCGTGAATGACGCCACGAAGCTTCACTCTGGTCCAGGGGCTGTCTTCAGCACTGGCACGTTGACGGCAACGATAACCAATGACGCCACAGGGAAAAAGCAGACCTTCAATGTCTCGGGCCCGACGTTCAAAAACGGGACGCTCACTGGTCCCGCGTTGGTCCTGCAGCCAGCGTCTGCCGGACTTGGGCCAGCCTTCCTAATTGTGAATAAGGGTCGCGTAACATTCACGGAGAACAACACAATCGCGACCATCACGGGCAATACAACGGATGTGTGTGCGGTTCTTGCCTGAGCTGGTAGACGAAGTCGCGGACGCGCCTCCGCGTGTACGTGGGCATTCTAAGAGCCGTCATCAGGCTCGGAGGGATACGATTAGGCCGAGCCCTTGGCTCGCTTGGCGGTCGCACCGACGTCTGTCTAAACCGAGTCCGGCAGGGGTCCGCAGATCGCTTGGGTGAGGGGACCTCTGATCTGATCAGGTGGCGCCGGGAGTGTGCTGCCACCGGATCCACATCAGCAGGACCAGCACTCGTGCCTCGTCGCATCGCTCCCTTCCTCGCCGTCCTGGCTGGGTACGAGTACGGAATATGGGTAGCACATCATGTGCTACGCTCTGGTTGTGCAGCGCATCGGTGTCCGTGAACTTCGACAGAACGCGTCGCGCTATCTCGCTCTGGTGAAGGGCGGCGAGACGGTAGAGGTGACCGAGCGGGGCGAACTGGTCGCCCTGCTGGTGCCGGCTCACCGCTCCTACGCCGCGAGGGATCGCCTGATCGCGGCCGGAAAGCTCATACCCGCGTCCAGCCCGACCGGGCGCCTGCGGTCACCTCATCCGGTGCCGATCGCGGCCGACGAGCCCACCAACCAGGAACTGCTCGACGCCGAGCGCGAGGATCGGCTGTGATCTACCTGGACTCCTCGGCGCTGATGAAGTTGGTCCGGGTGGAGGGCGAGACCGAGGCGCTGGGTGAGTGGCTGGCCCTGCGTCCTGAGCAACCTGTGGTCACCAGCGAGCTGGGACGGGTCGAGGTTCTGCGGGCCGCGCGGCGGGTCGGCGGCCGAGTCCTGACCGAGGCCCGCGCGGTGGTCGGCGACCTCGACCTGGTCCCTCTTGATCGCGCGGTGCAAGATCTCGCCTGTGACCTCGGTGAACCGCTGCTGCGGACTCCCGATGCGCTGCACCTGGCGTCAGCGGTACTGCTCAGCGAGCAGCTGACAGCATTCGTGGCCTACGATCACCGGCTCACCAGCGCGGCCGAGTCCGCAGGCCTGGTCGTTGCCACACCTGGCCAACCCCCATCTCCCCGGGAGCAATGACCCGCGGATGTACCGATGGGGACTGCCCCCGGTTCGGTTGACTCCTTGCCTGTGAGGCTGCGGCCTCGCTGGAAGGATCAGCATCGTGCCCAAGCCGTTCCCGCCGGAGTTCCGGCGTGACATGATCGCCGTGGCCCGCAAGGGCGAGGCGTCGATCTCTCAGGTCGCCCGCGACTTCGGGATCTCGGAGTCCTGCCTGCAACGCTGGTTGAAGGTCGCCGACCGAGACGACGGCCTGGCCCCACCTGCCTCCGGTGACCGCGCCGGCGGTGGGTCGACATTCGGATCATGGCCACGAGCGAGACACCGCTTGGCCGCAGTCGAGGCATCCGCCGACACGAGAACGGGTGGCAGGCTCGGATCTCGGCCCGATCCGATCCGAGCACCCGGCGAGCGGATCATGCTCCACGAGACCGTGCCAATCCCGGAGGCCCGGACGAAGGCGGCGCGTGAGGGCGCGGAGCGCGTTTCCTACAAGGAGGCTGAGAAGGCCCTCACACGCCTTCAGACCGAGGCCGACACCCAACTCGGCCGCGACCTCGATCCGGTCGGCGATCCATGCTTCGATCTCCGGACTCAGGAGGTGATCAACTAGACGATGCGCAGGACAGCGCACAAGTGGATCTCACAGATCGTAGTAGAGCATGAACTCCCAGGGATGCGGGCGCAAGCGGATCTGGTCCAGCTCCTTGCTGCGCTTGTAGTCGAGCCAGGTCTCGATCAGGTCGTCGGTGAAGACCCCGCCCTCGAGCAGGAAGTCGTGATCTGCCTCCAGGGCGTCCAGGACGGCCTCCAGTGACCCCGGCACCTGTTTGACGTCCGCCGCCTCCTCGGGCTCGAGCTCGTAGAGGTCCCGGTCGATCGGATCCGGGGGCTCGATCTTGTTCCGGATCCCGTCGAGGCCCGCCTGCAGCATCGCGGTGAAGGCGAGGTAGGGGTTCGCGGTCGGGTCGGGACAGCGGTATTCGAGTCGCTTCGCCTTCGCGCTCTGGATGTACATCGGGATGCGCACGCAGGCCGAGCGATTGCGCTGCGAGTAGACGAGGTTGATCGGCGCCTCGAAGCCGGGCACCAGGCGGCGGTAGGAGTTGGTGGTCGGTGCGCAGAACGCCAACAGCGCAGGCGAGTGCGCAAGGAGCCCGCCGATGTAGTACCGGCCCACGTCGCTGAATCCCGCGTACCCCGCCTCGTCGTAGAAGATGTTCTGCCCGTTCCTCCACAACGACTGGTGGACGTGCATGCCCGAGCCGTTGTCGGCGAAGACCGGCTTGGGCATGAAGGTCGCTGTCTTGCCCACCCTCCAGGCGACGTTCTTGACCACGTACTTGTAGTTCATGACGTTGTCCGCCATGGACAGCAGGGACGAGAACCGCATGTCCATCTCGGCCTGGCCGGCCGTGCCCACCTCGTGGTGCTGGACCTCGATCGGGATGCCCAGATCCATGAGGGTCAGGGCCATCTCGCTGCGCAGGTCCTGGTGCTGGTCCATGGGGGAACGGGGAAGTACCCCTCCTTGTACCGAGGACGGTAGCCGCGACTCCCCGGTTCTCCTGACGCCCAGACGCCCTCGACCGACTCGATGTGGTAGTAGCCCTCGTGCTGGTTCTGGTCGAAGCGGGCCCCGTCGAAGATATAGAACTCCAGCTCGGGACCCCAGTAGGAGACGTCCGCGATTCCGGTCTCCTTCAGATGGGCCTCCGCCTTCCTGGCGACGTAGCGCGGATCTCGAGAGTAGTTCTCCCCCGTCAAGGGGTCGGTGACGAAGCAGTGGATCTGTATGGTGGGCGCCTCGCGGAACGGGTCCATCACCGCCGTCCGCGGGTCCGGCATCAGGAGCATGTCGGACTCGTGGATCGCCTGGAACCCCCGGATCGACGAGCCGTCGAAGCCGTAGCCCGACTCGAACGCTTCCTCCGTGAGCTCCTCGACGGGAATGGAGAAATGCTGCATCAGCCCGGGGAGATCGCAGAACCGGAGGTCCACGATCCGGGCGGCCTGCTCCTGCGCGAGCGCGAGGACGTCTTGAGGCGTGTCAGGCATGACCATCTCCTTGTCGCAGCCGGACCATCACGACGCCGAGGACGGCAGACCTGAGCTGGGCTTCCCCCGGGCATCCAGAACGAGGTGCGGTGTCGCGGGCGCCGAAGATCAATCGCACCCGATCGAGCGCAGCTGGTGCTGCTGCCCGTGCCGCTGCGAGCGCGTGCAGGACGCTGCTGGTGGCCGGTGTCGCGCACGCGCGCATGCTCGTCCTTCCCGGAGGCTGCCGTCGCTGCGTCGGCGTCAGTCCTACGCCGGTGCCGGTGCCGGCGCTACGGCCGAGCGCGGGTTTCTGCCTGACCGTGAAATCGAGCGGGCCTGCGCCCGCGCCGGTGCGGGGGCCTCGCCACACGCCGCGTCTCGCGCTCGACGGCACGACCCCCGTGCCGACCGCGCGCAGCTGGCCCGACGCGCTCGCCGAGCGCTCCCGTGCGCCGTTGGAGTTCGATCCGATGCCTTCGAGCATCCGCTGTGGGTGCTGTTCTCCTCCGGCACCACCGGGCTGGGGAGTGTCTGATCTTTGGTGTAACTGGTAACCGGGCAACGTCCGCGCCCAGATCGGCGAGCAGCATGCCGGCCGTCCGGCCCGCCCCGGCCGACGTCAGCTCGAGAGACCGCGCATGATCTCGGTGAGCACTTGGCGGGACCCGGCTGGGCACCGAGCTCGTGCCGTGACCACCTCTCGCTGGCCGGTGCGTGGCCCCGGGATCGCCTCGTGTCCGGTGACCGCCTCGTCGAACGGGGGAGCGGCTGGATCAACGGTGCCAGCCTCTCGGCGGCCTTCTGCGGGGTGATGACGTCGGCGGGGTCGAGGTTGATGATCTCGGCCTTGGCGGGGCCGATCTCGCAAGACGTCTTCGCCGATGAGCCGGCCTCGGTCGTCGTTGGGGCCAGACCATCTCCTCCTGGCCTTGTACACATACGTCGCGTTCTCGTCATCGACGTCGAACCCGGGGCCGCGCAGCACCCGGCCGGGCATGAACTGGTAGGCGGTCGGGCCCAGGGCGCGATGAAGTTGTCCGCGACCGCGACCTGCTCGTTCTCGGCGAACATGACGCACTGAGCAGATCACTGATGCGAGGTTTGCACGGCCCCGCAGCCCGTCCGGATGATCGGCTACTACCCGGATGAGCGGATGCCGCGGGCAATCACCTCGTTGAGGTGAGGCGGGGACCGCAGCGCCGCATCATGCTGGATCAGATCGGAGTGAGAGGAGCGCATCGATGGCGACAGCCGATTCCGCGACGACCCTCGATACCGGTCGGTCCGCCGGTGCAGCACGCCCGAACCGCCCCACCGGGGAGAGAGGCAGTTGCGAATGCCATGGCACAGAACGAGATCCATATCGAGATGCCCGGCATCGGGCATCTGCACCTGCCTCCACTGGACCAGGTCGCGTTCCTGGGCGGCGTCGCGACGCTGGCACTGATCGAGATCATCGAATGGCCGGTCGCGGCGGTGTTGACGGTCGGTCATATCCTCGCCCACAACCGTCACCACGCGCTGTTGCGCAGCTTCGGTGAAGCGCTGGACGAGGCCTGAGTCCCGTACGCGACCGGCGGTCTCGCAGTCCCGGCCCTCACTCCACGGGGTGAGCATCGAGTCGATGGCGATCGCGAGTACCAGGACCGGTTCGCTTGACAGTGCACCGGGTCACCCGGGTTCGGCCGACCACCCACCGGGAGGGGTCTCGAGTCGTCCGCGGGCGCGTCGACGGCATGCTGAGCTGATCGTCGTTGGACATGGCGATCGCCGGACGTGGCATGTGACAGTGAAAGTGGCGGCCAGGCGTCGTCGGTGCCCCCGACGAGACGCCCGTGGTCGCGCATTACCAGGCCCGGGTGGGCGGCGACCTCTCTGCTGCACGCTTGGGCCCGGCCTGGGCCAGGTCCTCACAGCTCACGTCCTGCGCCACTGCCGCGCCGCGTTGCCGATTCGGCCCCGAGACCGGGCTGCACCCAGCGGATCCACCGGTGCCGGCGCCGGCAGGACGGCGGGCTTAGGGGACAACTCGCCTGACGCGGGACGCTCGCTGGGCGGCCTCGACGGCTGTGTGCCCAACCGCCGAGGCCTTGAGCTGCACGGCCCCGGGCGCCGCTCACAACTCCGACAGGGACGCTACGGACGATTCGTGCCTCCTGCTGATCGGGTCCTCGGACCGGCTTCGAGCCCGCGGTTGTACCGCGCCTTCGAAGACACCGTCGGGTTTGGCGCGTAGCCTCCCGAGCAGCGGTCGCACACACGGCTGTTGCCCGGACACGGAGCGCAGGTCTTCGTCGTCATGCGTTCCCGGTATCCGTCGTCCATGTGCGTCCCCGGCCACCGAGTCACCGGTGGGGTAGAGCGCAGCGCATGCCACCTCGGCTCTGCCGTGCCAGCACACGTCTACGTGCTGCACCCCGTACCCCGTTTGGCACAAGGAGGTACCCGCATGATGCAGCCAGAACAGAGCGACGGCCTCGTCAAAGCCCTCCGCAGTGCCGCGCGTGATCTGGTCGCCCGGCGCAGCATCAGCGATCTCGAACAGACCCTCGACTACATCGTGGCCGCAGCGGTGGACACCGTGCCCGGCGCCGACGCCGGCGGGATCTCGATGACCGAGAACGGCCACATCACCTCCCATTGCCCCACCAACGAGGACGTCCACAAGCTCGACGAGCTACAGGCGCTGCTCCACGAGGGACCGTGCAGCACCGCCGTCGAAGGCCCCGCTGAGGACGGGGTCATCCTGGCCCGGGACCTGGCCGAGGCACCGGACGCCGACCGGTGGCCGCGTTTCGCCCCGCAGGCGGTCGAGCACGGGTACCGGTCGTTGATGTCGACCCAGCTGTCCACCAACGGTGGCACCCGCGCGGCGCTCAACCTCTACTCGCACACGCCAGGGGCGTTCGACGACTCCGCCCGCACCATGGCCGGCTTGTTCGGGGTTCAGGCAGGGCTGCTGCTCTACGGTGCCGACCATGCGGCCCAGATGAGCCGAGCCCTGGACACCCGCGACGTGATCGGGCAGGCCAAAGGCATCCTCATGGAAAGGTTCGGGGTCGAGGGGGACCAGGCCTTTCAGATGCTCGTGCGCTCCTCCCAGGACACCAACATCAAACTCGCCGACGTCGCCCGCTTGCTCACCACCAGCGCCGGCCGTCAACATGCCCGCGGGCGGTGACCGGCTACACCCACCGGCCGACGCCGAAAACTGAGCCGCTCGGGAACCAACATCAGTTCTTGCAGTCGCTGGCACGCGGTGGGCATGCCCGGATGAATGGGCAGGCACCTCTCCCAAGCTCGCCCGAGACGTCGCGAAATGCCGCGACCACCGCATCTTCAGCGGAGCCTCGGCCCTGGTGGCGGCCTTCCTCGATCCCGTCTCTCCGGCGAGCTGACCGCGGGCACGTGGGATCCGCGTGGCCGCCTCCGGGCCCAGGTCGATGCCCGCGTGGTCCGGCTTCATGCAGACCGAGGTGAACCACATGACCGACGCTTCCCGCACCAGGAACGACTCCTGCACGTAGAGGTCCCGGGACGGGCAGAACTCATACGCCGCGGGTGAGGCCGCGCGTCCCGCTCAGAGGCACGATGTAGGTCCCTGCCGTGAGGACCGTGCCATGCGAATCGTGCTCAACGTCATCTGGCTGCTGCTCTGCGGGATCTGGCTCGCGCTCGGATACCTGGCCGCCGGGATCGTCTGCTGCATCCTCATCGTCACGATCCCCTTCGGGCTGGCGGCGTTCCGCATCGCGGACTTCGCCCTCTGGCCCTTCGGCCGCGAGCTGGTCAAGCGACCGGACGCCGGAGCGCCGTCCACGATCGGGAACGTCATCTGGATCCTGTTCGCCGGCTGGTGGCTGGCGCTGGCCCACCTGACGACGGCGGTGGCCCTCGCGCTGACGATCATCGGGATCCCGCTGGCCGTTGCGAACCTCAAGCTGATCCCGGTCTCGCTGGTCCCGCTCGGCCGGGTGATCGTCGACAAGGCCGACGCCACCCTGCCGCGTGCGGTCGGCTGACCGTCCGATCCGTTCAGTGCCCGGGTGGCCCGTCCTGTGGGGGAGCGTCGTCCCGGCGGCGTTCGGCCAGGTGGACTGCCCCGATCAGCACCTTCGCGATCAGGCCGACCACGACGAGGCCGGTGAGCATCTGGATCGTCGTGACGACCCGGGCGACCTCGCTGCGCGGGGCGATGTCCCCGAACCCGACGGTGGCGAACACGGCGACGGTGAAGTAGAGGGCGTCGGTGCGGCTGAGCGGTTCGGTGAAGCTGTCCGGCGTGTTCGAGGCGATGACCACGTAGCTCGCGGCGAAACCGACCAGGAGCATCGGCAGGCCGACGGCGACGGTCTGTCCCGCCTGCAGGCGGGGAACGTGCGAGTTCAGGATCGCCCGCACCTGCCAGGCGAGGATCAACGCGAAGGCGAGCAGCCCCGTCCCGAACTCGATCCCGGCCACCAGGTTGATCGGTTGGTCCAACGGCGCCAGGTAGTAGACGAGCAGCAGCACGGCTACGGCCGCGGCGGAGCGGAGCAGCGATACGGCGAGGAGCCGCCTGCGTACCGATCGGGAGAGGCCCCGGTACCGGACGGGCGTCATCGGGCACCAGCGGACACCAACGGCGCTGCCGGCTCCTCATCCCGGGCGGGTGAGCCGTGCGGGAGCCGCGGGGCGGACATTCGCCTCACCCGGCACGGGCGGTGCCGCCGCGGGCCGGAGGCGGCACGGTGCGCTCGGGTCCGGGCACCGATCGAAGGAGAGGCCTCGCTGCTCGGGGGCGCGACACTCGGGCTGGTGCTGCTCCCGGGCCTGCTCGCGGCCGGGATCGGGTCGCTGGTGTTCCTGGGGCTGGACGCGCTGACCGGTCTCGGGGTGTCATCGCTCGCCCTTCCGGGGCTGCCGGGCTTCGAGCGGCCCGACTTCGCCCAGTTCGGCTGGGCGATCGTGATCGGGCTCCTCGCGGCAGGCGCCGGCACGGCGGTCCGGCGGCTCGCCCTCCTGGTCCGGCCGCACGTCGAGGGCAGGATCGTGCTGGCCGCGCCCGTGCTCGGGATCACCGTCGCGGGCCTCGCGATCACGTACACCGCCCTGACCGGGCGTGCCGCGACGGACGTGTTGTTCTCGGGGGAAGCGAGTCTGGGCCCGATGCTGCAAGGCGCCGCCGGCTACTCCGTCCCGGCCCTGCTCCTGCTGCTCGCCTGCAAGGGGATCGGGTACGGGCTGTGCCTTGCGGGCTTCCGGGGCGGGCCCGTCTTCCCCGCGATCTTCCTCGGGGCGGCGGGCGGGGTCGCGATCTCGCATCTCCCTGGGCTGCCGCTGGTGGCGGGGGTGGCGATGGGGATCGGCGCGATGGGCGTGGTCATGCTGCGGCTCCCGATGACAGCCGTCCTGCTGGCCACGCTGCTGCTGTTCTCCGACGGCCTGGCGGTGATGCCGCTGGTGATCGTCTCCGTCGTCGTCGCGCATGTGATGGCAGCCCGGCTTTCCCCGCCACCGCCGGTCATCCCCGCGGGGTGATGCCTCTCCGACACTCCGGTGCCGAGGAGGCGACACGAGGAGGCCTGGGATGACCGACCGCCGGACGACCCCGTCGTTGACGGATCTCGACCACGGGTTACCGGCGGCGGCCGCACCCGCCGGGTCCAAGACCGTCGTCCCTGAGCCCGTCCGCTGAGCGATCGCCGTGCCTACGCGCCGACCAGAACGAGCGGGACCACTCGGCATTGGTCGACGCCATCGCAGGCGGCCGGGTGACCGCCCGGGGGGATCTGTAGGGCTCAGACCCTCCGGACCGGCGCAGGGGTCCGCGCGGGATAGTCACTTCCGGGTGATGCGCAGGACCGCAGTCGGAAGCACCGTCGCCGGCGGCGGCAACGCGGCGAGGTCCATGGGCGGTCACAGGTTCGACGCCGGTCCGAGCGTGGTGTACGTCGCCTGATCACGGGGCCCGCGGGAGCACACCGAGCCGATCGCGGGCGGTTCTCCGCAGCAGGAGGTGCCATGTCAGCCGTCGATGATCTGACCGAGCTGGTCGAACGCGCAGGCGCGGCGGAACGCGCGGCACTCGCGTCGAAGTGGAAGGAACGCGCCGACGTCGAAGCCCTGAGCCGCAAGGTTCGACGCGCGATCGACGAGCAGCGCGACCTCGAGCGGCGATCCGGTGCAGTGGCCGAACCGGCGGGCAGGCTGGCCCGCCTGCGGGCCGCCTTCCTCGACGTCGGTTCGGACCCCGCGGCGCGACCCGCTGTCGTGGCCGGCGCGTCGGACAGTGAAGCGGACGCATCGCCACCTCGCCCAGGTCCGAGGCCGGTCGACTCACGCGCCCCCGACGCCGCTGTCGAACCGGCGCGCGCCGGTCATGCCGAGGCCGCCCGGGCCGAGGCCGACGCCGTGACCGCGGTGACGGTGGCGCGGCTGGCCCTTCTCGAAGCCCATCTCGCTGTGCTCACGGCTCGCCTCGCGCGGATCGATGCCGGTGAGGCGGAACCCGAAGCGGCGGCGGTCGACGGGCTGACCCCGTTGCCGGGCCGCAACGCGGTGAGCCGGCACGGGCCGGCGCTGGCGCACGGTCTGCGCGGCGAGATCGAGTACATCCTGACCCGCAAGCCGCGGTCGGTGGTGAAGAGCCTGGCCATCAGCCTGGCCCTGGGCCTGCTCTATCTGGGGTTCATCCGGGTCTTCGAATGGGACCGGGACCAGCGGTGGCTGCCCTATCTCGGCCTGTGGGCGATCTCGGTGGTGATGGGCGGCGCGGTGTGCCTCAACGCCATGAGCTTCGACGCCATGCGCGTGCGCGCCGCGCTCGACGGCGGAGCCCGGCTGTGGCACCTGCTGGTGATCAAGAACCTGGCTCTGATCTGCCTGGTCGCACCGCTCGGCTTCCTGCTCAGCGGTCTGCTCGCCTGGCGGGCCGGTGACCTGGGGGCGTTCTTCAAGGCGTGCGCCCTGATGATCTGCTTCATCGTGCTGTGGCTGGGCGTCGGCAACGTCCTGTCGGTGGTCCTGCCGATCCGTGACGAGCCGGTCCGCAACCGCAGGCAGTCCGGCAGTCTCAAACAGTTCCTCATCGCCTTCGCGTTGTCGTACGTGATCGGTTACCTGGTCAACCTGATGTTCCTCTGGCGGGTGTTCGCGGCCCAGCAGCTGGCCTCGAGGCTGGGCGAGGTGATCATCCCGGCGATCTTGATCGTCGTCAGCAGTGTCTCGATGTGGCTGCTCCTGACGGTCGTCGCGGTGGCCCTGTCGCAGCAGCCGAAGATCCGTCGCGGCCTGATGCGGGAGATCGCCGACTACACGGCCAATGCCGAAGCACGGGCATTCGCCGAGGAGGCCGCGCGGGCTGGGGAGACGACACCGCCGGGGTCCGTGGATCCGGCGGGGTTCCGCCCGACGAGCGGGAAGGTCGGCTCCTCCGGATAGCCGGGCAGTGTCGACATCATCCCGAGCGGGTGATGCCCGTGTGCTCCGGCCCCTGCACGCTTCGCGGACGGGCGCTGTGCGCGCCCGTCCTCGATCGACGGGAGTACGAGATGGACCGCCGTACGGACTGGTCACTGCAGGACGTCAACCAGAGCGCGGTACTCGCCGCGGCTCTGCTGATCGGGATCGGCGGTCTCCTGGGCCTGATCGGGCTCTCGGTGGGCGGCGCCGCCCTGGTCACCGCCTGCCGGCGCTGGTACCGCCGGGTCGATCTGCCGCCGCACGAGCTCGCGAGGCTGAAGTGGGAGCAGGCCAGGGCCGCTGCCGGCGCGGGTGCGGGGGCGTGGCAGGAGACGGAGGCAAAGGTCTACACGCCGCGGCGCGAACGAACCTCTGAGGCAGAGTAGGGAGTTCCGCTGACAACCCCGGTCGAAGACCGATCCTCGCCTCGGAAGCTCGGGCTCAGCGGCGGGGCGATCGCCTCGCTCGCCGGAGTCGCGCTGCTCGTCGTCTTCATGGTCCAGTGGTTTCGGGTTCGGCCGTGATGCGCCGTCATCGGCGCCGCAACGATCGACGGGACTGACGCGCACCCGATCCACGGTCGCGAAGGCGAAGGAGATCGCAGAGCGGGGTGACCTCCTTCGCCGCGGAGCTGGGTCGTGCCGTGTTCGCCGATCCGGTCGATTTCGCGGTCGTCACACCCTGCCCGCGGCGATCGGCCACCGGATGCGAGGCGTCACTCGGTCGTGGCCCCCCGACCGTCGACGGCGGGTACGGCCTGGTCGCGCGCACGTGCCGTCGCCACGGCCAGACGCCCCGCCCCGCCGACCAGGGCGCGACGCCACGGCGCAACACCGTCGAGCTCGATCTCCAGCGAGAAGCTCAGGAACGTCCGGATCAGCACGATCAGTCCGAGGATCGCGACGTTGTCCAGGGTGGGGTTGACCGCGACCGTCCGGATCAGGTCTGCGGCGACCAGCACCTCGATCGCCAACAGCAGCGCGCCCCCGAAGGTCTCGCGCAACGTCTGGAAGGCCACCCGGCCATGGCCCGTCCGCCGCCAGACCCACCCGGAGAGGATCACCGCCCAGACGAGCCCCACTATCAGCAGGACGGCGCCGAGCAACTCGAAGCCGACGGCCACGTGGTCCATGACCTCGACGACGGTCATCGTCGCCCCACGGCCGGCCACCCGAGCGGCGCAGCGGTCATCACGCCGAGCATCCGATCAGCCGGATGATGTCGAGCAGGGTGCGCATGGCTGCCATCCTCACGCCGGGAACCGCCATCGTGCCTCACACCTGCGGGGCAGCACCTCACCCGGAGTGGACGATCCGCGGGCGCCGACCACGGCGGCCCGTTCCGCGAGGAGATCGCGCCGAGCGGCGCGTGTGTGCTGTCCGCTACCGGTGGCCCGGCCGGCGGTGGCGGACCATCTCGTCGATCCCCCGCGGAAGGGCGACTCTCACCCCGCGTCGCGCTTCAGTTCGCGGCCGTGGACCACGATCGCGTAGATCACGATGATGTCCACGGCGATGACGATGGTGGACCAGACCGGGTAGGCCGCGATGAAGGCCAGGTTCAGGATCGCGCTGAGGACGGCGAGGACGATGGCGACCACGCGGGCGGCCGTGTTGCCGGCGAGGAGCCCGAACCCGGTCGCCACGGCGAGGATGCCGAGGATGAGGTGGACCCAGCCCCAGACGTTGTAGTCCACGTTGACGACCAGGCCGGCCGAGGTGACCAGGTAGTAGCCGCGGTCGAACAGGGCGACGAGCCCCTGGATCGCCTGGAACGCACCCAGCATGATCAGCATGATGCCGGCGAAGACGACCCAGCCGGTCCAGCCGGAGACGCCCGTGGCGGGGGTCGTCGTGTAGCTCGATGACGGGCCGGTGGTGGTTCTGGCGTGCGAGGTGTCGGTCATGACGGTCTTCTCCTCGATCTGCTGGCTGGAGTCGTCCGGACCACCGGGTCGGGTGGTTGTCGGACGTCCGCGTCCGACGTCGACGGCATGCTCGATCGTCGGTCCTGACGGGCGGCCGGTCCTCATCCGAATCGGATGAGCGGGAGACCGCGGCCGCTTGATCGACCGCGCCCGCCAGCGGCGAGCGTGTCGCCGAAGTCGACGAACGCGCATCCGTTGTCGACGTAGATCCCGTCGAGGACCCCCGCGCCCGGCTGAGCCGGTTTCTACGCCGTGGCGAGCACCGCCAGGTGGCGCAGCGAGTTCTCCAGGTGCTCGACGTCGAACGGCGGGAACTCGATGACCTCGCGCGCCTGCGGGGTCGCGTCCGACCAGTCGTATGTCAGCCGGACCTCAGTGCCGCCGTCCGCTGCCGGCGCGAGGTCGTAGCGCCAGATCCAGCCGCCGAAACTGAGGCGCCCCTCGGCGTCCTCCGTCCCCGGCTCCCACGAGATCGCGCGGGGCGGATCGAGCTTCCCGGACCTGGTTGGCTATCTCGTACCGGCCGTCCGGATGGTTGGGGTGGTACATGCCCATGCGGAACACCTGCCCGGGCCTCGTCAGTCGCTCGCCGTCCAGCGGCCCGCACACCCAGCCTGTGCCGTCGATCGCCGCGTGGCTGGCGGGATCGGCGAGGACCGCGAACACTGCGTCTGTCGGCGCCGGGACCGTGGTCGTGACGGAGAGTGCCTCGGCGGTCATGGGTTGTCCCTTCGGTCGCGTGCCTGTTGGGCAAGGGCGTTCCCGTCCCGGGAGGAGAGACCCGCCCGGGCCCCGGAACTCATCGGCCGAGCGCACTCAGCGCAGGCGCACGATCCCGGCTTCGAGTGAACCTGTCGCCCAGCGGCCAGGCGGTCGAGGTCCCGGCGAGCCTCCAGCATCCTCTACGGGACGGCCACTTCCGGCTGCGAGCAGCCCGCCACGATGTCTCGCTCGTCGTCGGTCGACGGGCGATCCTGGTCCAGAACCCAGTCTTCGAGACCTTGTAGCCGAGGGCCTCGAGTTGGCGGAAGCGGTTGCGCTCGGTGCGGTCCGGGCCGATGCGGTTGTCGGGCCAGGTAGGGGTTGCCGTGTCCGGTGGCGCCGCGGCCCTTAAGCCAGGGGGTCAGATTTCAGGATCGGCGCCAAGGGGAGACTTGCTCGGACGTCAGCGGGCCTCGAGGGTGGTCATCCACCCGCACGTGGGCTCCGTCGTACAGCGTCGGGCTGCCGGATCGCCGTCGACCGTCCCGGACAGCTCCCGCCATCGGCAGGCCGTCAGGCTGTGGGCCCCGGCGTAGGCTGCCGTCGTGGTCCGCCGCTCAGACCGGACTCCCCTCACACGTGGCCCGCCGCGTGCGGTGCGGGGTTGTGCGTTCACGGTGGTCTCGGCCCTACTTGCCATTGCCGCGCATGTCGCCGGGAGCGGAAGCCCACCGCAGACTGCATCGCTGGTCATCGCCGTGGTGGCGCTTGCCGCGGCCTCGTCCGCCGTGGCCGACCGGCAGCGGGGACTGCTCGGCGTCCTCGCGCTCACGGGCGCGGGACAGCTCGCCGTGCACCTGGTGCTGTTCGGCTTGGACGGCCACGCGCCCGACCCGAGAGGCCTCCGTGCGCCGGGCGCCGGCCACCCGCTCGTCATGATCGTTGTCCACGGCCCCATCGCGCCGGGCAACGCCTCGTCCGGGAGGTGTTCGGCACCGCGGCCTGGCCGCCCGCCTGCCGAATCGAGCATCCCCGATCGCCCACCCTTCGCCAACTCGGGCGTCGTGTGAAGCTCTCCGCGCGCCCCTCCGACAGGACATCGAGCATGAAACGGACCCTTGCCCGGGCCGGCGTGCTTGTCGCCACCGGCGCACTGGTCGCCGTGTTCAGCGCACTACCGGCCTCGGCCCACGTGGTCGCCGACCCCGACACCGCCCCCCAGGGCGGCTTCACCAAGATTGCGTTCCGGGTGCCCAACGAGTCGGACACCGCCGGCACCGTCAAACTCGAGGTCACCCTTCCCGCCGACCACCCGATCACCTCCGCACGGACCATGCCCGTGCCGGGCTGGACAACACAGATCACCAAGGCGCCGCTCGATCCGCCGGTCCAGGACGAGGGGCGCACCATCACCGAGGCCCCCCGCACCATCACCTGGACCAGCGCGCTGGGCACCCGCATCAACCCAGGTGAGTTCATCGACTTCAACGTCTCCATGGGGCCGCTACCCACGAACGTCGACCAGTTGGTCATGCCCGCAACGCAGACCTACGACGACGGCACCGTGGTCGCCTGGGACGCCCCACCCGCCCCCGCCGGCCAGCCCGAGCCCGAACACCCGGCGCCGGTACTCACCCTCACCCCTGCCCCGGCCGGCGGCACGTCTGGAATGAACGCGGCGGCTCCCGAGCCCGCGAACACCAGCGCCGCCGACACCACGGCCCGCTGGCTCGGCGGGATCGCGCTCGCGCTCGCCGTGATCGGGCTGGCCATCGCCCTGGCCGTCGCGCTGCGCTCCCGCCGGGCCGGCCGGCCGTGATGAGACGGTTCGCAGTCGCGCTCGCGCTGGTGATCGCGGCCCTCGTCGCGGGGGCCGGGGTCGCCAGCGCGCACAACGTGCTGATCGGCAGCGACCCGCCCGACGGCGCCACGCTCACCGCCGGACCCGCACAGGTGCGGCTGACCTTCGACCTGCCGGTACGGGAGGGCTTCGCGACTGTGACCGTCGTTGGCCCCGGCGGCACCCGGTGGGAGGACGGGGCGCCGGTCGTCTACGCCAACACCGTCTCAGAGAAGGTCCGTCCGCTCGGCCCGGCCGGCGTTTACCAGGTCGGCTACCGGATCGTGTCCGACGACGGCCACCCCGTCTCCGGGGCCATCCGTTTCACGCTCACCACCCCCGGGGCCGGCACCCCCAACCCGGCCCCGGCCGCCGGGTCGGGCGGCACCTCCGGTGGGATCCCGCTGTGGCCGTTCCTGGTCGGTGGCGTAGTCCTGCTCGTCGGGGGTGTGGTGGTCGCCCTGCGCCTGGGCCGCGGCCCCGACGAGCGGGTCCGGCGTGGGCCGCGGACACCCCGTGGCCGGTCAGGGCGCTGACCCGACGCCGCATCCGCCCTCGCCGGTCGGTCACCGGACCACCGCAGCAGACGCGGAGGGGCCGGTCACGCCCGGACGCGCTGTGGAAGGAGGTCGCCGGTGCGGGCCGTCCGGGCCCCGACCGAGGTAGCCGGATCAGTCCTGGACCGCCTGTACAGCCGCGGCGAGAGCCTGAGGGGTGCGGTCGATCTCGGTGCCGTTCACCTTCACCGTGGGGGTCGCTGTCACCCCGGCCTTCGACGCGGCGTCGGTCACCGAGGCGGTCCGGCCTGCGTAACGGCCGTCGTGCACACACCGGGCGAAGTCGTCGCCGGCTCCGGCCTGTCGTCCGAGGGTGATCAGCTGCTCCTCGGGGAGTCCGGCGGCGTTTTCCGGGGGCTGGTTCGCGTACGGCGTGGTCAGGTATCGCGGGAAGACGCGGCGTCGGGGGCGCAGGCGGAGGCCTGTGACGAGCGGGTCGAGTACTGCGTGGAGGAGAAGCGGTCGAGGTAGGCGACGGGGTGGTAGACGATCTTTGCCTGCCCGTCGGTGACGAGCTGGTCGATCGTGGGGCCGATCTGCTGCTCGTAGGCCTTGCAGGCGGGGCACTGGAAGACCACCCTCGGTCGCTGCCTCGCGGGGCTCGCGGCCGGCCGGGGAACGATCACCGTGAACGGCGAGCTCCTCCCCGCCGCCGTGAGCATGGGGTCCGTAGCCCAGCGCCGGGCGGTTCAGTACGTCCACCAGGATCCACGCGCGACCTTCCTCGACCACCGCTCCGTCCTCGACCAGGTCGCGAGGCTTGCCGTACTGCTACGCGGTGAGGACCAGGAGTCGGTACGCGCGGTGGCAGCCCAGCTGCTGGAGGACCTGGGCCTGGACCCGGCGACCTGCGCTCGCGGCGCGACGACCCTGTCCGGTGGACAGCTTCAGCGTGCCGCCGTCGCCCGCGCCCTGGCATCGCAGCCCGCCGTGCTCGTCTGCGACGAGGTCACCTCCGCGCTCGACGGCGACAAGAAACAGGAACTACTGCACGCCCTCGACAGGGTGCGGAACGATCACGCCACGACGGTCGTCCTGATCAGCCACGACCTCCCGCTCGTCGCCCAGGTATCCGACCGGGTCGCGATGATCGAGGACGGTCGGCTCCGGTGGACTCAACAACGCTGATCAAATTCAGACGGTCCCTCAGTTGGCAGGCCCGCCGGACCGGTGCCACCAGCGGGGCGCTGAGGCCCATGGGATCCGTGTTCCCTGGCGACGTAGAGCGCGAACGGCCCGACCTTCGCACTGGCGGCGGTCGTCGTCGCGATCTTGTTCCGGAGTTGGCCCCGGCGGGGGAAGAGTGCGGTGGGCGCCATGTCCTGCGGCTCGGGTTCTCGGCGGCCGTCATCGCTCCGGCGGAGGCTCTATATCACCGCGCCCACGGAACAGAACGCTTGTTGAATCCGCAGATGCAACGTTGGAGCAACGTCGGGCGCCCTAGTGTCGCTGGTCACCTACACCCGACGATGCGGGAGGACGATCATGACCAGGTATGCGGCTCCGGGCGACGCGAACAGCGTCGTCACCTTCAAACCCCGCTACGACCACTTCATCGGCGGCGAGTACGTGGCCCCGACCAAGGGGCAGTATTTTGAGAACCCGACCCCGGTCACCGGGCAGAACTTCACCGAGGTCGCCCGCGGCACCGCCGAGGACGTCGAGCTCGCCCTCGACGCCGCGCACGCCGCCGCACCGGCCTGGGGCAAGACCTCGGTCGCCGAGCGCGCGAACATCCTCACCAAGATGGCCGACCGCATCGAGGCGAACCTCGAGATGATCGCCATCGCGGAAAGCTGGGAGAACGGCAAGGCCTGCCGCGAGACCCTCGCCGCGGACATCCCGCTCGCGATCGACCACTTGCGCTACTTCGCCGGCGCGATCCGCGCGCAGGAGGGCGGCATCTCCGAGATCGACGCGGACACCATCGCGTACCACTTCCACGAGCCGCTCGGGGTCGTCGGCCAGATCATCCCGTGGAACTTCCCGATCCTGATGGCGATCTGGAAGCTGGCCCCGGCCCTCGCCGCGGGCAACGCGGTCGTACTCAAGCCGGCCGAGCAGACCCCGGCCTCGATCCACGTGCTCAACGAGCTCGTCGCGGACCTGCTGCCGCCCGGTGTGCTCAACATCGTCAACGGCTTCGGCGTCGAGGCGGGCAAGCCGCTCGCGTCGAACAAGCGCATCCGCAAGATCGCCTTCACCGGCGAGACCACCACCGGCCGGCTGATCATGCAGTACGCCAGCGAGAACCTGATCCCGGTCACGCTCGAGCTCGGCGGCAAGAGCCCCAACGTCTTCTTCAACGACGTCGCGGCGCAGAACGACTCGTTCTACGACAAGACCCTCGAGGGCTTCGCGATGTTCGCCCTCAACCAGGGCGAGGTCTGCACCTGCCCGTCGCGCGCGCTCATCCAGGGCGACATCTACACCGACTTCCTGGGCGACGCCGTCAAGCGGACCGAGCAGATCAAGCAGGGGCACCCGCTGGACACCGACACGATGATCGGCGCCCAGGCCTCGAACGACCAGCTCGAGAAGATCCTGTCCTACATCGAGATCGGCCGGCAGGAGGGCGCGAAGATCCTCACCGGTGGTGAGCGCGCCGACCTCGGCGGCGAGCTGTCCGGCGGCTACTACATGCAGCCGACCGTCTTCGAGGGCGACAACTCGATGCGGGTCTTCCAGGAGGAGATCTTCGGCCCGGTCGTCTCCGTGGCCCGCTTCGCGGACTACGACGACGCCATCACGATCGCCAACGACACGCTGTACGGCCTCGGTGCCGCGGTCTGGTCGCGGGACGGCAACGTCGCGTACCGGGCCGGCCGGGACATCCAGGCGGGCCGAGTGTGGGTGAACAACTACCACGCCTACCCGGCGCACGCGGCGTTCGGCGGCTACAAGCAGTCCGGGATTGGGCGCGAGAACCACAAGATGATGCTCGACCACTATCAGAACACCAAGAACATGCTGGTCAGCTACTCGCAGAATGCCCAGGGCTTCTTCTGATGAGTGGGCCCGAGGTGGTGCCGGAGGTGCCCGCCTCCGGCACCACCGCCCGGGTGGCGCTGTCTCCGGCGGCCGCGGATCTCCTCGTGACGCTCTCGCAGATCCACGGGCCGTTGATGTTCCACCAGTCCGGCGGATGCTGTGACGGCAGCTCGCCGATGTGCTACCCGGACGGGGACTTCAAGATCGGCGGCTCCGACGTGCACCTCGGCGACCTCACCATCGACGGGCTGCCCACGCCGATCGGGTTCTACATGTCGGAGTCGCAGTTCGAGTACTGGAAGCACAGCCACCTCACCGTCGACGTAGTGAAGGGCCGCGGCAGCGGGTTCTCGATCGAGGCACCGGAAGGCGTCCGATTCATCACCCGCTCCCGGCTGTTCACCGACGCCGAGTCCGCAGCACTCAACCCGCAGTGAACTGCCTCCGAAATCCTCTGATGGGAGCTGCCGGGTCTGGTTGTGCCAGGCTCGGCTCCGGTAGCGGCCGGCGGGTCAGCACTCGCATCCTCCGGGCTCAGGAGCCCTAGGGTCAGACCGTGCGCCCGCTGGTCGTGAGGAGGCCGGTACCGCTGATGGGATGACGTGCCTCGGGCAACCCCGGCCCACCCGTCGAGCCGTTTGGGCGAGCGCACGGCGGAACCGGAGTCATCACCTGGTTTCCGCCTTGATCCGCGACGCGCGTTGTCAAGTCGTCGTCGCCAGCGAGGTCGTCGTCCGTGGCGCCGCAGGAAGAACCCGACCTATGCACCCGACCGCCGAGTGGATCCACCCTGCCGCAACGCATAGGTCCGGCTCAACTGAATGAGCTCGATGATCCAGTCAGCGCGGCGCACCGGCGCCCGGGACTGCCCCCGGTTCGGTCCGCCGACCTCGTAGGTAGTTATCGGGGGCGTACTCGACGTGTGGGGTCACCCCGACCTTGCTGGATCTTCGGCCGGGTGAGCGCGCGTAGCCGGAGCAGCGGCGCGGCCGTTGCTCAGCCGGCCCCGTCCTGCGCCGGCGGTATGCGGAGGCACCCGACCGACGGACCGGCCGAGGCGCGTATATTCAGATCCGGAGGTGGGCCTGCCGGTGAGTGACCTGCTCGAGATCCCCCGCAGCAGCGTCGAGCAGATGGTGACTCAGCTCGGACAGGGCCCGAGCGGTGGCGAGCTCGTCACCGATCTCCGGCACGTCTAGATCAGCCGGGTTGAGCCGGGCCAGGCCGACGCCCACATGCTGATCGGTGTCACCTGCATGCAGCCGGGCGACCGCCCGGGTGCGGTCGCCCTCCTCGTCGATAACGATGTCGACGTTCCAGCGCTTGGTCTCGTTCATCTCGCTCACCTCGTTCTCACGGGCTTTCCCCTCAAGTGTGGCGCGCCACACAGGCCAACCGCACTCGCCTGAGCGCGGTGGTCGGGCGGACGCCCGGATCCCGCGTAGGACCCGAACCAGGTGCGGTGCCATCACGGCGACGGCAGACAAGGAGCCCGCACCGCTCGCCCGGTCAGGCCGCTCCTCTACGCGCGCTCCCGGAGCATCCCGGGCCGACGCTGCCCACGTCCGCCGACCCGACCGAGCGGAGCAGGACCGCCTTCCTCCGAAACCTCTGGGCCGGGAGCGTGGTGGCTTCAGACGCCTGCCTGCGCCTGAAGCTTCCGGCTCATGATCTTCTCCAGCACGGGCATGAGGTACTTCTTGAACGTCACAGGGTTCTCGCTCATCGGGAAATGCCCGATCTCTTCCATGATGATGGTCTCGGACCCCCTGAGCTTCTTCCCGGTTTCGGCGGTCATCTCCGGCGTGCAGGCGAAATCGTAGACACCTGTCATGAGGTACATCGGGACGTTGCCACTGATCTTCTCGGCGAGCTGCCGGAAGTCGTGGTCCACGCTGTAGAAGTACAGATCGCCGCGGAAGATTCCGGGGCCACCCTGCGCGTAATACCACCAGGTCTCCCAGCGGTACTCCTCCGGGCTCTGCGGTGCCATCAGGCCGAACACCGATGTAGCGCACGCCTCCCCGCCATGTACCTCGGGATGGTACAGCCAGTCGATGAACCAGCCGGGCGAGTAGTCGCACGCCTCGATCGCGATCAAGGCGCGGACCTCTCCTCGTGATGGAGTGCCAGGTGTAAGCAGATATTGCCACCCATGGAACTGCCCATGATGACAGGCCGCTCCAGTCCCAGGGCGTCACAGAATGCAATGATGAACTCCGAGTAGAACTTCGCCGTCAACCGGTACTCCTCATTCTGGAAGCCGGGCGGCGGAATTGACTTTCCGTGACGCGGAAGATCCAGGGCGATCACGCGGAAGCTGCTCGTGATGTCGGGATCCGAGAGCTGGTGACGGTACTCGCGTGAATCGGTACCAGCGGTGTGCAGGCAGACCAGCGGAATTCCTTCCCCAGCCTCCTCGTAGAACACTCGATACTCTGCCGCCTCGTAGGGAACGTAAACGTAACGACCAACGATCGGGTCGTGCCTCGTCGCCATCTTCCCAAGCTCCTGTATCCGATCCAGCGCCTACGCAGGCACCGGCTGAAGTTCACGCATACGGTCGAGCATCCAGGTCACGGACCGTAGGTGCTGCCAGAGCACCTTCACGTTGCCCTCCATGCGCAAGCGTCCGTGCAGCGGGTGCGCCATCGCCCAGATGTCGTTGTACATCGGCGGTGGGACCGGCTGAAGGAATTTCTCCCATGATTCACGCGGTCCCCGGAGCGCGAACTCCCACGTGTCTTGGATGGTCCACTGATCGGACACGCGCTCGATGTTGCCGCCACGGACCGAGACGAGGTACTCCGTGTCGCCGAAGCCGATGACGAAGTCCGTATTCATGAAGCGCCGCACGTATTCCATCGCCCGGTCCCGGTTTACGGCCTCCTGCCAGGCCTTCATCCACTCCGGGTCGAACATCCCCATGGAGACCACCTCCACTCGATGGCTGCCACCGTGTGGCGAGGCCGCACAGTGGCGGGTTCCGCTCGGCCACGGTTGCACCCCGGCGGACCTGGCGCAATCGGCTGTTCGTTCGCATTTGTCGAGCCCGTGACGAGCCGCTCGGTGAGGTCCCCCGGTAGCTCGGAGTGCTCGCTACTCGGCGGGTGCCGGCTCGCCCCCGTCAGCGGGTGTTGTGGGTCGATCGTCCACGACGGCCTGCTGGGCGCGCCACGCGGTCTCGTACTCGTCGTGGGGTACACCCCAGATGCTTCTATGAGTGTCAAGTGGTGATCGGGCGTGGCTGGGTGGCCGGCGTGGCAGCCTGCTCGCCGCCACCCGCAGGATCTACCGATTCCGCATTCAACGTGGAGAAGCCCCTGCCTCCCCGGTCAGCGCTTGTCGTGTCCGCGGTGGGTCAGCAGCCGGCCACCGATCAGGCCCGCCACGGCCCCGGCCCCGATCAGGCCGGCGCCCGCGGCCGTCCCGAGGCCTCGGCGGACACACACCTCCGGCCGGATCACCGCGGGTGGCGGCGGGGGCGGAGGCTGCTCGACCTGGTTCTCGCGCGCGGTGGCCGCCCACGCGGCGATGAAGATCAGGAATCGGGACACGGTGAACATGAAGATCATGAGGCCGAGGATCGGCCCGAATGCGGTACCGGTCGGGGTCCGGGTCACGAAAGCGAGGTAGACCACCATCCCCTGCTTGATGAGCTCCAGGCCGATCGTGGCGCCGACCGCCGCCCTTCCCGCGCTGTGCCAGGTCACCGGCTCGCGGGGCAGCCGCGCGAACACCCAGAGGAACAGCAGCCAGTCGGCGAGCAGACTCAGGAGCCCGCCGAGCGCGACGGGGAGCCAGCGGACCCACCAGAGGCCGGCCAGCCCGAGGAACTCCAGGATCTGCCCGGCGAAGACGCCGGCCGCGGCCGTGGCGCCGAAGGACACCGACAGCGCCAGGCCCAGCCCGAGCAACGCGAACAGGTCGACCCGCAGGCGGCGCAGGAACGGTGGCGGCTGCGGGGGTTGCCCCCACTGCTCGGACAGCGCGGCCCGCAGGTTGCTCATCCAACCCAGGCCCGTGTAGCACGCGATGAGCAGGCCGACCACCCCGACGGTGGAGGCGGACGCGATGGCCTGGTCGATGATCGAGTTCACCGTCTGCTCCAGCCCGGCCGGGAGAGCTTCGTCGATGTGGGCCCGCAGCCGCGTGAGGGGCTCCGGATCAGCGGCTAGCACCAGCGTCACCACCGCGAACGCGACCATGACGAGGGGGACCACAGCCAGCAGGCTGAAGTAGGTGATCCCGGCGGCGTAGTGGTTCCCGTGTCTCTCCGTGTACCGCACACCGGCGCGCACCAGATGGTCGAGCCACCGGTGGCGCCGGCGAAGCCGGTCGAAGCCGGACAGGAAAGTCGGCTTGTCGGTCACCGCGGCCTCCCACGACGGACTGCGTTGCGGCGACCCACGGTCGCGAACGCATCGTCGGCCCCCCTCGCCCGCGCGGGGTGACGTTCACGCTCGGCGCCGTGTGCGCGTCCGGCAGGCCCTCCGCGGCTTCGGCCTGGCGCTCCTCGTATGGCCGACAACCGGGATCCTGACGCTGATCTGGCTCCTGGGCGCCTTCGGCGGCGTCGGCGGACCGCTCGTCAACGGGTGGGCGTTCCGGGTGCGGGCGACGTCGCGGGGTGCGACCGGTCGCGCCTGCGGCGAAACCGGTTGAGCCATGGCCCGCCAGGGGCAGGACGTCAGGGAGAAGCTCGACGGGCGGCACCCCCGTGCAGCCCGTCCGGACGCTGTCGACGATCGGCTTCGCCGCGGCCTCGACCTGCCCCACGGACGCGGCCAGGGCGCCCAGCTTCGCGGACAGCGCCGTCTGGTCCCCGATGCTCGCGACCGTGGCCTGCAGCGAGGACAGGGCCTGTTGGAATGCGTCGACCTGAGGGCCGAACTGCGTGCCGGCCGCGGTGGCCAGGTTCCGCCCGGCGTCGGCGAGGTCCTGCAGCGCGGCCTTGACGCCCTCCGTGCCGACCTTCGTCGCGTCGAGCTGGACGAGCGCGTTGGCCGCGGTCTGGAACTGCGCCGCGGCGCTGCACAGCTCGGGCGAGTACGTGGGGGCTGCGGGAGCCGTGGTCACAGCGGGTGGTGCGGGCGGTGTCGCCGGGGCGCAGCCGGCTGCGAGGAACATCCGGCGACGACCACGGCGCCCAGTACCCCCGCCACCGCCGCGCGGAGTGCCGCCCGCCCCATGTGCCCGGTCGGCCCGACCCTGCTGATGTGCGTCATGGCCGCCTCCTGCGCCATCGGCTTCCGCCCCTATCCCATGCGGCACCGCTGCAGCCCACTGTCGACGTGTCGGTCCTCCCGGAACGGGTCCGGTCACCCCCGGAGGGTGGTCACGGCCTCGACCGCGCCGTCTACCCTCATCGCCCGACCAGGCCCGCGAAGATCACGACCGGCCGCGACCGCCCCTCGGCGTCGTTCGGTCGCGGTGCGGGAGGCATCGGCGCGGTGGCGGCGAACAACCGCTGTATCCCTTGTTCTGGCGTGTCTCGCGGCACGGGCCATCACCTGCCGCAGGTACTCCGGGCCGAGGACGTCGACGCCCCGAGTTCTCGGCTCCGGCCCCTCCTACGAAGCCGGACTTCAGTCCAGGTGCCAGGACCCGTCCGGGGCGGGACGCCCCCGACCCGTGCACCACGAGCAGGAGGCCTCCGGGTCTGTTTGTCGGAGAGCGGCGTGCCGGCCAGCTTGAGTTCGACCGTCCGCACGGGTCACCACGCTGATTCCGATCATTGTCACCATCAACAAGCTCGACCCGGGCTCCCTCCGCACGGCCCCGGCCCGCCAAACGAGCAGTGGAGGAGTCGAGGTAACCCCGCCGGGGTGAAGTCCGCACCGTCCGGTCCGTTCAGCATGGCGGCGTGAGTGTGGATGCGTTGCTCCTCGCATTGACATCGGTCATCCGCCCGCTGAGCGTGGCGGCGGTGTGCGCCATGCTCGCAGCCGTCCGGCCGACCCGCTTGCTGACGGCCTACGTCGTCGTCGGGTTCGTCGTCAGCGCCGGGATCGGCACGGTACTTGTCGTCCTGCTGGGCGTATCGGCCGGATCGCGGGCCCCGGCGGAGGTGCGCGCGGTCATCCCCTTCATCCTCGGCGCGGTCTCGCTCGGCTACGCCGCCGGGCTGCTCGGCGGATGGGTCCAAGCACCGGTGCCCGATCGCACCGGGGCCACTCCCGGGCCCGACTCCAGCTCGTGGCTCGGCCGTCAACTGGCCAACCTGTCCCCACGCCGCGCGGCCCTTGCCGGGGTGCTGACCCACAAGCCGGGGCTCTTCTACCTCGCTGCACTGAGCGCGATCACGAACAGTACGTCGAGCAACGCGGGCCGGATACTCCAGGTGGTCCTGTACAACGCGATCTGGTTTGCCATGCCGATGGCTGCCCTGGCGCTCTCCAGACGGAGACCGGTCGAGCTGCAGGACTTCCTGCGGCGGACGACTGAGTGGGTCTGGCGCCGGCAGCGGGAGATCATGATCACGGCGTTCGGCATCCTGGGCGTGTACCTGATCGTCAGGGGCGTCGTCGAGCTGCGGTCCTGACCGTCCGCGCCGTCGCCGCCCGGCCGCGACAAGGTCGAGGACCTTGCGGCGGAACTCGGGTGGGGACCTCTTCGGCGCGGTGCTGAATCGCGGTGGCAAGCCCACTGCTCGGCGACGGATCGACCTGCACGCAGAGCTCGACCACAGGCGATGGCTCCACCGGACGTCTGGTAGTCAGGGCAGTGGCCTCGGCGAGGCGCGTGATGCCGGCCGGTCTGTCAACAGCTGTCAGATTACTGTTGACATCCAGCAGCGGTATGCTCGGTGCCGAGCGAGGAGGTCCTTCGGTGAGTGTGGAGCCCCTGTCCAGTCTGGACCGCAGCACGCTACGGGAACGCGCCCTGGAAGCGCTCCGGTCGGCGATCACCTCCGGCCAGTACCGCCCCGGTGACCATCTCGGTGAGGTGGAGCTGGGCAAGCACCTCGGGGTGAGCCGGGGGACTGTCCGCGAGGCGTTGCGCCACCTGCAGCAGGAGGGCCTGGTCACCGCCGGGAACCGGGGCATGCTCCGGGTGAACGCGCTGTCCCCGAGAGAGGTCCGGGAGTTGTTCCGCGTGCGGGCGGCGCTGGAAGGACTTGCCGCTGCCGAGATCATCGCTTCGCCCCGACGGGACGCCGCCGTGGCCACGCTGCGGGAGGCGCTGTCCGGACTTGCCGACGACGGTGGGGACTTTGCGGCGAGGCTGGAGGCCGACCTCGGCTTTCACCTGCTGCTCTGCAGGTTGTCGGGCAACTCCATGCTGGTGGAGGCCTGGCGCTCTCTCGAGGGCCGCATCCGCGTCACGATCATGAACTGTGAGTCGGACGGGACGCCGACGATGATGTCGCGAGACCGGCACACGTCGATCGTCGACGCGATCGAGAGCGGCGATGTGCCCGTCGCGACGAAGGTGGTCGAGCAGCACATGGCGGCCGCCGCCGAGCAGTACGCGCCGATGACGGACGAGGCCTGATCACCTCCTAGCTCGGCCCACCGCACAGCCGCCTCCGCATAGCCGGCGCAGAGCGGCTCGCCCGGCTGCCACGCGCTTGTCCTCGACGGCGCCCCGGCTTGTTCGGTTTCCGCTCGTCAGCCCGCGCGACTCGTTCGGGCCGCCCCCTGTCGCGTCGCTCGTGGTCGGCGCGCGCCCGAAAGGCGGCACGGCCATTTGGGTGACGAGCGAGAAGAGGGCATTGACACGTCGCACCTCCGCGCTCACCATCTTCACCCAACAGATGACTGTTAACAGTTAACTGTTGGGGGTTAGCGGCAGGCGCGCAGTGGCTAGCTCCGTCCGAGTCCTCTCTGATCAGCGGAGATCACCATGACCGAACGGCAACCGCCGCTGCAGGACCCGCACCTCGAGGAGGTCGCCCACTGGCATCCCATCGAGGGCACGCCGGAGAAGAAGAAGGTCGCCATCGGCTGCTCTATCGGCGCCACCATCGAGACCTACGACTTCATCGGCTTCGGGACCGCTGCGGCGCTGTATTTCAACAAGGTCTTCTTCCCGGCGACCGACCCTCTCTCGGGCACCCTGCTGTCCTTCGCCACCCTCGGCATCGGCTTCGCCGTGCGCCCGCTGGGCGGGATCATCGGTGGCTACCTCGGCGACCGCATCGGCCGCAAGCCCGTCCTGGTCGGATCCCTGCTGCTGATGGGCATCGCGACCGTGCTCATCGGCGCCCTGCCCACCTATCAGCAGGTCGGGGCGTGGGCCGGGATCCTGCTCGTTGCCGTACGCGTCGTGCAGGGCCTGGCGTTCGGCGCCGAGTGGGGCGGCGCGATCCTGATGTGCTTCGAACACGCGCCGTGGCGCAAGAAGGGCCTCTACACCGGCATCACCCAGGCCGGTTTCCCGGTCGGGCTACTGCTGGCGAACCTGGCCTTCCTGGCCAGCGTGCCGCTGGGGGAGCAGTGGGCGTGGCGGGTGCCGTTCCTGCTCAGCGCGGTGCTCATCGTCGTGGGCATCCTCATCCGGCTCAAGATCGAGGAGTCCCCGGAGTTCGAGGAGCTGAAGGAGGAGGGCGAGGTCTCCAAGAACCCGCTGCTGGAGGTGCTGCGCGACGACTGGCGCACCGTGCTGCGCGCGTTCTGCCTGCGCATCGCCGAGACCGCCGGCTACGCCGTGTCCGTCACGTTCATGCTGTCCTACCTCGCGTCGGAGAAGCTGGCGGCGCGTTCGGTCAGCCTCACCGCGCTGCTCATCGCGGCCGGAATCGGCATCGTCGCGACGACATGCTGGGGCGCGTTGACCGACCGGGTCGGGCGGCGCCCGGTGTACCTGCTGGGCTCTGCGATCACCCTGCTCTGGGGCGTCCCGCTTTTCCTGCTGGTCAACACCGGCGCCGCGACAGCGATCATCCTGGCCTTCCTGGTCAGCTACGCGATCTGCCAGAACTCCCTCGCCGGCGTGCAGGGTGCCTGGTTCTCCGAGCTGTTCGCCACCAAGACCCGCACGACCGGCGCGTCGCTGGCCTACCAGCTGTCGGCCGTCGTCTCCGGCTTCACCCCGCTGGTCGCGACGGCTCTCTATGTCGGCGTCGGCTGGATCGGCCCGGCGCTGCTGTTCAGTGGCTACGGGCTGCTGGGCCTGCTCGCCGCGCTGGTGACCAAGGAGACCTGGGGCCGGGCCGAGCGCGAGGAGGTCGCCGCCCTCGAACGCGCCCTCGCCGCGCCGCCGGCGCCCGAGCCGGCTCCACGCCACCACACCAAGCCGGCCACCGGGAGCTGACCGTGCACACCACACCGACGACTGAACACATGAGTGCGAAGGAGGACGGCGTGACATCACTCGACACGCCGCACACCGCGGCCGGGGCTCCGGCCGACCGGACCGACCGGATCGACCGGCTCCGCATGGCGGCTCACCGGATCAGGCGCAACGCGCTGAACATGGGCGAGGTGCAGGGCCAGGGCTACATCGGCCAGGCGCTCGGCGTCGCCGACGTCCTCGCCGTGGTCTACGCCGACCAGCTGCGCCACCGGCCCGAGGACCCGCACTGGCCCGACCGGGACCGGTTCCTGCTCTCGATCGGGCACTACGCCATCGCGCTCTACGCGGCGCTGGCCGAGGCCGGGATCATCCCGGTCGAGGAGCTGGATACCTACGGCTCCGACGACTCCCGGCTGCCCATGTCGGGGATGGCGTCCTACACCCCCGGCATGGAGATCTCCGGTGGCTCGCTGGGCCACGGGTTGGCGGTGGCCACCGGGATGGCGCTCGGGCTGCGCCACCAGGGCAACCCGGCCCGGGTTTTCAACCTGCTCTCCGACGGCGAGCTCGACGAGGGCTCCACCTGGGAGGCCGCACTGCAGTGCGCCCACCACCGGCTGGACAACGTGACCGCGATCGTCGACGTCAACGCCCTGCAGGCCGACGGGCCGACGGCCGGCGTCCTGCGGACCGAGCCGGTCACCGAGAAGTGGCAGGCGTTCGGCTGGAAGGCGCGCCGCGTCGACGGCAACGACATCCCCGCGCTGGTCGCCGCCTTCGACGAACTGCGCGAGCACCGCGGGACGCCCTCGGTGCTGATCTGCGACACCCGCATCGGACGCGGCGTGCCGCTGCTCGAGTCCCGCGAGAAGGCGCACTTCATGCGCGTGGCCGAGCACGAATGGCAGATCGCCCGCGACCAGCTCGAGGAGGGGCTGAACCGATGACCGCCACGACCTCTGGGAAGAAGAAGCTCACCACCTCGGCGATGATCGCCTCGTTCGCCGACCCCGGGCAGCGCACCACCAGCGCCCCGTTCGGGCACGCGCTGGCCCGGCTGGCCGAGGAGCGCCCCGAGATCGTCGGGCTCTCCGCCGATCTGGCCAAGTACACCGACATGCACATCTTCCGCGACGCCCACCCGAACCGGTTCTTCCAGATGGGGATGGCCGAACAGGCCATGCTCGGTGCGGCGGCCGGCCTGGCCGAGGTCGGGCTGGTGCCCTTCGCGTCCACCTACTCGGTCTTCGCCACCCGGCGCGCCTACGACTTCCTCTGCCTCGACATCGCCGAACCCGGGCTGAACGTCAACGTCGTCGGTGCGCTGCCCGGGCTCACCACCGGCTACGGGCCCAGCCACCAGGCGACCGAGGACCTGGCGATCCTGCGCGCCTGCCCGAACCTGACGATCGTCGACCCGTGCGACTCGGTCGACATCGAACAGGCCGTACCCGCGCTCGCCGCCACACCTGGACCCACCTACCTGCGCCTGCTGCGCGGGGCGGTGCCCACCGTGCTCGACGAATACGACTATCGCTTCGAACTCGGCAAGGCCGCGGAGCTGCGCACCGGCCGTGACGTCGTGCTCATCTCCACCGGCCTGATGACGATGCGGGCGCTGCAGGCCGCCGCTCGGCTCGAGGCCGACCACCTCGACGTCGCCGTGCTGCACGTGCCGACGATCAAGCCGCTGGACCGCGAGGCGATTCTCCGCGCGGCGCGCACCGACCGCCTCGTCGTCACGCTGGAGAACCACACCGTCATCGGCGGGCTCGCCGAGTCGGTCGCCGCCACCCTGGCCTACGCCGGGGCGAGCGCCCGGGTCGTCCCGATCGCTCTGCCCGACGAGTTCCTCGCTGCCGGCGCCTTGCCCACCCTGCACGACCGCTACGGCCTGTCGACCGACGCCATCGTCGCACGGGTGAAGGCCGAGCTGGGCGGCACCGCTGCCACCAGCGACGGCGCCTGGCCCGCGGACCCCGCCCCACCCACCGTCTGACCACCAGCTCGCCCCGGCCGCCGGCGGCGGTGCGCACCTCGCCCGCCGCCGGCCACCAGGCCCGATCAATCTCTGGAGAATACCCATGTCCGTGTCGGACAAGACCGCCATCGTCACCGGCGCCGGCTCCACGCGAGGTATCGGGCGCGCCACCGCGCACGCGCTGGCCGCCGCCGGATGGAACATCGCCATCCTCGACCTCGACGAGCCCAACGCGAAGGACGCCGCCCACGAGGTCGCCGAGCGCCACCGCGTGCAGGCCGTCGGCGTCGGCTGCGACGTCACCGACGAGACCTCCGTCGAGAACGCACTCGCCGCCCTCGACGACGCAGTGCCACCGGTAGGCGCCCTGGTCAACAACGCCGGCATCACCTCACCGACCCGCTTCCTCGACGTCACCGACCAGGAGTGGGACCGCATCTTCGCGGTGAACGTGCGCGGCGCCTACAACATCACCCGCCGCGTCGCCCCCGGCATGGCCGAGCGCGGCTTCGGCCGTGTCGTCTTCCTCTCCTCGGTCTCCGCCGAGCGCGGCGGTGGCGTCTTCGGTGGCGTCGCCTACTCCGCGGCCAAGGCCGCCCAGCTCGGGTTCGCCCGCGCGCTCGCCCGCGAGTTGGGCCCGAACGGCGTCACCGTCAACGCCGTCGCCCCCGGCCTGATCGGCACTGACATCACCGGCGGCGCCCTGGAAGGCGAGCGCAAATTCGAGCTCCTCGCCGGGACCCCGGTGGGCCGCGTCGGCAACGTCGACGACGTCGCCGACCTGATCACCTACCTCTGCCGCAAGGAGTCCGGCTACATCACCGGCGCCACCTACGACGTCAACGGCGGCTCGCACATCCACTGACCGCCGACACTGCGCGAGGAGTAGTCGCCCGACGGGTGGGATGACCGGCAGCGCGCCCGGGAGCTCCTGGCCGAGTCGGGTCTCGGTGGCGGGGTCACGCTGACCGCGGGGACGAGCGGGGTGTCCGCCTCCCAGCCGGCCCTCGCGCAGGTGCTGCAGGCCCGGCTGGGCGAGGTGGGTATCGGCTCCACGTGCGGGGGATGGACTTCACCCGGGCCGTGGCGGACTTCCGGGACCAAGCGTCCTACACCTCCCGCTTGACGCGGGAGTAGGTGGAGAAGCCGCCGCGGGAGATCCCGCACCGGTCCGTGACGTCGCCGATGCGGGCCCCGGCGTGTCCCTGGTCCAGGAGGAGCAGCCGGACGCGCCCGGCGTCGTCGACCCGCACGAGGTCGCCGGTGTGCAGCCGGCCACCCGGGAGAGCGCGGGCCGTGTCCTCGGGCCGGTTCCGGTAACCGCTGGTCAGCCGGGGCCCCGGACGAGCAGCTCGCCGGTGCCCGATGCCGCGTCCGGTCCGTCCGGGCGGAGCTGCAGTCGCGGCGACGGCGGTTCCGACGGAGTCGGCGTGGGCCGGGCGAGCCGCGCGGTGGAGCCGGCCGCGCCGCGTAAGGGAGCAGCGCGGCCGCCTTGTGAGCCAGACGGCTGGCGGGGCCCCAGATCGCGACTCGCCTGGTTCCACATCGCGACTCGCGGGGTCTTGGAGCGCGACTCGCTCAAACGCCCACCCGCGCTAGGAGCCGCTCGTGGTAGACGGCGGGTCCACCGAAGAGCAGCTGGGACGCCTTGGCCCTGCGGTAGTACAGGTGCGCCGGATGCTGTCGCTCTAGGGTCGATCTCGGTTGTCTCACGACGGCCCGACCGGCGAAGGAGCGAACGGGTGCTCGCGTGGCTCTGCTCGGCGGCGTCGGGGTGGTCGACCGGCCCCGTCCTGCGGATCGATGGCGACACCGTGCACCCGGTCGAGTCCTGGAGCGTGCGCCCCGGATACACGGCCGCGCGCGGCGGGCGGTCGGTGACGGCCGAAGCGGAGAGCCCGGGATGCGCACCGTCATGGGGATCACCCCGCCGGGCCTCGCCGGCCTGCGGGACGACGATGTCCGGATCGAGGGCGCTCGCCGCGGTCGGCACCTACCTGCCGCCCTGGGGAGACGGGCGCGGGCGGACCACAGGGCCCGACGAGGACGCGGTGACGCTGGCCGTCGCCGCCGGGCACGCAGCCCTGGGCGAGGCGGGACCGCAGGTCCGAGCCGTGGTGTTCGTGACGCGGGAGCTGCCGTTGCTCGTCGGCGGCAACGCCGCCGCCCTGCTGGCCGGGATCGGGCTGCCGGACGACGTCCCGGTGACCGAGCAGGTCGGCGGGCCGCCCGCGGTCCTCGACGCGCTCGCCGGCGCGGCCCCGGGCACGCTCGTCGTAGCCGCGGACGCGCAGGCCGGGGCGTCGGCGGGCGCCGCGGCGGCACTGGTCGGGGACACCGGCGTGCCGATCGAGCTGGTCGACCGGGTGGTCCGCAGCCTCCCCGTGCAGAGCCGGGTGGACGGGGGGCCCGTTCGGGACTACGCCGATCCGCGGCTGCAGCGCGAGCGTGGCCTGGGGCCTGCGGTCGAGGCCCTCGAGCTGAGCGACAAACCGGTCGCGGTGGCGGGGCTCGGCGCCAAGCAGGCCGCGGCGCTCACCGTCGGCCAGGCGCCCCGGCTGCCGACCCTCGGGGCGAGCGCCGCCCTGTTCGCCCTCGCGGGCCTGGAGCAGGTCGGCACGGGCGGCCTGGTCCTCGCCGTCGAGCAGGCCTCGGCGACCGCGATCCGGATCGGCGGCGTGCCCGCGGTCCGGCGCGACGAGCCCGCGGTCAGGGCACCGCAGCGCACCGTCGACAACCCGGGCCCGGAGATCGCGATCTCGCTGGCCGCCTACGAGCGGGCCTTCGACGCGAAGCTGCGCTGGGAGGCGGGCAGGTGCGGCGCGTGCGGCACCTTGGCCATGCCCCCTCGGTTCCGCTGCCTGGGGTGCGGCTCGGAGGCGGGCTGGTCGCCGGCGCCGTTGCCCCGGACCGGTGCCGTGTACGCCGGCGTGACGGTACGCACGGCGGCGCCGGACTGGTCCCGCAGGCCGGGTGACCCGGCGGGCGGCGGCCTCGTCGCCCGCCGCCCGTCAGTCGTTCGTCCGGATGGTGGACCTGATCATCGCCGCCACCGTGGCGATCATGTCCCCGTCGTCGACCGGGAGCCGCTGGACCCGGCTCTGGTACCAGGAAAGGTCGAGCATCGCCATGACGGCGAGGCCGAGCGCCTCCGGCGCGTCGGTCGGCTCGGTCTGCCGGTTCCGCAGGTTGACCCCGAGCAGCCACGCGACCCGCATCTGCAGCCGCTTGCTGCTCTCGCGGAAGTCCTCGTCCGGCGGTGCGGACTGGGCCGAGGAGAAGATGAAGGCGCCGTGCACGTCCATGAAGGCGAAGTACTCGGTGACCCAGCGCTCCACGTCCGCCCGTGACGCCGGGTGCGGGATGTCGTCCCAGCGGGTTACGGTGGCGAGGATGTCGCGGTAGGACTCCTCCCCGAGCAGGTTGAAGACCTCGCGCTTGTCCTTGAAGTAGGTGTAGAAGCCGGCCCGGGAGATGCCGCAGGCGTCGGTGATGTTGTTGATCCGGGTGCCGGAGTAGCCGCGGTCGAGGAACAGCTGCTGCGCGGCCTTGAGGATCAGGCTGCGCGTGCGGGCTGCACGCTCCCCGAGCCCGCCGTCGTCCGGCGACGGATCCGTCGTGCCGTGTGCCTCGGGGGCCACGGTGCTCGCCTCGTCGATCATGTACTCCAGGTCGTGTGCGGACAGAGCGTACGGGCGCTCGGACGGCGTCGCCGACCGGAGGGCCGCACCCAGCATAGTTGACGGCAGCGTCAGCCGGGCGGACCAGGCCGGATGTCTTTCGTGCGGTGGTGGAAGAGCAGAGTCGAAGCCACTGTCGGCGGTGGCCATCATAAGGTCTCCGATCAGTGCGAACGCGCGCCAAAGTGACGGTCGCGCCAAACCCTGTGGCGTTGCTCCTGCGCCCGGCGCGAAAGGTCGGCGTCGCCGCAGCGTCATGGTTCGCGAAGATAATTGACATTTTCGTCATACGAGTCACACGGTGATGGACGTTGCGCCAACGTCGCGGCAGTGGAGGGAAGAGCAGTGACGCAGTACACCGACGCGCCGATCTTCGACGCGGACACCCACATGTACGAGACACCGGAGGCCCTCACCCGGCACCTGCCGGAGCGCTTCCGCCGGGCGGTGCAGTACGTGCAGGTGGGACGGCACACCCGTATCTCGATCCTCAACCGGATCACCGAGTTCATCCCCAACCCCACGTTCGACCGGGTGGCCGCCCTGGGGGCGCACGAGAAGTTCTATTCGGGCCAGAACAAGGAGGGGAAGACCCTCCGCGAGCTCACCGGTCGGCCGATCGACGCGCAGCCGGACTTCCGCGAGCCGGGCCCCCGGATCAAGGCCCTCGACGAGCAGGGCGTGGACGAGGCGCTGGTCTTCCCGACGCTGGCCAACCTGGTCGAGCACTCCGCGGCGGAGGACCCCGAGCTGGTCGTGGCGATGATCCACGCGCTCAACCGCTGGATGCTCGAGACGTGGGGCTACGTGCACCAGGACCGGCTCTTCATGACCCCGGTGATCTCGTGTGCGCTGGTCGACGACGCCCGCCGGGAACTCGAGTACCTCGTCGAGAACGGTGCCCGGGCCGTGCTCATCAAGCCGGCGCCGGTCAAGGGGTACCGCGGCTGGCGCTCGCCGGCGCTCCCGGAGTTCGACCCGTTCTGGCAGGACGTCCAGGACGCGAACATGCCGATCGTCCTGCACGCGAGCCAGCCTCCGCTCGACGAGTACGTCAACCGGTGGGAGCCGCCGGAGACCAACAACTTCATGGAGATGAGCTCGTTCCGGTGGCGCAGGCCGCAGCCGTGCACGCGGCGGTCGCGGCGAACCCGCACGCCGCGACGGTTCTGGCAGGGCTGCTCCGCTGGTCCGGGTCGCTGCCGGTGCCGGCCGCGCTGGACGCCGAGTCGTTCGCCTACTCCACCCTGCTGGGCGGGCCGGAGTTCCGCCGCTGGCTCGAGCACCGCGGGCCCCGGCCGCTGCCACCACCCGCTCCCGCCGACCCGGTGCTCGTCGCTCGGGCCGGGGACGAGCTGCGGATCACGCTCAACCGGCCCGAGCGGCGCAACGCTTACGGTCGCGAGGTCCGCGACGCCCTCGTGGAGGCCCTGCAGATCGCGGAGCTCGACGACACCGTCGACCGGGTGGTGCTCGACGGGGCCGGCCCGTCGTTCTGCACCGGTGGCGACCTCGACGAGTTCGGCACCACCCCCGACCTGGTCACCGCGCATCTCGTGCGGACCCGAGGCGGGGCTGCTGGCCTGCTGCATCGCCTCGGCGAGCATGTCGAGGTCCGGGTGCACGGCGCTTGCGTGGGCGCAGGGATCGAGCTCCCCGCGCTCGCCGGCCGCATCCTGGCCCACCCGGACACGACCTTCCGACTTCCCGAAGTCGGCATGGGCCTGATCCCCGGCGCCGGCGGCACCGTCAGCATTCCCCGCCGGATCGGCCGCCGGCGCACCCTCCACCTGGCCCTGACCGGCGCAGCCCTCGACGCCCGGACTGCCCTCGAGTGGGGACTGATCGACCAGGTGCTGTGAGAACCAGCAGTCGTTCGCGAAGCTCGACGGCGAAGGGTTCGCTGTCTGCTTCGCCGCGGATGAGGGCGTGGATCGGTCGGTGTGGGCCAGGGGCTCGCCGACGAACTCGCCCCAGGCCTGGAGCCGCTGCCGTGGGGTCCAGGCGGTCCATATCGGCGAACCGGCTGGACCGGTCGCGTGGCCGCCGGGTTCCGCCGGGCCGGAGCGTGGCCCGTTGACGCAGAAGACGCTGTTGGCCACGGGGTGCGTCGAGCTGGCACGCAGCCCGGCACCGCCGGCGAGCGCCGTGGCTGAGGACCCATAGGCCCTGGGCGCTTGCAACGGCTAGCTGGTCCGGCGTTCGCGTTCGTTGGTCGTTCCTTCCTCCGAGGGCAGCACGGAGGAAGTTGTTCGGCCTATTCGGCGCCCCGACACTTCACGCTCTTCTCGTGGGGGCGCATGGTGATCCAGGCCACCTTGGTGTCGCAGCGGCCGTCAACCATCTGGGCTCGGTCCAGTGGCTCTGACGGGAGGGGAGAGGGCGGAATGACCATCAACTTCACGATGTCCGAGGCGCAGCGGAAGATGCAGTACGAGGTGCGGGCGTTCGCGGAGAATGTGTTGGCCCCGGTCGTCCCGGCGGCGGACCGGGAGCCGGACCCGGTCAAGGCGGTGAACCTGACGAAGCCACCGTACGTCGAGGCCTACAAGGCCGGGATCGCGATGTGCATGCTGCCCGCGAATTACGGGGGCGGCGGGTTGCCGTGTGTGGACCTGCTGATCGCCGCCGAGGAGATCTGCGTCGTCGATCCCGGATTCGCCTGCACGGTCCTGTGCAACGGCCTGGGGCTCATGCCGGTGTCCTGGTACGGCTCCGAGGAGCAGAAGGAGCGCTTCCTGCGCGCCGCAACGTCGGATCCCACCGGCGAGTACCTGGGTGGCTGGACCGCGAGCGAGCCACCGGGTCGTCCGAGCGGCACGGCAAACTTCGACATTCCGCTGCCCCGTCCGGCCGGTGTGGGCCTCATCGCGACCCGGGACGGTGACCACTACGTCATCAACGGTCGCAAGTACTGGCCGTCGTCGGCAGGCTGGGACGAGCAGGGTGTCAACGCCCAGACCGTCATCGTCCGTACTGATCCGGAGGCCGGCGGAACCGAGGGCCTCTCGGCGATCGTCGTGGAGCGCGGCACGCCGGGGGTCACCTACAAGTACATCGACAAGGAAGGCCACCGTCTCACCTCGAACGCCGAGGTCACCTTCGACAACGCGCGGGTACCCGTCGAGAACCTGCTGCCCGAGGCGCACGGCAACGGCGACTTCGTGATCAACCGCAACTTCGCGTGGTCCGGTCCGGTTGCCGCGATCGCTGCGGTCGGAGTGGCACGCGCCGCCTACGAGAAGGCACTCGACTTCGCCCGGAACAACACCGCCGGCGCACTCAAACCGATCATCGAGTTCCAGAACGTCGGCTACGTACTCGGCGACGTCGCCGCGAAGATCGAGATGGGCCGGTACTTCTCCTGGCGCGCCGCGGACTACCTGGACAAGCACGACCAGCACGCCGAACTCGTCGGTGCGATGAACAAGATCCAGGTCACCGAGATGATGTTCGACTGCGTGTACAAGTGCATGCAGATCGTCGGAGTGAACAGTCTCGAGGCCGGGAACGGGTTCGGCAAGCTGCTCCGCGAGGCGTCCGTGTTCCCGATCTACGACGGTGGGAACATGGGCATGCAGCGCCGCCGCGTGCACGGCCTGCTCGCGGATCCGATGTTCAACCCGCGGGCGATCATGGAGGACGACTACGTGAAGTTCGACAAGCACCACGAAGCGATCGACACCGTCGTCGCCTGACGGCCGGACTGCACAGTGGGCCCGGGCGGATCGCCCGGGCCCAGCGTCATGCGGGTAGACGGCCATGGGCCCTGGGCGAGCCGAAGCAGCACCGGAAAGGTCAGCGCGAGGACTCCCCGCACCCGCATGTTGGCCGCGCAAGCTCTCGGGGACGTGCGCCAGCAACGCCGCGCGACCGCTCCGACCTGGACGTCGGCTCTCGAAAGCGATCTGGAGTTGGCGCAGCGAGTTGCCGTGGGCATCGACGAAGCGGCACTCCGCCAGATACTGGCGGGGCCCGTGGCACCCCCGACGGCCGCGGCGAACGACCATCCGACTGATCAACTGCAGTACTGGGTCCGGTCCCTCCCGGCCTCACTTCAGGTGCCGGGCGAAGAACCGGTTCCCGGCGTCCCCCTCGAACTGCGGGACGCCGGTGTGCCCGCCCATATTGGCGTGCAGCGTCTTCTCCTTGGCGCCGAAGGCGTCGAACAGGTCCAGGGCCATCTTCCGGTCGTTTCCTTCGTCGTCCCACTGCAGCAGGACCTGCAGCGGAATGGTGACCTACCGGGCCTCCTCGAACAGGGTGCGGGGCACGAAACTCCCGGCGAACAGAAGGGCGGCTGAGATGCGCGGCTCGACCACAGCCAACCGGATGCCGATGGCGATCACCCCTCCCGCGTACCCGACCGGGCCGCCGATCTCGGGCAGCGAAAGGAGGGCGTCCAGGGCGGCCCGCCATTCCGGGACCGCCTTTTCGACCAGCGGGAGAACGAGCCGGTCGACGATCTCGTCGTCGACCGGCTCGCCGGCCTCCAGTGCCCGGCGCAGGTCGGCGCGGGCCTGTTCGGCGGCGGCGGAACGGGGCCGGTCACCGCTCCAGGGGAGCTCGATGGTGGCCGCGGCGTAGCCCTCCGCCGCGGAGTGCCGGGCCCGGGCAACCAGTCGGGGGTACATCTTGTGCAGTCCGCCGGGATGGCCGAGCAGGATCAGCGGGGCCGGTGCGGATGCGGATCCGGGCGTCCACAGGATGCCGGGGATCTCGCCGAGGGTGAACCCGCGTTCTCCGACGCCGTCGTCGAGGCGCTGTTCGGAAGTGAATCGCATGGTCGTGCCTTTCGGGAGTGCTCGTGAACGGCGCTCCCGGACGACCTATCGCCCGACCGTGACCCCGAAGGGATGCACCCATGTCGATACTGCGTTCACGGGTACCACCTCCTCGATCTCTCGCACGGCCGCCGGGAATGTAGCTGTGGTCGCCGTGGTCCGCCAACGGGTTTTCGCGCAGGCTCCGTGGCCGGACGCCACGGAGCCACTCGCCTCGAGGCCAAGGGCGTGCAGTCAAGTGCTTCGGCCAGTGGCGTGATCGCAGCGTGGTGAAGCCACACCTCGGTCGCGGCCGGCACCGGCACGCTGGCACTGATCGAGATCATCGAATGGCCGGCGCGGCGGTGTTGACGGTCGGTCATATCCTCGCCCACAACCGTCACCACGCCCTGTTGCGCAGCTTCGGCGAAGCGCGGGACGAGGCCTGAGTCCCGTACGCGACCGGCAGTCTCACGGTCCCGGCCCTCACTTCCCGGGGTGAGCATCGAGTCGATGGCGATGGCGATGGCGATGGCGATGGCGATGGCGATCGCGACCGCGAGTACCAGGACCGGGTCCTGGTCTGCGTCGATCTCGACCCCGTCGGTTCACGGACGCGGAACCACTGCTCGGAGACCTCGGCGATCTTGCGGTCGTCCACCTCGATCTCGTACTCGGGCTCGTACTCGTGGTCGACGACGTTGCCGTGCACCTCCATGTCGGGCCCGGTCTCGACATCGACCTTCCGGCGCTTCCGCAGCGGGGTGATCCGCGTTTTGTGCACCCCGGCCAGGCGGTCGCCGTCGGGACTGACGGTACGCGGGCAGGGCCAGGCTCGTGGTCAGCCCGACGTCGGTGTGGGGGCCGCAGAGGTGTTGCCGCGCGTTGAGGTCGCGGACTCTCGTGATGCTGGGCCCGGGGCCGACACCGCGGGTTCGGATCGGCGAAGCGACGACACGATCCCGACGAGGCCCAGGAGGATCAGCACAACCCCGAGGAGCCAAGCGAGGGTTATGGCGCTGGACACTGGCCACGAGAGCACCACGATGCCGCCCAACACGCCGATCACACCGCTGACGATCGTCCACCCCCGACCTGCTTCGCCGCGGCCACTGATCCCGTTGACGATGTCCGCCACGCCGTGGATCAGCCAGAACGCACCCAGGATCAAGGTCAGTACGACCAGGGTCTGCAGGGGCGAGCGCAGGCAGATGATCCCGGCAATGAACGACAGCACGCCCAGAACCACGGAGAGCACCTTGGCCGAGGCCGACGTGTCCGGGATCGCGAAGGCGGCGACGACCCGAAAGATGCCCACGACGAACAACTGCACCGCGAAGATGACCGCGAGCGTCACCAGCGTGATGCCCGGCCAGACCAGCACGAGGACTCCTGCGATCACGGTGAGCACCCCGTAGGCGGCCCACCACCAGCGTGAGCGACCGACGTCGGCGGCCATGTCGGCGACGTCGCGGTCCTGTCGCCGAGCTGCGTTCTCGGTCATCGGTACCCCTCCTGAGGGCCGGATGTGTGGCGGAGCCATCGTCGCCCGATCCCACCGGACGGAGCTCACCCGCGACGGGTGAGCCATGACCGTCCCGGCATGCGGAAGGTCGGTGTGCGAGGCCGGCTCCCGAAGTCGGCACCCAGGTCCAGAACAGTGCCGTGGCCGACCTGCTGCGCGAGCACGCGGCCGACATCCTCGCGTTCTTGCTCAGCTTCACGGTCATTGCGCGACTCTGGCTCGCCCAGCATTCGATCGTCAGTGTCCTGGTACGTCAGAACCCGTTGGTGGTCGGGCTCCTGCTCGCGTGGACCCTCACCATCGTGTTCCTTCCGTTCCCGACGACCTTGGTCGCGGGCACCTCGAACGACGGCCTCGCCAAGCTGCTCTACATCGGCACGATGACGATGAGCTCGGCCCTGCTGGCGCTCCTCCCGCGGGTGATCGGCCGTGATCGGAGCTTGCGCGACACCGACGCGGGGCCAGACGTCCTGCCGACAGCCGGCACCACATCGGCAGGCCTCGAACAGGCGCCGGTGGTTGATCCTCGTCTCCACCGAGCCGTCATCAGGCCTGCACGAAGGCCAGCAGGTCCGCGTTGATCGTCTCGGCCTCGGTGGTCGGCATGCCGTGCGGGAATCCCTTGTACGTCTTGAGCGTCCCGTTCTGCAGGAGCTCCGCGGACAGCGGGCCGGAGTCGGCATAGGGAACGATCTGGTCGTCGTCGCCGTGCATCACCAGGACCGGCACCGTGATCTTCTTGAGGTCCTCGGTGAAATCGGTCTGGGAGAAGGCGACGATGCCGTCGTAATGTGCCTTCGCCCCGCCCATCATTCCCTGGCGCCACCAGTTTTCGATGATCGCTTCCGAGGGTTCCACGCCGGGCCGGTTGAAGCCGTAGAAGGGGCCCGACGGCAGCGCCCGGTAGAACTCGGACCGGTTGGCGGCCAGCTGGGCCTGGAAGCCGTCGAACACGCTCTTCGGCAGGCCGCCGGGATTCGCGACGGTCTGCACCATGAGCGGCGGCACCGCACTGATCAGCACGGCTTTCGCCACGCGGCTCTCACCGCGTCGAGCGATGTAGCGAACGACCTCGCCGCCACCGGTGGAGTGCCCCACGTGCACGGCGTCCTGGAGATCGAGATGGGCAGTCAGGGCAGCCAGATCGTCCGCGTAGTGGTCCATGTCGTGACCGTCGCTGGTCTGCGTGGAGCGTCCGTGCCCGCGCCGGTCATGGGCGATGACGCGGTAGCCGTGCTGGAGGAAGAACAGCATTTGGGTGTCCCAATCGTCACCCGAGAGCGGCCAGCCGTGGCTGAAGACGATCGGTTGACCAGAGCCCCAGTCCTTGTAGAAGATCTCCGTGCCGTCGGTCGTGGTGATCGTGTTCATGCGCTGCCTCCGTTGGTCTGGGCCTTGCCGCCGACAACGTGCGCGCTGGCAGGGTAACCATCACTCTTGTTGCGCTCCAGCCGCTCGACTGCCGCGCTAGTGGCTCCGCAGGCGAGCCGGTGGTGTGCACGGGCTGATGCTCCGCCGTTCGGTCTCCAACGACGACCGCCCCGCCCCGCGCTCGGCCCCGACGGGGCGAACCACACTCGTCCAGGTCGCCGTGGCCGGCGACCAAGACCGGACACAGCAGCTGGGGCACGGCGGCCAGGCTGGTCCGAATGCCCCGCGTCAGCCTCGTCCCCGACACCCCGAACCGTCCCGGGGAGGCGACCACGACCGGCAGCATCCCGGCGCTCAGCGCCCGACCAACAGAAGATCACGCAGCAACCGTCAACACCACGCCCGCGGACCTGGCCCGGGCTGACCGAGCAGAAAGCCGTGGACGCTGGTCGGGCGATATCTCGACCGTATCGAGGCCCGCCATACGGAGCCCCGATAAGGCGGGCAAATGGGCCTGACGGCGGGAGGGGGTTGTCGAGTATCTGTAATAGGGCTCGGCCGGGCCGAGACAGGGGGCCGGGGAAATCGGGCATAGCGCAGAAATGCCCGTCAGGGGCCGAGCGGAAACCGGGCAATTCAGGAGGGTTATCCGATCGGGGGCAAACGATGGCAGATCACGGTGATGAGGAGGCGGGCGCCCCGGCGATGGTGGACGGGGACGCCGGTCGGGTCTGGTGGAACAGATTGTGTTCGCTCGCGCTCGCGGCGTTGCTGGCCGTGGTCGGGCTCGTCGCTTTCGGGACATCGCCGGCGGCGGCGAGCCCGGGCGGCAAGTATCCGGCGTTGTCCGCCCCTCGCCATGGCGACGGCGATGACGATGACGATGATGACGATGATGGTGGCGCGCCGCTCTCCGGGCGGGGGTCGACCCGTTACACCTTGGTACTGCCGAAGGGCGCGATAAGGAGTTCGCTGACCGCGCCGCACCATGACTACCCCGCGATCGATATTGCGGTGGCCTCCGGGACACCGTTCTACGCCGTCACCTCCGGTACCGCGACGAGGATCTACCAGGGCGGTGGCTGCGGTAACGGGGTGATGCTTCGGGGTGATGACGGCGCTAAATACACCTATTGCCACGCCACCCGTATCTCGGCTACCGGCAGGGTCGCCAGTGGGCAGCGGCTCGGGTTGACCGGAAGCACGGGAGATTCCACCGGCCCGCACCTGCACCTGCAGATCGCCTATCCCGGGTCGACTCTGCGGTGTCCCAGGGCGCTGTTGGTGGCGCTGTCCAAGGGAGTGGCTCCGCCGCCCGTCAAGAGCCTCCCGAGACGTGGGTGCTCCTATTAGACCGCGCCCGGCACGGGTCTGCCTGAGAGATGCAGATGTCTCGCAGGTCCGTGCCGGCATGCTGAAGGGCCGACCATGGGTACCACCTTCAATGCCGGCGGCCACCGTCGGATGAGTGTCGCCGCAGTCGGGTTGTGTGCCGCTGCTCTGTTGCTCTCGGGTCATTCCCCTGCGCATGCGGCCACTACCGCGCACACCCCGACTACCGCGCCCACCCCGGCGTCGGCCGTGCCCGGCGCGATGCCGCGACCGACCGCGTGGGACAACCACACCGCCGGGTCGCAGATCGCGATGCACGAGGGCACCTACGCGGCGGCTTCCTCGGCGTCGAGAGCGTCGGCGCGTGGTGCTGTTCGCGGCATGGACGTCAGTGGCCACCAGGGCGACGTCGACTGGGCCGCCGCGTACGACGGCGGAGCCCGGTTCGCCTACGTCAAGGCCACGGAGAGCACCACCTTCACGAACCCGTACTTCAAGCAGCAGTACAACGGCGCCGCCGCGGCGGGCATCCTCCGCGCCGCGTACCATTTCGCCCTCCCCGATCAATCCGGCGGGGCCACCCAAGCCGACTACTTCCTGAACCACGGCGGCGGTGGGCGCGCCGACGGCAAGACGCTGCCCCCGGCGCTGGACATGGAGTACAACCCCTACGGCGCCACCTGCTACGGGCTCAGCCCCGCGAAGATGGTGCGGTGGGTGAAGGACTTCAGCAACAAGGTGCACGCCCGGACCGGCCGATGGCCGACCATCTACACCTCGACCAAGTGGTGGAGGCAGTGCACCGGCGACCTCGCCGACATGAGCAGCACCAACTCGCTGTGGGTGGCCCGGTACGCGCCGGCGGTGGGTCCGCTGCCCTACGCCTGGAGGCGCTACACGTTCTGGCAGCACGCCAGCTCCGGCCCTCTGGCCGGCGACCAGAACGTCTTCAACGGCACCTACGGCGCGCTGCAGGCCATGGCGGGGTCGGCGGACTGACTCCCTGCGGTGACGACCCGCGTTCCTGCCCGCCGAACGGCGGGAAACGTGTTCCGTCAGGTCGGGAACCAGAAGCACTCGCCGAGGAACCGCTTCATGATCTCCACTCACCCTTTCACGCTCGGCAAAGCTCGCCACCAAGGCGCGCGACTACAACGAATGCATCCACCGTATGCGGGCCGCCCGGGCCGGCGGCTGGCTGCCGCGGCGGCGGCCTCAGGGAGAGCAACATCTGCATGCGGTCCCGGCCGCATGCACGATCGACCCGCCCGACTACGCCCGTAGCGGGCGCGTGCCCGCGGCGGGCGCGAACCTGCCCGGCGGGCCGCGCCACCGAAGTCCGCGCGCAGGCTTTATGAAGAGCCGAGGAGGTCCGGTGGTTCTCGAGACGCTCACCGTACGCAAGGAAGGGTCGGTTCTCTTCGCGGACATCGCGGCGCCGCCCATGAATCTCCTCGGACCCGAACTGGTCCGGGATCTGGTCGCCCTCATCAAGGATGCCGAGGGCGACGACGCTGTGCAGGTGCTCGTCTTCGCCAGCGCCGATCCCGACTACTTCATCTCCCACGTCGACCTCAACCGAGTCAGTGAATACCGCGCGGAGGCCGCGAAGCTGACTGGTGAAGCGTCAATCGCCCTGCTGTTCCACCATCTGAGCGCAAGCCGCCTCGTGACGATCGCCCAGATCGAGGGCCGGGTCCGATCCGCGGGCAGTGAGTTCGCCTTGGCCTGCGACATGCGCTTCGCGGCGCGCGAGTCGGCGATTCTCAGCCAGTTCGAGCCCGCGTTCGGCCTACTCCCCGGCGGCGGCGCTGCCCAACACCTCACACGCCTGATGGGTCGCGCCCGAGCCCTGGAAGTCATGTTGAGCGGGGAGGACTACGACGCGGAGCTGGCTGAGCGATACGGGTGGATCAACCGAGCCGTGCCCGCAGATCGGCTCGGCACTTTCGTCAAGTCACTCGCTCACCGCATCGCGGGGTTCCCGGCGCTCGGCCACATCGCAGTCAAGGACCGCGTGAATGAGATCGCGCTTGCACCGGCCGAAGATTTCCGACGCGATTCCGACCTCTTCGGCGAGGCAGTGCGCACTCCCGAGGTGCAAAGCCGAATCCGAGCGGCGATGAAGCGCGGCCTGCAGACTCGCGATGGAGAAATGGCCATGGGCCGGATATTGACTGATACCACCGACGATTGACCGGGATGTAGATGACTGATCGACGTGACGCACCAAGGAGCAGAGCTGACGACGACTCGTGCGCGGCGCGCAGGTGGAACTGACTTGTTCGCGGTACTCCTTCTCAGCGGCGCCGAGCGTCGGCTGCCGACGGGACTCCGATCTCTTCGGCGAAGCCGCGCGCCCCCGGAGGCACAGAACCAGATTCGCGCGGCCGCGCAGCATCGCCGGGTACAGGTTGTCGCTCTGGAGCCCGAGCACCCAGTCCATCGTCGCGGCGCTGAACACCGTCCCGCGGCCGGGCTCCCCTTCCCGGATCACCAGATGCGCACCCGTCATACATACGCCATGTATGAGCCGCGTTGACCCGCCCATTGAGGTCGGGCTGCGCGCGGCTTCGGCTTCGGCAAGGGCCCCGGTGCTCGGCCAACGAGGTCTTCATCTCGACGAGCTCGGCGGGATAGCGCTCCAGCACGCCGTTCAGCTCGTCGGCATACGGGGAGCTGGCGGTGACCGAAGGCTGGGGTGGGACAACGGCCGGGCTGTCTCCCCGCCGTCACACAGGTGGCCGCCGTCGCGATGCCCGACCCACAGCTCGGCGAGCGGGTCTGCCTCTACGTGGTGCCGCGCCCCGGAACGACCGTCACCCTCGAGGAGATCCGCGAGGCCATGGATCAGATCGGCGTCGCCCGGTTCAAGCTGCCCGAGCACCTCGTCCTGGTCGACGAACTCGTCTCCACCAAGGTCGGAAAGATCGACAAGAAGGCCCTGCGCGCGGACATCGTCGACCGCCTCACCACCGCAGCACCCGGATGACCACCCGACACGACCTCGACGCCACGCTGCCCTGGATGCGCGAAGGCACCGCTCACCTGCTCGCCGTCATCGACGAACTCACCGATGACGACCTGCGCGCACCCAGCAGCCTGCCCGGATGGACCCGCGCGCACGTCGTCGGGCACCTCGCCCGCAACGCCGAGGCCCTCACCAGGCTCGCCTCGTGGGCGCGCACCGGCGTCGAGACGCCGATGTACGCCGACCGGGAGCAGCGGTCCCGGGAGATCGAGCGCTCCGCGGAGCTGCCCCGGGAGACACTGCGCGCCGAGGTCGCCGGCACTGCGGCTGCGCTCGCCGAAGCTCTTGCCGAGCTGGCCGGCGCCCAGTGGAGCGCCGAGGTGCGCAGCGCGCTCGGGCGGGCCGTCCCCGCCGCGGAGGTGCCGTGGATGCGCATCCGGGAGGTCTGGCTGCACGCCGTCGACCTGGACGCGGGCGCGAGCATCGACGACTTGCCTACCGGCGTGCTGGACCTCCTGCTCGACGACGTCAGCACCGCGCCGTCGGCCAAGGACGACTGTCCGTCGCTCGAGCTGGCTCTGAGCGCACAGGCAAGCCGGCAAGCGGAAGTGCCTCGCCGGCTCGCCCACCCACCCGAACTTCCGCGCGATGCTGAAGCTGATCAAGTAGAGAACCTCAGCGTGACGAGCTGGAACGGCCGCACCCGCAGCACGCCGTCGGCGAGGCACGCCGGCTCCGGCGACGGCCGCTCCAGCAGGTCGGTCTCCACCACCGCCGTGTGCGGGAAGCCGGCGGTGACCCGCGCCGTCGCCCGTGTCCCGAGGGCCTCGTAGAGCCGGACGACGACGTCGCCGCTGCGGTCCTCAGCGAGCTTCACCGACTCCACGACGACGGCCGGGTCGTCCACCGTCACCAGCGGCGTGACGTCGGCGCCGCCGCGGACCTCTCGCAGCGGCAGGTTCAGCCGGTAGCCCTCCGCAACGGCGTCGCCGATGCTCGACCCGGCTCGCAGCGACACGGTGAACCGGTGCTCGCCCTGGTCGGCGTCGGGGTCCGGGAAGAGCGGGGCGCGCAGCAGCGACAGCCGGACGGTCGTGGTCGTCCCGCCCTCCGGACGGGTGGTGCGGCCGACGTCGTGGCCGTAGGTGGAGTCGTTGGCGACGGCCACCCCGTAGCCGGGCTCGCCCACGTGCACCCAGCGGTGCGCGCAGGTCTCGAAGCGGGCGGCGTCCCACGAGGTGTTGGTGTGGGTGGGGCGGTGCACGTGCCCGAACTGGATCTCCGACGCGGCGCGGTCGGCGTGGACGTCGAGGGGGAACGCGAGCTTGAGCAGCTTCTGCCGGTCGTGCCAGTCGACGGTGAACGCGATGTCGATCGACCCGTCGTGCAGCGTCACGACTTGGGTGATCGTCGAAGGGCCGGTGCTGCGGACGATCCGTACGGCGTCCCGGTCGGCGGTGACCTTGCCGTCGAGGAGGTCGCGGCCGGTGCGCTTGTAGTGCTCGTCGACGTCCCACGCGTCCCAGCGGGTGGGGGTGTCGCGGAAGAGCTGCAGCAGGTTGGCGGGGGACCCGGGCGGGAGCACCTCGCGGTCGGCGACGAGGTCGTGGACGGAGGTGAACAGTCCGCGATCGTCGATCGTGAGCCGGACGCGGTCGTCGGCGAGGACGAACCCGTCGGGGGTCTCGGCGGCGGCGGCGCCGGGTGCGGCCGCGGCCGGTGCGCCGCCCAGCGCCGGTACGCCGTCGCGGGTGTAGGGCCCGGCGTTGAACGCGAGCAGCCGGTCCCCGTCGCCCGCGAGTGCGGCGGCGGCGTTCCCGATGACGCCCTCCAGCTCGTCCGCGACGCGGGCGTACTCGCGCTCGGCCTGTCGGTGCACCCATGCGATGGAGGTGCCCGGGAGGATGTCGTGGAACTGCTGCAGCAGCACCGTCCGCCAGCAGGACTCCAGCGCGTCGTACGGGTACTCCGCCCCGGTCCGGACGGCCGCGGTCGTCGCCCAGAGCTCGGCCTCGCGCAGCAGGTGCTCGCTGCGCCGGTTGCCGCGCTTCGTCCGGGCCTGCGAGGTGTAGGTACCGCGGTGGAACTCCAGGTACAGCTCGCCCGACCACACGGGCGGCTGCGGGTACTCGGCCTCAGCGGCCGCGAAGAACGCCGACGGACTGCTCAGCCGCACGGTCGGGGAGCCCTCCAGGTCGCGGGTGCGGGCGGCCGCGGCGAGCATCTCGCGGGTCGGCCCGCCCCCGCCGTCGCCCCAGCCGAACGGCACGAGCGAGGTGTTGGCGCGCCCCTTCTCCGCGTACTGCCGCTGCGCGCGCGCGAGCTCCTCGCCCAGCAGTTCGGAGTTGTAGGTGTCCACCGGCGGGAAGTGCGTGAAGATCCGCGTGCCGTCGATGCCCTCCCAGGCGAACGTGTGGTGCGGGAAGGTGTTCGTCTCGTTCCAGGAGATCTTCTGGGTGAGGAACCAGCGCCGCCCGGCCGCCGCGGCGATCTGGGGGAGCGCGGCGGAGTAGCCGAAGGAGTCGGGCAGCCATACCCCGTCGCTCTCGACACCCAGCTCGTCGGCGAAGAAGCGCGCGCCGGCCACCATCTGCCGGGCCATCGCCTCGCCGCCGGGCATGTTCGTGTCGGACTCGACCCACATGCCCCCGACCGGCACGAACCGGCCTTCGGCGGCGCGTGCCTTGACCCGCGAGAACAGCTCCGGCTGGTGCTCCTGCAGCCACGCGTACTGCTGCGCCGACGATGCCGCGAACACGAAGTCCTCGTCGGTGTCCATGAGCGCGAGCACGTTGGAGAACGTGCGCGCCACTTTGCGGACGGTCTCGCGCACCGGCCACAGCCACGCCGAGTCGATGTGGGCATGGCCGACGGCGTGCACGCGGTGGGCGCTGGCGTGGGCCTTGCTCGCGAGGACGCCGGCCACCTCGGCACGACCGGCCTCCGCGGTGCCCGACACGTCGTCGGGGTCGACGACGTTCACCGCCCGCTCCATCGCCCGCAGCACCTCGGCGCGGCGAGGGATGTCGGCCGGCAGCGAGTTGACCAGCCCGGTCAGCGTCCAGAAATCCTGCCACAGCTCCCACACCGGTAGGTCGAGCAGGGCGGCGTGCATCTGGACGAGCCGGTAGAGCGGCTGATCACCGGCGGTGGCGAGGTCGCCGAACGGGGTGGGCGCGAACGTCCACGCGCCGGCGACCTCGGGGTTCGCCGCGGCTTCGACGTAGAGGTCCACCGCCGAGCCGGCGGCACCGAGCGGGACGTGACGGCGGCGCGGCTCGATCGCGCCGATGATCGCCCCGTCGGGGCGGTAGGCGGTGGCCTCGGCCTGGAAGCCGGGCTGGGAGCCACTGAAACCCAGGTCGACGGCGAGCTCCGGGCGCGTCGTCGCGGCCGTCCAGGCGGCGGGGACCGTGCCGGTGACGCGGAACCAGACGGTGCCCCACGGCCGTCCCCACGGTGCCCCGATCGCGAACGGCGTGAACTCCTGACGCACAGCGTCGGCGAAGGGCACCGGCTCGCCCGGAACGACCCACGCCGTGACGTCGAAGGGGAGGTGGTCACGGTGGACCGCCGGGACCAGCCGCTCGCGGGTGAACCGCAGGATCCGGCCGAGGACGAGCTGGGAGTCGTCGTGCACCGGCCCATCCTGTCGCTCTGGGCGGGCCGTGCGCGGAAAGGTCTATCTGAGCGGGGGTTGCCCGGGGCCGGGGCCGGAATGCGATCTCGGGGATCGCGGCCTTCAGGCCGGTGCCGAGTCCGCGTGCGAGGCCTTCCGGAGACGGCGCGAAGCCCTCGACGGCGCCGAGGTCAAGGGTCAGGCCGGCCGCCGCCACGCCCTCGTCGACCATCCATTACTGGTAGTAGAGGATGCACCAGCACAACGTGTCTCCCGTGGTACAGCCGGCCTCGGGTAAGGACCTGACCACAGCTGAGGTGGTGAAGGGCACTCCACCCCATTTCGACCACAGGTCGGTGGCCATCCCCACCACGTTCACGTTGCCGGCCGGCTGGTCTGTGCCGACATAGCTGTGGAAGCTGGTGTTGTAGTCGCGTCGGCCGTTGAAGTACCACCCGCTGTCGAACCAGTCCTCCGTGCCGGTTGCGACGATCTGTGGGGTCGCCTCTCCGTCGACGGCGATAGAGAAATTGCGCTCCAACCAGGACAGGTTGGTGGCGCCGACTCCTCCGACGTGGGAGTGGTAGACGATCGACCCCGGGCCGCCGGTGATCTGCGCGAGGGTGGTGGTCGCGGAGGCGGTCCGGGTGACCTTCTGGTCGACGTAGCGGACGCCCTTGTAGCGCAGTCGCTGACCGTTCGCCTCATCGGTTGCGGTGAGGCTGTAGGCGACCATCGAGTAGATGCTCGCGGTTTGCCCGGCATTGATGTTGAAGTAGGCGATCCTGATCGATGTGCCGAACGGCATCGGGAAGGTCAGCAAGAAGGCCGTGCGGTAGTTCCCGCTGTCGATCTCCACATGCACGTGCTCACACGAGTGACTGGTGTTGGCGCTGCCGGCTCCCCAGTGCGTGGCGAGCAGTGTGCCCATGTCGATGTCGATCGAGGCGCTCGGTGAGCCGTCGTAGTACACCCGTAGCCGGGCGTCCAGCGCTGGAGCGTTACCACCACCGAGCGCCATCCAGAGGGAGAGGACCGCCCCGGGACCGTTCCTGTCGCACAACGTGCGCTCGGTGTTCGGCGGCACCGAGACGTTTTCCACCTTCTCGACGTGGAGCTTTCCCTGGCGGAGTGAGGCCAGCGGGGTCACCATCGCTCAACTCTCCCTTGTCCGGACCAGGTCTGGGCAAAGCCCACCGTCGGCCGGCGAACGGCCCCTATGAGTGGCCCGAGAGTACTGATCGGCGCGTGCGGCGAGAACGCCACTGGTCGCACGCGAACAGAATCTTTGCCAGTTCCGCGCACGCCGAATCCAGGCACTCGGGCACCTGATCAATGTCTCCCCCACGTGTGTGAATCGTGACCAACCAGCTCCACACCTTCGGCGCGGGCCTGTTCCACGAGTTCCTGGGCGAGCTGCTGCTGATCTCCTCGAGCCGGCACGGACTCGATCATCAGTCCCCGTCAGCAAGATCGAACCAGCCGATCGAAGATCGGCGCACAGCCGTGACAAGATCGACGCTAATGGCGCGGCTGCGGATCGCTTGAATCGGGCCCGGGCGTCCCCGCATAACCGTAGATGAGGCCGTGGCTGCTGATTTCAGCGTAGACCGAGCCTGCCGAGTGGCAGAACATCTTTGACGGGGTGTCGGGGTGGGAGGCGGGTCGGTACGCTCGGCGAGCCCGGCGGTAGGCCCGGGCGTTCGTGCTGGGGTTGCCGGCTGGGCTGCCGCGCGTGGATCGGCGGACGCCGGCCCAGCACGCCAGGTGATGCCACTCCGGATCAAATGTGGCGCTTGAAAACCAATAGCTGGAAAGCCGGCTTGGTATCTCCAGAGCGCGGCCCCTGACGTACGCCATCCGCATCTGGAGGCATGATGCGTTGTCGATCGAAGCTGACCTGCCTGGCCGCCACCATGATCCTTTCCGCGGCCATTGCGGTGAGCGGCTGCGCCGGTGGACTGTCGCCGTCGGCCTCGGCGCAAGAGGGATCCGTGCTGCAGGACCCGCCGGAGCTGGTGAGCCAGAACGGGGTCTTGCAGGCGCGGATCGTCGTGGCTAGAGAACAGGTCGACGTGGCAGGGCGCAAGCTGCAGGCCTTGACCTACAACGGCCATTACATGCCACCGACGCTGCGGTTCCGGCCGGGGGACAGGATGGAGCTGGATTTGGAGAACCGGCTGGGCGAGAACACGAACCTGCACGTGCACGGGCTGCACGTGTCACCGGCGGGCAATTCCGACAACATCTTCCTGCACATCCATCCCGGGCAGACGTTCCACTACTCGTATCAATTCCCGGAGAACCTCCTGCCCGGCACCTACTGGTACCACCCTCATCCGCACCCGACCAGCGCACCACAGGTCGCCGGGGGAATGTCGGGGATCATCATCGTGGACGGGCTGAAGCAGGAACTTCCGCCAGATCTGCGGAACATCACCGAGCACGTCATCGCGCTCAAGGACTTCCAGGTCGACGGCGACGCGATCAAGACCGTGCCTCTGGAAATCGGCGCACCAACCAACCGCACGGTCAATGGCCAGCTGAACCCGACCGTGAAGATCCGGCCGGGCGAGGTCCAACTGTGGCGGCTGGCCAACATCAGCGCCAACATCTACTACAACGTCCAGTTGCAGGGCCAGCAGTTCCAGGTGATCGGCCACGATGGCAATCCCGTCGACCGGACCTTTGCGGCCGACTCACTGCTGCTCGCGGCCGGTGCCCGGTTCGACGTGCTCGTGCGCGGCGGGCCACCCGGGAGCGCCCAGTTGCAGACGCTCGCGTACAACACGGGGCCGGCCGGCAACCAGTTCCCGCAGGCCACCCTCGCCACCCTGGTCTCCGAAGGGGCGCCGGTGCCTCCGGTGGACCTGCCCGCCACCGTCGGACCGTTCGAGGACCTCAGCAACGCCACGCTCGCTGCGCAACGCACCATCGTGTTCTCCGAGACCGACAATCCCGACGCGTTCTTCATCAACGGCAAGCTGTTCGATCCGAACCGGGTGGACATCCAATCCAAGCTGAACACGGTCGAGGAGTGGACGATCCGCAACGAGAGCAATGAAGAACACTCCTTCCATGTCCACGTCAACCATTTCCAGCTGATGAGCATCAACGGTCAGCCTCACCAAGGCCACGGCTGGCAGGACACCGCGAGCATTCCCGCCAAGGGGCAGATCGTCATCCGGATCCACTTCATCAACTACACCGGTAAAACCGTCCTGCACTGCCACATCCTCAACCATGAGGACCTTGGCATGATGGCGGTACTGGAGATCGTCCCGTGATCGATGCTCCCAGCCACCGAGACCCGGCAGCCCGTCCGCGGGAGGCCGTCGACGGTGCCCCGCCCAGGCTGGTGACTCACCACCAAGGGCCGGTAGCCGTGAGCCCGGACCCCGCGACGGTGCCTGGGTCGCCGCGGCCACCGGCCTGACCCCGCTGCCCGGCCGGCCGCCCGGGAGACGGTGGATCCTGGGACTGAGCCTTTGCCAACCTGGCGGACGGGCAGGTCAGCGGGTGTGCGGCGTGGCGTGACCTCGAACGGGTGAAGCTCCTGGTAGACGGGCGATTGCTGAGATCAATCCGTCCGACCAAGAGCTTCACGTGCTGTCCTGTCCGTCCGGGATCGTCTCGGTGGTCAGCTCTTGCAGCTTGCGGTTGCCGATGACGGGGAGGACGTAGTCCCGGGCGTAGCGGCGGACCGGCATAGCCCTTCCTGCCTCTCCGCCGCGAGGCGTGGTTCTCCGGCGTCGCGGGCGTCGTCTCCGCTGCCCTGCACATCGGACAGCTCGGGTGCCTGGACCTGCGCATTTACCGTTGGCAAGCAAGTACGTGTTCCAGCCGGCGGGGGTGGCGGCTGGGTGGTGCCCGGAGTGACACATGTCCACCGGATCGCAAGTCTTCTGGTCATGGATTTCAGCGCATCTCCGGCCTGCGGGGCGGGCACAGCGAAACCCTACGGAAAGGCGCAGCACATGACCGAGACGATCGCCGGAATCGACATCCCGGACACCGAGCTGGTCCGCGAGGCCACCGAGCTGGTCCACAAGGCCAGCACCCCGCTGTTGTTCGACCACTCCCGCCGGGTCTTCCTCTTCGCGAGCCTGAAGGGTCGCTACCGCGGGATCGAGGCCGACCCCGAGCTGCTCTACGTCGGCGCGATGTTCCACGACCTCGGGCTGACCGAGCACTACCGGCGCACCGACCAGCGCTTCGAGGTCGACGGCGCCGACCTGGCGCGGGACTTCCTGCTCGACCACGGTCGTCGCCCCGCCGAGGCCCGCGCCGTGTGGCTGGGCATCGCGCTGCACACCACCCCTGGCATTCCCGATCACCTGGAGCCGGAGACCGCGCTGGTCAGCCTCGGCGTCGAGACCGACGTGCTGGGGATGGACCTCGACCAGGTCACGGCCGAGGAGGTGGCGGCCGTCGTGGCGGCGCACCCGCGACCGGACTTCAAGAACAACATTCTGCGGGCCTTCTACGACGGGATGAAGGACCGCCCCGACACCACCTTCGGAACGATGAACGACGACGTGCTCGCGCACTTCGCGCCCGGCTTCACGCGTGCGGACTTCGTGGACATCATCACCGGCTCGGCATGGCCCGAGTGACCTCTCCTCCACTGCGCAGACCGAGGAGAACCTCATGACCAGCATCTATGCCCCGGCTTGCAGCCGGGTATAGGTGCTGCCGCCGTTCCCGGCTCCGTCGCCTCGCCCGCGCTCGCAGGCCGTCGCAGCCGGCTGGCCTCGTCGCGGATGGGACCGGGCACCGGCGCCACCCGCCGAACGGGAAGGGCGATCCCGATCTGCACAACGTCCCCCACGAGGTCGCCGCGAGTCGGCAAGGGCCGCCTTCCCGGCGCGCGGGACTCTCCTGGCGGCGCCGGCTGGCCGGGGCGCCGTGCGCGGCCCGAAGTACATGGGCTCACCCAGCTCGTCGAGCGTGACGTCGGTAATCCCTGCTCCGGTCAGCAGCGTGCGCACCGTGCCTCCCTGAAGGGGCGATCGAGGTACCCCGACCGGCGGGACTTGCCATGCCGTCGATGACACGTGGATGTGGTCGTAGCAGTCTGTTCTGGTGGTGTTCACCGGGCCCGGAGCCGACGAAGCCACCGATGATCACGAGGGATACGTCGCAGGTCGCTACCCCGACGGCACCTATAGCAAGATCTGGACAGATGTCACTGAATGTGCAGCCGGCACATTCCTCGCGTACGCCCCGGCGTGTGAGTGTGGTTGGCGCGGCGGCCAGGATCATCCTCTGACGCCCGCGGGGCACCTGGCCTGCCAGCGCGTCTGGGTACACGACCACTTCCAGCGCCTCGCCCCGGCCCGGCAGATCGTCGCCCGCCTCGGTCGTGCGCTCGACCACGAGGCCGATTTCCTGACCTGACCGGATGGCGAGATCGGGATGGCCGGGTGTGCTTCCGCTGTTCGTCGCGGGCTCGGTCAGCCACCGGTATTCGCAAGCGGTCAGCAGACACCCCGCCGTGGCGGTGAGGGCGACGGCCCATCGACGATCCGCCGCACGCCGGCCGCCACCGCCTGGTCACCGCCGCGACCCCGGAACTCCCCGCAACGACGGGTCGTCCGGTTGGTCGGGTTGCAGGGGGAGTTCGACGAGGATCGTGGTCCCGTGTCCGGGGGGCTGTCGACGTTGGCGATCGCGGTGGCGATGAGTTCCGTGAACCCGACCATGCGTTGTTCGGTGTCGGCCGGGAGATGCGCGCGCCGCGTCCCGGCGACGATCGCGCCCCAGAGATGGCCCTCGACGGTGATCGGGGCCGCGACCGATGACCGGATTCCCATCGGGCGAACGGTGGCGTCGACGAACGCGCCGGAGGCTTGGCTGTAGTCGTCGCAGCGGGCCGGGTGGCCGGTGCGTAGGGCGACCGCCAGGGCCAGCGGTGGCTGCGGGGTCCAGCGGCTGCCCACCGCCAGATCGTGGGAGTGGCCGCCGGCTACGGCGACGACGGTCATCGCGTCGTCGGGATCGAGGCGGGCGATGGTCGTGGCGTCGGCCCCGAGGACGTGGCCGACCTCGTGTGCGACGGCCGCGAGCACCTCGGCCGGCGGCAGCCCGCGGGCGACGAGAGTGGCGACCCGGCGCAACGCGGCTTGTTCCTCGGCGAGGCGGCGGAGCTCGTCACGGCTGTGCTCGAGCTGGGCGCGGCCCTTGGCGTTCGCGATCGCGGTCCCGACGAGCTAGGTGCCGGTGACCAGCGACAGCGCCGTCTGGTGGCCCAGCCGTAGCCACCCTGGGACCGCATCGCCGACCGACCGGTCGATCGCGAGCGTCACGATGGCCAGGAGCACGCCCGCGCCCACGTAGAGCAGTGGGACGGGCAGGGGGCGGTCGAGCGGGCGGGTCCCGGTCGCGCTGGTCGGCACGGCGGGCTCCCTGCGGGTCGGCTGCATGGTCGAGGTGGGGAACCCGGCTGCGGGCCATCCAATCCCGGTCGTGAGCCGCCGCACCGGGGCCGGGGGTGCCGCACCAGACCGCGATGGCGGCAGGGTGGGGCGCTCGGCCCGGGCCGCGTCGCGGTGGATCAGCTAAGTCCGCCCAAGGTGCGCAGGGCGCTGTCGATGCTCACGTGAATGTCGAACAGGTCGACGAGACCGTCTCCGGAAATCGCCCGGTCGATTACATCGTCAGGGGCCACCAGGTAGAAGCCGACATCTGCGGCTCCGGCTCGCTGGGCGATGTCCGCGAGAGAGGACACAGCACCCGGGTCGATGCTCGACACCTAGGTCAGATCGAGCACGATCGCCCAGGGGCTCCTGTCGAGGTGCTCGTCGAGGTGGCGCCGCAAATCCTCCGCAGCAACCTCGTTCAACGGTCCGCTGACCTCCACCAGCGGAACCTCGGGCCGCAGGGAGCTGAACTGTATCCGGAGGCCGTCGTCGCTCATGATGACGCGATTCAATATCTTCAGGCGTCCCTCTTCTATCCAGGGAACGCGAACTTCGGTGCGATTCACGCGGTCAGACCTCGCTTGCCCCGGATACATAAGAGCTCGGGGCTGCTGCGTCGTGGAGGTACCCCCGGTCAGCCGGCTCCGAAACACGGCATCTCGCGGTCCCTCAGGGCGGGCATCGGCGCCAGGTGGACCGAGGAGCGCACGAGCTGGACTTCAATGGGTTGACCTGTCCCGCGCTCTCAGAGGACGTCCCGGACTACCCGCGCAAGGTTCTGCCGATACGGGCCGAGCTGGGCCGGCCGCCTGAACGTCGTGGACATCATCGAGGGCTCTGGCCCCACGGCACACTGAAGTCGGACGAGCAGCGGTCAGGTGAGCAGGGCGCAGGCGTCACGCCACATCCGGGAGACGATCTCCGCGGCGGGTTCCTCTCTGGCGAGTGCGGCACTCTGCCCTGTCCAGTGGTTGGCCCGATCGAGCCCGTCCGGGGCACCTCGGCGCCAGCGGCCGACGAGCTGCCGCTGGACCGGGAGGGGGCCGGTGCCGGTGCAGACGGGTCCTGCCAGGCCATCACGTACGGGGTCGGGGCTGCGCGGCCCAGTCTCCCGGAGTAGGCGCGGGTGGTCACGGTGCGCTCCGGGGCGAGGCCCTCGAGCGAGGCTGACCAGGCCGGGTCGATGCCCGCTTCGGGGGAGCGGAGCAGGGCGGTCCCCACCTGGACGGCGGACGCGCCGAGTGCGAGTGCGGCGGCCACGCCTCGGCCGTCGGCGATTCCTCCGGCCGCGATGACAGGAATCTGCAGGTGGTCGGCCATCCGGGGGAGGAGGGCGAAGAGCCCGACCTCGGTCTGCTCCGCACCGTCGGGATCGAAGCAGCCACGGTGGCCACCCGCCTCCATGCCCTGGGCCACGATCGCGTCCGCGCCCGCCTCCTGCGCGGCCAGGGCCTCGTCCAGGGTGGTGGCGCAGGCGAACCAGGCGATGCCGCGCTCGTGCAGCCGTCGAACGTAGTCCGGCTGGAACAGGCCCATGATCGAGGAGATGACGGTGGGTTCGGCGGCGAGCATCGCTTCGCACTGCCGGGCGAACACGGGGCCGGGCGGTGCCGGCTCGCCCGGAGTTCCGAAGCGATCGAGGAACCCGGCCGCGGCCTCGACGCGGGCGGGGTCGTCGACCGGCGGGTCCGGAACCCAGATGTTGAGCTGGAGGCAGCCCGAGGTTCCGCCTCGGAAACGTCGCACCCACTCCGTGATGCGCTCGGGGTGGTCGAGAACGACGCCGTTCGCTCCCATGCCGCCGGCTTCGGCCACCGCGATCGCCAGCCCGGGAGGGCAGGCCCCGGCCATGGGTGCCTCCAGGATCGGGATCCGCAGGCCGTATCGGTCACAGAACTCCCGCACCCGCTGCAGCACGTGCCACCCCCGCATGAGTTCATCGCCCGTCCCGCACCACCTGGACCTGGCTCGTGGGAGCCGGCAACGGACGGAGGACGGGGCGCTGAGGTCTCAGCATTCCTTGTCGCACGCGCTCGCGGAATACGAGACGGGACGCGGTCTACTTGGCCGCTGGTGCGTCGCTCTGCCCGTCGCGCCGGGGTCGTGACGCTGGCGGCGAGCCATCAGCCTCTGCAACGCTTCGGCGAGGAACGGTTCCGCAGTCGGCCTCGGAGCGCCGCTCGACCAGGTAGGCCGGCGGGACCGTGAGGTGACCGTGCAGGAGCTGCAGCGAGGACGGGTACACCGCTTCCTCGCCGGATGGAGGTGTGCGGATGCTGTTGGACGGGGTCAACCACGTCGCGGTGGTCTCTCATGACGTCACCCGGCTGGGCGAGTTCTATGCGCGGGTCTTCGACGCCGAAGTCGGCCCGACCCGTGAGCACGGGCCGGGCGAGACGATGACGGTGATCCGGATCGGCCCGCGCACGGAACTGAACGTCTTCGTGATCGACGGGAACACCGAGGCCTACCGGCAGACCCCGATGTGGCATCGAGGCCGCCTCGATCACCTCGGGTTGGGGGCCGCGTCGCAGGAAGCGTTCGACACCATCCGCGGGCGTCTCGTCGAGTCCGGCGCCAGCGACGGGACCGTCAACGACTTCGGGCCGGTCCTGAGCATCTTCTTCCGGGACCCGGACGGCCTCGAGGGCGAGGTCGTCCTCCCGAAGACCGACGCCCCCTGACTGTCGGGCACTCCGTTCGTCCCGGCAGCAGATCCCGGCCCGATCGGCGCTCGCGCCGATGTCGTCGGCTACGCCGAGGACCTCGACGGGGGCGTTGCATCGATACTCCGCCTGCGCCGAGAAGATCATCGAGGCCGGCGTGACGCAGCTGTTGCCGGCGTGTGCGCCACGGCGTCACCGGCATCCCGGGCGGCTCCCGAGGAACGATCGAGCGGCACTGGCAGGGATCGCGTTCGTGCTCAAGGCCGGGATCGGCTGGAACCAACTGCGCCGCGACCTGGTCGGTTTGCTCCGGGGTCACTACCAACCGATCTTCTGGACGTCATGACCACACAGGAACAGTCCGTGCGCTTCCCCGCGCCGCCACGGAATCGAGCGGGGGAGAGCCGGCAGTGCGTGAAAGGGGAGGGGAGGTGCGGCTGGGAAGGCCATGGCAACAGGGAGCCGTGACTGGTTCGGCCACTTAACAGGGACCGCCAGGGTCGATATCGTCGGCGCAGTGGGCCCGATCCTCCCGCAGGACGCAGTGGGCCCGATCCTCCCGCAGGAGCAGCCATGACGACAGTGCGGCCAGTTCCTATCCGGACGCGGCCCTATCCGGCCCGCGAACCGGGCAAGGGAAGCCGGATCGCGCACATGCTTCGGACCACGGATCCGAAGGACATCGCGATCCTGTACCTGGTCACGTCGTTCGGCTTCTTCATGGCCGGCGGTGCGATGGCGCTGCTGATGCGTGCCGAGCTCGCCCGCCCGGGACAGCAGTTCCTGTCCAGCGAGCAGTACAACCAGCTCTTCACGATGCACGGCACGATCATGCTGCTGCTCTACGCGACGCCGATCCTCTTCGGCTTCGCGAACTACATCGTGCCGCTGCAGATCGGTGCCCCGGACGTCGCGTTCCCGCGGCTGAACGCCTTCTCCTACTGGCTGTTCCTGTTCGGTGGCCTGATCGTCCTGTCCGGGTTCCTGACCCCCGGCGGCGCCGCGGACTTCGGCTGGTTCGCCTACGCCCCGCTCAACGACGCGATCCACTCGCCGGGCGTGGGCTCCGACGTCTGGATCATGGGATTGATCGTGGCCGGCTTGGGAACCATCCTCGGTGGCGTCAACTTCATCACCACGATCATCTGCCTGCGCGCCCCGGGTATGACGATGTTCCGGATGCCGATCTTCTGCTGGAACATCTTCATCACCGCGCTGCTGATCCTGATCGCGTTCCCGGTGCTCACCGCCGCCCTCTTCGGGCTCATCGTGGACCGTCACTTCGGCGCCCACGTGTTCGACCCCGCCAACGGCGGTGCGATCCTGTGGCAGCACCTGTTCTGGTTCTTCGGCCACCCCGAGGTCTACATCGTCGCCCTGCCGTTCTTCGGCATCGTCACCGAGATCATCCCGGTGTTCAGCCGCAAACCCCTGTTCGGCTACAAGGGCATGGTGTTTGCCACGATCTCGATCGGGTTCCTCTCCGCCGCGGTGTGGGCACACCACATGTTCGCCACCGGCGCGGTCCTGCTGGCGTTCTTCTCCTTCACCACGTTCCTGATCGCGATCCCGACCGGTGTCAAGTTCGTCAACTGGATCGGCACGATGTGGAAGGGCAAGCTCACGTTCGAGACGCCGATGCTGTTCTCGGTAGGTTTCCTGGCCACGTTCCTGCTCGGCGGCCTGACCGGGGTGCTGCTGGCCTCCCCGCCGATCGACTTCCACGTCTCGGACACGTACTTCGTGGTCGCGCACTTCCACTACGTGCTCTTCGGCACGATCGTGTTCGCCACCTACGCCGGCATCTACTTCTGGTTCCCGAAGATGACCGGCCGGATGCTGGACGAGACGCTCGGCAAGTTCCACTTCTGGACCACGTTCATCGGGTTCCACCTGACGTTCCTGGTGCAGCACTGGCTGGGCAACGAGGGCATGCCGCGCCGCTACGTGGACTACCTGCCCACCGACGGGTTCACCACGCTGAACATGATCTCCTCGATCGGCGCGTTCGTGCTCGGGGCGTCAATCCTGCCGTTCATCTGGAACGTGTTCAAGAGCTACCGCTACGGCCGGGTGGTCACCGTGGACGACCCGTGGGGCCACGGCAACTCCCTGGAGTGGGCCACCTCGTGTCCGCCGCCGCGGCACAACTTCACCGAGCTGCCCCGGATCCGCTCCGAGCGCCCCGCGTTCGAGCTGCACTATCCGCACCTCGTCGAGCGCATCCGCGAGGAGGCGCACGTCGGGCACCGGGCGGCACCCTCCGAGGCCGTCGCCCAGGGCGTCAGCCACGAGACCCAGCCGGACGAGGACCCACGTTCACGCTGACGTCGGGTGAGGGGGCGTCGGAGGATCTGTCGCGCCGCCTGCAGCTTCCGCGGCCACGCAGCTGCAGCGCATGCGCGCGCCGCTGTGGTCAGGAGGCGGAGCGCGAGGTCGTGCCCCCGGACAGAACAACGCGCACCGCGCGTCGCGATCGCATCTGACAACTGACTACCCCTGGATCAACGCGTGCGGAACGGCCTTTCGGCGATTGCCGCATGAGGTCGTGGGACCCGGTGATCGGGAGAAGACGGATCTAATCCGCAGCGGTTGAGGACAGAATTCAGATCATCGCCTCACAGCCGCGGCCGTGGAAACCGCTCTCCCGGGGGGTGGTGCCCGGCATCACTCCGAAGATCACCAGGACCACGACGAAACAGGCGATGACGACGTGTGCCCCTTCTGAACAACGTGAGGCAGCGGCATTGCCGGTGCGACGAGCTTGTCGGACCAGAGCTGGTGTTCGAGGCGGGTTTTAGGCAGTAGTCGGCGATGTCGTCAACAATCGTCGGCGGTCTTGACCCACGTAGGGCTTGGGGATGTCGTTCTGCGTCATGATCCAGTCGCGGACGGCGTGGGTCAGGGGCCGGCGGGTGAGCAACCGCCGGGCAAACGACCATGACACCCGCAGCAGTCAGGTCGAGAAGCAGTGCCGCAGGGTCTTTCGGTCCCGACTACCCCGACCGGATCACCCGTCGGGCCCCGGCACGGCGCGGGTGGCGGAACAACGTGGTGCGTTCTCGTGACGTGGGCTCGCCGGCCTTGTGTCAGGCCAGCCGCGTCGTACGGTCGATGCGGGTGGACGCTGCTGGCCACGATCCGTGGGCTTGTCGCCCGATGCGGCGAGTCAGACGGGCCGCGCTGTCGGAGCTGAGCCGGCCTCGGTCCGGGAGCGACAGAGATCCGCCCGTGACGCACAAGGTCAGGAAGTTGGGAGTCATCCATGACTGCTTCGACGACCCAGGAGCACATCACCCGTGCCGCCCGAACCGGCCAGGAAGCGATTTCGACGGCGCTCCGAGGCTGGGGTGAGACCGCGCAGACCGTTCTGGGGTTGGGGGCGACCCGCGAGGGCGACGTTCCGAGCCCGGACCGACTCATCGACACCTGGTTCGACATCGCCGATGAGGCGCTCAATGCGCAGCGCGAATTCGCCAAGGCCCTGCTCACCATCGGCACACCGCTCGTTGACGCCGTGAGCCGCACCGCGACGCGCACGATCGAAGCCACCCAGCAGGCAACAAACGGCGCTACGGAGGCGACCACGGAAACGCCCCAGGAATCGTCCCGGGCGGCCCGTAGCAGCGCCTCGCGCAAGGACGGCTGAGCCGGGACGCGCCCCGGCGGGGCCGGCCCCACCCGCATCGGGCGCTGGCGCGGGTTCATTGCCGCCGGCACGCACGACCGATGCTGGTCTCACGTCGAGTCCACCCCCGTCTGTCACGCCCGGCGTCAGGAGGCCGTCACGACCCGGGCAGTTCGCCGGGCGGGGCCAGGTCTCGAAGCCGGGCCACGCAAAGCTCGTCGGGCGGCAGCGACCAATCCGATGCCCACCACGGCGGTGGCTGACGGTTTCGGCGACCATCGCAGCGCAGCGACGACCATGCTGGGAGGTGCGCTGCGCTGCGCTGCGGATCGGACTCGCGACCCGGCGCTGTCGTGCGCTCCGGCGAGGTCTCGGCGAAGGTGTCGAGCATTGCGGGGACGAAGGCCACCATGTCCTGGGGCCCTTTGCTCGTGGTGAGGTTCCCGTCCCGGACGATCTCCTGATCGAGCCAGGTGGCACCGGCGTTCACCAAATCGTCTCGGATGCCGGGCCAGGAGGTGAGGGTCCGTCCGGTGAGGAGTTCCGCCGATGCGAGTACCCACGGTCCGTGGCACAGGGTGACGATGGGCTTGTCACTCGAGGCGAACGCGCGAACGAATTCCCGTGCCCGGGCGGACTGCCGGAGCAGGTCAGGATTGATGAACCCGCCGGGTAGCAGCAGGCCGCCGTAGTCGCCAGGATCGGCTTCGGCGACCGTCTTGTCCACGCCGACCCGGCTGGCCGGCATGTGCAGGTTCACCCCGCGGATACGTCCGTGCCGGAGGGACACCACGTCAACCTTCGCACCGGCCAGTTTCAGGGCTCGCAGCGGAATGGTCAGCTCAACCTTCTCGAAACCGTCGGCCGCCAGGGCGGCAATCTTGCGGCCCTTGAGTCGGCGTCTGGTGGCCATGTCGTCCTCCGGTCGCTCGATGGCGCCGCAGAGATGGCGTAACTCCCCGTGGCGGCGGAAGCCTCGGCCAGGGCGCCAAGAGCTGTTCGTCACTGGCCGGCTGCTGAACCGTGAGCGGATACCCCCACCCGACCGCCCGACACGTTGATGGGCGAACGCGCGCGATCGGACCGACCCTGTCGTTCGGCTGTTGTTCAACGTGTGCCTACGGGTTTTACCTGCGGGTACGTATCCGGCTCGATCGAGCTCTAGGCGCAGGCACCCCGGCTGTCCTCAGGACCCGATGAGTTCTGCCTGTGCCCGTGGTCGGTCCTTACTGCGACCACGCCGCATCGCCCGAACGGAGCCCTTCCGATGACCTCGACCACCGCTGTCCCCGTCACCTCCCGCGCTGTGAACGTCGGTCTCTGGGCGCTGCAGGTGCTCCTCACGGCCGTCTACGCGTTCTCGGCGTTCGGCAAGCTCACCGCGGAGGCGCAGAACGTGGCCGGGTTCGAGGCCATGGGCCTGGGCACTACCGGTATGTATGTGATCGGTGCGCTGGAGCTGGCCGGGGCGATCGCGATGTTCGTCCCGCGCCTGACCGGGCTGGCTGCGCTGTGCTTCGTCGCGTTGATGATCGGCGCGGTGGCGATGACGTGGGCCGTCGGCGGGGGTGTGCTCGTCGCGGTCCCGGCGGCCGTCGGTGTCCTGGCCGCGGTGCTGGCCTGGGGTCGGCGTGACAGCACGCGTCGCCTGGTCGCGCCGCTGCGCGGCTGATGCCCCGCGCTCCTGGGCCCGCACGGCGGCTCGTGCCCCCGGACACGAGCCGCCCTGCCATCGCCTGGGGCCTCGGGTTACGCGGCCCGGATGAGGCCGAGTTGCTGCAGGACGGTGACCCCGTCGTCGAGGCCCACCTCCTCGGTGATCAGGCCGTTCTCGACCTCGAGGACGGCGATGCGGGTGAAGCGCATCGACTTGCCGGTCCTCGCCGGCAGCGCACCGACGGGCATGTCGTCGAACGCGGTACCGGTCTGGGTGCCGCCGCCTTCCCACTGGCCGACCACGTAGTCGCCCTCGGCGAGAAGGTCGGCGGTGCCCCAGAAGTTCAGGTCGGGGAACGCCGCCCGGAACGTCGTGGGGAGCGCGAACGCTGTGGTGATCCACCCCCGGGCCGTGCGCCGGCTCGAAGCGGGCCTGCAGAGAGCTGAACCCGCGTCGAGGCGTTTCGGTTGCAGCCGCCCGGTGTTCGGTGGGCGGTACGCGCTCCGAGCAGGGTTCGGCCCAGGTCAGATCCGCCACCCATGACCGGTTCGGGCCCGGTGTCCGGAACCGGCGCTGCACCAACGCAGACCGGGCCGGCCTTGGACGCATGGACGCGCCAGGGGCGATCGGCACGCCGGGAGCCGACCCGGGCCACCTCAGAGCCTCCACCAATCCCGCGGCGGTTCACGAAACAGGTGACCAGACCGATCAGGAATCGAGAAGCGCCGATCACCGAGCCGCGCCTAGCGTGACCGCCATGAACATCACCATTCAGTCGAACTTCCTCCCGCACGACGACCCGGACGCCTCCCTGGGCTTCTATCGCGACACCCTCAGCTTCGAGGTCCGCCACGACGTCGGACACGACGGGATGCGCTGGATCACGATCGGCCCCGCCGACCAACCGATGAGCGCCGACCCCGGCTCCCGCGCTCGGCGTCGCGACACCGAGATCGGCTCAGCACGACAAAGACGTCCTCCTCGAGATCGACGCGCTGCCGCAGGAGCGGGTTGACCGGTTCGTCGCGCCCACCAGCTCATGCACGACGGCCGCCGGTCGGTCTGACGCCTCGGCCGGGCGGCGCGGAGCGTGGCCGGGGGCTCCAAGAGGCCCCGCGGGCCGAAGCGGCGTGGATGGCTTGGCTCGTGCGCCGAGCGCGACCCCGGTCGGCGTCACCCGGACGGGCGTCGCGCAACACTCCGGCCGACACCGTCGATCAGGTAGAGAGCGACCGCGCCGACGAAGGAGATCCGGACGTACTGCTAGCTGGTCGGATCGAGCCAGGCGACGCCGACGGAGACCGCGATGGCGGCCCCGCCCGACAGATGGAGAAGCTATGAGCATGGCCACGAGGACGGACACGCTGTCGCCTGCCCTGCAGGCTGCCGACAGCCACGATCTGATCCGCGTGCACGGCGCACGCGTGAACAACCTCAAGGACGTCAGCGTCGAGATCCCGAAGCGCCGGCTCACGGTGTTCACCGGCGTCTCCGGCTCGGGCAAGAGCTCGCTGGTGTTCGGCACGATCGCCGCGGAGTCGCAGCGGATGATCAACGAGACCTACAGCGCCTTCGTGCAGGGCTTCATGCCGACGCTGGCGCGGCCCGAGGTCGACGTCCTCGAAGGGCTGACGACCGCGATCATCGTCGACCAGCAGCGGATGGGTTCCGACCCCCGCTCCACGGTCGGCACCGCCACCGACGCCAACGCGATGCTGCGCATCCTCTTCAGCCGACTCGGGCAGCCGCACATCGGCTCGCCCCAGGCGTTCTCCTTCAATGTCGCCTCGATCAGCGGAGCGGGCGCGGTCACAATGGAGCGCGGCGGGAAGACCGTGAAGGAGCGGCGCAGCTTCACCATCACCGGCGGCATGTGCCCGCGGTGCGAGGGCCGGGGCTCGGTCAACGACATCGACCTGTCTGCGCTGTACGACGACAGCAAGTCGCTCAACGAGGGTGCGCTCACGATCCCCGGCTACAGCATGGACGGCTGGTACGGCCGCATCTTCGGCGGCTGCGGCTTCTTCGACCCGGACAAGCCGATCAGCAGGTTCACCAGCAAAGAGCTGCACGACCTGCTCCACAAGGAGCCGACCAAGATCAAGGTCGACAACATCAACCTGACGTACGAGGGGCTGATCCCGAAGATCCAGAAGTCGATGTTGTCCAAGGACGTCGACTCACTGCAGCCGCACATCCGCGCCTTCGTGGAGCGGGCGGTCACCTTCACCACCTGCCCCGAGTGCGGCGGCACCCGGCTCAGCGAGGCGGCCCGCTCGTCGAAGATCAAGGGGATCAGCATCGCCGACGTCTGCGCGATGCAGATCAGCGACCTCGCCGCGTGGGTGAGCGACCTCGACGAGCCGTCGGTGGCGCCGCTGCTGGGGACGCTGCGGCACACCCTCGACTCGTTCGTGGAGATCGGGCTGGGCTACCTCTCGCTCGACCGGCCGTCGGGCACGCTGTCGGGCGGCGAGGCGCAGCGCGTCAAGATGATCCGCCACCTCGGCTCCTCGCTCACCGACGTCACCTACGTCTTCGACGAGCCCACCATCGGACTGCACCCCCATGACATCGCGCGGATGAACGACCTGCTGCTGCAGCTGCGGGACAAGGGCAACACGGTGCTCGTCGTGGAGCACAAGCCGGAGACGATCGCGATCGCCGATCACGTCGTCGACCTCGGCCCCGGCGCCGGCACAGCGGGCGGCACCGTCTGCTTCGAGGGCACCGTCGAGGGGCTGCGGGCCGGCGGCACCATCACCGGGCGGCACCTCGACGACCGCGCCTCCCTGAAGTCATCGGTGCGGACGCCGTCGGGGGCACTGGAGGTGCGGGGCGCCGGTACCCACAACCTGCAGGACGTCGACGTCGACATCCCGCTCGGCGTTCTGGTCGTCGTCACCGGGGTGGCGGGCTCGGGCAAGAGCTCACTGATCCACGGCTCGGTGTCCGGGCGGGACGGAGTGGTGGCGGTCGACCAGACCGCGATCCGGGGCTCGCGGCGGAGCAACCCGGCGACGTACACCGGACTGCTCGACCCGATCCGCAAGGCGTTCGCGAAGGCCAACGGCGTGAAGCCGGCGTTGTTCAGCGCCAACTCCGAGGGCGCCTGCCCCACCTGCAACGGCGCCGGCGTCATCTACACCGACCTGGCGATGATGGCCGGCGTCGCCACCACCTGCGAGCTGTGCGAGGGGAAGCGGTTCGACGCGGCGGTGCTGGAGTACCACCTCGGTGGCCGCGACATCAGCGAGGTGCTCGCGATGTCGGTGGCCGAGGCCGAGCAGTTCCTCGGCGCCGGCGAGGCGCGCACACCCGCCGCGCACAAGATCCTCGAGCGGCTCGCCGACGTCGGGCTCGGCTACCTCACCATCGGCCAGCCGCTCACCACGCTGTCCGGCGGCGAGCGGCAGCGGCTCAAGCTGGCCAGCCACATGGCCGAGAAGGGCGGCGTCTACGTCCTCGACGAGCCGACCACCGGCCTCCACCTCGCCGACGTCGAGAATCTGCTCGGGCTGCTCGACCGGCTCGTGGACTCCGGTAAGTCGGTCATCGTCATCGAGCACCACCAGGCGGTCATGGCGCACGCGGACTGGATCATCGACCTCGGCCCCGGCGCCGGCCACGACGGTGGTCGGATCGTCTTCGAGGGCACACCCGCCGACCTCGTCGCCGCCCGCTCCACCCTGACCGGCGAGCACCTCGCGGCCTACGTCGGCACCTGACCGAGGCCCTCGCGGGCACCATTCGATCCCGGTCTCGCCCACGCAGCCGGAAAGCCCCTGACCAGCAGGTTCAGGGGCCTTCGGTCTTACCCGGGGTCTCTCGGACACCCTCCCTCAGGAGGTGTCGTGAAGCTATGGCGCGGTGACGTCCCCGACCGGCGGTCGAACCTGCAGCGCCTTGAGATCTTCAGCGGCCGTCAGCGTGCCGTCGACGTCGATCGCAGGAACCGGTCGCATGGTGCCGTCGGTGTCGACCATCCATGCCACTACCGGCAGCGTCGTCCCGGCTCCGTCGTCCATCTCCACGGTCCACCCCGGGTCGGCACGGAGGACGCTCTGCAGTCGCCCGGTCTGCACCAGGCGGACGTAGCCGGGCTCGGTCGTGGCGTCCACGAGAGCGCCCTTCAGCGGCTCCACGACGAGTGCTTCGCCGTCCCTGCCCCAGGCTTCAACCGCTCGGCCGTAGACGTTCCCGCTGATCGGGTCGTAGTCGGGTGTCCACGGTTCGGGGCCGTCGTGCACCTTGCTGACGTACATGGCCTGCCATCCCGTCGGCGACCACTGGCGATCCGGACGAAGGGAGGCCTCACGCGCCAGAGCAACGGTCTCGTGCAACTCGATCATGACGTTCGCTCCTTGATCAGGTGCTGCTCGATATCGGTCGAGGCCGAGTCGTCTCCGCGGCTGGTGCTGCTCGCCACGACTTGGCCTTCCCGAGGCCTCGCGCCGCTCCCTGCCGAGGCGTTACCGCGCGGTCACGGTGGACGCGGCCTGCTCGATGAGAGCGGCCACCGCGGCCGGCTGCGATACGTAGATGGCGTGGCTGCCCGCCGCCTCGACCACGGTCGAGCCGGCCCGCTCCGACATGACGCGCTGCGCAGGCGGGGGGATCATCCTGTCCTCGGTCGCAACCAGGTACCAGCTCGGCTTGACCCGCCAGGCGGGTTCGGTGATCGATCCGCCGAGGGCGGCCACGCCCCACGGCACCTGTGAGTCGGCCATGAACGCTGCCTGTGCGGCGGGCAGGTCGCCGGCGAACGAATCGTGGAACTTCTCCCGGTCCAGGAACAGGAATCCGTCCTTCGGCGGGAGGATCGGTGGTACGGGTGCGCCGGGCGGCGGGTCGGCGATGAGCGTGTTCACCGACTCGCCGGCGTCCGGGGCGAACGCCGCGATGTACACCAGCGCCGCCACGTTCGGGTCCGTGCCCGCCTCGGTGATGACCGCGCCGCCGTAGGAGTGGCCGACGAGAACGACCGGCCCGTCCTGTGCCTCGATGACCTGCCGCGTCGCTGCGACGTCACCCTCGAGCGACAGCGTCGGGTTCTGCACGACGGCGATGTTGTAGCCGTCCTGCTTGAGCAGGTCGTAGACCCCTTGCCAGCCGGACCCGTCCACGAAACCGCCGTGCACGAGGACGGCGTTTCTCGCTGATCCTGCATTCATGCTGATCTCCTCTACCGAGATACGTCGACGGGCCGCATCGCCCTGGCCGGCCAATCACAATGAGCCCTCACCTGGGGGCCGGAAAGGTCCGGGGGCGGCCGGTCGCCGAGCTGCGGAGAGTTCGTCCGGCCGGTCTAACAGCTCTGTTTCAGGACGAGGTCTCGAGTCGGCGGCGGCAGATCAGGGCGCAGGCGAGTCGGAGTAGGCCGAGGTGGATGTCTGCGCGTCGCCCGTAACGGGTGCGCAGGCGTGTGAACGCGGTGCCTGATCGGTCAGTTCCTGGGACTCGACCGGCGGGTAGTCGCCGGCGTCGAGGAAGCGGACTTCGGCGCCGGGCGCTCCCCGTCAGGCGGACTCGCCGCGCGCGGCCCAGGTCTGCTCGCCGAAGCCGCCGATGCGGCTCATCCGGTCGAGCATGGTCTGACGGTTGGAGCCGAGATGCTCGCGCACCTGCGCCCGGACACGCTCCGGGTCTCGAGAACGCGCGGCGTCGACCAGTTCCTCGTGCACGTGCCCGCGATGGGCGGCGAAGCTCTCCGGCTCGCCGACCGGGTCGAACACCAGCCGGGTGTAGCGCTCGGAGGCGTCCCAGAGCGGGCGCAGCAGCCGGAGGTCCCACTCGCTGGCCGCCGGGCGGATCAGCGCGGCGTGGAACTCGCGGTGTGGCTCCCAGAAGTCCTCGGACGGCACCTTGTCGAAGGCCTCGCGGACCAGCCGGGCGAGGTCGTCGATGTCGGCGTCGGTGCGGTCACGGGCGGAGAGGGCGGCGAGCTCGGGCTCGACCGTCAGCCGCAGCCGGTAGATCGCGCGCAGATCGTCGGGATCGAGCGAGGTGACGATCGCGCTGCGCGACGGGCTGAGCACGACCAGACCCTGGGCCTCGAGCTGGCGCAGCGCCTCGCGGACCGGCACGTGGCTGACCCCGAGCTGTTCGGTCAGCGCGGGCACGGTGAACGGCCGGCCCGGCGGGAGGTCGCCGTTCAGGATGGAGCGGCGGATCTCGTGCAGCACGAGATCGACGGCCGAGGCCTTGCGTTCGGCCACGGACCGCATCCCGCGGCGATCCTCGAGCGGCACGGCTCCCCTCCCAGCGTCGGTCTGCATCCGGCGTCGTCGACCGGGGGCATGCTAGCGCACATTGACATCTTATAAGTTAGTGCCTACCGTTCCGGCCCGTGCTCGAGGTCACGTCGACGTGACCCGGGCCCGAGAGGAGACAGCCATGGGAGCCACGCCGAAGCTCGTCCACGTCGTCCTCCAGACCGCGCAGCCCGAAGCGGTGCGCGACTGGTACTGCACGGTCCTGAAGGCCCACGTCGTGCACGCGGGCCACGGGCTGACCTTCATGACCTTCGACGACGAGCACCACCGGATCGCCCTGCTCGAGGTCCCTGCCGAGGTTGCCCGGCCGAAGGAGCCGGGCACCGTCGGGATGCACCACACCGCGTTCACCTTCGACTCGCTCGACGATCTGCTGCAGCGCTACCGCGAGCTTCTCCGAGGCGGGCGTCGAGCCCGCCGTGCCGATCCAGCACGGCATCACCACCTCGCTGTACTACCGCGACCCCGACGGCAACTTCGTGGAGATGCAGGTCGACAACTTCGCCACCGCCGACGAGGCCACGGCCTACATGAAGGGCCCGGAGTACGACGGCGACCCGGTCGGCCCGGCGTTCGACGTGGACCGGATGGTCGCCGCGCGTCGTGACGGCGCCTCGGCCGCGGAGCTGTGCACACGGGCCTGGGCGCTGTCCGGTCCCGAGCTGCCCGATCCCATGCGCGTGCTGACCGGCGTCGTTGCCTCGCTCACCGCCTGAGACCAGGAGAGACCGCGATGTCAGCGCTGATGTCCGACTACCTGCTCGACCGCCCCGGCACCTCCGACGAGGCCCGCGCGCTGCGCGCGGACCTGGTGGGCCGGGCCCGTGAGATCGTCCCCGTCCTGGCGCGCAACGCCGCGAGGACCGAACAGGACCGCCGCGTCGTCGAGGAGAACATCTCCCTGATCGACGACGCCGGCCTCTTCCGGATCATGAAGCCGAAGCGGTTCGGTGGCTATGAAACCGACTTCCGTACGAAGTTGGAGGTTTCCCGGGAGCTGGCCCGCGGCTGCGGGTCGACCGCGTGGGCCTCCACCCTGATGAACGTGTGCGCGTGGTTCGGGGGACTGTTTCCGGACCGGGCTCAGCGCGACGTGTGGGGGAGAACCCGGGCTGCCGGATCGCGGGCGTGCTGGCCCCGTCCGCGGAGGCGGTGCGGGTTGACGGCGGCTACCGCGTGACCGGCTCGTGGGGGTGGGCGTCGGGGTGCCTGCACTCCCAGTGGGCGGTCGTCGGCTTCCCCGTCCCGGACGAGCGCGGCGAGGTCGTCGACCAGGGACTGGCCCTGGTCCCGATGTTGGACCTGTCGATCGAGGACACGTGGTTCGTGGCCGGGATGCGCGGCACCGGTTCGAACACCCTGGTCGCCCAGGACGTGTTCGTCCCCGAACACCGGGTGATCTCCGTGCCGGCGGCGATCGGGGGCCGCTACGGCACCGAGCACACCGACGAGGCCCTCTACCGCAGCGCGTTCATCCCGGTTGCCGCGCTGGTGCTCGCCGGACCGCAGCTCGGGCTGGCCCAGGCGGCCCTGGAGCTGGTGCTGGAGAAGGCGCCGAAGCGGTCGATCTCCTACACCTTCTACGACGTCCAGACCGAGGCCCCGACCGTGCAGCTGGCCGTGGCGAAGGCCGCGGCACTCGTCGACTCCGCACACCTGCACGCCTACCGGGCGGCCGCGGACATCGACCAGGCCGCGGCGGACGGGGTGTACCCGGACTACGCCGCCCGCGCCCGCGTCCGCATGGACACCGGCTGGGCGATCGAGCAGGCCCGCGAGGCGGTCCGGGTGCTCGTCTCCGCGCACGGGGCCTCGAGCTTCGCCGAGTCCAGCCCCCTGCAGCGAATCTGGCGCGACTCCGAGGTCGCCAGCCGGCACGCGGTGATCAACCCGGCGATCTCGTCGGAGGTCTACGGCCGGGCGCTGCTAGGCATCACCGACGGCGTCACCGCGCTCGTCTGATCCGATCCGTTTCCCGACCCCTGGGAGGAATACCCGTGCGTATCGCCAACGCCGCCGGCCGGCTGGTCCTGCTCGACCCCGAGGCCGGCTCCGGCCTCCGGGCCCTCGACGTCGAGCAGGCCAGCGGCGGCCGGTTCCCGGCCGACCCGCAGGCGGTCTACCCCCGGTGGGCGGAGTTCCGCGACTGGGCCACCTCCGCGTCGTTCTCGGCCGCCGTCCCGATCCCCGACGAGGAGCTCGACGCCGTGGCGCCCCGACCGCCGCAGATCTTCGCGGTCGGGCTCAACTACCGCGACCACGCCGACGAGGCCGGCTTCGCGCTGCCCGCCGAGCCTGTCGTGTTCACCAAGTACGCCTCCAGCCTCACCGGCCCGCGCGGTGACATCACACTCTCCCCGGGCAACGTGGACTGGGAGGTCGAGCTGGTCGCGGTGATCGGGACCGGCGGGCGCGACATCGCCGAGGCCGACGGCTGGGAGCACGTCGCGGGGCTCAGCCTCGGCCAGGACATCTCCGACCGGGTCACCCAGTTCGCCGCACCCCCCGCCCAGTTCGGACTGGGCAAGTCCTACCCCGGGTTCTCACCGGTCGGACCGAGCCTCGTCACGCTCGACGAGTTGCGGGCGGCCGGCCTGGACCCGGCGGACCTGGAGCTGGGCTGCCTGGTCAACGGGGAGAGCATGCAGAAGGGCCGCACCGGCGACATGATCTTCCCGATCCCGGTGATCGTCGCGAAGCTGTCCGCGATCGTCACGCTGATGCCCGGCGACGTGATCTTCACCGGGACGCCGTCCGGCGTCGGGGTGGGCATGACCCCGCCGCGGTTCCTGCAGGCCGGCGACGAGCTCGTCACCTGGTGCACCGGGATCGGCGAGATGCGCCATCGCCTCGTGGGGTCCTGACGCGGGTGGGTCGGGCCGGAGAACGTCCTGCTGCGCTCGGAGAACACGCGCCGCACTACGCCGACATGAACGTCGCGCTGACGCGCCGGATCAGCGGGAGAGTGCCGCCCCGTGGCCGCCCTCAGGTGCGCAGTGCCAGCCGGTGGACGAGCTCCCGCTCGTCGGGTCCGAACCAGGGCGGCTCCCCCGCGGCGACGTTCTCGTCGATCCGTGTCGGGTTCGCCGTCGCCGGGATCGCGACGGTGCACCTCGGATCGCTCAGTCCCCACTTGAGCAGCGCCTGCGCCCAGGTGCGGACCCCGAACGGGTACAGCGGCGCGAGCTGGGCCTCGCCGATGTCGAGGCCCAGCAGCTCACCCTCGCCGAAGGGACGCATGACGACCACGCCGAGCCCGAGGTCGGCGGCCAGCGGCAGGATGCGCTGCTCGACCTGGCGCTGCCGCGGGTTGTACGGGACCTGAACGGCGTCGATCCGGCCGGTGCGCATCACCGTCTCCAGCTCGCCGACCACCGCGTAGTGCGTCGCCCCGATCCGGTCGATCCGGCCCTCCTCCCGCGCCGCCAGCAGCAGCGGTAGGTGCTCGCGCCAGGCCACCAGGTTGTGGATCTGCATCAGCTCGACGTGTCCGCCGTAGAGGCGAAGCGCCCGGTCGAGCTGCTGCCGCCCCTCCGCCGGCGAGACCGTCCAGATCTTGGTGGCCACGACCGCCTCGTCCCGGCGGCCGCTCAGGGCCTCGGCGAGCAGCTCCTCGGCGCGGCCGTACATCGGCGAGGAGTCGAAGAACCGCACCCCGGCGTCGAGGGCCCGGGTCACGACCGCGACGTGTCGGCCGCCGGCGGCTGCCGCCTCCAGCCGGCGCCAGGTCCCCAGGCCGATGACCGGCACCTCCGTGCCGTCCGCGCCGAGCCGCCGTCGCTCCACTCGCACAGGGTCCCGTACCGCCCCGCCCTCAAACCTCGCCGCCGCGGAGGCAACCGGTTACGTCACCCGATGGGTGAGGGCGACGGCGGCCGCGTCCCGGATCCCGCTCGGCCCGATCGGGCAGGTGCTTCCCGAGTGGAGCCACCGCGGCGGCCCCGACCTCCTGCCCACAACCGCGCGGCCGCGCGGGACGCTGCGGGAGGACGCGGGCGATACGGTCGAAAAACCTGATCGCCCGTGTCGATCCTGGCAGCTCCCGTTCGACGCGGGAGTAGAAAGGCGCGAGCCGCGCCCCGGACCCGAGGGAGAACCCCGTGAAGTACATGCTGATCATGCGCGCCACCGCCGAGGCCGTCGAGGCGTCGAAGAACGTCGACTTCGAGAAGATCATCACCGCGATGGGCGAGTACAACGAGGCGCTCATGAAGGCCGGCGTGCTGCTCGCAGGGGAAGGCCTCTCCGACGCGGAGGAGGGATTCGTCGTCGACTTCGGCGACCAGCCCCCGATCGTCAGCGACGGTCCCTACGGGGAGACCCACGAGCTGTTCAACGGCTTCTGGATCATCCGGACCTCCTCGAAGGAGGAGGCCGTCGAATGGGCCTCCCGCTGCCCGCTCGGCCCCGGTTCGAAGCTCGAGGTGCGGCGCGTCACCGAGGCGAGCGACTTCGCGGACTTCGCCGACAACGAGTACGTCCAGAAGGAGGCCGGGTGGCGCGAGGAACTCGGGACGGAGTGAGACAAGCGCGCTGAGGGACTACTGACGATGTCCGACATCCGACGCACCGTCGACGCCGTCTGGCGGATCGAAGGCGGACGCATCGTCGCGACGCTCGCCAAGATGGTCGGCGACGTCGGCCTCGCCGAGGACCTGGCGCAGGAGGCCGTCGCCGACGCGCTCGCGCAGTGGCCGGAGTCCGGCGTCCCGCGCAACGCGGGCGCCTGGCTCACCGCCGTCGCGAAGCGGAAAGCCATCGACGGCTGGCGCCGCCGGGAGCGGCTCGACGAGCGCTACCACGCCATCGCCCACGAACTCGACGAGCAGATCGTCGAGGAGTGGCAGCCGATCGACGACGACCTCCTGCGCCTCGTGTTCACGGCATGCCATCCCGTCCTCGGGCGCGAGGCCCAGGTCGCGATGACGCTCCGCGTCGTCGGCGGCCTCACCAGCGAGGAGATCGCCCGGATGTTCCTTGTGCCGGTCGCGACGATGCAGCAGCGCATCGTGCGAGCCAAGAAGACGTTGTCGGCGGCGCGCGTACCGTTCGAGGTGCCGGAGCCGCACGCATGGGCCGTGCGGCTCGGGGGCGTGCTCGGCGTCGTCTACCTGATCTTCACCGAGGGCTACGCCGCCACCTCGGGCGACCGATGGATCCGAACCGAGCTGGCCGACGAGGCGCTGCGGATCGGCCGGGTGCTCGCCGGCCTGGTGCCCCGTGAGCCGGAGGCGCACGGCCTCGTCGCGCTCATGGAGTTCCAGGCGTCGCGCTTCGCCGCACGGGAGGCGCCGGACGGCAGCCCGATCCTCCTCGCCGAGCAGGACCGGCGACGCTGGGACCACGCCCAGATCGGGCGGGGGAGTGCGGCGCTCGACCGATCGGACACGCTCGGTCGCGGGCGCGGCAACTACGCGCTGCAGGCGGCGATCGCCCAGTGCCACGCGCTCGCGCCGAGCGTCGACCAGACCGACTGGGAGCGCATCGCCCTGCTCTACGAGGCGCTCGGCCGCATCGCGCCGAGCCCGGTCGTCGAACTCAACCGGGCGGTCGCAGTGTCGATGGCCACCGGTCCCGCATCGGCCTTGCCCATCGTCGACCGGCTCGCCGCGGCGGGCTCACTCCGCGGCTCGCACCTGCTCCCGAGCGTGCGCGGCGAGCTGCTCGCGCGCCTCGGCCGCATCGACGAGGCCCGGTCCGAGCTCACGACCGCCGCCGGGCTGGCCGCGAACCGGCGCCAGCGAGAAGTGCTGCTCGCCAAGGCCGCCGCGCTCTGATCCTGCCGGACGCTGCACAGGTAGGCGGCCTCGTCTCACGGCGACGAGGCGGCGTCTGTGAAGGGCCCTGTCGCCCGCTCAACGAGCTGCGGGCCGTCGAGGTGCTCGACGTCGCGGAAGATCGCCCGGATCGGCCGGCGGTCAGGAGAAGGTGGGAACGATCCACCTGCCCGGGTCAGCCATTCGTAGGACCTGGGACAGCCCGGCGTCGTCGAACGCGTCGACGATGCGGTCGGGGCCTTCGCTGAAATGCGCCCAGCTGTCGTAGTGCGCGGGCACGACCAGCGGTGCCCCCAGGAGAGCGGCCGCGGCTGCGGCCCGTTCGCTGGTCAGGGTCAGCGCGCGGCCGCGTTCCTTGGCCGGCACGCGCGCAGCCCCGGCGAACAGCACGGCCACCTCGATCGGGCCGACACGCCGGGCCACCTCGGCCACCACGGCGATCGAGGCGTTGTCACCGCTGATGTACACCGTCGGAACACCGTCGGCGGACAGAACGAAACCTGTGACCTCGCAGTTGACGTGACCGTCCTCGTCACGGGCACCGTCGGCGGGCCCGTGCATCGCCGGCACGGCGCGGATCGTGAGGTCACCGGCCTGGCCGCCGCGCGGCAGCCTCACTGTCTCCCAGGCTCTGAGCGGGGTGGCCGTCGGTCCGAGGCGCCCGGCGGTGCGCGGACCGGTCACGAGCAACGGTGCGGCGAGCGCGAATGCCCGGCCGCGATCGTCGAGGTTGTCGGGATGCAGGTCGTGGCTGACCAGGACGGCGTCGACCTGCCCCAGTTCGGCCTCGGACACCGCCGGCCCACGCAGCTTGGTCAGGTAGCCCTTGTCGCCGGGCGGGTCGAAGGTCGGGTCCACGACCAGCCTCGATCCCGCGACGTCGACCACGGTCGTGGGCCCACCGAGGACGCCGATCGCGAACCCGAGGCGCTCGGCGCCGACTCGCTCCGCCACCGTCATAACCCTACCCAGCCCCGGCCGCCACCGGTAGAACGCTCACGTCTCCTGTGATCGGCAGGCCGAGGACGAGCCCGTCGTTGCCTAGCCCCCTGACAATCTTCCCCGTCTTCGGCGTCGTTGCGTAGCTCCCGGCCGAGGACGGACGGGCCTCAGCCGTCGGATCAGCTGGCGCTAGGCCTTCATCGTCTGGATCGACAGCTGCGGGGAGGGCGTGGTGCCTGCGCAGCCGTTGGTCTCCAGCGGGACGAAGGCCGAGGCCGTCTCCCCCGGCGGGTAGACGCGCAGGCCGCGGACGGGCGTCGGCCGGCAGGCCGCGGGGTCGAAGTTCGCGGCCTGGGGCATCTGCAGCACCGCCCCCGCGGCGGCACCCGGCCGGAGCCGGACCTGGTCCCCGCGCGGCCCGGTCATCTCGGCAGCCGCGCCGACCTGTTGGCCGTCGTCGCCGGTCACATACGAGACGCCCGGGAAGCCCCGGAGCTGGCACGTGTCCGGCCCGACGTTCAGGAAGCTGATCGTCGAGTACACCGAGCCGGCGGCCGCGTCGCGGTCGGTGAGGGTGATCCTCAGGTTGCGCGTGGCGCAGTTCGGCGGGTACAGCGCGTCGCCGGCGGAGGCCGGCGCCGAGGTGCCCGGTTGGTTCGTCGGCGCGGCGGTCGTCGTGGGCGTCGCAGCCGCCGTCGTGTTCGCCAGCGGGACCCCGCCGTTGACCTCGCTCCGGCCACCGCCGGAACAGCCGGCCGCCAGGATCCCGATGGTGGCGACCGCCACCGCGCCGAGCCGCGTCCTGTTCATGCTGGTCATGCTCATCTCTCTCCCTCCCCGACACCGGGCCCCCGCCCGGTGGGCGCCGGCCGGGACACCGCCGGCACCTGAACAGAGGACGGCCGGAAGGCCGCGTGGGTTGCGTCGGCCGACGATCGCACCGCGTTCGGGTGACCCGCATCGGCCCGCGTCGCCTTCCTCACCCTCGGCGAGAGAGGTCGCTGACAGCCTGCCACGACCCGGGTCTCCCGGAGGGTCGCCGGGCCAGGCCCGCCGCCGGTGGCGGGACGGACGGCCTGCTGGTGATCTACGGCGCCGTGATCGTCGCCGGGCTGGTCAAGAGCCGGTACGTCGTGGCCGCGGCCGGCGTGTTCATGATCCTCATCGGGCTGGTGGAGCTGACCGGCGCCACCCGGGCTCGGCCGACCCTCGACTCACACCGGCGGGATCGGCCGGACGGTCCCCTCGGGAGCCCCGGCCGCCCCCACGATCTGCAGCGCGAAGCGGCTGTACTGCGCCGCCACCTCCTCGGCGGTGGCGGGCCCGTCGTCGTGGAACCAGCGGGCGATGCTCACGCACATCTCGCGGATCGCGAACGAGGCCAGCGCGGGGGAGTCGACCGTGAACACGCCCGCCTCGACACCCTCGACGATCACGGAACGGAGCGCATGTTCGTGCGCGCGGCGTAGCTCCTGAACGGTCGTGCGGTGTGGCTCGTCGAGGCTGGCGGTGTCGCGGTTGACGACCAGGGCCTCACGTCTGTGGGTGGCGTGCCGCCGGGCGTAGACGAACGTGGCCTGCTGCAGGCGGCGGACCGGGTCGTCGAGGCCCGCGGTGGCCGCCCGGAAGTCCTCCAGCACCCCGGTCGCGGTGCGTTCGGTGATGGTGTGCAGCAGTTCCTGCTTCGACCGCATGTGGTTGTAGAGACTCGGGGTTCGCACGCCGAGGACCTCGGCGATCTCGCTCAGGGCGGTCCCGTGGTACCCCCGCTGGGCGAACAGTGTGAGTGCCGCGTCGACGACGGCCTCGGCAGTCACCGTCGTGCGGGTGCCGGACATCCGCAGATTCCCCCGTTTCGTGGCCGTCATCGCCGATGAACCGTATACAGGGCGCCGTCGATCACGCGTACCCGACGATGCGCAGCGCGAACTCGGCGTACTCGTTTGCGACCTGCTCCGCTGTGCGGTCGCCGTCCTCCCGGAACCAGCGGGCGATGCTGACGCACATCTCGAGGATGGCGAACGAGGCGAGCGCGGGGGAGTCGACGGCGAACACACCCGCTTCGGCGCCCTCCAGGATCAGCCCACGGACCGCGCGCTCGTGATCCCGGCGTCGCTCCCGCAGCCGGGTCAGGGCCGGCTCGTCGAGGCTGCTCGTGTCCCGGTTGACCAGCAGCGCCTCTCGGCGGTGCGTCGCGTGGCGCAGCGCGTAGACGTGGACGGCCCGCCGTAGGCGCTCGGCGGGCTCCGGCACGTCCCGCACCGCGTCGTCGAAGTCCGTCAGCACGTCGTCGAGGGTCCGGGCCACCAGCGTCTCGAGCAGCTGCTGCTTCGAGGTCATGTGGTTGTAGAGGCTCGGCGTGCGGATCCCGAGGGCCTCGGCGATCTCGCTGAGCGCCGTGCCGTGGTAGCCGCGGGCGGCGAAGACCGTCAGGGCCGCGTCGAGCACGGTGTCACCGGTGACCGGCGGCCGCGCCATCGGGGAGGCGGGCTCGGTCCTCGTCCTGGCCATGGGTGAAACCCTACCGTTGCCTTACGAATGAGCGTTAGCTAGTGTCCCGTCACGAATGAGCGTTAGCTAGTTTCGCTCCAGGCCGGGAGGACACTCGATGACGAGTCAGCAGCAAGACCCGACCAGGCCCGCGGGCGGGAGCCGCCGGCGGACACTCGATCGACGGAAACCCGGTCGACTGGGAGGCGATCCAGCGGTCGGAGCCGTTCCGCGAGCTCGTCGCCCGCAGAGGCCGGTTCGTCCGGGTTGCCGCCGTGGCGATCCTCGGCTGGTTCGCCGTGTTCCTCGCGGTGGTCGGCGCTGCGCCGGCGCTTGCCGGGACGGTCGTCCTGGCGGGGATGACGGTCGGGTTCCTGCTCGGGCTCAGCCAGTTCGTCCTCGCCTGGTTCCTGACCTGGCGCTACCTGCGCCTGGCGACCACGGTGTTCTCCGGGCTGGAGGAGCGGGTCGTCCGGCTCGCGACCCCGGCGACCGCCGCCCAGGACGGGGCCGGGCGGTGAACGCCACCCGCCTGATCGCGTTCGCCCTGCTCGTGGGGGTGACCATCGCCATCACCGTCTGGGCCTCGCGCCGGACGAGCTCGGCCACCGACTTCTTCGCCGCCGGCCGGGGGATCTCGGGCCCGCAGAACGGCCTGGCGATCGCGGGGGACCTGATGTCCGCCGCGACGTTCCTCGGCTTCACCGGTCTGATGTACCTGTCCGGCTTCGACGGCTGGATCATGCCCTCGGTCACGCTCGTCGCGTTCGTGCTGATCCTGCTGCTGTTCGCCGAGCGGATGCGCAACGCCGGCCGGTTCACCGTCGCGGACGTGCTGTCCTTCAGGCTCAGGGAGCGCCCGGTGCGGGCTGCCACCGCCGCCTCGACGGTGCTCGTCGCCGTGATCTACCTGGTCGCCCAGCTCGTCGGGGCCGGGGTGCTGATCCGGGCGTTGACCGGGCTGGACTTCGTACCCGCGGTGATCCTGACCGGCGCGGCGATGCTCGTCTACGTCGTGTTCGGCGGCATGCTCGCCACCACCTGGGTGCAGATCATCAAGGCGGTCCTGCTGCTGGTCGCGGGTCTCGCGCTCACCCTCGGCGTGCTGATCAAGATGGGGTTCAGCTTGTCGGTGCTGTTCACCACCGCCGCGGCGAACCACCCGGCGGGCGACGCCTATCTCGCCCCCGGCGGGTCCGGCCGTTCGTTCCTCGACACCGTCTCGGTGGCCCTGGCCTTCGCGATCGGCACCGCCGCACTGCCGCACATCCTGATCCGCTTCTTCACCGTCCCGGACGCGAAGCAGGCCCGCTCTTCGGCGGGCTGGGCCACCGCGCTGATCGGGGCGTTCTTCGTGATGACCGCGGTCATCGGGTTCGGCGCCCGGGCGATTCTGCCGCCGGAGTCCGCGACGGCGGTCGGCAAGAGCGGCAACCTGGCCGCGCCGCTGCTCGCCGAGTTCCTCGGCGGGGGAGCGGGCACGGTCGGCGGCGACCTGTTCACCGCGTTCGTCTCGGCGGTCGCGTTCGCCACGATCCTCGCCGTCGTCTCCGGGCTGGTGCTGTCGGCGTCCGGTGCGGTGGCCCACGACCTGTGGACGAACGTCGTGCGCCGCGGCCGCGAGACCGGCGGCGAGACGAACGTCGCCCGGTGGGCGGCGGCCGGGATCGGTGCCGTCGCCATCGTGATCACATTGGCCGCGGGGCCGAACTTCAACGTCGCATTCCTCGTCGGCCTCGCGCTCTCGGTCGCCGCGGGCGCGAACTTCCCGGCCCTGCTGCTGGCCCTGACCTGGCGCCGTTTCACCACCACCGGCGCGATCGCCGGCATCACGGCGGGCCTGCTGACCTCGGTCCTGTTCATCGTCCTCGGGCCGTCGGTGTGGCCCGGCGGCGTGGCGGCCGCGCCGTACCCGATCGAGTATCCGACGCTCGTCGCCATCCCCGTGGGCTTCCTCGCCTGCTGGCTCGGCTCGGTGCTGTCCCGCGCACCCGAGGACGGCGAGCGCGGTGCGACCCGGTCCTTCGACGAGCTGCAGGTCCGGTCGCAGACCGGCCTGGGCTCGGAAGAGGCCCCGATCTCCACCCATTGAGCACGAGAGGAACAACGGTGCTGCACACGGAACTCATCAGGACGGTTCCCGAGATCCTGGACGGGCACGCCCGGGTGCGAGCGGACGCCGTCGCGTTCGTCGACGACGTCCGCGCGGTCACCTACGGCGAGCTCGCCGGCACGACGGCCCGGCTGGCCGGGCACCTGCAGGACCTCGGCGTCGGGCGCGGGGACCGGGTGCTGCTCTACCTGGACAACCGGGTCGAGGTGGCCGAGTCCTATCTGGGGATCCCGCGGGCCGGGGCGATCGCGGTCTGCGCGAACCCGCAGGCCGCGACGGCCGAGGTCACGCACATCCTCGACGACAGCGGCTCGCGGGTCGTCGTCACCGACGCCGCCCACCTGGACCTGGTCCGTGCGCTCGCCGCGGACCGCCCGGACCTGCTCGCCGTCGTCGTCGTGGGCACGGGGGCAGAGGACGGCCACGCGGTCCGGGAGGTCGGCTACGCGGACCTGATGGCGATCCCGGCCTCGCCGCCGAGGGACTGCCTCGACCTCGACGACACGGCCTGGATGCTCTACACCTCGGGCACGACCGGGCGGCCCAAGGGCGTGTACCTGACCCAGCGCGGCTGCTTCTGGGTGGTCGCCGCGTGCTGGGCGCCGATCGTCGGCCTCGGTCCGGACGACGTGCTGCTCAGCGCCCTGCCGCTGTTCCACTCCTACGCGCTCGTCCTGTGCGTGCTCGGCGTCGCCGCGGTGGGTGCGAGCGAGCGGATCCTGCCCCGGTTCTCCGTGCAGGAGGTGCGGGAGCGGTTGCGGCACGGTGGTCCGGAGGGGGACGTGACCGTCTTCCCCGGGGTGCCGACGATGTTCCACTACCTGCTCGACCGCCTGGGGTCCGACGGGCTCGAGGCTCCCGCCCTGCGGATGTGCATCTCGGCGGGCGCGATCATGCCCGCAGCGGTGAACGAGGGCTTCGAGAAGGCGTTCGGGGTGCCGTTGCTCGACGGGTACGGCATCACCGAGACCTCCACGATGGTCACGATGAATTGGCCCACGGGATCCCGGGTGATGGGCTCGTGCGGGCTGCCCCTGCCGGGCCTCTCGGTGCGCCTGGTCGACCCGGTCAGCGGGCGGGACGTCCTGCCGGGCGAGGAGGGCGAGCTCTGGGTGCAGGGTCCGAACGTGACTCCCGGCTACCACGACCTGCCCGAGGCGAGTGCCGCCGTGCTCGTCGACGGCTGGTACCGCACCGGTGACCTGGCGCGCCGCGACGAGGACGGCTACCTGCGGATCAGTGGCCGCACCAAGGAACTGATCATCCGCGGTGGGGAGAACATCTACCCGGCCGAGGTGGAGGACGCGCTGCTGGCGTCCGAGCAGGTCAAGGATGCCGCGGTGGTCGGTGCTCCGCACGAGCACCTCGGCGAGGTCGCGATCGCGTTCGTCGTGCCGCGCACGCCGGACGGCCTGGACCACGAGGCCGTGCTGGCCACGGCCCGGGAGCGGCTGTCGTCGTTCAAGATGCCGGAGCGGCTGATCGAGGTCGAGCAGATCCCGCGCACGGGCTCCGGGAAGATCCTCCGCTTCCAGCTCCAGCAGACGGTGTCGGGCACTGTGACGAACGCCCGCTGACCCCCGTCGGGCCCCGCACTGGCGGGGTGCCGACGCATGGCCTACGGTGACTAAAGAACGCTAGTTAGTAGAGGAGCGGGCAATGGAGCTGATCAACACGTTCAGCGTCTCCCAGCCGGTGGACCGGGCCTGGGAGGTCATCACCGATCTCGAACGGGTCGCGCCCTGTCTGCCCGGGGCGGCCCTGCTCGGCGTCGAGGGCGAGGACTACCGCGGCGCAGTGAAGATCAAGGTCGGCCCGGTGACCGCCCAGTACGAGGGGGTCGCCCGCTTCATCGAGCGCGACGACGCGGCCCACCGCGCGGTGCTGAGGGCCGAGGGCCGCGACGTCCGGGGCCAGGGCAACGCGGCGGCGACGATCGACCTGTCGCTGACCGCCCAGGGCGCCGGCACGCAGGTCTCCATCGCCACCGATCTCGAGCTGGCCGGCCGGGTCGCCCAGTTCGGCCGAGGCGTGATCTCGGACGTCAGCGGCAAGCTGATCGGCCAGTTCGCGACCCGCCTGGAGGAGGAGATGGCGGGGTCCGGCTCGCCCGCGCCCACCCCGGGATCGGCCGCGAAGAGCCAGGCCCCGACCGTGTCGGCCGCGCCCGCCCGTCGAAGCATCGACGACGTCGAGCCGCTCGACCTCATGTCCGCGGGCGGCACAGCCGCCCTGAAGCAGGCCGTCCCGGCGGCCGCGGCGGTGCTGGGTCTGCTGTTCGGCTGGCTGCTGGGCCGCCGCCGCGGCTCCGGGGGACGAGCCCCGGTCCCGGCGCAGATCGTGCTGAACCTGATGCTGCCCGGCCACGACACGCCCGGCACCACGATCACGGAGGGAAACCGATGACCGATGTCCAGCGGGAGACCGCGCTCTACATCGACGGCCGCTGGGTACCCGGCGGCGGTGCCGACCTGGAGGTCGTGGACCCGGCGACCGAAGAGGTCACCGGGGTGATCACCCAGGCCTCCACCGACGACGTCGAGACCGCCGTCGCCGCCGCCCGCGCCGCGTTCCCGGGCTGGGCCGCCACGTCCGTCGCCGAGCGCGCTGCCGTGCTCCGCCGCGTGCGCGACGTGATCGCCGAGCGCGCCGAGGTCTTCGCCGGCCTGATCCAGCGCGAGCTGGGCGCACCGCCCAAGGTGGCCCGCGCCCTGCACGTCGACACCCCGGTCGCCGTCATCGACGCCACGATCGACGCGCTGGAGCGCTTCGCGTTCACCAGCGAGATCGGCAACTCGCTGATCCGCCACGAGCCGGTCGGCGTGGTCGCCGCGATCACGCCGTGGAACCTGCCGCTGCACCAGGTGGTCGTGAAGGTGATCCCGGCGCTGGCCGCGGGCGCCACCGTCGTGCTCAAGCCCGCCGGGCTCACCCCGCTGGCCGCGTTCGAGCTGGCCCGGGCGTTCGACTCGGCGGGGCTGCCGGCGGGCGTGTTCAACCTCGTGCCGGGCAGCGGCCGGGTCGTGGGAGACCTGCTCACCCGCCACCCGGGCGTCGACCAGGTGTCCTTCACCGGCTCCACCCCGGTCGGCCGGCAGATCGCCGGCGTCGCGGCCGAGACGCTCAAGCGCGTCACCCTGGAGCTGGGCGGCAAGTCCGCCAGCGTCGTGCTCGCGGACGCCGACGACGAGCTGTTCGCCAAGGCCGTCAAGATCACCGTGGCGAACTGCTTCCTCAACGGTGGCCAGACCTGCACGGCGCTGTCGCGGCTCATCGTCCCGGAGAGCCGGATCGCGCAGGCGGAGGAGCTGGCCGCCGCGGCCGCGGCGAAGTACGCGCCCGGCGCCCGGCTGGGCCCGCTGGTCTCCGCGGAGCAGCGCAAGGAGGTCGAGTCCTACCTCGACCCTGCGTCCGGCGGATCCGACGCGGTCACGGTGTACGGCGGGGCCGAGCTGCCCGAGCGCGGCTACTACGTCTCCCCGACGGTGATCTCCCGCGTCGACCCGGACTCCCGGCTCGCTCAGGAGGAGGTGTTCGGGCCGGTGCTCGCCATCCTCGCGGCCGGCTCCGACGACGAGGCCGTCGCGATCGCGAACAACAGCATCTACGGCCTGGGCGGTGCGGTCTGGGGTGCCGACGACGACGCGGCGCTCGCCGTGGCGGCCCGGTTGCAGACCGGTCAGGTCGACGTCAACGGCGGTGCGTTCAACCCGGGCGCCCCGTTCGGCGGTTTCAAGCAGTCCGGGACGGGACGCGAGATCGGCGCGTACGGCATCGCCGACGTCTGCGAGATCAAGGCGGTGCAGCGATGACGGCCGGTACCGAGGTGTCCACCGTGGACACGCAGGCGTATCCGCACGAGGTGCGGGCGGCCGTGCTTCGCGCGGTCGGCGAGCCGATGGCCGTCGAGACCATCCGGCTCAGGGCGGTCGGCCCCGGCGACGTCCGGGTCCGGATCGAGCAGACCGGCGTCTGCCACTCGGACCTGTCGCTCGCCCGCGGTGTGCTCGCCCAGCCGCTGCCCGCCGTGCTCGGCCACGAGGCCTGCGGCACGGTTGTCGAGGTGGGCGAGCAGGTCTCGGACGTGGCGCCCGGGCAGCGGGTGATCCTGTTGTGGATCACCGCGTGTGGGGAGTGCTTCCACTGCACCCACGACGAGCCGCACCTGTGCGCCACCGGCTCGTCGCGGGCCGGTGAGCCCTACGCGGTCACCGGCGCCGGCGAGCCCGTCTACCCGGGCCTGACGGTCGGCTCGTTCGCCGAGCAGACCGTCGTGCCGCGCGGGGCCGTCGTGCCGGTGCCCGACGACATCGAGACCGCCGACGCCGCCCTGCTCGGCTGCGCGGTCACCACCGGGGTCGGTGCGGTGACCAGCACCGCGCACGTCACCGCGGACTCGTCGGTGCTGGTCATCGGCCTCGGCGGGGTCGGCCTGTCGGTGATCCAGGGCGCCCGGCTCGCCGGCGCGTCGACGATCATCGCGGTGGACCGCAACACGGACAAGGCCGCCATGGCGACCGCCGCCGGCGCCACCCACTTCCTCCCCGCCGACGACGACACCAGGAAGGCCGTCCGCGGTCTCACCGGGAAGCGCGGCGCGGACTTCGCGTTCGACTGCGTCGGCTCGGCGCGCACGATCCGCGACATGTGGGGGATGACCCGGCGCGGCGGATCGGCCACCGTGGTCGGCATCGGCGGCAAGGACGACACGGTGTCCTTCAGCGCCCTGGAGCTGTTCCACTTCGCCCGCACCCTGCGCGGCTGTGTCGCCGGCTCGCTCGACGCCGCCGCGGACATGCCGCGCTTCTTCGACTGGGTCCGCTCCGGCGACCTCGATCTCCGGCAGCTCGTCACCGGCTCGGGTTCGCTGACCGACGTCGACGCCGCGCTCGACGAGCTCGCCGCCGGCCGAGGCATCCGCACGATCCTGCGACCGGCCGGAGGCGCCCGATGAAGATCGGCGACATCGAGATCCTGCCCGTCCTCGACGGCACGGGCCGCGAGGTGGCCACCGAGGTCCTCACCCGGCCCGGGGTGCCCGACGCGTGGTCCTGCCACGCCGAGCACCTCGACGCCGACGGCGTCCTGAGCATGCCGCTCGGCGGGTTCCTGGTCCGCACCGGGGACCGCACCGTGCTCGTCGACGCCGGGGTCGGGACGATCGACAACGGGAAGTACGCGGGCGGCGGTTTCCTGGACTCGTTGCGCGAGTACGGGATCGGGCCGGAGGACGTCACCGACGTCGTCTTCACGCACCTGCACTTCGACCACGTCGGCTGGGCCACGAAGAAGGGCCAGGTCGTGTTCCCGAACGCGACCTATCGGGTGCACGCCGCGGACTGGGCGCACTTCGTCGAGTCCGCCGACGCCGAGCCGGGCGCCGTGCGCAAGCTCAGCCCGCTGGTCCCGCAGCTGGAGACCTTCGACGCCGAGGTCACCCTCGCGCCGGGCCTGACCGCCCGTCCCGCCCCCGGGCACACCCCGGGGTCCACGGTCTACGTGGTCTCCGACGGCGACGAGCGCGCGCTGCTGCTCGGCGACGTCGTGCACTCCGTGGTCGAGCTGGCCGAGCGGGACTGGGAGGCGGTGTTCGACGTCGACCCGGTCGCGGCGAGTGCCGTGCGCAACGCGCTGGCCGACGAGGTCGCGGACTCGGCCGACCTCGTGGTCGGCGCCCACTTCCCCGGCCTGCGTTTCGGCCGCGTCGTCACCGCGTCCGGCAACCGCACCTTCCGAGCCGTCTGAGAGGCACGAACAATGGATCTTCAGCTGTCGGGCAAGAACGTTCTGGTGACCGGGTCGGGCCAAGGCCTCGGCCAGGCGCTGGGGCTGGGCTTCGCCCGTGAGGGCGCGAACGTCGCGTTCCACTACAACTCCTCCGCCGAGGGGGCCCAGAAGGCGGCCGCCGAGGCCTCCGAGCTGGGCGTCAAGGCGATCGCGGTGGGTGGCGACCTGCGGGACGCGGCCGCCGTCGCGTCCATCGTGGAGCGCACCGAGACCGAGCTCGGGCCGATCGACGTCCTGGTCAACAACTCCGCGGTCACCAAGAAGCAGCGCTTCCTGGAGTCCACGCCCGAGGACTGGGCGCCGCAGGTCGACGTCACCGTCACCGGCACCCTGCAGATCACCCACGCCGTCGCGAAGCTGATGGCCGAGCGCAAGTCCGGCTCGATCGTCAACCTGATGGGCGACTCGGGCCGGGTCGGCGAGTCCGGCCTGCTGGTCACCGCCACCGCGCGCTCGACGACGGTGGGCCTGACCCGCTCGCTGGCCAAGGAGCTCGCCCGGTTCGGCATCCGCGCCAACGCCGTGTCCCTCGCCCTGGTGCGCACGGACAACTTCGACGCGCACGCCGGGACGCCCGAGGCGGAGCAGATGAAGAAGATCCTCGCCCAGTACCCGCTGCGCCGGGTCGGGCACCCGGACGACATCACCCCGATGGTGCTGCTGCTGGCCTCCCCGCTGTCGGCCTGGACCACCGGTCAGGTGGTCTCGGTCAACGGCGGGTACGCGATGCCATGAGCGGCGACGCGAACGGCACCGGCAGCCTCGGCCGCAGCGTGCGGCGCAAGGAGGACCGCCGCCTCGTCACCGGGCACGGGCGCTACGTGACCGACCTGGAGCTGCCGCGGATGCGGCACGTCGCGTTCCTGCGCAGCCCCTACGGGCACGCGCGGATCACCGGCGTGAACGTCGCCGCGGCCCGCGAGGCCGGGTACCGGGTCTTCACCGGCGCGGACTTCGCCGACGTGGTGCTGCGCGCGCAGTCCGCGCTGCCGTCCTACGTCGAGACCGACCAGCCGGTGCTGGCGCACGGGAAGGTCCGCTTCGCGGGGGAGACGGTCGCGGCCGTCGTCGCTGCGGACCGCTACCGCGCGGAGGACGGCCTGGAGCTCGTCGAGGTCGACTACGAGCCGCTGCCGCCGACGGTCTGCGCGTGGGAGGCCCCGCGCGAGCCCGTCCACGCGGAGGCGCCGGACAACGTGCTGCTGGAGCGCACGTTCGACGCCGGCTCGGTGGAGGACGCGTTCGCGACCGCCGCGCTCGTCGTCGAGCGGGAGCTGATCACCAACCGGCACGCGGGCAACCCGATGGAGTGCCGCGCCGGGGTCGCCCTGTGGGACGCCTCGGACCGGAAGCTGACGTTCTGGAACGGCACGCAGGTACCCCACATCGTCCGGAACATGATCGCCGAGCTGATGGACCTGCCCGAGGGCAACGTCCGCGTGATCGCCCCGGACGTGGGCGGCGGGTTCGGTGTCAAGGCCGTGCTCTACCCGGAGGACGTCGCGCTGTGCCTGATGGCGCGGGCGATGCCGGGCGTCCCACTCAAGTGGGTGGAGGACCGGGCGGAGCACCTGCTGGCGGCCACCCACGCGCGCGACCACCGGTACCTGATGAAGGCCGGGTTCGCCGAGGACGGCACGCTGCTCGCCGTCGAGGCGGACGTGAGCTGCAACGTCGGGGCCTACTCGGTCTACCCCTGGACGGCGGGCATCGAGCCGCTGATGGCGGGCGGGCTGCTGTCCGGGCCCTACCGGCTCGACAACTACCGCTGCACGGTCCGGGGCGTCGCCACCAACACGGCGCCGTCCGGCCCGTACCGCGGGGTCGCCCGCCCGGCCAGCGTCTTCGCGATGGAGACGGTCCTCGACGACGCCGCCGCGCGGCTGGGCATCTCGGGCGTGGCCATCCGCCGGAAGAACCTGATCCGCCCCGAGGACATCCCCTACAAGATGCCGTCGCGGCTGGTCGACGACTCCGGCCACTACGACGAGTGCCTGACCAAGGCCCTCGACGCACTCGGCTACGACGAGTTCCGCGCCGAGCAGGAGCGCCGCCTGGGCACCGACGAACCGCCCATCGGCATCGGGTTCGCCTGCTACAACGAGCTCACCGGGCTCGGCCGCGCGGCGAGCGCCGGGCCGCGGATGCCGTTCCGCACCGGCCACGACGCGTGCACCGTGCGGATGAACCCGGACGGGCGGGTCACCGTGTTCTCCGGCGTCACGTCCCAGGGCCAGGGCCTGGAGACGACGATCGCGCAGATCGTCGCGGACGGGATCGGTGTCGCCTACGACGACGTCGACGTCCGCATCGGCGACACCGACGAGTCGCTCTGGGGTTTCGGGGCGTTCTCCTCGCGCCAGGCCGTGATCGGCGGCGGTGCCGCGCACCGCACCGCGGAGGCGGTGAAGGAGAAGGTGCTGCTGCTCGCGGCGGGGCTGCTCGAGGCGAACGTCGCCGACCTGCGCATCGAGGCCGGCCAGATCTCCGTCGTCGGCGAGCTCAAGCCCCGCATCTCCGTGGCCGAGGTGGCCCGGGTCGCCTACCTGCAGTCCAACCGGCTGCCGGAGGGCATCGAGCCGGGCCTGGAGGCCACGAAGTTCTACGACCCGATCCGCGGTGCGTTCGCCGCCGGGGCACAGGTCGCCGCGATCGAGGTCGACCGGGTCACCGGCGAGCTGCGGATCCTGAAGTACGTCTGCGTCGAGGACGCCGGACGGGCGATGCACCCGCAGATCGTCGACGGGCAGATCGCCGGGTCGATCGCGCAGGGTCTCGGCGGCGCGATGTACGAGCACCTCGTCTACGACGAGGCAGGGAACCTCTCCACGGGGACCCTGCTCGACTACCTGATGCCCACCAGCGCCGAGGTGCCCGACATGGTCATCGGGCATGTCTCGCAGCCCGCGAACAACCCGCTCGGGGTCCGCGGGGTGGGGGAGGGCGGCACGCTCGGCCCCAACGCCGTGCTGGCCGGCGCGCTGTCCGACGCGCTCGGCATCCGGATCGACACCCTGCCGATCACCCCGGCGAGCGTCTGGAAGGAGCTGCAGTGATCGAGACCAGTGCGCACGGCCGCGTCACGGTGATCACCCTCGACCGGCCGGAGAAGCGCAACGCGCTGAACGTGGCGCTGTGCCACCGGCTCCGTGAGGCCGTCACCGGCGCGGTCGACGGCGGGACCCGGGCGATCGTGCTCACCGGCGCCGGCACCAGCTTCTGCTCCGGCGCCGACCTCGGCGAGGTCTACACCGCGGACTTCCGCGACGCCCTCTACGCGATGCTGCACGCCGTCACCGACGCGCCGGTCCCGGTGGTCGCGGCCGTCAACGGGCCGGCGATCGGCGCGGGCACCCAGCTCGCGATCGCCGCGGATCTGCGGGTCGCCGCACCCGGAGCCGTCTTCGGCGTGCCCACCGCGAAGATCGGCCTGGCGGTGGACCCGTGGACGATCCGACGGCTGGCGTTGCTCGCCGGCAACGGCGTCGCCCGTGCGGTCCTGCTCGCCTGCGACCAGCTCGACGCCGACGCGGCGCGGAGCTGCGGGCTCGTCGAGCGCACCGGTTCGCTCGACGACGCGATCGAGTGGGCGGGCGGGATGTCGGCGCTCGCGCCGCTTACCGTCGCCTACTCCAAGCAGGTGCTCAACGAGGTGTTCGAGCCCGAGCTCGACGAGAAGGCGCTCGACACGGCGTTCGAGGCCTGCTGGGCCAGCGACGACTTCGCCGAGGGCCGCCGCGCCCGCACCGAGAAGCGCCCACCCGTGTTCGAGGGGAGATGACCCGATGAAGTGCGCCCCGTTCGACTACGTCCGCGCGAGCAGCGTGGAGGAGGTCGTGAAGACCCTGGCCGAGGCCGACGGCGACGGCAAGATCCTCGCCGGCGGGCAGAGCCTGGTGCCCGTGTTGGCGCTGCGGATGGCCCGGCCGTCGGTGCTCGTCGACGTGAACCGGATCCCCGGGCTGGGTTCGGTCCGCCCGGTGGACGGCGCCGTCGAGGTCGGAGCGCTCACCCGCCACAGCAGGCTGGCCGCGCAGACCCACCACCCGCTGCTCGCCGAGACCGCCAAGTGGATCGGACACACCGCGATCCGCACCCGCGGCACGGCGGGTGGCAGCATCGCGCACGCCGACCCGGCGGCCGAGCTGCCCGTCGTCGCGGTCGCGACCGGCGCGACGGTGAGCATCGCCGGGTCCGGCGGGGTCCGCACCGTCACAGCTGACGAGCTGTTCGTGAGCGCGCTGGTCACCTCCCTCGACGACGACGAGATGATCACCGGTATCCGCTTCCCGCAGCCCACCCGCTGGGGCTTCGCCGAGTTCGCCCGCAGACACGGCGACTTCGCGCTGGTCACGGCCGTGGTCACGGAGATCGACGACGCCGTGCGGATCACCGTCGGCGGCGTCGGGGCCGTCCCCGTCCGGGCGGAGGCCGGGGAGCGGGTACTCGCCGACGGCGGCACGGCCCGCGAGGCCGCGGCCGCCGCCTCCGCCGAGATCGACCCCACCGCAGACCTTCACGGGTCGGCGCCGTTCCGCAGGGCGATCGCCGCGGAGATGATCCGCCGCGCCCTCGCGCAAGCGGGAATCCAGTAGGAGAGGACCGACATGGACGTCACCTTCACCGTCAACGGCGACCGCATGCGGCTCGACGTCGAGCCCCGGCGCACCCTCGCCGACGCGCTCCGCGAGGACTGCGGGCTCACCGGCACCCATCTCGGCTGTGAGCACGGGGTGTGCGGCGCCTGCACGGTGCTCGTCGACGGCGAGCCCGCCCGGGCCTGCCTGATGTTCGCCGTGCAGGCCGACGGGTCGTCGCTCACCACCGTCGAAGGGCTGGAGGGACAGGACAGCGAGCTGCACCCGCTGCAGGAGGCCTTCGTCACCCACCACGGCCTGCAGTGCGGCTTCTGCACCCCGGGCATGCTGATGAGCGCGCTGCACCTGCTCGACAACGACCCCGAGCCGGGCCGGGAGAAGATCCGCGAGGAGATGTCCGGCAACATCTGCCGGTGCACCGGCTATCAGGGCATCGTCGACGCGATCGAGGCCGCGGGGGAGTCCCTGCGAGAGGTCGACGCGGAGCCGGCCGAGGCCTCCCCGTAGCCGGCCCGGGCGGTCCCTCGGTCACAGCCCTGCTGTCGGGGCGGCCATCCGATCGGTGAAGGCGATTGCGTGCGGTAGTGGTAGCCGCACACCTCGGTGAAGCCCGTGTTGTCGTACAGGCGGAGTGCCGGGTCGTTGTCGCTCTCGACCTGAAGGTAGATACCGTCCGCTCCTCGGGCGGTCGCCCAGCCGGCCAGCGATGCCAGGATGCTGCGGGCCGCGCCCCTCCCCGCACCTGGGGGAGGGTCGCCATCCCGAAGACCCCTGCCCAGCCGGCGTCGACCACTGCGCGGCCCACCGCAACGACCTCGTCCCCTTCCAGGGCACTGGCGTACGCGCTCGGCCGAGACACCCGGCCGAGCATCTTCCACTCGCGCTCCGGGTCGATGCCACTGCCGTGGACCGCGTACCAGACGTCGAACCACGCGGTCGTCGGGCTCTCGTCCAGCCGGATCCTCAGCCCGTCCGGCCGTGCCTGCGCCCGGACGTCCGCGGTCGAGGCGGTCCGCAACGACATAGGGCTGTCCCGGCGGTAGCCGCGCCGTGCGAGGGTTGCGTCGAGGTCGGCGGGGCATGCGCCCGGGCTGACCTGGAACCTCGTCGTCACCCCGAAACCCGCGTAGAAGCTCTCGGCTGCCGAGATCATGCGCGGCAGGTCGTCCCGACCGGCGTCCCCGTGCGGCAGCACCGTTCCCATCCACCAGGACGAGCTCGCGGAGTGGCGCAGCCACCAGCCGCCGATGTGCTGGACGTGCTCTGCAGGGAGGGCCCTGGCCACTCTCTCCTGCAGGCCCCGCACCGTCTCCGGACTACGGACGGACGACACCGACACCCGCCACCCCCAAACCTTCGATCCTTCGCACACGGAAAGTAGTCCGATAGCACGAGCCGGCCGGTCGCGACCAACCGCCGGCCTCGCCGTGACGCGGGCATCGGCGCGTTCCCTGTCGATCACCGGGCTCTGTCGGATCCCACAAAAGCGCGCGGGGCCCGTCCGTTCGCTTCGTGCGCGCGGTGCCTGGCCCGGCGACCGTGGTGCGGGTCACCCTGGGCGGCGATCCCACCCCACCCCTCAAGAGGTGCCCGTGCGCGCTACCGCCCGAACCCGAACACGCACGTCCTGGTCCCGACGCGGCCAGGAGGGCCGCCGGCCCCACCCCGTCGACGAGGTCCTCCCCGCCGGCAAGCTCGCCGTCTACGGCGTCCAGCACGTGCTGGCCTTCTACGCGGGTGCGGTCATCGTGCCGATCCTGCTGGCCGGTGCGATCGGGCTGTCCGAGCGCGAGCTCATCCACCTGATCAACGCCGACCTGTTCACCTGCGGCATCGCCTCGATCATCCAGTCCGTCGGGTTCTGGAAGGTCGGGGTGCGGCTGCCGCTGCTGCAGGGCGTCACGTTCACCGCGGTGTCCCCGATGATCGCGATCGGTCTCGCCGCCGGCGGCGGGACGGACGGCCTACTGGTCATCTACGGCGCCGTGATCGTCGCCGGGCTGGTCACGTTCCTGATCGCCCCGTGGTTCAGCAGGTTGATCCGGTTCTTCCCGCCGGTCGTCACCGGCACGGTGATCACGATCATCGGCCTGGCCCTGCTACCCGTCGCCGCGCTCGACGCGGTTGGCGGCGGCACCGCCACCGACCCGACGAGCGGGCGGAACCTGGCCTACGCGCTCGGCACCTTGGCCGTCATCGTGGTGATCCAGCGGGTCTTCCGCGGGTTCACGGCCACCGTGGCGGTGCTGATCGGCCTGGTCCTGGGGACGGCGGTGGCGTGGACGCTCGGCGACGCGACCTTCTCCGCCGTCGGCGAGTCGGCCTGGCTGGGGGTGACGACGCCGTTCTACTTCGGCTGGCCCAAGTTCGGCGCGGCCGCGATCGTCTCGATGATCGTGGTCATGCTGATCACCGCGGTGGAGACCACCGGCGACGTGTTCGCGACCGGCGAGATCGTGGACAAGCGCGTCGGCAAGGAGGACGTCGCCCGCGCCCTGCGCGCCGACGGCCTGGCCACCACGATCGGCGGCGTCCTGAACTCCTTCCCGTACACCTGTTTCGCCGAGAACGTCGGCCTGGTCCGGCTGACCCGGGTCAAGAGTCGGTACGTGGTGGCCGCGGCCGGCGTGTTCATGATCCTCATCGGGCTGGTGCCGAAGGCGGGCGCGGTCGTCGCAGGCATCCCGCACCCGGTGCTCGGAGGTGCGGCGCTGGCCATGTTCGCGACCGTGGCGGTCGTCGGCTTCCAGACGCTCTCCCGGGTCGACTTCCACGACCACCGCAACGTCGTGATCGTCGGGACCAGCGTCGGGCTCGCCATGTTCGTGACCGCGCAGCCCGACGTCGCGAAGGCCCTGCCCGGCTGGGCGCAGATCATCTTCGGCTCCGGGATCACCCTGGGCAGCATCACCGCGATCGTGCTCAACATCGTGTTCCACCACGTGGGCCGGGACTTCGGACCGGCCGTCGCGGGCGCCCCCGGTACACCGACGGTGCGGCTCGACCAGGTCAACCGGATGAGCCGGGAGGAGTTCGTCGCCGCCTTCGGACGCCTGTTCCAGGGCCCGACGGACGTGGTCGCCGGGGCGTACGACCGCAAGCCCTTCGCCGACACCGGGGCGCTGCGGGCCGCGTTCCAGGAGGCCCTGTTCGCCGCGCCCCGCGAGGAGCAGCGCGCGCTGATGGCGGCCTACCCGGACCTCGGCGGCGACCTCGTGGCCGACGGCGACGCGGGCGAGGACTCCCGCCACGACCAGGCGTCGGCGGGCCTGACCAGGCTCTCCGACGACGACCGCACCGACTTCGCCGACCTCGCCGCGGCCTACCGCGAGCGGTTCGGGATCCCGCTGATCGTGTGCGTCCGGGACGCCCCGGCGCGCGAGGCGATCCTGCACGAGGGCAGACGGCGGCTGGGGAACTCGCCGGCGCAGGAGCACGCTGCCGCACTGATCGAGATCGCGAAGGTGGCCAACCGGCGCTTCGCCGACCTGGTCGCCGAGGCCAACCCGATCAGCACCGCGCGTGCGGGCGCGTTCGGGGCGGGGCAGCGGTGACGGGGGTCCCGATCTTCGACGCCCTTCCCGCGGCGGAGGCGGAACGGGAGCTGCTGGCCTGCTGCTCGGCGCCCCGGTGGGCTCGGGAGGTCGTCGCGGGGCGGCCCTACCGGACCGCGGCGGCGCTGCAGGCCGCGGCGGCCGCCGCCCTCGCCGACGCCGATCTCGACGCGGCGCTGGAAGGCCACCCGCGGATCGGCGACCGGACCGCCGAGGGGACGGCCCGCCGGGAACAGCGCGGCGTGGCCGACGCGCCGGTCGGGGTCCTCGCCGCCCTCGCCGAGGGCAACCGCGCCTACGAGGAACGATTCGGGCACGTCTACCTGGTCTGTGCGAGCGGCCGCAGCGCCGAGGACCTGCTCGCCACCCTCCGGTCGCGGCTCGGCAACGACCCCGCCGAGGAGCGGGCCGTCGCGCTCGCCGAGCTGGCCGCGATCAACCGGCTGCGGCTGGGCAGGCTGCTGGACCGGTTGCGGGAGGAGGCGGCATGAGCCTCTCGACCCACGTCCTCGACGCCACGTCGGGCGGCCCGGCCGTCGGCGTCCCCGTCGTGCTGACCAGCGGGGACACCGAGATCGCCCGGGCGATCACCGACGCCGACGGCCGCGCCCGGCTCGGGGAGACGGGCCCCGGCGTCCACACGCTGACCTTCGCCACCGGCGACTGGTTCGCGGCCACCGGCCGGCAGGGGTTCTACCCCGAGGTGGCCGTGACCTTCACCGTGTTCGACCCCGGGCGTCACCAGCACGTGCCGCTGCTGCTGTCACCCTTCGCCTACTCGACCTACCGCGGGAGCTGAGAAATGGGAATCGTGCTGGGGGACAACAGCTACGGGAAGGCGGAGAACCGCGTCGTGCGGATCTACCGCGACACCCCGCGCCACGAGATCCGCGACGTCACCGTCTCGACGGCGCTGCGCGGGGACTTCTCCGCGGCCCACCTCGAGGGCGACCAGGCCCGGGTGCTGCCGACCGACACGCAGAAGAACACCTGCTACGCGTACGCCAAGGAGAAGGGCCTGCGCGAGATCGAGACCTACGCCCTGGACCTGGGCCGGCACTTCGTCGACGACGTCGAGCCGGTCACGGGTGCGCGGATCGCGGTCGACGAGCACACGTGGGAGCGGGTGCCGGTGGACGGGAGGGGCCACGACCACACCTGGGTCCGCCGCGAGTCGGAGATCCGCACGACGGTCGTGGAGGTCGACGCCACGGGTGCGACCGTGGTGTCCGGGCTGAAGGACCTGGTCCTGCTCAAATCGACCGGCTCGGAGTTCGCCGGGTTCCTGGTCGACGGGTACACCACGCTCGCCGAGACCCACGACCGGATCATGTCGACCTCGCTCGTCGCGACCTGGCGCTACACCGGCACCGAGGTGGAATGGGACAAGACCTGGTCCGACGTCCGGCGGATCCTCCTGGAGCGCTTCGCGACCGTGCACTCGCTCGCCCTGCAGCAGACGCTGTGGGAGATGGGGAAGGCGGTCCTGCAGGCGTATCCGGAGATCGCGGAGGTCTCGCTGTCGGCGCCGAACAAGCACCACTTCGTCGTCGACCTGAGCCCGTTCGGCCTGGAGAACTCGGGCGAGGTCTTCCACGCCGCCGACCGCCCCTACGGCCTGATCGAGGCCACCGTCACCCGGGACTGACAGCCGCCCCACCGCCCAGAATGTGCATTATGGCCCCATAGCTGCCATTTTCGAGTCGATGCGCGTGTGTTATGGGGCCATAATGCACTCCGGCGGCGGCCGCAAGAGGGGCGGTTGATTGTGGACAGCTGCCGGGTGGGTCTGCCGGGTTGTGGACAGATCGGCCTTTCCGCGGATTCGGCGGCGGAGTGCGGCGCAGGATGCGTCCATGGTCGACCGTACGAGCCCGCAGCTCCGGGAGCATGTGCTCTTCCGCGGGTCCGAGGCCCTCGCGGCGGGAATGGTCAGCCGGCGCGCCCTACGGAGCGATCGGTTCCGGCGCCTCTTCCGGGACGTCTACACCTGGAGCACGGTCCCGGTCACCCACGAGTTGCGGGCCCGGGCCGCGGCGATGGCCCTTCCCGGGGAGTGGTGATCACCGGTCGGTCCGCCGCGGCAGTGCGGGGCGCCGCGATCTGCTGGCCGGAGGACCCCGTTCACGTCGCCGTACCGCTCGGCATGCGGGTGGACCGGCGTACCGGGTTGCTGGTTCGGCGCAGCGATCTGACTCGTGACGAGTTCGCGCCGTGGAAGGCGGGACTGCTCGCCTCACCGTTGCGGATGTGCCTGGACCTACTGGTCGGGCGCCCTCTACCCGACGCCGTCGCCGACCTCGACCAGGTGCTCAGGCGGCGGTTGGTGGACCGGCAGGCCCTGACCGCGATGCTCCGGAACCGGTCGGACAACGGCATCGTGGTCGCCCGGCAGGCGGAGGCCCTCGCGATCGGCTGCTCCGACTCCGTGCCCGAGTCGCAGATGCGGGTGCACCTCGTCCTCGCCGGTCTGGAGCCGGTCCCCCAACACTGGATCGAGGTCGGCGGCGAGCGGATCGCCCTGGTCGACCTGGCGTTCCCGGAGCGGAAGCTCGCCGTCGAGTACGACGGCGCGTGGCGGAACAACGAGATGTGGGCGTTGAACCACGACCGCACCCGGTTGAACCAGGTGCAGGCCGCCGGCTGGCGCGTCGTCTTTGTCACCGCACAATTACTTCGCACCCCCGCAGAAATGACCAACCAAATCCGGTCAGCCCTAGCCGGCCGCCCCGCGACGCGCATTATGGAGCCATAACTCACCTTTTCGCGGCTCTAGACGTGAGCTATGGCTCCATAATGCCGGTCGGTCAGCGGGAGCGGAGGGCGAGGAAGACGTCGACGCGGTCGGCGGAGGCGCCCAGGTCCCGGCCCGTCAGCTCCTCCACCCGGCCGATCCGGTACCGCACGGTGTTGACGTGCAGGTGCAGCCGCTCGGCCGTCCGGCTCCACGACCCCGAGCAGTCCAGGAACGCCTCGAGCGTCTCCAGCAGCCCGGCATCGTTGCGCTCGTCGTAGGCGAGCACCGGGCGCAGCACGCGCTCGGCGAAGGTCCGCCGCACGTCGTCCGGCACCATCGCGAGCAGCGCGACGTGCGAGGTCACCTCCGCCGCTGTGACGACGTGCAGCGACCCCGGCCGCCGCTCGGCCAGCGTCCGCGCGTGCGTGGCCTCGTGCAGGGCCCCCGTCAGCGCCGCGAGCGCGGCGGGCCTGCTCACCCCCACCGTCAGCCGGTCGCCCGAGCGGCCCGGCTCCCCGATCCCGGGCCTCAGCCGGCCCAGCGCCGCGTCGAGCACCGCCGTGTCGCCGGGGACCAGCGCCACCGCCAGCCCCTCGTGGGTCCCGACGACCGGTGGCCCGAGGTGCGCGGCCGCGTCGACCAGCACGGAGCGCGCCGTCTCCGCCCGGCCCGGCCCGGTGAACCCCGCGACCGCGACGGCGAGCGGGTGCGCCGGGTCCAGGCCCGCCTGCCGCAGCCGGACCGGCAGCTCCGGGCGCTCGCCCGCCCCCTCCGCGACCAGCGCGATCGCGTCGTCGGCGATGTCCCGCGCGACCCGCAGGCCCTCGCTGCGCCGGGCCCGGTCCAGGGCCGCGACCGCCACCAGCTCCCCGACGGTCTCGGTCGTCTCCTGGTCCCACTCCGGCCGCGCCCCGTCGACCACGACGAACCACGACGTCGGGCGCAGCTCGGACGCCGGGCCGACCGGGAACACCGACCGCACCGGCCCCGGACCCGGCACCACCGCGGGCAGCCGCTCGGCGGTCAGGAACGCCGCGACCACCCGGTCGATCTCGCTCTCCGGCAACGGTTCCGGGCCGGCCGCCAGCGCCCGGCCGGTGGCCGTGAAGACCCGGCACGTCAGCCCGATCGCGGCGCCGACCTGGGCCGTCACCGCGTCGAGCCCCATCCCGCCGGCGACGGCGGCGAGCAACTGCCGCTGCCGGCCGACCGTGACCGCGAGCCGGTCCCCGCGCGCCGCGGTCACCGACCCGACGACGAACTCGGTGACGGCGGCGAAGGACACCTCCTCCGGCACCGCGACCAGCGGGACGCCGTGCCGCCGGCAGGCCTGAACGACGTCGTCCGGGATGCCGTGGAAGACCGCGGCCCCGGCGGCCAGCGCCGCCACCCCGGCCTTCGCGAGCGCGCCGACGAAGCGCTCGGTGTCCGCCTCCGACGTCCGCCACACCAGGCCGCTGATCACCAGCTCGCCCCCGGAGAGGTAGCGGCCGGGGTCGATCAGGTCGGTCGTGTACACCCAACGCACCGGGCGGTCGAGCGCGGCCTCGTCCCCGTGGAGCATCCGGAGCCCGAGGTCGGCGCGCCCGACCAGGTCCCGCAGCAGCATTGGAGGAACGTACAACCGCGGGACCCGGGACCGCCACGGGTTCGTCGCGGCGGCGACTACTGGCGCGGACCGCGCGGGGCTGTACTCGTTCCCATGGACTTCCTGGCGCCGACCTCCTGGGCAGAGGCCCTCGAGACCAAGGCCGCGCACCCCGACGCCCTGCCCGTGGCGGGCGGCACGGACGTCATGGTCGAGCTCAACTTCGACCACCGCCGCCCCGCCGCCCTGCTGGACCTGAACCGGGTCCCCGAGCTGCGCGACTGGTCCCTGGCCGAGGGCCGGATCCGGCTGGGCGCGGGCGTCACCTACGCCCGCGTGATCACCGAGCTGGGCGCGACGCTGCCGGGCCTGGCGATGGCCGCCCGTACCGTCGGCTCCCCGCAGATCCGCAACCGCGGCACGGTCGGCGGCAACCTCGGCGCAGCCTCGCCCGCCGGCGACAGCCACCCCGCGCTGCTGGCCGCGTTCGCCGACGTGGAGATCGCGTCGGTGCGCGGGACGCGGGTCGTACCCGTCGCAGACTTCTTCACCGGGGTCAAGCGCTCCGTGCTCGAGCCCGACGAGCTGATCGCGGCCGTGCTGGTCACCCCGCCCGCGGGCCCGCAGCAGTTCAGCAAGATCGGCACCCGCAACGCCATGGTGATCGCGGTGTCCGCCTTCGGGTTCGCGCTGCACCCGCACCGGCGGGCCGTCGGCACCGGGATCGGGTCCGCCGCCCCCACGCCCCGGCCCGCCCCCGAGGCCGCGGAGTTCCTGGCCGGCGAGCTCGAGGCCGCCGGGCTGTGGGACTCCCGCGGCCCGCTGCCCGAGGGCCTGGCAGGAGAGTTCGGCCGCCGCGTGCGCGACGCCGCGGCCCCCATCGACGACGTGCGCGGCAGCGCCGCGTACCGCCTGCACGCCCTGTCGGTGATGGCGCGCCGCACCGCCACCTGGGCGTGGGACCAGTACCGCACCGACATCAGGAGCACCGCGTGAGGATCGAGCTGACGGTCAACGGCACCCGCCGCGAGGCCGACGACGTCTGGGAGGGCGAGAGCCTGCTGTACGCGCTGCGCGAGCGGCTCGGCCTGCCCGGCTCCAAGAACGCCTGCGAGCAGGGCGAGTGCGGCTCCTGCACCGTCTACCTCGACGGGCTGCCCGTGTGCTCCTGTCTGGTCGCGGCCGGCCAGGCGCAGGGCCGCGAGGTCACCACCGTGGAGGGCCTGGGCGGGGCCGAGCTGGACCCGGTCCAGCAGGCGTTCGTCTCCAACGGTGCGGTGCAGTGCGGCTTCTGCACCCCGGGCTTCCTGGTGAGCACGCACGACCTGCTGGAGCGCAACCCCGCGCCGTCCGACCCGGAGATCCGGGAGGCGCTGGCCGGGAACCTCTGCCGCTGCACCGGCTACGAGAAGATCCTGGACGCCGTCCGGGCGGCCGCCGCGGAGCGTGCGTCGTGATCATCGAGGGCGCCCACGTCGTCACCGTGACCGGCGAGGAGTACCCCGACGGGCACGTCGTGGTCGAGGGCAACCGCATCACCGCGGTCGGCGCCGGGCCCGCCCCGGCCCGCGACGGTCACGAGGTCGTCGACGCCCGCGGGTGCCTGCTCACCCCCGGCTTCGTCAACACGCACAACCACCTCTACCAGTGGGTCACCCGCGGGCTCGCGGTCGACGCGACGCTCTTCGAGTGGCTCACCACGCTGTATCCGGTGTGGGCGGGCATCGACGAGCACGCGGTCCACACCGGGGCGAGCGGCGCGCTCGCTCGGCTGGCGCTGACCGGCTGCACCACCAGCACCGACCACCACTACGTGTTCCCCCGTGAGGGCGGCGACGTGTTCGCCGCGGAGATCCGCGCCGCGCAGGAGGTCGGGCTGCGGTTCCACCCCTGCCGCGGGTCGATGGACCTGGGTCGCAAGGACGGCGGGCTGCCGCCCGACCACGTCGTCGAGGACCGCGAGGCCGTCCTGCTGGCGTCGGAGGCCGCGATCGACCGCTGGCACGACCCGTCGCCGGAGGCGATGCTGCAGGTCGCGCTGGCCCCGTGCTCGCCCTTCTCGGTGACCGGCGACCTCATGCGCGAGTCGGCCGAGCTGGCCCGCCGCCGGGGCGTACGGCTGCACACCCACCTCGCCGAGACCCTCGACGAGGAGGACTTCTGTCGGGAGCGGTTCGGCTGCTCCCCGCTGGACTACGTGGAGGGGCTCGGCTGGACCGGCGCCGACGTCTGGTTCGCCCACTCCGTCCACCTCGACGACCCGGCCGTGAAGCGGGTCGGCGCGACCCGGACCGGGGTGGCGCACTGCCCGTCGTCGAACGCACGGCTCGGGGCCGGCATCGCCCGCACCCGGGACCTGCGCGACGCCGGCGCCCGCGTCGGCCTCGGCGTCGACGGCGCCGCGAGCAACGAGGCCGGGAGCCTGCTGGAGGAGGTGCGGCACGCGGTGCTCTTCGCCCGCGCCGTCGGCGGGCCCACCGCACTGACCGTCCGCGACGGGCTGGAGCTGGCCACGATGGGCGGCGCCCGGGTGCTCGGCCGCGAGACCGACCTGGGCTCGATCGAGGTGGGCAAGCTGGCCGACCTCGCCGTCTGGCGGCTCGACGGGCTCGGCCACGCCGACGTCGCCGACCCGGTGGCGGCGCTGGTCCTGGGCTCGCCACCGCCGCTGGACCTGCTGCTCGTGAACGGGCGCCCGGTCGTCGAGCACGACCGCGTCGTCAGCGTCGACACGGATTCGATCGCGCGCGAGTGTGCCCGCGTCCACCGCACCCTGCTGGAGAAGGCGTCATGACGAGCACCGAGACGAAGAGCGCCGGCGTGATCGGCGACTCCCCGCTCCGCCCCGACGGCACGCTGAAGGTCACCGGCGAGTTCGCGTACGCCTCCGACCTCTGGCACGACGACATGGTCTGGGGCGTCACGCTCCGCAGCCCGCACCCGCACGCCCGGATCCGCGGCATCGACCTCACCGAGGCGCTGGCGCTGCCCGGCGTCTCCGCGCTGCTCACCGCCGCCGACGTCCCCGGCGAGAACGCCGTGGGTCTCGAGCACCTCGACACCCCGGCCCTCGCCGACGGCGTGGTCCGCTACCAGGGGGAACCCGTCGCGCTTGTCGCCGCCGACCACCCGGAGACGGCCCGCCGCGCGGCGAAGCGGATCCGTGTCGACTACGAGGAGCTGCCCGCGGTCACCGACCCGCGCCGGGCGCTCGACGACGACGCGCCGCTGGTTCACCGGACGCGGGACGACAACCTGGTGCGCGCCATGCAGATCCGGCGCGGCGACCCGGAGCCCACCGCGCCGGTCGTGGTGGCGCTGGACTTCGAGGTCGGCATGCAGGACCAGGCCTTCCTCGGGCCCGAGGCCGGCCTGGCGGTGCCCGACGGCGAGGGCGGCGTCGACCTCTACGTCGCCACCCAGTGGCTGCACGTCGACCAGCGCCAGATCTGCCGGGTTCTCGGGCTGCCGCCGGAGCAGGTCCGGCTGAGCCTGGCCGGGGTCGGCGGCGCGTTCGGCGGCCGCGAGGACCTGTCCATGCACGTCCACGCCTGCCTGCTCGCGCTGCACACCGGCAAGCCCGTGAAGATGAGCTACGCCCGCGACGAGTCCTTCTTCGGGCACGTGCACCGGCACCCGGCCTGGCTGCGCTACGAGTTCGGCGCCGAGCCCGACGGCACGCTGGTCTACGCCAAGGCCGACATCCTGTTCGACGGCGGCGCCTACGCCTCGTCGACGGGTGCGGTCGTCGGCAACGGCGGCACGCTGGGCCTGGGCCCGTACCGGATCCCGAGCGTGCGGGTCGACGCCCGCGGCGTCTACACGAATAACCCGCCCTGCGGCGCGATGCGCGGTTTCGGCTGCGTGCAGGCCGCGTTCGCGCACGAGGCCCTGATGGACGAGCTGGCCGACACCGTCGGCGTCGACCGGGTGGAGATCCGGGCACGCAACGGGATGCGCGAGGGCGACCACAACATCACCGGGCAGCTGATCGACTCCGCGGCGCCGGTCGCCGAGCTCATCGAGACGGTGCGGGACATGCCGCTGCCGCCCGAACGCCCCGAGAGCGACGTCGACATCCGGGATCTGCCCGGCGGCGTCTCCAACACCACGCACGGCGAGGGCGTCGTCCGCGGGATCGGGTACGCCGTGACCTACAAGAACGTCGGCTTCTCGGAGGGCTTCGACGACTACTCCACGGCCCGGGTCCGGCTGGAGCTGACCGCGGGCGAGCCGGTGGTCACCGTGCACACCGCGGCCGCCGAGGTCGGGCAGGGCCTGATCACCGTGGAGCAGCAGATCTGCCGCACCGAGCTCGGCGTCGAACGGGTCGTGGTGCACCCCAAGGACACAGGAGTCGGCTCCGGCGGCTCGACGTCGGCCTCCCGCCAGACGTACGTCACCGGTGGCGCGGTCAAGGCCGCGTGCGAGGCCGTGCGGGCGTCCGTGCTGGTCAGGGCAGCTGCAGTGCTGGGCCGCTCCGACCTCCGGCTCGACGGGGAGAAGATCGTCGCGGCCACGGGCGAGGTGCTCGCCGGCCTCGCCGACGTGCTCGACGAGGCGGTCGAGGAGACCGTCGAGTGGCGGCACCGGCCCACCTACGAGATCGACCCGGTCACCGGTCAGGGCGACGCGCACGTCCAGTACGCCTTCTCGGCCCACCGCGCCGTCGTCGACGTCGACGTCGAGCTCGGGCTGGTCAAGGTCGTCGCGCTGGACACCGCCCAGGACGTCGGCAAGGCGATCAACCCCGACGCCGTGATCGGCCAGATCCACGGCGGGAGCGCCCAGGGGATGGGGCTGGCGCTGATGGAGGAGGTGGTCGTGACCGACGGCCGGGTCCGCAACCCGTCCTTCACCGACTACCTCATCCCGACGATCCTCGACATGCCGCCGATGCAGGTGAAGGTCCTGGAGTACGCCGACCCGCACGCGCCGTACGGCGTCCGTGGGGTGGGGGAGCCGCCCACGATCTCCAGCGGGCCCGCGGTGGCCGCGGCGATCCGGGCGGCCACCGGGAAGGCGCTGCGCCGCGTCCCGGTCCGTCCGGAACACATCACCGGCACCTGACCCGCACTCGATCTTCAGCAGGGAGAACACCGTGCCCCGCATGTTCCTCAACGGCACCGCCATGTCCGGCGGCGCCGACCACCACCTCGTCGGCGACGCACCCCTGGTCGCCCGCACCACCACCGCGCCCCGCTACCGGTTCCACGCCGTCGACGGCCGCTACCCCGCGCTGGAGGAGGTCGGCGAGGGGGTGGCGGTCGAGGGCGAGGTCTACGACATGACGTACGCGCAGCTCCGCGAGGTGCTGCTGCCGGGCGAGCCCGACGGCCTGGAGCTCGGCGTGGTCGAGCTGGCCGACGGCTCCGGGTCGCTCGCCATGGTCCTGCGGACCGGGCACGAGGCCCCGCGCACGGACATCTCCGCGCTCGGCGGCTGGCGGGCCTACCAGGAAGGACGCACATGAGGACGGTGTTCCGCGCGGCGCGGGCGATCGTCGACGGAGCCGAGCGACCGGCCGCTGTCCTCGTCGAGGACGGCCGGATCGAGGCGGTGCTGCCCCTCGACGCCCCGGTGGACGCGGCCGAGATCAGGCCGGCCGCCGACGAGGTGCTGATCCCCGGCCTGGTCGACACCCACGTGCACGTCAACGAGCCCGGCCGCACCGAGTGGGAGGGCTTCGCCTCCGCCACCCGCGCCGCCGCGGCCGGCGCCGTCACGACGATCGTCGACATGCCCCTGAACGCGTTGCCGCCCACCGTCGACGTGGCCGCGCTCGAGGTGAAGCGCAAGGCCGCGGACGGGCAGTGCGCGGTCGACGTCGCCTTCTGGGGCGGCGCGATCCCGGGCAACGAGGGCGAGCTGCGCGCGCTGCACGAGGCCGGGGTGCTCGGCGTCAAGTGCTTCCTGCTCGACAGCGGGGTCCCGGAGTTCCCGGCCCTGCCGGACCCACGGGTGGCGATGCGCGAGCTGGCGACCTTCGACGGCCTGCTGCTCGTCCACGCCGAGGACGGCGGCCTCGTCGGGCGCGCCGCCGGCCGCCGGTACGCGGACTTCCTGGCCTCCCGGCCCGGCGCCGCCGAGGACTCGGCGATCGCGGCCGTGCTCCGGATGGCCCGCGAGACCGGGGTGCGGGTGCACGTGGTGCACCTGTCCTCGGCCGGCGCGCTGCCGCTCCTCGCGGAGGCCCGCGCCGACGGCGTCCGGGTCACCGTCGAGACCTGCCCGCACTACCTCGCGCTGACGGCCGAGGAGGTGGCCGACGGGGACACCCGGTTCAAGTGCTGCCCGCCGGTCCGGGAGGAGGCCAACCGCGCGGCGCTCTGGCAGGGCCTCGCCGACGGCGTGATCGACATGGTGGTCAGCGACCACTCGCCCGCGACCCCGGAGCTCGAAGGGCACGGGTGACTTCGGCTCCGCGTGGGGCGGCATCGCCTCCCTGCAGATCGGGCTCCCGGTCGTGTGGACCGAGGCCCGACGGCGCGGCTGGTCGCTCGCCGACGTCGTCGCGCGGATGGCGACCGCGCCGGCCGACGTGGCCGGGCTGCGGACCAAGGGCCGCATCGCCCCCGGCGCCGACGCCGACCTGGCGGTGCTGGCCCCCGACGAGACCGTCACGGTGGGCGCACTCGCCCACCGGCACCCGACCACCCCCTACGCCGGCCGCACCCTGCGCGGTGCGGTGCGCGGCACCTGGCTGCGCGGCGAACGGGTGGACCCCGACCGGCCCCGCGGCCGGCTGATCAGCGGAGGAAGCGCGTGATGGACGTCCGGGGCGACTTCCGCGAACTGCCCGACCTCGCCCTGCGGACCCTCGGCGGCAGCGTCGTGTCCGCCAACGACGAGGCGTTCGCCGCGCGGGAGAACCTGATCATGCCCGCGCCGCCGGCGTTCGACCCGGCGAGCTTCGGGCACAAGGGCAAGGTCTACGACGGCTGGGAGACCCGCCGCCGCCGCAGCCCCGGGCACGACGAGGCCGTGGTCCGCCTCGGTGCGCCCGGCCTCGTACGCGGGATCGTGGTCGACACGACCTGGTTCACGGGCAACTACCCGCCCGAGGCCGCGGTCGACGGCTGCGCCGGGGAGGTGCCGGGGGACTGGTTCCCGCTGGTCCCGCGCACGGCGCTGAAGGGGGACAGCGAGAACGCGTTCGACGTCCGCTGCGACCGCCGGGTCACCCACGTGCGGCTGCGGATCCTGCCCGACGGCGGTGTGGCCCGGCTGCGCGTGCACGGCGAGGCCCTGCCCGACCCGGCGCTGTGGGCGGCGCTCGGCACCGTGGACCTTGCGGCGACCGAGAACGGCGGTGTCGTGCGCGACTGCTCGAACCGCTTCTACAGCTCGCCGCAGAACCTGCTGCTGCCCGGCCCCGCCCGCTCGATGGGGGAGGGCTGGGAGACGGCCCGCCGGCGCGGCGCCGGGAACGACTGGGTGGAGATCGGACTCGGCGTCGAGGGCCGGATCGCCGTCGCCGAGCTCGACACGGGGTACTTCCTGCACAACGCGCCCAGCACCGCGACGCTCCGCGGCCGGGTCGACGGCGGGCCCTGGCAGGACCTGCTCGACACCCCGTTGGAGCCCGACACCCGGCACCGGTTCGTGCTCGCCGGGCCGCCGCCGGTGAGCGAGGTACGCCTGGACATCCACCCCGACGGCGGCCTCTCCCGGCTCCGCCTCTGGGGCGCCCCGACCGAGACCGGCCGCGAAGCCCTGCACTCCCGCTGGCAGGCCGCACTCTGACCTGGCTCCCGCATTATGGAGCCGTAACGCACCGAATCCCGGGCGGATTTGTGCCGTATGGCCCCATAATGCCCAAGTAATGGAGGTCGTCATGGCGTTTCGCCATGCGCTCAACTGTTCGATCGTTCTTGCCGATCTGCCGCTGCTCGACCGGCCCGCGGCGGCCGCCGCGGCCGGCTTCGACGCCGTCGAGTTCTGGTGGCCCTTCGCCACCGCCGCGCCCGCCGAGGCCGAGGTCGACGCCTTCGTCGCCGCCGTCGAGAACGCGGGGGTGCGGCTGGTCGGCCTCAACTTCTACGCCGGCGACATGCCCGCCGGCGACCGCGGCCTCGTCTCCTGGCCCGGCCGCGAGCGCGAGTTCCGCGACTCCGTGGCCGTGGCCGTGGGCATCGGCGACCGCCTCGGCACCGGCATCTTCAACGCGCTCTACGGCAACCGCATCGAGGGCGCGCCCGGCCAGGACGACCTCGCCGTCGAGAACCTCGCCCACGCCGCGAAGGAGGCGGAGCGGATCGGCGCCACCGTGGTCCTCGAGCCGCTGAGCGGGGCGGAGCGCTACCCGCTGCGCACCGCGGCCGACGCCGTGGCCGCGCTCGACCGGGTCGGCGCGCCCAGCCTCGGCCTGCTCGCCGACCTCTACCACCTGGCCGTCAACGGCGAGGACCTCGACGCCGTGATCGCCCGATATGTGGGCCGGATCGCCCACGTCCAGCTCGCCGACACCCCGGGCCGCCACGAGCCCGGCACCGGCGACCTCGATTTCCCCCACCTGCTCGCCGCGCTGGACGCCGCCGGGTACCGCGGCCGCACCGCGCTCGAGTACGTCCCCACGCGGCCCGGCTTCGGCTGGCTCGAAAAGGAGTCCGCATGAGCACCCCGAACCGCACGATCGCCTTCATCGGCCTCGGCATCATGGGCGCCCCGATGGCCGCGCACCTCGTCGACGCCGGCTACGACGTCGTCGGGCACAACCGCTCCCGGCTCGCCGTCGACGTGCTCGTCGAGCGCGGCGGACGCGCCGCCACCGACACGGCCGACGCCGTCCGCGAGGCCGACGTCGTGATCACCATGGTCCCGGACAGCCCGGACGTCGAGGACCTCGTCTTCGCCGAGGACGGCATCCTCGCGAACGCCAAGCCCGGCGCCCTGCACATCGACTGCTCGACCATCCGGCCCGACGTCACCCGCCGGATCGCCGAGGCCGAGGTGGAGCGCGGGATCCGGCCGGTCGACGCCCCGGTGAGCGGGGAGAGGCCGGCGCCGTCGAGGCGGTGCTGTCCATCATGGTCGGTGGCGACACCGCCGACGTCGAGGCCGCCAGACCGATCCTGGACGTCGTCGGGAAGACGGTCGTGCACGTCGGGCCGGCCGGCGCCGGGCAGACCGTGAAGGCCGCGAACCAGCTGATCGTCGCCGGGAACATCCAGCTCGTCGCCGAGGCGCTGGTCTTCCTGGAGGCGCACGGCGTCGACACCGAGTCCGCGCTCGCGGTCCTCGGCGGCGGGCTCGCCGGCAGCACCGTCCTCGACCGCAAGGGCGCGACGATGCGCGCCCGTACGTTCGCGCCGGGCTTCCGGATCGACCTGCACCACAAGGACCTCGGCATCGTCACCGCCGCCGCCCGCGCGGCCGGCGTCGCGATCCCGCTAGGTGCGCACGTCGCCCAGCTCGTCGGGTCGCTGCGCGCGCAGGGCCACGGCGGGCTCGACCACAGCGCCCTGCTGATGCAGGTCGACCAGCTGTCCGGGAAGGAACCCACGACATGACCCGCATGCGCGCCGTCGACGCCGCCGTCGCCATCCTCAGAGCCGAGGGGGTGACCCACGTCTTCGGCCTGCCCGGCGCCGCGATCAACCCGTTCTACGACGCGATGCGGCGCGACGGCGGCCTGCAGCACGTCCTCGCCCGGCACGTCGAGGGCGCCTCGCACATGGCCGAGGGGTACACGCGCACGGCGCCCGGCAACATCGGCGTCTGCGTCGGGACCTCCGGCCCCGCGGGCACGGACATGATCACCGGGCTGTACTCCGCCATGGCCGACTCGATCCCGATCCTCGCGATCACCGGGCAGGCCCCGGTCGCGAAGCTGCACAAGGAGGACTTCCAGGCGGTCGACATCGCCGCGATCGCCGCCCCCGTCACCAAGCTGGCGATGACGGTGCGCGAGCCCGCGCAGGTCCCCGGCGCGTTGGCGCAGGCCTTCCACCTGATGCGCTCCGGGCGACCCGGTCCCGTCCTGCTCGACCTGCCGATCGACGTCCAGCAGGCCGAGATCGAGTTCGACGCGCAGACCTACGCGCCACTGCCGGTCCACCGCCCGGCCGCGACCCGGGCCCAGGTGGAGAAGGTGCTCGACCTGCTCGCCGGGGCCGAGCGTCCGGTGATCGTCGCGGGCGGCGGGATCGTCAACGCCGACGCCTGCGCCGAGCTGGTGGAGCTCGCCGAGCTGCTCGACGTCCCGGTCATCCCGACGCTCATGGGCTGGGGTGCCATCCCGGACGACCACCCCCTCATGGCGGGCATGGCCGGCCTGCAGACCGCGCACCGCTACGGCAACGCGACCCTGCTGGCGTCGGACCTGGTGCTGGGCGTCGGCAACCGGTGGGCCAACCGGCACACCGGGGGCCTGGACGTCTACCGGCGCGGGCGGACCTTCGTGCACGTCGACGTCGAACCCACGCAGATCGGCCGGGTGTTCGCGCCGGACTACGGCGTGGCCTCCGACGCGGGTGCATTCCTCCGCCGGATGCTCGAGGCGGCCCGCGAGCGCGAGCTGCCCGGTCGCGCAGAGTGGGTGCGGGAGTGCGTGGGGCGCAAGGGGTCGATGCAGCGCCGGACGCACTTCGACGACGTCCCGATCAAGCCGCACCGGGTCTACGAGGAGATGAACCGGGCGTTCGGGCCGGACACCCGTTACGTCAGCACGATCGGGCTGTCGCAGATCGCGGCAGCGCAGTTCCTGCACGTCCAGCGGCCCCGGCACTGGATCAACTGCGGGCAGGCCGGCCCGCTCGGCTGGACCGTCCCCGCCGCGCTCGGCGTGCGGGTCGCGGACCCCGACGCGACGGTCGTCGCCCTGTCCGGCGACTACGACTTCCAGTTCATGATCGAGGAGCTGGCGGTCGGGGCGCAGTTCAACCTGCCCTACATCCACGTCGTCGTGAACAACTCCTACCTGGGGCTGATCCGGCAGGCGCAGCGCGGGTTCGACATGGACTACTGCGTGCAGCTCGGCTTCGACAACATCAACTCGCCGGAGCTGGGCAAGTACGGCGTCGACCACGTCAAGGTCGCGGAGGGGCTGGGCTGCACCGCCCTGCGCGTCACCGATCCGCGGGACCTGCCGGGGGCGTTCGCGCGGGCGAAGGAGCTCGTCAGGCTGCACCGGGTCCCGGTCGTCGTCGAGGTGGTGCTGGAGCGGGTCACGAACATCGCGATGGGCCAGGAGATCGACGCGGTCACGGAGTTCGAGGAGCTCGCGACGACCGCCGAGGACGCGCCGACCGCCACGATCCCGATCGGAGCAGGCCCGACCCGATGAGTGGCCACGTGCTGGTCGCGCCGGACAAGTTCAAGGGCTCGCTCACTGCGCCCGAGGTCGCGGCCCACCTGGCCGCCGGGCTGCGGGAAGCGGGCCACCGGGCCGTCGAGCTGCCGGTTGCCGACGGCGGCGAGGGCACCCTCGACGCGGCCCTCGCCGCCGGGTTCCGGCGCCGCCCGGTCACGGTGACCGGGCCGACCGGGAAGCCGGTCGACGCCGCGATCGCGCTCCGCGACGGCACGGCGGTGGTCGAGCTGGCGGCGGCGTCGGGCCTGGCGCTGCTGCCGGACGGCCCGGAGCCGATGCGGGCGAGCAGCCGCGGCACCGGCGAGCTCGTGGCGGCCGCGCTCGACGCGGGGGCCCGCCAGATCGTGCTCGGCGTCGGTGGCAGCGCGGGCACGGACGGCGGTGCCGGCCTGCTGAGCGCGCTCGGCGCGCGGATCACCGACGCGTCGGGCCACGAGCTGCCCGACGGCGGCGCGGCCCTGGCCCACGCGGACGCGGTGGACCTCGGCGGCCTGGACCCACGGCTCGGCGACGTCGGGATCGTGCTGGCCTCCGATGTGGACAACCCGCTGCTCGGGCCGGCCGGGGCCGCGGCGGTCTACGGCCCGCAGAAGGGGGCGAGACCCGAGGACGTCGTCCTGCTCGACGCCGCGCTGGCCCGGTTCGCCGGGCTCGTCGCACCGGACGGAGCCACCCTGCCCGGTGCGGGAGCGGCGGGCGGCGTCGGCTTCGCCGCGCTCACGGTCCTCGGCGCGCGACGCCGCCGGGGGATCGAGGTGGTCCTGGAGCTGACCGGCTTCGCGGAGCGGCTCGCCGGCGCCGCGCTCGTCGTGACGGGGGAGGGGGCGCTCGACGCGCAGACCCTGCGCGGCAAGGCGCCCGCGGGCGTCGCCGCGGCGGCGCGGCAGTCGGGCGTGCCGGTGGTGGCGGTGTGCGGCCGGTGCGAGCTCGGCCCGGCCGAGCTGGCGGGCGCCGGGATCCGGGAGGTGCATGCCCTCGTCGAGCGGGAACCCGATCCCGCCCGGTGCCTCGCCGAGGCGGGCCCGCTCCTGCGGGAGGTCGGGCGGTCCCTGCTCTGACCGAGCCGGCCGGGCGCCGGCGGCCGGGGAGTGCCGGGCGCTGTTGCTCACCGCTCCCGTGGCCGTGAGCGCTACCCGTCGGATGCCCCTTGTCGGTCGACGCCGTGGGTGTTTGTCTCGGGGCAGGGCCGCGTTGGTCCGGCCCCCGGCTCGCAGGAGGTCATGGTGGCGACGACGCACGAGATCGGCCGGATGGACGCGGTCACGATCGCCCGGCACGTGGCGGCGAAGGAGCTCTCGCCCGTCGAGGTGGTCGACGCGGTCCTCGATCGGCTGGATCGGCTCGATCCCGTCCTCAACGCTTTCACCACGGTCGTCCCCGAGGAGGCCCGGCAGCGCGCGAAGCGGCTCGAGGCGGAGATCGCGGCCGGGCACGACGTCGGACCGTTGGCCGGGGTCCCGACCGGGGTCAAGGATCTGATCTGCACCAAGGGGGTGCGCACGGCGTCCGGGTCGTTCGCCTACGCCGACTTCGTCCCCGACGAGGACGACGTCGTGGTCGAGCGGATCGAGGCCGCCGGCGCGATCGTCATCGGGAAGACGCAGGTGCCCGAGTTCGGCTACTCGGGCACCGGGCAGACCCCGCTGGCCGAGCCGACCCGCAACCCGTGGAACCTCGACCGCACGTCCGGCGGCTCCTCGGCCGGCAGCGGGGCCGCGGTCGCCACCGGGATCGGCCCGTTCTCCCTCGGCAGCGACGGCGGCGGCTCGGTGCGCATCCCGGCCAGCTTCTGCGGGCTCTACGGGCTGAAGGCGACGATGGGCCGGGTGCCGCTGTACCCGGGGACCAAGGACGAGCGCTATCCGGGCGTGTCCAGCTGGGAGTCCTTGGAGCACATCGGCCCGCTGACCCGCACCGTCGCCGACGCCGCGCTGGTGATGTCCGTGATCGCCGGGCACGACGACCGTGACCGTCTGAGCATCCCGTCCGACGGCGTCGACTGGCGGCGCGCCGTCGACGGCGATCTGCGCGGCCTGCGCGTGGCCTACAGCCCCGATCTCGGGTACGCGGCAGTGGACCCGCAGGTCCGCGCGGTCGTGGACCGGGCCGCCGAGGTGTTCGAGCGCGACCTCGGCTGTGTCGTCGAGCGTGCCGATCCCGGCTGGGCCGACCCGTACGAGTCCTTCTGGGGCGTGGTCATGAACGAGAGCGACCTGGTAGGGCTGCGCCGCCTCGCCGACTCCCTCGGCGACCGGATGAGCCCACATCTGGTCGAGGTGCTGCGCGCGGACTGGACCGCGGAACAGTTCACGACCGCGCTCATGGGGCGCAAGGCGGTCTACAACGCGTCGTGGCGGTTCTTCCGGGACTACGACCTGCTGCTCACCCCGACGCTGGCCGTGCCCGCCTTCGAGCACGGCATCCAGGGGCCGACCGTGATCGACGGGCGGGAGGTCGAGCAGTTCTACTGGCTGTCGTTCACGTTCCCGTACAACCTGACCGGCCAGCCCGCCGCGACCGTGCCCGCCGGTTTCACCCCCGACGGGTTGCCGGTCGGGCTCCAGATCGTCGGCCGCCGCCTCGACGACGCCCTCGTGCTCCGCGCCTCCGCAGCGTTCGAGGCCGCCGCGCCATGGGCCGACCGGTGGCCGCCGCTGCTCGACGAGAGGGGGTTGTGAGCGGTCAGTGCCCGCGGAACGCCTCCACCAGCCACCAGGCCGCCTCGTCCGTGCGGACCTTCGCGTCGACGAGCATCGGCCGGTCCCGTGGCCCTTCCAGCCACTTGCGGACAGCGTCGAGGTCGTCCTCGGAGCGGACGGTGGCCGCTGCGCAGCCATATCCCTGCGCGATCGCGGCGAGGTCTGCGTCCGGGAAGCGGACGGTGCCGTGGTCGGCGCCCTCGAAGTGGTGGAACTCGGCGCCGTAGCCGGCGTCGTCGTAGACCACGACCAGCAGGCCGATGCCCAGACGCACCGCGGTCTCGAGCTTCCGAGATGCCCATGAGGAACCCGCCGTCGCCCGACGCGGCGACGGTCAGCCGGTCCGGACGGGCGATCGCGGCGCCCAGCGCGGTGGCCAGCCCGAGTCCGATCGACTGGAAGCCCTGCGTGAAGCAGAACCCCGCCGCATCGGGCACGGTCAGGTAGGCGCTGGGGTAGCCCATGAAGTTGCCGGAGTCGACGGCCACCGTGCGCTCGGCGGGCAGCAGGGCGTCGAGGGCGGTGGAGAGCGTCCGGGGGTCGATGTGGTCGGGGTCGGCGGGCTGGGCGGGCACCGGGATCTGCGTCCACCGGCCCTCGGCCGCGATGCGCTCACCGATCTCGGCGGTGCGGTAGCCCGGGCCACCCGCGACGACGCCGGCGACGTCGTGCGCGGTCCCGGCCACGTCGCCGAGCACCCCGAGGTCGACGGGTCGCTGCGCGCCGAGGGCCGAGGGCGTGTCGTCGACCTGGACCACCGTGGCGTCGTCGCCGATGAGGGCGCCGTGGCGGGTGGTCCACATCGTCAGCGACGCGCCCCAGGCCACCACCAGGTCCGCCCCGGTGATCAGCTCCGCGGCCAGGTCGGTGGCGAACCCGCCGGAGATGCCGAGGTTCCAGGCATGGCCCGTGAACAGCCCGTTCGCGACGGCGGACGTGGCCAGCAGGGCCCCGCAGGTGTCGGCGAGCGCGGCCAGTTCGGGGCCGGTGTGCCGGGCGCCGCGGCCCGCGATGAACACGGGTCGCTCGGCGCGGTCGATCAGCGCCGCCAGCGCGGCCACCGCGGCGGCGTTCGGCCGGGCCGGGAGCACCTCGACGAACCGGGGCGGCGGTGACGGCGCCGAGCAGGGCTGTTCCTGCACGTCGAGGGGCAGGTTCAGGACCACCGTCCGGCGCTGGTTGCGGCACGTGTCGTAGGCGCGCAGCACGTCGGCCACCGCGGAGGCGGCCGAGTGCACCCGCTCGGGCACCGCGCCGACCGACGCCACCAGGGCGTCCTGGTCGATGCGGAAGTTGGACCGCACGGCGGCGCCGCCCGTGTCGGCGGCCAGCACGAGCAGCGGGGTGCGGCTCTTGGCGGCCTCGGTGATGCCGGTCAGCGCGTTGGTCAACCCGCAGCCCTGGTGCAGCGAGAGCACCGCGACGTCGCCGGACGTGCGCGCGAAGGCGTCGGCCATGGTGGCCGCACCGCCCTCGTGGCGTCCGGCGGTGAACGGCACGCCGTGCTCGCGCAGGGCGTTGGTGACGTGGAAGTTGCCGCTCCCCACCACCCCGAACGCGTGCCCGACGCCGAGGTCCGCGAGCAGCGCGCCGACGACGTCGGCGACCGTGCTCGTGGTGACGGGACCGCTCACCGCTCGACCAGCGCGAGCACGCGGGCCGGGCTGCCCGAGCCGCCGACGATCGGCAGCGGCGACACGATCAACATCGCACCCGTGAGCGGGAGCGCGTCGAGGTTGCGCAGGCTCGTGAGGCCCCACTTGTTCGCGCCCATGAGGTAGTTGTGGCAGGCGAAGGGCGGATCGAAGCTGTGCGCCGCGCCGGCGTCCGTGCCGACCGTCTCCGTGCCGAAGCCGGTGATCGGCGACTCCTGCGCGAGCCAGCGCGCGCACTCCGGCGAGACGCCCGGGGTGTGCGGGCCGTTCTCGTCGGCGTTCGCGAACGCCACGGCGTCCTCGCCCCGGGAGGACCATCCGGTGCGGTAGAGCAGCCAGCCGCCGTCGGGCAGCGGGCCGTTCTCGGCCTCCCAGGCCTTCACGTGGTCGATCTCCAGCAGGAAGTCGGGGTCCTTCTCCACCTCGGCGGTCATGTCGATCACCGCGGCCGCGGCCACCAGCGTGCTCAGCGGGGCCTGCGAGACGTCGAGCCCGTCCCGGCCCGACACCCAGTGCACCGGCGCGTCGAGGTGGGTGCCGGTGTGCTCGCCGGTGTGGATGTCGTTCCAGTACCAGGCCGGGCCGCGGTCGTCGTAGCGGCTGAGCTCCTCGAGCCGGAACCGGCTCGTGTTCGCCAACGGCGGCGGGAGTTCCAGGATCGGCGTCGACTCCTGCAGCGGGGTGGTCAGGTCGACGACCTGCACCGCGCCGGAGCGGGCCGCGTCGAGCACGGTGGAGAGAACGGACATGACGACTCCTCGACGGCGGGGGCGTGGAACGCATCATGTTCTCCCTCGAGCCGCACCGCGTTCAACCACCGCCCTCGCGGGCATCGACGAGAGGACGACGGGCCGGACCCTCGTCGGGGTGCAGAGCCCGCGTCACCGTGTCGATTCGCAGCTGCCCCGTTCGACCTGGGGGTGAGAGGGTCGAGCGGCGACCCCGAGATCGAGGAGATCGACGATGGCGAAGTACATGCTGATCATGCGAGGCACGGACGAGTCCGTGGCGAAGATGATGGAGACGCCCTTCGAGCAGATGCTGGAGACGGTGGGTCGTTTCAATGAGGAGATGATCCGGGCCGGCGTGCTCGTCGCCGCCGAGGGCCTGGACGACCCGGCCCAGGGCGTGGTGGTCGACTTCAGCGGTGAGACGCCGGTGGTCACCGACGGTCCGTACGGCGAGACGAAGGAGCTGTTCGGCGGCTTCTACGTGATCGAGGTGGCTTCGAAGGAGGAGGCGGTCGAGTGGGCCAAGCGACTGCCGGCGGTCGCCGGCGCGAAGTGCGAGGTCCGCCGCGTGCCGGGCATCGACGAGTTCCCGCAGGACAACGAATGGATCACCAAGGAGCGGGCGTGGCGCGAGCGGACCGGCCAGCTCTGATGCCGGCGGTCACCGGCGGCCCGCCGAGCACCGAGTCGGCGCGGCGGGCCGTCGAGGCCGTCTGGCGGATCGAGTCCGCACGGATCGTCGGTGCGCTGGCCCGCTACACCGGGGACTTCGCGCTCGGCGAGGACGTCGCGCAGGAGGCGGTGGCCGAGGCGCTCGTCACCTGGTCGCGGGACGGCGCGCCGACGAACCCGGTGGGCTGGCTGCTCGCGACCGCGCGGCGGCGCGCCATCGACGGCTTCCGCCGCCGGTCGGCGCTCGACGAGCGGTACACCATGCTCGCCGGCCAGCTCGCCGAGGGGGAGGCGAGCTCGGGCGCGGTGGCCCCGCGGGACCGGTCGGACGACCTGCCGTGGGATCCCGACCGGGTCGACGACGACGTCCTCGCGCTGATGTTCGTGTCCTGTCATCCCGTGCTCTCGCCCGAAGCCCGCGTGGCCCTGACGCTGCGCGCGGTCGGCGGCCTGGCGAGCGAGGAGATCGCCCGGGCGTTCCTCGTGCCCGTGCCGACGGTCCAGGCACGGATCACGCGGGCGAAGAAGACGATCGCCGCGGCGGGAGTGCCGTTCGAGCAACCACCGTCCGAGGAACGGCGCGAGCGGCTCGGGGGTGTCCTGAGCGTGCTGTATGTGATCTTCACGGAGGGCTCGACGGCGACGACCGGCGACCGCCTGCTGCGCCCCGATCTCGCGTACGAGGCGATCCGGCTGGCCCGGATGCTGGCCGCATTGCTGGCCGACGAGCCGGAGGTGTTCGGGCTGCTCGCCCTGTTCGAGCTCACGGCCGCGCGCTTTCCCGCACGCACCGGGCCCGATGGCGAGGCCGTACTCCTGGAGGATCAGGACAGACGCCTCTGGGACCGGTCGGCGATCCGTCGCGGTCTGGCCGCGCTCGGCCGGGCCTCGGCCGTCCGGCGCGGCCTCGGACCGTACGGGCTGCAGGCCGCGATCGCTGCCTGCCACGCGTCGGCGTCCTCCGTGGCGGAGACCGACTGGGAGCGTGTCGTGCTCCTCTACGAGGCGCTCGGCCGCGTGGCTCCGTCACCCGTCGTCGAGCTCAACCGGGCCGTGGCCGTCGCGATGGCGAGCGGACCCCGGCAGGCACTGTCCATCGTGGACGAGCTGGTGGCCTCCGATCGCCTGTCGGGGTCGTACCTGCTCGCGAGCGTTCGCGGCGAGTTGCTCGTCCGGCTCGGCCGCACCGCGGAGGCGCGAGCCGAGCTGGAGCTGGCCGCCCGACTGTGCCGCAACGTCCGCGAGCGGTCGGTGCTGCTGCGCAAGGCGGCTGCGCTGGCGTGACGGACGAGCAGCGTCGGTGCGGCATCGCCCCTGTCAACCCGGCGGTCTCACACGAGGGGCGCCGTTTCACCGACGGGGTGTTCGGTCGCTCGGACACGGGCCGCGATCGTGCCGTGGTGACCGGGTCGGGGCCGCCGCGCCCGACTTCGAGGCTGGTCATCATGTCGTGGTCCTCGTGGACGACGTTGTGGCAGTGCATCATGTACTTCCCGCACCGTGGGCCGAACTTCGCGATGACCCGCACGACTTCGTTCTCCCCGACGTAGGCCACGTCCTTCGGTCCCACCTCGTGGGGCTCCGGCGGCTTCCCGTCGCGGTCGAGGATCTCGAAGTCCACGAGGTGCACGTGGATGGGGTGGAACCAGCCTCCGGAGTGGTTGGCCAGAGGCCGTGAGCCGGGGTGTGTCCCCACGGGTTCACGCCGAAGAGTCGTTCTACGAGCCGAGAATGATCGAGTCCCCCTCGACCGTGATCCCACGGGGGGTCAGTGCCCGCTTCGCGGGGCCCGTCACCACTGCGCCGTCGGTGATCGTGAACCGGCTCCCGTGGCACGGGCAGCGGATCGTCACTTCGGCCACCTCGGTGAGCGTGCACCCGTCGTGGGTGCAGATGGCGTCGAAGGCCGCGAAACCTTCTGCCGAAGGCCGGGTGACGACGACGTTGTGCTCGGGGAAGACTCTCCCGCCTCCGACGGGCAGGTCGTGGGCCCCGGCCAGCACCGCCGTGGCGCCTGCCGGAGCGGTGCCGAAGCCTGAAGGCGTCGGGCTTCCCGGTGCAGGAGGGGCGCCCGGACCCCCGGTACCGCATCCCGTGAGGGCCCCGCACGCCGCGGCGCAGGTTCCGACCACCATCGTTCGGCGCGTGACGCCCGGGCAGTGGGCAGCCGCCTCGACACCAGTGCGCATCATCAGCTGACCCCCGGCCCGGCGGCGATGCTTTGCGGCATGGTCGCCCGCTTCGCGCCTCGGCCGCCGCGGTGGAGGTCGGTATCGCGACCCCGGGGGCGTGGAGCACGCGGCCGAGCAGGGCGGCGATGACGAGGCATGCGAGCAGGATGGCCGATGACCGGCTGCAGCGGGAGGGGCACCGACCGACGTATTCGTGCCCTACGCCCGTGAGGACCGCACGTCGGCCCTCGGCCGCCGCGACGGCACCGGTCGCGGGCGACGTGCCCGCGCTGATGCAGCGTCGCCGTCGCGTAGGCGTCGGGCGGCCACGAAGGCGGCGCCGAGTGGGTCGCGGCGGGTGGTCCCGGAATCCTGGGGTACCTGTCCCGGAGGTGCCGGAGTGCCGGCTCGGCGTCACCCGGTTCGAGGACAGCAGTCCCTCCGGGAGTAATGAGCCGGCGGCGTCCGCCGGCCTCGAGGAGGGCCGGGGCCGAGGTCGAGGAGGAGCTCATGTGCAGGTGGCTGGGGTACTACGGCAAGCCGATCGAGCCCAAGGAACTGGTCTACGACACCGAGCACTCCCTGATCGAGCAGAGCAGGCGCGCCCAGCCCGACATGGCGACCGCCAACGGCGACGGCTTCGGCCTCGGCTGGTACGGGTTCGGCCCGGAGCCGGCGCTGTTCCGCAGCGCGTCGCCCGCCTGGGGTGACGCCAACCTTCGCGAGATCGCCGGCGAGGTCCGCTCCGGCCTGTTCCTGGCGCACGTGCGCGCGGCCACCGGCACCCCGGTGCAGCAGACCAACTGTCACCCCTTCCGATACCGGAACTGGATCTTCGTCCACAACGGCTACATCGCCGACTTCGGCCGCCTCCGCCGCGACCTGGTGCTCGCCGTGCGCCCCGACCTCTTCCCGCACATCCAGGGCAGTACGGACTCCGAGGTGATGTTCTTCCTGGCGCTGACGTTCGGGCTCGAGCACGACCCGGTCGCCGCCCTCGAACGGATGGCCGGATTCGTGGAGTCCGTTGGGCGGGCCGCGGGCGTCGAGAACCCGCTGCAGATGACGGTCGGAGCGGCCGACGGCGAGCGGCTGTACGCGGCGCGCTACGCCAGCGGGCCAGTGGTCAACAGCCTGTTCGTGAGCGCGGAGGTCGACGCGCTACGCCTGCTCTACCCGGAGGACGAGCGGTGGAAGCACTTCTCGGAGGACTCCCGCGCGGTCGTCTCCCAGCCGCTGACGGACCTGCCGGGCCTGTGGCACGAGGTCCCGGTCTCGACGGCGCTCGTCGTGCAGAAGGGGCCGGACGTGGAGTGCCCCTTCCGGCCGCGGCCGCCGGACTGACCGTCGCGGTTCAGCCGCGCCGGACCCCTGGGCAGGTTCGAGCCTCTTCGCGAAGGAACACGAACTCGTGCTCCCGCAGGTCGGCGGTCATCGGGCGGGCTCCTCGCGGGGTCGGGTGGCGTCGTCGGGGGACGGCGGGGTACCGGCGACCCCCGTTCCGTCGGCGGGGATGCGGCCGGGCCGGTGGCTCCACAGGTGGGTCGCGGTCATGACCAGCAGCGGCATCGCGACCGCGATGTAGGCGTTGTCGACGCCGAACGGGTCGCCGGCGAGGAACCAGCCGATGGTCGCCACCAGCGCGGCGATGATGCTCCAGAACGCGCCGGCGCGGGTTCCGAACCGTGGCCCGTAGAACATCAGGAGCACCAGGACGGCCAGCGCCGCGCGCAGCGACTTGGCCAGGAACGACACGGTCAGCACGTCCGAGGCGAACAGGGCCAGCACGATGGGCAGCAGCCCGGTGACCACGGTGGCGAGCCGTAGGAAGCGCAGGTCGCCGGCGGGTTCCGCGCCGTGGCCCCGGCGGTCGCGCCACGGGCGGTGGAAGTCCTTGAGCAGCAGGGTGGACGCCCCGAGGGTCAGCGCCGCGATCGTCCCGAACATGGCGCCGGACAGGCCGCACACCACCAGGCCCGCGGCCCACGGGTTCAGCTCGAGGACGAACGCGGGCAGGGCCTGGATGGAGCGGATGCCCGGGTGCACCAGGGCGCTGCACAGCCCGATCACCGCGGAGCACAGTCCGAAGGGGACGAGCACGGCGGCCGACCACAACCCGGACTGTCGGGCGGAGCGTCCGTCGGCGGTCGTGGTGACCGCCTGGACGACGTACTGGGTGGCGAAGATGGCGCCGACGCCGGCGATCAGCCACGCCCCGATCTGGGCCCACCCGATCCCGTCCCACGCGAGCATCCGCGGGGGCAGCTCGGTCTGCAGCCGGCCCGGCCCGCCGGCGGCGCGCAGGGCGACGACGGCCAGCAGTACGACGCCGATCAGCTTCACGCTCGCGTGGAGCACGTTGGTGTAGACCACCGAACGCATCCCTCCGATGCTCACCCAGGCCACGGCGAGGACGCCGGTGACCACGATGGCCGGCGCGGTGCCGATGCCGAGCAGCCCGGACAGGATCGCGCCGCCGCTGGCGTAGATCGAGACGGCGACGATCAGCAGCGCGCAGATCATGATCGACGAGGTGGCGAGGCGGACCCGCTCGCCGTACGCCCGCGCGAGCGCACCGGAGATCGTGTTCTCGCCGAGCTCGCGGAAGCGCCGCGCCAGGAGCACCGAGAACAGCACGAAGCCCAGCGCCAGCGAGACGACGTTCCAGGCCGCGGAGATGCCGTGCTCGTGCGCCGACTGGGCGGTACCGACACTCGCGGTGCTGCCGAGGAACTCCGAGGCCAGCAGGAACCCGACGAGCACCGCGGGGAACGCCCGGCCGCCCGTGGCGAAGCCCTCGGCGCTGTTCGAGGACCGCCGGGCCCACCAGCTGATCAGCCCGAGCACGCCCATGTAGAGCACCAGGACCAGCCCGACGATCCACAGTGATCCCATGGCACCTCCTCGTGTGGCGGCCGTCATGTGAGGCGACCATCCGAAACATATGGTCGGGCGGGACGGGCGTCCATGAGGTCCTGGCGATGGGAGCGATACGCGGACGGCCATGAGCCGAGCCCGAGGAGACGCTTGAGGTCGAGCATCTGAGATGTTGGTATGCCAAGATACCGCCGGCAATGAGGCAGGAGCGGCTCATGACGTCTGGGACACCCGTCGCCGGGTTCGGAGCGATCGACTGCGACGTGCACAGCGCGGTCGACACCGACCCCCGGCACCCCTCGGTAGCGGCTCGGTCGTTCGGTCGGTCCCGAGCCTCACGTGCCGCGATCCGCCCGGCGGCACGCAGGCGCTACCCGAAGGAGCGGGGGTACGCGGCGGAGTCGCGCTGCCCCGGACCGGCCCCACGGTCGAGGGCGAGGGGCACCCGGTGCGGATCGGGTACGGGCCGTGGGGCGCGCTCCGCTCCGCCGCTGTCGGAGGGCCGTTGACACCGGGAAGCGGCCACACCTAGTTTCGGCCAGGCAGGGTTGCATCCGTCGGACGGAGGTCATCGGTCGCAGTGGCTTCCGCCGGCGCCGTTCGCCGCTTGGCCGTCGTGGCCGACGACCTGACCGGCGCGGCCGACGCCGCCGCACCCTTCGCGGCCCGCGGCCTCGCCGTCTCCGTCGCGTTGTCGCCGGCTGATCCGGCGGGCGTCGAGGTGCTCGCGCTGCTCACCGACAACCGCTGGCGGCCCGCCGCCGAAGCCGCCGAACGCATGCGCGCCGCGGTCACCCGCGTCCGGGACTGGGCGCCCGAGACCCTTTTCGTCAAGATCGATTCGACGCTGCGCGGCCAGGTGCACGCGGACGTCTCCGGCGCGCTGGACGCCTGGGGCGGCGCAGGCGCGGTGGCCACTCCCGCCTTCCCCGCTCAGGGCCGCACGGTTCGCGGCGGCGCGCTGGTCGTCCACGGCGAGACGACCGTGCTACGGATCGAGGAGCACTTCCCGGCGGGCGCCCGGGTCGTCGACGCCGAGACCCACGACGACCTCGTCGCGCTCGCGCGCCGGATCCTCGACGGTGGCTGTGTGGCCGTCGGCTCGGGCGGGCTGTCCCGTGCCCTCGCGGCCGTGCTGGTGGATCCGCCCCGGCCGGCACTCCGGCCGCGGACCGGCGTCACCGGCGTGCTCGTCGTCGTCGGGACGCCGCACGCCGCCACCCGTGCGCAGGTGGCGGCGCTGCGCGAGGCCGGAGCCGCGCTCGTCGTGGCAGGTCCGCACGCGGCCGAGGCCGCCGGCGCCGCGCTGCGGGCCGGGCGCCGGGCCGTGCTGACCTGCGAGGTCGACGGCGAGGTCGAGCCCGAGAGCCCGGCAGCGGCGGCACTCGCCGAGAAGCTGGCCGCGGTGGTGTCCGCCGTGCTCGAGGCCGTCCCGGCGGTGGGCCTGGTCCTCACCGGCGGCGCCACGGCGCTCGCCGTCGCCACGGCTCTGGGTGCGACCGAGATGCGCCTGCTCGCGGAGGTGGCCGAGGGCCTGCCGCTGGGCGAGCTGGTGAGGGGCGACCGGCGGGTGCCGGTGGTGACGAAGTCCGGCGGCTTCGGCGCGCGCGACGCGCTGCGGCGGGCCGCGGAGGCACTGGAGGCATGCGTATGACACCCCTGCTCGGCCTGACCGTCGGCGACCCGGCCGGCATCGGACCCGAGGTCGTCCTCACGGCGTCCCGCGACCCCCGGGCGGAGGTCGCCCGGCTCGTCGCGATCGGCAGCCTGGCCGCGCTGCGCTCCGCCGCCGCGGTGGTGCCCGACGCTCCCGCGCTCCGCGCGGTGTCCTCGCCGGCGGAGGCGCGCTTCGAGCCCGGCACGCTCGACGTGCTCACGGTGCCGTCCGATGTCGCCGTGCCCGTCGGGAGGCTCTGCGCCGAGGCGGGGCAGATCGCGTTCGAGGGCGTCGAGCGGGCGGTCGACCTGGCCCTCGCGGGCGACATCGACGGCATCGTCACCGCGCCCCTGAACAAGGAGGCCATCGCGCTCGCCGGGCACCCCTACCCCGGACACACCGAGATCCTCGCGGAGCTCACCGGCACCACCGACTTCGCGATGATGCTCACCGCGCTGAAGCTGCGGGTCGTGCACGTGACCACCCATGTCGGCATCCGGGCGATGCTCGAGCGCGTGACGACCGAGCGCGTCCTCACGACGATCCGGCTCGCACACCGCGCCCTGCGCGACATGGGCATCGATGCGCCGTCCGTCGGCGTCGCCGGCCTCAACCCGCACGCGGGGGAGGGTGGCCTGTTCGGCGACGAGGAGGCGCGGGTCATCGCGCCCGCCATCGAGCAGGCGAAGGCCGAGGGGATCGCGGCCACCGGGCCGTGGCCCGCCGACACGCTGTTCGGCAGGGCCGTCGCCGGCGACTTCGACGTGGCGATCGCGATGTACCACGACCAGGGCCACATCGCGGTGAAGGTCCTCGGCTTCGAGACGGGCGTCAACGCCACGATCGGGCTGCCGATCGTCCGCACGAGCGTGGACCACGGCACGGCGTTCGACATCGCGGGGACGGGGCGGGCGAGCGCCGACAGCCTCGTCGAGGCCGTCACGGTCGGGGCGGCGATGGCGCGGGCCCGCGCCGCCGCCCGCGCATAGGAGGAGAGACGCGGTGAGCGGAGACATGGTGCGCAAGGACCTCGGCCCGTTCGAGGTGGTGCGGGAGCTCAGCTTCGACGTCCCGTTCCCGCGGCTGCTGCCCGTCCGGCAGCGCTTCGACCCCCTGAAGGTCGAGGACGTCGCCGCGGCCACCGCGCAGGCGCTCGAGCCGCTCCGGGCCCGGGTGACCCCCGGCATGAGCGTGGCGATCACGGCCGGGAGCCGCGGCATCCACGACAAGCCCGCCGTGGTGCGCGCGGCCGGGGCGTGGCTGCGCGCCCTCGGCGCCGAGCCGTTCGTCGTGCCCGCGATGGGCTCGCACGGCGGCGCCACCGCGGAGGGGCAGGTGCAGCTGCTCGCCGACCTGGGCATGACCGAGGAGTCACTCGGCTTGCCGATCCACGCGACGATGGAGACCGTCGAGCTGGACCGGGTGCCCGGCGGGCCCGCGGTGCACCTCGACGCCCACGCCGCGAAGGCGGACGGCATCCTCGCGGTCAACCGCGTCAAGGCCCACACCGACTTCAGCGGCGAGGTCGAGAGCGGCCTCTCCAAGATCATCGCGATCGGGCTCGGCAAGCAGCGGGGCGCCGAGGGCATCCACCGGTTCGGCCCCGCCAACCTGGGCGTGTGGATCCCACCGGTCGCCCGGCGGATCGTCGAGACGGGGAAGGTGCTCGGCGGGCTGGCGATCGTCGAGAACGCCCACGACCGGGCGGCCCGGATCGAGCTGGTCGAGGCCCACGACATCGGCGGGCCCGCGGAGACCGCTCTGCTCGTCGACTCCAAACGGCGGATGGCCACCCTGCCCTTCGAGGACATCGACGTCGCCGTCATCGACGCGATGGGCAAGAACTTCTCCGGCGCCGGCATGGACACCAACGTCATCGGGCGCATGATGATCCGCGGCAGCGCCGAGTTCGACCGCCCGCGCATCGCCAACATCGCCGTGCTGGACGTCAGCGACGCCTCCCACGGCAACGCGGTGGGGCTGGGTCTCGCCGACTTCGTCTCGTTCCGGCTCCTCGAGAAGATCGACCTGCGCAGCGTCTACATCAACGCGATGACCTCGGGGCTCGGCGGCCCGCAACGGGCCCAGATCCCGATGGCGATGGCGACGGACCGCAGCGCGATCGCCGCCGCCGTCCAGACCTGCGGGCGGCCCGACCTCGACGCCGTCACGCTGGTCCGCATGCGCAACACCCTCGACCTCGAGCACCTGCTGGTGTCGGAGTCGCTGCGCGACGCGGTGCTGGCCGACCCGGGACTGGAGATCACCGGCGACCCCGCCCCGATGGCCTTCGACGACGACGGGCGGCTCCTGCCGTGGGACTGACCGACCCGAGCACTGCGCCGCCCACCACCGGGGAGAGCTGATGAGCATGGCACCGTCCGTCGAGGAGCTCGGCGTCCTCCTGCACGCCGCCGACAACGTGGTGGTCGCCTCCGGCGATCTCGAGGAGGGCACGGCGGCGGGCGGGGTCACCGTGCGCCGGGCCGTGCCGAGGGGCCACAAGGTCGCCATCGCCCCCATGACCACGGGCGAGCCCGTGCGCAAGTACAACCAGATCATCGGGTTCGCGGCGAAGCCCATCGCGCCGGGCGATCACGTGCACACGCACAACGTCGAGTTCAAGGCTTTCGAGCGCGACTACGCCGTGGGCGCCGACGTCACCGAGACGCCGATGGTGCCCGAGGCCGAGCGCGCCACGTTCCAGGGCATCGTGCGGCCCGACGGCCGGGTGGCCACCCGCAACTACCTCGGCATCCTCACCTCGGTGAACTGCTCGGCCACCGCGGCCAAGATGATCGCCGACCAGTTCCGCAGGCCCGGGCTGCTCGACGAGTTCCCGAACGTCGACGGCGTCGTGGCCCTCACCCACGGCACCGGGTGCGGCATGGCGAGCGCCGGCGAGGGTCTCGCCGTACTGCAGCGCACGCTCACCGGCTACGCCGAGCACCCCAACTTCGCCGGGGTCCTGCTGCTTGGGCTGGGCTGCGAGGTCAACCAGATCTCGGGCGTCGCCGACGAGTGGAACCTTCACCCCGGCACACCCGTGCGGACGATGACGATCCAGGAGCAGGGCGGCACGGCCGCCACCGTCCGCGCGGGCGTCGAGGCCCTCCGGGCGATGCTGCCGCCGGCCGACGAGGTGAGCCGCACGACGGTCCCGGCGAGCGAGCTGGTGCTCGGCCTGAACTGCGGCGGCTCGGACGCCTACTCCGGCATCACGGCGAACCCGGCGCTGGGCGCCGCCGTCGACCTGCTGGTGTGCCACGGCGGCACCGCCGTCCTCGGGGAGACGCCGGAGATCTACGGCGCCGAGCACCTGCTCACCCGCCGCGCCGTGAGCCGCGAGGTGGCCGACCGGCTCGTCGAGCGGATCAAGTGGTGGGAGAAGTACACGGCCGACAACCACGGGTCGATGGACAACAACCCCTCGCCCGGCAACAAGGCGGGCGGCCTGACGACGATCCTGGAGAAGTCGCTCGGTGCCGTGGCCAAGGGCGGCACCACGAACCTGACCGGCGTCTACGGCTACGCGGAGAGGGTCACGGCCAAGGGCTTCACGTTCATGGACACGCCGGGCTACGACCCGGTCTCCGTCACCGGGATCGTGGCCGGAGGCGCCACGGTCATGTGCTTCACGACCGGCCGCGGCTCGGTGCTCGGCTGCAAGCCCACACCCAGCCTCAAGCTGGCCACCAACACCGACATGTACGAGCGGATGTCCGAAGACATGGACCTCGACTGCGGCGTGATCCTCGGCGGCGGCGCCTCCGTGCAGGAGGTGGGGGAGCGCCTGTTCCAGCTCGTCCTCGAGACCGCGTCGGGCCGGAAGACGGTCAGCGAGGAGCTGGGCTTCGGCCAGGAGGAGTTCGTGCCGTGGCAGCTCGGGGCGGTGATGTGAGTGCTCGGCTTCGCCCACCCCGGGACAGACCGATCGGAGACCCCGCATGACCAGCGACCAGCCACGCCGACTCCGCAGCCAGGCGTGGTTCGACAACCCGGAGAACCCGGGGATGACAGCCCTGTACATCGAGCGGTACATGAACTGGGGCCTGACCAGGGAGGAGCTGCAGTCCGGCAAGCCGATCATCGGGATCGCGCAGACGGGCTCGGACCTCTCCCCGTGCAACCGTCACCACCTCGTGCTGGCCGATCGCGTACGCGAGGGCGTCCGGGAGAGGGGCGCCATCGCCGTCGAGTTCCCGGTGCACCCGATCCAGGAGACCGGCAAGCGACCCACCGCCGCCCTCGACCGCAACCTCGCCTACCTGGGCCTGGTGGAGGTGCTCTACGGCTACCCGCTCGACGGCGTGGTGTTGACCACCGGCTGCGACAAGACGACCCCGGCCTGCCTCATGGCGGCGGCCACGGTGAACATCCCCGCGATCGTGCTGTCCGGCGGCCCGATGCTGAACGGCTGGTACAACGGCGAGCGTGCGGGCTCCGGCACGATCGTCTGGAAGGCCAGGGAGCTGCTGGCCACCGGTGAGATCGACGAGGCCGCCTTCGTGGAGATGGTGGCCTCCTCGGCCCCGTCGCCGGGGCACTGCAACACGATGGGCACCGCGTCCACGATGAACGCCCTCGCCGAGTCGCTCGGCATGAGCCTGCCCGGCTGCTCCGCGATCCCGGCGCCGCACCGCGACCGCGCGCGGATGGCGTACCGGACCGGCAGGCGGATCGTCGAGATGGTGCACGAGGACCTCAAGCCGTCCGACATCCTCACCCGCGAGGCGTTCGAGAACGCGATTGTGGTCAACTCCGCGATCGGCGGCTCGACCAACGCCCCCATCCACATCACCGCGATCGCGCGGCACGCCGGCGTGCCGCTGGAGATGGAGGACTGGGAGACCATCGGGCTCACCGTCCCGCTGATCGTCGATCTGCAGCCGGCCGGCAAGTACCTCGGCGAGGAGTTCCACCGGGCGGGCGGGGTGCCCGGGGTGGTGAACGAGCTGATGGCGCACGGTCTCATCCGTGAGGACGCGCCCACGGTGAACGGCCGCACGATCGGCGAGAACTGTCGCAACACGGTCGCCACCGACCGCGACGTGATCCGGACCTTCGACGACGCACTGGTCGGCGACGCCGGCTTCCTCGTGCTGAGCGGCAACCTGTTCGACTGCGCGATCATGAAGACCAGCGTGATCTCTGCGGAGTTCCGCGAGCGCTACCTCTCCGACCCGGAGCACCCCGACGTGCTCGAAGGCCGGGCAATCGTCTTCGACGGGCCGGAGGACTACCACTCCCGCATCGAGGACCCCGACCTGAAGATCGACGAGGACTGCCTGCTGTTCGTCCGCGGCACCGGCCCGCTCGGCTACCCGGGCGCGGCGGAGGTGGTGAACATGCAGCCCCCGGCGGAGCTGATCAAGCGCGGCGTGCACACACTGCCGTGCATCGGCGACGGCCGCCAGTCCGGCACGTCGGGCTCGCCGTCGATCCTCAACGCCTCCCCGGAGGCCGCCGCGGGCGGCGGGCTGGCGTTGTTGCAGACCGGCGACACGGTCCGCATCGACCTCGTGGCCGGCACCGCCGACGTCCTCGTGCCCGAGGAGGAGCTCGCGGAGCGCAGGCGAAAGCTCGACGAGGCCGGTGGCTATCCGGTACCCCCGTCGCAGACCCCGTGGCAGGAGATCCAGCGCTCCATGGTCGACCAGCTGAGCGGCGGCATGGTGCTGAAGCCCGCCGTGGCCTACCAACGCGTGGCGCAGAGCATGGGGTTGCCGCGCGACAACCACTGAAGGCCGCGGACCCGGCTCGCGCCGGCTAACCCCCTGGCCGGTGGGGGCTACCCGGTCGGGCGTGATGCTGATGCGCCCTGCGGCACGGCACCGTGCCTCGCGGGGGCGGCGTGGCGAGGATCGCCTCCAGCAGCGCGTGCGCGGCCCGCGGCGTGTCGCGATGCGGATTCCAGAACACCGCGGCCGTCCGGCCGTCGGCGGGGGTGCCGACCTCGGTGACCACCACGCCGGCGGTGTCGGACACGCTCATGGCGAGGGCGTTGGTGATCCCGACGCCGAGCCCGACGCGCACGAAGTTCACCAGCGTCTGCGGCTGGTCGGTCTGCCAGGCGATCCGTGTCGCCGTCCCCAGCTGCTTGAGCGCCACGTGGGCCTCGTACAGCACGTCGCGGCCGATCGAGCCGCCGATCGTGACGAGGGGGTGCGCGACCAGCTCGGACAGCGACAGCGGTGCGGGCAGCTCGGCGAGCGGGTGGTCCGGCGGGAAGACGGCGACGAGCGGTTCCCGCCACAGCGCCCGGAACGCGAGCCCGTCGGTGTGGTCGTGCGGCGCGAGCGGGCGCAGCGCCAGGTGGAGCTCGCCGCACTCGAGGGCCCCGGAGAGGTCGAGGGTGGGACGCTCGGACAGGTCGATGCTGACGTGCGGGTGGCGCGCCGTGAACGTGCTCAGCACCTCGGGCACGAAGGCGGCGCTGGCACTGGGATAGCTGCCCAGCACCACGTGGCCCCTGACCACGCCCAGGACGGCGTCGACCTCCGCCTGCCCGCGGCCGAGCTCGGCCAGGACCGCGCGGGCGTGCGGCAGGAAGGCCTCGCCGACGTCGGTCAGCACGACGGGCCGGTGCGTGCGGTCGAACAGGCGCGCGCCGAGGGCCTGCTCCAGCGAGGCGACGTGCGAGCTGACGCGGGACTGCGACCGGTGGACGCTGTCGGCGGCGGCGCTGAACCCGCCGCTGTCGACGACGGCGACGAAGGTCTCCAGCCAGTCGAGGTTGTCGACGCGTCCCACGCGTTGTTCCTCCAGGGCGGCCGGTGAGCGCTCACAGCCGCGCTGACGTTATCCGTTCCGCGGATAGACAGTAGCCGCAAGTGGCAATTGACCCAATCGGCTTCCCCTGCACATCATCGGGCACGGACCGTCACCGCCGACCGGAGTAGTCACCGATGTCGCCGACCCGCCGCAGTCGCCTCGCCGGCCTCTCCGTTCGAGGAGAACTTCAAGCAGTTCCCCACCCGGCCGATCAGCGCGGCTCTGATGGTCGCCACGCTGCTCGTCCCGGTCCATCCATTGCTCAGGGGCATCCGTCCGGAAAAGGGGAGCGCCGATGCGCGTACTGGTCTGGAACGGTCCGTGGGACCTGACCATCGGCAGCCGTGAAGATCCGGAGCCCGGCCCGGGCGACGTCCTCATCACGGTGGCGGCCACCGGGATCTGCGGCTCCGACGTGCACGGCTTCACCGGCGAGAACGGGCGGCGCAAACCCGGGCAGGTGATGGGCCACGAGACGGTGGGCCACGTCGCCGCGGTCGGGGCGGGCGTCGAGGGGCTGCGGCCCGGCGACGTGGTGACGGTCAACCCGCTGATCGCCTGCGGCCGCTGCGCCGCGTGTGCCGCCGGCGCCGAGCAGAGCTGCCAGGACCGGCGCGTGATCGGGGTGAACGCGGAGATCGTGTCCGCGTTCGCCGAGACGCTCCTCGCGCCCGCGAGCAACGTGATGGTGCTGCCCGAGACCATGCCACTGGAGTACGGCGCGCTGGTGGAGCCGCTGTCCGTCGGCTACCACGCCGCCCGCCGCGGCGGCTGCTCCGCGGCGGACGCGGTGCTCGTCGTGGGCGGTGGACCGATCGGCCAGGCCTGCGTGCTCGCCGCGCGACGGTCGGGCGCCACGCACGTGGTCGTCAGCGAGCCGAACCCGCACCGCCGCGCCCTGGCGGGCTCCCTCGGCGCCGTGGCGGTGGACCCCGGGTCCGACGGCGCCGTCACCGACGCCCTCGGCGGGCGCGCGACGCTGGTGCTGGACGCCGTCGGCTCCACCGCGTCCATCGAAGCCGCAGCGGCGTCCAGCGGCTTCGGAGCGCGGATCGTGCTCGTCGGCATGAACGCGCCCCGCATCGACCTGCCGGCGTACGCCGTGAGCACCGAGGAGCGCACGCTCATCGGCAGCTTCTGCTACTCCGCGCAGGACTTCCGGGAGACGGCCGAGTGGGTCGGCCGGGCACCCGGGGTGCTGGAGCATCTGGTCGACGGGCGGGTGGACATGGCGGGAGCGGCCGAGGCGTTCACGGCGCTGGCCGCCGGCACGTCGGGGAAGAGCAAGGTGCTGGTGTTCCCGCACGGCCTTCCGGCGGAGGTGGACGGCCGCTGACGCTGCCCGACGGGGCGGACCACGATCGAAGAAGAGATCAGATCAGTGCCGACGGCAAAGGAGCCGTGGATGTCCGAGACCACCGGTGTCGACCGGACCGACCCATACACCCTGACACCGGAGGGCATCAAGGAGCCGCCGGTGGGATGGAGGGCCAGCTTCCGGTACCTCGGTCCTGGACTGATCCTGAGCGCGTCCATCGTGGGCTCGGGCGAGCTGATCGTGACCACCACGCTGGGCGCCCAGGCCGGCTTCGCGCTGCTCTGGCTCGTCGTCTTCAGCACCTTCGTGAAGGTGGCCGTGCAGGTCGAGCTGGCGCGGTGGACCATCGCCACCGGGCAGCCCGCGCTCACCGGGTACAACAGGGTGCCGCCCAGGATCGGGCGGCTCGGCTGGGTGAACGTGCTGTGGATGCTGCTGGCGCTGTCCAAGTTGCTGCAGGTCGGCGGCATCATCGGCGGCACGGCGGTGGCGTTCAGCTTCCTGCTGCCGATCGGCGGTGACCCGCTCGGCTTCACGTCCCTGCTGGTCTGGACGTCGGTGCTCGCCCTCGGCAGCATCGCGATGCTGTACTCGAACCGGTACTCGCTGATCGAGCGCGGCGCGGTGGTCCTCGTCGTGGTCTTCACGACCGTCACCGTCCTCATCGCTCTCGGCCTGCCGCTCACGCCGTTCGCGTACGGCGCGGGGGACGTGGCCAGCGGCCTGACATTCCTGATCCCGGCCGGGGCGCTCGGCGCGGCGGTCGCGATGTTCGGCATCACCGGCGTGGGCGCCGACGAGATCACCTTCTACACCTACTGGTGCATCGAGAAGGGCTACGCGCGCTGGGCGGGCCCGAACGACGGCAGCGACGCGTGGGTCCGCCGGGCCAACGGCTGGATCCGGGTGATGTACAAGGACGCCCTCGTCTCGTGGGTCATCTACACGTTCGGCACGCTGGCGTTCTACCTCATGGGCGCCGCGGTGCTGCACCCCCAGGGCCTCGTCCCCGAGGGCAACGGGATGATCACGACGCTGTCCCGCATCTACACCGACACGCTGGGCGAGTGGGCGAGCGTCGTCTTCCTGATCGGCGCGATCGCGGTCCTCGGCTCGACGATGTGGGCCGCGATCCCCAGCTGGTCACGGATGTACGTGAACCTGCTGGCCACCTTGGGCGTGCTGGACTGGCAGGACCCGGTGGCACGGCTGCGCTGGATCCGCGTCTTCACCGTGGTGCTGCCGCTCCTGTGGGCCGTCTGCTACCTCACCATCCAGTCGCCGGTGATCATGGTCCAGATCGGCGGCGTCATGACCGGGGTGTTCCTCGTGGCGGCGGTGATCGCGGTCTGGTACCTGCGCCGGGTGGACACCGACCCGCGGCTCTACGGCGGGCGCCTGTTCAACGTGCTGCTCGTCGTCAGCAGCGTCGCGATCGGGCTGCTCGGGGTCTACTCACTCCTGCAGGCGTTCGGAGTGGAGATCGGCTGAGCCTGCTCGATCGTACGCGGCCACCGGCCGGCGCAGCACGGGCTGCGCGGCGACCGTGGAGCGGCGGTCGACACTTGTGACGGTGGGGAATGCGGCGCATGATGACGTACCAGTGCACAACGCTGTACTGCATTGCAAAATGGCGGTACCGGCCGGAGCCGTCCAAGATCCTGTGGCAAGGGGTGCACCTGTGCCTTCCGCAGCACCGCGCAACTCGTCGAGCTCACTGCGCCGGGCCCTGGACCTCATCGGCGTCGTCGCGGCGCACCACGGCGAGGGCGGTTGCACGCTCAGCCAGTTGGCCGCCGCCGCCGGGATCTCGAAGAGCACCGTGCTGCGGCTGAGGGCGCCGCTGCTCGAGTACGGCTATGTGGAGGTCGAGCCGGTCTCCGGTCGGCATCGGCTGGGTGCGGCACTCGCCCGCCTCGGCAGCACCTACCTCGACGGGCTCGACCTGCGGGCGACTGCCGCCGACCTCCTCCGTGAACTGGCCCAGGAGACCGCCGAGACCGTGCACCTGCTGGTCCCGGAGGGGGTGTCGATGGTCTACGTCGACAAGGTGGAGGCGCCGCGGCCGGTGCGTATGGCGTCCCGGGTCGGTGCCCGGCAGCCGATGTACAGCACCGCCAGCGGGCTGGCCTACCTCGCCTCGGCCGGCGAGGACGTGTTCGAGGCCGTCGTCGCGGCCGGACTGACTCCACGCACACCGCAGACCCCCACGACCGCCGCCGCTCTGCGCTCGGCGGTCCAGCTGGCCCGCCGGCGCGGGTTCGGGGTGGACGACGTCGCCAACGAGGCGCACATCCGAGGAGTGGCTGCCGTCGTCGTCGATGCCACCGGCGGGCCGGTCGCGGCCATCAGCGTCGTGGGCCCCGACTACAGCCTGACCGCCGACCGGGTCGACGTGCTCGGGAAACGCGCGATGGCGGCCGCCCACGCCGTCTCCGCACGCCTCGGCGCCCCCGTCCGTCCGGCTCCCGATCGAGAGGACCGCACACCGTGAGCGACCACCCCGCCACCCTCCAGCCGGCTCGCGTCCCCATGAGCGAGCAGCTGGTGACGACCCGCCTCGTCGCCATCCTCCGCGGCGAGAACGCCGCCCGCGCGGAAGCCGTCGTCGACACCCTGGTGGACAACGGCATCCGCTGCCTCGAGCTGACCCTGACCACGCGCGGGGCCCTGGAGACCGTCGAACGCCTCGCGGCGCGGATGCCCGACGGCATCGAGCTCGGGATGGGCACCGTGCTCAGCGCGGACGACGTCGACCGTGCAGCCGACGCCGGCGCCTGCTTCGTCGTCTCACCGACGGTGGCCGTACCGGTCATCGAGGCAGCCCTCCGCCGCGGGATCGCGAGCTACCCCGGCGCGCTGACCCCGACCGAGATCCACACCGCGTGGAGCGCGGGAGCGAGCGCGGTGAAGCTGTTCCCCGCCGGGTCGCTCGGACCCGGTCACCTCAAGGCGGTGCGGGCCCCGCTGCCCGACATCCCGCTGGTGCCCACCGGCGGGATCGGCATCGACACGGTGGAGTCCTGGTTGGACGCGGGTGCCCACGCCGTCGGTCTGGGTGGCCCCCTGATCGGTGACGCGCTGGCCCCCGACGGCGATCTGTCCGCCCTGGCGGTCCGAGCGCGGGCCGTGTGTGCCGCGGCGGCAGGGCAGCGGTGAGCGTGACCGCCGGCGGGCTGGTCACCCTCGGGGAGACGCTCGGATTGCTCGTCGCCGAGGACGTCGGGCCGCTCCCGTTGGTTCGTGGGATGCGGCTGAGCATGGGCGGAGCGGAGTCGAACGTCGCCATCGGGGTGTCCCGGCTCGGGGTGCCGGCGACCTGGATCGGTCGCCTGGGCCGCGACTCGGTCGGCGACCTGATCGAACGCCACCTGATGGCCGAGCGGGTGCACTGCCTGGTCCGGCGGGACGCTGCACCCACCGCGCTGATGCTGCGCGAGCGCCGCACCGCGACCGCATCGCTCGTGTCCTACTACCGGCACGGCAGCGCAGGTTCGCATCTGTGTCCGGAGGACCTGCCCGACGATGTCATCGAGCAGGCCGGGGTCCTGCACCTGACCGGGATCACCCCGGCGCTCGGACCCGGGCCGGCCGCTGCGGTCCGGGAGGCGATGCGGCGGGCCCGGGCGGCAGGCGTCCCGGTGTCGGTCGACCTCAACTTCCGTTCCCGGCTCTGGGACGCCGCCACCGCGGCCCCCGTGTTCCGGGAGCTGGCTGCGGGCGCGGACATGCTGTTCGCGAGCGACGACGAGGCGCGGATCGCACTCGGGATCCAGGACCCTGCCGGGGCCACGTCCGAGGAGCTCGCCGTGGCTCTCGGCGGGCTCGGCCCGACCGAGGTCGTGGTGAAGAGGGGCCGCCACGGCGCCACCGCCCGAATCGACGGCGCCGAGATCGACGTGCCCGCCGTACCGGTGGACGCGGTGGACACCGTCGGAGCAGGCGACGCCTTCGTCGCGGGCTACCTCGCTTCCCGGCTCACCGGCCGCGATGCCCACGAGCGTCTGTCCACCGCGGCGCTGACCGGAGCGTTCGCAGTCACCGTCCCCGGCGATTGGGAGGCCTCCCCCGACCACATGAGATGTCCCTGCTCGTCGCGGAGGAGAACGTCCAGCGCTGAGGACCACGGGCAACCGCGGCGCCGGCACCGTTCGGCCCCGGCCTCCTCCAACTCCCAAGAGAGGCACTCCGATGACCAGTACGGATCGCAACGACGCGGTCTCCTCCGATCCCTCGCAGAACTTCCCGGTGAAGTACCTGCCTCGACCCCAGGTCCGTGACCTGCCCTCACCGCCGCTGCGTCAGTGGCGCTACGTCGGGCCCGGCATCGTCGCCGCCGGCGTGGGCCTGGCCAGCGGGGAGTTCATCCTCTTCCCCTACATCGCGTCCCAGGTCGGCCTGACCTTCGTCTGGGCGGCGCTGCTCGGCCTGATCACCCAGTACTTCCTGAACATGGAGATCGAGCGGTACACCCTGGCCACGGGGGAGACGGCCGTCACCGGCTTCAGCCGGCTGTGGAAGCACTGGGGCCTGGTGTTCGCGATCCTGGCCTACTTCGCCAACATCTGGCCGGCCTGGGCGACCAGCTCCGCCACGCTGGTCACCTACGCGTTCGGCGGGAACGCCGCGGTCATCGCCGTGGTGATCCTCGTCCTGGTCGGGCTCATCCTCACGCTGGCCCCGATCGTCTACAACGCGCTCGAGAAGGCCCAGATGGTCAAGGTGGCCGCGATCGTGTTGTTGATCGTCGTCGGTGCGCTCGTCGCGATCGGCCCGGCCTGGGCGGACACGCCGCAGATCCTCACCCGGCCCGGGTTCCCCGTCGCCGAGCTCGGGTTCGCCCTGCTGATGGGCGCACTGGCGTTCGCCGGTGCCGGCGGCGGTCAGAACCTGGTGCAGAGCAACTGGATCCGGGACAAGGGCTTCGGCATGGGCCACTACCTCCCGAAGATCGTCTCACCGCTGACGGGCGAGGCGGAGGCCCGGGGCCGGGTCGGGTTCGTCTTCCCGCCGACGGAACAGAACCTCGCGCACTGGCGGGGATGGTGGCGCTTCGCGAACAGGGAGCAACTGCTCACGTTCGTGCTGATCTCGTTCGTGTCGATCGTGTTCATGTCGCTGCTGGCCTACGCGACGGTCTTCGGCAACGGGTCCGTGACCAACGACATCTCGTTCCTCCAGGTGGAGGGGCGGGTCCTGATGGGCAGCGTGGGCACCTGGTTCGGCTACTTCTTCTGGATAATCGGTGCGGTGGCGCTGTTCACGGCGGCACTGGGCATCGTGGACTACACCAGCCGCCTGGCCGCCGACGTGCTGAAGACCATGTACTTCCCCGGCGCCTCGGAGAGCAAGCTCTACGCAGGCCTCGTGTGGGGCCTGGTGATCATTGGGATCCTCGTCATCTCGGTCGGCTTCTCCCAGCCCCTGGCGCTGGCGGTCATCTCCGCCTGCACCGGCGGGACGATGATGTTCATCTACTCGGGGCTGCTGATCGCGATCAACCGCAAGATGCTGCCGAAGCCCATCCGCATCGGTGGGTTCAGGGCCGCTGCCCTGATCTGGTCGTTCCTGCTCTTCGGGGTCCTCGCCGTGCTCACCGTGCAGCAGCAGATCGGCAAACTGCTCGGCTGACCGCGGCCCCGACCGCCCCCCGCCGCCACCTGCGGGGGGCTGTCGTCCGGCGTCAGCGCTGCTCGGTCAGGACCTTTCCCGGGTTGAGGATGCCCAGCGGGTCGAAGACGGCCTTGATGTCGCGGTGGATCCGGGTGCTCAGTTCGCCCAGCTCGGTGGCGAGCCAGTCGCGCTTGAGGACGCCCACCCCGTGCTCGCCGGTGATCGTCCCGTCCAGTGCCAGGCCGAGCTCCATGATCGCGTCGAAGGCCCGGTGCGCCCGCTCGACGGCGGCGGGGTCGCCGCGGTCGAAGATCACCGTTGGATGCATGTTGCCGTCGCCGACGTGGCCGGGGCACGAGACCAGCACGCGGTGCTCCGCGGCGATCGCCTCGATCCCGTCGAGCAGCTCGACCAGCCGGGAGCGCGGGACGGCCACGTCGTCCACGAGGGTGGCGCCCAGCTTCTCGATCGCGAAGTGCACCAGTCGGCGGGCCTCCATGAGCATCGCCGACTCGGTGGCGTCCGAGGCGACGGCCACGTCCAGCGCCCCGGCGTCGTCGCAGATCCGGCCCATCGCCGCGACGTCGTCGGCGGCCCGCGGGCCCCGGTCGGACTGGGCCAGCACGAGCGCCTCCACACCGGCCGGCAGCCCCATGTCCCGGTAGTCCTGGATGGCGCGCACCGTGAGGCCGTCGAGGAACTCGCACATCGACGGCTGCAGCCCGGCTGCCATGATCCGGGTGACGGCGGTGAGCGCGTCGGCGACGGAGCCGAACGCCGCGGCGATCGTCAGGGCGGCCTCCGGGGCGGGGCGCAGCCCCAGCGTCGCCTTCGTGATGACGCCGAGGGTGCCCTCGGACCCCACGAGCAGCCGGGTGAGGTCGTAGCCGGCCACGCCCTTGGCCGTGCGGCGCCCGGTGCGCAGCAGCTCCCCGCTCGCGGTGACCACCTCGAGGCCGCGGACGAAGTCGGCGGTGACCCCGTACTTCACGCAGCACAGCCCGCCCGCGTTGGTCGCCAGGTTGCCGCCGATCGTCGACAGCTCCCAGGACGACGGGTCCGGCGGGTAGTACAGGCCCTGTTCCAGCACGGCGCGCGACAGCACGGCGTTGAGCACGCCGGGTTCGACCACGGCGACCTGGTCGACCGGGTCGACGTCGAGGATGCGGTCCATCCGGGTCAGCGACAGCACGATCCCACCCTCGATCGCGTTGGCCGCGCCGGAGAGCCCGGACCGCGCTCCCTGCGGAACCACCGGCACCCGATGCGCGGAAGCCACCCGCAGCACGTGCTGCACCTCTTCGGTGGACGTCGGCCGCACCACCGCCAGCGGCGACCCGGACGCGCAAAAGGCGGCTTCGTCGTGGCGGTAGGCCTCGGTGCTCGCCGGGTCGGTGAGCACGGCCTCGGTGTGAAGGCCCGCGGCGAGCTCGGAGAGCACGGTCCGGTCGGACGTGGGGTCAGCCACGGCGAGCCCCTCCCGTCACCAGTGCCGCGGCACTGCTGAAATCACCGTCGAGGTCATCACTCATGGCGTCTCCTCCAAGCAGGGCCGTCCGGGTGCCGGGAACGGGCCCGCGACGACTCATGGATCTCGGCCCCACCGCCCGGCGGGCCGACGGCGTGGCGGGCGACGACGAGGCGCCGCAATCTCGTCACGGCTGTCCCCCTTCGATCGCGCGCTCGCGGTAGAGCGGGCGCAACCGCTCGTGGTAGGCGAGCTCGAGGTGCTCGCGCATCGCCCGCTCCGCGGCCGCGGCGTCCCCGGCCAGGATCGCCGCGGTGACCCGCCGGTGCTCGGCGAGGGTCTTCGGGCCGATGCCGCGGTCGTAGTAGAGCCGGAAGATGTGCAGGTGGCAGTGCGTCCGTTCGAACGCCTGCCGTACCTGATCGCTGCCGGCGAGCTCGGCCACCAGAAGGTGGAAGCGGGTGTCGTGCGCAGCGAGGGCCTTGTAGGCGTCATAGCTGTCCGAGTCCGGGGCGTCGCAGGAGTTCATCTCCGCCGCGAGCCGCTCCCGACCGGCGGGGTCGGCCCGTTCCGCGGCGCGGCCCGCCGCCCACGGCTCGATGAGCAGCCGGAACGCGTAGAGGTCGTCGAGCTGCGGGAGCGTGAGCAGCGCCGTCGTCCGGTACCCGCGCAGCGGCTCCTTGACCACGAGCTCGGCGGATTCGAGCCGGGCCAGCGCCTCCCGCACCGGCGTGGGGGAGACCCTCAGCTGCCGGGCCAGCCCGTCGATCGAGACCCGGGCGCCGGGTTCGATGGAGTGGTCCATGATCAGCGTCTTGACGGCCTCGTGGACGTCGTCGGCGAGTACCGGCCGGCGAGGCAGTCGGGCCACGGTGGCCGGGCCCCGGTCTGCGCCGTGCGTCGATCCGCTCGCAGGGCCCCTCATCGCCCGTCCTCCTCGCGTTCGGCCGCCGTCGGTCCGCACCCCTTGGTCGGTGCCGCCCGCTCTCCGATCACCGTTACCTGCACCGGATCCTATAGGATTTTCTCTCCGTTTCCTCGTCCTCGGGCACTGTCACCGGTGGAGGCCGGCAGGCGAACGCCGCCACCGCGGAGTCGGTCGGGTCGCGGGACCGGGAGCTCCGGGTCAACCGGTCCCGGCCCGCGCTGCCGCGTCGACGACCGCCGGCCCATGGCCGAGGTCGGGGTCGTTGTGTCGGGCGCCGGGGACCTCGACATAGGGCGCTCCTGCCGCCGCGGCGACCGCGCGGCTGCGGGTCGGCGGCACGATCTCGTCTGCGCTGCCGGCCACGACGATCACCGGCGCGGACACCGAGCCGACGGTGTCCTCGATCGGGAAGCGGTCCCGCAGTAGGGCTCGCACCGGCAGATACGGATAGTGGGTTGCGGCGACGTCGGCGAGGGAGGTGAACGGGCTGCGCAGCACCAGGGCGCCCACCGGCCGTTCGAGGGCGAGCCGGGTCGCGACAGCGGCGCCGAGGCTCTCCCCGAGCAGCACCAGCCTCCGCGGGTCCACGCCCCGCTCGGCGGTGAGGTGGTGGTGGGCCGCGCGGGCGTCGGCGGCCAGCCCCTCCTCCGTCGGCGTACCGGGGTTGCCGCCGTAGCCCCGGTAGTCGAGGAGGAGCACGTCGAGGCCTGCGGCGGTGAGGGCGCGCGCGAGTGGGACCCGCGCGGCCCGGTTGCCCGCGTTGCCGGGCAGCACCAACACCGTGGCGCCGGTCGCGGGTGCGGAGGCGGGGGCGGGGGCGTGCCACGCTGTCAGGTCGAGCCCGTCCTCGGTGTGCAGGAGCACGGCGGATCCGCCGGGGAACACCTGTGCCGATGCGGCCGCGGGCGGCCCTGAGGGCAGGTAGACCAGCCGCCGCTGGAAGGTCCAGGCCAGGGTGAGGAGCAGGACGGCGAGCAGGGTCAGCCCGGCGAGGACGCGCACGGCGGTGGACACCCGGGCAGTCTGCAACCCCCCCGGGCCCGCAACAACGAGCGTGGCGGGTGAGGCCTCCCCGCGTGGATGCGCGGGGACGATCGCGGCCCACCCGGGACTGGCCGGTGGGTACGAGATACTCCGTCCGCCGCGAATTCACTATGGTGAACGCCGATCGAGGGAGTGGCATGCCGGACAACGAACGTCCTGTGGACCTGCTGGTGAACGCCCTGCGCGCCCGGATCGCCCAGGAGAACCAGGTGATCGTCGCTTTCTCGGGCGGAGCGGACTCGGCCCTGCTGGCGGCGGTCGCGGGCGAGGTCCTCGGCGAACGGGCGGTGGCGGTCACCGCGGTCTCGGCGAGCCTGCCGGTCGCCGAGCGGGCTGCGGCGCGCGCGTTCGCCCGGCAGCGGGGGCTCGCGCACGTCGAGGTCTGCACGGACGAACTGGACCGGCCGGACTACGTCGCGAACCGCGGGGATCGCTGCTTCCACTGCAAGAGTGCGCTGTTCGACGCGCTGGCCCCGATGGTCGCGCTCTCCGGGGCCGTCGTCGCCCTCGGCACGAACACCGACGACCTCGGTGACCACCGCCCCGGGCAGCAGGCGGCGGCGGAGCGGGGCGCGATCATGCCCATGGTCGACGTGGGGCTGAGCAAGGCCGACGTCCGGCGGATCAGCGCCGCGCTCGGCCTCGTCACGTCGGACAAGCCGGCCGCGGCCTGCCTGTCCTCCCGGATCGCCTACGGGGACCCGGTGACCCGGGAAGCGTTGGCGCGCATCGAATCCGCCGAGGCGGCGCTGCACCGGCTGGGCTTCCCGGTGTGCCGGGTGCGCGCGCACGCGGCGGGCACCGTGGCCCGGGTCGAACTGCCGGTGGAGGACCTCGCCCGCGCGACGGCGCTCGGAGCCGAGATCGACGGCGCGGTCCGCGGCGCGGGGTTCGACTTCTGCGCGCTGGACCTGCAGGGCTTCCGGAGCGGCCGGATGAACGTGCTGCTCGGCCTGCCCCCGTCCCCGGGGCACCCGTCCCCGCAGCGAGGTGACCGGCACGGACGGGACGGGTCCGGGGTTCGACGATCTCGGGTACGCCCGGCCCGACGTCGGCCGCGAGGAGCGGCTCGGCGTCCCCGAGGTCGTCTACGGACCGGGCAAGACGGTCGAACACGTGGTGGGCGTCGTCCGAAGCCTGCTGGCTGCCAACACCGGTCCGGTCCTCGTCACCAGGATCGAGCCCGGCGACGCGGCGGCCGTCGCAGCGCAGATCCCCGACGGGCGGTACGACGCGGAGGCTCGGCTGCTGATCTGGCGGCCCGCACCGACGGGGACGTTCCGCCTCGTCGTCGTCACCGCCGGCACTTCCGACGCACCGGTGGCCGCCGAGGCCGGCGCCGTGGCGTCGGCACTGGGGCTGATCGTCCACCGGATCTCCGACGTCGGGGTCGCCGGCCTGCACCGATTGCTCGCGGTCCGACCCGAGCTGGCGGCCGCGGACGCGTTGATCTGCGTCGCCGGGATGGAGGGCGCGCTGCCCAGCGTGGTCGCGGGCCTCGTCGCCTGCCCGGTGATCGCGGTGCCCACATCGGTCGGGTACGGCGCCAGCTTCGAGGGGGTCACCCCGCTTCTGACCATGCTCTCGTCGTGCTCGGCCGGGATCACCGTCGTGAACATCGACTCCGGCTTCGGGGCGGCGATGGCGGCGCGGCGGATCGCCGGGACGGCCGCTCGATGATCCTGTGGCTCAACCCCTTCAGCGGGATCTCCGGGGACATGTTCCTCGGTGCCCTGCTCGATCTCGGGGCGCCGGTCGACGAGGTGCGCGAGGCGGTCGCCGCCACCGGGCTCACGGGCTGGCAGCTCGATGTCGAGCAGGTCTCCCGCGGCGCGCTGACCGCCGCGCGGGCACGGGTCCGCGTCACGGACACGGCCACGGAACGCTCCGCGGCGGCGCTGCTGGAGATGGTCGGACGCGCCCGGCCCACACCCGTCGCGGCGTTGGCCACCCGGGCCGTCCGCGCGATCGCCGACGTCGAGGGACGGCTGCACGGCGTCCCGGTGGCGGACGTCCACCTGCACGAGATCGGCGGCACGGACACCGTGGTGGACACGGTCGGGGTGGCCGCGGCGCTGCACCTGCTCGGTGTCCGGGAGGTGCACTGCGGGCCGCTGGCGATCGGCGCGGGGACGATCTCCGGGAGCCACGGTGTCCTCCCGCTGCCGGCCCCCGCCACGGCGGCGCTGCTGGCCGCGGCCGAGGCGCCGATCGAGCCGAGCGACGCGGCAGGGGAGACGGTCACGCCGACGGGGGCGGCGCTGCTGCTCGCCGCCGGGGCACGGTTCGGCCCCGTCCCGGCCATGACGCTCGGCGGGGTCGGGTACGGCGCAGGCGGCCGGGACGTCCCCGGACGGCCGAACGTACTGCAGGCCCTGCTCGGCCGCGGCGCGGAGGCAGGGACCGCCGCGCCGATGGTCCTGCTCGAGACCAACGTGGACGACGTCACCGGCGAGACCCTGGGCCACCTGCTGGACGGCTTGCTGGCTGCCGGGGCCGCGGACGCCTGGATCACCCCGATCGTGATGAAGAAGTCCCGGCCCGCGCACACGGTGCACGTCCTCGTGGCGCCCGACCGGGTGGTCGAGAGTGAGCGGCTGGTGCTGGCCGAGACCGGCAGCCTCGGGATGCGTCGCAGTCCGGTCGACCGGCTCGCACTGCCCCGGAGGACGTCCACGGTGGAGGTCGACGGGCACCCGATCCGGATGAAATGGGGGCCGTGGGGCGGCAAACCCGAGCACGACGACGTGGCGGCCGCAGCCCGCGCGCTGGGGGTCCCGCTGCGGGAGATGGCCGAGCGCGCCCGGCGTGCCGCCGGTTCAGTGACTCCGAGCCCCGACGACGATCTCGATCTCCGGCGGTGACGCGAGCGTTCGGGTGACGTAGCAGACCCGTTGCGCCGCGGTGATCAGCTCGGTCAGCGCCTCGTCCCGGGGCTCCGCCGCGTGCACGGTGATCCGGAAGGCGTCGAACCGTGGGCCGTCGTAGTGTCCGGTGACGTCCACCTCGAGGCCGGTCAGCGTCACGTCGCGCTTGCGTGCGGTGTAGGCCAGCGCGAGTGTGAAGCACGACGCGATCGCCGCCAGCAGCAGTTCCGTGGGCTGTGGTCCGGTCCCGCCGCCGCCCGCGGACGCCGGCTCGTCCGCCTCGATCTCGAAGCCGCCCGCCGACACGACGGCGCGGAGCCCGCCCTCCCATCGGGCCTGCACGCTGTTCTCCGTCGATCCCATACCGTTCTCCCTGCTGGTTCATCCGGTGCAACGGCTGTGCAACCGGGAGGCGCAATAGTGCGCTGAATCACCTGTCCGCCTGTTCGAGGGAGCTGTCAATGACGACCATGGCCCCGCCCCCGCTGCACCTGCTGACCTGCCGTGACACCTGCCCGTCCGCCTCGGTGTCCGCGGAGCACCACCGTCGGCTGCTCACCGTGGACACCGACCCGGACGAGATGCTCGCCCTGATCGAGCTCGCCGTGACCTGGCACGAACTGGACTACTCCGGGATCCCGGTCGTCGGGCCGGCGGAGTGGCTGACCTTTGCCGAGCGCCACGTGTGGAGCCGCCCCGAGCGCGCCGAGATGGTGTTCGGCCTCGCCGTCGACATCGTCGGTCGTGGTGCGGCCGGCCCGCCGCCGGCGCGGCGAGGGGCGAGCGCGATCGCCGAGTTCGGCCGTCGGTGACACCCTCACGTTTCCGATAGTAGAGGGATATCTACTTTACGATCTAGGGTGGTGCCGTGCCGGAACCCGACTTCCTCGATCTGCCGCACCGCAGGGCCAAGCCCCGGGCGGTGGGGCTGACCCATGTGATCGATCCGGGCGCCGGGCCCGCGGTCGTCACGGACCTGCTGGACTCCGCGGCGGCGCACATCGACATCTGGAAGATCGGGTGGGGCACGGCCTACGTCGACGCCACGCTCGCCACCAAGCTCGCGCTCGTCACCGGTCACGAGATCGCCGTCTGCCTCGGGGGCACCCTGCTCGAGATCGCGTGGGCCCAGGGCCGGGCCGAGGACTGCCTGGCCTGGGCCCGCGACTCGGGGTTCGACCGGGTCGAGGTGTCCCGCGGCACCGTCGCGATGACGCCGCAGGAGAAGCGCGAGCTGATCCGGCGGGCCGCCCGGGACTTCACGGTCCTCGCCGAGGTCGGCGAGAAGGCGCCGGGGGAGCAGAACGCGGCCCGGTACTGGCCCGGCGAATGCCTCGCGGACCTCGACGCGGGTGCTTCGCTCGTCGTCACGGAGGGGCGGCAGAGCGGCACCGTCGGGACGTTCGACCACACCGGGCGCGTCCGTGCGGACGTCGTCGAGGCGGTGGTCGCGGCCGTCGGTGTGGAGCGCGTGGTCTTCGAGGCGCCGAAGGCGAGCCAGCAGGCCTGGTTCATCCGCCGGTTCGGTCCGGAGGTCAACCTCGGCAACGTCGCGCTGTCCGACGTGCTGTCGGTGGAGACGCTTCGGCTCGGCCTCCGCTCGGACACCGCGGTGGCGACGCGGCGGGACACGGCCGAGACGGCGTGATGAGGTCCGGACCCAACCTCGTCCCGAACCGGTACCGCGGCGTCTCCGTCGCGACGGTCCCCGCCGACGTCCCGCTGGACGAGGAGGGTCTGCGCGGGTACCTGCTCGGCCGCGACGCCTACCGGCGCACCCGGTTCGTCGTCTGCCGCCGGGACCCCGCCGTCCCGGGCCCGACCGCATTGGTACACGTCAGCCGCGCGTCGGACACGGAGCTGTTCTCGCCGGTCGTCGGCGTCGAGCTGCTGGCCGGGCCCGAGCGGTGCACCTATGTGGTCGAACCCGAGGCGGACACGGGCATCCCGTCCGTGCTCGCCGCGGTCGCCCGGGACCGGGCCCCGGCCTCCTTCGCGGTGGTCGTCCAGGGTCGGTACGAGCACGTCAACTTCATCGTGGACCCGCAGCCGTTGCGCCTCGTCGTCCGCGAGGTGGTGCCGCCCGAGCCGGCCAAGCTGGCGGACCAGGTCCGCCGGATCATCGCCGTCACAGAGACCCTGCCGCCGATCGAGGTGGTGCCGGAGCTGACCCGCCTCGCGGACCTGGCCGAGCTGTCCGGGAACCCGCCGGGGGCGCACTACCTGCTGCCGTGCCGGGGCGCCGGGGGAGAGGTGCCGGGGTCCCCGGTGTCCTACCTGGACGAACACCCCGAGCGTGCGGACTGGACGCTGCTGGGCTGCGAGCGGTCGCGGATGATCCATCACTGGTTCTACGGCGAGGACCCGCCGCGCGTGGACTTCTGCCCCAAAGAGGCGGTGCTCGCCGGCGGCCGGCCGGCCGACCTCACCCTCACCAAGTGCTGCCTGCAGGAGGAGCACGTGGACGCCGGCGACGGCTGGGTGTGCGTGCCGTGGGGCTCGTCGCTCGACCACATCCGCGAGGCGCTCGCCCGGCTGGTCGCGCAGGAGGAGCCCGCGTGGCAACCCGTCTGAGCTCCTCCGGCCTCTACTCCCACCTGTGGGGGACCGCCGAGTCCGCCGCGCTCTTCGACGAGCGCGCCATGATCCAGTCCTGGCTCGACGTCCTGGCGGCCCTCGCCCGGGCGCAGGCCGCACTCGGCATCGTGCCCGCCGGGTCGGCGGACGCCGTCACCGCCGGTGCCCGCGTCGAGGCCCTCGACCTGGACTACGTGGCCGAGCAGACCCGGATCACCTCGCACTCCACCCTCGGCCTGATCCGGGGGCTGCTCCGGGTGCTGCCGGAGGAGGTGCGCGAGCACGTCTACGTGGGCGCCACCGTGCAGGACGTGACGGACACCTGGTTCGGCCTCGTGATGCGCGACGTCGGCCGGATCGTGTGGCGGGACCTGCGGGCCTGCGAGGCGCGGCTGCTGGAGCTCGCCGCCGAGCACCGCGGCACGGTGATGGCCGGCCGCACGCACGGCCAGCCCGGCGCGCCGATCACCTTCGGGTTCAAGGTCGCAAGCTGGGCGGACGAGGTGCGCCGCCACCTCGACCGGCTCCGCGACGGCCGGGAACGCTGGGTCGTCGGCCAGCTCGGGGGCGCGGTCGGCGCGCTGGCGTTCTTCGGTGCCGACGGTCCCGAGCTGCGCCGCCGGTTCTGTGCCGAGGTGGGGCTCGCGGACCCCGGCATCTCCTGGCTCACCTCGCGGGACCGGATCGCGGAGTTCGGAACGGTACTGGCGATGGTCTGCGGCACCCTGGCCCGGATCGGCACGGAGGTCTACGAACTCGCGCGACCCGAGATCGGCGAGCTCGCGGAGGCCGCCCCGCCCGGCGCGGTCAGCAGCATCACCATGCCGCACAAGCGGAACCCGGAGGGCAGCGAGCACCTGGACACCCTCGCCAGGCTGGCCCGCTCGTCGTCGGCGGTACTGGTCGAGGGCATGGTCGCCGGGCACGAGCGCGACGGGCGGGCCTGGAAGGCCGAGTGGATCGCGCTGCCCGAGGTCTGCCAGCTCACGCTGGTCGCGCTGCAGCTCGGCCGCGGCCTGCTCGACGGGCTGGAGGTCCGGCCCGAGGCGATGGCCCGCACGGTCGACCGGTTCGGTCCGGCCCTGGCCTCGGAGCGCGTGCTGGCGGGGCTCGCCGCGCGGATCGGCAAGCACCGTGCCCAGCAGGCCCTGCACGAGATCCTCCGGGACGAGGGTTCGCCGGACCTGGCCGAGGCGCTGGCGGCGCGCGGGCTGGCCACCGTCGAGGACGTGCGGCGGTGGGGAACCGGCGCCGCGGTGGACGCGGCGGCCGGGATGGTGGACACCGTGTTGGCGCGGGCGCACGCCGCCCGCGCCGCGGAGTCCGAGGTGTGGGCATGACGGATCTGCCTCGATTCCCCCTGGCCGTCCTCCCGACACCGTTGGTAGGCGCACCGCGGCTGGAGCGTGCCCTGGGCTGTGGTCCGCTGCTGGTCAAGCGGGACGACCTGATCGGCTTCGGTGCGGCGGGGAACAAGACCCGCCCGCTCGAGTACCTGCTGGGCGCGGCGCGCGCGCAGGGCGCGGACGTCCTGGTCACCGGCGGGGGCCCCGGCTCGAACTTCTGTCCCGCCGCCGCGCTCGCGGCGCGGGCCGCCGGGCTCGACTGCGAGCTGGTGGTGTGGGGAGATCCGGCCGGTGCGCCGAACCTGGCCCTCGCCGTCGCGGCGGGGGCCACGCTGCGCCCGACCGGCGGGACGGACCGCGCGGCCGTCGACGAGCTGGTGGCGAAGCGTGCCGCCGCGCTGGCCGGGGAGGGCCGGCAGCCGTACGCGGTGCCCCGGGGCGGCTCGACGGACCTCGGCGCCGTCGGGTTCGCGAGGGCCGCCGCGGAACTCGCCGAGCAGCTCCGTGCGCTGGCCGCCCGGCCGGCGGCGATCGTTCTCCCCGTCGGCTCCGGCGGCAGCGTCGCCGGGCTGCTCGCCGGGCTCGCGCCGGTGTTGCCGGAGGTACCCGTCGTGGGGGTCTCGGTGAGCCGCCCCCTCGGCGAGGTGGGCCGCCACGTCCTCGACCTCGCCGGGGGCTGCGCGCGGCTGCTCGGTGGCCCGGCACCGCGGCCGGGGCAGCTCCGGCTGGTCGACGGCCGGGGTGCGGGCTTCGGCACGGCCTCGCCACAGGAGCGGGACCGGGCCCGGCTCGCGCTGCACACCGAGGGCTACCTGCTCGACACGACCTACGGCGCGGAGGCGTTCGCGGTGGCGGCCGACCTCGCGCTCGAGCGCCCCGACGGGCCGGTCGTGTGGTGGCACACCGGCGGCCAGATCCCGGCCGCGGCCTCGCTGCTCGCCACCTCGCTCACGGCCGGGCCGATCGCGGCCGGGGCCCCCACAGGAGAGGAAGGTCCATGACGGGCAGTACCGGAACGGGACGCCGTCGGCGGTCGGAGGGGTTCCCGCAGACCGGCCCCGCGCAGGAGCTGATCGAGTCCGGCTTCGCCCTGGAGAACGCGGACGCGGGCTTCCTGCACCGCGGGCTGAACCTGGCCGACGTCGCGCACGTGCTCGATCTCGCCCGCCGCGGGATCGTGCCGCCCGAGGCCGAGCGTGCGCTGCTCGCGTTGCTGCTCGACGTCGTCGAGATCCCTGCGGAGGACTTCGACTACGACCCGAGCTACGGCGAGCCGTACAACTCACGCGAGCGCTACTTCGTCTCCCGCATCGGAGACGTCGCGGGGTGGCTGCACGCGGGCCGGCCGCGGCGGGAGGCGGCCCGGGTGGCGCTGCGCCTGCACCTGCGCCGGCAGCTGACCGAGTTGGTCGAGGAGGCCGTCGGGTTCGCCTCGGACGCGGTCGACCGGGCCGAGGAGCACGCGGCGACACTCCTGCCGGACCAGACCTACCTGCAGCAGGCCCAGCCGTCGACGTTCGGGCACTACCTGCTCTCGTTCGTCTACTCCACCGTGCGCGACGCCCGACGGCTGCTCGACGAGCTCGACCGGCTGAACACCAGCCCCGGTGGTGCGGGCTGCGTCAACGGCACCCGGCTGCTGGAGGACCGGGACCCGATCGCCGCGGCGCTGGGGTTCGACGGCGTCATCCCGCACACCCGGGACGCGATGTGGCAGGTCGACGGGCTGATCCACATCCTGGCCACGGTGGCGAGCCTGCTGTCGAACTTCTCGAAGCTGGCGGAGGACCTGGAGATCTTCTCCTCCAGCGAGTTCGACTTCGTGGATCTCGCGGACGCCTACAGCCGCTCCAGCATCCTGATGCCACAGAAGCGCAACCCGTACGCGCTGGCGATCGTGCGGGGGGCGTCGGGGGTGGTCATCGGGCGGCTCACCGGCTTCCTCGCGGTGACGAAGAGCCCGTCCGCCCGCAGCGACAACCTGATCTTCGCCTACGGCGAGGTGCCGCGGGCGCTGGACCTGAGCCTGCAGATCACCCGGCTGATGGCCGGGTTGACCCGGACGCTGCGGGTCAACCCGGACCGGATGCGGGAGGAGCTGGACCGGGGCTACACCCAGGCCACGGATCTGGCCGAGCACCTCGTGCAGCGGCTCGGCGTGGACTACCGGACGGCGTACGTCGTCGTGGGCAACACCGTCCGGGCGGCCAGCCGGGGCGGCGTCCCCGGCACCGCGATCACCGGCGCGATGATCGACGAGGCGGCGCTCGCCCACACCGGCGGAACCTGGGGGCTCGCAGGGACGGACCTGGCCGACATCCTGGACCCGCGGCAGATCGTCGCCTCCCGGCGGGCCGAGGGGGGCGCGGCACCGGAGGCGCTGGCGGCCATGGTCGCGGACCTCCGCGGCACGCTCGGCGCGCTGGCGGGCGAGGCCGTCGCCCGCAGCGAGGCCTTCGACCGGTCCGAGCAGGCCCTGCTGGACAGGGCGCGCGACGTGGTCTCGGAGGTGGGTGCGGCGGGTGTCAGGGCTCCGGGACCGTGACGGTGATCAGCTCGGCGACCGTCCGGCCGCCGTTGGTGAAGCGGTGGTCGTGGCGGGTGGGGAAGTGCAGGGCCTCGCCGGCGCCGACGTCGTGGGTCTCGTCCGCGACGACCACGGCGACGCACCCGGACAGCACGACCAGCAGGCACTCCCCGGGCCGTCGCGCGGGCCGGTGCTCGGCGCCGGGGGCGAGACGCAGGACGGTGCCGGTGCTGCGGAAGCGCTCGGCCGGCCCCGTGAGGGTCACCGGCTCGGCCGAGTCCACGCCACGCCAGCGGGTGCGGACACCCAGCGGACCGGCCTCGGAGTCCTCCACGAAATGCCGGATCGGCACCTCGAGCGCTCCGGCGATCTTGAGCAGGGTGGTGACCGTCGGGACCATGTCCCCCGCTCCACCTTGTGCACGGACGCCGCCGACACGTCCGCGGCGTGCGCGAGCTGCTGCAGCGTGAGTCCGCGTTCGCGGCGGAGCGCCCGGACCTTGGGTCCGATGGCGTCGACCACGAGCTCCCAGCCCGCCTGCGTCCCGTCCCGCGTCTCCACGGGGGCTCGTCCGCCCGCAGTGGTGGCGGACGAGCGGGCGGAAGTGGGCATCACGGTCTCCTCAGGTGTTTGACAGGACACGCCCGTTGAGTATGGTAAAAATCAATATCGGATAGTAAACGTAGGTTGGGTCGACCCAGCCTAGACCGGGAAGAGGGCTCCGACGTGTCAGCACGGTCGACAGGACGACGTAGGACGGTCGTCATCGGAGGCGGAGCCGCGGGGCTCGGGTCGGCCGGCGGGGTCAAGGCCTCCGATCCGGATGCCGAAGTCGTCGTCTACACCCAGTTCGAGGACGTCGCCTACAGCCCGTGCGGGATCCCCTACGTGCACGGCGGGGAGATCGAGAGCTTCGACAAGCTGATCCTGGCCGGCAAGCAGGCCTACGTCGACGCCGGGATCGACGTCCGGTACGAGACCGAGGTGACGGCGATCGACACCGGCGCCCGGACCGTCACGGTCGCCGGCGAGGGCACGGTCGGCTACGACAACCTGATTATCGCCACCGGGTTCGACTACGCCGACCCGGGCGTCCCCGGAGGGGACCTCGGCGGCCTCTACTACGTCAAGAACATCCGCCGGGCCGCGGAGTGGGACAAGGTCATCGAGGAGACGAAGCGGGCGGTCGTCGTCGAGGCGGGGCCGCTGGGTCTGGAGATGGTCACGGCGCTCGCCCACCGGGGCGTCGAGACGCACCTGATCGACCCCAACCCGTACGCGCTCGCGATGATGGCGGACCAGGACATCATGGCGCCCGTCGAGGAGTCGTGGCGCGAGCTCGGGGTGCACCTGCACTTCAACACGACGCTCGAGGCGTTCCTCGGCGACGCGGACGGCCAGGTCCGGGCCGTGGCGACGTCCACCGGCGAGATCGCCGCCGAGCTCGTCGTCGTCGCCACGCACAAGACGCCCAACAACACCCTGGCCGCCGCGGCCGGGCTCAAGCTGGGCTCGACCGGAGGCATCGTCGTCGACGAGCGGATGGCCACCTCGGCACCGAACGTCTGGGCCGCGGGCGACGCGGTCGAGATCCCGCACGGCCTGACCCGCACCCCCCTGCAGGGGCTGACCGGATCGCACGCCTACGCCCAGGGCAAGACCGCCGGGACGAACGCCGGGGGCGGGAACCGCGCCTACCGGGCCGTCTACGTCCCGTGGGGCACGCCGGCCGGCAAGTGGGTCATCGGTGGGGCGTCGTTCGGCGAGGCCACGGCGACCGCGCTCGGCATCCCGTACGTGCTCGGGGTGGCCGAGGGCATCTCGCGGGCGCGCTACTACCCGGGCGTCAAGAAGGTCAAGGTCAAGCTGCTCGCCGAACCCGGCACGCTGCGGCTCATCGGCGCCCAGATGATCGGCGGCGGCGAGGGCATCAAGGAGCGCGCGGACTTCCTCGCCCAGGCGATCCGGTTCGGCATGACGCTGCACGACCTCTCGACGATGGAGAACGTCTACTCGCCCGCGATCGGCGCGCTCAACGAGCCGATCGTGGTGGCCGCGACCAACGGGGTCGCCGAGGCCGCGAAGACGAAGACCTCGAAGTCGGGGAGCTGAGCCCATGGCCTCCTCCTCCGCCGGGTTCTTCGGCTGGCTCCGCCGCAACTCCGAGCACTACCTGCTGATCGCCGCGCACGAGAAGCTCGCGCGGCGTGACGGCACGCCGGGTCCGCGCCCGCCGAAGGGTCTCGTGGAGATCTTCTGGCGCCGGGTCTTCGCGCCGGTCTACGGCGTCCTGCCGTGGCCGGTGCGCAGCCGGATCATGCAGGCCATGCCCGGCAGCCACCGCAAGACGTGGGCACCGCCGCCGCGCTCCCAGGGCCCGGCCGTCTGACCCTCGACCGTCACCACCACTGAAACTAGGAGGGCCACGTGGCTCAGATCATCGGTGAGCGCGCACATACGGGCGACGCGATCGTCGACTACGAGCACAAGATGTTCGACGACATCCAGGCCAACGAGGGCGAGAAGGCCTACATCTTCATGCACACCGTGCCCTACGAGGGCTCGGTCGGCCTGGTCAACATGCTCACCTGCACCCGGATCAACCGGAAGGGCTTCGACACCACGCTCGTGCTCTACGGCCCCGGCGTGCAGATGGCCTCGGCCACCCGCGGTTTCCCGACCGTCGGCGCCGAGGCCTTCCCCGGGCACATGGCCTACAACAACCAGTTGCAGACCTTCATGAAGGAGGGCGGGAAGGTCCTCGCCTGCCGCTTCGCCATGGCCGCGCTCTACGGCATGCGCGAGACGGACCTGATCGAGGGTGTCCAGGCCATCCACCCGCTCGACGTCCTGGACTGCACGCTCACAGCCCGTCGCGAAGGCGCGCTCGTCATGCAGACCTGGACGCTCTGACACACCCGGCCGAGCGGGGTGGGGCACGCTCGCCCCACCCCGCTCCGTCTCCCGCACCACTCCGACCGAGGAGTCCCGATGGAGCTCACCGCCGAGACCCGGACCCCGGACCCCGGGCTGCCGCGCCCCGGGGTGCCGCGCTGGCGTGGCGCCGCAGAGTCGCTCTTCCCTGCCCTGGTGTGTGATCCCGAGGGCTACACCGACGCCGTACGGGTGATCGGCGAGCTGACCGCCGCCCTGCGCTCCTCGGCCGCGGGGCGGACCGCGCTCGCCCTGGCCGTCGCCGAACCGGCCGAGTTCCTCGCGGCGCACGGGATCGAGGGTTCCCGCTCGGTCCCGGCCGCCCTGCTCGTGGGGGTGGCCTGCGAGATCCGCGAGCGGGAGCTGCCGCCGGAACCGGTGGAGCGCACGACGGCGCCGGACGGCTGCCGGATCGTCCCGGACGGCCCGGGCCGCGCGGCGCACCACGCCGTCCGGAGCCGGGTCTTCGTCCAGGAGCAGGCCGTGTTCGACGGCTCCGACGTGGACCCTCGCGACACCGCCGCGGACACCCTGCACGTGCTGTGCACCGTCGGCGGCGACCAGGCCGGCTGCGTCCGGCTCTACCCACTCGACGGACCCGGCGACCGGCCGGGGGACTGGCAGGGCGACCGGCTCGCCGTGCTCGCGGAGCACCGCACCGGCCACGTCGGCGCCGAGCTCGTCCGCTTCGCCGTCGCGACGGCCGGCGCGCGAGGGGGGAGTCGCATGATCGCCTACGTCCAGCCCGTGAACGAGCGCTTCTTCCGCAGGCTCGGCTGGAGCGTCGTCCAGGAGTCCGTCTCCTACGTCGGGCGCCCGCACGTGCTGATGGACATCCCGCTCACCGCCGGGGCCTGAGCCGCCGGCTCAGTGGCCCGAGCCGAGCCGGACGGCCAGCCGTCCGTTCGCGACGAACCCCTCCCGGATCTCGGCGGGCAGGGACGCCGCCATCCGGTTCAGGGCCCGGCGCCGGTCGGCGTGCGTCCCCACCTGCGCCACCACGAGGTCCGACCCGATCGACGCCGCCATCCGGGCTGCGTCCTCGGGACGCCCGAGGTGGCTCAACGCCAGGGCCTGGTATTTCGGGGAGGAGAACCGGCGCGCCTCGTCCAGCAGTGCCTCCGCCACGTCCGGCTCCCAGCGTGCCCGCATCTCCAGCAGCCGCATCGCGGCCCGCGGCCGGAAGGGCAGCGACCCGTCCAGCATCGGGACGGCCTCCGCGACGGCCGCCGCCGCGTCGTCCGGGCGGCCCAGCATGAGGTCGCAGTCCGCCAGCGCGAGCTGGGCGTGCAGCTCCTGCTCCAGCTCGAGGGCTCCACCGCCCTTGCGGGCCAGCTCCACGCCCCGCTCCGCGTGCTCCCGGGCCCGGTGCACCTGGCCGAGCCCTGCCACAGCCAGGACGTCGTGGTCTCGATCCCGGCGCGGTAGAACTCGATCTTCTCCGCATCGATCAGCCGGCGAGCGGCGTCGAGAGCGCGCAACGCCCCGGCGAGGTCCCCGGAGTCCCCGCGGGCGAGGGCGGTGAAGAACAGGGTCTGCAGCAGCGGGCGGAACTCGGCGGTGCGCCGGCACAGCACCACCGCCCGGGCGAGCAGGCTGCGGGCCTCCGCGAACCGGTCCTGGTGCTGCAGCAGCGCGCCGCGGTAGGCGAGGGCGAGTGCCGTCGTCGTGTCCCCGGGATCGGTGGACAGGACGCGTTCGTAGGCGCGGCCCGCGCCCGCGTAGTCCCCGTCCCAGTGCCGGACCCGGCCCAGCAGCAGGGTGGCGGTGGGCAGCGCACCGGGCGCGGCGGCGGCGGACTCGGCGAGCTCGGTGGCCTGCTCGGCGAAATCCACGGCGACGAGCGCGTCGCGCGCGTAGAGCGCGGTCCAGCCCAGTTGCTCCAGGGCCCGCGCCTCGAGTTCGAAGTCCCCGACGTCCCGGGCGAGGGCGAGCGTCGCCTCGTGGTCCGCCCGGGCCTCGTCGTAGCGGCCCAGGTCCGACAGCGCCTGGCCGCGGCGCAACAGCGCGGTGGCGGTCTGGTGCTCGTCCCGGCCGGCCCGGGCCGCCTCGACGGCGAGGCCGAGCACGTGCACGGCGTCCGTGTGCGCGAACGCGAGATGGGCGGCGTCGGCGGCGGCCAGCCAGGCCGCCGCCGCGCCGCGCATGTCTCCCGCGGACACGAGATGTCGGGCGGCCGCCTCCGGCCGTCCCTCCCAGAGCGCGGCGATCCGGCGGTGTCTGCTGATCCGCACCGGCTCCGGGACGGCCTCGTAGGCGACCTGGCGGACGATGTCGTTCGCGAAGCGGAAGTACTCCCCCTGCGCGCAGAGCAGCCCCGCCCGCAGCGCCCGGCTGGCGCCTTCCGCGGCCTCCTCCACCCCGATCCCGCTCAGCGCGGACACGTCCTCCAGGGCGAACGTGGTCCCGAGGACGGCGCCGTGGCCCAGCAGGAGCGAGACCTCCGGACCGGCGTGCGCGATCCGCTCGGCGACGGCCTCGCGCAGCGACGGCGGGACCGTGGGGTGCTCGCCCCCACTGCCCAGCTCCGGATGCCGGAGCAGTTCGGTCAGGAAGAGCGGGGACCCTCCCGTCCAGGTGTACAGCTGTTCCGGGTCCTGGCCGGTACCGGCCCGGTCGACGAGCTCGGCCACGGAGTCCGGACCCAGGGGACCGAGCGCGAGCCAGTCGACGCTGTCCCGCAGCGGCGCGGTGACCAGCGGATCCTCGGAACTGCGCTCGGTCAGCAGCACCATGATCCGGCTGCCCTGCCAGTGGCCGGCGAGCAGGTGCAGGCCCTCGATCGTCTGCTGGCCGGCGTGCTCGAGGTCCTCGATCACCAACAGCAGCGGGCGGCGGGCGCTCAGCCGGACCAGGAAACCGCCGAGCGCGTCGAGGCTGCGCCGGTGCTCGAGCTCCGGGCCGGCCGGTTCGTACGCGACCGGGCCGACGACGTCCGCCAGTTCCGGCAGCAGCGCGGTGAGCGTGCCGAGCCGGGTGCCGGCCAGCTCGCGGACGTCCGTCGCCGTGAGCCGGTTGACGACCGAACGGACGGCCTCGACGAGCGGCTGCAGGTACAGCGTGCGCTCGGCTTCGAAGCAACCCACCCGCACGACGAGCCCCCCGGTCCGGCGCGGTTCGGCGGCGAACGCGTCGACGAGGGTGGTCCGGCCCATACCGATCTCGCCGATGATCACGGTCATCGAGGGCGTGCCCCCGGCTGCGGCGGCCCACCGGGCGCGCAGGGTCGCGAGCTCCGCGTCCCGGCCGACCAGCGGTGCGTCCGGAGCCGTTCCGCACTCGGTCTCCGCGGTGGTGACGGCCTCGCTGGGCAGCCGATCCGCGGCCGGCGCTGCGGTCTCCGCGCGCATCACGGACAGGAACACGGACTGGGTGCGGGGCGACGGGTCGCTGCCGAGATGCTCGGCGAGCGCCGTCCTCAGCGTCCGGTAGACCACGAGCGCCGCCCCGGACCGGCCCGCGCGCTGGTGACCGAGCATCGCGAGCCGGCAGGCCTCCTCGTCGAGCGGATCGTCCCGCAGCGCCGCGGCGGCGACCTCGGCGGCGATGTCGTCCGCGCGCAGCTCCAGCGCGGCCGAGCTCCAGCAGATCCGCGCGCGGCGCAGATACCGGTCGACGGAGTCCCGCAGGCTCCGGACCCAGGTGTCGTCGCGCTCGCCGGCGAGCGGGGTGTCCGCGTCCAGCAGCTTCGTGGCCTGCTCGGCCCCGGCGCACGCGATGCCGTAGTGGCCGTGGGCGAGCTCGAACTCGGCGGTCTCGAGGAGCTCGATCGCCTCCCGCACGTCGACGTCGACGAGTTCGGGAACCAGGCGGTAACCCGCGGACGATCCGTCGATGGCGTCGCGGCCCAGAGCCCTGCGCAACCGGCTGACGAGCGCGGCCACGTTCCGGGCGGCGTGCTCGGGCGGATCGACCTCCCAGAGGGCGTCCACCAGCGCACCGGTGGGGACGAACTCTCCGCACCGTTCCGCGAGCACGGCGAGGGCACGCTGCGCCTTGCCCGGTGGCACCGGGGCGAGCAGGGGGCCCTCCACGTCGAGGGGGCCGAGCAGACGTACCCGCAGGGCCGTTCTCACCTGCCGGACTCTAGCCGGTCGGGGGGCCCCGGTGAGGTGGTCCCGGCACTGTCGTCGACGTCCACGGGTATCTACTATAGTTAATTCTTGTGTCGCATCATCAATTTCCCCGGAGGTAGGCCTGTGAGCAGGACCGCCGTCATCGCCCTCGGTGGCAACGCACTCATCCGCAACGGCCAGGCCGGGACCCACCTGGAGCAGATGTCGAACGCCCGCGCCATGGCGGCCGCCGTCTGCCGGCTGCGGGATGCGGGCTGGGGCGTCGTGCTCGTCCACGGGAACGGCCCCCAGGTCGGGAACCTCGCGATCCAGCAGGAGGAGGGGGCGGGCCGGGTGCCCGAGCTTCCCGTTGTTCTGGCTCAACGCGATGACCGAGGGCCAGCTCGGCTGCCTGCTGGTCCTGGCGATGCACGAGGCGGGCCGGGGCCGGCTGCCGGCGGTCGTGTCCGTCGTGACGCACGTCGTGGTGGATCGCGCCGACCCTGCGTTCACCGATCCCTGCAAGCCGATCGGACCCTTCCTCGAGGAGTCGGTGGCGCGACAGCTCGCCGACGAGCGCGGCTGGCACGTCGGTGAGGACTCCGGCCGCGGGTTCCGGCGTCTCGTGCCGTCCCCGGAACCCGGCCGGATCGTCGAGCTGGAGTCGATCCGCTCGCTCGTCGACGGCGGCGCGATCGTGATCGCCGCCGGGGGCGGCGGGGTGCCCGTGGTGGAGGACGGCCCGGCGCTGTGCGGGGTCGACGCCGTGATCGACAAGGATCTCGCCGCCCAGCGGCTCGCGACGTCGCTCGGCGCGGACGCACTCGTCCTGGTCACCGACATCGCCCAGGTCATGGTCGACTACGGCACCCCGTCGGCGCGGCCGCTCGGCGACGTCACCGCGGACGAGGTGCAGGCCTACGCGGACGACGGCCAGTTCCCCGCGGGGAGCATGGGGCCGAAGGTCCGCTCGGCGGTCCGGTTCGTCCGCGACGGCGGCTCCACCGCCGTGATCACGGACGTCGAACGGATGGTGACGTCCCTCGCGGGCGGCACTGCGCCGGCGGGGACCCGGATCCGGCGCTCGCCGGCCGCGCCGTGCGAAGCAGGTGTCTCGTCGTCGCCGCGGCAGTCCGCGGCCGTGAACCGGTCAGGAGCCGTCTCGTGATCCACTCCCTTCGCCTGTATCCCGACACCTACGTCGACTCCGTCGTCCAGCTCTCCGGGACCCGGGCGCTGCGGGCCTCGGACGGCGTGGACTGGGCGGCCGCGGCGATGGCGACGCCGGCCAACCTCGAGGAGCTGGGGGCCCAGGGCTTCGATCTCGCCGACGCCGGCGGGGCGGGTCCGAACGACCTTTTCATCGCGGTGCGGGCGGAGTCCGAGGACGCTGCGGACGCCGCGCGCGCGGCGGGGAGACGGCGATGTTCAGCGCCCGCAGCGGCGGGGCCGGCGGCGAGGACGCCCGCGAGCGCCCGCCGCGCACCCTCGGCGAGGCCGTCGCCAGGCAGCCGGGGTCGAACGTCGCCGTGATCTCGGTCCCCGGCGACCATGCCGGCCTCGAGGCGCACAAAGCACTGAGCGCCGGTCTGGACGTCCTGCTGTTCAGCGACAACGTGTCGGTGGAGACCGAGATCGAGCTGAAGGACCGGGCGAACCGGCTGGGCCGGCTGGTGATGGGCCCGGGTGCCGGGACGGCGATGCTGGGGTACACCTGCCTGGGCTTCGCGAACGTCGTCGGGCGCGGGCGGGTCGCGGTAGTCGCGGCGGCGGGTACCGGGGCCCAGGAGGCGGCTGCGCTGCTCGACCGGTGGGGTGTCGGCGTCTCGCACGTGATCGGGCTCGGCGGGCGCGACCTGACCGCCGCCGTCGGCGGCCGGATGGCCCGCTCCGCGGTACGCGGGCTCGTCGAGGACGCCGACACGGACGTGATCCTGCTGGTCTCCAAGCCACCGGACGCGGAGGTGGCCCACGCGGTCGTCGAGGCGGCCGCCGGCAAGCCGCTGGTCGCCGCGCTGATAGGGGTGGCGGAGGACTTCGCGGCGCCGGACGGGGTCGTGGTGACGCGGACCCTGGAGGCCGGGGCGGTGGCCGCCGTCGCCGCGATGGGGAAGCAGGCGCCGGACCCGGCCGCGGGCCTCGCAGCCCTGGTGCGCGATGCAGCCGAATCCCTGGGGCCGGAGCGCACGCTCGTCCGCGGCCTCTTCTCCGGCGGGACGCTCTGCTACGAGTCGCTGGTCGTGCTTGCGGACGTGCTCGGCCCGGTGTACTCCAACACCCCGCTCCGCTCCGGGCTCGGCCTGCCCGCGCCCGACGGCGCGCACACCTGCCTGGACCTGGGGGAGGAGGAGTACACGAAGGGCCGGCCCCACCCGATGATCGACGCCGAGGCGCGGATCGAGCTGCTCCGCGAGCAGGCCGCGGACCCGTCGGTCGCCGTGATCGTCCTCGACGTCGTCCTGGGCCACGGGGCTCACGCGGACCCGGCCTCCGAGCTGGCCCCGGTCTGCGCCGCGATCACCGGAGCCGGCGGTCCGGCGGTGGTGGTCTACGTCCTCGGGACCGACGGGGATCCGCAGGGATACGAGCGGCAGCGGCGCGCCTTCGCCGACGCGGGCTGCGTCGTCACCGAGACGGCGGCGCGGGCGTCGTTGGCCGCGGCGGCGATCGCGCTGCGGAAGCCCGAGCTGACCTCGGTGGCGCTGTGACTCCCGATTCCGCGCGGGTCGTCCTGGTGACGCACTCGACGAAGCCGCGCGGCGGGTTCGTGCACACCCTCGGCCTGGCCGAGGCGCTGCACCGGCAGGGACATCCGGTACACCTCGTCGCGCTCGGGGACCCGTCGGCGGGGTTGTTCCGGCCGACGGACGTGCCGCACACCGTCCTCCCGGGGCCGACGAAGACCGGCACCACGCTCGACGAGCGGGTCTTCGCCGCGATCGACACCCTCCACGCCGGGCTGGCGGACCTGCCCGGCCGGGTCGACGTGCTGCACGCGCAGGACTGCATCGCCGCCCGCGCGGCGGCCCGGGTCCGCGACGCGGGCCGCCCGGTGACGGTGGTGCGCACCGTCCACCACGTCGACGACTTCACGACGCGCGCACTCGTCGACTGCCAGCGTGCCGCGATCCGGGAACCGGACGTCGTGCTGGTGGTGAGCGAGCAGTGGCGAGGGATCCTGCGCGACGAGTACGGCCGCACCGCCGAGGTGGTCCCCAACGGGGTCGACCTCAGCCGGTTCCCCGCCCCCGCCGAAGCGGCGCGGCTGGCGCTGCGGGAGCGGATCGGGGCCGGTCCGGACGCTGCACGCGGACGGTTCGTGCTGCTCGCCGTCGGCGGGATCGAGCCGCGGAAGGGCACGCTGCACGCCTTCCGGGCGTTGGGCAGGCTCAAGGCCGAGGGGCTCGACCCGGTGCTCGCGATCGTCGGCGGGCACTCCTTCCAGGACTACACCGCCTACCGGGACGCGGCGCTGGCCGCGCTGCCGGGCCTGGGTCTGACCCTGGGCGAGGACGTCGTCCAGCTCGGCACGGTGAGCGACGCCGAGCTGGCCGGCTGGTACCACGCCGCGGACGCGCTGTCGTTCCCCTCGGTGAAGGAGGGCTGGGGCCTCGTCGTGCTGGAGGCGCTCGCCGCAGGCCTGCCCGTCGTGGCCTCGGACCTCCCGGTGTTCCGGGAGTACCTGACGGACGGGCGGAGCGCGCTGCTCCCGGCGGTGGCCGACGAGGTGGCCCTGGCGGCCGCGATGCGCCGGATGATCACAGACGAGCCGTTGCGTGCGCGGCTGGTGGCGGGCGGCCGCGAGATCCTGCCGCGCTACACGTGGGAGGCCAGCGCCGCCCGGCACCAGGCGGTCTACGCGGGAGTGCGGCGAACGGCGCCGGTCCGCTGAATCCCCAGAAGACGTCATGAACAACGGGGAAGGCCGCCGGTGGGAGCCCGCCGGCGGCCTTCTCGTCGAGGCGGATCAGTGGCCGTGGCCGTGCCCGTGCCCCGTCCGGTCGTCGTGGTCCGCGTGGTCGTACCCCGCGGGCCGCTCGGCCAGCGCGCCGGCGCGGGCGGCGACCTCACCCTCCGCCACGGTGCCGTCCGCGGTCAGGACGTCCTCCAGGGCGGCGAGCCACTGCGTGTAGTAGCTCCAGCACTCGCCCTCCGGATGGCCCTGCTCCCAGGCTGCGATGCGCCGGATCAGTGCTGCCTGGAACTTCTCCCAGGCGAACGCGCCCGCGGCGTGCAGGGTGACGGCCATGCCGAAGGCGCGGCCCTCCCACGGCTCCGCGAAGACGAGCTCGCCGTTGGACCGGGGCGGGGCGGCAGGGCCGTCGACCGCCAGTGGGGCCGGCGTGTCCGTCATGCCGGACCCTGCACCTTCGCCACCCCCACCAGCGCATCCCGGGTGATCAGCGGGATCAGCTCCTCCTCGGTCAGGTCCTCGGTGCCCGCCGGACGCTCCGGGAGGACCAGCCAGCGGACCTCGCTGCTGGAGTCCCGGACGATGATCTCGACGTCGTCCGCCAGGTCGAGACCCATCTCGGAGAGGACGGTGCGCGGCTCGCGCACGACCCTGGCCCGGTAGGCCGGGTCCTTGTACCAGGACGGCGGCAGCCCCAGGACCGGCCACGGGTAGCACGAGCACAGGGTGCAGACCGTGACGTTGTGGACGGTGGGCGTGTTCTCGACGACCACGATGTGCTCGCCCTGCGGGCCGGCGAACCCGAGCTCCTCGATGGCGCTCGTGCCCTCCTTGAGCAGGCGCTGCCGGTACTCGGGATCGGTCCACGCCTTGGCGACGACCTTCGCGCCGTTGAGCGGGCCCACGTTCGTCTCGTAGTTGGCGATGAACTTGTCCATGACGGACGGGTCCACCAGTCCCCGCTCGGTGAGCAGCTGCTCGAGTGCCTCGGTGCGCAGCGAGGGCGACGGGCGCGGGGCGGACTCGGCTTCAGATCCGGAGGTGGTCACGGGGCGGGCTCCAGGTAGCTCTCGAACAGTTCGATGGTCAGGCCGAAGGTCTCGGCGTCCGCGCCCCACAGCTCATGGGAGTCGAAGCGCACCGAGTAGACGTGCTGAGGGTTCTCACCCAGGAAGTGGGCATGGGTGTCCGGCAGCAGGTGTGCCGGCTGGATGATCTCGACGATCCCGGTGTGGCCCCGCACGTAACGGGGCAGCTTGGTGTGCCCGGCGGGCGAGATGTCCTTGGCGCGGACGACGTCCCCGACGGCGAACGCGGGCGCCTCCTCGACGGTGCGCAGCGAGCCCGCCGCGGTGGGGGCGTAGTCCGGCTTCGCCGCCTCGGGGATCTCGGGCTCGGTCACGTCGTCGCCCCGCAGGCGTCGCGCGCGGGCGTCCACGGCGCCCGGGGCCAGGATCGCGCTGTCGGTCAGCATCAGTTCGGCGGCGTTGAGCCAGCGGCCGTAGTAGCCGTCGTCAAAGTAGGCGGGCCGGTCGAGTCGTTCGAGCGCGTGCCGGAACGCGTCGAGGTTCCGGCCGGACACCCGCCCCATGGTGAGCAGGGTCAGGGCGAACGCGCGCCCCTCCCACGACTCGGCGAACACGGGCTCGTCCGGCGTCGGTCGACTCACCGGCCCCCAGCCGTCCTCGCCGCCCAGATCGGCGATCCCGTCCACGCCCACCACCTCCGTTTATGATAGGAGACGATCGTATCCGATAGTACTAAGAGCGCGCGAGAGGCCGTCCGCTCCCGCAGACGCCGCGAGGCGCAGGCCGGCGAGCAGCGCGGCGCCCGAGCTGCTGCCGACGGCGGTCAGCCGGGATGCCGCACCGGGGTCCCGTCGGGTTCCGGCGAGGTCGCCGAGAACATCGTGCGCCGGCCCGATGCACTGCCCCCGTGCGGCCCAGAGCAGGAAGGCCGAGGCGATCGAGTTGGTGGGCACCGAGTGCGCGAGCGCGACGAGCTCCGCCTCGACGGCGGGACCGCCGCCCGCTCGCGCGACGAGGATCAGGCCCGCCAGGAGGTCGTCGCCCTCCGGGGTCAGGCCGGGGCCCCGGCCCCCGAGCACGGGCACGACCGCGGCGATCTCACGCGGCGTGGAGACCTCGCCCAGCGCGGCGGGCGGTGGAAGCCGCCCGGTCCAGCCGGGTGCCGTCAGGCCCAGCGCCCAGGTCTCGCCCCGGAGTACCCGGCCGTCGGCACGGACGGGGTGACCGCACCGGGCCGGTGGAAGGACGGTGCAACGGAGGTGGAGCGGCCCGGGCGGGGCCGCACACGACGTCACGGCGCACAGACCGGCCGGGAACTCCAGGTAGAGCGCCTTCCGGTGCACACCCACGACCCGCCCGACGCCCGGGGCGGCCAACACCTGCCGGGCGCCGAGGCCGACGTCCACTGTGCGCACCGGCCCGGCTCCCTGGATCCCGGCGGCTCAGCGGGCCGACGGGCCGATCCGCCCGGCGAGGGCCACGAGGGCGTCGGTGAAGCACTCCAGGGGCGCGGTCGCCACGCCGGCGCCCACCTGCCCGGTGCCCGCGTCGACGTGCAGGATCCCGGTCGTCACCTTCGGGGTGATGCCGAGCTCCACGACCTTCCGGACGTCGACTCCCAACGGCGTGCCCGCGAACCCCATGGGCGGCAGCGTGAACCGGCTGCTCGTCCCGGCGCAGATCGCGCGGAAACCCTCGGTCGCGGCGGCGGCGTCGGCCATCGTCCCGCCGAGGAATGCGGCGACGGCCGCGGAGCCGCCCGCGGCCGGTCCGCCCATCCCGGTCAGCTCCAGCACCGCGCTGTCGCCGATGTCGCGCGCACTGGTCTCCGGTCCGAAGCCGGAGTAGTAGAGCGCCTCGCCGATCGGCGGCGCCTCGGTGAGATGCCAGTCCGGCGCGCCGGCCAGCTTGATCCCGAACGTGGTGCCGTTGCGGGACATCGTGGTGACGATGCTCGAGCCCTCGACCTGCTCGGCGTGCAGCTGCAGGGACTTCGCCGCCGCCATCGCCAGGTTGAGGAAGAAGAGGTGGTTGCCCGCGAGGTACTGCGCGAACGGGACCCGGGCGGCGTCGGGCAGGGCGGCGATGTGCGGCAGCCAGGTGCGGGCCAGCAGGTTCGTGGCGGCCTGCGTGCGCATGTGCAGGTCGTCGCCCATGGTGATGCCCTGCGCGGCGATCGCCAGGAGGTCGAGCGGGCCGGTGGCGTCCAGGATCGACGCGACGGCCGGGCCCGCGGTGTCCGCGAGGAAGCGGAGCCGGGCGATCGCGGCGTCGGTGTCCCGGCCGAACCAGGCCACCTCGCCGGGCCCCTGGTTGAGCGAGGAGTAGGCGCGGGTGCCGCCCTCGGCGTTCTCCACGACGATCACGGGCTGGGAGGGCCCCACCGCGCTGGCCATCGGTACCACGGTGTCATGGTGGTTGGCCGCATCCAGCCGAACCTCACCGGAGCGTAGGAGCCGCTCGGCGGCCGCGACGTCCGCGGCCCATCCTTCGGCGACGACCGCTGCGCGCATCGAGCGCTGCAGCGGGTCGCACACCTCGGGGTAGGGCAGCGGCGGCCCGCAGTGCAGGATCGTGCGGCCCTCGTACCCGGGGACCGCCTCGCCGACGGTCGACACCCCGACGAGCCGGGGCACCCCCTCGTCGAGCCGCCGCACCACCTCCGCATTGGCCTCGTCGATCCCGGCGGCGGCGTCGGCGTGGAGGATCGTCAGGGCCCGGATCGCGGCCGGGTCGCCGTTCGCGGGGATCCGCCAGTCGACCTGCTGCACGGGGCGGCCCTGCGTTCGCACGGCGTCGGCGAACATGGGGAGGCCGACGTTGACGACCTCCACCGTCTCCGGCAGGACCAGTCCGGGCATTCCGTCGACCTCCGATGTTTCGGATAATGGATGTGCGAACACTATCCGATACGGCGGTCCGCGTCACGCCCGGCGCGGCGCAGCGCCTGGCCGCGGAGCCGGATGACGGCCTGGGCCGAGATCGCCGCGTACGTGCTCGACGTGATCGTCAGGGACGCGTCGGCATGGGCGAGTGTTCGATGATGAACGGCTCCAACAGCGCGTTCAGCTCTGCGGGCCGTTCCAACCACGAGAGGTGCCCGGCGTCGACGATCGTCTCCAGCCGGGCGCCGGGGATCGCCGCGGCCACGTCCCGGTTGTACCAGGGCAGCGTGATGAGGTCCTGGTCCCCGTGCACGACCAGGGTCGGGCAGGTCAGGGTGCCGAGCCGGTCGCGGGTCTCGTGGGCGAGGTCGGCCCGGAAGTGCGCGGCGGTCCCCTCGGGGTTCCGCGAGGTGTGCTCGGCGAGCAGCGCCTCCACCCGTGCCTGCAGGTCGGGTTCCCGGTCGACGACGGCCGGGGCCGACATCCAGAACGCGAACTGGGCGAAGACGTCCAGAGGTCCCTTCTCCAGCGCGTAGAGACGGGACTCGAAGTGCCGCCGGATGTGGTGCTCCCGGGCCGTCGAGGACCAGGTGGCGACGAGGCCGAGGGCGCGGACCAGGTCAGGTCGGGCGAGCGCGAGTTCCTGCGCCACCGCGGATCCGAGGCTGAGCCCCACGACCACAGCCGGACCGACGTCCGCGGCGTCCATCCACCCTGCGACGTCCGCGGCGAGGTCGGCCACGGTCAGCCCGTCGAGCGGGCCGGTGCTGCCCGCGCCACGGAGGTCGACGGTCAGACAGCGGTGGCGGTCGGCGAAATGCGCGGTCTGCGGCGCCCAGCTGGTCCCGTGCAGGCCGGTCCCGGGGATCCACACGACGGCGGGGCCACTTCCGCTTTCCTCGTGGTGAACAGATACTGCGCCAACCGTCGTGCTGGGCACGTGCGCCTCCGTCGTCTCGGGGAGGTGAAACGTAACCCGGTCGACGCACGCCGACGGCAGACTGCGTGAACGGTGGCGAAACGAGGGGAGCGGCGGGTGACCGAGAGGGCGGCGAACCCTGACTGGATCATTCAGCGCAAGATCACCCCACCCCCTCTCGACGGCACGGTGACGCGCAGGCCGCGCGTCGAGGCGTTGCTCGCCCGGCTCGTCGAGCAGCACCGCACCGTCTTCGTGTACGCCTCGGCCGGGGCCGGGAAGACCACCGCCGTGCTGCAGACCGCCGAGCGTCTGGACCGCCCGCTGGTGTGGCTGGACCTCGACACCACGGACGTCGCGACCGGTCGGCTCCTCGTCTACCTGGAAGCCGCGCTCGCCCGGCAGGTCCCCGGGGTGCGCGGCGTGGCCGGTGGCGCGCTGGCCGCGAACCTCGCGCATCCGGAGGTGGCGGGGCTGCTCGCCGAGGCGGTGGAGGGCAGCGACGTCCTCGTGGTCCTCGACGACGCCGAGCGGCTCGCGGAGTCCCCGGCGGCGCTGGGCGTGGTGGGTTCCTTCGCTCGGTACCTGCCCGCATCCGCCCGGCTGGTGCTGCTCAGCAGGGTCGAGCTGTCGTTCGGCACCGGTTTCGGGTTCGGCCCGTGGGCGGCCGCGGTCGGGGAGGAGGATCTGGCGCTCACCGTGCAGGAGGCCACCGACGCGCTCGCCCGCACCGGGCGTCCGGACGTCGATCCGGTCGAGGCGCTGATCGAGACCGGTGGGTGGCTCACGGGTGTCCTCTTCGAGGCCTGGCGCTCGACGGACCACGTGATCGGGCTCGGCGGCGAGGCCGATCCGCTGCACGGCTACCTCGCGACCCAGATCCTCGACCAGCTCGGCGAGGCGGACCGGGACTTCCTCGTCACGACCGCCGTGCTGCAGGAGGTGACCGCGCCAGCGGCCGAAGCGCTGGGACTGTCCGCGGCGTCTTCACGCATGCACTCGTTGCGGGGAATGCGGTTGCCGGTGAGCTGGGACGGCGGCGGTATCCGGATGCGCTGCCATCCCCGGTTCCGGGAGTTCCTGCTGCGCAGGCTCTCCCGGCGGGGGGACGCGGAGGTACGCCGGCTCCGGCAGGTGCACGCGAGGCTGCAGCTCGCCGCCGGGCACGACGAGGAGGCCGTCGAGGAGTTCCTCGCCGCCGAGTGCCTCGACGAGGCGATGAGCGTCGTGCAGCCCGTGCTCGAGCGCGTCATCGAGCGGACGGACTTCGCGATGGCCGAGCGCTGGTTGGCCCGCCTGGCGCCGGTCCGCCGCGAACACCACGTGGAGCTGGCGGGGGCGGAGCTGATGCTGGCGGTGGTCCGTGAGGACTTCGCCGCCGGCGTGCGGCTCGCGGACCGGCTGCACGACGCGGGCCACCGCGACGAGCTGGCCAAGACCTCGGGACGCGCCGCAGGCCTGATGGCCTGGTGCTACCTGCACGCCGGCCGCCCGGCGGACATGCAGGCCGTGGTGGACTCCGGCCTCCCGGGACCGGACCTCGACGCCGCTCGCTACGCGATGCTGCTGGTGGACACCGGACGGAGCGCCGCCGACGACGTGGACCCCGCGCTCGGCGCCCTCACCGGGGGACCGATGGACGCCCTCGTCATGCGCGCGCACTTCGATCTCGGCCGGCTCGGCGAGATGACCACGCGGCCGTCCTCGCCCTGGGCTGTGCGGGCCGCCGAATCCTGGATGGTCAGCGGGCTGCTCGCGACCGGGCGCACCGCCGAGGCGTTCGAGCTGTACCACCGGCTGGTCGACGGCGACGGGGCCGAGCACAGCGTCTGGCTGCAGGCGCTGGTCGGGCCGCGGCTGATGAGCGAGATCGGCGAGCCCGACGCGGCATGGCGGTTGCTGCGCGAGGGGCGGGTGCAGATCGCCGCCACGGGCTCCGCGCTGTTCGACGTCTACAGCAGGCTCATCGAGGCGGAGTTCGAGGTGCGCCTCCGCAAGGACACGACGGCCGCACGCCGCGCGCTCCGCTCCGTCGCCGCGCATCCACTGGCCCGGGCCTACGCGCTGGTGGCGGAGAACCTCGCGATGCTCGACGGCCTGGTCCACCTGACCGAGGGAGACTCCGCCGGCGCGGTCGCACGACTCCGGCGTGCGGTGACCGGGATGCGCCAAGGAGGTCGGCTGCTCCACTTGCCGTCCGCCGCGGTCTACCTGTCGGAAGCCGAGTGGCGCAACGGCGACGAGGACGCCGCCGACGCCGCCGCCGATCTCGCGCTGGAGGCGGCGCGGGGCCAGGGCTCGCCCCACTTCCTGCTCCAGGCGCTCGGCGAGTTCCCCGACGTGCTGGCGCGGCGCCTCGACCTGGAGGTCACCGCCGACTCACCCTGGCACGAGCTCGGTCGCTCGCTGATCAGCAGGGTCGGGGGGCTGGGCGACGTGATCGGTGCCGCGGTGCACGTCACCGAGTTCGGTCGGACCGCCGTCACCCTCAACGGTCAGGAGGCGAAGCCGCGGCTGGCCAAGAGCGTCGAGCTGCTGGCGTTCCTCGCCAACCGTCCCGAGCGGGACCACGTCACGCGGCCCCAGCTGCTCGACGCCCTTTTCGATGGCCGCCGGGACGACTCCGCGTCGTCGTACCTGCGGCAGGCGATCCTGCACCTGCGCAAGGCGGTGCCGGACGTGCTCGAGACCGAGGCCGGGCCCGGGCTGGTGCGGCTCGCGCCGAAGGTGCGCGTCACCAGCGATTCGAAGAGGGTGGTCGCGCTGCTCGGGCAGGCGACGTCGCTGCGGGGCGAGGACCGGCTCCGCCTGCTCCTCGACGCGCTGGAGATCGCCGACCGCGGCGAGTACCTGCCCGGGATCCGCTCGGCCTGGGCCGACGAGCGTCGCCTGCAGCTCGTGGAGATCCTGAAGGACGTCCGGTACGAGGCGGCGGAGGCCGCGTTCGCAACCGGGGCGCTGAGGCGCTCCGACGAGCTCCTGTCCGCTGTGCTGCGCGCCGATCCCGCCCGGGAGGCGGCCTGGCGGCTGCAGATGCGCCTCGCTCACGCCCGGGGCGACTCCGATCGGGTGCTCGCCGCCTACCGGTCCTGTGAACGGGCGTTGCGCGAGCTCGGCGCCGAGCCGTCGGCCACGACGTGTGCGCTGCTCAAAGACCTGCGACGGTGACACAGCCGCGTTTCGGCAAGCGCGGAAACGCTTCCGCAACCGGCTCGAAACAGCTTTTCCCCACCCGAGCCGGCGCGGATTTCGCCTCCCGTTTCGGGAGCGTTCACGCCCTCCCTTCCGCGATTCGGCCGCGCAGGCCACGGTTCTCGGCACCACCTGCGGCCATCCGGGCCACGGGCCCCGCACCGAGGAGCGCCGCGTATGCCGTCCACCTGGTTGCTGATCGAAGGCGGCACCGTCGTCGACGGCGCGGGCAACCCGCCCCTGGTGGGCGCGTCGGTGCTGGTCCGCGACGGGCTGATCCACGACGTCGGCAGCCACGTCACCCGTGATCTGGTGCCGCGGGGGAGACGCTGCGCGAGCTCGACGCGACCGGGCGCACCGTGATGCCCGGACTGATCGACGCCCACTGCCACATGACCTACGGGGAGTCGCGCTCCGAGGAGGAGATCGACCTCTACACGAGCCCCGAGGCCCGCACCCTCAAGGCGGCCTTCCACGCGCAGAAGGTGCTGCGCTCCGGCGTCACCGGAATCTCCCAGCCGGGCGGCAGCTACTACATCGGTGTCGCCCTGCGCGACGCGATCGCCGACGGCATCGTGCAGGGCCCCCGGATGACCTCCGCGGGGCGCTACCTCTCCACGAGCAACGGGCTCACCGACTGGTACCCCGACTCCGTCGGAGTTCCCGAGGGCTCCATCGGCATCGTCCACAACCGGCTCGACGACATGATCGACGAGGTCCGCCACCAGGTGAAGAACGGGGTGGACCTGATCAAGCTGGCGGACAGCCCCTACGGCGATTTCCAGGCGTTCACCACCCACGAGATGACCGTGCTCGCCGACCTCGTGCACCAGCTCGGCAAGAAGATCACCATCCACGCCCGCGGCTCCGCGGAGGTCGACGCCGCGGTCACGGCCGGGGTGGACTGGATCATGCACGGCAACATCATGAGCGACGAGACGATCGCCCACCTCGCGGAGTCGGGGATCCCGCTGGTCCCCACCCTGCTGCTGCTCGCCAACGCCGGCGACTGGGGGCACCTCGTCGGCGCGCCCGTCCCGCTCCGGGACGGGATGAAACGGATGCTGGAGAGGTCCGCGGACACGCTGCACCGCGCGCACGCCGCCGGTGTGCCGATGGTGCTCGGTACCGACAGCGGGTTCTCGCTCACCCCCTACGGCGTGTGGCACGCCCGCGAGCTCGACCTGCTCATGACCTACGCCGGGCTCACCTCGCTGGAGGCGATCCGGGCCGGAACCGCCAACGGCGCCCGCATGCTCGGGCTCGACGGGAAGATCGGAACCGTCGCGCCCGGGATGATCGCCGACCTGATCGTCGTGAACGGCGACCCCGTCGCGGACATCACCGTCCTGCAGCGCCGCGACGCCATCGAGACGGTCATCTCCGGCGGCGCGGTCGTCGAGTTCGACGAGGAGGCGATCGCCCGCTCGTGGCCGCACGAGCGGGGCATCGGCTACTCGGTCACCGACCTCACCTACGACGTCGTACACGGCGCCGACCCGCGGGACCTGCCGCCGGTCGACCCGTTCACCGTCTCCCCGGAGCAGGCCCACGACCTCGTCTCCGACCTCCGCCGGCGGGAACGGTCCGCCGGCAGCTTCTGATCGCCGCGTTCCCCCGGAGCGCGCCGTACCCCGCTCGTCCCCCTGTCGTAAGACGCACGAGAGAGGCACGCCCAATGTCCACCAGTGACGACCTGTCCGAGGACGGCCTCGACGACATCGAGCTCGTCGACGAGAAGCCCCTGTCCTGGTTCGACGTCTCGGCCATCGGCACCGGCGAGATGCTCTTCACGGCCGGCTGGGCCTGGATCGTCTTCATCGCGGCGTCCTACGGGATCCTGTGGTCGATCCTCGGGTTCGTCGGCGGGGCCATCGTCATCCACACCGCATGGTGGCTCTACCGCGAGATGATCACGGCGGTGCCCGAACCCGGCTCGCTGCAGTCCTACGCCCGCGAAGCCGGGGTGTTCCCGCTCGGCACCAGCTACCTGATCCTCTACGCACCGGTGTACGGCGCGTTCATGTGGCTAGAGCTGCTCATCGCCGACGAGCTGCTGGCGCTGCTGTTCCCGGGCGTGCCGGCCGCGGTCTGGCCCTACGTCGTGCTCGTGCCGGTCATCGCGCTGAACCTGCTCGGCCACCAGATCACCGGCAAGGTGCAGTCGATCCTGGTCGTGATCACCCTCGCCGCGGACCTCGTGCTGGCCGTCGCCGTCATCGCGCTCATCGCGAACACCGAGGCGTGGGACATGAACTGGCCGTCGCCCACGCCGGTCACCTTCATGACGTTCTTCACCGTGGCCGGCCTCTGGCTGGGGATCATGGCCGGGATCATGGAGGTCCAGCAGGTCCTCGTGGACGAGTGGAAGGACTTCCGGCGCTCCCGCGACGTCGGCCTGATGTCGGCGGCATGGCAGCTGTGGATCCGGCAGATCCCGCTGGCCCTCGGCGTGCTGGGCAGCCTGCCGGTCGCCGCGCTGCTCGTGATGCCGGTGCCCACCATCGGCGTCGTCGAGGCGAAGTTCGGTCAGAACCCGCTCTTCTACCTCGCGTTGTTCGCGATGCTGATCGCCACCTACACCACGCTGTCCGTCTACTTCATGGGCATGGGCAAGATCCTCGCCCTGTACAGCCAGCAGGGTGCGCTGCCCCGCGCCGTCGGCCGCTACTCGCGCCGCTCCGTGCCGTGGGTCGCGATCGTCATCCTGGGCCTGTTCGCCCTGATCGGCGCGTACTGGTCGGACTTCGCCTTCGTCTCGCACGTCCTGTCGACCTGGTCGACCACCCTCTACTTCGTCGTCGCGCTCCTCTATTTGCTGATGAAGCGGCGCAAGGACCTCGACCGGCCGATCGTGTCGAGGTTCGGCACCCCGCTGGCGGTGTTCCTGCTGGTCTTCACCGCGATCATCGGCGTCGCGATCGCGATGACGGACTGGACGGCCGCGCTCACCTGGGTCGCCCTCGTCGTGATCGTCGTGCTCTACGACATGTTCGTCGTCCCGCGGACCAAGCGGGGCGCCTTCTACCGCGAGCAGATCCTTCGCCGGCGCACCTCGGCGGCTCGTCTCTAGAACCGGACACCTTCCTCCGTACGACCTCGAAAGGACCGCCCATGGGCAAGCCCAGGCACGCGGAGATCGCCGGCGCCGGACTCGGCGGGTTGGCGGCGGCGATCGCGCTCGCACAGCACGGATGGAGCGTTCGCGTCCACGAGCGTTCGGACAGCCTGCGCATGTTCGGCGCCGGCATCTGGTTGTGGGAGAACGGCCTCCGCTCGCTCGACGCGCTGGGTGTCGAGCAGGCGGCGACCAAGCGGGCCAAGCGGATCGAGACCCTGGTCGCGCGGGATCCGGAGGGGCGGCCGCTGATGCACCGCTCCTTCGGATCCGGGGACCGGCTGATGCTCCCGCCGCGGGCGGACCTCTACGACGCGCTCATCGCCCGCGTGGAGGAGCTCGAGGTCGACATCGAGCTGAGCTCCACCGCCGTCGGGGCGACCAAGCACGGCGAGCTCGAGCTCGAGGACGGCACCGTCCGGAAGGCCGACCTGGTCGTCGCGGCCGACGGCGTCTTCTCCCGGTTGCGGGAGACCCTCCTGCTGACCCGCCGGGTCGACTACCTCGACGAGGGATACACCCGGCTGCTGATCCCGCGGCGCGACGGCGACCCGGCCACCGAGATCACGGAGTACTGGAGCGGGTCCCGGCGGCTGCTCTACGACCCCTGCACCGACGACGTCAACTACGTCTGCCTGTGCTGCCCGGTCGACGACGAGGCGGGCCGCCGGGTGCCGGTCGACAAGGGGACGTGGCTCGAGTCGTTCCCGACCCTCGGCGGCATCATCGAGCGGATCGAGGACACCGGGCGCTGGGACCGCGCCATGCGGGTCACCACCCGGGCGTGGTCGAGCGGCGTGGCCGCGGTCGTCGGCGACGCCGCGCACGGGCAGCCGCCGAACCTCGGGCAGGGTGCCAACCTGACGTTCCAGAACACCCTCGCGCTCGCGGAGTACCTGGAGCGCGAGTCCGACGTGGCCGCCGCCCTGACCAGATGGGAGCGCAAGGAGCGGCCGCTCACCGACCACATCCAGCGCTGGACCGACCTCTACGGCCGGGCCGCCAGCGCCTGGCCCGACCGTTTCGCCCACCGGCGCAGCCAGGTCCTGGAGGCGGTCACCCGGATCCCGTGGGTGGACCGGCAGCTGAACAGAGCGGCGCGGCACCGGCCCGTCGGCGCCCGCTGAGCAGGAGGTTTTCATGAGTGAGCCCGCAGGTACGCAGTACCTCCCGCGCCCCGAGACGATCACCCCGGACTACATGCGCGACGTGCTCGACGAGTACTACGCGAAGAAGTGGAACGGGAACAAGGACACCGTCGCCGCCGTCGCGCAGTGGCGGAACTGGCCCCTCGTCGTGCGGATGCCCGACCTCAAGCAGGACTTCACCGTCCTGATCGACGACGGGGTGGTGCAGAAGGTCTCCATCGGCCTGCCCGAGCGGCCGCGGATCCTCACGGTGATGCTCGCGGACACGATGCAGCGCATCTACTACGACGAGACCACCTCGGCCATCGAGTCCATCTCCGGCCGGATCAAGATCCGCGGCAACGAGGTGGAACGGCGCAGGCTCCTCGCCGCGATCTCGTTCCTCACCTGGTGATCATGTCCTCGCCCGTCCAGGAGGCACGACAGTGACCGAAGCACCACCTCGTTCCACGACCGGCACCGCGCCGCACCGCCTCGTCGGTACCTCGGTGCCGCGCAAGGAGGACCTCGCGCTGCTCACCGGCACCGCGCGGTTCATCGACGACATCACCCTCCCCGGGATGGTCCACGCGAAGGTCCTGCGCAGCACCGTCGCGCACGCCCGGGTCCGCTCCGTGGACACCGGGCCGGCGCGCGCGCTGCCCGGCGTGCTCGACGCGCTGGCGGGCGCGGAGCTCGTCGGCAAGGTCAAGCCGTGGGGCGACCTCATGCAGGACCTCCTGGTCGGCGACCACTTCCCGTTCGCCACGGACAAGGTGCTCTACGAGGGCCAGGAGCTCGCGGCGGTCGTCGCCGAGACCGCGTACCAGGCGCTCGACGGGTGCGAGTCCGTGGTCGTCGACCTGGAGCGGCTCCCCGCCGTGGTCGACCCGGAGGCCGCGCTGCGCCCGGACTCCCCGCTCGTCCAGGAGGGGATCGTCTACGAGTTCGGGGACGGCAACATCTTCGACCGCTACAAGGTCCGCATCGGCGACTTCGAGGCCGCCGAGCGCGAGGCGGCCGTCGTCGTCCGGCAGCGTTTCGCCACGAACAAGCAGGCCGGCGCCGCGCTCGACCCGCACGGCTGTGTGGCCAGCTACGACTCCTTCACCGGCGTCCTGACGCTGTACTCGTCCACTCAGTCGATCTACATGGTGCGGGACGTGCTCGCGGACGTGCTGCAGATCCCGCGCACCAAGGTCCGGGTGATCGTGCCCGAGGTCGGCGCGGGCTTCGGCTCGAAGGCGCAGATCTTCGGGCACGAGGTCATCGCCTCGCTGTTCTCGATGCGTCTCGGCCGGCCGGTGAAGCTGGTGCTCGGCCGCGGGGAGATCTTCCGGGCGGGCACGACGCGCAACGCCCAGGTCCGCTACGCCGAGCTCGCGATGACGGCCGACGGCGACATCACCGGGTACCGGGACTACGTCGTCCACAACACCGGCGCGATGTCGGTGTGGGGCAACCAGGTCGTGCACATCGGCACCAACGTCGGCATGTTGCCGTACCCGATCCCGAACATCCACGTCGACTCCGACATCGTGCACACGACCACCGCGCCCGGCGGTCCGTTGCGCGGCTTCGGGATCCCGCAGGTCATCTGGGCCAAGGAGCAGCTCGTCGACATGGCGGCGCGCGAGCTCGGGCTCGACCCGCTCGCGGTCCGGGCCCGCAACGTCGTCGACCCGGAGGAGTTCCCGTTCCGGACCCCGATGGGGCACATCATCGATTCGACGTCGATCAAGCAGTGCCTGCTGGCCAGTGCGGACGCGATCGGCTGGTCCGCCAAGCGGGCCGCGCCGGTGCCGTACGAGGGTCTGGGGCTGGCCGTGTCCATGAAGTACACGAGCTGCCGACACCCCTCGCTGGACACGGACCTCTCCGCCGTGCGGCTGCGGCTGGAGACCGACGGCACGGTCACGATCTACTCCAGCGACGTCTCGCACGGGCAGAGCCACGCCACGATGCTGTCCCAGATCGTCGCCGACGGGCTCGGCGTCGGCATCGAGAAGATCAGCCTGGCCCCGCCGGACAGCATGACCGCCCCGTTCGGGCTCGGCACGTACGCCAGCCGCGGCGCCGCGGTGCTCGGCACCGCCTGCCGGCTCGCGACAGAACGCCTGCGGGACAAGGTCCTTGCGATCGCCGCGCACATACTTGAGGTCGGCCCCGAGGACCTCGACGCGGGGAACGACCGCGTGTACGTCAAGGGGCTACCGGACAGCGGCATCCACCTCGAGATCATCGCGGCGACCGCCGCCTATCGCACCCACCAGCTCCCGCCGGGCTTCGAGCCGACCCTCGAGACGGTCGCGACGTACGACACGCCGACCGAGCGGGAGGCGTCGAACGGCTCGGGCAACCTCAGCGTGACCTACTCCGGAGCAGCGCACGCCGCGCACGTCCGGGTCGACCCGGACACCGGGCAGATCACCGTCGTGGACTACGCGATGGTCCACGACACGGGCACCGTGATCAACCCGCTGGTCGTCGAGGGACAGCACCAGGGCGGGTTCCTGATGGGGCTCGGGATGGCCCTGAGCGAGGACTACGTCTACGACGAGGACGGCCACCAGCTCAACGCCTCGTTCAAGGACTACCTCGCGGTGACGGCACCGGACGTCCCGGAGCTGACGAAGACCTACGAGATCCCCGCACCGTCGACGACCATCCCGGGCGGGCAGAAGGGCGCCGGGGAGTCCGGGACCGGACCGGTTCCGGCCGCGATCGGCAACGCCGTGTTCGACGCGACCGGCGTCCGGTTCACCATCCTGCCGATCACGCCGCAGCGCATGTTGGTCGCCCTGCGCGAGAAGGAGCGGCGAGGTGTCGACACGATCCGCTACCCGGACGACATGCCGGACTTCGCCGGGCCCCGCACGCCCGAGGAGTGGCCGAGGCCCACCGCCGCCGACGGCGGGGACTTCGACTTCGACTTCGACTGGGACGCAGAAGAGGACACGGACTAGATGAAGCCCTTCACCTGGCTCGCACCGGACACCACGGCGGGCGCCGTCGCGATGCTCCGCGAGTACGCGCCGGACGCGCGGGCGATCGCCGGCGGGCAGAGCCTGCTGCTGGCGCTCAAGGACCGCAGCGCTCGGCCGACCCACCTGGTGTCGCTGTCCGGGATCGACGAGCTCGCCGGCCTCCGGACCGCCGACGACGGCTCCCTGGTCGTCGGTGCGGCGACCACGTACGCGATGCTGGCCCGGGCGTCGTTGCCGGGCTGGCACGGGGTCCTGGCCGAGGTCGCGGGCGATCTCGCGGACCGCCCCGTGCGGAACCGGGGCACGATCGGCGGCGCCCTCTGCACCGCCGACCCCCGGTACGACATGCCGGCGTTCGCGATCGGGGTGGGCGCGCGGCTGCAGGTCCGCGGCGCGTCCGGGGACCGGGTCGTGGCCGCCGAGGGCTTCGCCGCGGACGCGGGCGTGACCACGCTCGGCCCCGACGAGATCCTCACCGCCGTCGTCCTGCCCCCGCTCGGCACCTGGGACGCGGTGGCGTTCGAGAAGTTCCGCCACCGCGTGTTCGACGCCGCGATCGTCTCGGTCACCTGCGCCCTGCGCGGTGGGCGGGACGGGACCGCGGCCGAGGCGCGGCTGACGGTCGGTGGCGCGACGCCCGTCCCCGTCACCGTTGCGGGCGCGGCCGCCCTGCTGGCCGGGGGCGCGTCCGCCGCCGAGGTCGGGACGCGGGCCGCCGACGAGGTGCTGCCGGGCGGCACCGCCGGCGGCGAAGCGGTCCGGTACCGGCATGAGCTGATCCGCTCGCTCGTCCGCCGCGCGGTCGACCGGGCCCTGTCCGACGTGAGGACTGTCTGATGCAGAAGGTCACGCTGACCGTCAACGGCCGCGAGGTCACCGCCGAGATCGACGAGCGAACCCTGTTGCTGGAGTTCGTGCGCGACACCGCCGGCCTCACCGGTACCCACAACGGCTGCATGGAGGCCCGTTGCGGGTGCTGTGCGGTCGAGGTCGACGGCGACATCGTCAAGTCCTGCAACGTCCTCGCGGTGCAGGTGGACGGCGCCGAGGTCACGACGATCGAGGGGCTGGCGCCGCAGAAGCTGGGGCCGGTCCAGCAGGTGACGACCCAGACCCTCGCCGGCGTGTACGAACCGGTCGACGCGATCCGCAGCAGCGTCGAGGACCTGCACCCGTTGCAGGCGGCCTTCCACCGGTGCCACGCGCTGCAGTGCGGCTTCTGCACACCCGGCATGGTCATGGTGCTCAAGGACTTCCTGGAGGAGAACCCGTCGCCCTGCCGGGACGACGTCCGGAAGGCGATCGCGGGGAACCTCTGCCGCTGCACCGGATACCAGCACATCGTCGACGCCGCGATGGAGGCCGCCGAGGTGATGCGGGGCTCCGGGGCGACCACGACCGATGACTGACCCGGGGCCGGGCGAGGTCGATTCCGGGGCCGACCCGGTCGCGGATCTCGTGTCGGCGCTGGCGGCGACCGGGTATGTCGCCGACCGGCCGCTCGGGATGGTGCTCCACCTGGCGGGCGCCCTGGAACTCCCGGTGCTGCTGGAGGGCGAGCCGGGGGTCGGCAAGACGTCCGTGGCCGAAGCCCTCGCCGAGGCCACGGGCGCCCGGCTCGTCCGGCTCCAGTGCTACGAGGGCCTGGCGGCGCACCACGCCCTCTACGAGTGGGACTACGCCCGCCAGCTGCTCGCGATCCGCGTGGCCGAGGCGCGTGGCACGGTGGGGGAGGAGCTGCAGCGGACGATCTTCTCCGAGGAGTTCCTGCTGCGCCGGCCGCTGCTGGAGGCGATAAGTCCCACCGACGACGCCCGGCCGGTCGTGCTCCTCGTCGACGAGCTCGACCGCGCCGACGAGGAGTTCGAGGCCCTGCTGCTCGAGCTGCTGGCCCAGTTCCAGGTCACCGTGCCCGAGCTGGGGACGATCACCGCGACGCGCAGGCCGCGGATCGTCCTGACCGCGAACCGCACCCGCCCGCTGTCCGACGCGCTCCGCCGTCGATGCCTCTACCACTGGCTGCCCTATCCCGACCTGCAGCGGGAGATCGAGATCGTCGAGGCGCGGCTGCCCGGCTCGGCGGAGGGCCTCGTCCGCCGGGCGTGCGAACTGGTCGGGCGGCTGCGGGCGGGGGAGTACCGCAAGGCGCCGGGCATCTCCGAGACCGTCGACTGGATCCGCGCGCTGACCCTCGTCGGCGGCGAGCTGGACGACGGGCTGGTCGACGAGACGCTGGGTTGCCTGCTCAAGGACGGCGACGACCTCGAACGCTTCCGGGGGGCCGACGGACGGCGGGTGCTCCGCGAGGCGGGCGTCGCATGAGCGCCGGTGATCTCCGGCGCCCCGTCGACCGCGGCGGCGTCCGCACCGCGCATCTCGCACGGGCCCGGGAGGCCCGGGCCCGGCGCACCGGTCGTCCCGCCCACGACGTCGCGGTCTTCGCCGACCTGCTCCGCGGCTGCGGGGCGACCGTCCCCGGCGGTGCGGTCGCCCGCGCCGTGCGGGCCCTCGGCGTCGTGCCGCTCGACCGGGCCGCGGACGTCCGGGACGCCCTGGGCTGCACCCTCGCCTCGGACCGGCCCGGCCGCCGCCTGTTCGACCTGGTCTTCCCGGTGTTCTGGAGCTCGGCCGAGATCCAGCCGCCGGGCACCGCCGCCGACGCGTCACCGGCCCCCGCCGCCGGCGGCACCACCGCGGACGCGGGCCGGGACGGATCCGGCCTAGACGAGGCAGCGCCGCGCGCCCGGGACCGCCGCACCCCGCGCGCGTCGTACGGACGGCACCACGGCAGCCCGGTGTCGGTCGACGAGATCGACGGCCGGCAGATCGACGCCCTCGCCCGGCGGTTCGCGGCGGCCCTGGCCCGCGCGCCCGGCCGGCGCCGCCGCACCGCGACCGCCGGCGACCTCGTCGACCTGCGGTCGAGCCTGCGGCACAACCTCCGGACGGGCGCCGAGCTGCTCGTCCTGCTGCGGTCGGCGCCGAGGCCGCGACGGGCCCGGCTGGTCGTGCTGTGCGACGTCAGCTCGTCGATGGCGCACGTGACGCCGCTGTTCCTGACCTTCGTCCACGCCCTGGCCCGGCCCGCGAAGGTCGTGGAGATCGGAGTGTTCAACGTCGAGCTGACACTCGTGGGCGAGGTGTTCCGCGGCCGGCCCCGAGGCGTCGCGTTGCGCTGGCTGCGGGCCCAGGACAGCGCGCTGGCCGGCGGCACCCGGATCGGCCACTGCCTGCGCCGGTTCCTCGACGCGGTGGAGCCGCAGCTGACCCGGGACACCGTCGCCCTCGTGCTCAGCGACGGGTGGGACGTCGACGAGCCCGAGCTCCTCGCCGCCCAGATGCGCAGGCTCCGGCGCGGGGTTTCCCGCGTCATCTGGTGCGACCCGCACGCCGCGGCGACCGGGTACGCGCCCGAGGTCCGCGGGCTGCGCGCAGCGCTGCCCCTGGTCGACGACCACCTCGACCTCTCCGGACCGCCCGCGCTGCGGGCACTGATCGACCATCTCGAACGCACCCCGACCCCTCGGAGGATCCCCGCATGACCAGCTCCGCCCGACCTGTCCGCGAGGAGCTCGGCCTCCCCGGGATGCCGCCCCCGCTGTCCCACTACACCGACGCCGTCCGCTTCGGGGACCTGCTCTTCGTCTCCGGGATGGTCGCCCTGGACGAGAACGGCGAGATCGTCGGCCCCGGTGACGTCGCGGCCCAGGCCCGCCGGGTCCACGAGCTCCTGGGCGCAGTCTTCGCGCAGGTCGGGGCGTCGTTCGCCGACGTGCTGAAGGTGACCGTCTTCCTGCTCGACGCGGGGGATCGGCACGCCGTGAACGAGGTCCGCAAGGAGTTCTTCGGTCCCGCGCGCCCGGCGAGCACGCTGATCCAGGTGGGGGCGCTCGTCGTGCCCGGACTCCTGGTGGAGATCGAAGCGGTGGTCGGGATCCCGGCAGGCGAAGGGCGTCACGATCTCGGATAGTGCCCGGTGCCGGCCGGCGAACCGTCGCACGCATCGCCGACGGCGTCACCGCACTCGCCCGAGCATCCCATCTCGTCCTCGAGGAGATCCCTTGCGTCTCGCCAATGTCGCCGGCCGGCTCGTCCTGCTCGACCCCGACGGGAAGGCCGTCGACGTGGAGGCCGCCAGCGGCGGCCGGTTCGGTCCCGACCCGCAGGCGGTCTACGCCCGCTGGGCGGAGTTCGGCGAGTGGGCCGCGACGGCGCCGCTCGACGGTGCCGTCCCGGTCGCCGACGACGAGTTCGACGCGGTGGTGCCGCGGCCGCCGCAGGTGTTCGCGATCGGCCTGAACTACCGCGACCACGCCGACGAGTCGGGCTTCGACCAGCCCACCGAGCCGGTCGTCTTCACGAAGTACGTGTCCAGTTTCACCGGCCCTCGCGGGGACATCACGCTCTCGCCGGGCAATGTGGACTGGGAGGTCGAGCTGGTCGCCGTCGTCGGCGTCGGCGGCCGCGACATCGCCGAGGCCGACGCGTGGGACCACGTGGCGGGGTTCAGCCTGGGTCAGGACATCTCCGACCGCGTCACCCAGTTCGCCGCCCCGCCCGCGCAGTTCGGGCTGGGCAAGTCCCACCCCGGGTTCTCCCCGGTCGGGCCGAGCCTGGTGACGCTCGACGAGCTGCTCGCCGCCGGGCTCGACCCGACCGACCTGGAGCTCGGCTGCCTGGTCAACGGGGAGAGCGTGCAGGAGGGCCGGACCCGGGACATGATCTTCCCGGTCCCGACGATCATCGCGAAGCTCTCGGCGATCGTCACCCTCCTGCCCGGCGATGCCATCTTCACCGGCACCCCGGCCGGGGTCGGGATGGGCAGGACACCTCCCCGGTTCCTGCAGGCCGGCGACGAGCTCGTCACCTGGTGCACCGGGATCGGCGAGATGCGCCACCGCTTCGTGGCGCCGTGATCGGGGGCGCCACGAAGCCGGTTCCTCCGGGGCCGGGCGCAGTGGCGCCACCCTGCGCCCGGGCGTGGGGGAGGCGGGCGCAGGACCCCGAGTGGTGGGGCGGACGTCCCGGTCCCGGCGTTGCCGGCCGCGTCCATGAAGGACACGATCAAGCTCTGCGCAACCCCGACGGCACGTTCGTCGCGGGCAGCCCGAAACGTCCGGCTCAGCGGACCACCAGGTCCGCCAGGTCCTCAGCTCGCGTCGTCCGCAGGTGTGATCAGGCGAGGACGGCGTCGATCGTCTTCTTGAGGGCGCTCGGCTGCGAGGGCCGGCGCGGCGCGTCCTTGCGCATCTCCAGCATCCGGGCGCCGATTTCCTGGAAGCTCCTTGCGTCCGAGGGCTTCCCGTACCTGCGGGAACCACTCGTCCTCCTCTTCCTCGATGTGGTGGCTGACGTTCTCGATCAACACCGTGGTCTTGGCGTCGAAGCGCTCGTCATCGGGCTTCATCGCGGCGAGCTCGACACACAGGACGTCGGCGACGTGGTGCTCCTCGTAGGACTCGAGCACGTCGTCCTCCAACTCCGGGACCCGCTTCCTGACCTCCGGGTACATGCACTCGTTCTCGAGGTAGGTGTGCACCGTGAGGGTTTCGATGATCGCCTCGACGATCCGGCCCTTCGTCTTCAGTGCGTTCTCGCCGGCATTCTCGAAGTCGCGGAAGAGCTTGCGGATCTGCTTGTGATCATCCTTGAGCAGCACGATCGCGTCGGTGGACATTGATCTCCCCTCCAGGTCGCCTGTGGTCAACCGGAGCATGCCCAGCCCGGGCGAGACCCAACCACACGAGCATCCGAACGGGTGTCGGATCACGGCTTGTGCTGGTCGGTGCGCTGCGGTCACGAGGTGACCGGGAGTGCGTGTACGCCGTAGACGGATCCGTCGTGTTTGGCCGGGATCTCCTCCAGCGGGGCGGCGAGCGCCAGGGTCGTTCGGGAACACGATGTTCGAGCAGGGCGAGCGTGCCGGTTGAGCGAGGTCCCGGGACGCTGGTGACGAGGCGCGTCGCCGTTGTCCGGAACACCGACGGCCGGCTCCAGCCGCCGGTGATCCCCGCCCGCCAGGAGGTGGACGGGGATCACTGCGGTGCGGTCACCGCACGGGGAACCGCTCCTCGATCGGGACGAAGTCGAAGTCGTACCCGAAGTAGCGCGGCCCGACGATCTCCAGCCCGGCCGGGGTCCGCCACCGCGGATCGCACGGTGCGGCGGCCACCGTGACCCGGAAGCCGTAGCGGAGGTCCTCGGTGGTGATGGGCTGGCCGGTCTCGGAGTCCAGGACCATGATCAGGTCCGGGACCGAGGCGAGCACCTCGCCGTCGCGCTCGGCGACGAGGTGCTCGTTCTGCGTCTGCAGGCGCAGGGTCGCGCCCGCGTCGTCGTGCAGGCCCTCGATGCGGACCTCGGCGCGGGCGAAGCCGCCCTCGGTCCGGCGGTGCACGTCGACGACCTTGCCCTGGAACAGCTGGACGCCGCCCAGGTACTTCGGGACCACCGCGGCCGGGTCGCCGTGCGCCTCCCGGGTCTCCCGCACGAGCCGGCCCAGCTCCTCGGCCGTCCGCAGGGTGTTCGGGATGGTGCACTCGCGTAGCCGTTCCGCGGCCAGCGGGTACAGCCCGATCAGCGCGGCGCAACCCATGTCGATGGTCTGCGATCGGGCGAGCCGCTCGGTCCACCGGTTGTCGATCGCATCGATGATCGAGGCGTTGCCCTTGTCGTCGGCGATCGCCATCGGCGCGGCCTTGCCACCGAACAGCGTGGGCATGCACATCTGCAGTTCCGGGAACGCGCGGCCCATCAGGTCCGCGTCGATCATCGGCAGCCGCTCCCGTGCCGCCAGGCAGAACGGGATCATCGAGTTCATGCCGCCGATCTCGATCGGCATGGTGTGGGTCGCCCGTTGGCCCAGGTGGTGTTCGAGCTTGCGGAACGCGGTCACGACCTCGTCGCCGCTGGGGAGCTTCTCGACCATCACGGTCGGGGCGCCCATCATCGCCGAGGGGATCACGAAGGCGTCGTCCGGAACCTCGTCGAGGTCCACGACCTCCACCGGCCCGTGCTCACGGATCGCCTCGCGGGCCAGCAACATTCCGATGTAGGGGTCCCCGCCGCCGCCGGTGCCGAGGATGCCGGCCCCGAGGGCGATGTCGGAGAGCTGCCGCTCGTCAACGAGTCGCAACGGTCTTCCTTCCGAGCTGGAGATCCCCGACGGCCTTCACCTTGATCCGGATCGCGTTACCGGGCACGTAGGCGAGCGCCAGCTCCTCCTGGTCGACGATCCGGACGGAGTCGGGCACCGCACCCGCGGCGACGGCGCGTTCGGCGGCCAGTTCCCGGGCCTGCTCGAGTGCGGCGTCGCGGGAGAGCTGCGGGCCGACCGAGAACATCTGGTCCACCTCGCCGCCGACCTGGGCGATCGCGGCCCCGATCGCGTTGGCGACCGAGTGGTGAGCGGGCCTGATCAGGCGGGCGGCGCCCGGCAGGGTGTCGCCGAGCAGGATGCTGCCACCACCGACGACCACCACGGGGATGGCGTCCGAGGCGGTCTTCATCCGGTCCACCGCCTCGCCGATCCGGTCCTCGATGCTCGCCAGCGCGCGGCGGACCAGGTCCGGGTCCACGTCGGCGACCCGGCGGGCATCGCCGACCTCGGCCCTGCCCCCGGCCACCGCGATGTCGGTGGCGGTCAGGGTATCCCCGCCGAACACCCGGCCGAGGTGGGTCAGCCGGTAGCCGACGCTCTCGGGACCGACCAGCGGATCGGCGCCGACGCGCACGTGGCTGCCGCCGCCGATGCCGAGCGGCAGCACGTCGGGCATGCGGAAGTTCGTCCGCACGCCACCGACCTCGATCGTCGATTTGGCCTCCCGTGGGAAACCGTTGACGAGCATGCCGACGTCGGAGGTCGTGCCGCCGATGTCGACCACCGCGCAGTCCTGCAGCCCGGAGAGCAGCGCGGCCCCGCGCATCGAGTTCGTCGGCCCGGAGGCGAACGTCGAGACGGGGTAGCGCTCGGCCTGCTCCACGGTCATCAGCGTGCCGTCGTTCTGGCTGATGTACATCGGGGCGTCGATCCCCGACTCCCGCAGCGCGGCGCGGAACGCCTCGGTGATGTGCCCGGCCAGCTCGGCGAGGCTCGCGTTCATGATCGTCGCGTTCTCGCGCTCGAGCAGCCCCATCCGGCCGAGCTCGGCCGACCGGCTGATCGCCACGTCCGGCACGGTCTCCCGGATGATCTCCTCGGCCCGCCGCTCGATCTCGTCGTTGATCGGGGAAAACACCGACGAGATCGCGACGGCCCGCAGGCCCTTCGCCGCGATCTCGTCGGCCACCCGCTTGAGCTCGTCGGCGTCGAGCGGGGCGATCTCACGGCCGTCGAACTCGTGTCCGCCGTGGCACAGGTAGACGTGCCGGCCCACCGCGTCGCCGAGCCGCTCGGGCCAGTCGATCATGGGCGGCAGCGCCCTGGTGGCCGGCAGCCCGAGCCGGACGCTCGCGACCTCGAGCAGCCGGCGGGCCTCCACGACGGCGTTGGTGAAGTGCGTGGTGCCGATCATGACGGTCTCGACGGTCTCCGCCGCGATCCCGCTCTGGGCGAGCAGGCTGCGCAGGCCGTCGAGGATGCCGGTGGTGACGTCGGCGGAGGTCGGGCTCTTGACCTCCGCCAGCACCCGGTCACCGTCCATCAGCACCGCGTCGGTGTTGGTGCCCCCGACGTCGATCCCGATCCGCATCAGCCCACCGTCCGGTGGCGGACCTGAGGCAGCACCTCGCGCGCGGTGAGCTGCACGACTTCCTTGGCGCGGTCGGTGGCCACCGGGGCCAGGTCCACCGCGTCGGCACCGGCGTCGATCAGGGCCTGGATCTTCGCCGCGCACTCGTCCGGGTCGCCGGCGACGACGAGGTCCTCGACCCACTGGTCGGGCATCTCGCGCAGGATCAGCGCGGCGGGGTCGTCGCCGCCCCGCTGATACATGTCCCACAGCTCGTCGCCGATGCCGTAGATGTCGGTGAGGCCGGACTTCGGCACCGCCGCGAGGTAGAACGCGGCGGCGGTCCGCGCCTCCTGCTTGGCCTTCGCGCCGTCCTTGTCGACCGAGTAGAGCGCGTAGCACGACACGCGGTGGTGCTCGCCCTCGCGACCGGCCTTGGCCTGTCCCTCCGCGACCCGCTCACGCAGCCAGCGCAGGTACTTCGTCCCGGCGAGCACCGACACCAGGGTGGCGTCGGCGATCTCGCCCGACAGGTTGAGCATCCGGGGCCCGATGACGCCCATGTAGATCGGCAGCTTCGTCGTGGCCGGGTGCACCAGCTGGATCTTGTCGAACGAGTGGACCTTGCCCTCGTAGGTGACCTCCTCGCCGTCCAGCAGCCGGCGCACGTTGGTGACCGTCTCGCGCATCGCGGTGTAGGGGGACTTAGGCATGACGCCCATCTGCTCCACCCAGTGCGGGACGCCGAGCCCGATACCGGGCCAGACCCGCCCGGGGTACATGCGGTCGATCGTGGCGAGCTCCATGGCCAGCGCCGCGGGGTGGCGCGCCATCGCGGACACCACACCCACGCCGACCTTGATCTCGCTGGTCGCGTTCAGCGCCGCCATCGCGCCGGAGATGCCGCCGTAGAAGAAGTAGTCCTCGGGGATCCACAGCTCGCCGAAGCCCTCCCGCTCGGCCAGGGCCGAGATCTCCGGGATCTGCTCGGGCGGCAGCTGGCTGGAGACGAGCAGGCCGACGGGGGATCCGTCAGGTGCGGGGGTGTTCATCGCGTCGTTCCTTTCGCGGGGCTCTCGGACTCCTCGCGTAATGCCGCCAGGACGTCGAAGGGGGTGATGGGAAGGTTGCGGATGGGCTTGCCGATCGCGTCGGAGACCGCGCTGGCGATCACCGCGGCGACCGGGATGATCGAGGGCTCGCCGGCGCCCTTGGCCCCGTAGGGGCCGTCCGGCCAGGGGTTGTCCAGCAGTGCGATGTCGATCGGTGGTGCCTCGAACACCGTCGGCAGCCGGTAGTTCTCCAGGCTGTGGTCCACGGTCGCGCCGTCGATCACGCGCAGGTCCTCGTAGAGCGCGTAGCCGACGCCCTGCAGCACCCCGCCGTGGATCTGGCCCTCCACCTGCTGCGGGTTGATCGCGCGGCCGACGTCCTGGGCCACGACGTAGCGCAGGACGGTCACCTTCCCGGTGTCCGGGCAGACCTCCACCTCGGCCGAGTGCACGTGGTAGGTGGGGGTCGCGAAACCGGTGAACAGGGCGCCGGCGAGGCAGCCGGAGTCGAACTGCACGGGCGGGGTGATGTGTCGACCGGTCGCCGAGATCGGCCCCGCGGTGTAGAGCGCGGTCTGGGCCACCGCCGCTAGCGCGACCTTCGCGCCCGGGGAGCCCGCCACCTGGATGTGCCCGTCGGCGAGCTCGAGGTCTGCTGCGGAGGCCTCCAGCATGGTCGCGGCCACGTCGAGGAGCTGCTCGCGGACCTGGGCGCTGGCCTGCACGGCCGCGTTGCCCAGCGAGAACAGCGTCCGGCTGCCCTGGGCGCCGCCGTCGTAGGTCCCGGCGTCGGTGTCCGCGGCGAGGATGATCACGTCGTCCGCGGTCAGCCCGAGCTCCTCGGCGACGATCTGGCGCAGCCCGGCGGCCACCGCGCCGGTGCCGATCTCTGCGCCGGCGCAGATCACGCCGGCGGTGCCGTCCTCGTTGATCTTGACCGTGGCGCCGCCGGGGCCGGGGTTGGTCAGCCAGGTGACCGCGCCGATGCCCTTGCCACGCAGCACCTTCCGGCCGTCGGCCGGGGCGGTCTCCGTCGCCCACGGGGCGATCTCCTCGACCCTGGCGAAGCCCTCCTCGAAGACCGCGTCGTCGAGGACCTGGCCGTTGGCGATGGCCTCACCGGCCTTGACCACGTTGCGCAGCCGCAGCTCGCGGCGGTCGATGCCGAGCTCCGCGGCGATGTGGTCGATGTGCTGCTCGAGGGCGAACATCGCGTAGGGGCCGTTGACGCCCCGGAACGCCGCCGTCGGCGCCGTGTTCGTGTAGACCACCCGGGTGCGGTAACGGGCGGCGGGCACCCGGTAGGTGCCGCCGAACACCAGCCCCGGCACCGCGGCGCACGCGACGATCTCGCCGCTGTACGCGCCGTTGTCGGAGAGGGTGTCGGCCTCCTGGCCGAGGATCTCGCCGTTCGCGGAGACCGCCGTCCGGATGCGGATCTTGGCGTTCTCCCGCGGTCCGGCGGTCTGCAGCTCCTCCCGGCGGGTGTTGACCAGCCGCACCGCCCGGCCGGTCTTGCGCGCGAGCACGCAGACGAACGGCTCGAGCATCGCGTCGATCTTGCCGCCGAAGCCGCCGCCGATCGTGCTGACAACGACGCGCACCTTCGAGGCCGGCACGCCGAGCCACTCGGCCAGCCGGTCCCGGACCAGGAACGGGAACTGTGCCGGGGTGTGTACGACGTAGCGCCCGCCCTCGAAGCGGCCGACGGCGGCGTGCGGCTCGATCGGGGACTGGTGCTGGCGCTGGGTGGTGAACTCGTCCTCCACCACCAGGTGGGCGCCGGCGAACGCGGCGTCCACGTCGCCGCGGTCCAGCGTGGACTCCCAGGCGACGTTGCCCGAGCGGGGCCCGGGTGCCAGCATCGGGTAGGACTCCCACGCGGGGTGGATCAGCCGGGCGCCCTCGGTGAGCGCGGCATCCATATCGGTCAGCGCGTCGAGCGGGTCGATCTCCAGCTCGATCGCGGCGACCGCGGCCTCGGCCTGCTCGAGCGAGTCGGCCGCCACCGCGGCGATCGGCTCGCCGATGTAGCGGACGTCCTCGCGGGCGAACATCGGCTGGTCCTTGAGGATCCAGCCCGAGGTGGTGTCCGGGACGTCCGCGGCGGTGATGATCGCGTGCACCCCGGGCATCGCGGCCGCCCGCGTCGTGTCGAGGCGCCGGATGCGGCCCGCGGGCACCGGTGAGCGCAGCAGCCTGGCCTGCAGCGTCCCGGTCTGGCCGTGGTCCATGCCGTAGACCGCGGCGCCGCGCACCTTGTCGTCGCCGTCGGCGCGGCGGGCGTTGGTCCCGACCACGCGCGTCATGACCGGCCCCCGTTCCCGGCGACGGCCAGCGCCGCCTCGACGATCTTGTGGTAACCGGTGCAGCGGCAGATGTTGCCGGCCAGCGACTCCTTGACGGCGGCCTCGTCCGGGCCGGCGTCCTGCTCGAACAGGGCGGTCAGCGCCATGAGGATGCCCGGCGTGCAGGCGCCGCACTGCACGCCGCCGTGCTCGAGCAGCGCGTCCTGCAGCGGGTTCAGCGGCCCGTCCGGGTCCGCGAGACCCTCGACCGTGCGGACGGCGCGGCCCTCGGTGAGTGCGACCGGCGTCAGGCACGACACGACCGGCCGGTCGTCGACGAGCACGGTGCAGGCGCCGCAGCGGCCCTCGGCGCAGCCCGGCTTGGCGCCGGTGAGCCCGAGCCGGTCCCGCAGCACCGACAGCAGGGGGGTCATGTCCGGTGCGTCGACCTCGACGGGCCGTTCGTTCACCGTGAACGAGTGGGACATCAGTTGCTCACTTCTGCTGGTCGGGGGAGGTGAGGGCGCCGGCGGCGGTGCGGGCCAGCGCGGGCAGGACGGCGAGGCGGTACCAGCCGGGGGCGTCGAGGCCCTCGCGCGCGGTGCACTCGGCGGCGGCGGCCTGTCCGGCCCGCTCGGCGACGGCGTCGTCCAGCGGGCCGCCGACCAGTGCCGCGGCGGCCGCGGGGGAGAGACGGGCGACCTCCTCGACGCCGCCGACGGCGACCCGGGCCGCGGAGACGGCGGCACCGTCGAGGTCGACCGACAGCGCGACCGAGGCGACCGCGTACTCTCCGCCGCCACGGACGGTGAGCCGCTCGAACGCGGAGCGCCGGCTCGCCGGGGCGGGGACGACGACGCGCACGATCAGCTCGCCGGCCGGCCGGGTGCCCCGGGAGGCCAGGTACCCGACGAGCTCCTCGGTCCGCTCGCCGTCCGGCGTGGCCACCACGACGGCGGCGTCGGCGGCCAGCAGCGCCGGCACGAGGTCGGCCTCCGGGAAACCGGCGGCGGCGATGTTGCCGCCCACGGTCGCGGCGCTGCGCACGGCGGGGAACGCCGACCGGCGGGCCGCGTCGACGATCCCGGCCAGCGCCGGGGGGCCGTCGAACGCGGCGAGCTCGTCGTGGGTGACGGCGGCACCGATCTCGACCGTGCCGCCGGCGGTCCGGATGCCACGCAGCTCCACGAGCCCGTCGAGGGCCACGTAGACGCGGGCGACCCGGGCATCCTGCAGCGGCGCCCGCATGATCCAGGTGCCGCCGGCGAGCGCCGCGCCGTCGCCGCCGAGCTCGCTCAGTTCGCGTACCGCGTCGGCCAGCGACGCCGGCCGGCGAACCTCGGAGCGGGTCATGGCCCCCGGGTCGGTCCGCCGGGGTGGGCTCGTTGTCGTCATGGCGTTGTCGTCCTCCTTGTCGCACGTGGTGGAGATGAAGCGGTGTCTCAGCCGAACCGCAGCGGTCCGGCCGCCTTGGCCCTGATCCGCACCGCGGGGTCGGTCAGATAGGCCAGCGGGACCTCTTCGATGTCGACGATCTCGGTGCGTTCCGGGTCCGCACCCGCCCGCACGGCCTGCTGGCGGGCACTCTCGGCCGCCTCCGCGACGGCGGTGGAGCGGCCGCCGACCCCGAACCGGGCGATCCGCTCGACCTGCCCGCTGACCTGACCGATCGCGGCGCCGATCGCGTTGGCGACCTCGTGGTCGGGCGGGCGGAGCACCTCGCTGACCCCGGGTACCCGGTCGGGCACGAGGAAGCCGGCCCCGCCCACCACGATCAGTGGCTGCTTCCCGCGCACGACCTTCGCCTGGTCGACGGCCTCGGCGAGCAGCGCGTCGGAGCGCGCGAGTGCCTCGGCGAGCGCGGCGCGGTGCCGGGCCGGGGGTCGGCGGTGGCCGACCTCGACCCGTCCGCCGGCCACCGCCGCGTCGGTGAGCGTCGCCGTGGCACCGCCGAACACCAACGCCGACTCGGTGAGCCGGTAGCCCACGCTCTGCGGGCCGACACGGACCGGACGCTCCCGGCCCGCCACGACGGTCCCGCCGCCCAGTGGCAGCGTGACCAGCCCCGGCATCCGGAAGTTCGTCCGGACGCCGCCGATCCCGGCCGGGTCGCCCGACTCGCCGGGGAAACCGTTGAGCAGCACCCCGACCTCGGTGGACGTGCCGCCGACGTCGGCCACCAGGGCGTCGCGCACCCCGCTGATGTGCGCCGCCCCGCGGATGCTGTTGGCGGGCCCGCACCCGATGGTCAGCACCGGGTAGCGCAGCGCGTACTCGAGCTCCATGAGGGTGCCGTCGTTCTGCGCGAAGTACTCCGCCGGCCGCAGGCCCTGCCGGGCGAGCGCCTCACCGAAGGAGCGGGCGACCGTCTCCGCGACACCGACCAGCGCGGCGTTGAGGACCGTCGCGTTCTCCCGCTCGATGAGGCCGATGCTGCCCACCTCGTGGCTCAACGACACGTGCACGTCGCCGAGGACGGCCCGGGCGACGGCCTCGGCCGCCAGCTCGTGGCGGTCGGAGACCGCCGAGAACACGCTGGTGATCGCCACCGCCTCCGCGCGGTCCCGGACCGAGGCGAAGAACCGGGCCGCCGCGTCGGGGTCGAACGGCGCCACCTCGGTGCCGTCGAACTCGATGCCCCCGTCGACCACCGCCGTGCCGGCCGCCACCGCGGCCCGCAGATCCGGCGGGAAGGTCGCCAACGGCGGCACCGCGCGGGTGGCCGGGCCGCCGATCCGCAGGACCGCGACCCGGCGCAGCCCGGTGCGCGCCAGCAGCGCATTGGTGGCATGGGTGGTGCCGAGCATGGCGTGCGTGATGCGGTCCCGGCCCTCGCCGAGCCGGGCGAGCACCGCCTCGATGCTCGCGGCGATGCCGGTGGTGACGTCAGGGGTGGTCGGGACCTTGGCCTTGGCCAGCAGCACGTCGTCGCGGTCCACGACGACGGCGTCGGTGTTGGTGCCGCCGACGTCGATCCCCAGTCGCAGGTCAGCAGGCACGGTCATGGCCCGGGTCGACGGGGGAGTAGGGGAAGCGGTAGCCGAACGCGGCGGGACCGGCGACGGCCAGCCCTTCCGGGGTGCGCCACACGTCGGGGCACCCGAACGCGAGGACGGCGACGCGCTGCCCGTAGCGCAGCTTCTCGGTGACGATCGCCTCGCCGGAGCGGGTGTCGAGCACCGTGATGATGTCCGGCACGCAGGCCCGGACCGCGCCGTCCTCCAGCGCGGCGAGGTTCTCGTTCTGGATCTCCAGACGGAGCAGCCGACCCGCGGCCGCGTCCTCGACGATCACCGACCCGCGGACGAAACCGCCCGCCGTCTCCCGCTCGACGTCGATCACCTTCCCGCGGATGAGCTCCACCGCGTCCAGCTCGCCGACCACCACGTCGACCGGGTCGAGGGAGTCCCCGGCCGGGCGCGCCATGGCCGTGCCGAGGGCGAGGGCCCGGGAGACCGATCCGGGCACCGTCGCGCGGCGCGCGGTCTCGACGTCCATCAGGTACAGCGCGGCGACGGCGGCGCCGCCGAAGGCCGCCGTGGAGGACCGGAGCAGGCGCTCGGTCCACCCGACGCCGCCGGTACGGATCACCAGGGTGTTCAGCCGCTCGTCGGTCATCACGCACGGGCTCGACGGCACCCCGGCGAGGTTCATCGTCATCTGCGGCATGGTCGGAAAGGCCCGGCCCATGCCGTCGGCGTCCACGTACGGGAGCCGCAGCCGCGCCGACCAGGTGAGCGGGATCAACCCGTTCGAGCCGCCGATCTCGAACGGCATGATCGCGACGACGGGCCGGCCGGTCAGGGCCTGCACCTCCTCGACGAGCCGGCCGCCCTCGCCACCGTTCTCGAGCTTCTCGATCGCGATGGTCGGTGCGCCGACGAGCCCGCAGGGCATCACGAGGCCGTCCGCGGGGAGGTCGGCGAGATCGACGAGATCGACCGCACCGTGCCGGCGGATCGCCTCGCCCGCCATCAGCACGCCGACCAGGGGATCGCCGCCCCCACCGCCACCCAGTACCGCGCACCCACGAGCCAGCGCCGGCAGATCGTCCTCGCCGATCTTTGTCCGATCGGCCCGATCGTGGTCCTCGGTCATCCTGGCTCCGCTCCTCGGCCGCAAGTATGTGTCGTCGTACCCGCATCGGTCTTTGGCGTACTGCCACTCAACCCGAAGGTTCTTGTGCAGGCTGCACAAGGCCTTGATACTCCAGCACTGTGAATTCGCTGCAAGCGCTCCTCGATGCGCCGGCGGTCCGTCCGTTGCTGCGGTCGATCGCCGGACCCGACCCCGACGCCCCGGTGCGCCGGATCGCCCTCGTCGAGGACCTCGCCCGGATCGAGGACCTGGACGAGGCGACCGTCGCGGTCCTGACCCACGCGGCGTCGGTGGACGCCGCGAGCTACCGCCTCGACGTCGCGCTCCGGACGGCGGGGTCGCGCCGCGTGAGCGCCGTGGTCCTCACCGACGGCCGCGACGACATCGCTCCCACGGCGGCCGCCCTGGCCGGTCGCGTCTCGGTCGCCGTGCTGCGAACGCCCGGGGACTGCGACCTCTCGACGCTGCTGCTGACCCTGCACCGCGAGCTCGCGGGCGGTCCCGACGTCGCGCTCGGGCGCATCCGGGCCGCACTGCACGCCCTCGAGGGCGCCGGTGCGGCCACCGCCGCGCCGGAGACGCTCCTCCGCGCCGCGTCGGAGGCGCTCGGCGCGCCCGTCGAGCTGCGGGAGCCCGGGCCCGGTGACGCCGCAGCGCCGGTCGTGGTCCGCGAGGAGGTCGAGGGGGCGGTCTGCACGCCGCGGGGCGACGGCCATACCGAGGCGGCCGCCGAGGTCGTCGTGCACCTGGCCGCCGCTGCGGTGTCACGGGCCCGCGGGGCCGCCCGGCAGGCCGAGGACGCTCCGATCCGGTCACGCGGTGAGCTGATCGCGGAGTTCCTGCTCGCCCGGCCGGACCACGGCAACCGGTTGCTGGAGCGGATGCGGGCGGCCGGCCTGACCGTCGACGGCTGGCACACCGCGATCCTGCTGGACGTCGAGAACCTCCCGGCGCTCGCGGCCGAGGACGAGCTGGCCTCGCTCCGGATCGCCGACCGGGTCGCGACGCTCGGTCTGGAGGCGGCACGCGCCGCCGGGGGCGTCTGGCACCGGGCGCGCGTCGGCTCCGGCCTGCTCCTGATCCGCATGGAGCGCCACGACCCCGGGAGCGCCACCGGGCGCGACGCCGGCCGTGCCGCCCGGCAGATCATCCGGCGCATCCTGTCGCGGGTCCCGGAGATCCTGCTCGTCTGCGGCGTGGGGAGCACGTACGTCGGAGCGACCGGGCTGCGGACGACGATGGCCGAGGCGCGGGCCGCCCTCGCCGCCGGGCACGCCGGCCGTCGGCTCAACGCGGCGACCAGCTTCGACGAGGTGGGGCTCAAGCGGACGCTCATCGAGTGGTTCGCCTCCGACACCGCGCGCGAGGCCGTCGACTCACTGCTGCGACCGCTGGACGATCTCGGTCCGCAGAAGAGGGACACCGCCCTGCAGACCCTGCGCAGCTACCTGGACAACCAGGGGTCGACGAGCCGGGCGGCAGGAGAGCTCCACCTGCACCGCAACGCGATCGCCTACCGGGTGCGGCGCATCTTCGATCTGCTGGACGTGGACCCGCAGGACCCGGACACGGTCCTGATGCTGCAGCTGGCCTGCCGCGCGCGGTCCATGGGCTGAGAGCTCGGCCGGGGCCGCCGGTCGGCTGCGGCGCCTCGGCCCGTCCAGCTGGAGAACCGCAGACGGCCGGGGCCAGCCGCGTCGGGCACCGCCGCGCCGAGGAGCGGCAGGAATGCCGGACCACAGCTGCGCCTTCACCTCGACGAGATGCTGGACGCCGTCGACGTGGATGCCGACCGGTTCACCCAGCTCTTCGCCGACCGCATCACCGGCGGGCGCTGAGCGCACGCCGTCGACGCGGGCGCCGGGGCACCTCCGACCGGTCGCGCCGAGGGCGACGGCCCCCGTGGAGGTGCCGACCCACCCCGATGTCCGCCAGGAACCGACGATGCCCTGCGTGAAGGGTTCGGCGGACCAGGATCGTGGTGGGCACGGGGCTCCTCGGGCCTTCATCGCCCTGGTCGGGCTGCCCGACGGGCCTCCGCCGGCCGCTCAGGAGGCAACATGGATGATGAGGCGAAATCAACCGCTGAAGGAGAGACCTTTTCGATGCACGCTGATCTCGAGCCCATCTACGCGCGGGTGTTGTCCCGCAACCCGGGCGAGGTGGAGTTCCACCAGGCGGTACGCGAGGTCTTGCAGAGCATCGGGCCGGCGGTCACCAAGCACCCTGAGTACGCCGAAGCAAAGATCATCGAGCGGATCTGCGAGCCGGAGCGCCAGATCATCTTCAGGGTGCCCTGGGAGGACGACCAGGGAGCCATCCACATCAACCGCGGATTCCGCGTCGAGTTCAACAGCGCGCTGGGGCCGTACAAGGGCGGGCTGCGCTTCCACCCCTCGGTGCTGCTCGGGACGGTGAAGTTCCTCGGCTTCGAGCAGGTGTTCAAGAACGCGATCACCGGGCTGCCGATCGGCGGCGGCAAGGGCGGGTCCGACTTCGACCCGAAGGGCCGTTCGGACCGTGAGGTGATGCGCTTCTGCCAGAGCTTCATGACCGAGCTGTACCGCCACATCGGCGAGTACACCGACGTCCCCGCCGGCGACATCGGCGTCGGCGGCCGCGAGATCGGGTACCTGTTCGGCCAGTACAAGCGCATCACCAACCGCTACGAGTCGGCCGTGCTCACCGGCAAGGGCCTCAGCTACGGCGGAGCGCAGGTGCGGCGCGAGGCCACCGGGTACGGCTGCACGTTCTTCGTCGAGGAGATGCTTCGCGCCCGGGGGACTCGTTCGAGGGCAAGGACGTCGTCGTCTCCGGCTCCGGCAACGTCGCGATCTACACCATCGAGAAGGTGCACCAGCTCGGAGGCCGCGTGGTGGCCTGCTCGGACTCCTCCGGGTTCGTCCACGATCCCAAGGGCATCGACCTCGAACTCCTCAAGGAGGTCAAGGAGGTGCGCCGCGAGCGGATCAGCGCCTACGCCGAGCGCCAGGCGAACGCGGAGTTCGTCGTCGGGCGCTCGGTGTGGGAGGTGCCCTGCCAGGTGGCGATGCCCTCGGCGACGCAGAACGAGCTCGACGAGGCGGACGCGGTCGCGCTCGTGCGCAACGGGTGCACGACCGTCGGCGAGGGCGCCAACATGCCGACGACCCCGGCTGCCGTCCGCGTGTTCCAGGAGGCGGGTGTCGCCTTCGGGCCCGGCAAGGCGGCCAACGCCGGCGGGGTCGCGGCCTCGGCGCTGGAGATGCAGCAGAACGCCTCTCGCGACTCGTGGTCGTTCGAGCACTCCGAGGAGCGGCTGCGCGACATCATGATCGGCATTCACGCCCGCTGCCACGAGACCGCCGAGGAGTACGGCATGCCCGGCGACTACGTGGCCGGCGCCAACATCGCCGGATACGCCCGGGTGGCAGAGGCGATGCTGGCACTCGGCCTGGTCTAGGCCGTTCAGGGCCCGATGAGATCGCCCACGCAGACCGAAGGCCTCTGAACAGCAGGTTCAGGGGCCTTCGGTCTCGGCCAGGGCCCGAGGACGGGTCTGGACGGCCGGATCACTGGCACTGACCCGAAGCACCTGCGAGGATCGGCGCATTCGGCCGAGGCCTGGACAGCCCGGCGTCGGAGGACGCCGCCGGGCTCCGGGAACCGGCCGCGATGAGCCCGTGTCGAGGTTGACCGCGCGTAGGAGGTAGGTCATGGCCGTCTCGGACATGTCGTCCCGGAATCCGGAGCCGCCGACCACCGACCGGCGGCGCATCACGCCCAAACAGATCGCCGTCTGGACCGTTGTCTCGCTCGTCGCGGCGGTCGGATGGGGTGTGTTGGCGCTGTCCCGGGGTGAGCGGATCTCGGCGATCTGGTTGCTGGCAGCCGCCCTCGGTTCCTATGCGATCGGCTACCGGTTCTACGCCCGCTTCATCACCAGGCGGGTGCTGAAGGTGGATGACACCCGGGCGACGCCGGCCGAACGGCTCGACAACGGCGTCGACTTCACCCCCACCGACCGGCGCGTTCTCTACGGCCATCACTTCGCCGCCATCGCCGGCGCGGGACCGCTCGTCGGACCTGTGCTCGCGGCTCAGATGGGCTACCTGCCCGGGACGATCTGGATCGTCGTCGGCGCGATCTTCGCCGGTGCCGTACAGGACATGGTCACGCTCTTCTTCTCGATGCGCCGCAACGGCAAGAGCCTGGGCCAGATGGCCCGCGAGGAGATCGGCGTCGTCGGCGGGGTGGCGGCGCTCGTCGGGGTCTTCAGCATCATGATCATTCTTCTTGCGGTGCTCGCCCTGGTCGTGGTCAACGCCCTCGCCGACTCGCCCTGGGGCACCTTCTCGATCGCGATGACGATCCCCATCGCCCTGTTCATGGGCTTCTATCTGCGGACGCTGCGGCCCGGCAGGGTGATCGAGACGACGGTCATCGGTGTGGCGCTGCTGCTCCTCGCGATCATCGGCGGCGGGTACGTCGCGGAATCCGCGTGGAGTGACGCCTTCACGCTGAGCCCCCAGACACTCGTCTTCTGCCTCGTGATCTACGGGTTCCTCGCCTCCGTGCTCCCCGTGTGGATGCTGCTGGCACCGCGGGACTACCTGTCCACCTTCATGAAGGTCGGCGTGATCGTGTTGCTCGCGGTCGCCGTGCTGGTGACCGCTCCGGTCCTGCAGGCGGCGCCGATCACCGACTTCGCCCTGAACGGACGCGGTCCGGTGTTCGCCGGCTCGCTGTTCCCCTTCCTGTTCATCACGATCGCCTGCGGCGCCTTGTCCGGGTTCCACTCCCTGATCTGCTCCGGCACGACACCGAAGATGATCCAGAAGGAGAGCCAGGTCCGGTTCATCGGCTACGGCGGGATGCTGATGGAGTCCTTCGTCGCCGTCATGGCCCTGATCGCCGCCTGCATCATCGACCCCGGCCTGTACTTCGCGATCAACGCACCCGCCGGGCTGCTCGGCGGCACCGTCCAGTCCGCCTCGCAGGCGGTGGCCAACCTCGGCTTCACCATCACCCCGGAGCAGCTGACGGCGGCCGCGGCGGCGGTGCAGGAGCCCACCCTGGTCGGGCGTACCGGCGGCGCGCCGACGCTCGCGGTCGGCATGTCGCAGATCTTCTCCGAGATCTTCGGCGGTGAGGCGCTGCGCGCGTTCTGGTACCACTTCGCGATCATGTTCGAAGCGCTGTTCATCCTCACCACGATCGACGCCGGCACCCGGGTGGGGCGCTTCATGTTGCAGGACACCCTCGGCAACGTCTACAAGCCGATGCGCGACGTGAGCTGGAAGCCGGGGGTGTGGGCCACCAGCGCCGTGGTCGTCGGGGCGTGGGGCTACTTCCTCTATACCGGGGTCACCAACCCGCTCGGTGGTATCAACCAGCTGTTCCCGCTGTTCGGGATCGCGAACCAGCTGCTCGCGGCCATCGCGCTGGCCGTGTGCACGACGTTGCTGATCAAGGCCGGAAAGGTGAAGTACGCCTGGGTGACCGGTATCCCGCTCCTCTGGGACGCGACGGTCACGTTGACCGCGAGCTGGCAGAAGGTGTTCTCGGGCTCGCCGACCCTGGGCTTCTTCGCCCAGCGGGCCCGGTACCAGGAGGCTCTCGACGCCGGCAAGGTGCTGGCTCCGGCCAAGAGCCTGGAGGACATGCGGGCTGTCGTGACGAACTCGACGGTCGACGGCGTTCTGGCCGCGTTCTTCGCGCTCCTCGTCGTGATCGTCCTCGTCGACGCGGCGCGGGTGTCGGTTCGGGCCCTGCGCTCCCCGGAGCCGCTGCCCACCACGGAGGTGCCCCACACCGAGTCGCTGATCACCGCCCCGAGTGGCCTGCGCGGCGGCGGGGGAGAGGATCGGCGGGAGCCCGTCGAGACCGGGAGGCGATCGCGGTGAACGTGAGACGAGCGGTCGAGGGCATCCGCTGGTATCTCCGGGAGGTGTCCGGCGAGGCCGACTACGACCGGTACGTCGCGCACGCGCGGCGGCACCATCCCGACGCCCCGGTCCTGGCCCGCCGCGACTTCGAACGGCGCAGGATGGACGAGCGGGAGGCGAACCCGAGGGCCCGCTGCTGCTGACACGGGCGGACCCGTCAACGAGGGCGTGGTCGGCGCCGAGGGCTCCGGTCGGCGACGCTCGCCGTGCGCCGACCTCTCCTCATCGCCGCTCCTCCGAAGGCCCGTCCGCGGGATCGCGGCGCAGGAACAGGTACCAGTACGAGGTCGCGACGAACACGACGGCGCCGACGAGGTTGCCCAGGAACGCCAGCGCCCAGTTGCGCAGGGTGTCGTCCCACCCCAGGCCCGGGACCCCGGCGAAGATGGCGGCGGGCAGGAAGAACATGTTGGCCACGACGTGGTCGAAGCCCATGGCCACGAAGGCCATGACGGGGAAGAAGATCCCGAGGATCTTGCCGGACACCGCCTCCGAGGCCAGCGCCAGCCACACCCCGAGGCACACCAGCCAGTTGCAGCCCACTCCGCGCAGGAAGATCTGCCAGGCGCTCTCGTGCAGGCCCTTGGCGTCGGCGATGCCCGCCAGTCGCTCGTAGGTGAGCGCCGCGGGGGTCCCTGCCGGACTGCTGACACTTCCGATCACCCCGGTCTTGATCGCGAGGAAGTACGCGACGAACAGCGCACCCAGCACGTTCCCGACCAGGACGAGGGTGAGGTTGCGCCCGACCTCCCCGAGGGTGAGCCGGCCCTGCATCGCCCCCATGGGCACGAGCATCATGTTCCCGGTGGCCAGCTGGGAGCCCGCGATCACCACCAGCACCAGCCCGAGCGTGAACGCCGCCCCCATGAACAGGGTCGGGAGCGTCCCCAGGTCTTGGGATCCAGCCCCGACGAGACCGTGATGGCGACCATCCCGCCGAACGCGATGTAGGCCCCGGCCAGGAACGACCCGAGGAGGACCTTGTCCCATCGCAGATGTGCCTTCTTGACGCCGCTCTCGACCGCGGCCTCGGCGATCTCGGGCGGCTCCTTGGCGATCATTGGTGAGTACCTCCTCGGTGGGTCCGCACGCCGGTCGGCGGCCCGGGAGGAATCGCCCCTCAGCTCCCTGCCAAACCCGCTTCGGGGACCGCGGGTCGGCCTCCGTAGCGGTGGCGTCGGGGCTGGTCCTCGTGATCGCGGGCCCTGCGCTGTCGCGACAGGAACGGGTCCTGACACTCCTGCCGCTGCCGCGCGACGCGCTCCGGGCGGCTACCGAGGGCGCGTCGAGCCCGCGGTACGACGCGGCGGTGCGGTGAGGGTCAGGCGGGGAAGCCCACCGCGTGGGTGTCCATGAACTCGCGAACGCCCTCGATGCCCATTTCGCGACCCATGCCGCTGTGGTCGAAGCCGCCGAACGGGGCCCGCTCGTCGAGGTGCGCGGCACCGTGGGCGTTGACGAAGGTGTAGCCGGTCCGCAGCCGTGCGGCCAGGACGGCAGCCCGGTCGAGATCCTGCGTCCACACTGAGGAGCACAGCCCCGACCAGGTGTCGTTGGCGCGCGCGACGGCGTCGTCCTCGTCGTCGAAGGGCAGGATCGGCAGGGTCGGCCCGAACTGCTCCTCGACCACGACTCGGGCGTCGTCGGCCGGGTCGAGCACCAGGGACGGCCGGAGGAAGTTGCCGCGAGAGAGGTCGGCGCCCTCGGCGGCCTCCCCGAACTCGCGGACCTCGGCACCGGACTCGCGCGCCTGCGCGGTGAGCTCCTGCACGTACTCCCGCTGCCGCCGGCTGTGCAGCGGGCCCATGGTCACGCCCTCGTCCAGGCCGTGGCCCAGCCGGGCCGCGGCGAGGATCCCGGAGAGGCCCTCGACCACCTCGTCGTAGCGCGTGCGGTGCACGTAGAGGCGCTTGGTCGCCATACAGATCTGACCGGTGGAGTCGAAGGTCCCGGTGAACAGGCGCTGCAGCGCCTCGGGGCCGAGGTCGGCGTCGGCCAGCACGATCGCCGGGTCGTTGCCGCCCAGCTCCAGCGCCACCCGGGTCAGCGACTCGGCGGCCATGGCCATGATCCGCTTGCCCCCGCCGACGCTGCCGGTGAAGCAGACCTTCTTGACCCGGTCGTCCTGGATCAGCGCCGCACCGATCTCCGCGTCGGCACCGGTGACGACGTTGAGCACGCCCGGGGGCAGCGCACGGGCCACGAGTGCCACCGTGCGGACGGTGGCCAGCGGGGCGGTGGGCGGCGGCTTCACCACGACGGTGTTGCCGGCCAGCAGCGCCTGCGGCAGCGAGGCGGCGAGGATCGCCAGCGGCCAGTTGAACGGCACGATGATCGTCACGACGCCGAGGGGCAGGTGGGAGATCTCGGTCCGGTAGGGCGGTGCCGGCAGGTGCGTCACGTGCCCGAGCTCGTCGGCCAGGCCGGCGGCCAGGGCGAAGCGGTGCGCGAACACGAGGGAGTCGACGAAGGATTCCATCCGGATCTTGCCGTTCTCCCGGGTGAGCACCTCCGCCGTCGCCGGGCGGTCGGCCTCCAGGGGGGCGAGCGCCGCGGTCAGCAGTGCGGCCCGCTCCTGCGGGGTGCGGGCGGCCCACGCCGGGAACGCCCGGTGCGCCGCGGCCACGGCGGACTCGGCCTGCTTGGCGGTCGCGGCCGCGGCATAGCCGACCACGGAGACCCCGTCGGCCGGGTCGATCACCTGCAGCGCGTCGTCGGCGCTGCGGACCTCACCGTCGACGAAGAGGTCGGTCCTGATCTCGGGCAGCTGGTCTGAAGACACCATCGTCCGTTCCTCGGGGGTCGTCGCGGGGGCCGCGGAACCTGTTGCACAAGGAGTGCCCGGTGACGGTAGGTCGGATGCCGCCTCGGCTCGCGGGGCATCGGACCCGGTGCACCCGGTGTGATCCGGAGGGCTGGACCGCGACATCTGACGTAGTTCTCCCCGATCGTCCTCCTGCCCCCTCCGGACGGCGTGTCCGGGCGGCTAGCGTCCCCCGTCGCCCGGGCCGGGATCCGCCCCGCCGCCGGGTTCGAGGACGTCCGCAGGAGACCGCCGTGCCCACTGTTCGCGAGACCACCTACGACCTGCTCCGCGCCTGGGGCCTCACCACCGTCTTCGGCAACCCCGGCTCGAACGAGCTGCCGTTCCTCGACGGATTTCCCGCGGACTTCCGGTACGTCCTCGGGCTGCACGAGGGCGCGGTCCTGGCGATGGCCGACGGCTACGCGCAGGCGACCGGCCGCCCTGCGCTGGTCAACCTGCACTCGGCGGCCGGGTTGGGCAACGCGATGGGCAACCTCGCCAACGCCCGCGCCTCGCACACGCCGCTGGTGGTGACCGCCGGGCAGCAGGCCCGCGCGATGATCGGGCTGGGGTCCGTCCTGGCCGAGCCGGCGATGACCCGGCTGCCCGAGCCGCAGGTGAGGTGGGCGTTCGAGCCGGCCCGGGCCCAGGACGTGCCGCGGGCGCTGTCGGAGGCCTTTCACCTGGCGACACTGCCGCCGGCAGGCCCGGTGTTCGTGTCCCTGCCGCTGGACGACTGGGCGAAGGACGTGGACGCCGACGAGGTGGCGCACCTGGCCGGGCGGCGGGTGCGCGCCGCCGGCGCGGCCACCGCGGATCTCGTCGCCGAGCTCGCCGGCCGGTTGCAGGGCGCCTCCTCCCCGGCGCTGGTGGTGGGACCCGAGGCCGATGACGAGTGCGCTTTCGCCCTCGTCGTCGAGCTGGCCGAGCGGCTGCAGGCCCCGGTGTGGACCGCGCCCACCCCACCGCGATGCCCGTTCCCCACCCGGCACCCGCTGTGGCAGGGCGTGCTGCCGCCGAGCATCGCCGGCGTCAGCGAGCACCTGGCCGGTCACGACCTCGTGCTCGTCCTCGGCGCCCCGGTCTTCCGCTACCACGCCTACCGCCCGGGCCCCTGGCTGCCGGCCGGGACCGAGCTGGTCGCCGTCGGCGCCGACCCGCAGGCAGCGGCGCGCGCGGCCTTCGGGGACGCCGTGGTCGCGGACGTCGCGGCCGTCGTCGGCCAGCTGCTCGACGCGCTCCCCGCTGCTTCCTCCCGCGCGGCCGTCCCGTCCCGGGAACGCCCGGCCGTGCCCGCGCCGGGGGCAGCGCCCTTCCCCGCCGACGCGGTGTTCGCGGAGATGGCCCGCGTGCTGCCGCCGGAGGTCCGCCTGGTCAACGAGTCGACGTCGAACACGACGCAGTTCTGGGCGCACCTGGACCTCGACCGGCCGCGCAGCCTGTTCTTCCCGGCCGCCGGTGGGCTGGGCTTCGGGCTGCCCGCGGCGGTCGGCGTGGCGCTGGCCGACCCGCACCGGCCCGTCGTCGCCGTCCTGGGCGACGGCGCGCTGCAGTACGGCGTGGCCGGCCTGTGGACGGCCGTGCAGCTCGGCCTGCCCGTCACGTTCGTCGTACTGCGCAACGGCGGCTACGGCGCGCTGCGCAGCTTCGTCGCACAGTTGGGGGTGGCCGACGCACCCGGGCTGGATCTGCCCGGCCTCGACGCGGTGCAGATCGCGGCCGGCTACGGCCTGCCCGCGGAGCGGATCACCGACGCGGAGCAGCTGACGGCGGCGCTCGCGTGCACGTCGTCGCAGCGGGGGCCCCGGCTGCTCGAGGTGCCGATCACGGCGGAGACCCGTTCGCTGGGCTGAGCGGAGGAGGCTCGCCGCCGGGACGGGACACATGACGTAGTCCGGGCGCGACCGAAGACCGACCCGAGGCGGGTCCGCACGCTCAGGACTTCGCGGCGCCGACCGGCTTGCATTCCTACAGGCGTGCGACCCCCCACCGGTGCGGTCGCACGCAGCTCCGCCCCCCGGCGTCCAGAGGAGTACGCAACCGTGGCCACACCCAGCTCCACCCGCGCCCCGTCCAAGAAGGGCATCTTCGCGGCCAGCTTCATCGGCACGTCGATCGAGTGGTACGACTACTACATCTTCGGCACCGCCGCGGCGCTCGTGTTCGGAAGCCTCTTCTACCCCGAGTTCTCCAGCACGGCCGGCACCCTCGCCGCGTTCGGGACCTTCGCCGTCGGCTTCATCGCCCGCCCGCTCGGGGCCGCGGTCATCGGCCACTACGGGGACCGGGTCGGCCGCAAGTCGATGCTCGTCCTGACCCTGCTGCTGACCGGGGGCTCGACGTTTCTCATCGGCGTCCTGCCCACCTACGCCGCCATCGGCATCGGTGCGCCGCTGCTGCTGGTCGCGCTGCGGCTGATCCAGGGCTTCGGGGTCGGCGGCGAGTGGGGTGGCGCGATCCTGATCGCCACCGAGCACGCTTCCCCGCGGCGCCGCGCGGTCTACGGGAGCTTCGCCCAGTTCGGCGTGCCGGTCGGCGTCCTCACCTCGAACCTGGCCTTCCTCGCCGTCTCGGGCATGTCCAACCAGGACTTCCTGACCTACGGCTGGCGGATCCCCTTCCTGATCAGCCTGGCCCTGGTGATCGTGGGCTTCCTGGTCCGCAGCCGGCTGCAGGACGCGCCGGAGTTCCAGCAGGTGAAGCAGGACGACACGGTCAGCAAGGTTCCGGTCGCCGAGCTGTTCCGCCGCCAGCCGCGCAACCTCGTGCTCGCCAGCCTGGCGTCGATCGCCCCACCCGCGGTCGGCTACACGGTCATCGTCTACATGCTCACCTACGGCACCGCGGTGGTGGGCTTCGACCGGACGACGCTGCTCACGCTCATCCTCGCCTCGACGCTGGTCTGGATCGGCACCATCGTCGTGTCGGCGCTGGCCGCCGACCGCTTCGGCTCGAAGAAGGTCTACGCGCTGGGCGCCCTGACCGCCGTGGTCTGGCCGATCCCGATGTTCGCGCTGGTCAACACCGGGAACACCGGACTGGCGCTGCTCGCGTTCGTCGTGGCCGCGCTCGTCCAGGGCGTCATGGCCGGCGCCCAGGGCGGCCTGTTCACGGAGATCTTCGACGTCCGGTTCCGCTACAGCGGGATCTCCATCTCCTACCAGGTGGGCGGCATGATCGGTGGGGCCGTGACGCCGATCGCCGCGACCGCACTGTTCGGCACCTACGGTTCCTCGACGCCGATCGCGGTCTACGTGATGGTGCTGTCGCTGGTCAGCTTCGTGGCCGTCCTCGGCCTCCGCAGCGGATCCGTGCCGTCCGCCTCCGCGACCGAGCAGACGAACCGGCCCGGTGTGGAGGCGGTGCCGACGTCCACGTCGACCACGGCCGCGCCGGTGGACTGACCCGCGGCTGGAGCGCTCGATGCCTCGGCTCCGGACTGCCCCGGGAGGCAGGGTCCGAGCCCTCAGTACCGTCTCCGCGGAGGCCGAGGCCCGCGAGTACGGGCCGGCCGAGGTGGGGAGAGGAGTTGCAGGGACGTGGGAACCACTGCCCGTGCCTCCGGGCGGCCGGAGGTGATCGAGGCTCCCGTGCTCCAGGCTCTGGTGGACGTGTCCGCCGACGGGCTGGCCGTCCTGGATCCGCAGGGCCGCTTCACAATGGTCAACGCCGCGGCCGCGCAGATCCTCGGCCTTCCGGCCGGTGAGCTCGTCGGGTGTGCGGCCCCCTTCGACACTGCCGACGCGGGCCCCGCCCCGGCCCGTCAGGACCGCCGTCGCTGCACGACGTGGCCGGCCCCCGGCGGGCGTCGGCGGGACCTCGAGTACTGCCTCGCGCCGATGGCCGGCGGCGGGCACGTGGTCTGGTTCAGCGACGTGACCGACGCCCTGCGACAGCAGGAACGGCTGACGGCGATCGCCCGGGCGGCCTCCAGCGTCGCCGACGTGGGCTCGCTGCGCGCCACCCTGGACGCGGTGGCGCACGAGGTCGCGATGACGGCGAACATCGCCGCCGTGCAGATTCTGGCCATCGACGACCCGCGGGAGGAACTGCGGGTGCTGGGCATGGCCGGGTTCGGCGACGCCGCCGAGTTCACTGAGCGGCTGAGTGCCTGCCGGCGGCTCGGCGCGCAGGTCCGCTTCATGGACGCCTTCGAGGGTGAGGAGCCGGTCGTCGTCCTGCACCGGAAGCCCGTGATCATGGCGGACGCGACGTGGGCCCCGCTGCACGCGATCATGGGGTACCCGGACTGGGACGGCTTCGCGTCCATGCCCCTGGTGGTGCGCGGTCGTGTCCTCGGCGTGATCAACGCCTACTACGTCCCCGGCGAGGATCCAGGTCCCAACTCGCTCGCCTTCCTCGAGGCGATGGCCGACCACGCCGCGGTCGCGATCGACACCGCCACGCTGCTCGCCCAGAGCCGGTCGCAGGCCCAGCTCGACGAGCGCCGTCGCCTGGCCCGGGACCTGCACGACTCGGTGGTGCAGCAGCTGTTCTCCATGCGCATGCAGGCGACCGCGCTGCGCGCGCAGCTCGACCGCGCGGACGCAGATCCGGCCCGGGTGCGCAGCGGCGCCGAGGAGCTCGCGGAGCTTCTCCCGGAGCGCGCTGGCCGACCTCCGCGGGCTCGTCTTCGAGCTCCGTCCCCTGGACCTGGCCGAGCGGGGCCTGGTCGACGCCGTCCGCGCCCACGCCGCGAGCCTGGAGGCGCGGACCGGACTGGTCGTCGACGTCCAGGCACCCCCCGGCCTGGAGCCGGCCTCCGGGATCGACGTCCAGGAGGACCTGTACCGCATCGTCCAGGAGGCGCTGCACAACGTGGTCAAGCACGCCCGGGCCACCGCGGTGGACATCCGGTTCACCCCGGCGGAGGACGGCGGCGGTCTCGTCGTCGAGGTGGCCGACGACGGCAGCGGCCCCGGCGCGGCGCCAGGGAGCTCCGCCGGCGGTGGCCCACCCCAGGAGACGCTCGGGCTGGTGTCCATGCGCGAACGCACCCAGCGCTGGGGCGGCCGGCTGGTCGTCGGCCCGCGCCCGTCGGGCGGCTGGACGGTCCGGGTCACGCTGCCGGCCGCCGGAACGCCGGTGCCCCCGGATCGAAAGGCACGCCGATGACCGAGGACCCGACTCCGGACGAGGTCATCCGGGTCATGCTCGTGGACGACCACGCGATCGTCCGCCGTGGCCTGCAGGCCTACGTCGACACCGTCGCCACACTGCGCGTGGTGGGGGAGGCGGCCGACGGTCAGCAGGCCGTCGACCGGCTGCAGCAGTGGCAGACCCTCGGCGAGCCCCTGCCCGACGTGGTCCTGATGGATCTGCAGATGCCCCGCATGGGCGGCGTGGAGGCCACCGAGATCATCGCCCGGGCCCATCCCGAGGTGAAGGTCGTCGTGCTCACCAGCTTCGGCGAGGTGGAACGCGTCCACGCCGCCCTCGCCGCCGGCGCGGCCGGCTACCTGCTCAAGGACGCCGAGCCCGAAGAGGTCGCCGTCGCCGTCCGGGCCGCCGCCGCCGGCGAGGTGCACCTGGACTCGGCCGTTGCCCGCCAGCTCACCCGCCGCATGGCCGCCCCCCGGGTCGGGCTGACCTCCCTGACCGCGCGGGAGCGGGAGATCCTGACCCTGGTCGCCCAGGGGCACTCAAACCGGGACATCGCGGACCGCCTGGTGATCAGCGAGCGCACGGCGCGGACGCACGTCAGCAACGTGCTGACCAAGCTGCAGCTCTCCTCCCGCACCCAGGCCGCCCTGCTGGCCATCCGCGAGGGGCTCATCCTCCCGCCCGGCTGACCTGCTGCGGGAGCGGCGGACGCGACGGATGACGTAGTCAGGACCCGTCGCATCGGTCGGCCGTGAGCTGACATCGGGCCGATTCCCCGGGGCCCGGGTCTTCCTAGGTTTGTCGGCAGAGCGCGGTCGCCCGGCCGCGACGACCCGGCGACGACGCTAGGAGGTCAGGGCCGCTGTGACCACGTCCATCGTCCTCGACACACCCGCCCCCACGACCCGCACCACGTCGGACTTCGAGGCGGACGTCGTCGTCACGGCCCGGCGCGAGGAGGCCGAGGGCGTCGTCGGCGTGACGCTCGCCCTGCCCTCCGGTGAACAGCTGCCCTCGTGGACGCCCGGTGCGCACCTCGACGTCGAGCTGCCCGGCGGTCTGACCCGTCAGTACTCGCTGTGCGGGGACCCGGCCGACGGCGTGGCCTGGCGCATCGGCGTCCTGCGGGAGGCCGACGGACGCGGTGGGTCCCGCTGGATCGCGGACGAGCTCGCCGAGGGCGCGATCCTGCACGTCCGCGGTCCGCGCAACAACTTCCCGCTGCAGCCCGCCGCCCGGTACGTGTTCGTCGCCGGCGGGATCGGCATCACCCCGCTGCTGCCGATGATCCGGGCCGTCGCCGCGGCGGGCGGCGACTGGGTCCTGCACTACGGCGGCCGCACGCGCGCGTCGATGGCCTTCCTCGGCGAGCTCGCCGCGTACGGGGACCGGGTCCGCGTGCACCCCCAGGACGAGGCCGGCCTGCTCGACCTCGACGCAGTGCTGGGCGCCCCCGCCGCGGACACGCTGGTCTACTGCTGCGGCCCCACCAGCCTGATCGAGGCCCTCGAGGCCCGCTGCCGCGAGTGGCCCGCCGGGGCGTTGCACGTCGAGCGGTTCACCGCCGCCCCGACCGTGACCGACGGCGCCGACACCACGTTCGACGTCGTCTGCGAGCGCTCCGGCCTCACCGTCACGGTCCCCCCGGAGCTGACCGTCCTCGAGGCGGTGGGGAACGCCGGGATCGACGTCCTCTCCTCCTGCGAGGAGGGCATCTGCGGCACCTGCGAGACGCCGGTGCTCGCCGGCGAGCCCGACCACCGCGACTCCCTCCTCTCCGAGGAGGAGAAGGCCGCGGGCGACACGATGATGATCTGTGTCTCCCGCTGCCGCGGCGCCCGCCTGGTCCTCGACCTCTGACCCCCTGAACCCCCGGAGAGCTGCGACAACCATGCCCGACAACACGACCCCGTCCGTGCTGGTGATCAGCGCGCACGCCGCCGACTTCGTCTGGCGCGCCGGCGGCGCCATCGCCCTGTCCGCGCAGGGCGGCTCCGCCGTGCACGTGGTGTGCCTCAGCTTCGGGGAACGCGGCGAGTCGCAGGGCCTGTGGAAGCAGGAGGGGATGACCCTGGAGCGGGTCAAGCAGACCCGCCGCGAGCAGGCCTCCGCCGCCGCCGAGGTGCTCGGCGCGAGCATCGAGTTCCTCGACCTCGGCGACTACCCGCTGCGGGTGGACGACGCGGCCCAGGACCGGATCGTCTCGATCATGCGGGAGCGGCGGCCCGACGTGCTGCTCACCCACGTGGCGAACGACCCGTACAACCGCGACCACAACCTGGCGCACGAGACCACACTGCTGACCCGGATGGTCGCCCAGGCGAACGGGCACGACCGCTCCACGACGCCGCTCGGCGCGGCCCAGGTGCTGCAGTTCGAGCCGCACCAGCCCGAGGTCTGCGGCTTCGCGCCGGACCTGCTGCTCGACGTCACCCCCGTCTTCGACGTCAAGGTCAAGGCGATGCAGGCGATGAGCGGCGCGCAGGGCCACCTGGTGCAGTACTACACCGACCTCGGCGTCCGCCGCGGCGTCCAGGCCGTGCGCAACGGTGCCCCGAAGACCGTCAGCCACGCCGAGGCCTACCAGCGGACCTTCCCGACGGTGGGGGAGGAGCTCCCGATGACCCGGCACGTGATCGTGCGGAGCGACCGGCGCCCGGACGCCGAGGCGGTCGAGGTCCTCGGCCGCGTCGGCGTCGCCACCGCCCACGAGGCGATGGGCCGCCGCGGCCTCACCCACCCGGTGCTGCGGCCGATCTACCCGGGCGCGCGGATCGCCGGCCGGGCCGTCACCGTGCTCAGCCAGCCCGGCGACAACCTGATGATCCACGCCTGCATCGAGCAGTGCGGTCCGGGCGACGTCCTGGTCGTCACCACGACCTCGCCGTCGACCGACGGGATGTTCGGCGAGCTCTTCGCCACCCAGCTGGCCGCCCGCGGCGTGCTCGGGCTGGTCATCGACGCCGGCGTGCGCGACGTCGCCGACCTGACCGCGCTGGGCTTCCCGGCCTGGTCCCGCGCGGTCTCCGCGCAGGGCACGGTCAAGGCGACCCCGGGTTCGGTCAACGTGCCGGTCGTCGTCGCCGGCGCCTGCGTGCGCCCGGGCGACGTGGTCGTCGCCGACGACGACGGCGTGCTGATCGTCCCCCGCGAGGAGGCGCCCGCGGTGGCCGCGGCGTCGGTGGCCCGCGAGGCCAACGAGCAGGAGAAGCGGGAGAAGTTCCAGGCCGGCGTGCTCGGCCTGGACGTCTACGGCATGCGCGCGACCCTCGAGCGCCTCGGCGTCACCTACGTCGACGAACCGGCCGACGACGCCGTCCCCGCTCCCTCCGCCTGAACCCCTTCCCTTCCTCCCAGGAGATCTGCGTGGCTACGAACCCCATCGTCAAGAACGGCTGGTACATGGGCGCCTGGTCCGACGAGGTCGGCCGGACCCTGCTGCAACGGTGGATCCTGGGCCGGCCGGTCTGCTTCTATCGGCGCCTCGACGGCAGCGTCACCGCGATCGAGGACCGCTGCCCGCACCGCAAGTACCCGCTCTCGCTGGGCCGCCTCGACGGCGACGTCATCGAGTGCAACTACCACGGGTACCGGATCGACGCCGGTGGTCTCTGCGTCGGCGTGGCGGAGCAGCCGGACACCCCCAAGGCGTCGGTCCACCGCTTCCCGCTGGTCGAGCGCGACGGCGTGGTGTGGATCTGGACCGGCGACGTCGAGCTCGCCGACCCCGCGCTGATCCCCGACACGGGATGGCTGGGCGACCCTGGCTGGACACACGTGAAGGGCCTGGTGCCGCTCAAGTCCCGGCAGGTGCTCCTGGTGGAGAACCTCCTCGACCTGACCCACGAGACGTTCCTGCACCCCAGCAGCATCGGCAACGCCTCCGTCGCGGCCACCCCGATCGACGTGACCAGTGAGGGCGACCGGGTCTCCTTCGTCCGGCACATGGTCGGCATCGAGGCGCCGCCGTTCTACGAGAAGTCGATGGGGCTCACCTCGCCCATCGACCGGTGGCAGGACGGCGACTTCTACGCCCCGGGCGTCTTCATCCTCAACATCCGGCTCGCCCCGACCGGCACCGAGGAGCCCGAGGGCTTCCACATGAAGGTGATGTACGGGATGACCCCGGCGACGGAGACCGAGACCCACGACTTCTTCGCCCTCGCCCGCGACTACCGGATCGACGACGCCGACCTGTCGGCGTTCCAGCTCGAACAGCAGCTGGCGGTGATGCAGGAGGACGTCGACGCCCTGGAGATCCAGGAGGTCATGGTGGCCAGCGAGCCGGCCGGCGTTCGGGAGTCCAGCATCCGGTCCGACGTCGCGGGCATCCGCGGCCGGCGGCTGCTCGAGAAGATGGCCGCCACGGAGGCCGCCGTGGCCGATCAGGCCCCGGCGCCCCGGCGCTCGCGCGCGGCGGTGGCGGGGGCATGAGCACCTTCGTCCTGGTCCACGGGGCCTGGCACGGCGGCTGGTGCTGGGACCGGGTGTCCCCACTGCTGCGCGCGGCGGGGCACGAGGTCCACACACCGACGCTGACCGGGCTGTCGGAGCGCGCCCACCTGCTCTCCCCGCAGGTGGGGCTCGACACCCACGTCGAGGACGTCGTCCGGCTGATCGACGTGCTCGGGCTGACCGACGTCGTCCTGGTCGGGCACAGCTACGCCGGCCAGATCGTGACCGCGGTCGCCGATCGGCGGCCCGCGGCGATCGCCAGGCGCGTCTACCTGGACGCCTTCGTCGGCAGCGACGGGGAGACGGCGGTCGAGCTGCAGCCCGAGACGGTGGCCCACCACTGGGCCGGGTCCGCGGCCGAGGCCGGCTTCGGCTGGCTCGTCCCGGTCCGGAAGCTGTCGGTGCTCGGCGTGACCGAGCAGACCGACGTCGACTGGCTGACCCCGAAGCTGACACCGCACCCGTGGAAGACCTACACCGACCCGCTGCGCCTCACCGGCGCCGTCGACGACGTCCCCGCCGCGTTCATCGAGTGCGTGAGCTGGATGCGGGTGTTCCAGGCCCACGCCGAGCGGGCGCGCGAGCGCGGCTGGCCGGTGCACGACCTGGACACCGGGCACGAGGCGATGGTCACGGCGCCCAAGGCGCTGGCCGACGTCCTGCTCGATCTGGCCCACTGACCCCCTTCCCGACATCAGGAGTGACCCGTGGAGTTCCTCGTCCGGTCCGAGAACCGACTGCCCGCCGACACCCCGGCAGAGCGTCGGGAGGAGCTGAGGGCGGGTGAGCGCGCCCGTGCCATGGAGCTGCGCGGGGCCGGCGTGCTGAAGCGGCTCTGGCGCGTGCCCGGGCGCAACGCCACCGTCGGGCTGTACGAGGCCGCCGACCCTGCCGAGCTGCACGACGCCCTCATGTCACTGCCCATGGCGCCCTGGCTCGACGTCACAGTCGAGGCCCTGGCGACCCATCCGCAGGAGCGGCGGTGACGACGAGCGCCGGAACCGCCGATACCGGACGGGAGCTGCGCATCTCCTTCCGCCAACACGACGGCGAGATGCTCGGCCGCTGCTGGTGCGGGCGGACGTGGACCAGCGGCCACCCACGCGAGATGTGGGACTGGCTGGACGACCACGAGCACGCGCCGGCCCCGAGCGGCGACGGCAGGGGCGACCGCGATGGCGACTGAGCCCAGGTTCGACCTGCCGGGGACACCGGTCTTCGACGGGCGCAGCAGCCGGCGGGGCTTCCGCATGAACAAGCTGTTCATGAGCCTGCGGTTCGCCGAGAACCGCGAACGGTTCCTGGCCGACGAGAAGGCCTACTGCGAGGAGTTCGGTCTGGCGCCGGAGCAGCAGGAGGCGGTCCTGGCCCGCGACTGGCAGGCCATGATCGACCTCGGCGGCAGCATCTTCTACGTCTACAAGCTGGCCATGATGGACGGCCGGTCGATGCAGTACCTCGGTGGGGTCTTCACCGGGATGACCGAGGAGGAGTTCGTGGCAGTCATGCGTGCAGGCGGCCGGACCGATGGCTGAGGTGATCTGGGGTCTGGGGACCTCGCACGTCCCGTCGATCGGGGCCGCGATGGACCGGGAGAAGACCGAGGACCCGCACTGGAAGCCGCTGTTCGACGGCTACCGGCCGGCGCGCGAGTGGATGGCGCAGCACACCCCCGACGTCGCGATCGTGATCTACAACGACCACGCGAACGGCGTCGACCTCGACGTCGTGCCGACGTTCGGCCTCGGTACGGCGGACCGGTACCGGGTGGCGGACGAGGGTTTCGGCCGGCGTCCCGTGCCCGACGTCGTCGGGCATCCGGAGCTGTCGCTGCACCTGCTCGAGTCGCTCATGGACGACGGGTTCGACCTGACCGTCTTCCAGGAGCTCGAGGTCGACCACGGGCTCACCGTGCCGCTGTCGATCTACTGCCCCGAGCCGGGCGACGCCTGGCCGTGCCCGGTCGTCCCGCTGATGGTCAACGTCATCCAGTACCCGCAGCCCACCGCCGCGCGCTGCTACGCGCTGGGGCAGGCCATCGGGCGGTCGATCGCGACCTTCGACCCGGACACGAAGGTCGCAGTCTTCGGTACCGGCGGGATGTCCCACCAGCTCGCCGGTGCGCGCGCCGGCTTCATCAACCCCGACTTCGACGCCATGTTCCTCGAGGCGATCGAGACCGACCCCGAGACGCTGGCCGCGCTGTCCCGCGAGGACTACATCCGTCAGGCCGGCTCGGAGGGCATCGAGATGATCATGTGGCTCATCATGCGGGGCGCGATGAACGAGCAGATCCGACGGGTGCACTCCACCTACTTCGTCCCGGCGTCGAACACCGCCGCGGCGCTCGCGCTGTTCGACAATCGGGTACCGCGGCCGGCGTGAGGTCTGAGTCCTCCGATCGCCGGTGCGAGGTAGCCCGGATCCGACGTGCGGGCTGCTGCCCGCTCACCGGGCCGTCCGGTGCGCCGCTCCACTACTGAGCACGAGACGGCGCCGCCCGGACGGTTGTGCTCGGCGAGACCTGTCGGTCTTCGGCGTAACGTCCAGTCGCGCTGGACAATGAGCATGCTGAGCTGTCGCAGCGCCGTCGGTTGTCCAGCGCGCCGAACCCGCTGACCGACAGGCCCCGCTCGACCAGCTCGTGAGGAACGGCCAGCATGACCAGGATCGCGATCATCGTGGGCGGCACCCGCCCGGGCCGCGGGGAAGCAGTCGCCCGGTGGGTTCAGGGCATCGCCCGGCAGCGCACTGAGGCCGACTACGAGATCGTCGACATCGCCGACTACGGCCTGCCGGATCCTGACGAGCCGGCGCCACCCTCGCAGCGGGAGGACCACCGGCCACGCACCCAGGCGTGGGCGGAGAAGATCGGTTCGTTCGACGGCTACGTGTTCGTCACCCCGGAGTACAACCACCCCGTTTCCGGGGCGCTGAAGAGCGCGATCGAGGTTCCCGGCACCGAGTGGCACAACAAGGCGGCCGGATTCGTCACCTACGGCATCGGGGGCGGGTCCGGCGCCGTCGCGAACCTACGCCTGATCATGACGGAGTTGCAGATCGCCGATGTCCAGGCCCAGGTCGGCCTGTCGCTGTACACCGACTTCACCGACCTGACCGATTTCACCCCCGCCGCGCATCGCGCCGATGCGGTCGAGGGCCTGCTCCACCAGGTCGTCGGGTGGAGCACGGCGCTGGCGTCGCTGCGTTCCGCCGGCCGCGGAACCGAATGACCGAACCGCGTGGCGCGGACCCGAACCGGCGGGTCGGCGCGGCGCCGGTGTACCCGCCGAACAGCTATCCGCGGGCCCCGGCCAGGACGGCGTCGCAGATCCACCGCACCTGGCCGACCGCCTGCTCGACCGACCCGGTGGGCTGGACGAGGTGGCTCAGGGTCAGCCGCACGACGGCCTCGACGAGCGACCCGAGCGCGTCGCCGCCCGGTCCGGCACCGAGGCCGAGCGCCGGGTGCATCGCCCGGACCTGCGCCACGATGGCCGCGACGGCCCGCGCGAGCACCGGCTCGGGCCGGATGGCCACGAGCGGCAGGAGGTCGTCGGTGCTGCCGTGCGCGGTGGACACGACGGCCTTGATCAGTGGGTTGTCGGCGGCGGTCCGCAGGGTGTACTCGACCGCCGCGCCCAGGCCCGCGGAGGCGTCGTCGGGGTGCGCGGCCAGCCGCTCGGACACCCCGTCGAGGAACCGGTCCGTCTCGCGACCGATCATCGCCTCGGCGAGCACGTCCTTGGAGCCGATCTCGTTGTAGACGCTCTGCCTGCTCACGCCCACCCGCTCGGCCACCCGGGACATGGTCACGGCGTCCCAGCCGCGGTCACAGGTGATCTCCGTGGCGGCGTCGAGGAGCTGGTCGCGCAGCAGCGATCGCACCCGCGCATGAAAACCCGGTCGGGTACTCATGCGACCACTGTACAGCTGGCGCACCACCGCCTCGCCTGTTTACAGTACGGCCTCAAATGTCAAAGACGACGACAGCGAGGAGCAGCCTGTGACCACGAGCCCGATCGGCGAGCGCACCCGGCCCCCGGACGGCCCGGTGCTCAGCGAGGCCGAGGTCCGGGCCGTGCGCCGCGGGGTGCCGGACCCCGGCATCGCGCTGCCTCGCGCCGCCGCGCCGACGATCGCGCTGTTCGTCGGGTCGCTCGCCGTCTGGGTCGTCGCGACGTGGCTCGCGCTGGGCGGGCACGCGCCGTTCTGGGTGACGGTCCCGCTGCACGCGGCGGTCACGTTCACGATGTTCACAGTGCTGCACGACGCCATCCACCACGCCACCGGCCGCGCGAACTGGGTCAACGAGGTGTTCGGGCGGCTGTCGGTGCTCTTCGTGGCCTGCTACGCGAGCTTCGGCATGTTCCGGTTCATCCACATCGAGCACCACCGCAACACCAACGAGGACATCGACACCGACCCGGACGCGTGGACCACGCACGGCCCGGACTGGCAGCTGCCGCTGCGCTGGCTGAGCATCGACGGTCGCTATGCCGTGTTCTATCTGCGGCGGCTGCGGACCCGGCCGCGGGCGGAGCGCCTCGAGACCATGGCCACGGTGGGTCTCACGGCGCTGGTGTTCGGCGGCGCGATCGCCACCGGGCACGGGTGGGAGCTGGCGTTGATCTATCTGATCCCGCAGCGGATCGGGGTCGCCGTGCTGGCCTGGTGGTTCGACTGGATGCCCCACCACGGGCTGACCACCACCTCGCGGGAGAACCGGTTCGCGGCCACCCGCGTGCGGGTCGGTATGGAGTGGCTGCTGACGCCGGTCATGCTCTACCAGAACTACCACCTGGTGCATCACCTGCACCCGGCGATCCCGTTCTACCGCTACGTCAAGGCCTGGCAGCGCAACGAGGCCGCCTACCTGGACCGCGACGTCCCGATCACGACCGCGTTCGGACGCGAGCTGACCACGTCGGAGTACCGGGCGTGGCGTCGGCTCACCGACTCGTTCCACGCCGAGGACGCCGCCGGTGGCACTGCCGACTTCCAGCCGCTGACCGTGGCCGAGGTCCGGCCGCTCACCCCGGACAGCGTCTCGATCACCTTCGAGATCCCCGAGACCCTGCGCACCCGGTTCCGCTTCACCCCCGGCCAGCACCTCACGCTCCGGTCCACCGTGGACGGCACGGAGGTCCGCCGCACGTACTCGTTGTGCACCTCGGCCACGTCGGACCTGGTCCGCATCGCCGTCAAGCGCATCGAGGGCGGCGCGCTGTCCACGCACCTCACCCAGCGGCTCGCGCCGGGCGACGTGCTCGAGGTGCTGCCGCCGTCGGGCCGGTTCACCCTCGAGCCCGACGCCCGTACCGCCCGGCACCACGTCGGGATCGCGGCCGGCAGCGGGATCACGCCGATCATCTCGATGCTGTCCACCGCGCTGACGGTCAGCGAGGACAGCCGGTTCACCCTGCTCTACGGCAACCGCACGGCCGAGTCGACGATGTTCCGCGACGAGCTGGAGATGCTCGCCCGGCACTTCGAGGGCCGGCTGCGGATCGTGCACTTCCGGTCGGGCGAGGCGGGCGCCGAGCCGGGGACGGGCTTCGAGCGCGTCGTGCCGGGGCGGATCGACGCCGCCGGTCTCGCCGGGCTGCTCGGGGACGACCTCGCCCCGGCCGACGTCGACGGTTGGTTCGTCTGCGGGCCGCAGGCGCTGGTCGAGGACACCCGCGCGGTGCTCGGCCGGCACGGCGTCGCCCCGGAGGCCGTCCATGTCGAGCTGTTCCACGTCGCCCCGGCGGCGGAGGATCATGCCGCGGGGGTCGAGAGCACCGTGATCGCGACGGTCGGCGGCCGGACGTCGGCCGTGGACAGCGACGGGCGGGAGTCGGTGCTGGAGGCCGTGCTGCGGGCGGGTCTCGACGCCCCGTACGCGTGCATGGGCGGTGCCTGCGGGACCTGCCGCGCCAAGCTGGTGCGTGGCGGCGCGGAGATGGAGGTCGACTACGCGCTGAGCCCGGACGAGGTCGCCGCAGGCTACGTCCTGACCTGCCAGTCCCGCCCTACCACGGAGCGGGTCGAGCTGGACTACGACGCCTGATCATCTGAGCCGGAGCCGGAGCCGGAGCCGGAGCAGATCTGCGAGGCCGCTTCCTGGCTCCGGGCGCGTGGGGACAGCGCCGGTCCGGCGGCGTGGCCGGGCTCGGGCGGGGTACCTCCCGGCCATGGCCAAGGACTGTTGCGATCCGGTGCCCGACTCCGCAATGGCGACGGGGAACGACGACGAGCCCGGAGGAGGCCCCGAACCGCCACCTCTGGACCCCGACGAGCAGGCGCTGCTCGACACCCTGACGCACGACCGCGGCGGGCCGCCCCTCCGCGATGCCGAGGAGGACTCGCCTGCGGTGCAGCGGGCCGTCGAGGAGGATTCGGTCGTCCCGAGTGATTGACGGCAAGCGGCGGCGGGCTTCAGATCCTCGGATCTGAAACCTGTCGTCACCCCTTCAGTCGGGCTATCGCGTCGACCAGTTCCGCAGGCCTCCTCGAGCCGATGAACAGTTTCTCGCCACCTTTGAGTCGGAGTTCCACCCCGCGTGCGGTGACCGGCCCGCTGGGCCGCATGACGTACAGGTATCGGCTGTCCTTGCCGGCACTCAGGCCCCAGAAGTGCCATCCCCAGTATTCAGTACTGGCCAAGGAATTGTGGGTTCGCGCCTGCCAGTGGTCGATGTCGCCGAGCGCTACGTCCTTGTGCGTCATTCGGGACGGCATCATGCTCCACCTGAGCGGATACAGCCTGACGCGGAGACCGCTCGAATCGACGACGACGACGAGATTCATCAGGAAGTGGAGTGCGACCAGCGGAAGGTGGAGTACGAAGAGTAGGGCGACGACCAGGCCTACCGGCGCGGGTGAGGGGCCCGCGAGCCAGAGCGGCACAAGGGCGCCGCCGAGCGCCGCCGCGACGAGCAGCGGGACCGCCTTGATCCACCAAGGGAATCGCTGTTCTTCCCTGTAGTAGGGGCGTTCTGCCCCTTCTCTCCCGCTCGATGCATCGGTGCTCGTCATGTCCGTCTCCGGTGATGAGTGTGGTGACCTCCTCGGGACGACGAGCGTGCGACGACGCCGTCGAATCGGTGCCGCAGGCCGGTGTCCAGAGCCTCGAGACGAAAGGATGGGACCGGCGACGACGGCGAACAATGGGACAAGCACCCGAACGGTCAGGGGTGCCTTCCCCGGAATCGCCGGGGAAAGCCCCACTGCTCGGTGGGGCGCGGCATATCCCTGTGCGCCAATCCAGGCCTTGCGCGAGCTGGTTCGCGCCACCGGCACGGATGCTGCCGTTCCTGTTACGGAGGTGGTGCGAGCTCCTCGTCGAGCTTGTCCTCCACCTGGGCGAGAGTGTCGATGTGATGGGCCAGCCACACCATGAACTGGGTGTCGGCGGACCGGATGTCCATGCCCAGGACGCGGGACACCCGGTCGAGCTTGTACAGGGTCGTATTGCGGTGCAGCCCCAGTCGCCGGGCCGCAGCGTTCAGGTTGCCCGACTCGGCGATGTAGGCGAAGGCGACGCTCTCCAGGCTGCGGGCGGTGCCGTCGGCGCGGCGGAGCGGGGCGAGGACCTCCCGGGCGAAGGAGCGCCCGTTCTCGGAGTCCGCGAGGTCCCGCAATGCGACGAAGATCCGCAGCTCGTCGTACCCGGATACCGGGGGTACGTCGATCCGCCGGCCCAGCGCGAGCGCCGTCCGGGCTTCGCGGTAGCTGCTCGCGGTTCCGCCGGCACCGGTCCCCACGCGGCCGAACGCCACACGCGCGTCCGCTCGGAGCCGTTCGCGGAACACCCGGCGGATACGGCCGGCGAGCTCCCGGACGTCCGCCATGTCGTTGGGATCAGCGACCGGCCGGACGACGACCAGGTTGCCGCCGATCTGGGTGGCCAGCGTCGGTAGCGGTGCATCCACGGTGAAGTGCTCGACGGCCCGGGCCGCGGCGTTGAACCGCCGGACGGCACGGGGGTCGTCGGACACGGGCGGGTCGGGCTCGGCGACGTAGACGACGTAGGAGCCGTCGACCCCGAAGCCGTGGTGCCGGGCGCGGGCCTGGAGCTGCTGACCGTCGGCGAACCGCCCGTGCACCAGCTCGACGATGAAGTCACCGCGGGTACGTTCCTCGGCCTCGTCCATCGACCTGATCCGGAGCATCTCGGAGCCGATCAGCACCGCCCCCTCCTCGGCCACGATGCGCCGCTGGGCCCGGCCGTGGGGATCCGCACCGGCGGGCTCGAGGACGGCGGCGAGACCGCTGACGTCGCCCCCGAATGTCACCGGCGCGATGATCGGCACCACCGCGGCCCCCTCCGCGTCGACGGTGTCCAGCACCGCGACGACCGCGGCGACCTCGCCCGCGACCAGCCGCTCGAGATGACGGACGAGAGAGGCGACGACGGGGGCTCCGGGCGGCTTAGTCCCGGTGGCCGTGCTCTCGTAGGCGAGCTGCCCGCCGTCGACGTCGAGCACCATCACGGGCGCCTCACCCATCCGGGACATGCCGTAGGCGAGCGACGCAACACCCGCGCCCCGGGCGAGGATCTCGCCCAGTGAGCGGTGCACCTGGTCGCTGTACTGCAGGACATGGGTGGCCTGCGCCAGCACCTTGGTCGCGACGAGCTGACTCACCTTCAGGTAGTCGGCCGTCGGCGCCAGCAGCGCGAGCGGAAGGCCCACCCGGTCCGCCGCGTGCCGCGCCGGCGGCAACGCGGCCCGCAGGTCGGGTGGCGAGCCCATGTCGGAAGGGTCGAGACGCACCAGGAGCGCGGCTGCTCCGGCCTCGGCGACGCGCTCGACCGTCGCCGCGCCGGCCGGCCCACGCAGGAGGGCGACCGGGGCGTGCACGGCGACACCGCCGGCGCCGTGTTCCGCGCCGCCCTCGGTCTCGAACTCCGCCAGCGGCAGACACCACCGGACCTGCGTCGACGTACCGGTCGCTCCGGCCACGAGGGTGTTGCGCAACAACGGCTCGGCCAGCAGATCGGCGACGGTGACGGCCTCCGCGTCCACGGCGCGGGGGTGGGCCTCCGGATCCGTCCCTCCCGGATGTGCCGGAGTGCCGTGCCGGAGCCGCTCGGGGTGATCTTCTGCGCGGGCCTCGTCCGGAACGGGCTGTGCCATGTGCCTACATCCGATCCATCAGCGGGTGCACTTCGTCCAGTGTCAGTCATGGTGGCGCGACCGCACAATCGCCGGAAGCCGCCAGAGTCCACAATCAGCCGGAGGTTCTTCGTGCACTCCGCACCATCCGTCGCCGACACGGCGTCGTCTGTCAGGACAGGCCGGTCCGTCGATCCGGCCGCCCCCGGGCGCACGGTCCACACGTATCACGTCTCGTCGACAGCCGAGGTCCGCGCCGCCGTGACCGCCGCGGACGCGGCCGCCGCCGCCTGGGCGGCGACCCCACCGCTGCGCCGGGCAGCGGTGCTCACCGCACTCGCCGATCTGCTGGAACGCCGTGTGGACGAGCTCGCCGTCGCGATCACCCGCGAGGAGGGAAAGGCGATCGCCGCGGCCCGGGGCGAGGTCGGAAAGTCCGCCGAGCAATTCCGGCTCGCCGCGCAGCTCGCGTACCTGGTCGAAGGGACGACCTTCCCGGTCGAGGGCGAGGGGACGTTCACGTACACGGTGCGCGGTCCGCTCGGCGTCGTCACCGCGATCACGCCGTGGAACTTCCCGTTGTCGCTCGTGGCCCGCAAGATCGCCCCGGCGCTGGCGGCCGGCAACGTGGTCGTGCTCAAGCCGTCGCCGGTCACCGCCGGGGTCGCCAGTCTGCTCGTCGACCTGGCCGTCGAGGCGGGCCTGCCCGCGGACGTCCTGCCGCTCGTGCAGGGCCACGACACCGAGGCGATGGCCGCGTTGCTCGGGGACGAGCGCGTGCGGGCGGTCACCTTCACCGGGTCCGACGCCGTCGGCGCACTCGTCCGTGCTCAGGCCCACGGGCAGGCGCGCCTTCAGCTGGAGCTGGGCGGCCGCAACGCCGCCGTCGTCTGTGCCGACGCCGACCTCGGGAAGGCCGCCGCGGACGTCGCGGCCGGAGCCTTCGGGCTGACCGGTCAGGCGTGCACGTCGACCGACCGCGTCCTGGTCACCCGGACGGTCGCGGAGGAGTTCATGACGCTGCTCGCCGACCGGGTCCGGGCGCTGAAGGTGGGCCCGGGCGACCTGACCGGAGTCACCACCGGCCCTGTCGCCACCGCCGCGCAGTTCGACCGCCTGCACGAGCTGAAGGACTCGGCGATCGCGGCCGGTGCACGGGTCGTCGCCGAAGCGTCGACGGTCGACGGGCTCGATCCCCACGGGTACTGGGTGGCCCCGACCCTGTTCGCCGACGTCCCGCCCGAGCACCCCCTCGTCGCCGGCGAGGTCTTCGGCCCGTTCTGCTCGGTCGTCCTGGTCGGGTCCTCCGACCAGGCGCTCGACATCGTCAACTCCTCGACGCACGGGCTCGTCGTCGCCGTGCACACCGCGGACCTCGCCGTTGCCCACCGCTTCGCCGCCCGCGCCCGCTGCGGGATCGTGAAGATCAACGCGCCCACGACGGGCAACGGCGTCGCGCCGCCGTTCGGCGGCTGGAAGGCGTCCAGCGGAGGCGCCTTTCCCGAGGGCGGGCGCCAGGCCCTCGACTTCTTCACCGACACCAAGACCGTCTACCTGAGCCACGGAGAGAACTGATGCAGACCATCTACCGGCTGACCCTCGAGGACGCACTCGTTCTGCTCCGCGCGGCCGAGGCCGAGGCCCAGCGGATCGGCGTCAAGCAGACCATCTGCATCGCCGACGACGGAGCGCACCCGATCGCCCTGCACCGCATGACCGGAGCCCGGCTCACCGGCGTGGACATCGCGATCGCCAAGGCGTTCACGGCAGCCGGGCACCAGCGCGCCACGCACCTGTTCAACGAACAGCCCAACGGGCCCGCCCTGCCCGGCAACGAGGCCTTCGGGATCCAGCACATGCATCCCGGCAAGTTCACGGTCTTCGTCGGAGGGTTCCCGATCGTCTACCGGGACCAGATCATCGGCGCGGTCGGGGTGAGCGGCGGCAACGGCGAGCAGGACAAGGCCGTCGGTGCGGCTGCGCTCGCGGCATTCGATGAGCACATCGCCGCTGCGGTCCCCGCCTAGACGTCTCGCCGCCTGCGTCACCGGTCGAACGGCGCCCTCCAAGCTGGGGGCGCCGTTCCGCTGTGTACCTCCCGCGGACGTCGATCGGTCAGCGGGGGAGACGGCCCAGGAACGTGACGAGCAGTGCCGCCGCCGCGGCCGCGGCGCACACCAGTGCCATCACCATGAACGGTCCGGGGCCGGAGGGCGAGTCCCCGACGACGACAGCCACCACGGCCCCGCCCAGCGCGGCCCCGACGAACCGAAGCATGTTGAACACCCCGAGACCCGAGCCGGAGCGCGCCTCCTGGGCGGACCGGGTGGCGCCGGCGGTCGCCGGGGTCTGGGTGAAGGCGATCGCGGCGCCGATAACCGCGACCGCCGCGACCAGCGCGATCCGGGAGGTCGGCCCGGAGCCGCCGAATCCCAGGACCACGGCGAGCGCCAGCTCGGCCGCGCCCAACCCGGCGAGTCCCCAGCACAGGGCACGCCGTGGGCTCGCTCGCTCGGTGAGCATCCCGGAGAGCGGGGCCAGCAGTGTCATCGCCAACGGAAGAGCGACGACGAGCAGCCCGGCCGTACGTGATGGCGAGCCGGCTTGGGAGGTCAGGTAGAGCGGAACGGTCAACAGGGTCGCGGTGAGGCAGAACATCTGGCACAGCGCGGCGACCGCGGAACGGGCGAACCGCGCTTCGACGAGCAGGGCGGGCGGCACGAACGGCGCCGTTCGTCCGCGCTCGACCAGCACGAAGCCCACGAGCGCGAGCGCACCCAGCCCGGTACCCAGCCACACCACCGGCGAGCCGAGCCCCGCCGGGGCCACCGCGGACGCCCCGACCAACACCAGCGCCACGCCCAGGGAGAGAGACAGCGCCCCGGCGAGATCGAGCCCGACGACCCGTGGCGGGGTTCGCGGCACCCACCGCCACGCTCCGGCGAACGCCAGAACGGCGAAGGGGACGATCACGAGGAACACCGAACGCCAGCCCGTCACGTCCGTCAGCACTCCGCCCACGGTCGGCCCCGCCGCCTGGCCCGCGCCGTTCGCCGCCGCCCACCAGGACACCGCACGACCCCGACGACCGGGGCCGGCGGCGGCGACGAGCAGTGCGAGCACGGTCGGCAGCACGAGTGCACTGGACAGCCCCTGGACCGCGCGGAACGCGACCAGCAGGGGGAGCGTTGGCGCGGTGGCCGCGCCGATCGCGCCGACCGTCACCCCGATCATCGACAGCAGGAACACCCGGCGCCGGCCGATCCGGTCGCCGAGCCACCCCGCGAAGGGCAACACGACCGCGCAGGTCAGGTTGAACGCGACGACGATCAGCGTCCCGCTCGTCAGCGACGTGCCGAGGTCCGCGGCCATCACAGCCAACGGCACGTTGACGAGAGTGTTCGCGATGGTGCTGGCGAACGTGCCGACGACGAGCGCGGCGGCGAGCAGGCCGAGCGGCCCGCCCTGCCCGGAGCCCGCGATCCGTTCGTCCCGTAAAGCTCCGGTCACGTGCCGACCTCTCTCTGGGGCCGTGCTCAGCGGAGCACGGCGATCAACTCCACCTCGACGGGTGCGCCTCCCGGGAGCGCGCGCACCCCGACGGCGGCGCGAACGGGCAGGGCGTCCTCGCCGAGCCGTTCCGCGAGCACCGCGGACGCCCCGTCGGCGACCGCGGAGAGCGCCGTGAACCCGTCGGCACAGGCGACGTAGACGGTCATCCGGACCCCGCGGACGATCCGGTCCAGTCCGCCCGCGGCGTCCGCGCACGCCACCAGGGCGTTGACCGCCGAGATTCCCGCGGCATCCGCGGCTGCGCGGAGGTCCACCTCCGCGCCGACGAGACCGGTCAGCACGAGCCTGCCGTCGCGGCGCGGGGTCATCCCGGCGCTGTACACGAGGCCGTCGACGACGACGGCGGGAACGTAACGTCCCTGGGGGACAGGGGAAGCAGGGAGATCAGACACCGAGAGCCACCCCTTCCTGCCGGGAGTCCGAGCCACCGGACAGGCAGCCCCGCTCGTGGTCGAGCGAGACGATCTGTGCGCTGCCGCCCGCTCCCCAGTCCCCGACCGGGACCACCGTGTGGCCGCGTTCCCGGAGTCCCGCGAGGACCTCCAGGCCGAGCCGGTCCTCGCAGCGCAGCTCCGCGGGGGAGCCCAGGTCCTCGGCGTCGCTCCCCGGGAAGGCGGAGAAGCGGGGAGCGTCGACCGCGGACTGCGCGTCGGCGCCGTGGTCGAGCAGGTGGGAGAGCAGCTGGGTGTTCCACTGCACCTGACCGTCGCCGCCGGGGGTGTTCCCGACGTGCCGGAGCCGGCCGTCGTCGTCGGTGACCAGCCAGGCGTTGAGCGTGTGCAGCGGGCGGCGTCGCGGCCGGACCTCGTTGGGGTGACCGGACACCAGGTAGGCGCCTCGACCGAGCCGGTTGTTCAGCACGATCCCGGTGCCGGGGATAGTGATCCCGGCGCCGAAGGTGAACGCCAGCGAGTGGATGAGGCTGACTGCCCGGCCCTCCCCGTCCACCGCGACCATCGAGGTGGTGTCTCCTGCCGGAGACGCGCCGGCCGGTCCGGGCAGCACACCGGTACGGATCCGGTCGCGCGCCTGCTCGACCGCGTCGGGCTGGCCACCGCGACGCCAGCCGTCGGAGTCGCTCCCCGCCCGGGCGTAGCGGTCGGCGAAGGCGATCCGGGCAGCCCCGGCGAGCCAGTGCACCGCCTCGGCGGAGAGCGGAGCGCCGCCCAGCTGCCTCTCGCAGACGGCGAGCTGGTCCAGGACCATCCATCCGGGGGTGGGCATCGGGGTCTGGTGCACCCAGCGATCGCGGTAGCGGCGTCGCAGGGCGGGCTCGGCCCGGACGTCACCGCTCGTGGCCCACTCCTCCCCGGAGAAGGGCGCGCCGAGCGCGGTGAGCCGCGAGACGGCGCGTTCGGCCAGGTCGCCTCGGTACAGCGCGCCGGGGTCCGCGGCCAGCCGCTCGATCGAGGCGGCCAGCAGCGGCTGCGGCAACCTGGTCCCGACCTCAGGGGCCCGTCCGGAACGCAGCAATACGCCGGCGGTGTCCGGGTCCTCGGCGAGCCGGACCGCGTGCCGGGCGATGTCGGCCGCCGTCTTCGCCGTGCACGGCAGGCCCAAGCGGGCGAGGCGGACCGCCGGGGCCCAGAGATCGGCCAACGAACGGGTCGCGCCGGCGGAGTGCAGGGCCTCGAGCGCCGCGATCGCGCCCGGGGCCGCGACGGAGGCGGCGCCGTGCCGGGGGATCCCGGTCATCCCGGCGTAGTGCTCGGGAGTGCCGCCGTCGGGGCCGAAGCCGCTGCCGCAGAGGGCCCGGACCGTCCCGTCCGGCTCGTGGACCAGGGCGAAGGCGTCGCCGCCGACACCGCACTGCCCCGGAAGGGCGAGCCAGGAGACGGCGGCCATGGCGAGCGCGGCGTCGATCGCGGTGCCCCCGTCGGCGAGCACGTCCGCCCCGGCGCGGCTGATCGCGGGATGGCTGGCGGCGACCATTCCGTCCGCGCCCAGCGCGGCGGGTCGGAGCGCCACAGGGAAGGAGGAGCGGCGCGCCAGGAGTGTCATGCGTGCACCATGACCGCGAACGCGGGGACCGTGTAGGTGGAAAGTGCACAGGATTCCTGAGTGTGACAGTGCACTGTGCCTTAACGACAACGTGCACAATCCGAAACTCACACGCTGTGCACTGTTGTCCTAGCTGTGTTCGTGCCGGTGAGCGAGTGTCGTCCGCCACACCACCACTACGACCGCCGCCTCGGCGGGAAGGAGGCACGGTGGGACTCACTGCCGCGCACTGGGTCTACCTGGCGGGCGTGCTCCTGATCATCGGGGTCACGGTCGCCCGGAGGAACGTCCTCGTCCCTGCCGTCCTGGCCACGGCCGTCACGGCGTGGGTCATGACGGGCAGTCCCGTCACCGGCATCCAGGCGATCTTCAACGCCAGCCTGACCGCTGCGTCCGAACTGTTCAACATCTTCCTGATCATCGCCCTGGTCACCGCGCTGCTGGGTGCGCTACGCGCGATGAATGCGGACCAGCGGATGGTCACGCCCTTTCAGAAGGTGATGAGGGGCGGCTGGTCCGCCTACGCCGTTCTGGCCGTTGTCACCTACGGGGTGAGCCTCTTCTTCTGGCCGACCCCGGCGGTGCCGCTGATCGGGGCGATCCTGGTCCCCGCGGCCGTCCGGGCCGGGCTCCCGGCGATGGGCGCCGCCATGGCCATCGCCATCGCGGGCCAGGGCATGGCCCTGTCCAGCGACTACGTCATGCAGGTCGCCCCGGGTCTGTCCGCCACCGCGGCGGGGATCGAGGGCTCGGCGGTGGCCGACGTCGCGCTCGTCCTCTCCCTGGTCACGGGCGTCACCGCCCTCACCATCATCGGGTTGATGCTCGCTCGGCACATGCGCAAGCCCTCCGACCTGAACCTCGAGGAGTGGGAGGCGGGCGTCGTCGCTGAGCCGCGCCCGTCCCGGCGGCGGCTGCGCCGCATGTCGGTCTCCCCAGCGCGCAGGCCCACGCCGACCGTCGAACCGGAGAAGCTGTCCCTCACCGAGATCGCCGAGGAGAAGGTGCCCGTCGGCGCGGCCGTCGGCGGAGCCGGCAGCGAACCCCCCGCCGGCCCACCCGCACCGCGCGGCTCGGGTGGCGGCGGCCGCGTGCCCGCCGAGGGGGCCGGTTCACGGGACGACGACCCGGCGGCCGCCGAGGAGTCGGTCGACGACGCCCGCACCGTCCGGCTGTCGAAGATCTTCTCCGTCGGTGTGCCGATCGCGTTCCTGCTCATGATCGTCTACATGGCGCTCGGCAAGTTCACCGCTCTCGTGCCCTCGCTCGAGGGTGGTTCGGCCGCCGCGCTGGTCGGCGGGACTGCCGCGGTCCTGGTGATCGTCGCCGTGGTCGCGCTCGACGGCCCGAAGAAGGCGTTGCAGTCCACCGGTGAGCACATCACCGATGGCCTGGTGTTCGCGTTCCGGGCGATGGGCGTCGTGCTGCCGATCGCCGGGTTCTTCTTCCTCGGCAACGCCGACTTCGCCGGGAAGATCCTCGGATTCGAGGACGGCCGGCAGGCACCCGGCCTGCTCGTCGACCTGGGGACGGCGGCAGAGCGCTTCATCCCGGGTAACCCCCTCGTGATGTGTTTCGGCGTGCTGATCATCGGCATGATGTGCGGCCTGGAGGGCTCCGGGTTCTCCGGCCTGCCGCTGACCGGATCCCTCGCGGGTGCGCTCGGACCCAACGTCGGGATGGATCCGGCGACGCTGGCCGCAGTCGGCCAGATGGGCTCGATCTGGGCGGGCGGCGGTGTGCTCGTCGCCTGGTCCTCGCTGCTCGTGGTGGCCGGGGTGACCCGCGTGCCGGTGATCGAGCTGGCGCGCAGGTGTTTCCTGCCCGTCGTCGCCGGACTCGTGCTGTCGACGCTGGTGGCGGCCCTGTTCTTCTAGTTTCTCCTGCTCGACGACGGCCCTGGCGTGACCTCACGCCGGGGCCGTTCTCGTGTCCCGGAGGCGCTGTGCACAAGCCTGCAACGTGTCCCGGATTCTTGTGCGGGATGACCAGGATCAAGCCCCTTCGGCGGATTAGCGTTCTTGTCACCGGCCCAGCCGACATACCAGGTCCGGATCCCGGTTCCATCACTCAGACCTTTTCGAGGAGGGTTCTCCATGACCCTGACCGTCGACACTCCCGCCGGCACTTCCGGCGCGCCGGAGCTGCTCTCCCGCGACGACTTCCGGGCCGCGCTCGAGGACGCGATCAAGGGCCGCGAGGCCAAGAACGCGTCGTTCAGCAAGGCCTGGGCCGAGGGCGAGCTCACCCGCGATCACTTCGCTCGCTGGGCCGAGAACCACTTCCACTACGTCGGCCCGTTCGCCGACTACCTCGGCTACATCTACGGCAACACCCCGGACAAGTTCACCGACGCCAAGGACTTCACCCTCCAGAACATGTACGAGGAGGAGCTCGCCGACATCCGGCACACCGACCTCCTCGTGCGTTTCGGCGAGGCCTGCGGCACGACCAGGGAGCGCATCGAGAACCCGGATAACATGAACGCGGTCACCCGCGGACTGCAGTCCTGGTGCTACTCAGTGGCGATGCGCGAGCATTTCGTGGTTGCGACCGCAGCGCTCGTCGTCGGCCTCGAGTCGCAGGTCCCCGGCATCTACAAGAAGCAGATCGTCCCGCTCCGCGGCGTCTACGGCTTCACCGAGGACGAGATCGAGTTCTTCGACCTGCACATCACCTCCGACGAGGTGCACGGCGAGCGCGGCTACCAGATCGTGCTCGACCACGCGGACACCCCGGAGCTGCAGCAGCGCTGCCTCCAGTACGTCCGCTGGGGTGCGGAGATGCGCTTCTCCTACACCCGGGCCCTCTACGACACCTACGTCGCGCCCCCCGTCGCCACCTCCTGACCGAAACCCGTCCTCGCCGCGGTGGGCGCACCTCGTGCCCACCGCGGCCGACACCCGCGGAGTGCCCGTGAGCGACAACCGAACCGTCGAGTGGGTCGCCACGGTCCCGCTCGCGGACCTCGAGCGCCGCAAGAAGACCCGGGTCGATGTCGGGGGACGGGCGGTCGCTCTGTTCCTCGTCGGCGACCGCGTCTTCGCCCTCGACGACGTCTGCGTCCACAAGGGCCGGTCGCTGTCCCGCGGCGTCCTGTGGCACGGCAAGGTCGTCTGTCCTGCCCACCAGTGGACCTTCGATCCCGAGACGGGCGAGGCCGACGACCGGGACGACTTCCAGCCGGTGCACGACGTGCGCATCGTCGACGACGTCGTCCACGTCAGTGCCGTCCCGCGCCCCTGACCACCGGCGCCCCTGACCCCGCTCGTCCGAACCCTCCAGGAGTCGTCATGTCCGACCTGCCACGCAGCTTCGTCACCGTGGGCGCCGGCCAGGCGGCCGTCGCCGCGGTGCGGCTGCTGCGCCGACGCGGCTTCGACGGCCGCGTGACGGTGCTCTCCGACGAGAACCACGCGCCCTACCAACGGCCACCCCTGTCCAAGGAGTACCTGCGCGGCGACACCGAGCCCGAGGACGTGACCCTCCTCGACGAGGCCTGGTGCACGGAGAACGCGGTCGAGCTGCGCCTCGGGGTGCGGGCGGAGTCCGTGGCCGAGGGTCGCGTCCGCCTCACGGACGGCTGCGAGGTCGAGTCCGACGCGGTCCTGCTGGCCACCGGCGTCAGGGCCCGCAGGCTGCCGGGCGTCGAGGGAGAGCGCGTCGTCCATCTCCGGACCCTGGACGACGCGGCGCGGCTGCGGGACATGCTCCCGGCCGCCGAACGCATCGCGGTGGTGGGCGGCGGCCTGATCGGGTCCGAGGTCGCCGCCTCCGCCCGTGCCCTCGGCATCGCCGTCACCACCCTCGAGGCCGGGGCTCTGCCTCTGATCTCCCAGCTCGGATTCGAGATGGCTGAGTTCTACGCCGGGCTGCACCGCGAGTACGGGGTCGACCTGCGCTGCGGGCAGGAGATCGGGACGGTCACCGAGACGGCCAGCGGCGTGCTGGTACAGACCGCGGACGGCGATGTCGAGGCGGACCTGGTCGTCGTTGCCGTCGGTGCCGTGCCCAACGACGAGATCGCCAGGGCGTCCGGGCTCGAGGTCGACCCCGTCCGCGGAGGCATCGTCGTGGACGACTCCTGCCGAACCGCCCTGCCGGGTGTCTTCGCCGCAGGGGACGTGGCCAGTCGCGCCGTCGGGGACGGCTTCGTGCGGGTCGAGCACGTCGACAACGCCACGACCCAGGGGACCGCTGTGGCGAAGGCGCTGATCGGCAAGCCGGGCGGGCCGGCCGAGGACGTGCCCTGGTACTGGTCGGACCAGTACGAGTTCGGGCTGCAGTTCCTCGGCCGCCCCCGCCCGGATGCCGAGATCGTCGTCCGGGGCAGCATGGCGGGCCGCAACTTCATCGCGTTCTATCTCAGCGGTGGCCGTGTCCACGCGTCGTTCGCTGTCGACCGCGGGGGCGACGTGCCCGCCGCGAAGCAGCTCATCGCGCTCGGTCTCGCGGTGCCCGCCGCCGCGCTGGCCGACGAAGCCACGGATCTGTTCGACCTGCTCGACACCGTCAGCGCCTGAAGGAGAGTGACGTGGAGTTCCACAAGATCGCGAGGTCCGGTCAGATCCCCGAGGGCGTCGTCCGCCGCTTCTTCGTCGACGAGGTCGAGGTCGCGGTGTCCCGGTCCGAGGGCGAGGTGCACGCGACGTCGAACTACTGCAGCCACCTCGACTGCCTGCTGTCCAGCGGTAAGGTCACCGACGAGGGGCTGCTGTGCTCATGTCACGGCAGCGTCTTCGACTACGAGAGCGGCGAACCGCTGTGTCCGCCGGCCACGCGACCCATCACCGTCTTCCCCGTCCGCGAGGAGGCCGGTCATGTCTACCTGGGAGTCGACGCCGAGCTCGCCGAGGCCGCCATGAAGCGCCGGGGCCCTGGAGCCAGGCGCCTGACCCCGAAGAGTCCCGCGTCCTTCTGACCGCCGGGAAGGGACGCCGGTGTCCGGCCCGCGCTCAGGCCTGAGCACCCTCGCCCGGGACGGCCTCCGCTACGGAGTCCTCGGCCCGGGCGCCGGTGCTGACCCGGTTCCGCCGCGTGCCGTACAGGCGTCCCAGGAGAAGGACGGCCACGCCGGCGACCAGCATCGGCACGGCCATCGCGTAGAACACCGCGCCGGCCGACCACTGCGCCGCGAGGGCCGCGCCGATCACGATGGGGCCGAGGATGCCACCCACCCGCCCGATCCCGAGCGCCCAGCCGACCCCGGTGGAACGGATCGGCGCCGGGTAGAACACCGCCGCGAGCGCGATCAGGCTCTTCTGCCCGCCGCTGATGCAGCAGCCCGCCAGGAAGTTGGCGGTGAGCAGCACCCAGAGGGGCGCGCTGAAGGCCAGGCCGGTGAGCGCGACGAACACGAACCCGACCAGGTAGAGCGCTCCTAGCGTCCCGTAGGCGCCGAGCCGGTCCATGCAGGGACCGGTGATGAACGCCGCCGCGATGCCGCCGACCGTGGTCAGTGTGGTCGCGGTGACCACCGTGCTCATCGAGTAGTCGAGGCTCGTCATGATCGTCGGCAGCCAGCTCTGCAACGCGTAGAACTCCGCCAGGTTGATCGCGAACACGAACCACAGCAGCACCGTGCCCAGCACCCGGTCACGGGTGAACAGGCTGCTCAGCGCGGCACGCTTGCCGGCGTCCTCGGCCTCGACGGCGAAGGTCGGCGCCGCGTGCTCGGGCAGCGCGCGGTCCATCCGCCGGAAGACGTGGTAGATGCGCCGGGGATCCTGGCTGCGGCGGATCATGAACACCGGCGACTCCGGCAGGAACCGCAGCAGCAGCGGCACCAGCAGCAGCGGGGCGAGCGCGCCCGCCACGAACATCGAGCGCCATCCGTGCGCGGGGATCAGCCAACCCGCGACCAGCCCGGCGACGACGAAGCCGAGCGAGAAGCCGCAGTAGATGACGAGCACGAACGTGGCCCGCAGCCGCTTGGGGCTGAACTCGCCGGTCATCGCCACGCAGCTCGGCGCGGCCGCGCCGAGCCCGAGCCCGGTGAGGAAGCGCAGCACGATCAGCTCGGGCACGGAGAACGCCCACACCGCGGCCAGCGTGCACAGGGCGAAACCGATGGTGCTGACGACGATGACCCGCTTGTGCCCGAACCGGTCGGACAGCGGGGACAGCGCCAGGTAGCCGACCATGAGGCCGACGAGCGCGGAGGAGAAGATCGGGGCGAGGGTCTGCGGGGACAGGCCCCACTCCTTCGCGATGTGGGGGGCCATGTAGCTGATGGCCTGGGTGTCGAACCCGTCGATGAACATGACGAGCCCGCAGAGGGTGATCACGCCGTACTGGAAACGACTGACGCGCCGTTCGTCGACGAACGAGGGCAACTGCAGGGGACGCGCTTCGAGAGACATCGGTGGCCTCGCTCCGGGGTCGTCGGTGACCCCTGGTGTGGTGGGACGGGAAGGGTGGATCGGCCTGCTGCTGTCGGGATCAGCTCGCCACGACGGGCTCCGCGTCCCCGGACGGGACGAAGGCGTCGCTGAAGAAGCGGTCGGCGGCCAGACCGGCGGTGCCGACGAACTCCTCGCGTGCGGCGGCGGTCATCGCGGGGTTGCCGCAGGCGTAGGCCTCGTGGCCGCGCAGGTCCGGGAGGTCGGCCAGCACCGCGCGGTGCACGTGCCCGGTGCGCCCCGTCCATTCGGCGTCGGGTGCGGAGAGGACCGGGGTGAAGGAGAACCAGTCGTACTTGTCCGCCCACTGCGCGGGCAGGTCCGCGAGGTAGAGGTCCTCGGCGCGGCGCGCGCCCCAGTACAGGTGCAGCGGTCGGTCGCCGCCGCGCTTGATCTGGTCCTCCACGATGGACTTGACCGGGGCGAAGCCGGTTCCGGTGGCCACCAGCACCACGGGCCGGTCGGACTCGTGGTCCAGGCTGAACTCGCCGAAGGGCAGCTCGACCTGCAGGGTGTCGCCCTTGCCCAGCCGGTCGAGCAGCTCGCCGGAGAACCGCCCGCCCGGCACCCGGCGCACGTGCAGCAGCGCGCCGTCGCTCTGGTGGGGCGGGTTCGCCATCGAGTAGTTGCGGCTGTCGCCGCCCGGCAGCGCCACGGTGAGGTACTGCCCGGCCCGGAACTTCGCACGCACCCCGGTCGGGAACCGCAGCGCGACGACGGCGACGCCGGGCGCCGGGGTGGTGATCTTGTGGACCTTCGCCGTGACGGTCCTGCGGGCCGGGGGTTCCCGGCGGGTGATCCGCTGCGGCGCGATCTCCAGGTCGGAGCGGGGCCTGGTCCGGCACAGCAGCACCCCGTCGACCGGACCGTCGAGCGGGCCGCGACCGCGCACGTCCGCCGCACCCGTGACCAACCCGCCCTCACAGGTCGAGCAGACCCCCTTGCGGCAGGAGTAGGGCATCGTGAACCCGGCCCGTTCGGCGGCGTCGAGCACCGACTCGTCCGGCTCGCAGCCGAAGACGATCTCGGTGCCGGCGACGCGGACGTCGTGGGTCATGCGGCCACCTCCGAACGGCGGCCGGCCCCGCCGACCAGACGAACCGCACGCAGCACCGCCTCGGGGTCGGCGACGCCGCGGCCGGCGATGTCGAACGCGGCGCCGTGCCCGACGCTGGAGAACGTGAGGCCGGCTCCGAGGGACAGCGCGGACGCGGTGCGGCCGGCGAGCAGCTTGACCGGGACGTGCCCCTGGTCGTGGTAGATCGCGACGCAGGCGTCGAACTCGTCGCGGCGGTCGGGACCGAGCAGCAGGTCGGCCCCGAGCGGACCGATCGCGTCGATCCCGCTGCGCCGCAGCGCTTCCACTGCCGGCACGGTGACACGCTCGTCGTCGTGGCCGAACAGTCCCCCCTCCCCGGCGTGGGGGTTGACCCCGAACACGCCGATCCGCGGGGCTTCGACGCCGGCGGCCACGAGGAACCCCGCGGCGGCGCGGGCGGCCGCCGCGACCAGCTCGGGGGTGAGCCGGTCCAGCGCGTCGGCGAGCCGCTCGTGCAGGGTGGCGTGGACGACCCGTAGGCCACCGCCGACGAGCATCAGGAACACCCGATCGCGCGGGGCCCCGGACAGCTCGGCCAGCAGCCCCGGGTAACCGTCGAACGGGATGCCCGCGGCGTTGACCGCGGTCTCCGAGTGCGGGCAGGCCACGATCGCCCGCCCGAGGCCGGCGTGCACGGCCTCGACCGCGGCGCGCAGGTAGGCGACGGTCGCGGCGCCCGCCTCGGCGCTGACGGTCCCGGGCAGCAGCTCGCCTTCGGGCAGCGCGGTCACGGGCAGCACGTCCAGCACCCCGGGTTCCGCGGCAGCCGCGCCGTCGGTCTCGCGCAGCCGCATTCCCGACCGCGCGGCCCACGTCTCGACGACGTACGGGTCCGCCACCACCACGGGTACCAGGTCGGGGTCGCCGGCCAGTGCGGCGGCGGCCTTCACGGCCAGCTCGGGGCCGACCCCGTTCGGGTCCCCGACGGTGAGCAGGACCCTGCTCACCGCACGCCCTCGCTGACGCTCGGCCGGCGCTTCGCGCAGGCGCTGCGTCCACGGTTCGCTCGCACGCTCGCTCACAGCGGCAGCGCCAGCAGGGTGTCGATCCGCGAGCTGTCGCAGACCACGACCCGCTCGGCGAGCTTGGCGTCATCGCCGTCGAGGACGTAGCGGTCGAGGTAGCGGCCGGAGGCGAACAGGTCGGTCGACCCGTCGCGCATGATCCGGACGACGAGGAACGACGTCTCGCTGCGCACCTCGCGGCCGTCGTCCTCCTCGATGAACGGCTGGCCGAGGATGTGCCGGTAGCCGTGCCGCTCGTAGATGTTGGCCTCGCGCAGGGCGGACACCCGGTCGGTGAGCATGCCGCGGGTGTCGGCCCAGATCAGGCCCGCCTCCAGGCCCTCGCGGTGGTTGTCGGCGGTGGTGACGGTGTAGAAGCACTTCTCGGTGAAGAAGTCCGGCCACTCCTCGAGCCGGTCCGAGTCGATGCACCGGGCGTAGGCCGCCTGGGCCTGGCCGATCAGCCGGAACACGTCCCTCGTGGTCATGCCTGCACCTCCTGCCGGATGCCCATGCCGGCCACGTACGCCTTCCAGAACCCGCGGATGGACGCCTCGGTCACCCGGCTCTCGCTGGACTCGGCGCTCGCGCCGCCCATCTCGAGCACGGCGGCGTGGTCGGACGCGCCGGCCACGCCGCGCTGCACGAAGCCGCCCACGCAGCCGTCCTCCATGGAGATGTAGCCGGCCGAGCCGACGAGGTTGGCCTGCTTCAACCGGACCTTGCGCTGCTCGGGCGTGTCCTCCTCGAAGCCGAGCAGCGTCCAGTTCAGCTCGGTCCGGTCCACCCCGCGGGGCAGGATCTGCCGGACCGCGACCGAGTTCTGGATCTGCTGCAGCACGAAGGCGGGGAACGTCGACAGGATCTGCAGCGTGGTGTCGTCGCCGACCTCGCTGAAGCCCTCCAGCAGCGACGGGTCGGCAAGCTTGTAGCCGCTGTCGGACCGGATGTTCTGCTCGGAGTAGGAGGCGTCCCGCTCGGCCTCGCGGTCGATCGCCGAGTAGCTGACGTGGTGGCCGCCGTCCTCGCTGACGATGATCGCGCCGCGCTGGGACAGCCGGTTGAGCTCGAAGGTGGTGAAGAACAGATGCAGGATGCTGGCGTGGTAGGAGTCCTTGACGTTCTCCACGTAGAGCTTCCAGTTGTTGGGCAGCATCTGGGTGAAGCGCCCGATCACCACCGGGGTGCGCCCGCCCAGGACCCGCTCGATCCGGTCCATGATCTCGTCGCCGAGGTAGTCCTCAATGTCGTCGACGTCGTCGGAGAAGCTGCCGAACACAAGACCGTGCACGACGGCGAGGCGCAGCTTGCGCGGCCCGTGCTGCTCCAGGCAGAACGACTCCGGCATCCCGCCCTTGCCCTTGACGCCGTCCTTGAACGCCACCCCGGTCAGGTCGCCCTGCAGGCTGTAGGTCCAGGCGTGGTAGACGCAGGTGAAGTCCTTGGCGGTGCCCCGGTCGTCCAGTGCGAGCAGGGCGCCGCGGTGGGCGCAGCGGTTCTCGAACGCGTACAGCTCGCCGTCGTGGTCGCGGGAGACGACCACCGGCGTGTCACCCAGGAAGCTCGCGCGGAACTGCCCGGGTGAGGCGACCTCCGCCTCCAGGCACAGGTAGTTCCAGTGTGGGCCGCGGAAGAGGTTCTCCTGCTCCGCGGCGTAGACGTCCTCGCGTTGGAAGACCCAGTACGGGACCCGGGTCAGTCCCTTGGGCCACGCCGGCAGCTCGGTGGTTGTGGTGGTGGGCACGACAGCTCCTCGTCGGGGTGCGCCGCCTTGACAGGCGCCGCAAGTGTTCGTATAACGAACTCGTGTCTGTTTCTCGAACAGTAGAAGCGGGTGGATCAGACGGTGTCAAGGACGCCGTCCCCGCCCGTGCGCCCGAGGGCATGGCCGGGCTCGCCAAGGGGCTCGCCGTGATCGAGGCGTTCGGGGACGCGTCGTCCCAGCTCACGGTCGCCGAGGCCGCCCGGCGAACCGACGTGACGCGGGCTGCGGCGCGGCGTTGTCTGCTCACGCTGACCGACCTCGGCTACCTGACCCACGACGGCAAGTTCTTCCGCCCGACGCCGCGGATGCTCCGGCTCGGCGGGGCCTACCTGGACACCGCCTCGCTCCCGGTCCTCGCGCAGCCGCACCTCGTCGCGGCGCGGGACGAGCTGGCCGAGTCGGTGTCCCTGGCGGTGTGGGAGGACGGCTGGTCGGTGTTCGTGGCCCGTGCCGAGGCCGAGCGGATCGTCTCCACCGGCGTCCGCGTCGGTGCCCGGCTGCCCGCGCACTGCTCCGCCACCGGCCGCGTGCTCCTCGCGGCCCTCGACCACGAGGCGCTCGCCGCCTACCTCGCCCGCGGCAACCGTGCGCGGCGCACGGTCCGCACCCTCGTCGCGCCCGAGGACATCACCGCCGCCGTCCAGGTCGTCCGGGTCGACGGTCACGCCACCAGCGACGAGGAGCTCGAGCTCGGGATGCGCGCCGTCGCCGTCCCGGTCACGGACGCGCGCGGCCGGACGGTCGCCGCGATGAGCGTGAGCGCGTCGAGCGCGCGGGTCACGGCGGATGAGCTTCACCGGGACTTCGTGCCGGTACTCGCCGGGCACGCGGCGCGACTGGGACGGATGCTCTGACGCCGCCCGTCGCCGCCTGGTCGACGTCCCGCTCCAGGTCGCGGACGACGTTCCGTCGTGGGGGGCGTGACGGGCAGGTCCGGCCGGGCCGTGCGCCCGCGCCGAAAAGGGGAGGGGCTGAGCCTGCCCGGTCCTCCCACGAGCCCCGGAGGGAAGTGCCGTCGTCCCTCGGGGCGAGCGTGCTCCTCCGGGTGGTCGGGTCTCGTCAACGTCCTCCGCTCCGCAGGGTGCGCGGCCTCGCAGGGGGCCTTGCATCCCAAAACCGCTGGTGAGCGTCGGTGCGTGACCTCGTGGGCTGGCGGGTTCGCAACCGCTGGAGGGGTGAAGTGACCGCGGTCATAAGGGACGAAATCTGCTGTTAACCTGGGTTCGGGGGCGTGGTTGGGCCGTTGACCTGGGGTGATGGTGCTCGGGCCGGGGGTTTGGGGGCGATTTGACGGCGTTGGGTACCGGGGCGTAACTTTCTCGTTGTCAGCGAGACGCCGGACAGAACGGGCCCTGGAGGCCCGGTCAACAGGCCCGCTGGCCGCCTCCCTCACCGGGACCCCCTGAGATCCGATGGATCGTGGCGGGTGTACGGTGGTGGAAAGCCCCGGATGTTCGCCTCGCGGCGTGTGATGGTGTGCGGGTGTCTTTTGAGAACTCAACAGTGTGTCGAGCTTGTTTTCTTGTTTGGTGGTTTTTGTGCCAGATGAGTTCGGCCGGCGTGGGACCCCGTCCCTGATGCGTCGGTCGGCATTTTTTTGTAGGGCCAGTTTTTGTTGGAGAGTTTGATCCTGGCTCAGGACGAACGCTGGCGGCGTGCTTAACACATGCAAGTCGAGCGGTAAGGCCCTTCGGGGTACACGAGCGGCGAACGGGTGAGTAACACGTGGGTGACCTGCCCTCAGCTCTGGGATAAGCCTGGGAAACTGGGTCTAATACCGGATATGACCACATGTCGCATGGTGTGTGGTGGAAAGTTTTTTCGGCTGGGGATGGGCCCGCGGCCTATCAGCTTGTTGGTGGGGTGATGGCCTACCAAGGCGACGACGGGTAGCCGGCCTGAGAGGGCGACCGGCCACACTGGGACTGAGACACGGCCCAGACTCCTACGGGAGGCAGCAGTGGGGAATATTGCGCAATGGGCGGAAGCCTGACGCAGCGACGCCGCGTGGGGGATGACGGCCTTCGGGTTGTAAACCTCTTTCGCTATCGACGAAGCCTTTCGGGGTGACGGTAGGTAGAGAAGAAGCACCGGCCAACTACGTGCCAGCAGCCGCGGTAATACGTAGGGTGCGAGCGTTGTCCGGAATTATTGGGCGTAAAGAGCTCGTAGGCGGTGTGTCACGTCGATCGTGAAAACTTGGGGCTTAACTCTGAGCTTGCGGTCGATACGGGCATCACTGGAGTTCGGCAGGGGAGACTGGAATTCCTGGTGTAGCGGTGAAATGCGCAGATATCAGGAGGAACACCGGTGGCGAAGGCGGGTCTCTGGGCCGATACTGACGCTGAGGAGCGAAAGCGTGGGGAGCGAACAGGATTAGATACCCTGGTAGTCCACGCCGTAAACGGTGGGCGCTAGGTGTGGGGGCCATTCCACGGTCTCTGTGCCGCAGCTAACGCATTAAGCGCCCCGCCTGGGGAGTACGGCCGCAAGGCTAAAACTCAAAGGAATTGACGGGGGCCCGCACAAGCGGCGGAGCATGTGGATTAATTCGATGCAACGCGAAGAACCTTACCTGGGTTTGACATGCACCAGACATCCCTAGAGATAGGGCTTCCCTTGTGGTTGGTGTGCAGGTGGTGCATGGCTGTCGTCAGCTCGTGTCGTGAGATGTTGGGTTAAGTCCCGCAACGAGCGCAACCCTCGTTCCATGTTGCCAGCGGGTTATGCCGGGGACTCATGGGAGACTGCCGGGGTCAACTCGGAGGAAGGTGGGGATGACGTCAAGTCATCATGCCCCTTATGTCCAGGGCTTCACACATGCTACAATGGCCGATACAGAGGGCTGCGAGACCGTGAGGTGGAGCGAATCCCTTAAAGTCGGTCTCAGTTCGGATTGGGGTCTGCAACTCGACCCCATGAAGTTGGAGTCGCTAGTAATCGCAGATCAGCAACGCTGCGGTGAATACGTTCCCGGGCCTTGTACACACCGCCCGTCACGTCACGAAAGTTGGTAACACCCGAAGCCGACGGCCCAACCCCTTGTGGGAGGGAGTTGTCGAAGGTGGGACCGGCGATTGGGACGAAGTCGTAACAAGGTAGCCGTACCGGAAGGTGCGGCTGGATCACCTCCTTTCTAAGGAGCTCACCGGTTGGTGAGGTTGAACCGGCGCCGTGGGTATGCCCCGCGGGTGGTCGGTCTCCTTTCACACAATCCGCTTCGCCGGCCTGGGGTCGGTGGGTGGCTGGGTGGAACACAAAATACCAATTCATGCTGAACGAGACAGCAGGCCGTTTCCTTTCGGGGGGCGGCGAGGCTTGGCACACTGTTGGGTCCTGAGGAGACACCGGTGATCGGTGTGGTTCTCGGGCTGCTCCCGGCCTGGACCGTCTAACGCCTCCCGCGCCGCTGGGTTTTTTCCAGTGGTGGGTGGGGGTGGTGGTGGTCAGGGATTGGTTGGGGTGTGGTTGTGTGTTGAGTGTTGCATAGTGGATGCGAGCATCTTGTTGTGGTCAAGTGTTTAAGGGCACATGGTGGATGCCTGGGCATCAGGAGCCGATGAAGGACGTGGGAGACCGCGATAGTCCTCGGGGAGTTGTCAACCAAGCTGTGATCCGAGGGTGTCCGAATGGGGAAACCCGGCGCGTGTCATGACGCGTCACTAGCATCTGAATTCATAGGGTGTTAGGGGGAACGTGGGGAAGTGAAACATCTCAGTACCCACAGGAAGAGAAAACAACCGTGATTCCGTGAGTAGTGGCGAGCGAAAGCGGAAGAGGCTAAACCGGGTCCGTGTGATAGCCGGCAGGCGTTGCGGATGCGGTGTTGTGGGGTTTCGTCGTGTGGGCGCTGCCGTGCCTGCGAAGCCGTGTTGCAGTGTTAGTGGAAGACTTCTGGAAAGGGTCGCCGTAGTGGGTGAGAGCCCCGTACGCGAAAACATTGTGAGCGGTTTGGACGTTGTCCCCGAGTAGCAGCGAGCTCGTGGAATTTGCTGTGAATCTGCCGGGACCACCCGGTAAGCCTAAATACTCCCTGATGACCGATAGCGGACGAGTACCGTGAGGGAAAGGTGAAAAGTACCCCGGGAGGGGAGTGAAATAGTACCTGAAACCGTGTGCCTACAAGCCGTCAGAGCCTACTTGTTGGGTGATGGCGTGCCTTTTGAAGAATGAGCCTGCGAGTTATGCTTCGTGGCGAGGTTAACCCGTGTGGGGTAGCCGTAGCGAAAGCGAGTCTGAATAGGGCGCTTATAGTCGCGGGGTATAGACCCGAAGCGGAGTGATCTAGCCATGGCCAGGGTGAAGCGTCGGTAAGACGACGTGGAGGCCCGAACCCACCAGGGTTGAAAACCTGGGGGATGAGCTGTGGTTAGGGGTGAAAGGCCAATCAAACTCCGTGATAGCTGGTTCTCCCCGAAATGCATTTAGGTGCAGCGTCGCGTGGTGGGTACCGGAGGTAGAGCACTGGATGGTCTAGGGGGCCGACAAGCTTACTGAAATCAACCAAACTCCGAATGCCGGTACTTTTAGCGCGGCAGTGAGACTGCGGGGGATAAGCTTCGTAGTCGAGAGGGAAACAGCCCAGATCACCGGCTAAGGCCCCTAAGCGTGCGCTAAGTGGGAAAGGATGTGGGATCGCCCAGACAACCAGGAGGTTGGCTTAGAAGCAGCCACCCTTGAAAGAGTGCGTAATAGCTCACTGGTCAAGTGGTCCTGCGCCGACAATGTAGCGGGGCTCAAGCGCACCGCCGAAGCCGTGGCATTCCAGCATTGATCCGCCCGAGGATTTCGGTTTTTGGGTGTAGTCGTTGGGATGGGTAGGGGAGCGTCGTGCATCCGGTGAAGCGGCAGCGTGAGCTAGTCGTGGAGGGTGTGCGAGTGAGAATGCAGGCATGAGTAGCGAATGAAGAGTGAGAATCTCTTCCGCCGAATGACCAAGGGTTCCTGGGCCAGGCTGTTCCGCCCAGGGTGAGCCGGGACCTAAGGCGAGGCCGACAGGCGTAGTCGATGGACAACGGGTTGATATTCCCGTGCTCGTGATAGTGCGTCCGTGCCGAGGCCGGTGATGCTAACCATCCGAAGCCCCCCGCCTGTTCCTTCGGGAGCGGTGGGTGTGGTGGAGCGTGGGACCCGATCCGGTAGTAGGCAAGCGATGGGGTGACGCAGGAGGGTAGCCTCGCCAGGCGGTGGTAGTCCTGGTGTAAGCGTGTAGCCCGACTCCTAGGTAAATCCGGGGGTCGTGACGGGTGAGACGTGATGCGTAGCCGATTGAGGCGAAGTAGGGTGATCCCATGCTGTCGAGAAAAGCCTCTAGCGAGTGCTGTTGCGGCCCGTACCCCAAACCGACACAGGTGGTCAGGTAGAGAATACCGAGGCGATCGAGCGAACTGTGGTTAAGGAACTCGGCAAAATACCTCCGTAACTTCGGGAGAAGGAGGGCCGTCTGACTTGAAGCCCCTTGCGGGCTAGGGTTGGGCGGTCGCAGAGACCAGGCCCAAGCGACTGTTTACTAAAAACACAGGTCCGTGCGAAGTCGCAAGACGATGTATACGGACTGACGCCTGCCCGGTGCTGGAACGTTAAGAGGACCTGTTAGTCCCTTCGGGGGCGAAGCGGAGAATTTAAGCGCCAGTAAACGGCGGTGGTAACTATAACCATCCTAAGGTAGCGAAATTCCTTGTCGGGTAAGTTCCGACCTGCACGAATGGCGTAACGACTTGGGCGCTGTCTCGACCACAGACTCGGCGAAATTGCACTACGAGTAAAGATGCTCGTTACGCGCGGCAGGACGGAAAGACCCCGGGACCTTTACTATAGCTTGGTATTGGTGCTCGGTTCGGCTTGTGTAGGATAGGTGGGAGACTGTGAAGCGGCCACGCTAGTGGTTGTGGAGTCGTTGTTGAAATACCACTCTGGTCGAATTGGGTGTCTCAACCTCGGGCCATGATCTGGTTCAGGGACAGTGCCTGGTGGGTAGTTTAACTGGGGCGGTTGCCTCCTAAAGAGTAACGGAGGCGCCCAAAGGTTCCCTCAGCCTGGTTGGCAATCAGGTGTTGAGTGTAAGTGCACAAGGGAGCTTGACTGTGAGACTGACAGGTCGAGCAGGGACGAAAGTCGGGACTAGTGATCCGGCACCACCTTGTGGAAGGGGTGTCGCTCAACGGATAAAAGGTACCCCGGGGATAACAGGCTGATCTTGCCCAAGAGTCCATATCGACGGCATGGTTTGGCACCTCGATGTCGGCTCGTCGCATCCTGGGGCTGGAGTAGGTCCCAAGGGTTGGGCTGTTCGCCCATTAAAGCGGTACGCGAGCTGGGTTTAGAACGTCGTGAGACAGTTCGGTCCCTATCCGCCGCGCGCGTAGGAGACTTGAGGAAGGCTGTCCCTAGTACGAGAGGACCGGGACGGACGAACCTCTGGTGTGCCAGTTGTCCCGCCAGGGGCATGGCTGGTTGGCTATGTTCGGAAGGGATAACCGCTGAAGGCATCTAAGCGGGAAGCTCGTTCCAAGATGAGGTCTCCCACCACCTTGCGTGGTTAAGGCTCCCAGTAGACGACTGGGTTGATAGGCCAGAGATGGAAGCCCTGTGAGGGGTGGAGTTGACTGGTACTAATAGGCCGAGGGCTTGCCACAACAAGTTGTTCGCATCCACTGTGTGACCCTGAGCACACAACCCTCATCACCCGATACCCCGGGAAAACCGGGGGTTCGGGGGTGGCGGGTTGGTGTTCGACCCGGGTCGTTCCTTTTTCGGGTTCGAGGTTTCTCGAATCCGCTGGGGGTCGGGGCGGGGATAGGTGAATAGTGTTGTCGGTGGTTTTGGCGGAGCGGGGAACGCCCGGTCCCATCCCGAACCCGGAAGCTAAGCCCTCCAGCGCCGATGGTACTGCACTCGTCAGGGTGTGGGAGAGTAGGTCGCCGCCGACATTCAACATCAAGTAGGCCCCCGCCGTCAGGTGGGGGCCTACTTTTTGTCTACGGAAATGGTCCCGTAGCTTCGCTACGGGACCATTTCTGCAGTTCTGAGGAAGATTCCGGCGCGGGTGCGGGGCGTGTTCGCACGTACGGCACCTTCGCGCACTAGGTTCGCACGAAGGTGCCGTACGTGCAGAAACACGGGATGCGGCCGGGGTTACCGCGCGTCGATACCCACCGCGTCCGCCACCGAGGCGAAACCGTCGCTGGCAGCAGAGACTGAACGACAGCGCAGACCAGGATCGCCGTGAACACCATCCAGCGCGGCACTCCGGCGTTCCGGTCTCCGGGGTCCGAGGTCATGGCCAGTGTGGCGCCGCGGAGAAGAGTCCGCTCGACGGATAGAAGCTGGACGAGTGCCAGCCGGCGCCGTGTCGCCACACCAATTCGTGGTGTGGCAGTGCGACTCCGGCGGGAGGCAGCGGGTGCCGCGGCGCGCAATCCGGTGGCAGGCCGCGACGAATCACTCGGCCGGAACGAGGTCGTCGACCCGAACCAACTCGCGGGTCTCCGCCGATCTCGCGACGGCAAGGGTGGCGGCCAAGGTACGCATCCCGTCCGCAGCGTCGATCAGCGGCTCCGCCCGCCCCTCGACGACGTCGACGAAGTGCCTGAGCTGGTTCTCGTAGGGGTCGGAGCTGTCGGTGGGGACGCGCTGGTGGACGAGTGGGCTCCGCCAGTCTCCCCCGCCGGGTGCTCCCAGAAGCTCCATCGTCGGCACCGCCAGTGAGGCTTCTGTCCCGCCGATGAGGTAGCAGTCGGCGGGTGTGTACGGGAAAAACGGGGCCTTTCCGGAGTTCAGGTCCCAGCACCACGGTGCCGGTACGGCATCGCTGAGCACGAGCGTGCCGACTGCTCCGCTCGCGAAATTCAGGATGACCGCTGCGGAGTCCTCCACTTCCAGTCCACGAACCTGGTTCGACGACAGGGCACCGACCGTGACGATCTCCCCGAGCAGGAAGCGGAGCGCGTCGATGTCGTGGATGAGGTTGATCAGGATCGGGCCGCCACCGGGCGCCCGCCGCCAGCCGGCGTCGAAGTAGTCGTCGTTCTTCCGCATCAGGCAGGTGCCGCTGACCGCGACCACGCGACCGAGGCGGCCGGACACGATGCAGGACCGCGCGCGGGCGATGTCCGGGCTGTGGCGCCGCTGGTGGCCCACCAGGACCGGGACCGAAGCGTCGCGGGAGGCTTCGACCAGCAGATATGCGGATTCGAGGGTGTCCGCGATCGGCTTCTCGACGAGAACCGCGAGGTCGTGTGCGACGAGGTCGGTCGCCACTGGCACGTGCAAGGCGTTGGGCAGGGCGACGACGGCGCCGGCGATTCCGCCGTTCTCGAGCATGTCTTCGTGGTTCGCGAAGTACGGGACGCCGTAGGACCCGGCCAGCTCCCTTGCGGCCGGTTCGGGGTCGACGATCGCGCCGAGCGTGGCGTCCCGTGACTCGTTGATGAGGCGGGCGTGTTCGCGGCCGATCCTGCCGGCGCCGATGACTGCCAGGGCTGGTGAAGGCATGTCGCTTCCTCCGGGTGTGTGGCGCGGTCAGGAGACCCAACCGGCGTCGGAGAGCAGTCGCGTCGTGGCCACGCGGGCGCTCTCGGCGACCCAGCTGACCGGCTGTTGTTCGAGCGTGTCCGAGATCGGTTCGACCGTGACGGGCGGCCTCACTCCCTGCGCGGAGACGGCGCGGAGGAACCCGTCGAGGTCGAGGGTGCCGTGGCCGGGGTGGGTCCGGAGGTGTCGAGCCTCGTGGGCGAGGTCGATCCGGGGCCCGCGGGGGAGGAGGTCGGAGAGCTGGACGACCGCCACCTGTGCACACAGGTCCGGGGTGAGTTGGTCGAGCTGGCCGCCGGAGCGGAAGAAATGGACGACGTCGAGCACGATCTGTACGTGTTGGCAGCCGGGGGTCTGCAGCAGGGACTGCATGTCGGCGACGTCGCGGATCGCGCTGTAGGGCATGAACTCGAACGCGACCGTGGTGTCGCGCGCGCGGGTGCACACGTCGGCGAGGCCGGCGGCGACCTGCTCGGGTTGGCCGTGGAAGGCCGCGACGTGGATCCGGTCCGGGGTGAGGACCGGGATGAGATCGAGGACGAGCTCGTTGAGGTGGCGGGCCCGCGGGTCGCCGCCGATCCGGACGAGCTCGAGCTCGGCGACCCGGAGCCCGTGGCTGGAAACTCGATCCGCCATCTCCTCGGGCGACATGCCCCGCTCGAGGGCCGCAACGACCTGGCCGACGGACACCCCGATACCGTCGAAGCCGCTGGAGGCGGCCGCCGCGACGGCCTCCTCGAACCGGCGGCCTCGGAAGGTCATCGCTCCCAGCGCGAGCCGCGAAGGCACGTTGGTGCTGCTCATGCGGTCGCCGCCCGACCGCGAGCCGGCGACGCGACCTCGTTGCCCGCGGCGTGGAAGTCCACGTTCCTCGTCTCGGGCGTGAGCCTGATCATGATCAGGCTCAGGATGTAGGCCGCCGCAAGCAGCAGGGAGATGCTCCAGGGGGTGCCGGTGACCTGAAGCAGCAGCGCCGCGACGAAGGGGGTCGGGGCGCCCCCGATGAGGTTGGTCAGGGTGTAGGCCGAGGCGTGACCCGAGTAGCGGACGGGTGTCGGGAACGGCTCGGCGAAGATCGCCGCGAGCGCGCCGAACTCGATGTACTGCGACACGAGGGTCAGGACGTTCGCGGCCAGCATGAGCGGCCAGACCTCGGTGTCGAGCAGGGGGAAGTAGGCGAGGGCACCGACGAGGCTGATCGTGGCGAAGGTGTAGAGGACGGGCTTGCGGCCGTAGCGGTCGGCGAGCCGGCCGCCCAGGGGTACGGCCGCGACACCGAGCAGGTTGGTGGCCAGGATGAGGGTGAACGAGGTCTGGCTCGACATGCCCAGCGTGTGCTGTATGTAGTCGACGGAGTACGTCGTCACCATGTAGGAGCAGGCGACGTTGGCCGCCCAGAGGAAGGTCAGCCGCAGGATGTCGCGCGGGTAGGTCCGCAGGACGGTGAGCAACGGGCGCTTGACCAGCATGTTCTGCTTGCGGGACCTCTCGAACGCGGGAGTCTCGCCGAGGGTGCGGCGCATGAGGAACCCGAGGATGGCCATCGCGAAGCCGAGGATGAACGGGATTCTCCAGGCCCACGCGAGGAAGGCCTCTTCGCCCGCGGCGCCGCGGACCAGCACGAGGACCAGCGCGACGAAGACCTGCCCGAGCGGGGATCCCATGTTGACGATGGAGCCGTAGAAGGCGCGCCGGCCGGCCGGGGCGTACTCCATGGCCATGATCTGTGCGGCGCTGGACTCGCCCCCGAGGCTGAAGCCCTGCACGATGCGGAGGAGGACGAGCAGGACCGGAGCCCAGATCCCCCAGCTGCCGTAGCCGGGAAGCAGGCCGATGCCGAGCGAGGAGAAGCCCATCGCGATGATCGCGGTGAGCATGGTGCGCTGGCGGCCGATCCGGTCGCCCAGGTTCGCGAAGAACGCCGCGCCCAGGGGCCGGGCACCGAGCCCGACACCGAAGGCGGCGAAGGCCGCGAGCACACCGGTGGTCGGATCCAGTGCGGGGAAGAACAGCTTCGGGAACACGATCGCGGAGACCGTGCCGTAGAGCGCGAAGTCGAACCACTCCAGGGAGGTTCCGGAGGCGGCGCCCGCGAGGACCTTGCGCATCTCGCGGGGTGTGGGGGTCGCGACGGCAGAACCGCCGGAGTCCGAGCTCGGCATGGCGACGTCCTTGTCGGGAGAGGGAGGGTAGCGGTCGATCAGGAGGTCGCGCGTCCGCCGCTGAGGTCGAAGCACTGCGCGGTGGAGTAGCTGGCCTCGGCGGAGAGGAGCCAGCAGATCAACGCGGCGGCCTCCCCGGTCGTGGCTGGACGGCCCATCGGGACGCGGCGGAGCCGGTCGGCGTTGTGCTCGGGCCCGAGCCGGTAGAACAGCTCGGTACCGACGGGGCCGGGCGCAACCGCGTTGGCGGTGACACCGGTGGTCGCGAGTTCCTTGCCCACGCTCTTGACCAGGGCGACCAGCCCGGCTTTGGAGGCGGCGTAGGCGTGTTCCTCGACGTTGGCCTCCTTGGCGGCGATGGAGGCGAGCGCGACGATCCGGCCCCATCCTCGGCCTCGCAGCTCCGGGACCATGCTCTTGATGCCCAGGAAACAACCGGTGAGGTTGACGTCGAGCACGCGCTGCCAGTCGGCGAGCTCGAGCTCGGCAGTCGGCACCAGAGGCTGCGAGATGCCGTGGCACAGCGCGAGGCCGTCGGCGGCGCCGATGTCGACGGCCTGCTTCACCGTGGCGGCCCAGCCCTCTGCATCGCCGACGTCGAGGACGGTGCGGGTCACGCGGTCGGTGTCCGGCTCGGAGCTGGGTACGGCGTCGGTGGCCAGGACGGTGGCGCCCTCTGCGGCGAGGCGATCGACGACTGCGCGGCCGATGCCGCCGACGGCACCGGTGACGACGAACCCGCGGCCCGCGAAGCGGCCCGGCCAGAAGGTCTGCCCGGACGGCTCAGACACGGGCGGCATCCTCGATGTGCTCGCACAGGCTGCGCAGGGCGATGGGGTACCCCTTCGCGCGCAGGCCGGCGATGTAGACGGAGGCCAGCGGCGCGAACATGTCAGGGTGCGCCTGCCGCTCGTAGCGGAAGATCGCTGACATGTGCACGACGGCGATGGGCAGGTCCGAGTCGGCGAGCGCGTCGTAAAGGGAGCGGCCGTACGGGGTCAGACCGGCCGGATTGATCACGATGCCGTCGACCTCGTCCTGACAGGTGCGCAGCCAGTCGATCAGCGCGCCTTCGTGGTTGGACTGGTACTGCGTCACCTCGACGCCGAGGTCCGTGGCGGTCTTCTCGATGTCCTCGGTGATGTCCGCGAGGGTGCGGGTGCCGTACTTGTCCGGCCGCCGCTTGCCCAACCGGTCGAGGTTGGGGCCTTGCAGAACTGCGATCTTCACGCTGGTCGTCCTCGTCGTCGGGAGCGGCTGGGGGCTTGGACTACGTAGTCATCGGAGTATGACTGCGTAGTCATTTCGGTGCAAGGGGCGCGGAGCCGGTCTCTTCGAGTCAACGGGGCGCCTACTATCCGTCAGGAGCACGACGCGGACGGAGAGCGATGACGAGCACTGGTTGGGACGTTGCGCGGGAGGCGGGCGTCTCCCAGACGACGGTCTCCCGCACCTTCCGCGGCGATCCGCGGGTCGCCCCGAAGACCCGCGAGCTCGTTCTCGAGGTGGCATCCAGGCTCGGCTACACGCCCGACCCGATCGCGCGCGGTCTCGTGACCCGCCGTTCCGGGGTCGTGGCAGTGGTCGTCGCCGACATCACCAACCCGATCTACCCGGCGCTGATCACGACCCTGCACGAGCAACTCCGCACGCGAGAGCTGCGGATGATGCTGTTCAAGGAGCGTGACGACGGCGCGAGCCCCCACGACGTGCTCGATCTCGCGACGAGCGCGGTCGACGGCATCGTCTTCGCCTCGGCCACCGTCGAGTCCGAGGTCGTCGCGCGGTTCGCCCATCGCGTGCCCGCAGTGCTGATCAGCCGCGACGCGCCGGGAGTCGAGCTGGACAAGGTCCTGCCCGACGACGACGGCGGATGCCGCGCAGTCGCCCGACACCTGGTCGAGTTGGGCCACAGGAGGATCGGCATGATCGCCGGCTCCCGGTACACCTCCAGCGGGCGTGGGCGTGTCGATCTCTTCCGTGCAGCCCTGGACCGGTTGGGTGTCGGTCTGGACGACGAGCTGATCCGACGCGGTGACTCCACCTACGACAGCGGCGCAGGCTGCATGAACGAACTGCTCGACCACTCCGAGCGGCCGACAGCGATCTTCTGTGCGAGCGACACGATGGCGATCACGGCGATGGACGTCGCCCTCCGGCGAGGTGTGCGGATCCCCGACGACGTCTCGCTCGTGGGCTTCGACGACATTCCGGCGTCCGGCTGGGCCATGATCGATCTGACGACCGTGCGGCAGCCCTTCGAGGCGATGGCCCGTGACGCGCTGGACCTGCTGGCCAAGCGGATGGCGGGGGAGGGCGGGCCTCCCCAGCTTCATCGCCATGGCGTCGAGCTCGTCCCTCGAGGGACGACCGGGAAGGTCGAATAGCGCACCCTCGTCGTGGGTCGACGATGTGTGCCGAACGGCCTCGCCACCTCTGCAGTGAGCTCACCGGACGCCGGACCGGCGAGGGTTCGCCCTCGCTACGCCAGGATCCGGTCGGTGTCCGCCGCGTGCGAGACCGCGATGCTCTGGGGCGTGGCTCGGGTCCGGGTGCGTGCAGCGGACTGGGCGGCCTCCACCGCGGCCAGGGAGCGCCCGGCATCGGCGACGGAGACGATCGGTGCCTCCTGATGCCGAGCGACCCCGATGAAGTGCTGGAGCTGGTTCTGCAGCGAGCCCCCTCGCGGGCGGGTGAGGTAGTCGGAGGTGAGGGGGGCACGCCAGTCGGCCTGCCCCGGATAGGTCCAGCGCTGCAGTTTCGGGACGGTGAGCGACCCGTGGGTGCCGGCGATGAAGTAGCTGGGCTGATCGGGCTGTTCGGCGAACTGCGGGTCGTCGCCGGCGTTCTGGTCCCAGCCCCACGGAGCGGTGACGGCGTCGGACCCGGTGAGGGTGCCGATCGCGCCGGACTCGAACTCCAGCAGCAGGCCGGCCGTGTCCTCGACCTCGAACCCGCGAACCGCGTTGCTGGTCACGGCCTGGATGGCCGTGATCTCACCGCAGAGGTGCCGGAGCACGTCGAGGTCGTGGACGAGGTTGATCAGCAGGACCCCGGCTCCGGGGCGGCGTCGCCAGCCGTCGAAGTACTCGTCCTGTTTCCGGGTCAGCCACAGCGCGGTGATCGCCACGACCCGCCCCAGGGAGCCGGAGCCGATCGCGTGGTGGGCCTGCTGGATCAGCGGGTGGTGGCGGCGGTGGTGGCCGACCAGCACGGGCACGCCCGACCGGTCCACGGCGTCGGCGAGCCTGCGCACCTCGGCGATGTCGATCCCGACGGGCTTCTCCAGCAGCGCCGGGACACCGGCGGACAGGACGTCCAGGGTGGTGGGGACGTGCTGGTCGTTCGGGTTGGCGATGATCACCGCGTCGACGCCCCCGTGCTCGAGGAGCGCGGCGTGGCTGTCGTGCAGCCGCGCCCCCGTCTCGGCGGCGAGGGTCGTGTCGACCGGGTCGGCGATCGCGACGAGCTCGGCGCCGGGGTTCGCGGCGATGGCGATCGCGTGGCTGCGGCCCATGCGGCCGGCCCCGATGAGCCCGATGCGCAGAGGTGTGGGCACGGCGTGTCCTTTCCGTGGATGCCGATCTGAGGTACCTGGAGCGTGCGGCCTCAGCCGGCGGGCGTCGCTTCGTCGATCTTGTGGAAGATCGCTTCGAGTGCGTAGGAGTAGCCGCGCCAGCCGGCTCCGGTGATGTAGACGGCGGCGGTGCTGGCGAAGATGTCGTCGCGTTCCTTGCCGTCGATGGCGTGGTACTGCGAGATGTGCACGACGGCGAAGGGGTAACCGGGATCCCGGACGGCGTCGAGCAAGGAGTAGCCGGCAGCGGTGAGGCCGGCGGGGTTGATGACGATCCCGTCGAACTCGTGCTGGTGTTCGTGGATCCAGTCGATGAGCGCGTACTCGGCGTTGGACTGGAAATGCATGGCCTGGACGCCGAGCCGGGCTGCGGCTTCGTCGACGTGCTTGGTGATGTCGGCCAGGGTCGTGGTGCCGTACTTGTCGGGGCGCCGGACACCGAGCCGGTTGAGGTTCGGGCCGTGCAGGACCGCGATGCGCATCTCGGTCACCTTTCGTCGAGGGAGTCGTGGTTCGTCTGCGCCGGTCAGGCGGGAATCCGGGCGCTCTCATCCTTCGGGGTCCGCACGCCGAGAAGGGCCATCGGGGTGCGGAAGGTCTCGCGCATCCCCAGGGTGGCGGCCGCGGAGACGGCGCAGCAGGCCAGGACGAGGAGCGCGACCGGGAGCCAGCCGCCGGTGCCTTCGCCGGCGACGGCGGCGGCGAGGGTGGGCATGAACCCGGAGAGCGCGAACCCGATCTGGGTGCCGATGGCCATGCCGGAGAGCCGGACCCTGGTCGGGAGCTGCTCGCCGTAGAGGGCGGGGAAGACCCCGTTCTGGGCGTGGTAGACCACGCCGGACATCAGGATGCCGAAGACGAAGAACAACGCGACCACGCCGGTGGAGAGCGACCACAGGTAGGCGAACATCAGGCCGGCGCTGCCGAGGACGCCGAAGAGGTACACGGGCTTGCGGCCGACCCGGTCGGCGAGCCTGGCCCACCCGGTGATGGAGAAGAGCGCGACGAACGCGGCGGCGACCGTCAGCCACAGCATGGTCGAGCGGGGGACGCCGACGGTGCCGGTGGCGAAGGACAGCGCATAGACACCGAAGATCGTGGAGACGGTGGAGACCAGCGAGCTGAGCGCGATGCGGAGGACATCGGCCCAGTGCTCGCGGAAGAGTACGGCCAGGGGAAGCTTCTCGACCTCGTCCTTCGCGGCTTCTTCCTCGAAGACCGGGGTCTCGGTCAGCGATCGACGGATGACCAGCCCGGCCGCCACGACGACGGCGCTCAGCCAGAACGGGACGCGCCATCCCCAGGACAGCAGGGCCTCGTCCGGCAGTGCGGCCACCGGGATGAAGACACCGCTGGAGAGGATGAGGCCCAGCTGGGTGCCGCTGAGGGTGAAGCTGGTGAAGAAGGACCGCTGGTGGTCCGGGGCGTGTTCGAGCGTCATGGAGTTCGCGCCGGCCTGCTCGCCCGACGCGGAGAACCCCTGCAGCAGCCGCAGCACGACCAGCAGGATCGGGGCCCACACGCCGATCGAGGCGTAGGTGGGCAGGCAGCCGACCAGGAACGTCGAGACGCCCATGAGGAGCAGCGTGAAGATGAGGATCTTCTTGCGGCCGTAGCGGTCGCCGAAGTGCCCGAGCACGAACGCCCCGACCGGCCGGGCGACGTAGCCGACACCGAAGGTGGCCAGGGCCAACAGGGTCCCTGTGGCCGCGCTGCTGGTGGGGAAGAAGACCTTGTTGAACACGAGCGCCGCAGCGGTGCCGTAGATGTAGAAGTCGTAGTACTCGAGGGCACTGCCCACGAAGGCGGCCACGGCGGCCCGCCTGGGGCGCTTCCGGCCTGCCGTCGGACCGTCCGAAGGGGCGGCGACGAAGGAGTCGGTCATCAGTTCTCCCGGAGCGTCTTCGCTCACGAGGCCGTCGCATCACGGCGTCCTCGGTGCGTATGCGGTGAGTGGGTGTCGACGGACGGCCGGTCCAGCGACGCGACGGACGCTAACACGATTTGGAATGCTGTTCCATAGTGGAAGTCCGTTCAGATCTTCCGTTACGGTGGGTACGACCTCGACGCCGCCGCGCTCGAGCAGGTTCCGCACCCGAGGAGGGGTTGGCCGTGAGCAGTGCGCTGGTACGCGGGATGGCCGTGGTCGAGACGCTGGCCGGACGGGTCGGGGGTCTCGCGTTGTCGGAGATCGCGGACTCCCTGGGCATCCCGCGAAGTGCGACCCACCGGCTGCTCGCCGATCTCGCCGGTGGCGGCTACGTGCGCCAGGACGCCGAGTCGGGCAACTACATGCTCACGCTGAGGTTCGTCGCGCTCGGTCTCAAACACCTGGCCGCCAACGACCTCGCCCAGCTGGCCAAGCCCGTCCTCGAGCAGCTCGCCGAGACGCCCGGAGAGCTGGTCCGGCTGAGCCTGGTCGACGGCACCGACCTGGTCTGGGTCTCGAAGTTCCAGGGGAGCTCGCTCGGGCCTGCGCTACGACCCCGACACCGGATCCACTGTGCGGCTGAGCTGCTCGGCCAGCGGTCACGCGTGGCTCGCCGATCTGCCCGAGGACGAGGCCCTCTCGATGATCTACCGGCAGGGCATCGGCAGCCTCGAGGAGTACGGGCCGGCGGCTCCGCAGGAGCTCGACGACATCCGTGAGCGGCTGCGAACGACCCGCGAGCGTGGTTACGCCACCGTCCACGACACCTTCGAGGCGGGCACCTCCGCCATGGCGGTCGCGGTGCGTGCCGACCAGGGAGCCGTCGTCGGCGTGATCAGCATCGCCGGTCCGTCCGTCCGGCTCACACCTGAGCGCATGTCCGAGTTCGCGCCCGAACTCCAGGCCGCCGCCGAGGACCTGTCCGGTCTGAGCCTGCCGGACCACCGGCCGGTCCCGGCCTGAGCCTCACTCCCACTTCCAAAGACCGACCGTACGACCGGGAGCCTCATGAAGACCGCCATCGATTCCTACTGCTACCACCGCTACTTCGGCGAGATCTATCCCGGTCTGGAGGAGGCCCCGGCCGCGCGGATGAGCGTGGAGGACTTCATCGACCGCGCCGCCGGTCACCAGGTGGAAGGCATCAGCATCGAGCACTTCGCCCTGGACGACGCCTCCCCGGTGCACCTCGACCAGCTCCGCACTCGCATCGACGGGTACGGCATGGAGCTGGTCTGGGCCTGGGGGCACCCCGACGGCCTCGGCTCCGGTACCCGCCCTGACGCGCTGCCCGATCTGGTCGCGAACCTCGACGTTGCCCGGCGGCTCGGCGCCCGCGTGATGCGGATCTGCGCCGGCGGGCGCCGGACCCGCCCCGACAGCTGGCGTGAGCACCGCCGGAACCTGCTTCCCCTGCTGCGCGAAGCCACCGCGGAGGCCGAGCGCCGCGGGGTCGTCCTCGCGATGGAGAACCATGCCGACCTGCTCGCGCACGAGGCCGTCGAACTCGTGGAGGCGGTGGACAGCCCCGCTCTGGGCCTCTGCCTCGACACGGGGAACAACCTGCGGATGCTCGAGGACGTCATGCCCGCCATCGAGCTGCTCGCCCCCTACGCCAGAGCCGTGCACCTCAAGGACATCGCCGCATATCAGGGCGATCCGCACACGTTCGGGTTCTGGCCGAGTGTCGAGACCGGAACCGGCCTGATCGACGTTCCCCGTGCTCTCCGCGCCCTGGACGCCGCCGGCTACACCGGGCTCCTCGCGGTCGAGATCGACTACCTGATGCCCGGCACGGGGAGCGAGGACGAGGTCCTCCGGCGCAGCCTCGACTATCTCACCAAGACCCTCGCCGGCCTCTGAGACCGAGTAGACGCCGCCCGCCGTGACGCACGGCGACCACCCGGCTACCGGACGCCGCGCCCCTCCTGTGAAGATTCGGGCGTTCGGCGAACGAGAGGGACAGCGATGAGCACGACGGATCCGTCGGAGGCGCGGCGGGTCGCCGCCGTCCAGCTGCAGGCCGTGCTGGGCGACGTCGACGCGAACCTCGAGCAGGCGGGGCGGCTGGTGTCCGAGGCCGCCCGCGACGGCGCCGAGTGGATCGCCCTGCCGGAGTTCTTCACCAGCGGGGTGGCGTTCCTGCCGTCGGTCGCCGCGGCGGCGCAGCCGATCGACGGGCCCGCCGTGCAGGCGATGCAGAGCTGGGCCGCGGCGCACGACGTCCTGCTCAGCGGCAGCCTCCTGGTGCGTGACCCCGACGGGGAGGTGCGTAACGCCGTCCTGCTCGTGGACCGCACCGGTATCCGCGGCCGCCACGACAAGGACCTCCCGACGATGTGGGAGAACGCCCTGTACGTCGGTGGTTCGGACGACGGCGTGGTCGTCGTCGACGACACCACGATCGGGCTGGCGGTCTGCTGGGAGCTGACGCGCCGACAGACGGTCACCCGCCTCGCCGGCCGCGTCGACGTGGTGCTCGGCGGAAGCGGCTGGTGGACGGTCCCGCGCTGGCAGCCACGTCGGGTGTTCGACGCGTGGGACGCGGCCAACACTGCGCGGGCGACTGAGGCACCGGCGCGCTTCGCCCGGCACGTCGGGGCTGCGGTGGTGCACGCGTCCCACAGCGGCGAGGTGGCGTGCCCCATGCCCGGGTTGCCGCCGCTGCGCTACCGGGGTCGCTTCGTGCCCGCGACCGGTGTCTGGTCCGCCGACGGGACCGTCCTCGCGATGGCTCCGACGCCGGAACCGCAGGTGGTGGTCGCCGACCTGCCACTGCGCCGCTCGGCCCCGGTGCCGCCGCCCGGCTCGTACTGGCTGACCCCGCCCGGGCCGCTGCCGCTGTTCGCCTGGCACCAGCAGCGCTGGCACGGCCGGCGGTGGTACGCGAAGCACCAGCGCTCCGCGCCCGTCGCCTGAGGCCCTCAGCCCGCCGGGCTGATCAGCTCCCGGACGCGGGCGGGGCCGTCGGCGGCTAGCGCCCGCGCGGCCAGCGCCGCGGCCGCATCGCCGTCCACCGCCCGCACCGCCTGCTTGACCCCGGGCACCGCGGCCGGGCCGACGCTCAGCTCCCGCACGCCGAGCCCGATCAGCACCGCCGCGGCGTGCTCGTCCGCGGCGAGCTCACCGCACACCGCGACGAGCGCGTGGCCGTCGGCGCCGCGGCAGACGAAGTCGATCAGCCGCAGCACGCCCGGGTCGAGTGGGTCGCCGAGCCCGGCCACGGCAGGGTTGCCGCGCTCCGCGGCCAGCGCGTACTGCGTCAGGTCGTTCGTCCCGATGCTGAAGAAGTCGACGTGCGGGGCGAAGGACGCGGCGCGCAGGGCCGCCGCCGGAACCTCCACCATCATCCCGACCTGCAGGTCGGGCGGGGTCCCGCGGCCGACGGCCGTGATCGCCTCGTCGAGCAGGCGCCGGGCGTCGAGCAGCTCCTCGCACGTGCTCACCATGGGGAACATCAGGCTGACCGGCACGTCGTGGGCGACCCGCACGACGGCGAGCAGCTGCTCGGCCAGCAGCTGGGGCCTGGCCAGCGAGAGCCGGAGCCCCCGCACGCCGAGGAACGGGTTCGCCTCGACCGGTCCGGGCAGGTAGGGCAGCGGCTTGTCCCCGCCGACGTCGAGGGTGCGCAGCGTGATCCGCCTGCCGCCGAACGCCTTCGCGATCTCCCGGTAGACGCGCTCCTGCTCGTCGACGTCGGGGGCCTGCGTGCGCCCCAGGAACAGGAACTCGGTCCGCACGAGACCGGCCAGGTCCGCTCCGGCCGCAGCGGCGGACCGGGCTTCGGCGGGCGACCCGACGTTCGCGCCCACAAGGACGTGCACGCCGTCGCCGGTCACGGCCGGCGACGCGGACTCGGCGAGCGCGTGGCGGTTCCGCTCGGCGAGGGCGGCACCTCGCGCCCGGAACCGGTCGGTGACCTCGGGGGAGGGGTCGACGACGAGCTCGCCGGTGCCACCGTCGACCGCCAGCAGCGTGCCGGGGTCGAGGCCCAGGACGGCGGGGCCCGCCCCGCAGATCACCGGGATGCCGCGGGCACGGGCCAGGATCGCGCTGTGCGCGGTCGGGCTGCCGAACGCGAGCACGATCGCGACGACCCGGTCGGTGTCCAGCGCCGCCACCTCGGCCGGGGCCAGGTCACCCGCGACCACCACGCCGCTCAGGTCCGGCCCGGTCCCCTTCTCCCCGTGCAGCGCGCGCAGGACCTGCTGCCCGACGTCGTACACGTCGGCCGCCCGTGCCCGCAGGTACGGGTCGGCCAGGGCCTCCAGCTCGCCCGCCACCCGCAGGACGGCGGCGCACCACGCGGGTTCCGCCGCCCGGCCCGCGCGGATCCGCGCGCGGGCGTCGTCGAGCAGGTCGGGATCGGCGAGGAGGACGAGGTGGGCGTCGAAGATCGCCGCGGCGTCGGTGTCGGGGTGCCCGGCCATGTCGTCACGGACCCGCCGGATCTCGCCCCGCGCGGTGGTCAGGGCGTCGTCGAGCCGGGCGAGGTCCGCCTCCGGGGAGTCCGTGCCGGCGTCGGGCACGTCGAAGGCGTCCACCGGGGTGTCGGACGCGTGCGGAAGGGCGGCGGGGCCGACCCCGATTCCCGGGGCGGCGCCGAGAGGCCCTCCTCGATGACCCGCCGAGGCCGGTGACACAGGTTCCGGGTCTCTGGTGGACTCGCCGAAGGCGTCGGCGGCGAGCGCGACCAGCTCGTCGACACACATGCGGGCCTGGGGCCCCTCGGCACGCACCTCGACCTCGTGACCCTGCAGGACGGCAAGGGTGGCCACCTTGGACAGGCTCGTCGCAGGTACCCACGCCGAACCGGCGGTCGCGTTGCGCAGGTGCACCCGGGCATCCAGCGCGGCCACCCGGCGCACGAGGCGTGCCGCGGGGCGGGCGTGCAGTCCGTGGGCGTTCGTGACGACGAAGGATCCTTCGATTCCGCTGGGCCCCTCGGGACCGGCGTGGGAAGCCGGTTCCGCCGGAGCCGGGGCCGGAGCGGTCCCGACGTGGGACTGCTTGGCCTGCAGCGCAGCCTCGGCCTCGGCGGCGACCTCGGTGGGGGAGCAGCCGCCTGCAGCGGCGACGGCCGCCACGACCAGCCCCTCGACCAACGGCCCCGCGCACAGCAGGGTGCGCTCCCGCACGTCGTCGTCGAGCATGTCCAGCGCCAGCTCGGCCGAGAGAACGGCGCTGCCCAGGTCCATGAGCACGACGACGCCGTCACCCCGGTCGGCGTCGGTCACCGCGTCGAGGATCTGCACGGCGTCGGTGCCGAACGTGGTCTCGTCCAGCCCGGCGGCGACGACCATCCGCACGTCCTGGTCGTGGACCATCTCCCCGGCCAGGGCCACGGCCGCGTCGGCCAGCGCGCGGCTGTGGGACACCACGACGATCCCTGTCATGGCTCAGGCCTGCCCGTCGGCGCCCGTGCCGAGCGCGGCGGCCGCCGCCTCCACGAGCAGTGTCGCCGACGCCGAGCCGGGGTCCTGGTGACCGATGCTGCGTTCACCCAGGTAGCTGGCCCGGCCCTTGCGGGCGATCCGGCCGGCGGTGGCGTCGCGGCCCGCGGCTGCGGCGGCCGCCGCCGCGGCGAGCGCGGTGGCCGGTGCGGCGCCGGCCGCCAGCCGGGCCTCCAGCGCGTCGACCGCAGGGGCCAGGGCGTCGACCATCGTCTTGTCGCCGATCTCGGTGCGCCCGCGAGCGGCCACGCCTTCAAGCCCGGCGCGCAGGGCCTTCGCGAACCCGGCGGCGTCGAGCGGACCGGCGTCACCGGCGGTGGCGGCCATGCGCAGGAACAGGGTGCCGTAGAGCGGGCCCGCGGCGCCGCCGACGGTGCTCACCAGGGTGCGCCCCACGAGCTTGAGCAGCGGTCCCGGTTCCGTGCCTGCGTCGGCGTCGATCGCCGCGACCACCGCGGCCATCCCGCGGTGCATGTTGGACCCGTGGTCCGCGTCGCCGATCTCGGAGTCGAGCGCCGTGAGGTGGTCGCTGTTCTCGGCGACCCGGCGGGCGAACTCGTGCAGCCAGGCCCGCAGCGCGCGGCCGTCGATGGTGGTGCTGGTGTCGGTCATGTCACATCCCCCAACGCAGAGCGGCCGTGTGGACGGGTGCGTCCCACAGCGAGATCAGTTCGTCGTCGAGCTCGAGGACCGTGAGTGCGGCCCCCGACTGCTCCAGCGACGTGATGAAGTTGCCGACGATGCGGCGGACCGGCTCGACGCCCGCGTCGCGCAGACACCGGTCCACCTCGCCGTAGAGCAGGTGCAGCTCCGAGGACGGGGTGCCGCCCATGCCGCTGAGCATCGCCAGCACCGGGGCGCCCGGTGTGGGCGCCAGGTCGGTCAGCACCTCGGAGACGATCAGCGCGGCGAGCTCCCGGGCGCTGCGCATGGGTACCCGCCGGCGGCCGGGCTCGCCGCTGATGCCGATGCCCAGTTCGATCTCCCCGTCGGGCAGCGTGAAGATTGGCCGGCCGGCTACGGGCGGCGTGCACGAGGACAACCCGACTCCGAACGAGCGGGCGCGGTGGACGACGCGGCGCGCCACGCCCGCGACGGCGTCCAGCGGCTGCCCGCGCTCCGCCGCCGCCCCCGCGAGCTTCTCGACGAGCACGGTGGCGCCCAGTCCGCGGCGGCCGGCCGTGCCGGGCGTGTCGAGGACGGCCACGTCGTCGTTGACCACGACGGTCTCGACGACCGCTCCGTCGATGGCCGCCAGTTCGGCGGCCATCTCGAAGTTCATGACCTCGCCGGTGAAGTTCTTGACGACGTGCAGCACGCCGGCGCCGGCGTCGGCCGCGTGGGTGGCGGCGATGATCTGGTCGGGTACGGGGGAGCTGAACACCTGGCCCGGGGCCGCGGCGTCGAGCATCCCGTGGCCGACGAAACCGGTGTGCAGGGGCTCGCATCCCGAGCCGCCACCGGAGACCACGCCCACCTTGCCGGGGACCGGCCCGTCCGCCCGGACGACGATGCCGTTCGCCGTGTCGTAGCGCAGGACCCCGGGGTGGGCGGCCGCGAGGCCGACGAGGGAGTCCCGGACCGCCTCGCCGGGGTCGTTGAGGAACTTGCGCATGGTGGCCGTGGGCAACACGACGCCTCCTGTCGATCCGAAGGATGAGTGCGCGCGCCCTGGCGCGACGATGCGGGAGCAGGTTCTCAGGTGATCAGACCACTTGGCCGGGCCCGGCGTCAACGAGTCGTCGAAACCGCGGCCATGGGGGCGATGGACTGGGCCGTTTGCAGCATTGACGGTCCGCGAGGGGCCTGCTTATGGTCTGCGCCACTCTCATTGGTCAGACCACCTGGTCACCAGGTGGCCTCATAGGCGAGGCGGGCGACATGCCTGATCAGGACACGCAGGAGCCGGAGCCGCAGGAGCTGCTCCGGGTCGAGGGCGTGGTCAAGCACTACCCCGGGGTGGTGGCCCTGGGTGGGGTCTCCCTGGATGTGCGAGCGGGAGAGATCCACGCCCTGCTCGGTGAGAACGGTGCCGGCAAGTCGACGCTGATCAACGTCCTGTCGGGTACCACCCAGCCGACGTCGGGTCAGGTCCTCGTCGCAGGCGAACCGGTCCAGCTGCGGCGTCCCCGCGACGCCCAGGACCTCGGCATCACGACGATCCACCAGGAGCTGTCGCTGGCACCCGAGCTGACGGTGCTGCAGAACATCTTCCTCGGCCGTGAGCTGCGCCGTGGGCCCTTCGGCCGTGGCCTGCTCGACGAGCGCGCCATGAGCGCGCGCGTGCAGGGCGTCATCGCCGACTTCGGCCTGACCGAGCGCGACCTGCGCCGTCCCGTGGGCGAGTTCGGGGCCCTGACCCAGCACGTCGTCGAGATCATCAAGGCGCTCGCGTTCGACGCCCGCCTCGTCATCCTCGACGAGCCCACCTCCGGCCTCGCCGAGGAGGAGCGCGTCGTGCTGTTCGACCACATGCGCCGGCTGCGCGAGCGCGGTATCTCGCTGGTCTGGGTCACCCACCGCCTCGACGAGCTCTACGGGCTGGCCGACCGGATCACGGTGCTGCGCGACGGGCGCACCGTGGCGACGACCGACACCACGGAGTCGACGCCCGCGGACCTGGTCCGGCTGATGGTCGGGCGGAAGACCACGTCGCTCGGGGTGGTCGCCGAGGACCGGACGCCCGTCGAGCGGCCGGCCGGCCCCCGTGCCGAGGTGCTGCGCCTGGAGAACGTCTCCCGCCGCCCGGTGCTCCGGGACGTGAGCCTGACGATCGCGGGCGGCGAGATCCTCGGCGTCGCCGGGGTGGCCGGCGCGGGCCGCACCGAGCTGGCGCGGGTGATCCTCGGAGCCGACCGGATCGACGGCGGCCGCATCCTGGTCGACGGGGAGCCGGTGCGGATCAGGCACCCGCGCGACGCCTACCGGCTCGGCATCGCGATGGTGCCGGAGGAGCGCAAGACGCTGGGCATCCTGGCCGACTTCCCGCTCGACAAGAACACGACCGTCTCCCGGCTCGGCAAGGTGGCCCGGCTGGGGCTGATGCTCGACCGTCGCCGGGAGCGGGCCGTGACCCGCGACTACATCGACGAGCTGGGGGTCCGGACCAGCAGCGCCGGCGAGCGGATCCGCAACCTCAGCGGCGGCAACCAGCAGAAGATCGTCATCGCCCGCTGCCTGTTCACCGGACCGCGGTTGATCATCTTCGACGAACCGACGCAGGGCATCGACGTGGCGGCCAAGGCCGAGGTCTACCGGCTCATCCACCGCTTCGTCTCGGGTGGTGGCGCCGCGCTGGTGATCTCCTCGGAGATCCCGGAGCTGCTGCACGTCAGCGACCGCATCCTGGTGATGCGTGAGGGGGCGATCGCAGGGGAGGTCCGGCCGGACCTGCGCGGCGACGACCTCGAGGCCGACGAGCGGGTCTCCGCCGAGATCGTGTCCCTCGCGGCCCGGAGCGTGGCGTGATGAGCGCGTCCCGTCGCCTGGCTCGCGCCTTCGCCGTCGAGGGCGTCGCGGTCGCCGTGATCTTCGTCGGCATGGTCGTCTTCTTCTCGCTGGCGAGCCCGTTCTTCCTCACCGGTGGGAACATCGCCAACCTGCTGGTCGAGACGGTGATCATCGCCCTGCTCGCGGCCGGCATGGCGTTCGTCCTGGTGGTCGGGGGCATCGACCTCTCGGTGGGCTCGGTGACGGGCCTGAGCGCCGCCACCACGATGTGGGCGCTGATGGCGGGGCTGCCGTTGCCGGTCGGCCTGCTCGTCGGGATCGGGACCGGCCTCGTGGCCGGGGTCGTGAACGGCGCCGTCATCGCTCTGCTCGGGGTGAACGACTTCATCGTCACGCTCGCGATGCTCAGCGTGGGCGCCGGGCTGCTGCAGGTGGTGACCTCGGACGTGCAGCTCACGGGCGTGCAGTCCGACGCCTTCGCGTGGCTGACCCAGGGGAGCGTCCTCGGCGTGCCCGCTCCGGTGCTGATCGCCGTCGTCGTGGTGCTGGTGCTCGAGTTCGTCCTGGTCGCCACCCCGTTCGGGCGCTCCGCCTACGCGGCCGGCATCGGGCCGCGTGCGGCCGAGCTGGCCGGGGTGCCGGTGCGGCGGGTGCGGTTCGGGGTCTACGTGCTCTCCGGTGCGTGCGCCGGCGGGGCGGGCGTGCTGCTCGCCTCGAAACTGAACTCCGTGCAGTCGGGCCTCGGCAGCGGCTACGAGCTCACCGCAATCGCCGCCGCCGTCCTGGGTGGGATCAGCCTGGCCGGCGGGCGCGGCAGCGTGTGGCGGGCGGTGCTGGGCGCGGTGTTCCTCGGCACGCTCAGCCAGGGGTTGCAGCTGCTGGGTGTCGACCCGCTGTGGTTCACGATCGTCACCGGTCTGTCCATCGTCGCGGCCGTCGCGCTCGATCGGGTCGTCGGCCGCGTCGCGCTCTCGCGGCTGCTCGGCGCGGACCGGCCGGCCGACGGGCCCCCCGGCCCGAGCGCGCCCGTCCGCGGCCCGGCCCCCGAGAACGAGGATCCCCGACCTGTCCAGCCGCTCGCCGGCTCCGCCCGAGAGGCACGAACGTCATGACCTCGCTGACCACATCCCCGGCGACCTCGCCCGGAACCGCCCCGCCATCTCCCGTGGCCCGCCGCGGGCCCACCGGCCTGCTCCGCGAGGTCGTCCGGCGGCCGAGCGCCGGCGTGGTCGGGCTGCTCGTGCTCATCTGCGTGGTGATGACGTTCCTCGCGCCGGCCTTCCTGACCTACGGCAACTGGTACAACCTCGCCCAGCAGATGGTGTTCGTCGCGCTGCTGGCGATCGGGATGACGATCGTGCTCATCACCGGCGGGATCGACCTGTCGGTCGGCTCGGTGCTGGGCCTCAGTGCCGGGGTGATGGCCTACCTGGTCAACCAGGGCATGATGTTCGGCCTCTGTCTGCTGCTCGCCGTCGGCGCCGGGGCGGGCCTGGGCCTGGTCAACGGGTTGGTGGTCACCAAGCTCGGCATCCCCGACTTCGTCGCGACGCTCGCCATGCTCGGCGTCGCCGGCGGCCTGCTGTACCTGTGGACCGGGGGTGTGCCGTTCACCGGTTTCATGATCCCCGTCTACGACACGCTGGGGGGCGTGACGCCGCTGGTCGGGGACCTGACCGCCCCGATCCTGGCGATGGCGGTGATCGCGGTGGTCGTCGCGTTCATCATGCGCCGCACGAGCTTCGGACGGCACGCGTACGGCGTCGGCAGCAACCGCGAGGCCGCGCGGCTGTCCGGCGTGGACGTGGTCCGGGTGCGGATCACCGCCTACGTCCTCAGCGGCACGCTCGCCGCCTGCGCGGGCGTGCTGCTGGCCGGGCGCACCACGGCCGTCGCGCCGACCATCGGCGTCGGCTACGAGATCCAGGCCATCGCCGCGGCCGTCATCGGCGGCGCCGCGCTGGCCGGGGGCCGGGGCCGGGTCCTGGGCGCCGTGCTCGGCGCGCTGACGCTCACCGTCGCGAGCAACGTCATCAACCTCGCCTCCGTCAGCCCGACCTGGCAGCCGGTGGCGGTCGGCACGATTCTGCTGGTCGCCGTCGGGCTCGACCGCGCGAGCGCCTCTCTCTCCCGCCGTCTCGGCCGCGCCGCCCCGTCGCCGTGACGGCCCCTGCCCGCACCCGCCGCACTCCTCTCCGATCTCCGTCCTGGAGGACGCCGTGAACGACCCTTCCCTCCCGCCCGCCGCCGGCTCGCGGCGGTCCTTCCTGCGCCGGGCCGCCCTGGTGGGTGGCGCCGTCGGCTCCGGCGCCCTGCTCTCGGCCTGCAGCTCCAAGCAGGTCTCGGCCGCGTCCGCCGAGGGGGGCGGCGGTGGCACCGGCCTGGGGGGCGGGGGCGCCTACCAGGAGGCCGTTCGCAAGATCGTGGACGGACGCACCGTGCAGATCGGGTGGACCCCACCGGTCCTGTCGGAGTGGTACAGCCAGATGGAGGCGGCCGCCTTTCGCCGGATGGGCGAGTACGAGGACGCCTACGGCGTCCGCTGGAAGTGGGAACGGGCCTCTCCGACGGGCAACTTCAACGCCGTCGAGCAGCAGGTGCAGACGGTGCAGAGCTGGGTGCAGCGCAAGTTCGACGTGGTACTGATCTGCACCGGCGCCAACTTCGCCACGATGCAGGGCGTCTACAGCAAGGCCCTGGCGGCGGGCACGAAGATCTACCAGTTCAACCAGCCCGTCGAGATCTATCCGGTCGAGCAGCTGCAGGCGATCTCGAGCATCGGCTACGACAACCGCTGGCAGTCGGGTTACCTGTGCGGCAAGTACATCGCCGAGAAGCTCGGCGGTCAGGGCAAGATCCTCGAGATCACCGGGCCCCCCGGCTCGGACTGGTCCGCCGCGCGCCAGATCGGCTTCGAGAAGGCACTCGGCGAGCACCCCGGCCTCACCGTGGCCGGCACCGCGAACGGCGGCTACCTGAGGCAGCAGGGTCTCAGCGCCACCCAGGACCTGCTCACCCGGGACCCGGACATCCAGGCGATCTGGGGCGAGAACGAGGACATGGCCCTCGGTGCCTCGCAGGCCCTCGACGCCCGCGGCATCAAGCAGTGGGACGGCAAGGCCGGCGTCGTGGTGGTCGGCGCCGACGGGCTGGTGTCCGGCATGCAGGCCATCCGCAACGGCAAGCTGACCGCGAGCCTCGACGTCGGCAGCGTCGACCAGGCCATCACGTTCATCGACACGGTGTTCCACAACGCCGTCCTCGGCGAGACCGTCGCCAAGATCATCAACGTGCCGACGAGGGTGGTCGACAAGGGCAACGTGGACTACGCCGAGGCGTACCTGCAGTGGGCGCTCGGGAACACCCGGAAGTACTGACCGCTGCCCGGCCGTCGACGGCGGTGCCGCCTTCGCGTGGCGCCGCCGTCGAAGCGCCTGTAGCGCAGACGTACCGAATGCGACCCGGCAGCGGCCGTCTCGCGGTACCGCCCCCTCGTCGAAGCTCCTACCGTGCCCCTCGCCGTCAGCGCGCACCCGATGGGGGTGCGTCTCGGTCACAGGTAGGGGGAGATTCGAATGGTCCAGGCCGAGAGCGGGATCCGTACCGAGATCGATCAGGTCAACAGGCGGTTCGAGGAGGCGCTCGAGCAAGGGGATGCGGCCGCGGTCGGGTCGGTCTACACCGATGACGCTGTGCTGTTGCCGCCGAACGGGCCGATGACCAACGGCCGCGACGCCATCACGAAGTTCTGGCAGGGCGTCATGGACATGGGCCTGCGGGGAATCGAGCTGAGGACCCTCTCCTTCGTCCAGGACGGTGACGACGCGGCGCACGAGATCGGTACCGCGTCACTCGCGATCAAGCCCGAGGGTGGTGAGCCGATGACGGACTCCGTCAAGTACGTCGTGCTGTGGCGCCGGGAGGCCGCGGGGGAGTGGAAGTTGGCCGTCGACATCTGGAACGGCGCCGGCTAGCGGTGGGAGATCGGCTCGACGACGGCGCGCCGCAGCAGCTCCAGGGCGACACCGAACACCACATGTGAGGAGAACCCCCAGGCCACGGCCGAGGCCGGGAGCCGCCATGGCGGCTCCTGCAGGCCCTGGATCGGGAGCGCCGTGCCGTGGGTGAGGACGTACAGGGCGGCGCCCGCGAGGCTGCCCGCACCGCGGGCGATCTCCGGGCGGTGCTGCGTGAGGAGGGCGTAGGCGGCGCCCAGCCCTGCCCCGAACACGTAGTGGATGACGAGCGTGCCCTTCACCCGTTCGTCCCGGGTCGCGGGGCGATGCGCCACGGCCCGCGTCACGGAGTCGACGATGAGCGCGGGGGGCGCGTTGTCGGGGTGACCGGCCGGATCGGCCCCCACCATCTCCTTCTGCTCGGGCTTCGGTGGCCAGAGCCGCTCGGTGACCTGCTGCAGCCGAGGCTCACTGAGCGCCTTGATCCAGGCCGCGACGACGCCCGTCGCCGCGCCGGCGGCGGCCACCGCTGTACTCCGTGGTCGTTTCATGGGTGGCGGCCACCTTTCGGGTCGGGTGCGTCCGTGCCCGGTGTGGTAACCATCGGAGCTGCCGGCAAACGGAACCGGGCGAGGGCTCGGGTATCGGCCTGGCGCGGACCGGACCAGGCGGGATCGCGGGGCGTCGTGGGAGTATCGATCGGGCGCCCCACCGGGACCGCGCGCCCGGAACGTGAGGTGGATGTCGTGGCGGACCTCAACTTCTACTTCGATCCGGTCTGCCCGTTCGCCTGGATGACCAGCAAGTGGGTCCGGCAGGTGGTGGCGGCCCGGGACTACACGGTGGAGTGGCGGTTCATCTCCCTCCGCCTGCTCAACTCCCACATCGACTACGACGCTCACTTCCCACCGGAGTACGAGGCCGGCCACACGGCCGGCCTGCGCATGCTGCGGGTCGCGGCGAAGGCCCGCGCCGAGCTCGGCCCGACGCGGTCGACCGCTTGCAGGCCTCGTTCGGTGAGCACTTCTTCGAAGTCCCTCCGCCGCCGGACGCACAGGAGCGGGCCCGCCCGGACGGCTCCCCGGAACACGTCGTCCGGGTGCTGGAGGACGCGGGGTTGCCGGTCTCCTTGGCCGAGGCGCTCGACGACCCGTCGTGGGACGCGGTGATCCAGGCCGAGACCGACGAGGCGCTCGCACTCACCGGCCGTGACGTCGGCACGCCGATCCTGCACGTCGACCCTCCGCACGGCGTCGCGTTCTTCGGGCCGGTCATCAGCCGCCGGCCCTCCGACGAGGAGGCCGTGGAGCTGTGGGACCACGTGCTCGGGCTCGCCCGTTTCGGTGGCTTCGCCGAGCTCAAGCGCAGCCTGCGGGAGCGGCTGCAGCTGCCGGCGTTCGGCGTCTCGTCCGACGCGGCGGGGAGGGAGGAGGACTGGCACCAGGGCAGCCGCCGGCTCAAGCACTGAGCCGAACAGCCGCGCGGCGGCCCGGGTGGTGGGATCGGGTCAGCGCGCCTTCCAGACCGGCGCCCGTTTCTCGACGAACGCCGCCACGCCCTCCACCCGGTCCTCGCTGGTGTACGGGTCCGGCCCGACGCCGAGGCGCAGCGCCGAGGACAGCGGCAGCTCCCCGCCCCTCCCGATCGCGGCCTTGTACCGGCGCACGGTCAGCGGGGCGTTGCCGGCGATCCGGCGGGCCAGTGCGTCGGCCTCGGCCGCCAGTTCGGCGCCCGGCACCACGCGGTTGACCAGGCCCCAGCGCTCCGCGTCGGCGGCACCGATGTCGTCTCCCGTGTAGAGCAGCTCGTAGGCGATCCCGCGGGGCACGATCCGGGAGAGCAGGTGCACCCCGAAGTTCGCCCCCATGCCGCGCTTGGCCTCGGGCAGGCCGATCCGGGCGTGGTCGGCGGCTATCCGGATGTCGCAGGCCAGCGCGAGCTCACAGCCGCCGCCCATCGCCCAGCCGTTGATCGCGGCGATCGTGGGCTTGCCGCACTCGAGCACCGTCTCGAACACGTTGCGGGAGAAGCCGGCCATCGGGCGCAGGCCCGGACCGGGTCCGGTGTCGTTCTCCCGCACCTCCTTCAGGTCGACGCCCGCGGAGAACGCCTTCCGCCCGGCGCCGGTGAGGACGACCGCCCAGACGTCGTCGTCGGCGTCGAACCGGTCGAAGGCGCGCACGAGGTCGGCCTGCAGCCCGGTCGAGAGGGCGTTGAGCCGCTCGGGGCGGTCGAGGGTCACCGTGGCGACGCGGTCGGCGAGCGCCACGACGAGGCCGTGTTCGGTCCTCACGCGACGGCCCCCCGCGCGATCGCCGGCCAGAGTGCGTCGGCGCCGGCGTCGGCCAGGACCGCGCCGAGCCGGGTGCTCCAGAGCCGTTCGCCGCCGTACTCCTCGCGCCAGGACCAGAGCCGGCGGGTGAGCTGGCCGAGCTCGTACTCCCGGGTCATGCCCATCGCGCCCGTCGCCTGGTGCGCCGAGGCGGCGACGAGCCCGGCCGCCTCGGAGGCGACGGTCTTCGCGGCCGCGACGTCGAGGAACGCCGGCCCGCTCGCGGTGCCCGCGTTCGCCGCGGCCACCCGGGCCGCCATCCGGACGGCCTCGGTCTGCTCGGCCAGCTTGACCAGGTGCGCCGCGACGGCCTGGAACCGCGCCACCGGACGGCCGAACTGCCGCCGCTCGTTGGTGTAGGCCACGGTGAGGTCCAGGACACGGCCGGCGGCGCCGGCGATCAGTGCCGCGCGGGACAGCGCGCCGCGGAGCAGGAGCGCGTCGTGGTCCACGCCCGCGGGTGCCGGGCCGACGGCGTCGACCGCCACGCCGTCCAGGTGGACGGTGTCGCGGGGCTCCCCGGCCAGGTTGACCCCGGACTCGATGCGGGCCGTCGCCGGGTCGAGGGAGATCACCTGCAGACCGTCGGGGGAGTCGGCGAGCAGGACGACCCGGCTCGCCTCGCGGGCCCACGGCACGCGCGCGGCGCGGCCGGACACGGCCCAGCCGGAGCTGGTCCGCTGCACGGTGACCGTCGCGGGCGCGTCGACGGACCGGGCGGTCGGCGCCGTCGTCGCCGGCCCCGCCGGGACGTCCAGGCCGGCCGACGCCGACAGCCAACCCGCCAGCAGCCCGGTCTCGGCCACCGGCAGCGGCGCGGCGTACCGCCCGACCTGTTCCAGTACCGCGCAGGCCTCGGCGACGGTCCCGCCGACCCCGCCGCGCTCCTCGGGCACGGAGATCCACGGGAACCCGCCCTCGGCGAGCCCCGCCCAGAGGTCCGGTGCCCAGCCCGTCCGCTCGGCGGCCGCGACGGTCTCCTGGGTGCAGCGGTCGCGCAGCAGCTCGCCGACCGCCTCCGCCACGAGCTCGGCGTCGCCGCGGCTCATCGCCGGGCCCCCGTGAGCCCCTTGGCCGCGATGCTCCGCAGCACCTCGGTCGTCCCGCCGCGAAGCGTGAACGCCGGTGCCGTCTGCACCGCCTCGGCCAGCAGACGTTCGAACATCCCCGCCCCGCCCGGGTCGATCTCCTGACCGGCGACGTGCCGCAGCACCTCCACCACCTCCTGCTCGTAGAGCGTCCCGATGTCCTTGACCAGCGCCGCCTCCACCGCGGGCGCCGCACCGCGCTCCAGCGACCGGGCGACGGCCAGGGAGAGCTGCCGGATCGTCCAGAGCTTCGCCGACGCCCGGCCGACCGCGGCGCGCCGCACGTCGTCGAAGGAGTCCCCGAACTCTGCGACGAACGCCTTGAGCAGCCCGAAGACCGACAGGTAGCGGTCGGGTCCGGAGCGCTCGTAGGCCAGCTCCGAGGTGACCTGGTGCCAGCCTGCGCCGACCTCGCCCAGCACCCGGTCGTCGGGGACGAAGACGTCGTCGAAGACCACCTCGTTGAAGTGGTGGCCGCCGTCGAGGTAGTGGATCGGGGAGACCTTCAGCCCCGGTGCGTGCAGGTCGACGATCAGCTGCGACAGCCCCTGGTGCCGGTCCTCCGCGGGGGAGGTGCGGCACAGCACCACGAAGAAGTGGTTGAGGTGCGCGGCGCTGGTCCAGATCTTGGTGCCGTTGACCAGCCAGCCGCCGTCGACCTTCGTGGCGGCGGTGCGCACCGACGCGAGGTCCGAACCGGCGTCGGGCTCGCTCATCCCCAGGGAGAACCAGCACTCCCCGGCGGCGATGCGCGGCAGGAACCACTCGCGCTGCTCCTGCGTGCCGAACGCCAGCAGCGTCGGCGCGGTCTGCCGCTCGGCCACCCAGTGCGCCAGGATCGGCGCCCCCGCGGCCAGCAGCTCCTCGACCACGACGAACCGTTCGACGGGCGTCGCGCCGCCACCGCCGTAGCGGGTCGGGATCGCCATCCCGACCCAGCCGCGGGCGGCGAGCCTGCGGGAGAACTCCGGGTCGTGCCGGCCGCCGAGACCCAGGCCCGGGCGGAAGTCCGGCGGGAGCTCGGCGGCGAGGAACTCCCGGACCTCGTGGCGGAGCCGTTCCTCGGCGGGGGTGAGCTCGGTGGGGGCGAAGATCATGCGCTGCTCCTCGTGCGGTCGGTGACAGCGGTCGGGCCCGGGACGGCGGGCACGGCGGCGCCGGAGCGCACCAGCCCGTCGACCTCGGCGGCGGTGAGGCCGAGCTCGCGGAGCACGGCGGTGGTGTGGGCGGCGAACGCCGGGGACGGGCGGGCCGGTCCGGACGGGGTGTCGCCGAAGCGGATCGGGGTGCCGAGGGCGCGGTAGCGGCCGAGCGCCGGATGGTCGACGTCGGCGACGAGCCCCTCGGCCTCGACGTGCGGGTCGGCGAGCACCTCGTCGAGGGTCCGGACCTCTGCACACGGCACTGCGACGGCGCGTAGGTCGGCGATCCACTCCGCGCTGGTCCGGGTCACGAGCAGCTTCGCCAGCCGCCGGCGCACGGCGTCGGGATCGCCACGCAGCTGCTCCACCGGCAGCCCCACCACCGCGGCCAGCCGCTCCTGCGTCGGCGGGCTCCCGGCGCCGACCGCGATCGCGCCGTCGGCGGTGCCGAAGACGCGGTAGTGCGCGGTGAGGGTCAGCTTGTCGGTCTGGTGTGCGGCCCGGGCGGCGTTGATCGTGCCTCCGCCGGCGCCCTGTCGGCGCAGTCGAGGGAGCTCCTCGGCGACGAACCCGGCCCGCCACCCGTCGACGGCGTCGACGTGGGAGAGCTGGTTGTTCTGCACGGTCATCGCGGCTCCGAGCAGCGAGACGTCGACCTGCTGCCCACGACCCGTACGGTCCCGCGCGAGCAGCGCCATCGACACCCCGGCGAGGAGGAGCAGCGACGCGGCGTAGTCCGCGACCTGCACCTCGCTGTGCCGGGGCACGCCGTCGTCCTCGGCGCCGAGGGCGGCGAGGAGCCCGGAGTGGGCCTGCAGCACGACGTCCATCCCGGGCAGCCCGGCGTCCGGGCCGACCGTCCCGTAGCCCGAGACCAGCCCGAGCACCAGCCGCGGATGCCGGCGCGAGAGCGTCGCCCAGTCGAGGCCGCGCCGGGCCACCGCGGCCGGGCTCATGTTCACCAGCACCACGTCGGCGATCCCGACGAGCCGGTCGACGACCTCGGCCGCGTCCGGGTGTCCGAGGTCGAGAGCCACCGACTCCTTGCCCCGGTTCTTGATCGCGAACTGCCGGCTCTCCAGCGGCGCGAGCTGCAGCGTGCGCCGGTAGGAGTCCCCGCCCGGTGGCTCGACCTTGATCACCCGGGCGCCGGCCTCGGCCATCAGCTGACCGCAGAACGGCACGGAGACGAACTGCCCGAACTCGACGACGGTGATCCCGGCGAGGGCGCCCGTCACGGTGCGTCCCGCACGACGGCGGGCACCACGTCCGGCGTCCCGTCCCGCTCGGCCCGCACGCCGGCCGCGTCGAGGGTCCTCCCCGCCAGCGTCGGCCCGCTGGTCTGCAGATGGCAGGCGACCCCGCCGCCGCCGTCGACCGGGGTCGTCGCCGGCGGGACCTCGCGGCAGACGTCCATCGCGTAGGGACAGCGGGTCGCGAACGCGCAGCCGGGCGGCGGGTCGGCCGGGTCGGGCAGGTCGCCGGAGAGCAGCATCCGCGTCCCGGTCCCGGCGCGCCGCGGGTGCGACGCCGGGATCGCCGAGAGCAGCGCCTGCGTGTACGGATGCGCGGGGGAGTCGTAGACGCGGTCGGTGGGCCCGGTCTCGACGACGTGCCCCAGGTACATGACCGCGACCTCGTGCGCGATGTGCCGCACGACGGCCAGGTCGTGCGCGATGAACAGGTACGACAGCTCGAACCGGGCGCGCAGGTCCTCCAGCAGATTGATCACCTGGTTCTGGGTGGACACGTCCAGCGCGGACACCGCCTCGTCGCAGACGACCAGGCTCGGGTTGAGCGCCACCGCCCGCGCGATCGCCACCCGCTGGCGCTGCCCGCCGGAGAACTCGCTGGGGTAGCGGTCGGCGTGCCCGGCCGGCAGCCCGACGACGTCGAGCAGTTCCTTGACCCGGCGCTCGGCGTCGCGCCGGGACAGGCCCTCGTGTTCGCGCAGCGGCTCGGCGATGCTGTCGCCGATCACCGCGCTCGGGTCGAGCGAGGAGTACGGGTCCTGGAACACCATCTGCATGTCCCGGCGGGCGTGGCGCAGGGCCCGGCCGCGCAAGGCGGTGAGGTCCCGGCCGTCGAGGCTGACCCGGCCGCTGCGCACCGGGACCAGCCGCAGTACCGCGCGGCCGAGCGTCGACTTGCCCGAGCCGGACTCGCCGACCAGCCCGACCGTGCGCCCACGGCCGACCTGCAGGCTGACGCCGTCGACCGCCCTGACGACGCGCCCACGGCCGCGTGGGCCGGGGGAGCCGAACGTGACGCGGAGGTCCTCGATCTCGAGCAGCGGGCCCGCCCCGGGGGTCGTTCCGGCGGTGTTCACCGTGCACCTCGCAGGGTCAGCTCGTCGTGGCGGTGGCAGCGGGACAGGTGTCCGGGGCGGGCGGGGACCAACGGCGGTGGCTCCCCGCACGCGTCGACCGCGTAGCCGCAGCGCGGCGCGAACCGGCACCCCTGCGGCATCCCCCAGGGCTCCGGCGTGCGCCCGGGGATCGACGAGAGCCGCTGCCCGCGCGAGCCCAGCTGCGGCATCGCGGCCAGCAGGCCCTCGGTGTACGGGTGGCGGGGATGGTCGAAGAGCTCGCCGACGTCGGTCTGCTCGACGACCTGCCCGGCGTACATGACGACGACCCGCTCGCACACCTCGGCGACGACGCCCAGGTCGTGCGTCACCAGCAGCACGGACATCCCGAGGTCCTGCTGCATCCGGGCCAGGAGCTCCAGCACCTGCGCCTGGATCGTCACGTCGAGCGCGGTCGTCGGCTCGTCCGCGATCAGCAGCCGCGGTTCGCAGCTCACCGCCATCGCGATCATGGCGCGCTGCCGCATGCCGCCGGAGAACTCGTGGGGGTACTCGTCCGCGCGGCGCCGGGCGTGCGGGATACCGACGAGGTCGAGCACCTCCACGGCACGGTCCCGGGCGGCCCGGCGTGAGACCCCGCGGTGCAGCCGGACGGCCTCGGCGATCTGGTCGCCGACCCGGAACGCCGGGTTGAGGCTGGTCATCGGCTCCTGGAAGACCATCGCCACCTCGTTGCCCCGCACCGACCGCAGCTCCCGCTCGGACAGCCCGAGCAGGTCCCGGCCGCCGAGGGTGACCGATCCGGACGCGACCCGGCCGACGCCGCGGGGCAGCAGACCGAGCACGGACAGCCCGGTGACGGTCTTCCCGGAGCCGGACTCACCGACCAGCCCGACGATCTCCCGCTCGCCGACCGAGAACGACGTGCCGGCCACGACCGTGGACCAACCGTGGTCGGTGGCGAACTCGACGCGCAGGTCGTCGACACCGAGCAGGGTCGTCGTGGCGGTGGGGATGCTCATGACTCCGCCTTCCGGGTCCGGCGGCCGAGCGCGTCGCGCAGCCCGTCGCCGATGAGGTTGAACGCGAGCGTCGCCAGCGCGATCGCGACGCCGGGCCAGAACACGAGCAGCGGCGTCGAGCGGATCTCCTTGAACCCGCTGCCCAGCATCACCCCCCAGCTCGCGGTGGGCGGGATGACGCCGAGGCCGAGCAGGCTCAGCGCCGCCTCCGCCAGCAGCGCGGCGGCGAGCATCACCGAGACCTGCACCAGCACCGGTGACGCCACGTTGGGCAGCACGCGGCGCGGGATGATCTTCCAGGCGGGGGTGCCGATGCTGATCGACGCCTCGACGTAGGTCTCCGCGCGGACCTGGAGCGTCGCGGCGCGGGCCACGCGGAAGAGCCGCGGCGCGTAGACGATCCCGAGCGCGATCATGGCGTTCTGCAGGCCCGGCCCCATCGCGGCGATGATCGCGATGGCCAGGATGATCGCCGGGAACGTCATGAGGACGTCGCCGATCCGGCCGAGGATCCAGTCGGGCTTCCCGCCGACGTACCCGGCGAGCAGGCCGAGCGGTACCCCGATCACCGTGGCGATCGCGACGGCGGTCGCGGCCGCCAGCAGCGAGACCCGGCCGGCGTACAGCAGCCGGCTGAGCGTGTCCCGCCCCAGCGAGTCGGTGCCGAGCCAGTGGTCCGGAGTGGACAGCGACAGCCGGCGCGGGACGTCGATGGCCTCGGGGGAGTAGGGCGCGATCAGGGGGGCCGCGAGGGACGCGGCCACGAGCAGCGCGAGGACGACCAGCGCGACGAACGCGGGCCGGTTGTCCCGGAAGCGGCGCCAGAACCCGGGCCGGGTCGGCGCGAACGGCGCGGGGGCGGCGGGGACTGCAGTGGTGTCGGCCGTGGTGGTCATGACTGCCGGATCCTCGGGTTGAAGTAGCCGTAGGACAGGTCGACGAGCAGGTTGATCAGCAGCACCAGGGCCGCGACGACGAGCAGCACGCCCTGGACCATCGGGAAGTCCCGGGCGAACACCGAGGTGTAGGCGAGGCTGCCGAGCCCGGGCAGCGCGAACAGCTGCTCGATGACGACGGTGCCGCCGATCAGCCGGCTGGCCTCGAGCCCGAACGCGGTCACCACGGGGACGGCGGCGTTCTTCAGGGCGTGCTTGCCGACCACCCTGGCCGGTGGCAGCCCCTTCGCCGTCGCCGTGCGCACGTAGTCCTCGCGCAGCACCCCGGTCATCCCCGCCCGGGTCTGCCGGGCGATCACCGCGGCCGGGGCCAGCCCGAGCGCGGTGGCCGGGAGGAACAGGTGGAGGAACCAGTGCAGCGGGTTCTCGTGCAGCGGGGTGTACCCGACGGCCGGGAAGAGCGTCAGGTCGATCGCGAACAGCAGCACCAGGATCATGCCGACCCAGAAGTACGGGACGGCCACGCCGAGGCTCGCGGCGAACGTCGCGACCCGGTCGACCCAGGTGCCCGGCCGCATCGCCGCCAGCACGCCGACGGCCACCCCGAGGACGAGCGCGACGGCCAGGCTGAGCAGCGCGAGCGACAGGGTCGCGGGCAGCCGGGCGAACACCGCCCCCGCGACGGACTGGCTGGAGAACAGCGACTGGCCGAGGTCGCCGTGCAGCACCCCGGTGAACCAGTGCCAGAACTGCACGAGGAACGGGTCGTTCAGGCCGAGGCGTTCGCGGACCGCCGCGATCTGCTCCGGGTCCGGGTTCTCCCCGGCGAGGGAGACCGCCGGGTCCCCGGGAACGAGCACGATCAGGCTGAAGACGCAGAAGCTGACGGCGACCAGCATCGGGATCGTGAAGGCCAGCCGCCGGACCAGTAGGCCGAGCATGGGACTACCTCCTCGTCGAGGTGTCGAGCCGGGATGGGTGGGCGTGCCGGGGTCACGGGTTGATCGCCACGCCACGAAGCTGGCGGGACGCGTCGGCGTAGATCTCGACCCCGCCGACCTTCGGGTTCAGCACGAACGGCGTGGTCAGGTTGCACAGCGGGATGTGCGGGGCCTGGACCTCGGCCACGCGGTCGAAGAGCTTCGTGAACTCCGGCGCGCGGTCCGCCGGTGTCGCCCCCCGCGCGGCGGCCTCGTCGGCGCGGATGATCTCCGGGTCGGTGAACCCGCCGGGGTTGTTGAAGCCGTCGGGCCGGTAGTACTCGGCGGTGAGCACGCTCGGGTCCGACTCGGCCTTCTGCTCGAACAGGATCGCATCGACGTTCTTGGCGACGGAGAAGTCCTCGGCCAGCTTGTTGATGTCCACCGGGGTGATCGACATGGTGATGCCGACCTCGGCGAAGTTGGCCTGCATGACCTGTGCGATCTGCTGGTAGACGTCGAGGTTGATGACCTCCATGTCGAAGGAGAAGCCGTCGGGGAGGCCCGCCTCGGCGAGCAGCCGTCTCGCCCGTTCCGGATCGTGCTCCGGCGGCGTCACGTTCTTGGACGAGGCGTAGTAGAAGTCCGGGAACATCTGGCCGGCCGGCTGGCACAGGCCGCTGACCAGCAGGCTGATCGACCTCCGGTCGATCGCGACGTTCATCGCCTGCCGGACCTTCTCGTTGCCGAACTCGGAGCGCGCGGTGTTCAGGTTGAGCGTGTAGCTCGACAGCGACGGCTGCTGGCAGATCGTCAGCCCGGACTCCTGTGCCGGGCGGAGCATGCTGGCCCGCAGGAACGTCAGGTCCGCGGCGCCGGTGGTCACGGCGTTGAGCCGCGCGTTGTCGTCGCCCGAGATCAGGTAGGTCATCTTCGCGACGCGCGCACCCGCGGGGTCCCAGTAGCCGGGGACGCGGGTGTACTCGACGCGGTCGCCGGGCACGTAGCGGCTCATCGCGTACGGGCCGGAGCCGCCGGTGGGCGCGATGTCCTCGCCGGGTCGGTCGAACGCGGCCGGGCTCATCATCATCCCGGCCGAGCCGCCGAGGATCGTGATCAGCGGCCCCGCCGAGGAGTCGGTGACCAGCCGGACCGTCCGCGCGTCGAGGACCTGGACGTCGGTCAGCGAGGCGAGGCGGTTGGCGTTGAAGGAGCCCTCGAGGTCCCGGTGGCGCAGCAGGTTCGCGCGGACGGACCCCGCGTCGAAGGGGACGCCGTCGTGGTAGTGCCAGCCGCCGATCAGCCGCATGTCGACGGCGCGACCGTCGGGGGAGAGCCTCCAGGACTCGGCGAGCATCGGCTCGGCCTCACCCGCGGCGTTGACGTGCACCAGGCTGTCGTAGACCGGGTACAGGTACATCTGGCTGTTGTTGGTGGTGATCTTGTCCGGGTCGAAGCTGGTGTTGTCGACCGTGTAGATCCAGGTCAGCTCGGCGTTCGGGTCGGCGCCCCGGGAGACCGGCGGGCAGTCGACGGGGCCGGTGTCGGCCTGCGGGATCGCGCCCGTCCCCGCCCCGCAGGCGGTGGCGACGACCAGTAGCAACGGCAGCAGCAGCACCGCGACGCGGCGCGGGGCCGGTGAGCGGGTGGGGGACGTGCGCACGGGGACCTCCCTGTCCTGCGTGGCACCCTCGACGGGCGCGCGACGTCGGGAGAACGGCGTCGTGCACCCCCCGCGGGTCCGGGTCAGCGCGAGTTGCGGCGGCGCTGGGACCACATCTGCGTGGCCCGCTCGAACTCGACGGCCGCGTCCCACCCGATCCCGGGCGGGCCCAGCTCGGTGCGGAAGGACCGGACGGCCTCGCGGGCCAGCGCCGGGTCCTTGGCCGGCTCGGCCGCCAGCCGGTGCGCGGTGTCCTCGACCTCGGCGTCGGGGACCGCCGCCCAGGCCAGGCCGATCTCGGCGGCGCGGCGGCCGTCGACCTCCTGGCTGAACAGGCCCATCGCCGCGGTGGCCTCGCGGCCGGCGGTGCGGCCGGCGATGGTGAAGAACCCGCCACCGGGGTGCAGCCCGATCCGCAGGAAGCCGGCGAGGATCCGGGCGTTCTCCGCCACCACCCGCAGGTCCGTGGCGAACATCAGGTTGATCCCGGCGCCGACGGCGGCCCCGCGGACCGCGGCGATCGTCGGCACGGCCAGCTGCCCGACCCGCACGAACGCCTTGTAGACCGCGCCGGTGTCGCGGAACGCGGTGTCCTCGGCCTGGTCCGCACCCGGGTTCCAGGTTCGCCGGTCGGCGCCCGAGCAGAACGTGCCGCCCGCGCCGCGGACGACGGCGGCGCCGATCGCGGGGTCCGCGTCGATCTCCTCGCAGGCGGCGACGAGCTCACGGCCCATCTGCGGGGTCAGCCCGTTCTTCACCTCCGGCGAGTCGACGGTCAGGGTCGCGACCCCGTCGGCTTTCTCCAGGACGATCGAGCCCATCTGGTGCTCCTCCTCGGTGCGGGTGGTGCGGGTGGTGCCGGTGGTGGCCGTTCCCCTACGAGCGGGTCGTGACCAGGACGTCGACCGCGACCGCGCCGGCTCCGGCCGGGCCCACGATCAGCGGGTTGATCTCCAGCTCGGCCAGCTCGGGCCAGTGCGCGACGGCCCGGCCGACCTTTACGAGCGCGTCGACGGCGGCGTCGACGTCGAGTGCGGGGGCGCCGCGGTGCCCGGCGAGCAACGGCCAGGACCGCAGCGCGCGCAGCATCGCCAGCGCGGCGTCGCGGCTCACGGGGGCGAGCGCCGTCGCGAGGTCGCGGTGCACCTCGGTGCCGGTGCCGCCGAGCCCGACGGTGAGGACCGGGGGCCAGCCGTCGCTGCCGCCGCTCGCGCCGACCAGCAGCTCCAGCCCGGCCGGGACGGCCCGCTGGACCAGCACGCCCTCCAGTTCCGGGACGGTGGCGGCGAGCTCGGCGAACACCGACGCCGCCCGCTCGGCAGGCACGCCGAGCCGGACCCCGCCGACGTCCGTCTTGTGCTCGAGCCCGGGCGCGACGACCTTCATGACCACGGTGCCGCCCAGCGCCCGCGCGGCCTCCTCGGCCTCGAAGGCGGTGCGCACCAGGCGCCCCTCCGGGACGGCCACGCCGATCGCGTCGAGCAGCGCCCAGCCGGACCGGCCGGCCGGCAGTCCGCCACCGGGGAGGTCGGCGGGGAGGTCGACGGGCGGGGGCGGGCCGGGATCCGGCTGTGGCTCCGGGGCGAGGGCGCCCGCCACGCGGGCGGCGACCGCGATCGAGGAGAACACCGGGATCCCCGCGGCGCCGAGCACCGCACGGGCCCCGGTGGTCTGGTCCTGGCCGGCCAGCCACACCACCGCGCAGGGCACGGCGCTGCCGGCCATCGCGGCGGCGAGGTCCTCGGCGAGGTCGACGGCGGCGTCGCCGGTGACCATCGTGAGCAGCACCAGCAGCGCGTCGACCGACGGGTCCGCGCAGACGATCGAGCAGACCTCGCCGAACGCCCGCTCGTCCCGGTTGAACAGCTGGGCGGTGACGTCCACCGGGTTGGCCAGCGCGCCGAAGGCCGGCACGAGACGGGAGAGCTCGTCCTGGGTCTCGGGTGCGAGCTCGGGCAGGGTGAGCCCGTGACCCTCGCAGCGGTCGGCCGCGAGGATGCCCGCGCCGCCCGAGGTGCTCACCGCGGCGATCCGCCGCCCCGCCGGCCGGGGCTGCGCCCGGAGCACGGTGGCGACGGCGAGCAGCTCCTCGACGTCGTCGACGAGGACCACGCCGTAGCGCCGGGAGACGAGGGTGAACGCGGTGTCGTCACCGAGCATCGCGCCGGTGTGCGAGACGGCCGCCCGCCGGCCTGCGGCCGACCGGCCGGAACGCAGCACCACCAGCGCGGTCCCGGACTCCGCCGCCTCGGCGGCGAGCCGGGCGTAGGCCGCCCCGTCGCGGATGGACTCGGCGTAGACGGTGAGGACGGAGATCTCCGGGTCCCGGACGAGATGGGCACCGATCTCGGCGAGGTCGACGTCGGCCTGGTTGCCGGTGCTCACCCAGGCGGTGAGGTCGAGGCCGCGCTCGGCGGCGATGTCGAGCACCGAGCCGCCGACGGCCCCGCTCTGCCCCACGTAGGCGATGCCGCAGCTGCCCTCGAGCGGACGCTCGGCGGCGGCGGTGAACGTGGCGAACAACCGGGCGGGGCTGTAGACGATGCCCTGGCAGTTGGGCCCGAGCACCCGGACGCCGGTCTCGCGTCCGGCCGCGACGAGACGTTCCTGCAGGGCGGCGCCGTCCGGCCCGACCTCGGCGAAACCGGACGCGAACACGACGATCGCCGCCGCGCCGACGGCCCCGGCCTGGTGCACCGCGTCGACGGCGTGCGCGGCCGGGACCAGGGCGAGCACGAGGTCGACCGGGCCGGGCACCTCGGTGAGCGCGGGGTAGCAGCGCAGCCCGGCGAGCTCGTCGTACTTCGGGTTGACGGGGTAGACCTCGCCGGCGAACCCGCGGTCGGCGAGCCAGCGCAGGGGCCGGGCCATGGGGCTCTCCGGGCGGCCGGTGGCGCCGAGCACGGCGACGGCACGGGGCCGGAAGACACGGCCCCAGTCGGTGGGGCCTGCGGGGCCCGTCCGCGCCGGCCTGATCGCGCTGAGCGTGTCCGTCACTGCCTGGACCTCCTCGTCCGCGGGCACAGCGAGGCACCCGGCAGCGGGGGTGTCCCCACGGCCGGGCGGCGCTGTCGTGGCTGCTCGGAAGCACTGTGGGCGGTTTCGACGACCACTGTGTCCGGACGTCACCGTAAGTCGACATCGATATCGACTACAAGTCTTTCGGGTGACGATTTCGTATGCGATCCTCACCGCGAACCGGAGGAGGACCAGGTGGTCGAGCAGACGTCCCGCCCTGCGCACAGCGGCGTGGGCAGCCGGCGTCGGGCGAGCATCGGCGCTACCCCGAGCACGGCCCGGGGGAGGCGCACGCGGGCGCAGCTGCTCGACGCCGCGCGCGTCGTCTTCGAGCGCGACGGGTTCCTCGACGCCCGCGTGGCCGACATCGCCGCCGTCGCCGGTATCGCGCACGGCAGCTTCTACACCTACTTCGACTCCAAGGCCGCGGTGTTCCGCACGCTGGTCAACGAGGTGATGGAGACCGGGCTCTACGCGCCCGGCCGGCCCGCGTCCCCGCGCACCGACGGCAGGGTCCCGACCGTGGCCGAGGCGTGGCGGCGGATCGAGGAGGGCAACCGCCGCTACCTCGAGCTGTTCCAGCGCGACCGGAAGCTGCTGGCCCTGTTCGAGCAGGTGGCGTCGTTCGACGAGGAGCTTCGCCGTTACCGCCTGGAGCTGCGGCAGCGCTCGGTCACCCGGGCCGCGGACGGTATCCGCCGGCTGCAGGGGTGGGGGCTCGCCGACGCGGAGCTCGACGCGGAGCTCGCCTCGCACGCGCTGAACTCGATGGTCACCCAGTACGTCTACTTCTGGCTGGTCATGGGCCAGGACCTGGACGAGGGGGCGTCGGTCGCGACGCTGACCCGGCTGTGGGCGCGGTCGATCGGGCTCCCGCCGCCGTAGCCCGCAGGCGGGGGCGTCGGTCTCAGGGGACGACGGCGTGCTCGGACTCGCTGAAGTGCTTGAGCGCGAACCTGCTCGACGACTCCACGTGCTCGCGCATGAGCCGCTCGGCCAACGGCGCGTCCTGCTCGCGGAGGGCGTCGAGGATCCCGCGGTGCTGCTCGACGGCGATCGCCGATCGCTCGGCGGGGTAGGCGTAGTTCGAGCGATAGCTGACGGTGAAGGCCAGCACCTGGCCCATGATCGTCTGCAGGAGCCGGCTGCCGGTCGCGTCGCTGATCAGCTTGTGGAAGGCCAGGTCGGCGAGGGCCTGCTCGACCGCCGTGCCCGAGCCCCCGACCCGCTCGAGCTTGGCCTGGGCGTCCACCAGCGCGTCGAGGTCCTCGCGGGTGCGCGTCCGGGCCGCCTCCCGCGCCGCGTACGACTCGAGGACACCCCGCAACGAGTAGATCTGCACGATGTCGTGCGAGGTGATGGTCCGGACGGTGGCGCCCCGGTTCGGGGTGGCTCGACCAGGCCCTCGCTCTGCAACGTGAAGAGCGCCTCCCGGACGGGGGTGCGGCTCACGCCCAGGTTCTCGGCGAGCAGACGTTCGGGCAGCGGCTCCCCGGGCCTGAGGTTCCCCGAGAAGATCTCCGTCCGCAGCACACGGGCCACGCCCTCGCTCGTGCGCTGGGACAGGGGAACGGCGTTGCGTCCCAGAGGCTGCATGACCGGGCTCCATCCTGCGCGCTGCGCGGGGTGCTCGCTGGCTCCTTCCCACACCTGCGGATCACCGCAGCGGAGACTTGGCTGGTGCATGATACGGAGTCCGTGTGGCGCCGCGCTTGTCGCCCGGTTCCCGTGGCACCGGCGCTCGTCGCGTCAGGTGCCACGGGAACCCTCTAGGGCGACGTGGTGCTTCGGACGGCTGCCTCCCCGATCCCGGTCGGACCGGCGGAGCCGGGCACCGTCGGGCCGAGGTCCGCCACAGCGGCGACGGCCGGACCGGACACCTCCAGGTCGTCGGAGGAGTTCCGGACGCCCCAGCGCGCCACGTCGAGCCCGGCGATCTCGTCGGCCGGGTCCGCGCGGAGCCCGCCGAACCTCTCGAAGATCAGGCACATCAGGAGGGCCGGGACGCCCGCGACCAGCATCGTCGCGACGACCCCGGCGAGCTGCCACCACGGGGTGATCTGCCCGACGCCCACCGCATACGGGCCGTCGAGACCGATGTAGCCGCCCGTCGGGGTCCCCCACTTCAGGAAGCCGGTCAGGATCGCGCCGACCACACCCGGGCCGAGGGCGAGCGGGACGACCTTCGGGTCGTCGATGCCGAGCCGGCGCAGGAGCATCGCGGTGCCCAGGCCCACGAGCGGGCCGAGCGCGCCGACCAGCAGGCACTGCCAGGCGGTGCCGATGTCCAGCAACGTGCCGGTGACGACCACGCCGGAGATCGGCCCGAGGAACGCCCAGGTGGGCTCCCGGCGTCGATGGGCGAGGAGGAGGCCGACGACGGCTCCGCCGAGGATCGCCGCGAAGAGGTTGATGATGACGACGCCGATCCCGCTCTCGGTGAAGGAGATCCCGAAGAACCCGACGTCCGGCACGATGAACCCGCTGCCGATGGTGACGAAGGGCAGCGCCAGGAGGATCAGCAGCATCCCGATGCCGACGAAGGACAGGTTCTGCGACGCGGGCCGCGCGCCGCTCGGGTGCTCGCGGAACGCGCCGAGCCGGGGCCCGACCCGCCAGGCGAGGACGAGCACGAAGGTCCCGGCGGTGATGTAGAGCGGGAAGACACCGTCGAAGTCGTGCGTGCCGCGCAGGGTCAGCGGCGACAGCGAACCCCAGCAGAGGTAGCCGACCAGGGGCGAGAGCACGGCGCCGATCACGAAGGACATGACGTAGAGCGGGACCGGCTTGATGCGCTCCACGACACCGGTGTGGATCAGGGCGACCGTCGCCATCGTGAACGTCACGAAGAAGACGAGGAAGATCTGCAGCACGTCCGCCTCGGGCAGAGCCGCGGGATCGATGTGCCGTGACGCCGTCGAGGTGAAGGCGCCGCCCAGCCACCAGTCCTGGACCGCCTGCCAGAAGGGCCGGGGCAGACCGAAGGCCTGGTTGAACTGCCACTGCCAGATCGGGTAGCCGATGACGAGGGTGCCGAGGCCGCCGACCATGGCGGCCCCGATCTTCTGCAGGGTCGTGTCCAGGACGTTGCGGCGCCGGACCAGTCCGACGTCGATGAACACGAGTCCGACGACGACGAGGAGGACGGCGATCGCCCCCACGGTGTAGACGAAGGCGGCCAGAATCCAGTTGGTGGATGCCTGCTCGGGGAAGTGCGGCATGGAGCGTCTCCAGTGGAGGAGTGCCGGGTGCTGCGGACCCGCAGCGGGGAGAGAACCGAGATCCACCCGTCGACCGGGTGGCGAGGGGTGGAGGCGACCCGTGTGAGTGAACCGGGCCGATTGACGCGAGAACGTATACCGGTATGCAATTTCTGACAAGGCCCTTGCTGCTGCCTCTTGACCTGCGGTGATGCCTCGCGTAACGGAGCTGTTTCGGCGTGTGTCCGGATCGTTTACTTCGCCGTGGGGGCTTCCGTTCCGGCCCGGCCGTAGTGCAAGCTGCCCTTCGTTCGCCGCGCACTTCCGGGTCGCCCCTAGTTGGTATACATGTATGCCGTTGCCTGCCGGGTCGTCGCCGCGAGCGGCACGACATGATCGCGAGAGGAGCACACTGTGGACCACGAGCCCTCGACAGCCCGTGTGTACGACCGCGCCGGGTTCGGTCGCCCGGTGCCGCGGGGCTCTCGCCCAGCCGTGGTGGTGGTCGACTTCAGCCACGGCTTCACCGACCCGTCCTACCCGACGGGCGCGGACATGACCGCAGCCGTCCTCGCGACCGCGCGGATGCTCGAGGCCGCCCGTGCGGCGGGCGCGCCGGTCGTGTTCACCACGATCGCGTACGACCCCGCGCAGACCGCCGGGCTCACATGGCTGCGCAAGGCCACCGGTATGGCGGCGCTGACCTCCGGGAGCCGGCTGGTCGAGATCGACGACCGCCTGGACCGCAGGCCTGAGGAACACCTCGTGGTCAAGACCGGGGCGTCGGCGTTCTTCGGCACCGCGCTGGCCACCTACCTCACCTCGCTGCGCGTCGACACCGTCGTCGTGGCCGGCGCGACGACGAGCGGATGCGTTCGCGCGACGGTGGTCGACGCGGTCCAGTACGGCTTCCCTACCCTCGTGCCGCGAGACTGTGTCGCGGACCGGGCGCCCGGGCCCCACGCCGCCAACCTGTTCGACATCGACGAGAAGTACGGCGACGTCGTCGACCTCGCCGACGTCCTCGGCTACCTCGCCGAGACCGGAGCCGCGCCCGCCGAGGCCACCGCTCTCCCCGGCACCGATCCCGGACGGCCGACCACCACCCACCCGAAGTCAGAGGTCCCCGCATGACGCTCACGAGCCCCGACTCCTCGTCCGCGCCGATCGAGCCCGCCCAGGCGGTGCCCGGGAAGCGGTTCGCCAGCCCGTTCGCGGTGACGACGCCGCCCGGCGCCGAGGGCTGGGAGAGCATGTACCCGTACTACGCGCTGCTGAGCAAGGAGCGCGCGGAGTTCGAGGACGGCAAGTTCTGGTTCTTCGACGGCATGCACAACCCGGAACCGCTGTACCCGTTCGACACGATCATGACCGAGAACTGGTGGGTCGCCGTCAGCCAGATGTCGACCCGGGTCTGGCCGATCCCGCTGGCCGGCGGCATCGACCACCGGATCATCAACGGGTACCTCTACATCAGCCCGAACGCGGTGACCGATCCCGACGCGATCGCCGCGCGCGCCGAGGACTTCGCGGTGCGGGCCGGCCACTACTACGAGAACTGGGACGAGATCTACGAGCAGTGGGTGGCCAAGGCGACCGACTGCATCGAGCGGCTGAAGGAGATCCGCTTCGCGCCGCTCCCGGACAAGGAGCCGGAGTCCGCGGTCTTCTCCCATCGGGGCCTGTACTCGAGCTACGACCTGCTCACGAAGTACAGCGAGCTGATCCACAACATGTTCGAGATGGGCTCGTACCACTTCGAGATGCTCAACCTCGGCTACGGCGCCTACCTGACCTTCCGCGAGTTCTGCCAGGCGGCCTTCCCGGGGATCACCGACCAGACCATCGCCAGCATGGTGTCGGGCATCGACATCATGCTGTTCCGGCCCGACGACGAGGTCCGCGCCCTCGCCAGGCTGGCCGTCGAGCTCGGGCTGACCGAGCAGGTGCTCGGCAACGAGGACCCCGCGGCCGCGATCGCGGCGATCGCCGCCCAGCCGGCGGGAGGCGCCTGGGTCGAGGCCTTCGAGAAGGCCAAGGACCCGTGGTTCTGGTTCTCCACCGGCGCCGGGTACCAGCACAGCGACCGCGCGTGGATCGACGACCTGCGGCTGCCCTTCACCGCCCTGCGCGGCTACGTCAAGAACCTGCTCGACGGCCAGGACATCGCCCGGCCGCTCGAGGCCATCCTCGCCGAGCGGGTCCGGGTCACCGACGAGTACCGGACCTACCTGCCGACCGACGCGGACCGGGAGTCCTTCGACGGACTCGTCGCCCTCGCGCGCCAGGTCTTCCCGTTCGTCGAGAACCACAACTTCTACGTCGAGCACTGGCACCACTCGATGTTCTGGTCGAAGGTGCGCGAGCTCGGGGACGTGTTCGTCGCGCACGGTTTCCTCGACGACCGCGAGGACATCTTCTACCTGCACCGCAACGAGATCTACTCGGCGCTCTACGACCTCAACATCGGGTGGGCGACCGGCACGGAGGCGCGCGGCGTCACGTACTGGCGGCCGGAGGTCGAGCGGCGGCGCCGCATCCGGGACGTGCTCAAGGCGAACCCGCCGCAGCCGGCGCTCGGCGTGCCGCCGGAGTACATCACCGAGCCGCTGACGGTGATGCTGTGGGGCATCAACCAGGAGTCGGTCCAGGAATGGCTCGGCTCGGAGGGCAAGGACCCGAACCAGCTCAACGGCGTGGCCGCCTCCGCCGGCAAGGCCACCGGTCGGGCCCGCGTGATCCTGGACCCCGAGCAGCTCCACGAGGTGGAGGACGGCGACATCCTGGTCTGCCGCATCACCGCGCCGAGCTGGGCGCCGGTCTTCTCCCGGCTCGGGGCCGCCGTGTCCGACGTCGGCGGGATCATGGCGCACACCGCGATCGTGTGCCGCGAGTACGGGCTGCCGGCCGTCGTCGGCACGGGCTTCGCGACGACGACCATCAAGACCGGACAGCTCATCGAGGTCGACGGCAGCAACGGCGTCGTCCGCGTGCTCGAGGACGTGAACTCATGACCACCACCGAAACCCCCTTCGTCCTGCGGATCGACGATCCCGCCGCCGTCGGCAGCCCGCTGCTCGGCGGCAAGTTCGGCAGCCTGGCCGAGATGACCGCGGCCGGCTTCGCCGTGCCTCCCGGATTCGGCATCACCACGACGGCCTACCGGCACTTCCTGGAGGAGTCGGGGCTCGCCGACGCCGCCCGCACCGTGCGGGCCGAGGCCCGCGGCGCGGACCTCGCCCGGATCCAGGAGCTGAGTTCCGCCTTCACCGCGGAGATCGAGGCCGCGGCGATGCCGCCGGCCCTCGAGGAGGCGATCCGCGGCTCCTACGCGGAGCTCGCGGAGCGGAGCGGAAGCGGGAGCGCGGGCCTGGCCGTCGCCGTGCGGTCGAGCGGCGAGTCCGAGGACCTCGCCGGGGCCAGCTTCGCCGGGCAGTACGACACGTTCCTGTGGATCCGCGGGGCCGACGACGTGCTCACCCACGTCCGCCGGTGCTGGGCGGGCATGTTCGGCCCGGCGGTGCTGACCTACCGGCCGGAGGCCACCGCGGACGCCGTGCTCGCCGACCACGGAATCTGTGTCGGCGTGCAGCAGATGGTGGAGGCGCGTTCCGCCGGCGTGATGTTCACCCTCGACCCGGTCACCGGGGACCGTTCCAAGGTCGTCATCGAGGGCTGCTGGGGGCTCGGCGAGGGAGTGGTCGGCGGCGGCGTGACGCCGAGCCGCTTCGTCGCGGACAAGGTGACCTTCGAGATCGTGCGCCGCGAGCTGACCCCGCAGGAGTCCGCCTACGGGGTCGACCCCGCCACCGGGGCGGTCGGGCTCGTGCCCGTGGTCGAGGAGCGGCGCACGGCACCCTGCCTGACCGACCAGGAGATCGACACGCTGGTCAAGCTGGCGAAGCGGATCGAGCAGCACCGCGGCGCCCCGCAGGACATCGAGTGGGCGGTGTCCGAGGCGGGCGACGTGCACGTCCTGCAGGTGCGGCCGGAGACGGTCTGGGCGCACCGGCGGGCCGAGCAGCTCGTGGCGCAGCCGAAGTCGGCGGTCGGGCACGTGCTGGCGCGGTTCTCCGGCATGGGTGTCACCTCGGGGAACCGGAAGTCGTGAAGCCCGCCCGCTTCGCCTACCACCGGCCGACCACCGTCGCCGACGCGGTCGCGCACCTGCGCGACCACGCCGGCGGGGCCCGGGTGCTCGCCGGCGGACAGAGCCTGGTGCCCATGCTGAACATGCGGCTGTGGCGTCCGGATGCACTGATCGACATCAACGAGATCGACGAGCTCGACGACATCCGCGTCGACGGGGAGCGCACCGAGATCGGTGCCCTGGTCCGCTACTCCACTGTGGAGCGCTCGGCCGTCGTGGCCGAGCGGCTGCCGCTGCTCAGCCGGATCGTGACCCACATCGGGGACCGCCAGGTCCGCAACCGGGGCACGGTCGGCGGGTCCCTGGTGCAGGGCGACCCGACGGGCGAGATGCCCCTGGCCTGCCTCGTGCTCGGGGCGACCGTGGTCGCGGTGGGGCCGGGGGGCGTGCGGCGGATCCCCGTGGGCGAGCTCTACGAGGGCTCCTACGCGACGGTGCTCCAGCCGGACGAGCTGGTCGTCGCGGTCGAGTTCCCGGGCCGTCCGCAGCACTTCGCCTTCCGGCAGTACTGCCGCAAGCACAACGACTTCGCCGTCGTCAGCGTGGTCGCCACGGGCGACCGGGACGACGACGGCACCTGGCGGAACGTCCGCATCGCCCTCGGCGGGGTGGCGGACAGCCCGGTGCTCGCCACCGCGGCGGCGGCCGCGCTCGAGGGCACGCCGCTGGACGACGCAGACCTGGACGCGGCCGCCGCGGCCGCGTCGGACGTCATCGACCCGCCGTCCGACGTGCGCGCCTCCGCGGCCTACCGGCGCCACCTGACGCCGGTCTACCTCCGCCGCGTGCTGACCGACCTGCGGGCGTCCCGCCCGTGACACGACGTGCCCGCGGGAGAAGTCCGCGGGTGGAAGAGAGATCATGAAACTCCGTGAGGAATTCGAGGTGGCCCAGCCGCTCGCCTCGGTGTGGGCGTTCTTCGAGCACCCCGAGAAGGTCGCCGGCTGCGTGCCCGGCGTCGAGGACCTGACCCTGGCCGGGCCCGACGACATCGACGTCCGGCTCACGCAGAGCGTCGGTCCCATGTCCGCCACCTTCGCGGCGACGGTGAAGATCGTCGAGCGCGTGCCCGAGAAGCTCATCGCCTTCACGGCGACCGGCAAGACCGTGCGCGGGGCCATGGGGAACGTCCGGGCGACCGTCACCGTCCAGGTGGAGGCCGCGGGCCCGGACCGCACCACCGTGTCCGTCGACGGCGACGTGGCGCTCGCCGGTGCCCTGGGCAGCGTCGGGCAGAAGGTCGTCGCGAAGCAGGCCGGGAAGGTGACCGCCGCCTTCTCCCGCAACCTGGAGAGCGCCCTCGGCGGCGCCGTCACCCCGGCGACCCGGGCCGTGACCGGCACCGCCCGTTCCGCCGCCGAGGTCACTCCCCGCGGGCCGGTGCTCCCTGCCGGCCCGCGGGCCGATGGTCCTCCGGCCGATCGCTGGACGAGGGTCGCCGTGGCGCTGAGCGCGGTCTCGGTGGTCCTCCACGCGATCACCGTGTGGCAGAACCGGCGCGCGCGGTGACCGCCCCGATGCCGTGGACGGCACCCCGGGTCGGGACGGAGTCCGAGGTCGAGGCCCTCGCCGCGGAGTGGATCGCGCCGTACCACCAGGCGGAGCACCTCGTCCGGGCCCGTGACTGGCTCGTCCACCTCACCCCGTCGGCGACGGCCGAGATGCGGATCGCCGCGATCACGCACGACATCGAGCGGATGTTCCCGGGCGGCCCGGTCCTCGGGCACGCCGACGTGCGCTGGGACGACCCGGCCTACCTGTTCCCGCACAGCCTCCGGTCGGCCGAGGTCGTCTCCGTCTGGCTCGGGAACCTGGGTCCGGTGGCCGCCACCGTCGACGGGGCCGAGATCCGGCGTCTGATCGGCCTGCACGAGGTCGGCGGGCTGAACGGTGCCGACGACGTCCAGGCCGCCGACTCCCTGTCGTTCCTCGAGACCCTCGCGGGCGTCACACGCGACTGGGTCCTGTCCGGGACCTGCTCGCGGGTCCAGGCCCAGCGCAAGCTGCAGTACATGGTGGACCGCGTGCGCCTGCCGGCCGCCACCCGGCTCGCGGGCCCCCTCCTGGAGTGGGCGCTCGACCAGCTCCCGGCGGACACGGCGACGGCGGAGGTGGGCGGCCGATGACGGCGTCGATCGACATCGCGGGCGAGAGCGTCCTGGTGCGCGCGAACGGGCTGCGGCATCGTGTGCTGCGGTACGGACGCGAGGGCGACCGCGATCTCCTCGTGCTGCCGGGCATCACGAGCCCGGCGGTCTGCGCGGACTTCCTGGCGGTCCACCTCGCGGGCCAGGGCTACCGGGTGACCGTGCCCGACGTGCGGGGACGCGGGGAGAGCGACCGCGCCCCGTCAGGGGCGTACCGCCTCACCGACTACGCCGCGGACATCGCAGGGCTCGTCGACGCGCTCGACCTACGGGCGCCCGTCGTCCTGGGCCACTCGATGGGCGCGCGGATCGCCGCGGCCTACGCCGTGCTGCACGCACCGGACGACCACGGGCCCCTCCTGCTGGTCGACCCGCCGACCTCGGGGCCGGGCCGCGGCCCGTACCCGACCTCCCGGCAGGCCTTCCTCGACCAGCTCCGGCAGGCGCAGGAGGGCACCGACGCCGACGGCGTCCGCGCGTTCTACCCGGCCTGGCCCGAACGCGAGCTGGAGATGCGGGCCCGGTTCCTCGCCACCTGTGACGAGACGGCGGTCGTCGAGACGCACGAGGGGTTCGAGACGGAGGACTTCTTCGACTACTGGCCTCGTCTGCGCGGGCCGGTGGTGCTCGTCCGCGGAGGCGACAGCCCCGTCGTCCCCGACGGCACGGCCGAGGAGCTCCGCCGGACCCGCCCGGACATCCCGGTCCTCACCGTCCCCGACGCCGGGCACATGGTCCCGTGGGACAACCTCCCCGGCTTCCTCGACGTCGTCCGCCCGCACCTGCTCTCGTACCTCGAGCCCAAGGAGTAGCCATGGACCAGAACCTGTTCAACGACATCTGCCTGCAGCAGCTGACCCTTTCCGGGGTGCACGAGGGCGAGACGGTGGCGGTGCTGACCCGCGGCGCGGAGCGCGGGGAGTATGCCGATGCGTTCCTGTGGGCGGTCCAGAAGCTGGGGGCGCAGGGTTTCCACCTGCGGTTGCCGGCGCCGGCGTCGGCGTCGGGGGCGTGGGCGGTGGGTGACTCGGGGTTGGCGGGGAACCGGCTGGCGGTGGAGGCGCTCAAGAGTGTGGACATGGTGGTGGACTGCACGTTCCTGTTGTTCTCCCCGGAGCAGTTCGAGATCCAGGCCGCCGGGACCCGGATCCTGACCGCGGTGGAGCCGGCGCCGTTGTTGGCCCGGTTGATGCCGACCCGGGCGTTGCGGGAGCGGGTGGAGATCGGCGCGGAGCTGCTGGCGAAGGCGCAGACGATGCGGATCACCAGCCCGCACGGCACCGATGTCACCTACCGGTTGGGGGTGTATCCGACGCTGTCGGAGTACGGCTACACCGACCAGCCGGGGCGGTGGGATCACTGGCCGGCGGCGTTCGTGTTCACCGGTGGCGCGGACGACGGGGTGGACGGGAAGATCGTCCTCGCGCCGGGGGATGTGTTGTTGCCGTTCAACACCTATGTGCAGACCCCGGTGGAGATCACCATCGAGCAGGGGTTCATCCGGGATATCCGCGGGGGCGCGGGTTCCAGCGGGTTGGATGCGGATCTGCTGCGTTCCTACATCGAGTCCTTCGACGATCCGCGTGGGTACGGGATGTCGCATGTCGGGTGGGGTCTGGACGAGCGGGCGCACTGGCACGGGTTGACCCAGTTCGGTGGCGGGATGGGGATGGAGTTGCGCAGTTTCTACGGCAACGTGATGTTCTCGATCGGGCCGAACAACGAGCTGGGTGGGCCGAACGACACCGCGTGTCATTTCGACATCCCGATGCGGGGCAACAGCCTCTACCTCGACGACGAGCTGATCGTCGACGCCGGCGAGCTCACCGTCCCCGAGATGAAGCCGGTGGCCAGGCGATGACCAGCGTCGAGAACCCGTCCGAGGTGCTCGTCGAGACGGTCACCACCGTGAACGGACGGGTCGTCACGGCGAGCGTCCCCGCCCGGCTCCATGTCGCGGACTTCCTGCGCCAGCACCTCGGCCTCACCGGCACGCACCTCGGCTGCGAGCAGGGGGCCTGCGGGATGTGCACGGTGATCGTCGACGGCGAGGCGGTCAAGTCCTGCCTGATGCTGGCGTGCCAGCTCGACGGCCGGAACGTCCAGACCGTCGAGTCCCTGGCCGAGGGCGACGAGCTCAACGCCCTGCAGCAGGCGTTCAAGGAGGAGCACGCGCTCCAGTGCGGGTTCTGCTCGCCGGGCTTCCTGATGACCGCGACCGCGCTCGCCCATCAGGGCCGCCGGCCCGGACGGGACGAGATCCGCGAGGAGATCGCCGGGGTCCTCTGCAGGTGCACCGGCTACGACAACGTGGTGACCGCCATCGAGCGCTGGTTCGCGGAGAACCCCCAGGGCGCCTCGGAGGACCCGCTCCCGGCTGTCACCGACCCCACCGCGACGCAAGGCTGACATGACCACTCTGGAAGACCCGGCAACCGAGGCCGACGGACGCACCGCAGGTGACCGGCGGAACCGCGTCATCGGAACGTCGCAGCTGCGTAAGGAGGACGACCGCCTGCTCCGCGGCGACGGCCGCTTCACCGACGACGTCGACCCGGCGCGCGTGCTCTACATGGCGGTGGCCCGCTGCCCCTATCCCCACGCCCGCATCGTGCGGGTCGACGCGAGCGCCGCGGCCGCCCTCGACGGCGTCGAGCACGTCCTGACGCCGGCCGACATCCGCCGGGACACGGAGCCGCTGACCGTCCTGCGCCCGGTGCCCGGCGCCCCGCAGCTGCCGTACTACGCCCTCGCCCAGGACGTGGCGACGCACGAGGGACAGCCGGTCGTCAGCGTCGTCGCGAGCAGCCGGCACGTGGCCGAGGACGCGCTCGAGCTGCTCGACATCACCTACGAGCCGCTGCCGCACGTCGTGGACGTCCTGGCCGCGCTGGAGCCGGACGCCCCGGTGCTGCACCCCTCGGTCCTGGACTCGAACCTGCTGGCCGCGAACTCCGACGGCAGCGGTGACCCGGACGCCCGGTTCGCCGAGGCGGACGTCGTCGTGGAGGGCCGGTTCCGGATCAACCGGGTGACCGCGCTCCCGATGGAGACCAGGGGAGTGGTCGCGGAGTGGCGTCCCGGCGCCCGCGAGCTCACCGTGCACTGCTCGTCGCAGGTCCCGCACCTGATCCGCAAGCAGCTCGCCGAGACGCTGCGGCTGCACGAGAGCGACGTCAGGGCCGTGGCGTCGGACGTGGGCGGCGGGTTCGGGCTGAAGCTGGGCGTCTTCCCGGAGGACGTCCTGGCCTGCCTGCACGCCATCGCGCTCCGCCGCCCGGTGAAGTGGTCGGAGGACCGCGCCGAGCACTTCCGGAGCAGCACCCACGCCCGCGAGTCCGTGCACGACTACCGGATCGCCGCGGACTCGACCGGCCGCATCCTGGCGATGACGAACGTCTACGCCACCGACATCGGCGGCTGGAACTCGCCGTTCGGCTCCGCCCAGCTGTCCAGCGTCGTCTTCAACGGGCCCTACAAGATCAGCGACGGCTACACCGAGCGGCGGGTCACCCTGACCAACAAGACGCCGGTCGGCGCCTACCGCGGTTACGGCCAGCCGGAGGTCAACTTCGCCTACGAACGGCTGATGGATCAGCTCGCCCGCCGCCTGGACCTCGACCCCGTCGAGCTGCGGGCCCGGAACATGGTCACCCCCCGGGACATGCCGTGGAAGAACCCCGTGGGGGCGGTCTACGACAGCGGGGACTACGAGCGCTGCCTGCGGATGGCGGCCGACGCGGTGGACTGGGCCGGTCACCGCGCGGCCGGCCGGACGCCGAGGGCGGACGGCCGGCTCGTCGGGATCGGTTTCGCCTCCTTCGTGGAACGCACGGGCTACGCGAGCTCCCGGTTCCTCGCCAAGCGCGGTTCGGTGTTCGGCGCGCACGAGAGCGTCACGCTGCGCGCGAACCGATCGGGCGGGATCGACGTCTACACCGGTGTGTCCACGATGGGCCAGAGCAGCGAGACCGCGTTCGCCCAGGTCGTCGCGGACGTCTTCGGCACCGACTACGACGCCGTCAGGGTGCACGCCGGGGACACCGGCGCGTCGCCCCTCAACACCGGTGCCTTCGCCTCCCGCACCATGATCGCCGCCGCGGGAGCACTGAGGTCGGCGGCCGAGCAGCTCGCCGCCAAGACGCGGCGGATCGCGGCGTGGCAGCTCGAGGCCCCGGTGGACGAGGTGGAGGTCGCCGGTTCCGTCGTCCGGGTCCGGACCGACCACTCCCGGGCGCTCCCGCTGGCCGCGGTGTACACGACCGCGATCACCGGCCAGGGGATGCCGCCGGAGGAGGAACCCGGCCTCGAGGCGACTGCGCACTTCGAGCCCTCGGACGCCGCCTACTCCTTCGGGACGGCCGCGGCGCAGGTCGCGGTCGACCCGCTGACGGGCGAGTTCGACATCGAGCGGTTCGTACTGGTGCACGACGGGGGGACGGTCGTGAATCCCACGATCGTCGAGGGGCAGGTGCGCGGCGGCCTCGCCCAGGGGTTCGGCGCGGCCCTGACCGAGGAGCTGCGCTACGACCCCGAGACCGGCCAGCTCGTGAACGGGTCGATGGTGGACTACTTCGTCCCCACCGCGGCGGACCTCCCGCGCGTGGAGCTCCTGCACACCGCGGTCCCCTCGCCGGTCACGCCGTTCGGCGTGCGCGGGGTCGGCGAGGCGGGGACCATCCCACCGGGGGCCGCCGTCGCCAACGCCGTCTGCGACGCACTCGCCGACCACGGCGTGGAGCTCAGCGCGTTGCCGATCACGCCGGAGGCGATCTGGAGCGCGCTGGCGGGACGGTCGTCCGGAGGCGGCGACCCCGAGCTCACACCCACGGCCAAGGATCTGCCAGACGGAGGAGTCGAGTACTGATGACCCAGAACGCCACCGACCCGTCCTGCGCCTCCCCGGCACCCGCCGGGCTCTCGCGCATCGGGCTGATCGTGCCCAGCTCCAACACCACGATGGAGACCGAGCTTCCCGGAGCTGTTCCGGCGGCAGAGCGAGGCGACCGGCCACCGGTACACCTTCCACTCCGCCCGTGCCGCGATGAAGCAGGTCACCCGCGAGGAGCTCCTCGCGATGGTGGACCGTGCCGCCGACTGCGCGACGGCGGTGTCGGACGCCGCCGTCGACGTGATCGCCTACGCCTGCCTGGTCGCGGTGATGGCCCAGGGCCCGGGCGCGCACAAGGAGTCCGAGCAGGTCATCGCGGACGCGGCGCGGGAGAACGGGCACCCCGCCGAGGTCGTGAGCAGCGCCGGCGCGCTGGTCCGCACCCTGCGGGCCCACGGCTACTCCAGGGTCGCGATCGTCACCCCGTACATGGCGCCGCTGACCCGCATGGTTCGCGAGTACATCGAGGGCGAGGGGATCGAGGTCCTCGACGCCATCGCCCTGGAGGTGCCGGACAACCTCGAGGTCGGCCGCCTGGACCCGTCCGGCCTCCCGGGGATCGCGCGGGGGTTGAAGCGGGAGGGCGCGGAGGCGATCGTCCTGTCCGCCTGCGTGCAGATGCCTTCGTTGGCCGCGGTCCAGGCCGTCGAGGACGAGCTGGGCCTGCCGGTGGTCACGGCCGCGACCGCCACCGCCTACGAGGTCCTCACCAGCCTCGGTCACGCGCCCGCGATCAGCGGAGCGGGGCGCCTGCTCGCGCCCGCGTAGGAGCGACCCGTCGACGGCGTTCGTGAAGGCCGGGGGCCGCGCGCCCCCGGTCGTCGAGGAGATCTGCTCGAGGTCGGACGAGGGTGAGCGCAGCGCGACCGGTACCTCACCGGTGGCATCACCGCTGGTCCACTGCCCGGGACCGACGGTGATCTGCTTACCGTTCCCCGGTGAGCCGGACGCAGACCATGGCGGGGATCGAGTACCCGACCCGGCCGATGATCGCCGTCACTGCGGAGCGACTCCCCGCCGGCGGGCAGGCCGGGTTCGCCTACGAGCCGAAGTTCGACGGCTTCCGCTGCCTCGCCTACCGCGGCCGGGACCGGGTCGTGCTGCAGTCGCGGCAGCAGCGGCCGTTGGGCCGCTACTTTCCCGAGATCGTCGACGCCGTCGCCCGGCTCGACACCAGCGTGGTCCTCGACGGCGAGCTCGTCCTGTGGCGCGAGGGCCGGTTCGACTTCACGGCGCTGCAGCAACGCCTGCATCCCGCCGGCTCCCGCGCCGGTGTCCTCGCCGCCACGCTGCCGGCGTCCTACGTCGTGTTCGACGTCCTCGCCCTGGACCACCGGGATCTGCGCGCCCAGCCCTACGCGGCGCGCCGGGCCGTGCTCGACGACCTCCTCGGACGTCAGCTCCCGGACGGGCTGGTGCCCATGCCCGTCGCGACGGACCCGGCCGTCGCGCGTGTCTGGCTCACCGAGCACTCCGCGGCGGGCATCGAGGGCGTCGTCGCCAAACGCCTCGACCAGCCCTACCGGCCGGGTGGCCGCACGTGGTGCAAGGTCCGCACCCGGCTCACCGCCGAAGCCGTCGTCGGCGGCGTCCTCGGCTCGGTCACCCGACCCGAGGCGCTCATCCTCGGGCGCCACGATGCTCGCGGCCGGCTCCGCGTCGCCGGCCGTACCGGCCCGCTGCCCGCCGCGGCCCGGGCCGAGCTCGGCGCCCTGCTCCTCCCTGCCGCCGCGGGCGAGCACCCCTGGCCGGTAGCCATCCCGTCGAGCAGGTTCGGGCAGCGCCCGGGCGAGCTCGTCGACTACCTCCAGGTCGTCCCGGCCACGGTCGTCGAGGTCGACGCCGACACCTCCTTCGAGCGGGACCGCTGGCGCCACGCCACCCGGTTCCTCCGGGTCAGAGCCGATCTGCAGCCGAACGACGTCGACCCACGCACCCGGACCGCTTCGGCGGGCTAGCCAGTGCCGCAGCGGCCGTTCGGTGTCCACGCCATGTTCCAGGTTCTACTCGCGGGCGAGCATGGCGGCGGCTTCGCGTTCCAGGTCGATGTAGGGCGTCCCGCTGACGTCGACGGCGATGCGGTGCAGGGTGCCGCCGGTGAATGTCCATGGTGCGGTGCCGGGGTAGTCGTCGGTGACGGGCTCGCCGGCGTCGCGGCCGGTGTTGAGGCCCTCGCCGGCGATGGAGAACTTGCCGGGCTGGGTCTGGATCTTCCCTTCGCCGACGAGACGGTCGCCGTAGTGCAAAGAGAGGGTTCCCTGGGCGACGCCTCTGGGCAGCTCGCCGGTCTTGTCGAAGCTGGCGGACAGCAGCAGGTTCTCGCCGGTGGGTAGATCCTCGGTGGCCACGATCTTCTGCTCGGTCTGTCCGACGAAGTTGTAGACGTAGCAGAGCCGGTTGTCCTTGACGTACAGGGCGTGGCCGCCGAACCGGCTGCCGTGGGAGAACAGCACGCCCTGCGCGCCGGGCTCCGGGATGTCCACCTGCGCGCCGATGGAATAGGACCGGTTGCGGACGTTGACCGCGACCGACTCGGGAATCTCGACGCCGCCGGGCCGGTAGATGTAGCGGTCGCGGGCGGCAACCAACTGCGGGCGGGGCGTGAGGAGGATCTCCAGCGCGGACCGGTCGTCGAGCGGGAAGGCGTGGTTGACGCCGGCCTCGTAGAACCACAGCCCGATCAGTTCGGTGAGCTTTTCCGGGTGCTCGGCGGCGAGGTCGCGCAGCTCGGCACGGTCGGCCTCGGTGTCGTAGAGCTCCCAGGTGTCCTGCTCGTAGTGGTCCCAGCCGCTGAGCGCGGGGTGGGTGGTGACGGCCTTCCACCCGTCGTGCCACAGCGCACGCGTGCCCAGCATCGAGTAGAACTGCGTCGTCTTGGCCGAGGGGATGGTGGCCGCGTCGAAGCTGTAGCGCATGCTCACGCCCTGGACCGGGACCTGGGTGACGCCCTTGACCGAGTCGGGCTGGGTGAGCCCGAGGCAGTCCAGCACCGTCGGCACGAGGTCGATGGCGTGGTGGTACTGGTCCCGGAGCTCACCGCGGGCGCTCATGCCGGCGGGCCAGGAGATGATGCACGGGTCGCAGGTACCCCCGTTGAAGGAGTAGCGCTTCCACATCTTGAACGGCGTGTTGAACGCCATCGCCCACCCGTTCGGGTAATGGTTGTAGGTCTTCGGGCCACCCAGCTCGTCGAGCATGGCCATGTTGGAGGCCATGTCGTCGGGGATGCCGTTCATGAACTTCATCTCGTTGACCGACCCGTTCGGGCCGCCTTCCCCGCTGGCCCCGTTGTCCGAGACCACCATGAGGATCGTGTTGTCGAGCTGGCCGATTTCGGCCAGGAAGTCGAGCAGCCGCCCGATCTGGGCGTCGGCGTGGGACAGGAACCCGGCGTACACCTCGGCCATCCGGGCGAACAGCCGCTGCTCGTCGGCGGACAGGCTGTCCCAGGGCCTGGTGTAGTCCAGCGGCGGGAACGGCAGGTCGTCCGGGCCGCTGCGGGTGTCCGGCGTGCCGATCGGATTGATCGGCGGCAGTTCGGTGGCCGCCGGGACGATGCCCAGCTCGGTCTGGCGCTCCAGGATGGTCTCCCGGATCCGCTCGTAGCCGGCGTCGAATCGGCCGCGGTAGCGCTCGGCCCACTCCCGGGGAACGTGGTGCGGGGCGTGCGCGCAGCCGGGCGCGTAGTACAGGAACAGCGGGCGGTCCGGGGCGATCGCCTTGACGTCGTCGATGAACTCGATCGCCTTGTCGGTGAGATCGACGCTGAGGTGGTAGCCCTGCTCCGGCGTGGCGGGTGGGTCCGTCGGGTGGTTGTCGTGGACCAGGTCGGGATACCACTGGTTGGTCTCGGCGCCGAGGAAGCCGTAGAACCTGTCGAAGCCCCGCCCGACCGGCCAGTTCCGCTTGGTCGAGGCCATGTTCATCTCGTCCTCGGCGGTGAGGTGCCACTTTCCGAGGGCCGCCGTGCTGAACCCGCGTTCGACCAGCATCTCGGCGAGGGTGGCGCACTGCGGCGGAATGTGGCCGTTGCCGTTGGGAAAGCCGACCGCAGCCTCGGTGATGCAGGCCATCCCATTGGTGGTGTGGTTGCGGCCGGTCAACAGGCACGAGCGGGTCGGTGAGCACAGCGCCGTGGTGTGCCACTGGGTGTAGCGCAGCCCGTCCGCCGCGATCCGGTCGATGTTCGGGGTGTCGATCATTCCGCCGTAGCAGCTCAGCGCGCCGAACCCGACGTCGTCGAGCACGATGTACACCACGTTCGGCGTGCCCGGCGGGGCCTTGGGCTGCTCGTAGGGCGCCCAGTCCGGCACCGAGTTGCGAATGTCTAGGTCTACTACGCCCCGAAACGGCTGAGTCATGACACGACCTCCTTGCCGTCCACGGTCCCCAGGCGGATCGCTCGGTCGCATCACCCGGGACGGGTGATCAGCCGGTCGTGAGGCCGGGTGCTGGCCAGCCACCGGCTCGCGGCCGAGGGCGTCCCACCCGGTGGGCAGTGACAGGTGGCCGGGGCCTGCGCTCCACCACCCCTGCGGGGTGAGGCACGCCCCCCCGAGTCGGCCACCATCCGGCCCTGGCCGGAGTTGGTCGGTCAGTGCCGTGAGATGAACGGAAACGGGGTGCAGGCGTGACGAGACGAAACCGGGCGGGTCCCCCGTGACAATGCAGGCCGCTCACCCGATGGTCCTGCTCCCCGGCCGGGAGTTCCTCATGGGAACCGATCGGCCGGCGGGCGGCCCCGCTGACGGGGAAGGCCCGGTGCATCGGGTTCGGCTCAGCTCCTTCCGGATCGATCCCTACACGGTCACCAACGCCCGGTTCGCGAGCTTCGTCGCGGCCACCGGTCATGTCACCGATGCCGAGCGTTACGGCTGGTCGTTCGTGTTCGGCGGGTTTCTTCCCGCGGCCTTCCCGCCGACCCGGGCCGCCGCGCACGCCCCCTGGTGGCGGCAGGTCCACGGCGCGGACTGGAACCACCCGCAGGGCCCGCACTCGGACCTGGACGGACGCGAGGACCACCCCGTCGTGCACGTCTCCTGGAACGACGCGATGGCCTTCTGCACGTGGGATGGCACGCGCCTGCCCACCGAAGCCGAGTGGGAGTACGCCGCCCGTGGTGGCCTCGTCGGGCAGCCCTTCCCGTGGGGCAGCGTGCTCGAACCCGGCGGCCGGCACCGGATGAACGTGTTCCAGGGCCGGTTCCCCGCCGAGAACACCTGCGCCGACGGCTATGCCGGGACCGCACCGGTCGACGCCTACCCACCCAACGGCTTCGGCCTGCACAACGTCACCGGCAACGTCTGGGAGTGGTGCGCCGACTGGTTCGACCCCCGCTACTACGCCCACAGCCCGCTCCATGACCCGGCCGGACCGGCCCGCGGCACCCACCGGGTGATGCGCGGAGGCTCCTACCTGTGTCACGCCTCCTACTGCAGCCGCTACCGGGTCGACGCCCGCAGCGCCAGCGAACCCGACAGCTCCACCGGCAACACCGGCTTCCGAGTCGCACAGGACCCTCCCGCGTCGAACCGCCGCCGCTAGTGAGAGCTGGTTCTCGAAGTTCGTCGTCTGTGACGACTGCCGCTGTGACTGCGTGACGGTGGACAGTGGGGTATGTCCGGGCGACCGAAGCATGAGTTGGTGCTGACCGATGATGAGCGGCGCGTGCTGCATGGCTCACGCCTCGGTGGCGCCCGCCGCGGTCGGTCGCTCGGCATGATGGTGTCCTCGCTGCCGGAGACGAACAGCAGGGGCGCGCGGTCGTCGTCGTGGTGGCGTAGTTCCACTGCTCGAAGTCGCAGGTGACGGCCTTGTGCCGGTTGGCCGGGTTCTTCAGCACCGGGAAGGTCGGGCCGCCCGCTCGTCGGGTCGTCGGGGCTGGACCGTCGGCGGCGGCGGGCAGCACGCGGGAACGCAGAGCGCGGTGCACGGCCGGTCGGCGTGGGGCGGGGCGTGCCGGGGGCCGAGGTCGATCAGCGTCGCGAGGTCGGGGAGACCGCCCGCGGGCACGGGCATGGTGGTGGTCATGGCGGCGTCCTCTCGAACGGTGTCGTCAGGGTGGCGCGGTGTCCTCGCATGCCGCTGTCATGCGGGTGTGGTGGCTGGAGCGTGCGCGACAGCTGCCTGATACCGCGGCGGCGAATCCTGCTCTCGTCGACCCGGCGAGGGACGCACGGCGACGCGGGGGAGCGGGAACGACGCACACCGGTTGCCACCCCGCTCGGCGGGCGTTCGCGCGACTCGCCGAGCCGGCGCAGCAGCCGGGCGAGGTTGCGCAGGCTGATCCGCGGGTGCCTCCGGCCGCCCGTCGGCGCGAAGTGCCCGTCGGCGCCTGCGGGGCGATGCTGTGCACGTGATCGGATTTCTGGGCGTCGGCCGCATGGGCCTGCCGATGTGCGCCAACCTGGTCCGTGCCGGACACGAGGTCGTGGCCCACGACCTACGGCCCGAGCGGCGGGCGCCGGCCCTGGCTCGCGGGTGTCGGTGGGCGGCGGCCGCCTCCGAGGCCGCCGCGGCGGCCGACGTTCTGGTCACGATGCTGCCGGGCCCGCACGAGGTCGTCGAGGCGATGACGGGTCCCGGCGGCGCTCTGCCGGCGCTGCGGGCGGGGACGACCTGGATCGACATGACGAGCAATTCCGCCGCCGCCGCCGAGCCGGTGCGGGTGCAGGCCCTCGCCGGTGGAGTGGACGTCCTCGAGGCGCCGGTGGGGGGTGGTGTCACCGCCGCCGAGGACGGCACGTTGAAGCTGTACGTGGGAGGCGACCGCGAGGTCCTCGAACGGAACCGTCCGTTGCTCGAGGTTCTCGGGGATCCGCGCCGCATCGTCCACGTCGGCGGCCATGGCACCGGATACACGACGAAGCTGCTGGTCAACCTGTTGTGGTTCGGCCAGGCGGTCGCCACCGCGGAGGCGCTTCTGCTCGGTAGGCGCGCCGGGATCGACCTCGGCGTGCTGCGTGGCGCCCTGTCGGACAGCGCTGCGGCGAGCGAGTTCATCCGGCGTGATCTCGACGCTCTCCTCGCCGGCGACTACATGACGTCCTTCGGTGTGGACCGATGCCACGAGGAACTCGCGAACGTGGTCGCACAGGCACGAGCGCTCGGCGTGCCCTTCGAGGTGTCGAGCTCGGTCGAGCGGATCTACCGACGGGCCCTCGCCCGCTACGGAGCCGCCGACGGCGAGCTGTTGGCCGTGGCGCTTCTCGAGGAGGAGGCGGGGGTCGAGCTGCGATGGCCCTTCCGGTAACGCCTCCCGAAGAGGCCTCCACGGCAAGGGGACAGGACCCCGTGCCCTCTGCGGCGCGGCACGGTCCGGGACGGCGTGTCGCGCTCACCCGCCATGGCCGCCGTCAATCTCCCGAGGATTCAGGAACGCGATCGGCCGTCCTACTCGGTGCATTCTGATCCGGCTATGTTCGTTCGGCGGCGAAGAAACTCCGATGGGTCCCGTGCTGTTCCCGTGGACCTTTATCGGTGCGGTGGAGGAACCTTCATCGCCTGGTTCGGCTTTTCTGGGAACGCCACGTCGAAATACCGGGGACGCATGAGAAGACCGGCCCGGGCCCCGTGGAGCGGTCGGTCAGCGCGCACGCCGCCAGAGCGCCCGCACCGCGGCAACCGCGCCGAGCACCGCGAGCAGGGGATGGGCAGGCAGCAGCCGCAACCGCCCATCGAGACCTCGGACCCGCGTCGCGTCCGGGTCGAGACGAAGGGCACCGGCCCCCAGAAACCGAATCTCGTACGGCGCGGGGCACCGCCGGACCGAGGCAGACCAGGACCGTAGGGCCGCCGGCTCCGTCGGCCGAACAACACGCGGTCGAGAAGCCGGCGGCGCACCTCGGCACGGAAGCGGCTCGCACCCGTCCTCCCACACGCTCGGCCGGGCGGTTCAGCGATGGCGGCCGGGTCATTCCTTCTTGAGCTTGTCCTGGGCCAGTCCGGCGGCCTTCTCGATGGTGTTGGGGAGTTCCGTGGTGCCGTAGAAGCGGCTGTCAGGATGGGTGGGCGGCGGCATGGGGGCACTTGTGGTGGGCCCGTCGTGGTAGCTGAACTCGCCGTTGCCGTCGGGGCTGGGTCCCTTGGCCCAGCGGCCCTCTCCGGCGCGGGCACCGTCGGAGAAGTCGAGGTACTGGTAGGAAACCTCCGTGTGTTCCTTGGACTGCGGGAAGTTGCTGGGAACCGGGAGCTTCTCGGCGCCCTCCTCCTGCAGTTCCGCGGCGGCGGCCAGCCACTGGTTCTGGTGCATGGTGTCGCGGGCGAGGAGGAAGGAGAGCAGGTCGCGGACGCCGGAGTCGTCGGTCATGTGGTAGAGCCGGGCGACCTGGAGGCGGCCCTGCATCTCTGCGTTGGCGTTGGCCTGGAAGTCGGCGAGGAGGTTGCCGCTGGCCGTGACGTAGGCGCCCTGCCAGGGGTTGCCCATGCTGTCGACGGGCCGGGCGCCCGCGCCGGCGACGATGGCGTGCTGGATGTCGGTGCCGCCGATGACGGCGGCGACGGTGGGGTCGTCCTGGATGGCGTCGGAGGTATCAGGCGAGAAGTGTCGATGAGTCCTACGAACGCTACGAGAGAACGATGATGTCGTCGGAGACATACCGATCGATCGCGCACCAGACCGTTGCGGAGCTCGGGGGCCGGACCAGCATCCTCGCGCGCCAACGCGCCGATCACGAGCGGCTCGACCGGCTGATGGCCCGGGCCAGGGCCACGGAGGCTGTCGGGGGAGGCCGCACGCACAGGCCTTGCGCGCGGTGGCGCGCCTGGTCTTCACCCACGCGTTCGCCGAGGAGGCCGTCCTGTTCCCCGCGGCGCGGCGGGCGCTCCCCGAGGGTGACCTGCTGACGCTGCGCATCGAGACGGACCACCAGGAGGTCGACGAGCTGGTCACCCGGCTCGATCGCTCCTCGGCGGAGGATCCCGGCCGGTCGGCGCTGCTGGAGCGGACGTTCGCGGTACTGGACGAGGACGTGCGCACGGAGGAGGACGAGCTCCGCCCCGCCTGCAGCAGGAGCTCGGTCCGCGCCGGCTCCGGATGCTGGGGTGGCAGTGGGAGCTGGTGCGGCGGATCTCGCCGACCCGGGCCCCCCGTGGTCTCCCGCCGCCCGCCCGGACAGACCCTGTCGGCGCTGCCCCTGACGGTTCTCGACCGCAGCCGTGACCGGCTCCAGCAGCTCGATGAGCGCACCGGAGGCATCGCGGAGAAAACACTGTCCAGTGTGGACCGAGTGCTGGCCGCGACGGCCGGCGCCGTCGAGCGGCTGCCGCCGATGCGGCGAGGAGAACGCCCCGAGACCAGCCGGTGACCCCCCGGGTACGGCCGGATCCGCCAGTTGGCCGAACGTGCGTCCGGCTTCGTGACGGGTACCGGGGACGCGATGGTGGTGGACCTCGGCGGTGTCTTCGTCGGGGCCTGCGGGGTGGGTCTGGTCGTCAGCGCCGTCGAGCGCGCGGCACGTGCCCGGGTCACAGCGGGACGACGGTGACCGAACTCGTCTACCGGAAGCAGATCCGCCCGGTGGTGGAGGACCGGGCGACGGCGATGGACCTGATCTTCCCTGCCCAGTCTGTCTGACAAGCGCCCCCTGAGCTGGTCCGCACGTCCGGAAGCAGCTCAGTGGAAGTGTCAGTTCGGTCGACTGCCGCGGCCGTTCGCCGAGCGGTGACCAACCAGTCCGGTTCGGCCGGCGCCTGGTTCAGCAGCTTGGCCCCAGGTGTCATCGATGCTCCGGCGCGGCACCGTCACGACCAGGACCCCCGCGGACGCGCTCGACCTGCCTGCACCGGCGGGAGGCGGCACGAGCTCGGTACCCGGCCGGGTTCGGGCTGTCAACCGCTCACCGGCTCACCCGCTACGGGTGAGGCTCGGTCGTCACGGCGTTGCAAGTCTGTGCAGGCGGGTGCAGCAGCCACCGGCCAGGCTCCATCTCGCAGAGCGTCCGTGATCAAGGAGAAGCTTCGATGAGTTCGACGAAGACCGGCCAGTCGACCCAGCCAGAGCGGCCAGGCCTGACGGACGGGGTGGCCGGGGAGTTCACCGTCTTCACCACCATTAATCCGGGCTACGCGGACCAGCTGCGCCAAGTGCTCACCGAGATCATGCGCGGTCTCTCCGGAGGGGAGCGGCCAGCACTGCACGAGATCGGCACGCTGCACGACGCGCGATACGTCATCTTCGATGACGACACGCGGTTCATGTTCGCCAGCGTCTTCGACGGCTCCTGGGACACCTACATCGACGACTTCGCCACGACGGCCGTCGGGGCCCAGTTCGACAGGGTCTTCGCGCACTCGGAGGGGTTCCCCGGCATCAAGGATCCCGGCGTCAAGGACTGGTTCGTCGCCCACCAGGCGCCGGCGCTCGCCTTCGTCAGCTCCTACCCGGACCTCACCGTCAAGCAGATCTGGAAGGACCAACGCGTCAACGAGGCGTTCCAGGCCGTGCTCGACACCCCCGAGTTCCGGGCCGCGCTCGAGGACCCGGCCAACGCAGCCCTGTTGGCCACGCCGGCCTTCCAGAAACTGCTCGACGAAGCCTCGGGTTGAGGACGCGGACTCTCACGGTGCCGGGCTCGACAGCGGGTGGTGCCGGTGGGCGGGTCGACGTGCACGAGGCCCCGGCCGCGAGAGGTCGTGAGGCGGCACGGCCACCGTCGGGCCGGCTCCCTGGTAAGCGGTGTCGGCGACCGCGGGGATCTCGGCGTCGGCGATGGCGTCGATGATCCCGTGCTCACGGGCGGCGCCCATGTCGTGGGGGGCGCCGGGCAGGGGCGGTGAGATCCACACCAGCCGGCCGATCGGGTCGGCGATGACCTGCACGTTGAGCCCGTGGGCCTTGTGTTTGCCCGAGTAGTACGCCCGGTCCCGGCCCGAGGCCATTCCGACTCGGTCGATGCGTAGCAGGGTGCCGTCGAGGATCACGAACGCCTTGCCGCGCGCGACCTCGATCGCCTGCTGGAGGGTTGGTGCCATCGCGGCGAGCAGCGTGATTGCCTCGCGGACGTAGCGGTAGACGGTCGAAGTGCCGATCTTGAATCCGCAGGCCAGGTCGGCGTAGGTCTCGCCCTTGCGCAGGTAGGCGACCACCAGCAGGGCCTGGCGGCCGGCCGACAGCTTGCGCCAGCGGGTTGCTCGCTGGTTGCGGTGCGCGCGCAGGGCATCGGTGAGCAGGCCGAGCGCGCGGCTGGACACGGTCATCCCGGACGGGTAGGACAGCACGTGAAGCTCCTGGTTGGACGGTTTGATCTCGGCAATCGCCCGTCTACCAGGAGCTTCACCCGTTCGTTGTCACGCCACGCCGCACACCCGCTGACCTGCCCGTCCGCCAGGTTGACAAAGGCTCACTGGCCGTCCGCGGGAAAATCCTGCTTGCCGCTGAAACTCGAGCCGGCCGCGCCGTCCGCATAGCGCAAACGGTGTCTGCTGTTGCGTCGTACGTCGTCGTCAGTCTCGACACCCTATTACGCAATTTTGGACCGCTCACTGTGATTAGCAGAACCTCCGATGAGCGCCTGGGGTGTAAGCGTAGAGTGATCACTGATGACGACATTTTCAAGCTTTCGATAACCCAGAGGTCGCAGGTTCGAATCCTGCCTCGTCCAGGGACCCTCGGCAGGAGAAGGCCGGCGTCACGTTTGTCCGTGCACACACCTCCGGTGCCCCGCTGTTCCAGCGCTAAAAGCCGATCCACGGACCGGCGCGTGCGACCACATCCCGAAGACGTGATCCTTTTAAGGGGTACCAAGAGGGCCAAGCTAGGTGCTCTGTGAGCTGCAACGATCCGATTGATCGGCGACCTGCCCGCAAGACTTCAGCACGTATTCGGGCCAGGCAAGGGCGTACCAGCGGGGGCCAGCGGCCCGACCGGCACGAAGATACTGAACTGGCCGGACCTGAGCCCCGGTACCGACCCGGGGCGGTACCGCGACCTACATGGCGGCTACCTCGGCGGAGGCGCCATAAACGGCCAGACCTCGCCGACCCGGGCACCCCGTCGGCTGATGCGCTCGACCTGCTCCGCAGCTGGGCGGCGACAACAAAGACGTCCGCCGCCGTCGAGCGCTCAGGACGATGAAGCGCCCGGTCCAGCAGCTTGGCCCCAGGTGCCATCGATGCTCCAGCGCGGCACCGTCACGACCAGGACCCCGCGGACGCGCTTTACCTGCCTGGTTGGGAGACGCGGCACGAGCCCATTGCCCAGTCGGGTCCCGGTTGTCAACCGCTCACCGCTCACCCGCGACGGGTGATGCGTGGTCGCCACGGCACCGCAAGTCTGTGCGGTCGAGTGTCAGACAGGTGTGCAGCATCCACCGGCCAGGCTCCCTCTCGCACCGGCCACGCTCCATCTCGCAGAGCGTCGCTCCATCGCAGAGCGTCCGTGATCAAGGAGAAGTTTGGATGAGTTCGACGAAGACCGGCCAGTCGACCCAGCCAGAGCGGCCAGGCCTGACCGACGGGGTGGCCGGGGAGTTCACCGTCTACACCACGATCAAGCCGGGCCACGCGGACCAGCTGCGCCAGGATCTCGCCGACATCATGAGCGCGTTCGCCAAGGATCGGTCAGCGCTGCAGCAGATCGGGACCCTGCACGACGCGCGGCACGTGATCTTCGACGACGACACGCGGTTCATGTTCGCCAGCGTCTTCGACGGCCCCTGGGACACCTACATCGACGACTTCGCCACGACGGTCGTCGGGGACAATTTCGACAAGATCTTCGCGCACTCGGAGGGGTTCCCCGGCGTCAAGGATCCCGGCGTCAAGGACTGGTTCGTCGCCCACCAGGCGCCGGCGCTCGCCTTCGTCAGCTCCTACCCGGACCTCACCGTCAAGCAGATCTGGAAGGACCAGCGCGTCAACGAGGCGTTCCAGGCCGTGCTCGACACCCCCGAGTTCCGGGCCGCGCTCGAGGACCCGGCCAACGCAGCCCTGGTGGCCACGCCGGCCTTCCAGAAGCTGCTCGACGAAGCCTCGGGCTGAGGCGCGAACCCACCACGGTGACCGGGTCCGGCGCCGGGTGGTGCCGGTTGGCGGGTCGACGTGCACGAGGTCTCGGCCGTGAGCGGGCGCTGGGCGCAAGCAGGTCGGGCTGGCAAGGCGCCCGGCTGCCCCCGCCAGGTCATCGACGGACGCGAGGAAGGAGACACGGTAGTCATGAACGCGGTTGCAAGCACCAGCGCGCCGAGCGTGGGTCTCGAGGTCGATGACATCCAGAGCGGAGCGCTCCGCCCCCGGCCGGTGCCGTACGCGGGCAGGTTCTTCCTCCTGCGGGTCGAGGACCCCGGCGCGGGGCGGGCCCTCCTGCGGCGGCTGCTCCCGGCGATCGACGGGGGGCTGCCGAGCGCCCATCCGGATCAGGACGCCTGGGTGGCCCTGGCCTTCACCCACCAGGGTCTCCGGGCACTCGGGGTGCCCCAGGAGTCGCTCGACAGCTTCCCGCCGGCCTTCCGGCAGGGGATGGCGGCCCGGGCGCAGCAGATCGGCGACGTCGGGGAGAGCGACCCGGCCCACTGGGAGCCGCCCTTCGGAACGCCCGATGTCCACCTCGCGGTGAGCGCGCTCGCGCCGGACGAAGCGCGCCTGGAGAAGGCGCTGGACCGAGCTCGTGCCGCCCTCCGACAGACGCCCGGGGTCGAGGTGATCTGGAGGCAGGAGGTCCGCCAGCTCCCCACCGGACGCACGACCTTCGGCTTCCGTGACGGCATCAGCCATCCGAGCATCGAGGGGCTCGGGATACCGGGCTCGAATCCCCACGAGGCCCCGCTCAAAGCCGGCGAGTTCATCCTCGGCTATCCCGATGAGACCGGGAACCTCCCGCCCATGCCGCAGCCCGAGGTCCTGGGGCGCAACGGCACGTATCTGGCCGTGCGCAAGATCCACACCAAGGTGGCCGCCTGGCGCCAGTTCCTGCGGGCGAACAGCGCCACCGCCGAGGAGGAGGGGCTCCTGGCGGCCAAGATGGTCGGACGGTGGCCGAGCGGGGCACCGCTGACCGTGTCCCCCGAGCGGGATGACGAGGCGCTGGGGGCGGATCCGCACCGCAACAACGACTTCCAGTACCGGGCAGACGACGACCGCGGCTTGAAGTGTCCCGCCGGCGCTCACATCCGGCGAGTGAATCCGCGCGATGCCGACATCATCGGGACACCCCGGCTGCACCGGATCATCCGCCGCGGCACCACCTACGGCCCGCCGCTGCCGGACGGTGCACTCGAGGACGACGGCGCGGATCGCGGTCTCGTCGGGGTCTTCATCGGGGCCCACCTGGAGCGGCAGTTCGAGTTCATCAAGTCCGAATGGGTCGAGGACGGCAACTTCATCGGCTACTCGGGAGAAAAGGACCCGGTGGCCGGGCATCACGACGGAACCGACAGCATGACCATTCCCGAGAAACCGATCCGGCGCCGCATTCAGGACATGCCGAGCTTCGTCGTCACCCGCGGTGGCGAGTACTGCTTCCTTCCCGGTCTGCGCGCCGTGCGCTGGCTCGCCGGCCTGGACGACTGATCACATCGAGCCGGTACCGGACCAGGCAGCGTCTCCGGCGGTCGGCAGCCCGCCGATACGACCCCCGACTCGAACCCCCGGCGTCCGCGCACGCGGGAGCCAGTAGACGAGAAAGGTCGATCTCATGGCGCCACGGTTCGTCCCCTACACCCCGGACGTCGACGTCGCCGAGCCGCACTTCGACGAGAAGCTGAAGACGGTGATCGAGAAGACGGAGAGCTACATCGCCGAGTCGGTCACGGCCGAGGGCACCGGGCGGGCGGTCCGGGACGCGCACGCCAAGGGGTACGGAGTGGTGCGGGGGGAGGTCGAGATCCTCGACGGGCTCCCCGCCGAGTACGCGCAGGGCATCTACGCCACCCCGGGCAGGCACGATGCGCTCATCCGCTTCTCCAACGGTTCCCCCCACGCCGGCGCCGACGCGCGGCTCGGCACGGCGATCGGGCTGGCGCTGAAGATGTTCGACATCGACGGCCCGACCCTGCTCGACGACGAGCCGGATACGCGCACCTTCGACTACGCCAACATCAACGGTCCGATCTTCTTCTGCAACACGGTGGACCACTACCTGTTCATCCAGGAACTCTTCCTCGAAGCGCCGACCTACTTCGCCCAGGGACGCCCCGGAGCGCACCGCTTCTTCAGCGACTTCATCACCGGCAAGGGGACGCTCGACCAAGCGGACTGGGCCTGGGACGAGCTCCTGGCCATGATGAGGCTGAAGCAGATCCCTGCGGTCAACGTGCTGCTGTCGAGCTACTGGACGATGGGGGCGGTCCGGCACGGCGACTACATCGCCAAGGTCCGCATCGCCCCGGACCCGGTCTTCGCCGACGCAGTCGTCCGGCGCAGCATCGATCCCGGTGCGGCGGCGGAGGTGATCCGGCCCGCCCTGGTGGCCGAGCTGCAGGAGCGCCCCTACGAGTTCGACATCCAGGTCCAGCTGTGCACCGATCTGCAGCGGATGCCGGTGCAGGACGTCACCGTGGAGTGGCCCGAGACGCTGTCTCCCTCCGTGACGGTGGCCAAGCTCCGCCTCCCGCAGCAGGACATCTCAGGCGAGGACAACCTCGAGAAGATGGATGCCCTCTCCTTCACCCCCTGGCGGGTCACGGCTGACCACGCCCCCCTCGGCAACATCATGCGGGCCCGCAAGGAGGTCTACCGCCACTCGTCCCTCCTGCGCCACCAGCTCAACCAGCAGGCGCGCGCGGAACCCCGCAGCGCCGACGACGTGCTGCCCGCGGCCCACCAGGTCAGCTGAGAGGCCGGCCGGAGGGCGAGAACAACACTGCCGGCACGCGCCCACGGAGGCCTTCTCCTCCTGCGCGCCGCACCGCGTGCAGCTCGACCTGGATCCGACAGCTGACGCGCAGCACGTCCGGCGCAACGATCGGAAGACGACATGAGCTATCTACAGACGCTGCAGAACCTGTTCACGCTCACCTTCGTGGTCACGAGCATGGCCGCCATGGGCCTGAGCCTGACGGTCGCTCAGATCCTGCAACCGCTCAAGAACGTGCGGTTGGTGACCCTGGCGTTGGTCGCGAACTTCATCATCGTGCCCGCCGTGGGCTTCGCCTTGTCCCGGATCATCCCGCTCGACCAGGACGTGCAGATCGGGCTGCTGCTCGTGGCCACGGCAGCCGGCGCGCCCTTCCTGCCCAAGCTCGCCCTCATCGCCAAGGCGAACGTCGCATTCGCGGTCGGGCTGATGACGCTGCTGATGCTCGTCACGATCGTCTACCTGCCCGTCGTGCTGCCCCTGCTGTTGCCGGGGGTCAAGGTCAGTGCCGGGCCCATCGCGCTGTCGCTGATCGTGACGATGCTCCTCCCGCTGCTCATCGGACTGCTCGTCAAGGCGAGATACGCAGGAGCTGCGCAGGCCCTGCAACCCCCACTCGCGCAGATCTCGACGATCAGCCTGGCACTGCTCCTGGTCCTGATGCTGGGGCTCAACGTCAAGAACGTGATCGCACTGTTCGGTACCGGCGCGATCATCGCGACCATACTGTTGATCGCGCTCTCGCTCATCGGGGGTTACCTGCTGGGGGGGCCACGGGCAGACACCAAGCAGGTGTTGTCCCTCGGCACCGGCCAACGCAACCTGTCGGCCGCCTTCATCATCGCGACCGGCAACTTTGCCGACCGGCCGAACGTGCTGGTCTACCTGGCAGCGGCCGGACTGGTGGGCATGTTCGTCCTGTTCCCGACCGCAGCAGAATTCGGCAAGCGAGCGGAGCGCCGGACCAACGGTGGTGAGCCTGCGGCTGAACGAGCGGGTCGTTCTGCAGTCGGGGCCGCCGACGCCACACCGATCGTCGGCGAGAACCCGATTCCTCAGCAACGCAAGCCGCATCGCCTGCGTGACTTGGCGCACCCCCGGAAGCATCAAGCCTAGTTGCTCAACTTGCTACCCAGGCTTGTCGCCAACGACCGAGGCCCCGGTCCCGGGCTCCGTCCGGAGCCTGTGACCAGGGCCTCTGGTGGTCGGGGCGGCGCGAGCGAGGCCAGCCGAACGGGCCTACCCCGCCGTGAAGTGCAGCCCCGCGCCTGCCCCGCCCGGCGGGGCTCAGGTGATCGGGGATCCGCCGGTGACGCCGAGGACCTCCGAGGTCATGTAGCTCGACTCCTGCGAGGCCAGGAACACGTAGAACGGGGCCAGCTCGGCGGGCTGCGCGGCCCGGCCCATGGGCGCCTGCGCCCCGAACGACTCCAGCTTCTTCTCGTCCATCGTGGCCGGGATCAATGGGGTCCAGACCGGTCCGGGTGCGACGGAGTTGGCCCGGATCCCGCGGTCGACGAGGTTGTGCCCCAGGCCCTTGGTGAAGTTCACGATCGCCGCCTTCGACGTGGCGTAGTCCAGCAGGTGCGGGGAGGGCTGGAACGCCTGCACCGACGAGGTCGTGATCACCGACGAGCCGGGCGGCATGTGCGGTACCGCCGCCTTGGACAACCAGAACAACGGGTAGACGTTGGTCTTCATCACCCGGTCGAACTGCTCGCTGGTGATGTCGTCGATCCCGCCGTCCTGCGACATCTGGTAGGCCGCGTTGCTCACCAGGACGTCGATCCGGCCGAACTCGCGCACCGCCCGCTCCACGACCTCGCGGCAGTTGTGCTCCTCGCGGAGGTCGACCGGCATCGTGACCGCGGTCCGCCCGGCGTCGCGCACCCAGCATGCGGTCTCCTCGGCGTCGTCCTTCTCCGCCTCCAGGTGGGTGATGAGCACGTCGGCGCCCTCGCGGGCGAACGCGATCGCGACCGCCCGCCCGATCCCGGAGTCGCCTCCGGTGATCACCGTCTTCTTCCCCTCGAGCCGTCCGGTTCCGCGGTAGGTCTGCTCACCGTGGTCCGGCCGGACGTCCATGTCGGCGGTGCGTCCCGGGTGCTCGATGCTCTCGTTGCCGCTGCCGGGCGCCGCGTGCTGCTCGGTCGGGTCCTGCTGGGTGAACTGATCCTTGGCCATCTCGCGCCTCCGGTGCTGAGTGATCGTCCGTCGGACACGACGTTCCCCACCCGCCGACGATCAACCCGCTCCCGCGGGACTTCCGGGTCGGGTGCCGGCTTTCGGTGGTCGTCCCGAGGGCATCCGACGGCCCGGCCCGGCTGCGCGGGACCCGGCGGCGGCAGGAAGGGTATCGATGGACCCGGTACCGATCGTGCTGCACGAGGACGACGTCGGCCCGGAGTCGTGGAACGACCCCACACGAGGGAGCCTGGCCTTCCGCACCCTCTTCGGCGGCCCGGGCTCGCAGACCCGGCCTCCGCGGTGTTCATCCCGGGCGGGACCGACCACGGTGTCACGAACGTCGGAACCACGCCGGTGCGGCTGTTCTCCACGGTGGCGGCCGACTCGTTCGACCAGGTCGAGTACCTCTTCGCGGCTGAGGCCCACGACGCGAGCGTGGTTGTTCGTAGTCCAGGAGGTCCCCTCGGATACCCGCCGCGGCGGCCCCAACCACCGTTCCGCGGCCGGGCCACCGATCTGGCCCACGACGAGGACGCGCCGGGAGCGGCGTCGTGAGAAGGACCGCCGCGCCCGGGGACCGGTGCAGCGCCCTTCCTCGACCGGGCCGCCAGTACCGGGACGAACGGGTGCAGCCTGCGCACCTCCTGCACGAACGCGGCGTATCTGCAGCACAGCTCCCCCGTGCACCCGTCCACGTCCCGCGTTCCCGCCCCGCGCGCGTGGCGGCGCGGCGCGGGTGCGGGCGGTCCGGCCGCCGCTTCGTCTGTACCAGCCGGACCTGAGGCCTTGGCCGGGGCGCGCTCCGACCCGACCCTGGCGATCGCCTTCCCCCGAGCCACGGCCGGGCCGGCGCCCCTGGTGGATCGTCTGCGGTTCGCCGCTCCTGACTGGTATCAGCGACGGTGGCTCGCGTCTCAGGTCTGCATGGGTCGAACCAGCTTCCGCGCCCGGCAACGCGCCCCGGACCGGGTCGTGCTCCGGTGGGCGCCGCTGCGGAACCTCGATCGGACCGACGCCGGCACCCATGGCGCCCGCGTCACCCGGTGCCCTGACCCGGCCCTGGTTCGACGTCCGACCGTCGATTCGCCGCGCGGCGATCGGGACGAGCCGGTCAAGTGAAATCCGGAGGGAAAGGGGGAGGAAACGTGGGGTCGATCGATTCGGTCTCCGTGGTCGAGCGCCGCTCGAAGGTGCTTGAATCGTTCCATTCTGCTCTGATCCCTTGTTGCGGTCGAGGTCGCAGATGTGCGGTTCCCGGCCGATTCGACCATCCTTCTTCGAGGTCTCGTTGCGCGGTGGAAAGGGTGCGGCGCACGTTCGAGGGCGGTCGGCTCCGGATCGCTCGTCAGGCGTCGAGTGGCGTTCAGCCTCCCCGAATGACCTGTTCGCATCGGGGTGGAGGCGTCCTTCGGTCGATCGCAGGCTGCTCCCGATCGTTTGTGGGTGACACCGGGTGGACGATGAGTAATCGGATTGATTCCGTGGGTGAGATCTGCTCGACTCCTCCGGGTGGCAACCCAGGGTCGGACCCTCTTACGTACTCCTGCGTACAGAGAAGAGGACCTTTCTCGTGGTAGCGTCGCGCCGATCTTCATGCAGACAGTGTGGTCGAGGAGAAGATCAAGATGACCCTTGAGGGCCGCAGGGCCGCCATTGTCGCCGCCGGCGTCCGGGCCGTCACGCGTGGAGCGGATGACCGGAATTCTCTCTCGAACGAGGAGTGGACGCAGGCTCTGCCTCCGGGGTCGAGGCACGTCCTTCGTCGACGTCGCGGAAGGCGGTCGAGTGGAAGAATTCGTCTCCGAGGACGACCGCATCGTCGTGCGTCGGGCCGATCGTCAGCAGTTCTCACCGAATGAGGACCGGCCGGCGTGGCCGGCCCGTCTCCTCGGAGGCCGTGCCGGACGTCGGCGGAGAGAGCGAACGCTCGGACCGTGCTCCACGCCGGTGGCCCGGACCGCGGCGGTCGGTCGATGACGTCCAGGGGGGACCGTCTGATGCGCCCGGTGTAGCAGGGCGGTGATGACTCCCGGGTGTCGGTACAGCCGTTCCCGGTCGGCCTCTTCCGGGGCCCAGTGGTGTGAAGGACTCGTAGTAGCGGGACCGCGATGTCAGAGCAGGATTCAGGCCGCCACCGAGGTGGCCGCGAGGAGTACGCGTCCGGCGGACGTGGGGCCGAGCCCGCCCTGCACGGCGGCGGGGCCGCCCGGCGGAACCCCGAACGGCGGGCCGGCCGCGAGCGGGGGTGGGGGGTGGGCACCCCTCCGGGCCCGGCCCCGGGTTGCGAGGGGCATCCCCCTGGTGCCGTGGTGCCTGCCCCGTCCGTCGGGGGCGGAAATCCGACCGGGCCCCGTTCGACCTGCGATAACCCGCGCCGAGGAGTGCAGGTTCCCGATGCCCGGCGCGCCGCCGCCGACGCGCTCCGGGCGACGGGGGAGAACCCTCCTGCGACCCGGGGGACCACCCCGACGCCTCGGGTGTCGGCCCCATGGCCGCGTGCGGCCTCGCCGAGGACTCTCGTACCAGGTCGACGGCCAGTCGGTGGTCCGCCGCAGAAGGAGATCAAGCCAGGACAGCGCAGCGCACCTGCTGCTCATGAAGGGGGAGGGTCGTGCCGATCATCTCGGTTCCGCAGGAGTTCAACGAGGAGAAACTGTATGTGGACCTCGAGCCCGTCATCGGGCACAGGCTCTACCTGAAGTGCGAGGGATTCAACTTCGCCGGTTCCATCAAGCTCAAAGCCGCGACCGCCATGGTGGAGGCCGCCGAGCAGGAGGGCCGGCTGAGGCAGGGGTCGATCCTGGTCGAGTCCTCGTCCGGGAACCTGGGGGTCGCGCTCAGCATGATCGCGGCGAACAGGGGCTACCGGTTCGTCTGCGTCACCGACTCCCGCTGCAACCTGGCGACCCGCCGGCTGATGGAAGCGCTGGGCAGTGAGGTGCACGTGATCACCGAGCCGAACGCGAACGGTTTCCTCGGGGCCCGGCTCGACCACGTCCGTGCGCTGTGCGCCGGCGACAGCCGCTACCTGTGGCTCAACCAGTACGCCAACCCGGACGCCTGGAAGGCGCACTTCCAGACGACGGCGCCGGCGATCGCAGAGGAGTTCCCTCGGCTCGACGTGCTGTTCGTGGGGGCGGGCACCACAGGAACGCTGATGGGCTGCGCGCGCTGGTTCCAGCAGTACCGGCCGCAGGTCCGCGTGGTCGCGATCGACGCGGTCGGCTCGGTGACCTTCGGTGCCGCGCCCTCCCGTCGGATGATCCCCGGCCTGGGGACGGGCGTCGTCCCGGAGATCTTCGACAGGTCCTACATCGACGAGGTGGTGTTCGTCGAGGAGGCCGACGCCATTGTGGCCTGCCACCGCCTGGCCGCGCGCGGGTTCCTGTTCGGCGGCTCCACCGGTACCGTCGTCAGCGGGGCCGCGAGCTGGCTGGACCGCAATGACGCCGGCCGCCTCACCTCGGTGACGATCGCCCCGGATCTCGGCGAGCGCTACCTCGACACCGTCTACCAGACGAACTGGGTGCAGGAGCTCTACGGCGATGTCCTGTCCACCCCCGAGCGGGTCGACAAGACCCTGGTGGCCTGAGCCATGTCCTTCACTCCGCAGTCCGCAGGCAACACCGTCGCCGGCGACACGCCGGTGACGGTGCTACCGAGCGTGGGCCCCCGTACGGGGACAGCCCTGTCCGAGCTCGTGCTCGTCGACCAGCACGAGGCCCAGGGATGGCGGGTTCGCCGGAACGAGCGGCTCGACACCGTCTTCGAGGAGCGGTGCGACTGGATCCGCGAGTACGGCCGGCCCGGCCAGCTCGCCGTCGACGCGGACGGTCTGTCGCTGACCTACGACGAGCTCGAGATGCGGGCCAACCGGCTCGCCCGGTACCTCCGGCTGCACGGTGCCGTGGCGGGGGACCGGATCGCGCTGCTGTTCGACCAGCGCGTCGAGGCCTACGTCGGCCTCCTGGCGGTACTGAAGATCAGCGGCACCTGCGTGCCGCTCGACGTGGACGCCCCCGCCGAGCGGACGGCCTATGTCGTCGCTGACGCCGGGGCGCGGATCGTCCTGTCCCGGTCCCACCTGCGCGGGCGGGTCGAGAGCACCGAGTTCCTGAGGACGACCGGCGCCGTGCTGATCTCGATCGACGAGGCGGCGCCGCTGATCGCGGAGATGAGCGGGACCCGGCTGCAGCCGGCCGAGCGCGGCAGCCATGAGGGCCGTCCGGCCTACATCGCCTACGGCACGGGCTCCGGGGGCTGGCTCGAGGGCGTCGGGATCGACCACCGGAGCATCGCGAACTTCGCCCGCGTCGCCTCCGAGATCTACGGCATCCGCGGGCTTCGCCTCTTCCAGGGGCAGACGCCCGCCTCCGGCGGGTCCGTCGCCGAGGTCTGGGTGGCCTGGGCCGCGGGCGCGACGCTCGTCCCCGCTCCCGACGGCGCCGCGCTGCGTGGCCGGGACCTGCATGCCTTCCTCTCCGCGAAGCGTGTCAGCGCGCTGTCCACCACCCCGACGCTGTTGGCCACGCTCGAGGACGACCTGCCCGACCTCCGGTTCCTGCTGGTCTCCGGCGAGGCGTGCCCGCAGAGCCTGATCGCCCGCTGGCACCGCAACGGCCGGCGCTTCCTCAACGCCTACACGCCGTCCGAAGCGACGGTCCCCGCCACCTGGACCGAGGTGCACCCCGACAAGCCGGTCACCATCGGTGTGCCGCTGCCCACCTACGCGACCGCGGTCCTGGACCCCGGCGTCCCCCGCCGGGCGCTCCCGCACGGCGAGACCGGCGAGCTCGCCGTCGCCGGGATCGGGCTGGCCTGCGGCTACCCCGAGCACAACGCCCTCACCGCCGCCGCGTTCGTCGACGACTTCATGGGCATCCCGGGCAACCCGTCGGGAAGGATCTACCGCACCGGCGATCTGGGTCGGGTCAACGACGCCGGCGAGATCGAGTACCGCGGCCGGCTCGACCGGCAGGTCCACCTCGGGGGCGAGCGCGTCGACCTCACCGAGATCGAGTCCGCGATGCTCGCCGTTCCCGGGATCGCGGCCGCGGTGGTCGGCGCCTACGAGGCCGCGGCGGGCGACATCGAGCTCATCGGCTACTACACCCTTCGCGCGGACACCTCGGACCTCGCCGACCAGGTGATCCACTCGTGGCTGCGCGAGCGGCTGGCGCCGCACCACGTGCCTGCCCGCCTCGAGCGCCTCGACGCCATCCCGATGACACCGCAGGGCCTCACCGACCGAGAGAACCTTCCGGCGCCCGGGGCGCGCGGATTCCGTTCGACGCCGTTTCCGCGGACGGCGCCCGCCGCGCCCGTCGCGCCTTCCGGCGCGGACGAGGTGGAGCGGCTGCGTACCGAGAACGCCCGGCTGCTCGCGCAGTTGGACAAGCTGCGCGCCCAGACCGGGGCCGGGCCCGTCATCGAGCTGTCGGCGCCCGCGCCGGCCGCCCTCCTGCAGCCGCCCACGCCGGTGCCCGCCCCGATCGCGGCGCCCGCGCCGCCGTCGTCCTCGACGACCGAGGAGGCGCTCGCGGCGGTGCTGGCGGAGGTGCTGGACGTCGAGCAGGTGTCTGTCGACAGCCACTTCTTCGACGACCTGGGCGCGGACTCGATGGTGATGGCGCGGTTCTGCGCGCGGCTGCGCAAGCGGGACGACCTGCCGACGGTGTCGATGAAGGACGTCTACGCGCGGCCGACGCTCCGCGGCCTGGCGACGGCGTTCGCCCCCGCAGCCCCTGCCCCGGTCGTGCCGGCGGCTCCGGCGCCCACCGCGGCCCCGGTCGCGGCGGGTCTGGCCGCGGTGCTGGCGGAGGTGCTGGACGTCGAGCAGGTGTCCGTCGACAGCCACTTCTTCGACGACCTCGGCGCGGACTCGATGGTGATGGCGCGGTTCTGCGCGCGGCTGCGCAAGCGGGACGACCTGCCGACGGTGTCGATGAAGGACGTCTACGCGCGGCCGACGCTCCGCGGCCTGGCCACGGCGTTCGCCCCCGCAGCCCCTGCCCCGGTCGTGCCGGCGGCTCCGGCGCCCACCGCGGCCCCGGTCGCGGCGGGTCTGGCCGCGGTGCTGGCGGAGGTGCTGGACGTCGAGCAGGTGTCCGTCGACAGCCACTTCTTCGACGACCTCGGTGCGGACTCGATGGTGATGGCGCGGTTCTGCGCGCGGCTGCGCAAGCGGGACGACCTGCCGACGGTGTCGATGAAGGACATCTACGCGCAGCCGACGCTCCGCGGCCTGGCCACGACGCTCGGGGACGGCCTGCCCGCTCCCGCCCAACCGTCGGCCCCGGCGCCGACCGAGACGCTACCCACGGCCGAGTGTGCCTCGGTGTCGACCGGCACGCCGCCGGCGGCCGAGGTTGTCAAGCCGGCCACCACCCGGGAGTACGTCCTCTGTGCAGTGCTCCAGGCGCTCATCTTCCTGGGCTACAGCTATCTCGCCGCGACCATCTTCGAGCAGTCCTTCCTGTGGATCTCCCTCGGTCAGGGGCTGCTCGACTACTACGTGCGGGCGGTGGGGGTGGGGGCCGTGACCTTCGCCATCGCGTGCACTCTCCCGATCCTGTTGAAGTGGGTGCTGATCGGGCGGTGGAAGCCGCAGCGGCAGATCCGCATCTGGAGCCTGGGTTACGTCCGCTTCTGGGCGGTCAAGACCCTGGTCGCGTCGAACCCGCTGGTCCTGTTCGCCGGTTCGCCGCTGTACTCGCTGTACCTGAGGGCGCTGGGCGCGAAGATCGGCCGCGGGACCGTCATCCTCTCCCGGCACGCGCCCGCCTGCCCCGACCTGCTCACGATCGGGGCCGGGACGGTCATCCGCAAGGAGGCCTACTTCAACTGCTACCGAGCCCACGCCGGTGTGATCCAGACGGGCACGGTCACCCTCGGGAACAACGTCTTCGTCGGCGAGAAGGCGATCCTCGACATCGGCACGTCCATCGGCGACGGGGCGCAGCTCGGCCACACCTCGTCGCTGCATGCCGGACAGTCCGTGCCGGCGGGCGAACACTGGCACGGGTCGCCCGGGCAGCGGACCGACGCGGACTACCGGGGGGTCGAGACCACACAGCTCAGCAACCGGCGACGGGTCGGCTACAGCGTCCTGGAGCTGCTCAACCTGGTGTTCCTGGTCCTGCCGATCCTGTTCGGCGTCATCGCCGCCCTGCTCGGGGAGGTGCCGTGGATCGCCGCGCTGCTCGAGCCCGGCCCGCGGGCCTTCACGGACTGGACGTTCTACGCCGTCGCGCTGGTGACCTCGCTGGTGCTCTTCTTCGGCTCCAAGCTGCTCGCCCTCCTGCTGGTGTTCACGGTTCCGCGCGTGCTCAACCTCATGCTCAAGCCGGACCGGACCTACCCGCTCTACGGCTTCTACTACTCGGTCCACAAGACGATCGTGCGGCTGAGCAACCGCAAGTTCTTCCACGAGATGTTCGGTGACAGCTCCGCCATCGCCCACTACGTCCGCCGTCTCGGCTACAAGCTCGCCTCCCCCTCGTGCAGACCGGGTCGAACTTCGGCGTCGAGGTGAAGCACGAGAATCCGTTCCTCGTTTCCGTCGGCAGTGGAACGGTGATCGCCAGCGGGCACACCTTCATCAACGCCGACTACTCGAGCACGTCCTTCCGCCTCTCCCGGACTTCGGTCGGGGCGAACAACTTCCTGGGCAACGACATCGTCTACCCCCCGCAGGGGAGAACCGGGGCGGACTGCCTCCTCGCGACGAAGGTCCTGGTCCCGATCGACGGGAAGGTCCGGGAGGGCGTCGGCCTGCTGGGCTCGCCCGCCTTCGAGATCCCGCGAACGGTCGCCCGCGACAGCAAGTTCGCCCAGATCGCACACGGGGAGGACTTCCCTCGCCTGCTCGCCGCGAAGAACAAGTACAACCGCGCCACGATGGGGTGGTTCCTGCTGGTGCGCTGGTTCTACTACTTCGTGCTCACCCTGACGTCCTTCATGACCCTCGACCTCTACGACACGCTCGGTGCCTGGGCGATCGTCATGCTCAACGTCGCCCTCCTCGTCTTCAGCGTCTTCTACTTCGCGCTGGTGGAACGGGCCTCGACGAGATTCCGCGGCCTGAAGCCGACGCACTGCTCGATCTATCAGATCGACTTCTGGCGGACGGAACGGTTCTTCAAGTTCTGCGCGAGGATCGGGCTGCACAGGATCTTCACCGGCACGCCGTACAAGGCCATGCTCTTCCGGATGGTGGGCGCCAACATCGGCAAGCGGCTCTTCGACGACGGGGCCACCATGGCCGAGAAGAACCTCGTGACTATCGGCGACGACGTCACCCTCAACGCCGGCGCCACCCTGCAGTGCCACTCCCAGGAGGACTACGCCTTCAAGTCCGACCGGATCACGGTCGGTTCCGGCGCCACGATCGGGGTGGGTGCGTTCGTCCACTACGGGGTGACGATCGGCGACAGCGCCGTGCTCGCTCCGGACTCCTTCCTCATGAAGGGCGAAGAGATTCCCGCGCACGAACGGTGGGGCGGCAACCCGGCTGAGGAGATGGCCCCCTTCGGCCCGCTGGACCTGCAGGTCAGCCGCGCCGCCAGCAAGCACCGCGCGCTCGAGATGGGGGGTGACGAGTTCCGTGGCACTCACCAGCGACAAGGAGAAGGACGCCTCGATGACAGTGACCGACACGTCCGGCCGGGAGTTCTGGCGCGGTGTACTCGTCGCCGGCGGGCTGACGACGATCCCGCGGTGGACGCTCGAGCCGGTGGCCGGCACCGCCGAGCACGAGGCTCCGATCCCCGACGACCACCTGGAGTCGTTGCGCCGGCTCGCGGCCGAGCTGGCGGTACCACTCGGCACGGTGCTGCTGGCCGCGCACGCCACGGTGCTCGCCGCCCTGTCCGGCGAGCGCGACATCGTCACCGGATACGTCACGGGGGGAGACGGCCGACCGTTGCCGTGCCGGCTGAGGACCGAGCCGGACACGTGGCGGGCGCTGCTGTCGGCCACCCACCGCGTCGAGGCGGAACTGCTGTCCCACTCCGACTTCCCGGTCGGCGAGCTCCGGCGCGAGCTGGGCCTGACCGGACCGTCGTTCGAGACCGAGTTCGACCCGAGCGGGGCCGGCGGCGACCTCGCCGAGGACACCGTGCTGCGGGTGGCGGTCCCGCCCGACGGCGACGGGCTCGCGCTGCGGCTGCGGTACCGGACCGACGTCCTCGACGCGGACGGCGCCGCCAGGATCGCCGGCTACCACCTCACGGCGCTCGCGCGGATGGCGGCAGACCCGGACGTCGAGCACCGGCGGCAGAGCCTGCTCTCCGCCGAGGAGCTGGCCTTCCAGCTCGAGGGGCTGGCCGGGCCGCACCGGGAGCTGCCGGACCGCCGGGTGCACGAGCTGTTCGAGCTGCGGGTGCAGGAGCAGCCGGACGCCGTGGCGGGCGTGCACGGCGACCGGCGGTGGACCTACGGCGAGCTCAACGCCCGGGCAAACCGGCTGGGGCGGGCGCTGCTGGCGCGGGAGCTGCCCCGCGAAGCGGTCGTCACGGTGGTGATGGAGCGCAACCTGGACTGGATGGCGTCCGTCCTGGCGATCTGGAAGGCCGGGCTCACCTACCTGCCCCTGGAGCCGCACTTCCCGCCCGGGCGCATCGCGACCGCCGTCTCCCGGGCCGAGTCCGCGCTCGTGCTGACCGAGAGCGGCAGCACCACCACGCTCGACCAGGCCCTCGACTCGCTGCCCGGGGTCCGGAAGCTCTACGTCGACGAGGCCTACGCGGAGGACCACGCCGACGGGAACCTCGGTGTCGCCGTCGGCCCGGGCCAGCTCGCCTACATCCTGTTCACCTCGGGCTCGACCGGGGAGCCCAAGGGCGCGATGTGCGAGCACGCGGGGATGCTCAACCACATCCAGGCGAAGCTCGCCGACCTGGGGGTCCGCGAGGGGGAGGTCGTCCCGCAGACGGGGCCCCAGTGCTTCGACATCTCGGTGTGGCAGCTGGTCGGCGCGCTCCTGGTCGGCGGCTCGACCCTGTTCGTCGACCAGGACGTGATCCTGGACGTCGAGCGGTTCGTCGACACGATCGTCGAGAGCCGGGCCGGGGTGATCCAGGTCGTGCCCTCCTACCTCGAGGTCGTCGTCTCCTACCTGGAGCAGCACCCCCGCGAGCTGCCGGACCTGCACTGCGTGTGCCCGACCGGCGACTTCCTGAAGAAGGAGCTCGTCCAGCGCTGGTTCGCGGTCCAGCCCGGGATCGGCCTGGTCAACACCTACGGCCTGACCGAGACCTCCGACGACGCCGTCCACGAGATCATGCACCGGACCCCGGACGAGGACCAGGTCCCCCTCGGCCGGCCCATCCAGAACACGACCGTCTACGTCGCCGACGAGCACCTGATGCCGGTCCCGCTGGGCGCCCCCGGCCTGATCGTGTTCTCCGGGGTCTGCGTCGGCCGCGGCTACGTCAACGACCCCGAGCGCACCCGCCTGATGTTCGGGGACGACCCGCACCGCAAGGACGAGCGGATCTGCCGCACCGGCGACTACGGCCGCTGGCGGCCGGACGGCAAGCTGGACTTCCTCGGGCGGCGGGACAACCAGGTCAAGATCCGCGGCTTCCGGATCGAGATCGGCGAGGTCGAGAACGGCTTGCTGCGGGTGCCCGGCGTGCGCGACGGCGCCGCGGTGGTCGCGGAGGGCGCCGCCGGGACGAAGCGCCTGGTGGCGTTCTACTCCGGACCGCGGCCGCTCGAGGCCGACGCCCTGCGGGACCGGCTGGTCGAGGCGGTGCCCGAGTACATGGTCCCGTCGGCCTTCCACTGGCGCGACAGCCTGCCGCTGACGCCCAACGGCAAGATCGACCGGACCGCACTCACGGCGCTCGCCGGGGAGCTCGATGTCACCGAGGAGGCCTACGAAGCGCCGAGCACGGCGACCGAGCAGCGACTGGCGAGCGCGTGGGCGACGGTGCTCGGCGTCCCGGAGGACCAGATCGGTCGGCAGGACCACTTCTTCGACCGGGGCGGCACGTCGCTGTCGGCGGTGAAGCTGGCGATCGCCCTCAAGCGCGCGGTGTCCCTCACCGACATCACCCGGAACCCGGTCCTCGCCGACCTGGCCCGGATGGTCGACGGCAGGTCCGAGCGGCGCTCCGGGCTGCTGCAGGCACTGTCGGAACCGGGCGACGCGCAGGCGGGCGCCCTGGTGTGCTTCCCCTACGCCGGCGGGAACGCGGTGAACTACCAGCCGTTGGCCGGCGCGCTCCGGGGCAGCGGGCTGGCGGTCCTCGCCGTCGAGCTGCCCGGCCACGACCTGGCCGCCGACCGCGAGCCGTTCGCGCCGATGGCACAGGTGGTCGAGCAGGTCGTCACCGAGATCGTCGGGCGCGGCCTGAAGAGGGTCGCACTGTGGGGCCACTCGGCGGGTACCGCGTTCGCGATCGAGACGGCCAGGAAGCTGGTCGAGCGCGGGGTGGACGTCCAGCGCGTGTTCCTCGGCGCGCAGCTGCTCGGCAGCGCCGCCGACCGACGCGCCGCCGTCACCGAGATGGACGGGCGGGCCGACGACGAGATCGCCGCGGGACTGAGCGCCAGCGGCGGGTTCTCCGAGCTCGACGCGCAGCGGGCCGAGCACGTCGGCGCCGCCTACCGGCACGACAGCACGTCCGCGCACCGCTACTTCGCGGACGCGCTGGACGTCCCACCGGCGGAGCGGTTGTCCGTGCCGGTCACCGTGGTCGTCGCCGCCGACGACCCGAAGACGGCGGGGTCCTCGCGCCGTTACCGCGAGTGGGAAGCTCCTGGCCGAACACGCCGAGCTCCTCGAGCTCGCCGACGGCGGCCACTACTTCCTGCGCACGCGCCCGGCCGAGGCGGCACAGGCCGTGCTGCGCGGCGCCGACCTGCTGGCCCCCTCCTCCTGATCAGCTACCGAAAGGACATCGACATGTCGTCATCCCCCGCGTCCCAGGTCGGCGTGGACCGGCAACCCGGCAAGCCTCCGATGCTGCGGGCCGAGGCCGGTGGCGACGCCACGGGTTGGACGGCCGAGCACCGGGACGTGCTGCGCGGCGCCGTCACCGAGCACGGGTCGGTCCTGGTCCGCGGCCTCGGGCTGCGCGACGCGGCCGAGGTGGCTGCCGCCTTCCGGCAGCTGGCCACCACCGGCCTGATGGCCGAGCGGGAGGCCTTCGCGCCCCGGACGGCGTACTCCGAGGGCGTGTACTCCTCGACGAAGTGGCCGGCGAACCAGCAGATGTGCATGCACCACGAGCTGAGCTACACCCTCGAGTTCCCCGGCACGATGATGTTCGCCTGCCTCACCGCGCCCGCCGAAGGCGGGGCGACCGCGGTGGCCGACGCGCCGACCGTGCTCGACGAGCTGCCCGGCTCGCTGGTCGAGCGGTTCGAGCGCGAGGGCTGGATGGTCACCCGCAGCTACAACGAGGAGATCGGGGCGCCCTGGGCCGAGGCGTTCGGCACCGAGGACCGGGACGCCGTCGAGCGCTACTGCCGCGCCAACGCCATCGAGTTCGAGTGGCAACCCGACGGCGAGCTGCGGACCCGGCAGCGCCGCAGCGCCGTGGTGCGGCACCCGGTCACCGGGCAGCGCTGCTGGTTCAACCAGATCGCCTTCCTCAACCAGTGGACGCTGGCCGAGGAGGTGCGCGAGTACCTGGTGGAGGTCTACGGCGAGGACGGACTGCCGTTCAACACCCGCTTCGGCAACGGCGACCCGATCGACGAGGACATCGTCACGCTGCTCAACGAGATCTACGAGGCCCACACCGCGCGGGAACTGTGGCAGGCCGGCGACCTGCTGCTGGTGGACAACATCCGCAGCGCGCACAGCCGTGAGCCCTACACCGGGGCGCGCGAGGTGCTCGTCGGGATGGCCGACGCGGTGCACCTGGCCGACTGCTTGCCGACCGTCGAGGTGGCCGCGCGATGAGCACCGCCCAGCCCACCGCAGCGGGGTCCGCGCCGGCCGAACCGCTCAGCGTCCCACCGTTCGCGGTGATCTCCGGTGCCCAGGTCCAGCAGGCGCTGCAGGGGCGGGAGAAGCAAATCGTGGACCTGGTCGAGGACACCTACCGGCTGCACGGCGCCGGCGACTCGGTGAACCCGCCGTCCTACTTCCTGCGCTTCCCCGACCGCCCGTCCTCCCGCATCATCGCGCTGCCCGCCTCGATCGGCGGCGACGTGCGTGTGGACGGGCTGAAATGGATCTCCAGCTTCCCCGAGAACGTGGCGGCCGGCATCCCGCGGGCCTCGGCCGTGCTGATCCTCAACGACCACGACACCGGCTACCCGTTCGCCGTCCTGGAGAGCTCGATCATCAGCGCGGCCAGGACGGCCGCGTCGGCCGCGCTCGCTGCCGAGCGGCTCAGCCGCGGCCGGCAGCGCCCGACGCGCGTCGGGTTCATCGGGGTGGGCCTGATCGCCCGCTACATCCACACCTTCCTGAGCGGCACCGGCTGGTCGTTCGCCGACACCGGCGTGTTCGACCTGTCCGCCGACAGCGCGGCAGGCTTCCGCGGTTACCTGGAGCAGACGGGCACGGCCGGCCGCGTCAGGGTGCACGACAGCGCCGAGGAGCTGATCCGCTCCAGTGACCTGGTCGTGTTCGCCACCGTCGCCGGTGAGCCGCACGTCCACGACGTCTCGTGGTTCGACCACAACCCGCTGGTGCTGCACGTCTCGCTGCGTGACCTCGCGCCGGAGATCCTGCTCGCCTCGACCAACGTCGTCGACGACGTCGAGCACTGCCTGAAGGCGAACACGTCGCCGCATCTCGTCGAGCAGCTCACCGGCAACCGAGACTTCCTGGCGGGCACGTTGGACGACGTGATGGCGGGGCGGGTGACGGTCCCGGCCGACCGGCCCGTGGTGTTCTCGCCCTTCGGCCTCGGCGTGCTCGACCTCGCCGTCGGCAAGTACGTCTACGACGAGGTGGCCCGCTCCGGCCGGCTGCACGTCATCGACGACTTCTTCCACGAGCTCCGCCGTTACGGATGATCCGCCGAGGATCCCGACCGGCGTCACCGGTGCGGCGGCGGGCCAGCAGTCGCACCCGGTGGCCGCGACCACCCTGCCGACCCGGTGAATGCCCCTCACTCTCCTCTGTCCGGCATCGCACAGCATGAAGGGCGCCACCAGATGGGTACTGTGACCAAGTCGGTCGAGTCGGCGGGTTTCGAGTGGCTCCACTACGACTACGGCTCTGCACTGATGCCGTCGGACCCGCCGGATTCGTTCACGATGTGGCGATATCGCGACCTGCTCCCGATCTCCGACGATCCCGTGCGCTACCCGGTGCCGATCGGTGGCACACCGCTGCTGTCCGCACCGGCCCTTCGGGAGAGCGCGGGCACGCCGAACCTGTGGATCAAGGACGAGACGCGCAACCCGAGCGCGTCGAACAAGGACCGCGCCACGGCGCTCGTGATCGAGGACGGGCTGCGCCGCGGGGTCGGCACGATCACGACCGCCTCCACCGGCAACGCGGCGGTGGCGACCGCCTTCGGTGCCGCGGCGGCCGGGATGCGGGCCGTCATCTTCGTGTCGACCGGCTGCCAGCAGGAGAAGCTCGCGCTCATGACGCAGGCCGGCGCCTGGGTCTTCCGGGTGCCCGAAGGTTATGCGGCTGCCGTCGACCTCTCCCGCGCCGCGGCCCGCACGTTCGGCTGGCTCGACCGCAACACCGGCGCCAACCCGTTCACCATCGAGGCGAAGAAGACCGTGGCGTTCGAGGTGTGGGAACAGCTCGGCCGCCGGCTCCCGGACGTGATGATCGTTCCGGTCGGCGACGGCCCCACGTTCGCCTCGCTCGACAAGGGCTTCGCCGAGCTGGTCAGCTGTGGCCTCACCACGCGGCGCCCGCGGCTGATCGGGGTGCAGGCCGAGCGGTGCCAGCCGTTGGTGCGGGCCTGGCTCGGCGAGCCTGCCGGGCCGGCGGAGCTGGACCCCGCTGCCACGGTGGCCGACGGCATCGCGGTCCTGCGCCCGGCGATCGGTGACGCCGTGCTGGACGCGGTGCGCGGAAGCGGAGGAGGAATGGTGGCGGTCTCCGACGAGGCGATGATCGGTGCGGTCGCGACGTTGGCGTGCAGGGCGGGTGTAGGTGCCGAACCCGCCGGGGCGGCCTCCCTGGCCGGCCTGGGAAGCGCCCTCGAGCAGGACATGGTCGACCGGTCGGACACGGTCGTCCTCCTGGTCACCGGCCGGGAGGTGAAGGCGGGCGGGCCGCCTGACCTGAGCCGGGTGGCGGTCGTCGAGAACCTCGACGAGGTCGAGCGCGCCCTGGCGGGTGGGTCCTGAGGGTGCCGAGACCGGGGTCGGCGACGCCGAGTCGGCGGATGCCGCCGGCCTGAGCGCCGCCGCCCGCAGATCCTCGTGGTGCCGTCACCCCGCACTTGTCGGACGCGGTGCTGTTGGGGGCGAACGGGCTCTGCGCGGTCGAGCTGGTCATGACTGCGCCTCCGGGGGCATCTGCAGTCCGAGATCCGAGACGATGCCGGCGAAGCGTCGCTCGGCCCGCGCCAGCGCGTGGTCGAAGTCGCGGGGCTTCACATCGGGCAGGCCCCACAGCGGCGCCATGGTGCGCGCCGCGTCCAGGCAGCGGGGCGTCCAGCGCGCCAACCACTCCTGCATGACCGCCTTGTTGTGGTCGGCGAACTCCTTGTCCGCGGCAAGGGGGCCGAAGCAGGCCTGGGTCCAGCGCAGGTCCTGACGGTGGGCAAGTACGTCTACGACGAGGTGCACCGCTCGGGTGCGCTGAACGTCGTCGACGACTTCTTCCACGAGCTGAAGAGGTACGGGTAGCCTGCGGGCTCGCGCGGGGAGGACCCCGGGTTCACCCTTCCCGAACCGCGGGGCCGCGCCGGGCGTGCTCCAGGAGCCGTGCGATCCGGACGGCCTCCTCGTAGTCCTTCTGCTCGTCGTCGAGGTGGAAGACGGCCTCGTCGTCGCCGCCGATCGGTTTGGACGCCCCCTCCAGCACCTCGCCGACGAACTGGACGGCCAGCGGCAGTCCACGGTGGGTCAACAGCTTCAGAAACGGCACCGCGGCGATGACCAGGCCCAACGGCGGCTCGACCAGGCCCAGGGCCACCGCGGCGGCCGCCCCGCCGTAGTAGCCGATCGACCGGGGCACGTCGAGGTTGACCGTCCCGACCCGCACCTGCAACACCGCACTGGTGGACATGGGTTTCCTCCCGTCGGGGCGCCGTTCGCGCTCGTACCGGCGGGTACCCGTGATGCGCGTGCACCCACCTGAACCGGCGGGGGCGATCGAGGAGGCGGGCGGAGCGCAGGGGCGGGTGTCGAGAGGGAGCCGGCGGGTACCCGGGCCGTCGACACCGGCGCCGATGCAGGCGGGAGCACCTGATGAGCGAGGACCGCGACAAGGAGGCCGCGCGCAACATGCAGGAACTGCTGCAGGAGCTGCGGGTGGCCCAGACCGGGGTGCAGGTCCTCTTCGCGTTCCTGCTGACCGTGCCGTTCCAGCAGGCCTTCCGCCAGGTCAGCACGTTCCAGCTGAACCTCTACTACGCCACGCTGCTGGCCGCGGCGCTGGCGGTGGTGCTGTTCGTCGCCCCCGCGGCGCAGCACCGGATGCTGTTCGGCAAGCAGGACGAGGCGCGGCTGCTGGGCCGGTTCAACCGGCAGACCATCGGTGGCCTGCTGTGCCTGGGTGCAGCCATGGTCGGAGCGGTGCTGCTGGTGACGTCCTACCTGTTCGGCACGACCCGAGCGGTGGTGACGGCCGCGATCTCGGTGGCGGTCGTCCTCGCCTTCTGGGTCGTCGGCCCGCTGGCGCACCGCGGGTAGGCGACGCACCGCCGGGTTCAGGCCGCCGCCGGGCTGACCCGTCCCCAGATCGAGCGCGCGACATGCACGGCGAACCGCTCGAGAATGGCGGCCGCGACGGCTACCGCGACTGCTGCGAAGAACTCGCCCATCGGACAACACCTCCACACGCTGAGAGCTGAAGTGTGGGCCGGCCGGATGAGCAGCGGGATGGCGTCAGGTGCACGGTGGGCGGCCGGCAGGTGACGAGTCGGCGCCGACCCGGTTCACGACTGCGGCGCGGGTTGTCCGGCGGTGCGCAGGACGCGTTCCGAGAGGAGCTGTGCGGCTGTGGCCGCCGCGGTGGCGGCGAGGGCGATGGCCCATTGATGGGGGAGGAGCGGGCGGGAGCCGACGGCGTGGCTCAGCCCCGGCACCTGGACGGCGATGGCGAGCAGGGCCATCGAGCCGACGGCGGAGGCGGCGACGAGAGGGGTGCGTCCGCGGACGGCGAGGGTCTGGCCGAGCTGGGCACCGACGAGCGCGACGAGGCCGGTGGTGCTGGCCTGCCCGGGTGTGCTGACGGGGCGGGCGAGCAGCCAGGCGACGCCGGCCGAGGTCGCGGTGATCGCGGCGCGCACCTGGAAGTCCCGGGTGAGGGACTCGCTGAGGGATTGCTCCGGCCCCTCGGCGAGCAGTTGCTCGGGGGTGGCGTCCGCCGGCGGCCGGACGGCGACGGCCATCGCGGGCAGCACATCGGTCAGCATGTTGATCAGCAGCAGCTGTCGGGCGTTCAGGGTGGCGGCGCCGCCGAACAGCCCGGTGGCGAGGGTGTAGACGACCTCGCCGAGGTTGCCGCCGAGCAGGATGGACAGGGCGTCGCGGACCGAGGACCACATGCCGCGGCCTTCGACGATCGCGTCGGTGATCGTCTCGATACGGTCGTCGGTCACGACGAGGTCGGCCGCCTCGCGGGCCGCGGGGGTGGCCCCGGTGCCGAGGGCGATGCCGACGTCGGCCAACCGGATCGCCGGTGCGTCGTTGGTGCCGTCGCCGGTCACGGCCACCGCGTACCCGTCCCGTTGGAGCAACCGGACGATGCGGGCCTTTTGAGCGGGGACGACGCGCGCGAAGACGGCCGTCCGGGGTAGCTCCCGGGCGAGCTGGTCGTCGGTGAGGTCGTCCAGCTCGGCACCTGTCAGCACGACGCGCCCGTTGAGGGCGTCGAGTTCGGTGGCGATGGACTGGGCCGTACTGGGATGGTCCCCGGTGATCATGACGATCCGGACGCCGGCGGCCCGCAACGTCGCGACGGCGGCGGCGGCGGTGGGGCGGACGGGATCCACCAGCGCGATGAGCCCGCGGAACTCCAGATCCTCGACGTCGGCCTCGGTCAGCCGGGGCCGGTCCTCGAGCCGGCGCTGGGTGACGGCCAGCACCCGGTGTCCCTGCCGGGCCAGCCGCTCGACCTCGGCGTCGATCTCCGCGCGGGCGCGGTCGTCGAGCGGGACGGCGTCGGCGCCCGGCCGCCGCCGGGTGCTGCAGAGCGGCAGCACGACCTCGGGAGCACCCTTGACGCTGAGCCGGTCGCCGCTGCGGCCGCGCCACAGGGTGGCGTGGTAGCCGCGGTGGGACTCGAAGGGCAGCTCGTCGAGGAGCTCGACGAACGCGTGCCCGTTCTCGGCGGTGATCCCCAGCTCGCGGGCGCCGCGCAGGACCGCCCGGTCGGTCTGGTGGGTCACCTCGTGGGCAGCCGCCCCGAACGGGCTCGCCCGCACGGCGGCGGCGACGACCTGCTGGAGTTGAGGCGGGAAGGGCCGGTCGACGGCGGCCGTGTCGGTCCCGTCGGAGACCTGCCGCAGGCTGATCCGGCCCTCGGTGAGGGTGCCGGTCTTGTCGAAGCAGAGCACGTCGACCCGGCCGAGGGCCTCGATCGTGGAAGGGTTGCGCACGAGCGCTCCACGGGCCGACAGCCGGCGGGCCGCCGCGAGCTCGGCGACCGTCGCGACGAACGGCAGACCTTCGGGGACGGCGGCCACGGCGAGACTGACCGCCCGGCTCAACGCCACCCCGGCGGGTCGCCGCCGGAACAGGTCGACCGCGATCAACGCGAGCCCGGCGCCGATCGAGAACGGCAGGACCCGGGCGGTCAACGTGCGCAACCGGATCTCGACGCCGGTCGGCGGAGCCTGCCCGGTCTGCTGGCGCAGGGTCCGGCCGACCTCGGTGCGCTCCCCGGTCGCGACGACCACCGCGTCGGTGCGCCCGGCCGCGACGACCGTGCCCTCGTAGAGCATCGAATGCCGGTCGGCCAGGGGCCGGGCCCCGGTGGCGCGGGCCGATTTCGCCACCGGCACCGACTCGCCAGTCAACGGCGACTCGTCGACCTCCAGGTCCTGCCCGGTCAGCACCCGGCAGTCGGCCGGAACGGCGTCGCCGGACTGCAGCCGGATCACGTCACCCTCGACGAGCTCGTCGGGTGGGTGCTCGGCCTCCGACTCCCCCCGCCGGACCCGGACGGGGGCGGCGCTGGAATGCAGGAGGGTGCGCAGTGCCTTCTGCGCGCCGACCCGCTGCATCCCGCCGATGAGGGCGTTGACCGCGAGCACACCGGTGATGAGGAGCGGGTCCACGATCGAGCCGCCGGCGGCGGAGACCCCGGCGCCCGCGGCGAGTGCGGGGGTGATCGGGTTGGCCAGCTCCTCCACCGTGGCCCGGGTGAGCCCGAGCTCGGCGTCGGCGGGGGACCCGGGCCGCTCGTGGTGACGTCGTCTCGACTCCGCCTCGGCGAGGCCCGCCCGGGAGCTTCCCGAGCGATTCCAACACGGCCCGGGTCGACATCGCATGCCACGGCGTCCGATCGGCCGCGACCGGCTCGGGGCGCCGGGCGGGGGACATCCCGGACCAGATGCCCAGGCCCAGAGCGAGCAGCGCGGTGGCGTGCACCGGGATGGCGGCGCGGGTGGGGGCACCGACGCGGGGCCCCATCAGGGCGAGCAGGACGCCGAGCCCCGAACCTGCGACGGCGAGCTGCGCGCCCCGGCGGCTGGCCTGCCGAGCCGGGCCGACGGCGCCCAGGAGCAGGCACACCTCGCTCACGGCCCGTGTCAGCACGTCCGCGGTCCAGGGCGGGGCCTGGCGCGGTGGGGTCATGCCGATCCCGAGGTCGGCAAGGGCGAGCGCGTCATCGCGCCCGCTCACCAAGGCGACGACACGGCCGCCGGCCTGCAGCGCCCGCACCGAGTCCGCCAGCTCGGCTCCGCCGGGGACGGCGCCGTCGGTGTCGAGCCGCGCCGCCAGCTCCCGAGGCCCGGCCACCAGGACGAGCCCGGCCTCCGCGGCGGCCGCCACGACGGCCTCGGCGAAGGGATCGAGCGCCGGCGAGACGCCGACGAGCGCGACGGGTTCATCACCACGTCGCAGGGCGAGCACCACGGACGAGCGCCGGGCGAGCGCGGCGGCGGCCGCCTCCGCCGACTCCGGTAGCGACGTCCGGCCTGCGGGCCCGATCGACCAGCCGTCCTGGGCTCGCACCCGCCGTGGCCGGCGCAGGTCGACGAGGTCGTACGTCCGCTCGACGAACTCGGACATTTCCGGGTCGGACCCCTCGACCAGCGGGACCACCTCGTCGACGGCCTGCCTGCGGGTCACCAGGAGCTCGGCGTCCAGCACGACCGTGTCGACCCGGTCGAGCCGCCGTAGCGCCTCCCGGTCCAGGACCAGGCTGCCCCGCGCCGCGGCGTCCCGGCCGAGCTGGGAGGCGAAACCCTCCCGCCCCGACCGTGCGGCCTTGGGGACACCGGCGGCCAGGGCCGCACCCACCACCGTCGCCGTGCGGGTGATGGCCAGTAGCGCGCCGGCGCCGGCGAGGGTGAGCCCCACGGCCGTGTCGCCGACCTTCTCGACGGGTCCCGCCGGGAGGGGTACCGGGCGCGGCCGGTCGGGACGCGCGGCGGCGCGGTGCCCCCCTTCCTGGCCGGCCACCGTGCTGTCCCACTCGGCCCATGCCCGGCGGCGCGCCAGGGTCTCCTGGTAGAGGCTGTAGCGCTGGCAGGTGTCCGCCAGCAGTCCGAGCGGGCGCCGGCCGAGTGCGTTGGACAACGCCGCCGCGCCGCCGAACAATGTGTCGGTCGTGGGTTCCCCGATCGCCGAGGCGACGGCCGCCCGGACGCGAGGGGCCGACTCGACCAGCGCGAGGACCGACGACACCCACGCGACCGGCGTGGTCGGAATCGCCCGCCCCACGACGGTGTAGGCCAGCCCGGCGGCGTTCAGGCCGAGCAGCGCGGCCTCGTGCAGCGCTTGGACCGGGGCGCCCGGATGGTCCGCATCGGCGTGCGGCGCTTCCGTCGGCCCACACTCCCGCTCGGCCGCTCGCACGAGATCCACCACGTCGCGCACCGTGAGCCGCTCCGGGTCGAACTCGACCAGGACATCGCCGAGGACCGCGTTGACCTCGGTGCGTCGAACGGCGGCATCGGCGTCGATCCGCCGCTCCAACTGTGCGGCGATCCCCGCATCGGCCTCGTGCACCCCCCGCACGCGCACGTGCGCACGGCTCGACGAGGTCGTCATCGCACCGGAGGCGGCCGCCGCCACCAACTCGGCGACCCCCTCGACGGCGCCGACGACCTCGCCGGCAGCGGTCCCGATCAGGCTGAACACACGGTGCAACACCAGGAACTCCCGGGCGACGCAGCGAGCGCCGCGATCACGCGCTCGCCTCGATCGATGGCCCGGGGACTCCGCGGACCCCTGTCAGGTCGGGCAGGTCAGGTCTACGTGTTCCCCTGGGCGTTCGGGCGGGGCCCGTCGGACGTCTTCGCGTCGGCCGGGCCGGAGGTCTCCGCCTGCGCCACGTTCGGCATGCCACCGCGCGGTTCCGGGTTTGCCTCACCCCGGCTGGCCAGCGCGCTCCCGACGCCGATGGCGGCCGCGACCGGCCATTCGATGACCCCGGCGACCGCCGTCGCCGCCAGGCCGCCGAAGAACAGCAGCGACTTGGGGGAGGGGAGGACCGACTGCACCCCGCGGGCGGCCGCGTCCAGGTCCGCGCGTCCGGGCATGTGCAGGTGGGGAGCTCGGAACTCGGCCGTGACGAACGGAAGATTCACCGTCGCCGATCGCCCTCCCTCTGCACCCCCCTCCGCCGGGCGCTCCGGGCGGGTCTCCTCGGTCAGCGTCGTCCCGCCCGCGTCGGGGCTGCCGCCCGGCTGCCCGGCGGACTCCGCTACGGTGCCGCCGGTCTGTGTCTCCGTCTGCCTCGCCTTACCCGCCATATTCCACCTCACCCTTCGGCCCGCCCGATCCGACGGGCTGGTTGTGCCCACTGAGACCCCGGAGAAACGCCTGGTGGCCGAAAGCTGTACTCCCGGTTGCCGTTCCGTACACGGACCGGCGGGCGGCCGGGACTCGCCCGCGCCACCCGGCGACCCGGTGATCACGCTCCGGTCGTGGCGGGGGCCTTCACGTCGAGATCGACCATGCTCTCCGGATTCGGCGAATGCCCGTACTCGCGGTGCAGGACGGGCATGATCTCCTCGGCGAAGTACTGCATCTGGGCCTCGGTCTCCGTCGCCGAGAACCCGCCGGCCTCGAACCAGGCGTGGAACATGAAGTCGTCGTACCCGCAGACCTCCTTGATCTCCATGATCGAGTCGATCACGTACTGCTTGGAGCCGTGGATGGCGACCTTCTTGTCCCGCAGCATCTCCGCGGTGACCTTCATGCTCATGTCGTAGAACGGCTCGTCCGCTTCGGCGAGCACGGCGGCGAACCCGAAGGGACCGTAGTAGTCCCACTGCAACTCCAGCGCCTGGGCGGCGCGGTCCAGGTCGCCTAGGCCCTTGTCCACGCAGTGGATGTAGCGGCAGGTGACCACGCCGCGGCGCTTCTCCGCGTCCCACCCGTACTTGAACTGGCCGCGGTTCTGCCGGTCCGGCCAGCCGGCCTTCTCCGCCTCCTCGTAGTAGAGCTCGATGTTCCTCCTCAGCCGGGAGTTGGGCTCCACGATGAAGTAGCCGTTGATGCCCCGTTCGGCCGCGAACTTCACCGAGCGCGGGCTCGTCAGGGGCTCCCAGATCTGAGGATGGGGTTTCTGCAGCGGTTGCGGGTAGACCGGGAACTCGAGCAGCTTCGTGGTCGTGGCCTGCACCGGATTTCCGGCCGAGTACATGTCCGGGTTGCCGACCTTGAGGACCTGTTCGAGGGTGCGTCCCATCCCGGGCTGGCTGAAGTAGGCCAGGGTCTGCTTGTGGTTCCACTTCGTGAACGACGGTGGCAGCGACATGAACTCGCCGTGATGGAACATCGAATCCTGGGTCCAGGCCTTGATGATGATGTCGTAGGCCTCTTCGAAGTAGGCCCGGTTGCGCTCCTGGTCCTGGATGGTCGAGCCGTACGGCCAGCCGAACACCTCGTTCTCCCGTGGCTGGTAACCCCGCCCGATGCCGAACTCGAGCCGGCCGCCGCTGATCACGTCCAGCATCGCGGCCTGCTCGGCGATGCGGATCGGGTGCCACCAGCTGACGATGTTCGCGGCCTGACCGAGCCGGATCCGCCTGGTCCGCGAGGCGATCGCCGCCTCGCTCAGCAGCGGGTTGGGAGACAGCTCGGCGCCCTCGGGCTGGAAGTGGTGCTCGGTCTGGAACCAGTAGTCGAAGCCCAGCTGCTCGGCGAGGATGCCCTGACGGACCTGATTGACGATCGTCCGCTGGGCCGAGGTGTGGGTGGCGGCGAGGTCACCGTCGTTGACCACGACGTCGTCACCGTTGTAGGCGACGTGTTTGGTGGGCAGATCCGACGCCCCGTTGTGGAACACGCCGATCTCGATCATCGCGAGTCTCCTTGCCGAACCGTAGGAACCTGGAATCAGCTGAGCGCGCGGAGGTCGAAACCGAGGTACCCGGCGGCGTCCTCCGGGTTGGCGAACATGATCGTCCGGTCGTCCAGGTGGACCATCCGCCCGTAGTGGGTGGACATGTTCTCCTCGAACTCCGCGGCGTCGAACCACCCCTCGTCCTCGCCCGCCGCCTCGTCGATCTCCGCGTAGACGAAGTCCATCCGCTTCCGGGCGTCGACCCGGATCATGGAGGGCAGGACGGTGATGGTGACGCCCTCCTTGTCCCTCATCACGTCGGCCACGATCGCCCCGACCTGGTTGTTCATCAGCGTCACCCCGCACTTGTCGGACGCGGTGCTGTTGGGGGCGAACGGGCTCTGCGCGGTCGAGCTGGTCATGACTGCGCCTCCGCGGGCATCTGCAGTCCGAGATCCGAGACGATGCCGGCGAAGCGTCGCTCGGCCCGCGCCAGCGCGTGGTCGAAGTCGCGGGGCTTCACATCGGGCAGGCCCCACAGCGGCGCCATGGTGCGCGCCGCGTCCAGGCAGCGGGGCGTCCAGCGCGCCAACCACTCCTGCATGACCGCCTTGTTGTGGTCGGCGAACTCCTTGTCCGCGGCAAGGGGGCCGAAGCAGGCCTGGGTCCAGCGCAGGTCCCGCCGGGCGTAGTCGTACTCCCCGGCGCCCATGATCGTCGGCGTTACGAAGTCGCCGTTGGCCGCGGCGGACTGCTGGACCATGTTGCTGCGGAACAGCTCGCCGATCAGCGGCTCGAAGACGACGTTGGTCGCGAACATCATCTCGCCCCAGTCGTCGTCGACCGCGGTCAATGCCTCGGCCACCTCCCGGGCGCCCTGCCACTCGGGGTCGTTGTTCCAGGAGTCGAGGTGGGCGGTGCCGTCGAAGCCGTCGATCTCCTCGGTCAGCGTGAGGTTGTAGAGCGCGAGGTCCTGCGCGAACCGGATCTTGTGCATGCTGTTCACCGCGATCGCGGTGTTGTGCATGTTCGTCGGGGCGGACCGGTTGCAGGCGGCGAAGACGTAGAGGCCGAGGATGTGCTCGATGTGCATCCAGGCCCCGACGTGTCGCTCGACGAAACGGACCCAGCTCGGCGCCCACTGCTCGAACGCCTTCGCGTCGCGGGCGTTCTCGATGTTCTGGTTCAGCTGGCGCACGACGTTGGCGTTGTAGCGGTAGAGCGTGAGTTCCCACTCCTCGTTGGGGTCGCGGAACTCGTGCCAACCGTGGGCGGGCCACTCGTAGCCCTTACCGCCGGAGCCGGGGTAGCGCTCCGGCTCGGGCCGGTCCACGCCCCAGGCCTTCAGCTTCGTCCAGTTCAGCGGGTAACCGGCCTCGCCGTCGGCGAAGCCGTAGAGCCAGCCCTGGGACAGGTAGTGCCGCGGGTCGGGCTGGACCTCCACGGTCACGTCCTCGTAGTGGCTCGGCTTCCGCTTGGCCGGGGTGAAGTAGTTGAAACGGCGGGCCGACGCCCCGGAGTCCGGGAACACTTTCGCGCCGGCCTCGGCGTCGGTGAAGTTCACCTTCGGCACGCTTCTGACGGGTTGCTCCCCGGTCGTGGTCATGGTCAGTCCGCTCCTTCCGGGTCGCCGGTGGTCGTGAATCTGTCGTAGAAGATGTGTTCGGTGGGGACCCCGAGGTCCTGCAGGAGCGGGATCGCGGCGTCGACCATCGGGGGCGGCCCGCAGACGTAGGCCTCACGTCCCTTGAGGTCCTGCTCGCCGCGCTTCAGCACGTCGGTGACGAAGCCGGTCTCCCCGTCCCAGTCCTCGTCCCCGTCCGCCTCGGACAGGGCCGGCACGTAGCGGAAGCCGGGCAGCCGGTCCTCGAAGGCGTGCATCTCGTCCTCGAAGCACAGGTCCGGCCTGGTCCGGACGCCGTAGTAGAAGGTCGTCCTCCGGTCGATGCCCCGCTCCGCCATCGACCGGAGCAGGCCCAGCATCGGGGCCAGACCGGCCCCACCGCCGACGAACACGAGGTCGGAGGTCCGGCTCTCGCGCAGCGTGAAGGTCCCGAACGGACCTTCGACGTCCAACCGGTCGCCCACCTCGGCCGTGGTCGCCAGGTACTGCGAGAACTGTCCGTCGGGGTAGATCTTGATCACGAACTCGAAGAGCCGGCCCTCCCGGTCCGGGGTGTTCGCCATCGAGAACGAGCGGCTCTCCGTCGTCCCCGGGATCGTGAGGTCCAGGTACTGGCCCGGGAAGAACTTGATCTCGTCCGGCTCGACCAGCTTCAGCACGAGGTGGCGCATGTCGGGGGTGACCGGCTCGTTGAGGACGACCTCGGCGACGCCCTTCCGCAGCGGCAGGCCGGAACGGATGATCTCCTCGTCGTAGTTGAGGAGCTCGATGACCAGGTCCTCGTAGGCGTGGGCCCGGCACAGCAGCGTCGAGCCCTCCTCCTTCTCGTAGTCCGGGAGGGCGAAGGTCGAGTAGCTGTCGAGCTCGATGTCCTCACCCTCGAGGACGAAGGACTTGCAGGCGGCGCACTGGCCCTCCTTGCAGCCGTGCATGAGCTGCACGCCCTGCTCGGCGGCCGCACGGAGGATGGTCTGGTCCTCGTCGACCTCGATCTCGATGCCGACGGGTTCGAACCGCACACTGTGCTTTTCGCCCATGCGATCGATCGACCTTTCGACGTCTCGGCGCGTGCCCGGGGTGAAGGCAGGGGGCGCCGGACGGGGAGAGGGCCCGGTGGGCCCTCCCCCGTTTCTCGCTGCGCCTGTTCTGCAGGGTCAGGCGGTGCTCGGGGCCGGCCGCCCGGCCGGGCCCTGACGGTGGTAGTCCTCGACGAACGCGGCGCGGCCCGCGTCGTCCATCTGGTTGAACAGCACGTTCGGGCTCTGCAGGTGCGGGCACCGCCGCATGTGGTCCAGCGTCCACATCTTCTTGGGATCCAGGTCGAGATGGGGCTGGGCCGTCATGGTCTTGCCGTCGTCACGCACCATGCCCATGTCGGAGACGACGTCGGCCCAGTTCCAGCCGTGGTAGAGCGTCTCCCACTCGCGCTTGCCGACCAGACGACCCATGTTCGGGGTCTCGCGACCCTGGTAGGTGCCCCGGAAGGCCTCCACGTCCGTCCAGCGACAGACCTCGTGGCAGTACGTCCGGTGCATGCCGTCGACCTCGGCGGTCACCATGTCCTCGCGGACCAGGCACGGGACCATGCAGGTCCAGCACCGGGCCGGGTAGACGTAGTCGACGTCCTCGAACACGATCGGGTTGTGCCCGTTCGGCACGGCCAGCCGGTTGTAGTTCTCCCACCAGGCGCCGTACTTGTCGTACCAACCCGGGTACTTGTACTCGAACCACTCGAAGTCCTCGTCGGTCATGCCGTCGATGCGCCAGTAGTTCGCCAACCAGCCCGTCGCGAAGAACTGCGCGACCTCGTGCACGTAGCCCTTGTTCCAGATCTGGTTCCAGGACTCCTCGATCAGGTCATGAGGAACGACCAGACCGTACTTCTCGAGCGGGACGAGGTAGGAACGGTAGTAGTCGTCGTAGATCCAGCGACGCCACATCTCGGCGTAGGACTCGCGGTCCTTACGCCGGTCCTTGGTGCCGTACTCGATGAACGTGCCGATGGCGGCGTCCACCACGCGGTGGTTGTTCCACCACGCGTAGCGCAGGTCGCGCTCGAGCAGCTGGCGGTTGTCCTCGTCCGACAGCGCCATCAGCAGCGTGGCGTAGCCGTTGGAGATGTGGCGCGACTCGTCGGACTGGACCGAGTGGAACACCGTGGGCAGCAGGTAGTCCCCGTTCGCCGCGGCCTCGGCCGGCATGGCCACGAACAGCGTGTTCGTGAACGCCGTCTCGGCGACGATCGTCAGGTAGATGCTGGCCGCGGTGATCGCGTCACCGGTGATGAACCCCTCGGCGAACTGCCGGCCGATGGTGCCGCAGTAGTCGCTCTGGAAGTCCCGCAGGCTGTTGTTGAAGCCCGCCGGGTCGATGTAGTTGTTCATGTACAGGCGCTTGAGGTTCTGCTGGATCGTCGAGTGCCGTACCTCGTCGATCATCTGGATCGCCTGGCCGTTGTGCAGCTCCGGGTTGGGAACCACGTGGAACAGCATCGGCATCGACCGCGCCGCCGAGATCTCCGGCAACGGGATGATGGACAGGAACAGCTTCTGCCACTCCAGCCAACGCTCCTGGACCTGGCGGAACATGTTCCCGCGGATCGCTCCGTCGGACGCGCCGTAGACGCGGTGGTCCTTCTCCTCCTGCATGGGGAAGTAGGACCGCAGCACCTGCTTGAGCGGGTCCTTCTTCGAAGCCTTGCGGAAGGTGTAGTCGGTTCCGTACTTCATGTACGGCTCGTGGTACTGCGGCTCCCAGGCCAGCTCCTGGATCTTCTGGTGAGCCTTCGCCAGACTCTGCCGACTCACGTCAACTCCTCACCTGGTGGGGACCAGGCTTCCCGCCGTCCCCTGGAACAGTCGGGGCGTCGGGGAACCCGCTGTCAGCCCGCATCCGTGAGCCGGGGCCGACGCGGGCGTCAGCCAACTCGGGAGGTGGACCCCGAGGCGGTTCCAGCCGGAATGCGCGGGTCCCGGCCGAGCCGCCCCGTGCCGCACATCGATACTCCGGACACCCAGCAGGTTCGACCACCAAGCGAGCGACCGCACTCCGCGCATAGGAGCGGCCGGTCCTGACCCAGCCGGGCGACCCCTCGATCACGCCGCGCGGCGCGCCGGCAACAACAGGCACGAGTCCCCGAACTCGTGCCACAGATACCCCGTCCGGACGGCTTCGGCGTACGCCCGTCCCACCAGCAGGGCCCCGGCCACCGCCTCGAGCAGCAGCAGGTGGGACGCCTCCGGCTCGTGCCAGCCGGTCACCAGCCCGTCCACCACCCGGACCGGACGGTCCGGGCCGAGCACGAGGTCCGTCCACCCCTCGCCCGCCCGCACGGTGCCGTCGACGTCCGCGACGGTCTCCAGGGCGCGGGTCACCGTGGTGCCCACCGCGACCACCCGCCGTCCCGCCGCGCGGGTCGCGTTCACCGCGTCCGCGGTCGCGGCCGGCACCCGGTACCGCTCGGGGAGCGGCACCTCGTCGGCCTCCGGCGACGACACCCCGGTGTGCAGCACGAGCTCCGCGATCCCGACGCCACGGGCGTGCAGGCCGTCGAGCACGGCTCGGGTGAACGGCCGGCCCGCACTCGGCATCTCGGCGCTGCCGAACCAGTCGTCGGACGCGCCCGCGGGGACCGCGAAGACGGTCCGGTGGTCCGCGAGCGCGGGGTGCTCGCGCAGGTAGGCGTAGCGGATCGGGCGGCCCGTCGCGGACAGCCACGCCGGGAGACCGCCCTCGACCGGGATCCGGGCGCGCCAGAGCCTGCTGCCGGTGCGTACGGACGGGTCCGGGTGGGCGGCCACGAGCGTGGCGGCCACGCCGGGTGGCAGCCGCACGGTGTCGCCGCGGGCGGCGTCGGTGACCCGTTCTCCCTCCGGCGTCCGCGGCTCGACGACGAACGTGCCGCCGGTCGACGGCCCCGAGACGTGCAGGACGACCGGGCGCCCGTCGGATCGGAACCCGTCGACCGCGGCGGGCTCGGTGTCGGAGGTGTTGACGACCACCAGGTCGCCGGGGTCGAGAGCCCCGGGAAGCTCGGTGAATCTGCTGTGCCGCAACGGCTTGCGGTCGCGCGCCACGAGTAGGCGCACCTGGTCCCGGGCCAGCCCGCGGGACTCGGGTGTCTCCGCCGCGGACAGCTCCGGCGGGACGGCGAACCGGGTCGCGGCAGTCGCCCTCACGTCGCGGTCCCGGCCGGCGCGAGATCCGACGCCCGGTAGCGCCCGCGGGCCGGGCGCTCGTCGAGCAGCCGGAGGAACGCCGGCACCACGGTCGAGGGATCGGGGCGGTCGGAGATGTCCTCGCCGGGGAACGCGCGCTGGTGCATCGCGGTACGCATGTCCCCGGGATCGAACGCGTACGCCCGCACCGCGGGTTCCTCGACGCCGAGCACCGCGACGACCTGGTCGAGCGCGGCCTTCGCCGCGCCGTAGCCGCCCCATCCCTCGTAGGCCTCGACGGCGGCGTCGGAGCTGAGTGCGACGACGGTCCCGCCGGCCGCGCGCAGCAGCGGGAGCGCGAGCTGGGTGAGGGCCAGCGGAGCGAGCACGGTGGTCTCGAGGACGCCCCGCAGGGCGTCGAGGGGATAGCGGGCGAGCCCGGGCAGCGGTGAGGGCCCAGCTCGCCCGCGTTGTGGACCAGCAGGTCGAGGCGCTCACCCGCGGCGGCGACGAGCTCGGCCCGGAACCCGGCGTCGGTCACGTCGCCGGGAAGCGCGAGGACGCCGGGCAGACCCGCGGTCGCGGCGTGGAGCCGGCGGGCGTCGCGGGCGCAGACGACGACGGTGCCGCCGCGGGCGGCGAGGGCGGTGGTGAGGGCCAGGCCGAAGCCCTGCCCGGCACCGGTGACGATCGCGGTGGTGGAGGTCATGCCGCCACGGTGCGACCTGAAGCCAGGTTCAGGTCAAGTCCGCTCGGGGGACCGGTTCCGGCGGGGAACGGACTCCGTCCACAGCAGACCTGCCGGCAGGGGCCTCGAACGGTCACTTCACCTCGGTGGGCCAGGGCTGTTGACGTGGCCGCCGGCCACGGTCGAGATTGGCGGGGTGCCGACTACTCCCGGGGCGGAAGTCGACGTCCGGGACGAGGCGAGCTCGACGCATGTGTCCTGGCCGGGGGAGATGATGGTGCACAAGACCTGGAACATCGCAGGACGTCTCACGTCGGGTGTGGCGATCCTGCTCGCAGGCGCGGCCCTGCTGTCGGCCGCCCCCGCCGCGGCGGACCCGCAGGTGGGGCGTGGCTACAACGCCGACGGCGGAAACTGGTCCGGTTACGTGACGGCCGGACGCGAGTTCAGCTCGGTGTCGGCGCGGTGGATCGAACCCGCCGTCACCTGCAACACCACCACCGACGCCTTCGCGCCGTGGGTCGGCCTCGGCGGCTTCGGCACCACCATGGTCGAGCAGGCCGGGGTGGAGACCAGCTGCGCGGGCGGGGTACCGGTCTACCGGGCGTGGTACGAGCTGGCCCCCGCCCCGCCGGTCTACTACGACGACCCCGTCGGTCCCGGAGACTCGATCAGCGCCGAGGTGACCCGCGCCGGGACCCGCTACACGCTGACCGTCACCGACCACACCAGGAACTGGTCCAGGACCGTCGCCAGGTCCTACAACGGAAGCAACACCTCGGCCGAGTTCATCCTCGAGTCGCCCACCGGCACGTTTCCCGACTTCGGCACGGTGACGTTCACCGGGGCCTCGGTCGACGGGAGGCCATTGAGCACCTACACGTCGCTCGCCCTCGATGCCCGCGGCGGGTACGACGACCACACCGGGGCCTTGGCGGGGGGCACCTTCTCCGTCAGTTATCGGCACGGAGCGGCCGCAGGGTAGGGGCAGTGTCCGGGAACGGCGCCGCGCCGTGCCGCTACTGCCGACCGGTGAGGCGTGCTCGTGGTGGCCCGAGGTGGTCGGCGACCGGGCCGCTGTGGCGGTGGTGGACCCAACCGCCGCCCGGAATCCTGACGGCGGACATTCCGGCGGGCAGCGCCACGGTCCCGGTCACGACGACCCTCACGACCTCGCGGTAGCGGCCCCCTGCATGAAAGCTCCGTCCTGAGAGGAGCGTGGAGATAGGGCAGGCCGAGTCCAGCGACCAGCCTCGGCCCTGGCCGGAGCCCGGGACGCGCCGGGACCGGCCCGGCGAGAACGTCCCGACCCGACGAGCCCCTCGCCGAGAGGGGCCCGCCACTCTAGGGTTCGAGCAGGGCGAACCGCCGCCCGAGCAGCACCTCGAGGAGAACCGTGTCCCTCTCGCCCGGCGACGCCGTCCCCGACGTCACCCTCATGACCATGTCCGAGTCCGGCCCCGCCCCGGTCAGCAGTGCGGAGGTGCTCGGCCGGGGGACCGTCGTCCTGTTCGGGGTGCCCGGCGCCTTCACGCCGTCGTGTTCCGACCAGCACCTGCCGGAGTACGTCCTGCGGGCGGACGAGCTGCGGGCGAAGGGCGTCGACACCATCGCCTGCGTCGCGGTCAACGATGCGTTCGTGATGGACGCCTGGGGGCGTTCCCGGGACACGGGGGACGCGGTCGTCATGCTGGCCGACGGCAACGGTGACTTCGCCGAGGCGATCGGGCTCCAGCTCGACGGCCGCGCGTTCGGGCTGGGGAGGCGCTCGCAGCGCTACGCCGCGGTCCTCGTCGACGGTGTGCTGCGTGACCTGTGGGTCGAGTCGGCACCGACGGACGTGACGGTCAGCTCTGCGGACGCGGTCCTGAAGAGCCTCTGACCGGGACCGACGGGGAGGGCGCCATGGCGTGCACACGGTCGGTGAGACGCCCTGCAGGGCCGTCGGCGTGCCCGACCGGGTCGGTGAGCACCGGCCGGGCGCGGTGTACGGCACCTTCACGAGCTCGTCGAGCAACGGGTTCACCGCCACGGTGACGCCCACGAACACCGCGAGCCGGGTCAGCCGCCACCCCGTCACGGCCGTGAAGCCGAGCAGGTAGACCCACCAGGACCCGATCGTGCTCGACGCCTCCATGGCCACGACGAAGGCGCGGTTGCCGACCGCGAGGCCGTGCAGATCGTCCCGCGCCGCCATGTCGGCGTGCGGTAGCGGAGGCCGACCCCACGACGCGAAGCAGTGGTCGGCGGATCACCGGTCGCGGGGGGAGCCCGCGTCGAGCACCTTGTCCATCCCTTCGGCGAAGGCGGCCCATTCTCGACGCCGCGTCTCCAACACGCGTTCGCCCAGTGGAGTCAGGAGGTATCGGCGGGTTCCGTCCTCCCAGCTGACCCGCATCAACCTGTTGTTCCTGAGTCGATGGAGCGCGTGATAGACGCTGTGCTCCGGGAGCGAGAAGATCCCACCGCTGAGCCGGCGGACGACATCGATCAGATGGGCTGCGTTCCCCGGGCTGTGGCGCGCCGCCGCGAGGAGCAGGACGTCCATGTCCTCGCGGTGCCGGACCGGCACGGTGCGAAACCGCGGGCGAGGCGTCGGGGCAGGGACAGCGTGGCGCGGGCGTTGCGGGTCCGCCGCGGCGGGTGCACGGGTTCTCGCCGATCTACGCACATCGTCCTCCATCGCTTCCGACTCCTACGGACCGAATTGCGCATCCGGGTCGGCGGACCTTCCGGATCCGGGGTTCTCCTCCCCGACTTCTGATCTCGGGGCGCCTCCGGGCGGAGCCGCGAAGTGATCTGGGCCGTCCGGCCCGACCGCAGTTTCCGGCGACGCCGTGTGCGCACGGCAACATACCCACCGCCGAGTGCCGGCGCCCCGTTTCGGAGCCCGGGGGTCATCCGTACCGATTGCCGGCCCTCCTGCGAGCGTATTGTCCGGTAGCTGTCCCAATACCGTCTAAGCCGAGTACCGTCAACAGTTCGTCAGGAGCGAGAATAGTTCCTCCCGCACCTGGCGGTACCGATTCCCGCAGACGGCGCGGCAGCTGCGGCAGATGGCGTATTTCGGCGTGGAACGGCCTGCTCGGCGGGTCCCGGCAGCGGGAGGCGGGTATTGATGACGCACCGGCGTCGCGTGAGGGCGCACGACTCGAGCCGACGAGGAGGAACCCGAGTGGACCTCGACACGTGCGGGCGACCGCGGTCACGACAGCGTCTCCGGCGAACGGGATTCTGCTCGTCCTCCGACGATGGGGGTACCCGGTGACCGCGGCGGTGAACGACCCCCCGGTTCGCAGTCTTCGCGGGCTGCCGCAGGATCCTCCCGCGGACCCGGTCGAGAGGCTCAAGGCGAGTCTCAAGGAGCTGCTCCGGACGCTGCTCCAACGCGCCGTGGGCGTAGCCCTCGACCAGGTCGAGCACCTCGCGAAGTCGTTCGACGCGATGGCGGCGTCGGGCGGGTTCGTCCTCAGCGGCGTCCTGGGAGGAATCCAGGCGCGCCTCGCCGGAAAGAACCCGGTGTGGGGTGCCGTGAAGGCGGCCGTCGGGTCGCTCAGCCCGGGGGTGCGGGTGCTCCTCGTCCTCGCTCTCGTTCTCGCCCTCGTCCTGCTCCCGGTGACGGTCGTCCTCCTGTTGATCGCCCTCATCGTCGTGATCATCGTCGTGGCGTCGAAGTCCTAGGGCGGGCCCTGGAGCGCCGTCCTCCCAGGAGCCGGTTTCCCGGGAGTCCGGGTCATCGAGGGCGGCTTCAGGGTTCCTGAGCGGCGTGGCTTCCTGCATTGTGGAGACCGGTGAGGAGAACTCTTCACGCCCGTGATCGCCTTTGCTCTTCGGTGATCGAATCGGGGTAGGTCCGCACCGACATCCGAGTGGTGCTCGACGCATCGGCCGATCGAGTATTTCTGCGAACATTCGGGCCGAACAGGTGAATAATCCGACCGCGGTCACCCCGCACAAGGATGGCGAACCTGGGCTGCCTGGCTGGAAGATCTGCGCCGAACGGCGCAACTATCCTGGATCTTCGCCTTCCCGGTGTGCGAACAAATGGCAGCGGGTAGAAGCTGACGACCCCGGTTCGCGTCCGACACCGATCCCACCACACGACGCATGATCGCCGATCACGACGGTTCGACACGGAGCGGGCACTACACCAGGAGGCACGATGAAATGCGGCGTACGAGTAGCCCTAGGAGTGGCCGGCGGCTACTTCCTGGGACGAACGAAGAAGATGAAGCTGGCCATGATGCTCGGTGGCATGGCCGCCGGTCGGCGTGCGGGTGGGCCGGGTGAGCTGCTGGCCCAGGGCAGCAAGCTCCTCGAACGTTCGCCCGAGCTGGCCGCGTTGACCGACCAGATCCGTGGCCGCCTTATCGATGCGGGCAAGGGGGCTGCCATGGCGGTCGCCGCACGGCAGGTCGAGTCCCTGACCGACAGGGTCGGCAAGCGGGTCGAGTCCCTCGGCGATCTCGGCGGACCGAAGCGCCGCCCCGCCGAGGCCCCGGACGTCGCCGACGAGACCGACGACGTCGCCGACGAGACCGGCGAGGAGCCGGACGCCCAGGAGAGGGGTGCCGCCGCGGAGGACGTGGAGGCGGACGAGCCGCCGGCGGAGGCGCCGGCGCCTCCGCGTCGACGGCGCACCGCCAGGGCCGCGGGCAACGCGGGTGGCGCCGGTGGCGCCGGTGGCAAGGCCACGGCCGGCCGGGCCGCTGCGGCGGGCACGAAGGCCGCACGTGGTGCGGCGTCGAAGGCCAAGGCGGGCCGGAGGACCAGCAATGCCTGACGGGACGACGAAGCTCGCCGACGCACTTCCGGCCGACGCCCTGAAGGGCGCGGGACAGCGACTTCTCGGGCTGGTGGTACAGCGGGCTGCGGACGCGGCGACGGAACGGGTGACGAGCTTGACCGACCGGCTCAACGACGTCTCCGAGAACGGCGGGCAGGGCCTTCGGGCCGCGCTCGGGGGTAGGTCGCAGGACGAGCGCGACGAGGACGACGACAGGGCCGAGGGCGACGACAGGGCCGAGGGCGACGAGGACGGCGACCGGGACGGCGGGGGCGGAGGCTTCCTCTCCCGTCTGAAGGAGAAGGTCAAGGGCGTCTTCGGGGGCGGCGACGGGGACGGGGACGGCCCCGGCGGGGGCAGGGGCTCCAGCGGCAAGAAACTCAAGGTCACCAACATCGTCGAGCATCTCGACGTCGGCCTGCCGTTGCGGACGACGTACGACCTGTGGACGCGGTTCGGCGACTTCCCGACCTTCATGAAGAAGGTCGAGACCGTCGACACGATGTCGGACGAGAAGACCCAGTGGCAGGCGAAGATCTTCATCTCGCGTCGTCAGTGGGAGGCCACGATCCTCGAGCAGGTCCCGGACTCCCACATCGTGTGGCGCTCGAAGGGCGCCAAGGGACACGTCGACGGCGCGGTCAGCTTCACCCCGCTCGAGCCGAACGCGACGCGGGTGCTCCTGGTGCTGGAGTACTGGCCCAAGGGTCTGTTCGAGTACACGGGCAACCTCTGGCGTGCCCAGGGCCGCCGTGCCCGGCTGGAGTTCAAGCACTTCCGCCGGCACGCGATGACGACCGTCCTGCTGCACCCGGAGGAGGTCGAGGGCTGGCGCGGCGAGATCCACGACGGCGAGGTCGTGAAGACGCACGAGGAGGCACTCGAGGAGGAGCAGCGCGCCGGCGAGGAGGGCGAGGAGGAGTCGTTCGACGAGACCGGCGACGAGTCCCGCGACATGGAGGCCGTCGAGGACGAGACGGCGGAGGAGGAGCGGCCGGAGGACGAGGACCTCGAGGACGTCGACGACGAGTACGACCTCGAGGACGTGTCCGGGGACGAGGACGAGGACGAGGAGGACGAGGACCTGCCCGAGTACGAGAGCGACGAAGCGGTGGACGAGGCGGACGAGGAGCCCGCCGACGAGGAGCCCGCCGACGAGGAGCTCGCCGACGAGGAGCTCGCCGACGAGGGTGAGCCGGCCGAGGAGGAGCCGGCCGAGGAGGACGAGGCACCGGCTCCCCCGCGCCGCGGTCGGGCGCGCAGGGCGCCCGCCGGCGCCGGCGGACGACGGAGGCGATGACCCATGACGGTAGCCACGCAGCAGGGCGGCGGCGGATACGTGGAGCGAGGGGGCGGCGGAGGCGGGTCCAGCGGTCTCGCCGACGTCGTCGAGCTCATCCTCGACAAGGGCCTCGTCATCGACGTGTTCGTCCGGGTCTCGCTCGTCGGGATCGAGATCCTGACGATCGACGCACGCATCGTCGTCGCGAGCGTCGACACGTTCCTCCGGTTCGCCGAGGCGACCAACCGCTTGGACCTGTACGGGAAGGGCAAGGGCGGGAAGGACCTCACCCAGCTCACCCAGGGGGTGATGGAGGGCGGCGCGAAGGGCAAGACCTCCGGCGTGCTCGATGCCGCCGTGGACAAGTTCGAGGAGGTCATGACCAGCCGCCGTGAGGAGCGCGAGGAAGCTCCCCGGCGGCGGCCGAGGCAGCGTTCCCGGGAGGAGGACGGATGAGCGCCACGTATGTCTACGGCCTGATCGCAGCCGATGCCGACCTGCCCGAGGACCTGGCCGGGCTGGGCCCGTCCGGGTCGGTGAGCACGGTCGCCCACGGAAAGCTCGCCGCCATCGTCAGCGACGTGCCGCTGGACCGTCCGCTCGGCACCCGGGACGATCTCCTGGCGCACGAGCGCGTCGTGGACTCGGTGGTCAACCACACGACGGTCCTCCCGATGCGCTTCCCCGCCGTCATCGAGGAGGACGGCCTGGTCGAGGAGCTGCTCGAGCCCCACCAGGAGCACTTCCTCGCCATCCTCGACCGGCTCGACGGGAAGGTGCAGTACACCCTCAGGGCCCGCTACGAGCAGGACGTCCTGCTCCAGGAGATCCTCGAGGAGGACGAACAGATCCGCCAACTGCACGAGCAGGTCCGGGAACTGCCGGAGGACGCGGCCTACTACGACCGGGTCAAGCTCGGTGAGCTGATCGTGCGGGCTCTGGAGAAGCGTCGCGAGGTGGATGCCGTGGACATCGTGGAACGTCTCGAGCCGTTCGCGGCGGACGTCTCGACCACCACGCCGTCGCAGCCGGAGGACGTGGTGATCGCCGCCTTCCTCGTCGACCGGGACGCCGTGCCGGCGTTCGACGAGGCCGTCGAGGAACTGGGCCGGGACACCCACGAGTGGTTGCGCCTGCGCCTCCTCGGACCGCTGGCCCCCTACGACTTCATCCCGCAGGAGTGACGGCGGTGGGAATCGTGTCCGGGCTGCTGGGGCTCCCGCTGGCGCCTGTCCGCGGGGTCCTGTGGCTGGCCCAGCAGATCCAGGAACAGGCCGAGGAGCAGTACTACGACCCGGCACGGATCCGGGCGCAGCTGGAACAGGTGGACGAGGCACGCCGGTCCGGGGAGCTCTCCGAGGAGGAATGTGCCGAGATCGAGAACGAACTGCTGCAGCGTCTGATGACGCGTCGGGTCAGACCGGGCTAGGACGGCTGTGGCAGCGGACGACGAGCAACGGCGACCGGCGGAACGGCGCCGCCCAGAGCGTGCGGGATCCACCTCCCGCTCGGGTGCGGCGTCCCGTTCGGCTCGGGCCCGCACCTCCCACGACGGCGGTGATGATCGGGCGGAGGCGACCGGCGGGTCCAACGGACGAGCGGACCGGATCTCGGCCGCAGTGGCGGCCCGCCGGGCCGCCGAGCAGGTGGTGGCGCTCACGGGACGCGACTTCGAGAGCGTGATCTCGATCGAACGCACCGAGGACGGCTGGTGCGTCGGGGTGGAGGTGGTCGAGACGCACCGGATCCCGGACTCGGCCGACATCCTCGCGTCGTTCGAGGTGCAGGTGGATCGCCGGGGCGAACTGTCCGGCTACCGCCGGACCCGACGCTACAGCCGCGGACAGCTCCAGCAGGGAGGACGATGACGTCCGGAGGAATCCCCGTACCCGGCCGCGCACGCCCGCCGGAGCACCGGCAGGAGTCGACGAACCTCGCCGACATCCTGGAGCGTGTCCTGGACAAGGGCATCGTGATCGCGGGCGACATCCGCGTGAACCTGCTCGACATCGAGCTCCTGACGATCAAGATCCGGTTGCTCGTCGCGTCCGTGGACAAGGCGCGGGAGATGGGGATCGACTGGTGGGAGCACGATCCCAGCCTGAGCTCCGGCCAGCCCGACCTGCGCGAGGAGAACAAGCAGCTGCGCGCGCGGGTCGAGGCCCTCGAGGCCGGTCGGAACGGCCAGGAGGAGGCGGGGCAGGCCGACGAGCAGCCGGAGCCGGCCGCGCCGAAACGGAGGAGGCGATGACCCCGAACCCCCTGACCTATCTGTACGCGGTCCGAACCGCGACGGGCCCCGTGCCGGGCTCGGTGCCGGGGGTGGACGGCGAACGACCACGGCTCGTCGTCGAGGGCGACCTGGCCGCGGTCGTGGGGTCGGTCGGCGCGTCGCGGTTCGACGAGGAAGCCCTGGCCCGCGACCTGGAGGACCTCGGCCGGCTGGAGTCGCTGGCCCGCGCGCACCACGCCGTGGTGGCGGAGGCCGCGCGCACGCAGCCGACCGCGCCGGTGCGGCTGGCGACCCTCTACCGCGACGACGAGGCGGTCCGGCGCCTCCTCGCGGATCGGGCCGAGGAGTTCACCGCGATCCTCGAGCGGATCGAGGGCCGATGGGAGTGGGGCGTCAAGGCCTACGTGAAGCCGACGACCCGGCCGGAGGAGCGTGAAGCGGGCTCGCCCTCGGCGTCCGACCGGCCGGGCACGTCCTACCTGCTGCGCCGCCGGGCCGACCGGGACCGCGGGGAGCGGGAACGCGAGCGGGCGCGCACAGTCGCCGACGACCTGCACCGGACGTTGCGCACCCACGCGGCGGCCGGCCGGCTGTTCCCGCTCCAGGACGCGCGGCTGAGCGGCCGCGCCGACGAGATGGTGCTGAACGCGACCTACCTGGTCGATGCGGGGAAGGAGGACGGCTTCCGCAGCACGGTGGACTCCGTCGACGGTGCGACGGTGGAGCTGACCGGCCCGTGGCCACCGTTCTCCTTCGCCTCCCTGGAGGGCACATGAGCCTCGTCCGGCCGGACGACGAGCTTCTCCCTCGTCGACCTCCTCGACCGGCTGCTCGCCGGCGGCGTCATGATCACCGGCGACATCACCATCTCGCTGGCGGACGTCGACCTCGTGCACGTGTCGTTGCGAGCCCTCATCAGCTCGGTCCAGACGCTGCTGGAACCCGGGAGTGGGGATGCCTGAGCTGCCCCGCCGCATCGAGGCACAGCCGGACACGGTCGGCCGCGACCTCGGACGTCTCGTCCTGACGATCGTGGAACTGCTCCGTCAGCTCATGGAGCGGCAGGCGTTGCGCCGCGTGGAGGTGGGTGACCTGTCCGACGAGACCGTCGAACGCCTCGGCCTCGGCCTGATGCGGCTGGAGGAGGCCATGATCGAGCTGAGGGAGCATTTCGGCCTCGAGCCCGGTGACCTCGACATCGACCTCGGTCCGCTCGGGCATCTCCTGGGACCGGAGGCAGGTCGGCGCTGACGGACCCGGCGGCCCCCGCTCAGGCCGGGGTGGCGTGTCCCGGTGCTCCCGGAGCCACGCCCAGTGCGGCGAGCGCCTCGTCGATGCCGGCGTGCAGGTCGAACAGCTCGCGCAACCCCGCCCCGACGATCGCGGCCAGGACCGCGTCCGAGGAGACGGGGCAGAGCCCGACGTCGAGACGGCCCGCCCGCACGGCCACCCGCACCAGCATCTCCACCCCGGCCGGGCTCATCTCGTCGACCCCGGACAGGTCGAGCACGACGCCCCACGGATGCCGGTCCAGCGTTTCGTCGAGGACGGTCCCCAGCTGTGCGGCCGCGGGGTCGTCGAGCGGACCCGGCGCGGCAGCCAGCAACGGGATTCCGGGCCGCAGGTCCGCGGCCCGGGCCGGGCCGGCGCTGGAGGCGGTGTTCATCGCTCCACCCAAGCGGGCGAGCTGTCCCCGGGTCGATCCGGTTCGCGCAGTGTTCTGGACGATCGACGCGGGCGATCCGGGGGGTTCATCGCTGCGACCGTCTCCGCAGCGTGGCCGAGGGGGCCATGCGGTAACGGGCCTGATACGCCGCGGCGAGGCGGCCGGTCTGGATGAACCCCCATCGCCGCGCGACCCGGCTGACGGTGGTCGCCGCGGGGTCGGCCTCCACCGCATCGACCACCCGCCGCAGCGCCGTGGGCGCGAACGAGGGCGCCGAGGCGTGGCCGTCGAACCGGAACTCGTACGGCGACCGGGTGGAGCACAGGTCCAGGGTGGTGGGGCAGTAGTTCTTCACGATCGCGGCGCGGGTGTCGTCGAGGTCGAACTCGTGGAAGGAGACGGGCCAGGGCCGGCACCGGTGAGCCTCCTCGGGTCGCGCTCCGCCGTGTCCAGTAGGAACGAGGCGTCGAGGCTACGCCGCGGCGGCGGAACACATCACGCCGAAGCACCGGCCCGGTAAGCCCGGCCCCGCCCGGCCGGTTCCGCCCCTCAGGCTCAGGCGTCATCCACCGCTCGCCATTGATCCTGGTCGTGGACGAGACCAGTCGGGGCCGTCCGTCGGACCGGCACACCGTCGGGCCGAGTGATGTGAGCGGGAGGAAGAACATGGCGGTGGCCGTGGGGCTGTTGGTGACCTGCGAGGCGAAACGGGGCATGGAGTCCGAGGTGGAGCAGTTCCTGCGCACCGGGGGTGAGATGGCCAAGGACGAACCGGGCACGCTCCTATGGTTCGGCGTGCGCCTCGGCCCCACCACCTACGGCATCATCGACTTCTTCCCGGACGCCGCCGCCCGCACCGCCCACCTGCAGGGCAAGATCGCTCACGCTCTCACCGACCGGGCCGACGAGCTGTTCACCAAGGCACCGGACATCAAGCCCCTCGACGTGCTGGCCTCCAAGCTGCCTTGACCCGGGTCGCCGCCAGAGCGCGTGCACGGTGTGCCCGTCGCGCGGCGGAATCCAGCCCTGCCCAGGTTCCCTGCCGTCCTCGGTCACGGCCCAGCATCGGTCACGGCTCAGGGTGACCGCTCCCCGCGGGGGCTGCCTCGGCCTCGTGGAGCCAAGACCGCGTGGCCGTACCGGCCCGGCGGGACGCCTGACGCCAGGGTTTGGTCCACGGCCTTGTCAGCGGGGGCAGGGAGGAGTAGACCGTCTTCCACGGGATTCCGGCAGGCCTAGGCCGAAACGGAAGAGAAGGTTCGTCCTCCCGGCCGGCGATCTCTGGGCTTGAGCTGCGGGTACCCACGCGAGGCACGCCGCGAGAAGGCATCGGGCCCTTGGGGTCTGCGTCAGTGGGCTGGCTGTTGCCCACGACGCCGAGACCGTCGACCAGGGCGCCCTGCGCACGCTTGGTAGCCCGAGCTCGAGCCCTCGGGGGCCCGCCCCAACCTGGCGCGCGGGGCGGGTCTCCGACCCTGGGGCAGGCTGTGCGGCGCGGCCGCGGGCACCTCAGCTCTCTTGCGCGGTTGCGGTCGCGTTGGTCAGGGTGAGCTGGTCGGTCGTGCGGCGCTCCAGCTCGTCCCGCTGCTCCGGGGTGAGGCGGTCGCACACCCAGTCCCAGTGCAGCGACACCACGTCGCCGGCCGTCACCGCGGCCAGCAGCGAACGCCCGGCCTGCGCCCACCGCGCCCGCTCCTCGACGGGCTCGCCGAGGCCCAGCTCCCGCCCGGACCACGTCAGCGGGCGGGACCGGACCAGCACCTCGTCGCCCTCGACCGCCAGCACCGTGAAGACCTGGAAGCTGTGGTGCTTGCCCTCGTTGGCCACGTAGAGCGGATCCAGGCCGAGCAGCGCAGCGCTCTCGACGGTGGTCCCGAGTAGCAGCCCCTCCCGGCACCTCAGGACGGCTACGCCGTGCACCCTGATCGGGCCGCTGACGATGACCACGTCGCCCACCGCGGCCCGGGTCGCCCGGATGTCGACGCCCTCGTCGAGCACGCCCACCCCCGGCCGGTGTTGACGTAGATCCCGTCGCCGGACAACTCGTGCAAGGAGAACGGGGTAGGGGCTGGCACCGGTGGGCCTCCTCGGGTCTCGACCGGGCCAAGTCGCCCGGGCCGCCTGCCCCGGCAAGCCGGCCCGGCCGGGCAGTAGCGCTCGTCAGGCCCCGCGTCACCTGTCGCCCCCCGAGGCCCTGGGTGCCTTCGGCAGGGTCAGAGCACCTCGAGGGGCTGCCGTCGCCGCGGCGGGGGAAGGCCTCGTCGAGCAGCTCGAGGTCGGTCGGCTCGAGCCGCACGTCGAGCGAGCGGCGGACCACGCGTCCGGCGCAGTCGGATGTCCACCATCAGGGCGCTGAGCAGCGCAGACGGCTCAACCACGCCCGTCGCCGACAGCGAGGAACGTGGCCTTGTCAGCGGAGGCGGGATGGAGTAAACCGTCCCTCACGGGAACCGGCAGGCCAAGGCCGAAACGGAAGAGAAGGTTCGACCTCCCCGGCCGGCGCCCTTCGACTCGAGTATCGGGCACCCACGCGAAGCACGCCGCGAACAGGTATCGGGCCCCTGGGGTCTGCGCCAGCGGGCGATCATCGCCTCCTGCCGCCGAGACCACTCACCACGGCGCCCTGTGCACGCTCGGTAACCCGATCTCGAGTCCCGGGGGCCCGCTCCGCGGGGCGCGTGGGGCGGGTCCTCGACCCGGGCCACGGCACTCACGCCCCGCCCGCCGGTGCGGTCGCGTTGGTCAGGGCAAGCTGGTCCGTGGTGCGGCGCTCCAGCTCGTCCCGCTGCTCCGGGGTGAGGCGGTCGCACACCCAGTCCCAGTGCAGCGACACCACGTCCCCGGGCGTCACCGCGGCCAGCAGCGAACGCCCGGCCTGCGCCCACCGCGCCCGCTCCTCGACGGGCTCGCCGAGGCCCAGCTCCCGCCCGGACCACGTCAGCGGGCGGGACCGGACCAGCACGTCGTCGCCCTCGACCGCGAGCACCGTGCCGTCGCGGATCCGGCACCGGTCCAGGATGTGGAGCGCCGGGCCACCCGCGGTGTCCGTGGCACCTCGGCCGAGCAGCCCCACCCAGGGGTAGACGGTGAAGACCTGGAAGCTGTGGTGCGCGACCGCGGGGAGCCCGCCGGCGAGCACCTCCCAGTTCGCGCCGGTCTCGCGCGCGAACCTCACCCGGATGTCCTTCGCGAACTGTGCCGGGTCCACCCGGTCGAGCAGCTCGTTGCCCACCCAGTAGGCCTCCACCACCCGCGGGTCGAGCGGCGGCAGGCCGGCGGCGGCCGCGATGGCCTCGAGATAGGCGACGGCGCCGTCGAACGCCTGCACACGCTCGCCCATGCCTCCGGCGGCGGCCGCGGCGACGTCGAGGACCGCGTCGGCGTCGGCCGGACCGCAGTAGCCGAGCTCGTTGGGCGGGTAGGCGTAGCGGGCGAACAGCACCTCGCCCGCGGTGGCGGTCGCCATCAGCAGATCCGGGGAGCTGCTCGCCGAGGGGCAGGTCGACCACCCGGGTGCCGCCCAGCCCGGTCCTCGTCACCACCATGCCGGGGTGGGCCTCGACGCAGCGGCCGATGACGACGGCCTCCTTGCCGAGCTCGTGGGCCTGCATGGCGGCGAGCACCTGCTCCGCCTCGGCCGGGGGGACGAAGGCGACGAGCTTGCCCTCGTTGGCCACGTAGAGCGGGTCGAGGCCGAGCAGGCTGCAGGCGTTGGCGACGCCCTCCGGCACCGGGAGATCCCGCTCGACCAGCTCGACGCCCACCCGTCCCGCGCGGGCGATCTCGTTGAGCGAGGCGGCCAGGCCACCACGGGTGGGGTCGCGCAGCACGTGCACGTCCGCGCCCGTGGCCAGCATCGCCGCGACCAGGCCGTTCAGCGCGGCACAGTCGCTCTCGACCGTGGTCCCGAACTGCAACCCCTCCCGGCAGCTGAGGACGGCCACGCCGTGCACCCCGATCGGCCCGCTGACGATGACCACGTCGCCCACCGCGGCCCGGGTGGCCCGGATGTCGACGCCCTCGTCGAGCACGCCCACCCCCGCGGTGTTGACGTAGATCCCGTCACCGTGCCCCGCGTCGACGACCTTGGTGTCGCCGGTGACCAGCCGGACCCCGGCGACCGAGGCCGCGGCGCCCATGGCCGCGGCCACCCGGCCGATGTCGCGGAGCGGGGTGCCCTCCTCGAGGATGAACGCCGTTGAGAGGAAGAGCGGGCGCGCCCCGGACATCGCCAGGTCGTTGACCGTCCCGTTGACGGCGAGGTCGCCGATGCTGCCGCCGGGGAAGAACAGCGGCTTGACGACGAACGAGTCCGTGGAGAACGCGAGCCGCCCGGGCCCGACGTCGAGCACGGCCGAGTCGCCCATTTCGGCCTGGGCGGCGTCGCCGAAGGCCGGCAGGAAGAGGTGCTCGACGAGCTCGGCCGACAGCGTGCCGCCGCCGCCGTGGCCCATCACCACCGTCGGCGAGTCGCGCAGTGGCACCGGGCAGGTCCAGCTGTCCATGTCGATGGTCGGCCGCTCAGGCACCGGCGGCCTCCGTGAGCTCGAGGCGCCGGTAGGTGTAGTACGCGGCGCAGGCCCCCTCGGACGAGACCATGGTGGCGCCCAACGGGTTCCGCGGGGTGCACTCCCTGCCGAACGCGGCGCACTCGTGCGGTTTGATCAGGCCCTGCAGCACCTCCCCGGAGCGGCAGATCTCCGACTCGGCGGTGTGGATCCCCCGGACGTCGAACCGGTGCTCGGCGTCGAAGTCCCGGTAGCGCTCCGAGAGCCGCCAGCCGCTGTCCGGGATCATGCCGATGCCGCGCCAGGCCCGGTCGGTGACCTCGAAGACATCCTGCAGCATGGCCTTGGCGGGCAGGTTCCCCTCGGCGGGGACGGCGCGGGCGTAGGCGTTCTCCAGCTCGTGCCGGCCCGACTCGAGCTGGAGCACGGTGCGCCGGATGCCCTCGAGGATGTCCAGCGGCTCGAACCCGGTGACCACGATCGGTACGCGGTACCGCTCGGCCAGCGGCGGGTACTCGGCCGTCCCCATCACGCTGCAGACGTGTCCCGCCGCCAGGAACCCCTGGACCCGGCAGGTGGGCGACTCCATGATCGCGGCGACCGCCGGGGGGACGAGAACGTGCGAGACCAGCAGCGAGAAGTTCGGCACCCCCATGCGCTTCGCCTGGTAGACCGTCATCGCGTTGGCCGGGGCGGTGGTCTCGAAGCCGATGCCGAAGAACACCACCTCCTTGTCCGGGTTCTCCCGGGCGAGCTTCAGCGCGTCCAGCGGCGAGTAGACGACCCGGACGTCGCCGCCCTCGCTCTTGATCCGGAACAGGTCGTGGCTGCTGCCGGGGACCCGGAGCATGTCCCCGAACGAGCAGAAGACGACGTCGGGCCGGGCCGCGATGGCCAGCGCCCGGTCGATGATCTCCAGCGGGGTGACGCAGACGGGGCAGCCGGGGCCGTGGATCATCTCCACGTCCTCGGGCAGCAGCTGGTCGATGCCGTGCCGGATGATCGAGTGGGTCTGGCCGCCGCAGACCTCCATGATCGCCCACGGCCTGGTGGTCGCGGCGTGGATCTGCTCGAGCAGCCGGGCGGCGAGGTCGGGATCGCTGAACTCGTCCAGGTACTTCATCGTGCTGCTCCTTCCGTGGTCGTCCCGGGCTGCGGCGCGGCCCGTGCCGCGCGCTCGAACCCGTCGCCGAACTCCTCCTCCAGGACCCCCATGCCCGCGAAGGTGCGCAGCGTGTCCAGGGCCGACGCCTCGTCGAGGCGCTGGATCGCGAAGCCGACGTGCACGATCACGTACTCGCCGGCGACGGCGTCCGGGACGTACTGCAGGCACACCTCCTTGCCGACGCCGCCGAAGTCGACCTCGGCCATCGGGGTCAGGTCCTGTTCGTAGGTGCGGACGATGCGGCCCGGCACGGCTAGGCACATGGGACACCTCTCGAGGAGTCGGCGGCGATCACGAGTTGCCCCAGCGCGATGCCGCCGTCGTTGGGCGGCACCACGCGGTGGCGGAGAACGGTGAACCCGTCGCGGCGCAGGGCCCGGCAGACGCCGGCCAGCAGGGTCGGGTTCTGGAACACCCCGCCGCTCAGCGCCACCGTGGACAGGCCGGTGGCCGCATGGGCGGTCGCGGCGACGCCGGCGACCAGGTCGACGACGGCGGCGTGGAAGCGGGCGCTGACGACGGCGCGCGGCACCCCGGCCCGGACGTCGGCGGCCACGGCCCGGACCACCGGGGCGGGGTCCATCGCCTCGCCGAACCGGTAGCCGCCGGAGGCGGGGACCCCGCGGCCGGCCCCTTCGAGCTCGACGGCGGCCTGCCCCTCGTGGTCGGCGACCTGGCAGACGCCGGCCAGCGCGCTGACCGCGTCGAACAGCCGGCCCATGCTCGACGTGGGGACGCAGCCGAGGCCGGTGGTCAGCTGGTGGTCGAGGACCGCGCGCTCGGCGGCGGGGCAGGCGGCGACGCACGGAAGGTCGTCGGTCCATTCGACGCCCGCGGCGCGCAGGTGGGCCAGGGCCATCCGGTAGGGGCGGCGCACGCTCACGTCCCCGCCGGGCAGCGGCACGTAGCCCAGGTGGCCGACCCGTTCGAAGCCCGCGTAGTCGGCGACCAGCACCTCGCCGCCCCACACCGCGCCGTCGGTTCCGTACCCCGTTCCGTCGAAGGCGATCCCGATGACCGGGCGCGTCCCGTCGAGGCCGTGCTCGGCCATCACCGACGCGATGTGGGCGTGGTGGTGCTGCACCCCGGTCAGCACGCGCCCGCCCTGCTCGCGGCGCGCCCAGCCCGTGGACCGGTAGAGCGGGTGGTCGTCGGCGGCGAGGTGGGTGGGGGCGACGCCGGTGAGCATCCGCAGGTGCTCCTGGGTGGCGCCGAACGCGTCGAGGGTCCGCAGGTCGTCCATGTCGCCGACGTGCTGGGAGAGCCAGGCGTAGCGGCCCGCGCCGACCGCGCAGGTGTTCTTCAGGTCGGCCCCGACGGCCAGGGTCGGGGGGATCGCCACGGGCAGGGCCACCGGCAGCGGCGCGTACCCGCGGGAGCGGCGGATCGGCAGCTCCTCGCCGTCGACGACGCGGGCCACCGAGTCGTCGCAGGGGACGCGGATGGGCCGGTCGTGGCGCAGCCAGGCGTCGGCCAGCCCGGCCAGGCGCACCAGCGCGTCCGCGTCGTCGGTGACGATGGGCTCGCCCGCGAGGTTGCCCGAGGTCATCACCAGCGCCCGTGGGCCCGGCTCGTCGCCCGGCAGGCCCAGCAGCAGCGTGTGCACCGGCGTGTAGGGCAGCAGCAGGCCGAGGTCCGGGTTGCCGGGGGAGACCGACGGCGCGGACCGGGCCTCGGGCCGGCGCTCGACGAGGACGACGGGACGCCGCGGGCCGGCGAGCAGCGCGGCGTCGAGATCGTCGAGGACGGCCAGCTCCCGGGCGGTGGCCAGGTCCGGCACCATCACCGCGAACGGCTTGGCGCCGCGCGCCTTCCTGCGGCGCAGGGTGGCCACGGCGTCCTCGTTCGTGGCGTCGCAGGCCAGGTGGTACCCGCCGAGGCCCTTGACCGCGACGACCGCGCCGGCGGTGAGCAGCCCGCGGGCCCCGGCCAGCGCGGCCTCGCCGTGGGGCCGGTCCCGGCCCGCGACGAGCTCCAGCCGCGGCCCGCAGCCGGGACACGCGATGGGCTGGGCGTGGAACCGGCGGTCGGCCGGATCGGCGTATTCCCGGGCGCAGTCCACGCACATCGGGAAGCCGGCCATGGTCGTGGCCGGCCGGTCGTAGGGCAGGTCGGTGATGATCGTGAAGCGCGGCCCGCAGTTCGTGCAGGTGATGAAGGGGTGCCGGTACCGCCGGTCGCCGGGGTCGGCGAGCTCGCGCAGGCAGTCGTCGCAGGTCGCGACGTCGGCGGAGGCGAGGGTGCGACCGCCGGCGACACGTTGCGATTCGGCGATCCGGAACCCGGTGCCGCCCGTCGGGGCCACGGCGGCGGACTCGACCCGTTCGACCACCGCGAGGGGCGGGGCGTCCCGGGTCAGGGCCGCGCCGAGCGCCGCCACGGCCTCCGGGGCGCCCTCGGCCTCGACCACGACGCCGGCCGAGTCGTTGGCGACCGTCCCGGTGAGCCCGAGCGCTGTCGCGGTGGCGTGCACGAAGGGCCGGAAGCCCACGCCCTGCACCAGTCCCACGACCCGGTACCGGCACCGGACGCGGGCGGGGGTCGCGGGGGCCGGGGTGGTCGAGGCGCGGGCGAGGGTCACGGCGGACCCTCCGGTCCGACTTCCTCCCGCGGGCGCCCCATCAGCTCCAGGCCGGTCATCGCCCGCTCGGCCCCGGCCGCGTCGACCCGCTCGACGGCGAACCCCATGTGGATGAGCACCCAGTCACCGACGGCGAGCGCCTGGTCCTCGTCCGCCAGCATGCCGATGTTCACCTTGCGGTGGGCGCCCTCGACGTCGACGAGGACGAGCTGGCCGCCGTAGCCCTCGACGTGCCCGACGACCCGGCCCGGGATCCCGAGGCACATCTCAGGCCTCCGACCGTGGCGTGGTGCCCGCCGGACGGGGTGTCGGCAGGTCCGCCACGAGGCGCTCGACCCGCTCCTCCACCTCGGCGACCGCCCCCGCTACCGCCCTGCTGACGACCGGGGTCAGCCCGATCCCCGGGCCGACGTCGAGCGGCCGGCAGCCGACGACGATCGTCGGCGGCAGCTGCCCGCCCAGCGAACCCAGGCTCGCGAGCACGGCGACCGGGCTCATGGCGTGGGCGTCGAACGGGGCATCCCCGATGTCGTCGGGGCCCACCTGCAGCACCGTCAGCTCGCCGGGCTCGCCCGCGCCGGGCAGCGCGTCGACGAGGACGAGCGCGTCGACGCCGTCGAGCAGGTCGAAGGCCAGGTGCATCCCGCGGATGCCGTAGTCGACGACGCGCACAGCGGGGTGCCGGGGGCGCCCGAGGAGCCGCCCGGCCACCGCGGGCCCGAACCCGTCGTCCTGGCAGAAGATGTTCCCGATCCCGGCGACCAGGATCCGCGGTTCCACCGTGCCCGTCCCGTCCCGCATCTAGCCGCCTTCGCCCTGCTCGTGCGGGTCACGGCTCTTGGCCTCCCCGCGGCCCGTCCCGGCCCGGTGGGCCGGGCCCACCGACGCCTCGCCGGGCTCGTCCTCGGCACCCTCGGCCGCCGGATCGGCGGTCCTGGGATCGTTCGGTGTACTCATCTCTTTCCCCTCTGCTCCTCCTCGTCGCGCTGCACCCGGCGGGGTGACTGGTGGCCGGGCGTCAGCGGTCGCCGGTCGGCAGCTCGGGCGCTTCCGGGTCGTTCGCCGACTGCGGGTCGACCGAGTCGTCGCTGTCCTCGTCCGACTGGCCCGCCGGCCGGTCGACCGGGCCGCCCGCCGGCTCGTCCGAGCCGGTGTCCCGCGAGCCGGGGGCTCCGCGCTCGCTCTGGGGTTCCTCCGACAGGTGTCCGCCCGCCGGTCGGCTCTCGTCCACCGCGTCGTTGTCCACTGTGTCCTCCTCGGTGAGTGGGTTCGGGCAGTGCGCTACATCCGGCGAATCTCGAGGTAGCGCTTGACGTCCGGGATCGAGCGCACGCCGAGCACGACCGCGCCCGCCAGGGCGGCCGCCATCACCACCGTGGTCAGCACTCCGAGCGTTCTCATGGCGCGGTCTCCTCTTCTCGGTCGGGATCTGCGGCCCCGAGGGGTTCGAGCTCGTCGGGGGCGAAGTACAGGTAGCGGCCGTACCAGTCGTGCAGCTCCGCGGCGGGATCGTCGAGCAGGGTGACGGCCACGTGGGTCTCGCCGTCGAGGTCGACGTGGACGCCGCTGACCCGGGCCTCCCGGTCGGCGAAGAACAGGTCCTGGGCGTCGGCCCGCCGGGAGGGGTGCAACCGGACCAGGCTGCCCCGGGCGACCGGCACGCCGGCGACGACGACGCTGTCGGTCTCGGGGGTGACGTCGGCGGCGGCCTCGGCCGCCCACCAGTCGTCGCCGGTCAGGGTGGACGTGCCGGCGCGGGGGTCGCGCAGGATGCCGTGCAGGCCCTGCATCTCCTGCGGGGTCATCTGCTCGCAGCGGTCGATGATGGCCGCGGCGTGCGGGTCGGTGGCCCGGGCCTGCGCCTTCTCCTCGTCGGTCAAGGTCATCACCCGCAAGGTCAGGATCTCGTCGATCTCGCACGAGTCGAACAGCTCCCCGGCGCTCTGCGGCGCCACCTCGGGGTGGTCGTAGAGGATGATCGGCAGCCCGAGCACCACGTCGGTCTGCCCGGGCGCGCCGGCCAGCACGGGCCAGCAGCGCCGCTGCGTACACCGGCGGGCGGCCGCGGTGGCGTGCTCGGGCGGGTCGATGACGGAGAGGAACGCCGCGTCCTGCGCGGTGAGGAGCAGGTGCGTCCCGATGAACGAGCGGCCGATCGCCTCGCCGGAGTCCCGCGCGCCGTCCGCGGTGTTGTCGACCGCGGCCGTGAGCCGGACGAGACCGTCGTCGGCTTCGGCCGAGACCCGCAGCGTCGCGGTGAGCGGGCGGCGTCGGCGGACGACCCGGCCCGCCACCGTGCCCGCGGCGTCGAGCAGGCTCTCCCGATCCTCGCCGCCGTCGATCCCGACCGGCACCGTGACGCCCGCGGAGAGTTCGGCGAGGGTGAACGGGCCGAACCCGACCTCGTGCTCGACCGCCTCGTCCCAGCTCAACCAGCTCGTCCCGTCGACCACGAGCTCGCGGACCGGGGTGAACCGGCCGTCGGCGCCGGCCTGCTCGACACCGCGTGCCTGCAGCTGCAGGCACCGCACCGCGACCTGCACCGAGGCGCCCGGCCCGGGGAGAGCAGCGTCTGCATCGCCAGGCCCGATTCCTCGCCCAGCCCCGCGGCGGCCGCCCCCTCGGGGGCGAGCACCCCGAACTGCCAGCGCACCTGGTTCTTGCCCGACGTCGCGCGGTAGGGGTAGAGGAGGTAGCCCTCGTAGAGCACGGCGTCCGCCACGAGCCGGGCCTGGTCCACGGTCATCGCGCCGCCTCCTCCGCCTCGGCCAGCAGCTGCCCCAGCGCCGCCTCCCAGGTGGTGAGCCCGCGGGTGGACTTGTACCGCGAGAGCGCGTCGAGCGTGTCGCGGTCGAGCCGCACCCAGCCGGAGCCCGGGAAGTACAGGTCCATCAGCTCGCGCCACACCGCCACCGGCATCTCGTGGCGGGCCTCGCGGTCCCACGGGATCTGGGTGACGGAGAACCCCGTCTCGCCCCGGGCGAACACGGTTCCGCTGAACAGCAGTTCCAACGGAACGCTGCCGTTGCGCAGCGCGTGCAGGTACTTCGCGCCGGCCACGTCGAAGTCGTAGGTGCAAGGCAATACCAGGTCGACGTCGGTCGAGCCGCTGAAGCCCGGGACCACGGCGGTGGCGTGCATCCACAGGAACGGTTTGAGGGTGTCCGCCCAGCGGTTGCGCGGCCCGAACAGGTCGAGCAGCCCCTGCTCCTCGGCCGGCCCGTAGGGGCGGCGGTGCGCGTCGATGCGGACCTGGGCCCGCAGCACCAGGGCGTGCACCGGCTCGCCGGAGGTCTCCTCGATCCGGAGCTTGGCCACCAGGTTCGGTGCGGCGCTGTAGGGCTCGGCGACGACGTCGAGGACGGTGAACTCGAGCTCCGTCACGGCCGGGCCCCGGGTGGCGCGGGCCGGCTGCGGGAGGCCGCGGTCGCGAAGAACCGGTCGATCAGGGCCCGGGCGTCCTGCCCGCCGTCGAAGCCGCGCCACACCTGCCGCAGCCCGCCCACCAGCTCGTAGCAGGCGTCGATCGGGACCAGGAAGCACTCGAAGTCGGTTCGCCCCCCGTCCGGGCCGCGGACGATGATCGCCTCGACGTCGGGGGCGAGCGCGCGCAGCTGCGGGTTGGCCGCGACGACGTCGTCCCAGGCGCCCATCGGCAGTTCGGACTCGGCCGCGCCCGCCGGCCCGGGGTAGAAGGCGACCGTGCGGTCCAGCACCGAGTTGCGGAAGAAGAACGCCAGCCCGACGGGGATCTCCAGGGCATCCCACAGCGGCCGCTCGAGGCGGAAGTCCGGGAAGGAGAGGAACCGGTCGGGAACCGACCGGTAGCGGAGCTCCGCGTGCTCGTCGGTGAAGAGCAGGTAGCACGCCCGGCAGGTGCACAACAGGCTCCGGGCGGCGACGTTGACGACGTGGACGTGGACGTCGCCGATCGCCTCGGCGCACATCTCGCAGCGCCCGCCGTCGACCGGCGGCGGTCGGCGGGCCCGGATCCGCCCGAGGACCGCGATCGGGGAGCCCCCGGCCCGGGGCGCGGGTCCGGTCACGATGCCGCCTCCGCGGGAAAGAGCACGTCGGTGGTCATGCGCGCACCGGCCCCGGGGTCGGCAGCGCGAGGGACACCACGTCGTCGCGCACCAGCAGGGGCAGCGGTTCCAGGTGGCGGTCGCCGTCGAGGGCCGCGCCCGCGCGCCGGACGTCGAAGTGCGTCCGGCAGGTGGGGCACCGCAGCACGGCCTCGCCGACCGCACCGCCGAGGCGGCGGGCCAGCGCCGTTCCCCCAGGCCGCCGGTGCAGACGGGACACCCGTCGCGGTAGGCGAACAGGTCCGGGCCCACCCGGGCGACGACCACGGGCGCGCCCGCCACGACGAGTCCCCGCACCTCGCCGTCCGCGACGTCGGCCGGCTCGGGCACCGGGTACCAGGCGGAGCCGCCCGCCCGGCCGTCGGCCTCGGCGGCGTCGAGCTCGTCGAGCCGCACCCGCAGGGCGCTGACGGGGATGACCGGGCCGATGGCGTCCTGGCCGCCCCCGGTGTCGACCTCGATCCCCGTGATCTCGGGGGCCGCGGCCTCCACCGCCCCCTCGACGGCGAGCTTCAGGGTGACCGACGACGACGCGCAGCCGTCACAGCTGCCGAGCAACCGGAGCCGGACCACGCCCGCGTCGGTGACGCCGAGCAGCTCGACGTCGCCCCCGTGCGTGCCCAGGTAGGGCCGGACCTCGTCGAGCGCGCGCTCGATCCGCGTCTCGACGTCGTAGGGGTGCAGCCCGTGCACCAGCAGCAGGCTGGCGACGAGATCGTCCGCGGCCAATGCGTCGAGCACCGGCCCGTCGAGGTGTCCGCAGTCGTGGACGATGTCGAGGATCCGGCCGAGCCCGGCCCCGTAGAGGTCGGCGACGAGGCGGACGAGCTCCTCGCTCCGCTCGCGGGCCATGGCCCCGTGGGCGGAGCTGGCGTCGAGCAGCATCTCGATCCGCTCGCCGGCCGCCCGCAGGTCGGACTCCGGCGTCGAGGACTCGGTGTCCACGTGGTCGGCGTCCGTCACCTGGTGCGCCGCGGGGGACATCTAGTCGCCCGTGACCGACTGGGTCGGCGAGTGCAGCAGGTCGAGTTTCTTCCCGTCGCCGAGGTACATGTGTACCCCGCAGGGCAGGCACGGGTCGAAGCTGCGGACCGTGCGCATGATGTCGATGCCCTTGAAGTGATCCCGGTCGTTCTCCTCGAAGAGGGGCTGGCCCTGCACCGCGTCCTCGTAGGGGCCCGGCGTGCCGTAGGAGTCCCGCGGGCTGGCGTTCCACGGGGTCGGCGGGTAGGGGTGGTAGTTCGCGATCTTGCCGTCCCTGATGACCATGTGGTGGGAGAGCACGCCGCGCACGGCCTCGGTGAAACCGCAGCCGATCCCCTCGTCGGGGACCTCGAACGTCTCCCAGGTCTTGGTGTGCCCGGCGCGGATCTCGACGAGCGCCTTCTCGGCGAAGTGCAGCGCGCAGGCCGCCGCGTAGGCCTGGAAGTAGGTCCGGGCCCGGTTGCGCTCCAGGGTGTTCGACCCGGCAGTCGGGATCTTCCACTCCAGCTCGACGGGGCCCTTCAGCGCGGTCTTCGGCAGGTTGATCTTCACGCTCCGGCCCGTCGACTGCACGTACCCGATGTCCACCAGGCCGGCCAGTGCGGTGGACCACAGCCGGGCCAGCGGGCCGCCGCCGGTGTCGAGGGCCAGGTAGTCCTTGCCGTCGTACCAGCGCGGGGACATCACCCAGCTGTACTTGTCGTCGAGGTCCCGCTTCTGCGGCACCGGGTTGGTGTGCTGGTTCCACGGGTGCCGGCTGTCAACCGGGTTGCCGAGCGGATCGTTCCTGACGAACATCTCCTGGCCCTGCCAGTCCTCGTAGTAGGAGGAACCGAGCAGGATCCGGATGCCCAGGTTGATCTCGACCAGGTCGGTGGTGACGAGCTTGCCGTCCACGACGACGCCCGGGGTGACGAACATCTTGCGTCCCCAGTCGGTCATGTCCTTGTACTCGAAGTTGCAGTACTCCGGGTCCTGGAAGGAGCCCCAGCAGCCCAGCAGGGTGCGGCGCAGGCCGACCTTCTCGTAGCCGGGCAGCGCCTCGTAGAAGAAGTCGAAGAGGTCGTCGTGCATCGGCACGACCTTCTTCATGAACTCGACATAGCGCATGAGCCGGGTCATGTAGTCGGTCATGAGCTGGATGGTGGCGACGGTCCCGACGCCGCCCGGGTACAGCGTGGAGGGGTGGACGTGGCGCCCCTCCATCAGGCAGAACATCTCCCGCGTCAGGCGACTGACCTGCAGCGCCTCGCGGTAGAACTCGCCGGTGAAGGGGTTGAGGGAGCGCATGATGTCGCCGACGGTCCGGTAGCCGTGCTCGCCGGCGTGCGGGGCCTCGGTGCGGTTTGCCAACTCCAGCACGCCGGGGTTGGTCTCGGCGACCATCTTCTCGCAGTAGTCCACCCCGACCAGGTTCTCCTGGAAGATGTTGTGGTCGAACATGTACTCGGCCGCCTCGCCGAGGTTGACGATCCACTCGCCGAGGTGCGGCGGTTTCACCCCGTAGGCCATGTTCTGCGTGTAGCAGGAGCAGGTGGCGTGGTTGTCGCCGCAGATCCCGCAGATGCGGCTGGTGATGAAGTGCGCGTCGCGCGGGTCCTTGCCCTTCATGAAGATCGAGTAGCCGCGGAAGATCGAGGACGTGCTGTGGCACTCCACGACCTCGCGCTGCTTGAAGTCGATCTTGGTGTAGATCCCCAGGCTGCCCACGATGCGGGTGATCGGGTCCCACGCCATGTCGACCAGCTCGCGGCCGGACGTCGTGCCGGACTGGGACGGTTTCGGGACGGTCGTCGTCATGGGGTCGCCAATCTGAGCTGCCGGTGGTGGACGGCGGAACGTGCGGAGGCGCGAAGTGCGAAGAGACGAGGGGACGGGCGGGGGAGTCCCGCCCGGCTCCTACCAGGTGCGGCGGGCCCCGGTGGCGAGCTCGCGGCTGCGCTTGCGCCAGCGGGGTTCCTTGTCCAGCGTCTTCGTCGTGACCGCGCGCAGGTTGCGGATCACCGAGCCGTACACGCCGGACGCCGTCGTGGAGAGCCTGCCGCCGGGTGGCTCGTCCATGAAGGGCATGAACTTGTCCGGGAAGCCGGGCATGGTGCACCCGATGCAGATCCCGCCCACGTTCGGACAGCCGCCGACGCCGTTGATCCAGCCCCGCTTGGGGACGTTGCACTTGACGACGGGGCCCCAGCAGCCGAGCTTGACGATGCACTTGGGCGAGCCGTACTCGGTGGCGAAGTCGCCCTGCTCGTAGTACCCCGCCCGGTCGCAGCCCTCGTGCACGGTCCGCCCGAAGAGCCACGTGGGCCGCAGCGCGTCGTCCAGGGGGATCATGGGCGCCTGGCCGGTGGCCATGTAGAGCAGGTAGGTCAGGGTCTCGGAGAGGTTGTCGGGCTGCACCGGACAGCCGGGCACGCACACGATCGGGATGCCGGCCTTCGACTTCCAGTCCCAGCCGAGATAATCGGGGACCCCCATGGCCCCGGTCGGGTTGCCCGCCATGGCGTGGATGCCGCCGTAGGTCGCACAGGTCCCGGCGGCCACGATCGCCGTCGCCTTGGGTGCGAGCCGGTCCAGCCACTCGCTGGTGGTGACGGGCTGACCGGTGGCCGGGTCGTTGCCGAACCCGCACCAGTAGCCCTCGTCGTGCAGCTGCTCGTTCGGGATCGACCCCTCGACCACCAGGACGAAGGGCTCGAGCTCGCCGCGGTCGGCCTTGAAGAACCACTCGAGGAAGTCGTCCGCGCCGCCGGCGGGTCCGCACTCGAAGTCGATCAGCGGCCAGTGCACCGCGATCTTGGGTAGCCCGGGCAGCGCACCGAGCGCGATCTCCTCGATGCTGGGTTGGGTGGCCGCGGTGAGCGCGACGGAGTCCCCGTCGCAGCTCAGACCTGCGTTGATCCACAGAACGTGGATCAGCGTCTCCTCGGCCTTGATTCCTTCGGCAGAGAGCATGACGTCCCTCCTCAGAGGAGTCGCGCCGCTGCGGCTCCGGCCGCGTCCTCGGGCCTGAAACGAACTAGTGACGCACATCACTTGCTACGCCACTTGCAGGATCACGTCAAGAGCATCGGGCGATTGACGGGAAGCTCCGCGCGGGTGCAGCTAGATGCACCCTTCATCTATTGTCAGAGGCGCTTTCCGCCGGCTGTCCGGAGGCCGGCGCCAGCCGCTCCAGCCAGCCGTACCAGTGCGCCATCCCCTCGCCCCGGATCGCGGACACGGGCAGGGCTCGGCCGCGGGCGCGACGGCCCGGACGTTCCCGACGATCTGCTCGAGGGTGACGTCGAGGTGGGACAGCAGGTCGATCTTGTTGATCAGCACCAGGTCCGCGCCGACGAACATCTGCGGGTACTTGAGCGGTTTGTCCGGTCCCTCCGTCGTCGACATGATCACCACCCGCCCCGTCTCCCCGAGGTCGAACAGCGCGGGACACACCAGGTTGCCCACGTTCTCGACGATGACGACCGAGCCGGGTCGGGGGTCGAGGGCCCGGAGTCCGCGGGCGGTCATGTCGGCGTCGAGGTGGCAGCCGGCGCCGGTGTTGATCTGCACCACGGGGCAGCCGGCCGCCTCGATGCGCTGCGCGTCGACGAGGGTCTCCTGGTCGCCTTCGATGACCCCCAGCGGCAACGCGGCCTCGGCGATCGTGCGCTCGAGCAGCGTCGTCTTGCCCGAGCCCGGAGCGCTCATCAGGTTGACCAGGACGCAGCTCCGCGCGGCCAGCCAGGTGCGGTTGTGCTCGGCGAGGTGGTCGTTCTTGGCCAGGATCCGTTGTTCGAGGACGACCGTGCGGGCGCGGTCCGGGTCGTCGGGACGGTCGTGGTCGTGGTCGTGGGTGTGTCCGTCGTGCCCGACGGTCGTCAACCGGACGCCGGCGTCGTCGCCGCACCCGCAGGTCGCGCACATCTCAGGCCACCTCCACCGATCTGATCGAGGCTCGTGCCCGCTCCGGACGCGGACGTCCGCACTGCCGCAGTCGCACAACAGGATGCGGGTGTCGAGTTCGAAGTCCGAGCCGCAGTCCGCGCAGTGCGCCCGCCCCGGTGGCTCGGCGATGACGAGGGCGGCTCCGTCGAGGTCCGTCCCCGCCGCGACCAGTTCGAAGCAGAAGCGCAGGGCCTCCGGCTCGACCCCGGAGAGCTTGCCGACGTCCAGGGCGACGAGCGTGACGCGCCGGCCCGGGAGCCGGTCGACGACGGAGTCGACGATGCTCTGGGTGATGGACAGCTCGTGCAACGCCGCCTCCCGAGGATGGGTGGGGCGACCGTACGCCGACCGTCATCGAGCGGGAAGGGCCGAACCGCCCGCGGCGCGACGTGCTACCGGGTGATGCCGGTGTGCCCGAGGGAGTAGCGCCCGGGTTGGGGCCAGACGCACAGGCCGTGCGGGCCGTTGCCCACGGCAATCTTGTGGATCAGGTGACCGTCGACGGTGGAGAGGACGTAGACGGCGTGGTCGTAGCGCCCGGAGAGCCACAGCTGCGTGCCGTCGGCGGTCACGTTGCCCATGTCCGGGCTCCCACCGCCGGGGATCCGCCACTTCGTGACCGGCGCGCCGGTGTAGGCGTCGAGGACGCTGACGCTGCCCTCGTGCCGGTTGGTCACGTAGAGCCTGGTGGCGTCGCGGGACAGGTAGAGACCGTGCGCACCCCCGCCGGTGGGGATCGTCCGCTCGACCTTCGTGGCCGCCCCGTCGAGCACCCAGAGGCCGTTCTGGTCGCTGTCGGCGATGTAGAAGACCGAGCCGTCCGGGGCGAGCTTGATGTCCTGCGGACCCATCCGCATGTTGCGCTTCGGCATGTCGATCGTGCGCAGCAGCTTGTGCGTCGCGACGTCGACCACGGCGACGCGCCCGGCGAACTCGCAGGTGAACACCGCGGTGCGGCCGTCGGCGGTGAAGTCCGCGTGGTCGATGCCGGCGCAGTCGGGTGTCGGCAGGACGTCCTGGACGGCCCAGGTGTGCGGGTCGTAGAAGACGAGTTCCTTGCGTTGCTCGGCCACCGAGATCGCGGAGCGCCCGTCGGGGGTGAAGTAGAGGTTGTAGGGGTCGGTGACCGGGATCGGGGTGCCGGGCCTGCCCGTCGTCGGATCGAAGGGGGTGAGCTTGTGCCGGGTGTCGTCGCTGGCGTAGAGCGTCTTCATGTCCCACGAGGGGACCACGTGCTGGAGCTCGCCGGCGCCGAGGGGGTACTTCGCCACCACGGCGAACGTCGCGGGGTCGATCACCCAGACGTCCCCGGACCTCGTGTGGGGTACGTAGACCAGAGGTTTCGCGGTCCTGGCCACGTCGGAGAGCATGTTCGCCCCGGACGCGGCGTAGACGTTGTGCGGGTCGAGGACCGGCGCCATCCCGGGTAGTCCAGGGTCTGCAACCGGGCGTGCGGCATGTGGGACCGGAGCGATGGCGGCGGGCGCGGGATCGGCGGTCGAACATCCGGCGGCGAGCAGGAGGGCGAGGGCAAGCAGGAACGCGGCGGGGTGCCGGGGTCGGGCCGTCACGGGCGGGTCCTCTCAGCCGAACAGGGTGCTGGCGGTGACAGGCGTGAGGCCGCGGGCGGCCAGGTCGTCGAGGAGGCCGGGCAGGGCCTCGAGGGTGCCGGGATGGCCGAGATGCAGGCTCACGACGCTACCCGCGACTGCAGTCCGCAGGTTCCGCCGGATGGCGCCCGCGCCGGGGTCGGTGAAGTCCCTGGAGTCGACGTCGTAGGACAGCACGGCGGGATATCCGGCAGCCGCGGCGAGGCGACGGACCTCGGCGGTGGCGTGCTGCGCCTGAGAGGGCCGGAAGAAGGCGCCGGGGCCCCCGGTCGCGGTGACGATGCGGTCCCGGCAGCGCTCGATCTCCGCCCGCACCCCGGCCTCGTCGAGCGCAGTGAGGTCCGGGTGCGACCAGGTGTGGTTGCCGATCTCGTGGCCGAGGTCCGTGACGAGCCGGGGGGCGTCCGGGTACTGCTGCATCCACGTCCCGACGGCCAGCACGGTGACGGCCGCACCACGGTGGTGCAGCGTCGTGAGCACACGACGGGCCAGGGCTTCGTCGCCGGCGCCGTGGAAGGTGAGCGCCACCTGCGGGCGCCCCGTGTCCGAGTGCTGGACCTCGCCCACCGGGTGCGGGGCGGTCGTCGGTGCGGCGGCCCGGGGGCTGGTGGTGGCCGGTGCGGGCGTGGCCGCCGGTGGTCCCGGCGCGGCCGCACACGCTGTCGCACCGATCAACGGGAGCAACCCGGCGGCCTTGAGGAAGGCTCGCCGCGACGGCGGGGCCGTGGGGTCGGAGGGCACGACGCGACAGGGTAGACCAGCCATGTCCTGGTGAATCCTTTACCAAGCGGACGGGACTCGGGCCCCGTCGACGTCACCGGGATGGTTACGGACGGCTCCCGACGGGAACGCCGCGTCCGACCAGCATCGGTGCTCGAATCGGGAGGTGGCAGTCATGGGACTGATCGTCGGGTTGCTCGTGTTGTGGCTGATCGTCGCGGTCATCGGGTTCACCGTGAAATCGCTGCTGTGGCTGGCCGTCATCGGAATCGTGCTCTTCGTGGCGACCGGAATCGTCGGCGCGGTCCGACGGCGCGCCGTCCGGTAGGCGGCCCGGATACGCCCGAGGGCCCCCGGACCCGGTGATGGCGAGCAGCCCCGACGCGGCCTGCCCGGACTGCCCGGCTGATCGGGCCGCGGGCTGCCTCTCCGCCGCGCAGGTCGTGGTCGTCGCCTGCGCGCCGCTGCTGCTCGCGCTCGCGTGGACGGCGGCGGCGCTGGTGCAGGCCCGTCCCTACGACTGGACCGCCCAGACCATCAGCGTCCTGGCCGGCCGCGGGGCCACCCACTCCTGGATCATGACGGCCGGTCTCCTGCTGGCCGGCGGCACCTACCTCGGTCTGGCGGTACAGCTCCGGGTGCTGACGGCCCGGTCCCGGACCGTCCTCGCCGCTGCCGGTACCGGGGTGGTCGTGGCGGCGCTCGCGCCCCAGCCGGTCCAGGGCAGCTCGCCTGTCCACATGGGCGCCGCGGCCTGCGCCTGGGTCGCGCTGACGGTGTGGCCGCTCACGGCGAACCTGCACACCGCGGCGCGGCCGCTCCCGCGGTTCAGGATCGCGGTCACGGGCGTGCTGCTGGTTCAGCTCGCCTGGTTCCTCCTGCAGCTGATCGACGGTGGCGCGCTCCTGGGCGCCGTCGAGCGCCTGCTCATGATCAGCCAGATGGCCTACCCGACGTACGTCGCCCGGCACCTGCGCCGCCCCGGCCCCTCGCCGGGGGAGCCTGACCAGGGACGTGCTCCTCACGCGGTGCCGCGGCCCGCGGTGTGACCGGCTCACCCGCGCAGGACCTCACGTGCGGACGTCGATCCCGCACGCGTCACCGGAGCGCTCGCGCCACGAGTCGCAGGGAGAGCGGATCCTGCTGGAGGACGCCGGCGGCGCCACTTCGGACCTGCAGGTTCGCGCTCGGGTCGCGGCGGTCAGAGGGCGGCAGATCCTCGCGGAGGCGTCAGGCCGGGGGACGTCGAGCCGGTAGCCGTGGCCGCGGAGCGTGACGATCACGGGAACCGTGGTGTGGTCCTCGGCCTCCGCCAGCCGGCGGCGCAGCGCGGCGACGTGGACGTCGAGGGTCTTCGTGGAGCCGAACCAGTGCTCGTCCCACACGTCGGACATCAGCTTCTCGCGGCTGATCGCGACGCCCGGTTCGGCGGCGAGCCGGGCGAGGAGCTCGTACTCCTTGGCGCGCAGCGGCAGGTCGCTCCCGGCGAGGGTGACCCTTCTGCTGGACGGGTCCAGCACCAGATCGCCCAGCTTCAGCGGGTCGTTGCTCTCGGCCCGGGTCGCGGACTCGACGCGGCGGAGGTGGGCCCGGATGCGCGCGTGCAGCTCGGCGAGCCGGACGGGCTTGGTCAGGTAGTCGTCCGCGCCGGCCTCGAGGCCGATGATCACGTCCATCTCCTCGTCCCGGGCGGTGAGGATGACGACCACGGCGTCCGGCTGCGCGACCCGCAGCTCGCGGCAGACCGCGACGCCGTCGAGATCGGGCAACCCGAGGTCGAGCAGGACGAGATCGAGCGGATCGCCGGCCGCCGCGCGCAGCGCCGCACGCCCGGTCGTCTCCCAGGCCACGCCGTGTCCGTGGGCGGTGAGGCTGCTGCGCAGCGCCTGGCCGATCGTCTCGTCGTCCTCCACCAGGAGCAGCCGCGTCATGGCGGCGAGGGTACGGGGAGGCGCTGTCGGCGCGGGATCAGGTGTGCTGCTCGGAGGTCCGCCTGATCACGCCGCGGGCCACGAGCTCGACGGTCACCAGGACGGCGACGGTCTCGGCGGCGAGCAGCCCGACGAGGACCAGGACCTGCGCGGCCCCGGCGCGGACGGGGTCGCCGCTGCCGAGCAGGACGCCCACGAACGCCCCGGGGAGGGTGACGAGTCCGACGGTGCGGGTCTGGTCCAGCGCGGGCACCAGGGCGTCGTGCGCGGAGGGACGGACGACGATCAACGCGGCGTCGCGGTCCATGAACCCGAGCGAGAGCGCGGCCTCGTACTCGCCGCGGCGAGCGCTGAGCTGGTCGAGGGCGCGGCGGCCGGCGACCGAGGTGGCCGTCATCGCGCCGCCGATGACGATCCCGCCGATCGGGACGACCGCGATGCCGGTCAGCGGTACGGCGCCGGAGCCGAGGACGATGGCCAGCACGGGCGCGACGCCGGCGAGGATGGCCGCCCCGGCGTAGAAGCCGCAGCGGTCGCGGGTCATCCGCCTCGCCGACGTCCAGGTGGCCACCGTGAACATGACCAGGACGAACAGCACGGTCGCCCACCAGGAGCGGACCACCGCGAGGATGACCGCCGAGACGGCGGCGAGCTGGGCCACGGCCCGCAGTGCCGCGACCACGGACGCCGACGCCGTGCCCAGCCGGCCCAGCACCGCCGTGACCACGGTCAGGGCGACCAGCGCGACCAGGGCGACCGCGAGCTGCCAGCCGACCACGACGGTCGATCCGCCCAAGACGCCCTCCGGTGTGTGCGGCAGCCCGACGATCGTCGCGCCGGGGAACCCCGGCACCGAACACGTCGTGGCCCGACCGCGGCAGAAGATCGCGCCGAGGTTACCCAGAGCGCGGTTCCACAGGACCTGCACAGGCGTTTTGCCGACGAGACCGTCGTCGGCGCAGCACGTCCATGGCTTCGAGTGATCGGCCGGCCCGGATCCGGCCCGCCGCCCGAAGGTAAGAGCCGGACCAAAACTTGGCCATCGTCCGGTTCACGGCGATACGTTTCGCCGCCGCGCAACGGTTGAACGGGCATGCCGAATACGTCTGTGAAGGATCTGCCGTGAGTGGGCTGAGCTGGGCCGAGGCGATCGTCGTCGGTGCGGTGCAGGGGGTGGCGGAGCTCTTCCCGGTCTCCAGCCTGGGACACAGCATCCTGCTGCCTGCGGTGGTCGGCGGCAGTTGGGCACAGGACCTGGACGTCAGCTCGCCGGAGTCGCCGTACCTGGCGTTCGTCGTCGGCCTGCACGTCGCCACCGCGGTCGCGCTGTTGATCTATTTCCGCCGGGACTGGGCCCGGATCGTGCGGGGGCTGGTGACCAGCATCGCCCGCCGCGAGGTACGGACCCCCGACCAGCGTCTGGGCTGGCTGCTGGTCCTGGCGACGATCCCGGTCGGGGTGGCCGGACTGCTGTTGGAACACCTCTTCCGCACGGTGTTCAGCAAGCCCGGGCCGACCGCGGCGTTCCTGGTGCTGAACGGGATCCTGCTGCTGATGGGGGAGCGGATGCGCTCGCGCGCGGACACCCGCGAGGCCGCGCTGGCCGCCGCCGTCCCCACCTCGGACTCTCCGACGGTGGTGCTCCCCGCGGCCGCCGGCGGCCCCGAGACCGGAGTGGCCGTCGACCGCAGGATCTCCCGGGTCCCGGTCGGCCGGGCCGTGCTGATCGGGGCCGCGCAGATCGCGGCGCTGCTGCCGGGGATCAGCCGTTCGGGCAGCGCGATGGTCGCCGGGCTCGCGCAGGGGCTGTCCCGGACGGACTCGGCCCGCTTCTCGTTCCTGCTGGCCACACCGGTGATCCTCGCCGCCGGGGTGCTGAAGCTGGGTGACCTGGCCGGCCCGCTGGGGGACGGGATCCGGCCGCAGATCCTGGTCGGCAGCCTGCTGTCCGGCGTCGGGGCCTACCTGTCGGTGCGGTTCCTGACCCGGTACCTCGAGGACCGGTCGCTACGGCCCTTCGGGATCTACTGCATCGCCGCCGGAGCGGCGTGCCTGGTGTGGTTCGCGGTGCGCTGAGCAGGACAGACCCTTGGGCGCCGACCGCGGCGAGCAGCTCACCCCGGCCGGGCCGGCGGACCGGTTGCGTCCCATGGGTGGCGAGGACGTCGCGGACGCGGGGCCGGCGCCGTCCCGGAGGCGGCAGTGCCGGCTGTAGCAGGAGACGCCGCACTCGGCGAACTCGGGGGCGGTCCGGCGGGCGCCGGCGTCGTCGAGCCACCGGTAGAGCGGCGAGCGCCGCCCGCCCGCTCGCCGGACCGGACCGGACCGGACCGGACCCGATCAGGATCCGACCGACGGATCGGTCGGAGCTGCACCGGCTGCACCCGGCACTGCGGCGGCGAGCTCCCGCGACAGGCTGCGGGTCGCGATCCTCAGGGCGGTCAGGGCGGGCTGCAGTTGGGTGCTGAGATCGTGGGTGGAGAGCTCGATCGCGGCGACCATCCGACCGCCCGGACCGAACACGGGCATCGCGATCCCACAGGTCCCGGGTTCGAGCTCGCGGCGCGTGATCGCCACGCCGGTCAGCCGGATGATGCCGAGAGCGCGGCGCAGACGGTCCGGCGCGGTCACGGTGGCGCTCGTGTAGGGCCGGAGGCCGCTCGCGATCACGAGATCGACGGTGGATTTCGGGCCGTACGCCAGCAGAGCCTGGCCCAGGGCCGTCGCATGGCTGGGAAGGGTCGCCGCGGCGGCGAACGTCGTGGCCGGCTTCCGCCCGGGCTGCTTCTCGATGTAGGAGACCTGCAGGTCGGCCATGAGCCCGAGGCGGGCTCGGCTGCGCGTCGCGGCGGCGAGGTCCTCGAGAACGTACGGCGCGCGTTCGGCGACGCTGGGTGGGCACGGGTGACGGCCGCCGATCGTGCGCAGCGGCAGTCCTGCTCGGTAGAGGCCGTCGGTGGTGCGCTCGAGCAGCCGCCATGAGGTGAGCTCGGTGGCGAGCCGGTGGGCCGTCGAGATCGGCAGGCCCGCCATTCTGGCTATCTCGGTGAGCGAATGTTCGCTGCCTTCGGTGAAGGTGAGCAGGATAGATGTGATCTTGTTCGTCACGGAGCGTCCTGACTCGGCGGCGTTGCCGGCCATGGCACTTCCTCTCCGGTTGCTGCCGAAGCCGAGACATCGGGGAATCTGCAGCACAAATGGCCTGGTGCGGAGCAGGGCTCAGGTCGAGAACTGCGGCGTGCTGCCGGGGTCCGGGGCAGCCGAAGTGTTCTTGCTGATGTTCGGGGAAAAGACGATACGGGTGAAGAGCATGATTCGCAGCGTGGCCGAATCGTCACCCCGCTCGATGCTCGCTCATCGTGACCGTCCTGGGTGTCTCCTCTCGTCAGGGTGTCGGCGCCGGGGTGTGCCCGGTGGCCAGATACCCGGTGCCGAAGGCGAGCTCGCGCACGTTCAGGTCGGGGACGTGCGTGGCGAGCAGCCGCCAGGGCCGGTCGAAGCCGGTGAAGTCCTCGATGTAGGGGCTGTGCAGGCTCCGGACCCAGCCGCGCAGGCCCCACGCCCAGATCGGTGGTCGTTTGCCCCCGGCTGCCGCGACGGGTGCGCCGGGGCGTAGGTGCTCGACGACCTGGGTCAGGACCGTCGGGGACTGCAGGACGTCGTGCACCGCGCAGAACAGGGCTCCGTCGGCCTGGACGTCCTGCAGCGCCGCGGGTTCGGAAGCGGAGAGCAGCCGGACGTTGTGCCAGTCGTTGTGGGTGGCACGTGCGCGGGCGAGCCCGAGCATCTCGTCGGAGGCGTCGATCCCGACGATCGTGCCGCTGGGCCCGACCTTGCCCTGCAGCGCGCTCATGCACAGTCCGGTGCCGCAGCCCACGTCGAGGACGGTGTCACCGGCTCCGACGTCCAGCTTGGCGACCACCGCATCGCGCCATCGTTGGTAGGCGGTGGTGCGGCGGTCGTACCGGTTCGCCTCGGGGCCGTAGGCGCGGCTGGTCCTGGGCCGTTCAGGGGTGGGGGTCTCGTCTGTCGGCATCGCTGCCTTCTTCGGTAGGTGGAGGGTTCGGACCGGTCGTCGGCGGTCGGTGGACGGCTCGCTGCTCCGCGAGCCATCCGGCGAGCTCGGTGCTGAACCGGTCGGGGTGTTCCACGTGGGGGAGGTGCCCGCAGTCCGGGAACACGCTCACCCGGGCGCCGGGCAGACGGTGGGCGGCAGCGCCCGCCTGGCTGGCGGGCAGGACGTAGTCGCGAGCGCCCCAGATGACCAGAGTCGGAACCGTCACGGCGGCGAGGCGGTCGAGCACGACCTCGCGTTGCCCCGTGGCGTCGAAAAGGGCTCGGGCCATGGTTGTGGAATTCTCGAGCTGCCCCGGCCGGCGGGCGAGGGCGTGCTGCTCGGCGACGAAGTCACCTGGTGCCCGCCAGGGCCTCGCGAACAACATTGCCATGGACAGGGCGGTGCGCGCGAGGGCTCCACCGGGTGTCCGGCTGAGCAGGATCGCGAGTTCGCCGAGTCCCGGGACCGTGTCGAGCGCGAGCAGCGGGTTGACCTGGCGGCCGAGACCGGCACTGGCCACCAGGGTCAGGCTCCGCAGCCGCCGCGGCGCGGAGAGCGCGACGTTCAGCGCCACCGCCCCGCCCGAGGAGTGCCCGACGAGGTCGACCTCCCCGAGGCCGAGGGCGTCGAGGAAGGCGGTCACGAACGGCGCGAGATCCCGGCCGGGCGCGTGGGCACCGACCGCCGGTGCGGTCTCCCCGTGCCCGGGCAGACTCAGCGCCAGGACCCGGTGGGTGCGGGCGAGCGCGGGGATCACCCATCGCCAGCCCGCCGCGCTCTGCTCGTGGCCGTGCAGCAACACCAGGGGCGGCCCCGCACCGGCGTCGAGGTACTGGGCCGGCACCCCGTCGACGTCGATCCGGAGGTCGCGGACGACCTCGGGCGGTGCCGCGAGAACCGACTGCGCGCATTCGTAGATGGCGCGGGTGAGCGTCATCGGACCCTCCAGGTCGTCCGCGAACAGGTGCGGGGGCGCCGCCCGGGGTTCCGGGCGGGCCGAGATGGCCGGCATGCCTCGTGAGCACGGGTCCGATAGATATAGTACGCACTCTGCGTGAGATGGTGAGCATCTTTGCCGCTCAGTGGCAGTCGTGGCTCCTGGGCAGGGAAACGGATGACGGGCCGGCTCCGCCGCGCCCTCCGCGTACTTCGAGCCCCGCTCCAGATGCTGCATCGACACCTGGCTCGGCGGCACCATGTCCAGGATCGTCGCCGCCACGGCCCGCGCTGCGCCCGGCCGACGAGGGCCTGCTCGATCTCGACGCGCCGGTCTCGTCCGTCGTCCCGGGCTACCGGCTCCCGGCGTTCGTCGTGCACGGCGCACCCGCCGGTCGTCGCCTTCCGCGGAGGTCATGCCGTCCGACCCCGGATACAGCGGGAGCCCGCCTCCCTGACGGGAAGCGGACTCCTGACGTGCTGGTGCAGAGTTCGGATCAGATGACGCGGACGCCCTGGGCCTGCGGGCCCTTCTGGCCCTCCGTGGGCCGGGCGCGGGAGCGCCGGAGCTAGATGACGCGGACGTGCTCCGCCTGCGGCCCCTTCTGGCCCTGGCCGACGTCGAACTCGACCCGCTGACCCTCGTCGAGGCTGCGGAACCCGCTCGCCTCGATCTGGGAGTAGTGGACGAAGACGTCCGCCCCACCGCCGTCCTGGGCGATGAAGCCGAAGCCCTTCTCGCCGTTGAACCACTTCACGGTTCCCTGTGCCATTTGCGTTCCTTCTCCAGAGGGCGAGCGACGGCGCCCGGATTCGTGTTCGCGCCGCTACTCGAACAGTAGCGAGGTGGCATGCCCTTGTCCCGCAACCGCGGTGCCGCGTTGTGTGGCCGTCCTCCCGGCCGGGACGAGTTGCCTCGCCGGCAGACGTGTGGATCCGCGTCCGGGTGGTACTTCCCGCGCTTGTCGCAGTACCTCCGGTCTCAACGGCCGTGCTGACCGGACTCGGACATCCGAGGGAGGAACTTGATGGATCTGACAGCGACGACGACGGTGCGCAGGCCTCTGCCGGAGGTGTACGCGTTCTGGCGCCTCCTGGAGAACCTGCCGACGTTCATGGAGCACCTCGACGAGGTGCGGACGACGGGCGAGACGACCAGCACATGGGTGGCGAGCGCCCCGGGCGACGGGACGGTCGAGTGGGAGGCCGTCGTGATCGCGGACGTTCCGGACGAGCGGATCGCGTGGCGTTCGGCCGAGGGCGCCGACGTCCCGAACCAGGGCACGGTGTCCTTCGTCCTCGCGCCCGACGGCGTGAGCACCGAGGTGCACGTGCATCTGGTCTACGACATCCCGGCCGGGAAGCTGGGCAAGGTCGTCGCGAAGTACTTCGGGGAGGAGCCCCATCAGCAGCTCGAGGACGACCTGCGCCGGCTCAAGCAGGTCCTGGAGGCCGGTGAGGTCGTGCGCTCCGACGGCGCGCCGTGGGGCACGCGGGCCGGCAAGGAGTTCCCGCAGCGCCCGGCACAGCCGCTGACGGCCGAGGAGCGGCAGGAGGTGCTGGGGGTATGAGGGCGAACTGCTGGGCCGGCCGCAACGAGGTCGAGGTCCGGGACGTGCCGGATCCGGCCATCCTGAACAGCCGCGACGCGATCGTGCGGATCACCTCGACGGCGATCTGCGGATCGGATCTGCACCTGCTCGACGGGTACGTGCCGACGATGCAGGACGGCGACATCATGGGCCACGAGTTCATGGGCGAGGTCGTCGAGGTCGGCACCGGTGTCGATCCGGCGCGACTGCGGGTCGGTGACCGCGTGGTGGTGCCCTTCCCGATCGCCTGCGGTGCGTGCGGGGCCTGCGCGGCGCAGCTGTACTCCTGCTGCGAGAACAGCAACCCGAACGCCGGGATCGCGGAGAAGATGTTCGGCCACCCGGTGGCCGGGCTGTTCGGCTACTCGCATCTGACGGGCGGGTTCGCCGGTGGACAGGCGCAGTACGCGCGGGTCCCCTTCGCGGACGTGGGACCGCTGAAGATCGAGTCCGATCTCGTCGACGAGCAGGTGCTCTTCCTGTCCGACATCCTGCCCACCGGCTACATGGGTGCCGAGATGTGCGACATCCAGCCCAGCGACGTGGTCGCCGTGTGGGGCGCGGGCCCGGTCGGCCAGTTCGCCATGGACAGCGCACGGATGCTCGGCGCCGCTTCGGTGATCGCGATCGACAAGGAGCCGTACCGGCTGCGGATGGCCGAGGAGGCCGGCCACATCCCGGTGAACTTCGAGGAGGTCGACGTCCGGTCCCGGCTGCTGGAGCTCACCGGCGGCCGGGGCCCGGACAAGTGCATCGACGCCGTCGGCTTGGAAGCCACCCACGGCAGCGCCCACATCCAGGCCTTCGACCGCATCAAGCAGGCCGTCCGGTCCGAGACCGACCGCCCCCACGCGTTGCGCCAGGCGATCCTGGCCTGTCGTAGCGGGGGGATCGTGTCGGTCATCGGGGTCTACGGCGGGATGGTGGACAAGTTCCCGGCCGGGGCCTGGATGAACCGGTCGCTGACCCTGCGGACGGGCCAGTGTCACGTGCAGCGGTACATGACGCCGCTGCTGCGGCGGATCGAGCTCGGCGAGCTCGACCCGACACGGATCATCACCCACCGGCTGCCCCTGGACGAGGCACCGCGCGGCTACGACATCTTCAAGAACAAGGAAGACGACTGCGAGAAGGTGGTCCTCACACCCTGAGGGAGCCGCCGCGCGGGAAGGGTGGTGGCCGGGTCCGGACGGTCACCACCTCGCGGTCGTCCCGGCGCGATCGGGTGCTCACGATGGTGTGGTCGGAGTCTCCGCGGTGGAGCACGGGGGTTTGCCGGCACCGGGGAGCGGATAGACGGCGTGGTGACCGTTGCCGACCTCTCGCTCCGTCCTGCCGGGAGCGACCGCCCGACCACGGTCCCCGCGCCCGGGGCGGACCCGCCGCCGTCGGGGGATCTGCAGGAGTACGCGGAGTTCCTTCCGCTGCTCGACCGGTACGCCTCCCTGCCCCGCCACCACCCGGACCGCGGTCCGTTGCGCGACGAGCTCGTCGTCGCGTTCCTCCCGGTGGTGCGCAACCTCGCGCGCCGCTACAGCCGCGGGGGGATCGTCGAGGACCTCGAACAGGTCGGCACGATCGGGCTGATCAACGCCCTCGACCGGTACGACCCCGCCCGCAGGTCCGGGTCGTTCCTCGGCTATCTCATCCCGACGGTGACCGGTGAGATCCGCCGTTACTTCCGCGACCGCACCTGGTCGACGCGGGTGCCCCGGTCGCTCAAGGAGCTCGCGGTCCGGATCGACCGTTGCACCGAGCCGCTGTCGCACCGGCTCGGCCGCGCCCCGAAGCCCAGCGAGCTCGCCGCGGAGCTCGGCGTCGGCAAGAACGAGATCATCGACGCGCTGGCCGCGCGGGAGAGCCGCCACGGCCGGCCCCTGGACACCCCCTACGGAGACGAGGGCCGGGGGCTGTCGGAGACCCTCGGCGAGCTGGACGCGGAGTTCGAGCACGTCGAGCGCCACGAGATCCTGCGGCCGCTCGTCGAGGCACTCCCGGCGCGGGAACGCACCATCCTGTTGCTGCGGTTCTTCGAGGACCGCACCCAGACCGAGATCGCCGACCGGCTCGGGATCTCCCAGATGCACGTCTCACGCCTGCTGACCCGGACGTTGGCCCAGCTCCGGCAACAGCTCCGGGACGCCGGGCAACCGACCATGCCCTGATCGGCACGAGCAGGCCGATGTCCCGGCACCACCGTGAACGGGGGTCTCCCAGGTCGGGAGGGGTTCGACGGCGCGTCGAGGGGAATCCGGGGCCGTGACAGCGTTCGTGCGGCTCCTCCTCGATGTCCGACCGGATGCCCCGGACATCGTCGTGCGGGCGCTGACGGAATGGAGCAGGAGCGTGGGCTGGCCGGCGGCGGAGGCGCGGGACCTGCTGTTCGCGGTGCGGGAGGCCGTCTGCAACAGCGTCACCCACGCGTACCGGGGCGGACCGGCGGGCCGGATCGGGGTCGAGGCCGTCGTCCGGCACGGCGCGCGGGACGGCGACCACATCGAGCTGACCGTGTCGGACACCGGACGCTGGAGACCCCGTCCCGACTCCGCCCGCCCGGGCTACGGGATCCCGCTCATGCGGTCCGCCACGGCGGGCCTCGTGATCAGCACCGGCGCCTCGGGCACCGAGGTGCGCCTGCGCAGCGCGCCCGTGCCGCGGGCCGTGCCGGCGTTCGGCCGCGTCAGCTTCCTCACCGGGCCGCAGTGATCCGCGGGTCGTCGTGGAGGGGGTGCCGCCCCCTCCACGACGCAGGCCCGGTGATCACGCCACGACGCGGAGGGTGCCGAGGGTGGGGTTCGGCAGGACCATGCCGGCGCGGACGCCGCTGGTGAGGTAGTCGACGATCTCCTCGCTGACCCGCTCCCCGGGAAGCAGCACCGGGATCCCCGGCGGATAGGGCGTGACCTGCTCGGCACACACGCGACCGACGGCCCGCTCGACCGGCACGTCCTCCGTGCGGGCGAAGAAGGCGTCGCGGGGCGGCATCGTCGGAGATATGCCGAGCGCGGAGACGTCGACGAGGATCTTCAGCTCGTCGAGCTCGTGCGAGGCCTCGGCCCCGACGAGGTCGGCCTGCAGGGGATCGAGACAGCATGGCGGCGCAGGCCGCGAGGAAGGCCGGGTCGACGCGGTCGCCCTGGAGGTGGAAGACCGAGCCCTGCTCCAGCCCGGCGCCCATCTTGTGGATGCTGACGACGCACAGGTCGGCGCCGGCGTCCATCGCCCAGGTGGGCAGCCGCTCGTGGAACGGCAGGTGCGCGCCCCACGCCTCGTCGACCAGCGGCGGCAGTCCCCGCTCGTGGCAGAGGTCGGTGATGGCGGTGATGTCGGCGCATCACGCGACGACGCGACCGGGTGCAGCGTGCCGCCGGTGGCACCGGTATTTTTCGTCCGGTGAGCGAGGAACGGTGTCAGGGATCCACGGACACATGCACGCTGACCATGAGGGACCGCGGCGACGTGGTGGTCGTGCAGCTCCGCGGTGCTCTCGACTACACGGTCGTGGCGTCCGTCCGGGATGATCTCGAGTCCGCGTTGCGGCGGTTGCGGGACCGGGCGCTGGTGCTGGACCTGGCCGAGGTGGACTTCCTGGACTCGACCGGGATCTCGGCGTTGATCGACACGGCCCGCACCGCCGGAAAGGTGTCCGAGAACAGCGAGCCGCTTCGCCTGGTGGTCGATCACGCCCGGGCCGTGACCCGGCCCATCGAGGTGGCCGGCCTGGACGGGTTCTTCATGCTCTACGACACGCTCTCCGACGCCCTCGCACCCTGACCGGCCGAGGGCCTCGTCGGGCCCCGCCGGGTCAGTAGCGCTGGGCCACCGATCCGAACGCCGTCGCGAGCGCCGTGGCGCGGCGGGCGGGGAAGGAGACGTGGGCCGGGTCGCCGTCGGAGGTGTAGCGGGAGACCTCGCCGCTCGCGAGGCGGTCGAGCCAGGTGGCGGAGACGTACTGCGCGTCCGCGCCGGTCGCCGCCTGGGACCGGATCCGCGGGATGTTCTCCGGGTCGAACCCCGTGCTGTAGGGGGAGGGCGCCGGATCGGCACCGACGAGCATCGCCGCGGCGAGGTCGTAGGTCGTGCCGCCGGACGTGCCGTGCAGGGCGAGCTCCTCCGGCTCGGGGTGTGCGCCGAACGGCAGCGCGATCGTGGTCACCGCCGCCTCGGGCACGGCCTGCCGGATCATCGTCAGGTTGTCGACGATGTCGCTCTGGGCCTCCTCCGCCGACGCCGCGGAGAGGTTCGTGTGGCTCGTGGTGTGGAGGCCGATCTCGAAGCCGTGGGCGTGCAGCCAGGGCAAGGTGGTCGTCCCGCCCGGCTCACCGAACGGATCGGCGTTCACGTACAGGGTCGCGACGGGGCGGAACCCGGGATGCGCGGCCGCGACGTCGAGCAGGATCCCGATCGCGCTGTCCGGCGTGGGCTGCCCGTCGGGGCCGAGGGCGAACTGGGTGGGGGCACCGTCGTCGAAGGTCAGCACGACCGGGTGGGCGCCCGCCGGGACGTCGATCCGGCCGGCGGCGAGATCGGCCGCGGTGATCGGTACGTAGTTCTCCGCCGCGAGCCGTTCGAGCTCGGCCCGGAAGTCCGCCGGCGTGCGGTCGTAGACCGAGACCGGCTCGGTGACGATCCGGTGGTACATCAGCACGGGGATGTGCCCGAGCTCGTCGGCGCCGACCTCGGCGGGCTGCGCCGGCGCCGCTGCACTCGGCGGAGCCGGCGCAGCCGGTCCGGCGGGCGGCGCCGAGCCACAACCGGCGAGGCCCGCCATCGCGGCCAGGGCCGCGACCGCCAGCATCGCGCTCGTTCTCGATGGGCGCCCGTACATCCACATCTCCCCGGCCGGTCCTCCTGCGGGCTGCTCCCCGCCTCTGCGACGACCATGGCGCCGCGCAACCGCTGCGGCAACCAGCCGATCGAATGTGCACCGGAAGGGGGACAGCGGTTGGTCCGAAGGGTCGCAATGCGCATGGTTGGCAGCAGAGCGATCACCGAGTCGGGGGGCAGCCTTGTTGGAGCAGCGGGTGGGCTGGGAGCAGGCGGGCCGCCAGGGGGCGGTGCGGTCACGGGCCCGGAGCCAACGCGGCGCGGGGCTCCTGGCCACGGCCACGGTGCTGGTCGTGCTGGTGCTGGCCGGCATGATCGTGATCGTGCTGTCCGAGGGGCCCCGGGTCACCGGCCCCGAGGACGGCGCGGTACTGGCGGCCGCGGCCACGGCCACCGAGTTCGTGCTCGCCGGGGCGCCGGCCGGTGCCGCCGGGGGAGCGGAGCTCGACGGTGCCCCGGTCCACCCCACCGCGCAGCCCGACGGGCGGCAGTCGGTGGCGCTGCCGCCCCTCGCCGAAGGGGAGCACCGGTTCGAGTGGACCGTGCCCCGGGCCTGGCCGCTGCCGTCCGCCACGGCGCGCCGGGACTTCACCGTGGACACCACGCCTCCCCGGATCACCTTGGACGGGCCGCTGCGGGCCGAGGCGCTCGACCGGCCCCTGACCGTGCGCGGCAACGCGGGCGACGCGGTCGACCTGCGGATCCAGGACGAGAGCGTCCCGCTCGGCGACGACGGCGCCTTCAGCGTCGACCTGCCCGCGCCGCCGGCGTCCGTGCACCTGGTGGCGACCGACCGGGCCGGCAACACCACGGACAGGACGGTGCCCGTCCCGGTCGCGCAGGCGCCGATGCGGGCGGTGCACATGAGCGCGCTGGCCTGGTCCTCGCCGACCCTGCGGGATCCGGTGCTGGCGATGGTGCGGGAGGGCCGGATCAACGCCGTCGAGCTGGACATCAAGGACGAGAGCGGCGAGGTCGGCTACGCCTCGCAGGTACCGCTGGCCCAGGAGATCGGCGCGGCCAAGGGCTACTACGACGCCAGGCAGGCTCTCGACGAGCTGCATGCCCTCGGCGTACGGGTCGTCGGCCGGCTGGTCGCGTTCCGTGATCCCGTCCTGGCCACGCACGCGTGGCAGACCGGGCGGCACGACATGGTCGCCCAGACCACCGCGGGACAGCCGTGGGCCGGCGGGTACGGGTCCTACGCCTTCACCAACTTCGCGGACCCGGACGTGCGCCGCTACAACATCGACCTCGCCACCGAGGCGGCCGGGCTCGGGTTCGACGACATCCTCTACGACTACGTCCGCCGCCCGGACGGTGCCCTGAGTGCCATGCACTTCCCCGGCCTGCAGGTCACCCCGGAGGCGAGCATCGCCTCGTTCCTGCACGACACCCGGGCCGCCGTCCGCCCTCGGGGCGCGCTGGTGGGTGCCTCCGTCTTCGGGATAGCGGCATCGCGTCCGGAACAGATCGCCCAGGACATCCCTGCGATGGCGCAGCAAGCCGACTACATTGCCCCGATGGTGTACCCGTCGCACTGGGGCGCAGGAGAGTACGGCGTCGCCGCCCCCGAGTCCCAGCCGTACGACATCACCCAGCGCTCGGTGGCGGACTTCCACACCAAGCTGGGCGACAGCGGCGCCACCGTCGTCCCCTGGCTGCAGGCCTTCTCCCTGCGCGTGACCTACGGCGCCGAACAGGTGCGGCAACAGGTCGCCGCCTCGGCGGACGCCGGCAGCGCCTCGTTCCTGCTCTGGAACGCCGCCTGCCGCTACGACCCGGCCGACCTACCCGCCGTCACCGGGGGCTGAGACCCGGTGCGCGGCATGACGCGGCTCGGCCTCGTTCTCGCACCCTGCGCCGTGATCGTGCTGCTCGCCGTCGCGGTCCCGGGCGACGCGCGCGCGGCCGGGGCCCTCTACGGGCACGACGTCTCCTGGCCGCAGTGCCCGACCGCGGTCGGCGGGGCCGGCCTGCCCATGCCGCCCGAGACCAGCCAGTTCGTCGTCCTCGGGCTCACCCGAGGACTGCCGTTCACCGACAACCCGTGCCTGGCGGACCAGCTGGGCTGGACGCGTGCCCACGGCCTGCCCGCGCATACCTACACCATCCCCGCGTTCCCGACCCCTGCCCAGCTGAAGGCCGACGGCGGAAGCGGTCCCTGGGCGGCGGACGAACGCGGCGCCCGGCTGCGGAACGCCGGCCACGCCCAGGCGCGGCACGCCCTCGCCACGCTCGCCCGCGTCGGGTTCTCCCCGCCGATGGTCTGGATCGACGTCGAAGCCCGTCCCGCGCAACCCTGGCCGACGGCGACCCAGCAGGAGCAGCTGGACAACCGCGCCGTGCTCGACGGCGTGATCCGGGGGCTGGCCGACGCGCACGTCGCGTACGGCTTCTACGCCAGCAGCGCCGGTTGGCGCTCGATCACCGGATCCTGGAAGCTTCCCGACACCCCGGTCTGGGCGACCGCGGGCCGGCTCGACCACCCCGAGGAGGCCCGCGACCTCTGCACCTCGCCGAGCTTCTCGGGCGGTCCGGTCCTGATCGCCCAGTGGTTCGACGACGAGCGCGACTACGACCTCACCTGCACACCGGACGTCTTCCCGTCGCCGACGAGCTAGGAACGGTGGCCCGTGTCCCGGCACCGGGGGCGGGACCGGGCGGCAGGGTCGAGGTGGGTGCGTCAGTGGCGGAGTGCCACCGCTGCCACGGCGAGGTCCTCCCACGCCATGCCGACGGACCTGAAGACGCGAGGCCGGTCGGGATCGACGAGCGCGCCCTCGACGACGTCGGCCAGGGTGAGGAGACGGTGCGGCGGATCGGCACGGACGGCCGCGGCCACGTCCGCCGCCACCACCGCAACCTCACCGACGATCACCTCCGCGGCATCGCGGCGACGGGGGGAGTGGCCTGTGTGAACCTCTACGCCGGCTATCTGACCGGTGGGCCGCCGGGACTCGGGGACGTCGTCCGCCACGTGCGGCACATGGTCGAGACGGCGGGTGCCGACCATGTCGGCATCGGGAGCGACTTCGTGGCCGAGCTCTTCGCCGAGAAGGTCCCGGCCTGTGACCGCCCCCTGATCCTCGAGGGCACGAACACGGAGGTACTCGTGCCCGGGCTGGCCGGCCCGGCCGATCTCCCTCGGGTCACCGCCGCGATGCTCGACGCCGGGATCCCGGAACGATCGGCACGGGGCGTGCTCGGCCGCAACCTCGCCCGCGTCCTGGGGGCGGCAGGCCGGGACCCGATGGGCCGGCCTCGTCCGCCCCTCACGTAGTCGCCCGGTCCCGGCACCTCCCGTGCCGGGAGGTGCCGGGCCACGCGTCAGGCCTTGGCCTGCATGCTGCTCCGCGCCGGGTTGCCCTGTTTCTCGGCCTTCGGGTCCTTCTCGTCGGCCTTCGCGCGCACCCCCGCCTCGATCTGGTCGCCGATGTTCTTGTCGATGTTGTGCCAGTAGGCGAACGCGCGCTGGAGGACCGCCTCGGACACCCCGTTGAGCAGGTGTCCCACGACGTTGTCGACGAGCCGCTCGCGGGCGGCGTCGTCGAGCACCTCGCGGACGAGGGTGCCGGGCTGGCCCCAGTCGTCGTCCTCGGCGTGGTCGACGTACGCGGTGCGCATGATCTCACCGTCGGCGTACCAGGTCGGGACCTTGCCGTAGCGCTCGACGTCCGCATGGGGGCCGCCGTAGGAGTTCGGTGCGTACACCGGATCCGACACCTTCTGGATCCGCATCGCGCCGTCCTTGCTGTACGAGCGGACGGGGGTGACCGGCGCGTTGACCGGGATCTGCTGGTAGTTGGCGCCCAGGCGGTGCCGGTGGGCGTCGGCGTAGGAGAACAGCCGGGCCAGCAGCATCCGGTCCGGCGACGGGCCGACGCCCGGCACCAGGTTGTTGGGCTGGAACGCGATCTGCTCGATCTCGGTGTGGTTGTCGGTCGGGTTCCGGTCGAGCGTCATCCGGCCGACCTCCATGAGCGGATAGTCGCCGTGCGGCCACACCTTCGTCAGGTCGAAGGGGTTGAAGCGGTAGGTCTTCGCGTCGTCGAACGGCATGATCTGCACCTTCAGCGTCCAGCTCGGGTACTCGCCGTCACGGATGTGCTCGAAGAGGTCCCGCATGTGGTAGTCGGTGTCGGCGGCCGCCATCTGGTCGGCCTCGTCCTGGGTGAAGAACTCGATGCCCTGGTCGGTCTTGAAGTGGTACTTGACCCAGAACTCCTCGCCGGCCTCGTTGATCCACATGTAGGTGTGGGAGGTGTAGCCGTTCATGTGCCGCCAGGAGCGCGGGATGCCGCGGTCACCCATCAGCCAGGTCACCTGGTGGGCGGACTCGGGGGAGAGGGTCCAGAAGTCCCACTGCATGTCGTGGTCGCGCAGGTTGTTGTCGGCCCGGCGCTTCTGGCTGCGGATGAAGTGCTGGAACTTCATCGGGTCCTTGACGAAGAAGACCGGCGTGTTGTTGCCGACCATGTCGTAGTTGCCCTCGGACGTGTAGAACTTGATCGCGAAACCGCGCGGGTCCCGCCAGGTGTCGGGGCTGCCGCGCTCGCCCGCGACGGTGGAGAACCGGATGCCCAGCTCGGTCCTCGCGCCCGGCTGGAACAACGCGGCCTTGGTGTAGGCGCTGACGTCGTTCGTCACCTCGAAGTGTCCGAAGGCCCCGCTGCCCTTGGCGTGAGGCTGCCGCTCGGGGATGCGTTCCCGGTTGAACTGGGCCATCTGCTCGAGGAGGTAGCTGTCCTGCAGCAGGATCGGGCCGCCCGGTCCCACCGTGAGCGAGTGTTCGTCGCTCTCGACCGGGACGCCGGCATCAGTGGTCGTGAAGTTCGCTTTCGGGTCGGTCATCGCCGCTCCTCGTGGTTGCTGCTCCTGCAGATCGGGCAGAGGCCCCAGAAGAGGATCTCCGCCTCGTCGACGGTGAACCCCTGGTCGTCGTCCGGGGACAGGCACGGCGCGCGGCCCCGCACGCAGTCGACGTCCTCGGTCCTGCCGCATCCGCGGCACACGACGTGATGGTGGTTGTCGCCGGTGCGCCGCTCGAACAGCGCCGGCAGGCCGGCGGGCTCGATGACGCGGACCAGGCCCACACCGCAGCCGGCCCGGAGCACGTCGTAGACGGTCTGGTGCGACACGGACCCGAGCTCGGCGGCGACGCCGGCCCTGACCTCGTCCGCCGTCGCATGCGGATGCCCGGCGAGCCAGGTCAGCACGGCCTTACGGGGCGCGGTCACCCGCAGGCCGGCGCCCCTCAGCTGCGCCGTCACGTCGACCTGCGCGGGCGCGTGGCATATCGCCATACGTGGGGCGTCCCCGCACCCGGGGCCTCTCAAACCTGCCGAGCCGGCCGGCGCCGGCGCTCCGGTGCCACAGCCGCGCGGGGCCGCCCGAACAGACTCTTGACAGTGCCCGCGGCCACCGGGTTAGAGTGGTCAGACCACCTGATCACCTGAGCTCTACGGCTCCGGCGGTCGGAGACCTTCGGGACGAGCGCCGCGACCAGGTGAACGTACCCCCGTCGTTTCGATCACTCGCATCAACGCAAAGGAGCAGCGATGTCCTCGCTCGACTTCACGTACAAGCACATCGACGACTACATCGACCGCTCGGCCATGCTCGCGCCGACGATCGACCCGAAGAAGACGATGCTGCTGGTCCTGGACATGCAGAAGGCGTGTGCGGAGCCCGGCGGCGCGATGTACATCCCCAGCACCGGCGGTGCCCCCGAGGGCAAGGACGTCGTCCAGCCCGTCGTCAACGTCCTCGAGGCCTGCCGCGCGAAGGGCATCCCGGTCGTCTGGTCGCTCTGGGGCCTGCGCCCGGACGGCAAGGACGCCGGCTTCGCCGATGTGAAGTGGGGCCTGGTCGACCAGCTGGCGACGTTCCCCGGATCCTGGGGCAACGGCGGCGACGAGCTGGTCGACGAGCTCAAGCCCCTGCCCGACGAGCCGGTCATCCGCAAGCACCGCTTCAGCTCGTTCTACGGCACCGCGCTGACCGAGTACATGCGCCGGGCGGGCTGCGACACCCTCGTCGTCGCGGGCCTGTCCACCGGCAACTGCCAGCTCGCCACCGCGATCGACGGGGCGAACCAGGACTTCAAGATCGTCGTGCTGGCCGACACCACCGCCGCCATCCCCTCGGGCAAGGACGACCCGATGGGCTACGGGCAGCACTGGGAGGCCCTGCGCCAGATCCAGGCCAACCACGGCGACGTGCGCACCAGCATCGAGTTCCTCCAGATGATCGACGCCTGAGCGCGTCCGGAACTCCCCCGCACAGCCCCGACGAACCGACGAACGCGAGGACGTGAGATGTCGATTTCCGGCAAGAAGGTCGCCCTGCTGATCGAGGACGAGTACCAGATCCTCGAGGGCTGGTACCCCTACCTGCGTCTGCAGGAGGCGGGCGCCGACGTGAAGGTGATCGGTAGCGGCACCAAGGGCAGCTACGACAGCAAGGAGCACTACCCGATGGAGGCGGACGCCGCCGCCTCCGAGGTCTCGGCCTCCGACTTCGACGCCGTCGTCATCCCCGGCGGGTTCGCGCCCGACAACATGCGCCTGCACCCGGAGATGATCGACCTGGTGAAGGACGCCTACGAGTCCGGCAAGCTCGTCGCCGCGATCTGCCACGGCGGCTGGATGCTCGCCTCCGCCGGCGCCACCAAGGGCCGCCAGATCACCGGTTACCTGCCGATCAAGACCGACGTCGAGAACGCCGGCGGCACCTGGGTCGACGCGCCGGTCGTCGAGGACGGCAACGTCATCACCTCCCGCACGCCGGTCGACCTGCCGGACTTCGGCCGGGCCATCGTCGACTACCTCGAGCGCGCCTGACCCACGTGGTCGACGACGTCCCGCAAAGGAGAGGGAACGTGACGGATCTGAGCGTGACCCCCCGCGACACCAAGCCGCCACTGGGCGGCTGGCTGCCCGGGATCCGGCTGACCGAGACGCAGGCGGCGGTGCTGAACGCCGCGGCGGACGAGCTCATCCCGGGTGGCGACGGCTTCCCGCCGCCCAGCGAGGTCGACGTGATCTCGTTCATCGGCCGGTACGTGACGCCGTCGGGGCTGGAACCCAGGTGGTTCCCGTTCCTCGGCGAGGACGACTTCCGGGCCCGGCTCGACGGGCTCGGGCAGGAGTTCGCCGACGCCACCCCGGTGCAGCGCGTGACGGTCCTGGAAGGGCTGGAGCGCGACGAGCAGGAGTTCTTCACGCGCCTGCGGGACGTCGTCTACCACGCGTACTACTCCCGGCCCGAGGTCATCCGGGCCATCAACCGCCTGCCCGCGGGCCGGGACTACCGCAACAGCCCCCAGCCCTACGGCTACTCCGACGTCATGGACGACTGGGACGACGAGCTGCTGAGCCGGGTGCGCGGCACCTACATCCGGACCGAGGAGGTGCGACGGGTCGCGATCCCCGCCGACCTCCCGATGTGTTCGGCACGGCAGGCCCGGGAAGCAGGAGAGAACTGATGGCGGCGTACACGGAGACCGACGTCCTGGTGATCGGGGCCGGCGCGGGCGGTGGAGCGGTGAGCAAGCGGCTCAGCGACGCCGGCATCAAGGTCGTCTGCCTCGAGCAGGGCGACTGGGTCCACGCGATGGACCACCCGCACATGTACGACGGCTGGGAGCTCGAGCGCAAGCGCAGCTGGTCGTTCGAGCCCAACGTCCGGAAGTTCCCCGAGGACTACCCGGTCACCGGCAACACGACCCCGTACACGTTCACCGGGGTGGGCGGCTCGACGCTGCACTATGCGGCGGCCTGGCCCCGGTTCAAGCCGGTCGACTTCCGCAAGGGCACCGAGCACGGCGTCGAGGGCACCATCGACTGGCCGATCTCCTACGAGGAGCTCGAGCCGTTCTACGCGATCAACGACGCCGAGATCGGCGTCGCCCGCCGGACCGGCGACCCCGGCAACCCGGCACGCCCCGAGGGGTGGGGCCCGGCCAGTCGCGGCGGCAAGGTCGGGCACAAGATGGGCTCGGGCTTCGACAAGCTCGGCTGGCACTGGTGGCCCGCCGACAACGCGATCCTCACCCGCACCAAGGACAACCGGCTTGCGTGCAACGACTGCGGCTTCTGCCTCGCGGGCTGCCCCCGGCACTCGATCGCCTCGACCGACGTGTCGTACTGGCCGGCGGCCCTGCGCAACGGCGTCGACCTTCGCGTGAACGCCCGGGTCGAGCAGATCAACGCGAAGAACGGCCGGGCCACCGGCGCCACCTACATCGACCGGGTGACCGGGCAGCGCCACGAGGTGCGGGCCGGGATCGTGGTGGTCGCCGCGAACTCCATCGGCACCCCCCGGCTGCTGCTGATGTCCGCGCAGCAGGGCCACCCGGACGGGCTGGCCAACTCCAACGGCCTGGTCGGCACGCACTTGATGTACCACAGCTGGTCCTTCGTGGACTTCTGGTTCGACGAGCCGCTCGAGGGCTTCAAGGGCCCGGAGCCCGCCGTGCTCTACAGCCAGGAGTTCTACGACAGCGACCCGTCCCGGGGCTTCGTCAACGGCTTCTCGCTCCAGGTCGGTACCTCTCTGGGCGCCGCCACCAGCGCGCTCGGGACGAACACCGGCAACCTCGCGCCCTGGGGCGCCGGGCACCGCAGCTTCTTCAACGAGCACTTCGGCCGGCACGCGCTGATCTACGTCCAGGGCGAGGACCTGCCGGTGCGCACCAACCGGGTCACCCTCGATCCCGACGTGAAGGACTCGAGCGGGCTGCCCGCGCCGCACGTCCACTACGAGCTGCACGAGAACGACCGCAGGCTCGTCGAGTGGGGCCAGCAGCGCGCCCGCGAGGCCGCGGACGCCGCCGGTGGCGTCATCGACACCACCACGAGCGGCATCGGCGGGATCGACGGGCCGCCGCCCGGCTGGCACATCATGGGCACCTGCCGGATGGGCAACACGCCCGAGGACTCGGTCACCAACAAGTGGAACCAGACCTGGGACGTGCCCAACCTGTTCATCACCGACGCCAGCTCGCTCACCACGGGTGCCGCGGTGAACCCGACCAGCACCCTGCAGGCCGTCGCGGTCCGGGCCGCCGAGTACATCAAGCGCCGCCACCGGGACATCGCGTCGCAGACGACGACCCCGAGCAACGCGGACGCGCCCGCCCTGTAGCGCTCGCGTCCGACCCCCCACCCCTTCACCCCGCCTGAGGGCGCTCTCCCTCGGGCCGGGGCACGCCATCACGCGCCGGCACTGCTGCGGCCGCGGAGAGGAGAGCACGTGCGTCACGCCAAGAAGCCCGAGCAGGTCGACGCGATCGTCGTCGGACTCGGGGCCACCGGGGCCACCGCGGCCAAGGTGCTCAGCGAGGCCGGTCTCAAGGTCGTCGGCTTCGACCGCGGCCCGTGGCTGTCGGCCCAGGACCACTACTCCGGCGACGAGCTCAAGTACGTCAACCGCAACTACCTGTGGCCGGACCCGAACCTGTTCCCGCGCACCCTGCGCCACGACGAGACCTCGGAGGCCGAGCGCTTCCCGTTCTCGCCGACCCCCCAGCTGGTCGGCGGCGGCACGAACCACTGGGCCGGCTGGGTGCCCCGGCCGCGCGAGTCGGACTTCATGGTCCGCAGCCTGCACGGTGACATCGAGGGTGCGAGCCTGGCCGACTGGCCGATCCGCTACGAGCACCTCGAGCCCTACCTGACCAAGGTGGAGTGGGAGTTCGGCATCTCGGGCATCGCCGGCGCCGACAAGTACGAGCCCTTCCGCAGCAAGGCCTACCCGAGCGAGCCGCTGCGCCCGACGAAGTTCGGCAAGCGCTTCTACGAGGCCTGCAACAAGATGGGGATCAACGGCTTCCCCATCCCGCACGCGATGGTGACGAACAACCACAAGGGCCGCGACCCGTTCAACACCACCAGCTTCTGGAACCAGTACGGCGACCCGAGCACCGCGCGGTCGAACACGCTGACCACGTTCATCCCCGAGGCCGTCGCCACCGGCAACTTCGAGCTGCGCTCGGAGTCCTTCGTCCGGGAGATCACGGTCGGCAAGGACGGCAAGGCCACCGGCGTCGTCTACATCGACCCCGACGGCAACGAGGTCGCCCAGGAGGCGAAGGTCGTCGTCCTCGGGCTCGGCGCGATCGAGTCCGCGCGGCTGATGCTGATGTCGAGGTCCCCGCAGTTCCCCGAGGGCCTGGGCAACTCCAGCGGCATGGTCGGCAAGAACGCGACCTTCCACGAGTACGTCTTCGCGGTCGGCCTGTTCGACCAGGAGATCGACGACCCGCTGCACGGCTGGGCCGGCAACTACATCAGCGGCGGCACCTTCGAGTTCTACGAGACCGACGAGAACCGCGGGCACATCGGCGGCTGCCTGATCTCGGCCTCCCAGACGTGCCACCCGATCAACTGGGTCTTCCCCGGCCGGCCGCAGTGGGGCCAGTCGCTCAAGGACGCCGACCGGAGCTACTTCAACTTCGCGATGAAGATCGGCGCGATCCTGCACGACATGCCGGTCGAGGCGAACCGCGTCGACCTCGACCCGACGGTGAAGGACGCCTGGGGGCTCCCGGTCGCCCGGATCACGCACAAGCCGCACGGCAACGACGTGGCCATGAGCAAGTGGCAGGTCGACAAGAACGCGGAGATCCTGCAGGTCGCCGGCGCGCGCAAGACCGTCCCGGTCTACCTGGACCGGATGACCGGCAACACCTGCCACCAGCACGGGACGGCCCGGATGGGCACCGACCCGGCGAACACGGTGCTCAACGAGTGGTGCCAGTCCCACGACGTCGACAACCTCTTCGTCGTCGACGGGTCCTGCTTCCCGACCTCGACCGGCGTCAACCCGACCCTGACCATGATGGCCAACGCCTGGCGCGTGTCGGAGTACATCGCGGACGTCTGGTCCAAGGGCCGCGAAGAGCACATCAAGGTCGCCTGAACCCGACCCCGAGGAAAGGAGGACGTCATGACCCTGAAGGCCGACTGGGAGATCGTCGGTTCCCCGATCGATCCCGACTCCGACGAGCGCCTGTTCTTCACCGACCACGAGTGGGACACGATCGAGGCGGCCACCGCCCGCATCATCCCCACCGACCACGACCCGGGCGCCCGCGAGGCCCGCGTGGTCGTGTTCATCGACCGCTACCTGTCGGGCATCGACTACATCTTCGCCGCCGCCGACGGCAGCGGGTTCCTCAAGCTGACCGGCAAGTTCGCCGACGCCTGGCGCTCGCGCATGTACGACATGCAGCAGACCTACCGGGAGGGCATCGCAGCGCTCGACGCCGCGGCCCGGGGGCAGTTCTCCAAGGCCTTCGCCGAGCTCACGGAGGCGGAGCAGGACCTCGTGCTGGAGGCCTTCTCCGGCGCGCCGAAGCCCGGCCCCGTCACCCTCGGCTCGAGCCTCGCGGTCGGGACGTTCCTGCAGGGCACCTTCGACCAGGGGCTGCCGTTCTTCGAGGCGCTGTGCCTGCACACCCGGCAGGGCTTCTACTGCGACCCCGTCTACGGCGGGAACAAGGACCGGATCGGCTGGAAGGTCATCGGCTTCCCCGGCCCGAAGTCGCTGAAGGACACCATGGACGGCACCTACAGCACCACCGAGTACTTCGTCGGTGAGTACGACTGGAACGAGCTCGTCCCGCACCTCGGCAAGGCCGGCTGATGCGGATCACCAGCGTCGAGGCGACACCGCTCGGGTCACCGCTGGACGAGCCGCTGCGGTGGGGCGCCATGGTGGTCACGTCGAAGGGCGGCATCGTCGTCCGGGTCACCACCGACGAGGGCGTGGTCGGGATCGGCGAGGCCGGGTTCTCCTCGGAGTACTTCCCGACCGTCGGGCCGATCATCAACCAGCAGCTCGCTCCGATGCTCGTCGGCAAGGACCCCCGCGACATCGGTGCCCTCTGGCAGCAGATGCTCGACGCGACCCACATGTGGGGCCGCCGCGGGATCGAGACCTATGCCCTCAGCGGCATCGACATCGCGCTGTGGGACCTGCTGGGCAAGATCGCCGGCCAGCCGGTCCACCGGCTGCTGGGCTCCTCCAAGTCGAAGGTGCGGGCGTACTTCGCGCCCTCGCTCAAGCCGGTCGACCAGATCGTCGACGAGGCCCGGCGGGCGGTGGCCGACGGCTACACCGCGATGAAGCTGCGGGTCCTCGGGGACATCGGCGACGCCGTGCACCTGGTCGGCTCGGTGCGCGACGCCGTCGGCCCCGGCGTCGACCTCGGGGTGGACGCCAACATGTCCTACGACCGGCGCGGGGCCCTGCAGCTCGCCCGCGAGCTCGAGAGCCTGAACGTGGCCTGGCTCGAGGAGCCGATCCTCGCGCGCAGCCTGACCCAGTACGCCGACGACCACACCTGGCTGGCGGACCGGGTCTCGCTCAAGCTGTCGGGCGGGGAGTCCCTGCTGACCAGGTTCGAGTTCATCGACCTGCTCACCCGGCGGACCTTCGACATCCTGCAGCCCGACGCCACCAGCGTCGGCGGGATCTCCGAGGCGAAGCGGGTGGCCGACATGGCCAGCACCTGGAACCTCAGCTGCATCCCGCACATCGCCTGTTCCTCGGGCACCGGGATCGCGCTGGCCGCCGGCCTGCACATGATTCTGGCCTGCGAGAACACCCCGCTGATCGAGGTCGACGCCTACGGCGGGCCGGGCTGGGACGGGATGCTGGTCAATCCGCTGGTGGTGAAGGACGGGTACCTGGCCGCGCAGGACGCGCCCGGGCTGGGCGTCGAGCTCGCCCCGGACGCCGACGAGCGGTTCGCCCTCTCGCCGGACTCCGCCCGCCCGTCCGGCTCCACACCGCCGGCCTTCGGCGCGCGGTGACCTCTGCCGTGTCCGCGCTCGAGGTCCGGGACCCCCGGCTGCACGACGTGGTGGCCGACGAGCCGCTGCGCCGGGTGGCCACGGGGTTCCGGTTCCTCGAGGGCCCGGTGTGGCATCCGCGGGAGCGGTCGCTCGTGTTCAGCGACATCCCCGCCGCGCGGATGTCGAGGCTGTCCGCCGCCGGTGAGCTGTCGGTCTTCCGGGATCCCAGCCACATGGCGAACGGGAACGCCTACGACCGGCAGGGCCGCCTGCTCACCTGCGAGCACGCGACGAGCAGACTGGTCCGGCAGGAGGCCGACGGCTCCCTGGTCACCCTCGCGGACCGCTACCAGGGCAAGGAGCTGAACAGCCCCAACGACGTGGTCGTGGCCCGGGACGGGACGATCTACTTCACCGATCCCGGCTACGGTCGCGCCGCCCCCTACGGCGTGCCGCGCTCGCGGGAGCTGCCCTTCTGCGGGGTCTACCGGCTCGGCGCCCGCGGCCTCGAGCTGCTGACCGACGACGTCGAGGGCCCCAACGGGCTGTGCCTGTCCCTCGACGAGCGGCACCTCTTCGTGGCCGACACCGAACGGATGCACATCCGCCGGTTCGCGCTCACCGGGAGCGGTGTCACCGGCGGCGAGGTCTGGGCCCGCACCACGGGCGCCGGCCCCGGCGAACCCGACGGCCTGAAGGTCGACAGCGCCGGGAACCTGTTCAGCTGCGGGCCGGGCGGCATCCACGTCTTCGACCCTGCGGGCGTCGCCCTCGGCGTCATCCGGGTCCCCGAGGTGACGGCCAACTTCACCTGGGGCGACGACGACCTGTGCTCGCTCTACATCTGCGCCAGTACCACGCTGCACCGGTTCCGGACCCGGGTTCCCGGCATCCGGGCGTTCTGAAGGAGGACCCACCAATGACCCTGTCCGCGGCTCAGGAGCGCACCGCCGAGCGGATCCGCAGCGCCCGGATCGTCCCGGTGCTGCGCGCGCCCGACGCCGACGCCGGTCGCGTCATCGCGCTGCGGCTGGTCGCGGCGGGTCTCGACGTCCTCGAGCTCACCGCGACGATCCCGGGCTGGCCGGATCTCGTCGCGGCGCTGAAGGCCGAGGCACCGGACGCGATGGTCGGCCTGGGTACGGTCCGCACGGCGGCCGACGCGCAGTGTGCCGTGGGCTGCGGCGCGGACTTCCTGGTCAGCCCGCACCCGGTTCCGGACGCGCGGGCGGTCGCCGCCGAGGCGGACGTGCTGTTCGTCGAGGGTGGGATCACCCCGGCCGAGATCGGGGCCGCCGCGGACCGCGGGGTGGCCAAGATGTTCCCGGCGCACCTGGGCGGGCCGCAGTACCTGAAGTCGGTGCTCTCGGTCCTGCCCGGGGCCCGGATCGTCCCGACCGGGGGGATCGCCGTGCGCGACGTCCCGGCCTGGCTCGACGCAGGTGCGTTCGCGGTGGGGGTGGGCAGCGACGTGTACGCCGCGGACGACCTCGAGGCGAAGGTGGCGGAGCTGCGCGACCTGATCGGGGCGCGGCCGTGACCCGGGTGACCGCGATCGGCGAGTGCATGGTCGAGCTCACCCACCGGACGGACCGCACGCTCGCCCTCGGGTTCGCCGGGGACACCTTCAACACCGCGGTCTACCTGGCCCGCAGCGCCCCCGCGGACGAGGTGTCCGTCGACTACGTGACCGCGGTGGGCGACGACCGGTACAGCGACGAGCTGCTCGCCGCCGTGGCCGCGGAGGGGATCGGCACCGGTCTGGTGGAGCGGATGCCCGGGCGCACGCCGGGGCTGTACCTGGTCCGGACGGACGGGGCGGGGGAGCGCAGCTTCACCTACCACCGGTCCGAGTCCCCGGCCCGGTGCCTGTTCGACGCGGGCTGGCCGGAGCGGGTCGACCGGGCGGTCGTGGACAGCGACCTGGTCTACCTGTCGGCGATAACGTTGCAGATCCTCTCCGCACCGGCCCGCGAGCGGCTGTGGTCGGTCCTGGCGGCCGCCCGGGCCCGGGGCACGCGGGTCGCGTTCGACAGCAACTTCCGCCCGCGCGGCTGGCCCGACGCGGCGGCCGCGCGAGCGGCCGTCAGCCGCACGCTGGAGCTGACCGACGTCTACCTGCCCACGTTCGACGACGAGCGGGCGCTGTACGGGGACCGGGACGCGCAGGCGTGCGCGGCCCGCCTGGCCGGGCTCGGCGTCGCCGAGGCGGTGGTCAAGACGGGGCCGGAGGGATGTCTCGTCGTGACCGGCGGCGACGTCGTCCCCGTGCCGGCGCGACGCGACGTCCCGGTCGTCGACACGACAGCGGCGGGGGACTCCTTCAACGCCGGGTACCTGGCCGCGCGGCTGCGCGGTGAAGCACCGACGCAGGCTGCGGCGGCCGGCCATGAGCTCGCGTCGCTGGTGGTGGGCGCCCCCGGGGCGATCCTGCCCGAGGAGGTCCTCCCGCGACGCGGCGTGGCCGGAGCGCCGACCGCCGCGGATCCCGACCGGTTCGCCGGCTCGCGGCGTTGCGCGGTGGCGGACGGTGACCACGGCCACTACTCTTCAGACCACCGGACCACTGGTGGCCTCGTGGTCCTAGGGGACGCGACCACCGACCTGCCGGGTCCAGGGTAAGAGGGGGCCGAATGTCCAGCACGAGCCGCGGCAGGATCGAGCCCGTCCGCAGGCTGAAGGTGGCGGACTCCGTCGCCGAGCAGCTCGAGTCGATGATCGTCCGAGGGGACTTCGCGCCCGGTGACAAGCTGCCGCCGGAGCGGGCGCTGGCCGAGCAGTTCGGGGTCGGGCGCAGCTCGATGCGCGAGGCGATCCGCGTCGTCGAGGCGAACGGGATGCTCCGGACCGACCACGGCGTCGGTGTCTTCGTCGTCAGCCGGTCACGTCGCGCGCCCGACCTGTCGCAGCTGCTCGTGCTCGACGAGTACACGGTGCAGGAGCTGTTCGAGGTCCGGATCACTCTCGAGCGGGACGCCGCGGGGCTGGCCGCGGAACGCGCGACCGAGGACGAGACCGCCGAGCTGCGCGGCATCATCGAGGCGATGGCGAGTCCCGACCTCAGTGACCGGGACTTCGTCGCGCTCGACGCCGACCTGCACCGCGCGATCGCGCAGACGACGAAGAACTCGTTGCTGCTCAAGCTCCACTCCACGATCGAGCCCTTGTTCGTCGACTACTCGCAGCAGGTCGTCGGGCTGCGGGGCCGGCGGGAGGCCGCCCACGCCGGGCACCGCCAGATCGTCGACGCGGTCGGCGGGCACCGGGTCGACGACGCCCGCGCGGCGGCGGTGAAGCACATCCGCGACGTCGAGCGCGACATCATCGCGCACCTCGCACGGGACTGAGCGAAAGAACCCGCCCGGTGGCCGAACGCCCCGCCGCGCGGAGATCGACCACGTTCCGGCAGAACCTCTCATCCTGCCACTGCACCCGCTATGTCCGCTCTACGTACTTCCGGTCATAGGCGGCGTCGGTGGCGAGGTCTTGAATGCGGTCCCGCAGGCAGGTCCGCACTCACCGGGAGAAGCCATGCTCGCCATGTCCGACATGAAGACGCGGCTCGACGACGTCAAGACCAAGACGTCCGAGGCCGTGCGGGCGTCCGAGACCGACCAGGGGGCGTCGGCCGTGCTCGTCGCCGTGGTCCGGGAGTTCGACAGCAAGGCGGACAAGGCGAACCGGGTGGTCGCGGACACCGGCGAGGCCCGTGACTCCGTCATCGAGCTCGAACAAGCCGGCGACAGCGCCAAGGCCGCGGCCGAGGCGGACTCCGGCCTGGGCGAGGAGGCCCGCCAGGCGGTACTCGACGCCCACCTGGCGATCTGCATCCTCAAGACCGAGATCTGACGGCCCCGCTCCCGACGACCTCGGGAGGCCGGTGCTGTGTCTGCCCGCTCCGTCCCGGCTGCACCGGGGGGTCGGCCGGGAGGGCGGCGGGCAGCCGCACGGCGAGGAGGGCGATGTCGTCGCTGGTGTCGGACTCGCTGCGGGCGAGGAGCTCGTCGCAGAACGTCGCCAGCGGGGTGTCGAGGAGCTCCGAGGCGGCGGCCTCGAGCCGGGACGTCGTCTCGTCGAGGTCCCGGCAGCGCTGCTCCACGAGGCCGTCGGTGTAGAACAGCAGGGTCGAGCCCGGCTCGACCGTCGCGCGGCCCTGGGACCGGGCGGGGCCGCGCGAGGTCACGCCGAGCACCATTCCCGCTCCTTCGAGGAGGGACCGGGGGCCGTGCGCGGGGTGGACCAGCAGCGGGGCCGGGTGGCCGGCGCTGCTCCAGGTGAGGGTGGCACCGCCGTCCGGACGTCGTCGCAGGCGTGCGTAGAGCAGGCTCGCGAAGTCCGTGATCCCGAGCGCGACCGCGAGCTCGTCGAGGCGTTCGACGGCCCTCGCCGGCTCCATGGAGTCGTCCATGGCGATGCCGCGGAACATGCTGCGCAGCTGTCCCATCACGGTGGCGGCGTCCAGGTCGTGGCCCACGACGTCCCCGACGACGAGACCGAGGTCGCCGCCGGGGAGGGTGAAGGCGTCGTACCAGTCCCCGCCGACCTCGAGGGTGTCGAGCGCGGGTTGGTACCGGGCCTGGATCTCGACGTCGCGGCGCGGGGAGCTCGCTGAGCATCGCCTTCTGCAGGGTGAGCGCGGCGCGCCGGGTCTCCTGGAACCGCTGCGCGTGCTCGATGGCCACCGACGCGCGCGCGGCGAGCTCGCTGACGAACGTCAGGTCCTCGTCGGTGAAGCGCGGCCGGTCGCCCCAGGCGACGAAGGTCAGGGCGGCGATCACGGCCTCACCGGAGCGGATGGGGGTCAGGAGCGAGGTGTGCCAGCCGAGCCTGCGCTCCCAGTCCGCGAGGGCGGTGTCGCGCGCCCACCGGGCACTGTCGTCCAGGGGATGGTGCAGCAGGAGGGGGCGTCGCGTGCGCACGAGCTCGGCGAAGGGGTGGTCGTCGGCGTAGGTGAACGGCTCGGCGGAGGCGTCGGGGACCTCGACGTCGACCCGGCTGGTCAGCCGCCGTCCCGTGACGGGGCCGCCCGTCACCAGCGGGTCGAGGAGGTGGACGGTGCAGCCGTCGGCGAAGGTGGGGACGAGGACGTCGACGAGGGCCTGCAGCTCGCTGAGCGGTTCGAGCTCGCGGTTGACGGCCTCGGTCGCCCGGGCGAGCAGCTCCAGGCGGGTGCGGGCGCGGACCTCGGCGTCGATGTCGGTCTCGGTGCCGACCCACTCGATCGTGCGGCCTGCCACGACCACCGGCACCGCGCGGATCCTGAAGTGGCGGTGCCCGCCCCCTCCGACGGCGAGCCGGGCGACCCCGTCGAAGACGGAGCCGCTGTCGAGCGCTTCGCGCCAGCGTCGTTCCGTGTCCTCCCGATCGTGGGGATGGACCCTCGTCAGGAAGGCCGGCCGGTCCGCCGCCGGGGCGTCCGGGTCCGGCACCGGGGCGCCGTCGGCGGTGACGGTCCAGACCTCGGCGCACGTCGCCTCGATGAGGCTCCGGTAGCGGGTCACGGTCCGGAGCCGGGCCGCGGCGAGCTCGGACAGCTCTCGTCCCGTCGTCTCGGCCTCGGTGACGTCGACGAAGACGTTGCCCACCCCGACGACCTCGCCGCCCGCGCCGAAGACGGGGTAGTAGTTCATCCGCCAGACCTGGTGCGGCCCCCGGCCGTGCCAGAGCCGGCCCTCGATGCGGACCCGCTGGGCCCGGCCCGTGCGGAGGACTTCGCGGCACACCGCGGAGAACCGCGGGCCGCAGGGCTCGCCGTGGACCTCGTCGATCGTCCGGCCGATCCGTTCCTCCACCGTCCCCCCGTTGATCGAGGCGACCGTGGCGTTGACCCGCCGGTATCGGAGATCGGCGTCGACGTAGGTGAAGCCGACCGGGGCGTTCTCGAACAGCCCGTCGAGCAGGGCGCGGGTCTGGTCCGTGTCCGGGCTCCCGGACTCGTCGGACAGGATCCCGACGACCCCGAGGAGCCGGCCCTCCGCGTGGACCGGGTGGCACCGGTACGCCAGCGGCCGGCCGTGCTCCGAGGTGCTCGGGAGCGTGCCGGACCAGGTCGCTCCCGCCTGCGCGTCGGCCGTGGTCTGCCGCCCGGCCGCCTCGTCCGGCGGCGCGATCCCCACGACGCCGCCGTCCACCCCGAGGACCTCGGAGCTGGTCCGCGCGGTCAGCCGCTCCGCCTCGGAGGTCCAGACGACGACCCGGCCCTGCGCGTCGAGGGCGAACGCGCCGACCCGGACGTGATCCAGCAACGCAGCCCACAACGGTGCCCGCTCGTCCACCGAACCGCCACCTTCTCCAGCTCCCGGCAACATCGACGCCGGCACTACGGCTCTCCGCCGGAGAGGACCGGCTGGTCCCTCCGCGTGCGGAGCCTGGGAGCAATCTAGTGGCAACGAGCAGACCGGGAAGGGACGCGCGCGCGAGGTCGGCGCCCCGTCGTTGTGCGGGACGAGGCGCCGACGACCGGCCCGCGTCGTAGGGCCCGTCCTAGGCGATGAAGCGGACGTTGTCCGCCACGCCGTGGGCGGGATCCTCGGTCGGGGTGATGGCGCGCAGGACGAGTCCGCCCTGCAGCTTGACCAGCTGCGAGGTGAGCGTGGTGAGGTAGCGGAAGCCGGCGCGGGGATCGACCACGGTCCGCGGCGAGACGTCCGCGGCGGCGCGGAGCACGTTGCGGAACAACTCCGACGGCGCGGGCTGGACCAGCCAGGCCGGGCCGGACGGACCGGGAGCCCCCTGCACGCCGGGCACGCCGACCGGGCCGGCCGGTCCGGGCGGACCCTGCTCGCCCTGCAGGCCCTGCGGTCCGGCGATGCCGCGCGGGCCGTCCTCGCCCTGCTCCCCGGGCAGGCCTCGAGGCCCGCGTTCGCCCTGCTCGCCGGTCTCCCCGATGACACCTCGCTGGCCCTGGGCGCCGGGCTGGCCGGCCGGTCCGGGCGCGCCGTCCTCGCCGGGCGCACCCTGCTCGCCGGTGGAGCCCTGTGCCCCACGGGGCCCCTGCTCCCCGGTCGGCCCCTCGGGGCCCTTGTCCCCGCGCTCGCCGGGCGGACCCGCGATGCCGGCCGGGCCCTGGTCACCACGCTCGCCGGAAAGCCCGACGGCGCCGGTCGGACCCTTGTCGCCGGTCTCCCCGGTCAGGCCCTTCGGGCCCTGCTCGCCCTGCGGGCCCTTGTCCCCGACGGGGCCGACGGGGCCCTTCGGGCCGGTCTCGCCCTTGGGGCCCGGGTCTCCGGCGAGGCCCTTCGGGCCGGCGTCGCCCTGGGCGCCGGGCTCACGCCTGTCCTTCCTGTCACCGACCGGGCCCTGAGGTCCCCTGTCGGGCTTTCGTGCTTCAGTGGGCTGAGTCATGAGGAAAATGCCTTTCGACGATTCGAGAACGCGCTGCGGCACGGTGATGCGCAGCATTCTGTGACGGATTCTGGTGTGCTCGCAATGGCGCCATGTGGTCGCGCCTCGCTGACGTGCGACGAACACAGGATGAGGTGGGCGCGATCGCGGCCTGTTGAGTACGGCCCCGTGACCTGCTGCTCAAGATCCAGGGGATGTCCTGTCGGCCGTCCCGGCTCTGCGACGGAGGTGGGCGGCGAAATCGAGCATACGCAATTCCGGGATCCGGGCAAGTCGAGCCGCGCTCGTCGTGGAACGGACCGGGGAAGACCTCCTGACGTGATCGCGAGAATTATCGAGGAATTCATCGATCGCCGGGGGCGGCGGGTCGCCCGTTCCGGCCAGGACTCACGCCGGCACCCCGTCGGCTGTGCGTCGTGGACCCTGCGCCAACAGCTGCCGCCGGAACGAGTCGACGTCGGCGTGCGCCGGGCTGGTGGTGCGGAGGAAGTCGAGGAGCGCGCCGGCGAACCGCGCAGGGTGCTCGGAGTGCGGGAAGTGCCCGGTGTCGTCGAAGATCTCGAGGCGGCTCCCGGGCAGCCGGTCGTGGGCGGCGGTGGTGTGGGCGACGGGGATGACGGCGTCGGCGGTGCCGCCGACGAGGAGGACCGGGATGTTGGCGAGCAGGTAGAGCCTGCCGTTGCCGTCGAGGCGTTGGCCGGACCAGCTCAGCGCGCTGCGCACGGTCTGGACGAACGCGCCGCGCGCGCCGTCGTCGGCGAAGGAGCTGAGAGCGCGGGACAGTTCGTCGGCGGCGATCGGTACCCCCGGAACGATGCGGACGGCCCGGTGCGCGAGGTCGGCGACCCTGCGCGGGGTGAGGGCGTTCAGCACCCGGAGCACCGTCGCGGTGCCGGGTAGGCTCGCGGCACGCAGGGCGATGCTCACGTCCGGGCCGAGCCCGCCGCTGGCGTCGAGGACGAGCCGTTCGGTGAGCTCGGGGAACTGGTAGGCGAACTGCATCGCGACGCCACCGCCGAACGAGTGCCCCACCACGGTGGCGCCGTCCAGGTGCAACGCGACGAGGAGGTCGCGCAGGCCGGCGGCGTAGGCGCCGAGGGAGTAGTCGCCGTTGCGGGGTTTCGCCGATTCCCCGTGGCCGAGCAGGTCCGGTGCGATGACGTGGGCGTGCCGGCCGAGCAGCGGCAGTACCGGCAGCCAGGTCGCCGAGCTGCTCGCCAGCCCGTGCAGCAGTACCACCGTCGGTCCGCCGCTGCGTTCCCCGGCCTCCAGGAAGGTCACCCGCTGGTCGTGGAGGGTGATCTCACGGCGGGTGACGGGTACGGCCGGGGGCTGTCGGGTGCAGCGGCGGGTCCGGGGCGCCCCGTCGGGGCGCGCGGGGTCGGGTCGGGGGAGCAGGGTCATGGCGTCCTTCGGGTCGGGGGTGCCGGCCGGTCGGAGGCGACGTCGTCTTCCGCACGGGGTCGAGGGGACAGCGAGCTCGGGGTGGTGTCGGGAGCGAGGTAGCCGCTCCGCGTGATCGATAGCCCGAGCATCGGCGTTACCCGCGTCACACGCTCCCGGCCGACCCCTGTCGGGGTAGTTCCCTGTCGAGGGGGCCTCGTTGTGGTGAGGATGGGCGCCATGGACGTCCCCGCGCGAGTCGAGCACGTCACGTACTCGACCTGTCGGCGCGGGTTCGACCCCCGGGACGCGTACGAGGTGCGGGCGCATTCGCCCGAGGACTGCGGATGCGGGTGCTTTCGGAACAGGCCCCCGTGCTTCTCGTGCCGCCAGCCCTTCTGCACCTGCACGGTGCACCGACTCACGTCCGCGGTCGTCGTCGCGAGCACACCGACCGTGACCACGGCGGCCCGGCTCCTCTTACCTCGCGCCCACCTGCGCGCCCCCGCTCAGCGGCGCAGGAGGCGCAGCAGGGCCGGCGGCCGGCCGCCGAAGCCTTCCGCCTCCAGCGCGGCCAGCAGGATTCGTGGCACGTCGCGGAGCAGCGGGAAGACGAGGTAGCGCGGCGTCCAGGCCGGGGAGAACTTGGCGTTGAACCGGTAGAGGCTGTCGATCTGCCACCAGCGCGAGCCGAGGTGCAGGAGTCTCGCCCACAGCCGGGTGGCCGGCCCCGCGCCGATGCGCTCGCCACGTTCGAGAGTGGCCCTGAACAGGGCGAAGTTGAGCGACACCCGAGTCACGCCGAGGCCCTCGGCGGCCCTCATCAGCTCGACGATCATCGCCTCGGTCACCCCGTTCTCGGTGTCCGGGGCGCGGCGCATGAGATCGAGCGACAGGCCGTCGGCGCCCCAGGGGACGAGCTGGAGCAGCCCGCGGACCCGGTCGCCGGCGCCGTCCGGGCCGTGGGCGGTGACCAGCACGGCGGCGGGGTCCTGCGGCTCGGCCACCCGGGACAACGCCATGGAGAAGCCGCGTTCGGTGGCGTCCCCGCGCCAGCTCGCGGCGAGCTCGGCGAGGGCGGCCCGCTCGTGGTCGTCGAGCTCCCCGCAGCGCCGGACGCGCACCGTGTACCCGGCGCGGACGATGCGGGCGTGCGCCTGGCGGACGCCCTTCATCGGGCGGCCGCCGAGGGTGAAGGTGTCCGTCGACAGGACGGCTTCGTCGCCGAGCTCGAGCGCGTCCAGGCCCGCCTTGGCGTAGGCGGTCGCCCCGCGTTCCGAGCACGCGAGCACCGCCGGGGTCCAGCCGTGCTCGACGCATTCGGCCAGGTAGGCCTCGATCGCGCCGGGCCATGCTCCGGTGTCGCCGAGCGGGTCGCCGGAGGCCAGCGCGACGCCGGCGAGCACCCGGTGGGCGACGGCCGCGTGGCCGCCGGGGGCGAGGACCACGGCCTTGTCCGGGCGGAGCGCGAAGTAGCCCAGGGACTCCGGATCGCGGTCCTTGGCCAGCAGTGCACGGAGCCGTTCGGAGTCCTCCGCGCTCTGCCCCGGACGGGGTTCGGCGGAGCGGAGCAGGTGGTAGCCGGCCACCACGACGGCCACGACGCCGAAGGTCAGGCCGACCGTGGCGGTCAGGTCGTCGAGCCAGCGCACCCGGAACTGCACGGGACCGCTGACGCCGACCAGCGACAGCGCCGCGTGGGTCGCCTCGTCGAGCGCGCCGGGGTGGCCCACGAGCCGTCGGCCGTTGATCGCCAGCAGCAGCCAGACCAGCCCGAACCCGGCCGCCGCGAACTGTACGAACAAGGCGGCGGCCCGCACGAGACTGTGCGGATCCGGGCGCGCGACGAACCACCGCCGGGTGAAGAGCAGGGCCGCGCACAGCAGGGCCGCGGCCGCGGCCGCGATGTACCCGTGCCGGGTCGCGATACCGTGCGTCACGTCGGCGACCGCGATCACCGCCGTGACGACGACGCCCAGCTGCCACGCGCGCCGCTTGCGACGGCGCAGCCCGGTGGCCACGAGCAGCAGCCCGACGCCGGCGACCAGGGCGATGACGACACCCGCGAGGCCGATCGTCGGAGGCAGGCCGAGCGAGCTCCGCAGCTCGGGGCTGAGCATCCGGCGGGGCCCGGGGAACACGGTCGAGACGATGGTCAGCAGGGCGACGAGCCGGGTCGACCACACGACCGTGCGCACGGCTGCGACGCCGGCGATGCGACGACGGCGGGCGCCCGGATCGGGTGCCTCCGGTGTCCTCCGGCGTGCGTCGGGGGCAGAAGCGTCGGCGCGGGACATGGGCACCTCCCCTGACTCCGGCGACGGTGTCGCCCGCCGCGCCCGGCCCGGGCTGCCGGTCGCCGATCCACCGGACCGCGGATGCGGCGGGGGACCGATCGCGGCGATCAGCTTCGGCAGGTCCACTCGAGCCGCCGCCGTTTCGCCTCCGAGCACGTGGCCAGACGATGCCATGGTCCACCCGAGCGGGTGTATGCGGTGAGGGATCGTCCCGTTGCGCCGACCACGTCCGGTTCGCTCGCCGGCCGGTCGTCGAGGGGTTCGCCGCGGCGGAGGGTGAATCGGCGGATCACCGTCGACGGCCGGGGAGGAACCGCCGGCGCGTGGTTCTGCCGAGTCGAGACGCAGGGCACGGGTTGGTCGCATCAGGCCGGTGCCCCGCCCGGGAGCGACCGGCCACGCTGGCACCTCAGCGGAGGAGGTGGAGATGAAGTACGACGAGTTCATCGATGCGGTCAGCGAACGCGCCGGCCTGCCGCGCGACGAGGCCGAGTCGCTCACGCACGCCGTGATGCGGACGCTCGCGGAGCGCCTGAGCGGCGGCGAGGCCGAGGACCTGCGCGCCCAGCTGCCCAAGGGGCTGCAGGAGGACCTCATCCCGCCGCAGGAGGAGGCGCAGGGCTTCGACGTCTCGGAGTTCACGCGCCGGGTCGTGCAGCGGTCCGGCATCGACCCGGCGGACGCGGCCGCCGCGACCGCCGCCGTGCTCTCCGTGCTCCCCGACGCCGTCAGCGCGGGGGAGTTCGACGACGTGCTCAGCCAGCTCGGTCTCGAGTACGCCGCACTGATCGACGCCCAGACGTAGCCGGTCGTGCACGCACACCCGTGCCCGGCTCCACCCGGAGGGAGTGAACGGTCGATGGTGGGGACCGCGAACTACATCTCGTTCCACGAGGACGACCTCGACCACGCGAAGGCCGACGTCGGCCGGGACGGCTCCACGACCCGCCTGGACATGGTGGATCGGGGAACGCCCTACGACGTCCGGTTCGACGGGGTGGAACTCGGGGCGGTGAGGGTCGTGCGGTACCGGTCCGGCGGTGCCGTCCGGACCGGTACGTCGGACCTGCAGACCTGCTTCTCCGTCGACCTCCCCGACGCCGGCGTCAAGCAGGTCGAGCACCGGTCGGAGTCCACCGAGGCGTTCCCCGGCCGCGCGGTGATCTGCCAGGACGTGGGCGACGTCAGCATGACGATCGGCGACGGGTACTCCGCCTACACGGTGCGGATCGACCGGGACGCGCTCGACGACACGCTGCTCGAGCTGCTCGGCCATTCGCCCGGCCACCCGCTGGACCCCGAGGCGGGCATGGACCTGCGGGCTCCCGCCGGCATGCGATGGGCGCGGCTGGTGCAGCTGCTCGCCGCGGCGGCGGCGGCGCGCAGTCCCGTGTTGCGGAACCCGCTGGTCGCCGCGCCACTGCACGACGCGGTGGTCGAGGGGTTGCTCGTCGCGGCCGACCACCGTGACCGCGACGAGATGGAGCGCCCCGTCCATTCGTGGTGCATGGAGCCGGTGCACCGGACGACCGAGGCCATGCACGACCAGCCGGAGTACCCGTTCACCCCGGCGCTGCTCGCGCGGGTGAGCGGGGTGAGCGAGCGTTCCCTGTACGAGGGGTTCCTCCGGCACGTCGGGTGGCCCCCGATGACCTACCTGCGCCGGGTCCGGCTGGAGCGTGCGTACCGCGACCTGCGCGACGGCTCGGACGACGAGACGTCCGTGGCCGGGGTCGCCGGTCGCTGGGGCTTCGACGACCTGGGCCGGTTCAGCGACGATTACGGGCGCGTCTACGGCCGGTCGCCGGCGGAGACGCTGCACGCCGGACGTACGGGGTGAGGACCGTCGATCGCGCCGGGACCGCCACCCTCCGCCGGCCCGGACCGCGGCGCCGCGCGGTGGTGACCGCCCTGTGCGCCACGGTCGTGGCGGGGACGACGGCCTGCACCACGGCGGGGAACACCCCGTCCGCGCCCGACGTCCCCCCGGCCCGGGTCGCCGAGCTGCTCGAGCAGGACTACGCCCAGGCCGCGACCCGGGCGCTGCCGTCCGTCGTGGAGATCAGCACCGACAGCGGCCTCGGCTCCGGGGTGGTCTTCGACGACGCGGGGCACGTCCTGACCAACGCGCACGTCGTCGGGAACTCGACCAGCTTCCAGGTGCGGCTGCCCTCCGGCACCGCGACCTATCCCGCGACCCTGGTGGCCTCCTGGCCGCCCGACGACATCGCGGTGATCAAGCTGGTCGGGGCGCCGCCGGCACGGCCCGCCGCCTTCGGCCGGTCGTCGGACCTCGTGGTCGGCGACATCGTGATCGCGATGGGCAACCCGTTCGGGCTCGACAGCAGCGTGACCGAAGGGGTCGTCTCGGCGCTCGGGCGCACCGTGAGCGAGCCGGCCGGGCCGAACTCGCCGGGCACCGTGCTGCGCGACGCGATCCAGACCAGCGCACCGATCAACCCGGGGAACAGCGGCGGGGCACTGGTCGACCTGCACGGTGAGGTCATCGGCATCCCGACCCTGGCCGCCGTGAACCCCGAGGCGGGCGGTGCGGCGCCGGGCATCGGGTTCGCCGTGCCCAGCGACCTGGCCACCGATCTGGCCCGCCAGATCGTGGACAACGGCAAGGTCGTCGACTCCCGGCGCGCCGCGCTCGGCCTGTCGGCGGTCACGGTCACCGACGCCAACGGGCAGCCCGCCGGTGTGGGGGTTGCGGCCGTGCAGCCCGGCGGGCCCGCGGCGAACGCCGGCATCCGCGACGGAGACATCATCACCATGATCGACGCGACGGAGGTCAGGAACGCCCAGCAACTCCAGAAAGCCCTGGCCGAGCACCGCCCGGGCGACGTCGTGCAGGTGACGTTCGTGCGCCCGCCGGGGGGCCCGACGACCGTGCCGGTGACCCTCGGCGAGCTGCCGAGCGGATGACCGGCCCGCGATCGACGTCCGGCCCGACCGGCACCGGCCCCGTGGGGCCAACGGCCGCACGAAGGTTGCCCCGCGGGACCCAATCGCCGCAGCGGCTGCGCTGCCATCGTGTACCTACGGCTCGACCGCCCGCGCGTAGCGCCGGGCACCACCGGCCCTGCAAGGACGCCGTGTGGACGGGCCGCCCGAGACCCCGCGACAGAGCGCGAGGGAGACCGAGGGGGACGTCCGGTCCACCTCCCGACCCGACACCCACCCGGCGAACAGGTCGCCGGCCGACCACTACTCCAGGAGCCCAGCCATGACCGATCAGCCGAGCCCCGGCGGGCCGGCGGTCGCGCGCGGCGCCAGCGGTGCCGCCGCGGAGCCGACCACGCCGTCCCATGCCCCTGTCCGGCGGGCCATCGCCACCACGACCGACTACGCCGCGGCCGAACGCATCGTCGACCGGTTGGCCGACCTCGACTTCCCGGTCGAGCGGGTGTCGATCGTCGGGCACGACCTGCAGGTCGTCGAACAGGTCGTCGGCAAGATGACCTGGGGCCGGGCCCTGTGGCGCGGCGCGCTGAGCGGCGCCGTGCCCGGCGCCCTGATCGGCTGGATCTTCGGTCTGTTCAGCTGGGTCAACCCGCTGATCGCCGGATTGCTGCTCGCGCTGTACGGCCTGATCTTCGGTGCCGTGATCGGGGCGGTCGTGGGCCTGATCGTCTATGCGATGCAGCACGGGCGGCGGGACTTCTCCTCGGTCTCCGAGATGCGTCCCTCCAGGTACGAGGTGATGGTCGACGCAGAGGTGGCCGACGAGGCCCTGCGCAAGCTCGAACGGAGGATCTGATCATGGCGCGCGCCGCCGGTATCGACTTGGGCACCACCAACTCCGTGATCGCCGCGTGGGAGGGCGGCGAGGCGGACGTCATCCCCAACGCCGAGGGGCAGCGCACGACCCCGTCGGTCGTGGCGTTCACCGACAATGGCGAGCGGCTGGTCGGCCAGCTGGCCCGCAGGCAGGCGATCCTCAACCCGAAGGGCACGATCTACTCGGTCAAGCGCTTCATCGGGCGCAAGTTCGACGAGATCCGCGAGGAGGCCGAGCAGGTCACCTACGACGTGGTGGCGGACGACCAGGGCAACGCGCGGATCAGCGTCCGGGGCAAGCTGTACGCCCCGGAGGAGATCAGCGCGATGATCCTGCGCAAACTCGCCGACGACGCGGGGCGCCACCTCGGCGAGAAGGTCAACGAGGCCGTCGTCACGGTTCCCGCCTACTTCAACGACGCCCAGCGGACCGCGACCAGGGACGCCGGGAAGATCGCCGGCCTCGAGGTGCTGCGGATCATCAACGAGCCGACGGCGGCGGCGCTGGCCTACGGGCTGGACAAGCAGCAGCACGAGACCGTGCTGGTGTTCGACCTGGGCGGCGGCACGTTCGACGTGAGCATCCTCGACGTCGGCGACGGCGTCGTGGAGGTGCGGGCGACGGCCGGTGACACCCACCTCGGCGGCGACGACTTCGACCGGCGGATCGTCGACTACCTGGCCGAGGAGTTCCAGAAGGAGAACCACATCGACCTGCGCAAGGATCCGCAGGCGCTGCAGCGTCTCTACGAGGCGGCCGAGAAGGCGAAGATCGAGCTGAGCTCGGTGACGCAGACGCAGGTGAACCTGCCGTTCGTCACCGCGGACCAGAACGGGCCGAAGCACCTGACGGCGACGCTGATGCGTTCGACGTTCGAACAGATCACCTCGGACCTGATCGAGCGCACGATGGAGCCGGTCAAGCGGGCCATGTCCGACGCGAAGGTCAGCTCCGACGACATCGACGAGGTCATCCTCGTCGGTGGCTCGACCCGGATCCCCGCCGTCCAGAGCCTCGTGCGGCGGCTCACCGGCGGCAAGGACCCGAACATGACGGTCAACCCCGACGAGGTCGTCGCGGTCGGCGCGGGGATCCAGGCCGGGGTGCTCAAGGGCGACGTGTCCGACGTGCTGCTGCTCGACGTCACACCGCTGTCGCTGGGCGTGGAGACCCAGGGCGGCGTGATGACCCGCATCGTGGAACGCAACACCACGATCCCGGCCCGGCGCGCCGAGACGTTCTCGACCGCCGCGGACAACCAGCCCGCCGTGGACGTCGTGGTGCTGCAGGGCGAGCGGGAGCGCGCGGCCGACAACCGGGTGCTGGGCCGGTTCCAGCTCACCGACATCCGGCCGGCGCCACGCGGCGAACCCCAGGTGGAGGTGACCCTCGACCTCGACGCCAACGGCATCCTGAACGTGACGGCCAGGGACAAGGACACCGGCAAGGAACAGGGCATCACCATCTCGGAGAGCTCCAACCTCGAGGCGGGCGAGGTCGACCGGATGGTGCAGGAGGCCGACCGCAACCGTACGGCGGACCAGGAGCTGCGGCGGGAGATCGACGCGCGCAACGAGCTCGACGCCCTCGCCTACCAGGTGCAGCGCCGGCTCGACGAGCTCGGCGACGCCGCCCCGCCCCACGAGCGCTCGCGTGCGGAGATGCTGGTGACCGACGCCCGGCAGGCGGTGTCGGACCAGGCGCCGGTCGACCGGGTCCGCGAGCTGACCGAGGAGCTCCAGGGTGTGCTGGCCGGTCTGCAGGCGGTCTCCGCCGGAGGTGGCCAGCCGGCCGGGGCGAGCGATGAGCGGTCCGAGTCGTCCGCCTCGGACGACGACGTGATCGACGCCGAGTTCGACCGGAGCTGAGGGCGCAGCGATGACAGCCCAGCGACCCGAGAGCCCCGGGCCCCCGCTCTCCGCCGAGCAGCGCTCATCAGACGAACCGGCCCGGCAGGAACCGCCGGGGTCGGAGGCCACGGCCTCCGACCCCGGCGGGGCTGACGGGACGGGGCAGCGGCCGGACGGCCGGGAGACCGCGGCCGCGGCGGGGTCGGCCCCGGCCGAGTTGGAGGACCGCTGGAGGCGCACCGCCGCGGACCTGGACAACCTCCGCAAGCGCTACCAGCGCGACCTCACGCGGGAGCGCGGCGCCGAGCGCGACCGGGTGGCGGCGGCGTTCCTCCCCGTCCTGGACAACATCGACCTGGCGCTGCGGCACGCAGAGGCCGATCCGTCGTCGATCGTCGAGGGCATCCGGGCGGTCCGTGAGCAGGCGATGGCGCTGCTGTCGGGGCTCGGCTACCCCCGTCAGGAGGAGTCCGGCGTGCCGTTCGACCCGGCGCGGCACGAGGTGGTCGGCGTCGTCGCGCCCGAGGACGCGAACGTCCCGCCGGGTGCGGTCGCGGCGGTCGTGCGGCCCGGCTACGGGGCTCCGGACCGCCAGCTGCGGCCGGCGTCGGTGACCGTCACCAGGGCCTCGGGGGACTGAGCGCATGGCCCGGGACTACTACGAGGTCCTCGGTGTGTCACGAGACGCCGGGTCCGACGAGCTGCAGCAGGCCTACCGGCGGCTGGCCAGGGCGAACCATCCCGACGTCAACAAGGACCCGGCGGCGGAGGAACGCTTCAAGGAGGCCAACGAGGCCTACAGCGTGCTGTCGGACCCGGAGCAGCGCAGACGCTACGACCGGTTCGGGGAGAACTACCGGCAGGTCCCCGAGGACTGGGAGGAGCGCGTGGGCGCGGGCAGGGCCCGCTCCGGCGGGTTCCGCGCCGGCGGGCCCGGCGGCGGCTACGCGTCGCCCGGCGGCGGCTACGCGTCCGAGGGCTACGGCGGGGGCTTCGAGGGTTTCGGCGGTGCCGGCGGGGTCGACATCGAGGACCTGTTCGGGGGGATCTTCGGCGGGGGCGGCCGTGCCCGCGGCCGCTCCGGCCCGGTGGCGGGCGCGGACCAGGAGGCCGAGCTGCCGCTGACGGTGGAGGAGGCGTACCGCGGCGGCAGACGTTCGATCACGCTCGAGGGCACCGCGGGGCCGCGCAGCTACACCGTCACGATCCCGCGCGGCGTCACCGACGGGCAGCGCATCCGGCTCTCCGGCGAGGGCGGCCGCGGGATCAACGGCGGGGAGCGGGGCGACCTCTACCTCGTCGTGCGGATCCTGCCGCACCCGCGGTTCCGGGTGCAGGGCCGCGACATCTACGTCGACCTCCCGTTGGCGCCGTGGGAGGCCGCGCTGGGGGCGACCGTGCCGGTCCCGACCCCGGGGGGCGAGACCAAGGTGACCGTCCCGCCCGGGACGTCGACCGGGCGGCGGCTGCGGTTGCGCGGGGAGGGCATGCCGAACCCGAAGGGGAGGCCCGGCGACCTCCAGGCCGAGGTCAAGATCATGGTCCCGCCGCGGCTGACGGACCGCGAGCGAGAGCTGTTCACCGAACTCGCCGACGTGTCTCCGTTCGACCCTCGGCGTGAGGTCGCCACGAAGGGCGGGGAGCGATGACGAGCCGATACCTGCCGGTGCGCCGGCCCGGGCAGCTGCTGAGCCAGGAGGAGTTCGCTCGCCGCAGCGGCGTGCACCCCGACCTGGTCCGCCGCTTCGTCGCGCTGGGCCTGGTGCGCGCGAGCCGCAGCGGCGACGGCGCGCTGTGGTTCGCCCGCGGCCAGCTGATGTCCGTCGCCCGGATCGAACGGCTGCGCAGCGGGCTGTCCCTGAACTACGCGGCACTCGGTCTGGTGGTCGAGCTGCTCGACCGGATCCAGGCGCTGGAGATCGAGCTGCGGCGGCAGCAGCGCGCCGCCCTCAACCGCATCGAACCGAGCCGCACCGAACGGCGCGACACCGACGGGGTACGGAGTCTCTGATGGACCTGAACCGCCTGACCCAGAAGTCCCAGCAAGCCCTCTCGGCCGCCCAGGACCTCGCGACCCGCGCGGGCCACACCGAGGTCGACGCCGAGCACCTGCTGCTCGCGCTCCTGGAACAGCCCGACGGTCTCGTACCGCGGCTGCTCACCGGGATGGACGTCGACCTGGGCCGGCTGCGCGCGGACGTCGATGCCGAGCTCGGCCGAAAGCCCCGCAGTACCGGGGCCGCCAGCCAGCCGGGGCAGGTCTCCGTGACCCAGCGGTTGGCGCAGGTGCTGGAGGCGGCCGATCGCGAGGCACGCCGGCTCAAGGACGAGTACGTCTCGGTCGAGCACGTGCTGATCGCGCTCGCCGAGACGGGCGCACAGACCGGTGCGGGCCGGGTGCTGGGCCGGCACGGCGTCACCCGCGACCGCGTGCTGGCCGAGCTGACGAAGGTGCGCGGCAACCAGCGGGTCACCTCGGCGACGCCCGAGGGCACCTACGAGGCGCTGTCCAAGTACGGGCAGGACCTCGTGGAGTCGGCGCGCGCGGGCCGGATGGACCCGGTGATCGGCCGCGACGCGGAGATCCGGCGGGTCGTGCAGATCCTGTCCCGCAAGTCCAAGAACAACCCCGTGCTGATCGGCGACCCCGGCGTCGGGAAGACCGCGATCGTGGAGGGGCTCGCCCAGCGCATCGTGAACGGTGACGTGCCCGAGGGGCTCCGGGACCGCACGATCTTCGCGCTGGACATGGGCCTGCTCATCGCGGGCGCGAAGTACCGCGGCGAGTTCGAGGAGCGGCTGCAGGCCGTGCTCGGCGAGGTCAAGGCGGCCGAGGGCCGGATCCTGCTGTTCGTCGACGAGATGCACACGGTCGTGGGTGCCGGCGCCACCGAGGGCGCGATGGACGCGAGCAACATGCTCAAGCCGATGCTGGCCCGCGGCGAGCTGCACATGATCGGCGCGACGACACTGGACGAGTACCGCAAGCACGTCGAGAAGGACGCGGCGCTGGAGCGGCGGTTCCAGCCCGTCTACGTCGACCAGCCGAGCGTCGAGGACACCGTCTCCATCCTGCGCGGGCTGCGCGAGCGGCTGCAGGTGTTCCACGGGGTCCGCATCCAGGACGGCGCGCTGGTGGCCGCGGCGACCCTGTCGGACCGCTACCTCACCGAGCGGTTCCTCCCCGACAAGGCGATCGACCTCGTCGACGAGGCGTGCGCCCGCTTGCGCACCGAGATCGACTCGATGCCGGCGGCCCTCGACGAGATCACCCGGCGGGTCACCCGGCTGGAGATCGAGGACGCCGCCCTGGCCCAGGAGGAGGACCCGGCAAGCAAGTCCCGGTTGGAGGAGCTGCGCCGCGAGCTGGCCGACCTGCGGGCCGAGGCCGACGCCATGCGCGCGCAGTGGGAGGCCGAGCGGAGCGCCATCAAGCGCGTCCAGGAGCTGCGGGCCGAGCTGGAGCAGGTCCGGCGCGAGGCCGAGGAGGCCGAGCGCGCCTACGACCTCAACCGGGCCGCCGAGCTGCGCTACGGCAAGCTGGCGGAGCTCGAGCGGAGGCTCCCGGCGGAGGAGGAGCGGCTCGTCCAGAAGCAGGGCGGGCACCGGCTGCTCCGCGAGGAGGTGACGCCCGAGGAGATCGCGGACATCGTCGCGTCCTGGACCGGCATCCCGGTCAAGCGGCTCACCGAGGGCGAGCGGGAGAAGCTGCTCCGCCTGGACACCATCCTGCACAACAAGGTGGTCGGGCAGGACGAAGCCGTGCGCGCGGTGTCCGATGCGATCATCCGCGCCCGGTCGGGGATCAAGGACCCGCGCAGGCCGACGGGGTCGTTCATCTTCCTCGGCCCCACCGGCGTCGGGAAGACCGAGCTGGCGAAGACGCTGGCCTCGGCGCTGTTCGACTCCGAGGACAACATGGTCCGGATCGACATGAGCGAGTACCAGGAGCGGCACACGGTGTCGCGGCTGGTCGGGGCCCCTCCCGGCTACGTCGGCTACGACGAGGGCGGGCAGCTCACCGAGGCCGTCCGGCGGCGCCCGTACGCGGTCGTGCTCTTCGACGAGATCGAGAAGGCGCACCCGGACGTGTTCAACACGCTGCTGCAGGTGCTCGACGACGGCCGGCTCACCGACGCCCAGGGCCGCACGGTGAACTTCCGCAACACCGTGATCATCATGACGTCCAACATCGGGTCGCAGTACCTGATCGACGGGGTCACCGAGACCGGCCAGCTGAAGCCGGAGGCGCGTGACCTGGTGACGGCCGAGCTGCGGGCGCACTTCCGCCCCGAGTTCCTCAACCGGGTGGACGACACGGTGCTGTTCACCCCGCTGGTCCTGGAGCAGATCGCCGAGATCGTCGACCTGATGCTCACCGACCTGCGCATCCGGCTCGCCGAGCGCCGGATCGACCTCGAGGTGACCGACGAGGCGCGCGCCTTCATCGCCCGCGAGGGCTACGACCCGGTGTACGGCGCGCGCCCGCTGCGCCGGTTCATCTCCCGGGAGGTCGAGACCATGGTCGCCCGGGCGCTGATCGCGGGCGAGGTGGTGGAGGGCTCGACGGTCAACGTCGACGTCAAGGACGGCCGGATCGTGGTCACCCACGACGCACCGGTGCACCCGGAGCAGGTGGTGGTGCCGGTATGAGCTCTCCGACGACCGGGACGTCGCGCTCCACCGTGGTCACGTGCCCGCACTGCGGGAAGAGGAACCGCGTGGCCGCGGTCGGCGACGGCGTGCCCAAGTGCGGGAACTGCCACAACCCGGTGCCGTGGATCGCCGACGCGGGGGACGACGACTTCGCCGAGGTGGCCGAGCGGGCGCCGCTGCCGGTGGTGGTGGACCTCTGGGCGACCTGGTGCGGCCCGTGCCGGATGGTGAGCCCGGCCCTGGAACAGCTGGCCACCGAGCGGGCCGGCGAGATCAAGCTGGTGAAGGTCGATGTCGACAGCGCCCCCAAGCTCTCGCAGCGCTTCGAGGTCCGCGCGGTGCCCACGCTGATGGTGCTCCGCGACGGCGAGGTCATCGCCCGGCAGCCGGGCGCCGCACCGCTTCCTGCGCTGCGCAGCTGGCTGGACCAGGCGCTCACCAACCCCACCGACTCGAAGGCCACCTCATGACCCTGCGCGACCGGATCGCCACTCTCGTCCCGGCCCGGATCTCGTCCGCCGAGCCGGTCCCGCCGCCCGCGAGGTTCCGGCCGTCCCTCACCTGGCAGGTGCCGCTGCGGCTCGCCACCGGCGCCTACATCCTGGACTCCGGCCTGGGCAGGTGGAGCGCGGACGCGGAGACGGCGAAGCAGCTGCACGGCTTCGCGAGCGGGGCCTACCCGTTCGTGGCCACGGTCGAGCCCACCGCGTTCACCAAGGCGCTCGCGGTCGGGGAGATCCTGCTCGGGGCGAGCCTGCTCGTCCCGATCGTGCCGGCGGGCGTGGCCGGGCTCGGGCTGCTCGCGTTCGGCGCGGGACTGGTCGGGTTGTACGCCCGGACGCCGGGGATGCGCCGCCCGGGCTCGCCCTTCCCCACCCAGGACGGGATCCCGCTGGCCAAGGACGCCTGGCTCGCCGCGATCGGGGCGGCGCTGGTGCTCGGCGACCGGGCGAAGCGATGACCCCGGCGGCGCCGTTCTCCGGCGGGGGCGTCGACCCACACGTCACGTGGATCCGCGACGTCGTGCCGCGCACCCCCCAGGGCTGCGAGGAGTGCCTGCGCTCGGGCACCCCCTGGGTGCACCTGCGGCTGTGCCTGACGTGCGGGCACGTCGGGTGCTGCGACTCCTCGCCGATGCGGCACGCGCGGGCGCACTCCGGCGCCGTCGGGCACCCGATCGTGCGGTCGTTCGAGCCGGGGGAGGACTGGCGCTGGTGCTTCGTCGATGAGGCCTTCGCATGACGCGCCCGGACACGGACACGGCGGGAGCCGGCCTGGAGCAGCTGCTCGAGTCCGTCCCCGACGGCGAGACGCCGGACCTGCATGGGGCGTTCCCCCGGCTCGACGAAGCCCGGATCCGCGCGCTGTCCGCGCTCGGCGAGCGCACCCGGATGGAGCGCGGCCAGGTGCTGATCGCCGAGGGCGCCCCGGACGACGCGTTCCGGGTGATCCTCTCCGGGCGGGTCGCGTCGGTGGAGGCCTTCGGCACCCCCGAGCAGCGGGTCCTGCGGGTGCACGGCCCGGGGCGGTTCCTCGGCGAGCTCGGGCTGCTCACCGGGCAGGTCTCCTTCCTGACCTGGATCGCCGCCGACCCCGGCGAGCTCCTCGTCGTCCCCGCGGACCGCTTCCGCGACCACCTCGCCCGGAACCCCACGCTCGGCGACGAGATCCTGCAGGCATATCTCGTGCGGCGGATGCTGGTGCTCGGCGAGGGAGGCGGGTTCCGCATCATCGGGTCCCGGTACTCCGCGGACACCCACCGGCTCCGGGAGTTCGCCGCCCGCAACCGGCTGCCGCACCGGTTCGTCGACGTCGAGTCCGACCCCCGCGCGGAGTCGCTCCTGCAGCAGCTGGGGATCCGCCCCGCGGAGACGCCGGTGGTCGTGTGGCGGGACCGGGTGTTGCGCAACCCCCGTCCCGAGCACCTCGCCGAGCTGACCGGGATCCGGCCGAGCCGGGGCGAGGTCGAGGTCTGTGACCTGGCGGTCGTCGGGGCGGGGCCTTCCGGGCTGGCGGCCTCCGTCTACGGCGCGTCGGAGGGACTCAGCACGGTCCTGCTCGACCACGTCGCCACGGGTGGGCAGGCGGCCACGACCTCTCGGATCGAGAACTACCTCGGGTTCCCGGCCGGGATCTCCGGCGGGGAGCTCGCCGAGCGGGCCGTCGTGCAGGCCGAGAAGTTCGGCGTCCGGATGGCGGTGCCGGCCGACGCCATGACGCTGGAGGTGGGCCGCGACGGGCACCATCGGCTCGGGCTCGGTGGCGACGACAGCCTCATGGCCCGCGCGGTCGTCCTCGCCTGCGGGGCCCACTACCGGCGGCTGCCGGTGCCGCGGCTGGAGGAGTTCGAGGACACGTGCGTCCTCTATGCGGCGACCCTCGTCGAGGCCCAGCTGTGCGCCGGCGACCCGGTCGTGGTCGTGGGCGGCGGCAACTCGGCGGGCCAGGCCTCGCTCTTCCTCGCCGACCACGCCGGCGCCGTCCGGCTCGTGGTCCGCGAGCCCGCCCTCCAGGACATGTCCCGGTACCTGGCCGACCGCATCCTGCACGACTCCCGCATCGAGCTGCACCTGCACACCGAGGTGCGCGAGCTGGTGGGGGAGCGAGGCGTGCTGGAGGCCGTCGTCGTCGAGGACGACCGGACCGGCGAGCGCCGGACGCTGCCGGCCCGCGAGCTGGCGGTGTTCATCGGTGCGTCGCCGTGCACGGGCTGGCTGGGCGACGCGGTGGCCCTCGACAGCGGGGGCTACGTCCTGACCGGTCCCGCGGCGGCGGCGCGCGAGGAGCCCGGGGGTGAGGCGCCGCTGCCGTTGGAGACGAGCGTGCGCGGGGTGTTCGCGGCCGGGGACGTCCGCAGCGGGTCGGTGAAGCGCGTCGCGTCGGCGGTGGGGGAGGGCGCGATGGCGGTCCGCATGGTGCACGAGCGCCTCGCCTCGATGTGAGGGAGGAGGGGACGGCGTCGCCGGTCAGGTGCGCCCTGTGAAGGCTGGAAGTAGCTTCGCCGAAGGTGCCGCCCGGCTGGCCTTGGCCGCGGCGGCTCAGCCCAGGTAGAAGTCCCTGCGGGCGGCCACGAACGCCTCGATCGACTGCGGGGGGATGCCTGTCACGCGCTCGACGCCGTCGGCCGTGCGGTCGTCACGGTTGTCCCGGTGCAGCTGGGCCATGGTGGCGACATGCTGTTCGGTGTGCGGCGACAGGCCCATCCTAGAGAGCCCGGCCTGCCACCGGTCCAGCGGCACGTCCACATAGGACACTGAGCGATCCAGCGCCCGGGAGAAGGCCGCGGCCAGCTCCGTCATGTCGACGCCGGGCGGGAGCAGCCCTGAGACGATGCGGGCCAGACCGGGCAGCAGGACGACGCCGGTGGTGGTGGCGCCGCTGGTCGAGTTGCCGACGGCCTGCTCCCGGTCTCCCCGGACGCTGCGGAAGGGTTCTATCGGCTCGTCGACGCCGCCTACGAACGCCGCTCGCTTGCCGTGTCGAGCAACCTCCACCCCTCCGGGTTCGACGAGATCATGCCTAAGACACTGGTCACCGCCACGGTCGACCGGCTCCTGCACCACGCCCACATCCTCGTCACCCAAGGTGACAGCTATCGGCTCGCCCAAGCGACTTCCGGCAAGGGGGTGAGCCCCTTGACCTTGGCGCCGAGGGGGAACAGCAGGAGAAGGTCCAGCGGGCCGGCGGTGACCCAAAAGCACAAATGGCGACGTCTCGCACCCAGGCTGGGGGAAGCAGCCGCCGGAGAAAATCGGGAGGACCAAGCCGGACCGGCCGGTTGAGGCCTCGGGCCCGAGGAGGCGCCTCGCATGATGGCTCACCAGAGATCCATCACAGGCACCAGCCTTCGAACGCCGCGCGCTGCCGCGGACGCGGGCATCGTCTTCTCCCTGCTGTTCAGCGTGGCCCTCGTTCGTCTCCGCCTCTCGACACCGCCGGACACAGCCACGGAGGGCGTGTGGCTGACAGATTCGCCGCACCGCGCAACCATGACCGTCGCGCTGAATCTGGTGCCGTTCGGCGGCATCGCCTTCTTGTGGTTCATCGGGGTGGTGCGAGACCGGGATTGGGCCGCAGGAGGACGGGTTCTTCGCGTCGGTGTTCCTGGGCAGGGGGCTGCTGTTTGTCGCCATGTTGTTCGTCGGGGCCGCCGTCGAGGGCGCGCTGCTCGGCTCTGTGGCGGCGCGCTCGGGTGGCGCCTCCACCTGCGCGCGCGGAGCAGGAACGCCTGCACGGCAGGGCTCGTCCTTCATCAGGTGTTGCGAGGCGCGGCGGGAGACTCACGACTGGTTCCCCCAGGCCGGATCCGGGGTCCTTGGCCCCTCCTCGTTCGTGTGAACGGGGTGTAGGGTTTCGGGCTTCCCGGAAGCGGAGACCGTGCCCGGGCCGCTCGTGAGGTGCTCATGTGCCCCGCCTCCGGTCTGCGACTTCCCTCGCGCCGAGTTCCAGCAGAGGGGCAGTGACCACCATCGAGCAGCAGACCGGCAGCGCCATCCGTCCGTTCTCCGTCGCGATCCCGCAGGACGCGCTCGACGACCTGCGCCGTCGCCTCGCGGCGATCCGCTGGCCGAGCAGGGAGCTGGTCGACGACAGGTCGCAGGGCGTGCAGCTGGCGACGATGCAGGCGCTGTGCCGCTACTGGGCCAGCGAGTACGAGGGCCGCCGGGTCGAGTCGCGGCTCAACGCGCTGCCGCAGTCCACCACGGAGATCGACGGGGTGGACATCCACTTCGTGCACGTGCGGTCGCGGCACGAGGACGCGCTACCGCTGATCATGACCCACGGCTGGCCGGGCTCGGTCATGGAGATGCTGGATTCGGTAGGCCCGCTCACGGACCCCACCGCGCACGGCGGCTCGCCCGAGGATGCGTTCGACCTGGTGCTGCCCTCGCTCCCCGGGTACGGCTTCTCCGGGCAGCCGACTGAGGTCGGCTGGGATCTCGTCCGCACCGCGCGGGCCTGGGCCGAGCTGATGACCCGCCTCGGCTACGACCGCTACGTGGCCCAGGGCGGCGACGTCGGCGCCGGCGTCACCGACGCCATGGGGCGGCTGGGCCCCGACGGGCTGGTCGGCATCCACACCAACCTGCTGGTGCCGGCTCTGAACGACCCCGCGTCGCTCCCGGCAGACGGCGAGGCGGAACGCGCGGCGCTGGCCGCGATCAAGACCTTCCAGACCAGTGGTAACGGCTACTTCGTCGAGCAGGCCACCCGCCCGCAGACCATCGGCTACGGGCTGGTGGACTCACCGGTCGCGCTCGCGGCCTGGATGCTCGACCACGACACGGACGCCTACTACAAGATCGCCCGTGCGTTCGTCGGCGGGGGGCATCGGGCAACCTCACGCGGGACCACGTGCTGGACAACATCACGGCCTATTGGCTGACCGGCACAGGAGCCTCCGCCGCGCGGTCGTACTGGGAGGCCTACGGGCCGGATGCGCCGTCCGCCGGGAGCACGCCCCTGCCGCCGCCCACCATCCCGGTCGGTTTCAGCACCTTTCCGGGCGAGATCTGGCGGACACCGCGCAGCTGGGCCGAGCACGCGTACCCCACGCTCAGCTACTTCGGCGAGGCGGCGCGGGGCGGCCACTTTGCGGCCTGGGAGGAACCCGAGCTCTTCGCGGCCGAGATGCGGGCCGCGTTCCGCCCACTGCGTCAACCACAGGTCCCCGAGCCACACAGCTGAGCACGACGGCGTCCCGCCACAGGCGGGACGCCACCCCCGTTGCCGCCGTGCCGTGCACTGGCCGAGCGCGGCGGTCGTCACCCCAGCCCAGGCCGCAGACCGCCGCGAAGTCCGAAGTACACCCCTAGCCGGGCGCACTCGGAGGCACACCATGACCAGGCACCGTCCGGCCAGCACGTACCAGACCGACCGGATGACAACGACGTTCACCTGCCGATGCGCGGACCTCCGCCTCACCGGCGGCAGTCCGCCGTCTCGAAGTGCACTGACCTCTCACAGACGGGACCCACCGACATGACCAACTCGCTCGGCGTCAACGTCTTCACCGCGCCGGAAAAGGCCATCGTGGGTGAGCGTCCTCGGCCGTTCGGGCCGCCGATGGCATGGGACCCCATCACCTCGACGCTGATCTTCGGCGAGCACGACGCCGTCCTCATCGACACCCTCACCACCGCCGCCGAGGCCCAAGCGCTGGCCGACTGGGTCGCGTTGCACCACCGCAATCTGACCACGATCTACATCACCCACGGCCACATCGACCACTTCACCGGGCTCAGCGTGGTCATGCAGCGATTCCCCGAGGCACGGGCCATCGCCACCCCGAAGTCGGTCGAGCTGATGCACGAGCAGACGCCACGGCTGCCGTTCTTCCGCAAGCTCTGGCCCGGACAGCTCCCCACCGCGATCGCCTTCCCCGAGCCCTACGACAAGGACACGTTCACCCTCGAGGACCACGAGGTGCGCATCATCGAGCAGGGCCGCACCGACACCGCCGACACCACCTCCCTGCACGTGCCCACCATCGACCTCGTCGTCGGCGGCGACGTCATCTACAACGAGTGCCACATGTACGTCGCCGAGAGCACACCGGAGAGCCGCGCCAACTGGATCGCCGCACTGGACCGCCTGGCAGCTCTGAGCCCGACGATCGCCGTCGCCGGCCACAAGAAGCCCGGCGCCCCGGACACCCCGGCGGCCATCGACGCAACCAAGCGCTACCTCACCGACTTCGACCGTCTGCAGAAGGCAGTCTCGAGTGACCAGGAGCTCTACGCCGCGATGACGAAGCTCTACCCCGACTGGGCCAGCCATCAGGCATGGCTGATGTTCGGGTTCTGACCCGAAGCCGGGACCTCAGTCGCGCACCGCAGGCGGCAGCCGGCTCGCACCACTTCGGCAGGTGGTGGAGAGGAGCAGGTGATGGCACAGGCCTATCGCACGTTGCGAGTAGCCCCGGCTGACGAGGGTGTGTTGGGTGTCGTGATCGACGCGCCGCCGATGAACCTCATCGGGCCCGAGCTCGTGCGCGACCTCGTCACGCTGATCGGCACCTTGGAATCCGACCCGGTGACGAAGGTCGTGGTGCTGGAGAGCGGCGACCCGGACTACTTCATCCCGCACGTCGATCTCACCAAGGTCGCCGAGTACACCGCCGAGGCAGCCAAGGCCGGCGGACCGGAAGATGCGTCCCTGGGCATGCTGTGGCACAAGCTCAGCGAGCTGCCGGTCGTCACGATCGCGAAGATCCGCGGCCGCGCCCGCGGAGCCGGCAGCGAGCTCGCGCTGGCCTGCGACATGCGCTTCGCCGCGCGAGAGAACGCGATCCTGGGCCAGATCGAGATCGGCGCCGGTACGAACCCGGGCGCCGGAGGCGTGCAGCACCTGGCCCGACTGCTGGGACGCGGGCGAGCCATGGAAGCGATCCTCGGTGCGGACGACTTCAGCGCCGACCAGGCCGAACGCTACGGCTGGATCAACCGCGCACTGCCCGACGCCGAACTTGACGCGTTCGTCGCCCGGCTCGCCCGACGCATCGCATCCTTCCCCGCCGACGCCCTCGGCCTGGCACTGCTTGACCTTGGCCACGGCGGCTCCAGCAGACCGTCCTCCTTGCCCGAGAAGATATCGGCGAGGTGCTCACCAAGCTCGATGATGACGGCGCCGGGACCGGCGAAGCCGCCTACGTCGTCCGCCCGAGGTCGTACCTGATTGCCGGGCACCTCCCGGAAGCTGAGAGGTGCCACCGGTGTTCACCGGGACAAATACCGCTCGTTTGAGCTATTCCGCCGCAACCTCTACGAGCCAGACGTCATCACATTCGACGAACTCCTTGCTCGGGCCGCGAGTGGCACGTCCAGGCAGCACAGACGCAAGACGTGGAGGAGTAGTCACAACCGCCGAGCACCGGTTGGGCGTGGACGCCGGGCCGCCCGAGGTGCCGGGATGGGCCTGGTCCCATCCTGGTCTGGCTGGACGCCGTGGGAGTAGGACGAGCAATCGCCGGTCAAGTGAGCACCGGGAATGTCTTGGTGAGGATGTTGGGTAGCTCGAGGTAGGCCTTGCCGACCACGGGTCCGTCGAGGGATCCGGTGTGGACCAAGCAGGGGGCCTCCCAGATGTCCAGGTCCGACGTGCCGTAGGGCGGATAGCCGAACGGCATCTCGTAGTCCGGGAAGACCGGGGAGTAGTACCAGGTGCCGAACTCGCTGCTCACGCTCGCATAGACCGGGAAGTTGCGCTTGGAGACCGGCGAGGTCCAGGTCTTCAACGGCGTGAACACGACCGACTGTCCGAAGCCGTAGGTGGTTTGGTTGTTCGGTGTGGAGTAGGAGTGTCGGCCGAGGTTCAGCAGCGGCTGGTTGTTCTGGCCGTACCACTGCCGGAAGGTGAAGATCGACCCGTCGTCGAACTGCAGGCCCGACCAAATGTAGTTAGCCGCCCACGGCATCTCGGTGATCCGGAAGTTCCCCCACTGGTGCTCCATCCACAGCGACCCCTGCAGCCGGTGCATCTGGTTGCCGATCTTGACCGCGCCGTTGGCGGCCGTCTTCGGGGCGCCGTAGTAGTAGGACAGCGAGGACATCGTGGTGGGGTCGGTCTGTCCGGTCCACGGCATGTTCTCGTTCTCCACGCCATACGGCGTCAGCGGCATGTAGCCGTAGGGGGTGGTGGTGTGCAGCTCCATGGCCATGTCGACGGGTTGGGGCACGTTCGCGGCGGCGCCGTGGAACTTCAGCGACCACGTGTCCGGCTCGGCGCGGTAGAGGGTCTCGTACGTGGTGTCGGTGCCCTGCGCGGAGTAGAGGAAGTCGTTGGGCGAGGTCGACTGCGGGGCCGCCGCGGCCGTGAAGGAGGTCATATCGGGCGTGGCCCAGACGATGCTGTCGTTGTTCAGGCTGTCCAGGGAGAACCAGAGCCGGTGGCTGTATTTGCCGGGGCCATCGCCCTCGTGGAACAGGTTGTAGAACAGCCCGAACTGCTCCTGGGTGTCGACGTCGGTGAGGAAACCGGTCCAATAGAACCACTCCTCGAGCAGACCCGTGTCGTAGATGCCGCCCCCGTGCCACTGGTGATCCGCGGGCAGGGTGTACAGCCGCTGAGCGGAGCCGGTCTGCAGCCCCATCGGCCCGCTGCCCGGCGGCGCAGTCGACGCCGGCGCAGTCGACGCGGGCGTGCACGCCGTCGCAGCCAGAGCCAGCCCCGCGCCCAGGACAGCGCGGCGGCTGGCCACCATCCCGGTCCCACCGACCGCGGCGGGCGCTCCCTCGTCACGCTCCAGACCCTGCGATGGCCCTCCCTGCTCAGTCATGTCCGACCTCCCGTCGCCGCAATCGAGTAGCGACCCTTCCAGAACGAGGCAAAGCGTCCCGTGCCCTCACTGCTCGCATTGACCGTCAAACGGCCTGGCCTGGTGATCCGCGTGTTCCTCGGCGCCGTCCAGCACGGTCACCAACCACTTCGCTCGACATGGGCATAGCGGCTGTCGCCGACGCCCGCTGGTTGACGTGAGTCGCTGGCCATTTCCTTGCTGTCACTCCACCAGGCGATGGTCACCGCCCACGAACGCTGCGGCATCCCCCACCATGGGTGACGTCGGGACCTGCGTCGACACCGCTCTCACCGGTCAGAGCGACTGACCTTCCCCGCAAAGCGGCTGAGCTACCCCCTGCCACCGCCCCGCTTCCGGCCTCGGCCGACGCGGCGACGCTCCGGACGTACTTAGGCTCACTTACAGAAGCAGGCCACCTCCGTGGGCCATCGAGACGGCGCCCGGTCTCGCGATGCCGCTCCCGCCGCCGAGCAGCGCGGCCATCGAGCTGGAGTGGTGCGGGGCGACGAACGGTGCCACGGTGCTCAGCGGCCCGGCCGGTGGGAGGGTTCCCGGCCACCGAGCGGACGGCCGCGAGCTGCAGCGCGTCGTCCCGGGAGAGTTCGGGGAGCAGCCCGACGATCCGCTGCGCGAGCATGGTCTTGCCGGTCCCGGGTGGTCCGACCAGCAGCAGGTGATGGCCGCCCGCGGCCGCCACCTCCAGCGCGTGGCGGGCGTCCGGCTGACCCACGACGTCCGCGAGCTCCGGCGCCGCGGCCCCGGGCTCGCCGGCCACCGGGCCCGGGCGGTCCAGCGGACCGTCCCCGGCCAGGTGAGCACGTCGGCGAGTGTCCCGGCCTCGTACACGTCGAGCCCCTGCTGGATCCTGGGCGATCGGGTCCCCTCGTTCGGTCGGGACAGCTGAATGACGGTACTGGTCAGCGGATGAGTCGGACGGTCAGGAGTCCTCGCGGACCAGGTGGCGGACCTGCGGCCCGGTGCCCGGAACCACCAGCTGACGCGCGGCGGCCTCGGCGAGGCGATCCATGGCGGTGCCGCGCTCGAGGTGCTGGCGCAGGTGCTCGGTCCAATCGGGCACGGTGAACGCCTCGAGGAAGCACTCGGGGTCCTCCACGTCGCGGAACAGACCCCACAGCGTCGCGCCGGTGCGTCGTCTGGACAGCCCGACGGCACGCATGGCCTCGGTGAAGGCGGTCGCGGACTCGTCGGGTACCCGCCACTCGATGAGGACGAGCACGTGCCCGAGGCCGGTGACCGGGACGTCCGGCGGGGCGGGCAGGTGCTGCTCGGCGCTCGGGTCGAGGGTCGGGCCGGCCATCGGCGCCCACCGCCACCCGACGGGCAGGCTGACGGCGAGCCCGATCCCGGCGGCCACGAGCGCCGTCGAGGCGCCCCAGAGCTGCGCGACCAGGCCCCACACGAACCCGCCGAGCGCCTGCCCACCCATGATGGCGAGTTGGTAGTAGGCGAGCGCGCGGGCTCGCGTCCAGTCCGGCAGCACCATCTGCGCGCCGCTGTTCAGCGTGGACAGCACCGCCACCCACGTCAGCCCGGTGACCACCAGAGTCACCGCCACGAGGGGGACCGAGCGCGACGGCCCGGTGAGGACCAGGGTCGCCGCGTAGACCAGCGTTCCCGCGCTGACGACGACCCCCGGCTCGGCGCGCGCCCGGATGGCCGGGACCACGAGGGCGCCGAGCACGGCCCCGACCCCGATCCCGCCCAGCAGGAGCCCGTATCCGCTGGGGCCGAGCCGCAACGGACCGCGGGCGAGGATCGGCAGCAACGCCCACAGCGAGCTCGCGAACACCATGAAGACGGTGGACCGGGCCAGTACCGCCCCGAACCTCGGGGCGTTGCGGACGTAGCGGGCGCCCGTGCGGACCGCGGCGAGCACCCGCTCCGCACCCAGCGGGCGCGGCGGGACCTCGCGGTGCCACCTCGCGAGCACCACCAGCAGGCCGACGAACGAGGCGACGTTGAGCGCGAACGCCGCCGCCGGGCCCGCCGCGGCGATGAGCACCCCGCCGAGCGCCGGGCCGATGGCCCGGCCCACATTGGCGTTCACGCCGTTCAGGAGCGCGGCAGCGGGAATCTGGTCGCGGCCCACGAGCTCGGGTTGCACCGCCTGGAACGCCGGCGCCGCCAGGCCCTGCCCGGCGGCCATCACGGCGGTCAGCCCGAGCAACAGCACCGGGTTCACCACGTGGATGACGGTGACCAGGAGCAGGACAGTGGCGGCGGCGGTCATCACGGACTGCCCGAGGAGCAGCAGCTTGCGCCGGTCCATGCTGTCGCCCAGGGCACCGGCCGGCACGACGAACAGGAACACCGGCAGTGTCGCGGCGGTCTGCACGAGGCCGATGGCGAGCCCGCCGCCGCCCAGGTCGCCCATCAGCCACTGCGCCCCGACCATCTGCGCCCAGGTCCCGATGTTGCCGCCGAACTGCGCGATCCACAGGGCGCGGAACACGGGATGCCGCAGCGGCGCCCACGTCGAGGGCGCGGCCACGGGAACGGGAGTCCCGTCGGGGACGGGAACGGTCATCCGGCGTCCCGGGCGTCGACGTCGACGGCGGTCGTCATGGCGGGCCTTCTCGTGGTCGTCGCACGCAGGTCAGCGGGACTTCGGGTCGTCGTCGTACCCCTGGTCCGGTGTGACCCGCTCGGCCGCGACCTCGAACGGGGACGGGCGGCGCCCGACGTGGGCCTCCTGGCGGTACCGCTCGACGTACTGCGGGTAGTGCAGCTCGAACGCCGGGCGCTCGGACCGGATGTGGGGCAGCTCGGTGAAGTTGTGCCGTGGCGGCGGGCAGGACGTGGCCCACTCCAGGGAGTTCCCGTGACCCCACGGGTCGTCGACGGTCACCCTCCGGCCGTACCGGTAGCTCTTGAACACGTTCCAGAGGAACGGCAGCGTCGACACGCCGAGCAGGAAGGAACCGACCGAGGAGATCATGTGCAGCGTCGTGAAGCCGTCGGTGGGCAGGTAGTCCACGTAGCGGCGTGGCATGCCCTCGTCGCCGAGCCAGTGGTGGACCAGGAAGGTCGTGTGGAACCCGATGAACATGGTCCAGAAATGGAGCTTGCCCAGGGTCTCGTCCATCATCCGGCCGGTCATCTTCGGGAACCAGAAGTAGATGCCGGCGAACACCGAGAAGACGATGGTCCCGAACAGCACGTAGTGGAAGTGGCCGACGACGAAGTACGTGTCGTTGAGGTGGAAGTCCAACGGCGGCGAGGCCAGGAGGACGCCGGTGAGGCCGCCGAAGAGGAACGTCGCGAGGAACCCGACCGCGAACAGCATCGGCGTCTCGAACGTCAGCTTCCCCTTCCACATCGTCCCGATCCAGTTCACGAACTTGATACCGGTCGGGATGGCGATGATGAAGGTGGTCGCCGAGAAGAACGCGAGCAGGACCGCCCCGGTGGCGAACATGTGGTGGCCCCACACGGCGGCGGAGTAGAACGTGATCGTGATGGTGGCGAAGATCATCCCCTTGTAGCCGAAGAGGGGTTTCCGGCTGAACACCGGGATGATCTCGGTGACGATCCCGAAGAACGGCAGCGCCACGATGTAGACCTCGGGGTGGCCGAAGAACCAGAACAGGTGTTGCCACAGAATCGCCCCGCCGTTGGCAGGGGAGAACACGTGCGAACCGAGGTGCCGGTCCATCAGCTGGCCGAACAGCGCCGCGGTGAGGACCGGGAAGGCGATGAGGACGAGGATGGCGGTGGCGAAGATGTTCCAGCAGAAGATCGGCATCCGGAACATCGTCATCCCCGGCGCGCGCAGGCAGACGATCGTCGTGACCATGTTGACGGCGCCCAGGATGGTGCCCAGCCCCGCCACGATGAGCCCCGCGAACCACAGGTTCCCGCCCACCCCGGGGTGTAGGTCTGCCCGGCCAGCGGGGCGTAGGCGTACCAGCCGAAGTCGGGGGCCCCACCGGCGGTGAGGAAACCCGACATCACGATGGACCCGCCGAAGAGGAACAGCCAGAAGGACAACGCGTTCAGCCGCGGGAACGCGACGTCCGGTGCGCCGATCTGCAGGGGCAGGATGTAGTTCGCGAAGCCGAACAGGATCGGTGTGGCGTACAGCAGCAGCATCACGGTGCCGTGCATCGTCAGCAGTTGGTTGTACTGCTCGGCGGACAGGAACTGCTGGCCCGGCCGGGCCAGTTCGGCCCGCATCAGCAGCGCCATGGCTCCGCCCGCCAGGAAGAACAGGAACGAGGCGACCAGGTAGAGGATCCCGATGTCCTTGGGGTCCGTGGTCCGCAGCATGTGCGGCAGCCGCGAGCCCTTGCGGTGCGTCTGCGGTCGCGGGGCGCTCACGACGACCGGGGCGGTACGGGTGGTCGTCATGGCCGCGGCTCCGGTCCGTTGCACACCGCCGAGGCGAACCGGACGGGCTCGACCTCGACCTCGTGCAAGGGATAGGTCGACAGTGCCGACGCCATGTCGCTCAGCTCCTAACCGGTCGGGAGTGGGGAGGGTCCGCAGGAGTGCTCCGCCCGGTCACGGCGGCGGTGACGGCGAGCCCAGCGGGTCGTGGCGGCCGACGACGTCGCGGGCCTGCACCCGTCGGTCGGGCACGGTCGTCGGGGCCTCCAGATGGACGGCGCCCGACGGGAGGATCCCGGCGCCGCCGGCCCGGGCGATGACCCTGTGCTGGACGAGGACGTCCTCGCCGCAGTGTTCCTCGGGCAGGTCGGGCCAGAAGTCGAAGCCGCCGACGGCCTCGAGGACCTCCCGGTCGAACAGCACGCAGCCGCCGACCCACGCGATCTTGTAGGCGACCCACGGTTCGCCGGGGCGTAGATGCCGGTGGGCGAGGTGTCTCGGGTTCGCCGCGTTGTGCAGCGTCCAGCGGGCCCACGCGGGGGTTCCGGGGGTGATGCGCTCGGGTTCGGGCCTGCCCTGCCACCGTTCGAAGGGCGCCAGCTCGGCCGGGCGGTGGTCGTGCAGGTACGACAGGCCCTGGACCGCTGCCCCGACCAGCCCGCACCGCAGCTCGACGATCGCCTCGTGCAGTCGCGCCACCGTGCCCGGCTCTAGCCAGACGTCGTCGTCGCAGAACAGCACGTACCGGGCGGTGGAGGCGGCGAGCAGCGACGCCCGGTGCTCGGCCAGCCCACGTCGTGGCAGGTGACGGCGGACCGTCACGCGATGGTCAGCGCTGGTCAGCGCCCGGAGCAGCGCGGCGGCCGCGGGGGTGGCGTAGGACGGGGACCCGTCGGACTGGTCGCTCACCACGAGGTCGAACGGGTGATCCTGGGCGGCGAGCCCGGCGAGGGTGGTGGCGAGCTCGGCAGGCCGGTTGCGTGTGGGGACGAGAACGACGAGTGCCGCCAACGGCCACTTCACCTCCTGCCGATCGCCGGGGGAGCTGAACGCACCCGAGCGGGGGAACGGGCCGCCGACGCCGGATCGGCGAAGGTGACTCGTCGTCCGGCGTCGGCGTGGGTGCCATTCATGTCGTCGGACTCGATCATCACCTCCTGTGAACTCGGCCGGAGCCAGAACCCGGCTGAACTCCCACCATCATGGGCGGCCGCCGCCGCCGCCGAACCGGTCCGGCGATGCGAACGCCGGCCGAGATCCTCGGCCCGACGGGTCGAACGGTCCACGGAAAGTACTCCGGGGTCCCACCTGTGCCGAGTGTCCCCGGATTCCCCGAATGGCGCCGCCGTCCCGGCTCGCGTTTGAATATCGAACCATGTGTGACGCAGAGGACGATTCTGCGCCCGACCGGTCGGGCGGCCACGGGCCGGACGGCCCAGCTCCTGCGGAGGGCGTTCCGGTCGTCCACGGGCTGACCGACGACATCCTGCTCGTCCGGGTCGCCGACGGGGTCTCCGCAGAGGCGGCGGCCCAGCTCCGACAGTCGGTGTACGCGGAGCTGGCCCGGGGTCCGCGGCTGGTGATCGTCGATCTGCGCCCGCTCCACCGGCTGTCGCCGGACGGGGTCTCGGCCCTCGTCGACATCGCGTGCGAGGCGGGTGCGGGCGACATCGGCCTGTGCCTGGTGTGCGGGGACCGTCCCGGCGACCCGGTTCTCCGTGCCCTGCACGCTGCGGATGTGGCGTCCCTGTTCGAGATCCACCCGGATCAGCAGGCCGCGCTCGGCACGCTGGACTGAACCGGTCGCACGAAGCGCGCGTCCACCGAGCCCCGACCGTCGGGCGCACCGGGCGAATGTCGGCCTGTCCCGCGTGCATCGACCTCGCGAGACCGGGTATCTCCGGCTCGCCTACGAGCGGGGCCGCGCTGTCTCCCCGCGTCCGGAGCCATCCACCCGCGAAAAACGCGTCGGGGGGCGGAGGCGGAAACGGGGAGGAACATCGTACGGTCGGTTCCGACGCAGCATGTGTCCTGGAGCACACCCTGGTGGGTGAGGAGAACCCGATGAAGGACGGCCCGTCGACCCGCGCGTTGCGCCAACAGCTCTCGAACCTGTGCAGCCTGTTCACGCTTTCGCTGAAGATGTCCAACGGGTGTGGGGAGGAGGAGATCCTGGAGCAGGCCACGACGTCGGTCCGCACCCTCACCTCGTGCGGTGCCGTCGCCACTCTCCTCACCGGTGACGAAGGGGGACTGCGCTCCCCGGACGGCGCCACCCTCGCCCGGCCCGCCCTCGCCGAGCAGCTCGCCTACCTCGACGGCGCCGACGGCCCGGTGACCGGGACCGGTTCGGGGTGGGGCATGGCCTACGCCCTGGAGGCGATCGGCCACCATGCCGGCTATCTGGTCGTCGGCGCCGACGGCGAGCCGTCACCGGACGAGCTCCTCGTCCTCCAGATACTCGCGCAGCAGACCGGCCTCGCCCTCACCACCGCGGTGCTGCACCGCCGTGAGCGGGAGACCGCCGGCCAGCTCCGTACGCTCAACGCGACCCTCGCCGAGGTCAACAACCGCCTCGCCGCGACCGTCGTCGACCTTGAGCGGCGCCGCAAGGTCCACGAGACGCTCACCGCCGTGGCCGCGTCGGGGGCCGGGGAGGCGGGGATCGCGGACGCCGTGCACCGGCTCACCGGGCTGCGCGTCGCGGCCGAGGACCCCTTCGGCAACCTGCGCGCGTGGGCCGGCCCGAGCCGGCCCGAACCGTACCCGCGGCTTCCGGCGCGGCGCCGCGAGGCGGTGCTCGCCGATGCCCGCCGCAGCCCGCACCCGATCCGCGACCGGGACCGGCTGATCGCCGTCGCCCAGCCGCGGGACGAGGTGCTCGGCGTGCTCGCCCTGGTCGACCCGGCGGGCCAGGCCGGTGAGCACGAGCTCTTCGCGCTCCAGCACGGCGCGGTGATGTTGACGATGGAGCTGGCGCACCTGCGGGCCCTGGCCGAGACCGAGCTGAGGTTGCGCCGGGATCTGGTGGACGACCTGCTCACCGGGACCGACGACGTGAGCGCGCTGTCGCGGGCCGAGGCGCTCGGTCACGACCTGCGCATGCCGCACCAGGTCCTGGTCATCCGCTGGTCCGACGGGCCGACCGAGAACGGGCTCGTCCGTGCCGTCGAGCAGGCCGTCGTCCGGTTGCTGAACACCAACGCCCTGCTCGCGCGCCGCCCGGACGGGGTGGTGCTCGTCGCTCCCGCACCGGGGCCCGACGAGCGGCGCCGGTGGAGCGAGCTGCACCGCGCGGTGGGCAGGAGCGTGCGCTCGACCGCGGGCGCCATCGGGGTGGGCGGGGTGTGCTCGACCCCGACCGAGGTACCGAAGTCCTACGCCGAGGCACAACGGGCGCTGCGCGTCCGGCTCGGGTCGTCGTCCCCGACCGGCGTCACCGTGTACGAGGACCTGGGGATCTACCGGGTCCTCACCCTCGGTGAGGACAACCGGGAGGTGCAGCAGTTCGTCCGGGAGTGGCTCGGCGCGCTCCTGGACTACGACGCGACGAGCAGGTCCGATCTCGTCACCACCCTGTGGCAGTACCTCGAGCAGGGCGGGAACTACGACGCCACGGCCCGGGCACTCCTCATCCACCGAAGTACGTTGCGTTACCGGCTGCGCCGGATCAAGGAGGTCAGCGGCCACGACCTGGGTGCGGTGGACACCAGGCTCAACCTGCACGTCGCCACCCGCGCCTGGCACATCCTGCGCGGCGGCTCCTGAGCGGCCGCGAGGCGCCGGGCCGGGGCGTGCGGCGGGGGCGCCGACCTCCCGGGCCCAACCGGGGACCGCCGGTTCGCGCTTGCGAGCCGGTGCACATCCCTACCTCTCCTGGACACGATCGCGGTGACCGTCGAGAGGAGTCCGCCCGTGCGCAATCCGACAGTCGCGACGCCGCAGCGGCGCCAGCGGAGAGGCTATGAGCACCTCCGGTCGTTGATCGAGGAACGGGCCTGCCTGCCCGCCGGCCATCCGCGCGGCCCCGTCATCCGCCGTCAGCTGATCACCGGCTACCTGCCGGTCGCCCAGCACATCGCCCGCCGGTACGCCTACCGGGGGAGAACCTGGAGGACCTGGAGCAGGTGGCGGCGGTCGGCCTCATCCACGCCGTCGACCGCTTCGAGCTGAGTCGAGGGGTCGACTTCCTGTCGTTCGCGGTGCCGACCATCACCGGCGAGGTGCAGCGCCACTTCCGCGACCGTACGCGGACGATCCGCCTTCCCCGCCGCCTCACCGAGCTGCAGCGGGAGATGTACGAGGCCGCAGAGCGCCTCGGCCAGCAGCTCGGCCGGGCCCCCCGGCCCACCGAGATCGCCGCCCGCCTGAACCTGCCGCTCAGCCGCGTCGTGGACGGGCTCCAGGTGCAGAACGCCAGCCGCTGCGCCTCCCTGGACGAGTCCTTCGAGGACTCCTCGTCCGAGGAGTACAGCCGGTTCGACGCCCACCTCGGCTCCCTGGATCCGGAGCTGGACCTGATGGAGTACCGGGAGACGCTCGGCCCCCTGCTCAGGGCCCTGCCGGAGCGGAAACGGACCATCGTGCTGCTGCGCTTCTTCGGCGGCCTGACCCAGTTCGAGATCGGGAGCCGCCTCGGCATCTCGCAGATGCACGTGTCCCGGCTGCTGAGCGCCTCGCTCGCCGAGCTGCACGGCGCGCTGACCATCGAGGAGTGACCACCGCCCGCCGGCCCGCGCCGGCGGCCGGATGTGGACGAGGACCGGGGCCCGCAGCGCTGCTGCGGGCCCGGCTCGCGTTGACCGCCCGACGGCGGGTCCCGGTCCGTTCAGGGATGCAGGACGATCTTGGTGTAGCCGTTGTCGCGGTTGTCGAAGTGCTCGTAGGCCTCCGGTGCCTGGTCGAGCGGCATCTCGTGCGACACGAGGAAGCTCGGCCGGACCTTCTCGCCCGCGACGAGGTCGCGCAGCCAACGGTTGTACTTCTTCACCGGACACTGCCCGGTACCGACGGACTGGCCCTTGAACCACATCATGCCGAAGTCCAGCGGGAGCTTGCCCTGCGCCTCGAGCTCGCCGACGTCCCCCTGCTTCTCCCGCCCGCCGGGGTCCTGCGGCACGAAGACCCCCACGCAGCCGATCTTGCCGGTGAACCGGACGGCGTTGATCAGCGTGTTCATCGTGAGCGCGCCGTTCTCGTGGCCCTGCGGGTCGTGCGCCTGGTAGCCGACGCACTCGCAGCCGTTGTCGGCGCCGAGGCCGAGGGTGGCCTGCTTGACGACCTCGACAGGGTCCTGCTCCGCGTCGTTGATCGGGATCGCGCCGATCTTGTCGGCGAGCGCGAGGCGGTCCGGATGCCGGTCCACGACCCACACGCGGCTTGCGCCCTTGATGGTCGCGGAGTAGGCGGCCATCAGCCCGACCGGCCCACCTCCCATGATCACCGTCTGGTCGCCCGGCTTCACCCCGGCCATCTCGGTGGCGTGGTAGCCGGTGGGGAAGATGTCCGCGAGCATCACGTAGTCGGTCTGGCGTTCCGCCGCATCCTCGCCCAGGCGCAGGGCGTTGAAGTCCCCGTAGGGCACGCGCAGCAGCTCGGCCTGCCCGCCCTGGTAAGGACCCATGTCGGCGAACCCGTAGGCGGCGCCGGCCCACGACGGCTCCGGCTGCATCGTCAGACAGTAGTTGGTGAGGCCACGCTCGCAGTTCTTGCAGTGGCCGCAGGCCACGTTGAACGGCAGCACGACGTACTCGCCGACCTTGACCTTCCGGACGGCGTCTCCCACCTCGATGACCTGGCCCATGTTCTCGTGGCCGAGGACCCGCCCCTCCTCCATGTCGGTCCGGCCCTCGTACATGTGGAGGTCGGAGCCGCAGATGTTCGTCGTGGTGATGCGGACGAGGATGTCGTTCGCATCCTCGATCCGCGCGTCGGGCACTTCCTCGACGGCGATCTGACGCGGTCCTCGGTACACAGCGGCCTTCATCTGGTTCGTCCTCCAGCGGATCGGTCGACTCGAGCCCGGGTGGCCCGGCACTCGCCATGCTGGTGAACACACGCTCCGCCCGCCTCGTCCCGGCGGGCTGAAAGCAGCCGGGGAGACCGGCCTCCGAGAGCGACCGGCGCCCGGCGGATGCCCCGCTCGCCGCGACACCGTGCGGTACACCGGGGTCACCGGTGGTCACACCGGGGGATCGAGCACGACACCGGGCGGGAGGCCCTCGATGCGCCGCCCCTCGGACGGGACGTCCAGGACGAGCCGTGCGTCGGCCAGGGGCAGGTGCTCGACCCGGAGCGGGCGCATCCGCTCGGGCAACGCCGGGTCGAACCCCACGCACCCGGCCGGCAGGTCCGGCTCGAACCGCAGCAGCGAGCGCATCAGCAGGATCGGCGCGGCCGCGGCCCAGGCCTGGGGTGAACAGGAGGTCGGGTAGGGCACGGGGGCCGGGAACTCCGTGCGGTCCAGCCCGCAGAAGAGCTCGGGCAGCCGCCCGCCCAGCATCGTGGCCGCGTCGAACAGGCCCAGCGCGACCTGTTGCGCCTCGGCGACGAACCCGTAGCGCATGAGCCCCGCCGCGCCGATCGCGCTGTCGTGCGGCCAGACCGAGCCGTTGTGGTAGCTGATCGGGTTGTAGGCGCCCATCGTGGTGGCCAGCGTCCGCACGCCGAACCCGCTCCACAGCGGTGCGTCGACGAGGTGGGCCGCGACCGCGGGCGCCTTGTCGTCGTCGACGATCCCGCACCACAGGCAGTGGCCCATGTTGGAGGCCAACGCGTCCAGGGGCCGCTTGTCGCGGTCCAGCGCCACGGCGTACCACTCGCGTTCGGGCAGCCAGAAGCGCTCGTTGAAGGCGGTCTTGAGGGTCGCGGCGCGGTCCTCGAGCTTCGCCTCCGTGCCCGCGTCGCCGACCGCGTGCGCGATGGCCGCGCGGGCCCGGTACGCGGCGTACACGTAGGCCTGGACCTCGGACAGCGCGATGGGGGGTGTCCCCAGCCGCCCCGCGGCGTCGTTGATCCCGTCGAAGGAGTCCTTCCACCCCTGGTTGGCCAGGCCGTGGTCGGTCGCGCGGCGGTACTCGACGAAGCCGTCGCCGTCGAGATCGCCGTACTCGTCCACCCAGGCCAGCGCCCGGTCCGCGGCGGGGAGCAGCGCGAGGATGTCGGCCGTGGGGATGCCCCAGCGATGCAGCTCCCCGAGCAGCGCGACGAACAGGGGGGTCGCGTCGGCCGAGCCGTAGTAGGCGCGGCCGCCGCCGAGCGCGAGGGCCGCCTCCCGGCCGAGCCGGACCTCGTGCAGGATCTTGCCCGGTTGCTCCTCGGTGAGCGGGTCCTCCTTCTCCCCCTGGAAGCGGGCGAGGGTCTGCAGGGTGCCCAGCGCGAGCTGCTGGTCCAGCGGCAGCGCCATCCAGCTGGTCAGCAACGAGTCTCGGCCGAACAGCGCCATGAACCAGGGCGCCCCGGCGGCGACGACCCGGCGCTGCGGGTGGTCGGGATCGTGGATCTGCAGCGCCCCGAGGTCCCGGCTGCTGGTCCGCAGGGTCGTCGCCAGGCCGGCGTCGGGGGTGGAGATGCTGGGACTGGTCAGCCGCCACTCGCGCAGGCGCTGCGCGGGGACGGTCTCCTCCACCCGCTTGCCGCAGTGGTACAGCGGCGGCAGCTGGCGGCCGTCGATCGCGGCCCGCACGGACACGCACACCGACCACTCGGCGCGAGCGGGCACGACGGCCCGGTAGGTCAACTGCCCGGGGGAGATGACCGGCTCACCCGTGGCGACGACCGTCGTCGACCGCGAGCTGCCGTGGGTCGCGCACCGGTAGGTGAGTGTGTCCGCCCCGACCTCGGCCTCCACGCCGGGCCGGGCGGACGCCCGGCCCTCCTTGACCTCGAACAGGTCGGCGAAGTCCACGTCCACCGCGATCGTGACCAGCACGCCGGCCGCCTCGGCCCCCACGTTGCGCAGGAGGATGTCCTCCCGCATGCCGTCGCCCACGTAGCGGGTGCGCTGCACCAGCAGGGTGCTGTCGGCGAGACCGCGTCGTGGGGGTGTGCGGGCGATGAACCTCGCCCGGTAGCTCTCGTCGTCGACGGTGGCGAGCGGTTCGACGGCGGCGCCGTCCACCTGCAGCAGCCAGCACGACAGGATCCGGGTGTCGGCGACGAACAGTCCCTGCGCGCGGTCGGGCAGGACGTCCCCCGACGAGGAGGACACGCAGAACGACGAACCCTCGACCACGGTGGTCGAGCCCTCGGGCCCGGCGTGCACCGGCGGCCCGGCTCCGGACGCCCACGCCCCCGTCATCCCGCGGCCCCGGCCCCCGCGGCCTCCCTCATCGGGGTCCTTCCCCGATGTTCGCGACCAGGTTGATGGCGATCGCGAGGATGCCGGTGCCGAACGCGTAGGCCAGCAGCGCGTGCCCCAGCACGGTCTTGCGGATGCGGGTGTCGGTGACGACGGTGTCCGTGATCCCGTAGGTCATGCCGATCGCGAAGGCCATGTAGGCGAAGTCGGCGTAGGTCGGCTCCTCCTCCTGCAGGAAGTCGATGCCCCCGTCCTCGTCGCGGTAGTAGAGGCGCGCGTACTTGAGGGCGAAGACGGTGTTCGTCATCGCCCAGGAGAGGACGACGGAGACGACCCCGAGGACGACCAGCGCCACGGACGTGCCGCCCTGGCTGTCGCTGGACCGGACGAGCGCATCCGTGATCACGCCGAGGCTCGCCACGGCGGCGACGAGGACCCAGGTGTCCGTCGAGCGGGTCCGGCTCTCCTCCTCGGCGAGCTCCTCGGTGCCGAGCTGGCCCTGGTGCCAGCTCGCCAGCCACACCCGCGCCAGCAGGATCCCCACGCCGCTGGTCCAGCCCACGAGGGGGGCGATCTCCGTCGCCCCGAGGAGCACCGCGACGAGGCTCGCGACGATCCCCGCGGCGAGCGAGGAGAGCCCGCGCCAGACCGAGATGATCCGCCGCCCGCCGGCTCTCCGCGTCCTCGTGGTGCTCATCCGGCCGGCTCCCGCCGCTCCCGCCGGTCATGGTCGGAACACGGCCCGGACACAGTTGTCCTCCTTCTCCTTGAACAGCCGGTATCCCTCGGGCCCCTCGTCGAGGGACATGGGATGGGTCGCCAGGTGCCGGGTGGGCAGGTCGCCGCTCGCGATGCGGTCGAGCAGCATCGGGATGTAGCGGTGCCCGTGCTGCTGGGCGCCGCGGAACGTGAGTCCCTTGTTCATCAGCGCGCCGAGCGGGAACTTGTCCACCACCCCGGCGAACACGCCGAGGCAGAACACCGAGCCGCCCTTGCGGCAGTTGTAGATGGCCTCCCGGACGGCGGTCGGGCGGTCGGTCTGCAGCCGCAGCTGCTGTTTGACCTGGTCGTAGAGGTACTCCGGGCCGGTACTGTGCGCCTCCATCCCGACGGCCTCGATGCAGACGTCCGGGCCGCGGCCGCCCGTGCGCTCGCGGAGCTCCGCGCCCACGTCGGTCTTCGTGTAGTCGAGCGTCTCGACGCCCATGTACTTCTCGGCCTGGGCCAGCCGCTCGGGGATGCGGTCGATGGAGATGACCCGCTCCGCGCCGAGCAGCACGGCGGCGCGGGCGGCGACCTGGCCGACGCCCCCGCAGCCCCACACGGCGACGACGTCGCCGGACTTGACACCGCCGAGGTCGGCGCCCATCCAGCCCGTCGGCCCGGCGTCGGAGGCGAAGACGGCGGCGAGGTCGTCGTCGAGCTCGTCGGGGACGACGAAGGCGCCGTGGTCGGCGAAGGGGACCCGGATGTACTCGGCGTGGCTGCCGGCGAAACCGCCGAGGGCGTGGGAGTAGCCGTAGCAGGCCCCGATGGCGGAGCCCCACAGCGCCTCGGTGATGCCCGGGTTGGTGTTGGCGTTGTCGCAGAGCGACCAGAGGTCGTGGGTGCAGTACCAGCACTTGCCGCATCCCGCGAAGGAGCACACCACGACCCGGTCGCCCACCTTGCGGTCGCGCACGCCGGGCCCGACTTCGACCACCTCGCCCAGGAACTCGTGGCCGAGCACGTCGCCGGACTGCATGGCCGGGATGTAGCCGCCGAGCAGGTGCAGGTCGGAGCCGCACACCGCGCTGGCGCGGACCTTCAGGATGACGTCCCCGCTGTTGCGGATCTGCGGGTCCGGGACGTTCTCGATCGCGACCTCGTTCGTGCCCTCCCAGCACAACGCCTTCACAGCCGTCCCTCTCCTTGGGCGACCCGGTCGGCCACGGCCACGAGCCGTCCGCCGAGGCCGGGATGGGTGGTCCCCGGCGCGTCGGGCAGCACCACCTCGCCGACCTCGAGGATCGCCTTCGCCTGGCGCAGCGCGGTCCTGACCTGCTGTCGCGGATCCTCGCCGTGCAGCCGCGCCTTCGCCGCGGCCGGGCCGGACCCCGGGGGATGGGTCAGACGCGCGGCGAGCTCGGTGCCCTTGTCACCCGGCGCGGGCCGGATTCGCACCTCGATCGCGTCGCCGAGCCGCGCCAGGGGCTCGGGGAGCTTCCCGTCCGGCATGACGTCCTCCGGGGAGCGGTTCACCGTGACCACGAACCACCGTCGGACGTCGGTGCCGTCGTGCCGTGTCCGGCTGCGGCGCGCGGCCAGGCCGCCCGCCACGGCCCCGGCGACCGCAGCCGCGCGGCCGATCGTCTTCGTGAGCACCATGGGTCTCCTCAACTCGTCGGATGGCCCGGAGGCGGGACCGGCGCCGGTCCGACACGGCGTCGCCGGTTGCCCCGACCGGGTCCCGCTCCGCCGGTGTCACGACCCGGCCGGGCCACCCGATCGTCGGTGGGCGGGCGTCGTCGTGTCGTCGGCACGGCAGGGTGAACGTCGGCGACGGGAGTCGACACGACGAGGCAGGTGAACCCCCGCGGGAGCACCTCGTCCACGGAGTTCGTCCTGCGGGGCCGACGTGCGGGCCCCGGGGGAGCGGGCAGGGTCGAACCGTGCCGATCACCGCCTCCCATCCCGTGCCGCCGTTGCGAATCGCGGTCGTCGCCCCGCCGTGGGCCGAACTCCCCCCGAGCGGCTACGGCGGCATCGAGGCCGTGTGTGCCGATCTCGTCTCGGCTCTCCTGCACAACGGTCACCACCTGACGCTGGTCGGCGTCGGGCGCAACGGCACCGACGCCGAGTTCGTCCGCACCTACGGCCTGCCCCAGGCCGACCGGATCGGCGAGGCGTTGCCCGAGGTGGTGCACGCGGCCACGCTCCCGTCGATCCTCGCCGGCCTCGACGTCGACGTGGTGCACGACCACACGCTCGCCGGGCCCCTGCTGGCGCAGACCCACGGGCTGCCGACCGTCGTCACCGCGCACGGGCCGGTGGTCGGCGAGATGGGCGACTACTACCGGGCGGTGTCCGGCTGGGCGCGGCTCGTGGCGATCTCGGAGGCGCAGCGTACGGCCGCCCCGGACGTCTCGTGGTTCGGCAGCGTGCACAACGCCGTCGATCCCCATGCCTATCCGATCAGCCTGAAGAAGGACGACTTCGTGCTCTTCCTGGGCCGGATGAACCCGGACAAGGGGGTGCCCACCGCGATCCGCGTCGCCCGCTCGGTGGGGGTGCCGCTCGTCATCGCGGCGAAGTGCCGGGAGCCGGGCGAGCGGCGGTACTTCGACGAGGTGGTCGCCCCGCTGCTGGGCGACGACGTCGAATGGCGGGGCGAGGTCGGGCGAGCGGAGAAGCTGGACCTGCTGGGACGGGCTCGGTGCCTGCTCTTCCCGATCGAGTGGGAGGAGCCGTTCGGCATGGTGATGATCGAGGCGCTGGCCTGCGGGACACCCGTGGTGGCCCTGCGGCGGGGATCGGTGCCGGAGATCGTGCGGCACGGCGAGACCGGCTTCGTCTGCGTCGACGAGCGGGAGCTGGCCGACGGTGTCCTCGCGGCGCCGTCACTGGACGCAGCCCACTGCCGCAGGGAGGTCGAGGGCCGGTTCAGCGCGGATCACATGGCCGACTGCTACGAGCTGATCTACCGGGAGGCCGTACGGCTCGCCCGGCCGGTCCCGGAGGGCCGGCCGCCGCACCTCCGGCCGGCCGCGGCACCGGGGGGCCGTGCGGTGGACAGGATCCCGAAGGACAGGTCCGCCTTCCAGGCTGCGCACGGAGGGCAGGTGGACCGGCCGAGAGCGGACGCGGGGGCCCGGACGGCCACGTCCGGCCTCGGCCGGGACCAGTGAAGGGGCGGGAGCCCGCCCCCTGACGAAGGTGTAGGAGATGTACTACGACGAGTTCATCGATGCCGTCACCGAGCGTGCCGAGCTTCCGCGTGACGACGCCGAGCTGCTGGCGCAGGCGGTGCTGCAGACGCTCGGGGAGATGCTGGACGACGGCGAGATCCGGAAGCTCCGGGCCAGGCTTCCCAGCGCCCTGCGGCAGGACCTCCAGCGGGCCCGGTACGACGCGCGGTGCTTCGACGCGGCCGAGTTCGCGCGCCGGGTGGTGCGGCGGTCACGGCTCGGCACGGCCGACGCCGTCGCGGCCCGCGCCGCCGCGGTGCTCTCGGTCGTCCGCGACGCCGCGGCGTCGTGCGACGTCCGCCGCGCGCAGGCGTCCCCCGACGTCTGGGCCTCGCCCACCTCGGGCTGAAGCCCAGCGCGGCGGTTCGTCCGGCCTGTGCTCAGCCCTGGTCGTCCCCGCGCATCTCGCGGTCCAGGTCCTGCCAGCCCTCCGGTGTCGGGTGATGGCCGTAGGCGGCGGCCCGGACGTGCTCCTCGTCCTCGAGCCCGGAACCGAGGGCCCCGCCCACGGTGGCGAGGGAGGTGATGAGCCAGGCGAGGGTGGCGTAGTCCCCGAACCCGGACGGGTGCCCGAGGTTGGCCTCGAGTATGGAGCGATCGATGAACAGCGCGGCTGCGGCCGTGGTCCCGGCGAAGAGCACGAGGTAGGACACCCCCACGGCCAGTCCCAGGGTGATGACGGTGCCGAAGTTGAACAGCCGGGCCAGTTCCCTGGTCGTGTCGTCGGAGGGTTTCTCCCACAGGTCGTGGGCGATGACGAGCCAGCCGATGAGCGCGGTGATGCCGAGCACCATGATCACGGTCAGGCGGAGCCAGTCCAGGGCGTCGCCCATCTGCCAGATGGTGTTGGTCGCCAGCGCGAACGCCGCGGTGCCGAACGCGCCGACGAGGAGCTTGGACAGGCCGAGCAGCGCCCGCCCCGGCCGGTTGGCCCGGACCATGCCGGCCAGGAGCCGCAGCTGACCGGCGCCCCGGGACGCCGCGTACCCGGTCTCCCCGTCCTCGGCGCCGGTGACGACCCGGTGGATCGGGATGACGGTGTCGGTCATCCGCCGGTCGTTCGCGGCACGTCGACCTCGGGGGTCCTCGTCGCCGAGGTCGTCCTCGGTCAGGAGTTCGGTGACCAGGCCGGCGATCAGGCCCGCGACGGCGGCCCGGGCCGCCCGCATCTGTCCGAACCCGAGCGCCGGCAGGGACACCAGACCGGCGTGGCGGCGGAGCGAGGAGTAGGCGACCAGGGGCACCCGCTGGACCTGCAGCGGCAGGTCGGTGAGGCAGATGGCGATGTCCCAGCCGGCCTTCTGCCGGCGGTCCGCCACGTCGTCGAGCAAGCCGTCGTAGCCGCGGTCGCGTCGCGGCGCGATCGCGCCCCAACCGGTACGGACGTCCCAGTCCACGGTGGAGTCGACCCGGTCCGCGAGGAGCCCCGCGAGCTCCTCGCGGAGCCGGTCGGCGACCCGCGCCGGATAGTCGGGCGGGGTGGCGACGAGACCCACGACGATCTTCGGCGGCGCGGCCCCGGCGTACCGGTCGGAGTGCTCGGCCATCCACACTCCTCACGGGCACGGATCGCGGTCAGGGCACGAGGACCGGCCCGTCGCGGCCGACGCACCTCGTGATCGCGGGGAAGCCGGGCGGATCCGCCCACGAGCCCGCTGCGCCTGACTCCGATCGGCCCGCGCGTGGAGTCGATTTTGCGGGCCGACCGCCGAGGTGACAAGGCTGCCCGCGCAGGACCGTCCGAACGCGGTAGGCGGAAGCCACCTAGGGCGTGTCCTGTAAGTCCTGGCGGAGCCAGAGGATCGTGGCGGCGATGGTGATCTCGGCTCGGAAGTATGCGGCGCGCTTGGCGTAGCGGGTGGCCAGGTCGCGGAACTGTTTGAGCCGGTTGAAGCAGCGCTCGACGACGTTGCGGCCGGCGTAGACGACCGGGTCGAAGGCTGGTGGGCGCCCGCCCCGGGCGCCCTTGGCGTGGCGGCGGGCGATCTGGTCGTCGCGTTCGGGGCTGGTGAACGCGATACCGCGGCGGCGCATCGCTGCGCGGGTCGAGGGGTGGGAGTAGGCCTTGTCCGCCACGACTCGGTCCGGGCGCTTGCGCGGGCGGCCGGGCCCGTCGCGGCGCACGGAAATCTCGTCGAGCAGCGGTAACAGTTGTGGGTTGTCCCCGGCCTGGCCCGGGGTGAGCAGGACCGACATCGGCAGCCCGCGGCCGTCGACGGCGAGGTGGATCTTGCTGGTCAGCCCACCACGGGACCGGCCGAGGGCTTCGCCGTCGACGGCAAGGTCTTCGATCCAGGTCGAGGTGCAGCCCCCTTTTTCCGGGCACCGGCAGCGTGCTGGTGGGCCCGGACATGGGTGGAGTCGACGCTGATCGTCCACTCGACGGCGCCTACGGAATCGTCCTTGGTTACGGCCTCGTCGAGGATCCGGTCCCAGGTTCCGTCTGCGGTCCACCGGCGCAGCCGCTCATGGGCGGTCTTCCACGGCCCGTAGCGCTCGGGCAGATCCCGCCACGGCGCTCCGGTGCGGAGCTTCCACAGGATCGCGTTGATCACCTGGCGGTGGTCGCGCCAGTGGCGACCGTTTCCGGCCACCGCGGGCAGCAGCGGCTCGATCCGAGCCCACGCCTTGTCTGTCAGCTCGCCGCGACCGACCACCGGGACATGATCAATCAGGCCAGCTCAGATCCCTTACAGGACACGCCCTAGCCGCCTTCTCCGAGGCCGGAACGGGCGTGACGGGGTCGACATGTTCCCTGACCGTCGAGATCCGGCGGCGGACCCCCGGTCGTTCAGGGACCCTCCCGCTCCGGACCCGAGCCTCGCCGCACCCGCGGGCCGAAGCGATCGCACCGTGAGCGCGCGAACACGATTTACTCCCCGGCAGGTGGTTAGACCTGCCTCCGCTCGGGGCACAAGGTGATGTGGCCGCGGACCTGGAGTTGGTGCTTCCGAGTGAAGCGACCGTCGCCGCACAGTGCCGTCGGGCGATCTCCGCGTGGTTGCACACCGTGTGCGGACGCCGCGAGCCGTGCGAGACCTGCGACGACGTCGTCTACGCCGTCAGCGAAGCCGTCACCAACTGTGTCGACCACGCCTACCCGGACCGGGAGCGGGGCCCGATCACCGTCCGGGCGACCGTCGACGGCGACCCGGCCCCGGACCGGGGTTCCGCGGCGGACGTGGCGTCGGCGATCGTCCGGACAGGGGACGGACGACGCCCCGCCGGGGTGACGGTCTCGGTCTCGGACGAGGGCCGGTGGCGGCCGCCGCCCGCAGAACCGGGAGACCGCGGACGAGGACTGAGGATGATCCGCGCCTACGTGGACTCCGTCGAGATCGTCCGCGGGGACTCCGGCACGACGCTCATCCTGTGGTGCAAGCTGGAGTGCCCGGAGTAGCGAGGCCGGTTCCGACTCGTGGAGTCAGGCCTCCAGCGGCAGGGTCAGCGCGACGATCGTCTCGTACTCCGCCAGCCGCTCCAGGCCCCGCCGGGTCGCCGCGACATCGCGGTGGCCGGCCCGCCGCACCGCGTCCAGGTAGCGCCGGCGGCGGTCGTGGACGTCCCCCGGTCGCTCTGCGACCAGCACAGATAGCCCTCGACGCTCTCCCGGTACCCGCGGCGGAGCGCCTCGTCGCTCTCGCGGGTGGCGAGCCACGCGATGAAGGGGGCGAGCGCGGCCGCAAAGGGCGACGCAGTCGTGGTCGTCGTCATCGACCTGCACATCCTCGGGTCGGACCCCGGGCGGTTCCCGGGGGTCCCCGGCGTCGTACCCGGCCGGAACGGACCTACGCCTCGGCCCGGACGGTTTCCCCCGCCCGCGCCCGCGCCCGCGCCTCGAGGCGCTCGCGCTGCGGGACGACGACGTAGCGCGGGTCCTTCGTCGAGGCGACCCCCGCCTCGAACACCCCGAACCGCTGCAGCGCGCTGCCGGCCAGCAGCGCGAGGCCGGACGCGGCGGCCCCGGCCCGGCTGCGGCCCGCGACGAGCACGGTCCCCGCGAGCCCGGCGGCGGTGAGCAGCTCCGACGCCCGCCGCAGCCGGCCCACGTGCCCCTCCCGGTACACCTCGCCGACGAGCCCGAGCCGGTGCTCCATCACCCGGGACGCGACGAGCTCACCCGCGGCCCCGACGGCGGCGAACGTGCGCGCCGGGCCGGCCTCCTCGACGGGTGCGCAGAGCATCCCGAATCCGCCCCCGCTGGCGGCCGCGGACCCGACGAAGACGAACGGCAGCTCCTCGCGGACCTCGCTCCAGGCCGGGACCGCGGTGTGCGACAGCAGGACCGCCGTGTAGGAGGCGACGCCGGGCGCCGTGACCACGGACGACAACCCCGCGGGCCGGGCCAGCCGGGCGAGCAGGCGCGCGGGCCACGTCCGCCGCCACCTCGCGGGAACGAGTTCGGCGACGGCGGCGGCCCCGACGCCGGGCCCGAAGGCCGAGAGGATCCAGGTTCCGACGCTCATCGGGGACGTCGGCTTCAGCACCCGCAGCATGTGGTGGAAGCGGTCGGGCCGGCCCAGGTCGGAGACCAGGAACCAGAGGCTGGCCAGCAGCGCCCCGAACGACCCGAGCCAGCTCGCCCGCCGCAGGTTCGGCCGGCCGGTCAGGTCCGCCCCGGCGGCCACCACCGACGACCCGGCGGCCAGGCCGCCGCAGAAGAGGTACGCCGCGATCTTCCACTCCCAGACGGGGGCCTTGAGGACCGGCCTGCCGTAGTAGGAGCGGAACTCCGCATCCGGGACGACGGTCGGCTCGCCGCCCCCGCGCCGTGTGCGGCGTCGGCTGCCCTGGAACAGCTGCGCCTCGCGGCCGGCGGAGCCACCCGTGTCGCTGCGCCGCTCCGCCGGTGGCGGGTCGGTGTGCCGGGTCACCGCCTGCTCCCGAGGGTGGAGGAGACGAACGCGCCGATGCCGGCCAGCGCGAACGCCGCGGCCGCCGCCCCGGCCCGCCGCCACATCTGCGGCGCGTTCCGGGTGGGCACCACGGGGTCCGGCGGCAGGCCGTACACCTCGGGCTCGTCGAGCAGGAGGAAGAATGCCCCGTCCCCGCCGACACCGTCGTTCGGGTCCCGGCCGTACAGCCTCGCCTCGTCGACCCCGAGCCCGTGCAGCTGCTCGAGCCTGCGGTCCGCGCGCTCGCGCAGCTCGTCGAGGGGGCCGAACTGGATGGAGTCCGTGGGGCAGGCCTTCGCGCAGGCCGGCTCCAGCCCGTCGCCGATCCGGTCGTAGCAGAGCGTGCACTTCTGGGCGCGGCCGTCGTGCTCCCGGCGGTCGATCACGCCGTACGGGCAGCCGGACACGCAGTACCCGCAGCCGTTGCAGATGTCCTGCTGCACGACGACCGTGCCGAACTCGGTCCGGAACAAGGCCCCGGTGGGGCAGACGTCCAGGCACCCCGCGTGCGTGCAGTGCTTGCAGACGTCGGAGGCCATGAGCCAGCGGAAGTCCGTACGGGACTCGGCGCCGCTGTCGTCGCCCGGCCGGGAGAAGGCGGGCATCCCCAGGTCCTGGGCTTTCGGCAGCGGTTCGGTCCCGAGCTCCGAGCCACCCCGCGGCGCGGCGCGCAGCCGGGGCTCGACGGCGCGCGCGGTCTCCCCGATGCCGCTCGGCCCGGTAGGCAGGCCGGCGAGGCCGGGATCCTGGTGTCCGAGCGGGCGGGACTGCTCGATGAACGCGACGTGCCGCCACGAGTTGGCGCCGAGCATCCCGGTGTTGTCGAAGGACATGCCGAGCAGGTCGAGCCCGTCCTCGGGCACGGCGTTCCACTCCTTGCACGCCACCTCGCAGGCCTTGCACCCGATGCACACCGAGGTGTCGGTGAAGAACCCGACGCGGGCGGGATGATCCAGGTGCCCGGCGTCGCGCGCGACGTCGTCGAGCGGCCCGGAGAGCCGGTTGCGGCCGGTCATGACATCTCCTCGGAGGTGGCGGCGGGGGGGTGCGTGGGCGTGGCGGGCGTCGCCGGCTCCTCGACGTGGGCCACCCCCGCCGCGGTCGCCACCCGGGTGCCGGTGGCGGTGGTGATACCGGCGCGGGTACGCAGCTCGTCCAGCATCGCGGTGAGCGCGGCGCCGCGCGGCCGCGGTCCGGGCCGGACGTCGCAGGTCGCGACCTTGCTCTCCTGGATGAAGACGTTCGGGTCGAGGACGACGCCCAACAGGTCGTTGACGACGTCCCCGGTCACCAGCCCGGCGGACCCCCAGTGGTAGGGCATCCAGACCTGGTGCACCACCCGCCCGTCGATCCGCAGCGGCGCCATCCGGTCGGTGACCATCACCCGGGCCTGGACCGCGGCGCGGCTGGTGACCACGTGCGCCTCCCCGAGGTGGGTCAGCCCGCGCTCGCGGGCCAGCTCCGGGGAGACCTCCACGAACAGCGCCGGCTGCAGCTCGGCCAGGTAGGGCAGCTGCCTGCTCATCCCGCCCGCCGTGTGGTGCTCGGTCAGCCGGGCCGCGGTCAGCACGAACGGGAACACCTCGGACCCGCCCTCCGGCGGCGCCGGGTTCGACGGGTTGTCCGGGCGGCCGTAGACCTTGCGGGTCGGGTTGGCCTGCTGGGTGTAGATCGGGTTGCGGACCGGGGACTCGTGCGGCTCGTAGTGCACCGGCAGCGGCCCGTCGACGAGGCCGTGCGGCGCGAAGAGCCAGGCCTTGCCGTCCGCCTGCATGATGAACGGGTCGTCGCCGTGCAGGGCGTCGGGTCCGGTCGTCCCCTCCGGCGGGACGTACCCCGGTGCGGTGCCCACCGGGAAGTCCGGGTTGTCGTACCCGGTCCACTTCCCCTCGTCGGCGTCCCACCAGATCAGCTTCTTGCGCTCGCTCCACGGCCGGCCCTCGGGATCGGCCGAGGCCCGGTTGTAGAGCACCCGGCGGTTCATCGGCCAGGTCCAGCCCCACTCGACCTCGTAGGGGCCCTGCTCGTCGTGCGGCTTGCGCCGGGCCGCCTGGTTGACCCCGTCGGCGTACACGCCGCTGTAGATCCAGCAGCCGCACGACGTGGTGCCGTCCGCCTTCAGACCGAGGTAGTTGTCGAGGACCTTGCCCGTCGTCAGGTCGTGGCCGTTGATCCGGCGCAGCACGTCCTCCGCGGACGGCTCGACCCACTCGCCGTCGCCCTCGGTCTCGTAGTCCCACGCCAGCTTCTGCACGGGCTCGTCACGTGGGTCCTCCGACGCGGCCAACCGCTCCCGGACCAGCCGCCCGAGATGGTAGAAGAACCACAGTTCGGAGCGCTGGTCCGCACGCGGTTCGACGGCCTTCTCCCGCCACTGCAGCATCCGCTGGGTCTGGGTGAAGCTGCCCTCCTTCTCCACGTGCGACGCGGCGGGCATGAGGAACACCTCGGTGCGGCACTCCTCGGGGACGATCTCGCCGGTCTCGATCTCCGGCGAGTCCTTCCAGAAGGTCGCCGTCTCGATCTCGGTCAGGTCCCGGACGACCAGCCAGTCCAGGTTGGCCATGCCGAGGCGCTGCAGCTTGCCGTGCGCGGACCCGACCGCGGGGTTCTGGCCCAGGACGAAGTAGCCGAACACCTTGCCGTCGATCATGTCCATGACGGTGCGGTAGGTCCCGTGGTCGCCGTCGATCCTCGGCAGCCAGCCGAACCCGAAGTCGTTCTCCGCCGTGGCGGCGTCGCCGAAGTACTCCTTCAGCAGCGAGACCATGTACGCGTCGACGCTGTAGCCGTAGCCCTTCTGCCCGCCGGCACGCTGGTCGTCGACGTAGGTCGCCAGGTCGTCGTGCGCGACATCCGGCATGGCGAGGTAGGCCGGCAGCAGGTTGAACAGCGTCGGGATGTCCGTGGAGCCCTGGATGCTGGCGTGCCCGCGCAGCGCGAACACCCCGCCGCCGGGCCGGCCGATGTTGCCGAGCAGCAGCTGCAGGATCGCTCCGGAGCGGATGTACTGCGCGCCGATGCTGTGCTGGGTCCAGCCCACGCTGTAGACCAGCGCGGTCGTGCGCTCGCGGTTCGAGTTCCCGGTCCACGCCTCGCAGACCTCGCGGAACTGCTCCGGCGGCGTGCCGCAGACCCGCTCCACCATCTCCGGGGTGTAGCGGGCGAAGTGCCGCTTCAGGATCTGGAACACACAGCGCGGATGCTGCAGCGTCGGATCCTTCACGATGTCCTCGGCCGCGCCCTCCACGGTGGCGCCGCGGCCCCCCGCCTGCATGGGTTGGGTCTGCTCCTTCGCCCGCGCCGAGTCACCCTTCGGCGTGGACCCCGACGGGTCCACGCCCTCGTAGTGCCAGGTGGATCGGTCATAGGTCGCGGTCTCCGGGTCGTAGCCGGAGAACAGGCCGTCGAGGTCCTCGGTGTCCGCGAAGCCCTCACCGACGAGGAACGAGGCGTTCGTGTAGGCCGCGACGTACTCCCGGAAGTCCAGGTCGTGGCTCAGCACGTGGTTGATCACGCCGCCGAGGAACGCGATGTCCGTCCCCGCCCGGATCGGGACGTAGGTGTCCGCGAGCGCGCTGGTCCGGGTGAACCGGGGGTCGATGTGGATCAACCGCGCGCCGCGGGCCTTGGCCTCCATCACCCACTGGAACCCGACCGGATGGGCCTCGGCCATGTTCGAGCCCATGATGACGATGCAGTCCGAGTTGGCGAGGTCCTGCTGGTAGTCCGTCGCCCCGCCGCGACCGAAGCTGGCTCCCAGACCGGGAACGGTGGCGGAGTGTCAAATACGGGCCTGGTTCTCGATCTGGATGGCGCCGAGCGCGGTGAACAGCTTCTTGATCAGGTAGTTCTCTTCGTTGTCCAGGACGGCGCCGCCGAGGCCGGCGAAACCGTTGGTGCGGGCGAGCCGCCTGCCCTGCTCGTCGCGTTCCTGCCAGCCGCGGGCCCGGGCGTCGACGACGCGGTCCGCGATCATCTTCATGGCCTCGCCCAGCTCGAGCTCGGTCCACTCGGTGGCGTACGGCGCGCGGTAGCGCACCTTCTCCAGCCGTTGCGGGCCGGTGACGAGCTGCAGGCTCGCCGAACCCTTGGGGCAGAGCCGGCCCCGGGAGATCGGGGAGTCCGGGTCGCCCTCGATCTGGACGACCTTCTCGTCCTCGACGAAGACGCGCTGGGCACACCCGACGGCGCAGTACGGGCAGATGGATTTCGCGACCCGGTCCGCCGTCGCTGTCCGCGCCCGGAGGCCGACGTGCTTCGGCGACTGTGCCGCGGCGCCGCGGCCGAGCTTGTCCGGGCCGGTCAGCTGCCGGTAGAGCGGCCAGGACCGCAACAGCCCCCCGAGATCCATACGTGCACCCTCTCCCGGCCGATGAACCCGTCGAGCTCGATCTACCCCCGCAGATTCTCGTGAAACTCCTCCCCGCCGTCCACCCGGCGCGTCCGATTCCGGGGAATGCCGCCCGGCCGTGGTCGGCGCACGGCGCGGGTGGTATCCGACGGCACTGGCGGTTCTGGCCCACCGCCTTCTCCACCCTCACCGAGGGCGACGTGGGACCGACGTTCCTGGGCGTCGAGGTCTCGCCCCTGCGCGTGGGGGATCCTCGGCCTCGTCCAGCCGCGGTTCGACGTGCTCGGCATGAACGTGCCGGCGGTGGTCGTCGCCGTGGTCATCGCGCTGCTGGGCCTGGCGATCGCCCTGCTCCCGGCGCGCGACGCCGTCGGCGAGGGCGACCCCCGGGACGGCCGCGACGCGATGGACCGCACCGAGGCCGAGCGCCCGCACCGCTGAGCCGGGCACTCCTCTCACACGACCCGGTGCCCCCCGGACGGGGTGCGAGCCGTCCGGCCCGCGCCGGCGAGCAGCTCCAGCAACGGGACGGCCACCCGCCGGCTCGTGCCGAGCGCCTGCCGGGCGCTGCTCAGGGTGAAGTCCGGGCCGAGGCCGCGCAGCAGGTCCACCGCTCGGTCGTCGGCGCCCGGCAGGAGCACCACGCCGTCGGCGACCCGGAGCAGGTGCCCGGCGCGGACCAGGGTCGCCAGCTCCCGCGGACCCAGGCCGAGCTCGGCGAGGCGCGCCGCCTCGGGGGCGCCGAAGGGCGCGCGTTCCAGGTCCGCACGCAGGGCGTCGAGCGCGGTGCGCACCCGCTCCGGCAGCGCCGCGACCTGATCCGCGGCGACCCGGCCGTCCCGCAGGACCAGTCCCGGACCGTCCACCCGCCGGAGCAGCGCCTCGACGAGCCGTGCGGTGGGCAGGCCGAGAGCGCGGCGGGCGGCCTCGAGGGGCAGTCCCGGGTCCAGCGGGTCCGCCGCGTCGTGCGCCGCGACCGCGGCCCGCAGGTCGGCGACGAGGGCCGGGGCGCGGGCGGGGTCGACCAGCCATCCTCCGGCCGTGACCGCGTCCAGGCGCTCGACGTCCCCGGCACCGACCCCCCAGGCGACCAGCTCGGCCTGCCGGACCTGCCCACGCCGGGCCAGCTCGGTCGCGGCGTCGGGGACGCCGTCGAAGGCCGCGAGCTCGTCCGCGCGGCGGGCGGCCGCGCCGCGGCGGCGCAGGGCGGGGGGTGCCGGGTCGAGCACCGTGACGCCCGCGGCCACCTGGCGACGCCCCGGGTCCCGCAGCACCGCCCGGTCCCCGATCCGCAGCGGCAGCGGGCGGCGCAGCCGGAGCCGGGCCACCCCGCCGTCCCGGTCCTTGCCGCCCAGCGGCCGCACCCGGGCCGTCACCGCCGCCGACCCGATGTGCAGGGTGAGCTCGCGGGGCAGCGCCGCCGGATCGGGCGCCGCGCCGCGGATCCCGTGCAGCCGCACGTCCAGCTCGGCGGTCGGGAGCCAGGCGCCCGCGGTCAGCAGGGCGTCGCCGCGGGTCACCGCCTCGAGGGGGACCCCGCGCAGGTTGACCGCCACCCGGGCGACGCCGCGGGCCTGCTCGACCGGCTCGCCCAGGCTCTGCAGCCCCCGGACCGACACCGTCCGGCCGCCGTCCAGGACCAGCTCGTCCCCGGCGACCAGGGTGCCCGAGGCGAGGGTCCCGGTGACCACCGTCCCGGCCCCGCGGATCGTGAAGGCGCGGTCGATCCACAGCCGCACGTCGGCCGCGTCGTCGGGCTCCGGCAGGCCCGCCACCAGCAGGTCCAGGGCGACCCGTAGCTCGTCGAGCCCCTGCCCGGTGGCGGCCGACACGCACACGGCGGGCCGGGTGCCCAGAGCGCTGGCCGCCAGCCGTTCCTGCGCCTCGGCGAGCGCGAGCTCCGGGTCGAGGAGGTCGCTGCGCGTCACGACGAGCAGCGCGTGCCGGACGCCGAGCGCCTCGAGCGCGTCGAGGTGCTCCGCGGACTGGGGCATCCACCCCTCGTCCGCGGCCACCACGAGCACGACGGCCGGCACGGGGCCGACGCCGGCGAGCATGGTGGTCACGAACCGTTCGTGGCCGGGCACGTCGACGAAGGCGACCGTGTCCCCGGACGGCAGGTCCGTCCACGCGAAGCCGAGGTCGATGGTCATGCCGCGGCGCCGCTCCTCGGCGAAGCGGTCGGGCTCCATCCCGGTCAGCGCGCGGACCAGGGTGGACTTGCCGTGGTCGACGTGCCCGGCCGTCGCGACGACGTGCGTGCCCATTCAGGAGTCCCCGGCCCGGCCGGCCTCGTGGACGGCCAGCACCGCGGCGGCCAGGTCCGCGTCCGCCGCGGGGTCCACGGCGCGCAGGTCGAGCAGGCAGCTGCCGCGTTCCACCCGCCCGAGCACGGCGGGGTCGCCCTCCCGCAGGGCACGCGCGAAGTGCTCGGGGAGCACGAGCGCCGCACTCGGGAGCGTCACGCCCGGCGCGCCGCCGCCACCGACCGTCGAGTCCGACGCCGCGGCGTCGACGGGGACGCCCTTCGCCGCGAGCGACGCCGCGAGCGCCTCCGCCCGTGCGCGTAGGCCGGCGACGTCGGCGTCCAGGGCTGCGCGGGTGGGGGTGGCCGGTCCGCGCAGGGTGGCCTCGAGCGCGGCGAGCGTGAGCTTGTCGACGCGCATCGCCCGTGCCAGCGGGTGGCGGCGGATCCGGTCGACGAGGGCGGCGCCCGCTCCCGGGGCACCGAGCAGCAGTCCCGCCTGCGGTCCGCCGAGCAGCTTGTCCCCGGAGGCCGTGACCAGCGCCGCGCCCTCGGCGAGGACACTCGCGGCGTCGGGCTCGCCGGGCAGCAGGGGGTGCGGGGCGAGCAGCCCGGAGCCGATGTCGCACACCAGCGGGACGCCGAGCCCGGCCAGCTCACGGGGTGGCACGTCGCTGGTGAACCCGGTGACGACGAAGTTGGAGGGGTGCACCTTCAGGACGAACGCGGTGTCCTCGCCGATCGCGTCCGCGTAGTCCCGTAGGTGGGTGCGGTTCGTCGTGCCGACCTCGCGCAGCCGGGCCCCGGCCGCGGTGAGCAGGTCGGGGATGCGGAAGCCGTCGCCGATCTCGACCAGCTCGCCGCGGGACACGACGATCTCGCGGCCCACCGCGAGCGTCGCCGCCGCCAGGGCGAGGGCGGCGGCGCCGTTGTTGGTGACGTGCGCCGCGGCGGCCGCGGGCACGGCGGACAGCAGGGCGTCGAGGGCCGCGGCCCCGCGGCGTCCCCGTCCGCCGGTCCCGAGGTCCAGCTCGACATCGCAGGTGCCCGCGGCGACGGCGAGGGCCTCCCGGGCGGACGCCGACAGCGGAGCGCGGCCCAGGTTCGTGTGCAGCAGGACGCCCGTCGCGTTGAGTACCGGCCGCAACCGGGTCGCCGTCCGCGGAAGCCGGCGGAGGACCTCGTCGACGACGTCGTCCGGCTCGATCGCGCCGCGCCGCGCCGCCTGCTGCGCCGCGACGACGGCCTGCTTGACCAGCTCCCGGCCGAGCCGACCGGTGGCGGCGGCGACCGCCGGCTCGGCGAGGACGACGTCCGTGCGGGGGATCCGGCGCCGGACGTCGGCGGCGCCGTCGACTCGCCGCCCGCTCGCGAACTCGGTCACCGGGGCACCCTACGGCGGCCGCACGCGGTGGGCGCGACCATGCCCGGACGCGTGTCGCCGGCGGGCCTGCCGCGGACCGCACCCCGTCGTAAGGTCATCCGGGACAGGGAGGACGCGCATGACCGCCACATCCGCCGTATCCGGCCGGAGGCTGACCGAGTTCAGCCACGGCGCGGGCTGCGGCTGCAAGATCGGCCCGGGTGCCCTTGCGGACGTGTTGGCGCTGGTGGCGCCCCCGCGGCACCCCGACCTGCTCGTCGGCACCGAGACCGGGGACGACGCCGCCGTCTGGCGGCTCGACGCGGACCGGGCGCTCGTCGCGACCACGGACTTCTTCACCCCCGTCGTCGACGACGCGCGGCTGTGGGGCCGGATCGCCGCCACCAACGCCGTCTCCGACGTGTACGCGATGGGCGGGCGGCCCCTCTTCGCCCTCAACCTCGTCGCCTGGCCGACCGAGCAGCTCCCGGCCGAGCTGCTCGCCGAGGTGCTGGCCGGGGGTGCCGACGCGGGCCGGGAGTGCGGGTTCGCCGTGGTCGGCGGGCACTCGATCGACGACCCGGAGCCCAAGTACGGCATGGCCGTGGTCGGGGAGGTGCATCCGGACCGGATCCTCACCAACGCCGGTCTGCGGCCGGGCGACGCGCTCGTCCTGACCAAGCGGCTCGGCGTCGGCATCACCACGACCGCGATCAAGGCGGGTACTGCGCCGGCCGCGCTGGTGGCCGAGGCCGTCGCGTCGATGACGGCGAGCAACGCGGCCGCGGCGGAGGCGGCGGTCGGGGCGGGGGCCCGCGGCTGCACGGACGTCACCGGTTTCGGGCTGCTGGGGCACCTGCGGAAGATGGCGGCGGCGTCGGGGATCGACGCCCGGGTCGACGTCGCGGCGGTGCCGTTGTTCGACGGCGTGCGGGAGCTGGCCGAGGCCGGCACGGTGCCGGGCGGCAGCCGGCGCAACCGGCAGTGGGTCGCCGACGTGCTGGACGTCGGCGCGGGCGTCACCGACACGGACGTCGCGATCCTCGCCGACGCCCAGACGTCGGGCGGGCTGCTGTTCGGCGCCGAGCCCGGACGGGCGGCCCGCGCGGTCGACGAGCTGGCCTCCCGCGGCGTGCCCGCGGCCGTGATCGGCACGGTCTCGGCGGGCAGCGGGCGCATCGCCCTGCACTAGGCATCGGGCGGGCGCGCGGGAGCGGAGGCGGACGGGAATCGAACCCGCCTGGCCGAGATCCTCGGCCACGTCGGTGTTGAAGACCGCGGGGGCCACCAGGCACCCGTACGCCTCCCTCGCGCACCCCGCAGCCTACGGCCCCGCGCCGCTCCCGCGCGTCGAGGGATACGCGAGGCGGAATGGCACCGGGTGCATCGAGGTTCCCTCGCACTGGCAGATCCCCGAGCTGCACGGCAAGGATCAGCCCTCCCGCGGGTGCGCCGCTCTGCGGTCGTGCTCGACCTCCTCGTTCGCGTAGGCCACCGGGTGGTCCTGGCCGCGTTCGGTGAAGTAGTCGTTCAGCGCCTGCGCGATCATGTCGTGCTCGTGGTCGGACAGCGGAAGCGTGCCGCGCAGCGCCGCCTCGAGGTCGTCCTTGCCCAGCGAGCCGCCGAGGCCGACGTAGGCGAGCCAGAGCTCCGGCAGCTCGAGGTCGCTCAACGAGAACCCGGCCCGTAGCGACGAGCCGGGCACGACGTCGTCGCGGTCGTCGGACCCCTTGTCGCCGTTCACCCGCGCAGTCTTTCGTCGGTCGCGGTTCTCGGCAACCGGAGGAGCGTGCTGCGGCCGACCCGGTCAGTGCTCACGCTGCTCCGAACGGTCCGCGGCGGGGGTCCGCACCCGGTGTGCGCCGGCGTCGCGGACGGGGTGGAACCAGCGCAGGCGCACGCGGTCGAGGCGGGGATGGGGTTGCCAGCGCACGTCGGCCCGGAGAACTCGACCCGGCCCGTCTCCCGGTGCTTCGCCACGCGGTAGACCACCCGGCCCCGCTGGAGGTGCCCCTGCAGGGTCTCGTAGCCCCAGCCCCAGATCCGCCAGTCCGCGTCGGCCTCCTCCCCCTCGTCGACGATCGAGGTGATGCGGACGCCCATGAGGAAGCGGACCGGGCCGAACCGGCCGTCCAGCAGGATGTCGCGGCCGAGCAGGCCGGTGTCCCGGGCGTACACGGCGCGGAGCAGCTCGGGCGGGGTGAAGTCGGAGGTCGGCGAGGGCCGCCACCGCCCGTCCGAGCGTCGCACCCGGGGCGGGAGTCACGTGCCGCTCCTCCCGTCGCCGGAGGACCGGCCGTCCGGTTCGACCGTGATCCGCCCGGCGCGGCGCACGACGCGGCCCACCCGCAGCCTGAGGTGCTTGGCGTAGGCGAGGACGAGGGCGCTGTACCCGGGGGTCGGGCCGCGGTAGAAGAGGAAGCCCTGCGGGCCGTCGACCATGGCCCCGGTGCGGACGTCGTAGCGGCTGCCGTGCCAGGGGCAAACGAGGCAGCCGTCGTCGTCGACGGTGCCCTTCGAGAGGTCGGCGAGCTGGTGGCGGCAGCGGCGGGACACCGCGAAGTCCTCCCCGCGGCTGGTGCCCACCGCCCACCGGCCGAGCCGGCGGACCTCGCCGGTGACCGGGGGTGTGTCCGGAAGTGCGGGGTCGGGCGGGGTGAGGTCGGGCGGCGTGGGGTCGGACACGGCGAGCCTCCGGAGGTCGGATCAGGGCAGCAGGCGTTTGACGACGGGGCCGCGTCTCACGAGGGCGGCCAGTTTCCCGACGACGGAACGCGGTCGCAGCGCGGGGCTGGTCGTCGCGGCGGCGTCGGCCATCCCGGCGACGACGCCGGCGAGGGCGGTGCGGGCGTCCACCCGGGGCGCCCAGTCGAGCTCACGGCGGGCGCGGGTGGTGTCGAGCAGCGGCAAGGCGAAGGCGAGGTCGATCCAGCCCGGATCGAGCGGCTGCAGCTGCGTACGCCAGGTGACGTCGGTGAGGACGCGCAGGACCTGCCGGGGGAGGTGCACCGCGCGGGCGCCGAGGACGTCGGCGATCAGGTCGCGGGTGACGGGCGGATCGGCGGCGAGGTTGAACGCCCCGGCCGAGCGTCGCTCCAGGACGCGCGCGATCGCGTCGGCGACGTCCGTGGTGTGCACGATCGGCACGACCAGGTTGCGGTCGACGGGCAGCACGGGCACGTGGCGGAGCAGGCCGCCGGGGACGTACGAGGGCACGCCGTACCGCAGCAGCGCGCTCCCCGCGTCCCGTTGCACGATCAGGCCGGGGCGCAACCGCGCGACGACCGCCCCGTCGGGGTGGAGGCGTTCGTACTCGTCGAGCAGGCGCTCGGCGGCGACCTTCTCCTTGCTGTAGGCCAGCGACTCGATGCCCTCGGTGGGCCACAGCTCGTCGACGCCGAGGCCCTCGGGCGAGTCCGGGCCGGGGGAGTAGACGCCGACGGAGGACATGTGCACCAGGTGGGGCACGCCCTCGGCGTGCACGGCGTCGATCACGGCGCGGGTGCCGTCGATGCCGAGACGGTCCAGGTAGGTGATGTCGCGGGAGGGCTGGAACCCCCACGCCAGGTGCACGACGGCGTCGGCGCCGCGGACGACGGGGCGCAGCGCCTCGTCGACGTCCGGCCCGGCGAGGTCCAGCCCCGTCCACGACACCGCCTCGTAGGGCTGCCCGCCTGCGGGCGGGCGGCGGCAGACCCCGACGAGATCGTGCTCCTGCCCCGCGTCGCGGGTGAGCCGGCGCAGCAGCGCCGTCCCGACGTTGCCGCTCGCCCCGGTGATGACGATCCGCACTGTTCCCCCTCGGTCCGCCGGGGGCCGGCGGTCAGCCCCGGATGCCCTCCGCGGGGAACGGCAAACGTGGCCCGCTCACACGTCCGGGAACGTGGGGAACATCCGGTGGTGGCCCCCGGCCGACCAGTCGATCAGCAGCAGGGTGGCGTCGTCCTGGAGCCTGCCGCCCTGGTGCTGCATCACCGCGGCGGCGAGCCGCCGCAGCGTCTCCGGCGCGGACAGCTCCGCGGCCACCGCGTGTTCGGCGAGCTCGACCAGGCGTTGCTCGCCGAAGAACACCCCGTCGGCGTCGCGGGCCTCGGTCACGCCGTCGGAGTAGAGCAGCAACCGGTCCCCGGGCTCGAGCTGCTCCCGTTCCACCGCCGTGGGCAGGCCGCCGGCCACGGTGACGCCGAGCGGGGGCCGTGGCGGCGCGGTGAGCTCCTTGACGACCTTCCCGTGCCGGATCAGCAGCGGAGCCGGATGGCCGGCGAGCACGTACTCCAGGACGCCGGTGGCGGTGTCGAGCCGGGCCAGTACCGCCGTGGTGAACTGCAACGGCCCGGGCTGCGCGGAGATGAAGGCGTCCGCCCGCGCCGCGACGGCCACGAGGTCCTTCTCGCCCGCGCGGCGGGCGTTGCGGATGGCGGTGATCGCCAACGCCGTGGTCACGCCCGCCCGGATGTCGTGCCCGGTCGCGTCGAACACGGCGACGTCCATCACGTCGCCCTCGACGTTGTAGTCGTAGGCGTCGCCGGCGACCTGGTCGTGCGGCTCCAGGACGGCCGACACCACGACGCGCTCGGTGGCGAAGGTGCGGGGCGGCACCAGCTGCCAGAGCAGTTCCGACGGGAGGGACAGCGGTCCGCCGCTGCGCCAGCGCCGCAGCCGGTCGCTGTAGACGACCTTGGTCATGACCAGGTGACCGACCAGGCCGGCGAGCGTCCACACCCACCGCCGCAGGAGCGGACCGTCCTCCACCTCGGCGTCGAGGACCTCGTCCAGGCCGATGCGGACCACGCCCGCCCGGTCCGTGCCGTCGAGCATCGGCACCCACAGCACCCGGCCCCGGTCGTCGGTGGCGGGCAGGATCTCGCCGAGCTGGTAGGCGCGTCCCGCCATCGTGTCGGAGACGGCGACCTCCCCGCCGGGCTCGGGCCGGACCGGGGTGAGGACGTGCTGCGCCAGGTCGACCATCAGCACCTCGGCGGTCAGCCCCACCTCCCGCACCGCGCGGTCGACGATCGTGGAGAGCTGCTCCCCGGTGGCCAGGTGCGCCGCGTCGATGATGTGCGCGAGCACCTCCGCCCACGCGGCTGCCGCCCGTTGACCTGTCTGCACTGCCGGACGGTACAAGCCGATGGGAGCTCGTGTCGCGCACCTCGGGTGGAGGCCGGGCCAGGGTCAGGCTGTCGAGCCCGCGACGACCCGCAGCGACCGCCCGCGCCGAGGCGACGGCGCAGGGCCGACGCGTCCGTGCGCGCCGCGGTGGTGGACCCCATGAGGTCGAGCAGGCCGCGGCGGGGCGCCGGCGGCGCTCGGCCGGCCTCTCTCACTCCCGCCGGCCGAGGGTCAGGCCGTTCCCGTCACCGGCTGGCCCGCGTTCTCCCGGCTCCCCGCCCGGGTGCGCCGCGGATCCGGCGCTCCCTCGGCCGGGAAGCGGATCAGGAACTCCCGCTCGAGGGCGAGCATCCGCTTCGTGTGCGTCTCCAGGGCGTTCTCGCTGCCGGCGAGGACCGTCTCGTGGCGTGTCTTGTGCAGGTGTGCGAGCTCGCGGTGCAGGTCGGCGTCATCCAGGTCGGACGGCGGGATGCCGTGGCTTCGGTCCGTCATGGGGCGGGGATACCCGCGCGAGATCCGGACAACCGCACGGGGTTCACGAAGGACGGCGGGGGTACCGGGGAGCCATGACCTCGCCCGACACGCCTGCTCCGCGCGCCTCGACGCTGACGTTCGTGGGTACGGCGACCACGCTGCTGCAGCTCGGTGGCTTCACCCTGCTCACCGACCCCAACTTCCTGCACCGCGGGGAACGCGCCCACCTCGGCTACGGCCTCACCAGCCGTCGGCTCACCGAGCCCGCGATCACGACGGACGGCCTGCCGAGCCTCGACGCCGTCGTGCTGTCGCACCTGCACGGCGACCACTTCGACCGGCGTGCCCGGGCCGGGCTGCCGCGGACGGTGCCGATCGTGACCACCCGCCACGCCGCACGCCGGCTGCAGCGCTGGGGCTTCGGCGCCGCGACGGCACTCGACACGTGGGCCACGCGCAGCTTCGAGCGCGGGGACGAGACGCTGCGGATCACCGCGGTGCCCGCCCGGCACGGTCCCGCGCTGGTGCGCCGCGCGCTGCCGCCGACGATGGGCACGATCCTCGAGCTCGAGCGGGCCGGTCGGGTCGAGCTTCGCCTGTACGTCACCGGGGACACCCTGTTCCGGCCGTTCCTGCGGAGGGTCCGCGAACGCCACCCCGAGATCGACGTGCTGGTGACCCACCTGGGCGGGACCAAGATCGGTCCCGTGCTCGTCACCATGGACGCCCGGCAGGGGGCGGACCTCGTCGAGCTGATCCGGCCCGGGACGACGGTCCCGATCCACTACGACGACTACGGGGTCTTCCGCTCCCCGCTGAGCCACTTCCAGCACGAGATGCGACAGCGAGGCCTCGACGGCGGCCTGCGGGTCGTCCTGCGGGGGGACACCGTCCCGCTCGACGGCGCGCGGAGCGAGGAGGGTCCCCGGCGACTCACCCCCGTCACGGATCCGGCCGCGTCTCGGCCGGCCGGCCCGTGAGGAGGGCCCGTTCGGCGTCGTTGCCGTCGCGCGAGGCGAGTTGTCGGAGGGTCAGGCGCGGCGCGGGCGGACCGGGGCGGGCCTGCGAAGGCCGCGGGACACGCGCCCGGCGGGGCTGCGGAGCCGGCCCTCAGTCGGTCTCGGGTGCCTCGTCCTCGTCGGGCGGGCCGTCGTCGCGGCGCTGTTCGAGGACGTCCGCGGGATCGGCCTCGTCGGACAGCGCGGCCGCGTCGTCGAACGCCGTGGCGTCGGTGGCGTAGTCGATCCCTGGTTCCTCCGTCGTCCGCCGCTGTTCGGCGTCGTCGGAACTGGCGCGCTCCGGTGTGGTCATCGGCTCCTCCGGAGTGGTCGGGGCGGGCTCATCGGCGTGGTACCCCGCCATCGGAGGCTCCAACACGGCCTCGCGCACGTGATCGGCGACGGTTCGGCCGGCGGTGCACCGGAGCGGTCCGCTCCCTGACGCGCCCTCACGCCGGCGCGACGTCGTAGGTGTGTCCGGCCGCGCGCAGCCGCTCGATCAGTGCGGTACCCATCGCCGTCGCCGGGGTCAGGGAGCCGGCGCGGTCCGGGAGCCGGTCGGTGTCGGACACCAGGCAGAGGGCGCTCTGGCCCAACATCACCGCCGTGCCCGCGTAACCGGGGTCGCCCTCGCCGGCGACCGTGACGGTGTAGCGGCGGCCCCGCGCCGTCCGGCCGTGGACGACGGACCGGAACCAGCCCTTCTCGCGCGTGCGCTCGCTCGGCCCGGTGCCCGGGGCGGGCAGCACGCGCTTCAGCAGCGTGCGGGTCGGCGGGAGCGTCACCGCGCCGGCGAACGCCGCCAGCCCGGCGGTGACGCCGGCGGCCACCGCCGCGCCGGCCGGACCCCGGCCGCAGCTCATGACCTCGCCGTAGCGCAGGCCGCGGCCGTAGGCCCAGTCCTGCAGGGCGTTGCTGCGCCGCACGATCCGGGTGTTGAACGGCGCCATCACGAAGGGCGCGACCCACGTGCCGTCCCGGCGGCGGCTCGGCCGGGCGGCGTCCGCGGGCTGTGCCGGCGCGGGCTCCGCGGCACGGTCCGGGCTCAGCCCGTACGGGTCCGCGGCGACCCGGCGCAGCTCACGGTTGCCGACGACCGTCTCCAGCTGGCCGAGCAGCGAGGCCACGGTGCCGCCGCTGAAACCTCCGCGGGCGGAGGCGAGGAGCTCGGCCTCCTCGAGCGCGCCCGCGTCGTCCTCGGCGGCCCGCCGGTGGAGCAGGAGCGTCCCGAGGTCCGAGGGGATGGAGTCGTAGCCGCAGGAGTGGACGAGCCGGGCCCCGGTCTCGCGGGCGAGGGCGTCGCAGCGGTCGATCGCGGCGCGGACGAACAGGACCTCGCCGGTCAGGTCGGCGTAGTGCGTGCCCGCACGGGCACAGGCCTCGACCACGGGGAGCCCGTAGCGCGCGTACGGCCCGACGGTGGTGGCCAGCACCCGGGTCGAGGAGGCGAGTGCGGCCAGCGCCGCGGCGTCCGTGGAGTCCGCGACGAGCACCGGCCAGTCCCGGGCCCGTTCCGGCAGCCCGGCCCGCACCGCCTCGACGCGACCCCGGGACCTCCCGGCAAGGGCGATCCGGACGTCGTCGGGCGCGTGTGTGGCCAGGTAGTCGGCCAGCAGGGTGCCGACGAAGCCGCTCGCGCCGTAGACGACGAGATCGTGGTCGCGGGACGGATCGCTCATGGGGTCTCCTCGGTGCGGGCGCCGTTGTCGTCGCCGCAACGATGCCCGAACCCGGCGCGAGGAGAGCAGCGGCCCCCTGCCGAACGATCCTCCCCGTCCGGGCGGATGGAGTGATCCGTGCCCGGGTACCACGGGTCGTACGCACGGCAACGACCGAGGAGGTGCGCGACGTGTCCGAGTTCGCGAAGGGCGACAAGGTCCGTTGGAAGAGTCACGGCGGCCACGCCGAGGGCGAGGTGCTGAAGAAGATCACCTCGGACACCGAGGCGGGCGGGCGCACGGTCCGGGCGTCGAAGGACGAGCCGCAGTACCTGGTGCGCAGCGAGAAGAGCGGCGGCGAGGCGGTCCACAAGCCGGACGCGCTGGAGAAGATCTGACCTGGAACCCCGCCTGCCCCCGGCCCCGGGCTCGCTGGGGCCGGGCGCTCACGACTCCGGCGCGCTGACCACGTAGTCCTGGGGTGGCGAGGCACCCTCGAGGTGGGCGGCCAGGATCTCCCGGACCCCGTCCGCGATCCGCTGCTGCGCCTCGACCGTCATGCCCGAGTAGTGGATGGTCAGCGCGTTGCGGGGCAGGTGGCGCCAGGGGTGGTCGGCCGGAGCGGGCTGCGGGTACCACGTGTACCCGGCGAGGTGCCCGGACTCGACGGCCTCGACGAGGGCGTCGGTGTCCACGATGGCCCCGCGGGCCGTGTTGACGAGCCACGAACCGGGTTTCATCGCGGCCAGCCGCTCGCGGTCGAACAGTGACCGGCTGCCCTGCTGCAGGGGCAGGGCGGCGCAGATGACGTCCGATCGGGCCACCAGGTCGTCGAGCCGGGCGAAGCGGACGCCGAGGACGGCCTCCTCGGCGGGGCTGCGGCGGTGCCGGGCGGAGTAGAGCATCGTGACGTCGAAGGGCTTGAGCCGCAGCGCGGTCCGCGCGCCGATGGCGCCGAGCCCGATCAGCCCGACCGTCTTGCCCTCGAGGTCGTGGGCGTCCTGCGCCGCGTCAGCGACGTCCCACCGGCCGTCCGCGACCTGCTCGTGGGCGGGGACGAAATTGCGGACGAGCGCCAGGATCTGCAGCACGTTGTGCTCGGCGACGCTCACGACGTTGCTGCCGGTCACCTCCGTGACGGTCACCCCGTGCTCGACGGCGGCCTCGGAGTCGACGTGGTCCGAGCCGACCCCCGCGGTGATCACCAGCTTCAGGTTCGACGCCCGGTCGAACCGGTCATGGTCCAGGTAGACGGGCCAGAACGGGGTGGTGATCAACACCTCGGCGTCGCCGAGGTGCGCGTCGAGCTCGTCGCCCGTGTCGCTGGTGGCGACGAGCTCGTGCCCCCGGTCGGCCAGGAACGGGCCGAGGTCCAGCGCGCGTTCCGCGGACGCGAGGACGTCGGGGTGCGCCTTCGGGTCGGAGTCGGGGTAGAGCACGGCGACGACCTTCACGGCCACCTCCAGAATCGGTGACGGGCCCGGGGAGGGCTACCCGACGACCGGTGGGTCAACCGCGCTCGAGCCGGGCCAGCAGGGGATCCCGCAGGCCCACGGAGTCCGTCGCCCAGAACGCGTCGGTGTAGACGAGCGCGCCGGTCATCCACGGTTCGTGCGCGGGGAGCACGGCGACCTGGAACGCGGCCTCCGGGATCCGGACGGACGGCCGGACGAAGCCGTGGTCCGCGGCGCGGGTGAACCCGCGGGCCCCGTAGTAGTCCGGCGACCCTTCGAGGAACAACGCCGGTGCGCCGCACGCCCTCGCCGCGCCCAGCGCCGCGGCGACCAGCGCGGTGCCGATACCGGCGCCCTGTCGGTCCGGGTGCACGGAGAGCGGGCTGAGCACCAGGACGTCGACGAGCCGCTCCCGCGCGTCGAGCCAGCAGCGCGACAGCCGGACGTGACCGAGCAGCTCACCCTGCACGTCGTCCTCCTCGGCGACCAGCGAGAGGACCGTGGCGCCCGAGGCGTCGAGGGCGTCGAGCATGCGGACGACGCCGGGTCCCTCCTCGCCGAACGCCGCGCCGACGACCGCTCGGACGGCGTCGAGATCGGACGCGGCCTGCGGCCTGAGGATCACGACGACCTCCTCCTCCTTGGGTTCGGTCCCATTCTGCTCATCCGCGACCGCAGCTCGGCCCTGGCCCCGCTGCCCTCCGGGCCACGTCCCCCGACGGCCGGGTACGTTGCGGTTCCGGCCCGGGCCGGGCCGGGCGTGCCGCCGAATGGACGAGGGAGTTCACGGGTGAAGACCAAGGGTGCTGTGCTGTGGGGGATCGGCGAGAAGTGGTCGGTCGAGGAGATCGAGGTCGGGGACCCGCGGGCCGGTGAGGTGATGGTCGAGCTGGCCGCATCCGGCCTCTGCCACTCCGACGAGCACCTCGTCACCGGGGCCACACCGGTCGCCACCCCGTTGATCGGCGGGCACGAGGGCGCGGGCGTCGTCGTCAAGGTCGGCCCGGGTGTGACGGGGCTGAAGGAGGGCGACCACGTCGTCACGGCGTTCATCCCCGCCTGTGGGATGTGCCCGCCGTGTTCGAACGGCCACCAGAACCTGTGCGACCTGGGCGCCGGGCTGCTGACGGGCCAGTCCATCAGCGACGGGTCGTTCCGGGTGCAGGCACGGGGCCAGGACGTCATCCAGATGTGCCTGCTCGGGACGTTCTCGCCGTACATCACGGTGCACCAGGCCTCTGTCGTGAAGATCGAACCGGACATCCCGCTCGAGGTCGCGGCGCTCGTCGGCTGCGGTGTCACCACCGGCTGGGGCTCCGCGACGAAGGTCGCGGACGTCCGGCCGGGGGAGACGGTCGTGGTCATGGGCGCCGGCGGGGTCGGGATGAACGCGGTCCAGGGCGCGGCGACCGCGGGCGCGAAGCGGGTCGTGGTGATCGACCCCGTCGCGGCCAAGCGGGAGTGGGCGATGGAGTTCGGCGCCACCCACACCTACGAGACCGCCGAGGAGGCCACCGCCGCGGTCAACGAGCTGACCTGGGGCCGGATGGCCGAGAAGGTGATCATCACGGTCGGCGACATCCAGGGGGAGAACGTCCTCGAGGCGCTGACCCTGACGGCCAAGGGCGGCCGCACGGTGGTCACCGGGATGGGCAGCGCGGCGAACGTCGACGTCAAGCTCAGCCTGTTCGAGCTGACGCTGCTGCAGAAGGACCTGCAGGGCGCGATCTTCGGCGGGAGCAACCCCCGCGCGGAGATCCCGTCGCTGCTCTCGCTCTACCAGGAGGGCCGGCTGAATCTCGACGGCCTGGTGACCACGAAGTACGCGCTCGAGGACATCAACCAGGGTTACCAGGACATGCGGGACGGCAAGAACATCCGCGGGATGGTCGTCTACACCGACGCGGACCGCTGACGAGGTACTCTCCTGACCGGCCCGGGGCCGGCCGCCGCACCGTCGCGGCGGCCGGCCCCGGTTCTGCGCGGTCGAACCGCCTCCGTCCCCGGTGCGAATGTCCGTCCTGCCCGGTACGACTGGTTCACGGGTACGGGCACGAACAGGCGGGGTGGCGGGGATGGCGCTGGCGGCGATGACGGCGACCGCACGGGGGATGGCGGCGACGGTGCAGGTGCTCGCCCGGGAGCTTCGGCCGGTTCTCGGGCAACGGACGGTCCGAGGTCAGCCGGCTCGAGGACGACCTGCGCCGCACGATCGGCGTGGAGCACGCGCTCGCCGTCAACAGCGGGACCAGCGCGTTGATCGCCGCCCTCGTCGGTGCCGGGATCGGGCCGGGCGACGAGGTGCTGGTGCCGGCCTATACCTGGGTGTCCACCGCGGCCGCGCCGTTGGCCGTCGGCGCGGTGCCCGTCCTCGTCGAGGTCGACGAGTCGCTGACGCTCGATCCCGTGGACCTCAAGCGCAAGATCACGCCCCACAGCCGGGCCGTCATCCCGGTGCACATGCTGAACCTGGTGTGCGACATGGACGCGATCATGACCGTCGCCGCCGAGCACGGGCTCGTGGTGATCGAGGACGCGTGCCAGGCCGTCGGGGTGCGCTACCGCGGACGGCGGGTCGGGTCGATCGGCCACGCCGGCGTCTTCAGCTTCAACCAGCACAAGAACATCCGCAGCGGCGAGGGTGGCGCGCTGCTGACCGACGACCGCACCCTCTTCGAGCGCGCGGCGATGTACCACGACGTCGGCAGCTACGAGCGGGACGGCTTCAGCGACGGCGGCGCCGACCTCATCGTGGGGGTCAACCTGCGGATGCCGGAACTGTCCGCGGCAGTGCTGCGCCCCCAGCTCGCCGCGTTGGACGTCCAGCTGGCCCGGCGGGGCAGACACCGCCGGATCATGGCCGACGCGCTGTGGCGCTCCCGGTTCGCGCAGCGTGGCCTGCGGCTCGTCCCGCACCACGACCAGGCCGCCGCGGCCGGCCTCGCCGTCGCGTTCGACGACGAGTGCGCCGCCGTCGAGCTCGGGTCCCGGCGCGGGGTGCAGCGGTTGGCGGACACGGGCCGCCACCTCTACCCGAACTGGCGCTCGATCCACGCGCGGACGCCCGTGCACCCGCGTCTGGACCCCTACGCGTGGGCGGAGCGGGAGGTCGACCACGGGCCCGGGAGCTGCCCGAACACCCTGCGCATCCTGGCCCGGAGCTGCGCCGTGGAGCTTCGCCCCGGCTTCCCCACCCCCGCCTTCCGAATCCTCGCCCGCCGCACGAGCGCAGAGCCCCGGGCCTAGTCGGCGACGCCGAGGAAGCAGTACCGGTTGATGCTGAACAGGTAGTCGTCCTCCGCGCCGCGGGCCTCGAGATCCGCCGCCCAGGCGTCGACGTCCGCGTCGGTGATCCCGCTCCGGCCGCGCACGTACCCGCCGACGGTCCGGATCGTCAGGACGCTGAAGCTGTCCGGGTCGTACGACGGGTTGAAGATCGGCACGATCGAGCGCCCCGTGAGCCGGAACCCCGCCCGGCGCAGGTGGCCCGGCAGGGTGCAGGGCAGGTGCGGGTCGGCGAGGTGCTCGTCCCACACGGCCATGATCCGGCGGTGCAGCGCCCGGTCCGCGGTGTGCCAGACGACCGAGTCCCAGTCCGTGTCCAGCAGGAGCACCCGGCCGCCCGGCCGGACGACCCGGCGGAGCTCGGCCAGGGCGGCCGGGATGTCCCGGACGTACTCGTAGACCTGGGTGGAGACGGCGGCGTCGAACGTGGCGTCGGCGTAAGGCAGGGCCAGCGCGTCGCCCTCGTCGACGCTCACCCACGGGAACCGCGAGGTCCGGCCGCGGGCGACCGCGTTCATCGGCGCGCTCGGGTCCAGGCCGTGCACGGCCCCGTCCGTCCCGACCGCCTCGGCGAGCGACGCGAGGAGGAAGCCGGGGCCCGAACCGACGTCGAGGATCGTCTCGCCCGGCTGCGGTGCGAGCAGCGCCAGGGACCGGGCGCGCTGCTCGACGACGTCCGGGCTGCGGTAGACGCGCTCGATCAGCCGCGCGCCGTCGTCGTCGAACTCCAGCATCGCCACGGAGACCTCGCGAGTGTTCGACGGATGTTCGGCGCCACATGATGGCGCCTCCTGAAGCTCGTGAGAAGTACGCGACCCGGCCGCGGGTCGTCGGCGATCCCCCTGCGACGGATGTCGGACACACGTCGGGCCCGCCACCACGAGGGTGCCGGGCCCGGCGGGCGGAACAGGTCAGTGTCGAACGGATCGGCGCCCGTAGAGGTTGGCGACGAGCACGACGCCGATGGCGGCGACGATCACCTGGACGAGCAGTTCGAGCCAGTCGATACCGCTGGTGGCGGTGGGAATGCCGATGGCGCGGGCGATGAAGGTGCCGATGAATGCGGCGACGATGCCGACGACGATCGTGAGCCAGATCGGGATGTTCTGCTTGCCGGGAACGACGAGTCGGCCCAGAGCTCCGATGATCGCGCCGATGACGATCGCAGTGATGATGCCGGTGACGGTCACGGTTCCTCCAGTGTGCGACGGCCCGAGGACTCGGGCCGTTGTGCGGCTGGCTTCCCGTTCCGGGCCGGTCGAATGCGTGATGGGAGCATCGTAGGCCTGATCGTTATCCAAGTTGGGCCGAACGGCGGAAGCCGTTGTGCCTGTCGACGCCGTTCCAGGACGGCCGGAGAGGAGAACCCTCGTGGGGAATGCCGCGATGAGCAGGCGTCTGGTGCTGGGGGCGGCGCTGCTGGTGCCGCTGGCGGGCTGCGGGCGGACCGAGGGCTCCGGACCGGTCCCGCCCACCGCCGCCGGATCCGACGTCCAGGCGCGGTTCGCCGACCTCGAGACCCGCTTCGGCACCAGGCTGGGGCTCCACGCCGTCGACACGGGTACCGGGCGCGAGCTCGCCCACCGTCCCGACGAGCGGTTCCCGCTCTGCTCGACCTTCAAGGTCCTGGCCGTCGCCGCGATGCTCGCCGGCACCCCTCCCGGGCACCTGCAGACCCGCGTCCGTTACGCCGCCGGGGACGTCGTCGACGCGTCCCCGGTCACCGCCGAGCACGTCACCGACGGGCTCACCGTCGCCGAGCTGTGCGACGCGGCGCTGCGCTACAGCGACAACACCGCCGGCAACCTCCTGCTCGACGACATCGGCGGACCCGGTGCGGTCACCGCCTTCGCCCGGTCCCTCGGGGACGAGGTGACCCGTCTGGACCGGCGCGAGACCGAGCTCAACTCCGCGATCCCCGGCGACGAGCGCGACACCACCAGTCCGCGGGCGATCGCCGCCGATCTCCGGGAGCTGGTCCTCGGGGACCGGCTCGAGGTGGCCGACCGCACCCTGCTGACGAGCTGGATGGTGCGCAACACCACCGGCGGCACCCGGATCCGCGCGGGACTCCCGGCGGACTGGCGCATCGGGGACAAGACCGGCGCAGGGCGCTACGGCACGGTCAACGACATCGCCGTCGCGTGGCCGCCGGGCCGGGCCCCGATCGTCCTCGCCGTCCTGTCCACCCGGAACGGGGAGGAGGCGAAGGGCGACAACGCGGTGATCGTCGAGGCGGCGCGGATCGTGGCGGCCGAACTGGGCTGACCGCCCCGGAGGCCGCGCGGGGCGCCCCTGGACGCCACCCCACCCACGCACGTCGTCCGGTGCGACGCGCGCGGTCCACCGTGCGCGTCGCACCAGATCCCGCGGGTGGGCCGTCGCGACCCCGGTGGGCGCCGACGCCCGCTCAGCGCCAGCGGTCCTCGTAGCGCCGCCGCCGCTCGGCGTTCGCCTCCGAGTGGGACTCCTCGCGCACGTTCGCGGCGTAGCCCTGTGGGTACCCCGCCTTCATCGCCCGGTGCTCGGCGGACTCGTACATGTAGGTCAACGAGTAGAAGTAGCCGATCAGCGCGCCGCCGAGGACCGCCATGACCCGCACCCAGGGCTCGCCGGGGATGAACAGGTACAGCGCGATCGCGATGGGGGCGAGCTGAACCGTGGCCCGAGCGACATGGCGGAGCTGCCAGGTCCGGGTGGTGACGTCGTGCAGCACCCACTCGCGGTTCCGCGCGGGCAGCTTGGCGCCGAAGGCGTAGAGCACCCAGTGGAACGGGTCCGGACGGCGGAAGGCCATTCTTATCACCCCAATAGTTAGCGCCCCAATGATAGCTTGAGGGCGTGCCCGGGAACCAGGGGAGTGACACGGTCGACCTGCTGAAGCTGGATCGGCAGGTCTGTTTCGCGCTCTCCGTCGCCGCGCGGAACGTCGTCGCGCTCTACCGTCCGCTGCTCGAGCCGATGGGGCTCACGCACCCGCAGTACCTGGTGATGCTGGCGCTGTGGGAGCGGGAGCCGCGGTCGGTGACGGCGCTCGCCTCGGCGCTCGCCCTCGATCCCGGCACGCTGTCCCCCTGCTGAAGCGGCTGGAGGCGGCCGGGTTGCTCAGCCGGCGCCGCGTCCCGGGCAACGAACGGACGCTGGCGATCACGCTGACCGACGAGGGCCGGGCATTGCGGGTGGCCGCGGAGCGGATCCCGCCGGCGGTCGTCGAGCGGCTGGGCATGCCGCTGGCCGATCTCGAGCGGCTCCACGGCGTGCTGACGACGGTCATCGCGGCGACGCGGGGCGACCTCGGCGCGGGGGAATGGTCGGGCGGCCGGTAGTTGTTGTGGGTGCAACTACTTGTGAGAGGGTGGAGACATGAGCGAGATCGTGACCGTCCCCGAGATCGACGTCCGTCGCGCCGCCGACCGGTTCGCGTCGAAGATCTCCTGGCTCGACTCGCACCATTCGTTCTCGTTCGGTGCGCACTACGACCCGGCCAACACCCACCACGGCGTGCTGCTGGTGAACAACGACGACATCGTGAAGCCCGGGCGCGGCTTCGACACCCACCCGCACCAGGACATGGAGATCGTCACCTGGGTGCTGCGGGGGTCGCTCGTGCACCAGGACTCCACCGGCCACTCCGGGGTGATCTACCCGGGCCTGGCACAGCGGATGAGCGCCGGCACCGGGATCCTGCACTCGGAGAAGAACGACTCCTGGCGGCTGCAGGGGGGCGAGAGCCACGAGGACCTCGTGCACTTCGTGCAGATGTGGGTCCTGCCGGACGAGAACGGCATCACGCCCGGCTACGAACAGGCCGAGATCGACGACGAGCTGCTCTCCGGCGCGCTGGTGCCCGTCGCGTCCGGGATGGCGAAGCACGACGGCGCGAGCGCGATCCGGATCGCCAACCGCGACGCCGCTCTGTACGCGGCCCGGCTCGCCCCGGGGCAGAGCGTCGAGCTGCCGGAGGCGCCGTACCTGCACCTGTTCGTCGCCGGGGGAGCGGTCACGCTCGAGGGGGCCGGCGCGCTCGCGGCCGGGGACGCGGTGCGGTTCACCGCGACAGGCGGCCAGAAGGTGACGGCGTCGGAGGCGTCGGAGGTCCTGGTCTGGGAGATGCACGCCGGCCTCGGCGACTGACACCGGCCGCTGAAAGGCGGAAGCCCGCCTCCCGGAGGGGAGGCGGGCTTCCGTGCGAGGCGTAGCTCAGACGACGCGGACGCCCTGGGCCTGCGGGCCCTTCTGGCCCTGGCCGATCTCGAACTCCACGCGCTGACCCTCGTCGAGGCTGCGGAAGCCGCTGCCATCGATCTCGGAGTAGTGGACGAAGACGTCGGCGCCGCCGCCGTCCTGGGCGATGAAGCCGAAGCCCTTCTCGCCGTTGAACCACTTCACAGTTCCCTGTGCCATGTCGTGCTCCTTCTCAGGTGGTTGAATCCCCCACCCTGTGCGGGGGATCCGGCCGGCCTCGAAGGCGAAACGTGAGACTCGTGGTGACGTCTCACGGCTTCCCGCCAACTTGTTCCTGCGGCGTGCGTGACACGAACACCGAAACTGAACGACCACCACTATCCAACCACGTTTCCGCGTGATCGCCCATCGGGCCCCGGCACATCGTGTCGCCGCCTCGTCACGTCCGCGACGAATCCGCAGGTCGAGGGCCGGTGGCCGGCGCAGGGAATCGCCGAGCGGCCGGAGTGTCGCCGGGGGCGGGTCGATCACCGTGGGGTCGGACACGACGGACGCAGGGTCACTCGGGGGAGACCTCGGCCATCTCCGACCAGGCCTCGCCGTCGATGTCCTGATAGTTGATCTTCGGCTTCGCGGTGATCATGGCCGGCATCCAGGCGAAGAAGTTCTTCGCGTGCTCGGTGGCGACGTGCGCGGAGCCCGCGTCACCGTCCCTGAACGTCTCCACGATCACGAACTCGTTCGGATCGGTGCCGTTCTCGTAGTAGTCGAACGAGACGTTCCCGGGTTCGCTCCGCACGTCTGCCGTGTACTGCTTGACCCCGGCGAGCCACTCCTGGCGCTTCTCGGGGCGGATCTGGGCCTTGAGGACGATGAGGATCACGAAAGCCTCCCAAGCGGTCGTGCCGGCGGCCCGGACCGTCCCGGACCCGCCGGGCATCCTCCCACGCAGGAGGCGGCCGGGCCGGTGGTCCGGTGTCTCGAATGTGGACGCCGGTGATCGTTCCGGCGGCCACCGCACCGCGGCCCCGACGACCGTGACGGGCGGTGGGAACGATCACAGGATCTCGCGGCGCGCGATTCTGTCGGTGCCGCCCGGCACGCTCTGCCCGTGAACGGCGTGCGGGCCCACGAGCTGGTGCGTCAGCTCGCGCTGCTCGCCGGCCGGGAGATCGACGACGACGAGGCCGCCGCGGTCGTGCGCACGTCCCGGGGGATGAGTGCCGAGGTGGCCAACCGGATCTGGCACGAGCACCGGAGGGCTCCCCGGACGGTCGCCCTGCGGGACTACCTGGCGATGACGCTGAAGTTCGTCGAAGGCGGTCGCTGACACCCCCGCGGAGAGGAGGACATCGTGGGCGGGCCCGGATACCGTCGCCGTCATGAGGGGGATGCCGAGGGCCGAGGTCCGGGTCCACGAGATCGGGAAGATCATCGCCGGCCGGTACGAGGGCATGTTCGTGGTGGTCACTCCGGAGGAGGCCGTCGGCGGCTTCCGCATCCGGATCTCGGTCGCGGACGAGCACCCGTGCGACGCCTGGGACGCCTGGGTGGACGACGTCGAGTCCCTGGAGCGACGGTTCCGGGACGAGATCTTCGTCGAATGGACCGGGCGGCAGGCCGACGCGGCGGGCCGGCCGTCCTGAGCCGGACGCCTCCGGCCCGTCACATCGACGACACGGGATACGTCTTCGGAATCGGTATGGTTCCGGGGGTTTCCCGTGCCCAGCATCCGCAGGAGGATCGAGCGTGGCCGAGAACCGTCCCCAGACCATCTCCTACCCGGACCCGAGCGGGCGGCCCCACATGCGTGAACAGGAAAAGCTGGCCCCGCACGTCATCGTGCTCTTCGGCGCCACCGGAGACCTCGCCAAGCGCAAGCTGATCCCGGGCATGGCGTACCTGATGCAGTCCTCGCTCGCCCCGGACATCCGCGTGGTCGGCACCGCGATGGACGACATCGGCACCGAGGAGTTCCGGACGCTGGCCCGGGCCGCGATCGCGAGCTTCGGCACCCATGCGATGGACGACGAGACGTGGGCGGAGTTCTCGGACCGGCTCACCTACGTGCCCCAGGGCGCCGGGCCGGAGGCCCTGACGGGTGCGGTCAAGGAGGCCGAGTCCCTCCTGGGGGAGGACGCGTTGCGGCTGCACTACCTCTCCGTCCCGCCGAAGGCGGCCCAGGCCGTGGTCACGATGCTCCGCGACGCGGACCTGGTGACCCGTTCCCGGGTGGTGATGGAGAAGCCGTTCGGGAACGACCTCGCCAGCGCGATCAGGCTCAACGCCTTCGTGCACGAGGCGTTCGACGAGTCGCAGATCTTCCGGATTGACCACTTCCTGGGCAAGGAGGCGGCGCAGAACATCCTGGCGTTCCGCTTCGCCAACGGGCTGTTCGAGCCGATCTGGAACCGCAACTTCATCGACCACGTGCAGATCGACATCCCGGAGACCCTCGGCCTCGACCGGCGGGCGAACTTCTACGAGGCCACCGGCGCCTACAAGGACATGGTCGTCACGCACCTGCTGCAGGTGATGGCGTTCGTCGCGATGGAGCCGCCCACCGCCCTGGAGCCGCGGGCGATCAGCGAGGAGAAGAACAAGGTCTTCCGCTCGATGCTGCCGATCCACCCGGGGGACGTGGTGCGCGGGCAGTACGGCGGCTATCGCGAGGAGGAGGGCGTCAGCCGGGACTCCGAGACCGAGACGTTCATCGCGCTCAAGGTCGGCATCGACAACTGGCGGTGGGCCGGGACCCCGTTCTACCTGCGCACGGGCAAGAAGATGGCCGAGGGGATGCGGATCATCTCGATCGCCTTCAAGGAGGCGCCGCGGACGATGTTCCCCATGGGGTCCGGGGTGGGCTCGCAGGGACCGGACCACCTGACGTTCGACCTCGCGGAGTCCTCCCGGGTCTCGCTCTCCTTCTACGGCAAGCGCCCCGGGCCGGGGATGCGGCTGGAGAAGCTGTCCATGCAGTTCTCCACGCAGGAGACCGAGCGGGCCGGGGACGTCCTCGAGGCCTACGAGCGGCTGATCCTGGACGCGATGCGCGGGGACCACACCCTCTTCACGACGGCCGACGGCATCGAGTCCCTCTGGGAGCGCTCGGCGCTGCTGCTCGAGGACCCGCCGCCGGTGAAGATGTACCCCCCGGGCACCTGGGGCCCGAACGCGATCCACCAGCTCATCGCGCCGAACGCATGGCGGCTGCCGTTCGAGCGGGGCTGGCGGGAGAAGAAGGTCTGAGTCGGCCCCGTACCGGCGGCGAGAAACGTCTCCAAGGCGCGTCAACTGCGTCTTTCGACTTCATCGCCCTGAAACAAGAACCGATTACGGTCGTGTTCCCCGGTATTCTTCCGAAGGGAGGGCAACGTGGCTGACTATGATCCGGCTGCCCCGAACGACCTGCCCTACCACTGGGACCAGCAGGACTTCGACGAGACGCACTTCGTCCTCAAGGGGAAGATCCACCTGGTCGTCGAGGACGCGGCCGGCCGCTCGATCGTGCTCGAGGCGGTCGAGGGCGAGCACATCTACCTGCCCGCCGGCTACGCGTACACGCTCGAGGCGACCGGCGTCGCCTATACGTTCTTCTGGACCTCGGTCCGTCGCCCAAGGTCGGTGTCGCCGACGCGGCGGACTACAGCCGCGAGCTCCGGGCACTGCGGATCTCGGAAACCGGGAGGCTCTGATGGCCGTCGCACCCGTCACCGCCAGCACCTGGCAGCCCCTGCGCGGGGACAAGCGCTGGGCCTACCTGGGCAGGGCGAAGACCATCCGGGTCGCCACCCTCGACGAGGACGGCTCGATCTACCTCTCCCCGTTGTGGATGGTGGTGCACGAGAAGAAGCTCTACGTCCCGATCGACGCGGCGAGCAGGCACGGCGCCAACTTCGCCGCCGGGCGCGCGCTGGCCGCGTTGGTCGACGGCGGGGACGAGTACGCGACCGTCAGCGGGGTCCGCATCACGGGGACGATGCACGAGGTCACGGACCCGGAGCTCGAGGAGACGCTGGCGCAGCTGTTGTACGACAAGTACTTCCACGTCGGTCACCCCTACGCCGAGCAGTACCTGATCAGGCACACGATCCACTTGGAGGGCTTCGACCAGCGGTCGGAGGGGTTCGAGGCGGAGTTCGACGCGCCGGACCATCCGGTGCTCGGCGGCACGCCCGCCCGATGGCCGTCGCTGCACCGGGCCCCGCCGGAGTTCGTGCAGTGGCCGCACCATGCGCGCCTCCGGACGTCGATACTGTCCTGGGCGGCCCGGGTCGGGAGCGATTCGCGGACGGTCACGCCGGTGTCCGCCGGCACCCACGGGTGAGGAGGCCCTTGAGTTGACGCTCCGTCGTCGGCCCACCATGAAGGACGTCGCGGAACACGCGCGCGTGTCCGTCAGCACCGTGAGCTATGTGCTCAACGACAGCGGTCCGGTCGCCCCGGAGCGCCGCAACCGCGTCCTGGACGCGGTCCGCGTGCTCGAGTACTCGCCGAACGAGTCCGCGCGCAACCTCAAGCGCCGCTCGGCGTCGACGATCGGGATGGTCGTGCCCGAGCTGACCAACCAGTTCTTCGCGATGGTGGCGGAGGGCGTGCAGCGGGCGGCGTCGGCGCGGGACGTCCTCGTGGTCCTCGTGATGCCGGAGGCTGCCGAGCAGCCGGAGGAGAAGCAGGCGAAGCTGCTCCGCAGCCAGCGGGTGGACGGCGTGATCTACCTGTCCGGCACCGGCTCGATGCCGGCGTCGATCTACAAGCTGGCGCGGTCGGGGCCGGTGGTCCTGGTCGACGAGCAGATTCCCGGCCTCGAGCTCCCGGCCGTGGTCTGCGACTCCCGCAAGGGGGCCCGCGAGGTCGCCGCGCACGTCCTCGCGCAGGGGCACCGGCGGATCGCCGTGATCGGCGGGCCGCCGGCGCTCTGGACCGCGCAGCAGCGGCTCGCGGGCTACCGGGAGGCCTGCGCCGGGGCCGGGATCGACCCGGACTCCGTGCCCGTCTACGCGGGGGACTACCGGCAGGCCTCGGGTGCGGCGCTCGCGGCCGAGGCCCTGGCCGGACCGGCGGACGAGCGGCCCACGGCGTTGCTCTGCGCGAACGACATGATGGCGATCGGTGTGATCGAGCACTGCAAGGCGACCGGGCTGCGGGTGCCGGAGGACGTCAGTGTCGTCGGGTTCGACGATCTGCCGCTCTCGGCACTGCTCACCCCGCGGCTGACGAGCGTGCGGCAGCCCGCGCACGACATGGGCTTCCGCGCCGCGACGGCCCTGTTCGACCTGCTGGAGAACTCCGACACCGGGTCGATCGGGCTGCTCCCGGCGACGGTGCAGCTGCGGGACTCGGTGGCCCCGCCGGCCGGAGTATCGACATAGTCGATTCCACAGTCCATTCCCACTTTGGCTCAGGGTGCTCGTGCAACCGTGTTTGCGCTGTTCAGCAGAGTTGCGTCCATAGTAGAAACGTTACGATCATGTTAGTGTCCCCTGCGATGTCTGGTCCGCGCCGACGCGGTGCGCCATGGTGGTTCCGGTGCACACCGGCACGGGTCAGGGTCGATGTACGAACAGGCCCCGACGAGCGTGTCTCCGGGAACAGAAACGACTCTCTCCAGAACAAGGGCGGGTTCTCTCCGATGGGGTATCTCGACAACCTGATCATCGACACGGACAACTACAAGCACTGTCACTACCCGCTGTACCCGAAGGGCACCGAGTACGTCTCGAGCTACATCGAGTCGCGCGGGGGCAGGTTCCCGGTCACGATGTTCGTCGGGCTGCAGGCCTACCTGCGCGAGAAGCTGATGAAGCCGATCACCCTCGAGGACATCGACGAGGCCGAGTTCGTCGTCCGCGAGCAGGGGATGCACTTCAACCGGGAGAACTGGCTGGGCATCCTCAACGACCACGGCGGCTTCCTGCCGGTGGAGATCGAGGCCGTCCCCGAGGGGATCGTCGTACCCTCGCGCAACGTGCTGGTCCAGGTGGTCAACACGGACCCGAAGTACTTCTGGGCCACGAGCTTCTTCGAGACCGCCCTGCTGCGCGCCGTCTGGTACCCGACGACGATCGGCACGGTGAGCTGGCTGTCCAAGCAGGTCATCCGGGAGGCGCTGGCCCGCACGTCGGACCACCCGGAGCTGCTGCGCTTCATGCTCCACGACTACGGCGCCCGCGGCGTCAGCTCCCAGCAGTCCGCGGCGCTCGGCGGGCTCGCCCACCTCGTCAACTTCGACCAGTCGGACACGGTCCCCGGCATCCTCGCCGCGAAGCGCTACTACAACGCCGGCAAGGTCTCGAACTCCGGCCCGAACTCCGAGCACGCGGGCTTCTGCGCCTGGGGTGCGGACGACGAGGTCGGCGCGATCCGGAACATGCTGGAGACGTTCGCGCCCGAGGGCTGCGCGCTGGTCCTCACGGACACCTACGACCACGAGAACTGCGTGAAGAACATCCTGGGCGGGGCTGCAAGGACATGGTCCGGAACTTCCCGGGCCTGGTCGGCGTCCGCCCGGACTCGGGGGACCCGGTGCAGGTCACCGCGGACACCACCCAGTGGCTGATGGACGCGTTCGGCTTCGAGGTCAACTCCAAGGGCTACAAGGTGCTGCCGCCGTTCGTCCGGACGGTGCAGGGCGACGGCGTCACGTTCGACAGCCTGCGCGAGATCTACATGGAGCTCGAGCGGCGCGGCATGTCCGCGGAGAACGCGGTGTTCGGCATGGGCGGCGGGCTCCTGCAGCACTGGAACCGGGACACGAACAACTTCGGCCAGAAGGCCAGCGCGGTCTGCGTGAACGGGGAGTGGCGGGACATCGCCAAGAACCCGACGGGCGCGGCGTTCAAGGCGTCCAAGAAGGGCCGGCTCGCGCTCAAGCACTCCGACGGCGTCTACACGACGGTCCCGAAGGGCTCGATCCCGGAATCCGAGAACGTGCTGCAGCCGGTGTTCCGCAACGGCAAGCTGCTCAAGAAGTGGGACTTCACCGAGGTGATCGCGAACAGCGAGGCCGAGGTTCCGGAGTCGTACTACATCGACGTCGTCGGTCCGATGCGGACCGTGTCGTCGGAGATGGCCGTCTCCGCGTGAGCCGGCCCTGATTCACCGGCGCCCGCCGCGGCACCCCCGGCCGCGGCGGGCGTCGGCCCGGTGCACGACGAGGCGAGGAGAGCCGTGACGCAGCTGCACGTGTTCGACATGGACGGGACCCTGCTCCGCGGAGCCGCGACGGTCGAGCTGTCCCGTTATCTGGGTTCCTTCGACGCCGCGAACGCCGTCGAGCAGGCGTGGCTGCGCAAGGAGATCAGCGACGTCGACTTCTGGGACAGCGTGCGGCCGCTGTGGGCCGACGCCACCGAGACCGAGCTGGACGAGGCCTTCGCGGCCGCGGCGTGGATCGACGGCGTCCGCGAGGTCTTCGCGGACATCGCCGCCCGTGGCGAGCACAGCGCGGTGATCTCCCAGTCCCCGCACTTCTTCGTGCGGCGGCTCGAGGGCTGGGGAGCGCACCACACCTTCGGCGCCGGCGTCGTGCCCGGCGGGCGGTCGGGCGAAGACCTGCTGCTGACGGTGCAGCACAAGGTCGACATCACCCTCCGACTGCTCGACGAGCTGGGCGTCGCCGAGTCCGACTGCGTCGCCTACGGGGACTCGACGTCCGACGTGCTGCTCTTCGACCGCTTGCGGCACACCGTCGGCGTCAACCCGGCGCCCGTCCTGCGGGACCGGTGCGCCGTCGTCTACGAGGGGCCGGATCTGCGGGAGGCCTACGCCCTGGGCCGCGGCCTGCTCGAGCAGTCGGCAGCGAACCGGTCCTGAGTCGCCGGCCGCGCCGGGCCCCTTCGCGCGGACGGCGCGGCCGCGGGCGCGGGGTTCTCAGTTCTCCCGGGTCCAGGACCCCAGCACCATCAGCGTCTTCGTCCCCGTGACGGTCCCGGCGCGGCGCAGGGTGTCGATCACCGTCTGCAGGTGCGGGATGTCCCGGACCCGGACGTGCACGAGCGCGTCCGGGTCCCCGGCGATCGTGTAGATCGCCTGCACCTCGGGCACCGTCGACGCCGTCGCGACGATCTCGCCGACGCCGGTCCGCCCGGCGTAGCGCAGCTCGGTGAACGCCTCGACGCCCCAGCCGAGCTTGGCGTGGTCCACCTGCACGGTGAACCCCGTGATCACGCCGATCTCGCGGAGCCGGTCCACCCGCCGCTTCACGGCCGCGACCGACAGCCCGACGACGCCGGCCATCTCCGAGTAGGTCCGGCGTCCGTCCTCGTGCAGCAGCGCCAGCAACCGATGGTCCGTCTCGTCGACCTCGCCCACGCAAACTCCTCTCCTCGAGACCAGACTACGGAGCAGGACTTTGCGTGCGAAGGCCGAGGACCGGCGACTTGCTTGTGCCGGGCCTGCCGGTTCCGTTCTGATTCCCCACGTGACCGCCACCACGACTTCCGTGTCCCTCGACGACAAGTACGCCGCCGAGTCCGGCCGGGTCCTGATCTCGGGGATCCAGGCCCTCGTGCGGCTGACGCTCGAGCAGCGCCGCCTCGACGCGTCCCGCGGCCTGGACACGGGCGTCTTCGTCTCCGGGTACCAGGGCTCGCCGCTGGGTGGCGTGGACATGGAGATGGCGCGCGCCGCGGCGTTCCTGGACCCGGCCGGCGTCGTCTTCCAGCCCGGCGTCAACGAGGAGCTCGCCGCCACCGCCGTCGCCGGGACCCAGCTGCTCGGCCGCGTCCCCGGCCGGCGGCACGACGGCGTCACCGGCTTCTGGTACGGCAAGAACCCCGGCCTGGACCGGGCCGCGGACGCCATCCGGCACGGCAATCTCGCGGGGACGGCGACGCTCGGCGGCGCGGTCGCCTGGATCGGCGACGACCCGGCGAGCAAGTCCTCCACCGTCCCCAGCTCGTGCGAGCCGATGGCGCAGAGCCTCGCCATGCCGTTGCTCGCCCCCGGCACGGTCCCGGAGATCCTCTCGCTCGGCCTGCACGCGGTCGCGCTGTCCCGGGCGACCGGGCTCTGGACCGGCCTCAAGATCATCGCGGACATCGCCGACGCGTCCGCCACGATCGACGTCACCGCGCTGGGCCGGGGTGTTCCGCAGCCGCCGTCGACACCCCGCCCGACGGTGTCCGCGCTGCTCGGACCGGCCGCGCTCGACGCGGAGCACGACATGCTGACGCGCCGCCTCGACCTCGCCCGGCGGTACGCGCGGGAGACCGGGCTCAACCGGATCGCCTTCTCCGCGCGCCGCGCCCGCATCGGCGTCCTCGCGTCGGGCACCGGTTACGCGGTCGTCCAGCGGGCCTGTGAGGACCTCGGCCTGGACGAGGGCGCGATGGAGGCCCTCGGCCTGCGGCTGATCAAGCTGGACATGCCCTTCCCGCTCGACGGCGGGCAGCTCGCGGAGATGACCGGTGACCTCGACGAGTGCCTCGTCGTCGAGGACAAGGTGCCGTTCCTGGAGGGTCACCTCAAGGAGGCGCTCTACCGGCGCCCGGGCGCCCCGAACGTCGTCGGCCGCCGGGACGAGACGGGACGTCCGCTGCTCACGGCCCGCGGCCAGCTCGGCGCGGAGGACGTGGCCCGTGCCCTCGCCGCGCGGATCGGACCGGACAGGCTCCCGCGCACCGCCGCGGTCCACCTGTCCGCGATCGAGCCCGCCAAGCCCTCCCGAATCGCGCTTCCGGTGGCCACGAGCGGCGCGCGGACCCCCTACTTCTGCTCCGGCTGCCCGCACAACACCTCCACCCGGGCCTCGGACGACACGCTCGTCGGCGTCGGGATCGGCTGTCACGCCATGGTCGCGCTCGACGGCGAGGGCCGCGGCAGCCAGGTCGGCCTGACGCAGATGGGCGGCGAGGGCGCCCAGTGGATCGGCCTGGCCCCCTTCACCGATGACCGTCACCTGGTCCAGAACCTCGGCGACGGCACGTTCCACCACTCCGGCTCCCTCGCGATCCGCGCGGCCGTCGCCGCCGGGGTCACGATGACCTACAAGCTGCTCTACAACGACGCCGTGGCGATGACGGGCGGGCAGCAGGCCGTCGGCAGGCTGTCGGTCCCGGAGATCACCCGGCTGCTCGCCACCGAGGGCGTGCGGCGGATCGCGATCACCACGGACGACCCGGCGAAGTACCGCGGCGTCACGCTGGACCCGATCGCGTCGGTCCGGCACCGCGACGAGTTCGCGGAGGCCGAGGCCGAGCTGACGGCCGTTGACGGCGTCACCGTCCTGATCCACGACGACCGGTGCGCCGCGGAGCAGCGCCGGCTGCGTAAGCGCGGCCAGCTGCCCACCCCGGCGGAGAAGGTCGTGATCAACGAGCGGGTGTGCGAGGGGTGCGGGGACTGCGGCGACAAGTCGACGTGCCTGTCCGTGCAGCCTCATCAGACGGAGTTCGGCCGCAAGACCAGGATCCACCAGGCGTCCTGCAACTCGGACCTCTCCTGCCTCAAGGGCGACTGTCCGTCGTTCCTGCTGGTCGAACCGGGAACGCGGGCCCGCCGTGAGGTCCCGGCGCTCCCGGTGGAGCTCGTCGAGCCCGCGCCACGGCTGGTGGGGGACACGACACTGCTGCGGATGCCCGGCATCGGCGGCACCGGCGTCGTCACGATCTCGCAGGTCCTGCAGATGGCCGCGCACCTCGACGGCCTGTTCGCCGCCGGGCTGGAGCAGACCGGTCTCGCGCAGAAGGGCGGCCCCGTCGTCTCCGACATCCGGATCGCGAAGGTGCCGGTCACCGGCTCGCTGCGCGCCTCCCGGGCCACCGCCGACGTGCTCGTCGGCTTCGACCTGCTCGGCGCTGCGGACCCGTCGAACCTCGCCGTCGCCCGGCCCGGACACACCGTCGCCGTCGTCAACACCGCGATCGTGCCCACCGCCGCCATGGTGACCAACCGGGTCGTCCTGCCGGGTTCACCGGTCGACTCGCTGGAGCGGATCGAGACCGTGACCCGCCGCGAGGACAACCTCTACCTCGACGCGCAGCGCCTGGCCGAGGCCCTCTTCGGCGACCACATGCCCACGAACATGCTGCTGGTCGGGGCCGCCTACCAGCACGGCGTCGTCCCGATCGCCGCCGAGGCCATCGAGGAGGCGATCCGGCTCAACGGCGCCGCGGTCGAGAAGACCCTCGCCGCGTTCCGCTGGGGCCGCGCCGCAGCGATCGACGCCGAGGCCGTCCTCGCTGCTGTCACGCCCCCGGCCCGCGCGACCGTCGAGGTCGGCGCCGCCGCCGCGCAGATCGCGCGCGCCACGGGCGCCGCCGGGGAGCTGGAGGCGGTCCTGGCCACCCGCGTCGCGGACCTCGCGGGCTTCCAGGACGAGGCGCTCGCCCGCCGCTACGCCGCGGAGGTCGGGCGGGTCACCGCGATCGCCACCGACCGCACGGACGCCGCGACGGGGGAGCGGATCGGCCTCGCGTACGCCGCCGGCCTGCACAAACTGCTCGCCTACAAGGACGAGTACGAGGTCGCCCGGCTGCACCTGGACCCGGTCGAGAAGGCCCGCCGGGACGCCGAGTTCGGCCCGGACGCGGCGGTCTCGGTGATGCTGCACCCGCCAGTGCTGCGCGCGATGGGCATGAACCGCAAGATCCGGCTGAAGGGGCGGACCGCGGAGATCACCTTCCGCGCGCTGCGCGCGGCCCGCGGCCTGCGCGGCACCCCGCTCGATGTCTTCGGCTACGCGAATGTGCGCCGGGTCGAGCGCGAGCTCGTCGCCGAGTACCAGGGGCTGGTGCGCGCCGCGCTGGAGCACCTCGACGCCGGGAGCGCGGAGCAGGTCGTCGAGCTCGCCGGGCTGCCGGACCTCGTGCGCGGCTACGAGGACATCAAGCTGGCCGCGGTCGAGCGCTTCCGGGAGAGGGCGGGCGCCCTCCTCGCCGTGATCACCGGGACCGGCTGATCACGCACGCGAGCCCGGGACGCCTCATGCTGTCGCCATGGCGACGCAGAACCCCGGCCCGGTCATCGTCGAGGTGGCGGTCAACGGCACAACGCCACGCCGCCGCAACCCGCACGTCCCGCGGACGCCCGCGGAGATCACCGAGGACGTGCTCGCGTGCATCGACCTCGGGGCCACGATCGCGCACAACCACAACGACGAGCCGATGTTCACCGACGACGGGGTGCACGCCGTCGAGCCCTACCTGCAGGCCTGGCAGCCGGTGCTGGACCGGCATCCGGACATGCTGCTCTACCCGACGATGGCGGCGGGCGCGCGCGGGATCCCGGTCGAGCGGCGGTGGGCGCACGTCGAGGAGCTGGCGCGGCGGCGGATGGGCGGGCTGACGCTCGTCGACCCCGGGTCGGTGAACGTCGGACTGCTGTCCGACGGGACGTGCCCGACGGCGGCCGCTCCGGAGCCGTACCAGAACAGCATCGCGGACACCGAGTACATGTGCACCCGCACGGCCGCGCTCGGCGCCGCGCCCAGTATCTCGATCTTCGAACCGGGGTTCCTGCGGACCGCCCTGACCCTGCACCGGCACGGCCGCCTCCCGGCGGGCGCGATCGTCAAGCTGTACTTCGGCGGCGCCCTCGAGTTCGGGCTCCCGCCGACGGAGAAGGCGCTCGACGCCTACCTCGAGCTGCTCGAGCCGTCGGGCCTGCCCTGGTCGGTCGCGGTGCTGGGTGGCGATGTGCTCACGTCCGGGCTGGCCGAGCAGGCCGTCCGGCGCGGGGGCCACCTTCGGGTCGGGCTGGAGGACTACGCCGGTCCGGGCGTGCCGTCGAACAGCGACCTGCTGCGGGGCGTGCTGGAGCTGCTCGACCGGCTCGGGACACGGCCGGCGACGATCGGCGAGACCCGCGGGCTCCTCGGGCTCAGGCCGGCCGTTGCGTCGAATAGATCAGGTTGAGCGCCTGGCCGGGCGCCGGCTGCACGGTGACCTCGCCGAACCCGGCGTCGCCGAGCATCCGGGTCGCGAGCTCCGCCCCCAGGCCGCGCCGAGCCCGGCGCCGTCGTGGGCGAGGGAGACGGTCATGCAGTGCAGAGTGCTGATCGAGTAGATCCAGGCGGCGAAGGGGTTGCCGACGTTCGCCTCCAGATCGCTGGACGCGGCCATGTCCACCATGACGAACGTGCCGCCGGGCACCAGAGCGTCGTGGACGCCGTGCAGGACGGCGGCGGGATCGGCCTGGTCGTGGACCGCGTCGATGGCGAACACGACGTCGAACGGTTCGGCCGGGCGGAACGCGGCGACGTCGGTGACCTCGAAGGTGAGGTTCTCCAGGCCGGCCGCGGCTGCCTCGGCGCGAGCGCGGTCGAGGGCGTCCTCCGCGATGTCGTAGCCGGTGAAGGTCGACGCCGGGAAGGCGGCGGCGAGCAGGACCAGGGCGTGCCCGGTGCCGCAGCCGACGTCCGCGACGCGGGCCCCGGCCGCCAGCCGCTCGGCGAGACCGGGGACGAGCGGGAGCCACGCGTCGATCAGCAGCTCGTCGAGGGGCCGGCGGTTCAGCTGGTCCATGACGCCGGTGAAGTGCGGGCTGAACGCGGAGTAGGGAACGCCGCCGCCGGTGCGGAAGGCGGCCTCGATCCCGTCGAGGTTGCGGCCCAGCAGCGGGACCATGGCCGCCATCGGGGCCATGTTCTTGGACCCGTCGCCGGTCAGGGCCGCGGCGTGCTCGGGCGGCAGTGTGTACTGCCCCGACCCGGCGTCGAAGGTCATGATCCCGCCGGTGACCATCGCCCCGAGCCACTCGCGGACGTAGCGCTCCTGCAGCCCGGCCCGCTCCGCGAGCCCTGCGGAGTCGGTGGGCCCGGCCGCCGCGGCGTCGAACAGGCCGGTCCGGTGCCCGAGATCGATCATGAAGGTGAGGACGCCGCTGGTGTAGACGCCGAAGAGGTGGCGGGCGAACTCGCGGACCCTGCGACGGTCCGGGACGACGGTGTCCGAGGTGGTCATGGGCTCAGCATGCCCTGCCGGGGGCGGGCCCGTCCCGCGTCGAACCGGCCGGCCTGCTTCCGAAGCGCGGGAAAGTCGACCATGCTCGGTGACGTGGACGTCAGCGAGATCTACGCCAGGTGCAGCGCCGAGTTCAGCGCCCGCGTGCACGCCGTCGACGGGCGGTGGGCCGATCCGACCCCGCTACCGGGTTGGGACGTCCGGACGCTCGTCAACCACCTCGCCTACGAGGAGCGCTGGACCCCGCTGCTGTTCGGCGGCGCGACGATCGAGGAGGTCGGCACCCGGTTCGACGGCGACCTGCTCGGCGACGACCCGGTCCGCACGATCGACGAGGCCGCGGCCGCCGCGCTGGACGCGATCACCTCCGACGGCGCCCTGGACCGCACCGTGCACCTGTCCTTCGGTGATCATCCGGGCCGGGAGTACGCGATGCAGCTCTCCGCGGACCACCTCGTGCACGCCGTGGACCTGGCGCGTGCCCTCGGTGAGGACGAGACGGTCGACGCCGACGTGGCTGCCGCGGTCCGGGAGTGGTTCGGCTCGATGGAGGAGACATACCGCGCGATGGGCGTCACCGGGCCGAAGGTGGTGGTCCCGCCCGGTTCCGGCCCGCAGGCCGAGCTGCTCGGGATGATGGGCCGCCGCCCGTGACCCGTACCTGGCGGATCGGCGACGTGACCATCACCAAGATCGTCGAGCTCGAGGACGAGGTCCCGCCGGGCCGGGCCGGGATCGCCGGCATCGAGCCCGACGAGCTCGCGGACCTCCCGTGGCTGGTCCCGGACTTCGTGACGCCCGAGGGCCGGATGCGGATGAGCATCCACTCGTTCCTGGTCGAGACGCCGCGGACCCGGATCGTCGTCGACACCGGGCTGGGCAACGACAAACCGCGCGCGGTGCCGCACTGGAGCCGTCTGCGGGGCGGCTTCCTCGACGAGATGGGGGCGACCGGGTGGCCGCCGTCGAGCGTGCAGCGGGTGATCCACACGCACCTGCACATCGACCACGTCGGCTGGAACACGGTGCTCGTCGACGGCGCGTGGGTGCCGACGTTCCCGCAGGCCAGGCACCTGATGGTGCGCGCGGACTTCGAGCACTGGCAGGCCGAGGCCGCCCGCACGGACGACGACCGTCCCGGCTGGCTCCGCGCGATGACCGACGTCGCGGCGGTCTGGGCGGACTCGATCGCGCCGGTCGCCGAGGCGGGCCTGGTGGACCTCGTCGAGCCGGATGCCCAGGTCGACCCGTACGTCCGGCTGGTGCCGACGCCCGGGCACACGCCCGGCCACGTGAGCGTGCTCGTCGAGTCCCGCGGGGAGTCCGCGGTGATCACCGGCGACCTCGTGCACTTCCCGTGCCAGATCGCGCGGCCGCACTGGACGTCGATGCTGGACTGCGACCACGCGGCCGGGACGTCCGCCCGCGAGGAGTTCCTGGCGAGGTTCGCGGACTCGGGCACGCTCGTGCTCGGGACGCACTTCCCGGACCCGACGGCCGGGCACGTCGTGCGTGACGGCGCCGGCTACCGGTTCGAGACCTGAGGGGGCCCGATGGAGCTCGACGGCTCGGGGGACCTGACGAACAAGGTCGCCCTGGTGACCGGCGCGGGATCGGGGATCGGCGCCGCGGTCGCGCGGCTGCTCGCCGCCCGCGGGGCCCGGGTCGTGGTCGCGGACCGGGACGAGGGCGGCGCGCGGAAGGTCTCGGACGAGATCGGCGGGTTCGCCGTCGTCGCGGACGTCACCGATCCGGCGCAGGTCACGGCCATGGTGGCGGCGGCCGTCGCGGAGTTCGGCGGCCTGCACATCGCGGTGAACAACGCCGGGATCAGTACCGGCTCCGGCGTCCCGACAGGGGAGACGGAGTTCGACGCCTGGCGGCAGGTGCTCGCCGTCAACCTCGACGGCGTCTTCCTCTGCCTGCGCGCCGAGCTGGCCGTCATGGGCCCGGCCGGCGAGGGCGCGATCGTGAACATGGCGTCGATCCTCGGCAGCGTCGCCGTGCCCGGGGCGGCGGCCTACGTGGCGTCGAAGCACGCCGTCGTCGGCCTGACCAGGACCACCGCGCTGGAGTACGCGCAGACCGGGATCCGGGTCAACGCCGTCGGCCCGGGGTTCATCGACACGCCGCTGCTCGGCGAGCGCACCCCGGAGGCGCACGAGGAGCTCCTCGCGCGGCATCCGGTGGGGCGGCTCGGGCGGGCGGACGAGGTCGCCGCCGTCGTCGGGTTCCTCGTCTCGCCCGCCGCGTCGTTCGTGACCGGTGCCCACTACACGGTGGACGGCGGCTACACGGCCCGGTGAACCATCACTGCTGCGGCGCCGCGCCCGCCTGCCGGATCGCCAGCGGGGCGCCGGCCAGGTCCTCGTCGTTGCAGAGCAGCTTGACCTCGTAGTACGGCGAGCCCTTCCGGTCGTCGTAGTCGAGGTGGATCGCGATCACGTCGACGGGCTCGCCGAGCCATTCCTGGGCGCGGCGCAACCACTTCGCCGAGCGTTCGAGTGCCGTGGGGAGGTCGTCGTCGCGGAACTGGACCGGGCGGAACGGGACGTCCTGGATCTGGTCCTGCGGGGTCTCCGGCCGCGGGAGGTCCGCCGCCAGGCCCGCGTCATCGAGGTGGAGTTCAACCATCTTCTCGCTCACACCGACGAGGGTGACGTGCCGCGGCGGCGCGGACAAGTTCTACTCGCCGGTGGACGACGATTTGCCTGGTCGCGCGGCGAGACGCCGATCACAGCATGCGGTTCTGGGTTCGTCCGCCGCGTGGCTACTTGACGCCGAACTCCTTCTTCACCTCGGCGCGCCACCGGGCGTAGTCCTCGGGGTGCCGCAGGCCCATGTCCGCGGCGCAGGTCCCGCAGTGCCCGACGATCCGCAGCAGCGCGAGGGTGCCGCAGCGGACGCAGGTCTGGGGGAGCGCGGTGGTCGTGTCCTCGGGCTCGGTCACGGTCCCAGTCTCGCAGGCCGACGGTCGCCCTCCCGAAGGGGTTGACACCTGCCTGTGCCCGCGGTCACCATTGCCCGGGTTGGAGCGCTCCAATCGCGTCCGACGCCACGTCGCACCGCGGAGAGGGAACCGGACATGGGCAGGGAACGCCTCGAGAGGTACAGCCTCGTCGGGCCGGACTCGCGAGCCGCGGTCGACGCGGGCCTCGCGAGCGCCGACTGGTACCGCAGCGCCGTCCCGCGCAAGCGGATGAAGGAGCTCATGCGCCGCTGCGACGGTCCGGCCGTCCGGGACACCGCGCTCTGGCTCGGCCTCATGATCGTCCTCGCCGGCGTCGGGATCCTGCTCCGGGACAGCTGGTGGTGCGTGCCGTTCTTCGCCGCGTACGGGGTGCTCTACGGCTCGGCGTCGGACTCCCGCTGGCACGAGTGCGGGCACGGCACCGCGTTCCGGACCCGCTGGATGGACGAGGCGGTCTACCGGATCGCGTCGTTCATGGTCATGCGTGATCCGACCGCCTCGCGCTGGAGCCACACCCGCCACCACACCGACACCCTCGTCGTCGGGCGGGACCCGGAGATCCAGGCGATGCGTCCCGCGCGGCTGGCCAAGCTCCTCGCGAACTTCGTCGGGCTGGTCGACGTTCCGGTGGCGATGCGGCTGATGGTGCTGCACGTCGGGGGCCGGCTCAGCGCCGAGGAGGCGGACTACGTCCCGGAGAGCGAGCGGCCGAAAGTGTTCCGCACCGCCCGGATCTGGTTCGCGATCTACGCCGTGGTGATCGCCTCGGCGGTCGTGTCCGGTTCCTGGCTCCCGGTCGTCCTGGTCGGCGGGCCCGCGCTGTACGGCCGGTACATGCTCTACGTCTACGGCCTGACCCAGCACTCGGGCCTGGGCGAGAACGTCGTCGACCACCGGCTCAACACCCGCACGGTGCGGATGAACGCGGTCAACCGGTTCCTCTACTCGAACATGAACTACCACGTCGAGCACCACATGTTCCCGATGGTCCCGTACCACCGCCTGCCGGAGCTGCACGAGGAGATCAAGGGCGATCTCGCGCCCGCGTACCCGTCGATCTGGGCGGCGTACAGGGAGCTCGTGCCCGCGGTCCTGCGCCAGCTGAAGGACCAGTCGTACTACGTCCGCCGCGAGCTGCCGCCCGGCGCGAGGCCGTTCCACGAGCCGTCGACCGTCAACGACGGCCGGGCGCTCCCGCTCATCCCCGCCTGACCTCCCGGAGACCGTGATGCCCCAGTGGATCCCCGCCTGTGCCACCGACGACGTCGACCCCGAGGACGTGATCCCCTTCGAGCACGCCGGGGAGAGCTACGCCGTGTACCGCTCCCCGGACGACGTGTACTACGCGACGGCCGGGCACTGCTCCCACGAACGTGAGCTGCTCTGCGACGGCCTGGTGATGGGCGGCGTCATCGAGTGCCCGAAGCACAACGGCCGCTTCGACTACACCAGCGGCAAGGCGATGGGCGCCCCGGTGCTCGTCGACCTGCGGACCTATCCGACGAAGGTCGAGGGCGGCACCGTCTACATCGAGCTCGCGTGACCGCGCCCGGGATGGTCGTCGTCGGGGCGGGGGAGTGCGGCGTCCGTGCCGCGTTCGCGCTCCGCGAGAACGGCTGGACCGGCCCGGTCACCCTCGTCGGCGCGGAGCCGCTGCTGCCCTACGAGCGGCCGCCGCTCTCCAAGGCGGGCCTGGTGTCGGACTCGGCCGGACCGGTCACCATCCGCGACGCCGGCGCCTACCGGGACGCGGACATCGAGCTGGTCTCCGGCGTCGAGGCGGCCGGATTGGACACCGGCGCGCACCACGTCGAGCTCGCCGACGGCCGCCGGCTGGGCTACGAACGGCTGCTCCTGGCGACGGGCGCGCGGGCGCGTCCGCTGCCGTTCGACGGGACGCCGGTGCACCTCCTGCGGACGCACGCCGACGCCGTCGCGCTGCGGCGGCGGCTGGTGCCCGGGACCCGGGTCGGCGTGATCGGCGGTGGGTTCATCGGGCTGGAGCTCGCGGCGTCGGCGGCGGCGCGGGGGTGCCCGGTGACGGTCGTCGAGCTCGGGCCACGGCCGCTGGGCCGTGCGGTACCGGCCCGGATCGCCGCCGTCCTGGCGGCGCGGCACGTCGCGGCCGGGATCGACCTGCGCTGCGGGACCGCGGTCGGCCGGCTCGCGCCGACGGGCACCGGGATCACGGTCGGGCTCGCGGACGGGGACGCCGTCGAGGTCGACGTGGTGGTGGCCGGGGTCGGCTCCGTCCCGGAGACCGCGCTCGCCGAACGCGCCGGCCTCGCCGTCGAGAACGGGATCCGGGCCGACGCCCGGCTCGCGACCTCGGCACCGGACGTCTTCGCCGCGGGGGACTGCTGCTCGTTCCCGCACCCGCTCTACGACGACCGCCGCGTCCGCCTCGAGTCCTGGCGCGCGGCTCAGGAGCAGGGCGCCGCAGCCGCCCGCAGCATGCTCGGCGGCCCGGAGCCCTACGCCGCGGTGCCCTGGTTCTGGTCGGACCAGCACGACCTGTCGTTGCAGGTCACCGGGCTGACCGACGCCGCGGTCGGCGAGGCCGTCCGGCTCCGGCCGGACGGCGTCGAGCTCTGGTTCGGCCTCGGCGCGCAAGGCCGCCTCCTCGCGGCCGCAGGGGTCGGCCCGGGCAACGCGGTGGCCAAGGACGTCCGCCTCGCGGAGATGCTGATCGCCCGCCGCGCGGTTCCGGACCCGGCCGCCCTCGCCGACCCGGCCGTCCCCCTGAAGTCCCTGCTCAGGTCGCCCGTCAGCGCGTGACGGGCGGGGCGGTGGTGCCGCGGACGACGAGCTCGGGATCGAGCGTGATGTCCCTGGCGCCGGTACGGCCTTCGTCGAGGCGCTCGGCGGCGGCGCCGACGGCGAGGCTCGCCATCCGGGCCGCGTCCTGGCGCACGGTCGTGAGGTCGATGTGGTGCAGGCGCGCGAGTGCGCTGTCGTCGAACCCGACGACCGAGACGTCCTGCGGCACCCGGACGCCGGCGCGCAGGAAGGCGTCCAGGATGCCGACCGCGCACCGGTCGTTGGCGGCCACGATCGCGGTCGGCAGTTCCGGCTCTGCGAGCAGGGCCCGGGCCGCGTCGCCGCCGGCCTGTTCGGTGTAGCGGCCGGGCACGATCCGGGCGAGGTCGTCGAGGCCGTGACGGCGCATGGCGTCCCGGTACCCGCGGCGCCGCTCCGCCGCTCCGGCGTCCCGACCGGCGTCGACGTGCACGATCCGCCGGTGTCCGAGCCCGGCGAGATGGTCGACGGCCTGGCCGAGCCCCGCCGCGTCGACGGTCCGGACGGTGTCCACGGCCGCCTTCCCGCCGCCCGCGCCGCGGCCGAGGACGACGACCGGGAGGGCCGCGCCGAGCTCGCTCAGCCGCGCGGGCGTGGCGACGGAACCCAGCAGGATCAGCCCCTCGCACCGGGACGCCGTGAGCGCGTCGATCGCCTCGTCCTCCGCGCGGGTGGGGGCGACGGCGGTGAGGAGGACCTCGTAGCCGAGCGCTGCGGCGGCCGGGTAGATCGCCTCGACCAGGTCCGCGTGGAAGGTGTCGTGGACGGTGAGCGTCACGCCGAGCAGCCGGCTGCGGTGGCTGCGCAGGACCTGCGCGCTGGGGTCCGGGCGGTAGCCCAGCTCGTCCGCGGCCTGCAGGACCCGCGCCCGGGAGCCCTCGCTCGGCCCCGGCGCACGCCGGATGACCAGGGACGCGAGCGCGCGGGAGACCCCCGCGCGTGCCGCGACGTCGTTGAGCGTGGGGCGCCTGGGCCGCGCGCCGGCGCTGTTCGACACCCTGTCTCCCTCCGCCGGCGCCACCGTATCCGAGAGCGGTTGGATCGATCTCAGCGACGGTCTTGACGGCATTCGGGCCTAGGTCCCACACTCCCGTTTAGAACGTTCTAAGAGGCCTCGCGGGGCCCGGTGCGAAGGAGCTTCCCATGCTGCGAGTGGCCCTGTTCGGCTGCGGCCGGATCGGCCGGGTCCATGCCGAGGCGGTCGCGGGGCATCCGCGGGCCGAGCTCGCCTGGGTCTTCGACCCGGTGGAGACGGCGGCCAAGGAGGTCGCGTCGCAGTACGGCGCAGCGGCGAGCACGGACGCCGACGCGGTCCTGGCCGACGGATCCGTCGACGCCGTGATCGTCGCCTCGCCGACGCCCACCCACGTCGACCTGCTGACCCGCGCGGTCCACGCCGGCAAGGCGGTGCTCTGCGAGAAGCCGATCGACCTGGACATCGCGCGCGTCGACGCCTGCTGGGCCGAGATCGGCGCGGCGGACCCGCTGGTCATGCTCGGCTTCAACCGCCGCTTCGACCCGTCGTTCCGCGAGATCCGGGACCGCGTCACGGCCGGGGAGATCGGCCGGCTCGAGCAGGTCGTGATCATCAGCCGGGACCCGGCGCCGCCGCCCGCGGGCTACGTCGCGACCTCCGGCGGGCTCTTCCGGGACATGACGATCCACGACTTCGACATGGCGCTCTTCCTGCTCGGGGACGTCGTCGAGGTCCACGCGATGGGCTCGAACCTGGTATCGCCGGAGATCGAGGAGGTCGGGGACATCGACGGCGCGGTCGTCACCCTGCGCTCCGCGGACGGCGCGCTCGCCCAGATCACCAACAGCCGTCGGTGCGCGTACGGCTACGACCAGCGCCTCGAGGCCTTCGGCAGCACCGGCATGCTGATCGCACAGAACCAGCTGCCGACGAGCGTGCGGTACGCCGGGGCGGAGCGCAGCGAGTCCGCCGCGCCGGTCCTGAACTTCTTCCTGCAGCGCTACGGCCCGGCCTACCGCGCCGAGCTCGACCACTTCGTGAGCGCGGTCGAGAAGGGGGCCCGGCCGTCCCCGGACTTCGCCGACGGCCGCGCCGCGCTGGTCCTCGCGGACGCGGCGGCCGAGAGCCTGCGCACCGGCCGCACGGTCCGGGTCGGCGGCTGAGGTGACCGTCCGGTGGGGGATCCTGTCCGCGTCCGCGATCGGCCGGGTCGTGGTCCCGGCCGCCGCGGGCGCGCCGGACGCCGAGATCGTCGCCGTCGCTGCGCGGGACGGCGTGCGCGCCAAGGCCTACGCCGCCGAGCTGGGCATCCCGCTGTCCTTCGGCTCCTACGACGAGCTGCTGGACAGCGACGAGATCGACGCCGTCTACGTCCCGCTGCCCATCTCGATGCACACCGACTGGACGGTCCGGGCGCTCGAGGCGGGCAAGCACGTCCTGTGCGAGAAGCCGTTCGCCATGACGGCGGCGGACGCGGCCCGCTGTTTCGAGGCCGCCGAGCGCGCCGGCAAGGTGTGCATCGAGGGCCTGATGTACCGCCACCACCCGCAGACGTCGCTGGCCCGCCGGCTCGTCGCGGAGGGTGCGATCGGCAGGCTCGCGGAGATCCGCGCGGTGCTGAGCGTGAGCGTCGAGCCGGACGACATCAGGCGCACGCCGGCCCTCGGCGGCGGCGCGGTGTACGACCTCGGGTGCTACTGCGTGAGCGCGATCCGGCTGTTCGGCGGGGAGCCGTCCCAGGTCTACGCGGTGCAGGCCCAGGACGGTCCCGACGGCGAGGACCTGCGGACGGCTGCGGTCCTGACGCTGCCGGACGGCGTGCTCGGGCACTTCGACGTCGGGCTGGACCTGCCCCGCCGGGACGAGCTGGAGATCATCGGGACCGGCGGGAAGATCACGATCCCGGACCCGTGGCTCTGCCGGCCCGGCCACATCGAGCTGGAACGCGACGGCGTGACGGAGCGGCTGCCCGTCGACCCGACGGGGGAGTGGGGCCTCGTCGGCACGGCCGCCGACTCCTACCGGATCGAGCTCGGCGTCGCCGCGGCCGTGATCGCCGGTGCGGAGCGGGAGTTCGGCCGGGAGGACGCGATCGCCCAGGCCCGGGTCCTGGAGTCGCTTCGCCGCTCCGCGAAGACGGGCCGACCCGTCCCCACCGCTCGCGTCATGGAGCCATGACGCGAACGTGGAGCGCTTCGGTCCGCGTCGGAGCCACGGCGCGGGGATCCGACGGGGACCGACCTGCGGCGTTGACACCCGATCTCCTGCCGCCCTAGCGTTGCATCGCTCCAACACTCGACCAGCGAGACGGGAATCCGGTGGCGTCACCGAATGCGGGGCCCGCCCAGGGCCGGCCGACCCTCGAGACCGTCGCGGCCCGGGCCGGGGTGTCGAAGTCGCTCGTCTCCCTCGTCCTGCGCAACTCGCCGAAGGTGAGTCCCGCCCGTCGCGAGGCCGTCATGCGGGCCGTCGACGAGCTCGGCTACCGGCCGAACGCCGCCGCCCGCCGGCTCGCCGAGAACCGGTCACGCACGATCGGGGTGCTGCTCAACGACATCCGCCAGCCCTATTTCGCGGACCTGCTCGACGGCGTCACCCCGGTCCTGCATGCGGCGGGGCAGCACATCCTGCTCGGCGACGGCCGGGTGGACCGGATGATGGACGAGACCCTGACCTGGTCGTTCCTCGAGCACGGGGTGGACGGGCTGATCCTGGCCGGGTCCGTGCCGATGTCCCGGGCGATCGCCGAGGTCACCTCGAGGATCCCCAGCGTCGCGGCCGGCGGGCTGGACATCGACCTGCCGAAGGTCGACGTCGTCGCCAACGACAACGAGTCCGGCGGCGAGCTGGCGGTCCGGCACCTCGTCGAGCTCGGGCACCGGCGGATCGCCCATATCTCCGGCCTGCCGGGGATCGCGGGCCGGCAGCGCCGGGACGCCTACGTGACGGCGATGCGGGACTTCGGCCTGGGCGACCACGTCCATGTCGAGGCCGGGGACATGAGCGAGGAGGGCGGCTATCGCGCCGCCGTCCGGCTGCTGACCCGGCCGGAGCCGCCGACGGCGATCTTCGCGGCCAACGACATGTCCTGCGTGGGAGCGCTGTCCGCGGCGGCGGAGCTGGGCGTCCGGGTGCCGGAGGAGGTGTCGCTCGTCGGCTTCGACAACTCCGGCCTCGCCAGGCTGCGGGCCCTCTGGCTGACCAGCGTCGACGGCGCGGCCCCGACGGTCGGGCTGCTGGCCGCCCGCACCCTGCTGGCCCGGATCGAACGGCCGGACGAACCGCGGCGGGTACACCTCGTTCCGCCGCGCCTCGAGGTGCGGGGCTCCAGCGGCCCACCACCGTCCTGAGCCCCGCGGACTACTTGCCCCTGAGCCCCGCGGACTACTTGCCGCGGCGGCGGGCCGGGATGATGACGGGGTTCTCGGACGCCGCCGCAGCGGACTTCTTCTCCGCCCGCTTCTGTTTCAAGGTCTTCCCGGACTTCTTGCTGCTGGACTGGCGCGGTGACTTGTCCGACATACTCAGCTCCTCGGTGCACGTGGCGGAGTGCCACGCCCGGTGGCGCGCCGGACGGCGCGGGCCGAGCCGGGTCCGCGAGGGACCTGGTCGTCACTGTTCTCCCACCGGTGCTCCGGCGCATCGGCCATGCGGGTCCGGTCGGGCCGCCCCGCCCCCGGATCGACCCACCTGCCCCTGATCGCACGGATCCGGCGCGGCTCGGTGACGGAGATGCCCCGACTTGCGCGGACGCAGGGCCCGACTCGCGCGGACGCAGGGCCCGACTCGCGGGTCTCGGCGGTGTCACCTCGTCGGGCCTGGTGACCGTGGAGGTCGATCGGAGAGTGTGGGGGCATGCAGCGTGTGGTGTGCCGGGCGTTCGGCGACGTGGAGGACCTCGAGGTGGTCGAGGAGGCGGCGCCCTCCCCGGGGCCCGGCGAGGTCCTGGTCGAGGTCGATGCGGCGGGGGTCGGCTTCGTCGACGGGCTGATCGTCCGCGGGCTCTACCAGGTGCGCCCGCCGCTGCCCTTCACCCCGGGCTCCACGGTCGGGGGCCGGGTCGTCGCGCTCGGCGAGGGCGTGTCGGCGCCCGCCGTCGGCACCGCCGTCGCCGGGCTGGCCACCGGGTTCGGCGGGTTCACCTCGCACGCCGTACTGCCCGCGAGCACCGCCGTACCGCTACCCGACGGCGTGAGCGCCGAGACCGCGGTGACGGCGATCGAGAGCTATTCGACGCTGGTGTTCGCGGTGACCCACCGGGTCGCGATCGGCGAGGGCGAGTGGGTGGTCGTCCTCGGGGCGGGCGGCGGGATCGGGCTGGCCGCCGTCGACGTCGCGCGGAGCCTCGGCGGCCGGGTCGTCGCGGTGGCGTCGTCGCAGGACAAGCGGCAGGCGGCGCTGGCCGCGGGCGCCGAGACGGCGATCGACTACACGGACCTCAAGGACGGCATCCGCGCCGCGACGGGCGGTGGCGCCGACGTCGTGGTCGACCCGGTCGGCGGGCCCGCGGCCGAGTCCGCCCTGCGCGCCCTGGGCACCGGTGGCCGGTTCTGCGTGCTGGGTTTCGCGTCGGGGGAGATCCCGCGGCTGCCCGCCAACATCGTGCTGCTGCGGAACCGCTCGGTCGTCGGCGTGGACTGGGGGGACTGGGCCCGCACGGACGGGGACGCGGCCACCGAGCTCGTCGCGGACGTCCTCGGCCGGATCGCCCGGGGGGAGCTGCACCCGCCGCGGCCGCAGGTCTTCCCACTCGTCGAGGCGGGGAAGGTGTTGCGGCTGTACGCGGACCGGGCCGTCACCGGGAAGATCGCCCTCGCCCCCTGATTCGGCGCCGGGGCGGGTCGCGCCGAAGTCGCTCGACCGGCAGGCCCGACGATCCGGCGGGGGAGCGGTACGGTGAGCGCGTTCTCCCGGCGCTCGATCCGGACCCTGTCGCGCTCCGTGCCACCGCACCTGCGCCGACGGGATGGTCCTCGCGATCGACCCCACCACGGTTCCACCCGCACCACGGATCCCGGCCCGCCGTGGCTGAGGCGGGTGCGGTGACGAGGGCGGTCCTGCTCGGGTCCCGGGATGCGGACCAGCGCGCGCTCGCCGAACGGCTGCGCCGGGCCTGCGTCGACGGGCTGGACGTCGACGGCGCCGCGGTCTCGGTCCTCACGGCGAAGACCGCCCGCGCGACCCTCTTCTCGACGGACCCGACGGCGGACCTGCTCGAGGAGCTGCAGTTCTCCCTGAACGACGGGGTCTGCATCGAAGCCGCGACGTCCGGGGCGCCGGTCATGGTGTCGGACATGCACCACGGCACGGAGACCGAGCGCTGGCCGGTGTTCGCCGCGGCGGTGGCGGAACGTGCGACGGTCGGGGCGCTGTTCGCACTGCCGTTGCAGTGGGGGGCGGTGAACGTCGGGGTGCTGGATCTCTACCGGGTCCGACCGGGCGGGTTGACCGTGGCGGGCTGTGCGGACCTGCTCCGGGCGGTGGACATCGTGGCGTTGCTGGTCATCGACAGGCTCACGGTCCCCGCCGAGGCGGCCGGTCGGGAGGACGCGGACGGATGGCCGGAAGGCGGGTCGGGTACCCATGACGAGGTGCACCAGGCGACCGGGATGGTGCTGGCGCAGCTCGGGGTGGACTGTGTGGTGGCGCTGTCGCGAATGAGGGCGTACGCCTTCGCCGAGCAGCGGTTGCTCGTCGAGATCGCCCGGGACGTCGTGGCGCGCAGGCTGCGGTTCACCGAGGACATGAGCTGATGCGGCACCGGCTGAAACCACAGGGGGACGGGGAGTGGGCGTGAACGCGGAACTGAGCGACCGGGAACGGCGGATCGGCCGGGCCTTCGTCGCGCTCGCCGACACGATGGTCGACGACTACGACGTCATCGACCTGCTGAACCGGCTCGTGGGCTACAGCGCGGACCTGCTCTCCGCCGAAGCGGCCGGGCTGGTCCTCGCGGACAACCGCGGCGCGCTGCGGGCGGTCGCGGCGTCGAGCGAGGACGCCGAGCTGATGGAGCTGCTCCAGCTGCAGAGCGACGAGGGGCCGTGCCTGGACTGCTACCGGAGGTCGGCCGTGGTCCGCGTCGACGACATCGCCGAGGCCGCGGACCGATGGCCCGCGTTCGTCGCCGCGCTGGAGAACAGGGGTGCGTTCCGGTCCGTGCACGCGCTCCCGCTCCGGTTGCGCGGGCAGGCGATCGGCGCGTTGAACCTGTTCCACCACGCGCCCGGTCCGCTGCCCGAGGACGATCTCGTGCTGGGCCAGGCGCTCGCGGACGTCGCGACGATCGGGATCCTCTCCGAGCGGTTGATCCGCCGCGGCGAGGTCGTCAACGAGCAGCTGCAGACCGCCCTGAACAGCCGGGTCGTCATCGAGCAGGCGAAGGGCGTGCTGGCCCAGCACGCCGGGGTGGACATGAACGAGGCGTTCCACCTGCTGCGCCGCTACGCCCGGGGCAACAACCTGCGGCTCGCGGACGTCGCGCGCCGGCTCACCGTCGGTGGTCTCGATCCCGCGGTTCTGCTGGTCTCTCGTCAGGCATAGCCTCCCGCTCCACGTCCGGCGCGCGAGATCCGGGGAGTGCGTCGACCTCGGCCGGGGTCGGCGAGCCGGCCGAGCGGCCTCGTCGCGATGGGCCTTTCGGTCGAACAGTGGCCGCTCGCGTGCCCGTGGACTCCACCGCACGGGCGTCGACGCGGAACGTGCGGCAGAATCGGTTGCCCACAACCTTTCGTCGCGCCCGGCGCGGCGGCCCCCCGACAGGCTGTGGCCCGAATCGAGGTGTGCCGGTGTCCGACGGTCCCGACCGCCGCGACTCGTTCCCGGCCGACCTGCGGGTGACCCTGCCCGGCAGCGAGCTGGCCGAGCTCATGGCGGCGCGGGACTGGTCGTCGAGCCTGCTGGGGGAACCGCGGACCTGGTCGCCGGCGCTGCGTTCGGTCGTCGCCCTCTGCATGAACTCACGCTTCGCCATGATGATCATGTGGGGCCCCGAGCTCACGATGATCTACAACGACGCCTACGCGCCCATGCTGGGACACCGGCACCCGTCGGCGCTCGGCCGGCCGATCGCCGAGGTCTGGTCCGAGGAGTGGCCCGTCCTGCGCGGCATCGTCGATGAGGTGCTCGACACCGGGCAGGCCACCTACAGCGAGGACTTCCTGCTGGTCACCACCCGGAACGGGTTCCTCGAGGAGGCCTACTTCACGTTCTCCTACAGCCCGCTGCCCGAGCCGGACGGTCGGATCGGCGGCCTGCTGGACACCGTGGCCGAGACGACGTCGCAGGTGCTGGCGACCCGCCGGCTCGCCGCCCTGCAGCAGCTCGGCCAGGTGCACGCCGCGCGGATCGGCGGTGCGGACGACGTCGCCGCCGCCGTGGCGGAGGTGCTGTCCGGGTTTCGTGCGGACCTCCCGTTCGCGGCGATCTACCTGACGGACGAGGAGAAGCCGGACGGTCAGCGGCAGGTCGGGGGGTACGGGCTCGACGGCGGTGCCCTGCCGCCGATCGGCCCGCTCGCGGACGCGACGCGCCGGACGCTCGCGGGCGAGGAGGGCGTCACGGCCGTCGACGTGGCGGCGGACGTCGCGGACCTCGTCGAGCCGGGTGCGTGGCGGATCGGGGACAGCCCGGTCCGCACCGCGCTCGTCGTGCCGCTCGGGCTCGCGACCGCGGACCGACCGATCGGTGTCGCGGTCCTCGGCACCAGCCCCTACCTGCGGCTGGACGGGGACTACCGCTCCTTCCTCGACCTCGTGGCCCGCCAGGTCGGGTCCGCCGTCACCGACGCCCAGGCCTACGACGCCGCGCAGCGCCGGGCCGAGGCCCTGGCCGAGCTCGACCGGGCCCGCACCGAGTTCTTCACCGGGGTCAGCCACGAGCTGCGGACGCCGCTCGCGCTGATCAGCGGCCCGGCCGAGGACGCCCTCGCCGACACCGCGGAGCCACTCACAGAGGCGCAGCGCGAGCGCCTCGAGCTCGTCCGCCGCAACGCCGGGCGGATGCGCCGCATGGTGGACACGCTGCTGGACTTCGCCGCGCTGGAGGCCGGCCGGCTGGTCCCCGAGCTGGTCGCCGTCGACGCCGGGGTGCTCACCCGGGACATCGCCGCCTCGTTCGCCCCGGCCGCCCGGCGGGCGGGCCTGGCCGCCGAGGTGGACAGCCCGGACGTCGGCCCGGTCCGCCTGGACCCGGACATGTGGGAGAAGGTGCTGCTCAACCTGCTCTCCAACGCCGTGAAGTTCACCCCGCAGGGCGGTATCGGGGTGCGCCTGCGCCGGGAGGGCGACGTGCTCGACCTGCGTGTCACCGACAGCGGTGTCGGCATCCCCGCGGACGAGGTGCCGGCGCTGTTCCGCCGGTTCCACCGCGTCCGCGGGACGGCCGGGCGCTCGCACGAGGGCACCGGGATCGGCCTGGCGCTCGTGGCCGAGCTGACCGCGCTGCACGGCGGAACCGTCGAGGTCGCGAGCGAGCCCGGGGAGGGAACGACCTTCACGGTGCGGATCCCGGTCGAGGACGCGGGCGTCGCCGCCGAGCCGGTCCACCCGCGTGCCGTCGGCCGTTACCGGGACGAGGCCCTGCAGTGGAGCGTGACGCCCGACGCCGGGCCCGCGCCGGGTCCCTCCGCGCCGTTCGTGCTGGTCGCGGACGACAACCAGGACCTGCGCCGCTACCTCGCCCGGCTGCTCGAACCGCACTACCGGGTGCTCGCGGTCGCGGACGGGCAGGAGGCGCTCGACGCCATCCGCCGCGAGATCCCGGACCTGGTGCTCGCGGACGTGATGATGCCCCGCCTCGACGGGCTGGGCCTGCTCGCGGCGCTGCGCGCGGACCCGGACACGGCGACGACGCCGGTCGTGCTGCTCTCCGCACGGGCGGGCGAGGAGGCGGCCGTCGACGGCCTGGCCGCCGGCGCGGACGACTACCTCGCCAAGCCGTTCTCCCCGCCCGAGCTGCTCGCACGCGTCCGCACCACCATCGGCCTCGCGCAGGTCCGGGCACGTCTGCTCCAGGAGCAGACGGCCGTGGCGCTGACCCTGCAGCGCTCCATCCTCGGCCCCACCCGGCTCCCGGACGGGTTCGCGGTCCGGTACGAACCGGCGTCGACGACGCTGGAGGTCGGCGGGGACTGGTACGACGTCGTCGGGCTGGACGACGGGACGATCGGCGTGGTCGTCGGGGACGTCGTCGGGCGGGGGTTGGACGCGGCCGGGGTGATGGGGCAGCTGCGCAGTGCGGGGCGGGCGCTCCTGCTGCAGCAGCACACGCCGGCGCGGGTGCTCGAGACGCTGGACCGGTTTGCCGCGCTCACCCCCGGTGCGCGCTGCAGCACCGTGTTCTGCGCGGTGATCGACCCGGCCACGGGCACGATCAGTTACTCCAGCGCGGGGCACCTGCCCGCGATCCTGGTCGAGGAGTCCGGCGGGCACCGGCTGCTCGGCGACGCGCTCGCCGTCCCGCTCGCCGTCCTCGACGACCTGACCAGGCCCGAGGCCGTAGCGTCGCTCCCGGCGGGCTCGACCCTGATGCTCTACACGGACGGCCTGGTCGAGCGCCGGGACGACGACGTCGACAACGGCGTGGACCGGGCGGTCGCCGCCCTGACCGCCGCCCGCGAGCTCCCCTCCGACGCCGTGATCGAGCTGGTGGCGAACCGGCTACTCATGGACGACCACGACGACGACGTCGCCTTCCTCGTCTACCGGCACCCCGGTTAGCGCAGGCCCGCTCAGCGCAGGTCGGCGGCGGGAAAGGGCGGTCGCTCGTCGAACCGCAGGGAAAGCCTCCCGGCGGCGCGCCAGGCCCGCGCGGTCAGGTCCCGGTCCTCGTCGGTGACGAAGTTCCCCATCACCCGCAGCGCCACCGTCATCAGGGAGCGTGAGCGCATCCCGACCGGCCCCGCCAGCGGGAGCAGCCGGGGGAGCGTGAGCAGCCCGGCGAGCCGGCGCGCGATCGAGAACGCCTGCCCGTAGTGGGTGCGCAGGGTGGCGGGCCAGGCCACGGCGAGATCCTTCTCGCCGGTCAGCAGCTCGGCCACCACCCGTCCGGTCTCCATGCCGTAGTCGATGCCCTCGCCGTTGAGCGGGTTCACGCAGCCCGCGGCGTCGCCGATCAGCGCCCAGTTCGGGCCGGCGACGCCGGAGACCGCGCCGCCCATCGGGAGCAGCGCCGACGCCGGGAGCCGCACGGGGCCGTCGAGCTGCCAGTCGTCCCGGCGCATGTCCGCGTAGTGCTCGATGAGCCCGCGCAGGCGCACCTTGGCCGGGCGGGCGTCGGTGGCGAGGGTGCCGACGCCGATGTTGACCTCGCCGTTGTTCAGCGGGAACACCCAGCCGTAGCCGGCCAGCACCTCGTCGGAGGCGCCGCGCAGCTCCAGATGGGAGGAGATCCACGGGTCGTCGCTGCGGCCGGAGCGGATGTAGCCGCGCGCCGCGACGCCGTAGGCGGTGTCCTTGTGCCACTCCCGGCCGAGCACCCGGCCGAGCGTGGAGCGCGCGCCGTCCGCGACGACGACGCGCTCGCACCGGACGGTCGTGGTGGTGCCGTCCTGCAGGGCGAGCACGACTCCGGAGATCCGCTCGCCGTCCCGCTCCACGTCGACGGCCTTGGCGCCCTCCATCGGGACCGCGCCGGACTCGAGCGCCACGTCCCGGATCTTCGCGTCCAGTTCGGTGCGGGCGACCGCGCTGCCGGTAGCGGGGAGCGAGCCCCCCGGCCAGGGGAGCTCCAGCTCCTGGCCGAACCCGGCGGCGCGCAGGCCCCGGTTGGAGCCGTGCGACCGCACCCACTCGCCGAGGCCCAGGTGGTCCAGCTCGGCGATCGCGCGCGGGGTGAGCCCGTCCCCACAGGTCTTGTCCCGGGGGAACACCGCGGCGTCCGCCAGCACGACGTCGAGGCCGTGCCGGGCGGCCCACGCGGCGGCGGCCGATCCCGCGGGCCCCGCGCCGACGACGAGGAGGTCGGTCGAACCGGGGAGCGGGCGGGAGACGTTCATGCGTTCAGTGTCGCAAGCCCGCGCGAGCGGCGTCGGACGCCGGGTGAGAGATGCGTCGCTCAGCCCGCCTGGTCGCCGGCGGCGTAGCGGCGCTCCTGCTCGCGGATCTCCGGCAAGCCGACGAGGTCCGTGAACTCCTCGAAGGTGGGCAGCTCGGTCTTCGTCACGGTGCCCCGGGCACTCAGTTCGGCGAGGTAGTTGCGCATCCCGGCGGTCGCGGCGAGCAGCGCGCCGATCGGGAACAGGACCATCGCGAAGCCGAGCTTGCCGATCGTCCCGACGTCGATCGGCGGCGTCCGCCCGCCCTCGACCCAGTTGAAGACCAGCGGGGCCTCCCCGGCGAGCTCCCCGGCGATCCGCTCGACGTCGGCCTCGGTGGTCGGGGCCTCGACGAACAGCGCGTCCGCGCCCGCGGCGAGATAGGCGCGGGCGCGCTCGATCGCCGCGTCCACGCCGTCGACGGCGATCGCGTCCGTCCGCGCGATCAGGACGAGGTCCGGGTCCCGCCTCGCGTCGACGGCCGCATGCAGCTTCCCGACCATCTCCGCGGCCGGGACGATCGCCTTACCGGCCATGTGGCCGCACTTCTTGGGGCTGACCTGGTCCTCGAGCTGGATCCCGGCGACGCCTGCGCGCTCGTACTCGGCGACGGTGCGGGCCACGTTGACGGCGTTGCCGTACCCGGTGTCCGCGTCCGCCACCAGCGGGATCCCGACGGCGGACGCGAGCCGCCGCGCGTTGTCCGCCATCTCGCTGCCGCTCAGCAGGCCCACGTCCGGCTTGCCGAGCAGCGTCGCCGTGCTGCCGAACCCGGTCATGTAGACGCCGTCGAACCCGGCGGCCTCGACGAGCCGGGCGGACAGCCCGTCGTAGGCGCCGGGGAGGATCACCGGTCCGGTCTCCGGGACGCGGGCGAGCAGCTCGCGCAGCCGGGCCGGGGTCGTCGGGGGAGTCGCGCTGGGAGACATCGCTCCAGCTTCTCACCTCTCGGCCGGGGAGCCGACGCACGCGGTCCGGTGCCACGCACACGGTCGGCCGGGCGCGTGGGGCCGACCGCGCGCACGGAGGCCGTGCCTCACCCCTGCGCATGCACCTGCCACAGATGCCCGTCCGGGTCCGCGAAGCTGCCCTCGTAGCCCCACGGCTGCTGCCCCGGCGGGGTCACCACGATCGCGCCTGCCGCCGCAGCGCGTTCGACGAGCTCGTCGACGTCGGTGGGGCTCCCGACCCCGAGCGTCAGGACGCACTCGGTCTGGCCGGGCTTCGCGACCTCCCGGTCCCCAATGACCCAGCCGAAGCCGCCGGTCGGGATCAGCATCAGGTTCAGGCCGGCGTTGACGGCGAACTGCAGGGGCTCGGGCACCCCGTCGTCGGCCGGCTCGCCGAAGGCGTCGAGGCCGAGACCGTCCCGGTAGAACGCGAACGAGCGCGGCCGGTCCGCGATCGGCAGGCAGACGAGGGCGGGAGAGTACTCCACGGATCTCCTCCAGAATCGGGTCTCTCCAGTCTCGACCGTGCCGGGCGGCCGGACTCATCGCCCCGTCAGGGCGCGTTGACAGCGGTTCGAAACCGGACGTACGTTGGTTGAGAGTTGAACAACCAAGGAGAGCGCGATGTCCGTCCACCCGTTCGACCTGCACCTCGCGAACGTCGCGAAGGCGGGCGAGCACGCCGTCTGGACCCCCGAGGACGGGGCGCTGCCGGCGCTCTACCTGAGCCACGGCGCGCCGCCGCTGTTCGAGGACCCGGTCTGGATGGCGCAGCTGTTCGCGTGGGCGCGATCGATGCCGAGGCCCGAGGCGGTCCTGATCGTCTCCGCGCACTGGGAGGCGGCGCCGCTCACCCTGTCCAGCAGCGACGCGCACGTCACGCCGGTCTACGACTTCGGCGGCTTCGACCCGATGTACTACCGGATGCGCTATGACACCCCGGACGCGAGCGCGCTGGCGAAGCGGGTGCTCGGCGCCCTCGGTGACCGCGAGGAGGTCCACGAGAGCCGGACCCGCGGGCTGGACCACGGGGCCTGGGTCCCGCTGAAGATCATGTACCCGGACGCGGACATCCCGGTGCTGCAGCTCAGTCTCCCGACTGCCGACCCGGGGCGGCTGCTGGTGCTCGGCGCCCGGCTCCGCGAGCTGCGCGAGGAGGGCGTGCTGGTCGTCGGCTCCGGCTTCACCACGCACGGCCTGCCGTTCCTGACGCGCGACGACTTCCTCGGCAGGACGACGCCCGGCTGGTCGGCGGACTTCGACGCGTGGGCCGCCGAGGCGCTGGCCCGGGGCGACGTCGACGAGCTGGCGAACTACCGCAGCCGGGCGCCGGGCATGCCGTACGCGCACCCGACCGTCGAGCACTTCATCCCGCTGTTCGTGACGCTGGGCGCCTCGGCGGACCCGGAGGCGGCGCGGGAGTCCACGATCGAGGGGTTCTGGATGGGCCTGTCGAAGAGGTCGCTCCAGGTGGCCTGAGCGGCGCGCCGGGATCGTCGGCGAACCCGACGAAAGGCGCAGAATGCCGGGTTTCGGCAAACCGGGTGCGGAGATCGAGATCGTGACCGATCGACCTGTCCGAGCGCTGGGGCCCGACGAGCGGGGGCAGCCGGGTCGCCTCCTCCTGGCAGGCGGGGTTGGCGTCGCCGGGCAACGATCTCCGCTCACGAGCGGCGGAGCCGTGTCAATATCCGGGTGAGTTCCGCGCGGTCCTGGTCGTCGAGGCCGGCGAAGAAACCCTCCGAGCCCGCGTGCCGGGCGGTGCGGATCGCGTCGACGAGCTCGGTGCCCTTCTGCGTGAGCCCGACGAGCGTGGCGCGGCGGTCCTTCGGGTCCGGCGCCCGCTCGACGAGCCCGCGTTCCTGCAGGTCGTCGACAACCTCGGTGGTCGAGCGCGGCGCGATCCGCAGGTGCTCGGCCAGCTCGCCCTGGCGCATCGTCCCGTGCCGGGAGAGCACCCCGATCGCCCGGAACTGCGACGGAGTGACGTCCCAGGGGGCCAGCGCCTCCCGGTTGAGATCGCGCAACCGGCGGGCGACGGCCCAGAAGGCCTCCGAGAGCGTCTCGTCCCGGTCCGGGTCCGCGTCGTGCAGCACGGGGAATACCGTAGCAAGGAATCGTGTTGCCCCCTCATGATGAGGTAACCTCAGCATTGTCGCCGAATCGAGGAGTCACATTTGGCCACCACACCCGAGGACGGGCCCCGCCGAGGCGGCCGCCGCACCGTCACCGCCGCCGAGCGGAAGCAGGCCCACGAGGTCTCGCTCCGCCGCATCGGCCGGCTCTTCGCCCCCTACCGCTGGCCGCTCGCCGCGGTCGTCGCGATCATCGTCGCGTCGTCGCTGGTCGCGACCGCCTCGCCGTTCCTGCTGCGCTCGGTCATCGACACCGCGCTGCCGGACCGGAACCTCACCCTGCTGAGCTGGCTGGTCGCCGGCATGATGGGCGTCGCCGCCGTGACCGCCGCGTTCGGCGTGATCCAGACCTGGATCAGCACGAAGATCGGCCAGCAGGTCATGCACCGGCTGCGCACGGACGTCTTCGCGCACCTGCAGCGCCAGTCGATCGGCTTCTTCACCCGGACCCGCACCGGCGAGGTCCAGTCCCGCATCACCAACGACATCGGCGGTATGCAGTCCGTCGTCACCTCGACGGCCACGTCCGTCGCCTCCAACCTCACGACCGCGGTCGCGACGGCCGCGGCGATGGCCGCGCTGTCCTGGCGGCTCACCCTGATCTCGCTCGTGGTCATGCCGCCCGCGATCTACCTGACCCGTCGCGTCGCGCAGATGCGCCGCACGATCACGGCTGCGCAGCAGCGCGAGCTCGCGGACCTGAACGTGACCGTCGAGGAGGGGCTGTCGATCAGCGGGATCCAGCTCAGCAAGACCATGGGCGCCGGGCCCGCGCTCGTGCGGCGGTTCACCGCGTCGTCGAGCCGGCTGATCGACCTGGAGCTGCGCTCGCAGCTGGCCGGGCGCTGGCGGATGGCCTCGACCGGGGTCATCTTCGCCGCGATCCCCGCGGTCATCTATCTCTCGGCGGGCCTCCCGCTCACGGCCGGCACGATGACGATCGGCACCCTGGTGGCGTTCACCTCGCTGCAGGCAGGGCTGTTCCGGCCGATCATGGGCCTGCTCGGCGTCAGCGTCTCGCTGGTCAGCTCGCTCGCCCTGTTCGCGCGGATCTTCCAGTACCTGGATCTGCCCGTCGAGGTCGACGACCCGGAGTCCCCGGTCGACGTCGATCCGGCGACCGTGCAGGGGCACGTGCGGTTCGAGGACGTCACCTTCGCCTATCCCGGCAGCGACTCCGCCGCCGTCGCGGGCGTGAGCCTGGACGTCCCGGCCGGCTCGACGCTGGCGCTGGTCGGCGAGACCGGTTCGGGCAAGAGCACGCTCGCGGCGCTGGCCGCCCGCCTTCACGACCCGGACGCCGGCCGCGTGACGATCGACGGCGTGGACCTGCGGGACATGACCCTGGCCGATCTGGCGTCGATCGTCGGCGTGGTGAGCCAGGAGACGTACCTGCTGCACACGTCCGTGCGGGAGAACCTGCGTTACGCCAAGCCGGACGCGACCGACGACGAGATCGAGGCCGCCGCGCGCGCCGCCCAGGTCCACGACCTGATCTCCACGCTGCCGGACGGCTACGACACGACCGTCGGCTCTCGCGGGCACCGTTTCTCCGGCGGCGAGAAGCAGCGCATCGCGATCGCCCGCACCCTCCTGCGGGACCCGCGCGTCCTGATCCTCGACGAGGCGACGAGCGCGCTGGACACCGAGACCGAGCGCGCCGTGCAGCGGGCCTTCGACGCCCTCGCCCACGGCCGCACCACGATCACCATCGCCCACCGGCTCTCGACGGTGCGCGACGCGGACGAGATCGCGGTGGTCGACCACGGCCGCGTCGTCGAGTCCGGGACCCACGGGGACCTGGTCGCGAACAACGGCCGCTACGCCGCACTGGCCGCCTGAGCTCGGGATCCGACCGCGGCTCGTAACCGGCGGCCCGGCGCGGGGCTGGTCGGCCCGGCGTCACCCGTCGGCAAGGCTCGCTGCTCGGCCGGGCGGTCGCGCCAGGACGGGCCGGGTCGGAGCGGCGCGCTGCGCCGGGACCCCTGTTGTGACCCGCTCGGGACGACCGGGAGTGGTACTGGGCGCGTCCGGACGGACCGCCGACCGCTCGCCCGTACGACATCAGGCGGGTCCGGCCGCTCGATCGGGATCGTCGCTCCGGTGGTGAAGGTGCTCGGAGGACTGCCGCGCCTCAGGGCCGAGGGAAGCGTGTGCGGTGCGGAACCTTGCCGTGGCGGACCGGTCGACGGCGTCGTGGCCCACATCCCGGCGTCCTCGCCGGTCCGGACCGCCACGTGCAATGCGTGGTCGAGGTCGCCGTGCCGGGCCTGCAGGGCGGGACGGCCGTCCTCCGCGCCGACCCTGGCGAGCCGGCCCTCGGCGGCCTGCAGCTCGATGCGTGCTTCCCGATCGTCCCCGGCCGCCATCGCCGCGGCGGCGGCGTCGAGCCGGCGGGAGGCCTGTTCGGCCGCGTTGACCGATGTTGCTCGGTGCGGGTACAGGACGACCGTGACCGGCCAGAGTGCGTCGTCCGGGTCGGCGGCTCGGGCCCCGATGCCGGCCGCGAGGATGGCCGCGACGAGCGCCGCGGCACCGAGGATCAGTGAGATCCGGCGGGTACGGCGATGCTTCGGGGCGCCCCCGCAGACCGGCCGCGACGACCGGCTCGCCGGACCGCCGCAACCGGACGAGGCGGAACGCCCGCCGTCCGGCTCGGGGGAGTCGGCGTCGCCGGCGCTCTCGCGGACGGTCAGCAGCAGTTCGATCAGGGCGTCCGGCTGGCGATCGGCGAAGCGCTCGCGGACCTCGGCGTCGTCGAGGCCGTCCGGGCCCAGGGCGTCCAGCAGGGCGTCGTCGGACAGGACGGCACGGAGGTCGAAGGGCTCGTCGTGGGACTCGCCGCAGTCGACCGGGGTGCCCACGCGCGGTTCGTCGCCCGTCATCGGCACTCCGCTCGCGATCAGCCGAACCCAGGCGGGTACCGCCGCGGGCGGTCGGGAGGCCGCTTCACGGCCGCCCGTTCGGATCCCTCGACCGACAGCATCTTCCTCAGCAGAGCGAGGGCGCGAAACTGCAGGAGCCGCACGGCCTCGGGACGGGCGCCGATGACGCTACCGGTCTCGGCGGCGGAGAGTCCCCAGACGACCCGCAGCACGAGCACGTCCCGCTGCCGCGGCGGCAGCCGGTCGAGCAGCGCCGCCATCGCGTCCGCGTCCGCGGCCTCCAGCAGGTGCCGCTCCGGGTCGTCGGCCGTGGTCATGGCGTCCGGTACCTCCGACACCGCCACCTCCCGGCTCCGCGCCACCGCGGCGTAGGCGCTCGCGATCCGGTGGCTCGCGACCGTCTGGACGAAGGCGAGGAACGGACGCCCCCGATCGCGGTAGCCCGGCAGGGCGCGGACGATCGCCATGCACGTGTCCTGCGTGACGTCCTCGGCCGACACAGGTGAGCCGTGGAGCCGGTGGGAGCAGTAGCGCACGATCAGCGGCCGGACGAGCCGGATCAGGGCGGTGACGGCCTGTCCGTCGCCGTCGTGAGCAGGCCCGACCAAGGCGTCGATCTCGTCACCGACACCGGATCGGCGGGGCCGCGCGGCGCTGGGCCGTGGTTCCTCGACAAGGACGTCGTGCTGTCTGCAGAACATCGCACACCTCTGTGCGCGCGATCCTGGGTGGTGGTGCGCCACTCGGCGTGATGCACGAACGGGCGACTGTGTCGGCACGACCGTGCATCGCCCTGGACCGCGCAGGGCTAGAGCATCTGACCTGGATCACCGCACGAGCACCGGCAGGTGCTGCTGGCCAAGCGGTTGCGATAGCTGCGAGGTTGTCACAGGTTCTGGAACGGGACAAGGCTGCCCCAGCGCGCGCCTCCGACCGAGCGGTCATCACTGGGCATCGATCATGTCCGTTCCGTGCCGAAACGCCGGTCAGGCCGACAGTCGACCTGGCGATTCGCCGGGCTCGGCTCGCCGGAGATCGGGTGTACGTAGTTCTGACACCTGCTGCGGCACTCGTCCGGGCGGACGATCGCGACTACACCGACCCGACGCTCGCGGATGGTCGGTCGGCTCCGGACGCAGCCGCGTGCCTCGGTTCGGGGGGCGAGGAGGGCGGGCGGCGAGCATCGGTCACCAGCGCCGGCCGTGGGGCAGGTCCGTCGCCTCCGACGACCGGTGCCCCGGGGAAGGGGAGCCGGCCGCCGGCCCGGGGTGAGCCGGGCCGCCGCCGGTCATCGCGCCGCGCCGAGTCCCTCGGGAAGGCGTTCGGCGAGCGCGGTTCCGGCCGCGGCGAGCCACCGTGCCGGGTCGGCCATCGACGCCCGAGCGGAGCCCGCGAGCTCCGTCAGGGACACCGCGGCGACGGCCGGCGGCTGCGGGTCCGCCGCGACCTGGCCCGCCACGATCGCCACCGGCGTCGGCGCGGCCACGGTGAGGACGTTCCCGACGACCTTGCCCCGAACGGACTGCGAGTCGAACCGGCCCTCGCCGGTGATCACCAGGTCCGCGCCGGGCACCGCGGCCTCCAGTCCGGCCACCGCGGCGACGGTCGCCGAGCCGCTCACCATCCGCCCGCCCCAGCAGGCGAGCAGCCCGAACGACGTGCCGCCCGCGGCGCCCGAGCCGGGCTCCTCGCCGCTCACGCCGAGTATCCCCGCCAGCCTGCCGAGCGCGGCGTCGAGCTCCTCGACCTGCTGCGGGGTCGCGCCCTTCTGCGGCCCGAACACGGCCGCTGCCCCGTGCGGCCCGAGCAGCGGGCTCGTCACGTCCACCAGGTACTCGACGCCCTCGGGCGGGCCCGGAACCAGCTCGGACAGATCGACGCGGGCGAGCCGGACGAGCGCCCCGCCGCCGGGCGGGAGATCGTTCCCGTCCGCGTCGAGGAACCGGGCGCCGAGGGCGACGAGCGCGCCGGCGCCGCCGTCGTTGGTCGCCGATCCGCCGAGGCCGAGCATGATCCGCCGGGTGCCCGGGTGCTCGACCGCGAGCCGGAGCAGCTCGCCGACGCCGCGGGTGGTCGCCCCCATCGGGTCGAGCTCGTCGAGCAGGGGCAGCCCGGCGGCCGACGCCAGCTCGACGACGGCGGTCCCGTCCGGGCGCAGCAGCCACCGCGCCTGGACGGGCTTGCCGTCCGGCCCGCTGACGGTGGCCGTGCGCAGACACTCCTCGGGCAGGCCGTGACCGAGCGCGTCGAGGGTGCCCTCGCCGCCGTCGGCCAGCGGCATCAGCTCCAGCACGTCGTCCGGGCGCTTGCTGCGCCAGCCCGCGGCGATCGCCTCGGCGACGTCGGCCGCGTCGAGCGAGCCCTTGAAGGAGTCCGGGGCGATCACGACGCGGAGAGGGGCGGCCACGGGCAGACCCTATGCAGCGGCGGACCGGTCGGCCAGCGGCTTCGACGCGCATTCCAGCCCCGGACGCGACGGAGGGGGACCGTGAGGCGTACGGGGCCGGAGCCTGGCGGTCGTGCCCCGGGGGCACTGTGGCACGACCACCGGACCGGGTGTCCGTCAGCCGCTCAGCGCTCCCTTCCCCAGGTGGAAGGGCACGCCCGGCTTGATCTGGTCCAGGCCCGGCACCACCTGTCCTGACCCCGACCGGAGTCGCCGCCCCGAGGTCTCGCGGCGCACGGTCTCAGGCCGCGCCCCCACCTCGGTACCGGCAGCGCAGCACCAGCATCGAGCGCGCCGGGACCCGCAGACGTGTCTCCGGCCGTGGGTGCCGGCGGCGGGTGTTCGCGAGCAGCGGGTCCGCAGTGTCGACGACCGTCTGCCAGACCTTCCCGTAGGACTCGTCGGGCAGGGTGAAGGTGGTCTGCTGGTGGTGGGCGTTGATCAGCAGCAGGAACGAGTCGTCGACGATCCGCTCGCCGAGCTGGTTGCGGTCCGGGATGCCCTCGCCGTTCAGGTAGATCATCACCGAGCTGGTCTGGGCGCGGGTCCAGTCCCCGTCCTCCATGTGCCGGCCGTCCGGGCGCAGCCAGGCGATGTCGTCGATGCTCGAGCCGTGGATCGGGCGGCCCTGGAAGAACCGCTGCCGGCGGAAGATCGGGTGCTCGGCGCGCAGGGCGACGAGGCGGGCCGTGAACTCGGTGAGGACGTCCTGCTCGCGGGCGGCGTCCCAGTCGACCCAGCTGATCTCGTTGTCCTGGCAGTAGACGTTGTTGTTGCCGCCCTGGGTGCGGCCGAGTCGTCGCCGTGGGAGATCATCGGCACGCCCTGGGAGAGCAGCAGCGTGGCGAGGATGTTGCGCTTCTGCCGCTCGCGTAGCGCGTAGACCTCCGAGTCGTCGGTCGGTCCCTCCGCGCCGCAGTTCCAGGAGCGGTTGTGGCTCTCGCCGTCGTTGTTGTCCTCGCCGTTGGCCTCGTTGTGCTTCTCGTTGTAGGACACGAGGTCCTGCAGGGTGAAGCCGTCGTGGGCGGTGACGAAGTTGATCGAGGCGATGGGGCGGCGGTTGTCGGCCTCGTAGAGGTCCGAGGAGCCGGTGAAGCGGGCGGCGAACTCGCCGAGGCTGGCCGGTTCGCCGCGCCAGAAGTCCCGGACGGTGTCGCGGTACTTGCCGTTCCACTCGGTCCACAGGGGCGGGAAGCCGCCGACCTGGTAGCCGCCGTCGCCGACGTCCCAGGGTTCGGCGATGAGCTTGACCTGGCTGACGATGGGGTCCTGGTTGACCAGGTCGAAGAAGGCCGAGAGCCGGTCGACGTCGTGGAACTCGCGGGCGAGGGAGGAGGCGAGGTCGAAGCGGAAGCCGTCGACGTGCATCTCGGTGACCCAGTAGCGCAGCGAGTCCATGATCAGGCGCAGGGACTCGTGGTGGCGGACGTTGAGGCTGTTCCCGGTGCCGGTGGTGTCGTAGTAGAACTTCTCGTCGCCGCCGACGAGGCGGTAGTAGGCCTGGTTGTCGATCCCGCGGAAGGACAGCGTCGGCCCCATGTGGTTGCCCTCGGCGGTGTGGTTGTAGACGACGTCGAGGATGACCTCGATCCCGGCCCGGTGCAGGGTGCGGACCATCGTCTTGAACTCGAAGACTTGCTCGCCGCCGGTGCCGAAGCAGGCGTAGCCGTTGTGCGGGGCGAAGAAGCCGATGGTGTTGTAGCCCCAGTAGTTCGACAGGCCCTTGTCGTGCAGGGTGGAGTCGTGCACGAACTGGTGCACCGGCATCAGTTCGACGGCCGTGACGCCCAGGGCCCGGAAGTGCTTGACCATCACTGGATGGGCGAGGCCGGCGTAGGTGCCGCGCACGTCCTTGGGGATGTCCGGGTGCTGCATCGTCATGCCCTTGACGTGCGCCTCGTAGATGACGGTCTCGTTGTAGGGGATCCGTAGCGGCCGGTCGTCCGCCCAGTCGTAGTACGGGTCGATCACCACGGACTTCATGGTGTGCGGCGCGGAGTCCTCGTCGTTGAAGGAGTCCGGGTCCCCGAAGTTGTAGGAGAACAGGGCCTGGCCCCATTCGATCCGGCCGTCGATGGCCTTCGCGTAGGGGTCGAGCAGCAGCTTGGAGGGGTTGCAGCGCAGCCCGGCGGCCGGCTCGTAGGGCCCGTGCACGCGGTAGCCGTAGCGCTGCCCGGGACGGACCCGGGGCATGTAGCCGTGCCAGACCAGGCCGTTGCGCTCCGGGAGGTCGAGGCGGGTCTCGGTGCCGTCGGAGTCGAAGAGGCAGAGCTCGATGCGCTCGGCGACCTCGGAGAAGATCGCGAAGTTGGTGCCACCCCCGTCGAACCTGGATCCCAGCGGGTAGGGCGAGCCGGGCCAGATGTGCACACGACCTCCTGATCACACGAACGGGGGCCTGTAGTTCTATCCCGTCCGCGTGCCCGGCGCGACCGCTGCGGGTGGAAAGGGTGATCGGCACGTGGGAGAGGATCCCGCGGCGCCGGCCCCGCGTGCCGATCACGGCAGGTCAGACGACCTCGTTGAGCTTCCCGGTGGCGACGTCGAAGACGAACCCGCGGATGCTGTCGGTCTTCGGGACGAACGGGTTCGCCCTGATCCGGGCGATCGACTGCCGGACGTCCGCGTCGAGGTCCGGGAAGGACTCTGCGGCCCACCCCGGCTTGATGCCGGTCTCGTCCTGGATCGACTTCTTGAACTCGTCGTCGGTGAAGGTCAGCATCCCGCAGTCCGTGTGGTGGATCAGGATGATCTCCTCGGTGCCGAGGAGGCGCTGGCTGATGGCGAGGGAGCGGATCTCGTCGTCCGTGACGACGCCACCGGCGTTGCGGATGACATGCGCCTCGCCCTCGGCGAGGCCGAGGATGCCGTAGACGTTGAGGCGCGCGTCCATGCAGGCGACGACGGCGACGTGCTTCGAGGGCGGCAGCGGGAGCGGACCGGCGAAGGTCTCGGTGTAGCGGGCGTTGTTGGCGAGCAGTTCGTCCGTGACGGACATGGGTGTCTCCAGGATCGCGCGAAAGGGATCGCGGGCTCGTGCCCGCGAGGGGACACGACTGCGGCCGCGCGGCGACCCGGTGGAGGGGTCGCGCTACGCGGCCCGGAGACAGAACTCGTCGAACTCGAACACGCGGCGGCTCGGCCAGAAGAACTCGAGCCGCATGCGGATCACGCCATGAGTCAAGCGCACGGGCCGAACGACGGGCAAGTCGGACCGATCAGCGGTCTCGGCCACATCCCGCGAAACCGGCATCGACGGATCCGGTCGGCCCGGCATCAGGGTGCCGTGGCCGCCCGCACCAGCGTGGCGGCCACGGCTTTCGCCGCGTCCTCCGCGCTCGGGTCCCGGTCCAGCCACGCCCCGATACCGGCGCCGTCGTAGAGCAGGACGAGTTGCCGGGCGAGCGCCTTCGGGTCCTTCGCGCCCGCCTCCACGGCGAGGTCGTGGAACAGCTCGTGCACCCAGGTCCGGTACGTGCCGGACTCCTCCTCGACGGCCCCGCCGGGCCGCGCCTCCGCGCTGGCGCTCACGAAGGCGCAGCCCCGGAAGGCAGGGTCGGTGAAGCTCAGGCCCTGGACCTCGAAGACGCCGACCAGCCGCTCCGCCGGGGTGGCGTAGCGTGCCGCGAGCTCGCGGGTCATGCGCTCACGGGTCGCCGCGTGCCGGGCCTGGAGATAGGCCCTGACCAGCTCGTCCTTGCTGCCGAAGGCGTTGTAGAGGGTCGCCTTGGCCACGCCCGCCTTCTCGATGACCCGGTCGATCCCGACGGAGGTGACGCCCTCGGCGTAGAACAGCTCGCTCGCGGCGGCGAGCAGCCGCTCCCGGGCCGAAGCCCTGCTCGGCCTCGCGGCGCTCGCCTTCTCGGGCATGTCCCGATTCTGCCAGACCGGTCTGTCCGACGGATCAGATCGCCGTCCGGCCGCCGTCGACCGCGATCGTGGCGGCGGTGACGTAGGCGGCGCCCGGCGAGGCCAGGAACGCGATCACCTCGGCGATCTCCTCCGGCTCGGCGCCGCGGTCGAGCAGCGTGGTCGCGCCGAGGGCGGTGATCAGCTCCGGGTTCGCGCCGTCCGTGTGGACGGGACCCGGCGCCACCGCGTTGACCCGGACCCCGTTCGGGCTGAACTCGGCGGCCCAGGACCGGGTCAGCGAGGAGAGCGCCGCCTTCGTCGCCCCGTACGCGGTTGGGCCCCTCTCCGCGAGGGCGATCGCCGTGGCCCGGCCGATTCCGGCGGTCGCGCCCGTGACGAGGGCGGTGGGAAGGGTGTCGCGGTGCGGTGCGGTCATGACCCACCCAACTGAGTAGACCGGTCTGTTCAAGACTAGAACTATCGACAGATCCGTCTGCTGGCGTCAACCGCTCGGCCGGGCGACCCGCGTCGTCCGGAGGAAGAACCGGCGGCCACGGCGGATTGCACCGGGTGTGGACATCGATCTGAGTGGACGTAGGGCGTTGGTGACGGGCTCGACGCAGGGCATCGGGCGCGCGATCGCGACTCGGCTCGCGCAGGCGGGCGCCGAGGTGGTCGTCAACGGCAGAACCGCGGAACGGGTCGACGAGGCGGTCGCGCGGATCGCCGAGGAGGTGCCGGACGCGCGGCTACGGGGAATCGCGGCCGACGTCGCGGACGACCGGGGAGCGGCGGGGCTGACCGCCGAACTCCCGGACGTCGACGTGTTGGTGAACAACCTCGGGATCTTCGGCGCCGCCCCCGTCCTGGAGATCGACGACGCCGAGTGGCGCCGCTACTTCGACGTCAACGTGCTCGCCGGGATCCGGCTGACCAGGGCGTACCTGCCCGGCATGATGGAACGCGGGTTCGGCCGGGTGCTGTCGATCTCCAGCGACTCGGCGGTGGCGACGCCGGTGGAGATGGTGCACTACGGGGTCACGAAGACCGCGCAGCTCGCGGTGACGCGCGGGTTCGCCAAGGCCGCGGCGGGCACCGGGGTGACGGTGAACTCCGTGCTGGCGGGGCCGACCCATACCGAGGGCGTCGAGGGTTTTGTTGCGGAGCTCGTCGGGGACGAGCTGCCCTGGGACGAGGCGCAGCGGCGGTTCATGCGCGAGCACCGGCCGCAGTCGCTGCTGCAGCGGCTGATCGAGCCGGTGGAGATCGCGAACATGGTCGTGTACCTCAGCTCGGACCTCGCCTCGGCGACGACCGGCGGTGCGGTGCGCGTCGACGGCGGGTACGTGGACTCGATCCTGCCGTGAGGGTTCAGCCGCCGCCCATGCGGCTCCGGACGGCGCGGGCGGTGCGCTGCACCTCGGCGACGATCGCCCCCCGGTCCTCCTCCGCCTCGCAGGGGTAGGTCACCGCGACGCTCGCCACTGGCAGCCCCAGGTGGTCCGGCACCGCGACCGCGACGGACGCGAAACCTGGTGTGACCTCGCCGTTCTCGGTCGCGAACCCGTCGCGGCGGACCTCGACGAGCAGCCGGCGAAGCGCCGTCGGGGAGCGGGGCCCGGCGTCGTGCCGCACCACGAACGCGTCCGGTGTCGGGTAGAGCGCGCGGACCTGGGCCGCGGGCAGCCCGGCGAGCATGGCCCGGCCGCTCGCGGTGAGGCTGGCCGGCAACCGGACGTCGACGTCCGTCACCAGCGGCGGCCGGCCCGGCGCGCGTTCCTCGATGAGGTACACGACGTCCCGTCCGTGCAGCACCCCGAGGTGCGCGGTGTGCCCCACCCGGTCCACGAGCCGGGCCAGCGGGATCCGGGCGAGGCGCTGCAGCGGGGCCTGCCGCAGGTACCCGGTGCCGAGCTCGTGGGCCGAGAGGCCCAGCGCGTAGCGCCGCTCGTCCTCCAGATGCACGACGAACGCCTCCTCGGCCAGCGTCGTGAGCAGCTGGTAGGTCGTGGAGCGGGGGATCCCGAGGTCCCGGGCGATCGCCGCGGCGGGCACGGGCCCGGCCTGGCGCGCGAGATGGCGCAGGATCGCCAGGGTCTGAGCGGCGGCCGGAACGCGGGACACCCCGTGATCTAAGCGAACTGTCCGGGATGTCGGACGGCGATCGCCGGATCGCCTGGTGTGACGGTTCCGACGGGTGTTGGGTTCTCGACGTGCTGTCGACCCTCACCGCAACCGTCACCGTCGGATCCGGCCCGCTGACCCGGGAGGAGGTCGTCGCCGTCGCCCGGGGCGGGGCGGCGCTCGCCGTCGACCCGGAGTGCGAGGCCGCGGTCCGGCAGACGCGACGGGTGATCGAGGCGCTCGCGGCCGACGTCGTGCCGCACTACGGCGTCTCGACCGGCTTCGGCGCGCTGGCGACCCGACACATCCCCGTCGACCGGCGCGGCGACCTGCAACGCAACCTCGTCCGCTCGCACGCCGCCGGCTCCGGGCCGGAGGTGGAGGGCGAGGTCGTCCGGGCGCTCATGCTGCTGCGGCTGTCCACGATGTTGACCGCGCGCACCGGTGTCCGGCTGGAGACCGCGCAGGCCTACGCGGCGCTGATCGACGCCGGGATCACCCCGCTCGTCCGCGAGTACGGCTCGCTCGGCTGCTCCGGGGACCTGGCCCCGCTCGCGCACTGCGCGCTCGCGGTGATGGGGGAGGGCGAGGTCCGCGACGCCGACGGCCGTCTGCTCCCCGCCGCCGAGGCCCTCGCGGCCGCCGGGCTCGCGCCGATCACGCTGCGGGAGAAGGAGGGCCTCGCGCTGATCAACGGCACGGACGGCATGCTCGGCATGCTGGTGCTCGCCTGCCACGACCTCCGACTCCTGGTGGCCACGGCCGACGTCGCCGCGGCGATGAGCGTCGAGGCCCTGCTCGGGACGGACGCCGCGTTCGCCGAGGACCTGGTCGCGCTGCGCCCGCATCCCGGGCAGCAGGCGAGCGCGGCCAACCTGCGCGCCCTGCTCGTCGGGTCGTCGATCATGGCGAGCCACCGCGGGCCGGAGTGCACCCGCGTGCAGGACGCGTACTCGTTGCGCTGCGCACCCCAGGTGCACGGGGCCGTGCGGGACACCCTGGCGCACGCCGAGGCCGTCGCGGACCGCGAGCTCGCCGCAGCGATCGACAACCCGGTCGTCACGGTCGACGGGCGGGTGGAGAGCAACGGGAACTTCCACGGCGCGCCCCTCGGGTACGTGCTGGACTTCCTGGCGATCGCGGTCGCGGACCTGGCGTCGGTGAGCGAGCGGCGGACCGACCGGTTCCTCGACGTCGCCCGCAACCACGGCCTGCCCGCCTTCCTGGCCCACGACGCCGGCGTCGACTCCGGCCACATGATCGCCCAGTACACGCAGGCCGGGATCGTGTCCGAGCTCAAGCGGCTCGCGGTTCCCGCCTCCGTGGACTCGATCCCGTCGAGCGCGATGCAGGAGGACCACGTCTCGATGGGCTGGGCGGCCGCGCGCAAGCTGCGGACCGCCGTCGACGGGCTGCGCCGCGTCGTCGCGATCGAGCTGCTCACCGCCGCGCGAGCGCTGGACCTGCGCGCCCCGCTCGCTCCCGCCCCGGCCACCGCCGCGGTGCGGGACCTGCTGCGCGAGACCGTCCCGGGTCCCGGTCCGGACCGCTACCTCGCGCCCGAGATCTCCTCCGCCGTCGCCGCCGTGGCGAACGGCTCCGTCCTGTCCGCCGCCGAGACGATCACCGGAGTTCTGCGCTGACGCGCTCGTGCGCGGATCTCGTTGCCAGGGCGACGATTTCCGCGCACGGGCCTCCCAAGGAGGCAATCACCATGAACGGCGCCCGTCCGGTCCGCGCCCCGCGCGGCACCACCCTCACGGCCCGCAGCTGGCAGACCGAGGCCCCGCTGCGGATGCTGATGAACAACCTCGACCCCGAGGTCGCCGAGCGGCCGGACGACCTCGTCGTCTACGGCGGGACGGGGCGCGCGGCCCGGGACTGGCGGTCCTACGACGCGCTGGTCCGGACCCTGACCACGCTGGCGGGCGACGAGACGATGCTCGTCCAGTCCGGTCGTCCGGTCGGGGTGATGCGGACCCACGAGTGGGCGCCGCGGGTGCTGATCGCGAACTCGAACCTGGTGGGGGACTGGGCGAGCTGGCCCGAGTTCCGAAGGCTCGAGCAGCTCGGTCTGACCATGTACGGCCAGATGACGGCCGGCTCGTGGATCTACATCGGCACCCAGGGGATCCTGCAGGGCACCTACGAGACCTTCGCCTCGGTGGCGGAGAAGAGGTTCGGCGGCACCCTCGCCGGCACGCTGACCGTCACCGGCGGCTGCGGCGGGATGGGCGGCGCGCAGCCCCTGGCGGTGACGCTCAACGGCGGGGTCTGCCTGGTCGTCGACGTCGACGAGGCGCGGTTGCGTCGCCGGATCGAGCACCGCTACCTGGACCGGCTCGCGGGCTCGCTCGACGACGCGGTGCGTCTGTGTGCGCAGAGCAGATCCGCGGGGGAGGCGCTCTCCGTCGGGCTCGTCGGGAACTGCGCGTCCGTGCTGCCCGAACTGCTGCGGCGCGGGGTGGAGGCCGACGTCGTCACGGACCAGACCTCGGCGCACGATCCGCTCTCCTACCTGCCGGACGGCGTGGCCGTGGACGAGTGGGCGGACTACGCCCGGACCAAGCCCGAGGAGTTCACGGACCGTGCGCGGGAGTCGATGGCCCGGCACGTCGAGGCGATGGTCGGGTTCGCGGACGCGGGCGCCGAGGTCTTCGACTACGGCAACTCGATCCGGGACGAGGCCCGGCGCGGCGGGTTCGAGAACGCGTTCTCGTTCCCCGGGTTCGTGCCCGCCTACATCCGGCCGCTGTTCTGCGAGGGCAAGGGCCCGTTCCGCTGGGCCGCCCTCTCCGGGGACCCGAAGGACATCCGGGCGACGGACGACGCCGTCCTGGCGCTGTTCCCGGACCACGACCGGCTGCACCGCTGGATCCGGGCCGCCCAGGAGCGCGTCGCGTTCCAGGGGCTGCCCGCCCGGATCTGCTGGCTCGGCCAGGGCGAGCGGGACGTCGCGGGCGTGCGGTTCAACGAGATGGTCGCCTCGGGCGGGATCAGCGCGCCGATCGTGATCGGCCGGGACCACCTGGACACCGGCTCCGTCGCCTCGCCGTACCGGGAGACCGAGTCGATGCTCGACGGCTCGGACGCGATCGCGGACTGGCCGTTGCTGAACGCGCTGGTCAACACCGCGTCCGGGGCGACCTGGGTGTCGATCCACCACGGCGGCGGGGTCGGCATCGGCCGGTCGATCCACGCCGGGCAGGTGACCGTCGCGGACGGGACGGAGCTCGCCGCGGCCAAGATCGAGCGAGTGCTCTCCAACGACCCGGCCATGGGCGTGATCCGGCACGTCGACGCCGGCTACGACACCGCCGGAGCAACAGCGAGGACCGCCGGCATCCGCATCCCCCTGGACGAGGCATGACGCGGGGGTTCGACTCGCTCTGGGAGGCGTTGGCGCCCGTCGGGAGGGACGGGCGGTCCGGCGGGTACCGGCGGTTCGCCTGGACGGCGGAGGACTCCCTGCTGCGGGAGTGGTTCGCGGGCGAGGCGGCGGCGCGGGGGCTCGACCTCGTCACCGACCGATGCGGCAACCAGTGGGCCTGGTGGGGGGACCCGGACGTCGACGGGCCGGGCGTCGTCCTCGGCTCGCACCTGGACTCGGTGCCGCACGGGGGCGCGTTCGACGGCCCGCTCGGCGTCGTGTCCGCGTTCGCGGCCCTCGACGGGCTGCGGGCCCGCGGGGTCGTGCCGGGCCGGCCGATCGCCGTCGCGCACTTCGCGGACGAGGAGGGCGCCCGGTTCGGCGTTGCCTGCGCGGGATCGCGGCTCCTCACCGGCCTGCTCGACCCGGAGCGTGCCCGCGCACTGACCGGCGCCGACGGCGTCTCGATGGCCGAGGCGATGACCCGGGCCGGACACGATCCGGCCTGGATCGGCCGGGACACCGAGACCCTGCGCCGGATCGGGACCTACGTCGAGCTGCACGTGGAGCAGGGCCGCGGGCTCGTCGACCTGGACCGGCCGGTCGCCGTCGGCTGCGCGATCTGGCCGCACGGCCGCTGGCGGGTCACCCTGCCCGGGCGCGCGGACCACGCGGGGACGACGCGGCTCGCCGACCGGGACGATCCGATGCTCGCGCTCGCCGACGTCATCCAGCGGATCCGGGCGGCGGCCGAGCGGCACGATGCCGTGGCGACCTGCGGGAAGGTCACGGTGGAACCGAACGCGGTCAACGCGATCCCGTCGCAGGTCACGGCGTGGCTCGACGCCCGGGGCGCGGACGAGTCCCGGGTGATGGCAGTGGTGTCGGACGTGATCGCCGCCGCCCGGGAGCACGGCGGGACGGTGGCGAAGGAGTCCTGGACGCGGGCGACGACGTTCGATGCGGCCCTCGCGGCCCGCCTCGCGTCCCTGGTGGGAGACGCCCCGGTCCTCCCGACCGGCGCGGGCCACGATGCCGGGATCCTCGCGTCCGTCGGCATCCCGGCGGCGATGCTCTACGTCCGGAACCCGACCGGGATCTCCCACGCCCCGGAGGAGCACGCGGACCCGGAGGACTGCCACCAGGGCGTCGAGGCCCTGACCACGGTGGCGGAGCACCTCATCCGATGACCGCACCCCGGCGCGACAACCCCGATCCCGGGCTCCCGACATCGCGTCGTGGCTCCCTGACGCGGTTCTGGGGCCGGCACGCGCAGCTGCCCGGCGGGACGACGCGAGACGTGCTGGTGTCGGTGGCGGACGGCGTGATCGTCTCGGTCGAGGCCGGGGTTCCGGCCGGGAGCGCCTTCGTGCTGCCCGGGGTGCTGCTGCCCGGCTTCGTCAACGCCCACAGCCACGCCTTCCACCGGGCGCTGCGCGGGCGGACGCACGACCGCGGCGGGACGTTCTGGACCTGGCGGGAACGGATGTACGCGGTCGCGCAGCGCCTCGACCCGGACTCCTACCTGGCGCTGGCCCGCGCCGTCTACGCCGAGATGGCGCTCGCGGGCGTCACGTCGGTGGGGGAGTTCCACTACCTGCATCACGGCCCCGGCGGGGTGCCGTACGCGGACCCGAACGCGATGGCCGAGGCGCTGCGGCAGGCCGCCGCCGACGCCGGGATCCGGCTGGTGCTGCTCGACGCCTGCTACCTCGCGGGCGGGTTCGGCGCCGGCCTCGACCCGGTCCAGCGCCGCTTCTCCGACGGCAGTGCGGAGGCGTGGGCAGCCCGGGTCGCGGCGCTGCGGAGGAGCGACGGCATGCGGGTCGGTGCCGCCGTGCACTCCGTCCGGGCCGTCCCGCGGGACCAGCTGCCGGTCGTCGCGAAGGCCGCCGCGGGCCTTCCGCTGCACGTCCACCTCTCCGAACAGGCGGGCGAGAACGAGGCCTGCCTGGCCGCGCACGGCCTGACCCCGACGGTGCTGCTCGCGGAGTCCGGCGTCCTCGGCGAGCGGACCACCGCCGTCCACGCCACCCACCTGACCGGCGACGACGTCGCGCTGCTCGGCCGCACCCGCACCGCCGCCTGCTTCTGCCCCACGACCGAACGCGACCTCGCCGACGGCCTCGGCCCGGCCCGTGAGCTCGCCGACGCCGGGGTCCGGCTGTCCCTGGGCAGCGACCAGCACGCCGTGATCGACCTCCTCGAGGAGGCGCGGGCCCTGGAGATGCACGAGCGGCTCCGGAGCGGGGAACGCGGCCGGTTCACCTCCGCCGAGCTGCTCGACGCCTTGACCGGGCACGACGTGCTCGGCGAGCGGAGCACGCGGATCGAGGCGGGGGCGCCCGCCGATCTCGTCGCCGTCCGCACGGACACGGTCCGGACGGCGGGCGCGGACCCGGCCCAGATCGTCCTCGCCGCCACCGCCGCGGACGTCGACACCGTGATCGTGGGCGGGGTCCTGGTCGTCCGGGGCGGCCGGCACCGGCTCGGCGACGTCGCCGCGCTGCTCCGGACCGCGATCGAGCCGCTGTGGAGGGACGAATGACCACCCTCGTCACCGGCATCGGCGAGCTCACCACGCAGGACCCGGAGCGCGGGCCCCTGCAGGACGCCGCCCTGGTGGTCGACGGGGACCTGATCGCCTGGGTCGGCCCCGCCGCCTCCGCCCCGGCCGCCGACGAGCGGATCGACGTCGAGGGGCGCGCGGTCGTGCCCGGCTTCGTCGACTCCCACTCCCACCTGGCCTTCGCCGGGGACCGCGCGGACGAGTTCGCGGCCCGGATGGCGGGGGAGCGCTACGACGGCGGCGGGATCGCCCGGACCGTCGACGCCACCCGCGCCGCCTCCGACGACGCGCTGCGCGCCCTGCTCGCCCGCCGAATGGCGGAGCTGCGCGCGCAGGGCACCACCACCGTCGAGATCAAGAGCGGCTACGGCCTGACGGTCGACGACGAGCTCCGCACGCTCCGGCTCGCCGCCGAGGTCACCCCCGAGACGACCTTCCTCGGCGCCCACGTCGTCCCGCCCGGGACCGATGTGGACTCCTACGTCGCGCTGGTGACGGGCGAGATGCTCGACGCCTGCGCCCCGCACGCCCGCTGGATCGACGTGTTCTGCGAACCGGCCAGCCCGCACGCCTTCGACGGTGAGGCGGCCCGGACCGTCCTGGAGGCCGGCCGGGCCGCCGGGCTCGGGCTGCGGGTGCACGGCAACCAGCTCGGGCCCGGGCCCGGCGTGCGGCTCGCGGTCGAGCTGGGGGCGGCCAGCGTCGACCACTGCACCCACCTGACCGGCGACGACGTCGACGCGCTGGCCGGCGGCGACACCGTCGCGACGCTGCTGCCGGGCGTCGAGTTCTCCACGCGGTCGCCCTACCCGGACGCGCGCAGGCTGCTCGACGCCGGCGTCACCGTCGTCCTCGCCACGGACTGCAACCCCGGGACGTGTTCCTCGTCGTCGATGCCGTTCATGATCGCCCTCGCCGTCCGGGAGATGGGCATGACGCCCGCCGAGGCGCTGTGGGCCGCGACGGCGGGCGGGGCGCGGGCGCTGCGGCGCACGGACATCGGGGTCGTCGCGCCGGGGAACCGCGCGGATCTCGCGGTCCTCGACGCGCCGACGCACCTGCACCTGGCCTACCGGCCGGGGGTCCCGATCGCCCGGTCGCTGTTCTGACTCACTCGCCGCACCCGGCGCCCCGCCCGACGGGACCGTCGCCGAGGCCGAGCGGGTCGTGGTCCCGCGGGTCCGACGTGGGCTGCCACCGGCCGTCGACGATCGAGTAGCCGACGCCGGGGCCGTCCGTGACGAGCGCCCGCAGGGCCGTGAGCAGGCGCTCGACGTGCTCGGCGGTGGTGCCGAGGCCGAGGCTGGCCCGCACCGCGTCGCTCCCGCCGGCGATCCGGGCGAGCAGCGGGTGGGCGCAGAACTTGCCGTCGCGCACCCCGATCCCGTGCTCGGCGGACAGGTACGCGGCGACGAGGCCGGCCGGGACGCCGTCGACGGTGAAGCTCGCGACCGCGACCCGGTCCGGGGCGTCGGACCAGATCGTCAGCGGGGTGACGCCGGGGATCGCGGCGAGGCCGTCGGTCAGCGTGGCGAGCAGCGCGCGCTCGTGGGCGACCGCGTCGTCCAGGATCGGGTCGAGCGCGCGGCAGGCGGCGGCGAGCGCGGCAGCACCCAGGACGTTCGGGGTTCCCGCCTCGTGCCGGTGCGGGGCAGGGGACCAGGCGACCTCGGCCGTGTCGCCCCCGGCGGTGACCTCGCGGACCGCGCCGCCGCCCGCGAGGTACGGGGCGGCGACGTCCAGCCAGTCCCGGCGGCCGACCAGCGCGCCGGCGCCGTAGGGGGCGTAGAGCTTGTGCCCGGACAGGACCAGGTAGTCCACGCCGGTGGCGGCGATGTCGACACGCCGGTGCGGGGCGAGCTGCGCGGCGTCCAGGACCACGCGGGTGCCGCCGGAGTGGGCGATCTCGACGATGCGCTCGACCGGCAGGATCTCCCCGGTCACGTTGGACGCGCCGGTGATCGCGAGGAGGGCGGTGGGCCGGGCGGCCAGCGCCTCGCGCAGCGCCTCGAGGGTGGCCTCGACGGTCGGCCCGGCGGTCAGCACGCGGTGTCCGCCGCTGCCGCGCCAGGCCAGCAGGGTCGCGTGATGCTCGACGTCCAGGGTGAGCACGGGGCCGGGGACGGCGCCGGCCAGCAGGTTCAGCGCGTCCGTGGTGTTGCGGGTGAAGACGACGACGTCGTCCTCGCGGGCGCCGACGAACTCGCCGATCGTGGTGCGGGCCCGCTCCAGGACCGCGGTGCAGACCTGCGAGGCGTACCCGGCACCGCGGTGCACGCTGGCGTAGTAGGGGAGCAGCTCGGCGACGTGGTCCGCGACGGCCGCCAATGCGGGGGCGCTGGCGGCGACGTCGAGGTTGGCGTAGGCGACGCTGCGCCCGTCGACGAGCGGGACCCGCAGGTCGCACCCCACGACCGGCGGGAGCGTCGCGCAGGTGCCGGCGGCGGGCTGCACGGGGCGGGTGGGCGTGACGACGGACATGGTGATCCTCCCGGGACCTTCACAGGACCCGGATCGCGAGGGATCGGGTCCGCGCTTGCCGGGCGCGGGTGTTCGCGCCGGCCTGGTCGTCACCCGGAGCACCCCACCGCGGAGGAGGGTTGCCGGCCAGCAAGCCGGGGCTTGACGCTGGCACTCGTGACCTGTGTCAGACCGTAGGGCGGTCCCGGCGCGGCGGTCAAGTCCGATGTGACCCGCTCGAAACTGTCGGCGCCCGGTCCTACGGTCCTCACATGACCGCGATCGGAAAGTTCACCCTGGCTGCGCTCGACTGTCCGGACGCCCTGGCGCTCGCGCGCTTCTACTCGGCGATCACCGGTTGGCCGGTCGCTTCGGAGGACACCGCCGCCGACGACGCCTGGGTCGAGCTCGATGCCGGCGACGGCGCGGTGACCATCGCGTTCCAGCAGGTCACGGACTATCGGCCGCCCGTGTGGCCCGGATCCGAGCATCCGCAGCAGGCGCACCTGGACTTCGAGGTGCCGGACCTGGACCGGGGGAGAAGCAGGTGCTCACAATCGGCGCGCGCAAGGCCGAGGTGCAGCCCGGGGAGACGTTCCAGGTGTTCCTGGACCCGGTGGGCCACCCGTTCTGCCTCGTGTCGATCCGCTGACGGAGGGCTCGCGCGCTTGATCCGTTCCGTTCCGCCGCCGTTCACCCTCGTGCCTCCTCCGTCCGTCACTGTGGCGGCCGGCCACCCCCCGGTCGGGTGATGCGCCCGCCCGGGACGTGCACGGAACGGAGACACACGAGATGACCCAGGAACTGTCGCGCCGGGGATTCCTGCAGCGCACCGCTGTCGCAGGGGCCGGCGTGATGCTGATCGGCGGGACCGAGATGCTGATGACGGCGCCGTCCGCGTCGGCCGCGCCGCGCGAGCCCGGCTACGGACCGCTCGTCGCGGACCCCGCCGGGCGCCTCGCGCTCCCCGCGGGCTTCGCCTACTCGATCGTCACCCATGCGGGTGTCACCAGGCTGGAGTCCGGCGAGCCGACGCCGCGCAACCACGACGGCACGGGCGCCTTCCGCCGTCGCGGCGGCGGCACGGTGCTGGTGAACAACCACGAGATCCGGGACCCGTTCGGCACCCACCTTCCCGTCCCGCACCTCGACGGCCTGACCTACGACCCGGGCGCGGCCGGCGGCTGCACCGTCGTCGAGACGAACCCGGACGGCACCCGCCGGACCGAGTACGTCGGCATCGCCGGCACCGCCACCAACTGCGCCGGCGGGCAGACCCCGTGGGACACGTGGCTGACCTGCGAGGAGATCGACGCGCTCGCCGGGACGGGCGGCTTCCAGAAGGACCACGGCTACGTCTTCGAGGTGGACCCGTACGACCGCGGGGCCAACCGGGACCCGCAGCCGATCAAGGCGCTCGGCCGGTTCGAGCACGAGGCCGCCGCCCTCGACCCCCGCCGCGGGGACATCTACCTCACCGAGGACGCCGCCAAGCCGAACGGCCTGCTCTACCGGTGGGCCCCGCCGCGCGGCTACCGCGGCCGGCACGGCGCGCTGCGCGGCCTCGGCCCGACGGACGGCGTGCTCGGCGCGATGAAGGCGGTCGACGGGGCCGGTAAGCATGTCCCGGACCTGTCGCTCGCGACGAAGGTCGGCACGACCTACGCGATCGAGTGGGTGCCGGTCCCGGACCGCGACGGCCGCGGCACCGCCACCCGCAAGCAGTTCGGTGACGGCGACATCACCCGCGCCCGGAAGCTGGAGGGCGCCTGGTGGGACGCGGACGGCGCCTGGATCGTCTCGAGCTTCGCCCGCGAGGAGAGCCCGGTTCAGCACGACGGCCAGGTCTGGTTCTACGACCCGGAGTGCGCCACGCTGACCCTGCGGCTGCTGTTCGGCCGCAACGCGAGCCCGGACGTCGACGGTGCGTTCGACGGCCCGGACAACGTCAGCATCTCGCCCTACGGCGGGGTCATCCTGGCCGAGGACGGCGAGGGCGTGCAGCACCTGGTCGGCGCGACGGAGAGCGGCGTGACCTTCCCGGTGGCCCGCAACGACTTCACCGACGACACCAAGAACGTCGAGTTCACCGGGCCGGTCTACTCGCCGGACCGGAAGGTGCTCTTCGCCAACATCCAGGAGCCCGGCTACATGTTCGCCGTCACCGGCCCGTGGCGGCACCAGAGGTGAGGAACTGATCCCGTTCCCCGGGCCGGCGTCGCCCCGGGGACGGGAGCTGCCGTCCTGCGGCGCATCCACCCCGGATCACCGGTCGCGCGGGCATGGATGCGCGGACGCCCGACCCGAGGCCGGGGGCGGCCGTGAGAGGTGTTCCGATCCCGGCGGACCGGGTACCCGCGGGGCACCAGGCCGAAGATGCTGTTCGAGGGGCCGTCGATGGCGCTGCTCCATCCGTCCGCGCTGGTCCGCCGAGCAGCGGACGGCGCGATCCACGTCGCCGCGGCCGGTGTCGGGCTCGCCGCGGGATCGGCGGTGTTCACGGCCGGGCTCGTGGCGGAGTCGACGCGGGTGGGCGCCCGCGCGGCGCGTGCCGCCGCCGGCACCACGGTCGCGGCGGCCGCGAAGTCCGCGGAGCTCGCCAAGGACGTCGGCCTCGGGAGCGTCCGGATCGCCGGGACCGTGGTCACGGGATCGGACCGGGTCACCGACCGCAGCGGGAGGCGGCTCGCCGACGTCGCCCGCGGAATGTTCGAGCCCCCGCAGGCGCGGCACAGCCGCCGCGTGTGGGCCGCCCCCGGCCGGACGCACGTCGAGCTCGCCGCCCCGACGCTGGAGGGCGGCCCGGAGGTCGAGCGGGCCCTGCGGCGGCACCTCGAGCGGCTCGAGGGCGTCGAGTGGGCGGCGGTCAACGACGTCGTCGGGCGTGTCCTCGTGGCCTTCGACGACAAGCGGATCACCGTCGAGGACCTGGTCGGCGTGGTGTCTGCGATCGAGCGGGCACGCGGCGGGCGCCAGGTCTTCCCGCACCACGACGAGCACCCCGCCGACCTGGAACCGCTGCTGGCCGCGATCGTGACGGCAGCCGTCGACACCGCGGCCATCGGGATGGCCTACGCCGGGAAGGCGCTGGCGGTGCCGGCCCTGACCCGGCACGCCACGCTCGTGCTCGCGCTGCTCGACTCGCAGCAGTGGGTCAAGCGGGGGCTGACCGACCGGATCGGGCCGATCGGCACGGACCTCGTGTTCACCGGGATGAGCGCGCTGCTGCACGCGCTGACGCAGAGTCCGACGATTCCCGCGCTCAACGCCGCGGCGGCCGTGCAGCGAGCGGTGGAGATGTACGCCCGGCGGGAGGTGTGGCGGCGGCGGGAGCAGGTGCTGTGCAGGCCGACGCCGCCGGACGCCTCCCCGGAGCCGATGCCGGCCCCGGGCGAGCGGCCGGTCCCCCTGCGACCCGGACCGATCGAGCACTACCGGTCCCGGCTGGGCCCGACGTCGCTCGCGGGTGCGGGGGCGCTGCTCGCACTGACCCGACAGCCGGCCCGGTCGGCGGACCTGCTCAAGGGCCTCACCCCCAAGGCCGCGGTCCAGGGCCGGGAGGCGTTCGCGGCCGTGCTGGACCTGCTGATGTGCCGGCGCGGGGTGCTGCCGATGGACGGCTCGGCCTACCGCCGGCTGGACCGCGTCGACGTCGTCGTGCTGGACAGCGACGCGCTGTGCACCGGCCCCCCGGTCGTGCTCCGGGCGGCCGCCGAGACCGGGGGACGGGACGAGGCCGCGCTCTGGACGGCGGCGACGAGGCTGGTCGGCGGGACCGGCGCGGAGGACGAGGGCCGCTGCGGTGAGACCGAGGGCCCGCGCCTCGGGCCCGCGGAGGAGTCGCCGGACGCGCCGGGCGGGTGGCTGCACGGGCTGTTCGAGGGCGCCGAACGGGTCGGTTCGGTCGTGGTCGCCGCCGAGCTCGATCCGCACGCCGAGGCCCTGCTCGTCGCCGCCGGTGAGGCCGGGCACCGCCTGGTCCTCACCGACCACGTCGGGACGCGGGAGATCGCCGGTGTCGCCGACGAGGTCGCGCCGGCCGGTGAGCCGCTGCTGGACACGGTGCGCCGGCTGCAGGGCCGCGGCGCGGGCGTCCTGGCGGTGTCCACCGTGGACGCTCCCGCGCTCGTGGCCGCCGACGTCGGCGTGGCCCCGGTGCGGGCCGGATCCGCTCCGGCGTGGGGCGCGGACCTCGTGACCGGCCGCGGCCTCGTCGACGCCTGCCGCATCGTCGCGGCGACGGCCCCGGCGCGCGCGGCGAGCCGGCAGTCGGTGAGCACGTCGCTGACCTGCAACGTGCTGGGGAGCCTGCTCGCCGCCGTCGGCGACCCGCGGCGCGGGCAGCGGAAGGCGACCACCCCGGGCAAGACGGCGACGGCACTGACGATGGCGGTCGGGACCTGGACCGCGCTGCGGACCGACGCCCGACCGGCGCCCGCACCGGCCGTGCACACGCCGTGGCACGCGCTGGAACCGGAGCAGGTCTGCCGGCGGCTGGCCGACCTCCCGCGGGAACCGGTCGCGCCGCGCGAGCCGTGGCCGGCGCCCGTGCGGCGGGCGAGCGCCTCGCCGGTCGTCCGCACCGCCGCCCGGTTCGCCCGCACCGTCGCCGCGGAGCTGTCCGATCCGCTCACCCCGGTGCTGGCCACCGGCGCGGCCGCCACGGCGATCCTCGGCGAGGCCACCGACGCGGTCCTGGTGGGCGGCGTGGTGGTCGGCAACGCGCTGCTCAGCGGCCTGCAGCGGCTGCGGGCGGAGACGGCGCTGGAGCACCTGCTGCTGGAGCAGGAGGTCGTCGCGCACCGCGAGACCGACGGCGGGCGCGAGGACGTGCCGGCCGGCGCCCTGCGCGTGGGCGACGTGCTGCTCGTGGAGCCCGCGGACGTCGTCCCCGTCGACGCCCGCCTGCTCGAGGCGCAGGACCTGGAGGTCGACGAGTCGAACCTGACGGGTGAGTCGCTGTCGGTGGCCAAGTCGGTCACGGCCACACCCGGTGCGGACCTCGCCGACCGCACCTGCATGCTCTTCGCCGGCACGACGGTGGTCGCCGGCAGGGGCCGGGCCGTGGTGGCGGCGGTCGGCGACGCGACCCAGGCGGGCCGGGCGGCGCGCGCGGCGGGCTCGGTGGCGCTGCCCGCGGGCGTGCAGGCCCGGCTCGGTGAGCTCACCCGGGCCGTGCTGCCGCTGACCCTCGCCGGCGGCGCCGCGGTGACCGCACTCGGCGTGCTGTGGAGGCGGCCGCTGCGGGAGGCTGTCGCGGCCGGCGTCGCGATCGCGGTCGCCGCCGTCCCGGAGGGACTGCCGCTGGTCGCGACGGTCGCGCAGCAGGCCGCGGCGCGCCGGTTGTCCCGGCGCGGTGCCGTCGTGCGCAGCGCCCGGGTGCTCGAGGCACTGGGCAGGGTCGACACCGTCTGCTTCGACAAGACCGGGACGCTGACCGAGAACCGGCTGCGGGTGACCCGGCTGGTACCCCTGGGCCCCGACGGGGGACCGGCGGAGGAGGAGCTGCTCCGCCTCGCCGCGGCCGGTGCCGGCAACAGGGACGACCGGGCGCACGAGACCGACCGGGCGGTCGCGGAGGCCGCCGCGGAGCGGGGCGTGCTCGCCGGGGACGAGCCGGACGCGGCCCTGTCCTTCACCGCCGGGCGCGGGTTCTCCGCGGCCCTGCGGGACGGCAGGCTGGTGGTCAAGGGCGCCCCGGAGGTGGTGCTGGGCCGCTGCACGGAGGTCGGGACGGCGCCGGAGCGGGTGGGGAAGCTCGCCGCCGAGGGACTGCGGGTACTGGCCGTCGCCGACCGCGAGGTCGGCGACGACCCCGGCGACCTCGACCCCGGCGACCTCGACCCCGGCGACCTCGACCCCGCCGCGCAGCGCCTCACCCTGCGCGGTCTGGTCGCCCTCACCGACACCGTGCGGCCGTCGAGCGTCGCCGCGGTGGAGCAGTTGCGGGCCGCGGGCGTGCGGGTGCTGGTCGCCACCGGGGACCATCCGGAGACGGCGGGTGCGATCGCGGCGCGGGCCGGCGTCCCCGACGCCGACCGCGTGGTGACCGGCGCGCAGTTCGCGCGGGCGTCGGATGCGGAGCGGACCCGGATGGTGCGCGAGGCGGCGGTGTTCGCCCGGCTCTCCCCGGAGCAGAAGGTGTCGCTGGTCGCGGCGCTGCGCAGGGGCGGGGCCACGCTCGCGATGACCGGCGACGGGGTGAACGACGCCGCGGCGATCCGGCTGGCCGACGTGGGGGTCGGCGTCGCCGGCGCGGAGTCGCCCGCGGCGCGCAGTTCCGCGGACCTGGTGCTCACCGACGTCGACCTGACCCGGCTGGTCGACGCGGTCGCCGAGGGACGGGCCATGTGGTCGCGGGTGCGCGACGCGGTGTCGGTGCTCGTCGGCGGCAACGCGGGCGAGGTGGCGTTCACCGTGCTGGGTGCCGCGCTCGGCGGGCGGGCTCCGCTCGGGACCCGGCAACTGCTGCTGGTCAACCTGCTCACCGACATGTTCCCGGCGCTCGCCGTCGCGGTGGCGGCACCCCGGCGCAACGGCGCCGGGGCCGGGATCTCGGGCGGCCCGCTGGCGGCTCACCCGCTGCGGGAGGTGCTGCTGGCCGGCCCGCACCGCGGCTTCACCCGCTCGGTCCGGCGGATGGTCCTCGTCCGCGGCGCCGCTACCGCGGTCGGCGCGACCGGCGCGTGGACGACGGGGCGCGCCACCGGTCCTTACGGCCGGGCCAGCACGATGGGCCTGGCCGCACTGATCGGCACCCAGCTCGGCCAGACCGCCTGGACCGGCCGGCGCAGCCCCCTGGTGCTGGTCACCGTCGCCGCCTCGGTGGCCGCGCTGGTGGCCGTGGTGCAGATTCCGGGGGTCAGCAGGTTCTTCGGCTGCACCCCGCTGGACCCGCTGTCCTGGCTCGTGGTGCTCGGCTGGGCGACGGCCGGCACGGTCGGGGCCGAGGTCGTTCCCAGGGTGGTGCAGCGCCGGCGGTCCGGCGCCGTGCCGCCTGGGCGGTAGCCCACGGCGGCCGGGATCGGAGGACCCGTAGGCAGCGTGGCGGGACGCCGAACGGGCCCTTCGAGACCACGATGCAGCCCTCGAGTCACCAGTGCTTCGTGGTCACCGCACTAGACGCGCTCGACCGCGACGGGATCCTGGGGAAGTCGCTCGGCGCCGTGCCGGGGGAGGTGTGGCCGATCCGCCCGGACGCCCATCTCGCCTCGGTGCCGTCGGCAGCATCGACCGGCCCCGCCGGGCAGAGGACGCGGGGCGCGGTCGGCGCGCTTGCGGCGGCCGAGCCGGCCGCGGCCGTCCGCACGGGCTGATTCGCAGGGCGGGTCCGGCTCCAGCGGCGGCCCTCGCGGACCGGGGCACAGCGCGACGGCACCGGCGTGCGCTCTGCGGCGGGGGCCTGCCGCTGCTGCGGCACCTCGACCTCCCGCACCGCGGCCCTGCGCAGCCGCAGCACGTCGCGGCCGAACGACCAGCACAGCAGGGCCAGCGCGGTCGCGACGAGCCCGACGCCGGCCGGCCGGCCGATCACCCCGGCGCCGACGACGACGAGCACGACGCCCTGCAACGCGGCGACGCACTTCCCGGCGTAGCTCGGGGGCAGCGGCCCGCGCAGCCACGGCAGCGCCCAGCCGGCGGCGACGAAGGCGTAGCGCATCGCGCCGATGGCGAGCGCCCACGGCCCGACGGCACCGGCGACGTGCGCGCTCAGCACGACGATGAGGAACGCGTCGACCTCCATGTCGAACCGGGCCCCCATCGCCGACGCGGTGCGGGTCCGCCGGGCGACCTGCCCGTCGACGGCGTCGAGGACCAGCGCCACCGTGGCGAGCACGACCAGGTTCGGGGTCGCGGTCGTCCCGGTGACCAGCCCGTCGGCGACCAGCGCCGTCACCCCGCCGGCGAGCAGCGCCCGGGCCAGCGTGACCACGTCCGCCGGGCCGAGCGACGGTCTGTCCGCGTGCCGCATGGCGGCGGCCAGCAGCCCGAGCAGGGCGGCGGTGTAGACCACCCCGGCCAGCAGGCCGACCGGCCCGAGGCCGGACACGGCCGCGAGCCCGGCCAGGAGGAGGAGCTGCAGGCCTGCGGCGGCGCCCTGCGCGAGACCGGCCGGAAGGGTCGTGCGCATCGTGTCTGGATGTCCCACATCCCTGTGCACGGAGGAACGGTCCCGGCGGTTCACCGGAATTCGACACTGAACCGTCCGGGCTCCCGGTACGTGTGGGTCTGTCGAGGAACACGTCGCCCACCGGGAGGTGTCTTGCCCCGCACCACAGCGCACGATCGAGTGCCGCCGAGCTGGAACGCCCGGCTGAGCACGGCCGGCTCGCCGGTGTGCGCGCCGGACTGGCTCGCGCTGCGCGAGCCCGCCGACGCCGCGGCGAGGGCGTCCGTGCTCGTCGAGCAGCTGAACGGCCATCTCCGGGCCGTCCACCCCGCGGGTACGGCCCTGGTCGTGCGCGACCTCGGCTGCGGCACGGGCTCGATGGCGCGCTGGCTCGCCGGCAGGCTGCCGGGCAGCACCTCCCAACACTGGGTCCTGCACGACCGCGACCCGGTGCTGCTCGACCGCGCCGCCGCGAGCCTGCCTGCCGGTGTCACCGGGGAGACCTGCCCGGGCGACCTCACCGACCTCGACGCCGGGCGCCTCGCCGGGACCTCGCTGGTGACCTGCTCGGCGCTGCTCGACCTGCTGACCGGCGACGAGGTGGAGGACATCGCCGAGGCCGTCACCACGGCCGGGTGCCCCGCACTGCTGACGCTCTCCGTCACCGGGAGCGTGTCGGTCACCCCTGCCGACCCCCTCGACGACGCGTTCGCCGCCGCCTTCGACGCCCACCAGCGACGCACCGCGGACGGCCGCCGGCTGCTCGGGCCCGACGCCGCCGTCGCGGCCGCCGCGGCGTTCGAGCGCCGCGGAGCGCGGGTGACGACGGCGCCGAGCGACTGGCGGCTCGGCCCCGCCGAGGCCGAGCTGGCGCAGGAGTGGCTGCGCGGGTGGATCGAGGCGGCCTGCGTGCAGCGTCCCGAGCTACGGGCGGCGGCGGGTGAGTGTCTCCGGCGCAGGCTCACGGCAGCCGAGGCGGGTGAGCTGCGGGTCGTCGTCCGGCACCGGGACCTGCTCGCCCTGCCTGCCGGGGACCCGCGCGGCGGCCGGTCGTGAGCCGCCGTCGGGTCCGATCAGAGGTAGTCGGCGAACGACGAGACCAGGCTCGCGAGGACGTCACGGCCCTTCCGGGCCGAGGCCAGCGACGGCCGGCCCACCACGCCCGTGTCCGTGTACGCCTGCAGGCCGCGGCTCAGCATGTGGCGACGGTCGCAGGCGAGCACGTCGAGGCCCTCCAGCGGAGCCGTGACGAGGTGCGGGTGCGCGTGCAGCAGGATCGAGGTCTCCAGTTCGCCCGCGTGCATGTCACTGAGACCGGACGTGACCAGGCCGGCCGCGGCGCGGGCCGCGTCCCAGTCGGGCTCGCCGGGGAACAGCGCCATCCGCAGTGGTCCGAGGCTCGCCTCCTGCACCACGTTGCCGAGCACGTAGTTGCCGCCGTGGCCGTTGACGAGGACCAGCGACGTCACGCCCGCGCGGTGCAGCGAGGCGCCGACGTCGCGCACGATCGCGGCGAGTGTGGTGGCCGAGATGCTCACCGTGCCGGGCCAGGCCGCGTGTTCGTGGGAGCACGAGATCGTGACCGGCGGGAGCCGGCGGACCGGGTGGACGGCGGCGATCTCGGCCGCCAGGGTGGCAGCGACGACCGTGTCCGTCGTGAGCGGTAGATGCGGTCCGTGTTGTTCGAGGCTGCCGATCGGGAGCAGCGCCACGGATGCGGAACGCATCCGCTCGTCGAGCGTGGTGTCGGCCGGCAGCAGATCCATCACGGCGGACCTTCGCACGGATCCCGGACGAGGACCAGAGGGGGAAGCACATGCCGAACGAGGCACTGACCGACGTCGCCGAGTCGACACTGGCGACCCGGCGCGGGACGTTCCGTGCCGTCGCGTTCCGGGAGCGGAGCGGCGGACCCGAGCATCTCGCGCTCGTCCACGGCGATCCACGGCCCGGCCAGGACGTACTCGTGCGGGTGCACTCCGAGTGCCTGACCGGCGACGTCTTCGACGCGCTGCGGTGCGACTGCGGGGCGCAGCTGTCCTCGGCGCTCGACGCCATCGTCGCGGAGGGCACCGGGGTGCTCGTGTACCTGCGCGGGCACGAGGGCCGGGGGATCGGCCTGGTCGCGAAGGTTCGCACGCACGTGCTGCAGGACGAGCAGGGGCTCGACACGGTCGACTCCGCGACGGCGCTCGGCCTCCCGGTGGACGTCCGCGACTTCGGGGCGGCCGCGCGGGTGCTCCAGCATCTCGGCGTCACCTCGGTCCGGCTGCTGTCCAACAACGCGGACAAGGTGGACGCCCTCACGGGGCACGGCGTCGCGGTCGCCGCACGCGTGCCGTTGCTGGAACCGGTCACCGAGCAGAACGTCCGGTACCTCACCGCGAAGCGCGACCGCCTCGGCCACGACCTGCCGCACCTCGATCCGGCCCGCCGGCCGTGACCGGCCCGCACGAAAGGAAACCCTCGGTGTCGATCTCCGACCGCTCCGTGGCGGCGCACGCCCGGGAACCGGAGGACCTCCCCGGGTCCGCCGCCGGCCCGGCCGCGGGCGAGGAGCCGGGCCCGGGCCGCCGGAGACGGGCACACCAGGTCCTCTCGTGGGTGGTCACGGTCCTGGGCGCGCTGCTGGTGTTCGCCGCCCTCGTCGCCCCGCAGCTCCTCTCGCAGCTCACGCCCGCCGCCTTCGTGCGCATCCCGATCGAGGGGCTCCTCGGCGCCGCACTCCTGCTCGTCCTGCCACCCCGGCCGCGACGGGTGGCGGCGGCGGTCGGCGGCGCGGCGCTGGGCCTGCTGACCATCCTGAAGATCCTCGACATGGGCTTCCTCGAGGTGCTGTCCCGCCCGTTCGACCCGGTGCTGGACTGGGTCCTCCTCGACGACGCCGTGTCGTTCCTGACGGACTCGGTCGGCCGGGCCGGGGCGATCGGCGCCGTCGTCGGCGTCGTGCTGCTCGTCCTCGCCGTGGTCGTCCTGATGACCCTGGCGGTCGTACGCCTCGGCACGCTCCTGGGGCGGCGCAGGGCACTCTCGGCCCGGGCCGTCGCGGTGCTGGCGGTCGCCTGGCTCGGCTGCGCGCTGTCCGGCGCGCAGCTCGTCCCGCCCGTGCCGCTCGCCGCGCGGAGCACGGCGTCGCTCGCCTACCAGCAGGCCAGCGGGATCCCTGCCGGCGTGCAGGACAAGGCGATGTTCGCGAAGGAGTCCTCTGTCGACGCCTTCCGCGACACCCCCGACGGCGCGCGGCTGTCCGCGCTGAGCGGCAAGGACGTGATCTTCACCTTCGTCGAGAGCTACGGACGCAGCGCCGTCGAGGACCCGCGCTACGCACCTCAGGTCGGCGCGGTGCTCGATGCGGGGACACGCGACCTGGAGGCGGCCGGGTTCGCCTCCCGGAGCGCCTACCTCACCTCGCCGATCGCCGGTGGCGGCAGCTGGCTGGCCCACGCCACGTTCTCGTCGGGTCTGTGGATCGACAACCAGCAGCGCGACCGCAGCCTCGTCTCGAGCGACCGGCTGACCCTCACCAGCGCCTTCGAGCGGGCGAACTGGCACACCGTCGCGGTCATGCCCGGCACCAAGGGGGCCTGGCCGGAGGCCGGATTCTACGGCCTCGACAAGCTCTACGAGGCCGACGACATGGGGTACCGCGGCCTGAACTTCTCGTGGTCCCCGATGCCCGACCAGTTCGCCCTGTCGACCTTTCAGCGCACCGAGTACGGCAGGCCCGACCGCGGCCCGCTGATGGCGGAGGTGGTCCTCACGTCGAGCCATACGCCGTGGACGCCCGTGCCCCGGTTCCGGGACTGGGACGACCTCGGCGACGGCACCGGCTACGACGCGGCGGTCAGGGCGACCGATGCGCCGCCCGTCGTGTGGCAGGACCCGGACCGGGTCCGGGCCGGCTACCGGGACTCCGTCGAGTACTCCCTGAAGAGCCTGATCTCGTGGGTCCAGAAGTACGGCAAGGACAACCTGGTGCTCGTCTTCCTCGGCGACCACCAGCCCGCCCCGATCATCACCGGCGACGGGGCGAGCCGGGACGTGCCGGTCACGATCGTCGCGAAGGATCCGGCCGTCCTGGACCGGATCGCCGGGTGGGGCTGGCAGGACGGGCTGAAACCCGGTCCGCAGGCGCCGGTGTGGCGGATGGACGCGTTCCGGGACCGGTTCCTGAGCGCCTTCGGGCAGTAGGCCTCCCGGCCCGGGCGCTCATCGCGGCCGCCGCGCCGAGCGGATGGCGCTGCGGAAGACCTGCGGGCGCGCGGCCTGCGGGGCCGGTCCCGTGCGCCCCCGCCCGCGGGGCCCGAGGCGGCGGATCGGGCCGGGGTCGTCAGCCGGTCCGGCGGCGCCGGCAGGGGAGCCGCGGGACGTCGTCGACGGCGCGCGGGTCCCAGGCGAGCCTGCGCCAGAAGGCGAGGAACGCGGCCACCGGGTCCGGGTCCGACGGCGAGACCAGTCCCGCCCGCACGTCCTCGATCAACCGGTCGTCGGCCAGGACCGCCTGCTCCTCGCCCGTCCGCCCCTGCGCCCGCGCGCCCTGCCGGATCGGCACCACGTCCGCCGATCCGCTCGGGTCCGGCTCCGGCCGGGGCTCCACCATGCGCACACCTGATCATCGTGGCGGCGACGCATTCCGTTCCGAAGTGGCCAGGTGACGTGCCGCACGACCGGTTGACCCGAGCTCACCGACGGTGGCCGGGACCGGGCTCGGAAGAACGTCGCGAGCAAGCCGTGTTCACCACGTCGTTCCGGGGTATGCAGCGGCAGGACTGTGGCGCGCGGTGAGGACCGCCTACGCTCGGTACCGACCGGTTCCCGCACGCCGCCGGACCGCAGACACGATCATCGAGGTGACCATTGTCCGTCGAGGCCGCCGGCCCCGCCCCCGCCAGTCCCGCCGACGACCGCCCGGTCGACCGACCCACCGGCCCGAAACCGATGCTCGGCACGACCCGTAGCCGCTGGCAGCAGGGGCTGGTGTGGTTGTTCGTGGTCGGACCCGGGATCGCCCTGCTCGCCACCGTCCCCTTCGTGTGGGGCTGGGGGATCGGCTGGTGGGACATCGCCGTCGCGGCGGTGTTCTACGTGGTCGGCATCCTCGGCGTGACCGTCGGGTACCACCGGCACTTCACCCACGGGTCGTTCAAGGCCAAGCCCTGGCTGCGGGTCGCGCTGGCGATCAGCGGGTCGCTGGCGATCCAGGGGTCGGTGATGGCCTGGGTCGCCGACCACCGCCGGCACCACGCCTTCTCGGACAAGGAGGGAGACCCGCACTCGCCGTGGCGCTACGGCACGTCGGCGTGGGCGGTCGGCAAGGGCTTCGTCTGGGCGCACATCGGCTGGCTGTTCGAGCGGCGGAAGACGAACTGGGAGCGCTTCATCCCGGATCTGATCGCGGACCGCGCCGTCAGCCGGGTGAGCAGGCTCTTCGGCGTGTGGGTCCTGGTCAGCCTCGCGCTCCCCGCGATCCTCGGTGGACTGCTCAGCTGGTCCTGGGGGGTGTGCTGACCGGGTTCTTCTGGGGCGGGCTGGTCCGGATGGGGCTGTGCCACCACGTGACGTGGTCCATCAACTCGATCTGCCACATGGTCGGCCGCCGGCAGTTCCGCTCCCGGGACCGCTCCCGCAACTTCTGGCCGCTCGCGGTGCTGTCCATGGGGGAGTCCTGGCACAACCTGCACCACGCGGACCCCACCTGCGCCCGGCACGGCGTCCTGCCCGGCCAGATCGACATCTCGGCCCGGGTGATCTGGTTCTTCGAGCGGTTCGGCTGGGCGAGCGAGGTGCGCTGGCCGACCACCCGCCGCCTGGCCCGCATGCGCACGGAATCCTGATCGCCACCTCGCCCGACGGTGAGGTAGGGGAGGCGACGTTCGAGGACCTGGAGTCCGCGCTCGCGCACCGCCGGGCACCCATGATCCGCCTCGCTACATTCGCGGGTGAGCTATGACACAATGTCCCACGGACGGGTTGACTCTCGCCGTGGCGGGTAGACCAGACACCTGGGCGAGGACCAACCTGAACTTGCCGCCGGTCGCTGGGGAGCGGACGGGCGGTTGCGGGCCGGGGCCGTGGTCTCGGGGGCCATGGCCCCGGCCACCTCTCGTCGGGGAGGGGGCGTCAGGTGAGACCCCTGCCCTGGTCGATGTACGTCTGCCGTTCCGGTGTGATCCAGAGGATGATCCGCTCGGACTTGATGTTCTCCGGCGGGTACGGCCGGCCCGTGTACTTCTGCGACAGCTCGTCGACGTGCGCGCGGGCCTCGGGCCCCGTGGTCGTGTCCGTCACCCGGCCCCGGACCTCGGCGTAGCGGTAGGGGTCGTTCTCGTCTCGGATCAGCACGGTGATGCGCGGGTCCCGCTGCACGTTGCGGGCCTTCGCCCGGTGGGTCTCGGTGTTCAGCACGATCTTCCCGTTCGCGACGTGCACCCAGATCGTCTGTGTCTGGATCCGGCCGCTCGGGAACACCGTCGAGACGGCGGCGAAGTTCGTTCCGGTCGCGAGTTCCTCGGTCTCGGGGAGCAGCTCGGGTCCGTCGGCGGTCCTGGGCATCAGCGGTCACCTTCCGGTCGGGGCGCGGACACCTCGGACGATTCCCCTCACCGGCCCGGGCGAAAACTCCCCGCAGGTGGGACCGGGCTCAGCCGGGATAGATCCGGGCGGCCACCGCGGCCTTGCGCCGTGTGTGACCGGCCAGCGCCTCCGGGTCGAACCCGCCGCCGTCCGGCGGTTTCGGCACGTCCGTGAGGTCCTCGACGAGCTGCCAGTGCGACCCGAGCTCGACCAGTGACCCGTGCTTGGTCGTGTAGTAGTCCGGCTTGAGGCTCACCGCAACGCCGCTCGCCCCGGCCGCCGCCGCGACCAGGTGCACGTGGAAGCGGGTGGAGAGCCAGGTCTGGTGCGGCGCCACCGGCATGCCGGAGCGCCACACCTCGCTGAACGGGAAGAACCGGGCCCCCGGCAGCGCGTGCTCGATCAGCCCGAACACCGCGCGGTCCTGCCCGGGGATGCCCTCGACGATGCCGACGTCCGCGGGCTCGGCGTTCCATGCCCGCAGCGTCGCGAGGGTGAACGCGGCGAGGTCACCGCCGTCGTGCTCGGTCATGTCGGACTGCAGGCAGAGCATGTACCGGGGCAGGTCCGCGGTGTGCTCGACGTGCGGGAACGCGCCCGCGCCGAGGAACGCGTCGTCGACGCCCTGCGCCTGCGGCATCCGCAGCGCCTCGGCGGACGCCGCGTCCCGGACGTCCACGACGTCGAACCGGTCGACGAGCGCGCGCAGCAGGGAGGCCTCCGCCTCGTCGACGGGGGTGAAGCCCTGGCCGGTGAGCACCGCCCGTCCGCCCGAGCGTCGTGTCGCGGCCGCGGCGGCGCCGAGCAGTCCGATGTGGTGCGGCCAGATGCCGTTGACGTAACCGCCGCCGATCACGTGCACGACGTCCGCCGAGGCCATCAGCTCGATCCCGTTCACCCAGCGGTAGGCGAGGCCGGGGTTCTCCAGCGCGCTCTGCACCCAGGCGGCCTTCCCCCACGGACCGCCGGGCGGCGCCTCCGCACACAGCCGCCACGCGGTGTCCGTGAAGCGGGCCCTCGGGTGCAGCCCGTCCAGCAGCACGGCGGCCGAGCCCGGGACCGGGCAGTCCAGCCAGACGTCCGCCTCCGGGGCGATCCGCGCGAGGTGCCGGAGCCAGATCGACGCGATCAGCTCGTCGCCGTAGTTGGGGTGACCGGCCGTGCCCAGGAGGTAGTACAGCGGGCGGCGGGCCGGGCGCCGCCGGGTCCGGGGGTATCCGGCCGGGGTGATGCGTCGCGCCGGGGGAGCGGAGGTCATCCGGCCGAGTATGCCCGCCGCCGTTCGCCCGTCAACCGCGGAACCGAACGGACGAGTCCCCGGGCATGCGGCCGGGTCAGTAGTGGATGACGTCCGGCGTCCCACCGCCGGCCCCGATCGACTCGCCGTTGATCCCGACGCTGCGCGGCGACGCCAGGAACACCACGACATCCGCGACCTCCTTGGCGGTGATCAACCGGCCCACGGTGGTGGTCGCCGCGAACTGCGCCTCGGCCTCGGCAGCGGAGACGCCCTCGGCCTCCGCCCGGCTCGCGATCATCCCGGGCGTGCGCTCGGTGACGGTGAAGCCCGGATGCACGACGGTGACGTTGACGCCCTGCGGCCCGAGCTCCTGCGCGAGCGCGGCGCCCATGGCGGCCACCGCGACGTTGCGCATCGCCCCGACGAGCTGCGAGGACTTCCGCGCGTTGAGCCCGCTGACGTGCACGATCCGGCCCCAGCCCTGCCCCGTCATGTGCGGGGCGACGGCGCGGGCGCAGCGGAGGTAGCCGAGCACCTTGGTCTCGATCTGCTCGCGGACCGCGTCGTCCGTGGTCCCGGCGAGGTCGGCACTCGCGGCCGCGCTCGCCGGTGCGGCGGCGGCGTTGACCAGGATGTCCACGCCACCGAGCTCGGCGACCGCGGCGTCGACCATCGCGCGGACGGACGCGTCGTCCGTGGTGTCCGCGACCAGCGGGAGCACCCGGCCGCCGCGGGCACGGAGCTTCTCCGCCGCCGCCTCCAGGGAGTCCTTGTTGCGGGACACGACCACGACGTCGGCGCCCTCGGCGGCGAGGGTGTCCGCGACGGCGAAGCCGATGCCCCGGCTCCCGCCGGTGACGATCGCCCGCTTGCCGCTCAGCTGTAGATCCATGCGTGCACTCTCGCACCCTCCTAGCCGGGGAGGAGGCCGCGGACGAGCTCGGCCTGGCCGAGGTGCTTGGTGTCGTCGTCGATCACGCTGACCAGGCGGACGCCCAGGGTGACCGGCGGGTCCCAGCGCTCGTCGACGACGCGGTCCAGGTCGTCGTCGACGAGGCCGCCGACCAGGGAGAGGGTCCGCTCGGCGACGACGGCGTGGTAGCCGGCGAGGAGCTGCCCGCTCGCGCGGACCGCGGCGACCTCGGCCGGGCCGTGCCCGTAGCCGGTGTCCTCGACGGGCAGGTCGAGGCCGAAGCGCTCGGCCCAGCCCTCCGACGTCCAGATCTGGTTCCCGCCGAACGCGTCCGCGACGTGGTGGTCCTGCACCCGGGTGAGGTGCCAGACGAGCCACGCGATGGAGTTCGCCTCGCCGTCGACGCGCAGGCCGAGCTGAGTCTCGTCGAGACCCTCGAGCACAGCGGGTATCCCCGCGGCGACACGGCCGAAGGAATCGGTCAGCAGGTCGGCCACGTTCACGTCGGACCCTCCGGGAGGTCGCGTCCACCGGCCGTCGTCGACCGGCTCGGGACCGCCACGCTACGGAAGCCTCCCGCCCTCCGCATCGCCCGTGGCCGCTGTGCCGCGCCGCTCTGCCACCGGGGTGAGCGGCAGCTGGACCCGGCCGCCGGCGTCCGCGAACTCCCGGGACTTCGCGTCCATGCCGGCCTCGATGGCCTCGACGCTGGTGAGGCCGTGCTCCTCGGCGTAGTCGCGGACGTCCTGGGTGATCCGCATCGAGCAGAACTTGGGCCCGCACATGGAACAGAAGTGCGCGGTCTTCGCCGGCTCGGCGGGCAGCGTCTCGTCGTGGAACGCCAGCGCGGTGTCCGGGTCGAGGGACAGGTGGAACTGGTCGAGCCAGCGGAACTCGAAGCGCGCCTGGCTCAGCGCGTCGTCTCTGGCCTGGGCGCGGGGGTGCTCCTTGGCCAGGTCCGCGGCGTGTGCGGCGATCTTGTAGGTGATGACGCCGGTCTTGACGTCGTCCCGGTCGGGCAGGCCCAGGTGCTCCTTCGGGGTGACGTAGCAGAGCATGGCGGTGCCGGCCTGCGCGATCGTCGCCGCGCCGATGGCGCTGGTGATGTGGTCGTAGCCGGGCGCGATGTCGGTGGTCAGCGGGCCGAGGGTGTAGAACGGCGCGCCGTCGCACCACTCCTGTTCGAGCCGCACGTTCTCGGGGATCTTGTGCAGCGGGATGTGCCCGGGGCCCTCGACCATGACCTGGACGTCGTGCGCGCGGGCGATCCGGGTGAGCTCGCCCAGCGTCCGGAAGCTCGGAGAGCTGGGCGTCGTCGTTGGCGTCGGCGATCGATCCCGGACGCAGCCCGTCGCCGAGGGAGAACGTCACGTCGTAGCTGCGCAGGATGTCGCAGAGGTCCTCGAAGTGCGTGTAGAGGAACGACTCGCGGTGATGGGCGAGGCACCACGCGGCCATGATCGAGCCGCCGCGCGACACGATGCCGGTGAGGCGCTTGGCGGTGAGCGGGACATAGCGCAGCAGCACGCCCGCGTGCACGGTCATGTAGTCGACGCCCTGTTCGCACTGCTCCACGACGGTGTCGCGGTAGGCCTCCCAGGACAGCTTCGCCGGATCGCCCCCGACCTTCTCCAGGGCCTGGTAGATCGGCACCGTCCCGATCGGGACGGGCGAGTTGCGCAGGAGCCACTCGCGGGTGGCGTGGATGTCCTTGCCGGTCGAGAGGTCCATGACGGTGTCCGCGCCCCACCGGGTGGCCCACACCATCTTGTCCACCTCCTCCTCGATGGAGGAGGTCACGGCCGAGTTCCCGATGTTGGCGTTGATCTTCACCAGGAACCGCCGACCGATGATCATCGGCTCGAGCTCGGGGTGGCACCGGTTGGCCGGGATCACCGCCCGCCCGGCGGCCACCTCGGAACGCACCAGCTCCGCGTCGAGGCCTTCCCGGACGGCGATGTACCGCATCTCCCGGGTGACGCGGCCGGCGCGGGCGTGGGCGAGCTGCGTGCGCGCCCCCGTGGCGGGGTCGGGCTCCGTGGGCCATGTCGCGCGCAGCCGCGGCAGTCCGGAGTGGACGTCGATGGCCACCGCGTCGTCCGTGTAGGGGCCGGAGGTGTCGTAGGCGTCGTGGTGCTCGCCGTTGCCGAGTTCGATCCGGCGCACCGGGACGAGCAGCCCGTCAGGGCCCTCGATGTACTCCTTGTGCGAGCCCCGGATGGGACCCGTGGTGACCTGCGGACGTGCACCGGTCAGTGCAGTCATGGCTGTCCTTCCTACGCCGGAATTACCCGGACAGGTTCTTCGGTCGGCGACGCCCGACCCCCGTCGACCGGGGGTGAAGCCGCCCTCTCAGCCCGCTTGCCGCGAGCTCCCGAGTGATCAAGTTGTGGGGGAACCGTAGCCGTGCCGCACCGGGTCCGCCAGGGTGAACCGTCTCGAGGCCGGAAGCGGCGGGTTCGTGGACGCGGACCCCACGCCGGACGCCCGATTGCTCGTAGGCTCCCGGTATGGCGCGGTACTACGACGTCCACCCCGACGATCCCCAGCGACGCACGATCCGCCAGGTCGTCGACCTCGTGCGGGACGGCGGGCTGATCGCCTACCCGACGGACTCCTGTTTCGCCCTGGGCTGCGCGCTGGGCAACAAGGAGGGCCTCGACCGGATCCGCGCGATCCGCCGGCTCGACGACAAGCACCACTTCACCCTCGTCTGCCGGGACTTCGCGCAGCTCGGCCAGTTCGTCCACGTGGGCAACGCGGTGTTCCGGGCGGTCAAGGCCTCGACGCCCGGCAGCTACACGTTCATCCTGCCCGCGACCAAGGAGGTCCCGCGGCGGCTGCTGCACCCGAAGAAGAAGACGGTCGGCGTGCGGATCCCGGACCACCGGGCCACCCAGGCCCTGCTCGACGAGCTGGGCGAGCCGCTGCTGTCCTCCACCCTGCTGCTCCCGGACGAGGAGGAGCCGTTGACGCAGGGCTGGGACATCAAGGAGCGCCTGGACCACGCCGTCGACGCCGTCCTGGACTCGGGGGACTGCGGGGTCGAGCCCACCACCGTCGTCGACCTGTCGGGGCCGGAGCCGGAGGTCGTCCGCAAGGGCGCCGGGGATCCGTCACGCTTCGAGTAGGAGGAGTCCGGCGTCACCTGATCGGGTGGGAAAGTCGGGTGTGGACCCTGGACGTCCGGGCGGGGGTCGCCTAGATTCCCTCCGGGCGAACCCGCCGCAGCGTCGCGGTCGGGTCGCCTGTCCCCTCCTCTCCCCGCCCTGTTCCGGGGTTCCCGCACGTCCCACCGGTGCTCCGGCTGCGATGGGCGGACGAGTCGATGATCTCCCGGCGTGTCGGCTTGCCAGGCCACCGCCCGACCCCACCGGGGCGACCGGCCACCGCAGACAGGGGCGCGCCGCGCACCGTCCGCCGGTAATCTCGGGCCCCGACAGACTCCGGGCCGCACGCTCCCCACGACGGACCCCGGGCTCGCCGCCGATCGCGCCGGGTCCGATGTGGTGGGCGCCGACGTTCACGCGTCAGCCGCGGCCACGGACGAGCACCGGTCGTTGCGGAGGAAGAGTGGAGCGAGACACCCCGTCCGGCTCCTGGCTGGGCGAGCCGGCCGGCGCGTGGACCGGACGTTCCGCCGACGGCGCCGCTGCCGGGGTGTCCGCCGGGCCGGCCGGCACCACGGACGGCGTGCTGCAGGCTCTGGCCCGGCGGATGTGCGCCCAGGGCGAGCGGGTCCTGATGCTCGCGGAGCGGCTGCGGGCCGGCGAGAACCGCGGCGGGGCGCTCGCGGACCTGGCGGAGGTCGCCTTCGCGGCGCGCCGCACCCTGCGGGACGGGGAGAACCTGCTGGCGCTCAGCGGCGGCCGCCCGGAGCGCCCCGGCCCGGTCGCCGGGGACGTCGGACGTGTGCTGGGCGAGGCCGCGGCGGGCGCCGCGGACCCGTCGCAGGTCTCCGTGGCGCCCGCCCCGGCCGCAGCGTTCGTGCCGGGGGTCGCCGTCACGGCCACGCAGATCGTCACCGAGCTCCTCACCTACGCGGGCAAGACCGTCCCGCCCGGCACTCGCGTCGAGGTCGTCGGCCGTTGGGCCGGGGACGGCGGCGTCACGGTCGAGCTGCAGGCGGAGGGCGCCGGCCTGTCCTGGTACGAGGCCGAGCAGCTGGAACGCGAGCTCGGTGGCACGCCGGCGGAGGCCGTCCCGGCGGAGCGGGTCGGGCTGTTCCTCGCCGCCCGGCTCGCGCAGCACTGCGGCGGGCGGGTCGAGCTGCAGGCCCCTCCGGGCTCGGCGCTGCCGTCCGGGGTCGGGCTCGTCGCGCTGGTGCGCTTCCCGCGCGAGGCGGTCGAGGCGGCGGCCGCGGGCCCCGCCCCCGTCTTCCCGTCGGCGTGGGAGTCCGCGCCGCTGCCCGCGCACGGCCCGTCCGCCCGGCCCGAGCCGGTCCCGGCCGGGGCCGGTGGCCGGCGGCGGGGCTCGTCGGCCGTCGTCCTGGGCACCGCCAGCTCGGCCGAGGAGCTCTTCGGTTCCTTCGATGTCGGCGGCGGTCACGGCGGGGGGACATCGGCGGTACGCCGATCTTCGCCGAGGTCGCCTCGGCCTGGTTCCGCACCGGCGACGAGCCGGAGCCCGCGCCGAACGGCCACACCAACGGGCACGCGAACGGCACGGGCCTCGCGGACTCCTGGCTGACCGGCGAGAACACCGGCGGTACGGGCACCGAGAGCAGCCGGGCGCCGCGGAACTGGGTCAGTGCCGGCGACGAGGGCTGGCGGATGGCCACCGAGCGGGCCGCCCGCGCGGAGGAGGAGCTGCCGCTCACCGCCAGTGGGCTGCCCCAGCGCCGTCCCGGGCGGCAGATGGTGCCGCCGCCGCTGCGAGACCTGCCGAACGCGACCGCCGTCTCCACGGAACGCGAGCCCGAGCAGATCCGGCGCCGGCTGGCGACCTACCAGCGTGGGCTCGAGGCCGGCCGGCACCGCGCGGAGGAGGGCCACGAGGAGCCCGCCTTCGGCGGCGCGACGAACGGCGCGCTGCCTGCGCGCGGTGCGTCCGCCGGCTCCGCCGTTCGCGGGTCCGGTGCGGCGGTCACCGAGACGATGGACGAGGAACGGGAGACAGCCGGGGGCTGGGGATCCGTCCGCGGCGTCGACCAGGACCCGTGGCGCCCCGAACCGTGGCTCGAGCGCGACGACGACCCGTGGAGCCGTCGGGACTGAGGTCCCGTCGGACACCCCCGTCGTCGGCGCGCGGTGCATGCTCGCGTCCTGCATCCCTGCTCTTCTCCGCCCAACCGTGCCTTCAGCGGCGTGACGCCGTGGCGGATCGGGCACTCCCCGCAGAGATGACGGCGGAAGTCTTGCTGGATTGTTGAACAATCCCTAGTCTCGGGCGGGTGGGCACCCTGGACCTCAACAGCGATCTCGGCGAGTCGTTCGGCCGCTGGGACCTCGGCGACGACCAGGCGATGCTCGGGCTGGTGAGCAGCGCGAACGTGGCCTGCGGGTTCCACGCGGGCGACCCCTCGACGCTGCGCCGCACCTGCGCGGGTGCCGCCGCGAACGGCGTGGTCGTGGGTGCGCAGGTGGCCTACGCGGACCTCGCCGGCTTCGGCCGCCGCTTCATCGACGTCCCGCCGTCCGACCTCGCGAACGACGTCGTCTACCAGCTCGGCGCGCTCGAGGCGATGTGCCGGGTGACCGGGACGGCCGTGCGGTACGTCAAGCCGCACGGTGCGCTCTACAACGCGACCGTCCACCACGAGGAGCAGGCGGCGGCGGTCGTCGCGGCGGTGCGGGACTACGACCCGTCGCTGCCGGTGCTGGGCCTGCCGGGCTCGGCGCTGCTCCGCGCCGCGGAGGCGGCCGGGCTGCGGGCGGTGCCGGAGTTCTTCGTCGACCGCGGCTACACGCCGGAGGGCACCCTGGTGTCCCGCCGCGAACCCGGCGCCCTGCTCCACGACGCGGAGGAGGTCACCGCCCGGCTGCTGCGCCTGCTCGACGAGGGCGTGGTCCGGGCCGTCGACGGCTCCGACGTGCCGGTCCGTGCCGAGTCCGCCTGCGTGCACGGGGACTCGCCGGGCGCGGTCGCGATGGCGACCGCGGTGCGGGCCGGGCTCGAGGGCGCGGGCGTCACGCTGCGGTCCTTCGCGTGATCACTCCGGCGCTCCTGCCGTACGGCGACGCAGGCCTGCTGCTGGAGGTCGCGGACACCGCCGAGGTCGTGGTGCTCGCCGACGCCTGCCGCGCCGCGGACCTGCCCGGCGTGCTCGACGTCGTCCCGGCCGCGCGGACCGTCCTGCTCGTCCTGGAGCCGGGCACAGAGCTCGCGTCGGTGCGCCAGGCCGTCGAGAAGCTGGAGGTGCGGGCCGGGGAGGACGCACCGGCGCCGGCGGGCAGCATCGAGATCCCGGTCGTCTACGACGGCCCGGACCTGGCCGAGGTCGCCCGGCTCACCGGGCTGAGCGAGGCCGACGTCGTGGCCGCGCACACCGGTCGGGCGTGGCGCGTGGCGTTCGGCGGGTTCGCCCCCGGGTTCGCCTACCTCACCGGCGGCGACCCGCGGCTCGCCGTCGCCCGGCGGGACGAGGCCCGGACCGTCGTCCCGGCCGGCTCGGTCGGGCTCGCGGGGGAGTTCAGCGGGATCTACCCGCGCTCGTCGCCCGGCGGCTGGCAGCTGATCGGCCGGACGGACGCCGTGCTCTGGGATCTGGATCGGGACCCGCCCGCGCTGCTGGCGCCGGGGGCGGAGGTGCGGTTCACGGTGGCCGGCACGTGAAGGCCCTCGAGATCGTCGAGACCGGTCCCCAGGCCCTGGTCCAGGACCTGGGCCGGCCCGGGCTGGCGGCGTCGGGGGTCGGGCGCTCCGGCGCCGCGGACCGGGCGGCGCTGCGGCTGGGGAACCGGCTCGTCGCGAACCCGGAGGACGCCGCAGGGATCGAGATCCTGCTCGGCGGGTTCGCCGCCCGCGCCACGGCCCTGCTGACCGTCGCCCTCACCGGCGCCGCCGCGCCCGCGATGGTCGACGGCACCCCGGTCGGCCACCACGCGCTGATCCTCCTGCGCCCGGGTCAGGAGCTGCGGCTCGGCCCGCCCCCGGCCGGGCTGCGCACCTACCTCGCCGTGCGCGGCGGCGTCGACGTCGCGCCCGTGCTGGGCTCGCGGAGCACGGACGTCCTGTCCGGACTCGGACCGCCCAAGCCGGAGAAGGGCCACGAGCTGCCGATCGGGCCCGAGCCGCCGACGTTCCCGCTGATCGACGTCGCCCCGGTCGCGCCGCCGCCCGCCGGCCTCGTCACCCTGCGGGTGGTGGCCGGCCCGCGGGACGACCACGCGTCGGACCCCCGCGGTCTCGCCGGGACGATCTGGGCCGCGTCGGCGCGCACGGACCGGGTCGGCATGCGGCTCGAGGGCGCGACGCTCGCCGTCCCGGAAGGCGCGGGGTCCCTGCCGAGCGAGGGCATCACCCGGGGGGCGGTCCAGCTGCCGCCGGGCGGCGAACCCGTCGTCTTCCTCGCGGACCATCCCGTGACCGGCGGCTACCCCGTGATCGCCGTCGTCGCCGACGCGGATGTCGACCGCGCGTCCCAGATCCGCCCCGGCCAGCCCGTCCGATTCCGCTACTCGTGAGGAGCACGATGCATCCGAGCACGCTCACCCCCGCCGAGGCCCGCGCGCGGTTCCGCGACGGTCTCGTGACGCCCACCGCGGGCTGGTGCGACGGCTGGACCCAGGCCAACCTGATCGCCGTCCCCGCCGCCGCGGCCTGGGACTTCCTGCTCTTCGCCCAGCGCAACCCGCAGCCCTGCCCGGTCCTCGACGTGCTGGACGCCGGCGCCGTCTCCGGCCCGCTGCTCGACGGTGACGTCCGCACGGACATCCCGCTCTACCGCGTCTACGTCGACGGCGAGCTCGTCGAGGAGACCCCGGACGTGACGGGGTGGTGGCGTGAGGACATGGTCGCGTTCCTGCTCGGCTGCAGCTTCACCTTCGAGCGGGCCCTGCTGGCCGACGGTGTGCCCGTGCGGCACATCGCCGAGGGCGTCAACGTGCCGATGTACCGGACGAACCGGCGCTGCCGCGCCGCCGGATCGGTCGGCGGCCCGCTCGTCGTGTCCATGCGGCCGATCCCGGCCCGGCTCGTCGACACCGCCGTCGCCGTGACGGCCCGGTACCCGGCGGTGCACGGCGCGCCCGTCCACGTCGGGGACCCGGCGGAGCTGGGGATCGCCGACGTCGAGAAGCCGGACTACGGCGACCCGGTGACGATCGGGGAGGACGAGGTCCCGGTGTTCTGGGCGTGCGGGGTGACCCCGCAGGCCGCGGTCGTCGAGTCCCGGCCGGCGCTGGCCATCGCGCACGCGCCCGGGTACATGCTGATCACGGACGCCGAGGATGCCCGGTACCGCCTCGATCTCCCCGTTCCTCCGGGCTGAGAGGGACTCAGCGCCGACCGGCCTACGGTGAGCAGCGAGCCCGTCGCGGGGAGCGGGCCGGATGCCACGAGGAGCCCGGATGACGAGCACGGTGCCGACCACCAGCGAACCGATCGAACTCGGCGAGGACTTCCTGGCCGATCCGCACGCCCTCTACCGGGTGCTGCGCGACGAGCGTCCGGTCGCCCGCGCGGTGACGCCGCTCGGGCTCCGCGTCTGGCTGGTCACCCGGCACGCGGACGCGCGGGAGGCGCTGAACGACCCGCGGCTCTCCAAGGACGGCGGCCGGTTCATGGAGCTCCTCGACCGGCACTCCGTCGCTCCGGACAGGCGCATGGCGTTCGCGGACTCGCTGGCCGGGCACATGCTCAACAGCGACCCGCCGGACCACACCCGGCTGCGCAAGCTCGTCAACCGGGCCTTCACCGTGCGGGCGATCAGCAGGATGCGGCCGCGGATCGAGGCGATCGCCCACGCCCTCGCGGACGACATGGAGGCGCGCGCCACCGCCGGGGACGGGACCGTCGACCTGCTCGACACCTTCGCGTTCCCGCTGCCGATGACGGTGATCTGCGAGCTGCTCGGGGTGCCGGAGGGCGAGCGGGACGCGTTCCGGCGGTGGTCCAACACCCTGCTCTCCGCCGGGGCCGCGCAGGAGCGCGGCGCCGCCGGCGCGGCGATGGCGGAGTTCCTGGCGCGACTGGTCGCGGACAAGGCGGCGAACCCGGGCGACGACATGCTGTCGGCGATCGTGCAGGCGACCGAGGACGCCGACCGCCTCTCTCCGCGGGAGGCGACGTCGATGGCGTTCCTGCTGCTCGTCGCGGGGCACGAGACGACGGTGAACCTGATCGGCAACGGCGTCCTGGCCCTGCTCACGCACCCGGAGCAGCTCGCCGAGCTGCGCGCGGACCCCGGGCTCACGCCCGCCGCCGTCGAGGAGTTCCTGCGGTTCGACGGCCCGGTGAACCTCGCGACCCTGCGGTACACCACGGAGCCGGTGACGATCGGCGGCACCGGGATCCCGGCGGGCGAGGTCGTCATGGTGGCCCTGACCGCCGCGAACCGGGACGCGGAGCGCTACCCGGAGCCGGACGCGCTGGACCTGCACCGCGACACGGGCCAGCACGTCGCCTTCGGCTACGGGATCCACCACTGCCTCGGAGCCCCGCTGGCGAGGCTGGAGGGGGAGATCGCCTTCCGCACGCTCCTGGACCGCTTCCCCGACCTCGCCCTGGCCGCGGAGCCGGAGACCCTGGCCTGGCGGAGCAGCACGCTCATCCGGGGCCTGACGAGCCTTCCCGTGCGGATCCGGGAGTAGCGGGCAGCCGGGGGTCGCCGCGGCTACAGCCAGGCGGGGCGGCTCGCGCCCCGGGGGACCAGGATGTGCCGGTACCGGCCGGGGGTCTCGCTCATCCGGACCTGGTCCGTCACGCCCTGGTACGCCCCGAGCGGGGTGTCGGCGGTGAACGTCTCCGGGTCCAGGTAGGCGTGCTCCTCGCCCGTCCCGGCCACCGACCTCGCGTAGTCCAGGTCGAAGACGCCCAGCTCCAGGATCCACAGCGCGACCCGGGTCAGCGAGACGTGGACCTTCCAGCTCCCGCCCTCGACGGCTCGGCGCCGCAGCGCGGCGACCACCCCGGCGGTGGTCAGCCAGGACACGATGTAGTCGTTGACGACGAGGATCGGGGAGAGCCGCGGCTCGCCACCGCCGCCTTCGAGGTGCGCCATGCCGGTCAAGGAGCCGGCGGTCTGGTCGAACCCGACCCGGTCCTTCCACGGCCCGCGCTCGCCGTTGAGCGTGTTGGTCGCGTGCACGATCCCGGGCCGCACTGCGGCCGCCTCCTCCGCGGAGAACCCGATCGAGGACAGGTACCCGGGCCGGCGGTTGGCGTAGAAGACGTCCGCCCCGGCCAGCAGCTCGCGCAGCAGCCGTGCGCCCTCGGGCCTGCGCGGGTGCACCGTGGACGAGCGGACGCCGACATTCGCGGTGATGTAGGTGGTGTCGTGCTCGAGCTCGTCGGGCCGCCAGATGTTGAGCGCGTCCGCCCCGTGCAGGGCGAGCGTCCGGCCGACCCCGGCACCCGCGATGACGTGCCCCATTCCGAGCGCACGGATCCCGTCGAGCGGCTGCGCGGCGCCCGGGGGGAGCGGCTCGGGCGCGCTCTCGCCGATCCTCGTGATCTCGATCAGCGGGGTGTGCGCCAGTACGTCGCGGTGCTGCTCGGTGGCCAGGAACTCCTGGGGCGTGCGGATCAGCGGCATGACGATGCCCGCCTCCGCGCCCGCCTGCTCCAGCTCCGCCCCGTCCCACCGCGCGATCGCCGCGGCCACCGCCGCCGGGTCGTCGGGCACGTTCAGCAGCTTCTGGGCCGCGACCTTGAGCTTGGGATAGCCGTTCAGCGGCATCACCCAACGACCGTCCGCCGTCGGATGGAAGACGAAGCCGAACGCCGGCGTCGGGTTCGACGGCGAGCTCGCCGGATAGCCGTTGAGCAGCTCCCAGCGCCGGTCGTAGAACGGGCAGAGCCGGTGCGGCGCGACGCGCACGTCCGTCGTGACGTCCTGCCCGGGCCCGCCGCGCATCCGGTGCAGCGCCGCGACGGCGACGGACTTCGCCACCAGCGCCAGCGCCGCCGCGCCGCCGAGACGCAGCGGGCTCGGGACGACGGGGTCCGCGCCGGCGAAGGTGATCCGTCCGCCGGCGTCGGACGAGGTCAGCCCGATCCCGGCCAGCAGCTCGTCGAGAGCGGCGTGGATGTCGAAGGCGTCGTCCGTCGCGGGCGTCTCGACCGTCGCCGCGATCCGCTCCGTCAGGCTCACGCGAGCAGCTCCGCGGGTACGGTCACGTACTTCGCCCGCACGTACTCGCACACGGACTTGCCGATCTGGTCTACCCGCAGGTTCGACGAGCCGCCCGTCCCGAGCAGGCCCTTGAGCACCACGTGGACGGCCCGCAGGTGCGGGAACTCGTGCCGGACGATCTCGCAGCCCTTCGCCTCCGGGATCAGCGCGCGGATCCCCTCGGTGGACAGCGTCGTGCGCAGCCACTCCCAGGCCGCCGGGTCCGGCACCCAGATCCCGACGTTCGAGTTCCCGCCCTTGTCCCCGCTGCGGGCGTAGGCGAGCGTGCCCAGCGGGACCCGCTTCCCCGGGCTCGACGCGGGGGCGGGCGGCTCGGGCTGCACGGGTTGCGGCTCGATCGCGGACGACGACGGGACCGGCGCCTCCAGGACCGTCCCGTCCTCCAGTACGGCCCGGTGCGGCACGAGCTCCGAGGGCAGCAGGGCCGGCCAGTAGTCGATCCGAGGCCAGGGCTCGCTCACCCGCTGCGCGTGGCCGTCGTGGAAGAAGCCGGGGAATCCCTGCAGGTAGAGGCTGCCCACCGCAGCGGGGAACCGGCGCAACGGCTCCGGGTCCCGGGCGGTGGCCATGACCCGGATCGGGACGGTCGCCTCCGCCTGCGACGCGGGGTCCTCCGCCGCGACGCCGAGCGCCGTCACGTCCAGCTCGTCGACGTGGCCGTCGAGCTGCGCCCGGAGCTGGTCCCGCAGCAGCGCCACCTTCTGGGTGACGTTCGGGGCGGTGCAGAACAGCATCTGCGAGATCTCGTAGCCGATGGGCGCGAACACCGCGACCTTGGCCGTCGGCGGGGGAGCCGAGCCCCTCACCGGAGCGATCGCGACCCGGTCCTTCCCGACCTGGCTGAGCTGCACCGTGTCCAGGTGCACCGTCGCGTCCGGGTTCAGGTAGCGCGGGCCCTGGATCTCGTAGACGAGCTGGGCGGTCACGGTGTCGACGGTGACCATGCCGCCGTCGCGGGCGTGCTTGGTGATCACGCTGCTGCCGTCCTCGGCGATCTCCGCGATCGGGAAACCGCACTTCAGCATGCCCGGCACGGTGAGGAAACCGGAGAAGTTGCCGCCGGTGGCGTGGGCACCGCACTCGATGATGTGGCCCGCGGTGACGGCGCCGGCGAGCGCGTCGAAGTCGTCCGGGGTCCAGCCGTGCCACCACGCGGCGGGACCGGCGGTGAGCGAGGCGTCGGTGACCCGCCCGGTGACGACGATGTCCACGCCGGCCTTGAGGGCCTCGGCGATCCCGTACCCGCCGAGGTAGGCGTTGGCGGCGATCGGGTCGACGCCCCAGTCCTTGAGCGGGGCGCCGGTGTCGAGGTGCTCCATGCCGTGGCCCTCCGCGTGGAAGGTCGCGAGCTCGTCGAGGACGTTGTCGCCCTCGACGTGCGCGACCGTCAGCGGCACGCCGGCGTCGGCGATCACGGCGCGCAGCGCCTCGGCCAGCCCGGCCGGGTTGAAGCCACCGGCGTTGCTGACGACCTTGATCCCGCGCTCCGAGATCGTGGCCAGGTGCGGTGTCAGCTGGTCCAGGAAGTACGCGACGTAGCCGCCGCCCGAGTTCCGGCGGTGGCCCACGGCGAGGGCGGCGAGGGTGACCTCGGCCAGGTAGTCGCCCATCAGGACGTCCACGGGGTCGCCCGCCAGCGCCTCGTCGATGGCGGTGTACCTGTCGCCGAGGTACCCGGAAAAGTTGCCGATCCGCACCGCACGCATGCCTCGACCGTAGGCCCTTAACGGACGATCGAAAAGCGCGCCGGTGTCGGGCCCGTCTGGCCTGGCGCGGCATCAAGGTCCGAATCGCGCCGCGAGGGATCGCCTCCGGCGCTCGTGCGCGGTTGTCGTCGCCCGGGCGACGACAACCGCGCACAGGCCGCTAGCCGGCAGCCGGCTTGCCGTTCACGCCGATCGCCTGCCAGGTACCGCCGACGCCCTCGCCCTTGACATCGCCCGGTGCGTCCTTCGCGAACCGGTAGAGCGGCCACCCCCCAGGGTGAGCTGCTGGGTGCCGTCCGGCCGCCCGACGGTGCCGACCAGGTTCGACGGGATGCCCTGCACCGCCGGGAACCCGTCGACGAGGACGGGTGGCCAGTTCGTCGCGCAGGCGCCGGTGCACGTCGACGCCGACGGGTTCGTGGTGTCCTTCGCGAAGCGGTAGAGGGTGAAGCCGTCGCTGGTCGCGACCGTGCCGACGGACGTGATCGCGGCGCCGAGCCCGCCCGTGGGGATGACGGTGGTGCCGCCGGTGCCCGTCGCGGCGCTGCCGCCCGCCGGGAGCGCGTCCTTCGCGTCGACGTAGCCGCTGGTGCCGCACGCACTCGCCAGGAACAGCGCCCCGGCGGCGAAGCCGGTGCAGAGCAGCCGGGCGGAACGGGGGCCGCGACGGATGCTCGGGCGCTTGTCGCCGGGGGCGGGCCGGAGCGCGCGGGCCCGGTCCGAATGATCGTCCGGACGGTCGTTCGTGCTGGTCATCGAGTCGTCCTTCTCGCGGGGAGCGATCCTCGACCGCGCTGGGGAACACGGTGAGAGGGGTGGAGAAATCGGGGCCCGCGCCGTGCGGCGGGGGGCGTTCGCTCGCCGCGGGCCCCGCACCGCAGAACATTAGGAAGGCCGGGTCCGGGGCGTTGCGAAGCTGAGGGCCCTGCACGGTGCGTGACCGTCTGGACGCGACGAGCGGCGGCCCCTGCGTCCTGATGCCGCAGGTCCTGCTCCGAATGCCGCGCGGCTCTTTCAGGATCGCGCGGACGTGCCCTCCGGGGCGTCCGTTCGACCGTCCGGCTCCCACGCCTGCAGCCGTAACCGGCTCTCGAACCGCCGGGGCTCACCGCTCACCGGGTCCGTGAACTCCAGTGTGCGGGCGAGCAACTGCAGCGGACCGGAGTAGTCGTCGAGCGGGGTGTCCAGCAGCTCCGGGTAGAGGTCGTCGCCGACGATCGGGATGCCCAGCGAGCACAGGTGCAGCCGCAGCTGGTGGGTGCGGCCGGTGAGCGGGCGCAGCCGGTAGCGGCCGAGGCCACCGGCGTGGTCGACGAGCTCGACGTGGGTCTCCGCGTTGACCTCACCCGGCACCTCCTGCGCCCGGATGACGCCGCGCTCCTTGACGATCCGGCTGCGCACGGTGCGGGGCAGCGTGAGATCCGGCCGGTACGGCGCGACGGCCTCGTAGGTCTTACGCACGAGCCGGTCCCGGAAGAGCGTCTGGTAGCGGCCGCGCAGCTCCGGGGTGATGACGAACAGCACCAGCCCGGCCGTCACCCGGTCCAGCCGGTGCGCGGGGCTCAGCGTGGGCAGCCCGAGGTCGCGCCGCAGCCGCACCAGCGCCGTCTCCACGACGTGCTTTCCGCGGGGGATCGTGGCGAGGAAGTGCGGCTTGTCCACGACGAGCAGGTGTTCGTCGCGGTGCACGATCCCGATCTCGAACGGCACCGGCGCCTCGACGGGCAGGTCCCGGTGGAACCAGACGAAGGACCGCGGGACGAACGGCGCGTCGACGGCGAGCGGCCCGGTGAGGTCGACGATGCGTTCCTCGCGCAGCATCTCGTCGATCCGGGCGGGATCCACCCGGGGCAGCCGCTCGACGAGGTGCTCGCGCATGGTGCGCCACGGGCCGTCGTCGGGGGTCCGCAGCCGGACCGGGTCCAGCCCGTGCCGCTGCGGCAGGGGGAGCGGAGCTTGCGCCTCATCGGCGTCCAGCCTACGGGCTCCCGGCGAACGGCCGGCACGGTGCTCGAGGCGGTGTCACCGCTGGTCGGGCGGGTCCGGGGCCCGCGGCCCCAGGGTCCACGACCGTGCAGCAGGAGCCGCGTCACGGAGCCACAACGGGGTTCCTGGGCCCTTGCGAGCGCGTTGTGGAGCCACAGTGCGGTCAGAACGGGATCAGCGGCACCACGACGGTGCGGAGCAGGATCACCGCGACGAACACGGCGACGAACGCCAGGTCGATCGCGACGGACCCGAACCGCACCGGCTTGAGCACCCGCCGGACCGGCTCGATGACCGGCTCGGTGATGCCGTGGGTGATCCGCCGCGCCTGGTAGAGGGCGCTGCCGCCACCGCCGGGGGACAGCACGCCGATCCAGTCGACGACCACCCGGGCCAGGAGCACGAGTTGGAACAGGACCAGGACCAGCCCGACCACACTTGCCACGATCACGGCGCTCACCTCTTCCGCTCGCTCCCGATTCGTCTCTCGCACCCGAGTGTCCCCGTCGCAGGTGAGAGTGGGCTGAGAGTTCCCCGCAGCCGGAAGTGTCGGACCCCCTCCCTAGGCTGCTGCGGCGAAAGGGGGAACGCGTGATGCCATCGGCCGCACCAGCTGTCGTCTCACCCGCGGCGGACGCCACCGCGCGGGCCCGCTGGCGTGCGCTCGCCCTCACGGACCCGATCGCCCGGCTCGTGCGCAACGCCGCCCACTCCGGGATCGACGACGAGCTCTTCGACCTCCGCCAGCTCGCCCTCGCGGCGGTGGACCTGGTCGTCGGGTCGATGGGGTTCGCGCGCGAGGCCACGCTCGAGGAGGTCGCGGACACGTTGACGGGCCTCGCCGCCCGGATGGCGCCCGAGCACGCGGGCCGGGCCCGGGACGTCGCCGCCGTGGTGCTGAAGGGCCTGCTCAACGAGGCGCACGAGCACCGTCGCTTCACCTACTGGTTCGCCGACCTCTCCGGCGAACGGGCCCGGTCCGAGCCCTACAGCTTCCGGCTGCTCGCGCTGCGGGACGCCGAGTACGGCCCGGTCCTCGTGGCCAGTGACCAGGCGATCACGCTCTTCCTGCACGGCCTGGACGTCGACCTGGAGGACGCGGACCGCGCGCTCGCGCACGTCCTGCAGCGCCAGCTGGACGACCGCCGGTTCGACGCCGCCGTCCGCACCGCCGCCCGGGCCGAGCGCACCAGCGTCGGCATCTCCGCGGCCCTGTCCGAGCTGCTCGACGCCACCCGCCGGGACGTCGGCACGCACGACTGGCTGGTCGATGTGCCCGATCGGCTCGCCGCGGCGCGCCGGCACGTCGAGGAGCGGATCGGCGAGGACGACCGGTTCCTCGAGCACGTGCAGAGCGGTCTGGATGCCGAGACGTCGCCGGACGTGCGGGCCGCGTCGGGCCGGATCGTGGACCTGCTCGGCCGGGTGCGCAGCGTGCACCTGGATCTGGAACGCCGCCTCGTCGGGGCCCGGGAGGTCTTCCTGTCCGCCCAGGTCCGGCAGCGCCTCGCCCGTCGCCGCCGGCTGCGCATGCTGGCGCTCGGGGACGACCTGCTGCTCCCGGCCCTGGCGGCTCCCCGGGCGGACGCGATGGCGGTGACGAGTGCCTTCGCGGACCGGGCGCTCGGCGTCAGCGTGCCCCGCCTCGTCCGCTTCGACGACCTGGTGGACCAGCTCTGGGCGCCACCGCGGCAGCGCGAGGCGGCCGAACCGGAGGTCGAGGACGTCGGCGTCGGGGACCCGGACGCCGAGGAGGACGTGCAGCGCTACCCCGCCCCGGTCGTCGCGGCCGCGCGCGAGGTGCTGGACACCGCCCGCGACGAGCCCGCACGCCTCTCGGCCCTGCTGGACGCGTGCGAGGGCTCGGACGAGGGCCAGGTGGCCGAGCTGGTGCTGCTCACGGCGTTGTGGGCGTTCGCCCCGGACGCCGCGGACGGGGAGTCGACGGACGAGCGCGCGGACGCCGGCGCGCTGGCGTCCGGCCTGGTCGCGGAGGACGACGGGCGGGTGCTGGAGCACCGGCTCGCCCGGGGCCGGGACCTGGTGCTGCGGGCGTCGGTGCGCGCCGCGGCGGAGGAGGACGAGGCGGAGGACATGGACGCGGAGGAGTTGACGGCATGACGGCCGTGGCAGCGGACCTGACCGAGGTGCGGGCGGCGGCGGAGCTCGTGGCGTTCGGCCTGCGGCGCCGTTCCCGGCCGGTGGAGGGCAGCGAGTACCGGGCCCTGTTGGACCGCTACCGCAGCGAGCTGCGCTTCCGGGACGTCGTGGACACGATGGCCGAGGGGCTCGGGCTGGAGGTCCTCGGAACGCCGCGCTCCGGGATCGTCCTGGCGCCGGAGCCGAGCGGCCCGTTCGCGACCCGGCTCGGGGACCTGCGCGCCATGGACGCGGAGGAGAAGCTGGTGTTCGGCCTGGTCCTGCTCGGCATCGCGGCGTACGCGTACCCGCAGGACGTGGACTTCGACGACCCGGAGACCAAGCTCGTGGACGTCGTCAAGATCGACGAGTTCCTCCGCTCGGCGATCGACACTCTGCGCGTCCAGGAGGGCGAGGGCACGGTCGGGCACGACGGCGAGCGCGCCCGCGCCGCCGCCGAGGCCTACGCGGACCTGCCGCAGCTGATCACCACCCAGACCGGGCGGCGGGCCCGCGGCTGCACGCTCCGGGCGATCGAGGACGTGCTGGGCTGGCTCTCGGACCAGGGCGCGGCCAAGGAGGCGCCGACCCTGGGACCGGACGTCCACCACCTCACGGACCGGTTCCGGCTGCTCGTCGGGGACTCGGCGGGCGGCGCGGCGCTCGATGCGCTCCGCGAGCTGCGGGCCGCCCAGGACGGGGCAGCGCGGTGAGCCCGCCGTTGATGTGGCAGATGCGGCGGGTGCGGCTGGACCGGATCGGACCGACGGCCGCGCGGTTCCTGAACGTCACGCTGGACTTCACGGGCGCGGACGGGCATCCGGTGGACTCCATCCTCTGGCTGCGCAACGGCGGCGGGAAGTCCACGGTCCTGTCGCTGATCTGCGCGCTGATCCGCCCGCACCGGCGGGACTTCCTGGCCACCCAGGCCACCGGCAAGCACCTCGAGGACTACGTCCTCGGGGCGGACACCGCCCACGTCGTGGTCGAGTGGTCGGGACCCGGCGGCAGGAAACTGGTCACCGGCGCCGTCTACGAGTGGGCGGACCGGGCCCAGCCCGCGGACCCGAACCGGGACCACGACCGGCTCTCCGCGCGCTGGTACCTGTTCCGACCGGACGCGGACGGGCGGGTTTCCCTGGACCGCCTGCCGTTCGAGACCGACGGGAGGCCGACGCCGCAGAAGGAGTTCGTGGCGGCCGTCCGCGCCTGGGACGTGATCCCGCACGCCGGGATCGCCGTCACGGACGGGCAGGACCGCTGGAGCCGGATGCTCGACGACCACGGCCTGGACCCGGGGATCTTCACCGCGCTGTTGCAGATGAACGCCACCGAGGGCGGCATCGAGGGGCAGTTCCAGTTCCGCAACGCGGACCAGTTCGTCCGCTACCTGCTGGAGCTGATCGTCGATCCCGAGGTACCCGGGCAGGTCTCGGACATCCTCGAGCGGGTCCGGGCGGGGCTGGCCGAGCGGCCCGAGCTGCTGGCGGACCTGACGTTCGCGGACGAGGCCTCGCCGCTGCTGCGCCGGCTCGTGGAGAACCGGGCGGCGCAGGAGCGGGCGGAGGAGGCGGAGCGGGAGCTGGAGGGTTCGGCGGTCGCGCTGGCCACCGCGATCGCCGCCGCCACGGCCCGCGCCGAGCGGGCCGCCGCCGCGCACGAGGACCGGGTCACCGAGCTGCGCGGGGTGGTCGCGGAGCACCAGGACCGCGCCGCCCTCGCCGAGTCCCGGGTACGCGGGCTGCGCCGGATCGCCGCCGAGCACCGCCTCGCGTCGGCGCAGCGGGACGTCGAGCTGTCCCGGGCCGCGCAGCAGCGGGCCGCGGCGCGGAAGGCGGCGTGGCGGGCGGTCCCCGAGGTCCGACGGCTGCGGGACGCCCGGGCGCGGGTCACCTCGCTGACGGAACAGCTCGCCGCGGCCAAGGCCGACGCCGAGCCTCTTCGCCGGCGCCGGGACGAGGCTGCGCTGGACTACGCGCGCAGCCTGGACGTCGCGCTGTCCGAGCACGACGAGCAGGCCGCCGGCCTGGACGAGGCGGTCTCGACGGCCCGCCGGGGTGAGGCTGCCGCCCGCGCCCGGGCCCACGAGGCGACGGCCGAGCAGGGCCGCCTGTCCGGGGAGCTCGCTGCCGTCGTCGCGTCCCTCGCGGAGCTCGACGCGGCCCTGGAGTCGGCCCGTGGGCAGGGCCTGCTGGACGCGGAGGAGGACGTCGCCACGGCCATCGCCCGGCACGCGGCGGCCGACCGCGAGGCGGCCGCGGACCTCGAACGGCTCCGCGAGGAGCGGCCCCGCCTGCGGGAACGCCGCCAGGAGACCGTCCAGGCCGCGGACGAGCTGGCGGGCGAGCGGCGCACGCTGACCGAGCGGCGCCGCACGGACGCCGAGCGCGCCGCCGGGCTCCGCGCCGTGGTCGACGAGCTCGCGGGGGACGAGCGCCTCCGCACGCTCTCCGGCGGCGACGAGATCGATCCGGTCGCCGAGGCCGGTGACCTGGAGGACCTCCTCACCACGGCGATCTCCCGTTCGGAGCGGCAGCGGGTGGAGCTGGCCGTCGAGGGCGCCGAGGACGAGCGTTCGCTCGCTGCCCTCACCACCACCGGGTTGCTCCCCGCGACGCTCGATCTCGTGCGGGCGCACGAGACCGTCGAGGCGGCGGGGATCGCCGCGACGACCGGCTGGCGCTACCTCGCGGAGTCCGTGTCCGCCGCGGCACACGCCGCGGTGCTCCGGGCCGCGCCCGCGCTGGCCGCCGGGCTGCTCCTGCACGACCCCGCGGACCTCCCCGCGGCCGAGCGGGTGCTGACGGACGCTGGCCTGCGGCCGACGTCGCCGGTGGTCGTGGCGACCACGGCGGACCTGCAGGCGGTCGCGGACTCCGCGCACCGCGAGGAGACCCCGTTCCTGGTCCCGCCCGCCGCGGCGCTCCTGGATCCCGCCGCCGCGGGCACGGAGATCACCGCCCGCGAGTCCGCCCGCGCGGGCCGGGCGACCGCCGACGCCCAGCTCGCCGCGCTCCGGGACCGCGACGACGACCTGCGACGGCGCCTGCGCGGCCTGCGCGCGGACTGCCCGCCCGGCACCCTCGAGACCCAGGAGGCCCGCATCGCGGACGCCGATGCGCGGCTCGCCGCGATCAGCGCGGACCTCCGGCGGGTCGAGGCGGACCGCGCCGCCGTCGAGGAGCAGGAACAATCCCTCGACGAGCGGCTGGCCACCCAGGAGGAGGTCCGCAGGGTCGCGGCGTTCGCCGGTGCGGTGCTCACCGGTCTCGCCGCCCGGCTGGCACAGTCCGAGCCGAGCCGTGCCCGCGCCCGCGCGCTGCCCGCCGAGATCGAGGTGCACCGCGCGGCGACCGAGCGGGCCACCACCGAGGAGGAGGGCCACCGCCGCACGGCGGCCGAGGCCGCGGACCGGCTCGCCGCCGTCCGCCGGGCGGCGAGCGGCCACCGGGAGGCCCGGGAGGCCCTGTCCCTCGCGGGCGAGGAGAAGCCGGACGGCCTGTTCGCCTCCGCGTCCGGGGTCCCGGTCCCGCTGGCCGAGGCTTGCCGCGCGTACGAGAGCGCGGAGCAGGCCTACCGCCGGGAGGTCTCGGACTCGGCGCTCGCCGCGTCGCTCGAGGAGGCGCGCCGGGCCGTCGAGGGGCCGTCGGGGCAGGTTGCGGGCCTGACGGCGAGCGTGCGGGAGTCCGCCGCGGATCTCGCGGACAGCGCCGAGGCCGCCGATCCGGACTCGCTCGCCTCGGCCCTGGCCCGGGCCGAGGAGGCCGCGGACCGAGCCGGCGAATCCGTCGGCGCGGCCAAGGCGGAGCTGCGCGCCGCGGAGGCCGAGCTCGCCACCTTCCCCACGGCCGAGGTCGAGCTCGCGGACGAGGAGATCCCGGCGGATCGGGCGGCCGCGCTCGCCGCCGCCGAGGCCGCCGAGGAGGAGCTGGTGGGGCTGCGCACCGCCGTCGAGGCGGCGAGGACCGAGGTCGAGGCCGTGAAGGCGTCGGTCGCGGAGGCCCACGAGCGGCACACCGGGCTGGCCCACCAGGCCGAGCTGCTGGGCGTCGCCCCGGGAGATTTGTCGGACGCCGCGGACCCGGGCGGTGTCGAGGACGTCCGGAGCGCCGTCACGGCGATCCGGCAGCGGATCGACGGGGTCGCCATGGACGCCCGGCGCGCCCGCGGCGCGGTCGAGAAGGTGGCCCGGGACATCGTCCTGTGGGCCTCCGCGGACCGGTTCGCCGAGGTCAACCCCACCGTCCGGGACCGCTTCCGGGTCGCCGACGTGGCCGGGGAGATCGGTCCGGAGGCCGAGTCGCTGGCGCAGGAGCTGGACCTGTTCGCGGCGAACCTGCGCGGCCGGCTCGGGGAGCTGGAGGAGCACAAGTCCGTCGTCGTCACCGCGATGACCGGCATGGTGCGGCAGGCGCTGAAGTCGTTGGCGCGGGCACAGGCGCTGTCCGAGCTGCCGGAGAACCTCGGCGCATGGGCCGGGCACCGGTTCCTGGACGTCGGGCCGCGGTCGGCCGTCGAGACGGCCGACGCCGTGGTCCGGGACCGGTGCGCCCGGCTCGTGGACGCATTGACCGCCCGCGGCGCCGAGGTCCCGCGCGGCCAGGAGCTGCTGTGGCAGGCGACCAACGCCGTCGTCGGGGACGGGAACTGGCGGGCCCGGGTGCTGAAGCCGTCGACGGCGCTCGTCCTGGAACGGGTGTCCGTCGAGCGGATGCGGAAGTGGTCCGGCGGGGAGAAGGTGACGATCTCGCTGCTGCTGTTCTGCATGGTCGCGAAGCTCCGTGCCACGAGCCGGGGGCGGGACCTGCCCGGGCTCGGCGCGCTGCCGCTGGACAACCCGCTGGGCAAGGCGAACTACGTGGTGTTCCTGGACCTGCAGCGCAAGGTCGCCGCGGCCAACGGCGTCCAGCTGATCTTCCTGACCGGCGTGGGGGACATGAAGGCCGTCGGCCGGTTCCCGAACATCATCCGGATGCGGAACACGGCGAACCGAGGCCGGGAGTACGTGCGGGTCGCGGACCGGACGCTGGCGGGGGAGGACCCGTCGGGCGCGATCGACACCACGCGGATCCACCGGGACGACCCGTTGCTCACGCTGCTGTGAGCCTTTCCCCGCTCGCCGCGCGACTGGCCGCGTTCGTGGCAAAGGCACCGTCGAGTCGGATCACTCTGGAACAGATGTGGTCGGCGGCGCTGGCCGCGGACACGAGTCTGCTGGGTGCCGACAACAGCCGCGCACGGCTCCGAGAGGCGTTCGACGAGCTGGCACGGACGGCGGTCGTGACCCTGCCGAGTCCTCGAGGTTCGGGCTGGGAGTGCACCCCGTTGCCCCCGCTGCCCTCTTGGGTCACGCGCGTGGCGACGGCGCGACCTCCCGTTTCCGCGTCGAAGGTCGTCTGGCACGCAAAGCTCTCGTGGGTCTACCGGCTCGAGCGGGAGCGCCGTCTCACCGCGAATCAGCTGATTCTGCTTCGGGGCGTACAGGAGTTCCTCCGGAACGATGCTGCCCGGCTGGATGTTCCTGCGCAGGAGCGTTCACTGGAACTGACCGGCGACGAGAAGCTCCTGTTCACGATGCTGAACGGGCGCCTGTTCGACTGCTCCACAGAGGAACGGCTGAGCCTGGGCCTGCTCCGCAGCCGGATCGTGCCCACCCCACAGCTGCCGCACGAGGTCGGTGCCGGCCCGGTCACCCTGATCGTCGAGAACATCGCCACCTACGATTCGCTCGCCTGCGAGCTTCCTCCGGACGGCGAGGTCGGACGAGTCGTTCTCGGCCGCGGGAACGATCTGGGGAGCGTCCTCACCGGGCTCGCTGAGGTACCGCCCTGCGAGCTGCGGTACTTCGGGGATCTCGACGTCGAGGGACTCCGGATAGCACGAAGGGGAGCAGCCTCCGCGGCGGTGCTCGGGCTTCCGGAAGCTCGCCCGGCGGCGCGGTTGTACGCCCTGCTCGTCGAGCACGGTCGTCCGCAGCCCGCGAAGACCCGGACGGTTGCGGATCTGCCGGCGCTCGTCGCCTGGCTCCCGGAGTCCGTCCGAGGCCCGGCCGGCGACACGTTCGCTGCCGGACGACGCCTTGCCCAGGAGTGGGTGGGCCGGGAGCTGCTCCGCACGGTCGATCTCGCGAAGGTCTGAGTTCGAGCGCGACAGCGGAGTCGCCGCGATCATGAGCGAACCACACTGACGTCGAGCTCGACTCGACTGCGACACCACGCTGGTTGGCCGGCGTGATCGAACCAGCGTGGTGTCGCGCTCGATGCTCAGCCGGTGCCGACGAGCCGGTCCGGGTCGCGCCGGACCTCGTCCAGCACCGCGTCCGCGGCCCCCCGCACCGCCGCGTCCTCCCCGAGCGACGACGCGAGCACCGTCGGCGGCGCGGGCTGCAGCGAGCGCGCCCGCAGCTCGGCCTCGAGGGCTGGCCGGATCGCCTCGGCCAGCTCCGCGTAGACCCCGCCGAGGACGACCACCGGCACGTCGAGCACGTTGAGGACGGACGCGAGCGCGACGCCCAGCGCCGTTCCGACCCGTCCGACCGCGGCGACGGCGCGACCGTTCCCGCTGCTCAGAGCCTCCTGCAGGGCGGCGACATCGGGCACGCCCGCATCGGCGAGCAGGGCGGACTTCCCCGCGTACTGCTCGACGCAGCCCCGCCCGCCGCAGCCGCATTCCGGGCCGTCGCGGTCGACGACGACGTGTCCCAGCTCCCCGGCGAGCCCGTGCACGCCGCGGAACACCCGCCCGCCGAGCACGATCCCGCCGCCGACCCCGATCTCCGCCGAGATCACGACGAAGTCCGGTGCCACGCCGAGATGGGCCAGCGCGCCGAGGGTGGCCTCGTTCTCCACGATCACGGGCACGCCCAGACTCTCGGCGAGAGCGAGACCCGGCCGGGCGCCCGTGAGCCGCGGCAGGTTGGGCGCGCGGAGGATCTCCCGGGCGTCGGGCCCGCCTTCCCCGAGCAGCGCGGGCACCGCGAGAGCCGCGCCGAGGACCCTACGGCCGAGCTGGTCGCGAAGGTCGACGGCGAGGTCCGCAGCGGCCGAGCAGAGGGCGCCCGCGCTCCTGCCGCGGTTGTCCCGGCCGATCTTCCGCCACGCGCACACCCGCCCGGTCAGGTCCGTCGCGCAGACGGCGAGCGAGTCGACGTCGAGCGCGATCCCGAGCGCGACCGGCCCGTCCGGATGGAACCGGACAGGACGTGACGGCCGTCCGACGCCCCGCGGCGGCGCGACCTCCTCGGCCAGCACTCCGGCCGCGAGCAGAGGGTCGAGCAGGGTCGCGACGGTCGCCCGGGTCAGTCCGGTCCGGGCCGCGAGCTCGGCCCGGGAGGCTCCCTCGGACTCGCGCAACGCGCTGAGGACGAGCCCCGAGTTGTGCCGGCGGAGCGCCGGCGGCCCGGCGGGTGCGGGCCGGGTCACCGGCGGTCCACGTACTTCCCGGCCGCGTCGCGGTAGCGCTCGGCGAGGCCGTCCGTCTCGGGCGCCTCGAACACCTCGGTCCCGCCCGCGGCCGCCCACGCCGGCGGCTCGTCGCCCCCGGCCAGCACCCAGGCCGCCTGCCGGGCCGCGCCGTCGGCCACGTACTCGCCCGGGGCGGGGACCGTCACGGGCACCCCGAACACCGTCGGCGCGATCTCCCGCACTGCCTGCGATCGGGCGGACCCGCCGATCAGCCGGACCCCGTTCAGCGAGACCCCGGCGTCGGCGAGCGCGTCGATCCCGACCCGCTGGCCGCTGAGCATCCCCTCGACCGCGGCCCGCGCGATGTTCGCCGGCGTCGCGTTCTTCAGGGTGAGCCCGTGCAGCGCGCCGGTGGAGTTCGGCAGGTTCGGCGTGCGCTCACCTTCCAGGTACGGCACCAGGACGACGCCCTCCGCACCCGCGGGCGCGGACAGCGCGAGCCGGCTCAGCTCGTCGAGATCGACGCCGAGCATCCGCGCGGCCGCGTCCAGCACCCGCGCGGCGTTGAGCGTGACGACCAGCGGGAGGAACGCGCCGGTCGCGTCCGCGAAGCCGGCGATGGTCCCCGTCGGGTCCGCGGCCTGCTGCGTCCTGCGGGCGGACACCACGCCGGACGTCCCGAGCGAGACGATCACGTCGTCGCCCGAGCCGATGCCGAGGGCCGCGCCCGCGTTGTCCCCGGCGCCCGGGCCGATCCGATACCCCGGCCCGTCGACGCTCTCGCTCGGACCGAGCACCCGCGGGAGGAGCACGTCGTCCCGGCCGAGGCTCTGGCGCAGCAGGTCCCGGCGGTACTCGCCGCCGCGGGCGTCGAAGTAGCCGGTGCCGGATGCATCCGAGCGATCGGTGACCAGGGTGTCCAGCCCGGGGGCGCCCGCGAGCTGCCAGGAGAGCCAGTCGTGGGGCAGGCAGACCGCGGCGGTCCGCTGCGCGTTGGCAGGCTCGTTCTCGGCCAGCCAGCGGAGCTTCGTGACGGTGATCGATGCGACCGGCACGGTGCCGGTCGCGTCCGCCCACGCCTGCGCCCCCAGCTCCTCGACGAGCGCGGCGGCGGCGGCCGCGGAGCGGGTGTCGTTCCAGAGCAGCGCCGGCCGCACGACCTCCCCCCGCTCGTCGAGGCAGACCATGCCGTGCTGCTGCCCGGCGACGCTCACCGCGTCCACGTCGTCGAGGCCGCCGGCCTGGTCCAGAGCCTGCTGCAGGGCGTCCCACCAGTGCTTCGGCTCGATCTCGGTGCCGTCCGGATGCCTCGCGCGGCCATCGCGGACGAGCTCGCCGCTCTCGGCGTCGCGGACGACGACCTTGCACGACTGCGTGGAGGAGTCGATCCCGGCGACCAGTCCCATACCGGTCACCATGCCCGCATGAGGTGGTCGAGCGCCAGTTGGTGCAGCCGCACGAAGCCGTAGCCGCGCCGTCCGGCCGCGTCGGGGTCGAAGTCCTCGAACGCAGAGCGGTCCGCGAGCAGCTCCGCGTAGCCCTCGCCGGGTGCCAGCGTGGGCGTCGACAGGTCGGGAACACCGGCCGTCGCGAGTGCCTCGGCGACCTCGGGGTCCGCCCGGAAGGCGGCCGCGCGCTCCTTGAGCTGCAGGTACATCTGCATGTTCGCCGCGGCGGAGTCCCACACGCCGGTGATGTCCTCGGTGCGCGACGGCTTGTAGTCGAAGTGCCTCGGGCCGTCGTAGCCGCAGTTCTCGAGCAGGTCGACCAGCGAGAACGCGTTGACCAGGTCGCCGTGGCCGAAGACCAGGTCCTGGTCGAACTTGATGCCGCGCTGGCCGTTGAGGTCGATGTGGAAGAGCTTGCCGTGCCAGAGCGCCTGGGCGATGCCGTGCACGAAGTTGAGCCCGGCCATCTGCTCGTGGCCGACCTCGGGGTTCACCCCGACCATCTCCGGATGCGCGAGCCCGGAGATGAACGCGAGTGCGTGCCCGACCGTCGGCAGCAGGATGTCCCCGCGCGGCTCGTTGGGCTTGGGCTCGATCGCGAACCGCAGGTCGATCCCGCGGTCGAGCACGAACTGGCAGAGCAGGTCCATGGCCTCGCGGTAGCGGTCGAGCGCCGCCCGGACGTCCTTCGCCGAGTCGTACTCCGAGCCCTCGCGGCCGCCCCAGAGGACGAACGTGCGTGCGCCCAGCTCGGCGGCGAGCTCGACGTTGCGCAGCACCTTGCGCAGCGCGAACCGGCGGACGGACCGGTCGTTGCTGGTGAAGCCGCCGTCCTTGAAGACGGGGTGCGTGAAGAGGTTCGTCGTGATCATCGGGACGGTCATCCCGGTGGCGGTGAGCGCGTCACGCAGACGGGCGATCTGTTTGTCCCGGGTGCCGGCGTCCGCGCCGAAGGGGATCAGGTCGTCGTCGTGGAAGGTCAGACCCCAGGCACCGCGCTCGGCGAGCCGCTCGACGGCCTCGACCACGTCGAGCTCCGGACGGGTCGCGTCGCCGAAGGGGTCGCGGGCCTGCCAGCCGACGGTCCAGAGGCCGAAGGAGAACCGGTCGGCGGGGGTGGGGGTAGGCATGGTGTCTCCTCATTAAGACAGGACCTGAACTAATCGCCGGGAGCGTACTCCTGTTCGCGGAAGATCTCGCCGGTCGACGACCAGCCCCGCGAGTCGCGATCTGAAGCCCCGCGAGTCGGGGCCTGGGACCGGGCGAGTCGGGATCAGTCCCCGGGCGAGTCGGGATTAGAGACCGGGCGATTCGTGGTCGGAGCACCACGAATCCGCGTTCCGAACGCCACGCCGAGGCCATGCATCCCGCGAGTCGGAGGTCGAAGCCGACCCGACAGCGGAGTCCGCCCGGGTTCGCACCCGTCGCGCCGCGACTCGCGTGGTGCCAGATCCCGAATCGCGGGGATCGGGCCGGGGCGTCAGAGGGTGAAGGCGCCGCCGACGTAACGGCGGCCGGCCTCGTCGTGCGCGTCGTCCTTCGGGCCGATCTCGCCGGCGAATACCTCCGCGTCGTCCTTCGGCTCGTAGCCGATCTCCCGGCCGCCGTCGAGAGACCAGATCCGACGGGTGTTCGCCGAGACGCCCCAGACCGTGCGGATCCCGGGCTCCGGGCAGGCGAGCGAGGCCTCGACGAGCCGTGCGCAGTCGTCCGGGGAAAGCCACGTCGCGAGTCCGCGCAGGTCGCGGGGTCGGTCCGCGCACGTCCCGATCCGCAGGCAGACGACGTCGAGACCGTGCCGGTCGTGGTAGAGCGCGCCGAGCGCCTCGCCCAGCACCTTGCTCACGCCGTAGAACGTGTCCGGACGTGGGCTCAGGTCGTCCGGCAGCTCGATGTCCGCGTCGCTCGGCTGCACCTGGAACCCGACCGCGTGGTTGCTGCTCGCGAACACCACCCGCGGAACCCCGGCCCGGCGCGCGGCCTCGAACGCCGCGTACGTCCCCTCGATGTTGACGTCCCGAATCTGGGCCCAGTCCGACTCACCGGAGATCCCGCCGAGGTGCACGATCGCGTCGACGCCCTCGCAGGCCGCGACCATCGCGTCGAGATCCGCGACGCTCGCCGTGATCACCTCGGTCCCGGGCGCCGGCTTGATCGGCTGGACGTCCAGCAACCGCAGCGTGCGGCCCTCGCGTGGCATCCGGGTCCGCAACATCCGCCCGATCCTGCCCGCCGCGCCCGTGATCAGCACCGTCTCCATCCGTCCGATCCTGCCCGGCGCCTCGGCGCCCGTGCGCGGGAGCCCCGATCCGGCCAGCCTCCGATCGCGACTCGCCCGGCCCGAGATCGCGACTCGCCCGGCTTCAGATCGCGACTCGCCCGGCCTGAGATCGCGACTCGCGGCGGTGATCGCGACTCGCGTCGGGAGGGCGAGCGCGGTGGTCAGAGGGCCATCGCGTCGGTCCAGAGGCGGGCGGAACGGCCCGTGAGGACGTCGAGGAGGGCGCCGGCCTGGGCATCCGTCAGCGACGCCACATAGTCGACCACCGCCCGGCCCCGCGCGAGATCCCCCACCTGCCGCTGCTCGACGACACCCTCGTCCGCCAGCGCCGTGTACTCCCCGCGCGCCAGCTCGACCAGGTCGTGCAGCCGCGGCGGCAGGGACGGCGCACTCTCGGTCCCGGCGTCGGCGAGCCACTCGTGCAGGCCGCCGACCAGGCCGGTCATGATCGTCGCCTGCCCGCGTTGGACCGACGCGAGGTCCGCCCGGCGCAGGACGAACTGCTGGTGCACGAACTTCAGCACCGCCACCTCGTGCCACTGCTCTGTCCGTAGGGCGACGTGGGCGGCGCGGACGGGCGGGTCGGTGAGCACGTGCACCCCCGCCACCAGCCTCGACGTCCAGCGCGCCGAGAACTCCGCGACCGCCCGCTCCGCCGCCATCGAGCCGTCGAACGGGATCGACAGCAGCCCGTCGACGAGCTCCGCGCGCACCCGCGCGACCGCACCGCGGAACGCCTCGTCGTCGAAGATCCAGCTGTCCCGTTCCCGCATCCGGATCCGCAGCCGCTCCAGCGAGCTGCCCGGTCCGGCGGCCGGTGAGCGCTCCCAGCCGCTGAGCTCCGCGGACACCCCGGCCTGCTGCAGGATCCCGACGCGGTGGAAGTCCTCGACGTCGTGGATGGCGTAGGCGATGTCGTCCGCGGTGTCCATGACGGCCGCCTCGACCGTCTGCTGCCAGGGTGCGACCACCCCGTCGAAGGATGCGCGGCTGGCGATCAGCTCGCCGAGCTCCGTGCGATAGGCGGAGAACTTCGCCGACCCGGCGTGCGGCGCGTCCGGCAGCGGCCCGCCGCCGCGGGGCGGCAGGGGAGCGGTGCTCGGGTGCGGGTCCGGATACCCGCGCCGCGCCCACGGGTACTTCAGCACCGCCGCGCGGACGGCGGCGGTGAGCCCGAGACCCTCCCGGCCGGGCCCGTGCAGGTCGATCGTGGTGATGATGCGGAAGCTCTGCGCGTTGCCCTCGAAACCGTCGGTCAGCCCGAGCCGCTCCCGGGCCAGCCGGTCCAGGACCTGCTCGCCGAGGTGCCCGAACGGCGGGTGTCCGAGATCGTGGGCGAGCGCGGCGGCCTCGACGACGTCCGGGTCGCACCCGCCCAGCCGCGCGATCTGCTGTGCCGCAACCGGATCGTCGTCGAGCCGTTCCGCGATCGCCCGGGCGACCTGCGCCACCTGCAGGCTGTGCGTCAGGCGGTTGTGCAGCAGGAGCCCGGAACCGTTGGGGCTCACCACCTGCGTCACGCCGGCGAGCCGGGCGAAGAACGGGGACGCGGCGATGCGGTCCCGGTCCACCCGGAAGGGGCTCCGGGCGAGCCCGGCCCCGGACTCGTCGGCGCCCGGCGCCCGGGCGGCCCGGGCGGCGGGCACGGTCGGCGACGGAAGTGCGGTCACGGCGGGCAGGCTAGCCCGGTCCCGCACGCCACCGCGTCCGCGTCAGGCCTTCAGGGGTCGCAGCCGCACCGGGATCCCGCCGACCGGGACCGGGAGGGAGGTGTTGTCCCAGCGCAGCCGGTACCCGGGTGCGACGTCCCACCGGTAGGTCCGCAGCAGCTCGTGCAGGATCGCCGTCACCTCCAGCGTGCCGAAGTGCAGTCCGATGCACTTGTGCACGCCGCCGCCGAACGGCACCCACGCGTCGCGGTCCGAGCGGTCCTCCCGCCGGTCCGGGCCGAACCGGTCCGGATCGAACGTGTCCGGGTCCGTCCAGCACGCCGGGTCGAAGTGGTTCACCGCCTGCGCGACGATGATCCGGCTCCCCGCCGGGATATGATGCCCCGCGACCGAGGTGTCCCGTACCGCGGTCCGCATCACGACCGGCACCGGCGCGTTCATCCGCAGCGCCTCCTTCACCACAAGCTCGAGCGTGCCGAGCGAGCGCAGCGCCGCGACGTCCGGTGGCCCGTCGCCGAGCGCGAGCGACTCCGCACGGGCCCGCTCCTGCCACTCCGGATTGCGGCCGAGGTGGTAGGCCGCGGCGGCGGTGGCGGTCGTCGACGTGTCGTGCGCGGCCATCATCAGGAAGATCATGTGGCTGACGACGTCGTCGTCGGAGAACCGTTCGCCCTCGGGCGTCACCGCGTGGCAGAGGGCGGTGAAGAGGTCGTCCCCGTCGCCGTTGCGCTTGGCCGGCAGGTTGTCCCGGAACCACTGCTCCAGCACCGCCCGCCCGCGCAGGCCCTTGTTCCAGCGGGTCCCGGGGATCGGCCGGCGCACGAAGGCGTTGGCCGCGCGGACGCAGTCGACGAACGCGCGGTTGACCTGCTCGGCCTCGGGCCCGCTGCGGCCGTCCATGAAGACCCGCGTCGCGACGTCCAGGGTCAGCCGCTTGAGCGCCGGGTAGAGCCGCAGCTCGGAGTCCCAGGTCGGCACGATCTCCCGCACCACCGGCACGGTCTGGTCGACGTAGGTGGCGACCCGGTCGGCCGTGAACGCCTCCTGCATGATCCGCCGGTGGGCCTTGTGCTCGTCGAAGTCCAGCAGCATGAGGCCGCGGTGGAAGAACCGGTCGACCATGTCGCGCCAGCCCTCCTGGGAGAACGCCTTGTCACGGTTGGTGAGCACCTCGCGGGTGGCCGCGGGCCCGGCCACGACGATCGTGCGCCCGAGCGGCGTGCGCATCCACCACACCGGTCCGAGCCGCCCGGAGCGGCGGCGCGTGAAGTCGCTGCCGTAGCGGATGTACTGCAGCAGGTGGCCCAGCAGGGGCAGCCCGTCGTCACCGGGGACCGGCACGAGGTCACCGGGGTCCCCCAGGGGGCGCGTCGCTCCGCCGACCCCCCGGCCGAGCAGGGCGGCGTCGACCCGGTCGGGCACGGGCAGGGTCAGGACGGACGAGAAGCGCTCCCGTGCACGCGTGACGGCGCGTTCGACGACGGCCATGGGCGTCTCCTTCGACACTCGGTATCCGGTTGCCCCGACGCTAGACACATGACGTCAATGTGTCCAGATGGTTGACGTTTTTCCGCTCTGAGTCCAGGCTGGGTCCGTGGAACCGCAGTCGATGGCCCGGCGGGCCCGCGCCCGCCTCCGGGACGACGCCCTGGACGTCGCCGAGGAGATGGTCGTCGGCCGGGGGTTCGCGGCGTTCTCGATGCGGGACCTGGCCACCCGGGTCGGGGTCAGTCGACAGACGCTCTACAGCGAGTTCGGGGACCGGCGTGGCGTCGCGTCCGCGCTGGTCCTGCGCTCGACGCGGCGCTTCCTCGACGAGATCGAGGCCGCCCTCGCCGGCGAGGAGGACCTGCACGCCGCCTGGGTCGCCGCAGTGCGCGGTGCGTTGTCGACGGTCGCGGAGAACCCGCTGGTCAAGGCCCTGCTGACGGGTGACGGCGCACCGGAGCTTTTCAGCACGGACAGCGAACCGATCGTCGCGGCCGCCCGGGACCGCGCCGCCGCCTACCTGCTGCGGCGCTGGCCGGACCTCGACCCGGACGACGTCACCCTCGCGGCCGAGACCGCCACGCGGCTGACGATCAGCCACATCGTCCTGCCGCTGCACCCCGCGGACCGGGTGGCCGAGCAGATCGCAACGGTGTGCAGCTTCGCTGCCCGTGCGCGGTAATCGTCGCCGGAACAACGTCATCCGCGCACGGGTGGCGTCAGCCGCGGGACAGGCGGGGGAGCAGGGCCGAGGCAACGGTGATCATGAACGCCGCCGACACGACCAGCACCCCGAAGTCCAGCGCGAGGTTCGCGCCGGTGCCGACCAGCAGGCCGCGCAGCGCGTCGACCTCGTAGCTCAGCGGGTTCACGTGGTTGATCACCTGCAGCCAGCCGGGCATGAGCTCCACCGGGTACAGCGCGTTGGAGGCGAAGAACAGCGGCATCGTGATCGCCTGGCCGATCCCCATCAGCCGGTCCCGGGACAGCACGAGCCCTGCGATGGTGATCGACAGACAGCAGAAGAACGCCGACCCCAGCAGCAGTGCGACGATCACGCCCAGCAGCTTCAGCGGGTTCCCGGTGAGCGACACGCCCAGGAACAGCGCGAGGACCAGCACCACGACGGCCTGCGCCACGGCCCGCACCCCGGCCGCGAACGCCTTCGCGGCGACGAGCGCGACCCGCGGCGTCGGCGTCACCATCAGCTTCGAGAGCACCCCGGCGTCGCGTTCCCAGATGATCTGGATCCCGTAGAAGATCGCGATGAACAGCGCGGACTGGGCGAGGATGCCGGGCGCGAGGAAGTCCAGGTAGGGCGTCGAGCCGGTCGGGATCGCGTGGATCCGGGTGAAGACCTGGCCGAACACGATGAGCCACAGTGCGGGCTGCACGGCACGCGTGACGAGCTCGGTGCGGTCGTGACGGAGCTTCTGCAGCTCGACCAGGCACATCGTGCCGATCCGGGACAGCGTGGTCCGAACGAGCCGGAGCGGTCCCGGCTCGGCGTCAGCCGACGCGGCCGGCGGTGCGACGGGCAGCACGGACATCCCGCATCCCTCCGTTCTCGGTGGTGAGGGCGTCGCCCGTGTGGTGGCGGAAGACGTCGTCGAGGGTCGCGGCCGGGCCGATCTCGGCCTTGAGCTCCGCCGGCGTGCCGAGCGCCCGGATCCGGCCGCGGTGCATGAGCGCGATCCGCTCGCAGTGCTCGTCGGCCTCCTGCATGGCGTGCGTCGTGACCAGCACGGTCATCCCCGTCGCCGCGCGGATCGCCGCGATCCGGTCCCAGACGCCGTCCCGCGCGACCGGGTCCAGGCCGACCGTCGGCTCGTCGAGGACCAGCAGCTGCGGCGCGCTGACCAGGGCCTGCGCCAGCTCGAGGCGCCGGACCATGCCCCCGGAGTAGGTCTTGGCGGGGCGGTCCGCGGCTTCGGTGAGGTCCATGGCGTCGAGCACGGCGTCGACCTGGGGGCGGCGCTCCCGGCGTGGGACGTCGAAGAGCCGCGCGAACAGCATGACGTTCTCGCGCCCGGTGAGCGTGGCGTCCGCCGAGAGCTGCTGCGGGACATAGCCGATGAGTCGGCGCACGGCCGTCCGCTGCCGGGAGACGTCCCGGCCGAGGACCGTGATCGCCTCCGGCGGCGCGGGCAGCAACGTCGTGATCATGCGGATCGTGGTCGTCTTGCCGGCGCCGTTGGGGCCGAGCAGGCCGAAGACCTCGCCGCGGCGGACCTCGAGATCGAGCCCGTCGACGGCGACGGTGTCCCCGAAGGCATGGCGCAGCCCGGTACAGCGGACGGCAGGGACGGTCATGGCGCCTCCTCTGCGTAAGCCAGTTCGTCGAGCAGGTGGTGGAGCGCGGGCAGGGCCGCGGAGAGTGCGTCGACCTCGGCCGCGGGCAGCCGGTCCAGGGCGTTGCCGACGAGCTCGCGCCGGATGGAGCGCCAGCGCACGAGCCGTTCGGCGGCGACATCGGTGAGGAACAGCCGGACCGCGCGCCGGTCCGCCGGATCGGTCTCGCGGAGCAGGTACCCGGCCGTGACGAGCTGGTTGACCAGGGTCGACACCGAATTGCCGGCCAGGTGCAGGGACTGCGCGGCCCCCGCGACGCCGATCCCGGGCTCGGCCTCGACGCGCTGCAGCAGCTCCACCTGGGCGCCGCGCAGCGGCGGCCCGGGGAGCTGCCCGCGCAGCCGGCGACGGAGGACCCGACGGAGGCCCGTGACGGCGCCCAGCAGGGCGTCGGCGGTCAGTGTCGCGCTCGACGTGGTCACCTGTCGACGGTAGCTCGCAGTCAGAGCTATTAGCAACGGCAAGGGCGCGGCTGCGCCGCTCGTGCGCGTTTCTCGTCGCCCTGGCAACGAGAAACGCGCACAGGCGGCGCAGCCGCAGTCACGCGGCGATCGGGAGTCCGACGGCGGAGGCGAGCTCGTCCAGGACGGCGATGTTCAGCCCGAAGGCGTGGACCGCCTCGTCCGCTACCTGCTCGCGGCCGAGCTCGTCGAGCGGGGCGGCGTCGAGCAGGGCGCGGTAACGGGTGCGGAAGGCCGACGGGCTGCCGAGGGCGGCGAAGTCGTAGAAGAGCGCGCCGGGACCGGTGATCCCGTAGGTGCGTTCGAGCAGCTTGCCGACCGTCTGACCGCCCGCGAGATCGCCGAGGTAGCGCGTGTAGTGGTGGGCGACGTGGACGGCCGGGGACGTCGTGCCCGCGGTCCGGAGCCGTTCGGCGTAGGCCTCGGTGGCGGGCAGCACGGTCAGCCGCTCCGCCCAGCCCGGGCCGCGGAGGAACTCCAGGTCCGCCCTCAGCGCGGGCAGTCGGCGCAGCTCGTCGATCACGAAGGGCCGGCCGACCGGGTCCGTCAGCATTGCGTCGCTCGCGGCCTCGAGCGCGCCGTAGATCACCCAGTACTGCTCCGCGAGCAGGCCGTAGGCGTCGAGCGGGAGACGGCCGCCGAGCAGTTCCTCCATGTAGGGGGAGTGGTGCGCGCGTTCGTGCACCGCGCGCGTCGAGGACCTCAGGACCTGGGACAGCGGAACCAGTTCGTTCACCGGGGCGCCTCCACGCTCTTTCATGACACCGTGTCAGCAAAAGGCTACGGGAGGGATGCGGGCGAAGACCAGCCTCAGCCGGCGCCCACGGACCGCAGCACCACCCGGACGGCCGCCTCGATCGCCGCGGGTACGTCCGGCGGCGGGACGTCCACGATCTGCCGTGCCGACAGCGCCGCCCCGATCATCGCGACGAGCACCGCCGGATCCTCGTCGGCCATCTGACCTGCGGCGACGCCTGCCTCGAGGATCTCGGTGAGGCGGCGGGTGAGCGGGTCCGCGTGCGCGGCGATCCGCCGGTACGCCGACGGGTCCAGGGTGGACGACAGGGTCGGGCCGGGTGGCAGGTGGAAGTCCGCGAGACGTCGCAGCTGCAGCTGGACGTAGACGGCGAGCTGCTCGACGGGCGTCCCCGCGGCGTCCAGCGCCTCGGCCAGGTCCTCGACGTAGCGGGCGGCCTCGTGTTCCACGAACGCGACGAGCAGGCTGGACTTGTCCGGGAAGTGGTTGTAGATCGACGTCCGGCCCACGCCCGCCGCGGCCGCGACCCCGGAGAGCGTCACGGCGTCGAAGCCGCGCTCGTAGAGCTCCTCCCGCAGGGCGTCGAAGACCCGGGTGCGAACCTCGCTGCGGTGCTCGGTGAGCGACCGCCCGATGATCTTCGGCATTCCTGCCCCCCGACGTCGTGGTCAGCGTACGGGGGTCCCCGGGCCCGCGGGAGCCGCGAGCGCGTGGGCGAGGCGGGTGACGTCCGCGCGCGCCTCGCGGGCGATCCGTTCGGCCGAGCCGCCGCGGGGCACCGTGCGGGTCGGCGGTGTGGTCGGGGCGGTGGCCAGGACCTGGCTCAGGTCGAACACGACGGGGGATGGGCCTCGATCGTGCCGGTCTCCGGCTGTGCGCGGACCCCCGGACCTGGGAGGCTGGACGCATGAGTGACGAGCAGTGGTACTACTGCCTCAAGCACAACACGGTGGAACCCCGCGACGGCTGCCGCGCGGCGGACCGGCTGGGTCCGTACCCGGACAAGGAGACGGCCGCGCGGGCGCTGGAGATCGCCCGGGAGCGGACCGAGGCCGCGGACCGGGCCGACGAGGAATGGCGCGAGCGGGGAAGTACCCGCTGATCAGGCGCCCCTCCGGCCGCGGTGGGACGACCCGTCCCGGAGGGTGCGGAACTGAACGCTCGCCCGGTCCGCCCCCGATGCGTACGCTTCTCGCGATGATGCAGGTGCATCGACGCCGACGCCGGCGGCGGTCCGGGCGGCGTGTCGGAGCATCGTGGTACGACGCGAGGGAGCGTGGCGATGACCGCTGACCAGCCGGGTCGGGTCGTGGTGGTGACGGGCGGCAGTCGCGGCCTCGGGCGGGAGATGTGCCGCTCGTTCGCCGCGGACGGGCACCGGGTCGTGGTGGCCAGCCGCAAGGCCGAGGCCTGCGAGAAGCTCGCCGCGGAACTGCGCTCGGAGTTCGGCCCGACGACCGGGGCGGAGGCCGTCGGCGTCGCATGCCACGTGGGGAAGTGGCAGGACTGCGACGCCCTGATCGACCGGGTGCTCGCCGAGTACGGGCGGATCGACGTCTTGATCAACAACGCTGGGATGTCGCCGCTGTACCCGTCGCTGGGGGAGATCTCCGAGGAGCTCTTCGACAAGGTCCTCGGGGTGAACCTCAAGGGCCCCTTCCGGTTGGCGGTGCGGGCGGGCGAGGCGATGCAGGCCGGCGACGGCGGGCAGATCGTCAACGTCAGCAGCATCGCCGCCGTCGTGCCGGCGGTCGGGGAGCTGCCCTACGCGGCGGCCAAGTCCGCCCTGAACACGATCACGCTCGGGCTCGCCCGCGCCTTCGGGCCGACGGTGCGGGTCAACGCGGTCATGCCCGGCATGTTCCGCACGGACATCAGCCTGGCCTGGGACGAGGAGATGCTCGAGCACGGCAGCGCGGACGCCGCACTGAAGCGGATCGGCGAGCCGCACGAGATCGTCGGGGCGATCCGGTACCTGACGGGCGAGGGGTCGAGCTTCACCACGGGCTCGGTCCTCAAGGTCGACGGAGGCATGGCGTGGTCACCGGCGTGAACGAGAACGGGTCTCCCCAGACCGCCCCGCCGGGGCGGTCCGCGCAGGCCGCGGAGGGCCAGGACACCCGCACCCGGTTGCTCAACGCGGCCGAGACGCTCTTCGCGGAGCGCGGTACCGAGGCCGTGTCCCTGCGCGAGATCGGCCGGGCGGCCGGCGCCCGCAACGTCATCGCCGCGCAGTACTGGTTCAACGACCGGGACGGGCTCATCCGCGCCCTGCTGGACCGGCACCGCGTCGAGATCGAGGCCCGTCGGCACACGCTGCTCGACGCCTACGAGAGCGGCGGCATCGCGGATGCCGCCGCGGACCCCGCCATGCGCTTCCACGCCCTCGCCGGGGCGCTGGCCAGGCCGTTCGCCGTCAAGCTGGACCAGGGGGAGAGCGGCTCGGGCTACCTGCGCACCCTCGCGGACCTGATCACCCGTCCCGATCCGGCGATCAAGACGCTCGGGATCGACGGCAGTGACAGCAGCATCCTGCGCTGGCGCATGCTCGTCGAACCGCTGCTGGAGCCGGAGGCCGTCGCGCTGCACCGGCGCTTCCACGTGATCCGCTTCGTGGCCGTCGAGCTCGCGCAGCGCTCGCGGGTACCGGGCCGCACGGACCATCGGCTGTTCGTCAGCCAGCTCGTCGACGCCGCGGCGGGACTGTTGTCCGCGCGGGTCTCGGAGGAGACCCGCAGGCTCAGCGCCGGTCGTCGGCCCAAGGGCGAGGCGTGAGCGGCTCGGGCGTGGACCGCGAGTCGCTCGGCGAGCTGATCGACCTCGAGGCCCTCTCGTCCTGGCTGCGCTCCCAGGGGCACGGCGGGAAGATCGGCGAGGTCGAGCCGCTGGCCGGGGGCACGCAGAACGTCGTCGTGCGGATGGAGCTCGACGGACGACAGGTCGTGCTGCGCCGCCCTCCGCCGCACCCGCGGCCGTCGAGCAACCGGACGATGGCCCGGGAGATCGCGGTGCTGCGCGGCCTGGCCGGGACCGACGTCCCGCATCCCGGGCTGATCGTGGGCTGCGAGGACCCGGACGTGCTGGGCGTCGTCTTCTACCTGATGGAGGCGGTCGACGGGTTCAACCCCGGCGAGACCCTCGCGCCCGCCCACGCCGCGGACGGGTCGGTGCGGCACGGCGCCGCGCTGGCCGTGGCGCGGGCCGCCGCCCGGCTCGGGGCCGTCGACCCGGTCGCGGCGGGGCTGGAGTCGCTGCACAAGCCGGGGAGCTTCCTGGGCAGGCAGGTTCCACAGTGGACGGCACACCTCGAGTCCTACCGCGAGTTCCCGGACTACGAGCCGGGCGGGCTGCCGGACGTCGCGCCGGTCGCGCGGTGGCTGGAGGAGAACCGGCCCCCGGATGCCGCGCCGGGGATCATGCACGGGGACTTCCACCTGAACAACGTCCTGCTGGACACCGTCGAGCCGCGGGTCGCCGCGATCATCGACTGGGAGATGTGCACGGTCGGGGACCCGCTGCTGGACCTCGGCTGGCTGCTCGTCACCTGGAGCCAGGAGCCGGCCGTCATGGACGTCGGGGGGCCGTTCGCCCGGGCGGGCGGGCTGCCGACGCGCGCCGAGCTCGTCGAGGCCTACGGGTCCGCCGGCGGGCGGGAGCCGGTGAACGTCGATTGGTACACCGCGCTGGCCGGGTTCAAGCTCGGCATCGTCCTGGAGGGGACGAAGGCGCGGGCCTCGGCCGGGCAGGCCCCGGCGGAGACGGGGGAGAAGCTGCACGCCCACGCGAAGGGCCTGCTCTCCGTGGCCGCCCGGATCGCCCGCGGGGAGTGGTCCGTGCTGGACACCTGAGCCGGGCACGCGCCCGCTCAGCCGACGAGCAGGACGCGCAGGGTGCGCGGGCCGTGGACGCCCTCGACCCGGTCGAGCTCGATGTCGCTGGTCGCGCTGGGTCCGCTGATCCAGGTCTGCGGGCGGTGCGGGTCCAGGGCCGCCACGGCGTCCGGAACCCCGGTGACCACCTGGTCGGTCCGCACGACGCAGACGTGCAGGTCCGGGACGAGGGTCGCGGCGCGGCGGCCCTGGCCGGGGCCGTGGTCCAGGACGATCGTCCCGGTCTCGGCGATGCCGAGCCGGGCCGTGGTCAGGACCCCGTCGACGGCGTCGAGCGCGGTGACCGGGAGAGGGGTGTCCTCGACGAGCTCGGGCCCGGCCGGGTGCAGTTCCGCCGGGAGGTCGGTGGGGACGAGCAGCCGGGCGACGCCGTGGAGGGCCTCGGCAAGGCGCTCGGGCAGCTCGGCGGGGGTGCAGCGGACGACCGTGGCCTTGTAGTCCGCGACCCGTTCGGCGAAGAGCTCCACCCGGTCCGGGAGGACCGGCGCCGGGGGTCGGGGGACCTCGACGTCGGCCGGCGTCTCGTCCCGCGGGACGTCCCGGAGCGCGGTGCGGACCCGGGCGAGGATCGCGTCGCGGGCGTTCACCGCCGGCCCCCGTCCGTGCGGGACCACCAGGCGCGGAAGGACTCCGGTGGCGGAACCGGAGTGTCCCGGGCATCCGACCAGGCCGAGACCGGCCAGGGCAGCGAGCCCAGCGCCCGACGCCCACCCGGCGCGCGTCGTCGGACCGTGCGGTCGAGGACGCGGGAGCCGAGGCCGGAGAGTTTCTCGGCCGCGGCGGTGCGCGCGCTGGTGCCGAACATCCAGGAGGCCGCCTTCATCGCCGCGCCCTGCAGCGACGGGCGTCCGCGGTGGGCGTCGACGACCTGTGAGCGTAGGTGCACCAGCACCTCGGGGATGTCGATCCGGACCGGGCAGACCTCGAAGCACGCTCCGCACAGGCTCGACGCGTAGGGCAGCGAGTCCACCTGCTCGTCGTGACCGACGCCGCGGAGCATCGGGGTGAGGATCGCGCCGATCGGGCCGGGGTAGACCGAGCCGTAGCTGTGCCCGCCGGTGCGCTCGTAGACCGGGCACACGTTCAGACACGCCGAGCAGCGGATGCAGCGCAACGCCTGCCGGCCGACCTCGTCGGCGAGGACGTCGGTTCGGCCGTTGTCCAGCAGGACGACGTGCACCTCCTGCGGCCCGTCGCCGGGAGTGACGCCGGACCACATCGAGGTGTAGGGGTTCATCCGCTCCCCGGTCGAGCTGCGCGGCAGCAGCTGCAGGAACACGTCCAGGTCGGCCCAGGTGGGGACGAGCTTCTCGATCCCCACCACGCTGATCAACACCTCCGGGAGGGTCAGGCACATCCGCCCGTTGCCCTCGCTCTCCACCACGGCGAGGGTGCCGGTCTCGGCGACCGCGAAGTTCGCCCCGGACACCGCGACCTTGGCGCGCAGGAACTTCTCCCGCAGATGCTCCCGGGCCGCGGCGGCGAGGTCGGCCGGGTTGTCGGTGAGATCCGGCGGCGCGGGCCTGCCGGCGCGGCCCATCTCGCGCAGGAAGATCTCGCGGACCTCCGAGCGGTTGCGGTGGATCGCGGGGACGAGGATGTGGCTGGGCAGGTCGTGGCCGAGCTGGACGATCAGCTCCGCGAGGTCGGTCTCCCACGCGGTGATCCCGGCGTCGGCGAGTGCCTCGTTGAGGCCGATCTCGACCGTCGCCATGGACTTGACCTTCACGACCTCGTCGGTGCCGTGCCCGCGGGCGATGTCGACGACGATCCGGTTGGCCTCGGCGGCGTCGCGGGCCCAGTGCACGGTCGCGCCGGCCTTCGTCAACGCCGTCTCGAGCTGGGTGAGGTAGGTGTCGAGGTGGCGCAGGGTGCGGTCCTTGAGCGCCGCCCCGGCGAGGCGCAGCTCCTCCCAGTTGGCCACCTCGGCGACCACGGCCGCGCGCTTGCCGCGGATGGTGCCGGTGGCGTGGGCGAGGTTGCGGCGCAGCTGGGCGTCGGCGAGGGCGGCCTTGGCGGCGATCGGGAAGGCGGGCGTGCCCAGGAACGTCGCGCCCCCCGCAGCTGCTCGCGGCGCGACCTCGGCGCTCCGCGCAGAGCGCCGTGTCGAGGATTCGCTCGCAAGCTCGCTCATCGAATCGCTCCGGCCGGGCGGGGGGCCCGCGGCGGCCCGTCCGTGCGAGAGGCCTCCGCGCTCGCCGCCGCGCTGCCCGCGGTCGGCTGCGCCGGTTCGTCGATCACGGCCTCGGTGCTGGCGAGGACCTCCGCCAGGTGCATCACCCGCACGCCGGAGCGCTCCCGGCTCAGTATGCCGCCGATGTGCATCAGGCAGGAGTTGTCCCCCGCGACCAGCACCTCCGCCTGTGTCTCCCGCACGTGCCGGGCCTTGTCCGAGCCCATCGCGACCGACGTGTCCGCGTTCTTCACCGCGAACGTCCCGCCGAACCCGCAGCACTCGTCGGCGGCGGGCAGCTCGACCAGCCGGAGCCCGCGGACCGCCTCCAGCAGCCGCCGCGGCCGGTCCCCGACGCGGAGCATCCGCAGCGAATGGCACGTCGGGTGGTAGGTGACCCGGTGCGGGAAGTACGCCCCGACGTCGACGACGCCGAGCACGTCGACAAGGTATTCGGTCAGCTCGTAGGCGGGCGGGGCCTGCTCGACCGCCCGCACCAGACCCGGATCCCCGCAACGCTGCGCGACGAGCCGGTGCTGATGGCGCACCGACCCCGCGCAGGACCCGGACGGCACGACGACGGCCTCGTACCCGGCGAAGGCCTCGAGATGGTTGCGCAGCAGGGGCACGGCCTCGTCGAGGTACCCGGTGTTGACCATCGGCTGCCCGCAGCAGGTCTGCGCGGCGGGGAAGTCCACATCGACGCCGAGGCGACGCAGCAGCGTGACGACCGCCCTGCCGGTGTCCGGGAACAGTGCGTCGTTGATGCAGGTGACCAGCAGGCCGACCGTCATGGTGTTCCTCCGGTGGTGGTCGGAGTTCGTGCTCGGACGACCCTAGGCCAGGCCTCCGGGCCCGGTGCGCGCCGGCGGTGACGAACGATCGAGATCCCCACCCGGGGCTTCCACCGCGGCCTCCCCCGAAACCTCACCCCATGCACAGCTGCGGTGCCGGACCTAGCTCGTCGCGGCCCGGTGGACCCCCGCGAGGTGCACGTACGCCGTGGCGTTGAGCAGGATCGACTTGCGCTCCTCCTCGCCCAGCTCCTTGCGGACCTTCCCCGGCACCCCCGCGACCAGCGAGTTCGGCGGGATCTCCATCCCCTGCGTGATCACCGCGCCCGCCGCGATCAGCGATCCGGAGCCGACCCGCGCGCCGTTGAGGACGACCGCGCCCATGCCGACCAGGACGTCGTCGCCGATCGTGCAGCCGTGCAGCACCGCCCGGTGCCCGACGCTGACGCCCGCGCCGACCGTGCACGGGAAGCCGGGGTCCGCGTGGACGACGCTGCCGTCCTGGATGTTGGAGCGCTCGCCGATCGAGATCGCGTCCATGTCGCCGCGCAGCACGCACGTGTACCAGACACTGGCCTCGGCGCCGACGCTCACGCGGCCGGCCAGGACCGCGCCGGGCGCGACCCAGGCGTCCGGGTGGATGTCGGGGGAGACTCCGTCGATGGTGATCATGGGTTCATGCTCCCAGCTCGCGGACGGCCTCCTCGAACGCGGCCAGGATCTCGTCGTTGAACAGGACGAACCGCACGAGCTCGACCGACGTCGGCGTCTCCCGCACCGTTCGCACGGCGATCCGCGCGGCGTCATCGAGCGGCCAGCCGTAGACCCCCGCGGACACCGCCGGGAACGCGATGCTCCGCGCGCCCAGCTCGTCCGCCACGCGCAGCGACTCCCTGAACGCCGAGGCGAGCAGCGCCGAGCGGTCCTCGCGCTTCGCGTAGACGGGCCCGACGGTGTGGATCACCCAGCGGGCCGGCATGCGGCCCGCCGTCGTGGCGACGGCCTGCCCGGTCGGCAGCCCGTCCTGCAACGGCCCGGCCCGCAGCTCCTTGCACTCCTTGAGGATCTCGGGCCCGCCCGCGCGGTGGATGGCGCCGTCGACGCCGCCGCCCCCGAGCAGGCCGGAGTTCGCGGCGTTCACCACGATGTCGACCTGCTGTTCGGTGATGTCGCCCTGCGCCAGCTCGATCCGCGTCATCGTGTTCCCTTCAGCTTCTGAAGCAGCGGGATCGCCGCGATCTTCTCGTCCGTCAGGGACTCCCAGCGGACTTCCCCGGTCGGCCGCGGGCCACGCCTCCCGCGGCAGTCGATGATCCGTTCGGGGGTCACCACCACGTCCACCGGGATGTCGTGCGCCGCGGTCGGGATGACGCCGGCCGGGCGGACCTGCAGCTCGTGCACCGTGGTGACGACGAGCGTCCGCTCCGAGATCAGGCCGGCCGCCCCGGCGAGGGCGAACTCGAGGTCCGCGAACCCGCCGCCCTTGCCCAGCCGGGCACCGTCCTCGCCCACGGCCACGCAGCCCGTCACCACGAGGTCCACCGGTTCCAGCTCGTCGACGGCCACCCGCCGGGCCGAGCGCGTGGCGTTGCTGATCGAGACGGCGCGACGCGGCGTATCCGCGAGGTGTTCGGGGTCGAGGAGGAAGAACGGGTCCTCCTCCGCGAGCTTCGGGACGGCCATGTAGAGCGTCTTGCCGTCCTCCAGGGCGCGCTGACGGACCGGGAGCTGCGCGGAGTCCGGGTTCGACTTGATCGCCGCCGCGTCCTTCCAGTCCGGAAGGGACCGCACGAGCTCGGCCGCGGCCTCGGCGCCGCGGAAGTTCGAGATCCGGTGCCGCGCACCGGGGAAGCGGGCGACCTTCGCCTCCGTGAGCGCGGTCCAGACCTCGTCGCGCAGCGCCGCCTTCGCGGCGAGCACCTCGGGATCGCCGCCGGCGTCGTGGTCGTGGCGTCGGGGGGAGCGGGGCATGGGGGAATTCTGCGCCTGCACGCTCGTGCGCGGAAATCGCTGCCGGAACAACGTCATCCGCGCACAGGCGCAGAATGCGGAGATGATCCCGCACAGCTCGCACTGGGGCGCGTTCTCCGCCGAGCGGGTGGACGGCGAGCTGATCGTCCGGCCGCACCCCGACGACCCGAACCCCTCGCCCCTGCTCCAGAACATCCCCGCCTCGCTCTCGCACCGGGCGCGGATCGCGAGCCCGGTGGTCCGGCGTGGGTGGCTCGCAGACGGCCCCGGGCCCGACGACCGGCGCGGGCGGGACGAGTTCGTGCAGGTGAGCTGGGACGAGGTGCTCGACCGGCTCGCCACCGAGCTGCGCCGGGTGTACGACGAGCACGGCCCGCGGGCGGTCTACGGCGGCTCCTACGGCTGGGCCAGCGCCGGCCGCTTCCACCACGCGCAGGGCCAGCTGCACCGCTTCCTCGCCCTGGCCGGGGGCTACACCCGCTCGGTCAACACCTACAGCGGCGGCGCGGCGGAGGTCCTGCTCCCGCACGTCCTGGGCCCGTTCGACTCGGTGACCCGCTCGGTCGTCACCTGGGACCAGCTCGCCGCGCACACGGACACGGTCCTCGCGTTCGGCGGGATGGCGCTGAAGAACTCGACCGTCGGCGCGGGTGGCGTCAGCCGGCACGTCGAGCGGGACGCGATGCGCGCGGCGAAGGCCCGTGGCACGGAGTTCGTCCTGGTCGGGCCGCTGCGCGCGGACCTGTCCGAGGACGTCGACGCGCGGTGGCTGCCGATCGAGCCCGGTACGGACACGGCGCTGATGCTCGGCCTCGCGCACACGCTGCTGGTCGACGGCCTGCACGACCGCGCGTTCCTGCACACGCACACCGCGGGCTGGCCGGAGTTCGAGGCGTATCTGCAGGACAAGGACGCCGCCTGGGCGTCGGCGATCTGCGGCGTCCAGGCGGCCGACATCCGCCGGCTCGCCCGCACGATCGCCCGGGGCCGCACGTTGATCACGGTGTCGCAGTCGCTGCAGCGCGCCGAGCACGGCGAGCAGCCCGTCTGGGCCGGTCTCGCGCTCGCGGCGATGCTCGGCCAGATCGGGCTCCCGGGCGGCGGCTTCGTCTACGGGCTCGGCTCGCTCGCCCACTACGGCCGCCCGCGCAACGCCGTCCCGGTCCCGACGATGGTCCGTACGGTCAACCCCGTGCGGGACTTCATCCCCGTCGCCCGGGTCGCGGACATGCTGCTGCACCCCGGCGAGCCCTACGAGTACAACGGCGAGCACCGCACCTACCCGGACACGAAGCTCGTCTACTGGTGCGGCGGCAACCCGTTCCACCATCACCAGGACCTGAACCGGCTGCGCCGCGCCGTCGCCCGCGTCGACACGTTCGTCGTGCACGAGCCCGCCTGGACCGCCACCGCCCGGCACGCGGACGTCGTCCTGCCCGCCACGGTGACGCTCGAACGCGAGGACATCGGCGCGGGCGGGACGGACCCGCTGGTCGTCGCCATGCGCCGGGCCGCGGCCCCGTTCGGCGAGGCCCGGGACGACTACGCGATCTTCTCCGCCCTGGCCGCTCGGCTCGGTTTCACCGACGGGTTCACCGAGGGCCGCACCGCCCGTGAATGGCTCGAACACCTCTGGCTCCGCACGCAGAAGGCGCTGGCGGGCAAGGGTTTCCCGGCTCCCGACTTCGAGGAGTTCTGGGCGGCGGGGGAGTGGCGGCTCCCGTCCGGACCCGACGACGGGGGCGTGCTCGCGTCGTTCCGGACCGATCCCGAGGGCCGCCCGCTGCACACGCCCAGCGGGCGGATCGAGATCGGATCGGCGACCATCGCCGGCTTCGGCTACGACGACTGCCCCGGCCACCCGGCCTGGCTCGAGCCGACGGAGGCGCCGGACGAGCGGCACCCGCTCCGGCTCGTCGCCAACCAGCCCGCGACCCGGCTGCACTCCCAGCTGGACTTCGGCGCGACGAGCGCGGCCGCGAAGGTCCGCGGACGGGAGGTCGTCCGGGTGCACCCGGACGACGCGGCGGCCCGCGGGATCCTCGACGGGGACGTGGTCCGTCTGCACAACGACCGCGGCGCCTGCCTGGCCGCGGCCCGGATCACCGACGACGTCCGGCGCGGCGTGGTGCAGCTGCCGACCGGTGCCTGGTACTCCCCCCTCGACCCCGACGATCCGACGGCCCTCTGCGTGCACGGCAACCCGAACGTGCTGACCAGGGACGTCGGCAGCTCGCGACTCGCGCAGGGCTGCACCGGTCAGCTGACGGTCGTGCAGCTCAGCCGCTGGGAGGGGGAGGTCCCGCCGGTCCGGGCGCACGAGCCGCCCGCCGTGCGGGGCACGGGGTAGCCGCGGGTCAGCGGTCGCGCTCGGCCCAGGCGTGGATGCGGTCCTCGGGACGGCGAATCGCGTCCAGCCTCCGCACCGCGGCGACCAGTTCGGGATCGGCGCGATGCTCCGCGACGGCGCGCTCGGCGGCGGCCAGCTCGGCCGCGGCGACCTGGTCCGAGGTGCTGTTGTCCAGGTCGTTGCCGCCGATCCGGGCGAACTCGCCGCCCTCGGCGTCCTCGGGCGAACGGCCACGCTCGACGTTGTACGGGTTGTCCGCCGGCAGCCGTCCGGTGAACCGGCCGTAGGCGCCCACGCAGAGCAGGAGACCGCCGACGATCAGGCTGAAGATCACGTTCGGCATCCGGAACGCGAGGAGGTTCAGCTTCGAGTCCAGCACCAGCACGTTGGCGAGGCCGGACAGCAGGAACAACGCGCCGACCACCATCTCGATCGTCGAGGCCGTCCGGCCGCCGCAGACGCCCGCGACGATCAGGATCGCGCCGGACACCACGGAGACCACCGAGAGCAGGCCGTTCGAGGACAGGCCGAGCACCGGCGCCCCCATGGTGGAGAAGAAGTCCAGCCGCTGGACGAGGCCGAGGACGGCGAAGACCCACAGGCCCAGCCCGATCGCCACGGACCCGGTGCGGTGGATCCGGTCCAGCCTCGTCCGGGAGACCCCGGTCGTCTCGGAACCACCGGTGGCGGCGGTTGTCGTGCGTGCGCTCATCACGTCCTCCTCGAGCAGTGCCCGAGGAGGGAGTGTCCCGTTGTGAATCGGGTCAAACCTTGTTCACAGGGAGGATCCGGTCAGTGGTTCCGGAGGGCCTCGATGAGCTCGTCCTTCGACATGTCCGACCGGCCGTCGACCCCGATCTCCTTGGCCCGCTGGTACAGCTCGTCCTTGGTCATGTCGTCGTAGCTGCCGGCCTTCCCGCCGCGCTTCCCGACCTCGCCCTTCCCGTCCCGGGCCGCGGCGTTGGCGATCCGGGCGGCCTTCTCCTTGGAGTTGCCCTCGTCCCGGAGCTCTTCGTACATTTTCTCGTTCTTGATGCTGGCGTTCGGCATGCCGGGGAGTACCCCGACAGGCCCAGCGCGACACCACCTGTCGGCGTAGCGCCTCGTCCGGTGGCTCAGGCCTGCGGCCGCACGTAGCCCGCGAGCGGCGGCTCCGCGGCGGTGTGCGGGTAGAGCCCCGCGGAGTCCGCCAGGATCGCCGCGGCGTGCGCGAAGTCCGTCGGGAAGGTCACCGGGTTCACCCCGGGCATGAAGGGCGCGACGCAGACGGACGGGGCGATCCGGCCCGGGTCGGCCGGCCCGTCGTGGGTCAGCGCGTCGAGGGCGAGGGCCCAGGCCACCGCATCGGACGTCCCGGTACTGAGGTGGTCCGCGGGGTGCGCGAGGCAGATGTCCTGGAGCGCGACGTTCGTGACGTCGCCGCCGTCGTCGGCGAGGTCCGATCCGGCCGGCTGGGGCGTGACCACCTCGTCGGTGAGCGTGTAGACGTTCGTGTAGTCGACGCCGGGGAACGTCTGGCGGCCGGAGTTGAGCGCGGCGAGGAAGGCGGAACCGGTGCGCTGCTGCCAGAAGGAGGGCGCGCACGTCGGGGCGCAGACGCCGACGGCGGCCAGCGTCCCGTCGTTGCTCGGGGCCAGCCCGACGACGTCGGAGACGAGGTCCCGGGTGTCCGGCCAGAAGCGCAGGGCCCAGCGGCCGACCATCCCGCCCTGGCTGTGGCCGAGGAGGGCGACGTCGCGGTTCGCGCGGCGGGCCATCGTCCGGATCGCGTACACGACGTACTCGCCGCGGACCTGGACGTCGGCCATGTTCCGGCCCGGCGAGGTCGAGGTGCACCACGGGATCCCGGCCGCGGTGAGGGCGGGCTCGTAGTTCCAGCCGAAGTTCTCCGGCGGGTCGAGGGTGGTGCCCGACAGCAGCAGGACCGGGTTCTCGTCCGCGTCGCCGAGGTGGTCGAGCGGCACCGAGCAGTGCAGGCTCGCGGCCAGCACGTCGTCGGGAACCGAGAGGTCCGGGCCGTCCTGGTCGAGCGGGGCGAACTCGCCGGTGTCCGGGTCGGGGAGGAACGGCAGCAGCGGATCGGCCGAGGCCGTCCCGGCGAGCAGGCCGGCGCCGAGCACGGCGACGATCACGGACACGACGAGACTGCGGCGGCGCACGGGTCCTCCTCGGGCCGCGCCCCACGGTGGGCGCGATTACCGAGGAGTAACGACTCACATGATGATCGGTGACGTCCCGTCTCGGGCCCGCGGGTCGGCACTCTCTCCGTCGTCCGAACCCACCTACCGGTGGACGGGGATGTGCGTCTCGGCCTACCGGAAGTGCCGACTCGCGGGTGGGTAGGGTTGAACGGTGAGTTTCACGTTGCTTCCCGCGGTCGATGTCGCCGACGGCCAGGCCGTCCGTCTCGTGCAGGGGGAGGCCGGGACCGAGACCGGGTACGGCGCGCCCCTCGAGGCCGCGATGAACTGGCAGCGCGACGGTGCCGAGTGGATCCACCTGGTGGACCTCGACGCGGCGTTCGGCAAGGGCTCCAACGCGGAGCTGCTCGCCGAGGTCGTGGGCAAGCTGGACGTCAAGGTCGAGCTGTCCGGCGGCATCCGGGACGACGAGTCCCTGGCCCGCGCGCTCTCGACCGGCTGCACCCGGGTCAACCTGGGCACCGCCGCCCTGGAGAACCCCGAGTGGTGCGCCAAGGTCGTCGGCGAGCACGGGGACAAGATCGCCGTCGGGCTGGACGTCAAGATCATCGACGGGCGGCACCGGCTGGCCGCGCGCGGCTGGACCACCGACGGCGGGGACCTCTGGGAGACCCTGGCGCGCATGGACCGCGACGGGGTCGCCCGCTACGTCGTCACCGACGTCAGCAAGGACGGGACGCTGCAAGGGCCGAACGTCGAGCTGCTCAAGCAGGTCGCGGCCGCCACCCCGGCCCCCGTGATCGCGTCCGGCGGGATCTCCACGGTGGACGATCTGGTCGGGCTCGCGCAGGCCGCGGCCGACGGAGCGAACATCGAGGGCTCCATCGTCGGCAAGGCGCTCTACGCCGGCCGGTTCACGCTGCCCGAGGCGCTGCGCGCGGTCCGGGCGGTGGGTGCCTGACATGGGGGTCGCGATCCGTGTCATCCCCTGCCTGGACGTCGACGCCGGGCGGGTCGTCAAGGGCGTCAACTTCAAGGAGCTCCGGGACGCCGGGGACCCGGTCGAGATGGCCGCGGTCTACGACGCCGAGGGCGCGGACGAGCTGACGTTCCTGGACGTCACGGCGTCCTCCGGCGAGCGCGCGACGATGGTCGACGTCGTCCGACGCACCGCCGAGCAGGTCTTCATCCCGCTGACGGTCGGGGGCGGCATCCGCACGCCGGACGACGTGGACCGGATGCTGCGCGCGGGTGCGGACAAGGTCAGCGTCAACACCGCCGCGATCGCCCGCCCGGAGCTGCTGGGCGAGATGGCGCGGCGCTTCGGCTCGCAGTGCATCGTGCTCTCCGTCGACGCGCGCCGCGTGGTCGACGGGCCGCCCACGCCGTCGGGCTTCGAGGTCACGACGCACGGCGGGCGCACGGGCACCGGGATCGACGCCGTCGAGTGGGCGATGCGGGGACAGGACCTGGGCGTCGGCGAGATCCTGCTCAACTCGATGGACGCGGACGGCACCCGGGCCGGGTTCGACCTCGAGCTGATCGAGAAGACCCGGGCCGTCGTGGCCCTCCCGGTGATCGCCAGCGGCGGCGCGGGCGCCCTCGAGCACTTCCCGCCGGCCGTCCGGGCCGGGGCGGACGCCGTGCTCGCCGCGAGCGTCTTCCACTTCGGACAGCTGCGGATCGGCGAGGTCAAGGACGCGCTGCGCGCGGATCACGTGGAGGTCCGATGAGGGTCGAGACGTCCGAGCTGGACCCGGCCGTCGCCGCCCGGCTGACGCGGAACGCGGACGGGCTGGTGTGCGCGGTCGTGCAGCAGCGGGGGACCAACGAGGTCCTGATGGTCGCCTGGATGGACGACGAGGCCCTGCACCGCACGCTGACCACGGGCCGCGGCACGTACTGGTCGCGTTCGCGCGAGGAGTACTGGGTCAAGGGGGACACCTCGGGCCACGTGCAGCACGTGCACGAGGTCCGGCTGGACTGCGACGGGGACGCGGTGCTCGTCGTCGTGGACCAGGAGGGCCCGGCCTGCCACACCGGCGCCCGCACCTGCTTCGACGCGGACCGCCTGCTCTGACCGCTCACGCACGGGGTGCGACCGGTGAGCCCGTGCGTCAACGGGCGGGTGGTGCCATGACCCAGCGGATCCCCCGGGTGACGAGCCCGCCCGCCGCGCGGACGGCGGTCTGCTCGACCAGCGGCAGGTAGGGCAGGTGCAGGGGAGGCCTGGCCCAGCGGGGGAGCAGGGCCACCGCCGCCGCTGCGAGCAGGGCGTACGGCGCGCGGGCGACGAGCGGCAGCGGCGGGTTCAACAGCAGGAACCGGGCGGTCGAGCGGGCTTCGGGCGTGCCCTCCAGCTCCGGGCGGAACCCCTCCAGCCTCGCGGCCAGATCGGCTTCCGTCTCCGGCGGGTCGGGCACCCCGAGCTCGCGGGCGATGCGGGCGGTGTCCGCCACGTAGCCGTCGCGGCCCTCCTGGTCCAGCGGCGCGGTGCCGTAGCGGCTGTGCGCGCGCAGGAAGCTGTCGATCTCCGCGAGGTGCACCCACTCGAGCAGGTGCGGGTCCGATGCCGAGTACGGCCGCCCGTCCGGTGCCGTTCCCCTGACGGCCGCGTGCACGGACCTGATCCGCTCGATGGTCGCGCGGGCCTCGGCCTCGGGACCGAACGTCGTCGAGGCGAGGAAGTAGCTGGTGCGGGCGAGCCGGCCCCACGGGTCCCCGCGGTAGCCGGAGTGCCCCGCGACGCCGGCCATCGCCAACGGGTGCAGGGACTGCAGGAGCAGCGCCCGGAGCCCCCCGACGAACATCGACGCGTCCCCGTGCACCGCCCGGATCGGGCGGTCCTCGCCGAACCAGCGCGGGCCGGGCGCCTCGTGGATCCGGACGCGGCGCTGCGGGCCCTCGGCGCCGGCGACCTTCTCGAACACGCCGGCACCGAGCCGGGCCCGCAGATCGGACACACCCGCCGGGAGACTCACCACGACCCCATCATGCGACCGCTCCCCGGCGGCGGCCACCCGATGATCCGCGGACCGGCCCGGCTCACCCGTCGAGGGATCCGGTAAGGTAGCGCTGGATCGTCGGCGCGATCGCCGCGACGACCGCCGGGTGGTCGGCGGAGGCCAGCGGTTCGAGCCGCAAGACGTAGCGGACCATCCCGAGGCCGAGGATCTGGGTCGCGCAGAGCGCCGCGCGCTCGTCCGGCCGGTCCGGGGCCACCGTGCCGACGAAGCGGCCGAGGATCACCCCCGACACGAACTCTCGCATCATCCGCGCGGCGTCCGGGTGCGCGGCGACGCTGCGGATCATCGCGACCAGCGGGCCGCCCCCGCTCCGTCCCAGACCTGCAGGAACATCGCCACGATCCGCTCGCCGATCTGCTCCGGATCCCCCGGCAGGACCTGCGCCATGATCGCCTCGGGGTCCACCGGAAGGTCCAGTGAGGCGGTGAAGAGGGCGTCCTTGCCGCCGAACCAGTGGTTGACCATGGCCGCGTCGACGCCCGCGCGGTCCGCGATGCGCCGGACCGTCGCGCCCTCGTAGCCGCGCTCGGCGAACTCCGACCGGGCCGCGGCCAGCAGGGCCTCGCGGGTGTCCGCCCCGCCGGCCCGCCTCCCGCGACGCCGACCGGGGGGTGCGGCGTCGGCGGGATCCGGAGGGGAAGGACGGGATGCGGACACGGGTCCATCTTCGCCGACCCGGTGCAGCGGCGGCGCAGGGAGGCCGTTCACCGCCCGCTCGACCGGTCCCGTCCGGGACGGGCGACAATGGCCCGATGACCGCCAGCCTCACCGCACCCGCCGCCGCGCTGGGCACGGTCACCCCGAGCCGCGAGGAGTTCCGCCGCCTCGCCGAGAACCACCGCGTCATCCCCGTCGCCCGGCGCCTGCTCGCCGACGACGAGACGCCGGTCGGGGTGTACCGCAAGCTCGCCGGGGGCCGGGCCGGCACGTTCCTGTTCGAGTCCGCGGAGAACGGCCGGTCCTGGTCGCGCTGGTCCTTCGTCGGGGCGCGGTCCGCCGCGGCGCTCACCACGGTCGACGGCGAGATCCGCTGGACCGGCGAGGTGCCGGCCGGCATGCCCGCCGACGGCGACGTGCTCGACGCCCTGCGGACCGTCGTCGAGGAGCTGCACAGCGAGACGCTGCCCGGGCTGCCCCCGCTCACCGGTGGTCTCGTCGGGTACATGGGCTACGACATCGTCCGGCGCCTCGAGCGCATCGGCAGCGCCGGGAACCCGCCGGTCGACGACCTGAGGCTGCCCGAGCTGGTCATGCTGCTCGCCACGGACATCGCGGCGCTGGACCACCACGAGGGCACGGTCACGCTGCTGGCCAACGCGATCAACTGGGACGGCTCCACCGAGCGCGTCGACGAGGCCTACGACGACGCCGTCGCCCGGCTGGACCGGATGACCGACGAGCTGTCCGCCCCGGCCGCGTCGACGGTCGCGGCGTTCACCCGGGTCACCGAGCCGGAGTTCCTCCGCCGCCGCACCCCTGCCGAGCACCACGCCGCCATCGAGGTCGCGAAGGAGCAGATCCGCTCCGGCGAGGCGTTCCAGATCGTGGTGTCGCAGCGCTTCGAGATGGACTGCGAGGCGGACCCGCTGGACGTCTACCGGGTCCTGCGGGCCACCAACCCCAGCCCGTACATGTACCTGCTCAACCTCGAGGACGCCTCGGGCGGCACGCCGTTCACGATCGTCGGTTCCAGCCCGGAGGCCCTGGTCACGGTGCTGGACGGGCAGGCCACCACGCACCCCATCGCCGGGACGCGCTGGCGCGGCGAGACGGACGAGGAGGACGAGCTGCTGGAGAAGGACCTCCGCACGGACGAGAAGGAGCGCTCCGAGCACGTCATGCTCGTCGACCTCGGCCGCAACGACCTCGGCCGCGTCTGCGAGCCGGGCACGGTCAAGGTCCGCAACTTCTTCTCCGTCGAGCGCTACAGCCACGTCATGCACCTGGTCTCGACGGTCACCGGGACGCTGCGCGCGGACCGCAACGCGGTCGACGCCGTGCTGTCCTGCTTCCCGGCCGGCACCCTGTCCGGCGCGCCGAAGGTCCGCGCCATGCAGGTGATCGACGAGCTGGAGCCCACCCGGCGCGGCCTCTACGGCGGGATCGTCGGGTACCTGGACTTCGCCGGGAACGCGGACACCGCGATCGCGATCCGCACCGCGCTGGTCCGGGACGGACGCGCGTACGTGCAGGCGGGCGGCGGGATCGTCGCGGACTCGGACCCCGAGGCCGAGGACACCGAGTGCCGCAACAAGGCGAAGGCCGTCCTGGCGGCGGTCGCGACCGCGTCCACGCTCGCGAAACCGTCGATGCGACGATGAGCCCGCCCCGGCCCGGCGGCGGACGACGGCTCGCCGTCGTCTGCCTCGGGCTGCTCGCGGGCGCGCTGGCACTGTGGGGCTCCACCAGGCTGACCTGGGCCTCCGCCGTCGTGGCGACGGCGCGGGGGCCGGTCCCGGCCGAGGCGACGGGGGCCGGGATCGCACCGTCGCTGACCGGTGTCGCCGTGCTGGCGGTGGCCGCGGTGGCCGCGTCGGTGGCGGTGTCCGGGATCGCCCGCCGGGCTCTGGGGCTCATCGTCGTACTCGCCGGCGGGGCGTCGGCCTGGGTGGCATTCGACTCGTGGCTGAGCCCGCCGGATGCGGCGACCCTGCGCCGGCTCTCGGGCACGGCGTCGACGGAGCCCGTCGGGAACGTCGTGGTGGCGCAGAACGCGGCGCCGTGGCTCGGGGTGCTGGGCGGGCTCCTGGTGCTGGCCGCGGGCCTCGTGCTCGTGGTCGCGGACCGGAGCCTGCCGAGGATGGGCGCGAGGTACGCGGCGCCCGGCGCGGAGATGAGCGTCGTGGACCCGGACCGGGCGGCGTGGGACGCGCTCGACGAGGGCCGTGATCCGACCGTCGATCCGGGGAACGTGCCCGGCCCTGCGGATCTCGATCACCCGGACGCAACCCCGGACGACGGGCGGGGACCTGGACGTGGCGAACGGCGACGGGCTGTTTAGCATGTGCGGAACGCCTGGTAGGCCCGGACCCGAGAGGGGAGCAGCCCCGTGGGCGAGCACGGTGAGGACGAGGCAGTGAGTGGATCCCTGAGCTTCCGGAAGTGTGCTCGACTCCATCGTGGACGGTGTCCGGGAGGACCTGGCCGTCCGCGAGGCGCAGATCGACTTCGCCGGGATCAAGAAGCTGGCCGCGGCCGCGCCGCCGCCGCGGGACGTGCTGGCCGCGCTGCGTGAGCCCGGCATCGGCGTGATCGCCGAGGTGAAGCGGCGCAGCCCGTCGAAGGGTGCGCTGGCGAACATCCCCGACCCGGCCGTGCTGGCCAAGTCCTACGCCGAGAACGGCGCGCGGGTGATCAGCGTGCTCACCGAGCAGCGCCGCTTCGGCGGCTCGCTCGCGGACCTCGACGCGGTGCGCGCCGTCGTCGACGTGCCGCTCCTGCGCAAGGACTTCGTCGTCACCCCGTACCAGGTGCACGAGGCCCGGGCGCACGGTGCGGACCTGGTGCTGCTGATCGTCGCGGCGCTGGAGCAGAACGTGCTGGACTCCCTGCTGGACCGGGTCGAGTCGCTCGGGATGACCGCGCTCGTCGAGGTGCACACCGAGGAGGAGGCGGACCGCGCGCTCGAGGCGGGGGCCAAGGTCATCGGGGTGAACTCGCGGAACCTGCACACCCTCGAGGTCGACCGGGGGCTGTTCGGCGAGCTCGCGCCGGGTCTGCCGAACGACGTCCTGCGGATCGCCGAGTCCGGTGTCCGGGGGCCCAGTGACCTGCTCACCTACGCCGGCTGGGGCGCGGACGCGGTGCTCGTCGGCGAGGGCCTGGTGACCAGCGGGGACCCGGGCGCGGCCGTGCGGGGGCTGGTGGCTGCGGGCTTCCACCCCTCGTGCTCCAGAATGGTGCGGTGAGTACTCAGCAGGTCCAGGCGAGCGACGGCATCGACACGCCGTCGGGTCACGAGCCCGACGAGAGCGGCCACTTCGGCCGCTACGGCGGCCGATGGGTGCCCGAGGCCCTGGTCGCGGCGCTGGACGAGCTGGAGACGGCGTACGAGAAGGCGCGGCACGACCCCGAGTTCCTGAGCGAGCTCGACCGGTTGCACCGGGACTACTCCGGCCGCCCGTCCCCGCTGACGGACGTCCCGAAGCTGTCGCAGCACGCCGGCGGTGCGCGGATCCTGCTCAAGCGCGAGGACCTGAACCACACCGGCTCGCACAAGATCAACAATGTGCTCGGCCAGGCGCTGCTCACCAAGCGCATGGGCAAGAAGCGGGTGATCGCCGAGACCGGCGCGGGCCAGCACGGCGTCGCCACGGCCACGGCCTGCGCGCTGCTGGACCTCGAGTGCGTCGTCTACATGGGCGAGGTCGACACCCGGCGGCAGGCGCTCAACGTCGCCCGGATGCGGTTGCTCGGCGCCACCGTCGTCCCGGTCAAGACGGGGTCGCGCACCCTGAAGGACGCGATCAACGAGGCATTGCGGGACTGGGTCACCAACGTCGACTCCACGCACTACCTGCTCGGCACGGTGGCCGGCCCGCACCCGTTCCCGCAGATGGTGCGGGACTTCCACCGGATCATCGGGCTCGAGGCGCGGGCGCAGGTGCTCCAGCGCACCGGGCGGCTGCCCACCGCGATCGCGGCGTGCGTCGGCGGCGGTTCGAACGCCATCGGGATCTTCCACGCGTTCCTCGACGACGCGGGCGTCCGGCTGGTGGGCTTCGAACCCGGCGGCGACGGCGTCGAGACCGGCCGGCACGGCGCCACCCTGACCGAGGGCTCGCCCGGTGCCCTGCACGGCGCCTTCTCCTACCTGCTGCAGGACGAGGACGGCCAGACCAGCGAGTCGTACTCGATCTCCGCCGGGCTGGACTACCCGGGCGTCGGGCCGGAGCACGCGCTGCTCAAGGACATCGGCCGCGCGGAGTACCAGCCGGTCACGGACGCGGAGGCGATGGACGCGTTCGCGCTCCTCTGCCGTACCGAGGGGATCATCCCGGCGATCGAGTCCGCGCACGCCGTGGCGGGTGCGCTGCGGCTGGGCAAGGAGTCGGGCCGGACGCTGTCATCCTGGTGAACCTCTCCGGGCGCGGGGACAAGGACGTCGACACGGCCGCGAAGTGGTTCGGGATGATCGGCGAGGACGAGAGCGCGGAGTCGGCGGACGGGACGGCGATCGCGGAGGGTGCCGTCAAGGACACTGCGGGTTCGTTCGCGGACGCCGGCAGCAAGACCGAAGGGATCCAGTCGTGAGTGTCGCGGACGTCTTCGCCAGGTGCCGGGCCGAGGGCCGCGGCGCCCTGGTGGGCTACCTCCCCGCCGGCTACCCGACCGTCGACGGCTCCGTCGAGCTGCTCACCGCGATGGTCGAGGGCGGGTGCGACCTCCTCGAGGTCGGCATCCCGTACTCGGACCCGGTGATGGACGGCCCCACGATCCAGGCCGCCGCCGAAGGCGCGCTGCAGAACGGCTTCCGGCTCCGGGACGTGTTCTCGGTGGTCGAGCGGGCGACCGCGGCCGGCGGGAACTGCGTCGTCATGACGTACTTCAACCCGGTGCTGCGCTATGGCGTCGAGAACTTCGCCCGGGACCTCGCCGCGGCGGGCGGGCTCGGCGTGATCACCCCGGACCTGATCCCGGACGAGGCCGGCGAGTGGTTCGCGGCGTCGGAGAAGTACGGCCTGGAGCGGATCTTCCTGGTCGCGCCCTCGTCGACGGAGCAGCGGATCGCGTCCACCGCGGCCGCGAGCTCGGGCTTCGTCTACGCCACGTCGATCATGGGCGTGACGGGCGCGCGGGACACCGTGGCGGGAGCGGCCTCGGAGATCGTCGCCCGGACCCGTCCGCACACGACCCTGCCGATCGGCGTGGGGCTCGGGGTGCGCAACGGCGACCAGGCCGCGGAGATCGCCGGGTTCGCGGACGGTGTCATCGTCGGCTCCGCGTTCGTGACGGCCGCGGAGCAGGGCGGCCCGCAGGCCGTCCGCGCCCTCGCCCAGGAACTCGCGGCGGGCGTCGCCCGCGCAGGCCTGGCCACGCAACCCGCCTGAACGCGGCGCCCCCGACCGCGTTGTGGCTCCACGACGCGGGCCGACGGCGGGGGCGGTTCCGTCGGGGACGCGCGCTACGGTGAGCCGGTGAGTGGCGCGCTGCCCGGCTTGGTCCTGGCCTACCTGCCCAGTCCTGACCGCGGGGTCTGGCACCTCGGCCCGATCCCGATCCGGGCCTACGCGCTCTGCATCATCCTGGGCATCGTCGTGGCGGTGACCTGGGGCGAGAAGCGCTTCGTCGCCCGTGGCGGGGAGCCCGGCACGGTCCTGGACGTCGCGGTGTTCGCGGTGCCGTTCGGCCTGGTCGGCGGCCGGCTCTACCACCTCGCGACGGACTGGCGGACCTACTTCGGCCCCGGCGGGGACCCGATCCGGGCGCTGATGATCTGGGAGGGCGGCCTCGGGATCTGGGGGGCGATCGCGCTCGGCGCGGTCGGCGCCTGGATCGGCTGCCGACGAAGGGGGGTCCCGCTGCCGTTCTTCGCGGACGCGGTGGCGCCCGGGATCCTCGTCGCCCAGGCCGTCGGGCGGCTCGGCAACTACTTCAACCAGGAGCTCTACGGCGGCCCGACGACGGCGCCCTGGGGCCTGGAGATCTACGAGCGGGTCGACCCGGCGACAGGCCTGCAGGACTCGCTGAACGGCGTCGCGGTCGGTGATCCGATCGCGATCGTGCAGCCGACGTTCCTCTACGAGCTGATCTGGAACCTGATCGTCGCCGGGCTGATCGTCGTCGCGGACCGCAGGTTGCGGCTCGGGCACGGCAGGGTGTTCGCGCTCTACGTCGCGGGCTACACCTTCGGCCGGTTCTTCATCGAGCTCCTGCGCACGGACCCGGCGACGCGGGTGTTCGGCGACATCCGGATCAATGTCGTCGTCTCGGCCGTGGTGTTCGTCGCCGCGGTCGTGTACTTCGTCCTGGCCCGGGGGCGAGGACCGCGCGAGGTGCCGCCCACCCCCGCGACCGACCCGGACGCCGGGGACGAGCCGGGCGAGGGCGACGCCGCCACCACGGACCCGGACGAGAAGGTGCCCGGCACGGCCGGCGACCGCAGCTCGTGAGCGGGTTCTCGGGCTTCGGGGACGGCGCCGTCGAGTTCTACGACGGGCTCGAGGCGGACAACTCGAAGGCGTACTGGACGGACCAGAAGGCCGTCTACGACGAGCACGTCCGCGGCCCGATGCTGGCGCTGCTCGCCGAGCTCGAACCGGAGTTCGGTGCGGGCAAGGTCTTCCGGCCGTACCGGGACGTGCGGTTCTCCGCGGACAAGACGCCCTACAAGACGCACTGCGGCGGGTACGCCTCGCCGTTCTACGTCCAGGTGGGCAGCGACGGCCTGATGGCCGCCTGCGGTTACTACGCGATGGCGCCCGACCAGGTGGCGCGCTACCGCACGGCCGTGGACGACGAGCGCCGCGGCGAGGCGCTGCGGAGGATCGTCGCGACGGCGGAGAAGGCCGGTCTCGAGATCGGCGGCGAGATGCTGAAGACCCGGCCCAGGGGCGTCGACCCGGAGCATCCCCGGCTGAGGCTGCTGCGGCACAAGGGCCTGCACGTCCGCCGTCGCTGGGCCCCCGACGACGTCCTGCACGAGCCCGGCTGCGTGGACCGGGTGCGCGAGGTCTGGCGGGCCGGGCGGCCGCTGGCGGAGTGGCTCGCGGACCACGTCGGCCCCAGCGAGAACCCGCGGCGATGACCGCCCGCTAGACCTGCCGCGCGACGGCGAGTCGACGCACGGCGGCGTAGGCCGCGACCCCCAGCAGCACCCCCGCCACGTCGATCAGGCCGTCGGGCACGTTCCCGTTCCGGCCGATCGGCAGCAGCGCCTGCAGCACCTCGGAGAGCGCCGCGTACGCCGCCAACAGGGCGAGTACGGCCCACGCCGCCGTCCCGGCGAACCTGGCGGTCACCGCCAGGAGGGTGAACAGGGCCAGATGGACAAGCTTGTCGACACCGGAAAGAGCAGTCGGCACCCCGGATGCGGGAGTGAACAGCACAACCACGCTGACCAGCAGCGCAAACGTCACCGGCCACCACCGCACTGTTCTCTCGCCTCCAACCTGATCGTTACAGAGAGCGCGCTAGTCTGTGTCGTGTGACCCGCCGTACCAAGATCGTCTGCACCATCGGCCCCGCCACGGCCACCCCGGACCGTATCCGAGAAGCTCGTCGACGCGGGGATGGACGTCGCCCGGCTGAACTTCAGCCACGGGACCCGGGACGACCACAAGCGCGTCTACGAGATGGTGCGCGCCGCCGCGGACGCGTCGGGCCGTGCCGTGGGCATCCTGGCGGACCTGCAGGGGCCGAAGATCCGGCTCGGCACGTTCGCCGACGGCCCCACCGAGTGGCACACCGGGGAGGAGGTCCGGATCACGGTCGAGGACGTGCCCGGCACGCACGACCGGGTCTCGACCACCTACAAGGGCCTCGCCGAGGACGCCCGGGCGGGGGACCGCCTGCTCGTCGACGACGGCAAGGTCGGCCTGCGCGTCGTGGCCGTCGAGGGCGACGACGTGATCTGCAAGGTCACCGAGGGCGGCCCGGTCAGCAACAACAAGGGCCTGTCCCTGCCCGGCATGAACGTGTCGGTCCCCGCCATGTCGGAGAAGGACTGCCTGGACCTCGAGTTCGCGCTGGACCTGTCCGTGGACGTGATCGCGCTGTCCTTCGTCCGCAGCCCCGCGGACATCGACGGCGTGCACAAGATCATGGACGGCAAGGGCGTCCGGCTGCCGGTGATCGCCAAGCTGGAGAAGCCGGAGGCCGTCGACAACCTCGAGGCCATCGTGCTGGCGTTCGAGGGCGTGATGGTCGCCCGCGGCGACCTGGGCGTCGAGCTGCCGCTGGAGAACGTGCCGCTGGTGCAGAAGCGGGCGATCCAGATCGCGCGGGAGAACGCCAAGCCGGTCATCGTGGCCACCCAGATGCTGGACTCGATGATCACCAACTCGCGGCCGACCCGCGCCGAGGCCTCGGACGTCGCGAACGCGGTGCTCGACGGCGCGGACGCGCTGATGCTCTCCGGCGAGACGGGCGTCGGCCGGTTCCCGATCAAGACCGTCCGCACGATGGCGACGATCATCGAGGCGGTCGAGGCCGGCCCGGCCGGGGTCCCGCCGCTGAACCACGTGCCGCGGACCAAGCGCGGCGTGCTGTCCTACGCCGCGCGGGACATCGGCGAGCGCCTCTCCGCCCGGGCCCTGGTCGCGTTCAGCCAGTCCGGGGACACCGTGCGCCGGCTCTCCCGACTGCACACGCGGCTGCCGCTGCTGGCCTTCACCCCCGCCGCCGAGGTGCGCAGCCAGCTCGCCATGACCTGGGGCGTCGAGACGTTCCTGGTGGACCGGGTGGATTCCACGGACGCCATGGTCCGCCAGGTGGACCAGGCCATGCTGTCGATCGGCCGCTTCCAGCCCGGTGACCTGGTGGTCATCGTCGCCGGTTCGCCGCCCGCGACGGTCGGCTCGACGAACCTCATCCGGGTCCACCGGCTGGGCGAAGAGGATCACGCCTGACCCGACCTGCGAGACTGCACGCGTGAGCAGCAGCGATCCGCAGGTCGGGACGGAGATCGGGGTCGACGGGACGCCACGCGGGCAAGCGGTCCTGGACGACCTCGTACGCCTCCTGGACCTGGAGGTCCTCGAGGTCAACCTGTTCCGGGGCGTGAGCCCGGCCGAGTCGCCGACCAACGTGTTCGGCGGCCAGGTCGCGGGGCAGGCGCTGGTCGCCGCGGGCCGGACGGTCCCGGCGGACCGGCACGTCCACTCGTTGCACGCGTACTTCATCCGGCACGGTGACCCGAGCATCCCGATCGTCTTCGAGGCCGAACGGATTCGCGACGGCCGCTCCTTCAGCACCCGCCGGGTCCTGGCGATCCAGCGCGGGGAGGCGATCTTCGCGCTCTCGGCCTCGTTCCAGGTCGACCAGGCGGGGCTCGAGCACACCACGCCGATGCCCGCCGGTGTCCCCGAGCCGGAGATGCTGCCGGACCTCGCGGAACGGGTCCTGGGCGGCGACAAGGGTGGCTGGCTGACGATGCTGCCGCGCTCGCTGGACGTCCGGCTGGTCGACGAACCCGTGTGGACGGAGGGCCGGGTCGCCACCGACGAGCCGGTGCGGGCCTGGATCAAGGCGGACGGGGTGCTGCCGGACGACCGGTTGCTGCACCTGTGCCTGCTGACCTACGTCAGCGACCTCACGCTCCTGGGATCGGTGGTGTCCCGGCACGACGTCAGCACCACGCAGGTGCAGATGGCGAGCCTGGACCACGCCATGTGGTTCCACCAGCCCTTCCGCGCGGACGAATGGCTCCTCTACGAGTGCTGGTCGGGAGCGGCGTCCGGCGGGCGCGGCCTCGGGATGGGCCGCTTCTACACCCGCGACGGGGTCCTGGTGGCGAGCACGGTGCAGGAAGGTCTGGTCCGGCTGCCGCGCGCCTGAGCCCGGCGGGGCAGGATGGGGCCATGACGGAGCAGGATCGCGCCTGGGGGTTCCGGACCCGGGCGGTGCATGCGGGGTCGGTGCCGGACTCGGCCGTCGGAGCGCGGGCGGTGCCGATCTACCAGTCCACGAGCTTCGTCTTCGAGGACACGAACGACGCCGCCAGCCTCTTCGCGCTGCAGAAGTACGGGCTGATCTACAGCCGGATCGCGAACCCCACGGTCTCGGTGCTCGAGGAGCGGCTGGCCAGCCTGGAGGGCGGGATCGGCGCGGTCGCGACGGCCAGCGGCCAGGCCGCGGAGTTCCTCACTTTCGCGTGCCTCGCGGGAGCGGGGGACCACGCGGTCGCGGCGTCCGGGCTCTACGGCGGCACCATCACCCAGCTCGACGTGACGCTGCGCCGCTTCGGCGTGGACACCGTGTTCGTCGGCGGGGGAGACCCCGCGGACTACGCGAAGGCGATCACGGACAAGACCAGGTTCGTGTTCACCGAGGTCGTCTCCAACCCGGGCGGCGAGGTCGCGGACATCGCCGGGCTCGCCGAGGTCGCGCACGCCGCGGGCGTCCCGCTGATCGTCGACGCGACGCTGGCGACCCCGTACCTGTGCCGGCCGATGGAACACGGCGCGGACATCGTGATCCATTCCGCGACGAAGTTCCTCGGCGGGCACGGCACCACGCTCGGCGGGGTCGTGATCGAGTCCGGCCGGTTCGACTGGGGCAACGGGCGCTTCCCCTCGATGACCGAGCCCGTCCCGTCCTACGGCGGTCTGACGTGGTGGGGGAACTTCCAGGAGCTCGGCTTCCTGACCAAGCTGCGGGCCGAGCAGCTCCGTGACGTCGGGGCCACCCTGTCCGCGCACTCGGCGTTCCTGCTGATCCAGGGCGTGGAGACGCTGCCGTTCCGGATGGACGCGCACGTGGCGAACGCCCAGGTCGTCGCCGAGTGGCTCCAGGCGGACCCGCGCGTGGAGTACGTGCGCTACGCCGGGCTGCCGGACCACCCGCACCACGAGCGCGCGAAGCGGTACCTGCCGAAGGGCCCGGGCGCCGTCTTCGCGTTCGGGGTGAAGGGCGGCCGGGCCGCGGGCGCGAGGTTCATCGAGTCCGTGCAGCTCTGCAGCCACCTCGCCAACGTCGGCGACGCCCGCACGCTCGTCCTGCACCCGGGCTCGACGACGCACCAGCAGCTCACCGCCGCCCAGCTCGAGGACGCGGGCGTCCCGGAGGACCTGATCCGGATCAGCGTGGGCATCGAGGATCCGGAGGACATCCTCTGGGACCTGGACCAGGCGCTGGCCGCCGCGGTGAAGGAGGCCTGATGAGCATCGTGGCGAGTTCCTGGGAGAACCCGTCCGCGCTCGCGCGGCAGCGGATCCTGCGCGAGACCCGGACCGTGGCCGTGGTCGGCGCGTCACCGAACCCGGCGCGGGCCAGCAACTTCGTCGCGACGTACCTGCTGGCCAGCACGGACTACGAGGTCTGGTTCGTGAACCCCAACGCGACGGAGATCCTCGGCAGGCCCGTGTACCCCACGCTCGCGGACCTGCCCGCCGTCCCGGACATGGTGGACACGTTCCGCCGCCCCGAGGACCTCGGGGGCGTGCTCGACGAGGTGCTCGCCCTGGACGGGGTGAAGACGTGGTGGCTGCAGTTCGGGCTGTGGGACGAGGCCCTGGCCGCGAGGGCGGAGGCCGCCGGGCTCGCCGTCGTCATGGACAGGTGCCTGAAGGTGGAGCACGCGCGTTTCCACGGCGGGCTGCACCTGGCCGGGTTCGACACCGGCGTGATCAGCGCGCGCAGGCGCGAGGCGTAGGACCTCAGGTCAGCAGCAGGACGGTCAGGATCGACGTGAGGGCACGCAGGAACCAGAACGCCGGGAACGCGATCAGGGCGAGCCGCCAGAGCTCGGTCCAGCCGCGCTTCCTGGCCACCTGGTAGGTCGGCCAGGAGGCGCCGGCCGTGCAGATCGCGATCCAGAGGAGCTGGATCACCCAGCCGACCGCGTTGCCGGGTCTGCCGAACAGCACCACCAACAGCAACGCCACGACGGCCCACACGGCGGCGCCGGCGAGCGCGCGGGAGTAGGGGACGTCCGGCCGGAGGCCCGTCGGGGGAGCGCTTCGGCGGCCGGGTAGGGCGGCGCGCCGGGCATCGGTGCGTGCGGGAGCTGCGCCGAGGGGTCGACCGGCTGGTATCCGGGCCCGCCCTCCCAGGAGAAGGAGTCGCTCGGACGGCCGCGCGCCGATCGAGACCGTTTGCCCCCACCCGGGTGTCCGCCGCCTTTTCCGGCCATACGGCGAGGGTAGCCCGGTGCCGGCTCAGCCGTAGGTGAGCCGCCGCAGGAGGCGCTCCGCGGGGCCCCGTTCCCCGCGCCGTTCCGCGACGACGGCGAGCACCAGGATCAGCAACCATGTGCCGACCGCCAGCACGGAAACCTGCCACACGCTCAGCCGGGCGCCGAGGTCCAGCGTCCAGGCGGGCAGCAGCGCGGCGAACACGACGGACTGGCCGAGGTAGCAGGACAGCGAGCGCCGCCCGCACGCCCCGAGCGGCCCGCCCCCTGCGCCTCTGATGCGGGTCGCGAGCAGGCCGAACAGCGCCGCGTACCCGAGCCCGCCCGCGTAGCCGGTGAGCGCGTGCAGGGCGTGCACCAGCCCGCGGACGGCGGGGCCCATGGTCCAGAGCCCGGCCGCCGCGAGCGCCAGCGGCAGCCCGCCCAGGACCGCCGCCGCGAGGCCGCCCGCCGCGACCCGGGCCAAGAGCGCCCGGTGGCGGCCCGGCTCGTCGAGGATCCGTAGGCGGGCCGCCCACGCCCCGAACGCCACCGCGCCGAAGACCCCGAGGGTCTGGGAGAGCACGCCGATCAGGCCCCACTCGATCGCGCGGTTCACCAGCGCCGTCAGCGGGTCCCGGACGCCCGAGGAGAACAGCACGCTCGTGCCCCGGCCGTCCGTCGCGGCGCTGCCGAAGGCCACGAAGGTGGCGACCACCGTGCCGACCACCGCTGTCGTGAGCAAGGACACCACGGTGCCCGCCACCAGGATCCCGGCCAGCAGCACGGTCGTCAGGCCGTAGGCGCCGATGATGTCCCCGGGGAACAGGAGCAGGCCGTGCACCAGCCCGATCAGCAGCAACGCGCGGCCCCGCCGGCGGACGAGGGAGGTGACGTCCCCTGGTTCGGCGCCGCCGGCCAGCCGGCGGCGCGCGAGCTGGGTCACCCCGTAGCCGACCAGCACCGCGAACAGGGGATAGGCGCGGCCGTCGACCAGGACGAGCTGCGACGCCGCCACGACCGCGGAGACGGGGTCGAGCTCGGCGGGGTAGCCGCGGACGCCCAGCGGGCGCCCGTGCAGCAGGACGTGGGCGTTCGCCAGGGCGATGAGCAGCAGCATCCCGCCACGGGCCAGGTCCGGTGCGAGAGCCCGCGCGGCGGCGGGGGTGGCGCCGGGATCGGCCTTGCGGGTCATGGCGACAGCCTAGGGAAGCGCCGGCACGTCACCCGATGAGCGCAGGGCCGGCGCCGCGCGTGATCCCCGTCGCGGCGCGCCCGGGGGCCGAGGGTCTAGCCTTCGTGCGTGTCTACCCCTCCTGTCACCGTCACTGTCACCGGAGCCGCTGGCCAGATCGGTTACGCGCTGCTCTTCCGGATCGCCTCCGGGCAGCTCCTGGGGCCCGACACCCCGGTGAAGCTGCACCTCCTGGAGATCCCGCAGGCCGTCAAGGCCGCCGAGGGCACCGCCATGGAGCTCGAGGACTGCGCGTTCCCGCTGCTGTCCGGCATCGAGATCTTCGACGACGCCACCGCCGCGTTCAACGGCGCCAACGTCGCGCTGCTCGTCGGCGCCCGCCCGCGCACCAAGGGCATGGAGCGGGGAGACCTGCTCGAGGCCAACGGCGGCATCTTCGCCCCGCAGGGCAAGGCGATCAACGAGGGCGCGGCGGACGACATCCGCGTGCTCGTCGTCGGCAACCCGGCCAACACCAACGCCCTCATCGCCCAGGCGGCCGCGCCGGACGTCCCGGCCGAGCGCTTCACCGCGATGACCCGGCTGGACCACAACCGCGCCCTCGCGCAGCTGTCGAAGAAGCTGTCGGTCCCGCTGAGCGACATCAAGAAGCTCACGATCTGGGGCAACCACTCGGCCACCCAGTACCCGGACCTCTACCACGCCGAGGTCGCCGGCAAGATCGCCGCCGAGCAGGTGGAGGAGTCCTGGCTCAAGGACGAGTTCATCCCGACGGTCGCCAAGCGCGGCGCGGCGATCATCGAGGCCCGTGGCGCGTCGTCCGCGGCGTCGGCGGCGAACGCGGCCATCGACCACGTCTACGACTGGGTCAACGGCACCCCCGAGGGTGACTGGACCTCCGCGGCCATCCCGTCCGACGGCTCCTACGGCATCGCCGAGGGCATCATCTCGAGCTTCCCCGTCACGTCGAAGAACGGGAAGTGGGAGATCGTCCAGGGCCTGGAGATCGACGCGTTCTCCCGCGAGAAGATCGACGCGTCCGTCGCCGAGCTCGTCGAGGAGCGCGAGGCCGTCAAGGGCCTCGGCCTGCTGTAACCCTCCCCTCGTCGCACGAACGGCACTCTCGTTCAGACCTGCTGAGCGAGAGTGCCGTTTGTGCGTTCGGGCGGGGACGGGCTGCAGGACTCCAGGACGGTGATCGCGAAGGCCTCCGCCGGCATCGTCAGGGCGTCGCCCTCGCCGATCACCGGCTCGCTCGCCAGCAGGATCCGCTCGACCGGCGCCGCGAGCTCGAGTGTCACCTGCTCCGGGCCGAGGTTCACCAGCACCCGCAGCCGCCCGCGGTGGATCACCAGTGTGCGTGCCTCCGGGTGGACGTCGACGCCGACCTCGTCCAGCCAGGGGTCCGAGAGCTCCGGCCACGCCCGGCGCAGCGCGATGAGCTCCTTGTACAGGGCGAACAGGGTCTTGTGCGGCTCCTGCTCCAGCTCGGTCCAGTCCAGCTTGGAGTCCGTGAAGGTGCTCTCGGCGTTCGGGTCCGGCACCTCGACGTCGCTGCCCCAGCCGTGCTCGGCGAACTCCGCGGTCCGGCCCTTGCGGACGGCCTCACGCAGGCCCTCGTCCGGGAAGTAGGAGAAGAACTGCCAGGGCGTGCGCGCGCCCCACTCCTCGCCCATGAACAGCATCGGGGTGAACGGCGAGGTGAACAGCAGCGCCGCTCCGCAGGCCAGGATGCCGGGGGAGAGCACCTGGGTGAGCCGGTCCCCGGTGGCGCGGTTGCCGATCTGGTCGTGGTTCTGCAGGTAGGTGACGAACCGGTGGCCCGGGATGCGGGTCGTGTCCACCGGGGCGCCGTGCGTCCGCTTCCGGAAGCTGGACCACGTGCCCTCGTGCAGGAACCCGTGCGTGAGGACGTGCGCGAGCCCGGCGAGGTCCGCCTCGGCGAAGTCCGAGTAGTAGCCCTGGGACTCACCGGTGAGCACGGTATGCAGGCTGTGGTGGATGTCGTCCGCCCACTGGGCGTCCATCCCGAGTCCGCCCGCGTCCCGTGAGGTGATCATCCGCGGGTCGTTGAGGTCGGACTCCGCGATCAGCGAGAGCGGCCGGCCGACGTGCGCCTCCAGGGCCGTGACCTCCTTCGAGAGTTGCTCGAGGAGGTGCTGGGCCCGGGTGTCCCGCAGCGCGTGCACGGCGTCGATCCGCAGCCCGTCGACGTGGAAGTCCCGCAGCCACATCAGCGCGTTGTCGATCGCGAAGCGCCGCACCTCGTCCGACCACGCGCCGTCGAGGTTCAGCGACGGACCCCAGATGTTGGCACCCGCGAAGTACGGCCCGAAACGGTCCAGGTAGGCGCCGGAGGGCCCGAGGTGGTTGTAGACGACGTCCAGCACGACGCCGAGCCCGCGGGCGTGCGCCGAGTCCACGAAGCGTTTGAACCCGTCCGGTCCGCCGTAGTTCTCGGTGACCGCGTACCAGCCGACGCCGTCGTAGCCCCAGTTCCGGGGCCCGTCGACGGCGTTGACGGGCAGCACCTCGACCATGTCGACCCCGAGCGCGACCAGGTGGTCCAGCTTCTCGATCGCGGCGTCGAAGGTGCCCTCGTCGGTGAACGTGCCGATGTGGCACTCGTAGAGGACGCTGCCGGCCAGCGTGCGGCCCGTCCAGGCCTGGTCCGTCCACCAGAACGCGTCCTGGTCGTAGCGCCGGGAGGCGGCGTGCACCCCGCTGGGCTGCCACGCCGAACGCGGATCGGGCAACGGGGTCTCGTCGTCGTCGATCAGGAAGGCGTAGGCCGAACCGGGACCGTTGTCCTCGACGTCCGCCCGCCACCAGCCGTCGGCCGCGCGCTCCATCGGGAACGCCTCGCCGTCGACCACCACCCGGACCCTGTCCTTCTCGGGGGCCCACACCGCGTACTCAGCCACGGAGGGAATCCTGCCGGTTGGGGAGCGTGGCCGCGCGTCCTGCCCCCTGGTTTCCGGTGTGATCCTGGGTTCCGGGCGGGCTGCGGTCGTGCGGTGGTGCGGAACCGCCGGACGGTCGGGGGGCAAGAATCGTCCGGCGGTTCCGGCAACGTGGTACCGGCAGCACGGGGGTCGGCCGGTAGCCACATACGTTGCGAGTTCGACTGTAGGGAAACCGCGGGCGGCCCCACTCGGCTGAACAGCCGCTTTTTCCTGCAGATTGTCGTGAATGACGGAAGTGTGATTTCCGGATGATCCGGTGGTCGAATCAACCGGTCTTCTCGAGCGCCTCCGTCATGCCGGGGATGTCCCGGGCACGTGCGGCGAGCCGTTCGACCACCTGCTCCAGGACGCGGTCGACGTTCTCGGCCAGGGCCGCGTCGGTGTCCCCGAGCCCGTCCATGACGTCCCGGAAGAACACCTGCCAGACGGTCTCGGCCGTGGCCCGGCCGCGGGGGGTGAGGTCGATGAGCAGGCTGCGCCGGTCCCGCGGGTTGTTCCGCCGGACGACGTGCCCGGCCAGTTCGAGCCGATCCAGCTGCGAGGTGATGGTCGCGGGCGTCACACCCACCCTGCGGGCGAGTGCGGACGGGGTGCAGGAGCACTCGTGCAGCAGATGGACCAGGATCGTCGTCTCCGACGTGCCCAGCCCCAGTGCCTTCCCGACGGTCTGCCGGTAGGCGTCCGCCACCGCCACCACCTGTCGCAGCCGTGCTGCGAGGTCGTTCACCGTTCTCCTTCTTGCCTCGATCCTCGAGACACCGTGGTGTCAACGTCGATCACGGGCGCAGTGGTTCCGGGGGGTGACCCGCGTCATCCGATACACAATGCGTCTTACGCAACAACTCCGGCCCCGCCGCCGGGCGGGAACCGGGGCGGCCCGCCGGTCGTCGAGCAACCGGCAGGCCGACCCGGATCAGGCCGGACGGACGAGCAGCGCCACGGGATAGCGCGCGAGGAGTCGCTCCAGGCGGGGGGCGGCGCCGTCGACCGGGGCGTCCGTGAGGATGTCGTGCCAGTCCGTGGTGCCACCCGGCAGGGGAAGGACGGTGTCCTCCCACCCCCCGCGCGCCGCCAGGCCGACCGGGAGGCGTGTCGCGACCGCCACCAGCGAGTCGCTCCGGGCGAACGCGACGGCGTGCTCCGCCGCCGGGCCCTGCGCAGGCACGGCCCGGTAGCCGGTGAACAGCTCCGGGCGGTACCGGCGGAGCCGCGCGGCGCTGGCCGTGACCAGTAGCTTCGCGGCCCCCTCGGCGTCGACCTCGGGGAGCCAGCCCTCGTCGAGGCGGGCGAGCAGGGCTCGGCGCGCGGCGAAGTCCACCGGCCGGCGGTTGTCCGGGTCCACGAGGGAGTACTCGAAGAGCTCGGTGCCCTGGTAGACGTCCGGGACACCGGGGCCCGCGAGCTGCAGGAGCTTCTGCCCCAGCGAGTTCGTCCAGCCGGGCTCGGCGATCCGGGCGACGAACCGCTCGACCTCCGACACGAGTTCCGCGTCCGCGAGGACCTGCTTCGGCCAGGCCGCGATCGCCTCGTCGACCTCGGGTACCGCCTCCACGTGGCTCGTCACGAGCTTGGCCTCCTTCGAGGCCTTGCCCAGGTACGACGAGAGCCGCTCGGCGGAGATGGGCCAGGCGCCGACCAGGCTCTGCCAGGCCAGCAGGTCCAGCGAAGGGTGCGGCAGCGGGTGCCGGGCGGCCCAATCGCGCACGAGGCCCGTCCACTCGCGGGGGATCTCGGCGAGCACCGCGAGGCGGGCGCGCACGTCCTCGGACCGCTTCGTGTCGTGCGTGGAGAGCGTGGTCATGGTGCGGGGCACGGAGGCCTCGCGCCGGGCCAGCGCGGTGTGGAACTCGGCGGGGGAGACGCCGAAGCGTCCGGGGTCCCCGCCGACCTCGTTCAGCGCGACGAACCGGTTGTAGCGGTAGAACGCCGTGTCCTCGACGCCCTTCGCCATGACCATGCCCGACGTCTGCTGCACGCGGGTGGCCAGCGCCCCCTCCGGGTCCGCGAGCATCGCGGCGTGGAGGGCGACCAGGACGTCCGCGAGATCCGGCCGGTTCGCCCGGGCCACCGCGACCGCGGTGTCCAGCGACTCCCGGCCCTCGGGCAGGTAGCTCCGGTACACCGGGAACCCGCAGAGGAACTCCGCGACCGCCTCGCGGACGCGGTCCGCGGCGGGCCCGGGGTCCTCGTCCGTGCTCGGCGCGGCCTCCGGGACCGGGACGAGGGCGGCGATCCGCCGGACCTCCGCGGCCAGGATGGTGTCCGCGACCTCGCGCCGTCCGCGCCGTTCGGCGGCGTGCGAGGACTCCTTGACGCCGGTGTGCTCGGCGGCGAACTGCGTGATCAGGCCGGCGCCGTCCGGGTCCACGAACACCCCGCAGACCTCGCGCAGCGCCTCGTAGCCGGTGGTGCCGTCGATGGGCCACGAGACGGGGAGGTCCTCGCCGACGCCCAGGATCTTCTCCGCGAGCAGCCAGCGCTCCGGCCCGATCGCCGCGCGCAGCCGGCGCAGGTACCCACCCGGGTCCGAGAGGCCGTCCGGGTGGTCCACGCGGATGCCGTCGACGTCCCCTGACTCGACCCAGCGCAGGATCTCGCGATGGGCGTCCGCGAACACCTCGGGCAGCTCGACGCGGACGGCGGCGAGGGTCGAGACGTCGAAGAAGCGGCGGTAGGTGAGCTCCGCGGCCCCGCGCTTCCACGAGCAGAGGCGGTAGTGCTGCCGCTCGTGGACCTCCTGCGGGGTGCCCGCACCTTCGGTGCCGGGGGCCACCGGGAAGGCGTGCTCGTAGTAGCGGAGCTCGGTGCGGTCCTCGGAGAGCGACAGCTCGCCGAGCGCCTTCTCCTCGTCCGCGTCGAGGATCGGGAGCAGCACCGGGCCGGCGTCCCAGTCGATGTCGAAGTGCCCCGCCCACCGCGAGCCGCGGCCGTGCTCGAGCACGTCCCACCACCACGGGTTCGCCTTCGCCACCTCGACGCCGACGTGGTTGGGGACGATGTCGAGCACGAACCCGAGCTCGGCCTCGCGGACGGCGGCGACGAGGGCCTTGAGCCCCTCCTCACCCCCGCGCTCGGCGGAGATCCGGGTGGGGTCCACGACGTCGTAGCCGTGGTTGGACCCGGCACCGGACTCCAGCAGCGGCGACGAATACAGCGCGCCGACGCCCAGGGCGTTGAGGTAGGGCACGAGCTCGACGGCGTCGGTGAACGTGAGGTCCCGGGAGAACTGCAGGCGGTAGGTCGAGGAGGGGGCCATGGCTCTAGTTCGTCCGCTGCAGCACGAGCAGGGACCGCGCGGGCACAGTGTGAGTGGCCCCGGCCATCACCGTGGGCGGCTCCGCGGCGATGACGCCGGGGGCAGTGGTCAGCGTGGTCACCTCACCCGCTGCCGTATCCACGACGATCGCCCATTCCTTGCCGTACTCGGCCGGCGGCAACGTCATCTCGATGTCCTCCCAGTGGGCGTTGAACGCGAGCAGGAACGAGTCGTCCGTGACGCGCTCCCCGCGCTGGTCCACGTCCGTGATGCCCTCGCCGTTCAGGAACGCGACGACGGACTTGCCGAAGCCCGAGTCCCAGTCCTGCTCGGTCATCTCCTCGCCGGCCGGGGTGAACCAGGCGATGTCCGCCAGGGAGTCCCGCCGCCGCGGCGCGATGGGCCGGCCCGCGAAGAACCGGCGCCGGCGGAAGACGGGGTGCGCGGCGCGCAGGGCCGCGACGCCGGAGGTGAAGCCGATCAGCCCGGCGTTCTTGCCCGCGAGCGACCAGTCCACCCAGGCGATGTCGTTGTCCTGGCAGTAGACGTTGTTGTTGCCGCCCTGCGTGCGCCCCAGCTCGTCGCCGTGCAGCAGCATCGGCGTGCCCTGGCTGAGCAGGACCGTGGCGATGAAGTTGCGCTCCTGGCGGGCGCGCAGCTCGAGCACCGCCGCGTCGTCCGTGGGGCCCTCGACACCGCAGTTCCAGGAGCGGTTGTGGCTCTCGCCGTCGTTGCCGCCCTCGCCGTTGGCGTCGTTGTGCTTCTCGTTGTACGAGACCAGGTCCGCCAGGGTGAAGCCGTCGTGCGCGGTGGCGAAGTTGATCGACGCGTAGGGGCGCCGGCCGTCGTCCTGGTACAGGTCCGAGCTGCCGGTGATCCGGGAGGCGAACTCGCCCAGCGTGCCCGGCTCCCCGCGCCAGAAGTCCCGGACGGTGTCCCGGTACTTGCCGTTCCACTCCGTCCACAGCGGCGGGAAGTTGCCGACCTGGTACCCGCCGGGGCCGACGTCCCAGGGCTCCGCGATCAGCTTGACCTGGCTGATCACCGGGTCCTGCTGCACGAGGTCGAAGAACACCGACAGGCGGTCCACGTCGTAGAACTCCCGCGCCAGGGTGGACGCGAGGTCGAACCGGAACCCGTCGACGTGCATCTCGGTGACCCAGTACCGCAGCGAGTCCATGATCAGCTGCAGGGTGTGCGGGTTGCGCACGTTCAGCGAGTTCCCGGTGCCGGTGTAGTCCATGTAGTAGCGCGGGTCGTCCTCGACCAGGCGGTAGTACGCGTGGTTGTCGATGCCGCGCATGGACAGCGTGGGGCCCATCTCCGAGCCCTCGGCGGTGTGGTTGTAGACCACGTCGAGGATGACCTCGATGCCCGCCTCGTGCAGGTCCCGGACCATCGCCTTGAACTCGTGGACCTGGCTGCCGGGCCGGCTGCCGCGGGTGGCGTAGGCGTGGTGCGGCGCCAGGAAGGCGATCGTGTTGTAGCCCCAGTAGTTGGACAGGCCCTTCTCCTGCAGGTGGTGGTCGTTGAGGAACTCGTGCACGGGCATGAGCTCGACGGCGGTGATCCCCAGCCCCTGCAGATGCTCGATCATCGCCGGATGCGCGAGCCCCGCGTAGGTGCCGCGCAGCTCCTCCGGGATCTCCGGATGCGCGATCGTGAGGCCGCGGACGTGCGCCTCGTAGATCACCGACTCGTGGTAGGGGATCTTCGGCGGGCGGTCCGAGCCCCAGTCGAAGTACGGGTTGACGACCACGGACTTCGGCACGAACGGCGCGGAGTCCCGGTCGTTGCGGCTCTCCGGGTCCCCGAAGTTGTAGCCGAAGACGGCCTCGTCCCACTTGACCGCCGCGTCGACGGCCTTCGCGTACGGGTCGATCAGCAGCTTATTGGGGTTGCAGCGCAGCCCCTGTGCGGGGTCGTAGGGGCCGTGGACCCGGTAGCCGTAGCGCTGCCCAGGCTCGACCGCCGGCAGGTACGCGTGCCACACGAACCCGTCGACCTCGGTGAGCCGGATCCGGGTCTCCTTGCCGCGCGGCGAGAAGAGGCAGAGCTCCACCTTCTCGGCGGCCTCGGAGAAGAGCGCGAAGTTCGTCCCGGCCCCGTCGTAGCTCGCACCCAACGGGTACGGGTTGCCCGGCCACGGACGCATGCTTGTTCCTCTCATCCCGGCATCGGAGAAGTCCGGCTGCCGTGTCCAACCATTTGCTGGGTCCCGGTCCTGTCGACCCACGGGGCCCGGGTGGGGCACCGTCGACCCGTGGGAGACGAATCTACCGGGCTGCGCCGGCGCCCGTGGCCGGCCGACCTCGGGGTGTGACGGTCCCCGCAGCTCAGGCTTCCGCGAGCCGCGCCGGGAATCCGCCGGTGGCGATCGGGCTCCAGCGCGTGGGGGTGATCCGGATGAGCGCCTTGCCCTGTGCCGTCATCGCCTCGCGGTACTCGTCCCAGTCCGGGTGCTCGCCGGAGATGGACCGGAAGTACTCGACGAGCGGCTCGAGCGCGTCCGGAAGCGTGATCAGCTCGGCGTCCCCGTCCACCTGCACCCAGGCGCCGTTGAACTCGTCCGACAGCACGACCACCGACGCCTTCGGGGTGCGCGCGACGTTGGCCGCCTTCGCACGCTCGGGATAGGTGGAGATCACGATCCGGCCCTCCGCGTCGACCCCGGAGGTGACGGGCGAGCCCTGGACGCCGCCGTCCGCACGGGTGGTGAGCAGGACGACCTTGTGCCGGGGGCGGAGGAACTCGAGGAGCTCGTCGCGCCCGACGGAGGTGGTGGTGGCGATCGTGCGGGGCATGGGGAAGACCTTAGGAGATCCCACCGATGGTCGCCCGGTACCGGATAGGGTGCGGGGCGATGAGCACCTTGTTCACGAAGATCATCGACGGCGAGCTGCCGGCCCGGTTCGTCTGGTCGGACGACCGCTGCGTCGGCTTCCTCTCGATCAACCCGCTCGGCCCGGGGCACACCCTGGTCGTGCCGCGCGAGGAGGTCGACCACTGGGTCGACGCCGACCCGGAGCTGGTCGCGCACCTCACGGGCGTCTCGCACACGATCGCCAAGGCGGTGGACGCGATCTGGAAGCCGCCGCGCGTCGGGTTCCTGGTGGCCGGTTTCGAGGTCCCGCACCTGCACCTGCACGTCTTCCCAGCCTGGGACATGGCGGCGTTCGACTTCGCGAACGCGGCGAAGTCCGTGGATGCCGAGGAGCAGGAGGGGTACGCGGAGCAGCTGCGTGCCGCCCTCCGGGACGCAGGGCACGGCGAGCACGTGCCGGAGGCCTGACGTGCGGCTCGTCCTCGTCCGGCACGGGCTGCCGGAGCGGGTCCACACCGACGGCGGCGGGGCCGATCCCGACCTGACCCCGCTCGGCCACGAGCAGGCCGCACGGGTCGTCGGCGCACTCGAGGGGGATCCCGTCGACGCCGTCTACGCCAGCACGATGCGGCGCGCGCGGAGCACCGCGGTGCCCCTGGCCGCCGCCCGCGGCCTGGAGCCGCGCCTCGTGCACGACCTGCGCGAGTACGACTCCGACGACCGCCAGTACGTCCCCGTGCACGAGCTGGCGCGGAGCAACCCCGAGGTCTGGCAGCGGATGCTGAACGGGCACCTGCCCGCGCACGTCGACGTCGAGGCGTTCCGCGGCCGGGTCGTGGCGGCGATGGAACGGGTCGTCGAGGCGCATCCGGGCCGGGGCACGGCCGTCGTGTTCGCCCACGCGGGGGTCGTCAACGTCTACCTGGCACACGTCCTCGGCATCGCGCTGTCGCTGCCCTTCCCGCTGGACTACACGGGAGTGACGAGGATCGTCGCGAGCCGGGACGGGCTGCGGAAGGTGCGCACGGTGAACGAGGTCGCGCACGTCAGGGACCTGTTGGACATGCAGCCCAGGCAGGTCGACACAGCCGGCCGGCCCGTGCAGAGCGCCGTGGGGACGTCCGTCACCGGGTCGTGACCGCGCGGTGATCGGCGTCGTCCGTACAGTGGGCCCGTGACCGTGCTGGCATCCGTCAGGGGCCCGGCCGACCTGAAGAGGCTCGGACCCGAATCGCTGACCGCGCTCGCGGCCGAGATCAGGGAGTTCCTGGTGAGCTCGGTGTCCCGCACCGGCGGGCACCTCGGGCCCAATCTCGGCGTCGTCGAGCTGACGATCGCCCTGCACCGGGTCTTCGACTCGCCGCGGGATGCGCTGATCTGGGACACGGGCCACCAGGCCTACGTCCACAAGCTGCTCACCGGCCGTCAGGAGGGCTGGGACCGGCTCAAGAAGACGGGCGGGCTATCGGGCTACCCGAGCCGCTCCGAGAGCGTGCACGACATCGTGGAGTCCAGCCACGCGTCGTCCTCGCTGTCCTGGGCGGACGGGCTGGCCCGCGCCTACGCGCTGACCGGGCAGCAGCGGCACGTCGTCGCGGTGATCGGGGACGGCGCGCTCACCGGCGGCATGGCCTGGGAGGCGCTCAACAACATCGCCGCCGCCAAGGACCGCAACGTCGTCGTGGTCGTCAACGACAACGGGCGGTCCTACGCGCCGACCATCGGCGGGCTCGCGGACCGGCTCGCCACACTGCGCCTGCAGCCGGGCTACGAGCGCGTCCTGGAGGCCGGCAAGCAGACGCTGCGCGGCACGCCCGTGATCGGCCCGGCGCTCTACGCGGGCCTGCACGCCCTGAAGGCCGGCATGAAGGACGCGATCAGTCCGCAGGAGCTGTTCGGGGATCTCGGCCTGAAGTACTTCGGCCCCGTCGACGGGCACGACGTCGCGGCCATGGAGTCCGCGCTACGCCGCGCCCGGCACTTCGGCGGTCCGGTCGTCGTGCACGCGGTCACGCGCAAGGGCAACGGGTACCTGCCGGCCGAGAACGACGAGGCCGAGCAGATGCACAGCCCGGCCGCGTTCGACCCGCTCACCGGGCTGCCCACCGGCCCCGAGACCACCGGCTGGACCAGCGTGTTCGCCGAGGAGATGGTGGCCCTCGGGACGCGGCGGCCGGACGTCGTCGGGATCACGGCGGCGATGCTCGGCCCCACCGGCCTGGCGGCGTTCGCGAAGGCGTTCCCGGAGCGCTGCATCGACGTCGGCATCGCCGAGCAGCACGCGCTGACCTCCGCGGCCGGGCTCTCGCGCGGCGGGATGCACCCCGTCGTCGCGCTGTACTCGACGTTCCTCAACCGGGCGTTCGACCAGCTCATGATGGACGTGGCCCTGCACGGCGAGGCCGTGACGCTGGTGCTGGACCGTTCCGGGGTGACCGGCAGCGACGGCCCGTCGCACAACGGGATGTGGGACCTGTCGATCCTCGGCGTGGTGCCGGGGATCCGGGTCGCCGCGCCGCGGGACGCCGGGACGTTGCGCGAGGAGCTGGCCGAGGCGGTCGCCGTGGCGGACGGGCCCACCGCCCTGCGGTTCCCGAAGGGCGCGGTCATCGAGTCCGTGCCGGCGGTGCGGCGGGTCGGCGAGGTGGATGTGTTGCACGAACCGTCGGTCTCGCACGGGCGGGTCAACGGTTCCGGGCACACCACGGTGGCGTCCGTGCTGATGGTCTGCGTCGGCGCCTTCGGCGAGCTGGGTGTGGCCGCGGCCGAGCGGCTCGCGCGGCAGGGGATCGGCGTCACCGTCGTGGACCCGCGCTGGGTGCTCCCGGTGCCGGAGGTGCTGGTGGGGCTCGCGCAGCAGCACCGGCTCGTCGTCACGGTGTCGGACGCCGGGCGGCACGGTGGCTTCGGTTCCGCGCTGGCGGACGTGCTGCGGTCCAACGAGGTCGACGTGCCGCAGCGGGACGTCGCGCTCCCGCAGGAGTTCCTGGAGCACGGCAGCCGGGGCGACGTGCTGGCCGCGGTCGGGCTGACCGCGCAGGACGTGGCCCGCCGGGTCACCGAGTGGGCGTCCGCGCTGCCCGGCTGCCTGCCGTCGATGCCGGCGGAGGTCGTCCTCCCGGCGGAGCAGGCACAGGAGGAGCAGAGGCGCCGATGAGGGATCCGGTCCGATGAGGGTTCTCGTGGTCGAGGACGAGGCGGTGCTCGCCGAGGCGGTCGCCCGCGGGCTGCGGCGCGAGGGCATGGCCGTGGACGTCGCCCTGGACGGGGACAGCGGGCACGAGAAGTCCGCGGTGACCCGCTACGACGTCGTCGTGCTGGACCGGGACCTGCCCGGGATGTCCGGGGACGCGCTGTGTGCCGCGATCGTCGAGTCGGGCGCCACCACGCGCGTGCTGATGCTGACGGCGAGCGGCACCCTGGAGGACAAGGTCGACGGCCTGTCCAAGGGCGCGGACGACTACCTCGCCAAGCCGTTCGACTTCCCGGAGCTGGTCGCCCGCGTCCGCGCGTTGGGCCGCCGCGCCACCCCGGCCGTGCCGCCCCTGCTCGTCGCCGGGGACGTCGCCCTGGACCCGGCCCGGCGCACCGTGGCGCGCGCGGACCGGCCGGTGGAGCTGACCCGCAAGGAGTTCGGCGTCCTCGAGGTGCTGCTCGGCGCCGGCGGGGCCGTGGTCAGCAGCGAGGAGCTCCTGGAACGGGTCTGGGACGAGAACGCGGACCCCTTCACGACGACGGTCCGGGTCACCGTGATGACCCTGCGCAAGAAGCTCGGCGAGCCCGGCGTGATCGAGACCGTCGTGGGCGCGGGCTACCGGGTGCCGGCCGCGGGCTGACATGCCGCTTCGGGGTCCGGGCCTCCGACTCCGGCTGACGCTGCTCAGCACCCTGCTGGTCGCGCTGGTCAGCGCCCTGTTGCTCTACCTCGGCTGGCTCCTGGTCGGCGACGTCGCGGCGTCGGTGCCGTCGCTGCCGCCGGGGACGACCGTGCGGGTCGGGGACCTCGACGTCCCCGCCTCGGAGGTGACCAGCGCGGTCGGCGCGGCCGCCCGGGCCGAGGTGCTCCGGGCCGGGCTGATCGCGTTCCCGCTGGTCGTGGCCGCGGCCGGGCTCGTGGCGTGGGTGCTGGCGGGACGGATCCTGGCGCCGCTGCACGCCGTCACGTCCGCGGCGCGGCGGCTGTCTGCGGAGTCGCTGGACGAGCGGATCGCGCTGCGGGACGCCCGCGGAGAGGTCGCCGAGCTGGCCGCCACGTTCGACGCGATGCTGGACCGGCTGCAGGCCGCCTTCGACGCCCAGCGCCGGTTCGTCGCCAACGCCAGCCACGAGCTGCGCACCCCGCTGTCCGTCCTGCGCACCGAGGTCGACGTGACGATGGCCGACCCGGCTGCGGACGTCGCGGAGCTGCGCCGGATGGGCGACGTCGTGCGGGACGCCACCCGCCGCGCGGACGACCTGGTGGGCGGCCTGCTCCTGCTGGCCCGGACCGAGGCGATGGGGGCCGTGCAGGAGCCGGCCCGCCGGCCCACGGACCTGCGGGGCGTCGCGAAGCGGGCCCTGGCCGTCGTGGCGAGGGAGGCGCGGGCGAAGGGCGTCCGGGTGCGGGTCGACGGCGGTCCGGCGCCGGTCTCCGGGGATCCGGTGCTCCTGGAGCGGGTCGCGGGGAACCTGCTGGAGAACGCGGTGCGGCACAACGTGGAGGGCGGCTGGATAGAGGTCCGCACCGGCGTGCGCGGCGCGGATGCAGAGCTGTGCGTGTCCTCGAGCGGCGTGGAGATCCCGGCGGAGCGGGTCGCGGAGCTGTTCGAGCCGTTCCGTCGCGGCCCGGTCGCGCGCATCGGGAGCGCCCCCGGCTCCGGCCTCGGCCTGTCGATCGTGCGGGCGGTGGTGACGGCCCACGGGGGCGAGGTGCGGGCCGACCCCGTGCCCGGCGGCGGCCTGACGATCACGGTGACCCTGCCCGCGGCCATCCCCTGACACCCCGCTCACGCACAGCTTCACGGGCCGCCGCCCGCGCCGGAACGTGTGTGTGAGCGAGCGCCGTCAGGAGGTGGTCTCGCGGGACTGCAGAGCCTGTTCGAGGGGCTCGCGGAGGAGGGTGCGCTGCCAGCCACGGGCGCCGCCGGCGGCGAGGAAGGCGTCGACGTCGCCGTCCTCCGGCGGGGTCCAGCAGAGGCGCCGCAGCAGGTCCGGCTGGAGCAGGTTCTCCACCGGGATCGTCCACCGCTCGCCGATCCCGGCCAGGGCGGCGCGGGCGGCGGAGAGCCGGGCCGCGGCGTCCGGGTCCCGGTCCGCCCAGCGGGAGACGGGCGGCGGCCCGTCGTTCGGCGGCGACGGGCGGGGAGCTGCCTCGTTCGGCAGCCGAGAGGCCGCCGAGATCGCGGAGAACCAGTACGAGGTGAGACGGCGCTGGGCGCGGCCCCGGAACACCGGCAGCGCCGCGAGGGCCTGCGGGTTCTCCGGCGCGGCGACGGCCGCCTCGACGATCGCGGCGTCCGGCAGCACGCGTCCGGGCGCGATGTCCCGCTCCGCGGCGAGCGTGTCCCGGGCCTCCCACAGGCCCTTGACCAGGGCGAGCGGTCGAGGCTTGCGGATCTTGTGGATGCCGGACGTGCGGCGCCATGGTTCGGCGCGCGGGGCGGGCGGCCCGGCGGTGCGGACGGCCTCGAACTCCTCCAGCGCCCACTCGAGCTTGCCCTGGCTCTCCAGCAGGTCCGCGAGGACGTCCCGGAGCTCGACGAGCACCTCGACGTCCAGCGCGGCGTAGACGAGCCAGCTCTCGGGCAGCGGGCGCCGGGACCAGTCGGCGGCGCCGTGGCCCTTCTCGAGCGTGAGCCCGAGCAGGTTCTCCACCAGCGGCCCCAGCCCGACCCGGGGGACGCCGGCGAGCCGGCCCGCGAGCTCGGTGTCGAAGAGCCTCGCCGGCCGCAGCCCGGCCTCGGCGAGGCAGGGGAGATCCTGGGATGCGGCGTGCAGCACCCACTCGGGCCCGTCCAGCGCGGGGGCCAGCGGCGAGAGGTCGCCGCCCATCGGGATCGGGTCGATCAGCGCCGTCCCGGATCCCTCCCGGCGGAGCTGGACGAGGTAGGCACGCTGCGAGTAGCGGAAGCCGGACGCCCGTTCCGCGTCCACGGCGACAGGGCCCGTACCGGCGGCCAGGGACACCGCCGTCCGGTCCAGTGCCGCCCGGTCCGCGACGACGTCAGGGAGGCCGTCCGCGGGCCGGAGGAGCGGGACGGGGGCCGGTGCGTGCGGCCCCGACTCGGTGGCGGGCATGACGACATCGTCCGCCGACGCGATGCGCGCGGCCGACCCACCCCCCGAGCCGTGCGACGTCAGCGGATGACCCCGGCTCTCATCGCCAGTGCCACCATCTGAGCCCGGTCACCCGTGCCGAGCTTGCGCCCGATCCGGGACAGGTGGCTCTTCACGGTGAGCGCCGACAGGCTCAGGGCCTCGCCGATCTCCTTGTTGGACTGGCCGTCCGCGACCAGCTGGAGCACCTCGACCTCGCGCGCCGAGAGCTCGCGCGGGGTGTTGTCCGTACCCGGCACACGAGTGCCCGTGGCGAGCAGCGGAGCCACCGTCGGGTCGGCGTAGACGCCGCCGTCCAGGACCCGCTTCACACCGTCGGTCACCACCGCCGGGGACGCGGACTTGAGGAGGTAGGCCTGCGCGCCCGCCTGGAACGCCGAACGGACCGCGTACGGGTCGTCCGACGAGGCGAGCACGACGAGCCGGTTCCAGCCCAGCTGACGCAGCTCCGTGACGAGGTCGAGCCCGCTGCCGTCCGGCAGGCCGAGGTCGAGGATCGCCAGATCGCACGGCCCGTTCGCCTGGGCGCGCGCACGCGCCTCGGCGACCGAGGCCGCCTCGTACACGGTGCCGGCCCCCATCGAGCGCAGACGCGCCGCGATCGCCTCGCGCAGTAGTGGATGGTCGTCCACCACCAGCACCGAGAAGAGCTCTTCCCGCGGATGGGGAACCATCGCGGGTGTGAGCACGGCACCTGGGGTGCCGCGCAAGGGTGTGCCTTGGCCTACTACGGCCACGTCACTACCTCCCTGGAGTCGGTCGATTGCCCCCCGACCAACACCGGGACCCCGGGGGACGGAGAGTCGCGCCCGACCGCCCGAGGAGGTGTCGTGGAGGAACTGTAGCCCCCCAAGCGGTCTAACGTCGTGTATCCGTTCGAACTTCTACGGGTGAAAGTTACAGCGTTGTACGTCAAGGTGCACCCGAATGGGTGATCCACTTGTCGTGCACGGGCTGTGAGCAGCCAATTCTCCACCGAAGTCGTCGTCCACTTTAAACGCTTCGCTTCGCAAGCGTCGCCACCCCGACCGGGGGTAGTCCTGCGGCCGTCGCGACCAGGGCGCAGAAGGCCTCCGCGTGGGCGGTCAGCTCACCCGCGCCGTCCGCGGGCGTCCAGGAGGCCCGTAACTCCACGTCGTCGTCGCGGCGCGGGCCGGCGATGTCGCCGAACCGGACGGACGAGGTCTGGGTCACGGTGCCGCCGAGCGCGACGTGCTTCGCGCCGGCCTCCTCCAGGGCCTCGGTCAACCACGACCACGCGACGACGGGCAGCATCTCGTCGCCGAGCTGCTCGCGTTCCAGCCGCGCCTGGACGAAGCAGACGATCCGGAAGGTGCCCTCCCAGGCGTCCTGCCCGGCCGGGTCGTGCAGCAGGATCAGCCGCCCGGAGGTGTCCGGCTCGTCCAGGTCGTCGGTGCCGTCGCCGCGGTGCCCGATGTCCGCCTCCACGCTGAACGCCCACGTGTACGGGGCGAGCCGGGGTGGTGCATCGAGCGGGCGGAGCACGAGGTCCGGACGCGGTCGGACGGCGGAGAGCGTCGCGACCGCATGACGGAAGACCTCGGGTGGGGCGGGCGCGTCGGGCACGAGCGGGAACTCTAGGTCGTGGGACCCGGACCCAGGGCGCAGGCGCGCCGGGCCGGAACCTGGACGTGGGCCGCCCTGTGGGACACTGGCGACGTCATGACGTCTGCGAATCCCACCCTCACGGCCGCCCCCGCCGCCTCCGTCGTCCCCGCCACCCCCGGGGCCCGCCGGACGCTGCCGGACTCCGCCTTCCTCGCCGCCGCCCGCGGTGAGCGGCCCACGCACCTGCCCGTGTGGTTCATGCGCCAGGCCGGACGGTCGCTGCCGGAGTACCGGGCCCTGCGGGCGGACACGGGCATGCTGCGGTCTTGCATGACCCCGGAGCTGACCTGCGAGATCACCCTGCAGCCGGTGCGCCGGCACGGGGTGGACGCCGCGATCCTGTTCAGCGACATCGTGGTGCCGCTGTACGCCGCCGGGATCGGCGTGGACATCGTGGCCGGGACCGGCCCCGTCGTCGCGGAGCCCGTGCGGACCGCGGCGGACGTCGAGCGCATCCCGCGCCTGCTGCCGGAGCAGGTCGCCCCCGTCACGGACGCGATCGCGCTGCTGCTGCGCGAGCTGGGCGACACGCCGCTCATCGGGTTCGCGGGCGCCCCCTTCACCCTCGCGTCGTACCTGGTCGAGGGCGGGCCCAGCAAGAACCACGAGCGCACCAAGGCGCTCATGCGCACCGCGCCGGACGTCTGGCACGCGCTGATGAGCAAGCTGGCCGGGATCACCGCGACGTTCCTGGAGCTCCAGGTGGCCGCCGGGGTGGACGCCGTCCAGCTGTTCGACTCCTGGGCGGGCGCGCTCTCCGAGCGGGACTACCGCACCTACGTCCTCCCGCACTCCGCGGTCGTCCTGGGCCGCCTGGCCGGGGCGGGCGTCCCGCGCATCCACTTCGGCGTCGGCACGGGGGAGCTGCTGCCCGCGATGGCGGAGGCCGGCACGGACGTCCTCGGCGTGGACTGGCGGACCCCGCTGGACGTGGCCGCCCGCCGCGTCGGCCGCGGCCTGCCGGTGCAGGGCAACCTGGACCCGGCCGTGCTGTTCGCGGACCACGCCTCGATCGAGGCCGAGGTCCGGCGGATCGCCGCCGAGGGCGCCCGCACCCCCGGGCACGTGTTCAACCTGGGGCACGGCGTGCTGCCGAACACGGACCCGGACGTGATCACGCGCACGATCGAGCTCGTCCACGCCCAGCCCGTCTGACCAGGTGAGCGCGGCCCGGATCGCGGTCGTCGGCGGGGGGATCTCCGGTCTCGCCGCCGCGCACCGCCTGCGCACCCTGCTCGGCCCGGCGGCCGAGATCGTCGTCCTCGAACAGCGGGACCGCACCGGCGGCGTCCTGCACACCGTCGAACTGGCCGGGATGCCGTTCGACGTCGGCGCCGAGGCCTTCCTCGCGCGTCGCCCCGAGGTGCCCGCCCTGCTCGACGAGCTGGGCCTGGCGGACCGGAGCGTCCATCCCACCGGGGCGAGCCCGTCGATCCGCGCGGGCGGACGCACGGTGGGCCTCCCGCCCGGCACGATGATGGGCGTCCCGACCTCGCGGGCCCGCCTCCACGACGTGCTGTCCCCGGCCGGGCTCGCCGCTGTCGCCGCCGAGCCGGAGCGGCCCCTGGCCTGGGAGCCCGGCACGGACGTGAGCCTCGGCGGCCTGCTGCGCGAACGCTTCGGCCCGGAGGTCCCCGAGCGGCTGGCGGACCCGCTGCTCGGCGGCGTCTACGCGGGCCGGGTCGACGCCCTGGGTCTGCGGGCCACCGTCCCCGCCCTCGCCGCCGCCCTCGACGCGGGCGCTTCCTCCCTCACCGCCGCCGCCACGTCCGCCACCCCGCCCCCCGCGGGCCGGGGCCCGGCGGCCGGGTCGGGGTCCACGGGTCCGGTCTTCGGCGGCATCCGCGGCGGCTACCGCGTCCTGCTCGACGCCCTCGGGTCCGCCTCCGCCGCCACCGTCCGGTTCGGCACCAGCGTGCGGTCCCTGGAGCGCCGGGGGGCCGGCTGGCGGCTGGTCCTCGGGCCGACCACCCGACCGGAGGCCCTGGACGTCGACGCCGTGGTGCTCGCCGTTCCCGCGCCGGCGGTCCGGAAGCTGCTCACCGGCCCCGTGCCCGCCGCCGCCTCCGCGGCGGGGGAGGTGGAGCTGGCGTCGTCGGTCGTCGTGGCGCTGGCCTACCGGGCCGCCGAGGCGGCGGCGTTGCCCCCGACGTCCGGGGTGCTGATCGCCGCGGACGAACCCCTGAGCATCAAGGCCGCCACGCACTCGTCGAACAAGTGGGCGCATCTCGGTGCGGACGGCCTGGTCCGGCTCCGCGTCTCGACCGGCCGGTTCGGCGAGGCCGCCGGCCTGCAGGTCGACGACGACGAGCTCGTCGCCCGCGCGCGGGCGGACCTGGCAACGTTGCACGGCATCACCGCGGCGCCGGTCGAGGCCGTCGTACAGCGGTGGGGCGGGGGGCTGCCGCAGTACTCGGTCGGGCACCTGGACCGGGTCCGCCGGATCGAGCAGGCCGTCGCGGGCGTCCCCGGGCTGGCCGTCGCGGGGTCTGCGCTGCACGGCGTCGGCGTACCCGCCTGCATCGCGACGGCGCGGGCCGCAGCCGAGAGGATCGCGGCCGTCGTGCAGGTGACGACGACCCCGTAGGGCAACGGGTCGTGGCGAAGTGGCGCCGGGCACGTCGCGGGCGCGGCGAGGCGGATGGCAGCATGGACGCCATGGCCCGCCTCGACTACACCGAGCTCAACGCGACGATTCGCTACACCATGTGGTCCGTCTTCCGGGTCGAACCCGGCCGCCTCGGTGACGACCGCGCGGCGGCCGCCGGCCAGGCTGCGGAGTTCGTGGAGGCGCTGGCCGGTAAGGGCGTCGTCGTGCGCGGCGTCTACGACCTCGCGGGCGTGCGGGCCGACGCGGACTACATGATCTGGTGGCACGCGGACAACCTGGAGGCGCTGCAGGGCGCCTACGCGGACCTGCGCCGCACCACGAGCCTCGGCCGGGCCTCGGTGCCGGTGTGGAGCCAGGTCGCGCTGCACCGCCCCGCGGAGTTCAACAAGAGCCACATCCCGGCGTTCCTGGCCGGCGAGGACCCGAAGCGCTACGTCTGCGTCTACCCGTTCGTCCGCTCGCTCGACTGGTACCTGCTCCCGGACGACGAGCGCCGCACCATGCTCGCGGACCACGGCAAGGCGGCCCGGGGCTTCCCGGACGTCCGGGCCAACACGGTGCCCGCGTTCGCGCTGGGCGACTACGAGTGGATCCTGGCGTTCGAGGCGGACGAGCTGCACCGGATCGTCGACCTCATGCGGCACCTGCGCGCCACCGAGGCCCGCCGGCACGTCCGCGAGGAGGTCCCGTTCTACACCGGGCCGCGGGTCGAGGTCGGGGACCTGCTGGCGACCCTGCCCTAGGAGGCCCGCCGCTCCCACACCGCGAGGGTCTGCTCGGCCAGGCCCTCGTCGTGCGTCCGCTGGAAGTTGCGGCCCCCGCGGCCGAAGGTGCGCAGCACCCCGGGGGTACGAGCGCGAGTGGGACCGGGGTCCAGGCGCAGGGCCGCACGTGCACGAGATCGACGGCCGCGGCGGCCGGGGAGTCGTCGTACCGCCACGGCCCGGTCAACCGGCCCAGGTGGTGGACGCCGCCCTCGCTGCGCGTCCAGGCGAACGCGCCGTCGGGGATCTCGGCGAACCGGCGGAGCCGGGCGGCGGTGCGCTCGTCGTACCGGACCGAGACCCGCGCGACGGCGTCGTCGAGGTCGTCCGGCGCGGGCGTGAGCGTCCCGCCGACCCCGCAGACGCCGACCGCCAACCCGCGGGACACGCCCGGCGGCACCCCGTCGAGGCGGGAGCGCATCGGCGCCCGGAAGACGCCGTGCGCGCCCGTCGGTTCGGCGGTCACGCCTTCGGGGCGAGCCTCATCGAGATCGAGTTGATGCAGTAGCGCAGGTCCGTGGGCGTCGGGTAGCCCTCACCCTCGAAGACGTGGCCGAGGTGGCTGTGACAGTTCGCGCACACCACCTCGACCCGGCGCATCCCCAGCGAGGTGTCGACGCGCTCGATCACCGCGTCCGAGTCGCTCGGGCTGAAGAACGACGGCCACCCGCAGTGCGACTCGAACTTGGTGTCACTGCGGAAGATCTCCGCGCCGCATGCGCGGCACTCGTAGACGCCCTCGGTCTCGGTGTCCGTGTACTCACCGACGTACGGCCGCTCGGTGCCGGCCTGGCGGAGCACCTGGTACTCCTCGGGGGTCAGCTGCTCGCGCCATTCCGCGTCGGTCTTCTCGACCTTCGCCGGTGGCTTCGTGGCGGACGTCGTCTGCTGACCTCGGTCGAACGATCCCATGCGTCCACGCTAACCCGTCCGTCGCGCGCGCGCCCCCGGCCGGGGGGATTCCGCGACGGCGGCTACAGCCCGGTGGTGAGGACGAAGAGCAGGGCCTGCCAGACGGCCCACGCGGCGCCGAGAAGCAGCAACGAGACCATCAGCAGGGCCAACCACCAGCGCAGGCCCTGGGCGCGGTTGGCGGACTCCGCGAAGTCCTTCATGCCCTCCAGGTACCCCTCGACGGTGTATCCCGGTCGCTGGCGCTGCATCCGGTCCAGGTGCTGGGCGAAGGCGCGGGCCTCCGGGTCGTCCGGATCCAGGCCGATCAGCTCGTCGTCGAAACGGCGCACCCACGCGGGCGGGGAGTCGCTGCGCTTGCGGCGGGCCATTCCGCACAGGGTAGCGGCGGGATCGGGAGGGCCGGCGGTGATCGGGCCGGATCGTCGGGGGAGCGCGGTAGGTTCCCCCGCATGGCGGCCAGGACGGTCATTCAGCTCAAGGTCCCCGGACCCGAGGGCGAGCGGGACGTGCGGCTCTCGAGCCCGGACAAGGTCTACTTCCCGCGGCTCGGGATCACCAAGCGGGAGGTGGTCGAGTACTACCTCGCGGTCGCGGAACCGATGCTGCGCGTGCTGAAGGACCGGCCGACGAACCTGAAACGGTTCCCGGACGGCGTCGAGGGCGAGCCGTTCTTCGCCAAGCGCGTACCGAAGGGCGCGCCCTCCTGGGTCAGGACCGCGCAGGTCACCTTCCCGAGCGGGCGCAAGGCGGACTCGGTGGCGCCGTCCGAGCCCGCGGTGATCGCCTGGGCCGCCAACCTGGGCACCCTGGACTTCCACCCCTGGCCCGTCCGGGCCGCGGACACGGACCGGCCGGACGAGCTGCGGATCGACCTGGACCCCCAGCCCGGCACGGACTTCGCGGATGCGGCGGTCGTCGCCGGCACGCTGAAGGAGGTGCTCGCGGAGGCGGGACTCGTCGGCTGGCCCAAGACGTCCGGGGGGCGCGGCATCCACGTGTTCTGCAGGATCCGCCCCGAGTGGGACTTCATCGAGGTCCGTCGCGCCGTCATCTCGATCGCCCGCCGGGTCGCGGCGCGGATCCCGGAGAGGGCGACGGTGGACTGGTGGAAGGAGGAACGCGGCGAGCGGGTCTTCCTGGACTACAACCAGGCTGCGCGGGACCGCACCATCGCGTCCGCCTGGTCGGTCCGCGGGCTCCCGGGCGCGACGGTCTCCATGCCGCTGACCTGGGACGCCCTGACCGAGGTCGATCCCGGGGAGTTCACCCTGCGCACCGTCCCGGACCTGCTGCGCGAGCACGGGGACCCGCACGCGGAGATGGACGCCGCGGTGGGCGGCTGCGAGACGGCGCTGCAGTGGTACGCCGAGGACGGCCTGGGCGAGCTGCCCTACCCGCCGGAGTATCCGAAGATGCCGGACGAGCCGATGCGGGTGCAGCCGAGCCGGGCCCGGAAGGCCTGACCCGGACCGTCAGCGCCGGCCGAGCAGCGCTGCGATCCGCGCCTTGAGACCCTTGGCGTTGCGGAACCGGCCGCAGCCGCACCGGGCGCAGTCCGTGCCCGCCCGGAAGTGCTCGTGGGCCTCGGATCCGTGGCCGCAGCGGCACGGCGCGCCCGAGGCGACGGGGAGCACCGGGGGAGCCTGGACGGCGCATTGCTGCGAAGCGGGGCCGGCAGTCGTGCCGGCGGGCTCCGGCGCCGTGCGCTGAGCCGGGATGAGGACCTCCGGTGTGGTCGTCGTCCCGCTCGTCTCCGTGCTGCCTGTCATCGTGATCCCCGACCTCCTGGTGGTTACGCCGTCATGGGGTTCGTCGCGGTGAACGGGGAGAACGTGACTCCCGACGCGCGCACTTCATCCGAAGTGATGAGGTCGTGATGTACCCAGGTGGACGCCCCCTGACGCGTCTGCCGGGACGCGTCCGGCCCCGTCCCCGTGCACCTTCTGCCCCGCGGATTCCCACCGGTCGGGCTAATGTCCCCGCACCGCGTGGCGCCACCCGGGTCGCGCTGCGCCAGGACGAGGGGGGCCAGATGCGCGAGCGTCGACGGCGTCCCGCCCGGCTCGGGGGACCCCCCGTCCGCGGCGGTGATCGTCGATGAACCTGTTCGAGTACGTCTCCGAACGCTGGGACAGGCTGTCCCTGCAGGCATTGCTGCACGTCAGCGGGGTCGTGCAGTGCACGGTCATCGCCGCGGTCATCGGCGTGGTGGTGGGGGTGCTGGTCTACCGCAGCTCCGCCGGCTCCGCCATCGCCACCGCGCTGGCCAGCACCATCCTGACCGTGCCGTCGTTCGCGCTGTTGGGCCTGCTGATCCCGTTCCTCGGGCTCGGCGTCGCCCCGAGCGTCGTGGCGCTCGTGCTCTACGGCCTGCTGCCGATCCTGCGGAACACCATCGTCGGGCTGAACGGGGTGGACCCGGCGGTGACGGACGCGGCCAAGGGCATCGGGATGAGCCGTTTCGGCGTGCTCACGAGGGTGGAGCTGAAGCTCGCCTGGCCCGCGATCCTCACCGGCATGCGCGTCTCGACGCAGATGCTGATGGGCATCGCGGTGATCGCCGCTTACGCCAAGGGCTTCGGCCTCGGCTCCGAGATCTTCTCCGGCCTGACCCGCGCGGGATCGGCCAACTCGCTCAACCAGGCCCTCGCCGGGACGCTCGGCGTGGTCGTCCTGGCCCTGGTCCTGGACGGCGTGTACGTCCTGATCACCCGCCTGACCGTCTCGAAGGGTGCGAAGTGACCGATACCGCCGCCGCCGCAGAACCCACCGCGCAGAGCGTGTCCGGGGCGGAGATCCGCCTCGAGAACGTCACCAAGCGCTATCCGAACACGAAGGCCCCTGCGGTCGACGAGTTCACCATGACCATCCCCGCCGGCAAGATCGTCGTCTTCGTCGGCCCGTCCGGCTGTGGCAAGACCACGACGATGCGGATGATCAACCGGATGGTCGAGCCGACCTCCGGGGTCATCACCATCGGCGGCGAGGACGCCCTCGAGCTCGACGCGGACCAGCTGCGCCGAGGCATCGGCTACGCCATCCAGCAGGCCGGGCTGTTCCCGCACTTCACCGTCGCCCAGAACATCGCGGTGGTGCCCGGCCTGCTGAAGTGGGACAGGAAGCGGATCGACGACCGGGTCGACGAGATGATGGACCTCGTCGGGCTGGACCCCAAGCTGTACCGGGACCGGCTGCCGCGCCAGCTCTCCGGCGGCCAGCAGCAGCGCGTCGGGGTGGCCCGCGCGCTCGCGGCGGACCCGCCGGTGCTGCTGATGGACGAACCGTTCGGCGCGGTCGACCCGATCACCCGCGGCAACCTCCAGGACGAGCTGCTGCGCCTGCAGGCCGAGCTGGGCAAGACGATCGTCTTCGTCACCCACGACTTCGACGAGGCCGTGAAGCTCGGCGACAAGATCGCGGTGCTGGGGGACCGGTCCTCGATCCAGCAGTACGACACCCCGGACGCGATCCTCGCCAACCCGGCCAACGACACCGTTGCGGGCTTCGTCGGTGCCGGTGCCTCGCTGAAGCAGCTCACGCTGATGCGGGTCCGGGACGTCGAGTACGGCACCGCCGACGACGTGCTGACCGTCGGCCTGGGGGACACGCCCTCCTCGGTGGCCTCGCAGCTCCAGCGGTCCGGCCGGACCTATGCGCTCGTCGTCGACGACCGCCGCCGCCCGCAGCGCTGGGTGCACGTGCGGGAGCTCGGCGGGCGCAGCTCGCTGGCGGACACCGGCAAGCCCGTAGGGGACTCGGTGAGCACCCAGTCCACGCTGCAGGACGCCCTGGAGGCGATCCTCACCGAGGGCGGGCGCGCCGTCGTGACCGGCGCGAAGGGCGAGGTCGTCGGGACCATCGACATCACCACGGTCACCGACGTCATCGCCTCGCTCCGGTCCGAACACGGTGTCGAGGACGGTGCCTCGTGACGGCCGCCCTCAACCACGGGCTGCCCGGAGTCAGCAGCTCGAGTGCGCTGGAGCGACGGGGGAACGTCACCTCCCGCTCGGACCAGGTGCGGCTCTTCGCCCAGCCCGTGCTGGTGGTCGTGATCGTCGCGGCCGTCGTGATCTGGGCCCTGAGCAGCGACCTGAACGCCAACGAGCTCGAGACGCTCAACCTCTCGACGATCCTGACCCTGACCGGGCAGCACATCCTGATCACCCTCGCCGTCACGGTGCTCGTGGTGCTCATCGGGGTGCCGCTCGGGATCGCGCTGACCAGACCCGGGCTCCGGGTCGCGGCACCGGTCTTCCTGCTCGTCGCCAACGTCGGCCAGGCCGCGCCCGCCCTCGGCGTGATCGTGCTGTTCTTCCTCTGGACGAACATCGAGGGCCTCTGGGCGGTGACGATCCCGCTGGTCTTCTACACGCTGCTCCCGGTCCTGCGGAACACCATGGTCGGCATCCGGCAGGTGGACCCCACGCTGATCGACGCCGCCCGCGGCATCGGCATGTCGTCCGGGGGGGTGCTGCGCCGGGTGGAGCTGCCGCTGGCCGTCCCGCTCATCCTGGCCGGCCTGCGCACGTCGCTCGTGCTGGCCGTCGGCACCGCCACCCTGGCGTTCTTCGTCAACGGCGGCGGTCTCGGCGAGCTCATCGACACCGGCTACAAGCTGCAGCTCAACTCGGTGATGTATGTCGGCGCGGTGCTCGCGATCGGGCTGGCGCTGCTCGTCGACTGGCTCGGCGGCATCGCCGAGCGCGTGCTCGGGCCGAGGGGGGTCTCGTGAGGCGTACCCGGACCGCGCTCGCCGCGGTCGTGGCGGCGGTGACCGTCGCGGTCAGCGGCTGCGGGCTCAGCACGAACTCGGCCGTCCCGTTCGACGTCGTGCCCGGTTCGATCACGCCGGTCCCGGAGCTCGAGGGGCTCACGGTCACCGTCGGGTCGAAGGACTTCACCGAGCAGATCCTGCTCGGCTACATGGCCGAGCTGGCGCTCTCCGCGGCCGGGATGAACGTCGTGGACCTGACGAACATCCAGGGCTCGTCGAACTCCCGGCTCGCACTCAGGACCGGGGACATCGATGTGACCTGGGAGTACTCCGGCACCGGCTGGATCAACTACCTCGGCCACACCGAGCCGATCCCCGACGAGCGGGGCCAGTACGAGGCGGTGCGGGACGAGGACCTGAACCTCAACGGGATCGCCTGGCTGCCCTACTCGTCGCTGAACAACACCTACGCGTTCGGCACCACCCGGGCCTATGCCGAGCAGCACAACCTGAAGAGCAACTCGGACATGACCGAGTTCCTCGAGCAGAACCCGGCCGAGGGCGTGTTCTGCGTGGAGACCGAGTTCGCGAGCCGCCAGGACGGGCTGCCGGGGGCCCAGCGCACCTACGGGTTCCCGACGACCAAGGTCAAGACGTTCGGCACCGGCGCGATCTACGCGGGCATCGCCAACGGCACCTGCAACTTCGGTGAGATCTTCACGACGGACGGCCGGATCGCGGGCCTGAACCTCGCGGTGCTGGCGGACGACAAGAAGTTCTTCCCGCAGTACAACGCCTCGGTCGTGGTTCGCGACCAGTGGCTGAAGGAGCACCCACGGGTCGCGGGCGTCCTGCAGCCGATCGCGGACACGATCGACAACCAGCAGATGATCGAGCTGGGCAAGAAGGTCGACGTCGACGGCGACGACGCGGCGACCGTCGCCAAGGACTGGATGGTCTCGAAGGGCTTCATCAGCCCGGACACGCGCTGAGGGGACGCTGCCCGGCGTGACCCGACGAGGTCAGGCCGGGCAGACCGTCCCGTCCCGGGGCAGTGTGGCGCCGACCAGCGCCCCGGTCACCACCGCCGTGATGCATGCGCTGCGCGGGAACGCGCCGGTCCCGGCGCCCTGCCAGCCGACGAACAGGCCGCGGCTCAGCAGCTGCGCCGTCTTCCGCGCACCCTCCTGGGAGGCGCGCGGGTCCGCCGCGGTGCCCAGCACGAGTACCGGCGGGGCGTCCGCCGGGAGCGTCGCGGGCGGCGCCGGCGCCGCCACCGCGGGCCACGGGCCACAGGCGAGCAGCTGCTGGGCGACGGCCGCGCCGAACAGGGGATGGTCCGCCCGCCAGGTCTGTGCGAGCCGGGAGACCTCGGGCGGGGTGAGCCGCCGCGCGGTGTCGTTGCAGGACGTGGCCAGCGCGCCGTCGAAGTTGCCCTGCGGGCCGAGCGCGGGCGCGAGCCGAGCCAGCAGCCCCGCCGGGTCCCCGGCACCGGCGGTGGCGATCGCCTGGGCGAGGGCGGGCCACGTCGACGGCTCGGACAGCCCCGCGTGGACCGCGGTCAGGGCCGCGCCGGCGGTGAGCCGGTCCCCGTCCGCCGAGGCCAACGGCTGGGTGTCGAGCTTCGTGAGCAGCGCGTTCACCGTCCCGCGCGGGTCCGGGCCGAGCGGGCAGCCGGGTGCGGACGTGCAGCCGGCCGCGAACGCGTCGAAGGCTGCCTCGGCGGCCGCGGCCCGCGACTCGGCGAGATCGGGCTGGTCCGCCGCGAGATCGGTCGGGCCGTCGAGCACGACGCGCCCCACGGACGCCGGGTGGGCGGAGGCCCAGCTCGCGACGGCCGCCGCCCCGTCCCCGACGCCGAGCACGTTCAGCCGGGCGACGCCGAGCGCCACGCGGAGCTGCTCGAGGTCACCGGCCGAGGCCGCGGTCCGGTAGGAGGACAGCGCGCCGGAGAGCAGCAGGTAGCAGTCCTGGACGACGGACCGGGACTCCTCGAGCAGCCCGGAGAGCCGCGCCTCGTCGGAGGCGGACGGATCGGCGTCGACGATCGCCGCGCGGGCGTCCGGCGGGGAGCAGTCCAGCAGGTCGTTCCCGGCGCCGCGCCGGTCCAGGCCGATCAGCGAGAAGGTGGCGAGGATGTCGTCGGGGACCTGCGCGGCGAGCCGCCCGGCGTGCCGGGCCGAGGCATCCGTGGCGCTGTCCCCGACGACGACGAGCGGCGGCCGGGTGTGCGGTGCACCCGCCGCGCCGACCCGCAGCACCCCGACCCGGGTGTCCCCGAGGGTCGGCTGGTCCCGGTCCACCGGCACCTCGAGCAGGCCGCACCCCGCGGTGAGCTGCCGGCCGGCCGGAACCGCGCCGGCGAGGCCCTCCAGGATGTCCCGCGTGCAGTCCGTGTAGGCGATCGTGGACCGCTGGTTCTCGAGGTCCGGCAGGACGTTCGGGTCCGGACGAACGGTGGCCGCGGGGGTGGGCGCGGCGGGAATGTCCGTGCCCCGGACGGCGACCGGCGGACGCTCCGACGGCCCGACGGTGCACGCCACCAGGCTCCCCACGAGCAGTGACGCGGTGACGAGAGCACGGCCCGCGCGTCGCCGAACCGAAGACACGCGTCAGCCCTCCCCGCCGCCGTTCCACCGACGCGTCCATCTTCGCCTGCGGCCGGTGAACACGCCGTGAGCGGGGGCCGATCGGCCCCCGCTCACGGCCTAGTGGGCCGTCCAGCCGCCGTCCTGGGTGAACGAGCTCCCGGTGATCGACGGGGACGCCGGGCCCCAGAGGACCGCCGCCAGCTCGGCGACCTCCGACGGCTCGATCAGCCGCTTCACCGCGACGGGCGTCAGCATGATCTTGGTGACGACCTCGTCCTCGCTGATCCCGTGCACCCGCGCCTGGTCCGCGATCTGCTTCTCGACCAGCGGGGTGCGTACGTACGCGGGGTTGATGCAGTTGCTGGTCACGCCGTGCTCCGCGCCCTCGAGCGCCGTCACCTTGGACAGCCCCTCGAGCCCGTGCTTCGACGCGACGTACGCCGACTTGAACGGGCTGGCCCGTAGGCCGTGGGCGCTGGAGATGTTGACGACCCGGCCCCAGCCGGCCTCGTACATGTGCGGCAGCGACGCCCGGATCAGCCGGAACGGGGCCTCGAGCATGATCGTGAGGATCTGGTGGAAGATCGCCGGGTCGAAGTCCTGGATCGGCGAGACGTGCTGCCGGCCGGCGTTGTTGACCAGCACGTCGATGTCCGACGGCAGCTCGTCGACGGCGTCGAGGTCCGAGAGGTCGCAGGTGACGGCCTCGATGCCGGGCACCTCGTCGGCGAGCGCCTTGACGGGGTCCGGCGCGATGTCCACCGCGTAGACCTGGGCGCCGTCGGCGGCGAGTCGGCGGGCGACGGCGGCGCCGATCCCGCTTCCCGCCCCTGTGACCAGTGCCTTCTTGCCGGAGAGGAGTGCTGGCGGAGTCATGGGTGCTGACGCTACGCGGCTACCGGCCGGTCACCCCCACGCCGTGGGTCAGGCCACCCGCGGCGCGCTCGCCGCGACGTCGAGCTCCAGCCGGACGGCCACGGGCAGGTGCTCGAGCCCGAGCGAGTCCCGGGCCTCGGCGAGGACGTCGGTCTCCAGCCGTCGGCAGACGTCCGCCACGTCCGCCTCGTCCGTGATCCACACCGTCACCCGCAGCGCGGGCGCGCCGGCCGAGCCGACCACCCGGGCCTTCGCCCGTCCGACGCCGGGCAGCGTGGCGGCGCGCTCGGCCACGGCCTCCGCCGCCGCACCCGCACCGACGACGATCGCGGTGTTCGGACCGCCGTCGAGGACCAGGTCCGGGCGTTTCTCGGGACGCAGCGAGCGCACCGCCCACGCGAGCCCGATGATCGTCAACACGACGCCGACCGCGATCGCGATGATCCGCCAGAGCAGCGGCCGCGCGCGCAGCGCGTCGACGATCATCGGGTCGAGCAGCGGCCGGGACGCGCGGAACTCGCCGAAGACCCCGTAGGCCAGCAGCGCGGTTCCGACACCGGCGAGCAGCAGGACCAGCCCGATCAGCCCGGCGACCCAGCGGTCCCCGGCCGCCGAGCGGGCGAGCGCCTTGCGGGACCGCTTGCGGACGGCGCGCGGAGCCGGGGTGAGGGCCGTGGTGCCGTTCGAGGCCGGGACGGGCGAGGTGGGGGCGCTCACCGGAAGCCCTTACGGGTGCGGATGGAGACGGCGACGCGGGGTCGCCGGACCAGGGGAGTCGTCGAGGAGGTCGTCGACGCGCTTGCGGACGGTCGACCGGAGATGGCCGCCGTCGCTCGGGTCCGGGCTGGTGAAGCCCTCGGCCATGACGGTCACCTTGCGGGCGGACGCGCTGACCGTGGCGCCGGCGACCTCGTCGGTCGCTCGGATGTGCCGCCCGACGAGCCGGGCGAGCACCCGCGGGCTGGTCGAGACCGTCATCTCCGGGCTCGGAGAGGACAGCGGGACATCGTGCCGGCGGGCGAGCGCGACGAGCAGCAGGAGCAGCAGGCCGACCACCCCCACGACGATGCCGATGATCGGGACGGGATTGTCCGCCCAGGTCAGGCCGGCGAGCGTGGACCGCCAGGCCGACCAGGGCACGACGACGCCGGTGCTGCCGGGCCGCACCCAGGCGGCGACGACCTCGATGATCACGAGGACGCCGGCCGCGGCGATCGCCAGGCCCAGCAGCGGGGCGAGCAGGCGGAGCAGGATCCGCACGACACTCCTCCTTTGCGTGAGGGCCGGACCTGCGTCCGGCGTGGTGAGGGGTTACCGCTTGCGGGCCGCTGTCATTGCAGGCGGGATTCGGAGGCCTTCTCACCGCGCAGCCCCGACACGACCACCGCGAGCGACCCGACCCGGTAGCCGGCGATCCGCTCCAGCTCGGACGTCACCGTCGAGCGGATGGCCTCGACCGTCGACCGGACAGGAGCGGGGTAGCTGAGTGTGAGCTCGAGCCGGACGTCCACGGTCTCGCCCTTCGCGCTGACCCGGGCCTTCGGGCCGGAGTCCCCGACCTCCAGGCCCGCGAGCCGGCGCTCGCGGTGCAGCGTGCCGGGGACCTGGTCCGCGGCGTGCTCGACGATCTTGCGCAGCACCGTCGGCGCGATGTCCAGGATGCCGCGCTCGTCCGCGTCCGGCGCCCAGGAGGGCAGCGGCACCGCCGCCGGGAGGGTCACCGGTCCCGGCCCCGGCCGAGGACGCCCGAGATGTCCAGCTCGCCGTCGAGCACCCGGCCGACGACCAGGCCGAGGGCGCCGAGCACCAGCATGATGAGGAAGGCACCGAATCCGCCGAAGGCGCCGGCGGCACCGAGGATGAGACCCGCCAGCAGGCCGGTCTGGGTCGCGTTCATCTAGCTCTCCTGGGAGTGAGGGGGCCGGTCGACGCGGGTGCGGTTCCGGCGCTTGACGGTCCGGATCGCGGCCACGGCGACCCGGACCGGGAAGGGGAGGCCGCGGACGACCTCGATGGGGGCGTCGTAGCGCCTGTTCTCGTTCTCCCTGTTCACCCGAGCCTGCGTGCGCAGCCGCGCGAGCCCGGCCACGAAGAAGTCGGGGTCGCCGCCGCGGTCCGGGTGGTGGTCGCGGACGAACGCCCGGTAGGCCGCCCGCTCCTCCTCGTTCATGCCCTCCGGCTCGCTCATGGCGGTCAGGGTCCGATCTCGACGACGGCGCCGGGATCGGTGTCGCCGCGCTGGACGACGTCGGAGACGGTGATGTCGACCGCCGCCCCGCCGCACAGCGCCGCGACGTCGCGGCGGATGCCGCGCACGATGTCCGGGAACGGGTGGTCGGCGTAGAGCACGACCGCCACCTCGACCGGCTCGTCGCCCTGCCCGATCCGGACGCCGACGAGGCGCCTGCCGGGCAGGTAGGTGGCGACCGCACCGAACACGCCGCCGTCGAGGCGCGCGACCGCCGGGTTGGCGGCGACCACCGCCGCCACCTGCCGGGCCAGCTCGGCCGGGTCGGGTGGGGCGGCGGGGAGGGGTGCGGACACCGTGCTGACTCCTTCCGGACCGGCTCCTCGTGGGCCGGGCCTCGTCACTCGACGCGGGACGGGACGGCCACGGCCGGGAGCTCCTCGCCGCCGTTGTCGTCGCTCGGCAGGTGGATGTCGTTGACGGCGATGTTGACCTCGATGACCTCGAGGCCGGTCATCCGCTCGACAGCGCTGATCACGTTGCGGCGCACGGCGCGGGCCAGCTCGACGATCGACGCGCCGTACTCGACGACGATGTCCAGGTCCACGGCGGCCTGCTTCTCGCCGACCTCGACCTGCACACCCGCGATGTTCGACGCGCCGGTGCCGCCGCCGGGGATGCGCTCGCGCAGCGCGCCGAACGTCCGGGAGATGCCGCCGCCCATCGAGTGCACGCCGGAGATCTCGCGCGCCGCGATGCCGGCGATCTTCTGGACGACGGAGGCGGCGATCGTGGTGCGGCCCTGGGCGGTGTCCTCCGCCAGCCGGCTGGGCGAGCCCGCCGCTCCGGTCGGTGTCGCGGTGGTCGTGGTCGCGGCTGCGGCGGTCCCGGTGGTGCTGCTCATGCTGCGCTCCTCGTCATTCCTGGGCGTCTCCGGCCCGGTCGCCTGACCCGGCCTCGTCCCCGTCTGACGGTGCTACCCGCACCCGGCTCACGCCAAGTCACCCGATCGGCGGGTCGACGGTGCTCCTATCCCTGGTCCCGGGCGCGGACGTAGCGGAGCAGGAGCACGCCGTCGTCCTCGAGGAGACCGACCGGCCGCATGGCGCGCGGCGGTCCGCCCGGCCCGTGGGAGATCCGGCCCGCGCCGCCGCCGACCAACAGGGAGGCGGCGGTGAGACACAGCTCGTCGACGGCGTCCGCGGCGATCAGGTCGCCGTGCAGGCCGGGGCCGCCCTCGCAGAGGACCTTCCGCAGCCCGCGCCGGTCCAGCTCGGCGAGCAGGGTGGCGGGGGTCAGGTCGTCGAGCACCGCCACGTCCCCGCCCGCCGCCGTGATCGCCGCGCGGCGCCCGGGGTCGGCGGCCGCGGTGGTGAGGACGATCGGCGCGACGGCGGTGTCGGTGAACAGCGGGCTCGCGGGGTCGAGGTCCGCAGAGCCGGTGACGACGGCGATCGGCGGCGGCGCATCCCGGCCGAACCCCGGCTTGCGGGCACCGCGATAGTTCTCCGCGCGGGCCGTTCCCGCCCCGACGAGGATGACGTCGGCGAGCCGCCGCAACGTCCCGAACACCTGCTTGTCCGCGGGGGAGCCCAGGCCGCCGGAGAGCCCGTCGACGGACACCGCGCCGTCGAGGCTGGACACGAAGTTGACCCGCACCCAGGGCCGCGCGAGCTCGACGGGATAGGCGTAGAGGCCGGGGAGGTCGCCGGCGTCGACGGGGGTGCCGTCGGTCAGGTTCCGCACGAGGTCATCCCAGCACGGCCGGGCCCTGCGGGCGCGGCGGGCGGATCGGACGGCCGGGGCGCGCCGGCGCCGGGGCCGAGGGTCAGGGCAGGGCCGTGTAGCGGCGCAGGCGCTCCTCGTCCGACGTCCGCGGGCAGGTCGAGCACGACACCTCGCGGTCCGCCGGGCCCTCCGGGCACACCCGGTAGTAGAAGCAGCAGGAGACCCGGCGGCGGGTCAGCCACTTCCGGTCGTGCCCGTCGACGATCCTGCGCAGCGTGCTCCGCTGCGCGAACTCCACGGTCCCGCCCGGCAGCACCCGTCCTCCCTCGAGGAGCGCCGTCGCGGGGTCCGGGGGGTGGGTCGTCCCGTCCTCCGCGCACCACAGGCCGGTGTCGAGCCCGTCGAAGAAGGCGCCGAGCAGCGCGCGCCGGGGGAGCGGCGAGCCCGGGCGGTAGCCGGCCAGGAAGGCGTCCGCGTGCGCGCGGACCTGGGCGCGCAGCGTCGCGGCCAGCGCGTCGACGTCCGGGACGACCGTCGCGAACGGATGCGCGGCCTCGGCGTCGTCCGGCAGGCACCAGAACCGCTCGTCGAGCAGGGCGTAGGCGTCTGGGATCGGGTTGCCGGGCTCGCGGTGGAACGCGAGCGAGGACGGATCGAGCCGGGGGACCCGGCGGGCGTGCCGGAAGAAGACCGCGCCCACGGTCCCGACGACCCCGGCGTACCAGTGCAGGACGTAGGCGCTCGCGGTCGCCGGGTGGGCCGCTCCGTACCAGCCGGGCAGCGCCTCGAAGGCGGCCGACTCCCAGGCCGCCACGTCGACGTCGGCGCACACCGTCCAGCCCGGCCCCGAGGCCGTGTGCATCCCGACGGGGACGCCGGCCGGACGCTGCATCACGACGGCGGCGGCGGTGCGGGTCAGCGGGGTCGGGGAGACCTGGACGACGCTCATCGTGGGTAAGGCTACCCTCATCTCAGGTGAGCAGGGTGTCCTTCTTTAGTTGGAGGCTTACCTCACTTAGGGTGGGTTGAACGGCGGCGTCGGGCGTCGGGCGGGAGAGCCAGTGGAGGTTTCCGGAGTGACGACCATCGCGAGGACGCCCCCCGGGCAGCCCCGGGCGCGGCCCGTCCGGCGGAGCCCACTGCGCCGCCGCCGGCTCGTCGGCCTGCTCGTGCTGGTCGTCCTGCTGCTGGCGGCCTGCTTCGCCAGCGTCGCCTTCGGCACCAAGATCATCGCGTTTCCGCAGGTGTGGAGCGCGCTGTTCGCCCCCACCGGCACCGAGGACGACATCGTCGTCCGCGCGCTGCGGATCCCGCGGACGGTCCTCGGCGTCCTCGTCGGGATCGCCCTGGGCCTGGCGGGTGCGCTGATCCAGGGCCACACCCGCAACCCGCTCGCGGACCCCGGCCTGCTCGGGGTGAACGCGGGGTCGGCGTTCTTCGTGGTCCTGGGCATCTACCTGTTCGGCGTCACCAGCCTCCTCGGCTACGTCTGGTTCGCCTTCGCGGGTGCCCTCGTCGCGAGCGTCGTGGTGTTCACCCTGGGCTCGATGGGCCGGGGCGGCCCGACGCCGGTGACGCTCGCCCTCGCAGGCGCGGCGCTGACGTTCCTGCTCAACGCGCTGGTCTCGGCGGTCGTCCTGATCGACACGGACACCCTCGACGCCTACCGCTTCTGGAACGTCGGCTCGCTCGCCGGGCGGGACTCCTCGATCGCCGGCCAGGTCGTCGGCTTCCTCGCGGTGGGCGCGGTCCTCGGTCTCGCGAGCGCTCCGGGGCTCAACGCCCTGTCCCTGGGGGACGACGTGGCGCGTTCGCTCGGGCACTCCGTCCGCCGCACCCGGGTGCTCGGCATCGTCGCGATCACCCTGCTGGCCGGCGGGGCGACCGCCGCGTGCGGGCCGATCGCGTTCGTCGGGCTGGTGGTGCCGCACGCCGTCCGCGCGTTCACCGGCCCGGACCACCGCTGGCTGCTGCCCGCGTCCGGGCTGCTCGGCGCGGTGCTGCTGCTGGCCGCGGACGTCCTCGGCCGGATCGTCGCGAGACCCGGCGAGCTGCAGGTGGGCATCGTCCTCGCACTGGTCGGGGCGCCGTTCTTCATCGCCCTGGTGCGCCGCCGCAAGATGGTGGCGGTATGAGCACGGCCCTCCGTCGGGACCCGCCGCGGGTCCCGGGCCGCGTGCCCTTCCGTGCCGCCGGGTTCTCCGCCGTGTGGCGCCCCCGCACGGCGCTGGTGATCGCCGTCGGGCTGGTCGTGCTCGTCCTCGCGATGGCCGTGAACATCGGCCGCGGCGAGTTCCCGATCAGCATCCCCGAGGTCCTCGCGGTCCTGTCCGGCAGCGGCGACGGCGGCCAGCGGTTCATCGTGCTGGAGCTGCGGCTGCCCCGCTCACTGACCGGGGCGCTCGTCGGGGCGGCCCTGGCTGTCTCGGGCGCGATCATGCAGGCGATCGCGCGCAACCCGCTGGCCAGCCCGGACATCATCGGCATCACCTGGGGCGCGAGCGCCGCGGCCGTGGCGGTGATCGTGCTCGGCGGGTCCGCGGGCTCGGTCGTGGGGCTGCTCGCGACCACCGGGCTGCCGATCGCCGCCCTGCTCGGCGGCCTCGTCTCAGCGGCGCTGATCTACGGCCTGGCCTGGCGCAAGGGCGTGCAGGGCTTCCGGCTGGTGCTGGTCGGCATCGGGATCAACGCCGCGCTCGTGGCGCTGGTCAACTGGCTGCTGATCGTCGCCCGGATCTACGAGGCGGCCCGCGCGCAGGTGTGGCTCAACGGCAGCCTCAACGCCCGGGGCTGGGAGCACGTGCTCCCGGTCGGGATCGCGCTGGCGATCCTGGTGCCCGCGGCGCTGATCCTCGGCTTCGTGCTCGGCGGCCTCCAGTTCGGCGACGACACCGCCCGCGGCCTGGGCATCCGGGTCGACCTGGCCCGGACCCTGCTGCTGCTCGTGGCCGTCGGGCTGGCCGCGATCGCGACGGCGTCCGCCGGGCCGATCGCCTTCGTCGCCCTGGTCTCGCCGCAGATCGCGCAACGGCTGGTCCGCTCGGCCCGGCCGCCCCTCGGCGCGTCGCTGGTGATCGGCGCCGCGCTGACCGTCGTCGCGGACGTCGTGGCGCGGACCGCGTTCGCCGGGGTGGAGCTCCCGGTCGGCATCGTCACCGCCGTCCTCGGTGCCCCGTACCTGCTCTATTTGCTCGTTCGCCAAGGCCGGGAGGCACGCGCATGACCAGCTCCACCACCGCCCCCGACGTGGACACCGCGCCGCACCCGCTCGCCGGCACCGCCCGGCTCCGGGCCGAGGGCCTCCGCCTGGGCTACGGCGACCGCGTGGTCGTGGACCACCTGGACCTCGAGGTCCTGCACGGGACGATCACGGCGGTGATCGGGCCCAACGGCTGCGGGAAGTCCACGATGCTGCGCGCGCTCGGCCGGCTGCTGGCGCCGTCGAAGGGGCACGTCCTGCTCGACGGCCGGCGCATCGACCGGATGCCCACGAAGGAGGTCGCGACCATCCTGGGCATCCTGCCCCAGGCCCCGAGTGCCCCCGAGGGGCTGACCGTCGGGGACCTCGTCGCCCGCGGCCGGCACCCGCACCAGACCTGGTACCGCCAGTGGTCCTCCGACGACGAGGACGCCGTCGCCGAGGCCCTCGAGTGGACGGGGATCGCGGACCTCGCCGAGCGCCCCCTGGACGAGCTGTCCGGCGGGCAGCGCCAGCGCGCCTGGATCTCGATGGCGCTGGCCCAGGGCACGGACGTGCTGTTGCTGGACGAGCCGACGACGTTCCTCGACCTCGCCCACCAGGTCGAGGTGCTGGAGCTGGTGCGCCGGCTGCACGACGAGGCGGGCCGCACCGTCGTCATGGTCCTGCACGACCTGAACCTCGCCGCGCGCTACACCGACCGGCTCGTCGCGATGAAGGACGGGCGGATCGTGAAGGCGGGGGAGCCCGGCGACGTCCTCACCGAGCGGCTGCTCTCCGAGGTCTTCGGGCTCGACGCCCGGGTCATCCCGGACCCCGTGGCCGGCACCCCGCTCGTCGTCCCGATCGGAACGCGCCCCACCGCCTGAGCGCGGAGGCGGGCCGCCGTGATCCACGGTCGGTAGGGTTCCTGCATGGCGAGCGTGCGGGACAGGTTCCGCGTTCCGCAGGGCCCGGTCGACCTCGCGGCGATCGACCCCCGCGGGCGACCGACCGGGCCGAAGGACAAGGCGGCCGCGGCGAAGGCCGTGTCCGAGCTGGGCAGCCGGCTCGACACCCGGCAGGAGACCCTCTTCGCCGAGGGCGTGGGCGGCGGGACCCGCTCCCTGCTCCTCGTGCTGCAGGGCATGGACACCTCCGGCAAGGGCGGCGTGATCAGGCACGTCGTCGGCCTGATGAACCCGCAGGGCGTGCGCATCGCCTCGTTCAAGAAGCCGACGCCGGAGGAGCGCCGCCACCACTTCCTCTGGCGGATTCGCAAGCAGGTCCCCGAACCCGGCCGGATCGGCGTCTTCGACCGCTCCCACTACGAGGACGTGCTGGTCGTACGGGTGGACGGGCTGGTCCCCGAGGAGGTGTGGCAGGCCCGCTACGCCGAGATCCGCGAGTTCGAGGCCGGGCTGGCGGCCGCGGGCGTCCGGATCGTGAAATGCATGCTGCACATCTCGCCCGAGGAGCAGGCCGAGCGGCTGCTGGCCCGCCTGGACGACCCGCAGAAGCGCTGGAAGTACAACCCGGGAGACCTCGACGCCCGCGCGAAGTGGCCGGCGTACCAGGAGGCCTACGCCGCGGCCCTGCAACAGTGCGACTCCGACGTCGCCCCCTGGTACGTCGTGCCGTCGGACCACAAGTGGTACCGCAACTGGGCGGTCGCGGCGATCCTCGCCGAGACCCTGGACGAGATGGCGCCCGTCTTCCCACCCCCCGATTACGACGTGGCGACGGAACGAACCCGACTGCTCCGGCTCACGAACCCCGGGTCGTGATCTCCCACCCCTGCGAGCCGCGGAGCCTTCCCCGTCGGGTCGCGGTCCTCCTGTCGGTTGCTGCGCTCGCGGTCGTTCTCGGGGGGTGCTCGAGCGGTGAGCCCGCTCCGGTCGCCCCGTTGCCGACCACGACCGCGGCCGGTCCGGACCACGCCGATCCCGACAGGGCCGCCTGCGCCCGGCACGCCGAGTCCGGCGCGCTGGTCCGCCGGGTCGTCGCCGAGATCGAGAAGGGCCCCGTACTGCCGGCGGGGGTCGCGATCATCCTGGTGGGCAGTCGTTCCGGCTACGCGACGCCCGGTTCGACGGACCCCGCGCTCACCGCGGCGCTGCAGGAGGTCGGGGCCGCCATCGACGACCTCGACCAGCAGGGACACGCGAAGCTTCCGCCCGGCGGGGACGTCGCGACGAGCAAGGTGGCCCTGGACCCGGCCCGGACCGTCGCCGCCCTCGACGCCGCCGACGCGGCGTGCGCCGGGAGGTAGGCCCTACGTCAGGAGCGGGTGCAGGATCCAGAACGAGACGGCCGCGCAGAGCCCGGCGGCCGGCAGCGTCAGGACCCAGGCGACGGCGATGTTCCCCGCGACGCCCCAGCGCACCGCCGAGAGCCGCTTGGTGGCCCCGACCCCGAGGATCGCCGAGGTGATCGTCTGGGTCGTGGAGATCGGCGCCGCGAAGACGAACGCCGTCGTGTAGAGGATGGCCGACGCCGTCGCCTCGGCCGCGAACCCGCGTGGCGGGTCCAGGTCGATGATCCGCCGGCCCAGCGTCCGCATGATCCGCCAGCCGCCCGAGTAGGTGCCCGCGGACAGCGCGCCGGCAGAGATCAGGATGACCCACCACGGCACGTCGGTGCCCTGGTGGAACCCGCCGACGACGAGCGCCAGCACGATCACGCCCATCGTCTTCTGGGCGTCCTGCAGGCCGTGGCCCAGCGCCATCGCGGCGGCGGAGACCGTCTGCGCGAGCCGGAATCCACGGTTGACCTTCGTCGGCCGGCTGTCCTTGAAGATCCAGAGCAGCGCGATCATCACGATGCCGGCCAGCAGGAACCCGACGACGGGGGAGACCAGCATCGGGATGATCACCTTCTCCAGCACCCCGCCCCATTTCACGGTGTTGGCCGAGGCCAGCGCCGCGCCGACCAGGCCGCCGATGAGCGCGTGCGACGAGGAGGACGGCAATCCGAAGTACCAGGTGATCAGGTTCCAGATGATCGCCCCGATCAGCGCGCAGAGCACCACGATCAGGCCGGAGAGGCCCTGTGGCGCCGAGATGATCCCGCTGCCGACCGTCGACGCGACCGACGTCCCGAGGAACGCGCCGAACAGGTTCATCACCGCCGCCATCAGCAACGCGGCCTTGGGGGACAGCGCCCGGGTGGAGACGGAGGTGGCGATCGCGTTCGCGGCGTCGTGGAAGCCGTTGGTGTAGTCGAACCCGACGGCGACGACGATCACCACCAGGACGGCGATGAGCTCGACGCTCATCGCACCCGCTCGCTTCGCGAGCTCGACCCGAACCGGATGGTCACGGTGCGGGGGCGCTGTGACACCGCTGCGCTCGCAGGCTCGCGCATGTCACGCTTCCTTGACGGCGATGCTCTCGACCGTGTTGGCCACCGTCTCGAACGCGTCCGCCGCGTCCTCGAGGGTGTCCACGACCTCCTTGAGCTTGATCACCTCGAGCACTTCCGACGGGTCCGTGATCGGGTGCTCGGGGGAGAGCAGGGCGGAGAGGACCTGGTGGTAGGCCCGGTCCCCCTCGTCCTCCAGGGAGTTGACGTGGATCGTGTACTCGTGCAGCTGGTCCACCTTCTCCAGCTTGGGCATCGCCTCGGCCGTGGCCGCGGCGGCGCGCTGCAGCACGTCGACCTGGGTGGCCATCCCCGGCGGGAGGGCTCCGAGCCGGTAGAGCACGATCCGGTCCGCGGCCTCCTCGATCGCGTCGACGACGTCGTCGAGGGAGGACGCGAGCCGGTAGATGTCCTCCCGGTCGAACGGCGTCACGAACACCGAGTTCAGCTTCACCATGATCTCGTGGGTGACGTCGTCCCCCGCGTTCTCGGCGTCCTTGACCCGGCGCGCGAAGTCCGCCCGCGCGTCGGGCTCGGCAGCGACCAGCTTCGCCAGCTCGTCCGCGGCGACGACGATGTTCTCGGCGGCGCGCGTGAAGAGCGGGTAGAAGCCACGCTCGTGCGGCGTCAACCTGAAGGCCATGCGGGAGTTTCTACCTGTTCACCTTCTCGACACGTTCGGCGGGCGTCACCCGACGAGTGATCGTCCGATGATCTCCTTCATGATCTCGTTGGTGCCGCCGTAGATCGCCTGCACGCGCGAGTCCACGAACGCCTTCGCGATCGGGTACTCGAGCATGTAGCCGTAGCCGCCGTGCAGCTGCACGCACCGGTCCACGACCCGCTTGAGCAGGTCCGACGTCCACCACTTGGCCTTGGCGGCGTCGGGCACGGACAGCTCCCCGGTGACGTGCTCGGTGAGGCAGCGGTCGACGAACACCCGGGCGACCGTGATCTCGGTGTCCATCTCGGCGAGCTCGAAGCGGGTGTTCTGGAACTTCGCCACGCTGCGGCCGAACGCCGTGCGCTCCTTCGTGTACTCCAGGGTGTGCCGCAGGGCCGCCTCGGCGCCGGCCACGGACGCCACGGCGATGGAGAGCCGCTCCTGGGCGAGGTTCTGCATCAGGTAGATGAAGCCCTGGCCGACCTCGCCGAGGACGTTGGCGGCCGGGACCCGGACGTCGGTGAAGCTCAGCTCCGCGGTGTCCTGCGCCTTCATCCCGACCTTCTTCAGCCGGCGCCCGCGCTCGAACCCGGGCATCCCGCGCTCGACGACGAGCAGGCTGAACCCCCGCGCGCCCGCCTCCGGGTCGGTCCGGGCGACGACGACGACCAGGTCCGCGAGGATGCCGTTGGTGATGAAGGTTTTGGCGCCGTTGAGGATCCACTCGTCGCCCTCGAGGCGGGCGTTGGTCGCGATGCCCTGCAGGTCCGAGCCCGTGCCCGGCTCCGTCATCGCGATCGCGGTGACGATGTCCCCGGAGCAGAAGCCGGGGAGCCAGCGCTTCTTCTGCTCGTCGTTCGCGAGGCGCAGGAGGTAGGGCGCGACGACGTCGTTCTGGAGCGGGAAGCCGATGCCGCTGGCGCCCGCGGCGACCAGCTCCTCGGTGAGGATCGCGTTGTAGCGGAAGTCCGTGCTGCCGCCTCCGCCGAACTCCTCGGGGACGTCCATCCCCAGGAGGCCGGCCTTGCCGGCCGCCCGCCAGACCTCGCGGTCGACCTGGCCGTCCTCCTCCCACTGGTCGTGGAACGGGACGATCTCCTTGGCGGTGAAGGTCCGGGCGAGGTCACGGAACGCGTCGTGATCGGCGTCAAAGATGTCGCGCTGCATGACCGCAGTGTCACATACCCGTGAGTAACTTGGTTCGGGACTCGCGGGCCAGCCGTGGCCTGGGCAGGCCGCTACGCTGCACCGATGCAGCGCCGAGCTCTGATCGGACGCGTCCTCGGCGGCGTCCCCACGGTCGCGGCGAACGTGTGGGACTCCACCGTCGCCGGCGGGGTCGCGGACCTGCGCCGGATGCCGCGCACCGAGATCGCGCGGGACCCGGGCGGGGTCCTGTACCGCTACGACCCGGTCCCCGGCGCGGGCGAGCACGGCCCGCCGGTGGTCCTGATCCCGCCGCTCGGGGCCCCGGACTTCGCCTACGACCTGCGCCGTGGCTGCTCCCTCGTCGAGCACCTGCTGCTCGGCGGGCGCCGGGTGTACCTCGTGGACTACGGCCCGATCTCCTTCGCCGAGCGCGGCCTCGGCCTCGAGCACTGGGTCGACGGCGTGGTGCCCCGGACGCTCCGTCGGGTCTCCGACGAGGTGGGGGAGCCGGTCCACGTCGTCGCATGGTCGCTCGGCGGGATCTTCGCGATGCTCGCGCTGGCGGCGGCGAGCGAGGCGGGGGACCCGCTGCCGGTCCGGTCGGTGACGGTGATCGGCAGCCCCGTCGACATCGCGGCGGTACCGCTGGTGGCGCCGCTCCGCCCGCTCGCCGAGGTGGCCGGGGGCCGGCTCGTCTCGGCGCTCTACCAGGCCGCGGGCAGCTTCCCCGCCCCGATCGTGAGCTGGGCGTTCCACCTGGCCACGGTCGACCGGCTGTTCACGAAACCGTTGGTCGTGCTCTCCCGCCTGGACGACCGGGACACCCTCGCCCAGATCGAGGCCGTGGACCACATGATGAACAACATGCACGGCTACCCGGGTCGGGTGTTCGGGCAGCTGTTCCACCTGCTGCTGCGCAGCAACGACCTCGCCGTCGGCAGCCTCGACCTCGCCGGCCGCACGGTGAAGCTCTCGGCGGTCGACGTCCCGGCCCTGGTCGTCGCGGGGCGGAACGACGTGATCGCGCCGCTGAAGGCGGTGCACCGGACCGTCGAGCTCCTGTGCGGCTCTCCCGAGGTCCGGTTCGAGACCGCCCCGGGCGGCCATCTCGGGGTCCTGACCGGCCGGAAGGCCCGCACGACGACCTGGCCCGCGCTGGACGCGTTCCTCGACTCGCATTGATGGGCACACTGGGGCCATGCGCCATCTCGAGGACCTCGGCACCGCGTCCCCCTACTCCGTCATCGGCCTGGGCACCTGGCAGTTCGGATCCAGGGAGTGGGGCTACGGGGACGACTTCGAGGCGGAGGCGGGCCGGATCGTGGCCCGGGCGCGCGAGCTGGGCATCACCGTGTTCGACACCGCCGAGATCTACGGCTTCGGGCGCAGCGAACGGATTCTCGGCAAGGCCCTGAAGGAGAGCGGCGGGACGGACGGGCTGGTCGTCGCGACGAAGATCTTCCCCGTCCTGCCGACGGCGGCGGTGGTGCAGCAGCGGGCGATCGCCAGCGCCCAGCGGCTCGGGGTGCGGACCATCGACCTCTACCAGGTGCATCAGCCCAACCCGCTGGTCTCCGACGGGACGACGATGCGCGGCATGCAGGCGCTCCGCGACGTCGGCCTGATCCGGGAGGTCGGCGTCTCCAACTACTCCTTGAAGCGCTGGAAGTCGGCCGAGGTCAAGCTCGGCTCGAGGCTGCTGTCCAACCAGGTGCAGTTCTCGATGGTCTCCCGCGCGCCGATGGCGGAGATGCTGCCGTGGGCGCAGCGGACCGGCCACGTCGTGATCGCCTACAGCCCGCTCGGCCAGGGCCTGCTGTCCGGGCGCTACGACGCGGACCACCGCCCGACCAACGGCGTCCGGTCGGCGAACGCGATGTTCCTGCCGGAGAACCTGGACGCGGCCAAGCCCATGTTGGACACCCTGCGGGACATCGGCTCCGCGCACGACGCGTCGCCGTCGCAGATCGCGCTGGCCTGGACCGTGAGCTTCCCGAACGTCGTCGCGATCCCCGGGGCGTCGAGCGTCGAGCAGGTGGAGAGCAACGCCGCGGCGGGGGACATCCGGCTCACCGACGACGAGGTGGCCGCCCTGACGGCCGCCGCGGAGGCGTTCCAACCGGTCACCGGCTTCCCGGCGATCCCCAAGCTGGTTGCGGCCCGCCGGCGGTCCTGAGTGTCCGGAATGCCGAGCAAAGGGCGTTTCGTGACGCAACGACAGTGACGTACGCCTGTCCATCAGGGACTGACGGGACGCGGCTCGCGGGTCTAGCGTTGATCCGTGAGCTCGGTCGCGACGAACAGACAGGACGGTGCTCGGGCTACCCATGACGCCGTCGTGGCGGACCTGGTCCGCCGCTACCGCCAGGTACCCCGGGGCACCCGCGTCCGGCTCGGCAAACGGACGTCGAACCTCTTCCGCTTCGGCGACGCCCCGTCCACGGACGTCGTCCTCCTGGACACCTCGGCCCTGACCGGTGTCCTCTCGGTGGATCCCGTGGCCCGGACCGCGGACGTCCAGGGCATGTGCACCTACGAGACGCTCGTCGACGCGACGCTGGCGCACGGGCTGATGCCGCTCGTCGTCCCGCAGCTGAAGACGATCACCCTCGGCGGGGCCGTGACCGGGCTCGGCATCGAGTCGACGTCGTTCCGGCACGGCCTGCCGCACGAGTCGGTCCTCGAGATGGACGTGCTGACGCCGTCGGGCGAGCTGGTCACGGCCGCTCCGGGCGGCGAACACGCCGATCTCTACGACGCCTTCGCCAACTCCTACGGCACCCTCGGCTACGCGCTGCGGCTGCGGATCGAGCTGCAGCCCGTCGCGCCGTACGTGAAGCTGACGCACCATCGCTACGGGGACCCGGCCGCCACCACGGCCGGGATCGAGGCTCTCGCGGATCCGAAGGGTTCGATCGACTTCCTGGACGGGACCGTCTTCGACGCCGGCGAGCAGTACCTGACCGTCGGGCAGTTCGTCGACGAGCCGATGCCCGGCGCGCAGGTCTCGGACTACACCGGCCTGCAGATCTACTACCGCTCGTTGCAGCGCCGTCCGGTCGACCACCTGACCACGCACGACTACCTGTGGCGCTGGGACACGGACTGGTTCTGGTGCTCGCGGGCCTTCGGCGTGCAGAACCCGCTGGTCCGCCGGGTGTGGCCGGGCCGCTACCGACGCTCGGACGTCTACCGCCGGCTCGTCGCGCTGGACCAGCGGCACGGGGCGAGCAACGCGGTCCGCCGGGCGCTGGGACGTCCCGAGGAGGAGATGGTCGTCCAGGACGTCGAGATCCCGGTGGAGCGGCTGCCGGAGTTCCTCGAGGCGTTCGACCGCGAGGTCGGGATCTCCCCGGTCTGGCTGTGCCCGCTCCGGCTGCGGGGCCGGAAGGTCTGGCCGCTCTACCCGATGGAGCCGGACCGGCTCTACGTCAACGTCGGCTTCTGGTCGTCGGTGGCGATCGCCGGGAAGCCGGACGCGCACAACCGGTTCGTCGAGGAGCTGGTCGGGAGCCTCGACGGGCACAAGTCGCTGTACTCCACAGTGCACTACGACCGGCACGAGTTCTGGGAACGGTACAACGGCGCGGCGTACCGTGCCGTCAAACAGCGGTACGACCCGGACGGTCGGCTGCCGGATCTGTACACGAAGGTCTCCGGGGCGGGGGAACGAGCAGATGAGTCAGAAGATGCGGGTCGCCGACGTGTTCGCCGGTGTGATCGGCGAGGACGCGCCGGTGCGGGTGATCGGCTACGACGGCAGCAAGAGCGGCCCGGACGACGCCGAGGTCGCGCTGCGCGTCGAGTCGCCGCGGGCGCTGGCCCGGCTGGTGTCGGCTCCCGGTTCCCTGGGCCTGGCCCGGGCGTACGTGACGGGCGAGATCGAGGTCGAGGGCGACCTGTTCGTCGCACTCTCCGCGCTCGCGGACGTCACGCTGCACTCGGTCTCCAGGGCTGAGGCGGCGAGGATGGTCCGCCGGCTCCTGCCGCTTTGGCTCAAGCACCGCCCGTCCCCGCCGGACCTGGAGGCCCGCCCGCGCGGGCGGCTGCACTCCAAGCGCCGGGACAGCCAGGCCATCTCGCACCACTACGACGTCTCGAACACCTTCTACGAGTGGGTGCTCGGCCCGTCGATGACCTACACCTGCGCGGTCTACCCGAGCGCGACGTCCACGCTCGAGGAGGCCCAGGCCACCAAGTACGAGCTGGTCGCGAACAAGCTGGACCTGCAGCCCGGCATGCGGCTGCTGGACGTCGGCTGCGGCTGGGGCGGCATGGTGATGCACGCCGCCGCCGAGCACGGCGTCAAGGCGCTGGGCGTCACGCTGTCCCGCGAGCAGGCCGCGTGGGCGCAGGCGGCCATCGAGCGGCGCGGCCTCGGTGACCTCGCCGAGGTCCGCCACCTGGACTACCGGGACGTCCCGGAGACGAACTTCGACGCGGTCAGCTCCATCGGGCTCACCGAGCACATCGGGAAGTCCCAGCTGTCGTCGTACTTCGGGTTCCTGCACGGCAAGCTGCGCGCCGAGGGCCGGCTGCTCAACCACTGCATCACCCAGCCGCGCACCACGAGCAACCGCAAGGTCGACCCGTTCATCGGCCGCTACGTCTTCCCGGACGGCCAGCTGGAGTCACCCGGCCTGCTGATGACCGAGATGAACGACGCCGGGTTCGAGATCCGGCACGAGGAGAACCTGCGCGAGCACTACGCGCTGACCCTGCACGCGTGGGGCGCCAACCTCGAGGCGCACTGGGACGAGGCCGTCGCCGAGGTCGGGCTGGGCCGGGCCCGGGTGTGGCGGCTGTACATGGCCGCCTGCGCGCTCGGCTTCGAGCGGGACAACATCCAGCTGCACCAGATGCTCGGGGTGAAGCTCGGCGCGCAGGGCTGGTCCGGGATGCCGCTGCGGGGCTGGTAGCCGGGCGGCTGGTAGACACGGCTCCGTGGTCCAGGATCGGCTCTCCCCGCTCGACGCGTCCTTCCTGTTCATGGAGGAACGCACGACCGCGATGACGGTCGGCGGGGTGATGACGTTCGACCCGCCGCCCGCCGGGGACTTCGACACCGAGGCGTTCACCGCGCTCATCGGTGAGCGCCTCGCCCTCGTGCCCCGCTACCGGCAGAAGGTCCGCGAGGTGCCGGGGCGGCTCGGCCTCCCGGTCTGGGTGGACGACCAGGACTTCGACCTGGACTTCCACGTCCGGCGCTCCGCGCTGCCCGCGCCCGGGACGGACGAGGCGCTGCGCGAGCTGGTCGGCCGCCTGCTGTCCCGCCAGCTCGACCGCTCCCGGCCGCTGTGGGAGATCTACCTGGTCGAGGGCTTCGAGTCCGACCGGCTCGCGGTCGTCACCAAGACCCACCATGCGATGGTCGACGGCCTGGCCTCCATGGACGTCGGTGCCGTCCTGCTGGACCGCACGCCGGAGCCGCGCACGGTGGAGGCCGACGACTGGCAACCGCGTCGCGAACCGAGCGGCCTGAGGCTGGCGGCGTCCGCCGTCGTGGAGAACATGCGCCGGCCGCGCAGCGCGTTCGAGGCGATGGTCCGGGCGGGTTCCGACGTGCGCCAGGTCGCGTCCGGCGTGGTGCGCGGCGTCGGCGGGGTGGTCGAGGCGGTGCGCGGGGCCGGCCGGCGTGACTCGCTCGCACCGCTGCACGGCAGGACCGGGGAGCAGCGCCGGTTCGGGATGGCCCGGACGTCGCTCGCGGAGCACCGCACCATCCGGCGGGAGCAGTGCGGACCGGGCGGGACGGTGACGGACGTGGTCCTCGCCGTCGTCGCGGGGGCGTTGCGGCGCTGGCTGATCAGCCGCGGGGAGCCGCTGCTGGAGGGCAGCACCGTCCGGGCGATGGTGCCGGTGAGCGTGCGCGGCCGAGGCGGCCCGGCGGTGTCCGGCAACCGGATCTCCGCCGTCTTCGTCGAGCTGCCGGTCGGCGAGGCGGACCCCGGGGAGCGGCTGCGGCTGATCTCGGAGGGGATGGCGGCGGGCAAGCAGCGCGGCCGCTCCGCCGGCACGTCCGCGGTCGTCGGCCTCGCCGGGCTCGCCACGCCCGCGATGCACGAGATGGGTGCGCGGCTGTCCAACCGGCTCTCCGGCAGGCTGTTCGACGTGCTGGTCACGCACGTGCCCGGGCCGCCGCGGCCGCTGTACGCGATGGGCGCGCGGATGCGCGACATCTACCCGGTGGTGCCCCTGGCGCACGGGCAGACGGTCGCGATCGGCGTGACCTCCTACGACGGCACGGTCTGCTACGGCCTCAACGCGGACCGGGACGCGATGCCGGACGTCGGCGTGCTCGAGGTGGCGCTCGACGAGTCCCTGGCCGAACTCCGCGACTCACCCTAGGCGACAACGGGTTCCGCGCGAACGGACCAACCGCCGTCGGGGGGACGGGGCCGAGGGTGCATCCTCTCGATCATGCACGTCGACCTCCGTCCACTGGAGCGCGGTGATCTCGGGGCCGCGAACCGGGTGTTGCGGGACGCGTTCGGGGCGATGCTCGGCGAGGACACGCTCGGCGACACGGACCCGTTGGGCACCCGGCTCGCCGCCGGGCACGTCCGCGGCATCGGCGCGTTCCTGAGCGGCGTGCTCGTCGGCTCGGCGCTGGTGACGCGCTGGGGGAGCGTCGGCTTCGTCGGCCCGCTGTCCGTTGAGCCGGCCCTGTGGGGCCGCGGCATCGGGTCGCGGCTGCTCGGCGCCGTCGGCGGGATCCTGGACGGCTGGGGCGTCACCCACCGGGGCCTGTTCACCTTCGCCCACAGCCCCCGCCACCACGCCCTCTACCAGCACTTCGGGTACTGGCCGCGGTTCCTGACGGCGTTGATGTCCAGCGAGATCCCGGCCGGACTGCCGCGGGGCACAGGGTGGTCCGTGCTCTCCGCGCAGGCGGACGGGCGGGCGGCCCTCGCGGCCTGCGCGGAGCTCGCCGAGGCGGTGCACCCCGGGCTCGACCTGACCGCGGAGATCGCCGCGCTGCAGGCGCAGCAGCTGGGCGACGTCGTGCTCGTCGGAGACCCGGCCCGTCCGGACGCCTTCGCGATCTGTCACGACGGCCCGGGCACCGAGGCCGGTGCCGGCAAGGCCTATGTGAAGTTCGGCGCGGCGCGTCCGGGGGACCACCACGCGTTCGCCGCGCTGGTCCGGTCCTGCCGCGGGCACGCGGCGGCGGTCGGCGCGCGGCTGCTGGTCGTGGGGGTCAACACCGCCCGTCACGACGCCTACCGCCACCTCGGCGAGGCCGGGTTCCGCACGGACGTCGCGGGCGTGACCATGCACCACGGGAACGCGGCGGGCTATGACCGCCCGGAATCCTACGTCCTCGACGACTGGCGCTGAGGGCTCACGCCGCGAGCGCCCGCCGGGCCGCCTCGGCCGCCTGCGCGGTGTATCCGCCGCCGAACAGCACCGTGTGCACGAGCAGCGGGAACAGCTGGTGCAGCGGCACCCGCTCCTGCCAGCCGTCGGCCAGCGGGGCGGTGTCGTCGTAGGCGCCGAGCACCGCGTCGAGGTGCGGGCAGCCGAACAGCGCCAGCATCGCGAGGTCCGTCTCGCGGTGCCCGCCGTGCGCGGCCGGGTCGATGATCCACGCGCCGTCCGGGGCCCAGAGCACGTTGCCGGACCAGAGGTCGCCGTGCAGCCGGGCAGGCGGCTCCGCCGGGCCCGCGAGCTCGGGGAGCCGGGCCAGTACCTGGTCGAACGGGCCCGTGTCCAGGCCTTTCGCGCGCCGCACGTACGGCAGGATCCGCTGCTCGGCGTACCACTCCGGCCAGCTCGGCCGGGGCTGGTTGCGCATCCCGGTGCCGCCGATCCACGCCTCGGTGGGTCCGCCCGGGGGCGGGGACCCGAACGCGTCCGCGCCTGCGGCGTGCAGGGTGCCCAGCCGGATCCCGAACTCGACGGCGGTCTCCCACGTCGGGCGCCCGGCCGGCACCTCGGTGCTGACCAGCCACTCGTCGTCCACGGCCAGGACCTCCGGCACGGCCGGCCCGCCCTCGACCCGCAGCCAGCTCAGGCCCGCGGCCTCGGCGCGGACCGACGGGCCCCGCTTCACCACCACGCTGCGCCCGTCGTCGAGCTCGACGCGGTCGACCGGCCCGCCACCGCCCCGGGCGTCACCGCCCCGGGCGCCGGTGCCGAGCAGCCGGGCCGCGGCGTCGGACGCCCTGCTCACAGGCCCTTCTCGACCTGCTCCAGCAGCCCCGGCATTGCCGCCTCGATCATCGCCAGCACCTCGTCGAACCCGTCCGGCCCGCCGTAGTACGGGTCCGGGACCTCCGCGTCGTCGGCGGACGCCGGATCGAAGGAGCGCAGCAGCCGCACCCGCTCCGGCTCCGGGACGTTGCTGCGCAGGCTGCGGAGGTGCCCGGTGTCCAGCGCGACCAGCAGGTCCGCGGACAGGATCCCGGAGTCCACCTGCCGGGCCACGTGCGCGTCGTCGTACCCGTGGGCCCGCAACGTCTTGGCGGCCCGCTCGTCCATCGGCTCGCCCACGTGCCAGCCGCCCGTGCCCGCGCTGGAGACGGTCACGCGACCGCCGAGGCCGGCCTCGGCGAGGGCGGCGGCGAACACCTTCTCGGCCATGGGGGAACGGCAGATGTTCCCGGTACAGACGAAACTGACATGCACCCTGCCACCGTAGGGTGCTCGACCATGGACGGAGATCCGGAGACCGCCGAGGAGATCGAGAACACGGCGGTCGACGCCGGGTGGGCCACGTCCCGTCCCGTCCCGGACCCGCTCCGTCACCACGGGGACGTGGAGGTCGGTGCTGCCCTCCTGGACTTCGCCGTGAACGTGCAGGGGACGGCGCCCCCGGCCTGGCTGCGGGCCCGGCTCGTCGCGGCGCTGGACGACCTGGCCCGCTACCCGTCGGCCGCCCACGATGCCCGGGCCCGGGCGGCCGCGGCCGCCCGGCACGGCCGGGAGCCGGCCGAGGTCCTGGTCCTGGCGGGCAGCGCGGAGGGGTTCGCGCTGCTCCCGGCCCTGCGGCCGCGGCGCCCGGTCGTCGTGCACCCGGGGTTCACCGAGCCGGAGGCCGCGCTGCGGGACGCCGGGCTGGACGTCACCCGGGTGTTCACCGACCCCACGGACGGGCACCGGCTGGACCCGGGGGCCGTCCCCGAGGACGCCGACCTGGTCGTGATCGGGAACCCGACCAACCCCACCGGGGTGCTGCACCCCGCCGCGGACCTGCGGTCGCTGGCCCGGCCCGGCCGGGTGCTCGTCGTCGACGAGGCGTTCCAGGACGCGATCCCAGGGGAACCGGAGAGCCTCGCCGGGGCCCGGGACGTGCCGGGCCTGCTGGTGTTCCGCTCCCTGACGAAGACGTGGGCGCTGGCCGGGCTGCGCGCCGGGTACGCGCTGGGGGAGCCGGGGCTGCTGGCACGGCTCGCCGCCCCGCGCCCGCACTGGCCGGTCGGGACGCTCGGGCTGGAGGCGGTGATCGCCTGCTCGGAGCCCCCGGCGGTGGCCGAGGCGTCGCGGGCCGCGGAGCTCCTCGTCGGCCTCCGGCGGACACAGGCGGCGGCGCTCGGCGCGATCCCGGGGGTCACCGTGCTGCCCGGCCGGGCGCCCTACCTGCTGGTCCGGCTGCCCACCGGCACCGGCGAGCGGGTCCGCAGGTCGCTGCGGGACGACGGGATCGCCGTGCGCCGCGGGGACACGTTCCCCGGGCTGGGGCCGGACCACGTCCGGATCGCGGTCCGGGACCCGGCGCAGGTGGCGAGCCTGGTCCGGGCCCTCGGACGGGCGCTGGTAGGAGTAGCGGTATGACTGGCGCGACGCTCGGTGACGTCACCGCGGCCCTGGAGGCCGCCTACCCGCCCGCGCTCGCCCAGGAGTGGGACGCCGTCGGCCTGGTGTGCGGTGATCCCGCCGAGCCGGTGAGCCGCGTCCTCCTCGCCGTCGACGCCGTCGCCGAGACCGTCGACGAGGCCCTCGACACGGGCGCCCAGCTGCTGGTCACGCACCATCCGCTGCTGCTGCGCGGCGTCCACGGCGTCGGCGCGGACACCCCCAAGGGGGCCCTGCTGCACCGGCTGATCCGCGGCGGCGTCGGCCTGTTCACCGCCCACACCAACGCGGACTCCGCCGATCCGGGGGTGTCGGACGCGCTGGCCGCGGCGCTCGGCCTGGTCGTCGAGGCCCCGCTGCAGCCCGCCCCGTCCCGCCGCTGGACAAGATCGTCGCGTTCGTCCCGGTCGGCCCGGCGATCACCGCCGTGCACCAGGCCCTCTCGGCGGCGGGTGCCGGCAGCATCGGGAACTACAGTCACTGCTCCTTCGCCTCGGCCGGGACCGGCCAGTTCCTCCCGCTCGCCGGCGCCGATCCGACGATCGGGCAGGTCGGCAAGCTGGAGCGGGTGGCCGAGACCCGGCTGGAGATGGTGTTGCCGCGCGGGAAGCGGCGCGCGGTCATCGAGGCGTTGCGGGCGGCGCACCCCTACGAGGAGCCGGCGTTCGACGTGTTCGAGCTGGCGGAGCTGCCGTCGTCGCTCGGGCTGGGCCGCGTCGGCGCGCTGCCGGAGGCCCAACCGCTCGCGGCCTTCACCGAGCGGGTGGCCGCCGCGCTGCCGGAGACGGCCTGGGGCGTGCGGGCGGCGGGGGACCCGGAGCGGACGGTGCAGCGCGTCGCGGTGTGCGGCGGGGCCGGGGACTCGGCGCTCGCCTCGGCGGTCGCGGCGGGCGTCGACGTCTACGTGACCGCGGACCTGCGGCATCATCCGGCGTCGGAGCACCTGCTGGCGGGAAGCCTGCCGGACCGGCCCACCCCGGCGCTCGTCGACGTCGCCCACTGGGCGTCGGAGTGGCCGTGGTGCGAGCAGGCGGCGGGCGTCGTGCGCGCGGCGCTGGGGGGTAGCGTCGACGTCCACGTGTCCCGGCTCCGGACGGATCCCTGGACCCTGGGCACGACGAGCTCGAGCACCACCGGAAGGACGCCTGCGTGATCACCTCTCGTCGAACGGCACGGAGGACTTCGTGAAGGCCACCCCCGCCGCGCAACAGCGGCTCCTGGACCTGGCGGCGGCCGACGCGGAGCTTCTCCCGGCTCGCCCACCGGCGCCGGACGCTGCCCGAACACGCCGAGCTGACCGAGGCCGAGGCCCAGGTCCGGGCGGGCAAGGACAAGCTCGTCGAGACCGAGACGGCCGCGGGTGACCTGGACCGGGACATCCGCCGGATCGAGCGGGACGTCGAGGGCGTGCGGGCGCGCACGGAGAAGGACAGGTCCCTGCTCGCGGGCTCCGGGATCGGGGCCAAGCAGGCCACGGACCTGCAGCACGAGCTGGACACCCTCGCGCGCAGGCAGGGGGTGCTCGAGGACGAGCAGCTCGAGATCATGGAGCAGCGCGAGGCGCTGGGGATGGACCTGGACCACGCGCGCCGCGTCCTGGCCGAGGCCGAGCAGCGGCAGACCGAGGTGACGGAGCGGCGGGACACCGCCATCGCGGACATCGACGCCGCGGAGGCGGGCCGCCGCCGGGACCGCGACGCGATCGTCGCCGGCCTGCCCGAGGACCTGGTCGTGGCCTACCACCAACGCGTGGACCAGGGCAAGGTCGGCGCCGGGCTGCTGCGCGAGCGTCGCTGCGGGGCCTGCCGCCTGGAGCTGGACCGGACGTTCCTGGGGCGCCTGCGGACCGCGGAGAAGGACGACGTCGTCCACTGCGAGGAGTGCGGGGCGATCCTGGTGCGGACGTCCGAGTCGGGTCTGTGAAGGTGATCGTCGAGGCGGACGGCGGTTCGCGCGGGAACCCCGGCAACGCGGGGTACGGCGCCGTCGTGCTGGACCCGGCCACCGACGAGGTGCTCGCCGAGCGGTCCGCCGGACTGGGCGTCACGACGAACAACGTCGCCGAGTACGCCGGGCTGATCGCCGGTCTCCGGGCGGCGATCGAGCTCGGCGCAGACGAGGTGGAGGTCCGGATGGACTCCAAGCTCGTCGTCGAGCAGATGTCCGGTCGCTGGCAGGTCAAGCACCCGATGCTGCGCCCGCTCGCCGCCGAGGCCGCGTCGTCGGCGCGGGAGCTGCGCAGGGTGACGTACGAGTGGTTCCCGCGGGCCCGCAACGCGCGGGCCGACGCGTTGGCGAACCGCGCGATGAACGCCCAGGCCGCCCTGTGACGGCCTCCGCATCCGCGGCGTGGACGGGGCAGACGGGCAGGCCGACCCGGATGGTCCTGCTCCGCCACGGCCAGACCGCGCTGTCGGTCGACCGGCGCTACTCCGGCCTCGGCGACCCCGAGCTCGCCGAGCTCGGGCGGGCCCAGGCCGCGGCCGCCGCGCTGCGGCTGGCCGGGATGGAGGGGATCACCGCGGTCCTGACGTCGCCGCTGCGCCGCGCCCGGCAGACCGCCGCGGCCGTCGCCGAGGCGGCGGGGGTCCCGCTCCAGGTCAGGGACGGCCTGATCGAGACGGACTTCGGGGACTGGGAGGGCCTGACGTTCCTGGAGGCCCGCGAGCGGGATCCGGAGCTGCACAGCCGTTGGCTCGGCGCCACGGACGTCGCGCCGCCGAACGGCGAGAGCTTCGACGCCGCCGGCGCGCGGGTCAGGGCCGAGCGCGCCAAGATCACCGCGGAGTACCCCGGTGCGACGGTCGTCGTGGTCAGCCACGTGACGCCGATCAAGCTGATCCTGCAGGAGGCGCTGGCCGCGGGATCCTCGATCCTCCACCGGCTGCACCTGGACCTCGCGTCGATCGGGATCGCGGACTTCTACCCGGACGGCGGAACCTCGGTCCGGCTGGTCAACGACACCTCCCACCTGGCCTGACGGGCCCGCGGCCCTGTCGTGAGGGGAAGGCGTTGCCGGGCGACGACTTGCGCGCACGAGGGGCGACGCCACCTCACACCGAGATCCACAGCGCGGCGGTCGCCGCGACCAGCGCGAGCGGGACGGTCAGCGCGCCCAGGGCGGTGAACTGCGCCAACCGGGGCGGAGCGGCGCGCTCGGTCAGCACCTGCCGCCACAGCAGGGTCGCGAGCGAGCCGACGTAGGTGAGGTTCGGCCCGATGTTCACCCCGATGAGCACCGCGAGCACCAGTGCGGGCTGCGGGGCCGGGCCGAGCGCGGCCAGCAGGACCAGCGCAGCGGGGAGGTTGTTGACCAGGTTCGCCAGCACGGCCGCGATCCCCGCGACGGCCAGCAGCCCGGCGAACGTCGCCTCCCCGGGCAGCAGCGCGGCGAGCCCCGCGGACAACCCGTTCGCGCTGACCGCGGCCACCACCACACCGAGGGCGAGCACGAAGACGCAGAACAGGGGAGCGACGCCGTGGACCACCCCGGCCGGTGTCGTCTCCCGCCGCGCCAGCGCCCGGGCCGCCAGCACCACGGCACCCGTCGCTGCGACCCACACCGGCTCCACCCCGAGCGGCGACGAGACCCCGAACCCGACGAGCGTCAGCGCGAGCACGGCCAGCGCGAACCGCGGCGGCTGGACGGTCTCGTCCCGGACGTCCGTCTCGGGTTCCCGCCGCAGGTCCGCCCGGAAGAACAGGCGCAGCACCAGGTACTCGACGGCGAGCGCGGCGAGCCACGGCAGCGCCATCAGCCCGGCGAAGCCGAGGAACGACAGCCCGGACGCGCTCAGGACCAGCAGGTTCGTCAGGTTGGAGATCGGCAGCAGCAGGGACCCGGAGTTGGCGAGGTGCGCGCAGACGTAGGCGTGCGGGCGGGTGGGCAGCCGCAACCGCGTGGTCGTCGCGAGCACGACCGGGGTGAGCAGGACGACCGTGGCGTCGAGGCTGAGCACCACGGTCGTCGCGGTGGCCGCGGTGAAGACGAGCCCGAAGAGGCGGTCCGGACGCCCGCGCGACGCCCGGGCGAGCCGGGTGCCGAGCCACCGGAAGACTCCCTCGGCGTCGGCCAGCCGGCCGAGCAGCAGGATCGCGGCCAGGAACCCGACGGTCGGACCGAGCTCGCCGACCTCCGCCAGCGCGTCCCGCCACGGCAACACCCCCAGCCCGACGACGAGCAGCGCGGCCGGCACCGCGGCCGCGGCCTCGGGCAGCCCCTTCGGCCGGACGGTCGCGACGACGAGGACGACCGCGAGCAGCGCGATCGCGACCGCCAGGTGCATCAGGAGACGATCAGGTAGAGGCCGACCGCGATCCCCAGCAACACGACCGCCCAGCGCAGCACGTTCTCCGGCAGCCTCCTCGCGAGCTTCGCACCGAGGAAGCCGCCGACCAGTGTCGTGGGGGCCAGGATCGCGACCGCCTTCCACTCGACGGGTGCGTCGATCGCGAAGATCACGACCGTCACCGTGGCCACGACCAGCGACAGCAGGCCCTTGAGCGCGTTGAGGCGGACGAGCTTGTCGTTGGCCAGCAGGGACAGCGTCGAGACCAGGATGACGCCCAGGGCGCCGCCGAAGTAGCCGCCGTAGACCGCGGCCAGGAACACCGAGGGCAGCAGCCAGCGCAGCCGGTCCGGCGCCTCCGGCTCCGGGTTGCCGATCCGCTTCTTCAGCCACGGGCCGACCGCCATCATGATGCTGGCCAGGATGACCAGGACGGGCACGACGGCGTCGAACACCGATCCGGGCAGGACCAGCAGTAGTGCACACCCGACCGCGGACCCGACGGCGGCGACCGCGGAGGTCAGCAGGATCCGCCGCCGCTGGCCCCGCAGCTCCGTGCGCGCCCCGGCCACGATCCCCACGTAGCCGGGCCACTGCGCGACCGAGTTCGTGACGTTCGCCGACAGCGGCGGCAACCCGACCGCCAGCAGCGCCGGGAACACCAGCAGCGAGCCGCCGCCGGCGACGGCGTTGACCGCGCCCGCGACCAGCCCCGCGGCGATCAGGAACACCAGCTGCCACGGCGACGCCTCGATCACGCGGGAACCGTAACCCGCCGGGCGCCGGGAACGCGGGGCGAAGGCCCGTGCGCCCGCCCCCCGGGGCCACCGCTAGAATTCCTGCTGGACGAGTCGGCCGGGCGGCCGCGTCGGTGCCCCGTCGAGCGATCGACGGGATCCACCGCCGAGGAAAGTCCGGACTCCATACGGCAGGGTGGTTGTCAACGGCAACCCGGGGCGACCCGCGGGACAGTGCCACAGAGAACAGACCGCCCCGTGCGCGAGCACGGGGTAAGGGTGAAACGGTGGTGTAAGAGACCACCAGCACCCCGGGTGACCGGGGTGGCTCGGTAAACCCCACCCGGAGCAAGGCCAAAAGGCGTCCGCCGCTGCCGGCAACGGCAGCACGGACGCTGCGCAGGCGTTCGAGGGCTGCCCGCCCGAGCCTGCGGGTAGGCCGCTGGAGCCTGCCGGCGACGGCAGGCCTAGATGGATGGTCGCCGAACGGTGCGTCGCAAGGCGCCCGGGAACAGAATCCGGCTTACAGGCCGACTCGTCCACCTCACCCACGTAGAGCTCCCGGGGCCGTATAGGCCCGCTCGACGAGGACAGTGGCTGGTGATGTCCGAAGGCCGGCGATCGGGTGGTCCGCTCAGCTGCGAGCCGGGCTGAACGACCGGCGCCACCATTGACGCGGAGATCCGGGCCGGCGGTCCGTATCGCCGGGCCGCCGTCCGTGCTCTCCTCTCCAGGCGGGGTGACGAGGGGAGCGCGGACGGTGACAGGGAATCGGACGGGCCTGCGGAGCCTGCGTGAGTTCTGCACGGAGGTCACGTCGATCAAGGAGGTGGTCGCGGCCCTGAGCGGCATCAGGGACGCGTCCGCCGCCGACATCGTGCGGCCCGAGGTGGACGGGATCTCCGCCTTCTCGCGCCTCTACACGATCATCACGCAGAACGTGCTCGACACCGTGGAGGGCCGGAAGCCGGCACGGTCCTTCCGGGACCCCGAGTTCCTCACCCTCCTCGACCTGGAGTTCGCCAGGCGGTACCTGAACGCGATCCACGCCTGGGAGACCGACCCGACGACCGCTCCGCGTTCCTGGCGGGTGCTGTTCGACCGGCGGCGCACCGCGGGCATCCGGCACGTCAACTTCGCCGCGGCCGGGGTGAACGCGCACGTCAACTTCGACCTGACCTACGCCCTCCTCGAGACCTGGAAGACGTTCCCGCCGAACCGCGATCGGCGCCGCGACTACGACGCTGTCAACGACATCTTCGCCGAGGAGATGGACGAGCTGCGGGAGAGCTTCGAGGCGTTCCTCACCGAGGCGGTCGAGGACGGCAGCCCGGTCGACAAGCTGGGCAACCTGCTCTCCGACATCCTGGTGACCCGGACCCGGGCCGCCGCGTGGTGGGCGGCGAAGTGGGTGTGGCGGCACTACGACCCGCTCGATCACCTCGGGGGTCGTAAGTACCAGAAGGCCTACGACCGCATGCACCGCCGGCAGGACCGGGTGGCGCACGCCCTCGGCTGGGCGGTTCTGAAGGCGCCGGCCATCCCCTGACACCTCACACCTCGTCGTCGGGGAGCCCGTCGAGCAGGCGCTCGAAGACATCGCCGAGGGTGGCGAGCTCGTCCTCCGACAGGACGTCGAAGAAGTACCGACGAACCGCCTGCACGTGCTTGGGTGCGGCGGCGACGATGGCCGCCCGACCGGCCTCGGTGAGCCGCACCATCGATCCTCGGGCGTCCTCGGCGCAGTCCTCGCGGACGAGCAGACCGCGAGTCTCCATCCGGCGGACCTGGTGGGAGATCCGGCTGCGTTCCCAGCCGACCATCAACCCGAGGTCGCGCGCACGCAGCGCGCCGCCCGGCGTCTCGGACAGCGGCACCAGCAGCCGGTAGTCCGCCCCTGAGAGCCCGGCGTCGCGCACCAGCCGGCGCGCCAGCACCGCCTGCAACCTGCGCTGCAGCGCGAGATAGGCCTGCCAGACGTGCGCCTCCCGCTCGTCGAGCCACTGAGGTTCGTCCACGAGGACGCATCGTAGCCGACGATGTTGACGCGTCATCAAATAGACGTATTGTGGACGCATCAACAGATGGAGTTGATCGTCATGCGGGCTAGCGCCGCCGAGGCGGAACCGCTCGATGTGCTGCTGCTGGGCGGACTGCCGATCCGCGAGCCCGTCGCGCACTACGGCCCGTTCGTGATGAACACCCGCGCGGAGATCATCCAGGCTGTCGAGGACCACCAGGGCGGACGGCTGGGTGCGCCGGCACGACGTACGGACCATCGCCACCGCCCGCCCCGGCGGAATTCAGGAGAAGTTCTCGACCAGCCCAAGGAACGTCATGACCCGGATCGCGATCATCCTCGGCAGCACTCGCCCCGGACGTAATGGGGAGGCCGTCGCCCGCTGGGTGTTCGACATCGCCAAGCAGCGTAGCGACGCCGACTACGAGCTCGTCGACATCGCGGACTATCACCTTCCCCACCTCGACGAGGCGGCACCGCCGTCGATGGGGCAGTACACCAAGCCGCACACCCTGGCGTGGGCGGAGAAGATCGCCTCTTTCGACGGCTACGTCTTCGTCACCCCGGAGTACAACCACTCCACCTCCGGTGCGCTGAAGAACGCCATCGACTTCCTCTACGCCGAGTGGAACAACAAGGCCGCCGGCTTCGTCAGCTACGGCAGCGCCGGCGGCACCCGCGCCGTCGAGCACCTGCGGCTGGTCATGGCCGAGCTTCAGGTCGCCACCGTCCGCGCCCAGGTCGCGCTGTCGCTGTTCACCGACTTCACCAACTTCAACCAGTTCACCCCCGGCCCGTACCAGGCCGACGCGGTCGGGGTCGTGTTCGACCAGGTCGTGGCCTGGAGCACGGCGCTGGCCGGTCTGCGCGCCCGCTGACCCGAGCTCCTGCACCCCCGGCCGACCTCGCCTGTCAAGGGGAAGGCGAGGCCGGCCATCCGTGCCTACCTGACGCCGACGAACAGGCGTCAGAGCTGGTCAGAAGGGACCGCGGCTGTCGGACAGAGCGGGGCCCGGGCGACCCGACCGAGGCGGTGCAGGGGCGGTTCTGAAGACCTGACGGCTCCCGACGGCGACACGTCATGGACCGGTCTGGACCGGTCGCCCGTCAATCGGGAGCATGCCGGGCGCGGTCGGAAGGTGCCCGGGCCGCATCCGGGTGCCCGAAGGCCTTGCCGTCGCCCCGGGGAGCGGCAGCGGGTTTCCCTCCTTGTCGGTCGGCCGGCGGTCCCTGGGCCGGCTGGGCGGAAGCTGTGGCGTCCGCAGGCGCCGGCCTCCCGACCAAAGCGCGGGCGGGGCGTCGGTGAGCTCGGCGAGGGCGATGGCCACCCGTTCGTAGTTGACCCGCCAGCCCTGGAAGTCGGGCCATGCCTCGGCCGCGCTCCGCTCGACCGGGAACCCGCTGGACCGGATGTAGGCGACGGCGTCCGCGAACTCCTCCCGGCTCAGCTGCAGCGGGTCATCAGGCTTCGGGTCGTCGTCGACGGGGATGCGCAGGGTGCCCGCGATCTCCCGAAGACAGCGGTAGCCCATCCGCAGGCACAGCCGGGCCTCGCTCGGCGCCCGGCCGGGGGCGAGCGCCAGGTACAGCGCTGCGGAGTCCATGACGGAGAGCAGCCCGATCACCCAGGATCGCAGCGGACGCGGCGAGCGGAAGTAGACCAGCACCGGGTAGTTGGTGTGGCTCTCCGCCACGTCGGCGGCGAAGTTCTCCCACTGCGCGTACAGGCCGGCGAGACTGTCGATGATGCCGACGAGCTGGTGGCGCACCAGCACCTCCGGCCCCCAGCTGGGCACCCCGGCCCGGCTGGCCAGCACCGTCACGAGCGTCTCGCGCCGGTTGTAGGAGGAGTACAGGGCGGGCAGATAGCCGATCTGCAGTGCGACGACGATCAGCCCGGACGCGGCGGCGGCGATGGTGATCCCCAACTGGTCGGTGGTGGGGGTCGCGAATCCGAGGGTGAACAGCGACGAGCCGGCATCGCGCAGGGCCACCGCCACGTCGGCGCCGGCCGCGCTGAACAGCAGCGAGAATCCGACCAGGAACAACAGCAACCAACCCAGCAACAGGCCGAGCAACGTCACCGGAGCGCGGGCGGCGAGCACGGCGTCGATCCGGCCGTAGTCCCGGCTCAGCGAGGCAAACAGCACGAACGGCGTGCGCATGCCGCGGAAGAGCGCCCTCGTGATCATCGTGGTCTTGCCGCGCGGCACCACCAGGGTGACCAGAACGCTCCACCAGGTGGCCAGGACCAGTAGGCCGCCCGCGAGCGCTTCCGCGATACGCACAACGAGCACACCACCATCCTGCGCGGCCGCCGGCAGTGATCGCCGGGGGGACGAATCCGCACCGCCCCGCACCGTGAACGACACGTACGCGGCTCAGTTCAGCCGCGTCTGACGGTGGGCCCGTCCCGTACGCGGAAGGGGCCACCGCCCCCGCCCGCATCTTCCGCCGTTCTGGGTCGAGCGAGCGACGTGTCCGAGACTCTCTCCCGGCCGCCCGCGTCGAGGTGTCGCATCGCGTCCGCGGGGTACCCGGACGGGGTCTCGCGCGGCGTAGCTGTCCGCACGCGTCGCGCGGTTGTTGTTCGTCCGCTCCTCGGTCGCAGGCCGGCCGCGGGGTCGGCCGGGCACGGCTGGGGCCCGGCGTGAGTCGGGCTCCAGTTCGCCCGGTCGCCGCGACCTCGACGAGGCCGATCGGGCCCTGGAGTGGCTAGCCTGGCGGCCGCTCACCTCCGTCTCGTAAAGAAGGCAGGGTGCGTTGCGCATGCCGACCATCGAAGGACCATCGACGAAGGAGATTGCAATGAACGATGTTGGAACCGTCGCGGACCGTGAGGTCCGGGACTTCGGAGGTGTGCGGATTGGATTTGCGACGCCGGCGGACGAGATCTTCAACGATTCCCGGATCCGTATCGGCCGGGTGAATTCGGACGGTATGGCGATCGACCACGCCGGTGTTCGGATCGGTATCGCCCGCCCCCACGGCGCCTGAGAACCGGAGCCGAGGCCGAGTGTCACGGTGCGGACAAGTGACTCGGCGCTCTCTTCTATGACGCCCTTCAGTACGACAAGCCGCAGCGCGAAGACGGCGGCATCGGCGCCCTGTAACGCGTCGCGGTTCTCGACGGCGACGACCGCCGCTCGACCTATCTCTTCAGCCAGCGTTCGCGCCGACTCATGGTCGGCGCTCGAGAGCCGCAGGGTCTCGCCGTCTGAGGCGAGCTGGCGGGCGATGATCGATCCGACCCCTCCAGTGCCGATGATCGCAGTCGTCATGACCGGAACCTCCCCGTGCACACCGTGCCGGTAGGGTCAGGTAATGAGCGATCTACGAGCACACCGCCTGGTCTGATGTGAGAACACAGGGGATGACCGTCTCGTTGGTAGCCATTCCTGGAATGTCTGGTAGGGAGCTCCGTGTCTGGGGCTCCACCCTCGATGTAAAGTATTTCGCCGGTGATCTCGGCATTCACTCGGGTTCCCCGGCGGGCGGACTCGATGGCCAGTGAGCGGGTGACCAGTCCCCCTCTGGGTCGGTCGTCTGCCCCACTTCGATCAGATGACCGTCGGGGTCGCGGATATAGCAACGGATCTCGTACTGGTGCTGTTTAGGCGGCGTCAGGAACTGAGCACCCCTGGCGCTCCATTCGGCGTACACGGCCTGGATGTCTTTGACCCGGAGATTGAGGAAGCTGCTGACCCGGTCGGGATTGCGCGGCGTCTCCAGGGTGACCGATGGCTTATCGTCGGTCGGACCGCCGCCGACGTTGATGATGATCCAGCTGTTGGCCAGTGCGACGTAGGTCACGTCTCCGGAAAAAACCACCCTGCCGCCCAGTACTTCGGTGTAGAAGCGGCGAGAACGCTCGACATCGTCTGAAACGATGAAGTGTGCCAGAACCAATTCCTGGTCGATGCCGCTCATAAATGGCCTCCTTTGTTGAAGCGGATTCGATAGTCGAGCCGGGCACCATGCACCGTACGCTGCCTTGGCCTTCTTCGGCAGCTCCGCCATGGAGCCGGAGAAATTCGCCAGCTTTCAGCAAAGGCAGGCATGTTCACTCCAGAATCGATCTGAGCTTGTTCGCCCCGATACCTGATACGAGCCAACGAGGCGGAGTCCGTGTAGGGCCAGAGGTCCCGTACCCGCCGAATCGCAGGGTTACTACTGCAGCGCGGCCACCGCGGCCCGGCGGGCCTGTGTCGCGGCCGCCCGGGCGCAGGCGGCGCGGTGTCGGGCTGGGCTGCGCGCCGGCGAGGACCGGTATCCGGCGGGGGAGTGGGCGGCCCGGGAGCGGGAGGCCCTGGACGCGCTGCGGGTGCTGGCCGGGTTCCTCGAGCTGCACGCCGCCGACCCGATCGCCCAGGCCATCACCACCCACCTCACCCCGCCCGCTGCGGTCACCGCGGAGCCCGGGGCCGTGCGCGAGGACCGCGGGCGGGCGGGGCAGGATCCGCCGCGATGCCGCAAGGTGGCGCTCAGGGACGCGACCTGATCGCGGAGCTCCCCGGCCTGGGCCGCGGCGGCGTCGGCGAGTTCCTAGCGCCGCGGCCTCGTCGAGGACCACCGCACCGAGCTGGCCGCCCGTGACACCGCGCTGGCCGCGCTGCACACGTGTGGCCGCTGCTGACCGGTGGCTGCCATACCGCCACCGACCGCCGCGATCACCGGCGCGGGATGAGAGATCACCACCTGTCGGCGGCTGCGGTTCCCGGACAACAGGTTCACCCAGCCCGCATGTCCCTGGCTCGGCCCGGCTGCCCTGAGCCGGGGCCGCCCGGCTGAGCTGGCCTCACGGCGGAGCGGGGTGGACGGGTGTCCCGTGCCCGCTCCCGAGATCGAGCAGCCGCCAACCGACCGCAGCTCGAGCCGGCGGGCGAGCACGTCGGCCTGCGCGACGGTGGTGTAGCCGTCCGCACCGGATCACGCGATCTCCCTGGTCCTGCGGGGGTGGGTCTCATACATCCGCACCGCCACGATCAGCCCGGAGGCAGCGGTGAGCGCCGCGATCACCCACACCGCGACCGGAATGCCGAAGGCGTCGGCGAGCAGCCCCGCGGCCAGGGCGCCGGCGGCGAACCCGCCGTCGCGCCAGAGCCGGTAGACCCCGACCGAGCGGGCCCGCCACGCCGGGTGGGCGACGTCGCCGATCGCGGCGAGCAGGGTCGGATAGACCATCGCGGTGCCGGCGCCGAGCAGCACCGCGGCCACCGCCCACACCGCGAACGAGTCGCCGAACGCGACGAGGCCGAGGGCGGCGGCCTGCAGGAGCATTCCGCCGGCGATCAGGGGTTTGCGGCCGGTCCGGTCCGACAGTGCCCCGGTGATCAGTTGCCCGGCACCCCACACGGCGGGGTAGAGCGCGGCGAGGACCCCGATCTGCGCGACCGACAGGCCGGCGGCGGCGAACAGCACCGGGAACAGGCCCCAGGCCAGGCCGTCGTTGAGGTTGTTGACCATCCCGGCCTGGCTGGCCGCGGACAGGGCCGGTTCGCGGAAGCTGGTCTGGAGGAATACCTGCCGGTCGGTGAGCTGGGCGTGCAGGTGGTCGTGGCGCCCGTCCGCGCGGGCGGTGTGCGAGGCCGCTTCGAGGCGGGCGTGCTCGCGGGTTTCGCGCACCGCCAGGGTGGACAGGCCCAGGCCGAGGGCGGCGTAGGCGATGCCGAGGTAGAACGGTTCCGGACGCAGCCCGTAGCGGGCGGCGAGGTAGCCGGTGGCCAGCGCGGTGGCCGCGACGGCCAGGTAGCCGGCGGCTTCGTTGAGCCCCATGGCCAGCCCGCGCCGGTCGGGCCCGACGAGGTCGATCTTCATGATGACGGTGGTGGACCAGGTCAGGCCCTGGTTGAGGCCGAGCAGCACGTTGGCCGCGATCACCCAGCCCCAGCTGGGCGCCCAGATGAGCAGCAGCGGCACCGGCAGCGCGATCAGCCACCCGGCGATGAGGACGGGTTTGCGGCCGAACCGGTCGGAGAAGGTGCCGGCAACGTAGTTGGTGGCGGCCTTGGTGGCGCCGAAGGCGAGGATGAAGGTCAGCGCGCTGGTGTAGGCGGTGAGCCCGAACTCCCGCTCGGCCAGCAGCGGCAGCACGGTGCGCTCTTGGCCGAGCATGCCGCCGACCAGGGCGTTGACCGCGACGAGCAGCACGAACTGGGCCAGGTTCGCCCGCAGCCCCAACCGTGCCACCCAGGTGGCCGGGTTGGCCGCGGGGGTGGTCATGACCCGGTCTCCAGATCGCGGCCGGTGACCTGCGCCCAGTCCTCCGGCCCGCCGACGAGCACCGCGAGGTCGCGGTACCCGGCGCGTTCGAGCAGGCTGGCCGCGCCGGCGGCGCGTTCGCCGTGCCCGCACATCACCACAGCCGGCGCGGCCGGTGGCCGGTCCGCGGCAGAGGTGAGCGCGCCGAGCTCGATGTGCCGGGCGCCGGGCAGGTGCCCGCCGGTGAACTCCGGGCGCTGACGGATGTCGAGCACACGACGGTCCCCGATCTGGTCGGGGGCGATCAGCTCGGTGCTGGCCGTCGGCTGCCCGACTGCGGCCCAGGCGGCCATGCCGCCGGCCAGTTCCCCGATGAACCGGTCGTAGCCGATCTTGGCGGCCTGCCCGACGAGCTCCTCGACGTCCTGGTCGGGGTTCCGCACCACGATCAGCGGGCTGTCGGCGGGGACGAGCCAGCCCAACCACGTCGCGAACTGGGCGCGCAACGGGATCGACACCGCCCCGGGCACGTGCGCGCGGGCGTAGTCGGCGACCGGCCGGGCATCGATCACGAGCGCGCCACGGTCCCGCAGCCGCCCGACCTCCGACACCGGCAACGACGCCAGCTCCCCGGTGCGACCGGCGTCGAGGACGGCCGGACCGTGGCGGTTGATCTCCCCGAGCCGCAGGAAGTACGGCGGGTAGCTGCCCAGCGAGCCGAGCAGCTCGCCGACGAACCGGTCCTCGTCCTCGATGCCCAACAGCGGATTGGTGGCCTTCTCCCGCCCGATCGTGCTGGTGCGCTCCGCCCCCGGCGGGGCGGAGCAGAACGACCCCGCCCCGTGGGTGGGCCAGACCGCGGTGTCCTCGGGCAGCGCGGCCAGCCGCCGCAGCGAGGCGTACTGCGCTCGGGCCAGCTCCTCGGCCCGGTCCTCGCCGAGCAGGTCGGTCCGCGCGGCCGACCCGACGATCAGCGAGCCGCCGGTGAACACCCCGAGCGGGATGCCGCCGTCGACGAGCAGGAACGACAGGTGCTCGTCGGTGTGCCCCGGGGTGCCCAGCGCGCGCAACCGCAGCCCGCCCAGGTCGACCTCGTCGCCGTCGCCCAGCCCGCGGTGCGGAAAGCCGCGGCGGCCGGCCGCGGAGGCGAGCACGGTCGCGCCCTCGTCGACGGCGAGCTGCCGCGCGCCGGAGAGGAAGTCGGCGTGCAGGTGCGTGTCCGCGGCATAGGTGGCCCGCAGCCCCAGACGCCCGGCCCGCGCGCGGACCGCGCGCAGGTCCCGGGGCGGATCCACCACCAGCGCCCGCCCGTCGCCGAGATCGAGCAGATAGCAGGAGTTGCCCAGCCCCTCATCGACCACCGCTACCGGCTCGATCCCCATGACGCCTCCCCGAGATCCGTGGTGACGGCCCTCACACGGCGTCCTACAATGTTCCACAGATCATTGGAGGAATCCATGGGCGATCCGGCCCGCAAGGCCGCCCTGTTCGACCAGCTGGCCCGGGTGGGCAAGGCGCTGGGCAGCGGCAAACGCCTGGAACTGCTCGATCTGCTGGCCCAGGGGGAGCGCACCGTCGAGGCGCTCGCGCAGACGTGCGGGCTCGGCACGACGACCGCGTCGGCCCACCTGCAGACCCTCAAGCGCGCCGGGCTGGTCGCCACCCGCCGGGACGGGGTGCGGATCCACTACCGGCTCGCCGGCTCCGATGTCGCCGAGATCTACGTCCGGCTCCGCGAGCTCGCGGCCGCGCACCTGCCCGACGTCACCGCCGCGCGGGACGCGTACCTGGGCCCGGCCGACGTCGAGGCCGTCACCCGCGAGGAGCTGCTGCGTCGGGTCGACGCCGGTGCGGTCACGGTGGTCGACGTCCGACCCGCCGAGGAGTACGCGACGGGCCACATCCCGGCCGCGCTCTCCATCCCGCTCGCCGAGCTGCCCGACCGGCTCGCCGAGCTGCCCGCCGACCTCGAGGTGGTCGCCTACTGCCGCGGTGCCTACTGCGTGTTCTCCCACGAGGCAGTCCGGCTGCTCGCTGCCCACGGCCGCCGCGCCCGCCGCCTGGCCGAGGGGATGCTCGAGTGGCGCCTCGCCGACCTGCCCGTGGAGACCGCAACCGGGTAGCCGCCGGTCAAGGCCAGCCCGGTGACTGCTGCGCTCGCTTGTGTGCTCAGGGCTGCGACGCCGGTTCGGCGCCTGCAACGGCTGCCGGGGCCGAGTGGTGGGCCGCGCCGGCCCGCTCGATGAGACGTTCGCCGAGGTGCTGCACCGCCACAGCGCTCAATGCGCAGGTGAGGATCAGCGCGAGCAGGGTCGTGCGTTGACCGCGGCGGGCGGGAGCCGGCGCCCCGGGGCCGGACCCACAGCGGCGAAGAGCAGGCAGACGGCGATCGCGAGCACCGCGGCGAGCGTCATCGGTTTTCCGTCCTCGGCCCGGGCGGGTCGGTGTGGGCGAGCAGCTCGGTCAGCAGGCGCTCGTCGTCATCGGAGAGCGCGCCGACGAACCGGGAGAGGACCGCGGCACGGTCGTCACGGGCGTCGAGGAGCCGCTGCATCTGCCGGGCGGTGACCTCGGCGTCGTCGACGATCGCGACATAGGCGAATCCGCGGCCGACGCGGTGACGGGTCACTCGCTGTTTGGCGTGCAGCCGCGACAGCACGGTCATGACGGTGGTGTAGGCCAGGTCCTGGTCCAGGGCGTCGCGGACCTCGGCGGGGGTCATGGCCGCACCGTTGAGGGCGAGGACGGCGAGGGTCTCGTGCTCGAGACCGCCTCGTTGACGCCTGCCCGCCCGTACCATCTGCCCCCGCCAGCGTCGACGTCCTCTACTACGGTGATCGTAGTACACGTGGCTGGGCGGAGGGACGATAAGGCTGTGGCCGACGAGAAGCCGAGAAGGCCGGGGCCGGTGGGCGAGCCGTACGGGGGCGGAGTGCCTTCGAGGTCGCCGGTGCCGGCGGGTCGGGAGCTGGCGGCGATCCGCCCGCTGTTCGCCGCGGGGTTCGTCACGGCGTTCGGGGCGCACAGCATCGCCGCGAACCTGGCGTCGGGGCCGGGTGACCTGGCGGATCACCTGCTCGCGCTGGGGGTGCTGTTGGCGCTCTACGACGGCGCCGAGGTGTTGCTGAAGCCAGTGTTCGGGTCGTTGGCCGACCGGGTCGGCCCGCGCCCGGTGCTGCTGGGCGGGCTGATCGCGTTCGCGGTGGCCTCGGCTGCGTTCGTCGTGGCCGGCGACCCTGCTCTTCTGGGGTTGGCGCGGTTCGGGCAGGGCGCGGCCGCGGCGGCGTTCTCTCCCGCGGCGGGGGCGATGATCGCCAGGATCGCGCCGGACCGCCGTCGCGGCCGGGCGTTCGGCAGCTACGGCGCGTGGAAGGGCCTGGGCTACACCCTGGGCCCGGTCCTCGGCGGTGGCCTGGTGGTGCTCGGCGGCTACCCGCTGCTGTTCCTCACGCTCACCGGGCTGGCCCTGGCGGTCACCGGGTGGGCGCTAGTCGCGGTCCCGGCGCTGCCCGCGCTGCCCCGGGCCCGGCAGACGGTGCTCGACCTGCTGCGGCGCCTGAGCGGCCGGGAGTTCGTGCTGCCCACGCTCGCGCTCGGCTCGAGCACGGCGGCCCTGGCCAGCGGGGTCGGGTTCCTGCCCGTGCTGGCTGCCCGGGCCGGACTCGGCCCGCTCGCCGCCGGTGCGGCGGTGTCGGTGTTGGCGGCGGTTGCCGCGCTCGGGCAGCCCTGGGCAGGGCGCGCTCACGACAGCGGCCGACTGGCGATCAGGGCGGGCATCAGCGCGGGGCTGGCCCTGACCGCGGTCGGTGTGGCCACACCTCTCGCCGTGGCCGGGCTGCCCGGCCTGCTGATCGCCGCCGCCGTGATCGGGCTCGGCACCGGCCTGATCACCCCGCTGGCGTTCACCGCGCTCGCCGCGGCCGGCCCACCGGAACGACTCGGGCAGACCATGGGCTCGGCCGAGATCGGCCGCGAACTCGGCGACGCCGGCGGACCGATCCTCGTCGGCGCCCTCGGTGCCGCCTTCGGCCTGGCCAGCGGACTGGGCGGACTCGCGGCGCTCATCGGACTCATCGCGGTGGCCACCACCGGTCTCCGTCGAGACCCGCCCTCCTAGCTACTACTAATTTAGTAGTTGTATGTGTCCCGGGTGCTCGGTCCTGCATGGTGCGGGACCGCGCCGACCGGGACCCGGACGACGCACGATGCGCATAGCCGCGGCGGTACAGGACGAGCGCCCCGGGGATAGCCGCGGCGCGGGCGGAGGGCCTGTCGAAGGCCTACAGCGCCGGGGAGGCTCGGGGGCTCGCGCTCGACCACGGTGATGATGAGCCCATCAGTGGCCGCTGCCCCGTTGGCGTCGACGACGGGCGCCGGCCGGAGGACGGGAGTAATCGATGACGACGGCCCGATCCACACGCGTCGCACGGCGCCGGCCCTGGCGTTCTGGGTGGCCGATCGCGGCGGTGGGGGTTCTTGTCGCGGTCGTGGTGGCGGTGGGGTTCGTCGTGGTCATCCCGAGTTCCCGCCAACCCACCCCTTCGGCGCTGCCGTTGCGGACCACCGGTGAGCTGGCGTTGCCGGGGGACAATTCGCGGTTCGACTACGCCAGCCTCGATGCCGACGGGGGGCTGCTGTTCATCGCCCACCTCGGTGCCGGCGAAGTCCTCGAGGTCGACATCCGTGCCCACCGGGTCGTGCGCACGATCCGAAATCTGCCTCAGGTCCACGGCGTGCTCGTCGTTCCCGCGCTGCATCGGGTCTACGCCACCGCCACCGGCAGCAACCTCGTGGTCGGAATCGACGAGAACACCGGCGAGGTACTCACCCTCAGCCCGACCGGCGAGTACCCCGACGGCCTGGCCTACGACCCGCGCCGCGGCGCGATCTGGACGACGAATGAGACCGGCGGATCCGAGACCGTGATCGACACCGTCACCGGGGCACCGCGCGGTACGGTCGCGCTCGGTGGGGAGGTCGGCAACGTCGCCTACGACCCGATCGGTGATCAGATGCTCGTGGCGGTACAGGGCCACGACGAACTCGCGGCCATCGACCCGGCAACGCTCACCGTCACCGCACGGGTCTCGTTGCCCGGCTGCGAGCACAGCCACGGACTGACCCTGGACCCGGGCGACCGGCTCGGCTTCGTCGCCTGCGACGCCAACGCCACGCTGCTCACCGTCGACCTCAGCACCTGGCAGACCGCGGGCACCAACCCGGTCGGCCAGGAACCCGACGTCCTGGCCTACGACCAGAACGCCCACCAGCTCTACGTGGCCGCGGAGAGCGGCTGGGTCACCGTCCTGGACGAGCGCGAGCGCCGGCTGAGCGTGGTCGGCTCCGATCACCTGGCCGACGGAGCTCACGTGGTCGCCGTCGACGACACCACGCACCACAGCTTCTACCCGCTGCCCGCCGGAGCGGACGGCCACCCCACACTCCTGGAGGCAGAACCCGCTCCGTAGCTGCCCGGCCGGACGCTGCAACGGTTACATCGTTGTGAGGTGGAGGCGTTTCCGGAGAGGCGGGTGGATGTACCCGACGTTCACCCGGAAGCGGTGGCTGCGTCCTGGTGCGGTGCTGCTCGATGACATGACGGCCGGCATCGAGCGCGGATGCTGAACGGTGATCACACGGCTGGGCGGGCGCAGCACCGCGGGCATCCTGAGAGGGCTGTGTCTATCTGGAGATCGCGCCCGGGTCCAGTGCGGTGGGGTGGTGGGCCAGGGCGGCGTGGTGGTCATGGCCGCTGGTGTCGCGCGGGCTGACGTGCACGGTGGCGTCCACCAGACGAGGCACGCCGTGCAGGAGGCTGTGCTTGGCCGCGGTGGCGATGTCGTGGGCCTCCACGATGCCCAGGGCGGGGTCGACGACGATGCCGGTCTCGGCCCGCACCCGGTGCCCGATCCAGCGCAGCCGCAGCTCCTCGACGTCGGCCACGCCGGGCACCGCCCGCAGGCCGGCCTCCGCGGTGTTCACGAGTTCCGGGTCGACCGCGTCCATCAGGCGGCGGTAGATGTCGGTGGCCGCACCCCTGAGCACGACCAGGATCGCCACCGTGATCACCAGTCCGATGATCGGGTCGGCCAGCGGGAACCCGGCGAGCACCCCGAGGGCCCCGACGACCACGGCGAGTGAGGTGAATCCGTCGGTGCGGGCGTGCAGCCCGTCGGCCACCAGCGCGGCCGATCCGATCCGCCGCCCGACGCGGATCCGGTAGACCGCGACCAGCTCGTTCCCGGCGAACCCGATCAGCCCGGCGGCGATCAGTACGCCGAGGTTGCTGATCGGCTGCGGCTCCAGCAGCCGGCGGACCGACTCGTACCCGGCCACGACCGCGGACAGGGCGATCATGGCCACGATGAACACCCCGGCCAGGTCCTCGGCACGACCGTAGCCGTAGGTGTAGCGCCGCGACGCCGGCCGCCGGCCGAGTACGAACGCGATCCACAACGGCACCGCGGTCAGCGCGTCGGAGAAGTTGTGGATCGTGTCGGCGAGCAACGCCACCGACCCGGTCACGACCACCACCACGGCCTGGGCCAGCGCGGTGACCAGCAGCGCGACCAGGCTGATCTTCACCGCGCGGACGCCCTCGACGCTGGCCTCCAACACCGGGTCCACCGAGTCCGCCGCGTCGTGGCTGTGCGGGCGGAATACCGACATCAGCCCGCCGACAACCCCACCCCGTTCTTCGTGCCCGTGCCCGTGTCCATGTCCGTGTCCGTGTCCGTGTCCGTGTTCGTGGCCCGGGCTGCCGGCATGCGTGTCGCTCACGGTTGCCAGGGTGCGCTGCTCAGAGGCATTATGCAAGCATGCGCGCGCACAATGGAATGGCCGTTGCGAGGGTAGTGCGACAGCCGAGTGGTGGCGATCAGCTCGCCGTGGCCGCGGACGTGCTGGGACACCTCGCGAACCCGACCCGACTGCATCTGCTGCGTCTGCTCGCCGAGGGCGAGCAGGACGTGAACACCCTCACCGCGCAGGTCGATGCGTCGCGTTCCTCGGTGTCGCAGCATCTGGGACGGCTCCGCATGGTGGGGCTGGTGCAGACCCACCGCGACGGGCGCCGGATCGTCTACCGCATCGCCAGCGACCATCTGGACCGGCTGGTCGAGGAGGCCTACGCCTTCGCCGAGCACCTCGTGCACGACATCCCCCACCACGGGTCCCCGCCTGGCCACGACTGACCGCAGCCGCCACCGACCCCCACTGCTACCTCACCGGCAGGCCGACGAGGCCGGCCACCAGCCCGAGGAGTGCGCACACCCCGAGGGTGCGCAGCACCGGCCAGCGCACGGCGAACAGCAGCAGGGCGGCGACGACGGTGATGGCCAGCGCGACGGGTCGCAGGGTGGACAGGTCGGGGAGGTGGATGGCCAGCGGGCCGGCGTCGAGGAGATGGGTGCGGGCGAAGAGCGTGTTGAGGGCGAAGTAGAGCGCGAGGTTGGCGATCACTCCGACGACGGCGGCGGTGATGCCGGTCAGGGCGCCGGCGAGCGCGGTGTTGTGGCGCAGCCGTTCGATGTAGGGGGCGCCGAGGAAGATGAACAGGAAGCTGGGCACGAACGTCACCCAGGTGACCAGCAGCGACGCGACCACCCCGGCGGCCCACGGGGTCAGCGGGCCGGGGTTGGCGTAGGCGCCGAGGAACGCCACGAACTGCACGACCATGATCAGCGGGCCGGGGGTGGTCTCGGCCAGCGCCAGGCCGCGGACCATGTCCCCCGCCGAGAGCCAGCCGTAGGTCTGTACGGCATGCTGGGCGACGAACGCCAGCACCGCGTACGCACCACCGAAGGTGACCAGCGCCGTGCCGGAGAAGAACAGCCCCTGCGACGTGTACACGCTCCCCGCACCGGTGAGCACCGCGACCACGGCGACCGGGGCCGCCCACAGCACCAGACCCACCGCGAGGATCTTCCCCGTGCGGATCAGGGACGGCGCCTCGCTGTGCAGGCTGTCATCGGCGATCAACGGCGCCGCGCCGTCGGCCGGGCCCACGGCGTGCCCGCCGGTGTGGGTCAGGGCCGGGATACGACGCCCGGCGAGCCATCCCAGGATCGCGGCCGCCGCGATGACGACCGGGAACGGGACGGCGAACACGGCGAGCGCCACGAACGCGGCGACGGCGATCCCGACGAGCACGCGATGGGTGAGCGCCCGGCGCCCGACCCGGACGACGGCCTGCACGACGATCGCGACGACGGCGGCGCCGAGCCCGACGAACAAGGCGTTGATCGCGGTGGTGTCCCCGAACCCGACGTAGATCGCCGAGAGTGCGAGCAGCGCGACCATCCCGGGGAGCACGAACAACACCCCCGCCGCGATGCCCCCGCGAAGCCCGTTGAGCAGCCAGCCCACGTAGACGGCGAGCTGCTGCGCCTCCGGCCCGGGGAGCAGCATGCAGTAGTTCAACGCGTGCAGGAACCGGCGCTGGCTGATCCAGCGCCGGTCGTCGACCAGGGCGCGTTGCATGACCGCGATCTGCCCGGCCGGACCGCCGAAGGTCTGCAGCGAGATCCCGAACCACGCGCGCAGCGCGGTACCGAACGGCACCACATCACCGTCGCGCCGGTCGGGCCCGCCGACGGTGTCGGCGCCCTCCTGAGGTGCACCATCCGGCGGACCCGGAGTGCGAGGTGGTTCCGCGGCCGGTTGGTTCATCTGCCGATCTCCTTCCAGGCGGGCGGCCGCTCAGGCGGGGGTGTAGGGCCGCTGCGCCTGGGTGGTGGCGATCTCGGTGAACTCGTGGATGAGGGGATCGGTGCGGGTGTTGTCCCAGGCGAGGCACACGTGGTTGGGCCCGATGTCGTCGATGGGAACCCAGGCGACGTCGGGGCGGGTGTAGAAGGTGGCGGTGGAGAGAGGGAGTACCACCAGCCCGCGGCCGGCCGCAACGTGCTCGAGTTTCTCCTCCACCGTGCGGATCGGCGGCGGCGGTTCTCCTCGGCCGGTACGCAGCTCCACCGCGATGTCGCGCCATTCGGGCACGGCGTCGGGGTTCTGCAACAGGTGCTCGTGGGCCAGATCACTGATGCTGATGCCGTCCTTGGCCGCCAGCAAGTGGTCGAGGGGTACCGCGGCCACCCGGGGTTCGGTGAGCAGCGGGCGGATCTGCAGGCCGTGCTGGTCGATGGGCAGGCGTACGTAGCTGACGTCCACACGGCCGTCGTGCACGACCTCGGTCTGGTCGTCCCAGCTGGTGCGCAGCACGTCGACGGTGAGGTCGCGGTGGCGGGCGGCCAGGACACGGGTGGCGGGGGTGACGATGAGCCCGGGCATGAACCCGACGGTGAAGCGGTCGGCGGCGAGTGCGGCGCGTTGGACCCGTCGTTGCAGGGCGTCGGCGCCGGCGAGCAGGGGGCGGGCGTCGGTGAGGAGTTGCTCGCCGGCGCGGGTGAGCGCGGTGGCGCGTTTGGTGCGGTCGAACAGCTGGGTCTTCAGCTCGTGTTCCAGGGCACGGATCTGGCGGGAGAGCACGGGCTGGGCGATGTGCAGCGCTGCCGCGGCGCGGCCGAAATGCAGGTGCTCGGCGACCGCGACGAAGTAGCGCAGCTTGCGCAGGTCCACATCCATGCTCGCGCCTCCTGTACGCGGCCGAGGCCGGATGCCCCAAGGGTATTGCAGGCGCGGGAAGGAGTCTTGGACCTCGCCCCATCCATGGGCACATCGTGGAGGAGGTTCGACCAGCACTTCACCAGGAGGTTTCTCATGGATCTGCACGGGCAGCGCGTCGTCGTTCTGGGCGGCACGTCGGGCGTCGGACTCGCGGTCGCGGCCGGCGCCGCGTCCGCCGGGGCCGAGGTCGTCGTCGTCTCCAGCCGCCGCTCCAGCGTCGACAAGGCGTTGTCCGCGCTCCCCGATGGGGCCACGGGCCGTGTCGCGGACCTCAGCGACCCCTCCACCGTCCGCGGCGTGCTCGAGGAGATCGGCGAGCTCGATCATCTCGTCTACACCGCGGGCGAGTCCCTGGCCCTGATGCCGATGGCGGAGCTCGACGTGGAGCAGGCACGGCAGTTCTTCGGTCTGCGCCTCTTCAGTGCCCTGGCCGCGGTGTCCGCGGCAGCGCCGCTGGTGCGCACCGGTGGCTCGATCACGTTGACCACCGGCACGGCCAAGGACCGTCCGGGCGCGGGCTGGGCCGTTCCGGCGAGCATCTGCGGCGCGGTGGAGGCGCTGACCAAGGCGCTGGCGGTCGAGCTCGCCCCGATCCGGGTGAACGCCGTGAGCCCGGGCGTGCTCCGCTCGCCCCTGTGGGCGGGGATGAGCGAGGCCCACCGCGAGCAGATGTACCGGGACGTCGCCGCGGCCATCCCGGCGGGGCGCATCGGTGAGGTCGGCGACGCCGCGCAGGCCTACCTGTACTGCATGACGCAGACCTTCACCACCGGCACGGTTCTGACCGTCGACGGCGGAACGGTCCTCGTCTGACATCGAGGATCGAACCGCTGCGCGGAGCGGCCGAACTCGACCGGATCCGCCGCGACACCAGCACCGCCCAACAGCGGGCCGCAGCCGAGCACGCCGAGATTGTCGATCGGCTCCGCGCCGACCTCTTGGCCGCGGCCGAGCGCCGCGCCACCGAGCACGCCCACCAGCTCGCCGAGCTGCACCGCCAACTCGGCGCCGCCGAGCACGAGATCGAAGCCCTCCGCGCGCGCTGACCACCAATCCGGCAACTACCGAGCGCGGGTGACCCGTCACGGGATGGCCGGGTCCGGCGCGGCACGTTCGCAGGTCGCGATCGGCGACCAGGACGATGCGGTGCAGGCTAACCTAGATCTACCCAACGGGGTCGGGACGGTGCTGCGGGTGATCGGCGATCCACGTCCATGCGGTCCACGTGCCGTGTCACGGGCCGGTGGAGCCAGGCGTCTTCACGCCCGCCCTGGGACACGCGGCGTCCTCGGCCTCCCAGCGCAGCAGGTCGCCCGGCTGGCACTCGAGCACCTCGCAGAGCGCGGCGAGCGTCGCGAAGCGCACCGCCTTGGCGCGGCCGTTCTTGAGTACCGCCAGGTTGGCGGGCGTGATCCCTACGCGGTCCGCGAGCTCGCCCACCGACATCTTCCGCCTGGCCAGCATCACGTCGATGTCGACGGCGATCGGCATCAGATCACCTCGTCCAGCTCGGCCCGCATCTGCGCCGCTTCGACGTCGCGCGCGACGGCCTGGGCGAGCAGCATCCGCAGCACGAGCACGATGAGCGCGACCCCCAGGATGGCCACGCCAACCCCGCCCATGATGACGGTGACGCCCGGGTCGTCCCGCTGGCCCGGCGCATTGAGCACCGTGACCGCGAACCACACGAGGGCGGCCGCCACGATCGCGCCGATCACGACGTCCACGTACCGGAAGGCGGCGTGGGAGAACACGGTTCCGCGTCGCACCATCGTCACCAGCCGCCATACGCAGACCAGGGCGACCTGGACCGACGCCATGCCCAGGATCGTGATCACGCGCAGCGGGGTCAGCGGGAGCGACCCGTCCTCCGGGTCGGTGGCCAACGCCCACACCATCCCTGCCTGTACGAACACGGTGCCGGCGAGCATCACCACGAGCACGGCGCGCAGCGCACGCACGGTCAGCTTTCCCATGGCCCATCCTTCCATCGATTTACGATGGGAATCTATCGAAACTCGATAGGCGAAACAAGGCTGGGACGAAGGGTGGGCGGCGGTTTCGCACCGTGGCGGGACGCCGCCGCCTCCCATCCGCGAGCCGACGGAGGAGCCTTGACCGACCAGGTCACCGAGCAGCTGCACGCGCACACCGCCCTGGACGAGTTGCTTGCCGAACCGGCAACAGGAGTGGCGATTCCGGAACACGATGGGCGACGGTGGGCCGGTGACCGACAACATCACGGCGGGATCGCCCGCTTCCGACGCTCCCCCGCATGCCGACGCCTATATCGGAGTCCCCGCCCTGCAGGCCAACTGGGACAGACGGTACGCCGAACGGGAGCAGCTGTGGAGCGGCCAGCCCAACGGTGTGCTCGTGGCCGAAGTCGCCGGGCTCACGCCCGGGCGGGCGCTCGACGTCGGCTGCGGCGAGGGCGCGGACGCCGTCTGGCTCGCGAACGGAGGCTGGGACGTGACCGCGCTCGAGGTCTCGGAGGTGGCGCTGGAGCGGGCGGCCGGGCGCGTGCAGGACGCCGGTGTCACCGTTCGCTGGGTGCACGCCGCGCTGGAGGAGGCGGCGCTCCCGCCGGCGTCCTTCGACCTCGTCTCCGCGCAGTACCCGGCCCTGCTGCGCACCCCCGACGCCGCGGCCGAGCGCGCGCTGCTCGCGGCCGTCGCGCCCGGAGGGATGCTGCTGTTCGTGCACCACGCGGGGATGGACACCCAGCAGGTGCATGACAGCGGCTTCGACCCGGCCGATTACGTCTGGCCCTCGATGGTCGCCGCGCTGCTCAACGACGACTGGGACGTACAGCTGTACGAGCAGCGGCCGCGCATCACACCCGACGGCGGCGCCGGCGCACACCACGCTGAGGACCTGGTGCTGCGCGCGCGCCGCCTACGCTGAGACTCCTCCTCGCGCAGCCGGGCCGGAGGCAGGCGAAATCAGGATCGAGCTGCGGCCTATCGCTCGACCGGACGGTGCTAAGGCTGTGCAGCGCTCCGAGTCAGCCGTGCCGCCAGGCCGTCCAGGTGGCGGGCCAAGGCGTGAGTCAGCAGGCCGTCCAGGTCCTGCGCCCCCTCCCGGTGGACCGCGGCCAGTCGGGGAAGCGGCCGGAGCTCACGAGGACACGCATCTCGCCGTCGAGCGTGTTCCACCACTGGTCGTTGGCCACCCCGGTCTCCCGCTCGGCCCGCACCTCCGCTGCGGCGCTGATGGCGAGGCCACGGACGAGGGCGGGCAGGGTCGCCACCGGTCCTGTCCCCTCTCAGGCCGGTGGGGTCGAGGACGGGAACGTCGCCAGGCCTCAGGTCAGCTCGCAGTCGGACGTAGCGGGTGGCGTGGCGCCGCCGGTCCTGCTGAAACGAGGTGTCGACGTCGAGCTCGACGACCGTGGTCGGGGCGACCTGGACGTAGCCGATGGGTTCACTGGGGCGCTGCCCGAACCTGCTCGAGGGGATCGTGGCCGGCCAGGGGTGGGTGCCCGGCGCCGGCGTGGTGAGGAGGCGGCCGAGTTCGGTACGCGCGGGGTGGGGGAGCGGGGTGGTGCGCCCGGCGATCCGGAGCCGTCCACTTGTGTCGTAGCGGCCGAGGATCAGCGCCTCGGGCCGGGCGATGGAGCCGAGGACGCCGCCGACGACTCATGGTGGCTGAGCTATGCCGACCGTCGGCTAGCGCGAGGAGCCGGTCCGGCCTTGCCCGTTCCGGCGTCCGCCGGCCTCTGCAGGTTCCCAGGCCAGGGCGAACGCGCCGCCGGTCAGCCCGAGCAGCATCCCCACCACCAGGCCGCCCAAGCTCGGCGTGACGAACGAGATAAGGGCCAGCACGATTCCCGCCATTCCGCACATCGTGTGCTGACCCGGCGCGATGGCGAGCACGACTCCGGTCGCCAGAAGGAGCGTCCCGACGAGCAGTCCGGTTACCCCTGCGACGCCCGGTGCAGCAAGTACCGTCAGCCTGCTCGACGGCAGCAGCAGAACCAGCGCACCCGACGCCAGGAGGCAGCACACCGCACAGGCTGGGCGGCTCGCCAGGCCACGAGCCAGACCGGCCATCAGGAACACTCCGGCACGTCGTCGCCCACCCGCAGGTCGAGCGCGGACAGGGCCAGGTCCGCGACGCTCGCCCACCGAACGGTCGCGCTCAGGTCGAGGTTCAGTCCCTGCGCGAGGATCGGCAGACTGCCCGGCGGCGCCACGTCCACCGGTATTCCGTCCGGCGTCGTCTGCTGCCGGTTCACCAGAAGCTTCTGACCTGCGGCCCCGAGGCCGTCGAGGCTCTCGATTGCGAACTGCACGTCACCGGCCCGGATCTCCTTCCCATCCGCGGGCGTCTCCAACCGCAACACCCAGGTCCCGATCGGCGTCGACACTGCGCCTGAGGCGCACAGTCCCCGCACCCTCACGTCGTCCAGCCCCACCACGACCACTGGACGGCGTGTCCCGTCCGCATCCTGAACGAACTGCGGAAACACTCCTGTTGCCACAGCGGTGAGTTGCGCGGCGGTGATCTTCACGTGCTGTCGACCGTCGGTGGCCAACGCCACCGGCAGCAGGCCCGTCGCCGCCGCTCCCACCATCACCCCGGCCGCCAGCAGCGACACGACGAAGATCGCGACGAAGCGCCGCCACCGCGTCCGGCCACCGCTCGCCCCATACGTCGGCGCGTGGTGCCTCCCCGTACTCCGCAGCGCGTTCATATCATCAACAACTGTGCCACTGAAAAATGGGAACGTTTGCGGTCATCGGTCACCCGATCGAGGGTCCTCATGCTCCGCCAAAATGGCCTGATGCCGCGATACAGGGTCGACGAACTGGCCCGCCTGGCCGGGATGACAGTGCGTAACGTGCGCGCCTATCAGGAACGCGGCCTACTCCACCCGCCGCACCGCGACGGCCGGGTCGCACTGTACGACGAATCCCACCGCGGCCGGCTCCGCATCGTCGGCCGGCTGCTCGAACGTGGCTACACCGTCGCGAACATCGCCGAGCTACTGGGGGAATGGGAGAGCGGTCGCGACCTCGCTTCGGTCCTCGGGCTCGAGTCCGCCGTGAGTGCGCTCTGGCCGCCGCGCCTCGCTCAGGACGTCACGATCGTCGAGCTCGGGCGTCTCTTCGGCGAGGCCTTCTCCCTCGACGAGCTCGCCGACCAGCTCGTGGAAACGGGTCTCCTCGTTCGGCAAGGCACAGCCCTGACTACTCCGAGCCCTCAGGTCCTGTCCGCCGCAGCCGACCTCGTCCGAGCCGGCGTGCCGCGGGCCGAGGTGTTCACGCTTGCCCGCCGCGCGACCACCCTGATCGACGGGCTCGCCAAAGATCTTCTTGACGCGATACTCGTTCACGTGGTCGATGCCGGCGCGCCGACGGCCTCCGGCCTGCCCGACGACGAGGCCGTGACCCGCACGGCCGCAGCACTACGAGGCCTGGCACCCGCGGTGACCTCGGGCGTCGCCGAGCTGCTCGGCTCAATGATCGAACGGCACACCATCGAGGCAGTCGGCGTGCGAGCCGGACCGCTGCTCACCGGGCAAGGGGACAGCTTGACCGCCAGGGCTCCCCAAGCCGAGTGAAGGCGGGCAGTCGTCATCCTTGAAGCGTCCGGCTAATGATGTTGCTGCGTGGCGTTGCAGGTAGGGGCCCGAACCCTCCGGAGCCGGGCCGGATGCGGGATTGTCGAACCTGGCGGAAATGGCGCTGGCCCTGCTGACCCCGGCGCGCCATGCGCTGAGCACCGCGAAGATCACCGCTCGGGCGGGTCTCGAGGCGAGCGCTCGCCGTGATCGGAATGCCCATGAGGACGCCATCCTCGCCGAATCGGCCCGGCCTACGGGTGTTCCGGTGGTGGCTCGCGCATCAGCTCCAGGTGCTTGGCCATCGTGTCGAGGCCAACGGCGGCGCGGCGTTGATCGACGCTGTCGGGGTCGCGGAGGTTCTCCGGCTGGACACGCTGCGCGCCGTCGCGCAGCCTCTCGACGCCCGCGAGCTTGCCGAGATGTGCGGCCTGCACGTGAACACCACCCGGTTCCACCTCGATGTTCTCGCCGACGCCGGGCTCGTGGCGCGTGAACCTCGGATGTCGGGCCGGCGGGGCCGTCCTCGCCTGCTCTACCGCGCCGTCGCGGGCCACCACCAGCCCTGATCCCGGGTACGCATGGCTCGCGGTCATGCTGGCCTCCCACTGGGATAGTGACGACGACGGTTCGCGGCGCGCCGAGCGGGCCGGCTATGCGTCCGCCACAGCGATGATCGGCCACGCCCCTCCGGCTCGCACCGCCGATACCTCCGGCCACGCCGCGGAGGCCGACCTCGGGACGCGGCTGCCCCCGGTCATCGCGTTGTTCGCCGAGCTCGGGTTCGAACCCGACGTCGTCGAGGACGGTTCGGCCACACAGTTGCGACTGCATGTATGCTCATTCCGGGCCGTAGCCGCAGCACATCCCGAGGTGGTCTGTTCGCTGCACCTGGGCCTGCTACGCGGTGCCCTCGACGAACTGGACGTCCCCGCCTCTGCAGACGAGCTGCACCCCTTCGTCGAACCCCAGCTGTGCACAGCGACGCTCACGCCGGCTCCGCGCGGGCCTGCTCGCGCCGGACCAGCCACCCCGCCACGAGATGACGAGGCGCTTCAGAGACAGGAGCAGCGATGACGTGGGTCGAGGTGGTCCAGGTGGCTGTCCCGTTCCTGTGGTGCGGTGCGGTGGCGGGCATCTCCTTCCTGGAGACGCCCCTGAAGTTCCGCGCACCGGGCGTCACCCTCCCGCTCGGCCTAGGCATCGGCGCACTCGTCTTCCGCGCCCTCAACCTGGTCGAACTGGTCCTCGCCGTCACGATCACGGGGACAATGCTCGCCGCGCCTCCCGACATCGGCGCGGTAGCGCTGCTGGCCGCCATCTGGGTGCTGCTCCTCTCTCAGGTCGGAGTGGTCCGTCCGCGGCTCGACCGCCGTACCCGAGAGGTGATCGCAGGAGGCACCCCGCCCCGGTCACCGCTTCATCTGATCTACATCGGGCTCGAGACCGTGAAAGTGGTGTCGTTGCCGGTCCTCGGGGTGCTGCTGGTCGTCGGGGTCGCAGGGTGACCGGCCAGACCGATCTCCGGGACATCGCCGACCGCGAAGACATCGCCCAGCTAGTGATCGCGTTCTACCGGCGGGCGTTCGCCGAGGACCTGCTCGGGCCGATCTTCACCGACATCGCCAAGGTCGGCCTGTCCGCGCACCTACCTGTCATGTGCGACTTCTGGGAGACCGTCTTGCTCCGAGTGGGCCTCTACCACCGCAACGCGTTGAGGCCCCACTCGCGCCTCAACGAGCAGGTGCGCCTGACGCCCGCGCACTTCGAGCGAAGGTTGAGCCTGTGGACCCGGACGGTGGACGAGCGATACCAGGGGAAGAAGGCCGAGCTCGCCAAGACTCAGGCCGCGCGGATCGCCGGGTCCATCGGTCGGCGGCTCAGCGACGCTCCGGCGACGGCGCGCGGGATGATCCGCGCCCGCCGCGGTGGAGACGAACCGTCCCTCGAGACCGCAGGCGAGCGACCACAACCGCAACTGGTGACGCTGCGACCGCCGTCACCTCCCGCAACGCGAGGATGACGCCCCGTGCAGAAGATCTCGCTCGACGCCCTTGCTCGCGAGCTACTCGAGACCGCCGTCACCAACACCAGCGGTCGCGCCGCTCGCACCGTCTACGGTGGTCATGAACACACGCTGCGCCAGACCCTGATCAGTCTACGGGCCGGACAATCCCTGTCCGAGCACGATAATCCCGGTGAAGCCACGCTGCACGTCCTGCACGGCAGGGTTCGGCTCCACGCCGCCGGCGAAGCCTGGGAAGCACGACTCGGCGACATGCTCATCATCCCCGACGCTCGGCACAGTCTCGACGCGATCCACGACGCCGTCGTCCTGCTCACCGTCGCCAAGACGGAACGGCCCTGATGTCCCCGCCTCGGCCGGCCAGCAGGCGGGAGCAGCAGGCAGCCCCTCCCCTCATTTGGCACGTGATGCCGGCCGACATCGTCGCGCTTAGGGGCGCCGAAGTTGATCTGCCTTCGCAACCTGGTCCGGCTCAGGCCGGTGGGTCGAGGACGGGCACATCCCCCGGGTGCAGGTCGGCCCGCAACCGGACGTAGCGGGTGGCGTGGCGCCACCGGTCCTGCTCGACGGGATCGTGACCGGCCACGGGTGCGTGCCCGACGCCGGCGTGGTGAGGACGTGGCCGAGTTCGGCGCGGGCGGGTTGGGGGAGCGGGGTGGTGCGGCCGGCGACCCGGAGTCGTCCGCGGGTGTCGTAGCGGCCGAGGATCAGCGCCTCGGGTCGGGCGATGGAGCCGAGGACGCCGCCGACGACGGCCTCGGTGGTGCGCCGGGTCCGGATCTTGCGCCAGGTCCGGCCGCCGGGGCGGTAGGGCTGGTCGCGGCGTTTGGCGACGACCCCTTCGATGCCGGCGGCGGAATGGTTGGTGAGCCAGGCGCGGGCGACGGCCGGATCGGTCGTGGCGGGCATCAGCACCAGCCCGTGCGGGAGCTGGCGTCCGAGGAGGTCCTCGAGCAGGGGCCGACGGGCGCGGTAGGGGAGTGGCCGGACGTCGCGGTGGTCGAGGGCGAGGACGTCGAACACGACGAACGAGGCCGGGCTGGCCAGGGAGAGCTGCCGGGCCCGCGCATCGGTGGGGCGGATGCGCTGTTGCAGGCCGGCGAAGTCCAGCCGGCCCTCCCGCCACAGCACCAGTTCCCCGTCGAGCACGACGGCGGTGTCGAGCTGTTCGAGGGCGGCCACGATCTCGGGGAAGTAGCGGGTGAGCGGACGCTGCTGCCGGGATTGCAGGGCAACCCGATCAGCGCGCCGGTGGGCGAGGCAGCGGAAACCGTCGAACTTGGCCTCATAGGACCAGCCCGCATGCGGGGCTTCGGGGAGCCGGTCGGCGTGGACCGCGATCATCGGGCGCAGCGGGAACTCCACCCCCGCGATCCCCGCCGGTTGCGCAGCTATCCGGCGACGATAGGCAGATCACCACGGGTGGGAGACAGTGGACCGACCGTGGCCTCGCCCGTGGTCGGCAATGGACCCAGGGTGACACCCCCGCCGGGGCTGCGCTTCATTGAGAACCGACGCGCCCCAGCCGTCACTGTCCTGTCTCAGCGAATATGGCCCGGCGGTGAGCTGGGCGGAGCCAACTGTAGTGAGACAGCACAGTTAAGGTCTTGTCTCAATGAACCTGGTCCGTGTGGCAGCGGCCCGGCAGCGTTGAGTCGTCCTCGAGACAGTCTGCCGATGATGTTGCGGCGCTTGGACAGGTCAGCGATCCGTCTGGCCGAGTGAACCGCCCCGGCGTGTCCGGAGACTTGATCTTCTGAGGAGATGGAGTCATGACACGTCGTTCCCAGCCGCCGTATCCGCCGGAGTTGCGTGAGCGGGCGGTGCGGATGGTCGCCGAGATCCGCGACGACTACGACTCGCTGTGGGCGGCGATGAACGCCGTCGCCGACAAGCTCGGAGTCGGCACCGGCGAGACCGTGCGCAAGTGGGTCCGCCAAGCCGAGACAGACTCCGGCGTCCGGCCCGGCACGACCACGCAGGAGTCAGACGAGCTGCGCAGGCTGCGGCGGGACAACGCCGAGCTCAAGCGGGCCAACGACATCCTGAATGCGGCCTCGGCCTTCTTCGCGGCCGAGATCGACCGGCCACGCGGGCGCTGGTGAGGTTCATCGACCAGCACGCCGCCCATCAGACCGGTGGGCGGCGATGGGGCGTCGAGTCGATCTGTGCCCAGCTCGCCGAGTTGGGCGCACCGATCGCCCCATCCACCTACTACTCCGCCCGAGCCGCCCGACCGAGCAGGGCGGCGCGGCGCGATGAGTACCTCGCACCACAGGTGGCGCGGGTCCACGCCGAGAACTACGGCGTCTACGGCGCCCGGAAGGTCTGGGCCCAGCTCAACCGCGAGGGCATCCCGGTCGCGCGCTGCACCGTCGAGCGGCTCATGCGCGCCTAGGGCCTGGGCGGAGCACGCCGCGGCCGACGGATGCGCACGACGCTGCCGGGCGGGCAGACACGTGCCGGGGACCTGGTGGGCCGCCGGTTCAACCCGCCCGCCCCGGACCAGCTGTGGGTCGCCGACTTCACCTACGTCCCCGCGTGGTCCGGGATGGTCTACGTCGCGTTCGTCATCGACGCCTACTCGAGGCGCATCCTGGGCTGGCGCGTGGCGACTTCCATGCGCACCGAGCTCGTCCTCGACGCCCTCGAACACGCAGTCTGGACCCGCACCGGACAGGGCCGCGCCGAGCTGGACGGGTTGATCATGCACACCGACGCCGGGTCGTAATACACGTCCATCGCCTACACCGAGCGCCTCGCCGTCGCCGGCGCGGCACCGTCGGTCGGCACGGTCGGCGACGCCTACGACAACGCCTTGGCCGAGTCCACGATCGGGCTGTTCAAGACCGAGCTGATCAAACCGAGAGGGTCCTGGCGCAGCGTCGAGAAGGTCGAGATCGCCCCCCTCGAGTACGTCGACTGGTTCAACCGCCGCCGCCTACACAGCGCCGCCGGGGACATCCCGCCTGCCGAGCTGGAGGCCGCCCACTACCGTCAACGAGCACCCCGACCGGAGCCACAGGGCTCAAGCCGATAGCTCTCCGGACACGCCGGAGCGGTTCACAGGGCCGTTGGGCCGACGAGCAGGCAGTCGCAACTCAACTCGCGCACCATCGGCTGGCCGCAGGCAACCTGATCAACACATACACGGAGACCCCCATCTCGTAGTTGGTGAGCTGACCCGTCGTCGCCGCCGAAGGCATCAGTTCGGGACGGTCCGCCCCGGCCGACCAAGTGACCGGACTCTCGTTCGTAGGCGAGCCACTTTCCGAGCCTGTCGCGGCGCCAGCGGCATTCCATGTCGGTCGCGAACTCTGCTGCGCGTTGGCTCGACCAGGGACCCTCGTACCAGGCGGCGATGCCGGGGTCCCGGTGCAGGTCGACCAGCTCGGTGACTGACTCGGTCGTGATTGGCCGCAGGACGAGGCGGGGCGTGTACTGGACGCTGCGTCCCTGGCTGAGGCAGTCATCGGCGCCATGATCGCGGCGAGTGGTGACCGCGACCAGGCGCCTCGCAGCAAATCAATCAGACGATCCGTTGGCGTGGCTGGCCCCGCGCCGCGGTGGGCATCGCGCAGCAGTTCGTGGATCAGCTCGTGGATCAAGATCCAGAGAGACGTTGCGGCGACGCGAGTGCGACGCGCCGCTGCTGTGGGTCTTCAGCCCGGGCCTCACCCCCCCTCGGCCTCCCGCCCGACACAGACCCGGGGCCTTGCAACCTGCCCACATGCCAGGCAGATCAACGACGACGGAGCCCTGGGGGCGTCCTCCTCTGCGCAAGCAAGCCGGTATCTAGCGTTGCCAAGTACCGGTACCTAGTGTTACCGTCTACCAGTAGTCAGCATCGCTGAGTAGGTGGAGGCGAGCGATGGGCAATCAGATGACGGAGATGCTGAAGGGGACGCTCGAGGGCATCGTCCTCGCGGTGCTGTCCGCAAGTCCGGCGTACGGCTACGAGATCACCGCGCGGTTGCGCGAGCAGGGTTTCTCCGACCTCGTCGAAGGGACCGTGTACGCGCTATTGGTCCGGGTCGAGCAGCGGGGCTTCGTGGACGTGGAAAAGGTCCCCTCGGAGAAGGGCCCACCACGCAAGGTGTACTCGCTCAATTCGAAGGGGCGGGAACAGCTTGAGGGGTTCTGGAGGACCTGGAGCTTCCTGGCAGAGCGGATCGAACAGCTCCGCATCGCACAAGGAGAAGGAGAAAACTGATGGTCGTCAAGTGGATCGAGACCCTCACCGGGTCACTGGAGCAGAAGAAGCAGTACAGGCAGGACAAGGCCCGCATCGACGCCCTCCCCGGGCCGTACGGGACGGCGGCGAAGGCGATGCACCGGTACTTCATGTACTACGGGGGCATTACCGACGGCGACACCCTCGTCAGGATGTTCGGCGACTTGGCCGACCTGTGGGAGCGCGCCGCCGCCGATGGCACGCCGCTGCACGAGATCGTCGGCGACCATCCTGTGGAATTCGCCGAGACCTTCGTGCGGGCCTATGACGGCAGGCAGTGGATCGACAAGGAGCGCGCTCGGCTGACAAAGGCGATCGAGGACGCTGAGCGAGAGGAGCAGAGGTGACTACCCAACCCGCGATCCGCGTTCGGGGCATCGAGAAGTCCTACAAAGACGTGCATGTGCTGCGGGGCGTCGACTTCGACGTCGCCATCGGGAGCATCTTCGCGCTCCTCGGCTCGAACGGTGCGGGCAAGACCACGCTCGTGCGGATCCTGTCGACGCTGCTGAAGGCCGATGCCGGCACCGCGACGGTCCATGGCTTCGACGTCGCCGGCGAGCCCGGCGACGTGCGCCAGTCGATCAGCCTGACCGGTCAGTTCGCCGCGGTCGACGAGGTGCTCAGCGGTCGGGAGAACCTCGTGCTAGTCGCCAAACTCCGCCACCTGAAGAACCCTGGTGCGATCGCCGACGCCCTGCTCGCCCGCTTCTCGCTCACCGACGCGGGCGGCCGCAAGGCATCGACGTACTCGGGCGGCATGCGCCGCCGACTCGACATCGCCATGAGTCTCATCGGCAACCCCCCGGTCATCTTCCTCGACGAACCCACCACCGGGCTCGACCCGCAAGCGCGGATCGAGGTGTGGGAGGCCGTCAAGGAACTCGCCAAGGGCGGCACGACCGTGCTGCTCACCACCCAGTACCTCGACGAGGCCGAGCAGCTCGCCGACCGGATCGCAATCCTGCACAAGGGCACGATCATCCAGAACGGCACCCTCGGCGAACTCAAGCAGCTCCTTCCGCCCGCCGAGGTCGAGTACGTCGAAAAGCAGCCCTCCCTCCAGGACGTCTTCCTCGCTCTCGTCGGCGCCACCGACGACCACCTCGACGCCACCTTCCGGGCAGGAAAGGACTCCCGATGACCACCTACGTCCTCGCCGACACCGGCAGCCTCACCGGCCGCTCGCTGCGCCATATCCTCCGCAGCCCCGACACGATCATCACCACCGCGGTCACCCCGATCGCCCTGATGTTGCTGTTCGTGTACGTGCTGGGTGGCGCGATCAACACTGGAACCGACGAGTCGTACATCAACTACCTGCTGCCCGGCATCCTGCTCATCACGATCGCGTCGGGTATCGCGTACACCGCTTACCGACTGTTCCTCGACCTGCAGGGCGGGATCTTCGAGCGGTTCCAATCGATGCCGATCGCGCGGTCGAGCGTGCTGTGGGCGCATGTGTTGACCTCACTGGTCGCGAACCTCGTCTCCGTCGCGATCGTCGTGGGCGTCGCCCTTATCATGGGGTTCCGCACGGGAGTATCCGTCGGCGCGTGGCTAGCGATCGCCGGCATCCTGATCCTGTTCACCCTCGCCTTGACCTGGCTTGCCGTGATCGCCGGGCTCTCGGCGAAAACGGTCGACGGGGCTAGCGCCTTCAGCTACCCGCTGATCTTCCTGCCCTTCATCAGCTCCGCATTCGCGCCCACCGGCTCGATGCCCGGCCCGGTCGCCTGGTTCGCCGAGAACCAGCCCGTGACCTCCATCGTGAACACGATCCGGGCGCTGTTCGCCCAGCAAACCGTCGGCGGCGATATCTGGATCGCGCTCGCCTGGCTCGCCGGCATCCTCGTCGTCGCCTACACAATCGCGATCGCAATCTACCGCCGCAAGATCAGCTGAGTCGGAACGTGATTCTCGAAGCCGGCACGTTCACTGACATCCCCGGCACCACCACACCTGGGGCACTTGAGGTTCCCCCGGTAGCTCGGAGATCGACGATCATGGCCGAAGGGCCGTGAAAGGAGTCTCCGGGGCAGCACCGAAGAAGTACCCCGACGAGCTGCGTGAGCGCGCGGTCCGGCTCTACCGGGAGTCGGACCCCAAGCCGGTGATCCGGCGGCTGGCCGAGCAGCTGGGCGTGCACCACGAAGCGTTGCGGAACTGGATCCGTCAGGCCGAGGCCGACCACGGCGAACGCCACGACCGCCCGGCCACGGCCGAGGCCGAGGAGCTCCGCCGGCTGCCCAAGGAGAATACCGAACTCCGTCGGGCCACTGAGATCCTGAAGGCGGCGAGCGCTTTTTTCGCCCCGGAGATGGACCCGGCAAGGAAGAGGTGGTGAAAGCGGTCGAGGCGTTGAAGAGCCGTTTCGGGATCAGCCCGGTTCTGCCGGTCCTCGGTGTCGCAGCGTCGACCTACTACGGCTGGCTTGACCAACAGCGCGACCCGTCCCCGCGGCGGCGCGCCGACACCGAACTGCTCGCCGAGATCCGCCGGATCCATCACCGCTGCGGCGCCACCTACGGCGCTCCGCGGGTGCACGCCACCCTGCGTCGCCGTGGCCCCCACGTGTCCCGCAAACGCCTCGAGCGGCTCCTGCGGGAGGACCGGCTGCAGGGCGCGTTCCTACACAAGCGTTGGCGCACCGGCTCGACCAGGCAGAACCCGCGCGCCACCCCGGCCCCGGACCTGGTCAACCGGGACTTCACCGCGGCCGCGCCGGACCGGTTGTGGGTCGCCGACGCCACTCGCATCCCGTGCGGCGAGGGCGTGTTCTGGCTGGCCGCGGTCCGCGACGCCTTCTCCCACCGGATCGTGGGGTGGCGTTGCTCGGACCGCTGCGACACCGACCTGATCCCCGGCGCGCTGGAGTACGCGATCTGGACCCGCAACGTCCACAGTGGCCAAGTAGTCCACCACTCGGCTCGCGGGTCGAACTACACGTCTCTGCGTTTCGGGCAGCGTCTCGAGGACCACGGAATTCTGGCGTCGATGGGCTCGGTCGGCGATTCCTACGATAACGCGCTCATGGAGAACTTCTTCTCCACACTCAAGACCGAGCTCGTCTACCGGAAATCGTGGCGGACTCGCGGAGAGGCCGCGAACGCGCTGTTCGCCTACGTCGACGGGTGGTACAACACCGAACGCATCCAGACCCGCCTCGGGTGGCTCTCACCCGACGAGTACGAGTCCGCCCGGCGCGCCGACCGGGCAGTGCTGGACGATCAACCCGCAACACCCGCCGACGGGGCCGATCCGGCACCCGCCAGGTAGCAAGCACTCCGAGCTACCGGGGGAACCTCACAAGGCCTCATGGACGCGGGCTGGTAGACGGATATCGCTGCAGTTCAGATTCGATGGGCCAGGCGAGCCCCGTCCGGAGGCGCCGCAGGTGCTTCGGTGATGCCGGGACGAGGCACCTATGTCGATGGCCGCGAGGAGCGGTCGCGGAGACCGTCGCCCCAGACCAGCGGCACGCCGATCGCGTCGGCAAGGCGGTGCGGGCCGTCCTGCGGGATCAGGCCTTCGTCCGCGCCGCAGGACGGCTGGCCGCCGAGATGGCCGCGCAGCCACCGCTCGAGGAGGCGGTCCGGCGCCTCGAGAGCCTGCTCTGATCCGCCCACCCGACGGGCGAAACGTCGACACACCGAAGAAGTACCCTCGCCTAGCAGCCGGGTATCGCTGCGCCGGCCATCGGCGTGCTGAGCCCGCTGACCGCGCTCGTGCGCTCCTACCCGCCCGGCATGGTGATCGGATCCTCGAGGACCAGCGTGAGTACGTCGTGGCGATCGACACGGCCTGTGCCGAGGCGCGGGAGGCAGCGCTTCGGTGCCTGCGCGAGAACGCCGAACCCCTCACCGACGCCGACCGAGCCGAGCTCGCGCGCCGGCGGGCAAAGGCCGTGTACTGGGCGGAGGTCTCGGCCCGGCAGCGCGCCGCGCACGGCATGACCAGCTGGTAGTCGCCGCTGCCTCCCTCGACCAAGAAAACCTCACCCACCCGCGGTAGACATTCGCTCAGAGCTGTGTGTAGTCTCCTGCGCGTCGAAGCGAAGAAGATCTCAGAGGCACGGGAGATGACGTAACTACCCGTGAAGCAACACCAGCAAGGCAGCAACACCAGCAAGACAGCAACACCAGCAAGACAGCAACACTGAGGAGAAGGGAAAGCAGCGCCACTGTCAGACCCGCCGTCGGCCGTGTGGGCCGGGTGGGTACCGCCTCGTCAGAACGGAAGGTGATTCTCGGTTATTGCGCGGATGCGTTTCCCGCAGGAGTTGGTTTCAGAGTTCTGCGGGTCGAGAAGGCCGACGTTCTAGTCGGTTGATGGTGTGAAGAGCTAACCCCTGGGGCCCCGGTGCAGTCTGCACCGGGGCCCCTCGTCTGTGGAGGTGCAATGGCCCGAAACCGGCAAACCGCGGCCGACAAGTTCGACGACGAGCATTACCCCGCGTACACGATGGGCCGGGCCGCGGAGATGCTCGGCGCCACGCCGGGGTTTCTGCGCAGCCTGGATGAGGTGAAACTGCTCGTCCCACAGCGCTCGGCGGGGGGACACCGCCGCTACTCCCGCTATCAGCTGCGGTTGGCCGCCCGGGTCCGGGCACTGGCCGACGAAGGCACGGCCCTGGACGCGGCGTGCCGCATCGTCGTCCTGGAAGACCAGCTCGAGGAAGCCCGCCGCCTCAACGCCGAGCTGAACCAGCGCGACCGGGCGGGCGAGCGCAGCGTGGCCACCGCCTCCGACTCGTCATGATCTGGCGAGCACGGAGGATCGCGGGGGGATGCTCGCCGACTACCTGACCGGCACAGAGTGATCGTGCGCCGCGAGCGCGCACCTCTGGCGCCCGACTCGACCTCGTTGAGGACCGCGATCGGCTGGCGCTACGCCGCCTTCGCCACGACACCCGCGGCGGGCAGTTGTCGTCCTGCACCCTCTACTGGTGGCCGGACGCGTCAGAGTGTGATCGGATTGCCGGCGTCGGCGAGCTGCTGGCGTAGCTGGGCCAGGGTGGTGCTGAGCAGCCGGGAGACGTGCATCTGGGAGAGCCCGACCCGCTCGGCGATCTGGGTCTGGGTGAGGTCCTCGAAGAACCGCAGCGTCAGAATGGTGCGTTCCCGAGCCGGGAGCGCCTCGATCAACGGACGACGGACTGCGTGCCGTTCGACGTGCTCCAACGCGGTGTCGAGCCGACCGTAGGTCTCGGCCAGCGGCTGCCCGTCCTCCCCGTAGGGGCGGTCGAGCGGGACGCTGTGCTGGCTCTCCCGCGCGCCGAGTGCGTCGATGACCTCGCCGAGGGGGACGCCGAGCTCGGTGGCGAGCTCACTCGGCCTGGGCGCCCGCCCCAGCCGGTGCGACAGGGGCTCGGTGCAGCGGTTGATCCGGACGCTGAGTTCCTTGAGCCCGCGCGGGACCCGGGTGGACCAGGTCCGGTCGCGGAAGTAGCGGCGGATCTCCCCGGTCACCGTCGGGACCAGGTACCCCAGGAACGTTCCGGGTCCACGGGCGGCGTCGTACCGGTCGATCGCGTTGATCAGGCCGATCGTGCCGACCTGCTCGAGGTCCTCGGCGATGCCGTGGCGGTTGTAGCGACGGGCCAGATGCCCGCACCGCACCACCGGCAGAAAGCCCATCACCAGCTCGTCCCGCAGCCGGGCGCGGTCCGGATGGTCCTCGGGAAGGGCGGCGTAGCGGTCGAGCAACGGCAGGAACGCCGCGTACTCGTCATCGCGTCGAACCGGCTCGTCCATACCCCGGGGCAGCGACGTCGCTACCGGGGTCCGTGGCGCGCGGATCACGTCTGGCCGAGGATGGACCTTGGTATGGCTGCTTTCGACATACGCAAGCGTCACTAGTTGATCTACCCACACAGGCGCCGCGCGGAACAACCCCTCCGAACCGGACTTCCCACCACAGTGCACGCGCTCATGGGCGCACCGGGCGAGATCAGCTGTCCGGGGAGGTCGAGGAGGTCGAGGGAGTGGCAACGCCCCCGGTGGGTTGGGGTGCGCGTCAGCGACATTCAGCACCCGGCCGACCACGTCGTGGGCGACGTCGATCAAGGGCCGTCCGGGCTGAGGGTGATGTGCCGGAGATGCTCCAGCGGGCCTCGCCGAGCTCAGGCAACGGCGAGGGTGGCCCACACGGTCTTCCCGGCGGGGCCGCGGATGATGCCCCAGCGGGCGAGCGCCTCGACCAGCGCGAGACCGCGGCCACGGAACGCGCCGAACCGGGAGACCCCCGGGGTCAACGGTGCGTCCGGGCTGCCGTCCTCGACCTCGATCCGCAGATCCGCGGCATCGAGGACCACCCGGACCCTGCGCGGCGCGGCCGCGTGCTCGACGGCGTTGGTCACCAGTTCCGTGCACACCAGCTCGGCGTCGATCCGGCCGTCCCCGGCCGGGATCAACTGCCGCAGCCGCGACCGCAGACCCGGCAGGCATGACGCGTCGCTGAACTCCACGGCGAACGAACGGACCAACCCGTTACGGGAGGCACCCATAGCCCTGCTCCTCCCAGCCGTCGAACCACAAGAGGTCCACCAGCACTACGTCAGTACACCGTCCGGGCTAGCGATACCCACTCCCGACGAGATACACGCCCGCCCGCGGCGCAGGCCAAATGAATCCTCCTGCCCGGTAGACGAGCGTTGTCACGAGCCGGCGTCGTATCCGAGGTCCTGCTCTCGCGTTCGTCCGCGTTCGTGCCCGGCTCGACGGCCCGGGCGCGCTCGGCGGCGACGGTCAGTTCCGCGGTCGTGTGCTTGTGGTGCAGCGCGAGACCGGTCTCCGCCTCGCGGCCGAGCGCGAGGTAGCGCCACGAGGCGAGCTCGGTGGCGGCGACCTGGACGACGAGCCGCTCGGCGAGGGTGGCCATCTCGACCGGGCCGATCCCGCCGGGTACCGGGGTGACGGTGCGGGGAAGGCCCGCAGCGCTGGGGTGGACGTCGCCGACGGGGCCTGCGGGGTGGGGGACGAAGCCGGAGTCGATGACCAGCCGGTGGCCGCGGTGCAGGTGTTCGGCGTGCAGTAGGCCGGCGCGGCCGGTGGTGGAGATGATGACGTCAACGTCGCGGACCTGCCGCAGGTCGTCGCCGTAGTCGAGCTCGAAGGGTTCGTGACCGGCCCGCTGCAGGAGGCGGAGGACGCCGGAGCCGACGAATCCGCGGCTGCCGGCCACCGCGACGCTCGCGCCGTGCTCGAGGTAGGGCGCGGCGATGCGGGTGATGCCCTCGGCGGTCGCGCACGCGGTGCGGACCGCGTCGACGCCGAGGGCGTCGATGTCCTTCTCCGGTGCGATCCGGTCGAGCAGGCGGACCAGGTGCCGTGGGGAGGGGATTGAACGATCACCGCGGCGATCTCGGGGGACTCGTTCGCGGCGGCGAGGTGATCGCCGAGCTCGCGCACCGTGGTGTCCGGCCGCAGCGCGAGCACGTCGGCGGCGGCGCGGAGGTTGGTGAAGACGCGCCGCTTCTGCTCGGCCGAGACCTGGGAGGCGGCCATGCGGGTGGCCCAGTCCTCCGGCGCACCGGCGCCGGCGTCGAACCGGATGACCAGGACGCGGGTGTTCTGCTCGGTGATGCGGTCGCGGTAGGGCTGGTAGGCCTCGACGACCTCGCGCAGGATCTCCCGGCCGGGGATCGGTACTGCCCTTCGGTCATCCCGCGTGCGGCCGCGGGGCGGGCACGGGGGAGGTGTCCCACGCCCAGGAGGCGAGCAGGTCCTCGACGGGTTCGAGGTGCAGCAGCGCGGTGTAGTCGCGGAACTGCTCCGGGCTCAGGAGCCGGTGGTCGTCGTCGGTGGGTTCGAGGTAGCGCTCACCGTCCCAGGCCAGGGCGACCCGGGTGAGGGTCTCCGGGCCGGTCGGGTCGTAGCTGGAGAACGGCCCGTGGTGGGCGTACCAGACCACGGCCTCGGGTGGGCACATCGGCGGGATGAGCTGGGGCAGCGCGGTGTTGGCGAGGCCGGCGAAGTCGGAGCCGATCTCGTAGCCGCGGGGGTTGTCGCGCAGCTCGCTGACGATCGCCGCGGTGGACAGCCCCGGGCTGTCGTGCGGGCCGCGGATGGTGCGGAGCCGGATGAGGCAGCGCGCGGGCCGGCCGCGGCGGTGCTGCCAGGTGAGCATCGCGCTGGTCGCGGCGACGATGGGGGTGTTGGAGGTCGTCATCGGGTGGGCGCCTCCAGCTCGTCTCGGATGATCGGTGCGGTCGCCGCGGGTGGACAGTAGCGGCCCACCAGCTCGAGCAGGGCGGCGTCGGCGCGGTGGCGGGCGATCAGCTGCAGCCCGACCGGAGCGCCGTCGGCGGTGAACCCGGCCGGAACGGTGACGGCAGGGTGGCCGGTGAGGTTGAACGCCCAGGTCAGCGCGACGCTGAGGTGATCGCCGGGGCCGTCGTGCCCGTGCGGGCGGCCCGGCGTGGTCGCGGTCAGGAGCAGATCCGCCGCCCCGAACAGTTCATCGAGCCGGGTCAGGTTCGTGGTGGTGCTGCGGCGCGCGTGGGCCCGGGCCTGCTCACTGGCCCGCGGGTCGCGGGCGGTGGCCCAGGCGTGTTGCGGGTCGACCAGCCTCATCGAGGTCTCGGCCCAGCCGGCTCCCGCGGCCGCGGCCAGACATCGCCCGGCCCGCCGGGCGATCCGCACGACCTCCTCGTCCAGGTGCGGTCCGGCGAACCCGAGATCGGCAGACCAGGCGAAGGTCTGCGGTGCTGCTGCTCGGTGGAGCGGGCCGAGGACGGCAGCGGCCCAGGCGATGAGAAGGCGGGGGTCGCGGACGATCGGGCCGCCCACCGCCGGTGCAGCAGAGCTGGGGACGCCTCCCAGCAGGCCGAGCTCGGTGGTCGGCTTGTAGCCGTAGACCCCACACCAGGCTGCCGGGATCCGGACCGAGCCGGCGCCGTCGCTGCCGGTGGCCAGCGAGACGATGCCGGCCGCGACCGCGGCGGCCGAGCCTGCGGAGGAGCCGCCGGGGGAGAGGTCGGGTCGCCACGGGTTCCGGGTGGGCCCGCGGTCGGTGTGGCCCCAGGTCTGATGGCCGGGCCCGCGGGGTGTGGAGGTGCAGCCGATCGGGATCGCGCCGGCGACGATCAGCTTGCGGGTCTGCGCTGCCGTCATGCCGGTACGGCCCTTGACCGCGATCGGGAGCCCGCGCAGCGGACCGGCTGGTGCCCGTCGTGCCAGATCGAGCTCGGCTGCCGATACCCGCGTTGCGCCGTCGTCGACGAAGGCGCGTAGCCACGGGTCGATCGCCTGGCGCCGCTGGTGGGCAGCGTGCACCTTCTGCGCGACACGGTGGCCTGTGCTGAGCCCGGTCGTTGTGGTGGCCGCCGTAACTCCGATTCTGTGCAGTCCTGCGAGCTGGGTGAGGAGTGCAGTGATTTTATCGCGTGCGGGAGCCCTGACCGGGCATGCCGTCCTCGCGGTCGGCGATACCGCAGCAGGCGGGCCGAGCCGAAGCGGCCACTCGCGTTCGTTGTGTGGGCCGAGCCCGGGTTCCTGACCCTGCGCGGGGTTCCAGGACTGGCTGGTCAGCCAGCCGCTACCGTCGCGGGGCCGCTGCGGGCTGGGAAGGTCCGGTTCCGGTCCAAGGCCACCGCGAACGCAGTGATGACCTCGGTGGCGGAGTTGTTGCGGTTCGCCGCGCTGCAGGGCTGGGCGCCGACCGACACTGCTGGGTTGCTGGCGATGCCGCGGCAGCTGCGGCAGCTGCCGACCGGTTTCGTCGGCGGCGAGCACGGCCAGTGGGGCCGGGTGGCCTTGCCGACGTTCCGGTTGAAGGCCGTCGCACCGGCGGTCGAGGTGTTCACCGACGCCCAGCTGGGGCGGCTGTTCGACCCCGAGGTCGTCTCGGGCGACCCCTCCTCCCGACCGCTGGCCGTCCACCCGGACGAGCAGCCGTTGCAGGGAACAGCGGTGGCCGTCGAGTCCACGACCTACCTGCTCGGGCTGCGGCTTCGCGCCTTCGGAGGCCCGCCGTGCCCTGGGTGTCACGGCGTCTAGGGAACGCTCCCAGTGCTTCGGTCGGAGAGGCGAGGAACTGCTTATACCGGGGCGATCGACGACCGCCGGTCCCAAGCGGGACTGCGAAAAGTAACGGATCAAGCGGGCAGAGCGACCAAACCTCTCGTTTGGAAGATCGAGAAGCTCGCTGCCGAGCTTCTGTTCGGCCCGGGCTTCTCGCTCGTCGTGACAGGAGAGGACGTTCGTGGGCAAGCCCGACCAGCCGCGGGGTGACGATGGCAAGTGGATCCCACGAGGCGGTCTCGGACTCGCCGTTACTCTCGCCGCCACGCTCGCGATTGCGTTCGGCAGTTCTGGGGTCACGGGGTCTGCAGGGGCGTCAGGAGCAGGCGCCCGGGCGGGAAGCTCGTCGAGCAGTGCCAAGGCGCGGGACCGGGACTCCGCGCGCGTCATCGCGCGGCTGGAGCGCCAGGGGTTGAGGGTCAAAAGGATCGCGGAGTCTGAAGACGGAAGTTGCGCTGCGAACTCCTACGGTCAGGTGCACACCTTCTTCCGGGAGAAGCCGTGTTCGGCCCTGTTCCGCGGGCTCTTCGAGGTCAGGGACGGTAAGCGTGCGGTGGCGGTCGTCGCCGTCGCGTGGGTGGACATGCCCGACATTGCCCAGGCACAGGGGTTCAAGCAGCTCGTCGACATCCACGGGACAGGCAACATCACCGAGCTCTCGACCCGGAGTTCGCGTTCGGTCACTTTCACAGGCGAGCACTACGCGTCGAGCCGCGACGACGAGACGGTCGTGAACGCTCAGGCAGAGCCCGTCGGACGTACCGCAGCGGCGGTGCGACTTGCCGACCTCGTCGCCAACAGCGTGACGGCAGACTAGGAGGAAGCGTGGACGAGGTAGGCCAGAGTGAGCTTGTGTCGCGTGTGGACTTCGAAAAGCGGCTCCAGGCCCTCGCGCCGCGGATGTTTCAGGACGGCCTGCGTCCTGCGCAGACCCACATCTTGGCTCAGTTCGCCGAGCACCACACAGCAACCTCCGATGTGGGGATCGAGCTGCCCACTAGCGAGGGGGAGACCTTGATCGGGCCCTCCGTGGTGGACGAACCAGGCCGACGAGCCGGTCTCGGGCCTAGGCGCCGCCTACTTCACGCCCCCTTCTGCTCCTCCGCCGCCTGCCGAGCCCACCATGAGCCCGCCGTTCGAGGACCCGAGTGCAGCTGAGGGCGGCGTCGATCGGTACGCAAGCAGCTACGACGGCGAGCTGCTCGCCCACGATGTGGGAGGGGGATACGACGGCCAGGAGATCACGGAGTTCCCCCACGGCCAGTGGGTTGATCTTGACTACGGGCAGGGTCCGCGTATGGCGATGGCGCCCAAGCCTCCTCGACGTGCTGGCTGTGCACTGCCTACCCGCAATCGCCGCCGGGTGACCTCCCACAGCGCTGATGCCAAGAGCGACCTGACCGCCGTACCCTGATCGGCGCGAGGGGGAGGGAAGGCGGCGACGATCATGACGGCGACTGTGGGTGCGGTGACGGACCGGTTTCTGCCGCTGTTTGACCCGGCCGTCGAGGAGCCGCCTAGTTCGGCGATCGAGATCTACTTCGAGACGCCGACCTCGCTGGGGCTGCTGTACAGGTTCTCCCAGCGGTTTGATCAGCCTCGGCTGGTGGAGGCGGTGCGGGAGGCGCACGAGGCGGGGATCGCGGCCGCGCTCGAGGCGATCGCCGATGTGGCGCTGCTCAAGGTCGGTGAGCACGTCGAGATCCCCGGCAAGCCCTCGATGGGCCGCTACCTGCCGGGTCGGCTGTCCCTGACCCGGGTGTCCCACATCTACACCGGCGACCCCGGCGACATCGCCCGGTTCCACGACCACGTGTTCATCGGCCGGACCGGGATCGCGGATCACGACGGCGAGTGCTGGCCCCTCGCCGCTGAGGACCTGCGCGCCGGCCTGAGGTCGTTCGCAGTAGATCACGTCCACGGTATCCACCTCTCCCTGCGGGAGAGCATCGGCGCTCGCTGGAGCGAGGAACGCACCTGGATGGGCTTCCAGGAGCTGACCTACCCGGACCTGGGCCAGTACGTCGCCGACTTTCCCCGGCAGTACTGCCGGTACGGGCTGGGCTCGCCGGCCCGGTGGAACGTCGTGGACATCATCGAGCGCCTCTGACGGCACAGGCCGCGGCGGCGATCAGTCGAAGTCGAGCCCGATCTCGGGGCCGGCGTCGACGGTTTGTTCGCGAGCCAGGTCGAGGCTGCGGTCTGCGCTGAGGTCGCGGGCGAGGCCCTGGTCGCGGCGCTGCCGCTCCTGTTCGAGGGTCTCGGAGGCCTCGTCGCGCTGGCGCTGCCACTGCACGACGGGGTCGCTCGCCGCCCGCGCGCGCTGGGCGTTGAGGTCGGCGAGGATCTCGGCCTGTCGCCGCGCCTCGCGCACGGTGACGGCGTCCGGGTCGACGAGGTGTTCCTCGGGCGTGGAGCGCAGGGGCCGGGCGGCGGCGATGTCCGCTGCTGTCGGGGTGGCCTCGAAGATGGGCTCTTGGTTGGGGTCCATCGTCACCTCCTGCACCTCCTCGACGAGGCCCTGCTCGGCGTCGCGTTCGGGTTCGGCGACCAGGTAGGGCGGGCGCAGATGGCATTGCTGGCCGTCCGGGCCGCCGGCGTCCTCGCCAGGACGAACGTGATCGGCAAGCTGGTCGACGAGAACGTCGGCCGGTCCCCTTCACCCAGCTGGCCGACATCACCGCCGCCCGGCCATGTCGGTACCGCTGTACTGGACAGCCGACGGGGTTCCGCTCGGCGTCCAGCTCGTCGGTGCACCCGGGACCGAGGGCAGGATGCTCAGCTGGCCACGCAGCTCGAGAGCGCCCGGCCGTGGTTCGACCGGGAGCCCCCGGTCTGAGATTCGCCCGCCCCGGGGCCGCGGGCCTTCCGCCGACAGCGACCGTCATTCGGGCTGTCGTCGGGGCCGGGTCCGCCCCGCGACCGCGACGAAGTCCGCGACGAGCGGGTGCTGGGCCGTGCGCATCCAGGCGAGGGTGATCGGCACGTCCGGGGCGTCCTCGATCCGTACGTAGCGGATCGACGGATGGGTGTAGAGGCGCCCCGTGGAGGCCGGTGTCGTGCCGACCCCGCGGCCAGCCGCGATCGCCTCCATCCACTCGTCGACGTTGCGCACCCGCATGGTCGCAGCCGGTCGGTCCGGCGCTTCCCACAGCTCGAGCGAGGTCGTCCCGGACACAACATTGATCACGATCGTCTCCGTCTGGAGCTCGTGCAGCCGGACCGCGTCACGTACCGCGAGGGGATGGTCCGCCGGCAGGGCGACGACGCGGGGTTCCTCGGCGAGCACGAGCGTGCCGAGCCGGGGATCGTCCGGCGGACCGGGCAGGAAGCCGACGTGGGTCCGTCCGTCGGCGAGCCCGGCGACAGTGTCGTCGTAGCGCCGGATCTCCACGGAGACGCCCGGGTGGTCCTGCTCGAACGCCCGCACGATCGGCCCGGTGTACTCGGCGGTGGAACCCCAGGTGAAGCCGACCCGGAGCACCGCGGGGCGGTCCGCGGCGGCGCCGACGGCCTCCTCGACGACGGCCAGGGCTCGATGCGCGTAGGGCAGCAGGCGCGTCCCGGCGGGCGTGAGCCGGACGGTGCGGGTATTGCGCAGCACCAGTTCGAGCCCGACGAGACGCTCCAACGACGCGACCGTGCGGCTCAGCGCGGGCTGGGTGAGCGCGAGCCTGGTGGCGGCGCGGGTGAAGCTGCGCTCCTCCGCGACCGCCACGAAGGCCCGCAGGTGCCGCAACTCGAGCCCGGTCGCTCCGTTCATCTCAGTGATGCGTGCCACGCATAAGTAGTGCCAGATCGGCATTTCCGCGGTAACCGCCCGCGGCCGTAACTTCCCTCACATCCCCGCCGGCGCCCTCTCCGGACGGCGGCGGCCCGAGGAAGGGAACGACCGACGATGGTCCAACTCCGTGGCGTGATCCCGGCACACCTGCTGCCGTTCACCGCTGATCTCGAGATCGACGAGCGGAATCTCCGCCGCCATCTGCGGGGCCTGCTCGACCTGGACGGCATCTCCGGTATCACGACCAACGCCCACGCCTCCGAGGTCGCGACGCTCACCGCCGACGAGCAGCGCCGGGTGCTCGACATCGTGCTCGACGAAGTCCGTGGCGAGGTTCCGGTGATCTCCGGCGTCTACCAGGACGGATCCGCCAAGGCGGCCCGGATCGCCGCCGAGGCCGAGCGGGCGGGCGCCGACGCCCTGCTCGTCTTCCCCTCCGGCGTGTTCGAAGGCGGCTCCCAGCAGCGCCCCGAGATGGCGTTCGGCCACTACTCCGAGATCGCCGCGGCGACCAGCCTGCCGATGATCGCGTTCGTCTACCCCGCCACGTCCGGGCTGCGGCTGGGCACCGACGCGCTCGTCCGCATCTGTTCCGAGATCGACAACGTCGTCGCGGTCAAGGAGTGGTCGAACGACATCGTCGCCTACGAGCGCAACCTCAACGCCCTGCGCGCGCTCGACAAGCCCGTCTCCGTGCTGTCGAGCTTCAGCCGGTCGCTGCTGGCGTCGTTGGTCCTGGGGGCCGACGGAGTGCTCTCCGGGCACGGCAGCATCGTCGCCGACCTGCACGTCGAGCTGTTCCGCGCGGTGGAGAAGCAGGACCTGGCCCAGGCCCGCCGGGTGTGGGAGCGGATCCGGCCGGTCGCCGAGGTCTGCTACGAGGACCCCTTCCTCGACGGCCACAACCGGATGAAGGTCGCGCTGGAGCTGCTGGGCCGGATCGACGAGGCGCACGTGCGGCCACCCCTGCAGCCGATACCCGATCCGGACCGCCGACGGATCGGCGAGGCCCTCCGTCGAGCCGGGCTCGAGACCACATGACCGGCACGCCCGGCCCCGGCCTCTTCGACCCGGTGGACATCGGCGGCGTGCAGGTGCGCAACCGCACCGTTCTGCCCTCCATGACCACGCGTCTCGCCGACGACGACGGCTACGTCACCGACGCGACGCTGGCCTACTACCGGGCCCGGGCGGCCGGCGGCGTCGGCCTGATCACCGTCGAGATGGCCTCGCCCGAGATCGCGGGCAAGCACCGCTTCCGTGAGCTCGGCATCTACCACGACCGCTTCCTGCCCGGCCTGCGCCGGCTCACCGCGATGCTGCACGAGGCCGGGGCCACCGCGTCCGTCCAGCTCGGCCACGGCGGCAGCCGCGCCCGGCGCGCCGTCTCCGGTGTCACCCCGGTCGCGCCGTCCGCGGTGCCGACCCCGGTGTTCGAGATCGAGAGCGAGATCGCCCTGCCCGAGGCGATGTCGCCCGCCCGCCTGGAGGAGACGACCGCCGCCTACGTGGCGGCGGCGCGGCGCGCGCAGCAGGCCGGCTTCGACGTCGTCGAGCTGCACGGCGCCCACGGCTACCTGATCTCCCAGTTCCTCAGCCCGATGGAGAACACGCGCACCGACGCCTACGGCGGATCCCTGCAGAACCGCGCCCGCTTCGGCCTGGAGATCCTGCGCCGGATCAGGACGGAGGTGCCGGGCCTGCCGGTCATCTTCCGCATCGGGGTGGAGGACTTCTTCGACGGTGGGCTCACCCTCGAGGAGGGCATCGAGGTCGGGCGTTGGGCGGCCCGCGACGGGGCCGCCGCGGTCAGCGTGACGGCCGGGCACTACCGCTCGTTGCCCGCCGCGGAGCGGATGATCCCGCCCATGGCCTACCCCGAGGCCACCTTCCTCGACTACGCCGCGCGGATGAAGCAGGTCGTGGACGTCCCGGTGATCGGCGTCGGGCGGCTGGGCGACCCGGAGGTCGCGGCCAGGGCGGTCGCCGAGGGGAGGCTCGACCTGGTCGCCCTGGGCCGTCCGCTCATCGCCGACCCGCGGTGGGTGGCCAAGACCCGGGCCGGTGAACCCGTCCGGCGGTGCCTGGCCTGCAACCACTGCATCACCAACATGCGCTCCGGCGCGCAGCTGTCCTGCGTGGTCAACCCGGAGACGGGACGCGAGCTCGACTACGAGGGCGTCGCACCGGCGGCCGGGCGGCGCATCGTCGTGCTCGGGGCCGGCCCAGCCGGGTTGTCCTACGCGTCCCTGGTCGCCGACGGCAACGACGTCACCGTGCTCGAGCGCGCGGACCGGCCCGGCGGCGCGTTCAGGCTGACCGGGCTCGCCCCCCGGTTCAACGACGTGCAGGCGGCCGAGCCGACGTTCGCCGCCTACGTCGAGGAGCTCGAACGCGACTGTCGCCGCAAGGGTGTGGTCCTCCGCTACGGCACCGAGGCGTCCGCCGAGCTGCTCCGCGGCGCCGACGTGGTCGTCGTCGCCACCGGCGCGCGGTACCGCTTCGGGCTCGGGGCGCTGGTGCCCCGCCTGCTGCACACCCGGGCCGCGCGGTCACGGCTCGCCCATCGGCTCTTCGCCTCGCCCCGGTTCCGCGACGCCCTCTACCACCGGCTGCGCCGTGGGGAGGGCGCGGCGCTCGCGGCCGGTCTGCCGGTGGACGACGGCGCCGAGGTCGTCGTGATCGGCGACGCCCTGCGCGCCGGGAAGGCGCGGGAGGCGATCACCAGCGCATTCGACGCGGCCCTGGACCGCACCGCGGTCCCCGCGGCCCGTTCCTGACCACGACCAGCCCCCTCACGGAACCCAACGAAGGGTGATCGACATGACGGGCCCAGCCCTGACCGGGCAAGACGCACCGGCGACGAGCCGACGGCAGGTCACCAAGGTGGCCTTCGCCAGCCTCGTCGGCACCACCGTGGAGTGGTACGACTTCTACATCTACGGCACCGCCGCCGCGCTGGTGTTCCCGAAGTTGTTCTTCCCCGAGTTCTCCACCGGCGCGGGGCTTCTCGCCTCGTTGTCCACCTACGCCGTCGGGTTCGCGGCCCGGCCTCTCGGTGGGATGTTGTTCGGCCACTACGGCGACCGGGCGGGCCGCAAGAAGATGCTGGTCGTCTCGCTGCTGGCGATGGGCCTGGCGACCCTCGCGATGGGCCTCGTGCCCGGCTACGCGCAGATCGGGCTCCTCGCCCCGGTGATCGTCGTGCTGCTGCGGTTCGTGCAGGGCGTGGCGGTCGGTGGGGAGTGGGGCGGCGCCGTCCTCATGGCGGTCGAGCACGCGCCCCCGGACGGCGCGGCTTCTACGGCTCGTGGCCCCAGATCGGCAGTCCGCTCGGTCTCGTGCTGTCCACGGCGGCTTTCTCCGCGGTGGGGGCGCTGCCGGACGAGGCGTTCCTGTCCTGGGGATGGCGGGTCCCGTTCCTGCTCAGCTCGGTTCTGATCATCGTGGGCCTCGTGGTGCGGCTCCGGCTGATGGAGTCCCCCGTCTTCGCGCAGCTCGCCGCCGAGGGCAGGACCGCCCGCCTCCCCGTCAAGGAGGCCATCACCGGGCACGGCCGCAGCATCCTCGGCGCCGCCGGCGCGTTCGTCGTCATCAACACGGTGTTCTACCTGGTCACGGTGCTCGGACTGTCCTGGGGGACGTCGCATGTCGGCATCCCCCGCGGCACGTTCCTCGGCGCGGTGCTCGTCGCGGCCGCGTTGATGTGCCTGACCGTGCCGCTCTTCGGTGCGCTGTCCGACCGGCTCGGCCGGCGGCCGGTGTTCGCGGCGGGCGCGGTACTCGTCGCCCTGTTCGCGTTCCCCCTCTTCGCTCTCATCGAGTCCGGCTCGACCGCGCTGCTGTTCCTCGGCGTCATCGTGATCATGGGTGTGGGGCATCCGTTGATGTACGGGCCGCAGGCCGCCCTGTACTCGGAGATGTTCCCGGCCGAGGTCCGCTACAGCGGGGCGTCGCTGGGCTACCAGGTCGGCGGCATGCTCGGCGGCCTGGTGCCCCTGGTCGCCAGCGCCCTCCTGATCCGCTACGACAACGCCTCCTGGCCGATGGCCGCGCTGCTGACGATCGTCGCCCTGATCAGCCTGCTCTCCGTGCTGCTCATCCGTGCCCGCTACGCCGACTCGCCCTCCCCGGCCACCTCGGAAGGTGCCTCCTCATGACCACGACCCTCGAAGGGCGGACCGCCGCCGTCACGGGTGCCGCCCGCGGCATAGGCCGGGCGATCGCCACCGCACTCGCCGCGGCCGGTGCCACCGTCGCCGTCGTCGACAAGGACGGCGACGGTGCGGCCGCCGCCGCGAAGGCGCTCGGCGGCCCGTCCGTCGCCGCCGACCTCACGGACCCGGACGAGGTGGAGCGCGCCCTGTCGGAGGTCGTCGACGAGCTGGGCGCGCCCGACATCTTCGTCAACAACGCGGGGATCCTGCGCGCGGGCGATCTCGTGACGTCCGCGATCGACGACTGGGACGCCCAGTTCGCCGTCAACACCCGCGCCGCCTACCTGTCCGTCCGCGCCGCCGCCGGGCACATGCGCCGCCGGGCCGCGGGCGGGTCGATCGTCGTCGTCACGTCGAACTGCGCCCGCACCCCGCGGATGGACCTGGGGGCGTACTGCGCCTCGAAGGCGGCGACCGACATGATGGCCCGCTGCCTCGCGCTCGAACTGGCCGCCGAGTCGATCCGGGTCAACACCCTCTGCCCGGGCTCGTGTGACACCGAGCTGCAGCGCGAGCAGTGGCGGCGCCTCGGGATCGGCCCGGAGCGCCAGATCGACGGCGACCCCGCCAAGTTCCGCACGGGCATCCCCATGGGCCGGTTGACGACCCCGGAGGACGTGGCCGACCTCGCGGTGGTCCTGGCGTCCGACGCCTCCCGCTTCGTGACCGGGCAGTCCTGGCACGTCGACGGCGGGCAAACGCTCCCGTGACCGGGCTTGAGGGTCTGACCGCCGCCGTGACCGGCGGCGCATCGGGAATCGGCCGCGCGACCGCCGAGCTGCTGGCCGCGCGGGGCGCCCGGGTCGCCGTGCTCGACCTCGACCCGACCGGCGTCATCGCCCCGCTGTGCGGGATCCGCGCCGACGTCACCGACGACGCGTCGATGGCGGGGGCGATCGCCGAGGTGGTCGAGCGCTTCCGCGGCCTCGACATCCTGGTCAACAACGCCGGGATCGGTGCGGCCGGGACGGTCGAGGCCAACTCCCTCGACGAGTGGCGCCGCGTCCTCGACGTCAACCTGCTGGGCGTGGTCCGGACGACGCGGGCCGCGCTACCGGCGTTGCGCCGCTCGACGTGTGCCGCGGTCGTCAACGTCGGTTCGATCGTCGCCACCGCCGGGTTGCCCGACCGCGCGCTGTACTCGGCGAGCAAGGGGGCCGTGGCCGCGCTGACCCGGGCGATGGCGGTGGACCACCTCCGCGACGGTGTCCGGGTGAACTGCGTCCACCCGGGAACCGTCGACTCCCCGTGGATCAGCCGGCTGCTCGACAACGCCCGCGAGCCGGACGAAGAGCTGGCCGCCCTGCGGGCCCGGCAACCGATCGGACGGCTGGTGACAACGGGGGAGGTCGCGCACGCGATCGTCTACCTGGCGGATCCGGCGGCGGGCTCCGTCACCGGTACCGAGGTGGCTGTGGACGGGGGGATGGCGGGGCTGCGCTGCGCGCGCTGACTGAATCCGACCCGCACGGGTCAGGTCGGGCGACGGCCGGCGCCGGCTCAGCGGTCGCGCGGCGTTCCTGTCGTGGCGCGGACGATCAGCTGCGGCGGCACCACCTGCGCTCCCTCGTCCGACGATGCGCTGCCTTCCGCTCTGGCGAGGGCCAGCCGGGTCGCGATGCCCGCCAGCCGTGCGGCGTCCTGCCCCACGCCGACGACAGGCCGGCGAGATTGGTGTCGTCGTACCCGATCAGGGACACGTCCTCGGGGACCGGACGCCGCGCATGTAGTGGTGCCGGAGCGACGGCGGGGCGGAGTCGCCCGAGAACTCGACATAGGCGTCGAGGAAGAAGCCCGCGGCCTCCGGGGCGCCGACCCGCTCGAGATCCATCGCGAGGAACGCGACGTCGTCGAGCCCGTCGAGGCAGCGGAGGCGGTCGTCGAAGTCGAGACAGTCCAGCAGCCGCGGGCCGTGCCAGCCTGCGATTGAGCATCAGCTCCCGATCCAGCGCGGCGCGGCGCAGCTCGGCGGTGGAGAAGTCGCAGAACGCGGTGCGGACGGGCTTCTTCAGCTTGTAGGCGCGGTCGCCGAGCAGGACGACGACGCCGATGTGGGTTTCCCGGACCGCGGCAGGGCTCACCACAGCTCGGCTCGCGCGTGTGGGTCCCGCGCCGGGCCACCTGCGGGTTGCACGTCGGAGTGGCCGGTGACCACGACGGGACACGGCGCCGCGCGCAGCAGCGCGCGGCTCGTCGAGCCGAGCATCCCGCGCAGTCCGCCCTTCGCGGGCCCTACGACGAGGAGCAGGGCACCGACGGCCCGTTCGATGAGCACCGGCAGGGGACGACCGTGGACGACGTGCACGGCGACAGGCACGCCGGTGTCGCGTTCGGCCCATCGCGCTGTCAGCGGTTCGAGCAGGTCACGGGCGTGGGCGGCGTCTCGCGCCGAGTGGGCGACGTGCACGACGTGCAGCGGTGCCCGGCGCCGGCGGGCGAAGGCGTGGGCCACCGCCACGACACCGGCGTCGGTGTGCGGGTCACCGATTCCGGCGACCACAGGGCCCGCGGGCGCTTCCTGGTCGCCGCTGTGAACGACGGCGACGGCACCCGTGGCGTGCGCCGCGACGCGGAGGGCGACCGAGCCGCCCGACCCGACCTGGCCGTCGCCCGGCATGCCGAGCACGACCAGGTCGGCGCGGCCGGCGATCTCGACGAGAGCGACGGCCGGGTCCGCGTCGAGCCGGGCGGTGTGGACCGCCAGGGCCGGGTTCCGGCGGTGGGCCACGGTGTATGCGCGTCCCAGGATCCGGCCCGCGTGGGCGCGCAGGGCACCCGCGGCCCCTGCCGCGTACGGCGCGGCGTGGACGATCAGCAGGGGAACCGCACGCTTCCCGGCCTCGTCGACGGCCCAGCGGACCGCGTGCAGCGACGTCTCGGTTCCGTCGATGCCGACCGCGACATGCGCTTCGGTGGCGAACGGCAGGTCAGGCACGGTGTGGGTCATCAGCGAGCTCCTTGTCCGTGTGTGCAGGGGTCGTGGAAGTCGCGGCGGAGGCAGGGAGGACCAGGTCCTCCACGCGGAGTCGTGGTGTCGCGGCGACCGGCCATCCGTGGCCGATCCGCAGGACCGCCAGCGGCGGGCGTGTCCCGCTGAGCAGCCGGCGCATCCGGTCCCGGACGTCGGGTATCTCGACCAGCTGGGACAGGAAGGAGACGGACAGCCCGTGCACGGTGGCGGTCAGCAGGACGCGCTGCAACGCCTCGCCCGCGCGGATCTCCTCCCGCGGCCCGTCGGTGTGGACGCTGAGCACCCCGATCAGGGGCTCGGCCTCGAAGTCGGGTCCGTCGATCCGGCCGGTGCCGCCGCTGAAGTCACGCATCACCCACGCCCCGTTGGACAGGGGCTGCGGGCCCCCCGCCGCCGCGGGCACCCCGTCGGGGCGCCCGGCCTCGTGTCCGGTCCAGGCGGCGATCTCGGCCAGGAACGCCGGATCGGCCGACTGCCGCTGGTGGGCCTGGCGGGCCAACCAGCCCAATTCGGAGCGCTGCTGCGGATCCGTGACCAGATGCAGCCAGGCGCCCTCCTCGGTGGCGGCGCGGGTAGGCGTAGCGGGCGGGGGAGGCCACCGCCACCTCGGCGAACGGACGCCTGTTGGTCCTGCGCCGCGGAACCGCCGCGAGCAGCCGCTGCTGCTCGGGTGTGGCTCGTCGCCGACCGCCCCGACGGACGATCGCGACGAGATCGGGGTTTCCGGGATCGGGCAGGACGGTCACCACCGGTCTGATCCCCAGCCCGATCAGTCCGAGCCGGAGGTTGAACAGAGCGGCCCCACCTGCGATCCGCAGCTCCCGGCCGTCGGGGTCGGCGACGCGGAGTTTTCGTCCTCGATCGAGGTGGACCTCGATCCAGTCCGGCGTCAGGCGAAACCGCCACGGCTGCGTGTTGTGCAGCGACGGGGCCAACGCCGCCGTCTGCAGGAGCCTGCGCACCTGCTCCTCGGACAGCCCCAATGCCTGCGTGATCGTGCCCATCACCGCTCACCGTCTCCGTACCCGGCGGGTGTCCGCCATGACTTGCGAGCCTGCTCGTGGCCGCCGACGGCGGGTAGCGTCGAAGGTCCCGTTCCGCCGGGGTATTCGTCCCACCGCCCAGGGGGCCGGGCGTGCTTGTTGGCGCCGGGGCGACATGTCAGTGTTGGGCCGTGGACGCGACCACTGCACCGATGGCCGGGGTGCTCTCCGGCCTTCGGCTCGACGAGCTGCTCGGCGAGGTCCAGGACCGGCTCGGGCAGATCGTCGCGGCCCGGGACCGCATGCAGGGTCTCCTCGACGCGGTCCTGGCGGTCGCGGCGGGTCTGGAGCTGGAGACCACGCTCACCCGGATCGTGCAGGCGGCGGTGGACCTGGTCGACGCCCGCTACGGCGCCCTCGGCGTGCTGGCCCCGAACGGGTCGATCGCCCGGTTCATCGACATCGGGCTCGACCCGCACACGCGCGCCGCGCTGGGCCGCCCGCCGGAGGGTAAGGGCCTGCTCGGGCAGCTGATCGTCGAGCCGGAGCCGCTACGCCTGGCCGATCTCAGCCGGCATCCGGCCTCGGTGGGTTTCCCTCCCAACCACCCGCCGATGCGCAGCTTCCTCGGCGTGCCGGTGCGGGTCCGTGACTCGGTGTACGGGAACCTCTACATGACCGAGAAGCGGGGCGGCGGCGAGTTCACCGCGGACGACGAGGTCGTGCTGCAGGCCCTCGCCGCGGCCGCCGGCATCGCGGTGCAGAACGCGGATCTCTTCGAGCAGAGCCGGGCCCGCCAGCAGTGGCTGGAGGTGCTCGGGGAGATCCGGTCGGAGGTGCTCGCCGGCGTCTCCGATCACGATGTCCTGCAGCTGGTGGCCCTGCGCACCCAGGAACTCACCCGCGCGGCGGGTGCCTTCGTCGCGCTGGGTCCCGACGGCGACGGCCGGTTCGACATCCACGCGCGCGTCGGGATGGAGCTGGACGTGGACGGGGAGACGGTCGCCGGCGGCGAGCTGCTGCAGGTGGTCGCGGAGAGCCGCAATCCCGTGCTGGTCGACGCTCCCGACATGCTGTTCGCCGATCCTGTCGGGCCGACGGGCCTGGGGCCTACGGTGGCGGTGCCGCTGCGGTCCGCGGAACGGGTGATCGGGGTACTCGTCGCCCTGCGGAACACCGGTGCTTCGCCGTTTCAGCCCACGGAGATTCCGTTGCTGACCTCCTTCGCTCAGCAGGCCGCGCTCGCGCTGGAGCTGGGGGAGAAGAACCGCGCCCAGCGCCAGCTCGATGTCCTGGCCGACCGGGACCGGATCGCCCGCGATCTGCACGATCACATCATCCAGCGCCTGTTCGCCACCGGGCTGAAGTTGCAGAGCACCCTGCGCCGCAGCACCCGGCCGGACGTCCAGGACCGGATCCAGCAGGCGGTCGACGAGCTCGACCAGACCGTCCGGGAGATCCGTACGTCCATCTTCGACCTGCACACCGCCGACCAGCACGACGAAGGCCTGCGCCGGCGCCTGCTCGACACCGTGACCGAGGCGGCCGAGGGGGCAGACCTCACCACGTCCGCGCGCACCTCCGGGCCCGTCGACACCCTCGTGCCGGACGACGTCATCCTGCACGTGCTCGCCGTCGCCCGGGAGGCCGTCAGCAACGCGGTGCGTCACTCCGGCGCCCGGACCGTCACGGTCACCCTCGACGTCGAATCCTCCCTGGGCCAGCTCCTGCTCGACGTCGTCGACGACGGCATCGGCATTCCGCCCGCCGTCGCCCGCAGCGGGCTGCACAACCTGGCCGAGCGCGCCGAACAACTCGGCGGCACCTTCACCGTCGCGCCGCGCCACGGCGGGGGGACCCGTCTGCAGTGGCGGGTGCCGCTCGACTGACCCGGGCCCGCAGGGCCGACCGGGCCGTCAGCGCGCGCCGGGGCGGCGGCGTTCGGTCGCGTAGACCGCCGCCTCGGTGCGGCGGGCGAAACCCAGCTTGTGCAGCAACGAGGAGACGTAGTTCTTGACCGTCTTCTCCGCCAGGTAGAGCTCGGCGCCGATCTGCCGGTTCGTCAACCCGTCCGCGATCAACTCGAGGATCCGCCGCTCCTGCGGGCTGAGCGACTCGAACTTCGGGTCCGTGGGCTCCGCGCCGCGGCGCAGCCGTTCGAGTACCAGGCCCGTGGCCTTGGGGTCCAGCAGCGAACCGCCCGCGGCCACGGTCCGCACCGCCCCGACGAGATCGATGCCGGCGACCTGCTTGAGCAGGTACCCCGAGGCCCCCGCCATGATCGCGCCGAAGAGCGCCTCGTCGTCGGAGAACGAGGTCAGCATCAGACACGCCGGGGGCGGTGTCATCACCGAGCGGATGTCCCGGCACACCGTGACCCCGTCACCGTCGGGCAGGCGAACGTCCAGGATCGCCACGTCCGGCCGCAGGGCCGGCACCCGGGCCAGGGCCTGCGCCGCCGTACCGGCCTCGCCCACCACCTCGATGTCGTCCTCGGTCTCGAGCAGCTGGGCGATACCGCGGCGGACGATCTCGTGGTCGTCGAGCAGGAACACCGAGATGGTCAACGCGTCCTCCTTGGGCCGATGCGACGACGCTAGCCCGGCGCCCGGCCCTGCGTCGCTGATCGCTCGGCCCTGGCCGGTAGGGCCGATGGTCCTGCCTCCTACCGGCGTCGCTCGGGCCGGGGGCGACGGCCGAGGTCGTCCTCGACTCTGATCCCGGGCCCGCACGTATCGGAGACGTCGTGGCGGCGCGCACCGGCGACGCGCGCCTGCTCGTCGTCGGCAGCTTCGGCGAAGACGCCTCCGGTGGGCTGCTCGCCGGAACGATCGCCGCCGCGCTCAGCGGGGCGGCGCGCTGTCCCCTCGCCGTGGTTCGCGGGCCGGAGCCGAACGCGGCGCCTCCGAGCGACGGGCCCGTCGTCGTCGGTACCGACGCCAGTGCGGCGGGCACGGCCGCTTTGGATGCTGCCGCGGACATCGCCGCTGCGCTGCGCCGTCGCTGGCGCGGCCCAAGGTCAGCGGTGCAGGACCGATCGCAGCGGCCGGCGCGGAGTGGCCTCGAGCGGAGCGGAATCCGCCGGTGGGTGACCGACGCGAATGATCAGCTGCGGATACTCGGGTATGCGCAGGGCCTCCATCTGGATCCGCTCCCGCGTCGCGCTGATTTCCAGGGCCTGGCTCAGCGGTGCGGTGGCCAGCCCGGATCGGGTCGCGGTGAGCAGGACCGCGCTCATCGCCTCACCCGCCTGGACCGCGCTCGGCACGTCGTCGCGCGCGGTGGCGAGCACGAGCAGGAGGCCACCGTCGGGGCCGAACGCCGGATCGGCGGCCTGCTGTCCGGACGGGAAGCGGCGCAGGTAGCTCGCGGTGTACGCGTCGCGGGGCGGGACGGAGGTTGCGGGAATCCCGTCGTGCGCGTTCGCGTACCGGTGGGTCCAGGTCAACAGCTCGCTCAGGTAGCCCGGGCGGTGTGGCTGCGAGGTGGCGGCCTCGGCCAGGACGACGTGGAGGCGGGCGGCCGCGGCGGGGTCGGTCACCGCTTGCAGGACGGTCCCGAATCCGCTCGCCCGATCGACCATCGCGCGCAGGGCGGCGGTCGAGACGGGTTCCTGGGCGTAGGGCCGGCGGTCGGTGTGCCGGCGGCCGAGCTGGCCGAAGAGCGCGGCGTCCGCCCGGTTCGGCGCGCCGGAGCGCGTTCGCACGGTGGCGAGATGGTCTCGGCTCTCCGGGTCGGGGAGCCGATCGGTCTCGGTGGCCACGCCGAGCCCGGCCAGCGCCACCTGCAGGTGGTGCAGGGCGGCGCCACAGCTGATCAGCATGTCCCGCCCGTCCGGGTCGGTGCCCGTCAGCTGCCGGTTCCGATCGGCGAACAGCTCGACCCGGTCCGCCCCGATCCGCCAGCACCACGGCTGGGTGTTGTGCACCGAAGGAGCCTGCAGGGCCAGCTCGACGGCGTGCTGAAGACGGTCGTGGTCCGCGGGGCGGGTCGAGAGTGTCGTGGGGCGGTCGTCGCTGTTCATCGCCTCAGGGTCCCGCGGGCGCGGCCTCGGAGGCAGGGTCGAAGGACCCCGGTGGGGGAGCCGGCAGGTCCGGTCCTGCGCCGACGAGGGGCGAAGGACCCTGGCCGTCCGGCTGTTCGCCGCGCACGGCGGCCCGCCCGGGATGTGACGGTTGCGAGGACTCGACTCCCGGGAGGCCAGCATGTCCCGATCCGACCCGATCGTTCGCCATCACCCGGTGGTGCTGGAGCATCGCGCGCGTCGTGCGGCGGACGCCCAGCTGCGGATCGCGGACCGGATCACCGCGTTCGCGGGCTCGATACGTACTACCGCTGGTTGGCGTGCCCGGTCCGGCAGCTTCCGGTGCCGGGTCAGGCTCGAGGGCAGCGGCAGAACCGCAGCAGGGACATCGACCGCGGTGGGAAATGAGCTGAGCACGCTGCTCGGCATCGGCCGAACAGTCATGATCTGTGCTCCGAGCGGCGCTGCACACGTCGTGAGGCGCCTGCTCACCACGTGGGTGATGCCGAGCTCGACCGCCGTACGCAGGACGGTGATCGCGGCGTCGCCGTCCTTCGGCGGGCCGAAGACGCCGGGGCCGGCGAGCTGCATCGCGCCGTAGCCGACGCGGGTGAGCTCGAGATCGGCGACGCGGTAGCTGCCGCCGGGGAGATTCTGGGATGTCATGGTGCCTTCCTGCTCGCAGGCATATGCGGCGAGCACCGTCCACGGTGCGAGCTGCGCCGCGAGAAGGTGTCGCTCGGCGACTCGGGCGGTCAGCTGCTGGTGACCTACCACGCGGAGCCGGGCTCCAGGGCGCGCCACGACGTTTGCCCTACCTGTCAGCAGGAGTCCAGGGACTGCAGCTAGCACCGGGGCGTGACGACCGCTGGTGGCGATGCCCCGAGTGGCCATTACCGCGACGCTGTCTGCGGCGCGCGAGGATTTTTTGGTGCTGGACTACCGCGACGAGCACACGCTGTTGACGTGGCCAGCCCAAGTCGACCTACCGCCGGCGCGCCGGACATCACGAAAGGAGCGCCCGACGCCATGGCCGTGGAGACCATTCCCGTTGCCGTCCGCTCGGGCCTCCGTTTCTGTCGAGGAACCCGCGTGGCGGCGCTTTTCGCCAAGCACTGACCGCTCTGTCCTTCCCATTCCCTGCGGAATCCACGGGCCCCGGCAGGAGAAGACCGATGAAAAGACAGCCAGTCCCTTACACCCGTAGCCGAGTATCAGAACGGCGAGGACGAGGATCCCGGTGCTCACCGGCGTGTCCCCGCGGTCTGTCGCAGATTCGGGCGCGGGGAAGGGCCGGCGGGGAGCTGAGCGGGCAGGGCGACCGAAGGGTTCTCGTCTGCGCGGGCCGCCGCCCGCACGGCGCGCAGCCCGGCGGCGAGGCACCGGAAGATCAGTGCGGCGCCGACGATGTAGCCGAGGGCGCGGAGATCGGCGGCTGCCAGGTGCAGCTCGCCGAGGCGATTCAGCGCGAATCCGTCGTAGGCGGCCCAGCAGACGCCGGCGGTGTCGATCGCTGCGGCGGTCGTCGACAGTGCGGCGATCAGGCCGGCCGCGAGCGCGGCCAGGACGAGACCGCCGACGGCGACCGTGCGGGCGTCGAGCGTCCAGGCGAGAAGCGGGGCGGCCGTGGCGGCGACCAAGCCGGCGAGGAAGCCACCGGGAGTGGACAACGGCGTACCGAGCCGATGGCCGCGGGCCTCACGAGGATCCGGAAGGTTCACAGTTCGAGCGTGGGCCGTGCAATGGGTTCGGGGGAGGGATCCTGCGAAGCCCTGACGCCGATCGACCCGATCCGAACGAGTTCTTGACGTCCGGTGGTTGGCCCGTGCTCGCGGAGCGCTCATGGGCGCCGTGGTGGCGCGTGTCTCCGCGGCGCCAAGATCGCGTCAAGATTGCCGCCGCGGGCGTCAAGGTTGTGTTCGAACCCCTTCGCGAGCACGGCGGTCGGATCCACACTTTCGTCGGTTTCGCCGGGCGGTCCGGCAGCCAGGAGTTCGAGGAGTTGTTCGTGGCCGATGTGCTGTACGTGCTGTTGCTGGTCGGCGGGTTCGTCGTGCTGGCGCTGTGCCTGCGTGGTCTGGAGCGGTTGTGAGCACCGCTGACGTGGTCACCAACGTGATCGGCGGAATCGTCGCGCTGGGACTCCTGGTCTACCTGGTGGTCGCCCTGCTGCGCCCGGAGTGGTTCTGATGAGCGATACCGTCGCGGGGCTGCTGCAGGTCGTCCTGCTGCTGGTCCTGCTCGTGGCCTGTTACGCGCCGTTCGGGGACTACATGGCCCGTGTGTTCACCGCGGATCGGCACTGGCGGGTCGAGGCCGTGCTCTACCGGCTGGTCCGGGTCGATGCGAGCGCGGGCCAGCGCTGGCCCACCTACGCGGCGGGGGTGCTGGGGTTCTCGTTCGTCTCGGTGGTGCTGCTCTACCTGCTGCAGCGGCTGCAGCCGTTGCTGCCGTTGAGTTTCGGCCGTGGCGCGGTCGCCCCGTCGGTGGCGTTCAACACCGCGGTCTCGTTCGTGACGAACACGGACTGGCAGTCCTACGTCCCGGAGCAGGTGCTCGGTGACACGGTGCAGATGGCGGGCCTGACGGTGCAGAACGTGCTGTGCGCGTCGGTCGGGCTGGCCGTCGCGGTGGCCCTGATCCGTGGGTTCGTGCGATCGGGCACCGACCGGATCGGCAACTTCTGGGTCGACCTGACCCGCGGCACGATCCGGATCCTGCTGCCCTTCTCCTTCGTCGCGGCGATCCTGCTGATCGCGATGGGCGTGACGATGTCGCTGCGCTCCGGCGTGGACGTGACCGGCGTCGACGGTGCCGTGCACACCCTCCCGCTGGCGCCGACGGCGTCGCAGGAGGCGATCAAGGAGTTGGGTACCAACGGTGGAGGAATCTTCAACGCGAACTCGGCACATCCGTTCGAGAACCCGAACCCGTTGTCGAACCTGTTCCAGATCTTCCTGCTGCTGGTGATCCCGGTCTGCCTGACCCGCACGTTCGGCACCATGGTGCGCAACCCGCGGCAGGGCACCGTGCTCGTCTCGGTGATGGGGGTGCTGTGGGCCGCGCTGCTGGCGGCGGCCTGGTTCGCCGAGACCCACCCCAACGGTCCCGCGACGATCGCCGCGGGTGGAGCGCTCGAGGGCAAGGAGAGCCGGTTCGGCATCCCGTCCTCGGTCCTGTTCGGGGTCTCCACCACCGGCACGTCGACCGGCGCGGTCAACTCGATGCACGACAGCTACACGGGCGGCGGGGGCGGAGCGGTGCTGTTGAACATCCTGCTCGGCGAAGTCGCGCCCGGCGGCGTCGGCAGCGGGCTCTACGGCATCCTGATACTGGCGATCATCGCGGTGTTCCTGGCCGGGCTGATGGTCGGCCGGACCCCCGAGTACCTGGGCAAGAAGCTGGGCCGCCGTGAGGTCACCGCGGCCGCGGTCTCGATCCTGGTCATGCCGGCCCTCGTGCTCGTCGGGGCGGGGTTGGCGATCGCGCTGCCCGGTACGGGCGACGCGCTGAACAACGGTGGCGCGCACGGGTTCTCCGAGGTCCTCTACGCCTACGCCAGCGCGGCCAACAACAACGGCTCGGCGTTCGCCGGGCTCACCGTGACCGGCAACTTCTTCCAGGCCACGCTCGGCGTCGCGATGCTCTTCGGCAGGCTGGTCCCGATCCTGGCGGTGCTGGCTCTCGCGGGCTCGCTCGCGCAGCAGAGACGCGTCGAGGCCGGCGCCGGGACCCTCGCCACGGACACACCGCTGTTCGGTGTCCTCGTCGGCGGGACGGTCGTCCTCGTCGCCGCCCTCACCTTCTTCCCGGCGCTCGCGCTGGGCCCGCTCGCGGAGGCACTCGCATGACCGTCACCGACGCCCGGCCCGCCGAGGCGCCCGAGGAGAAACCGGCCGCGCCCGTGCAGGCCGGCGCCTTCCGGCCGCAACAGCTCTGGGCCTCGCTGCCCGACGCCCTCCGCAAGCTGGACCCACGCACTCAGCTGCGCAACCCCGTCATGTTCGTCGTGTGGGTCGGGTCCGTGCTGGTCACGGTGGACGCGATCGTGGCCCCGAGCGTGTTCGGCTGGCTGATCGCGGTCTGGCTGTGGTTCACCGTGCTGTTCGCGAACCTCGCCGAGGCCGTCGCCGAGGGCCGCGGCAAGGCCCAAGCCGAGTCGCTTCGCCGGACCAAGCGCGACACGATCGCGCGCCGGCTCACCACGACCGGTTCCGAGGAACGGGTCGGGGGTAGCGAGCTGCGGATCGGCGACCGGGTCGTGGTCGAGGCCGGCGAGACGATCCCGGGCGACGGCGACATCGTCGAGGGCATCGCGACCGTCGACGAGTCGGCGATCACCGGCGAGTCGGCCCCGGTCGTGCGCGAGGCCGGCGGCGATCGGTCCAGTGTCACCGGGGGCACCACCGTGCTCTCCGACCGGATCGTCGTGGAGATCACGACGAAACCGGGCGAGTCCTTCGTCGACCGGATGATCGCCCTGGTCGAGGGGGCGTCCCGGCAGAAGACGCCGAACGAGATCGCCCTGACCATCCTGCTCGCCGCGCTGACGATCATCTTCCTGCTCACCGTGGTGGCGCTGCAGCCGATGAGCGCCTACGCCGGTGGTCCCCAGTCGGTCGTCGTCCTGGTCGCGCTGCTGGTCTGCCTGATCCCGACGACGATCGGGGCCCTGTTGTCGGCGATCGGGATCGCGGGCATGGACCGGCTGGTGCAGCGCAACGTGCTGGCCAAGTCCGGACGCGCCGTCGAGGCTGCGGGGGACATCGACACACTGCTGCTGGACAAGACCGGCACGATCACCTTCGGCAACCGGCGGGCCACCGAGCTGCTCCCGGTCGAGGGCACCGCCCCGGTGCAGCTCGCCGCGGCCGCGCGGCTCTCGAGCCTGGCCGACCGGACCCCGGAGGGCCGCAGCGTCGTCGCGCTCTGCGCGCAGCGCTTCGGTCTCGCGGCCGAGGCCTCCGCCGAGGAGGCACGCGCCGAGTTCGTCCCCTTCACTGCGCAGACCCGCATGTCCGGGCTCGACGTCGACGATCGGCACGGGCCCCGCGTCGTGCGCAAGGGCGCCGCCGCGGCCGTGCTGGCGTGGGCCGGGGCGAGCTACGCGAGGTGGACGCCCTGGTCGAGCGGATCTCGGACGACGGCGGCACCCCGCTCGTCGTCGCCGAGGCGAGGACCGCGACCGGGGAGGGCGCGCGGATCCTGGGCGTCATCCGGCTCTCCGACGTCGTCAAGCCCGATATCGCCGCGCGGTTCGCCGAGCTGCGCGCCTTGGGCATCCGCACGGTGATGGTCACCGGGGACAACCCCCGCACGGCCCGCGCGATCGCCACCGAAGCCGGCGTTGACGACCATCTGGCGGAGGCCACGCCCGAGGACAAGATGGCGCTGATCAAGAAGGAGCAGGAGGGTGGCCGACTGGTCGCGATGACCGGCGACGGCACCAACGACGCGCCGGCCCTCGCCCAGGCCGACGTCGGGGTCGCGATGAACTCCGGCACGGCTGCAGCCAAGGAGGCCGGCAACATGGTCGACCTCGAGTCCGACCCGACGAAGCTGATCGCGGTCGTCGAGATCGGGAAGCAGCTGCTGATCACCCGCGGCGCGCTGACCACCTTCTCAGTGGCCAACGACCTGGCCAAGTACTTCGCGATCCTGCCCGCAATGTTCGCCGCGCTCTACCCTTCCCTCGGGCTGCTGAACATCATGGGCCTGCACTCGCCGCAGTCCGCGATCCTGTCCGCGGTCGTCTTCAACGCCCTGATCATCGTGGCGCTGATCCCGCTGGCCCTGCGCGGCGTGCGCTACCGGCCCACCTCGGCCTCGCCGCTGCTGCGCCGCAACCTGTTGATCTACGGCCTCGGCGGCGTCGTCACGCCGTTCGTCGGGATCTTCCTCATCGACCTGCTGGTCCGACTCCTCCCGGGGATGTGACGTGCTCACCACGCTGCGCAGGCAGGCTGCGACCGGTCTGCGCCTGCTGATCGTCTTCACCGTGCTCTGTGGGATCGCCTACCCGCTCGCCGTGTGGGGGGTCTCCCGGATCCCCGGCCTCGCCGGCCACGCCGAAGGCTCCGTGATCACCCAGAACGGCACGGCCGTCGGGTCCACGTTGATCGGTGTCGATCCCGTGCCCGCGGATCCGGCCGCCGACCCCTACTTCCACACCCGGCCCTCCGCGTCATCCGACGGCGTGCTCGGTCCCGCCGACACCTCCACCTCCGGCGGGTCGAACAAGGCCGGCGACTCCACCGTCCTGCTCGACACGGTCTCGCAGCGCCGCGCGCTGATCGCGCAACGCGAGGGCGTCGCCCCGGATGCCGTGCCGACGGACGCCGTCACCGCATCGGCGTCGGGCCTGGATCCGGACATCAGCCCGCAGTACGCGGCTCTGCAGGTCGGCCGGGTCGCGCGGGTGACCGGCCTGCCCGTGGGGGAGGTCGAGCGGCTGGTCGCGCAGGCGACCGAGGGGCGCATACTCGGTTTCCTCGGCGAGCCGACGGTCAACGTCACCGAGCTCAACCTGGCTGTCGCCGCGGCGCCGACGAGGGGATGATCGCAGGGTGAACGGGCCGCACGGCATGGCAGGGGAGCTGCCCCGTTCCGGGGAGCTGCGGATCCACTTCGGCGCCGCACCGGGGGTGGGCAAGACCTTCGCCATGCTGTGCGAGGCCCGGCGGCGCCGGGGCCGCGGGACGGATCTGGTGGTCGGGCTCGTCGAGACGCACGGCCGGCCCAAGACGGCCGAGCTGCTCGACGGCCTGGAGACCCTGCCCCGCCTGCAGTTCCGGCGCGGCGACATCGTGGTCGAGGAGCTCGACGTCGCCGCCGTGCTCGCCCGCCGTCCGGAGGTGGTGCTGGTCGACGAGCTCGCCCACACCAACGCCCCCGGCTCGGCGCACCCGAAGCGCTGGCAGGACGTGCGGGATCTGCTCGACGCCGGGATCGACGTGTTGTCCACGGTGAACGTGCAGCATCTCGAATCCCTCAACGACGTCGTCGAGAAGATCACCGGGGTTCGGCAGCGGGAGACGGTGCCGGATGAGTTCGTGCGCCGCGCCGGGCAGATCGAGCTGGTGGACATCACCCCGGAGGCGCTGCGCCGCCGGATGGCCCACGGCAACATCTACCGGGCCGACCGCGTGGACGCGGCCATGGCGAACTACTTCCAGGTCGGGAACCTGATCGCGCTGCGCGAGCTGGCCCTGCTCTGGGTGGCCGACGAGGTCGACCTCGCCCTGCAGCGCTACCGCACCGACAAACACATAGAGGAGACCTGGGAGACCCGCGAACGGGTCGTCGTCGCGCTCACCGGCGGAGCGGAGAGCGAGACCGTGCTGCGCCGTGCCAGCCGGATCGCCAAGCGCGCCGGCCAGGCCGACCTGCTCGCGGTGCACGTGCTGCGCGGCGACGGCCTCGCCGGCGCCCCGGTGGGCGCCACGGGCACCCTGCGGAAGCTGGCCGACGACGTCGGTGCGTCCTTCCACACCGTCGTCGGCGACAGCGGCGCCGAGGGGGTCACGGGCTCGCTGCTCGACTTCGCCCGCGGGGTCAACGCCACCCAGCTCGTCCTCGGCACCTCCCGGCGCTCCCGGTTCGCGCGGCTCTTCGATCCCGGCATCGGCGCGCGGGTGGTGCGCGAGTCCGGGTCGATCGACGTCCACATCGTGACCCACTCCGCCGCCGGCACCGCGCTGCGACTTCCCCGGATCCGCAGCAACCTGCCCGGCGGACGCCGCATGCTGGGGTGGGCGGTGGCCCTGCTCGCCCCTGCGGCGGCGACCGGACTGGGTAGTGCGCTGCAGCCGGTGATCGGACTGTCCACCGACGTGGTGCTGTTCTTCCTGGCCACCGTGGTCGCCGCCCTGGTCGGGGGGCTCGGGCCCGCGCTGCTGGCGGCGCTGTCGGGCGGGCTGCTGCTGAACTTCTTCCTCACCCCACCGCTGTATTCGCTCACGATCGGGGAGACCGAGAACGTCATCACCCTCGTCGCCATGCTGCTCGTCGCCGTCCTGGTCGCCCTGGTCGTCGACCGGGCCGCGCGGCAGGCCGAGCAAGCCGCGCGGGCGCACACCGAAGCGGCTTTGCTGGCCTCGTTCGCCCGCACCGTGCTGACCCGCTCCGATCCGGTGCCTCGACTGCTGGAGAAGGTGCGTGAGGCCTTCGGGCTGCGCTGCGTCGCTCTCCTGGAACGTGGCGAGGACACCGGAGCCGGCGGCGCCGGGTGGAACCGGGTCGCCGTGTCGGGACCGCCGGAATGCGGGCGGCCGGAGGATGCCGACGTCGACGTGGAGGTGGAGCCCGGGTTGCACCTGATCGGCACCGGCCGTTCGTTGCCCGCCGCCGACCGGAGGCTGCTGGAGACCGTCGGCGGGCAGGCCCTGCTCGCCCTGCGCAGCCAACGCGCCGCCGAAGACGCGGTGCGCGCCACACGGCGTGCGGAGCTCAACGACACCCGAGGCGCCCTGCTCTCCGCGGTCGGCCACGACCTGCGCAGCCCTTTGACCTCCATCAAAGTTGCCGTCGGGAGCCTGCGGGATCCGCTGCTGCGGCTCTCCGGCACCGACCGGGCCGAGCTGCTCGAGACCGTCGAGGAGTCCGCCGACCGGCTCACCGCGCTTGTCGGCAACCTGCTCGATTCCTCCCGGCTGGCCTCCGGCGTGGTGCAGCCGCTCCTGGAACGGGTCGGCTACGACGAGGCTGCCGCCCGTGCCCTGCTCGGCCTCCCGGACGCGGCCCGGGTGGCCCTGGAGATCGACGAGGACCTGCCCGACGTCTGCGCCGATGTCGGGCTGCTCGAGCGGGTCGTGGCGAACCTGGTCGACAACGCGCTCCGCCACGGCGGGGGAGCCCCGGTCGTGCTGCGCGCCAGCACCTACGGGGGCCGGGCCGAGTTGCGGGTCGTCGACTCCGGGCCGGGTGTCCCGAAGAAGGCGCGCGAGCGGCTGTTCGCCCCGTTCCAGCGGCTCGGCGACCGGGACGCGACCACCGGGGTCGGCCTCGGGCTCTCCGTGGCCCGCGGGCTGACCGAGGTGATGGGCGGGGCGCTGACCGCCGAGGACACCCCCGGCGGAGGCCTCACCACGGTCGTCTCCCTCCCGATCGCGGGCCGCGCGATGCGCAGCGAGGCCGCCATCGCCGCCCCGGGACGCGACGGCGACATCGTCTCCGCGGACCCGGCCCGATGACCGCCGACACGCCCGCTGCGTCGCCGAAGGGTTCAAGCGCCACGGAGGCTGATCACCGCGAGGGTGATCAGCGGGTCCTGGTGGTGGACGACGATCCCCAGATCGTCCGTGCGCTGCGGATCAACCTCTCGGCGCACGGCTACCACGTCATCGTGGCGGTCGACGGGCGGTCCGCTCTCAGGGCCGCCGGTGACACCCACCCCGATCTCGTCGTGCTCGACCTCGGACTCCCCGACCTCGACGGCGGCGACGTCATCGCCGGGCTGCGCGGCTGGACCTCCGTCCCCATCGTGGTCCTCTCCGCCCGGACCGACTCCGCCGACAAGGTCGCCGCGCTCGATGCCGGCGCCGACGACTACGTCACCAAGCCCTTCGGCATGGCCGAGCTCCTGGCCCGGCTCCGCGCCGCCATCCGCCGCGCCGCCACCGCCGACGGCGACGGCGAGGTGCTCGTCGAGTTCGGCGCGGTCCAGGTCGACCTGCAGCGCAAGCGGGTCCGACGCGACGGCGCCGACGTGCACCTCACCCCCACCGAGTGGGGGATGCTCGAGATGCTCGTACGGCACCGCGGCAAGCTCGTCGGGCAGCGGGAGATGCTCCGCCACGTCTGGGGCCCCCGACACGAGGACCGCACCAACTACCTACGCGTCTACCTCGCCCAGCTGCGCCGCAAGCTCGAGACCGACCCCGCCCACCCCCGACACCTGCTCACCGAACCCGGAATGGGCTACCGGCTCGAGTCCTAGCCGCGCTTTCGTCGACCTTGCCGGCGCCGCCGCCTGCAGAAGCAAGCCCGAGCAGAGCTGAGCTGAGCCGGCGAGCCGTCGCTGCGCCGTCGGCAGCCGCCGCGACAGTGGCGCGCGGCCGGCGGCCTTGGTCAAGGCCATCACAGGGGATATCGAGCAGGTGGCTGACCGAGGCCATGCATCTGCGAAACGCCTGCCGGCCGCCGCATGCTGGCTGATGGTGGGACGGCGCGCACGATCGGTGGAACCCGCCCCCCGCGCATCACTGAGCTCCATCAGCTGGTCGACGGAGATGCCCAGGCCGCCCTGGGGTGTTTCTTCTATGACCTTGCCTGTTTCGCGCGCTGACCGCCCCGTCGTTCAGGTCGTAGGAAGCCTTGACAGCTTCGAGGCCGCAAGCCCTTGAGCTGGGCCGAGTAGACGGCCCATCCCACGACGACCGCGCTGACGAAGCTGATCAACCGGTAGAGGACGACCGCGGGGAGGGCCGAGGCCTCCGGGATGCCGCCGGCGACCAGGGTGAGGACGAGGGCGGCGTCGACCACGCCGATTCCACCGGGGACGAGCGACAGGCTGGACGCGGCCATGCCCGCGGTGTATGCGACCAGCAGCAGGGGCAGGGTCAGGCCTCGCAGGCCCACCGCCGTGGCGCAGGCGGCGAGGCAGGCCAGGTCGAACAACCAGTTGAGCAGCGCGAGTGCTCCGGCCGCGCTCCAGTCCTGTCCGATCGGCCGCACGGTACGCAGCTGCTCCACGAGCTCGTCGAGGGCGTCGCCGCCCGTGGCCGGAGGTCGGCGTCGGATCCGGTTGACCCGGCGCAGCCCCCACCGGCCCGCCGCGGTGGCCCACTCGGGGTGCCGGCCGAGCTGCCGGGCGCCGGTAGCCAGCGCGACGACGCCGACGAGCTCGAGCGTCAGCTGGACCGTGCTCGCACGACCGCCGCCCGCCAGCAGCGACCCGGCCAGCCCGACGACGGCCAGCGCGACCGTCGACACCAGGCCGCCGGCCGCGAGACTCCAGGTGGCCACCGGTCCGCTCGCGCCCCAGCGGCGCATCCAGCGGTAGTTGTAGGCGGTGGAGAACGCGGCCCCACCGGGCAGCGTCGCGTGCAGCCCGTTGGCCGCATAGACCGCGGCCACCGAGCTCGGCAGCGGCACCCGGACCCCGGCGGCCCGCAGCAGCCGGCGCCGCAGCCGGGCGAACATCCCCATCGACGCCGCTGCGGCCAGCACCGCCAGGGCCAGCCAGCCGAGGTCGGGCCGGGTCAGGGCCTGAAAGGCAGCGCCCAGGGAGGGGATGACCAGGACCGCCTCGACCGCCAGCAGCAGCGCCAGCAGAGAGCCGACGACCCGACGCCGCCGGGAAGGACGTGGCGCTGCTCCGACCTCGAACGGCGCGTCGATCGCAGGGACCGACCCGACAGCCTGCCCCGCCGCTCCGGGGGCAGGGCCCGGGAGCCTGCGGGGCTCGTGCTCGTGAGTTCCGACGCTTCGCTGCCCAGCACCGCGCAGGGACCGGAGGCGGGGTACCTGCTGCGTGACCATGACAGCCACACTCCGGCGCCACAATGTGCGTCTGCTGTGAGTCGCCTGTGCGCCGGTACTGCAACCGCCCGGCGGGGCACGCTCATCTGTGGAGGACGGTGGGGCCGCATCGGGTGCGGGTGCGGTCGGGGCGGCGACGGTGTTGTCGTTGATCGAACGCGGGGGGTGTGCCGGGAGATCGGTGCGTCGCCCGCGAACCCGTGCTTGCCCGATAGTCCCCTCGGTCGCCGGCGAGCGTGGCCCGCGGGGTGATCGCCTCCGTCAGGGCCCTGCAGGCCGGCCTCGCGCATCAGGCGCGGCGACCCGCTTGCAGCTCCTCTGCCGCGGGTGACGTAGCCGCGGGCTGAACCGTGCCCAGGTGAGCACGACCGCGACCGTCGCGAGCTGGATCGAAGGAACGGCTGCCGGGACGAGCTCGAGCAGCAGGGCGCCGATGCCTGCGCCCGCGATGAGTCCGAGCAGGATGGTCAGCGAGGGGGCGACGTGCTTGATGCCGCGGCCGGACGTGAGTCGGATGACCACCGACGTCAATGTGCCGGTCAGGTATGTGGTCGACAGGCCCGACACCCCGAGACGCTGGATGGCGCTGCTCTGCAGCCCGAGCGCCAGAGCATTGATCGCGAGCAGGGGTAGCAGCCAGTCACGGTCGGGATGTGAGTCCAGCAGCCACCAGGTGGCGGCGAACACGGCGAACAGGCAGAGCTCGATGCACAAGGCCCGTGACACCTGGGCCGGCCAGAAGGAGTCGTCCTCCCGCGGCGTGCCCGCCACCCTCGCGCCGATCCCGGCGCCCGCGATGAAGCTGAGGATCGCGCAGGCCGTCAGGCCGAGGGCGGCGCCGTCCCGTCGGGCGAGCGCGACGCCGAACAACACCAGGTTGCCCGTCATCACGCTGGTGAAGACGTTGCCCAGGGCGAGGAAGCCGATCGCATCGCTGGCCCCGCTGGCGACGGCGAGCACCACGACGAGTCGGTTGCGCTGCCGCTCGGCCGCGTGCTGCGGCGATGCCGCGGAGGGCGTGGTCGGCGAGGAGAACGGGCGCCTCATCCCGCCGATGATGGCAGGTCGCCCACATGGCGCCTGGCCTGCCATTGGGCGGGGGAGCCGAACGTGCCTACCGAGGTCATCACGATGAACTCACGGGTGGTCTCGGGGCGACCGTGGTAGTTGTCCACGGTGAGGACCAGCGCCCGGTAGTCGGATGCCTGGGAGTTGATCGTGCGGGCGAGCCTGCGGGCAGCCGTGCGTTTCATGGTTCTGTCCCTGCCCGAGTGGGTGTGTGCCGCGTCAACTTCTGACCGCGTACAGCGTCACCGTGGACGGCCCACGTGTCGTCACCGGCAGCTCGAATCCGTGCTCCTAGCAGGCCGGAGTCCCCGAATACCTGCCAGCTGGACGGACGGCCGGGGCCCGGGCCGTCCGGTGCCTCACCCGCGAGCCGGGATGGTGTTGTAGTGGACTACGCGTGAAGCGCGGCGACGTCTCGGAATGCCGGCAGCTCGAAAGTTCCGGGTAGCCGGAATGCAGATCGGCAGTCCGCCTTACCAAGCTGAAGTGATGGTGTTGCGATGTGTCATCGTCGATGACAGCGGACGTTTCCTGGACGCTGCGCGTTGCTTGCTGGAGTGTCAGGGGATCACCGTGGTCGGCGTGGCGTCGACCAGTGCGGAGGCGTTCGAGCGGGTCGCGGAGCTGCGGCCGGACGTCACCTTGGTGGATATCGACCTCGGCGGCGACAGCGGTCTGGAGCTCGTCGGGCAACTCTGTCGGAGAGGTGTGGCGTCCCCGTCCAGTCTGATCTTGATGTCGGCCCACGCCGGGCAGGACTACGTCGATCTGATCGCGGCAAGTTCGGCGGCCGGGTTCCTGTGCAAGTCCGCTTTGTCGGCCGAGGCGGTCCGCAGCCTGTTGGGGCCGGGGGACGGCGATCCCGTTGATGCGGTCAGCGGGCTTCGAGGACGGTGAGCACGGCGAGACACGGCGGTGGTCGTTGTCGGTCTCGGGGTCTGCTCAGACTCTGTCGTCCGTCGTACTCGGCGTTGCTGTCGTCGCGCGGATTCCGCAGCGGCCGCCGATGAGTTCTGCCTGTGCGCGTGGTCCTTACTGCGACCGCACGCCCGCATCGCCCGAACGGAGCCCTTCCGATGACCTCGACCACCGCTGTCCCCGTCACCTCCCGCGCTGTGAACGTCGGTCTCTGGGCGCTGCAGGTGCTCCTCGCGGCCGTCTACGCGTTCTCGGCGTTCGGCAAGCTCACCGCGGAGGCGCAGAACGTGGCCGGGTTCGAGGCCATGGGGCTGGGCACTACCGGTATGTATGTGATCGGTGCGCTGGAGCTGGCCGGGGCGATCGCGATGTTCGTCCCGCGCCTGACCGGGCTGGCTGCGCTGTGCTTCGTCGCGTTGATGATCGGCGCGGTGGCGATGACGTGGGCCGTCGGCGGGGGTGTGCTCGTCGCGGTCCCGGCGGCCGTCGGTGTCCTGGCCGCGGTGCTGGCCTGGGGTCGGCGTGACAGCACGCGTCGCCTGGTCGCGCCGCTGCGCGGCTGATGCCCCGCGCTCCTGGGCCCGCGCGGCGGCTCGTGCCCCGGACACGAGCCGCCCCGCCGTCGCCGTCCGCGGAACTCGAGCTGATCCCGGTCTCGCTGGTCCCGCTCCGCCGGGTGATCGTCGCCGAGGCCGACGCCGCCTCGCCGCCTGAAGTCGGCTGAGCGTCCGGTCCGGTCAGCTCCCGGGTGGCCTGTCCGACGGGGGAGCTTCCTCCCGGCGGCGTTCGGCCACCTGGACCGCCTCGATCAGCACCTTCGCGATCAGGCCGACCACGACGAGACCGGTGAGCATCTGGATCGTCGTGACGACCCGGGCGATCTCGCTGCGCGGGGCGATGTCCCCGAAACCGACGGTCGTGAACACCGTGACCGTGAAATAGAGGCCATCGGTGCGGCTCAACGCCTCGGTGAAGCTGTCCGGCACGTTCGCGGCGATGATCAAATAGCTCGCGGCGAAGCCGACCAGGAGCATCGGCAGGCCCACGGCGGCGGTCTCGAGGGCCTTCAGACGCGGCGTGTCGGAGTGCCGGATCGTCCGCACCCGCCAGGCGAGGATGCCCGCGAACGTGAGCAACCCGATCCCGAACTGGCTCCTCGCCGCATCGCTGCTCCGCTCCGCCGCGACCGTCACCGTTCTGCACGCCTGCGTGCCGATCGGGAGAGGTCCCGGTACCCGGTGTTCGCCATCGGTCGCCAGCGCACACATCCGAGCCACGGGGTCCTCATCCCAGGCGGGTGAGCCCCGCCCGAGCGAGCGCTCGTCGTCGGAGACCACCAGGCACGGGCGTGCCGCCGCGGGTGGGGCTGGGCGCCCGTCCGGCTCCGTCACCTCCGGTCATCCTCGCGGGGTGATGCCTCTCCGGCGCCCCGCTGCCACGCTCGTCGAGCACACCCCGGGCGCCGGGGTGCCGAACGGACTGCACGAGGAGGCCTGGGATGAGCGACCGCCGGGTCGAGCCGCCGCCGAGGAGCTCGACCACGGGTTGACGGCCGTGGTCCGGCGCGACCCCGAGTCGGCCGGCTGAGCGGGCGCGCCGTGAGCGACAGCTGCTCTCCTGCACCGGATCCCGGGCCGATGAGCCGCCGGGAGCGGCGCACGCTGCGCGCGATCGAGGTGGCCCTGACCGACGACGATCCGGATCTCGCCCTGCTGCTGTGCGGCGACCGCGGGTCCGGCCGCCGGAAGCGGTGGACGCGGGTCATCCGGAGGGCGGCCGGGCTCGCCATTGCCCTGTTCGTCGCCGGGCTGGTCCTGGCCGTTCCCGCGCTGATGGCGGTCGGTGCGGTGATCCTGCTGGCCCTGCCGCCGCTGGCCTGGCTGGTCGCGCGGTCCGAGCCGCCCGCACCCTGAGCCCGTTCGCCCGTCGCGGGTGAGGCCGGGGTGCGCGGTGCGGTTCTAGCGTCGCCCCGGTGACGACTTCGGCTGCCGATGATCCGAGCGTCCCCGCCGCCGGTCCGCCGGCGGCCGGGCCGCCGCCCACCCGCGGCATTCCCCGTGCCCTGATCCTGCTGCTCGGCGCGGCCTCGGTGGTGATCGTCGCCGGCGGGATCCGGGCGGTGGCGTGGCTGATCGCCCCGGCGTTCATGGCCCTGATCATCGTCATCGCCGTGGCCCCGGTGCAGGGCCGGCTGCGCCGTAAGGGCTGGCCCGGCTGGGCGACGACGCTGGTGGTGGTCCTGCTCGTCTACGCGATCCTGGGCGCGATCGCGATCGGCCTGATCGTCTCGGTGGCGCGGCTTGCCACCGAGCTGCCGCAGTACGCGTCGAAGGCCGACGCGCTGCTGAGCACCGCGACCGCGAACCTCGCGAAGCTGGGCGTCGGCCCGGAGCAGCTCGCGCAGGCCAAGGGCTCGCTGAACCTGGGCAAGGTCGCCGGTCTGCTGGGCGCGCTGCTCGCGAGCGTGGCGGGCCTGGCGACCAACCTCGTGTTCCTGCTGGCGTTGTTGCTGTTCCTGAGCGTCGAGTCCGGGGAGCGGGGGACCGGCTGGCCTCCATCGCCCGCGACCGGCCGCAGATCACCGCGGCGCTGGATCACTTCGCCTGGGGGACCCGACAGTACCTGCTGGTCACGACCGTCTTCGGGCTGATCGTCGCGGTGCTCGACTCCGTCGCGCTCGCGCTCTTGGGCGTTCCGCTGGCGGTCACCTGGGGGCTGCTGTCGTTCATCACGAACTACATCCCCAACATCGGGTTCGTCATCGGGGTGATTCCGCCCGCGGTGCTCGCGCTCCTGCAGGGCGGCCCCACCCTGGCGCTGGTCGTCGTGCTGGTCTACTGCGGGATCAACTTCGTCGTGCAGTCGATCATCCAGCCGCGGTTCATCGGGGACGCGGTCGGGCTCTCGGTCACCGTGACGTTCGTGGCGCTGGTGTTCTGGGCCTGGCTGCTGGGCCCGCTCGGCGCGATCCTGGCCATCCCGCTGACGCTGCTGTGCAAGGCGCTGCTCGTCGACATCGACCCGAGGGCACGCTGGGCCGACGCGTGGCTGCGCGCGACCCCCAAGGAGCCGGCGGAGGCGGCGGCGGATGCGGCGGCGAAGGCGGAGCGCAAGCAGGCCCGGCGCCGGAGCCGCGCGCACTCCGACGACCGGGCCGCCCCCCGGAGCCGGTGGCTCCCAGCGCCCCCGGGCAGCAGGTCGGCGGTCCGGGGGGCGGGGTGGGGCCGCCCCGATCCCGCGCGGCTGACTCGCGGGTCGGATCCCACCGCCGTGAGTAACGAGGCGCTGCTGCTCGCCCTGTCCACCGTGGTCCGGCCGACGACCCTCGCTGCGTTGTTCGCGATCCTCGCGACCCGCAGTCCGCAACGGCTGCTGCTCGCCTACGTCACGGCCGGGGTCGTGTTCACCCTGGCCGTCGGGACGCTGGTCGTCCTACTGCTGGTCGGGCTGGTCTCGGCGACGTCGTCGCCCGTGGCCCGGCCGATCCTCGATCTCGTCCTCGGCGTGGCGGCGCTGGGATATGCGGGTGCCGCGTGGGCGGGATGGGCGCCGCGGCGACGGGAGCGCCCGCCGGACTCGCCAGGCCGTATGCAGCGCAGGCTGGCGAGCCTGACGCCCCGCGGGGCCGCCGTGGCGGGGGTGTTCACCCACCTGCCCGGCCTGGTCTACCTCGCCGCGCTCAACGCGATCGCCGGGAGTACGGGTGGCCACCCGGCGGACGGCCTCCTGCAGGTGGCCGTCTACGTCGCGATCTGGTTCAGCCTGCCGATGGCGGCGCTGCTGCTGTCCGCCTGCAAACCCGGGCTCCCGCAGGAGTTGCTCGAATTGCTCGGCCGTTGGTCCCGCAGGCACCAGCGGGTGATCACAGTGTTGTTCCTCGGCGTCCTGGGCGGATACCTCGCGGTTTCCGGCGTCGCCGACCTGACGCCCCCGACGGCCTGAGGAGCGGGCCCGCGTGCTCGCCCGCCGCGAGTGACGCCACCGAGTGGCACCGACGTCGACGTGCCACCTGGGTCATCCGATCCGGGCGAAGACGCGCGGAGTCCCGGAGCGGAGCCTGGGCCCCTGTATCGACGGGTCCGGGTCGTAGGGAGGCGAGCGGCGATGGCGCGGTACGAGGTGTGCGTGAGCGGACGTCTGTCCGAACGGGCGAGAGGAGCGTTCTGTTCTCTGGAGGTGCAGGCAGTGCCACCGCAGACGATCCTGTTCGGCGTGCTTCGCGACCAGGCGGACCTGCATGCGCTGCTGACGCAGTGCCGCGACATGGGGTTGAAGGTGCTCTCCCTGCAGCGACTGCCGGGCTGACCCGCGACGAACGACGGCCACCCTCGCCGGATGAGACATCGCACCCGTCGCGGTCGAGACCGATGTTCGCACCCGACGTCACGTGTCCGTCCGCGAACCGCCCGGCGCGCCCCCACCGAGCTTCTCCTCCTGCCGATCCGGGCCACGACGCCGTGCTCGCCGGGCGGCCACTCACCCGGCCTGGGCGATGCCGCTTCCGGCGGACGAGAGCAGGGTGCCCGGGTGGAGGGGCGGACGAGGGCGCCGGAGCCGCAGCCGGCGGACGAGACGAGGCTTGATGGGCACGACGCGGTATGAGTTCAGGGTCGACGGCCGGTTGTCGGAGGAGGCCCGGAAAGCGTTCGTCGACATGCAGACGAGCGAGGCGCCGCTCCAGACCGTCATCCACGGCGAGGTGCTGGACGAGTCGCACCTGCACGGCATCATCGCCCAGTTCCAGACCCTGGGCCTCACGCTGGTGTCCGTGCACCCGATCCCCTGAGCGGGGTCGGCCGAACCGGCTCAGGATCCGTGGAGCCGGCGGAGGCGGTCCACAGCCGCCGTCCGAGGACCGGACGCGATCGCACCGGCCGGCCGGCCCCCGAACGGTGCGTCGTCAACGTGCTCCGCTGCCGAGCAGACCGTGCTCGTGCGCCGCGAGCACCGCGAGCCGGCGACTGCTCACGCCGAGCTTGGCGTAGATCGACCGCACGTGGCTCTTGACGGTGTTCACCGAGACGGCGAGGTCGGCGGCGATGTCGTCGAGTGACAGCAAGGACGGGAGCAGCCCGAGCACCGTGATCTCCCGCTCGCTCAGTATCGCCCGCTGTGGCGTGTGACCCGCTCCCGCGGCGAGCGCCCGGTCCGCGATCTCGTCCCAGGCTCCGAAGCTGCCGTGCTGGTGGATGAGCAGCTCGCGGACGCTGGGTTCGGCCAGGGCGAACGGGCGGATCGCGTCGAGCGGCTCGGCGACGGCCAGCGCGGTCTGTAGCGCGCGGCGCGCGGCGGGCCGCTCGCCCGCGGCGACCGCGATGGACGTCTCCAGCAGCCAGGCGTCCACCACCGTGGAAGGGAGCAACGTGCGTGCCGAGCCGTTCAACACCGGACGGATCAGGCTGCGTGCCTGGTCCCGCCGGCCTCCCGCGGACTCGACCCACGCGCGCATCGTCGAGAGGTCGCCGCTGTCTCCGGTTCGCTCTGCGAACCACGCCAGGGCGCTGAGGGCCGCAGTCGAGTGCCCGAGGAGCAGAGCGGCGCGGAACTCCAGCAACGCCATCGCGGCACACTGCTCGGCTCCCGCCTCGACGGCGCCGAAGTCCGAGCGCGCCTGCTGCAGCTCGGCCAGCCCGCCGGCCCGGTCCCCCAGATCGAAGACCGCGGCACCGTGGACCGACTGCAACGTGAACCACGACTGGGGCGACGACGCGGCCGGCCCCGGTGCCAGGCAGTCGGCGGCGAGGCGCTCGGCAGCGGTGGCCTCGGAGCGCATGAGCTCGGAGTACGCCAGCATCGCCGTGGCCGCGGTCGACCACGACGTCCTCTCCCAGCCGTGGTCGGCCGCGGCGAGGAGAGCGTCGCTGCTCACGGCCCGCATCGTCCGCAGGTCGCCGGAGACGGCCGCGACGACACCCAGCAACGCGAGGCACTGCATCTGCAGATAGTCGAAACCGTACCGGCAGCTCAGGGCCAGCGCGGCCTCGAACTCGGTGCGGGCCCCGATCCGGTCGTCGTGCTCGAGCCGGGCGTTGCCCCGGCTCAGCCGGGCGAGCGCCTCCAGCTCCGGTTCGGCGGGCAGCTCGTCGGTGTTCGCGATCGCGGACGGGGCCGGGCTGGGCGTTCCGGCACCGAACTGCTCGGCCACGGCCCGGAGCACCGCGAGCTCCACGGGCCCGTGGGCCGGCCAGAACTGCCGCGCATGGTGCAGGTCCCCCCGTGCGGCGACGAGCTCCCCGGCCTCGAGGTTGCTCAGCGCCGAGGGGAGGGACAGCCAGGGGTCGGTCGCGGTGGCGTGGGCCCCGATGCGCGACAGCGCACGGCGCAACGGCTCGTGGTCCCCCACGAGGAGCAGCGGCACGGCGAAGCGGTGCAGCAGGTCGGTCAGCAGGCCCGTCTCATGGCTCTGCGCGGCGTGTTCGAGGGCTTGCACCGGCTGGTCCTGGCCCGCCCACCAGCGGGCGGCCACGGCGTGCAGGCCGGCCACCCGTCGCTCGCCCTGGCGCTGCAGGTCGGCGAGCAGGTAGGTGTGCAGGAGCTCCTGGACGCTGTAGGCCTCGCGCCGCCCCCCGGTGGCGGCGACGAGGGCGGTCTGGTGCTCGAGCCGGTCAAGCATGCTGCCGGCCTCGTCCAGTCCCGAGAAGCTCGGCGGCGAGCCCGGTCGGCACCGGGTTGCTGACGCTGATCACGCGCAGGAACTCCTGCACGTCCCCGGGCAGGCCGGAGAGGGTCTCGCCGACGAGGTAGTCGGCCACGCAGCGATCCGCCCCGGAGAACTGCGCGAGGAAGGTGTCGAAGTCGGTGGACTTCCCCATGCCCAGGGCGGCGAGCCGCAGACCGGCGGCCCACCCGCCGGTGCGGCGGTGCAGCACCTCGACCTGCTGCTCCGTGAGGTGCAGCCCCGACTTCTCGATCAGGGCCGCGGCCTGGTTCCGGGTGAAGCACAGCTGCGCGGCGCGCAGCTCCCGCAACCGGCCGGCCAACCGCAGCCGGGGGAGGGACAGCGGCGGATCGAGGCGGCTGGCCAGGACGAGCTGGACGGTGGCGGGCTTGATGCGGGTGAAGATCTGGAGGCCGTGCAGGGCGTCGGCATCGACGAGTTCGTGCACGTCGTCGAGGATCAGGCGCAGCGGGTGCGGCAGGGCATGCAGCGCACCGACGAGTTCGGCGACGAACTCCGGCAGGGCGCCCAGCGGCCGGGCCCACGGCTCGTTCAGCCGGCTGTCGGGCGGGACCGACGGGCAGCTCGCGATCGCCGCCACGATGGACGCCCACAGCCGGCTCGGGTCGTTGTCATCGCGATCGAGGCCGACCCACGCGGTGTCGACCGCGGCGCTCGTCCTGGCCCAGTCCGCGAGGAGCAGCGTCTTGCCGTAGCCGGCGGGAGCGCAGACCAGCGAGAGGTCTGCAGCCGCTCCGGTGTCGAGGTCCGCACACAGCTCCGCACGCACGACGAACTCGGGCGGGACCTGCGGCACCGTGATCTTGACGGCCGGAACGAGCGGCATGGCGTCAGCTCCAAGTTGTCCGTTCCGGCCCCGCGATCATTCGACAAGAATTCGGCTCGATCTCCCGAAGTGGGGCCGGCGCACAAATGTCATCTTCATCGACGCTCTCGTTCGCCGAACGTAGCCCCGGCAGGTGGTGGTGTCTATCGACCGCACCGGGTAGATGGTCTGAGGGAACGCCCGTTCAGCGCGGTTCGCTCGTCCGTTCACGTGCCGATGACCGATCGTCACGGGCAAACGGGACGAGTTGTTTCCGAGCCCGTTCCGGGAACGTTCGCCCGGTCGGCTTTCCTGCCCGGCGGCGGTCTCACTCGGCGAACCACACGTCCACGAGCTCCTCGGCGGCGAGTCGCTGCTCCTGGGCGATCCGCTCGAGCGCCGTGGCCAGCGCGAGCGACAGCGCCACCGCGAAGTCGCGGAGCCGGCCCGCGCCCTCCTCCCGGACGACGCGGTCCACGAGATCGTTCAGCGCGGCGAGCCCGCGCTCGTAGTTGTGATCGTCGGAGAGGATGGCCCGCGTGGCCTCCAGGACCAGCGGACGGGTCTGCCGCTCGGCGAACAGGTCACTCACATTCGTTCTCCTCGCGGGCCCGCGGAAGGTCGCTGCCCCCCGCCGACCTCTGGCCGAGTGACTCTAGCCCGTGATCCCGGGCGCTGCTGTCCGCGCATGAAATTTCGACGACGTGGGTAGTCTGCGTCGTCAGCCCGGAAATGCGTTGGGGCTGGTGCCCCAGAGGGAGCCATCGTGAGCGACGACGGAGCCGCCTCCGGCGAATCCGTGGACCTGTACCCGAGAGCGCGGGCTTACGACTCGGTGCGAGCCGTGTTGTCGGACGACCACAACTACGAGCGCGGGGTCGCCGGGGCCCAGGAGGTCCTGGCCGCGGTGCTGGCCGAGTCCGGGGTCGAAGGACTGGCGCAAGTGGCCGTCGAGCTCTCGCTGAAGCTCGCGTCCGCGATGGAGCGCATCGCCGGAGACCAGGGCCTCGCCGCCGTCGACCTCGCCGACGTGTGGTTCGTGGACTGATCAGCGCAGCAGCCCGCGTTCGTACGCCGTCGACACCGCGGTCCGGCGGCTGCTCACGCCGAGTTTGCGGTAGACCGCCCGCACCCCGGTGCTCACGTCCGTCGGGGGCATCCGCAGTTCCTCCGCGATCTGCTCCATCGACAGGGACGACGGCAGCCGTGCGAGCAACCGCGCCTCCAAATCGTCGAGGCGGGTGGCCCGGTGTTCCGGCGACCGGCCGGCGGCAACGGCTCGGGCCGTGAACCGCGCGGTGGTGGTACCGGTCATGTCGAGGTGCTCGTCCAGGAGTTCGCGGGCGTGCCCCGCCGCCAGCATGAACGGCCGAACGACACCGAGGGACACACCGGAGGACAGCGCGTCTCGGAGCGCACGGCGAGCGGTGCGGACGTCGCCGCCCCTGACCCTGCCGCTCGCCTCCACCAGGAGCGCCTCGACGACCGTGTGCGGCAGCACGGAGCGGACGGCGCCGTCCAGGACGGGCCCGACGAGCGCGGCGGCGTCGTCGTCCCGGCCCGCCGCCTGCTCCGCCCAGGCCTGCATCAGGACGACCTCGCCGCAGGCGCCGATGCGGTCTGCCAGCCACCCGACGACGCCGCGTGCCGCCTCCGGAAGTCCGAGTTCCGACGCAGCCTTGTGCTCGACCACCGCGAGGGCGGCCGCCTGTTCGGCACTCAGGTGGACCGCCCCGAGGTCGGCCCGGGCCTGCTGCATCTGCTGCAGCCCTCGGCGGCGCTGCCCCGCATCGAACAGGGCAGCGCCCCGCACGGATCGCAGCGCGAACACGTATCGGGGTCGGAGCGCGGGTCCGCCCCGCCGCAGCGCCTCGCCCGCGAGCCGATGTGCCTCAACGGGTTCGCCGCGCATGAGTGCCCCGTACGCGAGCATCCACCGCGCCGCGGTCGCCAGCGGCGATGCCTGCCACCCCCCGGCGGTCGCCAGCGCGTCCGCCCGGGCCGCGGCCCTCGTCATCGCCGGGTAGTCGCCGCTGATGCCCGCCACGCTGCCGAGCAGCGCGAGGCACTGCATCTCGAGACACGCGAAGCCGTGCGCCCGGGCCAGCCCCAGCGCCTCTTCCAGCGCGGCGGTGGCCGCGGCCGGGTCCTTGTCGACCAGCATCGCCCTGCCGCCCGCAGCGGTGAGAGCCAGCGCGGCCCATTCCGGGATCTCGCGGCCGGCGCGCCGGAGGTCGACGGGGTCGGGGACGACGTCGAGATCGCCGTCGGCGGCAGCGGCGAACAGGCCGGTGATCGAGCGGAGCACTGCCAGCCGGGGCCCGCCCACGGCCGGGGTCGGACCGGCCTCGCGCGGCACCGGCCGCCCGCCCGCGGGCTCCCGACCGGTTTCGATGCGGGCCAACGCCGAGCAGAGGGCGAGCCAGGGATCATCTGCGACGGCCCTCTCGCCGAGTCGGGACAGCACCCGGCCGAGCGCGGCGTGGCCCCCGGTGGCCAGCAGCCGGCCTGCGAACCGATGGACGACCTCGACGAGCAGTGCGGCGTCGCCCGCCTGGAGGGCATCACGGATGATCACATCGAGGGGATCGACCTCCGCGGCCCCCGGGTGCCCGGCGCGGCCGTGCAGAGCGGCGGCCCCGCCCGTCCGGCCGACCTGCCCGATGTGCACATGGGCAGGCACGAGCGGGTGCACCCGGAACCCGGAGTGGGACACCCGCTGGACGAGCCCCGTCTCGCGGGTCAGCCTCTCCAGCACCTCGTCGGCGTCGCTCCGGCCGCTGAGCAGGGCAGCCAGCCGGGGCGTGACCGGACCGCCGCCGATCGCGTCGAGCAGGTCCCGGTCCGCGGCCGGCAGGACCTCCAGCACCTCGCGCACGAGGAAGTCGGCCATCGGATCGAGGGCGGCGGCGAACCGCTCCAGGACCGCGGTCGGATCCGACCCGCGGCGCAGGGCGGCGCCGAGGAGCCGTACCCCGGTGGGCCAGCCGCCGGTGCAGGCGTGCGCCTCGCGTACCTGAGCACCGTCGAGGTGCAGGCCCGCTCGACGGAGCATCTGGCCGGTCTCGTCCACCGTGAAGCGCAACCGGGCGGCACGGACCTCGCGCAGCTGTCCCACCGACCGCAGCGGTCCGAGGGAGAGCGGAGGGTCCCGGCGGCTGCAGAGGACGAGGCGCAGCCCAGCCGGGCGCGCGGCCAGGAGTGCCCCGAGGCCAGCCAGCGCCGCCGGTGCCACGACCTCGTGGACGTCGTGCAGGACGAGCACGATCTGCACCGGCAAGGCGTCGAGCGCGCTCAGGACATCGTCGTCGACGGTCGAGGTCGGTGACGAACCCCGCCGGCCGAGCTCGTGCAACGCGCTGCCGGCCGGCACCGCGGGGCAGGCGGTCAGTGCGGTGACGATCAGCCGCCAGATGCCCTCGGCGTCGTCGGCCCCCTGGGCCAGGTCGACCCAGACGAGCGGGGTCGCGGGCGCGACAGCGCGCGCCCAGTGCGCCAGCAGTACGGTCTTGCCGAACCCGGCGGGGGCGCTGACCAGCACGATGTCGGCGCTGTCGTCGTCCTGCAGCGCGGCGAGCAACCGCGACCGTGGCACGAACGGGTCCGGAAGCGCGGGAATCGCAGTACGCGGGATCGGCAGCATGCCGAAACTCCTCCCTGGATTCTTCGCTGACCGTCCGAAGGATCCTGCCGATCGGGATGACCCCGGCTCATTCCCCCGGGATGAAGGCCGCGTGGACGGCCCCGTCAGAGGAGACGCAGCTCCTTCCCGCCCCGCACCGCGTCGCGCCGGCCGTCGGCTCCGAGCTGCGGTAGACCATCCGCAGGTGGCTCTTGACGGCGTTCACCGACAGATACAGCTCGGAGGCGATCTCCGCGTTGGGGGGTCACCGCCTCGACCACCACGCGCACCTCGTCCTGGGCGGAACCATGCTGGTCGGCCGCGTGGGCGACCGCGCCGCGCTGCATGGCTTCATCGCCCGGATCGAGGCGCTGGGCCTGGAGCTCGTCGAGCTGCAGCGGCTTGCGGGCCGCCCGGCGGGCGGCTGTGCCGGACGCTGTCCCGAGTGCGGGGTCGACGCTCGAGCCGGCACGCGCGAGACCGGTACCGGTCTGCGGACCTAGCGGTGCCGACCGCGTCGGTCGAGAGGCGCGATCGCTCTCGCACCGACGGTTCCTGTGCTCGACGGTCGCCATCGGTGCACCTCGCTGCCTCGGCGTCGTCGAGTCAACTCGGTCCGTCGCGGGGCGGACAGGCCCGTTCGGGCCTTCCCGTGGCCTCCGGTCGGCGCAGGTCCGTCCCGAGCCTCCCCTGTTCCGGGTGATGCGCGGTCCGACATACGCCGGGACAGTGACCTCGGAGGTGCGCATGGTCCTGCTCGTGCTTCTGGCGCCGGTCGTGCTGGGTGTGTTCCTGCTCCTCATGGAGCGGCTCGAGGCGGCCCTCCTCGGCATCGCGCCGCTGCCTGGCGTCGCTGACGAAGTGCTCGCGCCGGACAGCGGTGGCGGGAGCCAGCTCGGCCGGCTCTCCCCGGACGAGGGAGGAAGCAGCGCAGCATCGCCGCCGGGACGGGCTTGAAGACTCGGCCGGTCAGCGACGTGGACAGCGTCCACCCCTCGACGCCGGGTCCGCGGAGCTAGCGATCGCGGCCCGGGGGACAAGGCACCACAGCGCCTCCTACGGCAGGTCGCGCGGCGGATCCGGGACATGCCGAAGCCGGCGGCCGCCTGGTCACGGCGCTTGCCCCCGGCGTCGCCGGCGGGCGGTCACTCGGTGAACGTCGCCAATGGCCGGCCCACCTCGACGATGTAGGTGGAGAGCATCCGGCCCGTCTCGAGGCCGACGTCCAGCGCGTTGTGCGGTGTGCGCGGCGGGATCAGGAAGGGGCTGCCGGCGGGCAGGGTGAGGGTGGGCCGTCCCTTGATCATCATCTCCACCGTCCCGGCGAGGATGACCCGACCTCCTCGCCCGGATGGATGTGCCAGCCCGACGCGACGCCGGTCGGGATCTCGGTGAGCACCTGCACGATCTCCCGTCCGGGGATCGAGGACGGCTGGTGCTGGAGTTCGGTGCGCTTGAGCTTGCCCGCCAGCGCGTCGCTCGGCCGCGAGTCCGCCGGATCGGACGACATGGCCGGACCTCCTGAACGAGTTCGCGTGGGGCAGGGACGACGATCAGCTGCCGACGGTTCGAACCGCCTCGAGGACGACGTCGGCGACCACGTCGGGTCTCGAGATCATGATCACGTGCGAGCCTCGACCTCGGTGATCCGGGCGCCCGCGCGCTCGGCCATGGACAGCACGACGTCGGCGCCGGCGGCTTTGTCACCGGTGGCCACCACCGCCCAGGACGGGAGACTCCTCCACGCCGGCACACCGTTCTTCTCCCCGAACGCGATGGCGGCGATCGGCCGCTGCGATACGCCCATCACGGCAGACCAGGCCGACGACGTTGTCCGCCGCCGTGACCGCATTGGTGATCACCGCCCCGCCGTAGGAGTGGCCGACGGCCAGTACCGGGCCGGGAACCTGACGGATCACACTGGCGACGTACGCGGAGTCGGTGGCGACGCCGCGCAGCGGGTTGGCCACGGCCCGCACCGGCACATCGGCCGCGTGCGGCCGCTCGATCACTCCGCCCCATCCGGAGGCGTCCGCGAAGGCGCCGTGGACGAGGACGACGGTCACGGCACTCGAGGTCGAGTTCGCATCGGTCATGGTGCGTGATCCCTAATCGAAGTGAGCGACGGCCGTGGGGCGCGGTCGGCGATCGTCGTCCGCCCCGGACATTTTCGATCTCTCGGGTGCTCGATCACCCTGTCAGTTCAGGCAACTCGGCACGATAGGCTGCGATGATCCGTCTGAATTGAGAGGAAAGACCTGCTGGGGCATCAAAAGGCCGCGCGGTGCGCTCGAATGGTGTTCGACCGCTGCGAGCTTGACGAATTCGGGTGACTTCGCCGCTGCGTGCTTGAATGGAACGATCGAGTTGCTCGTCGAAGGGGTCGATCGTCGGCGCGCTCGGCCGTTCAGGCCGGTTGTTCATTCGATTCGACAATGATGCTTCGAGTTTTCCCGAGCCGAGTCCGGTCATCGACGATCGCGGCCGACCGGGGAGCACGTGGCGCCGTTCGACCGGTCGTGGGTGAGCCGTCCGCGGGAGATCGCGACGTTCGTCGGGGGATCAGCGTGAAGTGTGGCTACACGATGCTGTAGCGGGTAGGCCTTGATGGTCGTGTCCAGAGCGACCGAGGGTGTGGTCGTACATGACGCCCGATTCATGCGTGACCCACAGAGTCCTCGGAGCACCCTGGCGTATGGCCAATCACCGTAGCCCTCCTCCGCTGGTGGACCTCCAGCAGGTCCTCCACCCGCTACCCGTCCCCGACGCTCGCACGGCGGCCGGCCGGGTGGTCCGGCCCTGCAACGATCCCGTGCGTCCGTCGCCGACAGCAGAGGCCGGGGGCCCGGTCCGGGTGCCGGGTCCGTGGGTTGCCACAGGCCCGACAGGACCGAGGTAAGGGGCGCGCGGACGAGCTGTGCCCTCCGGACCGCTCGCGGCCGCACACGAGACGGAGCCGGGCCGAGGCGGCCCGGCCCGCTCACCTACCCGCCGGTTCCTGCGCCAGCGCTGGAACTCGTGGGTCGCCGGTGGTACTCGAACTGCGCACGACGGGCGGTTCCAGTGCCACGCCATGGGCGTCGGCCGGGCGGACCTGGTCCGCCCGGCCGGGCCTTGACGGCCTCCGGCTCCGCCCCTCACCGACCAGACATGCACGTGACCCCGGGCCGAGGTCCGGGTACGGCGACTTTCTGCCCGCTGCCCGATCGTGCTCGGCCACGGGAACCAGGCGTCCGCGGGCCGGCCACCACCGACCCGAGTCCACCGGCAGAACCGAGCCGAGCCGTCTCGACCGCTAGACGAAAGGTGACCTGATGAACCCGAACAACCGCGAGGGCCGCACGCCCGCGCAGCAAGCCCACGGCGAGCCGGCCGACCCTCGGTGGGTGGATCGCCTCGTGGAGCTGCAGGTGCTGGCCGACAACGGGGACACGGCGGCGGCCGCGGCGGCGGCGAGCTGGATCGCCGAGGACGGGGAGGCCCGCCGGGTGTGGGAAGACGTGGAGCGGGCCTGCGCACAGGTTCGGGCTGCCCGACAGGGGGAGTGACGTGTCAGTCGCCGTCCGGTGCCGGCCCCGCGCAAGGACGACGCTCTGCGACGACCCGATCCGAGGGGGCCGGCCATGAGCACGGACTGCCGGCTCCCCGAGTCGGGCGCGGAGGAACCGGACCCGCGGGTGTTCGGCGATCCGCGGGTGGTCGCCGCGTGTTTCGAGGACCTACCGGCCTGCGTGTTCGTCTTCGAGGGACCGGACCACGTCCTCGTCGCGGTCAACCGAGCGGCACGGGCCCTGCTGGATCCCGGCCGCCCGGTCATCGGTCTCTCCTACCGGGAAGCGCTTCCCGAGGTGGCCGGCCGGCGGCTGGCGAAGCAGCTCGACGCGGCTTACACCAGTGGGCGCCCGGTCTCCGGGCGCGAGTGGCGCGTCCTGCCGGACGCCGACGGCGATGGACGGCTCCGGGAGCTCTACCTCGACTTCACCGTGGTGCCCACCCGCCCCGGCGACGGTGCGGTGCGCGGGGTGGTCGTCCATGCGATGGATGTGACCGACGTGGTCGCGGCCCGGCGTGCGGCCGAGGCCCGGGCCACCGCGTTCGAACAGCGCTACCAGGCGGCGGTGGACGGGGCCATGGCCCTGCAGCGCAGCCTGCTGCCGGAGCGGTTGCCGGTGCTGCCCGGGGTGCGGATGACGGCCCGCTACCTGGTCGCCGACCGCGAACAGGGCGCCGGCGGTGACTGGTTCGACGCCGTGCCGCTCGGCGACGGCCGGGTCGGACTGGCCGTCGGCGACGTCGTGGGCTCCGGCACGCGGGCCTCGGCGGTCATGGGCCAGCTGCGGGCCGTGCTGATGGAGCTGTTCCTCGACGGTGCCGAGCTGCCCGAGGTGTTGGCCCGGCTGGACCGCTTCGTCGCCCGGGTGCCGGGGGCGGTGGCCAGCACGGTGTGCCTGGCGATCCTGGACCCGGCCGACGGCCGGCTGGACTACGCCTGCTCCGGGCATCCGCCCCCGCTGGTGCTGGCCGCGGGCGGACGGGTCCGCTACCTGCCCGTCGGCCCCGGTGGGCCACTCGGTGTCGTCGCCACCACGACGGCCCCGGTGCAGACGGCACGGCTGAATGCCGGCGACCTGGTGCTGCTCTACACCGACGGCCTGGTCCAACGCCCCGACCGGACTTTGCGGGAGGGCCTGGACCAGCTGCGGATCGTCGCCGAAGACGCGTGGACGCACGGCACCCCCCGCATGACGGCCGCGGAGCCCCCGGACCGGGCGTGCGAGCTGACCGTGGAACGCATGACCTGGGACGGCCACGCCGACGACGTGACCCTGCTGGCGGTGCAGCACACCGGAACCCGCCCCCCGCCGTTCAAGGCGGACCTCCCGGCGTTCCCGGGTGCACTGGCCCCGCTCCGGGCCCGGCTCGACGACTGGCTGACGTCACTGGGCGGCAGCGACGACGACGTGCTCGCCGTCAGGTTCGCCGTGCTCGAGGCGGTCAGCAACGTCATCGAGCACGCCTACCCCGACGACGCGGGACCGGTGCGGGTCGAGGGGGTGCTCGACGCCGTCGGACGGATCTGCATGACCGTCGCGGACACGGGACGGTGGGCCGTCCCACCGACCCATCCGGGCATCAGAGGGCGCGGACTGGCACTGATCCGCGGCTGCATGGACACCGTGGAGATCGACGACAGCGCCACCGGCACCACGGTTCTCATGGACCGCTCGCTGAGCCGCCTGCCCGCGGTCGGGCCGGACGGCGCGGGTCCGCGGGCCGCCGTCGCGGCCGGCGAGAAGGACTTCCGCGTCGAGATCGTCGAAGCCGGCCGGCCGCAGGTGGTGGTGCACGGACCGGTCGATCTGTGCACCGTCACCGAACTGCACCGACGTCTCCAGGAAGCCGGCCGCGGCGGGGCGCTCCCGTTGATCATCGACCTCGGCGGCGTGAACCATCTGGCCAGCGCCGGGGTCCAGTTGCTCTACCAGCTGGCCGAGCAGATGGCCTCGGACGGTCGCCGGTTGCAGCTCATCGCCCCCGCCGGCACCGCCGCCCACCAGGTCCTGGCTCTCACCGCGCTGAACCAGCTCACCGACGTCGCCGAGTCTCTCGAGGCCCGCTGCGCTCGGGGCCGGCGAAGAACGACCGCGGCCTCATCCACCACCGGTGTCCAACCAGCCGGCGTCGGAGCCGGTGTGCGCGGCCAGTTCGGTGAACGCCCGGATCCACCTGTTCTGGGCGAAGATCGACCACAGAGGCGCCAGCCGGAACGGCGGCAACCCGGACAGCGGCACGAGCACCACGCCGGGCCGAAGCACGGCCGGTGCGGGCCGGCTGATGGTCACGTGGGCGATGTCCTCGTGCACCACGATCGTGAGGGCTTCCTCCATGAAGCTGTCGGTCATGCGCCGTACCCGCCTCATCGGTCGCCCGGACGGGGTCACCGGCGGGGTCCACGCATCGGCGAACCGCTGGGTCAGCGGGGGCGGGTAGAGCACGTCGTACTCGGCGAGCTCCTCGATGTCGACCACCTCGTGCCCGGCCAGCGGGTGGGCGTTGCGGACCATCACCGAGCGGGGCTCGTGCAGGATCACCGGTCCGGTATGAACCCGGGGCAGGTTCAGGACGTCGGGCTGGTCGGGAAACCAGCTGACGTACACGTCGTCGCGCGAGTGGTCGCACCATCGGCGGTGCTGCATCGACGGATAGGCGTAGCGAACCAGCGGGACGTGCGGGTGGGCCTCGATGAACCCGTGCACCAAGGCCGCGGTCAACTCCTCGCGCAGCGAGTTGGCGAAATAGACCTGCAGTACTCCCTGCGGCTCCCGGCTGGCCGAGCGCTTGGCCCTGCGCAGTGCCTCTTCCAGCTGTCGAACGGCCGGGCGTACGTCGTCGAGGAGAGCTTGACCCAGCGGGGTGAGGCGCACGGTGCGGCTGGTCCGCTCGAACAGCGGCGCGCCGATGCGGCGCTCGAGCGCGCGGATCGCCTGGCTGACCCGCGAGGTCGTCAGATGCAGGCGGGCGGCAGCCCGGCCGAAGTGCAGTTCTTCGGCGACCGCGAGGAATACCTCGATCTCCCGGGCTTTCTCCATTCCGATCACAGCCTTACATCGACCGACATCGTCCCACTCAGCACGACCGAAGGAGCTACGGACTTTCAACAGTCGCCGGTTCACCGGCTGGCACATGGAGGGCAGGCCGACTGTGACGACGCCGAGCGGAAGCACGGAACCGCACGTCCTCCGAAGCCGATCAGAGGCACGAATCGCCGCAGCGGATCGACTGTTCAAGTGCGCGACGAGGGAGAGCGCACCGATCCACGCGTCGCTCTCGCGCAATGCCTCGATCAGCCTCGCCTCGACCGGCTGCCCGTCCGGGTACATCGGCGCGAACGCCTCGAGGTGCACGTCCCGGATGCCGCGCTCGTCCCCGGTAGCTCACGTCGGATCAGCACCGCGACACCGAACACCGGGAGCGGCCACGATCAACCGGTTTGCCCGCCTTCGGGCAGGACGCGGTGCAGCAGCGCCGCCGCGGCCGTCCAGTCGAGGCCGAGCACCGTGGCGGCCCGCTCCTCGCCGACGCAGCCGGTGACCTTGGCGGCCAGGTCGGCGTCCGACGGCGGCCGCAGCGGATGCCCATCGGGAACGTCCAGCACCGCGTGTTCCTCCGTGCCGTCGGTGCGGGTGACCGTGATCCGGACGTCGCCCGCCAGGATGTGCGTGCCGCCGGGCTCCGCGAGCACCTCCACGGAACCGGTCAGGCGCTTCGCCTCCGGACGCTCGACAGCGGCGTCGGTGAAGGCAGCGGTGCCGGGGAAGCCGTCGAGCAGCGCGGCCGCGATCGAGTACTCGAGGGAGAACTTCCCCTCCAGCCCCGTCGCGGGCGCGCTGTGGATCAACGGTTGCAGCGCGGCCTGCGGCGTCCGGACCCGGATGGACACCACGTCCTCCGGACGCATCCGCGGCACCGCGCGGGCAGCGCTGATCGGGCGCTGCAGTGCGTAGCAGCATGGATGCAGCTTGATCGCCAGACCGTCGGGCACGACCGGACCGTCGAGCTCCGGCGGGCCCGAGCCGCCGACCAGGGTGAACCACTGGTCGAGGGCGGAGGGGTCGGCGGATGCCCCGGCTGCCGCCAGGTGCGCCGCCCGGACCCCGGCTGCCGCGGCGAAGCCCACCTGTAGTGCCTTTCCCGCCGTGCCGAAGGACCGCTGCACGCCCCCTGCGGCCGGCACCGCCAGCGCCATCGCCGTGGCCAGCCCTCCTGTGTCCAGGCCGAGTGCGAGCCCCGCCGCCACCGCCGCGGCGGGCGCGCCCGCGGTGCAGGTGGCGTGCCAGCCGGCCTTGTAGTGCTCCCAGCCCAGCGCCGCACCGAGCCGCGCCATCACCCCGGCAGCGGCCAGGTACTCGCGGCTGCCACCGCCGCAGGCCAGCGCGGCCGGCACGCAGACCACGCTCACGTGGGACGTCGACGGCAGGTGCACGTCGTCGAAGTCGAGGACGTGGCCCACGGCGGCCCACCGCAGCGCGGCGGGCTGGCCCACCGTCCACCCGGTGATCGGGTCGTCGAGCGCGGCGAGCGTGACGGCGACGGTGTCGACGAGCGCCCGCCCGGCCAGCTCCTCGTCGGACTCGTCGATGTGAGCGGCGGTGTGCACGGCGGTGGCCCACTCGGCCAGGTCGGCGATACGGGTCGTCACGACAGCAGCCCCGGTAGGTAGGTGGCGATCTCCGGTATCGCGATCAGGAAGCCGAGCAGGGCGGCCTCGATCAGGATGTAGGGGGTGATCCCGCGGAAGATGTCGCTCAGATCGAGCCCGGGCACCACCGACTTCATCGTGTAGAGGTTCAGCCCGACCGGCGGCGTGATCACCGCGATCTCCAGGTTGACCACCAGCAGCACCCCGAACCAGATCGGGTCGTAGCCCAGCTCGGTGACCGCGGGCACCAGGATCGGGGTCACCACCAGCAGCAGCGACGCTGCGTCCACCAGACAGCCCAGCACGATCAGGATGAGCATGATCCCGATCATGATCACCGTGGCCGGGACGTCCAGCCCGACCACGAAGTTCGTCACGGCGTCGGGGATCCGGGCCATCACGAGCATCTGCGTGAACACGAACGCGGCCCCGACGATCACCAGGACCGACGCGGTCACCGCCGCCGTGGACACGAAGATCTTCTTGAGGTTGGCCCACCCGAGCTTGTGGTAGATCAGGCCGGTGACGGCGAACGCCGCCAGCGCGCCGACCGCCGCGGCCTCGGTGGGAGTGGCGAAGCCGGTGTAGATCGAGCCGAGCACCAGCGCGATCAGCACCAGCGCCGGGGAGATCCGGCCCACGGCGACCACCCGCTGGCGCCAGGTGAAGCGCTCTTCGTCGACCGGCGCGTTGGCCGGCGCCAGCTTCGCCCGCAGGACGATGTAGACGATCATCATCGCGGCGAGCAGCAGGCCCGGCAGCAGCCCGCCCGCGAACAGCGCCGCCACGCTCTCGCCCGTCACCGACGAGTAGAGGATGAACATCAGGCTCGGCGGGATCAGCATCGCCAGCGCCCCGGACGCCGCCACGGCGCCGCTCGCGAACGCGGGCCGGTATCCCCGGTCCAGCATCTCCGGCACGGCCATCCGGCCGATCACCGCGACCGAGGAGATGCTCACCCCCGACATCGCCCCGAACAGCGTGGACGCCCCGACCGCCGACGCCCCGAGCCCGCCGGGCACCCGGCTGAACCAGCGGTGGGCGGCACCGAACAGGTCGCGGCCCAGCCCGCTGACCGCCAACGCCTCACCGAGCAGGATGTAGAGCGGCGCCGCGACGAGCGCGTATTCCTGCAGCTGCGAGACGAGCGCCAGCGGCACGAGCTCGATGCCGGTGAGCCCACCGAGTCCGAGCATCCCCACGACGCCGGAGACCCCGAGCGCCACGAAGATCGGCGCGCGCACAGCGATGAGCACGAGCAGCAGCACCACCGCGAGGCTGACGATCACTCCGTCGGCGATCATCGGGTGGCCTCCGTGGTGCCGGTGAGCGGATCGGTGGTCAGCGCGTCCGCCGCGGACAGGTCGTCGGCGGGCGGCTCTTCGGGTAGCCGCCCGGCGCCGGGGTCGGGCGGGAACAGCGCCGCGGCCAGCACGAGGAACACCCCGGTGACGAACAGCACCGCGTCCGGCATCCACAGCGGGATGTTGAAGGTGCCGGCGCCGGTGAGGCCGCCCGCGATCGCCACGGTCATCGACCGGAACGCGGTGACGGCCAGCACGAGGCCGAGGAAACAGGCGGCCACCGTCGTCACGATGTCGGCGACCCGGCGGGCACCCGGCGGCAGCGCGCGGTGCACCAGGTCCATGGAGATGTGGTTGCCGGTGGCCCAGAGGTGCGGCACCGCCAGCGTGGTCGCCACGAGGACGCCGACCGAGTTGAGGGGATAGGCCCAGTCGGTCGGGGCCGCGAACAGGAAGCGCGCCAGCACGTCGTAGGTGATCGTGAGCATCATCAGCCCGACGACGACCATCGCGATCACGGCCATCGTCGCGGTACAGGCGAGCACGGCCCGCCGGGCCCTGGTCAGCACGGGAACCATCTCCTCAGGCGCTCTCGATGGACTGCAGGGCCCGGTCGGCGACGGCCGGATCGGCCAGCAGGTCGTGCCAGCGCCCGTAGACGGGGGCGACGGCCTCGCGGAAGGCGGCCAGCTCGGCCCCACCGGGCTCGACGAGCTCGACCCCGCCCGCGCGCACGGCGGGCAGGTACTCGCGCTCGTGGACGCCCGCCATCACCTCCGTGCCGTCCGCGTAGAGGGCGCGGCCCGCGGCGTCGAGGGCCGCCTTGATGTCCGGCGGCTGCTCGTCGTACCAGCCGGACCGGCAGTAGGCGTCGACGGTGTAGGCCCCGAAGTGGGCCACCGTGCCGTACCGGATGATCTCCTGCAGGTCCCGGGAGACGACGGTGCCGACGTAGCTCATCATCCCGTCGATCGTCCCGCGCTCGAGCGCCTCGTAGACCTCCGCGGAGCCCATCGAGACGGGTGCGCCGCCGAGCGCCTTGACCGTCTCGCCCTCGATCTCACCGGCCACCCTGATCCGCAGGCCGCGGGCGTCCTCCGGCTTCAGGATCGGCCGGTCGATGGTCCAGAGGTACTCGAAGGTGGTGGGCATCCCGCCGAGCAGCCGCACGCCCTGCGGCGCCAGCCCGGTGTTGATGACCTCCATCAGCGGACCTGCCGGGTCCAGGGCGCGCCGCTGCTTCGCGTAGTCCTCCGTGCCGAAGGGCAGCTCCATCGCGCCGAGGATCGGGTAGGTCGAGGACACGTACGAGCTGGTCTGGAACATCACGTCGGCAGCCCCGAGCAGCAGCCCCGGCAGCAGCTGCTCGGCGCCGAGCAGCGCGCCGGAGTCGAACATGTCGCAGGTCATCGCCCCGCCGCTCTGGTCTGCGAGGGTGTCCATGAACGTCTGGATGCCGGGGTAGAGGTCGTCGTAGGACGCCGGGATGTAGGTGGCGGTGGTGATGGACCGCTGCCCGGCGGCCTGCGCCGCCGCGCACCCGGAGAGCCCCAGCCCGGCGAGCCCCAGCCCGCAGACCCCCAGCCCGGCAGCGGACAGGAACGAACGCCGCCCGATCGGCCGGGGCGTCATGTCCGCGCCGCCGCGGCCGGGGCGAGCGCCGGGAGCACCTCGCCCGTCAGGCGACGCAGGCTCCCCATCACCCGCTCGTGCGGCAGCCCCGGCCACTGCGGGCGCAGCAGCACGTGGGACGGCCCGACCGTCGTGATCAGCTCCTCGAGCTGCCGGCGGCAGCTCTCCGGGCCCCCCAGGACGAACCGGCCGCGGCGCAGGTCGTCGAACGCCTTGTCGAAGGACTGCGACTCCGGGAGCACCTGGTCCTGTCCCCATGCCCGGTAGGCCGCGTACTTGGCCGCGAGCGCATCCCGGACGTCCTCGATCGTCTGCTCGTCGGACTCCCCGACGTAGATCTCCTGCAGCACGTTCACCTCGGTGCCCGGCCTGCCCTGCTCGGCGCAGGCCGCACGGAAGAACGCGGCCTGGCGTCGCAGATGGTCGGCGTCGACGTGGGCGGCGGCCGCGAGCCACGGCAGCCCCATGCCCGCGGTGCGGGTCAGCGCCTTGTCGGTGTGCCCGGCCAGCCAGACCGGCGGGTGCGGGCGCTGCACGGGGCGCAGCACCGGCCGCACACCGTCGAGCCGTCCCGCGTCGCCGTCGAAGCTCACCTCGTCGTCGGTCCACAGCCGCAGCACGAGGTCGAGGTTCTCGCGGAAGCGGCGCAGCCGCCGGTCGCGCGGGATGCCGAACGCGTCGAACTCGAGGTCGCGGTAGCCCAGGCCCGCCCCGACGGTCAGCCGCCCGCCGGACAGGATGTCCAGCGTGGCGAGCTGCTCGGCCATGTCGACGGGGTGGGCCAGTGTCATCAGGGTGATGGCCGTGCCGATCCGCATGTCGCCGGTCTCCGGGACGAGCCTGCCCAGCACCGCGAGCGGGTGCAGGTACTGGAACTCCTCGGCCAGGTAGTGCTGGGTGGCCCAGACCGAGGTGAAGCCGGCGTCGCGCACATGGTGCACCTGCTCCACCTGCTCGGCGAAGCGCGCTGTGGCGTCGTCGCCCGGTGGGAACTGGCTGCAGAGCACCAGGCCGTACTCGGGACCGTCCATGTGGGATCTCCTCCACGCGTCGTCGGGTGGGGTCGGTGTGGTCAGAACGAGCGCGGCATCCCCAGGACGTGCTCGCCCACATAGGACAGGATCAGGTTCGTCGAGACGGGGGCCACCTGGTAGAGCCGCGTCTCGCGGAACTTGCGCTCGATGTCGTACTCGGCGGTGAAGCCGTAGCCGCCGTGGGTCTGCAGCGCCACGTCGGCCGCCTCCCAGGACGCGTCGGCCGCGAGCAGCTTGGCCATGTTGGCCTCCGCCCCGCAGGGCTGCCCGGCGTCGAACAGGTCGGCGGCCTTCCAGCGCATCAGGTCCGCGGCCTCGACGTGCACGTGAGCGCGGGCGATGGGGAACTGCACGCCCTGGTTGCGCCCGATCGGCCGGTCGAAGACCACCCGCTCCGAGGCGTAGCGCGACGCCCGCTCCACGAACCAGCGGCCGTCGCCGATGCACTCGGCCGCGACGAGGATCCGCTCGGCGTTCATGCCGTCCAGGACGTAGCGGAAACCCCGGCCCTCCTCGCCGATCAGCGCGTCGGCCGGGACGTGGACGTCGGTGAGGAAGACCTCGTTCGTCTCGTGGTTCACCATCGTCCGCAAGGGACGGAGCTCGACGCCCTCGACCTGGCGCAGGTCGATGAGGAACAGCGAGAGGCCGTCGGACTTGCGCTGTACCTGGTCGCGCGGGGTGGTGCGGGCGAGCAGCAGCATCAGGTCGGAGTGCTGCACGCGGGAGATGAAGACCTTCTGGCCGTTGATCACGTACCCGTCGTCGGTGCGGACGGCGGTGGTGCGGATGCTGGTGGTGTCGGTGCCGGCGGTGGGTTCGGTGACCCCGAAGGCCTGCAGCCGCAGGGCACCCGAGGCGATGTCGGGCAGGTAGCGCCGCTTCTGCTCCTCGCTGCCGTGGCGCAGCACCGATCCCATCGTGTAGAGCTGCGCGTGCACCGGCCCGGCGTTGGCCCCGTTGGCGTTGATGCCCTCGAGCAGCACCGAGGCGTCGCCCAGGCCCAGGCCCAGGCCGCCGTACTCCTCGGGGACGAGAGCGCCGAGGCAACCGGTGCGGGTGAGCGCGTCGACGAACTCCTCGGGGTAGCGGCGCGCCTCGTCGACCTCGCGCCAGTAGGCGTCGGGGTAGTCGGCGCAGATCCGGTCGATGAGCCCGCGCAGGTCCCGGCGCAGATCGGTGCCGGCGGCGACCGTCACGACGCCTGCTCCGCCCGCGGGCCGTGCCCGCGCTTGTAGACCAGCAGGGTGCGGGTGAACTCGATGACGACCTCACCGGTCTGCTTCAGCCCGGTCGTCGAGACGGTGACGACGCCCAGCCCGGGCCGCGACGCGGACTCGCGCACGGCCTGCACCCTCGACCGCGAGCGGATCGTGTCGCCCTCGAAGACGGGGTGGGGGAGCGTGACCTTCTCCCAGCCCAGGTTGGCGAAGACGTTCTGCGACACGTCGGTGACGCTCTGCCCGGCGACGAGCGACAGCGTCAACGCGGAGTTCACCAGCGGCTTCCCGAACTCGGTGCGCGCGGCGTACTCGTGGTCGAAGTGCAGCGGCGCGGTGTTCTGGGTGAGCAGGGTGAACCAGATGTTGTCGGTGGTGGTGATCGTGCGCCCGAGCGGGTGCTCGTACACGTCGCCCACCACGAAGTCCTCGTAGAACCGGCCCCGCCAGCCCGTGTGCGTCGTCATCGGTGTCCTTCCTCAAGGTGCAGCTCGGCGAGCACGGCGGCGGTGTGCTCGCCGAGGCCGGGAACGGCGCCGTTCTCGGCGACGCGATCGCCGGGAGCACCGGTGGGACGCAGGGTGCGCACCGGGCCGCCGGGCGTGCCCGTGTCCAGCCAGCGGTCGGCGGGGGCGAGCTCGGGGTGGTCCGCGAGGTCGGCGAGCTGGGTCAGCCGGCCCCAGGCGATGCCGGCCGCGTCGAGGCGCGCCATGAGGACCTCGCCCGGATGCCGGGCGGCAGCGGCGGCCAGGACCGCGTCGAGCTCGGCGCGGTGCGCGACACGCAGGGAGTTCGAGCAGAACCGCGGATCGGTGGCGAGGGTCGCGTCGTCGAGCACCTCGGTGCACAGCCGCACCCACTCGCGCTCGTTCTGCACCGCGATCATGACCGACCGACCGTCCGCGGCGATGATCGCGCCGTAGGGCGCGATCGTCGGATGCGCGGTGCCCATCGGCACGGGCGCGACGCCGGAGTGCCGCGTGTAGTAGAGCGGGTAGGCCATCCACTCGGTGAGCGCGCCGAACAGCGACACGTCGACGGGCAGCGCCTCGCCGGTGCGGTCGCGGTGGCGCAGCGCGGCGAGGACCCCGCTGTAGGCGTGGCAACCGGCCGCGATGTCGGCGATCGAGATGCCGACCTTGGCCGGGGCGCCCGCCGCCCCGGTCAGCGACATCAGCCCGGCCTCGGCCTGGATCAGCGCGTCGTAGGCCTTCTTCGTCCGCGACGGCCCGCCCGGCGGGTAGCCGGCCACGGTGCAGACGACGAGCTGCGGGTGCCGCGGGGCCAGCACGGCGGCGGTGAGCCCGAGCCGCTCCAGCGCGGCCGGGGCCAGGTTCGCCACCAGCACGTCGGCGCGGGCGAGCAGCCGGTCCAGCACCTCCCGGCCGACCGGGTCCTTGACGTCGAGCTGCACCGACTCCTTGCCCCGGTTCAGCCACACGAAGGCGCTGGACTCGCCTTCCACGACGGTGTCGTAGCCACGCGCGAAGTCCCCGCCGTCGGGTCGCTCGACCTTGATCACACGGGCTCCGAGGTCGGCGAGCCGGCGGGTGGCGAACGGCGCCGCGACCGCCTGTTCGAGGGCGACGACGGTGACGCCGTCCAGCGGGAGCGCGCTCCGGCGCGGAGCGGTCATCGCGCGAGCCCCACGTCTCCGCCCTCCGATTGTGCCGTGTCACGGCACGCGTTCCGCCTTACGGACCAATGTTGTGCCACGATGAGTGATCTGCTTCACGACTGTCAAGGGGAGGCCGGCAATGGCCGCACCGCCGTCGGACGCCGGGATGCGCGTCGTGCTCACCGCGCTGCGGGTGCTGGAGGTGGTCTCCGAGCTGCAGCCGGTGGGGGTCTCGGCGATCGCCCGCGCCACCGGGATCCCGAAGAGCACGGTGCAGCGCTGCCTGGTCACGCTGCGCCAGGCAGGGTGGCTCACCGCGGCCTCCGGTGAGGCCGGACGCTGGGCGCTCACCGGCAGGGCGCTCAGGACCGGGCTACGCGGTTCTACCGAGAAGGGCCTGCGCGAGGCCGCGCTGGCCGTGATCCAGGACCTGCGCGACGAGACCCGCGAGACGATCCACCTCAGCGGTTTCGGGGCGGAGCACGCCCTCGCGCCCGGCGCGGAGCCGGACGCCGAGTCGGCACTGGTCGTGATCGACCGTTTGGACAGCCCGGAACCGGTGCGGACGTGGGTGAGGCTGGGCACCCGGGTGTCGCTGCACGCGAGCTGCAGCGGCCGGGCGGTGCTCTCCCGGCTGTCCGACGACGAGGTCGACCGGTTGCTCGCCGGGCCGCTGGAGCGCTACTCCGAGACGACCATCGTCGATCGCGACGCGCTGGCCGCCGAGCTGCGGCGCGTGCGCGAGAGCGGCTACGCCACCGCGGACCGCAGCTGGCGTGCCGGGGTCGGGGCGGTGGCGTCCGCGGTGCTCGACGCCGACGGCCGGCCCGTCGGCGCTATCGCGGTGTCGGTGCCGGCACAGCGGTTCGGCGCGGAGCGGGCGGCGGACCTCGGTCCGCTCGTGGTCGCGGCCGCGGAGCGCGTCGGTGCCGCGCTGCGCGGCGAGGGCCGCTAGCGGGTGCTCCCGGTGCTCCAGCCGCACCGCCTCCAGGCCGCGATCGGCGTCACCCCCACCGCCTACCGCGCCCCCTTCGGACTCGTCACCGCGGATCTCACCGCCGGTGGCTGATCCGCACCGAGACCGTCGGACACAGGCCGTGTCCGAGCCGGGTGGCCGGGAACCCGGTCGCGCCGGGACCTCCGTCCGTGTGGGGCGGCGAGAGGACGGCGTGGAGTTCCTGGCGGGCGCCGCGCTGACAGGACGAACACGCTGCCGCGGCGCCGGTGCCGGTGGGCCGGGTACAGGCGCGCATAATGCTCGGGGAACCTCCCGAGGTACGGCGGAGGCGCAGACCGGCGGGCCGACCGTCAGGTGCCGGGCCGGCCGTCGAGCGGGCACAGATCATGCCGTGCGTTCCGCCTCGGGGGAGAAGCTGTGCCGGATCGCGGTGTGGCCGCTAGCAACGAGTAGGTAGGTGCGTGTGTCGTGCAGTCCTCGGGAGGTACCCCCACCCCGACGAGACTGGAAGGACCGATGGGCTCCAGGACCCGTATCGCGAACCGCGACCTGAGGCGGAAGGTGATGTCGGCCGAGGCGGCCGCGGCGCTGATCCCGGCCGGCTCCAACGTGGGGATGAGCGGCTTCACCGGTGCCGGCTACCCCAAGGCGGTACCGCTGGCACTGGCCCGCCGGATCGCCGAGGCGAACGCCGCGGGCACCGGGTTCCGCGTCGGTGTGTGGACCGGGGCGTCGACCGCCCCTGAGCTCGACGGCGCGCTCGCCGAGGCCGACGGGATCGAGCTGCGGTTGCCCTACCAGTCCGATCCGGTGAGCCGGCAGAAGATCAACTCAGGGCACATGGAGTGCATCGACGTGCACCTGTCCCACGTCGCACAGATGGTGTGGCAGGGCTTCCTGGGCCACCTGGCGACGGCCGTCGTGGAGATCAGCGGCATCACCGAGGACGGCCGGTTGGTGCCCTCGTCGTCGATCGGCAACAACAAGACGTGGCTCGACCAGGCCGACCAGGTCATCCTCGAGGTGAACTCCTGGCAGAGCGCCGAACTCGAAGGCATGCACGACATCTACTACGGCACCGCGCTGCCGCCCGATCGCCGACCGATCCCGCTCACCCGCGCGGGCGACCGGATCGGCGTGCCGTACCTGGACTGCCCGCCGGAGAAGGTGGTGGCCGTCGTCGAGACCCACGCGCCCGACCGCAACTCGCCGTTCAAGGAGGCGGACGAGGCGTCGAAGCGGATCGCCGGGCACCTCCTCGACTTCCTCCAGCACGAGGTCGGGCACGGCCGGCTCCCCGCGAACCTGCTCCCGATCCAGTCGGGTGTCGGGAACATCGCCAACGCCGTGCTGGACGGCCTCGACGCCGGGCCGTTCGAGGATCTGACGGCGTACACCGAGGTGATCCAGGACGGCATGCTCGGCATGCTGCGCTCCGGAAAGCTGAGCGTCGCCTCGGCCACCGCCTTCTCGCTCAGCCCCGACGCCGCCGAGGACTTCAACGCGAACATCTCGGCGTACCGGGACCGGATCATCCTGCGCCCCCAGGAGATCAGCAACCACCCGGAGCTCGTGCGCCGGCTCGGCGTCCTGGCGATGAACGGCATCATCGAGGCCGACCTCTACGGCAACGTCAACAGCACACACCTCATGGGAAGTCGCATCCAGAACGGCATCGGCGGATCCGGCGACTTCGCCCGCAACGCCTACATCTCGTTCTTCATGACGCCGTCGACCGCCAAGGACGGCGCCATCTCCAGCATCGTCCCGATGGTCTCGCACGTCGATCACACCGAGCACGACGTGCACGTCGTGGTGACCGAGCAGGGACTGGCCGACCTGCGCGGCCTCGCACCGCGGCACCGGGCCCGGCAGATCATCGACCACTGCGCGCATCCGGACTACCGCCCGATGCTCGAGGACTACCACCAGCGAGCGCTCACCGGCTCTCCCGGCAAGCACACCCCGCACCTGATCGACGAGGCGCTCAGCTGGCACACGCGGTACCTGGGCGACGGCACGATGAAGCCCTGACGACCGCGCACGCCGGCCGGCCGCTGAGGGAAGGCCGCCGAGGGCGGCGACGAGCGGCGGCCGGGCGCGCAGTAGCGCTGCTCCGGCTCCGGGGCTGCGCGGTCCGATCCCGGGGTCCATCTCGACGAGGGGTGGGTCAGGCTGCGAGCGCAACGGTGGTCGTCCGGTCCGCGTCGAGCACGTCCTCGCCGTAGAGGTCCTCGACCCAGTGCGACTGGTAGATCGTGTCCAGGTAGCGCTCGCCCAGGTCGGGGGCGATGGCGACCGCGGTCATGTCGGGCGTGCCGTGCTGGGCCAGCCAGCGCTCCGCGCCGCTGACGACGGTGCCGGTGGAGCCGCCGAACAGGAATCCGATCCGGGCCAGACGCTGGCAGGTGCGGATGGTGTCGGCCTCCTCGACGTGGATCACTTCGTCGACGAAGGACTCGTCGAGCATCGGGGGGCGGACGCCGCTGCCCAGGCCGGGGATCATCCGGCGGGCCGCGGGGGTTCCGAAGCTGACCGAGCCGACGCTGTCCACCGCGACGATGCGCACGGAGGGGTGGTGGGCCTTGAAGTAGCGTGCGCAGCCCATCAGGGTTCCGGTGGTCCCGGCGCCGACGAACAGCACGTCGATCTCCGGGAACTGGCGGGCGATCTCCGGGCCGGTGGTGTCGAAGTGGGCCTTCCAGCTGTTCGGGTTGGAGTACTGGTTGAGCCACACGTACCGCTCGTCGGAGGCACACAGCTCGCGGACGTGGTTGAGCCGCGCGCCGAGCAGGCCTTCGTGCGGGTCCGGCTCGGTGATGACGTGCACCTCGCTGCCCAGCGCCTCGATCAGTCGCCGGGTGGCCAGGTTGCAGCGGGAGTCGGTCACACAGACGAACTTGTAGCCCTTGGCCGCGGCGATCATGGCCAGCGCCACGCCCAGGTTGCCCGACGACGACTCGACCAGGAACGAGCCCGGGCGCAGGGTTCCGTCCTGCTCGGCGGCCTCGACCATCGCGGACGCGGCCTTCAGCTTGACCGACCCGGCGAAGTTCAAGCCCTCGCACTTGAGGAAGAGCTTGCTTCCGATGACGGACTCGACGTCGACGTAGAGGTCGTCGGTGTTGAAGTCCTGGGGGCTGGTGATGATCGCCATGGTGACCGCCTCGTTTCGCTCTCTGCGTCTGGCGACAACGGTGGTCGTTCGGGCGCTCCGGCTCCATGGTGTGCGCACCCGAGCCGGCGGAGCCGGCCCCCGAGTGCGGGTAGGGACCTCCCCCGGGGCTCGGTCGGGCGCCCCCGCCGTCGGCCGGGGCCCGCCCTCGCCGGTGACCATCGAGATCCCGGTCGCGCGGTGGGCCCGGCGAGTTTCCCCACGTCGGACGTTCGAGTGCCACACTGCTCGGGTCACCCGGAAGGGGTTCCTGGCGGAGACGCGCAGCGGCATCCGGGGTGCAAGGGGGGCCGGCGATTGCTGCGGAGGAGCGGGTGGGGCCCGGCCTCGGGTCTGCGGGGCGTCGTGGCGGCCCTGTCCGTGCTGGCCGCCGGTGCTGTCCGCTGCCCGCAGGGCCGTCGCCGCAGGTCCTCGCCGCCCCCGCCACCACCGACATGCACTTCCGCAACGGCGCCGTCGCCTTCGCCTACCTCGGCACGCTGCTCATGCTGTACGTCGACGAGCAGAAGGTCACCCTCGACGGCCCGATCGACCGCTGGCTGCCGGAACTACCCGGCGCCCATTCGGTCACGCTCAAGATGTTGGCCAACCAGACGTCGGGGTACCCGGACTTCGAGACGGACCCGAAGTGGGAGACCGCGTTCAACGCGGACCCCTTCCACCTCTGGACCTACGAGGAGCGGCTCCGGTACGCGTTCGAGCGCCCGGTGCAGTTCCCGCCGGGGACGAACTGGAGCTACTCGCACACCAACTTCATGGTGCTGGGCGCGATCCTGGCGAGGATCGGCGGGAAGCCGCAGGACGTGCTCCTGCGTGAGAAGGTGCTCGACCCGATGGGGCTGCGCGACACGGTGCAGATGCAGACCTCCGAGATCCCGGAGCCGGTCCTGCACTCCTACAGCTCCGAGCGCCGGGTCGCGCTCGGTATCCCGGCGAGGGTCGGTTCTCGGAGGAGCCGACCTACTTCAACGCCCAGTGGGGCACACCGATCGGGGCGAACCAGACGACGACCATCGGGGACCTCGCCACGACCGCGACGGGTGTGGGTAGCGGTTCCCTCCTGTCGAAGCCCGCCTACGAGTCGATGACCGCGCCCTTCGGCCTCGGCATCATCCGCTCCGGGAACAACGAGTCGCCGGCGTTCGGCTCGACCCCCTGGCCGTCGACCCTGCGTGAAGCAGGAGGGCTCGCAAACCGGCTCCTTGCGCCCGAAGCCGAGCAGGTTCGGCGATCGGGGCGGTGGTGGCGCCCCATGACCCGCCCCCGCCGCTGCCGCCGCTCTAGCGAGTGTCCTGAGCCGGACCGCGAGCACCCGCCCTCTCGCCGCAGCCACATCGAGCCGGGCCGGCCTGCGCCTGAGCCCCCGTCCGAGCTCGGCTGAGCGACCTCCGTCGGGCCCGGTCGAAGACAGGCGACCGGCGAAGCGCCATCATCAAGATCTTCACAGGCGTGGAACGGATGGTCCCGACCGCGCACCTGACGTAAGGACTGGCTCACGGTGGTGGCAGCAGGTGAGGATCAACAGCGCGGCGACGATGCACGGGCGCGCGCGGCTCGGACGAAGCGGACCCGGACGCGCGCGGCACTGATCGCGGCGGCGGACGCGGCGTTCAGCGCTCGGGGGTGGGCCGCCACCCGGGTGGAGGACATCGCGACCGAGGCGGGGGTGAGCGCGGCGACGGCGTACAACCACTTCCCGACCAAGCACGTCCTCATCGGGGTCGTGTTCGCCCCGCACGTCGCGACACTGCTCGTCCAGGCCGACCGCGACATCGCCCGAGAGCGCCCCGTCCTGGAGGCGTTGAGCGACCAGATCGACGCCCTCGCCCGGTTGAGCTACTACCACCGCGGGCTCACCGCGGCCTTCACCGCCGCGGTACTCGAGTACACGATCCGCACCGAACGCACCCCGGATCCGGCCGACGACCTGGACCCCCGGAACGTCGTGCCGATGATCGCCCCGCTGTTGCGTCTGGTCAGCTACGGCCAGGAGTCCGGGCAGCTGCGCGCGGACCCGTCGGCGTCGGAGATCAGCAGCGCCGTGGTCAATCTGCTGCTCGTCCGCAGCCTCAACCACAAGGACGAGCCGGCGGAGACGACGGCCGAGCTGCTGCGGACGCTGCTGTTCCGGACGATGACGCCTCCTTCCTGAGGGTGATCGCGCCCACGCACCGACCGGCTCTCGAGGGCAAGCCCGCTCCCGCCTGCTCAGATCGGACACGATCCCGCGCGATACGTACACAACCTCGCCGTACGGCGAGGTTCACTCGAAGAGGAATACCCACGCCTTTCCGCCCGCGCTCGCAGGGGACGCCGACATCGGCGTGTACCTGCTCGCAGGCGCCTCCGGCGGAGTGCACTGATCCTCCGCCTCTCGACGGTCCGCTCCCCGCGACCCGACGCGCCAGGGGCAACGATGCCCCCGGCGCGTCGCAGTTGTCCTCGCTGGCCCGCGCGCCGTGCCGGGCGGTGAGGTCCACCCCTACGCGGCCCGCGACCGGATCCGGGAGTGCCGGAGGGTTTCCGAGGGTGGGATGCCGTAGTTCGCCCGGTAGGCGAGGGAGAATCGGCCGGGATGGGCGAAGCCGCAGCGCAGCGCGACCTGCGAGACGGTGACCGCGGTGGGATCCGCGCGGACGAGCGCGTCGTGGGCGCGAGCCAGACGCAGCTCCTGCAGGTAGCTCATCGGGGTGGTGCCCAGATGCCTTCGGAACGCCTCCTGCAGCGACCGGACGCTGACCAGGGCGATGCGGGCGAGCTCGGCGACCGTGAACGGGTGGTCCGGTGTCGCTTCCATCGCCTCGACGGCCCGCTTGACCGGACCGGGACCCCAGGAGCGGACCGGGGCTGCGAGGGCATCGCGGTAGGGATGCTCGACCGAGAACAGCAGACCGCGCAGGAGCGCCTCCTGCATCGGAGCGGCCGTGACGTCGTGGCTCAACAGTCCGCCCGGGGAGGTGGGCTCCGCGGCGATGAGCCGGACCAGGCGGGCCCAGCTCCGGCCGGCACCGTCCCCGATCTCCAGGTTCGGGGCCAGCTCCAGTGGCCGCCGTACCGAGCGCCCGAGCTGGTGCTCCAAGGCGTCCTCCAGCGCCCCGCGCTCGATCCTGACCGCGAAGGACCGGTAGTCGTCGCTGGTCCGCATGGCGATGTCGCCGATCGGTCGGAACACCGCCGCTCGCGTCGGGCCCACCTCGAACGAGGCGCCCCGGTGCTCGACGTCCATGTGTCCCGCGGCGGGGAAGTTGACGTAGTAGCAGGTCTCGAGGTCCGACATGCCGATCTGCATGCCGGCGGTGTAGAAGCAGTCGCCCACGCTGAGCGATCCGCGCGCCACACCGGAGAAGCGGAACTCGTACGGACGTCCTCGTCCGACCAGGTCCAGTGAGGTGTCGAAGTAGTTCGACCTGATGGCGTCCCGCGCGCCGTCCAGGTCCGACTCGTGGAACGAGAAGATCTCCGTACCTGCCATATCGACGACCTCGTATCAGGGTGGAACCTCGGCATCCCGTCAGCGCTCAGTTCTCCTGTTCGCGCTGGCGGCGCAGCTGGGCAGCGGCTCTGTCGCCGTCGGGCTCCTGGCGCAGCGCGGCGAGCATCTGCTCGACCTCCTCCTCGGGCTGCAGCGGCGCCAGCAGCGGGGTGTCGCGGTCGACGATCGCTTCGACGAGGAAGGGTCGGTCTGCGGCCAGGGCCTGCCGCCAGGCCTCGCCGATCCGGCCGGGCTCGTCGACGCGGGCTGCACCCAGGCCGAGCAGCTCGGCGTAGCGGGCGTAGGGGGAGGGCGGGACCTCCTGCGAGACGGGGTAGCGGGGGTCGCCCTCCCTCTCGCGTTGCTCCCAGGAGACCTCGGCCAGGTCGCCGTTGTGCAGGTGCAGGGGGGTCATGCGGGCCTCCTGAAGGGAACGTCAGGACGGGCGACCGGCCGCGTCGGTGGTAGGTCCGCGGGTACCCCTGACCGCGCCCGTCAAGCGCCGCTCCTCGATGACGCCCTGTCATCCGGGGGACGGGTCGATCCGGGCCCATCCCGGTGACCTGCCCGGGGATGACCATGCGGGGCCCGGGTACCTGGACGGGACATCCGGTGAGGTCGAGGAGGACCCAGGTGAGCGCGAGGTCGGTCTATGACGCGAGGGAGCACGGCCTGGTGGGGGACGGCGTCACCAACGACCAGCCCGCCCTCGCCGCGCTGGTCGACCGGCTCGGGGACGCGTACGCCGGGGACGGCCGACCGCGGATGATCGTGGTGCCGCCGGGGGACTACTGCATCCGGGACGTCGCCACGGTCTGGCGCTCGGGCGTCTCGCTGGTCGGCGCGGGTATGCAGGCGACCCGCTTCCTGCTCGCCAACCCCGGTGCCCCCGGGACGCCGACCCCGCTGATGTGGTTCACCGCCCTCCAGCACGGCGCGGGGCCGGACAACCACCTGGCCGACTGCGTCTTCGCCTCCTTCGAGGTCGACGGCTCGGGGATGGAGTTGGACGAGTACGACCCGCTGGCCAAGGGCCTGGGCCTGCAGTACGTGCTGCGCGGCCGCTTCCGGGACATCTACGTCCACGACACCCCGGCGACGGGGTTCGGCTGCGACTTCCTGCAGGACACCGTGGTCGACGCCGTCCTGGCCGAGCGGTGCGGACGGCTCGACACCGGTGAGGAGCCGGGCGGGGCGGGGATCGGCATCGGCATCGGCGGCTGGGGGGCCACCGAACGGCTGACCGTCACCGCGTGCACGGCCCGGGGCAACGGCACCAACGGGATATTCGTCGAGCTGCAGCGGGAGGAGTGGCCGCCGCCGAGGGGCATCCGGATCACCGCCTGCCACGTGGAGGACAACCGCTTCGGGATCTCCGACTGGGGTGCCGACGGGCTCGTCGTGACCGGCTGCACGATGATCGGCAACCACGAGGCCGGGTTCGACATCTCGGCCCAGGGCACCTCCTCGACCGCCGGCCGGGGCGGCATGGTGGTCAACTGCGTCATCGACGGCAACCTCCGCGACGGCGTCGGCATCGGCAACACACCGGGTCCGTACACGATCAGCGGCAGCCGGATCAGCGCCAACGGGCGGTACGGCTACTGGGAGCACCACTTCGGTGGGGGCTACTCCGGCCCGGTGGTCGACCTGGTCCTCGACGGGAACTCCATCCACGACAACGGACTGGACGGCATCCGCGTCGATGCCGGGATCGATCATTCGGCGTTCACCCGCAACCGGATCCGCAACAACGGCCGGCGGGCCGCGCCGGCGACGTCGGGGGTGGGTCCGGTGTCTCCTACGGTGACCTGAGGCTGACCGACGAGACCGCCGAGTGGCGCCCGGACGGCCACCGCGGCAAGCACGTCACCGTGGGGGAGGAGGACGCGATGGTCCTGTTCAACACGGAGACCCAGCTCGCGCTGGCGCCGCACCGGCCGGGGGCCGGCAGGGCCTGGCGGTTGGGCCGGCCGCCGGACGGCGCGCCCTACGAGCTGCCGGGCGTGCCGCGGCGGCGGGCGGGGATCACCCTCGACGCCCCGGTCGGCGTGCTGGACCTCGACGGCAACCGGATCTGGGACGACCAGGAGGAGCCTACCCAGACCCATGCGTCATGGGCCACCGAGCGGGCCTTCGGCGGGGCCGCCCGGTAACAGGGCGACGGAGAGCGCGAGGACGACCGAGGGCTTCCTCGAGCGGTCGCGCGGGCGTGCCGCGGTCGACCACACCGAGCCCGCACGGGTTCAGAGCGTCCGCGCCGCGCAGCGCGCGTAGGTGTGCCGCCACGGCCGCAACTGCTCGAGGGCCGCCGCCCCGGCGATCACGCCGGGGTCGTCGTAGCGCCTGCCGATGATCTGCAGTCCCACGGGCAGATCGCCCTCGGCCATGCCGGCCGGCACGGACACCGCGGGATGGCCGCTGTAGTTGATCGGGTACGTCATGCACCACCCGATCAGCGGGTTCACCTCGACGCCGTTGATGTGGGTGGGGCCGGCGGTGTTGCCGTCGTCCGCGTTGGGCACCGGCAGGCAGGCGAGGGTGGGCGTCAGGAGGAGGTCGTAGTCGCCGAAGACACCCTGGATCGCATCGTAGACGCCGGTACGCATCTGCTGGTCCCGCAGGACCTCGACCGCGCTCGCCCGGTAGTTCGCCTCGACGTAGGAGCGGTACTCCGCGGGCAGGTCGTCGGCGTGGTCTGTCAGGAGATCGATCCCCTGGGCCTTGAAGAGCTCGATGACCTCGACCCCGGCCATCATCCGGCACCAGAGCTCCGCCAACTCCTGCTGCCCGTAGGGCATCGTCATGGCGATCTCGTCCACGACGGCGCCGGCGTCGCGGAACGCGGCCGCGGCCTGCGCGGTGACCGTCGCGACCTTCGGGTCGACCGGGTACATGCCGAAGTCGGGGCTGTAGGCGATGCGCTTGCCGGCCAGCGACCTCTCCGGCGTCGCGCAGGCCCCGACGTAGTCCACGGTCTCGTCGAGGGCGAACGGATCGCGCGGGTCGTATCCGGTGAGCACCGAGGCGCCGAGGGCGACGTCGGCGACGCTGCGCCCGAGCACACCTTCGAACAGGAAGGGGCTGACCCCGGTGAAGGCGTTGGGCCGCGACACGAACGGCACGCGCCCGAACGACGCCTTGTAGCCGACGACGCCGCACCAGGAGGCGGGGATCCGGATCGACCCGCCGCCGTCGGTGCCCTCCGCCAGGGGCAGCAGGCCGTCCGCCACGGCGGCCGCGGAACCGCCGGAGGATCCTCCCGAGTTCCGGTCCGTGTCGAACGGGTTGCGCGTGGGCCCGAACAGCGGGTTGTCACACGTGCCGCGGAAACCCATGACCGGCGAGTTGGTCTTGCCGAGCACGATCGCTCCCGCGGCCTTCATCCGTTCGGCGTAGGTGCAGTGGTGCTCGGCGATGTTCCCGCGCAGGGCGGGGATGCCGCCGAACGTCGACGGCCAGCCGGGGTGGAAGTCGAAGAGGTCCTTCAGCGCGGTGGGGACACCGTGCAGCGGCCCCAGCTCCTCCCCGTCCGTCACCGCTTTCTCCGCGCGCGTGGCCGCCTGCCTGGCCTCGTCGGCCGCGAGGAAGACGAACGCGTTGAGACTGGGGTCGCGCTGCTCGATGCGGTCCAGGAAGTGGTCCACGATCTCCACGGGGGACACCTCGCGGCCGCGGACCGCCGCCGCCAGGTTCGTCGCGGACTCGTACGCCATGTCGTCGTCGAGAGGCATGGGACTCCTTCGGTGGGTGGGACGCGGGGGTGTGGATCAGAGCGCGCGCCACCCGCTCACGCGGCGCAGGTCCATCTCGAACTCGACCTCGACGACCGGCGGCCTGGTCAACCAGCGGAGGAATCCGTGACGGCCGACCGCCGGCAGCCGGTCGAGGAGCATCTCCTCCAGGCCGGGGATCTCGTGAGCGGTGTAGACGTCCACGAGCGTGGGGGACTCCGCGTCCTTGCCCAGCCCGGCCAGCCGGGCCCGCATCTCGTCGACGACGTAGCCGGCCTTCTTCGCCAGGCCGGCTTCGGACACGTCACCGCGCGCGACGATCGCGTCGGGATCGAGGCCGTCGATCTCGCCGCCGCCCGCCACGACGAAGTCGACGCCCCCGGCGCCGGCCGACCTCCGGACGAGAAATGCCGACAGCAGCACGGGTTCTCGCGGCGCGGACCGGACGGGGACGACATTGGTCCGAGCGATCGGGTTCACGCCGTCTTCGAGCAGCCCGCGCTCCGCGAGGAGTTGCCGGTAGGTCTCGTTGAACTCGTCGAACGCCCCGAACGCGAACGGTGCCGGGGACCTCAGTTCGATACCGACCAGCGCGCTCGGCGGCAGGCCTCGCTCGGCGCACTCCTCGTCGAGACGAGCGAACCCGTCGACGACCGGGGGCGGGGAGTCGAACCGCACCCCGATGATCTCGTGACCCGGCTCGGCGGCCACCCCGGAGGAGTACGGGGCGATGGCGGGCAGGTACCGGTAGGTCCCGGTGCTGTGCTGCGACGCGGCGTACGGCATGAGCGGGTACTCCAGGAGGATCGGGCCGGCGCGGCGGGGGTGCGGCTCAGTCGAAGTACTTGGCCTGGGCCTGCAGCTCCTCGAGCACGGTCGCGTCGTGGCCGTAGACCATCGTGGCGTCGTAGCGCTTCTGGATCTGCTGGGTCCACCGGAAGCTCTCCCACCAGGCGTGCGAGTCGCGACCGAGCCAGCCCTGGGGCAGGCCCTGCTCGAAGAGGTCGCGCACGTGGAACAGGTCGCTGGTCAGCATGAAGTGCCCGGAGTTGCGGGTCTCGACCTGCATGGTCATCAGGCCGGGGGTGTGGCCGGGCATGTGCCGCAGGGTGATGCCCTCGAACAGCTCGGTCTCGTCGCGGTGGATGGGCTGCCAGTTCAGCTCCCAGTGGAGGTCGCCGGGGACGTAGGCGCCGATGTCCTCCTTGGTCGCGACCGCGTAGTAGTGCTCCTTGATCTCCTTCGCGTGGGCGTAGATCGGGATGTTCCTGCCCTTGAAGTGCTCCAGCCCGCCGGCGTGGTCGAGGTGCAGGTGCCCCATCACGACGGCCTGGATGTCGTCGATGCCGTACCCGGCGGCCTCGAGGGCCTTGTCGAGGTGGTGCTCCTCCTCGTAGACGTTGACGGGGAAGGCTTCCCAGGCGGGCGCGGGCCAGTCCTCCTTGGCGTTCTGTGCGCAGCCGGTCTCGAAGAGGATCGGGCCTGCCTGGGGGTGTTCGATCACGGCGGCGATGACGGCGACCCGGCGGCGCTCGTAGTGCGGGTGCGGGTCGGACTGCACCGCCGCGTTGCATCCGCGGATGAAGAAGCCGTCGTCGGTGTCGATCCGGCCGAGGTCGAGCAGGGACAACTTCGTTCCGGCCATGGGGTGCCTCTTCCGTTCGACGCGGTGGTGATCCCACGGCCTCGAGGTCCGCACCCACCGGACGAGCTCCGCACGCGAGATCCGAGGGCCCACATCGTCGACCGTGACGACACAGGAATGTCTAAACTATAATTTCTAACGCGTCAATGGCGACCAGCAGAAAGGGACATCCGCCGGATTCGAGTGGAAGGTGTGCCCGGTGAGGACGGACGCGGTGCAGCCGGTGTCGGCGGGGCTCGGCCGGGATCTGGTCGGGCTCATCCGCTCCCTCATCCTGACCGGCGCCATCGCCCCGGGCGAGAAGATCCTGCCCAAGGAGATCCAGGAACGGTTCGGCGTCTCCCACATCCCGGTCCGGGAGGCACTGCGCGCGCTGGAGGCCGAGGGACTGGTCATCACCGTCCCGCGTCGAGGCACGAGCGCCGCGCAGGTCTCGCTCGGCGAGCTCCGCGAGGTCTACGCCATGCGACGGCTGCTCGAACCACCGCTCATGGCCCGGGCGGCGCAGCTGCGCAGCGCGGAAGCGGTGGCCGCGGCACAGACGGCGCGGCGGGGACTCGCCGCCGAGTCCGCTGCCGACCTCGACGCGTTCCTGGCCCGGCACCGGGAGTTCCACTGGTTGCTCGTCCGACCGGCGGTAGAGGCGGTCGGCCGTCGGGTCCTCGAACAACTGTGGGTGATCTCCGAGCGCTACGTGCGGATGAGCGTGGCCGCCCACCAGGCCGACGTGAAGGCGGCCCACGACCACGACACCCTGCTCGGGGCGTTCGTGTCCGGAGACGCCGATCTCGCGGCGCGCGAGACCGTGCGCCACCTCGACCTCGTCGAATCCACGATCGTCGAGGCGCTGACGCCCGGCCTCGCGTGAGGCGCCTCGTCGTCGGTGTGGTCGACGACGGTGGACGGCAGGCGCCGTGGCGGGGGAGCAAGCGCGCCGCCGTCAGAAGGCGGTGTTGTCGAGGTCGATCCCCGCCGCCTGCAGCTTCCGGTAGAGCGTGGAGCGGGAGATGCCCAGGAGCAGGGCGGCGTCCCGCTTGTTGCCGCCGGTCTCGGCCAGTGCCTCGAGAATGGCGTGCACCTCGGCGCGCTCGAAGCGGGTCAGGTTGCTCCGGTGCGCCGCGCGGCGGATCTCCGGCGGCAGGTCGGCGAGCACGGCGGCGGTCCCGGTCGCGGTGTCGAGCATGCGGGTGACGGCTGAACGGAGCTCGCCGACGTTGCCCGGCCAGGCCAGACGCATGAGGAGCTGAGTCACCTCGGGCGCCACCCGCCGCGGGGCGGCGAAGGCCGCGACGAGGGCGGGCACGTCGCGGAGCCGGTTGCGCAGTGGCGGCAGCCGAACCTGGTCGGCGTCGATCCCGGGCAGCACCGCGTCCTCCCAGGAGGCGGAGCTGGTGAACGTCGCGGTACACCGCCAGCCACGGGCCGCGGCCGCGTCGAGGAGCGCGGCGAGCCGGCGCCGGGCGGAGGGATCGAGCAGGTCGAGGTGCTGGAGGAGGAGCCCGGCCGGTGGACCGTCCAGGACGGCCCGAAGGTCGTCGAACCAGGCGTGCAGGCCCTGCACCTCGACGGTGGCCGCGTCGCGGACGATCGTCACCTCCCCGCGCTCGCGCAGCAGCGCCCGGGCCACGGCCGCCTTCCCGACACCGGACTCGCCGCAGAGCACCAGGCTCCGCTCGGCGAGCGCGGTCCGGGCCGCGCGGCAGGCCCAGAGGAACGCCCGGTCCGAGCCGGCCAGCCCGGCCGGGGCGGTGACCGGCGCAGCGGCACGGGAGGCACCCGGCTGTTCCGTCGCCGGCCGGACCTCGACGAGCGCGCCGATCACCTGGTCGCCGTCGTGCAGCCGCATCGTGCGGGTCCGGGCGGCCCGCCCGTCGGGCAGTGGCAGCTCGTTCTCCACGATCCCGTCACCGCAGCACCCTTCGAGAACCCGGGCGACGTGGTCCCACAACAACGGTTGCTCGACGCCGTCGAGGAGCCGCGCGGCCTGCGGGTTGGTCATCTGGATGCGGTCGTTGAGCACCAGGATCCCGGCGTGCGAGCGCCTGTCCCCGGAGACGAAGTGGCTGAGCAGCGCGCGCTCCTGCACGGAGTGCTGCTCGAACAACCGCTGCTCGATGCACCGTGCCGTCTGCTCGGCCAGCACGGTGACCAGGGCGTTGTCCCGGTCCGCCGCGCAGGTGATGTCGAGGATGCCCATCGGTCGCCGGATCACCGGGTCCATGATCGGCACACCGACGCAGGTGAACTGGACGAGCTGTTCGGCGTAGTGCTCGTGGCCGTCGATCCGGACCGTGCGCCCCAGTTCGACGGCGGTGCCCACGCCGTTCGTCCCCACCGCGTCCTCGGCGAAGACGAATCCCGGGGTGATGTTGTGGGTGTCCAGCGCATGCAGCAACCGCTGTTCGTGCACCCGACGGTCGAGGATCCGGGCGTCGGTGTCGGTGACCAGGAAGCTGACGCCGAGCTCGCCGAGCCGAGCGTTGATGGTGTCGAGGACCGGGCCGGCGGCACGCAGCAGCCGCGACTCGGGGTTGACGTCCGGCCGGTAGGGCGGGGCGAGCGTCTCGGTGGCGACCGCCCAGCTCGAGCAGCGCTTCCAGGACGAGGAGATCTCGTCGCGGACGCGCGCCGGGGCCGACCCGGAGGACAGGAAGCGTTCACGTTCGCGGGCCAGCACGTCGTCGACCATGTTCGCTCCTCTCGGGACGGCGTCGGCCCGATCAGGCACTGCGATGGTGCGGATCCACGGTAATCCGCTGATCCAGAACGGTGTGTCCCAGATCGGGACACGTCCGGGGTCCGACCGCGCCCGCGCGGGGCTCTGCCCGACGTCGAAGCCGTGCTTCAGATTGAGACACGTGTCACAGCCGACTTGCGGGTCGAATCACGGGACCAACGTCGTCCCGAGGAGCGAACCGGTGAAATTCCAGCTGTTCACGTTGCCGACGATCCCGGCGACCTTGGAGGAACGGGCGGCGAAGCGCCCGATCGGCCGGGACAACGACGCCTTCCAGGCGATGATCGCCGAGGTGCGGGAGCTGGCGATCATGGCCGACGAGGTCGGCTTCGACGTCTTCTCCACCACCGAGCACCACTTCCACTCGGAGGGGTTCGAGGCGTCGGTCCAGCCGATGATGCTCTACGCCGACCTGGCCGCGCGGACCAAGAACATCAGCTTCGCACCGTTGTCACTGGTGCTGCCCGCGAACGATCCGCTGCGCGTCGCCGAGCAGGTGGCCTACCTCGACCACCTCACGGGCGGGCGGGTCTACGGCGGTTACGCACGCGGCTACCAGGACCGCTGGGTCAACGTGCTGGGCCAGCACATCCCGGTGAAGGGGACGCCGATGGACGGAGGGGAGGACGACAAGCACAACCGGGCGGTGCACGAGGAGTACCTGGAGCTGATCTACAAGGCGTGGACCGACGACCTGCTGACCTTCGAGGGGCAGTTCTACCAGGTGCCGCCGAAGGGTGGGATCACACGCTGGCCGGCGGCGGACTGGACGAGGCAGTACGGGCACCCGGACGAGCTGGACGAGAACGGCCACATCCGCGGCATCTCGGTGATCCCCAAGCCGCTGCAGCAGCCGTACCCGAAGGCGTTCCAGCCGTTCTCGGTGTCGGAGTCGACGATGGTGCACACGGCCAAGAACGGGGTGATGCCGATCATCCTGACGGCCGAGCCGGGGCAGTTCACCCATCTCGCCGAGCTCTACCGGGACTCGGCGGCGGAGGCGGGTCGAGACCTCAAGCTGGGCGAGAGCATCGGCGCCTTCCGAGCCGTGGCCTTCGGTGAGAACCGTCAGCAGGCGTTGGAGCTGATGGAACGCACGAACTACTACGGTTTCCAGATCTACTTCTCCGGTTTCGGCTTCTGGGAAGCGCTGCGGCTGCCCGGCGACGAGCAGCAGTGGCCGAAGGGCACGTTGCTGCCGCCGGAGGAGTGGACGATGGACCGCTTCACGAAGACCAAGTACGGGCTCGCCGGAACGGTCGACGACATCAAACGCGACATCGAGGACCTGGCCACGATCCACGGCAACGGCGGGGAGCTGGAGTGGTTCTCCTGGTTCTTCGACCAGGGCCTCATGCCGATCGACGAGGCCAAGCGGCAGCTGGAGATCTTCGCCGAGCACATCATCCCCGAGTTCCGCTGACATCGGCCGGCCCGCCGGCACGGTGTCGGCGGGCCGTCCCGCACACCTTGATGGAGGAGTCGATGAGCGTCACCCTGCGCGGCGTCAATCTCGGATACATGGGCCTGGACAAGTCCCTGCTGGCGAACCGGCCCGAGAACGTGGGCAAGGTCTACGAATGCCCGGCGATCGCGTACATCATCGAGACCCCGGACGGGCGGATCCTCTGGGAGACCGGCCTGTCGGCGCGGTGCTCGGACGAGTGGATGGCCGAGTGGCAGGAGGTCGTCGACCTCGAGGCCGTGACGCCGGAGGCGTGCCTGGAGGCGAGGCTGAAGGAGATGGGCCTGGGGCCGGACGACTTCCGCTACGTGGTGCAGGGCCATCTGCACACCGACCACGCGGGCGGCCTGCGGCTGTTCGAGGACGCCGGCGTCGAGATCGTCGTGCACGAGGACGAGTACGCCCACGTGATGTCGATGGAGTCCGACGGCGACTTCTTCGCCCACGTCGACTGGGCGTTCCTCGGCGACAAGAAGCCGACGGTGGTCTCCGACGGTGGAACCGAGCTCGCCCGGGACGTGCAGCTGATCCACCTGCCGGGCCATACGCCCGGACAGATGGCGATGCAGCTGCAGCTGGAGAACACCGGCACCGTGCTGCTGACCTCCGATGCGCTCTACCACCACGAGAACTACGTCGAACCGGGCGGGGAGCCGCAGATCTACTGGGACATCGACAAGTGGCGGACCTCGCTCGGCACGCTCGGGAAGGTGGCGCGGGACAACGACGCGTGGTTGTTCCCCGGGCACGACGAGACGGGCATCCAGCACTTCGACGGTCGCAAGGAGCTGAAGGCCATCCGGTTCGAGCAGGGTCACGCCTACGCATGAGAACCCGTTCGCGACGGGCGCTCGGTGGCGACGTCGAGGACGACGCGGGGGCGAGATGAGCACCGGTCGCATCGACTGCGACGTGCACCCCGCCGTCCCCGAGATCTCGGCGCTGTTCCCGTTCCTCTCGCAGCGGTGGGTGGACTACTGCGTCGAGAGCGGGGTCGAGGGGTTCGAGCCGGCGTCCTATCCGCCCGGGATGCCGCTCTCGGCCCGGCCGGAGACCCGACGCGCGGGGGTGCCGCCGGGGTCGGACCCGGCTGTGGTGCGCGCGCAGGTTCTCGACCACGGTGGCGCCGGCCGTGCGGTCCTCAACTGCCTCTATGCGGTGCAGGCCCTGCACAACCCGGACTGGGCCGCGGCCATGGCCCGCGCGGTCAACGACTGGCAGGCGGCGTGCTGGCTGAGTGCGGACCCACGGTTCGTGGCCTCCGTCGTGGTGTCGCCGCAGGACCCCCGCGAGGCCGCCGACGAGATCGCCAGGGTCGCGGTGGACAGGCGGTTCGTCCAGGTCATGCTTCTCGCCTCGTCGCAGACGCCGCTGGGGCAGCGGGCGCACTGGCCGATCTTCGCCGCGGCGGAGGCCGCCGGCCTGCCGGTGGCGATCCACCCGGGGGTCTCCGGTGCCAACCCGCTCTCGGCCGTCGGCTGGCCCTCCCACTACATCGAGGACTACGCGGGCGCGGCGCTGGCGTTGCAGTCCCAACTGATCAGCCTGGTGGCCGAGGGTGTGTTCCGGGTCCACCCCGGACTGCGCGTCGTCCTGCTGGAGAGCGGGGTCACCTGGCTGCCGTCGCTGATGTGGCGCTTCGACAAGAACTGGAAGGGGCTGCGCCGGGAGGTCCCCTGGGTGGATCGGCCGCCGTCGCGCATCATCCGGGACCACGTGCTGCTCAGCGTGGCGCCGTTCGACGGTCCCCCCGACCCGCCGCCGGGCTGGGTCGACCGCTTTCTCGACCAGCTGGGGTCGACGGACATGCTCGTGTTCGCCAGCGACTACCCGCACTGGCACCACGGCGACGTCGAGCGCGCGCTGCTCCGCCACCTTTCTCCCGCCGAGCGGGAGCAGGTGCTGCACGGCAACGCCGCCCGGCTCTACCGTCTGGAGAGCGACGAGAGGGAGGCCGCGCCATGACCCGCATCCTCCAACGCCTGATCGACTGCGACGTGCACAACGCGGTTCCTTCGGACACGGCCCTGTCGCCGTACCTGTCCGCCCGCTGGCGGCGCCACCTGGAACTGGTGGGCTCACGGACCTACTCGCCGTTCACCAAGGGCTACGCGTACCCCAAGGCGGCGAAGTTCGCCAGCAGGCACGATGCCTGGCCGCTGTCGGGGGCGCTGCCCGGCTCCGACCTCGAGTTCATGCGCGAGCAGCTGCTCGACGCCTACCCGATCGACTACGCGGTGCTCAACTGCCTGTACCGGGCCGCCGAGCAACGCAACGACCTCTACGGCGCGGCTCTGGCGCGGGCGGTCAACGAGTGGCAGGTCGAGCACTGGCTGGAGCGGGATCCCCGGCTGCGGGCCTCGATCACGGTGCCGTTCGAGTCCCCGGCGCTGGCCGCGGCCGAGATCGACCGCGCCGCCGCCCACCCCGGCTTCGTCCAGGTCCTGCTGTTCCCCCGGACCCGGCAGCCGTTGGGCCGCCGTCACTACTGGCCGATCTACGAGGCGGCGGGCCGGGCCGGGCTGCCGGTGGGGATCCACGCGGCCTCGACGACGCCGGGGCCGATCACGCCGGCGGGATGGCCCTCCTACTACATCGAGGACCACACGGCCCTGTCCGTGGCGTTCCAGGCCCAGGTGATCAGTTTGATCATGGAAGGCGCGTTCGACCGCTTCCCGGACCTGCGGGTCGTGCTGCTGGAGGGTGGGTTCGCCTGGATCCCGTCGATGAGGTGGCGTCTCGACGCCCTGTACGCGCGCCTGCACGAGGAGGTGCCCGACCTCGAGCACCCTCCCTCGCACTACCTGCGCCACCGGATCCGCAGCACCACCCAGCCGATGGAGGAGCCCGAGCACCCGGCCGATCTGGTGCCGCTGCTCCAGGAGATCGGCGAGGACGTCCTGATGTTCTCCACCGACTATCCGCACTGGGACTTCGACAACCCGCACCGGGCGTTCCAGACCACAATCCCGCCGGACCTGCGGACGCGGATCCTGAACGACAACGCGCGCGAGTACTACCGGTTCACGCCGTGACCCCTCGAGTTCCTGCGTTGCCGCGGCACCGGTTGCGATCCCGGGCTCGGGAGCGGCGGCACCGCCAGACCTACCCGGTCACCCGCGACGGGACGGTCACCGGACGAAGCCGGGGCCCTCGATCACCGGATGCGCGGCGAGGAAGTCCTCGTCCACCTCGACTCCGAGACCCGGCCCCTCCGGCGGGAGCACCGTCCCGTCCGGACGCACGGTGATCGCCGGCGACACCAGCTCGTCACGGAACAGGTTGTCGTGGCTGACGTCGGCCTCGAAGTACCCGGCGTTCTCGGTCGCGGCGAGGAGGTGCACCGTGGCGGCCATGTTCAGCCCGGTCGAGGCGGTGTGCGGGTTCAGCGGCAGTTTCCAGGCCGAGGCCAGCGCGGCGATCCGGTGCACCTCCGTCAGCCCGCCGGACTTGGAGAGGTCGGGCTGGAGCACCGAGACGGCGCCGTCCTCGATCAGCCGGTGGAACTCGAAGCGCGTGTAGTGGTTCTCGCCCGCCGCGAGCGGCACTCCGGCGAACCGGGCCGCCGCCGCGTAGCTGCGGTGGTCGTGCGGCGGGAACGGCTCCTCCAACCAGCCGACGTGCTGATCGCGGAGCCCTGGCGCGATCCGCCGCACGTCCTCGAGGTCGTAGGCGGTGTTGGCGTCGGCGAGGATCTCCAGTGCCGGGAACGCCGAGCGGACCGCGGAGATCCGCGCGAGGTCGTCCACGGGGTTGTCGCCGATCCGGAGCTTGACCGCTCGATAGCCGCGCTCGACCAGCGGCCACACCTCCTCGACCAGGAAGCCCGGCTCGCTCCAGCCCAGCGCGACCCCGCCGGCATAGGCCGCGACCGGCCGCGACGCCCCGCCGAGCAGCCGGTACACCGGCCACCCCACGGCCTTCCCGCGGATGTCCCACAACGCCATGTCGATGCCGCTCATCGCGATCGCCGCGGCGGCGCCGAGCCCGTGGCTCGCGAGCTGCGCGGTGTAGATCGTCGTCCAGACGCCGACCGTGTCGGCGGCGTCGAGCCCGACCACCAGGTCCTTGAGCGTGCTGTTGACGAGGTGCCCCACGGTCCCGGGGAGCGGGCGTGGTGCGACTCGCCCCAGCCGACCAGGCCGTCCGTCGTCCGCACCCGGACCACGACGGCGTCACGCTTGACCACCTTGCCGATCCCCAGCCGCTCACCGGCCCGCTCCGACACCGGGAACGAGGTGGGGAAGGCGGTGACGTCCGCGATGTGCATTTTCCGGGTCCTTCCGAGAGGCGGCCGGTGGGCCCGATCGGGCGCCGGAACAGTCGCCGACGTGGATAGCGGGAATCTCCCGGGTTCGCCAGTGGACGAGGCACGTGTCCTGCGATCGGACACTCGTCGACGTCACATCTGGTTACCGTCGTAAGGCATTCCCGATTCTGCCTGCCGGAGGTCTCCGTGAAGATTTCATGCGCGTTCGCCACGTCGCTGGACAGTCACGAGCACGCCCGAATCGCCGAGACGCTGGGTTATGAGCGTGCCTTCTTCTACGACTCGCCCGCTCTCTACCCCGATGTGTGGGTTCAGCTCTGCCGCGCCGCGGAGCGCACCGAGCGGATCGTCCTGGGCCCCGGCGTCCTGATTCCGAGCCTGCGCCATCCGATGGTCACCGCCTCGGCCATCGCGACGTTGGCCTCGATCGCGGGCGCGGAACGCACGATGGTCGGGATCGGCTCCGGCTTCACCGGGCGGCTTTCCATGGGCAAGCGGCCCATCCCGTGGGCCAAGGTCAAGGAGTACGCGCTCGTCGTGGCGGCGCTGCTGCGGGGCGAGGAGGTCGAGTGGGACGGCGGGATCATGCAGATGCTGGCCCCGACCGACCGGTACGCCCCGGCACGGCCCATCGACGTCCCGTGGGTGGTCGCGGCCAACGGGCCGAAGGGCTACGGGGTGACCCGTGAGCTCGGCGCCGAGGTGCTGACCATCCTGGTGCCGAACCCGGACTTCGCCTCGAGCGTCATCCTGGACTTCGGGACCGTGCTCGAGGATGGGGAGGACCCCGGCTCGGCCCGCGTGATCGACGCGGCCGGACACGGGCTGAGCGTCGTCCTGCACTGGGCCGTCGAGCACGGCGTCATCGACGAGCTGATGCCGGAGCGGGGACAGGAGTGGGCCGCCGCCTACGACGACGTGCCGAGGGAGAAGCGGCACCTGGCCCTGCACGACCGGCACCTGGTGGCCGTGAACGAGCGCGACCGTCCCTTCGTCACCGGCGAGCTGATGGTCAAGGGCGGGCTGGCGCTGACGCCGTCGGAGTGGCGGGACAAGATCGCCAAGCTGGAAGCAGCCGGGAGCACCGAGATCGCCTATCAGCCCGCAGGCCCGGACATCCCGCGCGAGCTCGAGGCCTTCGCGGCCGCCGTCCGGGCCTAGGCGAACGGGGATGGGGGCGTGACTGCGACGCAGTCCGACCAGGTGGCCGGCGGCGACTCCGGTGAGGGCCGTCGGACCGGAGCCCGGTTCCGCAGCGGGCGCGACGCCCCCGCCGACGGCGAGCTCGTCGCGTGACTGCTGCCGGTGGGACGTGCCGACCCCGCCCCCGTCCGTGCACGCTCCCACCCCGGCACCGTTCGCGACGGAGTGAGGCGGACCTCCGGTCGTCCTGGAGTTCTCGACCCGGGTGCTCCCGCGCGACGTTCGAATTCTCCCTGCCGGCAGGACGCGCGGCTATAGTCCGTACTCCGGTGGCGCGGGTGGCCGGGCTCGGAGGCGGACATGAGGTTCGGCGGGGTACTCGTCGTCGTCTGGCTGATCATCGGCGCCGTGGCGTCCTATCAGCGCGGATACTTCTCGGGGGACGCCGATGTCAATTGCGCCGAGTTCGGCACCGTACTGCTCACCGTTGTCGCCGGCCCGTTGAACTATCTGGGCGTGAATCCTCGGATCGACTGCACGCTTCCCCGGCCCTCACAATGAGACGTGAGAACGGTCGCGGCCGCGAGAGCGGCTCGGACGCGGTGCCGGCGATCTGCTGACCCGAGCCCTCTCGCTGGATAGCCTCGGCGCGTTCGCCCACCACCGGACGCCGCGACCCACCTCCGAGCCCGGGAGATTCTGTGTCCGCATCCCCGCACAGTGCGCCGCCGCGCCGCTCGATCGTCAAGATCGTCGCCGCGAGCATGCTCGGCACGACCGTGGAGTGGTACGACTTCTTCCTCTACGGCGTCGCCGCGGCGATCGTCCTGCCCGCGGTCTTCTTCCCGGCGGCCGATCCGGTCGCGGGGACCCTGCTGTCGTTCGGCACCTTCGCGATCGGGTTCGTGGCCCGTCCGCTCGGCGGCCTCGTGTTCGGCCACTACGGCGACAAGATCGGCCGTAAGAGACTCCTCGTCCTGAGCCTGCTCATGATGGGCATCTCCACGTTCGCCATCGGCCTGCTGCCGGGATACAACACCATCGGCGTCGCGGCCCCGGTGCTGCTCGTGGTGCTCCGGCTCGTCCAGGGCTTCGCCCTCGGCGGCGAATGGGGCGGCGCGGTGCTGATCGTCTCCGAGCACGGTGAGGCGTCGCGGCGCGGGTTCTGGGCGAGCTGGCCACAGGCCGGGGCCCCGGCCGGGCAACTGCTGGCGAACGGGTTGCTGGCGTTGCTGGCCGTCTTCCAGAGCGAGGAGACCTTCCAGGCCTGGGGCTGGCGGATCCCGTTCCTGCTCTCCGCCGTCCTGGTGCTGATCGGTCTCTACGTCCGGCTCTCCGTCGAGGAGTCCCCGGTGTTCCGGGCCGCCCAGGCCCGCGCCGCCGAGCGCGAGGCCGCGGACACCGCCGCCGGGATCAGGACCACCATGCCGATCGTCGACGTGTTCCGCCGCTACCCGCGGGAGGTGGTCACCGCGATGGGCGCCCGCTTCGCCGAGAACGTCTCCTACTACATCTTCACCATCGTCATCTCCACCTACATGAAGGAACGGTTCGGGCTGCCGTCGTCGTTCGTGCTCGGCGCGGTGCTGATCGGCGCCGCGTTCCACGTCCTGACCATCCCGATGTGGGGCGCGGTGTCGGACCGGATCGGGCGCAAGCCCGTCTACCTCTTCGGCGCGGTCGGTGTCGGCGCGTGGGCGTTCGCGTTCTTCGCCCTTCTCGACACCCGCAACTTCGCGCTCGCCGCCGTCGCCGTCGTCGTCGGGCTGTTCTTCCACGGGGCGATGTACGGGCCGCAGGCGGCGTTCCTGTCCGAGCTCTTCGGCACCCGGGTCCGCTACTCCGGGGTCTCGATCGGCTACCAGCTCGCCTCGGTCGTCGCGGGCGGGCTCGCTCCGATCATCTCCGTCGCACTCCTGGCCGCCTTCGGGACCGGCTACGCGATCGCCTGCTACGTCGCCGCCAGCTCGCTGCTGACGATCCTGGCGGTGGCGACGTACCGCGAGACCCGCGACCGCGACCTGGCCGCCGACGACGGGGAGACGGCCGACCCGTCGTCGACCGCGTCGACCGAGGCCTGACGACCGCAACGCCCCTGCGGGCGCTCAGTCGGGCAGCATCGCCTCCGCCGCCTCGGAGATGATCTCGGTCATCGCGCGGTGCGCCGCTGCAGCATCCCCGGACTGGACCGCCTGCGCGACGTCGGCGTGCAACCGGATCGCAGCCTGTTCCGGTCGGGCCGGCATCAGCCCGTGCAGGGTGCGGCCGGTCAGGACCTCGGCGACGACGTCGGCGTGCGCGGCGAGCATCTCGTTCCCCGAGGCCTCCAGCAGCGTCCGGTGGAACAGGATGTCCGCGTCCAGATAGGCCTGCAGGTCACCGGAGCGGCCGTGCACCGCCATGTCCATGACGGCCCCGGTGAGCCTCCCGCACTGTTCGGGCGTCGCCCGGCCGGCGGCGTACCGCGCCGCCACCGGCTCGATCCCCGTCCGCAGCTCCGACAGCGAACGAAGCTGCGCCTCGCGGTCGATGCCGGCAAGCCGCCACCTGATGATCATCGGGTCGTAGACGTTCCACCGCGACCTCGGCTCGACGGTCACCCCGACGCGGCGGCGGCTGGTCACCATGCCCATCGACTCCAGCACGCGCACCGCCTCCCTGGCCACGGTCCGGGACACGGCGAAGTGCGACTCCAGCTCCTCGAGCCGCAGCACCTGGCCCTCGACGAGGTCGCCGTCGGCGATCTGGCGCCCCAGCTTCTCGAGGAGGCTGGCGTGCAGCCCTGCAGCAGTGCCGGTGCGCGTCACCGGCAAATCATCGCACCTTTGCCGGCACCGCTCGCCGGTCTCGGCAAAAAGTAGTATCTAAAACGATCCAGTCTTGCATTGATACTACTTAAGACTCATAGTCCTCTCATCGCTCCACTGCAGGGGCAGCCGAGAGGATCGCAACGATGCCCATCCACCCCTTGCCCGACCACCCGCCGATCGTGACGGTCATGGGGGTGTCCGGCTCGGGCAAGACCACGGTCGGGGCGGCCCTCGCCCAGCGACTACGGGTGCCCTTCGCCGACGCCGACGACTTCCACCCGCCGGAGAACGTCGCCAAGATGTCGGCCGGCATCCCGCTCGACGACCTCGACCGTCTGCCGTGGCTGCACAGCATCGGTTCCTGGCAGGCCGAGCACGCCGCCGTCGGCGCCGTCGTCAGCTGCTCCGCCCTCAAACGCTGGTATCGCGACGTCCTGCGCGAGGCGGCGCCCGGTCAGCTGTTCGTCCACCTCGAGGGGCACCCGGACGTCGTCGCCCGCCGCGTGGCCGGCAGGCCCGGCCACTTCATGCCCGCCAGCCTCGTCGAGTCCCAGTTCGCCACGCTCGAGCCGCTCGGCGACGACGAGCACGGGCTCACGCTCGACCTCGACCTGTCCGTCGACGAGCTCGTCTCGCGCTACGTCGCCGCCACCACCCCGCACATCGGCCAGGGAGCCTGACCATGACCACCCTCGTCCTCGCCCAAGCCGCGGCCACCACCGGCTCCGGGACCCGGCTGATCCTGGCGGCGTTGATCGGCATCGCCGTGATCGTCGTCCTCATCACCCGCTTCAAGGTCCACCCGTTCCTGGGTCTGACCCTCGGCTCCCTCGTCGTCGCCGGCATCGCCGGACTCCCCGCCTCCGCAGCGGTGGAGAGCTTCGTGAAGGGCTTCGGCAGCACCGCGGGCAGCGTCGGCACGCTGATCGCGCTGGGCGCCATGTTCGGCAAGCTGCTCGCCGACTCCGGCGGCGCGGACCAGATCGTCGACACGATCATCGGCCGGTCCAGCACTCGCACCCTGCCCTGGGCCATGGCCGGGGTCGGCGCGCTGATCGGGCTGCCGATGTTCTTCGAGATCGGCCTCGTCCTGCTGATGCCGGTGATCTTCCTCGTCGCCCGCCGGTCCGGACTCTCGCTCGTCAAGGTCGGCATCCCGGCCCTGGCCGGCCTCTCGGCGATGCACGGCCTCGTGCCGCCCCACCCCGGCCCGCTCGTCGCCATCGACGCCCTCAAGGCCAACCTCGGCATCACGCTGGTCCTCGGCGTCCTGGTCGCCGTCCCGACCGTCGCCATCGCCGGTCCGCTGTTCGCCCGCTACGCCGCCCGCTGGGTGAACATCCCCGCCCCGGACCTGTTCACCGGAACCGACGGCGACGGTCCCGGCGACGGCCCCACCCGCTCCGAAGGACCTTCCGGCGGCTCGGGTACCGGCACCGCGCTCGAGCGTCGCACGGTCTCCCGGCCCACCTTCGCCATCACCCTCGCCACGGTGCTGCTGCCCGTGGTCCTGATGATGGGCAAGGCGCTCGTCGACATCTTCGCCATGAAGGGCACCCTGCTCCGGGACGGCCTCGACTTCGTCGGCACGCCGCTGATCGCCCTGCTCATCGCCGTCGTCGTGGCCGTCTTCACCCTCGGCCGCGGCGCCGGGATGGACGCCCGGGCCATCGCCCGCTCCCTGGAGCAGGCGCTGCCCCCGGTCGCCGGGATCCTGCTCATCGTCGCCGCCGGCGGCGGGTTCAAGCAGACCCTGATCGACACCAAGCTCGGCGACCTCATCGCCACCTGGGTCCAGGGCAGCGGCGTGTCGATCCTCCTGCTCGCCTGGGTCATCGCCGTCCTCATCCGGCTCGCCACCGGCTCGGCGACCGTCGCCACCGTCACCGCGTCGGGCATCCTCGCCCCGCTGGTGGTCACCCTCGACCCGGCCCACACCTCGCTGCTGGTCCTCGCCATCGGTGCCGGTTCGGTCTTCTTCTCCCACGTCAACGACGCCGGCTTCTGGCTCGTCAAGGAGTACTTCGGCCTGTCGGTGGGCCAGACCGTCAAGACCTGGTCGCTGATGGAGACGGCGATCTCGGTGGTGGGGCTCGTGCTCGTCCTGCTCCTCGGCCTGGTCGTCTGACACCTCGACCGGCACCACGGGCGTCGAGCCCACACGACGCGGCGGCAGGCCCTCGGCCTGCCGCCGCGACGGTCTGCGCCGGGAGACCCCGCGCATCCTCCCGTCGAAGTGTGCTGGATCCCCGGGGAGACGAGGTCGTCACCGCGGTTGCCCGGCGGCGAGGGTGAGCGAGCGCCGCCACACCAGGGCGGTGACGGCCATGACGAGGATCAGCGTCATCAGGATGAGCAGTTCGATGCCCTGGGCATTCCACCTGAACGACTGCTCGGCCTCGGCGGTCAGGACGAGAACCCGCCGGATAGCCGCGACCAGGCCGATGACGAGGAAGGGTTCGGGATCCAGGGCACCCCGGTGGCGGAGTGCGATGGCGACCGTGTGCAGGAGCTCCGCGACGATGAACAGCAGGAGGGTCTCCTCGAGAACCGCGAGCACGATCACCGGCAGGTTGTAGGGACCGGCCAGGACGATCACGGTGTGACGCACGGTGTCGACGATCAGCGCGAGTGCCAGTCCCGCCAGCAGTACCGCGACGACCACGTGGATGACGTCCTCGGCGACCTCGATGGCGTGAACCGTGCGTCCCGTGAGCCCGTCGGTCCCCGCCACCGCCACGATTGTTCAGCACCGCCGTTCCCCGAGCCTGGTCCCGGGGACATGAGATGGGGCCGCACGAGCCGACCTGTCAGGACCACCGAGCCGGCGGACCCGAAGCCCGCCCGCGGCACGGGGCTGTCCTGGGAGGTCGGCTCGACCTGCCAGACCTCGCGCCACTGGGCCAATGCACCCCGGCCGTCGTCGTCACAGACTTCGAACGGCCCGGTACGCCGAGAGAGGGAGGAGCCGGTGGACCAGCTCGATCTCGCGAGGTGGCAGTTCGGGATCACGACCGTCTACCACTTCTTCTTCGTCCCGCTCACCATCGGCATGGCCTGGGTGGTGGCCGGGTTCGAGACGGCGTGGGTGCGCACCGGCGACCCCGTGCACCGCCGCCTGACGATGTTCTTCGGGCGGCTCTTCGTGATCGTCTTCGTCCTCGGGACGGTCACCGGGATCGTGCAGGAGTTCCAGTTCGGGATGAACTGGAGCGCGTACTCGCGCTTCGTCGGGGACGTGTTCGGTGCCCCGCTGGCGTTCGAGGGACTCCTGGCGTTCTTCCTGGAGGCGACGTTCATCGGGCTGTGGATCTTCGGGTGGGACCGGCTCGGCCCCCGGCTGCACCTGGCCACGATCTACCTGGTGGCGGTCGGTTCGCTGGTCTCCGCGTTCTTCATCCTGGCGGCGAACTCGTGGATGCAGCACCCCGTGGGGTTCGTGGTCGACCGGGAGGAAGGGCGTGCGGAGCTCACCGACCTGGGCGCCGTCCTCACGAACTCCACGACGCTGGTCGCGGTCTACCACGTGGTCTCGGCGGCGTTCCTCACCGCGGGCGCCTTCGTGCTCGGCGTCAGCGCCTGGCAGCTGTGGCGGCGCGGCGACGGCCCGGACGCGCCCGCGTTCCGCCGGGCGGCGCGCGCGGGGATGTGGATGTCGCTGGCCGCCGGTGTCGTCGTCCTCTCGTCCGGCCACGTCCAGGGTGTGATCATGACGCAGCAGCAGCCGATGAAGATGGCGGCGGCCGAGGCGCTCTACCACACCGAGCAGCCCGCTGCGTTCTCGCTGATCACGATCGGCACTCTGGACGGCTCGCGGGAGATCTGGAGCGTCAAGGTCCCGGGCCTGCTGTCGTTCCTGGCGACCGGCTCGTTCGACGGCAGGGTCGAGGGCATCTACGACCTGCAGGACCGGTACGTCCGGCAGTTCGGCCCCGGCGACTACCGCCCGGTCGTCCCCCTGACGTACTGGACCTACCGGTTGATGATCGGCTGCGGAGCGCTGGCCGTGGCGATCGCGGCGACCGGGCTGTGGCTCACGCGCCGGGGCCGGCGGCCGGCGAGCCCGTGGTTCCACCGCGCAGCGGTCGCGGCCATCGGGCTGCCGCTGCTCGCGAACTCGTTCGGCTGGGTCTTCACGGAGATGGGCAGGCAGCCCTGGGTCGTGTGGGGGCAGATGAGGACCGCCGCCGGGGTCTCGCCGACCGTCGGCGCCGGCACCGTCCTCACGTCGATGACCGTCTTCACCCTCCTCTACGGGGCGCTCGCGGTCGTGGGGGTCCTCCTCCTGCGCCGGCACGCCGCGGCCGGCCTCCCGGCGGAGGAACCGGAGCCGGAGGACCGCGAACACCGGGCCACGGTCGCCTACTGATCAGGAGCGGACTCGCCATGGGCCTTGCCGACGTCTGGTTCGTCGCCATCGCGGTCCTGTGGACCGGCTACTTCTTCCTGGAGGGGTTCGACTTCGGGGTCGGGGTGCTGCTGCCGGTGCTCGGCCGCACCGAGGAGGAGCGCGGCGCGCTGATCGACACGATCGGCGGGGTCTGGGACGGCAACGAGGTGTGGCTGATCGTCGCCGCCGGGGCGACCTTCGCCGCGTTCCCCCTGTGGTACGCGACGTTGTTCTCCAGCCTCTACGTCCCGCTCCTCGTCATCCTCGTCGCGCTGATCGTGCGCGGTGTGGCGTTCGAGTTCCGCGGCCGGGGCGAGACCGCCCGCTGGCGGAGGAACTGGGACGCGTTGCTCGTCGTCGGCAGCCTCGTCCCGGCGGTGCTCTGGGGCGTCGTGTTCGGCAACGTCGCCCGCGGGTTGCCCCTCGACGCCGAGCACCTCGACCGGGGCGGCCTCGGCGAGCTGCTCAACGGGCCCGCTCTGGTCGGCGGCCTCACCACGCTCACCCTGTTCCTGCTGCACGGCGCGCTGTTCCTGCGCCTGCGGACGGAGGGGGAGCTGAGGGTCCGGGCGCGGCGGGCGGCCACCTGGATCGCGCCCCTGGCGCTTCTCCCGACCGTCGTGTTCGTGGGCTGGACGCAGGCGCAGCGGGCAACCACCGCAACGACGGTGATCGGCCTGGTGGCCATCCTCTGCCTGGTCGGCGCCTGGGCCCTGAACCGGGCCCGCAGCGCGGCGGCCGGATTCGCGTTCAGCGGCACAGCGGTCGTCACGGCGACGGCCACGCTGTTCCTGGCGCTGTACCCCGCGGTGCTGCCGTCGACCCTCGGCCCGGCCTTCGACCTCACCGTGCACAACGCCAGCTCCACCGGCTACACGCTGACGATCATGACGTGGGCGGCGGGGATCTTCCTGCCGATCGTGGTGGCCTACCAGGTGTGGACCTACCGGGTCTTCGCGCGCCGGATCGGCGCGACGGGACCGTCCCGGGAACACGGGGCCGTCCACTCACCGGCCGGGTCCGGGCCGGCCTAGGCCCGCGGATGCCCCCCGGTGACGGAACGAGCCTGCGCCCGCTGGATCCGCGGCTGCTCGCGCACGCCGGGGCCGCACGTGCCTATCTGCTGTGGTGCATCGCCTCGGGACTGGGCACCGCCGGACTGCTCGTCGCGCAGGCCACGCTGCTCGCCGGTGCCGTCACGAGCGCCTTCCTCGACGGCGCCGACCTCGCCGCACTGGCGACGCCGATGGCCCTGCTGGCCGCGGTCGTGCTCGGCCGCGCGCTGCTCGACGGTGCCCAGGAGGTCGCGGGGCACCGGGCGGGAGCGGCGGTCACGACGGAGCTGCGCACCCGGCTGCTCGACCAGGCGATGCGGCTCGGCCCGGGGTGGCTGTCCACCGAGCGTCGCGGCGAGCTGACCGCGCTGGCCACCCGGGGTGTCGACGCCCTCGACGGCTACTTCTCCCGCTACCTCCCGCAGCTCGTGCTCGCGGTCGTGGTGCCGGTCGTCGTGCTGCTCACGGTGTTCGGCGTCGACCTCCCGGCGGCCGTCACGATCGCGGCGACCCTGCCGCTGGTGCCCGTGTTCATGGTCCTGGTGGGGTTGGCGACCCGGCAGCACGCGGACCGGCAGTGGCGCGCGCTGGCCGTGCTCGCCGGGCACTTCCTCGACGTCGTCGCCGGACTGCCCACGCTGAAGGTCTTCGGCCGGGCCCGCGCCCAGGCCGCCACGATCCGCGCCGTCACCGACGACCACGCCCGCGCGGCCCTGCGCACGCTCCGGGTGGCGTTCCTGTCCGCACTGGTGCTGGAGCTGCTCTCGACGCTGTCCGTGGCGCTGGTCGCCGTGGGCGTCGGGCTGCGTCTGGTCGCCGGGTCGGTCGACCTGCGCACCGCCCTGGTCGTGCTGATCCTCGCGCCGGAGGTGTACCGGCCCCTGCGGCAGGTGGGCGTGCACCACCACGCGTGCGTCGAGGGCCTCGCGGCGGCCCGGCGGGTGTTCGAGGTGCTGGAGACGGCCCCGGCGCCTGTGTATCGCCCGGCCGCGGTTCCCGACCTGCGGGTGCACCCGATGCGGGTGGAGGCGGTCACGGTCACCTACCCGGGCGCGGCCCGGGCCGCGCTCGCCGACGTGTCGCTGGAGCTGGACCCCGGGGAGACCGTCGCGCTCGTGGGGCCGTCCGGCTGCGGGAAGTCGACCCTGGCCGCGCTGCTCGTCGGCGTCGTCCGGCCCACCGGCGGCCGGATCACCGTGGGTGGGGTCGACGCGGCCGCGTTCGAGCCCGACACCTGGCGGGCGCACGTCGCCCACCTGCCTCAGCGACCGCGGCTGTTCGCCGGCACCATCGCCGACAACGTGCGGCTGGCCCGGCCGCAGGCTCCGGCCTGCGCGGTGCGGGCTGCGCTGGACGCCGCCGGGGCCGGCTTCGTCGATCGGCTCGCGGAGGGTGTCGACACCCCGCTGGGGGAGGGCGGGGCCGGGCTCTCGGCGGGCGAGCGGCAACGGGTGGCCCTGGCCAGGGCCCTGTTGCCGGACGCCCGGCTGCTCGTCCTGGACGAGCCGACGAGCGGGCTGGACGCCGCGGCCGAGCAGGCCGTCGTCGACGGCCTCCGGGCGGTCGGTGCCGGGCGGACGATCCTGCTCGTCTCCCATCGGCCGGCGCTGCTCGCCCTGGCCGACCGGGTCGTCCGGCTGGGCCCCGCGTCCGGGGCACCCGCGCCCCCGGAGACCGGGGTCGAGGAGCCGGTGCCGGAACCGGGCGGGCACCAGCGCCGGGCCGCCGCGGAGGAGGAACCGACACCGGCCGGGTGCACCCGGGACGGGCGGGAGCCGGGCCCGACGGGGTGCCCCGGCGGGTGGGGGCCCGCAGCCGGCTTCCCGCGCCACTGCTCCGCTGTGAGGCGGGTGGCCGAGTTCGGCCGGCCCGCCCTGAGGCGCCTGGCGCTCGCGGCGCTGTGCGGTGCGGTGGCGACGGCCGCGGGCGTCGGGCTGATGGCCACGTCCGCCTGGCTCCTCTCCCGGGCCGCGCAGCACCCGCCGATCCTGTACCTGCTGGTGGCGGTCGGCGCGGTCCGGGCCTTCAGCCTCGTCCGGGCCGGTTCCCGGTACGCCGAGCGGCTGGCCTCGCACGACGCCGCGTTCCAGGTGCTGCGGGAGCTGCGGGTCGCGGTGTGGAGGCACCTGGAACGGGTCGCCCCGGCGGGGCTACCGGCGTACCGGTCGGGGGACCTGCTGGCCCGGCTCGTCGCCGACGTCGACGCGCAGCAGGACCTCTTCCTCCGCGTCGCCGTCCCGTGCGCCGCGGCCGCGGTGGCCGGGGTCGGTGCCATCGCGCTGCTGTGGTGGCTGCTGCCCGGTGCCGGCCTCGCGCTGCTCGTGGCGCTGCTCCTCGCCGCCGTCGCCGTGCCGTGGCTCGCGGCGCGGGCGGGCCGACGGGCCGAGCACGGGGTGGCGGCGCTGCGGGGGGAGCTGTCCGACGGGATCGCGGAGCTGCTCGGCGGGGCGCGCGATCTCCTGGCCTGCCGCGCGGCCGGCCGCCGGCTGGACCGGGTCGCCGGGGTCGACCGGGAGCTGCAGCGCGCCCGGGCCGCCGCCGCGACGTCCACCGGGCTCGCCGCGGGCCTGACCACCCTCGCCGCCGGGGCCGCGATGTGGGCGGCATTCGCCCTGGGCGTACCCGCCGTCCGCTCCGGCGCGCTCGACGGGGTGGTCCTCGCCGTGCTCGTGCTCGTCCCGCTGGCGGCGGTCGAGGTCGTGGCGGTGCTGGCCCAGGCGCCCCAGGACCTCCGGCGGGTCCGCCGCTCGGCGGAACGGGTGGTCGACGTGTTCGACCGGCCGCAGCCGGTGCGCGAGCCGCCGACCCCGGCGGCCCTGCCCGGCCCGCCGCACACGCTGCGCGTCGAGAGCCTGCGGGCGTACTGGCCCGGCGCGGCGACCCCGGCCGTCGACGGGCTCGACCTCGACCTGACGCCCGGCCGCCGGGTCGCGGTCGTCGGGCCGAGCGGCTCGGGCAAGAGCACGCTGGTCGCGGTGCTGCTGCGGTTCCTGGACCCGGCCGCGGGCCGGGTCACCCTCGACGGCGTCGACGTCACCACGCTGGCCGCGGACGACGTGCGGCGGGTGCTCACACTCTGCGCGCAGGACGCACACGTCTTCGACACGACCATCGGCGAGAACGTGCTGCTCGCCCGGCGCTCGGCCGACCCGCGCGAGGTGCGGGCCGCCCTGGCGGGCGCGCGTCTCCTGGACTGGGTCGACGGCCTGCCGGACGGCAGCGCGACGGCCGTCGGCGAGCACGGGTCCCGCGTCTCCGGCGGCCAGCGCCAGCGCATCGCCCTGGCCAGGGCATTGCTGGCCGACCGGCCGGTGCTGCTGCTCGACGAACCCACCGAGCACCTCGACCTCGCCACGGCCGACGCGCTGGCCGCCGAGCTGTTGGCCGCCACGGCCGGGCGCACGACGTTGCTGGTCACCCACCGGCTCGCGACGCTCGGGGACGTCGACGAGATCGTCGTGCTCGACGGGGGCCGCGTCGTCGAGCGCGGCACGCACGCCCGGCTCCTCGCGGCCTGCGGGCCGTACCGGCGTATGTGGGACCTCGAGCGGGACGCGCGGCGGTTCTGTGATCCGGCACAGCCGACCGCGGGCGGGGGAGGGGTGGGGGCCCTCGCTCCGGCCCGGCCCAGGCCCGCGGCACCGTGACCGTCACGCTCCGACCGCCCCTGACGGGCCCGCGCGTCCGCGGGGCGCAGGGCGTCCACGCGCTCAGCGGTCGGCGGCGGTCCGCCTGGTGCTGCCCCGTCCCCGGCCTCGCCGCGGGCCGTAGCTGTCGCGCGACAGCTGCTGGACGCGCCCCTCGTCCACGGCCTGCCGGAGCGCGCGGCGGAACCGGCCGGGACCCCAGACGCGCCCGCCGACGTAGCCCGCGAGCGCTCCGGTCTGGGTGGCTCCCAGTCCGTCGAGCGCGGCCTCGATCGCGGCGACCTCCCGGTCCAGGGCTTCGTCCGAGGCCGCCGACCATCGGCTCGTCGTGCCTGCCGTGCCGATCTGACCGGGGGAGTAGAACGCCGAGCCGGGGCCGGGCCGCAGCATGCGCAGCCCGTGCCGCTCGTGGGCGTCCCGTTCCGCGGCGCGCCTCAGGATCCGCATGTTCCGTTCGCGCGCCGTCCGGTGCTGCTCCTCGGTGGCGCGGACGGGCTCCCGCGCGGTCTGGATGGCGCCCTGCTGCCGAGGATCCGCCTCGGCCTCCTCCGCGGTGAGCGGGGTGGCGATGCTCTCCAGCGACCTGCCCTCGGCGCGCACCCCGAGCGCCAGCTCCGCCACTCCACCGAGCGCCATCGCCGCCGCGCCGATGAAGAAGCCCAGCGAGATGAGCCCGCGGCTGCCGCTGTGGATGAAGTTGCCGAACAGCAGCGGGCCCGTGATGCCGCCCACGGCGGTGCCGACCGCGTAGAACAGCGCGATCGCCAGACCGCGGATCTCCAGCGGGAACACCTCGCTGACGGTGAGGTACGCGGAGCTGGCGCCCGCGGACGCGAGGAAGAACGACGCGAGCAGCAGCGCCATGAAGGAGGTCGTGGTGAGCGACCCGTTGCGCAGCAGGAGCCCGAGGACGGTGACCAGCGCCGCCGAACCCAGGTACGTCCCCGCGATCATCGGGATCCGGCCGACCGTGTCGAACAGGCGCCCCAGCAGCAGCGGACCGAGGAAGTTGCTCGCCGCGAACAGGACCATGTAGCCGGGCACCGCCGACGAGCTCACGCCGAACTCCCTGCTGAGCAGGGTCCCGAGGTCGAACACGACCGCGTTGTAGAGGAACGCCTGCCCGATGAACAGCGCGAGGCCCAGCACCGCGCGGTTGGGGTAGCGCCGGAAGGCGATCGAGACGAGCTCCCGGTAGCGGATGTTCTGCCGCCGGCGGACGGTGATCTCGTAGGCCGGGGGTGGCAGCTCGGCGCCCGTCTCCGCCCGTACCTGCCGCTCGATGTCCGAGACGATCCGCTCGGCCTCGTCCTCCCGGCCGCGGAGTAGCAGCCAGCGTGGACTCTCGGGCACGTGTCTGCGGACCAGGAGGATGCCCAGGCCGATCACGAAGCCGAGGCCGAAGGCGATCCGCCAGCCGAGGCTCGGCGCGAACAGCGACGCGTCGAGCAACAGCAGGGACGCCAGGGCACCGAGCCCGGACCCCACCCAGAAGCTCCCGTTGATCGCGAGGTCCACCTGCCCGCGGTTGCGGGCCGGGATGAGCTCGTCGATCGCCGAGTTGATGGCCGAGTACTCCCCGCCGATGCCGACCCCGGTGAAGAACCGGCAGAGGAAGAAGTACCAGGGGGCGAAGGCGAACGCGGTCAGCACGGTCGCCACCAGGTAGATGGCCAGGGTGACCATGAAGAGCTTCTTGCGCCCGAGGCGGTCGGTGAGCTGACCGAAGAACAGCGCTCCGAGGCACGCCCCCGCGACGTACAGCGCGGCGCCCGTCCCGATGTCGGCTGCCGTCAGCGTGATCCCGCTGCCGGGCTCGATCATCCGGGAGGCGACCGCCCCGACGATGGTGACCTCGAGGCCGTCGAGGATCCACACCGCTCCCAGGCCGACCACGATCCGCCAGTGGAACCGGGACCACGGCAGCCGGTCGAGGCGAGCCGGGATCGCGGTTCGCAGGGTCGCTCCCGAGCCGGACACGTCCGCCATGTGTGCCACCTCCTCCGGCACCGAGGTTTCGCAGCCTTCCGGCACCGGGTCTTCCCAGCCGGATTCTGCGAACCTCGGTGCCCCGGGCACCGGCCCGGCGGCACCACCTTCGACGCCTCGTTCGCCCCGCCGGCGCAACGGCACCACCGCTCGGCACCGGTGCCCCGGGCGGTGTCAGGGGCCGTCCGCGCCGGACCTGCGCTCATGCCCTGCGCGACCGTCGGCGGCGCGATAGCCGTACGCCGCCTCGCGCACCGTGACATCGGTCTCGAGGGCCGCTCCCAACGCCCCGCCGAGGACCGCGAGAGCGCTGACGAGCGAGGCGATGCCGATGTAGTCGCCGATCCGGGGCGGGTGGCCCAGCTGCTGTCCGAGGACGGGCTGCAGGAGCACGGCCCTCGCGCAGAGCGTCGTGACGACCAGCAGCGCGGCGAGCAGCGGGAGCACCCCGAGCGCCACGGTGAGCGCGGTCGCGAGGTTGACGAGCGTGACGCGTTCGCGGGCCGCGGGGACCTGCGGCCGTTCCCACAGCCGGTGCCCGACGATCAGCGTGACGCAGATGATCAATGCCGCCACCAGGTCCAGGGCGAGCAGGCGAGGCCAGCTCATGGCGTCCCCGATCCACCACAACGACGCCGAGGAGAGCCCGAACGCTGCCGTGCCCGCTGCCGCGACCAGGACGCGCGAGAGGCCGATCATCAACCGCCACGGGCGGTTCGCCCGGACCATGCCGAGCAGGAGCCGGATGTTCCCGACGGAGGCCGCGGTGACGAAGCGGACGCTGTCCTGTTCCGGGGCGTCGCGGCTCCCGACCGCGGAGTCGAGCAGCCGCCGGCGCCACGAGCGTCGGCGCGTCCCCGGCGGGGGCGACTGCCGGGGGCCGCTCGCGGCATCCGGGGCGAGCTCGTCGAGGAGGTACAGCACCGCCTGCAGGACCCGTTCCACAAGATCGACCGCGCCGAACGCGGGCACCGAGACCACGCCGACGCCGAGGGCTCTCGAAGCGAAGGCGGTGACCGGCCGGCGGCCGACCCGCACCGGGAGGTCGGTCAGGCAGATCGCGAGCTCCCATCCCTCGGCGAGCAGACGCTCCCGCGCCGGCCGGACCAGGTCGACGTCGATGTTCGCCGTCCCGACCAACGGTTCGGGGCGGACCACGAACGCCCACCGGACGCGCGGTGCCCGTGCGGCCATCACGACGGGCAGGCGGTCTGCGAGATCCTCGGCCAGCTCCAGCGGCAGGCCCGGTGCGGCGACCAGGCCGGCGACGACCTGCCGCTGCGCCGGGTCCTCTCCCGCTCGTCGCTCCGTCATCCGCGCTCCTACCCGCGTGCCTCGAGCGGCCGTGCGCCGACCGGGGAGGAGGCGGACGTCGCGCCGGCCTCGGACTTCGGTGGCGCGCGGCGGTGACGGGATGCGCCCCGTGCCGACGCATTCTGCGTCACGTCAGCCCGCGGAACCTCGGCCCGCCAGGCGCAGATGCGGCGGCCATACCCACGCCGGCGGGTCCACGGCCCCGAGCGCCCTCGCGCGGGACCTCGGACTCGACCCACCGGAAGCTCGACGGGCTGTGGGGCGGCCCGTGGACGTCGCTGCCCCGCCCGGTGCCGGTCGACTGGCCCGGCGGGGCCACGGCGGGCACGCCGCGCTGGTGCTGCGGGGCCGAAGATGCCGACGGGTCGCTCCCGGGAGCATCGTGAGGACGCCACCGGTGCCTCCGCGCGGTCGGGCAGTGCTCGCCACCGCACGAAGCGCCCTGGAGGAAAGGACGAGTCGTCATGACGTCGACCCCGGACGATGCCGCAACGGACCAGACCGGCGCGGGCCCGGACCCGGACACCGCCGCCGTTCTGCGTGACCTCGCGACGAGCATCGCGCTCCTGCCGCAGGTTCCGCCGTCCGAGGGCGAGGAGCGACCCGAGGGTGCGATCGCGCTGCCCGTCATCGAGCAGGACGGCCAGCGCTACATTCCCGTCTTCACCAGCGAGGACGCGCTGCGCTCGGCGGGGGCGGATGTCGACAGCGCGCTCCGCATCCCGCTCGCCCAGCTCGCCGCGAACTGGCCCTCGGACGACATGTGGCTCGCGGTGAACCCCGCCAGCGAGGACGGCCTCGGGCTTCCGCCCGACGTGGTGCGGGCTCTGCCCGTGTTCGCGGGCAGCCCGGACGGGGCCGGCGAGTCCTCACCGGGCTGAGCGGCCGCTCGCCCACGGGCACAGGGCGTGACCCGGCGGCGGTCGGACCAGGCCTGCTCGGGATCCCGGATGGGTGAGCCGCCGAGACAGCGGCCCCGCTTCCGTGTGCACGAGGCGGGGCCACTGCTCCTGTTGCCGGCCCGGCAGGGCTAGCGGCTGGTCGTCGCCGCCGCACCAGCCTCCGCAGCCCCGACCCCAGCTGTGGCCGCCGACGTCTTCGACATCGCCGCCGCCGTCCCAGCCCCGGCCCGAGTCACCGTTGTCGCGCGCGGGCCCTGCCCGGGCGGCTCCGGGGTGAGCAGAGCGGTGCTCTGATAGGCGCCTCGACTCGCACTGATCACCACGTCCCCGGCAGGGACGGCCGGGCCCATGTGGCGCACCGCGACGCTCGCCGCCGCGCCGTCGATCATGTACGGGCCGAGCACGAACGGCACCTGCGCGCTGACCTGCCGCCCGGACTCCTGATCGAGGAACGGCATCGTGATGCGGTCGGATTCGACGCGGCGTTGCAGAACCATCGGCCAGTCGAAAGCCCGATGGATCACCTCCGACCAGTCCTGGGGCGACGTCTGGCTCCCGAAGGCCACAGCGGCTCCGGACTTGCCGACGGCGGGCTTCGCGACGAGTCGGTCACGCTCGCCGGTCGTCGTGCGCAGCACCTTCTCGTCCGCGGCGGGATCTCCGTCCAGGTTCAGGCCCACGGTCCAGGGAACGTGGCTGCGGACCAAGGCGTGGTCGGCTGCGGAGAGCAAGCCCGCGTCACAGTCCTCGTGGAGCCAGGCCAGGACCGCCTTCGAGGCGATGAGGGCCGACTCCGCACGCGGGAGCAGTTCGACGGTCCCGGCCCGGTCAGCGGTACGCAGCGCGGCGAGTCCGTCGCCGTCGTCCACGATGCGCATCCCGCCCCACTCGAGCAACACGACGTCGATCGGCACATCGGCGGCGATCAGCCGACCAGCGGCGTCGAGGCTCAGGTCGGAGAGATCAGCCTGCACCACCTCGATCCCCGTCCGCTGGAGGTCGGCCAGGAGGGGCGCCGTGACCGTCTCGCAGCGCCGGGTCGTGCCGGCCTTGTCCTTCACCCGGTACACGGGCATGAGCAGGCGGCCTGGGCCGCCGTGCCCGTTCCGGGCTCGGAGCGCCCGGGCCAGCGCCGCGGAACGTGCCGTCACCGTGGAGGGTGGCGGGCGGAGACCGCTCTCCGGACACAGCTCGGCGTAGGCCTCCGCGAGTTCGGGCGTCACCACGGCGCCGCCGAGCCGGGTGCTGTTGTTGAACTCGAGGAGGCGGGGCCGCCCGTGCTCGATCAGGAAATCGGGACGGGCATACCGGGTGAGTTCTCCGGTCACCAGCGGACGATCAGGATCCATCAGCTGAACGGGATGGGGAAACCGAAGGACTCGGTGGAGTTCGCCCAGGGTCGCGGCACGGCGACGGCACGCGTCCACCGCCAGGCGCAACAGCCGGGCTGCCAGTGACTCGAGACCTCTGTAGGCGTGTTCTCCGATCACCACCGGCCGGAGCGGTTCCCAGCACCTGCTCTCCGCTTCCTGCTGTGGGTTGACGCCCCATCCGGTCGAAGCCGCACGGCGGGTGACCAACTCATCGCGGAGCCGCTCGGGTAGGGCCCCCCAGGCATCGGGGACCAGGAGGTCGGAGGGCTCGTCATCAGCCATGTCGTGCCTTCTCCCGCGTCGAGGAGGAATTCAGCGGTGCTGTTCTCCCCCGTGGATCCTTGATCTGGCGACTACGTCGGAAGGCCATGCCGCTCACGCGCTTCGCGGTACATCGAGAGCAGGAGCGAGTCGCGTATCCGGCCACGCTGGAAGTGCGACCCGAAGCGCATGTCGTACTCCTTGAACCATTGCCCGGAATCATGCAGGAAGAGGATGTCGTGCGGCGCCATGTGTCGTATTGCGAGCATGGCGACCGGGGCGGCGGAGACCCTGAAATCCGCGTTCCGAACCGCTCTCTCGTCGCAGAGAGGATGGAATTGCCCGACCATCAGTCCTGATTCCACAGCGAAGTTCTTCAGGTGCGCGTACACCGCATCCAGGCGGCTCCAGTCCGGCCGCCCCATGCGGGGCATGACGATCAACCTGCTCTCGAGGAGTACTCCGGATCCGTGCGGCGGCTGCTCTGCCTCGCCGAACGCGCGGATCTCGGCTCGCAACTCCTCGTTCAGTTCTGCTTCGTTCGATCCGTCGATGTCGTACCGCATGCGGATGTCCACGGCGTGCTCAGCGAGCGCACGAGGAACGAACGGGCACACAGGGCCGGACCGCCCAACTCTCCGATCGGCAGCGGAGACATATTCCCGCAGCCAATCCTGTACCAGTCTGAGGTACTCCTCAGAATATTCGTCCTCCATCATGGCCGGCTTCTTCATGGCGCAGCCCTCCCTCGGACGTGACGCATCGCTGTCACGCCCTCTTGCCTCAGAACCCTCGTGCGAGCGGCCCAGCCCTTTCATGCATGCCGATCTGCTCGGTCCCTATGTGCTGTCGACGCAGTCAGGAAGCGGGACGTTCAACCAGCTGCGGTGTGACTATCCGGTCTGTCCGGCGGGTGCTTCGTGGAAGCGCAGACGCAGGAGATGGCGCTGCGGATCGGTGAACGCGGTGCGCCCGTGCAACGCGATGTGGTTGTTGATGATCAGGAGTCCGTCGGTGGGGATGACCAGCCGGATCTCGTCGGCTCCGTGCTCGAGCAACTCGATCAGAGTGTCGAGCGCCTTGCGTATCTCGGGAGTTCCGCATTCCGGGTGCGCGGCGATTCCACGGCGAATCCCACCCTGCCGCCAGCGCCACATCGGTTCGTCGGAGAGAACCGGCGCGTACAGGTATCCGTCCGGGCTGACGTCGCTGTACGGGCGGAATGCTCGCGGGATGCGCCTCGGCAACTTCGTCTCGGTCAGGAGCTGAACCGCCGCGCTCCCTTCTGGGGTCTCCTCGAGCTGCTTCTTGAGGACTCGACCGTCACGGAGCAGCGAAACTCCACCCCCGCATCGAGCAGCCAGCACCGAATACAGCAGGAAGAAATGCTCCGGGACGGGCAGAGACCCGTTGTCGGTGTGATATTGGGCTTCACGGTCATTTTCCGAGAAGCTCGTGTGGCCCGACGACCCCTCTCCGCGGTTCCGGACGTCCCACAACACGTTGTCGAACGGGATGTTCGCGGTCGGGTCCCCCAGCAGCACGGCGAGCGCGAAGACACCCTTGCGCTTGTCGTCGATCTCCAGTCCGCCCAGGCCCAGTTCCGGGATCAGAACCGCACACACCTGGTCCTCGTTGAATGCCCGGCGGACCCTGTCGGTGAGCACGGTGAGCTGGGGGGCGACCTCACGCAACCGCGTCCGCAAGCCGGTGGGATCGCGCGGAGGAGTCAGCGCCTCACCCGCGACATCGGCTCCGTAGTGGTCGACCAGCGCGGCCCTGATGGCCTCCATCTCCGTAGCCCACCACGATCGCTCGCTGCTCGTCTCGAACTGGACGACGCTCCTGGATGGCGCGGTCGTCGTCATGTGAGTTACCTCCGAAATCTCGAACCCCAATCTCGAGTCCGGCGACCACCGTCATCTGCCGGATCTCACGCTTTCCCGGTTCGGGGCGGCTGTAGGAGCGGAACTGCCGCCGCTGCCGGAGCGCCCGCTGCTCGGCGGCATCCGCGGTCGCCGGCGTTCCTGTGTTCGAACTGCTGACCGGGCGAGTTCGAATGCAGCGTCGGTGACCGGGCTCGGGCGAGGTCGGCAAGCCGCTTCTCAGGTGCGTCCACCGGTCCACCGGGGTGTGCGCGGGCGGCTCGGGAGAGGTCGTTGTTGCTGATGCCGAGGTGGATGCCGTGTTCGGCCATGGCGGCCACGACGTGGGGGGCGAGGGCGGGGTCGGCTCGGGCCATGGCGGCCACGAGCCTGGAGAAGTGGCGCCGTTCGCGGACGGCGTCATCGATCAGGCCTACCGGGTTCTCGCGTCCGGCCAGTTCCAGCCCCCGCAGCAGCAGGGTGTCGAAGCGGGTGGGGTCGGCGCCGGTGTCGGTGACGCGTTGGCGGGCGCTCCAGCACGCGGAGGCCCAGATCGTGCCGTCGGCGTGGGGGTCGCTGTGGGGCCCGCCCCGGAAGTGGGCCATCGTCCAGCGGGGGTCGAGCTTGCGGCGTCGTTGTTCGGTCTGCGCGATGTTGTGGCGGTGCCAGCCGTAGATGTCGGGGGTGCCCAGCAGCATCGCAGTGATCGCATCGGAGGTGCCTTCGTCCAGGGCGATCTTCTTGTTGGCCTGCTGCCGGGGCGGGCGCAGCCGGTTGAGCCGGAAGTCCGCGGTGTGCCTGCACACGTGGTGGCCGACCTCGTGACAGACGATGGCGGGGTTGTGTGCGGGCGCACGGAAATACAGGTCGGTGCCGGGGTCGGCGACGAACCCCGCGCCGCCACTCAGATGCACCTCCCCGTCCGAGTTGGACGGGTCTGCGTCGACCCCCACCCCCGGGCCGGGCAGCCGGTAGTGTCCGCCACTCCACCGGCGGAGCTGCTCGTGCATCCCGATGCGCACCACCAGACGCGGCAGCGGATGCCCCAGCAGCCCGGTGACATACCGCAGCGCCCGCTGGGTGTGAAAGGCCGCGTTGACCACCCCGAACGCCCGTGCCGCCCGGTCGGCCGCCGCACCGGCCGACGGACCACCCCCGGCCGAAGGGTCGAACACCAACGCTCCGCCGAGCCCGCAGCCGGTGAACAACGCTCCGCCGCGCTCGTCGCGGACCGTGGCCTCGGGCAACACCACGTGCGCCGACCCGACCTCGAGGACATCCAGTTCGACCTCCCCGAGCCGCCCGGGCCCGGCCCGGCCCTCAGACCGGTTGCGCCCGTCAGAGCAGCCGCGCCGGTCGGGGAGGTAGACCGCGGCGCGGGTCATGCCGTGACCGCCGCACAGCTCAAAAGTTCCAGCGCACCACCGGCGATCAGCTCTTGCGGCGACAACACCGGAAGCCCGGTCGCCGCCGCCGCTTCCCGCGACGCCAACGGGCTCGCGGTCACCAACCCACTCACCGCCCGCACCGGGGCGCCGAGATCTGCCATGATCCCGACTCCGGCCACGGCGCTGAGCGCATCGGCGACCGCCAGCACCACCCCGTCCGCGAACCCCACCAAACCTGCGGCCAACCCCCGGGTCTCCTGTTGCAACAACCCGTCGGCGATCTCCAACACCACTACCGACGCACCACGCCCGACCAGTGCGTCCCGGATCCCGACCATCGTGGCCCGCAACCGCTGCGGCGGATAACCGAACGTCGACGCCATCCCGAAATCCAGGAAATCCACGATCTCGGCCGCCCCGGCGTCCTGATACATCCACCGGTCCTTCCCGCTTCCGGAACCGGTGACCTTGCCCGCCCCCACCCGCAACCCGGCGCGTGACCACCCCTGCACCAACGCCGCGGCCGTCGTGGTTTTCCCCGCCCCCATCGACGAACCCACCACCACGAACGTGCCCAACTCCGCCCGCGCCGACACGGGCGCCGCCATCGCACATCCGTCCATCGACAACGGCCGACCGGAACGATCGGCCAACAAGCCCAGCACCTCCAGGACCGTGGGCTCACCACGCCGCGCGTGCGCCGAGGCCACCCGCCCGACCACCCCGCCCGCGGTCAACAGGTGCGCCACAGTCCCCGTCGGCAGATACCCCTCGTAGTAATCGGTCGCATACCGATTTCCGAACCCCCCCGTCACCACATCTCCCGGATACAGCCGGACCTGCCGGCCATTCGTGTCCTCGATATGATCATGAGCCCGCACGTCCATCACCCTGGCCGCCACGAGATCCCCCAACCGCGGCTCACGGTCAAGACTCCCCAGCCCGACCGCCCCACGATCAGCCACCCTGCGGGTGACATAACTCCATTTGGCATCCAAGAGCTGTTGCATCATTAGCCCCCACGCTGGTGCTCGAACCCGATCTCCGAGCTCACGTATGGTCCGTTTTCGCGCTGCTTGCCTGCATCGGCCGCGGCCGCTTCGGTGACGTGCGTCCACGTCACCCGACGCGGGTGGCGCCGGAACTAGGCGCTCATAGCCTCGACAGGAGAATCACGGTCTCGACGATCCCGGCGGCCGCACCCACCGACTGCCCGAGATCGTTTCGTGCATCGTCTATGCGTGCATCGTCTATGTCGGACGGTGTGCCGGTCGTCGGTCAACCGGTAGCGACTGCAGGCCATCGACCTGTACGCCGAGCACGACGAAACCCGTACGAGGGCTGTGACACGGCCTGTCCCGTCCCGCCCGCGCGAAGCATGGATCAATTCACGAGGAGCCACGCCAGTCGCCCATTGCTGATTCCCTCACCTTCTGTTGCAGAACAGGAACGCGGTCACGGTCCTGTGCGGCGGCCTCGGTCGAGCTCCTCGGGCCATAGGCGCTTCAGCCCTACCGCTTCAGCCCTACCGGGTCCTCGGGGAACATCGCCCTCGCGCTGCCACCGGTAGACAGCCGGTGGGCGGGCCGCAGCGTTTCGCGTCGTGTCCGGCGCTACCCGGTTGCGCGCTCCTCGCCCCGAACGATGCACAGCGACCACACTGGGTGCTAATGCGAACGCGAGGGGTCGCCACGCCAACCGAGCGACGCCCCCTCGCCACAGAGGGCGGACGCTCTCGACGTCGGTCTCGATCGGCGAACCTGACCTGGTGCGGGGTCCGGCCGGCTCATCCCGCCGTGGTCCTCGAAGGTCTCCGCGGGGAGATCCGACGCCGCTGCCGACGTGCCCGACGTCAGCCGGAACGGGCGGAAGTGGCCGGCGGGCGATGCTGCACAGCACGGTGACCGGCGCCGGACACACGAGCGGGCCGAACCCCGCTGAGGGATTCGGCCCGCTGGTGGGGTCGCTACTTGTCGACGATGTTCTTGGCGGCGTCCTTGAGCTTCTCGCCAGCCTGCTTGATGTTGCCGGACGCCTGGTCGGCCTTGCCCTCGGCCTCGAGGCCCTCGTCGTCGGTGGCGTTGCCCACGCCCTCCTTGGCCTTGCCCTTCAGCTCCTCGGCCTTGTTGTCGATCTTGTCGTCGAGTCCCATCGTGGTCCCTCCTTGAAGACGTGGTGGCCGCGCTGGACGCGGGAGGGTGCGTCCCCGACGGCCGGGCCATGGTGGTTCCCGCGGTCGGCGAGCGACAAACGTGCTCCGGCGGCCGGGCCCGGGATGCGACGTGTGCAGGACGGGCGTCGACGATCCGGCACTCTCGGCGGCGGACGGGCTCGCCCCGGCCCGAGGGAAGTGCGCTTGCAGGCGCGATCGCTGGTGTCCGACCTCTTCGGTGACCACCTGCGCTACCGGGATGGGGGGTCCTGGGACTGGGACATCAGCCGTGACCCGGCGACGTGGTCGGAAGGCATACGGGCTCTACGGACTCCCGCAGACGGCGGCGCACACCCTGGAGGCAGCGCTGCGATGCGTGCACGCCGACCATCGGGCGACGGTGGCCGCGGCGGTCAGGTGGGCGCTGGCGTCGGGCCACGCCCATGCCGCCGGCCACCGGATCGTGCGTCCGGACGGCGATCCGGCGGCTGGACTCGGCGGGCCGGACCTTCACGGGGAGGACGGTGTACCGCAACGGATGCGGAGTCTGACCTGAGACGTCACCGATCGCCGGCAGAGCCCGAACGCCAGGTGGTACGCCGCGACGCGGTGGTGGCGCGCGACCCGACTCCGGTTTAACCCGATCGGGTAGTTCCGGTCAAGGTTGCCCACTCGCAGCTGCGGATGGAATTGATGATTGACGCCGCATCTACGGCGACCGATGGAGGCCGCCAGGGCGGCTACCTGCGCATTCTCGCCCGTCGGCCCCGTCGGCGTTTGTCAAGTGCGACATTCCGCTCGGACGGCTCGACGTAACTGTCGAACGGTCACGCCGTTGGGCGGGGCACACAGTCTTTCGGCAGGGCCCGCTCCCCCCTTCGCGGCCCGCCGGTAGGTCGGAGAGGACAACGATGCCCGCTCATCGCGCGCCCACCACGCGGCGGAGCCCGGACGAGAAGGCCGGTCTGGGACGCCACGTCGCCAGCCGGCGACGGTTCCTCGGCTACCTGATTGCCGCACCCACGCTCGTCGTGGCCGCCGAGCTCACCCGGGAGTCGCTCTGGGGTCCTTCGGAGGCCTCCGCCGCCTCGATCCCGTCGGGCCCCCAGACGCCGGAGCTCTACGACCTCCTCGACACGCTCCGCGACGCGGCGCGCCCGACGGCGAACCTGATCCGGATCGAGGTGAACCGCGACGGCACCGTGTCCTTCGCGCTGCCCCGGTCCGACAACGGGCAGGGGATCATCACCTCGACCCAGATGATCATCGCCGAGGAGATGGGCCTCGAGGTCGACCAGGTGAAGGTCACCCTGGCCGACGCACGCCCCGAGCTGCTGTTCAACCAGATCACGGGCGGCTCGAGCACCACGTTCGCCACCTACACGCCGATCCGGGTGGCGGCCGCGCTCGCCCACGGCCAGCTGTTGAAGGCGGCGGCCGCGGAGCTGGGGCAGGACGTCGCCGTGCTGACCAGCCGCAGTGGCGTGATCACGGGGGCGAGCGGCCGGTCGTTGCCGTTCAGCGCGCTGGCCGAGAAGGCTGCCAACCAGGTGACCGAGCAGGTCGAGGTCACGCTGAAGCCGAAGGAAGACTTCCGGATCATCGGGAAGTCGCAGAACAAGACCGACGCCCGCGCCATCGTGACGGGCAAGAAGACCTTCGCCACCGACCTGCAGATCCCGGACGCGCTTCCGACGGTGATCTGCCGGGCGCCCGACCTCAACGGCTACCCCGAGGACGTCGACAACATCGACGAGGTCCGCTCGATGCCGGGCGTCACCGACGTCGAGATGGTCGGCACGGGGGTGGCGGTGCGGGCGAAGACGTTCGGGCAGGCCATCGACGGCGTCAACGCGCTGCGGGTGCAGTGGGCGGCGGGCACCGTGGCGGGCGAGAACGACGAGTCGGTGCTCGCGCAGGTCAAGAAGGGCGAGCTCCCGCTGGCCGTGCCGGCGGCGGGCGGTACGACGGTCGAGGGCTCCTTCACGTTCTACTTCCGGAGCAACAGCTCGCTGGAGACCAACTGCGCCATCGCCGACGTCCGCTCGGACCGGGCCGAGATCTGGGGCCCGATGAAGAACCCGATCGCGGCCCAGGCCGAGATCGCGAAGAAGGTCGGGCTGCCCTCGAGCGCGGTGACCGTGCACGTCACCGAGGGCGGCGGCTCGTTCGGGCGCAAGCTGTTCTTCGACGCCGCGCTGGAGGCGGCCGAGGTGTCGAAGAAGATGGGCAAGCCCGTCAAGCTGATGTGGACCCGCGCCGACGACTCCCGCCAGGGCCGCGTCCACCCGCTGGCCACCACGCGGGTCCGCGCGTCGGTCGCCGCCGACTCGGTCCTCAGCTTCGAGCTGCGCCACACCAGCGTCGCCACCGAGGTCAGCCCGGGCCTCGGGGAGCCGATCACGGCCGCGGTGTTCAAGACGCCCGTGCTCGGCAACCTCAGCCTCTCGGAGAGCATCTTCGAGCTGACCCAGGTGACGCCCTACAACTTCGGTGTGTCGACGCGGTTGCTCAACGAGGTCGACATGGGATTCAACACCTCCAGCATGCGCAACATCTACTCGCCGGACGTGGCGACCGCGCGGGAGCTGATGGTCGACCAGATCGCGGCGAAGATGGGCAAGGACCCGTACGAGTTCCGCATGGAGTTCTTCAAGAACGACCGCATGCGGGCCGTGCTGGAGAAGGTGGCCGAGGAGGGCGACTGGGGCCGCTCGATGAAGAAGGGCACCGCCCAGGGGCTCGGCTTCCACACCGAGTACAAGGGCGTCGCCGCCTGCCTGGTCGAGATCGACTGCCGGCCGGAGACGGTGAACCGGAGGATCCGCCAGGGCGTCACCGGTCCGCGCGTGACCAAGGTGACCTACGCCGTCGACGTCGGCCTGGTGATCAACCCGCGCGGGATCGAAGCCCAGATGATGGGCGGGATCAACGACGCGCTGGCGATGACCCTGACCTCCAGCCTGCACCTGGACGACGGCCACTTCGTCGAGGCCAGCTGGGACAACTACTTCTACACCCGGCAGTGGAACACCCCGCCGGAGATGAACATCATCGTCATGGACTCGACGGCGGACGAGCCGGGCGGCGTCGGCGAGTTCGGCGTGGCGGCCACCTGCGGCGCGATCGCCAACGCCTACGCGCGGGCTACCGGGAAGCTCCCGGAGTACTTCCCGATCAACCACAAGGACCCGCTCCCGTTCGAGCCGTACCCGACCGTGCCGCCGATCCCGCCGTCGCCCACCAACGGCCTCGAGACCACGTACTGAGGAGCGCGACATGCCCACGCAGACCTTCAAGCTCAACGGCAAGTCCGTCACCGTCGACACCGACGACGACGTCCGTCTCCTCTGGGTGATCCGGGACCTGCTCGGCGTCACCGGTCCGAAGTACGGCTGCGGGATCAACGTCTGCAAGGCCTGCACCAGCCACATCAACGGCAAGGCGTTCAACCCGTGCTCCGTGCGGGTCTGCGACGTCAAGCCCGACGACGAGGTCACGACGATCGAGGGGCTCGCCGACGGCGACGAGCTGCACCCGATGCAGCAGGCCTGGATCGACCGGGACGTGGCGCAGTGCGGGTACTGCCAGCCCGGCCAGATCATGGCCGCCGTGGCCAAGGTCAGGCAGTGCCAGGCCGAGGGCCGCGACGTGGACGAGGACGCGATCGAGGAGATCCGCAACATCTGCCGGTGCGGGACCTACAACCGCATCCGTGAGGCGATCAAGGCCGGCGCCGAGAACATGTGACGCGGGGTCCGGTCGGATCCCGGACCCGACACTGTCGAACGACTCGAAGGATGTACTGATGAACGCACGCACGCGTCGCTCGCTGATCGCGGTCGCCGTCGGGGTCGCGGTCCTGCCGCTCGTCGGCGTCGGAGCTGCTTACGCGGCCCAGGACACCCAGAGCCCGTTGCAGGGGGTGGACGCCGGGCAGGCCACGGCCGAGACGGCGGTCCGGTCCCTCGTCGACGGCGTCAACGGGGACAACCGTCCCGACGGCGCCAACGGCATGGAGAGCGAGTTCATGCAGCTCGACCCCCGCTTCGTCGAAGGCCCGGCCGGTGGTCTGGTGAAGAACGGGCCCCTCGAATAGGCCGGCCCGGCCTACAGGCCGCGGGTGCCTCGACCTCTTCCTCGACGCCGTCGCCGACGGTGCGAGCACCGATGCGTCGTGGGTCCTCGACGGCCGCCTCGAACGCCGGCGGCCGCCCCGGCGTGATCGCGCAGCGTCGGGCTAGCCTCGGTGGCATGAGCGTCGCGGTCGGGTCGTTGTTCACGTTCGACAACTCCTATGCCCGTGAACTGGGGGCGCTGTGCGAGCCCTGGCAGGCGGCGCCGGCTCCCGCGCCCCGACTGCTGGCGCTCAACGAGGAGCTCGCCGCGGAGCTGGGTGTCGACGCCGAGGCGCTGAGAGCGCCGGAGGGTGTGGCCGTCCTCGTCGGCAACGCCACGCCCGAGGGCGCGTCGCCGGTGGCCCAGGCGTACGCCGGCCACCAGTTCGGCGGGTACGTGCCCCGCCTCGGCGACGGCCGCGCGCTCCTGCTCGGCGAGGTGCTCGACGTCCACGGACGCCGCCGCGACCTGCACTTCAAGGGTTCGGGCCGCACCCCCTTCGCGCGCGGGGGTGACGGGAAGGCACCCGTCGGGCCGATGCTGCGGGAGTACGTGGTCGGGGAGGCGATGCATGCTCTCGGCGTCCCCACCACCCGCGCGCTCGCGGTGGTGGCGACCGGCGAGCAGGTGGTGCGGGAGACGATGCTGCCCGGCGCGGTGCTGACCCGGGTCGCGTCGAGCCATGTCCGCGTCGGCACGTTCCAGTACGCGGCGGCGCGGCAGGACCCCGCGCTCGTGCGGCGCCTCGCCGACCACGTGATCGCCCGCCACCACCCCGACGCGGCCGAGGCGGAGAACCCGTACCTCGCGCTCTACGAGAGTGTCGTCGACGCGCAGGCGTCGCTGATCGCCCGCTGGATGCTCGTCGGGTTCGTCCACGGCGTCATGAACACCGACAACATGACGATCTCCGGCGAGACCATCGACTACGGCCCCTGCGCGTTCATGGACGCCTTCGACCCCGCCACCGTGTTCAGCTCGATCGACCACGGCGGCCGCTACGCCTACGGCAACCAGCCGGGCATCGCGCAGTGGAACCTGGCGCGGTTGGCCGAGACGCTGCTGCCCCTGATCCATGCGGACACGGACGCCGCGGTCGAGGCCGCCACCGAGGTGCTGTCGTCGTTCGCGGACCGCTACGGCCGGTACCGGAGCGACGGGATGCGCGCCAAGTTGGGCATCCCGGGCACCGACGAAGAGGACGGCTCGCTGATCGAGGACCTGCTGGCGCTGCTGAAGGCGCAGCGGGTCGACTTCACCTCCTTCTTCCGGGCGCTGTCGTCGTCGCTGCGCGGAGACGCGGCGCCCGCGCGAGCGCTCTTCGCCGAGCCCGACGCCTTCGACGCGTGGTCGGGCCGGTGGCGGGCACGGCTGGCGTCCCGTGCGGCCGACCCGCGGGAGACCGCGGAGGCCATGGACCGGGTCAACCCCGTCTACGTGCCACGGAACCATCTGGTGGACGAGGCGCTCGCCGCGGCGACCGCCGGCGACATGGAACCCTTCCACCGGCTGCTCGACGTGCTCGCGCGACCCTTCGAGGTGCGGCCCGGCCTGGAGTCGTACGCCCTACCGGCCCCGCCGAGCTTCGGCACCTACCGCACGTTCTGCGGTACCTGACTCCGGGAGCGGCTCACCCGGCGGGGCCGGGCCGAGCGGACAGGAGCGGTCGCAGCGCCGCGGCGAACTCGCCGGGTGAGCCGACGAACCCGCTGTGATCTCCGGGGAGCGTGACGAGAGGTCGGTGTGCACAGCTGTCCTGAGATGACTCGCGCGCCCCGCGGCGAATGTGACCGGGGTCCCGCTGCTCGGGGGATCCGTCGGGGCGAGGATCGGCAATCGTGCAGATCGAGTGGATTCATGCGTTCCTCGCCGTGGTCGACCGGGGCGGGTTCACCGCGGCGGCCGTCCATCTCTACCGGTCCCAGGGACGGATCTCCAGCCACATCGCCTCGCTGGAACGCGAGCTCGGCGCGCAGCTGTTCGACCGTGACCAGCGGCCGGCCCGGCTGACCGCGGCGGGGGAGGCCCTCGTGACGCACGCCCGGGCCATGGTCGAGGAACTCGACGCAGGCCGGGCCGCGATGGCCTCGGTGCAGGGCCTGATCCGGGGTGACGTGACGCTCGCGACCTATCCGAGCGCCGGCGCCGCGTTCGTGCCCGAGGTGCTCCGCCGCTTCTCCGAGGACTTCCCCGGCATCCGCGTCGAGCTGGTCGAACAGGCGGTGCGCGGCATCGACCGGGCCCTGGACCAGGGGCCCGCCCTGCTCGCGGTCCGGCCGACCCTGCCGCCGCCGCGCAGCACCCACTCGTTGAGCCACAGGCTGCTGTGGCGGGAGCCGATGTGCCTCGTCGTCCCGTTGGGGCACCGCCTGGCGGACCAGGAGACCGCGGCGCTGGCGGATCTGCGCAGAGAGCAGCTCGTCGTCTCCGGGCACGACCTGCGCTACGACACCGAGGCCTTCCGGCTGCTCACCCGGAAGAGCATCGAACCCCAGATCCGGTTCCTGTCCGACCAGCCGCAGATCCTCGTCGGCCTGGTCCGGAGCGGGCTCGCGCTCGGCTTCACCAACCGGCTCGCGATCGACAGCGTCCGGACCGACGGCGTGGCGGTCGTCGGGGTCTCCCCGCGGGTATACCGCGAGGTCGGCGTGTACTGGGCACCGGCCCTGGCCGGCTCCCCGGCGGCGTCGGCGCTGCTCGAGACCCTGCTCGGGACGCCCGTGCCGGACACGACCATCGATCTCCGGTAGCGCCGCGGGGGCCATCCGAGTTCCGGATGTTCAGGACCGAGGAGTCGCCATTGACGGGAGGGGGCGCCCGGCCGAAGCTTGATGCACGTTCCTGGACGGTGACGCGGACCACAGCGAGTGACGTGGGGAGACCGCGCGTCCGGGCAGAAGAGCACCCCCCACCGGGGAGGCGCCGCCTCCTCGGGCGATGACCCCTGCGGTCAGAAGGGCCACCCCTTGACGACAGTGCAGTCGAAACCCCCCGAAGCCTCGGTCGCCGGCCTGGTCGCGATCGTGACCGGCTCCAGCTCGGGCATCGGCAGGGCCATCGCCGGCCGGTTGGCCGCCGGAGGCGCCCGGATCGTGGTCAACTCCCGCGACGACGGACGCGCGAAGGAGGCCGCCGACGAGATCGTGGCGGCCGGGTACGAGGCCGTCGGCGTCGCCGCGGACGTGAGCCTGCCCGAGGGCGGGCAGATCCTGGTCGACGCCGCCGTCGCGGCCTACGGCCGTCTCGACGTGTTGGTCAACAACGCCGGCATCCCGCTGGTCCGGGCCGCCGAGGAGATCACCCCCGAGGAGTGGGCGACCGTCCTCGCCACCAATCTCACCGGGCCGTTCCACTGCGCCCAGGCGGCGGCGCGGGTCATGCTTCCGGCCCGCAGCGGGACGATCATCAACGTCTCGTCGGTGCTGGGGGCGACCGCGATCCCCGGCCGCACCGCCTACTCCACCGCCAAGCACGGCCTGGACGGGCTGACGAAGTCGCTCGCCGTCGAGTGGGCCGACCGCGGAGTCCGCGTCCTGTCGGTCAACCCCGGTTACGTGGCCACCCCGTTCGTCGAGCAGACCATGAGCAGCGGCCGCTTCTCGGCCGATGACATCGAGCGCCGCACCCCGCTGGGCCGCCTCGCGGCCCCGGCCGAGGTCGCCGAGGTCGTCGCGTTCCTCGCGTCGCCCGCGGCCTCCTACATGACCGGGGCCCAGATCCCGGTCGACGGCGGCTGGCTCGCCTACGGCGGCTGGTGACCGCCGTGTCTCCCCAGAACCCGGCTGCCCCGCAGCCGCCACGAGAGGTACCGATGTCCGGATTCACCCCACAGTTCCGCCCCGAGCACGGGGAGGCGACCCCGTGGACCGTGCTGCGCCCCGACGGCGAGCTGGAGCCCGGCCGCGAGGCCGCCCTGTCCGACGAGCAGCTCCGCGACGCCTGCGAGCTCACGCTCTTCTCCCGCGCCTTCGACGAGAAGGGCTTCAGCCTGCAGCGCCAGGGACGTTTCGGCACGTTCTCGCCGGTCCGCGGGCAGGAGGCGTCCGTGGTGGGCGCGGCGTTCGCGCTCGACCCGGCCCGCGACTGGGTCGTCCCGCAGTACCGCGAGCTGCCCGCGCTGCTTCGTCAGGGCCTGCCGCTCGAGCAGTTCATGCTGACCTTCCTCGGTGACCCGCGCGGCGGCGCCGCACCCGAGGGCGTGAACGTGCTGCCCATCCAGATCGGCCTGGCCGCCCAGCTCCCGCAGGCCGTCGGGCTCGCGTGGGGCCACGCGCTGCAGGGCCGCGACAGCGTCGTCGCGGTCTTCTGCGGGGACGGCGCCTCGTCGGAGGGCGACTTCCATGAGGCCTGCAACCTCGCCGGCACCTTGCGCGCGCCCGTCGTCTTCGTCGTGCAGAACAACGGCTGGGCGATCTCCACCCCGCGCGCCCGGCAGTCCGCCGCGGCGACGCTCGCGGGCCGCGCGCCGGGCTACGGGATCCCCGGTGCCCTGGTCGACGGCAACGACCTGCTCGCCGTTCACCAGGTCGTGGCCGACGCCGTGGCCCGCGCCCGGGCCGGTGAGGGCCCGACGCTGGTCGAGACGCTGACCTACCGGCTCGGCGACCACAACACCGCCGACGACGCCAGCCGCTACCAGCCCGCCGAGGAGCTGGAGGCGTGGGCGCCGCGGGACCCGATCAGTCGCGTCCTGGCCCACCTGCGGACGCGCGAGCTGTGGGACGACGCCCACGACACCGCGGTGCGCGAGCGGATCGCCGCCCGGATCGACGAGGCGGTGCGGACCGTCGAGGCGATGGAACCGCCCGGTGTCGAGCACCTCTTCGAGCACGTGACCGAGACGTTGTCGCCCCGGCTGCAGGGCCAGCGCGCCGAACTCCAGGCCCAGGTGAGAACCCGATGACCCGGCTCAACATGCTCCAGGCGATCAACACGACGCTGCGCGGCGAGCTCGCCCGCGACGAGCGGACCCTCGTCCTCGGGCAGGACGTCGGCCGGCTCGGCGGCGTCTTCCGCGCCACCGACGGCCTGCTCGACGAGTTCGGCCCGGACCGCGTCGTCGACATGCCTCTCGCCGAGGCCTCGATCGTCGGCGCGGCGATCGGCCTCGCGGCCGCCGGACTGGTGCCCATCGCCGAGATGCAGTTCCTCGGCTTCAGCCACCAGGCCTTCCACCAGATCGGCGCCCAGCTGGCCCGGATGCGCTACCGCTCGCAGGGCCGCTTCCCGATGCCGGTGGTGATCCGCGCTCCGTTCGGCGGCGGGGTCCGGACCCCGGAGCTGCACTCCGAGGCCCTCGAGGCGCAGTTCGTGCAGAGCCCCGGGCTCTCCGTGGTCATGCCGGCCACCCCGGCCGACGCCAAGGGGCTCCTGCAGACCGCGGTCCGGTCGTCGGACCCGGTGCTGTTCTGCGAGCCACTACGCGGCTACCGCCTGGTCACCGGGGAGGTCGCGGACGGCGACGCTCCGGTGCCGTTCGGGAAGCTGCGAGTCGCCCGCGACGGCACCGACGTCACGCTCGTCGCGTGGAGCGCGGCGGTCCAGGTCGCCGAGAAGGCCGCCGAGGCGCTGGCCGAGGAGGGCATCTCCGCCGCCGTCGTGGACCTGCGCACCCTGGTGCCGCTCGACGAGGCCGGTCTGGCCGACGCCGTCGCGGCGACCGGCCGCTGCGTGGTCGTGCACGAGGCCCCGCTCAGCGCGGGCTTCGGCGCCGAGGTCGTGGCGACGGTCAACGACGCGGCGTTCTACTCGCTCGAGGCCCCGGTGGCGCGGGTCGCCGCGCCGGACACCCCCTACCCGCCCGGCCGGATCGAGGACCACTTCGTGCCCGGCGTGGACCGGGTCGTCGCGGCGGCGAGGGCGACGGTGAAGGCGGCATGAGCACCACCGTGTTCCGGCTCCCCGACATCGGGGAGGGCCTCGCCGAGGCCGAGATCGTCGAGTGGCTGGTGGCGGCGGGGGCCGAGGTCCGCGCCGACCAGCCCGTCGTGACGGTCGAGACGGCGAAGGCACAGGTCGAGCTGCCCGCGCCGGCCGACGGGGTGATCACCGAGCTCGCGCACGGGCCGGGGGACATCGTCCCGGTCGGGTCGGCCCTGTTCACGTTCGAGGCGACGGGTTCGGGAGCCGACGCCGTGGAGCCGGCGCCCGCGAGCGAACCCGCGCTCGCCACCGCTCCGGCCGTCGACGGTCGGGCCGTGCCCGCGTCCCCGGCCCGCCCCGGCGCCGGCCGCCGCCGGGTGCTGGCCGCCCCGAGCACCCGCCGGCTGGCGGTCGAGCACGGCATCGAGCTGGCCGAGCTCACCGGCAGCGGACCGAACGGCCGGATCGTCCTCGACGACGTCCGCGCCGCGATGGCCGGCGGCGCTCGGTCCGTCGACGGTGCCGCGCCGCGGAGCCCGGAGCCGGTCACCGCGCAGGCGGCCGTCACCCCTGCCACCGCTCCGGTCGAGCCCGTCGCGGGGGAGACCCAGGTCCGGCCGCTGCGCGGGCTGCGCCGTCAGGTCGCCCGGGCCATGACCGCGGCCTGGTCGGTCCCGCACATCACCGAGTTCCGCGAGGTCGACGCGACCGAGCTCGAACGCGCCCACCGCACCCTGCGGGCGGACGCCGAGGAGCAGGGGCTGCGGCTGACGCTGCTGCCGCTGCTCGTCCGTGCGGTGACGACGGCCCTGCGCCGGCACCCGGACTTCAACGCGACCCTCGACATGGAGCGCGAGGAGGTCACGCTGCACCGGCGTCTCGACGTCGGGATCGCGGCCGCCACCCCGGACGGCCTCATCGTGCCGGTGCTGCGCGACGCCGGCCGGCGCAGCGTGCCCGGCCTGGCCAGGGAGATCGCCCGGCTCGGCGCGGGCGCCCGTGAACGCTCGCTCCCGCTGCAGGACACGACCGGCGGCACATTCACGATCAGCAACTTCGGCAGCTACGGCACCTGGCTGGGCACCCCGCTGATCAATGCTCCGCAGGTGGCGATCGCCGGGTTCGGCCGGGTCCACGACGCGGTGGTCCCGGTGGACGGCGTCCCGGCGGTGCGCCGGGTGCTGCCGCTCGCGGTCGCGGCGGACCACCGCCTGATCGACGGCGAGCACCTCGGTGCCTTCGTGAACACCCTCGAGCGGCTGATCCGCACCCCGCTGCTGCTGCTGGGCGAGGAGGACTGATGGTCGTCGGAGAGATCGCCGAGGCCGTCGACCTGCTCGTCGTCGGCGGCGGCCCCGCGGGCTATGCGGCCGCGCTGCGCGGCGCCCAGCGCGGCCGCGACGTCCTGGTGATCGACCGGGACGGTGAGGACGGCGTCGGCGGGGTGTGCCTGCGTGCGGGCTGCATCCCGTCCAAGGCGCTGATCGAGATGGCCGACGTGGCGGAACGGGCCGCCGGCTACGCGTCGGCGGGCCTGTCCGTCGGCGAGTGTTCGGTGGACCTGGGCGCCTTCCAGGCGCACAAGGCGCGCATCGTCGGCGAGCTGACCGGGGGAGTCCGGTCGTTGCTGGCCGCAGCCGGGGTCCGGGTGCTCGCCGGTGACCTCCGGTTCACCCGCCCGGACCAGGCCGTGGTCCGCACGCCCGCCGGCCGTGCGGCGTTCGTCGAGTTCCGCGACGTCGTCATCGCCACCGGCTCGCGCCCGGCCGTGCTGCCCCACCTGGTACCCGACGGCGTACGCGTCCTGGACAGCACGGGAGCGCTCGACCTCCCCGAGCTGCCTGCCACGGTGGCGGTCGTCGGCGCCGGCTACATCGGGGTCGAGCTCGGCACGGCATTGGCAAAGCTCGGTTCGTCCGTGACCCTGGTGGAGATGGCCGAACGGATCCTGCCCGAGATCGACGTCGCGTTGACCCGTCCGGTCGCCCGGCGGCTCGACGAGCTGGGCGTCACCGTGCTCACGGCCGCCCGCGCCGGCGAGCACCGGGGCACGATCCTGCACGTGCGCCGCGGCGACCGGGACGTCGAGGTGAAGGCCGACGTCGTGATCGTCGCGGTCGGCCGCCGCCCGAACACCGACGAGCTGGGCCTCGACCGGCTCGGCGTGACGCCGGGCGACGACGGCCTCCTGCACGTCGCCCCCGATCGGACGTTGCGCCCGCATGTGGCCGCGGTCGGCGACGTCACGCCGGGGCCGGCGCTGGCGCACAAGGGCTACGCCGAGGCACCGGTCGCGGTGGACGCGTTGTGCGGGGACCGCGTGACCTTCCAGCCGGCCGCGATCCCCGCCGTGGTGTTCGCCGACCCCGAGATCGCGACGGTGGGCCTGTCCGCCGCCGCGGCCCGCGCCGAGGGACTGGACCCGGTCGTCACCACGATCCCGATGGCCGGCAACGGCCGGGCACTCACGCTGCGCGCCCCGCGCGGGACGGTGCAGCTGGTGTCGGAGACCGGTACCGGCCTCGTCCTCGGGCTGCACGTGGTCGGCCCGCACGCCTCCGAGCTGGTCGCCGAGGGCACGGTGGCCATCGAGATGGGCGCGACGGTGGAGGATCTCGCCGACACCGTGCACGTCCACCCCACCGTCGGGGAGCAGGTCCAGGAGGCGGCCCGCGCGGCCGCCGGCCGTGGCCTGCACTCCGCGAGCCCGGCACGACGCCCGCACCACCACCTCAACAAGGAGTGACCATGCTCAACGCCGAGTCCATGCTCCTCGTCCACGGCCGCATCTTCGACGGCACCGACGAGGAGGTGATCCCCGACGGTGCCATCTGGGTCGAGGGCGACGAGATCCGCCGCGTCGGCTCGATGGACCAGTTCGACGACGTCGACGAGAACGTGCCCCGCATCGATCTGGGCGGCCGTTTCGTGATGCCGGGTATGACGGAGGCGCACAGCCACCTGTCCTACTTCAACGCGTCCAGCCTGCAGGACCTGGACATGAACTGCACCGCCGAGGCCACCACGATCTACGCGGTGGAGAACGCGCGGACGATGCTGCGCTGCGGCTACACGTCGGCGAACAGCTTCGGGTCCCTGCACGCCGTCGACGTGGCCGTCCGCAACGCGATCAACTCCGGGGTCGCCCCCGGCCCGCGCTACGTGGCCTGCGGCCGGGACGTCCTCGGCACCGGCGGGATGGTCGACTGGAACCCGGACCACCTGCAGCTCGGCATGGACGGGCTGGCCCTGCTGGCGGACAACCCGTGGGAGGTCCGCAAGGTCATCCGCTCGGTCCGCAAGTCCGGGGCCGACACCGTCAAGGTCTACCTCGACGGCGAGGGCATGATCGAGTCCGACCTGCCCGGGGAGCTCTCCTACACCCAGGAGGAGGCCGACGCCGCGGTCGACGAGGGGCACCGCCGCAGCCTGCGGATGCTCTGCCACGCCCGCTCGGCGGACGCGGTGATCCAGGCCATGAAGGCCGGGTTCGACGTGATCGGGCACGCCAACTACCTCAACGACGAGGCGCTCGAGCGCATGCGCGAGCAGCGGCATCGCATCTTCGTCAGCCCGGCCATCCACTGGCAGGTCGGGCTCTACGAGAACGGCGCCCAGTTCGGCTTCAGCCACGACGTGCTCGACTCCATGGGCTACAAGGAGGAGATGGTCGAGACCATCGCCAGCGTCGGCAAGATGAAGGCGGCGGGCATCCGGGTGCTGCCCGGTGGCGACTTCGGCCTGGCCTGGACCCCGCACGGCACCTACGCCCGGGACCTGCAGAACTTCGTCGAGATGTTCGGCTACACCCCGCGCGAGACGCTCGTCGCGGCCACCCGCGACGCCGGCGCCCTGGTCGACTTCGGGGGCAAGGTGGGCACGCTCGAGGCAGGCAAGTTCGCCGACATCGTGGTGGTCGACGGCGACCCGCTCACCGACATCACGGTGATGCAGGACCTCGACAAGATCACCACGGTCATCAAGGGCGGCAAGATCTTCCACAACACGCTGCCGTCCGGTCCGCGGTTCGACCTCGGGGCGAAGCCCGGGATGAGCGCCGGCGAGAAGGAGAACGTGCTGGCGTCGGCGCAGTGACCGGGCTCGACGTCGCCGCGCTGCGAAGGGCGGCGGCGGCGAAGCAGGACACGATCGGCCCGTGCAACCGGCGGTGCCGGGAACGGGGCGAGTGCGCGTTCGGCCGTTCCGACCCGCCGGGGAGCTACTGCCGGGAGCGGCGGCCGCCACGACGAGGCGAGGCGGAGGCCGGGGCGGCGGAAGCCGCGGGGTAGCTCACGTCGACCCCGGGACGGTCGAACAGATCCGGCCCCGGCCCGCATCGCGCGGGCCGGGGCCGGGCCTGTGGTCGGGCACCGCCGATCAGGCCGGGTGCTCCGTTCGGTTCCTCCCGAGCAGCAGCGTGACGCCCAGGATCGGGAGCAGCACGAGGACGGCGACCGCGGTGCCGATGCCCAGTGGCGCGGCGAGGCCGCCGACGACCGCGGCGCCGATCCCCGCCCCGGTGAGGAACGCGAGAGTGGCGACGCCGAGCGCTCCGCCCCGTCGCTCGGCGGGCACCGCCCCGCCCACCGCGGCGGTCATCGCGGGCTGGCCGATCCCGAAGGCGACGGTGTTCAGCACGACGGCGACGAGGAGCAGGGCGGTCACGTCGTACCAGGCGCCGACCGCGGCCAGGATCAGCCCGACCGCGGTCGTCGGGCAGGCGACGAGCAGGGTGCGCCGCGGGCCGAGGCGGTCGAGCAGCGTGGCGGCGAGGCGCGGGGAGAAGAGCCCGACCGCGGCGGCCGGGACCATGAGCAGCCCGATCGTCAACGGGGTCCAGCCGCGGGCGGCGAGGGCGATCGGGATGCCCAGCAGGAGGGCGAACCAGCTCGCGGGAACCGCGGCCGCGGCGAGGGCCGACCGGACGACCACCGGGTTGGTGACCACGGACCGGGGCAGGAAGCCGTCCGGCCGGGAGCGGACGCGCAGCACCACCGCCGGCACGCCGACGACGATCAGCGCGACACCCGTGAGCGCCGCACCGAGCCCGGCGGACGGGGACTGGATCGTCAGGACCAGGCCGGTCGCCGCGACGGCGACGGCGAGCGCGCCGAGCAGGTCGATCCGCGCCCCGTCACCCGGCACCCGCGCGACCCGCCAGAGGTAGGGCACGGCGAGCAGCCCCACGGCCGGCAGCGCGATCGCCCATCGCCAGCCGCCGAGGCCCTCGACCGCGCCGCCGACGAGCGGGCCGAGCGCGGAGAGGACGGCGCCGGTGCCGGCGAGCCGGCCGAGTGCCGCACCGCGGGCGTGGCCGTCGTAGCAGGCGCTGATCAGGGTCGTCGCGAGGACCGGGATCGCGGCCGCCCCGATGCCCTGCACGACGCGGGCGGTGAGGAGGACCGCGATGTTCGGAGCGAGTGCGGCGCCGATCGCGCCGGCGGCGAGCAGCGCGATCCCGGTGCACAGGGGCCCGCGGACCCCGACGGCGTCGGCGATCCGGCCCTGCAACGGCGTGGAGACGGCGAGCGCGACGGCGTAGACGCTGATCACCCACGCGGCCTCCGCCGTGGAGATGCCGAGCTCGCCCGCGAGCTGGGGCAGCGCGACCGTGACACCCGAGGTACTGGTGCCGGCGAGGCCGAAGAGCAACCCGAGGACGACGGCGAGGACCCCGGGCGACGGTCCCGTGGCGGCGTCGGGTCGCGCGGAGGCGGTGCGGGGGAGTGGCGGCACCCTCGAATCATCGCCCGTCGAGGCCTCCTGTGTTCCGATCCGGCTGGGCCGTCTCGGCGCACGCAGCAGATCATGATCACGATCCGGGCGGCTCTGAATCGGTTGACCGATCGACTGCCGCACCCTGCCGCCCCCGATCTGGTAGGTGTCGAGGTCATGAAGTTCGGGATCGCCACGTTCATCACCGACGAGGGAATCGGCCCCGAGGCGCTGGGACGCGCGCTCGAGGAACGCGACTTCACCTCGTTGTTCATCGCCGAGCACTCCCACATCCCCGTGAGCAGGGAGACTCCGTACCCGGGCGGGGGTGATCTGCCGCGGATGTACTACCGCACGCTCGATCCGTTCGTCGCCCTGTCCGTCGTCGGCACCGTGACCTCGCGGCTCGTGCTGGGCACCGGCATCGCGCTGCTCCCGCAGCGGGACGTCATCCACACCGCGAAGCAGGTCGCGAGCCTCGACCTCGTCTCCGGCGGCCGGGTCGCCTTCGGGGTCGGGGTGGGGTGGAACCGCGAGGAGATGCGCAACCACGGCACCGAACCCAGCACCCGCGGCGCGCAGATGGACGAGCAGCTCGCGGCGCTGATCGAGATCTGGACGAAGGACGAGGCGGAGTTCCACGGGAGGTTCGTCGACTTCGGCCCGATCTACGCCTGGCCCAAACCCGTGCAGAAGCCCCATCCGCCCATCTACCTCGGTGGGGAGAGCGACGCGGCGCTGCGCCGGCTGGCGCGCTTCGGCGACGCGTGGCTACCCCGCGCGCACACCCCGCCGGACGAGATCCGCCGCGTCCGGGCGTGGCTGGCCGAGCAGGGCCGCCAGAACGTGCCGTTCACGGTGTACGCCGCGGATCCCGATCCGGAGATGGTGGACGGCTACGCCGAGGCCGGGGTCGACGAGGTCACGCTGAACCTCGAGACCCTCCCGGAGCCCGAGGCCCTCCGCGAGCTCGACCGGCTCGCCGAGTTCGCCGCCGCCCGCCGCTGAGGCAGGCTCGGCTGCCGGGCCCCCGGGGGAACTTCAGCAGGGAGCCGGCGTGGACGCGGATCTGCTGCCCGGTGACGTAGCAGGCTTCGGCGGAGGCCAGGAACAGGACCAGGTCGGAGATGTCGACCGGCTCGACGTAGCTCATCAGGATCCGCTTCGCCCAGCCGTAGCCGGCGCTGCCGGGGCCCATCGCGCGGCTGGCACCTGGTTGCCCGTTACCGCGCGGTGAGGGCGTCGGGCGGGGAAGCAGGGCCTAGCGTGGGCCGATGACCGAGAGAAGGCGCACGTCCGCTGGTTCCCTACCCGGTGCGGGGTGGGTGAAGCCGTGGCTCCAGGTCACGGAGATCGCCTGGTCGGCACCGATGGTGATCGCCTATCGGACGGCTCGCATGGTGTCGGGCGGCTGGCCGCCGAGCGCCCGGGACCGCCGGGAGTACATCCGCATGGTGCAGGAGAAGGTCGAGGCGTTCTCCCAGGCCGCGACGGCCGCGGTGACGACTCCGCCGAAGGACACCGCCAAGGCGGTCGGCAGCGTCCTCGGCCCGGTCCACCGGCGGGTGGTCGCCAATCGCCGGCGCCTCTCCCGACGCTGAAACCGGCGCGAGACCTATCCGTCGTGTTCCGCCAGTTCCGCCAGGCGTGCGGCGGAGGCGACGTGTCCACCGCGGAGCGCGCGTCCGAGTGCGGATGCGGCTCGGTCGCGGGCCGCGGGGTCGCCGCGGGCGGCGAGCAGTTCGGCTTCCGCGAGGCGGGCCTCGTAGTGGCCGAGCGGGGGCCCGACGGCAAGCGCCCGGGCGACGGCGGCCTCGGCGCGCGGTAGCGCTCCGCGCGTGACGTCGACGAGCGCGGCCTGTGCCGCGGCCCAGGAGGCGAACAAGGTCAGCGAGTCGCCCGCCGCCCGGGCGGACGCGGAGAACGCGGCCGCGGCGTCGTCCAGCTCGCCGCGGACGGCGAGGGCGACTCCCCGGGCTCGATGGGCGGTCGCCGTCCATCCGCGGTGGTCGATGTCGTGGGCGACGGCCAGCGCCTCGAGCGCGTCGGTCTCGGCCTCGACCGGCCGACCGAGCGCGGACAGCGCCTCGGACCGGTGCCAGAGGGCATAGGCCCGACCCTCGGGGGCGACGAGGTCTCGGGCGAGGTGGAGCGCGGCCGTCGCCTCGCCGAGCCCGTCGGCCGGCCGCGCGAGGAACACCAGTCCGTGGCCCCGCGTCGAGCGGGGAGTCACCACCCGCAACAGCTCACCGGAGTCGGTGAACAGGTTCGCCACCCGGCCGAACACCTCGACGGCCTCGGTGATCCTGCCGTCGAGGAACGTCGCCATGGCGCGGCCGTCGAGGATCCGGGCGACGCCGGCCGCGTCACCGTGGCGGCGGTGCAGGGCCAGCGCGGCCTCGGCACGCACGCGGGCCCGGTCGGCGCGGTCCAGGTTCATGTCGAGGATGGCGGCGGTCTCCAGGGCCACGGCGCGGGCGACATCGTCCCCGGCGGCCGCGACGAGCGCCAGCTCGGCCAGCTCGGACGCCCGGTGCGGGTCCTGCGCGCCGAACACGAGCATCGCCAGTCGGGCCAGCCGGCGCGACCGGAGCGGACCGGCGTCCGTCGATGCGAGTGCGGACTGCAGGTCGTCCACGGCCGCGGGGGCGCCGTGAGCGGCACCGGCGTCGGCGCGGACCGCGAGCAGATCCGCTCGTATCGGCGGCCGGGGATCGAGCGCGAGACCGGCGTCGGCGAGCGCCACGGCCTCCCGGGTGGCGTGTGCCGCCAGAGCCGAGTCCGCGGCGACGGCGAACGCCGCTGCCGCCTCGGCGGCGTCGCCCGCGTCGCGGTGGTGGCGGGCGATCTCCGACGGGTCGGCCTGCTCGGCGACGAGGGCGCGGGCCAGCAGCCCGTGCAGGCGGCCGCGCTCGCCGGGGTCCAGGCCGGCCGTGACGGTCTCGGCGACGAGGTCGTGCGCGGTGCTCCAGCCGCGTTCGCCGAGACGCACCAGCCCGGCGGCCGCCAGCGCCGACAGCGCCTCGAGGACCGGGCGCGTCAGCAGGCCGGACGCCCGCGCGACCGTCGACGCGGGCGCTTCCCTGGCCAGGAGCGCGAGCAGGGCCAGCACCTCGGCGCGGTTCCCGGTCTGCCGGTCGGCGCGGCGCCGCACGCCCCGGATCTGCCCGGCGCGGCCCAGCTCGGCGGCGAGCGCCAGCGCGTCGGCCGAGCGCGGAGCCCAACCGCCACCCGGCAGCGCGGTGACGGCATCGCGCGCCACCAGCTCGCGCACGAGCTCGGTGACCGCGAACGGTGTGCCGTCCGTGGCGGCGGCGACGGTGGCGGCCAGGTCCGCGTCACCCAGCCACCGCTCGACGGCTCGGGCGGGCAGCGGTCCGAGCAGGACGTCGTCGCCGCTGCGGGTGCCCCGCAGATCCGCCGGTACCCCGGCCGGGAGCTCCTCGGGGCGGAACGCCAGGACCGCGGCGAGGCGGTGGAGCCGGGCCAGCGCCGATCCGAGCAGCAGCAGGCTGCTCGGATCGGCCCACTGCAGGTCGTCGACGACGAGCAGGGCACCGTCCCCGGTGGCCGCCTCGAGGACGCGCAGGCCGCCTGCGAGCAGCAGGGCGCGTCGGCTCTCGCCGTCGAGGACCTCGTGCGCGCCGTCGCCGTCGTCCAGCTCGGGGAGCAGCCCTGCGAGCGCCCTACGGACGCGGGGCGGGAGCCCGTCGACCACGGCGGCGTCGACGGCCAGGGCCTCGCGCAGCACCGATCTGGCCAGGCTCCAGGCCTCCGCGCGCTCGGGCAGGAACGCGCGCGCCGCGAGTACGGGGAGCGAGGCCGCCCGCGTCAGCTCGGCCAGCAGTCGTGACTTTCCGGCCCCCGCCACCCCGGCCAGCGTCAGGACCTCGCGCGCCCCCACGTCCGCGCGCAACCGGGCCAGCTCGTCGTCGCGTCCGACGAAGTCAGGGTCGCCGCCACCGAAGGGGCGCGACATCACGGGAGCCGGTGCCGGTCTCCCCGCGACGGCGATCCGCTCGCCGCGCAGCAGCGCGATCCGCAGCGCGTCGACGGCCGGGGACGGGTCCACCCCGAGCTCCTCGGCCAGCCGGTGCTGCAGCTCCGTCAGCCGGGCCAGCGCGCCGGCCGTGTCACCGGCCGCGGCCAGCGCCTCGGCCAGGACGAGGGCTCCCGACTCGCGCAACGGTTCCGCGGCGACGGCCTCGGCCGCCCAGCCGGCCGAGCGCCTCGGATCGCCGAGGGCGAGCGCGGCCCGGGCGGCGAGCTCGCCCACATCGACCCGGGCCCGGTGCAGCCGCTCCCGCGGCTCGCGGGACCACTCCGCGTAGGTGTCCTCGGGGAGCGGTTCGCCCCACAGCTCCAGAGCGGTGGAGGCGGCGCGCAGCGTGGACCGGTGGCCGACGGCCGTACGGGCGTCGGCGACCGCCACGAGGAACTCCGCGACGTCGACGGTGCAGTCGCCCAACGCGTAGCCGCCGGTGCCGGTGACGATCACCGCGGCGTCGCCCACCGCACGCCGGGCCCGGTTGACCAGCACGCCGAGGTTCGCGGCGGGGTCGGCAGGGAGCCGGTCGGGCCACAACGCGTCGGCGAGCACCTCGTGCGGAACCAGGTCGGGGCGTCGCACGGCGAGGACCCGCAGGAGCATTCGGACCTTGCGGCCGCCGAACGCCGCGGGCGGCACCTCCTCGCCGTCCAGACGGACCTGGAACCGCCCGAGCAGCTGCAGACGCACGCCCGGCATGGCGGCCATCGTCCTCGGCCGCCATCGAACCGCAAGGTCGGATTCCTACCGTCCTCCCCGTCGGCACGAGCACAACCATCCGAGGAGGACGTCATGGACAATCCCTACGAGCAGCAGGACTTCGCCGATCCCACGGAGACGCGCGAGTTCCCGAACGGCCGGCTCGACCTGCTGCGCATCGGCGGCGCGGACATAGGCCGGCTCACCCTGGCGCCGGGCTGGCGGTGGTCCGTCGACGTGAAGCCCGCCGCGGGTACCGAGCTGTGCGAGGCACCGCATTTCCAGTACCACGTCTCCGGGACGTTGCGGATCCGCACTGCCGACGGCGACGAGTTCGACGCCACCCCGGGCCAGGTCACCGCACTGCCGTCCGGCCACGACGCGTGGGTCGTGGGCGACGACCCGGTCGTGGTCGTGGACTGGTGGGGCGCCTCCGACTACGCGAAGGGCTGAGGACCGTGCTCACCACCGTGGACGTCCGGGACCTCTACGCCCGGTGCAGCGGCGGGTTCGTCGAGCGTGTGAACGCCGTCGGCGAGCGCTGGGCCGATCCCTCCCCGCTTCCGGGCTGGGACGTCCGCGCCCTGGTCAACCACGTCGTCAACGAGGAGCGCTGGACGCCGCTGTTGTTCGGCGGCGCGACGATCGACGACGTCGGTGACCGCCTGGACGGCGACCTCCTCGGCGACGACCCGGTCGCCACGGTCGACGAGGCCGCCGCGAGAGCGCTCGGTGCCGTCCGGGCCGAGGGCGCGCTGGAGGGGACCGTGCAGCTGTCGTTCGGAGCCCGTCCCGGCCGCGAGTACGCCGTGCAGGTGGCCGCCGACCATCTCGTGCACACCTGGGACCTCGCCCGCGCCCTCGGCACCGAGGCGACGCTCGACGAGGACGCCGTGACCGCCGTCCTGGCCTGGTTCGACGGCGTCGAGACGCTGTACCGCGAGGCGGGTGTGATCGGCCCGCGCGTCGACGTGGCACCCGGCGCCGGGCCGCAGGCGCAGCTGCTGGGCCGGTTCGGGAGTCAGCCGTGAGCGAGACCCCGAGCGGACCGTCGGCGCAGCACGCGCTCGACGCCGTGGCCCGCTTCCAGAAGGCCTTCGACGCCCAGGACGTCGACGCGATCATGGCCGCGATGACACCCGACTGCGTCTTCGAGGACACCTCTCCGCCGAACGGCACCCGCCTCGTCGGCGCGGACGCCGTACGGGCGGCGTGGACGACGCTGTTCACCGGGTCGCCGGACGGGGTGTTCAGCACCGAGGAGGTGATCGCGGCGGGGGACCGGGTGGTGGCGCGCTGGCGCTACGCGTGGGGTGACGGGCACGTGCGCGGGGTCGACGTCTTCACCGTCCGCGACGGACTGGTCGCCGAGAAGCTCGCCTACGTCAAGGGCTGAACCCCGGGACACGTCCCGTCCGCCCCACCGGGTGGGGCGGACGGGATGCCCGGAACAGGTTCCTGTGACGATCGCGGGCGCGGAGGCCCGCCGCGGCCGGACTCCACACTCCGGGCCTCGTCCGGCGGGGAGCTCGGGTCAGTGCCGCCCGAGGAGGTTGTCCGAGACGTTCTCCAGGTGGGTCCGCATCGCCTCGCCGGCCCCGGCGGGATCGCGGTCGCGCAGCGCGTCGACGATCGCGCTGTGCTCGCCGTGGTAGCAGCGGCGCAGCTCCGGGGTGGACGTCCGGCGCTTCAGCGTGCCCCACACCGGGAGCGCCCGGGCGGTGTTGAGCACGTCGAACATGTTCATGAGCAGCCCGTTGTGCGCGGCCTGGGCGATGGCGCGGTGCAGCCGCGCGTCCCAGGCCTCGAAGCCCTCGAAGTCCTCGCTGCCGCCACCGGCGTCGAGGCACTCGGTGATGCGGTCGAGATCCGCCTGCGTCGCGACCCGGGCGGCGAGGGTGGCGACCTGCGGCTCGAGGAGCAGGCGGACCTGCATGATCTCCGCCGGGCTCGTGTTCGCGGGCGCGCCCTCGACGGGCTGGAGCACCGCCTCGGTGAGGAACGTGCCCCGGCCGACGTGGCGGGTGACCAGCCCGTCGCGCTCGAGCGCCTCCAGTGCGCGGCGGATCGCGCTTCGCGGCGCGGCGAGCTGCTCGACCAGGGCTCGTTCGGTGGGCAGCTTCGAGCCCGGTCCGAAGGCCCCGGCCTGGGCGCCTTCCGCGAGGAGGCTGCGCAGCGACTGTTCCACCGCCATCATGTGACCACAGTAGCCGTAGCGGCGTGACCAATCCAGACCAATCGCCGTTCTGCTGAAACGTGACGTTCACGGCCCTCGACAGGTCGAGATGGGCGGCGTACGTTCACCTCCGGCAGTATTGGTTCCATTGGTTCAGATTGGTGCAGCGATGAAGCTGGTGACCTTCTCCACCGGGTCGGCGCAGCAGGTCGGCGTGGCGGACCCGGACGCGGGCGTCGTCCACGACGTCAGTGCGCTCCTCCCGGCCGGCGCCGGCGTCCTCGAGGTGATCGAGCGCTGGGCCGAGCTCGGTCCGGTGCTCGAGCGCGACGCCGCCGGGCAGCCGCGGCACGCCCTGGACTCCGTCCGCCTGCACGCGCCGATCCCGGTGCCGCGGCGTGACCTCTTCTGCGTCGGCAAGAACTACCGCGAGCACGTCGTGGAGTTCGGCCGCAGCGGCTACGACCAGCCCGACCGCTCCGAGGCCCTGCCGGAGTTCCCGGTCGTGTTCTCCAAGGCGACGACCTCGGTCAACGGGCCGTTCGACGACATCGAGCCGCACACCGACGTCACCTCCGAGCTGGACTACGAGGCCGAGCTCGGGGTGATCATCGGCCGGGGCGGGCGCGGGATCAGCCGCGCGGACGCCTACGACCACGTGTGGGGCTACACGATCATCAACGACTTCACCGCGCGGGACCTGCAGCGCAAGCACAAGCAGTGGCTGATCGGGAAGTCCCTCGACACCCACGCCCCGATGGGGCCCTACGCGGTGTCCGCGGACGAGATCGACGACGTGACGTCGCTGCAGGTGCGGAGCGTCGTCAACGGCGAGCCGCGGCAGTCCGCCCCGGTGAAGGACCTCATCTTCGACATCCCCGAGCTGATCGCGACGCTGTCGGCCGGGATCACCCTGCTGCCCGGGGACCTGATCGCCACCGGCACCCCCGCCGGTGTCGGGATCGGGTTCGACCCGCCGAAGTTCATGGTCAGCGGCGACGTCGTCGAGGTCTCGATCACCGGCCTCGGCGCGCAGCGCAACCGGATCGCCTGAGAAAGGACGCGAATGTACGTCAACGGTAAGGAACTGGCGGTCGAGGTCGAGGGCGAGGGCCCCGCGGTCCTGTTCGTGCACGGCCTCGGCGGCACCTCGAACTTCTACCAGTGTCAAGCCGACGCCCTCGCCGGGAGCCACACCGTGATCCGGGTCGACTCGGCCGGCGCCGGGCGCTCGGCGAACGCCGACGGGATCAGCATCGAGTCCCACGCCGACGACCTGGCCGGGGTGCTCGACGAGCTCGGGATCGACTCGGCCGGGGTGGTGGGCCACTCCATGGGCACCCTCGTCGCGCGCACGTTCGCCGCGAAGTACCCGGACAGGGTGTCCGCGCTCGCCCTGCTCGGCGCGGTCCGCGAACCGGCGGAAGCGGGACGGCAGGCCCAGCGCGACCGGGCCGCCGTGCTGCGGGAGAAGGGAACCGTCGCCGTCGCCCCCGGCGTCGTGGCGAACGCCCTGTCCGAGACCACCCGCCGGGACAAGCCGGAGGTCGCCGCGTTCGTCCGCGAGCTGGTCATGCGGCAGGACGCCGAGGGCTACGCCCGCAACTGCGAGGCGCTCGCCGCCGCGGGCGACCCGGGCCCGGTGGCCCCGGACCTGCCGCTGCTGCTGATCACCGGTGACGAGGACAAGGTGGGCCCGCCCGAGGCCAGCACCGAGCTCGCCGAGGCCCACGGCTCCGCCACCGTCGAGATCGTGCCCGGGATCGGGCACTGGACGGCCCTCGAGGCTGCCCGCCCGGTCACCGACCACCTGCTCAAGTTCTTCTAGATCCAGCACCCGGCTCAACCCAGCATCCGGTGCCGGCCGTCCTCGGCCGGCGCCGGCCCTCAGCGAAGAGGAGTGGCCACCGTGCCCGTGACACCCGAGAAGACCCTGTTCCGCGACGTCAGCATCCTGGACTCCACCGGCGCGGACCCCTACCGCGGGGACGTGCTGGTCGAGAACGACCGGATCGCCGCCGTCGGCGTCGTCGACGCGGCCCGCGCGGAGGGCGCCCGCGTCGTCGAGGGCCGCGGCCGGACCCTGATGTCCGGCCTGTGCGACGCGCACACCCACTTCTCCTGGAACAACTCGGCCGACCTCGACGGCCTGGGCACCATGCCCGTCGAGGAGCACCTGCTGTTCTGTCTGGAGTCCGCGAAGACCTACCTGGACTCCGGCTACACCATGTGCCTCGGCGCCGCCTCGGCGAAGGAGCGCCTCGACGTCGTCTGCCGGGACGCGATCAACGCCGGCCGCATCCCCGGCCCGCGCTACCTCGCCAACGGCCCGGAGATCGCCGTCACCGGCGGCGCGCTGATCAAGTCGATCACCAAGTTCGCCGACGGCCCGGAGGGCATGCGCAAGGCCGTCCGCGAGCTGATCGACATCGGCGTCGACCAGATCAAGCTGTCGATGACGGGCGAGGAGATCACCGGCACCCAGCGGGCAGAGGACACCTACTTCTCCGACGAGGAGACCGCGGCCGCGGTCGCCGAGGCACACCGCCGGGGGAAGCGCGTCTGCGCCCACGCCCGCAGCGCGGAGAGCGTGAAGATGTGCGTCCGGAACAAGGTCGACATCATCTACCACGCCAGCTTCACCGACGCCGAGGGCATGGACATGCTCGAGGCCAACAAGGACTGGGTGTTCGTCGCGCCGGGGATCAACTGGCTCGTCGCGACGCTGTACGAGGCGGAGTCCTTCGGCTTCCCGCAGGAGGCCGCCGAGGCCGTCGGCTACAAGAAGGAGCTCGAGACCGCGATCGAGGGCCTGCGCGAGATGCACCGGCGGGGCGTGAAGATCCTTCCCGGTGGCGACTACGGGTTCGCCTGGACCCCGCACGGCACCTACGCCCGCGACCTGGAGCACTTCGTCGAGCTCCTCGGCTTCACCCCCATGGAGGCGATCATCGCCGCGACCGCCTGGGGCGGGGAGATCATGCTGCGCCCCGACGAGCTCGGGAAGGTCCAGCCCGGCTACCTGGCGGACCTGATCCTGGTCGACGGCGACCCGCTCGCGGACATCACCGTCCTGCAGGACACAGAGAAGATCAACTACATCATGAAGGACGGCAGGTTCCACAAGGAGGCGAGCGACGCCCCGGCCGAGACCCCGGAGAACCCCGGGAACGTCGACCGCAACCGGGCCGCCGCGCACGCCTGATCTCCTCACCCGCCGACCACCGGCCACCCGAACCGCCCGGCACGCTCCGTGCCGGGCGGTTCCCGCCTCCTCGGGAACCGTCGATGACCCTGTTGATCTGCCGCACCTGCCCCCGCTACGACAGCCGCCGCACCGGCGACTTCGGCCGGGCCCTGACGAAGGCGCTCGCCCGGGACGCGCCCGGTGCCGGCATCGCGGTGCGCAACGTGCAGTGTCTCGGTGGCTGCCCCGAGGACGGTGTCGTCGCCGTCGACGGCCCCGGGAAGGCCCGGGTGCGGTTCGTCGGGCTCGACGAGGGCGACGCCGGCGCCGTCGTCGAGGCCGCCGTCGCGCACGACGCCTGCCCCACCGGCGCTCCCGGGGACTGGGAGGTCCCCGCCGGCCTGGCCGGGCGGCTCAGCAGCGTCACCTTCAAACGCCGGCCGCTCCCGGGCTGAGCATCGCCCGCGGCGCTCAGCTCAGGCCGAGCATCCGGACGGCGTTGTCCTTGAGGATCAACGGCCTGACCTCGTCCTTGATCTCGAGCTCCGCGAAGTCGGCGAGCCAGCGATCCGGGGTGATGACCGGGAAGTCCGATCCGAACAGCACCTTGTTCCGGAGCATCGTGTTCGCCGCCTTCACCAGCTGCGGCGGGAAGTACTTGGGGGACCAGCCGGACAGGTCGATGTAGACGTTGGCCTTGTGCGTGGCGATCGAGATGGCCTCGTCCTGCCACGGCACCGAGGGATGCGCCATGACGACGGTCAGGTCGGGGAAGTCCGCGGCGACGTCGTCGAGCAGCATGGGCGCGGAGTAGCGCAGCTTGATGCCGTGCCCGCCGGGCAGGCCGGCGCCGATCCCGGTCTGTCCGGTGTGGAACAGCGCGGGGACGCCCAGCTCGGTCACGGCCTCGTAGAGCGGGTAGAAGGCCGTGTCGTTCGGCTCGAACGCCTGCAGGCTGGGGTGGAACTTGAACCCGCGGACCCCGTGCTCGGTGACGAGCCGCCGCGCGCGGGCCACGGCGGCCTTCCCGGCGTGCGGGTCGACCGAGCCGAAGGGGATCAGCACGTCGGGGAACTCCGCGGCGGCGTCGGCGATCTCCTCGCTGGACAGCGACGGGTGCCCGGTGCCGGCCGGTGCGTCGACGGTGAAGATCACCGCGGCCATGTTCCGGGCGCGGTAGTGCTCGGCGATCGCCGCGACCGTCGGGGTGCGGTCCTGGTCGGCACGGAAGTACTTGGCCGAGGCGTCGAGCAGCTCCCGGTCGAGGGCGAAGCAGCCGTGGCCGTCCTGTTCGACGTGGGTGTGCACGTCGAGGGCGGTGAGCGCGGCGAGGTCGAGGGCAGGCACGAGGGGCTCCAGGGTCAGGGCAGGTCGGGACGCGCGGCCTTGGCCGCGAGCAGCTGGGTGAGGACGGCGTCGCGGTCCGCGACCAGTGCGGCCTGGTCGACGCCGTCGAGCTCGGCGTCGACGCCGGCGACGAGGGTCGTGGACAGCTCGGGCGTGAGGGTGACCCGGCCGAGGTCGCGCCACCACCGCTCGGTGGGCGGGCCGAGGTGTTCGAGGATGTGCGCGAGGCCGCCGGGGCCGCCGGAGAGGTGCTGGTTGGCGAACGGGCCCAGGACGGCCCAGCGCAGCCCGGGGCCGTGGGAGATCGCGGTGTCGATGTCGGCGACGGTCGCGACCCCGCGCTCGACCAGGGAGTACGCCTCCTGCCAGAGCGCCGCCTGCAGCCGGTTGGCGACGTGCCCGGGCAGTTCCTGACGCAGCCGGATCGGGCGCTTCCCGACCGCGGTGTAGAAGGCGACGGCCCGGTCGACGGTCCCGGGGGAGGTCTGCTCCCCGGGGACCACCTCCACCAGCGGGATCAGGTGCGGCGGGTTGAAGGGGTGCCCGATCACCACGCGCTCCGGATGCGCCGGGCAGCCGCGCGCGATCGTGGTGGGCAGCATGCCCGAGGAGCTGCTCGCCAGGATCACGTCGGGCCGGGTGGCCTGGTCGAGGACGGCGAACAGGGCGTGCTTGACGTCCTCGCGTTCCGGCCCGTTCTCCTGGACGAAGTCGGCGTCGGCGACCGCGTCGGCGGGGTCGGCGACGAACCTCAGCCGCTCGGGCGAGGCCCCCTGGGCCAGCCCGAGCCCTTCCAACACCGGCCAGTGGGCGGCGACGTCCGCGCGCAGGCGGACCTCGGCCCCGGGCGCGGGATCGGTGGCGACGACGTCGAGCCCGTGCGCGAGGAAGTGCGCGGCCCAGCTCGCCCCGATCACCCCGGTCCCGACGACCGCGACCCGCCCGATCTCCCCGGTCACGACCGGCTCCGGGCCGCGGCCTGCGCGAGGAAGGCGTCGAGGGAGGTCGGGTCGGCGAGGACGTCGCGGCTGGCGACGTCCTCGACGCGCGCGCCGCGCAGGATCTTCTTCACCGGCAGCTCCAGCTTCTTTCCCGTCCTGTTGCGCGGCACCGCCGGGACCGTCGTGATGCTGTCCGGGACGTGCCGCGGTGACAGCGCCGAGCGCAGTGACCCGGCGATGGCCCGGCGCAGGTCGTCGTCGAGTTCGACCCCGTCGCGCAGCGCCACGTAGAGCAGCAGCTCGCCGTTGCCGCCTGCGGGGTCCTCCAGGTGCACCACCAGCGAGTCCTCGACCTCGGGCAGTTCCTCCACGACGCGGTAGAACTCGGCGGTGCCGAGCCGGACGCCGCCGCGGTTGAGGGTGGCGTCCGAGCGGCCGGCGACGCTGCAGCTCCCGGTGGCGGAGAAGCGGATCCAGTCGCCGTGGCGCCAGATGCCCGGGTACTCCGCGAAGTAGGCCTCGCGGTAGCGGGACCCGTCGCGGTCGCCCCAGAACCCGACCGGCATGGACGGCATGGGCGCGGTGATCACCAGCTCCCCGAGCTCGTCGACGAGCGGGTCGCCCTTCTCGTCGAACGCCTCGGCGGCGACCCCGAGGCAGGGCCCGGAGATCTCCCCGGCCCACACCGGTTGCAGTGGGCCGCCCTGGACGATGCCGGTGCACACGTCGGTCCCGCCGCTGCCCACGTTGAGCAGCACGTCCGCACCGAACTGCTCGCGCACCCAGTGGTAGCCCTCGGCGGGAAGCGGGCTGCCGGCAGCGCCGATCTGCCGGATGCGGGACAGGTCGTGGTCCTTCGCCGGGGTGAGGCCCTGCTTGCGGCAGGCCATCAGGAACCCGGGGCTGGCCCCCATGAGCGTCGCCCCGGTCTGCTCGGCGAGCCGCCACTGCCAGGCCAGGTCCGGGTACATCGGGTTGCCGTCGACCAAGACGACCGAGGCGCCGACGAGCAGCCCGGAGACCAGGGCGTTCCACATCATCCAGGCGGTGGTGGAGAACCAGAGGATCCGGTCCCCGGGGCGCAGGTCCCAGCTCAGGCCGTGGTTCTTGAGGTGCTCGAGCAGGATCCCGCCGTGGCCGTGCACGATCGCCTTCGGCCTGCCCGTGGTGCCGGAGGAGAACAGCACGCACAGCGGGTGCGCGAACGGCACGGCGTCGAACAGGAGCTCGCCGGGCTCGGCGAGCAGCTCGTCCCAGCCCACGGTGTCCGGGAGGTCGTCCGGCCCGTAGGGGACGTGCACGACGCGCTCGACGGTCGGCAGTCCGGCGCGGATCTCGGCGACCTCGGCCCGACGGTCGACATCCTTCGCGCCGTAGCGGTACCCGGAGACGGTGAGCAGCACCCGCGGTTCGACCTGCGCGAAGCGGTCGAGCACCGAGCGCGCGCCGAACTCGGGTGCGCAGCTCGCCCAGACCGCGCCCAGGCCGGCGGTGGCCAGGAACGCGACCACGGTCTCCGGGATGTTCGGCAGGTAGGCGACGACCCGGTCGCCGCGGCCGACGCCGAGCCGCTGCAGCCCCGCCCGGGCGCGGGCGACCTGGTCGCGGAGCTGCGCCCAGGTCAGCTCGACCGGTTCGCGGGTCTGCGAGTACGCGACCACGGCGACCTCGTCGGCGGGCCGGGCGTCGTGGTGGTCGCCGCGGGCGAGGCCGACCGCGTGCTCGGCGTAGTTCAGCGTCGCGCCGGGGAACCACTGCGCGCCGGGCATCTCCCGACCACCGAGCACCCGCTCGGCGGGGGAGTGGGTGCAGACCCCGAAGTACTCCCGGATCGACGACCAGAACCCCTCGAGGTCCTCCACCGACCACCGGTGCAGGCCGGGATACGCGTCGAACCGCAGGCCGCGGTGCTCGTCCAGCCACCGGAGATAGCGGCCGATCTCGGTGGTGTCGCGGACGTCCGCCGCGACCGGGCGGAGCAGCTCGGGGGTGCTCACCGTCCCACCTTCCCGGCGCGCTTGTGCAGGAAGTCCTGCATCCGCTGCTTGGCCTCGTCGCTCGCGGTCGCGACGGCCGCCATCAGCGACTCCATCAGGTAGCCCTCGGCCGGGTTGGCCTCGGCGATCCGGGGCAGCGCCTGGAGCACCGCGAAGTTCGTGACCGGCGAGTTGGAGGCGATCGTGCGGGCCAGCTCCAGCGCCCGCCCGAGCCCCTCGCCCGCACCGACCCGGTAGTGCGAGAGCCCGACGGCGTGGCCCTCGTCGGCGTCGAGGACACGGCCCGTGAGCATCATGTCCGCCATGCGGTGCGCCCCGATCAGCCGCGGCACCCGCACCGAGGCGCCGCCGCCGACGAACAGGCCGCGCTGGCCCTCGGGCAGCGCGTAGAAGGCCGACGGCTCCGCGACGCGGATGTGCGCGGCGGTGGCGAGCTCGAGGCCGCCGCCGATGACCGCGCCTTTCAGCACCGCGACGACGGGGAGCCGCCCGCGCTCGAGGCGCTCGAACGCGCGGTGCCACATCAGCGAGTGCTCCAGGCCCTCGAAGGCGTCCCGTTCGGTGAGCTCGGAGAGATCGAGCCCGGCGGAGAAGTGGTCCCCGTCGGCGTCCAGGACGACCGCCTTCACCCCGCGCGGCGGCGCGCTGAAGAACGCCTCGATGCCCAGCACGGTGGGGTCGTCGAGGGCGTTGCGCTTCGCGGAGCGGCACAGCCGCAGGACCGCGACGTCGCCGTAGGGTTCCACGGTCAGCGAGGGCGGGAGCAGGACCCGGACCTCCTCCTCGGTCGGTCCGGAGCCGGGCTCGCGCTCGTCGGGGCTGGTCATGCTGGTCGTCCGTCCTGTCGGTCGGTCGCCGGGCCCGGGTCGGCCGCGAGGGCGGCAGGCACGGCGTCCCGGAGTTCGGTGGCGGCGCGGTCGCGCAGCTCGACCCGCCGGATCTTGCCGGTGGCGTTGCGGGGCAGCTCGGGCACGAACACCAGGTGCTTGGGCACCTTGTAGCGGGCGAGCCGGGCCTCCAGATGGGCGCGCAGGCCGGCCTCGTCGAGGGTGGCGCCGGGGCGGAGGACGACGTAGCCGACGCCGACCTCGCCCCAGCGCTCGTCCGCGACACCGACGACGGCGCAGGTCTCGACCTCGGCGAGCTGGACGACGACGGCCTCGACCTCGGCGGGGTAGACGTTCTCGCCACCCGAGATGATCAAATCTTTGACCCGGTCGACGACGTGGGTCCAGCCGTCCTCCTCGACGCGCACCACGTCCCCGGTGCGGAACCAGTCCCCGGCGATGAAGCTCGCCGCGGTCTCCTCGGGGCGGTTCCAGTACCCGGGGAAGACGTGCGGACCGCGCACGAGCAGTTCCGCGGGCGCATCGCCGAGCGGTCCGGGCTGCTCGTCCCGCAGCGCGGCGACGTCGGTGAAGAAGTGCGGCACCCCGGCCGAGACCGGGTGCTCGACGGTGCCGTCGTGCGTGCCCATCGTGACGCCGGGGGACGCCTCGGTCATCCCGTAGCCCTGCACCAGCCGGACGCCCCGGGCGAGCCAGGCCTTCGCGACCCGTTCCTGCACCGGCGAGCCGCCGTAGATCACGCAGGTCAGCGAGGTGAGGTCGGTGGTGTCCCAGGTGGGGTGCTCGCACATCATCTGCAGCATCGTCGGCACCGCGGAGAAGCTGGTGATCGCGGCGTCGGCGATCCGCGCGAGGATCGCGCCGGGATCGAACTTCGCGACCGGCTCCACACTGCCGCCCTTGAACAGCGTCGGCAGGGTGATCTGCCCGAGGCCGACGCAGTGGAACAGCGGCGAGATGCACAACGCCCGGTCGGTGCTCAGCACGTCGACGTGGGCGAGCTGGTTGACGGTGTTCCAGGTCAGGTTGCCGTGGGTGAGCGTGGCCGCCTTCGGCCGGCCGGTCGTGCCCGAGGTGTAGAGCAGCAGGCACGGGTCCTCGAGGGACACCGCGGCCTCCGGGGCCGGCCCGGCGGCGGCGATCTCCGCCTCGAGGTCCCGTCCGCGCGCGGGACACGAGGACGGCCGGGTCGCGAGCACGTGCTCGACGCCGGAGGGCAGCGGCGCGGCCGCCGCGACCAGCGCGTCGCTGTCCGGGCTGTGCACCAGCACGCGGGCCCCGCTGTCCTCGAGCATGTACCGGATCTCGGGCCCGGAGAGCCGGTGGTTCAGCGGCACGAAGATCGCGCCGAGCAGCCCCGTGGCGAACAGCGTCTCGAACACGGTGATGTCGTTGACGCCGAGGTAGGCGACCCGGTCGCCGCGCCGCACGCCGAGGCGGGCCAGCGCTCCCGCGAGGCGTTCGGTGCGGTCGGCGAGCTCGGCGTAGGTCAGGCTCCGGTCGGCCTGGGTCAGCGCGGTCCGCCCGGGGGAGATCCGGGCCCGGCGGGCGGGCCAGCTGCCCAGCCCGATATCGGAACCGGCGAGGGTGGAGACGTTCATCGCGGACCCTTCGAGAAGCGCGGGACGGGCGTGGGGGTGCTGGCCGCGGCGCCGCCGCCTGTGCCAGGCTTCCTGCGACCGGGACGGCAGGGCATCGAACCGAAGGGGCACCGATGACGGCGAGCGCCGAGCGGCGGGACGCCACCGGTGGTCCCACCGCGGACGGGGCCGGCCGGCCGTCGCTGCTCTACGCGGTCAAGCAGGTCGAGCTCGCGGTCCGCGCCCACCTCGACGAGCTGCTGCGCCCCACCGGGGTGACGACGCTGCAGTACACGGCGATGACCGTGCTGGCCCGGCGCGAAGGCCTCACCTCGGCCGAGCTGGCCCGCAACTCGTTCGTCACCGCCCAGACCATGACCGACCTGGTCACGAGCCTGGAACGCCGCGAGCTGATCTCGCGGGCCCCGGACCCGGCCCACCGGCGGCGGCTGTTGATCAGCCTGACCGGCGCGGGCCGCGCGTTCCTGGCCGAGCACGCCGCGCGCGTCGCCGACATCGAGGCCCGGATGGTCAGCCGGCTCACCGACGACGAGCAGGCCTCGCTGCACGACGTGCTCAACCGCTGCCGCGCCGCCCTGGCGACCCACCCGGCGCAGTAGCCGCCCCGCCCGCCCGGCCCCGTACGGGAGACGTGGGGCGGTGCTGGTCATCGCAGCTCCTCGGCGAGGGGGAGGGTACGGCGCCGGACCGGGCGTTCGGCGCGGGAGTATCAGTATTCCTGACATCGGTGGACCAGGTTGCCGCGACCCGAGGGTGGTGTCAAGGGATGGCGTCGCGTGCCCGATGTCGGCAGGATCGGCGGATCGGTGCGTGACACCGCAGCATCGGATGCGGGGGTCCCGTCGTGGGCTGGTTCCAGCAGACCTTCGTCGGCTCCGAGCGGTCGGCCGCCTTCTGCGCGCTGATCGGCTTCGTCGCGGCGTTCGTGGTGGTCCGGGGGATCACCCGTCGGATCCGCGCGAAGGCGTCCGCACCGTCCGCCGAGGGCGGTGGCCTCGGCGACATCCACATCGGTGGCGTGCACGTCCACCACCAGGTGTGGGGGATCCTGCTCGTGCTGCTGTGCGGGCTGCTGGAGTTCCGCTACCAGCCGGGACCGCCGTGGGTGCAGGTCCTGGCGACGCTGTTCGGCATCGGCGCCGCCTTGACCCTCGACGAGTTCGCGCTGTGGTTCCACCTCGACGACGTCTACTGGGGCGAGCAGGGCCGGCAGTCGGTGGACGCGATCCTCATCGGCGGCGCGATAGGCGCGGTTCTGCTGGTGCAGGCCTCGCCGGTCGGGACGGAGGAGGGCCCGGGCCCTCTCGCCGTGTGGGCGTACGTCGCCACGATCTGCGTGAACCTGGCCATGGCCGGGATGTGCTTCCTCAAGGGCAAGATCGCGACGGGGATGCTCGGGATCGCCATGCCCCTCGTGGCCACCGTCGGCGCGATCCGGCTCGCGAAGCCCGCCTCGGTATGGGCGCGCCGGCGGTACTCCGGGAGGAGGCTGGCCCGGGCGGAGCGGCGGTTCGGCGCGGCCTACGTCGAGCGCCACGACCGCCTGCTCGACCTGATCGGCGGCGCTCCCGACGCGGAGAGGCCGTCGCGGAAGGACGGCTCGGCGCCGTAGGGAACCCGTCAGCGCGCGTTGTGGAAGATGATCCCCAGCACGTGCCGCTCCCCGGAGTGCACCGCGCTCACGCCGTGCCTCATCTGTACCCGGTGGTAGCCGCGGGTGCCGAGCTTCGGGCGGTGCCGCACCGGGAAGATGAGCGCCTCGCCCTGGCCCGGCCGCGCGACCATCGGCCGGGACTGCTGGCGGGGCCGCTGCTCGACGAACACGCTCTCGCCGCCGGTGAAGTCCTCGTCCGGCCGGCTCAGCATGATCAGGAACTGCAGCGGGAACGTCAGGTCGCCGTAGACGTCCTGGTGCAGGCAGTTGTAGCCGCCGGGGCCGTAGCGCAGGACCAGCGGGGTCGGGCGGTGCTGGCCGAGCCCGGCGCACTCGTCGAGGAGCGCGTCGAGGTTCGTGGGGAAGCGGCGTTCGCCGAGCCGCTCCGCCCACCGGTTCGCGATGGCGGCGAGCGGCGGGTAGAGGGCCTCGCGCAGCTGCTGGACGAGCTCGGGCAGCGGGTTCGCGAAGTAGCGGTAGCTGCCCTCCCCGAAGGAGTGCCGCGCCATGGTGACCGTGCTGCGGAAGCGGGCGTCGTCGTCGAACATGCGGGCGACGCCGCGGCACTGGTCGGGGCCGAGCAGCGGCCCGGCGGAGGCGAAGCCCTCCGCGTCGAGCCGCTGCTCGATCGCCGGCCAGTCGAGGCTCCGGGCGGTGTCGGCCGGGCCCGGCGTGGTGGTGGCGTCGGTCATGCTGGTCCTTCCGATCGCGAGCCGGTTCAGGCCGATCCGAGCATCGCCTGCGGGGACTCGAGCTCGAGCAGGCGCCGCTTGATCTCGAGGCCGCCCGCGTAGCCGGTGAGGTCGCCGTTGCTGCCGACGACGCGGTGGCACGGCACGAGGACCGGGACCGGGTTCCGGGCCATGGCGGACCCGACCCGGCGCGGCCCCACGTCGGACGACCACGACTCCGACCCCGGCCCGCCCCGGCGGGCGAGCTGCGCGGCCAGCCTGCCGTAGGTGGTGGTCTCGCCGTGGCCGACCGCGCCGAGGAGGTCGAGCGCCGCGCGCTGCCCGGCGCCGACCCCGCGGAGGTCGACCGGGACGGTGAACGCCGTACGGGTGCCCGCGAAGTACTCGTCGAGCTCCCGGGAGGCCTGCTCGAGCCACTGCCCGGCCTCGGTGGAACGAGCCGTGTCGGCGGGCGCGGCGCCGAACGCGACGCGGGTGATGCCCTCGTCCGAGGCGGTGAGGGTCAGCGGCCCGATCGGCGTCGAGCGGATGGTCGTGGACATGGGGGTCGCTCCTCTGCTGGGTTCTCCGGTTCGTCCTGCAGAACCCCGTCCGGGTCGTTCCCGTTGCCCCTGCGGTCCACGGTCAGGCCGCGGGCCGGCAGTGCAGGCAGGGCCGATAGCCCGCAGCTTCGGCCGTGGAGACGGTGCGGAAGCCGTGCCGGTGGGCCGGAGTGATCCGCCGGGCGTCGCGGCAGGTCGGGAAGCAGAAGACCCCGGTGGTGTCGCTGGCCAGGTAGCGCACGCCGCCGCGGGCGAGCGCCCGGACCCCGTCGAGGTCGACGTCCTCGTCGCGCAGCAGCTGCTCCTTGGACGGAGCCCCGAACATGTAGTCGCCCACGGCGCCGTCGGCGCGGACGACGCGGTGGCACGGCACGAGCAGCGGTACCGGGTTGCGGGCGAGCACCGATCCGACGGCCCGGACGGCGCGCGGGCTGCCGGCCTCGCGGGCCACCCAGCCGTAGGGGCGGGTCTGCCCGGCCGGGATCCGCCGGGTCGCGGCCAGCACGGCCCGTTCGAACTCCGAGAGGCCGGCGAGGTCGAGCGTCAGGGCGCGGGCCTGGCGTCCCCGCAGCGCGGGCAGGACCCCGGCGGGGAGCCTCGCCGCGGGTTGCAGGGGGCGGGCGAACCGCCGGTGGTAGGCGTCCGCGAACCCGTCGGCGTCACCTTCCCCGGCGGGGCGCAGGAACTGCACGCCCCGGTCGGTGAAGGCGACGAAGACGTCGCCGAGGCGGCTCGGCGCGCTCGCCCAGCGGGTGAACACCCTGTCCGCCAGGCCGGGCGGCGCCGGCGCGGCGAGGGTGCCGAGCGCGCTGACGAGCTGCTGATCGGTGCCGAAAGGTCGGCCGTTGTTGGTCATCGACTTGTCCTCCCCGACCGGAGCACCCGCTGTGCCGTTCCGCCGACGACCGTCACCGTGGCGGTGGTCGTGGTGTCGGTGAGCAGTGTCCGTAGTCGTTGCAGTCCTCGTGAGATGTGGGATTTGGCGGTGCCGTCCTTGCAGCCGAGGATCGCGGCGATCTCGCCGATCGGCAGGTCCACGACGTGCCGGAGCACGATCGCGGTCCGCTGCGCCTCGGGCAGTTCGGCCAGGACGACGCCGAGGCGGCGTTGCGTGTCCGCGCGCTCGGCGCGTTCCGCGGGGCCCGCGGCGGGTTCGGGCCCGGTCTGCTCGGTGGACGGTTCGAACGCCGGCGGGGGGCCGGGCCGTCGGGCGGCGTCCCTGGCCGCGTTGCGGGCGGTGTTGCGCAGGATCGTGAGCAGCCAAGGCCGGATCGACAGCGTGCCGATCCGCGCGGCGTCGAAGCCGCGCAGGGCCCGGTACGCCTTGAGCAGGGCCTCCGCGGCCAGGTCCTCGGCGTCGGCCGGGCGGGCGAGGTTGCGGGCGACGGAGTGGACGACGTCGCCGTGCACCCGCGTGAGCTCGGCGAATCCGGAGTCGAGGTCACGAGCCAGGGCACAGCGCAACCACTGCTCCTCGACGGCGGCCTCGGCCGTCCCGTCGTGCCCGTCGTCGACCATGTCCTGCAGAACCCCGCTTCGGCTTTTGCGGTTGCAGTTTCGAGCCTTTCACCGGGCGATGTATCGATCGCCCGCAGCGGTGCCCCTCGGGCTACCGGTCGAGTGTGTCGGGTTCGACCGTCCCCGAACGGGTACCGAGTGCTGTGTGATCGCGCGCGAGGACCAGGACGCGGTGGCCGTCATCCGGCTGGCCCGCGAGCCCGTCAATGCCATGGACGTCGAGCTGCTCGAGGAGCTGTTCCGCACGTTCCGGGACCTGCCGGGAGGGACGGCCCGTGCGGTCGTCCTGACCGGCTCCGGCAGCGCGTTCTCGGCCGGGATCGACCTGGGGGAGTTCCTGGGCGGGGGACAGCACTACGTGCACAACTTCCTGCCGCTGCTCAACCGGGTGCTCGAGGCGGTGTTCACGTGCCCGCTGCCGGTGGTCGCGGCCGTGAACGGGGACGCCGTCACCGGCGGTTGCGTGCTGGCCTGCTGCGCGGACCGGCGGTTGATGGCCGACGGCGACGGGCGCATCGGGATGCGCGCCCTCCGGACCGGGCTGGTGGTGCCGCGGGTCGCGCTGGAGGTGCTGCGCTTCGCGGTGGGCGGCGTGCTGACCACGAAGCTGGTGCTCGGCGGCGAGACCCACCGGCCGAAGGTCGCGAAGAACCTCGGGCTGGTCGACGAGGTGGTCGCCGCCGACGAGCTGCGCTCGCGGGCGCTCGCCGCAGCCGTCCGGATGGCCGACGAGGCGCCGCGGGACACGTTCAATGTCACCAAGGGGCAGCTGCACCGGGACGCCGTCGAACGCATCGACCGGTACCGCCGCGACGAGGACCTGCTCGCGCAACGGCTGTGGGTCGAGCACCAGGCCGACGGGTGGGTCGCCCGCTACGTGGAGTCCGCCACGGACACGGGCTGAGCGCGGCTCACGCCCGATCTGATCCGATCACGCCGGCGGGCGGTCGGGGGCGTACTGCCCCGCGATCCACCGGCAGATCGCCTCCACGATCCGGTGCAGCCCGCACCGGGATCTCCAAGCCGATGCTCTCGAAGATCGAGAACGCCCAGACCAGCTGCAGCCTGACGACCCTCGCCCTGTTGGCCGATGCCCTGGACGTGCCGGTCACGGCGTTGTTCCGCGGCGCGGACACCGAGCGCGAGGCCGTCTTCACCCCGGCGGGGTCCGGGGCGCGGATCGTGCAACGCGGTAGCCGCGTCGGCCACCACTACACCCTCCTGGGCGCCCTGCGCGGGCCGCACAAGCGGATGGAGGCGCACCTCGTCACGCTCACCGAGCGCAGCGAGGTGTTCCCCCTCTTCCAGCATCCCGGCACCGAGCTGCTCTACATGCTCGAGGGCGAGATGGTCTACGGCCACGGCGACGCGCGCTACACGATGCGTCCCGGGGACGCCCTGCAGCTCGACGGAGAGGGCATGCACGGCCCGCAGGAGCTGGTCGCGCTGCCATCCGCTTCCTCTCCGTCGTCGCCTACGGGGACCTCGAACCCGGGTCCTGAGGCCCGGCGCCGGGGATCAGGGCGTGAGGATCGCCCGTCCCCGGATCCGTCCCGCTTCCAGGTCGTCGAGCGCGTCCTGGAAGCGGTCCAGCGGGTACTTCGTCGTGTGCAGCTTCACCAGCCCGCGGGCGGCGAGGACCATCAGCTCGCACAGGTCGTTGTAGCTGCCGACCAGGTTGCCGATCAGGTTGATCTCGGTGGAGATGACGTCGATCGTCGGGATGTCGATGTTCTCGCCGTACCCGACGACGTGGTAGTCGCCCGCCCGGCGCAGCATCCGCACGCCGTCGCGGGTGCTGCCGCCCTCGCCGACGAAGTCGACGACGACCTCGGCGCCGTTCCCGTCGGTGAGCTCGAGGACCTCCTCGACGTGCCCACCCTCGGCGACGATCCCGTGGTCCGCCCCGATGGACAGGGCGAGCTTCACGGCGTCCGCGTTGCGGTCCACGACGACGATCTCGGCCGCCGTCATGGCCTTGAGCGCCTGGATCCCGATGTGCCCCAGGCCGCCGGCGCCGATCACCACACAGCGGTCGCCCGGGCGCAGGGTGCGGGCCGCCTTGGCCGTGGCGTGGTAGGCGGTGAGGCCGGCGTCGGCCAGTGCGGCGACGTCCGCCGGCTCCAGCGAGTCGTCGAGCTTCACGACGCTGCGCGCGGACGTCCGCAGGTACTCGGCATAGCCGCCGGCGGTGTCGATGCCGGGGAACCGGCTCTGCGTGCAGTGCACGTCGTCGCCGGAGCGGCAGGCGCGGCACAGCCCGCACGTCATCAGCGGGTGCACGATCACCTTGTCGCCCTCGGCGACGTTGGTGACCGCGCTACCGGTGGCGTGCACCCAGCCCGCGTTCTCGTGGCCGATCGTGTACGGCAGGGTCACGCCGGACTTCTCGGCCCACTGGCCCTCGAGGATGTGGATGTCCGTGCGGCACACGCCCGCGCCGCCGATCTTCACGATCACGTCGTACGGCTCGACGACGGCGGGCGCGGCGACGTCGGTCATCTCGAGGTTCCGGCCGTAGCCGACGACCTGGACTGCCCTCATGCGGAGATCTCCTTCAGGTTCTCGGCGCCCTCGGCCCGCGGGGCCTGGTCGTCGGCCGAGTCGGGGTAGCGGGTGCGCAGCAGGCCGCGGCAGAAGTGCGCGTTGCCGTCGATCGAGATGCGGGTGGAACGGGCGAGGCGTAGCCGCAGCGGGACCTCCTCGCGCGGGTACGGGCGGCCTCGGTCGTCGACCATCACCGGCTCGTCCGGGCCGGTGCCCAGGCCGAGCGCCTCCCGCCGGCGCAGCAGGGCGTGGGTGGTCCGCTCGTCCGGCAGGTCGCCGAGGGTGACGGCGTGCAGGTCCGCCTCCTCGAGCTTCCCGATCCCGGCGGAGCAGCTGCGTCAGCGCCCGCTCCATCGCGGCGGTGTGGGCCTTGCGGCGGAAGGTGAGGCGCAGCTCGTCGAGGCTGCTCTCCGCCTCCTCGCCGAAGGTGCCCCGGTAGCCGGCGTCGGCCGCCAGCCCGGCGTTGATCAGATCCGAGTCGTGGTGGTCGTCGAGCAGCACCTCCACCTCGCGGACCTCTGGCAACGCCGTCAGGGCGTCCTTCGCGTCGGATGCCATGAGGTAGGCGAAGTTCGGCGAGCAGAACGAGGTGGGCAGCCGCAGGTGCACGCTCACGCGCCCGTCCGGGGACGCGTCGAGGGAGCGGACGAAGCCGAGATCGGTGATCGGCTCGTCGAGCTCGGGATCGTAGACCGTGTGCAGGGCGGCGTAGGCGTCATCCCGGATCACGGTCAGGCCACCGCCACGGCCTGGGGCTCCTCGCGGGGCAGCTGCAGCTCCGCGGGCACCGGGATGTCGTACATGGCCGCGGCGTTGAGGCCCAGGATCTTCTTCTTCTGCTCCAGCGTGAGCGGCGCGTACTCGGAGAAGCTCCTCGGGGATCTGGAAGTCCACGAAGCGCTCGACGAGCCAGCGCGGCGTCCAGATCGCGTAGTCGCTGGAGAACTGGATCCGGTCCTCGCCCAGCCAGTACAGGAGCTCGCCGATGATCTGCCCGAAGTACTTGGGCCGGGTGTGGATGAACGGCATGGCGACGGCCAGGCCCGCGTGCACGTTGGGCTCCTGGGTGGCGATCCAGCAGAAGTCCTCGAGCCGGGGGAGCCCGCAGTGCTCGACGACGAAGTTCAGCTCGGTGAAGTCCGTGGCCACCTTGTCCACGTCCGCGACGTCGAACGCGTCCCGGTCCAGGGGGCGGATCGTCGGCCCCTTGTGGATGTGGATGTTCTTGACGCCCAGCTCCTGGGCGGCCTCGAGGTACCGGTAGGACCACGGGTCGTCGAGCTTCCAGCCGCGCGAGCTGCCGTGCCACTCGGCGGTGTAGAGCTTGGCGCCCTTCAGGCCGAAGCGCTTCGCGTCCTCCCGCAGCTGCTTCAGGCCCGCCTCCTCGAAGCGCGGGTCCCAGCAGTGGTTGTAGGTCAGCCTGTCCGGGTGCGCACTCGCCAGGGCGAACGCCTCCTCGACCTGCCCGAAGCCGTTGTTGTAGAAGGCGGGCAGCGCGGCCGGCTGGAAGATCGCGTGGTCCACGTGGCCGTCGACGAAGAGGTCCTTCATCAGGCGGTCCCCGCCCTGGTAGAGGAACTCGTCGTAGGACCAGGACTCGGACTCCGGGCCGAGGTTGCGGTGGTAGTCGTAGAAGCAGTCGATGAACTGCTTGCCGTGGATGTTGCGCTGGTTCTCCGGTCGCGCATCCCACAGGGCGACGTGGGCGTCGACGATGAAGTAGTTCTCGCCGTCCTTGGTGTACATGGGTGCTCCTGGTCTCCGCGACAGCAATGGCACGTTCGACCCGGGACGCTAGGGAGCCGGGCGTGCGCGGCGGGTCCGCGCGCGTCTCAATGTGAGACCTTCGTCGCGGCCGCCCGGGCCGCGCCCGTGTCACAGTCGAGGTGCGGAGCAAGGCGCAGTGGGGCGTCCTGGGGAGGTACGTGCATGAGCAGGCAGCGGCAGCTCTCGGAGCGGGAGCAGTTGGCCGGGGCGGCGGGCGTCTCGGTGACGGTGACCCCACGGCTGTCCGCGTCCTGGCAGCGCAGCGAGGCCTACGGGGTCTCGCTGGATGCGGTGGAGCCGGTCTTCGCCGGCAACGTCGACGACGGCTCGCTGTTCTACGAGTGCGGCCAGGAGGTGCTCCGCGGCCTGCACGAGACGCTCGCCAACGAGCCCGTCAGCCTCATGCTCACGGACAGCCGCGGGCTCGTGCTGAGCCGGCTCTGCGGGGAGTCGTCGCTGGTCCGGGCCCTGGACCGGGTGCACCTCGCGCCGGGTTTCGCGTTCTCGGAGCGGGAGGCGGGCACCAACGGCCTCGGCCTCGCCCTGGCCGACCGCGCGCCGTCGCTCGTCCGGGCGGACGAGCACTACTGCACCGGGCTGTGGGGGTACACCTGCGCGGCCGTCCCGGTACTGGATCCGGTGGGCGGGCACCTCGTCGGCAGCGTCAACCTGACGACCTGGTCGAAGGAGCACGATGCCCTGCTGCTCGCGCTGGCCCAGATGGCGGCCGGGAACACGGCGGCGCTGATGCTCGCCCGGGCGCGGGGGAGCGTCCCGCGGCCTGTTCCGCGCGGTGAGGTCTTCCGCGTCGTGAACGCCCGCACGGACGACGGCGGCCCGGCCGAACCCGTCCTCTCGGAGGGTTGGACCACCGCGCTCGCCGAGGTCGAGGCCGCGCTCGCCGAGGACCTCGTCGTCGGGGTCGTCGGGGAGCCCGGGACCGGCAAGACCGCGCTGCTCGCCGCCGCGCACCGCCGGGTCCGGCCGCAGTACCGGGTGCTCACCGCCCGGCCGCCGGAGCCCCGCGACGCGGACTCCTGGCTCTCGCTCTGGACGCCGGAGCTGGGCAAGGACAACACCAGCGTGATCGTCGGACGCGTGGACTCGCTGCCGTCCTGGGCGGCCACCGAGTTGGGGCGGATGTTCGTCGAGGTCGGGTCGCACGCCCCGGAGGGGGCTCCGCGGCGCCCGTTCGCCGTGACGGCCGAGGACTTCCCGGGGATCCCCGCGCCCCTGTCCGCGCTGGTGGACACCCTGGTCGAGCTGCCCGCGCTGCGGCACCGGCCGGACGACGTCCTCGCGCTCGCCCACTTCTTCGGGCACCAGGTCCGCGGCCGCGGGATCCGGTTCACCCCGGCCGCGTCCCGCGCCCTGACCACCTACCACTGGCCGGGCAACGTCCGCCAGCTCAAGGAGGTCGTGCGCGAGGCGGCCGCCCGCGCCGACGTCATCGACGCCCGGCACCTCGCCGCGGACGTCTTCAGTGGCGCCGCCCGCCGGCTGAGCCGGATCGAGACCCTCGAGCGGGACGAGATCGTGCGCTGCCTGACCGAGCCCGGCGTCACGGTCACCCAGGCCGCGGCGGCGCTGGGCATGAGCCGGGCGACGATCTACCGCAAGATCTCCCAGTACGGGATCACGGTGCGCGGGCGGGGTTGACCCGCAGAGCGCTCAGTACCGCGGGTTCCGGAGCCGGTACACCGTCACGAGGACGGGATCCGGGGTGTCCTCGTCGTCGGCGTCCGAGACCGGGTTGAACGTCGGCACCGTGACCATTGTGGACACCCAACCCCAGCGCGCGCGGGCGCCGTCGAGGAACTCGGGGGCGAGCGGGCGGCCCGGGTCCGCGAGCCAGACCTCGCCGCCGCGGCCGACGAGCCGGGGTAGGAGGTCCAGCAGCTCGACGACGTTGCGGTGCCCGTAGAGCACGTCCGCCGCGAGCACGAGGTCCCACGGCCCGCGGGTGACCAGCGGCGCGGGCTCGGACCAGGAGCAGACCGCCGTTTCGATCGCGACGCCCGAGCGCCGGGCGTTCTCGGCGGCGAAGGCGACGCCGTCGGGGGACCGGTCCGTCGCGAGGACGTTCGCCCCCGAGATCGCCGCGGCGATCGCGGGCAGGCCCAGGCCGCAGCCGAGCTCGAGGACCTTCGCCCCCGTCAGGTCGGCCCCGCTCCGGTTCCGTGCGGCGGCGACCGCACGCGCCAGCTCGACGCCGCTGGGCCACAGCTCGGCCCAGTACGGCGGGTACTCCTCGGTGGCGTCGAAGTTCGTCTCGTAGAGCACCGCCATCGCGGCCCGCGGGTGCGTGTAGTGGATCAGCCCGCCGTTGGGCAGGGTGATCGACCCGTGGGCGAGATCGCTCAGCGGATCATGCCGGTCCCGGGTCCGGGTCACCCGGCCGGTCGTCGGTTCTGCCATGCGGGCCCGCTCTCCGGATGCGTCGGACATCCTGGCCCAGCGTGTCACGCCTCGGGCGGCCGCGACGCAGGACGGACCTGGTACGTCCAAAAGACGCCCGTACGTGGTGCGGTCAGGCCGGTTTCACCCCGTTCCGGCGGGCTCGGGCGCGTCGGAACGGTCGGGTGGCTGTCCGTCGCGTGCCGGATCGCCCGCGAGCATCGCGCGCAGGCGTGCCGCCGCCTCGCCGTACTCGTCCTCCACCCAGTAGTCGGAGTGCTTGCGGCCGCAGGGGTCGTCGAGCGGGACCGCCTGCTCGACGCCGTCGATCTCCCCTCCGATCGGGTCCGTCGCGCGGTGCAGGTTGAGCCAACGCTGTCCGTTCGGGCCGCTCAGCCGATGTCGGATCGTGTCCGTCGCGACCGGATGGACCTGCGCGGGGAAGAACTCGGCGTAGAGGTGCTGCCACGGCGACCCGTACGTGAGCAGGGCCAGCCCCTCCCGCGGTTGCTCGTGCAGGAGGACCGCCGCGGCGGCGATGATCGAACCCTGGCTGTGGGGCGCGAGCAGCAGCGTGGCGCCGGGGCCCTCGAGCTCCGTCGTGATCCGCCGATCCAGCTCCGGGACGGCCCGGTCGGAGTAGGTCGGCGGGGCGAGCGGGTGGAACCAGCGCGGCCAGAACGTCCCGACGTCCCAGAGGACACCGACCCCGCGCCGGGCGCCGACGTCGGTGAGCCCGGCGTAGATGCGGGCCAGGACCGCCGCCGTGGGCAGCACGACGGCGACGTCGAGGCAGAACTCGGCGAACGTCGACGGGGGCAGCACGATGCCGAGCAGGGTGAAGCCGCGCCCGGACAGCACCGCGGCGACGCCCCCCGCCGCCACGATCGCCGCGGCCAGTACGACCAGCACCAGGTTCCGGACGCGGTTCGCCGCCAGCACGCAGGCCACAGCGAGGGGCGGTCCGAGCAGGAGCACCAGGACGGTCAGGGCGAACCACGACGGCAGGGTGTCCACCGGCGGCATCCCGCCCCGGACGAGGAAGCCGATGCCGCCGGCCACGCCGAGTACCACCCCGGTCACCCCGATCACGGCGGTCAGCCACGAGCCGTCGCCGGTGAGCCGGTGGACGCCCACCGCGCGGCCGCCGTCCCGGGAGAGCCACCACCAGCGGACCGCGGCGAAGGGGACGAGCACGGCGAGGTCGGTCGTCACCCCGACGGCGAGCCAGCCCACGTACTGGTCGACGGCGGGCGTGAACGAGCCCAGCCCCCCGACCAGCCCGGCGGCCCGGCTGATCAGGCCGGCGCCGAACGCCGCGCCGGCGCTGGCGGCGATCAGGAGCATCGCCGCGGGGTTCACGGCCCGGCGGCCGCTGCGCAACGGCCGGGACAGGACGTACAGGACGAGGACGCCCACGACGACCGCCGCCGTGACCCAGACCGCGGTGCCGCGCAGGGCGGGCAGGGAGCCCCAGCTGCGAACGATGTCGGGGGACCAGCCGAGGGGCAGCAGGGCGGCGAGGACGACCGCGGCGGCGGCGAGGGGCCATGTCGCCCAGCGCACGAGGAAGAAGGGCAGGCGAAGGCCGGGGTCGCCCGTGTCCGTCGCCGGCCGGACCCGTACCCCCGGGCCGCGACGCAGGCCGATCCAGGCGAGCAGGCCGAGGACCGACGCCCAGGCGAGGAGGCCGAGCACGAGCGTCCACGACCGCAGGTCCGAGGGCGCGGCGCGGCCGACGGGGAGGGCGGCCAGCAGCGCGATCGTGGCGAGCCCGGCCGTGAGGTGCAGCCTGCGGAGCGCCACGTTGATCGCGCCGCTGTTCCACAGCAGCCACTGCTCGCGCACCAGGAAACCGGCTCCGACGGGGTCGCGCGGGGCCCGCCACTGCGCCCGACGCTCCCGGGACGAGTCGACGAGGCTCCGGGGAAGGGCCGCTGCTGCCGCCCCGTCGCGGTGGCGGGACGGGGACGGATGCGGGTCAGGACGATCAGCAGCAGGAACACGCCGGCCGTGGCCGCCGTGCCGATCCCGGCGATACCCACCGGCCAGCCGAGCCTCCGGTGGAGCCACTGCCAGACGACGAGATCGGCCAGCACGATCTGCACCGAGACGACGAAGACGAGCGTCACGAGCAGCCCGACGAGCCGGACGACGAGCGTCGCCCACCGCAGCCGCAGGTCCCGGTACGGCGCCGGCCCGCCCGGGGCGTCGGGCCGGCCGGCCGGCAGCATCCAGCCCGCCAGGTTGGCGATCATGAACGGCAGCAGGAGCAGGTAGAACGCCTGGTACCAGCGGCCCGACGTGAGCGAGCTCCAGGACCACGCCTGCAATCGCGGATCGATCCTCGGCGGGTCCCAGAGCGTGATCTCGTCCGGGCCGGGTCGCCTGACACAGGCCGCCCCGCCCGGGCTCCCGTCGAGGACGGCGCGCAACCCGAGCATGCTCTCGGGCGGGGTACCCGCGACGCCGTGCACCCGCAGTTCGCGGCCGCTCACCGGAGGCGCGCCGTCACCGTCTCCTGGCCGACTCAACCCGGCCTCCTCGCCCTCGTCGCCGTCCGATGATCGTGCACCCCGGGCAGGCCGGAAGGTAGCCGGGCCGGACGGTCGGGTCAGCGGATCTCGATCACGGACTTCGTGATCTGCGAGCGGGCGATCAACCGCTCCCCGATCGTCGCGGTGGCGGTCACGAACCCCAGCCGCTTCGTCCGCCGCTCCACCTCCGCCGTCACCTCGACCTGCTCACCCACCCGGCCCGGGCTCAGGACCTGCGTCGAGATGTGGTGCGTGACCGCATGCTCGGTCGGCCCGAGGTGCGGGAGCAGCGCGAGGAACCCGGTGAGCTCGAGGATCGAGCCCAGCGCGCCGGCGTGCAGCGTCCCGCCGGGGTTGATCGCCAGGCCCTCGACGGGGAACGTGACCCCGGCCGTCGGGTCGTCCGGATCGATCGCCCGGGCCTTCAGCGCGTGCTGCAGGGGGATGTCCAGCGCCGCGGCGGCGCGGTCCGCCAACTCGCTCATGGCAACAGGTCGGTGACCAGGCCGCGGGCCCACGCCGGCTCGCCGGGCGCGGACGTGAAGATGGCGCGGTAGTAGAGCGGGCCCAGCAGCAGGTCCGTCGCCTGCTCGACGTCCGGTGGCGTGCCGCCCCGCGCCTGCTCGCGTTCGATCATCGCGGCCAGCTGGTTGCGCCGGTCCGTGCTGCAGGCGCAGGCGCCCTCGGCGCCGCCGCTGCCGATCGAGGCCCGGATGAGCGCGAGCACGTCCGGATCCTGCAGGTCCGTCGCGACGTCCCCGGCCCACTGCTCGAGGTCCCCGCGCAGGCTGCCGGTGTCCGGCACCACGATGTCGCCGCTGAACCGGCTCGCGGCGACGGCGGCGAGCAGATCGCCGATCGAGCCCCAGCGCCGGTAGACGGTGGTGGCGTGGACGCCGGCGCGCGCCGCGACGATCGGGATGGTCAGCGCTTCGGACGTGTCCTCGGCCAGCAGTTCCTCGACGGCCCGGTGCACGGCGGCGCGGACGCGTGCGGACCGGCCGCCGGGGCGGCTCTGGACGGCGGTGCTGGCGGACATGTCCCCATTATTGCACTGATCACTGCGACAACTAAACGCATCGATCTGTGCGTTCGTGCTACGGTCAGCCCATTAACGCAGAGATCGCTGCAAGGAGTCGCATGTCCACCCTCACGGGAACAGGGGCGGGACCGCGGACCCGCACCTTCGCGGCCGTCGCCGCGATCGTCGTGCTCTTCCTGGCCGCGTCGAGCGCGCCCTCCCCGCTCTACGTCGTCTACCAGCAGCAATGGCGCTTTTCGGCCTCCGTGCTGACCTTCGTCTTCGCGATCTACGTGCTCGGGCTACTCGGCTCGCTGCTGGTCGTCGGGGCGCTCTCGGACCACGTCGGCCGACGCCCGGTGCTCGCCGCCGCGATCGTGCTCGAAGCCCTGGCGCTGGTCCTGTTCCTCCTCGCCGGCGACGTCGCGGTGCTGTCCGTCGCGCGGTTCCTGCAGGGCGTCGCCACCGGCGCCGCGATGACCACGCTCGGCGCCGCGCTCGTCGACCACGAGCCCGCGCACACGCCCGGCCGCGCCGGGCTGATCAACTCGATCGGCCCCACCGCGGGGCTGGCATTCGGGGCCCTCGGTACCGGCGCGCTCGTCGAGTTCGCCCCCGCGCCCACGCACCTCGTCTTCGCCCTGCTGCTGATCGGGATGGTCGGCGCCGGGATCGTCGTCCTGCGCATGCCGGAGACGGTCGGCCGCCGGCCCGGCGCGTTGGCGTCGCTGCGGCCGCGGGTCGGGGTGCCGGCGCGGCTGCGGGCCGACGTGGCCCCCGTCGTACCCGTGATGCTCGCGAGCTGGGCGCTCAGCGGGCTGTACCTCTCGCTCGGGCCCTCGGTCGCGGCGATCCTGTTCGGCCTGCAGAACCACCTGGTGGGCGGCCTGGTCGTCACGATGCTGTGCGGCACCGGGTCGGTCACCGCGTTCGCGCTGCGCTCCCGGCCGGCGACGAGCCTGCTCGTCCCGGCGGCGGCCCTGCTCGGCGGCGGCACCCTGGTCACCCTGCTCGGGGTGCTGACCGGGACCGTCGCCCTCGCGGCCCTGGGGACGCTCGTCGCCGGCGTGGGGTTCGGGGCCTCGTCGCTGGCGACCTTCGGCACGTTCGCCCGGATCGCCGGGGTCGACGAGCGCGGCGCACTGTTCGCCTTCGCCTTCGTGATCTCCTACCTAGCGTTCAGCGTCCCGGCCGTCGCGGCGGGGTTGGCGAGCACGGCGTTCGGTCTGCGGATCACCGCGCTGGTCTACGGCCTGGCGGTCGTCCTGGCGGCGACCTCCGCTCTCGTCCTGCGCCTGGCCCTCGCCCGCCGCCGGCCGGCTTCCACCGAGCCTGCTCCCGCCACCTGCCCCTGACCCGGAAGGGTCCCGGGCCGGCGGGGGTCACAGGCCGGCGGCGGCCTGCAGCAGGACCCGCGCGGCGGAGGAGAGGCCCTCGATCTGGCCCAGCTCCTGGTCCTCGTGCTCGATGTTGACGGCCATGTCCGGGTCCACCTTCTGCAGGGCCTGCAGGAACCGGGACCAGTACTCGACGTCGTGGCCGCGGCCCACCGCCACGAAGTCCCACGAGGACTGCTGCGGCCACCGGCTGAGGGTGTACCGGCCGCCGAGGCCCAGCGCGTCCGGGGCGTCGGGCGGGATGCGGCCGAAACGGTCGTCGAGCACGCCGTTGACCAGGACGTTCTCGTTCATGCGGATGTCCTTCGCGGCCGCGTTCACCACGAGCTCGCCCAGGGCGCCGATCACGGCGACCGGGTCCATGCCCTGCCAGAACAGGTGGCTCGGGTCCATCTCCGCGCCGATGTGCGTCGAGCCGATCTCCTCGGCCAGCCGGAGCATCGTGCCGGCGTTGTAGACGATGTTGTGCGGGTGCATCTCCAGTGCGACCTTGACGTCGGCGTCCGCGGCCCGGGCCTGGACGTCGCGCCAGTAGGGGATCGCGACCTCGTTCCACTGGTAGTCCCGGACGTCGAGCTGCGCGCTCTCCCACGGCAGCACGGCCCACGCCGGGAGCGTGCCCGCGGCGTTCGTGCCCGGGAGCCCGGACATCGTGACGACGCGCGGGACGCCCAGCAGCGCCGCGAGCTCGACGGCGTCGAGCACGTCCTGCCCGTGCTTGGCGCGGACCTCGGGGTCCGGGTGCAGCGGGTTGCCGTTGCAGTTCAGCGCGGTGAGCGTGATGCCGTGCCCGGCGAAGAGGCCGAGGTACTCCGAGCGGGCGGTCTCGCTCGCGCGGAGGTCCTCGATCGGCAGGTGCACGGGCGGCAGGAACCCTCCGGAGTTGATCTCCGCGCCGGTCAGGCCCATCCCGGCCAGGATTTCCAGGGCCTCGGGCAGGGGCTTGTCGTGCAGGCAGGCGGTGTAGGCACCGAGCTTCATCGGACGGGTCCCCCGGGGTCGTCGAGCGGGTACGACCATCGTCGGGGCCTATCGCGCACCCGTCAACCCTATGTCCTGACAATCGGTCAAACTCGGCGCCACGTCAGCGGATGCGCAGCACCGGCTTCCCGGGTGCCCGGTCCGGCGAGTCGACGTACTCGTGGGCGGCCACCACGTCGTCGAAGGCGAAGACCCGGTCGACGAGCGGGGTGAACGCCCCGGTCGCCAGCCCGGACCGGACGAAGTGCTCCGCCCGGCGCAGCGCCTCCGGGTCCCCGGTGATCTCGAAGACCCGGTACCGCCGCAGCCAGACGGGGGCGTACCCGCCGCCGGGCAGCGGCGTCTCCTGGCCGGAGAGTCCGCCGTGGACGATCACCGTCGCGTCCGGCGCGCACGCGCGCACCAGGTCGGCGACGGCCGGCCCGCCGTCCGCGTCGAGGACCAGCGCGGCTCCCCGCCCACCGGTCGCGGCGCGCAGCGCGGCCGCGAGGTCGTCCGTCTCGGAGGTGACGACCACGGACTCCGCGCCGGCCGCGAGCACCGCGTCGCGCTGCGCCGGGGAGGGGATCGTCGCCACCGGGATCGCACCCAGATGGCGGACGACCTGCAGCGCCGCGACCCCGACGCTGTTCGCCGCGGACGTGATCACGACGTGGTCCCCGGGCCGCACCCGGACGATCTCCGCGACCATCCCGTACACCGTCACGTACGGCATCCAGATCGCCGCGCCGGTGACCGCGTCCATCCCGTCCGGCCGGGCGACCAGCGCCGCCGCGGGCACGACGGCCTCCTCGGCGTAGACCGGGTAGTCGTTCTGCGAGAAGGCCGGGACGACGCTCACCGCGTCCCCGGGCGCCCAGCGCTCGACGTCCGGTCCCACCTCGAGGACCTCGCCGGCGGCCTCGGTGCCCAGCCCCGCGGGCAGCCGCGGGGTCTCGAGGTAGGTCCCGCGGCGGAAGTTGACCTCCGCCCGGTTCAGCCCGACCGCGTCGACCCGGATCCTCACCTCGCCGGGGCCGGGGGAGCGGACCGGGAGGTCCTCGTAGCGGAGGACCTCGGGACCGCCGGTCTCGTGGAACCGGATCGCGCGCACCATGCTGCGAACCTACGGCCTCCACGCCGCCGGCACGATCATCGGTGGGGTCGACACGGTGGCGGTAGCGTCGGCGGCCATGAGCGTCCCGCGGCCCCCGGTCGCCCCCGTCGCGCCCGAGATCCCCGGCCGCCGCGCCCGGCTCCTGGACACCGTCCTCGCGAAGCTGCTGCGCCAGCCGGCGGCCCGCACCGGGCATGTCGTCGAACGCGGCGTACGGGTCCCGATGCGGGACGGCGTCACGCTGAACACGGACCACTACGCGCCGACGGGTGCCACCCGCAACGGCACGATCCTCGTCCGCACCCCGTACGGGCGCGGCTTCCCGAGCGGGGTGCTCCAGGGGGGCATGCTCGCCGCCCGCGGCTATCACGTGCTGCTGCAGAGCGTCCGCGGGACGTTCGGCTCCGGAGGGACGTTCCGGCCGATGGCCCAGGAGACGGACGACGCCCGGGACACCGTCGCCTGGCTCCGCGACCAGCCCTGGTTCGACGGCCGCCTCGGCACCCTCGGCGCCTCCTACGTCGGCTGGACGCAGTGGACGCTGCTCCAGGACCCGCCGCCGGAGCTGCGGGCGAGCGTCGTGCAGGTCGCTCCGCACGACTTCCGGCGGGCCGTCTTCGGCAGCGGGGCGTTCACGCTGAACGACTTCCTCGGCTGGAGCGCCACCGTCGCCGGGCAGGAGGCGCAGGGGCCGGGCCGGATCGTGGACGCGCTGACGGCCGGGAGGAGGGCCGCCGCCGTCGTCGGGGATCTCCCGCTCCCGGACGCCGCCGAACCGCTGCTGCGGGGCCGCGCGCCGTGGTACCGCGAATGGCTCGAGCACGCGGACGACGACTCGGACCCGTTCTGGGAGCCCTACCGGGCCGGTGCGGCGCTGCAGCGGGTCGAGACGCCGGTGCTGCTGACCGGCGGCTGGTCGGACATCTTCCTGGACCAGACGGTCGAGCAGTACGCGGCGCTGCGCGGCCGCGGCATGGACGTCGCCCTGACCATCGGGGACTGGACGCACATGGACACCCAGTTCAAGGGCGCCCGCACGCTGAGCGCCGAGACCCTGGCGTGGTTCGACGAGCATCTCGCCGGAACCGCGGCCCGCTCGCGGCAGCCGGTCCGCGTTCAGCACGCCGGAACCTGGCGGGAGCTGCCGGAGTGGCCGCCGCCGAGTGTCGACACGGCGTTCCATCCGGCCGCGGGGGCGCGGCTGGAGGCGGAACCGGCGGCCGGCGGCGCGACGAGCTTCCGGTACGACCCCACGGACCCCACCCCGGCCGTCGGCGGTCGGGTCATGACCGGGTCCGCCGGCCGCCGGGAGAACTCGGAGCTGGAGGCGCGCCCGGACGTCGTCACGTTCACGTCCGCCCCGCTGCCGGCGGCGGTCGACGTGGCCGGTACCCCGCGCGTCGAGCTCGCGCTGAGCGTGGACAACCCGCACGCGGACGTCTTCGTCCGGCTCTGCGACGTGACCGTCGACCGGCGGGGCCGGGACCGCTCGCACAACGTCACGGACGGGTTCCTGCGCCTGGACGCGTCGGTCCCGGCGGGGGAGACCCACCGCCGGACGGTGGACCTGGACCCCTGCGCCCACCGGTTCGAGGCCGGCTCCCGCATCCGGCTGCAGGTCTCCGGTGGCGCCTTCCCGCGGTTCGCCCGCAACCCCGGGACCGGTACGCCGACCGCGACGGCGACAGAACTCGTCCCGAGCCGGCGCACGGTGCAGCACCGGGGTTCCCGGGTGGTGCTGCCGGTCGTGCAGTTCTAGTCGGCGCGCTCCGAGGGGCGGGCGATACGGTCCGGCCATGCCCGGGGTGTGGACGTGAAGGCCGACGGCGAGCGCCGAAGGATCCCGCCGCCGCTGATCCGCCACCGCATCGCGTCCGGCCGGGGGGCGATGGAACAGCCGAACGTGACCGGCGACGAGGACACCCCGCTGACGCCGGTGTTCTGGCTGGCGGTGGTGCTCACCGGGATCGGTGCCGGGCTCTTCGGGGTGCTCCTCATGCTGCTCCTCGACTGCGTGCAGCGGCTGGCCTACGGGGACACGACCCCGTCCGCGCTGCAGCGGACCGTGGCCCTGGCCGTCGCGGGGGTGATCGGCGGCGTCGGCTGGTTCCTGCTGCGGCGCTTCTGCGCGGGCCTGCGCTCCGACGTCGACGACTCGGTCTGGACCGGCGACGGGACCCTCTCCTTCCGGCGCAGCGCGGGCACGTCGGTGCTCTCGGAGATCGTCGTCGGGGTCGGGGCGTCGCTGGGCCGGGAGGCCGCGCCGAAGCTGATGGGCGGGGTGTGCGGCAGCCTGCTCGCCCGGTGGACGGGCCTCTCGACCGCGCAGCGGCGCCTGCTCGTCGCGTGCGGGGCGGGAGCGGGGCTGGCGGCGGTCTACAACGTCCCGCTCGGCGGCGCGCTCTTCACCGCCGAGGTGCTGGTGGGGGGCGTCCGGCTGCCGGTGATGCTGCCCGCGCTGGCCTGCTCGGGCATCGCGACGCTCGTCGGCTGGGTGTACCTGCCCAGCTCCGCGACGTACACCGGCGTCCCGGACTTCGCGTTCGGGCCGTCGCCGTTCGTGTGGGCACTCGTGGCCGGGCCGGTGGTCGGGGTCGCCGCCGTCGGGTTCATCCGGCTGGTCGCGTGGGTGTCGCACCACGGCGCGAAGGGCCGGTGGGTCCTCGTCGCGCCGCTCGGGGCGTTCCTGGTGCTGGCCGGGGTCGGCGTGGCGTTCCCGCAGCTGTTCGGCAACGGGCAGGAGATGGCCCGGGACGCGTTCGCCGCCCCGCCCGCGCTCGTCCTCCCGTTCGCCCTGTTCCTGTTGAAGCCGCTGGTCACCGCCCTGTGCCTGGGCAGCGGGGCGTACGGCGGATTGTTCACGCCGCTGCTGAGCACGGGGGCGGTGCTGGGCGTCGGCCTGGGTTCGGCGTGGGCACTGCTCTGGCCGGGCGCGCCGATCGGGGCCTACGCGATGATCGCCGCCGCGGCGATGCTCGGGGCCGGGATGCAGGCGCCGCTCGCCGCGCTCGTCCTCGTCCTGGAGCTGACGCACGCCGGTTTCGGCCTGATGATCCCGATGATCGCGGCGACGGTCCTGGCCACCGGGGTCTCCCGCTGGATCGACGGCTACTCGATCTACTCGGCCCGGCTCGCCGAGCGCCCGCGGTGACGGCGACGTGCCTCCGGGCCGGGTGGCCCGCCCGGCTACGCTGGGCCGGCGATCCTCTGAGTTCGTCCGTCGTTGCCCGTGTGCTGACTCTCCTCGGAGGTTCTCCCGTGTCGAAGCCCGCCCCTTCCGTGCCGCCCCGTCCTGCCGACACCACCTCGGCCGACTCCACCCCGTCCGGCGACCCCGCCGCCGACCTCGAGGCGGACACCCCGGCCGAGATGCCGCTCAACCGCGCCGAGCGGCGGGCGAAGGCCGCCGAAAAGAGCGACCCGTCGCACGTCGGCCCGCGGTCCGGGCCGGCGTACGGGGGCCGCGGCGCCCGCAGCCACACCAAGCGCCGCAGCGGCTGACGGTCCGCGCGGTGGGTGGCACCGGTCGCCACCCACCGCGCCGGCTCAGCCGGCGTGGGCGGAGCGGTCCTGGCCGGGACCGTGCACCACGCCGTCGTCCTTCCTCGCGTGGCAGTGCCCGCCGGACGCCGCCGGAGGCACGTCGAGGGCCGGGTTGCGGTCGAAGAAGCCCACCGGCTTGAGCGTGAAGCCCGTGTAGTCGACGGGCATGACCGGCCAGTCCTCCGGGCGCGGGAAGTGCGTGGTGCCGAAGGTGTGCCAGACGACGATGTCCTCGCCGTCGACCGGCCGGTCCGCCCGCACCCACGCCGGCAGCCCCGCCCCGCCCGCGTTCTGGTTCACGAAGTCCCCGGCGGGATAGCGCTCGGCCGGGTCGTACCTCGTGACCCAGAGTGCGTTGGTCGCGAACGTCGCCCGGGCGTGGATGGACGACGCGTCGTCGGCCAGCAGGGTCGCCTTGCCCTCCGGGTGCAGGGCGTAGCCGACGTTCTGGCCGAGCCCGTTGCGCTTGTCCGGATTGACGATGTGCCAGGTCCGCACCGACCCCTGCGCGGAGGCGCGCTGCGCGTCGGACTCGCGGGTCAGCCGCGTGCGCTTCTGCCGGAACGCGTTGCCGTACGGGTTGCCCTCGCCCATCGGGACCCGCTCGGCCTCCACCTCGTCGACGGCGTTGCGCTCGCCGTCGACGGTCATGTCCAGCCGGGCCGAGAACAGGTGCTGGTGGTACGGGGCGCCGAGGCCGGGCGCGACCTCCGTCGCGTACTCGTTCCCGCCGTCGGGGTAGGCCGCGGTGAACACGATCCCGGTGGCCTTGACCTCGAGCTGGATGGTGCCGTCGAGGTAGAGGTACCAGTAGAAGCCGTAGTCGTAGTTGCCGATCGGGGTGAAGAACGAGATCACCAGGCGACGCTGGCGGCGGACCTCGCGCGAGCCGGTGAACATGTCCGAGTGCTTCCAGAGGACGCCGTAGTCCTCCTCGTGCATGCAGATCGCATTCTGGATCGTCCGCGGGTTGCCGAGGTCGTCCGCGATCACGGCGTCGGTGTAGTGGATGTCGCCGAGGCAGTCGCAGCCCAGCTGCAGCGAGTCCGCGTAGCGGGCGAACATGTACTCGCCGCAGTCGAAGTAGTTCTGCCAGAACCGCACCGGCGCGGGGTCGGCGTAGGGCACCACCATCTCGGCGACGGACGCGCGGTAGACGATCGGCCGGCCGTCGAAGCCGACCTGGTGCAGGGTCAGGCCCTCGCGCTCGTTGAACCCGATCCTCAGGTCCCACTTCCCCCAGCGCACCCGGCCGTCCTCGACCGTGAACGAGCGCCCTTCGGGCTGGGTGATCTCGATCGGCTTCAGGTCCAGCGGCGGGCCCTGGACCTCGGGGTCGTCGAAGTTCCCGGAGGTCGTCGGCACGGGCACCACGCCGGAGTCGATCACCCGGTCCACCGAGCGGGCGGTCAGGTCGACATAGGCGACGAGCCCGTCGATCGGGTGCGCCCACGGGTGGTCCTTCTCGTGGTCCTGCCGGAAGCCGAACGCCCGGACGATCCGCCTGCCGACCTCGCCCGGGTGGTCGTAGACGCCCGCGGAGAGCGGGACGGCGCGGACCGAGGCGGGCTCGATGCCGCGCTTCTCCAGCGCGGCGAGCCAGTCCGTCGAGGCGTTGAGGATGTCCTCGATCAGCTCGAACTCGGTGTCGATGATCGGCGGCTGGCCGTCGCGCGGGGGATCGCTTCCCGGCTGCTGACGACGGTCCGGGACGTCGCGGAGACGACGGTGTCCCAGGAGCGCCCGGTCCTGAGGTCCAGCAGGACGGCGCGGAAGCAACGGTCCACCGGGGCCCCGGCCAGGACGTCGGCCTTGGCGGGCTCCTCGGGTGCGAAGAAGGCGTAGCGGACGTGCTCGGTGAGCAGCCCGGCCTCGGTGAGGACCTCGCGGACGGCGGTCACCTCCGCCTCGGTGGTCATCTCCAGGGCGTGGGTGCGGGACTCCAGGGTCGTCATGTCGTGTCCTCTCAGGCCGGTTCGACGGCCGGGGCGGGGGTGACGGGATCAGGAGTGCGGCGCCGGGACCAGACTGCGCCCAGGACGAACGCGAGCACCAGGACCGCGCCGATCCCGGCGGCCAGCCCGGGGGAGCCGCCGATCAGGGTGGGGAAGTTCGAGACGGTCAGCCAGAGGCACAGGAGCAGGCCGGCGAGCCCGAGCAGCGGGGCGACGACCGTGTGCCACAGCCGGGTGTCGACCCCGGTCCGGCGGAAGAACACCAGCACGGAGACGCAGGTCAGGGCCATCAGGGCGAGCACCCCGAGGGTCGCGGTGCCGGCCATCCACGCGAAGACCTGGGCGACCGGGTCCATCCCGGCGATCGCGAAGACCACCACGAACACCAGCGCGGAGACGGACTGGGTCAGCGACGCGACGTGCGGCGACGCGTGCCTCGGGTGGCTGCGCCCGCAGGCGGCGGGGAGCGCCCGCGAGTTGCCGAGCGCGAAGAAGTACCGGGCCAGGACGTTGTGGAAGGACAGGATCGCCGCGAACAAGCTGGTCACCAGCAGGATCTGGGCGACGTCGCCGCCGACCGGCCCGAGGGTGTTCGCGATCGTCGTGAGGATCATGTTCCCGGGATCCGCGCCGGTCGCCTCAACCGCCGCCGCGTCGCCCCAGGCGGAGACGACGGACCAGCTGGAGAGCGTGTAGAAGACGCCGATCAGGATCAGTGCCAGGTAGGTGGCGCGGGGGATCGTGCGCTCCGGGTCCCTCGCCTCGTCCCGGAAGACGGCGGTGGCCTCGAACCCGATGAACGACGCGACCGCGAACATGATCGCGATCCCGAGCGAGCCGGAGACCACCTGCGGCGGGTGCAGGAACGCGGTCGAGAGGTGCTCGCCCCGCCCGACCACCACCACGTCGAACACCAGGACGATCGCGACCTCGGCGACCAGCAGGACGCCGAGCACCTTGCCGCTGAGCTCGATGTGCCGGTAGCCGAGCGCCCCGACGATCGCGAGCGCCAGCACCGACCACACGAACCACGGCACGGCCGGCCCGCCGTAGTGCTGGACCAGGCCGTCGATCACGGCCCCGACGTAGCCGTACACGGCCAGCTGCACCGCGGTGTAGGTGACCAGGGCGAGGAACGCGGAGCCGAGGCCGGGCGCGTGGCCGAGCCCGCGCTGGACGTAGGCGTAGAACGCGCCGGCCTCCGGGACGTGGCGGCTCATCGCGCAGAACCCGACCGCGAACAGCAGCAGGATCCCGCAGCAGAGCGCGAACGTCGTCGGGAAGGCGGCGCCGTTGCCGGCGGCGAGGCCGAGGGGGACGGTCCCGGCGATGACGGTCAGCGGCGCCGCGGCGGCGACGACCATGAAGACGATGGAGCCGACGCCGAGCCGGCCGGAGAGGGTGTGCGGAGGGTCCGTGCTCATAGCAGCTCCGGATGTCAGGGGATGTGGGAGGACCGTCGCCGGGTCCGGCGGGTGAGTCAAAGCACGTTCTCCCGGTCCGCGAATCGCCCGGAGGCGTGTTCCCACGGCCCGGGAATCGGCCGGCGGGAATTCTCATTCGACCCGTCGTCGCTGGTCATCGCGGCGCTTCCCGCGAGTGACGTCGTCGATCTACGCTCACCAGACCCCGGTGGGAGAGGAGGCCCCATGCGCGACAGCAGGTCGTTGCGGCTGCGGGACCGCTCGCCCGTGCACGGGCTGGCGCGCCGCCGGCTGGGGCCGCTGGAGGTCGTCGCGCAGTCCGTCTCCGGGGCCGCGCCGTCCGCCGCGATGGCCGCGACCCCGGCGATCGTCGCCGCGTCCGCGGGCGGCGGGACCGTGTGGTCGTTCGCGATCGCGACCGTCCTGGCGCTGCTGATCGCGGGCTGCATCGGCCGGTTCACCCGCCGGATGGCCGCGCCCGGCGGCCTCTACAGCCTGACGGCCAAGGGGCTCGCCCCCGGCGCCGCGTTCGCCTGCGGGATCGCGCTCCTGGTCGGCTACGGGCTGCTCGCCGCCGCGGCGCTCGCCGGGGTCGGCGCCTATCTCGACGCGCTGCTGGCCCGGTCCGGGCTCCCGGCCGGTCGGGTCGTGATCACGGTCGCGGTCGTGGTGGTCGGCCTGCTGGTCGGGGCGCTGGCGGTGCGCGGGGTCCGGCTGTCCGCCCGGGTGGTGTTGCTGGTCGAGAGCGTGTCGATCACGGTGATGGTGGTCGTGTTCGCGCTGCTGCTGCTCAGCGGCCCGGCGCCGGGGGCGGTCGCACCCGTGCCGGCGGCCGGCTTCGGTGGCGTGGCGGCCGGTGTCCTGCCGGCGCTCGCCGCGTTCATCGGGTTCGAGGTCGCGACGGCGCTCGGTGCCGAGGCGCGCCGGCCGTTCCGCAGCGTCCCCCGGGCGGTCGGTCTGACGGCCGCCGTCAGCGGCGTGCTGTACCTGTTCGCCGCGCAGACCCAGGTCGTCGGGTTCGCGACGACGCCCGGCGGGCTCGCCGGTCAGGCCGAGCCGGTGCTGACCCTGGCCACGGCCCGCGGCTGGTCCTGGATCCCGGCGGTGCTCGACGCCGGCCTGATCATGTCCTTCTTCGCCTGCGCCCTGGCGACGACGACGGCCCTGGTCCGGGTGCTCTTCTCGCTGTCCCGGGACGGCGTCGCACCGCGGGCCCTCGGCAGGACCCACCCGCGCTTCCACACCCCGCACGTCGCGCTGGCCGTCGCGCTGCCCGTGGTCGTCGGGGTGCTCGCGGTGCCGGTGGCGTCCGGCGTGCCGATCGGGCTCACGCTCGTCGCCCTGCTGACGCTCGCGACCTGCGGGTTCCTCGTCGCCTACCTGCTGGTGTGCCTGGCCGCGCCGGTGTTCCTGCACCGCATCGGCGAGCTGACGTGGCCCGCGGTGGCCGCAACGGCCGTCATCGTACCGATCCTGCTGATCGTGCTCGTGGTGTTCGTCGCGGGGTCGCGGCCGGCGGTCGTCGTGCTGGCCGCGGCGGTCGCTGTGGGCGGGGCGTGGTTCGGCTGGCTGCGGCTGCGGCGCCCGGACCGGATCGCGGCCATCGGGGTGTACGACGAGACGGTCACCGAGGACGTCCTCGGGCAGGTGGCGTCGTGACCGCCGACGTGCGTCCTCCCGCGAAGGCGGCGTCGTGACCGCCGACGTGCGTCCTCCCGCGGAGGCGGCGTCGTGACCGCTCCCGTTCCCCTGTCGGGCCGGCAGCCGCGCGCCGTGCGCAGCGCGCTCGCTGTGCTGGAGGAGGTCGTCGCGACCGGCCCCGGGGTGACGGCGAAGGAGATCTCCGCGGCGCTCAAGCTGCCGCAGGCCACGACCTACCGGCTGCTGAACCTGCTGGTCGGGGAGGAGTACCTGGTCCGGCTGCCGGACCTGAAGGGGTTCGCGCTGGGCCGCCGCGCCGCCCGGCTCGCCGTCCCCGTCGTGACGACACCGCCCACCGCCGCCCGCGCCGTCGTCGATCATCTCCGGGGGCTGGTCCGGTGGGGCGTGCACCTGGCGTCGTTCGGCTCCGGCCAGGTAGTGCTGGTCGACCCGGATCCGGACCATCCGCCGAGCGACGCCGCGCTGCTCGCCCGGTACCCGCAGGTCTCCGCGCTCGGGCGGTTGCTGCTGGCGGAGCAGGCGGACTGGCGGGCGCTGGTGCGGGAGCTTCGTGTGTTCACCGAGCACACGGTGTCCGGGACCGCGGAGCTCGCGATCACGCTGGGCGTGGTCGCGCGCGAGGGGATCGCCCGGCAGTGCGGCGAGCTGCGCGCGGACCGCGGCTGCCTCGCGGTCCCGGTACGGGCGCCGGACGGGCGGCTGGTCGCGGGTCTGGCTCTGTCCGGTCCGGCACACCGGGTCGCGGAGCCGAACCCGGAGCTCGTCGAGCTGCTTCGGGAGCACGCCGAGCGGCTCTCACCCCTCCTGGGCTGATGTGGTGGCCGGGTAGGTCCCGTCATCGGTTCGTAGCGCCGAGGTGATGGCCGACGCGATCGGGTGCCGTATCCATGGAAGACATGGCCCCCGACGTCCTGACGCCGACCGCGAGTGCGCGCTCCGCCGCGATCGCCGATCTGCTCGACGCGCTCGAGGTTCTGCTGGGCACCTACCGTGAGCTGCCCGAACGCGAACGGGAGCGGCGTCGCTCCGTGGATGCCGAGCGGATCACCGGCGAGCTGGCGCTGCTGTTGAGCACCACGCGCTCGCGGCTGTCCTCGACGTTCGAGCGGCGCGGCCCGGGCGCCTGACGCCGACCGCCCGGCGGCCGCCGTCCCGGGCAGGTCCGCCGACCCCGGTACGGCGCGGTCGTCGCGCGCAAGGCACTCTGTCGGGGATGAGCATCGCGGCCCGGGAACTGAGCCCTGCCGGGTTGCGCCGGGTGCTCGCCGTCCTCTGCGTCACCGAGGTGACCAGCTGGGGCGTCCTCTACTACGCCTTCCCGGTGCTCGCGCCGTCGATCGCGGCGGACACCGGCTGGTCCGTCGGCGAGACCACCGCCGCATTCTCACTCGGGCTCGTCGTGTCCGCACTGCTCGGGATCCCGGCCGGGCGGCTGCTCGATCGTCGCGGTCCCCGGCTCCTGATGACCACCTGCTCCGCGCTCGCCGTCCCCGCCGTCGGCGGTATCGCGCTCGCCGGATCGCTGCCCCTGTTCTTCGCCGCCTGGGTACTCGCGGGCGTGGCGATGGCGGGGACGCTCTACCCGCCGGCCTTCGCGGCGCTGACCCGCTGGTGGGGGAGCCGCCGGGTCACCGCGCTCACCGCCCTCACGCTCCTCGCTGGTCTGTCCAGCACCGTCTTCGCGCCGCTGACCGCGACCCTGCTGGGGCATCTCGGCTGGCGGGACACCTATCTCGTGCTGGCCGTGGTGCTCGGGGTGATCACGATCCCGGCCCACCTGCTCGGCCTGCGGGGCCCGTGGCCGGTGGCCGAACCGTCGCCCGCGAGGGGCACCCCCGACTCGATCGTCCGCAGCCGGCCGTTCGTGTTGCTCGTCGTGGCCGTCGGACTGGGGGCGTTCACCGCGTTCGCGGTGGTGGTGAACCAGGTGCCGCTGCTGATCGACCGGGGGCTCTCGACGACCGCGGCGGCGTGGGCACTCGGGCTCGGCGGCGTCGGGCAGGTCCTCGGGCGGCTCGGCTACGGGCGGCTGGCGGCGATCGCGCCCCGGCCCCGGGCGATCCTGATCCTCGGCCTCATGGGGGCGACGACGGCGGGGCTCGGCCTGCTGCCGGGGCCGGTCGGCCTGCTCGTCGCCATGGCGATGCTGACCGGCGCGGCCCGGGGGGTCTTCACGTTGCTGCAGGCCACGGCGGTGAGCGATCGCTGGGGCACCGAGCACTACGGGCGGCTCGGCGGGATCCTGTCCGCGCCCGCGATGGTCGCGACGGCGGTCGCGCCCTGGGCCGGGGCTGTGCTGGCCGGGGCACTGGGCGGGTATCCGGCGCTGTTCCTGCTGCTGGCGGCGGTGGCGGTGGTCGCGGCCCTGCTGGCGGCCGGCACCGGCGTGGAGGATCGAGGATCGTGATCGTCACCGGGGCGTAGGGTGCAGCGCGTCCATCGGGCCCTTCGTCCTGCCAGGAGCGTGTGTGACCCAGGAACTGCGCGCGGACTGCAGCCGCTGCGCGGGGCTGTGCTGCGTGGCCCCGGCGTTCGCGCGGTCGTCGGACTTCGCCGTCGACAAGCCCGCCGGGCAGGCCTGCGGGAACCTGCAGCAGGACTTCCGGTGCGGCATCCACGCGGACCTGCGGAGCAGCGGGTTCACCGGCTGCACCGTGTTCGACTGCTTCGGCGCGGGCCAGCAGGTCACCCAGGTGACGTTCGGCGGGGACGACTGGCGCGCGACGCCCGCGCTCGCGCCGGGCATGTTCGCGGCCTTCTCGACCATGCGCCAGCTCCACGAGCTGCGCTGGTACCTGACCGAGGCGCTCGCGCGGGACGAGGCGGCGTCGCTGCACGCGGACCTCGGCGTGCTGCTCGCCGAGACCGAGGACCTCTGCGCGCGGGACGCCGCGACACTGGCGCAGGTCGACGTGCCGGGCCACCGCGGGAAGGTGAACGAGCTGCTCCTGCAGACCGGCGAGCTGGTGCGCGCGGCGGTCCCGGGCCGGACGCAGGACCGGCGGGGCGCGGACATGATCGGCAAGAAGCTGCGCAAGGCGGACCTGCGCGGCGCGAACCTGCGCGGGGCCTACCTGATCGGCGCCGACCTCCGGGGCGCGGACCTGCGCCGCGCGGAGCTCATCGGCGCGGACCTGCGCGGCGCGGACCTGTGCGGCGCGGACCTCACGGACTGCCTCTTCCTCACCCGGTTCCAGGTCAACGCCGCCCGTGGCGACGCCGCCACGCGGCTCCCCGCCGCGTTGAGCCGGCCCCCGCACTGGCGATGACCCGGGGCGCCTCCGGCGCCCGTGCGCGGAAGACGTCGCCCCGGCAACGGTTTCCGCGCACGGGGGGCGTCAGCCGTGGAGGACGGTCCGGAGGTTCTCCACGCTGGTGTGCACGTCCGCGACCGGGCCCTCGTCCGTCGGCTCCTCGGTCAGGATCGTGTCCTGCTCCAGGACGTACCAGCCCTCGTAGCCCTGCGCGCGCAGGTGCCCGACGATGGCGGGGAAGTCCACGTCACCCGTGCCGAGCGGCCGGTACATGCCCTCCCGGACAGCCTCGGTGTAGCTGCGCCGCCCGTCCTGGACCTGCCGCGCCAGCCCCAGGTCGACGTCCTTGAAGTGGGTGTGCGCGATCCGCTCCGGCGCCTGCCGGGTCAGCTCCGCGGGGTCGGTGCCGCCGATCAGCAGGTGCCCGGTGTCGAGGCACAGCGAGACCGACGAGCCCTCGAGGACCCGCCGCACCTCGTCGCCGTTCTCGACCATCGTGCCGACGTGCGGGTGCAGCACCGCGAGCACCTCGTGCGCGGCCGCGACCTCGGTGAGCCGGTCCAGGTTGGCGAGCAGCGTGGCCCACCCGGTCTCGTCGAGGTCGGGGCGGGAGTCGTAGCCGTCGGCGCCACTGATCGCGGAGAGCACGAGCGTGTCCGCGTCCGACGCCTTGTAGCTCGCCAGCAGCCGCTCGACGGCCGGCACCGGGTCGTGCGACGGCACGTGCAGCAGGAGCGGGGTGAAGCCGCCCACCGCCTCGAGACGGTGCCGCTCGAGCACCGCCGCCATGTCCGACGGGTCCGGCGGCAGGAAGCCGTCCGGCCCGAACTCGGTGGCGACGAGCCCGACCTCGGTCATCTCGCGGAGCACACGCTCCGGGGTGAGCTGGTGGCCCCAGCCCGGTACCTCGCAGACGCCCCAGGAGATGGGGGCGCCGGCGATCCGCGCAGTCGTCATGGGCCGACACCTCTCAGTCATGGGCACCCACGACGGCCTGGTCCCAGTCCAGGACGGACCCGGTGACCACGCCGCTGCGGGCGGACAGCAGGAAAACGATCATGTCGGCGATCTCGTCGGGGTCGGCCAGCCGCCCGAGCGGGAGCTTCTTCGCGGCCTGCTCGCGCCAGTCGTCGCCCGCGCCGTGGAACTCGCGCTGGGTGGCGTCCTCGCCGTCGGTGTCCGTCCAGCCGATGTCCAGGCCGTTGATCCGGATCCGGTCGCCGCGGTGCGCGTAGGCCGCGTTCCTGGTCAGCCCCGCGAGCCCGGCCTTCGCGGCGACGTACGGCGCGAGGACAGGCGCGCCGCCCCGGCGGGCCTCGGAGATGACGTTGACGATCGCGCCGGGCTCGCCGCGCCGCACCATGTCCGCGACGACGGCCTGCATCAGGAAGAACGGCCCGCGCAGGTTGACGGCCATGTGCGCGTCGAACAGCTCCGGCGTGGTGTTCAGCAGCGTGCCCCGCGACGTCAGGCCGGCCGCGTTGACCAGCCCGTCGACCCGGCCGAACTCGGCGACGACCGCGTCCACCGCGGTCCGGACCTGTGCGACGTCGGCGACGTCGCACGGCACGTAGCGGCCGCCGAACTCGGCCGCCACCTTCTCGCCCTGCTCGCGCCGGCGCCCCGTGACCACGACGGACGCGCCCTCGCGGGCCGCCGCCCGGGCCGCCGACGCGCCGACCCCGGACGTTCCCCCGCTGACCAGGACGACCCTTCCCTGAAGCATCATCCGTGCCGCCGCGCGGTGTGCTCGGCCAGCGTCGCGGCGAACCGCGCGTCGTCCCAGCCCTCGGCCACCGCGGCGCGGAGCAGGTCCGCCTGGGAGGGCGGGGCCAGTCCGTCGACGGGCGGGTCCCGGTCGAGGTCGGTGGGGAACGCGTAGCCCTCGGCGGACGCCGCGACCACGTTCGCCAGCGCGCGCTCCGACGCCCCCGCGTCCCGGAGGCGGCGGAGTGCCGGCAGGACGGCCGTGCTGACCCGCGCCCGGTCCACGGACTCCATCGCGCGTCCGAACGCCGACGACACCTGGAGCAGGTTGGCCATCCGGCGGACGTCGGCGGTGCGGTTCGTCCCGGCGCCGTGCAGGAGGGCCGGGTTGAAGAACACGGCGTCGCCCTTGGCGAGCGGCAGCTGCACGTGGCGGGCCTGGAAGTACTCGCGGAACTCCTCGCGGTCTGCCACCAGGTAGCCGTACGGGTACTTCTGCGAGTGCGGCAGGTACAGCGTCGGGCCGCTCTCCAGCGGCATGTCGACGTGCGCGACCGCGCCCTGCAGGGTCAGGGCCGGGGTGAGCCGGTGGATGTGCGCGGCGTAGCGCGCGGCACCCGCCGTGGTCTGGAAGCCGAGGTGGTAGTCCCGGTGCGGGCTCTGCGCCGCGCCGCCGGGGTTCACGACGTTGACCTGGGACGTCACCTGGTAGTCCGGACCGAGCCACCCGTCGCAGACGAGCGCGAGCGCGTCGTTCGCGTAGTACGCCGCGAAGGCGTCCGGGTCCGCGACGGCCAGCTTCTCCAGCGCGTTCCAGACCCGGTCGTTGCTGCCCGCGGCCGCGAAGTGGTCCCCGGCGACGGCGCCCGAGGCGCGCTGGGCCTCGATCAGCCCGCGGAACGCCTCGGAGACCCGGTCGACGACGGCGGGCTCGAAGGCTCCGGCCAGCACGACGATCCCGGGCCCGTCGAGCAGCGCGTGCACGACCTCGGCCGCGGCGTCCCGGCGGTCCCCGCCGGCGAGGGCCCGGGCGGCGTACACCGGAACGCCGCGGACGATCTCCGCGCGCGGGTACTCGTCCGGATCGGTCTCCTGTTCGACGACCGCGCGCAGGTCCTCGAGCCGGGCGTCCGCCGGATCGAGCCAGGCCGCGGCGGGCCGGGAGGTGTCGGACGCAGTGGTGCCGGGCCGCAGACCCGGCGGCCGGACGGAGCCGGTCATCGTGAACCTCCTGGAAGATGGCGGTGGCGCTGGGACTTAAAGCGCTTTAACCTTCACTATGGTGAGGCGAGCGGGAAGATCGTGTCAAGGGGGTCCGAGGGGATGACGGGTGCGGCCAGGCGGGTCCGGCTGGACGACGTCGCGTCCGCGGCCGGGGTGTCGACGGCGTCGGTCTCCCTGGTCCTGCGCAACGCCCCGGGACCGAGCGCGGAGACGCGGCGCCGGGTGCTGGAGACGGCGCAGCGGCTCGGCTACCGGCCGGACCGCGCGGCGAGCCTGCTGGCCAGCAGGCGCAGCCGGCTGATCGGCCTGCTGATCGACGTCCGCAGCCCGTTCCACGCCGAGGTCGCCGAGCAGGTCCTGGACCGGGCCGAACGCCGCGGCTACGACCTCGTCCTGAGCACGATCACCCGGCGCCGCGGCGAGGATCGCGCGGTGGAGACGCTGCTGGACTCCCGCTGCGAGGGGCTCCTGCTGATCGGGCCGGACGCGCCGGTGCCCCGGCTCGCCGCGCTCGCCGCGTCCGTCCCCGTCGTCGTGCTGTGCCGGAGGCTGGGGGAGGACGCCGACGGCGTCGACGTCGTGCGGGTGCCGGACACGGACGGGACGGCCCTCGCCGTCGACCACCTGCACGGCCTCGGCCACACCGACATCGCCTACCTGGACGCGGGCACGGGCACGATCGCCCAGGACCGCCGCGAGGGCTACCTCGGCGCCATGCGCGCCCGCGGCCTCGGCGCCAGCATCCGGGTGCTGCCGGGGGCGGACGGCACCGAGACGACCGGCATCGACGCCGCCCGGGACCTGCTCGCGGCGGACACCCGGCCCACCGCGGTGGTCGCCTTCAACGACCGGTGCGCCGTCGGCCTGCTCGACGCGCTGCAGCGCGCGGGCGTCGACGTCCCCGGGGCGATCTCGGTGATGGGCTACGACGACGACCCGCTCTCCCGGATGGCCCACGTCAACCTGACCACCGTCGGGCAGGACACGCGCGCGCTCGGCGAGTGGGCCGTCGACGCCGTCGTGGAACGCCTGGACGGGGGCCGGGCCGGGCACCGCGAGGAGATCCTCGCTCCCTACCTGGCGGTACGCGGCACGACGGGCCCACCCGGTCATCGGCCCGCCCTACCTCATCGACCTGCAGGGACCCCGTGACGGGGCCGGGGCAGGAGCCCGGCCGCGAGGTAGGCCTCGTCGACCAGCCCGGCCACCGCGACGGAGACGTCGACCCCCGCGCCCGCGGGCAGCGGTGCCTCGTCGCGGAGGAACGCCCGGAGGGCGGCCCGCGGCACCGCCCGGGTACCGGAAGTCCGCCTCGGCCCACTCGTCGACCCCCGGCCGGCCGGCGCGCTCGCCGGCCTTCGCGGCGACCCGATCTCCCCGGACGCGGCGACGGCGTGCAGCCGCCGCATCAGCGGGTGGTGCAGGTAGTGGAAACCGACGACGACCCGGACGCCCGCCGCGGCGGCCGCGTCCCGGACCTCCCGGGCCTCGGCCCCGGTGGCGGCGAACGGCTTCTCGCTCGCCTCGGCGCGGTCCCGGCTCCGCGCGGCCACGGCGACGAGCCGGTCCCCGGTCTCCCGGGCGGGCTCGACGAGCGCCTCGGCGGCGATCCTCGAGGCGCCGAGCAGCCCGATCCGCAGGGGGACCGTCACACGGTCGCCCCGGCGATCTCGTAACCGGTCCCGGCGTACCGGACGGCGACGGACCGGCCGGAGCGCCAGGACAGGTCCGCCGCCTCGGCCAGGTCGAACGCGGCGAGCGCGTCCGTCCCGGACACCCGCGGCCGGGTCCGGTCCCGCACGCACCGCGCGAACGCGTCGAGCTCCTCGGCGTAGGCCCAGGGGTAGCGCTCCTGGAAGTCCTTGACGAGGTCCGTCGTCGCCGCGCCCGGCGTGCGCCACTCGTAGTTCCGCCGGTGCGGCGCGTCGATCCGGGCCGTCGCCCGGCTGCCCATGATCTCGGTCGAGCACTCGTATCCGTAGCCCGACGCCCGGCTGTTGTCGATCACTCCGAGCGCCCCGTTCGCGAACCGCAGCACGACGACCGCGGTGTCCACGTCGCCGATCGCGGCGAACGCCTCCGGGTCCGAGACCGCGGCACCGTGCGCCGTCACCTCGACGACCTCGCCGACCATCCAGCGGGCCACGTCCAGGTCGTGCACCGTGACGTCCCGGAAGAAGCCGCCGGAGCCGGCCAGGAACGCCGCCGGGGGAGAGGCCATGTCCCGCAACGACGTGCGGAACAGGGCGACGTCCCCAGCTCACCCGCGTGGATGCGCTCGGCGACGGCGACCCAGTCCGGGTCGAAGCGGCGGTGGAACCCGACCTGGAACACGATCCCGCTGCGCTCCACCTCCTCCACGGTGGCCACGGTCGTCGCGCGGTCCAGCGAGATCGGCTTCTCGCAGAACACGTCGACCCCGGCCCGCGCGGCCTGGACCGTGAGCTCGGCATGGGTCCCCGTGGGGGTCGCGATCGCGACGGCACCGACGTCGTCGTGCGCGAGCAGCTCCGCGAAGGAGCTCACCCACGGCACGCCGTACCTCTCCCCGGCCTCCCGGGCCACCGCCGGATCGGCGTCCTGGACGCAGGCCAGGCGGGCGGTGCCGCACCGCCCGGCCAGGTCGTCGGCATGGATCCGGCCCATCCGGCCGAGTCCGGCCAGGCCGATGCCGACGGTTCTCCTCGTGCTGCTCAACTGTGTCGTGCCCTTCCTCAACGCTTGAGCTCGTGGGAGAAGCTCGGCGAGCTCCTGGCCGCCGGCCATCTCGGTGGTCAGCTCCTCGAGGGAGACCTCGCTGCGCTTCTTGTCCAGCACCCGGCGGCCGAGCTTCAGGATGATGAAGTGGTCCCCGACCATGTAGGCGTGGTGCGGGTTGTGGGTGATGAACACGACGCCCAGGCCCGCGTCGCGGGCGGCGGCGGTGTACTTCAGGACGACGCCGGACTGCTTGACGCCCAGGGCGGCGGTCGGCTCGTCGAGGATCAGCACGCGGGCGCCGAAGTAGACGGCGCGGGCGATCGCGACGCACTGGCGCTGCCCGCCGGAGAGCGTCCCGATGGGCTGATTGATGTCCTTGACGTGGATGCCCATCTTCTTGAGCTCGGCGTCGGCGATCTCGCGCATGCCCTTGATGTCCAGCGGGGCGAGGGGGTAGTTGCCCTTGCGGATCTCCGAGCCGAGGAAGAAGTTGCGCCACACCTCCATCAGGCTCACCACGGCGAGGTCCTGGTACACGGTGGCGATGCCGTGGTCGAGCGACTCGCGCGGGCTGCCGAAGTGCACCTCGGCCCCGTCGACCTTCAGGGTGCCTTCGGTGTGCGAGTGCAGCCCGGAGATGATCTTGATGAGGGTCGACTTGCCGGCGCCGTTGTCCCCGAGGACGCAGGTCACCTCGCCGGCGTTGACCGTGAGGTTGACGCCCTCGAGCGCGCTGATGGCGCCGTAGGACTTGCCGACGTTCTCCATCTCCACCAGGGGGGCGCCGATTTCCAGGTCGCGTGCGGCATGCTCGGCGATCGTGTCAGTCATGGGTCACTTCCTCGTCGAGGCGTAGTTCTTGACGTAGAGGTTCACCAGGACCGCCAGCAGCAGCATCGCGCCGAGGAAGGTCTTGAACCAGTTGGGGTCCCAGCCGGCGTAGACGATGCCCTGGGTGGTCATGCCGAAGATGAACGCGCCGATCGCGGAGCCGATGGCGGAGCCGTAGCCGCCGGTGAGCAGCGCGCCGCCGACGACCGCGGCGATGATGTAGATGAACTCGTTGCCGACGCCGAGGCCGGCCTGCACGGTGGAGAAGTTGAACAGCAGGTGCTGGCCGAGGAACCAGGCCATCAGCCCGACGCCCATGAACAGCCCGATCTTGACCTTGGCCACGGGGACGCCGACCGCGCGGGCGGAGTCCTGGTTGCCGCCGGAGGCGAAGATCCAGTTGCCGGTGCGGGTACGCAGCAGCAGCCAGGTCGCGAACAGCACGAACAGCAGCCACCACAGGACGGAGATCTTGACGTTCATGAAGCCGAGCGGGATGTCCCCGGCGAAGATCGCCTTCGCCGAGGTGAAGCCGTCGAGCTCGCTGACGTTGGTGGTGGCGACGGTTCCGGTGACCAGCTTGGTGACGCCGAGGTTGAGACCCTGCAGCACGAAGAACGTGGACAGGGTGATCAGGAACGACGGCAGCTTGGTCCGGACGAGCAGGTAGCCGTTGACGAACCCGATGGTGAGGGAGATGAGGAGGCTGATCAGCACACCCACCCACACGTTGAGCGAGAACTGGTAGCTGATCATCGCCGAGGCCAGCGCGGAGGTGGTGACGGCGACGCCGGAGGAGAGGTCGAACTCCCCGCCGATCATCAGCAGGGCCACCCCGACGGCGACGATGCCGATCGTCGAGGAGGCGTAGAGGACCGTGGAGAGGGCCTCGGGGGTGCGGAAGGGCGGGGCGATCGCGAAGAAGAACACGAAGATCGCGATCGCCGCGGCGAGCGCGCCGATCTCCGGGCGGGCGAGGATGCGGGCGCCGAGCGAGCGCTGCACGCGAACCGGCTCGGTGCCCTTGGCGGACGTGGATGGGGGGACGGTGGGGACGGCGGGGTCGCGACGGGTGAGCTCATCGCTCTGCACTCCTGGATCGGGGCCCACCCCGGGGGCACCGCGCGGCGACCCCGGGGCGGAGCGGGCTCAGCGGGTGTTCTTCGCGGCGTATTCCGCGATCTTGGCGATGTTGGTGCTGTCGACGAAGGACGGACCGGTCAGGACCGGCTTGCCGCCGCCGATGTCGTTGCCGTTGGTCAGGTTCAGCCACAGCGACTGGACGGCCATGTAGCCCTGGACGTAGGGCTGCTGGTCGATCGAGAACTGGATCGACCCGTTCTGGATGGCCTTCGCGACGTCGGCGTTGAGGTCGAAGGTGACGATCTTGGCCTGGCTGCCGGCGTCGGTCTTGGACTGCAGCGCGGCGAGGGCGATCGGCGCACCGAGGGTCACCACGTAGGTGATCGACGGGTCCTGCTGCAGCTTCGCGCCGATGGTCTGCTGGACCGACGGCAGGTCGGCGCCGTTGACCTGCAGGTTCTCCGTGTCCGGGAAGGTCTTCTTGACGCCGGCGCAGCGCGCCTCCAGGGCGACCGAACCCTGCTCCTGAACGACGCAGAGCGCCTTGCCGCCGCCGGCCTGGGTCATCTTGGTACCCGCGGACTGCCCGGCGAGGTCCTCGTCGGAGCCGAAGTACATCGGGATCTTGTACTTCTGGTACTCGTTGATCCCGGAGTTGAACGCGACCGTCGGGATGCCCGCCGCGACCGCCTTCTGGGCGGCCGGACCGACCTGGTCGGCATAGGCGAGGGTGACGGCGATGCCGGCCACCTTCGAGTCGATGGCGTTCTGAACCAGGGTGGCCTGGTCACCGGCGGCGTTGTTGTTCGAGTACTTCAGGTCCACGTTCAGGTCGGTCGCGGCCTGCTGGGCGCCGGCGCGGATCTTGTCCCAGAACGAGTCCCCCGGCTGCTCGTGGGTGACCATCGCGATGGTGTACCGCTGGCCCTGGGCGGCACCGCCGGCCTGGCTCTGTGCGCCGCCCTGGCTGCTGCAGCCGGCCGCGACGAGCGCCGCGCACGCCACCGCGGCGAGGAGGCCGATCGACCTCTTCCCGTGTCGGAACATCGTTGTCCTTCCCTTTCGGGTCTGTGTCGCGTCGTCGCGACGGTCCGTCCCCCGACGGGTGGTCCGCGCCGGATGACGCGGACCGGAGTGACGTGCGTGTCCCCACAGGTTGTGACGTCGTCGTCGGCTGTGACTCGGAACACCGCGTCAGGTGTACGCTCGTATGAGCTGTACGTCAATAGTTTGTCCTTACATAGTTTGTAAGGACATACGGAGGGGATAACGCCGTGGACCGCTTGTCGTCCGGAGGTCTGGTGCCGGATGTATCGCTCGATCGGACCAGTCCGGTCCCCCTCTACTACCAGGTGGCGACCCGCCTCCAGCAGCAGATCGAGGACGGCAGTATGCCCGTCGGAAGCCGCCTTGAGAACGAGGTCGAGCTCGCGGACCGGCTCGGCGTCTCCCGCCCGACCATGCGCCGCGCCATCTCCTACCTGGTCGAACGCGGCATGCTCATCCGCAAGCGCGGGGTCGGCACCCAGGTCGTGCACCCCAAGGTGCGCCGCCCGGTCGAGCTGACCAGCCTCTACGACGACCTGCTCAAGAGCGGGCAGAAACCCCGCACCGAGATCCGCGAGATCGAGATCCGGCCCGCCACGGACGTCGTCGCGGAGGCGCTGGGCATCGCGTTCGGCACGGAGGTCACCTGGATCGAGCGGCTGCGCTACGCGGGTGACGAACCGCTGGCGATCATGCACAACGCCGTCCCGCTGGACGTCCTCCCGCTGCGCCGCGAGGACCTCGAGCGCTCCGGGCTCTACGACCTGCTGCGCTCCGCCGGGCACGTCCCGCGGATGGCGAACCAGGTCGTCGGGGCGAAGAACGCGACGTCCGCCGAGGGAAAGATCCTGGGGGAGTCCCGGGGCGCTCCGCTGCTGACCATGACCCGCACCGCCTGGGACGCCGGCGGTAAGGCCGTGGAGTACGGCTCGCACCTCTACCGGGCCAGCCGCTACTCCTTCGAGCTGAACCTCACCAGCTGACCCGGCCGGGTGGCCCGGAACACCTTGTGAGCTGCGTCGGAGCCGCACACGTTCGGATTCTCCGAATCGTTCAAGCCCAGAGAGCGAGGAGAGGGACACGGACATGGGCGAGCAGGTACGGATGCGCCTCGTGGCGCTGCACGACGAGTACGTGGAAGCGGTGAACGCCGCGGTGGCCGAGGGCCGGGACGACCTGGTGCACGACCTCACGGAGGAGTACCCGGATGCGGCCCTGCGCATCCTGACCAGCGAGGCCGCCTGACCCGCGACCCCACCCGGACGGCAGGAAAGCCGTTTTCCACGCCAGAACCTGGCGGGAAAGCGGCTTTCCTGCATGAGGGGGCGGGGTCAGCCGGCGGCGGGCTGCTGCGGGATCCCGTCCGCGGGCGGGGCCGCCTCTGGAGCGGTGTACGGCGTCACCGCGACCTCCCCGTTGTCCGTCACCATGACCCCGGTGAGCGGCTGCTGCCCGGTGCCGACGATCTTCGTGACCCGGACCCCGGACAGGCCCGCGTGCCGGTCGGCGGAGAAGCGGTAGGGCGCCACCCAGGGACCCTGCAGCGACGTGCCCGTCTTCTCGACGGCCGCGACGAGTCCCTCGCGCGTCGGGTTCGGCCCGGCGGCCTGCAGCGCCTGCACGAACGTGTAGGCCTGCGTCATGCCGAAGATCCGGTAGTTGGTGAGCTCCCCGCCGGTCCCGTTCGCCTTCCAGATCGCGTCGAACTGCTTGGTCCAGGGGTTGTCCGGCGTGTCGACGGTGGCGAAGTAGCTGTCGGTGATGGCGCCGTCGAGGAGGCCGGCGTCCGTCACGGAACCCTGGGAGAAGCGCGCCAGCAGCGAGCCGACGAGGTTCGCGTCCGAGCCGATGTTGCTGTACACCCACTGCGGCTTGTAGTTCAGCCGCAGCCCCTGCAGCTGGGACAGTGCGGTGTAGGACGGCACGTTGAAGCCGATCACGAGGTCCGCGCCCGCGGCCTGCAGCGCGGAGATCTGCGGGGCGATGTCGGTGTTGCCCGGGGTGTAGCGCTGCACCGAGACGATCTGCTTCTCCAGGTAGCGCCGGGCGCCCGCCTCCGCGTCGACGCCGACGTCGTCGCCCTGCAGGAACAGGCCCACCTTGGCCTGCGGGAAGTTCTGCGCCACGTACTGGGCGAGGATCTTCGCCTCGATCTCGTAGTCCGGCTGGAAGCCGAAGGTCTGCGGGTACTTCGCCGGCTGGTCCCACAGCCGCGAGCCGGACGAGACGAGCAGGTCCGGCACTCCCTCGCCGTTGAGGAAGTCCAGGACGGCGCTGTGCGTGGGCGTGCCGAGGCCGCCCATGACCGCGAACACCTGGTCCTGGAGGACGAGCTGGTTGACGACCTGGCTGGTCTGGGTGGGGTTGTAGGCGTCGTCCCGGACGACGTACTCGATCTTCCGGCCGTTCACGCCGCCCTTGGCGTTGACCCAGTCGAAGTAGGCCTTCGTGCCGGTCGGGATCTCGCTGTAGCCCGGCGCGGCGACGCCGGTCAACGGGAAGTGCGCACCGACCTTCACCGTGTCCGCGGTCAGCCCGGTGGTGGTACCGCCGCCGCTGCTGCCGCTCGTGCCCTCCGCGGGCCGCCCGCCGGCCCCGCAGCCGGCCACCACCAGCGCCGCGCTCGCGACCAGCGCGCCCAGCGCCTGACCGCGCCTGATTCTCCCGCGCCTGATTCTCCCGGGCCAGATCTTGCCCATCACGACCTCCTCGTCGAGTGGTGATCCCTCGAGGACCTGCCCCGAAGGCCCCTTCCCCTGCCGAACGCGGGGACCAGCCTCTTCGCGATGCCCACCGCGCCGGACGGCGCGAGGAGCATCACCAGCACGAGCACCGCGCCGTAGACGAGCGGGGCCAGCTGGGCCGCCTGGACGTCGTCCAGACCGATCGAGGTGCCGACGTCGGTGATCGCGGGCGGCAGGAACACCAGCAGCGCGCTGCCGAGCAGCGCGCCGGTCAGGCTGCCGAGCCCGCCGACGACGACCGCGGTGAGCAGCCCGATCGACAGCACGATGGTGAAGCCGCTGGGCGCCGCGAGCCGCACGACGACGCCCAGCACCGCCCCGGCCAGGCCGGCGCACGCGGCGCTCACGGTGAACGCCAGCACGCGGACCCGGCCGAGCCTGATCCCGGCGAGCTCGGCGGCGACCTCGTCGTCCCGCACCGCCCGCCAGACCCGCCCGACCCGGCTCGAGCACAGGTTGGCGAGCAGCAGCAGGACCAGCAGCGCGGTCACCCAGCCGACGTAGGCGAGGAACTTGACCCCGGAGGTCTCGTTGGCGGACAGGAAGTACACCGCGTCGGAGAACCAGGCCGGCGGCCGCGGCGCGGTGATCTGCATGCCCTGCTCGCCACCGAGGAAGTCGTGGAAGTAGATCGCGAGGCCCGGCACGGCGATGGCGAACGCGAGCGTGGCCCCGGCGAGGTAGGGCCCGTGCAGCCGGGACGCGGCGGCCCCGACGACGACGCCCACCAGGGCGGTGACCACGGCCGCGATCACCATCACGACGACGAGCGGGAGCCCGTCGGGCGTCAGCAGCAGCCCGGTCGTGTAGGCGCCGACGGCCATCAGGGCTCCGTGGCCCAGCGAGATCTGCCCGTTGAGCCCGGTCAGTACGGTCAGCCCGGCGGCCGCGATCGCGTAGTAGGACATCGTCGCGAACTGGGAGTTCGCGAACGGCGGCGTCGCCTCGAGCACCAGCACGAGCACGACGAGCCCGACGAGGGCGAGCAGTGCGTGCCGGCCGAACACGGACTTCGGCAGCCACCGGCGCAACCGCCCGAAGCGGCCCGGCCCGGCGGCGTCCTCGACGGTCCCGGCGGCGTCGGAGCGGGCGGGGGAGTTCGCGGGGGCGGTCATCAGACCCGCCTCGCCGCGGCCCGGGCGAAGAGCCCCTGCGGCCGCACCAGCAGCACCGCGACCAGCGCGGCGAGGGCGGCGAGCGGCACCAGCTCGCTGCCGAGGTACCCGGTCACGTAGCTGAGCCCGAGCCCGATCGCGAGCCCGCCGACCACGGCGCCGCCGGGGGAGTCCAGCCCGCCCAGCACCGCGGCGACGAACCCGTAGACGATCACCGTGTCCATGTAGGCGGGGTAGACGAGGCTCCCGCCCGCGATCAGCAGCCCGGCGAGCGAGCCGACGAGCGCGGCCAGCGCCCAGCCGAGGGTGAGCATCCGGCCGACCGGCACGCCGAGCAGCCGCGAGACCTCCGGGCTGAACGCCGTCGCCCGCATCCGCAGGCCCACGTCCGTGAACCGGAACAGCGCCACCAGCCCGGCCAGCACCACGCCCACCGAGACCAGGATGAACACCGTGAACGGGGTGAACGCGACGGTCGCCGAGCCGATGGTGAAGCCCTGGAGGCCGACGGGGGCGGGGAAGGACTTGAACGTGGCGCCGAACAGGATCGACGCCACCGCCTGGAACGCGACGAACAGGCCGAGGGTGACGATGACCGCCGCCATCTCGTTCCCCGCGACGCGCCGGACGACCAGGCGCTCGACGCCGGCGCCCAGGACCAGGCCGCCCGCGAGCGCGACGAGCAGTGCGACCCAGTACGGCGCGCCCCGCTCGATGACGACCAGCGCGAGGTAGGTGGTGAACATCGCCATCGCGCCCTGGGCGAAGTTGACCACCCGGGTCGACCGCCAGATCAGCACCAGGGCCAGCGCGAAGGCGGCGTAGATCGCCCCCTGCCCGATGCCGGTCAGCGTGGTGTTGACGAACTGCTGCATGAGGCTCCTTCCCCACGAGGGAGGGTCAGAATCCGAGGTAGGCGTGCCGCAGGGCGTCGTCCGCGGCGAGCTCCGCGGCCGGTGCGGTGGCGACGACCCGGCCCAGCCCGAGGACGATCCCGACGTCGGCGATGGACAGGGCGCTGCGCGCGTTCTGCTCGACGAGCAGGATCGCCAGCTCGGTCTCCCGCACCAGGTCCCGGAGCATCCCGAAGATCTGCGAGACGATCCGCGGCGCGAGGCCCAGCGACGGCTCGTCGAGCAGCAGCACGTCCGGCCCGGAGACCAGCGCCCGGCCGATGACCAGCATCTGCCGCTCGCCGCCGGAGAGGGTGTGGGCGTCGCGGCGGCGGCGCTCGGCCAGGGCCGGGAACATCGTGTAGACGTCCTCGACGGTGCGCTCGGTCCGCTTGCGGGACCTCCCGAGCAGCGCGCCGAGCCGGAGGTTCTCCTCCACCGTCAGCTCGGTGATCACACCGCGGCCCTCGGGGACGTGGGCCACCCCGGCCCGCGCGATCTTCTCCGCCGCTGCGGCGGTCAGGTCCGTGCCGTCGACGTGCACGGTTCCGGCGGTGGGCCGGACCAGCCCGGAGATCGTCCGGAGCAGGGTGGTCTTGCCGGCGCCGTTGGCGCCGAGCACCGCGGTGATGTGCCCGCGCTCGGCGGTGACGTCGACGCCGTCGAGGGCGCGGACCGGCCCGTAGCCGGCGGTGAGCCCGCGCACGGCGAGGGCCGCCCTCGGGAAGGTCGCGGTGAGGCCCTCGGCCCCGGTGTCCGCCGAGGTGCTCACCGGACCGCCTCCTCGCCGAGGTAGGCGTCGACGACCGCGGGGTCGTCGCGCACCTCGTCCGGCGGCCCGTCCGCGACGACCTTGCCGAAGTCCAGCACGGTGATCCGGTCGCAGACGCTCATCACCAGGTCCATGTGGTGCTCGACCAGCACGACCGCCGTCCGCGCGGTCAGCGTGCGGATCAGTGCGCCGAGTTCGGCCATCTCGTCCTCGCCCAGGCCGCTCGCGGGCTCGTCGAGCAGCAGCATCTCCGGTTCGGCCACCAGCGCGCGGGCGAGCGCGACCCGCTTCTGCACGGGGTAGGGAAGGCTTCCGGGCAGCCGATCGGCGTAGTGCGCGGCGCCCAGCTCGTCCAGGGCCCCCAGGGCCCGGTCCCGCAGGGCGCGCTCGTCGCGACCCGAGCGGCGCAGGGCGAGCAGGGCGGAGCCGAAGCCCGCCCGGCGGTGCCGGTCCGCCCCGATCATCACGTTCTCGGTGACCGTCAGGCCGCGGAAGAGACCGACGCCCTGCAGGGTCCGGGAGATTCTCATCCCGGCGAGCTTGTGCGGGCGCAGGTCCCGGACCGGCTCGCCGTGCCAGGACAGGGTGCCGGCGTCCGGCCGCACGAAGCCGCAGCACACGTTGAACAACGTCGTCTTGCCGGCGCCGTTCGGGCCGATCACGCCGTGCACCGACCCCGCCGCGACGGCGAGCGAGACGTCGTCGAGGGCGACGAGCCCGCCGAAGCGGACCACCACGCCGTCGACGGCGAACAGGGGCGCGGCCGTGCGGACGGCGTCCGGCGGGGGAACGGGATCGGGCCTGGGCTCGGTCACGGGGCGCGGCCTCCGGGCGTCGTCGGCGGTGACGAGGGGTGACGAGACCGGGTGAGCGGCATCACCCGGACGGGGTCCAGATTGGGCGCTGGGACCAGACACCGCCATGGGCGCAGCGCACAGCATCGCCGGCCCATCACTGGGCGGAACGCCCGAACGGGTGGACGACGAGGGCCGTCCTGCTGCACAGTTCCCGTCGTGCTGTCCACCGGCGGGGAGCGGGCGTCCGAGGCTGTGCCGACGCCTCCCGGACACCGTCGTGTGCGCGGCGCACGACACGACCCCGTGGTCGACGACGCGCTCCGCGTGCTCGGCGCCGTCCTCCTCGACGAGATCGACCTGCTCGCGGACCGGCTGACCCTGCAGATCCTGCAGCACGAGTCCTGCTACGGCGAGCTGGGCCTGATCGACGAGCTGCGCGACGCCTCGCTGCGCAACCTCCACCGCGGCGTGCAGGTGCTGGCCGGCACGGTCCCGGACGGCGTCGACCCGGTCGACAGCACGCGGGAGACCGGCCGGACCCGGGCCCGGCAGGGCGTCCCGCTCGAGGCGGTGCTGCACGGCTACCGGCTCGGCGGGCGACTGATCTGGGAGGCCCTGCTGACGGCCTCACGGCAGCGGTTCGACGGCGCCTACGACGCCGCCCTGCTGGACGCCGCCGGCTACATCTGGCGGACCAACGACGGCAGCTCGGCGGTGCTCGTCGACGCCTACCGGCAGGAGGAGTCGCGGATGCGTGGCCACGACCTCAGCCGCCGGCGGGCCGTCCTGGACGGGTTGCTGGGCGGCCGCGGGCGGGACCCGGGGTTCGTCCGGGACGCGGCGGTGGTGCTCGGGCTCCCGGACACGGGGCCGCTGCTGTGCGCCGTCGGCTGCGTCGAGACCGCGGGCCACGATCCGCTGCACGACCCGCAGGAGACCCTGGCGGCCCAGGGGATCGACTCGGTGTGGGCGCTGCGGCAGGGGGAGATGGTCGGCCTGGTCGCCGCGCGGGGGCGCTCGGCCGGGGAGATCGGCGCGCTGCTGGAGCCGAGCGTCGTCGGCCGGGTCGGGTTGTCCGGCCTCGTCGAGGGGCTGGGCATGGCGGATGCCGGCTACCGGATGGCGCAGACCGCCGTCCGCACGCTCGCCACGGCGGGCCTGGCCGTCCTCGACGACCGGCTGCCGGAGGCGTTGCTGGCGGACAGCCCGGAACTGCTGCCGCGGGTGCTGGACTCCGCGCTCGGCGGCCTGCTCGGGCTGCCCGCGGCGGACCGGAAGGTGCTCCTGGACACCCTGGACGCGCTGCTGACCAGCGGCGGCTCGCCGACGCACGCCGCGCAGACGCTGTTCTGCCACCGCAACACGGTGATCTACCGGCTGCGCCGGATCGAGGCGGTCACCGGACGCCGGATCGCCGATCCGCGGGACCGGCTGCTGCTGAGCCTCGGCGTGATGGCGGCCCGCGCCCGCCCTCCCGCGTCCGGCCGGGCCTGACCCGGCACGATCCGTTCACCCGCCCGACGTCCGGGTGTCCCCGGCCGGCCATCTCGGGGCGATGGGGTGCGGGGATGCGGTTGGCCGTTCTCGACATGGCGGGCACCACCGTGGCCGACGACGGGCTCGTCCTCGACGCGGTCCGGCGTGGCCTCACCGCGGTGCGCGTCCCCCTGGACGGCCCGCGGTTCCCCGCGCTGCGCCGGCAGGCCGAGGCGACGATGGACAGGGCGACGCTGACCGTCTTCGGCGATCTCCTCGACGGCGACATGCAGCTGGCGCGACGGGCGGCCGTGGCCTACGAGGCCTGCCTGGCCACGGCGGTGGCGGCCGGGCGGATCCGGGAGATCCCCGGGGCCCGGGTGGCGATCGAGACGCTGCGCGCCTCCGGGGTGGCCGTCGCGCTGGTCTGCGGGTTCGGGCCGGAGACCCGGGACGCGGTGATCGACGCGCTCGGCTGGGCCGGCCTCGTCGACGCCGTGCTCTCGCCCTGCGACGCCGGCGGGCGCGGCCTGCCGGATCCGGCGCTGGTCCTCGGCGCGGCGAGGCGCACCGAGGTGGAGCTGCCCGACGCAGTCGTCGCCGGCGACGCGAGCGCCGGGATCCTCGCCGCCGTCCGGGCGGGGGCCGGGCTCGCGGTGGGGGTCCGCACCGGCGCGCACTCCGAGCCCGTGCTGCGCCGGGCGGGGGCGCAGGCCGTGATCGACTCGGTGGCGGACCTGCCGGCGTTGCTCGGCCTGCCCGGCTGAGGCGGGACGTCCCGGAGCGGGTTCTGCCCGGAGCCGGCCCTCCCCGGACTCAGTTCTCCTCGGCGTCCGCGGTGCCCGCGGGCGGGGCGATGCCGTAGCTGCCCCGGTAGAAGGTCAGCGGAAGCCGGGCCGGGTCCGCACCGAGATCCGTGACCCGCCCGACGACCACCGTGTGGTCCCCGCCGTCGTACTCGTTCCAGAGGGTGCAGTCGATCCAGGCGCTCACACCGTCGAGGATCGGGGCCCCGGACGGCGCGGGCCGCCAGTTCTTGCCCGCGTACTTGTCCGTACCGGAGCGGGCGAACGCGTTGCTGATCTCCTGGTGGTCCTCGGCGAGGATGTTCACGCAGAACGAGCCGACCTCGCGGATCCGCGGCCACGTCGACGACGTGCGGGCGGGGGAGAAGCTGATCAGCGGGGGGTCGAGCGAGAGCGACGCGAAGGACTGGCAGGTGAAGCCCAGCGGGCCGTCGGGTCCCTGTGCGGTGACGACCACGACGCCGGACACGAAGTGGCCGAGGACGTCCCGCATGGTCGCCGCGGTGACCGCCTCGGGAGCGGTGCTGGTGCTCGGCATTGATCCCGTCATACCCCGACAGTAGGCAGCGACGGGGACGTTGACCATCCGTCGGGCGCCGGATCACCCTCCGTTCCGCGCAGGTCGTTGCCGCCGGATCGGCGCCCGTGGGAAGGTCGAGGAGCACACGACGTGGTGGAGGTGCCCTGCCCGATGGCCGATCTCGAGCGGTTCTCGATGCTGATCGGCGGCAAGCCCGTCGACGCCCTGTCCGGCCGGACCTTCGAGTCCCAGAACCCCTACACCGGCCGGCCGTGGGCGCTGGTCCCGGACGGAGGCCCCGAGGACGTCGACGCCGCCGTGTCCGCGGCCCGCACCGCCCTGAACGGCGAGTGGGGTGCCACCACCGGTTTCGCCCGGGCCGCGCTGCTGCGGCGTCTCGGGGAACTGGTGGGGGAGAACGCCGAACGCCTCGCCCGGCTCGAGGTCGCCGACTCCGGGAAGCTCTACCGCGAGATGATCGGCCAGCTGACCGGGCTCGGCGGCTGGTACGCCTACTACGCGGGGCTCGCGGACAAGATCGAGGGCCGGCAGATCCCCTCGCCGAACCCGAACTACCTCGTCTACACCCGGCACGAGCCGGTCGGGGTCGTCGCCGCGATCACGCCCTGGAACTCGCCGCTGCTGCTCATGACCTGGAAGCTCGCGCCCGCGCTGGCCGCCGGCTGCACGATCGTGATCAAGCCCTCGGAGCACTCGCCGGTGTCCACGCTGGCCTTCGCGGAGCTGATCGAACAGGCGGGGTTCCCGCCGGGCGTCGTGAACGTCGTGTCCGGGCAGAGCCGGGAGGTGGGGGCCGCGCTGGCCGGGCACCCGGGCGTGGACAAGGTCGCCTTCACCGGCTCGACGGCCACCGGTCGGGCGGTGGCGCACGCCGCCGCGGAGAACCTGAACAAGGTCACCCTGGAGCTCGGCGGGAAGTCCCCGCAGGTCGTGTTCCCGGACGCGGACCTGAAGGCCGCGGCGAACGGGCTGGTCGCGGGCGTCTTCGCGGCGACCGGGCAGACCTGCATGGCCGGCAGCCGGCTGATCGTGCACGAGGACGTGCACGACGAGCTGGTCCGGCTCGTCGCGGAGCGCGCGTCGCAGATCCGGCTCGGGGACCCGAACGACCCGGAGACCGAGATGGGTCCGGTGGCGAACGGCCCGCAGTACGAGAAGGTCCTCGGTTACCTGCGCACCGCGCGGGACGAGGGCGCCACCGTCGCCTACGGCGGCGGCGCGGACGAGGGCCTGGGCGGCTACTTCGTGCAGCCGACGGTGCTCACGGGCGTCGGACCGGAGTCGACGATCGTCCGCGAGGAGGTCTTCGGACCGGTGCTCTCGGCGTACACGTTCCGTACCGAGGAGGAGGCGGTCGAGCTGGCCAACGACACGCCGTACGGCCTCGCCTCCGCGGTGTGGACGAAGGACGTGCACCGCGGCCACCGGGTCGCCGCGAAGATCCGGGCGGGCACGGTGTGGATCAACGCCTACCGCGTGGTGGCGCCGAGCGTGCCCTTCGGCGGCGTCGGGCTCAGCGGCCTGGGCCGGGAGAACGGCGCGGGTGCGGTCTCGGAGTACACCGAGGAGAAGGCGGTGTGGGTGGAGCTCAGCGGCCAGACGCGGGATCCGTTCACCCTGGGGTGAGCCGTCCCGGCTCGACGCCGCCCGGCATGTGGATCACCCGGACGGGCGATCCGGGGGTGTCAGCCGATCGGGGCGCCTGTCGCGGGTGTGCGGGGCCCGCCCGACCGACACACTGCTCTCGGTCGGCGCCGCCCTGTACTCGTGGGGAGCCCGGGGGCGGCGCCGGCCTGGGAACGAGATCCGACCCGGACGAAGGCGTCCGGGCCGGATCTTGGTCGTGTCGGCGGTGGCCGGCTGTCAGCTGGCGTAGGCGCGCAGGCGGTCCGCCCGCTCACCGATCCGCAGCTTGGCCATGACCTCGCGCTCGATCTGACGGACCCGCTCGCGGGAGAGCCCGAAGCGGCGGCCGATCTGGTCCAGCGTGCGCGGCTGCCCGTCGTCCAGGCCGTAGCGCATCCGGATCACCGCCTGCTCGCGGTCCTCCAGCGTCGAGAGCACCCGGCGCAGGTCGTCGTGCAGCAGGTGCGAGATCACGGTGTTCTCGGCGTCCGCGGCCTCGGCGTCCTCGATGAAGTCCCCGAGCGGGGCCTCCTCGTCGGTGCCGACGGGCATGTCCAGGCTCACCGGGTCACGGGCGTGGTCCAGCAGGTCTGCGATCTTCTCGACGGGCAGGCCCGACTCCTCGGCCATCTCCTCGTGCGTGGCCTCGCGGCCCATCCGCTGGTGCATGTCCCGCTTGATCCGGGCCAGCTTGTTGACCTGCTCGACCAGGTGGACGGGCAGCCGGATGGTGCGGGCCTGGTCCGCCATGCCACGGGTGATGGCCTGTCGGATCCACCACGTCGCGTACGTGGAGAACTTGAAGCCCTTCGCGTAGTCGAACTTCTCGACGGCGCGGATCAGCCCCAGGTTGCCCTCCTGGATGAGGTCCAGGAGCGGCATCCCGCGGCCGGTGTAACGCTTGGCCAGGGACACGACGAGCCGGAGGTTCGCCTCCAGCAGGTGGTTGCGGGCGCGCGCACCGTCGCGGACCACGGCCCGCAGGTCACGGGCGAGCCCGACCTCGATCTCCTCGCCGGTCTGGGCGGCGGTGTCGAGCTTGTGCTTCGCGAAGACGCCCGCCTCGATCCGCCGGGCGAGGTCGACCTCCTGGGCGGCGGTGAGCAGTGCGGTCTTGCCGATGCCGTTGAGGTACACACGCACCAGGTCCGCGGCGGGACTCTGCGCGTCGAGGTCCTCGGCGGTGAGCTCCGGTCGGGCGGACGGCTCCACCTCGTCGGAAGAGGTACGCTGGCTCGGCAGGCTCCGCGGCGAGCCGGTGGACTTCCGGACCGGGGACTTGCGGGCAGCCATCCGCACGGTGGCGGCTTCGGCGGCCTTCGGCGACGCGGTGGTCGGCGCTGTCATCTACGTTCCTCCCCATGCGACCCGGGCGGTACTGGCGACCTGGAAGCTACTGAAATGGTCGGAACCGCCGGGGTTCTACAGGGTTGAACGCACGTCGCCGGACAAACGTTCCCGCGATGCGCATCCCCCGTCCGGGTTAACGCAGATCACCTTTTGGGCAAGATCACGGTTCGGGATCGTCCGGCGACGCCGTCCTACCGCCTCGTCGTCACGGCGCGGGCACGCGCGGGGTGTCCCGCGGGTCCGCGACCGCCTGCGACGCGCGCCGCCGCCGGCTGGTGCTCCGCGGGTCGGTGTCCGAGAGCTTCCGCACCGCCTCGAGCAGGGGCGGCCAGTCGTGACGCAGCGCGTCCCGGCCCATGAACAGGCCCAGGTGCCCGCCCGTCGCGATCCGCTTCGTGATCTTCTTCGGGGGGGTGCCGACGGCGTCCGCGGCCGCGAACAGCTGTGCGGGCGGGGTGATGTGGTCCGTCGATCCGGCCAGCAGGAACAACGGACACGTGATGGAGCTCATGTCCACCTTCCGGCCGTCGATCTCCAGTTCGCCCGAGATCAGCCGGTTCTTCCAGAACAGGTTCTCCACGAGCCAGAGGTAGAAGGCGCCCGGGATGTCCTGGGTGTGCTTGAACCAGTCCTCGAAGACGCGGTACCGCTCGACGTGCGCGGCGTCGTCGATGTTCTCCAGCAGCTGCAGCTGTCGGGAGATCTCGGACTGCGGCTGGATCATGATGAAGTTCGCGAGCACCGCCCGGCCGGGCATGTTCCCGCCGCCGGACGCCACGAGCGCCTTGTACGATGCCATGCCCAGCTTCCCGGCCATCGCCAGCGTCGAGGCCGCGATGACGGAGTCCCCGGCGTGGAAGTCGATCGGCGCGCCGGCCAGGGTGAGCGTGTGCACCCGCTCCGGGTGCAGCGCGGCGTAGATGGTGGCCAGCCAGCCGCCCTGGCAGTCCCCGACGAGGTTCGCCTTCCCGCCCATCCGGCGGATCGACCGGTCGATCATGTCGAGGTAGTCCGTGACGGTGACCGTGCGCGTCGCGGCCGTGGCCGGCCGCCAGTCCAGCGAGTAGACCCTTGTCAGGCCCGCGGCGCGGATGACGGCGATCTGGCTCTGCTGCGGGGAGAAGTCCACGACCGTCGACGAGTGCCCTGCCTGCGGCGGGAGCACCAGGGTCGGCACGACGGCGTCGTCGCGGTCCTCGGGTGCGGTGAAGTCCCGCAGGTGCGCGAACGGCGTGCTGAGCACGATCTCGTTCGGCAGGTGCCACTGGGGTACCCGGCGGTCCAGCATCGTCGACCACCACGCCATGCCGCGCGCGGCGGTCTCCAACGGCGTCCTGAAGTGGGTGACGGTGTCGACCCAGGCCGTCGCGGCCGCGCGGGCCAGCTCGGTGACGCTGCGGGCCGTGGTGACGGCGTGGTAACCGGCCAGGAAGCGGAGCGGGTGGGGGTGCGGTGAGCCGTCGTCGGCGTCGCCACGCCCGCCCGGGACCGGGCCGGAGGCGCCGGCCAGCGGGACGGAGCCGAAGTCGTCCGTCCCGTCGTGCGGTCCGGCGTTCGTCGATCTCCGGTGCAGCTCCAACGGGGTCTGTGCAGCAGCGGTCATGGCCGTCTCCCATCTCCTTCGATGTCCGACAGTCCGGTACCGAACGGTAACCGTGATGAGGATCCCAAGCAACGCGGAGCTACCCATTGGTAGCGCTTGCTATCTCAAGCGCAGGTGACGGGGTATACACGTGACCTTGGTCCTCCATCCGCCGCTACCCGCGAGTACCCCCCACGATGGGGTCACCGCCGCGAGGGACCTCACGACCTGGGCGTTCGCTCGCGGCGGCGGACGCGAATCGACGAACCCGGGAGGCTCGGCCACCGATGTCCACCACCGCACCCACCGGAGCGACCAGTCCCACCGCGATCGGCGCCCCTGCCGAACGCGCGACCGGCACAGCGAGGGCGGAGGCCGCCACGGCGCGCGTCACCGCGTTGGTCGCCGAGCTCCGCGAGCTGCTCGACCCCGCCACCACCGCCGCCCGGATCGATCCCGTGGGCCTCGGCGGCGCCGTCCGCGAGGCGGTGCGCCAGGTGGTCACCCACCCGCGGTCCGCGCTCAGGGTCGGCCTCGGCTGGGGCGGGGATGCCACCCGTGCGACGCTGGCGTCGGCCGCCCGGGCCGTCGGCAGCACCAAGGAGGGCCCGGCGGACCTGCCGGCGAAGGACAAGCGCTACAGCGACCCGGCGTGGCAGGGCAACGCCTGGTACTACCTCTGCCGCCAGCAGCACGCGCTGTTCGCCGCGCGGCTGAGCGAGCTCGCGGCCGGGACCGAGCTGTCGCCCGTCGCGCGGCGCAAGGTGGACTTCGTCGTCGGCCAGCTGATCGAGGCCACCTCGCCGGTGAACTGGCCGGCGTCGAACCCGGCGCTGTTGAAGAAGGCGCTCGAGACCGGCGGGCAGAGCCTCGTGCGGGGCCTCGCGAACCTGCTGCGCGACGTCGTGCAGAACCGCGGGCTGCCGCGCCAGACCACGCCCGGTCAGTTCGTCGTGGGCAAGGACCTGGCCGCGACACCGGGCCGGGTGGTTTACCGGAACCGGCTGATCGAGCTGATCCAGTACGAGGCGCAGACGGACGAGGTGCACGAGGTCCCGCTGCTGATGAGCCCGCCGTGGATCAACAAGTACTACATCATGGATCTCGCGCCGGGGAAGAGCCTCGTGGAGTGGGCGGTGCAGCACGGGCACACCGTCTTCATGATCAGCTACCGCAACCCGGACTCGGCACTGCGGGACCTGACGATGAGCGACTACCTGCGTGAGGGTCCCGTCGCCGCGCTGGACGTGGTGCAGGAGATCACCGGGGCGCCGAAGGTCAACGTCGCGGGGCTGTGCCTGGGCGGCACCATGTCCGCGGCCACCGCCGCCTGGCTCGCCCAGAAGGGCGAGGACCGGATCAACAGCCTGACCCTGATGAACACGCTGCTCGACTTCACCGGCCCCGGCATGCTCGGCGTCTTCGTCGACGAGGCGACGGTCGACCGTCTCGAGAAGGTGATGAAGCGGGACGGCTACCTGCCCGCGGAGAAGATGAAGACGACGTTCGACATGCTGCGGTCCACGGACCTGATGTGGAACTACGTGGTGAACAACTGGCTGCTCGGCGAGCCGCCGGCGGCGTTCGACATGCTCAGCTGGAACTCGGACTCGACCCGGATGCCGGCGGCGATGCAGACGGAGTACCTGCGCACCTGCTACGTCGAGAACCAGTTCGCCGAGGGCAAGCTGGAGCTCGCGGGAGAGCGGCTCGACGTCGCCGACGTCGAGCAGGACGCCTACATCATCTGCGCGGAGCGGGACCACATCGCGCCGTGGAAGTCCGTCTACAAGGGAGCGGCCAAGCTCGGCGGCACCGTGCGGTTCGTCCTCTCGAACTCCGGCCACATCGCCGGCGTCGTGAACCCGCCGTCGGAGAAGTCCCGGCACTGGTTCGGCGAGTCCGCGGACCTGCCGGCGGAGGCCGACGACTGGCGTGACGACGCGGGGGAGCACCGGGCGAGCTGGTGGGAGGACTGGACGCCGTGGATCGCCGAGCGGGGTGGCGCGATGCGCACGCCGCCCACGATCGGCGGCACGTCGTACTCCGTCCTCGGCGACGCGCCGGGGAGCTATGTGACCGGCTGAGCCGATCGGCGTCGGGATGCTGCGTGCGGCGCAGGCCCCGGACCGGACACAATGCACTCATGGCAACAGGTTCGTCGTCGTCCCAGGACCGCCGCTCGGAGGGCTGGGCGGCGCAGTTCAACGCGCTCGGCGGCTTCATCCGGTCGCAGCGGCAGATGGCCAAGCTGTCGCTGCGCGAGATGGCCTCGATGACCAAGGTGTCCAACGCGTACCTGAGCCAGATCGAGCGCGGGCTGCACCAGCCGTCGCTCAAGGTGCTGCACTCCATCGCGGACGCGCTGCAGCTCTCCACCGAGCAGCTGTTGCAGCAGGCGGGCTGGGCGTCGGACCCCGCCGCGGCCGGGGCCACCGCCGCGGCGGCGGGCCCGCACGGCCCGACCACCGTGCAGGGGGCCGCGCCGGTGTCCGGGGTGGAGGAGGCGATCGCCGCGGACGGGCGGCTCTCGGAGGAGCAGAAGCTCGCCCTGCTGGGCGTCTACCGGAGCTTCGTCGAGAAGTCCGCGGTGTGACGCGCGCCGCGTTGCTTGAAATACTTAACGCTCGTGCGTAGTTTAGGAAGCGCAAGGCTGACACTTCCTTCACGAGAGGCACTTCTCATGAGCGCTCCGACCGAGCAGTTCGCGGACTACGCCAAGCGCGGCCAGGAGGCCGTCACGTCCGCCGTCAAGACCTGGGCGGACACCGTCCAGGACTACGCCGGCACCTTCACCGGCCACCGCCCCACCTCCGCGGACGCGCACGCCGCGCTGGACACCGCCTTCGACACCACCCTCGACGTGGTGCAGAAGATCGTCGCCGGGCAGCGTCAGGTCGCCCGCACCCTGCTCGACGCGGGCGTGCAGGTCGTCGAGGTGATCGGCGAGCAGGCGAACAAGGCCGCCACCAAGGCGACTGAGACCGTCACCGACGCCGTGAGCGACACCGCGGCCAAGACCACCCGCCCCCGCTCCGCCAAGAGCTGATCCGGGCCCGGGACGTGCTCGCCCTCGGCGAGGCACGATCTCCGCGGCGGGCTCCTCGGTGGCCGGCACGGCGCACTCCGATTCGGTGACGCGCAGTCCCTGGCCGTTCCGGGGAGCCCCGCCGCGCGCTCAGCCCGGGCTCTCGACCAGGACCGTGAACGGGCCGTCGTTCACCGACTCCACGGCCATCTGCGCCCCGAACACGCCGGTCTCGACCTGCGCGCCGCGTGCCCGCAGCGCGGCTACCACCGCGTCGACCAGCGGTTCGGCCACCTCGGGCCGGGCCGCCGCGGTCCACGAGGGGCGGCGTCCCTTGCGGACCTCGCCGTAGAGCGTGAACTGGCTGACCACCAGCAGCGGTGCCCCGGCCTCGGCGCAGGACCGCTCGCCGTCGAGGATCCGGAGCTCGTGGAGCTTGCGCGCCATCCACTCCGCCGTCTCCGGGGTGTCTTCCGTCCGCACGCCCAGCAGCACCAGCAGGCCTTCCCCCTCGATCGCGCCGACCACCTCGCGGTCGACCGTCACCGACGCCCGGGTCACCCGGGCGGCGACGGCGCGCATCAGGACCCCGCCCGCGTCACGAACCCGCGCCGCATCAGGAGCGCTGCCCGCGCCACCGGGGGACGGGGGTCCACCCGTCGACCGGCAGCAGCACGCCGTGCCGCACGAACTCCCGCACGGCCGGCAGCGTCGCGCGCACCAGCTCGTCCATCGGCCGGTCGTGCGCGAACGACAGCAGCGCCAGCAGCTCCTCCAGCGGCAGCTCGCCCCGGCAGCCGGCGAGCAGCGCCGCCGCGGGGGCGTCGACCTCGTGCCGCCACCGCGGCCCGTCCGCCCGCACCACCGCCGAGCCCGCGTCCGCCCAGCCCCCGTCCTCCCCGGAGGCCGGCACGGAGTACTGCTCCAGCACGGCGGTGGGGGCGAGGTTGAGCCGGGTTCCGAGCAGCGCCTCGTCGCTCGCGTGCTCCTGCAGCCAGTCGACGCGGTCCAGCCAGCCCGTCATCTCCTCGCCGAGACCGCTGTGGTCCCCGGGCAGGTCCTCGACGACGACGGTGCCCTCGCGCCCGTCCTTGCGCTTGCGCAGCAGCAGGAACCCGAAGCCGACGCCCTCGACGCGCTCGCCCTCCATCCAGTCCAGCCACGCGGCCGCCTGCGCCCGGGCGTCGGGGGAGGAGAGGTCGAGCCCGGCGTCGCGCTGCCAGACCCCGACGTGCATCGCGGGGTCCGTCACCTCACGCTGCAGGATCCACGCGTCGCAGCCCTTCGGGATCCACCCGGCCACGCGGTCCGGCCAGTCCTCGCCGACCACGTGCAGCCACGAGCCGAGCAGCTGCGCCACGCCGCCGGGCATGAGCCTGCCGGGCAGGTCGGCGAGCAGGGCCGCGATCGCCTCGTCGCCCGCGCGACCGGAGTCCCGGTAGACGTAGTCGACGCGCGGCGGGCCCGGCACGAACGGCGGATTGGACACGATGTTGTCGAACTCGCGGTCCGAGACCGGCTCGAGCCAGGGCCCCTTGAGCAGCTCGGCGGTGTGCACGTCGCTCAGGGCGAAGGTGGAGCGGGCCATCGCCAGGGCCCGGTCCGCGACGTCCGTGGCGACCAGCGCCGTGGAGAACCGCGAGGCGTGCAGCGTCTGCACGCCGCAGCCGGTGCCGAGGTCGAGTGTGCCCAGCACCGGACGCCGGACCATCGACGCGGCCAGCGTCAGCGACGCCCCGCCGACGCCGGTCACGTGGTCCCGGTCCTGCCGGGACGCCGGCGTGTCCAGGTCCGACAGGACGTACCAGTCCGCGTCCGCGAGCTCGTTCGCGTCCCCGCCCTCGCCGTAGGGGCGCAGGTCGAGCGCGGCCCGCAGGCCGTCGTCCGCCCTGCTCAGCAGGCCGGCGGCGACGTAGCGGTCGACCTTGCCGAGCGCGCCCTCGACGTCGGACTCCGGCTCGGTGCCGCCGAGCAGGAACAACCGGACGAGCGTGCCGAGCTCGCCGGCGCCCCGGGTGGCCCGGGCCGGGGCCTCGGGCTCACCGCGGGACAGGGCCGAGTGCGCCTCGTCCCCGAGCAGTGCGCGCACCCCGCCGGTGGTGAAGTCCAGGTGCAGGAAGCGTTCGCGGAGCCACTGGCAGAGGTCGAGGGGCAGGGCGGGGGGTGGCAGGCGCTCGGGCACGGCGTCCATCCTCGCGCTCGTGATCGGTGGCCGCACCGGCGCCCCCGGTAGAGTGCCTGCCCGTGAGCCTCACCCTGGCGCAGGACGCCGACGCCGACGCATTGCTCGACCGTGACCCGTCGGCGCTGCTCACGGGCATGCTGCTGGACCAGCAGATCCCCATGGAGCGCGCGTTCGCCGCTCCGGCGGAGCTCGCGAGGCGGCTCGGGACGGACCACCTCGACGCACGGGAGATCGCCGCGTACGACGCGGAGAAGCTGGTCGCGATCTTCGCCGCGACGCCCGCGCTGCACCGCTACCCGAAGGCCATGGCGGCGCGGGTGCAGGCGCTGCACACGGCGATCGTCGAGCGCTACGACGGGGACGTCACCGGCATCTGGTCGGACGTCGCGGACGGGAAGGAACTCCTCGCGCGGCTGCGCGCGCTGCCCGGGTTCGGGGCCCAGAAGGCGCAGATCTTGACCGCGCTGCTCGGCAAGCAGCGCGGCGTCACGCCGCCGGGCTGGCGCGAGGCGGCGGGGAGCTACGGCGAGGAGGGTTCGCACCGGTCGGTGGCCGACGTCGTCGACGCGGCGTCGCTCGAGCTCGTCCGGGACTTCAAGCAGAAGGCGAAGGCCGCGGCGAAGGCCGGGACGCGAGCGGCGGCCGGGACGTGATCGGGGACGGTTAGCATCGGTCCCGTGCACAAGGTCCCCACCGCGCGCCGCGGTCTCCGCGTCATCGATCCGGACCAGGTGTGCGACGCCACCGCCGTCCTCGCCGACGCCGAGCAGGTCCAGCACGCGGCGACCGTGCTCGACGCGCTGGGCGAGGTCAACCGGCTCAGCATCCTGCTCGCCCTGCAGCACGCCGGGGACCTGTGCGTCTCGGACCTGGCGGTCGCAGTGGGGATGAGCGACAGCGCCGTCTCGCACGCGCTGCGGCTGCTCCGCGCCCACGGGATGGTGACCGCGCACCGGGAGGGCCGGCTCGTCCGGTACCGGATGGCGGACGGGCTGGCGCGCCGGCTGCTGGAGGTCGTCTCCGCCGACGCGGTGGCGCCGGTACGGCTGCACGCCCACGGACATTCGGACGAACCCGACGAGCCGGAGTGAGCACACGGCAGATCCCCCGCCAGGTGGGCGCGCATTCCCCGGCACCCGGTGACAGGATGGGGGAGGAGGTGGTCCGGTGACCAACCCGCGACGGGACTCCGATCCCGTACTCATCACGGATGCACCACTCTCGTACGAGCAAGAGCTGGTGATCCGCAAACGTCGCTACAAGATCATGATGGGGATGCGCATCCCCTGCATGGTGCTCGCCGCCGTCTTCTACCAGATCCCCTGGTTGGCGGTGAGTCTGCTGGTCATCTCGATCCCGCTCCCGTGGATCGCGGTGCTCATCGCGAACGACCGGCTCCCCCTCAAGGCGGAGAAGCCCAACCGGTACAAGGGTGAGCACAAGGAGCTCGAGAGCCGGGCGCACCCGGTCATCGACAGCTGACGCCCATGTTCGCGGGCCGGCCCGTGCGCTGAGGTGGGCGTCGCCCGCGAACGTCTGCGCGAGCGGTCAGCCGGGCCGCGCGCCGTGCCGGCCGACCGCGATCGCCGCGGCGGCGCAGCCGGCTGCGGCGGCCCGGGGGCCGTCGGCGCCGTCGACCCGGGCCGCGATCACGCCGGCGTCGAACGCGTCCCCCGCTCCGGTCGGGTCCACGACGCGCGTGGGCGCCGCCGCCACGTGCTGCGGGCCGTGGAAGTCCACCCACACCGCGCCCTCGGCGCCGAGGGTCACCGCCACGGCGCCGGCGCCGCCCTCCACCAGCGCCCATGCCGAGCCCGGGTCCCGGGAGCCGGTCAGCGCCTCCAGTTCGTCGAGGTTCGGGAGGAGCAGGTCCACCCGGTCCAGGACCCCGCGCAGCAGCGCCGGGTCGGTCGCGGGCTGCGGGTCCAGGGACGTGCTCACCCCGGCCGCCCGCGCCGCCGCCAGCACGGCCAGCCCCGCCTCGCGGGACGACGGGTCCGCCAGCACGTACCCGGAGAGGTGCAGGTGAGCGGCACCGGCGAGCAGGTCCCCGGGCAGGTCGGCGGGGGAGAGACGGCCCGCCGCGCCGCGGTCCGAGTACATCGTGCGCTCGCCGTGCCCACCCGCGGTCGACGGCGGGTCCAGCAGGACGAGGACCGTGCACGTCGGCAGGTCCGGGTCGACGGCCACCGCCGTCCGGACGCCGGCGGCAGCCAGTTCGGCAACGGCGTCGCGGCCCGGCTGGTCGTCGCCGACCCGGGCGACGAGCGTCGGCGCGGCCCCGAAGTGGGCGAGCCAGGCGGCGGTGTTCGCACCCGCGCCGCCGGGGGTCCGCCGGATCCGGGCGGACACGTCGGCGCCCGGCGCGGGCGGGGCGGCGGGGGCGACCAGGACGTCGATCCCGAGGTCGCCGACGACGATCACCGTCATCCGGCGAGCGCGACCGCGACCTGCGCCGCGAGGGCCGCGTTGGCCTGGACGAGCGCGATGTTCGTGGCCAGGCTCGCGCCGTCGCTGGCCGTGTGGAAGTGCTCCAGCAGCGCGGGGGTGACGTCCTTGCCGGTGACCCCGCGCTCGGCGAGCAGCGCCAGGCCCTCGGCGAGCAGGCGGTCGTGCAGGGCGAGGTCGAGCTCGTCGGCCCCGGGGACGGGCTGGGCCAGCACCAGCCCGGAGCCGCCGCCGAGCGCCCGGTGGGCCCGCCAGACGGCCGCGGCCTCGTCCGGGCCGTTGACGCGCCAGGGAACCGGATGCCCGGAGTCCCGCCGGTAGAAGCCGGGGAAGGCGTCCGTACGGTACCCGAGCACCGGCACCGACTCGGTCTCCAGCACCTCCAGGGTCGCGCCGACGTCCAGGATCGACTTCACCCCGGAGCACACCACCAGGATCGGGGTGCGGGCCAGCCCGGCGAGGTCCGCGGAGACGTCCCAGGTGTCCCGGGCGCCGCGGTGCACGCCGCCGAGGCCGCCGGTGGCGAAGACCGGGACCCCGGCCGCGGCGGCGAGGGCGGCGGTGGCGGCGACGGTCGTCGCACCGTCCCTGCCGAGGCCCACGGCCACGCCCAGGTCCCGGACGGACAGCTTGTCCAGGCCGCCGGCGCAGACCCGGTCCAGCTGGCCCTCGTCGAGGCCGATGTACGGGACGCCGTCGAGCACGGCGACGGTCGCGGGCTCGGCGCCCTGGGCGCGGACGGTGGCCTCGAGCTCGTCGGCGGCCTTGCGGTTCTCGGGGGCGGGCAGGCCGTGGGCGAGCAGGGTGCTCTCGAGGGCGACGACGCCTCGGCCGGAAGCGAGGGCGTCCGCCACGGACGGGGAAAGGACAGGTGCGGTTGCCACATGGGGCATCATGGAGGACATGGCGACCCAGGTGCTGCCCGACGTCGAGACCCGTCCGCAGGGCACGGACTCCACCGGCAACGACGAGCCGACGATGTTCCACTACGTCCGGAAGAACAAGATCGCGGAGAGCGCGGTCCTGGGCAACCTCGTCGAGGCGCTGTGCGGGGAGAAGTTCCCGGTGACGAAGTCACCGAAGCCCGGCTCCCCGGTCTGCCCGGACTGCAAGAAGATCTACGAGGGCCTGCCCAAGGGCGGCGACGGGGGCGAGTGAGCCCCGGGCCGGCCGCGGCGTGGGCCGGCCCCGGGCAGGTCAGGCGCGGCCGGTCAGGAACTCGTCGATCACCGGGGCCAGCTCGTCGGCCTCGGTCACGAGGGCGAGGTGCCCACCCCGGTAGAGGTGCAGCCGCGCGTCCGGGATCCCGCGCGTCATCAGCCTGGCGTTGACCACCGGGACGATCGGGTCGTCGTCACCGGCGACGATCAGGGTGGGCTGGCGGATCATGTTCAGGAACGGCAGCGTGGTCCAGCCCACCCCGGCGAGGAGCTGGTAGTAGTAGCCGCGGGCCGGGCCCCCGTGGTCGCCCGCGTGCAGGGCCCGCGGGGCCTTCTGCGGGTTCGTCCGCATCGTGCCGCCGTAGATCTCCCCGGCGATCCGTGCGGCGTACTCGGGGTCCTGGTGGCGGCGCGGGGTGAGCATCCTGCTCAGCACGTTCGGCCGCGCGGGCACCATCAGCGAGCCCGTCCCCGTGGCGACGAGCACGAGCTTGCGCACCCACCGCCGCCCGGAGATCGCGACCTGCTGGGCCAGCCCGCCGCCCCAGGAGAACCCCAGGACGTCGACCTCGCCGTAGCCGAGCTGCGTCACGAGCCTGCCGACGAGCAGCGCGAAGGTCGACATGTGGTACGGCATCGTGGGGTCCGGGGAGCCGCCGATGCCGGGCACGTCGAAGCGGATCACCTCGAGGTTCGGCGGCAGGGCGTCGACGAAGGGCTCGAGCACCTCCAGCGTCGCGCCGATGCCGTTGAGCAGCAGCAACGGGGTCCGGCGCGGGCCGTCGGCGGTGGCGCGCCGGATGGCGACCCGCAGGGTCCGGCCGCGCACGCGGGTGGAGAAGACGTCGTCACGGGGAACGTCGGGGTGGTGCGCTGTGCTCGTCATCGCTCCACAACATATGTGCCCGGCGCCGGGTGCACCGCGTGGAGGCCGCGCCCACCCAGCTCCGGTGGCGCGTCTCTCAGCTCACCGGTGTGCTCGGCGAGCCATTCGACGAGGTCCGGCCACCACGAGCCGGGCTCGACGTGCCCGGCGGCGCGCCAGCGCTCGGCGTCGACGGGATGCCCCGCGGACACCGCCCCGCCCACGCGGTACGCGGCGCGGGTGCTCCCCGGCGGGCTCGCCAGGACGGCCGCGTTGCTGCCGGTCGCGAGGACGAACCGGGTCTTGCCGCCGACGAGCTGGCTGGTCCGGTAAGCCGCCTGCCAGGCCGTGAACCGGTCCCCGACCCCGGCGACGGCGTAGACGTCCGTCCGCACCCGCGACAGGTCCAGCGGGGTACCGAGCAGCATCAGCCGGCCGGGCCCGGCCAGCGCGTTGTCGAGCGCGAGGGCGACGAGGTCCCGGTGCAGCGCGGCCGGCACCCGCGTCGCGTCGGCGTTCCAGTACCGCAGCGGGTCCGGCGCGGGCTCCTCGCCCTGCAGGTAGCCGTGGGCCCAGCCCGGCCAGACCAGCTCGTCCGGGGAGAGCCAGGCGAGCAGCTCGGCCAGCCGGCGGCCGTCGACGTACCCGCGGCGCGCCGACGCGGCGACCGAGGCCCGGGCGGCCCGGTCGTCGACGGGGTGGCCGGCCGTGGGGCCGGTGCGGGCGTGGGCCCGGTCCAGGACCGTTCCGACGAGGACGAGGCCCGCCACCCGCTCCCGCTCCTCGCGGGCGGCGAGGTGGGCGAGCAACGCGGTGGCGAGGAGGCCACCGGTGCTGACGCCGAGGAGGACGGTGCGGTCCACCCGGCAGATCCGCTCGCAGGCGTCCATCGCGTCCAGCAGGGCCTGCGCGTACGCGTCGAGGCCCCACTCGGCGTGCTCGGCGGCCGGGTTGCGCCAGGACAGGGCGAAGACCTGCTGGTCCGCCCGCACGAGATGCTCGACGAGGCTGCGGTCCGGGGCGAGGTCCGCGAGGTAGTAGCGGTTGGCGAACGGCGGGACGACCAGCACGGGGACGTCGCGGACCTCGCGGTCCTGCGGCAGGTACTGGACCAGCTCGACCATCTCCGTGCGGTACACGACGGCGCCGGGCGTGGCGGCGACGTCCTCGCCGGGCGTGAGATCGGCGACGGCGGGGACGCGCGGCGACGCGCCGAGATCCTGGGCCGCGCGCCGCAGCCCGTCCACGACGCTGCGGCCGCCGGTCCGGGCGGCGGCGCGCCAGGCGAGGGGGTTGAGCAGCGGGTTCGTGGCGGGGGCGAGCAGCTCCGCCGCGGTGGCGACGGCGTGCCGGACCTGCTCGCAGTCCGCCGGGTCCAGCCCGGCGTCGTCGACGAGGTCCAGGGCCGTCTCACCGGCGGCCGTGTGGGCCTGGGCGAGGCGCCGCAACACCGGGTTCGACGTCCAGGCCGGGTCCGCGTAGCGCGGGTCCCGCTCGGGCGCGGCGACCGTCGACGTGCCCAGGCCGATCTTGCCGAGCTCCGTGACCAGCCCCGCGCCGCGCCGGGCGAGCGTCGCGGGCCGGGTGGCGAGGGAGGCGGCTAGCCGGACCGCGGGTCCACCGGGGAGCAGGCGGCGCCAGGGCCCGCGCGCGCCCTCGGTGAGGAGCATGTCCAGGGGGACGGCCGCGTCGTCGGTACTCATCGCGCCTCCGCGGGAACGAGCACGTCGGCGGTACTCATCGCGCCTCCGCGGGAGGAAGCGCGTCGTCGGGTCTCATGCCTCACCTTCCCGGAACGGGCGCACCCGCCGGAGCACCGTCCGCCCGGCGACCAACAGTCTCTCGCGTCGGCCCGCCGTGGCCGGCGCGGGGGACACCTCGTCGATCGCGTTGTTCAGCTGGGCGCCGATCACCACCGCGAAGCCGAGCAGGAACGCCGTGAGCAGGAACGCGATCGGCGTGGCCAGGGCCCCGTAGGTGTAGCCCGTGCTCGTGACGAACGCGATGTAGTAGCGCAGCCCGCTCGTCGCGACCACGAAGACGACCATGGCGAGCACGGCGCCGGGCAGCAGCCGGCGCCACGGGACGCCGCGGGGGAGCGCGACCTTGTAGAGCGTGGTCAGCCCCAGGACCAGCAGCAGCCCCAGGCTCGGGTAGTAGAAGAGGTCGATCAGCGAGGCGGCGGTCGGGCGCCAGGATTCGGGGAGCACGCTCGGGAGCAGGTCCGGCCCGAGGGCCAGGATCGGCAGGCCGAACACGGCGAGCACGAGCGCGGTCAAGGAGTAGAAGAGCGAGACCAGGCGCTGCCAGACCGGGTGCCGGACGCCGTCCTGGCCGTGCGCCGTGACCGTCGAGTCGACGAGCGCGGACACCGCGGACGAACCCGCCCACAGCGAGATGACGAACCCGATCGAGACGACGTCCGCGCGGCCGTCGGTCAGGATCGTCTGGGCCGTCGGGGCGATGATCTCGTCCACGACCTGGCCGGCGAAGACCTTCCGGGACGCGTCGACGATGGTGGCGCACACCTCGCCGACGGTCGCCGGGCCGAACCAGTCGCCGACGTAGCCGAGCGAGCCGAGCAGGGCCAGCAGCAGCGGCGGCAGGGAGAGCGCCTGCCAGAACGCGGCCTTCGCGGACAGCGAGAAGATGTTGTCGTCCCAGGCCTTGACCAGGGTTCGGACGGCGACCCGGCGCATCGTCGCCCCGCGGCTCGTCGTCCGCATCCCGGCCCGGGCACCCGTCCGGCTGGTCATGGCTGCGTCGTCCTGGTCATGGCGCCGTCCAGCATGGCCTACCCCACCCGCACCCGTGGGCCGCTGCGGGTCACGACTCGCCGGACGAATCCGCCGGGCTACCCTGATCCACGCTCCCCGGCACCCGGCGATCCCGGTGGCCACGGTGCCCGGGGGAAGGGGTGATCGCCCTCACCCACGGTGCGGTTCATGGCCGTAGAGATCCCAGGGAGACGTGTGTCGGAAGCAGTTTCGCAGGTCCAGCCGGCCCCGTCGTCGCGTCCGCTCCGCGCCTGGCAGCGCAGCGCCCTCGCCCGTTACCTCGCGGCCAAGCCGCAGGACTTCCTGACGGTCGCGACGCCCGGCGCGGGCAAGACGGCGTTCGCGCTGCGGGTCGCGAGCGAGCTGCTGGCGGACCGCACGGTCGATGCCGTCACGGTGGTCACGCCGACGGAGCACCTCAAGTACCAGTGGGCACAGTCCGCGGCGGCGGTCGGGATCGCGCTGGACCCCGAGTTCCGCAACTCCCAGGGCGGGACGTCGTCGGACTACCACGGCATCGCCGTCACCTACGCCGGTGTCGCGGCCCACCCGGCGCTGCACCGGCGGCGCACCGAGAACCGCCGGATGCTGGTGATCCTCGACGAGATCCACCACGCGGGGGACGCGAAGTCCTGGGGCGAGGGCGTCGGGGAGGCGTTCGAGCCGGCGGTCCGGCGGCTGGCGCTGACCGGGACGCCGTTCCGCAGCGACGACAACCCGATCCCGTTCGTCGAGTACGTCCGGGACGCCGAGGGGGCGCTGCGCAGCCGCGCGGACCACTCCTACGGCTACGCCCAGGCTCTCGCGGACAACGTCGTGCGGCCGGTCGTCTTCCTGGCCTACTCGGGGACGTCGAGCTGGCGGACCAGCGCGGGCGAGGAGATCACCGCCCGGCTCGGCGAGCCGATGACCAAGGAACAGACCGGCATGGCCTGGCGCACGGCGCTGGACCCGGCAGGGGAGTGGATGACGGCGGTGCTCGCCGCTGCGGACCGCCGGCTGGACTCGCACCGTCAGGGCGGGATGGACGACGCGGGCGGGCTCGTCATCGCGACGGACCAGACCACCGCGCGGGCCTACGCCGCGATCCTGCACACGGTCACCGGGACGATGCCGGCGCTCGTGCTCTCCGACGAGGCCGGTTCGTCGGATCGGATCGCCGCGTTCTCCGAGTCCCGGGACCGGTGGATGGTCGCGGTCCGGATGGTGTCCGAGGGCGTCGACGTGCCGCGCCTCGCCGTCGGGGTGTACGCCACCAGCGCGTCGACGCCGCTGTACTTCGCCCAGGCCATCGGCCGCTTCGTGCGCTCCCGGCGGCCGGGGGAGACGGCGTCGGTGTTCCTGCCGAGCGTGCCGGTGCTGCTGGGGCTGGCGAGCGAGCTCGAGGCGCAGCGGGACCACGTCCTCGGTAAGCCGCACCGGCCCGAGGAGGTCTGGAACGACGAGGAGCTCAACCAGGCCAACCGCCAGCAGGACGAGCCGGGGGAGGACGAGAAGTCCTTCACCGCGCTGCACGCGGACGCCGAGCTGGACCAGCTGATCTACGACGGCGCCTCGTTCAGCGCGGACGAGGAGGACTACCTCGGCCTGCCCGGGCTGCTCGAGCCGGAGCAGGTGCGGACGCTGCTGAGCAAGCGTCAGCAGGAGTGGGTGGACAAGGGCTCGCCGCGCACCGGAGCAGGTGCCCGCGCGACCCCCGCGCCCGCGCCGCCGCCGCCGGACAGGCGCGGGATGACGGTCCGGGAGCAGATCAACGCCCTGCGCAAGGAGCTGAACACTCTCGTCGCGCTGCACAACCACCGCTCGGGGAAGCCGCACGGCGTGATCCACAACGAGCTGCGCCGCTCCTGCGGCGGCCCGCCCACGGCGATGGCGAACATCGAGCAGCTCGAGGAGCGGATCGCCACCCTCCGCTCCTGGCGCTGACCGCCCGGGCCGGCTGATCGCCCCGCGAGTCGCGCTCTGGGACCCCGCGAGTCGCGCTCCAGGACCGTGCGAGTCGGGCTCCAGGGCCCCGCGAGTCGGGCTCCAGGACCCCGCGAGTCGCGCTCCAGGACCCCGCGAGTCGGGCTCTGGGACCGCGCGAGTCGGGCTCTGGGATCGCGGGAGTCGGGCGCTGGGACCGCGGAGGTCTGGACGTGGGGCCTCAGTCTGGTCTCACCCCACTCCTCTCACCGCAGGCGTCGATTCGGGGGCTCAGGATGCCGGCGGCGTCCGGGGGCGCAGGCCCCATCTCGGCCGGCCCCGTCCCTCTGACTCCCGCGACGCCGTCCGGTGCCACGCGCGCGGCCGACGACGCGCGCGTGACCAGAAGGCGCGCGTGGAGCGCGCTCGGCCGAGTCACGCGCGCTGTCAGGTGCGACGCGCGCGGTCGACGGGGCGCGGGATGCGAGAACACGCGCGTGGGTTCAGAGGTGAGCCAGGCGAAGCAGGGACGAGGCGCGAGCGGGCCGCCTGCCGGTGTTCGACGAACAGGCCTCGGGCCCGGCGAGGAGCGACCGGCGGGGCGTGAGGTCGCGACTCACGGGGTCTCAGGTCGCGACTCGTGGGGTCTCAGGTCGCGACTCGTGGGGTCTCAGGTCGCGACTCGCGGGGTCTCAGAGGGGGTTGCGGGCCCGGGGCCGGACAGGCGAGAGGGCGGGCACCTTGCGGTGCCCGCCCTCTCGATCATGCTCACATCTCGATCATGCTCACATCGGCCGGCGCTGGGGACCGGCCCCTGTCAACTACCCGCCTGCACGTCCGCCTTGAGCTCACCGAAGCTTGTCCTCGTGGGCCCTCGCGTGGTGACCGCAGAACAGCAGCTCTCCGCCAGACGGCAGTACGGCGCGTGCCTTTGCGGCCGCTCCGCAGCGGTCACAGCGGTCGGCGAGGGTCAACTCGGGCCGGGTCAGGGTTCCAGGCTGCATAGCGGTCTCCCTCCGTCTCGGTGCCGGGTTCCCCCGGTACCGATTTGCTGTGACGACCGCTTGCGCGGTTCGCCCACTCTCTCAGACGTTCAGCACCCCTGCACGTGTTCCCGCCCCGCATGGCGACGACAATCACGTTTGGCCGTCGGTGGCTGGAGGCCGTCGACGAGATGGCGCTCAGGTGTCGAAAAACGGATTCAGTTGACTACGAGTGAATGATGCGGTGCGGCCGGTGACACCGCAAGGTGAGGAATGTAAACAGTGGGGACCCGACGACTACGGTCTGCTGTCGTGGTAACGGAGACGTCCCGGCCGTGGCGCCGGATCCCGGCGCCGCTCCTGTTCGTCGTCGGGGGCTCCTCGATGTACGTCGGGGCGGCCCTCGCCGTCGGTCTGTTCGACCGTCTGTCGCCCTCCGCGGTCGCGGTGTTACGGATCTTCGGCGCGGGGGTGGTGCTGCTCGCCTGGCGCCGCCCGGGCGGCCCCGCGTGGCGGGGCGTGCGGATGGCGCGGGCGATCACGTTCGGGATGGCCACGGCCCTGATGAACATCGCGTTCTACGAGGCGATCGACCGGCTCCCGCTCGGCACGACGGTCGCCCTGGAGTTCTGCGGGCCGGTGGCGGTTGCGGCACTGGCCTCCCGCCGGGCACGGGACGTGGCAGCGGTCGTGCTGGCGGCGGGAGGTGTGCTCCTCATCGCGGACGTGCGCTGGTCGGCGAGCACATCAGGCCTGCTCTGGGCCCTGGCGGCGGCCGCGATGTGGGCCGCCTACATCGTTCTCGGCAAGCGGGTGGCGGCCGCCGGTAACGGCGTGGACGACATGGCCGTCGGCTTCTTCGTCGCCTCGGTGGTGCTGTCCCCACTGGTGTTCCTGGCGGGCCACGCGCAGCTCGCCGCGCTCGCGGATCCGGTCGTGCTGCTGCTCGCCGTCGGGGTCGGGGTGTTGTCCAGCGTGATCCCCTACGGCCTGGACCAGGTGGTGCTGAAGCGGGTCGGGCAGGCCCGGTTCGCGGTGTTGCTGGCGCTCCTCCCGGCCACCGCGACGGTCATCGGGGTGATCGCCCTCGGCCAGGTCCCCGGGGCCCTGGAGGGTGTGGGCATCGCGGCGGTGATCGCGGCAGTCGCTCTGCGGTCCCGTGACGGCGACGTGCCCGCATCACCCGATCGGCCGCCGGCCGAGGAGGCGGAGCTCACCCACCGTAATACCCGTTCAGGTGACAGAGAGTGATTACTGACAACGTCCACGGGTGATCCTGGGGATGGCGCGTTCCCCCGGACGGCCCGCCGGACGGGGTTGTGCGGCGGGCCACCCGGACTGGAACCGTTTCGCGCTCGGCGAACGCTTCCGGACGGGTAGCTCGGGCCCGACGGGTCGGCTGACCGGTGGGAACGCCCGAGTCGGTGATCCTTCCCCTGCCGGGTTGCCGGGCGTGTCCGTCCGGCGACCCGTTGTTGTCGGTCAGGGCGTCCGCCATCGTCCGTCTGGCCCATCTGAATCGAACCGGAAACAACAAACCGGGCCGTACGTGACCGAATTGTGATGCTCCTTCGACAGCTTGATCGGTTCAGTGTGGTTCTCGTCATGCCACTTCTCCGCATACGTTGTCGCCCACAACATTCCCACCGGGGTCCCGGTGGGCCACAGGGACGTGGGAAGGACCGATCGATGGTGATTCGGAAGGCGGCGCTACGGGCGTCGGTGGCGGCGGGCCTCGGGCTCGCCCTCACGCTGTCCGCGTGTGGCGCGAACAGCGCGAGTTCCGCCAGCTCGGGCGGCTCGGCCGCGCCGGCGGCCGGCGGCGTCAAGGTGGGCGTCATCCTCCCGGAGACCGACAGCTCGGCCCGCTGGGAGGGCTTCGACAAGCCCATGCTGGACAAGGCCATGCGGGCCGAGGGGCTCGACCCGGACATCCAGAACGCCCAGGGCGACGAGCAGAAGTTCTCCACCCTGGCCGACGGCATGATCTCCAGTGGGGTGAAGGCGCTGGTCATCGCCTCCATCAGCAGCGACGGCGGCAGCGCCGTCGCCGCGAAGGCCAAGGCCCAGGGCATCCCGGTCATCGACTACGACCGGCTCAACCTCGGCGGCACCAGCGACTACTACGTCTCCTTCGACAACGAGCAGGTCGGCGCGCTGCAGGGCCAGGGCCTCGTCAAGGGCCTCGGCGACAAGCCCGGCGCGCAGGTGATCGAGATCGAGGGCGCGCCCACGGACAACAACGCCACGCTGTTCTACAACGGCCAGCAGACCGTGCTGAAGCCGATGTACGACTCGGGCGCGCTGAAGCTCGTGCAGAAGCAGGCCATCGACAAGTGGGACAACCAGGTCGGCGGCACCACCTTCGAGCAGATCCTGACCGGCAACGGCGGCAAGGTCGACGGCGTCGTCGCGGCGAACGACGGCCTCGCCGGCGCGATCGTCACCGTACTCACCAAGTACGGCCTCAACGGCAAGGTCCCGGTCACCGGCCAGGACGCCACCGCGGACGGCCTGCAGGCGATCCTGCGCGGCGACCAGTACATGACCGTGTTCAAGCCGATCGAGCAGGAGGCCTCCTCGGCCGCCAAGCTCGCCGCGGCGCTGGCCAAGGGCGACACCGCGGGCGCCGACGCCGTCGCGACCCAGACGGTGGACGACCCGAAGGGCAACCGGCAGGTCAAGTCCGTCCTGCTCACCCCGCAGCTGATCACGAAGGACAACGTCAAGGTCGTGACCGACGCGGGCTACGTCAAGGCGAGCGAGATCTGCGTCGCCGAGACCCAGGCCGCCTGCGACCAGCTCGGCATCAAGTAACCGCAGCCCAGCACCCCTTGTGAGTGCGCAGCCTCGTTCCGGCGAGGCTGCGCACCCACAGTCGGAGGAGACATGTCACAACCCATCCTGCAGCTGCGGAAGGTGTCCAAGAGCTTCGGCGCCGTGCAGGTGCTGCACGACGTCGACCTCACCGTGCGCGCGGGCGAGGTCACCGCACTGGTCGGCGACAACGGCGCCGGCAAGTCGACGCTGGTCAAGTGCATCGCCGGGATCCACCCGATCGACGGCGGCGAAGTCCTGTTCGACGGGAACCCGATCACCCTCGGCACCCCCGCGGCCGCGTCCCACCTGGGCATCGAGGTCGTCTACCAGGACCTCGCGCTGGCCGACAACCTCGACATCGTCCAGAACATGTTCCTCGGCCGGGAGCGCGGCAGGCCGTGGCTGCTCGACGAGGCGGACATGGAGCAGGCGGCGCGCCGCACCCTGGCGTCGCTGTCCGTCCGCACGGTCACGTCCGTCCGCACGCCCGTCGCGTCGCTGTCCGGAGGGCAGCGGCAGACCGTGGCGATCGCCAAGGCGGTGCTGTGGGATTCGCGGGTGGTCCTGCTCGACGAGCCGACGGCGGCGCTCGGCGTCGCCCAGACCCGCCAGGTCCTCGACCTGGTCCGCCGGCTCGCCGAGCAGGGCATCGGCGTCGTGCTGATCAGCCATAACATGGGCGACGTCTTCGAGGTGGCGGACCGCATCGCCACCCTCTACCTCGGCCGGATGGTCGCCGAGGTGCCGACGAAGGACGTCACGCACAGCCAGGTGGTCGAGCTGATCACTGCGGGCCGCTCCGGCGACCTGGGCCTCGCCCGGCCCGAGACGGCGGTCCTCTAGATGGTCGCGCCGACCGGCTGGAACCGGGCCAAGAAGACCGACAGCGGCGAGCAGACGAACCGAGGAGACACCGTGGCCGACAGCCGACCGGCAGGGACGGCGCCGCCGTCGTCCGAGCCGACGCCGCCGGGGACCCCCGCCGCGGGCGCGTCGGCCGTGACCGACCCGAGCGCCCCGACGACCGCGGCGGAACGGGCGAACCCCGCCAACCGCTCGGCGGACTTCGGCATCGACACCACCGCCCGCACGACGGGCGAGGCGATCCGGGGGTACGTCACCGGCCTGCGGTCCGGCGAGCTCGGCTCGTTGCCGGCGCTGCTCGGCCTGCTCGCCCTGTTCATCCTCTTCACCCTGCTGGACGCGGGCGGCACCTTCCCGAGCCTGCTGAACCTGGCGAACCTGCTGCAGCAGGGCGCGGGCCCGACGATCATCGCGATGGGCCTGGTGTTCGTCCTGCTCACCGGCGAGATCGACCTGGCCGCCGGCACCGCGTCCGGCCTGGCCGCGGCGCTGATGGCGCTGCACCTGGTCAGCGGCGGCAACATGCTGGGCGCGATGGGCACCCTCGTGTTCATCCTCCTGGTGGCCGCGATGCTGATCGCCGCGGTGCTCGCGGTGCTGGTCAAGGTGTACGCCGGGGCCGCGGTGAGCGTGGTCGCCGCGGTGCTGCTGGTGGTCGGCTTCCCGCAGAACGCGTGGCTCGAGATGCTGCTGGCGGTCTGCATCGGCGTGGTCATCGGCTGCCTGACCGGCTTCCTCATCGCCAAGATCGGGATGCCCTCGTTCGTCGTGACGCTGGCGCTGTTCATCACCTGGCAGGGCGTGATCCTGCAGCTGATCGGCGACGGCGGCACGCTCGGCCTGCGGGACCCCGTGATCAACGCCGTGGCCAACGGCAACCTCTCCACCGTCGGCTCATGGGTGCTCTTCATCCTCGGGGCGGGCGGCTACGCGGGCGTGCTGCTCAACCGGCAGCGCTCGCGGCTGAGCAAGGGCCTCGTCGCCCAGCCGACCGGGCTGGTGCTGATCAAGGTCGGGGCCGTCGTGCTGCTCGCCGCGGTGGCCACGTTCCTGCTCACCCGGGACCGGTCGCCGGGCACGATCGTCATCTCCGGTATCCCTTATGTCGTGCCGATCGTGCTCGTCCTCCTCGTCCTGGGGACCTACGTGCTCGACCGGACGCGGTTCGGCCGCCACGTCTACGCCGTCGGCGGCAACCGGGAGGCTGCGCGCCGGGCCGGGATCGACGTGGTCCGGATCCGGGCGGCCGTGTTCGTGATCAGCTCGGCGTTCGCCGCGATCGGCGCGATCGTCTACTCGTCGAAGGTGGGTTCGGTCTCGCCGGCGGCCGGTGGCGGCAACACGCTGCTGTTCGCGGTCGGCGCGGCCGTCATCGGCGGGACGTCGCTGTTCGGCGGGCGCGGCCGGGTGAGCAATGCCGTCATCGGTGGTGCGGTGCTCGCGACCGTGCAGAACGGCCTCGGCCTGCTCAAGCAGCCGGCCGCGGTCGTGTTCGTGATCACCGGGCTGGTGCTGCTGCTCGCGGCGTCGGTCGACGTGCTGTCCCGGCGCAAGTCGGCGGCCGCCGGCAGGTGAGCGCCCCCACCTCCGGGACCAGGCCGGACGACGCGCGCCGGCACAACCGGACCGCGCTGCTCCGCCGGCTGCACGTCGACGGCCCGTGCACGCGGGCGACCCTGGCCACGGAGCTGGGGCTCAACCGCAGCACGATCAAGGCGGTCGTCGACGGCCTGGCCGAGTCCGGGGTGGTGACGGAGGCCGTCCCGACGCAGCGCAGCGGCGCCGGGCGGCCCTCCCTGCTGGTGCTGCCGGAGCCCCTGTCCGCGGTGGTGCTGGCCGTGGACATCCGGGTCGACCAGGTCGCGATGGCCATGGTCGGGATCGGCGGGCAGATCCTCGGCCGGCACAGCTGGAACCTGCACCGCACGACGCGGCTGCCGGGTGAGGTGATCACCCACGTCGCCGAGTCCGCGCAGCTGCTGCGGGACGAGCTGGCGGTGACGGAGCAGGGCATCGGCGTCTCCGTGCCCGGCGTGGTCCGGCGCGCGGACGGCTGGATCCACGAGGCCCCCAACCTGGGATGGCGGGAGGTGGCGCTCGGGCAACGGCTGTCGTCGGTACTCGGGCGACCCGCCCAGGTCGGGAACGACGCGGAGCTCGGCGCGCTCGCCGAGCACCTGCGGGGCGCGGCCCGCGACGCGCAGGACCTCGTGTACCTGTCCGCGGACGTCGGTGTCGGCGGCGGCGCGATCGCCGGCGGCCGGCCCCTGCGCGGGACCGGCGGCTACGTCGGCGAGCTGGGCCACATGCTCGTCCGGCCCGGCGGGCGGGACTGCTTCTGCGGTGCCCAGGGCTGCTGGGAGACCGAGGTGGGCGAGCCCGCGCTGTGCCGCGCGCTCGGGCTGCCGGAGGACACCCCGCGCGGGGTCCTGGTGGCCGAGCTGCGCGGGCTCGCCGCCACGCCCGGCCGCTCGGACCTGCTGCTCGGGGAGTTCTCCGGCTGGCTGGCCGCGGGCCTGGTGACGATCGTGAACATGCTGGCGCCGGAGCTGGTGGTGCTGGGCGACCTGTTCGCCGCCCTGCCCACGGCGCTGGTCGAGAAGGTCCGCGACGACGTCCAGAGGCGCAGCCTGGTCAGCCGGGCGGTCGGCGGGACGCGGATCGTGATGTCCCCGCTGGGCCGCGACGCGAAGCTCGTCGGCGCCGCGGAGCTCGCCTTCGAGCCGGTGCTCGGCACCGTCTGAGGCTCCGCTCCCCGGACAGCGGCGGGGTGGCCGTGACCCGACACACCGGCCGCCCCGCCGCCCCACCTACCCCGCGGGCAGCCGCACCAGCTCACCCCTCTCGACGTCCAGGACCGTGAAGTCCGTGACCTCGTCCGCGGCCGGCTCGACGTAGGTGGCCTGCGCGGGCCGGAAGAACCGCCAGGGAGTCCCCGTCACCTCCGTCGCGACGACGACGTCCGCTGCGCTGAGCGGGTTGCCGTTGGCGCACTTGACCCGGGGCTGGCCGCGGTCGTCGACGAGCACCGCGGTCCCGGCCTGCAGCACCGCGGGATAGGCGGTGGCGCCGAACCCGTGCTCGGTGACGGCGGCGTCGGAGCGGAGCAGCACGGCCGTCAGGCCGTCCGGGCCGCCGGCACCGTGGGCCTACGCCCAGGCCGAGGCCCTCGCCGGATCGGCCTGCAGGGCCGCCGTCAGCGCCGCGACGTCACAGCTCGGCGCGGTGCCCGCGCGGGCGTAGAGGCCCTCGGCGTCCCCGGGGACGTGCCCCGCGGGCTCCGCCGGGGGGAGCATCCCCGCGCGGTCCTGCCCGAACGCGGGGACGAACGGGTTCGGTCCCGGATCCGACGTCCCCTCCAGTCGCACGTCCACACTCGCCGAGCTCGGGCTGAGCCCGGCCCAGAACGCGGCTCCGGCGCGGACCAGCGCGAGCGCGGAGAAGGCCGGCAGGGACATCGAGCCGGATCCCTTCGGCCGAGGTGGTGCCGAGAGCGCCGTCCGAGGTCCCTTCCGGGGGCGAGCAGGTCCGCCGACAGGGTGCCGGCGTGGGTGTGGGGTGGCGGTCCCGCGGCGGTGAAGACCGTGGCGACGGTCAGCGGGCACCGCTCGGCGACGGCTGTCAGGAGGCCGCCGCAGGACAGGATCGCGTCGTCGAGGTGGGCGGAGAGAACCCGGATCGGCGTCCCCTCCGCCACCGCGGATGCCACGGCGGACGAGAGCGGAACGTCCATCAGCCGATCCGGTTGAGCAGCACGAAGACGATGACCGCGACGGCCACGGCGACGGCGAGCAGCGCGACGCCGGTGGCGAGGGTGCGGCCGATCGACGTGACATGCCAGTCGCCGTCCTCCCCGGACCCCGAGGCCTGTCGTTCCGCGTCGGACCCGGCGCCGGCACCCGGGTGCCGGGGATCCGAGGGCCCGGGCGTCGGTCCCTGCCGGGCCGGCGGACCGTACCGGCGGGCCTGTCCGGGGTAGGGCGCGGCCTGTGGGGCGGCCGGGTCGTACGGCGGTTGCGCAGCCGGCCAGTAAGGCGCGTGCGGCTGCGACGCGGCTGGGCCGTACCCTCCCTGCTGCGCGGCCGGTCCGTGCGACGCCAGACCTTGCTGCGGAGCTGGTCCGTGCGGTGCCGGGCCCTGCTGCGCGGCCGTTCCGTATCCCGCCGGGCCGTGCTGCGGAGCCGGCCCGTACGGCCCGGGGCCCCGCGCGCCCGGCCCTGGCGACGACCGGCCGTTCTGCACTGCGGACGTGAGCCCCAGCGCCACCGACGCCGCCCCGAGTGCCACGGACTGTTCCGTCTGCGGGTCGATCGCGGCCACCCCGCCCAGGCCCTCGGACACCATCCGGGCCACCAGCGGGATGCGCGTCGCCCCGCCCACCAGCACCACCGCCCGCAGCTCCGCGGGAGGGACCTGCGCGAACCGCAGCGCCCGCATCAGCGCGCCGACCGTGGACTCGATCGGGGCACGCATCATCGCCTCGAGATCCGCGCGCGTCAGCGCGAGGTCCTCGTGCCGGTCCGGCAGGTACACCGGGAGATCCGCCTCGGCGTCGACGGACAGGGACTCCTTCGCGAGTACGCACTCCGCCCGCAGCCGGGCCAGCGCCGCCGCGGCGCGGGGATCGTTCTGGTCCAGCCGGCTCAGGGCGCCGCCGGTGCGGTAGTCCAGGTGGGTGAGGATCGCGTCGTCGAAGTCCGTGCCGCCGAGCCGCTCGATGCCCTCCGGCGGCCCGGCCAGCTCCATGCCCCGGGGACCGCGCCGCAGGACGGCGGCGTCGAACGTGCCGCCGCCGAGGTCGTAGACGGCCACGAGCTCCCCGAGCCGAAGGGCCCGGACCTCGCCGTACCGGATCGCCGCGGCCTCCGGCTCGGTGATCGTCGTGGCGCCGGGCAGGCCGGCCAGGCGGGCCACCTCGGTGAGCAGCGCGACGCGCGTCGGGCCCCAGTGGGCCGGCCGGGACAGGACGACCTGGTCGGGTGGCCCGCCCCGGACGGACTCGACCTTCGCCACCACGTCCCGCAGGACCGCTGCGAGCAGCTCGGTGACGCGATGGGGGCTTCCGCCCAGCGTGATCGGCGTCGGCTCACCGAGCCGGCGCCGGAGCAGGCGCACGGTGCGGTCCGGCGCCGCGGTGGCGCGGCGCTCGGCGGCGTCCCCGGTGGTCAGGGTCCCGTCCGGATCGGCGTGCACGACCACGGGAGCGGCGACGGACCGGTCGCCGAGCATCACGGTCTCGCTACCGCCGGCGTGCGCGACCGCGGCCGCCACCGACGACGTTCCCAGGTCCACCCCGAGGCCGTAGCGCACCGAACCTCCTCAGGGGCCGGACGGACGGGCGCGATGGTATAGGGCTCCGCCGGGAATCGGGCAGATCATCGGGCCGGATGTGTGCCGGCGGGAACCGACGGGAGCCTTCCGGACCGCCGCGCGCGGCGCGAGACTGGTACGGACGGGCGGACGGGAGGCGGCATGCAGCGAGTCGTGCGGGGTGCCCGGCCGGCCGTGGTACTCGCGCTGGCGGTGCTCCTTGTGCTGCTCGGAGCGGGCCCGGCGGCCGCGGACGTCCGGTTGCTGCCGGACCGCACGGACGCGGGCGCGCAGGACGTCACGGTCGTCTTCCGGGTGAGCAACGACGATCCGGCGGACCCGGTCGTCGGGCTGCGGGTGGCGCTGCCGACGGCGCGTCCACTCGTCGACGTGCGGGTGCCGGCGCTGCCCGGCTGGCAGGTGACCACGGCGCCCGTTCCCGACCGGGCCGAGGTCGGGACAGTCGAGTGGCGCGGCGGGCCCGTCGGCGCGGAGCCGCTGGACCTGACCCTGGTCGTCGGCCGGATGCCGCAGGGAGCGGGTCCGGTGCGGTTCGGTGCGGTCCAGACGTCCCGGTCGGGGACGACGGTCGTCTGGTCCGACCTGCTGGTGCCGGGGGCGCCTCCGCCCGCGCACGACGCCCTGGTGCTGCCCTACGGCGCCCCGCCGGCCCCGGCCGCGTCGCCCGGCCATCACGACCACGGCGGGGAGGCCGCGCGCACCGCCGCGGGCACGCTGGGGGATCCGCCGGGGACGGCGTCGATCGTGTGGAGCGTCGGGACGGTGGCCGTGGTGGCGCTGCTGTTCGGCCTCGGGATGCGGGAAGTCGGGAAGCAGCAACGCCGCCGGTTCGACGAGCTCACCGGGAGCCCACCCACGACCGGGAGCCCCGACGAGCTCAGGACGTCAGCACCGCGCGACCGGACGCCGTGAGGTGCACGGCCCCCGAGCGCGGGTCGTCGGCCTCGATCAGACCGGCCCTGGTCAGCCGGGGCGCCGCGAACGGGTCCGCGAGGAACAGGCCGTCGACCACGAGGACGGACGGGCCGGACATCCGGCAGCGGCCGGCGTCGACCGCGCGCAGGACCGCCCGGTCCCGGGCGCTGAGGTCCTGGAGCCCCCCGAGCCCGAGCCCGGTGGCGGCGAGCCGGTCGGTGCGGGTGAGTGTCGTCGCGGACATCGCGGTCTCCTTCCGTCCGGCCCCCGGGACCTGCTGTCCGAGTGATCCGTGAACGGTTGAAGACTGCTCCCACGTGGGCCGGCGGAACATCAGGTACTCCCTACGGATGCCGGGGCGGACCCGCCTTCGCAGGTAGGGTCCGCCCCCGGGCTCGGTCAGCCGGCCAGGTGGAGGACGCTGATCGTGCCGCTGTTCAGGTTCGTCACGAAGGCGCGGCTGCCGTCCGGCAGGACCGCGACGCTCGTCGGCGCGCCCCCGGTGGGGACCGTCGCCGTCGTCGTCCAGGTGTCGGTGTTGATCACCGAGACGGTGTCGCCCTCGACGGCGGTGACGTAGACGAACCGGCCGTCGGCCGACCACGCGACGTCCTGGGGCTTCCTGCCGACCGGCACGGTGGCGATCACCTTCTCCGTGGTCGTGTCGATGACGGTGAGCGAGTCGCTGTCGTAGTTCACGTTCGCCACCAGCGGCTTGCTGGGGGCGACGGCCAGGCTGTGCGGGCTGATCTGCACCTTGACCTCGCCGAGGACGCTGTTGTTCGACGTGTCGATGATCGAGACCACGCCGGACTCGTGGTTCGCGGTGTAGACCCGGGTGCCGTCGTTGGAGATCGCGGCCCAGTGCGGGTTGGGCGCCACCTTGATGTCGGTGGTGACCTTGCTCGTCGCCGTGTCGATCACGCTGACGGTGCCGGAGTCGTGGTTGGGCACGTAGAGCCGGCTCCCGTCCGGGGTCACGGCCAGGGCGAACGGCCGGGTGCCGACCGGGATCGTCGAGACGATCGAGTTCGACGTCGTGTCCAGCACGCCGACCAGGTTGATCGTCTTCTCGTCGTTGAAGATGCTGACGTAGACGCGTTTGCCGTCCGGCGCGAACGCCAGGTACTGCGGCGGCCCGGCCTGGACCGGGATGGTCGCGGTGACCTTGTCGACGGCGGTGTCGATCACGGTGACGACGCCCGCGGCCCGGTTCGCGACGTAGGCGAGCCGGCCGTTGGGGGAGATGGCGACGAACCCGGGGGTCTGCCCGGCCGGGATCGTCTGGCCGACGGTCGGGATCGGGACGGCCGTCGCGATCTTGGGCTTCGCGGGGGCGGGTTCCTGGGCGGGGAGCCCCGACCCCGGGTTCACCCCGTTCGGCGACGCCACGACGGCGCCGGTGTCCGCGCCCGAGCCGCTGAGCCGATCGTAGGCGAACCAGCCCACGCCGCCCAGGACCAGCACCAGCACCCCGATCAGGGCGGCGAGGAGTGGGCCCTTCCGCCGGGGACGGGAGCCGTCGGCGGCCGACGGCGGACCGCCGGCGGTGCCGGACGGGGGACCGTCGTCGGGCGGGCCGCCGTCCGGCGGACCGGTGCGGTAGAGACTCTCCTGCCAGGCCGGCAGGGGCCCGGTCGAGGGCCCGCCCTGCGCGGACGACGGAGCCCGCGGCGGCGGACCCTGCGGCGGGCCCTGCGGCGGCGGGGCCTGGTAGGTGGGCGGCGGACCGGCCGCGTACCGGGTGTCCGGCCTGCGCGGCGGCAGGGTGGTGGTGGCGGAGGCGTCGCTCCCGGCCTGCATCGCGGCGGGCTCGTACAGCCCGTTCGGTGCCACCCCGTTCTGGGGTCCGGCGCCCGTGGGCACGGCGGCGACCGGGGCGGCGGCGTGCGCCTGGGGCCCGGCGGCGGCCGACACGGCGGCCGGGGGTATGCCTCGGTCAGGCCCGCGGCCAGCCGTGCGGCGCCGAGGGCGACCGCGTACTTCGGGTGCGCGTCGACTACGGTCGGCGCGCCCAGTTCCTCGGCGATCATCCGGGCGACCAGCGGGATCCGCGACGACCCGCCGACCAGCAGCACCGCGCTGAGGTCCGACGCCCGCACCTCGGCCGAGCGCAGCGTCCGGGTGAGCGCCCCGATCGTCGACTCGACGGGGGCACGGACCATGTCCTCGAAGTCGGCGCGGGTCAGCCGGACGTCGAAGTGCCGGCTGGGCAGGAACACCGGGATCGTCGTCTCGGTGTCGATCGAGAGGGCCTCCTTCGCCAGGATGCAGTCCTGGCGGAGCCGGGCCAGCGCGACCGCGGTCTGCGCGTCCCCCATGTCCAGCTCGGAGAGCGCGCCGCCCGCGGTGTAGTTGACGTGGGCCAGGACGGCCTCGTCGAAGTCCACGCCGCCGAGGCGTTCGATGCCCTCCGGCGTCCCGAGGATCTCGATGCCGTCGGCCGCCTTGCGCAGGACCGTCGCGTCGAAGGTGCCGCCGCCGAGGTCGTAGACGGCGACGATCTCGCCGTTGGAGAGGCTGCGCGAGGCCGCGTAGTGGGCCGCGGCCGCCTCGGGCTCGGTCACCATCCGCGGCAGCGCGAGCCCGGCCAGCTGGGGGACCTCCTCGAACAGCTCCCGGCGGTACGGGCCCCAGTTCGCGGGGTGGGTCAGCACGATCGAGTCCGGGGCGGTGCCCTGCGTGGCCTCGACCTTGGCGACGACGTCGGACAGCAGGCTCGCCAGCAGCGACGTCACCGCGTACGGGGTCCCGCCCAGCATCACCGGCGTGGGGTCCCCCAGGCGGCGTTTGAACTCGCGGCCCACCCGGTCGGGGTTGCTCACCGCCCGGCGGCTCGCCGCGTCCCCCGTGACGAGGGAACTGTCCTCACGCAGGTACACCACCGCGGGCGCCACGACGCTGCGGTCGCCGAGGGTGAACATCTCGACCCTCGACGACTGGGCGACCGCCGCCGCGACGAAGGTGGTACCGAGGTCGACCCCCAGGCTGTACGACACGAGTTCGCCTTCCCTTCAGGCGGAGCCACCGAGGCTTCGCTGACAGGCGTACGACCGTGATGAGTGCACGATCTGGTGCTGTGATACTCGGCACGGGTGTGCTTGTCATTACCATTCGGGGGAAAACCCTAAATGGGGCCGGGGGAGTGCCCCCTTCCGGAGCAGGCGCCCAACAGTCACCCTGTCCGGATGAGGCTCGAGCCCGCGGCCCGCGCGGACTGTGAGGGCGCCCCGTGCGCAGCGCTGGACGAGCCCGCGGCCCGCCCCGGCCCGGCCGACCGACCTTTCCCGACGAACTCCCAAACGGCCCCGGAGGTCCACGCGGCCCGTCGTCACCGGGAGTTGCAGCAGTGGCACGCCCGCCTCCGCCTCGAACGGCAGCTGCACGACGGCGCCGCCCTCCGGATCTCCGCGCTCGCCCTGCAGCTCGGGCTGTTCCAGCACCGGGTGCCCCCGGGTGAACCGGAGCTGCACGACGCCGTCGGGACCCTGCAGGACGAGCTGGCCACGGCCCTGCAGGAGTTGCGGGACGTCGCGGCCAAGATCTACCCGCCGCTGCTGGACCAGGCCGGCCTCGGGCCCGCCCTGCGCAACCTCGTGGAGCGCCTCGACCTCTCCGTCCGGGTCACCGCCGGCCCGGACCGGTTCGGCGCCGCCGCGGAGGGGGCGGTCTACTTCGCGCTGGCCGACGCCCTCGGCGTTAACGCCGGGCAGCTGCCGGACGAGGTGAGGGTGACCCGCGAGTCCGATCATCTCGTCGTCGTCGTGTCCGGCGCGGGCGTCGGCCTCGGCGAGCTCCTCCGGGACCGCGCCTCCCCGCTGGGCGGGTCCGTGAGCGGCCCGGATGTCCGTGCTGCCGAGCCGCACGGCGTCGGCACGATCGTTGTGAGGATCCCATGCGAGTAGCCCTGGCCGAGGACGGCGCCCTGTTCCGCGAGGGCCTGCTGATGCTGTTGGAGGCGGCCGGCCACGAGGTGGTCGCGGTCGCGGCCGGGGGTGACGAGCTGATCTCGCTGCTCGCGACGACGCCGGCGGACGTCGCGATCCTGGACATCCGGATGCCCCCCGAGCCCGACGGCGGCCTGATCACCGCCGAGCGGCTGCGCGGCAAGTACCCGGAGATGGGCCTGCTGTTCCTCTCGCACTACGCCGAGTCGCACTACCTGATGCGCATCCTGGAGATCGGCACGGACTCGATCGGCTACCGGCTCAAGGAGCGCGTCGGCAGCGTCGAGGTCCTCAGCGACACGCTGGGCCGGATCGCCGACGGCGAGATCGTCATCGAGCCGGTCCTGGCGAAGCGGCTGGTGGAGCGCCCGCGCGGGCAGAAGAAGGACGAGATCGCGGCGCTGAGCGAGCGCGAGGTGGACGTGCTGCGGCTGATGGCCGAGGGTCGCTCCAACAACGGGATCGCGAGCCAGCTGGTCGTCACGCCCAAGGCCATCGAGAAGAACATCGCCAACATCTTCGTCAAGCTCAACCTGCACACCGACACCTCCGAGCACCACCGCCGGGTCCTCGCGGTGCTCACCTACCTGCGCTCGCAGCGGGACGGGAGCTGAGCGCAGGCCCTTGGTCCAGGGCGCCGGACGCTCTAGCGTCCGCGTGGGACCGGGCATGCGCCCGGGTGGGGCCGGTGGTGGCTGATGAACCGGGTGATCGCGACGGCGCTGCGCGCGGCGGGCGTCGGCGTCGTGGTGCTGGCGGTGTTCGTCGTGGTCGTCGGCGTGCCCGGATGGATCCTGGGCGTGGGTCTCGGCCAGGTCGGGGTGCTGCTGCCGTTCGTCGCCGCGACCGTCTGCGCGATGGTGGTCAAGCCCGTCCTGCGCCGGGTGGACCGGCTCGTCGAGCGGCTGACCCAGCACCGGGGAACGACGCCGTACTCCGCGCTCGCCGAGGCCGCCGCCCGGATCCGCAGCGGCAGCCCGGACTCCGCCCTCCCCGGCCTGGCCGAGGTGCTCGCGGAGGGGACCGGGGCGCAGCGGGCCGTCCTGTGGCTCGCCGTGTCGGACCGGCTGGTGGCCGCGGCCGTCCATCCGCCACCGCCCGCGGGGGAGGAGACGGACACCGCCGACAACCTCGCCGTCCTGCTGGACCGCCCGGACACCGACCACGTCGTGCCCATCGTCGACGGCACGGTGCTGCGCGCGGCCCTCGCGATCGGCAAGCCCGGCGCGGCCATCACCCCCGCGGACCAGCAGCTCATGCGGGACGTCGCCGGGGGTGCGGGACTGCTGCTGCGCGGGGTCGCCATGAACACCGAGCTTCGGGAGCGGGTACGCCGGGCCGACGAGCTGGCCGACGAGCTGGTGCGCTCCCAGGAGCGCCTGAGGTCCGCGCGGGACGTCGAGCGCCGCCGGCTGGTCGGTGAGCTCTCCCACGCGACGACCGACCGGCTCTCGACCCTGCGGATCGCGCTCGACGGGGCCCGCGAGGACCTGGTGTCCGAGAGCCCGGACCCCCGGCGGGCACGAGCCGCGCTCGTGCGCGCGCGGACCGGGCTGGAGGAGCTGCTGGACCGGTTCCGGGTGATCGCGCGCGGCGTCTACCCGGCGATGCTGCGGGACCAGGGCCCGGCGAGCGCGCTGGACGAGGTCGCGGCGGACCTGGACCGCGAGGTCGATCTGCGCGGCGGGTCCGAGACGCGGCTGGCGTGGGAGGTCGAGTCCGGCATCTACTACGTGGCGGCGTCGGCGATGCAACGGCTCGCGGAGCATTCCGGGCCCGCACTCACGGTGGAGCTGGCGCACGCGGACGGCCGGTTCGCGGTGCGGGTCGTGGACCCGGCCCCGTCGGTCACCGCCGGCGAGCTGCGGGCCGCCCTGAGCGGGGACCTCGAACGGCTCGCGGCCCTGGGTGGGGAGGTGGAGCTCGTCACCGAGCTGTCCGGCGCTCTCGTGCTGGTCGCGAGCCTGCCGGAACGGCTCGAACCCCTCGTCGACGTCATCCGGGAGGGACGGGCGTGAGCGGCTCGGGACGGGCGGCGCGCGGCGCGTTCCTCGCGGTCCTGGCCGTCTGCGTCGTCGTGGCGGTCGGGTGGCTCGCCGTCGGCGCGTACGTCGCGATCGTCCGGTACTGGCCGGGCGCCCTCGAAGCCGCCGAGGCCGCGGGGGCCGCGGGCAGCCGGTGGTCCGCGGCCGTCGCGGCCGCGGCACCGGCCAGCGAGCCGCTGGACCAGGCCGTCCTCGACTACGCGCTGAGCCTCGCGAACCTCGTCATCGCGGTGATCCTGCTGCTCCTGGGCGGCCGCGCGTGGTCACTGCGGCTGCTCGCCCTGGCGATGGTCGGCTCGGCGGGCGCGTTCAACCTGCAGGCCCACGCCGCGGCGGCGGCGGTGCAGGCGGCCACCGGGTTCGGCGTCGGCGGCCTCCACCAGATCGTGCTGCACGGCATCGCCTCGGCCGCCTACATCCTGGCGCTGCTGGTCTTCCCGGCTCCCGCCGACTCGGCCTGGTGGGACGCCCGGCCGGGCGCCCGGTCGAGCCGGTTCGGGCTGGCCGTCGTCGGGGTCGGGGTGCTGGTCGTCGTCGGGTTCGGGACGGCCCTGCTGCGGCACACCGCGAGCTGCGTGCTGTTCTTCGGGTTCCTCGTCCCGGTCACCGGCGTGGTCGTGCTGCCCCGGCGGATCAAGGCCGGGCGCACGGCGGAGCTGCGCACCCAGGCGCGGCTGGTGTTCAGCCTGCTGGTCGCGGCGTCCGCCGGCGTCGTGGTGCTGGGCATCAGCACGCTGCTGCTCTGGGAGCTCGGCGTCCCGGGCCTGACCCTGTACGACCCGACGGCCCACGGCGGCGGCAGCGAGCCCCTGGCCCTGCTCTTCTGGTCCTCCCGGCTGGCGGCCGCGGCGATCGCCGTCGCGATGCTCGTGGCCCTGCGCGCGGACCGGCTCTGGACCGCGGAGCGGGTCTTCAGTCGCGGGCTCGCCGCGGCCCTCGCGATCGCGCTGGTCGGCGGCGGCGTCGTCTGCGTCCAGGCCGTGGCAACGCAGGCCGGGTTCGGCACCCTCGGCTCGCTGCTGCCCGCCGCGGTGCTGGCGGCGCTGGCGTTCCTCCCGGTCTACACGACCGTCGAGGGGCTCACGGACCGGCTGCTCTTCGGCCATCGGCCGACCCCGTACCGGGCCCTCGCGGACGTCGCGGCGCTGTCCCGCACGACCTCCCACGCGCCGGATCTCGCCCGGGTGGCCGAGGCGGTGGGGGAGGCGCTGGGGGCGACGACGTGCCGGCTCACCGTCGTGCGCCCGGGGCTCCGCGACCGGACCTACGCGTGGTCCGCGGCCGGGGTGCCGGCGGGCGAGCAGGGCGATCTCGTCGCGGTGCCCGTGCGCAGCGGCGAGAGCCGGATCGGGACGCTCGCGGTGGACCGCGCCGCCGTGGCCGGGCTGCACGCCGAGCGCCGGCACCTGCTCGAGGACATCGCGGACAGCCTCGGGGCGGTCGTCGACGCGAGCCGGCTCGGCATCGAGCTCGAACGCCAGCTGCGGGCCGCGCTCGCGCACGCCGCGGGCATCGCCGGATCCCGCCGCCAGGCGGTCTCGGAGATGGACCAGGAACGCCGGCGCATCGAGCGGGACCTGCACGACGGCGCCCAGCACCAGCTGGTCTCGCTGCGGCTGGTGCTCGGCATGGTCGAGCACGAGGTCGAGAACGGGCGGCTGTCGCAGGCGGCCGAGCGGCTGGGGGTGCTGGCCGGGCAGCTCGACACCGCGGAAGCGGTCCTCGCCGAGACCGCGAGCGGGGTGCGCTCGATGGCGCTGGCCGAGCACGGGCTGGTGGCCGCGCTGGAGGCGGAGCTGACCGGCCCGCACGCGACCGTGCGGATCGAGTCCGGGCTCGATCCCGACCGGCGGTTCCCGATCGAGCTGGAGTCCGCCGTCTACTTCTGCTGCCTGGAGTCGGTGAACAACGCCCACAAGCACGCCCCGGGCGCCGGGATCGTCGTGCGGTTCGACGAGACCGGCGGCCGGCTGCAGTTCACCGTCCGGGACGAGGGCCCGGGCTTCGAACTGCCCGCGCCCAACCAGGTGGGCCCGCGGGCCGCGTCCGCCGGGCGGGGGCTGCGCAACCTGGCCGCACGCATCGTCGCGGTGGGCGGGCTGGTGGACATCCGCTCGGCGCCGGGGCAGGGCACCGTCGTGGAGGGCTCGGTCCCGGTCCCCGCGGCGGAGCTGGGGGCCGCGATCGCCGCCGAGGCCTTCACCCCGGACGGGGCCGCCCGGCCGCTCGAGGTCCCCGCCGGGCCCGATCACCGCGCGCCCGACCGCCCCCGGCCGGACCTGCACGAGGCGACCGAGGCGATGCGGGCCGTCGTCGCGGAACCCTCCCCCGGACCCCCGCCGGCGGTCGACGAGCCGGACGTCCGGACTCTGCACGGGCGGGTGCGCGCGGTCGTCGCCGAGGCGCGCGGGGGTGTGACCGCCGCGGTCCCGGCGGCCCGGCTCGCAGCCGTCGCCGAGCGGCTCGACGGGCCGGTACGGATCGGCGTCGACGGGCCGCCCGGTGTCGGGGTGTCGACCCTGGTCAGCGCGTTGACCCGGGCGGTGGAACCGATCGCGGGCGCGGTCGTGGTCGAGGGGACCGTGGACGCGGACGCCGTCGTCCTGCTGCTCGACGGAACCCCCGTGGACACCGGGGCCGCACCCGCCGTGGGTGTGCTCCCGCGCGCGGACGAGGCGGGCACGGACCCGTGGCGGGAGGTCGAGCGCCTGCTCGCCGACCCGGGCGTCCGCCGGGCCTGCCACACCGTCGTTCCCGTGTCGGGTCTGCTCGCCCTCGCCGGCGCGGGCCTGGACGACGCCGACCTGGCCGAGCTGCGGGACGGGACGGCCACGGGGCGGTCGCTCGCCGACCGGCTCGGCGCCACCGGCCTGCAGCTCGCGGTCGAGCACGCCCGCGCCGGGGCCTCGACCGAGGCCCTCCGCGCGGAGCTCGTGCGCCGCAGCGGGGTGCCCCGGCTCCGCGAGCTGCTCGCCGTCGAGGTAGGAGGACGGGCCGACGTGCTGCGGGTGCGGGCCGCGCTGCGCGAGCTGGAGGCGATCGCGGGGGAGCTGCCGGCCGCGGCGCCCAGCGCCGAGAACCTGCGCTACCAGCTCGACCGGATCCGGTCCGGGGCCCGCGAGCTCGCCGAGGCGGACCTCGTCGATGCGCTGCGGGCGGGGCGCCCGGCGCTGTCGGACGAGGACCGGGCCGCGGCGGAGAAGCTGCTGGGCATGGCCGGTGACCTGCCGGCCGCGCGGCTCGGCCTGCCGGACGGCGCGGGTGCGGACGACGTGCGGCTGGCGGCGGCCGCGCAGCTCTCGCGGTGGCGGCTGCGGGCGTCGCAGCCGCTGGCGACGAAGGACTTCCGGGACGCGGCCGCGGTGCTGGTCCGGACGTGCGAGCACCTGGTCTCCGCGGCACCGGCGACCGAGCCGGCCCCGCCCGGGGACCCCGTCCGCCGCGCCGGCGCCCAGGCCTGACGTCCTGCGCCGTTCGGCCCATCCCCGATCGTCCGGGTGGAACCGTCGGGCCCCGGTGATTGACTGTCCGCGGCGTCGGGGGACGGCACGGTGGCAAGGGGTGACGGTGATCCCTGATGTTTCGGGCGGCTCGGGCGTGACCGGTGTTCTCGGGCTGGCGCTGCAGGTGGGGCGCACGCCCGCCGCAGACCTCGATCTCGGCGCGATGCTCTCGGGCGTCTGCGCGAGCCTGCCGGCGGCGCTGGGCGTCTCGGGTGCGGTGATCGTGCTGGCGGAGCCGCCGGACCCGGTGAGCGGCGCCGTCTTCGGGTCGGACGAGGCGTCCGCCCGGCTGGGGTTGCTGCAGCACCGCGCCGGTTCCGGGCCGGTCCTCGGCGCCCTACGGTCCGGCCGCGCGATGGTCACGCCGGATCTCACCCGGATCGGCCCGCCCGAGCTCGCGGCCGCCGCCGCGGACGCCGGCCTCGTCGTCTCGGTGGCCGTGCCGCTGGCGCTCGACGGTCACGTGATCGGCGGTCTGCAGCTGCTCGGTCACCCCGGCGTGCGGATGGACTCGCACCTGGCGGACGAGCTGTCCCCGCTGGTCGAGGCGCTGTCTGCGCGTCTCGCGGACGTCCGGGAGCTGAGCCGGTGCAGGGCCGCGGCCGCCCGGTCGACGGCCGGGCGGGAGCGCTCCGCGCCCGTCGAGCAGGCCATGGGGATGCTGGCCGAGCGGTATCGGACGGACATCGAGGAGGCCGGCCGGTATCTGCGCAGCCAGGCCGGGAACACCGGTCGTGAGCTCGCCGAGATGGCGGCTGCGGTGATCGAGCGCCGGGACGGCGACGGCGCCGTCGCACCGACCGTGCCGGGGCCGCGGGAGGGCGGGCCGGGGGAGCGGGTGGAGCCCGCCCCACCCGCGGGGACGGGCGGACACCGGCGGGCGGTCCGTCCCGCGGACGAGGCACCGCCGGAGGACCTGCGGGCCCGCGAGGACCGGTTCCGGGAGGCGCGTTCCCGGGGCGCGGAGCCGCGCCGCCCGCGAGACACCCGGGCTGAGGGTCGACCCGGCCCGCATTCGACTCTGCCCGCGCAGCCCGGCCCCGCGCAGCCCGGCACCGTTCGGCCCCTCCCGGCCGAGGCGCGGGCGGCCGGAGCGCCGCCGCAGCCGCGGTCCGGCGAGGCGTCCGCCACCGCGCAGACGCAGGCGATCACCGTACGGCGGCCCGGCGGCGGTCCGGAGGTACCGCCCGGGCCGCGACTCCCGCAGGGGAGCCTGGTCCCGCCCGCATCGGACTTCCCGGAACTGCTCCCACGGGCGCTCGGGGAGCCGCACCCCGCGGAACCGTGGCCGGACCTCGCGCGCGGCCGCCCGGCGCCCCGGCCCCACGAGGGCCTCGCGGAGCCGGGACCGGGGACGGCCGCGCCGGGCGCGCGCCCCCGCGCCCGGCACCGCCGTGACGACGACTGACAGCCGAGCCCGTCCGTGATCGTCCGCACGCCTCCCGCCCGGCGCTGGCGGGGGCCGGGTACGGCACGTAGGGTTCGGATCCGTCACCGCGGGAGCACTCACGATCCGAGGCTGAGAGGACGGCAGGACCGGCCGTCGACCGTTCGTACCTGACCCGGTTAGCACCGGCGTAGGGAGGAACGCGTTGCGCGTCTCTGCACGTCGTCGTCTGAGGGCGATCGCCCTCGTCCTCGGCACGGTCCTGGTCCTCGCCGGTTGCGGCAGCGGCACCACGGCCTCCGGGGGCAGCGCCGCCACCCCGGCCCCGAACACGGTCCGCATCGCGCTGGACTGGACCCCCAACACCAACCACACCGGGCTCTACGTCGCCCAGCAGCGGGGCTGGTTCCGCGACGCAGGCCTGGACGTGCAGTTCCTGCCGTACAACAGCACCTCCCCGGACACCCTCGTCGGTTCCGGGGCGGCCGAGTTCGGGATCAGCTTCCAGGACTCCTTCACCTTCTCCAAGGGCTCCGGCGCGGACATCACCTCAGTGATGGCGATCCTGCAGCACTGGGCCACCGAGGTCGCGGTGAAGGCGGGCCGGGCGGACATCGCCTCGCCCAAGGACCTCGACGGCAAGGTCTACGGCGGGTTCGGCGGTCCGGGCGAGGTACCCAAGATGCGCAAGGTGATCCAGGACGCCGGCGGGCAGGGGAACTTCTCCACCGTCACGCTCGGGACGTCGGCGTACGAGGCGCTCTACGCGGGCCAGGTCGACTTCACCGAGCCGTTCGTCGCCTGGGAGGGCATCGAGGCGGAGCTGCGCGGCGAGCCGCTCAAGACCTTCTCCTACACCGACTACGGCTTCCCGGACGCCTACAACGTCCTGCTCATCGGCAACTCGCCCTGGCTGCAGGCGCACCCCGACCAGGCGAAGGCCTTCGTCCAGGCGGCCCAGCGCGGCTACCAGCTCGCCGCGGACGACCCGGCCGCCGCCGCGAAGGACCTCGAGGACGCCAACCCGGGCGCCTTCAACGAGCCCGAGCTCGTCCGCCGCAGCCAGGAGATGCTGGCGAAGGACTACCTGAAGGACGAGCAGGGGAAGGTCGGCACCCAGACGCTGGACCGCTGGTCCGGGTTCTCCGGCTTCCTGATCGACACCGGCGCGGTCGTCGACGCCGACGGCAAGCCCCTCGCCACCCGACCGGACTTCTCGACATGGTTCACCAACTCCTACCTCGCTTCCTGAGCCCGCGCCGGCTCCTCCCGCCGCTGGTGATCGTCGCGGCCCTGCTGGTCGTCTGGCAGGTCGCGGTGACGGTCCTCGACGTCCGGCCCCAGGTGCTGCCGTCGCCGCTGCGGGTCGTCGAACAGGGCTGGGCGTTCCGCGACGCCCTGTGGGCCAACACGGTGCCGACGTTGCAGGTCACGGCGGTCGGCTTCGCGGTGTCGCTGGCCGTGGGCTGGGTGCTGGCGATCGTCGTCGACTTCTCGCCGTGGCTGCGCCGGGCGCTGGTGCCGCTGCTCGTCGCGTCCCAGACCCTGCCGATCGTCGCGATCGCCCCGCTGCTGATCATCTGGTTCGGCTTCGGGCTGCTGCCCAAGGTCGTGGTGATCGCGCTCGTGACGTTCTTCCCGATCGCCGTCGGGCTGATCGAGGGGTTCGCCGCGACGGACCGCGAGGCGTCGAACCTGCTGCGCAGCATGGGCGGCGGCCGCTGGCAGGAGTTCCGCTACGTGCGGCTGCCGGGGGCCATGCCGTCGTTCTTCACGGCCCTGCGGATCGGGATCACCTACGCGGTGACGGGCGCGATCTTCGCCGAGTACGTCGGCGCCCGGGCCGGCCTGGGAATCTTCATGAACCAGCAGAAGAACTCGTTCCGGACGGATCTGGTGCTGGCTGCGGTGGTCGTGACGGCGGTGCTCAGCGTGGCGCTCTTCGGCCTCACGTTCCTGGTGCAGCGGCTGCTCGTCCCCTGGTACCGGAGGGACACCCGTGCCTGAGCAGAAGATCGTCGTCGACGGGCTGTCCGTCTCCTTCGGCGAGCTCCGGGTCCTGGACGACCTCTCCTTCGACGTCGCCCCCGGCGAGTTCGTGTCGGTCATCGGCCCCAGTGGCTGCGGTAAGAGCACCCTGTTCAACGTCCTGGCCGGCCTGCTGGAACCCGACCGCGGCGAGGTGCTCGTCGACGGCGCCCCCGCCGGCCGGGAGACCTTCGGCTACATGCCGCAGAAGGACCTGCTCTTCCCGTGGCGCACCGTCCTGGACAACACCACGCTCGGCCTCGAGGTCGCCGGTATGCGCCGCCGGGACGCCCGGGAGAAGGCCCGTGCGCTGTTCGCGCCCTTCGGCCTGGCGGGGTTCGAGAGGTCCCGCCCGGAGGAGCTGTCCGGGGGGATGCGGCAGCGGGCCGCGCTGTTGCGGACGGTGGTCCAGGACCGCGAGGTGCTGCTGCTCGACGAGCCGTTCGGCGCCCTGGACTCGCTGACCCGCACCGCCATGCAGGAGTGGCTGGAGGGCGTGCGCGACCGCTACGGCTGGACCGTCCTGCTGATCACCCACGACATCCGGGAGGCGGTGTTCCTCTCCGACCGGGTCCTCGTGCTGTCCCCGCGCCCGGCGCACGTCCGGGGGGAGGTCGCCGTCGACCTGGCCCGGCCCCGGGCCGTCGAGGTCGTGACGGACCCGACGTTCGCCGCGGCCGAGGCGGGGCTGCTCGCGGCCCTGCGCGCGTCGTGACCCCGCCCTCGTAACCTGGGACACGTGGCTCCAGAGATCACGTCCGGCGCGCTCAAGCACGGGATCACCGCCGATGCCATCCGCGCCGTGCTCGCGGAGCCGATCCGGCTCGTCCCGCAGGGTGACCGGCTGCTCTACATCGGGATCGGCCCGGACCGGAACCTCCTCGAGGTGGTCCTGGAGAAGGCGCCGGCGGGGGAGCGGGTGGTCCACGCGATGCGCTTGCGCCCGAAGAACTACTCCTACCTCAGCCGGATGTGACCGCGGTGCCGGGCGCCGGGAGGTTCCGCGCCGCGTCGTCCGCCACGAACACCCAGTCCCCGTCGTCCGGCGGGCTCACCGTGCGCTCACCGGCCGGGCCGTCCGCGGCCTCCCGGACGGCCTCACCGGTGCGCGGGTCGAACCACCAGGTGCGGGCCGTGGGGCCGGCCAGCCCGGACATGTCGATCGTGAACTCGCGGGCCTGCGGCACGTAGGCCACGAGGTAGCTGCCGTCCGAGGCCTGGCTGGCCTGGATGCGGCCCGCGCCGTCGCCCGGGTCGGCCACGAGGTCCGCGGGCGCGCCGAGGGTGTACGGCCGGGACTCCATCAGCGCCCGGAGGTGCCCCATCTGGACGCCGGCCTCGGCCTTCAGCCCTTCCTCCCAGTTCCCGCGGGCGCCGAGCTCGGCGCGGCGCCCCCCGGTGCCGAGGAACTGCCAGACGGAGTGGTGGCCGTAGGTGTGGCCGAACGCGCCGCCGAGCACGGACCAGTAGGCGTCGCTGCGCACGTCGACCGCCTTCGAGTAGCCGTCCTGCGGCTTCCAGCACCACGGGTGGTCCTCGTAGAGCGGCTCGCCGTCGAGGAACGGCTTGTCCGATGACGCCCCGAAGGTCGAGTTCACCAGTTTCCGCCGGACGTCGTAGCGGCGGCAGTGCCCGCCCTGGATCATGTTGACGTCCAGCCAGTCGTCGCCGTCGAACCATTCGGCCGACGTCTGGTCGCCCTGCGGGTGGTAGGTCATCAGGACGTCGCCGCCCGCGCCCTGTTCGATGCCGCGGGCCAGGGTCCGCCAGATGTCCTCCACCCCGTCCGCCGGGGCGTCCCCGCCGAGGACGTAGATCACCCGGTCCCCGTAGCGCTCGCCGACGAACTCACCGTAGGCCTGCGCGTTCCGCTCGGTGAGCAGCGAGCCGACCTGGTCGTCCGCCCAGACCGGGAGGAGCGCGATGCGCAGGCCCCGCTGCGCGGCCTGCTCGACGACGTAGTCGACGTGGTCCCAGTAGTCGTACTGCTCCTCGTCCGCCGGGTCTGCGCCCTCGGTGGTCACCAGGTTGTCCAGCGAACCCTTGTACGGGTCGTCGCCGTGGCGGTTCGGGCCCGGCCCCCCGGCCTGCGGGAAGATCGCGACGGCCTGGATCACGGTGTAGCCCTGGGCCGCGCGGGTGTCGAGGTAGGTGAGGACCTCGTCGCGGTCGAGGTTCAACGGCAGGGACCACGCGGTGTCACCCAGCCAGAAGAACGGCGCGCCGGACGCGTCGGCGAGGAACCGGCCCTGCACGTGCAGCGGGCCGACGTTCCCGGGCGCCGTCGCGGCGGGCGGGCCGGTCGGGGGCTCCTGCGCGGGCACGGCCGCGCCGCAGGCGGCCGCCGTCGCGAGCACGCTGCCGAGGAGGACGAGCGTACGGGCGGCCCTGTTCACGCGTCTTCCGATCTCTCGTCCGATTCGTCCTGTCCGGGTCGAGCGTGCGTGCCGGAAGATCACCGCACAAGGAGCGACACGGCGGTGCCCCCGGACCGGGTGACACACGAACGGGGAGCGGGGCGGGGGTGTCATGGTGTGCGGAGCGTGGCACGCGGCGCCCCGGGAGGCACATCCTTCACAGCGTCCACTCAGGCAACCACCCGGTCACCGGACCGGGCGACGGGCGCGGCGCCGGCGCCGGCTGTGGGGGTGACCGCCGCCGCCCACGCGCCGTGCGCTCACGGTGGGTGACGCGCTCAGCCCAGCCGCGCGGCCAGGTCCACCAGGGACCGCACGGTGTGGTCCGGCGCACGGACGTGCCCCGGGTACGGCAGCCCTTCCCGGTCGACCCAGGCGGTGGCCAGGCCCGCCCGCGCAGCGCCGTGCAGGTCCCAGGGGTGCACGGCGACCATCAGCAGGTCGCCCGGCTCGGCCTCGCAGACCCGCGCCGCGTAGGCGTAGGCGCCGGGGGCGGGCTTCCAGATTCCCGCGTCGTCGACGGACAGGACGTGGTCGAAGTGCCCGCGCAGCCCGGCGTCGCCCAGCAGCTTCTCCGCGACGGGCACCCCCCCGTTGCTCAACGTCACCAGCCGCAACCCGGCGGTCCTGAGCTGCCGGACCCCGTCGGCGACGTCCGGGTGCAGGGGCAGCGCGAGGAAGCCGTCGAGGACGTGCCGGACCGCGGCGTCGAGGTCCCGGTCGATCTCCACCCCGGTCAGGAGGGTCCGGGCGACCTCGGCAGCGACCGTCGCGAACGGCTGCGAGTCCCCGCTCGCGGCGAGGCCGATGCCCTCCCGGAGGGTCGAGGCGAACCAGAGCGGGGCGAGGTGGGCGGGGGCGCCGAGGTCGGTGAAGCGGCCGGCCATCGGGCGCATGTCGGAGAGCGTCTCGTTGACGTCGAACACGACGGTGTGCACTGCCATGGGGTGATCGTCGCAGCGGGGCGACGGTGACGCACGACGCCCGACCCGGGCGCCGCGGTCACGTAGGGTTTCCGGGGTTTCGTCGAGAGGTGGAGCACGTGGGCGAGAGTCCGGTCAGGGACACGTTCGTGCAGCGGCAGGGCGCGCGACCGGCGGTCACGGTCGTCGGGATCGGGGCCGACGGGTGGAACGGCCTCGGCGGGTCCGCGCAGGACGCGCTCGCGTCCGCCGAGGTGATCCTCGGCGGGCCGCGGCAGCTGGAGCTGGTCTCCGGGCAGGTCGAGGCGGAGCTGGTGCCGTGGCCGTCGCCGCTGGTCCCGGCCCTGCCCGGGCTGCTGGAGCGCTACTCGGGGCAGCGGCTGTGCGCGCTCGCCTCCGGGGACCCCATGTTCTTCGGCCTCGGCGCCACCCTCGCCCGCACCATCGGGTCCTCGCGGATGCACGTGATCGCGCACCCGTCGTCGGTCACGCTGGCCTGCGCCCGGCTGGGCTGGCCCGCCGAGGACGTCGAGGTGGTCAGCGTCGTCGGCCGGCCGCTGGAGCGGGTGCGCCGTGCGGTTGCCCCCGGTCGCCGGCTGCTCGTGCTCAGCGCGGGCGCGCAGTCCCCGCGGGCGCTCGCCCGCCAGCTCACCGCCGACGGCTACGGCCCCAGCGCCCTGACCGTGCTGGAGCAGCTCGGCGGGCGCAGCGAGCGGATCGAGACCGGTACCGCCGCGACCTGGGCGCACGTGCCGGGGGACGCGCTGAACGTCGTCGCGGTCGAGTGCGAGGCGACCCCGGACGCGACCGTGCTCGGCGAGGTCCCGGGCCTGCCGGACGACGCCTACCTGCACGACGGCCAGCTCACCAAGCGGGAGGTCCGAGCCGTGACGCTCGCGCATCTCGCCCCGCGCCCGGACGAGCTGCTCTGGGACGTCGGCGGGGGCGCCGGGAGCATCGCGATCGAGTGGATGCGCGCGCACCGCACGTGCCGGGCGATCGCGATCGAGTCCAACCCCGGGCGGGCCGCCGGGATCGCCGCGAACGCGGACGCGCTGGGCGTGCCCGCGCTGGAGGTCGTCACCGGCCGGGCACCGGATGCGCTGGCCGGGCTGCCCACCCCGGACGTCGTGTTCATCGGCGGCGGCGTGACCCGCGACGGCGTGTTCGACGCCTGCTGGGCCGCGCTGCCCTCCGGCGGCCGGCTCGTCGCCAACGCGGTGACCGTGGAGGCCGAGACGGTGCTCACCTCGGGCCAGGCGCGGTTCGGCGGTGCGCTGGTGCGGGTGCAGGTGTCCCGCGCCGAGCCGGTCGGCGGGTTCCTGGGTTGGCGACCGAGCATGCCCGTCACGATCTGGAGCGCAGTCAAGCCATGACCGTCCACTTCATCGGCGCAGGTCCGGGCGCCGTCGACCTCCTGACGATCCGCGCCCGGGACCTCATCGCCGCCTCGCCCGTCTGCCTCTACGCGGGCTCGCTCGTGCCGCCGGAGATGCTGGAGATCTGCCCGCCGGACGCCCGGACGGTCGACACCGCGCTCATGACGCTCGGCGAGATCGTCGAGGAGATGGAGCGGGCGCACGCCCACGGGCTCGACGTCGCGCGGCTCGCCTCCGGCGACCCGTCCGTCTTCTCGGCGATGGCCGAGCAGATGCGCCGTCTCGACGCCGCGGGCGTGCCCTACGACGTCTGTCCCGGGGTCCCGGCCTACGCCGCCGCGGCCGCCGCGCTGCGCCGCGAGCTGACCGTCCCGACCGTCGCGCAGACCGTCACCCTCACCCGGATCGCCGCCCGGGCGACCCCGATGCCGGAGGGCGAGTCCCTGGCGGCGCTGGGCACGGCCGGGGGCACGCTCGTGCTGCACCTGGCGGTCCACCGGATCGACGAGCTGGTCAAGGAGCTCGTCCCGACCTACGGGACGGACTGCCCCGCGGCCGTCGTCGCGTACGCGTCGCGCGAGCACGAGATCGTCCTGCGCGGGCGGCTCGACGACATCGCGCACGCGGTGCACGACGCCGGCATCGAGCGGACCGCCGTCGTGATCGTCGGGCCCGCGCTGGCGGCGGAGCAGTTCCCGGACAGCCACCTCTACTCCGACACCCGATGCCGCTGACCTGTGCGCGCGCAGCCTCGCCGGAACCGGTCTGCGTCCGCACGAACCCGGCTGACCTGCGATGACGGGCCCACGGGTCCTCGTCCTGGGCGGGACCTCCGACGCCCGTGGGCTCGCGACGCTGCTGGACGGGCGGGCACGGGTCACGTCGTCGCTGGCCGGGCGCGTGCGCGAGCCGGTGCTGCCGCCGGGGGAGGTGCGGATCGGCGGGTTCGGCGGCGTGCCGGGCCTGATCGAGTACCTGCGGGAGTCCGGGACCGACGTGATCGTCGACGCGACCCACCCCTTCGCGGCGCAGATGACCGCACACGCGGCGGCGGCGTCCCGCGCGACGGGGATCCCACTGGTCCTGCTGCGCCGCCCCGGGTGGGCGGTGGATCCGGGCTGGACGTGCGTGCCCTCCCTGGCTGCGGCGGCGGCGGTCCTCCCGGGGCTCGGGCGCCGGATCTTCCTCACCACCGGTCGTCAGGACCTGGCGACCTTCGCGGGCCTCGACGACCTCTGGTTCCTCGTCCGCTCCGTCGACCCGCCGTCCGGCCCGACACCGCGGCGCATGTACGCCGTCCTCGACCGCGGCCCGTTCACCGTCGAGGGCGAGCTGGCCCTGATGCGGGAGCACGCGATCGACGTCCTGGTGACGAAGGACAGCGGCGGCGCCATGACCGCCGCGAAACTCGAGGCGGCCCGCGCCCTGGATCTCCCGGTCGTGATCGTCAGCCGGCCGCCGCTCCCACCCGGCTTCGTGCACGTCCGAACCCCCGGTGAGTGCGTAGCCCTTCTAGAACGGGGCTACGCGCTCACGACCCCGCCCGAGCTGGGATAACTGCGCGGGGTGAAGACGGTCGTGCGGCCGTTGCGGATGACCACCCGGGTCGTGGACGAGCCGATGATCAGCAGGGTGCGCATGTCGACCTGCTCCGGGTCCAGGTCCGCCAGTGTGGTGACGGTGATCCGCTCGCCGGCCCCCCCGACGTCCCGGCCGAGGACCACCGGGGTCTGCGGGGCGCGGTGCTCCAGCAGGACGTCGCGGGCCGCGCCGACCTGCCACGGGCGGGCCTTCGAGCGCGGGTTGTAGATCGCGATCGCGAGGTCCGCCTTCGCTGCCGCGGCCAGCCGGGCCGCCACGACGTCCCAGGGCTTGAGCCGGTCGGACAGCGAGATCATCGCGTAGTCGTGCCCCAGCGGGGCCCCGACGGCCGCGGCGACGGCCTGGGCCGCGGTCAGCCCGGGCAGCACCCGCACCGGGACGCCCAGGTACTTCTCCCCCGACGCCACCTCGAGCACCGCGGTCGCCATCGCGAAGACGCCCGGGTCGCCGGCGCTCACGACGGCCACCGACCGGCCCGACGCGGCCAGGTCCAGCGCGTGCGCGGCCCGCTCGGCCTCGACGCGGTTGTCGCTGGCGTGCCGGGTCTGCCGGGGGTTCGGCGGGACGCGATCGAGGTAGGGCCCGTACCCGACGAGATCGTCCGCGGCGGCGAGGGCGGCCGCCACCTGCGGGGTCAGCCAGTCCCGGCCCGCGGGACCGGTGCCGACCACGACGACCTCGCCGGTCCCCGCGCGCGGCTGCTGCACCACCTGCTCACCGACGCGCGGCTGCTCGGACACCTCGTCCGGGACCGAGGAGGCGACCTCGCCCGGCAGCACCGCGAGCGAGAAGTAGGGAACCGACCCGGGGTCGACGTCGGCCAGCCGCCCGGTGCGCTGCCCGTCCATCGTGGCGCGCTCGACGAACCAGGCGTCGTCGAGCTTCCCGGCGTCGGCGAAGGCGCCGCGGACGTTGCCGAAGGTGCGGCCGAGCTTCATGACGGCCGCGGAGTCCGTCTGCGCCAGGCGCCGCGCCAGCTCCTCGCGCGGCAGCGTCCCCGGCAGGATCGTGAGCACCTCGTCCCGCTCCACCAGCGGCTGGCCGAGCGCGGCCGCGGCGGCGCTCACCGAGGTGACCCCCGGGACCACCTCGGCGTGGAAGCGCCCGGCGAGCCGCTTGTGCATGTGCATGTAGGAGCCGTAGAAGAGCGGGTCCCCCTCGGCGAGGAGCACGACGTCCCGGCCCGCCTGCAGGTGTGCCGCGAGGCGTTCGGCGGCCTCGGCGTAGAACTCGTCGATCGCGCCCTGGTAGCCGCCGGGGTGGTCAGTGGTCTCCGTGGTGACCGGGTAGACCAGCGCCTCCTCGATCTGGCCCCCCCGCAGATGCGGCTCGGCGATCCGACGCGCGATCGAGCGGCCGTGCCGCGCGGAGTGGTAGGCGACGACGTCGGCGGCGCCGATCAGCCGGGCAGCCTTGATCGTGACGAGTTCGGGATCGCCGGGGCCGAGGCCCACCCCGTACAGGGTTCCGGGGCGCGGTACTGACATCTCTGGCTACTCCTGCTCGCTGGCCAGCGCGTTCAGCGCGGCGGCGGTGATCGCGGAACCGCCGCGACGGCCGTGCACGACGAGGAACTCCAGGTCGGTGCGCTCGGACAGGGCCTGCTTGGACTCCGCGGCGCCGATGAAGCCGACCGGGATGCCGAGGACCGCGGCGGGCCGGGGCGCGCCGGCGTCGATCATGTCGAGCAGGTGGAACAGGGCCGTCGGCGCGTTCCCGACGGCGACGACGGCGCCGTCGAGCTTGTCCCGCCACAGCTCCAGCGCGGCGGCCGAACGGGTGGTCCCGAGGTCGCGCGCGAGGTCCGGGACCCGGGGATCGCGCAGCGTGCAGAGCACCTCGTTGTCGCACGGCAGCCGGGCCCGGGTGACGCCGGAGGCGACCATCATCGCGTCGCAGAGGATCGGGGCACCGTTGCGCAGTGCCTCGCGCGCCTGCCCGACGACGTCCGCCGAGTAGCCGATGTCCGCGGGGAGATCGACCTGCCCGCACGCGTGGATCATGCGGACGGCCAGGTACGCGACGTCCGGGGGCAGGCCCGTCAGGTCCGCCTCCGCCCGGATCGTGGCGAAGGAACGGCGATAGATCTCGGCGCCGTCGCGGAGGTAGTCGGTGCTCATGGCTGAGTCCTTGCGAGTGCGGTGAGGAGGTCCGGCACGGGTGTGCCGTCGATCGCGTAGCGGCCGTCGGGCCGGGCGACGACGTCGGTGTGCGGTCCGTGCGGCGCGCCGCAGCGTCGCTCGCAGCCGACCACGTGGGCGGTCGTCGTGACCCCCAGCTCGAGGAGCGCTCGGGCGTCCGCCCGGACGTCGGCGTGGGCCTTCGCGCAGCCCGGACGCCCGGCGCAGGCGCTGACGCCGAGGGCGGGGTGGTCGGGGTCGACGACGAGACCGCCGGCGCGCAGGGCGTCGCGGGCGCCCGGCGCGGGGGAGGGGAGGACGATCGTGCGCCACGGGGTGACGATCGCGGGGTCGCTCGTGTCCGCGAGCGCGCGGAGCTGCCCGGCGGACAGCTCCCCGAGCACGGGTGCGACGCCCAGCGCGCGCTCGCCGATCGGCCCGACAGGCGCAGCGTGATCACGATCCGGGGAGCCGGCCCGCCCCGGGACGTCGCTGCCGCTCCCGGCATCGTGATCTTCGTCAAGCGCGGCGGCGATCCGTCCCGGGGCATCGGCAAGCTCCCGGACGCGCCAGGCCTGAACCTCGTCCGCGGCGCGCAGCGTGAGAAACACCTCAGCGGCGGTGAGCAGCAGCCCGGGCGCGTCCTGCCGGCTGGCCCTCACGTCCGTCGTCACCCCCGCGACCTGCAGGAACCCTTCCGACGGATCCGTGGCGACCCAGCACAGGTCCGGCTCCTCCGCCGCCACGTCCCCCGCCCGTCGTCGAAGGCGAAGAGGATCCGGCCCGGCAGCGAGGCGAGGCCCGGACGTGTGCACAGGCCCTCGTCGAAGGCGGAGGCGAGCCCCCGAACGTCCGCCAGACCGCCGTGCAGACCGCTCAGCGGAGAGGCCAGGACGTTCCGCACGCGCTCGTGCGAGGGGGCGGGGACGAGACCGGCGTCGACCAACCGGGAGACCAGCCGCGGATCGTCCCGGTCGAGGCCCCTGAGCTGCAGGTTCCCCCGCGACGTCAGGTGCGCCGCGCCGTCGCCGAGATCCTCCGCGCAGGAGGCCAGCACCCGGAGCTGGGCCGCCGTCACGACCCCGCCCGGCAGCCGGACGCGGGCGAGCGCGCCGTCGGCCGCGTCGTGCGGCGCGAGGACGCCGGGACAGGCGTCGGCGCGGGTCCGGACCGGGAGGGGCACGGGGTCACTGTAAACACGCCCCGTCGGCTTGACGCGCGGTCAGCTCGTTGCGGACAGTGGTCTGCGACAACCACATAGGGCGCGTGGGTCCAGGAAGCCGGTGCGAGTCCGGCGCGGTCCCGCCACTGTCACCGGGGAGCGAACCCCGCCACACGCCACTGGTCCGCGAGGGTCGGGAAGGCCGGGGCGAGCACCGATCCGGGAGCCAGGACACTGCCCCACGCACCTGTGCGCGCCCGCGCGCACGACCGTTCTGACCTGGGACGAGGATCCCGAGGAAGGCTGTAGCTGTGACGTGCTGTGCCGCGCGCCGGGAGTGCTCCCGGTGATCCTGCTCCTCTCGACGTCCGACACGGACCTGCTCTCGGCCCGCGCCTCGGACGCGGACTACCGGCTCGCCAACCCCAACCGCGTGCTGCTCGACGAGCTCCCGGCCATGGCGGCCGAGGCGGACGTCGTGGTCGTCCGGGTGCTCGGCGGCTACCGGTACTGGGAGGAGGGGCTGGACGTCCTGCGCCGCTCCGACACCCCGCTCGTCGCGCTCGGCGGCGAGATGGCGCCGGACGCCGAGATGATGGCGCTGTCGTCGGTCCCCGCGGGCGTCGCGGCGGAAGCGCACACCTACCTCGCGCAGGGCGGCACGGACAACCTCGCACAGCTGCACGCGTTCCTCAGCGACACCGTCCTGCTCACCGGTGAGGGCTTCGCGCCGCCGGTCGCGCTGCCGGAGTGGGGGGTCCTCGAGCGGCCCGCCGCCGAGATCGACGGGCCGACCGTCGCGGTGCTCTTCTACCGTGCCCAGCAGATCGCCGGGAACACCGCCTACATCGAGGCGCTCTGCCGGGCGATCGAAGCCAAGGGAGCGCGGCCGCTCCCGATCTTCTGCGCGTCGCTGCGGCAGGCCCCGGCCGCGCTGCTGGACACGCTCCGGGACGCCGACGCCATGATCGTCACGGTGCTCGCGGCGGGCGGCACCAAGCCCGCCTCGGCGCAGGCCGGCGGCGAGGACGAGGAGTGGGACGTCGCCGAGCTCGCCGCGCTCGACGTCCCGATCCTGCAGGGTCTGTGCCTCACCTCCAGCCGCGCCACCTGGGAGGACAACGACGACGGGCTGTCTCCGCTGGACGTCGCCACGCAGGTCGCGGTCCCGGAGTTCGACGGCCGGCTGATCACCGTCCCGTTCTCGTTCAAGGAGATCGACGCGGACGGGCTCAGCGTCTACGTGCCCGATCACGAGCGCGCGCTCCGGGTCGCCGGGATCGCCGTGCGGCACGCGCTGCTGCGGCGCATCCCGAACGCGGACAAGAAGATCGTGCTGATGCTGAGCGCGTACCCGACCAAGCATGCGCGCATCGGCAACGCCGTCGGGCTGGACACGCCGGCCAGCACCGTCGCCCTGCTGAAGGCCATGGACGAGGCGGGCTACGACGTCGGCGAGTTCCCGGGCGTCACGGCGCAGGACGGCGACGCGCTGATCCACGCGCTCATCGAGGCGGGCGGGCAGGACCCGGACTGGCTCACCGAGGAGAAGCTCGCGGGCAACCCGATCCGCATCTCCGCGGTGCAGTACCGGCGCTGGTTCGACACCCTGCCCGAGGATTTGCGCGCGGGCGTCGAGGAGCACTGGGGACCCGCGCCCGGCGAGCTCTACGTGCAGGACGGGGACATCGTCGTGGCGGCGCTCCGTTCGGGGAACGTCACGCTGATCGTGCAGCCGCCGCGCGGGTTCGGCGAGAACCCGGTCGCGATCTACCACGACCCGGACCTGCCGCCGTCGCACCACTACCTGGCGGCCTACCGCTGGCTCGCCGCGCCGGTGAGCGACGGGGGGTTCGGCGCCGACGCCGTCGTGCACATCGGCAAGCACGGCAACCTCGAGTGGCTGCCCGGCAAGACGCTCGGGATGAGCGCCTCCTGCGGCACCGACGCCGCGCTCGGCGACCTGCCCCTGATCTACCCCTTCCTGGTCAACGACCCGGGCGAGGGCACGCAGGCCAAGCGCCGGGCGCACGCCACGCTCGTCGACCACCTGATCCCGCCGATGGCCCGCGCCGAGACCTACGGGGACATCTCCCGCCTCGAGCAGCTCCTCGACGAGCACGCGAACATCTCCGCGCTGGACCCGGGCAAGCTGCCGGCGATCCGCCAGCAGATCTGGACGCTGATGCAGGCGGCCAAGCTGGACCACGACCTCGGGCTGTCCGAGCGCCCGCACGAGGCCGAGTTCGACGACTTCCTGTTACACGTCGACGGCTGGCTGTGCGAGATCAAGGACGTCCAGATCCGCGACGGTCTGCACGTCCTCGGGCTCGCGCCGACCGGGGACACCCGGGTGGACCTCGTCCTCGCGATGCTGCGGGCCCGGCAGATGTGGGGCGGCGAGCAGAACGTGCCCGGCCTGCGCGAGGCGCTCGGGCTCGTCGAGGACGGGAGCGAGCAGAAGGCCAGGGTCGACGAGGTGGAGGCCCTCGCACACGCCCTCGTCGCGGACATGGAGGCTGCCGCCTGGGATGCCGGCGCCGCGCCGGGGATCGTCGCGTCCCGACTCGCGCGGGCCCAGACCGCGACTCGCGCGGGCCGTGACCCCGACTCGCGCGGTCTCACACCCCGACTCGCGGGGTCGCAGATCGCGACTCGCGGGGATGGCGCCGAGACCCCCGCGAGTCGGGGTCTCGCGCCGCCCGAGTCGGGGTCTGTGGCCGGGTCCGGCGTCGCCGAAACGGTGGAGACGATCCTGCGGTTCGCCGCCGACGAGGTGATCCCGCGGCTCGCGGAGACCTCGCAGGAGATCGCGCGGGTGCTGCACGCGCTGAACGGCGGGTTCATCCCGGCCGGTCCCTCCGGCTCACCGCTGCGCGGGCTGATCAACGTGCTCCCGACCGGCCGGAACTTCTACTCCGTCGACCCGAAGGCCGTCCCGTCGAAGCTCGCCTGGGAGACCGGGCTGGCGATGGCGGAGTCGCTGGTCGAGCGGTACCGCAGCGACCACGACGGGGAGTACCCGCGCTCCGTCGGCCTGTCCGTCTGGGGCACCAGCGCGATGCGGACGAGCGGCGACGACGTCGCGGAGGTCTTCGCGCTGCTCGGCGTCCGGCCGGTCTGGGACGAGGCCAGCCGCCGGGTCACCCGGCTCGAGGTGATCGACCTCGACGAGCTGGGCCGCCCGCGCATCGACGTCACGGTCCGCATCTCCGGTTTCTTCCGGGACGCGTTCCCGCACGTCCTGGCCCTGCTCGACGACGCGGTGCAGCTCGTCGCGAACCTCGACGAGACCGCCGAGCAGAACTTCGTGAAGGCCCACGTCACGCTCGACGAGCAGCGCACCGGCGACCGGCGGCGCGCCACCACGCGGATCTTCGGCTCCAAGCCGGGGACCTACGGGGCGGGCCTGCTCCAGCTCGTCGACTCCCGGAGCTGGCGCGACGATGCCGACCTCGCCGAGGTCTACACGACCTGGGGCGGCTACGCCTACGGCCGTGGGCTCGACGGCGCGCCCGCCCGCGACGACATGGAGACCGCCTACCGGCGGATCACGGTGGCGGCGAAGAACACCGACACCCGCGAGCACGACATCGCGGACTCCGACGACTACTACCAGTACCACGGCGGCATGATCGCCACGGTCCGCGCGCTCACCGGCTCTGCGCCCGAGGCGTACGTCGGGGACTCGACCCGGCCCGAGGCGGTCCGGACCCGGACGCTGCACGAGGAGACCGCGCGCGTCTTCCGGGCGCGGGTGGTGAACCCGCGCTGGATCGAGGCGATGCGCCGCCACGGGTACAAGGGCGCCTTCGAGATGGCCGCGACGGTGGACTACCTGTTCGGCTGGGACGCGACCACCGGCGTCGTCGCCGACTGGCAGTACGAGAAGCTCAGCGAGACCTACGTCCTGGACCCGGACAACCGCAAGTTCCTCTCCGAGTCCAACCCGTGGGCGCTGCACGGCATGGCCGAACGCCTGCTCGAGGCCGCGGAGCGCGGGCTGTGGGAGGCGCCGGAGCAGGCCACTCTGGACGCGCTGCGGCAGGCCTACCTGGAGACCGAGGGCGACCTCGAGGAGGAGTAGCCCGCAGGGGCGGCCGAGGCGGGGGAGCGGCCCTCGGTGCTTGACGGATTCGGTGTCGATCGAAATAGTTCAGATCGACAGTAAGACTCTCGACGAGGGAGCCGCCGTGCCGACCTACGCCTTCCGCTGTCCGCGTTGCGGCGAGTTCGACCTGGTCCGGCCCATGGCCGACGCCGGTGCGCCCGCGTCCTGCCCGGAGTGCGCGGCCCCGGCCCGCCGGGTGTTCGGCGCGCCGGCCCTGCGCTCCCTCGACCCCGGGATGCGCCGGGCGCTGGACACGAGCGCCGCGAGCGCGGACGCGCCGGCCGTCGTCGGCGGGGTCCCCGGGCGCAGCCGGCAGGCGATCCCGACGAGCACCGACCCCCGCCACGCCCGTCTTCCCCGTCCCTGATCACACCGCCCGGAGGTCTCAGTGCCCGACGTCGTCTTCTCCGTCGACCAGGCTCGTTCCATGCGGGACCAGGCTGTCCCCGGCCACAACCGCTGGCATCCGGACGTCCCGCCCGCCGTCACCGTCCGCCCGGACTCCACGATCCGTGTCGAGTGCCGGGAGTGGACGGACGGGCAGATCGGCAACAACGACTCCGCGAACGACGTGCGCGACGTGGACCTCACGCACGCGCACATGCTCTCCGGGCCCATCGCCATCGAGGGCGCGGAGCCGGGGGACCTGCTCGTCGTCGACATCCTGGACCTCGGCCCCGTCCCGCAGGAGACCGGTGACTCACCCGGCCAGGGCTGGGGCTACACCGGGATCTTCTCGAAGCAGAACGGCGGCGGGTTCCTCACCGACCGCTTCCCCGACGCGTACAAGGCGATCTGGGACTTCGCCGGGCAGAAGTGCACGTCCCGGCACATCCCGGGGGTCAGCTACACGGGTATCACGCACCCCGGCCTGTTCGGGACGGCGCCGTCGCCCGAGCTCCTCGGCCGGTGGAACGCCCGCGAGCGGGCGCTGATCGCCACGGACCCGGACCGCGTGCCGGCGCTCGCCCTGCCCCCGCTCGAGGAGAACACGCTGGGCGGCACCGCGAGCGGGGACGTGCTGGCCGCGATCGCCCGGGACGGCGCGCGGACCGTCCCCGCGCGGGAGAACGGCGGCAACCACGACATCAAGAACTTCACCCGCGGCTCGCGCGTCTTCTACCCGGTGCACGTCCCCGGTGCCCTGTTCTCCGGCGGCGACCTGCACTTCTCCCAGGGCGACGGCGAGATCACCTTCTGCGGCGCGATCGAGATGGGCGGGTTCATCGACTTCCACGTCGACCTCATCAAGGGCGGCATGGAGACCTACGGCGTCACGACCAACCCCATCCTCATCCCGGGCAACGTCGAGCCGCGGTACTCGGAGTTCCTGACCTTCATCGGCATCGGCGTGGACCACGAGTCGGACACCCAGCTCTACAACGACGCGACGGTCGCCTACCGCAACGCGTGCCTCAACGCCGTCACCTACCTGGAGAAGTTCGGGTACTCGGGGCCGCAGGCGTACCTGCTCCTCGGGTCCGCGCCGATCGAGGGCCGGGTCTCCGGCGTCGTCGACATCCCGAACGCCTGCTGCTCGCTCTACCTGCCCACGGCGATCTTCGACGACGACATCCGGCCGTCGGCGAGCGGTCCGACCCGCAGGGACCGGGGCAGCTGCGCGGTGTCGTCATGACCGGACCCGAGGCGCCGTACGAGGTCCACGAGATCCAGAACTTCACGCTGGAGTGCGGCGCCACGCTGCGCCCGGCGACGATCGCCTACCAGACGTACGGGGAGCTGAACGCCGACAAGAGCAACGCGATCGTCTACCCGACCTGGTACTCCGGGCGGCATTGGGACAACGAGTGGCTCATCGGCGACGGCATGGCGCTCGACCCGGCGCGGTGGTTCATCATCGTGCCGAACATGCTGGGCAACGGGCTCTCGTCGTCGCCGTCGAACACCCCACCGCCGTGGGACCGGGCCCGGTTCCCACGGATCTCGGTGCGGGACAACGTCGAGTCGCAGTACCGGCTCGTCACCGAGGCGTTCGGCATCGAGACCCTGCCGCTCGTGCTCGGCTGGTCCATGGGCGCGGGGCAGACCTACCAGTGGGCGGTCAGCCACCCGGAGATGGTGCAGCGGATGCTGCCGTTCTGCGGGTCCCCGCGGACCGCCCCGCACAACAAGGTCTTCCTCGACTCGCTGCGGGCGGCACTCACCGCGTCCGTCGGGTTCGACGGCGGCTGGTACCCCCCGGACGACTGGCCGGTGACCGGGCTGCGCGCATTCGCCCGGATCTACGCCGGCTGGGGCTTCTCCCAGGCCTTCTACTGGGACGAGGTCTGGCGCGAGCTCGGCTACACCTCGCTGGAGGACTTCTGCGTCGGCTTCTGGGAGGGTTTCTTCCTCGACGGCCGGGACCCGAACAACCTGCTGACCATGCTCGACACCTGGTGGCAGGGCGACGTCGGGACCACGCCCGGCTTCTCCTCCACGGAGGAGGCCCTGGGCTCGATCCGGGCGAAGGCGATCGTGATGCCGGCGGAGAAGGACCTGTACTTCCCGCCGGAGGACGAGCGGTGGGCCGTCTCGCACATGCGGGACGCCGAGCTGCGGGTGATCCCCGGGGTGTGGGGGCACTTCGCGGGCGGCGGGGCGAACCCGGTGGACACGGCGTTCATCGACGCCGCGGTCGCCGAGCTGCTGGCCCGGTGACGTGCCTGCCAGGTGCGCCGGCGAGCCTGCGCGGGCGGCGTGGCCGTCCGCGCCGCAGCCGCCGCCGGGCTCCCCTCCGGAGGTGAAGGCGATCGTGCCCTCCGGGGTGCTCCTTCGGCGTCATGGTGACGGCCTCGCCGAAGTCCTCGCGGATGTCCTCGGTGTCGGTGTCGGCCATGAGCGGGGGTACTGCCGCCGATCGGCCGAACCTCACCCGTTCTCGCGGACCTCCAGCAGGTCGTGCTCGCGCACCGCGTCCCGGGAGAGCGTCGTGTAGCCGTGGTCGTCGAACAGGACGGTGAACCGGTCGTCCTCGGTCGAGAGCACCACGCCGTCGCCCCACTTCGGATGCCGGACCGGGGTGCTCGACGTGAGGCCGTCGTCGTCGGTGGGAACGCGCTCCTGCGCGGTGCCGCGCTCGCAGGTGTCGCAGTGGCCGCAGGCCTCGTCCCGCTGCTCGCCGAAGTAGCCGAGCAGATGACGGCGGCGGCAGCCGGTCGCCTCGGCGTACTCGCGGACCACGTCGATCCGCGAGCGGACGAGCCGGCGGTGCCGCTCCGCCGCCGCGACGGCGGCGTCCACCGCCTGCTCCGCGGGCGCCTGCCCGGCCAGGGCGACCCGGCCCTCGCCGGACGTGTGCACGGCACCCACCTGTTCGAGCAGGTTGACGGCGTTGGTCCGCCGGGCCGGTGACAGCCCCGCCGCCTCGCCGAGGTCGCGCGCCGCCCTCGGCCCGTCCGCCAGGGCGTCCAGCACGGCGCGCAGCGCGGCCGGTTTCGGCCGGTGGGCGGTGAGGAACCGCTGCAGCCGCAGGTCGTCGTGATGGTGGTGCAGCTCCGCGACGGCGGGCCGGCCGTCCCGGCCCGCCCGGCCGATCTGCTGGTAGTACGCGTCGAGCGACCCGGGCGAGGCCGCGTGCAGGACGAACCGCACGTCTGGCTTGTCGATGCCCATGCCGAACGCCGACGTGGCGGCGACGACGTCGAACGAGCCCCCGAGGAACCCCTCGTGCACCTCGTCGCGCACGGCCCGGCGCAACCCCGCGTGATAGGCCGCCGCACGGACCCCGCGGGCCGCCAGCTCCCCGGCGTACGCCTCGGCCTCCTTGCGTGTCGCGGCGTAGACGAGCCCGGGGAGGTCCAGCTCGCCGACCCGTTCCAGGAGCTTCCCGGCGGCGGAGGTCCTTGTCCGCGTAGACGCGCGCGGTGAGGTGGATCTCCGGCCGGTCGAAGCCCGCGACGATCTCGCGCGGGTCCCGCAGGCCGAGCCGCTCCACGATGTCCGCGCGCACCGGCAGCGCGGCGGTGGCGGTCAGGGCGGCCACCGGCGGGTGCCCCAGCCGGTCGATCACCGAGCCGAGCCGGAGGTAGTCCGGCCGGAAGTCGTGGCCCCACTCGGAGACGCAGTGGGCCTCGTCGACCACGAACAGGCCGACGCCGGCCTCCCGCAGCCGGTCGAGGACGTCGTCCTTCACGAGCTGCTCGGGGGCGAGGAAGAGATAGCGCGCCTTCCCGCTCGCGAACGCCTCCCACGCGTTCCTCGTCTCGGCGGCGCGCTGGGCGGAGTTGACCTCGACCGCGTCCGGCACGGCGTGCAGGGCCAGCCCCTCCCGCTGGTCCCGCTGCAGGGCGAGCAACGGGGACACGACGACGGCGGGGCCGTCCCGCAGCAGCGCCGGCACCTGGTAGATCGCGGACTTGCCCGCGCCGGTGGGCAGCACGGCGAGCACGTCACGCCCACCGACCAGCTCCTCCATCGCGGCGGACTGGTCGGCGGTCAGCCGGTCGAAGTCGAACCGGTCCGCCGCGGCCCGCCGCAGCCGCTCCCGTACGTCGCTCATGGTGGAGGCCGATACCCGGCCCGGCGTCGCTCACTCCTCGGCTGCGGATCTCGTGCGGGGCGCCACGGTTCTCGACGCCACGACGGCGCCGGTGAGGGCGAGGACGGTCAGCACGGCCAGCAGGATCGGCAGCGCGGTCGCCGGGGAGGCGAGGAGGGCGAGCAGCGCGCCGCCCGCCCCGACGAGTGCGGCCTGGGAGAGGGAGTCCGCGAGCTGGCCCGCGGAGGAGTGGAAGCCGACCTCGTCGCCGGTGGAGTGCGCCAGCAGCAGGTAGGACAGGGACGAGAAGCCCAGGCCCATGCCGACCCCGCCGATCGCGCCGAACGGCAGCGCCAGCCACGCCACACCCCAGGCCGGGGCGACGAGGAGCAACCCGGCCGTCGACACCGCGATCGCGAGGAAGCCGATCCGCAGCAGCCGGGGCCGGGGGAGGTCGGGGTGGCGGCCCTGCCATGCCGCGGCCGAGGACCAGCCCAGCGACGCGACGATCAGCGGCACGCCCGCGAGCGAGAGCGACCACCTGTGCGTCGCGGTGAGGATCAACGGCAGGAACGCGTTCACGGTGAAGAACGCCCCGCCGATCAGCGCCCTACCCGCCACGACGGCCGCGATGCCCGGCCGGGACCCGAACGTCCCCACCGGGACGAGCCGGCGCAACGACGGGACCAGCAGCCCGACCGCCGCGGCCGCCACGACCGCACCCGTGACCGTCGAGTGCTGGGCGGCCCAGCTCAGCCCGGCGACCCCCGCCGCGGCGGCGAACGCGGCGGCCACCGTGCTTCGTCGCGCCGGGCCCCGCTCGCCCGGCGCGGGTGCGAACAGGCCGCGGACCGCCGGGAACACCAGCCCCACGGCCAGCAGGACCAGCGGCAGCAACCCGAGGAAGACCCAGTGCCAGGACAGGTGCTCGGTCACCAGCCCCGAGACCGGCGGCCCGATCAGCGACGGCAGCACCCACGCGGACGAGACCAGGCCGAACACCGCCGGCCGCGCCCGTTCGGAGTAGACGAGCGCGATCAGCACGTAGACCGCGACGCCCTGGGCGCCCGCGCCGAAGCCCTGCAGCACCCGCCCGACGAGGAGCTGGGCCAGGGTCGCGGCGGTGCCGCCGACGAGGAGCCCCACGCCGAACAGGGCCGGGGCGAGGAGCAGCACGGCGCGCGGGCCCCGGGCGTCGCACCAGCGGCCACCCAGGACCGTCCCGACCACCATCGGCGCGATGAACGCCACGAACGGCCACGAGTAGGAGGCCACGGACCCGAGTTCCGCGACGATCGCGGGCATCGCGGTGCCGACCCCCATGGCCTCGAACGCGATCAGGCTGATGAGCAGCAGGATCCCGACGGTGACGGCGCGCCGGGACGGTCCGAAGAGCTCGTCGCGGACCGGCGGAGCGCTCGTCGTCATGGGGCAAGCCTGCGCCCTCGACCGGACTTCAGGTCAAGTCAGTTCTTCCCGACCCGGTCCAGCAGTGCCCGGGTGAACTCGGCGGTCCCGGCCGTCCCGCCCATGTCCCGGGTCCGGACGCCGCCCTCGGCGAGCGCACCGCGCACCGCGGCGAGGACCTCGGCGGCGGCGTCGGCGTGACCCAGGTGGTCGAGCATCATCGAGGCCGACCAGATGGCGCCCAGCGGGTTCGCCAGGTCCTTCCCGGCGATGTCCGGCGCGGACCCGTGCACCGGCTCGAACATCGACGGGTGGTCCCGCTCCGGGTTGAGGTTGCCGGACGGCGCGATGCCGATGCTCCCGGCGACCGCGGCGGCGAGGTCGGACAGGATGTCCCCGAACAGGTTCGACGCGACGATCACGTCGAAGCGCGACGGGTGCAGCACGAGCTTCGCGGCGAGCGCGTCGATGTGCTCGGACACCAGCTCGATCCCCGGGTGCCTCGCCGCGCGCTCGGCCACGACCTCGTCCCAGAACGGCATCGTGTGCACGATGCCGTTGGACTTCGTCGCCGACGTGACGTGCTTGCGCCGGGTCTCGGCCAGCTCGAATGCGTAGTCCGCGATGCGGGTGACGCCGGCGCGGGTGAAGACCGCCTCCTGGACGGCGAGCTCGCCCGGCAGGCCGCGGTTCATCCGGCCGCCGATTTCGGAGTACTCGCCCTCCGAGTTCTCCCGGACGACGACGAAGTCCACCTCGCCGGGCCTCGCCCCGGACAGCGGCGACGGCACGCCGTCGAGGACGGCGATCGGGCGCAGGTTGACGTACTGGGCGAACGCTCGGCGGATCGGGATCAGCAGGCCCCACAGCGACACGTGGTCCGGGACGCCCGGCCAGCCGACGGCGCCGAGCAGGATCGCGTCGTGCCCGGCGATCTGCTCGAGGCCGTCCGCGGGCATCATCGCGCCCTCGTGGGCGTAGCGCTCGCAGGACCAGTCGAAGGAGTCGTAGCGGAACTCGATCCCGTGGCGTCTCCCGACGGCGTCGAGCACCGCGGTGGCCGGCGGCAGGACCTCCTGGCCGATGCCGTCTCCGGGGATCAGGGCGATGCGGTGGACCGTGGTCATGGCCTCAGGGTCGCAGCTGCGTCGGCGGCGCTGCCGCGCGGGAGCACGGCCACCCCCACGACGATGACCACCGCGGCGAGCGGGACGACGACCAGGCCGAGGCGCAGGGACGTGGCGTCCGCGACGAGGCCGACGATCGGCGGCGAGAGCAGGAAGCCGAGGCGCAGCAGCCAGCTGACGATCGTCAGACCTGTGCCGCGGGGGAGGCCCGGCAGCTCGTCCGCGGCATGCATGGCGGCCGGGATCAGTGTCGCGACGCCCAGCCCGGAGAGCCCGAAGCCGACGATGGTGCCGGGAACGGTCGGGAAAGCCAGCGCCAGGCCCATGCCCACCAGCACGATGATCCCGCCGGACCGCGCGACGGCGCGCTGGCCGAACCGGTCCACGAGCCGGTCCCCGAGCAGCCGCCCGACGAACTCCAGCCCCTGCAGCGCCACGAACCCGAGCCCGGCGACGGCCGCGGCGGCGCCCAGCCCGTTCAGGTAGATCGCGCCCCAGGAGGCGCCCGCGTCCTCCACCAGCGCCCCGCACGAGGCGATGACGCCGAGCGCCCCGAGGACGAGCAGCGTGCGACGGGCGTCCCGGGAGCGAAGCGCGAGAACCGGCCGCACCGCCTCGTCCGCGGGCTCGCGCTCGGCGTCCTCCGGCCCGGGCAGCAGGAACCGGAACGCCACGAGCGCGACGATCCCGAAGAGCACCGCGGACCCCCCGAGATGCCACGGCAGCGGCAGCCCGAGTCCGGCCGCGGCCGAACCCATCGCGCCGCCGAGCACCGCCCCGATCGACCAGACGGCGTGGAACGAGTTCAGGATCGAGCGGCCGTAGCGCCGCTGCACCCGCAGGGCGTGCGCGTTCTGTCCCACGTCGACGACCGCGTCCGCCGCCCCGGCCACGAACATGGCCGACGCCAGCAGGATCCAGCTCGGCGCGAGCCCCGCGAGGAAGATCCCGAGCGCGACGACGACCATCCCGAAGGACGCCACCCGGGCCGAGCCGTACCGCCGGACCAGCGTCGAGGCCGTGAGCCCGGCGAGCAGCGCGCCGAGCGGGAACGCCGCGACCGCCGTGCCGAGCTCGGCGTTGGAGAGCCGGAGCGCATCTTTGATCTGCGGGTACCGGGGGAGCAGGTTGGCGAAGACGGCCCCGTTGGTGCCGAACACCAGGGCGACGGCGACGCGGGCGCGCCGGTCGACCGCGCGGTCCGAGTGGGCTGCCGCCACCGGGTTCTGCGACGTCACTGATGCCACCCTGCCACACGTGCGCCGGTCGGACACGCCGTCACCGCGGACCGGCGGTTCGCCGTCATCGTGATCCGCTGGTGGACGGCGAACCGGGCACGCACATCGGTACGGGTGTCGTCACGCGGGTCAGCCCGGCAGTTCCGGGGAGCCGTGGCGGGCACCGGAGGGCAGGATGGGGCGGTGACTCCGAACCCCGCAGCCGTGGTCCGCGTCGAACGCGACGGCGGCGTCGCCACCGTGACCCTCGACCGTCCGGACGCCCTCAACGCGATCACCCGCGACATGCTCCTGCAGCTCGGCGCCGCCCTCGAGGAGCTCGCCGCGGACGAGTCGGTACAGGTCGTGGTGCTGACGGGCGAGGGGCGGGCGTTCAGCGCGGGCGTCGACCTGAAGGCGCTCGGGGACCGGAACCTGACCGACGGCGCCGTCGGCGACCACCTGGACGTCCCCGGCCGGGCCGTGATCACCGCACTGACCACGATGCCGAAGGTCGTCATCGCGAAGGTCAACGGCTTCTGCTTCACCGGCGCGCTGGAGCTCGCGCTCGCCTGCGACCTGATCGTGGTCGCGGACGAGGCGAAGCTCGGGGACACCCACGCGAAGTTCGGCCTGCGCCCGAGCTGGGGGATGAGCCAGCGGCTGATCCGCCTGGCCGGGGTGGCCCGGGCGCGGCTGCTGTCGTACACGGCCGCGACGTTCACCGGGGCGCAGGCCGCCGAGTGGGGTATCGCGGCGCAGGCCGTCCCGCGGGCCGAGCTCGACGAGACGGTCCGCGCCCTCGCGGACACGATCTGCTCGCACAGCGCCGGGGCGCTCGCGGCCTACAAGGACCTCTACCGCGAGGCCCTCGACGGCGGGCTCGCCGACGGCCTCGCGTACGAGAAGGCCACCCGGTACCCGATCGAGGACACGGAGAAGCGGGTCGCGGGCTTCAGGTGAGCCCCTCTCGGCGACGCCCACGCGCGCCGGCCGGCCGGACGCGCGCGATCGAGCGCGCGCCGCACCGGACGGCGCGCGTCGGCGCCGGAACGACGACGGCCCCCGAGCCGGAAGCTGGGGGCCGGGTCTTCAGAACCGTGACTAGTCCAGGTAGTCGCGGAGCACCTGGGACCGCGACGGGTGGCGCAGCTTCGACATCGTCTTGGACTCGATCTGCCGGATCCGCTCGCGGGTGACCCCGTAGACCTGGCCGATCTCGTCCAGCGTGCGCGGCTGACCGTCGGTGAGGCCGAAGCGCAGCCGGACGACGCCCGCCTCGCGCTCGGACAGGGTGGCCAGCACGGACTGCAGCTGGTCCTGCAGCAGCGTGAAGGACACCGCGTCGACGGCCACCACGGCCTCGCTGTCCTCGATGAAGTCACCGAGCTGCGAGTCGCCCTCGTCGCCGATCGTCTGGTCCAGCGAGATGGGCTCCCGGGCGTACTGCTGGATCTCCAGCACCTTCTCCGGGGTGATGTCCATCTCCTTGGCGAGCTCCTCGGGCGTCGGCTCGCGGCCGAGGTCCTGGAGCAGCTCACGCTGGATGCGACCGAGCTTGTTGATGACCTCGACCATGTGCACCGGGATGCGGATGGTGCGGGCCTGGTCGGCCATCGCGCGGGTGATGGCCTGGCGGATCCACCACGTCGCGTAGGTCGAGAACTTGTAGCCCTTGGTGTAGTCGAACTTCTCGACCGCACGGATCAGGCCGAGGTTGCCCTCCTGGATCAGGTCCAGGAACGCCATGCCGCGGCCGGTGTAGCGCTTGGCCAGCGACACCACGAGGCGGAGGTTGGCCTCCAGCAGGTGGTTCTTGGCTCGCTCGCCGTCGCGGACGATCCAGCGCAGGTCCCGGCGCAGCTGCGGGGAGACCTTCTCCGAGGCCTCCAGCGCGCGGCGGATGCGCTCGGCGGCGTAGAGGCCGGCCTCGATCCGCTTGGCGAGCTCGACCTCCTCCTCCGCGTTGAGCAGCGCGACCTTGCCGATCTGCTTCAGGTATGCGCGGACGGAGTCCGCGGACGCGGTGAGCTCGGCGTCCTTGCGCGCCTGGCGCAGGGCCTCCGACTCCTCCTCGTCCCAGACGAACTCGTTCGACTTCTGCTGCGACGAGCGCGTGGTCGGGGCCCGACGGTTGGCGCCGGTGTTGGTCTCCGGCTCGTCGTCGTCGTCCTCGTCGTCGTCCTCGTCGGCCACGTCCGCGGCGCCCGGGGTCTCCGGGGTGTCGTCCTCGATGTCGAGTTCGACGTCGACCTCTTCGAGCTCGCCGTCCTCCGGTGAGAGATCGCCCTCGTCGAGATCGACGGCGTCGTCGCCCTCGCCGGCCTTCTTCCTGGTCGCCGGGCCCTTGGGCCCGGCCTTCGCACCGGCCTTGGCTCCCGCGCGAGGCCGGGTCGTGGTGCCCGCCTTCTTCGTGGCCGTGCCCGCGGTGCGGGTACGGCGTGCGGGTGCGGGACTCGCCTCAGCTGGATCGCTGACGGTCGAGTCGTTGCGGGTTGCGGAGTCTGCGGCTGCCACCTAGGCCCTCTCGCTGCGTACGCTTGCGGTTCGCCGGAGTGCGGGGAACCCCGGCTCGGTCCGGCTGGCTTCGAGAATTGTCTCCTGACCCCGCCGCGCCGTTCGCCGTCGTGACAACGCGTCGACGTGCGTCCCGGGGGTGGGGTACGGGACCATTGTAACTGCGTGTGGGGCGGGCGTTCGCACCTCGCTTCCCCTACTCGCCCGAAGGGGCCCGTCCCCGGCCTTCCGGAGGGGCCCGCGGAGATCGGGAAGCGACCGCCTACACCCCCCTCACGCTGGGGCCGAATCGATTCCGGGGCCGTCCGGTGTGGTCGGATGGACCCATGCCCGAGCAGATTTCCGACACGCCCGCCGAGCTCGCCGAACTTCGGCGTGTCGCCGAACTCGTCGCCTGCGAGGCCGCGGCCCGCCTGCGCACCCTCCCGGCGCCGCGGTCGACCGGCGCGGACCCGGGCGCGGTGTCCACGAAGAGCTCGCCCACGGACGTCGTGACCGCCGCGGACAAGGCCCTCGAGGAGCTGGTGCGCGGCCGGCTCGGCGAGCTGCGCCCGGGGGAGCCGGTGTTCGGCGAGGAGGAGGCGGGCGACGCCGCCGCGGCCCGCTGGGTGGTCGACCCGATCGACGGCACGGTGAACTACCTCTACGGCCTGCCCTGGTTCGCGGTGTCCGTCGCGGCCGTCCGGGACGGGGTGTCGCTGGCCGGCGCGGTCGTCGAACCCGCGTCCGGTCGCGTGTGGACGGCGGCGCGGGGCGCCGGTGCCACGCTCGACGGCCGGGCGCTGCGGGTGAACGAGGAGACGGAGCTGTCCCAGTCCCTCGTCGGCACGGGGTTCGGCTACGCCGCCGAGCGGCGGGCCCGGCAGGCCCGGCTCGTCGCGGGGATGCTGCCGCGGGTCCGGGACGTCCGGCGCAACGGCGCGGCGTCCCTGGACCTCTGCGGGGTGGCCGCGGGATGGCTCGACGGCTACCTCGAGCACGGGCTGGGCTGGTGGGACTGGGCCGCGGCGGCGCTGATCGCCGAGGAGGCGGGCGCCGTGGTGCGGCACCCCGCCCCGCCCACGTTCGCGGAGGGGCCGGACGACGGGCTCGGCGCGGACGCCACGCTCGTCGCCGTCCCGGGGATCGCCCGCGACCTCGGCGCACTCGCCCGCGAGCTCGGTGCCGCGCAGATCTGACCCCCGGATCTCAGCGGCCGGATCTCAGCAGGAGGCCTCGCGGGCGGTCGCCAGGTCGTCCGGGTCCACCGCGGGTCCGGCCGGCCGGCCGTCCGCGGTCGCGCCACCGGGGTTCGCCAGCTGGTCCAGGACGTTCTTGGTGGCGCGTCCCGGGTTGACGTCGGTGAACCCGGTGCCGACGGCGAGGTCCACGCTGTCGTCCGCCCGGTCGTCCCGGACGAGCTCGGTGCACGGCATGAGCAGCGACAGCGTCGCCGCGGCGCCCTGGCCCGCCTGACCGAAGCGCAGCTGGCCGCGGCACTCGAGGTCGCCGTTCGGGAAGAACGGGTCGTTGTCCGGCGGTGCGGCCTCGGTGACGCCGAGGTCCCCGAGCTGCGCGGCGACCAGGTTCGCCTGGCCGCGCTGGCCGCCCGCGTTGAGCACGGTGGCCCGCACCGCACCGGCCGCGACGGGCTGGACGTCCGCGAGCGCGTCCGCATCCAGCACGGTGCCGACGCGGCGGCCGTCCGCGGGGGAGTTGCAGGCGGCGAGCCCGGTGGAGGTCGCCGAGTTGACCAGCACGACCGTCCAGGTGGCGACCGTGAGCACGGCGAGCACGGACACGGTGGCGATGACGGGGCGCGTGCGGCGCCGCCGGTAGGGACGCAGACCGCCCATCAGCCGATCCCGCCGGACACCGCGAGCCCGTCCACCCCGTGGTCCAGCACGTGGTGTCCGAGCGTGACCAGTGGCCGCACCGCGTCCTCGATGCCCTCAGCCATCTCCGCCGGCACGGCCCCGGCGCGCACCCGCGCGAGGATCCCGGCCAGCACGACGGCCAGCTTGAACGCCCCGAACGCGACGTACCAGCCGAGCGGGGCCAGATCCAGGCCGGACTGCCGCCCGTACGCCGCCGCGATCTCGGCCCGGGTGGGGAAGCCGGGGAGCCGCGTGGGGCTCGGCAGGTGCTGCGCCTCCCGCCACACCGGGTCCTCGTCGGCCTGGTACCAGTAGACGAGCATCAGCCCCAGGTCCGCCAGCGGATCCCCGAGCGTGGACATCTCCCAGTCCAGGACGGCGGTGATCCGTCCGGGGTCCGACCGGTCGAACAGGCAGTTGTCGATCCGGTAGTCCCCGTGGACGATCGTGTGCCGCTGCGCCTCGGGGACCGCGCCGCCGAGCCGCTCCGCCAGCCTGGTCAGCTCCTTCTCGGTGGCCTCGTCGGTGCCGGAGACCCCGTCCGCTCGGGCGGCCTCCCACTGCTTGCCCCAGCGGCGCACCTGGCGGGCCATGAAGCCCTCGGGGCGTCCGAAGTCCGCCAGGCCCACCCGGGCCGGGTCCACGGCGTGCAGGGCCACCAGGACGTCCACCAGGGCCTGTCCGGCGCGGGCCCGGTCCGCCTCGGTGTCCGCCCAGCCGGCCGGGAGCTCGCCGAGCGGGACGACGCCGTCGACCATCTCCATCACGAAACAGGGGGCGTCCACCGGCGGGCCGCCCTCGGACGCCGCCAGGACGGCGGGCACCGGGACGTCGGTGTCGCCGAGGGCGGCGATGACGCGCTGCTCGCGGCCCATGTCGTGCGCCGTGGCGGCGACCGAGCCGACGGGCGGGCGGCGCAGCACCACGTCCCCGGCCGGGCTCGAGACGCGGTAGGTGAGGTTGGACCGGCCGGCGCCGATGGAGCGCAGCGTCGAGCCGCGCCACCGCTCGTCGCCCAACCGCTCGGCGAGCCACGCGCCCACGGCGGCGGGGTCCGCGCCGGGTGTGGCGGAGGGAGCCCCTGCCGCGTCGTCAGGGAGGTCGGGCGTGGAACCGGTCGTCACGTCGGGCACCTTAACGGCCCGGCGCGACCACGACCGGGAAGATCCTGGCCGACCGGGGTGTTAAGGCCGTGGGACGGGTCACCCGACACGGTCTTGACTGCTGGGTTATCCTCTCGCCCCCGGGGGAAGTCCGAACGTCCTCAGGGGCACGCGCCGGCAGTACCGCGGAGCGGGCCCCGGGTGGGCCCTGCCCGGCGGTGTGAAGGGTGAGACCGGCGTCACCACGGCGTCGGGCACAAAGCCCGTAGCTGCGACGTTGTGCAGCCGCACGACCGCATCAACTAGCGAGTGTTCGAGTACTTGGGGTGGGAAAGATGGCGACCGACTACGACGCACCGCGGCGGAACGACAGCGACGACATGGCCGAGGACTCGCTCGACGAGCTCAAGGCCCGTCGGAACGAGTCGCAGTCGTCCGCGGTCGACGTCGACGAGACCGACACGGCGGAGAGCTTCGGCTTCCCCGGCGCGGACCTGTCCGGCGAGGAGCTGACGGTCAAGGTGCTCCCGAAGCAGGCGGACGAGTTCACCTGCGGCAGCTGCTTCCTGGTGCACCACCGGAGCCGGCTGGCGGAGACCCGCGGCAACATGTTCATCTGCCGGGACTGCGCGGCCTGATCCGGGCTGCCTGATCCGCGTACGACCCGGGCCCGGTGGTCCGGGGAACACGAACGACGTCCCGCTCGGCCTCCGGCCGGCGGGACGCCTGCGTGTCCGGGGCCGCCCGGACCGTCAGCGACCGGGGTCGCGGTCCAGGGCGGCGACCAGCTCCTCCGGACGACGGCTGCTCACGATCCAGTACGGCACCGGGCTCGCCGGGTCCGTGACCTCGATCCGCACGACCGGGCCGACCCAGGACCGGTGGACCACGTGGGCCGTCGGGTCCAGCTCCGGGCCCAGGGCCTGCTGCTTGCGGTCCTTGGGCACGATCTGCACGCGGCCGACGTCCGCCCGGGCGAGGTGCTCGTCCCCGGCGGTCAGCTCCGTCCCGGTGATCTGCACCCGGGCGGCGCCGAGCCGCCACACGACGAGCAGCGACAGCGGGATCAGGACGACGTAGCCGATCCAGGACCGCACCCCGGGATAGCCCATGTGGATCTCGGCTCCGAGCAGGACGGCGATGCCGGCGCCGAACAGGTACCACCAGAACGGCACGGACAACCGTTCGTCGAACCGGGAACGGCCGGACGTCGCAGGACCGGCGGACGACGGGTGTTCACTCACGCAGTCGAGGGTAGCGTCGCTCGTTGTGCCCGGCCCCGTCGATGCTCCCCCGCACGAGCCGTTGGTCGCACCGGTTGTCGATGTGCTGCTGACCAGGCTCGATCAGGACGTGCCCGTGCCCGCCTACGCCCGCGAGGGCGACGCCGGTGCGGACCTCGTCACCACCTCCGACGTCCTGCTCGCCCCCGGTGAGCGTGTGGTCGTCGGCACAGGCGTCGCGATCGCGCTGCCGCTCGGTTACGCGGGGTTCGTCCACCCACGTTCGGGGCTGGCCGCCCGCGCCGGGCTGTCGGTGGTGAACACCCCCGGCACGATCGACGCCGGCTACCGCGGTGAGATCCGCGTCTGCCTGATCAACCACGACCCGCGCGCCGAGCTGCGGCTCCGCCGGGGCGACCGGATCGCCCAGCTGGTGATCCAGAAGGTGGAGCGGGCCCGGTTCGTCGAGGTCGGCGAGCTGCCGGGCTCCGAGCGCGGCGCCGGCGGCTACGGCTCCACCGGAGGGCACGACCAGCTCGTGCCCGGCGAGGGGAGCGGCCCGCGGTGAGCGTCCGCTACGGGGACGACGTGGTGGCTCCGGGGCTCCCGGAGGACACCGAGGACGGCGTCGACGGGTACGGGGCCGAGGAGTTCGAGTACGAGGGCCCGCCGTTCGGACCCTACGACGCCGAGTACCTCGACCCCGAGATGACCGAGGCCGTGGCCCGGATGGACTTCGGCGCCGTGCAGGTGCCGGTCCCGATGACCGGCACGGTCAACCTGGAACAGGCCGCCAAGGGCAAGCCGCAGGCCGTCCACGTGACGATGCCCGGCGGCCGGCTGTCGGTGAGTGCGCTCGCCGCGCCCCGCTCGTCGGGGCTGTGGAGCCAGCTGGCCTCGGAGATCGAGCAGTCGCTGCGCGACGGCGGCGCCCAGGTGCGCTCGTTCCAGGGTGAGTGGGGCCGGGAGCTGCACGCCCGCACGGACGGCGCCCGCTCGGTGTTCGTCGGTGTCGACGGCGAGCGCTGGATGCTCTACGGCGTGGCCACCGGCCCCGCGGAGCACGCCGTCGCGCTCGACGACGAGCTGCGCCGGATGCTGCGCGCCACCGTCGTCGTGCGGGGGCGGCAGCCGTACCCCCCGCGCACGGTGCTGCCCCTGACCACGCCCGAGTCCCTGGACCCCGCCTCGCAGCGGCCGGCGGACGCCCGGCCTGAGCGGGCGACGATGACCCTGCGGACCAGGCCGGCCGAGCCGGACGCCCCGGCCGCGAACGAGACGACCGCCGTGTCGCCCGTCGAGGGCACCGGCGGCCGGGCCGCGGTGAACGGACGCCCGCAGCGACGTCCCGCCCCCGCCCTCCCCCCGGCGGCCCAGCAGTCCCAGCCCGTCCCGCAGTCCCGGCCCGTCCCGCAGTCCCAGGGCGCTCAGGAGTCCCGGAGCGTGCAGCAGCCCCGGGGTCCTCAGCAGTCCCGCCCGGTCCGTCCGGGCGCCGGTGCGCCCCAGCCGGGCCCCGCCCAGCCGGGTCGTGGCCAGCGCCCCGCCGAGCCGCGCCCGGGCCCCTCCCGGCCCGCCGCGGCTCAGGCGCCCGGCCAGGGCCAGCAACGGTCCGGCGGCTTCCCCGCGCCCGCGCGCGAGGAGAGCGGCGTCGGCGCGAACCGAAGCGGCTGGTCGTCGCGCGGAGCCGAGCCCCGCGCCGACGGCCCCGACGCCGGCCGTCCGGTCACGCCGGAGCGGCCGGTGGAGCGGTCCGAGGCCACCCGCCGCGCCGAGCAGGCGAACATCGACACCGGCCTCATGCCGCCCGTCGCCGGTGGACGGCGGCGGGCCCGGCAGGCCGACGACACCGGGTCCCGGCCGCGCGGTTCCGCGACGGGCCAGCACCGCGCCGCGGGACGGTCCGCGGCCCGGTCGCAACCCGCCCAGGACGGGGACACGACCCGGCAGATCGGCTACGACGACTGGTACGGCGGCGGCGACCTCGCCGCCCCCGTCCGCCGAACCGAGCCGCCGGCCCCGGACGAGACCACCCGGATCTCGTCGGAGCCCGTCGCGGCCGAGCCCGCCCCCGGGCGCCGGGTCCGCACCGAGGACGCCCGCGGCTCCCGGACGGCCCCCGAGCAGCCGGAAGGCCGGCGGAGTCGGAACGCGCAGGCGCCCGCCGCGCGCAACGGCGCCGCCGTCGAGAGTCCGGCGACGACCCGGCAGCGGGGCGGGGACACCGTCCCGGCGTCCCCGCAGGCCCCTGCCACGGACGGGCAGACCGCCCCGGGCCAGGGCACGCACCCCCCGGTACCGCACCGCACGCACGACCGGGACGACACGGGGCGGGACACCTACCGCTCCGACCGGCGCGAGGTGCGTCCTGCGGCGGCTCCGCCGAACGGCCGCCGGCCCTCGCGGACCGACGGTCCGCCGTCGCCGCAGATCCGCCCGGTGGCGGCGGAGCAGCCGGAGCCGGCCCGTCCGGCCCCGGAGCCCACGCCTCGGGAGCAGCCTCGTCCCCGGCAGGACGGCGGGTGGCCCGCGGAGTCCGGGATGCCGCGCACCGACGGCGGCACCCGGCCCGCCCGGCAACCCGAGCGGGACCTCATCGCCGCCTTCGACGCGGACCCGCTCGGCGCCGCTGCCATCCCGGCGGAGCGCCTCGCCGCCATGGAGCGGGCGGCCGCGGAGCGGGCCGCCGCATGGCGGTCCTCGCCGCCCCGGGAGGACGCGCGGAACGGGTACGCGCACCGGGACGAGGCCGGCGGCCGCAGCGCCGGGTACCGCCCGGCCGAAGCGGCCGAGGACGCCGTGCCGTCGAACGGATATCCCGCAGGCCCGACGTCGTCCGGCGCGTACGCGGCGTACGGCGAGTCCCTGTCGGGCTCCTACGCGTCCTACGGCGAGTCCTACTCCGCCCGGTACGGCAACCCCTACGGTTCCCTGCCCGGCACGGACCCGGCCGATCCGTGGGCGGCCGATCCGTGGGCGGACGCCCCCGGCGGCGAGGTGTCCGCGCGGAACGGACGGGCCTCGAACGGCGCCGGTCCGAACGGCGCCGGCCAGGCCGGGACCGGCCGCCGGGCCCGTGCCGGCGCGGACCACGCCGAGCCCGGCCGGCGCGCCCGCAACGGGGTCGCCCCGGAAGAGGCGCTCGACCCCATGGCCCTGATCGCGCGGATCCGCGAGCAGAACGGTGGCGGCACCACCCGCAGCCGGGGTCGGCACCGCGCGCCGGGGGAGTGACGGGCCCTCGCCGTCGAGCTCCCGTGGCGCGTGGCCGGCGTGTGCTCAGCCGCGGGCGCGGAGCCAGCCGAGCACCGCGGCCCTGCCCAGCACGCCCGGGTCCGTGCCGAACACGTCCAGTCGTGACGTGACGAGCGCGGCCCGGGGGAGCAGCTGTGCCCAGCCGCGGGCGACGGCGAGCGGGTGCACCGGGTCGTCCCGCAGCGCCGCGACGCCCACCGGGACGTGCAGCCCGGCGAGCGAACAGGGCGTCGGCCCCGGGGTGGACGCGGCGGCGTCGAGGACATCGGCGAGCGCCGGACCGTAGCCGCCCCACGCCCGTTCCAGCTCGTCGGCCAGCCACGGCGGCGACCCGGCGCGGGCCGCCGCAACGGCGGCGTCGAGCCCCTGCGCCCGCACGGTCGCGGCCGTCGCCCGGGCGGCCGCCGCGGCCGGCGCGTCCTCCGGGGTGCCGGACCAGGCCGGAAGCGCCAGCAGCAGTCCGGCGACGGGCAGGTCCGGGTCCGCGTCGAGCCGCTCCGCCGCCCACCTCGCCGCGACCTGCGCACCGAGGGAGATCCCACCCGCCAGCAGCCGGGCCCCGGGAGTCGCGGTGACGACGGAGAGTGCCTGGTCGAGCGCGGTGCGGTACCGCCGGACGACCGCTGCGGAGCGGTCCGGCTCGGGGGCGACGAGCATCACGCCCACCGATCGCAGCACGTCCTCGAACGCCCGGCGGACGAAGCACCCGTCCGATCCGGAACCGGGCAGGATCGCCGCACTCAGCGGACCGCGGAACGACCTGTCATCGTGGGCCAGGACCCGCTCGTCGACACCGCGCACGGCCCGAGCTTTTCATGCGGGTTCATCTGGTTGCCGGGACACATTCCGGGTTTCCCGAGCGTTACGCTGGTACGGGCAAGCGGCCGGATCAATGGAGACGGCCCGCGCCCGAGCAGCCGAGGAGAGTTATGGCCAGCACGGACGGTGGGCCCTTCCGCCGTATGCTTCGAAAGCTCACCAGCGACGTCGACGTCCTGGACGCGGACGACCTGTCCGAGGACGCGGAGCGCTCCGGTGCCCAGCGCGCGAGTGAGTGCGCCTGTGGCCAGGAGGTCACCGTGTTCGGCCGGATCCGCAGCGTCGAGTTCTGCCCGCAGAGCGCGGATGCGACGCTGCAGGCCGAGCTCTACGACGGAACCGAGGGAGTGACGCTGGTCTGGATGGGTCGACGCCGGATCCCGGGCATCGAGCCGGGGCGGACGATGCGGGTTCGCGGCCGGATCTCGGTCCGGGACGGGCACAAGGTGCTCTACAACCCGTACTACGAGATCTGTCAGGCCCAGTGACGGATGGTCCGGTGACGGATTCCCCAGGGGCCGAGGGCCCGGGGACCGCTCGGTCGGTGACGGGTGGTGCGGCCGGGAACGCCGGCCGCGACAGCGAGGCGGACACGGAACGGACGATGCGGATCCCGCGGGTCACCGCTCCGCTCGCCGAGGACCCGCCGACGGCGCCGATCGGCTCGCCGGTCACGGGCCGGGCGCGCCACGGGCGGCCCGCGTCCACCCCCGAGCCCGCCGGCGACGAGCCGCGGAGCGCGCCCACCCTGATGGACCAGATGGGCGGCATCTCCGGCATCGTCGCGTCGACGATCCCGGTCGCCGTCTTCGTCGTCGCGAACATCCTGTCCGGGCTCAAGCCCGCACTGATCGCCGCGATCGTGGCCGGCGTGCTCGTGGCCGGCTGGCGGATCGTCCGCAAGCAGCCGCTGCAGCCCGCCGTCTCAGGCCTGGTCGGCGTCGGCGTCTGCGCGTTCATCGCCTACCGCACCGGGGAGGCGCGGGGCTTCTACCTGCCCGGACTCCTCTACAGCGCCGCGCTCGCGCTGGCCTTCCTGGTCTCGATCATCGTGCGCTGGCCGCTCGCCGGGGTCGTCTGGCACGGCATCAACGGGCACGGCCAGGGCTGGCGCAAGGATCCTCGGATGCTGCGCGCCTACATGTGGGCCAGCGGCCTCTGGACACTCGTCTTCGCGGCCCGCCTCGTGGTGCAGGGCTGGCTGTACAACGCGAACGAGGACACCTGGCTGGGCATCGCGCGGCTCGCCATGGGCTACCCGCTGATCGGCGTCGCCCTGCTCGGGACGGTCTGGGCGGTGCGCCGGGCCGGCCGCGACGCCCCGTCCGCCGGCGGGTCGACCGGAACCGGCGCCGACCCGTCCTGACGGGTCAGGGCCCGTCGACCACGGCCGAGCGGATCTCCTCCTCGACGGCCGCGGTGGCCACGAACAGCAGCTCGTCGCCCGGTTCCAGCGCGTCGTCGGCCTGCGGGACGATCACCCGTCCGCCCCGCAGGATCGTGACCAGTGCCGAGTCCGGCGGCAGCTTGAGGTCCTTCACCGGGCGCCCGGCCAGGCGGGTCTCCGACGGCAGGGTCACCTCGACCAGGTTCGCCTGACCCTGGCGGAACGTCATCAGCCGCACGAGGTCACCGACGGCCACGGCCTCCTCCACGAGCGCGGCCAGCATCCTGGGCGTCGAGACCGAGACGTCGACGCCCCAGTTCTCGCCGAACAGCCACTCGTTGCGCGGGTCGTTGACCCGGGCCACCACGCGCCGCACGCCGAACTCGGTCTTCGCCAGGAGCGAGACGACCAGGTTCACCTTGTCGTCCCCGGTGGCGGCGATGACGACGTCACAGCTCTCGACGCCGGCCTCCTCCAGCGAGGAGAGCTCGCAGGCGTCCGCGTGGACCCACTCCGCCTCCTCCACGGACGACGGGTCGATCTGGGTCAGCTCCCGCTCGATCAGCATCACCTGGTGCTGGTTCTCGACCAGCTCCCGGGCGATGGACCGGCCGACCGCGCCGGCCCCGGCGATCGCCACTCTCATCCCGCTCAACCTTCCTGCGGCGGGGCCGCCGCAGCCGTGGTGACGTCGCTGACCGTGCCGGAGACCGCGGCCACGTAGACCGTGTCCTCGGCCTGCACGGCGGTGTCCCCGCGGGGGAGCACGCCGGTGCCGAACCGGACGATGAAGGCGACCCGGCAGCCCGTCGCCTCCTCCAGCTCCCGGATCGGGCGGCCGACCCAGTCCTCGTGCAACGGCAGCGGCAGGACCGCGACCGTCCCGGCGGGCTCCCGCCACGCCGTCGCGACGCCGTCCGGGAGCACCATCCGCATGAACCGGTCCGTGGTCCACGGCACCGTCGCGACGGTCGGGATGCCGAGCCGCTCGTAGACGGCGGCGCGCTTGGCGTCGTAGATGCGGGCGACGACGCGCTCGACGCCGAAGGTCTCCCGGGCCACCCGGGCGGAGAGGATGTTCGAGTTGTCCCCGCTGGAGACGGCGGCGAACGCGTCCGCCTTCTCGATGCCGGCCTCGACGAGGACCTCGCGGTGGAAGCCGAACCCGACGACCTGGCGGCCGTGGAAGTCCGGGCCGAGCCTGCGGAACGCCTGCGGGTCCTTGTCGATCACGGCCACCTCGTGGCCGAGCCGCTCCAGACCCGCGGACAGCGAGGCGCCGACGCGCCCGCATCCCATGATCACGACATACATCGCGTGAGGGCCCCTCCCGGGCTCGCGTGCCTTCTCCCGCCCCGTCACCCCGGTCGAACGGGATGATCCGTGCGGTCGGCGCACGCTATCGCGTCCGTCGACCGCCGAGAGCATAGGCTTCCGCCCGTGTCCAAGCTCGGCGTCGCCGTGAAGCGCATCCTGGTCGGTCGCCCGCAGCGGAGCGACCGGCTGCAGAGCACGCTGCTGTCCAAGCGCATCGCGCTGCCCGTGTTCGCCTCCGACGCGATGTCCTCCGTGGCGTACGCGCCCGAGGAGATCTTCCTGACCCTGTCCGTCGCGGGCGTGGCCGCGTACTCGCTGTCCCCGTGGATCGGCCTCGCGGTCGTGGTCGTGCTGCTCACGGTGGTCACGAGCTACCGGCAGAACGTGCACGCCTACCCGTCGGGCGGCGGGGACTACGAGGTCGCGACGGTCAACCTGGGCCGACGTGCGGGGCTCACGGTCGCGAGCGCCCTGCTGGTCGACTACACGCTGACCGTCGCGGTGTCGATCTCGGCGGCCGCGGCCAACATCGGCGCGCTCGTCCCGTTCGTCGCCACGCACAAGGTGGGGTTCGCGGTGGTCGCGATCGCCCTGCTCACCACGGTGAACCTGCGCGGGATCCGGGAGTCCGGGACGGCGTTCGCGATCCCCGTCTACGCGTTCATGATCGGTATCGGCACGATGATCCTCTGGGGGCTCACCCGGATCCTGCTGCTCGGCCAGGACGTGCACACCGCCAGCACGGACCTGCACCTCGTCGCGGAAGGGGACGCGTTCACCGGCATGGCGCTGGTGCTGCTCGTCCTGCGGGCGTTCACCCAGGGCGCGGCGGCGCTGACGGGCGTCGAGGCGATCAGCAACGGCGTCCCGGCCTTCCGCAAGCCCAAGTCCAAGAACGCGGCGACGACGTTGCTGCTGCTCGGCACGATCTCGGTCGCCATGTTCATGGGCCTGATCGCCCTGGCCCAGCTCACCGGCGTCAAGATCGCGGAGGACCCGGCGCGGCAGTTCCCCGACGCGCCCCCGGGCTACGTGCAGCAGACGATGGTCGCGCAGCTGGCCGACGCCGTGTTCCAAGGTTTCCGGCCAGGGTTCTTCTTCGTCGTGATCATGACGGCGCTGATCCTGGTGCTCGCGGCCAACACGGCGTTCAACGGCTTCCCGGTGCTCGGCTCGATCCTCTCGCAGGACCGGTTCCTGCCCCGGCAGCTGCACACCCGCGGGGACCGCCTGGCGTTCTCCAACGGCATCCTGATCCTCGCCGCGCTGGCCATCGTGCTGGTGATCGGCTTCCAGGCGGAGGTCACCCGGCTCATCCCGCTCTACACGGTCGGGGTCTTCGTGTCGTTCACCCTGAGCCAGACGGGCATGGTGCGGCACTGGAAACGCCTGCTCGCCGACGAGACGGACCCCGCCGCGCGGCGGCGGATGCGCCGCTCGCAGACCATCAACGGGTTCGGCGCGATCATGACCGGGACCGTGCTGGTCACCGTGCTGATCACGAAGTTCCTCCTCGGCGCGTGGATCGCGATCGCCGCGATGGCCGGGTTCTACGTGCTGATGGTGGCCATCCAGAAGCACTACGACCGGGTGTCGGCGGAGCTGCAGGCGGGGGAGTCGGACGCGGTCCTGCCGTCCCGCAACCACGGCGTCGTGCTCGTCTCCACCCTGCACAAGCCCACGCTGCGGGCGCTCGCCTACGCCCGTGCGGCCCGGCCGGACGTCCTCGAGGCGGTCACGGTCAACGTCGACGACGCGGACACCAAGAGGCTCTTCCGGGACTGGGAGAAGCGGAAGATCCCGGTGGCGCTGAAGGTGATCGAGTCCCCGTACCGGGAGATCACCAAGCCGGTCCTGGACTACGTGAAGCGGATCCGCACCGACAACCCGCGCGACGTCGTCACCGTCTACATCCCGGAGTACGTCGTCGGCCACTGGTGGGAGCAGTTGCTGCACAACCAGAGCGCCCTGCGGCTGAAGAGCAGGCTGCTCTTCCAGCCCGGGGTGATGGTCACGAGCGTGCCCTGGCAGCTCGACTCCTCGCAGCGCTCCCACGTGCTGAGCCCGCACTACGCGCCCGGGGCCTCCCGGCGCGGGTACCCGTCGATGCAGCAGCTGCCGGGGGAGTCGGGCTCGCCCGCCGAGCCCGTGCCGGCCGCTGTCCGCGCGGGAAAACCCCGGAAGGACGACCGTGTCTCCTGAAGCCGCCGTGACGAGGACCCCGGCCCCGGACTGGACCGACCGCGTCCTGGAGCTCGAGATCGGGCCGATCGCGCACGGCGGGCACTGCGTCGCGCGCACGGACCCGGACGACGAGGGCGGCCGCGGCCGGGTCGTGTTCGTCCGGCACGCGCTGCCGGGGGAGCGGGTGCGCGCCGTCGTCACCGAGGACCAGGGCGGCGGGTTCTGCCGCGCGGACGCGATCGCCGTGCTGGAGCCGTCGCCGGACCGCGTCGCCGCGCCCTGCCCGTGGGCCCGCGCGGGCGGCTGCGGAGGCTGCGACCTGCAGCACGTCGAGCCCGGCGCGCAGCGCAGGCTGAAGACGGCGGTGCTGCACGAACAGCTCCGGCGGCTCGCGGGCCTCTCCTCGGACGTCGTCGTCGAGGAACTGCCCGGCGGCTCGCTCGGCTGGCGGCACCGGCTGCGGCTCGCGGTGGACGACGAGGGCGCGCCCGGGCTGCGGGCGCACCGCAGCCACGAGGTCGTCCCGATCTCGGACTGCCTGCTCGCCCCGGAGGGCCTGCTCGACGGCGTCCTCGGCGCCCCCTACCCGCCCGGGGACGAGGTCGACGTCGCCCTGGACGCGGACGGGGTGCGGCACGTCGGCGTCGTCTCCACGGCCGGGTACAACGGCGGTTCGGTGCAGCGGGCGGCGGGCCGGGAGTGGGAGCTCTCGCCCGGTGCGTTCTGGCAGGTCCACCCCGCGCTGGCGGACACGCTCGTCGACGTCGTGCGCGAGTGGGCCGCCGCGCCGGCCGGGGGCACCGCGTGGGACCTCTACGGCGGGGTCGGGCTCTTCGCCGCGGTGCTCGCCGAGCAGGTCGGGCCGGACGGGCGGGTGAGCGTCGTCGAGTCGTCGCGCCGGGCCGTCGAGGACGGGCGGAGCGCGCTGCGGGATCTGCGGCAGATCACGTGGCGGGCGGGACGGGCGGAGGCGCTGGTCACCGCGCTGCCGGACCCGGACGTCGTGGTCGCGGACCCGCCGCGGAAGGGCCTGGGCAGGGCGATGGTCGACGAGATCTGCTCGCGCTCGCCGAAGCGCGTCGTGCACGTCGCGTGCGACCCGGCGGCGCTGGCCCGGGACGTCGGCCTCTTCGCGGAGCGGGGCTACGCGCTCACCGCGCTGCGCGCCTTCGACGCCTTCCCGATGACGCACCACTTCGAGTGCGTTGCGCTCCTCGAGCCTGTGCGCGAATAACGTTGTTCCCGCGAAGTCTTCCGCGCACGACCTCGACGGAGGAGGACACATGACCGGACTCGCCGACCACGTGGCCGACTGGAAGCCCGAGCCGCTCGAGGAGACGGACATCGTCGGGGCCTGGCCCTCCGGTGCGTTCGCGGCGCTGCTCGACCAGCCCACCCCGATCGACGAGCGGGACGCGCCGTTGCCGCTCGGCTGGCACCGCTTCCACTTCCTGGAGGCGCCGGCGACGGCGGAGCTGGGCGAGGACGGGCACGTGCGCGAGGGCCGATTCCTCCCGCCGATCCCGAACCGCCGCCGGATGTTCGCGGGCGGCCGGCTCATGGTGCACTCGCCGATCCGCGTCGGTGACGAGATCGTGCGGCGCAGCGAGGTCACATCCGTCGAGCCGAAGTCCGGGCGCAGCGGCGAGATGCTGTTCGTGACACTGCGCCAGGAGTTCCGGCGGGACGGGCTGCTGCTCCTCGTCGAGGAGGAGGACGCGGTCTACCGGCAGCAGGAGCCCGGCACGCCGCGCGCCACCCCGCAGGCCCCGGCGCCCTCCGAGCTGCCGGACGCGGCGCCGTGGCGGGCGATGCTACATCCCGACGAGGCGATGCTGCTGCGGTTCAGCGCGCTCACCTACAACGCGCACCGCATCCACTACGACCTGCCGTACGCCCGCGAGGTCGAGGGCTTCCCGGGCCTGCTCGTGCACGGTCCGCTGCTCGCGCTGCTGCTCCTGGAGCTGCCGCGGAGGTTCGCGCCGGACCGCCAGGTGACCGAGTTCTCCTACCGCCTGCGGTCCCCGTCGTTCGCGGGTGCCCCGATCGTCGCCGACGGCACCCCGACGGACACCGGCGTCGATCTCGCCGCCGGGGTCCCGGGAGCCGCCCCGGCCATCACCGGCACGGCCACCTTCGCCTGACCCCCCCGCGAGTCGCGCTCCAGGACCGCGCGAGTCGCGCTCTGAACGCCCGCGAGTCGCGCTCTGAACCCCCGCGAGTCGGGGTTCGGGGCCGGGCGAGTCGCGGTCTGCGACCGGCGAGTCGGGCCTGGGGCCCACGAGCCGCGATCGGGTGGATCGTGCGATTCGGGGCCCGGGTCGAGCTCAGGACAGCCGGTTCCACTGCGGAGAGTTCGGGTGCGGGCGAACCGCATCCCTCGAGCAGGGCGTCCGGCCGGCGCCGATTTCGTGTCGCCGACCATCCGCGGTCACGATCCCGGGAGCGAGAGTGGCACCTGGCGTCTGTCCTGGTCCCGAGATCGTGATCACGAGGCGCTTCGCTGATCGCGTGCGGGTGCGAGCACTCCCGGACTTGGATCCCGACTCGCCCGGCCTTGGATCGCGACTCGCCCGGGCTCAGATCGCGACTCGCTCGGCCTTGGATCCCGACTCGCCCGGGCTCCGATCCCGACTCGCGGGGTTCTGGGGCGCGACTCGTGGGGTGTCATGCCGCGACCCGCGGGATGATCATGGCTAGCCGACGGGGCGCGGGGTCGCGCTACCGGCCCCGGGCTCGGGCTCGCCGGGGTGGTTCGCCACCATGGAGGGGTGACAGGTTCGGTTCCCCCAGCGCAGTCGCCCGCCGCCCCCGCCCCGGCCTCGCCCGCCGCCCCCGAGGCCCCGGCGAAGTCCTACGCGGGATGGTCCATCCCGCAGCGGATCGCCGACGAGATCGGGGTGCGCACCAACCAGGTCGTCGCCGCCGTCGACCTGCTCGACGGCGGTTCCACCGTCCCCTTCATCGCCCGTTACCGGAAGGAGGCGACCGAGGAGCTCGACGACGCGCAGCTGCGTACCCTCGAGGAGCGCCTCCGCTACCTCCGCGAGCTGGAGGAGCGCCGTACCGCCGTCCTCGACGAGATCCGCAAGCAGGGCAAGCTCGACGAGGTCCTGGAGGCGCGGATCCTCGCCGCCGAGTCCAAGGCCCGCCTCGAGGACATCTACCTGCCGTTCAAGCCGAAGCGCCGCACCAAGGCGATGGTGGCCCGCGAGAACGGCCTCGAGCCGCTCGCGGACGCGCTGTTCGGGGACCCGACGCTGGACCCGCAGACCACCGCGGCGGACTACCTGAACGACAACGTGGCGGACGCCGCCGCAGCCCTCGAGGGTGCCCGGTCGATCCTGGTCGAGCGGTTCTCCGAGGAGGCCGATCTCATCGGCGGCCTGCGCGAGCGCATGTGGTCCAAGGGCGTGCTCGTCTCCAAGGTCCGCGAGGGCAAGGAGACCGAGGGCGCCAAGTTCTCGGACTACTTCGACTTCTCCGAGCCCTTCACCAAGCTGCCCAGCCACCGGATCCTCGCGGTGTTCCGCGGGGAGAAGGAGGAGATCCTCGACGTCGCGCTGGAGCCGGACTCCCAGCCGGTCGAGCCCGGCCGGCGCTCGGACTACGAGACCCTGATCGCCGCGCACGTCGGGATCTCGGACCAGGGCCGCGCGGCGGACAAGTGGCTGAACGACGTCGTCCGCTGGACCTGGCGCACCCGCATCCTGCTGCACCTGGGCATCGACATCCGGGTCCGGCTGCGCACCGCCGCGGAGGAGGGCGCCATCGGCGTCTTCGCCTCCAACCTCCGGGACCTGCTGCTCGCCGCGCCGGCCGGCACCCGCACGACCATGGGCTTGGACCCGGGCCTGCGGACCGGCGTCAAGGTCGCGGTCGTCGACGGCACCGGCAAGGTGCTGGCCAAGGAGACGGTCTACCCGCACGAGCCCCGCAAGGACTGGAAGGGTGCCCTCGCGACGCTGTCGAAGCTCGCCGCGGCCCACCAGGTCGAGCTGATCGCGATCGGCAACGGCACGGCGTCCCGTGAGACGGACGCGCTGGCCGGTGAGCTCGTCGCGCAGAACCCCGCGCTGAAGATGACCAAGGTGATGGTCAGCGAGGCCGGGGCGTCGGTCTACTCGGCGTCCGCGTACGCGTCGGCCAGCTTCCCGGACCTGGACGTCTCCATCCGCGGCGCCGTCTCCATCGCGCGCCGGCTGCAGGACCCGCTGGCCGAGCTGGTCAAGATCGATCCGAAGTCCATCGGCGTCGGGCAGTACCAGCACGACCTTCCCGAGTCGTCGCTCTCGCGCTCGCTCGACGCCGTCGTCGAGGACTGTGTGAACGCCGTCGGCGTGGACCTGAACAGTGCGTCCGCCCCGCTGCTGCGCCGGGTGTCCGGGATCAGCGAGTCGCTGGCCGCCGGGATCGTGGCGCACCGCGACGCGAACGGCCCGTTCCGCACCCGCACCGCCCTGGCCGACGTGCCCCGGCTCGGCCCGAAGGCGTTCGAGCAGTGCGCGGGCTTCCTGCGGATCCGGGGCGGCGACGAGCCGCTGGACGTCTCGGGCGTGCACCCGGAGTCCTACCCGGTGGTCCGGAAGATGGTCGCCGCCGCGAAGGTCCAGGGGATCGGCGAGCTGATCGGCAACGCGCCGAAGCTCAAGACCCTGCAGCCGAAGCGGTTCGTCGACGACCAGATCGGTCTGATCACCGTCACGGACATCCTCGCCGAGCTGGAGAAGCCCGGCCGGGACCCCCGTCCCGCGTTCCGCACCGCGACCTTCGCCGAGGGCGTGCACAAGATCGCGGACCTGCGGCCGGGGATGCTGCTGGAGGGCGTGGTCACCAATGTCGCCGCCTTCGGCGCGTTCGTCGACGTCGGGGTGCACCAGGACGGGCTCGTGCACGTCTCGGCGATGTCGAAGGACTTCGTCTCGGACCCGCGCGAGGTCGTGAAGTCGGGCGACGTGGTCCGGGTCAAGGTCATGGAGGTCGACGAGGCCCGCAAGCGGATCTCGCTGACCCTGCGCCTCGACGACGAGCCGGGCGCAGGCAAGGGCAAGCGGCCTGCCAGAGGAGACGGCGCGCAGGGACAGGGTCAGGCCGGCCGCCGGGACGAGCGCGGCGGAGACCGCCGGGGCGGGCCCCGCGGCGGCAAGCCGAGCGGCGGCGGCAAGCCCGGCGGGAAGCAGGATGACCGGCGCGGGAGCGGGCAGCGTCAGGACAAGCCGGCCCCGCTGAGCAACGCGATGGCGGACGCACTGAAGCGGGCCGGCTTCAAGTAAGGCGCCTCCGGCCGCTCGTGCGCGGAGATCGTCGCCAGGGCGACGATCTCCGCGCACAGGCGCGGCGGTGCACACGGTCAGGCGTTGCCAGGGCGACGATTTCCGCGCACAGGTGCGTCAGCGCACGAGGCGGGCGGCGAGCGTGTCGAGGTCGGCCGGTGCGGTGCCGTGCGCCAGCAAGTGGCCGCGGATCCCGCCCTCGTGGCGCTCGAACTCGTCGAGGGCCGCCGCCAGCACCCGGGCGTCGACGCCGAACAGGGCGTCGCTGTTCGAGGGCAGGTGCGCACCCGCGGCGGTGAGCCGGGCCCAGAGGCGCTCGAGGTTGTCGTTGGTGCGCAGGTAGTCCGCCATGACGTCGTCGCGGCGAACCCCCGCCGCCCGCAGCAGCACGGCCACGACGATCCCGGTGCGGTCCTTGCCCGCGGCGCAGTGGACGAGCACGGGGCCACTCGCCGAGGCGACGATCCGCACGATCCGGGCCAGCTCGGCCGTCGCCTCCAGGACGATGAGCCGGTAGGCCCACGCGAGGTCCCGCTCGGCGGCCGGCGTTGCGGCGACCCGCTCCGGGTGCAGGGACTCGCCGAGCGCGACGTGGTGCACGTCCGCCACCGCGGCGAGCGGGTGCACGGCCACGTCGATCTCCTTGGCGGAGCGCAGGTCGATCACGGTCGACGGGTGCGGCGCTGGGAACTCCGCGTCCCCGATCTGCGGGGCGTCGCTCCGGAGCAGGACCCCGGACCGGACGACACGACCGTCGTCGGTGCGCAGCCCTCCGACGTCGCGCAGGTTGGCGAGGGTCCGCAGAGTGGCGGGCAGCAGCGAGGCGGTCACCTCTCCGAGGTTGCAAGACGGAGCGGAACACGGAGCGAAATGGTGAGCGGACACACGACGGGAACACTCGTGGGTAACCTCGCGTTGAAACCAACGTGACGAGCGGTACCACCGCCCGGCGCGATCTCCCGTGGCCCTTCATGTGACAATGGGCGGGTCGGCTGTCAGCGATGACGTCAGCCGAGAGCCCCCATGGTCCATTCACGGCACCTTGCCGCCAGGGCCCGCGGGCTTCCCCGCGGGTGCGTCGTTCCGACATGGGCGAACGGCCACCCCGCTGCGACAAGGACTTGAGTGAGCACTCTGCTTGACCTGCCAGAAATCGACGACACCGTGATCGACGACGTCGACCTCGATGCCGAGATGACCGACGACGCGGCCGACGAGGCCGACACGAACGACGAGGCCGCCGAAGCCTCCGGTCCCACCTTCGGGGACCTCAACCTCGAGCCGAAGCTGCTGCGCGTGCTCGACGAACTGGGCTACGAGCGGCCCAGCCCCATCCAGGCCGAGGCCATCCCCTCGCTGCTGGACGGGCGTGACCTGATCGGTCAGGCCGCCACGGGCACCGGCAAGACGGCGGCCTTCGCGCTGCCCATGCTGCAGCGCCTGCACGACCGCCCCGGCACGGGGGAACGCATTCCCTTCGGCCTGATCCTGGCGCCGACCCGTGAGCTGGCCATGCAGGTCAGCGAGGCTGTGCGCAGCTACGGCGCCGGCATCGGCGCTCGCGTGCTCGCCGTCTACGGCGGCGCCCCGATCGGCCCGCAGCTGGGCTCGCTCAAGCGTGGCGTCGACGTCGTCGTCGCCACCCCGGGGCGCGCGATCGACCTGATCAACCGCGGTGCCCTGACGCTCGACGGCATCGAGGTCGTCGTCCTCGACGAGGCCGACGAGATGCTGGACATGGGCTTCGTCGAGGACATCGAGACGATCCTGCAGGCCACGCCGGACACCCGGCAGGCGGTGCTGTTCTCGGCCACCATGCCGCGGCGCATCGAGCTGCTGGCCCGTGAGCACCTGACCAACCCGGTCATGGTGCGGATCGCCCGCGAGGTGGTGCCGGAGGGCGAGGCGCCGCGTGTGCGGCAGACCGCCTACATGGTCCCGCGCTCGCACACCACCGCCGCACTCGGCCGGATCCTGGAGCTCGAGCGGCCCACCGCCGCCATCGTGTTCTGCCGGACCCGCGCGGACGTCGACGCCGTCACCGAGACCCTCACCGGTCGCGGGCTGCGCGCCGAGGCCCTGCACGGCGGCATGGACCAGGAGCACCGGACACGGGTCGTCGAACGGCTGCGCAACGGCCGTACGGACCTGCTGGTCGCGACGGACGTCGCGGCCCGCGGCCTGGACATCGAGCAGCTCAGCCACGTCGTCAACCACGACGTGCCGAAGTCGCCCGAGGCCTACGTGCACCGCATCGGCCGGGTAGGCCGCGCGGGGCGCGAGGGTGTCGCCGTCACGCTGGTCCCGCCGGCGTCGGTCCGCCACCTGCGCAACATCGAGCGCCTGATCGGCAAGTCGGTCCCGGTCGCCCCGGTGCCGACGGTGAAGGACCTCAACGCCGCTCGCCTCGAGCGCACCCGCACCGAGCTGCGCGAGCAGCTCGTCGCGGACCTGCGTTCGGACGACGACGACGCGGACGGCGTGCTCGCGATGGTGCAGTCGCTGGGCAATGAGTTCGACGCCACGGCGGTCGCCGCCGCGGCCGTCCGGCTCGCCCGGGCCGGCAGCGCCGCACCCGAGGACGAGATCGACATCCCCGTCGTCTCCGCGCCTCGCGAGGGTGGCCGCGGCAGCCGGGACCCGCGTGGTCCCCGTGGCGGTGACGGTGTCCGCGGCCAGGGCACCCGCCCGCCGAAGGCCGGCACCACGCGGCTGTTCGTCTCCGCGGGCCGCGCCGCCGGCGTCCGCCCGCAGGACATCGTCGGCGCGCTGGCGAACGAGTCCCGGCTCTCCGGCCGGGACATCGGCGCCATCACGATCCACGAGCGGCACGCGCTGGTCGAGGTTCCGGAGCACGCCGCGGACGACGTGCTGCGCTCGCTGCGCGGCGCGACGACGCTGAAGGGCCGCAAGGCCAATGTGCGCCGTGACCGGGGCTTCGCCCCGGCCCGCGAGCACTGAGGAGTTCCACGCGAAAGGCCCCGTCCCGGGATCCCGGGGCGGGGCCTTTCGCCGTCGAATCCCGCCTTGTGGCTCCACAACGCGACGACAGGGCGCCCAGCACCGCGTTGTGGCTCCACGACGCGGGATGAACGCGCGTCAGTGGATCTCTACGGCGTCGCCCACCTGAAGGTCGTCGTACCAGGCAGCCGCGTCGTCGTGGGCCAGGTGGACGCAGCCTGCGGACGGGTTCTTCGGGTTGCCCTCGTGGAAGGCGATCCCGCCGTCGGCGAAGAACACGGCGTACGGCATCGGCGCGTCGTCGTACTCCTTGCTCTTGTGGTTCTCGTCCTTCCACTGGACCGAGAAGTCCCCGGTCGGCGTCTCCTTGCCCTGGCCGCCGTGGCTGATCCCCACGGGACCGCGGGTGACCTGCCCGTCGTGGATCAGCCAGGCCCGGTTCGTCGCCAGGTCCACGCAGGCACGGGCGTCGGAGGTGCACGGCGTGCCCTCGGTCATGGTCGGCCCGTCGTCGTCGGCGAACGCGGTCCCCGTGAGCACCGTGCCGGTGATCGCGGCGGCGAGGACGCCCGCCGCGGCGGCCCGGCGCCGCCTCCCCACGGATCGTCCGGTGTGCTGATCCGCGTCGCGCCAGGAGTGCCGTGCCATCGAAACCGTCGGTTCCTTCCGTCGTCCCCGGGACGGCACCGCGGCTCGCGCGTGCGCGCGCGTACCCACCGTCCCCGATCCCGAAACGATCCGCCGCGAACGGGGTGACGGCTCGTGGCAAAACCGTTCCGGTAGGTGTCCGGATGCGTCCTTCAGGCCGCCCGGCACCGGTGTCCGGGTCGTCCCCGACGGGCGGTCCCGTGATGATCGCGGCCAGCGGTTGTCCCGGGGGCCTCACGCAGGTAGGCAGGACCGACGTCGAGTGCTCGAGGGGGAGCGAATGGTCCAGCGTGAGTCGGCACAGCCGCCCGCGGAGGGGGCGACCGCGGTCGTCGCCGAAGCGGTGCGGAAGGCACGCTGGCGGCTGCTGCCGCTGCTGGCGTTCTGCTACCTCCTGAACTACGTCGACCGGGTCAACGTCGGGTTCGCCGCGGTGACCATGCGCCCGGACCTGGGCATGTCCGCCACCGCCTACGGCCTGGGAGCCGGCCTGTTCTTCATCGGCTACTTCCTCTTCGAGGTGCCGAGCAACGTGATCATGCACCGGGTCGGCGCCCGCGTCTGGATCGCCCGGATCATGATCAGTTGGGGGATCATCGCGTCGGCGACGGCCTTCATCCAGGGCGAGATCAGCTTCTACGTCGTGCGGTTCCTGCTCGGGTTCGCGGAGGCGGGGTTCTTCCCCGGCATCCTGCTGTACCTGACGTACTGGTTCCCGCGCGTGCAGCGGGCCCGGGTCGTCGCGCTGACGTTCCTGGCCGTACCGCTGGCCTCGGTGTTCGGCGGCCCGCTCTCCGGCCTGCTGATCGACCACGGGGCGGGCCTGCTGGGCTTCGACGCCGGCTGGCGGTTCATGTTCTTCGTCGAGGGGCTGCCCGCGGTGATCCTCGGCATCGTGGTGCTGTTCGTGCTGCCCAGCCGGCCCCGCGACGCCCGGTGGCTCTCCCGTGAGGAGCGGGAGGCGCTGGAGAACGCGATCGAGGCGGAGGACGAGGAGCAGATCCCGCACGGGCTCGGCGTGCGCGGCGCGCTCAAGGACGGCCGGGTGATCGCGCTGTCCGTCGTCTACTTCGGCATCGTCTTCGGCCTCTACGTGCTGGCCTTCTTCCTGCCCCAGGTGATCGCCGACCTGAAGGGCACCCTGTCGACCACGCAGATCGGCCTGGTGACGGCGATCCCGTACGCGGTCGCGGCGGTGGTGATGGTGCTCGTCGCGCGGCACTCGGACCGCACCGGCGAGCGGACGTTCCACGTGGCCGTCCCCGCCCTGATCGGCGCGGTCGGCGTCGCCGTCGCGCTCTACCTGGACTCGCCGTACCTCGTGATCGCCGCCGTCACGGTCTGCGCGTGCGGGGTGTTCGCCGCGATCCCGGTGATCTGGCAGATCCCGAACGCGTTCCTGGCCGGCGCCGGGGCGGCCGCGGGGATCGCGATGATCAACTCGTTCGGCAACCTGAGCGGCTTCGTCGGCCCCTACCTGACGGGCTGGCTGTCCGACGTGACCGGCAGCTTCCGGCCGGGGATGTGGGTGGTCGCAGGGTTCATGACGCTTTCCGCGGTGATCGTGATCGGCCTCGCGCGCAGCGGCCGGGCGAGGGCGGACGGGCTGCCGGAGGTGTCCCGGCAGATCCGCTGAGGCCGCCGTCGGGCAGACTCCGGGGGTGGGCACCAAGCGTCGGCCGTCGGGTCAGAAGCGGGCGGCGAAGGTCGCCGCCCGCAAGCGGAAGCTGGCCGACCGGGCCCCCGAAGCGGCCCCCCGCGGCATCGAGACCTATCCGGGGCCCGACACCTACGACGACGGCACCGCCGGTCTCGCGGAGATGCGGCTGACGCTGGCGCAGGTCCGGGCGGCCCGGGAAGCGGCCCGGCGGAGGGCTCCGAGGAGTGGGCGACCGCCGTCGAACGGCACCTCGACGAGATCGAGGCGGCCGACCTCGACGAGTCCGACTGCATGTACGGGATCGTGGAGGACCGCCTGTTCCGGACGGTCGGGGACACCCTCGCGGCGGCGTCGCCCACGCCGGCGCGGGAGGAGATCAGGATCTTCGAGGCGTCGGACGGGGACGTCGCCGTGTCCGGTCAGACGCCGCCGGCGCAGGCGATGGCGTTCGCGGTGCTGCTCGGCTGGCTGTCCAACCGCGGCCCGCGCCCCATCCCGACGACGGCGCGGGAGCGCGTCCCGCAGTGGGTGCGGCAGCACCTGGGGCAAGGCCCGGCGGACGCGGTCGACCGGGTCGTGGGGATCCTCGGGACGGCCGACGAGCGGCAGGCTGCCCTCGCCGAGCCCGCCGACGAGCTCGGCGGGGACTTCCTGCCGGCGATGGTGTGGATGGCCGCCGCCCTGGTCGCGATCTACGGCGGGGGCGACGCCGCCTCGTGGCTCGGTCCACCCGAGCAGTAGCCGGGGCGGAGTGGCGACGAGGGAGTCCCGGGGCCACAGTGGAGGCATGAGTACGCAGCCCGAGGAGACCCTGGCCGTGCTGGCCGACCGGCTCGGCCGGGAGCAGGTGTTCGGCGAACCCGTCGAGCGGGAGAGCGCGACCCTCGTCCCGGTGCTCCGGATCCGCTCCGGCAGGGGCCGCGGGGGCGTGACCGCACGGGCCGCGGGCGCGTTCGCGATCGGCCGGGACGGCAAGGTGGCCTGGCACCCCGCCGTCGACGTCAACCGGATCGTGTGGGGTGGGCAGCTCGCCCTCGTCGCGATCGCCGTGGCCGTGGCGACCGCGACGGGCAAGCGTCGCAAGACCCGCTAGATCGAGCAGCTCCCGTCGGCGCAGGCCTCCCCGTCGGCCCCGCCGGCCGGGGTGAGCACCTGCAACGGGTGGGACTCGGCCCACGCCTTGTCCAGCACCTCGCGCAGGGCCTGCGCGGGCTGGGCGCCCGAGACGCCGTACTTCTCGTCGATGACGAAGAACGGGACGCCGGAGATGCCGTAGCGGCGGGCCTGCGCCTGGTCCTCCCGGACGTCGGCCGCGAAGCGGTCCCCGGCGAGCACCGCGCGGGCCTCGTCGGCGTCCACCCCGGCCTCGGCGACCAGCCGGACCAGCGTCTCGGGGTCCCCGATCCGCTCGCCCTCGGTGAACGTGGCGCGGAACAGCCGCTCCTTGACCGTGTCCTGCAGCGCCGGGCCGCCCGACTCGAAGGCCAGGTGCAGCAGCCGGTGGGCGTCGAAGGTGTTGCCGTCGCGGACGGTGTCGAAGTGGAAGTCCAGCCCGTCGGCGGCGGCCGTCTCGGTCATCCGGGCATGCATCTCCCGGGCGCGCTCGACGCCGAAGCCGTACTTGTCCGCGAGCCGCTGGTTGCGGTCGCCGGCCGGCTGCTCGCGCGGCGCCGTCGGGTCCAGCTCGAAGCTGCGCCAGCGCACCTCGACGTCCTCACGGTGGGGGAACCCGGCCAGCGCCGCACGGAACCGTTGCCGTCCGATCGCGCACCAGGGGCAGACGACGTCGGACCAGATCTCGACCTTCACGAACCGGGCAACGCCCGGGAGGCCCGGGGGATTCCGCACAACGGACCCGGACGTTCCGGATGATCGGCGCGCGGCCGGTCGCCGCCCGACCGACGGACGTGCGCGGAATCTCCGGGCGGCGCCCGGTCCCTTACCTCCCGGCAACACGCCGGATCCTGACCGGACACATGGCCCTTCCACTGTAGCTTCATGCAGGACGGCGTCGGGAGTGCGGCAGGGAGTGTCGACGACGGGGAGCTCCCGGCCCGCGGTCCGTCGCCGACCGCGGGGGTCGGCGTCATCGTCCCCTTCGACTTCGCGCTGGACCGTGAGCTGTGGCGCTGGGTCCCCGAGTCCGCGGCGCTGCACGTCACCCGCACGCCGTTCGTCCCGTCGCCGGTGACCGCGGAGATGGCGCGTGCGATCAGCGACCCGGAGCCCGTCCGCCGGGCGACCCGCGACGTGCTGGAGCCGGAGCCGCAGGTCGTCGCCTACGCGTGCACGTCCGGCAGCTTCGTCGACGGCGCGGCGGGCGAGATCGCGCTGACCGGAGTCATGATCGACGCCGGGGCGCCGGTCGCGCTCACCACCGCCGGGGCGCTGGTCACGGCGCTGGACGAGCTCGGCGCGCGGCGCATCTCGGTCGTCACCCCGTATGTGGACGACCTGACCGAACGCCTCGAGTCCTTTCTCGCCTCGCACGGGGTGAGCACCGCGGCCAGCGTCGGGCTGGGCCTGCTCGGACAGATCTGGCGGGTCAGCTACGACGAGGTCGTCCGGGCCGTGCGGGCCGCGGACCGGCCGGACGCCGAGGCCGTCTTCATCAGCTGCACCAACCTCGCGACCTACGACGTGATCGCGCCGCTCGAGCGGCTGCTCGGCAAGCCGGTGCTCACCGCCAACCAGGTCACCGTCTGGGCGGCGCTGCGGGAAGCTCGGTCAGCCCGCCGTCGGTCCCGGCCAGTCGCTGATCACCGGCAGCCGGGCGTTCGCGCACGTCGGCCCGCGGGGGCCGCACCTGCGGATCGTCCCCGAGCAGGCGGCGATCCCCGCGGACGTCGCGGAGCTCGGGGGTGGCCCGGGCGGGCCGGGGGAGCAGACGCTGCACAAGGTCCGCGTCCGGCTACCGGACGAGGCCGGCGCGCTGGCCCGGCTCACCGGCGCGGTCGCCGAGGCGGACGGCAACATCCTCGGGCTCGCCGTGCACGGGCAGGACTCCCGCTCGGTCGTCGACGAGATGTTCGTCGGGTCGCCGGCGACGGCCGGTGAGCTCGCGGCGACGATCCGGGAGGGCCTCGGCACCTCGGACCCCGGTGCGGTGCTGGTCACGCCCGCGGACCCGCACGACCTCGTGGATGCCCCGACCCGGGCGCTGGACCTCGCCATCCAGGCCATCGCGGGCGAGACCGCCGGTGACGACACCGCGATCACCCGGGGGCTCGGCGCCCTCGTCCACGCGGACGACGTCCGGCTGCAGCCGGAGGAACCCGCCGCGGACCCGCACGTGCTCGCCGTGCCGGCCCCGCGCGGCGGCTGGCTCGTCGCGGTGCGGGACTGGGCGCCGTTCACGGTCACGGAGGAGGCGCGCGCCCAGTCGTTCCTGCGGGCCGTGACCACCGAGCCGCACCGCCCGCGCTGGGACATCCTGCTGCCGTCCGGGGACGAGCTCACCGCCACGCCGGCCCTGGGGGACGAGATCGACGACGTCGAGGGGCTGCTCTGCGCCTGCCTCGACGCCGCCGCGCGCTCGGAGGGCGCCGAGAGCTACACCGCGAGCTGGACGGACGCCGAGCTGCAGGCCCTGCTGGTGACGCCCCGCGGGCCGAGCATCCTGGTGCGCGACGAGCACGGTGGGCTCGTCGCGCTCGGTGCCGTACTGGAGGGGTCGGCACCGGGTGATCTCGAGCCGGGTGATCCCGAGCTGGTCCTGCTCGTCCACCCGTACCACCGCGGCATGCGGCTCGGCACGTGGTTGCGCAAGCGCCTGCTCGGGGCGGCCGCGCGCGCGTGAGACCGTGGGCGCATGCCCACCGATCTCCCGTCCGACTGGTCCCGCTGGCGCGGGGAGGTCGACCTCGACAGCTACGACGAGCGCTGGCGCCGCATGGCCGAGGCGGGCCAGGACCCGCACGGCGAGGCCGCACTCGTCATGGCCTACGCGCCGGCGTCCGTGCTGGACGGCGGCTGCGGTACCGGCCGGGTCGGCATCGAGCTGGCCCGGCGCGGGGTGCACGTCGTCGGGGTGGACCCGGACCCGGACATGATCGCCGCCGCGCGCGCCAAGGCGCCCGGCCTGCGATGGGAGCAGACCGGGCTCGAGTCCCTGGCGCTCGACGAGCGGTTCGACGTCGTCGTCCTCGCCGGGAACGTCGTCCCGTACGCGGCCCCCTCCGTGAGGGCCGAGCTGGTCGCCGCCTGCGCCCGCCACCTGACGCCCGGCGGCCGGCTGGTCGCCGGCTTCCAGCTCCAGGACGGGTGGCCGACCCTCGACGAGTACGACGCCTGGTGCGCCGCCGCCGGCCTCGCGCTCGAGGACCGGTGGTCGACCTGGTCCCGCGAGCCCTACGCCGGTGGGCCCTACGCGGTCTCGGTCGCGAGCGTGAAGCCCGCGTAGTCCTCCGCGGCGACCTTGTCACAGATCTCCCGGTACGGCCCGACCCCGCCGACGTAGGGCATCACCACCCGCGGCTTCCCCGGCACGTTCGCGCCCAGGTACCAGGAGTTCGCGTGCTTCATCAGCGTCATGTCCGCGGCCTCGGCGACGTGGGCGACCCACCGCTCCTGCGCCTCGGCGGTCGGCTCGATCGTCACGACCCCGTCGGCCTCGAGCCGCGCGAGGCAATCGGTGATCCAGTCGACGTGCTGCTCGATCGAGACGATCATGTTGCTCAGCACGGAGGGGCTGCCGGGGCCGGTGATCGTGAAGAGGTTCGGGAACCCCGCGACACCGAGCCCGAGGTAGGTGCGCGGGCCGTCCGCCCAGACGTCGCCCAGGCCGAGGCCTTCCCGGCCGCGGATGTCGATCGCCAGCAGCGCGCCCGTCATCGCGTCGAAGCCCGTGGCGAGCACGATGTCGTCGACCTCGACCAGCTCGTCCGTCGTCCGGACGCCCTGCGCGGTCACGTCGGTGATCGGGGTCTTCCGCAGGTCCACGAGCCGGACGTGGTCGGCGTTGTAGGTCTCGAAGTAGCCGGTGTCGAGGCAGGGCCGCTTGGTCCCGAACGGGTGGTCGCCCGGGGCCAGGGCCTCGGCGGTCTCCGGGTCCCGCACCAGCGTCCGGATCTTGCCCCGGATGAACACGGCGGCGAGGCCGTTCGCTGGAACACGGTGAGCTCGGCGGCCTGCGCGGCGATCACCGGGATCGACTGGACGCCGGACGACCCGGTGCCGATCACGGCGACGCGGCGGCCGGTGAAGTCCACACCCTCGTGCGGCCAGCGGGCGGTCGAGTGGACCGAGCCCTCGAAGGAGTCCAGTCCGGCGATCTCGAGGTCCTTGGGCCGCGACAGGCACCCGGTCGCGAAGATGCAGAACCGCGCCGAGACCGTCTCCCCGTGGTCGGTGATCACCTGCCAGCGCTCGCCGTCCCAGACGGCGCTGGTCACCCGGGTGTCCAGCTCGACGTCCCGGCGCAGGTCGAAGCGGTCCGCGACGTGCTCGATGTAGCGCAGGATCTCCGGCTGCGCGGGGTAGCGCTCCGTCCACTCCCACTCCTGCTCGAGTTCCTCGGAGAACGAGTACGAGTACTCCAGGCTCTCGACGTCGCAGCGGGCGCCGGGGTACCGGTTCCAGTACCAGGTACCGCCGATCCCGCTGCCCGCCTCGAAGACCCGGTGGCTCAGGCCGAGGCCGCGGAGGCGTTCAGTGGTGCGCTGATCGTCCCGGTCCGGCAGAGTGCGGCGCATGGATCAGTTGCGCCTCGCCGACGACGCGGTCGGGGGCTGGCTCCAGCTCCCCGGCCCGGCCACCGCGGAGCTCATGGGCTCCGTCGGCTACGACTTCGTGTGCGTCGACACCCAGCACGGCCTGATCGGCGACGACGCGCTGTTCCCGATGCTGCAGGCGCTCGCGGCGACCGGCACGCCGTCGCTGGTCCGGGTCTCCCACAACGCGCTCGACGTGATCGGCCGGGCCCTGGACCGGGGCGCCGCCGGGGTGGTCGTGCCGCTCGTCGAGTCCGTCGAGGAGGCGGCCGCCGCGGTGGTGGCCTGCCACTACCCGCCGCGGGGCACCCGCAGCTACGGCCCGACCCGGGTGGCCTGGGGTGACGCGGACGTCCTGGCGCCCGGGCTGTGCGCGGTGATGATCGAGACGGCCGCCGGGCTCGCCGCGCTGCCCGGGATCCTGCAGGTCGACGGCGTGGACGCCGTGTTCGTCGGCCCGTCCGACCTCGCCCTGGGAACGGGCCGGGCGCTCGCCGGGCAGGACGAGGACCCGAGCTACGACGAGCTGCTCGCCTCGATCACCGCGCAGTGCGCGGCCGCCGGGATCCCCGTCGGGATCTACTGTGCCTCGCCCGCGCACGTGCATCGCTTCCGGCGCCTGGGCTTCACCTGGTTCGCGGGCCCGGCCGAGGGCGCCCTCCTCCGCGCCGCCGCCGGCGCGGCCCTGCGCGAAAGCCGCTGATCAGGCCGTCCTGTGCGTGCGCAGCCTCGTTCTGGCGAGGCTGCGCACGCACGACCCCCTCAGGCCTGCGCGAGGAGCTCGCCGTGCGGGACGGTGAACCAGCCGTCCGGGCTCGCCGCCCACCGCCGCCACGCCGCGGACATCGCCTCCAGGTCGTCGCGGGTCGCGAGGCCGCGGTCCAGCGCCTGGTCCGCGATCGACGAGGATCCGATCCGCTCCGCCCAGGAGCCGCCCCACCAGGCGCGTGTCTCCGGCGTCGCGTAGCACCAGATCGACGCCGACGGCGTGACCTCGGTGAATCCGGCATCGTGCGCCCAGCCGAGCAGCCGTCGTCCGGCATCCGGTTCTGCGTTGTTGCCGCGGGCAACGGCGCGGTAGAGCGCGAGCCAGGCGTCGAGCCGCTCGTCGTGCGGGTACCAGGTGAAGCCGGCGTAGTCCGCGTCCCGCACCGCGACGACCCCGCCGGGCCTGGTCACGCGCCGCATCTCCCGCAGCGCCGCCACCGGGTCGGACAGGTGCTGCAGGACCTGGTGGGCGTGCACGACGTCGTAGGTGTCGTCCGGGTCGTCGAGGGCGTAGACGTCGCCGATCGCGAACTCCGGTCCGGTTCCGGCCGCGCGGGCCTCGGCGAGCGGCGCCTCGACCACGTCGATCCCGCGGACCCGGCCGGGAGCGACGCGTGCCGCGAGATCGTGGGTGATCGTGCCCGGCCCACAGCCGACGTCGAGGAGGTCGAGGCCGGGCCGCAGCAGCGGGAGCAGGTACGCCGCGGAGTTCTCGGCGGTCCGGTTCCGGTGCGAGCGCAGGACGCTGTCGTGATGGCCGTGGGTGTAGACGTCGTTCACGGACCCGATTCTGGATCAGGAGAGGATGGGCGGGTGCTCCTGCTGCTTTCCAACTCGACGAACCACGGCTCCGCGATGTTCGCGCACGCCCGTGAGGCGCTCGCCCGGTCCTTCGACGGCCGCGAGGTCCTGTTCGTGCCCTACGCCGCGGCGGACCACGACGCCTACTCCGCCAAGGCCGTCGACGCGTTCGCCGGGATCGGTGTCCGCGCACGGCAGGTGCCGGCGCGCGACCCCGCGGCGGCGATCCGCGGGGCGGACGCGGTGTTCGTCGGCGGCGGGAACTCCTTCCGGCTCCTCCGGGACCTGCAGCGGACCGGGCTGATCGCCGCGATCCGGGAGGCCGTCGCGCACGGCGCCCGCTACGGCGGCGCCAGCGCGGGCACCAACATGGCCTGCCCGACGCTGTGCACCACGAACGACATGCCGATCGTCGAGCCGGCCGGGTTCGGGGCGCTCGGCCTGCTGCCCTTCCAGATCAACCCGCACTATCTGGAACGGTTAAGCGATGGGACTAGCACTCTCACCTGCGGCGATACATACACGCGGAGGCTGTAGTACACGCACACCGCTACGCGATCCAGATAGACGACCCGGTTTAGGATCCACCGGTGAACACCGATCAGCTCCGCAGGTTGTCCGAGTCGTGGACCACGTACCTGCGGAGTCAGAACAAGTCAAAGTCAACCGTGAAGAGCTACCTCACGGGGGTCACGCAGTTCCTGAGCTGGTGTGATGCCGGTTCGCGAGAGCCGACGTTGACGAAGGCGACCGTCAACGCGTGGGTGGCTGACATGCTCGGTCAGGGTGCACAAGCGAAGACGGCTGCCGCGCGACAGTTCGGGGTTAGACGCTTCTCGATGTGGCTCGCTGAGGAGGAGGAGATCCCGCGTGACGAGCTGGTGGGGGTCAAGCCGGTCAAGTTTGACCAGAAGATCACCCCGACGCTCAGCCACGAGGAGACCCGCGCGCTGCTGGACGCGTGCAAGGGGAAGCTCTTCCACGACTTCCGTGACCGCGCGGTGGTGTCCGTGCTTCTGGACACGGGGATCCGTGCGGGGGAGTGCGTGAACCTCGCGACGAGCGACGTGAACCTCAAGACGGGGGAGGTCGTGGTTCGTCGGGGGAAGGGTGGGAAGGGGCGCATGGTGCTCCTGACCCCGGACCCGCTGTACCAGCTTGACCGGTATCTCCGGAAGCGGAGGGACCACCGTCTCAGCTCCTCACCTGCGCTGTGGTTGGGCGGCAACGGTCAGGGGTTCTCATATGCCGCGCTGCACAAAGCGCTCAAACGTCGCGCGGATGCTGCGGGGTTGAAGGACTTCCATCCGCACGTGCTCCGTCACACCTTCGCAACCCGGTGGCTGGATGACGGTGGGGATGTGGAGAACCTTCGCGCGCTTGCCGGTTGGGAGGATCTTGAGATGGTCGCTCGGTACACCCGCACCAACGCGAACATGCGCGCTCTAGACGCCGCTCGTGAGATGGGGGAGCGGAGGTCGAGTCGCCGGTAGCGGTGGCGTCACAGCGCTTCGCGAGCGCATACCGTTCGTTCCCCTCCATCGAAGACTTCCGGAGTGAGAGATCACGCCGACGATGGAGGTAAGAGATCATGGATTCGCTCGCTGCTCGCGCTGCCGCTCACCGGTCGTGGGCATTCACTCGCGACCGCACTGCTCGTACCGCGCCGGCTCGTCGTGCGGCTGCTGCACGGTTCGAGCGTCAAGCACGGGAGATCCTGGGTCCCGACGCCACGCAGCGGGAGGTTGACCAGTCCGCGGACTCGCTGCGGTCCGCCTACTATGTGGATCTCGCGAGGAAGTCCGCGGAATCGCGCAAGAGAAATGCTGCGTGACCGGAAGCGGAGAACCCGCAGCTCCCCGGGGAACCGCTGCTTGAGTACCTGGAACGGGTACCTCAATGAGTACCGTTCTGTACGCTCTATCAGAGACTTCAAGTACGTGAGTGGTTGAACTCTGTCCGAAACACGAGACAAAAAACTTTCAAGATTCTTGCGGAATCGGGAACATTCAGCATCACTCAAGCGTTGAATATAGTAGCGGGGTAAGTTATGTCTGAAAGTAACACAGAATGTTACTCGGAACCCCCGTTAACATCCGCGACCCGAATACGGCGCTCCGGGAGCGAGAATCGAGAAAGAGAGCGCCGCGAGGTAATTATGTCCAACTTTCGAAGCAGCATCTACTTTCCAACCCTTGCATACCTGGATGCGGTGGACGCACACTGCGCGAAGCAACGTGTGAGCCGGTCGGATTACATTCGTTCACTGATTGAGCGGGACCTAGGGATTGCACCTGAGTATGTCCCGTTCCGGCGGAACGACTGACTGAATCTCCGCGAGAACCCTCGTGGTGAAGCTTCAAGTGGCGGACGACTCCTCCCCGCCACCCATAACTTCCCGCTGCCTAACTCCTTCCGGGCGGCGGGTGGAAAGCGGCGCTCCTGTAGCTTGACAGTTGAGCGCCGAACCCCGCACGAGTGGCGGGTATCTGGGTTGTCATCGTGACCAGATACCCGCCATTCGTGTATCCATTTAAGGAATGCCACCAGTGAAAATCGACCCGCGTCAACCGATCACCTTCGACGGTGACTGCCCCGTGCTGCCCGCGTACCGCTCTGGGCACCAACTTCACGTGTGGTGTGTAGCGGAGCGCCGGTGGCACGTACACGCGCGGTCTGCGGGTCACGTGATCGCGCACTGTCCGCGTCAGATCCGTGAGTACCCGAGTTACGTGCTGCGGGTGGTTGGTGACCTCACGGACGACGTGCGCAAAGTCGCGCGGAGTCGCGCGTAACTAAAACTTCTGCTCGGGTTGCTCCGTGCAGTTATGCCGGTTGTACCACTCGTCATCTACCGCGGGTGGTCAGAATCCGGTGACGGCTTAAGCCACCGTCACCGGATTCCCGGTTGTATTGGTTAGGTAGATACTGCAATTATAACTGAATAGAGTTAGGTAGATAATTGGATACTGCGATTGAAGCTCCCCGAACTACGTACTCTCAAGTCGTGGACATGTACGTGTCCGCGGGGTGGAAGGTGTTCCCCACCAACTCGCGCCGCTACAGCGGAGGGGGTCTCCCATCAGGTCATCAGGAGGCATCCAACTACGCGCCCGCAGCTCCGCAGAGCTGGTCGATCGACCCTGCGGGAAACCCACGCAACGATTGCGCGGTGTGGGCGGCTCCCGGGCTGATCGGGATTGACGTTGACCATTACGGGGACAAGCGCGGTCAGGACACGATTGACGAACTGGAACGCAAGTACGGTCAACTTCCAGCAACCGTCTCGTCAACCTCGCGCGGTGCAAGACAGCCGGCGCGGATCTATTGGTTCCGGGTTCCTGAAGGTGACTCGCACGAGCGCAACCAGTTCGTCACGAAGCTGCGCGACGTGGAGATCATTCAATCACACCACCGTTTCGGAGCGGTCTACCCCTCTGTGTCGCACAAGACCGGAGAGACGTACCGGTGGTTCTCGAAGACTGACGAGATGCTTCCTGAGACGGTGATTCCGTCGGTGGAGGATTGCGCGGAACTCACTGCTGCATGGGTTGAGTTCCTGCGAGAAGGAAGTAACTCGGTAGCGAAGCGGCAATCTGATCTGACGTGGCAACAAAAGATTGACGTCACGCTTGACTATGCGACCGGTGGGGATCCCTGCAACGTCGTGCTGGATGCACTTGAGAGGTACAGCAAGGAAGACGGCAGCCACTATGACCGGATGGTCAAGACGACCCTGGATCTCCTCCGTCGGGGAGAGCAGGGGCACGCTGGTGTCCGTACCGCGCTGAGCAAGCTCCAAGAGATGTACGTGCCGTACGCGGATGAGCAGGGGCGTGAAGGTCTCGGGGAGTTCGAGCGGCAGCTAGCCGGCGCCGGGGATGTCATTTTCAACGGTGAACCGTCCGCTGACCGGAACGGGTGTCGCGGGATGCTCGGATGCGGCGTGTCAGATGCGCTCGTTATCACGGGTTCTGACTTCTCCGTGGAGGAGGAGCGTCGGTGCTGGAACCGGGATAAGCTTCTCCCCTCAACGGCTGCCGCTGTCATCACTGACCGGCTGCCGGTGCGGGTTTCACCGAGTGGTGAACTCACCGCGTGGGTTAATGGATATTGGAACGAGGAGCGTTCCAAGAACACAATTCACCGTCACGTGGTTGCGCTTCTCGGGGACCGGTACACGCAGACTGCGGATGGGAACATTTGCGCTGTGCTGCAAGCATCCGATGACAGCCCGGAGGAACGTGACACCGAGTGGCTGAACGTCGCTAACGGACTCTTGAATTGGAAGACAGGAGTGCTGTGGGAGCACACCCCCGACCACGATAGCGACTACCAGTTTCCTGTTGAGTTTGACCCCGCAGCTACAGCACCCCGATTCGAACGGTTCCTAGCGGAGGTGCTGCACAAGGACGACGTTGAAACCGTACTCCGGATGTTTGGGTACTGCTTGTTCCGCGGGTACCCGATCCACAAGGCATTTATGCTGACCGGCTCCGGGTCGAACGGTAAGAGTCTCCTGCTCAAGACCCTCGTTCAGATGCTCGGTAAAAGGAACACTTCCGGTAACTCGCCGCAGTCTTTCGGTGCTGAGCGCTTCTCTGTTGGTGACCTTCACGGGAAGTTCGCGAACATTGCGTTCGATGTATCGTCGGAGCGGTTCGTTGACACCGCAGCGTGGAAGCAACTGACGTCAGGTGACGAAGTCCGCTTTGAGTAGAAGTTCCGGGATTCGTTCTACGGGGTGAGCTACGCGACGCAGATTGCTTCGTTCAACGAGATCCCTGCTACGAACGACCTGTCACGCGGGTTCCTGCGACGATGGGTCATCGTGGAGTTCCCGAACAACTTTGAAGGTCGCGAGGATCCTGAGCTTGAGGAAGTCCTCCGGGGGGAGCTTCCGGGAATTTTCAATCTCGCGGTTGCAGCACTCCGCCGCCTGATGGATGACGGCAACTTTAAGGAGTCGAGCCGGACGAAGGATCTTCTCAAGCAGTACCGCGAGGATTCTGACCCGGTGGAGCAGTTCCTTAACGAGCGGACCCGTGTCGAACAAGGGTCCGAGACCCCTGCGAAGGATCTTTATACCGCGTACAAGTTTTGGTCTGAGAAAAACGGTCACGCGGTCATGTCGAACACGAGGTTTGGCAGCCGCGTCAAGCTCGCACTTGGTACGAAGGTCGATTACAAGCACACGAATTCCGGGAAGGTGTACGTGGGTGTGAAGCTACTTCCTGCTGGGTGACGGGTTGACCACTTTGGTGACGGGTTGGTGACGGGTTAAGAGGCAACCCGTCACCACCCTTTTACCACCTCTGACCTGCACTTATACCTTCTTTCTAGATCAAAAGTGACGGGGTGACGCGTTAAAAGCTAAAACCGGTTCTACTGGCTTCCTCAGAGGAGAGGCTTCTAGAGAGCGGTTGAAACAACCCGTCACCCCGTCACCAACCGCCCCGTCACGCTATTTCCGCAGGTCAACGCGGTGTAGCCGGTGACGGGTTCGTTGTCGGGCGACTCAACCCGTCACCGACCCGACAACTGAATAGATGGCTCCTAGCTTCTCCCCGTCGCAGCGGCGGGTTCACCCTGCGCGCGGTGGTGCGGGGGGCAAGGCAGTAGTTCCGCCTTGACCCCCGTGCCGCCGGGTGCTGCCGTTAGGCGTCGCTGTGGCGGGGAGAGCGACCCGCTCCCCGGAGCTGAGGTCGCACGCCGCGCAGGCGCCCCCGGAGGGAGTCAGTCGGAGTCGGTGAGCTGCGCGACTTGCTCCCGGAGAGCATCCAGGTCCCACCGCATGTGTCCCCCGATGGTCTTCTGAGCGGGTTTCACATAGCCGGCTTTGACCCACCTGCTAAGCGTCGTTTGATGCACACCGATGGCGCGGGCTGCCTGGCTCGTGCTTAGCAGGTTCCCGCCGTCCGCTGTCTCGGGTGGCACTGCGTCATGTTCGCACAGGTCGCAGCGGTTGCAGGTATGACCCGCGCTCGCATGGCTTGCATAGATTGCAGTCCTCCCGTACCGTCTGCCTCGTCCGCATAGATTGCATGGATCGGGAGTCGCGATGGACCAGCTTTCGCTCTTCGTCGTCGCCCTGGTGGTCGACGTGGTTCGTCCGGGTCTCGGGTTGGTGACCTGCGGGGAGGCTGACTTCTCCGGGTCGATCGTCCGGCAGGACGGCAGATACCTGGTGGAGTCGGAAGCCGGCGACGTCATCGCTCGCGTCGGTTCCTACCGCGAAGGTGCGGTGAAGCTCGCGCGGCACCACGGCGTGGATAGCACGGTGCTCGACGTGACTGTCGAGTTTGAGCGGATCGAGCTGTGACCGCGACGCGGGTGACGGTCGCTGAGGTTGCTCAAGGCGACGCGGTGCGGGGTGCCGTGGTTGCTGTGCTCCGGGCGGAACTGCGCAACGTGGAGCGGGAGCGCGACGGGTTCTCTCTGGATCTTCCGGAGAGCGGGTCCTGTCGGGTGGTCCTGAACCGGGTGGCGCACCGCATCCAGTCTGAAATTGAATTGATTGAGGAATACGGGTTTCACCCTAATCTGTATTAGCGGATAGACCGCGCTGCGAATCAAACAACGATGACACACCTGGGAGAAAACTGTGCGCACGATTCCTGTCGACATGTCACGAGTGAGTTTCATCGGTACCGGGAAGGCGGTGGAGCGTGCGGAGTACGTGGAGCTTTCGGACGGTTCCCGGAAGCGTTCCGGCAATCAGGCGAAGGATGAGTCCGGTGTCCCGCTGTGGACGGTGGACGTGATTGTTGACGACGACGACGCGATGCGCGCGGAGGCGGTCGGGGTGACCATCGCATCTCACGACGAGCCGCGTTGCGAGAAGTGGAAGCCGGTGAAGTTCCGCGATCTCGTCGCGACCATCTACGTGGAGCAGGGTACGAACCGCGCGAAGGTTTCGCTCAAGGCGTCGGGGATCGACGGTGCACACCCGAACCCGAAGCCGCAGGCAGCGTGACGTTAGCGCGCTGACCCTCTGACCCGTCCGCTCCCTTCAATGCGACCCCTGCTCCCACTTCCCCGGAGCAGGGGTCGCCTCATTCCGGAGGCTTTCGTGTTCGAGTTCATCGCATGGTGCTTTGTCGCTCTGTGGGCGGTTTACGTGTGGTGCTGGAATCTCGCACCGGTTCCTGTCTCGCTGCTGACCGCGTCTGTAGTGATGGAGATCCTCGCGATGTTCATGTATCCGCGTGACCGTGGCGGAATGGTGATGGTTCGGGTTCTGGTACCTCGTCACCGCCCACCGGATCGCCGACCCGCTTATGACATTTCGGTGGAGGGGACGGAAGCGCGCTCTGCGGCTCTCCTGCGTGAGAAGCCTGTTGCTCCGGTCGCTCCGGTCATCCAGTTCCGGCGGGCGGCATGAGCTGGTTGAACCGGTCACGCGAGCAGGACGACCGGCTTGAAGCAGAACGGCTCTCGTGGGCGTGGCGTGAGGCGTGTGTGGGAGCCGGTGTCGGACGTCAGGTGTCCACCCCGTCCGGTCCGACGGACACCGCTCCGCACGTGGTGTCGGTGTCGCTGGATCCGACGGTGCTGGTGGTGCGTCTGCTGCCCGGTCAGGTCGTCGGTGACCTGCGTGCGGTCTCACACCTTCTCGCTCCGCACATGGGAGCGGTGGCACTGCGCATCGAGTCCCGCGGGGTTGGTGAGTACGCGGTGGTGACGCTGCTGGACTCGGACCCGCTGGACGTCGGGTTCCCGCTTCCGGTGGGTCCGGTCACCGGCGTCGTGGTGCTCGCTCGTGACGAGCAGGGCAGCGAGGTGTGCATTGACCCGGAGCACCTGGGTCATGTCGCGGTACAGGGCGCTACCCGGTCCGGGAAATCCGCGTGGTTGTACTCGGTGCTCGCGCAGCTCAGCGAACGTCAGCGCGCCGGCTACCCCCTCACCATCGGTGGGATTGACCCGTCAGGGATCCTGCTGCGTCCGTTCTCCGCTGGGAACGTTGTGCTGGGTCTCAGCTCTCCCGCAGCAGTTGAGTCGCACCTTGTCGCCCTGGTCGCGGACATGGACGCGCGTATCGGGAGAATCCCCGTCACCAGCGACGTCCTGCCGATCAACGACGACGACCCGCTGCGGTTCGTAGTGCTCGAAGAATATCCGGGGCTGCTGCGGTGGCTGGATGCTCTGGACCCGAAGACGGGGAAGCGGGTCCGCGCTCTGGTCGCCCGTCTCATGGCGGAGGGTCACAAAGCTGGGATCCGCGTGGTCATGGTCGCCCAGCGGGCAGAGGCGAACGTCATCGGCTCCACGGAGCGCGGGCAGGCGAGCATCCGGGTCTCGTTCCGGGTCGACTCTCATGACGCGGTCAAGCTTCTCCACCCGGACGCGGATCCAGGAACCGCGGGCATCCACGCGGGGGCGCTCCCGGGTGTCGCTCTGCTGTCGGCTCCGGGTGTCCCGCTGGCACGCGTTCGAGCACCCTGGATCGGCTCCTATGCGGAGTACGTCCGTCGAGTGACCGGCAGCCACCGGTGATCGGCTCGCATGGCGCCACGCGCCCCGCGACGCCGGAGGCGGGAGCGGGTGCGCGGGAGCGAGCGCAGCGAGCGACCTCCTCGGTAACAACTGCGGGTAAGTCTTCCGAGGACCGTGAACGGCGTCAGGGACGACGGAGAGAGACGTTCGAGTGGCGTCGTCGGTTGTGGGCGTTCACATCGCTGCCGAGACTGCGGAACTGCGGTCGCGTGTCGCACACGTCGGTGGGTGGCGCAGTGCTTCGGGTGTCGGAGTCTGACGGGGTCCGGCGTGCAGGTGTGGCGGGGTTGCAGTCGTGCGGCTCCCCGTGGGCGTGTCCCGTGTGTGCCCGGAAGATCGGTGCTCAGCGGTCGGAGGACGTCGCAACGGTGCTGAGGGCTGTCGCTGCCGCACGCGGGTCCGCCGCGTTGGTGACCCTGACGATGCGGCATAACCGGGGTCACCGGCTGGATGCGCTGTGGGACGCGTTGACGGCTGCTTGGGCGGCTGTGACGTCGGGTCGCGGCTGGACTGCTGATCAACGCGCGTTTGGGGTGCTCGGGTGGGTCCGCACGGTGGAGGTGACGCACGGGGAAGCCGGCTGGCACGTACACGTTCACGCCGTGGTGGCGTTGGACGGACCGACGTCTCCGGATCTCATGGACGAGCTGGGCGGTCGCATGTTCGTCCGATGGGAACGGAAGCTCAGCAAGCTCGGCTTCTCCGCAGTCGCCGACAAAGGTGGGTTAGACGTGCGTCCAGTACGAATGACCGGCGAGTCAATCGAGTCCATCGCGGACTACATCTCCAAGATCACGAGTGAGATCACCTCCCCGACGACGAAAGAAGCACGTTCGGGGAACCGGTCGCCTTTCGCGATCCTGCGGGACGCGCTCTCCACGGGGTTGGAATCTGACGTCCTGCTGTGGCTCGTTTGGGAGAAGGTCTCCCACAACCGCAGGCAGCTCACCTGGTCACGCGCTCTTCGTGACTGGGCTGGACTGCACCGAGAGAAGTCGGACGACGAGATCGTCTCAGAGGACCGCCACGGGGACGACGTGTTGGTGATCCCGCGGGAGTCTTGGGACCGAGTTCGTGACGAGCTTCCTGACCTCTTGGACGCGGTGGAGATCGGCGGGCTAGACGCAGCTATCTCTTGGATGAGAAGTCGAAGTTTGGAATTCATACTACCATCACAGAAAAGGGGCGAACCCTAAACATTGTCTACTACTAACAACCGCTTTAAGATCCGTTTTGAGGGAACTGAGTGGGAGGACCTTTCCCGGGTTTCCACTGAGCTGCAGGTTCCTAAGCATCTCTTCGCACGAGCCGCTATCGCTGCCGCGGTAAAAGCGGTAGAAGACGAGTTTGAGTTTAATGCCACGCCGCAACCGTGATCCCCGGCGACACAAGTTGTCCCGGGAATTCAACTTGAAGCAAATTAGCGCGCAGGTCGCACGGCAGAATGCATCTATGCGGCAGGCAAATGAGCGCCGGATGGACGAGCATCTTGAGATCATCGAACGCTCACAACAACTAAATAGTGGAACCGAGGAAACGACTAATGAGTGACATTCTTGCTCGTGCTAAGCGGGCTATCCCTGGCATCACCGAAATTGACGAAGCGATTGCACGAGCGGAGAAGCTCAAGCGAGCAGTCGCGGATGCCGCAATTCCGGTGATCGACCTGACCGCTGAGATTTGTGACGGTGACGTTGAGCCGGCTGACCTTCTGCGCCGTGTTGCAGAGATCGAAGCTGCAAAGTCCAACGCTGTGCGAGCTGCGTGGATGTCAAATGAGGCGATTAAGGCGCTGACGAACCAGCGTGAAAACGTGGTGCGCGAAGGAACCAACGACGCGCTCGCGGTGGTGCGGGACGAAGTGGAGCGGATCCACCGCGAAGCGGGTGACGTGTTCGCGACACTGGGACTGGTGGATTCCCCGGCGGCAGCGATCAATCGTGGTGTGGTGGAGGAATGGAAGCGCGCGGGGGAACTGGTCAGCGAACTGCGGGCGGCTCGAACCGCGCAGATGAAGCTGACGGCGGGACCCGCACAGGCTGCAAACGTAGAAATGTACGGATGGGTTCGGGGCTTGGATGTCCTGGACGCGGTTCACCGTCAGGTTAATACGTCTCCCGATGGGCGACCGATTCCACCACTGTTCCCCCTGCGTGACTTTCGTCCAGAGGTCAATCTGGATTATCTGCGGTGGTTCGCGAGTCTTCCGCTTGCGGGTGAGTTCGGGGTGTGGGTCCCGACGGTTGAAGAGTTCGCTCAGGAGCAAGAGGATCGTGCGACTCGGGTAAATGTTCGCAATGACCTCCGCTACAGTCCCCCAATTAACGCTGACGCGCTTGAGGCTCTTAAGCGTCGCGCGGGTGGTGAGTGGGTGTTTGACGGTATCCGCTCGGACGGTACGCAGACGATGAAGTTCGTCGTCAACGAAGAGACTGTGTCGCATGTACTGAGCGGAATGAACAAGTGATTATCGGAGCAGATCCCTACGCGAGCACAGACCCGTCCAGCGTGGAAGCCGGCCACGTCCGCTATCTCGCGCGGAAGCCGGGGGCAGACCCGCATCTCCGCGCGCTCGTGCGGCAGTGGGATATTGAGGCAGCGGACCGGCGAACGCGGGTTGCGGATAATCGGTCGCCACTCCCGCAGGTGGACCGGCTCCCTGGTGAGGGTTTCCGGGTTGACGGTGCAACACCAATGAACCCGTCCGCTGACGGAGACGCGCTCAGGGACGCGATCGCAAAAGAGTACGAAATTCCTGACGAGCAACGTGGACTTCTGAACGGTGCAACGGAGGAAGTTCTCCGCGAGCAAGCGGGGAAGCTGCGTGCGCTCGCAGCTCCCGCACCTGCGGTTCCTGTTTTCGCGGTGAACCCGGGTCAGGGGACTCCGGTCGGTGAACCGCAGCGGACGGACACACTGCAAGCCGGTCGGGACCTTTACCACCAGAATCACCCGCGACGGTGACGCCGCTGGTCACTGCTGAGGATGTCGCTAAGCGGCTCGCAACCGAGTATGTGGGTGTGCAGCTCATGCAGGTTGATTCGCTCTGTGAGGACGTGTCAGCGCTGATCCGCTCCCGTCTCCCGAAGGTGGACGAGTGGATTGCTGACGGGTCACTCGCGGTTGACGCGGTGGTTGCGGTTGCGGTTCAGGTGGTTGCTCGTGCGCTCACGTCGGTCACTACTGGTGGTGTCGGCATTCGGAGCGAGCAGCATCCTGAATATTCGTACGAACTCACCGCTTCCACGGCAGCCGGCTTGAACCTCTCGAACCGAGAGCTTGTGACGCTGACACCAACTGACGCGGTCAAGCGTCCGTTTTCTATTCAACCTGGTGGGGTGGCAGCATGATTCTCAGTGTCATCCTCGCGTATCTATGCGCTCCACTTCTCGGTGTTCTTACCGGTCACGCAGCAGCGGGGTATAGATATCGGGAGCTTATTGAGACCGGGGGATACCTCGAACCGGGTGACGATCACCCGGCATCGGGCTAACCCGCTCACGCGTGACGGTGGAGCGGGTTACGCAGCGTACGTGTCACCCTCTCCACCATTCGCGCAGGTCAGCGACTCATGTTCCAACCGTATCGGTTCATAATCTTGCTGAGCTGCGTTATCCCGAATCCCGCGTAACATAGTTGCACCTGCGACAGGAATGCAGCTCGCACGCGGGGGACATTAAAGCGGGTAACACGCGCACGGTTAACGGGTATCCGGGGTACCGGTGACCGGTGCGATGGATGTACCCACGCACGGTGTCGCGGTGAGTGAGGCAACGGGCGACCCGTTAACTGACTCACGTCACACCCTGTCGTTAGTGTCAAACAACCTGAGTCTGATTGGATAGCAGCATGGCTACCGCGTGGCTGCGCTGCTATTCCACTCGTTACACCCATACGTATCATCACTCGTCCGCGCGAAGCGAACACACGATGCGAGCGTGAGTCGAGTCAGGTTGCTCTCTCATTCTAGTTAGACAATGACAATGGAACAATGAACAGTGAACAGTGAACCAAACATGATGCAATCATTGGCTCTCTTGTGTCATTGATCCATTGTCGTTGTGTGATTCAGAAATTGAAATGACTTTGTCTCTCGTCGCACATGATCGACACCCACCCCCGGGGGACCCCTTCCGGCACCCTTTTTTGCCCCACGCCGCGCGCAAGGTCGTCTCGATGTCTGACGCTATAAACCTCGCGCCGCTCTCAACCTCTGAAAGGTAGGTGTTCCCCACGATGGGACGCACAATCAATCCACCTGCGGTATTCCCCGGCAACGGGAAGTCGCTCCGCATCCTGACTGCGGACCCCAACCGCGAGCCTCCGTGTGACTTCCCGTTACCGAACCCTCGTCCCGAAGAGGTCGAAATGTGGGTGTCGCTATGGAAGTCCGCTCCCGCTGAGTTGTGGCTTGAGCGGGACATTGTGCGTGAGGTAGCGGATTACTGCCGCGCGTGCGTCCTGGTCGCGGAGAAGCCCGCTGCCGCGATGTACACGGTGGTCCGTCAGCAACGCGCGGATCTCGCACTCTCGATCCCGGGTGCGCAGGCGAACGGTGTCACGTATGCCGGTGCTGCGGACAAGGGTGACGACTGGAACGCGTATTTGGACTCGCTGTGAGCTACGTGCAGCCTCCCAGGCGCCGTCCGTGCGTGGAGTTCCCCGCACACCGGTACTGCGACTTCCCGAGTCCACGGGAGGCGTGTACGGGGATCCCGGATGACTGGGTGTCGCGAGCGCGAGCGTGGGAGGATCCGTCTCCGGAGGATCGTCAGATGCTCGTGGAGAACATCCAACACCAGCGTGCCGCTCAGACCTGATCCATGCGGCGGGTAACGTGATCACGTGCTCCCCGCCACTTCACAAGTCCTGTCGCTGGGTCCGATCGATTGGGGAACGTTTCCCGACTGGGTCGCCGGCTTCTCCGGATTCGGTGCGCTCATTGCTGCCGGTGTTGCGGTATTTTTCTCAAGTAGGACTTTCTCCTTACAAGCGAAGCAGATTGCGGAGCTTGAGCAGGAGAAGCGAGCGGAGCAAGCGTCCCAAGTTGGCGCGTGGTTTGAACCCGCGCAACTTGAGGGACCGAGACTTTTTCACATCGTAAATGCCTCACGTCTGCCGCTGGCGTTTCTAGTTATTTGGGTAATCAACGGTGAAACGCGCGCGGGTGGACTGAGGAAGTTGGTTAACGTGCCGCCCGGAGACGTTACGATTGCGATCCCTGATGGCATTGAGTCGAATGGTTATTCTGCTGTTGGTCTCGCGTTTGCTGATAACTACGGGCATGCGTGGTTTCACTGGGGTGCAGGAGTAGCCCGGATTCAGATCAAAATGGAGGGAATGGCGCATCTTGAGCGGACAATCCCGGTCAAAGATTCGACTACATATGATCTTCGTTCATTTGTAAATCAGTTTAGTTTGGAATAGCGACCGCTGATGTCCGCTCGCGGATCGTGCGACGCGGGGTACTGACTCGCACGTACGTTCGAACCGCTGTATCCTCACACCTGGTCGCAGTGGTCAGGGTTGGGGAAGACTCGGGACCGCTGCGACCCCCTAGCCTGAACGACGAAGAGCCCCATCCGCCTGGTGGTCGCTGGCGGGTGGGGCTCTTTTGCTGCGTGCTGGGTGCTGCTACGCGCTCACGAGATGCGACTCCGTGCCTGTTGAGAAGGACGACCGTTCCAGGATAAACGGGGCACAGACGCTCATCTCGGGATCATGTCTGACGTGTGTTTCCGCAGGTCATGCACTGCGTTCGAGCCTGTATAGACCCGCACTACCTCGACCCGGATCCCGGCTCGCGACACATGGGGGAGACCCGGGAGGCCCGCATCGCGGAGTTCCACGAGGAGAACGACGTCCCGGTGCTCGGCCTACGCGAGGGCGCCTGGCTGCTGCGGGACGCGTCCCTGAGCCTGCACGGGCAGACCGCGCGGCTGTTCCGGCGCGGGGAGGAGCCGGTCGAGCTGGCCCCGGGCGCCGACCTCGGCGATCTCCTGACCAGCACGTCCGGCGGATCCTGATCGGTCCCCGCGCCGTCGACGGGTCCACGGCCGATCGCCCGCTCCAGGTCACGATCGACCGCGCTCACGGCGCGCCGAATCTCCTCCTCCATCGTCGCCCCGGGCCGGGTTCACCGCCTGGCGAGGACCGCCGAGTCCAGTGCGGCCCGCATCGCCTCGACCGGTCCCGGCCGCCCGGTCATCAGCTCCACCTGCGCGACCGCCTGGTGCAGCAGCATGTCCAGCCCGCTGACGATCCGGCACCCGGCCGTCGCGGCGCCCGCGGCGAACGCGGTGGGCCAGGGCGCGTAGACGACGTCCAGCACGGTGGTCCGGGAGCGCCAGCGCGCGCCGCCGAGCTCGTCCGCCGCGCTCCCCGGCAGCGTGGAGATGACGACGTCCGCGCCGGTCAGGAAGCCCGCCGCACGGGCGGGGTCGGTCAGCACGGCCTCGACGACGGGGGAGACGTCGAGCCGCTCGGCCGCGTCCCGCAGCTCCCCGGCACGCGACGCGCTGCGCACCAGCACCGTCGGCGCGGTCGCCCCCAGGTCACGGAGGGCGGCGAGCGCGGCCTGCGCGGTCCCGCCCGCGCCCAGCACCACGGCGTTCTCGACCCTGTCCACACCGGCTGCGCGCAGCGACTCGACGATGCCGATGACGTCGGTGTTCTCCACGAGTCGGCCCTGCGGCGTGAAGATCATCGTGTTGGCGGCTCCCGTCGCCCCGGCCAGCGGGGAGACCCGGTCCGCGATCTCGATCGCCACCCGCTTGAGCGGCATCGTCAGTGACAGTCCCGCCCACTCGGTGCCCAGCGCGTCGACGAACCCGGGCAGGCCCGCCTCGTCCACCTCGTGCGCGTCGTAGGACCAGTCGCCGAGGCCGAGCGCGGCGTACGCGGCACCGTGCAGGACGGGGGAGAGCGAGTGCGTGATGGGGGAGCCGAGGACCGCGGCCCGGCGGGAGGTGCCGTTCACCCCCGCAGTATGGCCGGGCGTACCCAATTCGGGGTAAAGCCGGTCGGTGGCGCTAATGGCGCAGCAGGACCTGCGACATACGGGTGTACGTCATCGGCATCGTCCAGGGAGAGCGTCATGAACCGGCCCGCCAGCAGCACCGCCCCCACCGAGACCGGCGCTCCGTTGATCCCGGCGCCGCGCGGCCCGGTCGACCTCACCGTCGACGAGATGCTGGGCCTGCGCCCGGCGCCCGGCTCCTCGCGCGTGGACGTCCCCGCGGACGGCTTCCTGTTCGCCCCGCGGCTGCGCGTCCCCGCCGCCACGGGCGGCGTGGTGTTCCGCATCGGCTCCTGATCAGCGGCGGAACGCCGCCAGGGTGACGCTGTCGCCGGTCGCCAACCGGGCTGCGGCGCGTTCGATCCCCGCCATCGTCATGACGGACTGGGCGCAGCCGACGCCGTACTTCGCGCGCACCCGCTGGTCCGCGATCCGCATGCACTCACGGCTGCGCTCCACGAAGTCCTCGAGCGGGTACGCCGAGCCCGCGTCGAAGTACTCCTCGACGATCAGCGACGGCGAGTAGAACGACTGGGTGGACCCGTCCGGCCAGCGGACGTCGAAGAGCACCTCGGGCACCGCCCGACCGTAGATCGGCCCTGTTTCCGGGGCATTGCCTCCGAACCTCCGTCGCATGTCCACAGCTTGAAGGGCTCCCGCCATGACCACGCACGACGCGACCATGCCGGTCCCGGACGTCGCCGCACCGCCACCGTCGTTCCCGGGCGAGGTGTTCCGCGGGCCCGCGTTCCAGGGGCCGCCCGCCGCTCCGTTCCAGGGGCCGCCCACCTCGTTCCCGTCCGACCCCTATGCCCCGCCCGCCGGACTGGGTGCGCCGTTCGGGCCGCCCCCGCGGTGGACTCCGGCTCCGCGCTCGCGGCTCGTGACCTTCCTCGCGGGGACGGCCGTCGGCGCCGCGGTGCTCGGCCTGGTGTGGGGCGGGACCGCCGCGCTCTCCGCCGCGTCGACGTTCGACGTCGGCGGCACCTTCCAGCTGACCCAGACCAGCTCCTACCTCAACTCCAGCTACGGCTCGTTCACCACCGGCTCGTCCTGCTCGGGCAGCGGCGGCTACTCGGACATCGACACGGGCAGTTCGGTGACGGTCTACGACGGCTCAGGCGCGGTCGTCGCCACCGGGATGCTCGGCTCCGGCCGGGCCACCAGCTCGTCGACCTGCGAGTTCGTCGTCACCGTGCCGGACGTCCCGGCCGGGTCGGACTTCTACCAGGTCGAGGTGTCGCACCGCGGGAAGGTGACCTTCGAGGGCCGGCGGCTGCAGACCGACGGGGTCTCGCTCACCCTGGGCAGCTGATCGCCCCACCGCCTTGCCAGACTCGCCCCATGGGCGGAACGGTGCTGGTACTCGGCGGGCGCAGCGAGATCGGGATCGCGGTGGCGGAGCGGCTCGCGGGCCGGGAGGCGGAGACCGTGGTGCTCGCCGCGCGGCGCAGCGCGGACCTGGACGCGGAGGAGAAGCTCGTCCGCGAGGCGGGTGCCCGCGTCGTCGAGCGGGTGGAGTTCGACGCCGACGATCTCGCCTCGCACCGCCCCCTGATCGACGACGTCGTCGCGCGGCACGGGCGGCTCGACGTCGTCGTGGTCGCGTTCGGCCTGCTCGGTGAGCAGGCCCGGGCCGAGGCGGACGCGGGGCACGCGGTGCGGATCGTGCACACGGACTACGTCGCGCACGTCCAGGTCCTGACCGAGCTCGCGCAGGTCCTGCGAGCGCAGGGGAGCGGCACGCTCGTCGTGTTCTCCTCCGTCGCCGGCGTCCGCGTGCGCCGGGCCAACTACGTCTACGGCAGCGCGAAGGCCGGTCTCGACGGTTTCGCCTCCGGCCTCGCGGACGCCCTGCACGGCTCCGGCGTCCGGTTGCTGCTGGTCAGGCCGGGGTTCGTGATCGGACGGATGACCGAGGGCATGTCCCCGGCCCCGTTCTCGAGCACCCCGGACCAGGTCGCGGACGCCACCGTGAAGGCGCTGCGCACCGGCCGCGGCGAGGTCTGGGTCCCGGGCCTGCTCCGCCCCGTCTTCGCCGTCATGCGCCACCTCCCGCGCGCGATCTGGCGCCGCCTCCCCCGCTGAGGCCACGGCCGGTCCCGCCCGGGCGCTCACGCCCCGTCGTCGGCCGCCGTGTCGAAGCGTTTCCGCAGGTCCGGCGGCAGCAGCTCGCGGAGCTGCTCCGGGAGCAGCGGCAGGTCCAGTAGGCTGAGCTTCACCCGGCTCCGCTGGTGGTGCACGGCCGGGTTCAGCCGGATGACCTGGCCCGCGTCCGGCTGCACGGTCAGGTCCAGCACGGTCCCGGGCCCGACGTCACCGCTCCCGACGCCGTCCGCCTCCAGGGCGAGCGTCCCGCACCGCGGGTTCAGCTCCAGGCGCAGCACGTCGGACTCGCCGAGGACGAGCGCCCGGGAGATCCCGGACATCGGCGCGGACGGCGTCACCACGACCCCGCCCACGGACGGCGAGACGAGCGGGCCGCCCGCCGCGTAGCTGTAGGCCGACGAGCCCGCCGCCGTCGCGACGACCAGCGCGTCGCACCGGTAGTAGCCGTGGCGCAGGCCGTTGACCGCGAGCGTGGCGTCCACGCTCCCGTGGCCCGGGTGGCGCACCAGCGCGAGGTCGTTGAACGCGACGAGGTGCTGCGTGCCGGTCTCGATCCGCAACGCACTGTGCGGTTCGACGACGAAGTCCCCGGCGAGGACCCGGTCGAGCGCGGTGTCCAGCTCGTTCGGCTGCACCTCCGCGAGGAAACCCAGGTGCCCGAGCTGCACGCCGAGCACCGGGACGGGTGTGTCCGCGACGAGCCGCAGCGCGCCCAGCAGGGTGCCGTCGCCCCCGAGGCTCACGACCGCGGTGGCGCCGTCGGCGAGCTCGTCCGCCGGGACCGGGAGCACCCCGCCGTCGACGCGCAGGGCGTCCTGCGCCCCGACGACCAGCTCGACGCCGTGCGCCTCCGCCCAGCGCACGAGGTGGGCGACGACCTCCCGGAGGTCGCGGTGCGGATGCAGGACCAGGGCCAGGCGGGGGCCGGCGGGATCGTCCATGATCCCGAGTCTGCCCGACGCGCCCCGCGGCGTGGGGGCGATACTCGAACGGTGACGATCACCGGCTCCGAACTCCTCCGCGCCACCCCGCTCGTCGACGGGCACAACGACCTTCCGTGGGCCCTGCGCGAGCTCGACGGTCCGGCGCCGGACCTGGCCGCGGGGGACCCGCGGCTGCACACCGACCTGCCCCGGCTGCGGGCCGGCGGGGTCGGCGCGCAGTTCTGGTCGGTGTACGTGCCGCCGTCGTTCGCCGGGGACCGCGCGGTGACGGCCGTGGTCGAGCAGGTGGAGCGGGTCTACGAGCTGGCCGAGCGCTACCCCGCGGACCTGCGGGTCGTCACCACCGCGACCGAGGCCGAGGCCGCGTTCACCGACGGCTGGATCGGCTCGCTGCTCGGCGCCGAGGGCGGGCACAGCATCAACGGGTCGCTCGGGGTCCTCCGGGCGCTGCGCCGGCTCGGGGTCCGGTACATGACGCTGACGCACAACCTCAACACCGAGTGGGCGGACTCCGCGACGGACGAGCCCGTCCACGGCGGGCTGAGCGACTTCGGCCGCGAGGTCGTCGCCGAGATGAACCGGATCGGCATGATCGTCGACCTCTCGCACGTCGCCGACACGACCATGCGGGACGCGCTCGAGACGACGTCCGCGCCGGTGCTCTTCACGCACTCCTCGGCCCGCGCGGTCACGGACAACCCGCGCAACGTGCCGGACGACGTCCTCGCCGCCCTGCCCGGCAACGGCGGGGTCTGCATGGTGACGTTCGTGCCGCGCTTCGTCTCCCGTCGTGTCGCGGAGTGGGACGACCGGCTGGCCGAGGCGATGGCCGCGGCCGGGGAGGACCACCGCAACCTGCGGGCCCGGGACGCCTTCGCCGCGCGCTGGACCGGGCCGGTGATGCCGGGAGCGACGATCGACGACGTCGTCGCGCACCTCGAGCACGTCCGCGAGGTCGCGGGGATCGACCACGTCGGGATCGGCGGGGACTACGACGGCGTGCCCGAGCTGCCCGCCGGGCTCGAGGACGTCAGCGGCTACCCGCGGCTGTTCGACGCGCTGCTGGACAGGGGCTGGAGCGCCGAGGACTGCGGGAAGCTCGCGGGCCGCAACGCCCTGCGGGTCCTGCACGCGGCTGACGCCGCCCGTGCGTGAACAACGTTGTTCCGGCGACGACTACCGCGCACGAGCGCGGAGCGCGGGTGCCAGGTCCGCGGCCGTGAGAGACCCGGTGCCGGAACGCTCGATCCGCTCGGCCAGCGCGAAGCCGTGCCGCTGGAGGCCGGGGAGGTCGAGGCCCGCAGGGGCGTCACCGACCCAGCGGGCGATGCCGTCCGCACCCCGTTCCAGCAGGGACACCGCGCCCCTGCTGTTGCCGCGCTGGGCGTGCGTGAGGCCGACGGCGAGCTGCGCGAGAGCGCGCCACAGCTGCCGGGTGGCCGGGTCGGACGCCTTCCACGCGGCCTCCAGGACCTCGTGGGCCTGGAACGGGAGGCCCTCGTCGAGCAGCCGCTGGGCCTCGGTGACCGCGTCGCCCGGGCTGAGCACCAGGTCCTCGGGGACACGTTCGACACCGGACTCGCCGTAGGGCAGCGGCCGCCCGCTGGCGTCCCGCGGTCGGGCGTTGCGGGCGCGACCCTCGGGGTCCCGATCGCGCCTTTGGTCGCGTACGGGATCGGCGGACATGACGTCGACCTTAGCGTCCGGCGACGCCACAGTTCCGCCCCTCGTGGCCCGCGGGGCTGGAGCGGGCCACCGGGGACGACGGCGGCGGGTGCAGGCCTGAGCGCTCAGTTCTCGAGGACCTGAAGCTCCTCGACGAACTGGTCCAGGAACCCGCGCCAGGACGCGACCGGCGTCGCCGGGCGGACCACGAACTTCGACAACCCCGCGTCGACGTACTGCCCGATCCGTTTCCGCGCCTGCTCCCAGCCGCGGACGACGAGCTGCTCCGGGTCCATGTCCGGCCGCCGGTCCAGCGACCCGGCGAGCGCCGCGGCGACCTGCTCCTCCGTCGCCTCCGGCGGGACGACGGCCAGGTTGGTGCCGTAGTGGTCCTCCTCGATCTCCCGGCCCGCCGTCGCGGCGGCCCGCTCGATCCGGCTGCGGCAGTCCGCCGCCTCGTCGGGTGTCACGAAGCTGCCGAGCCAGCCGTCGGCGAGCCGGCCGATGCGGTCCAGGCCGACCGGGGCGCGTCCGCCGAGCCAGAGGTCGAGCCGGCCGGGGGGACGCGGGCCGACCGAGGCGTCGTCGAGGTGGAAGAAGGTGCCGTGGTGGGTGACCCGCGGCTCGTCGAGCAGCCGCCGGACGACGACCAGGGCCTCCTCGAACACCGCGGCGCGCTGCCCGTCCGGCACGGGGTAGAGCTGCCGCTCCCGGCCGCGGGCCGGCCGGACGCCGAACGCCGGGAGGATCCGCTTCGGGGCGAGCGCGGCGAGCGAGGCGAGCTGGGACGCGACGAGCACCGGGTTGCGGCCCGGCAGCACCAGGACGCCGGTACCGATCTTGAGCGTGCGCGTACGGCCGGCGGCGTAGGCCAGCCCGACCAGGGCGTCGACCGCGTCGGTGGAGACGAGGTCGGGGAGCCAGAGCGAGTCGACGTCCCGTTCCTCGAGGGCGTCGACGAGCTCGTCGAACCCCGGGCCGACGGCCGCCCGGCCGGATTCCGTGGGGAGCGACCCGATACCGATCCGGACCTTCACGGCCTCGACGCTAGCCGCGCGTGTCCGCGGACGCCACCACCACCCGGCGATGCTCCTCGATCACTCCGGGTGAGGAGTCACCGTCCTGGTCTCCTGCTGACCAGGGGCGGGCCGGTGCTCGGGATGGTCGCCGGCCCCGGCCTGCTCCCGGTCGGCGGGAGCGGAGGCGGGCGGGGTCACCGGTGCGGGTTCCGGCGCATCCGCGCGCAGCTCCGCCTTCAGAATGCGGGTGGAGCGGCCGAGGCTGCGCGCGGCGTCGGGCAGTCGTTTCGCCCCGAACAGCAGCACGAACACCCCGATCACGATCAGCCAGTGCCACGCGCTCAGCTCACCCATCGTCCTCGTCCTTCCGGGTCGTGTCGGGTCGAGTGTGCCCCTCGACACCGCGGGTGGAAATTCCGGGGCGCAATTCCCGGAAATGTGTGAATGAGAGGGTCTGTCGCATTGCTGGTCATCCGTACGACTCGTCCCGCCTCGGGTGCGACGTGCCCCACCCGCGCCTGCGGACCGTGGCGCTCGTCGCGCGGATCTCACGTCCGCGCTGGTAGAGATAGGCGCGTGGGTGTGATGCGTGGGGCGCGGCAGCTCGTCGTGTTCGGACTGGTCGCGGGTGTGCTCGTGGCCGGGGCACTGTTCCCGGTCGTCGGGGGAATCGGGTTGCTCGCCGGTGCGGTGAGTGATTCCGCGACCGGCTCGAATGCGGATCTTAAGACCGGGAACCTGCCGGCGGCGTCGACCGTGACCGATTCGTCCGGCGCCCCGATCGCCTACCTGTTCAACCAGTACCGGGTCCCCGTGACCAGCGACAGGATCTCGACCGCGATGAAGGCGTCGATCGTCTCGATCGAGGACCGCCGCTTCTACGAACACGGCGGCTTCGACCCGATCGGTGCCGCCCGCGCCCTGGTCAACAACAGCAACGGCGGCGCCCGGCAGGGCGGCTCGACGCTCACCGAGCAGTACGTGAAGAACTACGACCTGTACGTGGCGGCGCAGACGGACGCCCAACGGCGGGCCGCCGTCGCCCCGAGCTACGCCCGCAAGCTCAAGGAGGCCGAGCTCGCCGTCAGCCTGGACCACGAGCTGACCAAGGACCAGATCCTCACCGGCTACCTCGACCTCGTGTACTTCGGGCACGGCGCGTACGGGGTGCAGGCCGCGGCGCAGACCTACTTCGGCGTGGACGCGTCGCAGCTCGACGTCCCGCAGTCCGCGCTGCTCGCGGGAATGGTGCAGAGCCCGAGCCAGTACGACCCGACCGCGCACCCGGACGCCGCGCTCTCCCGACGCAACGTCGTGATCGACCAGCTGAAGCAGCAGGGCTCGATCTCCGCGCAGCAGGCGGCCGACGCGACCGCGGCACCCCTGGGCGTCAAGGGGACTCCCGGCGTCCCGGCCGAGGGGTGCATCGGCGCCGGCGATGCCGGCTACTTCTGCGACTACGTGCTGTCCTACCTGCGCCGGGCCGGGTTCCCGACGGACCGGCTCGCCGGTGGCGGCTACACGATCCGCACCACGCTGGACCGGAACGCGCTCGCGTCGGTGAAGAAGGCGGTCGACGGGCAGGTGCCGCCCACACAGCCCCACGTCGCGGACGTCATGGCGACGATCGTGCCGGGCGCGGACTCGCACAAGGTGACCGCGATGGCCGCCAACCGGACCTTCGGCAACGGACCGGGGCAGTCCAGCTACGGGCTGCCCTACCAGCCGGAGAACATGGGCGCCGGCTCCATCTACAAGATCTTCACCGCGGCGTCGGCGATGGAGCAGGGCCTGATCGGGATCGACACGGTGCTGGACGTCCCGGCCGGTGGGTACACCTCGCCGATCTACCGCAACGTCGACGGGCGGCCGATCCCCGTCGGCAACGCCGGGACCTACCCCGCCCAGCTCTCGCTGACCGACGCCCTCGCCCAGTCGCCGAACACGGCGTTCATCAAGCTGGAGGAGAGCACCGGCATCCCCCCGGTCGTCGACATGGCGGTGCGGCTCGGCCTCACCTCGCTCGCGGACACGCCTTTCAGCGGCAAGCCCGGCACGCCCTCGATCGCGGACGTGGTCAAGCAGCAGAAGCTGGCGTCGTTCACCCTGGGCGTCGCCCCGACCAGCGCCCTGGAACTGGCGAACGTCCAGGCCACCCTGGCCAGTCACGGCACCTGGTGCCCCCCCACGCCGATCGAGTCGATCACGGACCGGGCCGGCAAGCCGGTCGCCATCACCCAGCCGCCCTGCCGCCAGGCGCTGGACCCGGCGATCGCGGACAGTTTGATGAACGGGCTGAGCAAGGACGATCAGGCGGGGGCACGTCGGCCGCCGCCGCGGCCGCGGCGGGCTGGAACCGGCCCATCGCGGCGAAGACGGGGACGACGAACGAGTACAAGTCCGCCGCGTTCGTCGGCGCGACGCCGCAGGTGGCCGGGGCGGCGATCGTCTTCGACGACTCGAACTCGCCGCGGCCGATCTGCGACGGCACCCCGCCCTACACCTGCGGCGACGGCAACATCTACGGCGGCAAGGCGCCTGCGCGCACGGCCTACCAGGCCTTCGGCGAGATCCTGGCGAGCCAGCCGCCCGCGCCGCTGCCGGCGCCTGATCCGCGCTACCTCAAGGGGAGCCTGCGGGACGTGGTGCGCGTCGCCCCGCCGCCCCCGGCGCCCGGCGGGCCGCCGCCGGACAACCAGAACCAGGGCAACCAGAACCAGGGCAACCAGAACCAGGGCAACCAGAACCAGGGCAGCCAGAACCAGGGCAGCCAGAACCAGGGCAGCCAGAACCAGGGCAACCAGAACCAGGGCAACCAGAACCAGGGCAACCAGAACCGGGGCAACCAGCCGGGTGGCGGCGGGAACGGTTGACCTCGCCCGCGGATCACCCCACCTGGTCGAGCGCCTGGCGCAGGTCCGCGACGAGATCGCGCGGGTCCTCGAGCCCGGCGGAGAACCGCAAGTGCCCCCACTTGCGGAACTCCTCGGGGTAGAAGCGGTCCCGCTCGCCGCCCGGGGCGACGTGCACGACGAGGGACTCGTCGTGCCCGAGCGACACGGCGGACGTGACGATCCGCAGCGCCGCGACGAACCTGTTCTGCATGGCAGCGTCGCCCCGCACGGCGAAGGCGAGCATCCCGCCGAACCCGCCGTCCAGGGTGCGGGCGGCCAGCGCGTGCTGCGGGTGCGACGGCAGCCCCGGGTAGGCGACGTAGGCGACGCGCGGGTCGCCGGCCAGGAACTCCGCGACGGCCATCGCGTTCGCGCAGTGCTGCCGCATCCGCAGAGGCAGGGTGACCGAGCCCCGCATGATCAACCAGGCGTTGAACGGGCTGATCGCGCCGCCGACGTTGACCATCGCCTCCGCGCGGATCCGCTCCACCAGCTCGCCGCGGGCGATCACCGCGCCGCCCATCGCGTCCCCGTGGCCGTTGATGTACTTGGTCAGCGAGTGCACGACGAGGTCCGCCCCCTCGGCCAGCGGGCGCTGCAGGACCGGGGTGGCGAACGTGGCATCGACGGACAGCAGCGCGCCGGCGGCGTGCGCGATCTCGGCGACGGCGGCGACGTCGGTGACCCTCGTCGTCGGGTTGGCGGGCGTCTCGACGTGGACCAGCCGGGTCTCCGGTCGGATCGCGGCGCGCACGGCGTCGAGGTCGCTCGAGTCGACGAGCGTCGCGGTGATCCCGTACTTCTCCGGCAGGAGCTCGGTGAGCAGCCGGAACACCGCGACGTAGGTGACGTCGGAGGACACGACGTGGTCCCCGGCGCCCAGGAACGTGAAGAACACCGCGTGCAGCGCCGCGACGCCCGTGGCCAACGCGACGGCCTCGACGTCACCGGGGTCCCCGCCCGTCTCGAGCGCGGCGAGCTTCTGCTCCAGCCAACCCTGGTTCGCCCCGCCGTTGCGGGTGTAGAGCGGGGTCCCGGTGCCGGACCAGCTCAGTTCGGACGGGTCGTCCGGCAGGGCGTAGGAGTTCGCCATGACGAGCGGGCGGCGGATGGCACCCGTGCCGGGGTCGACGTCGTTCCCGGCGTGGACGGAGAGAGTCTCGAGGTGAAGGGGTTCATCGGGCACCTGCTCATTCTTCAGTCCGGGCCGCCCACGCCGGGTCCCGGCCCGCGAGACCGAGCAACCGGTGGAACGGCGGCGCGTCGTCCGACACCGCGACGGGCGGGCCGAACAGCCCGTCCCGCCCCTGCCCGGGCTGGGCCATTGCCTCGACGAACCGCAGGCACGCGGCGATGCTGACCGCGTCGACCGCGTAGGGCCGGCGGGTGGCGCGGGCGAGGTCCCAGCCGTGCAGCACCAGCTCGTCGAGGGCGACGACCCCCATCATCTCCGCCGGCATCCTCACCCCGCCCGCGTCGGCCAGGCCCTGCCAGGCCGCCGGGTCCCGCCAGGCCTCGGCCAGCTCGGCGAGCCGGGCGGGCAGGATCGTGCGCCAGCCCGGGTCGAGGTTCGCGCCGGACGCCTGCGGCGCCGCGTTCTCGGTGACGGTCTTGTGCGCGGTCTCGACGAAGGCCCGGGTGAGACCCATGAGGTGGTCCAGCACCGTGGCGACGTCGCAGTCCGACGGCGTCGGGTCATCGAGCTGCTCGTCGGTGATGTGCCTCACCACCGCCGTCACGCGGCGCGCAGCCGGGGTGAGGTCCAGCATCGAACTCCGTGTGGTGGTCATGGCCGGTAGGACCGCGGCGGGCCCGGGAACTCATCGGTGCGTGGCCTTCGACACCCGGTAGAAGTTGAGACCCCCGCGTGCGGCACAGTGGAAGCATGACCTCCACCCCTGCGCTCTCCGGTCCGGGGAAGCTGTTCCGGATCGTCGCGATCGCCGAGGCCTGCTCGTGGACGGGGCTGCTCATCGGGATGTTCTTCAAGTACGTCGTGGTGCGGAACGAGATCGGCGTGCAGGTCTTCGGACCGATCCACGGCGCGCTGTTCGTGCTCTACGTGATCGCGGCGATCGTGCTCGCCCGGCTGCACCGCTGGGACGCGAAGACGCTCGTGGTCGCGCTGATCGCGAGCATCCCGCCGCTGGCCACGATCTGGTTCGAGCGGAAGGCGGCGCGCGAGGGCAAGCTCTCCACGCCGGTCGCCGCGGCCTGAAGCGCCGCGCGTCCGGGGATCAGTCCTCCGGGTAGCCGTGCAGCTCGTGGTAGGCGACCCGCAGCAGGTCCGTCACCCGGTGCCCCCGCACCTCGATCGGCAGCTCCGGGACCTGGTCCAGCAGCGCGCCGGGTGAGGTGAGCGCGGGGGCCAGGCGCCCGGCGTCCGCGAGGGCTGGACCTGCGGCGAAGAACCGGTCCAGGGTTTGCGCCAGCGGGGGAGTGCCCTCGCCGGGGGCGGCGAGCTCCGCGGCGGCCGAGGGGACCCCGCGCCGGGTGCGCAGGTTCGCGAGCAGGGCCTCGCGGTCCCGGCCGCGCAGGGCCAGGACCTCGAACGGGTCTGCGTCGAACCGCTCCGCGAGCACGTAGAACACCGCGGCGAGGTGCTTGCAGGGGACCGCGAAGTCCGGGCAGGTGCAGTCCATGGACAGGTCCCGCGGCTCGGCCGGGAACAGGGCCAGCCCGAGCCCGGCGAACAGCTCCTCGATCTCCGGCGGCATCCCGCCGGCGAGCAGCGTGGCCGCGTACCAGGCGTCGTCTGCGAGGGCCTGTTCCGCGCGCCCCCACTCCTCCTTGCCCCAGGTGGGCACGCCGATCCGGACCTTGTACGGGGTGGGGCGCGAACCCTGGACCAGGGCGACGACGGCGCCGGCGTCGAGGGAGAGGGACACGATCTGCCCGGCGCGGGCGTAGCTCTTCCCCGCGCGAGGCGCCCGCCGACCCCGAGGCCCTCCAGCACCGCGATGAACCGGGCCGACCACCAGGTGCGCGCGACGGACCCGCGGGTGCTGTTGATCTGGATGCCTCCGGTGACCCGGAGGGGCCTGCCGGAGAACCCCTCGTCGGCCCAGAACGGCTGGTCGCTCATCGGCTGCCCTCACTCGTCATTGTCGACCGCCTCCGCACCCAGGGCGAACACCTCGCGGAGCTCGCCGGTGCTCAGGTCCCCGAGCCAGCCCTCGCCGTCGCTGATCACCATCTCGGACAGCGCCTTCTTGGACTCGATCAACGTGTCGATCCGCTCCTCGACCGTGCCGGGACAGCAGAACTTCCGCACCTGGACGTTGCGGTGCTGGCCGATCCGGAACGCCCGGTCCGTCGCCTGGTTCTCCACCGCGGGGTTCCACCAGCGGTCCAGGTGGACGACGTGGTTCGCGGCGGTGAGCGTGAGCCCGGTGCCGCCGGCCTTGAGCGAGAGCAGGAAGATCGACGGCCCGTCCGCCGACTGGAAGCGCTCGACCATCTCGTCCCGCTTCTTCTTCGGCGTCCCGCCGTGCAGGTAGAGGACGTCCTGGTCGAACCGGGCGGACAGGTGCGGGACGAGCATCGCCGCGAACTCGGTGAACTGGGTGAAGCAGAGGACCTTGTCCCCCTCGGCGAGGATCTCGGCCAGGATCTCCTCGAGCCGCGCGACCTTCCCGGAGCGCCTGCCGATGGGCGAACCGTCGTGCAGGAGCTGGGCCGGGTGGTTGCAGACCTGCTTGAGCTTCGCCATCGCGGCGAGGACATTGCCGCGGCGCTGGATGCCCTGGCTGTCCTCGATCTTCTCCATCATGTCGTCCACGACGGTCCGGTACAGCGACGCCTGCTCCCGGGTGAGCCGGTACTCCTGCCGGATCTCGATCTTCTCCGGGAGGTCGTCGATCACCGTCGGGTCCGTCTTGACCCGGCGCAGCAGGTAGGGGCGGGTGATCCGGCGGAGCTCCTCGGCGGCGTCGTCGCTGCGGTGGCGCTCGATCGGGACGGCGAAGCGCTGCCGGAACCGTTCCGGCCGGCCGAGCATGCCGGGGTTGAGGAAGTCCATCACGGACCAGAGCTCGGCGAGCCGGTTCTCCATCGGCGTGCCGGTGAGCGCGACGCGGTGCCCGGCGTTGATCCGGCGCGCGGCCTTGGAAGGCGCCGCGTGGGCGTTCTTGATCGCCTGGGCCTCGTCGAGGACGAGCCGGTGCCAGGCGAGGCCCTCGAGCTCCTCGATGTCCCGCGCCGCGGTGCCGTAGGTGGTGACGACGACGTCCGTCCCGGTCAGGAGCTCGCGCAGGGCCTCGCCGTGCGGACGGGCGACGCCGTGGTGGGCGTGCACCCGCAGGCTCGGGGCGAACTTCGCGGCCTCCCGCTGCCAGGTGCCGACGAGGGACATCGGGCAGAGGATCAGCGTGGGTCCCGGCCCTGGTCGACCCAGCTGGCCGGCCGCCCGCTCGTGGGCCTCCAGGGCCAGCATCTGGACCGTCTTGCCGAGGCCCATGTCGTCCGCCAGGCAGGCGCCGAGGCCGAGCGAGGAGAGGAAGGCGAGCCAGGACAGGCCGCGCTGCTGGTAGGGCCGCAGCGTCGCGAGGAACCCGGGCGGCGCGTCGAGCGGGGTGAGCGTACGGTCCGCCGTGCCCTCGAGGAGGTCGCCGACCCAGCCGTCGGCGACGACGGACGTGATCGGCAGCGGGGTCGCCGGACCGGCGCCCTGGGCGAACGCGAGCAGGTCCGCGGCGGTGGGCGGGACCTTCCGTCTCCGCTCGCGCTTGAGGAACTCCAGACCCTTGGCCAGCGCCTCGGCGTCGACGCTGACCCACTGCCCGCGCACCCGGACGAGCGGTGCCTTCGCCGCGACCAGCTCGGCGATCTCCTCCTCGCCCAGCTCCTCGTCCCCGACGGCGATCGACCAGCGGAACTGCGACAGCTCCTCGCGGCCGAGCCCGCCGCGCAGGATGACGCCCGGGGCAGGGGTGGAGCTGGTGGACAGCCGCAGCCCGATCGGCCGCGTGCCGTTCCAGCCGGCCGGGAGCTGCACCCCGAAACCGGCCGCGACCAGTGCGGCGGCGTCCTCGGTGAGGAACGAGTGCGCGGAGGCGACGTCCAGGTCGACGTGGGCGGGCCGGGCCTGCCGCAGCGCCGGGCCGATCATCGGGTAGACCAGCGCCGCCCGGCCGAGCTCGGCGAGCAGCAGCTCCTGCGCGGACACGATCAGCCGGTCCGCCCGGCCCGCCCAGACGGCGTCCGCCGAGACGATCAGGCTGGGGTCCTCCGTGGACTGGAGCTGGAACTCCAGCACCCAGCGGGAGCCCTCCCCGGTCTGGTCGTCCTCGTCGTCCCCGGGGTCTGCCGGGTCGTGCAGCGTGCGGATCTCGGCGAGGCGGAAGGTGGCCCGCCCCGGGCCGGTCTCCTCGGTGCCGACCTCGTCCCAGGCCTGCAGGGCCGCGGACAGCTCCGCGACCTCCCGCTCCGGCGCCTCGAACCGCGCGTCCGCACCGGTCAGGGCGGTGAGCCAGGCCTCGGTGGCGGGCAGCGTCCGCGGCGCCCGGCCTCGGCGGCGGGGGACGAGCGCGAGCGGGACGTCCGCCCGGCCCAGCTGCTCGCGGACCGCCGCGTCCGTGAGGGCGGCCAGCGCGTCGTCGACGAGGGTGGCGGGATCCCGGCCCGCGACGTCCCCTCCCCGGCGCTGCTCGGCCCGCGCGACCGGGGGCAGCCCCTCGATCAGGGCGCGCCGGGTGACGGCGTCCAGGCCCTGGACGACCGGCCGCCAGCGGGCCTCCGGCCGCCCGCCCTCCTGCACGACGGTCGGCAGGATGCGGCCGCGGGAGGCGAGCTCCGCGGCGAAGCGCGCGACGGCCCGGAGATGGGTGACCGAGGCCCCGTAGCGGACGTCCTCGGCCGGGTCCTCGAGCTCGGCGGGATCGACGACGACGCCCGGCACGCTCCACGGGCTCAGCGACGTCTCGCTCGTCCGGCGCGCCGGCGGCGCGGCCCGGACGAGCTCCCGGGGAGTCCACCGGGCCGCTGCTGCGCGAGGGCAAGAGCATCGTGAGCATCGTCTGCTTGCCCGGGTGGATCCCGGCGAGCGTGGACGCGGGCAGCGCGAACGGATGCGGCCGGGCGCTGCGCAGCGACCGCCGCGACGTCGTCGCAGGCCGTTGCCCGTCCTCGGCCCACAGCACGGCACCACGACCGGGGGACCAGAGCGCGTGGACGACCAACACGACGTCAGGCTACGGGCGCCCCCCGACAGTTCCGGAACCCCCGCGAGTCCGGGTCAGGCGAGCTGGTAGCGGTCCCGGGCGGCCTCGGGGACGAGGTCGAGGTAGTCCGGGTGCTTGCCGATCCAGGAGCGGATGAAGGGGCAGTCCGGGTAGACGTCCAGGCCGCGCCTGCGGGCGGCGTCCAGGGCGGCCCGGGCGAGCGTCCCGCCCAGGCCCTGGCCGCCGAACTCGTCGTGGATCACGGTGTGGGTGAAGGTGATCCGGCCGGGCTCCAGGGCGTAGTTCGCGTAGCCGGCGAGCTTCCCGCCGACGTGGATCTCGAAGCGGGACCACTCGGCGACGTCGAGTACCTGGGGTTCGGTCGCTGCGTCGGTCATGAGGAGGATCCTCCCAGCTGCCCGTGCGGGACGTAGGTCGCGGGGACCACGCCGAGCTTGCCCTTCTGGTAGTCCTCGAACGCCTGCAGCACCTCGGCCCTGGTGTTCATCACGAACGGGCCGCCCCACGCGACGGGCTCGCGGATCGGCTGCCCGCCGAGCACCACGACGTCGAGCGCGGGGGTCCGGGACTCCTGCGCCACGTTGCCCGCCACCGTGATTACGTCGCCCGGGCCGAACAGCGCGAGCTGTCCGCCGCGGATCGGCCGGTCGTCCTTGCCGACGGTCCCGGCGCCGGAGAGCACGTAGACCAGCGCGTTGAAGTCCCGGCGCCACGGCAGCCGCATCCGCGCCCCGGGGAGATCGTCGCGTGCATCATCGCCATCGGCGTGTAGGTCGACCCGGGACCGCGCAATCCGGCGAGGTCACCGGCGATGACGCGGATCAGTGCGCCGCCGTCGGGCGTCGTGAGCAGCGCGGACTCGCCCGCGCGCAGGTCCTGGTACTTCGGCTCGAGCCACTTGTCCGCCTTGGGCAGGTTCACCCACAGTTGCAGGCCGTGGAACAGCCCGCCGCTGGCGACCAGCGCCTCCGGTGGCCGCTCGATGTGCAGGAGCCCGCCACCCGCGGTCATCCACTGGGTGTCGCCGTTGGTGATGCTGCCGCCGCCGCCGTGGCTGTCCTGGTGCTCGAACTCGCCGTCCATGATGTAGGTGACGGTCTCGAAGCCGCGGTGCGGGTGCCAGGACGTGCCCTTGGGCTCGCCGGGCGCGTACTCCACCTCGCCCATCTGGTCCATGTGCAGGAACGGGTCGAGGTCGCGGAGGTCGACGCCCTGGAACGCGCGGCGGACCGGGAAGCCCTCGCCCTCGAAGCCGCGGGGCGCGGTGGTGATCGAGCGGACGCCGCGGTCGAGCTCGGTGGGACCGGGCTCGGGCACGCGCGGCAGGGTGGTCACGTCGGAGACGGTCACGGCTGGCATCGGAACCCCCGTAGATGGTTGAGCATGCAACTGCTCGGGCTCAACCGTACCGCTCCTCAGGTTGTTCCGGAGGCTCAGTCCGGCGTCGCCCGGCCGACCGTCTTCCGCAGGTAGCCGCGCAGGGCCTCGCGCGGGTTCTCGGTGATCTCCGGGCCGTGGGTGAACGCGGCGACGGCGTACTCCAGCTCGCCGAGGCGCTGCGCCGTCCGCTGCGTCATCCGGAAGTCCGAGCACAGCGGTTTCGGGGAGAGCCGCACGCCCAGCACGTTGAAGATCGCGTCCCCGGTGACCAGTACCCGGCCCGGCTCGTGCAGCAGCGAGATGTGGCCGGGGGAGTGCCCGGGCGTCGCGACGACCCGCAGGCCGCCGCCGACCGGGAGGACCTGCCCGTCCGTCAGATGGTCGGTGACGGTGAACGGCGTCCAGGAACCGCCGGGGGCGAACCGCTCGAACAGGCGTCCGGCCGGCGAGGACCGGTCCGGGGACGGGGAGGTGCCGGACTCGGCGTACCGCACGTCGTCGGTGTGCACGGCGATCGGGGCTCCGGTCCGCCGCTCCATCTCGGCCGCACCGCCCGCATGGTCCGGGTGCGCGTGGGTCAGCACGATCCGGGTGACGTCCGCCGGCCGCTTCCCCATCGCGGCGAGGCCGGCCACGAGTTTCGGCGGGGCGGACCTCAGTCCGGTGTCGACGAGGGTGACCGAGCCGTCGTCGTCGACGAACGCGTAGGAGTTGACCTGCCAGGACCCCACGGTCGGGATGCGGAAGACCCCGGGGACGAGCTCGATCGCGGGAGGATTCGCCACCGGCGGAACCCTAGCCCGGTCGGCCGATCTCCTCGCCCAGCTGTGGTCATCGGCGGTTCGCCGGGGCCACACTCCACACCGTGTCCCGCCGCCGTGGCCGGGACCGGAGGAGGTGCTCGTGAGCGAGCTGTCCGTCGTGCTGGAGAAGCAGTCGTTCCTGGAGGGGCCGCGGTGGTTCGGCGGCCGCGTCTTCGTCAGCGACTTCTACACCCATCGCGTGCTCAGCCTCCTTCCCGACGGCTCGGACGTGCGGGTCGAGGCCTCGGTCCCGGCCCAGCCGTCCGGCACCGGGCTGCTGCCCGACGGGCGGCTGCTCATCGCATCGATGCGGGACCAGCGGATCCTGCGCCGCGAGGAGGACGGGACGCTGGCCGTGCACGCCGAGCTCGCCGGGCTGACCACGAGCGTCCTCAACGACATGGCCGTCGACCCGCAGGGCCGGGCCTGGGTCGGGTGCTTCGGCTTCGACCTCATGGGCGGTGCCTCGATGCAGCCGGCGGTGCTGATGCGGGTGGACCCGGACGGCACGGCGGAGGTCGTCGCCGAGGACGTGCTCTTCCCGAACGGGACGGTCGCGGACGGCGAGACCGTGATCGTGGCGGAGAGCTTCGGCAACCGCATGACCGCGTTCGACGTCGCCGCCGACGGCAGCCTGACGAACCGCCGGGAGTGGGCGACGTTCGGTCCCGCGCCGCAGACCACGGACGTCGGCGAGGCGCTCGGCTCCCTGGCCGTGGTGCCCGACGGGATCGCCGAGCCGGACCGGGACGGCGCGATCTGGGTGGCGGACGCCGGCAACAAGCGGGCGGTGCGGGTCCTGGAGGGCGGCGAGATCACCGACGAGATCTCCACCGGGGACGACGAGTGCTTCGCCGTCGCGCTCGGCGGGGAGGACGGCCGGACCCTCTTCCTGGCCTGTGCACCGAGCTTCCTCGAGCACGAGCGGCGGCACACCCGCGACGCGCGCCTGCTGTCCACGCGGGTGGGCGTCCCCCTGGCGCTGTAGCCGTGCCGGCCCTCGACGACGGCGCGTGCCGCAGCCTCGTCGCTGCCGCACCCGTCGGTCGGCTCGCGACCCTGCGCCCGGACGGCACCCCGCGGCTCGTCCCGATCACGTACGCGCTGGTGGGCGGCCTGGTGTGCTCGGTCGTGGACGAGGTCAAGCCGAAGGCGAGCACCAGGCTGGCCCGCCTCGCCGACGTCGCGCGGGACCCGCGGGCGGCGCTGCTCGTCGACCACTACGCCGACGACTGGTCGCAGCTGTGGTGGGTCCGGATCGACGCCACCGCGGCCGTCCACGAGTCCGGCGGCGTCAGGGACCGCGCCCTGGACGCGCTGTGCGCGAAGTACCCGCAGTACGCGGCGGCCCGCCCGTCCGGCGTCGTCCTGGTGCTCACGCCCACCGCGTGGAAGGGCTGGTCCGCCGACGGCGGTCGTGCGCGGTAGTCGTCGCCCTGGCAACGAGATCCGCGCACGGGCGCGTCAGCGCAGGCCGGAGACGAACGCCGCGGTGGTCGCGTCGACGATCGCCGGGCGTTCGAGGTGGGGGGAGTGGCCGGACCTCAGCATGAGCAGGTCCACAGGCCCGGTGGCGGCGTCCCGGACGGCCTCGACGTGCACCGCGCTGCCGTAGGGGTCCCGGTCGCCCTGGATGCCGAGCACCGGGCAGGAGATCGCGGTGAGCTCCGGGCGCAGGTCCCAGTCCGTGAAGGCCGGGTCCAGCCAGACGTCGGTCCAGTTCCGGAAGGTCACCTCGGCGTCGCGATGGTGCCGGGCCATCCGGGCGGCGAGGTCGCCGTCGTCGTAGGCCTTCTTGGCGGCGGCGATCCCCTGGAGCCCGAGGTCCTCCACCAGTACGTGCGGTGCGAGCACGACCAGCCCGCGGACCGGCAGTGCCGCCGCCGCGAGCAGGGCGATCGAGGCGCCGTCGCTGTGCCCGACGAGCACCGGCTCACCCAGGTCGAGCGCGTCGATCAGGGCGGGGACGACGGTTGCGGCCTCGTCGTGCATGAACGACGTGCTGCGCTTGTGGGCGGGCAGGTCCGAGAAGCCGTGGCCCAGCCGGGAGTAGGCGACGGCGCGGCGGCCGGTGGCGGCGGCGAGCCGCTGGTGGAAGCCGCGCCACAGCCCGACCGACCCGAGGCCCTCGTGCAGGAACAGCAGCGGCGCCGCCCCGGGGTCCCCCGGGACGTCCTCGTACTCGTAGCCCGCACCGGCGAGCATCACGTGCGGTAGTGCGGTCACTCCGCGATGCTAACCATCGAGCTCGGCGACGAGTTTGCGCGGCGCGACCTCCCGGTACGCGTCGGTGACGATCTCCCCGACCTCCGCCCAGTCCACGTCGACGTCGAGGTAGACGCCCAGCCAGCCGCGCCCGCCCACGTACGGCGGCCGGAAGAACCGCTGCGGATCGGCCGCCACCAGCTCCTCCTGGGCCCCGGCCGGGGCGGCGCACCAGAACGCGAGCCGGTCGTCGTGGTGGTGGTCCGCGAACATCACGAACGTCCTGCGGACGAACCAGGTGGGCTCGCCGTGGCTGACCTTCTCGGTGACCCCGGGGAGGGCGAGGCAGAGCTCCCGGAGCCGTTCCAGCGGGCTCACACCGGCACCGCCCGCGGCTCCCGGTTCCCGGTCGGCGTGCTCCTCGGCGTCGTCCGCATCCCGTCGAACCCCTTCCCGTCCGGCCCGCGCCGCGGCCCCGGTCCGTACCCACGATAATCTTGCAGCGCCAGATCGACGTCGGACCGTGATCAGGATGGCCCGGACGGGTGGTGGCGCGCCAGCGCCGGTGCTGTTCAGGGGTTCCGGCGCGCCCCTACGATGTCGCCGACGGGCCGGGGGACTCCGTCGAACGGGAGGCTGTCGTGGGATCGGACGACGGGCTGTCCGCGCGCGTCGTCGACGACGCCCCGGTGGGTCTGTTCGCGCTGGACGCCGACGGCGCCGTCCTCCTGTGGAACGCCGAGGCCGAGCGGCTCTCCGGCTGGTCGGCCGCGGACGTGCTGGGCCGCAACGGTTTCGCCGACGATCGGTGGCCCGTGGACACCGTCGGCGCCCGCCGCATGCTCGACGAGCTGGAGGCCGGCCGCCGGTTCAGCGCACCCCTGCCGGCGGCGGTGCCGAGCGGACGCACGCTCTACGTGCACGCGGCCCCCGGTGGTCCGGGCGGGGCGCCCGTCGTCGGGGTCCTGCAGGACGTCGGGGACGCCCTCGTCGGGCCGGACGCGTTCTCCCTGCTCGACGCGCTGTGGCAGAACGCCCCGGTCGGGCTCGCCTACTTCGACTCCGAGCTGCGCTACCGCCGGGTCAACGGCGCCGTGCTGACGATCGACGGCGGCACGTCGGACCAGCGCATCGGCCGCACCCTCGAGGAGCTGCACGGGGAGACCGGCCGGCGCATCGCGGACCTGCTCCGCGAGGTGATGCGGAGCGGCCGGCCGCAGCTGGACGTCGCGCTGTCCGGCCGGCTGTGGGGCGGCTCCGGACCGCTGCAGTCCTGGCTGTTCAACGTCTATCCGGTGCACGGCCGCAACGGTTCGGTGACCGGGGCCGGGCTCGTGGTCTCCGACGTCACCGAGTCCGAGCGCACCCGCGCCGAGCTCGCCGAGCTCGCCCTGGGCCGGGAACGGGCGCTGCGCCGCTACCAGAGCCTGGTGGACGCGACCACGGCCGCGGTCTGGATCCGGCTCGCCGACGGGAGCGCCGGCGAGGACGCCCCGGAGCTGCGGGCGATCACCGGTCAGCGCCCCGAGGAGTACCTCGGCTGGGGTTTCCTCGACGCGATGCACCCGGAGGACCGCGCGGCCGTCCGGCAGGCGTGGCTGCACGCCGTCGAACACGCCCTGGCCGAGCCCGGGAGCCACGCGGTCTTCGAGCACGTGTACCGGCTGCGGACCGTGTCCGGGACCTACCGCTGGTTCCGCAAGCGCGCGGTGCCCGTCCTGCTCGACGGTGGCCTCTCCGAGTGGGTCGGCACGGAGAACGACATCGACGACGAGGTACGGGCCCGGCGCCGGATGGAGATCCTCGCCGGGGCGACCCTGGCGGTGAACCAGGCCCTGGACCCGGAGACCGAGCTGGAGGCCCTGGCCGAGGCGGTCGTCCCCGAGTTCGCGGACATGTGCCGGGTCTACCTGCTCGACGACGACCACCTGCACGCCAACCGGGTCACCGGGCGCCGTTCGGTGACCCGGGTCGCGGTCGGCCTGCCGCACGTGCCGGGCGACGAGCCGCGCTTCGTGTTCGGGCCGGGGCACCCCGTCGCGCGTTCGGTGGTGACGACGGAACCGGTGCTCGACCCCGGGCCACCGAGCGCGGACTCCTGGCCGGGCACCGACGCGATGCTGGAGTGGTGCGTCGCCGTGCGGATGAACTCGCGGCTGGTGGCGCCGGTGTTCTCCGGCGGGCACGTCGTCGCCGCGCTGGTGTTCGTCAGCTGCGGGGACCGGGCCGCCTACACCGCGGACGACCTGGCGCTGGTCAAGGAACTGGCCGCCCGGGTGTCGGCGGCCGTGGAGCAGGGCCGCCGCTTCCAGCAGACCCGCGAGGTGTCCGTCGCACTGCAGGACTCGATGCTGACCGCGCCGCCGACCGCCGCGGAGATCGGGATCGGCGGCATCGAGCTGGACGCCCGGTACCTGCCGGCCGCGGCCGAGCTCGAGGTCGGCGGGGACTGGTACGACGCGTTCCGGCTCCCGTTCGGGGACCTCGCGCTCGCCGTCGGGGACGTCGCCGGGCACGACCTGGCCGCCGCCGCGACCATGGGCCAGCTCCGCAGCATGCTGCGCGCGCTGGCCTACGACAGCGACGGCGACCCGTCGGACGTGCTGCGCCGGCTGGACCGGGTCTCGACCCGGCTCGCCGTGACCCGCTTCACGACCCTCGTCCACGGCCGGGTGCTCGCCCGGCCCGGGCCCGGCGGGCTGACCAGGGTGTTCCGCTGGTCCAACGCCGGACACCCGCGGCCCGTGCTCGTCACCCCGGACGGGACGGCACGGTTCGTCGAGGGCGTCGTCGACGTCGTGCTCGGCGTCGAGCCGGACCGGCTGCGGCACGACCAGGAGGTCGAGCTGCCGCCCGGGTCCACGCTGCTGCTCTACACCGACGGCCTGCTCGAACGGCGCGACGACCCGGACGACCGGGCCGGCCAGGACCTGCTGGACCTGGCCGGTCAGGCCGCCGGGATGGCCGTCGCGGAGCTGTGTGACCACGTGGTGCAGGGCAGCAAGGCGGACACCGGCGACGACGTCGTGGTGCTCGCGCTGCGGGCCCTGTGACCGGGCCTCAGCGCAGGGACGTCTCCGCGTACACGGCCATCGCGTCGCGCAGGTACGCGGCGAGGCCGGGCTCGTGCGCGTCGATCGTCGCGGTGAACCGCTCGTCGTCGACGTACATCCGCCCCAGGGCGGCGTAGGCCTCGCCGTCCGGCGTCCAGAACCGGCTGACCCACGCGTGGTGGGCCGCGACCGCCTCCTGGACCTCGGCCCCGTCGACGGGCGCGCCGGCCCGCTTCGCCGTGGCCAGACGGGCGTGGACCGCGTCGCTCTCCTGCTTGATCGCCGACTGCTCCTGCGGGCTCCGGCCCGCCGCCCGCCGCTGCGCCTCGACCGCCGTGTCCCCCCAGCGCTCCCGCGCCTCCTCGGCGTACGGGTCGTGGGCGAATCCGTCGAACATGTCCTCGGTCGCCATGATCGTTCCCCCTTCCTTCTCCTCGATGGTCTTGGCGACGGTGTCCGCCAGCCGGCGGAGCCGGTCGGCGTCGGAGAGCAGGCGCTCGCGGTGCCGGCGCAGCGCCTCGACCTCGTCGGTGGTCCCGTCGAGGACGCCGGCGATGTCCGGCAGGCCGAGCCCGAGCTCGCGCAGCAGCAGGATGTGCTGCAGCCGCAGCAGGCGCGGGCGGTCGTAGAACCGCAGGCCCCCGGGCCCGTGCCCGGCCGGCGTCAGCAGCCCGACGTGGTCGTAGTGCCGCAACGTCCGCGAGCTGACGCCCGCGAGCCGGGCCAGCTCGGCCGTCGACCAGCGCATCCGCCCCGCCTCCCTTCCGTCGAGGGGAACGGTAGGAGTTGACGCTAGGTCAACCGCAACCCTGCAGGCCCGTAGGGTCGAGACCGTGCTCTCGTTCGACGGACTGGTGGCCCGGGTGCGGGAGCGTGCCGGGGACGGGACGACCCGCGTGATCCTCGGCATCGCCGGCCCGCCGGGCGCGGGGAAGTCCACCCTCGCCGAGGAGCTCGCCGCCGCGCTGCGGCCGGTCCCGCCCGCCGGGCACCCGCCGGGCGAGTGGGTCGCGCACGTGCCGATGGACGGCTTCCACCTGGCCGATGCCGAGCTGGTCCGGCTGGGCCGCCGGGACCGGAAGGGCGCTCCGGACACCTTCGACGGCGCGGGCTACCTCGCGCTGCTGCGCCGGCTCCGCGCGGACGACGAGCCGATGATCTACGCGCCGGCGTTCGAGCGGGAGCTGGAGCAGCCGCTGGCCGGCGCGATCGGGGTCCCCGCTGCGGCCCGGGTGATCCTGACCGAGGGCAACTACCTGCTGCTCGACGAGCCCCCGTGGCCGGACGTGGCCGGCGCGCTGGACGAGGTCTGGTTCTGCGGGCTGGCCGAGGACGTCCGCGAGGAACGCCTGGTGGCGCGGCACGTCCGGTTCGGCAAGGAGCCGGGGTTCGCGCGGCGGTGGGTGCACGACGTGGACGGGCCGAACGCGGAGCGGGTCGTGGCCACGCGCGGGAGGGCGGACCTCGTCGTGCCGTCGGAGGTGCTCGAGGGCCTCGGCACCCCGCCTCGGGACACCGTGCCCTAAGGCACCGGCCGCCCCGGCCGGCCGAGCTGGATGTCGCACTCGATCACGGTGGCGTCGATGCCGGTGAGCTCGGCGATGAGCTCGCGGGCGGCGTCGTCGGCGTCGCGGAGGTCCAACACGCTCGTCGCGGCCTCGATCGCGGGGACGTACAGCACGAGCCTGCGTTCCGAGGCCCAGGCGACGACCTCGAAGCGCCGTGGTCCGGTCACGCGGCAACGGTAACCCGCGCGCCGGAGCAGGGCGACAACTCAGCCGCAGGGGGTGGTGGAGCAGTCCTGCGGCCCCGGCCCGGCGTCGGGGGCGGGCGGCGTCGTGGTCGTCGGCTCGGGGTCCCCGCCGAACAGCGTGCGCCCCTCGGCCGGGTCGCCCTGCTGGTCGGGTGCCGGTGCCGTCGACTCGTCCGCGGGCGGGGCGGCGGGATCCGACGGCGGAGGCGGCGGGACCTCACTGCCCGACGGAGGTACCGAGGGTTGCGCGGAGGGGATCGGCGTCGGGGTGGCCGAGGGCGTCGGCGCGTTCGGCGGCAGGTCCGAGGGGGCCTCACCGATGGGCGTGAACGTCCCGAAGCCCTCCGTCGGTTCGTCCTCCACGGCGTCGGACATGAACCGCTGCCACACCTTGCCCGGCACCGTCGCGCCCTCGATGGGCCGGCCGGACGCCGTGCGGATCGGGGAGTTCATGTCCGTGCCGATCCAGACCGTCGTGGACAGGGTCGGGGTGAAACCGCTCATCCACGCGTCGTTGTTCTCGCCGTCGAAGCGGGACTGGACGGTGCCGGTCTTGGCTGCGACGGGCTGGTCCCCCGGCAGCTCGAGGCCGTCGTTCGGGGCGACGCCGAGCATCGCCTCGGTGACGTTGCGGGCCACCTGCTCGGAGAAGCGACGCTCGCCCGAGGACTCCGGCGCCTGGTAGAGCACCCGGTTGTCCGAGGTGACGATGCTGGAGATGACGTGCGGGGAGTGCCAGACCCCGCCGTCGGCGATCGTGGCGTAGGCCGAGGCCAGCTCGAGCGGGGTGATCTCCTTGTTGCCGAGCGCGAGGCGGGCGTCCGGGTCGTCGAGCGGGGACGTGATGCCCGCGGCCTTGGCGGCCGCCGCCACGCTGCCCGGACCGACCTTCGCGGCCAGCGTCGTGAACACGACGTTGTTGGAGATCGTCATGGCCTGCTTGACGTCGCAGCGGGCGCAGTCCGCGCCGTCGGCGTTGCGCAGGCCCTTCTGCTCCTTGCCGTTGAAGGTCGTGCCGAGCCCGATCGGCGGATCGTGCATCAGGGCGGCCAGGGCGACGAACGGCTTGAACGTCGAGCCCGGCTGCTTGCGGACCTTCGCGTAGTCCAGCCCGACGCCGTTGTCCCCGCCGTAGTAGGCCTTGATCCCGCCGGTCCGCGGGTCGACCGCGACGACGGCGGACCGCAGGTTCCCGGGCTGCCCGGCGAGGGTCTGGTGCGCGGCATCCACGGCCTTCTGCTGCTGGTCCGGGTCGATCGTCGTGGTGATCCGCAGGCCGTCCTGGGAGAACTCCTGGTCGGAGATGCCGAGCGAGTCCAGCTCGGCCTTCACCGCGTTGACGAGGTGGCCGCGGCTGTCCGAGTACGAGCCGGAGGACCCGATGCGGCGCTGGGCGGTGGCGGGGAAGGTCGCGGCGGCGCGCTCGGCCGGGGAGAGCCAGCCCTGCGACACCATCCCGTCCATCACGAAGTCCCAGCGCTGCACGGCCTTGTCCGGGTCCAGCGCCGGGTCCCAGCGCGACGGGGACTGGATGACGCCGGCGAGCAGGGCGCCCTCGGCCGCGGTGAGCTGGGAGACGTTCTTGCCGAAGTAGGCCTGGCTCGCGGACTGGATGCCGTAGGCACCGCGACCGAAGTAGATCGTGTTCAGGTAGTCGGTGAGGATCTCGTCCTTGGACTTCTCCTGGGAGACCTTCAGCGAGATGATCAGTTCCTTGTACTTGCGCCAGATCGACACCTGGTCCCCGACCAGGGCGTTCTTCACGTACTGCTGGGTGATCGTCGACCCGCCGCCGACGCCGCCGCGCAGCTGGTTCCACGCGGCCCGGGCGATACCCGAGAAGTCGAAGCCGGGGTTGGAGTAGAAGCTGCGGTCCTCGGCGGACAGCACGGCGTTGCGCACCGGGACGGGGATCTGCTCGGTGGCGACCTTGGTCCGGTTGCCCTGCTCCGGAACGAGGCGGGTGAGCTGGCTGCCGTCGGCGTAGGAGATCAGGGCGACCTGGTTGTTGACGGCCTCGTCCGGGGTCGGGACGGCGAAGAAGAGCCAGCCGAACCCGAGCATCGCCAGCGGCAGCAGGACGACCGACGCGATCCCGCCGAGGACACCGAACCTGATCCGCCTGCGCCGGCGCGCGGTGCGCTGCTCGGGCGTGAGCGGGCGGCGGTGCTGCGAGGTCGCGCGGTCCCCGAGGGCCCGGCGCAGCAGGTCGAGCGGGCCCCGAAGACCGCGCCGGGACGTGGCCGGTGCCGGGGTGACCGCCGCGGTGGCGACCGTCGGCTCCTCGCCGGTGTGGGTCTGCCCGCCGCTCGTCGACGGTGGGCGGAGCGCCGGGATGGTGGACGCAGAGTGACGCTTCGCAGCGGCCGGCTTCGGGGTCTGCCACCAGCCGACTCCGGTGGGACGGGTCGCGCCGCGGCGCCCGGAGTGCGACGACGGGGCCTGGCGCGGAGCCCGGGGAGGCACGGGACCGCGGTTCTGTGGCACCGAGTCGCCCCCTTTCACGTTCCGGTGTCGACCGTACGGCGGACGTCGTCACGCCGTTCGGCCCTTCTCACCGCCTGACACGAGGTCAACGGCCCGGCGAGGCAGTGCGGTGCGGGGGTGCCGCTCAGATCACCCGAACGTCGGTATCGAGCCCGGGCGGACCGCCCCGGCGTGCGGGAGCATGATCACATCGGGTGACGACGGGCGGGGCCGGGTCCGGGCCCTCCGGAGGTGATCGGCTCCGCGTAGGGTCGGCCCGGTTTCGCGCGGCCGGGAGCGCGGACGACAGGAGGGTGCGCACGTGGGTCGGATCGCAGGAGTGCTGGGCGGGGCCGCCGCGGCGGTGGGCGCGCTCGGGGTCGCGGCGGCGGTCGGCGCGCGCAGGCCGGTGATCACCCGCTGGCCCCTCTCGATCGGCCAGGTCGCCCCGTGCCTGCCGGCGTCGGAGGCGCCCGGTCCCACCGGCGCGATGTTCGGGACCGTGGGCCTCGCGGCGCTCGCCACCCGGACGCCGCTCGGCTGTGCGGCGGCGGCCCTGAACGCGGTGGCCGCGGCCGGCATCGCCGGGATGCGCGGTGACGCGGAACGGTCGGCCGCCGTCCTCGACGACGCCCTGCTGCAGCTCGGTGGAGACCCGGACGAGCTTCCGCCCGCCGAGCCCGTGCCCCCGCTCGCGCGCCGGCTGCGGGAGTGGCGCACCGCACCGGGGCGCTATCGCGTCGCCGTCGACGTGCCGTACGGCGACCTCCCCGTCCAGCTGCTCGACATCTGGGCCGACCCGTCGATCCGGCGGTCCGGCGGCCGCGGGGCGCCGGTGCTGCTGCAGGTGCACGGCGGCGGCTGGACCTTCGGGGACAAGGCCGGCGACGCGCGCCCGCTGATGGCGTACCTCGCGGAGCGCGGCTGGGTGTGCGTCTCGATCGACTACCGGCTCGGGCCGGGTGAGCGATGGCCGTCGATGATCGTCGACGTGAAGCGGGCGATCGCCTGGGTCCACGACCACATCGCCGAGTACGGCGGGGACCCGGAGTTCGTGGCGATCAGCGGGGGCTCGGCCGGCGGGCACCTCTGCGCTCTGGCGGCGACGACCCCGAACGACCCGGAGTTCCAGCCCGGCTTCACCGACGCGGACACCACGCTCGCGGCCGCGGTCCCGTTCTACGGCGTGCACGACTTCACGGCGGACGAGAACGGGCTGTTCGCGCTGCTGGAGGGCAAGGTCTTCACGACCACCCCGATGGACGACGAGCACGGCTACCGGCAGGCCTCCCCGGTGCACCGGGTCACCCCGGACGCGCCGCCCTTCCTCGTGATCCACGGGGACACGGACACGGTGGCGTCGGTCGGGCAGTCCCGGCGGTTCGTCGCCGCGCTGCGCCGGATCAGCCGGTCGCCGGTCTGCTACGCCGAACTGCCGAACGCCCAGCACGCCTTCGACGCGTGGCCGACCCGGCGGACGTCGCACACGGCGACGGCGGTCCACCGGTTCCTGACCGTGGTCCACCGCCGCCACCTGGCGTCGGCCGGGGCGCGGGCACGTGCCTGACCGTCCTTGCCCGGCCGTTCCGCTCGCGTCAGGGAGCCACGCGAGCGGAACGGCCGGAAATCTCTGCCGCGAGCTGCGGAGCCGGGCCTCAGCCCGACAGGAGCGCCGCCATCCGCTCCCGGAGCAGGGTGGCGGCCGAGTACGGACGGACCATGACGGTCAGCTCGGTCGGCGTGCCCTCGTCGTCGGTGCGCAGGATGTCCACGCCCTCGAGCTCGCGGTCCCCGATCCGGGCCCGGAAGACCAGGACGTGCCCGAGCGTGCCCGGGACGCCGTCGAACTCGTCGGTGTAGCGGAAGTCCTCGAACACCTGCACCACCGCCCGCAGGATCGCGCGCAGCGCCTCCCGGCCCTCGTACGGCTTGTGCACGATCGGGGAGTGGAAGACGGCGTCGGGCGCGAAGAGGTCCGCCGCGGCGTCCGGCTGCCCGGCCTCGACGGCCAGCCGGAAGCGGGCAACAGCGTTGTCGGTGCTCACGCGAGCATCACAGCACAGCTTGCTCACCGGGACGGCGGCGCAACTCCCATCGCGTCCGCGACCAGTTCGTAGGAACGGATCCGGTCGTCCGGCGAGTGCGTCTGGGTGGTGATCATCAGCTCGTCCACCCCGGTGCGGTCCACCAGCTCCTCGATGCCCTTCCGGGTGGTCTCCGGCGAGCCGATGATCTGCTGGGACAGGCGGTCGTCGACGAAGGCCCGCTCGGCCTCGGTCCACTGGTGCGCCTCGGTCTCGGCGAGGCTGGGCATGAGGCCCGGACGGCCGAGCCGCAGGTTGAGGAAGGACAGCGCGCCCGGCATGGAAAGCCGCATCGCCTCCTCGTCGGTCTCCGCGCACAGGACGTTCGCGGCGATCATGGAGTAGGGCTCGTCGAGCGTGGGCGACGGGCGGAACGTGCGCCGGTAGAGGTCCAGCGCGGGCAGCGTGTTCTCGGAGCTGAAGTGGTGCGCGAAGGCGAACGGGATGCCGAGCGTGCCGGCGACCTGCGCGCTGTAGCCGCTCGAGCCGAGCAGCCACATCGCGGGCGCGTTCCCCGTGGCGGGGACGGCGAGGACCGGCGCGTCGCCGCGGAAGTAGGCCGAGAGCTCCGTGAGCTGCTCGGGGAAGTCGTCGACGCCCTGGTCGGGAGCCTGACCACGGCGCAGGGCGCGCGCGGTGCGCTGGTCCGTTCCGGGGGCGCGACCGATGCCGAGGTCGATCCGGCCGGGGTGCAGCGCCTCCAGCGTGCCGAACTGCTCGGCGATCACCAGCGGCTGGTGGTTGGGCAGCATGACGCCGCCGGATCCGAGCCGGATGCTGGAGCTGTGGGCCGCGAGGTGCGCGATCAGCACCGCGGGGAGGAGCTGGCGATGCCGGGCATCGCGTGGTGCTCGGCCACCCAGTAGCGGTGGAAGCCGAGTTCCTCGGCGCGGCGGACGAGCCGCGTGCTGCCGGCGAGTGCGTCGGTCGCCGACGAGCCGGAGCCGACGGGCACGAGGTCGAGGACGGAGAGAGGTACCACGCGTTGCACAACGGTCCGTACCGATCGTTTCTTCCCGGAACGGTCAGCGGTCCTCGGCGGAGCGCTCGGGCTCCAGGGCCGGGGTGTCGATCCGCGGCCCGGCGACCGGGTGCCCGGCGATCCGGACGGCGTTGCGGCCCGCCTCCTTGGCCGCGTAGAGCGCGCGGTCCGCCAGGCTCAGGACCTGCTCGATCGTCGTCGACGCCTCGGGCGTCACGATCGCCCCGCCGGCGCTGATGCTGAGGTCGGCGATGGAGAGCGGGCCGTCGGGCGTCTCGATCGGGACATCGAGGTGCTCGACCCGGATCCGGATCCGCTCCGCGACCATCCGCAGGCCGCCGACGGGGTGGTCCTCGGGCAGGCCGGGCAGCAGGACGACGAACTCCTCGCCGCCGAACCGGCCGACCAGGTCGTTCCCGCGCACCTCGTCCCGCACGGCGTCCGCGACGGCGGCCAGGACGCGGTCCCCGGCGAGGTGGCCGTGGGTGTCGTTGACGTTCTTGAAGTGGTCCAGGTCCAGGACGAGCAGCGCGAACGGGGTGCTGCCGCGGCGCGCCCGGCGCAGCTCCTGGCCGGCGCGGACGTTCCAGGCCGCCGCGGTGAGCAGCCCGGTCTTGCCGTCCGTCGAGGCGGCCGCGGCCAGCTCGCGGACCAGGACGGCCCGCTGCAGCACGAGGATCGGCGGGAACGCGAGGAGGACGAACCACCACGAGAAGGTCAGCGTCAGGGCGAGCATCGCGCCCAGGCAGAGCGTCGCGACCTCGACCATGATGTCGTCGAGGTGGCCGAACAGGTCCGTCGGCCGGGCCTGCGGGTCGTTCGCGGCCACCGCGGCGGCGATCAGGGCGCTGTTGACCGTGGCGTAGGCCGCCGCGGCGAGCAGCAGCACGGCGAGCCCGGCCAGCCCGTGCAGCGACAGCCCGGGGGCCGCGGCGCGCAGCACGATCTCGTGCGCGGCCTGGACGGCGAGCAGGACCGTCGAGGTGGTGAAGACGTGCCGGTAGAGGGGGAAGCGCGCCGGCTTCCACACCCGGAACCAGAGATGCGTGTAGATGACGACCACGGCGGCCGTCGCCATGGCCGGGGGAAGCAGGACGGCGGCGGCGAAGGTCCAGATGGTGCTGAGGTCGGTGTAGGACTTCTCGCCCACCCGGCGGCGGGCGCGCTCCACACCCGTCGCGATCTCGGTGTGGGCGATGCCGGTGACCGCGAGCAGCAGACCCAGGAGGACAGCGGACACCGAGGGGTCGGAGGCGATCGCCGTGGCGACCACCAGACCCGCGGCGCACGACTCGACAACCGCGAGGGCCGCGATCACTCGGGTGGACTGAGTCCATACCGCCCACCGGGTGATGCCACACCTCCGTCGAGGTGACTGTCTCAAGGGAGCGACTCCTGTCCAGCACACTGACGTAGCAGGGACCCGAGAGTAGTCACATGATCACCGAAACCTGATACCCCGAAGAGGTAGAGGATCGGCGACCGCTGACTACGCAGGGTCACGATCCTGGGGAGTGATTCGTCGTGTCATGGGCGGCCTGAAGCTCGCCGGCCACCGCGGCACGACTGCGTTCGGAGGTCATCGTGCCGTCTCGCGACCGCCTCGTCGAGCCGGGAAGGGGGATTCGTTGTGCCCGACCGTGCCTGGTGGTGGCCGTCCGTCGATACACGGAACGTTTTCGGGTCGAAGGAGGCCGTCATGCGCAACCGCGCCTGGTGAGTGTGAGGGCGAGGGCCGTGTCGCAATCACCACCCGGAAGGAGTAGGCCGTGCAGAACAGAGCCTGGTGACCCGAGTCACCTCGCGCCTGGTTGATCGTTGAAACACATGGAGTCGTCCGGAGGGAGGGCAGGACATGCGCAATCGCGCCTGGTGAGAGGACCGAGAACGCCATGACCAAGGGGAGGTGAGCGACGTGCGCAATCGTGCCTGGTGACGCAGATCAGAAGATCGAGGTTCCGCAGGGGGCCGTTTCCGCCGGAGGAGGAGAGCAGATGCGCAACCGCGCCTGGTGAGAACCGCAGTGAACCGCCGTCGATCCGTACCACCGACGAGGAGCCCGTCGTGCGCAATCGCGCCTGGTGACACCGCAGAACCCGGCTTCGACCGGGAAAGGTCCGTCGACCGAGAAAGGAAGGCCTTCGTGCGAAACCGTGCCTGGTGAGCCCCGAACCGCCGACCGTACCCGTCCCTCCCGTTCCCCTGGTGCCCGTACCGTCGCCGTGCACCGCGTTCCCCGACCGCTCTCCCGATCTCCCGGAACTCGGGACGCACCGAGTTCGAATGATTACGCTGGGGCGCGGGCCGTGAGGCCCCGGATCGAGCGTGCCCGGGCGGGGGGATCGTGCGACACGGACGTGGCCACACGGCGAGCGTCTTCCGCAACCCCGAGTTCCGCGCCCTCTGGGCCGCCGAGCTCGTGTCGGTGGCCGGGGACCAGCTCGCCCGGGTCGCCTTCTCCGTGCTGGTCTACGGACGGACCGGCTCCGCGGCGTGGGTCGCGGCCGTCTATGCGCTGACCTTCCTGCCCGCCCTGCTCGGCGGCGTGCTCCTCGGCTGGGTCGCGGACCGCCTCCCGCGCCGGCGGGTCATGGTCGTCGCCGACGCGGCGCGCGCGCTGCTCGTCCTCCCCCTGGCCTGGCCCGGGCTCCCGTTCGCCCTGCTCTGCCCGCTGCTGGTGCTCGTCGTGGTGCTGGCCTCCCCGCACAGCGCGGCCCAGGGCGCCCTCCTCCCGGACGTGCTGTCCCACGGCGACGAGCTCGAACGGGGCTTCGCAGTCCGGCAGATCACCAACCAGACCGCGCAGATCGCCGGGTTCGCGGTCGGCGGCGTCCTCGTCACCCTGATCGGCCCCGAGATCGCGATCCTGATCAACGCCGGCACGTTCCTGCTCTCGGCCCTGGTCGTGCGGCTGGGTGTACGCCGCCGCCCCGCCCCGCCCCGCGGCCCCGGCCTCGACGCCGCCTCCGGGTTCCGGATTTTCACCACGGACATCCGCGAGGGCGCCGCAGCCGTGTTCACCCATCCCGGCCTGCGGACGCTGGCGGCCGCCGTGTGGCTCGTCGGCTGTTACGTCGCGCCGGAGGCGCTGGCCGTGCCCTTCGTCGACGACCTCGGCGCCGACCCCGCCGCCGTGGGGCTCCTGATGGCGGCGGACCCGGCCGGCAGCGTGATCGGCGCCGTGATCGTGAGCCGCTGGGTGCCCGACGCCTGGCGGGAGCGGGTGATCATCCCCGCGGCCGCGCTCGCGGGGCTGCCGCTCGTGGCCTCGCTGTTCGCGCCGAACGTCGCGGTCGTCGTCGTCCTGTGGGGCCTTACCGGGGCGCTGTGCACGATCAGCCTCGTCCCGGCGCAGGCAGTCTTCGTCCGGACGACGCCCGGTGCGGTGCGCGGGCGCGCGACGGGGCTGGCCGCGTCCGGCCTGATCGCCGCGCAGGGCCTCGCCATGCTGGTCTGCGGGGGAGTGGCCCAGATCTGGTCCGCGGGTGTCGCGGTCGCGGTGTGCGGCGCGGGCGGGCTCGCCGCGGCGCTGGCCCTGGGGGCGACGCGCGGCGGGCGTGAGGTCTCCGCGGCGCACCGGGTCGACGGCGACGCGAGCTGCGCGACGCCCTGACGCCCGCGGAGGAGACCCGCCCGGCGGTGCAGGGACGGTGCGAGGATGCGGTCCGGACGGACCGACGGTCACCAGGAGCGGTTGGCCGGTCCCGTGCGGTTTGCCCGCCGCGGTGTGGCGAGCGGCGTGCGGCTGGACGTTCCAGTCTCCGACACCTGCGGGGCCACCCACGGGTGGACTTCGGGCCTTCGGTCTCGCACTCCCTGGCCGGCGCTCCGGCTCTGGGACCGGTTCCGCGCGGTGCGTCACTGAGCCGGACGGACGAACGCGACACGGCGTCTGCGCGGAGGCCCAGGACGATCACGCGCGGCGTCGCCCCGAGACGCGCGAACCTGAGAACGGGGAGGCACGGTGCGCCTCCGCACGGCCGCGGAGACGATCTTCTTCTTGGCCCAGCGGGATGCGCCGAAAAGGTCGCCGGGCGGTACACCTGCGCCGTGTGCAAGGGTATGTCGTGGCCGGTCTCGGGGACGTGGTGACGAGACTTCTCGACATATCGGGGACGTCGTACTCCTGCATTGTCGACGGCGCATCGGCCCGCATTCTGGCGGAATCCGGAGAACGGTCGGACGACACCGTCGATCCGCTCGTTCTCGTGCCGTTGGCCCGCGTGCACGGTTCGGACGGCGCGGCGGTCGAGGACGTCATGATCACGTCCCAGCGGTGGCTGCACGTGCTGCGCCCGGCCGTGGACCCGGACGGCGCCGAGCTGCTCCTCTACATCCTGCTGCGCCGGGGCCCGGCGAACCTGGCGCTCGCACGCCGCGAGCTCGGCGCCGCCAGGGCGGCGCTCGCGAGCGGGCGGCCCTTCTCCCCGAGGGTCGGACCCGGGGTGACCGGCCGCACCGACGGCTCCACGGGTGCGCCCCCGCAGGGCAGGGACGGGCCCCGCGTCGGGACCGGCGGCAGCGGGACCCCGGCGCCGGTGCGGGGGACGCCGACGCCCACCGGCTCGCTCGCCGGGTCCCTGTACCGCGTCGCGGGGCCGCGGCCGAACGGCGGCGCAAGCTCGGTCGACCCGGTGAATACCCAGGTCAGCCGGGATGTCGACGCCAGGGTGCCGGCCCCGCGTCGCGGCGGCGCCCCGCTGGTCCGGCCCGCCGAGAGGCCCCCGCCCGCGCCCACCCGGGCGGCGGGCGCCGAGGTCGGGGGGCGCGCCGTGCCGTCGGGGGCCCGTGCCGCCGGTCCCGCACGCCCCACGGCTCCCGCGTCGGACCGCGCGCGGGCGCCGGCGCAGCGGCGCGACGGCCCGGCGAGGAGTCGGCCCGCCGGGGCCGTCGAGCGAGGACCGATCGCCGCGCTGCCCCGGAGGCCGGGGACGACGGTCCTGCCCCGCCTCGAAGAGCAGGACGGCTCGGGCGCGCCGGTCCCCGAACGGCTCGGCCACGAGCCCGTCCCGGCCCCCCGCGGCGTCCCCGCACCGGAGGCTACGCAGTCCTGGGCGACCGACGCGCCGGCGCTGCGACGCCTGCTCGTCGCCTTACGCAGACTGGTGTGAAGAAACTCCGGCGATAACGCTCACCTTCCACTACTCGACCCCCGGCTTGATTCGGCAGCGAAGTCAGCTAATGTTCGGGTTCCCCGAACCGCCCCCCGTGAATGTGAAGATCGCGCCTCCTTCGGGGCCGCGATCGGAGGTAGACATGAGCAATATCGACCATTCCCTCGACATGGCCGCCAACATCAAGGGCGCGTTCGCCGTCGCCCTGGTGGACTACGACAGCGGCATGACGCTGGGCTCGCGCGGTGGCAGCGCAGAGTTCGACCTGGACGTCGCGGCGCCCGGCAACAGCGACGTCATCCGCACCAAGATCGAGGTCGTCGAGAAGCTCGGCCTGCGGGAGTCCGTCGAGGACATCCTGATCACCCTGGACACCCAGTACCACCTGCTGCGCCTCATCCGCGGCCTGCCCGACGAGAAGCTGTTCTTCTACGTGGCGCTCAACCGGGCGCAGGCCAACCTGGCCATGGCGCGACGGGACCTGAAGGTCATCGAGCAGGAGTTCTACATGTCCCACCCGGCGTCGAACCAGCCCCGGCAGGGCGGGCAGAACGCCGACCAGTACTTCCAGCCCACCGCCCAGCGCTGACCCGGCGCGCGTCAGGCATCCCCGGAGCGTGAACCCGCTCGTGCCGCCGTCACCGAACGGCGAGTCCGTCCCCGGCAGTCCCGGTGTGCTCCGTGGAGCAGGGCGGGAACTCGTCCGCCTTCCCGCGGTGCTCGCCTGCGCGTTGGTGGACGCGGGGAGCGGGATGGTGCTCGACGCGCATGTGACGGGCCGGACACCGGGCGGCGTCGACGGCCTGGCCGACGTCGCCGCGGCGCAGCTCGAGCTCGTCCGTACCGCCGAGGACCTGCGGGCGGGGGCTCCCTGGGCCGGGCACCCGGCGGAGATCGTGGTTGCCCACGGCCCGGGGCTGTTCCATCTGGTCCGGCCCGTCGCGGACCCCTACGGTGACGGGCTGGTCCTCGCCGTCCTGGTCGCCGCGCCGGAACGGAACCTGCGCCGGGTCCGGCGGAAGCTCGACAAGATCGAGCCCGCGTCCCTGGTACCGGGCAGGCCGGTCGCCGCGCCCCGGGAGACTCCGCCCGCTCCGGCTCCCCCCGGGAATCCGTGGCGACGGCGGCCCGCAGGCCGGTGGTCCGCGGCGCGGGACCCTTCGGCGGGGAAGCTTCGGTCGTTCGGATCGCGGGGCCGGGCCCCGTAGCTGGTTCCGGGGCCGCGTTCCGGCCCTCCGCGACCGGGCCGGAACGGGGGACCCCGGGACCGCCGGACCGGCCTGCCCCGGATCGGCCTGCCCGGACCCGATTGCCCGCTACCGGCCTGCCCCGGGCCGCCGCCCGGACACCCCTCGTCCGGGCGTCTCCGAGCCGGCCCCGGCCGTGCCCGGTCTCGGGCAGATCGATCCCCGCACCGCCGCCGGGCTCGCGGGAGCGGCCCGCGGGCACTTCGGCTGGTTCAACGACGACCGCCTCGATCCCGCCCCGGTGCCCCCCGGACGTCCGCGGCCCGCCTCCTCCCTGTCCGCGATTGCGGCGGGACGGCCGCGGCGGTCACCCGGGGAGCGAGCGCTCCCCGAGCGCCCGGTCGCCCGGGCCCTCCGCTCGACGGGCACCGGCCCCGCCGACGGTCCGCCGCCGCGCTCCTGATCCGGTCAGGGGTGCATCCGCAGCCCCCTTCAGGATCTTGTCGATGGCGGGCTTCACCGCGTCCGCGTAGGGCTCGCCGACGTCCCGCGCACCGGCCTCGTACGTTCCTGACGTGCGCACACCGCGCAGGTCAGGGCGTGGCGTCCGGCGTCGCCCGGCATCACCGAGGTCTTCCACGCCCGGATCACCGACACGCCTACCCGTCCACCCCCACGACGCCTGGACCCTGCTGATCGTCGACGACGGCGCCGTCCGCTTCGACAACGACCGCACGGAGCACGGCGCCCTGACCTTCCTGGCCACCCTGCTGCCGCCGCACGTCCCGCACGACGGGCGCGCCGCCACCCCGCTCGGCTTCCGCGAACGCGTTCTCCACCTCGACGCCCGCGTGCTGGGCGAGGACCTCGTGGGGGCGTCCGTCGACAGCCCCGGCTCGCGGACCCGCTCCGGCGCGAGCGGATCCACCAGTTGCACCGGGCATTCGACGGCTCGGGGGAGGAGCTCGAGGCGCAGAGCCGCCTCTCCCTCATCCGGGCGCGGCCGGTACGCCGTCGAGGCGGGACCGGCCGCTGGCCCGCCGGCTGCGGGAGCTGCTGGACGCCCGTGTCGTCGACGGGCTGACCCTCGACGCCGCCGCCGGCGCGCCGCACGCGACCCCGGCACACCTGGTCCGTGCCTTCAGCCGGGAGTCGGGTTCTCCGACCAGCCGCACCTGACCAGGCACTTCATCCGGATGCTCGGGGCCACCCCGGCGCGGTACGCCGCATCCGGATCCGCGGGGAACCCGGTGGATGCGCCCCTCTAGCATCGGGAGGGTCAGTTCCGACACTCCCTGGAGGCCTCTCGTGTCCGCACCACCCGCCCCGCCCGCGTCCGCCCCCATCCGGGTGCCGGCCGGGACGACGGCCGGGGCCCGCGTGCGCGAGGGTGGCCTGCCCACCAGCGGACCCGGCGCGATCGTCGTCGTCAAGGACTCCGACGGGACGCTGCGGGACCTCGCCTGGGCCCCGGACGTCGACGCCGAGGTCACCCCGGTCACCGCGGACTCCGACGAGGGCCGCAGCGTGATCCGGCACTCCGCCGCGCACGTCCTCGCCCAGGCCGTGCAGCAGCTGTACCCGGAGGCGAAGCTCGGCATCGGCCCGCCGATCACCGACGGCTTCTACTACGACTTCGACGTCCCGGTGCCGTTCACCCCCGAGGACCTCACGAAGCTCGAGTCGGCGATGAAGAAGATCGTCAAGGCCGGGCAGCGGTTCTCCCGCCGCCGGTTCGACTCGCTCGACGAGGCCCGCAAGGAGCTCGCGGACGAGCCGTACAAGCTCGAGCTGATCGACCTGAAGGGTGCCGGTACCGAGGCCGACGACGAGGTCATGGAGGTCGACGCGTCCGGCGAGCTGACCGCCTACGACAACGTCCACGCCCACACCGGCGCGGTCGTCTGGTCGGACCTCTGCCGCGGCCCGCACCTCCCCACCACGAAGTTCATCCCGGCGTTCAAGCTCCTCCGCAGCGCCGCCGCGTACTGGCGGGGGAGCGAGAAGAACCCGCAGCTGCAGCGCATCTACGGCACCGCCTGGGAGAGCCAGGAAGCCCTCGACGCGTACCTGGAGCGGGTCGCCGAGGCCGAGCGGCGGGACCACCGCCGGCTGGGCGCCGAGCTGGACCTCTTCTCGTTCCCGGACGAGATCGGCTCCGGCCTGCCCGTCTTCCACCCCAAGGGTGGGATCATCCGCCGGGAGATGGAGGACTACTCGCGCCGCCGGCACGAGCAGGCGGGCTACCAGTTCGTCAACACCCCGCACATCACCAAGGGGCAGCTGTTCCGCACCTCGGGCCACCTCGAGTGGTACGAGGAGGGCATGTACCCGGCCATGATCCTCGACGAGGAGCGCAGCGCCGACGGGACCGTCCGCAAGCCCGGCCAGGACTACTACCTGAAGCCGATGAACTGCCCGATGCACAACCTGATCTTCGACGCGCGCGGGCGCAGCTACCGCGAGCTGCCGCTGCGGCTGTTCGAGTTCGGGACGGTGTACCGGTACGAGAAGTCCGGCGTGCTGCACGGGCTCACCCGCGCCCGCGGCTTCACCCAGGACGACGCGCACATCTACTGCACCGAGGAGCAGATGCAGGGGGAGATCCGCTCCCTGTTGGACTTCGTGCTCGGCCTGCTGCGGGACTACGGCCTGGACGACTTCTACCTCGAGCTCTCGACCCGCAACCCGGAGAAGTCCATCGGCAGCGACGAGGACTGGGAGCGCGCCACGGACGCGCTGCGCGAGGCCGCCGAGGCGTCGGGTCTGGACCTGGTGCTGGACCCGGGCGGGGCGGCGTTCTACGCGCCCAAGATCAGCGTGCAGGTGAAGGACGCGATCGGCCGCAGCTGGCAGATGTCCACCATCCAGGTCGACCTGATGCTGCCGGACCGCTTCGACCTCGAGTACACGGCGTCGGACGGCAGCCGCAAGCGCCCCGTCATGATCCACCGTGCGCTGTTCGGTTCGATCGAGCGCTTCTTCGGCGTGCTGCTGGAGCACTACGCCGGGGCGTTCCCGGCGTGGCTGGCGCCCACCCAGGTCGTCGCGATCCCGGTGACGGACGAGCAGGTCCCCGCCGCCGACAAGATCGCCGCGGCGCTGCGGGAGCGTGGCGTCCGCGTCGAGGTCGACGCCGGGGACGACCGGATGCAGAAGAAGATCCGCACGCACACTCTGCAGAAGGTGCCGTTCATGCTGCTCGCGGGCGCCCGGGACGTCGAGGCGGGCGCGGTGAGCTTCCGCTTCCGGGACGGCACCCAGACCAACGGCGTGCCGGTGGACCGGGCCGTCGAGGCCATCGCCGCCTGGGTCGCGAGCCGGAACAACTCGTCCCCGACCGCCGACACGTTCCCCCTCGGCAGCTGACGCGGCCCGTGCACGGTAATCGTCGCCGGGGCGACGATTACCGCGCACGAGCACCGCGGGTGTCGTCCCCTAGGATCGTGCGGGTGAGTGATCAGGCCCGGGAGCCGGAGCTGGAACCCCGGGACGGTGTCGGTACCCCGGACGGGTTCCGCCGGCTCTGGACCCCGCACCGGCTGGCCTACATCAAGGAGGCCGGTGAGGGCGGGTGCCCGTTCTGCCGGATCCCGATGTTGCCGGACGAGGAGGGCCTGGTCGTCGCGCGCGGGGAGACGGTGTTCGCGCTGCTCAACCTGCACCCGTACAACCCGGGGCACCTGATGATCCTCCCGTACCGGCACGTCGCCGAGCTCGAGGACCTGACGGACGCCGAGGCCGGCGAGCTGATGGCGTTCACCCAGCGGGCGATCCGGGCGATGAAGAAGGTCGCCGCGCCGCACGCGTTCAACGTCGGGCTCAACCTCGGCACGGTCGCGGGCGGCTCGCTCGCGGACCATCTCCATCAGCACGTCGTGCCTCGGTGGGGCGGGGATGCGAACTTCATCGCCGTCGTCGGGCAGACCAAGGTGATCCCGCAGCTGCTCACCGAGACCCGCGAGCTCCTCGCCGAGGCCTGGGAACCGGCCGCGGACGGCTGAAGGTGCGCCGGGGAGCCTGCGGCGGCCCGGAGGTGCGGTCCTACTAGGCTGATGTTCCGCACACCCGTCCGGCAGGAGTCGGCCCCCTCACGATGCTGAACGTCTTCGCGCGTGCCTCCGTCAACCGCGTGACCGACCCGATCGGCCGCTGGCTGGTCGAACGCGGGGTGACGCCGGACGCGGTCACCGTGTTCGGCACCGTCGGGGCCGCGGCGTCGGCGCTGTGGTTCCTCCCGCGCGGCCAGCTCGCGCTCGCCCCCTGGTTCATCACCTTCTTCGTGCTCCTGGACCTGGTCGACGGCGCGATGGCGCGCGCCCGCGGGCACGGCACCCCGTTCGGCGCGGTCCTGGACTCCACGTGCGACCGGCTCGCGGACGGTGCGCTGTTCGTCGGCCTCACCTGGTGGTGCCTCGGCGTCGGGGAGCACCGCACCCTCGGCATCGCCGCGCTGATCTGCCTGGTCGCGGGCCAGCTGGTCTCCTACGTGAAGGCCCGCGCCGAGGGCATGGGTCTCAACGCGGACGGCGGGCTGGTCGAGCGGGCGGAACGGCTGATCGTCGCCCTGCTGGGCACGTTCCTGCAGGGCGTCGGGGTGCCGTACGCGCTGGACGTCGCACTGTGGGGGCTGGCGGCGGCGTCGGTCTGGACGGTCGGGCAGCGGATCGTCGCGACCTACCGGAGCGCGCAGGAGCAGGCCCGGGAGGTGCCGTGACCACGCCCGCGGCGACCCGCGCGGAACGGGCCGCGGACCTCGGGTTCGCGGCGGCGTGGCGGTTCGTGCGGCTCCTGCCCGAACCGCTGGCGCGGGCGGCGTTCCAGGTCGGCGCGGATCTCGCGGTCCGGCGGGACGGCGCGGGCGTCCGCCGCCTGCGCGGTCACCTCGCGCGGGTCGTGCCCGGGGCGGACCCGGACGCGCTGGTCCGGGACGGGATGCGCAGCTACGCCCGCTACTGGTGCGAGGCCTTCCGGCTGCCCGCGATGGACCCGTTCGACGTGCAGCGCCGGATGGACCCGCACATGGAGGGCGCGGACGCGCTCCGGGCGTCGATCGCCGAGGGGCGCGGGGTCGTCGTCGCGCTGCCGCATTCCGGGAACTGGGACGTCGCCGGGCTCTGGATGGTCGAGGAGATGCGCCGGCAGGGGCGTCCCGCGGCGATCACCACCGTCGTGGAGCGGCTGCGGCCGGAGCCGCTGTTCCGCCGGTTCGTGGAGTACCGGGAGCGGCTGGGCTTCGAGGTCGTCGCCGCGGACGACGGCCGGGCCGCCCACCGCGCGCTGACGAACCGGCTGCGGTCCGGGGGAGTCGTGTGCCTGGTCGCGGACCGGGACCTGACCGGCGCCGGTGTCGACGTCACGTTCTTCGGCGAGCGCGTCCGGATGCCCGCCGGCCCCGCGCAGCTGGCCGCGCTGACCGGTGCCGCGCTGCATCCCGCCTTCTGCACCTTCACCCCGGACGCCTGGGGCGCGCGCGTGCTGCCGGCCGTCCCGGTCCCGGACCGCGCGGCCGTGCCGAAGGCCACCCAGCAGGTTGCGGAGGCGTTCGAGCAGCTCATCCGCCGGGCGCCGGCGGACTGGCACATGCTCCAGGAGCTGACCCCGGCCCGGCGGCGGCCGTCATGAGGATCGGGATCGTCTGCCCGTACTCCCTCGACGTCCCCGGCGGGGTGCAGGCGCACGTCGTCGACCTGGCGAAGGCGCTGCTGGCCCTCGGCCACCAGGTGGACGTGCTGGCCCCGGCGGACGACGACACGGTCCTCCCGGACTTCGTGACCGGCGCGGGCAAGGCGCTCGGCGTCCCCTACAACGGCTCCGTCGCGCGCGTGACGTTCGGCCCGCTCACCTACGCGCGGGCGAAGCGCTGGCTCGCCGAGCACGATTTCGACGTCCTCCACCTGCACGAACCCACCACGTTCAGCATCTCCGTCCTGGCCCTGCTGGCCGCGGAGGGGCCGATCGTCGCGACCTTCCACACCGCCACCGAGCGCTCCCGCGCCCTGCACGCGTTCGGCGGGATGCTGCGGCCGCTGATGGAGAAGGTGACGGCCCGGATCGCGGTCTCGACGCTCGCCCGGCGGGTGCAGGTACAGCACCTCGGGGGAGACGCCGTCGAGATCCCGAACGGCGTCGACGTCCCGTTCTTCCGGGACGGGCCCACGCTGCCGGGGTATCCGCGCCGCGGAACCGTCGGCTTCCTGGGCCGCTTCGACGAGCCCCGCAAGGGCATGCCGGTCCTGCTCGACGCGCTGCGGGAGATCGCCCCGCGACGTCCCGACCTGCGGCTCCTCGTCGTCGGGCGGGGGGACGCGGACGCGCTGCGTAAGCACGCGGGACCGGCGCTCGCCCCGCGGCTGGACGTCCTCGGCCCGGTCGACGACGCGACGAAGGCCGCCGCACTGCGCTCGATGGACGTCTACTGCGCCCCCAACCTGGGCGGCGAGAGCTTCGGCATGGTGCTCACGGAGGCGATGGCGGCCGGCGCGCCGGTCGTCGCCAGCGATCTGGAGTCGTTCCGCCGGGTGCTCGGCGTGCCGGTGCCCGCGGGGGTCCTGGTGTCCACAGGGGACGCGCAGGCGCTCGCCCACGGCCTCGACGCCCTGCTGGACGACCCGTCCAGGCGGGCCGCGTTCCGCGCCGCCGGCCGGGAGAGGGTCGCCGCGTTCGACTGGCCCGTCGTCGCGTCCGCGGTGCTGCGGGTCTACCAGGCCGCCATCGCCGCGGACCCGCGCCGCGTGCACCCCGCCGGCGGTGCCGCGTGAGCGCGCTCGCCTGGGTGCTGATCGCCCTCGCCGTGGTCGTCGTGGTGATCGTCACCGTGCTCTGCGTGGCCCGCTCCTGGCGGCTGGACCGGCTGCACATCCGGGTCGACGGCGCGAGTGCCGGGCTCGACGACGCGCTCGCCCGGCGCGCCGCCGTCGCCCTGGACGTCGCGGCGCTGCGGGGACGCCCCGCAGAACCGCTGCGGGCCGCCGCGGAACGGGCCGGGCGCCTCGGCTCGGGTGCCGCGGCGGGGGAGCGGGAGGGTGCGGAGAACGCACTGACCAGGCAACTCGCCGCTGTCGACCGGACCGCGCTGCCCACCGCGCTGCACGCCGAGCTGATCGACGCCGAGCAGCTCGTGATCCTGGCCCGCAGGGTGCACAGTGACGCGGTCCGGGACACCCTCGACCTGCGGTCGCGACGGCTGGTGCGGTGGCTGCGGCTCCACGGGACCGCGCCGTTGCCGCAGTACTTCGAGATCGCGGACCCGGAGCCCGTCGCGACGAGGCGCAGCGCTCCCGCCTGACCACGGGACCGCCGCGAGTACTGACGTACCATCGGGTGTCGTCCGCCGACGTGCGGGAACACCAGAGAAGTCGTGAAGTGAGAGAGGTACCCCAGTGTCGTCCGATGAGGTCGCTCCCGACACCGCCGGCCCCCAGCTCGGTACGGCCCGCGTCAAGCGCGGGATGGCCGAGATGCTCAAGGGGGAGTGATCATGGACGTGGTCACCCCCGAGCAGGCGAAGATCGCCGAGGACGCGGGTGCCGTGGCCGTCATGGCGCTCGAGCGGGTCCCGGCGGACATCCGCGCCCAGGGCGGCGTCGCGCGCATGAGCGACCCGGACATGGTCCAGGGGATCATCGACGCCGTCAGCATCCCGGTCATGGCGAAGGCCCGGATCGGGCACTTCGTCGAGGCGCAGGTGCTGCAGTCCCTCGGCGTGGACTACATCGACGAGTCCGAGGTGCTGACCCCGGCGGACGAGGCGCACCACATCGACAAGTGGGCCTTCACCGCCCCCTTCGTCTGCGGCGCGACCAACCTGGGCGAGGCCCTGCGGCGCATCTCCGAGGGTGCGGCCATGATCCGCTCGAAGGGCGAGGCCGGCACCGGCAACGTCGTCGAGGCCACCCGGCACATGCGCTCGATCCGCTCCGAGATCCGCAAGCTCGCCGCGCTGGACGAGGCGGAGCTGTTCGTGGCGGCCAAGGAGCTGCGCGCGCCGGTCGAGCTCGTCGCCGAGGTCGCCAAGGCGGGCAAGCTGCCGGTCACGCTGTTCACCGCGGGCGGCATCGCCACGCCGGCGGACGCCGCGATGATGATGCAGCTCGGCGCCGAGGGCGTCTTCGTGGGCTCGGGCATCTTCAAGTCCGGGGACCCCGCGCAGCGCGCCGAGGCCATCGTCAAGGCCACGACGTTCTTCGACGACCCGGACGTCATCGCCAAGGTTTCCCGTGGCCTGGGTGAGGCGATGGTCGGCCTGAACATCGCGGACCTGCCCGCCGAGCAGCGTTACGCGAGCCGCGGCTGGTAAGCCCGCTCCACCCGCTCAGAACGCCCCGTCCGGCACCGCCGGGCGGGGCGTTCTGCTGTGCCGGTCCGCCCGTGATCACGTCCCGGGCGGCGCGTCGATCTTCCTGCCATGATCGCGATCATGAAGATCGATCACCCGTCCGGGAGGCAACCCCGCCGTTCGTCGCGTTCGACCAGGCGTTCGAGACCGTTCGGCGCGCCCGAACGGCTGATCGGCGCTATCCGGACATATCTCCGAACACCCTCCGTGTCACCCGAGGGAGTTGATCTGTACCCGGTGTGGTGAACAGGGGACGCGTGGTGACGCAGTGGCGCTTAGTCTCCGCCGTGACGGATGTGATTCGAGGGGAAGAGGAGACGGATGAGGCGCTACCTGGCCATCGGCGGCATCGTCGTCGGGACGATGCTCGCGGGTTCGATGGCGGCGAGCGCACAGCCCGCTCCCGCCCCCTCGGAGTGCCCTACGGCGTCGGCCCCGGCCGCCCCGGGTGACGCTACGGCGGCCGCCGGCCCCGCGTCCTCCTCGGACGCTCCTGCCGACCCGGGCTCCTCCGCGTCCGGGCAGTCGGGTCCGGGCGAGCCGGCGGGTTCGACGTCGGCGGAGCCCGGGACGTCGGACGAGCAGCCGCCGGGCGAGACCCCGGCCGGCAGCGGCGACCCCGCGACCGGTGAGACTCCGAAGGTGGCCGAGACACAGCGGGACGACTCGTCCGGGGCTGCGGGCGGCGACTCCGGTGCCGAGGGGTCGGGGGGCCACGGCGGCCCGTCCGGCGGGAAGCCCGCTGACGACCGGCCGAGCGAGGAGAAGCCCGCCGCCGATCCGGCCGCGGCGGCCGATCCCGGGCCGACCCCGGCGGACCCGTGCGCCCCGGGGAGACCGTCCCCGGCGAGAGCACCAGCGCCGGCAAGCTCCTGAACTGGGGCGAGCCGAACCGCGTCGACACGTTCGACGGGACCGCGCTGAAGAGCGACTGGAACGTCTACGACGGGGTGGGCCACGCCGGCAACGGCCGCCGCACGCCGGACGCCTTCTCGGTCAAGGACGGCATCATGACGATCACCGGCGACTCCGCGGGCAGCACCGGCGGCATGGCCTGGAACCCCGGCCAGAAGTACGGCCGCTGGGAGGGCCGGGTGAAGGCGCCCGCCAGCGACGAGAGCTACAACGCGCTGCTCCTGCTCTGGCCCGACGCCGAGAACTTCCCGGTCGGCGGCGAGATCGACTTCATGGAGATGACCGACCACACCCGACAGTCCACGAACATGTTCCTGCACTACGGCAGGGACAACAAGCAGGTCCAGGGCGACGTGAAGATCGACGCGACCGAGTGGCACAACTGGGCCGTCGAGTGGACGCCCACGCACGTCGCGGCGTTCGTCGACGGCAAGGAGTGGTGGCGCACCACGGAACGCAGCATCCTCCCGCCCGGCCCGATGCACCTCTGCATCCAGCTCGACTGGTTCCCCAAGGGCGGCGACGTCCAGGAGTCACACATGTACGTCGACTGGGTCAAGCAGTACGCGCTGAGCCCCGGTGACATCGCCGAGGGCGCCGTGGACGACGCGGCGCAGCTCGCCGACGACGCGATCGCCGAGGCCGGCTCCCTGCCGCGCGCCGCGGCAGGCGCCGCGAGCGGGGTGGCCGGAGCCGCAGCGGGCCGCGCCACCGAGGGGGTGCCCGCCGCCGGTGCGGTGGCCGGGGTCACGGGCCGCGTCGTCGAGGGCGGCCCGGATCCCGTCCCCGGGCCTGTGCCGGACCCGTCGGGAGCGCTACGGGGCGCGGGCCTCGTGCCGAACCCGGTCCGCAGCGACGGCTGACCTGCGCACGCCCGAGGGCGTCCCCGAACCGGGGGCGCCCTCGGGCGTGCGTGAGGCGGTGCCCCGGCCACCGCTCGTGACCGCGCAGGCGTGATCACGATCCTGGGATCAGGACCGACTCCTGTCGTCGCTCCCGCTCCCGAAATCGCGATCATCCCTCGCCCGTCCCGGGTACGGGCCGGGCGGTGTGCGCCTCCGAGTCCAGCGACCACGATCCCGACTCGCGCGGCCTCCGGCCCCGACTCGCGGGGTCTCAGACCGCGACTCGCCGGGTCTCAGACCGCGACTCGCGGGGTCTTCGACGGCGAGCCGGTCCAGCACCGCGACCTTCGCGCCCTCCGCGGCGAACCGGCGGGCGATCTCCGCGCCGATCCCGCGGGCGGCGCCGGTGACGGCGACCCGCCGGCCGGCGAACCGGGCGCTCATGCCGGCGGCGCCAGGTCGAACCGGGCGACCTCGGCGAACGCCCCGCCCAGGTACTCCCCGCTGCGTTCCTTCCCGCGCTCCGCCGTCGCCGCCGTCTGGTCGCCGAGGACGCGGCTCGGGCCGAAGTCGTCCGAGAGCCGGCCGAAGGACACCGACCCGCCGAACCGGCCGGGGGCGGAGAGGTCGGTCGACAGGCGGGTCACGCCCGAGACGCTACGTCGGATGCGTTGCGATGACGGCACATCCGGTTGGTCGGTATGCCGGTTCCGTCGGGCGCGGGGCCGGCCGCGCGACCGCAACACCCGCCGGTGGCCCCTACCGGTACTCCATCAGCAGGACCGCCGTCGTGCCCGGCTCGAGCGCGCGGTAGCTGTGCGCCCGGTCGCCCGGGAAGTAGGCGTAGTCGCCCGGGCCGAGCTCGACCTCCTCGCCGGCCGGTCCGCAGAGCCAGCGGCCCGCGGTGACGAGCAGGTGCTCGCCCGTCCCGGGGATGTGCGGGTCCGCGGTGCGCGCCGGCCCGGGCTCGGCGGTGATCACGTGCAGGTCCCGCCGGACGCCGGGCGGGCTCGCGGCCAGCAGCGTCCCGGTGAAGGGGGAGTGCTCGGACGGGATGACGACGTGCTCCTGCGCCCGCACGACCCGCACGCCCTCGCCCGGCGGGTCGACGAGGCGGCTGAACGGGACGTCCAACACGACCGCGATCGCCCACAGCGTCTCGACGCTCGGGTTCCCCGACCCGGCCTCGAGCTGGGACAGCGTGGACTTGGCGATGCCCGCGCGCCGCGCGAGCTCGCCGAGCGAGAGACCCATCCGGTCCCGCTCGCGGCGTACGGCGGCGGCGATGGTCGCGAGGGGCTTCGCCCGGTCCATCGGGGTTCGATCCATCGGTCCTCGTGTTCGGCTTGACGAACGCTGGCGCGGTGTTCAGTGTAGGGAACAATGTGTTCGGTACGGAGAACGATACGGTCCCTCGACCGCGATGACCTGCGCGACGCGCTGGCCCTCGCGGCCGCGATCATGGTCGTCGGGATGTCGTTCGGGGCTCTCGCCGCCGCGGCGGGCGTGCCGTTCGTGCTCGCGGTGGGGATGTCCGTGCTGGTCTTCGCCGGCGGCTCGCAGTTCCTGGCCGTCGCCGTGGTGGCCGCCGGCGGTGCGCCGGTCGCGGCGGTGGTGGCCGGGTTGCTGCTCAACCTGCGGCTGCTCCCGTTCGGGCTTGCGGTCGGCAACGTCGTCGGGACGGGATGGGTGGCCCGGGTGCTCGGCGCCCACATCGTGGTCGACGAGGTGGTCGCGTTCTCCCGGGCCCGGCCGCCGGAGCGGGCGCGCAGCGCTTACCGGCTGTCCGGCGCGCTGCTGTTCCTCGGGTGGAACGCCGGCACGGTCGTCGGGCTGGTCGCGGGTGCGGCGGTTCCGGACCCGAACGCGTTCGGTGTCGACGCCGCGTTCCCGGCCGCCCTGCTCGCGCTCCTGCTGCCCGCCCTGCGCGGCGCCGACGCGCGGCGCGTGGGGATCGTGGCCGCGGTCCTCGCGCTCGCCGCCACCCCGTTCCTGCCGCCCGGCCTCCCGGTCCTCGTCGCCCTCGGCGGCCTGCTCGTCGCCGGCCGCACCCCCGCGAGCCGAGGTCGATCCGTCGCCGGATCGGGCTGCCCCTCATGACGTGGACCGCGGTGCTCGCCCTCGCCGCCGGCACCTACCTGCTCCGCCTCGGCGGGATCCTGCTCCGGGACCGGGTGACGATGCCCGAACGCCTGGAGCGGCTCGTCGACCTCGGGGCGACCGCGCTGCTCGTCGGCCTGGTCGCGACCGCCGCGCTCACCGAGGGCGGCGGCTTCGCGGGCTGGGCCCGGCCGGCCGGGGTGCTGGTCGGGGGCCTCGCGGCGTGGTGGAAGGTGCCGTTCGTGCTGGTCGTGATCCTTGCTGCGGGGACGACGGCGGGGTTGCGGTTCGTCGGCGTCGAGTAGGCGTCCGGGCCGGCCCGGAGGTCGTTCGGCGCGCGGGTTCGGCGGCTCTGGGCGACGATCGGCGGGTGCGTGTCCTGGTGATCGGTGGGACCGGCTACGTCGGCGCCCGGCTCGTCCCGCGCCTGCTCACCGACGGGCACACCGTCCGCTGCCTGGTGCGCGATCCGGCGAAGCTGGCCCGCGAGGCGTGGGCGCAGCGGGTCGAGGCGCGGGTCGGGGACGTCGCGGAGCCCGGGGTGAGCGCGGCTGCGTGCCGGGACGTCCACGCCGTCGTCTACCTCGTGCACTCGATGGACGGGCCGGACTTCGCCGAGCGGGACCGGGCCGCCGCCGCCGTCCTGGCCGCCGCCGCGCGGGAGGCGGGCGTGCAGCGCATCGTCTACCTGGGCGGGCTGCAGCCCAGCGGCGGGAACGGGACGTCGGAGCACCTCGAGTCCCGCGAGCAGGTGGGCCGGATCCTGCTCGGCTCCGGCGTCCCGACCGCGGTGCTGCGGGCCGGGATCGTCGTCGGCCGTGGGTCCGCGAGCTTCGAGATGGTCCGCCACCTCGCCGAGACGGTCATGGGCGGCCTGCCGCTGCTGGCCGTGCCGGACCGGGCCTGGAACCGCGTCCAGCCCGTCGCCGTCGACGACGTGATCCACTGGCTGGCCGGCAGCCTCACGCTGCCCGCGGACGTCTCCCGTGCCTTCGACGTCGGCGGTCCGGACGTGCTCCGCTACCTCGACCTCATGAACGACTACGCCCGCGAGGCCGGGCTCGCCAGGCCGCTCGCGGTACCCGTCCCCGTCTCCGCGCCCCGGCTCGCCGCGCGCGCCGTCGGCCTGCTGACGCCCGTGGACCGCCGGCTCGCGGGCCCGCTGCTCGAGTCCCTGGCCCACGAGCTCGTCGTGCACGAGGACGACCTGGCCGACCTGGTCGGCGAGCCCCCGGGCGGCCGGACGCCGTACCGCGCCGCCGTGCGCCGCGCCCTCGCGGAGGACGGCCCGGCCGGCGGATCGCCCAACGATCCGGCCGGATCCGGGCCCGCCGTGCTGTCCGGGGAGGACGTGGAGCACGTGGCCGCGCCGGTGGACGTCCTGTGGTCCGTGATCACCGGGCTCGGCGGCGACGAGGGCTGGTACACGGTCCCGGGGGTGTGGCGGCTGCGTGCGCTGCTCGACGGGCTGGTCGGGGGTGTCGGGGATCGACGGACCAGACCGGCGCGGCTCGTCGCCGGGGCGGCACTGGACTGGTGGCGCGTCGAGGACGTCGACCCCGGGCGGTCCCTGCTGTTGCGCGCCGAGATGAAGCTGCCCGGCGTCGCGCGCCTCGAGCTGCGGGCGGAGCCGGCCGGGGAGGGGCGTAGCCGCTACGTCCAGCGCGTCACGTTCACCCCGCGCGGGCTGGCCGGGCGGGCCTACTGGTTCGCCCAGCGGCCCGCCCACGACGTGGTCTTCGGGGTCACGGCGCGCACGGTGGCCGGGGTCGCGGCCGACCGCTTCCGCCGGGGCTGATCAGGAGACCTCCGTCCAGCGGGAGGGCCGCCTGCTGAGCCCCGCCGTCCCGGAGGTCATGGCGCGGAGCTCGGTCGGGTAGCGGAGCAGCTCGGCGCAGGGCACCTCCGCCCGGACGACCGTGTGTCCCGGCGTGTCCACGTCGGTGCCGAGCACCCGCGCCCGCCGGGCCGAGAGGTCACCCAGCACGGCACCGAGGTGGGTGTCGAGGATCCGCACGGACACCTCGTCGACCGGCTCCAGCAGCCGGACCCCGCAGCTCCCGGCCGCCTCCCGGAGTGCGAGCGCACCGGCCGTCTGGAACGCGGCGTCCGAGGAGTCCACGCTGTGCGCCTTGCCGTCGACGAGCGTCGCCCGCACGTCGACGACGGGGTGCGGGGGCTCGTCCGGCGCGGCCGGCAGCCCGCGTTCGAGCTGGGCGCGGATGCCCTTCTCCACGCTGGGCACGAACTGGGTGGGCACCGAGCCGCCGACCACCTTGGACACGAACTCGAAGCCGCCGCCGCGCGGGAGCGGTTCGAACTCGACATGGCACACGGCGTACTGACCGTGCCCCCCGGACTGCTTCACGTGCCGGCCGGTGGCCCGGACGCCGCGGTCGAGGGTGACCCGCATCGGCACCCGGACGTCCTCGGTGTCGACCTCGGCCCCGGCGGCCCGCAGGCGTGAGAGCACGACGTCCGCGTGCGCCTCGCCCATGCACCACAGGACGGTCTGGTGGGTCTCGGCGTTGCGCTCCAGCCGCAACGCCGGATCGGCGGCGACGAGCTTCGCGAGGGTGCGGGCGAGGGTGTCCTCGTCCCCGCGCTTGCGGGCGACGACGCCGACCGGCAACAGCGGTTCGGGCAGGTTCCACGGCCGGAGCAGGAGCGGGTCGTCCGCGGCGGACACGGTGTCCCCGGTCTCGGCGCCGGAGAGCTTGGTGAGGGCGCAGATGTCGCCGGCGACGCAGGCTTCGATCTCCCGCAGGGTGGCGCCGAGCGGGGAGTAGACGTGGGTGAGGCGCTCGTCGGAGTCGTGCCGCTCGTTCTCCGGGCTCGTCCGGGGAGCGGGGACGTGCCCGCTGACGTGCACCGTGTTCTCCGGCCGCAGCGTCCCGGAGAACACCCGGACCACCGTGACGCGGCCGACGTAGGCGTCCGCCGAGGTCCGGACGACCTCGGCCGCGAGCGGCCCGTCCGGGTCCGCGGTGAGCGGTGCGTGCGCGGTGCCGTCGGTGCGGCTCACGAAGGGGAGCGGGTGCTCGAGCGGCGAGGGGAAGCCGCCGACGAGCACCTCGAGCAGGGCGTCCAGGCCCGTCCCGCTGCCCGCGCAGACCGGGATCACCGGGTGGAACGACCCGCGCGCGACGGCGGTCTCGAGGTCGTCGATCAGCGCGGCCGTCTCGAGCTCGTCGCCGCCGAGATAGCGGTCCATGAGCGTCTCGTCCTCGGACTGCTCGATGATCCCCTCGATGAGCGCCCCACGGGCGTCCTCGCTGCCGTTGGGTGCCGCACCCTCCGGGGTCTGCGTCAGCAACCCGTAGAGCCCGGCCAGGCCGCCGGAAGGCCCGGGGATCGGCAGGTAGAGCGGCGCGACCCCCGAGCCGAAGGCCTCCTGGCAGGCCAGCACGGTCGCCGCGATGTCCGCCTGGGCCTGGTCGCAGCGCGCCACGACGACGGCGCGCGGCATCGCGACCCCCCGGCACTCGTCCCAGAGGGCGACCGTGGCCGGGTCCACCGAACCCTCGCGCGCCTCCACGGCGGGAACGACGAAGAGCGCGCCGTCCGCGGCCCGCAGTCCCGCGCGCAGCTCGCCGACGAAGTCCGCGTAGCCGGGGGTGTCGATCAGGTTGATCTTGGTGCCCTCGTGCAGCAGGGGGGCGACGGACAGCGCGACCGAGCGCTGCTGGTGGACGGCGGCGGGATCGTGGTCGCACACCGTCGTCCCGTCGGGCACGGTGCCCTGCCGCGGGATGGCGCCGGTGTGCGCGAGCAGCGCCTCCACCAGCGTCGTCTTCCCGGATCCGGACGGCCCGACGAGCACGACGTTGCGGATCCGGGCGGGATCGGTCACGAGAACGCCCGCCGGGCTGGTGCCCGTCCGGCGGTCCTTGCCGGTCGCTGGTCTGACGGTCATCGGGGACCACCTCCGCGAGGCCCGCACGCCCACCGCGTCGTGGGACGTGGTTGTGACGAAGTCCACTCCTCTTGGGGCTCGTGCACAAGTCTCCCGTGTGATGCAGGCGGGTGACGGCCCGCGAGTAAGGTCGTCCGCCGTGCCCATTCCCGGTCCCGGTTACGCCATCATCGTGCGCGTTCAGGCGCCCTCCTCCGCCAGTGCCGCGGGGGATCTCGCGGTCGCGGTCGGCCGCGTCGGCGGCGTCGTCACCGCGTTCGACGTCGTCGAGTCCCACACCGACTCGATCGTCGTCGACATCAGCTGCAACGCCCTGAACGAGGATCACGCCACGGAGATCACCGACGCGCTCGGCGCGCTCGACGGGGTCACCGTCCGCAAGGTCTCCGACCGCACCTTCCTGGTCCACCTCGGCGGCAAGATCGAGATCCAGTCGAAGGTCAGCCTCCGCAACCGGGACGACCTGTCCCGCGCCTACACCCCCGGCGTCGCCCGGGTCTGCCAGGCGATCGCGGCCAACCCGGCGGACGCCCGGCGCCTGACCATCAAGCGCAACACGGTCGCCGTCGTCACCGACGGGTCCGCGGTGCTCGGCCTGGGCAACCTGGGCGCGGCCGCGTCGATGCCGGTCATGGAGGGCAAGGCGGCGCTGTTCAAGCGCTTCGCCAACGTGGACGCCTGGCCCGTCGCCCTGGACACCCAGGACACGGAGGAGATCATCCGCACGGTCCAGGTGATCGCCCCGGCCTACGGCGGCATCAACCTGGAGGACATCGCGGCGCCGCGCTGCTTCGAGATCGAGCGCCGGCTGCGGGACCTGCTGGACATCCCGGTCTTCCACGACGACCAGCACGGCACCGCCGTCGTCGTCCTCGGCGCCCTGCGCAACGCGCTGCGCGTGGTCGGCAAGGACTTCACGGACAGCACGATCGTGGTCTGCGGCGTCGGCGCGGCAGGGTCGGCGATCATCCGGCTGCTGCAGTCGGAGAAGCCGGGGGACGTGCTCGCCGTCGACCTCGACGGGATCGTGCACGAGGGCCGCCCCGGCCTCGACGACAACCTCACCTCGATCGCCTCGCACACCAACAACTCCGGCAAGCGGGGCAGCCTCGCGGACGCGCTCGTCGGCGCGGACGTGTTCATCGGGGTGTCGGCGCCGAACCTGTTCGGGGCCGCGGAGGCCGCCACGATGAACGACGACGCGATCATCTTCGCCCTGGCCAACCCTGACCCGGAGATCGACCCGTCGATCGCGCAGCAGCACGCCGCGGTGGTCGCGACGGGCCGCTCGGACTACCCGAACCAGATCAACAACGTCCTCGCGTTCCCCGGCATCTTCCGCGGCCTGCTGGACTCCGGCGCGCACGACATCACCGACCGGATGCTGCTCGCGGCCTCCGCCGCGATCGCGAACGTCGTAGCCGAGCCGAATGCGTCCTTCATCGTGCCGAGCGTCTTCGACTCCAGCGTGGCCCCCGCCGTCGCCGAGGCCGTCCGGCAGGCCGCCCAGGAGGCCGCCGCGGCCGGCGAGGTCGTCGCCGGGCTCTGACGCCCGCCGCCCCCCGCGAGTCGGGCTCAGGGACCCGCGAGTCGGGCTCAGGGACCCCGCGAGTCGGGGGGTGGTGCCGTCGCCGGTCGCGGGACATCCGTGCGCCACCTGGGTGAACGCCGTCACGGACTATCCTGGAGGCCGTGATCGAGTCCGGGCCGACCGTCGGAGTCCTCGCCCTCCAGGGCGACGTTCGTGAGCACCTCGCCGCCCTCCGGGCGTCCGGCATGCGGGCGGTCCCCGTGCGCCGCGCGTCGGAGATCGAGGTCGTCGACGGGCTGGTGATCCCGGGCGGGGAGTCGACCACGATGAGCCGGTTGCTCGGCGTCTTCGACCTGCTCGAACCGCTGCGGGCCCGGATCGCCGACGGGATGCCGGCCTACGGCTCGTGTGCCGGGATGATCCTGCTGGCCTCCGAGGTGCTCGACGGCCGGCCGGACCAGCAGCAGCTCGGCGGCCTGGACGTCGTCGTGCGGCGCAACGCCTTCGGCCGCCAGGTGGACTCGTTCGAGTCGGACCTGGACGTCGTCGGGGTCGAGGGCGGTCCCGTGCGCGCCGTGTTCATCCGGGCGCCGTGGGTCGAGAAGGCCGGCGCGGACGTCGAGGTGCTCGCCTCCGTCCCGTCCGTGGGGAGCGAGGGCCAGGACCCGGGCGCCGCGGCGGGCCGCGCGGTGGCGGTGCGCCAGGGGAATGTGGTGGCGACGGCCTTCCACCCGGAGCTGACGGGCGACGGCCGGGTGCACGCGCTCTTCGCCGAGATCGTCCGCGGGGCCGGCTGAGACGTCGGTCCTGATGAGGGGCCGGGTGCGGATGCGGGGCGAGGTCCGCTCCGGCTCCGCCGTCGGTAGCATGGACGAGATCTGGCAGGCCGCCGCGCGTCTCCCGCGCGAGCGCCTGCGCGCCTGCCGTGGGACACCGAGGTCGCCGGCCGGGCGGTACTGACCAGTAGGAGGGACGGGGCAGCCGATGAGTGGCCACTCCAAATGGGCGACGACGAAGCACAAGAAGGCCGTCATCGACGCCCGGCGCGGCAAGATGTTCGCGAAGCTCATCAAGAACATCGAGGTCGCGGCCAGGACCGGCGGTGGCGACCCCGACGGCAACCCGACGCTCTACGACGCCATCCAGAAGGCGAAGAAGAGCTCGGTGCCCAACGACAACATCGACCGCGCCGTCAAGCGCGGCTCCGGTGCGGACGGCGGCGGCGCCAACTACGAGACGATCACGTACGAGGGCTACGGCCCCAACGGCGTCGCGCTGCTCATCGAGTGCCTCACGGACAACCGCAACCGCGCGGCGACCGAGGTCCGCACGGCGATGACCCGCAACGGCGGTGCGATGGCGGACCCCGGGTCCGTCGCGTACCTGTTCACCCGTAAGGGTGTCGTCGTGCTGCCGAAGGCCGGGCTGACCGAGGACGACGTGCTGCTCGCGGTGCTCGACGCCGGCGCCGAGGAGGTCAACGACCTGGGCGAGAGCTTCGAGGTCGTCGCCGAGGCCACGGACCTGGTCGCCGTGCGCACCGCGCTGCAGGAGGCCGGGATCGACTACGACTCCGCGGACCCGACCTTCCTGCCCTCGATGCAGATCGAGCTGGACGCCGAGGGCGCCAAGAAGGTCTTCAAGCTGATCGACGCGCTCGAGGACAGCGACGAGGTCCAGAACGTCTACTCGAACTTCGACGTGTCCGACGAGGTCATGGCCGAGGTCGGCTGACCCTCCCGTTCCACCGGCGCCGTCCCCGGACCGGGGGCGGCGCCGTCGTGTGTCCACAGCGGTGTCGGCCGCCCGCGGAGGTGGAGGGGTCGCCCGACCGGAACTGTCGGGGGTCGGTTCTAGACTCGCCCCTGATGAGCCCCGCCACGAAGACCCCAGCAACCAAGGCGCCAGCGAAGAAGGCGCCCGGCAAGGCAGCCGCGAAGCCCGCGGCCCCGCCGCCCGGCAAGCGCCTGCTGCTGCTCGACGGGCACTCGCTCGCCTACCGGGCCTTCTTCGCGCTGCCCGCGGAGAACTTCCGCACGGGCACGGGCCAGACCACGAACGCCGTCTACGGCTTCACGTCGATGCTCATCAACCTGCTCCGGGACGAGCAGCCCACGCACCTCGCCGTGGCGTTCGACGTCTCCCGCAAGACCTTCCGCTCGGAGCGCTACGCCGAGTACAAGGCCAACCGGACGACGACGCCGGACGACTTCCGCGGCCAGGTGGACCTCATCAAGGAGGTCCTCACGGCGCTGGCCGTCCCGTTCTTCGCGGTGGAGAACTACGAGGCGGACGACGTGATCGCCACCCTCGCCACACAGGCGGAGGCGGGCGGCTTCCACACGCTCATCACCACCGGGGACCGGGACGCGTTCCAGCTGGTCACGGACAACGTGACGGTGCTCTACCCGAAGCGCGGGGTGTCGGACCTGGGCCGGATCGACCCGGCGGAGGTCGACGCGCGGTACGGGCTCACCCCCGCGCAGTACCCGGACTTCGCCGCCCTGCGGGGGGACCCCAGCGACAACCTGCCCAACATCCCCGGCGTCGGCGAGAAGACCGCCGCGAAGTGGGTGCGCGAGTTCGGCTCGCTCGCCGAGCTCACAGACCGGGTGGACGAGGTCAAGGGCAAGGCGGGGGACGCGCTGCGCGCGAACCTGGCGAACGTGCTGCTCAACCGCCAGCTCACCGAGCTGGTGCGGGACGTGCCGCTGCACTCCGCGCCCGAGGAGCTCGAGGTCCGGCCCTGGGACCGGGACGCCGTGCACCGCCTGTTCGACGAGCTGGAGTTCCGGGTCCTGCGCGAGCGCCTGTTCGCGACGCTGCAGAGCGCCGAGCCCGAGGCGGACGAGGGTTTCTCGGTGCAGGGCGCGGCCGTCCCGGCCGGCGGCCTGCGAGCCTGGCTGGAGGAGAACGCGCGGGACGGCCGCCGGGTCGGGTTGTCCTTCTCCGGGCTGACCGGCGGGATCACCGAGCGGGACATCAGCGGCGTCGGCCTCGCGACGGGCGAGCCGAGCTTGGAGGCCCGGGCCGGCGGCGCCCGGGCCGGCGTGCCGCAGGCCGGTTACGTCGCGCTGGAGAACCTGCTGCCGGACGACGAGGCGGCGCTGGGGGAGTGGCTCGCGGACGCGTCGGTCCCGAAGGCGGTGCACGACGTCAAGGCGTCCCTGCACGCGCTGCGGGCCCGCGGCTGGACGCTGGCCGGGCTCACCAGCGACACCGCGCTCGCGGCCTACCTGGCCCGGCCGGGGCAGCGCAGCTTCGATCTCGCGGACCTGGCGTTGCGCTACCTGCGCCGGGAGCTGCGGCAGGAGAGCGAGGCCGCCGACGGCCAGCTGTCCCTGCTGGGGGGCGAGGAGGAGGCGGACGCGCAGTTCGCCGAGGAGCAGATGGTGGCGGCCTCGGCGGTGGTCGAGCTCGCGGACGCGCTGGACACGGAGCTGGCGGAGCGGCACGGGACCGAGCTGCTCGCCGGGCTGGAGCTCCCGCTGGCGTTCGTGCTGGCGGACCTGGAGACCGTGGGCATCGCGGTCGACCGCGATCTCCTGGAGTCGCAGGAGACCGAGTTCGCGGCGCAGGTGAAGCAGGCCGCCCAGGACGCCTACGCGGTGATCGGCAAGGAGATCAACCTCGGCTCGCCGAAGCAGCTGCAGGTCGTGCTGTTCGACGAGCTGAACATGCCGAAGACCAAGCGCACCAAGACCGGCTACACCACGGACGCGGACTCGCTGCAGAGCCTCTTCGAGCAGACCGAGCACCCGTTCCTGCAGCACCTGCTGCAGCACCGGGACGCCACCCGGCTCAAGGTCACGGTGGACGGGCTGCTGAAGTCGATCGCGCCGGACGGCCGGATCCACACCACCTACAGCCAGACGATCGCGGCGACGGGCCGGCTCTCCAGCACGGACCCGAACCTGCAGAACGTCCCGATCCGCACGGCCGCGGGCCGCCGGATCCGGGAGACGTTCGTGGTCGGCGAGGGCTACGGGCAGCTCATGACGGCGGACTACAGCCAGATCGAGATGCGGATCATGGCCCACCTCTCCGAGGACGCCGCGCTGATCGAGGCGTTCAACTCGAAGCGGGACTTCCACTCGGAGACCGCGTCGAGGGTGTTCGGCGTCGACGCCGCGGAGGTGACCCCGGAGCAGCGCGCCAAGATCAAGGCGATGAACTACGGCCTGGCCTACGGGCTGTCGGCGTTCGGTCTGTCCGCGCAGCTGCGAATCTCGACCGAGGAGGCCCGGGGCCTCATGGACGACTACTTCGAGACGTTCGGCGGGGTGCGGGACTACCTTCGCTCGATCGTCGAGGTGGCCCGCAAGGAGGGCTACACCGAGACGATGCTCGGCCGCCGCCGCTACCTGCCGGACCTCACCAGCGACAACCGGCAGCGCCGCGAGATGGCCGAGCGGATGGCGCTCAACGCCCCGATCCAGGGCAGCGCGGCGGACATCATCAAGGTCGCGATGCTGAACGTGCACCGGGCGCTGGCGGCCGAGGGCCTGCGGAGCAGGATCCTGCTGCAGGTGCACGACGAGCTGGTGCTCGAGGTGGCCGACGGCGAGCAGGAGGCCGTGGAGACGCTGGTGCGGCGGGAGATGGGTGCCGCGCACGAGATGTCCGTGCCGCTCGAGGTGTCCGTGGGCTACGGCCGCAGCTGGGACGACGCCGCCCACTGATCCCGGAGCTCGAGGGTCGCGGGACCGGCGCGGAGCGTGCCGTCGGAGAGCGGTTCGCACCGCACCCCGCCGCGCCCCCGGAGGGCCTTGAAAGCACCCGGGGCGAGGACGACGTCCATCCACCGGCACGGGTTCGCGGGCCGGTGGACGCGGAACCGGACCGGGCCGTCGCCGGTGTCCAGGGTGAATTCCGCCCCGGCCCCGCCGCGGGGGGCGGCCAGCTCGTCCACGGGGAAGCCCCTGGTCACGATCGTGCGGCGGACCAGGACGGGATCGAACGTGGCACTGCCGAGCTCGGCCGCGACGGCGTCGAGGGACTCCGCGGCCAGGAGCGTCACCGACGCCAGCCGGTGCGCGGCGCGGCCGTGGTACCGGTCCCCGACGACGCCGAGCCCGGCGCGCACCTCGATCCGCTCGCGCCTCGGGTCCTCGGGATCGGGGCGCGGGCCGTCCGCGGGGCGGCCCTCGAACGCGTGGACCGGCGAGGCCACGAGCGCGACGATCTCGATCTGCACGCCCCGATCATGCGTGAGCCCGGCCCGGCGTCGTGGACCGGCGGCCGGGCCCGTGCCCGGATGTGCCGTTCCGGCGCGCCACGGCGCGGCTGCGGGGAAGCCGGGCGGTAGCGTTCCGGTGACGGTCGGCGAGGGCCGTCGGCGAGCGGTGGGGGAGATGCTGGTGCGGGTGCTCGGAGTCGACCCGGGGCTCACGCGCTGCGGTCTGGGCGTCGTCGACGGCGGCGTCGGACGCGCCGTGACCTGCGTCGACGTCGGCGTGGCCCGGACCGGGACCGAGCTGTCGATCGACCAGCGGCTGCTCGGGGTCGCGGACGAGGTGGAGCGCTGGATCACCCGGCACCGCCCGGACGTCGTCGCGATCGAGCGGGTCTTCAGCCAGCACAACGTGCGCACGGTGATGGGCACCGCCCAGGCGAGCGGGGTGGTGGCGCTCGTCGCCGCCCGGGCGGGGCTGCCCGTCGCGTTTCACACCCCGAGCGAGGTCAAGGCGGCCGTGACGGGGGAGGGCCGCGCGGACAAGCACCAGGTCACGGCCATGGTCACCCGTCTGCTGCGGCTCGCCGAGGCCCCGCGGCCCGCGGACGCCGCGGATGCGCTCGCGCTCGCGATCTGCCACTGCTGGCGGGCGCCGATGATCAGCCGGATGGCCGAGGCGGAGGCGCGGGCGGCGGAGTTCGCCAAGGCGCACAAGGCGCGGCTCGCGGCGGCGCAGAAGGAGCGGCTCGCCGAGGCCGCGCGGGCCAGGCGCTGACCCCACCCAGGGGAGGGTGCCGAACTGTCGGACCCGCCCGGTAGCCTCCGGCGTCGAACTACTGTTCGTAACAGCAGGCAGGGGTGGCAGGGTTGATCGCGTCGGTGCGGGGTCCCGTTCTCGAGATCGGGCTGGACCACGCGGTCGTGGAGGTCGGCGGGGTCGGGCTGGCCGTGCACGCCACCCCCAGCACCCTGGCCGGGTTGCGACGCGGCGTCGAGTCCCGGCTGGCCACCACCCTGATCGTGCGCGAGGACTCGCTGACCCTGTTCGGATTCGCGGACGCGGACGAGCGGGAGCTGTTCCTGCTGGTCCAGACGGTCAGCGGGATCGGCCCGCGGCTCGCCCTCGCCACCATCGCGGTCCTGGAGCCGGACACGCTCCGCCGCGCACTCGCGGACGGGGACCTCACCACCCTGCAGCGCATCCCGGGCGTCGGGAAGAAGAGCGCGGAACGCCTGGTCGTCGAGCTGCGGGACAAGGTCGCCGCGCCCGCGACGGTCCCGGTCGGGGCCTCGGCCGCCCCCGCCGCCGGGGGCGCCGGCGGCAGGCGGGAGCAGGTCGTCGAGGCGCTCGTCGGGCTCGGGTTCACCGCCCGGCCGGCCGAGCAGGCCGTCGACGCGGTGCTGGCCCGGTCGCCGGACGCGGCGGCCGCCGAGCTCCTGCGGTCCGCGTTGTCGAGCCTGGGCCGCTCACGGTGAGGTGGCGATGACGATGGAGGACGACGGCTCGCGGGACGTCTCGCCGGAGGCCGTGTCGGAGGACGTGGAAGTCGAGAACTCGCTGCGTCCCCGCCGGCTGTCGGAGTTCATCGGCCAGCCGCGCGTGCGGGAGCAGCTGCAGCTGGTCCTCGAGGGCGCCCTGCGCCGCGGGGACCCGCCGGACCACATCCTGCTCTCCGGCCCGCCGGGGCTGGGCAAGACGAGCCTGTCGATGATCGTCGCCGCGGAGCTCGGCGCCTCGATCCGGCTCACCTCCGGGCCCGCGCTGGAGCGGGCCGGGGACCTCGCCGCGATGCTCTCGAACCTGCTCCCGGGGGACGTCCTGTTCATCGACGAGATCCACCGCATCGCCCGGCCCGCCGAGGAGATGCTCTACCTCGCGATGGAGGACTTCCGGGTCGACGTCGTCGTCGGGAAGGGCCCCGGCGCCACGTCGATCCCGCTGGACATCGCCCCGTTCACGCTGGTCGGCGCCACCACGCGGTCCGGAGCGCTCACCGGGCCGCTGCGGGACCGGTTCGGCTTCACCGCGCACATGGAGTTCTACGAGCCGGACGAGCTGGAGCTCGTGCTCAAGCGCGCGGCCACGATCCTGGGCGTCGACCTGCACCCGGACGGCGGCACCGAGATCGCCCGCCGCTCCCGGGGCACGCCCCGCATCGCCAACCGGCTGCTGCGCCGGGTCCGGGACTTCGCCGAGGTGCGCGCAGACGGGGCCGTCACCCGGCAGGTCGCCCGGGACGCGCTGGCCGTCTACGACGTCGACGAGCTCGGCCTGGACCGGCTGGACCGGGCCGTGCTGAGCGCCCTGGTGCGGTCCTTCCACGGCGGACCGGTGGGTGTGTCCACGCTCGCCGTGGCAGTCGGCGAGGAACCCGGTACCGTCGAAGAGGTATGCGAGCCCTACCTCGTGCGGGCCGGGATGCTGGCCCGCACGCCGCGGGGCCGGGTCGCGACGCCGGCCGCCTGGAAGCACCTCGGTCTGACGCCGCCGCCGGAGACCCCCGGGGTCTCGTCACTGTTCTGATCGCGGACGGGCCCGCGGCCTGCAGCGATACCGGTGGACGTGCCGCAACCGGGACACGGGCGGACTGGCACACTCGACATCTCGACGAGCCTCACGAACGGAGAAAACCGGACACGATGGACATCAGCCTGCTCTTCCCCGTCCTCATCCTCCTCCTCTTCATCCCGATCTTCCTGTCGGGCCGCAAGCAGAAGCGTGCCATGGCCGCGACCCAGCAGATGCAGTCGGCGCTGGACACCGGGGACGTCGTGGTGACGACCTCCGGCCTGCGCGCGACCGTCGTCGACGCCTCCTACGAGGAGACGATCGACCTGGAGATCGCCGACGGCGTCGTCACCACCTGGCTGCGCGCCGCGGTGCGCGAGAAGGTCGACCCCACGCCGGAGGACTTCAGCACCCCGGCCGAGGCCGACTCGGACACCGTGACCAGCGCGGACGCCGCCGACACGACGACCACGACGGACAGCTCGGACACTCCGGGCACCGACGGCAGGTCGAACGACCGCAGCTGACGCGTCGCCTGCGTCCGGTGCCGGGGGCGCTCGATGCCCCCTGCCGGACGTGCGGCAGCATGCAGCACTGAAGCGGGCCGACTCCGGCGCTCTGACGTGTGCGTCCTCGGGCACACGGTCGCAGGTGCCGGGCCCGGCTGCGCCCAGCGAGTAGGACCCAGGCCGACCCCCGGAGTGACGACGGGCCGTGCCGCAAAGGAGTGAAGAAGAGAGTGGCAACGACCCCGGGGCGGATCAGCCCCTGGCGGTACCTGGCGGCGTTCGCCGGCATCGTCGTCGTCCTGTACGCCCTGGTGTTCCTCACCGGCGACCGTAAGCCCACGCCGAAGCTGGGCATCGACCTGCAGGGCGGCACGCGGGTCACGCTGTCCGCCCGGACCGAGTCCGGCCAGGTCCCGCCGCGGGACCAGCTCATCCAGGCGCAGCAGATCATCGAGCAGCGCGTCAACGGGCTCGGCGTCAGCGGTGCCGAGGTCGTCCTGGACGGCAGCAACATCACGATCACCGTCCCGGGCGCGGAGGGCGACCAGGCCCGTTCGCTCGGTCAGACCGCGCAGCTCCGGTTCCGCCCCGTCATCGGCGGCCCGGTCGCGGCCACACCGCCTCCCGGCGCCGGCGCGGGCCAGGCGGGCGCGGCCACCCCGGCTCCCGCGGCTCCGGCGGCGCCCGCGAGCGCGCCCGCGGCCCCGGCGGGCCAGCCGCAGGGCCTCCCCGCCGGCACGAGCGACCGGGCCGTCGAGCCCGTCTCCTACTCGGCCCCGCTGCAGCAGCCGACACCCACCCCGACGCCGCCGCCGGCGCCCGCGCCCGACGCCGGCAACCCCGCGCCCGCCGATCCGAAGCTCGCCACGGCGATCGCGGAGGCGAAGGCACTGCGGCAGAGCGAGGACCCCGCGGTCCAGGCGCAGGCGTTGCAGCAACTGGACTGCAAGGCCACGGATCCCCTGCGGGGCTACGACGACCCGACCAAGCCGCTGGTCGCGTGCACCCAGGACAAGACGGGCAAGTACCTCCTCGGCCCGACGATCCTCGAGGGCACCCAGATCGCGAGCGCCACGGCGACCGCGGACCCCAATGGCGCGGGCTACGTCGTCAACTTGGACTTCAAGTCCGAGGGCTCGAAGATCTGGGGAGACTTCACCGCCGCGAACATCGGCAAGCAGTCCGCGTTCGTGCTCGACGGCGAGGTCGTCTCGGCACCGACCATCAACGGCGCGCTCTACGGCCAGACGCAGGTCAGCGGCAACTTCTCCCAGCAGCAGGCGCAGAACCTCGCGAGCGCCCTGCGCTACGGCTCGCTGCCGCTGTCGTTCGAGTCCTCGCAGGCCGAGACGGTGTCCGCGACCCTGGGCCTGGCCTCGCTGAAGGCCGGGCTGATCGCCGGCGTCGTCGGGCTCGCGCTGGTGTTCGTCTACTGCCTCTTCTACTACCGGGTGCTCGGCATCCTGACGATGCTGTCGCTGGTGCTCTCCGGCGGCGTCGTCTACGCGGTGCTGGTGCTGCTCGGGCGCTGGATCGGCTTCACGCTCGACCTCGCCGGCGTCGCCGGGTTCATCGTGGCCATCGGCATCACGGCGGACTCGTTCGTGATCTTCTTCGAACGGTTGAAGGACGAGGTCCGCGAAGGGCGGTCGTTCCGCTCGGCCGTGCCGCGCGGCTGGGTCCGCGCCCGCCGCACGATCCTGTCCGCGGACGCCGTCAGCTTCCTGGCCGCCGCGGTGCTCTACATCCTGGCCGTCGGCCAGGTGAAGGGCTTCGCGTTCACCCTCGGCATGTCGACGGTGCTGGACCTCGTCGTCGTGTTCCTGGTGACGCACCCGCTGGTCGCGCTCGCGTCGAACTCGCGGGTCTTCGGCAGCCCCGCGCTGTCCGGGCTCGGTGAGGTCGCGCGGATCGGCGCGCAACGGAAGAAGGCCGCCGCCGCGGCCGCCGGAACGAAGGGCGCGTGAGCATGAGCGCGAACACCGTCCCCACCGCCCCTGCGAAGCGCGGTGCACTGTCCCGGCTCTACACCGGCACCGGCGCGTTCGACATCGTCGGCAAGCGCAAGATCTGGTACGTCAGCTTCGGGCTGCTCGTGCTGGTCTGCATCCTGTCGATCGCCCTTCGCGGGTTCAACCTCGGCATCGACTTCACCGGCGGCTCCCAGATCCAGATGCCGGCCGCGGGCGCGAACGGCGTCGCCACCACCCAGCAGGTCGGGGACGTCTACCAGCGTTCCGTCGGGATGGGCGCCGCGTCCATCCAGTCCGCCGGCACCGGCTCGTCGGCGTCGATCCTCATCCGGTCCGAGGCGCTGAGCGAGGCGCAGGTCATCGCGCTCAAGCAGGCCCTGTTCGACGCGTTCCAGCCCCTCGGGAGCAACGGGCAGCCGTCCGCGGAGGTGATCAGCGACTCGGCGGTCAGCGGCACCTGGGGCGGCGAGATCACCCGGCAGGCGATCATCGCGCTCGCGGTGTTCCTCGTGCTGGTCACGGCGTTCCTGGCGTTCTACTTCGAGCGGTCCATGGCGATCGCGGCGCTCGTCGCCCTGGTGCACGACGTCGTGGTCACCGCGGGCGTGTACTCCATCGTCGGGTTCGAGGTCACGCCCTCGACGGTCATCGGCCTGCTGACGATCCTCGGGTTCTCCCTCTACGACACGGTCGTGGTGTTCGACAAGGTCAAGGAGAACGCCCGCGGCATCCTCGGCCTGACCAGGCGGAACTACTCCGAGATCGCCAACCTCGCGGTCAACCAGACGCTGATGCGCTCGATCAACACCTCGCTGATCGCGGTGCTGCCCGTCCTCGGGCTGATGATCGTCGGCGTCGGGCTGCTGGGCGTCGGCACGCTCGCCGACCTGGCGCTCGTGCAGATGGTCGGGATCATCGCCGGGTCGCTGTCGTCGCTGCTGCTCGCGACGCCGCTGCTCGTCGACCTGAAGATGCGGGACCCGAAGTACCAGCAGCAGGCCAAGCGGGTCGCGGCCCGCCGGGCCCGGCAGGCGACGGCCCGGGGCGCCGGGACCGACGCGCCGGAGGCGACCGACGACGAGTCGATCGCCCAGGAGCTCCGCCGCGAGAAGGCCCTGTCCGCCGCCGCGAGCACGCCGGCGCGGGCCCAGCGTGCGGCCGGCCGGCCGCAGGGCAAGTCGGGCCGGCCCGGTGGCCGGCCCAGTGGGAAGCGGAACCGATGAGCGAGGCGGCCCTGGCGGACTCCGACGACGTCGATCCCGGCTTCGAGCACGTCCGCTCCCTGATCCGGGACGTGCCGGACTACCCCCGGCCGGGGGTCCTCTTCCGGGACCTCACGCCCGTGCTCGCGGACGCGGAGGCCTTCGCCACCGTGGCGACCGAGCTCGCGGCCCGCGTCGGGCTCGCGGACGTCGTCGTCGGGATCGAGGCGCGCGGGTTCCTGGTCGGTGCGGCCGTCGCGCTCGTCGCGGGGGTCGGGGTCGTGCCGGTGCGCAAGCCCGGGAAGCTGCCGGTCGTCGCCGCGTCCCGGACCTATGACCTCGAGTACGGCACCGCCACCCTGGAGCTGCCCGCGGACACCGTCAGGCCCGGGAGCAAGGCCTTCGTCGTCGACGACGTCCTGGCCACCGGCGGTACGGCGGAGGCCACCTGCGCGCTGCTGACGGACGCCGGAGCCGAGGTCGTCGGCTTCGGGACGGTGCTGGAGCTCGCGGGGCTCGGCGGGCGGGACCGCCTCGCGGGCATCGACGTGCACTCCCTGTTCACGCTCTGATCACCGGTTCGGACGCGCCCCCGCGGGCGTGGGGACGCGGGCGCGCCGAGCTATCCTTGGACAGGTGGACGGCACCGTGATTTTCGACCGACCCACCCCCACGAGGGCGGGCCGGTGACGGGCGTCGAGCCGAGCGCTCCGCCCGCCGTCGCGGAGTACGGGCCGGACCACGCGGACGACCCGGCGAAGCCGTCGGCCACCCGCCGGGTCCGCGCGCGGATCGCCCGGCGGATGACGCCGCAGCGGGTCGCGATCGTGAAGCCGGTCCTCGAGCCGCTCGCCAGCGTGCACCGGACGTTGCACCCCAAGGCGGACCTGGTCCTGCTGCAGCGGGCGTACGACGTCGCCGAGGACAAGCACCAGCACCAGAAGCGCAAGTCCGGGGACCCCTACATCACCCACCCGCTCGCCGTGGCGACGATCCTCGCCGAGCTGGGCATGGACACGACCACGCTGGTCGCGGCCCTGCTGCACGACACCGTCGAGGACACGGACTACTCGCTGGACCGGCTGCGCCGGGACTTCGGCGAGGAGGTCGCGCACCTGGTCGACGGCGTCACCAAGCTGGACAAGGTCGAGTTCGGCACCGCGGCCGAGGCCGAGACGATCCGCAAGATGGTCGTCGCGATGGCCCGGGACCCGCGCGTACTGGTCATCAAGCTGTCGGACCGGCTGCACAACATGCGGACCATGCGGTTCCTGCCGCCGGAGAAGCAGGCGAAGAAGGCGCGCGAGACCCTCGAGGTGATGGCGCCGCTGGCGCACCGCCTGGGCATGGCGACGGTGAAGTGGGAGCTGGAGGACCTGTCCTTCGCGATCCTGCACCCGAAGAAGTACGACGAGATCGTCCGGCTCGTCGCGAACCGGGCGCCGTCCCGGGACACCTACCTCAAGCAGGTCATCGACGAGGTGACGCAGCAGCTCGACGGGGCGCGGGTGAACGCGAAGGTCGAGGGCCGGCCGAAGCACTACTACTCGATCTACCGCAAGATGATCGTCAAGGGCCGGGACTTCGACGACATCCACGACCTGGTCGGCGTGCGCGTGCTCGTCGACGAGGTGCGGGACTGCTACGCGGCGATGGGCATGGTGCACGCGCTGTGGCAGCCGATGCCGGGCCGCTTCAAGGACTACATCGCCCAGCCCCGCTACGGCGTCTACCAGTCGTTGCACACCACGGTGATCGGCCCGGACGGCAAGCCGCTGGAGGTGCAGATCCGCACCACGGAGATGCACCGCACGGCCGAGTACGGCATCGCGGCGCACTGGCGCTACAAGGAGACCCGCGGGCACAACGGCGCGCCGAGCACGGCGACCGGCACCGTCGAGGTCGACGAGATGTCCTGGATGCGGCAGCTGCTGGACTGGCAGCGGGAGGCCGCGGACCCGGGGGACTTCCTCGAGTCGCTGCGCTACGACCTGGCGGCGAAGGAGATCTTCGTCTTCACCCCCAAGGGCGACGTGATCACGCTGCCGATGGGCTCCACCCCGGTGGACTTCGCCTACGCGGTGCACACCGAGGTCGGGAACCGCTGCATCGGCTCCCGGGTCAACGGCCGGCTGGTCGCGCTCGAGCGCACGCTGGACTCGGGCGACGTCGTCGAGATCTTCACCTCGAAGGCCGAGGGCGCCGGGCCGAGCCGGGACTGGCTCGCGTTCGCCGCCTCCCCGCGCGCGAAGAACAAGATCAAGCAGTGGTTCGCGAAGGAGCGCCGCGAGGAGGCTATCGAGCAGGGCAAGGAGGCCATCACGCGCGAGGCGCGCCGCACCGGCATGCCGCTGCAGCGTCTGGTCTCCGCGGACTCGATGGCGGCCCTCGCCCGCGAGCTGCACTACCCGGACCTCTCCGGGCTCTACGCCGCGATCGGTGAGGGCCAGGCGAGCGCCCGGCACGTCATCCAACGGCTGGTGGCGCTGCTGGGCGGGGTCGAGGACGCCGAGGAGGAGCTCGCCGAGCGGGCCACGCCGTCGACGGTCCGGGTCCGGCGCGCGACCGGGGACGCCGGCGTCGTCGTCAAGGCGGACGGCGAGGACATGGGCGATCTCTACACGAAGCTCGCGCGGTGCTGCACGCCGGTGCCGGGCGACGAGATCATGGGCTTCGTGACGCGCGGGGGCTCGGTCAGCGTGCACCGCACGGACTGCACGAATGCCGCGGACCTGAAGAACCGGGCGGAGCGGCTCGTCGACGTCGCGTGGTCGGTCTCCGAGTCCTCGGTCTTCCTGGTGGCGATCCAGGTCGAGGCCCTCGACCGGCACCGGCTGCTCTCCGACGTCACGAAGGTGCTGGCGGACGAGAAGGTCAACATCCTGTCCGCGTCCGTGACGACGTCACGGGACCGGGTCGCGGTCTCCCGGTTCTCCTTCGAGATGGGCGCCCCGAAGCATCTGGGACACGTGCTGCAGGCGGTCCGCAACGTCGAGGGCGTCTACGACGTCTACCGGGTCACCAGCGCGAGCTGAGCCCGGCTCACGGCAGGCCCGACAGCAGGAGAGCCACCTTCCCGCCGGAGTCCGGCGTGAAGGTGGCTCTCCGGCCACGGCTGGTGTGGGGTCAGGCGACCTTGGCGCTCTGGATCGTCACCGGGGTGACGGGCTTGCCGTCGCCCTCGCCGTTGGAGTTGTCGGTACCGCCGGCGGCGACCTTGTCGATCGTGGCCAGGCCGGCCTGGTCGATCGTGCCGAACACGGTGTAGTCCGGCGGGAGCGTCGAGTCCGCGTAGACCAGGAAGAACTGGCTGCCGCCCGAGTTCGGCGCGGCGGTCTTCGCCATCGCGACCGTGCCGCGCGGGTAGATCACGGTGCCGCCGCCGGAGGGGGACGGCGCCAGGCCGGTCGGCGGCTCGTCCGCGATCGTGTAGCCGGGGCCGCCGGTGCCCTGGGCCGTCGGGTCGCCGCACTGCAGCACCTTCAGGCCCTCGCCGGTGGTCAGGCGGTGGCACTGGGTGTTGTCGAAGTAGCCCTGGCCGGCGAGGGACAGGAAGCTGTTGACGGTGCAGGGCGCCTTGGCGCGGTCCAGCGTCAGGCTGATCGGCCCGGCGGAGGTGCCGAGTGCGACCTCGGCGGTGCCGACGTTCGAGACGCCCGTCGTCTGCGGCGGCTGGTTCGCCTTGGCTGCGTTCGCCTCGGCGGGGTACTCGCACGAGACGGTGCCCGGTGCGGCGGCGGCCTGGGCGGTGGGGGCGGGGTCGTCCGCCCCGGAGGGCAGCGTCAGCAGCACGACCGCCACCACCACGACGACGACGACCGCGGCCGAGACGATCACCGCGGTGCGCTTCCGCTTGCGCGCGGCGTCCATCCGCCGTTGCTGCTGGTGGGCGAGCTTGCGCTTGGCCGCTTCGCGCCGCATCTGGTTCGTGGCCACGTTGTGGGGTCCTCCCGGGTCCGCTGGTCGCGTCGGAGGGTAGCGACCGTTCCTGAGAGCGCGATGTGCAGGGCGTCTAGGCTGGTCCGGTGCTCGTCGCAGGATTCCCGGCAGGGGCCTTCCAGACCAACTGCTACGTGGTGGCCCAGGCCGCGGGGGAGGCGTGCGTCGTCGTCGATCCCGGGCAGGACGCCGTCGAACCGCTCGAGGCGTTGTTGAAGGAGCATCGGCTGACGCCGGTCGCCGTCCTGCTCACCCACGGGCACTTCGACCACACCTTCAGCGTCGCCCCGGTCTGCGACGGCCACGACGTCCCGGCCTGGATCCACCCGGACGACCGGGAGATGCTCGCGGACCCGATGAAGGGCATCTCGGCGGAGTCCGCCGCCTTCTTCGGCGGCCGGCTGGAGCTGCGCGAGCCGTCGGACGTCCGGACCCTCGACGACCGGTCGTCGCTGGAGCTGGCCGGACTGCGGCTGCGGGTCGACCACACGCCGGGGCACACACCGGGATCGGTGGTCTTCACGACGGAGACCGAGGAAGGGGTCGAGGTGATCCTCGCGGGGGACACGTTGTTCGCGGGGTCGATCGGGCGGACGGACCTGCCAGGCGGCTCGCACCAGCAGCTGCTGGACAGCGTGCGGGACCGGCTGCTCGTCCGGGACGACTCCGGCGTCGTGCTGCCCGGCCACGGGCCCACGACCACGATCGGCCGGGAGCGGGCGTCGAACCCGTTCCTGCAGGACCTCTCCACCCCGGCGCGGACCGGAACGACACGGGGACGTGGACTGTGAGCACGGCGCAGGCAAAACAGACGGACAAGCAGCAGTCCTTCGCCGCGCCGAAGGGGATCCCCGAGTACGTCCCGCCGGAGTCCGCCGGGTTCACCCACGTCCGGGACACGCTCGTCGCCGCGGCGGACCGCGCGGGGTACGGGCACATCGAGCTGCCGGTCTTCGAGGACACCGGGCTGTACGCGCGGGGTGTCGGCGAGTCCACCGACGTCGTCAGCAAGGAGATGTACACCTTCTCGGACCGCGGCGGCCGCACGGTGACGCTGCGTCCGGAAGGCACCGCGGGCGTCGTCCGGTCCGTGATCGAACACGGGTTGGACCGGGCCGGGCTGCCCGTCAAGCTGCGCTACGCCGGGCCGTTCTTCCGGTACGAGCGGCCGCAGGCGGGCCGGTACCGGCAGCTGCAGCAGGTCGGGGTCGAGGCCATCGGGGTGGACGACCCGGCGCTCGACGCCGAGGTCATCGCGGTCGCGGACGAGGGGTTCAAGGCCCTCGGCCTGCGCGGATACCGCCTCGAGCTCACCTCGCTCGGCGACTCGGAGTGCCGTCCGGCCTACCGCGAGCTGCTCCAGGAGTTCCTCGCCGGGCTGCCGCTGGACGAGCCGACCCGGGAGCGTGCGCGGATCAACCCGCTGCGCGTGCTGGACGACAAGCGCCCGGAGGTCCGGGCGATGATGGCGAACGCCCCGCTGCTGCTCGACCACCTCTCGCCGGCGTCGGCGGAGCACCACGCCGCGGTCCTGGCCCACCTCGACGACCTGGGGATCGCCTACGAGGTCAACCCGCGGATGGTGCGCGGCCTGGACTACTACACGAAGACGACCTTCGAGTTCGTGCACGACGGCCTGGGCGCGCAGTCCGGGATCGGCGGCGGCGGGCGCTACGACGGCCTGATGGAGACCCTCGGCGGCCAGCCGCTGTCCGGGGTCGGATTCGGCATCGGGGTGGACCGCACGCTGCTGGCCTGCGGGGTCGAGGGCGTCCGACCGTGGTCGACGGCCCGCGCCGAGGTCTTCGGCGTCCCGCTGGGCGACGAGGCGAAGCGACGGCTGGTGGTGCTGGCCGGCCGGCTGCGCAGGCTCGGGGTGCGGGTCGACCTGTCCTACGGCGGCCGCGGGCTCAAGGGGGCGATGAAGTCCGCGGACCGTTCGGGCGCGCGGTACGCCCTGGTGCTGGGGGAGCGGGACATCGAGGCCGGGACGATCGGCGTCAAGGACCTGGTCTCCGGCGAGCAGCGGGCCGTCGCGCTGGACGCGGTGGTGGCCGAGGTGGCCGGGCTGCTGCAGGCGTGAGCCTCGCCGACCGGTCCCGGTGGGACGCGCGGCACGCGGCCGTCGGCCCGGCCGTCCCGATGCCGCCGGACGCCCTGCGCGGCCGGGAGGAGCTGCTCCCCGCCGGGGGCGGGCCCTGGACGTCGCGTGCGGGCGGGGCGCCGTCGCGGTCTGGCTGGCGCAGCGGGGACTCGCCGTCGACGCGGTCGACGTGTCCGGAGCAGGTCTGGACACCGGGCGGGCACTGGCGGCCCGGGCGGGCGTCGAGGTCCGGTTCGTCGAGGCGGACCTGGACGAGGGCCTGCCCGTGAGCGGGCCGTACGACGTCGTGGTCTGCCAGCGCTTCCGGGACCCCGCGCTCTATCCGGCGCTCGCCGAGGCCCTCGCGCCGGGCGGGCTGCTGGTGGTCACGGTCCTGTCCGAGGTCGACGACGAGCAGGGTCCGTTCCGCGCTGCCCGTGGTGAGCTCACGGCGGCGTTCGAGGACCTGACCGTGATCGCGTCGGCGGAGGCCGACGGCGAGGCGACCCTCGTCGCCCGCCGCACCCAGAATCCCTGACCCCCGCGGCGCCAGAACGTGCGTCATGGAGCCATAACGCGCTCCAGGGCGTCGAAAACGTGCGTCATGGAGCCATAACGCGCTTCGGGAGCCCGACGCGGTCAGGGCTGTTCGCGGCTCGCGACCAGGGCGGCGAGGCCGGTGGTGATCGGGACCGAGGCGACGAGGCCGATGCTCCCCACCAGCGTGCGCACGATCTCCGTCGCCACGTCCTGCGTGGTCAGCACCTGGCCCAGATTCTGCGCCGACACGGTGAAGAGCAGCATCAACGGCAGCGACGCGCCCGCGTAGGCGAGCACCAGGGTGTTCACGGCCGACGAGACGTGGTCCCGCCCGATCCGCATGCCCGCGCCGAAGAGGGCGCCCGCGCCCAGGGCCGGGTTGGCCCGCCGCAGCTCCCAGACCGCGCTGGTCTGGGTGACCGTGACGTCGTCGAGCACCCCGAGCGCCCCGATCAGGACGCCCGCGAGCAGCAACCCGCGGGCGTCGACGGGCGTGCCGAGCGTCGCGATGAGGCTGGCGGTGGTGTCGTCGAGGCCGGTGAGGCGGGCGAGCCCGGAGAACAGCGCGCTCAGGCCCGCGATCAGGGCGAGGGAGACCAACGTGCCGAGCACCGCCGTCGACGTCCGGGCGGAGAACCCGTGCGTCAGGTACAGGACCAGGAACATGATCAGGCACGACCCGACGACGGCGACCGTCAGGGGGTCCGACCCCGCCAGCACCGCCGGCAGGACGAACAGCGCCAGGACGACGAAGCTCAGCCCGAGCGCGACCAGGGCCGCGAGCCCGCGCCACCGCCCGAGGATCAGCACCGCGACGGCGAACGCCGCGGCGAGCCAGATCAGCGGACCGGTGCGCTGGAAGTCGACGACCTGGTAGGAGCCGGCGTCGAGCGGATCCCCGCCGGACCACGCCAGGACGATCTGGTCCCCGACCGCGAACCGCGGTGTCGAGGGCTCGACCGGGACGAGTTGGACGAGGTCGCGGCCTGCGACGGGCCCGTCCGCGAGCCGCAGGGTCAGACCGGTGCAGCCGCCGTCGCCGGAGCCGGGGGTGCAGTCCGCCCGGGCCGCCGCGGTGACCTGCGCGTGCAGCAGCTGCTGGGGCGGCTGGGTCGTGACCGGCGCCTCCCCGCGCGGCCAGAGCAGGACCAGCCCGACGAGCGTCGCGAGCCCGCAGGGGATCAGCAGCGCGGCGATCAGGACGCGAACGCGCCGGCCGGCCGGGGAGGCGGGGGAGTGTCCGTGTCCATGTCCGTGACCCGTGGCCGCCGGGGGGCGGGGCCGCCCGTTGCGTGTGGCTGCCGGGGTGCCGGACACCACCTCGGCGGGGCCGTGCGGATCCGTGGCGACGGGCTGCAGGGCGGTGGTCGGCCGGCGCGGCCGGGGAGAAGGCCGGCCGTCCTCGGGGCGGCGCTCCGCCGGTGGCGAGTCGCGGCCGTACTGCGCGGACGAGGCAGGTCCGGGGGGCCGGCCCGGCTCACGGGGCGGTGCCGGGACCCGGTTTCCTGCCCGCTGCCCCGGGCCGCCGGGCCGGGCGGGGGTCCCGTCGGCACCGGGCGGCGGTCCCATCGCGTCGTCGACCAGGTCCCCGACCGTCCGGGGCACGGGCGGGGGCGAGCGCCGGATCAGCGGCTGGCCGCGCCCCGGCGTCGGCGGGTCGGTGCGGCGCCGCCGGTGGCGCCCGGTGTCGGACACGGCCCGACGTTCCTCCGGTCGTCCCGGCACTCGCGGATGCACGCCGCCATCCTGCCCAACCGGTCACGGAGGTGTGCCATCGCTTCACTCGGTCGTGTCACCTCCCGGTTCGGGCGATCACCGAGAGCAGCAGGACCACCAGCAGTCCGACCACCGAGATGACGGTCTCCATCACCGACCAGCTCCTGATGGTCTGCCCGACCGTCGGCCCGAGGCGCTCCTCGACCAGCCAGAACCCGGCATCGTCGACGTGGGAGAAGAACAGCGAGCCCGCCCCGACGGCGATCCCGAGGAGCGCCGCGACGACGAGCTGCGTGCTCCCCACCGCCGGGGTGGCCGGCGGGGCCCGGGCCAGGACCAGGGCGGTCACGGCGCGGTCCTCGGCAGGGCGACGCCGTGCGCGGCGAGGGCCTCGGCGGCCTCGTCCACCACGGCGGCGACGTCGTTCTCGGCGCCGACCTCGATCCCCGACTCATCGGCCTCGAGCGGTTCGAGGGTCGCGATCTGGCTGCCCAGCAGGGACGCGGGCATGTAGTGGCCGGTGCGGTGCTCGAGCCGCTCCCGCAGTGCGTCCTGCGACGCGACGAGATGGACGAACCTGACCGACGGGTGCCCGTCGGTCAGGATGTCCCGGTAGGGGCGGCGCAGCGCCGAGCAGGTCAGCACGGCGTTGCGCCCCGCCGCCTCCTGCTCACCGATCCACTCCGCGACCCGGTGCAGCCACGGCCACCGATCCTCGTCGGTCAGCGGGTGGCCGGCGGCCATCTTCCGCTGGTTGGCCTCGGGATGGAGCTCGTCCCCCTCGGCGAACGCCCAGCCCGTGCGACGCACGAGCTCCGCCGCGACGGTGGTCTTCCCCACCCCGGAGGCCCCCATCACGATCAACGTCGTGGTGCTCGGTGCTGCGGTCATGGCTGCCAGCCTCCGACATCGTCCGAACTACCGCGCACCCGGCCGCCGAGCAAGATCTGGCGCTGCGATCGAATGTATGTTCGAATAGAGGGGTGCGATGGAGCGGACAGCAGGTACTGGACGACGGGATCGGCGACGACGCCGCGCTGCCGGGCCTGCGCGGCCTCCTGCGCTCCGTCCGCACGCCCGAGTTCGCCGGCACGGTGTTCCACGAGGTGGAGGCCAAGTCCGCGTTGAACCGGGTTCCCGGGTCGTCGCCGATGCCGTTCTCCTGGACCGTCAACCCCTACCGCGGCTGCTCCCACGCGTGCGTCTACTGCCTCGCCGGGGACACCCGTGTCCTGCTCGCGGACGGCCGCACCCGGCCGATCGCCGAGCTCCCGGGAAGGCGACATGGTGCTCGGCACCCGTCCCGCGGGGCCGGACGGGCGCCGGGTCTACGTGCGGACGAGCGTGCTCGCCCACTGGTCCACCCGGCGGCCGGCCCACCGGGTCACCCTGGCGGACGGGACGCGGCTGGTCACCAGCGGCGAGCACCGCTTCCTCACGGACCGGGGCTGGCGGCACGTCGCGCCGGGCTGGTGCCGCGGCGGCCGCCGCCCGCACCTGCGGCAGGGGAGCGTCCTGCGCGGGCCGGGCGCGGCGGCCGTCGGCGCGGGATCCGGGGAGCGGCGCGAGGACGGCCCGTACCGCGACGGCTACCTGTGCGGCCTGGTCCGCGTGGACGGCGCCCCCGGGCGGACGGCCCCGGGGGAGGCGTTCCCGTCGGACTGGCTCGAGCTGGAGGCGCTCGGGCGGGCGCACCACCTCATCGCGGGCCTGCGGGACCCCGTGCCGGTGGGGACCGGGGCGCAGCCGGCCCTGTCGCGCGTCGTGGGCCGGCCGGACGCGCCGTGCGTCGCCTGGTTCGAGGGGTTCGTCGCCGGGGTGCTCGACGCGGCGGGTGAGGTGTCCGGCGGAGCGCTGCGGATCGTCACGGCGGACGGCCTGCTGATGCGTCGCGCGGCGGACGCCCTGCGGCGCCTGGGCTTCCGGGTGGGGGTCGAGGCCGGCCCGGTGCGGGGCGGGAGGTCCCTGCGGCTGCTCGGCGGCGCGGCGGAGCACCTGCGGCTGATCCGGACCGTGGACCCCGCGGTGGCCCGGCTGCGGGACCTCGACGGCGCATTGCTGGAGCCGCCGCCGGAGGGCGGGCAGGAGGTCGTGTCCGTCGAGCGGCTGGACGTCGAGATGCCCATGTACGACCTCACCACCGGCACCGGGGACTTCGTGGCCGAGGGCGTGGTCAGCCACAACTGCTTCGCCCGCAACACCCACACCTACCTCGACCTGGACGCGGGCAAGGACTTCGACAGCCAGATCGTCGTGAAGGTCAACGTTGCCCGGGTGCTCGAACGCGAGCTGGCCGCGCCGCGCTGGAAGCGCGAGCCGGTCGCCCTGGGCACCAACACGGACCCGTACCAGCGCGCCGAGGGGCGCTACCGGCTGATGCCCGGCATCATCCGGGCGCTCGCCGGCTCCGGGACGCCGTTCTCCGTGCTCACCAAGGGGACGGTGCTCGGCCGGGACCTGCCGGAGCTCACCGCCGCGGCGCGGGACGTGCCCGTCGGGCTCGGGGTGTCGATCGCGCTGCTGGACCGGGGGCTGCAGTCACACCTGGAACCCGGCACGCCGTCCTCGCAGGCGCGGCTGGACCTCGTCCGCCGGATCATCGACGCGGGCCTGAGCTGCGGGGTCATGGTCGCCCCGGTGCTGCCGCACCTCACGGACTCACCCGAGGCGCTCGACGCGGTGCTCGGCCGGATCGCGGCGGCGGGGGCCACCGGGGCGAGCGTGCTGGCCCTGCACCTGCGTCCGGGCACGCGGGAGTGGTTCATGGCATGGCTGGCGCGGGAGTATCCGGCGCTCGTGCGGCGCTACGAGCGGCTCTACCGGCGCGGCGCGTACGTCGACCCGGCCTACCGGAAGGCTCTGGGCGAGCGGGTGGCGCCGCTGCTGCGCCGGCACGGGCTCACCGGCGGGGTCACGACGCCGAGGAGCCGGGCCCTGAGGAGCCGGGCATCGCGGGGCCAGGTGGGGAGCGTCGCCGCGGAGCCCTCCGGGTGCAGCACCGAGCAGCTGACCCTCCTGTGACGCCCGGGGGAGCATCGGAGCGAAACCTGCCCGCGGACCCCGGGTGGTACCCGGATAGCCTCTTGTCTCGTGATGCGTTCCCACCCTGTCGGCACCCTTCGTGCCGAGCACGCCGGCCAGACCGTGACCCTCGCCGGATGGGTGGCCCGTCGCCGCGATCACGGCGGCGTCATCTTCATCGACCTGCGGGACGCCTCCGGTTCCGCCCAGGTCGTCTTCCGCGAGGGCGAGATGGCGGAGCGGGCGCACCGGCTGCGTTCCGAGTTCTGTGTCCAGGTGACCGGCGAGGTCGTCCGGCGGCCCGCCGGCAACGAGAACCCCGAGCTCGCCACCGGCGCCATCGAGGTCACGGTGACGGACCTGACGGTCCTCTCCGAGTCGGCGCCGCTGCCGTTCCCGATCGAGGGGGACGTCGAGGTCGGTGAGGAGATCCGCCTCAAGTACCGCTACCTGGACCTGCGCCGCTCGGGCCCGGCCTCGGCGATGAGGCTGCGCAGCGCGGTGAACCGCGCCGCGCGCGCGGTGCTCGACGAGCGGGACTTCGTCGAGATCGAGACGCCGACGCTCACCCGCTCGACGCCCGAGGGCGCGCGGGACTTCCTGGTCCCCGCCCGGCTGCGGCCCGGCTCCTGGTACGCGCTGCCGCAGAGCCCGCAGCTGTTCAAGCAGCTCCTGATGGTCGGCGGCATGGAGCGGTACTACCAGATCGCCCGCTGCTACCGGGACGAGGACTTCCGCGCGGACCGCCAGCCGGAGTTCACCCAGCTGGACATCGAGATGAGCTTCGTCGAGCAGGACGACGTGCTCGCGCTCGCCGAGGAGATCCTCGCCTCGCTGTGGAAGCTCGTGGACCACGAGATCCCCCGTCCCATCCGGCGCATCAGCTACGCCGAGGCGATGGACCGCTACGGCTCGGACAAGCCGGACCTGCGCTACGACATCGAGCTCACCCGAGCCGACGTCCTACTTCTCCGGCACCGCCTTCCGGGTGTTCCAGAACCCGTACGTCGGCGCCGTCGTCATGCCGGGCGGGGCGAGCCAGCCCCGCAAGCAGCTCGACGCGTGGCAGGAGTGGGCCAAGCAGCGCGGCGCCCGCGGGCTCGCGTACGTGCTGGTGGACGCCGACGGGACCGTCTCCGAGAAGGGCCCGGTCACCAAGAACCTGTCCGAGTCCGAGCGGGCGGGGCTGCCCGCGGCCGTCGGCGCGAAGCCGGGCGACGCCATCTTCTTCGCGGCCGGCCGGCCGAACGAGGCCCGGACGCTGCTCGGCGCCGCCCGCCAGGAGATCGCCCGCCGGATCGGCGCCATCGACGAGAACGCCTGGTCCTTCGTCTGGGTCGTCGACTTCCCGCTGTTCGAGTCCGCGGACGAGACGGACGACGTGGCCGTCGGGCACGGCAAGTGGACGGCGCTGCACCACGCGTTCACCTCGCCGACCCCGGACTGGATCGACAAGTTCGAGTCGGACCCCGGCAACGCCCTGGCCTACGCCTACGACATCGTCTGCAACGGCAACGAGATCGGCGGCGGGTCGATCCGTATCCACCGCGCGGACGTGCAGAAGCGCGTCTTCGAGATCATGGGTCTGAGCGAGGAGGAGGCGCAGGAGAAGTTCGGCTTCCTCCTCGACGCCTTCGCCTACGGCCCGCCCCCGCACGGCGGCATCGCCTTCGGCTGGGACCGGATCACCGCGCTGCTCGCGGGTGTGGACTCGATCCGCGAGGTCATCGCCTTCCCGAAGACCGGCGGCGGATACGACCCGCTGACCGGCGCGCCCGCGCCGATCACGCCGGAGCAGCGCAAGGAGGCGGGCGTGGACTGGGTCCCGCCGAGGCTTCCCGCAGCGCCCGCCGGGACGGACCCGGCTACCGCGGCCGCGAAGGCGGACACCGAGGGCGGCGGCGCCTGACCCACCGCCGACGGGCCCCGGGTACGGCGTCGTGCTGCATCTGCGGGTGATCTCCCCGCCTGCCACGACGGACGACCTCGTCGCGCTGCTCGAGGCCGAGCGGGGAGTGGCCCACCTGACGGTGCTGCGCGGTGCCGCCGTACGCCCCGAGGGAGACCTGGTCCAGGCCGATGTGGCCCGGGAGTGCGTGGACGACCTGCTGGCCCGGCTCACCGGGCTCGGGCTGGACCACTCCGGCGGGATCACGCTCGAGGCGCTGGACACGGTCCTGTCCGACGCGGCGGACGAGGCCGAGGAGGCCGCGCCCGGCGAGGGTACGGACGCCGTCGTCTGGGACGAGCTGATCAGCCGGACCGGCGAGGAGTCACGGCTGTCCGTCAGCTTCCAGGCGTTCCTCACCATCGCCTGCCTGCTCGCGGCGGTCGGGGCGATCACGGACTCGCCCGTGACGGTCGTCGGGGCGATGGTGCTCGGCCCGGAGTTCGGCCCGCTCGCCGCGATCGCGGTCGGTCTCGTGCTGCGGCGCGGGGACCTCGTGCGGCGGGGTGCGCTCGCGCTCGGCGTCGGCTTCGTGCTCGCCATGACCGTCACCGCCCTCGCCACGCTGGCGTTCGACGCCGTGGGGCTGCTGGCCGCCGGCGCGCTGGACCAGCTCGACCAGGTCGAGTTCATCTACCAGGTCGGGCCGTTCTCGCTGATCGTCGCGCTGCTGGCCGGCCTGGCCGGGATGCTGGCCCTCACCTCCGCGAAGTCCGCGTCGCTCGTCGGCGTCTTCATCTCGGTGACGACGGTCCCCGCGGCGGCCTTCGCATCGGTCGCCGCGGTGGAGGGCCGCTGGGCCGAGGCCGGCTCCTCGGCGGTGCAGCTGGTGGTCAACCTGGTGGGGATCGTGGTCGCGGCCGCGCTCGGTCTGCTGCTCGCGCGGCGGGTCCGCCCGCGATGGGGGCGTGGCCGACCGCTCTCCTCCGGGTAAGGTTCCCTGCGATGTCTGGTGACCTGGCTGATTTCCCCAGGCCGGTGCTCGCCGCGCTGGCTGCTGCGGAGCGTCTCCTGACGAGGCGCGCCGGGGCCACCGTCGTCCTCGCGGACCCGGAGGACCTCGGCGGCAGTGAGCGGTCGGTCGTCGCGCGGGCCCGGGTCGCCCGCAACCCGTTCTCGCTGCCGCGCACTCTCGTCGTGAAGCACTACCTCGGCGAGCCGGCGGCGGACCTGCCGGACCCGTTCCACTACGAGGTCGCCAGCTGCCAGCTGTTCACCGCGCTGCCCGCCGACGCGCGGCCGAGCCCGGTGATCATCGCGCACGACCCGGCGGCGCGGCTGCTGGTCCTGGAGGATCTGGGCCGCAGCTCCACGCTGGCGGACAAGCTGTTCTCCCCCGACGCCGCGACCGCGCAACGGTGCCTGCTGAGCTGGGCCCGGGCCGTCGGCCGGATGCAGGCGGCCACGGCGGGGCGGGAGGGGGACTTCGAGGCGCTCCTGCGCCGACAGGGTGAGCGGACCCGCCGGGACCCGATCACCGACCAGGCGGCCGAGGCCTTCACGGGCCTGCCGGGGCTGCTGAAGGAGGTCCTCGGCGTCGACACGCCGCTCGCGGCCGAGCACGAGGTGCACGAGACCACCCGGCTGCTCGGGGGACGCGCTACCGGGCGTTCAGCCCGTCGGAAACCTGCCCGGACAACAACCTCGTCACCAGCCGCGGCGTGCGGTTCGTGGACTTCGAGTGGGGCTGCTTCCGGGACGTCGCGCTGGATGCCGCGTACTTCCGCGTCCCGTTCCCGGGCTGTGAGTCCAGCTTCGCGCTGCCGCCCGGGATGTCCGAGGCGATGCTCGAGGCCTGGCGGAACGAGGTCGCCGCCGTCTGGCCGGACCTGGACGACCCGGAGCTGCTCGACGAGCGGCTACGGGACGCCCAGCTGCTCTGGGTCTGGCTGTGCACCTGGGGGCTGCTGCCCCGCATCCGGGAGAAGGACACCCTCGCCGGGCCCGACCCGAGCCGGTCCCCGCGGATCAGCTCGGTGCTGGGGGGCTACTGGCGGCGCGTCGGCGAGCAGGCGGACACCGCGGGCCGCCCCGGCACGGCGAAGCTCGCCGAGGCGATCCTCACCGCGCTCGCCGCGCGATTCACCGACACCCCGCCCGACCTGCCGCTGTACCCGGCCTTCCGCGCCGCCGGCTGAGCCGCAACGTTCCACAGCCGGTCCACGCGCCGTCACTCTGCGCACACCCGGCGGGCGGTCTCGCCGGGAGATCCTGCGGGCGTGACCGAGACGCTCACCGTCCCCGTCCGTCCCTCCCACCCCTCGCCCGTCCGCACCCTCGCGGTGCTCGGCGACTCCACGGCCGCCGGGCTCGGCGACCCCCTGCCCGACGGCCGCTGGCGCGGGTTCGCCGTCCTCCTGCGGGACGCCCTCGGCGGGCCCGGGGACGTCACGCTCGTCACCACCGCCCGCACCGGCGCCCGGATGGCCGACGTCCGCCGCGACCAGCTCGACTCCACCGCCCGCTGCGCACCGGACGTCGCGGTGCTGTGCGCGGGGATGAACGACACCCTCCGCTCGGACTTCGACGCCGTGGACGTCGGCCGGGACTGCGCGGCGACGGTGCGCACGTTGCGGGCCGTGGGGGCGCACGTCGTCGTCCTGCGGTTCCACGACCACACGCGGGTGTTCCCGCTGCCCGGTCTGCTCCGGCGGGCGCTGCGCCTCCGGATCGAGGCGCTCAACGCGGCGATCGACCGCGCGGTCGCCGGGCTCGATGATGTCCAGGTCCTCGACGCGCACGCGCTCCCCGGCGGCTACGAGCGGGACGCGTGGAGCATCGACCGGCTGCACCCGTCCGAACTCGGGCACCGGCTGCTCGCCGGCGGGGTGGCGGCGCTGCTCGCCGAGGCCGGGTTCGGTGTCCCGTTCCCGGTCGGCACCCGGTGCGCGGGCGGCCGGGCGGTGAGCGCGTTCGACCGGGCGGCCTGGCTGCTCGTGCGGGGGACCCCGTGGCTGGCCCGCCGCGGGCGTGACCTGGGCCCGGTGATCGTGCAGGGGCTGCTCACCGGGATGCGCGGCGCTTCGGGCCCGCCCGCGAGGGCCCGCGTACTAAGCGCTGACGGGGTACGAGGCGGGGGCCGCCACCTCACCGGTCTCGATCTCGACCAGGGTGTCCCGGGTGCAGGGGCCGCACAGCCAGCTGACCGTGCCGTCCGGGCCGTGGTGGCTGCTCCACTCCAGTCCGCGCGCGTCGGCGGCGGTCCGGGGGCGGGCACATGACGGGCAGTGCGCGGGTTTCGCGATGTCCATGCCGATGAAGAGTGACATGCCCGCGTTGCCGAACTGTGAACGGACGACTCCTCCGTGTTGCGTTCGGGAGAAGTGTGTGTGGTCTCGTCAGAGCGAGTGGAGGAACCGGTCGATCCGCACCAGCGCCTCCTCCAGCTGCGGCAGCGCCGTCGCGTACGAGCAGCGGATGTGCCCCTCGCCGGACGGCCCGAACACGTTCCCGGGCACCACGGCGACGCTCTCGGCCTTGAGGAGGCGCTCGGCGAACGTCTCCGAATCCAGCCCTGACCCGCGGATGGACGGGAACGCGTAGAAGGCGCCACCCGGCTCCGGGCAGTCCAGGCCGATCTCCCGCAGGCCCTTCACGAACACCCGGCGACGCCGGTCGTAGTCCGCGACCATCTCCTGGACGTCGCCGTCGGCGGCGCTGAGCGCCTCGACCGCGGCGATCTGCGAGACGTGCGGTGCGCACAGCATCGTGTACTGGTGCACCCGCACGCACAGCTCCGCAACCGGGGCGGGCGCGCAGATCCAGCCGACGCGCCAGCCCGTCATCGCCTGGGCCTTGGAGAACCCGCCGAGCACCACCGTCCGCTCCCGCGCGCCCGGGACGGCCCCGAGGCAGGTGTGCACGCCGTCGTAGGTCAGCCGGTCGTAGATCTCGTCCGAGATCAGGTAGAGGTCGTGCTTCTCGGCCAGCCGGACGAGCGCCTGCAGCGCCGCCACGGGCTGGACCGCGCCCGTGGGGTTGGCGGGCGAGCCGATCAGGATCGCCTTGGTGCGCGGGGTGATCGCCGCCTCGACGGCCGCCGCGTCGATCGCGAAGCCGTCCTCGGCGCGCGTCGCCACCCGGACCGGGACGCCCCCGCCGAACGCGACGCACGGCTCGTACGCGACGTAGCAGGGCTCCGGGACGATGACCTCGTCACCGGGGTTGAGCAGCACCCGCAGCGCCAGGTCCAGGCCCTCGGAGACGCCCGTGGTGATCAGGCACTCGCTGTCCCACGCGTAGTCGGCGTCGTAGCGGGTGGCGAGCTCGGCGCAGATCAGCTTCCGCAGCTCCGGGAGCCCCGCGTTCGACGTGTAGGTGGTGTAGCCGTGCTCGAGGGCGTAGATCCCGGCCTCGCGGATGCGCCAGGGCGTGACGAAGTCCGGCTCGCCGACGCCGAGGGAGATGACGTCGTCCATCTCGGCGGCGATGTCGAAGAACCGCCGGATGCCCGACGGCGGGCAGGCGGCGATCACGTCGTTCAGCGGCTTCACGGGCTGTCCTCGCCTCGCGCTCGGGGTGACCGGGACTTCAGGGGGTGACCGGGAGCCGGTGGTCCGGCTCCGGCTCGGCGAAGTTGTCCCCGTCCTGCTTGTGCGTGGCGAGGACGAAGTGGGTCGCGGTGGCCTGCACCCGGTCGATCGTGGAGAGCTTGCGGCTCACGAAGTCGCTGACCGCGCGGATGTTCGAGCCGACCACGGTGCAGCGCAGATCGTGGCCGCCGGAGACCAGGTAGACGCTGCGCACCTCGTCGAAGCGGGAGATCCGCTGCGCGACGTCGTCGAAACCGACGCCGCGCGCCGGGAGCACCGCGACGTCGATGAACGCCATGACCTCACCGGCGTCCGCGCCCTCGACGGCGTCCCAGTTCACGACCGCCTTGTACCGGCGGATCACGCCGGCGGCCTCCCAGGCCCGGATCTGCGCCGTCACCTCCTCGACCGGAAGGCCCGTCATCGTCGCGATGGTGTCGTGGCTCAGGGTCGAGTCGCGTTCGAGCAGTTCCAGGATCTCGCGCACGGTGTCCGACCCTACTTCCCCTGCTCACGCGCCGGTCGGGAGGCCTCGCCCAGCCGGCGCACCGCCTCGACGAGGAGCGGCTCGGGGTAGGAGGCGAAGCAGCAGCGGGCCCCGTGGGCCTGGTCCGCGCCGACCGCGAAGGCGCTGCCGGGCACGAAACCGACGCCGTGCTCCAGAGCCCGGGGCAGCAGCGCGGTGGTGTCCGTGCCGTCGGTGAAGTCCAGCCAGCAGAACATCCCGCCGGTGGGCGTGGAGCGCACGACCCGGTCCCCGAACACCTCGTCGACGGCGCCGGTCAGCGCGGCGGCGCGGCCCCGGTTGGCGGTCCGGACGGTGCGCAGGTGGCCGGCGAACCACGCGTCGTCCGCCAGGAGCTCGGCGGCGATGGTCTGGGTGAGCGCCGAGCCGCACAGGTCGGTGCTCTGCTTGAGCAGCTCGACGCCCGCGGTCAGGGTGGGCGGCCCGACGAGCCAGCCGACCCGCAGCGCCGGCGCCACGACCTTCGACGCGCTGCCGAGCCGGACGACGCGGTCGCCGTGGGCCGCCAGCGGGCGCGGTGCGGCGTCGGCGAAGGACAGGAGGCCGTACGGGTCGTCCTCGACGACCAGGAAGCCGTACCGGTCCGCCAGCGCGGCGAGCTCGTGGCGCCGGTCCTGGGACAGCGTCACCCCGCGTGGGTTGTGGAAGCTGCTGACGGTGTGGACCAGCCGCGGCCGGAACCCGCCGGCGAGGCGCTCGGCCAGGACGTCGACGCGCAGCCCGTCGGTGTCGAGCGGGACCGGCCGGACGTCCGCCCCGGCGGCCTGGAACACCTGCAGCGCGCCCACGTAACACGGATCCTCGACGACGACCGGGTCCCCGGGGTCGAGCACTGCGCGGGCCAGCAGGTCGAGGGCCTGCTGCGACCCGCTGGTCACCACCACGTCCGAGGGCGCGACCGGGCGTTCGAGGCGCGCGGCCTCGTGGGCGGCGACGACGTCGCGGAGCCGGGCGAGGCCCGCCGTCTCGCCGTACTGCACGGATGCGGGGGAGGACAGGGCCCGGTCCGCGGCGACCGCGATGCGCTCGCGGGGCAGCAGGTCGGCGGCGGGCAGGCCGCCGGCCAGGGACAGGACGTCGTCGCGGGCGGTGAGGGTGAGCAGGTCCCGGATGGCGGAGCCGCGGACGGTGCGGAGGCGGCGGGACGACGGGACGGGGACGTCGGTGGTGGGCACGGGGAGATCCACTTCGGAAGGCTGCGGGAGGTGGGCCGTCGGGCACGGTCCCCGGCGGTCGCCCCGCGCGTGGATCGGTCGCGGCGGGGTGGGCGGCACGGCCCGGGTGGGGCTGTCCGTCGAGGATGGCCCTGTTTCCCACGAAGCGGTATCGGTTTCCCGGATGGTGGAACTTCTTCAGGTTTCGAACCGGTCACGAGAGTACCGATCGCCTGTATCGACGCTGCCTCGACCCCTACGGTTTGACCTCATGTCGAGCTACCCGCCGCCCGATGAGGACGGCCAGCGCCAGGGATCCGACGAGGGTGCGCGGCCCGCGCAGGGCCAGCCGGACCAGGGCGGCCAGGTGCCCCCGGGCGGCCAGGCTCCCGAGGGCGGCCAGTACGGCCGGCCCGGGCAGGATCACCCGCAGCAGGGCTATGCCCAGCAGGGCTATCCCCAGCAGGGCGGGTACGGCCAGGAGGGCGGCTACCCGCAGCAGGGTGGCTATCCGCAGCAGGGTGGCTACGGCGAGCAGGGTGGCTATCCGCAGCAGGGTGGCTACGGCGAGCAGGGCGCCTACCCGCAGCAGGGCGGCTATCCGCAGCAGGGTGGCTACCCGGACCAGGGCGGGTACGGCCAGCAGGGCGGTTACGCGCAGCAGGGCGGTTACGCGCAGCAGGGCGGCTACCCCGAGGGCTACGGCCAGCAACCGGGCGCCTACCCGCAGGCCTACGGCCAGCCCGGCTACGGCCAGTCCGGCTACGGCCAGCCCGGCTACGGCCAGCCCGGCGGCTACCCGCAGCCCGGCGGCTACGGAGCCGCGCCGGTCGTCGACGACCCCCTCGTCCCGGCGTCCTTCGGCGACTGGTGGTCCAAGGTCATCGGCGTGCTCGCGCGTAGCTGGCAGTCGCTGCTGATCATCCAGGTCGCCACGGTGGTGCCGGGCCTGATCGTCGCCGCGCTGGTCGACCTGCTGGCCGGGAACGGCTCGAACGTCGGGCTGATCCTCTTCGTGACCGCGGTCACGACCCTCGTCGTCATCGCAGTCTCGCTGCTCGCCCAGGGCGCGTCGGTGTTCGTGGCGGTGCGGGAGGCGACGGACCGGCCGACGTCCCCGGGCGAGGCGCTCTCGTTCGCCGCCGGCCGGGCGCTGCCGCTGCTCGGCTGGGGCATCCTCGCCGGGATCATGGTGGTCATCGGCTTCATCCTGCTGGTGTTGCCGGGCATCTACCTCCTCGTGGTCTTCGGTGGCGCGCTCACCGGCGTGATCATGTTCGAGAAGGCCGGGATCGGGCGGGCGTTCGAGCTCGTCAACCGGAGGTTCTGGCCCACCTTCGGCCGGCTGATCACCTTCGTCATCGCCGCGGCCATCTACACGGGCATCGTGGGCGCCGTCCTCGGCCTGTTCCTGGACCCGAACGGCTTCGCCTACTCGCTGCTGTCGAGCCTGCTGACGCTGCCGGTCACGCTGGCGTCGGTCGGGGTCGCGGTCGTGACGTACGCGGAGCTGCGCCACCACGAGAACCCGAGCGTGACGACCCCGGTGCTGGCCGACGAGCTGCAGCGCTGATCCCGTCGAGCTGATCCCGTCAGGGAATCGTCGGTGCCGGATGGCACGCTGGAGGCGATGAGCACCGACGGACTGTTCGAGCTGGACGACGAGCCCGCCTCCGAGCCGGAGGCGGGCTCGGTCTCGTCGAACGCCGGCGCGCCGCTCGCGGTCCGGATGCGGCCGCGGACACTGGAGGAGGTCGTCGGCCAGCGCCACCTGCTCAAGCCCGGTGCCCCGCTGCGCCGCCTCCTCGAGGGCGGTGCGCCGGCGTCCGTGCTGCTCTACGGCCCGCCCGGCACCGGCAAGACCACACTCGCCCGGCTCATGGCCCGGGCCGGGGACGGCACCAGGCACTTCGTCGCGCTCTCGGCGCTGTCGGCCGGGGTGAAGGAGCTGCGCGCGGTGATCGAGGACGCGCGACGGCGGCTGGACCGCAGCGGGCAGCGCACCGTCCTGTTCATCGACGAGGTGCACCGCTTCTCCAAGACCCAGCAGGATGCGCTGCTCGGCGCCGTCGAGGACCGGCTCGTCCTGCTCGTCGCCGCCACCACCGAGAACCCGTCGTTCTCCGTGGTCTCGCCGCTGCTGTCCCGCTCGCTCGTCCTGCAGCTCCAGTCCCTGGAGGAGGACGAGCTCCGGGCACTGCTCGCCCGGGCCGTCTCCGACGAGCGCGGCCTGAACGACGCCGTCACCCTCGCCGACGACGGCGAGGCCGCCCTGGTCCGCCTCTCGGCCGGGGACGCCCGGCGCGCCCTCACCGCCCTGGAGGCCGCGGCGGACGGTGTCCAGGCCGACGGCAGCGGAATCATCGACCTCGCCGCCGTGGAGCGGGCCGTCACCGAGGTCGCCGTGCGCTACGACCGGGCGGGGGACCAGCACTACGACGTGATCAGCGCGTTCATCAAGTCCATCCGCGGCTCGGATCCGGACGCCGCGCTGCACTACCTGGCCCGGATGATCGTGGCGGGGGAGGACGCGCGGTTCATCGCGCGTCGGCTGATGGTGCACGCGAGCGAGGACATCGGGCTGGCGGACCCCACGGCGCTGCAGGCGGCGACGGCGGCCGCGCAGGTCGTGCAGCTCGTCGGCATGCCGGAGGCGCGGCTCGCGCTGGCTCAGGCCACCGTGCACCTCGCGACCGCCCCCAAGTCCAACGCCGTGATCGCCGGGATCGACGCGGCGATGGCGGACGTGAAGGCGGGCGCGGTCGGCGCGGTGCCGCCGCACCTGCGGGACGGGCACTACGCGGGCGCGCAGAAGCTCGGCAACGCCGTCGGCTACCGGTACCCGCACAGCGTGCCGGACGGGGTGCTCGCCCAGCAGTACCCGCCGGACGAGCTGGTCGGGAAGGACTACTACGTGCCGACGAACCACGGCGCGGAACGGGTGCTGTCCGAACGGCTGCCCAAGCTCCGCCGCGCGGTCCGCGGCTCAGGCCAGCCGGCCGAGAAGAGCTAGCGCCTCGGCCCACGGGTCGAGGTCGGCGGCCGGGAGCGCCGGCGCGAAGGCGGCACCCGGGGCGGTCCGGGCGGGTCCCGCGGGCACGAGCCGGGCCTGCTCGAGCACGGCGGCCACCAGCTCGTCGTCCGGGCGCTCGCCGTCGCCGAGCGCCGTGGTGACATCCCAGGTGTGCACGACGGTGTCCAGCAGGTGCATCCCGACGACGGCGCGGAGCGGGAAACGGCGGTTCGGGTGGATCTCGGCCAGGAGCACCGCCCGGTCCTCCGGGGCCGCGGCGAGGGCCGCGGTCAGCGCCTCCGCGGAGGCCGGCCAGCCGCCGTGCGGGAGCGGGGCGAAGTCCACGAGGCCCGGCTCGGCGTCGATCACCGCGGTGGCGAACCCGACGTTCTGCCCGGTCATGTGCGCGAGGAGGGCTTCGAGGTCCCAGCCGGCGCAGGGCGTGGGCCGGGCGAGATCCTCTTCGCGGACCGCCGTGACGACCTCGGTGGCCCGGTCCAGCGCGCGCCGGTGCAGCTCGATCGATGTCACGGAGAGACGGTCTACCAGGTCTCCGCCCGGGTGGCGACGGGTCGGGCGGGGTGGGGTCGGGGGGTCAGGCCGTCTCGAGAGTCAGGCCGAAGGCGCGCAGCGCGGGGCCGACCGGGGTGAAGTAGCTGGCGCAACCCCCGTCGTCGCCGCCGCCGCTGTGGATGCCCTGCGCCTGGCCGGCCGGGGTGATGTACGGGCCGCCCGAGTCGCCCTCGCGCGAGCAGAGCGAGGCCACGCCCATCCCGTTCTGCATCTGGCCGTCGAAGTTGACGCTGCGGTTGCGGCCGGTGATCTGGCCGCAGACCCGCCCGCTCGTGGCGCCGGTCAGGCACACCGTCGAGCCGACCGGCGCCTCGCGGCTCCCGTGCACGGTCGTCGCGCCGACCGCCGGCTGCGGGGTCCAGCTCGGGTCCGTCACCGGGACCGCGCCGGCGTCGAGGTCCGCGGACGCGCTCTTCGCACCCGAGCCGATGGGCACGCCGTCCTCGGACTGCCAGTCCGGGTTGCCGCGCGTGCAGTGCCCGGCGGTGAGGATCCAGTCCTGACGCCCAGCGCGGGCGTTGAAGCCGAGCGTGCACTTCTCGTAGCCGCTCTTGATCGTGTCGCCACCGGACATGTCCGCGTGGTGGGCCGGTCCGCCGGCACCGGTGCGGACCTGCAGCGCGGCGGGGTCGATCCCGGCCAGCAGCGCGTCGACGGCGGGGGTGCGCGGGCCGGCCAGGGCGACGTCCAGGTGCTGGGTGGCCTCGTCCACGCCGTAGTCCGCGACCTCCGGCGGCAGCCCGCCCGTTGCGGCGCGCTCGTCGAGCGTCCGCTGCAGCGCCGCGGGATCCAGCCGCGGCCCGGTGCGGAGCACGGGGGTCGCGCCGAGGGCGCCGATCGCGTCGACGGTCGCGGGGTCCCAGGTGCCGATCATCAGCCGCGAGGTGGCCGGGTCGAACCACTCACCGGCCAGCGCGGATCCGGCGGCCGCGGCGGCCACCGGAAGGAGATCGACCGCGGCGGCCTCGCTCAACGGCGCCGGGCCCGACGGGGCCGGGGCGGCGGACGCGGGTCCCACGAGGAGGACACCGGACAGGGCGGCGAGCGCGGCCGCCGCGGTCACGAGACGGGTACGGACGGCGAGGGTCGGCACACCGGGGCCAACGAGCCGCTCCCGCTCCGGCCCCGGTCACGGTCCGGGATACGCCCGAACGTGTGGCAACCCCGGGCGATCGTGACGCCCGGTGCGGCTACGCCCCGTCCCGCTCGACGGGGCAGCTCATGCAGCGCGGCCCGCCCCGGCCCCGGCCGAGCTCGCCGCCGGGCACCTCCACGACCTCGATCCCGTTGCGCCGCAGAAAGGCGTTGGTGGTGACGTTGCGCTCGTAGGTCACCACGACGCCCGGCTCGACGGCGAGCACGTTGCACCCGTCGTCCCACTGCTCGCGTTCGGCGGCGTGCACGTCCTGCTCGGCGGTGAGCACGCGGATCGAGTCCAGGCCCAGCGCCGAGGCGATGGCCGTGTGCATCTCCTCGGGCGCGTGGTCGATCATCGCCATCTCCTTCTCGGAGTCCCCCGGCGTGACCGTGTACGACGGCAGCATCCCGAGCCCCGCGTACTTCACGAACGTCTCGGGGTCCGCCATCGTCATCACGGTGTCCAGGTGCATGAGCGCCCGGGTCTCGGGCAGCTTCAGCGCCACGATCTTCTGCACCTGACCGCCCGCGAACAGCGACTGCGCCAGCCGCTCGACGCCCTGCGGGGTCGTCCGCTCGCTCATCCCGACGAGCACGGCGCCCCCGCCGAGGACGAGCAGGTCCCCGCCCTCGACGGTCGCGGGCCCGTTCACCGACCCGGCGGACCAGACCTCGAACCCGCCCCCGGCGAACAGCGGATGCCAGCGGTAGATCGCCTCGTAGTGCACGGTCTCGCGCATGCGCGCCTTCTTCCGCATGCTGTTGATCGCGACGCCGCCGTGGATCCAGGCGCTCGGGTCCCGGGTGTAGAGGTGGTTGGGCAGCGGCTCGAGCACGAAGTCGTCCAGGTCCAGGACGTGGAAGGCGATCGAGCGCGGCTCCTCGATGCGCTCCAGCACCTCGCGCTTGGTGATCCCCCCGATCATGTGCTCGGTCAGGGTGTCGGGGTCCATCGCGTCGAAGCAGTTCCGCAGGGCGTCGACGGCCAGCGGGCCGTAGATCCGGTCGTCGAAGATCCGGTCGAGCGCGTAGGCGTGCGCCTCGGGGAGCTCGAGGGTGGCGCGCAGCAGGTCCGCGAAGAGGTGCACGGTCACGCCGCGCTCGCGCAGCACCTCGGCGAAGCGGTCGTGCTCCGCCTGGGCGCGCTGGACCCACAGCACGTCGTCGAACAGGAGGCGGTCCTTGTTGCCGGGGGTGAGCCGCTTGAGCTCCAGCCCCGGCCGGTGCAGCAGGACCTGGCGCAACGTGCCGACCTCGGAGTACACCCCGAACGGGCCACCTGGGTTCATGGCGCACATCGTGGCGGAAGATGTGCCGATGCGGCTGGATCGGACCGACGAGCGGATCGTCACGTTGCTCGTCGACGACGGGCGTCGCAGCTATGCGGAGCTGGGCGCGGAGGTGGGGCTCTCCGCGTCCGCGGTGAAGCGCCGCGTGGACCGGCTGCGCTCCGACGGCGTGATCACGCGGTTCAGCGTGCGGCTCGATCCGGGCGCGCTGGGCTGGAGCGTGGAGGGGTACGTCGAGCTGTACTGCCGGCCGAGCACGCCCCCCGCCGCGATCAAGGCGGCGGTGTCCGGGCTGCCCGAGGTGGTCGACGCGAGCACGGTCTCGGGCGAGGCGGACGCGCTGGTGCGGATCCTGGCGTCGGACATGCGGCACTTCGAGCGGGTGCTGGAGCAGATCGGCGCGGAGCCGTTCGTGGAGCGGACCAAGTCCGTGCTGGTGCTCTCCCCGTTGATCAGGCGGACCCCCGGGGTGTCCTGAGGGGGCGCACAACGTTCGGGCGCCGAACCGGGCATCTGCGCAACGATCGAGCGTGATCCGGCAACGGATCGTGATTGTCCGCGCTGCCGAGCCCTATCTACGCTGACGGGGGACAGGGGTCCCGATGGCGTGACCGTCCGCCTTCCGCAGGGAGTGCCCGTGACCAGCGTCCTTTCCCGCCCGTCCGAGACCGTCCCGAGGAACCCCACGCGCCGGCACTACGTGATGTGCCCGCCGACCCACTTCGCCGTCGAGTACGCGATCAACCCGTGGATGACCCCCGGGGCCGCCGTCGACCTCGATCTCGCGTTCACCCAGTGGGACTCGCTGCGCCGGACCTACGTCGAGCTGGGCCACGAGGTGACCGTCGTCGAGCCCGTGCCCGGGCTGCCGGACATGGTCTACGCGGCCAACGGCGCCACCGTCGCCGGCGGGATCGTCTACGGCGCGATGTTCAGGTACGCCGAGCGGGTGCCCGAGGCCGCCGCCTACCGCCTCGCCCTCGCTGCCGCCGGGCTGACCAGGTTCGCCGAACCCACCTTCGTCAACGAGGGGGAGGGGGACCTGCTCGTCGCGGGCGAGGTCGTCCTGGCCGGGAGCGGGTTCCGCACGGACCCGCGGGCGCACGTCGAGGCCGCGCGCGTGCTGCGCCGGCCGGTGCTCGGGCTCGAGCCGTCGATCCGCGGTACTACCACCTGGACACGGCGGTGACGGTCCTGTCGGACACGGAGATCGCCTACCTGCCGGAGGCGTTCGCGCCGCGGTCCCGGGGCGTGCTGGCCGGGCGCTATCCGGCCGCGGTGATCGCGAGCGCCGAGGACGCGGCGGTGCTGGGGCTGAACGCGGTGAGCGACGGGCGGCACGTCGTCCTCCCGTCGGCGGCGGCCGGGCTGGCCGCGGAGTACGCCGATCGGGGCTTCACCCCCGTCGGCGTCGACCTTTCCGAGCTGCTCAAGGGCGGTGGCGGACCGAAGTGCTGCACGCTGGAGGTACGGGCATGACGCTGCTCCACGACAGTCCCACCGCCGTCCACGAGCGGCTGATGGCCGAGCACTCCGCGCACAACTACCACCCGCTCCCGGTGGTGATCGCCGACGGGCAGGGGGTCTGGGTCACCGACGTCGAGGGGCGCCGCTACCTGGACTTCCTCGCCGGGTACTCGGCGCTGAACTTCGGCCACCGCCATCCGGTGCTGACCGCCGCCGCGCACCGCCAGCTGGACCGCGTGACCCTGACCAGCCGCGCCTTCGGCAACGACCAGCTCGGCCCGTTCTGCACGGAGCTCGCCGCGCTGCTGGGCAAGGAGCGGGTGCTGCCGATGAACACCGGAGCGGAGGCCGTCGAGAGCGGGCTGAAGGTGGCCCGCAAGTGGGGCTACGACGTCAAGGGCGTGCCGGCGGACCGGGCGCGGATCGTCGTCGCGGCGGAGGCGTTCCACGGCCGCACGATCAGCGTGGTCTCGTTCTCCACCGATCCCGAGGCGCGCGGCGGGTTCGGCCCGTTCACCCCGGGCTTCGACGTCGTGCCGTACGGCGACGCGGCCGCGCTCCGGGCCGCGATCACGCCCGAGACGGTGGCGGTGCTGCTCGAGCCGGTCCAGGGCGAGGCGGGTGTGATCGTCCCGCCGCCCGGGTACCTGGCCGCGGTCCGGGAGATCTGCACCGCGTCGAACGTGCTCTACGTGTCCGACGAGGTGCAGGCCGGCCTGGGCCGGACCGGGCACGTCCTGGCGACGCGCGCGGCCGGCGTCGACGCGGACGTCTACCTGCTCGGCAAGGCCCTCGGGGCCGGGATCGTGCCGGTCTCCGCCGTGGTGGCCGACTCCGACGTGCTCGGCGTGCTCAAACCCGGCCAGCACGGTTCGACGTTCGGGGGGAACCCGCTGGCCTGCGCGGTCGGCCGGGCCGTCGTCGCGCTGCTGGCCGAGGGGAGCCTGCTCGAACACACCCGCGCGATGGGCGAGGTCCTGCACGAGGGTTTGCGGGAGCTGCTCGGGCACGGGACGACGGCCGTCCGCGGGGTGGGCCTGTGGGCCGGCGTGGACGTCGACCCGGAGCTGGGGACGGGCCGCGAGGTCTGCGAACGGCTGGCCGCCCTCGGTGTCCTGGCGAAGGACACCCACGGCCCCACCGTCCGCCTCTCCCCGCCGCTGGTGATCACCGAGCCGGAGCTGCACACCGCCCTGACCGCCCTCCGCCACGCCCTGCGGTCCTAGGGCATCGTGACGGTGAGGCGGGGGACGTTCGGGCTCTCGGCCGAGCCGAAGCGCTTCCAGGAGAGCGGGTCCTTCTCGTCGGTCGCGCGGAGCTGCACGGTGCCGGCCGTCGTCCCGGCGGCGGCCCACTCCTTCACCAGGGGCGTCACGTCCACGCTGGTCCAGCCGGGGGCGCACGCGGCGTTGTTGCCCCGGGTGTCGGTGCTGGTGGCGCGCACCACGTCGGCGGGGGGCTGGTTCGCCCAGCGCAGTGCCGGCCCGATCGGCCCGGCGCCCGGGTTCAGCGAGCGGACCTCCCAGGCCCGCGCCTTGCACGAGGCGGACCAGCCCTGGAACACCTCCAGCGTCGCGCTGCCGATCGGCTTCCCGGCGAGCTGCGCGACGTCCCAGGTGAGGTAGCTGCGGGCGACCGCGACCCCGTCGTAGCTGCCGATCCGGAGCTCCGGCTCGCCGGAGGTGTCGGTGTTGCGGATGGTCGTCTGGACGGTCGTGTCGAAGGGAACGGGCGCGGCCCCGGCCGGCTTCTCGGCGGCGACCACCCGGCTGACGGCGGACTCGGCCTCGGTCATCCCGGTGCGGCCGTCGAGCGCCGGGTCCGGGACCGCCTCGGCGGCACCGCGCAGGGCGAGCGCGGGCGCCGGACCCGTCGGCGTGCCGTCCTTCCGGATCGACGCGACGAACCCGGCGCGCGTCGCCTCGACGTCGAGGCTCCAGCCCGGCGCGACCTGCGGGTAGACGGCGCGGTTGGCGGCGAGGCGCGGAGCGGGCAGCGCGGTGGGCCAGACGACGGCCGCGGACCCGCCGCCGGCGTAGCGCACGGACGGGCCGGTGGGGGTGAGCGTGAGGTCGTGCGGTCCCGCGACGGGGCGGACGACACCGTCGGGATCCGTGCGCAGCGTCAGGTCGATCGGCATCCACTCGGCCCCGCCGGACGCGGCCGGACGCTGCATGCGGACCGGGCCGGAGTAGAGCGTGAGGGTGCGGGCACCGTCGGCGCGGACGGCGGTGTCGCTGGACGCGGTGGTGGCGTCCTCGGTGAGCGGGGTCCCGGCCGGAGGTGTCGCGGTCGGCGGGGGAGTCGCGGCGGAGGCGACACCAGGTGAGAGGAGTCCGAGGAGCGATGTTGCGAGTAGTGCGGTCGCGGCGGTCGCCGCGCGTCGTGACATGCCCGAAGAACTACGGCCAGGGGACCACGCAGGGCAAGATCGCTGGGCCGGGAGGCCCCGTGTCGGGGGAACGATCTCACCCGATGGCGCAGCCGGTCGTCGTGCGAACCTGACCGCGCGTAGTCAAAATTGGGTGATCGACAGTCACTCGTCGCCGGAAAACGGCCGTCCGTCGACTCCTCGGCCGGCGAGCAACTCGGGCTTGACGGCACCGAACATCACTGTGAGCAACATCTCGGCCGTCTGCTCCGCCGTCTCGTCCGGTCGGTTGAGGCTGCGGACCAGTAGCAGGTTGATCACTATGCCGCTCAGTTCGACCGCGGGCGGGAAGGGGCGGAGCTCCCCGGAGCGCTGTCCGTCCTCGATCAGGCCCTCGATCGCGGTCGTCATCGGGGCGAGGTTGCGCGGGTCCCCCTGGTCCTGCGGATCCGGCGGCGCGGTGGTGCGCGCGGTGTAGTCCAGCATCGCCAGGCCCAGGGCCGCGGTGAGCGTCCGGTGCCGGGCGCTGGTCCGGCTCAGGGCTCTGACCTGGTCACTCAACGCGTCGACGACCGGTCGGCCCGTCCGGCGGTCCTGCTCGGCGGACAGCGCGAGCGGCCGGATCAGCGGCGCGTACACCGTGCCGATGAGCGCGTGCTTGGTCGGGAAGTGGTTGTAGGCCGTCGCGGGGCTGACCCCGGCGGCGGCGGCGACGTCCTCGACGCGGGTCTGGTTCCAGCCGCGGGTGCCGAAGAGGGCGTCCGCGGATTCGAGCAGGGCGCGGCGCGTGCGCTCACGTTTCGTCCGTGCCGCACGGACCCGCGGCTCCTCCGGGGGAGCTGTCTCGTCTGGGGGCATCGCACTCACAGTCACCGATTCTCCGCCCAACCATACTTGACTCCAGTTCGACGGGTACCCCACACTGGTGACGCGCTACTTGAATATCGAACGACGGTTCCCGATCGCCGCAGGGCACGGCGGCGGTCGGGACCGGTGCCGGGGGCAGCAGGGCCGCAGGGGTGCGGCTCGGACGCCCTCCGACACCGGGCGGAGCACCGCACCGCAGCGGCACTCCTCGACGGGCACATCGAGGCGTGCAGCTGAGTCCGCGCACGGCATCGGGGCCCGGTAGGTCCCGGTGCAGGGAGAGGGGAACTCCGTCGATGTACACCTCTGTTCGCACGCTCATGTCCGGATCCGGCCGATGAGCGCCGCAGCCGAGCAGTTCGCCCACCGCGCCGGTCAACCGGAGCAGTGGCTGATCTCGATCGTGCCCGCCCTGGAGACCGAGCTTCCCGTCGAGCTCGAGGAGGTCCCGGAGACACCGGGGCGCTCGCTCCCGGAGCCCGCGGCCCTCGAGCAGTTCGTCGCGGCCGCCGTCGCGGGCGACACGCGCGCCCGGGACGAGCTGCTCACCGAGATCCGTCCACTGGTGCTGCGGTACTGCCGTGGCCGGCTCGGCCGTCAGGAGACCGTCATCGGCTCGGCCGAGGACGTCGCCCAGGACGTCTGCCTGGCCGTCGTCAACGCGCTGCCGACGTACGCGGTGAAGGGCCTGTCGTTCCGCGCGTTCGTCTACGGCATCGCGGCGCACAAGGTCACCGACGCCTTCCGGGCGATCGGGCGCAACCGGTCCGAGCCCGTCGCGGAGGTGCCGGACATGGCAGTCAGCCACGACGGCCCGGAGCACCGGGTCCTCGCGGTCGAGCTCAACCGCCGCCTCGGGGGCCTGCTGAACACCCTCACCGACCGTCAGCGCGAGGTCCTCGTGCTGCGGCTCGCGGTCGGGCTGAGCGCCGAGGAGACGGCGAAAACCGTCGGCTCGACGCCCGGTGCGGTCCGGGTGACCCAGCACCGCGCGCTGGGCCGGCTCCGCCAGCTCGTCGCCGAGACGGGCGTGGCCGTGTCCGGGCTCGCCCCGGCCGACGACGAGGACCGGGACGGCCGGTAGGCGGGCGACCCGTCCTCGGTCGGGGACGGCCGAGGGTAGTAGCCTGTCCGCGATCACCACGCGAGGTGGCGATCACCTCACTTGATGATCGCGGGAGGGCTTTGTGTCGGCTGGTCAGATCGCTGCGCTGATCGCCGCGGGGGCTTTCGTCGTGCTCGTGGTGCTGCTGGCGATCCCGCTGCTCAAGCTGGGTCGCACGCTCGACGAGGCGACCGTGGCCATCCGCAAGGCCCACGAGGGCAGCGCTCCGCTGCTCACCGACGCGCACGCCACCCTCAACTCGGTGAACACCCAGCTCGAGCGGGTCGACGGGATCACCTCGAACGCGCGCCAGGTCACCAGCAACGTGTCCGTCCTGACGTCGCTGTTCACGGCTACCCTGGGAGGTCCGCTGGTGCGGGCCGCCGCGTTCTCCTACGGGTTGAACAAGGCGGTCAAGGCACGCAGGGCGGGTAAGGATGCGGGCGCGCACGCGCTGCGTGGCCGCAAGGGCAAGTTCAAGGGGAAGAAGTGAAGCGCCTGTTCTGGCTCGGCGTCGGTGCGGCCGCGGGTGTCTACGTCTCCCGCCGGGTCACCGAGACCAAGCAGCGGCTCACCCCGCAGGGCATCGGTGCGGACCTCGCGGACGGTCTGCGTGAGCTCGGTGCCGGCCTCGGGGCCTTCGGCGCCGAGGTGCGCGCCGGGATGTCGGCCCGCGAGCGGGAGCTGACGGACCTGGTGGAGCGCCGGACCGGCGCCGTGCTGCCCACGTACTCCGACGCCTTGTCCGAGGACGCTCCGCGTGGCGCCCGACCGACCGCGAACCCCGGCGCGCGAGCGCGCCGGGCAGGGGCCTGAGCGGCGTCTCCGCCGCGCTCCTGCCGTTCGTCGCGTCCGTTCCTCCTCCTGATCCGGAGAGATCACTCCCGTGCAGACCCATGAGATCATCCGCCGCTTCACCGACCACTTCGTCGCGGCCGGCCACACCCGCGTCCCCAGCGCGTCGCTGATCCTCGACGACCCGAACCTGCTGTTCGTCAACGCCGGCATGGTGCAGTTCAAGCCGTACTTCCTGGGCGACGTCCCGGCGCCGTACCCGCGCGCCACGTCGATCCAGAAGTGCGTGCGCACCGGCGACATCGACGAGGTCGGCCGTACCACCCGGCACAACACGTTCTTCCAGATGGCCGGCAACTTCTCCTTCGGGGACTACTTCAAGGCCGGCGCGATCGAGCACGCCTGGAACCTCGTCACCGGGGACCAGGCGTCGGGCGGGTTCGGCTTCGACCCGGACCGCATCTGGGTCACCGTCTACGAGACCGACGACGAGGCGATCGCGCTCTGGAAGCGCATCGCCGGACTGCCCGACGAGCGCATCCAGCGCCGCGACGGCAAGGACAACTACTGGGACATGGGCGTGCCCGGTCCCGGTGGCCCCTGCTCGGAGATCTACTACGACCGCGGGCCGGAGCACGGCAAGGACGGCGGCCCGGTCGTCGACGAGGACCGCTACCTCGAGATCTGGAACCTCGTCTTCATGCAGGACGAGCGCGGCGAGCTGAGCCCCAAGCTCGGCCACCCGCCGGTCGGCACCCTGCCCAGCAAGAACATCGACACCGGTATGGGCGTCGAGCGCGTCGCCTACCTGCTGCAGGGCGTCGCGAACGTCTACGAGACGGACCTGGTCCGCCCGGTCATCGCCCGCGCCGAGGCCTTCTCCGGCCGCAGGTACGGGGCGAACCCGGAGGACGACACCCGCTTCCGGGTGATCGCGGACCACGCCCGTTCCGGCGTGATGATCATCGGCGACGGCGTGACGCCGTCGAACGAGGGCCGCGGGTACGTCCTGCGCCGGCTGCTGCGCCGCATCGTCCGCTCGGCCCGCCTGCTCGGCGTCACCGAGCCTGTGCTGCGCGCGTTCGCCGAGGTCGTGCGGGACGAGATGGCCCCGACCTACCCCGAGCTGCAGACGGAGTTCGAGCGGATCTCCGCCGTCGTCGAGGCCGAGGAGGAGGCGTTCCTCTCCACCCTCACCGCCGGCTCGCGGATCTTCGACACGGCCGTGGCCGAGACGAAGTCCTCCGGTGCGCTGATCCTGCCCGGGGACCGGGCCTTCCAGCTGCACGACACCTACGGCTTCCCGATCGACCTGACCCTGGAGATGGCCGCCGAGCAGGGCCTCGAGGTCGACCAGGACCGGTTCACCGCGCTCATGCAGGAGCAGCGGACCCGGGCCAAGGCCGACGCCGCGTCCCGCAAGGTCGGCCACGGCGACGCGTCGATCTACCGGGCCGTCCTGGACACCCACGGCACGACGAGCTTCCTCGGCTACACCGAGCTCGCCACCGAGGGCTCGATCGTCGGACTGATGAAGGACGGGCAGCCCGTCCCCGCCGCGGCCGAGGGCTCGAGCGTGGAGGTCGTGCTGGACCGCACGCCGTTCTACGCCGAGGCCGGTGGCCAGCAGGCGGACACCGGTGAGCTGCGGTCGGACTCGTTCACCGTGCGCGTCGACGACGTCCAGTCACCCGTCGCGGGCCTGCGCGTGCACCGCGGGGTCGTCACGAACGGCACCGCCACCGTCGACTCGTCCGTCGTGGCCGAGGTCGACGTGGCGCGCCGCGCCGCGATCTCCCGCGCCCACACCGGCACGCACCTCGTGCACGCCGGGGTCCGCGGGGCGCTCGGCACCTCCGCCGCGCAGGCCGGGTCGCTCAACGCCCCCGGACGGCTCCGGTTCGACTTCACCTCGCCGGGCGGCGCGGTCTCGCCCACGGCGCTGGCGGAGATCGAGTCCGAGGTGAACACGGTTTTGCAGCAGAACCGCGAGATCGAGACCTACGAGACCTCGATGGACGAGGCCCGCCGGCGCGGCGCGATGATGCTCTTCGGCGAGAAGTACGGGGACCGCGTCCGCGTCGTGGACATGGGCGACTACTCGCGTGAACTGTGCGGCGGCACGCACGTCGGCCGCACGGGCGAGCTCGGCCTGGTCAAGGTGCTGTCCGAGGGCTCGATCGGCTCGGGCGTGCGCCGTGTCGAGGCCCTCGTCGGCCTCGACGCCTTCGACCACATGTCCAAGGAGCACCTGCTGGTCAGCCAGCTCGCCGAGCAGCTCAAGGCCCGCCCGGAGGAGCTGCCGGAGCGGGTGAACGGGCTGGTCGAGAAGCTGCGCGACGCCGAGCGGGAGATCGAGAAGCACCGGGCGGACGCCGTCCTGGCCTCGGCCGGGACGCTCGCGGACCGGGCCGAGGACCTCGACGGCACCGCGCTCGTCGCCGTCGAGGCCCCGCCCGGGCTGGGCGGCAACGACCTGCGCTCGCTCGCCTCGGACGTCCGCGGCCGGCTGGGCAGCAAGCCCGGGGTGGTCGCGCTGTTCTCCTCCGACGACGCGGGCAAGGTCGCGTTCGTCGTGGCCACCACCGCCGGGGCCCGGGACAAGGGCCTCGCCGCGGGCAAGCTCATCCCGACGTTCGCGCAGGCCGTCGGCGGGCGGGGCGGCGGCAAGCCGGACCTCGCCCAGGGCGGCGGCACGGAGCCGGCCGGGGTTCCCGCGGCGATCCAGGCGCTCCGCGAGGCCGTACGGGCGTGAAGGCGGCGGCACTCATGGCGCTCCCGTTCCCCGTGGCGACACGTTCGCGCCACGAGTGCCGGCGATGACGTTCACCCGGGGGCGCCGGCTCGGCGTCGACGTGGGGGCGGTGCGGGTCGGCGTCGCGCTGTGCGATCCGGACGGGCTCATCGCCACCCCGCTCGTCACCCTCGCCCGGGATGTGGCGGGCGGGGCCGACCTGCGGGCGCTGGCCGAGCTCGTCGCGGAACACGAGGCCGTCGAGGTCGTCGTCGGGCTGCCGCGGACCCTCGCCGGGCGCGAGGGGCCCGCGGCGCAGCTCGCGCTGGAGTTCGCGGAGGCGATCCGGGGCGTCGTCGAGGTGCCGGTGGTGCTGCACGACGAGCGGCTGACCACGGTCGTCGCCACCCAGCAGCTCCGCGCGCGCGGGGTGAAAGGGCGCAAGCAACGGGCCGTCATCGACCAGGCGGCGGCCGTCGGCATCCTGCAGGGCTACCTCGACGGGGCCCGTGCCCGGTGAAACCGCGGGTTCCGTACGGGGGCCTCGGCACCCGCCGGACACCTGCTGGTTACGCTCGGGCCCGTGAACGGTCGCGACGTGCCCCCGCCGCCCCGGCCGTGGACGCCCCGGTGACGGACGGCACCGGGCTGAACACCACCCGGCGGGAGGAGCTCTCCGCCCGGCGGGCCGAGCTGCGCGAGCGGGCCCGCCGCCGTCGCCGCCGGGGGCTGTTCATCCTGCTGGCGATCCTGGTCCTGCTGGGCGCGGTGTTCGGCGGTGGCGCCTACTTCCTCGGCTCGTACTTCTTCACCGACGACTTCGACGGCCCCGGCGAGGGCGACGCCGTCGTCCGCGTGCTCGACGGGGACTCCACCCGGCAGATCGCGACCATGCTGGCCCGCCGCGGCGTCGTCGCGAGCCCGGAGGCCTTCACCGAGGCGGCCGCGGAGAACGCCGCGATCCGCTCGGTGCAGCCGGGCTACTACCAGGTGAAGCTCAAGATGTCCGGCGAGGACGCCGTCGGCGCGATCCTGGATCCCGCGTCGCGCGTCGGCCGCATGGAGGTCCGCGGCGGCGTCCAGCTCGACGACACGCGCTCGCCGGACGGCACCGTCACGCCGGGCGTGCTCAGCCTGATCTCCTCCGCCACCTGTGCGCAGCTCAACGGGGCGCGCACCTGCGTGAGCGTCGACGACCTGCGGAACACGATGGCGACGGCGGACCCGGCGTCGCTCGGGGTGCCGCCGTGGGCCGTCGAGGACGTGACCCGCGCCGAGCCCGGCCGGCGCTTCGAGGGGCTCGTCGTCCCCGGGCTCTACGACGTCGCGCCGGGCACCCCGGCCGCGGAGGTGTGGAAGTCCGTGCTGGGGGTGTCGGTCGCCCGGCTCGCGACGAACGGCCTGGGCGGGGACGAGAACCGCAACGGCCTGAGCTCTACCAGCTGCTGGTGCTCTCCTCGCTGGCCGAGAAGGAGGGCATCACGCCGGACATGCCGAAGGTGGCCCGCGCGATCGTCAACCGGCTGGCGGGGGAGCGGCGCCTCGAGCTGGACTCCACGGTCAACTACCCGCTGGACCTGCAGGCGCTGCGCACCACGGCGGAGGCCCGTGGCACGGCCGGGCCGTACAACAGCTACCAGAACACGGGCCTCCCGCCCACGCCGATCGCCGCCCCCGGCAAGGCCGCGATCGCCGCCGCGCTCGATCCGGAGCCCGGGCCGTGGGAGTACTTCGTGCGCTGCCAGACGGACGGCACGTCCTGCTTCGCGACGACGTTGCCGGAGCATCAGGAGAACGTCCGGAAGGCGATCGCCAACGGCGCGTTCTAGAGGGCCTGTCCTGAAGCGAGCTCAGCGCCCGAAGAAGCCCGCCGGGGGATCGGTCGACGGCGTCGCGGTCCGGTCCGTGCGCGGCTCCGCCCTCCCGGCGAAGGCGCGGGCCTCGTCGTCGTCGAGGACGGTGGCGCGGAACGGGTCGGACGCGGTCCGGCGGGTCAGCTCGGGAACCGGCAGCGGCGCATCGGACGCGATCAGCACCAGGTTGCCGAAGCGGCGCCCGGTGAGCAGGTCGGGCACGGCGATCAGCGCGAGCTCGGCGAACACGGCCGCGGCCGTCGCGACCTGGCTGCGGGCGAAGGCCAGCGGGCCGCCGTCGGCCACGTTCGCGACGTACACGCCCCCGGGTGCCAGGATGCGGTGGGCGTCGCGGACGAACTCGACCGACGTCAGGTGCGCCGGCGTGCGGGCGCCCGCGAACACGTCGAGCACGGCGAGATCGGTGCCGCCCGCGGGGATGCCGGCCAGCCGGGCCCGCGCGTCGCCGCTCTGCACCTCGATCCCCGGGTCGTCCACGGGCAACCGGGTGCGGACCAGCTCGATCAGCGCCGCGTCCAGGTCGACGACCCGCTGGACGGATCCGGGCCGGGTCGCGGCGACGTAGCGGGGGAGCGTCCACGCGCCACCGCCCAGGTGCACCGCGCGGACGGGCCGGTGCGGCGGCGCCACCGTGTCCACGACGTGCGCGATCCGCCGGACGTACTCGAACTCGAGGTGCTCCGGGTCGTCGAGGTCGACGTGGGACTGGGCGGTGCCGTCGAGCAGCAGCGTCCACGCCTGGGGCCGGTCCGGGTCCCCGACCAGCTCCGCGAGGCCGTGGTCGACCTCGGCGCGGATCACCGCGGAGGCGGTCCGCTCGGGACGTCGGGAGAGCACCCACGCCATCCTGCCCGGTGCGCGTTACCACGGGGGACCGACTCCGTCACGGTGGCCGCGGTGGCGACGCCCGAGTTGTCCCCATCTCCTCCCGCCTGTCCACAACGAGCGCATTCGTCCGCGCGGCGACCCGGTGCGGCCGCAGCATCGTGGGCATGAACTCCGGGACGGTGCTCCTGATCGTGGCCCTCGCGACGGTCGACGGCGCGGTGGCGGGCCACGGCGCCCGGCTGCTGCTGGCCCGGTTGCGACGCGGTGCCCGGGTGCCACCCCCGTGGTGCGAGGTGGCGGTGGCGCTCGTCTGGGGGCTCGGCACGGCCGTGGTGCTGCGGGGCGGGGCGGACGTCCGGTGGCTGCCGCTCGTCCTCGGGCTCGGCTGGCTACTGGTCGCCTGCGGGGCGGTGGACGTCGCGCACCGGCGGCTGCCGGACGCCCTCACCCTGCCGGCGGTGCCCGCGGTGCTGCTCCTGCTGGTGCCGCTCGGGTTCGGGGCCGTGCTGCGGGCGGCGGGCGGGGCCGCGCTGCTGCTGGGCGCCCACGCCCTGGTCCACCTGGTGTCGCCCCGCGCGCTCGGGGCCGGTGACGTGAAGCTGGCGGCCCCCGTGGGTGCCGTGCTGGCGGCCGTCTCCTGGCCGGCGGTGCTCCTCGGCATGGTGCTCGCGGCGCTGATCAGTGCCACCCTGGCGCTGGTCCTCCTGCGGCGCGGCCGCCGCGAGGTGCCGCACGGGCCGTCGATGCTGATCGCGTCCTGGGCGGTGGTCGCCCTGGCGGCCGGGTCGTTCGGTACGGGGTGAGAGGATTGCAGGCGTGTTGCGTTGGATCACTGCCGGGGAGTCCCACGGCCCCGCGCTGGTCGCCGTGCTCGAGGGCATGGTCGCCGGCGTCGAGGTCACCACCAAGGAGCTGCAGGCCGAGCTGGCCCGCCGCAAGCTCGGCCACGGCCGCAGCCCCCGGATGGCGTTCGAGGCCGACGAGCTCGAGGTGATCGGCGGCATCCGGCACGGCCTCACCCAGGGCGGCCCGGTGGCCGTGCGGATCGGCAACACCGAGTGGCCCAAGTGGGAGACGGTGATGGCCGCGGACCCGGTGGATCCCGAGCTGATCGCCAACCGCGCGCGCAACGCCCCGCTCACCCGGCCCCGCCCCGGGCACGCGGACCTCGCCGGCATGACCAAGTACGGCTTCGACGACGCGCGCCCGGTGCTCGAGCGGGCCAGCGCGCGGGAGACGGCGTCCCGGGTGGTGCTCGGGACCGTGGCCAAGGCGTTCCTCAAGCAGGCGCTCGGGGCGGACGTCGTGTCCCACGTCGTCGCGATCGGGGCGGTCGACGCCCCGGAGGACCAGCCCGTGCCCGGCCCCGGCGACCTGGACCGGGTCGACGCGAGCCCGGTCCGCGCGTTCTCCGAGGAGACCACGGCACGGATGATCGCCGAGATCGACGCGGCGCACGAGGACGGGGACACCCTCGGCGGCGTCATCGAGGTGATCGCCTACGGGCTGCCCGTCGGCATCGGCTCCTACGTGCAGGCGGACCGCCGCCTCGACGCGCGCCTGGCCGGGGCCCTGATGGGCGTCCAGGCGATGAAGGGCGTCGAGATCGGCGACGGGTTCCGCACCGCGCACCGCCGGGGCAGCGCCGCGCACGATGAGATGATCCCCGGGGACCCGATCAAGCGGTTGTCCAACCGCGCCGGCGGCATCGAGGGCGGCATGACCAACGGCGAGCCCGTGCGGGTCCGGGTCGCGATGAAGCCCATCTCCACCGTGCCGCGCGCGCTGCGCACGGTGGACGTGGCGACGGGGGAGGAGGCCACCGGCATCCACCAGCGGTCGGACGCGTGCGCGGTGCCGCGGGCCGGCGTCGTCGTGGAGTCGATGGTGGCGCTGGTGCTGGCGGACGCGGCGCTGGAGAAGTTCGGCGGGGACTCGATCGCCGAGACCCGGCGCAACGTCGCCTCCTACCTGGAGTCCGCCGGACCGCTCCGCGCGGCCGACCGGGAGCGGCCGGATGAGTGAGCAGGGCCGGCCCACGTTGGTGCTCGTCGGGCCCCCGGGTTCGGGCAAGAGCACGGTCGGCAGGGTCCTGGGCAGGCGTCTCGGCGTCGGCTTCACCGATGTCGACGCCGAGATCGAGGCGCGGATCGGCAAGACCATCGCGGACATGTTCCTGCAGGACGGCGAGGTCGCCTTCCGCGCGCTCGAACGCGAGGTCGTCGCGGAGCTGCTGTCCCGGGACTGCGGCGTGCTGGCGCTCGGCGGCGGGTCCGTGCTGGCCGAGGCCACGCGGGTGAAGCTGCGCGGGCACCGGGTGGTGTCGCTGACCGTCGGGCTGGCGGACGGGCTGCGCCGCACCGGCATGTCCACCGCGCGCCCGCTGCTCGCCGGGGTCAACCCGCGCGCGACGTTCCGGGCCCTGCTCGACGCCCGCGCCCCGCTCTACCGCGAGGTCGCGACGGTCGAGGTGGACACCGTGCGCCGGAGCGCGAACCAGGTGGCCGCGGCGGTGCTGGCGGCGCTCGGCGAGGGCCCCGACGAGCTGCCGCCGGCGGCCGCGGACGCCGTGGACCCGGACGACCGTCCCACCCCCCACGAGGACTCGCCGCTGCCTGATCCGGTGCTGGGCCGCCCCCAGGGCTGAGACGCCCGGGATCTGGGGGAACCGCGGCCGGTTAGGGTTCCCCCATGACCGAACCCGTGCGGATCACGGTGGCCGCGGAGCGGCCCTACGACGTCGTCGTGGGTCGGGGGGTGCGCGCCGGGCTGGCCGGGGTCGTCGCCGACCTCGGGGCCCGCACCGTCCTGTTGATCCACCAGCCCGGCCTCACCGACGCCGCGGAGTCCGTCCGCGCCGACCTGGAGGCCGCGGGCCTCGACGCCCACCGCGTCGAGATCCCGGACGCCGAGGAGGGCAAGTCCCTCGCCGTCGCGGGCTTCTGCTGGGAGGTCTGCGGGCAGATCGGCCTCACCCGCGCGGACGTGGTCGTCGGCTTCGGCGGGGGAGCGGCCACGGACCTCGCCGGGTTCGTCGCCGCCACGTGGATGCGCGGGGTCGCGGTGGTGCACGTGCCGACGACGCTGCTCGGCATGGTCGACGCGTCCGTCGGCGGCAAGACCGGCATCAACACCGGCGCCGGGAAGAATCTGGTCGGGGCGTTCTACGAGCCGTCCGCCGTGCTCGTCGACCTCGCGACGCTGGAGACCCTTCCGCCGGCCGAGCTGGCCGCCGGCATGGCCGAGGTGGTCAAGGCCGGGTTCATCGCGGACCCGGTGATCCTGGACCTGGTCGAGCAGGACCCGAAGGTGGCCCTGGACCCGGCCGGGGACGTGCTGCCGGAGCTGGTGCGCCGCGCGATCACGGTCAAGGCGGACGTCGTCGGCACGGACCTGCGCGAGTCCTTCCGGCGGGAGATCCTGAACTACGGCCACACCCTGGCCCACGCCATCGAGCGCCGCGAGTCCTACACCTGGCGGCACGGCGCGGCGGTCAGCGTCGGCACCGTGTTCGCCGCGGAGCTGGCCCGGGCCGCGGGCCGCCTCGACGACGCCACGGCGGACCGGCACCGCGCGATCCTGCAGTCCCTCGGCCTGCCGGTCACCTACGACGCGGACGCGCTCCCGGAAGCTCGCCGAGTCCATGAAGGGCGACAAGAAGTCCCGTGCCGGGAAGCTCCGGTTCGTGGTGCTGGACAGCCTCGCGAACCCGGGCCGCCTCGAGGACCCCGCCCCGGAGCTGCTGGCCCGGGCGTACGCGCGCGTCGCCGAGGCAGGGGCCGAATGACCCGGCGGGTACTGGTCCTCAACGGCCCGAACCTCAACCGGCTCGGCACCCGCGAGCCCGGCATCTACGGCGCGACGACGTACGCGGACCTCGTCGAGCTGTGCGTCAAGAAGGGCGCGGAGCTGGGCCTGGAGGTCGAGGTCCGGCAGACGAACCACGAGGGAGAGCTGCTGGGCTGGCTGCACGACGCCGCGGACGCGGGCACGCCGGTCGTCCTCAACCCGGCGGCGTGGACGCACACCTCCGTCGCGGTCCGGGACGCGTGCGCGATGCTCACCGCGCCGCTGGTCGAGGTGCACATCAGCAACGTGCACACCCGCGAGGAGTTTCGCCACCACAGCTACGTCAGCGCGGTCGCGACGGGCACGATCGTCGGCCTCGGCGTCCAGGGCTACCCCCTCGCCCTGAGCTGGATCGCCCAGCAGTAACCCGCACCTGTAGCTCGGGAAGCCGCGTCGTGGAGCCACGACGCGGGCAGATGGCTCAGCCGAAGGCCATCACGAACTCCTCCTGCGAGCGGGGGCGGAAGACCACGTTGCTCCTCCGGACGTCCAGCAGCGGCGAGCTGGAGTCGTCGGAGTACCGGTGACCCGGGTAGACGACGGGGTTCCCGGCGAGCGTGGCGAGCCGCTGCAGGCTGGTGTACATCGCCTCGACGTCCCCGCCCGGGAAGTCCGTGCGGCCGCAGCCCTGCAGGAACAGCGTGTCCCCGGCGACGAGCCGCCCGCCGTGGCCCTGCCCGACCAGGAAGCACTGGCTGCCCGGCGTGTGCCCGGGGGTGTGCAGCAGCCGGATCGGCACGCTCCCGACCTGCAGCAGGTCGTCGTTGTCGTGCGGGGTGAGGTCGCTCGCGGCGATCCCGGTGACCTTGGTGACCCAGTCCGCCTCCGCCCGCTGGACGTGCACGGGGACCGGTGCGCGGCCGAGCAGCTCGGCGAGCCCGGTCAGGTCGAAGTCCATCATCCGGCCGCCGACGTGGTCCGGATGGTGGTGCGTCACCAGTACCCCGGTGAGCCGCATCCCGTCGGCCTCGAGGACGTCGAGCAGGTCCCCGGGCGCGTACGCGGGATCGACGACGACCGCCTCGCGCGTCGCGAGGTCCCCGATCAGGTAGGAGAAGTTGACCATCTGCGTGGCGATCGGGTCGCCCACGGCGTAGTCCTGGCCGGAGAGCAGCTGCCGGAAGTAGAGACCCTCGGTACCGCCGCTGGTGCCTGCGTTCACGCGCCCAGCCTAGGCTGGGAACCATGTCTCACGCGTCCCGCCGGACGGCTCTGCGTGCGCTCGTCCGGCAGGCCGGGCTCGACGCCCTGCTGGTCACCGACCTGGTCAACATCCGGTACCTGACCGGGTTCACCGGTTCCAACGCCGCGCTGCTCCTGCACACCGACGGCGACGCCCGGACCCGGTTCGGCACCGACGGCCGCTACCTGACCCAGTCCGCCGCGCAGGTGCCGGACCTGGAGCCGGTCATCGAGCGCGCGACGGCCCGGGCGCTGATCGGGCGGGCCGCGGCGCTGGACGTCGCGGCGCTGGGCTTCGAGTCCGACGCCGTCACCGTCGAGGAGCACCGCGTGCTCGTCGACGCGGCCGAGGGCGTCACCCTGGAACGCGCGCCCGGGTTGGTCCAGCAGCTGCGGGTGGTGAAGGACGACACCGAGATCGACGCCCTGCGCCGGGCCTGCGCGATCGCCGACGCCGCGCTGGCAGGGCTGATCGCGGCCGGGGGGATCCGGGAGGGCCGCACGGAGCGCGACGTCGCGCTGGACCTGGAGGAGCGGATGCGCCGGCTCGGCGCGCAGGCCCCGGCGTTCGAGTCGATCGTCGCCGCCGGCGCGAACTCCGCCATCCCCCACCACAGCCCGACCGGCGCGCAGCTGCGCCGCGGCGACCTGGTGAAGCTGGACTTCGGCGCGCTCGTCGACGGCTACCACTCGGACATGACCCGCACGCTCGTCCTCGGGCCCCCGGCGGAGTGGCAGCGCGAGCTGTACGACCTGGTCGCCCGCTCCCAGGCCGCCGGCCGGGCCGCGGTGCTGCCGGGGACCGAGGTGTCCGACGTCGACAAGGCGTCCCGGAGCGTGATCGCGGACGCGGGCCGCGGCGGGCAGTTCCTGCACGGGCTGGGGCACGGGGTCGGGCTGCAGATCCACGAGGCGCCGGCGCTCTCGGCGTCGGGGCGGGGCGCGCTGGCCGAGGGCATGGCGGTGACCGTCGAGCCGGGCGTCTACCTGGAGGGGCGCGGCGGGGTGCGGATCGAGGACACGCTCGTCGTCCGGGCGGGCGCGGCGGAGCCGATCACGCTGACCACGCGCGAGCTCGTCGAGCTGTAGGACGGGAACGCTCGAACACACGGTGGAGGCCGGGCGCCTCCCCGCCCGTCGGAGCGCGGCGCTATCCTTGCGGACGGCTCGGTGGAGCCCACCGGGATCGGTGGTCCGCCGCAGAGAACTCCGCAGCGTGCGGTCGTACCGGTCTTCGCAGGTGCGGTTCCCGCATGCCCGCTCCTCCGACGAACCGCGACGAACCAGGAGATACCCGCACGTGGCCACCACGAACGACCTGAAGAACGGCTTGGTGCTCAACCTGGAGGGCCAGCTGTGGTCGGTACAGGCGTTCCAGCACGTCAAGCCCGGCAAGGGCGGCGCCTTCGTCCGCACGACGCTGAAGAACGTGATGACCGGCAAGGTCGTCGACAAGACGTTCAACGCCGGCACCAAGGTCGAGACCGCGACGGTGGACCGCCGGGACATGACCTACCTCTACCGCGACGGCGCGGACTTCATGTTCATGGACGGGGACACGTTCGACCAGATCCCGCTCCCCGCGGCGGTCGTCGGCGAGAACGCCAACTACCTGCTGGAGAACCAGGTGGCGCAGGTGTCCTTCCACGAGAACACCCCGCTGTTCATCGAGCTGCCGACCTCGGTCGAGCTGGTCATCCAGCACACCGACCCGGGTCTGCAGGGCGACCGCTCCACCGGTGGCACCAAGCCCGCCACCCTGGAGACGGGTGCCGAGATCCAGGTGCCGCTGTTCCTCGAGACCGGCACGAAGGTCAAGGTCGACACCCGAGACGGCCGGTACCTCGGCCGCGTCTCGTCCTGATGCGGGCTCGGACCAAGGCCCGCAAGCGCGCGCTGGACATCCTCTTCGAGTCCGAGGCGCGCGGCGAGGACCCGCGCGCGGTGCTGACCCAGCGCCGCGAGACGGACGACGCCCCGCCCGTCTCGGACTACTCCGCGCTGCTCGTGCGCGGGGTCGTGGAGAACCGCGAGCGGATCGACCAGCTCCTCGCCGAGCACGCCGAGGGCTGGACCGTCGCGCGGATGCCCGCCGTGGACCGCACGCTGCTGCGGCTCGGCGTGTTCGAGCTGCTCTGGGTGGAGGAGATCGACGACCCGGTGGCGATCACCGAGGCCGTCGAGCTGGCCCGCACCCTGTCCACGGACGACTCGCCGCGGTTCCTCAACGGCGTCCTGGGCCGGATCGCGGACATCGCCGAGCACCTCCGCGCCACGCTCTGACGGTGCTGACCCGCGGCGGCCACCAACGGTCGTGACCGCCCGCCGCCCCCCGCCCGCCGGAGCCCGAGGTCTCGGGCCCTGCGGCCGGCGGAGTCGTCCGACCAGCCGTTTGCCGGGCCGGAGCAGGGGTAGTCGGCCGGCATGAGCATCGACTCCGTCCGAGGGTCCACGTGCATCCCGCGCTGATGGGCGCCCCGCCCTCAGCGCGTCGCCGCCGGTTGTGCGACGAACACCTCGAGACCGCCGTCGCCGAGCTGTTGGCCCACGACCAGCGGGTCCGCGGGCTGCGGCTGGAGGCCCGCCTCGACGGCGGGGTGGTGCACCTGACCGGCGACGTGGACCGTCCCGCCGAGCTGGCGACGGCCCGGGCGCTGATCGGTCGGCTGGCGGGCGTGCTCGGCGTCTGGGATCGCGTGCGGGTGGCGGGCCGCACGCCGGTCGTCCTGGACCTGGGTTGCGGCGACACCCGGCAGTACCCCGGCAACCTCGGGGTGGACCGGCGGCGCACCCCGTCGATCTCGGTGCAGGCCGACCTGGCGGTCGGGCTCCCGTTCCGGGACGGCTGCGCCGACCGGATCTTCGTGGTCCACGTCCTCGAGCACCTCGTCGACTTCCTGCCGCTCGTCGACGAGTGTCACCGGCTGCTGCGGCCGGACGGGGTGCTGCACGTGCTGTCGCCCTGGTGGGGGCACGTGAACGCCGTCGCCGACCCTACCCACGTCCGGCTCCTGGACACCCAGACGATCAGGGGCATCTGCTCGCGGCCCGACCAGCCGCGCCGGTGGCGGCCGCTGCACGTCGGGTGCGACGGCGCCACCGTGTTCGCCGATCTGACGCCCTTCGACGGGGACGTCCCCGAGGTCGAGCTGGCGCGGTTCTTCAACTGACCGGTTCAGCCGAACGTACGGGAGAGCCGGGCGAAGAGCGCGGGGGCGGCCCCGTGGACCCGGGAGCCGAGGCTGAGCCAGCGGGGCACGACGACCTCCGTGCGGTTGTTCAGCACGCCGTGCACCACCGCATCCGCCACCCGCTCGGCGCTGACGGGCCGGGGGAAGCGGCGGTCGTAGGGGACCCCGCGGCGGCGGAAGAAGTCCGTGTCGACGGCGCCGGGCAGCACGGTCGTCACGCCGACGCCGGGCACCTCGATCCGCACCGCGTCCGCGAACCCGCGCAGGCCCGCCTTGGTCGCCGAGTAGACGGCCTCGTTCGCCACCCCGAGCGCCGCGATCGACGCCACGAACACGAGGTGCCCGCCGGTCTCCCGCAGGCCGGGCAGCAGGCGGCGGGTCAGGTCGATCGGCGCCGCCAGGTTGACCGCCAGCAGCTCGGCCGTCGTGCCGGCGTCCGTATCCTCGACGGGGCCGGCCGCGCCCAGCCCGGCGGCGTGGACGAGCAGGGACACCCCGGTGCCCGCGACGGCGCCGCACACCGCGTCGATCCCCGCGCCCGTGCCGAGATCCGCGACGACGGCCCTGCCGCCGGTGCGGGCGCCGACGGTCTTGAGCCGCTCGGGGTCCCGGCCGACCAGCACGAGCCGGGCGCCCTCCGCGGCCAGCCGGACCGCGACGGCGGCCCCGATGCCGGACGAGGCTCCTGTGACGACCGCGATCCCGTCGGCGATTCTCATGGGCCCGATTGTCGTCCCCGCCGATCTCCGGGACCGAGCGGGATCAGCCGGGAGCGGGGTCCGGATGACCGGCGGAGCTCAGGGAGTGCCCCTTGTCCTCGTCGATCTCGTGGAGCAGGTGCGCGCCGCGCGCGGTGATGAACACGATCCCGGCGATGACGACGACGGCGGCGAGGCACTCGCCCGCGAGCAGCGCCGGGGTGGTCTCCACCCGCTCGCCCAGCCAGAACGTGCCGATCAGCACGGCGACGACCGGGTCCACGCTCGTGATGATCGCGACCGCGGAGGACACCACGCGGCCCTGCTGGAACGTGTTCTGGCTGAGCAGGAACCCGATGGGCCCCAGCACGATCACGCCGAAGAGCGCGAAGTGGTGCAGCGGCTCGGTGAGACCCAGCCGGAGCTGCCCGGTGACGGCCTTGACCAGGCCGGCCGTGACCCCGTAGAGGATGCCGGTGGCCAGGGCGAGGGCGAGCACCCGGGTCCAGTGCGGGGACGTGGCCGCGTAGATCAGGCACGCCGCCACCGCCGTGACCAGGGCGATCGCGAGCGGCAGCCCGGTGGTGAAGTCCATCGACGTGGGTTGCCCGTTGGGCACCGGGCGGGCGAGCAGCAGGAACGCGGAGAGCCCGGCGGCGCAGAGCAGCGCGCCGAGCAGGATGAGCGGGTCCGGGCGGCGGCGCGACATCAGGGCGGAGAACCCGGCCGCGAACACCACGCCCGTGACGAGCAGCGGCTGCACGATCGCGATCGGCCCGTACGAGAGCGCGAGGACCTGCAGCGTGAAGGCGAGGATCGTGGCCACCAGCCCGATCAGCCACATCGGCCTGCGCAGCAGGTCCGTGAGGAGCTTCGGGCTGAGCGTCGGCGCGACCTCGACCTCCTTGGTCGCCCGCTGCTGGGCGGCCGTGGCGAGGCCGAACCCGGCCGCCCCGAGGATCGCGGCGGGGACGGCGATGACCAACATAGTGCCGTTCATGTCCACCCCCCTGGTCACAAGCCCGACAACTACCGGGTTCTCACCTTTGTTGCATACCCCTCAACGACCCCTGGAGGCGAGGGGGTATTCCCTCGATCACGTCGAGGATCCCGTCGTCGGCGGTGATCCCCAGACACGTCCAGCGGCCCCAGTTGAGCGCGCCCACGGCCAGCCCCACACCCTCGGCCAGCGGCAACACCGGATAGACGGCGGTGATCAGCCCCCCGTGCAGATGGAGCGGACGGCGCGAACCGGGCATGACGGACGCGAGCAGGTGGAAGACCCGGCGGCCGTAGACGACCCGCACGAGCCGTCGCTGCAGCCACCTCGGCAGCGCCCCGAGCCCGGCGAGTACCGCCGCGGCCCCCTCGGGCTGCCCGGCCTGCGCCCCGTCGGCGACCGCGCGGCCGACGAGCGCGACGCGCTCCGCCGGGGTCATCGGCCCGGTGGGCAGTTCCACGGAGACGGCCGCGGTGCGGTTCCCGGCGGCGCGGCTGCCGACGCCGGCCCGGGTCCGCGTGGTCATCGGGACCATGGCCCGGACCCGCTGCGGGGCGTCCGGGCCCAGCAGGTGGTGCAGCGCGTCCGCCAGCACGGCCAGGACCAGCACCGTTGTCCCGACGCCGTGGGCCCGCGCGGCCCGGCGGATGTCGGCGCCGTTGAGCCGGACGCCGACCCGCCGGTGCCTCGGGCCCGACGACCGGCCGACCAGCGGGGAGCGGCCCGCCGGCCCCGCGGCGGCCAGGCTGGCGACCCCGCGCAGGACGGTCACCGCGTGCGCCAGCCGCGGGCCCGGGGTCGGCCGGGCCGGGGCCCCGCCACCGGTCCCGGCGCCCGGCGCGGCGCCCGCCCGCTCGTCCGTCAGCAGCCTGATCAGCGCGTCGGTGACGGCGAGCCCGTCCCCGAGGCTGTGGTGCACGCGCGCCAGCACGCCGATCCCGTCGCCGGCCGCGCCGACCTGCAGCTCCCAGCCCAGGGCGGGGTCGATCGGGGTGCCGAAGAAGTCGGTGACGGCGTCGTCCCAGGTCGCGTGCGTGCCGCCGGGCCCGACGGCCCAGACGTCCGGGCGGACGTGCCGCCCCGGGTCGGGCGCGTCGACGATCGTCCAGCGCAGGGGCGCGCCGAACGCCGCCGGCTCCAGCCGCCGGCACAGCAGCTCGATGCCGGGCGCCCGGGTCCGGACGAGCTCCCTCGTATGAGCGACCCAGTCCGTCCCGGCCGGGTCGATCTCCACCATCACCCGGGCCCCGACCTGCTGCGGCACCCGGGGCGTCTCGGCGTGCAGGAACAGCGAGTCCTGGGCACGGACGCGGTCCTCGGCGTGCTCGCGGGGATGCGCGAGCAGGGACCCCAGCGCCGCCACGTCCGCGGCGAGGTCCGCCCCGTCGAGCCGGGCCGCCAGGCCGCGCACGGCTCCGGCCCTAATCACGGGGTCGACGAGGGCGCGCACCGCGGCCCGCAGCGCGTCCGGCCCGTCGCAGATCGTCGCGAGCCCCGCGGCCGCGAGCGTCTCGGCGTTGGCGCGGCCGTGCCCCGGGACCGGGTCCGCGAGCAGCAACGGCCGGGCGCAGGCCAGTGCCTCCAGCGCGGTCGCCCCGCCGGCGTTGGTGACGACGGCGTCGCAACCGCGGGTGGCGGCTGCCGGGTCGTCGATCCAGTCGACGACGCGCAGCGCCCCGCCCCGCGGGTGCCGGCGGACGACCCGCTCGAGGCGGCGCCGCACGGCGGGGTTGCGGCCGGTACCGACGAGCGCGTCCGCCCCGGCGTCCAGCACCGCGGCGCAGGCGCCCGCCAGGTCGCCGAAGGCCATCGAGCCGAACGAGAGCAGGACCAGCGGCCGCGGCCGGGCCGGGCGATCGGGAGCCGGGGGTTCGAGGGGTGGGGTGAACCGCGAGGAGACCGGCAGCGCGGCCACCCGCACCCGGGCGCCCGGTGCGGCCCGCTCCAGCAGGGCCGCCCCGGCGTCCGTGCTGACCAGGTGCAGGTCCAGCGCGGCGTCCGCCCACAGGGGGTGCGGCGCCGGATCCGCGACGAGCGCGACGGCCGGGACCGCGAGCCGGCCGCGCCGGCGCAGGTGGGCGAGCCCCGTGATGCCCTCCGGGAAGGTCGCGACGACCAGGTCGGGCCGATGCGCGGCGATCTGCGCCGCGATCCCGCGCCCGCTCCACCGGCCGAGGACCGCGCGGGTCCCGGCCCGGAACGGCGGGACCCGCCAGAGCAGCCGGAAGTACAGCGCGTAGAGCCAGGGGAGGTGGCGGACGGCGCCCGCGTAGATCGCGCGGAAGACGGGCCCGGTGCCGCGGCCCATGCCCTCCAGGGTCTCGGTCCAGATCACCTCGACGCCCGGCCACAGCGCGCGGGCCCGCTCCTCGACGGCCCGCGCCGCTGCGTGGTGGCCCTCGCCGATGCTGCCGGTGACCAGCAGGATCCGGCCCGGGGCGGCCGGTGGACCCGGGGTCGCGGACGGGTCGCCCGGCACGGGAGTGATCTGTGTCGTCATCGGGTTCCTCGGCGTGCGGGGCGCGGGGAGCGCGCTAGTTTTCCGGGGTGGACGGGGATCCGGGGCGAGTGCTGGTGCTGTCCGCCCCGGTGGGCGAGGGCCACGTGGCGGCCGCCCGGGCGCTCGCGACCCGGATGCGGGCGCTCTGGCCGCAGGCCGAGGTGCGCGAGGTCGAGGGCACCGGCCGCGGCGGCCCCCGCCGGGACCGCTTCCTCCGCAGCAGCTACGCCGTCACCATGCGCCTCGCCCCGGGCCTCTACGGCCTCGGCTACGACCTCCTGGTCCGGCACCCGCGGTTCGCGGAGCTCTGCAAGGCCGTCGCCGCCGCCAGGCTCGGTCGCGCTCTCGCCCCGCTGGTCGAGGCGGAGCACCCGGACCTCGTCGTCTCCACCTACCCGATGATCTCCGGCGGGCTGGCCTGGCTGCGCCGCCGCGGCCGCATGGCCGCACGGACCGTCGCCGTCGTGACCGACGTGGCGGTGCACCCGTTCTGGGTCTGGCGCGACGTCGACGAGACCTGGACGCTGCTCCCGGCCTCCCGCACCCAGGCCTCGGGCATCGCACCGGGCGCGGACGTGCGGGTGGCGCCCCCGGCCGTCGACCCGCGCTTTCGCCCGGGGGACCGGGCGGGCACCCGGGAGGCCCTCGGCCTGCGCCGGGACGCGTTCGTGGTGCTGGTGACGGGCGGCTCCCTGGCGTTCGGCAGCCTCGGCTCCGTCGTCGACGCGGTCCTGGCCGGCGACGACGGCGCCGGTCAGGTGCAGGCGGTGGTCCTGTGCGGGCGCAACACGCGGCTGAAGGCCCGGCTCGACGCCCGCGGCCTGCCCGCGGAGCGGCTCACGACCGTGGGTTGGACGGGTCGGGTGCCGGACCTGCTGACGGCCGCGGACCTGGTCCTCACGACGGCCGGCGGGATGATCGCGACGGAGGCCCTGGCCGTCGGGACGCCGGTCCTGTTCGCCGCCCCGATCCCGGGCCACGGCAGGGCCGGCGCGCAGATGACGGCGGACGCCGGGCTGGCGCTGGTCTGCCCGCGGCCCGCGGACGTCACCGGCGCCGTGCGCCGACTGCGCGCCGACGAGGCGGAACGGGAGAGGCTCGCGCGGCACGCGGCCGAGTTCGGCCGGGCGGACCTGGACACCGAACTCGCCGCGCTCGCGGCGCGGATGGGCTAGCCGACGCGCAGCTTCGGCTGCGGGACGCCGATCCGCAGGCCGATCCCCTCGCCCGCGAGCGAGCGGTGGAACCACCACAGCGAGAGGGCGATGCCGACCGTGACCATCGAGTACGACCCGGCGGTGGAGACCACCAGGAAGTTCCCGACCGTCTGGGTGGCCAGCACCGCGAGGGTGGTGGCGCCGTTGACCAGGAACACCGCCGCCCAGAGCAGCGACACGCGCTTGAAGAAGCGCTTCATCTGCGGATGCCGGGTGAGGGTGTCCGGGAAGGCGCAGAAGTCGTCCGCCAGCTTGGCCAGCAGGGGACGCTCGAACCCGATCGTGACCAGCAGCAACCCGGCGAAGACGAAGTTCTGCACGGTGGGCTGCAGGAAGTAGAGGAACGCGCTGCCCGTCCAGAGGCCGACCACGGTGCGGGCCACCAGCAGCGTCGTGGAGAGCCAGAGGACGGCCGGGATCCGCTCCCGCTTGACGACCCGCCGGCCGATCGCGAAGGCGGACCAGCTGAGCGCCCCGACGACCCCCGCGGTGAACCCGGACTGGGTGAACAGGATCCAGAACAGGGCGAGCGGGATGAGTGTCGACTCCAGCAGTGGACGCCCGGCGTGGCGCAACAGCGAGCCCATCGACGGCAGGTGGATCAGCGTCGCGCGGTGCTGCGGCGCGCCGGCCATCGTACTGGGCTGCGGCATCCGGATCCCTTCGTCGTCCGCCGCCGCCGGGGGGCCGGCGGGACGCGATGGCGGGAGTGTAGCGGCCCGGGTCACGGGGAGATAACGGGCTCGATGCCCGGTGTGACCCCTCCGTGAGGGTCGGCGCGGCTGCGCTCCCGGACGCCGTACGGCCGCCGGTCACGAGGGCGAATCCCCTCCTCACCCGGACGCCGGGACGGCGCTCAGGCGCCGGAGGCCGCGCGGAGGGACTCGCGCAGCGAGCCCATCGTCGCGAGGACCGCCGACGGCTCGTACCCGCAGTGCGCCATGCAGTTGGCGCAGCGCTCGTCCTTCCCGCGGCCGAACGCGTCCCAGTCGGTGTCCTCGATGAGCTCCTTGTAGGTCTTCACGTAGCCGTCGTCGAGCAGGTAGCAGGGCTTCTGCCAGCCCAGCAGCGAGTAGGACGGGATGGCCCATGCGGTGCAGGACAGGTCGACCTTCCCCTCCAGGAAGTCCAGGAACACCGGCGAGTGGTTGAGCCGCCACTTCCGGCGGCGGCCGCCGTCGAAGGCCTTCCGGAACAGCTCGCGGGTCTGCTCGACGCCCAGCCAGTGCTCCTGGTCCGGCGCCTTCTCGTAGGCGAACCCGGGGGAGATCTGCATGTTGTCGATCCCGAGGTCGTCGTTGAGGTAGTCGAGCACGTCGATGACGTCCTGCGGGGTGTCGGTGTCGAAGAACGTGGTGTTCGTGTTGACCCGGAACCCGGCCGCCTGCGCCATCCTGATCGCGGCGACGGCCTGGTCGAACACGCCCTCCTTGCTCACGGACCGGTCGTGCCGCTCGCGCAGCCCGTCGATGTGCACCATCCACGCGAAGTTCTTGTGCGGGGTGAACCTGTGCAGGTGCTTGGGGAGCAGCACGGCGTTGGTGCAGAGGAAGACGATCTTGCCGAGGTCCAGCAGCCGCCGGACGATGACGTCGATCTCCTTGTGCATCAGCGGCTCGCCGCCGGCGATGGAGACCATCGGCGCACCGCTCTCGACGATCGCGCCCACGGCCTGCTCGACGGGCATGCGCTGCTTGAGCAGGTGGGCGGGCTGCTCGATCTTGCCGCAGCCCGCGCACTTCAGGTTGCAGGCGAAGAGCGGCTCCAGCTCGACCAGGAGCGGGAACTTCTCCACCCGCTTGATCTTCTGCTTCAGCAGGTACGTGCCGAGCCGGACGGACTGGCGGAGGGGCATGGCCATCGTGGTCAGCTCACTTCTCTCGGGAGGGTGAAGGTGATGTCCTCGGTCCCGGTGGTGGTCGTCGTCAGGACGGCGGGCCCCAGGCCGGACAGGCAGGTCACCAGCTCGTCGACGAGGTGCGGCGGCGCGGAGGCGCCGGCGCTGATCCCGATCCGCGCGGCCCGGGCGAGCAAGGCCAGGTCCAGCTCGTCGACGTCGTCCACGAGACGGGCGGGGGGTCCCTCGCGCTCGGCCACCTCGGCGAGGCGCCGGGAGTTCGACGAGTTCGGGGAACCGACGACGAGCACGAGGTCGACGTCGGCGGCCACGGCCCGGACCGCGCGCTGGCGGTTCGTCGTGGCGTAACAGATGTCGTCGCGCCGGGGCGCGGCGATCGCGGGGAAGCGGCCGCGCAGCACCGTGGCGATGCGCTCGGCCTCGTCCACCGCGAGGGTGGTCTGCATGGCGTAGGAGACGCGCGCGGGGTCCGGCGCGGTGACGGTGCGGGCCGCCGCCTCGTCCTCGACGACGACGATCGACGCCGGGGCCTCGCCGACGGTCCCCTCCACCTCCTCGTGGTCCGCGTGCCCGATCAGGAACACGGTCTCGCCGCGCGCGGTGTGCCGCCTGACCTCCGCGTGCACCTTCGCGACGAGCGGGCAGGTGGCGTCGATGACGGTGAGGCCACGGGCGTCGGCCTCGGCACGGACCGCGGGGGAGACCCCGTGGGCGGCGAGCACGACCGTCGCCCCCTCGGGGACCTCCGCGACCTCCTGCACGAACACCGCGCCGCGCTCGGTCAGCCGCCGGACCACGTGCGCGTTGTGCACGATCTGGCGGCGCACGTAGACCGGGGCGCCGAAGCGGTCGATCGCCCGGTCCACGATGTCGATGGCCCGCTCGACCCCGGCGCAGAACGACCGGGGCTCGGCGAGGACCAGCGTCCGCGGCCGGGCGGCGGCGAACCAGTCCCGCAGGACGGGAGCCGCCCGGCGCAGCGAGCGCAGCGCAGCGAACCCGCGGACCGGGGTACCCGGGCGGACCAGCGGCAGCGACGGCGTGTCGACCACGGCCCGGACCACGGCGAACGGCCCGCCGCCGGCCCCCGCGGCGAGCCACCCGGACTCCATGTCGACGGCCAGGGCGCCGGTCCGGGCGAGCTCGGCCCGGCGCGGCCCGTCGACGACCGCGGGGCTCGACACGACCGGCCCGACGTGCACGGCGAGGCCGAGCCGTCGCAACGCCCCGGCCAGCGCGCCCGCGGTGGGTACCTCGACCGGGCGGCGGCCGTCGACGAAGCGCACCTCGCCCGGGACGACCAGGTCGCCGGGCCGCACACAGGGCGCGAGCGCCCCCGCGACCCCCGCGACCAGCAGCGGTCGCGGCCCGGCCGCCGCGAGCCGGGCGGCCGCGGCGGAGGCCCGGGCGGGCCCCACACCCGACCGCACGACGGGGACCGCGCCGAGCCGTCCGTGCAGGGCGGCGCGTTCGACGCCGAGCGCGGCGACGAGGACAGGAGGTCCCAGCCCTCTCACGACAGGTCCCGCGTCATGTAGCGGCCGAGCGCGGAGACCGGGAAGACCACCCGGTAGAGGTGGTAGTTGATGTAGAAGGCACCGGGGAAACCCGTGCCGGTGTAGTGCTGCTCGTCCCAGGAGCCGTCGGCCTGCTGGGTGTCCACGAGGAACCGCACCCCGCGCTCGACCGCGGGCGAGCGCTCCCCGGCGGCCAGCAGGGCGAGCAGGGCCCACGCCGTCTGGGACGCGGTGGACTCGCCCCGGCCGATCCAGGACCGGTCGAAGTACGAGCGGACGTCCTCCCCCACCCGCCGTCCGTGTTCTGGTGGCGCTCCAGCCAGGTCACCGCGCGCCGGATCGCCGGGTGCGAGGTGGGCAGGCCGGCTGCGACCAGCGCCGGGACGACGCCACCGGTGCCGTAGAGGTGGTTGGTGCCCCAGCGGCCGAACCAGGAGCCGTCGGCCTCCTGATGGCCGAGCAGCCAGGCGACGCCGCGCCGCGCCACGTCCGATCCGGCGAGCCCCTCGTGGGCGAGCATCTCCACGACGTGGGCGGTGACGTCGGCGGACGGCGGGTCGATCACCGCGCCGAAGTCGCAGAAGGGGAGCTTGGTGACGAGCTCGCGGGTGTTGTCCGCGTCGAAGGCGCCCCAGCCGCCGTCCGTGGACTGCATGCCGATGTTCCACGCCACCCCGCGGTCGACGGCGGCGCGCAGCCGCGCGGGATCCGGGTGCGTGACCCGGCGCAGGGCCAGCACGACCTCGGCGGTGTCGTCGACGTCCGGGTAGCCGTCGTTGTCGAACTCGAAGGCCCAGCCGCCGGGGGCGAGGTCCGGGCGGCGGACCGCCCAGTCGCCCTTGACGTCGATCTCCTCGTCGAGCATCCATTCGGCGGCGCGGACGACGTCCGGGTCCTCGGGGGAGACGCCGGCGTCGAGCAGGGCCGTCACCGCGAGGCAGGTGTCCCAGACCGGGGACTGGCAGGCCTCGAGCATCCGCACGGTGCCCTCGGGGGTCTCCGTGCGGACCAGGAAGCGCTCGAGCCCCTCGATGCCGGCCTTCATCGCCGGGTGGTCCAGCGGATAGCGCAGCAGGTGCAGGGCGAGCAGCGAGTAGACCCACGGCGGCTGGATCCCGCCCCACGAGCCGTCCGCCTCCTGGCGGGCCAGGATCCACTCGGCGCCGCGGCGCATCGCGAGCCGGCGGACCGTGCGCAGCGGCCGCCGGGAGTAGGCGTGCAGGGCCCTGTCCAGGCGTTGGAACGCCCCGGCCCAGGTCCAGGGCCTGGCCAGCGGCGGCGGGTCGGTGTGCGACCGCAGCTCGTCGACGCCGAACGGCAGCGGGCGGCACGGCCGCAGCGTCGCGACGATGGTCAGCGGGACGACGGTCTGCCGGGCCCAGCAGGCCCAGTCGTAGACGTTGAAGGGGAACCACTTCGGCAGGAAGATCAGCTCGGGGGGCATGTCCGGCAGGTCGTCCCAGGACCAGAGGCCGAACAGCGCCAGCCAGATCCGGGTGAAGACCCGGCTGCGCTCCAGCCCGCCCGCGGCGACGGCGAACTCCGCGGCGCGGCGCATGTGGTCCGCGGCCGGGTCGTCGCCCGCGAGCCGCAACGCGACCCAGGCCTCGACCGTGGTCGACAGGTCCCCGGGCCCGCCCCTGAAGGTGGCCCAGCTACCGTCCCCGCGCTGCTGCGCCCGGATCCACCGGGCCGCCTGCGCGGTGTCCTCGGCGGTCCGGATGCCGAGGAACTCCCGCATCAGCAGGTCCTCGGCGTCCATGGTCACGTTCGTCTCGAGCTCGCCCTGCCACCAGCCCTTCGGGTGCTGGATGCCGCGCAGGTACCCGACGGCGGCGTCGAGTGCGGCCCGGGGGGAGCGGCGGTCGTCGTCGGCCGGTGGCTCCGGCGCCGTGAGGGGCGGAGTCAACGTCATTCAGAACTCCCTTTCGGTCAGGTAGCGCCCGAGCGCGACGAGCTCGGCGTGCGGTCCGCCCGCGAGCGCGGCCCCGCCGAGGGCCCGCTCCGCGAGGTCCATCCGGCGGCGGGCCTCGGCCGCGGCCCAGGCCCGGCCCCCGCCCCGGTCGACGAGCGCGGCGGCGTGGTGCAGCTCGGCCTCCGTCGGCTCGCCGTCCTGCGCCAGCCAGGCCCCGAGCTGCCGCCCGGCGTCCCCGCCGCGGCGCACCGCGTAGGTGACGGGCTGCGACTTCTTGCGCGAGCGCAGGTCCGAGAGCACCGGCTTTCCGGTGACGGCCGGGTCGCCCCAGATCCCCAGCAGGTCGTCGACCAGCTGGAACGCCATCCCCGCCTCGAGACCGTAGGTCTGCAGCCCGGCCACGGTGTGCGCGGGCGCCCCGGCCAGGACGGCCCCGATCGCCGCGCTGGTGGCGAGTAGCGAGCCCGTCTTCCCGGCCGCCATCGACAGGGCCTCGTGGACCTCGACGTCGTCCCGCCGCTCGAACGCGAGGTCCTCGGCCTGGCCCCGGATCAGCTCGCGGGTGGTGGCCGCGAGCAGCCGGGCCGCGGCGGCCGCGTGCGGGGACGTCGACTCGAGGAGCACCTCCTGGGCCAGCGCGAGCATCGCGTCGCCGCAGAGGATCGCGGCGGAGGAGCCCCACTGCGCCCAGACCGTGGTGCGGTGGCGGCGTTCGGTGTCGCCGTCCATGAGGTCGTCGTGCAGCAGCGAGAAGTTGTGCACGAGCTCGACGGCGACGGCGCCGGGCAGCCCGGTCTCGGGGGTGGCGCCCGCGGCCCGGGCGGAGAGGATCGCGAGCGCGGGCCGGACGGCCTTGCCGCCGCCCCTGCCGGGCGAGCCGTCGAGCTCGACCCAGCCGAGGTGGTAGCGCGCCTGCTCCCGGCTGGCGGCGTCCAGCCGCTCGACGGCGTCCTGCAGCGCAGGGGTGGTCGCCTCCCGGTAGCCGGCCAGGAGTGCCTTCACGTCGACGGGCCCGGGCGCGTTCGCCGCATCGGTGCCGGTCAGCGTGGCGGTCATGATGCCGCCTCCGCGGGAGGGAGTGCGTCGGCGGTCATGACGCCGCCTCCGCGGGAGGGAGTGCGTCGGCGGGCCACGCCGGCACCCCCACCTGGACGGGGGCGTCCGCGAGCAGGGCGTCCGCGGCGGCCGCACCGCTGCGCACCGCGCCCTCCATGGTCGCGGGCCAGCCCGTGTCGGTCCACGCGCCCGCCAGGTACAGGCCCGGCACCGCGGTGACCGGGCCCGGCCGGAAGGCGGCCTGCCCGGGTGCGGCGCGGAAGGTGGCGTGCGGCTCACGGGTGACGAAGAAGTCCAGGACCCGGGCGTCGCGGGCCCGGGGCAGCAGCGCCGCCAGGGCCGGGAGGATCTCCTCCCGGATGCGGGCGAGGGGATGGCCGATCACGCCGTCGGCTGCGGAGAGCGAGACGGCGAGGTACTGCGACCCCGTGGGGTGCACCCGCGCACAGCCCGACTGCCCGGTCCGGTCGAACACCCACTGGACCGGGGTGTCCACCCCGGCGGCGAAGTCGGTGTCCAGTACCCGGCGGTCGTAGACGACGTGCACGTTCACGATCGGCGTGCTACCGAGCGCGTCCGCCCAGCCCTCGGGGAGGGCGGGCGCCCCGGCGGGCAGCAGCCCCGCCGCCCGGTCGGGCGGCACGGCGCACACGATCCGGTCGACCACGAGTTCCCCCTCTCGCTCGTCGTGCGTGGTCCGCACCCGCAGGCCGGGCCCGGCCTGCGGGAGCGCGTGGACGCGGGTGGACGTGCGCACGTCCACCCCCGCGGCGGTGAGCGCCGCCCACGCGGCGTCGCCGTGCAGCGCGCCGAGCGGCACGCGGGCCCAGCCGATGTCGCCCGCAGCGGCGTCGGTGAGCAGGCCGAGCTGGAAGACGGTGGCGGCCAGGGCGAGCGACGCGTCGCCCGCCCTGGCGTTGAGCGTCGCGACCCCGACCAGGTCCCACAGCACGTCGACGGCCCGGCCGGACTGCCCGTGCGCCGCGAGCCAGTCCCCGAAGCTCGTCGCGTCCGTGACCGGGTCCGCCCGGTCGACGGACCGCAGCGCGAGGGCGGCCCGGACCGTCCGGAGCCGGTCCGCGACGAGCAGCGGCCGGTAGCGCAGCAGGGACGAGCCGAGGTGCAGCGGCGCGGGCAGGAGCCCACCCCCGCGGGCCCCGGGCGCACTGCGGCGCAGCCGGGCGACCGGGCGGCCGGGGGCGTGGACCGGGATGTCCAGCCGCTCCTGCAGCGTGACCCGGTCCGCCACCCCGAGCCGGTCCAGCAGGCCCAGGTATGCGGTGCAGCAGCGCAGGAACACGTGCTGGCCGTTGTCGACGTCCAGCTCGCCCCGGCGGAAGGACGTCGCGAGGCCGCCGAGTCGAGGCCGGGCCTCCAGCAGCGTGACGTCGGCACCCGCGTCGGCACAGCGGAGCGCGGCGGTGATGCCGGCGAGTCCTCCGCCGACCACCGCGACCCGCGTCCGCGCCGTCACGAGGTGCGGGGCCCCTCGGACGCGGCGGCGGGCCGCCCGGTCAGCGCGCGGGCCGCGACCCCGGCCTTCTGCCAGGCGGAGAGCGAGCGCCGGCGCGCGTAGGTGGACGGCGGATCGGCGGCGATGTCGTCGAGGAGCTTGCGGTAGATCCCCGCCATGGCCCCGGCGCAGGCGAAGCTTCGCCGGTCCAGCAGCGGGATCAGCCGAAGCCCGTCGGCGTACCAGCCGCGGGCCCGGTCCGCGGCGAAGCGGATGTACTCCGCGAGGCGGCCGTCCGGGTCCGCCAGCACGCCGCGCTCGTCGAGCCGGACCTCGGCGCCGAACCGCTCGAGCTCCTCGGTGGGCAGGTAGATCCGGCCGTGGCCGAGGTCCTCGCGGATGTCGCGGAGGATGTTCGTCTGCTGCAGGGCGATCCCGAGCTGGTCCGCGTAGTGCGCCGCCTCCGGGTGCGGACGGGCACCGAAGATGCCCAGGCAGAGCCGCCCGACGGAGCCCGCGACCTGCCGGCAGTAGACCGTCATGTCGTCGAACGTGCGGTACGGGGCGGCCGCCTCGCCCGTGCTCGCGGACCGCGCGTCCATCCGCGCGTCGGCCTCCACGCCGTCGACCAGCTCGGCGAAGGCACCCAGCGGGATCGGGTAGCGGGTCGCCGCAGCCGTCACGGCGATCATCACCGGGTCCGCGGGGTGCGGCGCGGAACCGGCCCCGACCGCGTCGACGGCGTCCCGCACGGCGGCGAGGTCGGCCGTCTTCTCCGCGAAGGAACGGGTGCCGTCGTCGCCGATGTCGTCGATCCGCCGGGCCAGCGCGTAGACCGCGGACAGCGCGCTGCGCTTCGGCGGCGGCAGCAGCCGGATGCCGTAGGAGAAGTTCCGCGCCTCGCGGCGGGTGATCTCCTCGCAGGCCGCGTAGGCCTCGTCGAGGGCGGTGGGGGCCTGGGTCACGGGATGCTCCGAACGGTCGAGGCCTGGGAGAGGCGGGCAGGTGCCGAGCGCGCCGATGCCAGCGCGACGACGAGGTGGCGGAGAACGTCGCGGCGTCTCGTCGACGCCACCCCGCCCAGGACGTCCCCGCGCACCCGCAGGAGCGCATCGCCCGCCGCGCGGCCGCCGGCGACGTAGCCCGCGACGGCGATCCGGGCCCATCCGTGCAGGTCCGCGACCACCGCGGCGCCCGAGCCGAGCAGCTCCAGCGCCCGGTCGGTCTCGTACCGGACGAGCCGGGCGAGCGCCGGGGTGGCGCGGGGCGCGTCGAGATCGGCCTCGGCGACGCCGAAGACGCGCAGGTCGTCGGCGGGCAGGTAGACCCGGCCGCGGGCGCGGTCCTCGGCCACGTCCTGCCAGTGCTCCAGCAGCTGCAGCGCGGTGCAGACGGCGTCCGCGCGCTGTTCGACGGGCGAGCCGGCCGGGGCGTCGACACCGAAGAGCTGCAGGACCAGCCGGCCGATCGGGACCGCGGAGAGGGCGCAGTAGCCGAGCAGGTCCGCGAGCGTCTCGTAGCGCTCCACCCGTTGGTCCGCCAGGTTGGCGGCGATCAGCCGGTCGAACGGGTCCTGGGTGAGCCCGCGTTCCCGGACGACCGGGACGAGCGCGCGAAGCACCGCTGCGTCCGGCAGGCTCCCGGCCCAGACCAGGCCGAGATCCGTGGCGAAGGCCTCCAGCCTGGCGACGCGGCGTCCGGCGGTGTCCCCGGTGTTGGTCTCGGTACCGGAGCGGGCGACCGGCCCGGGCTCGTCGCCGAGGTCGTCGATCACCCGGACGACGTCGTAGACGGCCCGCAGCGCCACCCGCAGCTCCCGGGGGAGGACGCGCAGCGCCACCGGGAAGTTCTCCGCGCCCTCCGCGGCGCGTGATCGCCCCACACCTCGTGAACCGGACACTGTGGACTCGCCGGGATCACCCGCCGGGCCGTCCTGCCACCCCGCGGGTCCCTTTCCGGTCGACTCCGCCCCCACGTCGCGAATCCTGCTGCAGCGCGAACGGGAACTCTGCGCACTTGTGGTTAGTTCTGAAGGGGGAGAATTGTCACCACGGCACAAATAGCGTGGTCAGGGCACCCGATAGGGCGTAGAACACCGGAGTGGATCTGCGGGACATCACACCGGAAGACCTCATCCCACCACTCCGGAAACGGCTCCCGGATCTCCTCGACGAGGTCAGCGCCGCGCTCGTCGCGGAGTGGCCGGACTACTCCCGGTTCCTGCACGAGAACCGGGCCGAGGTGGCCGTGGCGGCGGACGCCGCGCTGCGCCACCTCGTCACGACCGCCACGGACGGGCCGGACGGCGAACAGCCGGGCATCGGCGAGCAGGACCTCTTCGAGGAGATCGGCCGCATGCAGTGGCGGGACGGGCGCGAGATCTCGTCGCTGCTGTCGGCCTTCCAGCTCGGTGCCCGGGTGTTCTGGCGGCACGTCTCCGAGATCGCCGTGGAGCTCAACGCGGCTCCCCGGCCGCTGACGGCGCTGGCGGAGGGCGTCTTCCTGTTCGTGGACCGGCTCTCCTCGGCGGCGGCCCGGGGCTACGTGCTCGAGCAGTCCGAGGCCGCGGTGGCGCGCGAGCGGCTGCGCGAGGAGCTGGTGGGCCTGCTGCTCTCGGACCGGGCGACGGCGGCCGCGGTGCAGGCCGCGGCCACCCGGGCCGGCTGGACCGTCCCCGAGCAGGCCGCGATCGTCCTGGTGCAGCCGGACAGCACGATCGGCCTCGGCGTCCTCGCCCGCTTCGACCCGGCCTGCCTGCTGCTCAACCGCCCGCAGCTGACGGGCGCGATCGTGCCGAACCCGATGCTGGCCGGGCGGCGCAGCCGGCTGGCGACGGCGCTGCGGGGGACGGACGCCGTCGTGAGCGTGGCGGTGAGCGTCGAGCGGCTGCCGGCGACGCTGCACGTCGCGCAGATCGCCTCCCGGCTGCAGCGCACCGGCGTGCTGACCGACGACCCGCTCTTCGCCGAGGAGCACCTCGACGCGATCATCGTGCACCGGGACTCGCGGATGCTCGACGTGTTCCGCAACCAGATGCTGCGGCCCCTCGAGGCGTCCGCCCCGGCCTCGCGGGCCCGGCTCTCCGAGACGCTGTGCTCCTGGCTGCGGCACATGGGGGACCGGCAGGCCGTGGCCGCCGAGCTGCACGTGCACCCGCAGACGGTCCGCTACCGCCTCGCGCGGCTGCACGAGCTCTTCGGGGCCGAGCTCGACGACCCGCAGACGCGGCTCAGGCTGACCCTGGCGCTGGCCTGGGGCGAGCCGCGATCGGGGGAGGCCGGCAGCTGAGGCACCCTCCCCGGGTCTCTTTGACAATATGTAAGGACAAACTCTTGACACCATAGTGGTGCGTTCCTACCGTCGTCAGGACAGCGCGAGACAGGAGCGCGGGGCGGGACCCGCCCCATCCGGACGACCAAGTCGAAGAGGACTCATGAGCAACAGGGACGTTTCCGGCGACGGATCGGGCGCCGAGGTGCTGACCTTCGGCCGCAGCGGTGTCGACGTCTACCCCCTGCAGATCGGCGTCGGCCTGGAGGACGTCGAGTCGTTCGGCAAGTTCCTCGGCGGCACCACCGCGAACGTGGCCGTCGCCGCCGCGCGGATGGGCAGGCGCGCCGCGATCATCACCGGGGTCGGGGACGACCCGTTCGGCCGGTACGTGCGCAAGGAGCTCGTCCGCCTCGGCGTCGACGACCGGCACGTCGTCGTCAACGGGGCGTACCCCACGCCCGTCACCTTCTGCGAGATCTTCCCGCCGGACGACTTCCCGCTGTACTTCTACCGCAAGCCGCACGCGCCGGACATGCAGGTCAGCGCCTCGGACCTCGATCTCGACGCCGTCCGCGCCGCCTCGCTGCTGTGGCTCTCGGTCAGCGGGCTGTCCGAGGACCCGAGCCGCACCGCGCACCACGAGGCCCTCGCCGCCCGCGGCCCCGGCTCTCTCACCGTGCTGGACCTGGACTACCGGCCGATGTTCTGGGTGGACGCCGCGGCCGCCACCGCGCAGGTGCAGAAGGTACTCGGCCAGGTCAGCGTGGCCGTCGGCAACCGCGAGGAGTGCGAGGTCGCCGTCGGCGAGACGGACCCGGAGCGGGCCGCGGACGCCCTGCTCGACGCGGGCGTGCAGCTCGCCGTCGTCAAGCAGGGGCCGAAGGGCGTGCTGGCCAAGTCCCGCACCGAGCGGGTCGTGTCCCCGCCCATCCCCGTCACCCCGCTCAACGGCCTGGGCGCCGGGGACAGCTTCGGCGGGTCGCTGGCCCACGGGCTGCTGGCGGGCTGGCCGCTCGAGACGGTCCTGCACCGGGCGAACGCCGCCGGCGCGATCGTCGCCTCCCGCCTGGAGTGCTCCACCGCCATGCCCACCCCCGCCGAGATCGACGTCCTCCTCGCCGGCGGCGACCCGAACGAGAACAGGTGACCCCCGTGGCCCACACTGCCGACGTATTCCCCTCCGCGGAGGCGGCATCAGGCGCCGCCGACGTATTCCCCTCCGCGGAGGCGACATCAGGCGCCGCCGACGTATTCCCCTCCCCGGAGGCGGCATCAGGCGCCGCCGCACCCGGCTTCGCCAGGGACCTGGCCGAGATCCGGGACATCCGGGCGCATGAGCCCGAGCGCATCGCCGCCCTGCTCGCGTCCCGCCGGCGCCGGCCGTTCGTCCCCGCGGACGGCCGTCTGATGATCGTCGCCGCGGACCACCCGGCCCGCGGCGCCCTGTCCGCCCGCGGCCGCGCGGACGCCATGGCCAGCCGGCCCGAGCTGCTGGAGCGCCTGGTCACCGCACTCGGCCGGCCCGGCGTCGACGGGGTGCTCGCCACCTCGGAGATCCTCGAGGACCTGCTGCTCCTGGGGGCGCTGGAGGACAAGGTCGTCGTCTCGTCGATGAACCGCGGCGGCCTCGCCGGCTCGGTCTTCGAGATGGACGACCGGATGACCGGCTACGACGTCCGGGGCACCGTGGAGTCCGGCTTCGACGCCGCGAAGATGCTCACCCGCATCGACCTGGACGACCCGACGACCGTCGCGACGCTGGAGACCTGCGCCCGCGCCGTCACCGACCTGAACCGGGCCAAGCTCGTCGCCATGGTGGAGCCGTTCATGTCCAGCCGGGTGAACGGGAAGGTCGTCAACGACCTCTCGCCGGAGGCCGTGATCAAGTCCGTGCACATCGCGCAGGGCCTCGGCGCCGCCAGCGCGTACACCTGGCTCAAGCTCCCGGTGATCGACGGGATGGCCCGCGTCATGGAGGCCACCACGCTGCCGACCCTGCTGCTCGGCGGGGACCCCACCGTCTCGCCCGAGGAGACCTACGCGTCCTGGAAGGCGGCCCTCGAGCTGCCGTCCGTGCGCGGGCTGATCGTCGGGCGCGCGCTGCTGTACCCGGCGGACGGGGACGTGGCCGCGGCCGTCGACACCGCCGTCTCGCTGGTACGGCCCACCGCGGTGGTCGCGGCATGACCGCCACGACGAGGACCGAGCTGTACCTGCCGGCCGGCACCGGCGCCGCCGACGGGTTCGACCTGGTGGTGACTCCCGAGAGCGCGGGCTGGGAGCATTCCAGCCTGCGCGTGCTGCCCCTGGCCCCGGGTGCGGAGCGCACCATCGAGACCGGCGGCGAGGAGATGTTCGTCGTCCCCCTGTCCGGCGGGGCGACCGTGACCCTCGGGGCGGAGTCGATCACCCTGGAGGGCCGGGAGTCCGTGTTCGCCGGACCCACGGACGTCGCCTACCTGCCGGTCCGGTCCACCGTCACCCTCGCGGGATCCGGCCGGATCGCCCTCTGCGGGGCGCGGACGGACACGGTCCTCCCGTTCCGGTACGGGCCGAGGGCCGAGGTGCCCGTCGAGCTGCGCGGGGCCGGCCAGTCGAGCCGCCAGGTGCGCAACTTCGGCACCGTCGGCTCCTTCGAGACCGGCTCGATCATCGCCTGCGAGGTGATCACGCCGGGCGGGAACTGGTCCAGCTACCCCGCGCACAAGCACGACGAGGCGGGACCGCACGAGTCCGAGCTCGAGGAGATCTACTACTTCGAGATCGCACCGGGCCCCGCCGGACAGCCCGGCCTCGGGTTCCACCGCACCAGCAGCTCGCCCGGCCACGAGATCGACATCATGGTCGAGGTCCACGACCGGGACACGGTGCTGATCCCCTGGGGCTGGCACGGTCCGTGCGCCGCCGCGCCCGGACACGACATGTACTACCTCAACGTGATGGCCGGCCCCGGCGACGAGCGCGCCTGGCTGATCACGGACCACCCCGACCAGGCCTGGGTCCGTGAGACGTGGGCGGACCAGCCGGTCGACGCACGCCTGGGAGGGCAGTGATGTCCGAGACCGTTCGCCTGACGGTCGCGCAGGCGGTCGTGAAGTTCCTGGCCGCGCAGTACAGCGAGCGCGACGGCGTCGAGCAGAAGCTGTTCGAGGGCTGCTTCGGCATCTTCGGCCACGGCAACGTCGCGGGCATCGGCCAGGCGCTGCTGGAGGCCGAGCTCGACGATCCGGAGGCGCTGCCGTACGTCCTGGGCCGAAACGAGCAGGCCATGGTGCACACCGCCGTCGCCTACGCCCGGATGAAGGACCGGCTGCAGACCTGGGCGATCTCGACGAGCGTCGGCCCGGGTGCCACCAACATGGTCACCGGCGCCGCCCTCGCGACGATCAACCGGCTGCCCGTCCTGCTGCTGCCCGCAGACACCTTCGCGGACCGCAGCGCGTCCCCGCTGCTGCAGGAGCTGGAGCTCCCGTCCGCCGGCGACGTGACCGTCAACGACTGCTTCCGGCCCGTCTCCCGCTACTTCGACCGGGTCTGGCGGCCGGAGCAGCTGCCGGCGGCCCTGCTCAGCGCGATGCGGGTGCTGACGGACCCGGTCGAGACCGGCGCCGTGACGGTCTGCTTCCCGCAGGACGTCCAGGCCCAGGCGCACGACTGGCCGCCGGAGCTCTTCGCGAAGCGCGTCTGGCACGTCGCCCGGCCGCTGCCGGAGAAGGCCGCGCTCGCCCGCGCCGTGGAGATCATCCGCAGCGCGGAGCGCCCGCTCGTCGTCGCCGGCGGGGGCGTCCACTACTCCGGGGCGACGGCCGCGCTCGCCGCCTTCTGCGAGGCCACCGGCATCCCGGTCGGACAGAGCCAGGCAGGCAAGGGCACGCTGCTGTACGACCACCCGCAGTGCCTGGGTGCCATCGGCTCCACCGGCTCGACGGCCGCCAACGCGATCGCGAAGGACGCGGACGTCGTCATCGGCATCGGCACCCGGTACTCGGACTTCACCACGGCCAGCCGGACCGCGTTCCAGAACCCGGACGTCCGGTTCGTCAACGTCAACGTGGCGGGGATCGACGCGGTGAAGCACTCCGGTACCTCCGTCGTCGCGGACGCGCGGGAGACCCTCGACGCGCTGACCGGGGCGCTGGACGGCTACCGGGTCCCGGAGTCCTACGTCGCCGAGTACGCGGGCCTGGACGCCGAATGGACCGAGACCGTGCGCAGCGTCTTCCACCCGGAGGTCCCGGCCGCGGGCGCGGGTGGTCTGCTGACCCAGGCCGAGGTCATCGGGATGGTCAACGAGCTGTCCGACCCGCGCGACGTCGTCGTGTGCGCCGCCGGCTCCATGCCCGGTGACCTGCACAAGCTGTGGCAGACGCGGGACGCGAAGGGGTACCACGTCGAGTACGGGTACTCCTGCATGGGCTACGAGGTGGCCGGCGGTCTCGGGGTCCGGCTGGCCTGCCCGGACCGGGACGTCTTCGTCATGGTCGGCGACGGGTCGTACCTGATGATGGCCACCGAGCTCGCCACCGCCGTGCAGGAGGGGCTCAAGGTGATCACCGTCCTGGTGCAGAACCACGGCTTCGCCTCCATCGGCGCCCTGTCGCAAGCGCTGGGGTCGCAGCGGTTCGGTACCGCGTACCGCTACCGATCCGCCGAGACCAGAAGGCTCGACGGGGACGTGCTCCCGCTCGATCTCGCGGCCAACGCCGAGAGCTTCGGCATCCGGGTCATCCGCACCAAGGGCCCGGAGGACTTCGCCGCCGCGATCGCGGACGCGAAGGCCGCGCCGGACAGCACGGTCATCTACGTCGAGACGGATCCGCTGATCGGGGCGCCGGACTCGAACTCCTGGTGGGACGTCCCGGTCAGCGCGGTCGCGGGCATCGAGTCCACGCGCGCCGCACGCAAGGTCTACGACGAGGCGAAGGCGACCCAGAAGTCGTTCCTCGCCCCGTCCCTCCCGAACACAGAAGGAAGCACGCGATGAGCACCCCCACCCTGGGCCACTGGTCGGCCGGCGCCGAGCTGCCCGGCACGAGCGACCGGTACTCCGACGTCACCAACCCGGCGACCGGTGAGGTGACCGCGAAGCTCTCCCTCGCCTCGTCCTCGGACGTGGAGACCGTCGTGGCCGCCGCGAGGGACGCGTTCCCCGGTTGGCGGGACACCTCGCTGGCCCGGCGCACGCAGATCATGTTCCGGTTCCGCGAGCTGCTCAACGAGCGCGCGCCGGAGCTGGCGGCGCTGATCACCGCGGAGCACGGGAAGGTGCTCTCCGACGCCGCGGGCGAGGTCGCGCGCGGCCAGGAGGTCGTCGAGTTCGCGTGCGGGATGCCGCACCTGCTCAAGGGCAGCCACACGGAGAACGCCTCGACCAAGGTCGACGTGTCCTCCATCCGCCAGCCGCTCGGCCCGGTCGCGATCATCAGCCCGTTCAACTTCCCGGCGATGGTCCCGATGTGGTTCTTCCCCATCGCCATCGCGACCGGCAACACGGTCGTCCTCAAGCCCAGCGAGAAGGTCCCGTCCTCGGCGCTGTGGATGGCGCGGCTGTGGAAGGAGGCCGGGCTGCCCGACGGTGTGTTCAACGTCCTCAACGGGGACAAGGTCGCCGTCGACGGGCTGCTTACCCACCCGGACATCAAGTCGGTGTCCTTCGTCGGCTCCACGCCGATCGCCCGCTACGTCTACGAGACCGGGACCGCGCACGGCAAGCGCGTGCAGGCCCTCGGCGGCGCGAAGAACCACATGGTCGTGCTGCCGGACGCGGACCTCGACCTGGCCGCGGACCAGGCCGTCAACGCCGGCTACGGCTCGGCGGGGGAGCGCTGCATGGCGATCTCCGCAGTGCTGGCCGTCGGCGAGATCGGCGACGACCTGGTGGACCGGATCGCCAAGCGCACGGTCAGCCTGCGCACCGGCGACGGCACCCGGGGCGCCGACATGGGCCCGCTCGTCACCGCCGCCGCGCGGGACCGGGTCTCCGGCTACGTCGACGCGGGCGAGGCCGCGGGGGCGACGCTCGTCGTCGACGGACGGCAGATCAGCCCCGACGCCTCCGGTGAGGGCTTCTTCGTCGGCCCGACGCTGTTCGACCACGTCGGCACGGACATGTCGATCTACACCGACGAGATCTTCGGGCCGGTGCTCTCGGTGATCCGGGTGGACACCTACGACGAGGCGATCGCGCTGATCAACGCCAACCCGTACGGCAACGGCACCGCGATCTTCACCAACGACGGCGGCGCCGCCCGCCGGTTCCAGAACGAGGTCGAGGTCGGCATGATCGGCGTGAACGTGCCGGTCCCGGTGCCCATGGCGTACTACTCCTTCGGCGGCTGGAAGAACTCCCTGTTCGGCGACACGCACGCGCACGGCACCGAAGGGGTCCACTTCTTCACCCGCGGAAAGGTCGTGACCACCCGTTGGCTCGACCCGTCCCACGGCGGGATCAACCTGGGGTTCCCGCAGAACGTCTGACACCTCTCCGGCCGGACGGGTCGGCTGATCCGAACGACTGACGTGGCCCCTTCCGGCTCTCCGGAAGGGGCCACGGTGCGTCATCGGCCGGGGTGTCGGAGTGATCGATCCCACCGGTCATCCGGGTCCCGTCGGGCTGCCGATCCCGTGCCCGCGGGGCACGGTGGAGCGGGGACGGCCTGTCGCGCGGGTACGACGATGCGCCCGGGGCCTCGCGTCCGTCCTCCAGCAACGGTCCCGCGCCGGCGGGACCGACGGGAGAGAGGTACCCACCGTGCGACCCGACCCGCGCCCCCGCAAGCACGCGGCGTCGATCGGTGCCCTGCCGCGCCGCGGCACCGACCTCGCCGAGGCGGCGTTGTGCTGGGTCGTGGGGATCGGTGGGCTGGTGGCCCTGGTCGTCGCGCTCGTGGTGGGGATGGAGCTGCGGTCGAGCGGATCGGTCCGCGCGCAGGCCGAGGCGGCGGACCGCACGCTCGTTCCGGCGGTGCTGCAGGCGCCGACGGCCGGTGTCGTCACCCTCGACGCCGTGTCGGTGCCCGTGCAGCAGGTCGAGGCGAGCTGGGCGGGCCCGGACGGCCGTGCCCACACCGGCCTGATCGACGTCACCGGCACCGTCGCGGCGGGCACCACCGTCAGGACCTGGGTGGACCGCACCGGCGCGCCCGTCGAGCCCCCGCTCGAGCCGATGCAGGTGACGATCACCGCGGTCGTGGTCGGCGCCCTGACCCTCGCCTGTGCGGGCCTGGTGCTCCTGCTGCTCTTCACCGGCGTGCGGAGCCTGATCGCCCGGCGCAACGACCGGAACTGGGCCGCGGAGTGGGCGCTCGTCGAGCCCGCGTGGTCGGGGCGCGCGTAGCGCCTGTGCGCGTTTCTCGTTGCCGGGGCGACGACAACCGCGCACGAGCCGCGGTGCCGCCTCAGTCGACGTAGGTCCAGGCCCCGTCCTCGCGGACGAAGCGGCTCCGCTCGTGCTGGCTGCCCCGGTCGTGGTGGGCGGTGAACTCGACCGTTCCCTCGGTGTCGAACAGCCCGCCGCCGCTGCGGTCGTGGATCTCCAGGCCGGTCCAGACCTGCGTGGGGTCGAGCCGCAGCCGGCGCGGTCGCGTCGTCGGATGCCAGGTGCGCAACAGGTACGCGGTGTCGCCGCGGGCGAAGGCGGTGTAGCGGGAGCGCATCAGCAACTCGGCCGTGGGCGCGGGCTTCCCGGCGTGGAAGCGGCCGCAGCAGGCGTCGTAGGGCTCACCGAGCCCGCAGGGACAGGACACGACCGCGATTGTCCCCGCTGCGCCTGTATCGGCTCGGCCCGCGTGCGTGAGCGCCGGTCAGGCGAGGCGGTGCGCGCCGGCCGAGGGGACGGCGGGGAACGCGGCGGGGGAGTCCCAGCCGCGGGCCGCGTAGGCCTCGGTGACCGCCTCGGCGACGGCCCCCGAGCGGTCCGCGTCGCACAGGGCGATCACGCAGCCGCCGAACCCGCCGCCGGTCATCCGGGCGCCGTGGGCCCCCGCCGCCGCCGCCACGTCCGCGGCCACGTCCAGGTGCGGCACCGTCACCTCGAAGTCGTCCCGCAGCGACGCGTGCGAGGCCGTGAGCAGCGGCCCGATCTCCCGGGGGTCCTCGCCCGCCTTCAGCATCCCGACGACGTCGAGCACCCGGGCGTTCTCGGTGACGACGTGCCGGGCGCGGCGGCGCAGCCGCTCGTCGGCCAGGGAGTCGACCCCGTCGAGGGTGGCGTCGCGCAGCGCGGGCACGCCGAGCAGCTCCGCCGCCCGCGCGCAGTCCGCCCGGCGCGCGCCGTACTGGCCGTCGACCAGCGCGTGCGGGGCCCTGGTGTCGATCACCAGCAGCTCCAGGCCCTGCGCGGCGAGGTCGAACGGGATGTGCTCGATCTCCTCCGTCCGCGTGTCCAGGAAGACCAGCCCGCCGGCCTCGCCGTACAGGGACACCATCTGGTCCATGCCGCCGGTGGGGGCGCCGACGAAGTCGTTCTCGGCCCGCCGGGCGAGACGCGCGAGCTCGGTCCGGTCCGGCGTCAGCGCCGCGAGCTCGGCCAACGCCACGGCCACCGCGCACTCCAGGGCCGCCGAGGACGACAGCCCCGCGCCGACCGGCACGTTCCCGTCGACCAGCAGCTCCAGGTCGACGACCGGGAGCCCGGCCTCGCGGAACGCCCACACCACCCCGGCGACGTAGCCGGCCCAGCCCGGGACGTCCGCCGGGACGACGGTCGCGGCGTCGAACCGGACCGTCTCGCCGTCCTCCTGCACGGACGCGACGGTCGACGGGCCGCCGGACACCCGCGCCGCGACCAGCGTGCGCAGCGGCAGCGCGAGCGGGAGCACGAACCCGTCGTTGTAGTCGGTGTGCTCGCCGATCAGGTTGACCCGCCCGGGCGCCGCCCAGACGCCTGCGGGCTCGTGCCCGAAGGCCGCGACGAACTCGGCCAGGACGGACCCGGGGGTCACGCGCCCAGCTCACGGAGCCGGGCGGCGACGGCCTCGGGCCGGGTGTCGTTGACGAACACGCCCATCCCGGACTCCGAGCCCGCCAGGTACTTCAGCTTCCCCGGCGCCCGCAGGATCGAGAAGATCTCCAGGTGCAGCCGGGCCAGCTCGCGGTCCACCCGGACCGGCGCCTGGTGCCACGCCGCGATGTAGGGCAGCGCGCGGCCGTGGAAGAGCTCGAGCCGGCCCAGGACGTCGAGCCAGATCGTGGCGAGGTCGTCCCGCTCGGCGTCGTCGAGCTCGGGCAGGTCCCGCACCCCGCGGTGCGGGTAGAGGTGCACCTCGACGGGCCAGCGGGCCGCCTCCGGCACGAACGCCGTCCAGTGCGTGTTCTCGGCGACCACGCGTTCGCCCGAGTCCCGTTCCTTCCCGAGGAGATCCGCGTACAGGTCCCGGCGGGTCCGGTCGCGGTAGCGGCGGGCGGACTCCAGCTGCTGCCGGGTCCGCGGCGTGACGAAGGGGTAGCCGTAGATCTGCCCGTGCGGGTGCGACAGCGTCACCCCGATCTCCTCGCCGCGGTTCTCGAACGGGAACACCTGCTCGACGCCCGGGTGCGCGGACAGCGCCTCGGTGCGGTCCGCCAGCGTGTCGACGACGAGCCGCACCCGTTGCGGGCTGAGCCCGCCGAACCGGCCGGCGTGCTCGCTGGTGAAGCACACGACCTCGCAGCGCCCGGTGTCCCCGGAGAAGGACGGGAAGCGGTTCTCGAAGACCACGACCTCGTAGTCCGGCGCCGGGATCTCGGTGAGCCGCCCGGGCGCGGACGGGTCCAGCGGGCACTCGTCCGCCGGGGGCAGGAACGTGCGGGTCTGGCGGTGCGCGGCGATCGCCACCCACTCGTCGAGCAGCGCGTCGTAGCGGATCTCGGAGTGGCTCTCGACGAGAGGCAGCCCGCGCTCGTCCGCGGTCACCTCGCGGCCGGGCGCCAGGTCGTAGTAGAGGATCTCCCGGCCGTCCGAGAGCTTGCCCGAGGTGCGGAACACGGCGGAGACGCTATCGAACCCACCCCACGCCCCGGACGACCTCCTCACGCGGGGCAGAGTGGAGCCGTGTCCGAGACCGACCAGGTGTCCGCCGAGGCCCCGACCGACCCGCTCGCCGACGTCGTCCGCGCGGCCCTGGCCGGCCCGCAACGCTCCTTCGGCGAGGTCCGCGGGCGCGCCGCGCGCTATCTGCCCGACGTCACGCCGTTCGCCTCGCTGCCCGGGGAGCCGGACGCGCAGGACTGGCGGGACCTCGCGAGCCTGGTGGGGCCCGGCGGCGTCGCGGTCGTGGTCGGCCTCCCGCACCGGACGGCGCCCGCGGGCTGGACCCCGATGATGGCGCTGGACGGCGTGCAGATGGTCGGCAACGGGATGGAGACCCGGCCGGACCCGGAGGCCGTGCGGCTCGGGCCGGACGACGTCGAGGAGATGACCGCGCTCGTCGAGCGGACCCGTCCCGGCCCGTTCCTGCCGCGGACCGTCCAGCTCGGCACCTACCTGGGCATCCGCCGCGGCGGCGCGCTGATCTCGATGGCCGGGGAGCGGATGCGGCCCGCCGGGTTCGGCGAGATCAGCGCGGTCTGCACGGACGAGCGGTTCCGCGGCGAGGGGCTGGGCGGGCGGCTCGTCCGGGCGGTCGGCGCCGTGGTCCGGGCCCGCGGCGACGTGCCGTTCCTGCACGCCGCCGCGTCGAACACCGGCGCGATCGGCCTCTACGAGCACCTCGGCTTCACGCGGAGCCGCACCACCTTCTTCGCGAGCTACCGGGCCCCGCTGGACACCTGAGCCGCCGCGCCGACCTCCCGGGTCGCCAGCGCCGCGTCGACGGCGGCGGGCGAGAGCACCTCGTCGAGCACCAGGATCGCGCAGCCGGTGACGCCGCTGCGCCCGGCCAGCGCGCCGGGCTCGATCCGCAGCGTCTGGGTCGACGCCGTCATCGAGCGCTGGTAGATCACCTCGCGCACCCCGGCGACCAGCGGCTCGTAGGCGCCGACCAGGTCACCGCCGACCGCGATCACCGCCGGGTTCAGCAGATTGACCGCGCCCGCGAGCACCTCGCCGAGCCGGCGCCCGGCCACCCGGACCAGCCGGACGGCCTCGGCGTCGCCCTTCTTGACCAGCTCCGCCACGCCGGCGACGCTGTCGACCGTCCGCCCGGCCTCGCTCAGGTCCCGGATCAGGGCGGACCCGCTGGCGATGGCCTCGAGGCAGTCGACGTTGCCGCACCGGCACACGACGCCCGGGCCGCCGTCGACGCGCGTGTGCCCGATCTCGCCCGCCGCCCCGCCCGCGCCGCGCTGCAGCACCCCGCCGCTGACGATCGCCGCGCCGATGCCGGTGGAGACCTTCACGACGAGGAGGTCGTCGACCTCGGGCCGGGCGTGGTGCTCGGCGATCGCCATCACGTTCACGTCGTTGTCCACCCGCACCGGGACGCCGAAGCGCTCGGTGAGCAGCGGGGGCAGCTTCACGTCCTCCCAGCCCGGCAGCGCGGGCACGCCGACGCTGCACCCGGCGGCGCTGTCCACGGTGCCGGGGATGGAGAGGCCGATGCCGCGCACGGCGGCGGGATCGGAGCCGGACTCGTCGAGCAGCCGGGCGAGCACCTCGCCGACGGCGTGCATGAGCCGCTCCGGGCCCACCGCCGCCTCGAGGGCGAGGGACTCGGTCGTGAGCACGGACCCGGCGAGGTCGCAGACGGCCAGCGAGCTGCGGCTGACGCCCACGGACGCGGCGAGGACCGTCCCGCCGGCGGCGTGGAAGGCGAGGCGGGCGGCGGGCCGGCCACCGGTGACGGCGCCGCCCTGCAGTTCGGTGACCAGGCCGTCGGCGAGCAGCCGGTCCACCCGGGCGGCGACGGCGGTGCGGGAGAGGCCGGTCGCGCGGCCGATGTCCGTCCGCGTCGCGACGAGGCCCTCGCGGACGAGCTTGAGCACCTCGCCGGTCGTGGCCGGGGAGGTGGTCGGGCGACGGCCTTGACGTCCCTGCATGGCGGCAGTCTAGCTGCGCGGATACCGATCCGGGCTTTCTAAGGTCTTCCCGGGGCGGAAGTGTGGGCCCACCAGCGCGTAACACGGGTGTGACCCCTCCCAGCACGGACCGTAAGGTGGGACCCGGTGTGCCGGGAAGTCTGGTCGGCGGTCGTTTCGTCGTGCCGTCCCAACCGCAGGAGCTCCCGATGACCAGCCCGTCCCCCGGCTCTTCGGCCGTGGGTCCTGGCCCGAGGCCCGCCGCATCGCCGAGGTGCTCCGCGCCGAGACCGTCGGCGGGGCACTGCTCGTCGGGGCCGCGCTCGTCGCGCTGGTCTGGGCCAACTCCCCGTGGCGCGAGGCGTACGCCGCGCTCGGGTCCCTGCGCGTCGGGCCGGCCGCGCTGCACCTGGACCTCACCCTCGCCGCCTGGGCCGCGGACGGGCTGCTCGCGATCTTCTTCTTCGTGGCGGGCCTGGAGCTCAAACGCGAGTTCGTGGCCGGGGACCTGCGGGATCCGCGGCGGGCCGCGCTCCCGGTCGCCGCCGCCGTCGGCGGGATGATCGTGCCTGCGGCGCTCTACTGCCTGGTCAACCTCGGGTCGCCGGAGAACCTGGTGGGCTGGGCCGTCCCGACCGCCACGGACATCGCGTTCGCCCTGGCCGTGCTCGCGGTCGTCGGCCGGAACCTGCCGTCCGCCCTGCGGACCTTCCTGCTGACCCTCGCCGTCGTCGACGACCTGCTGGCCATCACGATCATCGCCGTCTTCTACACCGACGAGCTGCACCCCGGGCCGCTGCTGCTCGCGGTGCTCCCGATCGCCGCGTTCGCGGTGCTGGTGCAGCGGCGGGTCCGCTCGTGGTGGCTGCTGCTGCCGCTCGCCGCCATGGCCTGGGCGCTGGTGCACGCGTCCGGGGTGCACGCGACGGTCGCCGGCGTGCTGCTCGGGTTCACCGTCCCGGTGATCCGCCGGGCGGAGGGCCCGGGGCCGGGGCTCGCCGAGCACTTCGAGCACCGGTTCCGCCCGCTCTCCGCCGGGGTCGCCGTGCCCGTGTTCGCGTTCTTCGCCGCGGGGGTGTCCGTCGTGGACGCCGGCGGGCCGGTCCTCGACGGGGTGACCGTCGGGATCGTGGCCGGTCTCGTCGTGGGCAAGGCGATCGGCATCCTGGGGTCGACCTGGCTCGTGCAGCGCTTCACCCGGGCGCGGCTCGCCGAGGGCCTGAGCTGGTGGGACGTGTTCGGCCTCGCGATCCTCGCCGGGATCGGGTTCACCGTCTCGTTGCTGGTGGGGGAGCTGGCCTTCGGGACCGGCAGCCCGGCGGACGGCCACGTGAAGATCGGGGTGCTGGCCGGCTCGCTGATCGCGGCGCTGCTCGCGACGATCGTGCTGCGGATCCGCAGCCGGGTCTACGCGCGGCTCAGCGCCGAGGAGAAGGTCGATGCGGACGCCGACGGCATGCCGGACGTCTACGGCTCCTGACCGGCGTCCCGGGCGCGGGGCCGGGCGCGGGTGTGCATCCGTTCGCCCTGCGGCCCGAACAGGCTCAGGATCTCGACGGGCCGGTCGTCCGCGGGGCCGAACCAGTGCGGGACCCGGGTGTCGAACTCGGCCGCCTCACCGGGCTCGAGCACGATGTCGTGGCGCTCCAGCCGCAGCCGCAGCCGTCCGTTCAGCACATAGAGCCACTCGTAGCCCTCGTGCGTGCGCTGTTCGCGGTCGGGGTTCCCGGGACGGATGACCAGCTTGTACGCCTGCAGCCCGCCGGGGCGCCGGGTCAGCGGCAGCATGGTCCGGTCCCCCCGGGTGACCGGCTCGGTGCGGACCCGGGGATCACCGACGGGCGGCGCGCCGACCAGCTCGTCGAGCGGAACCTGGTGGGCGCGCGCGATCGGCAGGAGCAGCTCCAGGCTCGGCCTGCGCCCGCCGGACTCGAGCCGGGACAGGGTGCTCACCGAGATGCCGGTGGCCTCGGCCAGGGCGCCGAGCGTGGCACCCCGGGCCTTGCGGAGGCGCTTCAACCGCGACCCGACCTCGGCCAGCACGTCCTCGTCCACGCCCGTCATTGCAGTACCGGCAAGTCACGTTGTCAATCCGGGAGAGGGCCACCGGCAGCCCGGCAGCTGTGACGCGGTCGGGGCGGTTGTGCGGGTCACCTCCGCGGGACGAGCGACGGTTGCGCGGTGGAACATGGCAGCAGTGACGAGCGCGCCCACCACCACCGACCGTGCCGAGACCCCGCCACGACACCGCTGGTCGGGCGGGTCCGTCCTGCTCGTCGTCGCCATCCTGCTGCTGGCGCTGAACCTGCGCGCCCCGATCGTCGCGGTGTCCGCCGTGCTGGACACCGTCCGCGCGGACCTGGGGATCGGCGCCGGGACGGCCGGCCTGCTGACCAGCCTCCCGGTGCTGTGCTTCGGCCTCGCCACCCCGCTCGCGTCCGCGCTGCTGGCCAGGGTCGGGCTGGCCCGCGGGGTGCTGGTCTCGCTCGCGCTGCTGCTCGTCGGCACCGTCGTCCGCTCGCTGGACGGGTTGCCGCTCGCGATCGCCGGCACGTTGCTGATCGGGGCGGCCATCACCGTCGGGAACGTCGCCGTGCCGGTCGTCATCGGGCGGGACCTGCGCCGGCACACGGGCGCGGTGCTCGGCATGTACACGGCCGCGCTGAACGTCGGCTCGATGATCACGCTCTCCTTCACCGTGCCGATCACCGGCGCGATCGGCTGGCGGGCCGCGCTGGCGGCCTGGGGCGCGATGATCGTGATCGCGGCGCTCGTGTGGTGGCGTGCGACCCGCTCCGGCGGATCCGGGCCGGCCCCGGACTCCCCGGACTCCCCGGACGCGGCGTCCGCCGAGGACGTCCGGGAGGGCCCCGTGTGGTGGCGGCGCCCGGTGACCTGGGCGCTCACCGCGGCCTTCGCCGGGCAGGCCTTCGCCTACTACGGGGTCACCGCGTGGCTCCCCCTGCTGCTGCGCGACGAGCTCGGGATGGACGCCTCCCAGGCGGGCGTCAGCTCGTCGGTCTTCCAGATCGCGGCCCTCGCGGGCGCGTTCGGCGTCCCGCTGCTGCTCCGTGCGTTCCGCGGGCCGCGGGTGACCGTGCTGATCGTCTGCGCCGCCTGGCTCGCGCTGCCGCTGGGCCTGCTGCTGTTCCCCGCCGGCTGGGCGGCCTGGTGCGCCGTCGGCGGGGCCGCGCAGGGCGGCGGGATCACCGTGATCTTCTCGCTGATCGTCCGCAAGGCGCGAGACCTCGCGGAGAACCGGCAGATGTCCGCGCTCGTGCAGGGCGGCGGCTACACGATCGCCGCCCTCGGCCCGACGGTCGTCGGCGCCGTGCACGAGGCCGCCGGCGGCTGGGTGGCACCGATGCTCGTCGTGACGGCGTCCGTGCTGGTCCTGACCGTGTGCGGGACGGCCGCGGCCGGCCGCGCCCCGGCCCGCTAGAAGTCCGTCCCGTACTCCGGCTCCCGCTCCGCGGTGAACGCGGTGTCGATGCGGCGCAGGACCTTCGGGTCCGCCGCCCCGACGAGGGCGGCCCGCGCCAACGACGACGCCCGGAACCCGCCGAACAGGAGCGACCCCAGCGCCGCGACGCCGAGCCGGACGTGCGGCGGTGCCGAGGCCGGCTCGCAGACCGCTCCGTCGGGGCCCCCGCGCAGCCGGAACCGGCCGCCCCGGCCGAGGAACGGGTCGTCGACCTCGAGCACGACGTCCAGCTCGGTGCCGTAGGTCCGCGCGGACAGCGCCGCCGGGACGTCGAGGACGCGGGCCCACACGCCGTCGTAGCGGCCCTCGGTGCGGACCCGCCGGGGGTCGGTGAGCAGGTGCGGCAGCGCGTCGTCCGGCGCGACCTCGGCGGTGACGGCGCTCAGCAGGTCCAGCCCGAGCAGCACCCGCCAGAGCGCGATGTACGCGTCCCGGCTCACCGCGACCAGGTCCACCACCCGGCAGACGCGGCCGCCGTCCGCCTCGGCGATGCGGTAGGAGACGTAGCCGTCCGCGTGGACGAGGTGGTAGAGCGCGGAGTCCCCGCCGCGCTTGTCCGGCTTGTCCGCGAGCAGGGTCGCCCACCAGCCCGCCGACCGGTCGAGCGCGCCCGGGGTGGTGGCGTGCCAGCGCGCGTGGAGCGGGGGCGCGAGGGCGCGCATCTCGTCCGTCTCGGCGTAGCGCACGCCGCTCGGATCCGGGACGTCCGCGCGGAACGTCGTGCCCGGGCGGGTCACCCGGACGGCGTGCCGCACCGTCGCCGGGCCGTAGCCGAAGCGGCCGTATATGCCCGCCTCGCTCGCGGTGAGCAGCGAGAGGGCGAGCCCGTCGGCGATCATCCGCCGGTGCTGCTCGCGCATCAGCGACCGCAGGATCCCGCGCCGGCGGTGGGTCGCGGCGACCGACACCCAGGTGACGCCCTTCGCCGGCAGGGCCGCGCCGCCGGGCATCCGGACGGCGAAGTCGTACCCGCCGGTCGCGCCGACGAGCTCGGTGCCCTCCTGGGCGAGCACGTAGTTCCCGGGGTCGAACAGCTCGCGCCCGTAGTGCTCGACGTCCTCGGCCGAGAGCATCCAGTGGAAGGCGCGGCCGCCGAGCCGGGCGATGGCCGGGAGGTCGTCGCGGGTGGACGTGCGCAGCTGCACGCCCGGCCCGGCGGTCGAGGGCGCGGGGGTCGGGGGCGGGGCGGTCGGGGGCGGGGCGTCTACGGCGGTCACGGGACCCGAGTCTGGGGCCTCACCGCGACGCCGTCGACCGGATTTCCCGCTCGCGGACGGCCGGCGGTATCACCGGACTCCGGCGAGGTCTCTGCAGGTGGTGGCGGCAGGGCGGACGGGGGGCGGCCCGTGGCGACGGGCGGAGACGGCACTGCGTACGGCGCACTGCCGGCACAGCGGGGTCGAGGCGCCCCGGGCGGGTCCGCCGAGTCGCTGGACCCGCGGACGGCGACTGCCTACGGTACGGAGGGTGACCTCCGGTGCACCCGTTCCCCTGGTCGGGCGGTCGGTGGAGATGGCGCACCTGCTGGACCTGCTGGGCCGCGCCGAGGGCGGCAGCCCGGCGGTCGCCCTGCTCGGGGGCGAGGCCGGCGTCGGCAAGTCCCGGCTCATGGCCGAGTTCGCCTCCGCAGCGGCCGCCCGGGGGGCGCTCGTCCTCTGCGGGGGCGCGGTCGACGTGGCCGATCCGCCGCCGTTCCTCCCGCTGGCCATCGGGCTCCGCGCGCTGCTGCGGGACCCGCCGCCGGGTGTCGCGGAGGTCGTCCGGCCGTGGCTCGCCGACCTCGCGCGCCTGCGGATCGTCGCGGGCCCGCCCGGGGAGGCGGGGGAGGCGTGGCCCGTCCACCCGCTGGACCTCGTGTTCCGGGTGCTGGCGGAGCTGGCCGGGACCGCACCGCTCCTCGTCGTCCTGGACGACCTGCACTGGTCGGACACCTCCACCCGGGACCTGCTCGCCTACCTCCTCGGCGGCTTCGTCGACGAACGGATCCTCGTCGTCGGCGCGTACCGGACGGGTTCGGGGGGCCGGGACACCGGGTGGACCGGCACGCTCGCCGGCCTGCGGCGGCACAGCCGGGTCCGGGTCCGGCGGCTGGACACGCTGAACCGCGACGCCGTCGGCGAGATCGTCGCCGTGCACGGCGCCACGAGCGCGACCGTGGCCGGCGAGCCGGTCGACGTCGCGGACCTGGTCTGGGAGCGCTCGAACGGGAACGCGTTCATCGCCGAGGAGACCCTGCGCGCGGTGCGCGACGGAGACCCGATGGCGCTCTCCGGAACCCTGCGCGAGATGGTGCTGGCGCGCGTCGCCGCGCTGCCCGACGCCGCGCAGGACGTCGTCCGGGTGCTCGCGATCGGCGACGCCGCGGTGCCCCATGACCTGCTCGAACGCGTCGCCTCGACGTCGGGTGCCGAGCTCAACGCGGCCGTGCGCGCCGCCGTGGAGGACGGCACCGCGGTCGTCGACGAGGCGGTGCAGGGCTACCGGCTGCGCCACGGCCTGACCACGGCGGTCGTCGTGGGCGCCCTGCTGCCCGGCGAGCGCCGCGAGCTGCACCGACGGTTCGCCTCCGGGCTCGCGGACCTGCGCCCGGACGACGACAGCACCTCCGCGCTGCTCGCCCACCACTGGGAACGGGCGGGGGACCGGGAACGCGCGCTGGTCGCGTCGGCCGTCGCGGCCGGAGCGGCCGAGCGGGTGCGCGGCTACGCGGAGGCGTTCCGGCACTGGCGGCGCGTCGCGGACCTGCTCGACGACGGCGACGCGGCGCGGCTCGTCCCGGCGGGCCGGGTCCCCGCGCTGGACCGGGGCGTCACCCTGGACCGCGCCGCCGAGGCCGCCCACCTGGCCGGGGAGCACGAGGGCGCGATCACCGCCATGCGGGAGCGGCTCGGGCTGGTCGCGGCGCTGGAGGCGGAGCCCGACGGGCTGGACGGCGCCGTGCTCGTCTCCCGGCTGGGCCGCTACCTGCTCGCCGCCGGGCGCGGCACCGAGGCCGAGCTCGCCTACCGGCGCGGCGCGGACATGCTGCCCGAACGCGGCGGCGAGTCCGCGCGGGCGTCGGTGCTCGCCGGCCACGCGGAGTCCCTCCTGCAGGCCGGGAACTTCACCGCGGCCAGGTCCGAGGCCGAACGGGCGCTGCGGCTGGCCCGGGCCGCCGGGGCGCTCGACGAACAGGCGCGGGTCCTGGTGACCCTCGGGTTCAGCCTCGCCTACCTCGAGGACCCGGCGGCCGGCGCGGAGGCACTGGCCGAGGGGCTGCGGGTGGCCGAACGCAGCGGGAACCCGGCCGTGCTCGGACGGGCCTTCGAGCAGCGCGCGGACCTGCTGTCCGGCCCGCTCAACCAGATGTCCGCCGGGGTGGAGGTGGCCCTCGCCGGGGCGAAGCGGCTCGACGAGCTCGGGCTGGGCCGCACCTACGGCGTGCGGCTGCTCGCGGTCGCGGCCAACGGGCTCTTCCGGCTCGGCCGCTGGGACGAGGCGATGGCCGCCATCGAGGAGGGCTGGTCCGCCTGGCCCAGCGGCAGCGAGGCGCTGGACATCCGGCTCGCCCGCTGCAAGCTCCGGATCGGCCGCGGCGACCTCTCCGGGGCCGAGGAGGACCTCGACGCCGTCGAGGTCCTCGCCCGCGCCACCGCCGGCCCGCGCTGGCGGATCCCACTGCTGACGCTGCAGGCCGGGCTGGACATGTTCCGGGGCCGCCCGGACCACGCGCTCGACGACGTGGCCGCGGGCCTCGACATCGTCGACCAGGGCTCGGACGACGTGTGGCTGGTGGCCCCGCTCGTCTGGCACGGGTTGCGGGCCTACGCGGAGACCGTCCGGCTGGACCGTCCGCGGCCCGGGGCCGCGGCCGTCGAGCGGCTGCGCCGCCACGTCGAGGACCTGGACCGGCGGGCGCGCGACGCCGCCCCGCTGGTCGGCGAGGGCGTCGGGGCGTTCGTGCTGATGTGCCGGGCGGAGGACGCGCGCGCGTCCGGCGCGTCGGATCCCGGGCTGTGGCAGGGCGTCGCGGAACACTGGGAGCGCGGCGACCAGCCCTATCCGGCTGCCTACGGGCGGCTGCGGCAGGCGGAGGCGCTGCTGGAGCGGCGGACCCGCTCGTCGGCGGCCGCGGAGGCGCTGCGGCGGGCGCACCGCACCGCTGTCGCGCTCAGCGCGGGACCGTTCCGGGCCGAGGTCGAGGACCTGGCGCACCGGGCCCGGATCAGGCTCCCGGACCCGAACGCCGTCGTGGACTCCGCGCCGGAACGGGAGGCCCGGCCGTCGGCCGGGATCGACGCCCTGACCGTCCGCGAACGCGAGGTGCTGGAGGAGATCGCCGAGGGCCGCACGAACCGGGAGATCGGCGAGCGGCTCTTCATCAGCGAGAAGACGGTCGGGATCCACGTGACCCACATCCTCGCGAAGCTCGGTGTGCGGACGCGGGTGCAGGCGGGGGCGATCCACGTGCGCGCCGCCGGCGTGGCCTGAAGGACGCACCAGGGGCTCGCCGGCGGGACCCCTCCACCCGCCGCCGAGCCCCTGCCCCCGCTTTCCTGCCGGGAGATCGGGTGGCGCTCAGACCGCCATGAGCGCCCGGAGCTGGCCCAGCGCGCGGGCGCGGGTGGGCCCGATGCTGCCGGTCGGGATCCCGGTCGCGGCGCTGATCCGCTCGTAGGACCACGGCTCGTCGGCGAAGAGCGCGCCGAGCAGGAGCTGCCGCCGCCGCGGGAGTGCCGCGACGAGCGAGCGCAGCAGGCGGGCGGCCTCCTGGTCGATCGCGCACTGCTCGGGGCCGGGCCGCGGGTCCGGCAGGCACACGCCCGCGTCGTCCGCGGGGACGCCGGCGTGCGCGGACCGGTCGAGGATCCGCAGGCACTCCCGCCCGGCGACGGTGGAGAGCCAGCCGGGCAGCCGCCGCGGATCCTGGATGTGCTGGGCGTTCTGGGCCAGCCGCAGCCAGGTGGACTGGACGGCGTCGTCCGCGTCGGCCTCCTGCAGCCGGAAGGCGCGGACCCGGGAGCGGACCAGCCGGTCGTAGCGGGTGGTCACCTCTCGCCAGGCCGTCGGCTCGCCGGCGGAGAGCCGGTCGAGCAGGTCCTGGTCCGGCTGGCCGTCGACCGGTTCCCGCGGTGGCGGTACGGCCTGGCTCGGAACGTGGCTGAGTGCGGGCGCGCGCATGGTCCCCTCCAGGCGGAGTCCTCTTCGCGGAGAGTCCGGGGGCCGGGGCACCGGCACGGCTCTGACCCCGCGAAGCATTCCGCCCTAGGCGGTGGACCGCGTCGGGAGACACCCCTAGGAGGGTGCGCGGGACCCCCCTATTTCCGACCCGCCCGGCGGGTCAGCGCGGGGTGTGCTGTGTCGGTCGCCCTGTGCTGTTCCAGTCAGGGCTGTTCCGGTCAGGGCTGTTCCGATCGGCGCTGTTCCGGTCGGGGCTGTGCCCGTCGCGCGGGGAGCGGTGCGCGACCCAGGCCGCGGCGGCCGGGGAGAAGCCGCGGCGGGAGGCGTCCCACTCACCGGCGTCCGGGCGCTCGCCGGGGGAGCGGCGCCGGGCGTCCTGCCCGCAGGGAGCCGTGTGGACCGCGGAGTGCACCCACAGCACGGTGCCGTCCGGCAGCGCCCGGTCGAGGTGGGCGTAGGTGACGTGCTCCTCGAACTGCGCGTCGATCGGGGCGTAGCAGCGCTCACAGATCAGGATCATCGCGTCTCCAGGTGACGGGTCCCGGCACGGCGAGGGAGGTGCACGGGCCGGGACGTGCTTCGGGGGCTCGGATCGGCGTGGAGATCGGCACTGATCGAAAGAACCGGAAGCCCTGGTGCGTGGTGCCCCCTCGGAAGGGGGGTCCGAACGCCAGTGTCGCATTCGGCAGCCGCGCGGGCCGAGGGGTGGGCGGCGTGGCGTCAGGCACGCGACGGAGGCTGTCGGTAGGGCGGTATAGGCTCCGAACGCGGCGAATTGCACAGGTGTCATTCGCCCGTCCGGACCCGTGCCGCACGAGGAGAGGACCCCCGCTTGCGTCTCGTCCACGCCGCCGATCTCCACCTGGACAGCCCCCTGCTCGGCCTGTCCCGGCTGGGGGACTCCGAGCTCGCGGACACCCTGCGCCGGGCCACCCGCCGGGCGTGCGAGAACCTCGTGGACCTCGTGGTGGACGACGAGGCGGACGCGCTGCTGCTGGCGGGGGACGTCTACGACGGGAACTGGAAGGACTACGCCACCGGGCAGTTCTTCGTCCGGCAGATGAGCCGCCTGCACGACGAGGGCGTCCCGGTCTTCCTGATCAACGGCAACCACGACGCGGAGAGCGAGATCACCCGCTCGCTGCGGCTGCCGCCGAACGTGCACCGGCTCTCCACCGAGCGCCCCGAGACGATCACGCTCGACGACCTGGGGCTCGCCGTGCACGGCCAGGGCTTCGCCCACCGCGCGGTCCTGGAGAACCTGGTCCCCGCCTACCCGGACGCGATCCCGGGCATGGTCAACGTCGGGCTGCTGCACACCTCGGTGCAGGGCGCCGAGGGGCACGACTCCTACGCCCCGTGCGCCCCGGAGGACCTCGCGGCCTGCGGGTACGAGTACTTCGCCCTCGGCCACGTGCACGATCGCCGCACCGTGTGCGACGGGCGGCACGTCGCCGCGTTCAGCGGGAACCTCCAGGGCCGGCACCCGCGGGAGACGGGGGCGAAGGGTGCCCTGGTCGTCGACGTCGAGGCCGGGGGACGTGCGGAGCTGCGGCACGCGGTGTGCGACGTCGCGCGCTGGGAGCACCTGCGGCTGGACCTGAGCCTGGCGCGGGACATGGACGAGGTGCTGGTCGTGGTGGACGCCGCGCTGCGCACCGCCTGTGTCGACGCCGGGGCGCGGCCCGTCGTCGCCCGGGTGACGCTGGACGGCGCCTCCCCGGCCGCGGCCTCCCTGCTGGACGCCGAGGGGCTGCGCGCCGAGATCGACCTGCTCGCCGAGAAGGCCGGCGCGGCCGTGGAGAAGGTGCGCAACCGGACCCGCCCCGCCGCGGACGACGGCGGCCGACCGGTGGACCCGGACCTGGCGGACGCGATCGCCGTCGCCGCCGCCGAGCTGGTGTCGGACCCCGAACGGGCCGCCGCCTTCGCGCTGCCGCTGGAGAAGGAGGTCGGCCGTCGCCTGCGCGGGGCCGGCCTGCTGGACCTGCGCGACGTCGACCGGCTTAGCGGGCTCGCCCGGCGCGCCGAGCAGGAGCTGCTGGCCCACCTGGCCGGGCCGGTGCGCGCGGACCCCGACGGCACGCGGGCCGCGGGCTGAGCGGCATGCGGATCCGGCGCCTCGTCCTCGAGCGGTACGGCCCGCACGAGGGGCGGGAGCTGCTGCTCGGTCCGGGGCTGACGCTCGTCACCGGGCCGAACGAGGCGGGCAAGTCCACGTTGCTCGACGCGCTGTCGGACCTGCTGTGGGGCTTCCCGAAGCCGATCCGGCACAACTACGCGTTCTCGTCGGCGCGGCTGGCGCTCGTGGCGGACGCCGAGGTCGACGGCCGGGAGCTGTGCGTCCGCCGGACCACGCGCGGGCTCGCCACCACGGAGACCGACGAGCCCGTCGACGCCCCGTGGGGGCCCGGTGGCGCCGAGGCGCGGCGGCGCTGGCGGCAGGGTTTCGGGCTCGGGCACGCCGAGCTCCGGGCGGGGGGCGCGCGGCTCTGCGAGGGCGGCGGCGACCTGGCCGAGCTCGTGTTCACCGCGCGCAGCGGCCGGGACGTCCGGGCGCTGCTGGACAAGCTCGACGCCGAGGCGGACAGCCTGTTCAAGGCGAACAGGAACAGCAAGTCCGTCGCCCTGCGGCAGGCGATGACGCAGTACGAGACGGTCGACGGCCAGGTCCGGGAACGCATGTCCCGGGCCGGCGAGGTCGCGGACCTCGCCACCGAGATCACCCGCCTGGAACGCCGGGCGGCCGCGCTGAGCAGGGACCGGGAGGTGGCGGCCCGGGCGAGCGCGGAGGCCGCCCAGCGGGTCCGGGCCTTCGAGCCGGCGTGCCGGTTGGCGTCGCTGCGGGACGCGGTCGCGGAGCTGCAGGAGTCCGGCGTCGTCCTGGACGCCGAGCGGCTGGCGGAGTTCGACGCCGCACACGCCGTCCGGGAACGCGCGGACACCGACCTCGCCGCCCTGCGCGAGCAGATCGAGGAGCTCCGGGCCCGGCGCGCGGAGGTGCAGCTCGACGAGGCACTCGTCGCGGACGCGGCGCGGGTGCGGGAGCTGGACGGCGCCCGCCAGGCGCGGGCGGCCGATGCGGAGCGCGCCGTGGCGCTGCGGCGCGACGCCGAGGACCACGCCCGGCGGGTCGCCGAGCTGCTGGACACGATCGTGCCGGTCGTCGACGGCCCGGACCCCGTCGGACGACCCGCACCCGGCGGGGATGTCACCGCCCGCCTCGCCGCCGTCGTGATCGCCGCGGACCGGGTCGCGGACCTCGACCGGCTCGCCGCCCGGGTGCGGGAGGCCGTCGAGGAGTCCGGGCGGGCGGACGCGGCGCAGCACGAGGCCCAGCGGGCCGCGCGCGACGCCGCGGACGAGGACGAGGGCCCGGAGGCCACCGCCGTCGCGCGGGTCGCCGAGGCCAGGCGCGCCGTGCTCGCGGACGGGTCGCCGGTGGCTCGGCGGCGGGCCGCCCTGGCCGAGGTCGCGGACGCCGCCCGGCGCCGGCACGAGGCCCTCGCGGGCACGGGCCTGCACCCGGACGACGAGACCCCCGAACCGCCGCCCGCGGGCCGGATGGCGGAGCTTCCGGGCGGCCCTGCGGGACGCGGCCCTCGCCGCGGAGCGGGCGGAGGGCGAGCGCGAGCGCACCGCCCGGCGCCTCGCCGCCGCCCGCCGGATGCTCGACGAGCTCGCCGCGGACGGAGCGCCCCCGGACCCGGACAGCCTCGCCGCCGCCCGCGCCGTGCGGGACGCCGCGGTCGACGCCTTCCTCGCGGCCCGGGAGCCGCGGGAGAGCGCAGCGGCGGCCCTGGCCGTCGAGCGGGCCGTCCGGGCCGCGGACACGATCGCGGACCGGATGATCACCTCCGCGGACCGGGTCGCCGAGCACGCCCGCCGCCGGGCGGAGGTCGCCTCCGCGGACCAGGAGAACGCCGAAGCCGAACGGGCCGCGCACGCCGCGGCCGAGATCCAGGACGCCGCGGAGGAGGAGTGGCGGGCCCTCTGGCCCGGCATCCCGGCGCCACGCCCGGACGAGGCGGAGACCGTGCACCGCGCGCTCGTCGCCGCACGGCAGGCCGAGGCGGACCGCGCGCACGCCGCGGAGCGCGCCGAGATGCTGGCCGAGGACGCCCTCTCCCAGGCCGACACCCTCTCCGTCGCGCTCGCCGCCGCCGGCCGGCCCCGGGACGACGCGGACCTGGACGCGATGATCGTCGCGGCCGAGGACCTCGAGGCGGACGCGGACCGGGCCCGGGACCGCCGGGTCCTGCTCGGCCGGCTCCGGGCGGAGGTCCACCGGGCCGCCGCCACGGCGGACGCCCGCCGCCACGACCTGGACGAGGCCGAGCTGCGCTGGCGGCACGCCCTGCGCGCCGCGGGCGTCCCCGCCGGAACCGGCCCGGACGGCTGGGACGTGCGCCGGGACGCGCTGCTCGACGCGGCCCGCGCGCACGCCGAGGGCCGCCGCGCCGCGGAGGAGGCCGAGGTCCTCGCCGGCCGGGTCGCGCGGCACGACGCCGCGGTCGCCGAGCTGGCCGCCCGGCACCTGGACGAGAAGGACGGGAGCCCCGCGGCCCACCTCGTCGAGCTGGCGGAACGGGTCCGCGCGGCCGAGGCGGCGGCCGTCTCCGCGGGCCACCTGGACACCCAGCTCGCGACGGCCGAGCGGGAGGTCCGGGAGCGCTCCCGGGCGGCGGACTCCGCCGCGTCGGTGCTGGACCGCCTCGCCGTCGAGCTGTCCCTCACCGCGGCGCCGGAGGAGGGCGGGATCGAGGCCGCCGCCGAGCGCGGCCGCACGGCCGTCCGGCTCGCGGGGGAGATCGACACCGCGCTCGCCCTGCTGCGCACCGCCGCCCCGGACCTGGACGCGGACGAGCTCGTCGAGGCGTCCCGCAGCACCGAGGCCACGGGCCTGGACGAGGCCCTGTCCCGGTCGCGGGAGAGCGAGGCCGCGCTCGCCGCGGAGAACGACGCCCTGCTCGAGCAGCTCGGCGGCCTGCGCTCGCGGCTGCGGACGCTGGAGGGCGCGGAGGGCGTGGCCGTCCTGCACGCGGAGGCCCAGGAGCACCTGTCCCGGGCGGCGGACGCGGCCGAGCGCTACCTCGTCGTGCACCTGCAGCGGGAGATCCTGCGCCGCGAGCTGGAGAGCTACGAGCGGCGGCACGCGTCGCCGCTGCTGGTCGAGGCGGGCGGGCTGCTCGAGCGGCTCACCGGCGGCCGGTTCACCGGGCTGCGGCCGGGGGAGGGCGGGCGCACCCTCGTCGCGGTCCGGGCCGACGGCGAGGAGCTGACCCCGGACCAGCTCTCCGAGGGCACCGCGGACCAGGCGTTCCTCGCGCTGCGCCTCGCGGGCGTCGTGGCGCTGCAGGCCGAGCGCGAGGCGGACGGGCTGCCCCCGGTCCCGGTGGTGCTGGACGACGTCCTCATGACCTTCGACGACGGGCGCGCGGCCGCCGCGCTGGGCGTCCTGGCCGATCTGGGGCAGCGCTGGCAGGTCGTGCTGCTCACCCACCACGACCACCTCGCCCCGCTGGCGTCCGCCGCGGGCTCCGTCGCGGTCGTGCCGCTCGACGCGCCCGCGGCCCTGCCGTCCGCGGGCTGAGCGGTCGGTCTCCTCCGGCCCGAAGGCGCGCGTCGTGCTGGTTCCGCTCGCGGTCGGACCCGCGCGGAGGCTCCGGGACGAGAGCGGAGCGTCCCCGGTACGGCACGTCGACGCGAGCGGCCCCCGGGGACAGGGAAGGATGGCGTCTGTGATGGACCCGACCGGGCAGCAGTTCGAGATCGCCGCCGGCGGCGTGCGCGCCGTCGTCACCGAGGTGGGGGCAGGCCTGCGCTCGTTCACCGTGGGTGGCGTGCCGTACGTGGAGACCTACGAGGCCGGGCAGCGCCCGCCGCGGGGCAGCGGCTCGCTCCTCGCGCCGTGGCCGAACCGGGTCGCGGGCGGGAGGTGGACGTGGGAGGGCACGCCCCAGCAGCTCGCCCTGACCGAGCCCGCCGCCGGCCACGCGATCCACGGCCTGCTCCGGCACGTCCTGTGGGAGGCCGAGCCCGATGCCGAGAGCGTCCGGCTCACGGCCGTGGCGCCGCCGCAGCCGGGCTGGCCGGAGCCGGTCCGCGTCGCGGTCCGCTACACCGTCGGCTACGAGGGCCTCACCGTGACCACCGTCGCGACGAACCTGGGGGAGTGGCCCGTCCCGTTCGGCCTCGGCTTCCATCCCTACCTGCGGGCCGGTGACGCCGGGACGGACGACAGCACGCTCCGCCTCGCCGCCACCACCGAGCTTCCCGCTCGAGGCCCAGCTCCCGGCCGGCCCCGCCCGTCCGCTGACCGGAACGGACCCGCGCCGCGCCGGCCTGCCGCTGCGCGGAGCGTCCCTGGACTCCGCGTTCGGCGGCTGCGAGCCGGACCCCGTCGACGGCCGGGTCCGGCACACCCTCACCGCCCCGGACGGCTCGGGCGTGGCGTTGTGGGCGGACCCGGACTTCCGCTGGGTCCAGGTCTTCACGCCGGAGGACTTCCCCGGGCGGGGCCGCGCCGTGGCCGTCGAGCCGATGACCTGCCCGCCGGACGCCCTGAACTCGGGCACGGACCTGATCGTGCTGGAGCCCGGGAAGGCCTGGACGGGCAGCTGGGGCCTCTCGCCGATCTCGGCTACCGCCTGAGCCCACCCGCGCCGGTAGGGTGACCTGCGCAACAGGCCGGCAGCAGCAGGTGAGGTGTCCCATGCAGTCTCTGGACGGCGGCGTCCTGCCCGCGATCGAGGGAGTCGAGGTCCCGGCGTACGACCGCTCGGCCGTGCGGGTGGGAGTGGTGCACTTCGGCGTCGGCGGTTTCCACCGCGCCCATCAGGCGATGTACCTGGACTCCCTGATGAACGAGGGCGAGGCGATGGACTGGGGGATCTGCGGGGTCGGCGTGCTGCCGGGGGACCGGCGCATGCAGGACGTCCTCACCTCGCAGGGCGGGCTCTACACACTCGTGGTCAAGCAGCCGGACGGCACGCTCGAGCCGCGGGTGATCGGCTCGGTCGTCGAGTACCTCTTCGCCCCGGACGACCCCGAGGCCGTGATCGAGAAGATGGCGGCCGAGAGCACCCGCATCGTCTCGTTGACCATCACCGAGGGCGGGTACAACATCGACCAGGTCACGGGGGAGTTCGCCGAGGACACCCCGGCGATCCAGCAGGATCTGCAGGCGGGAGCGGTGCCGGAGACGGTGTTCGGGCTGGTCACCGAGGCCCTCGCCCGGCGCCGCGAGCGCGGGCTGCCCGCCTTCACGATCATGTCCTGCGACAACATCCAGGGGAACGGGGACACCGCGGCCCGCACCTTCACGGCCTTCGCCCGGCTCCGCGACGCCGCGCGCGGGGACACGGGGCTCGCGGAGTGGGTGGAGGAGAACGTCTCCTTCCCGAACTCCATGGTGGACCGGATCACCCCGGCGACGAGCGACGAGGACCGCGCCCGGCTGGCGGACGAGTTCGGCCTCACGGACGGCTGGCCGGTCGTGTGCGAGCCGTTCACGCAGTGGGTGCTGGAGGACCACTTCTCGGCGGGGCGGCCTCCGTTCGAGGACGTCGGCGTGCAGCTCGTCGAGGACGTCGTGCCCTACGAGCTGATGAAGCTCCGCCTGCTCAACGCCGGCCACCAGGCGCTGGGCTACCTCGGCTTCCTCGCCGGGCACCGCTACGTGCACGAGGTCGCGGGCGATCCGCTCTTCGCCCGCTTCATCCGGGACTACATGGACCACGAGGGCACCCCCACGCTGAGCCCCGTCCCCGGCGTCGACCTGGACGACTACAAGACGACGCTGATCGAGCGCTTCGCCAACCCCGGGGTCGCGGACACCCTGGCGCGGATCAACTTCGGCAGCTCGGACCGCATCTCGCTCTGGGTCCTGCCGGTGATCCGCCACCAGCTCGCGCAGGGCGGTGAGATGGAGCGCGCCGCGGCCGTCGTCGCGGGGTGGGCGCGCTACGCCGAGGGCGTCGACGAGAAGGGCGAGCCGATCGACGTCCAGGACCGGCTCGCGGACACCCTCGTCCCGCTGGCGAAGTCCCAGCGGGAGGACCCGCTCGCGTTCGTGCGCAACACCTCGGTCTTCGGGGACCTCGCCGAGAACGAGCGGTTCACCGAGGCCTACCTGTGGGCACTGGACTCGCTGCACACGCACGGGGCGCGCGCGACGGTCGAGGCGCTCGTCGCCCGGCGGTGAGGTCCTCGCGCGGTGATGCTGTCGCCCGATAGGGAACGAGGGTCCGGGAGTAGCGTCCGGGCATGACCCTGCTGCAGGACCCCGCACCGACCCTGATCGGCCGGGTCGTCGACGACGGGGGCGCCCCTGTCCCGGGCGCCCACGTCACGGTGCTCGACGACGACGGCCGGCAGGTCGATCTCGCGGAGGTCTCCACGGACGGCCGGTTCGCGGTCCGCGGCATTCCGGGCTCGCCCGTCACCGTCCTGGTGGGCGGCATCGGCCACGAGCCGGTGTCCGAGCGCCTCTACCTCGACGGCCGGGTGTCCCACCGGAGCTTCCGGCTCGCCGCGCGCCGGCTCGCGCTCACCCGTGAGCCAGCAGGGCGGCCCCGATGATCCCCGCGTCGTTGAGCAGCGCCGCCGGCGTCATCGGCGTCCGCGTCTCGACGTAGGGCAGCCAGCGGTCGGCCTTCTTGCTCACCCCGCCGCCGAAGACGATCAGGTCCGGCCAGAGCAGGTTCTCGACCGTCTGGAAGTAGCGGGTGAGGCGGGCTCCCCACTCCTCCCAGGACAGGCCCTCGCGTTCGCGCGCGGAGTCCGCGGCGCGGGTCTCGGCGTCGAACCCGTCGATCTCCAGGTGGCCGAGCTCGGTGTTCGGGACCAGCTTCCCGTCGATCACCAGCGCGGAACCGATCCCGGTGCCGAGCGTGGAGATCAGCACGACGCCGCTGTGCCCCTTGGCCGCTCCGAACTCCACCTCGGCGACGCCGGCGGCGTCCGCGTCGTTCACGACCAGGGCCTTGCGCCCGGTCACGCTCTTCATCAGCTCGTGCGCGTCGACCCCGATCCAGGCCGGGTCCACGTTGGCGGCGGTCTGCACGACCCCGTGCTGGACGACCGCGGGGAACGTGCAGCCGAACGGCGCGTCCCAGCCGAAGTGGTCCAGGATCTCCCCGACGACCTTGGCCACGGCCTCCGGTGTCGACGGCTGCGGGGTGACGAGGCGGAGCCGGTCCTCGGAGAACCGGCCCTTCTCCAGGTCGACCGGGGCGCCCTTGATCCCCGAGCCGCCGATGTCGATCCCGAACCCGTGGTGCTTCTTCAGCTTCGACATGATCAGCTCCCCGAGCTCAGTGCCGCCGCGACGACCTCGCGAGCCTCGTCCTGGACCCGGGCCAGGTGCTCCGGGCCCCGGAAGCTCTCCGCATACACCTTGTAGACGTCCTCGGTGCCGGACGGCCGCGCGGCGAACCAGCCGCTCTCCGTCGTCACCTTGAGCCCGCCGAGCGGCTCGCCGTTACCGGGGGCCGTCGTCAGCCGGGCCGTGATCGGCTCGCCTGCCAGCTCCGTCGCGGTGACGTCGTCGGCGGACAGCTTGCCGAGCTTCGCCTTGTCCTCGCGCGAGCACGCGACGTCGATCCGGGCGTACGCGGGCTCGCCGAACCGGCCGGTCAGCTCGCGGTAGTGCTCGCTCGGGGTCCGCCCGGTCACGGCGGTGATCTCGGAGGCGAGCAGCGCCATGATGATCCCGTCCTTGTCCGTGGACCAGGGCGTGCCGTCGTTGCGCAGGTAGGAGGCCCCCGCGCTCTCCTCGCCGCCGAAGGCGATGCTGCCGTCGCGCAGCCCGGGCACGAACCACTTGAAGCCGACGGGCACCTCGAGCAGCGTCCGGCCCAGGTCCGCGGCGACCCGGTCGATCATCGACGAGCTCACCGCCGTCTTGCCGACCGCGGCGCCGCCGGGCCAGCCCGGCCGGTTCGCGTAGAGGTAGCCGATCGCGACGGCGAGGTAGTGGTTCGGGTTCATCAGCCCGCCGTCGCGGGTGACGATGCCGTGCCGGTCGGAGTCCGCGTCGTTGCCGGTGGCGATGGCGAACGGCGCACCGCTCTTCATGCGCTCGACCAGGGACGCCATCGCGTACGGCGACGAGCAGTCCATCCGGATCTTGCCGTCCCAGTCCAGCGTCATGAAGCCGAACGTCGGGTCCGTCTGCGGGTTCACGACCGTGAGGTCCAGCTTGTACCGCTCCGCGATCGCACCCCAGTAGTGCACGGACGCGCCGCCGAGCGGGTCCGCGCCGAGCACGACCCCGGCCGAGCGGATCGCCTCCAGGTCGACGACGGCGGGGAGGTCCGCGACGTAGGCGTCCATGAAGTCGTAGCGCCCGACGTCCCCGCGGACCCGCTCCAGAGGGGTGCGCCGCACGCCGCGCAGGTCCGCCTCGAGCAGCTCGTTCGCCCGACCGGCGATCCAGCTGGTGGCCGCGGTGCCCGCGGGGCCGCCGTCGGGGCCGTTGTACTTGAAGCCGCCGTCCTGGGGCGGGTTGTGCGAGGGGGTGACGACGACGCCGTCGGCGAGCCCGTCCGTCCGGCCCCGGTTGTGGGTCAGGATCGCGTGCGAGACGGCGGGCGTGGGCGTCCAGCCGTCCGCCGAGTCGACGAGGACCTGCACGTCGTTGGCCGCGAACACCTCCACGGCCGTGGTCCACGCCGGATCCGACAGCGCGTGCGTGTCCTTCCCGAGGAAGAGCGGCCCGTCCGTGCCCTGCGCGGCGCGGTACTCGCAGATCGCCTGGCTGGTCGCCGCGATGTGGTCGTCGTTGAAGGTGGCCGTGAAGGAGGACCCGCGGTGCCCGGAGGTGCCGAACGCGACGCGCTGCTCGACGACCGCCGGGTCCGGGCGCAGGTTCGCGTAGGCGGACAGCAGCGCAGGGACGTCGACGAGGTCCTCGGGTCGCGCCGGCGTACCGGCGCGTGGGTTCACGGACATGTCACTCCTCGGGACGACGTGCTCGGGCGGGGCTCAGCCTGCCGCATCTCGGGCCCGCGGTCATCCGGGCACCCCTTCTGCGTGCCGCCCGGGCGCCCTACTGTCGACAGGATGCGGATCGCGTCCTTGCTGCCCGCCGCCACCGAGATCATCGGCGCGCTCGGGCTCGAGCAGTCCCTGGCCGCGGTCACCTTCGAGTGCGACGAGCCGCCGGGCATCCGGGAGCGCAGGCCCGTGGTCGTCGACACCGCGTTGCCCCCGGGCCTCGCGCCCGGGGAGATCGACGCGATCGTCACCGAGCGGGTGGCCCGCGGGCTGCCCCTCTACGACCTGGATCGGGAGGTGCTCGCCGGGGTCGCCCCGGACCTGATCCTCACCCAGGACCTCTGCCGCGTCTGCGCGCTGCCCGCGGGCACCGTCGACGAGGCGCTGGACGCCATCGGGATCACCGCCGACGTCCTGTCCATCGACCCGCACACCCTCGACGACGTGCTGGGCTCGATCCTCGCCGTCGGCTCCCGGGCCGGCGTGCCGGAGGTGGCGGATCGCCTGGTCGCGGGCCTGCGGGACCGGCTGGCGGCGGTGCGGGACGCCGTCGCGGGACGTCGGGTGCCGCGGGTCCTCGTGCTGGAGTGGACGGACCCGCCCTTCCTCGCCGGGCACTGGGTGCCGGAGATGGTGCACCGGGCCGGGGGAACGGCGGTCGGGGCGGTCGAGGGCGGACGCAGCGTCGGCGCCGGGTGGGACGTGCTTCCCGAGGCCGACCTGGTGCTCGTCGCGCCGTGCGGGTTCGGCCTGGACTCCGCCGTGGCGCAGGCCGAGGAGGTGCGGCAGCGGCTGCCGGGGCTCCCGGTCGTCGCGATCGACTCGGCGGCCTACGTCGTGCGCGCCGGGCCCCGGCTCGTCGACGGCGTGGAGGCGATCGCCTGGGCGCTGCACCCGGACGCCGTCCCGGAGCCGCCGCCGGGGCGCGTCGAGCGGATCGGATGATCGGGAGGAAACGGACTTCGCCCTGCGCGGCGACGCCGCCGGGTTCAGAGTGATCACCCGGAGGTGGCGGAGATGTCAGCACCTGACACGTCCCGGCTGACGGGATCCATCAACGCCCGGCTGGACCGGCTGCCGGTCACGCGTCGGCACAGGTTCGCGCTCGTCGCGGTGGGGATCGGGATGTTCTTCGATCTCTACGAGGTGTTCCTCGCGGGCACCCTCGCGACCGTCCTCGGGAAGGACTTCGGGATCACCGGTACGGCACAGAAGCTGGTGCTGGCCTCGGCGTTCGTCGGCGCGTTCGTCGGCGCCGTCGTGCTGTCCCGGCTCGCGGACAAGCTCGGCCGCCGCCGGGCGTTCTTCCTGACCCTCGGCATCTACTCCTTCTTCTCGGTGCTCGGCGGGTTCAGCGTGAACGTCGAGATGCTGATCGTCTGCCGGTTTCTGGCCGGCGTCGGGATCGGGGCGGAGCTGCCGCTGTCGGACGCCTACCTGTCCGACCTGCTGCCGGCGAACGCCAGGGGTCGGATGATCGCCTGGGCCTACACCCTGGGCTTCTGCGGTGTCCCCGCCGCCGGCCTGCTCGCCCGGGTGATCACCCCGCACGAGTTCCTGGGCCTCGCCGGCTGGCGGTGGATGTTCATCCTCGGCGGGCTCGGCGCCTTCCTCTGCTGGCTGCTGCGCCGTGCCCTGCCGGAGTCCCCGCGCTGGCTCGCGTCCGTGGGCCGCGCTGAGGAGGCCGACGCGGTGGTGCGGCGCTTCGAGGAGGCCGCCCTCCGGGAGAACCCCGGGCAGCCGCTGCCGGAGCCCGAGGTCGAGCCGCCGCCGGCCGGCAAGGAGCCGTTCGGCGCCCTGTTCCGGCCGCCATGGCGCCGCCGCACCGTGATGCTGTGGATCTTCCAGTCGGTGCAGACGTTCGGCTACTACGGCTTCGGCACCCTGGTTCCGCTGGTGCTGACGGCCAAGGGCTACGACATCGTGTCGACGCTGACCTTCACGGCGGTGACGTTCCTCGGCTATCCGGTCGGCTCGGCGCTCTCGATCCCGATCATGGAGCGGGTGGAGCGCAAGTTCCTGATCATCGCGGCGGCGCTCGGGATGCTCGTGCTCGGCCTGGCCTTCGGCTACGCGACGAGCCCGACGCCGATCATCGTGTTCGGCTTCCTCTACACAGTGGTCAGCAACCTGTTCTCCAACGGTTTCCACGTCTACTCCGGCGAGCTCTTCCCGACCACGCTGCGCGCCACCGGGGCGGGCACCGCCTACTCGCTGAGCCGGCTCGCGACGGCCGTCATGCCGTTCGTGCTGATCCCGCTGCTGAACGCGGCGGGTCCGACCGCGGTGTTCGCCGCCATCGGCGTCGCGATGCTGATCGTGGTCGTCGACGTCGCGTGGCTCGGTCCACGGACGACCGGGCGCGCCCTCACCTCGATCGCGGGATGAGGCTCAGGCCTGCGCGGTGCCCCACCGCCGCCCGACGAGGCGGGCCAGGAACGGCGCGACCAGCAGCATGAGGATCACCCGGATGACCTGTACGGCGACGACGAACGTCACGTCGCCGCCGGAGGAGATCGCGGTGGCGAGCACCGCGTAGATGCCGCCGGGGGTGGTGGCGAGGTAGCCGTCGAGGAAGGAGGTCCCCGTCGTCGCGGACAGCACCACGCCGAGGCCCGCGCACACGGCGACGATCGCCAGGATCAGCGCGGTGGCCGACGGCAGCACCCGCACGACGGTCCGCAGCGCGGCCCGGGTGAACCGCAGCCCGGCCTGCCAGCCGATCACCGCGTAGGCGACGTCGACGAGCAGGGCCGGCGGCGTCGCGCCGAACGTGAGCCCGGCCAGGCTCAGCACCAGGGCGACCACCATGGGGCCGAGCAGTGCCCCGGCCGGGACGTGCGCCTTCTCCGCGAGGGGGATTCCGACCAGGCAGCACACGGCGAGCAGGGCCACGCCGAGGTACCAGGGAGCGCTCGCGGACTCCGTGCCGCCACCGAGCCCGACGTGCCCGGCGCCGAACACCGCGGCGGCCACGATCGGCATCGTCGCGGTGACGAGCCCGACGCGCAGGTACTGGATCACCGACACGATCCGCTCGTCGCCACCGAGCTCGCGGGTCACGGCGACCAGGCCGGACGCGCCGCCGGCGGTGAGCGCGAGCATCCCGGTGAGCGGGGAGACCCCGCGCTGCAGGCCGAGCAGCAGCCCCGCGGCCATGCTGGCCACGAGCGTGCCGAGGCTGACGAGGAGGACGGGCAGCCAGTTCGCGGCGACGGCCGAGAGGGTGTCCGTCCGGGCCAGCACGCCGATGACGACGCCGATCACGGCCTGCGCCGCGGACGTCGCCGGCCTGGGCACCCGGGTCGGCCCGGCCCCGAGGAGCGCCAGCACCGTGCCGACGATCAGCCCGGCGAACAGCGCGGGGGACGGCACGCCGAGGGCGCCGAGTCCGAACGTCAGCGGGACCGTGCTCGCGACGAGCAGCGCCCAGCGGGCCCAGACGATTCGCCTGAATCGGTCCCACCTGCCGGAATCGTCCCGTCCGGCCGTGTCGGCCGTCCCGCCCTCGTCCACGCCGCAGACCCTGTCAGACGCGTCCCTCCCGCTTCCGGTGGCCCGGCGGCGGATGGCAGGGTGCGGGTCGGGGACGGTGATCGTCCCCGACGGCGACGAGCAGCACCAGCGGAGGTGAGCACCCACGATGGCGGGTGAGATCCGGACAGCGGGCCACGCCGACGACGTGGGCCTCGGGCCCGCGCTGGCCGCCCTGACCGCCCCCGGCGGGGACTTCCCGCTGACCGACGCCGTGGTGCGCGGCATACCGATGCGGGTCTACGACCGCGCCCCGCGGACCCTGCGGGAGCTGATCGCCGCGACGGCCGCCTTCGGGGACCGCCCGTACTCCGTCCACCGCGACGAGCGCACGAGCTACGCCGAGCACCTCGCCCAGGTCTACGGGCTGGCGGCGGTGCTGCGCGAGCGGTACGGCCTGGTGAAGGGCGACCGGGTGGGCATCGCCATGCGGAACTACCCCGAGTGGGGCGTGGTGTTCTTCGCCGCGCAGGTCGCCGGGTTCGTCGCCGTCCCGCTCAACGCGTGGTGGACCGGCCCCGAGCTCGTCTGGGCCGTCGAGGACTCCGGTTGCCGGATCGTCGTCGGGGACGGGCCGCGGGTCGACGCGCTCGCCGGGCACGTCGACGTCCCGCTGGTGCGGGCGCGCGGCACCGGCCCCGTACCCGCGGGCGCGGTGACCTGGGAGGACCTCGTCGCCGGCTTCGACCCGGCGGCCGGGCTCCCGGACGTCGAGGTGCTGGCCGAGGACGACTCGTCGATCCTCTACACGTCCGGCACGACCGGCCGGCCCAAGGGCGCGGTGCACTCCCACCGCAACCACGTCACGAACGCGCTGAACGTGGTGCTGACCACCCGGGCCAACGCGGTCGTGAGCGGTGCGGCGCCGCCCGCGGGCCAGCCCGGGACGCTCCTCACCTACCCGCTGTTCCACATCGCCGGGCTCAACTCGCTCTACGGCGCCGTGCTCAACGGGGCGAAGCTGGCCACGATGTACCGCTGGGACCGGGAGGAGGCGCGCGCCCTGGTCCGAGAGGAGAGGCTGACCGGCGGCGCGGGCGTTCCGACGACCATGCGCGAGCTCGCCGAGGAGGCCATCGCGCACCCGGACGAGACGGCGTCGCTGACCCGGATCGCCATGGGTGGCGCGCCGATCCCGCCCGAGCTCGTCGCGCGCATCGCCGACCACCTGGGGCCGATCTCCTTCAACGGCTACGGCCTCACCGAGACGACCTCCGCGGTGTGCGCGAACTCCGGGCAGGACTACGTGGACCGCCCGGACAGCGTCGGCCGCCCCGCGCCGGGGGCGGAGGTGCGGGTCGTCGATCCCGAGACGCTGGCGGAGCTGGCGGAGGGGGAGATCGGCGAGCTCTGGTTTCGCGGGCCGAACATCGTCCGTGGGTACTGGAACAACCCGGAGGCCGACGCCGCGGCGTTCGTCGACGGCTGGTTCCGCACCGGCGACCTCGGCCACGTCACCCGGGGCTGGGTGTACGTCGTGGACCGGCTCAAGGACGTCGTGCTGCGCGGCGGCGAGAACGTCTACAGCGTCCAGGTCGAGGCGGCCCTGCACGAGGTGCCGGGGGTGGAGGAGGTCGCGATCGTCGGCATCCCGCACCCGACCCTGGGCGAGGAGGTCGCCGCGGTGGTCCGGCTCGCCCCGGGCGCTGCGCGGGACGCGGACCTGCTGCGCCGCCACGTCACCGAGCGGGTCGCGGCCTTCGCGGCCCCGACCACCGTGATCTGGTGGGACGAGGCGCTGCCGCGGACGGCGACCGGCAAGATCCTCAAGAAGGACCTGCGGACGGCCGTGCTGAAGGACCCGGGGGAGTAGGGCTCCCCGGCAGAGCCCTGCTCTGCGCCCACGGACGCGGCGGCCGCTCAGTCCTGGAGGTCGGCGAGGCGGGCCTCGAGCCGCTCCAGGGCCACCGCCGCGTCCCGGGCGGCGCGAGCGGACTCGCGTTCCGCGCGGTCGGCCTCCTTCACCGCGGCCGACGCGTCGGAGCGCGCGTCGCGGGCCCGGTCCAGTTCGGCGGTGAGCTCGTCGACCCGGCGTTCGGCCTCGCCGCGCGCCGCCTCGGCCTGGTCGAGGGCGTTCCGGTCGGCCTCGTTGCGGTCCGTCGCCTCGTCCGCCGCGCGGCGGGCCTCGGCGACAGCCCGTTCGGCCTCCTCGCGTTCCCGCGCGCGCCGCTCCCGTTCGACGCGTTCGCGTTCGGCGGCCTCGCGCTCGGCCCGTTCGGCCTCCGGATCCGCGGCGGCCGCGTCGTCGTCGCGGGTCGCGGTTCCGGAGGACGAGGTGGCGCGCTCGGGGCCCGCCCGCCCGCCGGTCGGGCGACGCGGCGCGGACGGCCGGCGGGAGCCGGCGCCGGCGGACCGGTCCACCGAGCCGAGCCCCGGGCCGAAACCCGAGTAGCTCACCGTCCTGGTCAGCCGCCCGGAGCGCACCTCTTCCGCGACGGCCGGATCCGCGAGTGCCGCGTCGAGGATTCCCCGCAGGTCCCGTTCGACCGACTCCGTGACGCGGTGCCCTTCCGCCGCCGCCAGCCGCCGCGCCTCCCGGGCCATGGCGTTGACCAGCTTCTGCCGCTGGGAGGACAGCGCGCGCAGGGCGGGCCCGTCCAGGCTGCGCTGGGCGCCGTCCAGCTCGCCGGCGAGGTCCAGGAGGCCGTCGAGCTGCTCGCCGCGTTCCCGGGCGAGCAGGTTCGCCAGCCAGGCGGCCTGGGTCGGGCGGCGGAGGCGGCCGATCGCCTTGGCCGCGTCCTTGTCGCCGGCCTCCTTCGCCGCGGCCACGAGCTCGTCGCGCTCCGGGACGAACTCCTCCGGCGGCACGCCATAGAGGCGTTCGGCCGCCTCGGTGACGGCATCGTCCTCGGCCACCCCGCTGCCATCCGGCGGCTCGGTCCCGGCAGACGGAGCAGTCTGGTTCATACTCACTCGATTCAGTGTGACGGCAGTCACATGGGGAAGCCGCGGATACCGATTGTGACCGCCATCGAACGGGCAGACCACCGCATGAACAGCACCACTCTCATCGTAGTGATCATTGCGGTGGTGGTCGTCCTCGTCGCGATCGCCGTGGTCGCCCGGTTCATGGGCGGCAAGCGGCGCAGCGAACAGCTCCGCGAACGCTTCGGACCCGAGTACGAGCGTCACCTGGCCGAGTCGGGCGATCCCGCCCGGACCGAGCGCGAGCTCGCGGACCGGGAGAAGCGGCACAGCAAGCTCGATCTCCGCCAGCTCGACGACCGCGAGCGCGAGACCTTCCGGCACCGCTGGACCGACGTCCAGCGCGAGTTCGTCGACGACCCGAACCGTGCGGTGGACCACGCGGACTCCCTGGTCAACGAGGTGATGTCGGCCCGCGGCTACCCGGTCGACGACTTCGAGCAGCGCGCCGCGGACGTCTCCGTGGAGCACCCGGTCGTCGTCCAGCGCTACCGCGAGGCGCGCCGGATCGCCGCGGACAACCGCAGCGGCCGCGCGGACACCGAGCAGCTGCGCAACGCGGTCACCTCCTACCGAGAGCTGGTCGGCGCGCTCCTGGGCGACGAGCCCGGCGACGGGCGCAACGGACATTCCCCCCACAACTCCGCCCGCAACACGGAGGCACAGCCATGAGCGACACGCACGAGAACACCCGCAACGACGAGTCCCTCCGGCAGCGGCTGACCGACAAGCTGGTCGGCCGGGACCGGAACGAGGACCGCGACGCCCACCAGGGTGACACGCACAGTGACGACACCTACGGTGACGCTCCGCGACAGGGCGACGCCCGGTACGACGATGGCACCGACCGCGGCACGGCCGTGGTCGGCGAGCAGGGCGGCCGGTCCCAGGAGGGCTGGGTCGAGCCCGCTCGGGACGACGACCGGTTCGCCGCGAACCGTCCCGGTGCCGAGGAACGCCTCGGTGCCGACAGCCGGGACACCGGGACCGCAACGAGCGGCCTGCGTGCCGGCGACCTCGGTGACCGAGCCCCAGGTGAGCACGAGCCCGATGTCCGCACCGGTGGGATGCACGACCCGGCGACGCCCGACGGCGGTGCCCAGGCCCGGGGCGTCCAGGCCCGGGACGTCACCTCCGGCAGCATCGGCGACGCCGGTCGCGGCGGCCCGGACCAGCAGGACCCGGGCGGGCTCGCCGGGCCCGGCGCCGCGAGCGCGGGAGCCGCGGGTGCGGCCGGCGTCTCCGACCGCCGCGACTCCACCGACCGGACCGACCCGACCGGGCCGGACCGGCGCGCGGCGTCCCAGGGCGGGACGAGGCACGAGGGCGACCCCGCCCTCATCCCGGAGGACCGCTCCGCGGACTACATGCGTCGCTGGGAGTCCCTCAAGGCCGGCTTCGTCGACGAGCCCCGCGCGGCGGTGCGGGACGCGAACCAGCTCGTCGGCCAGGTGCTGGACGAGCTGGAGGAGCTGTTCCGCAACCAGCGCCGTGAGCTGGAACGCGACCTCGGCAACGACCAGGCGTCCACCGAGGACCTGCGGCTGGCGCTCGGCCGCTACCGCAACTTCTTCGACCGGCTGCTGAAGATCTGACCGGGCGGGGCACGACGAAGGGGCGGGACCTGACGATCAGGTCCCGCCCCTTCACGCTGCCCGGGGTCAGGTCAGGACGACCGCCGCGTCCGGCTCCACCACCCGGAAGGTGAAGCTCTCCTCGAGGTAGAGGCTCACCGTCGTCGCGTCGTGGTGGCTGTAGCCGATGGACAGGTCCTGGCCCACGTCGAGCAGGAAGTCCCCGCCGCGCCGGCTGACGACGATCGCGCCGTCGACCCCCGCCGTCCAGATGACCGATCCGCCCAGGATCCGCTTGAGGTGGTCGAGCAGGAGGTAGCCGCCGTTCTCCGTGGTCTCGACGATCTTCGTGTAGAGGTCCGGACCCACGGCGAGGGCGTAGGGCCCTTCGATCCCGCTGCGCCGCAGGCGGTCGACCGCGCGTGCGACGATGCCCGGCCACAGGTCGCAGTCCGCCCCGAGCGCCATCGCCGGATACGGCGAGGCCTCGGAGATGCCCTGGATCGAGGCGTTCGGCCAGCCGTGGAACACCGCGCGGTTCTCGATCTCGGCCGCCACTCGGGCGGCGCGGGCGAGGTCGTCGAACTCGGGGTCCTGGGCTCCGCGCTGCACGTCGTCGATCTCGTCGCGGCTCACCGTGAACGGCACCCGGACCTCCGAGAGCGGGAGGACCCGCCGGCTGCGGGTGCGGACGCCCTCGGAGCTGACGCCGGGCGGCGGGCCGTCCAGCGGGACCACCCGGCCCAGCGTCGCGGAGGAGTGCTGCCAGCCACCCGGCCCGACCCAGTCCGCGATCTTGCGCGCGGTGAGCAGCGGGGTGAGCCGCTCGCGGGCCTCGTCGTCGATGGCCTTCCAGGCCTCCGTGGGGATCGGGGCGAGCGAGCGGAGCAGGTGGTCGGTCGGGTTGGTCACGAAGGTCTCTCCTTGCGGCGCCGCGCCGTGGGCGGCGGCGGTGTCGTGAACGTGCGGTTCGGTCGTGACGTGCGTTCGGGACCGGGCGTCGCTCCGGCCGGTCAGGTGTTGCGGAGGCTGCCGATCCCGAGACCCACCGCGGGCCCGGCGTCGGAGGGGGGGTTCAGCTCGGCCTCGATCGTCCGCACGTACTCCTCGGGGTCCTTGTCCGCGGTGCTGATGCCGGCCGAGCCGCGGTGGCGCTCCAGGAAGTCCGCGAACTGCTTGCCCAGGGACTCGCGCAGGACGCGCGGGGCGTGGAGGCGGAAGTCCTTCAAGCCTTCGTTCTCCTCCTCGGCCATGTGCTCGTCGTTCGCCTCCCGGGCCCGGTCCGCGGCCTCCCACCAGGCGCGGCTGGCGACGGGGTGGCGGGCGGCGTCGTGCACGCCGTCCCGGATGTCGTTGTGGTCGCCGATGGCGTCGAGGGTCTCCTCGTCGGGGTCGTTCTGCCCCTTGGCGAGGAGCTGGGGGTAGAAGATCTCCTCCTCGGCGACGGCGTGCACGTCGAGTCGGTCCGCGAGCGGGTCCCACACTCGGCGCACGGCGTCGGCGTCCATCGGGGTCTGCGCGCGCAGCTCGTCGAGGTCGGCGAACTGCTGGCGGAACCACTGGTGGTCGTCGAGGATCAGCTGGGTGATGTCGGCCACGGGTCGCAGGTTACTGCCGGTCAGCCGGTTCGGCTTGTCGAAAGTGGTCAGACGCCCGGGTGGGGGACCTCGAGGGCGAGCGCGTCCCACCACCGTTCGTCCCGGTCCACCGGAGCGATCACCAGACCGTCGCGGGGCTCCGGGTCCTTCACGGCCCCGGCATCGACCAGCTCCCGCATCTTGCGCCCTACGCGCCGGTAGAAGTCCACCTGGGTGGCGCGGCCGAAGACGTGGAACCCCATGCGGTACACCGGGTTCGGGATCCCCGAGCGACGCGAGTAGGCGTGGATCCAGAACACGACCTGCCCGGTCTCGAGGTCCTTGGTCACCTCGTAGGTGAGCTTCCCCTGCTCCAGGTGGCCGTGCAGCGTCTGGTAGGTCCAGCCCCACACCCGCAGGCCGTCCACCGTCTCGTCCTTCGTCGCGGTGACCCGGACTCCCATGTAGAACCTCATCGCGAAGACGCGGCCCTCGAGGATCATGTCCCGGCCCAGCAGCGGGTCCGCCGGGCGGTAGGCGCCGCGCAGCAGCCGGTGGTCGGTGAACTCGTAGGCCCGCACCAGGGCGCAGGCCCGTTCCCACGGCCCGTCCGGCACGGGGTCGCCGGGGGGTTCGACCCCCAGGACGGCGTACCCGGAGTCGACGTGCCAGCGAGGATCGGCGGGGCCGTCCGGGGCGTCGGCCTCGTCGTAGTTGACGGGCACGTCGGCGAGCCCGTCGACGAGGTCGGCGATCTCCGAGCGCTTCAGGGCCGTTCCTCCTGCCGGACGGACTCGCCGATCAGCCATATCGTGGGGGGCCACAGCCCGACGAACAGGGCGCGCCGCTCGGCGTTGCCGCGTTCGTCCTGGTCCACGGTCTTCGCCCGCAGCCAGAGCCCGAGGCAGACCACGACGGAGGCGAGCGACGCGCTCTGCAGGTGGATCGGCCGCACGCCGCAGCGGCGGAGGAGCTTCCCGATGGTCACACCGGTTCGTTCCCGCTACGGCGGGTATGTATGCGCATGACCCACCTGCTCTCCCGCCGCCAGGTCACAGGGACCCGGCGGACGCGACGCGTCGGGGCGCTGGCCCGCTGGCCCGTCGGTTTCGCCCTGGTCACCTGGCGGTACCTGTGGCGCACCACGCCGATGCACCGTGCGGAGGAGCCGGGCGACGCGAGCGACGCCCCGCCCGCGATCCCGGCCGAGTTCGTCGACGAGAAGCTCCAGCCGCCGGCGGACGGCTACGGGGACCTCCTGCACCGCCGCTACACGGTGCGGATCAAGGGCGCCGGGACGACGCCCGAGGGGCTGATGTCCCGGCTGCAGAGCGACATCAACCGGATGGTGCCGACCGAGATCGCGATCTTCCGCCGCACCGAGGGAACCCCGGGATCGCTGACCCCGGGGGACGAGTTCCTGATCCGGCTGCCCGGACCCTGGGACGGGCCGGTGCGCGTGATCGAGAGCGACGCGACCCGCTTCCGGTTCGCGACCCTGCGGGGCCACCTCGAGGCGGGGGTGATCGAGTTCCGGACCGGGACGGTCGACGGCCGGCTGGCCTTCTCGGTCGAGTCCTGGGCGCGGCCGGGGGACCGGCTGTCCCACGTCCTCTACAACCGGCTGCGCGCCGCGAAGGAGATCCAGCTCAACATGTGGACCGAGGCGTGCCTGCGCTCGGCGCGGCTGGCCGGCGGGAGGCCGGACGGCGGGATCTCCGTGCACACCCGCCGGGTGGCGGACCCGGCCGCGTAGGCCGGGCCCGCCGACTCCGGGTCAGCTCTGCTCGTAGACCGGCGTCAGGACGGCGCGGGCGAGGGTGTGGCCGAACAGGTTGAAGCCGAGGAACGCCGGCGTGGCGTCCTGCGGGATGCCCAGGCTCTCCACGTCCACGGCGTGCACGACCGTGATGTAGCGGTGCGGGCCGTGCCCGGCCGGCGGGGCGGCGCCGAGGTAACGCTTCAGGCCCGCGTCGTTCGCCAGCTGGAACGCCCCCTCGGGCAGGCCGGAGCCCGACTCGTCGCCCGCGCCGCTCGGGAGCGACGTGACCGACGCCGGGATGTCCACGACCGCCCAGTGCCAGAAGCCCGACGCCGTGGGCGCGTCCGGGTCGTAGACGGTGACGACGAACGACTTGGTCTCGGCGGGGAAACCGCTCCACGACAGCTGCGGCGAGACGTCCTCGCCCCCCGCGCCGAAGATCCCCGAGACCTGCGGCGCCGCCAGGGTCTTGCCGTCCGCCACGTCGGTGCTGGTGACGGAGAACGACGGCACGTCGGGGAGTCCGGCGTACGGGTCGTGGCTCATGGTCACTCCTCTCTCCTCGCTGGTGGGTCTCCTCGGATCATGGCACGGGCCCTGCTGGAAGGCTGAGCGCGTGGAGAGCCTGGTGCTGATCGTCGGCCTGATGCTGGCCGCCGTGCTGCTGGTGGGGGTGGGGGACCGGCTCCGGCTGCCCTGGCCCGCGCTGATGGTCGTCCTCGGCGTGGTCGTCGCGCTGGTCCCCGGGCTGCCGGACGCCTTCGTGCTGGACCCGGACCTGATCCTGCCGCTGTTCCTGCCGCCGTTGCTCTACGCGACGGCGCAGCGCACGTCCTGGTCGCTGTTCCGGGCCCGCTGGCGCTCGATCGCGCTGCTCGCCGTGGCGCTGGTCGTGGTCACCGTGATCGCCGTCGCGGGGGTGACGGCGGTGCTGGTCCCGGGCATCACGATGACGGCCGCCGTGGCGCTCGGCGCGATGGTCGCCCCGCCGGACCCCGTCGCCGTGGAGGCCGTGGCGGGGCCCGTGCGGATGCCGCGGCGGATGCTCGCGGTGCTGCAGAGCGAGGGCCTGTTCAACGACGCGACGGCGCTGGTGATCTTCCAGACCGCGGTGCTCGCCACGGTGCGCGGGGACGACCTGAGCCTCGGCGGGCTCGCCCTGAGCTTCGTGCTCGGCGCGGCCGCCGCGGTGCTGATCGGCCTGGCCGTCGCCTACGTCGCGCGCACGGTCCTCGCCCGCCTCACCGACACCACCGGCCGCAGCGCGCTGACGCTCGTCCTGCCGTTCGCGGTGTACCTGCTGGCGGAGGAGGTGCACGCGTCCGGGGTGGTCGCCGTGGTGGTCGTCGCGCTGCAGCTGCGCCGCCTCGGCGACGCGGACGAGGCCGCCGAGCGGCTCACCCAGCGCTCCTTCTGGGACGTCGTGGAGCTGCTGGTCACCGGGGTCGCGTTCGGGCTGATCGGGCTGGACCTGCGGCAGGTCGTCACCGAGGCGGGGGACGCGCTGCCGTCGATGCTCGGGCACGCCGCGATCGTGTGCGCCGTCGTCGTCGGGGTGCGGGTGCTGTGGATGTCCGGGGCGTACCTCGTGGTCCGCAGGAGCCTGGACCCGTCGGCCGCGCCGCGGACCGGGCGCGAGGCCGTCGTGCTGGCGTGGTGCGGGATGCGCGGGCTCGCGACCCTCGCGCTGGCCCTGTCCCTGCCGGCGACGGTCGACGGCGGCGCACCGTTCCCCGGCCGGGTCGAGATCACCCTGATCGCGTGCGCGGTGCTGGTGGTGACGCTCCTGCTGCCCGGCTTCACCCTGCCGGCGCTGGTGAAGGTGCTGGGCGTCGCCGAGACGGCGGAGTCCGAGCACGCGGCGGAGAAGGCCGTCTCACGGCGGGCGCAGCGGGCCGCGCTGAACCGGATGGCCGAGGAGGAACGGCTGCGGGACCTGCCCGAGGAGGTCAGCGCCGCGTTGCGGGAGCGGATGAGCCGGCTCGACGCGGTCCTGGGGGGCGAGACGATGAGCGAGGACGAGCGGAACCGCTTCGACACCCTGCGGAAGCGGGCGTCGGCGCTGCAGGAGGTCCAGGCGTCCGCGCTCGCCTCGGCGCGGGCGGAGGTGCTGGCCGCCCGCGGGGAACCGGGTACGGACCCGGAGGCCGCGGACCGGGTGCTCCGCCGGCTGGACCTGCGCACGGTGCTCCTGGACTGAGGGCTCTCAGCCGGCGCGTTCCTCCGCGGCGGGGGCCAGGACGCCCGTGGCCTCCAGGTGGGCCGCGAGGAGGCGTCCGATGTGCAGGATGTGCTCGCTCATCGCGGCCCGTGCGGCCTCGGCGTCCCGCTTCTCCAGGGCCTCGAGGATCGCGCCGTGGTCGTGCGTGGTCGCGTCCGCCCAGCCGGGGACCCGGCCGTAGTACTGGCGCGGGACGTAGTGCACGAACAGGTTCAGCATCGACGCCAGCCGGTGCGCCCCCGCGGCCCGGTTCAGCGTGCGGTGGACGTCGTGGTTCAGCTCCTCGACGCGGGCCGTGTCGCCCCGCGCGGCGGCGTCGGAGATCGCCGCCTGCACCTGGCCGAGCCGGACGACCTCCGCCGGCGGGAGCGCCAGTGCTGCTCGCGCCGCCAGCTCCCCGGCGACGTGCGCCTGCACTGCGAACAGGTCGTCGACGTCGCCGCGGGTGAGCGGCACGACCCGGAACCCGCGCCGGGGTTCCCAGCGAACCGCGCCCTCACTGTGCAGCACCATGAGCGCCTCGCGGACGGGCGTGGCGCTGACCCCGAGCCCGGCGGCGACGTGCTCGACCCGGACGAACGTCGACGGCCGCAGCTCGCCGACCATGATGGCCTCGCGCAGCTGCGCCGCGACCCTGCCGCTGAGCTGCTGCTGCGTGCCGCCCACCCGGCTGCCGCCCAGCCCGACACCGCCCAGCCCGACACCGCCCAGCCCGACACCGCCGAGCCGCGCACCCCGCCCGGGGTCCTCCATCGCCGTCCTCCGACTCGCTCCGGAACACCACCGTAGTCGGCGGGTCCGGGGGGCGAGGGCCTATCGGGGCCCGTAGACCACCAGCGTGTTGCCCCACGGGTCCTTCGCGACCGCGCGGACCTCGTGCGGGCCCTGCTCGGCGTCCCGCAGGACGCTGCCGCCGGCGTCGATCAGCGCGGTGAGGGCGGCCTGCACGTCCGGCACCTTGAACGACGCCGCCGCGACCCCGCCGGTGACGTCCTCCTCCGGCCCGGCGAGCGCGAGCGCCGTGCCGCCCGCGTCGAGCTGGGCGTAGCGGTCGCCGTCGACGAACCGGGCGCCGAGCCCGAACGTCTCCCCGTAGAAGCGTACGGCCGCGGCGACGTCCGCCACGGGGTGCAGCACGTTGCCGATCTTCACGGGAGCCGGTTCGTCGGGCACAAGGACCTCCTGGATGCGGTGATCGTCTCCGCCGCAGCTTAGGCGTCCCTCGACCTGCGCCGGTGTCGCGAATGCGGACGGAGCGGGCCGGGCACGCCGTTGACGTGATCTGGGTCACTCAGTAGCGTCCGCCGACGGTCGACCCGAACGAGTGATCCTCTCCCAGCGCCACGATACGGAGCCCTCTCCATGAGCGGATACGACCCCAGGACGGCCACCGGCATCCCGACCGAGCCGGTGGGGTCGCTGCCCCGGCCCAGCCGGCTGCAGCAGGCCTACGCGGACTACGACGAGGGACGGATCGACAAGGCCGCGCTGGATGCGGAGCAGGACTCGGCGATCAAGGACTCGATCGAGCGGGGCAAGGCGACCGGCGCGCCGATCATCTCCGACGGAGAGCAGCGCTGGTCGTCGTTCGCGACCTACCCGATCACCGACACGCTCGCGGGGACCGGCCTGGCGCCGACGCTGGGCCCGGGCGGACAGTTCTTCGCGATCTTCGCCGACGGGCACGGGCGACAGCTGCCGAAGCTGGAGCGCGGCCCGTTCTCCTACGTCAACTACGCGGCCGACTCCCTGCGGAGGTCGCTGCCGTACGCCGGCTCGACGCCGATGAAGCAGGCGGTCATCGCACCGTCGATGCTCGCGCTGCTCTACCCCCTGACCGACCCGGTGGCGGACTACGGCCGCGACGAGTTCGAGGCCGCCCTGATCGACGAGTGCGAGAAGGACATCCGCGCCGCCTTCGACGCCGGCGCGGCCCGGGTCAGCGTGGACTTCACCGAGGGCCGGCTCGCGACCCGCGCGGACCCGCGCAACCCCTGGACCGGCGCGGGGCTGCTCCCGCACTTCATCGAGCTGAACAACCGCGTGATGGCCAGGTTCACCGCCGACGAGCGCCGGGACATCGGCATCCACACATGCCCCGGCGGGGACCGGGACTCCGTGCACTCCGCGGACGTGCCCTACACCAACCTGCTGCCGTCGATGTTCGAGATCGACGCCGGGTACTTCCTGATCCAGATGGCCAGCGAGCGGGACAAGGACCCGGTGCTGCAGGCCATCGGCGAGAACCTGCGCGACGACGCGAACGGCGTCGCGCAGACCGCGTACATCGGCGTCACCAACCCGCAGAACCCGCGGGTGGAGAGCCCGGAGGAGATCCGGGACGCGCTGGTCAGGGCGGCGAACTTCATCCCGAAGGAGCAGCTCGGCGCCACGGACGACTGCGGGTTCTCACCGTTCAGCATCGACGAGAAGCCGAACCACGGCTCGCCGGACCACGCGCGCGACGTCGCGTTCCAGAAGATCCACAACCGCGTCGAGGGCACGCGGCTCGCCGCGGAGACCCTCGGCGTCGCCGTCCCCTAGGTGATCGTGATCCCGCCGTCCACCGGGAGCGTCTGGCCGGTGACGTAGCCCCCCGCGTCGCTGGCCAGGAACACCACGCTGGCCGCGAGCTCCTCCGGGTCGCCCTTCCGGCCCAGCGGTACCCTCGGCATCATCGAGTCGAGGTAGCCGGGCGCGTAGGTGTCCGTCATCTCGGAGGCGAAGAAGCCGGGCGCGATGGCGTTGACCCGGATGCCCTTGCGCCCGCCCCACTGCTGGGCCAGGTCCCGGGTCAGCCCGATCAGCCCCGCCTTGCTCGCCGCGTACGCGGCCTGCGGCAGGTTGGCGGTGGTGATCCCCAGGATGCTCGAGATGTTGATGATGCTGCTGCCCGGGCCCATGACCCGCCCGCAGGCCTGCGCCATCCAGTAGCAGCCGTTGAGGTTGATGTCGATGACGCGGGTGAACTCCTCGACGGTCTCCCGGGTCGCCGGGACCGCGGTGCCGACGCCGGCGTTGTTCACCAGCACGTCCACCCGGCCGAACTCGGCCATCGCGGCGTCGACGAGGGCCTGGCAGTCGGGCTGCGAGGCCACGTCCGTGGCGACGGCCAGCGCACGCCGATCGAGGTCCTCGACCAGCTTCGCCGTTCCCTGCAGGCGGTCCACGCGGCGGGCGCCGAGCACGACGTCGGCCCCCGCCTCCGCCAGGGCCTTGGCGAACGCGACGCCCAGACCGGAGGACGCCCCGGTCACGATCGCCACCTTGCCGTCGAGGGAGAACCGTTCGAGAACCGTCATGACCGGGACATTACGGGACTCGTGAACGGCCGATCAGGACTCCGTCGCCCGTGCCCCGGCGGCCCGGGTGGACCCCCCGTCACATCGGGTTGCGCCGGGGCGACCCCGGGATGCGACGATCGCGGGGAGCGGTGGGCCCGGATCCACTCGGGCACACCACGACCGATCAGTCGAAGGAGACGTGGAAGATGACGCAGTCCCAGGCGCGGGTCGCCATCGTGACGGGCGGCGCCCGCGGTATCGGCGCAGCCACCGCGCAGCGGCTGGCGGCCGACGGTCTCGCGGTCGCGGTGGTCGATCTCGAGGAGTCCGCGGCGAAGGGCACCGCGGACGCGATCGCGGCGACCGGCGGGACCGCCCTCGCGGTCGGGGCGGACGTCTCCGACGCCTCGCAGGTGGAGGAGGCCGTGGCGCGCGTCGCCGAGGAGCTGGGTGCGCCGACGATCCTCGTCAACAATGCGGGGATCACCCGGGACAACCTGATCTTCAAGATGACCGAGTCGGACTGGGACGCCGTGATGGGCGTGCACCTCAAGGGCTCGTTCCTGATGACGAAGGCCGTGCAGAAGCACATGGTCGACGCCAGGTTCGGCCGGATCGTCAACCTCTCGTCGACCTCGGCGCTCGGCAACCGGGGCCAGGCCAACTACTCCACGGCCAAGGCGGGCCTGCAGGGCTTCACCAAGACCCTCGCGATCGAGCTCGGCAAGTTCGGCGTGACCGCGAACTGCATCGCGCCCGGCTTCATCGCCAGCGACATGACCAAGAACACCGCCGAGCGGCTGAACATCCCGTGGGACGAGTACCTCGCGGCCCGCGCCAAGGAGATCCCGGTGCAGCGCGCGGGCGCGCCCGAGGACATCGCGAACATGGTGTCGTTCTTCGTCGGCGAGGCCGCGGGCTTCGTGTCCGGGCAGGTCATCTACGTCGCCGGCGGCCCGAAGGCCTGACGTGACGACCATGCGGAACCCGGGGTCCGCGCCCCGGGCCCCGGTGGTCGTCCCGCCGCCGAGCGGCCCCGACCGGCTGCTCGGCGTCGGCCCGATCACGGTCGACGACGCCGGTGTCTGCCGGGCGTCGATGAGCTGCGGTCCCTGGGCGGCCGGGCCGGACGGCCAGCCGTCCGCCGGCGTCCTCGGGGTCCTGCTCGACGCCGTCCTGGGCCAGGCGACGCTCGTCGGCCGGCCCCCGGACGGCTGGGCGGTGACGACCGAGCTGGCCGTCGACCTGGCCGGCCCGGTGCCGCTCGAGGGCAGCCTCGAGTGCGCGGCGTCCGTCGTGCACGTCGACGGCGAGGGCGTCCTCGCCCGTGGGCAGGTGCTCGACGACGCGGGGCGCGTGGTCGCGGTCGCGACCGAGTGGGGCAAGTTCGTCGACGGACCTCCGGACCTCGCGCCGCCCGCGCCGGTGCCCGTGCCCCGGGCACGGGACCTGGTGGAGCTCCTCGGCGGTGTGCTCGTCCCGGCCGCGGACGGCTCCGCGCCGACGGCCTCGGTCCAGGACGGCCCCAGCCTGCGCCTCCCCGGTTCGCCGGCGCTGTCCAACGAGCTGGCGACCGTGCACGGCGGGATCCTCGCCACGGCGAGCGAGCTCGCGGCGGTCGCGGCGCTGCCCGCGACCGCCGGCCGCCCGTTCGTCACCGGCTCGCTCCGGATCGCCTACCTGCGGCCGTCGCCGATCGCCGGGGACACCCTGTTCCGGACCCGGCCGGTGCATGCCGGCCGCTCGTTCGGGGTCGTGCAGGTGGAGGCGTGGAGCGGCTCCGGCCGGCTCGCGACGACGGCGACGGTGACCCGCCGGGTGTCCTGAGCCGGACCTGTGGCGCGGGCCGAGTGGTCCGTGCCACAGTCCGCCGGTGCACTTCGTCTTCACCCCGCCCGCCGAGGCCGCCGCGGGCCTGCTCACGCTGCCGTGGGGTGAGCCCCTCGAGGAGTGGGTGGACGACCGGATCGTCGAGATCCCGCAGCGGGGCATCTCCCGGCACGTCGTGCGGTTCGTGTCCGAGGGCGGCGAGGTCTTCGCCCTCAAGGAGCTGGACGAGCGCCTGGCGCGCAAGGAGTATTCGCTGCTGCGCCGGCTCGTCGAGCTCGGGGTGCCGTCGGTGGAGGTGCTGGGCGTCGTCGTCGAGCGGCCCGGCCTCGACGCGATCCTGGTGACCCGGTTCCTGGAGCACTCGTCGTCCTACCGGGCCCTGTTCGCGAACCCGCGGGGCGGCGGGATGGCCGACCGGCTGCTCGACGCCCAGGTGGAGCTGATCGTCCGGCTGCACCTGGCCGGGTTCATGTGGGGCGACTGCTCGCTGTCGAACACCTTGTTCCGGCTCGACGCGGGCGCGCTCGCCGCCTATGTGGTGGACACGGAGACGGCCGAGATGCACCCGTCGCTCTCCCGCGGGCAGCGCGAGTACGACGTCGCGATGGCCCGCGAACGCGTCGGCGGAGAGCTGTTCGACCTGGAGGCCGGGGAAGCCCTGCCGCCCGGGATCGACCCGATCGGGGTCGCGGACGAGCTGGTCCGGCGCTACGACCGGCTCTGGGACGAGCTGACCAGCGAGACGGTCCTGCGCGCGGACGAGCAGCGCTACCGGATCGCGGAGAAGGTGCGCCGGCTCAACGACCTGGGCTTCGACGTCGACGAGGTGGAGCTGCTCGACGCCGGCCCGGAGGGCAGCCGGCTGCGCGTGCGGACCCGGGTGGCGGAGTCCGGGCACCACCGCCGTCAGCTGTTCACCCGCACCGGGCTGGACGTGGGGGAGAACCAGGCCCGGCGGCTGCTGGCGGACATCGCGAGCTACCGCGGCTACCTCGAGCAGACCGGCCGCCGCCCGGTCCCGGAGTCCGTGGCGGCGAGCCGCTGGCTGGGCGAGGTCTACGAACCGGTGCTCGCCGGGGTGCCGGCCGAGCTGCGCGGGCGGCTCGACGACGCCGAGGTCTTCCATGAGGTGCTGGAGCACCGGTGGTTCCTGTCCGAGCAGGCCGGACGGGACATCGGGACGACCGCGGCGGCGCGGGACTACATCGACCGGGTGCTGCCGGACGTGCCGGAGGAGCTGGTCGCCGACCCGCCCACGGACCCGGACGTCTTCTGAGCCGGGTCCGGGGTCAGGACCCGGAGGTGGCGCCGGAGCGCTCGGCGATGGCCCAGCCCTCCAGCGCGTCGTGCCCGGGGACCGGGACCGGCCGGCTGCTGACGTTGACGATCAGCGCGCTGCCGTCCGGCGCCCGGAACCCGATCAGCGGCGACGTCTGCGAACTGCCGATCTCCACGTTGCCCTCGGCCAGCCGGGGGACCAGCCACTGCCAGGCCCGGGTCAGCGGCGTCGGCTGCCCGCCGTCGTCCTGCGTGCTGTCCGTCCAGAGCGCCGAGTACTCCAGGCTGTGGCCCTGCGGACCCCAGAGCAGCGCCGCCGCGGCACCGGACTTCGCGAAGGCGGCCACCGAGGCCAGCGCGGAGGCGGCGCTCGCCTGGCTCTGCGGTCCGCCGACGACGCCCGGGGGGACGTCGGAGTAGAACTCGGCCCACCAGATCGGCAGCTGGGTCTTGCCCCGCAGCCACGTGTCGATCGCGGCGAGCTTCTCCGCGCCCACGCTCACCGGGTCCACGGCGTCGCCGGAACGGATGGAGGTGGAGGCGTCGACGGTGATGAAGTCCGCGCCCACGTTGTGCTCGAGCCAGTAGTCGATGACGTCCATGGGACGCTCGTCCAGCGCCCCCCAGGTCCCGGTGACCTCGGTGGTGGCGTTGTGGTCGTCCGCGGCCAGGCTGGTCATGACGGGGTAGGGGCCGCCGACCTGCACGTCCGGCCGGACGGCCTTCACCGCGGTGTAGACCTTGTTGTAGAGCTCGGTGTAGCCCTCGTAGTCCCAGCGGTTCTCGTCGGAGTGGTAGAAGCCCTTCAGCTCGTTCCACACCAGCACCCGCTCGACCTGCGGGTAGCGCTGCACCGCCTCGGCGGAGAGCTTCGCGAAGGCGTCGAAGTACTCGGGGAGCGGGGCGCGCTCGAGCTTCGACCAGTCGGTCTCGCCCTGCGAGCCGCCCTTCATCCAGTCCGGCGAGCAGCACAGCGTCAACGCCGTGCGGCCCCCGGTGTCCTCGACCAGCTTCATCCGGGTGTCGAGGGAGGCCCAGTCGAAGTCGCCCTCCGCGGGCTCCGGGTTGACCGTGCCGAAGCCCATCAGGTGGATGTTCTGCCAGATGGCACCGTCGTTGCGCAGGATGTCCTCGCCGCGCCCCCGGGCGGCGTCGGGCTCGTTGGGGTCGAGGCTGTCCTGGGTGTGGGTGACCCCGAGCTCCGTGGGCGTCGGCTGCTTCTGCCAGCTCCAGCCCTGGCCGAGGTCCAGGTAGCTCGCGGAGTCGTCCGCCTTCGTCGCCTGCGCATCGGTGCCCGTGGACGAGGTGCAGCCCGCGAGGACGAGCGTGGCGGCGAGCAGAGCCCCGAGCACGGGGACGACCAGCGCGACCGGGCCGCGGCGGGACGTGCGGCGGGGGGCGGGGCGGGATCCTTCTCGACGGATCCTGGCGAACGGCACGGGTCAGACCTCACGGTTGGCGGTGCAGGCCGGGGACGGCGCATGGACCTGCGGATGGGACGGAGTCTGGAGGGGGGTCCCTGTGGCGACGCTGAGACCGGTTCAGCCGATCGTGCACTCGTCCGTCGCGCGCATCATCCCACCGGCGTGACGACGGTCGCCCTCCGGTACCAGCCGTCCCGCCCGGCCAGCTCGTCCGGCGTGCCGTGCTCCACTACCCGCCCGTCGACGAGGACGTGCACGGCGTCGCAGCGCGCGGTCCCGGCGAGATCGTGGGTGATCAGGAGAGTGGAGCGGCCGCGGGCGGCGGCCAGCAGGTCGTCGAGCACAGCGTCGCGGGTGTACGGGTCGAGGTGGGCCGTGGGCTCGTCGAGGACCAGCAGGGCGGGCTCGGTGAGCAGGGCGCGGGCCAGGGCCAGGCGTTGGCGCATGCCCCCGGAGAGCCTGCGGCCGTGGCTGCCGACGGCGTCGTCGAGCTCGAGGTCGAGGCGGACCCGGTCGAGGACGGCGCGCAGGTCGTCGTCGGTGGCCGTCGGCCGCGCGAGGCGCAGGTTCTCGCGGACCGTGCTGTCGAAGACGTGCGGGTCCTGCGGCACGCCGCTGACGGCCGCGCGGACGGCGTCGGGGGAGCGGTGCAGCAGGTCGTGGCCCCCGAGGGTGACGCTCCCCCCGCCGGCGTCGCGGAACCGGAACAGGACCGACGCCAGGGTGCTCTTGCCCGCGCCGCTCGGGCCGACGACCGCGACGTGCGCGCCCGGCGGGACGTCGAGGTCCAGGCCGTCGAGGGCCCAGGGCCCGGTCTCGGCGTAGCGGACGCGCAGGTCCCGGACCTGCAGCGGCGCCGGATCCGCCGGGACGGGCGCGTCGGGCGCGGGCCGGACCTCGGGCGGGGTGTCCAGGACGTCGAACAGCCGGGTGGCGCCGGCCTCGATCGCACCCAGCCGGGCCGCCGCGCCCGGGAGCGGCGCGACGATCTCGAACGCGGCGAGCGCGGTGAGCACCAGGACGGCGAGCGGGATCGGGCCGAGGCGGCCGTCGGACACCGCGGCGACGCCGAGCAGCAGCGTCCCCCACAGGGTCAGGCCCGCGACGAGCGCGGAGGCCCCGGCGCCGAGGCCGAGCAGGCCGGCGTCCCGGCGGGCGACCCGGGTGAGCTCGGCGTCCGCCCGTTCCACCCGTGCGACGGCGCGGTCCATGGCGCCGTGGGCGACGAGGTCCGGGGCGCCGTGCAGGGCGTCGACGAGCGCCGTCGAGAAGCTCGCTGCGGGCGTTCGCGGCGCGTCGTCCGGGGCCGCGGCCGGCAGCCGCGGCCAGCAGCGGGACAGCGAGCCCCGCGAGGAGCAGCCCGGCGGCGAGGAGCAGCCCGCCCTCGGTCAGCAGCGCCGTGCCGACGACGACCACCCCCGAGCCGACGAGCAGCGCCGACAGCGGCGGGGCCAGCCCGCGGACCAGCAGGTCCTGGGTCGCGTCGGTGTCGTTGACCAGCCGGGACACCAGGTCCCCGGAGCGGAACCGGCGGACGGGCTCGGTGGCGGCGAGCCGGGCGTAGACCCGGTCCCGGGTGTCCGCGAGGGTGCGCAGCGCGGCGTCGTGGGTGACGACCCGCTCCAGGTACCGGGCGACCCCGCGGCTCACCCCGAGCGCCCGGGTGAGCACCACGGCGACGCTCAGCGCCGTGATCCCGGGGTGGGTGGCGGCGGTCGCGATCAGCCAGGCCGCGAGCATCAGCAGCCCGACCCCGGAGGCGGTCGCGGCCGCCCCGGCGAGCACCCCCAGCCCGAACCGCGCCCCCCGCGGCCGCGCCAGCCCGACCAGCCTGACCACACTGTGCGCGCGGAACCTCGTTCTAACGAACATTGCCGCTCACGACCTCGGCCGGCCTGGAAAGACCGGCATCGTCGCTGCTCAGCGGGGGTCGTGCGGGTGGAACCTCGCTAGAACGAGGTTCCACGCGCACAGGGCGGCCGAGGTCCCAGCCCTCGTCGTGCGCCACGACGAGCGCGGTGCGGCCCTCGACGAGCCGGGTGACGGCGCGGCGGACCGCCCGGGCGTTCTCCGGGTCCAGATGGGCGGTCGGCTCGTCCAGCAGGACGATCGGGGCGTCCCGCAGGAAGGCCCGCGCCAGCGCGACCCGCTGGCGCTGGCCGGCCGAGAGCCGCGCGCCGCGTTCGCCGAGGCGGGTCGCGTAGCCGTCGGGGAGGCCGGCGACCACCTCGTCGAGCTCGGCCAGGCTCGTCGCCCGGCGCACCTGCGCGTCCGACGCGTCCGGCGCGCCGAGACGGATGTTGCCGGCGAGGGTGTCGTCGAAGAGGTGCGGGTCCTGGGGGACCCAGGCCAGCTCGCGGCGCCACGCGTCGGGGTCGAGCGCCGCCAGGTCCCGGCCGCCGACGGTGACCCGGCCGCGGGTGGGCTCGACGAAACGCAGGAGCAGGGACAGCAGGGTCGTCTTGCCGGCGCCGCTCGGGCCGCTGAGCAGCACCGTCGAACCCGCGGGGACCGTGAGGTCGAAGCCCTCGAGGGCGGGGTGGTCCCGGCCCGGGTAGGTGACCCCGACGCCCTCGAACCGCAGGTCGCCGGTCCCCGCCGCGTGCCCGCCGCCGGACCCGGGGGCCCCGCCCAGGCCGTCGAGCACCGTGAAGACCTGCTCCGCTGCCGCGATCCCCTCCATGCTGGCGTGGAACCGCGCGCCGACCTCGCGCAGCGGCAGGTACGCCTCCGGCGCCAGGATCAGCACGAGCAGCGCGGTCCGCAGGTCCAGCCCGCCGTTCATCAGCCGCAGCCCGACCTCGACGGCGACGATCGCGACGGCCAGCGTCGCCAGCACCTCCAGCACGAAGGCCGAGAGGAACGCGACCCGCAGCGTGCCCATCGTCGACTCGCGGTGCTGGTCGGTGACCTGCCGGACGAGCGCGGCCTCGGCCTTCGCGCGCCGGAACAGGGCCAGCGTGGGCAGCCCCTCCACGACGTCGAGGAAGTGCCCGCCGAGCCGGTTCAGCAGCCGCCACTGCCGGTTCGTCCGCGCCTGGGTGTGCATCCCCACCAGCGCCATGAACAGCGGGATCAGTGGCAGCGTCACCGCGATGACGACGGCGGAGACCCAGTCCGCGCGCACCACGACGACGAGCACGGCCACCGGCACCAGCACCGCGAGGACGAGCTGGGGGAGGTAGCGGGCGAAGTAGTCGTCGAGGGCGTCGAGGCCGCGGGTGGCGAGGGTGACCAGCTCCCCGGCGTTGCGCTGGGTGGGCGGGCCGCCGGTCACGTGGGCGACGAGCCGCCGTCGGAGCTGGGACTTGGCACGGGCGGCGCTGCGCACCGCCGCGGCCTCCGCCCCGTACGCGAGCAGCGCCCTGGCGACCGCGACCGCGGCAACGGCCGCGATCACCAGGGCGAGCTCCTCGAGCCCGGCGCCGTCGGTCGCGCTCGCGACGGCGCCGGACACGAGCCACGCCTGCGCCACGATCAGCCCGGTGAGGCCGGCCGCACACCCCGTGGCGACGAGGAGATGGACGCGGACGGCGCTCGCCGTACGCAGCAGGCGGGGATCGAGGGGTTTCATCTCAGTGGACCGACGGCGTGATGTCCGCGCGCGCGACCCGCTTGCGGAACACCCAGTAGCTCCAGGTCTGGTAGCCGATCACCACCGGCAGCGCGATCAGCGCGATCCAGCTCATGACGGTCAGCGTGTACGGCGCCGACGCGGCGTTGCGGATGTCGAGGGAGAACGCCGGGTCCGTCGTCGAGGGCAGGACCTGGGGGAACAGTGAACCGAAGATCACCGCCACCAGGGCCGCGACGGCGACCGCGGTGGCCGAGAACGCCCGGCCCTCCCGTCCGCGGGCCACCAGCGCCGAGCCCGCGATCAGGGCCAGCACCGCGACGACCGCGACGGGCAGGGTCCAGTCCGCGCCTCCCGAACCTCTCGAACCGCCCAGCGCCTGCGTCCAGCCGAGGAACCCGACCAGCAGCGGGACGACGACGAGCGCGGCCCGCGCGGCGAACCGGCGGGCCCGCAGGCGCACCGGCCCGTCCGTCTTCAGCGACAGGAACACCGCGCCGTGCAGCAGGAACAGCGCGAGCGTCAGCGCACCGCCGAGCAGGGCGTACGGCGAGAACAGCTCGAACACGGTCGCGGTGACGACGTGCTCCGCCGTCATCGGCAGCCCGCGGACGAGGTTCGCGAACACGACGCCCCAGAGGAACGCCGGGACGGTGCTGCCCGCGACGATCGCGACGTCCCAGCGGCGCCGCCACGCGACGTCGTCGACCTTGCCGCGGTACTCGAACGCGACGCCGCGGGCGATGAGCGCCAGCAGGATCGCCAGCATCGGCAGGTAGAGGCCGCTGAGCATCGAGCCGTACCAGGCCGGGAACGCGGCGAAGGTCGCGCCGACCGCGGTGATCAGCCAGACCTCGTTGCCGTCCCAGACCGGGCCGATCGAGTTGATCATCACGCGGCGGTCGGTGTCGTCCCGGCCGAGGACCGGGAGCAGGGCGCCGACACCGAAGTCGAACCCCTCGAGGACGAGGTAGCCGGTCCAGAGGAACGCGATGGCGACGAACCAGACGACGGGGAGATCCATAATGGCTCCGACTCCTAGTAGACGAACGCGGGCACGCGCTCGTCCTCGGTCCGCTCGGCCTCGACGGGCGTGGCCTCGGGCGACGGGTACGGCATGACGGCGGCCGGCCCGGCCTCGATGTAGCGCAACAGCAGCCTCGCCTCGACCACCGCGAGCACCAGGTAGATCGCCGTGAAGGCGCCCAGCGAGACCGCGACCTCGGCCAGGCTGACGCCGGGGGAGACGCTGTTTGCAGTGAGCAGCTCGCCCATGACCGTCCAGGGCTGGCGGCCCATCTCGGTCAGGATCCAGCCGAAGATGTTCGCCACCAGCGCGGCCGGCAACGCGGCGATCACCACCCGGTACATCCAGCGGTGGTCCGGGAGCCGGCCCTTGCGGGTCAGCCAGAGACCGAGCACCGAGATCGCGATGCCGGCGCCCCCCAGGCCCATCATCAGCCGGAACGCCCAGTACAGGACCCCCACGTTCGGCATGTACTCACCGGGGCCGAAGACCGCCTCGTAGCGGGCCTGGACGTCGTTGATGCCCGCGACATTGCCCTCGAGGTCCCCGGTGGCCAGGAAGCTGAGCACCTTGGGGACCTGGATGTTGAGGTGGTTGCGCCCGTTCTCGATGTCCCCCACCGCGAAGAGCGAGAAGCCCGCGCCGTCCTCCTGGGTCCAGAGCGCCTCGGCGCCGGCGAGCTTCATCGGCTCGTACTGCGCCATGAGCTTGGCCTGGTGGTCCCCGGAGAACACGACGACCGACCCGGCGATCATCGTGACGACGAATCCCGCGCGCAGGGTCCGGCGGAACAGCGGGTGTTCGTCCGGGTGCGGCGCCCCGTCGCCCCAGCGCTCCTTCATCAGCTTGTAGGCGCTGACGGCGGCGACGAAGAGCCCCGCGATGACGAACGCGGCCGAGACGACGTGCAGGTAGGTCGACCAGGCCTGGTCGTTGGTGAGGACGGCCCGGATGTCGGTGAGCCGGGCGCGGCCCGTCACGGGGTCGACCTCGTAGCCGACCGGGTGCCGCATCCAGGCGTTCGCGGCGAGGATGAAGTAGGCCGAGAGGTTGGTGCCGATGGCCGCGGCCCAGATGCAGGCCAGGTGGACGCGCCTGGGCAGCTTGTCCCAGCCGAAGATCCAGAGCCCGATGAACGTGGACTCCAGGAAGAAGGCCAGCAGCGCCTCCATCGCCAGCGGGGCGCCGAAGACGTCCCCGACGAACGTCGAGTAGGCGCTCCAGTTCATCCCGAACTGGAACTCCTGCACGATCCCGGTGACGACGCCCATCGCGAAGTTGATCAGGAAGAGCTTCCCGAAGAACTTGGTGGCGCGCAGGTACTCCGTGCGCCCGGTGCGGTGCCACGCAGTCTGCAGGGACGCGACGATCACCGCGAGACCGATCGTCAGCGGGACGAACAGGAAGTGGTAGATCGTGGTGATCCCGAACTGCCACCGAGCCAGGTCGAGCGCCATCGAGGTCTTCCTCCGGGAGCCGAAGTTCTATGTCCTGTAGTAGTTCTACACGACGTAGAAGATCGGTCGCTGCGAGATCCACGACACCCGCGCGTCGTGGCTCCGCGACGCGGTCCGGGGCGGATCAGAGGGTGACTTCGGCGAAGGTGCGCCCGGCGTCGTTGCGCACGAGGACCGCCTTCACGTCGTTCGCCGCGACGGCGGCGCTCCCGTCGAGGGTGACGCCCCTCGACTCGCCCACCGGGCCGACGATCCAGCCGCCGGCGATCTCCTGGCGCCCGTCGGCCGCGACCACGATCAGCCGGCAGCGCTCGCCCTGGGGCACGCCCTTGACGGTCGCCTCGAGCCGGATCCAGTTGGCGACGGGGACCACGGTCACCGACGCGTCGACCGCGCCCTGGGTGACTGCGGCGCTCCGGCTGCCGGTGGCCACGGTGGTGCCGGCCGGCGGCGCGTCGGGCGCGGTGATCCGGCCGCCGATCGCCCCGCCGGCGAGCAGGACGAGCGCCGCCACCGCGGCGACGGCGGTGCGGCGCAGCCCCGTGCGGCGGCGCTGGCTGCCGCGTTCGCTGCGGATCCGCCGCAGCGCCCGGTGCAGGACGAGATCGGAGTCCGGCGGCCCGTCGTAGAGGGCTTCGGGGGGCAGGTCGTCGAGGGTCCGGGTCATGGCCCGCAGGTCCTCCCACTCGTCGCGGCAGCGCGCGCACTGCCTCAGGTGGGCCTCGACGGTGGCGGCCTCGGCCGGCGTCGACAGGCCCAGTACGTGGGCGCTCAGCTCGGCGGGATCGAACCCGCAGGTCTCCCCGGTCGGGAGCCTCGTGGGGCCGGTCACGGCGTCACCGCCCCCTCGACCGGGTCGCGCCCGACGAGGGCCGTGCGCAGCGCGCGGAGGGCGTAGTAGGAGCGGGACTTGACGGTCCCGGGCGGCACGCCGAGCACCGCCGCGGTCTCCGGGAGGCTCCGGCCCTGGAAGTACACCTGCTGCAGCACCTCTCGATGGTCCGCCGAAAGGCGCTCGAGCGCCGGGAGGACCGTGAGCGTGTCCACCACCCGGTCCGCGTGGTCCCCGGACAGCGGCGGGGGAGCGGCGTCCTCGGCCACCTCGGCCGGGCGGGCCCGCTGGGCGCGCACCCGGTCCGTCGCGAGGTTCCGGGCCACCGTGAACAGCCAGCTGCGCACCGAGCCCTTCCCGTTCGTCAGCACGTCCGCGTGCTGCCAGGCGCGCACCAGAACCTCCTGCACGACGTCCTCCGCCGCCGCCCGGTCACCGAGCAACCTCGTCGTGAACGCGAGCAGGGCACCGCCGTGCTCGGCGTAGACGGCCCGGATCAGTGCCTCGTCGGCGGCGTCCTGTCGCTCCGCCGCGGAGCCGGTCCTCGGCCCGTTCCGGGTCGCCCGCCCGCGACGGGCGCCCGGAGATCTCAGGGACATGCGTCTCCCACACTCGGTCGGGGTCTGGAGGTACTGCGACGCACCGGTCCCGTCGGAGCTGAGGGAGCGTAGCGAAGGCCATGCCCACCCACACGGACCGTCCCGGCGAATGGTTCACCGGTCCGCGCCGGCGAGCCACCTGAAGAATCTTCCCCGATCGGGTGAACCTTTCCGGGTCGGGCCCCGTGTCGGTCGTCGTAAGGCTCCCCGCAACGACCTTCCCGCACGGCACCACCTTCTGACACTGGAGTGACGATGAGGACTCGCGGCCCCGTACTGACGCTGCTCGCCGTCCTGGCGGTCGGCGTGGCGGTCTTCGCCGTGAACACCGTCCTGAGCCCGGCGACGTCCACGATCGACGCGGCGGCCGCTCCCCTCGCCGCGTCGGCCCCCGCGGACGGCGCTTCCGGGTCCTCGGACGGTTACGGCGAGGCGGCCCCCGCGCCCGCCGACCAGCAGGCAGCCCGGGCTCCGGCGGCCCCTGCGGCCCAGGCCCCGCCGGCGGCGGCCCCCGCCACCCGGGCTCCGGCCCAGCCGGCCGCCGGCGACACCGCGTTCGCCGGCCGCTCCGCCGGCAACCAGGTGACGCTCTCCGTCGGGGTGAAGGACGGCCAGGTGCTCGCCTACGTCTGCGACGGCAAGGGCGTCGAGGAGTGGCTGACCGGCACGATGGAGGGCAGCTCGCTGACGCTGACCGGTCCGGACGGTACGTCCATGACGGCGGACACCACGGAGGACTCCGTCCTCGGGAACGTGTCCGTCGGCGGCAAGAGCTGGCCGTTCGCCGCACAGGCCGCGAAGCAGCAGCCCGCGGACCCCACGGACCGCGCAGCCCTGCGCAAGCTGTCGAACGCCTGACCGGCCACCACGATCCCCGGAGGTACCCCGCGTGCGTGACACCCGGCCGTCCGATCCCGCCCTCCACGGAGGCGCGGACCCCGACCCCCAGGCCGCCTACCGCGCAGACCCGCCCACGGACCCCTGGGGCATCCCCGCGGTCCGCGGGCACGAGCACGACGACCTCGACCCGCCCACCGGCGCGATGCGCCCCGTCCCCGGCCCGCACGACGAAGTGACCGGGCCGTTCCCGGCCGTCCACCGCAGCCCCGAGCCGTACGGCGACCCGCCCCGCGACCTCTACGGGCAGGGCGACGACGACCCGTACGCAGGCCCGTACCGGGACGACGACCCCTACGGCGACACGCTCTTCACGACCGACCCGGACGGCCACCCCTACCCGGACGACCGTGCCTACGAGTCCCCGGTCCTCGACGAGCCCGGCTACGACGAGCCCGGCTACGACGAGCCCGGCTACGACGAGCCCGGCTACGACGAGCCCGGCTACGACGAGCCCGGCTACGACGAGCCCGGCCTGCAGCGGCACGATGACCGCCCCGCTCCCCGGCTCGCCGCGCTGGTCGTCCCCGTCGGCGTCGGGATCGGAGTGTCGGTCGCCATCGGCGTCTACGCCCGGCTGCACGAGGGCACCGGCACCGCGATCAACCTCGCAGGCTTCTCCAGCGGCCTGGCCGCGAAGAGCTGGCTGACCGCCGCCGCGTTCGTGTTCGCCGTGATCCAGCTCTACTCGGCGATGCGGATGTACGGCCGGCTCGGCGGCGCCGCCGGCCCCCGGACCGCGTCCGCACACCGCTGGTCCGGCCGGATCGCGGTGCTGCTGACCATCCCGGTCGCCGTGCACTGCCTCTACGCGCTCGGCTATTCCGACGCGAGCGTCCGGGTGCTCGCCCACTCGCTGCTGGGCTGCTTCTTCTACGGCGCGTTCGTCGCGAAGATGCTGCTGCTCGGCCGCCGGGACGCCCCGCGCTGGGTGATGCCGGTCTTCGGCGGCCTGGTCTTCACCGCGCTCACCGCCCTGTTCCTGACGTCGTCGGTGTGGTTCCTCAGCACCCACGGCCTCACGTTCTGACGCCCTCTGGAGGATCATCAGTGACCCCGAACACCACCGTCTCCCGGCGGGCCGTGCTCGCCGGGACCGGGGCGGCCTGCGCGGCCGGCTGCCTCGCCGTCGCCGGATGCTCGACCTACGACTCGGGCGGGGCGCCGCCCACCCCGGCGCCGCCCACCACGGCGCCGGGCGCCGCCGGAGGCGCGGGCGCGGCACCGCAAGGGGGCGGCGCCGTCCTGGCCTCGACCTCGGACGTCGGCGTCGGCTCCGGGACGATCTTCGCCGACAAGGGCGTGGTCGTCACCCAGCCCGCGGAGGGGCAGTTCAAGGCCTTCTCGACCACCTGCACGCACCAGGGCTGCACGGTCAACGCGGTGACCGGGGGCACCATCGACTGTCCGTGTCACGGCAGCAAGTTCTCGATCACCGACGGCGCCCCGACCGCGGGCCCGGCGAAGAAGCCGCTGCCGGAGAAGGCGATCACCGTCGACGGGGAGTCCATCCGTCTGGCCTGACCACCCGCTCGCGGGCGTGGTCCAGGCCACGATGTCACCGCTGCCCGTTGCCGGGGTGCTCACCTAGACTCCCCGCAACCCCGGGTAACGGCGCGCACAACGGTTCGTGCCCGCCGCCGCGGCCGAGGAGGAGTGGCGATGAGTACGACCCACGAGGACCCGCCGGTGCCCGAGGGCGGCGTGCCCGACGAGCTCGTCCCGGACGAGCTCGTGCTGGCCGGCGAGTTCGACACCCCGAGCCGGGACGAGTGGACGGCCGCCGTCGACGGCGTCCTGCGCAAGTCCCGCCGGATCACCGACGACGCGCCGCTCGGCGCGGGTGTCGAGAAGCTGGCCTGGACCACGCCGGACGGCATCCGGGTGCAGCCGCTCTACGCCGCGGAGGACGTCGAGGGCCTGCCCGCGACGGGAGTGCCGGGCAGCGCCCCCTACGTCCGCGGGGACCTCGCCGCCGGGCACGTCCCCGGCGGCTGGGACGTCCGCCAGCAGCACGCCCTCGCCGACCCCGAGGCCGCGAAGCTCTCGATCATGGCGGACCTGGAGTGCGGGGTCAGCTCGATCTGGCTCGGCCTCGGCCCCAACGGCGCGCCCGTCTCGTCGCTGGCCGCGATCCTGGACGAGGTGCTGCTGGACCTCGCGCCGGTCGTGCTGGACGCCGGCCCGGAGGCCGAGGCCGCCGCCGAGGCGTTCCTGGCCCTCGCCGCGGACAAGGGCGTCGCCGGGGACGCGCTCCTCGGCACGCTCGGGCTGGACCCCATCGGCCTGCGCGCCCGCACCGGTTCCGGTGCGCCCGTCGACTCGGTGGTCCCGCTGGCCACCCGGGTCGCGAAGGACTTCCCGCACGTCAAGGCCGTCGTCGTGGACGCCACCCCGGTGCACGAGGCCGGCGGGTCGGACGCCCAGGAGCTCGGCTTCTCCCTCGCCGCCGGCGTCGCGTACCTGCGGGCCCTCACCGCGGACCTGGATGTACCCACCGCCGCCCGGCTGCTGGAGTTCCGCTACGCCGCCACCGGCGAGCAGTTCCCGACCATCGCCAAGCTCCGCGCCGCCCGCCGGTTGTGGAGCCGGGTCCTGGAGGCCTCCGGGGCGGACGGGCCGGGCCAGGCCCAGCACGCCGTCGTCTCGCCCACGATGCTCACCCGCCGGGACCCGTGGGTGAACATGTTGCGCGGCACGGTGTCGGGGTTCGCCGCGGGCGTCGGCGGCGCGGACGCCGTCACGGTCCCGCCGTTCGACTCGGCCCTCGGCCAGTCCGAGCCGTTCTCCCGCCGCGTCGCCCGCAACACCCAGACGCTGCTGATCGAGGAGTCCCACCTCGCCCGGGTCATCGACCCCGCGGGCGGCTCCTGGTACGTCGAGCACCTCACCGACGACCTCGCGCAGGCCGCGTGGGCGTTCTTCCAGGAGATCGAGGGCGCGGGCGGCGCGGTCGCCGCGCTGGACTCGGGCCTGGTCGCCGAGAAGGTGGCCGAGGTCCAGGCGATCCGGGAGAAGGGCGTCGCGACGCGGAAGACGCCGCTCACCGGCGTCAGCGAGTTCCCGGACCTGGACGAGAAGCCGGTCGAGCGCACCCCGCTCCCGGCCCCGGTCGAGCGGGGCGGGCTGCCGCTCTACCGCCCGGCCGAGGCGTACGAGGCCTACCGGGACCGCTCGGACGCGCTGCTGGCCGAGAAGGGCGAGCGCCCGCAGGCGTTCCTGGCCACGCTGGGCCCGCTCGCGGCGTACACCGCGCGGGCCGGGTTCGCCCGCAACCTGCTGCAGGCCGGGGGGATCGCGGGTCCGGAGGCCGGGCCCACCGAGTCCGCCGAGGACGTCGCGAAGGCGTTCGAGGGGTCGGGTACGCCGGTCGCGGTGATCTGCTCGACCGACAAGCTCTACGACGAGCGGGCGGAGGCCACCGCGGCGGCCCTGCGCGAGGCGGGCGCGGCGTACGTGCTGCTCGCGGGCAGGCCGAAGGAGCCGGTCCCCGGCGTCGACGGCTACCTCTTCGCCGGCTGCGACGCCCTGGCCGTGATCGGTGACGTGTACGGCGCCCTGGAGGGAGAGAAATGAGCATTCCCGACTTCACCGGAGTCCCGCTGCTCGGCGACACCACGCCCGGCACGGACTGGTCCGCCGCCCTCGGCGGCGCGCAGCGTCCCGAGACCTGGCAGGCGCCCGAGGGCTTCGGGGTCAAGCCGCTCTACACGGCGTCGGACCTCGAGGGCGTGGACTTCCTGCGCACCTACCCGGGCATCACGCCGTACCTGCGCGGGCCGTACCCGACCATGTACACCAGCCAGCCGTGGACGGTCCGGCAGTACGCCGGGTTCTCCACCGCGACGGAGTCGAACGCGTTCTACCGGCGCAACCTCGCGGCCGGGCAGAAGGGCCTGTCGATCGCGTTCGACCTGGCCACCCACCGCGGCTACGACTCGGACCACCCGCGCGTCGCGGGGGACGTCGGCATGGCGGGCGTCGCGATCGACTCGATCTTCGACATGCGCCAGCTGTTCGACGGCATCCCGCTGGACAAGATGTCCGTGTCGATGACCATGAACGGCGCCGTCCTGCCCGTGCTCGCGCTCTACATCGTCGCGGCGGAGGAGCAGGGGGTGAAGCCGGAGCAGCTCACGGGGACGATCCAGAACGACATCCTCAAGGAGTTCATGGTCCGCAACACCTACATCTACCCGCCCCAGCCGTCGATGCAGCTGATCTCGGACATCTTCGGCTACACCAGCCGGAAGATGCCCAAGTTCAACTCGATCTCGATCTCCGGGTACCACATCCAGGAGGCCGGGGCGACGAACGACCTCGAGCTCGCCTACACCCTCGCGGACGGGGTCGAGTACCTGCGGGCGGGCATCGACGCGGGCATGGACGTGGACAGCTTCGCCCCGCGGCTGAGCTTCTTCTGGGCGATCGGCATGAACTTCTTCATGGAGGTCGCGAAGCTGCGGGCCGCGCGCCTGCTCTGGTCGAAGCTGGTGAACCAGTTCGAGCCGAAGAACCCGAAGTCGCTCTCCCTGCGGACGCACTCGCAGACCTCCGGCTGGTCGCTCACGGCCCAGGACGTCTACAACAACGTCGTCCGCACCTGCATCGAGGCGATGGCCGCGACCCAGGGGCACACACAGTCCCTGCACACCAACGCCCTGGACGAGGCCCTCGCGCTGCCCACGGACTTCTCCGCGCGGATCGCCCGCAACACCCAGCTGCTGCTGCAGCAGGAGTCCGGCACCACCAAGGTCATCGACCCGTGGGGTGGCAGCTACTACGTCGAGCGGCTCACCTACGACCTCGCGAAGCGGGCGTGGGCGCACATCACCGAGGTCGAGAAGGCCGGCGGGATGGCCGAGGCGATCGACGCGGGCATCCCGAAGCTCCGCGTCGAGGAGGCCGCGGCCCGCACCCAGGCGCGGATCGACTCGGGGCGCCAGCCGGTGATCGGCGTGAACAAGTACGTGGTCGACCAGGACGAGCAGATCGAGGTGCTCAAGGTCGACAACAAGAACGTGCGCCGCGAGCAGATCGAGAAGCTGGAGCGGCTGCGCCGGGAGCGGGACTCCCGCGAGGTGGACCGGGCGCTGGAGAAGCTCACCAACGCCGCCGCGGCGATCGCCGAGGGCGGCCGGCGGGACTTCGACCAGAACGTGCTGGGCCTGGCCGTCGACGCCGCCCGGGCGATGGCCACCGTGGGCGAGATCTCGGACGCGCTGGAGAAGGTGTTCGGGCGGCACTCCGGCCAGATCAGGATCATCTCCGGCGTGTACTCCGAGGAGGCCGGCAGCAACCCGGCCATCACCCGTGCCCGTGAGCTCGTCGCCGAGTTCGCCGAGGAGGAGGGCCGCCAGCCGCGGATCCTCGTCGCGAAGATGGGCCAGGACGGTCACGACCGCGGCCAGAAGGTCATCGCGACGGCGTTCGCGGACCTCGGCTTCGACGTGGACGTGGGCCCGCTGTTCCAGACCCCGGCCGAGGTGGCGCGGCAGGCCGTCGAGGCGGACGTGCACGTGGTCGGGGCGAGCCCCTCGCGGCCGGGCACCTGACGCTGGTCCCGGAGCTGCGCGAGGAGCTGGCCAAGCTCGACCGGGGCGACATCATGGTCGTCGTCGGCGGCGTCATCCCGCCCGCGGACGTGCCCGAGCTGCTGGAGATGGGCGCGGCGGCGGTGTTCCCGCCCGGCACGGTCATCGCCGAGGCGGCGGTGGACCTGCTCGGGAAGCTGACCGCGGCCCTGCACGTGGAGTCCGACGACTGATGGCACGCCAGCCGGACGTCCCGGCGCTGGCCAAGGGGGTCCTCGACGGCTCCCGGCCGGTGCTCGCGCGGGCGATCACGCTCGTCGAGTCGAACCGGCCGGACCACCGGCAGGCGGCCCAGCAGCTCCTCCTGGAGCTGCAGCCGCACGCCGGTGGGGCCACCCGGGTCGGCATCAGCGGGGTGCCGGGGGTCGGGAAGTCGACGTTCATCGAGGCCCTGGGCACCCGGCTCACCGGCGCGGGCCACAAGGTCGCGGTCCTGGCCGTCGACCCGTCGTCGACCCGGACCAAGGGCTCGATCCTCGGGGACAAGACGCGCATGGCGGCGCTCGCCACGCACGACAACGCGTTCATCCGGCCGTCGCCGAGCGCCGGGACGCTGGGCGGGGTCGCCCGGCGCACCCGGGAGACGATGGTCCTGATGGAGGCGGCGGGCTACGACGTCGTGCTGGTCGAGACGGTCGGCGTCGGGCAGTCCGAGGTCACCGTCGCCGGGATGGTGGACACGTTCCTGTTCCTGACCATTGCCCGCACCGGGGACCAGCTGCAGGGGATCAAGAAGGGCATCCTCGAGCTCGCGGACGTCGTCGCGGTGAACAAGGCGGACGGCCCGCACGAGAAGGACGCGAAGGCCGCCGCCCGGGACCTCGCCGGGGCGCTGCGGATGATGACGCCGCTGACGGACGCGTGGCGGGCGCCGGTGCTGGCCTGCAGCGCGCAGACCGGGACGGGGCTCGACGAGGTCTGGGAGAAGGTCCTGGCCCACCGCGCCGCGCTGGACGAGGCGGGGGAGCTGGCCACCCGGCGCGCGGACCAGCAGGTCGAGTGGATGTGGGCGATGGTCCGGGACCAGCTGATGGACCGGCTGACCACGGACCCGGGCGTCAAGGGCAGGCTCCCGAAGCTGACGAAGGACGTGCGTGCGGGGGAGCTGACGCCCACGCTGGCGGCGCAGGAGATCCTGGACCTGCTCGGGATGTGAGCGGGCCTCACCCGCTCTCGGGCGGGCGGGTGCCGGTGCCCTTGGGCCGGCCGCCGCGGCGCATGTCACCGGTGGTGGTGCGGCGCCCCGGGTCCAGCAGGCGCTTCCACTTGGCCTGGGCGGCCTGCCGGCTGGAGAGCTGGGCCTGCACCGCGTCGGCCACCTTCGCCCAGGTCATCCCGTCGCTGCGCAGCTTCCGGATGAGCCCGCGCTCGTAGTAGTCCGCCTGCCGGCGCATCTCCTGCACCAGGGCGTACCAGGCCGCGGCCGCGTCGTTGGTCAGGGCGCCCTCCTTGCTGCGCTCGGCGAGGAAGGCGAGCTGGGCGGTCAGCGAGCGGTCCCGGGTGACGGAGGGGTCGACGCGTTCGATCCAGCGCTGGGCCTCTTCGTAGTTCATATGTCATTGATACATTGACGCCGGCGGATCGTCCACCTTTCCTTGACCCACCGCAACGACGGCCCCCGCCGACGAACCGAACCCGGGCCGGACCGAGGGGACAGCCGGCCGCCGCCGCGGCGCGCTGGGGGCAGCACGCGACAGACCCGGCCCCGACGCGCATGCTGTATCCGTGACGGGCCCGGGGGAGACGGCCGGCGGATCAGCACCGGGGGTGCCACCGCCGAGAGCCCCACGCGCCCGGACGTCACGTGCCCGGACGTCCCCGCACCGCCCGGGCCGGGCGACGGGCTCCTCCCCGGCGGCGAGCACGGGCCGCACACCCGCAGCGCGGACGTCGCGGTGGCCCGGCCGGAGGAGCCGGTCCCCGCCGCGGACCCCACCGCGAAGCTGACCGCCGCGGGGGAGCCCCGGCCGCGCGGCGCGCGCGGGGCCTGGCTGGCGATCAAGCGCACGGTCGTCCGCGCCTGGGACGACAACATCTTCAGCGAGGCGGCCGCCGCGGCGTTCTGGCAGACGCTGTCGCTGCCGCCGCTGCTGCTCGGCCTCCTGGGCAGCCTCGGCTACATCGGCACGTGGTTCGGCCCGGACACCCTGACGGCCGTGCAGGAGGAGATCGTCCGGGCCTCCGGCAACGTGTTCAGCCGCAACGCCGTCGACGAGATCATCGCCCCGACCGTCGCGAGCATCCTGACCACCGGGCGCAGCGAGCTGGTGTCCCTCGGCTTCGTGATCTCGCTCTGGTCCGGCTCGTCGGCCATTTCCTCGTTCGTGGACGCGATCACCCGGGCCCACGGCCAGTACGGCATCCGGAACCCGGTCTGGCAGCGCATCCTCGCGCTGCTGATGTACCTGGTGGGGCTGGTCGCGGGGATCATCGCCCTGCCCCTGCTGGCGCTGGGCCCGGACCGGCTGCCGGGCCTGCTGCCGAGCTCCTGGCGGGACCCGGCCGTGACGCTCATCGGCTGGCTCTACTACCCGGGCCTGGGCCTGCTCCTGATGCTCGCCCTGACGACGCTCTACCGGCTCGCCCTGCCCGCGAAACCGCCCTGGTACCGGGGTATTCCCGGGGCGCTGCTCGCCGCCGTCGTGTTCCTGGTGGGGGTGACCGGGCTGCGCGTCTACATCAGCTGGCTGACCACCACGGGCTACACCTACGGCGCCCTCGCCGCCCCCATCGCGTTCCTGCTCGCGGCCTTCTTCATCGGGCTGGCGATCGTGCTCGGCGCCCACTTCAACGCGGCGATCCAGCACTACTGGCCCAAGCCCATGAAGGACCGCCGCGGTACGGTCGAGCAGCGCGGAGCAACCCGGCACTGATCACGGCGCGTCGCCGCGGCAGGGCGCCGTGCCACCCGTACGGTCACGGAGTGCTCGGGGTCAGTCACGCCACGTCGGGAGCGGCCCTCGGGCTCGCGGTAGCGGGCTTCGCGCCCACCCTCGTCGGGTTGGCCCCGACCGCCGGGACGGTGCTCACCTTCGCCGGCGTCTCCGCCGGCGCCGCGCTGCTCCCGGACCTCGACCACCCCAGCTCGACGGCCACGCGCCGCTTCTCCTGGGCGTCCTGGCTCGCGTCGAAGGCCGTCCGGCCGCTGTCCGGGCTGGTGTTCGACCTGACCCGCGGCCGCCGGGACACCGGGAAGGGCACCCACCGCGGGCTGACGCACACCGCGGCGGGGGCGGTGTTCCTCGGCCTGGCGGTCAACCTGGCCTCCGCGCAGTGGGGGACGCCGGTCGTGCTCGGCACGCTGTTCGTGTGCCTGGCGCTGGCGATCAAGGGCCTCGACCACCTGGTCCCCGGGCCGCCGTCGCTGGTGATCGCGGCCGGGCTGACCTGGGCGGTGCAGGAGCAGGTGCCCGGCGGGACGGCCGGGACCGTGGGTTGGCTGGGCGCGGCCGTCGCGCTCGGGATGGTGGTGCACTCCCTCGGCGACGCGGTCACCTCCTCCGGCGCGCCGCTGCTCTGGCCGGTGCCCATCCGCGGGCGCCTCTGGTACCCGATCGGCAGCCCGCGGCCGATGCGGTTCCGGGCGGGCGGGAAGGTGGAGATGCTGCTCGTCGCGCCGCTGCTGACGATCGGGACCCTCGCGCTCGCCGTGTACGTGGTGCCCGGCGCCCTGGAGCTCGCGCTCAGCGTGCGGGACCAGGCCGTGCGGCTGCTGCCCCGGACCGGGTGAGAATGATCGGGTGACTCGTGAACTGCCGGCCCGTCCGGTGATCGGGATCCTGCACCCGGGGGCGATGGGCGCGTCCCTGGGCTCCGCGCTCAAGGGCCGGGCCGGCGCGGTGATCTGGGCGGCCGCGGGGCGGACCCGGGCCACGTCCAAGCGCGCGGAGCTGGCGGACCTCGTCGGGGTCCCGGACCTCGCGGAGCTGGCGCGGCGGTCGGACGTGATCATCTCCATCTGCCCGCCGCACGCCGCGCGGGACGTCGCCGAGCAGATCGCCGCCGCCGTCGAGGGGCGGGAGCGGCGGCCGCTGGTCGTCGACGCCAACGCCGTCTCGCCCGGCACCGTCGCCGGCATCGGTGCGCTCCTCGGGGCCGAGGACGTCGTGGACGGCGCGGTGATCGGCCCGCCGGCCTGGGAGAAGGGCCGCACCGTGCTGTGGCTCTCCGGCGCCCACGCGGGCGTGATCGCCGACCTGTTCGCCGGCACCCCGTTCGACGCGCGGGTGCTGGGCCCGGAGCTGGGCACGGCGAGCGCGCTGAAGGCCTGCTTCGCGCTGCAGAGCAAGGCGCTGCCCGCGATCTGGCTGGAACTCGACGAGGCGGCGCGCACCTTCGGGGTCGACGCGGAGCTGCGCGCCGAGCTGGCCCGGACGGGCGTGGACTACCCGCGGGCCCTCGGCGCCGTCGCGGGCGTCGCGGCGGAGAAGGGCTGGCGGTGGGTGCGGGAGATGGAGCAGGCCGCGGACGCGTTCGCCGCGATCGGCCTGCCGGACGGCTTCAACCGCGCCGCGGCGGAGATGTACCGCCGCCGCGCGGCGCGTCCGGATGTCGCAGGACCCGACGCCGCGGGACCCGACGCCTGAGTGGCTCGAGCAGCGTCAGGTGGTGCTCGAGCCACTCGAGCGTCAGGCCGGTCAGGGTCCCTCAGGTCGGGCCGAAGCGCTCCACCCGGATCCGGTCGGTCCCCACCCCGAGCTCGATCAGCAGGTCCGTGGCGGTGTCGCAGAACCCGGGGGTCCCGCAGACGAAGACGGTCCGCGGCGCGCCGTCGAGCAGCGGCTTCAGGTCCTCCGCCGAGAGCCGGGCGGGCGGCCGCGGATCCCCGGGCGGCGCCTGCCTCGTGTAGACGACGGTCGTCTCCGGCCCCACCAGCTCGTCCGCGTAGTACAGGTCCGCCGGCCGGCGCGCGGAGACGATCAGCTTCAGCCGCTCCGGATGACCGATCGCCCTCGCGTGCCGCAGCATCGACATGAGCGGCACGACGCCCGACCCGCCGGCGACGCCCAGCGCGGGCGTGTCCCCGGCCCACGCGAAGAAGCCCCCGATCGGGCCGCGGACCTCCAGGGTGTCCCCGGGCTCGACGACCTCGTGCAGGAACCCGGACACCTCGCCCTCCGGGAACAGCTCCACCGTCAGGTCGATCTCGTCCCCACCCGGCGTCGACGCCACCGAGTACGAGCGCTGTGCCCGGTAGCCGTCCGGCGCCGTCAGCCGGACCACGTAGTACTGCCCGGCCAGGTGCGTCATCGGGGTCGTGAGGCGGAGCCGGAAGGTCTTGGCGTTCGGGGTCTCGCGCCGCACGTCGAGCACGGTCGCGTCCTGCCACGGACTCGTCACGTCAGTCCCCCTGGTAGCGCTGCTCGAGCCAGGGGTCGCCGCGGTCGTGGTAGCCGTTGCGCTCCCAGAAGCCCTGCTCGTCGTGGCTCATCAGGCGCAGCCCGGAGACCCATTTCGTGCTCTTCCAGAAGTACAGGTGGGGCACCAGCATCCGCACCGGGCCGCCGTGGATCTCCGGCAACGGCGCGCCGTCCGCCTCCCACACGATCCACGCCTTGCCGCCGGTGATGTCCTCGATCGACAGGTTGGTCGTGTAGCCCGTGCTCGACGACGCCATCGCGAACCGCGCGCCCTCCTGCGGCTGCGCGATCTCCAGCAGAGTGTCCAGCGAGACGCCGTCGAAGGTCATGCCGAACTTGGACCACGTCGTCACGCAGTGGATGTCGCCCTCGTACCGGGAGCGGGGGAGCGCGTGCACCTCGTCCCACGTCCAGGTGGTCGGGTTGTCCACCAGGCCCTCGATGCCGAACGTCCAGCGCGCCGGGTCGATCCTCGGCGTCGCCTCGACGTGCAGGACCGGCCACTCGTCCTTCGCGTCGTACTGTCCCGGGGGCAGCCGCTCGTCCCGATCGCGTCGCCTGCCCGTGAACCCGCGGGTGATCGCCATGGGTTTCTCGTCCCTTCCGCCGACGTACCCCCGACACAGCGCCGGGAGGGAGCATGGCATTCCGCCGCCCCGGACGGGGCATCGTGACGGGACGGGTGGTGCGGGAGCGGGCCCGGCGATCTAGCGTCGGGGTATGTCGCTCGACCCGCAGTTCCGCGTCGTCCTGGACACCCTCGCCGGCGCGGGTGCCACCCCACTGGTCCGCGCCGACGCGCCGGAGACCCGCGCCCACTACCGGAGCCTGGCGATGGCCCGGCGCGGGCCGGGCTTCGTGCCGGAGGAGGTCGCCTCGGTCACCGACACCCACGCCGGCGACGTCCCGGTGCGGGTCTACGAGCCGGCCCGGGGCGACGGGCCGGTCGTCGTCTACCTGCACGGCGGCGGCTGGGTGGTCGGGGACGTCGACACCCACGACCCGGTCTGCCGGCGGGTGGCCAACGCGCTGGCGGCCACCGTCGTGTCCGTGGACTACCGGCTCGCACCCGAGCACCCGTTCCCCGCCGGCCTCGACGACGCCGGGGCCGCGCTGCGGTGGGCCGCGGACCGCTACCCGGGCCGCGCGCTGGGCGTGGCGGGGGACAGTGCGGGCGCCTCGTTGGCGGCCGGGCTCGCGCTCCGGGCCCGCGACGCCGGCCCGACCCTGGTCGGGCAGCTGCTCTTCTACCCGGCGACGGACCCGACCCTGGCCGGCGGCTCGATCGCCGAGAACGGCGAGGGGTACTTCCTCACCGAGTCGGACATGCGGTGGTTCTACACGCAGTACCTCCCGGCGGGGGACGGCTCCGCGCCCGAGCTGGACCTGCTCCATGCGGACGTCCGCGGCGTCGCGCCCGCGGTCGTCGCCACCGCGGAGTTCGACCCGCTGCGGGACGAGGGCGCGGCCTACGCGGACCGGCTCCGGGACGCGGGGGTGCCCGTCCGGTACCTGCCCGGGCCCGGGCTGATCCACGGCTACGCGGCGTTCCTCGGCGCCGTCGACGCCGCGGAGGACACCGTGTCCGCGGCGCTCGGGTTGTTCGCGGAGCTGCTGTCCGGGCGCGCTCAGACGGCCTGACCGCCCGGGAGCCGCCGGTCCACGGCGAGGGCCCCGAAGCCGAGGCCGAGGAACAGGACCGCGACGACCAGGCAGTTCAGCGCGACCCGCCCGTACCCGAGCACCGCCACGTTCACGAACGGGTACGGGTACCAGCCGATGAGCGCGCCGCGGACGAGGGTGACCGCGAACCATGCCACCGGGTAGACCGCCGCGAGCAGCACGGTCCGCAGGGTGGTCAGCCCGCGCGGCCCCACGACCAGCCAGCCGACGACGCCGAGGACCGGGGCGGCGGTGTGCAGCAGGAAGTTCGCCACCGCCGCCAGGCCCCGCGGATCGTCGAGCGGGGCCAGCACCAGGTGGTAGACGACGCCGGTGACGGCGATGCCGAGGATCGCGTCCAGGTGCAGGACGCGCAGCACCGTGCCGCCCCGCGATCCGAACGGGGGCCGGCCCCGGGCGAGCAGCAGGCTGGTGACGCCCAGCAGCAGGTTCGTCAGGATCGTGAAGAACGAGAAGATGTTGGCCGCGCTCGCCGCGCCGGTCGGGAACCGCTCGCTGGGGTTGACCGCGGACGAGACGATCTGGAGCAGCACGCCGAGCAGGCAGACGGCGGCGACGACGCCGGACCAGAGGCGAGCGAGGGGTACGGTCCGGGCCACGGCGGCACCGTACTGGTGTCGACGGTCCCGACCCGGCCACGTCCCCGATCGGTGGGCAATCGTCGCCGATCCGTGACGCTGGGAAGTCGGTCGTCCCCCGCCAGGGGGTTCCTGCCGGGGCGGCCCGAATCGTCATGCCTGCGGAACAGCTCGGACACAGCCGCGTAACGCGTCCTGGCGAGGGTCTGGCATCAGGTGTCCCGGGCCCGGCGGCACCCACGCTCCCCGAACCGGTGATGAGCCGCAGGAAGGTGAACCCAGGCGATGACCAGGTTCTCCCGGGTGGTCCCGTGACGCCCCCCGACGACTTCGAGATCGGGTTCACCGGGGCGCGCTTCGGCGGCGCGCCGCGCAAGAGGCGCAGGAGCCGGGCCGAGCGCGCGGCGGAGAAGGTCGCGACCGCCCCGGCCGCGACCGGCGGTCCGGAGCCGGACACGGCCGTCGAGGACCTGAACACCCGCTTCGTGCGGCCGTACGTCTACACCGGCGGCCGGACCCGCTCCCGCTACGAGCTCGGCCTGGAGACCCTGGTCTCCACCCCCGCGGCCGCGTTCGGGCGCCCGGAGCTCGCCGAGCACCTGCCGGTGCTGGACCTGTGCCGGCGGCCCACGTCGATCGCCGAGGTCGCGGCCCTGGTCGGGGTGCCGATCGGCGTCGCGCGCGTGATCGTCGGGGACCTGGCGGTCACCGGCGGGCTCGTGGTGCACCGCACGGTCAGCGCCGAGGGCCCGGACGTCGCGCTGATGGAGCGGGTGCTGAGCGGGCTGCGGCGGCTGTAGGAGGCCGGGCGAAGGGTGTGACGCACGGGGTCCCGACGGGCGTCGGGGCCGCCGATGTGGGAGAACGAAACCATGAGCGACCCCGCGACGCCCGAGTTCATCGAGCCCCCGATCCCCGTGGTCCCGGCGCAGTACCACACCCCGGAGCGCGAAGCGCTCCAGACGCAGGCCCGGACGTTCGCGGCGGAGCGGGTGCTGCCCGTCGCGGACGAGCTGGACAAGGTCAAGGGCGAGATCCCGCGGTCCCTGCTCGACGAGATGGCCGCGCTCGGCTACTTCGGGATCACCGTCCCCACCGAGCACGGAGGCCTCGGGCTCGGCGCCTACGAGTACTGCATGGTGGCCGAGGAGCTGGCCCGCGCCTGGATGAGCGTCGGCAGCATCATCGCCCGCGCCCAGGGCGCCGGCACCGGGGTCGCGGACGAGTCCCGCCGCGCGGAGCTGCTTCGCCGCAGTGCGAAGGGCGAGTGGATCGGCGCCATCGCGCTCTCCGAGCCGGACGCCGGATCGGACCTCGCCGCCGTCTCCACCCGCGCCGAGCGCGACGGCGACGAGTTCGTCGTCACCGGCCACAAGCGCTGGACGGGCAACGCGAAGGCCGCGGACTTCATCCAGGTCCTCGTGCGCACCGAGGACCCGGCGCCGGGGGAGCGGCGCTCCGCGGGCCTGGCGACGATCGTCGTGGAGAAGGAGCGCGACACCTTCCCGAAGGGGATCACCGGCACGCCGATCGACAAGATCGGCTACCACGGCTTCGTGACCTGGGACCTGGAGTTCGACGGCCTGCGCGTCCCGGTCGCGAACCAGCTCGCCGCCGGTGACCAGGGGTTCGCCTCGACGCAGCAGTGGCTCAACATCGCCCGGGTGCACACCGCCGCCCGCGCCGTCGGCCTCGCCCGGGCCGCCGTCGAGGACTGCATCCTCTACCTGCAGGAACGCCGCCAGTTCGAGCACCCGATCGGCGACTTCCAGTCCGTCCGGTTCACCCTCGCGACGATGGCCGCCCGGGTCGAGCAGGCCCGCGCGTTCTACCAGCACGTGGCCCACCTGATCGACCTCGGGCAGCCGTGCGAGCGGGAGGCGGCGATGGTCAAGCTGCTCGCCACCGAGATGGCGGCCGAGGTCACCGGGGACGGCATCCAGCTGCACGGCGGGAACGGCTACACCACCGAGCACCGGGTGGAGCGGCACTGGCGGGACGCCCGGCTGACCACCATCTTCGAGGGCACCAGCGAGATCCAGAAGAAGATCATCTCGGACCGGCTGCTGCCGCGGAGCCCGCTCGGCTGATCTATACGGCGCGCCCCGGGATGTCACGTGCGCGCGCCCGGTCCGGCCGACGTTCGCCCGATCGGGTCACGTCCGTCCGGCGCGCGCCTCGTTGTCCGGGGAAAGGCGTCTCGACGGAACGGTGGTGGGCACGTGGACGACTCCCCCCAGGAGTCCGGGCGGGACGGCGGCCTGCCGCGGGTCGCCGTCGTGATGCCGGTGCGGGACATGGACCCGGTGCTGGTGTGCCGGGCCGTCGCGAGCGTGCACGGCCAGACCTACCCCGGCCCGATCGAGCTCGTCCTCTGGGACGACGGGTCGGCCACCTACGACTACCGCTTCGCCGACCAGTGGATGGACGGCCGGGAGTCCGCGGGGGAGCGCACGGTGCACCCGCACCGCTGGGAGTTCTCCCGCGGGATCGCCGCCGCGCGCAACGCCGGGGCGGACGCGACGTCCGCGCGCTGGCTCCTGTGGCTCGACGGCGACGACGAGCTTCCCGGCCGAGGCGGTCGAGCGTCTGGTGGGCGCCACCACGGGCCACGACGACGTCGAGTTCGTGATCGGGCAGTGCGACGTCGCGCACCCGCGCGGCGGGGCCGGCAAGGGGTACGGGATGCCGCGTCGGCACTGGAACCTGCCGTACCTGGAGACCTGGCGGACCGCCTACGGGACCAGTGAGGACCCGCTCGCGCGGACGGTGTTCCCGATGCACGGGGGGCTCGTCTCGCGGCGGCTGTTCGAGGCGTCGGGCCGGTTCGACCCGGAGTTCACCCACACCCCGCTCGTCGACTGGTTCCTGCGGATGCTGCTGCGCGTCGTCGAGGACGACCGGCAGTTCGTCGTCCTGAACGAGGCGACCTACCTGCACCACAAGCGGCTGGGCTCGCACTCGTCGGACCGGCGGGTGGTGCACGCGCAGCGCCGCGAGGCCCTGCGCCGCTACGCGCTGCGCGCCGGGGTCCCCGGACCGGTCTTCGAGATGCTGGTGACGGACCCGCACACGGGAGCCCGCAGCTACGGGGTACAGGTCCGCGCGGGCGCGGCGCGCTTCCCGTGGTTCCCGGCGGACGCGGAGCGGCCCGGCGGCCCGGCGGAGCCCGACGACGCCGGCGTCGCCGCGACCGGGGTCGTCAGCCCGTAGCCGGCCGGCGGCGCTCCCCACCCGGGACCGGGCTGCGCCGCAGTCTCGGCAGCGGGCGGCCCAGCAGGGGCTCGACCCGCGCCGGCCCCGCCGGCGGGGCGAGGAACCAGCCCTGTCCGGTGTCGCAGCCCAGCGCCCGCAGCCGGCCGTGCTGCTCCGCCGTCTCCACGTTCTCCGCGGTGACCGACAGCCCGAGCGTATGGGCGAGCCCGATCACGGACGACAGGACGGCCTCGGTGCCCGCCGTGCCGCCGCGGCCGTCGCGCCCGCCCGGCCCGATGCCGGTGACGAACGGCCCGGCCAGCTTGAGCGCATGGACCGGCAGCGTGCGCAGGTAGGCCAGGTTCGAGTAGCCGGTGCCGAAGTCGTCGATCGCGATCCGCACGCCGAGGTCCGCCAGCGCCCCGAGGGTCTCCAGCGGCCCGCCCTCGGCGGACATGACGTCGCTCTCGGTCAACTCCAGCTGCAGTGCCCCCGGGGGCCAGCCGGTCCGCTCCAGGGCGGCGCGGACGTCGTCGACGAAGTCCGGCTCCCGCACCTGCCGCGCCGCGACGTTCACGCTCATCAGCGGCCGCTCGCCGCCGTGCGCGTCGTGCCAGCGCCGGGCCTGCCCGCACGCCTCGGTGAGCACCCAGCGGCCCAGGGCGACGATCAGCCCGGTCTCCTCGGCCAGCGGGATGAAGCGGTCCGGGCCGAGCCGCTCCCCGTTCTCCCGTCGCCAGCGCACCAGCGCCTCGACCCCGGTGGTCACGCCGTCGCAGAGCCGCACCAGCGGCTGGTACTCCAGGAAGAACTCCTGGCGCCGCAACGCCTCCGGCAACTGGGCCGACAGCTCGAAGCGGGCGACGTCGGTGCGGTGGCGGTCCCGGTCGAACTCCGCGACCCGGGAGCGGCCGTCGTTCTTCGCCCAGTACAGGGTGGTGTCCGCGGCCTTCATCAGCTCCGCGGCGCCGGACCCGCCCTGGTCCCGGCCGACGATCCCGATGCTGGCGGACACCCGGATCTCGTTGCCCTCGACCCACACCGGGCGGCGGACCGTCTCGAGCGCGCGCTCGGCGACCCGGCGCATCCGGGCCGGGTCCGCGGCGTCCTCGACAAGCACGACGAACTCGTCCCCGCCCATCCGGGCCACCAGATGCCCCTCGGGGGCGAGCTCGGCCCGCAGCCGTTCCGCGATCGTCCGCAGCAGCTGGTCCCCGACGTCGTGGCCCAGGGTGTCGTTGACGGCCTTGAACCCGTCGAGGTCGAGGTAGCAGACGCCGGGGACGGCGTACCCGTCCTCCAGCGCCGCCTCGAGCCGGTCGAAGAACAGCGCGCGGTTGGGCAGCCCGGTGAGCGGATCGTGCAGGGCCTGGTGCTGCAGCCGGGTCTGCAGCAGGTGCCGCTCGGTGATGTCCTCGACCATCGCGACGAGATAGCGGGGTTCCCCGGTCTGGTCCCGGATCAGCGAGACCACCAGGTCGGTCCAGAGCTCGGTGCCGTCCTTGCGGTAGTAGGCCTTCTCCATCCGCAGGTGGTCCACCGTGCCGGCGATCATCTCCCGCACCCGCCGCCAGTCGCCCGGGGCGTCGTAGGGGTGCATGAACTCGTAGATCGGGCGGGCCGCGATCTCTTCGGCGTCGTAGCCGAGCATCCGGCAGAGCGCCTCGTTGACCTGGACGATCCGCCCGTCGAGCTCGGCGACGCTGATCCCGATCACGGCCCCGGCGAACACGGCCTGGTAGCGCGCCTCGCTCGCCCAGCGGGCCTCCTCGGCGGCGATCCGGGCGGCGAACGCCGCCATGCTGATCCGCTCCTGCTCGGCGAGGGTGCGCTCGCGCAGCGCCTCGGCGTACCCGGCGGCGAGCGCGCCCTGCAGGGCGGCGAGGCGGGACGTGCGGTCCGCGCCGGCGGGCGCCAGGTGCTCCGCGACGACGACGAGGGTCCGCTCCAGGGACCGGGCGTCCGTGAAGTGCGCCGCGACCATGAGCCGGCCGACGCCCGCGGCGACCGTGCGGTCCCACTGCGGCGCGTCGAACGACGCGACGAGCCGGGTGGCCAGCCCGGTCAGGTACCGCAGCAGGTCCCGGCGGTTCATCGAGACGTAGCTCGTGCCGAGGACGGCCGCGGTCCAGTCCGCGGCCAGCGCCGCCGGATCCACCCGGTCCCCGCCCACGGCGCCGCCCCGTCAGTCCTTCCGGGCCATACCGGCGACGCCCGGGTAGAGATCCGCGCCCGGCCGGACGTCGTCCGGGGAGTCCGGGCGCCACAACGGGATCCGCACGACGCCCGGATCGAGCAGCGTCAGGTCCCCGAACAGCTCCTCGACCTCGGCCCCGGTCCGCATCCGCATGCGGTTGGGGGAGCGGTTCTGGTTGTAGACGGCCTGGGCGCTCGACGCGTCCGGCCGTCCCTCGTCGCTGGCGTGGCTGATCACGAGGTGGCTCCCGCGAGCCGCGTCGGCGAGGTACTCGCCCACGACGTCCGCCGGACCGTCGTCGTCACCGACGAAGTGCAGCACCGACACCAGCAGGACCGCCACCGGGCGCCGGCGGTCGAACCGGTCCCGGACGAGCGGGTGACCCGTGATCGCGCGGACGTCCCGCAGGTCCCCGGCGATCGCGTCCGCGTGCGGGACGTCCCGCAGCAGCTCCGTGCTGTGGGTGACGGCCACCGGGTCGTGGTCCACGTAGACGACCGTGGCCGCGGGGTTCGCCGCGTGCACCACCTCGTGCACGTTGCCGACGGTCGGGATGCCGGACCCGAGGTCCAGGAACTGGTCGACGCCCTGGGCGCAGAGGTAGGACACGGCCCGGCGCAGGAACGCCCGGTTCTCCTGCGCCACGGACACCAGGTCGGGCATCTGCGCGAGGACCCGCTGGGCGAAGACCCGGTCCGACTCGAAGTTGTGCGATCCACCCAGGTAGTAGTCGTAGACGCGGGCGACGCTCGGCTGCGTGGGGTCGACCCCCGCGGGCACGTCCGCCCTCCCGTCGTTCCCGGTCCGGCCTTCGTTCTCCCCCGAGCCCTGCACCCCGACTGCTCCCTCACGGGTCGACGTCTCTCCGGCGCCCGTCGGCACGGCTCGACCGTGCACGAACGGTGATCGGCGCGCCACGTTACCGGGCCTGGATCACCCGATGGTGTCCGAGACGTTCGTGACCCAGACCACTGCCTCGCCGGCCTCGTCCGAGGCGGCCAGGTCGACCTCCGCGGTGATGGCCCAGTCGTGGTCGCCCGCGGGGTCGTCGATGACCTGCCGGACGAGCCAGCGCTCCTTCTCCTCGGAGATCGTGATGAGCCCGGGGCCGCGCGCGTCCGGCCCGATCTGGATGCCGCCCCAGCCGTGCAGCTCGAAGAAGGGCTCGAACGCCTCGCGCCAGGCGTCGGCGTTCCAGCCGGAGTCCTTGTCCAGCTCGCCGAGTGAGTCCCAGCGGTTCAGCGACGCGAGCTCGACGCGGCGGAACATCGCGTTGCGCACGAGCACCCGGAACGCCCGGATGTTGCCGGTGACCCCGGCCGGCCCCTGGTCCAGCGTCGGCGGCGCGATCTCGTCGGTGTCCATCCCACCGCCGGCGGCGAGCTTCTCCCACTCGTCGAGCAGGCTGGAGTCCACCTGGCGGACGAGCTCGCCCAGCCACTCGATGATGTCGGTGAGCTCCTCGGTGCGGGCGTGCTCCGGCACGGTCTGCCGCAGCGCCCGGTAGGCGTCCGCGAGGTAGCGCAGGACCAGTCCCTCGGAGCGGGCCAGCTGGTAGTACGAGACGTACTCGTGGAAGGTCATCGCCTTCTCACTCATGTCCCGGACCACGGACTTCGGCGAGAGCCGGGCGTCCTCCACCCACGGCGCGCCCCGCCGGTAGGTCTCCAGCGCGGCGGTGAGCAGCTCGTCGAGCGGCTTGGGGTGGCTGACGTCCTCGAGCAGCGCCATGCGTTCCTCGTACTCGATGCCGTCCGCCTTCATCGCCGCGACGGCCTCCCCGCGCGCCTTGTTCTGCTGCGCGTGCAGGATCTGGCGCGGGTCGTCCAGCGTCGCCTCGATGATCGAGAGCACGTCCAGGGCGTAGCCGGGGGACTCCATGTCCAGCAGCTCGATCGCGGCCAGGGCGAACGGGGAGAGCGGCTGGTTGAGCGCGAAGTCCAGCTGCAGGTCGCCGACGACGCGCACGGTCCGGCCCTCGGCGTCGGGCTCGTCGAGCTTCTCGACGATCCCGGCGGCGAGCAGCGCCCGGTAGATCGCGATGGCCCGCAGGATGTGCTTGCGCTGGCGCGGCCGAGGCTCGTGGTTGTCCTCGAGCAGGTGGCGCATCGCGGTGAACGCGTCCCCCGGGCGGGAGATGACGTTCAGCAGCATCGCGTGGGTGACCTGGAAATGGCTGGTCAGCGGCTCGGGCTGGGCGCTCTGCAGCTTCTCGAACGACGTGGCGGACCAGCCGACGAAACCCTCCGGCGGCTGCTTGCGCACCACGCGCCGGCGCTTCTTGGGGTCGTCGCCCGCCTTCGCGAGCAGCCGGGCGTTCTCCACCTCGTGGTCCGGCGCCTCGGCGACCACGGTGCCGACCGTGTCGTACCCCGCGCGCCCGGCCCGGCCGGCGATCTGGTGGAACTCCCGGGCCTTCAACGAGCGCGTGCGCACGCCGTCGTACTTGGCGAGCGCGGTGAACAGCACGGTGCGGATCGGCACGTTGATGCCGACGCCGAGGGTGTCCGTCCCGCAGATGACCTTCAGCAGGCCGGCCTGGGCTAGGGTCTCGACGAGGCGCCGGTAGCGGGGCAGCATCCCGGCGTGGTGCACGCCGATCCCGTGCCGGACCAGCCGGGACAGCGTCTTCCCGAAGCCGGCGGTGAAGCGGAAGTTGCCGATCAGCTCGGCGATCGCCGCCTTCTCCTCCTTCGACGTGACGTTCACGCTCATCAGCGTCTGCGCCCGTTCCACGGCGGACTGCTGGGTGAAGTGCACGACGTAGACCGGGGCCTGCTGCGTCGCCAGCAGCTCGGTGATCGTCTCGTGCAGCGGGGTCAGCACGTACTGGTAGAGCAGCGGCACCGGCCGTTCCACCGAGGTGATCTCCGCCGTCGGACGCCCGGTGCGCCGGGTCAGATCGTCCCGGAAGAAGGTCGTGTCCCCGAGCGTGGCGCTCATCAGCAGGAACTGCGCCTGCGGCAGCTCGATCAGCGGGACCTGCCAGGCCCAGCCGCGGTCCGGGTCCGCGTAGAAGTGGAACTCGTCCATGACGACCGAGCCGACGTCCGCGCCCCGGCCCTGGCGCAGCGCGAGGTTCGCGAGGATCTCCGCGGTGCAGCAGATGATCGGCGCGCCCTCGTTCACCGCCGCGTCCCCGGTCAGCATGCCGACCTTGTCCGCGCCGAACACGTCGATCAGCGCGAAGAACTTCTCGCTGACCAGCGCCTTGATCGGGGCGGTGTAGAAGGTGCGGACCCCGCGGCTGAGCGCCGCCGCGTGCGCCGCGATCGCGACCAGGGACTTCCCCGAGCCGGTGGGCGTCGAGAGGATGACGTTCCCCCCGGTCGCGATCTCCAGAAGGGCCTCCTCCTGCGCCGGGTAGAGCGACAGGCCGCGTTCGGAGAAGGCCCAGTCCGCGAACGTCTCGACCAGGGTGTCGGGGTCGGCGGCGGGGGGAGGCGGTCGCTGAGCAGCGGGGCGGTCGCAGAGGTCATGGTCCCACCGATTGTCCACGATTCCCCGGACGGGTTGCGAGGCGCCGTACAACGCACCGCACCGGCGGCTGGGCGCGTTCGCCGCGCCGTACGGCCGATCGAGTGACGACGGCGCCCATCGGCGAACTACCGTGTGTCGGATGAGGGGGCGCACGGCGGGCATCGGGATGCCGGAGGTCGTCCCCCCGATGCTGCCCGCGGCCGGCGAGCTTCCCGGACCCGGGCGACGGCGAGGGCTGGGCCGTCGAGTTCGCGTGGGAGGGCTTCCGCTGCCTGGCCTACGTGCGGCCCGGCCGGGTCCGGCTGCTGTCGTCCGGCGGGCGCAGCGTCACCGCCTCCTTCCCGGAGCTGCGGGTCCTGGGGGAGCGGATCGCCGGGTCGTCGGCGGGCATGATCCTCGACGGGCTGGTGGTCGCCCTGGACGAGGGCGGCCGGCCCAGTCGCCGGCCGCTGATGCGCCGCACCGCCACGGTCCGCCCGTCCGAGGGCCTGATGCGCCGGGTGCCGGTGGGCTACGTCGTCACGGACCTGCTCTGGCACGACGGCCGCTCCCTGGTCCGGACGCCCTACGCCGCCCGCAGAGAGCGGCTGGAGAGCCTGGAGCTGGGCGTCGCGCCGATCATGGTGCCGCCCTCCTTCCCCACCGACGAGGCCGAGTTCGTGATGCAGACGGCCGAGCAGTACGGCCTGGACGGGCTGCACCTCAAGCGGCTCGACGCCCCGTATGCGCCCGGCCGCCGCACCCGGCAGTGGCTGCGGGTGCCGTTGCGGCGCAGCCGCCAGGTCGTGGTGGGCGGGTGGACACCCGCGGACCCGCACAAGCCGGACAAGGTCGGCGCGGTGCTCCTCGGCCTGCCCGTCGCCGACGGGCTGCGCTACGTCGGACGGGTCGGGATCGGCTCCGGCCGCGAGCGCCGGGCGGTCCGCGAGCTGATGCTGGAGCTGCAGCAGGACGACACGCCGTTCGGCGAGGGGCTGCCGGACCGGGTCGCCGAGGACGCCCGCTGGGTGGCGCCCCGGCTCGTCGCCGAGGTCGAGTACCAGGCGCTCACCCGCACCGGCCAGCTTCGGCTGCCGGCGTGGCGCGGCCTGTGCGAGCCGGACGAGGTGGACCCGGGCCTGTGGGACGTCGCGGACGACGTGGCCGCGATACCGCCGGCGCCCCCCGAGCCCGAACCGGAACCCGGTCCCGGACCCGCGCCGCCGTCGGCCCCGGTGTCGTCGGCCCCGGTGTCGTCGGTGCTGAACCGGCGGCTGGAACAGCACTTCGTCTACAACTCGCTGAACACGATCGCCGCGATCACCCGCACGGACCCCGCGCGCGCCCGCGAGCTGCTGCTCGGGTTCGCCGAGCTGAGCCGGGCGGCGGACCGTGCGGACACCGGGGACATCCCGCTGGCGGACGAGCTGGACGCCGTCCGCGCCTACCTCAGCATCGAGGGCGCCCGCTTCGGCCGCCGGCTGGCGTTCAGCGTGGGCGTGGAGCCGGGGCTCGACGAGGTCCGGATCGTGCCGCTGCAGCTGCTCGACGCCGTCAAGGCCACCGTGCAGCAGCGGATCGAGCCGCGTCCGGAGGGCGGCCGGCTGGCCGTCCGCGCCGCCGCCGCCGGGAACCGGTGCGTGGTCACGGTGACGGACGAGGGGTATCCGGACCCGGTCGTCCTCCGGCTCCCGCTGCCCGAGGCCGAGGCGGCGCCGGCCCCGATGGCCGCACCCTGAGCGAGGGTTCCACCCCGTCCGTGTGAACGGCGCGTTGCCTCCATCGCGCCAAGGGTGTGACGAGTGGGCGGCGGTGTCCTCGACGGGATCAGCGGGACGCTACCGTTCGCGCATGCTCGTCGTCTCCGTCCGCGAAATCCGGGAGCCCCAGTGAAGCCGGATGCAGGCCGCACGTTCACGGTCGAACCGTGGGTCGTGCGGGAGCCCACGCTCGACCTCGCCGCGCTCGGCCAGACCGAGACGGTCTTCGCCCTCTCCAACGGGCACATCGGGCTGCGCGGGAACCTGGACGAGGGCGACCCCCACCACCTGCCCGGCACCTACCTGAACTCGTTCTTCGAGGTCCGGCCGCTGCCGTACGCCGAGGGCGGCTACGGGTACCCGGAGTCCGGCCAGACGATCATCAACGTCACCAACGGCAAGCTCATCCGGCTGCTGGTCGACGACGAGCCGTTCGACCTGCGCTACGGCAAGCTGCGCCGCCACGAGCGCGTCCTGGACCTGCGCGCGGGCACCCTGACCCGCGAGGTCGAGTGGGAGTCCCCGGCCGGGCGCGTGGTCCGGGTGCGCAGCAAGCGGCTCGTCTCGCTGACCCAGCGCGCCATCGCCGCGATCAGCTACGAGGTCGAGGTGCTGGACGAGGAGGCGCTGCTCGTCGTGCAGTCCGAGCTCGTCGCGAACGAGCAGCTGCCCACCCGCGGCAACGACGACCCCCGGCTCGAGGCCGCGCTGACCAACGCGCTGGAGCCGGAGCTGCACCGCAGCGACGAGGCCGGCGCGACGCTGGTGCACCAGACCCGGAAGTCCCAGCTGCGCGTCGGCGCGGCCATGGACCACGAGGTGTACGGGCCCGAGGGCATCAAGATCACCTCGGAGGCGACCGAGGACACCGGCCGCACCACGATCATCGGCCGGGTCAAGCCGGGCGAGACGCTCGAGGTCGTCAAGTACCTCGCCTACGGCTGGTCCTCGCAGCGCAGCCTCCCCGCGATCCACGACCAGGTCCGGGCGGCGCTCGCCGCCGCCCGCTACACCGGCTGGGAGGGCCTGCTGCGCGAGCAGGAGGGCTACCTGGACGACTTCTGGGAGACCGCGGACGTCGAGATCGACGGCGACGCGGAGCTGCAGCAGGCGATCCGGCTCGCGACGTTCCACGTGCTGCAGGCCGGTGCCCGTGCCGAGCGCCGCTGCATCAGCGCCAAGGGCCTCACCGCGGACGGCTACGACGGCCACACGTTCTGGGACACCGAGACCTTCTGCCTGCAGGTGCTCTCGTTCCTCGCCCCGGACGCCGCGGCCGACGCGCTGCGCTGGCGGCAGTCCATCCTGCCGTCCGCGTTCGAGCGGGCCCAGCAGCTCGGGCTCGAGGGCGCGGCGTTCCCGTGGCGCACGATCCGCGGCCAGGAGTGCTCCGGCTACTGGCCGGCCGGCACCGCCGCGTTCCACCTCAACGCGGACATCGCGGACGCCGTCCGGCGGCACGTCGCGGCGACGGGGGACACCCAGTTCGAGCTGGAGGTCGGCCTCGAGCTGTTGGTCGCCACCGCGCGGCTGTGGCGCTCGCTGGGCCACCACGACTCGGCGGGCGAGTTCCGCATCGACGGCGTGACCGGCCCGGACGAGTACTCGGCCATCGTGGACAACAACGTCTACACGAACCTGATGGCGCAGCAGAACCTGCGCTACGCCGCCGAGGTGGCCGCCAAGCACCCCCGCTCCGCGGCGAAGCTGGGCGTCAACTCGGAGGAGATGGCGAGCTGGCGGGACGCGGCCTCGGCCATGCGGATCCCGTTCGACGACGAGCTGAAGGTCCACCCGCAGTCCGAGGGCTTCACGAAGCACAAGGTCTGGGACTTCGAGAACACCCCGGCGGACACCTACCCGCTGCTGCTGCACTACCCCTACTTCGACCTCTACCGCAAGCAGGTCATCAAGCAGGCGGACCTGGTGCTGGCCATGCAGCTGCGGCCGGACGCGTTCACCCCGGACCAGATGCGCCGCAACTTCGCCTACTACGAGGCGATCACGGTGCGGGACTCGTCGCTCTCGGCGTGCACCCAGTCCATGGTCGCGGCCCGGGTCGGGCACCTGGACCTGGCCTACGACTACCTGGCCGAGGCCGCGCTCGTCGACCTGAACAACCTGGCCGGGAACACCGACCACGGCATGCACATCGCGTCGATGGCGGGCTCGTGGGCGGCGATCACGACCGGGCTGGGCGGCATGACCTGCGACGCCACCGGGCTGGCGTTCGCCCCGGTGCTCCCGGCCGCGCTCTCCCGGGTGTCGTTCGGGCTCCGTTACCAGGGCCGGCACATCCGCGTGACGATCACGCAGGAGGACGCGGAGTACCGGCTGGTCAGCGGCCCGCCGATGCGGCTGCGCCACTACGACGAGCCGATCGCCCTCGCCGAGGAGCCGCAGGTCCGCAAGCTGCCGGCACCGCCGTTCGTCGAGCCGGTGGAGCAGCCCTACGGCCGGGCCCCGCGCCAGCGCCACCACGGCTGACCCGCGGCGGGTTGGTCCGGCCCCGGCGGGGTATCTGGGCGCCATGAGCGCGTCCCTCAACACCCCCGGGCACGACCCCGCGGGGCTGGTCCGGGTGGATCCCGCCGCACCCGGCTACGGGCGCAGGCGGTACGGGCGCGGGTTCGGCTACACCCGGCCCGACGGCTCCCGGCTCGACGACCACGCCGAGCTCGCCCGGATCAAGTCCCTGGTCATTCCGCCCGCCTGGAAGGACGTGTGGATCTGCCCGGATCCGGACGGCCACATCCAGGCGGTCGGCACGGACGACGCCGGCCGCCGCCAGTACCGCTACCACGACGAGTGGCGACGGGCCCGGGACGCCGAGAAGTACGACCGGGTCCTGCGCCTGGGGCGGCGGCTCGCGCGGGTCCGTGAGGAGGTCGCGGTCCGGCTGGGGGAGAAGGGCCTGGGCCGCGAGCGGGTGCTGGCCGGCGCGGTGCGGATGCTGGACATCGGGGTGTTCCGGGCCGGTGGCGAGCAGTACGCGCCGGACTGCAGCGACGACCCCAACACCGACTGCGACTCCGAGGACGAGGCCGGCACGTTCGGGCTCGCCACCCTGCGCCGCGAGCACGTCCGGCTCCACCGGGGCGCGGTGCGGTTCGACTACCCGGCCAAGGGCGGCATCCCCCGCTCGCTCGAGCTCCGGGACCCGGCGCTGCACCGGCTGGTCAACTCGCTGCTGCGGCGTCGCGGCGGCGGGGAGGACCTGCTGGCCTTCCGCACCGGGCCGGACTGGCACGACGTCACCTCCGCGGACCTGAACGCCGCGGTGAAGGAGCTGGTCGGGGACGCGTTCACCTGCAAGGACCTCCGCACCTGGAACGCGACCGTGCTCGCCGCCGTGACGCTCGCCGAGGCGGTCGCGGAGCAGGGCCGGGTCCCGGGGTCGAAGCGGGCGCGGACCAAGGTCGTCCGGGCCGCCGTGAACACGGTCTCGGACCACCTGGGCAACACCCCGACCGTGGCGCGGGCGTCCTACGTCGATCCGCGGGTGATCGAGAAGTTCGAGGAGGGCCGGACGGTGCTCGTCGCGCTGCGGCGCCTCGGCGGTGGCACGGACATGGCGGACGACCGCAGCCGGGCCGCGGTCGAGCGCGCGGTGGTCCGGTTGATCAAGTCCTGACCCTGGCCGTCACCGGTCCCCGCCCATCCGGTCCCGGAGCCGCGCGAGCGTCCGGGTGAGCAGCCGGGAGACGTGCATCTGGGAGATCCCGACCTGGTCCGCGATCTGGGTTTGGGTCTTGTTGCCGAAGAACCGCAGCACCAGGATCACCCGCTCGCGTTCGTCGAGCTCGTCCAGCAGCGGGGCGAGGGCCTGCCGGTACTCGACCTTGTCCAGCTCGGCGTCCGCCACGCCGAGGGTGTCCTGCAGCGTCGAGTCCGCGCCCGCGACCAGCTCGTCGAGCGAGGTGCTGCGGTAGGCCTGCTGGGCGTCGAGGCCCTCCAGGACCTCCTCGGTCGGGATGCCGAGCCGGTTCGCGATCTCCGACGGCCGGGGTGCCCGGTTCAGCTCCTGCGACAGCGGCCCGACGGCGCCGTTGATCGCGCTCTGCAGCTCCTTGAGCCGCCGCGGGACCCGCATGGCCCAGGTGCGATCCCGGAAGTGCCGGCGCACCTCGCCGGTGATCGTCGGCACCGCGTAGGAGAGGAAGTCGATGCCGCGCTCGGGGTCGAACCGGTCCACCGCGTTGATCAGCCCGACGGTCCCGGCCTGCTCGAGGTCGTCGACGGGCTCGCCGCGGCCGGCGAACCGGCGGGCGATGTGCTGGACGATCGGCAGGTAGCCCGTGACGAGCTTGCTCCGGATCGCGAGCCGGTCCGGATGGTCCTCGGGCAGCCCGACGAACTCGTGGAAGAGCGGCATGAGGTGGGCGTACTCCGAGTCGCCGTACTGCCGATCGGGCGCGGCGCCCTCTCCGGACGAAGCGGTCACGACGGGCCCGCGATGCATGTGCGGAGGCGGCTGGCCACGGGAGGAGCTACCCGTCGGGGCGGAGGAGGAAACGCGGGCGCTGGTAGGTTGGTCAGTCCCGTCACGGGGTGGAGCACATGTCCCCCCGCGCGTCTCGTGCGTCAGGTGAGGAAGATCCGCTGGTGTCTGAACCGGAGCAGGCCGATGCGCCCGAGCAGTCCGCGCTCGAGCACGAGCGCGGCTACGTCGCGATGCTCTACGAGCGCCTCGACGAGCGACGGCGGGACACCGCGCGCCGGCTCGCGGACGTCCTGCACGGCGAGACCGTCGGCACGCCCCAGGCGCTGACCGAGCGGGACGCCGCCGCGGCGATGTACACGGACCGGCTGGCCGCCCTGCGTGCCGCCGAGCACGGCCTGGCGTTCGGCCGCCTGGACACCGAGGCGGAGGAGATCCGCTACATCGGCCGGCTCGGCCTGCTCGACGAGGACAACGAGTACGAGCCGCTGCTGATGGACTGGCGCGCTCCCGCGGCGCAGCCCTTCTACACCGCCACGGCCGCGTCGCCCGAGGGCATCCGCCGCCGACGGCACCTGCGCACCCGGGGCCGCAGTGTCACCGCGGTCGACGACGAGGTGCTGGACCTGGCCGAGGCCGCGTCCACGACCAGCTCCGGCCTCACCAGCGAGGCCGCGCTGATGGCCGCGGTCACGGAGGCCCGCACCGGCCGGATGACGGACATCGTCGCCACCATCCAGGGCGAGCAGGACCGGATCATCCGCTCCAAGCCCTCCGGCGTGCTGGTCGTGCAGGGCGGCCCGGGTACCGGCAAGACGGCCGTCGCCCTGCACCGCGCGGCGTACCTGCTCTACACGCACCGGGACCGGCTGGCCCGCCGCGGCGTCCTCGTGGTCGGGCCGAACGCCACGTTCCTGCGCTACATCGGCCAGGTCCTGCCCTCCCTCGGCGAGACGAGCGTCGTGCTCGGCACCGTCGCCCAGCTCTTCCCCGGCCTGCACGCCCGCCGCACCGAGAGCGCCCGGACCGCGGAGGTCAAGGGCCGCGCGGACATGGCGGCCGTCATCGCCGCGGCGGTGCGGGACCGGCAGCAGATCCCGCGGCAGCCGATCCGGCTCGTCGTCGAGCAGCAGCAGGTGCGGCTGGACCGGGACGTCGCCAACCAGGCCCGCTCGCGCGCCCGGCGCTCCCGCAAGCCGCACAACGAGGCCAAGCGGCTCTTCCACACCGAGGCCATCCGGCTGCTGGCGAACCAGGTGGCGGCGAACCTCGGGGGCCGTGGCCTGGTCGGCCCGGCGGACGTCGACGACATCCGCGAGGAGCTCGCCGAGAGCGCCGAGCTCAACCGGGAGCTCGACGCGCTGTGGCCCACGCTCTCCCCGGAGCGCCTGCTCACCGACCTGTTCGCGGACCGGCGCAAGCTCAACTCGATCGCCCGGCGCATCCCCGCCGAGGAGCGCGCGCTGCTGGAGCGGCCCGCCCCCGGCGACGACGTCCCGTACGACCTGCGCTGGACGCCCGCGGACGTCCCGCTGCTCGACGAGGCCGCCGAGCTGCTCGGGGACGACGGCGCGGCCGCCAGAGCCGCGGCCCAGGCGGCGCTGCGCGAGGAGGTCGAGTACGCCCAGGGCGTGCTCGACGTGCTGGACCTCGAGGAGGAGCTGGACCCGGAGCTGCTGCGCGCCACGGACATCGTGGATGCGGACCGGCTCGCCGAGCGCATGCAGGTCCGGTCCTACGAGTCGACGGCGGACCGGGCGGCCTCGGACCGCGAGTGGACCTACGGCCACGTGATCGTCGACGAGGCGCAGGAGCTTTCCGCGATGGCCTGGCGGCTGATCATGCGCCGGGTGCCGAGCCGGTCGATGACCGTGGTCGGGGATGTCGCGCAGACCGGGGACCTCGCCGGCGCGGGCAGCTGGGGCCAGGTGCTCTCGCCGTTCGTCGCGAACCGCTGGCGGCTCGAGCAGCTGACCGTGAACTACCGGACGCCCGCCGAGATCGCGGACGTCGCCGACGACATCCTGGCGATGATCGACGCGAGCCTGGACCCGCCGAGCTCCGTGCGCAGCACCGGTGTCCCGCCGCGGGCCGTGGCCGTCGCCGCCGGGACGCTCGTGGGGTCGGACGGCGTCCTGGGCGAGCTGGTGGCCGAGGAGCGCGCGGCCGTGGGCGAGGGCCGGGTCGCGGTGCTGGTCCCGAACTCCCGGGTGCAGGAGCTGCGGATCGCGCTGCTCGGCGAGCCCGGGGCCCGCGCGGCCGAGGCCGCCGAGGGCGAGGTCGACGACTTCGCGGACCCCGAGGACCTGGAGGCCCCGGTCGTCGTGCTGCCGGTGACGGCCGCGAAGGGCCTGGAGTTCGACTCCGTGGTGCTCGTGGAACCGGCCGAGGTGCTGGCCGAGTCGCCGCGCGGGCTCAACGACCTCTACGTCGCGATCACCCGCGCCACCCAGCGGCTCACCGTCGTGCACCACGACGAGCTGCCCGAGGCGCTCAAGCGGCTGCGCCGCGGCTAGCCCACGCCGGTCGAGCGCAGCTGCCGGCCGTCACGCACAGGTCCGGACCTGTGCCGGTCCGCAGAGCCCGTGCCGGCTCAGGCCGCGGCGCCCGCCTCCGTCGCGGCCTGCAACAGGCCCGAGACGAGCCGCAGGTCCGTGGCGTCCTGCTCGGGGTGCCACTGCACGCCGACGACGAACCGCTGCCCGCCGAGCTCGATCGCCTCGACGATGCCGTCGTCGGCCCGGGCGGAGACCCGCAGCCCCTCCCCGAGCCGGTCGACGGCCTGGTGGTGGTGGCAGCGGACCCGGGCCTCCTCGCCGACCAGCGTGCGGACCAGGGTGTCCCGCTCGGTGCGGACCTCGATCTCGCCGTACACCGTGGGTTCGGGGCCGTGCCGCACGTGCCCGACGACGTCCGGGACGTGCTGGTGCAGCGTCCCGCCGAGGGCGACGTTGAGCAGCTGGTGGCCGCGGCACACGGCGAGCACCGGGACGTCCCGCTCCAGGGCCCGGCTCAGGACGGCCAGCTCCGCCTCGTCCCGCTCCTCGCGCGCCGGGACGGTCTGCGGGCCGGTCTCGGCACCGTAGCGGCCGGGGTCGACGTCCGGGCCGCCGGAGATGACCAACGCGTCCAACCGGTCCACGACGCCCGCGGACAGCGGGATCGGCGGCAGGACGACCGGGACGCCCCCGGCCGCCGTCACCACGTCGATGTAGGTGCGGGGGAGCAGCACGGTGTCGTGCTCGAACGGGACGTACCGGGCGATCTCGCCGTAGCCGGTGATCCCGACGACCGGCCCGCCGCCCGCACTCCGTCGCTGCATCCGCTCGCTCACCCCGCGTCTCCCGCCACCGCGGCGAGTACCCCGTCGCCGTACTTGGTCAACTTGTTCTCCCCGACCCCGCTGACCGTGCCCAGCTGGTCCAGGGACGTCGGCGCCAGCGCCGCGACGGCCCGGAGCGTGGCGTCGTGGAAGACCACGTAGGCGGGCACGCCCTGCTCCTTGGCGGTGGCGCCGCGCCAGGCCCGCAGCCGCTCGAACACCGGCTGGGCCTCGGGCGCGAGGTCCGCGACCGGCGCGCTCGACCGGGAGGACCGCCTGGTGCGGGTCCGTTCCGGGTCCTTGCGGAGCATGACCTGCCGGTCGCCCTTGAGCACCGCCGAGCTCTCCGGCGTCATCTCCAGGGTCTGGTAGGCCCCGCCGACGGCGAGCAGGCCCCGGGCGAGGAGCTGGCGGACGACCCCGCGCCACTCGACCTCCCCCAGCTCCGTGCCGATGCCGAAGGTGGAGAGCGAGTCGTGCCCGGACTGCTCGACCTTCGGGGTCCGCTTGCCCACCAGGATGTCCACGATCTGCCCGGCGCCGAAGCTCTGGTTGCGCTCGTGCTTGAGCCGCCAGACCGTGGAGAGGACCTTCTGCGCGGGGACGGTGCCGTCCCAGGACTCCGCGGGTGTGAGGCACGTGTCGCAGTTCCCGCAGGCCTCGGACCGCTGGCCGAAGTAGTTCAGCAGCTGCGTCCGCCGGCACTCGACGGTCTCGCAGAGCGCCAGCATCGCGTCCAGGTGCTGGGCCAGCCGCCGGCGGTGCGCCAGGTCCCCCTCGGACTCGTCGATCATCTTGCGCTGCTGCACGACGTCCGCGAGCCCGTAGGCCAGCCACGCCGTGGACGGCAGCCCGTCCCGGCCCGCGCGGCCGGTCTCCTGGTAGTACCCCTCGACCGACTTCGGCAGGTCCAGGTGGGCGACGAACCGGACGTCCGGCTTGTCGATCCCCATCCCGAACGCGATGGTGGCGCACATGACCACGCCCTCCTCGCGGAGGAACCGGGACTGGTTGCGCGCGCGGACGCCGGCGTCCAGCCCCGCGTGGTAGGGCAGCGCCGGGATGCCCTGCGCGGCGAGGAACTCGGCGGTCTGCTCGACGGACTTGCGGGACAGGCAGTAGACGATGCCCGCGTCCCCGGGGTGCTCGGTGCGGATGAGCTCCAGGAGCTGCTTGCGGGGCTCGTTCTTCGGCGCGATCCGGTACTGGATGTTCGGCCGGTCGAAGCTGGCGACGACGTGCTTGGCGTTCGTCAGGTCCAGCCGTTGCGCGATCTCGGTGCGGGTGTGCTCGGTGGCCGTCGCGGTGAGGGCGATCCGCGGGACGTCCGGCCAGCGCCGGTGCAGGTCCGAGAGCATCAGGTAGTCCGGCCGGAAGTCGTGCCCCCACTGCGCGACGCAGTGCGCCTCGTCGATGGCGAACAGCGCGATCGTGCCGCGGTCCAGCAGGCTCAGCGTGGACGGGACGCGCAGTCGTTCCGGGGCGAGGTAGAGCAGGTCCAGCTCGCCGCCGAGGAAGGCGCGTTCGGTGTCCCGGCGCTCGTCCGGGTTCTGGGTGGAGTTCAGGAAGCCGGCCCGCACGCCCAGGTTGCGCAGCGCGTCCACCTGGTCCTGCATGAGCGCGATCAGCGGCGAGACCACGACCCCGGTCCCCGGCCTGACCAGCGCGGGGACCTGGTAGCAGAGGGACTTGCCGCCGCCGGTGGGCATGAGGACGAGTGCATCGCCGCCCGCGCACACGTGCTCGACGACCTCCTGCTGCGGCCCGCGGAACGCGTCGTAGCCGAAGACCCGGCTGAGCACTTCCAGGGGCGTCCGAGCAGCGGTGGGGGCTCCGGGGGTGCTCACGGGCCCGATCGTACGAGATGCGGCTCCGTCGCCCGTGCGCGAACAACGTTGTTCCCGCGACATCTTCCGCGCACGAGCGGCGCGGCCTCCCGCGTTGCCGGGCGCCCCGGCCGGTGCGATCGTCGGCCGATGGCCATCGACTCGTTACCCGGGGACTTCTTCCACTACGCCGACGCGCTCACCGACGACGAGCAGAAGGTGCTCGCCCGCGTCCGCGAGTTCTGCCGCACCGAGATCGCCCCGATCGCGCTCGACGCCTGGACGAAGGCCGAGTTCCCGCACGAGATCGTTCCGCGCTTCGCCGCCCTGGACATCGCCGCGCTGCCCTACGAGGGCCTCGAGGGGCCGGCCGCGCGCCGGACGCTGATCGGGTTCCTGTCGATGGAGCTGGCGCACGCGGACCCGTCGCTGAACAGCTTCTTCGGCATCCACAACGGCCTCGCGATGGGCAGCATCGACCTCTGCGGCTCCGCCGAGCAGCGTGAGCGGTGGCTCCCGGCGATGGGCCGGATGGAGAAGATCGGCGCGTTCGGACTGACCGAGCCGCACGGCGGGTCCGACGTCGCGCAGGGCCTGGAGACCACCGCCCGCCGCGAGGGCGACGAATGGGTCCTGAACGGGGAGAAGCGCTGGATCGGCAACGGGACGTTCGCCGACCTCGTCGTCGTCTGGGCCCGCGACGTCACCGACGAGCCGGAGAAGGGGCCGGTCCGGGGTTCGTCGTGGAGCAGGACAACCCCGGCATGACCACGACGAAGATAGAGAACAAGATCGCCCTGCGGACGGTGCAGAACGCGGACATCGTACTGACGGACTGCCGCGTCCCGGAGTCCGACCGGCTGCAGGAGGCGAACTCGTTCAAGGACACGAACAAGGTCCTGCGGCGCACCCGCGGCGGCGTGGCCTGGGGCGCCACCGGCACGATGATGGCGGCGTACGAGATCGCGCTGGACTACGCCAGGGAACGCGAGCAGTTCGGCCGCCCGATCGCCGGGTTCCAGCTGGTCCAGGACCTGCTCGTGCGCATGCTGGGCAACGTGACGGCCTCGCTGGGCATGGCCGTGCGCCTGGCCGAGATGCAGGACGCCGGCACCGCGAAGGACGAGCACGCCGCGCTGGCCAAGGAGTTCACCACCACCAGGATGCGCGAGACGGTGTCCCTGGCCCGGGAGGTCGTCGGCGGCAACGGGGTGGTGCTGGACTACGGCGTCGCCAAGTACTTCGCCGACGCCGAGGCGCTGTATTCCTTCGAGGGCACCAGGCAGATCAACACCCTGGTCGTCGGGCGGTCGATCACGGGGCTGTCGGCGTTCGTCTGATGCGGCTGTGCCACCTGTGCGCCGAAACCGCGCACAGGCGCGTCAGCGCAAACTCGCCCGCCAGGCCTCGTGCAGGTCCGCGTACTCGCCCGCGCTCGCCAGCAGCTCGGCGGGGGAGCCGTCCTGGACCACCCGGCCCTCCGCCATGACCAGCACCCGGTCCGCGATCCGCACGGTCGAGAGGCGGTGGGCGATGATCAGCGCGGTGCGGCCCGCGAGGACCGTCTCCAGCGCGTCCTGCACGGCCCGCTCCGACGGGATGTCCAGGCTCGACGTCGCCTCGTCCAGCAGGACGACGGCCGGGTCCGCCAGCACGATCCGGGCCAGCGACACCAGCTGGCGCTGGCCCGCGGAGAGCCGCCCGCCGCGCTTGCGGACGTCCGTGTCCAGCCCCTCGGGCAGCTGCTCGACGAACGGCCCCGCCCCGACGGCGTCGACCGCGGCCTCGATCTCCGCCCGGGTCGCGGCCGGCCGGCCCATCGCGACGTTGTCCGCTACCGAGCCGGAGAACAGGAACGACTCCTGCGTGATCATCACCAGCGCCCTGCGGAGGTCCGTGTCCGCGAGGTCCCGCAGGTCCACGCCGTCGAGCCGGATCGTGCCGAGCGTCGGGTCGTAGAACCGGGCCGCGAGCTTGGCCAGCGTGGACTTGCCGGCGCCCGTCGCCCCGACCAGCGCGACCGTCTGCCCGGGCGGGACCCGCAGGGTGAACTCCGGCAGCACCGTCCGGTCCGCCGCTCGGGCGTAGGCGAAGCCGACCCCGTCGAAGACGAGCTCGCCGCGGACCGGCGACGGCAGGGCCGTCGGGTCCTCGGGCTCCGGCACCCCGACCGGCGTCTCCAGCAGCGACGCCAGCTTCTCCAGCGCCGCGGCCGCGGACTGGTAGGCGTTGAGGAACTGCGCCAGGTCGTCGAGGGGATCGTAGAAGCGGCGCAGGTACAGCAGGAACGCCGTGAGCGCGCCCAGCTCCAGCGCCCCGCCGGACACCCGGAACGCCCCGATCAGGAGGACGAGCGCGAGCGTCACGTTGCCGACCGCCCGAACCGCCGCCACGAACCACGCGACCGTGAGCAGCGCCTGCGCGTTCGCGTCCCGGTACTGCGCGTTCAGCCCGTCCATGATCGACGAGTTGCGGGCCTCGCGGCGGTACGCCTGGACCGCGCGGATGCCGTTCATGGACTCGACGAAGTGCACGATCACCCGCGCCACCCAGGTGCGGGTGCGCCGGTAGCCGGCCCGCGAGCTGCGCTGGAACCAGCGCGTGAGCAGCACCATCGGGACGAACCCGGCCAGCACGACGCACGCGAGCACCGGGTCGATCACCAGCAGCAGCACGGTGATCCCGACGAGCGAGAGCAGCGCGCCGAGCAGCTTGTCCAGGCCCTGGGCGAGGAGGTCGTCGATCGAGTCGACGTCGCTGGTCAACCGGGAGATCAGCCGGCCGGACGTGTAGGACTCGTGGAAGTCCAGCGAGAGCCGCTGCGCATGCCGGAAGACCCGGTTCCGCAGGTCCAGCAGCAGGTCCTGGCCCACCCGGCCGGACAGCCGCAGGAACACCGCGCGCAGCCCCGCCCCGGCGACCCCGCATCCGGCGTACCCGGCGATCGCCCAGGCCAGCGGGCCGGGGCGGCCGTCGAGCGCGGCCGGCACCCCGGTGTCGATGGCGAGCGCGACGAGCAGCGGCCCGGTGAGCATCACCGCGTTCTCGACGACCAACAGCGCCATCGCGAGCGCGGCGGGCGCCCGGTGCGGGCGCAGCAGCGACCAGAACAGGGTACGAGCACCGCGGGCCAGCGTGAGGCCCGCGGCGTACGTGACCTCGTCGGGCTCGTCGCCCACGCCGCGCCAGGAGAGATCGACGCTCATCGCCGGGCCACCTCCTCCTCGGGGTTGCTCAGCAGGTCCCGGTACTCCGCGTTCCCCGCCAGGAGCTCGCGGTGCGTCCCCACCGCGGCGATCCGGCCGCCGGAGAGCAGCGCCACCCGGTCCGCCAGCTGCACCGTCGACGGCCGGTGCGCCACGACCAGCGCGGTCACCCCGCCCAGCAGCCGGCGCAGCGCCGCCTCCACCTGGGCCTCGGTGTGGACGTCCAGGGCGGACAGCGGGTCGTCGAGCACCAGGACGGGCGGCCGCCCGATCACCGCGCGGGCGAGCGCGAGCCGCTGCCGCTGCCCGCCGGAGAGCGAGAGACCCTGCTCACCGATCCGGGTGTCCAGGCCCCAGGGCAGGGCCGCGACGAACCCGTCCGCGCCCGCGACGCGCAGCGCCTCCCACACGTCCTCCGGCGACGCGCCCGGTGTACCGAGCGCCACGTTCTCCCGGACGCTCGCCGAGATCAGCACCGGGTCCTCGAACGCCGTGGCGACGAGGGAGCGAAGGTCCGCGAGCCGCAGCCGCCGGACGTCGACGCCGTCGAGCAGCACCGCGCCGCCCGTCACGTCCTCGAGCCGCCCGACCAGCGACGTCAGCACCGTCTTGCCCGACCCCGTCGCCCCGACCAGAGCCATCGTCTCGCCCGGACGGACAACCAGGGAGAGCCCGCGCAGGACGTCCCGCTCGGCGCCCTCGTGGCGGTACCGCACGTCCCGGAACTCGATCTCACCCCGCACCGGGTGGGCCGGCGGCACCGGCTCGGCGGGATCGGTGATCGCCGGCTCGACGTCCATGACCTCGTAGTACCGCCGGGTCGCGGCGGCCGCGTCGCCCGCCTCGGTGAGCAGCCAGCCGAGCGAGGCGATCGGCCAGTACAGGTACATCATCACGGTGACGGCCGCGACGAGCGTGCCGAGCGTCAGCGAGCCCTGCGCCACGCCGAGCGCGCCGAGGCCGAGGATCAGCGCGATCGCCGCCTCGGGCAGCAGGATCAGCACGCACCACAGCGCGGCCTGCAGCCGGACCTTCCGCAGCTCGGTGCCGCGGAGCCCGCGGGCGTCCGCCGTGAACCGCTTCGCCATCTCCCGGCCGCGGCCGAGCGACTTCAGCACCCGGATCCCGAGGGCGGACTCCTCGACGACCGTCGCGAGGTCCCCGGCCTGGTCCTGCGCCGAGCGCGCGGCCAGGGAGTAGTGACGCTCGAAGTACCTCGTGAGCAGTACGAGCGGGATCGCGATGACCGCGATCGCGGTGCCCAGCAGCGGGGACAGGACCGTCAGCACCCCGACACCGACCACCGCCGTCACCGCGTTGACCACCAGGAAGATCCCGGAGAACGCGAGGAAGCGGCGCAGCGTCGACAGGTCCTGGACCGCGCGGGACAGCAGCTGCCCGGACGGCCAGCGGTCGTGGAACGCCACCGGCAGGTCCTGCAGGTGGGCGTAGAGGTCGGCGCGCATCGTCGCCTCGATCAGGGTGGTCGGGCGGACGACCAGCCGGCGCCGCCACAACAGCAGCAGCGCCTCGAGGAGGCCGAACGCGAGCACCCCGAGCACGAGCCAGGGCAGCGAGCCGAGCTCACCGCGGGCGATCGGGCCGTCGACGATCCGGCGGGTGACCAGCGGGATGGCGAGGGCGGCCAGGCTGCTCGCGAGCGCGGCCACCCCGGACCCGAGCAGGGCCCGGCGGTGCGGGCGGACAGGGGAGGCCAGGCGACGCAGTTCGGCCAGGGAGGTCGACCGCGCCGCCGCCGGAAGGGAGGACGTCATGGTTGCTTCCAGAGTACGAACGGGATCGACCGATCGCACCTGGTTTGCCGCAGGCGGAGCGGGCCCGGGGCGACGAGTGATCAACGTGTCCTCGCGGCAGCGGCGCCGGGGGTGTAGCACTGTGGGCAGCAGACGTGCGCCCGACCGCGGCGCTCGACCGGGAGAGGACCCTCAGGTGACCCTGAAGATCGGCTACAAGGCCTCGGCGGAGCAGTTCGGGCCCCGGGACCTGGTGGAGTACGCGGTGCGGGCGGAGGAGGTGGGCCTGGACAGCGTGTGGGTGTCGGACCACTTCCTGCCGTGGCGGCACAACGGCGGGCACGCCCCGTCGGCGTTGACCTGGATGGCCGCGGTGGGGGAGCGCACCAGCCGGGTGCAGATCGGGACGAGCGTGACGACGCCGACGTTCCGGTACAACCCGGCGGTGATGGCGCAGACGTTCGCCACGATGGCGCTGCTCTACGACAACCGGATCATCCTGGGCGCCGGGACCGGGGAGGCGCTCAACGAGATCGCCGTGTCGGGGATGGAGTGGCCGGACTTCAAGGAGCGCTTCGCCCGGCTCCGCGAGGCCGTGACGCTGATGCGCACGCTGTGGACCGAGACCAACGTCGACTTCGACGGCGAGTACTACAAGCTGGTCAACGCGAGCATCTACGACCGTCCGGACACCCCGGTCCCGGTCTACATCGCCGCCGGTGGTCCGGTCGTGGCCCGGTACGCGGGGCGGTCGGCGGAAGGCTTCATCTGCACCTCGGGCAAGGGCATGGAGCTCTACACCGAGAAGCTGCTGCCGGCGGTCGCGGAGGGCGCGGCGAAGGCGGAGCGGGACCCGGCCGAGATCGACAAGATGATCGAGGTCAAGTTCTCCTACGATCGGGACCCGGAGGCCGCGCTGGAGAACACGCGGTTCTGGGCGCCGCTGTCGCTGACCGCGGAGCAGAAGCACACCGTGGACTCGGCGGAGGAGATGGAGCGCCTGGCCGACGAGCTGCCGATCGAGCAGGTCGCGAAGCGCTGGATCGTGGCGTCGGACCCCGACGAGGCGGTCGCGCAGATCAAGCCCTACCTCGACGCCGGGCTCAACCACCTGGTCTTCCACGGCCCGGGCCACGACCAGGAACGCTTCCTCGCCCAGTTCACCTCCGACGTCATGCCGAGGCTCCGCGCACTCGACAGCTGAGCCGGGTCTCCGGGGGAGACGACGGTCACGCCGGTGCCTCGTTCCGAGCGGTCAGATCTGACTGTTAACGTCCGGTCACCGAGGAACGGGGCGCCGGTGTCCCGGGGGTGAGGAGCGGTGCGATGACGGCGTCACTTCGAGGACGGACGATCCTCATGTCCGGCGGCAGCCGGGGTATCGGGCTGGCCATCGCGGTCGCCGCGGGCCGGGAGGGCGCCAACGTCGCGCTGCTCGCCAAGACGGACCAGCCCGACCCGCGGCTCCCCGGCACCGTGCACACGGCCGTCGCGGAGATCGAGGAGGCCGGCGGGAAGGCCGTCGCGATCGTCGGGGACGTGCGGGAGCCCGCGGACGTCGAGCGCGCCGCCACCACCGCGGCGCAGACGTTCGGCGGCATCGACATCGTGGTCAACAACGCCAGCGCCCTGAACACCTCCGGCACCGCCGAGCTGCCGATCAAGCGCTACGACCTGATGCAGCAGATCAACTCCCGCGGCACCTTCCTGCTCACCCAGACCGCCTTGCCGCACCTGCGGAAGTCCGACGCGGCGCGCATCCTCACGCTCTCGCCACCGCTGAGCCTGGACCCGAAGTGGCTGGGGAGGTTCCCGGCCTACATGCTCTCCAAGTACGGGATGTCGCTGCTCACGCTCGGCTTCGCGGAGGAGTTCCGGGCGGACGGGATCGCCGCGAACTGCCTCTGGCCGGAGACGACGATCGCCACCGCCGCGGTGATCAACCTGCTCGGCGGCGACGAGGCCGCCTCCCGCTCGCGGACGCCGGAGATCATGGCGGACGCCGCGGTGGCGGTGCTCAAGCGTGGGCCCGAGGTCACCGGACGGACCTTCCTGGACGTCGACGTGCTGGCCGAGGAGGGCGTGACCGACCTGTCCCGCTACGGCGGCGGGGACGAACCCGAGATGGACTTCTTCGTGGAGAGGGACCGATGACCGCCCCGACCACCGCACTGGACGGCCGCGTGCTGCGCTGCCGGATCGCCGCCGGCAAGGCCGGCACCCTCGACGGCGAGGCGATGACCGCCGTCGCCGAGACGCTGCGCGGGCTGGCGACGGCCGAGCAGGCCGCGGAGCAGGGCGTCGGCGCGATCCTGCTGGCCCACGACGGCGGCAGCTTCTGCACCGGCGGGGACGTGCGGGCCTTCGAGGGTGCGGAGGACCGCGGCGCGTACGTGAAGCAGCTCGCGGACACCTTCCACGAGTTCCTCGAGGCCTACGTGCGCTGCGCGGTGCCCAGCGTCGCCGGCGTCCAGGGCTGGGCCGCGGGCGCCGGGATGAGTGTCGTGCTGGCCACCGACATCGTCGTCGCGGGCCGTTCGACCAAGCTCCGTCCGGCGTACCCGGGCATCGGGTTCTCCCCGGACGGCGCGATGAGCTGGACGCTGCCCCGCATCGTCGGGTACGGGCGGGCGCGGCAGATCCTGCTGACGGACCAGGTGCTCGAGGCCGGCGCGCTGCTGGACACCGGCATCGCCGCGTCGGTGGTCGAGGACGCGGAGCTGGCGGCGGAGGCCGAGCGGACCGCGCACCGCCTCGCCCAGGGCCCGACCGCCGCCCTCGGCCGGATCAAGCGGCTCCTCGCGGACAGCTGGGCCGCGGACCTGCGGACCCAGCTGGACGCCGAGGCCGCCGCGATCTCGGCCAGCGCCGCCGGCGCGGAGGGCGCCGAGGGGCTCGCCGCGTTCGTGGGTAAGCGCATCCCGCGGTTCCACCAGTAGGACTCAGGAGGGCGCTGAACGACTCGGCCCTGCTGCGAGGCCACCACCCGGCCCCGCTCGCGACGGGCGGAGTCGTTCAGCACCCGCTCAGCGCTTCGCCGACGACGCGGGGATCGGCGTGAAGACCGCCTTCCGATAGACCTTCATGCCGTACCGGTTCACCGCGGTCCGGATGAGCCCGAAGATCGCGCCCTGCAGCGTCGCCGCGAGGAGTACCTCGCGGGTGCTGTACTTCGGGGACAGCGGCTCCGGGGTCTCGTCCTCGTTGGACAGGCGCTTCCAGATCAGGTCGAAGACCTGCCCCGCGATCAGGCCGCCCACCAGGCCGGACACCACGCCGACCGGCTTGTAGGCGAGCCTGAGCGCGCCCGGGAGGTCCTCGCCGGTCGCCTCCATCGTCTCCTGGCGGTGCTCCGGCTCCACCTTCGAGCCGGCCCGGTCCTTCAGCTCCGCGGCCTTCCGGTTGAGCGCGTTCGCGATGTCGCCGGCCTTGTCCGCAATCGTCATGCCCGCGCTTACCCGCTGGTCGGCCGGGTCACACGCCCCGTCGACGGGGTTCGACGTGGTCGGCGGCGGGAATTCCCGGGGCAGCACATCGGCAGGCACCCCGGCTGCCGGACGGAGGAGGGAGCCCCCGTGACGTCGCACCGTCCGGTCCCCGCCGGACACCCCCGCAGCGGCACGACCGGAGGCCCCGGCGGTGCCGGCCTCCGGCGCACCCCGCGCCTCGAGCTCCGCCACACGGCGAACCCGCGGGAGCTCGCCCGGATGCGCGCCCTCATCGAGGACTGGGCGGGCGAGGTCGGCCTCACCGCGGACGAGCTGGTGGACCTGCAGCTCGCGGTGGGGGAGGCGGCGGCCAACGGCGTCGAGCACGCCTACCGCGGCCGCCCGCCCGGGCCCGTCGAGATCGACCTGGAGCTGCGGGACCGGGGGAGCCCCGGCGCCGCCGTCGTCGTGCGGGTACTGGACCACGGGTTCTGGCGTCCGGCGCCGGTGGAGGCGGGCCCGCGCGGCCGCGGGCTCTCGTTGATCCGGACGCTGTCGGACGGGCTGGACGTGTCCCCGACGGGCGGCGGCACCGAGGTGTCGTTCGAGATCCCGGTCGCCGTACGGCGTAGGGCTGTCCCGGGGCAGGAGCGCCGGTTCGCGAACCGCTCGACCGGGTATGCGTCGGACATGGCCGGGCCCACCCACGACGACTGTCGTCCGCACCGCGTCCGGGCGTGGGTCTCCGCCGGCACCGTTCCCGTCCTGCTGGCCGCGGCCGTCCTGGTGTTCCTGGCCGGCTACCCGGCGTTCAGCGTCGTGCTGGCGGTCCTGGCCGTCTTCGGTGTCGCGGACTCCCTGTACATGGCCCGCCGCCGTGGTCGTTCGCCGGAGAGCTGAGCCGACAGAGCCGAGTCGGCAGCGCCGAGACGACCGGCCGGGGCCGACGGGCTCCGAAATGCGGAACGGCCCCGGAACCTGCGCAGGTTCCGGAGCCGTCGCGCGGGAGGAGGGTGGTCAGCGACCGGGGACCGAACCGCCGGTGACGAGGCGGCGGACGCCGCCCTGACCGGCGGGCCGGGCGGCGCGCAGCTGCGGCAGCATCACGGCGGAACGCTGGGTCGGGCGACGGAAGCCGCGCATCACGGGCCGCGCGGCCGACGGCGGGAACAGGTGGTCCATGCCGGCCGGCACCGGGCCGCCGATGCTGGAGCGCAGCAGCTCCTGGTAGGCGTCGTACTGGGCGACCGCGGCGACCACGTCCCCCTGGGCCAGGTGGGCCTCGATCAGGGCGCGCCGGGCGCTGTCGCGGCTGGGGGCCTGCGCGACGGCGAGCTCGGCGATCTCGACGGCGTCGGCGTGCAGGCCGGCCTCGCTGAGCTTGCCGACGAGCTGCTCGAGGGCGGAGAGCCGGAGCTGGCGGAAACGCTCGCGCTCGACGGCGATCCAGGGGGAGGTCCACGAGGGCAGGATGTCCTCGCTGAGCAGGTCCACGTGGGGGCGCTCGTCCAGGCGGCCGCCGCCGGCGAAGGCCCGGATGAGCAGCATGGAGTCGGAGAGGTCGACCTCGACGTCCTCGTTCAGCGAGAGCGCGGCGGACTCGTCCTCGGCGCCCTCGAGCAGGCCGGGTACGTCCACGGCGGCGAGGGCCTCGGTGAGCAGCCGGGCCGCGGAGGCGGCGGGCACCCCGGGCCACAGGTCCGCGGCGAGACCCGCGCGCGACTGGGGCCGCGGGTGCACGGCGAGGTAGGCGACGACGCGACGCGCATCCACACCGAGCGGCACGGTGGCGCCGTCCGAGTGGAGGGTGAACGAACCGAGCACCGTGATGCGGTGACAGGATCGGGTCGCGAAGGATCGACGGTGACCGTCTGACAACATGGGTATCCCCGTAAATGATGGCACGTGGTGGATCATGTGGTGGCCGCTCGGCACGCCCCTGACGCCCTGGGCCGTCGAACAGTGTTCTCCGACCCGCCGGAATTGCCAAGAGGCTGTTTCGTCACAGTTACACGCCGCGGTCACGACCACTACGCCGCAGGTACGGCCATCCGAGTGACGGTGCGTAGCGATCATATCTCAGGGGCGCGCGTGCATCCGCACGTGGGTGCCCGAGGCGTCCCGCCAGACGTGCAGCAGATCGCACAGCTGCCGCGCGATCCACACCCCGCGGCCCCGCGGGTCCTTGGGGTGCGGCGCCTTGAGGCCGGGCAGCCGCTCACGCAGCGTGCCTCCGTCGTGCACCTCGCAGACCAGCTCCGTCGGCGAGGCCCACAGACACAGCTCCGCGTCCGCCGTCCCGTGCTCGACGGCGTTGGTGGCCACCTCGTTGACCGCGAGCACCAGGTCCTCGCCCCGGGCCCGCTCGAACCCGACCAGCCCGACCGCCGTCTCGACGGCGCCCCGCACGTCGTGCAGCTGCCAGGAGTTGTACGTCAACCGCAGGTCGGGCGGTCCCAGCACGACCGGCGACTGCGCCGGACGGCTCCGCAGGACCTCCACCGGACACCGGTGCGCGGGGTTCTCGCGGGCTACCCCCGGCGAGGAGCAGCGCGTGGTTGGCCCGGGCGCCCTCCAGCACCTCCAGGTGCAGCGGGTACGACGGGTAGAAGCAGACCATCGTGACGTCCAGGTCCGCGACCGCCACGTTCAGCGCCGCGTCCAGCTCGGTCCAGTAGCCGCCGTCGGCGCCGTCGAGCCGCTCGTCGTGCACGGCGACGACGGTGACCGCCGGCCCGTCCCGGCACAGCATCCGCAGCTCGCGGCCGCGCAGGGCGGCGGTGGTCTGACCGGACCCCTCCGCGGCACCCGACACCGAGCTCACCGGAGGGACCGCGGGCGCGAGCGAGACGAGCTCGGCGCTCCCGAGGTCGCCCCGGATCGCCTGCTCGACGAGGCCCGGCGCGGCCAGCGCCACCCGCTCCCCGCGGTCGAGCGCCTCGCGGACCAGCGGCACGGCCTGGGCGAGGAGGTCGTCCGTGGTGTCGTAAAAGGCGACGGCGTGCCGCAGGGCGAGGCCCGCGGGGGTGCGGGGGGTGACCTTCACTCGGGGTCCGCCTCCTCGGCCGCTCCTGGCTCCGGGAGCTCCTCGATGGACAGCTGCCGCGCGAACGCCGCGCCGCAGCGGTCGAACACGCGCTGCACCCGGGGCCGCACCCCGGTCAGGACGAGCCGGTGGGTGTCCGGGAAGCCCTCGGCCGCCTGCACCACGCTCACCGCCGCCGTCACGTCCAGGAACCGCAGGGACGCGAGGTTGAGGACGATGTCGTTCGGGGCGTTCGGCGCGCGCAGGACCTTGTCCAGGTCCCCGAGCAGCAGCGTCGTGATCATCGGGCGGTTGCTGTGGTCGATCTCGCCGGCCAGCCGGGCCCGGCCCAGCCCGGTCCGGGTGATCCGCAGCAGACCGTCGTCGTACGCGGCCGGCGCGGCGACCTCCGCACGATGCACGGCGCGCATCTCCTCGATCTGATCGTCGGTGTACCGGGTGCGGTCGTAGAGGCACAGGGCGCGGGCCGAGTCCCGCTTGCGCACCACCTCGTCCAGTACGGCGTCGTAGCTGCTCAACGGGATGCCGGCGGGGCGGGCCGCGCCGTAGCTCAGCTGGCCCGTCATCCGGAACCCCGCCCAGCCGTCCCGCTCGGAGAGGTCGATGTAGCTGTTCAGCAGCTCCTGGACGGCCGGCGGCGGGGCGTGGAAGGCGCCGCGGGTGACGTCCGAGGAGACGATCTCGAGCTGGCCGCGGCGCAGCGGATCGGCCACCGCGACACGGTCGTCCAGCAGGCGTTCGAGGACCGCGTCCGACGTCCCGTCGTCGAAGTAGTAGACCTTCTCGCCCCGGGCGAGGCCGGCGGCGAGGAAGGCCGCCGTCAGCTCCCAGAGCTCCTCGTCACTGACCGGTACCGCGCACGCGTGATCGGCGGATGTCAGTTCATCCGTCGCTCCCACCAGTGCGTCCCCGCCGTTCGCGCTGCGTGACAACTGCTCGTCGAAGCACTGTAGGACGCCCCCCGCGGGGCCCGTCGCCCCCAGCGGGGGTGGGCGGCGCCGAAACGCCGACCAGCCGCGCCGAGTGGTGAGACCAGCGGTCGGGCGGGGCCGGGCCGCCTCAGGGAGCCAGCGGCGGGACGAGGGCCTCCACCAGGTGCGGACCGGGCTCGGCGGCCGCCCGGCGCAGCGCGTCCGCGAGCTCCTCGGCCGTCGTCACCCGCACCGCCGGAACCCCCATGCCGGCCGCGATCGAGACGAAGTCCAGCCGCGGGTCCCCGAGGTCCAGCAGCCGCCGGGCCGGGGAACCCGCCGCCGGGGCGGTCGCGCCCACGTTCGCGAGCTCGAGGCGCAGGATCGCGTAGGCGGCGTTGTTGAAGACGATCGTGGTGACGTCCAGCTGCTCACGGGCGTGCGTCCACAGTGCGGAGATCGTGTACATCGCGCTCCCGTCCGCCTCCAGGCACCAGACGGGCCGGTCCGGGCAGGCGACGGCGGCGCCCGTCGCGGCAGGCAGGCCGTAGCCGATGGCGCCGCCGGTGAGGGTCAGCACGTCGTGCCGGGGCGCGCCGGCCGTCATGGCGGGGAGCGCGAAACCCGACGTCACCGACTCGTCGACGACGATCGCCCGCTCCGGCAGCAGCGCCCCGACCACCTGCGCCACGGACTGCGCGGTCAGCTCGCCGCTCGGCAGCCCGGGCCGGGCGGGCCCGGCGAGGACCGGTTCGGCGTCCCCGGCGACGAGGTCCGCGATTGCCCGCAGCCCGGCCGCGCCGGGTCCGCCGTGCGGGGCCACCTCGTGCACCTCGCAGCCCTCGGGGAAGAGCACGCTCGGCGTGTCCGGGTAGCCGAAGAAGCTGACGGGCGCGGCGGCCCCGGCGAGGATCAGGTGCCGGGTGCCGGCGAGCTGGCGCAGCGCGCCCTGCACGGCGTAGGCGAGCCGCTCGAAGGCCGGCAGGCCCACCCCGCGCTCGTGCCGGGCGGGGAAGGTCTCGACCAGGACCTGGGCGCCGGTGGCGGCCGCGATCCGGCTCGCTGCCAGCAGGCCGTCCTCGCGGGTGGCGTCGCCGCCGATCAGGATCGTGCAGCGCTCGCCCCCGGTCGTCGACCCCAGCGCCTTGGCCGCGGCCTCCAGCGCGTCGGCGTCCAGCGCGCCGCGGCCGAGCGGGGTGCCCGGGGTGACCCCGGCGGGCGCGCAGCCCTCGTCCTCGGTCCAGGAGACGTCCGCCGGCAGGATCAGCGTGGCAACCTGCCCGGCCGCCTGTATCCCGCCGCCGACGGCCGCGGCGACGGCGTCCGCCGCGTCCGGTCCGACCTCCGCCGGGCTCGCGCTGCGCCGCACCCAGCCGGAGACGGCCCCGGCGACCGCGTCGATGTCCGACTCCAGCGGTGCGTCCAGCGGCTTGTGGAACGTCGCGTGGTCCCCGACCACGTTCACCACCGGCGAGCCGGCGCGGCGGGCGTTGTGCAGGTTCGCCACGCCGTTGCCGAGCCCCGGGCCGAGGTGCAGCAGCGTCGCCGCCGGCTTCCCGGCCATCCGGGCGTAGCCGTCCGCCGCGCCCGTCGCCACGCCCTCGAACAGGGTCAGCACCCCGCGCATCTGCGGGACCGCGTCCAAGGCCGCGACGAAATGCATCTCGGACGTGCCGGGGTTGGCGAAGCAGACGTCCACACCGCCGTCGACGAGTGTGCGCAGGAGCGCTTCCGCGCCGTTCATGTCGTGTCCTCCGGGGACGGGGAGATCTCGGGGTTGAGGATGCCGTGCGGGTCGAACGCCGCCTTCACCCGCGCGAGCAGGGCGAGCGTCACCGGGTCGGTGAGCTCCCGGTGGTGGCGGCGCTTGCTCCGCCCGATGCCGTGCTCACCCGAGATCAGGCCGCCCAGCTCCCGCCCGGCCCGGAAGACCTCGCCCAGCAGGCGGTGACGGGTGTCGTCGTCGGGCTCGAAGACGGACAGGTGGACGTTCCCGTCCCCGGCGTGGCCGCAGCCCGCCAGCCGGGAGCCGTACCGCTCGGCGATCTCCCCGGCCCGCCGCAGGAACTCGGGCATCGCGGCGCGGGGCACGACGACGTCGACGATGTCCGCGGCACCCATCGCGCGCACCGTCCAGAACGCGCGCTCCCGCGCCTCGACGAGCCGGCGCGCGGCCGGCCCCGGCAGCACGTAGGCGTCGGTCGCGCCGAGGCCGGCGAGCAGCGTGCCCAGCCGCTCGACGTCGGTGTCGAGCCGGTCCTTCGCGCCGTTCTCCAGCATCACCAGGAGGTAGGCGTCCGAGCCCGCGCGGACCCCGTCGGGGAGCCCGAGCTCGAGGTCCTCGGCCCGGGTGATCGCGTTCATCGTGGCCGTGTCCAGGTACTCCAGGATCAGCGGCCCGACCCCGGACGCGACGACCTTCGGGACCGCCGCCGCCACCTCGTCGACCGTGGGGAACGGCGCCAGGACGGTGGCCTGGTGGGGGAGCCGGGGGTAGAGGCGCAACGTGGCCTCGGTGACGAGCGCGAGGGTGCCCTCGGACCCGACGATCAGCTGGGTGAGGTCGTAGCCGGTGCTGGCCTTGGCGAGCTTGCCGCCGGTGCGCAGCACCTCGCCGGACGGCAGGACGGCCTCGAGCCCCAGGACCTGCTGCCGGGTCGCGCCGTAGCGCACCGCCCGCATGCCGCCCGCGTTCGTCGCGACGTTGCCACCGAGGCTGGAGCCGTTCTCGCCGGGCTGCACCGGGTACGTGAGCCCGTGCGCGGCCGCGGCCCGGTCCAGCTCGGCGAGGGTCACCCCGGGCTGGACGACGGCCACGTGGTTCTCCGTGTCGATCTCCAGTACTCGGTTCATCCGGGCGAAGGAGACGACCAGGGCGCCCTCGGCCGGGACCGCGGCGCCGGACAGGCCGGTGCCGCTGCCCCGCGCGGTGACGGACACGCCGTGCTCGGCCGCGAGCCGCAGGATCGCCGAGACCTCCGCCGTCGAACCCGGGCGGACGACCGCGCACGGGCGCCGCCAGGTGATCGACAACGCCTCGTCGTGCGAGTGGTCCGTCAGCGCGTCGTCCCCCGTGAGGACGTGCGCGGCCCCGACGACGGCGGCCAGGGCGGCCGCGAGCATCCTCAGGCCCCGGTGGAGACGCTGACCTCGGTGGCCGGGTTGCCCTTGATCGTCTGCAGGACGACGCAGTAGCGCTCGGTGAGCTTGATCAGCGACGCCACCTGGTCCTGGTCGGCGGAGGTGTCCAGCGCGAAGGACAGCCGGATGTCCCGGAAGCCGACCGGGGCCTGCTTGTCCACGCCGAGCGTGCCGCGGAAGTCCAGGTCGCCCTCGGCGTGCACCGTCCCGGAGACCTCGAGCCCCATCGACGTCGCGACCGCGCGCAGGGTCACCCCGGCGCACGCGACGAGCGCCTCCAGGAGCATGTCGCCCGAGCAGAGCTGCGTGCCGTCGCCGCCCGTGGCGGGGTGCAGGCCGGCCTCGGCCAGCACGGTCGCGGTCTGCACGCGGCAGGCGACGCCGGTGCCGTCGAGCTCGCCGTCCGCCTTCAGGGTCACGACCGCGGATGCCGGGTCCTCGCGGTACCGCTGCTTCAACGGGCCCTGCACGTCCTTGAGCTTCGTGGCGTCCATGGCCCCATCGTGACCCCGGGAGGGGGCGGAACTCCAGCCGGGCCCGATGATCGCCCGCCCCGACGGCCCGGGTGCCCCTCGGTAGGCTCGGCGTGTGGCAATCCCGGGGACCGGCGAGCAGGACCGGACCGATCGCGTCCTGACCGTCCCGAACCTGCTCAGCGTGCTGCGCCTCGCCGGCGTGCCGCTGTTCCTGTGGCTGCTGCTCGGCCCGCAGGCGGACGGGTGGGCGATCGTCGTGCTCGCCGTGGGCGGGGCGACGGACTGGGCGGACGGCAAGCTCGCCCGGCTGCTGAACCAGTACAGCCGGGTGGGGGAGCTGCTGGACCCCGCCGTCGACCGGCTCTACATCCTCGCCGCGCTGCTCGCCCTCGGCGCCCGCGGCGTCGTGCCGTGGTGGGCGGTGGCGGTGCTGATCGGCCGGGACCTGGTGCTCGGGGTGTGCGTCGTGGTGCTGCGCCGGTACGGCTACGGCCCGTTCCCGGTGACCTACCTGGGCAAGGCCGCGACGTTCCTGCTGCTCTACGCGTTCCCGCTGCTGCTGCTCGGCCAGGCGGACAACGCCTGGGGTCACGTCGCGCTGCCCCTCGGTACGGCCTTCGCGGTCTGGGGCGTGGCGCTCTACCTCTGGTCCGGACTGCTCTACCTGGGCCGGTTCGTGCTCGCGATGCGGGCAGGGCCGGTCGTCGCGGGTGCCGGGACCGGGCGGGGGACGCCGCGTTAGGCTGCCCGCGTGAGTGCCGAGACTTCCGTCCCCGAGGACCTCAGGTACACCGACGCCCACGAATGGGTGCGGGACCTGGGCGGCGGCGTGGTCCGGGTCGGGATCACCGATCACGCCCAGGACCAGCTCGGCGATGTCGTGTTCGTGCAGCTCCCCACCGTGGGGGACACGATCGCGGCGGGCGCGGCCATCGGCGAGGTCGAGTCCACGAAGTCGGTCTCGGACATCTACGCGCCGGTGGCCGGTGAGGTCGTCGCTGTGAACGACGCGCTCGAGGCGAACCCCGAGTCGTCAACACGGGCGCCTACGACACGGGCTGGATCGTCGAGCTGAGGCTCGACGACGGGGCGGACGCGCTCGCCGATCTTCTCGACGCGGCCGCCTACCGGCAGCTGACCGGCGGGTCCTGACCCACCGGGTCAGGAGCGACACGATAGGTTCGTCCGACATCGTCCGGCGGTGCCGCCACGTGGCCGGCCGGACACGATCCCGGCGAACCGACCGGGACAGACCATCGCAGGAGGAGACCCCGAGGTGACCACGAACGACGGGCCCGGCGTCCCGCCGGAGCGTTCCCCCGAGACCACGTCGGTCTTCCGGGCGGACTTCCTGGCCGACGTCGAGCCACCGGCCCAGGAAGCGCCGGTCTCCGGTGTCGACGCGCTGCCCCCGGGATCCGCGCTGCTCGTGGTCAAGCGCGGGCCGAACGCCGGATCCCGGTTCCTGCTGGACCGCCCGACGACGAGCGCCGGCCGCCACCCGGACAGCGACATCTTCCTCGACGACGTGACCGTCTCCCGGCGGCACGCGGAGTTCCGCCGGGACTCCGGCGAGTTCGTCGTCGTGGACGTCGGCAGCCTCAACGGCACCTACGTGAACCGCGAGCCGGTCGACACGGCCGTCCTCGCGAACGGTGACGAGGTCCAGATCGGCAAGTTCCGGCTGGTCTTCCTCACCGGTCCGCGCGAACCCGGCGCGGGGGGCTGACCTCCTCCGACGGTGCGGACGCCCGGCCAGGGCGGTCGCGCACCGGGGGACGAACGCCACCGAACGCCCCGTCCGGAGGCGCGCGTTCCCGAGGACTCGCGTGTAGCGTCGACCATGTTGCGACCAGGGGTGAGGAGGCGGGCGCATGAGTGAGATGCGCGTCGTGGGAGTCAGGGTCGAACTGCCCGCCAACCAGCCCATCCTCCTGCTGCGGGAGACGTCCGGTGACCGCTACCTGCCGATCTGGATCGGTTCGGTCGAGGCCACTGCGATCGCCCTCGAGCAGCAGGGGGTCAAGCCCGCCCGACCGCTCACGCACGACCTGCTCAAGGACGTGATCGGCGCGCTGGGCCGGCGGCTGGAACAGGTGCGGATCACGGACCTTCAGGAAGGCACCTTCTACGCCGAGCTGATCTTCGACGGGGGCATCACCGTGTCCGCCCGGCCGAGCGACTCGGTCGCGCTCGCCCTGCGGGTCGGCGTGCCGATCCACGCGGACGAGAGCGTGCTGGCCGAGGCCGGTCTGGTGATCCCGGACGAGCAGGAGGACGAGGTCGAGAAGTTCCGCGAGTTCCTCGACTCCGTGTCCCCGGAGGACTTCCGGGGAGCCCAGCCGGGCTGAGTCCCCGGACCCTCGTCGAAGGAGCGCGGGACCCCCGGGGTGCGGCGATCAGGTGTTGATCGACGACACGCCGGGGGAGCAGGACCGGTGGCGGCGTGGCACGTTGACCCTGGGCGTGCGGCCGCTTACCGTCGGCGGAGACATCATCGAGGCGGTGGTCGTCGGCGCGGGGATCCTTCCCCGGTCGCCGCGACCGGGGAAGGAGTGCCGTGGACGGGTCGTCCTCAGACGCCCCCGGACAGGGCGAGCTCTTCCCGGACCCGCTGGTCGGTGAGGGGCTCGACGGGATGCCGGACCAGCTGGTCGGGTTCCGCGGTCCCACGGCCTGTCAGGTCGTCGGCATCACCTACCGCCAGTTGGACTACTGGGCCCGCACCGGGCTCGTCGTGCCCTCCATCCGGGGTGCGGCCGGTTCCGGCAGCCAGCGGCTCTACTCCTTCAAGGACGTCCTCGTCCTGAAGGTCGTCAAGCGACTGCTCGACGCCGGTGTGTCCCTGCAGAACATCCGGGTCGCCGTGGAACACCTGCGGCGCCGCGGGATAAGAGATCTCGCCGGCATCACGCTCTTCAGCGACGGCACCACCGTGTACGAGTGCGCCTCGCCGGAGGAGGTCGTGGACCTCCTGCAGGGCGGCCAGGGGGTCTTCGGGATCGCGGTCTCCGGCGCGATGCGCGAGATCAGCGGCTCGATCAAGGACTTCCCGGTCGAGCGTGCGGACGGTGGCACGGTCGACGAGACGCCCGAGGACGAGCTCTCCCGCCGCCGGGCCCGCCGCGCCATCTCGTAACGAACCGCGGCCCCTCGATCGCGTCCGCGTTGCGGAACGGGTCGTGTTCGGCCGGCAGCTTCTCCAGTCTCGCCTGCTCGACACGGTTCACCACCGTCAGGCTCTCCTGCTTGTCGCGGACGCACTTCGCCGGCGTGAACGCGGACGTCGTCACGTACAGCACCGCGATGCCCAGGAAACCGCGCACCCACGGGCAGGTACACGATGCCGCGGGAACTCTGCCCTGTGCTCGTCATGCCCGGAACTGTGTCGAGAATCCGCCCGGTGATCCTCGGTGGAACTACGGGAGTTGCCGTTAAGCTGATCCCGTAGTCGCCGATCCCGCGCGGGAGAGACCCGGCCCGGAGCACTCCGGAGCAGGGCGCCGAAGGAGCAAATCCTCCCCGGAACCTCTCAGGCACCCGGACCGCGTGGGCGAGACGCCTCTGGAAAGCGATGCCGGTCGTCCGCGACCGGCCTCCGCCGACGGGGAAAGCCCTGCTCAGCCGGGGTGAATCTCTCAGGCCCCCGGGTATCCGGGGATCGACAGAGGGGGAGGGCAGCACGCCCGTAGTCGTCCTGCCCCACCGTCCCGCCCCCGGAGGCCGTCCTGTGACCGACCCCGTATCGCCGTCCGCACCGGCCCTCTTCGCGCTCGAGGAGAGCACCCCGTTCGTCGACCGGCACATCGGGCCCCGCCCGGCCGAGCTCGCCCGCATGCTCGACGCGATCGGCGCAGGATCCCTCGAGGACCTGGCGGACCGTGCCCTCCCGCCCAGCATCCGGGACACCGAGGCCGTCGCCACGACGATCCCCGCCCCGGCGTCGGAGACGGACATGCTCGCCGAGCTCCGCGGGATCGCCGCCCGCAACACCGTGACCGTCCCGATGATCGGTCTCGGCTACTCGGGGACGCTCACCCCGCCGGTCATCCGGCGGCATGTGCTGGAGAACCCCGCCTGGTACACGGCCTACACGCCCTACCAGCCGGAGATCAGCCAGGGCCGGCTCGAGGCGCTGCTCGCCTTCCAGACGATGGTCGCGGACCTCACCGGGCTCCCCGTCGCCGGCGCCTCCCTGCTCGACGAGGCCACGGCCGCCGCCGAGGCGATGACCCTGCTGCGCCGGGCGGGGAAGTCGAAGAGCCCGCGGTTCGTGGTGGACGCGGACACCCTGCCGCAGACGATCGAGGTCCTGCGCACCCGCGCCGTCCCGCTGGGGATCGAGCTGGTGGTCGCGGACCTCTCCGGCGGTCTGCCGGAGGGCGAGCTCTACGGCCTGCTCCTCTCCTACCCGGGCGCCTCCGGGCAGGTCGTGGACCCGCGGGCGTTGATCGAGGAGGCCCACGCGAGGGGCGCGCTCGTCGCCGTCGCGGCGGACCTGCTCGGTCTCACCCTGCTCACCCCGCCCGGGGAGCTCGGCGCGGACGCGGCCGTCGGCACCACGCAGCGCTTCGGCGTCCCGCTGGGCTTCGGCGGGCCGCACGCGGGCTACCTGTCGGTGCAGCAGCAGTTCGCACGCCAGCTGCCCGGCCGGCTCGTCGGCGTCTCCCGGGACGCGGACGGCAACCCCGCGCTGCGGCTCGCCCTGCAGACCCGGGAGCAGCACATCCGCCGGGAGAAGGCGACGTCGAACATCTGCACCGCGCAGGTGCTGCTCGCCGTCGTCGCGGCCTGCTACGCCGTCTACCACGGCCCGGAGGGGCTCAAGCGGATCGCGCTGCGGGCCCACCGGATGGCGTCGGTGCTGGCCGGCGGCCTGCGGGACGGCGGCGTCGACGTCGTGCACGACGGGTTCTTCGACACCGTCGTCGCGTCGGTACCCGGCCGCGCCGCGGATGTCGTGGCGGCCGCGCACGACGCCGGCCTCGCGCTGCGCCTGATCTCCGACGACGAGGTGGGCGTCTCCTGCTCCGAGGTCACCACGGTCGCGCACCTGACCTTGGTGTGGCAGGCGTTCGGCGTGACCGTCGCGGACGTCGCGGCGCTCGACGCGGGCACGGTGGACGCGCTGCCGTCGTCGCTGGTCCGCGAGTCCGGGTACCTGACCCACCCGACGTTCCACGAGTTCCGCTCCGAGACCTCGCTGATGCGCTGGCTGCGCCGCCTCGCCGACGCGGACCTCGCGCTGGACCGGACCATGATCCCGCTGGGCTCCTGCACGATGAAGCTCAACGCCGCCGCGGAGATGGAGCCGATCACCTGGCCCGAGTTCGCGGACCTGCACCCGTTCGCTCCGAAGGCGGACACCGAGGGCTCGCTCGAGCTCATCGCGCAGCTGGAGCGCTGGCTCGCGGAGCTGACCGGGTACGCCGCGGTCTCGGTGCAGCCCAACGCCGGCAGCCAGGGCGAGCTCGCCGGGCTGCTCGCGATCGCGGCCTACCACCGCTCCCGCGGCGACGACCAACGGACGGTCTGCCTCATCCCGTCCAGCGCGCACGGGACCAACGCTGCGTCCGCCGTCATGGCCGGGATGCGGGTCGTGGTGGTCGGGACCGACGCGCAGGGGAACGTCGATCTCGACGACCTGCACGCCAAGATCGACGCGCACCGGGACGCGCTCGCCGCGCTGATGATCACCTATCCGTCGACGCACGGGGTGTACGAGACCGAGGTCCGCGCCGTCTGCGACGCGGTGCACTCCGCGGGCGGACAGGTCTACGTCGACGGCGCGAACCTGAACGCGCTGGTCGGGCTCGCCCGGCCGGGGGCGTTCGGCGGCGACGTCAGCCACCTGAACCTGCACAAGACGTTCTGCATCCCGCACGGCGGCGGTGGTCCCGGGGTCGGCCCGGTGGCCGTCGCCGAGCACCTGGTGCCGTTCCTGCCGGGCCGCGGGCTCGTGGGTGCGGTGTCCGCCGCGCCGCACGGGAGCCCGGGCGTGCTGCCGATCTCGTGGGCGTACATCCGGATGATGGGCGTCGACGGCCTGCGCCGCGCGACCCTGACCGCGGTGGCCGCCGCGAACTACGTCGCGAAGCGCCTCGGCGAGTACTACCCGGTCCTGTACGCCGGCCGGGACGGGGCCGTCGCGCACGAGTGCATCCTGGACCTGCGGGGGATCACCAAGGAGTCCGGCGTGACCGTCGACGACGTCGCGAAGCGGCTCGCGGACTACGGCCTGCACGCGCCGACGATGTCGTTCCCGGTGGCCGGCACGCTGATGGTCGAGCCGACCGAGAGCGAGGACCTCGCGGAGATCGACCGCTTCGTCGACGCGATGATCGGGATCCGGGACGAGATCCGCCGGGTCCAGGCGGGGGAGTGGCCGGTGGACGACAACCCCCTGCGCGGCGCCCCGCACACCGCGGCGTGCCTCGTCGACAAGTGGGACCGCCCGTACTCCCGGGACCTCGCCGCCTACCCGACGGGGGCCGTCCCCGGGGTGCACGACCGCAAGGTGTGGCCGCCGGTCCGCCGGATCGACCAGGCACACGGGGACCGCAACCTCGTCTGCTCCTGCCCGCCGATCGAGGCGTACTCCGACTGATCCCGCCGCCGACCCGCACGAACGGCACTTTCGGGCGCTAGGTCCGCACGAGAGCGCCGTTCGTGCGTTCGGGGGTGGGCGCGGTGAGGTGCTCGCAGAGTTCGAGCAGGCGCTCCCGGAGCGGGGCCGCGCGTTCCGCGAATCCCGCCTGGGTCCGCGCGTACTCCGCCCGGCCCGCGGGCGTCTCGATCGCGACCGGGCGGTAGCCGTGGTCCGCGAGGTCGTAGGGGCTGGCGCGCATGTCCAGCTCACGAACCTCCGCGGCGAGCGCGAAACAGTCCCCGAGCAGCGACGACGGGGTGGCGGGCAGCAGCTTGTAGGCCCACTTGTAGAGGTCCATCGTCGCGTGCAGGCAGCCCGGCTGCTCCATCGCGACCTGGTCCTCGCGGGTCGGCGCCACCGCGTTGCGGGGTCGGGCGGCCGCGGTGAAGAAGCGGAACGCGTCATGGTGCGTGCAGTGCACGGACATCGACTCGACGACCTCGTCCGTCCCGGCCGGGCCGAGCCGTAGCGGCACGGCGTCGTGCCGCGGCCGGTCGGTGCGGTAGACCATGGCCCACTCGTGCAGCCCGAAGCAGCCGAGCCGGGCCGGGCGGGACGCAGTGGCGCGCGCCAGGCCGTGCACGAAGCCGGCGGTGTCTCGCAGCCGGCGGGGAGCAGCGCGGGATCGAGCACGATCCCGTCGCCGTCCGGGCGGTAGCCGGGCTGCTCCGCGAACGCGGCGGTGTCCCCGAGGAGCCGGACACCCGGGCCGGGATGCCACTGCTCGAGACGCGACGGCCGCAGCGAGTAGTAGGTGAACAGGAAGTCCTGGACGGGGTGCGACTCGCGCCGCCGGCGGCGCTCCCGGTGCGGGACGGTCCAGCGCTCCATCCGGGCACGGTGCTCCGCGGCGGCGGCCCGCCACACGGGCTCCGCGAGCGTCACGACGTCCCGGGGCACGGCATCGATGGTACGGAAGCCCGGTGCGCGGCCGGCGGGCACGCGGGCCCACTCCGACTCGGCCTCGCCGCAGTTCCCCAGGATGCGCGGCTCCAGCCCTCCCTCCCCGCGAGTCGCGCTCTGAGACCTCGCGAGTCGCGCGCTGCGACCCCGCGAGTCGCGCTCTGCAACCCCGCGAGTCGCGCTGTGAGACCCCGCGAGTCGTGCGCTGCGACCTGGCGAGTCCAGGGGGGCGGGGCGGGCAATCCCCCTTCCTCGGGGGCGGACCGATGCCCGGAGCGCGATCCGGAGACAGGCTTGTCCCGGGCCCGGGCCCGGGCCCGGGCCGGACGGTCCTCGCCCGAGTCGCCTGGCGCTACAGCACGACGCGACCGGTCTCAGCTCGCGACCCGCCCGGTTCCGGACAGCGACTCACGCGGCTTCGGGGCGCGACTCGCGGGGTTCGAGAGCGCGACTCGCGCGGTCCGAGAGCGCGACTCGGGGCGAACTCAGCCGTCGGAAGTGTGCGTCGCGTCCCGGACCGTCCCGACGTAGTGCTCGATGAGGTCCTCCATCGCCACCAGGCCGACCGTGGCGCCGGCCTCGTCGACCGCCCGGGCCAGGTGGGCCCGGGAGAACCGCAGCGCCGCGACTGCCTCGTCGAGCCGGGCGTCCGCGGGTACCTCGGGCAGGCCCCGGATGCGGCCGCGCGGGATGACGGCGGACGGGTCGTCGACGACGTCCAGGATGTCCTTGACGTGCACGTATCCGGTGAAGCGGCCGTCGTGCGCGCGCAGCGGGAAGCGGGAGAACCCGGTTTCGGCGACCGCCCGCGCCACGTCGCCGACGCGGGGCTGCGGGGGCAGGCTCACCACGTCCGCGGGTGGCACGAGGACGTTCGCGACGGTGGTCTCCGCGGAGCGCAGGGTGCGCGCGATCCGGGTCGACTCCTCGTCGTCGAGCAGGCCCTCGCGCTGCGAGTCCGCGATCATCTCGGACAGCTCCCCCGAGGTGAACGCGCTCTCCAGCTCGTCCTTCGGCTCGATCCCGAGCAGCTTGACCACGCTGTTCGCCATCCGGTTGAACAGCTCGATGAACGGCCGCATCACGGTCGTGAACACCAGGAACGGCGGGACCAGCAAGATCGCGGCGCGTTCGGGGCCCGCGATGGCCACGTTCTTCGGGACCATCTCGCCGAGCAGGATGTGCGCGACGCTGACCAGGGCCAGCGAGAGCGCGAACGCGATCGGGTGCAGGAACGCCTCGGGGATGTGGAGCAACTCGAGCGGGACCTCGACGAAGTGCGCCACCGCGGGCTCGCCGAGCCGGCCGAGCAGCAGGGACGCGATCGTGATGCCCAGCTGGGAGGCCGCGAGCATGCGGGAGATGTCCCCGCTGGCCCGCAGCACGGTGCTCGCCCCGGCGACGCCGTCGTCCGCCATCGTCTGCAGGCGGTCCTTGCGCGCGGAGATCAGCGCGAACTCCGCGGCGACGAAGAACGCGTTCGCGCCGAGCAGCAGGATCGCCGCGAGCAGGGAGAGCACGTCGCTAGCCACGGGCCGCCTCCTCCATGCGGGCGGGCGCGAGCCGCGCCAGGCGCAGCTCGGCCACGCGGTTCCGGTCCCGGCGCATCACGGTCAGCCGCCAGCCCTCGACGCTGACGTCGTCCCCGACGTCGGGGATCCGGCCGAGCCGTTCGAGCACCAGCCCGGCGAGCGTCTCGTACTCGCCCTCGGGCATCCGGAAGCCGGTGGCCTCGTCGATCTCGTCCGCGCGCAGCAGCCCGGAGACCATCCAGCTGCCTCGGCCCAGCGGCCGGACCCGGGCCTGCTCGGCCCGGTCGTGCTCGTCGCGGACGTCCCCGACGATCTCCTCGATCAGGTCCTCGAGCGTGACGATCCCGGCGGTGCCGCCGTACTCGTCCATCACCACGGCCATCTGCAGCCCGGCGCGCAGCCGGACCAGCAGGTCGTCCCCGTCGAGGGACTCCGGCACGATCTCCGCGTCCTGGACGAGCCCGCGCACCGGCGTGCCGTCCCGCTCACCCGGCGGGACCCCGAAGGCCTGCTTGACGTGCACGAGGCCCAGCACGGAGTCCGGGTCCCCGTTGTGCACGGGGAAACGGGAGAAGCCGCTGCGCCGGGAGAGGTTGAGCAGGTCCGCGACGGTGTCGTCCGCGCTCAGCGTCTCGACGCGCACGCGCGGGGTCATCAGGTCCTCCGCGACGCGGTCGGTGAACCGCAGCGAGCGGTCCAGCAGCTCGGCGGTGCCCTCGTCGAGGGTGCCCTGCTGGGCGCTGGACCGGACGAGCGAGCTGAGCTCGTGCGGGGACCGCGCGGACCGGAGCTCTTCGGCCGGCTCGACACCCAGCCGGCGGACGATGGCGTTCGCGGACGAGTTCAGCGCGTCGATCAGCCAGCGGAACGCGTGGGTGAACCCGCTCTGCAGCCAGACGACGGCGCGCGCGGTGGCCAGCGGCCGGGCGATCGCGATGTTCTTCGGCACCAGCTCGCCGAACACCATCGACAGCGTCGTGGCGATGACCAGGGACAACCCGGTGGCGACGCCGCCGGCGAGGCCCTCGGACATCCCGAGCCCGGTGAGCCCCGGGCGGATCAGCTCGGCGATCGCGGGCTCGGCGATGTAGCCGGTGGCCAGCGTGGTGACGGTGATGCCGAGCTGGCTGCCGGAGAGCTGGAAGGACAGGGTCCGGTGCGCGCGCTGCACGCTGCGGGCCCGGCGGTCCCCGACCAGGGTGACGTGCGAGTCGACCTGGCTGCGCTCCAGCGCGGTCAGCGAGAACTCGGACGCGACGGAGACCGCGGTGCCGAGGGTCAGCGCGGCGACGGCGAGGAGCCCCAGCAGGGAGAGGACGACGCTCATCGGGTCCGCTCGCGGTCGGGCGGCGACCCCGGGGGAGTGCGCGGTCGGCCGGTGGCGAGGGGGTGGACGGGGAGCCGGGTCATGCGACCCGGCCGCCTACTGCAGCCCGGCTCGGCGGGACGTGCGGAGGGCACGGGAACTCCATGGATCTCGGTCCGCCGGGAACAGCGCCCGGAGGAAGGTACGTCCGCCGAGTGTAGGGCTCGCCTCACCGGACCTGCATCCGCACGCGCGCCGCCCCGCGCGTGCGGCCTCCTCGTCGCGCGCCGGGCGGTGCGCGGCAACCAGCGGCCGGAACGGCTCGACCGTGATCTCCGGTGCGGTCCCCTCCTGCCGGGTCCGCCGGATGCAGGCCACCTCGCCGCCGGCGACCACGACGCCCGGCGGGCCGAGCGATCGCCACATCGCGGGCCGCCGCGCCCGGTCCGACACCAGGTCCTCCCGGTCCCGTCGACGGGGACGAGGTCCGCGGCCAGGTAGGGCCGCACGGCCGTCGCCGTGGTCCCGAGGAAGCCCGCGCGTCCGCGGGCGCGTCGGGCCGGGCCGGGACGGGGCTCGGCGACCATCGGCCGGGCGCCGGCCCGGAGCCGCAGGCCGCCGGCGCGACCTGCTGGCCGCAGCAGCTGCTCGCCCACGTGGTGAACGTCGCAGGGCTCGCACCACGGGGCGAGGGCCCCGGAACCCGAGCGGTCACCGCTCTGCTGAGCTCGGCCTTCCGGAGTGCGACGCCCTCCCGGAGCACCTCCGACACCGCGTCCGCCACCGTCCGGAGGGCGTCGCGCGACGCGCCGCGACCTCCGCGAGGCGTCTCCGTTGCAGGCACAGCCGGGCCGCGGCGTCGGAGACCGGTCAGATCGCCGTGACCAGGGCGGTCAGCGCCGATGTGGTGTGCAGGTGGGGTACCCCGCGGTGCGACCGGACGACCGTCAGCGCCCCGTCCGCGGTGAGGTCCGCGCCGGTCACGCGGACATCGTGCCCGGCACCCCCGACGAGAACGAGTGGCGCCGCCCACGTCCGCGCGGCCGATCGCCGCCGCCGCGTCTAGGTTGGACCACCATGTCGGTGGTTCACGACGAGCGACGGCCGCTCGGGACCGGCGCCCTCCGCGGGCGTCCGGGGCGTGCGGCTCCCGTGGTCCCGTCATGAGCGCTGCCGACGACGCTCGGAACACCGCATTTCCCGATGCCCTCGATCCCGGACCAGGTGCCGAAATGTCCGCAACGACGCAGGCCGTGCCCCTCGCGGGCGCGTTCGCGAACGGCCATCCCAAGCAGGGCAGCTCCTCGCCGTTCGTGGACTTCGACCGCGAGGCGTGGGCCAGGCTCGGCTCCGCGACCCCGCTGCCGCTCACCGCGCGGGAGCTGGAACGGATCCGCAGTCTCGGGGACGACATCGACCTCGACGAGGTGCGCGAGGTCTACCTCCCGCTGTCCCGGCTGCTGAACCTGCACGTCCAGGAGGGCGGGCGGCTCTACCGCGCCTACCGCACGTTCCTCGGTGGGAAGGCCGCGCGGACGCCGTTCGTCATCGGGATCGCGGGTTCGGTGTCCGTCGGGAAGTCGACGACGGCCCGCCTGCTGCGCCTGCTGCTCGCCCGGTGGCCCCAGCATCCCCGGGTCGAGCTGATCACCACCGACGGCTTCCTGCACCCGAACCGGGTGCTCGAGGCCCGGGGCATCATGGCGCGCAAGGGGTTCCCCGAGTCCTACGACCGCCGCGCCCTGCTCCGGTTCATCACCGAGATCAAGGCCGGCAAGGCCGAGGTCACCGCGCCGATGTACTCCCACCTGGTCTACGACATCGTCCCGGACCAGCGGCTCGTGGTGCACCGGCCGGACATCCTGATCGTCGAGGGTCTCAACGTGCTGCAGCCGGCGGCGAGCGGGAGCGCGCTGACGATCAGCGACTTCATCGACTTCTCGGTGTACGTCGACGCCGCCACGTCGGACATCCGCCGCTGGTACGTCAACCGGTTCCTCAAGCTCCGCGAGACCGCGTTCCGGGACCCGGCGTCGTACTTCCGCCGCTACGCCGCGCTGGACACCGAGGCCGCGATCCGGCATGCGGAGGGGATCTGGGCCACGATCAACGGCCCCAACCTGGAGGAGAACATCCTCCCGACGCGCAGCCGGGCGAGCCTGGTGCTCACCAAGGGCGCGGACCACGGGGTGAGCCGGATCCGGCTGCGGAAGGTCTGAGTCGGGCGTCGGCGTGCCGGTCGTGGCGGGCTGGCACGATGGGCGGATGACAGCGGAGACCGACACCCCGCGCGACACGCCGTCCCGCGGACCCGGGGCGGATCCGGGAGAACCAGGCATACCGGACGTGCCGGCAGACGAGCGGCTGACCGACGAGGCCACCCGGCTGCGGCTCGCCGTCGGCCGGCTGCACCGGCGGATCCGCATCGACGGTCGCGAGTCGGTGCCCCCCCTCCAGCTCTCCGCTCTCGCGACGATCGACCTGAACGGCCCGCTGCGGCTCTCGGACCTGGCCAGACGCGAGGCCGTCACCGCGCCCACCATGTCCCGGGTCCTGGCGGCGCTGGACGACAACGGCCTGGTGGTGCGGGCGGCGGATCCGCAGGACGCCCGCGGCGTGCTGATCACGTTGTCCGACAAGGGACGCACCGTGCTGGAGGAGATCCGCAACCACCGCACCGCGCTCGTCGCGCGCAGGCTCGCCCGCCTCGACGAGGCACAGCGGGAGGCGTTGCGGGCGGCCCTCCCGGCGATCGAGGCCCTGCTCGTGGACGAGCTCTCAGCGACCTGAGGGCCGACGGGCCACGAACCGCGCCCGCCCCGCCAGCGCGCCGGAGAGCGCCTGCGGTGCGAGAAGGGCGAGGAGCACCACCAGCGGGACCGTCCAGCTGTCGGTCAGGTCGTGCAGCGCGCCCAGCATGAACGGCCCGGAGGCGGCCAGCAGGTAGCCCATGCTCTGGGCCATGCCCGAGAGCTGGGAGGCGTGGGCGCCGTCCGGGGCACGCAGGACCATCAGGGTGAGCGCGAGGCCGAGGGTGGCACCCTGCCCGATCCCGAAGACCGCCATCGAGAAGATCTCCGCGCCCGGCAGCAGCAGGATGCCCAGCAGCCCGAGCGCGGTGAGGCCGGTCGCGGCGACGGCCACGGCGCTCTGCGCCCGCAGCCGGGCCGCGACGACCGGTGCCACCAGCGAGCCGGCGATCCCGACCCCGTTGCCCAGCGACAACAGCCAGCCCGCCGCCGCCGCATCCGCCCCCCGGGAGACGAACACGGCCGGCAGCCAGGCGGCCGTGGCGTAGAAGCAGAGCGACTGCAGGCCCATGAACGCCGTGACCTGCCACGCCAGGGCGCTGCGCCAGAGGCCGCCGGGCGAGCCGCTCTCCTGGCGCGGCCGGTGCTGCGCGCCCCACGCCTGCGGGGACCACACCAGCAGCGCGACCAGCGCGAACAGCCCCCAGGCGCCCAGCGCGCCGTGCCAGCCGAGCCCGGCCGCCCGGGCGACCGGCACCGTCAGCCCGGCCGCGAGCCCGCCGCCCGCGGTGATCGCCATCGTGTAGAGGCCGGTCATCAGCCCCGTCCGGTGCGCGAAGTCCCGCTTGATCAGCCCGGGTAGCAGCACGTTCCCGACCGCGATCGCGCCGCCGACCAGGACCGTCCCGGCGAAGAGGGCCGCCGTGGCGTCGACGATCCGGAGCGCGACGCCCAGGCACAGCACCACCAGGGCACCGAACAGGGTCCGCTCGATCCCGAACCGGGCGGCGAGCCGGGGCGCGACGGGAGCCAGCAACCCGAAACAGAGGACCGGGAGCGCGGTGAGCACGCCCGCGGCGGTCCCGGACAGGCGCTCGACGGCCCGGATCTCCTCCAGCAGCGGGGACATCGCGACGACGGCCGGCCGCAGGTTGACCGCGACCAGGACGATCGAGACCCCGATCCACCACGCCGGGGACGCGCGCCGGGTGGTGGTCTCCGGGACGACCGTGGCGGTCATCGGGGGGCCCGCTCGACCAGCGTGCGCGCCGCGGTGAGGTAGGTGTCGACGGCGGCGCGGGCGGCCGCGGGGTCCCCGGCCTCGATCGCGGCGGCGAGGGCCTCGTGGCCGGGGAAGGATCCGGGATCGTCGTCCAGCTCGTCGACCGTGCTGACCGTTCGGCGGAGGGCCTCGGTGAGCCCCGCGTAGAGGTCGACGAGTACGGCGTTGCCCGTGGCGGCGACGACGGCCTGGTGGAACGCCAGGTCCGCGGTGACGAACGCCTCCCGGTCCCCGCGCTCGAGCGCCGTCCGGCGGGCCGCGACGGCCGCGGTGATCGCGACGACGTCGGCCTCCGTCCGGACCGCCGCGGCGGTGGCGCCGGCGTCCCGCTCCAGGCTCGCGCGCACGGCCAGCACGTCCAGGGCCGTGGAGCGGCGGGCCCGGCGCAGCAGGGCGGCGCCGAGATCACTCGTGGCGCGGACGTAGGTGCCGTCGCCGCGGCGGGGCTCCAGGAGGCCGGCGTGCTCGAGGGCACGCACGGCCTCGCGGACGGTGTTGCGGCCCACCCCGAGCGCGGCGACCAGCTCCGGCTCCGGCGGGATCCGCGTCCCGACGGGCCATTCACCCGTCGCGATGCGCTCCTCGAGCTGCGCGATCACCGCGTCGCACACGCGTCCCGGGCGTACCGCGGACAGGCCAGACGTCACGTAACCTCCTCGAAACAGGAGACAACCTAACATCCCATGTTTCGTGGAGGGGTCGGATCAGGCGGGTTCCCCGTCGACCAGGACCGTGACGTCGTCGCCCCAGAAGCTGAGCAGGCCCTGCACCCGCGACGACTCGGGCAGCGCCTCGGGGTAGCTCCAGGCGACGTCCGGGACCTCGGTGCCGTCCGGCAGCGTCGCGGCCCAGTAGTGCGCCTCGCCCTTGTACGGGCAGACCGAGCGGGTGTCCGTGAGGGTGAGCGGCACCCTGACGTCGTCGGGGGCCAGGTACCAGCGGTTCTGCAGGCCGGTCTCGGAGAGCAGCATCGGGGAGGCGGACTCGGCGAGCACCGTGTCCCCGAGGCGGACCTGGACCGTGCGGCTCGACTGCCGGACGTCGACCCGGTGGTACGGGTCCGTCACGTGCCGGAAGACCTGCTCGTCCTCGTCGTACCAGGCGTCGACGGCGTCCCAGTAGAGCGCGGCGTAGCCCTTCAGCCAGGGCGCCTCCGGCTTGGGCTCCGGGTAGGACCACACGGCGTTCTCCGCGGTCCGGTCGCCGACCGTCAGTGAGTGGTAGGCGGCGTCGCCCTTGAACGGGCAGTGCGTGCTGTGGTCGGTCGGGACCAGGACGCCGTCGTCGAGGTCGTCGAAGGGGACGTAGAGGACCGGGACCAGCGCGCTCTCGTGCACCAGCACGGCGTCCCGGGTGTCGAGGATGGTGCGCCCGGCGAACTCGGCGCGGATCCGGCGCGGGAACGGCTGCATCAGCAGCTTGTGCGCGGGGCCGGTGATCTCGTAGTTGACCGTGGCGGGCGGCCGCGGGGACAGCGGGCCGTCGCTGATGGTGAGTCCCATGTCACGCCCAACCCTTGCCGCCGGTCGGCTGTTCCCGGAGGTGCGGCTCCGCCGCTCGTGCGCGGAAGTCGTCGCCCGGGCGACGATTTCCGCGCACGGGCGTGTCAGCGCAGGTCGAGGGACACGGAGTAGTCCCGGAGCCAGGTGTCGAGATCCAGGACCCGCTCCAGCTGGATCCGGGTGCCCATCGACGAGCTTCCCGTCGAGCGGGGCGTCGATCCGCTGCCGGACGGCGTCCCGGTCGATCAGCGGCGCGACCGGCGAGTCGTCCCGCCGCAGCAGCTGGGCGGCCCGCTCACGCAGCTCCTTCTCGTAGGTGTCGTCCTGCGTCGACGGGTACGGGCTCTTCACCCGCTTCACCACGGACTCCGGCAGCAGGTCCGCGGTGGCGGCGCGGAGCAGGCTCTTCTCCCGGCCGTCGAACGTCTTGTGCGCCCACGGCGTCCCGAACACGTACTCGACGAGCCGGTGGTCGCAGAACGGCACGCGCACCTCGAGCCCGACGGCCATACTCATCCGGTCCTTGCGGTCGAGCAGGTTCGGCAGGAACCGGGTGAGGTAGAGGTAGCAGATCTCCCGCATCCGGCGCTCGTGCGGATCGGCGGCGGCCGGCCCGGTCAGCTCCGGCACCTCGGCGAGCGCCTTGCGGTACTGCGCGTCGAGGTAGCCGGGCAGGTCGAGGCTCCGGTACAGCCCGTTGTCGAACAGCCCGGGATTCGCCGGGTCGTGCGCCATCATCCGGCCCGCGAGCCAGGGGAAGGTGTCCGCGGCGACCGTGTCCGCGTCGTGGAAGTCCCGGTAGCCGCCGAAGACCTCGTCCGCGGACTCACCCGAGAGCGCCACCGTCGACCGCTCCCGGACCGCCTTGAACAGCAGGTACAACGACGTGTCCATGTCCCCGATACCGGCGGGGATGTCCCGGGCGTGCAGCGCGGCGGCCCGGACCTCCGGGTCCATCAGCTGCTCGGTGGAGAGCCTGATGTCCGTGTGGTCCGTCCCCACGAACTGTGCGACCTCGCGGACGTACGGGGCGTCCGGGGTGCCGCGGACGTCGTCGGCGGTGAAGTTGTCCTCGTAGCCGGTGAAGTCGACGGAGAACGAGCGGACGGTGCCGTCCACGTGCTTCTGCGCCAGCGCGGTCAGCGCGGACGAGTCGAGGCCGCCGGAGAGCAGCGTGCAGAGCGGGACGTCCGCGATCAGCTGGCGCTTGGCGGTGTCCTCCAGGATCTCCCGGACGTTGCGGACGGTCGTCGGGACGTCGTCGGTGTGCCCGGTGTCCTCCAGCTGCCAGTACCGCTCCTCCTGCACGCCGCGGCGGGACACGCGGACGACCGCGCCGGGCGGCACCTCACGGAGGCCGGCGAACACGGCGTTCGACGGGTCGTGCACCCAGCTCAGGGCGCGGCGCAGCCCGTCGAGGTCGACGCGGCGCTCCGTCAGCGGGTTCGCCAGGATCGCCTTGGGCTCGGAGCCGAACAGCACGCCGTCCGGGGTGGGGTGGTAGTAGAGCGGCTTGACCCCGAGGCGGTCCCGGACCAGGACGAGCTCCTCGGTGCCGGGGTCCCAGATCGCGTAGGCGAACATCCCGTTCAGCCGCTGCACGGCCTTGCGCGGGTCGTCCCGGCCCCATTCCCGGTGCGCGTGCAGCACCACCTCGGTGTCGCTGTCCGTGCGGAAGCGGTGGCCGCGGCCGGCGAGCTGGCGGCGAAGCTCGCGGAAGTTGTAGGTCTCGCCGCTGTAGACGATCACCGGGGCGCGCTGCCCGGCCTCGTCCGGCAGCTCCATCGGCTGGCTCCCGCCCGGCAGGTCGATCACGGCCAGCCTGCGGTGCCCGAGCGCCGCGTGGGTGTCGACCCAGGTCCCCTCGGCGTCCGGACCTCGGCACTCCATGGTCCGGGTCATCCCGGCGAGCGTGCGTCGCGACGCGTCGTCACCCAGGTCCCGGTCGAAGCCGACCCATCCGCAGATGCCACACATACAGACCTCCTCGCTACCGTCGGTGCCGGCGCTGTAACGCCGACGTAACATGAGTGCACGACGAAACGTTGCATTACGCAACCGCGCTAGGATCGATTCATGCCCGAACGTCCTGATCAAGCGTCTTCCGGCGCCGTGACGTCACTCACCGCCGAGGCCGCTGCCCAGACCCGCCCCAGCGAGTCCCTCACCCGGCTGGAGAACGAGATCACCGTCCTCATCCGGCGCACGATGGAACGCGTGTGGTCCGGGGGCTACGGGGCGCACGAGGCGGTCGACCGCTACACGTACCCGGTACTCGCGGTGCTGGACGAGCACGGCGAGCAGTCCCTGACCGTGCTCACCGGCCGGCTCGGGGTCAGCAAGCCGACCGCCAGCCGCCAGGTCTCCCGGCTGTCCACCGCGGGCCTGGTCAAGGTGCGCCCGGACGACCGGGACTCCCGGTCGATGATCATCGCGCTGACCGCCGAGGGCGAGGCGGAGCGGGAGCTCGTGCGGAGCGCCCGGCTGAGGCCGCTGCAGAACGTCCTGGCCTCCTGGCCGGAGTCCGAGCGCGAGGCGCTGAGCACGCTGCTGGGCCGGTTCAACCACGATCTGGACGCCTACCGCGAGCGCTAGGTTCGTCCCATGACGACACCGCTGTCCTCCTTCGCCGCCGAGATCTATCTGCGCGGCCTCGGCGGCGAGACGCCCGCCCTGCCCACGGACCCCGCGGCGCTCGAGGAGGCGGCCCGCGAGGTCCTCGACGACGGCGCGTTCGGCTACCTCGCCGGCGGCGCGGGCAGCGGGGCCACGATGCGGGCCAACCGCGCGGCGTTCGACCGGGTCGGGCTGGTGCCGCGGATGCTGCGGGACGTGACCGCCAGGGACTGGTCGACGACCGTGCTCGGCACCGCGATGCCCGCGCCGCTCCTGCTCGCCCCCGTCGGCGTGATGTCGATCCTGCACGAGGGCGCCGAGCCCGCCGTCGCGCGCGCCGCCGCGTCGCTGGGCGTCCCGTCGATCCTGTCGACGGCGTCGTCGCACACGATCGAGGACGTCGCGGCCGCCGCGGGGGAGGGTCCGCGCTGGTTCCAGCTCTACTGGCCCACCGAGGACGACGTCACGGTCAGCATCCTCCAGCGGGCCCGGGCCGCCGGGTACTCGACGCTCGTCGTCACCCTGGACACCTGGACCCTGGGCTGGCGCCCGGCCGACCTGGACCAGGCCTACCTGCCGTTCATCCGCGGGGTCGGCACCGCGATCCCGTTCTCCGACCCGGCGTTCCGCGCGGGTCTGGCGAAGGCGCCCGAGGACGACCTGATGGCCGCCGTCGGCCGCTGGGTCCCGATGTTCACCGGCACGGCGCTGCGCTGGGACCGCCTCGACCTGCTCCGTGAGCACTGGGACGGGCCGATCGTGCTCAAGGGCATCCAGCACGTCGACGACGCGCTTCAGGCCGTCGACGCGGGGATGGACGGCGTCGTGGTGTCCAACCACGGCGGCCGGCAGGTGGACCGGGCCGTGGGGTCGCTGGAGATGCTGCCGCAGATCGTGCACGCGCTCGACGGCCGCGCCGCGGTGCTCTTCGACTCCGGGATCCGCTCGGGGGCCGACGTCGCCGTCGCCCTCGCCCTCGGGGCGGACGCCGTGCTCCTGGGCCGCCCGTACGCCTACGGGCTGGCGCTCGGCGGCGAGGACGGCGTCCGGCACGTCCTGCGGAGCGTGCTCGCGGAGCTGGACCTCACCCTCGCCCTGAGCGGTTTCGGCGACCTGGCGTCGCTGCGGGGGGCGAAGGACGTCCTCCGTTCGGCCTGACCTGTCGGACCGCTCTCCTCTGACATGATGGGGAGCATTCGGATCGAGGGGGCACAGGTGGAGTCGTTGGTTGCCCAGTTGCTGTCGATCCTGCACGCGTCGGTCGCCCCCGAGGTCTGCCCGGGCGGCTGGGCCTGGGCGGTCTCCGCCCTCGGCGCCCTCCTCGGCCTGGTGCCGACGGCCGGGCTCGCCCTGGTCGCGCTCGTCCGGATGCGCGTCGGATCGCGCTACGGCGGGGGCAGCGGGCTCGCCCTCGGCGGGCTGGGCCTGGCGTCCGCCGGGCTGGTCCCGCTCGCCGTCTTCGTCATCACCGGGCAGATCTTCGCCAACGCCGCCGCCGGGACCGCCACCCCCGGGATCCGGCTGCGATCGGTGCAGGTCGAGACCTGCTTCGTCGGCACCCAGAGCACCTACCTGGGACGCGGCTCGGTGATCGAGGCGTTCGGCCCGGGAGACCCGGTGCGCTTCGGCGTCGCCGCGCTCCTGCTCGGCCTGGTGCCGCTGGTGACCGCGCTGTTCGTCGCCGGGCAGGCGCGGCTGGTGCTGCGCCGCGGGCCGTCCTGGCCGTCGAAGTTCTTCTGGCTGCCGGTCCTGGGGCTCGCCGTCGCCACCGTCGGCGTCCCGGCCGGGACGGCGGAGCACCTCTGGTTCGGGATGCTGGTCGGCGCGTTCGCGGGCATGGTCGTCGCCGCGTTGATCCCGGTGCCGTCCAAGGACGCGGTGCGCCGCTCGCTGGCCCCGGCACGCCCCGATCGCCACCGCCCGACCCCGCCGCCGCCGTCGGCCCGGTCCGCCGCGCAGCCCTACGCGGGGTTCCAGGAGACGAACTCACCGACGCCGCTGAAGGACCGGCTGGCCCAGCGGTTCGCCGAGCGCCGGGCCGAGCCCCCGGTCGTCGGGGGCAGCGGCCCGAGACCGGCGCCGTGAACGGCGGGCCCGCCTCGGGTCCGGTGCACCTCGCCGCGCACCCCGGGGTGGTCCCGCAGGCACCGGCCCGGGGCCCGGTGCCCTCCCGGACGAACGTCATCCCGCCCGCCGGCCCGGCCGGGCCCGCCGGGATCCCGTTCCCGGCGAGCCCGGGCCCCGTCCACGGCGGCCCGGCCCGGTTCCGGCTGATCCGGCGGATCGGCGAGGGCGGGTTCGGCCGGGTCTGGCTGGCCCACGACGCCAGGCTCGGACACACCGTCGCGATCAAGGCCGCCCACGCCCCGGACGCGGAGACCGAGGAGCGCATCCGACGGGAGGCCGCCGCGCTCGCCGCGGTCCGCCACCCCAACTGCGTCCGGATCCACGATCTCGTCCAGGCCCGCAGCGATCCCGGGCTCGCCCAGCTCGACGGCCTGGTCATCGTCATGGAGCACGTCGATGGCGTGTCGCTCGGCCAGCTGGTCCGGGAGCAGGGCGTGCTGGACGACGTCGCGGCCGCCCGGGTCTGGTCCGGGGTCGCCGGCGCCCTCGCCGCCGCGCACCAGAAGGGTGTGCTGCACCGGGACATCAAGCCCAGCAACATCATCGTCGACCGGGCGGGACGCCCGCACCTGATCGACTTCGGGATCGCGCGGCGGACCGGGGACGCCACGATGACCATGACCGGCTTCGTCCTCGGCACGCCGGACTATCTGGCGCCCGAGGTCGCGGCGGGGAAGAAGGCGAGCCCCGAGTCCGACGCCTGGCAGCTCGCGGCGACGGTCTCCTACGCGCTCACCGGGTATCCGCCGCGGGGCGGGCACGCGGACGCGGTGTCCGGGCTGCGGGCCGCGGCGAGCGGCGCGAAGCTCACCCACCTGCCGCGCAGGACCGCGCACTTGAGCCTGCTCAAGGCCGCCCTGCGGATGCTCCCGACGAAGCGGCCGGACCTGATGTCCACCCATCGGACCCTGGACGACTGGCTGCGCCGCGCCGGCGTCCCGGTCGACGGGCCGGTGTCCCCGGACCTCGTGCGACGCTGAGCCGGCGGCCGGCTCCGGACCGCGGTCAGAACGCGTCGAGGCCCAGCTTGACCGCGAGCCCGACCCCCGCGAGCGCGATGCCGACCCGCAGCACCCCGGTCGGCAGCCGCCGGGCGAACACCGGCCCGAGCCGGCCTCCCACCAGCAGCCCCAGCGCCAGGGGCAGCGCCGCGGACCAGGCGACCGGCCCGAACAGCGCGAACCCGACCGCCGCGACCGCGTTGGCCGCCCCGGACAGCACGTTCTTCAGCCCGTTGGCCTGCAACAACGACACCGGCAGCGCGACGAGCAGCAACGCCAGCTGCAGGACCCCGGCCGCCGCGCCGAAGTAGCCGCCGTAGACGGCGACGCCGACCATCCCGGCCAGGACCAGCGGCGACGTCCGACCGGCCGTCTCCGCGGCGGCCGTCCGGATCCGCGGCTGGAGCAGCAGCACCACCGAGGCCCCGGCGACGAGGAACGGCACGATCCGCTCGAACCCGCCGGCGGGGGTGATCAGTAGTAGCCCGGCCCCGGCCGCCCCGCCGACCAGGCTCAACGGCAGCAGCCGCTTCACGTGGTGTCCCAGTCCGGCGAGCTCCGGGCGGGACCCCGCGACGGATCCGACGCTGTTCGCCAGGAGGGCGACGGTGTTCGTGACGTTCGCCGTCGTCGCGGGCAGGCCGATCGCGAGCAGCGCCGGGTAGGAGAACAACGACGCGAGCCCGGCGACGGACCCGGAGAGCCCGGCGGCGAGGCCGGCGACCACGAGCAGCAGGAACGTGCCGGTGGTCATGCGGGCCTCCGGAGCGGTCGCGGAACTGCTTGACCGATCCTAAGGATCGTCGCGGCCCGGAAGCCGCGACCGTGGTGGGTCTCTCAGGGGCCGGATGGTGGGCGGCGCCCTCAGGCGGGCTCGACCCGGAACACCGCGCATGTGCCAGCGAGCTGGGCGAACTCGGCGGGCGTGCCGTCGCCGACGAGGAACCCGCCCATCAGGTACCGGCGGTTGATCGGCTCGAGCCGGCGCGGGGGAGTGGGTGTCGACGGCATGGCTCCGCCCACCCGTCGCGCGGTCGCCTTGTCCCGCACCGCCTCGCACGTCGCCAGGCGCTCCCGCAGCAGCCGCCGGAACTCGGCCGCGCTCGGTGAGCTCGTAGTCCGTGCGGCAGGGGACGTCGTCGTGGTCGAGCAGCTGTCCGGCCTTCACCCCGGCCCGCAGGGCGTGGTAGATCGAGCCCCACTTGACGTTGGCCCACTTGACGTTGGCCCACTTGCCGGCGCCCCGGGAGAGCAGGTCGTTGCCCACCCGGTAGCCGTGTACGCGGGGGGTCACCACCTCCCTCAGGTGTCAATGATTCATTGACGCCCTCGAAACGTCGATCTTTCGATGACATCGAAAAGCCGCCACAACCAGAGGCCAGCACGCGGCCGGGACCGCCGGCCACGGAGGATGCGGTCAGCCTGATGCGCACCGTGGCCCCGTAGACGGAGCTGAGTGGTGCGGGATCTCCTGACTGAGCCGGGTCAGATCCCGGCCGAAGCGCTCGGGATCGACCGGGTAGACGCCGAAGTAGCGCCGGTTGGCCGGGCCGGGCGGCGGCGGTGGAGTGGAGCCGTCCGTGTTCGTGCTCTCTCCGCCTGCCCCGCCGTCGAGAGTCTGCTCCTCCTCGTGCTCGTCGCCGGTTTGTTGTGCCACGACAGCGCCGCGCGCGAGTTGCGCGTCTGCGAGGGCCTGAGCGGTCGGACCGTCGGGCCGCCGACGTGTTCGGCAGGCCCTGCATGGAAGCCGCATCTCCGCTACGGGCGGGGCTGCATGCCAGGCTCTGCCTGCGCCGGTGAACGACGTTCCTGGGCGGGGATGGGCGGTGGCGCGCTGACGGCTGCCGATTCCCGTTCGTCCGCGGCTTCCGTCCCCAGGCGGCGGAGCTCGAAGGCCAGCATGAGGTCGGAGATCCCTCGGAAGATGGCCATGAATCCCACCCAGAGCAGGATGAAGACCGCGCGGCCGGCGAGGTCCCACGCCCGGTCGGAGGTGGAGACCCACAGGGCGAGCAGCACGATGAGCCCTCCGGAGACCAGCCCGACCCACCAGAAGGGGCTCTCGTTCCGCAGTGCGAGGCTGCGGGCGATGTAGGAGAAGCCTTGCAGGAACAGCAGCAGGCCCAGCATCGAGGCCAGGGCGAAGAAGGTGTTGACGGGCCGGATGAACGACCAGATCGCGCAGAGCAGGAACAGCACGGCGAGCGCGAAGTGCAGCACCTTCCAGCCGCCGATCATGATCGTACCCAGGCCTCCCTCGGTGACCGCGGCGACGAGGAGGACCACACCGACGAGGACGCCGACCGTGGCCAGCGAGGTGACGTTCGCGCGCAACACCAGCCAGGCGATGAGGAACCAGATGATCCCGGCCACGAGGGGCGCCCACCACCACCGGGCCGCCTCACGTTGGAGCAAGCGCTGAGCGGGACCCCGTGGTCCCGGCATGTCGGTCTGCATTGTGTCCCTCCTTGTCGGCATCGGAACGGGCTCGCCCCGGTCTCGGCGAGACCTGGTGACCGCTTGGTCTCCCGTCGGGGGAAGCGCGCGTGCCATCCTCCGGCCCGGCTGCGCGGATGAGGACGGGTCTTTGGTCCCGCCGACCACCGCCGAAGGTCGGCACTACCCATGCGTCCAAGAGACGCAGCCTCCGCCCGAGCCCGGTACCGCTTCGGAGAAGGAGAGGGACGCCAGAGGTGGTGTCAGCGTTGGTCGAGTCGCGGGAGGGCGACTTCGCGCACGATGAGCTGTACGGCGGCGGCGATAGGGATGGCGACCAGGGCGCCGATGACGCCGAGCAGGGTGCCGCCGAGCAGCACGGCCACGATGGTTGCCAGGGGCGACACTTGCACGGCTCGGCTCATGATCCTGGGCCAGAGGAGGTAGTCCTCCAGGAGTCGGTAGACGACGAAGAACACGGCCGTGCCCAGGGCGACGGGCAGTGACACGGTCAGCGCCGCCAGGCAGACGATGATCCCGCCGAGGGTGGAGCCGATGGTGGGGATCAGGTCCAGCAGCCCGACCATGACGGCCAGCAGTAGCGGGTAGGGCACCTTGAGGATCAGCAACCAGGCGTAGACGAAGATCGCCGTGATCAGCGAGGTGGCGAGGTTGCCCAGCACGTAGCCGCTGACCCTGGTGGCGATCTCGTCCCCGAGCCGGATGGCGCGCGGCCGTCGGGATCTCGGGATCAGCCGGTAGAAGCCGGTCCGCAGCCCAGGCAGCGAACCGAGGAAGTACACCGTGAGCACCAGCACGATGCCGGTCGAGGCCACGGCGTTGACCACGACGAGGCCGGCGCCGAAGACCCCGTTCACCGCGCTGCTGCTCGTGACGGCCTGTTCCAGGCTCTGCCGTAGGTGGAAGCGGTCATTCAGGTTGCCGATGATCGAGTTGTGGGCGGTCAACGTCGTCAGGTAGGCCGGCGCGTGGGTCCTGAACGCCTCGACCTGTGCGATCAGTGGCGGGATCGCGGCGGCGATGAAGCCGCCGACGACGGCGGTGAGTCCCCCGCACACCGCTGTGATCGCCGCCCAGCGCGGCAACCTCCGGCGCACCAGCGAGGCCACGGCTGGTTCGAGCCCCACGGCGAGGAACAACGCCAGACCGATCAGAACCAGCATGTTCCGGGCGGTGAAGACCAGCGCGGCCAGTCCGGCGGTGAGCGCCACCCCGGCCGCGCCCAGCGCGCCGACCCGGAAAGGCGATCGGTCATCCCCTCCTCGGCCCGACTGCCTCGTCCGCCGGCCGGCGACCGACGCCCTTCGGAATGCTGCAGCTGTCGGTGCCATCGGTCACCATCGTTCATCGCTTGTGAGGTCCGGCTACACCGTCATGATGGGCCCGCTGTGACCGCGCAGGAATGGCTGCCGCAAGGACGCTCTCCCGCGGTGACGACCATCGCGGCGGACGCGGCGAGAACCCCGGTGACCGGGGCGAGGCGGGCAGCGCAACTCATCCGGCAACCGGGGCCACACTCGCCTGAATTGGGTGATGCGCGGGCCCTGCCCGGATCGAACGGTCCGGCAGTTGTCGCTGTGCCGGGGCGGGAACGGTCAGCCGACCTTTCATGCCCCGGGCTGGCTCGGCGCGGAAGGTCGGCTACCGATCTACGAGCGGGGCTGCGAGTCCGGCTGCAGTTCCGCGTGTGACTGGCGTTCCTCGGCGGGGATGGGTCGCGGCGCGCCGGCGACTACCGACTCGAGTTCATCCGGCTGCGCCTTGCCCAGTCGGCGCAGTTCGAAGGCCAGCATGAGGTCGGAGATCCCTCGGAAGATGGCCATGAATCCCACCCAGAGCAGGATGAAGACCGCGCGGCCGGCGAGGTCCCACGCCCGGTCGGAGGTGGAGACCCACAGGGCGAGCAGCACGATGAGCCCTCCGGAGACCAGCCCGACCCACCAGAAGGGGCTCTCGTTCCGCAGTGCGAGGCTGCGGGCGATGTAGGAGAAGCCTTGCAGGAACAGCAGCAGGCCCAGCATCGAGGCCAGGGCGAAGAAGGTGTTGACGGGCCGGATGAACGACCAGATCGCGCAGAGCAGGAACAGCACGGCGAGCGCGAAGTGCAGCACCTTCCAGCCGCCGATCATGATCGTACCCAGGCCTCCCTCGGTGACCGCGGCGACGAGGAGGACCACACCGACGAGGACGCCGACCGTGGCCAGCGAGGTGACGTTCGCGCGCAACACCAGCCAGGCGATGAGGAACCAGATGATCCCGGCCACGAGGGGCGCCCACCACCACCGGGCCGCCTCGCGCTTGAGCAAGCGCCCGGCGAGACCTGGTAGCTGCTGGGTGTCTGTGTACATGATGTTGTTCCTTCTCTTGTGTCGAACGGGCGGCCCAGGGCCGGCTGAGACCAGGGCCGCTGCACTGCAACCCGGCGACAGCGGGCTCAGCCGCTGGTCGCCTTGGCGCGTTCGTCGGCGCAGGCGCGGGCGTCGATCGCGTCGAGTACGGCCAGGCGCGCGTTGTCGACGGCCCATCCCGCGTAGTCGATCGCGGCGGATGCGGCCTCGTCCGCCCACGCCGCATCGTCCGCGGCGATATCGGCGTCGAGCTGCGCGTTCCTTTCGTCGATCTTGGCCTTGATGTCGTCCATTTTGGCGGCGGCGTCGGCCTTCATCTGGGCCCATTTGCTGCTTGCGCCGGTGCCCGCGGTGCCGGCGTGCTGCTCGGCGTCCTGGACCCCGAGGTCGACCTGGGCCTGAGCCTGGTCGATGCGCTGCCGGAGTTGGTCGCGGGACTCGGTCCCGGCGGTATCCACCGCCGCCTTCGCCTCGGCGACGCTCCTCTGCAGTGCGTCGAGCTGCGCAGAATAGTTCATCATTCCTCCTGATCTGCCTTATTCGGTGTCCTTATGGGCACCGAAGCACGTTCCGCCGATGCGCCCGACGGCCGAAGGATCCGGATCAAGGAGGCCTTCTGCCCCCGTCTTCCTGCTGTTCGGCCTGGGCAGAGAGCATTCGTGTGGACGGCCTCCATGTCGGCCATGTGTCGCGCCCCACGATGAGGGTCTGCATGGTCTCGACCACGAGCGTGTCGACGTCCTCGGCGTCTCCTGGGGCGGCGGGGTGGCGCGTCCAAGGCCCGCGCCGTCCTGGCCGAGGCCCGCGACCTCCTGGGCGGCAACGGGACGTCGAGCAGCGCGAGCATGGTGCGGGCCAGGCAGGGCAGGCGACAGGGCCGTGTCGGGCCGGGCGAACCGCCGGCGCCCGCGGGTCGAAGCGGATCACCGGGCGGTGCGGGTCGCGCGCGTCGACCAGTGGGTCGAAGGATTCGAGGCCCGCCAGGGGGAGATGTGGTCTGCGACGCCGGCGACGACGTAGGCGTCGGTCGTGATCGCCGACAGGTCCACCGGCTCGCCGAGCGTGCTCGCCTCCCCGGGGCGCACCAGCGCGTTGCCAGCGCGAGGTCGAGGAGATCGCGGTGCAGAGCGGCGGTCATGCGGGGGTGTCGGCGTTCCAGAACAGGACATCGAACGGTGCCGGGTCCCTGCCCTGTGGGAGTTGTCCACCCAGTAGGTCCAGATCGGATCGTTCGGGCGCAGCCAGGCGAAGACCTCGGCCAGGGCGCGCCCGTCGAGGTAGCCCCGCCTCCCGGACAACGCGGTCGCGGCGCTGGCGGTGGTGTCGTCGAGGAACGCGCCGGCCATCCCGGCCCGTGCCTGATCGAGCACGCTCACCGCCAGGGCGAACCCGCCCACCTTCTCGGCCAACCGTCGTCGGCACGTTGGGCGCGGCGGCCAGGCCGGTGACCAGGTTGTGCAGGCCCCTGACGACGGGGGAGCCGCGGGAGTCGACGAGTGCTCCCACGCGGTCGGGCTGATGATTCGGGCTGATGATGGGGTTGTTGCTCGGTGCCAGGGCGGCGACCGGCCGTTCCCGACCTGCCGATCGCACCCGAGGGCTTGTCGGCGGCGCCGTGGGGCGTGGGTGGGGGCACGGCCGCCGGCTGCAGGGGCACATCCGCCGGCTGCGCGGCACCGTCGGTACCGGTGGATTCGGTGGTGTCGGGGGCGCCGGTGGCGGGAGCGGGCTGTTCGGTGATCATGCCTGGGCCTCCGTGGAGCCGGGTGCGAGAGGTGCCGGAGGTGCGAAGGGCGGTCGCGGGATCGACCGGATCGGGCGGTCCGGCAGCCGGATCGACGCGAGGCCGGCGGCCAGGGCGGGGACGTCGCGGCCGGCGCGCTGAACGGTGGCGTCCGGCCGCACGATCGCGGCGCGTGCCCGGCCGCGCTGCAGCCAGCGGTGCAGAGCACTACCCGGCTCGGCCGTGACGACGACCGCGCCGCAACGCTCGATCTCGGACTTCTCCCCGGGCGTCGGAGCGGTGGTGGTGACGAGGGCGAAGCGCCCGGCCGCGAGGTCGTCGAAGCGGCGGGTCCCGTCGGCGAAGGCGTTGGGGCACAACTGCCCCGCCAGCGTCCGGCGCAGGCGGGGCCGGGCGACGAGGGCGGTCCGCCGCAGTGGTGGTGTCCGGCTGTCGAGGATGTGCTGTTTGATCCGGGGAACGTGGTGCAGGCGCGGAGCGACGATGCGGCGCACCAGCCCGCCGACACCGCCGCCTCCGGTCATGACCGTTCCGATCAGCTTCGCCAACCGGATCATGGCGTGGGCGTGCGGCTTGCGCTCCGCCTCGTAAGTGTCCAGGAGGTGCTCGGGCAGGGCGCCGCGGAGAACGGCGGCGAGTTTCCAGCTGAGGTTGGCTGCGTCGCGCAGCCCCGCGCCCATGCCTTGTCCGACGAATGGCGGGGTGAGGTGTGCGGCGTCACCGAGGAGGAAGATCCGGCGGTCGCGCCAACGATCGGCGAGCTGGGCGCGGAAGGTGTACTCCGCCACGCGGAGGACGTGCAGCTGGTCGAGCGGTGTGGACTTGGTCCAGGGTGCGATGAGCGGATGCAGGCGGGTGATGTCGCGGTAGTCGTCGGCGGTCTCCGTGGGCGCCAGGCGGAACTCCCAGCGGTAGCGGGTGTGGCCGACGCGCATGTAGGTCGCGGCACGCCGGGTGTCGCAGACCTGGTGTACGCCTTCCCACTCGGCCAGATCGCACGCGGTGTCCACGTCGACGACGAGCCACCGCTGGTCGAACCTCAGATCCAGCATGTGCGCGTCGATCACGGTACGGGTGAGGCTGTTGGCACCGTCGCAGCCCAGCACGTACGCGGCCAGCAGCGTCTCCGACTCCCCGCGGACCCGATCGGTCACATCGACCCGCACCGGCCCGTCGCCGTCCTGGGTCAAACCCGTGACCTCGGTTCCACCGCGCAGGGTGGCGGAAGGATGCCGCGCGAGGTTGGCGCGCAGCAGCGCCTCGAGCTCGGGCTGGTCGAACATGTTGGCCTCGGCGTAGCCGTGCCGACCTCGGTCGGCGCCTCGGGCCAGCTCGGCCAATATCGTCATGTCCGGCCGGACGAGGCGCAGCCCGTGGCAGGGCCGGGAGATCGCGGCGAACTCGTCGCGGAGCCCCAGACCGGCCAGGATGCGATAGACCTCGTCGTCGAGGTGGACGGCGCGGGGCTGCGGGTAGATCGACTCCCAGCGGTCGAGGACCAGGCACTCGACGCCGTGCCGGGCGAGCAGGGTCGCGGCGGTCAGCCCCGTGGGGCCGGCGCCGATGACGACGACGGGGACGACCGGAGTGTTCCTGGTGTTCATGGCCTGACTCCGAACAGGACGACGAGAGAGGCGGCGACGAGCAGGCCGGCGGCCAGGGCCGAGCTCAGCGCGACGAAGAGCGCGGCGACGATCGCGGTCAGGGTGGGCAGGGTGGTCATGCCGTCGTTCCCCGGTCGGGAATCGCGGGCGGCACGGGGCGGCGGTCGGCACAGGCATCGCGACCGTGGTGCTCATCGCCCGGCCGCAGCTCCCATGTGATGGCATAACGGCTCAGGATCGCCTCGACCGCGGCCGGATCGGTCTGCGGCGCGACGACCACGGTGATGATCACGGCGCCGTCCTCGATCCGGGCGTCGACGGTGAGCTGGAGGCTGATCTCGGTGAGCGCGTCGAGGACCGCGCGCCGGGTCGCGTCAGCCCGCAGGGGCAGCTTGTAGGGCTTGCCCACATCGGTGAACGGGACCGCGTCGAGCACGGTGACGGCCTTGGGTGCGGCGGCAGGCTCGGCGACCCGGGCGCGTGCCCAGCTGCGCAGCTCGTCCTCGGCGACGGTCGCGCCCGGCGCGAGGGCCACGTAGGCGACCGGGACCTCCCCGGCGTGCGGGTCGGGCCGGCCGACGGCCGCGGCTGCGGCGACCTGCCGATGCGCGAGCAGTGCGTCCTCGACGACCGTCGGGTCGATGTTGTGGCCGCCGCGGATGATGAGGTCCTTGGCGCGGCCGGAGAGATGGACGAAGCCCTCGCTGTCGACTCGGGCGAGATCGCCGGTGTCCAGCCAGCCGTCGACCAGCTTGCCGAGGCCGTCCAGGACGTACCCGTGCTCGTCGCGTCCCACCACGTAGCCGGGGAACACCGTCGGGCCGCTGATCGCCAGCACCCCCGTCTGCTCGGGGAGAAGGTCCTTCCAGATGCCGTCGGTGCTGATGCGGACGGCCTTCGTCCGCTGGTAGGGCAGCCGCTGGCCGACGGTGCCCGGCCGGAATGCCTCGGGGAAGGTCAGCGCGCTCGCGCAGGTGGCCTCGGTCAGCCCGTACCCTTCCATCAGGGTCACGCCGGTGTGGGCCTGGAAGTCGTCCCGAACCGCGGTGGGCAGCGGGGACGCACCGACGACGGCGAAGCGCAGGCTGGAGATGTCGGCGTCCACCGGGCATCGGGCCAGCGCGGCATAGACGGTGGGTACCGCGCTCATCGAGGCGATGCGGTAGCGCTGCACCAGTTTCCAGAACAGCGGGTACAGGGCGGGGTCGCGGTAACCGAGTGGTCCGGCCCACAGCACCTGCTGGCCCTTGAACAGCGGCATCAGCACCGTGACGACGAGCGCGTTGACGTGGAACAGCGGCAGGGCGGCGAACACCGTCGACTCAGCCGTGAACCCGGAGTAGGCGGCCAGCATCCAGGCGTCGGTCACCTCCATGCCGTGGGTGTGGGCGGCCAGTTTCGGCTCGCCGGTGGTGCCGCCGGTATGGAACAGCGCGGCGAGATCGGACGATCGTGGGACCGTGCCGGCGAAGCGTGACGGGTCGCGGTGCTGCGCCTGCGCGTCGAGATAGGCCACCGTGACTCCGGGCAGGACCGGCAACGGCTCCGGTGCGGCCGTGGCCGCTGTGGGGCGCACGACCAGGACGGTGTCGAGCACGCCGGTGGCGGCGAGGTGCCGAGCGCTCGTCCACGTGTCGGGCGCGAGTTCGGGCGTGGCGGTGATGAGCACCCGGGCTCCCGCGCGGCGCAGCAGCGCGCCCAGATGCGCGGGCGACAGCGATGCGTTGAGGGGGGCCGCGATGCCGGCCAGCTGCGCGGCGAGGGTCGCGGTGAGCAGCTCGGCGCAGTTCGGGGCCATCAGGGCGACCGCGTCGGTGCGTTGCACGCCGAGGTCGTGCAGCAGGTTGGCGTAGCGGTGCACGTCGGCGAGGAGCTGAGCGAAGGTGCGTCGGTGCGGCTCCTGCCGGTTCGCGTCCGGCAGGACGGCGACCGCGATCCGGTCCGGCCACCGCCCCGCGGCGCGGGTCAGCAGCGCGTAGGTGGTTTCGGGCAGGCCGCGTGCCTGCAGTGGCACCGCTTCGATCGCGGCCAGGTCGTCCGGGGTGGCGTAGACGGGCCACAGCAGCTCGCCGGTCATCGGGTCCACCGCACCGTGGTGCGCTGCTGGCCGAGGTCGATCGCGCCGTCGTCGGTGGCCACGGTGGCCTCGATGACGTCGCCGTCCTGCAGGTACTTCGGATTCTTCCGCTGCCGGCCGAGGAAGACCTTCCACCTCAGCGCGGGCGGCAGCAGCGAGGCGAGGAACGCGATCGGCGCGGAAGGAGCGGACAGCGCGGTGCCGACCGGGGTACCGGTGAGCAGGAGGTCGCCCGCGTCGAGGTGCTGGAACCGGGCCAGCGCCTGCAGCGCCTGCACCGGTGGATAGATCATGTCGGCGACGGTCATGTCCTGGCGTGGCTCGCCGTTGACCCACAGTCGCAGCCGCAGGTCGGCGAACCGCTTGAGCTCGTCGCGGTCGAGCAGCACCAGGGCGGGCCCGACGGGCGTGAAAGTCGGGTAGGACTTGGCCTCGTAGAACTGGGTCTGGGGCAGTTGGACGTCGCGGGCGGACACGTCGTTGGTGACCACCAGGCCGGCGACGTGGTCGGCGAGGTTCTCGTCGGTGATCTCGGCGCCGACCGGCACCTCGCGGCCGATGACGATACCGATCTCGACCTCGTAGTCCAGCAGGTGCACGTGGGCGGGCCGGACGACGTCGGCATAGGGGGCGCTGATCGATCCCGACGCCTTGCGGAAGAAGGTCAGCGGGATCGTGTTCGGGTTCATGCCCGCGTCGGTGACGTGCGAGACGAAGTTGGTCATCTGGGCCACGACCCGGCACGGGGCGGTGACCGGGGAGAGCAGGGTGAGGTGCTCGACCGGGACGATGTCCTTGCGGGCCGTCGCCGCCGTGATGGCTTGACGGTCGTCCAGCAGCTGGGCCGTGGTGGTGGCGTCGGTGTCGATGCGGGCGGCGCCGCCGGCCGTCCGGACGTACCAGGCGCCGGCGGTTCGCAGGATGACCGTGGTCATGATGTGGGCACCTTCAGCAGTCCGATGAGGCGGTGGAGGTCGAACTCGGTGTCGTCGCGCAGCGCGCGCCCGATCGCGCGCAGCTCCTGCAGGGACTCCCGGCCGGGCGTCATGCCGAGGAAGTCCTTGGTCGCCGGAGGGCCCCATTGCGCCAGGCCGGACGCGGTCATCGGGGCCCAACCGGGCTCGAGGGTGTTGTCGAACATGTCGCCGTCGCTGAAGTGCTCGACGAGGAAGCCGTCCGGGTCACGCCAGTAGTCGAAGATCTGGCTGCCCTGGATGTGTCGGCCGATTCCCCAGGACCGCTGGTAGCCGTGTTCGCGCAGGAACTCGCCCCCGGCCGCCATCGCGTCCAGATCGGCGACCTGGTAGGCGGAGTGCACGTACCGGTTGGAGGGGCCGAGCACCATCGCCAGGGTGTGGTGGTCGGTGGGCGTGGACCCGCGGTCGCAACGGATGAAGCTCATCACCGGCCCGCGCTCGCGCTGGCCCGGGTAGTAGAGGAAGTCGCTGACGATCAGCCCGAGGTGCTGCAGGTACCAGTCGAGCGTCTCGACGTAGCGGGTGGACTGGAGCACCACGTGCCCGAGCCGCTGCACCGTGGCGGGTGCTCGTGGCGGCCGTCGGGTGGCGTTCACCCGCGCCACCTCGTGGCCGACGTTCCATGACAGCGGTTGCTGCGCGGGCAGTGCGGGCAGTTCGTGGGTGTCGGCAACCACGCGGACCTGCGCTCCGCTCGGGTCGACCAGATCGACGCCGACCCCACCCAGATCTTCCGGCAGTCTGGTCACGGTCCGGCCGGTCGCCTCCGCGAGCCGCAGCACGTCCTTCCGATCGGCGGCCTGAAAGGCCGAGCCGACCAACCGCGACCGGGGCCCCCGCCGGATCACCACGCACGGCGAGTCCGCGTCCGAGCCGCGCAGCTGCAGCTCCGACCCGGTGCGCGACACGGTGACGAAGCCGAACGCGGTGGCGAACAGCTCGGCCCGCTCCAGGTCCGGCTTCTCGAACTCCAGCCAGGCCAGGTCCCGGACCTTGAGGACCGGGTTCGTCGCTCGACCGGGATGCTCGCCGGCGAGCGCGCCCTGCTCGCTGTGTAGGCCCGCGTGCGGGTCGTGGTGCGTGGTCACGATCGCTCCTCACGTTCTGGAAGATGACGATATCCTCAACTATGAGCGCTGCATCAGTCAACAAATTCTGACGAAATATTCAGAGTTGACGTTCCGTGCTAGCGTGGAGACGATCACAACGAGGAGGCTCAGGCATGACCGAGCAGGGCGAGCGCGCTCCCACCAGGCGGGAGCGCCGCAAGGCGCACACCAGAGCAGCGCTAGTGCGGGCCGCTCAGGGCTTCCTCAGCGCGGGCAGGACCGACGTCCCGATCCTCGAGATCACCCAGGCCGCCGACGTGGGTATGGGCTCGTTCTACAACCACTTCGACAGCAAGGAGCAGCTGTTCCAGGCCGCGGTCGAGGACGCACTCGACGTCCACGGCGCTCTGCTCGACGAGCTCACTGCAGACATCGACGACCCCGCCGAGGTCTTCGCGCGCAGCTTCCGGCTGACCGGGCGCCTGCACCGCCGACAGCCCGAACTGAGCAACGTCCTGCTCCGCCACGGTCTCGCGATCGCCACCTCGGACGAAGGCGTCGCGCCCCGAGCCCGTCGCGACATCCTGGCGGCCGACCGCGCGGGCCGCTTCACCGTCAAGGACGTCGATCTCGCGATGACGATCGTGGCCGGTGCCGCCCTCTGTCTCGGGCAGCTCCTGCACGATCGACCCGACCGTAACGACGCCGAGGCCACCGACCAGGTCACCGAACACCTGTTGCGCATGCTCGGCGTCGCGGCCGACGAAGCGCACGAGATCTGCCACCGCCCGCTGCCCACCCTCGACCGCTCGACCGAGGGAGGCACGGCAGCCTGACATCCGTCGAGGGACGTCCGGAGCCAGGCCCCGGGCGACGACCACTCGCGTCGCAGGGGAACGGCCAAGCGCGGGCGACCGCTGCACAGCCGGCCGGGCGGCGCTCGAGGTGCAGTCGGCCTCACAATCCTGCCCGGAGGCTCCATCCCAAGGCCTCCGGCTCGCGTCATGGCGTCGCGCACGGTGCGTCCTGCGGCAGACCCGGGCGAACCGGCCCGCGGACGCCGGGCCCTTCGGCCTTGGTCCGGCGCTTGCGGGAGGGGCATCGTGCGCCTATGAGTAGTGCTAACCGGATCTCATAGCGATGAACACGGAGCACCGGGCGCCTCTTCAGTCGGGCCGTGCGGACGTCCCCTGTGGCGACCCTCGTCGCGGTGCCGCTCGGTGGTGCCCTGCTCGGCATCGTCGGCGCGCTGGTCGCCATCCCCATCGCGGCTGGCGTGCAGCTCGTTGTGCGCGAAGTGGCGCTCCCGCGACTCGACGAGTGCTGAAACGACGGATTCGAGTGGCTCCACCGAAGTGGTGTCGTGGACCAGGGACGGAGGCAGGTCGTGAGAGCCCATGCCAGGTGCGCCACGCGATCGCCCATAGCCCGACGCTGCCGCGGGGCGTTCGGAGCCCGTGACGGCGGGTCGGCCGGCGCGCCCATGGATCTGCTGGACTGGAGACGCCGACTCGTCGGCGTCGTCCCGGTGATCGCCGCGGAATCGGGCCGGAGGCGTCGGCGGGCTTGGTTGGTAATCGGCGGACTCACACTCGTCCTGGTCGCGTGCGCTGCCGTTGGTCGCGTCCGCGCCCTTCGCCGTGCGCAGCCGCCGCTGGGCCGGATCGTCCCGGCCGCCCACCACCCCGTGCTGCTCATGAACCCGCGCAGCGGCGGGGGCAAGGTGGAGCGCTCCGGCCTGCTGCGAGAATGCGGGGCCCGCGGCATCGAGCCGGTCGTCCTCGGCCCAGGGGAGGACCTGGTCGACCTGGCGGAGGCTGCGGTGGCCGGTGGGGCCGACGTGCTCGGCATGGCCGGCGGCGACGGCTCCCAGGCGCTGGTCGCGGGCGTGGCCGCCCGGCACGGCGTGGCGATGGTGGTTGTGCCCGCAGGCACCAGGAACCACCTGGCGATGGACCTCGGCCTCGACCGCGACGACGTGGTCGGCGCGCTCGACGCGTTCGGCGTGGCTGTGGAACGCCCGATCGACCTCGGGGACGTGAACGGGAGGCTCTTCGTCAACAATGTTTCCCTAGGCCTGTATGCCGAGATCGTCCGCTTGCCGGAGTACCGCGACGCCAAGCTCGAGACCACCCTGAGCACCCTTCCCGGCCTGCTGGGGCCGGGAAGACCACCGTTCGACCTGCGCTTCACGGGCCCGGCGGGGGAGCAGCACACCGGTGCGCACGTCGTCCAGGTCTCGAACAACCCCTACGGCCGCACGGCCGGCACCTTCGTCAGCCGTCCCTGTCTCGACACCGGCCACCTCGGAGTGATCGCACTCGAACTCCCGGACGATCCCGCCGACAAGACGTTCCTCGCCGCAGTCGCGGCCGGTCGCCCGGAGCGCTTTCCCGGTTACGTCGCCTGGACGCCGTCGACGTTCGAGGTGGATTCCGACGCTCCCATCAACGCCGGTATCGACGGTGAGGCGCTGCGGATCGCCCCGCCCCTGCGCTTCAACAACAGGCGGGGTGCGTTGCGGATCCGCCTGCCGCAACATGCCAGCGGGCTCTCGCCCGCCGCCCGCGAGCTCCGCGCACGCTCGACGGTTTGCGCGCTGGGAACCCCGCCGCCAGGCCGGACGTCCGGTTCGCCGTGAGCCGTGAGGCCCGGTCGGTGACAGGCCCCTTCGTGATCGCTGTGTGAGGCGGCCTCAGCATCGGCGTCGGCCCGGCGATGGAGCTAGCGACCCTCGGTCGCTGGTCGTCCTCTCCGTGGATTCGTCGGCTCCGCCGCGACGATCTTCCGGGGAGACGGCCTCCGTCCCGCTGCAGACCACCGGCTGCGCCGCACACGCCCTGGGCACAGCCGCCGGTACGGACGGTGAAGGCGATCTAGGTCCGGGCGGCGGGCGGCCGCTCCACCACGAGCCGGAGCCCGAGTTCGATCAGTCTCCAGCCGGCCCGCCGGCGCCACGCGGGGACGCGCCGGGGGCCGGCCCGGCTCGCGGCGCTCCGGCGACTCGCGGCCCGCGCCGCGCGTCGCAGGTCCGCCTGTCGCGCGGCGCGGTGGAGCTCGGCCTGGCGCTCCCGCACCAGGAGCTCGACGGCCATCGGATGCTGTGCGGTCAGTCCCCCCATACGCCAAGTCCTACCGGGGCGGGGGAGTGCGACCAACCGGATTTCGCTCGCTGCGGAGTCCGCCGAGGGCGGACAACCCGTGCACCGTGGCGGGGTGCGGCGCCGATGCTGGTACCGCTCAGGCGTCGGGGTAGAGCCCTCCGAGGCCTGCGTGGCCGGGCTCTGTAACACCCGACCCCGCCCGGACGTTGTTGCCTGTACGCCGACAGCGCCGCGTCCCGGCCGGCGAGGGGGTTCGACCGGGACACCGGTTCGTCCTCGTGGCCGCTGACCACGAGGACGAACCGGGACTGCCGGCTCAGGCCCAGCTGACGACGTCCCGCTGGGCGAGCCGCGGCAGACGCGGGAACCACGCGTCCGGCCCCGGGTGCCCGATGTTGACGACGAGCAGGGCGCGGTGGCGTCCGCCCGGGAAGAACGCCTCGGTGACGGCGTCGGCGTCGAAGCCCGCCATGGGGCCGGTCGCCAGGCCGTGCGCACGGGCGGCGAGCAGGAAGTAGCCGATCTGCAGCGTGGCGTTGAAGGTCGCCATCGTCGAACGGCCCTCCCGGCCCGACGCCTCGAACGAGTCCTTCATCTCGGGGCGGATCGGGAAGGTCTGCGCGGTGAACTCGTGGAAATCCAGGTCGACGGCGAACAGCGCGGTGACCGGGGCGTTCTCGACCTTGCCCCGGTTGCCCTCGGACATCAGGGGGAGCAGACGGGCCTTGCCCTGCGGGGTGCGGACGAACGTCACGCGCAGCGGCTGGGTGTTGGCGGCCGTCGGCGGCCACTTGGCGAGCTCCCAGATCGAGGCGAGGGTCTCGTCGGTCACGGGCTCGTCGGTGTAGGTGTTCGCCGTGCGGGCCTCGGTGAACAACACCTCGCGGCCGGCGTCGTCGAGCAGGGGGAGACGCAGGGCGGTGGTGTCGGACGTGATCGTCATGCTTCTTGGAATGGCGCGGTCGTCCTCGACATTCCGTGTCACCGGTCACTATACTTCAACGCTCAACCACTGTACGTCGCGCCACGGCCCGCTGCGGTGCCCCACCTAGGAGATCCTCTTGTACACTCCCGCCTTGTGAGACCAGCCGAGGTGCTTGCCACGCGGAACGGCGCACGCCGGGACGCGGTCGCCGACGCGCTCGGATCGGTGCGCGCCGAGGGCCTCGAGCCGACGGCGTTCGGTCTCGGCCTGCTGGACGCGATCGCGGCCGGCCGGCTGGACGAGGACCTCGCCGTCGCGCAGCTGGTCGCCGCTCACGGTCGGTGAGCTGGGACCCCTACCTGGACCTGCGGGCCGGTGTCCTGCACAACCGGCTCGGGATCACGGACCGGGCCGCGCTCGCCGCGGCCGAGGCGGACCTCTCCGCGGTGCGTCTCACCCAGCTGACGAGGCGGCCGCTACCGGGTGGCTACGACCTGGACCACCTGCGGGCTTTCCACCGGCACGTCTTCGGTGACGTCTACGCCTGGGCCGGTGAGATCCGCACGGTCTCCCTCGGCAAGGGCCACCTGTTCTGCCTGCCGGACCGGATCGAGGCCACCGCCGAGGAGATCTTCGGCGGGCTCGCCCGGACGGAGCGTCTCCGCGGCCTCCCGCGGGACGACTTCGTCGCCGCGCTCGCGGACCTGCTCGGCGCGATCAACTCCCTGCACCCGTTCCGGGAGGGCAACGGCCGCACGCAGCGGGCGTTCGTCACGCAGCTCGCCGCCGACGCGGGTCATCGCGTCCGCTGGGCCGCGATGGACCGCGCCCGGAACGTGGCGGCGTCGCGCGCGGCGCACCAGGGCGACACCGGGCCGCTGCGGACGATGCTCGACGGCCTGGTCGACCCGCTCGGCCGCTGATCTCCCGAAGAAGCGTCGGCCTGGGAACGTCGTGGAGGTAGCGGGGGACCCCGTCCGGGCCGGGGCCGACGGCGGCTCCCGTCAGGTCCGCCCACCAGCGGGCGAGGGGCTCCGGCTCCGCGCTGTCCGTGCAGAGCGCCACCGCGGCGGGACCGGGTCCCGGGAACGCGCAGAACTCGTTGCCCTCGGGGTCGGCGTACACCCGGAAGCCGTCCTGGTCGCCGAGCGGGGTCGCGCCCAGGTCGAGCAGGGCGCGGTCTGCCGGGACGAGCAGGTCGAGATGGACCCGGTTCTTCGCCGTCTTGGGCTCAGGAACGCCGTTCACCCAGATCGTGGCTCTGCCGTCGTCCCGCAGGACCGCGTCACCGCCGTCCATGATCTCCACGTCGAGGGCGAGTACCGCACCCCAGAAGCGGGCCACCCGGGCCGGCTCGGCGGCGTCGACGCAGAGGTCCTTGAAGGTCACGGTGGGCACGGAGCCGGAGCCTAGGGTCCGTCCCGCGGACCGGACGACCGGACCCGCCGCTCAGGCCGTCGCCGACGGCGGCCAGGAGACCGGCGGCCACGCGGGCGCCCCCAGCTCACGGGACACGGCGCGGGCCGCGGCACGCAGGGCGTCGTGCGCTGCGGGATCCAGGGGCCAGCCGCTGGCCGGCACGACCAGGCCGAGCGCGCCGACGACGTCGCCCGCGCCGTCGGCGAGCGGCGCGGCCAGCCCGTACTCGCCGAGCACCGCCTCCTCGACCTCGACCGCCAGCCCGGTGCGCCGCACCTCGGCGAGCTCGGCGTCCAGCGCGGTCCGGTCGGTGACGGTCCCGCCGGTCATGCTGCGCAACGAGACCGCGGCCGCCGCCGCCGGGTCGTGGGCGAGCAGCGCCTTGCCGAGCGCGCAGGCGTGGGCCGGGATGACGATGCCGACCTCGGGCATCTGCCGGGTCCCGTCGGGCCGCGGCTCGTGCACGACCACGACGACCTCCCCGAGCAGCAGGACACCGGTCCGGACGGCGCAGCCGGTGCGCCGCGCCAGTTCCGTCGCCCACGGCGCGACCCGGGCCCGCAGCTCGAGGGTGTCGAGGTAGACGTTGCCCAGCCGGAGGGTGGCGGGGCCGAGCCGGTAGCGGCCGGAGTCCCGCTCCTGCACGACCATCCCGTGCGCGAGCAGCGTGCGCACGATCCCGTGCACGGTCGACGGAGGTAGGCCGGCCCGTCCGGCGATGTCCCCGAGGCTCATCCGGCCGCCCTGCAGGACCGCCAGGATCCGCAGCGCGCGGTCCACGGCCTGGATCACGGTCCGACCCTCCTTGTGAGCGCAGTCACACCGGCGTAGCTTACAACGCGTTCGACATCATCGAATGCCGTTCGGACACCATGCGGGCCATCGACGGGGGATCCTCGATGAAGAAGCTGATCAACGACCCGGCCGACGTCGTCTCCGAGGCTCTCCGGGGCATGGCGGCGGCCCATCCCGAGCTGCGCGTCGACCTCTCGAAACGCATCGTGTTCCGCGGCGACGCCCCGGTGCAGGGGAAGGTCGGACTCGTCTCCGGCGGCGGCTCCGGGCACGAACCCATGCACGGCGGGTTCGTCGGCCCGGGCATGCTCGACGCCGCGTGTGCGGGCGAGGTGTTCACCTCCCCGGTTCCCGACCAGATGCTCGCCGCGACCGTCGGGGTCGACGGCGGCGCGGGCGTGCTGCACATCGTGAAGAACTACACCGGCGACGTCATGAACTTCGAGATGGCCGCCGAGCTGGCCGCGGCCGAGGGCGTCGAGGTCGTGCCGGTGGTGACGAACGACGACGTGGCGGTCCAGGACAGCCTCTACACCGCCGGGCGCCGCGGGGTCGGCGTCACCGTGCTGCTCGAGAAACTCGCGGGCGCCGCGGCCGAGGAGGGCCGCGACCTCGCCGGCGTCGCCGAGGTGGCGCGCCGGGTGAACGAGACCGGCCGAAGCATGGGCATGGCGCTCACCTCGTGCACGGTGCCGTCGGCGGGGCAGCCGACGTTCGACCTCCCCGAGGACGAGATCGAGATCGGCATCGGCATCCACGGCGAGCCCGGCCGGCGCCGCGTTCCCGCAGCGCCCGCGCGCGAGGTCGCGGAGATGCTCGTCGAGCCGATCCTGGCCGACCTCGACTTCACCGGCTCCGACGGCGTGCTCGCCTTCGTCAACGGCATGGGAGGCACCCCGTTGCTCGAGCTGTACGTGATGTACGGCGAGGTCGCGGCCATCCTCGAGAAGTCCGGCGTGCGGGTCGCGCGGTCGCTGGTCGGGTCCTACATCACCAGCCTGGAGATGGCGGGCTGCTCGGTCACGCTGCTCAGGCTCGATGACGAGCTGCTGCGGCTCTGGGACGCGCCGGTGCGCACCCCCGGGCTGCGCTGGGGGGTGTGAATGAGCGGGACGGCCGGGACCGCCGAGCTCGAGAGCTGGATCCGGGCGTTCGCCGAGGCGATCTCGGCGCACGCCGAGGAGCTGACGCGGCTCGACTCGGCGATCGGCGATGCGGACCACGGGGTGAACATGGCCCGCGGGATGACGGCCGTGGTGGCCAAGCTCGACGAGGGCCCGCAGGACGGCACAGCACCCGGGGTCCTGCTCAAGCAGGTCGGCATGACCCTGGTCAGCACCGTCGGCGGGGCGAGCGGACCGCTCTACGGCACGTTCTTCCTGCGCATGGCGACGGCCATGGGGGACCGCACCGAGCTCGGCGCCGCCGGGTTCGCCGAGGCGTTCCGCGCCGGGATCGGCGGGATCGTCGCCCGCGGCAAGGCCGAGGCCGGGGACAAGACGATGTTCGACGCGCTCGCGCCGGCCGCCGACGCGCTGGACGCGGCACTCGCCGCCGGCGACGAGCTGGGTGCGGCGCTGCGGGCGGCGTCCCGCGCCGCCGACGCCGGCCGGGACGCCACCACACCGCTCCTCGCGCGCAAGGGCCGGGCCAGCTACCTCGGTGAACGCAGCGTCGGCCACCAGGACCCGGGCGCGACGTCGGCCGCGCTGCTCGTCGCCGCCGCGGCCGACGTCCTGGCGTGACCCCCGGACCCGTCGGACTGGTGGTCGTGGCGCACAGCCGGCGGCTGGCGCAGGCGGCGGTCGGGCTCGCCCGCGAGATGGCCGGCCCGGACGTCGCGATCGAGGTCGCCGCCGGCCTCGACGAGACGACCTTCGGCACCGACGCCATGGCGATCGCGTCGGCCCTGGGGGAGGCCGACCGGGGTGCGGGGGTCGTGGTGCTCATGGACCTCGGCAGCGCGGTGCTCTCCGCCGAGCTCGCCCTCGACCTGCTCGACGACGCCGACCTTCGTGACCGGGTCCTGCTGTGCCCGGCGCCGCTGGTGGAGGGGCTGGTCGTGGCCGCGGTGACCGCCGCGGGCGGGGCCGACGCCGCCACGGTCGCGGCCGAGGCGGGGGCCGCGCTGGCGGCCAAGGAGGCGCAGCTGGGCGGGGCCACTCCCGAACCCGCCGCTCTGCCGACAGTCACGCCGGACGAGCCGGTCACCGTGGAGGCGTTCACCGTCGTCAATCCGCACGGGCTGCACGCCCGCCCGGCCGCGCGGCTCGTCGGCACGGCGCGGTCGGCCGGCGACGACACGCACCTGCGGCTGCGCAACGCCACGACCGGCTCGGACTGGGCGCCCGCGACCAGCCTCTCCCGGGTCGCCGCGCTCGGTGTGCGGCAGGGGGACCGGGTCGAGGCGGCGGCCGACGGGCCGGGCGCGCGGGCGGCCCTCGACGCGCTGCTCGCCCTGGCCGCGCGCGGGTTCGACGAGGAGGTCGACGACGCGCCGCCACCGCAGGTCCCGGGAACGCCAGGCCCGATGCCCGCGGTGCCCGGCACCGCCGTGGGTCCGGCCTGGACGCCGCGGGCGGCGCGGCCGGCCGTCCCGGACGACCCCGCGGGCGAACCTGCGGCCGAGCGGGCCGCCCTCGGCCGGGCCCGCACCGCGGCGCACGAGGAGATCACCCGTAGCCGGGCCGCGGCCCCGGCGCAGGCCGGCATCTTCGACGCCCACGCGCTGCTGCTCGACGACCTGCTCACGGAGGCGTACGCGGGGGTCGACGGCGGGGAGTCGGCGGCGCGCGCCTGGGCGGCGGCCGCCGACCGCAACGCCGCCGCACTGCGCGCCCTGCCGGACGCCTACCAGGCCGCGCGGGCCGCCGACGTCGAGGCGGTCGGCGAACAGGTGCTGCGCGCCCTCGTCGGGGCGTCCGCGCTGCCCGAGCCGCCGCCCGGGCAGCGGGTGGTCCTGGTCGCACCCGACCTGACGCCGGCCGCGGCGGCCGCGCTCGACGCCGACCACGTCGCCGGGGTCGCGCTGGAGGGCGGCAGCCCGACCGCCCACTCGGCGGTGCTGCTGCGCGCCCGCGGGATCCCGGCCGTGGTCGGGACGGGGCCCCTCGGCGTCGCCGACCGCGTCGTGGTGGCCCTGGACGGCGGCCGCGGCGAGGTCGTCGTCGATCCGGCACCGGAGGTCCGGGCAGCCTACGAGGAGCGCGCCGCGGCCGAGGCGGCCCGCCGGAGCGCCGCCGCCGCGCGGGCCTCCGCGCCCGCCGAGACGGCCGACGGCACGCCGGTGCTGGTCGGCGTCAACGTCGGTGCGGACCCGATGCCCGCGCCGGGTGCCGACCTCGCCGGGCTGGTCCGCACGGAGTTCCTGTTCCTCGGCCGGGACACCGCGCCCGGCGTCGACGAGCAGGTGGCGGCCTACCGGGCCGTCGCCGAGGCGCTGGGCGGGCGGCGGATCACGCTGCGCACCCTCGACGTCGGCGGCGACAAGCCGCTGCCGTACCTACCGACCCCCACCGAGGCCAACCCGTTCCTCGGCGTGCGCGGGCTGCGGCTGGCGCTCGCGACGCCCGGGCTCCTCGCCGACCAGTTGCTCGCCGCGGTGCGCGTCGCCCACGAGACCCCGGTCAGCGTGATGTTCCCGATGGTCAGCACCCTCCCCGAGGTGCAGGCCGCGCTGGCCGCGCTGGACGACGCGATCGCCCGCGAGGGCCGCGGCCGCCCTGCCGAGCTGCAGGTCGGGATCATGGTCGAGGTGCCGGCGGCCGCGCTGAAGGCCCGCGTCCTCGCCCGGCACCTCGACTTCCTCTCGATCGGCACCAACGACCTCACCCAGTACGCGCTGGCGGCCGAGCGCGGCAACCCGGCGGTGGCGGCGTTGGCGGACCCGCTCGACCCCGGCGTGCTGCGGCTCGTCGACGCGGTGTGCCGGGGCGCCGGGGATCGCGCGCTGGTCGCGGTGTGCGGCGAGAGCGCCGCCGACGAGGCGGCGGTGCCCCTGCTCGTCGGGCTCGGGGTGCGGGAGCTCAGCGTGGCCGCGCCCGCGGTCGCCGTCGTCAAGGACGCCGTACGGGCGGTGCACCTGCCCACCGCCCGGGCCCTCGCCGCCGCCGCGCTCGACGCGGACGGAGCGCCGGAGGTGCGGGCCCTCGTGGCCGACGCGCGCTGAGCCCGTCGGATTGGGCCGCGTGCCCCCTGGTGCGCCGCCGCACGCCTTCCTGCCCCTGCGTCATGGGGCCCGAGGAGGACGAAGGGGGCGTCGTCGCCCGCCGCGCTGCCCCCACGGTCGGTGGGGTCCACCATGGGGTCATGTGTGACGGCAGTGGCACGGCCTCGGAGGTGGCAGCGACCCTCCCGCGCCCGGCCGAGGCCCCGGCGGTGGATCCCGTCGCCCTGGAGCCGGTCGACGAGGTCGTCGTCACGACGCTCGTGGACAACAGCTACGACGCGCTGATGGGCGACTCCGGCCCGGCCCGTCGCAGACCGTTCTCCCGGCTGCCGCAGGTCCCGGCCCCGCAGTTCGAGGAGGGCCGCACCTTTCCCGGGCTGGTCGCCGAGCACGGCTTCTCGGCGCTGGTGACCGTCCGCCGTGGCGCGACCTCCCACACCGTGCTGTTCGACACCGGGGTGTCCCCGGACGGGATGGCGACCAACCTCGAACGGCTCGGCGTCGACGTGGCCGCGATCGAGGTCGTGGTGCTCAGCCACGGCCACGTCGACCACGACGGCGGCTTCCCCGGCCTGGCCCGGTTGCGGGGCCGCAGCGGGCTGCCGCTCACCGTCCATCCGCTGGTGTGGAGCCGGCGCCGCTTCGCCCTGCCCGACCAGCCGCCGTGGGAGCTGCCGACGCTGAGCCGGTCCGCGCTGGAGGCCGAGGGCCTCGAGGTGATCGAGCGGCGGCAACCCTCGCTGCTGCTGGACGGCTCGGTCCTGATCACCGGGGAGGTCGACCGCACCACGGAGTTCGAACACGGGCTGCCCCACCACGAGGCCTGGCGCGAGGGACGCTGGGAGCCCGATCCGTTGATCCTCGACGAGCAGGCGCTGGTGGTCCACGTCCGCGGACGGGGACTCGTCGTGCTCACCGGCTGCGGGCACGCCGGCGCGGTGAACATCGCCCGGCACGCGGTGCGGCTGACCGGGGTGGACCGGCTGCACGCCCTGCTCGGCGGTTTCCACCTCACCGGACCGGCCTTCGAGCCGGTGATCGAGCCGACCGTGGCCGCGTTCGCCGCCATGGCGCCCGACGTGCTCGTGCCGGCGCACTGCACGGGCTGGAAGGCCCAGCACCGGTTGGCGGCGGCGCTGCCCGAGGCGTTCGTGCCGAACGCCGTGGGTACGTCCTTCACCTTCGCCGGAGCCGGAGCCGGAGCCGGAGCCGGAGCCGGAGCCGGGTGATCGGCGTCGTGGGCGGACTCGCCGCACGGTCCTGAACTGCTCGTTCGGGGACGACCTGATGCCCGGGTCGGCTACGTTCACAGTCTCTCGGGGGCAGACGCCGCCGAGGAGGGGAGTGGGGAGCCGTGACCGATCCAGCGGAGGCCTTGCGCGTGCTCATCCATGAGATCGACTCGGGCGAGATCGCCGCCGACGAGGTGCAGAGGGCGTACCTCCTCGGTGCCGCGGACACCCTGGAGTCTCTGCCCGCGGAGCGTCCGGAGGGCGTCCAGGATCCGCCTGTTCAGTAGACGACCCTTTACTGTACAGTCGGGGGATGGGCAGCAAGAAGGAGATCGTCCGGGCCATCGGGTACGTCCGGGTGAGCACCGGGGGACAGGTGGAGTCCGGCGCCGGCCTGGACGCGCAGCGCGACGCCCTTATGACAGAAGCCGTCCGGCGGGGGTGGGACCTGACCATCGTCGCGGACGAGGGCCTGTCCGGCGGAACCCTGAAGCGCCCCGCCCTGATGGAGGCCCTGGCCCGCCTGGACCGTGGAGACGCGGACGTCCTCATGGCCTCGAAGCTCGACCGCGTGTCCCGGTCGGTCACGGACTTCGCGGAGCTCCTGGAGCGGGCCACGGAGAAGAAGTGGCGGCTGGTCCTCCTGGACCTCGGAGTCGACACCTCCACCCCGGCGGGGGAGTTCGTCGCGAACACCATCGCGAACAGTGCACAGTACGAGCGACGCCTCACCGGGCAGCGCACCCGTGAGGCCCTCGCCGCGAAGAAGGCCACCGGTGTCCGTCTCGGCCGCCCGTCGGGCTTGTCCACCGAGACCATCGCGCGAATCGTGCAGGAGCACCGGGCCGGCGCGTCCCTCCGCAAGATCGGCGCCGGCCTGGAGGCGGACGGCGTCCTCACCGGCAGGGGCGGGACGAAGTGGCACGCGAGCGCCGTGAAGGCGGTGCTCGAGAGTCAGGATGCCGCTGTACTCGCCCGCTAGCAGCGAAGTATGCGTCGCCGGAAGAGCCGAGTTGTCATAACGTCGATTATCGGCTCAATGGAGAAGGCGGTGAGACCGGCGAAAGGGGCCGTTCAGGGCCCTGCCGTGCGTCCGATGTCCCGTCGCGCGGCAGGCGCCCCGTGGCCGGCCTAGTTGCCGCGACCGGTCTTCGCCTGGAGGTCGTCGATCCGCTTGGACGCGTCCGCCTTGCTGAGGCCGTCCAGATCGTCCGCTGCGTCCTCGCCGGCCTGCTGGGCCAGCGTCTCGAGGTACGAGCGCTGCGGGCCGGTCATCGGCTCGTCGCCGGTCGTCCAGTCGTCCGGATCCTTCTCGGCCGGTCCGGTCTGCTGCGGAGCGCTGTTCTGATTCGTCATGGAATCGAACATATCTTCGATCGCCCGCTCTCGCGCGGCGAGTCGGTGTCCGGCCCGGATGTTATGACAGTGTCGGCGCGGAACCCCTGCGGCACAGGGGCCCCTGCGTCGCCGGCTCAGCCGGGGGTCGGCGGCTGGTCCACCAGCTGCGCCAGGTAGAGCTGCTCGCCGAGGCGCTCGATGAGCTCGAGGTTCGTCTCGATGTAGTCGATGTGGTGCTCCTCGTCGGCGAGGATCTCCTCGAACAGGTTGGCCGTCGTGTGGTCCGCCTTGGAGCGGCACATCGTGATGCCCGGGCGCAGGCGCTCGACGACGGCGAGCTCGATCTGCAGGTCCGCCTCCAGCTGCTCCTTGACGCTCTGCCCGATCCGCAGGGTCCCGAGCCGCTGGTAGTTCGGCAGCCCCTCGAGGAAGAGGATGCGATCGGTGATGATCTCCGCGTGCTTCATCTCGTCGATGGACTCGGCCCGGGTGTACGCGGCGAGCTTCGTGAGGCCCCAGTTCTGCTGCATCTTCGCGTGCAGGAAGTACTGGTTGATCGCGGTCAGCTCGCTCGTGAGCTGGTCGTTGAGCAACGAGATGATCTCGGGGTCGCCACGCATGGAAGGTCCTCACGGTCGTCGCACTGAAGGGCGACGACGACGCTAGTGGCTTCTGACCTGCCGGGACCATGCAGGGCGGGCTGATCATCGGGTAGGCAGCCCTCTGCGGAGGTGACGCTGGGGAATCAGATCCTACGGTGCGTCACGCCGTGAGCGGGAGCCCCGCGATCTCCGACGGCGCGAGCTCCGTGGCCAGCAGAACGTCCACGGCGTTCAGGCACGAACCGCAGCCCGTGCCGGCCCCGCAGGCCTCGCCGACCTCCTCGACGGTCCGGGCGCCCTCGCCGATGCAGTCACGCAGCTCGACGTCCGTCACCGCCGCGCAGATGCACACGTACATGCAGGCCACCCTTCAGTCAGGTAAGCCTATGCTGCCATCCGGCATCCCCTGCTGGCAAGGTCCGCTTCACCCGCGCTGCCTGGTTAGGCTCGTTCATGTGCCGCTCGACGAGTACCGCCGCAAGCGTGACCGGCACCGGACCCCGGAGCCGATCCCGGACGAGGAGCCCGCCGCGGGACGCGGCGACCGGTTCGTCGTCCAGGAGCACCACGCTCGCGCCCTGCACTGGGACCTGCGCCTGGAGCACGACGGCGTCCTGGCCTCCTGGGCCGTCCCGAAGGGCCTCCCGGCGGACACCGAGACGGTCCGGCTCGCCGTCCGCACCGAGGACCACCCGCTGGAGTACCTCGAGTTCTCCGGGGAGATCCCGAAGGGCGAGTACGGCGGCGGCCGGATGACCATCTGGGACCACGGCACGTACGAAGCGGAGAAGTGGTCGGACCGCGAGGTCGCCTTCCGCCTGCACGGCGAACGCACGCAGGGCCGGTTCGTGCTGATCCGCAGCAACCGGGAGCGCCGGGACGGCTGGATCCTGCGCCGCTCGGAGCCGGTCCGCGGCCACTCCCCTCTCCCCCGCGCCGCGGCGCCCATGCAGGGCGCGCCCGGCGAGCTCCCCACGGGCGACGAGTGGGCGCTGCAGATCCGCTTCGGCGGCCGCCGGGTGCTGGTGCGCGTCGACGGCGGCCGGGCCGTCGTGACCGCGGACGGCGAGGAGATCACGGTCCCGACGCTGCGGGAAGCTCGGCCCGTCGCTAGGCGCAACGTCGATGCTGCTCGACGCCGAGCTGGCGAGGGCCGGCGAGCTGTGGATCTCGGATCTGTTGTACCTCGACGGGCGGGACACCCGCTGCCTGCCGTTCCGCGAACGCCGGAGGCTGCTCGAGGAGCTGCCGCTCACCGGACCGCACTGGCGGGTCGCGCCCGTGTTCCCGGCGAGCGACCCGGACGCGGTGCTCGCCGCCGCGCGGGACCAGGGGCTGCCGGGGGTCGTCGCGAAGCGTGTCGACTCCTCGTACGAGGCCGGGCCCAGCGAGAACTGGATCGAGGCCGGCGTGCGCGCGCCGCCGCCGCGGCCGCGGGTCCCGACCAAGGTCGGGCGGGCGAAGCTGACGAACCCGGACAAGGTGCTGTACCCGGCCACCGGCACGACGAAGGCGGACGTCCTCGCGCACTACCTGAGCGTCGCCGACGTGATGCTGCCGCACCTCGAGGGCCGGCCGGTGACGATGGTCCGCTGGCCGGACGGCGTCGAGAAGCCGTCGTTCTTCGAGAAGGACGTGTCCCGGCACGCGCCGCCCTGGATCCGGACGGTCCGGGTCGGCACGCCGGGCGGGCGGTCGGAGAACGCGGACTTCCCGCTGATCGAGAGCGTGGAGGGGCTCGCCTGGGCCGCGAACCTCGCGGCGCTGGAGCTGCACGTCCCGCAGTGGAAGGTGGGCCCCCGGGGCGGCCGGCACAACCCGGACCTGGTCGTCTTCGACCTCGACCCGGGCGAGGGCACGACGGTCGTCGACTGCTGCCGGGTCGCCGAGCTCATCGCGGACGTCCTCGCCGAGGACGACCTGCGGGCCTACCCGCGCACGTCCGGCGGGAAGGGGCTGCAGCTGTACATGCCCGTCACCGTGTCGAAGGCGGAGCGGACGGTCGAGTTCGCGAAGGACGTCGCCGTACGGCTCGCACGCGAGCAGCCGCGGCGGGTCGTCGCGGTGATGGCGAAGGCCCGGCGTCGGGGGCGGGTGTTCGTGGACTGGAGCCAGAACGACACCGCCAAGACCACCATCGCCAGCTACTCGCTGCGCGGGCGGCCCCTCCCGACGGTCGCCACCCCGGTGACGTGGGAGGAGGTCCGGGCGTGCCGCCGGCCCGAGGACCTGATCTTCACCCTCGACGACCTGCCCGCCCGTCTGGACGAGCACGGTGACCTGCTCGCACCCCTGTTGTTCACCGATCGTCAACGACTCCCCCGTCGCGGGTGATCGGGCCCGGGTGGCAGGGTTCACACGTGGGAGATCGGCACCCGTACCTCGACGGACCCTATCCGCGGGCCTACGCGCACCGCGGCTGGCACATCGGCGAGCTCGCCGGGTGCGAGAACACCCTCGCCGGGTTCGTCCGGGCGGTGGACGAGGGCTTCTCCTACATCGAGATGGACGTGCGCGCGAGCGCCGACGGCGTCGCGATGGTCCACCACGATCCGACCCTGGACCGCACCACCGACGGCCACGGCGCGCTGTCCCGGCTGTCCGCGGCGGAGATCGGGTCCGCCCGGGTGGCGGGCCTCGAGCCGGTGTCGCGCCTGGAGACCGTCCTGAGCACGCTCCCGACCACCCGGTTCACCATCGAGCTGAAGGCGGACGCGGTCGTCCTGCCGACCCTCGCCGTGCTGGAGCGCCTCGACGCCTGGGACCGCGTGTGCCTGGGCGCCTTCTACGAGGCGCGGCTGCGCCGGGCCCGCGCCGCCGGTGGTGGCCGGCTGCTGACCTCGATGGGGCAGAGCGCCGCGATCGGGCTGCGCGGCCGGGCGTGGCTGAAGGCCGTCCCGGGGCCGACCGGCGTGGTCAGCCCGCTGCTGCCGCGGGTCGCCGGCGGGCTGGCGCAGCTGCCCCGCGCGCTCGGGACGCTGCGGGTGGTGGACCGCGAGCTGCTCCGCGAGGCGCACCGGCGGGACATCGAGGTGCACGTGTGGACCGTGAACGACGAGGCCGAGATGCGGCAGCTGCTGGACCTCGGCGTCGACGGCCTGCTCAGCGACCGCCCCGACGTGCTGCGGGACGTGCTGAGGTCCCGCGGCGAGTGGCCCGGTTGATCCATCCTGCGGATAAGGTGCGCGGATGAGCAGCCGGGCGCCGGAGAAGGACGCGGGCACGCGACGTCGCATCGTCGCCTGGGGGCTCTGGGACTGGGGCTCCTCGGGCTTCAACGTCATCGTCCTGACCTTCGTCTTCTCGGTCTACCTGACGGACTCGGTCGGCAAGGGGCTCCCCGGCTCGATCAGCGCCAACAGCTGGCTCGGCTGGGCGGTCGGGGCGTCCGGGCTCATCGTCGCCCTGATGGCCCCGGTCATCGGCCAGTCCGCGGACCGCGCCGGCCGGCGCCTGCGCTCGACCGGGCTCTGGACCGCCGCCTGCGTCCTGTGCCTGCTCGCGATGATCGCGGTCCGGGCGGACCACCACTACCTCTGGCTCGGCCTGCTCCTGCTCGGCGGCGCCTCCCTGTTCTACGAGCTCGCCGTCGTCGGCTACAACGCGATCCTCCGGCAGATCTCCACGCCCGAGACGATCGGGCGCGTCTCCGGTTTCGGCTGGTCGATGGGCTACTTCGGGGGGATCGTCGCCCTGTTGGCGGCGTACGTCCTGCTGATCGCGGACGACGGGGGCCTGCTCGGCGTCAGCACCGAGGACGGGTTCAACATCCGGCTCGTCGCGCTGCTCTCCGGCATCTGGTTCGCGGTGTTCGCGATCCCGCTGTTCCGGATGGTCCCGGAGGCCCCGGCGGCCCTCGAGCGGGCGCCGCGGCTCGGGGTGGCGGCGAGCTACCGCAAGCTCTTCCGGGACCTGCGCGACCTCTACCGGGCCAGCCCGCACACCGTCTACTTCCTCGCCGCGAGCGCGCTCTACCGGGACGGCCTCGCCGCGGTCTTCACCTTCGGCGGGGTCCTCGCGGTGACGGTCTACGGCATCGCGGCGGACGACGTGCTGATCTTCGGGGTGGCGGCGAACGTGGTCTCCGCGGTCGGGGCGCTCGCCGGCGGCAGGCTCGACGACCGGCGCGGCCCGAAGATCGTCGTCACGGGGTCGCTGATCGGGATGATCGCCGTCGGCGTCGTGCTGTTGTTCCTGTCCGGGCCGACCGCGTTCTGGATCTTCGGGCTGGCGCTGTGCCTGTTCGTCGGGCCGGCCCAGTCGTCGTCGCGCACCTACCTCACCAGGCTCACCCCGGTGGGCCAGGAGGGCCAGCTCTTCGGCCTGTACGCGACGACCGGCCGGGCCGTGTCCTTCCTCGCACCGACCCTCGTCGGGCTCTTCACGTACCTGTTCGCGACCGACCGGGCGGGAATGGCCGGGATCCTCCTCGTCCTCGCGCTCGGCCTGCTGGCGCTCTGGAAGGTCCGGGCGCCCGCGCCGGCCGTCGCGCCGGCCGCCTGACGTCCCCCGTGCCCCTGCCGTCACGGACCATCTGACCTGCGACAACTCGACGATCGAGCGATCCACGGCGAGCAACGGGTAACGAGAAACGGGCGTCAATGTAAATAACGCGCGAGAACCGGTGAGCTAAGTCACACTTGGCTGACAGGTCACATCGGCGTGTGTCAGAGGGCCAGATGGTGGACACTCTCACCTCGGGCAGCCATGAACCGCCGTCGGGTACACGCCCGACGGCACGGTGAGTGAATGCGCCCCGCTCGGGAATGGACGCCTGGCAGCAGACGTTACACCGGGTGGCGACGACGTGACCGTCGAGGGGTGCCGCCCTCTCGGCTTTGAGATGGGGAGGATGACGCATGGCCGACCGCGTGCTTCGTGGCAGCCGGCTCGGGGCTGTCAGCTACGAGACCGACCGTAACCACGACCTGGCGCCGCGACAGATGGTGCGCTACGCGTTGTCCAACGGACACGAGTTCGAGGTGCCGTTCGCGAACGACGCGGAGGCCCCCGCCACCTGGGAGTCCCCGCAGGGCGGGCTCGGACGCCGGGTGGACGGTGTCGAGCCCGAGCAGAAGAAGACCAAGCCGCCGCGTACGCACTGGGACATGCTCCTGGAGCGGCGTTCGATCGCCGAGCTCGAGGAGCTCCTCTCGGAGCGCCTGGAGCTGCTGCGGGAGCGTCGCGCCGAGATCGCGTGACCTCCCCGATGCACCGCTGACGCGCGCGCAGACACCACGAAGCCGGGCCACCTCCCGTGGGGCCCGGCTTCGTCGTGTCCGGGGCAGGTCGCCAGGATGGGGCCATGCCCGACACCCCCGCGGCCACGAGGCGGATCCGTGACCTCGCCGACGCCCATGTCACCGCGCAGGCCGTCCTGGACCCGCTGCTGGCCACCTCGATCGGCCTGGCCGAGGGTGCGGACCGGCTGCCCGACCTCTCCCCCGCGGGCGGCGAGGCGCTCGACGCCCTCGCCCTGGACACGCTGACCTCGCTCGACGCCGTCGAGGCCGCCGGCGTCGACGGGGACGACGAGCGGCGCTGCGCCCGGCTGCTCCGGGAGCGCCTCGGCGCCCAGCTCGCCTCGAGCGCCGCTGGGGAACGGCTCCGCACCGTGCAGACGCTGTTCGGGCCGGTCCAGGAGGTGCGGACGGCCTTCACCCTGATGCCCACCGCCACCGAGGACGACTGGCAGGCGGTCGCGCGCCGGCTCGCGGCCGTCCCGGCGGCGTTCGGCGGCTACGTCGAGTCGCTGCGGGAGGGCGCCCGTCGTGGGCTGCTCGCCGCGCCCCGGCAGGTCGACGCGGTCGTCGCGCAGCTGGAGACCTGGGTCGCGGCCGGGGACGGCCGCGGCTGGTTCGCCACGTTCACCGACGACGCGGACGTCCCCGCCGGCCTGCGCTCCGAGCTGGACGCCGGCGCGCGCTCGGCGACCGAGGCCGCCGCGGCGCTGCGGGACGTCCTCGCCCGGGAGTACCGGCCCGCCGCCGAGGGCACTCCGGACGCCGTCGGCGAGGAGCGCTACCGGATCGCCGCCCGCCGCTGGAACGGCGCGGACATCGACGCCCGCGAGGCCTACGAGTGGGGCTGGTCGGAGTTCCTGCGGCTGCGCGGGGAGATGGCGGCCGAGGCGGAGCGGGTGCGGCCGGGGCTCACCGCGAGCGAGGCGATGGCGTACCTGAACACGCAGGGGCCGGCGATCGAGGGCGTCGAGGCCGTCCGGGAGCACCTGCAGGCGCTCATGGACAAGACGATCACCGAGCTCGACGGCACCCACTTCGACCTGGCCCCGCCGCTGAAGCGGGTGGAGGCCCGGATCGCGCCCGCGGGCAGCGCGGCCGCGCCGTACTACACCCAGCCGTCGCTGGACTTCGCCCGCCCGGGCCGCACCTGGCTGCCGACGCTCGGCCGCACCCGGTTCCCCATGTGGGACCTGGTCAGCACCTGGTACCACGAGGGCGTCCCGGGCCATCACCTGCAGCTCGCGCAGTGGGCCCACCGCTCGGGCGCGCTGTCCACGCTGCAGACCACCGAGGTCGGCATGGTCAGCGCGAACGTCGAGGGCTGGGCGCTCTACGCCGAGCGCCTGATGGACGAGCTCGGCTACGTCACCGACCCCGGTGAGCGCCTGGGCTACCTCGACGCGCAGATGATGCGGGCGATCCGCGTCGTCCTCGACATCGGCATGCACCTCGAGCTGGCCGTCCCGGCGGACTCGCCGATCGGGGCCGGCGAGACGTGGACCCACGACCTGGCCCGCACCTTCTTCGGCGCACACAGCGGTCGGGACCCGGAGTTCCTGGACAGCGAGCTGCTGCGCTACCTCGGCGGCCCGGGGCAGGCCATCAGCTACAAGCTCGGGGAACGGGCCTGGCTGGCGGGCCGGGAGGCGGCACGCACGCGGCAGGGCGCGGGCTTCGACCCGAAGCGCTGGCACATGGCGGCGCTGTCCCAGGGCTCGCTGGGCCTCGACGACCTGGTCGCCGAGCTGGCGGTGCTCTAGCCGCCCTGGGCTTCCGCGACCCGGCCGGGCTCGTCGACCAGGGGCGGCAGGGTGGACCAGGGGAAGTTGATCCACCGGCCCGTCCGCCGCCACACGTACTCGCAGGCCACCTCGCTGTGCGGCTTCTCGTAGACGACGGCGGTGCGGACCTCGGCGACCTTGTCCCCGCAGAAGTCCCGGACCAGTTTCAGCGTGGCGCCGGTGTCCGCGACGTCGTCCGCCACGAGGACGTTCGCGCCGGACAGGTCGACGACGTTCGGGACCGGCGGCAGCACCACCGGCATCGGGAGGCGCTCGCCCACGCCGGTGTAGAACTCGACGTTCATGACGTGCAGGTTCTTCACGCCGAGGGCGTAGCCGAGGGCGCCCGCGACGAAGAGCCCGCCGCGGGCGATCGACAGGATGATGTCCGGCCGGTAACCGCTGTCCGCGACCTGCACCGCGAGCTCACGGGACGCCGTCCCGAACAGTTCCCAGGTCAGCGTCTCGCGCTCGTCCGCCATGGCGGAGAGCTTTTCACGCACCACGGGCCGGGGCAGACCGGGTCAGGCCGGGACGGAGCCCTCGCTCGTCGTCTCCTCGGGCTTGCGGCGCAGTCTGCGCAGCCGGTGTGCGAGACCCCACTGCGTGACGCGCAGCAGAGCCTCCCCGACGATCGCGCCGCTCATCTTCGACGAGCCGCGCTCGCGCTCGGCGAAGGTGATCGGCACCTCGCGGACGCGGAAGCCGGCCTGATAGGCGCGCCAGGCCATGTCCACCTGGAAGCAGTAGCCCTGCGACGAGACGTGGCCGAGGTCGAGCTCCTCGAGCACCTGACGCCGGAAGACCCGGTAGCCGCCGGTGATGTCCCGGATCGGGACGCCGAGCGCCAGCCGCGAGTACACGTTGCCGCTGCGCGAGATCCACTGGCGGTGCGCCGGCCAGTTCACGACCTCACCGCCGTCGACGTACCGGGACCCGAGCACGAGGTCCGCCCCCGGGTCCGTCAGCGCCGCGAGCAGGGAGGGCAGGTCCTCGGGGGCGTGCGAGCCGTCCGCGTCCATCTCGACGACGACCTGGTGCTCACCGGACAGGGCGTGCCGGAAACCGGCGAGGTACGCGGCACCGAGGCCGGCCTTCCCCGGCCGGTGCAGCACGCGGATCCGCGGGTCCGCCGCCGCCATCTCCTCGGCGAGCTCGCCCGTGCCGTCCGGGCTCGCGTCGTCGACAACGAGGACGTCCGCCGCCGGTACGGCGGCGTGCAGCCGCGTCACGATCGGTCCGAGGTTCTCCCGCTCCTCGTACGTGGGGATCACCACCAGAACCGGGCCCGGGGGCTCAGCCATCCTCGTCCTCTCTCACCGTGGGCCCACTCTCACCATGGGCTCCTGGGGCCGCCGGTGCCCCGACGACGGCGGAGTCCGTGCGCCGGCGCCGACCCCTCAGGACCGCCGCGCCGATCGCCACCACGCCGACGACGGTCAGCATCCACTCGGGTACCGACCGTAGTCGTGACGCCAGCGTAGTCGTGTCGCGGAGCACCGTTGCACCGACCAGGGTCCCGGGCACGAACTGCCCGGTGCCGGCGGTCACCGTACCGCCCGGCGTGATCGCCGCGGACACGCCACTCGTGGTGACGACGATCGAGGACCGATCGTGTTCGACGGAGCGGATCTTCGACATGGCCAGTTGCTGGTAGGTCATCTCGCTGAGCCCGAAGGTCGCGTTGTTGCTCGGCACCGCGAGGACGGTCGCGCCGGCGTCGACACTGTCCGCGACGAGGTCGTCGAACGCGACCTCCCAGCAGATGGTGATGCCCACCGGGATCCCCGCCGCGTGCAGGACCCCGGGGCCCGGACCGGGCACGAAGTTGCCCGCCCGGTCGACCCAGCTGGAGAACAGCCGGAAGAACGAGCGCCACGGCATGTACTCGCCGAAGGGCTGGATGCGGCGCTTGTCGTTGCGGGCGACGGGCCCGGCCACGGGGTCCCACAGGAGCACGGAGTTGCTGGTGGTCCGGTCCGCGTTCACGAGCACGCTGCCGACCAGGATCGGGGCCTTCACCAGCGCGGCGGCCCGGCTGATCTCGGCGGCGGCGTCCGCGTTGCGGAACGGGTCGATGTCCGAGGAGTTCTCCGGCCAGATCACGACGTCCGGCTGGGCCTGCCGGCCGGCGGCGATGTCCGCGGCGAGCTGCTCGGTGACGCGGACGTGGTTGTCGAGCACCGCGCGGCGCTGGGCGTTGAACTCCAGGCCCAGCCGCGGCACGTTGCCCTGGACCGCGGCGATGGTCACCGTGCGGTCCGGGCCGTCGACGGTGGCCGGGACCAGGGACGCGAGGGGCCCGGCGGCCAGGGCGAGGACCAGGAGCGCCGCCGGGACGGCGGCGCCGCGGATCTCCCGGCGGACCAGCCGACGGACGATCTCGGCCAGCGCGAACCCGGCGAGCACCGTGACGAACGAGAGCAGCGGGACGCCGCCGATCGAGGCCGTCGGGAGGAAGAGGCCCTCCGGCTGCCCGAACCCGGCGCGCCCCCACGGCAGCCCCCCGAACGGCACCCGGCCCCGGACCGCCTCGATCCCGACCCACACCGCGGCGGCCCAGAGCGCCGCCCCGCGCAGCCGGGAGACCATGGTCATCCCGGCACCGGCCAGGCCGAAGAAGAGCGCCTCGAACACGCACAGCGCGATCCAGGGCAGCGCACCGACCATCCCGCCGGTCCAGCTGAGCAGCGGCAGCAGGAACGCGAGTCCGAAGAGGAACCCGAGGAGGAAACCGCGCCGGGCCCGGACGTGCCGCACGACGGCGAACAGCAGGCCGTAGGCCACGGGCGCGAGCCACCAGAGGGGTCGGGGCGGGAACGTCGCGTAGAGGAGCAGGCCCGCGCCGACGGCGACCAGCACCCGGGCGAGCGTCGGCGTGAGCGGCCGCGAGCGGGGCGGGGTCGGGGCGGCATCCGCGGGTGGGTCGAGGGTCGGGGCGGCCACCGGACGAGCGTACGGCGCTCAGCCGGCGGCGGGTGTGAGGGCGTGCGCCCGGACCGCGGGGCCGATGAGGTGCGCGTTGCCGAGCAGGTCGAGCGCGCCCGTGGCGCCGGCGGTCCGGCGGAACCACTCGTAGCCGTAGGTGGCGGCGAAACCGGCCTCCGGGACGTCGACCGGGGCGACCTGGCTGGCGTGCGCGAGGATGGCGGCGCGCTTGGCGGCGAGGTGCCGCTCGTCGCCGGTCACGGCCAGGCCGATCTCCGCGGTGACCCGCCCGAAGTCGACCTCCGCGGCGCGGGCCGCGCCGTGCACCAGGTGCCCGCCCGGGGCGGTGACGTGCAGGTGCTCGCGGTCGACAGTCGTCCGGTAGACGGTGGCGCCGGTCAGCTCGCCCGCGATGGACCCGACGAGCCCGGACATCCGGTGGTCCGGGTGGCCGTAGACGCCCAGCTCGTCGTCGACGATCAGCGTGCCTGCGCCCTCGGCGTCGGCCAGCTCGGCGATCCGGCTGGCCAGCGCGAGCGGCTCGGCGGCGGCCAGGGCGAGCGGGTGGTGGTTGCTCGGGTCCCCGGGGAGGCCGGAGTCCCGGCGGTTCAGCATGACGAGACGGGCGACACCCAGGATCTCGGCCGCGTCCTCGAGCTCCCGGACGCGGCGCTGGGCGACGGACTCGCCGGCCGCGAGCGGGACGAGCGCCTCGCCGAGGTCCCCGGACGTGGCCATGACGAGGACGACGCGGGCGCCGGCGTCCGCGAGGCGGCGGAGGGTGAGCCCGGTGAAGATCGCCTCGTCGTCCGGGTGCGGGTGCAGGGCGAGGACGGTGTGACCGGACAGGTCGACTGCAGAAAGCATGAAGGGTGTTCGCAGACGTGCGGGGCCGCTCGAGCGGCCGGGCGGACGGTTCCGGGGGTTCAGCGCGAGGTGCGACAGGACCCCGGACAGCACAGCCCGGTGACGGGGCGGCAGCTGGTCCGGCGAATCACGGGGCAGATGATGCCACAGCCGCCCCGGATCCCGGCGTGTCGGGGGCTCACCGGCGTGTCTCGTGCAGCGTGCGGCCGTCGCGGACCAGGCGCAGGCACGTCGTGCCGTCCCAGAGGGCGTAGCTCGCGGGCGCTCCCTCGCGCAGCTGCGCGCCGCCGGTGTGCGCGGCGAGGGCGGCGCCGGGGTCCAGGGCGAGGTCGGGGTTGGTGTGCTCGACGGCCGCGCGGACGCCGGCCCACGGGTCGACGGGCGTCACCGGCGAGTCCGAGCCGAACTCGAGCGGGACACCGGCGGCGAGGAGCGGTGCGAACGGGTTCATCGCGGCGGCCCGGGCGGGGCCGAGCCGGGTGGCGTACATGCCCGACGGCCCGCCCCACGCGGCGTCGAAGGCGGGTTGGACGCTCGCGACGACGCCGAGCTCGGCGAGCCGGGCGATCTGCGCGGCGTCGACCATCTCGAGGTGCTCGAGCCGGTGCCGCGCGGCCCGGACGGCCTCCGGTGACGTCGCGGCGGCCGCGGCGTCGAGCCCGGCGAGGACGAGGTCCGCTCCCCCGTCGCCGATGACGTGGAAGCCGGCCCGGATGCCCGCGCGGGTGCAGGCGACGAGGTGGGCCGCGACGGCGTCGGCGTCGAGGTAGCGGTTGCCGCGGCAGCCGGGGGCGTCCGCGTAGGGCTCGCGGAGAGCCGCCGTGCGGGAGCCGATCGAGCCGTCGACGAAGAGGTCCCCGGCGAGAGCCGCGGCGCCGGTCCGCGCCACCAGGTCGCGCGCCTCGTCCGCGGTGCCGACCGCCTCGCCCCAGTAGCCGACGACCTCGACGCCGCTGCCCGCGCCGAGGAGGTCCGCGAGGTCGTCCCGGCCGGAGATGTCCGGGCCCGCGCACTCGTGGGCGGTGCCCACGCCGCGGCTCGCCGCCAGATCCAGGAAGGCGCGCTGCGCGGCGCGGCGCTGGCCGGGGTCGAGGGCGGCGAGCGCGGCGCGGCGGACGTGATGGTGGGCGGCCGCGGCGAGCGGGCCGTCCGGGGTCCAGCCCTCGGCGCCGACGGTCCCGGGGGCGCGGTCCACCAGGGCGGTGGAGACCAGTGCGGAGTGCACGTCGATCCGGCTGAGGTAGGCGGGCCGCCCGGCCGCGGCGCGGTCGAGCTCGGCGCGGGTGGGCACCCGGGCCGGTGACCAGCGGTTCTCCTCCCATCCGTGGCCCCAGATGACGGCGGCGGGCGGGGCCGCGGCCACCGCGTCGAGCAGCTGCTCGGGCGTCCGGCATGCGCTGAGGTCCAGGCCGTGGATCAGCAGGCCGGACGCGGTGGCGTGCACGTGCGCGTCGACGAAGGGCGGCGTGACGGTGGCACCGTGCCAGTCCTGCACCGCTGCCCCGGCGGCCCGGTCCGCGGCGTCCGCGGCCGGGCCGGACCAGGTGATCCGGCCGTCCGCCACCTCCAGCGCCGTGGGGTGCGCTCCGGGCGTCCGGAGTCCGGTCAGCAGGGTGCGGGGCACACGCGCAGGTCTATCAGCCCGGCCGGTCCGTCAGTACGGGCGCCGCGGCATGAGCAGCCACAGGACCAGGTACACGATGACCTGCGAGCCCGGCAGGATGAGCGACAGCAGGAACAGCAGGCGGACGACGGAGACGTTCCAGCCGAAGCGCTCCGCGAGGCCGGCGCAGACACCGGCGATGATCGCTCCCTGGCGGGGACGGGTGAGGGTGGTCGCCACGAGGACTCCTTCTTCGGTCAGCGGCGGCGGTCGGCGCTGCAGAACCACCGTGCCCGTACCGGGTTGGTTTCTGCTCCGGGAACGCCCCGATATGTCCCCCGAGTTCCCCCGGAGGCGCGGCTGTGGACAACCGGAGGGCCGTACGGAGGAACGCGTCACTCCTTCGGCCCTCGGGCCGCTGGGCCGGACGGTGGATCACCCGTTCTCCTCCACAGGTACCCGACGAGGTGCTGGTCCGGTTTCCATGATCGCCATAACGTCCGGTCCGTGCCCCGCCTCCGCCGCCTCCGTGCCGCTCCCCTGGTCGTGCTGACGACGTTCCTGCTGCTCCCCGCCGTCGGCCCGCCCGCGTGGGCGGAGGCGCCCCCGCCGACCGCTGTCGTCGCGCTCGGGGACAGCACCGCCTCCGGGGAGGGTGCGGACGCCTACGAGCCCGGCACGCGGGGAGAACGGGAACTGGTGCCACCGGTCGTCGAACGCGTTCGTGCACCGGACCGGGCTGGCGGACGCCGGGATCAACCTGGCGTGCTCGGGCGCGGACTCGGCGGACGTCGGGTTCGGCGCGCCCGGGCGGAACGGCGAGGGATCGCAGGCCGCGCGGCTGCGGGAGATCGCCCGGACCCACCGGGTCGTGGCCGTCACGCTGCAGGTCGGCGCGAACGACGAGCCGGCGCTGACCCGCACCGCGGTGGCGTGCATCCGGACCTTCGTGGACCCGACCGTCGCGCCGTGCCGGGACACCGTCGGGCCGCAGTGGGCCGGACGGCTCGCGGCGATGGCCCCGCATGTCGAGGCGGCGGTGCGGGACGTGCAGCAGGCCATGCGGGACGCCGGGTACGCCGATGACGGCTACGCGTTCGTCCTGGCGTCCTACGCGTCCCCGGTCACGGAGGCCATGGGGCCGCTGCACGGTGTGGAGGGCTGCCCGCTCAGCCGGCCGGACGCGGGCTGGGGCCGTACGGTCGCGTTCCCGCAGCTCGCCGAGGCGCTGCGCGGGGTGGCCGAGCGGACCGGCGTGCGGTTCCTGGACCTCTCCCGCGCCACGGAGGGGCACGAGGCGTGCAGCCGCGGCACGGCCGCCGGCGAGTGGCAGCGGCGGATCACGGTGGACCCGCAGGCGCTGGTCCACGGCCGGCTCGACGCCCTCGGCCAGCACCTCTTCCAGGAGTCCTTCCACCCGAACGCCGAGGCGCACGCGCTGCTGGGCGGGTGCCTCGGCGAGTTCGTGAAGGCCGGGGCGCGGCAGGGCGCCTGCGAGGTCACCCCGCAGGGCGGCCTGCGGGCGAACTCGGGCCTGCCGCCGCCGATCACGTCGGCAGCGGTCTGAGGCCCAGGGCCCTAGAGGACGACCAGGTCCCGGGGGCGCTTGTTGAGCTGCTCGCAGCCGTCCTCGGTGACCACGACGATGTCCTCGATGCGGGCGCCCCAGCGTCCTTCCTGGTAGATGCCCGGCTCGATGCTGAAGGCCATCCCGGGCTCGAGCGGCAGGGCGTTGCCGCCGACGATGTAGGGCTCCTCGTGCACGTCGAGCCCGATGCCGTGCCCGGTGCGGTGCACGAACTGCGCGCCGAAGCCCGCCTCGGCGATCGGGGCCCGGGCCGCGTCGTCGACCTGCTCGGCCGTCACGCCGGGGCGGACGAACCGCACCGCACGGTCCTGGGCCTCCTGCAGCACCGCGTAGGTGTCCCGGACCTCGGCGGACGGCGCGGCGCCGACCGCGTAGGTGCGGGTGGAGTCCGAGTTGTAACCGCCGGGCAGCGGCCCGCCGATGTCGATGACGACGACGTCGCCGCTCTCGATCACCCGGTCCGACACGTCGTGGTGCGGGCTGGCCCCGTTCGGCCCGGACCCGACGATCACGAACGCGGCGGCGGCGTGCCCCTCCTCGAGGATCGCGTCCGCGATGTCCGCGCCGACCTGCGCCTCGGTCCGGCCGGGCTTGAGGAACTCCGCCATCCGTGCGTGCACCCGGTCGATGGCCGCGCCGGCCTCGCGCAGCTGCGCCACCTCGGCCGCGTCCTTCCGCATCCGCAGCTCACGCAGGATCGGGTCCGCGAGCGTCTGGCCGACCTCCGGGAACGCGTCGCGCAGCCGCAGGACGTGCCGGGCGGGCATCCCGTCCGCGACGGCCATCCGGGACGGACCGCCCGCCAGGTCGCTGACCAGCAGGTAGGGGTCCTCCCCGTCCGTCCACGTCAACACCTCGACGCCGAGCTCCTCGAGCGGCACCCCGGCGAACCCGGGCGCCTCCAGCTTCGGGACCACCAGCGCCGGCGGGGCCAGGTGACCTGCGGCGGGGAGCACCAGGCAGGTCAGCCGCTCGTGGGACTCGCCCTCGTGGCCCAGCAGGTACCGGAGATCGGTGCCCGGGGTGATCAGCACGACGTCCGAGTCCTGGGCGGCGGCGACCTCACCGGCGCGGCGCAGGCGGTCGGCGAGCAGCTCGGTGGGGACGGCAGCAGTCATGTCGACGAGGATATTCCGGGCGGCCCGTCGGGTGGAGCCGGGATCGGGGCTGGCATATTCCCTCACCGTGACCGACGACCGTCCCGTGATGCTGCTCGACGCCGCCAGCATGTACTTCCGCGCCTACTACGGCGTCCCGGAGTCGATCACGGCCCCGGACGGGACGCCGGTGAACGCGGTCCGCGGGTTCTGCGACATGGTCTCCCGGCTGGTGACCGAGCAGCGGCCGTCGCGGCTCGTCGCCTGCCTGGACCTGGACTGGCGCCCCGCGTTCCGGGTGGCGGCGCTGCCCTCCTACAAGGCGCACCGGGTGGTGGCCGAGCAGGCGGCGGACACCAATCCGGCCGGGATCCCCGAGGAGGTCCCGGACACGCTCGGCCCGCAGGTCCCGATCCTGCTGGAGGTCCTCGCCGCGGCGGGGATCGCGACCGGCGGGGCCGAAGGCCACGAGGCGGACGACGTGATCGGCACGCTCGCGCACACCGAGTCGGTGGACCCGGTGCTCGCGGTGAGCGGGGACCGGGACCTCATGCAGATCGTCCGCGAGGAGCCGACGCCGGTGCGGCTGCTCTACGTCGGCCGCGGGCTGGCGAAGGCGGAGCTGCTGGGGCCGGCGGAGGTCGCCGAGAAGTACGCGGTGCCCGTCGGCCGGGCCGGCGAGGCCTACGCGGAGATGGCGATGCTCCGCGGGGACCCCTCGGACGGGCTGCCGGGCGTCCCGGGCGTCGGGGCGAAGACGGCGGCGACGCTGGTGAGCCGCTTCGGCTCGTGGGCGGAGCTGCGCGCCGCGATCACCGACGCCGGGGACACGCGGCTGGCGTCCACGGTGCGGTCCAAGCTCGCGGCCGCGGCGCCGTACTTGGAGGTCGTCGAGCCGGTGGTGCGGGTGGTGCAGGACGCGCCCGTGCACCTGGACCGGCCGGACACCCTGCCCGCGACGCCCGCGGACCCCGACGCGCTCGTGGCGCTTGCGGAGCGGTGGGGGCTGACGTCGTCGATGAAGCGGCTGGTCACGGCCCTGCACAAGGCGGCGTCCTAGACAGTTCGGCAAGGACGGCGCGCCGCTACCCGGCGGTGGCGGGCACGGCGTCCCGGCACGCGGGAGCGGCCCGGCGGGTTCCGGGGTCAGACGCGCCGTACCTGGTACGTCCCGTCCTCGTCCAGGATCGTGACGGGCACTTTCACGGCCTCGCCGTCGACTTTCGCGTCGCAGGTGAATGCGCTCCCGGGCGCGACCTCGACCCCGCTCGGGCAGCTCACGTCCGTGGCGCCGAGCTTGTAGTCCTGCTGCAGGATCCGGGCGACGCCCTGGTTGAGCGCGCCCTGGTCCAAGGTGCGGGTGGTCAGGTATCCCGGCGTCACGAACAGGACGACGGCGGCCGCGACGAGCAGCACGAGCACCAGACCGCCGGTGACGAACGGGAGCGGCGAACGCCCCGGCCGACCCGGCGAACGGCGGGACCCGCGCTGCGCCTCGCGCGGGTCCCAGGCCGGCGGCATGGGGGCTTCGCGGCCCTGCTGTCCGGGTCTGCCCGGGTGCCCGGCCCAGGCCTGCTCGTCGGGCGGGCCCTGCGTGCCGTGTTCCGGGGACCATCCCTGCTCACCCGACCACGCCGGCTGGCGCCCCTGGTCGACGGGGCCGTCGGGCCACCCCTGGCGGTCGCCGCCCCGGCCCTGCTCGGTCTCCTCGCGGCTGCCGGCGCCGTCCCACTCCTGTTCCGGGGCCCACTGCTGCTCCCGGGCCGGGTCGCCCCCGCCCTCGGGGGCACGGTCCGTGTACCGGCCGCGGTCGGCGTCCTGGGCCTGGTCCTCGTGCCACCCCCCGGTCGACGAGGCGATACCGCCCTGGTCGGTGCCGGTGGGATCCCAGCCCTGATCGGTGCCGGTGGTGGGTTCCCAGCCCTGGTCGGTGCCCGAAGGCGACCAGTTCTGCTCCCTGCCACCGGACGGCGACCAGCCCTGCTCGGCGTCCGGCCGGTGGCCGGACCAGCCCTGGTCCGGTTCGCCCTGCCGGCGGTCCCCGTACTGCTGTCCGCCGTACTGCTGCTCGCCGGGGTGCGACCCGTATCCGGGCTGCTGCGGGTGGTCGTACCAGGCCTGGTCGTACCGCGGCCGGTCGTAGCGAGCCTGCCCGTACTGCCCCGGCCCGGACTGCGCGCCGCTGTACTGCGCGCCGTGCTGCGGCGACCCGTACCCGGCCTGCTCGCCCTGGTCCTGGCCGGCGGAACCCCAGCCCTGCCCGGCCTGCGGCTCCGCCGACCAGCCACCTCCCCAGCCACCGGCGGGGGGCGTGCCCCAGTCCGGCTCGTCGGGAGCCTGCGGGCTGTCGGCGTCGTCCCCGCGGCGGGGCGTGCCGTGCGGTCCCTGTGGCGTGCTCATCGAGAACCTTCCCGTGTCCGGCCGTCCGCGGCCCGTGCGACGTGCACCGTCCGGCGGGCACCGGTGGTGCTCACTCGCGGACGGTCCGGCGATCAAAGCACAGGCCCGGGCCGCGTGGCAGCGGTTCGGGGACCGCCCCCGCCGAGCGGGGCGACCGCACCGCCGAGCGTGCCGGCCGGCCTGCGCGGCAGGCACCCGCGGTGCCCGGGTGGTCACCGCGCGTCCTCGCCGACCTTCCACCGATCAGGCGACCCCGGCCGCCACGACCCCGCGACGCACCGCGCCCGCGGCGAGCGCCGCCGTCCGCCCGACCGGTGTCCCACGCCCGGCGACCCCGGCGATCTGCTCCAGCAGGTCCAGCACCTGCCGGGTCCAGCGCACGAAGTCTCCGGCGGAGAGTTCCTGCCCGTTGCGCTCGGCCGCGGCGAGGACCTGCCCGAGGGACTCCCCCTGGCCCAGCGGTGCATCGGCCAGGCGAACCCGAGATCGGGCTCGCGGGTGCGGTCGATCTTGTGGCGGCGCTCGTCCGACTCGAGGTCGCTCCAGATCCGGACGGTCTTCTCCAGCGCCTCGGACACCGCACCGGCGGGGACCCGCGGCACGGGTGCGTTGTCCCGGCGGGTCTCGTAGACCAGCGCGGACACCACCGCGGCGAGCTCGGCCGGGTCCAGCCCCTCCCAGACCTCGTGGCGCAGGCATTCGGCGGCGAGCAGGTCCGACTCGCCCCAGAGCCGGGCGAGCCTGCGCCCGTTGTCCGTGACGTCGTCGCCGTCGAGGTAGCCGCGCTCGGTGAGCAGCGCGCGGATCCGGTCGAAGCCGCGGGCCAGCGAGTGCGTGGTGGCTCGGACCTTCTGCCGGATCTGGTCGGTCTCCCGCTCGAGCCGGGCGTACCGCTCGCCCCACCGGGCATGGGCCTCGCGGTCCGCGCAGCCGTGGCACGGGTGTGAGCGCAGCGCCCGGCGCAGGGTGGCGAGCTCGGGGTCGTCCGCGGCGGCGCTGCGGCCGCGCCGGCGCTGCGGCACGGGCGGCTCGATGCCGGTGTCCCGCAGCGACGAGGCCAGGTCCCGGCGCACCCGCGGCGAGCGGTGGTCCACGTGCTTGGGCAGGCGCATCCGGCCCAGCGCCTCGACGGGCGTGGGGAAGTCCGCCGCGGAGAGCCGCCCGGCCCAGCGGTCCTCGGACAGCACCAGCGGTCGCACGTCCCCGTCCGGCTCGACCCCCGGGTCCAGGACGACGGCGAGGCCCGCCCGCTTCCCGCCGGGCACGGCGATGACGTCGCCCGGCTTCAGGGTCCGCAGCGCCTCCGCGGCGGCGTCCCGGCGGTCCGCGCTGCCCTGCCGGCTCAGCGACTTCTCGCGGTCCGAGACCTGGCGCCGCAGCCGCGCGTACTCGTTGAAGTCCCCGAGGTGGCACTGCATCGACTCGGCGTAGGCGTCGAGCGTCTCCTGGTTGCGCTCGATCCGCCGGGCCATCCCGACGACCGAGCGGTCCGCCTGGAACTGGCCGAAGGACTGCTCCAGCAGGTCCCGCCCCGCGTCGACGCCGAGGCGTCCGACCAGGTTGACCGCCATGTTGTAGCCGGCGCGGAACGAGCTGCGCAGCGGGTACGTGCGCGTCGACGCCAGCCCGGCGACCTGCTCGGGGTCCACCCCCGGCGCCCAGATGACGACGGCGTGCCCCTCGACGTCGATCCCGCGCCGCCCGGCCCGGCCGGTGAGCTGGGTGTACTCCCCGGGCGTCAGCTCGACGTGGGCCTCGCCGTTGTACTTGACGAGCTTCTCCAGCACGACCGTGCGGGCGGGCATGTTGATGCCCAGCGCGAGGGTCTCGGTGGCGAACACGCACCGCACGAGCCCCTCGACGAACAGCTCCTCGACGGTCTCCTTGAACGCCGGCAGCATCCCGGCGTGGTGCGCGGCGATGCCCCGCTCCAGCGCGTCGCGCCACTCCCAGTAGCCCAGCACCGCGAGATCGGCCTGCGGCAGGTCCCCGGTGTGCTTCTCGACGATGCGGCGGATCTCGTCGACCTCGTCCTCGCTGGTCAGCCGCAGCCCCGCGCGCACACACTGCCCGACGGCGGCGTCGCAGCCCGCGCGGCTGAACACGAACGTGATGGCCGGCAGCAGGCCGTTGCGGTCCAGCCGGTCGATCACCGTGACGCGGGACGGCGGCCGGTACCCGGAGCGCTGCCCGGGACCGGGCCGCCCCGCCCGGCCGCCGCGGCCGCGGCCCCGGTCCCAGCCCGAGATGGAGTCCCGCCGCTCGAGCTCGCGGGTCTGCCGCGCCAGTTCGGGGTCGACCGTCAGCTCCCCGGAGGAGCTCTCCGCGAACAGGTCGAACATCCGGTTCCCGACCATCATGTGCTGCCACAGCGGCACCGGCCGGATCTCGTCCACGACGACCGTGGTGTCCCCGCGCACGGTGACCAGCCAGTCCCCGAACTCCTCGGCGTTGCTGACCGTGGCGGACAGGCTGACCAGCGCGACGTGCTCGGGCAGCTGGAGGATGACCTCCTCCCACACGGCGCCGCGGAAACGGTCCGCGAGGTAGTGCACCTCGTCCATGACGACGTAGCCGAGGTGCTCCAGGGACCGGGAACCCGCGTAGATCATGTTCCGCAGCACCTCGGTGGTCATCACGACCACCTGCGCGTCCGGGTTCACGCTGGTGTCCCCGGTGAGCAGGCCGACCGCGGCCTGCCCGTGCCGGGCCACGAGGTCCGCGTACTTCTGGTTCGACAGCGCCTTGATCGGCGTCGTGTAGAAGCACTTGAGGCCCTGGGCGAGCGCGAGGTGCACCGCGAACTCGCCGACGACCGTCTTGCCCGCGCCCGTGGGGGCGCAGAGGAGGACCCCGTGCCCGTCCTCCAGCGCACCGCACGCCGCGCGCTGGAACCCGTCGAGCTCGAACGGGAGCGTGCCGGTGAACTCGGTCAGCCGGGGGCGGGCCGTGCGGGCCTTGGCCGAGGCGTACGCCGCGGCGGGGGAGACCGGCAGAGCCGGTGTGCTACTGGCCACCTCACCAGGCTGTCACACCTCACCTACTGTTCGCCGTCGCGAACAGGGGTGGGCCCGCTCACGCACAGGTCCACTGCCCGCGCACATGCTCCGAGCCGTGCGTCGGCACGCGGCCCCGTGCGTCAGCGGGGTCAGGTGACGTCGTTGAGGCCGCCGCCCCGGTAGTGGTCGGGGTCCCTGGGGCCCGGCGGCTCCACCGGTGTGGTCACGACCGGTGAGGGCGCCTCGACGGCGCTGGGCGTGGTGTCGATCGGGGAGGGCTCGTCCGGGTCCCAGTCGTCCCAGCCCTCGGCGACGCGGCGCTTGTCCTTGCGCCGGTCGTGCACCCGGGAGATCTGGATGGCCACTTCGAAGAGGATCGTCAGCGCGGCGGCGAGGGCCGTCATGGAGATGGGGTCCTGGCCGGGCGTGGCGATCGCGGCGAACACGAACAGGCCGAAGATCAGCCCGCGGCGGGACTTGCGCAGCCGCTCGTAGCTGAGGATGCCGACCTGGTTGAGCATCACCACCAGCAGCGGGATCTCGAAGCTCACCCCGAAGATCAGCAGCAGCGCGATGACGAAGCCGAAGTAGCTGTCGCCGGAGAGCGCCGTCGTCTGGACCTCGCTGCCGATCGTCAGCAGGAAGGACAGGCCCTGCGAGACGACGAAGTACGCGAGCACCGCGCCGGCGACGAAGAGCACCGCGGCCACGGACACGAAGATCAGCGCGAAGCGGCGTTCCTTCGCGTACAGGCCGGGCACGATGAACGCCCAGAGCTGGTAGAGCCACACCGGGCAGGCCAGCACCACGCCCGCGGTGGTGCCCACCTTGAGCCGCAGCGTGAACTGGTCGAAGGGGCCCGTGCCGAGCAACGTGCAGGAACCGTCCGCGGTGAACTGGGCCCGCGCCGACGCCGGCAGGGAGCAGTAGGGCTCCTTCAGCAGCGCGCCGAGGCTGGGCCCGCCGAAGAACCCGACCTCGAACCAGATGTAGCCGACGATCGTCGTGACCAGGATGGCGAGCAGCGCTATCCCGAGCCGGTTCCGCAGCTCGTAGAGATGCTCGATCAGCGTCATCGTGCCGTCGGGACTCTTCGGCCGACGGCGCCCCAGCTTGAGCTTGACCACGTGCGCGAACGCCTACTGCGGGGTATCGGTACGACCCGGCTGGGCCGTCGGGGCGTCGATGTGGGCCGGGGGCACCTTGTCCGACGGCGGCAGGGCCGACGGCGGCGGGACGGCGCCCTCGTCCTGGTCCTTCTTCGGGTCGTCCTTCATGCCCTTCATCTCGCCCTTGAAGATGCGGGCGGACTGACCGACCGAGCGCGCCATGTCCGGGAGCTTCTTGGCGCCGAAGAGCAACAGCACCACCACCACCAGGATGACGAACTCCCAGCCACCGAGGTTCGGCATGACCTGATCCTTCCGACGGAGCGAGAGACGGTGCCGATAGTACGCATCCGCGTTCACCGCGCCAGAATGCCCGGCTCGAACGGCGAGGTCAGGGCTCCCTGCGGGCCCTGATCGCGGCCGCGGACGCCACAAGCGGGGCGATTCCGGACATCGTCGAGCGGCGGAGGCGAACCAGGCTGCGGGCGAGCCGCCGCAGATGCCCCAGCAGCAGCACCAGGAGCAGCAGCAGCGCCAGCAGCCCGACCGCCGCCACGAGGATCGGCACCACGAACCCGCTCACGTCGTACTCCCCACCTGAGGCGATGGCGCCTCGTCCAGTCCGGCGAGCGCCGCGCGCGCCCGCTCGGCCACCGCGGCCGCGACCTCCGGCGGTTCCAGCACCCGGGCCCCACCGCCGAGGCCCAGCACGAGCCTGACCAGCCAACCCGGATCCGCGTAGCGCAGCAGCACCCGGGCCGTCCCCGGAGCGTTCCCGGCTCCGTCCAGCTCGACGACCTCGTCCACCGGGTAGTACTCGGCGATCCACCGCGCCTCCGGGGCCACCTCGAGCACGGCGGTCCGGTGCTCCGCGCTGGGCCGGAACAGCCCGGCCGAGACGTCGGTGGGTTCCGCGTCCGGGGGCGGGGCGGCCGGCTCGTCGAGCGTCTCGACGTCCTCCACCCGGTCCAGCCGGAACAGCCGGACGCCCTCGGCACGGCGGCACCACGCCTCGAGGTACCCGCGGCCCTCGACGAGCAGCAGCCGCATCGGGTCGATGACGCGCTGCGAGACCGCGTCCCGGCCCGCGGTGTAGTAGCGGATGCGCAGGGCACGGCGCTGCTCGAGCGCGGTGCGGACGGCGGCCGTGGTGGCCTCCTCCTCCCGCGTCAGGTCGACGGCGACGGTCGTCAGCCCCGCGTCCCCGACCGCCCGCTCGATCTTGGCGGTGGCGCGGCGGACCGCGGCGGTGTCGACGATGCCGGGAGCCTCGCCGAGCGTGCGCAGGGCGACCAGCAACGCCGTCGCCTCCGCCGTGGTGAGCCGCAGCGGCCGGCGCATGCCCGCGTCCTCGGTGACGGTGACGGTGTCCCCGGCGAAGGAGAGGTCGACCAGGTCACCGGGCCCGTAGCCGGGCAGCCCGCACATCCACAACAGTTCGAGGTCCCGGCGCAGCTGGCGCTCGGTGATGCCGAAGTCCGCGGCGGCCTCGGTGATCGGGATGCCCGGGCGGGCCAGCAGGTAGGGCACGAGGTTGAGCAGCCGTGGCAGCCGGTCCGTGACGCCGCCCCCGGTCACGGCGGCGCCCCGTGCGGCGCGGTGTGGGCGGTGAGGACGCCGATCCAGTTGTCCCGGACCAGCTTCGCGAGCTCCGGTGGCCGCAGCACGACGACGTCCGGGCCGTGACCGGCCAGCCAGCGCGCCACCGTGCGCTCGCTGCGCAGGTCGATCTCCAGCTCGTCGCCGGGACGCCCGCCGTGCTCCCGGGGCCCGACGACCCGGCCGAGCCGGCGCAGCCCGTGCGCCTGCCCCTCGGCCACCCAGAGCCGCGCGGTCCCGGTGACGGGCCCGGACTCGAAGGTGCTGCGGACGTAGGCCATGAGGTCCGTGCCGGGCGGGACCGTGACGGCACCCGGCTCCCCCAGCGCCGTGACCGGGGGGATGACTCGCGACAGCCGGAACGACCGGACGTCCGCCCGGTCCCGGTCGTACCCGACGAGGTACCAGCGACCCCGCCACGAGACGACCCCCCACGGCTCGACGGTCCGGCGCACGACGTCCCCGGTCGGCCCGCCGCGGCGGTGGTCGAACCGGACCACCCGACCGGCCTGGACCGCGGCCAGCAGGGGCGCGAACGCGGGCTCGGCCGCCCGGACCCGGGGCTGTACGGAACCGCGGGTCTCGTCGACCTCGACGCCGGCGGCCCGCAGCTTGACCAGGGCGCCGTGGGCGGCACCCGAGAGCTCCGGGGAGTCCCACAGGCTCCCGGCCAGCGCCACGGCGGCGGCCTCCTCGGCGTCGAGGTCCACGTCGCCGAGCTCGTAGTCGCCGCGGGCGATCCGGTAGCCCTCAACCGTGTCGAAGGCCGAGCGCCGCCCGGTCTCCAGCGGGACGCCGAGCTCGCGCAGCTCGGTCTTGTCCCGCTCGAACATCCGGAAGAAGGCCTCGTCGCTCGTCGCGTCCGCGTACCCGGGGACGGTGGCGCGGATCCGCTCCGCCGTCAGGAACTGCCGGGTCGACAGCAGGCAGAGGACCAGGTTCACCAGTCTCTCTGCGCGAGCGGACGACACGCGGGCATCGTACGGCCGACACCTGCGCGCGCGGGGCCGACCGGGGTAACGCGCCCGATCACCGAACCGGAGCCGCGGGCGGGCCGGGTGTCTCATCCTGGGACGCCCGCCCACCTTGACGCGCACCCGCTCCGGATCAAGGCTCGGCTGTGACGCCGGACACGGCCGGAACGCGAACGAACGGAAGGCAGGGGCCATGAGCGAGGTCGACAGCAGCGTCGAGACCTTCAACCCGTGGAGCGTCGTCAACCTGGTCTTCCACCACCTCGCCGAGCAGGGTCTGCACCCGGTGCTCGGCGAGACCGGAGACCCGGCGGAGGCGGCGTCCGCCCTGCTCACGGCCCTGGGGATCGCCTCCGCCCCGGACCACGCGGGGCCCGCCGCCGCGCCGGTGCAGGACATGCTCGCCGACCTGCGGAAGAAGATGATGCCCGGAATCGAGTAGCGGCGGCTCGCCGTTCCCGGACCCGAACGCACGACCGGCTCTTTCGCTCAGTAGGTACGAGCGGAAGAGCCGTTCGTGCGAAAAGGGGGCCGAGCCCCGCTCAGAGGGACGCGATCAGGCGGTCCACGCGCTCGTCGACCGCGCGGAACGGGTCCTTGCACAGCACGGTGCGCTGCGCCTGGTCGTTCAGCTTGAGGTGCACCCAGTCCACCGTGAAGTCCCGCCCGGCGGCCTGCGCGGCGGCGATGAAGTCCCCCCGCAGCTTGGCCCGGGTGGTCTGCGGCGGGGTGTCCTTCGCGACCTCGATCTCGCCGTCGTCCGTCACCCGCTCGACCAAGCCCTTGCGCTGCAACAGGTCGAACAGGCCGCGGCCGCGGCGGATGTCGTGGTAGGCGAGGTCCAGCTGGGCGACGCGGGCACTGGCCAGGTCCATGTCGTGCTTGGCCTGGTAGCGCTCGACGAGCCGGTGCTTGATCGCCCAGTCGATCTCGCGGTCGATGAGCGACAGGTTCTGCGACTCGACGGCGTCGAGCGTGCGCCCCCACAGCTCGACGACGCGCTCCATCGTCCGGTCCTCGCTGCCCCGCGCCTGCAGGTGCTCGACCGCCCGCGCGTGGTACTCGCGCTGGATGTCCAGCGCGCTGGCCTCGCGGCCCCCGGCCAGACGCACGGTGCGCCGGCCGGTGAGGTCGTGGCTGATCTCGCGGATCGCGCGGATCGGGTTGTCCAGGGTGAAGTCCCGGAACTGGACGCCCGCCTCGATCATCTCGAGCACGAGGTGCGCCGACCCGACCTTGAGCTGGGTGGTCACCTCGCTCATGTTCGAGTCGCCGACGATGACGTGCAGCCGCCGGTACCGCTCGGCGTCCGCGTGCGGCTCGTCGCGGGTGTTGATGATCGGGCGTGAGCGGGTGGTGGCGCTGGAGACGCCCTCCCAGATGTGCTCGGCGCGCTGGCTGAGGCAGTACACGGCGCCGCGCGGGGTCTGCAGGACCTTGCCCGCGCCGCAGATGAGCTGGCGCGTCACCAGGAACGGCAGCAACACGTCCGCGATCCGGGAGAACTCGCCCTGCCGCGCCACGAGGTAGTTCTCGTGACAGCCGTAGGAGTTCCCCGCGGAGTCGGTGTTGTTCTTGAACAGGTAGATGTCCCCGCCGATCCCCTCGTCGACGAGCCTGCGCTCGGCGTCGACCAGGAGGTCCTCGAGGATGCGTTCGCCCGCCTTGTCGTGGGCGACGAGCTGGTTCAGGGAGTCGCACTCGGCGGTCGCGTACTCCGGGTGGGAACCGACGTCCAGGTAGAGGCGGGCACCGTTGCGCAGGAAGACGTTCGACGACCGCCCCCACGACACGACGCGGCGGAACAGGTAGCGCGCGACCTCGTCCGGCGACAGCCGTCGCTGGCCGTGGAAGGTGCACGTGACCCCGAACTCGGTCTCGACCCCGAAGATCCGACGCTGCATGCCGTTCAGACTAAGCGCAGGGACGCCTCTACTGTCAGGCCTGTGACCGACTGGATCCGGCGCGTCGCCGGCGTCAACCCGCCCGCCCGGATCACCCGTCCGGTCCACGCTGTCGGGCGTGTCGTGTCCCGGCGTGCCGTCGGTGTCAACGCGCTCGACCTGGCGATCTCCCGGGCGGTGGCCCAGCGCCCGCCCAGCTCCCTCGACGACGTCATGAAGACCCTGTCCAAGGCCGCGGACCACAGCACGCTCTGGCTCGGCCTGGCCGCGCTCATGGCGCTGCGCCGCGGCGCCTCCCGCAAGGCCGCGTTCCGCGGGGTGCTCGCCATCGCCGGCGCCAGCGGCACGGCCAACGCGATCCTCAAGCCGCTGCTGCCCCGGCGCCGCCCGGCCGCCTCGGAGCTGCCCGCCTACCAGAAGATCGCCGACCCGCCGACGTCGTCGTCGTTCCCGTCCGGGCACGCGGCGTCCGCGGCGGCGTTCGCCACGGCCGTCGCGATCGAGAGCCCCCGGCTGGCGCCCGCGGTGGTCCCGCTGGCCGCGGCCGTCGCGTACTCGCGGGTGCACGTCGGTGTGCACTGGACCTCGGACGTGCTGGCGGGCGCGGCCGTCGGCTCCGGGGTCGCGCTGGCCACCCGCCGCTGGTGGCCGGCCCGGGTCACCGACGAGGCGCGCGCCCGGCCCGTCGACTCCGTTCCCGCGCTCCCGCAGGGCGAGGGCCTCGTGATCGTCGCCAACCCGTACTCCGGCCCGCCCGAGTACGACATCACCGACGACATCTCCGAGGCGCTACCCGCCGCCCACCTGCTGCGTGTGCGCGAGGGGATCGACCTGGTCGAGGAGCTCGAGGAGGCGATCGCCGAGCGCGGGAGCTGGGTCAAGGCCCTGGGCGTCGCGGGTGGCGACGGCACGGTGGCCGCCGTCGCCGCGGTCGCGCTGCGCCATCACCTGCCGTTGGTCGTCATCCCGGCGGGGACGCTGAACCACTTCGCCCGGGACGTCGGCATCTACGACCTGCAGGAGGCCGTCGACGCCACGCAGGCGGGCGAGGCCGTCGCCGTGGACCTCGCGCTCGTGGAGGCGCACCCCGGGCGGGGCGCCGAGCCGGCGAGCGAGGAGGTCATCCGGACCCGGTACTTCCTCAACACCGCCTCGATCGGCTCCTACCCCGAGCTCGTCCGGCTGCGGGAGAAGCTGCAGCCGCGGCTGGGCAAGTGGCCGGCGTTCGCGGTGGCACTGGTGCAGGTGCTGCGCAAGTCCGAGAAGGTCGACGTCAAGGTGGAGGGCCGCTGGCAGCAGGTCTGGTTCATCTTCGTCGGCAACGGCCCGTACCACCCGCGCGGCTTCGTCCCGGCTTGGCGCCCGACGCTGGACTCGGGCCTGCTCGACGTCCGGTGGCTGCGCGCGGACGTCCGGTTCTCCCGGCTCCGGGTCGTCGGCGCGCTGATCCTCGGCGCGCTCGGGCACAGCCGGGTCTACACCCAGCTGGAGACCCCCGAGCTGGACGTCGAGCTGCAGGTGCCGAGCTCGCTCGCGACGGATGGTGAGGTCGTGGAGGAGGCGGGCCGCTACACGTTCCGGGTCGCGAAGGAGCCGATCCCGGTCTACCGCCGTGACGAGTCGAAGTGGACCGGCCGCGACCGGCCGTTCCAGGGTTAGGGCCCGTAGGACGGGCGCTCACCTCGTAGGGTTGACGGCATGGGACGGCTGACGGCGAGACGACCGGTGCTCCGCCTGGGCGCGGACGGGACGCAGCGACGGCGGCCGGACAGCCTGGCCGTCGAGGAGCCCCTGGAGCTGCGGGTCGACGGGAAGCCGCTGAGCGTCACGATGCGGACGCCGGGCCACGACGTCGAGCTCGCCCACGGCTTCCTGCTCACCGAGGGCGTCATCGGCTCCGCGGAGGATCTCGCCGCGGCCCGCTACTGCGACTCCGTCGACGCCGAGGGCCGCAACACCTACAACGTCCTCGACGTGGCGCTCGCCCCCGGCGTCGAACCGCCGGACACCTCCCTGGAGCGCAACTTCTACACGACGTCGTCCTGCGGCGTGTGCGGCAAGGCCTCGCTCGACGCCGTGAAGCTCAAGTCCCGTTTCTCCCCGGCCGGGGACCCGGTCCGCGTCCCCTGGTCGACCGTCGGGACGCTCCCGGACCGGCTGCGCGAGGCCCAGCGGGTCTTCGACTCCACCGGCGGCCTGCACGCGGCGGGGCTGTTCCGCGCGGACGGCGGGCTGATCGTCGCCCGCGAGGACGTCGGGCGACACAATGCCGTGGACAAGGTGCTCGGGCACGCGTTGCTCGCCGGCGGGATCCCTGCCGCGGGGACCGTGCTGATGGTGTCCGGCAGGGCGTCGTTCGAGCTGGTGCAGAAGGCCGTGATGGCCGGGGTGCCGGTGCTCGCGGCGGTGTCCGCGCCCTCGTCGCTGGCGGCCGAGCTGGCTGCCGAGGCCGGGATGACGCTGGTCGGCTTCCTCCGGGACGGGACCGGGAACGTGTACACGGGGTCCCAGCGGATCGAGGTCTGATCGGCTCGTGGCCGCCCTTGTGCGCTCCGAGGGGACCTAGTCTCGGGGCGTGCGCATCGAGGCCCTGGACCACATCGTGCTCGTCTCGCCCGAACCCGAGCGGTTGATCGACTGGTACCGCACCGTGCTCGGCCTGCGACCCGAGCGGTTGGAACAGTGGCGGCGCGGCGAGGTGCCGTTCGCGTCGCTGCGCGTCTCCCCCACCACCATCATCGACGTGCTGCGGGGCGAGCGGACCGGGACGAACCTGGAGCACACGGCGTTCGTCGTGGACCTCGACGACGCGGGGCTCGCCGCGCTGGCCGCCGAGCACGGCGTGCCGGGCCCGAAGGACCTGTTCGGGGCCCGGGGCCGGGGCAGCGGCATCTATCTGCGGGACCCGGACGGGAACGGCGTGGAGCTGCGCCGCTACCCGTGAGCCCCTGCGTCCACCTGTGAACCCCCCCGACCCAGCCTTGAACGCTACCCAGCGGGCTCAGCCTCCGACGCCGCCCGCCGGCGCCTCGTCCCCGCCCGCGACCTCGCCGCCCGGGGTCGGCTCGTCCGAAGCGCGGTTCGCCGCGGGCAGCAGCTCGCGGAGCACCGGGCCGGTGAGCCGGCGGAACGTCCGGCCCGGACGGCTGCGGTCCAGGATCGCGACCTCCAGCGCGCTCACCCCGAGGGTGCGTGTGTCACCGGCGCTCCCGTTGCCGCTGCCGGGGGCGGGTGCGGCCTGCAACCCCTCGACGGCGACGCCGATCGCCGCGGCGAGCTCCAGACCCGTCGCGTAGGTGTCCTTGAGCTTCGTGCTGATCGGTTCGGTCGTCCCGCCCATGACCACGAACTCGGGCTCGTCGGTGATCGAACCGTCGTAGGTGATCCGGTAGAGCTGGTCCCCCTCGGCCGTGTCGCCGACCTCGGCCACGCAGATCTCGGCCTCGAACGGCTTCTGCTGCTCGATGAATGCCGTCCCCATGAACTGGGCGTAGGTGTTCGCGAGCCAGCGCCCGGTCACGTCGACGCGGTCGTAGGAGTAGCCGCGCGAGTCCGCGAGCCGGATGCCGGCGGTGCGCAGCCCCTCGAACTCGTTGTAGCGCCCGACCGCGGCGAAGCCGATCCGGTCGTAGATCTCGGAGACCTTGTGCAGGGCCGTCGAGTGGTTCTCGGCGACGAACAGCACGCCGTCGGCGTAGGTCATGACCACGACGCTGCGGCCGCGGGAGATGCCCTTGCGGGCGAGCTCCGAGCGGTCGCGCAGCAGCTGGTCGACGGAGGAGTAGAACGGCATCGTCATCGGGGAGCGCTCCTGATCATGATCATGCGGCCGGCCTCGTCAGCGGGGCGGCTCAGCCGCCCGGCTTCTCCGTCCGCCCGGCGACGACCTGGTCGACGACGGCGGCGATCTCGTCCTCGGGCCGCCGCACGGCGCCCTCGGGACCGGTGATGCTGACGACGACGGGGTAGATCTTGCGGATCGTGTCCGGGCCGCCGGTGGCGGTGTCGTCGTCCGCGGCGTCGTAGAGCGCCTCGAGGGCGGTCCGCACCGTCGTCGCGAGGTCCGCCGAGGTGCTGTGCAGCTTCTTCAGCGAGGACTTCGCGAAGACCGAGCCCGAGCCGACGGAGTGGTAGCCGAGGTGCTCCTCGTACCGGCCTCCGGTGGCGTCGTAGGTGATGATCCGGCCGGCCTTGGCCGGGTCCGGCTGGTCCAGGTCGTACCCGGCGAACAACGGGACGACGACGAATCCCTGCATGGCCGCGCCGAGGTTCCCGCGCACCATCCCCGCGAGCCGGTTGGCCTTGCCGTCGAGGGACATGACGACGCCCTCGATCTTCTCGTAGTGCTCCAGCTCGACGCTGTAGAGCCGCACCATCTCGATCGCGATGCCCGCCGAGCCCGCGATGCCCACGGCCGAGTGCGAGTCCGTGATGAAGATCTTCTCGATGTCCCGCTGCGCGATGACGTTCCCGGCGGTGGCCCGGCGGTCACCGGCGATGACGACACCCTCGGCGAACTTCAGCGCGACGATGGTGGTGCCGTGCGGGACGCCCAGCGCCTCGGGTCCGGACGCCTGCGCGCGCGTCGCATGCTCGGGCAGCCGGCCGGGGAGCAGGTGCGGCTGGGTGGCCGCCAGGTAGTTCGTGAAGGACGTCTCACCGAGCGCCCGGAACGCACTCTCGTGGCCGACGGGCGGCTGTCCGGAGAACAGGCCGGGGGTGCCCTGCTGGCGGAACTCCATGGTCGGGTGGGTGCCTTTCGTCGTGCATGGCTCTCGGATGAGGGGGCTCCGGAAAGGAGCAGCGGTGCATCCGGGACGGGCCGGGCCCCGCTGTGCACCAGCGGAACCCGGCCCGTCCGGAGCAGGTGCGGCTACTCGCCGCCCTTCTGCACGTAGGCTCGGACGAAGTCCTCGGCGTTCTCCTCGAGAACGTCGTCGATCTCGTCGAGGATCGTGTCCACGTCCTCGCCCAGCTTCTCCCGACGTTCCTGGCCTGCGGCCGACGCGTCCGCGCCGTCCTCGTCGTCGCCGCCGCCACCGCCCTGACGTTTCGTCTGCTCCTGCGACATGACGCTTCCTCCTCGCGCCTAGGCCCCACCACCGCGGCGTCGTGACCTCGGCGCCGCGCCGGTATGGGGTCCGGTGACCAAACACTACCTAGCAGATGACCGACACGCCCGCGAACGCGACGGTTGTGGCGGGCGCGTCGCGATCTTCCCCACCTCGCGGGCGGGGGATCCCGGCCGGCCCGGTGCTCGCCGGGCCGGTCAGCCCTTCGTGAGGGCCGTGACGAGCTCCTCGGCCGTGCGCGAGGCGTCGATCAGCTCGCCCACGTGCCGGCGGGTCCCGCGCAGCGGCTCCAGGGTCGGGATGCGGACCAGGGACTCCCGGCCCAGGTCGAAGATCACCGAGTCCCAGGACGCCGCGGCGACCTCGGACGGGTACCGTTCCAGGCACCGGCCGCGGAAGTACGCGCGGGTGTCCTCCGGCGGGTTCTGGATGGCGTTCTCGACCTGGTCCTCGCTGATCAGCCGCTTCATCGAGCCGCGGGTGACGAGCCGGTTGTACAGGCCCTTCGCCAGTCGGACGTCGGTGTACTGCAGGTCGACGAGCGCGAGCCGGCCCGAGTTCCAGGCCAGGTTGTCCCGCTCCCGGTACCCGTTGAGCAGGCGCAGCTTGGCCGTCCAGTCCAGGCGGTCCGCGGTCCTCATCGGGTCCGTGGACAGGTCGTCGAGGACCTCGCCCCACAGCTGCAGGACCTCGGCGGTGTCCGGGTCCACGTCCGCGCCCTGGGTGTTCTCGACGTGCTTGAGGGCCTTCTCGTGGTAGGCCCACTGCAGCTCGACGCCCGTCAGCTTGCGCCCGTCCGCCAGCTCGACGGTCTGCTTCAGCGACGGGTCGTGGCTGATCTGGTGGACCGCGCGGACCGGCTCGGCCAGGCGCAGCTCGTCGAACCGGACCCCGGCCTCGATCATGTCCAGGACCAGCGCAGCGGTGCCGACCTTGAGCAGCGTCGAGTACTCGCTCATGTTGGCGTCGCCGATGATGACGTGTAGCCGGCGGTACTTGTCCGCGTCCGCGTGCGGCTCGTCGCGGGTGTTGATGATCCCGCGCTTGAGGGTGGTCTCCAGGCCGACCTCGACCTCGATGTAGTCCGCGCGCTGGGAGAGCTGGTAGCCCTCCTCGTCGCCCTGCGGGCCGATGCCGACCCGGCCGGCACCGGTCACGACCTGGCGGGACACGAAGAACGGGGTGAGGCCGCCGACGATCGACGGGAACGTCGTCTGCCGGGCCATCAGGTAGTTCTCGTGCGAGCCGTAGCTCGCCCCCTTGCCGTCGACGTTGTTCTTGTAGAGCTGGATGCGCGGCGCGCCGGGGACGGTGGCGGCGCGCATCGCGGCCTCCTCCATCACCCGCTCCCCCGCCTTGTCCCAGATCACGACGTCGCGCGGCGTGAGGACCTCGGGGGTGGAGAACTCGGGGTGCGCGTGGTCGACGTAGAGCCGGGCGCCGTTGGTGAGGATCACGTTGGCGGCGCCGAGGTCGTCCAGTTCCGACTCGCTCTGGCTGGCCAGGGTGGGGGCGGACAGGTCGAACCCGCGCGCGTCGCGCAGCGGGGACTCGACCTCGTAGTCCCAGCGCGCCCGCCGGGAACGGGGGATGTCCTGCGCAGCCGCGTAGGCCAGCACGATCTGCGTGGACGTGATGACCGGGTTGGCGGTCGAGTCGCCGGGCACGGAGATGCCGTACTCGACCTCGGTGCCCATGATCCTGCGAGCGGTCACGACGTCTCGCCGGCGCGGGAGTGCCCACCATCGAAGTACATGGCCAGAGCCTAACTCGCGGCCCCGGCCCGGCACGCGCCGACGACGCCGACGTTGCGAGGATTGCGGGGTGCACGAGCCCGGAGACGAGCGGATCGCCCTGTACGACGCGTCAGGTGCGCAGATCGGTGCGGAGTCCCGGCGGGTGGTCTACGCGCGCTCGCTGTGGCACGGGAGCGCGGGGGTCCTGCTGCGCAGCGGCGACGGCGAGCGGATCTTCGTGCACCGGCGTTCGGACGACAAGCTCGTCATGGCCGGGATGTGGGACTGCGTGGCGGGCGGGGTCGTCGATCCGGGCGAGACCCCCGCGCAGACCGCGCGCCGCGAGCTCGCCGAGGAGCTCGGGGTCACGGGCGTCGCGTTGACGCCGCTGTTCTCCACGGCCTGGGAGTCCGGCCCGGGCACCGGGCTGGGCTCCGGACCGGCCGGGCTGCGGGCGCACCTGTTCGCCTACGAGGCGTTCTGGGACGGCCCGGTGACGCTGCAGGAGAGCGAGGTGGCGGAGGGACGCTGGATGGCCCTCGACGAGCTCCGCGCCCTCCTGGCGGACCGGAGCCGCCCCTTCGCCCCGGACAGCCGGATCCTGGCCGAGCGCCGCCTCGCGGAGCTGCCGTAGCGCCGGACCGCCGCTTGAGTGGCTCAAGCACCACGCAGCGCTGCTTGAGCCACTCCAGCGTCAGGGGCCGGAGGCCGACCTCAGAAGTTGATCATGTGCCCGGCGAGGCCGTGGATCGCCTCCTGCAACGCCTCGCTCAGCGTCGGGTGGGCGTGCACGTTGCGGGCCAGCTCCGTGGCCGTGAGGTCCCACTTCTGCGCCAGGGTCAGCTCCGGCAGCAGCTCGGTGACCTCCGGGCCGATGAGGTGCCCGCCGAGCAGCTCGCCGTAGGTCTCGTCCGCGACCAGCTTGACGAACCCGCCGGGCTCGCCCAGGCCCTGCGCCTTGCCGTTCGCGGTGAACGGGAACTGGGCGACCTTGACCTTCCAGCCCTTCTCGTCGGCGAGCTCCCTGGCCTGGGCCTCGGTGTAGCCGAAGCTCGCGACCTGCGGCTGGCAGAAGGTGGCCCGCGGCATCATCACGTAGTCGAGCTCCTGGGTCTCCGCGTCCGCGATCGTCTCCGCGGCCACGACGCCCTGGGCCTCGCCGACGTGCGCCAGCATCAGCTTCGCGGTGACGTCGCCGATCGCGAAGATGTGCGGGACCGACGTGCGCATGCGGTCGTCGATCGCGATGGCGCCGCGCTCGGTGAGCTCCACCCCGGTCTTGTCCAGGCCGTAGCCCTCGACCCGCGGCTGGAAGCCGATGGCCTGCATGACCTTGTCCGCCTTGAGGTCCCGGGTGCCCTTGGCGTCGGTGACCGTGACGGTGACCTGCTCGCCCGAGTCGTCGATCTTCTCGACGCGGGTGGAGGTGAGGACCTCGACACCCAGCTTCTTGTAGCGCTTGCCGAGCTCCTTGGACACGTCGGCGTCCTCGAGCGGCAGCAGCCGGTCCAGGAACTCGACGATCGTGACCTTCACGCCGTAGTTCGACAGCACGTACGCGAACTCGACGCCGATCGCCCCGGCGCCCGCGATGATGATGCTGCCGGGCAGGTCCCGCGTGGTGATCTGCTCCTCGTAGGTCACGACCCGCTCCGAGAGCGACGTGCCGGGCAGCAGCTTGGTCGTGGCGCCGGTCGCGATGATCGCGTTGTCGAACGTCACGGTCTCCGAGCCGCCCTTGGTGAGCGCGACCTCGAGGGTGTTCGGGTCGGTGAAGGAACCGCGCCCGTCGAACTCCGTGATCTTGTTCTTCTTCATCAGGAAGTGGACGCCCTTGACCCGGCCGTCCGCGACCGTTCGGCTGCGGTCGAACGCGGCCCCGAAGTCGAAGGAGACGTCCCCCGAGATGCCGAAGGTCTTCGCCTCCCTGGTGACCAGGTGGGCGAGCTCGGCGTTGCGCAGGAGCGCCTTCGACGGGATGCAGCCCACGTTCAGGCACACCCCGCCCCAGTACTTCTCCTCGACGACGGCCACGCTCTTGCCGAGCTGAGCAGCGCGGATCGCTGCCACGTAACCACCGGGACCGGCTCCGAGAACGACGACGTCGAAATGAGGCATGGGCTCAGCCTAGGACGCCGCGCCGGCACGTGTTGCGCCTGGTGAGGACCCGGCGCCCGCAGACGACCGGGAGTACGCCCCGGGCGTGTCGAGCCTCACCCGGCGCGGCGTCACCCGGATCGTTCCGGGCAGTCCGCCTCGTCCGCGGGGGTGTCCTCCGCGCACTCCTCGTCGCCGTCCGCGGGCCACACCGGCGAGCCCGTCAGGTGGGCCACGACGGCCTCGCTGATCTCCCGCAGCGAGGCCTGCTGCTCCGGGGTCAGGGCGTCGAAGAGCAACGACCGAACGGTCTCGACGTGGCCCGGCGCCGCCTCCTCCAGGGCCGCCATCCCGGCGTCCGTCAGCTCCGCGAAGGAGCCGCGCCGATCGGTCGGGCACGCGATGCGGCGCACCCATCCGGCCTGCTCCAGGCGGGCGACGGCGTGCGAGAGGCGGCTGCGGGAGGACAGGGACGTCTCGGCCAGCCGGCTCATGCGTAGGGTGCGGTCGGGAGCCTCGGACAGCCGGACGAGGATCTCGAAGTACGCGTGCGGCATCCGTGCCTCGTTCTGCAGCTGGCGCTCGACGCGCTCGAACAGCAGACGATTCGCGGTGAGGAAGCCACGCCAGGTGCGCTGCTCGGCGTCGTCGAGCCAGCGGGTGTGCTCCATGTCACCTCCATTATGGTTGAGCGCTCAACCCACTATAGCTAACTTGGTCAACGAACACCTGAGAGTTCAACTATCTTCTGGAGGCACCCGCATGACCACCACCCAGATCCCCGGCTACGTCGTGGGCACGTGGGACATCGACCTGTCCCACTCGGACATCTCCTTCTCCGTCCGACACATGATGGTCAGCAAGGTGAGGGGCCGCTTCGCGAACTTCTCCGGCGAGATCGTCACCGGTGAGACCTTCGAGAGCTCCTCGGTCACCGCGAAGATCGACGCCACCTCGATCGACACCAACAGCGAGCAGCGCGACGGCCACATCAAGTCCGCGGACTTCTTCGAGGTCGAGACCCACCCGGAGTGGACCTTCGTCTCCACCGGCATCGAGGCCGACGGCGCCGACTACAAGCTCCACGGCGACCTCACGATCAAGGGTGTGACCAAGCCCGTCTCCCTGAACCTGGAGCTCGGCGGCTTCGGGCCGGACGCGTGGGGCGGCACCCGCTGCGGCTTCACCGCCACCACCACGATCAACCGCAACGACTTCGGCGTCGACATCGCCATGCCGCTCGACGGCGGCGGCATGGTCGTCTCCGAGAAGATCGCGATCACCCTCGAGATCCAGGGCGTCCTGCGCGCGGCCTGATCCTGCACGGTCCGCGGAGCCGACCTCCCCCGCGGACCGGACCCCGGAGCCCCGCCCACCTCGCGTGGACGGGGCTCCGTCGTGTCCGGGCTCCGTCGTGTTCGCCGGAACCGTCGGGGTCGGCCGCTACCGTCGCCGGCGTGTACCGCGAGTGCCCTCCCCCGCCGTCGCTGGGCGAGCTGGTGGAGTGCGGCTGGACGACGTCGGCCCCCGCCGGACACCCGCGGCAGGTCCTGCCCGACGGCTGCATGGACCTCGTGTGGACGGGGGCGGAACTGCTGGTCGCGGGGCCGGACGTCCAGGCGTTCACCAGCGACGCGGGATCCGCGAGCGGCCTGCGTTTCCGGCCCGGCACGCTGCCCGGGCTGCTGGGCGTGCCGGCCGCGGAGCTGCGCGGCGACCGGGTCCCGCTGGCGGATCTTCGTCCCGGCCCGGGGCGCGAGGCGGCCGCGCGGCTGGGCGGCGGCGCCGATCCTCTTCCGACCCTCCGGTGGCTCGCCGCCGGACTGGCCGCCGGGGACCGGGCCGCGGAGACCGCGCCGTGGACCCCTGCCGCGGTCCACCAGGTCACCCGGCGGCTCGCCGCGGGGGTGCCGGTGTCGGAGGCGGCGGACGCCCTCGGGGTCACCACCCGGTCGCTGAACCGGCACAGCGGGGCCGTCTTCGGGTACGGGCCGGCTGTGCTCCGCCGGGTCCTGAGGTTCCGACGGGCCGTGGCCCTGCTCCGCGCGGGCCTCCCACCGGCGGAGGTGGCGGCCCGGGCCGGGTACGCGGACCAGCCGCACCTCAGCCGCGAGGTCCGGTCCTTCGCGGGGCTCAGCCCCTCGCGCCTCGCTCCGGTCCCGCTCGCCGGCCCTCAGGCCAGCGGCGCGAACAGGTCGACGCCGGTTGCGTCCGGATCCAGCACCGTCGCGTAGCGCTGGCCCCAGGGCGTGTCGAAGGGCTCCAGTTCGCTGTGGTGCCCCGCCCCGACGATCGCGGCGTACGCGGCGTCGACCTCGGCGGGCGAGTCGAAGCCGAACACCAGGGCCAGCCGCCCGGTCCCGGTGGGCGGGGTCCAGTCCGGCATGAAGCTGCGGAGGGTCGCCTCGGTGTCGAAGGCGAGCTTCCCGCCGCCGGGCAGGGGCACCTCGACGTGCGGCTCGCCGTCGGCGCCCTCGGGGATGTCGAGGCCCAGGGCCCGGTAGAAGGCGAGGGCCTCCGCCAGGTCGGCGGTGACGATCTCGATCACGGTGAACGATGCGCGGATTCCCATGGCGGCGACCGTAGCCAGGGTCCACGGGTCCGTCGTGAACGAATCGGACACGCCGGCGACGATGCCACTGACAGGCCGAAACGCGTCCGAACGGACGCTCGCGTGCGGACGACGATGCCCGGGCCCGTCGGAACGGTTGCTCGCGTGGCGCATCCCATAGCCCGATCACCCCCTCCGCGGGGGAGGGTGCAGGGATGGATCTGCTCGAAGCTGCGCTGATCCTGGTGGCCGGTACCGCGGCGGGCACGATCAACGCCGCGGTCGGTTCCGGGTCGCTCATCACGTTCCCGACGCTGCTGGCGTTCGGGATCCCGCCGGTGACGGCGAACGTCTCGAACAACATCGGGCTGGTGCCCGGCGGGGTCGCCAGCGTGTGGGGCTACCGCCGGGAGCTCGCCGACCAGCGGCGACGGCTGCTGGTGCTCGGGTCGATGTCGGTGCTCGGTGGCGTCGTCGGCGCGGTGCTGCTGCTTGTACTGCCCGCGTCGGCGTTCCGGTCGGTGGTGCCGGTGCTGATCGGGGTGGCGGTCGTTCTGGTCGCGCTGCAGCCGTGGATCCAGCGAAGGCTGGCCCGGCGGCGGGACGGACGCGAGGCCCGCGCCGACATCGGTCCCGGCGCGATGGTCGCGACCGCGCTGATCGGCGTCTACGGCGGCTACTTCGGTGGCGCGCAGGGCATCCTGCTCGTCGGCGCGCTGGGCACACTGATGACCGAGTCGCTGCAGCGGCTCAACGCGCTCAAGAACGGACTCGTCACGGCGGTGAACACCGTCGCCGCCGTGACGTTCCTGGTGGTGGCGCCGGGCCAGGTGGACTGGCGGGTGGTGGTGCTGATCGCGGTGGGGTCGACCGTCGGCGGCCTGATCGGCTCCAGGATCGGGCGCAGACTCCCGCAACCGGTGCTGCGGGCGGTCATCGTCGTGGTCGGCCTCCTCGCGATCGTGAACCTGCTGCGCCCGGCGTAGGTGCGACGACACGGCGAAGATCGGCGACCGCGACGTCTCGGGGCACCGGAGGGCCGTCCCGGCCACTCTCGCAAGGGCTCCGGAAGGACGGGAGGCCCCGCCGACGGTGTCGGCGGGGCCTTCCGGGGTGGTGCGGGTGCTACAGGTACTGGCCGGTGTTCGACGCGGTGTCGATCGCGCGGCCGGTGGCGTCGTTCTTGCCGGTGACCAGGGTGCGGATGTAGACGATCCGCTCCCCCTTCTTGCCCGAGATCCGTGCCCAGTCGTCCGGGTTGGTCGTGTTGGGCAGGTCCTCGTTCTCGGCGAACTCGTCGATGATGGCGGTGAGCAGGTGCTGGACCCGCAGGCCGCCCTGCCCCGTCTCCAGGACCGACTTGATCGCGGACTTCTTCCCCGGTCGACGATGTTCTGGATCATCGCGCCGGAGTTGAAGTCCTTGAAGTACAGGGTCTCCTTGTCACCGTTGGCGTAGGTGACCTCGAGGAACCTGTTCTCCTCGGACTCGTCGTACATCCGCTCGACGACCCGCTGGATCATCGCGTCCATGCAGGCCTTGCGGTTGCCGCCGAACTCCGCCATGTCGTCCTCGTGCACGGGCAGCGTCTCGGTGAGGTACTTCGAGAAGATGTCCTGCGCCGCCTCGGCGTCCGGCCGCTCGATCTTGATCTTCACATCCAGCCGGCCGGGCCGCAGGATCGCAGGGTCGATCATGTCCTCGCGGTTGGAGGCGCCGATGACGATGACGTTCTCCAGGCCCTCGACGCCGTCGATCTCCGCCAGGAGCTGCGGCACGATCGTCGTCTCGACGTCGGAGGAGACACCCGAGCCACGGGTCCGGAAGATCGAGTCCATCTCGTCGAAGAAGACGATGACCGGCGTGCCGGCCGACGCCTTCTCCCGGGCCCGCTGGAAGATCAGGCGGATGTGCCGCTCGGTCTCGCCGACGAACTTGTTGAGCAGCTCCGGGCCCTTGATGTTGAGGAAGAACGCCCGGCCCTCGCTCGGGTCGTCCCCCCGCTGGGCCGCGATCTTCTTGGCCAGCGAGTTCGCGACCGCCTTGGCGATGAGCGTCTTCCCGCAACCGGGCGGGCCGTAGAGCAGGACGCCCTTGGGCGGGCGCAGCTCGTACTCCTGGAACAGCTCGGCGTGCAGGAAGGGCAGCTCGACCGCGTCCCGGATCTGCTCGATCTGCCGGAACAGGCCGCCGATGTCCTCGTAGGCGACGTCCGGGACCTCCTCCAGCACGAGGTCCTCGACCTCGGCCTTCGGCACCCGCTCGTAGGCGTAACCGGCCTTCGTGTCCACCATCAGCGAGTCGCCCGGCTTGAGCGGCACCGCCTCGGCGAACTCGGTGTCGGCGAACAGCGGCGCGGCCAGCCAGACCACGCGCTCCTCGTCCGCGTGCCCGACGACGAGTGCGCGGCCGGCCGTGTCGGCGGTGGGCTCGGAGAGGACCTCGCGCAGGGCACAGACCTCGCCGGTCCTCTCCCAGTCGCACGCCTCGACGACCGTGAGCGCCTCGTTCAGGCGGACGGTCTGGCCGCTGCGCAGCTCGGGCGTCTCGACCGCGGGCGAGACCGCCACCCGCATCTTCCGGCCGGACGTGAACACGTCGACCGTGCCGTCGTCGTACGCGGTGAGGTAGACGCCGTACCCGCTCGGCGGCTGGGCGAGGCGATCCACCTCCTCGCGCAACGCGACGAGTTGGCTCCGTGCCTCCTTGAGAGTCTCCGTCAGCTTCTCGTTGCGCGCGCTGAGCTGCGAGAGTCTGCTCGCGGACTCGGCGAGGCGCTGTTCGAGAAGGCGCGCGTGCCGGGGGACTCGGTCAGCTTGCGCCGGAGCAGTGCGACTTCCTCTTCGAGGAAGCGGATCTGCGCAGCCGCTTCGGCGGGGGTCAGGTCCCCGACTTCACCTGGCTCACGACTGCCGGGACCGTCGTCGTAGGGGTTCACGGCATCCTCCCTCCGTGTTCCGATTCCTTACGGTACCTGGCATCGGCGCCCTCGGTGGTGAGGCGATTCGGTGATCCCTCACTCACGCGGACGGCACCTTGACGGCACGTGCCTGTCTGGTTCCCGTCACCGGCCGTTCCACACCACCGCGTCCGATGTCCTCAGCGACCGGTCGGCCTGCGCTGCGGACGCGGCGGGGTGACGCCGTCGGCGAGCCGCCGGGTGGTCACCAGGAACGCGGTGTGACCGATCATGCGATGCTCCGGGCGGACCGCCAGCCCGACGACGTGCCACGGCCTGACCAGCGATTCCCATGCCTGCGGCTCGGTCCAGCACTGCATCTCGCGCAGCGCCTCGGTGAGCTTGGAGAGCTGCGTGGTCGTGGCCACGTAGCCGACCAGGACCCCGCCGGGGACGAGCGACTCGTGGACGGTCTGCAGCACGTCCCAGGGCGCCAACATGTCGAGCACGACGCGGTCGAACTGCTCCGCGGCCCCGTCGTGAGTATTCAGGTCGCCCACCCGCAAGCTCCAGTTGGGTGGCACCTCACCGAAGAATTTCCTCACGTTGCGTTCGGCGTGTTCGGCGTGGTCCTCGCGGATCTCGTACGACACGACCGAACCGGACGGGCCGACGGCCTGCACGAGCGAACAGGTCAGCGCCCCCGATCCCGCCCCGGCCTCCAGTACCCGGGCCCCGGGGAAGACGTCCCCCCACATCAGGATCTGGGCGGCGTCCTTCGGGTAGATGACGGCCGCGCCACGGGGCATGGCGAGCACGTAGTCCGCGAGCAGCGGGCGCAGCGCCAGGTACGGGGTGTTCGCGGCGGACAGCACGACGCTGCCCTCCGGCTTCCCGATCAGGTCGTCGTGGGGCAGGCCGCCGCGGTGCGTGTGGTACTGCCCGCCGGCCTCGAGGGTGAGGGTGTACTTGCGGCCCTTGGGATCGGTGAGCTGGACCCGGTCCCCTTCCCGGAACGGTCCGCCGCGGTGCCCGGCGGGCCGCGACCCGCCGGCGGGCTGCCCGTTCCGCACGGGGTCTGCGGCCTCCTCGGCCGGGCTCTCCCCGTCCGGGACGGCGGGCAGGGCGTCGGCGGCGACGTCGCGTTCGGTGGGGCTCTCGGGCTCGGGCACGAGGCGCAACGCTATCCGGGACGCCGCGGGCTCCCGTCCTCCGGTCCCTCCCGGGGCCACGGCGGTGGTCCGCCGGAACTGTCGGTGGGCTCGCCTACCCTCCTGACCGTGACCGAAACCGGGGTGGACGTGCGCGGGCCCGAGGCGCCCGGGCCCGCCGCACCCGCGGGCGGCGAGCCTCTCCGGCGCCGGCCCGCCCTCTCCCCCTCCCGCGCGGCGGACTTCAAGCAGTGCCCGCTGCTCTACCGGTTCCGCGCGATCGACCGGATCCCCGAGACCCCCAGCCGCCCGCAGCTCCGCGGGACCCTCGTGCACGCCGTCCTGGAGCGCCTGTTCGAGCTCCCCGCGGCGGAGCGCGTCCCCGAGGCCGCCGCGGCGCTGGTGGGGCCGGTCTGGGCGGAGCTCGTCGCGCAGGCGCCCGAGCTGCTCACGGCCCTGTTCACCGATCCGGGCGATCCCGAGCTCGCGGAGTGGCTCGCCTCCACCGGCCCGTTGATCGACACCTACTTCGCGCTGGAGGACCCGCGCCGGCTCGAACCCGAGGCCCGCGAGCTGAGGGTGGAGACCGAGCTGGGGTCCGGGCTGCTGCTGCGCGGCATCGTGGACCGGCTCGACGTCGCCCGCACCGGGCAGATCCGGGTCGTGGACTACAAGACCGGCGCGGCGCCGCGGCCGGTCGCGGAGGCCCGGGCGCTGTTCCAGATGAAGTTCTACGCGCTCGCCCTGCTCCACCTGCGCGGCGAGGTGCCCGCGCAGCTGCTCCTGCTCTACCTGGCGGACGGCCAGTGCCTCACCTACCGGCCCGAGGAGGACGAGCTCCGCCGCTTCGAGCGCACCCTGGACGCGATCTGGGCGGCGGTGCTGGAGGCCGGGCGCACCGGGGACTTCCGGCCGAGTCCCGGCCCGGCCTGCGCCTGGTGCGACCACAAGGCGCTCTGCCCCGCCTGGGACGGCACCCCGCCGCCCTATCCCGGCTGGCCCGGGACGGACTCCGCGGAGGACGCACGGACCGCTGAGGGATGATCGGGCGGTGAGCGATCTGCACGAGCCCTTCTACCTCCCGCTGGACACGAGCGACCCGGAGAAGGGCGAGCGCTTCCACGCCACCTTCTCCACCACCGGGCCCTGGTTCTCCGACGCCCAGCACATGGGGCCGCCCTCCGCGCTGATGATGCGCGCCTTCGAGCGCTGCGCCCCGAGCCGGCCGGACGCGCCGCCGTTGCAGCTCGCCCGGATGACCATCGAGGTCCTCGGACCCGTCCCGGCCGGCGAGGTCACGGTCCGGGCCTCGGTGGAGCGGCCCGGGCGGACGATCGAGATGCTCGCCGCGGAGATGGAGGCGGGCGGCCGCACGGTGCTGCGGGCCCGGGCGTGGCGGCTCGCGATCACGGACACCACCGAGGCGGCCGTGGGCGAGGCGGCTCCGCTGCCGGGGCCGGAGGGCGCAGTCCTCTCGACGGGACGCCCGGAGGGTTGGCTACCGGGCTACCTCGACGCCCTCGAATGGCGCTGGCTGCGCAAGGGCTCGATGGGCGACACGGGTCCGGGTACGGCATGGGCCCGGCTGCGGGTCCCCGTCGTCGAGGGCGAGGAGCCGACGCCCCTGCAGCGGCTGGTGGCGGCCGCGGACTCCGCCAACGGCGTTGCGGCCCCGCTGGACCTGCGGGAATGGCTGTTCGTGAACACCGAGCTGACGGTCCACCTGCACCGTCCGCCGCGGGGCGAGTGGGCCGGGATCGACGCCGCCACGGTGATCGGGCCGACCGGCACCGGCACGGTCTCGGCCACCCTCTTCGACCTCGACGGGCAGGTCGGACGGATCACCCAGGAGCTGACCGTCCGACCCCGCTGAGGACCGGGTTCAGTCCTCCTCGCGGTCCCCGTCCACGGCCCGGCAGGATCGGATCTCCGAGGTCAGGATCGCGCGGGCGCCGCTGGCGGCCAGCTTGTCCATGACATTGTTCGAGTCCTTCTTGAGTACCATCGACCGCACCGCGACCCAGCCCTCCCGGGCGAGCGGCGAGACGGTCGGCCCCTGCAGGCCCGGGGCGACGGCGCTGAGGACGTCCAGGTCCGACTTGCGGCAGTCGTAGTCCAGCATCAGGTACTGCCGGGCGTAGACGACACCGCGGATCCGCTCGGTGAAGATCTTCTTCTGCGCGGTGATGTCGTCCGGCTCGATCCGGTCGTGCCGGGGCTCGCGCTCGATGAGCATGGCCTCGGACTCGGCGATCGCGTCCCCGATGACCTTGAGCCCGTGCTGGCGCAGGGTGCGGCCGGAGGAGACGACGTCCGCGATCGCGTCCGCGAGGCCGAGCTGCACGGAGATCTCCACCGCGCCGTCCAGCTTGATGATCTTCGCGCCGATCCGCTTACCGCTCAGGTGCGAGCGCACCAGCCGCGGGTAGGACGTCGCGATGGTCTTGCCGTCGAGGTCCTCGAGCTTCCAGTCCATCGACTCGGGCACCGCGAACCGGAACTTCGACGCGCCGAAGCCCAGCTTGAGCACCTTCTGGACCTGGCTGCCGGACTCCTCCATGAGGTCGTGCCCGGTGATGCCCAGGTTCAGGTCGCCGGAGCCGACGTAGGTGGCGATGTCCTTGGGCCGCAGGTAGAAGAACTCGATGCCGTTCTCCTCGTCGACCATCGACAGGTCGCGCGAGTCCACCCGCTGCCGGTAGCCCGCCTCCCGCATCATGGTGGCGGCGGGCTCGGCGAGAGTCCCCTTGTTCGGCAGGGCGACGCGGAGCATTGCTCTCCTCGGGAAGGTGCGGTGGTGGTTCGGCGCCGCGGTCTCAGAGCCCGCGGCGGGGGTACTCACAAGAACTTGTAGACGTCTTCCAGGCCGAGTCCGCGGCCGATCATCACGACCTGGACCCGGTAGAGCAGTTGGGAGATCTCCTCGGCCAGCGCGTCGTCCGCCTCGTGCTCGGCGGCGATCCACACCTCGCCGGCCTCCTCGAGGATCTTCTTGCCCTGGGCGTGCACACCGGCGTCGAGCGCCGCCACCGTCCCGGAGCCCTCGGGGCGGCTGGCCGCCTTCTCGCTGAGCTCGGCGAAGAGCTCGTCGAATGTCTTCACGTCGGTGTCTCTCCTTTCGCGCATCCAGTGTCCGGGTGCGTCCGTGGTGACCGCGAACCGAGACCGCCGCCGTGAGGCTGGTGGACCGTCGGATGCGCCGGACGGCCCGGCCCCGGAGGCGATCACCCGTCCGGAGGGCCCGCTCGGCGCGCCCCCCGCACGTTCGACGGTACCCGCACGACCTGCGGATCTCGGCGCGGGTCAGACCCCGGCGCGCACCCGGTGCATCACCGCGGCGAGATCATCCGGCGTCAGGCCGACGAGGCTCTCCCGCAGCACCCGGCGCGGGCCGGCCGGGACGGCGACCTCGCAGGGCACGACGAGCACGGTCGCGCCCGCCGCCTCCGCCGCGGCGACGCCCGTCGGCGAGTCCTCCACCGCGACGCACTCCCCCGCCGGCACGCCGAGCAGCTCGGCGGCCCGCAGGTACGGGTCCGGCGCGGGCTTGCCGCGCGGCACCTCGTCCCCGCAGACGGTGACGGCGAAGTTGCCCCGGCCGATCTGCTGCAGCGCCATCTCGGTCAGGTACCGGCCGGTGTTGGTGACGAGCGCGGCCGGGATCCCGGCCGCGCGCACGGTGCGCAGAGCGCTCTGCGCACCCGGACGCCACGCGACGCCCTGCGTCAGCAGCTCCCCGGTCCGGTCGACGAGCCGGCGGCGGCCCTGTTCCAGCAGCTCCGGTTCGGGCTCGACGCCCGCCTCCCGGAACACGATCGCGAGGCTCGTCGCGAGGCTGCCGCCGAGGGTCGCGGCCCGGGCCTCGGGCGCCAGGTCCGCCGTGTCCGAGCCGACGAGCCAGCGCAGGAGCCCGACCAGCGACTCGTCCCACGCCTTCTCGGAGTCGATCAGGGTGCCGTCCATGTCGAAGAGCACGGCGGCGGGCAGTCCGGGGACCGCACGAACGGAACTCTCGTGCACACCTGCGGAACGAGGGTGCCGTTCGTGCGCGGGGCCGGGGCCGGGGTCGGGTCGGGCCTCAGCCGGCATTGAAGTACTTAGCCTCCGGGTGGTGGGCGACCAGGGCGTCCGTGCTCTGCTCCGGATGCAGCTGCAGCTCCTCGGAGAGCTCGACGCCGATCCGGCCCGGCTCCAGCAGCTCGATGATCTTGGTGCGGTCCTCGAGGTTCGGGCAGGCGCCGTAGCCGAGGGAGTAGCGGGCGCCCCGGTAGCCGAGCTTGAAGAAGTCCTCGATGTTCTCCGGGTCGTCCTGGGCCAGGTTCCCGCCGGAGCCGAAGGTCAGCTCCTCGCGGATCCGCCGGTGCCAGTACTCCGCGAGCGCCTCGGTGAGCTGCACGCCCAGGCCGTGGACCTCCAGGTAGTCCCGGTAGGCGTCCTTCGCGAACAGCTCGTTGGCGTAGTCCGCGATCGGCTGTCCCATCGTCACCAGGTGGAACGGGACGACGTCGATCTCGCCGTTGGCCGTGGCGACGTCGCGCGGGCGCCAGAAGTCCGCCAGACACAGGTTCCGGTCCCGGCGCTGTCGGGGGAACGTGAACCGGAAGCGCTCGGGTGCGTCCGGACGGGGTTCGGTCAGCACCAGCAGCGAGTCCTTCTCCGCGACGGCCGGGAAGTACCCGTAGACGAGCGACGCGTGCGCGAGCACGCCCTCCGCCGTCAGCCGCTCGAGCCAGTAGCGCAGCCGCGGCCGGCCCTCGGTCTCGACGAGCTCCTCGTACGACGGCCCGCCGCCCTTGCTGCCGCGCAGGCCCCACTGGCCCAGGAACAGCGCCCGCTCGTCGACCATGCCGGAGTACTCGCTCAGCGAGATGCCCTTGACCACCCGCGTCCCCCAGAACGGGGGCGTCGGCACCGGGTTGTCCAGCGCGACGTCCGAGCGCTCCGGCAGCGGCCCGGCGGCCTCGGCCTCCGCGGCCTTCCGCTTCGCCGCGATCCGCTTGGACTTCTCGTGCCGGGCCTTCCGCTCGGCCGCCTTGGCCTCCTCCTCCGGGTCGGTCTCCGGGGCGAGGCCGCGGGCGCGGGCCATCGTGGCGTCCATGACCCGGAGGCCCTCGAAGGCGTCGCGGGCGTAGGAGACGCGGCCCTCGTAGACCTCAGCGAGGTCGTTCTCCACGTAGGAGCGGGTCAGCGCCGCACCGCCGAGCAACACCGGGAACCTGTTCGCGATCCCCCGGGAGTTCATCTCCTGGAGGTTCTCCTTCATGATCACCGTGGACTTCACCAGCAGCCCGGACATGCCGACGGCGTCCGCCCGGTGCTCCTCCGCGGCGCTCAGGATGGTCGCGATCGGCTGCTTGATGCCCAGGTTGACGACCGTGTAGCCGTTGTTGCTCAGGATGATGTCCACGAGGTTCTTGCCGATGTCGTGGACGTCGCCCTTGACCGTGGCCAGCACGATCGTGCCCTTGCCGTGGTCGTCGTCGGCCTTCTCCATGTGCGGTTCGAGGTGCGCGACCGCCGCCTTCATGACCTCGGCCGAGGCCAGCACGAAAGGCAGCTGCATCTGCCCGGACCCGAACAGCTCGCCCACGGTCTTCATCCCGGCGAGCAACGTGTCGTTGATGATCTCCAGCGGCGGGCGGGACTCCATGGCCTCGTCCAGGTCCGCCTCGAGGCCGTTGCGCTCGCCGTCGACGATCCGCCGTTCGAGCCGCTCGAACAGCGGCAGCCCGGCGAGCTCCTCGGCCCGCCCGGCGCGGGCCGACGACGCGGTCATGCCCTCGAACAGCTCCATGAACCGGTTGAGCGGGTCGTAGCCGTCACGCCTGCGGTCGTAGACCAGGTCGAGCGCCACCGAGCGCTGCTCGTCCGGGATCTTGGACATCGGCAGGATCTTCGCCGCGGACACGATCGCGGTGTCGAGACCGGCGTTCACGCACTCGTGCAGGAACACCGAGTTCAGCACCTGGCGGGCGGCGGCGTTGAGGCCGAACGAGACGTTGGAGACGCCGAGCGTGGTCTGGACGTCCGGGTAGCGGCGCTTGAGCTCGCGGATCGCCTCGATCGTCTCCAGGGCGTCGCGGCGGACCTCCTCCTGCCCGGTGGTGATCGGGAAGGTCAGGGTGTCCACGACGATGTCCTCGACGTGCATGCCGTGGTTCGTCGTCAGGTCCCGGATGAGGCGGTCCGCGACGCGCACCTTCCACTCCCGGGTGCGGGCCTGGCCCTCCTCGTCGATGCAGAGGGCGACGACCGCGGCCCCGTGCTCGCGGACCAGCGCCATCGTGCGCTGGAACCGGGAGCCCTCGCCGTCGCCGTCCTCGTAGTTCACCGAGTTGACGATCGAGCGGCCGCCGAGCCGCTCCAGCCCGGCCCGCAGCACCTCGGGCTCGGTGGAGTCCAGCATCACCGGCAGCGTCGACGCCGTGGCCAGCCGCGAGGCCAGCTCGGTCATGTCCCGGGCCCCGTCCCGGCCGACGTAGTCGATGCACAGGTCGATCATGTGCGCGCCCTCGCGGGTCTGCTCCCGGGCGATCCCGACGCAGTCCTCCCAGCGCTCGGCGAGCATCGCCTCACGGAACGCCTTGGAGCCGTTCGCGTTGGTACGCTCGCCGATCATCAGCACCGAGGTGTCCTGGCGGAACGGGACCGGGGCGTAGAGCGAGGACAGGCCGGGCTCCGGGCGCGGGTTCCGCACCGCGGGGGTGACCTGCGGGATCGCCTCGGCCACGGCGGTGACGTGCGCGGGCGTGGTGCCGCAGCAGCCGCCGACCAGTCGCAGGCCGTAGTCCCGGACGAACGTCGCCAGCGCCTCGGCCAGCCCGTCGGCGTCGAGCGGGTACTCCGCGCCGTTCGGGCCCAGGATCGGCAGGCCGGCGTTGGGCATCACCGACAGCGGGATGCGCGACTGCTTCGACAGCGTGCGCAGGTGCTCGCTCATCTCGGCGGGGCCGGTGGAGCAATTCAGGCCGATCAGGTCGATGCCCAGGGGCTCCAGCGCGACGAGCGCGGCGCCGATCTCGGAGCCCAGCAACATCGTGCCGGTGGTCTCCATCGCGACCTGGGTGATGATCGGGATGCGCCGGCCCTCGAGCCTCATCGCCTGCTGTACGCCCAGCACGGCGGCCTTGACCTGCAGCAGGTCCTGGCAGGTCTCGATGATGAACGCGTCCGCGCCGCCGCTCAGCAGGCCGCGCCCGGTCTCGACGTAGGCGTCCCGGAGCTTGACGAAGGTCTCGTGGCCGAGCGTCGGCAGCTTGGTACCGGGGCCGATCGAGCCCAGCACGTAGCGCGGCCGCTCCGCGGTGGCCATGTCGTCCGCGACCCCGCGGGCCAGCGTGGCGCCCTTCTCGGCGAGCTCACGGATCCGCTCGGGGATGTCGTAGTCCGCGAGGTTGGGCAGGTTCGCCCCGAAGGTGTTGGTCTCGACGGCGTCCGCGCCGGCCTCGAAGTAGGCGCGGTGGATGTCCCGCACCACGTCCGGGCGGGTGTCGTTGAGGATCTCGTTGCACCCCTCGAGCCCCGCGAAGTCGTCGAGGGTGAGGTCGACCCCCTGGAGCATGGTGCCCATCGCACCGTCGGCGACCACCACGCGCTGCTCGAGCGTCTCGAGGAGCGTGGTGTCGAAGGCGTGATCTGACGCGGCTGCGTTCACGGCTGACACGGGATGCAGGGTAGCCGCCCGGGGACTGCGTACGTCGCCGCGCCGCCCGTGGCCGTAGGGTGGACAGATGAACGATCGAGAGCCGAGACCGGGGGTGGCGGGCACGCCCTCCGAGCTTCCTGACCTCGTGGACCCGGTGCTCATCGCGGCCTTCGAGGGCTGGAACGACGCCGGCGAGGCGGCGAGCACCGCCCTGGAGCATCTCGAGCTGAGCTGGGACGCCGAGCCGCTGGCCTCGATCGATCCCGAGAACTACTACGACTTCCAGGTCACGCGCCCGCTGGTCCGGATGGCGGACGGGGTCACGCGCAGGATCGAGTGGCAGACGACGCGGCTGTCCATGGCCAAGCTGCCGGGCAGCGGCAAGCACGTCGTGCTGGTGAACGGGATCGAGCCGAACCTGCGCTGGAAGTCCTTCTGCCAGGAGCTGCTGGGCTACGTCGAGCAGCTGGGCGTGACGAAGGTCATCACCCTGGGTGCCATGCTGACCGACGTCCCGCACACCAGGCCGACGCCGGTGCGGGGCACGTCGTACGACAAGACCTCCGCCCGCGCGATGGGCGTCGAGCCGTCGACCTATCAAGGACCGACGGGCATCGTCGGCGTCTTCCAGAACGCCTGCGTCGAGGCCGGGGTGCCCGCCATGTCGTACTGGGCCGAGGTGCCGCACTACGTGTCCCAGGCCCGGGTGCCGAAGGCGGCGGTGGCGCTGCTGCACCGGGTCGAGGAGGCCCTGGACGTCGAGGTCCCCCTCGGGGCCCTGCCCGAGCAGGCCGAGGAGTGGGAGCGCACGGTCAGCGAGATGGCCGAGGCGGACGACGAGGTGCGCGAGTACGTGCGCCAGCTCGAGGAGCAGGCCGAGGAAGAGGAACAGGCCACGGAGCTGCCGGAGGCGAGCGGGGACGAGATCGCCGCGGACTTCGAGCGCTACCTGCGCCGGCGCGGGACCGGCGGACCCGGGGACGCATGAGCGGTTCCCCTGGCGCGGTGCGCCGGGCGGGTCTGTACGCGGGCGCCTACCTGGGTCCCTTCGGCGGCGGGATCGCCGTCGCCATGCTGCCGGAGCTGGGCGGGACATTCGGGGTCTCCCCGGGTGCGGCCTCGGCGTCGCTGACCGCCTACATGCTGCCCTTCGCGCTGGTCATGCTGGCGTCGGGGACGCTCGGTGAGCGCTGGGGGCGCAGCCGCACCGTCGTCGTCGGCTATCTCGTGTACGCCGCGGCCACGGTGGGCTGCCTGCTCGCGCCCACCTGGGAGACCTTCCTGGTGGCCCGCGCCGGCCAGGGCGTCGCCAACGCGTTCACCACTCCCCTGTTGCTCGCCGCGCTGGCCGGGGCCGTCGAGCCCAGCCGGCTCGGTCGTGCGCTGGGCTGGTTCGGGTCCCTGCAGTCCGCCGGGCAGACGTCCGCACCGCTGGTCGGCGGCCTCGCCGCCGAGGTGGACTGGCGGCTGGCCTTCGTGGTGCTCGGCGTCGTGGCCCTGGTGCTGGCGGTGATCGGGGTGCCCACGGAGGGGAACACGGGCGAGGCGCGCCCGCGGCCCACCCTGCGCAGCGCCTGGCGGCCCGACGTCGTGCGCGCCGGGGTAGTCGCCGCGATCGGCTTCGGCTGTCTCGGCGGGCTCGGGTTCCTCGTCGCGCTGCGCCTGCAGGACGCGTTCGCCCTCGACGCCGGGCCGCGCGGGCTCGCGCTGACCGGGCTCGGCATCGCCGGCATCCTCACCGCCCGGCTGATCGGCGGCGGCGTGGACCGGCTCGGCCCGCGGCGGTGCGTGGTGATCGGCGCGCTGACGGGGGCGGTGCTGCTCGTCGGCGTCGGGCTCGCGCCCGCGGTGTGGCTGGTCGTGGCCTGCTGGACGCTGGCCGGGGTGCCCAGCCAGCTCATCCTGGTCGGGGTGAACACGCTGGTCCTGGGCTCGGGCGGGGGCAACGCCGGGGGCGCGGTCTCCGTCGTGCAGGCCCTGCGGTTCGTGGGGAGCTCCGCGACGCCGGCCGCGGTCCCGCCGATCTACCACGCGGATCCGCTGGCCGGGTTCCTGGTGCCGGCGGCACTGCTGGCCGTCGTCGTGCCCGTCGCGCTGCCCCGAGCCCGTCCGGGAGCTGCGGACCCGGACAGGCCCTAGCCCTGGGCCGCGTGCGCCCTGAGGTCGTCCAGGTCCACCCACTCCAGCGTCCGGGCGTGCGTCGCCTCCAGCACCACCGGCGGCGCGACCCCCGCGCGCAGCGCCTCGGCCCAGCGGTCCGCGCACAGGCACCAGCGGTCCCCCGGGGTGAGCCCGGCGAACCCGTACTCCGGCTTCGGCGTCGAGAGGTCGTTGCCCCGCTCGCGGCTGAAGTCCAGGAACTCCGCGGTGACCTGCGCGCACACGGTGTGCACGCCCTGGTCCTCGCCGCCGGTGTCGCAGCAGCCCGTGCGGTAGAACCCCGTCATCGGGTCCGTGCCGCACGTCGCGAGCTCGCCACCGAGCACGTTGCGGGCCATCAGGGCCCTCCCGTCTAGAGTGCGATGCCCAGGAGGGCGTCGATCGCGGTCCGGGCGAGCGCCGGGGCGCCGGCGTCCGTGCCGCGGCGGGTGAGGGCCTCGTCCGCCCACGCGTCCACGGCGGCGAGCGCGCGCGGGGTGTCCAGGTCGTCCGCCAGGTGCGTGCGCAGGTTCGCGACCAGCTCCGCCGCGTCCGGGCCGGAGTCCAGCGAGACGGCCTCGCGCCAGCGCGCCAGCCGCTGCTCGGCGGTCGTGAGCAGGTCGTCGGTCCAGGCGCGGTCCGTGCGGTAGTGCCCGGACAGCAGGGCGGCGCGGACGGCGTTCGGGTCCACCCCGGCGGCGCGCAGCTTGGAGACGAACACCAGGTTGCCCCGGGACTTGGACATCTTCTCGCCGTCGAGGCCGATCATCCCGGTGTGTGTGTAGTGCCGGGCGAAGGGGTGCTCGCCGGTGAAGGCCTCGGCGTGCGCGGCGCCGCACTCGTGGTGCGGGAAGATCAGGTCCGAGCCGCCGCCGTTGAGGTCGATCTGGTTGCCCAGCCGGTTGAGCGCGATCGCGGCGCACTCGACGTGCCAGCCCGGGCGGCCGTCGCCGAGGTCCGACGCCCAGCTCGGCTCGCCCTCGCGGGCCACCCGCCAGAGCAGCGGGTCCAGCGGGCTGCGCTTGCCGGGGCGCTCCGGGTCCCCGCCGCGCTCGGCGGAGAGCTTCAGCATGGTGGCCTCGTCGTAGTTCGACTCGTAGCCGAAATGCCCGGTCACCGACGAGTCGAAGTAGACGTCCGGGAACTCCGGGTCGTCGACGCGGTAGGCGGCGCCGGACGCGAGGAGCTTGCCGACGAGCTCGGAGATCTCGTCCATCGCCTCCACGGCGCCGATGTAGTGCTGCGGCGGCAGGACGCGCAGCGCCTCCATGTCCTCGCGGAACAGCGCGGTCTCCCGCATGCCGAGGACCACCCAGTCGTCCTGGTCCCGGGCCGCCCGCTCGAGCAGCGGGTCGTCGATGTCGGTGACGTTCTGGACGTAGGCGACGTCGTGCCCGAGGTCACGCCACAGACGGTTGATCAGGTCGAACGCCAGGTAGGTGGCGGCGTGGCCGAGGTGCGTGGCGTCGTAGGGGGTGATGCCGCAGACGTACATCGTCGCCGTCGCCCCCGGCGCGGTGGGGCGGACCCGGCCGGTGGAGGTGTCGTACAGGCGGAGCGGCGGTCCGCTGCCGTCCAGCGCGGGGAGGTCGACGGGGGCCCAAGTCTGCATACGCCCACCCTAAATGCTCGGGAGGGGTGCTCCGGCCGTTCGGGCGCACGTCACCGCGGCGGCCGGCGTCCCGGAGCGTCGTTCACGCGGCGGCGGGCACCGGTTCGGCCGGCGCGGTCCGGGCGAAGCGGCCCGCGAGCCAGGCGCACACCATCAGCTGGATCTGGTGGAAGAGCATCAGCGGCAGCACCAGGAGCCCGACGCCCGTCCCGGCGAACAGCACCCCGGCCATCGGCAGCCCGCTGGCCAGGCTCTTCTTCGACCCGCAGAACAGGATCGTGATCCGGTCCTCGCGGGAGAAGCCGAGCCAGCGCGGGACGACGGCCGTGACGGCCAGGACCACGCCGAGCACCGCCACGTCGACCGCCAGCAGGGCGCCCAGCGCGCCGAGGGACAGGCTGCTCCAGATCCCGGTGACCATGCCCTCGCTGAAGGCCACGAAGACGACCAGCAGGATCGATCCCCGGTCGACGATCTTGAGGACCTTCGCGTGCCGGGCCACCCAGCCGGCGATCCAGGGCCGGACCAGCTGCCCGAGGACGAACGGCGCGAGGAGCTGCAGCGCGACGTCGAGCACCGCCCGGCCGGAGAACCCGCCGTGCGAGGACAGCAGGACGGCGGTGAGCACCGGGGTGATCACGATGCCGCCGAGGTTGGAGAGCGAGGCGGCGCAGATCGCGGCCGGGACGTTGCCGCGGGCCACCGAGGTGAACGCGATCGACGACTGCACGGTCGACGGGAGGCAGCACAGGAACAGCACGCCGACGGCGAGCTCGCGGGGCAGGACGGACGCCGGCAGGAACTGCGCCGCGAGCCCGACCAGGGGGAACAGCACGAAGGTCGCGAGCACGACCGTCCCGTGCAACCGCCAGTGCTTGAGGCCGTCGACGGCCTCGCGGGGGGCGAGCCGCACGCCGTAGAGGAAGAACAGCAGGCCGATCGCGACGCTGCTGGCCCAGCCGACGCCGGTCGCCCAGCTGCCGCGGGCCGGGATCAGCGCGGCGACGCCCACCGTCACCAGGATCATCAGCAGGAACGGGTCGACGCGGATGTTCTTCAGGCGGACGAGCACCCCACCAGTCTCGACCCACCGTGGTGATTCGGAAACGCACGCACCACGATCAGTGTCAGTGCGATCTATGATGAGTGGTGTGCTCGACCCGGTGCAGCTGCGCTCGTTCGTCGCGGTCGCGCGGGCGCTGAGCTTCACCCGGGCCGCGGCCGAGCTGGGCATCCGGCAGTCGACCGTGAGCCAGCACGTGCGCAAGCTGGAGACCGTCGCCGGGCGGCCGCTGCTGGTGCGGGACACCCACACCGTCGCCCTCACCCCGGACGGCGAGGCGATGCTGGAGTTCGCGCGCACGATCCTGGACACCGGGGAGCGGGCGCTGGCGCACTTCGGCGGCGAGCAGGTCCGCGGGCGGCTGCGGTTCGGGGTCTCCGAGGACCTCGTGCTGACCCGGCTACCGACGATCCTCGCCGAGTTCCGCCGCCGGCATCCGCGGGTGGACCTGGAGCTGACGGTCGGGCTGAGCGAGAACCTCGAGCAGCTGGTCGATCACGGCGAGATCGACCTGCTGTTCGCCAAGCGCTCCCCCGGCCGGACGGGCGGGACCCCGGTGTGGCGGGACCGCTTCGTCTGGGTGGGCGGACCGGACCTCGCCCACCTCGGGCCGGACGACGCCGTCCCGCTGGTCAGCTATCCCCCGCCGAGCCTGTCCCGGGCCGCGGCGATCGCCGCGCTGGAGGAGCACGGCCGGCCGTGGCGGATGGCCTGCACGAGCGGGAGCCTCAGCGGCCTGCGCGCCGCCGCCCTCGCGGGGCTGGGCGTCGTCGCGCACGCGGAGACGCTGATCCCCGCGGGCCTGGTGCCGATACCGCCGAGCAGCCGGCTGCCGGAGCTGGGCTCGTTCGTCTTCGTGCTCTCGACCGGCCACCGCGTGCCGACCGACCCCGCGAAGGCCCTCGCCGACACGATCCAGGCCGCGAGCACCCGCCTCCGAGAGCGATGAACATCGCGTCGTGGAGCCACAACGCGCTTCTCGGGTCCCGGGAATCGCGTCGTGGCTCCCTGACGCAGGTCAGGTGCGGCGGGTTCTGAGGTAGTCCGCCACCACCTCCGCGCCCAGGCCGTCCAGGGTCGGGGTGACGATCCTGCCCCCGCAGCGCTTCGCGACGTCGTCCATGAACGCCGCGAGCCTCGGGTCCTCGCCCAGGACGAAGAAGGTGAAGTTCGCCTTCATGCCGGCCAGCTTGTCCAGCTCCCCCACCGTCGCCCGCAGCGTGTACGGGCTGGGCGGGTAGTCGAAGTAGGCCTCCCCGTCCGGCTCGAGGTGCGCGGTCGGCTCCCCGTCCGTGACGACGAGGACCACCGGCAACGCGTCCGGGTGCCGGCGCAGGTGCCGCCCCGCCAGCAGCAGGGCGTGGTGCAGGTTGGTGCCCTGCGCGTACGCCCCCTCCAGCCCGACCAGCTCGCCCAGCTCGACGGACCGCGCGTGCCGGCCGAAGGTGATCAGCGCCAGGTCGTCCCCGCGAAACCTCGTGGAGATCAGCTGGTGCAGGGCCAGCGCGGTGCGCTTCATCGGCACCCACCGCCCCTCCGCCACCATCGACCAGGAGGTGTCGACGAGCAGCGCCACCGCCGCGCGGGTGCGCTGCTCGGTCTCGACCACCTCGACGTCCGTGACGTCCAGGTTCCGCGGGTCCCCACCCGCCTTGCGGAGCTGCGCGTTGAGCAGCGTCCGCGGCACGGACCAGGCCTCGGTGTCCCCGAACGCCCACGGCCGGGTCGCCCCGGTCGCCTCGCCCGCCGCCCCGGACCGCCGGGTCTCTCGTTCCCCGCGTCGGGACGAGAGCTGATCGACCACGTCCGACAGCACCGACTGCCCCAGCCGCCGCAGCGCCTTCGGGGAGAGCTGCAACGTGCCGTCGGCGGCCCGCTCGAACAGGCCCTGGCGCTGTAGCTCCCGCTCCAGCTGGGCCAGCGTCCGGGCGTCGACGGCGGCCTGCTCGCCGAGCAGCTCCGTCAGGGCGTCCAGGTCGACGTCCTCGATCCTCGCGCCCGGGTAGCTCTGGGCCAGCTGCTCGGCCAGGGCGTCGAGCTGCCCGAGCTGTTCCATGGCCCGGGTGGCCTCGCCCATGCCCATCGGGTTGTCCCCGCGGAACCGGCCGGAGCCCTCCCAGTCCTCCCCCGGCCGCAGCCCCTGGAGCTGCGCGTCGAGCTGGGCCAGGGACTGCGCGAGCCGCGGGTCCCCGAACGCCTGCCGGGACAGCTCCGCCAGTTCGGCGCGCTGCTCGGCGGACATCGAGTTGAGCATCCGCTGGGCGGCCGCCGCGCGGGCGGCGAGGAGGTCCGCCAGCTCGTCGGTGTTCTGCGGGTTCTCCGGGAAGAACTCGCCGTGCTTGCGCATGAACTCAGAGAACTGCTCGGTGGTGTCCTGGCCCTGCGCGTGGTTCGCGAGCAGCGCGTTGAGGTCGTCGAGCATCTCGCGGATGCGCTCGACGTCTTCGGGCGTCGCGTTCTGCATGGCCTGCTTCATGCCCTCGAAGCGCTGGTCGAGCATCTCGCGGCCGAGCAGGTCCCGGATCTCCTCGTAGGCCTCGCGGGCGTCGGCGGAGCGCCAGTCGTACTCGCCCAGCTCGCGCACGGCGCCGCCCGGGTCGTTCGGCAGCGCGTCGAGCTGCATCTCGCGGAAGCGGGCGTCGTCGCTGTCCTCGTTGCCGAGGGCCTCGCGCTCGGCGGAGAGGGCACGTTGCAGGAGTTCGCGGACCTCCTGCAACGTGCCGTCGAGCCGGTTGTCCCGCTGCAGGTCCCGGCGGCGCTGCCAGACCTCGCGGGTCAGGTCGTCCAGACCCCGCCTGTTCTCCATGCCGCGGCGGAGCAACTCCTGCATCGCCTGCCGCGGCGAGGAGCCCTCCATGACGTCCCGGCCGATCTCGTCCATCGCCGCCCGGATGTCGAACGGCGGGGCCAGGGGATCCGGCCCGCCGTGGTACGGGCCGTACGCGTACCGGAACCTGCGGCGCCGGGGATCAGCCATACTCCACCGTGTCTCCGTCGTCGGCCGAGTCCTTGGCCAGCTTGCGGGTGAGGAACAGGTACTCCAGCGCGAGCTCCGCGGCCGAGGCCATCGGGCCCGGGTCCTCGGTGCCGGCCGCGTCCAGCCGCTTCGCGACCTCGGTCAGCGCCTCGACCTGCGGCAGCTTCGCGACGACCTCGACCGCCGGAACCCGCTCGCCGGTCCGGACCGGCCGGGTGGCGACCTCGGCCGCGAGCTCCGAGAGGTCGACACCGCGGAGCGCGAACCGCGCGGTGTCCGCGACGGCCCGGCGCAGCAGGTGCTCGAGGATCTCCTCCTCGCGGCCCTCCTCGCCGGACTCGAACTCCAGCTTGCCGCGCAGCACCGCGGGGACGGCCTCCAGGTCCACCGGGCGCGCGAACGCCCTGGCCTCCCCGGTGATCGCGGCCCGGCGCAGCGCGGCGGCGGCGACGGTCTCGGCGGCGGCCACGGCGAACCGCGCGGACACCCCGGACCCCTGGTCGACGGCGCTGGACTCGCGCAGGTGCCGGGTGAACCGCGCGACGACCTCGATCAGGTGCCGCGGGACCTCGGCGTTGAGCTCGGCCTCCTGCTGGACGAGGGCGACCTCGTCCGCCACCTCCAGCGGGTAGTGCGTGCGCACCTCCGCGCCGAAGCGGTCCTTCAGCGGCGTGATGATCCGGCCGCGGTTCGTGTAGTCCTCCGGGTTGGCGGAGGCGACGAGCAGGATGTCCAGGGGCAGTCGCAGCGTGTAGCCGCGCACCTGGATGTCCCGCTCCTCCATGACGTTGAGCAGCGAGACCTGGATGCGTTCGGCCAGGTCCGGCAGCTCGTTGATCGCGACGACGCCGCGGTGCGCCCGCGGGACGAGGCCGAAGTGGATCGTCTCGGGGTCGCCCAGGGAACGCCCCTCGGCGACCTTCACCGGGTCCACGTCGCCGATCAGGTCCGCGACGGCGGTGTCCGGGGTGGCGAGCTTCTCGGTGTACCGCGCCGAGCGGTGCTTCCAGGTGACCGGCAGGTCGTCCCCCAGCTCGGCGGCGCGGCGGATCGTGGCCGGCGCGATCGGCTCGTAGGGGTGCTCCCCCAGCTCCGAGCCCTCGATCACCGGCGTCCACTCGTCGAGCAGGCCGACGATCGAGCGGAGCAGCCGGGTCTTGCCCTGGCCGCGCTCGCCGAGCAGCACCAGGTCGTGGCCGGCGAGGAGTGCCCGCTCGAGCTGCGGGAGCACGGTGGACTCGAAGCCCACGATCCCCGGCCAGGCGTCGCGGCCCGCGCGCAGCGCGGTGAGGAGGTTGTCCCGGATCTCGGTCTTGACGCCCCGCAGCTCGTGGCCGGACGCGCGCAGCGCGCCGAGGGTGCGGGGGAGGTCGGAAGGTGGTGTGACTGGCACGGGGACGACGCTACGCCCGCATCCCGACGGTTCGCGCGGCGTTACCCAGGCTTCACGGGGCGAGCAGCAGCACCGTCGGCACCGCGACCAGCGCGATCGCCCCCAGCCGGACCAGCACCCGTCGGGGCCGGGACAGCGCCGCGGGATGGCTGCTGATCCGCTCGATCCGGGCGTCCAGGGCGTCGGTGAACGAGGTGAGCGCCGCGGCCGGCGCGGACCCGCCGACCGTGCGCAGCGCGCCCACGAGCTGGTTCGGCTCGGAGCGGCAGGCCGCGACGTCGTCCGCCCGCATCTCGATCAGGGCCGCGACGGCGAGCTGCGCGCACACCATCCCCCGCACGAACGGCGCCGTGGCCCCCCACGCGACGAAGGGCAGGACGACGAGGTCGTGCCGTTCCCGCAGGTGGGCACGTTCGTGCGCGAGAACGGCCCAGACACCCTCGGGCTCCAGCGCCTCCAGCACCCCGGCCGACACGACGAGCCGGGAGCTGCGCCCGGGCAGGCAGTAGGCGACGGGCAGCGGATGGTCCAGTACCCGGGTACCGGGCGAGTCCGGCCAGGGTGTGGCCAGCACGTCGAGGAGGTCACGGTGGCGACGGCGAGCCCGCAGGGTCCGCAGTGACACTGTGGTCAGCACCCACAGGAGCCGCCCTCCGACGATCACCGCCACGGCGAGCGCCGCGAAGTGCACCACGTCCAGCCCCGCGGGCCAGCGGGCCACGGACCATTCCCGGACCAGCACCGGGACCGCCTCGGCCAGGTTCGCGCCCAGCGGTGACAGCCCGAACACCAAGCCGGACCCGATCAGCGACAGCCCGCCGGCCAGCCCGATGGCCTGCCACATCAGCAACGCGCCGACCGGATCGCGACGGGGCCAGCTCGCCCGGGAGAACGCACGACTGACCGGCTCGGCGAGGACTACGCCGAGCACCAGCAGGCCGAGCGCGGTGAACGGCATCGGCACATTCTCGCCGTACGGCCCGCGGGCTAGTCCAGCAGGTCGCGCAGACGGGCGCGCTCCTCCTGCGGGATGGACCCGAGGAAGCGCGCGAGCGCGGCCCCACGGTCCGGCGCGCCGTCGAGCGCGTCGTTCATCAGCTCCGCGACGTGGTCCTCGCGGCTGGCGGTGGGGCGGTAGTGGTGGGCACGCCCGTCGCGGGTCCGGTTCACCAGCTGCTTGCGCTCCAGCCGACCGAGAACCGTGAGCACCGTGGTGGTGGCCAGGTCACGCGCGCAGAGCGCCTCCTGGACGTCGCGGGCCGTCAACTCGTGATCGGCGGCCCACAGCACCTCCATCACGGCGCGTTCCAACTCACCCAGACTCGGCACGGCGCGATTCTACCCCGCGTAGAAAGGGGCCGGCGCCAGGAATCGGGGTGGCCTCTACGTGATCTGGACCTCGTCGCCGACGGCCAGGTGGTCGAACCACGTGACGGCGTCGTCGTGCAGGAGCTTCACGCAGCCCGCGGACGGGGTGTCCTGGCGTCCCTCGTGGAAGGCGATGCCGCCGTCGGCGAAGAAGACCGAGTACGGCATCTGGGTCAGGTACTCGCGGCTCGTGTACTGCTCGGCCTTCCACTGGACCCGGAAGGTGCCGAGCGGCGTCGGGTCCTCGTCGTCACCGGTCTGCACGAGGACCGGGCCGCGGACGACCTCGCCGGCGTCGAGCAGCCAGGCGCGGCGCCCGTCCCGGTCCACGCAGGCCCGCGCGGTGGCTGTGCACGGGGTCCCGAGGACGCGCGCGGGCACGGGCGCGGGGGCGGCGGTACCGCTCGGCGTGGAGCCGCGCGGCTCGGCCTGCCCCGACCCGGCGGCGCGCGCCTTGGTCAGGGGCAGCAGGCCGGGTCCGTCCGCGGAGGTCGTGGGGACCGGGTCGCCGCCGGGCGCGGCCGTGCCGACGCCGGTGAGGACCGTCCCCGCCACCACGACGAGTCCCGCGGCCAGGCCTGCGAGGGCGACCGCCCGGCGCCGCCCGCCGCCGGGGCGAACCGGATCCTGCCGCGCGTGCCCGCCCACTGCCTGCTCCTCGATCGTCGTCGGCGCACCCCGGATCGGTGCTCCTACGCACGTCAACGACCGCGCGCCGATCGAGTGACGCCATCTGTGACCATCGGTCGACCTTCAGCCGAAGGCGTGGTTTCCCACGGTCACCCCCAGGAACACCGCGCCGGACCGATGACCGGGAGTCACGGTCCGCCGTCGATTGCTCCGTTCGCGGTGTCAGCGGCCGGTGAACGAGGGTCGGCGCTTCTCCAGCCGCGCCCGCCGCCCCTCCGCGATGTCCTCGCTCGCCCAGCAGCTCTCGAACGCGGCGGCCAGCTCGGCGTCGTCCTCGGGGAGGTCGACGCGGTCCAGCACGAGCTTGTTGTAGGCCAGGGTCAGCGGCGCCATCGTCGCGAGGTCCGCGGCGAGCGCCTCGGCGTCCGCGCGCTCGCCGACCCGGTCCGCCAGCCCGCGCGCGTGCGCGAGCTCCGCGCCCATCTGCTCGCAGGCCAGCAGCAGGGCCCGCGCCGTCCCGCCGCCACCGATCTGTTCGAGACGGCGGATCGTCCACGGGTCCACCGCGAGCCCGAGCCGGGCGGTCGGCAGCCCGAACACGGCGCCGGGGGCGGCGACCCGGATGTCGCAGGCGATCGCGAGCTGGGTCCCGGCGCCGATCGCCGGCCCGTTCACCGCGGCGACGACGGGCATCGGCGCGGTGTGCACGGCGCCCAGGGCGGCGTAGAGGGCGTCGCGGAAGCCCTCGCCGTACACCTCGCCGAAGTCCGCGCCCGAGCAGAAGGCGCTCCCCCGGCCCGTCACCACGATCGCCCGGACCTCCGCCTTGCGGAGCTCCTCGACGGCCCCGACGAGCTCCCGGCAGGTCGCGACGTTCAGCGCGTTGCGCTGGTCCGGCCGGTTCAGCTCGATCGTCCCGACCCCGCTCGCGGAGACACCGACCACCACGTTCGTCACGCTCGTAGACCTCCCTCTCACCGTCCCGCGACGGCGTGATCACCAGGGGCAGGCTACGAGACGTACGCTCCCCGCGAGTCAGGCGGCCGGGCCGGTCGCGGGTCGGGAGGCGGAATGGCGGACGTCCAGGAAGGTGTCCGGATGGGCACCCCCGCCGGGCGGTGGGTCCTGTTGACCACGGTCCTCGGCTCCAGCATGGCGATGCTGGACGGCACGGTCGTCAACGTCGCGCTCGCGCACATCGGCGCCGAGCTCCACGCGGGGTTCACCGGCCTGCAGTGGACGGTCAACGGCTACACGCTGACCCTCGCCTCGCTCATCCTGCTCGGCGGCTCGCTGGGCGACCAGTTCGGCCGGCGCCGGGTCTTCCTGATCGGGGTCGTCTGGTTCGCCCTCGCGTCGCTGGCCTGCGGGCTGGCGCCGAACATCGAGCTGCTGATCGCGGCTCGGATGCTGCAGGGCGTCGGCGGGGCGCTGCTGACACCGGGCAGCCTGGCGCTCATCTCGGCCTCCTTCCACGGGCCGGACCGGGCAGCGGCCGTCGGGGCGTGGTCCGGGCTGGGTGGGATCTCCGGGGCGATCGGGCCGTTCCTCGGCGGCTGGCTCGTCGAATGGACGTGGCGGGCGGTGTTCCTGCTGAACCTGCCGCTGGCGGTGCTGGTGATCGTGGTGGCGGTCAAGCACGTCCCGGAGTCCAAGGACCCGGCGGCCGCGCCCGGCCTGGACGTCTCCGGGACCGTGCTGGCGGTGCTGGGCCTGGGCGCGCTGACGTGGTCGCTCACCGAGATCGGCGGGGGCAACGGCACCGCGGCCGGTTATGCCCTGCTCGCGGTCGGGATCGCCGCGCTGGTGGCGTTCGTGCTGGTGGAGCGGCGGTCGGCGCACCCGCTCGTCCCGCCCACACTCTTCTCGAGCCGCGTGTTCACGGCGGCGAACGTCGTCACCCTGCTGGTGTACGCGGCGCTCGGGGCCGTGTTCCTGCTCCTGGTGCTGCAGCTGCAGATCGTGGCCGGGTTCCCGCCCGCGCTCGCCGGCGCCGGGTTGCTGCCGATCACCCTCGTGATGCTGCTGTTCTCCTCCCGGGCCGGCGCGCTCGCGCAGCGGATCGGCCCGCGGATCCCGCTGACGGCCGGGCCGCTGATCAGCGCCAGCGGAATGCTGCTGATGCGCCGCATCGGGCCGAACGCGTCCTGGCTGCTCGACGTCCTGCCCGCGGTCCTGGTGTTCGCCGCCGGGCTGTCGCTGACGGTCGCGCCGCTCACCGCGACCGTCCTGGATGCCGCGCCGGACCGCTTCGCCGGAGCCGCTTCCGGGGTGAACAACGCGGTCGCCCGGGCAGCCGGGCTGCTGGCCGTCGCCGTCATCCCGGGGATCGCGGGGATCGGGAACGCGGACTACACGGACCCGGCGACGTTCGACGCGGGCTTCCGGACGGCCACCGTGATCGGCGCGGGGCTGCTGGCGCTGGCCGCGATCGTCTCGGCGGTGGCGGTGCGGACCTCGCTGGGCGGCGCCCCCTCACTGGGGGACACGGCACCCGACGGCACGGCACCAGACACACCGTCGCGGGTGCCGCTGGAGCGCTGTCCCCACTGCGGGATCACCGCGCCTCAGACCCACCCCCGGGACTGACCGCGAGCTCGTCCTCGCCCCTGCTCCCGCGCAGGTCCTGGTCCAGCCGGACGACGATCTGGTCGATCCGCCGCAGGACCCGCACGACGGCGAGCAGGGCCGGCCGCAGGGACGGATCGTCCGTCCGTGCGGCCCAGGCGTCAGCCGCGTCGACGAGCTGCTCGGCGGGCCTCACCTCGGCCGGGTCCTCGGCGCCGTCGAAGAGCTCACGGAGGCCGTCGATGTTCGCGCGCACCCGGTCCATCGCAGGGTCCAGGGTCACCGCCCAGCCCGGCGCGACGATGCGGTCGGAGAGCCGGGCCAGCGCGCGGGCGTAGTGGTCGACGGCGGTCAGCACCCGGACCGCCCGCTGGTAGCCGCCCCTCCCGCGCCGCCACGGCAGCGGGCTGTCCAGCGGCTTCGCGCGTTGCCGCAGGGTGCCGAGCCGGTCGTCCATCTCCCGGGCGAGCTCGACGGGCGGGGCCGCGGGGGGCCGGCCGGTGATCGCGTCCGCCGCCGCGCACAGCACGTCGTCGATCGCGTCGACCGTGTCGTCGAACGCCTCGACGAACGCCGTGCGCGTCTTCTTGGGCAGGACCAGGAACCCGGCCAGGGCGCCGAGCGCCCCGCCGACGGCGGTCTCCTCCACCCGCAGGACGAGGGTCTCCACGCTGAACTGGCCGATCAGGCCGTAGAGCAGCGCGAGCACCGCGGTGATCCAGAACGCCATCAGTCCCTGCGAGATCCGCAGCAGGTACAGCGCGAGGAACACGCAGACGAACAGCAGCACGAGGGTGACGACGAAGTGCCCGCCGACCAGGAAGGCCAGCAGCATCCCGGCGACGACGCCGCCGACGGTGCCGACCAGGCGCTGCCAGCCGCGGGCGAGGACGTCGCCGCGGCTGGCCGTACCGGCGAACATGACGAAGGCGGCGACGACGGCCCAGTACCAGCGGGCCGGGGACACGAGCTCGCCGACGACGATGGCCAGGCTGGTCGCGACACCCACCTGGATCGCCTGGCGCGTGGTGAGCGCGAGGCCCCGGTCGCCCGTGCCGTCCGTGTCGTCGGCCGGGTCGTCGTCCGGGCCGTCGTCCTGGTCCTTCGCCGCCTCCTCGGGCTCCTCGGTGGGTGCCCCACGGTGCCCGGCCTGCACCTCGACGTCCGCCGCGACCCGCGCGGCGTCCAGGGCGTCCGTGAGGCGGGTCACCGCGAACGCGACGCGCTGGGCGCGGTCCCGCTGCTCGCCGCTGCTCTCGGCGGTGAGCGGGGTGACGCTGCGCCGCGCCCCGGCGAGCAGGGCCTCGCGGAGCGCGGGGGGAGTGCCGGTGGTCGTCGCGGCGCCGATGCCGCGGACGCCCGCGACGAGCCGGCGGCGGACCTCCGGGTCCAGCGGGCCCTCGCGTTCGGGGTCGTCGGCGAGGCGGCGGGTCGAGACGGCCAGGCGCTCGGTGGCGAGCTCCACGTCCAGCACGTCGACGTCGAGGCGCTCGATCTCGGGGTCGTCGGGGGTGTCCTCGTCGTCGGCACGGGCGTCCCGGCGCCGTTCCAGGCGGTCGACCAGCAGCAACGCGGTGTCGTTGAGCCGCACCCGACGGTCGTGGACGTCGCGCAGCGCGGCCTCGATGGCGCGCCGGTCGTCCGCCGGGGCCTCCAGCACGTCGATCACCGCGGTGGTCACGGCGTGCACGTGCGCCCGGAAGGCCCGCAGCAGCCGCTGGAGGACCTTGTCCGGGTCCTCCGCGAACAGGTAGCACCGCAACAGCAGCGTCGAGCCGATCCCGACCGCGGCCGCGAGCATCAGCCACGGCAGCTGGGCCGGCTTGGCCTGCAGGAACTGGGTGAAGAAGTACGGCATGAACATCGCCATGCCCAGGGCGAACCCCCGCGGCCCGTAGCGGCGGATCCACACCGCCGCCATCATGACGGCGACGAACACGACGTCCCCGACGATCCGGTTCGAGGCCAGCAGCGTGCCCAGCGCGATCGACCCGGCCGCGGGCAGCAGCATGAGCGCGGTGGTGACCCGCCGGCGGCCGAGGTCCGGCTCGTTGACCGCCAGGTTGCTGATCATCGCCAGCACCGCGGCGAACAGGACGACCGTGACGGCCTGCCCGGTGAGCAGCCGGACCGCGGACATCACGCCGGCGGCGAGCACCATAGAGGCGGTCGCGACGCCGGCCAGCGCCAACCGGGTCAAGCCGGGGTCCACCCCGGTCACCCGGGTGCGGAGCTCCTCCGCCCACGCCCGCACGCGCACGTCCCGGAGTCTCCCACGGTGCGCGCGGACCTTCAGCTGATCACACCCGCCGGAAGCTCGAGGGACGCCGCGAGGGCGGTCAGGGCGGGGACGTACTCCGCCTCCTCCCGCACCAGGATCTGCGCGCAGACGTGGTCCGCTCCGGCGTCGAGGTGCGCGGTGAGTCCGGCGGCGACGGCGCCCGCGTCCCCGTGGATCACCAGCGCGTCCACCAGGGCGTCGGAGGCGGTGTCCAGGTCCTCCTCGGTGAAGCCGAGGCGCAGCAGGTTCCTGCGGTAGTTCGAGAGCTTCAGGTACGGATTGCGCACCTTCTCGCGGCCGAGGGCGCGCGCCCGCCGGACGTCCGTGTCCAGCACGACCTTCTGTTCCGGCGCGAGCAGCTTGCCCGCGCCGAGGATCTCCCGTGCCTCGCGGGTGTGCTGCGGGGTCGTCAGGTAGGGGTGTGCCCCGGCCGTGCGGTCCCGGGCGAGGGCGAGGACCTTCGGCCCGAGGGCCGCGAGCACCCGGCCCTCGACCGGGACGCCACCGGCGTCGAGCTCGTCGAGGTAGGAGACGATCGTCGCGTAGGGGTTGCGGTACTCCCCCGTGGCCTCCGGGTGCCCGATGCCGACGCCCAGCAGGAACCGGCCCGGGTAGCGCCCGGCGACCCGCGCGTAGGACGCCGCGACCTCCGAGGCGGACGAGCTCCACATGTTGACGATGCCGGTGGCGACCACGACGCGCTCGGTCGCGCCGAGCAGGGACTCGGCGAGCCGCAGGTCCGGCGGCGCGCTCCCGATCCAGATCGCCCCGTACCCCAGCTGCTCGATCCGCGCCGCCAGCTCGGGGGTCAGCTGGTCCCGCACCGCCCAGATCCCGTACCGCCCCGGTGCCACCGCCATGTCCGCACTCCTTCTCGTCCTCGTCCTGGTTCGGGCAACCCCGTCGCCGGGGACCCGCCTTCCGGTTACTGTCGTACCCCTTCCCTAGGCTCGCTCCCGTGACCGATCCCCTCGCCGCGCGCGCCCATCCGTTGCGCCGGCGCCCACGGGTGCTCGTCCCGGCCGGACCGCCGCAGACCCGATCGGCGCCGGCGGGGACGCGGGTCGTCGTCGTCGGGGGCGGGGTGGCCGGGATCAGCGCCGCCGTGGTGCTGGCCGAGCGCGGGGTCGCCGTGACGCTGCTGGAGGCGGCGGACACGCTGGGCGGGCGGCTCGGGTCGTGGCCGCACACCCTGCCGGACGGCACGACCCAGAACGTCGAGCACGGGTTCCACGCCTTCTTCCGGCACTACTACACGTGGCGGGCGATCCTGCGCCGCGCGGATCCGCTCCTCGGGTTCCTCCGGCCTGTCGACGGCTATCCCGTGATCTCCCGGCGCTGGCCCGCGGAGGACCTCGGGAACCTGCCCAAGGCACCCCCGCTCAACCTGCTCGCGCTGTTCGCCCGCTCCCCCAGCCTCCGGCTGCGCGAGATCGCCGGGGCGGACGCGGGCGCCGGGTTCGCCCTCCTCGCGCACGAGGCGGACCGCACCCGGGAGCTGTTCGACGACGTGAGCGCGACGGCCTTCCTGGCCCGGCTCGGCGTCTCGGAGCGGGCCCGGCAGATGCTCTTCCAGGCGTTCGCCCGCTCGTTCTTCTGCGCCGAGGAGGAGCTCTCCGCCGGTGAGCTGGTGGCGATGTTCCACTACTACTTCCTCGGCAACCCGGAGGGGATCGGCTTCGACTCGCCGTCCGAGGATCACCTGACCTGCATCTGGGAGCCCCTGGCGGCCCACCTCGAGGCGCACGGCGGGCAGATCCGGACCGGCGTCCGCGCGGAGAGCCTGGAACGGGTGGACGGCGGCTGGCGGGTGGCCGGGGTCGAGGCCGAGCACGTGGTCCTCGCCCTGGATCCGGGGAACCTCCGGTCGCTGGTCGGCGCCTCGCCGGACGTCTCCTCGCGGCTCGCAGAGCAGTGCGCCGGCCTGCGGGTGGCGCCGCCGTTCGCCGTCACCCGGCTGTGGCTGGACCGGGACGTCCGGCCGGACCGGGCGGTGTTCAGCGCGGTCAGCGGGGAGCCGACGCTGGACTCGGTGACGCTGTACTCGCGGCTCGAACGGCCCTCGGCGGAGTGGGCCGCGCGCACCGGCGGCGCGGTGCTCGAACTGCACTCCTACGCGTCGCGGGCCCCGGACGCCGCCACCGCGAGCGCCCGGATGCGCGCCGAGCTCGAGGCCCTCTGGCCCGAGGTGGCCGGGGCCCGGGTGGTGCACGAGTACACGCAGTTCGGGGCGAATGCGCCCGCGTTCCCGCCCGGCAGCGCCGGGACGCGCCCCGCGGTGCGGACGGACACGCCGGGGATCCGGGTGGCCGGGGACTTCGTCGAGGTGCCGTACGTGTCCGGGCTGATGGAGCGGGCGTCGATGTCCGGGGTGCTCGCCGCGAACGACGTCCTGGCCGCGGTCGGCGCGGGGCCGGAGGAGATCCTCGGCATCCCGCAGCGCGGCCTCCTCGCCGGTCTCCCGGTCCACCGCCTGGGTCGCCTGGGCCGGGCCCGCGTATGACGTCCACGCCCACGTTCGCGGGTCCACGCACACGTCCCGGCATGTTCGTGGGCACCCGGAGGTGTGCGTGAGCGCGGCGCGGGTGGCCCTCGTGCTCGACGGCGAGGGCCCGGGTGGGGTGCTGCGGCGGCTCGACGGCTCCGGGGCGCCGCTCGGGGAACCGCAGCGGTTGGTCGACGCGGCCGCCGCGGTCCGGCTGGTCGAGGAGGGCGCCACGCCCCCGCGGTGGGTGTGGCGCAACACCCGGACCTACCGGCGGCTGCTCGGCGCCGGCGGCCGGGTGGCGCGCTGCCACGACGTCGAGCTCGTCGAGGGGCTGCTCGTCGCCGCGGACGGCAGGTTCGGGGCACCGCGCGGGATCGCCGCCGCGGCCGCCCGGCTCGCCGGGCGCGAACCGGAGCCGGACCCCGCCCCCGACGGGGACGACGAGCGGCCCGCGCTCTTCGCCCCCGCCCCGCGGGAGGCCGACCCGGATCCGTTGGGCACGCTCGTCGCCGTGCACGCCGAGCAGCAGCGCAGGCTCGCGGCGCACGACGCCCGGTTCCGGCTGCTGGCCGCCGCGGAGTCCGCGGGCGGGATCGTCGCGGAGGAGATGCGGGCCGCCGGCCTGCCCTGGCGCGAGGACGTGCACGACCGGTTGCTCACCGACCAGCTCGGTCCCCGCCCCACCGGGTTCGGCCGCCCGGCCCGGCTGGTCGAGCTGAACGAGGAGATCTCCCTCGCGTTCGGCCGCGAGGTCAACCCGGACTCCCCGGCCGAAGTGCTGCGCGCCTTCGGCCGGGCCGGGCACGAGCTGGAGTCCACCCGGTCCTGGCTGATCAAGCGCATCGACCATCCCGCCGTCGCGCCGCTGCTCGCGTACAAGGAGCTTCTCCCGGCTCCACACCGCGAACGGCTGGACGTGGCTGCGGACCTGGGTGCGCGACGGCCGGTTCCGGCCCGAGTACGTCGTCGGCGGCGTCGTGTCCGGCCGCTGGGCCACCCGCGGCGGCGGAGCGCTGCAGATCCCGCGGGCCGTGCGGGCGGCCGTGCGCGCCGATCCGGGGCACCGGCTCGTCGTCGCGGACGCCAGCCAGCTCGAACCGCGGATCCTGGCCGCGATGGCCGGGGACACCGGTCTGGCCCGGGCCGGGGGCCACGACACCGACCTCTACGCGGGCCTGGCCGAGGACCTCTTCGACGGCGACCGGGCCCGCGCGAAGCTCGCCCTGCTGTCCGCGATCTACGGGCAGACGTCCGGCGGGGCCGGGGTGCTCCTCGGGACGCTGCGGCGCCGGTTCCCCGCCGCGGTGGCGTTCGTCGAGGACGCCGCGCGGGCCGGGGAGGAGGGCAGGCTCGTCCGCTCCTGGCTGGGCCGCACCTCACCGGCCGCGCGGCCCGGGGACGAGCAGCCCGCCGCCGCGCGGGCCCGCGGCCGGTTCACCCGGAACTTCGTGGTCCAGGCGACGGCGGCCGAGTGGGCGCTGGTCCTCCTCGCGGAGCTGCGCAGCGCGCTGCGCCGGGCCGCGAGTCCGGCCGAGCTGGTGTTCTTCCAGCACGACGAGGTGCTGCTGCACTGCCCGGACGAGGTCGCCGAGGAAACCGCGGCCGCCGTCCGCACCGCCGCCGCGACGGCCGGGCGCCGGCTGTTCGGGGACTCCCCCGTGCGGTTCCCGATGGACGCCCGGGTGGTCGACGGCTACGACGAGAAGGAGGGCCCGGTCGACACCGCCCCGCAGGCGGAACTGCCGGCCTGAACCGGGCCGCCGGGTCCGCGGGGATCAGGCCGCGGCGGCGCGACCCGTCAGGTCCGCGAGCACGGTCGCGGCGATCGCCTTCATGCCCTGTGCGTTCGGGTGCACCGGCGCGGCGGGGGCGGTCGGCACCAGGCCCTCGACCCACTTCGTGCCGGGGAGCTGGCAGATGTCGTGGCCGATCGTGGGCGTGTAGGTGTCGACGTAGGTGACGCCGGCGTCGTCGGCCTCGCGCTCGAGCATGGCGTTGAGGGCCTTCTCGACGCCGCGCAGGTACGCCACGTCCCCCGCGCTGAACGGCACGATCGGGAAGCAGCCGGGACCCTGGTCCGGGAGGATCGCCGGGTAGCCGATGAGCGCGACGCGCGCGTGCGGGGATCGGTCCGCGATCTCGTCGAGAGCGTCCGCGATCTTCGCGCTCACCCCGTCGATGCGGGCGGCGAGCTGGTCCGTGCCGCCCGCGGTGTAGTAGTCCTTGCAGGCGGACCCGAACGGCGCGAGCGGAGAACGGGCGGCACAGTCGCCGATGATCGACGCGAAGCCGATGTCGTTGCCGCCGATCCCCAGCGTCACCAGGTCCTCGGCGCCGGTCAGGGCGTCGAGCTGCGGCGGGTTCGGGCCCGGCGAGACGTTCTGCGGGGCCGTGAGGTCCGTGGTCGTGGCGCCGCTGCAGCTGACGTCGACGAACGTTCCGGCCTGCAGCGACCGCGCCACCAGCGACGGGTAGTTGGCCGTGGAGCGGAGGCAGCCGGCGGGCTGTCCGGACTGCACCGGGATGAGCGGCCCCGCGGTGTAGGAGTCCCCGAGGGCGACGTAGCGGTCCGGCCCGGTGATCTCCGTGGTCGCGCTCGCCGGGGCCACGGCGGCGGTGACGAGCGCGGCGAGCGCGGTCGTCCCGACGATCCCGACACGGGCCGCGACGCGACGAACCATGGCGCGGGCGGAACGGCTCACGAGCACCCTCCGGGGGGACGAACGGGCCGACCGGCTCGGCCGTTCAGCTCAACGAGCCGGGTCGGGCAGAGGGTGCGTCCACCGACCGGGTGAAACATGGCCGTCGGGGGTTTCGCGCTCGCCCAGCAGGGACAGCAGGCCGCGCAGCGGGATCCGCAGGTTCCGCCGGTTCCACACCGGGTTCGCGACGCTCTGCGTGCTCTTCGTCGCGACCTGCGCGACGTGCTGCAACCAGGCCAGGACGAGCAGTATCCGCGGGTCCAGGACGTCCCCGCCCAGCGCCCGCTGCAGCCGGCGCATCAGGTCGAACTCGTGCGGCGGAGTCTCGGCCAGCCAGCGCAGCAGCAGCGGGCCCAGCTCCTGGCCGTCCCCCTGCACCGCGCGGAGCTCCATGAACGTGACGGCGTCGAGGACCTGGAAGCCCTCGCGCTGGGCGTCGCACCAGTCGATGATCGCGGAGAGCTGGCCGTCGTCCGCGGCGAGCATGTTCACCGGACCGAAGTCGCCGTGGACCCAGCCCACCGCGACGACCTTGCCCCGGAGCCGGGCGTCCAGCTCGTCGGCCAGGGCGCGGGCTTCCGCGTGGAAGGCGCGCGGCACCGCCTCGACGACGTGGGCCATCGGGCCGTGCACCCAGGCCGTCAGCTCCACGTCGCCGACCGTGCGCAGCTCACCGGTGCAGCGGTGGAACTCGCTGATGGTGCTGATCGCGCTGGCCGCCAGCACCCGGGCCCGGGCGGGGTCCTGCAGGGCTTTGACCGAGCTCCCGCCGGGCATCCGGGTCTCGATCACGCAGTAGCTGCCGCCGATGTCGCCAACCCCGAGCACCGACGGGAGCAGCCCGGCCCAGTGCCGGATCCGCGGGTCGTCGTGCAGCTCGCCGAGGACCTCCGTCTGCCACTGCAGGGCGCGCCGGCTGCGGTCCGTGTCGCACGCCTTGAGCAGGGCGTCCGGGCCGTCCTGCGGGCCGATGCCGGCGACGACGGACTCCGAACCGCCGGCCAGGGTGCCGTGCACGACCCACGGCTCGTCGTACGGGAGATCCGCTTCCCCGGCTCAGCTGCGCCGCCGGACCGCCGACGCGGCGCAGCAGGGCGGCGGTGCGCATCGCGTCCACCCGGGTGCCGAGCAGCGGCGGCAGCCACGGCGCCTTGGCGATCAGGATGATGACGGCCACGACCGAGTGCCCGAGCAGCCAACCGATCCCCACGCCGGTGATGCCGAGGATCGGCATGAGCAGCCAGGCCGTGACGAGCACGATCATCGCGATGGCCGCCGGGACGGCGAACAGGATGCCCATCCGCTGCCGCACCCGGGCCGCGCTGATCGTCGAGGAGTTCACGACGTTCGGGATCGCGGCCAGCGCGGTGAGCGCGAGCGCCGCCGTCCCGGTGTTCGCGTAGTGCTCGCCGAACACCGAGAGGATCAGCCGCCCGCCGACCACCAGCACGACCGCCGCGGGCACGACGAGCGTGAGCGACTTGCGGATCATCGCGCGGCGGGCCTTCTCGACGCCCCCCGGGTCCGACGCGCTGTGCGCGACCATCGACTGGTTCATGCTCGACGAGATCAGGAACAGCGTCTGCCCGATCTGCCACACGATCCCGTAGGCGGCGCTGGCCTCGGCGCCGAGCCGGGCGAGCACCAGGACCGGCAGGCCGAGCATCGCGGCCTGCTGGAACACCGAGCCCGCATAGTCCGCCCGGACGAACCGGCCGATGGCGCCGAGGGTGATCGGGACGGCCGCGTCCTCGTGCTCGCGGCCGAAGCGCGGCAGCGCCCGGAACAGCAGCCAGACGTTCACCCCGAGCACGATCAGCGCGGTACCGACCATCCAGGACACCGCGATCCCGCCCTGGACCGTCGCGGCCAGCGAAGCGAGCAGCAGCCCGACCTTGAGCACCGCGAAGATCGCGTTCTCCAGCGGGACGACCTTGGCCTTGCGGATGCCGGTCAGGACGTAGTCCTGGACCACGAACAGCGACCAGACCGGCGTCGCGATCATGAAGAAGGCGAGCAGCGCCTCCTGCGAGACGGCCTCGAGCATCTCCGGCGCCCAGATCCGCGCGCCGAGGGCGAACACCCCGCCGACCAGCGAGGCGAGGACGCCGGCGACGAGGTACCCGCCCACCACCAGGCGGCGCCCGGCCCGGCCCGCGACCGGGACGAACCGCAGCAGCGCGTAGGTCATGTTCAGGTGCGCCACACCGCCGAGCAGCATCACCGCGGACAGCGCGGCCTGGTTGACGCCCAGGGTCTCCGGCGGGAACAGCCGCGCGCCGATCACCCAGTAGACGAGCCCGACCGCGGACGTCAGGACGGTGCTGAGGATCAGCGCCATCCCGTCGCGGTGCGCGGGCGCACTCCAACCACGAAGCCATCCGGGTCGCGCCGAGGATGCCGTGGGCACCCCCGGGGCCCGTTCCTCCACCTGCACGTGGCGGAATCTAGCAACCCCTGGTCGGTGGCCTCGTGACGAACTGTCGATGAACGGTAACCGAATCAATCGGACGAAACGGGCCGCCGGTCGAGTTGACGACCACCCGTACGGCCTAACGATGCTGGTCCCCGCTCCGCGCTGCGGCGAAGTGCCACGGGCGGCGTCATCCTGGCCCGCAGCGCGGGGCCGTCGATCGTCGCCGGGCGCGTCCGCAACCCCCCTAGCGCATCGGCAGCCGTAGCCGCCGCGGCGTCGAGCGGTCGGTGGGCACCGACGAGGAACGCCCACTCGTGCTCGTCGCTGCCGTAGTACGCGACCCGCCCCGCGCCGAAGACGTCGTGAAACCGCGCCCAGGCGGCGCGCAGCGTCGCGTCCCGCCAGAGCGCCGGGCTGCCGGCCTGGCAGACCACGACGCCGCCGGCCGAGAGCCGGGCGGCACAGGCGGCGAGGAAGTCCGCGGCGTAGAGCCGGTTGATCTGGGCGTCCGGCTCGTCGGGGCGCTCGTCCGGGAGGTCGACGACGATCACGTCCCAGCGCTCGTCCGTCCCGTGCACGAACGCGTGGCCGTCCGCGTAGTGCAGCCGGACGGGGCCGTCGCCGCGCTCGGCGGCCGCGAGGGAAGCCGGGGTGTAGCCGTAGGGCAGGTGCTCGGCGCAGATCCGCACGCACTCGGCGTCGATGTCCACGTGCTCCACGTGCGTCGCGCCCGCCGCCACCGCCATCTCGGACACGACGCCCTCGCTCGACCCGATGACCAGCACCCGCTCGCGCCGGGCGGCCAGCAGGGCGGCGGGCAGGTAGAGGGCCTCGTGGTAGGTCAGCTGCGTGCTCTCGGCGCTCTGCCGCTCGTCGTCGCAGAAGAGGGTGACGCCGTGGGTCGTGTCCGCGACGAGGACGTGCTGGTAGGCGGTCCGCGCGTCGGCGTGGACCCGGCCGAGCTCCCAGCGCCGGGTGAGGCCGGGCGACAGCGGCTCGACCACGGACCGGGGCGGACCCCCGCGCTCGACGACCTCGAGTGAGATCGTCCCTGCCTTCAGCGCGGCGGCCAGCGCCCGCGCCGCCTCGACCGGGTCGGCCGAGTCCCCGCAGGTGAACACGTCGACGTGCGCGGTGCCGAGCCCGGCCAGGTGTGCAGGGAGGCGTGCGACTCGGCCAGCAGCGCGACGACGGTGACGCCCTGCGGCGCGAACCGCTCGGCCACGACCTGCAGCACCCGAGCACCGGCGGCGGTCAGGACCGTCCGCAGGGTCGCGCCGAGCGCGTCGGCGTCGTCGAGGACGTGGAGGGAATCCCGCCCAGCTCGGCGAGGACGTGCCGGCCGACGGGACGCGGGGTCTGGGAATCCACGGCGGGGACGCTACGGCGTGCCCACCACATGGACGGGCAGGGGCGGGAAGCCGTTGAAGCCGACGGAGGCGTAGCTCGCGGTGTAGGCGCCCGCGTGCAGCAGGTCGACGTGGTCCCCGGCGCGCAGGTCGCCGGGCAGGGCGTACGGGGTGCGGCGGTAGAGCACGTCGTCGCCGTCGCAGGTGGGGCCGGCGAGGACGACCGGGCCGGATGCGCCCCCGCGGCCGGGGACCCGCAGCGGGTAGGCGATGTACTCGCCCTCGGTCTCGGCCAGACCCTGGTAGCGGCCCGCGTCGAGGTAGACCCACCGGCGATGGTCGACCCCCGGGCGGCGGGAGACCCGCAGCGCGGTCGTCCGCAGGACCCCGGCCTCGGCGACGAGCGCGCGCCCCGGCTCGAGCAGCACGTCCGCACCGTCGACGTCCCCTGCGGCCCGGGCGCCGGAGATCCCGTCCCGGACGGCGTCGGCGAACTCCTCCGGCGCCGGCACCGGCGCCCGGTAGGGCACGGGGATCCCACCGCCGACGTCCAGGGCCGGATGGGCGAGCCCGGCCTTGCCCGCCGCGCGCAGGGCGACCCGCACCGCGTCCCGGTAGGCCTCCGGACGGGACTGCTGCGAGCCGACGTGGAACGTGAGGCCCGGGTCGAGGCCGCGGGCGGCCGCGGCGCGGAGCAGCCGGACGGCCTCGGCGGGTGCGGCGCCGAACTTGCCGAAGAACGGCGTGGCCGAGCCCCGGTCGTCGACCAGGATCCGGACCAGCACGGACGTGCCCGGGAGGTGGTCCGCCAGGTCCTCGGCGGAGTCCGTGACGAACCGCCGCACGCCCGCGGCGTGGGCGGCCGCGACGGCGCCCGGGGCACGGACCGGGTTGCCGTGGCAGAGGCTGCCCGGCGAGGCGCCCGCGTCCAGGCAGAGGTCGATCTCCGCGGGGCTCGCGACGTCGAAGCCCGTGCCCAGGCGGGCCAGCAGGCGCAGCACGGCGGGCTCCGGGCAGGCCTTCACGGCGTAGAGCAGGCGGGCCTCGGGGAAGGCGGCGGCGAGGCGGGTGTACCGGTCCGCGACGACGTCGAGGTCCAGGACGAGGTACGGCGTCGCCCTGGTGCGGTCCGCGAGGAAGGCCTCGAGCGCGCCGGTCATGGGACCGATCATCCCGACGGATCTCCCCAGGACGTTCGCCGGGGCGGAACGGCGACCTACCCGCCGGCCCGGGCCGCTCCTAGCGTCCCGGAACCATGCGGCGCAGCACGGAGCGGATCCTGACCACCCACGTCGGCAGCCTGGCCCGGCCGCACGACCTCCTCGAGATCATGCGGGAGAAGGAGCACGGCCGGCCCTACGACGCCGACGCGTACGCCAAGCGGGTCACCACGGCCGTCGCCGACGTCGTGCGGGGACAGCTCGACGACGGCCTGGACGTCGTGACCGACGGCGAGATGAGCAAGGTCAGCTTCCTGACCTACGTGAAGGACCGGCTCGCCGGCTTCTCCGCCTCCAGCGGGGAGAAGCTGATGCCGCCGTCCTGGCAGGTGGAGATCGACGCGTTCCCCGAGTACTACGCCGGCTACCTCGGCAAGTACAAGGAGACCGTCAGCCCGATGACGACGATGGTCTGCACCGGGCCCGTCTCCTACGCCGGGCACGAGCAGCTCCGCATCGACGTGGAGAACCTGCGGTCCGCCCTCGACGGGCGCGAGACGGAGGCGTTCCTGCCTTCGACGAGCCCCAGCGGATTCGGCCGCAACGAGTACTACGGCTCCTACGCCGAGTACCTGACGGCGGTCGCCGAGGCGCTACGCGAGGAGTACCTGGCGATCGTCGACGCGGGGTTCCTGCTCCAGATCGACGACCCGTGGCTGATCGAGTACCTCTCCGAGAACCCGTCGACCACGCCGGAACAGCGGCGGCGGGACGCCGAGCAGCATGTCGAGATCCTGAACCACGCGCTGCGCGGGATCCCGGAGGAGAAGATCCGGCTGCACACCTGCTACGGCCTCAACCACGGCCCGCGGATCCACGACCTGGAGTTCCGCGAGATCGCGCCGATCATGCTGAAGATCAACGCCGGGGCGTACTCGTTCGAGGTCGCGAACCCCCGCCACCAGCACGAGTGGCGCGTCTGGGAGGACCTGGTCCTGCCCGACGGCAAGATCCTCATCCCGGGGCTGCTGGGCCACGCGAGCAACTACGTCGAGCACCCGGACCTGATCGCGGACACGCTGCGCCGCTACGTGGACCTGGTCGGCCGGGAGAACGTGATCGCGGGCGCGGACTGCGGCTTCTCCTCCCGGGCGACGTTCTCCCCCGAGGTGCACCCCACCGTCGTCCGGGAGAAGTTCCGCGCCCTCGCCGAAGGCGCCCGCCGCGCCACGGAACGCCCGTAGCCCCGACTCGCGCGGACCCAGACCCCGACTCGCGGGGGGTCGAGATCCAGGCCCGGCGAGTCGGGGTCCAGGGACGCGCGAGTCGGGGTCTAGGGACGCCCGAGTCGGGGTCTAGGGACGCCCGAGTCGCGGTATTCCCGGGCCGGTAGCGTGCAGATCATGACCGCACCGAAGACCCAGCGCCGCGGCCGGGCCATCGCGATGACCACCGACGAGCTCGACGGCTACCTCGCCGAGCAGCACGTCTGCCGCGTCGCGACCAACGGCACGAACGGGCCGCACGCGACCCCGCTCTGGTTCCACTGGGACGGCACGTCGCTCTGGCTCACCTCGCTGTCGCGGAGCCAGCGGTGGAAGGACCTCGAGAAGGACCCGCGGATCGCGGTCGTGGTGGACGACGGGGACGCCTACACCGAGCTGCGGGGCGTGGAGCTGCGCGGCCGGGTGGAGATCGTCGGCGAGGTGCCGCGCACCGGCGAGCCGAACCCGGAAGCTCGAGGCGGTCGAGCAGGCGTTCGCGGACAAGTACACCGGCGGCCATGTCGTGATCGACGGCCGCCACGCCTGGCTCCGCCTCACCCCGGAGAAGATCAGCAGCTGGGACTTCCGGAAGATCCCCACCTCCTGAGATGCACGAGCGGCACTTTCGTGCGCCAGGTCTGCACGAAAGTGCCGCTCGTGCGGATCCGAGGGTGTCAGGGGGTACCGGTCACGAGCGGCCAGAGCCCGTCCGCGCCCGCCTCGAGCACCCGCGCGCCGATCCGGTCGTTCCAGAACGAGTCCGAGCCGTCCTCGTCCCGCCAGGCCCAGAGCCGGGTGGTCGCCAGCCTGAGGTCGTGTTCGCGGGTGAAGCCGATCGCGCCGTGCACCTGGTGCGTGATCCGCGCGACGACGGCCGCCGCCTCGCTGCACCGCGCCTTGGCCGCGGCGATCGCGAACCCGGTCGCCGGCGAGTCGAAGCCGTCCGCCCCCGCCGCCCGCGCCGCCGCCTCGGACGCCGCGGCGGCGGCCGCGACCTCCGCGCCGGCCAGGGCGAGCTGCTGCTGGATGGCCTGCAGCTTCCCGATCGGGCGGCCGAACTGGACCCGCTCCCCCGCGTACTTGACGGCCATCGCCAGCGCCGCGCGCGCGGCCCCGGCCAGCAGCAGGGACCGACCGAGCGCCGCCCGGAGCGGGAACTCGACGGCCACCTGCGCGGGCGCGTCCGCGATCGAAGCGGCGGCCACCGTGACGTCGTTCAGCACGACGTCGTCACGCGGCTCCTCGGCCAGGTTCGCGCCCTCGGTGATCGCCACCGACGCGGGGTCGAGCAGCACCACCTGCTCGCCCACCAGCACGACGATCCCGGCGGCGGACCGCGCCCACGGCACCTTCGGCAGCGTTCCCGAGACGGTCGCGCCGCTCGCCGTCCGCTGCACCCGCAGGTCCGGGGCCACGACGGCGGTCAGCGGGCCGGGCGGGACCTCGATCCCGGCGGTGTGCAGCAGCCAACCGGCCAGGAGGTCCGTCTCGACGAGCGGAACGCGCGCCGCATAGGTCCCCGCGGCCGTGAGGACGGCGGCGGCGTCGGTCAGGGAGCCCTCGCTGCCCCCGGCGGCCTCGGGCAGCGTCAGCCGGGCGATCCCGGTCTGCTCGCAGGTCTTCCACAGCTCGGAGTCGAAGCCGGTGGCGGTGTTGTCCCAGGCGTCCGAGAAGACGGACTCGGCCAGGTCCTGAAGCTCACTCATCGAAGTCCCAGCCCTCGCGCCACGATCCCGCGAAGGATCTCGTTCGTCCCACCCCGGAGCGTGAAGCCCGGGGACTGCAGCACCGCGTCCGCCAGCAGCCGCGCGTACCCGTGGTCGGCCCCCGGGTCCGGCGGGATCGACAGCAGCAGCCGTGCCGCGTCGATCACCTCGTTCTCGAACCTCGTCCCCAGGTCCTTGACCACCGCCGCGGCGAGCTCCGGTGCGGCGCCGGACTCCAGCGCCCCCGCGATCGCCAGCGACATCCGCCGCAGGGTCCAGAGCCGGGAGACCAGCCCGCCCAGGTCCCGGCGCCGCCCGGCGTCGAGCTCCGTCCGCCCGATCTCCCCGACGAGCGCCGCGAGCAGCGGGTACGTGGACAGGAACCGCTCCGGGCCGGACCGCTCGAACGCCAGCTCCGACGTCACCTGGTGCCAGCCCTGGCCGACCTCGCCGAGGACCATCGAGTCCGGGATGAAGACCTTGTCGAAGACCACCTCGTTGAAGTGGTGCGCGCCGGTGAGCAGCGGGATCGGCCGGATCTCCACGCCGGGCGAGTTCAGCTCGACGATCAGCTGGGACAGCCCGGCGTGCCGGTTCGTGTCGTCCTTCGGCGCGGTCCGGACCAGCGCGAAGAACGCGTGCGCGTGGTGCGCCCCGGACGTCCAGACCTTGCGGCCGGTGAGCTCCCAGCCGCCGTCGACCTTGTCCGCCTTCGACCGCACGGACGCGAGGTCCGAGCCCGAGTCCGGCTCGGACATGCCGATGCCGAAGTACACCTCGCCGGCCGCGATGCCCGGCAGGAACTTCTGCCGCTGCTCCTCGGTGCCGAAGCGCATGAGCGACGGCCCGATCTGCCGGTCCGCCACCCAGTGCGCCGCGACGGGCGCGCCCGCGGCCAGCAACTCCTCGGTGACGACGTACCGGTCGAGTGCACCCCGCCCGTGGCCGCCGTACTCGGTCGGGATGGTCATGCCCAGCCAGCCGCGGCGGGCCAGCTCCTTGGAGAAGCGCTCGTCCCAGCCGGTGAGCCAGACGTCCGCGCGCGGATGCCAGGCCCCGGCCGCGCGTTCCTCGGCGAGGAAGGCGCGGACGTCGGCCCGCAGCGCCGCGACGCGCTCCGGCAGATCCACGGGTGGGGGTACCAGGCTCGGCAACCTCGTCATCGTCGTCACGGTCACCCTGCATTCCTAGCCGACGACCCGCGACGCTGCATCATCCCCGTGTCCGATGGCACCATCCCAGTCATGACGAACCCCGATCTCGAGCGCAAGGTCCTCGACTCCGTCCCCACCGGGCTGCTGATCGGCGGCGAGTGGAGGCCGGCGGCGTCGGGAGCCACGACGAAGGTGGAGGACCCTGCCACCGGCGAGGTCCTCGCCGAGGTGGCCGATGCCGGCCCGGAGGACGGCATGGCCGCGCTGGCCGCGGCGCATGACGCGCAGGCCGGGTTCGCCGCGATGGCCCCGCGGGAGCGTGGGGAGATCCTGCGCCGCGCCTACGACGCGATGATGGCGAACGTCGACGACCTCGCGCTGATCATGACCCTGGAGATGGGCAAGCCGCTCGCGGAGTCGAAGGGCGAGGTCGCCTACGCCGCCGAGTTCTTCCGCTGGTTCTCCGAGGAGGCCGTGCGCATCGACGGCGGCTACGCGACGGCGCCGAACGGGCAGAGCCGGTTCCTGGTGATGAAGCAGCCGGTGGGACCGTGCGTGTTCATCACGCCCTGGAACTTCCCGCTGGCCATGGGCACCCGCAAGATCGGCCCGGCCATCGCCGCCGGCTGCACGGTGGTCATCAAGCCTGCGCACCAGACGCCGCTGTCCATGCTCGCGCTGGGCCAGATCCTGCTCGACGCCGGCCTGCCCGCCGGCGTGCTCAACATCATCAACGCGACGGACGCCGGCGGCGTCATGGAGCCGATCATCCGCGACGGCCGGGCGCGCAAGCTCTCGTTCACCGGCTCCACCGGGGTCGGCAAGACGCTCCTGCGGCAGGCCTCGGAGAAGGTACTGCGGACGTCGATGGAGCTGGGCGGGAACGCGTCCTTCATCGTGTTCGACGACGCGGACCTGGAGAAGGCCGTGGCCGGCGCGATGGTCGCCAAGATGCGGAACATGGGCGAGGCCTGCACCGCGGCCAACCGGTTCTACGTGCACCGCTCGATCTCCGACGCGTTCGCGGAGAAGCTCGCCGAGAAGATGGGCGCGCTGGTCGTCGGCCGCGGCACCGAGGACGGGGTGCAGGTCGGGCCGCTCGTCGACGCGAAGGGCCGGGACAAGGTCGTCGACCTCGTCGGGGACGCGCTGGCGCACGGCGCGACGGTGAAGGTCGGCGGCGCGCCCGTCGACGGGCCGGGGTACTTCTACACCCCGACGGTGCTGACGGACGTGCCGAAGGAGTCCCGCCTCAACCACGAGGAGATCTTCGGGCCGGTCGCGCCGATCAGCGTGTTCGACACCGAGGCCGAGGCCCTCGCCGCGGCCAACGCCACCGAGTTCGGCCTGGTCAACTACGTGTTCACGGAGAGCCTGGACCGGGCGCTGCGGGTCGCGGAGAAGCTCGAGAGCGGGATGATCGGTCTCAACACCGGGCTGGTCTCCAACCCGGCCGCCCCGTTCGGCGGGGTCAAGGAGTCCGGGCTGGGGCGCGAGGGCGGCTCCGTCGGGATCGACGAGTTCCTCGAGACCAAGTACGTCGCGATCGGCATCGCGATCTGACGTCCCGAGGAGACGGCCGCGCCGGCCCCGGACTCCTCCGGGACGGCGCGGCCGTGTTCAGGCGGTCAGTTGGCGGGCGGCACGGGAGCCGCCGGGGCGGCGCCGTTGTCCGTGACCACGGTCGTGTCCGCCGGCACCTTCCCCCCGTTGAGCAGCATGCTGACCAGCGTCGCGCCGCCGTTGAACACGGCCAGCACGATCAGCACGGCCAGCATCCCGGCGACCGACGCCGTCAGCGCCTTCTGCCGGCCGGTCCCCCGGCCCTCCGCACGCCCGGTCGAGGTCTCGACGACCCACGCCCGGGCACCCATGAGCAGGAGCAGCGCGAAGAACGCCATCCAGGTCCACGCCGCCCCGGTCACCGTGCCTCCTCGATCACTGGGGACCCGCCACGTTCTTGCGCAGCACGGCGTCGAACCCGTTCTGGTAGGTCAGCGTGTACTTGCCCGACGCGACGGCCTGCTGGATGACGTCGAGGGTCCAGCCGGGCTGCCTGCCGTTGAGCACGACGCCCTCCAGCTCCATCGACTTGTAGACCAGGATGACGTCCGGGTACTCCAGGTTGATGCAGGGGATCGGATCGGCCGCGAGCGCGGGACACTTCTTCCCGTCGATGTTGCCGCCGCGGTCGTACTTCCCGATCCCGGTGATCCCGTACGGCCCCACGCTGGAGATCGGCATGATCTTGCTGCCCGGCGGGGTGGTCGCGTAGACGTCGCGGGTGATCGCGATGTCCTCGGCGGTGACGTTCATGTAGGCGTCGTTGCCGCCCCGGATGACGATGACGGAGCAGAACGTCAGCAGCATGCCGACCGCCAGGATCTTCTCCCGGCCGCGGTTCTTGCGGGCGAAGCTGCGCAGGGCGTCCGCGCCGAGGATCGTGAGGATCGGCAGGCCGTACAGCACGATGCGCAGGAACAGCTCCCCGCCGTAGCTCTGCACCGCGGCGAAGGCCATCGGCACGGCGGCCAGGGCGATCGGCACGAGGTCCCGGCGTCGCTTCCAGTAGACCCACGCCCCGACGATCGCGAGCAGCCACGTCAGGCCGGGCACCAGGATCCGCATCAGCTTGACCGCGATCTGCCCGGTGTCCCCCGCGAGCCGGTCCGCGACGCCGGCCTGCAGCGCCCCGTCGTCCTCCCCGCTCCCGGTGATCAGGCTGAGCTGGGTCATCCAGAAGTCCCGGCCTGCGATCAGCACGTAGACCGCGACGGCCAGGATCGCGACGAGCACGAGGCCGCGGCCGCGGAACCGGCCCACTACCGCGAGCACGGCGAGCTGCCCGATGATCGCGAACGGGGTGAGCTGGTGGGCCGGCGCGATGGCCAGCAGGCACAGCGACGCGCAGAAGTAGATCAACAGCAGCTGCCGCGGGGGCAGCGTCGGCCGGTTCGGCGGGGTCATCGCCGCGACCGTCCAGCGTCGCCAGAGCGGGAGCTTCGCGGTCGTCCCGCTCGGCCAGTGGGCGGCGCCGAGCGGATCCGTCCGGCGGGTGGCCAGCGGGCCGAGCGCGAAGGTCAGCACCGTCAGCAGCAGCACGATGCCGGTCGCCTGCGGCGAGAAGTAGTCCTGCTCGATCCAGTTCAGGCCGACGAACAGCCATGCCGCCACCCACGGCGCGCGGTGCCCGCCGAGCATGGACTTCGCGAGGGCGTAGACGCCGATCGCCCACACCGCGACGACGGCCGGCGGGAACCAGCGGAGCACCTCGTCGAGCTGCCCGACCCCCGCGGCCTGCCGGAAGAACGCCCACTGGGCGAAGAAGGCGGGCCAGTAGAACCGCGCGTCGACACCCTGCGGCGGGACGCCGTTGCCCGACGCGATGGCGTCGACGAAGCCGGACAGCAACCAGGCCGTGGTGAACCGCGCCTCCGGCATGACCACCGAGGGCATGCCGGTGCTGCAGAGGATCAGGATGGCGGTCGCGGTGCCGAGCATCGGCACGCGCGGCCGCGGGGACCAGAGCTCGGCGACGCAGGCGCCGACGGCACAGGCCAGGGCGAGCCAGCCGGCGACGCCGAGGACCTGGGCGAGGCCCCAGCCGCCGAGCTCGTCGAGGTTCGTCGTGGCCGCGGCCACCGGCAGCAGCGCGACGGCCAGCAGCGCGAGCACGGGCGAGAGCCAGATCCACAGCCGGGGCACCGGCTCGGTCGCCGCCGGGCGGGGCGACGACCCGCGCGGGCCCGCGGCCGATGCGGGGACCGGTGGCCGGCCGCCGGCGTGGATCGCCCGCGTGGGCGGGTCGAGGCCACGCACCGCGGCGGTGGCGGACTCCCCGTGCCCCGCGTCCGGGTTCGAGTAGTACAGCGTCTCGCCGCCGTCGGGGTGTCCGGTCGGCGGCACCACGGGAATCACCTGCGTGGGGGGATCGATGGGATCGCGCCCCTGCCCGGGTACGTCCTGCCCGTCACGGCCGTCACCCGGCTGACGGGTGTCGGTCGAGGTCACCTCTTCACCTCCGGTCGGAGCCGGCGCCGCAGCGCCGGGGGTATGAGGACGGCCGCCGCGCTGAGCACCTGCACGGCGACGTAGCCGAGCGCGATGGGGAGCAGGGCGGAGTCCGTGGTCGAACCGGCCGGGGGTGTGGGCAGCGCCGCGACGACCGCCAGCACCAGCAGCGTGTTGACGAGCTGCAGCCGGCTGAAGGCCAGCGCCGCGCCCGCGGCCTGCCGCACCCCGAGCTCGTGCACCACGACGAGCCGGAACACCAGCCCGATCATCAGGATCTGCAGGATCCGGCTGGCCTCGGCGTAGCCGGGCCCGAAGATCAGCAGCACCGGCTGGGCCAGCATGATCGCGAGCCCGAGCACCGGCAGGAAGAGCACCATCATCCGGCGCTGGGCCGCCCGGGCCAGCGCAGCCGCGCGCAGGGGCTCGCGCGCCGTCTGGACGGCGAGCGAGTCCATGTAGAAGGTGGCCGCGATGTCGACGACGGACACCGCCTGCCAGACGATGAAGAACGCGGCGCCCGGCCCCGGGCCGAACCGCAGGGTCACCAGCAGCGTGACCTGGTTGTAGAGCAGGGCGCTGCCGATCTGGGCGACGGCCGTCGGGCCGAGGAAGGAGACGGCCTCCCGGCGGCTGGGGAGCACCGACCCCTCGGCCCGGCGGGCGAAGCGGCGCACCAGCAACGCGATGACCAGCGTCCCGCCGACCGTCCACACGACGATCGGGACGACCCACGACACCACGAGGCCCTGGGCGCCGAGGCCTGCCCCCAGCGCGATGAGCAGCCCGATGCGGACCACCGCGAACAGCCCGTTGCGCCACACCGTCCACCAGGGCCGGTGCATCGCGACCAGGATGAAGTCGTGGACGACGAACACGGCCCAGCCGGCGCAGGCCAGCACGAACAGCAGGACACCGACGCCGATCGAGCCGTCGCCGGGTGAGAGCAGCCCGGACGCCGTCGCCCCGAGGTCCGGCACGATCAGCACGTAGACCAGCCCGACGAGGGCGGACAGCGGCATGATCAGGAAGAGGCTGCCCCACACGAGCCGGGACGCCTTGCGGCCGGATCCGGGGAGCCACCGGAGCAGGCCGACGTTGATGTTCAGCTGGGCGCAGCCGCCGATGAGGATGAACGCCGAGACGACGGCCGAGGCCCGCCCGACCTCCTCCTGCGGCATGATCCGCGCAGCGAGCAGCCAGCTGAGGAAGCCGGCCAGCGAACCGAGGACCGAGCTGATGGACAGCGCGAGGCCGTCCCCGCCGCCGCTCTTCTTCCGGCCGGGCGTCGTCCCCGGTTCGTCGGGCGTACTGGCCGGCGCGACCACGCCCAGGACGACGGTCGGGCTCTCGCTGCCCGCCACACCGCCGCCGGACCCCTGAGCCGAGGCCGCGCTCCCGCCCACCGCCGGGGGAAGCTCGACCGTCGGCTCGTCCGCGTCGTGCGGCGGCAGGACGACCGTCGGTTCGTCCGCGCCCGGTACCGGGCCGGTCCGGGGCCGCGGGGTCGGCCGCTGGTGACCGGCGCGCTGGGCCGGCGGGTCGATCCCGGCCACGTCCCGTGCCGTCACTGGGCCACCACGGCGTGCCGCAGCAGGAACGGCACGCTGACGGCGGTCAGGATGACCAGCATCCAGTTGGGATGCCACCAGACGGTGCTGACCATGACCTGCGCGGCGAGCAGCGTGGTGGCGACGCCGACGCCGATGGTCAGCAGCCAGACGTGGGCGGCGGGTGCGCGTCGCAGGAAGCCCGCCGCCGCCCAGCCGGGGCCTAGCAGCAGGAAGGCGATCGTCACGAACAGCCGGACGTCGCCGGCGATCCCGCCCGAGACGTTCAGCAGGTTCAGCCCACAGGCCACCAGACCGGCCACGGCCAGCAGCAGCGCGACCGCGCGGCGTGCCGTGCGGGCTCGGGTCAGTTCGGCCGCGGAGGGCATGCTCACCGCGTCACTCCGTTCCTCGCCGGTTCGTCACCGGGCTTCTCACGTTCGCCGGCATCCCTTCCGACCCCCGTCCGGATGCCGGGCCCACACATGACCCGGCGCCCGTCGCGGACGGGCGCCGAGGTCCACACACGGGTGACGCCCGTCAGGACGCCTCCTCCTCCAATGCGTAACGCATCTCGAGCTCCTGACGCTCCGCCTCGTCGCGCTGCGGCGACGGGCGGTTGGCCGGGTCTGCCGGGCGGTTCCCGTTCCGCGGGCTCGGCGACGGGCGGACCGGCGGACGCACCGTCATCGCCGGGCCGGCCGGCTCCGACGGGTGCATCGGCAGGCCCGTCGACGAGTAGCCGCCGTTCACCGCGGGGAAGCCGTTGGCCGGCGTCGCCGGGCCGAGGTCGACCTCCAGGTCCTCGTGGGACGCGGGGCCGGCGGCACCGTTCGCCTTCTTCTGGAGCGCACGCCGGCGCTCCGCGGCGAGCGTGCGCAGCACCCGGGTGCCGTCCGCGAAGGTCCGCAGGTTGGTCTCGCCGAACATCCGCTCGCGCTCGAGCGAGGGCACCTCGGTGATCTTGAGGCCGGCGGCCGCGACGCGGCAGTTCAGCACGGTCTCGATCTCGAAGCCGTCGCCCCAGAGCATCGACCCGTCCGTGGGTGCGGGAGCGTCCACCGCCGGCAGCTCCAGCACGGGCAGAAGATCGGCCCAGAAGGCGTTGTAGCCGTAGCACAGGTCCGTGTACCGGGTCTTGAACAGCGCGTTGGCCACGCCGTTGAGCCCGAAGTTGCCGGTCTTGCGCAGGAGCGTGATGTCGTCGCTGCCCCCGCCCCGGACGAACCGGCTGCCCTTCGCGAAGTCCGCGCCCGCGACGAGGGCCGCGACGAATGCGGGGATCTCGTTCGGGTCCGCGGAGCCGTCCGCGTCGAACATGACGATCACATCGCCCGTGGCCGCGGCGAACCCGCAGGCCATGGCGTTGCCCTTGCCCTTGCGCGTCTGCGCGATGATCTTGGCCCACGGCAGGACGCGCCGTGCCGTCTCGACGGTCCCGTCGATCGAGTTCCCGTCGACCACGATCACCTCGTGCACGGCGGGCCGCACGGCGGCGATCGCCGGCAGCACCACCTCGAGGTTGCGTGCCTCGTTACGGGTCGGCACCACCACGGACACCGTCGGGTTTCCGCTGCGTTGCATCGCCGATCTCCCCCTCATCGCACCGGTCGTGCGGTCGCGGTGACGCCGTGGCGTCCGATCCCTGCTCTGCCCAGACTTCTACCCGGAATCCTGCTCATCGCTCGGACTATCTCCTCGGGCACGCGTCGCGTTACGTGACGTACCGCTCGTCCTTCCGGGCACACGCCGATGATCCAACCGTCTGGCGGTGCGAGAACCGACACCACTGTCGTGGGCACCGGGCGAACTCTACGGAAACCGCACGTCCGACGTTCGACCGGGCTCGATCACCGGGCCGTTCCGGCACGTCGGACACCCTTCGCGAGGGCCCGGCCCCGGGACGTCGTGATCGTCGGCCGGACCCGGTGCCGGCGCCGTGATCTTCCCGGTCGGGGGTGAGGCGGAGCCGCTCCCGGCTGCCGGTACCGTCCTGCGGTACCGCAACACGGGTGCACGGCCCGTGACCGACATCCCGGGCGCGGACGGCCGAGCGGGGCCGGGCCGCCCCGGAACCCAGGGGGCCCTGCGCCGATGTTGCCCGGCAGTTTCCAACCGACAGTCTCCGTCTGCATCCCGGTCTACAACGGCGAGGCCTACCTCGCGGAGACGATCCGTTCGGTGCTCGACCAGACCTACGGGGACTTCGAGCTCGTCCTGTTGGACAACAACTGCAGCGACCGCAGCCCGGAGATCATGCGTTCCTTCGCGGACCCGCGCATCCGCATCGAGCGCAACACCGAGACCCTCCCCCAGCCCCGCAACTGGCGGGTCTGCGTCGACCACACGCGCGCACCCCTGATCAAGGTGCTGTGCGCGGACGACGTCCTCCACCCGCGCTGCCTCGAGCTGCAGACCCAGCCGCTGTTGGACGACCCGGGCCTCGCCGTCGTCGCCTCCCGCCGGCACATGATCGACGAGCAGAGCCGGGTCATCGTGCCGCGCCGCGGGCTCTCCGGGCTGATCGGCGTGCACAGCGCCGCCGAGGTCGCCCGGAAGGTCGTCCGGAACGGGGCGAACCCGATCGGCGAGGTCGGCAACGTCATGTTCCGGCGCGCGGACTTCATGGCCATCGGGGGCTGGCGCGAGGACCGCCCGCTCGTCATGGACATCGACTGCTTCGTGCGGCTCCTCAAGTTCGGCGAGTTCCTCGGCCAGCCCGAGGCCCTCGCCGCGTTCCGGATCGGCGGCAGCTCGATCACCGCCGAGCGGATGGACGAGATCTACGCGGCGCAGCGGGCGCTGACCGAGGAGCTGGGCGAGTCCCCCGAGTACGACGTGCGGGGCCTCGACGTGACGATCGGCCGTGCGCTCGCGCCGTTCGGCCGGATGCGTCGTTCCCTGCTGTTCACTTTGTCGGGCCTCGCGGCGAAGCGGGACGCCCGGCGGGAGAGCGTCACCACCTGAGCTCCTCCCGCCCGTCCCCCCGGACAGGTGCATCCGGGTGGCTCTCGCACAAAGTTTGCGACAGCCCCGATCGGGTGTTTAGCCTGGGCTGCCGCCGGTTCCCCGGTCGGTCCCCTCGGCCGCCTGGAGGACGGGTTGTCCGGATCGCCGCACGAGGCGGTCGTCGCCATGCACATGAGCGACGGCCTCGTGAACGCCCCCACGTCGCTGCTGTTCGGCGCGGTCGCGCTCGTCTGGCTGGTGCTGGCCGCGCTGCGCGCCCGTGCGGACCTCGACGACCGCACGGCCCCGATGGCGGGCCTGGTCACGGCGTTCGTCTTCGCCGTGCAGATGATCAACTTCCCGATCCTGCCCGGCGCCAGCGGACACCTGCTCGGGGGCGCCCTCGTCGCGATCCTCGTCGGGCCGTGGGTCGGCACGCTCTGCATCGCGATCGTGCTGGTGGTGCAGGCGCTGCTGTTCGCCGACGGCGGGCTCACCGCGCTGGGCACGAACATCACCAACATGGCGCTGATCGGCGTCGTCGTCGGGTACGCGGTGGCCGTGGCGCTGCGTCCGCTGGCCCGGCGCGGCAAAGGTGGTCTCGCCGCGACGGCATTCGTCGCCGCCTTCCTCAACACGGTCGTCGCGTCGCTGGGCTTCGTCGTCGAGTACGCGGTCGGCGGCTCCGGCGGGGCGAGTCTCGGCACCGTGTTCGGGCTGATGGTGGGTCTGCACGCGCTGATCGGCATCGGCGAGGGTGTGATCACCGCAGCGACCGTCACGGCCGTCGCGGCGGTCCGCCCGGACCTCGTGTACCTGTTGCGCGGCGCCAAGGCCCCGCTGCTGCGCCGGGCCGCCGGGACCGCGTCGTGACCCGGGGCCGCAGCCTCGGCTTCCTGCTGGGGTTCCTCGCCGTCGCCCTGCTCGTCGCGGGCGGGTTCTCCTACCTCGCCAGCCCGGACCCGGACGGCCTGGACACCGTCGCGCTGCAGGGGTGCCAGGTCACCGGGACCGACGCCGGCGAGCAGCTCACCGGCACCTGCATCGCGCAGCACACCACGGACCACGCGATGAGCTCCTCGCCGCTCGCGGACTACACGGTGGGCGGCGGCGCGGGCACCACCGGGCTCGCCGGGATCCTCGGCGTGATCGTCACGCTCGCGCTGGCGGGCGGGCTGTTCTGGGCGCTGCGCCGGCGCGGGGTCGCCCCCACCGACGACGGCCAGGGCCGATGAGGGGTCGGGGCCGATGAGGGGTCGAGGCTGATGGGCGCGGGCCACGCGCACCCGCTGCACCTCGCCCGGGACTCGCCGGTCCACCGGCTCCCGCCGCAGGTCAAGATCGTCGCGGCGTTCCTGGGCGTGGTCTGCGTGGTCGCGACCCCGCGCGAGGCGTTTGTCGTGTTCGCGGGGTATCCGGTGGTGCTCGGCGCGGTGTGGTGGGCCGCCCGGATCCCGGCCGGCTGGATCCTGCGCCGCGCCGTGATCGAGCTGCCCTTCGTCGTGCTGGCGGTGCTGCTGCCGCTCACCGGCCCGGACCCGCGGGTCGAGTGGCTGGGCATGTCGCTGTCGGAACCCGGGCTGCTCGGGGCGTGGAACATCCTCGTCAAGGGCACGCTCGGCGTCCTGACGTCGCTGACCCTGGCTGCGACGACGTCGATGCGGGACCTGCTCGTCGGGTTGCAGCGGCTGCACGCCCCGGCCCTGGTGACCACGATCGCGACGCTGATGCTGCGCTACGTCGACGTGATCGTCGCCGAGGCCGGCCGGATGCGGCTCGCCCGCGTCTCCCGCGGGCACGACCCGCGCTTCCTCTGGCAGGCCGGGGCCACCGCCCGCGGCGTCGGGGCGTTGTTCGTCCGGTCCTACGAGCGCGGGGAGCGGGTGCACCTGGCGATGCTGTCCCGGGGGTGGTCGGGCGCGATGCCGGTGCTGTCGACGGCCGGGCTCGCGACGCGGCGGGACTGGACGGCGGGGCTGGCGCCGGTGGGCGTCGCGGCGCTGCTGGCCTTCTCGGGATGGGTGATCGTGTGAGCGCGCCTTCGACCCGGGCGGGGACCGGCGTGGACGCGGTCACCGCGCCGTCGCTCGAGGTCAGGGACCTCGCCTTCGCCTATCCGGACGGACACCAGGCGCTGTTCGGGGTGGACCTGCGGATCGAACGGGGCGAGCGGGTCGCGCTGCTCGGCCCGAACGGCGCGGGCAAGACGACCCTGGTGCTGCACCTGAACGGCATCCTGGACGCCGGGGAGGGCATGGTCCGGGTGGGCGGCCTGCCGGTGGAGCGGGCACACCTGAAGGAGATCCGCCGCCGGGTCGGGATCGTGTTCCAGGACCCCGACGACCAGCTGTTCATGCCGACCGTCCGCGAGGACGTGGCCTTCGGTCCGGCGAACTTCGGGGTGCCCGTCGAGGAGCTGGGCGCACGGGTGGACCGGGCGCTCGAGGCCGTGGGGATGGCGGAGCACGCGGACCGCTCGCCGCTGCACCTCTCCGGCGGTCAGCGGCGGCGGGTCGCGCTGGCCACGGTGCTCGCCTGCGACCCGGAGATCCTGGTCCTCGACGAGCCGTCGTCGAACCTGGACCCGGTGGCCCGCCGCGAGCTCGCCGAGGTGCTGCTGGGGCTGGGCCGGACGATGCTGATGGTCACCCACGACCTGCCGTACGCGCTGCAGCTCTGCCCGCGCAGCGTCGTCCTGGACGACGGGGTCGTCGTCGCGGACGGACCGACCAGGGGAGCTCCTGGCGGACCGCGACCTCCTCGCGGCCCACCGCCTGGAGCTCCCCTACGGCTTCTCCCTCACCTGAGGCCACCCGCGTCGTGGCTCCACAACGCGGGTCTCAGGTCCGCTCAGCCGCGTCACGGAGCCACAACGCGTATTCGAAGCGGCGGGTGGGTCAGGCCCCGTCGATGCGCGGGACCCCGTTTGGCGGGGTCAGGTCGTCGACGGGAAGCTCCCGCCGGCAGGCCCTGCGGGCCCCCTCCCGGCGCGGCGCGGACCGCCTTCGGGGCGACCTCGCCCAGCGCCGGGACCTCCTGCCGGGCGGCGGCCGTGGCCGCCGCGACCTGGGCGGCGATCTCCGGGTCCCCCGAGGTGTCGAACCAGCCCTTCACCGACTCCTCGTCGTCCTCGGGCCTGACGCGCTGGCCGTCGTCCGGCGAGGGGGTGTACTTGAAGACGCCGTCCTCGCCCGGCGCACCGAGCATCTTCGTGAAGCCCTCGAGGGCCTTGCCGAAGTCCGACGGCACCATCCAGACCTTGTTGGCCTCGCCCTTCGCCATCTCCGGCAGGGTCTGCAGGTACTGGTAGGCCAGCAGCTCGGGTGTCGGGCGGCCGGCCTTGATCGCCGCGAAGCGCTTCTCGATCGCCTTCGCCTCGCCCTGCGCGTAGAGGTACTGCGCGGCGCGCTCACCCTGCGCCCGCAGGATCCGGCTCTGCCGCTCCGCCTCGGCGTTGAGGATCGCCGCCTGCTTCGCGCCTTCCGCGGTGAGGATCTGCGCCTGCTTGTTGCCCTCCGCGCTGCGGATCGCGGACTCCCGCTGGCCCTCGGCGGTGAGGATGGTGGCCCGCTTCTCGCGGTCCGCCTTCATCTGCCGTTCCATGGACTCCTGGATCGACGGCGGCGGGTCGATCGCCTTGATCTCCACCCGCTCGACCTTGATGCCCCAACGCCCGGTGGCCTCGTCGAGCTCGCCGCGCAGGGTGGTGTTGATCTGGTCCCGGGAGGTCAGCGTCTCCTCCAGGGTCATGCCGCCGACCACGTTGCGCAGGGTCGTCGTGGTGATCTGCTCGACGCCGGTGATGTAGTCCGAGATCTCGTAGACCGCGGCCTTCGGGTCCGTGACCCGGAAGTAGACGACCGTGTCGATCCGGACGGTCAGGTTGTCCTTGGTGATCACGGGCTGCGGCGGGAAGGACACCACCTGCTCGCGCAGGTCGATCCGCTCCCGGATCCGGTCCACGAACGGGACCAGGAACGCCAGCCCGGGCGTCTGCGTCGTCTTGTACCGCCCGAGCCGCTCGACCACTGCGGCGGTGGCCTGCGGGACGATCTGGACCGCCCGCGCCATCACCACCAGGACCAGCAGCACGATCACCACGACGGTGACCAGTACCGAGATGTCCATGTTTCCTCCCCTGTCGTCCCCGCGGGCCGCAGTTCCCCCCGCGGCCGCCGGGACCTCTACTCCGCGAGCACCAGCGCCGTGGCGCCGGAGATCTCGATGACCATCACTTCGTCGCCGGGCTCCATCACCTGTGTCCGGTCGTAGGCCTTGGCCGACCACAGGCTGCCGGCGATCTTCACCCGGCCGCCCTGCCCGTCGACCCGTTCGACGACGGTCGCCGGGCCGCCCACGATCCGCTCCGTGTGCCCCAGGTACGGCGTGATCCCGCGCTCCAGCCGGCGGCGCAGCACCGGTCGCACCCCCGCGATCAGCAGCGTCGACGCCACGGCGAACAGGACGGTGCTGAGGATCCAGCCCAACCCGAACAGTGCGGACCCGCCCGCGGCGACGAGTGCCCCGCCGCCCAGCATCAGCAGCACGAACTCGCCGGACAGGACCTCACCGACGATCACCACGATCCCGGCGATGAGCCAGATCACGGGAACCATGACGCCGATGGTGCCACCGATCGACCCCCGGCGTGCCGGGTTCGTGAAGATCGTTGCCGTTCCGTTCCTGGTGAGGTCCGGCGGCCGGTCCGCCTCAGCCCTCCTGCGTCACGAAGTCGATCAGCTGCTCGACGGCGCCGATCAGCGGCGTCTCCAGGTCCCGGTAGGACCGCACGGCCCCGAGGACCCGTCGGGCGCCGTCCGCGGGCTCGCCCCAGCGGAGCGCGGCACACACCCCGGTCTTCCAGTCGGTCCCGCGCGGGATCCGCGGCCAGGCGCGGATGCCGACGCACGCCGGCTTCACCGCCTCCCACACGTCGACGTACGGGTGGCCGGTGACCAGCACGTTCGCCCCGGCGACCGACTGCGCCTGCCGGGTCTCCTTGCTGCCCGCGACGAGGTGGTCGACGAGGATCCCGAGCCGCCGGTGCGGTGCCGGGCCGAACTCGGCGACAGCGGCCGCCAGGTCGTCGACGCCGTGCAGCGGCTCCACCACGACGCCCTCGACCCGCAGGTCGTGCCCCCAGACCGTCTCCACCAGGGCCGCGTCGTGGATGCCCTCCACCCAGATCCGCGCCGCGCGGGCGGTGCGCGCCTTGAGGTTCGCGACCCGGACGGAGCCGGACGCGGAGATCGCCGGGCCGGTGGCCGCCGCGGCCGGCTTCACGAGCGTGGCCGGGGCGCCCTCGTAGAGGAAGGCGGCCGGGCGGAGCGGGAAGACCCGGTGCCGGCCGTGCCGGTCCTCGAGCGTCACCTCGCGGGAGTCGATCCGGACGACGGCGCCGCAGAATCCGCTCGCGGGGTCCTCGACGACGACGCCGGGCTCGGCGGCGATCTCGGGGATCGTCTTCTTCGTCGTGACCCGGGTGCCGTCGGCGGAGAACATGCCCCGGTAGTCGTGGGAACGGGCGACCATCGCACGGTTCTAGCGGATCGTGACGGTTCGGGCCCCGGCGACACGCCAGGATCCGTCGTACCCCGCCCGGACGGCCGCCGCGCCGGGCCGGCGGCTCCGAACCACTCACCGAACGTCACACTGCGTCACCCGCACGGCAGACGCCACCCGCCTGCCGCGGATAGCTAGCCTGGCTCCCGTGCCCCGCCCCTCCGCCACCTTCGCGGTGTGGTCCTCGGCCTGGTTGGCCGGCTCCGCCGCACCCGACGACGTGCTCGACGCCCTCGCCCCGTGGGCCGACGCGCACGACGTGCAGTGCGTCGACGACGCGACCGCCGATGCCACCCGCCTCCCCGCCCCGGGCGCTCCCGTCTCCTCGCTGACCTTCCTGCTCGCCGCCCTGCGCCGGCTCGCCCCCCGCGGCGCGGCGCGGCTCGTGCTCACCGCTCCCGGGGACGTCCGGGGCCTGCCCGGCCCGGGCTCGTTCGGCAGCGCGGTGATCCGCGCCGGCGAGGGGGTGTTCTTCCCGGACGCCGGGCTGGGCCTGGTGCCGAGCCAGGTCGCCGACGGCGTGCTGCGCTGGACCGTGTACCCCGTCCCGGATCCCGGGGCGCCGGCCGAGCACGTCCCGCTGAACCAGGCCGAACGGGACCTCCGCGAGCAGGTGCGGCAGTCCGCGTCGATCCTCACGGACCTCGGCGTGGCCCGGCACCGGCCCGGGGTGCGCGAGGAGATCGCCGCCGCACTCCGCTCCCGCCCCCGGTCGCTGTGGCCGGCCGGCATGCCGCCGCAGGCGCTGCGGGTGCTGCAGCACGCGGACGAGGTGGAGGCGATCCTCGCCGCCGCCTCGGTCGACGAGCCGGGCGGTGCCCTCTCGGCCTCGGCCGCCACCGCCCGTCGGGAGGCGTTGCGGCCGTTGGAGACCGCGGTCCGGATCGCCCGCCGCGCCGCGGTCGCCGAGGCCGTACGCGTCCTCGCCTCGGCCCCGCTGGTCTGACCGGCCCCGGGCGCCGCCCGGTCGCGCGCACGGGAATGTCCGCGGACGCCGGCGGACTCCGCGGCGGAACGCCGGGACCGGGGACGCCGCCCTTGCAGGCGGGTCCCCGGTCCCGGCCGCGGAGGAGGCGGACGAGGGCGCTTGTCGCCGTCAGCCCGTCGTACGCCTCGCGCCGACGAGGACGAACACCATCGTGCAGGGTGCGTCGCTGCGGTTCCGCCAGGCGTGCCGGGTGCCCCGCTGCACCACGCAGGTCCCCGGGGTGACGTGCGCCTCGGCCCCGTCGTCGAGCTCGAGGTACACCTCGCCCTCGACGCAGACGCCGTAGTCGACGCTGTCCGTGGTGTGCATGCCGGGGGTGTCGGGTTCGAACACCCCGATCAGACCGGGCTGGATCCGTTCCGCCTCCGCCGCGGCCTCCTCGGGGTCCGCGCCCCCCGGCTCCGCCGCGGCGGAGTCGGGAGGGAAACGCACCACGATGAACCGCGAACCACCGGGCCCGGGGAAGAACGGGAACGGCACCGTCGCCGGGTTGTCCCCCGCGCCGACGGACGGCGCACCGTCGGCGGTGCCCCAGATGTTGAAGATGTCCAGGCCGAGAACGGGCGCCGGCTCGACGGACTTCTCCTCCGCGAACACCGACTTCCCGTCGGCGGTCCGGTCCGTCACGACCTTGCTGACCTCGAATGCCACCGTGTTCCTCCTGACGTCGTGACCGGCGCGCCCTACAGGCCCACCCATCGCCTGCCTGTTCCGCGGACGATGCGGCCGAAGGCCGAGCCGCTGAAGTGCCCGTCGGCGGCGAGGACCCCGGAGTCGCCCTCGAGCTCCGCGGCGATCTTGTCCCGGGTGTGGGCGGCCGTCTCCGGATCGACGTCGAAGATGATCCGCAGGTCACCGTCGGCCAGCTGCAGCGGGCAGTGCACGACGTCGCCCAGGATGATCGCCCTGTCCGCACCGGAGGAGATCACCGCGGAGCAGTGTCCGGGCGTGTGCCCCGGGCTCGCGAGCACGTTGACCCCCGAGGCGACGAGCGCGCCGTCACCCACGGACTCGATCCGGTTCACCAGCGGCGCCTGGACCGCTTCCGGGTGCGGCCCGACCACGGCCAGTTCCTCGTCGGTGACGCCCTGCCAGAACTCGAACTCGCCCTCGCCGACGACGTACCGGGCGTTGGGGAAGGTCAGCTCGCCGTTCTGTGCGGTCCAGCCGACGTGGTCGAGGTGCAGGTGGGTGTAGAACACGATGTCGACGTCGGCCGGTTCGACGCCGGCCCTGCGCAGGCTCGACAGCAGCTGGCCGCCGCGGAACACGCCGCCCACCGGGGGGAACGGGACCGTCATGTCCCCGAAGCCCAGGTCGACGACGATCTTCTGGTCGCCGGTCTCGACCAGGAACCCGCCGAGGGTCAGCAACAGCTTCCCCTCGGCGTCGAACAGCTCTCGATGGGCTTCCCAGAGCGCCTCGTTCGAGGCCGGGAAGACCGTGCCTGCCTCGACCGTGGCGTCGCCGTCGGGCAGATAGGTCACCTTGATGTCACCCACGTCGATCGACTCGAGGGGTGCGGGTCGTGCGGACATGGTGGTCCTCTCCTGATCTGAGATGTCCGGCGGGAGACCCGTCAGCCGGCCAGGGCCCCGAGCACCGGCTTGAACGGGAAGATCTGGCTGTCCACGACCACGCCCTGCGCGACGTAGGGGTCGCCCTCGAGCAGGGACTTCAACTCGGTCCGGTCGCCGGCCTCGACGACGAGGATGCCGCCGGTGCCGTCCTCGAAGGGGCCCGCCACGCGCACCACGCCGGCGGCCACCTGCTCCTTGAGGTACGCGCCGTGCGGACCGCGTGCCGTCTCGATCAGCTCCGCATCGTCGGTGTACTTCCACACCACGGTGAAGAACGCCATCTCATCTCCTCGGGTCGGGGAACTGCGTCGTGCCTGGTGCGCGCGGAGTCGGGTCCGCGGTGACGGCCGGGTGGGGTGGTCCCGTCGCCCGGGCCACCCCACCGCGGGCCGTGCCGGGTCTCAGCCCGGGAACTGGGGCATGATCTTCTCGCCGAACAGCTGGAGGTTCCGCCTGACCTCGTTGAACGGCAGCATTCCCTGGTCGGACCACCAGACGAAGTACTCGGGGTTGCCGTTGTCCGCCAGCTCGTGCATCTTCTCGGCCACCGCGCCCGGGTCGCCGGCGTAGAGGTAGTGCGACTCCTCCATCCGCTCGATCGTGCGGGGCACGTCGCCGGTCTCGCCGGCCCGGCGGAAGACCTCGTAGAAGCCGTGGTGGCCCCAGAAGTGCTTCCAGCCCACGCCGGACACCCCTCGCGACGCCTGGCGCATCGCCTCGTCCTTGTTGCGGCCGAAGTGGACCGACCGCAGCACCCCGGTGTTCTCACCGAGCGCCAGATCGAGGCCGAGGTGCTGCTTGGCCTCGTCCTGGTAGGCCTCGACCATCTTGTGGTAATCCTCGGGAATCGAGGTGAGGATGATGGGGGTGATCCCCTCCCGGGCCGTCCAGCGGATCGTGTTCTCGCTCATCGAGAAGGCCTGGAACATCTTCGGATGCGGCTTCTGGTAGGGCTTGGGAACGACGGAGATCTTGTGCAGCAGGCCGTCGTCACCCATTTCGCCGTCGGCGCCGAACCGGCGCGTGTAGTCACCTGCCGGCCAGGGCGAGGCGGGGTGCGGATACGGGAACTGGTAGAACTTCCCGTCGTAGCTGAACGCCTCTTCCTTCCAGGCCAGTTTGAGGATCTGGTAGCACTCCTCGAAGAGCTCGCGGTTCAGCTTGTCGCGCTCGCTCGCGTCGCTGGTCGCCGTCTGGACGGGGAGCAGCTGGGTCAGGGCGTTGAACCAGCGCTCCTGGTACCCGCGGGCCATGCCGACGACCGTCCGTCCCTGGGTCATCTGGTCGAGCCATGCGGTGTCGATGGCCAGCTTGACCGGGTTGTGGCTGGGCATGACGTAGCCGACCGGGCCGACCTTGATGTTCTTGGTGTGGTGGGCGACGTCCAGGTACAGCGACGACGGGCCGCCCATCTCCATGCCCTCGGTGTGCAGGTGGTGCTCCGGGAAGCAGATGGCCTCGAAGCCGTAGTCGTCCGCCATCTTGGCCAGTTCACGGATCTCGGTCAGCATCTGCTGCCACTTCTCGGTCCGGTGACCGATGGGGCGCAGCGCCTCCCGCTCGCGTTCGGTGGCCGGAAGGGCCGGGAGCATGAAGTAGACGAATTTCATCTGGACTCCTTCACCGGGAGAGATGCAGAACCGCAGAACGGGTCCGGACAAGGGAGATCCCGGCCGCTGGTGCAATGCCGTGCTGACCGGGTTCGACCGGAAGATCAGGAGATCTCCTGATCGGGAACGCTAGCGCCGTGGCGAGGGACGCACGTGTCCGATAGTGCGACACGGTCCAACTCCGATAATCGACACGACGAGGGAAAACAGATCGAACGTGTCGCCGAAACCGCAGGTGAACCGCAGGCGAACCGCACCGGACGGCCTCGACGGCGTCACCCACCCTGCACGGGTCGTATCATCATCATGCGCAGGTTTACCGGCAGCCGGTCGGGTGGCCGGAGCAGTGTCTCCACGTCGCAGCGTCTCCACATCGCCGCGAGGCCCGCATCGGACCGGGCCTCCCTCTCTCCACGGCAGGGGCATCACCATGAGAACCGGTATGCAGGGCAACGGTCGGCGGGGACCGAAGATCTCGGAGGTCATCGCGCGCGAGCTGGCGAACCACATCGTGGAGGCCGGGCTCGTGGCCGGGAGCGTCCTGCCCACGGAGCGGGAGATGATCGAGAGCTTCGACGTCGGCCGCTCCACCATCCGGGAGGCGCTGCGGCTGCTGGAGACCCGCAACGTCATCACCCTGCGCCCCGGACCGGGTGGCGGCCCGGTCGTGCGGCGGCCCCGGCCGGAGGACCTCAGCGAGGCCCTCACGCTGATCCTGCAGTTCGAGGCCGCGTCCCTCGACGACGTGATGGAGGCCCGCCACGCCCTCGAGCCCACGATCGCCCGGTTGGCCACCAGCCGGATCACCGAGGCAGAGCTGGATCTCATGGACCAGACCGTCCGGCTGACCCTCCGGGACCCGAACCCGGAGGTCTTCCAGGAGCAGAACCGGATCTTCCACTCGACACTCGCCCGGGCCGCGCGCAGCGTCGTGCTGCAGGTGTTCCTCGAGAGCCTCGGCTGCGTCGCGGACGGCATCGCCGGCGGCGTCACGTACTCGGCGCGGCGCTACGTCGCCGCTGCCCGCGCACACGAGCGCATCATCGAGGCCCTCCGCGCCCGGGACGGCGACCGGGCCGAGCAGATGATGAGCGAGCACCTCGACGAGGCCGTCGGGTACTGGCACAAGAAGCACAAGGACCTGGTGGCCCGTCCGGTGGTGTGGCGGCGCTGAGCCTGCGGCCGGCCGGCCTCACCCGCTCAGGCAGCGACCGTCGATACCCAGGGACCTGATCTTGCGGTAGAGCGTGGACCGCGCGATGCCGAGCATCTCGGCCGCGACCTGCTTGTTGCCCCCGCTGTCGTCCAGCGCGTTCAGCAGCGCCTCCCGCTCGGCCCGCTGCATCGACGTCAGGCGGTGCCTGACCGGCGCCGTGCGGTACTCCGGCGGCAGGTGTTTGATCGCGAGGTCCCGCCCGTCCGAGCGCATCAGCGCGCAGCTCAGCACCGTGCGCAGCTCGCGCACGTTACCCGGCCAGACCTGGGCCATCAGGTTCTGCAACGTCGCCGGCTCGAGGCGCGGCGTCGGCGCCCGGCCTGCGAGGTCGCGGAGGAACACCCTGGCGAGGTCGGGGATGTCCTCGACGCGCTGCCGCAGCGGAGGGAGCTGCAACCGCGCCGGGAAGCAGTCGCGCAGCCGGGTGGCCGCGTCGCCCTTCTCCAGCAGGCGGGGGGCGGTGGCGACCACCCGCACCACGTGCTCCTCGGCCGTCTCGACGAGGCTCACCGCGCGCGAGGCCAGCTCGGCGGGCAGCTCGTCGATGTGCCGCAGCACCAGCGTCCCGGGAGTGCTCAGACCGATCCGCAGCCGGTCGAACCAGGCCACCGGGTCGTCCGGGCACATCCCGGTCTCCAGGAGCGTGACGATGCCGCCGGAGCCGTCGAGCTCGTGCAGGTGCCGGGCGAGGAAGGTCTTCCCGGTGCCGGCCTCGCCCGAGATCAGAACAGGCCGGCGGTCAGCGGCCAGGGTCGCGAGCTCGCGACGGAGCCGCTCCGCCGACGCGCTGCGCCCGGCCACCGGGTGGACGCCACCGCCTCGGCCGGAACGGGCGGACGCGGCATCCGGACCCGTGCGCGCCGCCGCGGCCGGACGCGTCCGCATCTCGATGAAGATGCCGGCCTCGACCTCCTCGTCGCGCACCGTGCTGCAACGGGCCTGCACGACGACGTCCTCGGCCAGACGCAGCTCGCCGCAGTACTCCTCGCGGGAGGCGAGGACCTCCGTGGCCCAGTCCCAGAGCAGCGGCTGGTCGGCGGGACCCACGAGCGGGCCGGCGACGGTGTTGCTGATGAGCAGGTCCCGGTTGAGGCACACCACCGCTCCGGAGGACCGGCGGGTGGCCTGCAGGAACCGGTCCAGCAGCAGGCGTTCCCGCCGGGCGATGTCGTCCGCCATCCGGGCCTCGATCCCCGCCGCGGCTTCCTCCACCAGCGCCAGCATCAGCGCGTTGTGGTCCTCGGCGGGGCAGACGAGCGCGAGCGCTCCCTTGACGACCCGGCTGACCGGGTTCCGGATCGCCACCGCGCCCGCGCTGAGCCGGCGCAGGTTCCTCCGGTAGTGCTCCGCGCCGGCCACCACGAAGGGCCGCCCCTCCTCGACCGCACAGCCGACGGCGTTCGTCCCGATGACGTCCTCCGCGAGCAGCGAGCCGGGACCGATGAGGAGCCGGTCGAGCCAGGTCCGCACGTCGTCCCGACCCGCCCGGAGCGCCACGACCCGTGCATCGGCGTCGGCCAGCAGGACCGCCAGGGGCAGCCCACGCAGCCGCTCGGCCATCCGCTCCGTGACCACTTCCGCCGCCTGCAGGAGCCGGCCGGGGCGGGCGCCGTCGCAGCGGCGTGGGATGTGCACGGCATCACGGCTGACCCCGTTGCAGGCGGACCGCTCCCAGGACAGGCCGATCTCGGGTCGCAGGTGCCCCCTGCGGTCGACCCGGGCCCCGCCGGGGTGGCGCGGCACGCTCCCGCCGAGGGCAGGGTCGGTTTCGGACTGGAACGTCAGGGTCACGTTCGGTCACCTCGTTGTGACGGGCCTGCTCCGACGTCGTCGTGCGCCTCTCCGCGGCGCGTGCGGCCCGCTGCTGCCTCAGGCCGGAATTTGTGTATGTCTGCGATTGATGTGCAGCAATGTTCAGCAGGTGCTACACGCTGTCAAGCAGGCGTTCCGCAAATCGGACCGGGCGGGGCGTCGTGGTCCGCGCCCGGTCGGAACGCTTGACTTCCGGCCGAACGCCGCTCATATGATGAGCATGATTACCAGTTGTCCGGCGCCCCGGTCATCGACGACGAGGTCGACCGGAGGCGGACGAGCAGAGGGTCCGGTCACATGACGACAGCGGAGTCGACGATCGTCGCCCTTCGCGCGGAGGTGCGCCGGTTCCTGGCCGAGGAGCTGGCCGCCGGCTCGTTCCGCCCGTCCTGCGACAGCTGGGTCCGGGGCCACTCGCCGGACTTCAGCCGCAAGCTGGGCGACCGGGGCTGGCTCGGCATGACGTGGCCGAGGGCCTACGGAGGCGGCGCCCGTTCCGCACGCGAACGGTTCACCGTCCTCGAGGAGCTGCTCGCCGCGGGCGCCCCGGTCGCCGCGCACTGGATCGCGGACCGGCAGACCGGCCCACTGCTGCTGCGCGTGGGCACCGAGCGGCAGAAGCGGACGCTCCTGCCGGGTCTGGCACGGGGGCGGCTGTTCGTCGCCGCCGGGATGAGCGAGCCCGACAGCGGCTCCGACCTCGCGTCGGTCCGCACCCGCGCCGTGCGGACCGCGACCGGCTGGCGGGTGAGCGGGCGCAAGGTGTGGACCAGCCATGCGCACAAGAGCCACTACCTGCTCGCGCTCGTCCGGACCGCGCCGTCGGGCGGCGACCGGCACGCCGGGCTCAGCCAGATGTTGATCGAACTCGACTCGCCGGGGGTGCATGTGCGGCCCATCGAGGTGATGACCGGCGAGGCACATTTCACCGAGGTCACCCTCGACGACGTCGACGTGCCGGCGGACATGGTCGTCGGCGCGGTCGGGGACGGGTGGCGCGGGGTGATGTCCGAGCTGGCGCACGAGCGCAGCGGTCCGGAGCGGTATCTCAGCACCTTCCCCTTGTTCGCCGAGCTGGTGTCGGGGCCGAGCGCGCCCGGCGCCACCGCGCTCGCCGACATCGGCTCGGCCGCCGCGCGGCTCTGGGCGCTCCGCGCCCTCTCGTTGCGGGTGCAGGACCTCCTCGAGCGCCGAAGCCCGACGGACACCGCGGCTGCGCTCGTGAAGGACCTCGGTACCCGGCTGGAGGGCGAGATCGTCGACATCGCCCGGCGTGCCTGTCGGCCCGGCCCCGCCGGCGGCGGGCCGCTGCCCACGCTGCTGCGCGAGGCGCAGCTCGCCGCGCCGTCGTTCACGCTGCGTGGCGGCACCAACGAGATCCTGCGCGGCGTGGTGGCGCGGGGGCTGGGGGCCTGAGATGGAAGAGCGCGAGATGCTCCGCTCCACGGTGTCCGCGATGCTGGAGGCGTGGGCGGGATCCGCTCGCGACGAGGCCGCCCAGGGCTGGAGCGCGGGCCTGTGGCGGCTGCTCGAGGAGTCCGGGCTCACCCTGGTGTCGGTCCCCGAGTCCGCGGGCGGCTCCGGTGGCGATCTGCGTGACCTCGCCACCGTGGTCCAGGCCTGCGGCTACCGTGCGGCGCCGGTGCCGCTGGTCGAGACCGCCCTGCTGGCCGGCTGGGGGCTGGCGTCGGCCGGGATCGCGGTCCCGCCCGGACCGCTCACCGTCGCACCGCCCGCCGCCGTGTCCCCGGCGCTCGTGCCGGACGGGCCCGGCCAGCGCCTGGTCGGCCGGGTGTGCGGCGTTCCGTGGGCCCGGGCGGCCCGGCGGATCCTGGTTCTCGCCGCGGCGCCCGGACAGCCGGGCCGGACGGTCCACATGGTGATCGATCCGCACGACTGCGAGATCGAGCCGGGCACGAACCTCGCCGGCGAGCCCCGCGACACCCTGGTGCTGCCGCCCCGCGGTGTCTACTGCCGGCCGCTGCCCGCCGGCGACGGCCCGGACCCGTCGAGGATGACCCTGCGGGGAGCCCTCGGCCGGGCGCTGCTCATGGTCGGGTCCCTGCACCGGGTGCTCGACCTGACCGTCCGGTACGCGGGCGAACGCGAGCAGTTCGGCCGGCCGATCAGCCGGTTCCAGGCCGTGCAGCAGCAGATCGCCGCGCTCGCCGGCGCCGTCGAGCAGGCCCGGGCCATCACCGATCTCGCCGTGGAGACGCTCCAGCAGGACGACCGCGCCGTCGAGGTGGTGATGGCGGCGAAGATCTGCGCCGGACACGCGGCCTCGGTCGCGATCGCGGTCGGCCACCAGGTGCACGGGGCGATCGGCTTCACCACCGAGCACGAGTTGCACCTGCACACCCGCCGGCTGATGTCCTGGCGCGACGAGGACGGCTCCGAGTCCGAATGGGCGGCCGAGCTGGGTGCCCGGATCGCGGGGGCCGGCCCCGACGGGCTGTGGGACCTGCTGACCGGCGGGACCTCCCCGGTCGCCGCCCGATGAGCGGCCCGCCGGCGGCCCCGGGCCCCCTGTCCGGGGTGCGGGTGCTCGACCTCAGCAGTTACCTGCCCGGCCCCTTCTGCACGCAGATCCTCGCCGACCTGGGCGCCGTCGTGATCAAGGTCGAGAGTCCGGCCGGTGACGCGGCACGGCAGCTGCCCGGTGCCCTGCACGAGGCGGCGAACCGCAACAAGCGCAGCGTCGTCCTCGACCTGAAGACCGACAACGGGCAGATGCTCGGCCGCCGGCTGGCCGCGGGCGCGGACGTGCTCGTCGAGGGCTTCCGGCCCGGCGTCGTCGACCGGCTGGGCATGTCCTACGCCCTGGTGCACGCGGTCAACCCGTCCGTCGTCTACTGCTCGGTCTCCGGCTTCGGGCAGACCGGGCCCCTGCGGGACGTGCCGGGCCACGACGTCACCTACCTCGCCGCGAGCGGTGTGCTGTCCTTCCCCGGCAGCTGGGGAGACCGGCAGGTCCGGCGTCCGGGGATCCCGGTGAGCGACCTGGCCGCGTCCACCTACGCGGCCATCGCGATCCTCGCCGCGCTCTACCGGCGGCGGGACACCGGCGGGGGCGCCCACCTGGACCTGGCGATCACCGACGCGGCCCTGTCCTTCGCGAGCGTCCGGGCCGCCGAGGGTCTCGACGACGGTACGGGCGACCACCCGCACCTGCACCCGGCCAACGACCTCTTCGAGGCTGCGGACGGCGCCACGATCGCGGTCGGCGCCGTGGAGGAGCACTTCTGGGAACGCCTCGTGCCCCTGCTCGCCGAGGAGGTCCCCACGCTCGCCGACCCGCGGTTCGGCTCCGCGGCCGCCCGGCGGGCGGACGGCGACGAGCTCGTCGCGCTGCTCCGCCGGGCGATCCGCGCCCGCCCGGCTGCCGAGTGGCTGGCCGCGTTCGCCGCGGCGGACGTCCCGGCACACCGGGTGCTGTCCGTGCCCGAGGCGGGCCGGTCCCCCCAGGTGCGCGCCAGGGGCATCGTCGCGCAGCACCGCGACGGGCGGCACGTCGTGTTCCCGGTGCTGCAGGACGGGACGGCGATGGGCCGCGTGCACAGTCCGGCCCCCGCGCTGGGGGCGCACACCGAGCAGGTGCTGGCCGATCTGGTGGACGGGAAGGAGCCGTGGTGACGACGACCCCACCGGAAGGAGGTCCTCTCGCCGGAGTGCGGGTCGTGGACCTCACCACGACCTTCATGGGCCCCTACTGCACCCTGCTCCTGGCGCAGATGGGCGCCGAGGTCATCAAGGTCGAGACTCCGGACGGCGACGTCGTCCGCTACGTCGGCGACGAGCGTGGCACCGGGATGGGCCCGGTGTTCCTCAACGTCAACCAGGGCAAACGCAGTATCGCGCTGGACCTGAAGGACCCGGCCGGCCGGGAGGTGCTGTCGCGCCTGGTGGCCGGCGCCGACGTGTTCGTGCACAACATCCGTCCCGAGGCGGCCCGGCGACTGGGCATCGGCCCCGACGACGTCGCCGCGGTGAACCCGCGCGCGATCCACTGCGCGCTGCGCGGGTTCGGCGCGGAGGGTCCCTATCGCGACCGGGCCGCGTACGACGACGTGATCCAGGCCGGCTGCGGCCTGGCCGCGGTGCAGGGCGCGTCGGACGAGCCGGCCTACGTGCGCACCCCGGTCGCGGACAAGGTCGTCGGGACGTTGGCGGTCGGCGCGATCACCTCGGCGCTCTTCGCCCGGGAACGAACCGGCCGGGGCCGGGCGATCGAGGTGCCCATGCTCGAGTCGATGGTCACCTTCACCCTGCTGGAGCAGCAGGGTGGCTACGTCTTCGACCCGCCGCGCGGCGAGGCCGGCTACGCCCGGACGGCCTCGCCGTACCGCAAGCCGTACCGGACCGCCGACGGCCACCTCAGCGTGATGGTCTACACCGACGCGCAGTGGCGTACGTTCTTCGCCCTCGTCGGCCGCCCCGAGCTCGCCGACGACCCGCGTTACCGCACGATCACCGAGCGGACCCGCAACATCGACGAGCTCTACCAACTCCTGGAGAAGGAGCTTCTGGCCCGCACGAGCGACGAGTGGCTCGCGGTGCTCGACGGGGCCCAGATCCCCGCGGCCCCGGTCCGATCGGTGCCGGAGCTGTTCACCGACGAGCACCTGGCCGCGGCCGGACTGTTCGAGCGGATCGAGCACCCCACCGAGGGGACACTGCGGATGGCCCGGTTCCCGATCTCGTTCGACGGCGACCACCCGCGGCGGCCGGGCCCGGCGCCGCGGCTGGGGCAGGATGCCGCCGACGTGCTCACCGAGCTCGGCTACGGCCCGGAACGGATCCGGCAGCTCACCGAGGCAGGCGTCGTCGTCGTCGACCAGGGCGACGCGGGATGAACATCCGTCACCCGGTCGGGCCGCCGCTGTCCTCCGCAGCCGGTACCCGGGCCAGCGCGGCGACGAGGGTCCGGAGATCCTCCGGGTGCAGCGGCCGCGGTTCGGCGGCCCGGGCGAGCTCGGCGCGGAGCCGCTCGATCTCGGCCTCCGCCCGTGTGCGGTCCCGCTCCTCACGCGCCGCCCGAGCCGTCTCGGCCGACAACCGGCCCGCCAGATCCTCCCGCTCCGACCGCGAGGCCTCCGCATCCCGTCGCGCTTCGGCCAGCGCGTCGTCCGCCTTCTCCCGCGCGACGGCCGAGCGGTCCCGTTCGGCCTCGGCGTCCCGGGCCCGGTCCCGCGCGGCGCCGAGAGCCTCCCGGAGCGCGGCGGCCTCCGTCCGGTGCTCCTGCTCCCCCGCCCGCGCCGCATCCCGCTCCACGAGCGCCCGCTCGGCCGCGACCACCGCCCCGCGCGTCTCCCGCTCCGCGGTGGCGGCCCGCTCCGCCTCCTGAGCGGTCCGGGCCTCCGCGGCCCGCTGCCCGGTGACCGCCTCCTCGGCCTGCTGCCGCGCCGCCCCCAACGCCTCCGTGGCCTCCAGTGCCTGACGCGCGGCGGCCGAGGCCCGCTCGACCGCCTCGGTCCGTTCCTTCGCGGCCCGCTCCGCCGCCGCGACGCTCTGCCGCGCGCGCTGTTCGGCCTGCTCGCGGGCTTCCTCCGCCGCGACGCGCGCCCGTTCGGCCTCGGCCACCTGGGCGTGTGCCGTCTCGACGGCCTGCACGGCCGCGGCCTCCACCTCGTCGAGCCGGGTGATCACCGACGCCAGCGCCTCGGTCAGCGCCTCGACCGGTGCCCGCACGACGTCCAGGTGTTCGCGCAGCCGCTCCGCGTCCAGCCGGAAGGTGCTGCTCCCCGCGTCGAGGCCGAGGGCGCCGAGGGCCTCGCGCTCGGACCGGGCCATCTGGGCACAGGTGCGGCCGTCCCAGCGGGTGTCCCGGCAGAAGCTCCGCCGGCGTCCGCCCTGCGGCCCGGGAGCGGGCAGCTCCGCCCGGCACTTGCTGTATCCGCAGCGTACGACGTCCTCGATCATGTTCGGCACGGTACCAGTTCACAGTTTCGTAACCTTAAACCGGTTATCAGTTTGTTCAAGTCGAAGTATCTTCCCACGAAACCGGTGTTTCGTTGGCGCGTGCCGGCCCGTGCGGGTTGCAGAGGCGGCCCGGACCGGGCGGGCCCGGCGCCGGGGCGCCACACTGCGTGGATGAGGAAGATGCTGAGAGCTGCCGGGAAGCTGCTGAGCTCGGCCGTGGAGTCGCTCGGCGTGCTGGTCGGCTGGGGTGGGAGACGCAAGCGCCGCTGATCCGGCGTGGCACCCGCACCGGCGAGCGGCAGCGCGGCACGATCACCCCGTGCCCGATTCCGGACCGCTCGCCGTGCTGGAGGCCCTCCCCCGCGTCCCGGCCGTCGTCGCGCGCGAGATCGACCCGGCGGACGGCTGGCCCGGCGTCGACGACCCGGAAGGGCTCCGCGCCCAGATCGCGGACTGGCTCAGCCAGTACGCCAACGCCGGCACCCGCCGCACGTACGCCTACGCGCTCGGCCTGCCCGTGGCCTGGACCGACGCCCTGACCGGCGCCGATCCCGCGCTGACCGGCACGCCGCCGTCGCGCAGGCCGCCGCCGGCCCGGCCGGGCCCGCTGCACCATCTCGCCTGGTTCCGCTGGTGCGCCGGGCGCGGGCTCGATCCCCGGGCCGCCACCGGCAGCGAGGTGAAGGCGTGGCTGCACGCGCTCGACGCGACCGGCGCCGAGAAGCGGACCCGGCAGCGGATGCTCTCGACCCTGTCGGCGTTCTACGGCCACCTCACCGAGACCGGGGTCGTCCCGGCCAATCCGGCGGCCCTGAACCGCGCGCGCCTCGGCCTGTCCCGCAGCGTCCGGGACGCCTCCCCCACGATCCGGCTCACCGCCGAGCAGCTCGGCGCTCTACTGGGGGCCGCGGCCCGGCTCCCGAACCGGACGCGGCACCGTGAGCTCTACGCCCGGCGCGCGGTGGCGGTCGTCGGGCTGCTGACGCTCGGCCTGCGCGTGTCGGAGCTCGTCGGCCTGGACCGGGACGACCTGGTGGTCACCGGCGGCGAGCCGGTGCTGCGGGTCCTGGGCAAGGGCGGGGTCCGGCGGGAGGTCTACCTCACCGAGCTCGCGGCCGTCGCGCTGCGCGCCTACCTGGAGGAACGTGACCGCACCGCCGGCACGTCGACGCCCGCCGTCCGGGGCCGGACCGCCGCGGCGCGCACGCCGTTGATCGCGACGCGGGACGGCGGTCGCTGTTCCCGGTTCGACGTCAACGCCCTGCTCCGCCGGGTCGCGCTGACCGCCGGGCCGGCGCTCGCGGACGTCGCGGAGAAGGTCCATCCGCATGCGCTGCGGCACGCCTACGTGACGATCGCGCTCGAGCAGGACGCCCGGATCCAGCACGTCCAGGCGGACGTCGGGCACGCGAGCATCGCCACGACGCAGTACTACGACCGCGGCCGGCGCACCCGGGGCACCACCGCCGCGGACCTCGTCGCGGCCGCGATCACCGGTACGCAACCGGATTGACGTCGTCGCCGGGGCCCGTGCGAGCTGCGCCCGAGCCGCCGTCGGCGCCGGTCCCAGACCGCGACTCGCGGGGTGTCAGATCGCGACTCGCGGGGTCTTAGACGGCGACTCGCCCGGTCCCAGACCGCGACTCGCGGGGGTGTCAGGGGGTGGCCGGGCGGGTGGGGCGGCGGGTCGGGGCGCAGCAGTCGATCGCGCACGGGGCGCCGTCGACCGTGCAGCCCGCGCTCGGGACCCTGCCCAGTGCGCGCGGCGCCGCGTTGTGCGCGTGCTCCGCGATCAGCTCGACCACCATGTCCGCGAAGCGCGGGTCCGGTCCGGCCGTGGCGGCGCGGGCGAAGCCCAGGCCCAGCTCGGCGGCCTTCTCCGCGGCCTCGTTGTCCAGGTCCCACACGACCTCGACGTGGTCCGACACGAACCCGACGGGCGACACCACGACCGCCTGCGTCCCGGCGGCGTGGAGCCGCTCGAGGTGGTCCACGATGTCCGGCTCGAGCCACGGGACCTGCGGCGGACCGGAGCGGGACTGCCAGACGACGTCGTGCTCCTCCACCCCGAGGTCCGCCGCGACGAGCCGGGCGGCCTCCGCGATCTGCCGGGAGTAGAGGTGCCCGCCCTCCTCCGGCACGCCCGCCGCCTCGTCCGCCGCGAGCGGCACGGAGTGCGCGGTGAACACCAGCCGGGCGGCGTCGCGCTGCTCGGCGGGCAGCGACTCCCGCGCCACCCGCACCGCGTCCGCGTTGGCCTTCACGAACGCCGGGTGGTCGAAGAAGTGCCGCAGCTTGATCAGGTGCGGGGCCCCGTCGCCGACCGCCTTCCGCGCCCGGCTGATGTCCTCGTGGTACTGCCGACAGGCCGAGTAGCCGCCGTAGGCGCTGGTGGCGAACACGAGGGCCGAGCGGATGCCGTCCCGCGCCATCTCCGCGACCGTGTCCTCGACCATCGGGTACCAGTTCCGGTTCCCGAAGTAGACCGGCAGGTCCGTCCGCTCGCGGATCGCCGCGATCAGCTCACGGTTGCGGGCGTTGATCGGCGAGACACCGCCGAAGTGCCGGTAGTGCTCCTCGACGGCGTCGAGCCGCTCCGGCGGTACCCCGCGCCCGCGGACGACGTTCTCCAGGAAGGGGCGTACCTCCTCCGGTCCCTCCGGGCCGCCGAACGAGAGCACCAACAACGCTTCGGGAGTCACGGCCTCAATTAGACACCGATGGCGTGGAAGCCGCCGTCGGCCCACACCATGGAGCCCGTCGTCACCGGCAGCCAGTCCGAGAGCAGCGCGCAGACCGTCTTCGCGACCGGCACCGGGTCCGTGGTGTCCCAGCCCAGCGGTGCGCGGCCGTCCCAGGCGTCCTCGAAGGCGGCGAAGCCCGGGATCGACTTCGCGGCCATCGTCTTCACCGGTCCCGCAGCACACAGGTTGACCCGGATCCCCTTGGGGCCCAGATCCCGGGCGAGGTAGCGGGTGACGGACTCGAGGGTGGACTTGGCCACGCCCATCCAGTCGTAGGCGGGCCACGCCTGACGGTTGTCGAAGTCCATCCCGACGATCGAGCTGCCCGGCCCGAGCAGCGGCAGCAGCGCCGTGGACAGGGACTTGAACGAGTACGCGCTCACCTGGATCGTCGTGGCGACGTCCTCCCACGGGGCGCTCAGGAACGCGCCCTCCCCCAGGCAGGACGCCGGCGCGAAACCGATCGAGTGCAGCACGCCGTCGAGCTTCGGCTCGTCCCCGAGGTGCGGGGAGATGCGCTCGACGAGGGTGTCCAGCTGCCCCTGGTCCGACACGTCCAGCTCGACGACCGGCGCCGGCTTCGGGAGCCGCTGCGCGATCCGCTCGACGAGGCGCATGCGCCCGAAGCCGGTGAGCACGACCTCCGCACCCTGCTCCTGCGCGATCTTCGCGGCGTGGAAGGCCAGCGAGGCGTCGGTGATGACGCCGGTGACGAGCAGGCGTTTGCCCTCGAGCAGTCCCATGGGGAGCCTTTCTGGAGTACGAGCGGTTCTCGTGCGGTGACTAGTGGCCCATGCCGAGGCCGCCGTCGACCGGGATGACCGCCCCGGTGACGTAGCCCGCGCCCGGGGAGCCGAGCCAGGTCACCGTCGAGGCGACCTCCTCCACCGAGGCGTAGCGGCCCAGCGGGATCTGGCCGAGGATCTCGGTGCGGCGGGCGTCCGGCAGGGCGCGGGTCATGTCCGTGTCCACGAACCCGGGCGCGACGACGTTGGCGGTGATCCCGCGCGAGCCCAGCTCGCGGGCGATCGAGCGGGCCAGCCCGACCAGGCCGCTCTTGGACGCGGCGTAGTTGACCTGCCCGGCGCTGCCCAGCAGGCCGACGACGGACGAGATGAAGATCATCCGGCCGCCCCGGGCCCGCAGCATCCCGCGGGACGCGCGCTTGGCGACGCGGTAGGCAGCCGTCAGGTTGGCGTCGATCACGCCGGTGAACGACTCCTCGCTCATCCGCATGAGCAGCCCGTCGTCGTTCATGCCGGCGTTGGAGATCAGGACCTCGACCGGCCCGTTCTTCTCCTCGACGGCCGTGAACGCCGCGTCCACGGCGGCGGCGTCGGTGACGTCGCACTGCACGGGGAAGAGGTCGTCCGGCAGGCCGTCGGCGTTCGAGCGGTACGTCACCGCCACCTTGTCCCCCTGGGCCGCGAACGCCGTCGCGATCGCCAGGCCGATCCCGCGGTTTCCTCCGGTGACGAGCACGCTGCGGTTCCCGACGTCACTGTTGCCCACGGAGGAAGAACCTAGTGCACGACCTCGACGATCATGGAATGTGGACTCGGCGCCGCCGGGTTCAGGGCAACCGACGGCCGAGCGCCAGCCCCGTCCCCAGCCCGGCGACGAGCAGCAGCGCTCCGCCGGCCAGCCACGGTCTGCTCGTGTCCACCCGTCGGACCTCGTAGCCGATCTGTTCGGAGAGGTCCGCGTAGACCTGTTCGAGCTCGTCCTCGGTGGCGGCGGTGAAGAACTGCCCGGCCGAGAGGTCCGCGATCTCCTTCATCGACGCGTCGTCGACGGCGACCCGGGTGCGCCCGCCCTCGATGTCGATCGTCCCGTACGCGGTGCCGAACGAGATCGTCGAGACCGGGATCTTGGCCCCGGCGGCCTTGCGGGCGGCAGTGAAGGAACCGCGCGGGTCGTTCTCGCCGTCCGGCCCGGGCACGGTCTGCTTGCCGTCGCTCATCAGCACGATCCGCGCGGGTGGCGGCCCTTCGGCGTCCGTCGGCGCGACCGAGCGGGAGAACGATTCGATGGACTGCATGGCAGCGAAGATCGCCTCACCGGTGGCCGTGGACTCGGCCAGCTTCAGGCCGTCGACCGCGCGTTTCACCGAGTCCCGGTCCGTGGTCGGCGAGACGAGCACGGCGGCCGTCCCGGCGAAGGAGACCAGGCCGAGGTTGATCCCGGGGGTGAGCTGGTCCGCGAACGTCTTGGCGGCGGCCTGCGCGGCGGCGAGCCGGTTCGGTGCCACGTCCGTGGCCTGCATGGACAGCGAGACGTCGATCACGAGGACGACCGTGGCCCGGTTCCGCGGGACCTTCGCCTCGGCCTGCGGCCCGGCCAGCGCGATGGTCAGGACGGCGAGCGCGGCGATCAGCGCCGCCGCCGGCACGTGCCGGTACCAGCCCGGACGCTTCGGCGCGACGCTGTTCAGCAGCTCGAGGTTGGTGAACCGCACGATGTCGCGGCGACGGCGGCGCAGCAGGACGAGATAGCCGGCGACGAGCGCGACGACGACGACCGACCCGAGCAGCCACCACGGTGACGCGAAGCTCATCCGGCACCCCCGGACCATGCGCGCTTGCGGGTCAGCGCGAACCGCACGATGTCCGCGATCCAGTCCGAGTCCGTCCGCAGCCGCAGGTGCGCGGCGCCCGTGCGGCGCAGCGCGGTGGCCACCCGGTCCCGGTGCGCGGAGGCCGCGGCGGCGTACTCGCGGCGCAGCAGCGGCGTCGTCTCGACCTCGCGCTGCTCGCCCGTCTCCGGGTCCGCGAGGACGACGGTGCCGACGTCCGGCAGGTCCAGCTCGCGCGGGTCCAGGACCTCGACGGCGAGCAGGTCGTGGCGTGCGGAGAGGCCGCGCAGCGCGCGCTCCCACTCCGGCTCGCCGAGGAAGTCCGAGATCACCACGGCCAGCCCGCGCCGCCGCGGCGGCCGCCGGAGCTGCTCGATCGCCGCCGTCAGGTCCCCGCGGGTGCCCTCCGCGGCCCGCGGGGTCTGGGCGACCTGGCGGATCAGGGTGCGGGCGTGCCCGATGCCCCCGCGCGGCGGGAAGCGGTGCGTGCGTTCCCCCGTCGCGACGAGGGCGCCGATGCGGTTGCCGCCGCCCCGCGTCAGATGGGCGACGGCGGCGAGCGCGGCCACCGCGAGATCGCGCTTCTCGCAGCCGGCGGTACCGAAGTCCAGGCTGGGTGAGAGGTCGAGCACCACCCAGGTCTCGAGCTCGCGGTCCGCGATCGTCTCGCGGACGTGCGGCTCGGTGGTCCGGGCGGTGACGGCCCAGTCCATGCGGCGCACGTCGTCCCCGGCGAGGTAGGGGCGGGCCTCCCCCGCCTCCGAACCGGGACCGGGGACGAGGCCGAGGTGGTTGCCCTGCAGCAGCCCGTCGAGCCGGCCGCGGACGGTGAGTTCGAGGGTGCGCAGCGCGGCCTCCAGCCGTCCGTCGCGCAACGAGGGCGGATGGACCGCCCGCTCGTGGTCGGGCAGGCCGGGCCCCCGCCGGGTACCGGCAGGTGGCCCGCTCGGCTGCACCTCGGGCGGGGAGGGCTCCGGGCTCACGGCGCCCCGGCCGCCGGGATGTAGGGGGCGACGGGTGTGGGCGCGACCTGAGGCCGGGCGGTGACCTGCGGCAACGGCACGGTCTGCATCACCCTGGAGATGATGTGGTCCATCGGGATCTGGTCCGCGACGGCGTCGTAGGACAGCACGAGGCGGTGCCGCAGCACGTCCGGTGCGACGTCCAGGACGTCCTGCGGGAGGACGTAGTCCCGGCCCCGGATGAGCGCGAGCGCCCGCGCGGCGGCGACGATCCCGAGGGTGGCGCGGGGCGAGGCGCCGTAGGACACCCAGCCCGCGATGTCCGAGAGGCCGTGCTCCCCGGGCGTGCGGGTCGCGACGACGAGCCGCACCACGTAGTCCACCAGCGCGTGGTGCACGAACACCTTCGAGGCGACGCCCTGCAGCCGGACCAGGTCGTTCGGCTCCATCACGCGCTCGGCGACCGGGGGCTCCGCGCCCATCCGGTAGACGATCTCGCGCTCCTCCTCGACGCCCGGGTACTCCACGATGATCTTGAAGAGGAACCGGTCCCGCTGCGCCTCGGGCAGCGGGTAGACGCCCTCGTTCTCGATCGGGTTCTGCGTGGCGAGCACGAGGAACGGGTCGGGCATCGGGAAGGTCCTGCCGCCGATGGACAGGTGCCGCTCCGCCATCACCTCGAGCATCGCGGACTGCACCTTCGCCGGGGCGCGGTTGATCTCGTCCGCGAGCACGAAGTTCGCGACGACCGGACCCAGCTCGACGTCGAACTCCTCGCGGCCCTGGCGGTAGATGCGCGTGCCGAGGATGTCCGCGGGCACCAGGTCCGGCGTGAACTGCAGGCGGGAGAAGGAGCCGCCGACGACCTTCGCGACCGTCTCCACCGCCAGGGTCTTCGCCACCCCGGGCACGCCCTCGAGCAGCAGGTGGCCCTTCGCGAGCAGGCCGACGAGCATGCGCTCGACCAACCGGTCCTGCCCGACGATCACGCGCTTGATCTCGAAGACGACCCGTTCGAGCAGCTCGGCGTCCTTCGCGGGCGGCTCCGGGGCGGACGCTCCCGGACCAGGCGACGGGGGGCCGGGGGCGCTCTCGGGGAAGGGTGCACGCTCACGCCGCCATCTCACCCTGTGGCCCGTGTGACCGCTGTGAGTGGGGTCAGAGCACGCGGGACACGGTCGGCAGCAGGTTCCCGCCGTAGCGCACGTCGGTGACCCGCACCGTCGCCCCGGAGTAGGGCGCCTCGATCATCTTGTTGTTCCCGATGTACAGCGCGATGTGGTAGATGCGGCCGTTGCGGGCCCAGGCCAGCATGTCGCCCGGTTGCTTGTCCGCCAGCGGGACCTGGTCCCCGTAGGCGTGCTGGTTGCCGCTGTAGCGCGGCAGGTTCACCCCGACGCCCGCGAACGCGTAGAGCATCAGCCCCGAACAGTCGAAACCGATCTTCTTGTAGTCGCCCATCGCGTCGGCGACGCCGCCGTCCCGGATGCCCCGCGACGGCCCGCGGGCGGTGCCGCCGCCCCACGCGTAGATGACGCCGAGCTCGCCCATCGCCCGGTCGATCACGGTCTGGGCGGCCGCCGAGCCGTAGCGGCGCGGCGCGGCGCTCCGGGAACCGGGCCCCGGGCTGCGGGGCGTGGGCTGGGCGGCCCGTGCCGCCTCCTCCTGCGCGGCCCGGGCGCGGGCCGCGGCGGCTTCGGCGCGCTGCCGCTCGGCCTCGAGGCGGGCCTGCTCGGCCTGCCAGGCGTCGAAGCGCTGCCGCTGGGCCCGTAGGCCCGCGTCCGCGTTCTCGGCGGCGTCGAGGCGGCGCTGCACCTCGGTCTGCTCGGCGAGGACCTGCGAGAGCCGCTGCGCCTGGGCGTCGGACGCGCTCTGCGCGGCCGCGAGGGCCTGGTCCGCGGCCGTCTTCGCCTCCGCGGCGGCCTGCTGCCGCTGCTCGGCCTCGTCCTGCGCCTGCCGGGCCGTCGAGTCCGCGTTGGCCTTCTCCACCCGGGCCCGCTCGAGGGCGTCCAGCGCGGTGGCCTGCTGCTGCGCGACGGCATCCGTCATCTGGGCGCGGTCGATCAGGTCCTCGGGGCCCGACGCGCTGGTGAGCATTCCGATCGGGCCGAGATCGAGGCCCTGCTGGTAGGTGTTCGCCACGACGTCGTCGAGCCGGGCTCGGGCGGCGTCGATGGCCGAACCGGCGGCCTGGGTCTCGATCCGGGCCTGGTCCGCGCGGTCCGCGGCGTCCTGGGCCGCGCCCTGCGCGGTGGTGAAGACGTCCTGCGCCTGGTTCGCGGACTCGTGCTGCTCGGCCACCTGGATCTGCAGGTCCTCGGCCTCGGCCTGCAGCGCCGAGAGCCGGTCCGTCAGCTGCGCGACCTCGGCCGCGCCGCCGGCGACGGCGGCGCCGCTGCTCTGCAGCTGCTCGTCGCTGGGGTTGGGCGGCGGGGTCGGCGACGGGGGCGCGGCGATCGCGGTCCCGGCTCCGACGGCGCCGCCGGTGCCCGTCAGCAGCGCGACGAGCAGGAGCAGTACGACGACCCGTGCCGAGCCCGCTGGCCGCACCACTCCCCCGTCCCGCGCCGCAGGGCCGGCGCTCTCCGTGTCGATCAGCCGCTGTCGATCACGACTCGACGGCCTCGACTCTCCCACCGTCACCCCGCAAAACCCGGTAGCCACACGCATCCGTCTGCGCAACTTCCACCACATGGTGGACACGGGGCCGGAGGTACCCGAAGCTGTGACCTGCTCCGAACGGGCGAGGCCGGCTACGTACTTCCACTCCTGTGCGGACGGTCCCGCATCCGGGAAGCTGCATGCCTGCGCGGCCGTTCGGCACGTGCGCCAGGACAGGAGAGAAGACCATGGCCGACGACGGGACCGGACCCGATCCCCAGCAGGACCCGCGCCGGTGGGCACCCCAGGGCCAGGGCCCTGTCCGGGCCGGCCAGGGTCACGACCCGCAGCAGGGCTACGGGCCCCCGGCCGGGCAGGGCTACGGCCCGCCCCCCGGACAACAGGGGCACAGCCAGCAGGGCTACGGCCAGCAGGGCTACGGCCAGCAGGGCTACGGCCAGCAGGGCTACGGGGAGCAGGGCACGAGCCGGTACGCGGCACCGCAGGGCCCGCCCGGGTACGCGCAGCCCGGTTACGCGCAGCCGGGATACGGCGAGCCGCAGTACGGCCAGCAGGGCTACGCGCAGCAGGCTCCCGGGCAGTCGGGCCCGCAGTACGGCTGGGACCCGTCCGGTGGCTACCCGCCCCCGCCAGGCGGCCCGACGCAGACCGGGCAGCCACGCCGCAAGCGCTGGCCGCTGATCACGGCGATCGTCGCCGTCCTCGTCCTGCTGGCCGGTGGCGGGACCGCCTGGTACCTGCTCGGCAACGCCGGCGGGGCCGGCTCACCGAACGACGCCGTGACCACGCTCGCCGCGGACCTCGAGGCGAAGAACTACCTGAAGGCCTACAGCCGGATCAACCCCACCGAGGCCGGGCTGCTCGCGGACATGGGCGACATGCTCACCACCGAGCTGCAGCGCCTGGACGTCCTCAAGCCGGACGCCTCCGCGCAGGCCGCGCTGGACTCGGCGGCGGTCACCGGCCTGAGGTTCGACGAGGCCGGCCAGGAGAACGTCCGGGACAACGTCGCGATCACCAAGCTCGTCGCCGGGACGATCACGACGAACCAGGACCCGAACACCCTGCCGTTCACGGACTCGTTCAAGGCCAGGGCGTTCCCGAACGGCATCCCGACCGGCGGCCCGACGACCATCGACATCGCCCAGGAGGTCGCGCAGCGGGGCGAGCCGATCCGCGTGGCGACCGTGAAGGTCGACGGCGAGTGGTACGTCAGCGGCTTCTACACACTCGCGGACTACGCCCTGAAGGACGCCGGCACCCCCTGGCCGACGACCTCGATCGGCGCCGCCGGCGCGGGGACCGCGCAGGATGCCCTGCGCGAGGCGCTGCAGGCGGGCTTCGACTCGAACGTCCAGCGCCTGGTCGAGCTGTCCTCGCCCACCGAGATGGCCGTGCTGCACGACGCCGGGCCCGCGCTCGTCGACGCGGCCCGGGGCAGCACCCCCAGTGGGCTACGGATCGTCGACCTGCAGACGACGCAGGAGGACGTCCGGGGCTCCACCGGGCTCGGCCTGCGCAGCGCCGTCGTCGAACAGAACGGGCAGCGGATCACCATCACGCGGGACGGCGACTGTGTGACGGTCGGCGGCATCGAGGGCTCGCCCGCCACCCCGTTCTGCGCGAACGACCTCGCGAGCAACCTCGGCTCCCAGATCGGCAACGACCCGACGCTCACCCGGCTCGTGCCGAAGCTGGTCACGGCCGCCCTGGACGTCAAGGTCGTGATGGTGCAGGAGGACGGCGCCTGGTTCGTCAGCCCCGGCAGGACGCTGGTCGGGGTGTACGGGGACCTGCTCGGCGCCCTGGCGCCCGAGGACGTCGCCGCGCTGGTCGGGGCGGGCCGCTGACCGTCCTGCTCTGACCGACCGCGGCGGCGGGTGCTCAGAGCACCCGCCGCCGCGTCGTCGATCCGCCCTCCTCCGGAACCCGGCGTGACCTGGCCCCCTCCGCTCGACCCCGAAATAGGACAGGCGTACTGTTTGCCCCGAGAGGGGCCGCGCTGCCACGTCGCACGAGGTGCGCGAGACTCCGCCGAAGAACCGAAGAGACGCGCCCACCACCCCAGGAGGAGAGAGCCAACGTGGCCACAACCGACAGCTTCGGAGCCAGGGGAACACTCGGCGTCGGTGACAACTCCTACGAGATCTTCCGGCTGTCCGCCGTCGAGGGTTCGGAGAAGTTGCCGTACAGCCTGAAGGTCCTGCTCGAGAACCTGCTGCGGACCGAGGACGGCGCGAACGTCACCGCGGACCACATCCGCGCGATCGCCGCCTGGGACCCGACGGCGGAGCCGGACACCGAGATCCAGTTCACCCCGGCCCGGGTGATCATGCAGGACTTCACCGGTGTCCCCTGCGTCGTCGACCTCGCCACCATGCGCGAGGCCGTGACCGAGATGGGCGGCGACCCGTCGAAGGTCAACCCGCTCGCCCCCGCCGAGCTGGTCATCGACCACTCGGTGATCATCGACATCTTCGGCACCCCGGACGCCTTCGAGCGCAACGTGGAGTTCGAGTACAGCCGCAACAAGGAGCGCTACCAGTTCCTGCGCTGGGGCCAGGGCGCGTTCGACGAGTTCAAGGTCGTCCCGCCGGGCACCGGCATCGTGCACCAGGTCAACATCGAGCACCTCGCTCGCACGGTCATGGCCCGCAACGGCCAGGCCTACCCGGACACGCTCGTCGGCACCGACTCGCACACCACGATGGTCAACGGCCTGGGCGTGCTGGGCTGGGGCGTCGGCGGTATCGAGGCCGAGGCGGCCATGCTCGGCCAGCCCGTCTCGATGCTGATCCCCAAGGTCGTCGGCTTCAAGCTGACCGGCGAGATCCCCGCGGGCGCCACCGCCACGGACGTCGTGCTGACGATCACCGAGATGCTGCGCGAGCAGGGTGTCGTCGGCAAGTTCGTCGAGTTCTACGGCGAGGGCGTTAGCGCGGTGCCGCTGGCCAACCGCGCCACCATCGGCAACATGAGCCCGGAGTTCGGCTCCACCGCGGCGATCTTCCCGATCGACGAGGAGACGGTCCGGTACCTCACGCTGACCGGCCGCTCCAAGGAGCAGATCGCGCTGGTCGAGGCCTACGCCAAGGAGCAGGGTCTCTGGCACGACCCGTCGAAGGAGCCTGTGTTCTCCGAGACGCTCGAGCTGGACCTGTCGACGGTCGTCCCGTCGATCGCCGGCCCGAAGCGCCCGCAGGACCGGATCGCGCTCTCGGAATCCAAGGAGGCCTTCCGCCAGGCGCTCGTGGACTACGCGGACGGCGAGCCCGCCAGCTCCGGCGTCGACGAGTCGTCCGAGGAGTCGTTCCCCGCCAGCGACGCGCCGGCCACCTCCGGCTCGGGCAACGGCAGCGGCAAGCCCCGCGTGGCGGTCTCCGCCGCGCACGGCGCGCACGGCCGAGTCAGCAAGCCCACCCCGGTCAGCCTGGGCGGCAACGAGTTCGAGATCGACCACGGCGCCGTCGTGATCGCCTCGATCACCAGCTGCACCAACACGTCCAACCCCTCGGTCATGCTGGGCGCGGCCCTGCTGGCCAAGAACGCCGTGGACAAGGGCCTCGCGGTCAAGCCGTGGGTGAAGACGTCGATGGCGCCGGGCTCGCAGGTCGTCACGGACTACTACGAGAAGGCCGGTCTCTGGCCCTACCTCGAGAAGCTCGGCTATCACCTGGTGGGCTACGGCTGCACCACCTGCATCGGCAACTCGGGCCCGCTGCCCGAGGAGGTCTCCGCGGCGGTCAACGAGGCGGACCTCGCGGTCGTCTCGGTGCTGTCGGGCAACCGCAACTTCGAGGGCCGGATCAACCCGGACGTCAAGATGAACTACCTGGCGTCCCCGCCGCTGGTCATCGCCTACGCCCTGGCCGGCACGATGGACTTCGACTTCGAGGCCCAGCCGCTCGGCCAGGACCCCGAGGGCAACGACGTCTTCCTCGCCGACCTCTGGCCGTCGGCCAGGGACGTCCAGGACGTGATCGACTCCTCGATCACGCAGGAGATGTTCACCAAGGACTACGCGGACGTCTTCGCCGGTGACGAGCGCTGGAAGTCCCTGCCGACGCCCGAGGGCAAGACCTTCGAGTGGGACGAGCAGTCCACCTACGTCCGCAAGCCCCCGTACTTCGAGGGCATGTCGGACGAGCCCGCACCGGTCGAGGACATCACGGGCGCCCGGGTGCTGGCCCTGCTCGGCGACTCGGTCACCACGGACCACATCTCCCCCGCCGGCGCGATCAAGGCCGGCACGCCGGCGGCGCAGTACCTCGACGAGCACGGCGTGGACAAGAAGGACTACAACTCCTTCGGCTCGCGCCGCGGCAACCACGAGGTGATGATCCGCGGCACGTTCGCGAACATCCGGCTGCGCAACCAGCTGCTCGACGGCGTTTCCGGCGGCTACACCCGGGACTTCACCCAGGACGACGCGCCGCAGGCCTTCATCTACGACGCGGCGCAGAACTACGCGGCGGCCGGCACCCCGCTGGTGGTGCTGGGCGGCAAGGAGTACGGCTCGGGCTCGTCGCGCGACTGGGCGGCCAAGGGCACCGCGCTGCTGGGCGTCAAGGCCGTCATCGTCGAGTCGTTCGAGCGCATCCACCGCTCGAACCTGATCGGCATGGGCGTCATCCCCCTGCAGTTCCCGCAGGGCGAGTCGGCGGCGTCCCTCGGCCTCGACGGCACGGAGACCTTCGACATCGCGGGCATCACCGCGCTGAACGACGGCTCCACCCCGCAGACGGTCAAGGTCACCGCGACCAAGTCGGACGGCACGACCGTGGAGTTCGACGCGGTCGTCCGCATCGACACCCCCGGCGAGGCGGACTACTACCGCAACGGCGGCATCCTGCAGTACGTGCTGCGGGGCATGCTCCGCAGCTGACGCACCAGCTCCTGCCGACGGCGGGCGTCCCGGACCTCCGGGGCGCCCGCCGTCGGCGTTCGCGGGCTGCCCTACCGCGCCCCGTGCCGCTGACGAGCTCCCCGAGAGCGCGACCGCGGCGTCGTCCGTCCCAGCGCTCCCCGGACGCAGCGCTTCCCGACGACGGGCCAGAAGTAGCCCCTGCCCGCGTCGCAGCCGGGCTCGCTGCGCGCGGCTGTCCTCGCACCGAGCTCGCGCCGGTGCGGTCGAGCGATCCTGGTCGTCCGCCGGCGGCGCGGCGGTCCCGTAGCACTCCTCCCCTGGCGAGCGGCCGTTCCGGCTGGCTTCGGGTTTTCGTGGTCGCGGCGGTTCGTCGATGTCAACGAAGGGTCGACGTTTCGAAAGCGTCAATGTTTCATTGACAGTTTTGGGGCCGGTTCGGGCTCCGACGGCACAGCATCCGACCGCCACGAGCCCGCCTGTGGATCCGCTGCACGCCCAGGCTCACCGGCCTTCGAATCCGCTCCCTGCCGGGCGGCCTGCGGACCCGCTCCGCACCGGGGCTCGCAGCCGGATCCGGTTCCCTGGGGATCTCGCCGCCCTGCTCCACGCGCTCGGGGCCTCTCCCCCGGCCCGACGTTTCGCGGCGACCGCGCCCGTCATCGACTGATCGACGACCCGATGGCGTCAATGAAACGTTGACCTAGTGGAGAGCCGCCTCACCCGGCTCCCGGGCCACGACGACGAACGCCGGGCCGTCTCAGGCCCGGCGTTCGTGTTCTCCCAGTTCAGCGGGGGCTGTGCGTGGCGATTCGCGTTCTAGCGAGGATCGCCACGCACAGGTCAGGAGGCCAGCCAGTCCAGGGCGACCGCGGCGGTCCAGGACTGCATGGCCGAGCCCAAGGGCTCACCGGTCATCGGGTCGAAGTACTCCGCGAAGCCGACGGTCCGTAGCGCGTCCAGGGACACGGTCCGCAGCTCCTCGGCCCGCTCGACGTCCCCGCCGTCGCGCAGGCCCTGCCAGTACAGCCAGTTCACGATCGGCCAGACCGGGCCCCGCCAGTAGTTGCGGGGGTCGAACACCTCGGACTCCGGGCTGGTGCTCGGCAGCATCCGCCAGCGCAGGTCCGGGTGCCCCGCGAACGCCGGCGAGTCGAACAGGGCCAGCGACGTGGCGCGCTGCGCGGCGTCGAACCCGCCGTCGATCAGCGGGGACATCCCGGCGAAGGTCGCCACCTCGATCGGCGCGCCGGTCGTCATGTCCAGGTCGTAGGTCATACCGCTCCGCGCGTCGACCGTGGACGCGATGCCCTTGCGGCCCCGGTCGCGCCAGAGGTCGATCAGGGCCTTGTCCTCGTCCGACGCGCCGACGAACTCCGCGATCTCCCGCAGCGCCGTGTTCGCCGTGACCAGGACGGCCGTCAGGAAGACGTCCTTGACCAGGAACGGGTAGTGGAGGTGGATCTCGGCGTCGTCGTAACGGTGGCGCTTGAGCAGCTCGAGCAGCCACAGGAAGCGGTCGTAGTGCTCGTTCGTGGGCCGCTGGCCGGCGTCGGCGACGTGCTGGACGTCGCGGCGGGTGTACGGCGGGACCGCGCCGACCTCGAGCCGGGCGAGCACGGCGTCCCAGCGCGGGGAGTTGTCGATGCCCTCCCACGGGTGGTAGGTCGTGACCAGGCCGGTGCCGTCCGGGTCCCGGTTCTCCGCGAGGTAGCGGTGCCAGGCGAGGAGCTTCGGGAACAGGTCGACGAGCCGGGCACGCACGTCCGCCAGCTCCGCGCCGCCGAGCTCCCGGGCGACCTCGAGGATCCGCCGCACCGCGATCGCGTGCACGGGAGGCTGGCACAGACCACTGGTCTCGGCGATGCCGATCGGCGCCTCGGGCGAGAGCTCGCACGCCCAGCGGGCGGGGTCCGGGAAGTAGGACTCCGGCCCGGCGTCCGGGTTGAACACGATCTGCGGGACCATCCCGCTACGCCACTGCGCCTCGAACAGGCGCTGCTGCTCGGTCATTGCACGGCGCACGTCCACCTGCGCCCACCCGATCGCGACGAACGCGCTGTCCCAGCTCCACTGGTGCGGGTAGAGCAGGGGGGCCGCCTTGGTCCAGCCGCCCATGTCGTTCAGGCGGAGGACGTCGGCCGCGTGCTCAGCGAGCGCGGTGTCGGTGAGGGCGGCTCCGTAGGCCGCTCCGTGGCGCTCCGCTGCCGGCGCGGAGACCGACCGGGGAGCTGTCGCGGGGATCGGGCGGTGGTCGGTTTCCGAGCTCGTGCTCACGAGGGAAAGGGCATCCTTTCGCGCTTCGCAGCGCATTCAACGTACTCGAGGTACTTAACTCGACAGTAACAACAGTTGACGGGCACATCAATGCCTGCTGTCGGTGAAATCGGGATCGGTTCAGCCGCGTTACCGGAATCGGGCCAACCATCGCGCACCGGTTCGGCGAGAACCGGTCACACGGCGCTGGTCGCGCGCTCCTCGGTCAGCTCGCGCTCGTCGTCCGGGGAGAACCACCGGACCTTGTCGTCCGCGACGGTCATCCAGAGCCGCTGGTCGTCGGCCGCCGGGAAGTCGTTGGGGGTCAGCAGCTTCACGATCTCCGAGCCCACCGCCACGGTGACGAGCAGCTGCGATCCCAGCGGCTCGACCACGCGGACCCGCCCCGGCATCGCGTCCGGCACCTCGGTCGTCGACGCGGCCAGGTTCTCGGCCCGGATCCCGGCCAGCACGGTGTCTCCGGAGATCCAGTCCGGGACGCGGATCGCGTGCTCGCCGAGGCGTCCCACGGCCCGGCCGCCGTCGCGGGAGATCGTCACGGGCAGGAAGTTCATCGGTGGCGTCCCGATGAACGCGCCGACGAACCGCGTCGCGGGCCGGTCGTAGACCTCCATCGGCGTGCCGCACTGCACGATCTCGCCGGCCCGCATGACGGCGATGCGGTCCCCCAGGCTCAGCGCCTCGACCTGGTCGTGCGTCACGTAGACGATCGTCGTGTTCAGCTCCTTGGCCAGCTGTTTCAGGTCGGAGCGGAAGGTCAGGCGCAGCAGGGCGTCCAGGTTGGACAGCGGTTCGTCCATCAGCAGCACGGACGGCCGGACGGCGATGGCGCGGGCCACGGCGACCCGCTGGCGCTGCCCGCCGGACAAGGCCGACGGGTAGCGCTCCAGCAGGTCGTCGAGCTGCAAGAGGCCCGCCGCCTCGCGGACCCGGGCGTCGATCTCCGCCTTCGGCTCGTGCCGCATGCTGAGCCCGAAACCGATGTTGTCGTACACCGTGAGGTGCGGGAACACGGCGTAGCCCTGGAAGACCATGGCCAGGTCCCGCTGCCGGGGCGCGGACCCGGTGACGTCCCGGTCGCCGAGCCGGATGGTGCCGGCGTCCGGGTGCTCCAGGCCGGCGATCGCGCGCAGCAGGGTCGTCTTACCGCAGCCGGACGGTCCGAGGAGCACGAAGAACTCGCCGTCGGCGACGGTGAGGGACACGTCGCGGACGGCCGGTGCGGCCCCGCGCGGGTAGGTCTTCGTGATGCCGCTCAGCTCGATGTCGGACAACTCGGCCCCTCTCAGCGCAGGGTCGGGCGTCCGCCGACGCCGAGGATCTGCTTGCGGATCAGCAGGATGAACAGGAACGCCGGGGCCAGCAGGAACAGCGCACCCGCGTAGCGGAACGGCAGCGGGGCCTGGGTGAGCCCGCTGAGCACGAACACCGGCAGCGTCGGCTCCTGCAGGGTGAGGATCGAGGCGGCGAAGACCTCGTTGTAGCTCAGCAGTACCGCGAACGTGGCCGCGCCGGCGATGCCCGGGGCCGCGATCGGCACCACGACCCGTCGGAACGCGGTGAACCGGCTGCAGCCGAACACCTGCGCGGCCTCCTCCAGGTCCACCGGCACCCCGGCGAACACCGTGCTCACCATCAGCACGACGAACGGCAGCGCCAGCGCGGTGTGCATGAACGCGACGCCCCAGACCGAGTCGTACACGCCCCACTGCAGGAAGAACACGGCCAGCGGGATCGACAGCACGACGACGGGGAACGCCCGCGTCGAGAGGATCGTCAGCCGGTAGGCGTCCGCCCCGCGGAAGACGTGGCGCGCGACCGCGTACCCGGCGGGCGCGGCCAGCAGCATCGTCGACACCCCGGTGATCACCGCGACGAGCACGCTGGAGAGCAGGGCCTGCGGCACCCCGGCGGAGGTGACGAAGAACGTCATCGTCTCCAGCGACCAGTCCGGCACGGGTGGGCGCGGGTAGTCGTAGATCCGGTCGACGCTGCTGAAGGCGCCCACGACCACGAACCAGATCGGCACCAGGATCCAGCCCGCCAGCAGCGCGGCGGCGGCGTACCCGAGGACCCTGCGCATCACTCGCCCCGCTCGCGGCGGACGGGCAGGGACACCAGGATCACCGCGACCGCCGCCAGCGAGACGACCAGGATCACCAGCCCGTACGCCGAGGCCAGGTGGGCGTCCTGGAACTCGGTGTAGGCCCGGTTGGCCTGGGTGGCGAGGACGTCCGTGCCGGTGCCCCCGAGCGCGACGACCGTGGCGAACACCTCGAACGCGAGCACGGTCCGGACGATCAGCGCGGTCCGGATCGTCGGGCGCAGCAGTGGGAGCAGGACGTACCGCAGCTTCTGCCACGGCCCGGCGTGGAAGACCTCGGCGGCCTCCAGGTAGTCCCGCGGGATCGCCCGCATCCCGCTGACCAGGATGATCAGGATCAACGACGTCGAGCGCCAGGCCTCGGCGAGCACGATGGTGGCCACGACGCGAACCGGGTCCCGGTAGTCCAGCCAGATCACCGGGGTGTCGATGACCCCGAGCCCCTGCAGCACGGTGTTCAGCCAGCCCTGCTGCACGAAGATCGAGTACCAGGCGATGCCGGCGCCGAGCTCGCTGACCCCCAGCGGGAGCAGGAAGACGTAGAGCCAGAACCCGGAGCCGCGGAGCCTGGCGTTCACCACCAGGCCCATGCCCACGGCCAGCGCGAACTGCACCGGCAGCAGCACGACCAGGAGCAGCAGCGTCGTCAGGACCGACGGCCAGAACCAGTCGTCGCCGAGCATCGCGCGGATCGACTCGAGGCCGAACCGGCCGGTGGTGCCGGTGAACGCGAGGCCGAACGCCTGCAGCATCGGGGAGGCGAAGAAGACCGCCAGGTAGACGACCGAGGGTGCGAGCAGCAGGTACGGGACCCAGCGCCGGAGCCGGGGCACCGCGGCCCGGGTCTCGCCGGTCGTGGCCGCCGGCCGGGAGAGGGTCTGCTCAGCCAACGCGGCACACCCCCTCGCCGACGGGGTCGGGCCGCCAGCACCTGGCCCCGGCCTGGTCCAGGACGCCCTGCAGCGCGGCGCCCTGCGTGGCGAGGGTCGACGGGATGTCCCCGTCGCCGAGCACGATCTGCCGGAAGGTGTCCGTGAAGACCTTGTCGTAGGCGCCGCTCTGGTTGCCGAGCCCGACCGCGAGCGACGACGCCAGCGCGTCCGGCGCCGTGCTCATGGCCTGGAGGGTGGTCGCCTCGGCCCCGATTCCCGGCGGCAGGCCGCCCAGCAGCCCGGCGAGATCCTGGGGCGGGAACCAGGCGACGGTGCGCAACGTCGTCGAGGCACGGGCGGGATCCGTGAGGTGGCGGATGAGCTCGATCGACGCGGTCGGGTCCGCGACCGACCTCGGCACCGCGAGCCCGCCGAGCACCGGCAGGTAGCCCCGGCCTCTCGGGCCGACCGGCGCGGGGAACGAGACGATGTCGTCCGGCCGGGCCCGGAGCGCGTCGACGAGCCGGACGGCGTGGTCCCATACCACCCACACCTCCCCGGAGAGCAGCGGTTCCGCCATGTTGCCGTAGGTGACGGACTGCGGGTTCGCGGTGGCCCAGGCGGCGCGCAGCCACTGCCACATCGCGGCGGCGTCCGGGGAACGGAAGGTGCTGTTCACACCACCCGTGAAGCTCGGGTAGGCGTAGCCCTGCAGGAAGCGCTTGAGCAGCCCGTCCGGGCCGGCCGGCAGGCCCAGCCCGGGGCTCCCGGTGGCCTGCTGCAGCGTCCGGGTCCAGCCGAGGAGCTGGTCGTAGGTGAGCCGCTGCACGTCGGCGCCGGGCGGCAGGTACTGCAGGGCGTCGGTCCGGGCCGCCATCAGGTAGCTCGCCTGGATCCAGGGGACGAAGACGTAGCGCCCGTCCATCCGGGCGAGGTCCAGGTACTGCGGGGTGAAGTGCCTGCCCCCGCCGGTCGCCAGCTCCTCGACGACGTCCGTCATGTCCCGGAGCAGGCCCTCGGCCCACAGGGTCGCGATCTCGCCCTGCAACGCCCCGACGACCTGCACGCTCGACGTCCCCGCCTTCGCGTCCGCGCGGAGCCGGTCGAACATCTTGGTGCTGGAGCTGTCCGTCACGTAGTCCACCGGAGTGCCGAACCCGGCGAGGATCTGCCGGCGCAGCGACTCGGCCTCCTCCGTGGTGGCGAGCTGTGTGGAGTAGAAGACGAGGCCGTCCGAGTCCTGGGAGCCCGGCGCGCCGGTGGTGTCCAGGGCGCAGGCCGAGAGCAGGCCCGCGGCCGCCGCGGCGGAACCCAGACGCAGCACATCCCGGCGGGACAGAACCCCGGAGTGCTGCACCACTGCGGTCCCCCTCCGCTGCGTACACGGTGGACCGGCAAAATAACCGGATCATGCCGAGGGTGCAGAGCGTGGCGCTCGGGCGCGTCGCGGACGCGTGCGGCTACCCGTGCAGCGGGTCGACCCAGGCGATCGTCTCGGGGTCCGTGACGCCCTCGATCTCCAGGTTGACGACGATCGGCTCCTGCCCGCTGCGGGTCAGGACGCACTCCAGCGGCTCGTCGTCGGAGGCGTTGATCTCCTGGTGGGGCACGTAGGGCGGGACGAAGATGAACCCGCCGGGGCCGGCCTCGGCCGTGTACTCCAGGTCGTCCCCCACCTCATCCGGGCCAGCCCGCGGACGACGTAGATCACGCTCTCCAGCTCGCCGTGGTGGTGCGCGCCGGTCCTCGCCCCGGCGTGGATGGTGACCGTGCCCGCCCAGAGCTTCTCGGACCCGACCCGCTCGTGGCTGATCGCCGCGGCCCGGTTCATGCCGGGGGTCTGGGCGGTGTTGGTGTCGAGGGAGTCGCCGGGGACGACGCGTACGCCGCCGGTACGCCAGTCGGGGTTCTCGTGGGAAGGCATGGCGAGGAGGTTAGGCGTTCCGGCGGCCCGAGACCCGCCGCCGGACCGCCCTCCCGGCCCGGTCAGAGGGCGGTGGCCAGGCTCAGCCCGAAGCGCTCCTCGGGGTCCGACCAGAACTCCGACACCGCGAACCCGACCTCGCCGAGCATCTCCCGTATCCCGGCAGGGCGGAACTTCGCCGAGATCTCGGTGCGCATCTCCTCCCCCTCGGCGAACTCGACGGTCAGGTCCAGCGCGTCGACCCGGACCGTCATCGCGCGCTCGGCGCGCAGCCGCATCTCGATCCACTCGTTCTCCGCGTCCCAGAGCGCGACGTGGGCGAAGGCGGCGGGGTCGAAGTCCGCGCCGAGCTCGCGGTTCAGCACGTGCAGGACGTTGCGGTTGAACTCCGCGGTGACGCCCTGGGCGTCGTCGTAGGCGGCGACCACGGTCGCCGGGTCGATCACGAGGCCGGTGCCGAGGAGCAGCTGCTCCCCCGGCTCGAGCACGTCCCGGACGAGCTGCAGGAACTGCCGGCGGTCCGCCGGGAGGAGGTTGCCGATCGTCCCGCCGAGGAAAGCGATCATGCGACGGCCGCCGCGGGGCAGCCGGTCCAGGTCACGGGTGAAGTCCCCGACCACCCCCTGCAGCTCGACGTCCGGGTACTCCCTCCCCAGGGCCTCGAGCGCGCCTTCCAGCGCCGCCTCGCTGACGTCCTGCGGGACGTAGCGGCGCAGCGTCCCCGCGCGGGCGAACGCGTCGAGGAGCAGCCGGGTCTTGGCCGACGAGCCGGACCCCAGCTCGACGATCGTGTCCGCGCCGGAGGCCTTGGCGATCGCGTCGGCGGACTCCTCCAGCAGGGCCCGTTCGGTGCGGGTCGGGTAGTACTCGGGCAGCTCGGTGATCAGCTCGAACAGCTCGCTGCCCCGGGCGTCGTAGAACCACTTCGGGGGCAGCTCCTTGGGGGTGGCGGTGAGCCCGTGGCGGGCGTCCGCGCGCAGGGCCTCGTCGGCGTCCGCCTCGGTGCGGTGGACGTCCAGCCGGGCGGGTTCGGAAACGGTGCTCGTGGGATCGGCGGCGGTGCGGTTCATCGTGCTCCCTGACGGTTCTCCTCCGGTACGCGTTCCGTCGGCCTCGGTGGCGACGGTGGCACCGGTGGAACGGGGTCGATCGGACGGAGCTCGTGACGACCCGGGCGGGCCACCACCAGGTGCCGGTCGGGCACCTGAATCCATGCGGGGAGCGCATCGAGCGGTTCGGACGCCACCGTGGTGGTGTCCGTGGTGGTGCGGACGGACAGCGCGTGGTGCCAGGCCGTGGCCCAGATCGTGGCGCCGTCGGTGAGCAGCAGGTTCAGCCGTGACCCCGGGGCGGCGGCCTCGACGGCGGCGCAGGTCCCGGCGAGCACGGCGGCCGGGTCGTCCCCGCGGCGCAGGCGGTGCCGGACCAGGGCCCAGAGCAGCGCTGCGTCCGTGGGGGCGTCGAGGGTCATCAGATCCGTGGTGGGCAGGGCGGAGGCGAGGCCCGCGACCGAGCCGGGCCAGCCGCGGATCACACCGTTGTGGCTGAACAGCCAGCGGCCCTCGGCGAACGGCGCCGCCGCGGTCTCGGTCACGGGCATGCCGGTGGTCGCGGAGCGCACGGCGGCGAGCACGCCGGTGGAGCGGGTGACGGCGGCGAGCTGGGCGAACGAGGGGTCCGCCCAGATCGGGGCGGCCGAGCGGTACCGGGCGGCGTCGGCGCGTCCCGAGCCGTCCCGCGCACCGGCGCCGTGCGGGTCTGCGGCGCCGTGCGCAGCGTCCGGGTACCAGCCCGCGCCGAAGCCGTCCGCGTTGACCGTGCCGCCCCCGCGCATGTCCGCGGGGGCGTACGCCTGGTGCAGCAGGCCGTGCGGGGGGTCCAGGATCAGTGAGGCGAGCGTGCGGGAGGGGCCCAGGTGGGCCAGGTGGCGGCACACGTCCTCCTCAGATCACCCGCTCGGTGTCGCCGGGAGCGGCGTCCCGCGCACACCGGAACCCGGCGAAGATCTGCCGGCGGATCGGGTGGTCCCAGTTCCGGAACGTGGTCCGGATCGCGGACTCGTCCGTGCCGAACGACCCGCCGCGCAGAACCTTGTAGTCCCCACCGAAGAACACCTCGGAGTACTCCTCGTACGGGAACGCCTCGAAGCCCGGGTAGGGGTGCCAGCCGGAGTCGCACCACTCCCACACGTCCCCGATCAGCTGCTCGACACCCAGCGGCGACGCGCCTTCCGGGTACGCCCCGACCTCGGCCGGACGCAGGTGCCGCTGGCCCAGGTTGGCGTGGCGGGGAGTCGGCTCCTCGTCCCCCACGGGTAGCGGCGCGAGCGGCCGCTGGCGGGATCGAACCGGGCGGCCTTCTCCCACTCGGCCTCGGTGGGCAGCCGCTTCCCCGCCCAGCGCGCGTACGCCGCGGCCTCGTGGAAGCAGACGTGCACGACGGGCTCGTCCGCCGGGACGCGCTCGACGACGCCGAACCGGCGCCGCCACCACTCCCCCGTGGCGCCGTCCCGCGCCCAGAACCGCGGCGCGACGAGGTCCTCCTCGCGGCGGTGGGCCCAGCCGGCCTCGCTCCACCAGTGCGCGTCCTCGTAGCCGCCCGCAGCGACGAACTCGGCGTACTCGCCGTTCGTCACCGGGTGGACGTCGATCCAGTAGGCGGGCAGCTCGACGGTGTGCGCGGGCCGCTCGTTGTCCAGCGCCCACGGTTCGCCGGAGGTGCCCTGGGTGAACGCACCGGCCGGCACCAGGACCTCGCGGGGCCCGGTGCGCGCGGCGAGCGGGGCGGGCGGGGCCTCCGCGTGCAGGACGGGTGCGCCGGTGCGGAGCTGGTGGGTGGCCAGCATGGTCTCGTCGTGCTGCTGCTCGTGCTGCACGATCATCCCGAACGCGAAGGCCTCGTGCTCCAGCCGGCGGCCGCGCAACGGGCTGCGCCCCAGCGCGTCCAGCGCCTTCTCCCGGACCTCCGCGACGTAGGCGCGGGTGTCCGCCGGTCCGAGCAGGGGCAACCCGATGCGGCTGGCGCGGCTGTGCCGGAAGGCGTCGTAGAGGCCGTCGATCTCGGGGCGCAGCGGCTCCCGCCCGCCGACGTCCCGGACGAGCCAGAGCTCCTCCTGGCTGCCGATGTGCGCGAGGTCCCAGACCAGCGGGGACATCAGCGGCGAGTGCTGGGCGACGAGGTCCGCCTCGTCCACCGCGTCGGTGAGCCTGGTGCTGCGGGCCCGGGCCCGTTCGAGCAGGCCGGCGACGCGGGTGCGCAGGGCCTCGGGGCTGTCGGCGTGGCCGAGGCCGATCGCGGCGGCGGCACCGCCGGGCCCGGGGGCGGGGTCGTCGGATGTCCGGGTCATGGATGGACTCCCTGCGTCTGGTCGGAGGCGGTCCGGTCGGGGCGCGCGCCGTCGGGTTCGAGGCCGCCGTGGTCCGTGCCCGGGGTGTCCCACGGTCCGGCCGGGCCGCGGTGACGCGCGGGCGGGACGCGGGTGAACAGGCCCGGCGGGAACGGCACGGCGGCCGGGTCGAACGCGCCGGCACCCTCACCGGGCAGCAGCTCGTCCGCCGGGCACCGTCCGGCCAGCACCCGCCGGTCCGTCGTGTCCGCCAGCAGGGCCTCCAGCTCGGCCGACGCCCCCGTGCGGGGAGCTCGCGCAGGGCTAGGGCGAACACCTCCGCGGCGCCGCGGGCCAGCTCCGGATGTTCCAGGCCGTCCCGCGCGGCGCACACCCACAGGTCCCGCGTGGGCTCACAGATCTCCCGCACCCGGTCCACGGCCTCCGGCGACGACGTCACCGCGGCGAGCACCGCCGCCGGGAGCATCCACTCGTCCCCGGCCTGGCCGTCGACGTAGCGGACCTCCAGGAAGCCGCGCGGCCGGATCGGCGGGAACAGCGTGGAGATGTGGTACTCGAGGTCCGCCACGGTCGGCGGCCGCGGCAGGGCCCCCTCGATCCAGTCCGCGAAGCTGACACCCACCGGCGTCTCCCACCGGTCCGACCCGCGGACGCACAGCACCGGTGTCGAGACGACGCGTTCGGCCCACTCGCGCGCCGGGTCCCCGCCGGCCGCGGGCGGCGGCGCGGTCCGAGCGGGGTCGAGGGAGAACCAGCTCGCCATCCGGGAGGACTTCCAGCCCGTGCGGCGTCCGTGCAGGACGGGCGAGTTGGCGAAGGCACCCACCAGGACCGGGCCGAGCGCGTGCAGGGCGGCCCATCGGCCGGCGACCGCGTGGGTCTCCCCCGCGTCGAGCGCGACCTGCACCGCCGACGTCGAGCACATGCCGCTGCGGCCGTGCGGGCCGAGCCGGTCGAACGCGCACTCCATCGCGGTGTAGCGCGGGAGCTGGAGGACCCGGCGGGGCGGCCGGTGCGGATCGGCGGCCCGGGGCTGCGGGTGGAGTCCCTGCGCGGCGAGGAGGCCGTGCAGGTGGCGGATGTCCTGCTGCACCGCGGCCGCGAGGGCGCCGAGGTCGGTGAGCGGGGGACTGGCGAGCTCCACCTGGCCACCGGGTTCGACGGTGACGGTGGAACCGGACGGGAGGGGTCGGGCCGGGGAGCCCGGGGAGAGCGAGGCGGGTGCATGGGCGCCGAGGGCGGCGACCAGGTGATCGAGATCGACCGGGACGGTCGGATCGTCCGGCCGGTGGAGGATCCATTCGAGCTCGACGCCGAGCAGCCGCGGGGGCCCGTGCTTGAAACACACGGACGCGACGTAGGCCTCGGCCTCGGCCCGGCGGGTGATCCGGACGTCGGGCAGCGGGATCCGCTCCTGTTCCGGAGCGGCGCCGGAACCCGTCCCGGCTTGCCGAGCGCCGAACGGGTGGGGCGCGACAAGCCCGGGGTCCTGTGCCACGGCGAAAACGCTACCCCCGGGTCCGGCCGCGCGCAGGCTTTTGCCGTTCGCCGTCTCGGACGCATAAGCAGAACGCGCGTACGGAATACTGGCGTCGTGCCCCGTGTCAGTACCGACCAGCTCGCCGCCCGCCGGCAGCACATCCTCGACGGTGCGCGCCGGTGCTTCGCCGCGTACGGGTACGAGGGCGCCACCGTCCGGCGGCTGGAGCAGAGCACCGGGCTGTCCCGCGGGGCCATCTTCCACTACTTCCGGGACAAGGACGCCCTGTTCCTCGCCCTGGCCGAGCAGGACGCCCGGCGGATGGCCGACGTCGTCGCCGAGCAGGGTCTGGTGCAGGTCATGCGCAACCTGCTCGCCACCGCCCGCGAGGGCGACGGCTCGGACGGCACCGCCGACCTCAGCTGGCTCGGTACCCGGCTGGAGGTCTCGCGCCGGCTGCGCACGGACCCGGACTTCCGGCAGGGCTGGCAGGCCCACTCCGCCGAGCTGGCCACCGCCACGGTGAACCGCCTCGAGCGGCAGGCCGCGGCCGGGGCCCTGCGCGACGACGTCGCGGTCCCCGTGCTCGCCCGCTACCTGGACCTCGTGCTCGAGGGCCTGGTCTCGCACCTCGCGATGGGCCTGCCCGTCGACGCACTCGACGGCGTGCTCGACGTGGTGGAGCAGAGCGTCCGGGCTCTCCCCCGGGCAACCGGGACCGCCTGAGCTTCCTCATGCCGGGCACGCTGCCACGGACCCCCGACGGTCTCCGGCGGCCCCGGTCCGGAGCGGCCCCGGGGCGCGGGGCCGGTCCGAGTTCTAGACGGGCGCCACCTCCACCCGGGTGTCCGAGAACGTCGGCGCGTTGCCGAGGTCCGCGAACTCCACCGGGTTGACCGCATTGACGGTGGTCGGTCCCTCGGCCTGGGCCCGCCAGCCGCCCATCGACGCCAGCACCACGCCGGCCGCGACCTCGTCGCTGACCGTGACCCGTACGACGAACTCGCCGCGCTCGTTGAACACCCGGATCAGGTCGCCGTCGCCGATCCCGCGGGTGGTCGCGTCGACCGGGTGCACGATCGCCGTCGGTTCCCCTTGCACCCGCTGCTGGGCGCCCAGGTTGCCGTAGGACGAGTTGAGGAACGCGTGCGACTTGGGCGAGATCAGGCTGAGCGGGTAGGCCGGTGACGACGCCCGCGGCGGGATGTAGTGCGGCAACGGGTCGACGACCCCGCCGGGCTGGAACTCGTTCGAGCCCTGCCGGAAGAGCGGGAGTACGAAGTTCCCGCCCGCGGCCGCCGCGGAGACGAACTCGTGCCTGCCCGACGGCGTCGGGAACCCGCCCTCGGCGTGCGGCGCGTAGTGCGCGGCGTCCGGCAGGTTCAGCCGCGCCCAGCCCGTCTCGGCGAGGCTCTGCGGGGTGATCCCGGCCAGTGCGGGCGCGGACCAGTCGAAGGCGTGCTCGATCATCTCCTCGTCGGAGAGCCGGAAGCACCCGTCGTCGAAGCCCATGCCGGCGGCGAGCCGCCGGAACAGCTCGGTGTTGCTCACGGCCTCCCCCACCGGCGCGATCGACGGCTGGTTCAGTCCGATGTAGAAGTGCCCCCAGGAGAACATGACGTCCAGCTGCTCCAGCTGGGTCGTCGCGGGCAGCACGATGTCCGCGTACAGCGCCGTGTCCGTCATGAACTGCTCGCTGACCACGGTGAACAGGTCCTCGCGGGCGAGCCCGGCGAGCAGCCGTTCCTGGTCCGGGCAGACGATCACCGGGTTGGCGTTGTAGACCATCAGCGCCGCGACGGAGGTCTCGAGCCCCAGCTCGCCGGTCAGCGCGCGCCCGAGGTGGTACTGGTTCACCACCCGCGTCGTGCTGCCCGCGGGCCGCAGGTCCACCCGGCTGAGCCCGTCCCAGTTCACCGGGAACGCCCACAGCGGCAGGGCGAGGATCCCCCCGCCGGGGTTGCGCCAGGCCCCGACCAGCCCGGGCAGGCAGGAGATGGCGCGCACCGTCTGCCCACCGCCGGAGGACCGCTCGATCGCCACCCCGATCCGGATCATCGACGGTTGGGCGGCGGCGTACTCCCGGGCCAGTGTCCGGATGTCGTCGGCCGGGATGCCGGTCTCCTGCGACGCCCACTCCGGCGTGCAGTTCGCGACCCGCTCGGCCAGCTCCTCGACGCCGACGGTGTGCTCCGCGACGTACTCGGCGTCCGTGAGGCCCTCGGTGAGGATCACGTGGATCAGGGCCATGGCCAGCGCGCCGTCGGTGCCGGGTCGGATCGGGATGTGCCAGTCCGCGCGCTTCGCGGTCCGATGCCGCATCGGGTCGATCACGACGACCTTCGCGCCGTTGCGCTGCGCCTGCAGCACGAACGGCCACAGGTGCAGGTTCGTGGAGACCATGTTGCAAGCCCAGATCACGATGTACCTCGAGTGCACGAGGCTCTCCGGGTCGACCCCGGCGGTCGGGCCCACGCTCATCACGTACGCGGTCGACGCGCCGGAGTCACAGAAGGTCCGCTCGGTGACGGTGGCGCCGAGCCGGTTGAAGAACGGGTCGCCGACGTTGAGGCCGTTCAGCGTGCCCTGGGTGCCCAGGTAGCTGACCGGCATGATCGCCTCGGCGCCGTGCTCGGCGGCGACGGCCTTGAACCGGGTGGTGACCTCGGTGACGGCGTCGTCCCAGGTGATCGGCTCGAACCGGCCGGAACCCTTGGGTCCGACGCGGCGCAGCGGCGTCGTCACCCGCTCCGGGCTGTAGACCCGCTCCTGGTAGTCGTTGACCTTCGCGCACAGGCCCCCGCGGGTGAACGGGTGGCCGGGGTCGCCCCGCACCCCGATGGCCCGGCCGTCCTCGACGGTCACGAGCATCGAACAGCCGTCCGGGCAGTCGTGCGGGCAGATGGCCCGGCGCGTCCCCGAGCCCTCCAGGTCGACGATCGGCAGCTCCGCAAACGTCATGGGGGCGCACTCCTGGACCTCGGTGGTGCCTTCCGGGAGTCCTCATGGTCGACCGGTGCGGGGCCGCCCGCGTTGGCTCCGCGCGCCAGGTGCTTGCCGCCCGGCGACCGGACGGGCCGGGTGCCGACCGGTTGACCTGCGCGCAACACGGTGCGAACGTCGGCATGCTTCGTGCGCATCGCGCCGCACGAGATCCGGGAGGTGAGGGCGTGGTCCTCGCAGCGGGATCGGCACCGGGCGGCACGACCGTGCGCGCGACCCGGCGCTTCGACGAGTGGCGGGACGCCATCCGGCACGACTTCGTGGCCCTGGACATGGCCCCGGACCGCGGCATCGGCGCGTTCTCCGGTTCGGTCCGCAGCGCCACCGTGGCCCACCTGCAGGTGTCCGAGGTCCGCTCGGTGACGCAGGTCTGCCGGCGCACGCCGTCGCTGGCAGGCGCGGACTCCCACGAGTTCCTGCAGATCGGCATGGTCAGCCGCGGCACCGGGGTGCTCGAGCAGGACGGCCGGCGGACCCTGCTCAGCCAGGGGGACTTCGCGGTCTACGAGACCGGGCGCCCGTTCGCCTGGAACCTCGGCGGCGCCTGGGAGCTGGACGTCTTCACCTGGCCGCGCGCGGCCGTCGGGCTCAGCACGGCCGAGTCCGCCGCCGTCACCGCCGTCCGCTTCGCCGGGCGGCAGGGGTTCTCCGGGATCGTCGGCGGGATGCTCCGCGGGCTGCTGACGGCCCCGCCCCGGCTCTCCCCGGCCGGCGCCGTGCGGGTGGCGGACGAGGTCGGCGAGCTGGTCGCGACGCTGGCGATCGAGCAGTCGGACCCGTGGGCGGTCGCGGACGCGCCGCAGCTCGCGCTGCTGCACCGGATCCACGACCACATCGACGCGCACCTGGCCGACCCCGAGCTCGGCCCCGTGTCGATCGCGCGGGCGCACTTCGTCTCCACCCGGCAGCTGCACCGGCTCTTCGCGGGCACCGGGGAGACGGTCACCCGCCGGATCCGCCGGCTCCGCCTGGAACGGTGCCGCCGCGAGCTGTCGGACCGGCGGCGCGCCACGGACTCGGTCACGGACATCTCCCGGCGCTGGGGCTTCCCGGACCTGCCCGGGTTCAGCCGGGCCTTCCGGAGCACCTACGGGCTGTCCCCGACCGACTACCGGGCCCGCTCCGGGTCCTGAACGAGCACGCCCAGGATCCGGTCCAGCTCGGCCAGGTCCGCCTCCGGCAGCGCCCGGACCCCGGGCGGCGGCTCGCCCAGGATCGCGCTCGCGACGGCGGCCGCCTCCTGCCCGGCCTCCGTGGCGCTGACGACCTTGCACCGCCGGTCCCCGGGATGCGGGTCCCGGCGGACGAGGCCCCGTTTCTGCAGCTCGTCGACGACGACGGTGGCATAGGGCCGGTCCACGGCCAGCGCGTCGGCCAGGTCGCTGAGCGTCGACGGCGTCTCCGCCACCCGGCGCAGCGCCTTGATCCGCACGAAGCTCAGGCCGAGTGCGTCCGCGGCCTCGCGCCGGCGGTCGTGCCGGTCCAGGACCAGGGAGCGCATCCGGAGCCAGGCGCGGACCGCGGCGGCCTCACTCATCGGGCCACCATCGCCGGGGTCACGGGCCGCTCGAACGTCGCGGCCGTCTCCTCCGCGGTCCGGCGGGCGGCCCGGGTGGTCGTCAGCAGACCCAGGATCATGATCGCGACCCCGCAGCCGACGACGATCGCCCAGCCGACGTGCGACGCCCCCGCCAGCCCGGTCCCCAGCGGCCCGGTGACCCGGGAGGTCACGACCGAACCGATGATCGCGACGCCCAGGGCCGTGCCCACCTGCCGGCTCGTCGAGGCGACCGCCGAGGCGACCCCGGCCTGCGCGGCCGGCATCCCGGACACCGCGGTGTTGGTGATCGGCGGGTTGATCAGGCCGAAACCGGCGCCGAGCGCCAGGTACCCGATCACCAGCAGCCAGAGGGGGTAGTCCGTGGTCAGCGGCAGCAGCGACGCGCCGCCCAGGGTCAGCCCGAGGCCACCGAGGACGAGCGGGATCCGGGCGCCGCGGGCGCCCACGATCCGTCCCGAGATCGGTGGCAGCACCGCGCAGAGGGCCGCCATCGGCAGCGTCAGCAGCCCTGCGTGCAGCGCGGAGAAGCCGCGGACCGACTGCAGGTAGAGGGCGTTGAGGAAGAGGAACCCGGCCAGCGACGCGAACGCGCACACCGCGATCACCGTAGCGCCCGAGAACGGGACGCTCCGGAAGAACCGGGGGTCGATCAGCGGATCCGTCCGGCGGGACTCCCACGGCACCAGCGTCACCGCCGCGACCGCGGCGGCGGCGAGGCAGCCGAGGATCAGCGGCGAGCCCCAACCCCGGACCGGTGCCTCGATGATCGCGAACGTCAGGCCGCCGAGGAGCACCATCACCAGCAGCTGGCCGACGGGATCGAGGCGGCGCGGACGGGGCGCCCGGGACTCCGGGATGAACCGGCCCGCGAGGATCATCGCCGCGATGCCCACCGGCACGTTGATCCAGAAGATGGACCGCCAACCCACGGCGTCGACCAGCAGGCCGCCCAGCACGGGACCGGCGGCCATGCTCAGCCCGGTGACCCCGCCCCAGACCCCGATGGCCCTGGCCCGCTCGCGGGGTTCGGTGAACACGTTCACGATGATCGACATGGCGACCGGGTTCAGCATCGACCCGCCGATCGCCTGCAGCACGCGGAACCCGACGAGCGCGCCCACGTTCGGCGCGATGCTGCAGGCCAGGGACCCGGCGCTGAACAGCAGCAGCCCGGTCCGGAAGACCCGGCGGCGGCCGATCCGGTCCGCGGTGGAGCCAGAGAGCATCAGCAGGCTCGCCAGGGTCAGCGTGTAGGCGTCGATCGTCCACTGCAGCGACGTGACCGAGGCGTCGAGGTCGTGCTGGATGGAGGGCAGCGCCAGGTTGACGATGGTGTTGTCCAGCCCGACGACGAACAGGCTGCAACAACAGATCATCAGCACCAGCTGCCGCCGCCGGCGGTCGAGCTCGGGCATGGCCACCTCAAGAAGCTTGTACCGGCACAATCATTAGCACGATACAACCATCCGTCAGCGAATCCCGTGCGGCAGCTCGTGACGGTGGTCGCAGCCGAGGATCGGGCAGGCGTCGACGGACGCGAGGGGGTCAGGCTCCTGGTCCGCGAACTGGGTGCGGTGCAGGGCCGCGTACCGGCCCTCCGCGTCGAGCAGCTCGGCGTGCGTGCCCTGCTCGACGACCCGGCCCGCCTCGATCACCGCGATCCGGTTCGCGGCCCGGATCGTGGACAGCCGGTGCGCGATGACGATCGCGGTGCGGCCCACCAGCGCCTCCACCAGGGCGGCCTGCACGGCGGCCTCGGACTCCGAGTCCAGGTGCGCGGTCGCCTCGTCGAGGATCACCACCCGCGGCTTGGCGAGCAGCAGCCGGGCGATCGTCAGCCGCTGCCGCTCGCCGCCGGAGAGCCGGTAGCCGCGCTCCCCCACCACCGTGGCGAGCCCGTCGGGCAGGGAGTCCAGCAGCTCGCCGAGCCGGGCCCGGACCAGGGCCTCGCGCAGCTCGGCGTCCGTCGCGTCGGGCGCGGCGTAGCGCAGGTTCGCGGCGATGGTGTCGTGGAAGAGATGGCCGTCCTGGGTGACCACCCCGACGGTGTCGCGCACGGACGCGGCGGTGAGGTCCCGGACGTCGATGCCACCCAGCTCGACGGCCCCGGAGTCGACGTCGTAGAGCCGCGGGACCAGCGACGCGATCGTGGACTTCCCCGCCCCCGACGGGCCGACGAGCGCGAGCAGCTCCCCCGCCCCCACCCGCAGGTCGATCCCGTGCAGCACCTCGCCGGGCGCCCGCTGGTCCAGGACCGCGACGTCCTCGAGCGAGGCCAGCGACACCTGCTCGGCGGTCGGGTAGGAGAAGTGCACGTCCCGCAGACGGACGTCGACGGGTCCGGCCGGCACGTCCCGGGCGTCCGGCTTCTCCCGGATCATGGGCTCGAGGTCCAGCACCTCGAAGACGCGCTCGAAGGCGACCAGCGCGGTCATCACGTCGACCCGGGCGTTGGCCAGCGCCGTCATCGGTGTGTAGAGCCGGGTGAGCAGCAGCGCGAGGGTGACGACCGTGCCCGCCTCGATCCGCCCGGTGACGGCGAGCCAGCCGCCGAGCCCGTAGACGAGCGCCTGGGCCAGCGCGGAGACCAGCGACAGCGACGTCACGAACACCCGGGAGACCATCGCCGTCCGCACCCCGATGTCGCGGACCCGCAGCGCGGTGACCTCGAACTCGCGGGCTTCCTGCGTGGGCCGCCCGAACAGCTTGACCAGCGTCGCCCCGGCCGCGGAGAACCGCTCGGTCATCTGCGTGCTCATCGAGGCGTTGAGGTCCGCGGAGTCCCGCCGCAGGTCCGCGATCCGGCGGCCCATCCGGCGCGCGGGCAGCACGAAGATCGGGAGCAGGATCAGCGCGAGGATGGTCACCTGCCAGGCCAGCCCGATCATCACGGCCAGGGCGAGCGTCAGCTGGATGACGTTGCTGAGCACGCTCGCCAGGGTCGTGGTGATCGCGGACTGGGCGCCGATGACGTCGTTGTTGAGCCGGCTGACCAGGGCGCCGGTGCGGGTGCGGGTGAAGAACGCGATCGGCATCCGCTGCACGTGGGTGAAGACGGCCGTGCGCAGGTCGACGATCAGCCCCTCCCCGACCCGGGAGGAGAACCACCGTGTGCCCAGCCCGATCACGGCCTCGCCGACGGCGAGCCCGGCGATGGCGAGGGCCAGGGCGATCGCCGTGCGGGCGGCGTCCGGCCCACCCGCGACGATCACGTTGACGACCCGACCGGCCAGGACCGGCGTGAGGACGCCGATCACCGCGGTCAGCGTGGTGAGCAGCAGGAACGCCAGCAGCCAGGACCGGTAGGGCGCGGCGAAGCGCCAGATGCGCGGGATCGTGCCCCTGGCGACCGACCGGGGCGCGTCGGCGGCACGGGTGACCCCGCGCATGATCGTGAATGGTCGGTCCACGGGCGACTCCTGCGACGACGGTAGGTCCCTCATCGTCACCCGACGCCGTCGGCCGCGCCCGCCGGCCCCCCGCACCCCTGACGGCAGGAAGCCACCTTCCTGCCGGAATCCGGCGGGAGAGCGGCTCTCCTGCCAAGTGGTCGGAGACTCAGCCTTCCCCGGCGGCCAGCGAGCGGAGGCGGCGCAGCTGGGCGGCGCGCTCCGCGGCGAGGGCGCCGGCGGGGTCGATCCCGTCCGCGACGCCGGAGAGCAGGCCGAGGGTCTCCCGCGCCGCCCCGGCGGGTGCGGTGACGAGCGCGGCCACCAGCTCCTCGACGGCCTTGTCCAGCTCCCCCGCCGGGACCACACGCTGCGCGAGGCCGATCGCCAGGGCCTCGTCCGCGCCGATCCGGCGGCCGCTCAGGCAGATCTCGACGGCGCGGGCGTACCCGACGGCACGGACGAGCGGGAAGGTGCCGCCCAGGTCGGGCACGATGCCCAGGGTGGGTTCGGCCATGCAGAACTGCACGTCGTCCGCGACGACGCGCAGGTCGCAGGCCAGCGCGAGCTGGAAACCGCCGCCGATGGCGTGGCCCTGGACTGCCGCGACGGTGACCCGGGCGGGATCGCGCAGCCACGAGAACCCGGCCTGGAAGGAGGCGATCGTCGCGTCCGCCTCGTCCTCGGCCATGCCGGCGAGGCTCGTGATGCCGGGCATGCCGTCGACGGTCTCTCCCGGCGGGACGGTGAACAGGCGCCGGTCCAGCCCGGCGGAGAACGCCCGGCCCTCGCCCCGGACCACGACGACGCGCACGGCCTCCGGCAGGGAGTCACCGACGCGGCGCAGCGCGTCCCACATCCGCGGGCTCTGCGCGTTGAGCGTGTCCGGGCGCACCAGGGACACGGTCGCCCGCGGGCCGTCCACCTCGAGCGTGACGCCGGTGTCGGCCAGATCCACGTCACTCAGCACAGTTCGCACGCCTCCCCGCCGGCCACCCTGGCCGACCGGGGGCGACGCTACCGCGCGCCGGATCGTGCGACGGGGGGTGGGGCAACGCCCTCCGCCGGGTGCTCGGGTCGAACCCCCGACGGCCGGCGCTGCTACCTACTCGACGACACCGCTGACGAGAAGCGGCTACTTCTTCTTGGTACGCGTCGCTCCGCCCCGACCACGGAGTGCCACCCCGGTCTCGCTGAGCACCCGGTGCACGAACCCGTAGGAACGTCCCGTCTGCTCCGCGAGAGCGCGAATGCTCGCACCCTTCTCGTACTTCTTCTTCAGATCCGTCGCGAGTTTGTCCCGCTGGGTGCCCGTGATACGAGCACCCTTCTTCAGGTCGGTCACGACACTTGACCTCCTCCACCCCGACGCGGCGCCTCGCCGCGTGACCGGCGCCTCCGGTGCGTCCGGTCCGGCAATGATGATCCAGAAGCGAGCGACGTGCCAGGCGATCAACGCACATGATCGGTGAACGGTTCGACCGAATGGATCACGCGGAAGAGTGGTGCTAAATCGGTCCTCGCGGCCCTACGTGACCATTCGGCGCCACAATTCGACACATGGCAGCGGTGAAACCGCTTTCGGTATCACTTGAGACGTCGAAACGGTGACCGTGCGCGTCCGGTCGGGCGATGCAGCGGGACGGCGCCGCTGCGCCGGATGATCGACTCAGGCGAGCTGCACGAGCTCGAGGTAGTCCGTGGACCAGTGGTCCTCGGTGCCGTCCGGCAGGACGATGACCTTGTCCGGGTTCAGGGCCTCGACGGCGCCCGGGTCGTGGGTCACCAGGACGACGGCCCCCGCGAAGCGGCGCAGCGCGTCGAGGACCTGCTCGCGGCTGGCCGGGTCCAGGTTGTTCGTGGGCTCGTCGAGCAGCAGCACGTTGGCCGAGCTGGAGACGAGGCCCGCCAGCGCGAGCCGGGTCCGCTCGCCACCGGAGAGGGTTCCCGCCTGCTGGTCGAGCTGCTCACCCGAGAACATGAACGTGCCCAGCACCGTGCGGAGCTGCTGCGCGTGGGTGTCCGGCGACGCGTGCCGGATGTTCTCCCAGACCGAGGCGTTCATGTCCAGCGTGTCGTGCTCCTGCGCGAAGTACCCGGTGCGCAGCCCGTGGCCGGGGAGGACCTCGCCGGCGTCCGGCTTCTCGGTCCCGGCCAGCAGCCGCAGCAGCGTGGTCTTGCCCGCGCCGTTGAGGCCGAGCACGACGACCTTGGCTCCCCGATCGACCGCGAGGTCGACGCCGGTGAACACCTCGAGCGAGCCGAACGCCTTGGTCAGGCCCTCGGCCGTCAGCGGGGTGCGCCCGCACGGCGCGGGGTCCGGGAAACGGATCTTGGCCACCCGGTCCGCCTGGCGGTCCGGCTCGAGGTTGGCCAGCAGCTCGTCCGCCCGCCTGGCCATGTTCTTGGCGGCGACGGCCTTGGTGGCCTTGGCCCCCATCTTCAGCGCCTGGGTGTGCAGGACCGACGCCTTCTTCTCGGCGTTGGCGCGCTCGCGGCGGCGGCGCTTCTCGTCCGTCGCCCGTGCCTCGAGGTAACGCTTCCAGTCCATGTTGTAGACGTCGACCTCGCCGCGGGTCGCGTCCAGGAACCACACCTTGTTGACGACGTCCGCGAGGAGATCCGTGTCGTGGCTGATCACCACGAGGCCACCCTCGTGGGACTGCAGGAACCCGCGCAGCCAGGTGATGGAGTCCGCGTCGAGGTGGTTCGTGGGCTCGTCGATCAGCAGCGTGGTGTTGCTCTGCGAACCGCCGTCCGAGGCCGCGAACAGGATCCGGGCGAGCTCGACGCGGCGGCGCTGACCACCGGAGAGCGTGGCGATCTGCTGGTCGAGCACCCGCTCGGGCAGCCCGAGGTGGGTGCAGATGCGCGCGGCCTCGCTCTCGGCGGCGTACCCGCCCAGGGCCGAGAAGCGCTCCTCGATCCGGCCGTACTCGCGCACGGCCTTGTCGTTCTCCGCGCCGTCGACCAGCTCGGCCATCGCCGTCTGGACCTTCTCCAGCTTGCGCAGCAGCTCGTCCAGGCCACGGGCGGAGAGCACCCGGTCCTTGGCGGTGACGGACAGGTCCCCCTCGCGCGGGTCCTGCGGCAGGTACCCGATGGGCGAGTTGGCGGTGACGCTGCCGCTGTACGGCTCGCCCTCCCCCGCGAGGACGCGCATCGAGGTGGTCTTGCCCGCGCCGTTGCGGCCGACGAGGCCGATCCGGTCCCCCGGCTGGACGCGCAGCGAGGCGTCGGAGAGCAGGATGCGGGAACCGGCGCGCAGTTCGAGGGCGTTGGCGGTGATCACGTGAAAGGGCTCCAGACCGGAGTACGAGGGGTGAGTCGGTAGGGGGCGGCCGCCGCGTGGGAGGACTCGCGGACAGAGCTGTCCGCCGCGGGGCGCACGCACCTACTCGATCTGGACCACGGCTCCAAGGTAGCGGGCGGTGTCGACCCGATTCACATCGCGGGGGTCCGACATGACCGATCTCACCACGGGCCGCGGTCGTCCTGGACCGAGCGGCGTTTTCTCTGCTGCCCATTCCAACGGGGATCGTGGCGCCCCGATTCCCCGTTTCCTCGATCGCCCCCACTGCCCGGACCTCGCCCTGTCCCCTCGGGGTGGTCGCCGCGCCGGCGGTGCGAAGTAGGGTCGCCCCATGAGCGACGTCACCGGAGCCGGTCCCCGTCCCGTCCCCCAGGATCTCGTGGGCCGGGCCGCTCTCGTCACGGGTGCCAGCCGGGGCATCGGCCTCGCGATCGCCGCCGAGCTGCTGGCCCGCGGCGCGTCGGTGGCGATCACCGGGCGCAAGGCCGAGCAGCTCGAGGCCGCGGCCGTCGAGCTGGGCAAGGGGTGCGGGGACCCGTCGCGGGTGCTCACCGTGCAGGGCAACGCGGGCGACGCCGCCCACCGCGAGGAGGCCGTCCGGCGCACCGTGGGGACCTTCGGGAGCATCGGCATCCTGGTCAACAACGCGGGGATCAACCCGCAGTACGGCCCGCTGGTCGACGCGGACCTCGGCGCGGTCACCAAGATCTTCGACGTCAACGTGGTCGCGGCGCTCGGGTTCGTGCAGCAGTGCTACCGCGCGGGGATGGGCGAGCACGGCGGCGCGATCGTCAACATCGCGTCGGTCGGCGGGCTGCGCTCGACCGGCGTGATCGGCGCGTACGGGGCGTCAAAGGCGGCGCTGATCAGGCTGACCGAGGAGCTCGCCGGGCAGCTCGGGCCGAAGATCCGGGTCAACGCCGTCGCGCCCGCCGTGGTGAAGACGGCCTTCGCCGCCGCGCTCTACGAGCGGGACGAGGCCGGGGTCGCCGCGGGCTACCCGATGAAGCGGCTCGGGGTGCCGGAGGACGTCGCGGCGGCGGTCGGGTTCCTCGTGTCGGACGCGTCGAGCTGGATCACCGGGGACACGATCCGGATCGACGGCGGCTCGCTCTCCGCGGGGAGGCACGCCTGAGCCCCACACCGGATGTGCTCGTCGTCGGCGGCGGTCCCGCGGGACGGGCGCTGGCCGGCGCCGCCGCGCGGCTCGGGCTGCGGACCGCGCTCGTGGACCAGGCGCCGGAGCGGCCCTGGCGCTCGACGTTCGCCGCCTGGGCGGACGAGCTGCCCGCGGACCTGCCCGCGTCCGCCGTCGCGTCGCGTTCCCGCGGCCGGGCGATCGCGCGCACCGAGCGGTCCCTGGGCTGGGAGTACGCCGTCCTGCACGTCGACGGGCTGCGCGCGCACCTCGACGCCGGGCTCGACGGCGTCGCGCTGCACCGCGGCCGGGTGCTCGGGACGGACGGCGGCGCGGCCCGGCTCGCGGACGGCGGCGCCCTCGAGGCCAAGGTCGTGATCGACGCCGGTGGGCACCGCTCCCCGCTCGGCGCGCCCGTGCGCAGGGCCGCGGCCGAGCAGACGGCCCACGGGACCGTCGTCGACACGCACACCGCCGCACCGCTCGTGGCCCCCGGAGAGTCGCTGTTCATGGACTGGCGGCCGGACCACGGCGAGGACGGTTGGCCGACCTTCCTCTACGCCGTCCCGCTCGGGGGCGGGGCCGTCCTGCTCGAGGAGACCTCCCTGGCCCGGCGGCCGGGACTCCCGCTCTCGGTGCTCCGCCGCAGGCTCGCGGCGCGGCTGGCCCACCACGGCGTCACCGTCCCGCCGGACGCGCGGGAGGAGAAGGTGCGCTTCCCGGTCGACGGCCCGCGCCACCCGGTCGGTTTCGGGGCCGCCGCCCCGCTGGTCCACCCGGCCACCGGGTTCAGCGTCGCCACCGCGCTCACCCTCGCGCCGACCGTGGCGGCGGCGCTCGCCCGCTGGCTGCCGGACTCCCCGGACCGGGCGCGGCGCGCCGCACAGGACGTCATCTGGCCGGCGTCCGCCCGAGCCGTGCACCTGCTGCGCCACCGCGGCCTGGAGGCGCTGCTGCGGATGCCCCCGGCCGCGGTACCGGAGTTCTTCGAGGTGTTCCTCGGTCTGCCGCCGCGGCATCGCTGGGCCTATCTGACCGGCCGCGACGACCTCGGCGGCACCCTCGCCGCCATGGGCGCGCTCTTCGGCCGTTCGGAGTGGTGGCTACGCGCCCGTCTGGTGGGACCCGCGCTGCTCCCCCGGACGCCCGCTGCCTGGTCAGCGACCGGCGGGTCGGGTGGCGGAACTCCCGATACCACACGGTAACCTCCCGCGACCAGACGTGATTTCCCGCGCTCGAAGAGTCGGAGGCCCCATGTCCGCCTACACCACCGTCGTCGTCGGTACCGACGGATCCGCCACCTCGTACGCCGCCGTCGAGCGGGCCGCGGCCGTCGCCCGCGACAGCGGCGCCGAGCTCGTCATCGTCTCGGCGTACACGCCTGCGACCCGCGAGGAGACCGCCGGCGCCGAGGACGCCCTCGGCGACGAGGCCTACCTCGTCCGCGGCTGGTCCCCGGCAGAGGAGGCACTGCGCACCGCCGAGGACCGCGCCGTCGCCGTCGGCGCCACCAAGATCACCAAGCACGCGGAGGACGGCGCCCCCGTCGACGTGCTGCGCAAAGCGGTCCTGGAGCGCAAGGCGGACCTGCTGGTCGTCGGCAACAAGGGGCTCAACACCCTGAGCGGGCGACTGCTCGGCTCGGTGCCCGCGGACGTCGCGCGCCGCTCGGGCGTGGACGTGCTCATCGTCCACACGACCTGATCCGGTGGCCGACGGCTGGCTCGACGACCTGGGCGAGCTCCTCTCCGCCGCCCAGCGCGGCGAGGCCCGCCGGGTCGACGAGTCCGGATCGCTGATGTCCGCGCTCGAGGAGATCGTTCTCGGGGCGCCGCGCGAGTACACCCGCGCGGAGGTCGTCGAACGGGCCGGGATCCCGCCCGAGGAGGGCCACCGGCTCTGGCGCGCGCTCGGCTTCCCCGAGGTCGAGGACGCGGACGTCCTGTTCACCGAGCGGGACGTCGAGGCGGCCACCGAGCTGCGCCGGCTGACCGAGGCCGGCGTGCTGGCCCCGGACGAGCGGGAGGCCGTGGGCCGGGCGGTCGCGCAGGCGATGTCCCGGCTCGCCGAGTGGCAGGTCGGGATGCTCGCCCGGATGGTCGCCGAGCGGGCCGAGGAGCTGACGCCCGAGCAGTCGCTGCAGCTCGCGGCCGGCCTGCTGCCGAAGCTGGAGCACCTGCAGTCCTACATCTGGCGGCGGCACATGGCGGCCACGGTGTCGCGCTTCGTCGTCGGCCGGGACGGGTCCTCGGACGCCGAGCCCGGCGCGCAGACCTGGCCGCTGGCCGTCGGGTTCGCGGACATGGTGGGCTTCACCCGCACGACGCGGCGCCGCTCCGCCGCCGAGCTGAGCGAGATGATCGAGCGGTTCTCCTCCAGCACCACCGACGTGATCGCCGAGGGGCACGGCCGGATCGTCAAGACGGTCGGCGACGAGGTCCTCTTCGTGGCCGACGACGCGGGCGCGGCCGCCGCGATCGCCCTCGCGCTGCGGGAGCGGGTCGAGGCCGAACCGTCACTCCCCCGGCTGCGGATCGGCGTCGCGTACGGGGAGGTCCTGGTCCGCTACGGGGACGTGTACGGCGAGGTCGTCAACATCGCCGCGCGGCTCACCAGCCACGCGCGGCCGGACTCGATCCTGGTGGACCGCGAGGTGGCCGCGGCGCTCCGGGACGACCCGCGCTTCCAGATCCGTCCGCTCAGGCCGCTGCAGGTCCGCGGCTACCGCAACCTGCACCCGTTCCTGCTCGGCGGCGCCGGCTGACGAGGGGCCCGGGAACGACGAACGGCCCGCTCGTCCCGACCTACGGGACGAACGGGCCGTACGGGAAGAAGGGCGCTGGTCAGACCCGGAAGCCGAGGGCGCGCAGCTGCTCGCGGCCGTCCTCGGTGATCTTCTCCGGGCCCCACGGCGGCATCCAGACCCAGTTGATCGTGATGTCCTCGACGAGGCCGCCGGTGCCGCCACCGGTGAGGGCGCTGCGCGCCTGCTCCTCGATGACGTCCGTGAGCGGGCAGGCGGCGGAGGTCAGGGTCATGTCGATGATCGCCTTGTTGTCCTGCACGGCGAGGCCGTAGACGAGGCCGAGGTCGACGACGTTGATCCCCAGCTCGGGGTCCACGACGTCCCGCATGGCCTCCTCGATGTCGTCGAGGGAGGGGCCTTCCGCGGCGGCCGCGGAAGGCTCGGGCATCCCGGCAGCGCCCCGGACGACCTCCTCCTCGGCGGCGGGGGTGGTCTCGGTCGTGTCGCTCATGCCTGGGCTCCCTTCGGGGTTGCCTCGTCGTGTACCCGGACCACGGCGTCCTTGAACGCCATCCAGCCCAGGAGCGCGCACTTGACCCGCGCCGGGTACTTCGCGACGCCCGCGAAGGCGACGCCGTCCCCGATCACGGCCTCGTCCGGCTCCACCTTGCCCCGGCCCTGCGCCATCTCCTGGAACGAGGCCAGGATGCGGAAGGCCTCGTCGACGCTCTGCCCGACGACGAGATCGGTCATCACCGACGTCGAGGCCTGGCTGATCGAGCAGCCCAGGCTCTCGTAGGAGACGTCCTGGACCTTCTCGCCGGACTCGTCCAGCTTCACCCGCAGCGTCACCTCGTCCCCGCAGGTCGGGTTGACGTGGTGGGTCTCCGCGTCGAACGGGTCCCGCAGGCCCGCCCCGTGGGGCGAGCGGTAGTGATCCAGGATGATCTCCTGGTACATCTGCTCGAGCCGCATTCCTAGCTCACCCCGAAGAAGTCCCGGGCGGCCCGCACACCCTCGGCGAGCTGGGCCACCTCGTCCACCGTCGTGTACACGTGGAACGACGCGCGGACGGTCGCGGCGATTCCGAAGCGGCGGTGCAGCGGCCAGGCGCAGTGGTGCCCGACCCGCACCGCGATGCCGCGGTCGTCGAGGACCTGGCCGACGTCGTGCGCGTGCACGTCCTCCACCACGAAGCTCACCGCGCCCCCGCGGGCCTCGAGCGAGTCCGGCCCGACGATCCGGACGCCCGGGACCTCGCGCAGGGTGTCCAGCGCGACCTTCACCAGCTCCAGCTCGTGGGCCGCGACCCTGTCCATGCCGATCGCGGAGAGATAGTCCACCGCCGCGCCCAGGCCCACGGCCTGCGACGTCATCGGCACGCCGGCCTCGAACCGCTGCGGCGGCGGCGCGTAGGACGAGCCCTCCATCCGCACCAGCTCGATCATCGAGCCGCCGGTGAGGAACGGCGGCATGGCCTCGAGCAGCTCGGTGCGCCCGTAGAGCACGCCGACACCGGACGGGCCGAGCATCTTGTGCCCGGAGAACGCCGCGAAGTCCACGCCGAGCGCCGTCAGGTTGACCGGCATGTGCGGCACGGACTGGCACGCGTCGAGGACGGTCAGCGCGCCGACCGCCCTCGCCCGCCGGACCAGCTCCTCGACCGGCGCGATCGAACCCAGCACGTTCGACTGGTGCGCGAACGCGACGACCTTCGTGCGGTCGGTGAGCTCGAGGGAGTCCAGGTCGATCCGGCCGTCCGCGGTCACCGAGTACCAGCGCAGGGTCGCCCCGGTCCGCCGGCACAGCTCCTGCCACGGGACCAGGTTGGCGTGGTGCTCCAGCTCGGTCACGACGATCTCGTCCCCGGGGCCGAGCGCGAACCGCTCGGACTCGGGGCCGAGCCCGGTCCTGATCGACGAGTTGCTCATCGCGTACGCCACGAGGTTGATCGCCTCGGTGGCGTTCTTGACGAACACCAGCTCCGCCGGGTCCGCACCGACGAACGCGGCGATCCGCGCGCGGGCGGACTCGTAGTCGTCCGTCGCCTCCTCGGCCAACTGGTGCGCGCCGCGGTGGACCGCGGCGTTGTGCTGCTCGAGGAAGGCGCGCTCGGCGTCGAGCACCTGGCGGGGCCGCTGCGAGGTGGCCCCGGAGTCCAGGTAGACCAGCGGACGGCCCTCGCGGACCGTGCGCTGCAGGATCGGGAAGTCGTCGCGGATCGTGGCGACATCCAGACCCGAGGGATGGGTCTGAACGGTGGTCATCAGACGACGGCCTCCGCCTGGGCGGCCTTGACGAAGCGCTCGTAGCCGTTCTTCTCGAGGTCGTCCGCCAGCTCGGGGCCGCCGGACTCGACGACGCGGCCCGCGGCGAACACGTGCACGTGGTCGGGCTTGATGTACTGCAGGATCCGCGTGTAGTGCGTGATCAGCAGGACACCGGTCTCGCCGCCCTCGCGGTAGCGGTTCACGCCCTCGGACACGACGCGCAGCGCGTCGACGTCCAGGCCGGAGTCCGTCTCGTCCAGCACCGCGATCTTCGGCTTGAGCAGGGCGAGCTGGAGCACCTCGTGGCGCTTCTTCTCGCCGCCGGAGAAGCCCTCGTTGACCGAGCGGTCCGCGAAGTCCGGGTCGATGTCGAGGTCGTTCATCGCGCCCTTGACCTCCTTGACCCAGGTCCGGAGCTTGGGGGCCTCGCCACGGACCGCGGTGGCCGCGGAGCGCAGGAAGTTCGCCATCGAGACGCCGGGGACCTCGACCGGGTACTGCATGGCCAGGAAGAGGCCGGCGCGGGCGCGCTCGTCGACGGTCATGTCGAGCACGTTCTCGCCGTCGAGGAGGACCTCGCCGCTCGTGATCTCGTACTTGGGGTGGCCGGCGATGGCGTAGGCCAGCGTCGACTTGCCCGAGCCGTTCGGGCCCATGATCGCGTGGGTCTCGCCGGCGCGGACGGTGAGGTTCACCCCGCGCAGGATCTCCTTGGGCCCGTCCTCGGTGGTCACCGAGGCGTGCAGGTCCTTGATCTCCAAGGTGGACATCGTGAGAGTCAGCTCCGTCTTCGCAGAAAGTGTGGTGGGGGCGCGGTGCCGTCAGGCGCCGGCGAGGGCCAGCTCGGCCTCGATGGCGGCCTCGAGGCGCTCGCGCAGCTCGGGGGTCGGGAGCCGCTGCAGGATCTCGCCGAAGAAGCCGCGGACGACCAGGCGGCGAGCGACGTCCTCGGGGATGCCGCGGCTCTGCAAGTAGAACAGCTGCTCGTCGTCGAATCTTCCGGTGGCGCTGGCGTGCCCGGCGCCGGCGATCTCGCCGGTCTCGATCTCCAGGTTCGGCACCGAGTCCGCCCGGGCGTGCTCGGTGAGCACGAGGTTCCGGTTGAACTCGAAGGTCTCGGTGTTCTCGGCCGCGGCCCGGATGAGCACGTCCCCGATCCACACCGTGTGCGCGTTCGTGGCGCCCTGCATGCCCTGCAGGGCGTTCTTGTAGAGCACGTTGGACTTGCAGTTCGGCACCGCGTGGTCGACGAGCAGGCGCTGCTCGAGGTGCTGGCCGGCGTCGGCGAACCCGAGGCCCAGCAGCTCCGCGTCCCCGCCCGGGCCGGTGTAGCGCACGGTGGGGCTGACCCGGACCAGGTCCCCGCCCAGCGATACCGCGATGGCGCGCAGGGTGGCGTCCCGGCCGATGCTCAGGTGGTGCGCGGCCACGTGCACCGCGTCGTCCGCCCACTCGTCGGTGACGACGAGGTTGAGCCGGGAGCCGTCCGCCAGCACGACCTCGAGGTTGTCCGCCAGGACACCCGAGCCGCGCTGCACCAGCACGACCGTGGCCTCGGTGTGCGGGGTGGTGCGCAGCTGCAGGTGCAGCGCCGCGCTCTCCCCACGCCCGGGCCGTCCACGGTGACCGTGACCGGCTCGGGCGTGCCGTCGATCGTGACGACGGTGGCCTCACGGAAGGCGCTCCACGCGGCGGCCGCGATGCGGTCCGCGGGGATACCGGCCGCACCGAGGCGCGTGTCGTCCCGGCCGACCGTCTCGACGGTGACGCCGTCGACCGCCGGGACGTCGACCTTCGCCGACCCGGTGAACGTCGCGGTGCCGTCGTGCAGCCCGCGCAGCCGCTTCATCGGCGTGAAGCGCCAGTTCTCCTCGCGGCCGCCGGGGACCTCGAAGGCCTCGACGTCCGTGGACTGGAAACGCTCACCGGCGCTGGCCTCGGGAACGATGCCCGAGCCCCGCTTGGCGCCCTTCAGTTCCGGGGCGAGCCCGGAGACGACCTCGGTCATCCGACCGAACCCTCCATCTGCAGTTCGATGAGCCGGTTCAGCTCCAGCGCGTACTCCATGGGCAGCTCGCGCGCGATGGGCTCGACGAACCCGCGCACGACCATCGCCATGGCCTCGTCCTCGGTCAGGCCCCGGCTCATCAGGTAGAAGAGCTGGTCGCCGCTGACCTTGGAGACCGTGGCCTCGTGGCCCATCGAGACGTCGTCGGTGCGAACGTCCACGTACGGATAGGTGTCGCTGCGACTGATCGTGTCGACCAGCAGCGCGTCGCACTTCACCGTCGAGCGGGAGTTCTTCGCCCGCGCGTTGACCTGCACGAGACCACGGTAGGAGGTCCGGCCGCCGCCGCGCGCCACCGACTTCGAGATGATCGTCGAGGACGTGTTCGGCGCCATGTGCACCATCTTCGCGCCGGCGTCCTGGTGCTGGCCCTCGCCCGCGAAGGCGATCGAGAGGACCTCGCCCTTCGCGTGCTCGCCCATCAGCCAGACCGCCGGGTACTTCATGGTCACCTTGGAGCCGAGGTTGCCGTCGACCCACTCCATGGTCGCGCCCTCCTCGGCCTTGGCGCGCTTGGTGACCAGGTTGTAGACGTTGTTCGACCAGTTCTGGATGGTCGTGTAGCGGCAGCGGCCGCCCTTCTTCACGACGATCTCGACGACCGCGGAGTGCAGCGAGTCCGACTTGTAGATCGGCGCGGTGCAGCCCTCGACGTAGTGCACGTAGGCACCCTCGTCGACGATGATCAGCGTCCGCTCGAACTGGCCCATGTTCTCGGTGTTGATCCGGAAGTAGGCCTGCAGCGGGATGTCCACGTGCACGCCCGGCGGCACGTAGATGAACGAGCCGCCCGACCACACGGCCGAGTTCAGCGCGGAGAACTTGTTGTCCCCGGACGGGATGACCGAGCCGAAGTACTCCCGGAAGAGCTCCGGGTGCTCCTTGAGCGCGGTGTCCGTGTCGAGGAAGATCACGCCCTGCTCCTCCAGGTCCTCGCGGATCTGGTGGTAGACGACCTCGGACTCGTACTGCGCCGCGACACCGGACACCAGGCGGGCCTTCTCGGCCTCCGGGATGCCCAGCTTGTCGTAGGTGTTCTTGATGTCCTCGGGCAGTTCCTCCCAGGAGGTGGCCTGCTTCTCCGTGGACCGCACGAAGTACTTGATGTTGTCGAAGTCGATCCCCGACAGGTCCGACCCCCAGCGGGGCATCGGCTTGCGCTCGAACAGGTCCAGCGCCTTCAGTCGGAAGTCGAGCATCCACTGCGGCTCGCTCTTGAGCCGCGAGATGTCGGCGACGACGTCGGCGGAGAGCCCACGGCGGGCGGTGGCACCGGCTGCGTCCGAGTCGGCCCAACCGAAGTCGTACCGGCCGAGCGTCGCGAGCGTCTCCTCCTGGGTGAGCCCTGGCTTCACTTCAGGGGCTGTCGTCATTCGGACTGCCTCCCTTTCGGGACTGTGGTGGTGTGGTCGGACCGCGTGAAGAGTTCGGGACCCTCGAGCGGAACGTGTGTGGTGCACGTGGAGTCTCCACGCGCGATGGTGGCCAGCCGCTGGACGTGCGTGCCGAGGAGCTCGGCGAAGGCCTTGGTCTCGGCCTCGCAGAGCTGGGGGAACTCGGCCGCGACGTGGGCCACCGGACAGTGGTGCTGGCAGAGCTGGACGCCGTGTCCCGCCTCGCGGGACTGCGCGGCGTAGCCCCGCGCGGTGAGGACCCGCGCGAGCGCGGCCGCGCGCTCCTCCGGCGTGCCCGCCGCGGCGATCTCCGCCGCGCCGGGGCCGATCAGCTCCTGCACCCGGCTGCGGGCGAAGTCCCCGACGGCGTCCGCCCCGGCGTGCGCGGCGAGGAACCGCAGCGCCGCCGTGGCGAGGTCGTCGTAGCCGTGGCCGAAGCGGGCGCGGCCGGCGTCGGTGAGGAGGAAGTGTTTGGCCGGCCGTCCGCGGCCCCGCCGGCGCAGCCGCGGCGCGTCCCGCGTCTCGGCCTCGCCGTCCGCGAGCAGCGTGTCGAGGTGCCGCCGCACGGCCGCCGCCGAGAAGCTCCAGCTCCGCCGCGACGTCCGCCGCGGTGACCGGCCCCTGCTCCATGAGCAGGCGCGCGACCGCCTCGCGGGTGCGCCCCTCGCCGCTCGGCCCGTGTGCGGGCAGCACCGGCAGATCGATCCGACCCGACACCTGGGGTGCCCGGTCGTCGATCGCGGAGGTCCGCCCGGCTGTTTTCACAACACCAGTGTTGCGGATATCGGCGCGGACAGCAAAGGCGGCTCCCCGCCGGGTGAGGCGACTCACCCCGATCATCGCTCGCTACCCTGCTCGAATGGCGGTTCCGGAGGTCGAGGCGGCGCGGAGGGGCGGCGCGCACGTCGACCGTCCGCGGGACGCCGTCGCGCCGCCGGTGGCGCCACCCCCGCGCGATCCGGCGCGGCTCGCCCGCCGGCTCGGCCTCACCGGGGCCCTCCTCATGGCGATCGGCGCCCTCGGGGCCGGGGCTCTGCCCGTCCCGAACCCGCTCAACGGCCTGCGGGTGCTCGGGCTCCCCGCCCGCAACGCGACGCTGGCCATCGCGCTCACCTACGCGGGCATGGGCATGCTCGTCCTCGCCTGGCTCTGGATCGGCCGGATGCTCTCGGCCCGCGGCGCGGTCGCGCCCGCGCCGGAGCGCCCCGCCCTGGCCCGCACGGCGCTGCTGTGGGCGCTCCCGCTGGCGATCGCCCCCCCGCTGTTCAGCAAGGACGTCTACAGCTACCTCGCCCAGAGCGCGATCGGCGCCCGGGGCCTCGACCCCTACGTCCTGGGCCCGGCGCAGGCCCTCGGGGTGGACGATCCGCTCACCCGCACCATCCCGACGATCTGGCGGGACACCCCGGCGCCCTACGGCCCGCTGTTCCTGGCCCTGGGCCGCGGGATCACCGCGATCAGCGGCAACGACGTCGTCCTGGGCGTCCTGCTCCACCGCGTCCTGGCGCTGTGCGGCGTGGCGCTGATCATCTGGGCGCTGCCGAAGCTGGCCCGGCGCTGCGGGGTCGAGCCGGGCCTGGCGCTCTGGCTCGGCGCCGCGAACCCGCTGGTGCTGTTCCACCTGGTCAGCGGCATCCACAACGAAGCCCTGATGCTGGGACTGATGCTCGCCGGGCTGCACGTCGCGCTCGGCAGCGTGGACGCACCCCCGCGGACCTGGCAGTGGGTGGTGGGCGCGGCGTTGATCACCGGCGGGGCGGCGGTGAAGCTGCCCGCGGCCCTCGCGCTCGGCTTCGTCGGGGTGGACCTGGCCCGGCGCCGCGGAGGCCGGGTCCGGGACGTCGCGGCGGCGGCCGCGGGGCTGGGCGCGGTGGCCGTCGTCGTCCTGCTCGCGCTCGGGTTCGGCACGGGGCTGGGCTTCGGCTGGGTGTCCACGCTCGGCACGGCCAACGCGATCCGCAGCTGGATGTCCGTGGCCACGGACCTCGGCCAGCTCAGCGGGCAGATCGGGATCCTGGCCGGCCTCGGGGACCACACGGACACCACTCTGATGCTCACCCGCGGGGTGGGCGGGATCGCCTCGGCGCTCCTCTGCGTGTGGCTGCTGCTGGCGGTCCTGCGCGGCCGCGTCGACGCGGTGACGGGGGTGGGCGCCGGGCTCGGCGCCGTCGTCCTGCTCGGGCCGGTCGTGCATCCCTGGTACCTGCTGTGGGCGGCCGTACCGCTCGCCGCCACCCGGGGGCTCCCCCGCTACCGCCGGGCCGCGCTCGCGGCCTCGGCGGTGCTGGCGGTGATGGTCCCGCCGACGGGTGCGGACTTCAACTTCCGCGCGTACCAGCTCCCGATGGCCATCGTGGCCGGCATCGTCCTGCTCGGGGTGGCGGTGCTGCTCGTCCGTCGCACCGCGCTGCGGGACAGCGGGTCCGGCGCCGACCTCGGCGGCCCAACTCTCTAGACTCCCCCACCGTGACGCCCACTCCGCCGCCGCTCCTGGCGGCCCCAGCCGTCTCCGTGCGGGGCCTGGTGAAGCGCTACGGGCGGACCACCGCCGTCGACGGCCTGGACCTGCGGCTCGAGCCCGCCAGCGTGCTCGCCCTGCTCGGCCCGAACGGCGCCGGCAAGTCCACCACGGTGGAGATCTGCGAGGGCTTCGTGAGGGCGGACGAGGGCGAGATCCGCGTCCTCGGGATGGACCCCGCCGGCGCCCCGGACGCGCTGCGGGCCCGGATCGGGATCATGCCGCAGGGCGGCGGCGCCTACCCCGGCGTGAAGGCCGAGGAGATGCTCCGGGTCGTGGCGGCCTGCGCGGCCGAGCCCCTGGACGTCCGCTGGCTGATCGAGGTCCTCGGCCTCGCCGGCTGCGCCCGCACGCCGTTCAAGCGGCTCTCCGGCGGCCAGCAGCAGCGCCTCGCGCTGGCCTGCGCGGTCGTCGGGCGGCCCGAGCTGGTCTTCCTCGACGAGCCGACGGCGGGCATGGACCCGCAGGGCCGGCGCCTGGTCTGGGAGCTGGTCGAGGCGCTGCGCCGGGACGGCGTCGCGGTGCTGCTCACCACGCACCTGATGGAGGAGGCCGAGGCGCTGGCGGACCAGGTCGTGATCATGGATCACGGCAGGGTGGTCGCCCAGGGCAGCCCCGCCGAGCTGACCTCCGGCGGCGAGCAGCAGGAGCTGCGGTTCCGCGCCCGCACCGGGATGGACGTCGAGGCGCTGGCCGCCGCGCTGCCCGTCGGGCACAGCGCCGCGGAGACGGTCGCCGGGCGCTACGTCGTCCGCGGCCGGATCGACCCCGCCGTGCTCTCGGCGATCACCGGCTGGTGCGCGGACCAGGGCGCCCTCGCGGACGACGTCCAGGTCGCCCGGCGCAGCCTCGAGGACGTCTTCCTCGACCTCACCGGACGGGGAGCTCCGCTCGTGACGACGTCCGGCCACGACGGGCGCGCGGCACGGTTCGCGCCCGGCACCTTCACCCCCGCCCCGGGCGGGGCTCCCTCGCCACGATGCTGCTGGCCCAGGCGGGCACCGAGACCCGGCTGGCCCTGCGCCACGGCGAGCAGGTGCTGCTCACCCTGCTGATCCCGATCGTGCTGCTCGTCGGCCTGTCCCTGCTGCCGATCCTGTCGCTGCCCGAGCCGCGGGTGAACTCGGTGACGCCGGGGATCCTCGCGCTCGCGGTGATGTCGACCGCCTTCACCAGCCAGGCCATCACCCTTGGCTTCGACCGGCGCTACGGCGTGATCCGCCGGCTCGCCGCGACCGCGCTGCCGCGCTGGCTGCTCGTCGCCGGGCGGATGGCGGCGATGCTGGCCGTGGTCGTCGTGCAGGTCGTGGTGCTCTCGGTCGTCGCCGCATTCCTCGGGTGGAGGCCCGCCGCGGCCGGTCTCGGCTGGGCGGTGCTGCTCGTCCTGCTCGGCTGCGCCGCGTTCGGCGCCCTCGGCGTGCTGCTCGGCGGCACCCTGCGCTCGGACATCGTGCTGGCCGTGGCGAACGTCGTGTGGTTCGTGCTGCTGCTCGGCGGCGGCATCGTGATCCCGCTGGCCGATCTGCCGGCCGGGCTCGCGGCCGTGGCGGGGCTGCTCCCGTCCGGGGCGCTGGCCGAGGGGCTGCGGACCGCCCTGGTCGACGGCGCCGCACCGGGCCCGGGGCCGGTCCTCGTGCTGCTGGCCTGGGCGGTCGTCGGGGCGGGCGTCGCGGTGCGGACCGTCCGGCTGCGCTGATCGACCGGTCACCTTCTACGATCTGTAGTCGTGGCCCGCCCCTCCTTCCTCGCGCGCATCCCGTCCACCCCGCCGGCGCTGATGCGCCGGCTGGCCCTGCTCGCGGTGCTCGCCCAGGGCGGGATCGCGGTCACCGGCTCGGTCGTCCGGGTGACGGGGTCCGGGCTGGGCTGCCCGACCTGGCCCAACTGCTTCCCCGGCAGCCTCGTCCCCGTCGCGCATCCCGGGATCGCGGCGCTGACGCAGTGGATCGAGTTCTCGAACCGGCTGCTGACGTTCGTCGTGGTGGCGATCTCGGGGTTCTGCCTGCTCGCGGCGTTGAACACCCGGCCCCGGCGCCGCCGGCTCACCTGGCTCGCGGTCGCGATGCCGCTGGGGGTGGTGGCACAGGCCGTCATCGGCGGGTTCACCGTGCTCCTGGGCCTGGCCTGGTGGAGCGTGATGCCGCACTTCCTGGCGTCGATGCTGCTCGTCTGGCTGGCCGTGCAGCTCGTCGACGAGGCCACGGCGGGCGGGCCCGTCGTCCGCACGGTGCCCGGTGCCGCCCGCGGGCTGATCGTGCTGAGCTCCGTCGTCCTGGGGGCCCTGCTGGTCGCCGGGACGCTCGTCACGGCCGCGGGGCCGCACGCGGGGGACGCGAGCACGCCCCGGCTGGGCCTGGGCGTCCCGGCGATGGCCCAGCTGCACGCGGACCTGCTCTTCGCCTACCTCGGGCTGCTCGCCGGGCTCGGTTTCACCCTGTTCGCCACGCACGCGGCAGCTGCGCTGAAGCGCCGCTACTGGGTGCTGGTCGCGGTCGTGGCCGCGCAGGGAGCGCTGGGCGGCATCCAGTACGCCCTGGGCGTGCCGGAGGTCCTCGTGGCGCTGCACGTGCTCGGCGCGGCCGCGGTCACCGCGGCCGCCGCGGCGGTGTGGGCGGGCACGACCCGCCGGGAGCCACTGCCGGACGCCGTCGCGGACGTGTCGGTCGAACCGCCGGCGCTCGCCGCTCGGCCCTGATCGGGCTGGTCCCCGATCATGCTCGCGGCCAATCCGGCCGCGGGATGCCGACCAGCGCCACCACGCCCCGTGCGAAGGTGGGGGCGTGAGCGACCCCACCCCTTTCGCCGACCTCCAGGACTACCTCGGCCTCGACCGGCTCGCCGGCCTGGAGCTTCTCCCCGGACGGCACCCGCCTCGTCACCGTCGTCTCCGCCCTCGACGCCGACCGCTCTGGGCGCGTCACCGCGCTGTGGGAGATCGACCCCACGGGTGAGCGAGCCGCACGGCGGCTGACGCGCAGCGCGAAGGGCGAGTCGGCCCCGGCGTTCACCCCCACCGGCGACCTGCTCTTCGTCTCGGCGCGGCCCGACGGCACGGCACCGGACGACGCCCCCGCCGCCCTCTGGGAGCTGCCGGCGGACGGCGGCGAGGCCCGGGTGGTCGGGACCCGGCCCGGCGGCGTCGGGTCCCCCGTCGTCGCGCTGGAGACCGGATCCGTGCTGGCCACGTCCCCGACGATGCCCGGCGCCGTCACCGCCGAGGACGACGAGAAGCGGCGGCGGGCCCGCAAGGACGGGAAGGTCTCGGCGATCCTGCACACGGCCTACCCCGTGCGGTACTGGGACCACGACCTCGGACCGGACGAGCCGCGGCTGCTCCTCGGCGGCCCGGCCGCGGACGACGCGACGATCACCTGGACGGACCTGACCCCGACGCCGGGTGCCGCGCTCGTCGAGAGCGCGGCGGACCTCACGCCGGACGGCCGGACCGTCGTCACGGTGTGGAAGGTCCCGGCGCCGGGCGGGGACGTGCGGTCCACGATCGCGGCGATCGACGTCGGCTCGGGCGAACGGCGGGTCCTGCTCGCGGACGACACCCACGACTATCTGAACCTGCAGGTCAGCCCGGACGGTGCCGCGGTCGCGGTGCTGCGGGAGAGGCGGTCGGAGGCGACCCGCGGCCCGGTGGTCGACCTCGTCGTGGTGCCCCTGTCCGGCGGCGCCGTCGCCGAGATCACCTCCGGCTGGGACCGGTGGCCCGCGGCGTTCCGCTGGACCCCGGACTCGGCCGCGCTGATCGTCGTCGCGGACGAGAACGGGCGCTCCCCGCTGTTCCGGGTCGCGCTCGACGGGAGCGTCACCCGGCTCACCGGGGACCACGGCGCCTACACCGACCCTCGCGTCTCGCCGGACGGGGCCTCCGTCTACGCGCTGCGCTCCGCCGTCGACTCGCCGCCCGCGCCGGTCCGGCTCGACGCGCACGCGCCGGACCAGCAGCCCGTCGGCCTGCCGGGGCCCGTCGAGCCGCCCGCACTGCCGGGCACGCTCACGGAGATCGACACCACCGCGTCGGACGGCACCGCCCTACGCGCCTGGCTCGTGCTGCCCGACGGGGCGAGTGCCGCGGAGCCGGCGCCGCTCCTGCTCTGGGTGCACGGCGGCCCGCTGGGCAGCTGGAACGCCTGGCAGTGGCGCTGGAACCCGTGGCTGATGGCCGCCCGCGGCTACGCCGTGCTGCTGCCGGACCCGGCGCTGTCCACGGGCTACGGGCAGGAGTTCGTCGAACGCGGCTGGGGGGCGTGGGGTGCGGCGCCGTACACGGACCTGATGGCCATGACGGATCACGCCGAGAGCCTCCCGGAGATCGACGCGACGCGGGTCGCGGCGATGGGCGGCTCGTTCGGCGGCTACATGGCGAACTGGATCGCCGGGCAGACGGACCGGTTCGCCGCGATCGTCACCCACGCCAGCCTCTGGGCGCTGGACCACTTCGGCACCACGACGGACTTCGCGTCCGAGTGGGCGCGGAGCTCTCGCCGGAGATGTCCGCGGCCAACAGCCCGCACCGCAACGTCGACGCGATCACCACACCCATGCTGGTGATCCACGGGGACAAGGACTACCGGGTGCCGATCGGCGAGGCATTGCGGCTGTGGTGGGAGCTGCAGGCACGGCAGCAGGACCCGGCCGACAACCCGCACCGGTTCCTGTACTTCCCGGACGAGAACCACTGGATCCTGAAGCCGCAGAACTCGGTCGTCTGGTACGAGACGGTCTTCGCGTTCCTGTCCGAGCACGTCCTGGGCAAGGAGACGCCGATGCCGGACCTCCTGGGCTGACCCGCCCCCGCAACGACGACGCCCTCCCGCGGATCTCGCGGGAGGGCGGTCGGAACCTGCCGGGTCTGCTCAGAGGAGAACCGGCAGCCCCACCGCCGCGTCCACCGCGATCGCGATGAACAGGGCGCAGAGGTAGAGGTTCGAGAGGTGGAAGAGCTTCATCGGGGAGACGGTCTCGCCCGCCTTCACCCGCCCGTGCAGCCGGTGCGCGGTGAAGACGAAGTACGCCCCGCCGAGCACGGCGACCGCGGCGTAGATCCAGGAGGTGACCGGCAACAGCAGCAGCGTCCAGGCCGCCATGACCCACGAGTAGGCGACGATCCGGACGGACACCTGACGCGGGGTGGCCACGACCGGCAGCATCGGTACGTCCGCGGCCGCATAGTCGTCCCGGTACTTCATCGCGAGCGCCCAGAAGTGCGGCGGCGTCCAGAAGAAGATGATCCCGAACATGACCAGAGCGGGCCATTCGACGGTGCCGGTCACCGCGGACCAGCCGATGACCACCGGCATGCAGCCCGCGGCGCCGCCCCAGACGATGTTCTGCGAGGTCCGGCGCTTGAGGATCAGCGTGTAGACGAGCACGTAGAACGCGATCGCGCCGACCGCCATCGCGGCGGAGAGCAGGTTCGTGGTGAGCGCCAGCCACACGGCGCTCAGGGCGCCGAGGGCGAGCCCGAAGATCAGCGCGTTGCGCGGGCTGACCTGCCCCTTCGCCGTCGGACGACGGGAGGTGCGCTTCATCTTGGCGTCGATGTCCGCGTCGACCACGCAGTTCAGCGCGTGGGCGCTGGCGGCGGCCACGGCGCCACCGACGAGCGTCGCGAGGATCAGCCAGACCGAGGGGATCGCCCGCTGGGCGAGCACCATGGCCGGCACGGTGACGACGAGCAGCTGCTCGATGATCCGAGCCTTCGTCAGGCCCAGATAGGCACGGAACACGTCCTTCACGCGCTCCAGGCGGGACCACGGATGTGGCCGCCGGTCCGGCGTCGGCGTTGCCGCCGGCCGTCGGGCCTCCCGGGCGGATCCCCGGTCGGACACGGGCGCGCTCACCAGTTGCTACCTCGCTCGGTACCTCGACGATCGTGGTGGGGTGTCGCTCTGCCGCAGCGAGCGGAGCCCGACCCCGCGCGTTCGCACACCACGGACCCCACTTTCTACAACGCGTCGATGCTAACCCGTGGTATGCCCGGCGGTCAGACGGGGTAGACCCCCGAGACCCGTCCGGTGCGACAGGGCGGGAGTTGACCACTGGGGACCGGAGCGGACCAGCCTGGACCACTAGAGTCGGGGGTCGAGTCGGACGCGCATCGTGGCGAGGGCCGGTTCACACGCGGGCACCACCGCCCGCGCGCACCCCCCGGACGACGACCGCGTCTGTGTTGTTTCAGCAGCCGCCCGTTCACACGAGGACAGGAGCACACCCGTGTCCGTTACGTCGGAACCCGACGTCGCCGCACTGACCCGAGCCCAGGTACCCGCGGACTGGACCGACCTCGACCGGCGCGCGGTCGACACGATCCGCGTGCTGGCCGCCGACGCCGTGCAGAAGGTCGGCAGCGGTCACCCCGGCACGGCGATGAGCCTCGCCCCGCTCGCGTACACGCTGTTCCAGCGCGTCATGCGGCACGACCCGCAGAACCCCGGCTGGATCGGCCGGGACCGCTTCGTCCTCTCCGCCGGGCACTCCAGCCTGACGCTCTACATCCAGCTGTTCCTGTCCGGATACGAGATGGAGCTGGAGGACCTGGAGGCGCTGCGGACGTGGGGGTCCAAGACGCCGGGCCACCCGGAGCTCGGGCTGACCCCGGACGGTGTGGAGATGACCACCGGCCCGCTGGGCCAGGGCCTGGCCTCCGCGGTCGGCATGTCGATGGCGTCACGCCGCGAGCGCGGCCTGTTCGACCCGGAGCCGCCCCTGGGCGAGAGCCCGTTCGACCACTTCATCTACGTGATCGCCTCGGACGGGGACATCGAGGAGGGCGTCACGAGCGAGGCGTCGTCGCTCGCGGGCCGCCAGGACCTCGGCAACCTCATCGTCTTCTACGACGACAACGAGATCTCGATCGAGGACGACACGAGGATCGCGCTGTCCGAGGACACCGCGAAGCGGTACGAGGCCTACGGCTGGCACGTCCAGGTCGTCGAGGGCGGGGAGAACGTCACCGGCATCCTCGAGGCGATCGAGAACGCGAAGGCCGAGACGACGCGCGCGTCGTTCATCCAGCTGCGCACGATCATCGGCTACCCGGCGCCCACCAAGATGAACACCGGCAAGGCGCACGGCGCCGCGCTGGGCGCCGACGAGGTGGCCGAGGTCAAGAAGATCCTCGGGTTCGACCCGGAGAAGTCGTTCCAGGTCGACCCGGAGGTCCTGGAGTACACCCGCTCCGTCGCCGAGCGCCACCAGGCGGAGAAGCGGCGGTGGGAGGAGGCCTACGAGGAGTGGACCACCCGGGAGCCGGAGCGCAAGCAGCTCTTCGACCGGCTCGTCGCCAACGCCCTCCCCGAGGGCTGGGCGGACGCCCTGCCGACGTGGGACGCCGATCCCAAGGGCCTCGCGACGCGCAAGGCGTCCGGTGAGACGCTGAAGGCCCTGGCCCCGGTGCTGCCGGAGCTCTGGGGCGGTTCGGCCGACCTCGCGGAGAGCAACAACACGACGATGGAGGGCGCGGACTCGTTCGGCCCGAGCTCGGCGGCCACCAAGATGTGGAAGGCCAACCCGTACGGCCGCACGCTGCACTTCGGCGTCCGCGAGCACGCGATGGGCGCGATCCTCAACGGCATCGCGCTGCACGGGCCGACCCGGCCCTACGGCGGCACGTTCCTGCAGTTCAGCGACTACATGCGCGGAGCGGTCCGGCTCGGCTCGCTGATGAAGACCGCAGCGATCTTCATCTGGACGCACGACTCCATCGGCCTCGGCGAGGACGGCCCGACCCACCAGCCGATCGAGCACCTCACCGCGCTGCGGGCCATCCCGAACCTCTCGGTGCTGCGCCCGGCGGACGCGAACGAGACCGCCGCCGGCTGGAAGGCCACGCTCGAGTGGCAGGACGGCCCCGTCGGCATGTGCCTGAGCCGGCAGAACCTGCCGGTGCTCGAGGGCACCTCCGTCGAGGGCGTCAAGAAGGGCGGCTACATCCTGGCCGAGGCGTCCTCCGGCGAGCCGCAGGTGATCCTGATCGGCACCGGTTCGGAGGTGCAGCTCGCCGTCGCGGCCCGCAGGACCCTCGAGGCGGACGGGGTCCCGACCCGGGTGGTCTCGATGCCGTGTGTCGAGTGGTTCGACGCCCAGGACACCGCCTACCGGGAATCGGTGCTGCCCCCGTCGGTGAAGGCGCGGGTCGCGGTCGAGGCCGGCATCGCGATGTCGTGGTACCGCTTCGTCGGCGACGCCGGGCGGATCGTGAGCATCGAGCACTACGGCGCGAGCGCGGACGCGGCGACACTGTTCGAGAAGTTCGGCTTCACGCCGGAGGCTGTCGTCGACGCGGCGCGCGCCAGCCTCGGCAAGTCCTGATCGCGTGCGAGACGAAGGAGATCTGGCAATGAGCACGAACGAAAGGCTCGCCGCCCTTTCCGCGGCGGGCGTGTCCATCTGGCTCGACGACCTCTCCCGGGAGCGGATCGACTCGGGCAACCTGCTGGAGCTGATCAACGACTGGTACGTCGTCGGCGTCACCACCAACCCCACGATCTTCGCCAGCGCGCTGTCCAAGGGCGAGGCCTACGACGCGCAGGTCCGCGAGCTCGCGAGCCGGGGCGCGGACGTCGCGGCCGCGATCCGCGAGATCACCGTGGCGGACGTCCAGCAGGCGTGCGACCTGTTCAGCGGCACCTGGGAGTCCACCGGCGGCACGGACGGCCGGGTCTCCCTCGAGGTCGACCCGACGCTGGCCCGCGACACCGAGGCCACCGTCGCGCAGGCGCTGGACCTGTGGAAGGCCGTGGACCGGCCGAACCTGCTGGTCAAGATCCCGGCCACCCAGGAGGGGCTGCCGGCCATCACCCGCGCGCTCGCCGAGGGCGTCAGCGTCAACGTCACGCTGATCTTCTCGGTCGAGCGCTACGAGCACGTGATGGGTGCCTACCTCGACGGCCTCGAGCAGGCGGCCGCCAACGGGCAGGCGCTCGCGTCCATCCAGTCGGTCGCGTCGTTCTTCGTGTCCCGTGTGGACACCGAGATCGACAAGCGGCTCGAGGCGATCGGCAGCGACGAGGCGATGGCCCTGCGCGGCAAGGCGGGTGTCGCGAACTCGCGGCTGGCGTACGCGGCGTTCGAGAAGGTCTTCGCCTCGGACCGCTGGAAGGCTCTCGAGGCGAAGGGCGCCAACCCGCAGCGGCCGCTGTGGGCCTCCACCGGCGTGAAGAACCCCGACTACCCGGACACGATGTACGTCACCGAGCTGGTGGTGGCGAACACGGTGAACACCATGCCGGAGGCGACGCTGAAGGCGTTCGCGGACCACGGCGAGGTCCACGGCGACCGGGTCACCGGGCGCGCGGAGGAGGCCCAGAAGGTCTTCGACCAGCTGGAGGCCGTCGGCATCGATATCACGGACGTGTTCCTCACCCTGGAGAACGAGGGCGTGGACAAGTTCGAGAAGTCCTGGGGCGAGCTGCAGGAGACCGTGCAGGGCCAGCTCGACGCCGCGAAGTAGGAGCAGAGGGAGGCAGGACCGTTGACGTCCGGACGCACCGTGCGCGCACCGGCCGTCGCACTCGCCGGTGAGCTGGCGGGGGACGCCCGGCGCATCGCCGGCGAGCTCGCCGGCGACGTCGTGGCGTCCCGCATCGCGGACGCGGACCCCAGCGCCTGGGGTCCGGCGGGCGGCGCCGCCGACGGCCTCGGCTGGTCGGCGCTCCCCCGCACGTCCCGTCCGCTCGTCGGGCAGGTCGAGGCGTTGCGGGAACGGTTCCGGGTCTCCGGTGCGCCGCGCGTACTCCTCGTGGGGGACGCGCGGCTCACCCTGGGCGCCCAGGCGCTGGCGGGCTCGACCTGGACCGGACCCGGGCTGCCGCTGACCGTCGTGGACTCGGCGGATCCCGGCCAGGTGTCGGACGCGCTGGCCGGGGACCTCGGGGCGAGCGTGCTCGTCGTCGCGGACCGGTCCGGCGCGGACCCGCGCATCGAGGCCGTGCACCGGATCCTCGCCGACGCCATGGCCCTCGAGCTGCTCGACGAGGGCGCCGACGCCGGCGTCGCGGCCCGCACGGTCGTGATCACCGAGGCCGGCTCCCCGCTCGACGAGCGGGCGCGGCGGGAGGGCTCCGTCGTCGTCACCGCCGAGCGGGACGTGCCCGGCCCCTTCTCCGTGCTCGGCTCGCCGGGCCTGGTGCCCGCGGGCCTCGCGGGAGCGGACGTCGGGGCGGTCCTGGCCGACGCCGCGGTCGCGGCCGCGCTGCTGCTCCCGGACGCCCCGGACAACCCCGCGCTCGAGCTCGCCGGGGCGCTCGTCGCCCACGGGGACGTGCCGCTGGTGCTGGACGCGGCCTCCGGACCGCCCGGCCTGGCCGCATGGCTCGCCCAGCTGCTCACCGCCGCCGGGCGGCTCCCGCTGCTCGCGGACGAGCTGGACCCGGTCGACGACCTCGACGTGGCACCTCCCGGCGCGGCCCGGATCGCGCTCGGCCCCTCCGCGGAACAGGTCGACATCCGGACCACCGGGCCCGTCGGCGGGCAGGTACTGCTCTGGCAGTACGCCGTCGCCGCCGCGGCCCGGCTGCTCGGGGGCGTCCGTTCGCCGCCGAGGCACCCCTGATCAGGAGGGATCCGCTGCCCGCCGAGCCCCCTCGGGCGACGGACGGGCTCGTCGAGATCCGCGCCGGGGCGTGGCTGCCCGCGGGTACCGACACCGTCGGCGCGGCCCTGCAGGCGCTCGTCGACGCGACGCCGGCGCGCGGGCACGTCGCGCTCTCCGCCTGGCTGGACCCGGCCACGGACGCGTCGCTCGCCGTGCTGCGGGGCGAGCTGGCCCGCCGCGCCGGGACGCCGGCCGTCTTCGGCTGGGCGCCCCGGGACGGGACCGGCGGCGAGCGGGCGGACCGGGTCCTGTGCCAGCTGACCGCCGACCCGCCGGATGATCTCGTGGCGGACCCCGGGCCCGACCTGACTAGGCTTCAGCTCACCGAGGCCGCCACCGTCGCGGCCGACGTCGCGGCGCGGGGTGTCCCCGTGCTGCGGTTGCACCTCGTGGACAGGGTGGCCGGGCTGGTCACGCTGGCCCGCGCCGTACAGGAACTGCGCGCCCGGCCGGACGACCGGGCGGGCCGAGAGGACGGATGACCCCACGATGACCTCCGGCACCAAGATCTCCTCGGGGAGCGCGGGATACGTCAACCCGCTGCGGGACCCCCGGGACAAGCGTCTCCCGCGGATCGCGGGCCCGTGCGGTCTGGTGATATTCGGCGTCACCGGAGACCTGTCGCGGAAGAAGCTGATGCCCGCGATCTATGACCTCGCCAACCGCGGGCTGCTGCCGCCGGGCTTCGCGCTCACCGGGTTCGCCCGGCGGGACTGGTCGACCGAGGACTTCGGTCAGATCGTCTACGAGGCCGTCCGCGAGCACGCCCGCACGCCCTTCCGGCAGGAGGTCTGGGACCGGCTCGCCGAGGGCTTCCGGTTCGTCGAGGGCAGCTTCGACGACGACGACGCGTTCGACCGGCTCGAGGCGACCGTGCGTGACCTGGACCGGGTCCGGGGCACCGGCGGGAACCACGCGTTCTACCTGTCGATCCCGCCGTCGGCGTTCCCCGTCGTCTGCAAGCAGCTGGCCCGCTCGGGCCTGTCCGCGCAGGACGGCGAGCAGTGGCGCCGGGTGGTGATCGAGAAGCCCTTCGGCCACGACCTCCAGTCGGCCCGGGAGCTCAACGCGATCGTCGACGACGTCTTCCCCGAGGACTCGGTCTTCCGGATCGACCACTACCTCGGCAAGGAGACCGTCCAGAACGTGCTGGCGATGCGCTTCGCCAACCAGCTCTTCGAGCCGATCTGGAACTCCCACTACGTGGACCACGTGCAGATCACGATGGCCGAGGACATCGGTCTCGGCGGGCGCGCCGGCTACTACGACGGCATCGGCGCGGCCCGCGACGTCATCCAGAACCACCTGCTGCAGCTCCTCGCGTTCACCGCGATGGAGGAGCCCACCTCGTTCTCCTCCGACGAGCTGCGCAGCGAGAAGATCAAGGTCCTCAACGCCACCAGGCTCGTCGGCCCGATCGACGAGACCACCGCCCGCGGCCAGTACACCGGCGGCTGGCAGGGCGGCCAGCTCGTCCGCGGGCTCAAGGAGGAGGAGGGCTTCGACCCGAACTCCCGGACCGAGACCTTCGCCGCGATCACCTGCGAGGTCGAGACGCGCCGCTGGGCCGGGGTGCCGTTCTACCTGCGCACCGGCAAGCGGCTGGGCCGCCGCGTCACCGAGATCGCGGTGATCTTCAAGCGGGCCCCGCACCTGCCGTTCGACCAGACGATGACCGAGGAGCTGGGACAGAACGCCTTCGTCGTGCGCGTGCAGCCCGACGAGGGCGTCACCATGCGCTTCGGGTCCAAGGTGCCGGGCAGCCAGATGGAGGTCCGGGACGTCACGATGGACTTCGGCTACGGCACCGCGTTCACCGAGGCGTCCCCCGAGGCCTACGAACGGCTCATCCTCGACGTGCTGCTCGGCGAGCCGTCCCTGTTCCCGGTGAACGAGGAGGTCGAGCGCTCGTGGGAGATCCTGGACCCAGTGATCGAGCACTGGCAGGCCGCGGAGGAGGACTCCGCGCCCTACCCCGCCGGCAGCTGGGGCCCGGAGTCCGCCGAGAAGATGCTCGCCCGGACCGGCCGCACGTGGCGCCGGCCCTGATGACCCCGCCCCCGAGGTCCCCGGCCCCGAAGATCCCGTCCCTGCAGACCGACCGGAGCGTTCGATGATCGTCGACCTGCCGTCGAGCAACTCCTCGGCGGTGAACAAGAAGCTGGTCGAGCTGCGCGAGAGCAACGGCGTGCTGGCCCTGGGCCGGGTGCTGACCCTCGTGGTCGTCACCGATGACGGCCTCTCCATCGAGGGTGCGATCGAGGCCGCGAACTCCGCGAGCCGCGAGCACCCGTGCCGGGTGATCGTGCTGGCCCGCGGCGCCCGCAAGGCGGCGCCGCGGATGGACGCGCAGATCCGCATCGGCGGTGACGCCGGGGCCAGCGAGGTCATCGTCCTGCGCGGGTACGGCCCCCTCGCGGACCCGGAGCCCGGGGCCGGGATGGTCATGCCGCTGCTGCTGCCGGACGCCCCCGTCGTCGCATGGTGGCCGCACGAGGCGCCCGCGGTCCCGTCCGAGGACGCCATCGGCAAGCTCGCCCAGCGCCGGATCACCGACGCCCTGTCGTCGAAAAACCCGCTCAAGGCGTTCGAGCAGCGCCGCGCCCACCACGTCGCCGGGGACACGGACCTCACGTGGACCCGGCTCACCCAGTGGCGCGCGCTGCTGGCTGCGGCCCTGGACTTCCCCCCGCACGAGGACGTCACCGCGGCGCTCGTCGCCGGCGAGGTCGTCTCGCCCTCGACGGACCTGCTGGCCGGCTGGCTCGCCACCCGGCTCAACGTGAAGATCAAGCGCTCGCCGTCCACCAGCACGCACGGCATGTCGCTGGTCCGGCTCACCCGCTCCTCCGGGCCGGTGGAGCTGACCCGCCCGGACGGCAAGATCGCGACCCTCTCGCAGCCCGGCCAGCCGGACCGGATGATCGCGCTGGCCCGCCGCTCGGTGCCGGACTGCCTGTCCGAGGAGCTGCGCCGGCTCGACCCGGACGAGATCTACGGGGCCGCGCTCGCCGGCGTCGGCGAGATCTCGCGGGGCCGGACGCCGGTCAAGGTCTGAAGCCGAAGGACGACACGATGACAGCAGGAGAGCAGATGACGCAGCCGGACATCGCGATCCACACCGACAAGGACGTGCTCGCGGCCGCGGCGGCCGCCCGCCTCGTCACGCGCCTGGTGGATCTGCAGTCCTCCGGGAACGTGCCGAAGCTGGTGCTGACCGGCGGCGGGGTCGGCATCGCCATGCTCGAGCAGCTGCGCCGCTCCCCCGCGCGGGACGCCGTGGACTGGGCGCGGATCGAGTTCTACTGGGGCGACGAGCGGTTCCTCCCGCCCGGGGACCCGGAGCGCAACGAGACCCAGGCCCGCGAGGCGCTGCTCGACCACGTCGGCGTCGACCCGTCGCTGGTGTACCCGATGGGGGCGGACGTCGGCACGGGGCCGTCCGGCGCGGACGAGGCGGCCGCGGAGTACGCGGACCTGCTCAGGCGCAAGGCCCGGCCCGAGGACCACGCCCCCGTCCCGATGTTCGACATCTCGCTGGTCGGGATGGGCGGCGAGGGACACACGCTGTCGATCTTCCCTGAGTCGCCCGCGGTGTACGAGACCGAGCGGACCGTCGTCGCCGTCCACAACTGCCCGAAGCCGCCGCCCACCCGGGTGACGCTGACGCTGCCGGCGCTGCGGAACTCCGCGGAGGTCTGGATCGTCACGGCCGGCGAGGAGAAGGCCGCGGCGGTGGCGATGGCGCTCGGCGGGGCCGGGGAGGTCGCGATCCCGGTGGCCGGCGCCCGGGGCCGCCGCCGGACCCGTTGGCTGTTGGACCGGGCCGCCGCGTCCAAGCTCCCCCGCGATCTCGTCCCGTCCATCGGCTGACCGGCGCGGGCGCTCGATGTACCTGATCGTCGACGGCGCGAACGTCATGGGGTCGCGCCCCGACGGCTGGTGGCGGGACCGCGCCGGGGCCGCCTCGCGGCTGGCGGAGCAGCTGGCCGGGGCGCTGGGCCGGGGCGAGCTCCACGAGCTCTTCGCCGGGCACCCCGGCGCGTCCCGGGTCGTGCTCGTGCTGGAGGGCAAGGCGCGGCGGGCGACACCGCCCGCCGACCCGCCCGACGGGTTCGAGATCCTGCTCGCGCCCGCCGACGGGGACTCCGCGATCGTCGAGCTGGCCCAGGACCTGGTCTCCCGGGGCGAGGACGTCCTCGTCGTCACGGCGGACCGGGAGCTGACCCGGCGGCTGCACGCCGTCGGAGCGCGGACCATCCGCCCCGGGCGGCTGCTGAAGCTCCTCCAGGAGTAGGGCCGAGTCGTTCAGCGCCTCCTAACGCCGCTTGCGGGCCGCCGCGGCCGCGCTCGCCCCGACCGCGCTCGCGACCACCGACCGGCGCGGCAGCGGGCTCGAGTAGACGACACTCGTCGTCACCCCGCCCAGCCCCGAGATCCGGCCGGCGACCTCCTCCAGGTGCCGCATCGAGCGTGCCCGGACCGTCAGCACGAAGCAGTCCTCGCCCGTCACGTGGTGCGCCTCGGTGATCTCCGGTGTCGTCCCGAGCAGGTCCCGGAAGGGGCCGTAGTTGCCGCTCGGGTACCGCAGCCGCACCATCGCCATGATCGCGAGCCCGAGCTTCTCCGGGTCGATCTCGCAGGAGTACCCGGTGATCACCCCGGTGTCCTCCAGCCGGCGGACCCGTTCGGTCACCGCACTCGGTGAGAGCCCGACCGCCCGGCCTAGGTCCGCGTAGCTGGCCCGGCCGTCCCGCTGCAGGGCTTCCAGGAGGCGCCAGTCCGTATCGTCCAGGGTTTCCACGGCCATATCGGCACATTACCGCGTAATCCACCAGTACCGAGTCGTGATCGATGAGTCGCCGGACGCTGCGCGGTCTCACCGGTACAAGCGCCGACCATCCGAGGAGTCACCGTGAAGCAGATCAGCCCCTGTCTCTGGTTCGACGGCCAGGCCGAGCAGGCAGCCGAGTTCTACACCTCCGTCTTCCCGGACTCGAAGATCATCGACGTCCAGCGGTACGGCCCCAACACGCCCGGCGCGGAGGGCGAGGTCATGCTCGTCCGCTTCGAACTGCTGGGCCGGGAGTACGGCGCGCTCAACGGCGGGCCGCAGTTCCCGCACAGCGAGGCCGTCTCGTTCGTCGTCCCCTGCGAGACGACCCAGGAGATCGACACCTACTGGGACGCGCTGGTCGACGGCGGCGAGCCCGGCCCGTGCGGCTGGCTGAAGGACCGGTTCGGCGTGTCCTGGCAGATCGTGTCGCTCGAGGCCGAGGCCTGGATGACCGACCCGGACCAGGAGAGGGCCCAGCGTGTCGTCCAGGTGATGCTCGCCGGCTTCGGGAAGCCGGACGTCGAGGCCCAGCGGAAGGCGTACGAGGGCGGCTGACCCCGCACCGGGCGCGCCGGGGCTCCCCGACGCCCGGCGCCTAGGGTGACCGTATGCGAATCGGTACGCCGCTGAGCCCGTCCGCGACCCGCGTCATGCTGCTCGGCTCCGGGGAAGCTCGGCAAAGAGGTCGTGATCGCCCTGCAGCGCCTCGGCGTCGAGGTGATCGCCGTCGACCGCTATCCGGACGCCCCCGGGCACCAGGTCGCGCACCGCTCGCACGTGATCGACATGACGGACCCGGCCGCGCTCACGGCGCTGATCGAGCAGGAGCGCCCGCACTACGTCATCCCCGAGATCGAGGCGATCGCCACGGACGCCCTCGCCGCGATCGAGGAGAACGGGGTCGCCACCGTCATCCCGACGGCCCGCGCGACGCGGCTGACGATGGACCGCGAGGGAATCCGGCGGCTGGCGGCCGAGGAACTCGGCCTGCCGACCTCGCCGTACGCCTTCGCCGACTCCCTCGACGAGGTGCGCGCGGCCGTCGACGGCGGCATCGGGTACCCGTGCGTGATCAAGCCGGTGATGTCCTCGTCGGGCAAGGGGCAGAGCGTCCTGCGCTCGGCCGACGACCTCGGCCCCGCCTGGGAGTACGCGAGGGCCGGCGGCCGGGTCGCGACGACCCGGGTGATCGTCGAGGGCCTCGTGGACTTCGACTACGAGATCACCCAGCTCACGGTGCGGGGCGTGGACGGGACGTGGTTCTGCGCGCCGATCGGGCACATCCAGGAGCACGGGGACTACGTCGAGTCCTGGCAGCCGCAGCCGATGTCGGCCGCCGCGATCGACGGTGCCAGGGACGTGGCGGGCCGGATCACCGAGGCCCTCGGCGGGCGGGGAATCTTCGGTGTCGAGCTGTTCGTGAAGGGCGACGACGTGCTGTTCTCCGAGGTCTCGCCGCGGCCGCACGACACCGGGCTGGTCACCCTGGCCACGCAGCGGCTCTCCGAGTTCGAGCTGCACGCCCGCGCGGTGCTGGGCCTCCCCGTCGACGTGACGCTGCGCTCGCCCGGCGCCTCCGCGGTGATCTACGGCGGCACGGACGCGAAGGCGATCAGCTTCGAGGGTCTCGAGCTCGCCCTCGCCGTACCGGGCACGGACCTGCGGCTCTTCGGCAAGCCCGAGAGCTTCAAGAGGCGGCGGATGGGCGTGGTGGTCGCGGTCGCGGACGACGTCGAGACCGCCCGGACGCGCGCGAAGGGAGCCGCAGAGCTCGTGCGTCCCGTCGCCGAATGAGGAAGAATGCCGAGGAATCCACGGCTGATCTGCTGAATTGCCGTGGAACCCTACTTCCGGACGGGGCGCGGTCCGCCTGACGTCCGGATCATGACGTCACCGGTCCTGGCCACGCCGCCCGCCTCCCCCGCGGACGCCGCCGCGTTCTTGGCTGCGACGGCGCCACGCGGGGGTGCGCTCGTGCTCGCCCGCGCGGGCTTCCGGGTGCAGGAGATGCTCGGCGGGATCGAGTACCGGATCCGCGCGGGCCTCGCGGTGGAGACCGCGGCGGGGCGGATCGAGCAGGAGCCAGACCCGCTCACCACTCCCTGCGGGTGCTGAGCGGCTCAGAGCGTCCCGGCGAGCGGTTCGGGCGCGTGCCGGTGCCGGTGGGGCGGGGCGAGATGGATCTGCGCCGCGTAGACGACCCACCCGACGACCGACAGGCCGAGCCAGGTGATCATGCGGTAGAGCAGCACGGTCGCCGCCGCGGGCGCGGCCGGCGCGCCCGCCGCCAGCAGGACGCCGAGCAGCCCGGTCTCGGCGAGGCCCGCGCCGCCGGGCAGGACCTGCAGCGCGATGCTGACCTGCACCGCGAGGAAGCCCAGGGCGAGTGCGGTCCAGTGCGCCGGCAGCCCGACGGCCGTCGAGCAGGCAACGAGGGTCAGGAAGTCCGCCGCCCAGCTCAGCAGCGAGAGCACCACCAGCCCGGCCCACTGGCGGGACGTGGGGTGCAGCAGTCCGATCCGGGCGGCGAGGCGGGCCGCCGTCCCGTCCGGGTCCGACGCCCACACGCCGCGGCAGCCCCGGCACAGCCACGGCAGGTGCCTGCCGATGTGGACCAGGACGACCAGGAACCGCCGGAGGACCGCGGGGTGCGTGACCACCGCCCAGGCCCCCGCGGCGCCCAAGGCGATCGCCGCCGCGACGACGACCGCCAACCACAGCGGCAGCCAGCCGGCCGCGCCCAGTGCGAGCACGCCGAGGACCAGCAGGAGGATCGAGGCGAGCGCGCCGGGCAGGAACACCGACCAGGACGCGAGGGCGGCGTCGACGCCCCGCCGACGGAGGCGGGAGATCGCGTAGGCGAGGGCGCCGGCGCCTCCCACGACCGGCACCGTGTTCGAGATCGCGTTCTCGGCGAAGGTGATCGCCTGCACGGTCCGCGCGGGCACGGCGGCCCCGCCCGCCTCCAGCACCCGGCGGTGCATCTCGCCGTACAGGACCAGCGCCGCCATGGCGAGCACGACGGCGAGCAGCAGCCGACCCGGCCGCACCTGCGCGAGCACCTCGTCGGCGTCCCGCACCGCGCGCACCAGCTCGGGCATCTGCCAGCCGATGTAGGCGAGCGCAGCCAGGACGAGCGCCCAGTGCACCAGGGTCTTCCAGTGCCGGGCCGGCCACGCCGCGGCGGCCCGCAGCCCGTTCCGGGGTGCCGCTCCGTCCGCCATTCCGACCCCCACGCCTCCCGCCGGATGGGACGAGGCTAACCCGGGCGAGGGCGGCCGTCCCGGCCGCTGCGCCCTGCTCCTCCGGCAGGCGCGGGGAGGTGGGGTGGAGGCAACCCGGCGACGCTCGAGTGGCTCGAGCGTCACCCACCGCTGCTCGAGCCACTCACGCGCCGGTCGGGAGTGGGGAGGCGGGCGTCGGGCCTCCGCCGGCTGCCCCCGCCTATGCGCCGCCGTCCGCAGGCGGCGACCACGGCGGATGGCCCAACTCGGGCGCCGTCTTCTTGACCGGCCGCGCCGGCAGGTTTACGACGGTGACCGGCCGCGCCGCCTCGCGCCCCGGCTTGGCGGCGGCCCCTGGAGAAGCGATGCCGCTCCCGGTACGCCCGCCCGGCCTGCCCGGCCCCGAACCGATCGACCGGACCGCCCCGGCGGCCGGGGGCGCCGCGCGGCCCGGAGCCGAGGAGAGGACCAGCACCGCCCGCGCGTACGCCCGGGCCGCCGGCCTGTCCGGCGTCGTGTTCGCGGTCCTGTTCGCCGTGGCGCTCGTACTCGTCCGGCAGGCACCGCGGCTCGGCGACCCGGACGCCGTCTACGCGGCGTACTACGCCTCGGACAGCCGGAACCTGCTGGTCACCCTCGGCCTGTACGTCGTGCCGTTCGCCGGGATCGCGTGCCTGTGGCACATGATCGCGACCCGGACGCTGCTCCAGGTCCTGGCCCCGGCCTCGTGGTCCCGGATCCCGCACTGGCTGCAGCTCGCCTCGGGGATCCTCTTCGTCGGCATGCTCTTCGTGGGAACCGCGGCGGTCGGCGGGGTCGCCCTGCTGACCCGCTTCTCGGACTCCCCGCCACCGTCGCCGGAGATCGCCCGCGCGCTGGCGGCGGTCGGTTACGCGATGGTGTTCGTCTACGGCGTCCGGGCCGCGGGCATGTACATGATCGCGACGACCGGGCTCGCCCGGACCGTCGGCCTGCTGTCCGGGCCCGCGGCCGCCGTCAGTTATCTCGTGGCGGCGTTCCTCCTGGTCAGCACGACCTTCCATCCGGCGATCCTGCTGGTGTTCCCGGCGTGGGTGCTCGTGCTGAGCATCGTGCTGCTGGTGCGCCGGCCTACGGGGGCGAAAACGACATGAGCACTGTGGACACTTCGGGCACGGTGGGCGGGATCGACGACATCCCTGGTCCTCGCGGGCTGCCGCTGGTGGGGAACCTCTTCGACATCGACTCGCACGACCCGGTCGAGGGTTTCGTGGCCATGGCCCGCGAGTACGGGCCGATCTTCAAGCTCTCCGGCGCCGGCTCGGTGCGGCTCATCGCCTCGGGGGCCGACATCGTCGAGGAGGTCTGCGACGACTCCCGGTTCGACAAGATGATCGGCGCGGGTCTGTCGAACGTGCGCAACGGCGGCGCCGGGAACGGTCTGTTCACCTCGGAGACGTCCGACCCGCTCTGGCATCGCGCACACAACATCCTGATGTCGCCCTTCAGCATGCAGGCGATGCGGGACTACCTGCCGAAGATGATCGACGTGGCCGACCAGCTGACCGACAAGTGGGCCCGGACCAACCCCGGTGAGGACGTCGACGTCCCGGCCGACATGACCCGGCTCACGCTCGACACGATCGCGCTCTGCGGCTTCGGCTACCGCTTCAACTCCTTCTACCGGGAGACCCCGCACCCCTTCGTCGAGGCGATGACGCGCACGCTGACCGAGTCGCAGGCCCGGAGCCGGCAGCTGCCTCTCCAGACGCGCCTGCGGGTGCGGGCGCAGCGCCGGATGGAGGAGGACCAGGCGTTCATGGAGGCGCTGGTCGACGGGATCGTCGCCGAGCGGCGCGCCCAGGGGGCGGCGGGCGACACCACCGACCTGCTCGGCCGCATGATCAACGGGCTCGACCGGCAGACCGGCGAGGGGCTCCCGGACGAGAACATCCGCGCGCAGTGCATCACGTTCCTCATCGCCGGCCACGAGACGACGTCGGGGCTGCTCTCCTTCGCGCTCTACTACCTGCTGAAGAACCCGGCGTTCCTCGAGCGGGCCCGGGCCGAGGCCGACGAGGTGCTCGGCGACTCCGCGGAGCCCACGTTCGAGCAGGTGCAGCGGCTGACCTACGTGCGCCGGGTGCTCGACGAGACCCTGCGGCTCTGGCCGACCGCGCCCGCCTTCACCCGGACCCCGCTCGAGGACACCGTCCTCGGGGGCCGGTACGCGGTACCCCGCCGGACCCCGATCACGGTGCTGATCCCCGCCCTGCACCGGGACACGTCGGTCTGGGGGCCCGACGCCGCGGAGTTCGACCCGGACCACATGACGCCCGAGCGGCTCGCCACGCTCTCCCCGAACGCCTACAAGCCGTTCGGCACGGGCCAACGGGCGTGCATCGGACGGCAGTTCGCCCTCCAGGAGGCCGTGCTCGTGCTGGGGTCCCTGCTGCAGCGCTTCGACCTCGTCGACCACACCGACTACGTGCTCCACACGAAGACCACGCTCACGGTGAAGCCCGACGAGTTCCGGATCCAGGTCCGGCCACGTCCCGGGCGCCTCTCGGTCCGCTCGGCGCCTCCCGCGGCCGCTCCCGTCGAGCGGGCGGGCGAGCGGACCCCCGCCGCCGCTCCCGCGCCCTCGGTCGCCGGGCACGGCACGAAGCTCGCGGTCCTCTACGGCTCGAACCTGGGCACCTCCGAGGCGCTGGCGACGACGCTCGCCGCCGAGGGCACGGACCGCGGCTTCGACGTCACCCTCGGCGCCCTCGACGACCATGCCGACGACCCCTCCGCCGCCCTCCCGGCCGGGGGCGCCGCCATCGTCGTCAGCTCCTCGTACAACGGCACCCCGCCCGACAACGCCGCGGCGTTCTGCCGGTGGGTGACCGGGCCCGACGCCCACCTCGACGGCACCGCGTACACGGTGTTCGGCTGCGGCAACCGGGAGTGGGCCGCGACCTACCAGGCCGTCCCGACCCTGCTCGACGAGCGCCTCGGCGCGTGCGGCGGACGCCGGGTGCATCCCCGGGGCGAGGCCGACGCGCGGGGCGACGTGGACGCGGCCTACCGGGACTGGCACGCGAACCTCTGGCCGGATCTCGCGGCGGCGCTCGGGCTGCCGGCCGAGGTGGGCGCGGACCTGGCGACCGGGCCGCGGCTGTCGGTGACGCTGACCAACCGTCAGGTGCTGAACCCGGTGATCCTGTCCTACCAGGCCCGGCCCGCCCGGGTCCGGGCCAACCGCGAGCTCATCGCCGGCTCGGACGGCAAGCCCGCCGAACGCTCCACCCGGCACGTCGAGATCGCCCTGCCCGGCGGGCTCGGCTACCGGGCCGGTGACCACCTGGGGGTGCTCCCCCGGAACAGCATCGACCTCATCCGCCGGGTCCTCACCCGGTTCGGCCTGGACGCGGGCCAGTACGCGACGATCATCCCCCACGGCGGGACCCACACCCACCTGCCCATCGACGAGCCGGCGCCGCTCCTGGGAGTGCTCGCCAGCTGCGTCGAGCTGCAGGACGTCGCCACCCGCGGGGACCTCGAGGCCCTCGCCCGGCACGCCCCCGACCCCGAGCAGCGGTCGTCGCTCGAGTCGTTGGCCGGGGAGGGCTACCGCGAGCGGATCGCCCTGGCGAACCGCTCGGTCCTCGACGTGCTCGAGGAGTTCCCGGACTGCGGGCTGCCGTTCGCGGAGTACCTCGACATGCTGCCGCCGCTACGGCCGCGCTACTACTCCATCTCCTCCTCGCCCCTGGTGGAGCCGGGGGTCGCCACCATCACGGCGGGGGTGCTGCGGGCACCGGCGCGGTCCGGCACGGGAACGTTCACCGGGGTCTGCTCGGGGCATCTCGCCGACGTGCCCGAGGAGGGGACGGCCTTCGTGTTCGTCCGCGAGCCGTCGATTGCCTTCCGGCCGCCGGAGAACCCCCACATTCCGATGATCATGATCGGTGCGGGTACCGGGCTCGCGCCCTTCCGCGGCTTCCTGCAGGAACGGGCGCAGCAGCGGGCGCAGGGCGCGCCGGTCGCCCGCTCGCTGCTGTTCACCGGCTGCCGCGGCCCGGAGACCGACCAGCTCTACGCGGACGAGTTGGCGGCCTTCGAGGCGCAGGGCCTCGTCGTGGTCGAGCACGCCTTCTCCCGCTCGCCCGGATCCGGGCCCCGCTACGTCCAGGACGCGATGCGGGCCCGGGCCGACGACGTCTGGGCGCTGCTGCAGCAGGACGCGTCGGTGTTCGTGTGCGGGAACGCATCGACCATGGCACCCGGTGTGCGGGCGGCGCTGAAGGAGATCTACCGCGACAGGACGGGCACCACGGAGTCCGACGCGACCGCCTGGCTCACCGGACTACGGGCGACGGACCGCTTCGTGGAGGACATCTGGGGCGGATGACCCGGAGGCGGGCCGGGGTACGCCCGGCCCGTCCTCGGTGCCTCGTCAGAGCTCGCGGGAGGCGCGGAGGCGCGCGAGGGCCTCCTCGAGGATGGCGGCGCCGTCCTCGTCGCTCCGGCGCTCCTTCACGTAGGCCAGGTGCGTCTTGTAGGGCTCGTTCCGCGGCGGGGCCGGCGGAGCGGTCTGCTCACGCCCGGCCGGGAGGCCGCAGCGCGGGCAGTCCCAGGAGTCCGGGATCTCCGCCTCGGCGGCGAAGGAGGGCCGGGTCTCGTGACCGTTGGCGCAGAAGTACGGGATGCGCTCGCGGGGCGCGGTCTCCCCGCGCTCCGACTCGCCCATCGGGCCGGCACCCACGCGGGTGCCCCGGATCGCGTTGCCGCCTGACATCGCCATGTTCTTCTCCTCAGATCCCGAGCTTGACCAGGACGCCTGTCCCGACGATCGCGACGATCCAGATCGCGGCCGTGAACAGCGTGAGCCGGTCCAGGTTCTTCTCGACGACGCTCGACCCCGAGAGGCTCGACTGGACGCCACCACCGAAGAGGCTCGACAGTCCACCACCGCGACCGCGGTGCAGCAGGATCAGCAGGACCAGCAGCACACTGGTCACGATCAGCACGATCTCTAGCGCGAGCCTCATCCCATCCTCTTCTGCTCGGGGGTGATCCAGGGTACCCGGGCGCGCGCCCCCTGACGGCGGGGGCCCGCGAAGCCCCGGTGAACGACGACGGGCGGCCCCCCGAACCCGGGGAACCGCCCGTCGGGACCGGCCGGACTACGGGAGCGGGCCGCCCGCGGCGATCGCACAGAGCTGCGCGAACTCGTCCGCGTCGAGGCTCGCGCCCCCGACCAGCGCACCGTCCACGTCGGGCTCCGCGACGATCTCGCCGACGTTCTTGGCCTTCACCGAGCCGCCGTAGAGGATGCGCAACCCGGCGGCGACCTCGTCGCCGTACTTCTCCCGGACCGCCTCGCGCAGCGCGTGGCAGACCTCCTGCGCGTCCGCCGCGCTCGCGACCCGTCCGGTGCCGATGGCCCACACCGGCTCGTACGCGACGACGACGGACCGGATCTGCTCCGCGGACACCTTCTCCAGCGCCGCGACGAGCTGGGCGGTGCAGTGCGACACGTGCGCACCGGCCTCCCGGACGTCGAGGCCCTCACCGACGCACAGGATCGGGGCGAGCCCGTTCCGCAGCGCCGCGTGCACCTTGGAGTTGACGACCGCGTCGTCCTCCCCGTGGATCTCGCGCCGCTCCGAGTGCCCGACCACGACGTAGCTGCAGCCGAGCTTCGCGAGCATCACGCCCGACACGTCCCCGGTGTAGGCGCCGGAGTCGAACGGGGACAGGTCCTGCGCGCCGTGCACCATCTTCAGCTTGTCGCCGTCGATGAGCGTCTGCACGCTGCGGATCGCCGTGAACGGCGGGAGCACCGCCACGTCGACGTGGTCGTAGTACTTCTCCGGCAACGCGAAGGCGAGCTTCTGAACCAGGCCGATGGCCTCGAGGTGGTTCAGGTTCATCTTCCAGTTGCCGGCGATCAACGGCGTGCGACTCACGACTGCTCCAGTACCGCGACGCCCGGGAGCGTCTTGCCTTCGAGGAACTCCAGCGAGGCCCCGCCGCCCGTGGAGATGTGGGAGAACCCGTCCTCCGGCAGGCCCAGGGCCCGCACCGCGGCGGCGGAGTCCCCGCCACCGACGACGGAGAACGAGTCGCCGTCGATGATCGCCTGCGCGACACCGCGGGTGCCCTCGGCGAACGGTGCCATCTCGAACACGCCCATCGGCCCGTTCCAGAACACGGTCCTCGCTCCCGCCAGCACCTCGGCGAACGCCGCGACCGAGTCCGGCCCGATGTCGAGCCCCATCCAGCCCTCGGGGATCTGGTCGATCGGGACGGTACGGGTGGACGCGTCCGCGGCGAAGGAGTCCGCCACCACGACGTCCGTCGGAAGCACGATCTTGCCCGACTCCAGGAGCTTGCGGGAGGAGTCGATCTGGTCCTTCTCGAGCAGCGAGGCGCCCACCTCGTGGCCCTGTGCAGCGAGGAAGGTGAAGCACATCCCGCCGCCGACGAGCAGCGAGTCCACCTTCGGCAGCAGCGCCTCGATCACGGCCAGCTTGTCCGAGACCTTCGAGCCGCCGAGCACGACCGCGTACGGCCGCTTCGGCTCCCCCGTGAGCGTGCGCAGCACCTCGACCTCGGACAGGACGAGCCCGCCCGCGTAGGCCGGCAGCTCCTGCGCCACGTCGTACACCGACGCCTGCTTGCGGTGGACGACACCGAACCCGTCCGAGACGAACGCGCCGTCGTCCCCGGCCAGCGCGACCAGCTCGTGGGCGAACTCGGCGCGCTCGGCGTCGTCCTTGCTGGTCTCGCGCGGGTCGAAGCGGATGTTCTCCAGCAGGACGACGTCTCCCGCGGCCATGTTCGGCAGGCCCCTGCCCAGCTCCACGAGCCGGACGGGCGCACCGAGCAGCTCGCCGAGGCGCGCGGCGACCGGGGCGAGGGAGAACTTCGGGTCGGGACCGCCCTTCGGCCGGCCCAGGTGCGCCATGACGACGACCTGCGCGCCGGCCCCGGACAGCTCCGAGATCGTGGGCACGGACGCCCGGATGCGCCCGTCGTCGGTGATGCGGTCCCCGTCGAGCGGGACGTTCAGGTCGGACCGCACGAGCACGGTCCGCCCGTTCACGCCCTCGTCGACGAGGTCGGAGACGGTCCTCACAGCTTCGACGCCACCAGCGCGGTGATGTCGGCGAGGCGGTTGGAGTAGCCCCACTCGTTGTCGTACCAGCCGACGATCTTGACCTGGTTGCCGATGACCTTGGTCAGGCCCGCGTCGAAGATGCAGGAGTGCGGGTCCGTCACGATGTCCGAGGAGACGATCGGGTCCTCGGTGTAGGAGAGGATGCCCTTGAGCGGACCCTCGGCGGCGGCCTTCATCGCGGCGTTGACGGCCTCGGCGGTGGTCTCCTCCTTGACCTCGGCGGTCAGGTCGGTGGCCGAGCCGGTGGGGATCGGCACGCGCAGCGCGAAGCCGTCCAGCTTGCCCTTCAGGTGCGGCATGACCAGCGCGATCGCCTTCGCCGCACCCGTGGAGGTGGGGACGATGTTCAGCGCGGCCGCACGGGCCCGGCGGAGGTCCTTGTGCGGGCCGTCCTGCAGGTTCTGGTCCTGGGTGTAGGCGTGGATCGTGGTCATCAGACCCTTCTCGATCCCCACCAGGTCGTCCAGCACCTTCGCCATCGGCGCGAGGCAGTTCGTGGTGCACGACGCGTTGGACACGATGTTCTGCGACCCGTCGTAGTCCCCGTCGTTCACGCCCTTGACGACGGTGAGGTCCTCACCGGTCGCCGGGGCGGAGATGACGACCTTCTTGGCGCCGGCCTCGAGGTGCTTGGCGGCCGCCTCACGCTTGGTGAACAGGCCGGTGGACTCGACGACCACGTCGACGCCCAGGTCCTTCCAGGGCAGCTCGGCGGGGTCCCGGACCGCGAGGCCCTTGAAGCCCTTGCCGTCCACGATGATCTCGTCGTCGGTCGACGAGACCGAGTACGGGAGGCGGCCCAGGATGGAGTCGTACTTCAGCAGGTGCGCGAGCGTGGCGTTGTCGGTGATGTCGTTCACCGCCACGATCTCGATGTCGCTGGTGCCGGCGGCGCGCTGGGCGTCCACCGCCCGCCAGAAGTTGCGGCCGATACGGCCGAATCCGTTCACGCCTACGCGAACCGTCACTCCGGTGCTCCCTCGATCGTCACGGCAGACTTTCCGCCGACGACCCTAGCCTCTCCGGAATCCCGCCACAGGGGCCAGCTTCGGAATCGATCCGCCACCCGCCACGTGGCGGGATTCACGGATGATCGACGCCGTACCGGGCCCGCGAGGCTCAGGCCTCCTCGAGCATCTCCGGGGTGACGGCGGACTCGGTGTCCGGGATGCCGAGGTCCGCGGCGCGCTTGTCCGCCATGTGCAGCAGCCGACGGATCCGTCCGGCGACCGCGTCCTTCGTCATCGGCGGGTTCGCCAGCTGACCCAGCTCCTCCAGCGAGGCCTGGGTGTTCTCCGCGCGCAGCCGGCCGGCGGCCAGCAGGTGCTGCGGCACGTCGTCGCCGAGGATCTCCAGCGCCCGGGCCACCCGGGCGGCCGCCGCGACCGCCGCGCGGGCGGAGCGGCGCAGGTTCGCGTCGTCGAAGTTCGCGAGGCGGTTCGCCGTGGCGCGGACCTCGCGGCGCATCCGCCGCTCCTCCCACGCCATGACGGACTCGTGCGCGCCCATCCGGGTCAGCAGGACGCCGATCGCGTCCCCGTCCCGGACGACGACGCGGTCCGCCCCCGCACCTCGCGCGCCTTCGCCGTGACCCCGAGCCGGCGGGCCGCGCCGACGAGCGCCATCGCCGCCTCCGGGCCCGGGCAGGTGACCTCCAGCGCGGAGCTGCGGCCGGGCTCGGTGAGCGAGCCGTGGGCCAGGAAGGCGCCGCGCCAGGCCGCCTCCGCGTCCTCCAGGTCCCCGGAGACGACCGCGGGCGGCAGGCCCCGGACCGGACGCCCGCGGGAGTCCAGCAGGCCCGTCTGGCGGGCCAGTCCCTCGCCGTCCCGGACGACCCGGATCACGTACCGGGCGCTGCGCCGCAGGCCTCCCGCCGTGATGACGTGCGCCTCGCAGGTGTGCCCGTACAGGTCGTGGATGTCCTTCCGCAGGCGCCGCGCGACCGACCCGGTGTCCACCTCGGCCTCGATCACGACCCGGCCGCCGACGATATGCAACCCGCCCGCGAACCGCAGCAGCGACGCGACCTCGGCCTTCCGGTTGGACGGCTTGGTCACGACCAGCCTGCTGAGCTCGTCCTTGACCGCGGATGTCATCGCCATCGCCCGCACCTCCCCCGGGGGCCCGCCGCGTTCCCGGCGCCGGACCCATCGCAATCTCGCCCCACAGTCACAATCTGAACACTCTCGGTCACCGGGCCCCCGCCCGGTACCCCGTTCTCCCGCCGGCCGGTCCCCCTCGGGCCAGGTCCGCCAGGACCTCCCGCAGGGCCGCGGCCAACGCCGCGGGGTCGTGCCTCGGCACGAGCGGATCGGCCGCCGCGACCGGGGCGAGATGCACCCGGCCGTCCGGGACCATCATGTCGCGTGCCGTTGCGCGCAGACGATGCGGTACCGCCACCGCGTCGACGTCCGCCAGAACCGCGTCGAACCGCAGTTGGGGAGCGTGCTGGGCGAGCACGGCCAGGTGCTGCTCCGGGGAGAAGTCCGGGGTCTCCCCCGGCTCCGGTGCGAGATTCAACACCACGATCCGGCGGGCGGAGGTCTCGTCGAGGGCGGCGCGCAGCGCGGGCACCAGCAGGTGCGGCAGGACGCTGGTGAACCAGGAACCGGGGCCGAGCAGCACGACGTCCGCCTCCCGGACCGCCTCGACCGCCTGTGGGCACGCCGGCGGCTGGTCCGGGCGCAGGTAGAGCCGCTCGACCCGGCCCGGCGTGGACGCGACGGCGACCTGGCCGCGGATGCGGTGGGTGGGCGTCCGGTCGCCGGCGACGTCGTCGTAGCTGTCCAGCCCCAGGCCGCTGACGTCCGCCTCGATGTCCAGCGGCACCGCGCACATCGGCAGCACCCGGCCGGCGACGCCGAGCAGCCGGCTCATCTCGTCAAGGGCCTCCACCGGGTCCCCGAGGGTGTCCATCAGACCCGCGAGCAGCAGGTTGCCCACGGCGTGCCCGGCCAGCGCGCCGGTGCCGCCGAAGCGGTGCTGCACCAGGGCGGACCAGCGGCGGCCGCCGTCGTCGTCCCCGGCCAGGGCGGACAGGGCCATCCGCAGGTCTCCGGGCGGGAGGATGCCGTCCATCTCCCGCCGCAGCCGGCCGGAGGAGCCGCCGTCGTCCGCGACCGTGACGACGGCCGTCACACCCGTGATCTCCGGCACGAGCCGCAGCGCGCAGAGCGTGGCGTGCAGGCCGTGCCCGCCGCCGAGGGCGACCGCTCTCATCGTCTACTCCCGCCCCAGGTCCCGATGGGACACGCTCACCGTCACCCCGGGGAAGGCCCCGGTCCGGGTGCCCTCGGAGAGCCTGCGCGCCAGCTCCTCGCTGATCGCGACGCTGCGGTGCTTGCCGCCGGTGCAGCCCACGGACACCGCGAGGTAGCGCTTGCCCTCGCGCCGGAAACCGGCCCCGACCAGGGACAGCAGCTCGAGGTAGCGGCTGATGAACTCCTCCGCGCCCTCCTGGCTCAGCACGTAGTCCCGGACGTCGGCGTCGCGGCCCGTGTGCTCGCGCAGCTCGGGGATCCAGTGCGGGTTCGGCAGGAACCGCATGTCCACGACGAGGTCCGAGTCCATCGGGATGCCGTACTTGTAGCCGAAGGACATGACGTTGATGCGGGTGGTCTGCGCGGCGTCGTCGAAGCCGCTCTCGATCCGGGCCCGGAGCTGGTGGACCGACAGGTTCGACGTGTCCACGAGCAGGTCCGCGGCCTCGCGCAGCGGCCGCAGGAGCTCCCGCTCGGCGGTGATGCCGTCGACGAGGCGGCCGTCGCCCTGCAGCGGGTGGCCGCGCCGGTTCTGCTCGAAGCGACGGACCAGGACCGCGTCCGTGGCCTCGAGGAACAGCAGCCGGGGCTTGTAGCCGCGGGAGTCCAGGTCCTTCAGGACGGCGCCGAGGTCCGCGGTGAACGCCCGGCTCCGGACGTCCATGACCACCGCGATCCGGGTGACGTCCCCCTTCGCACGGGCGCCGAGGTCGACCATCGTGGCGATCAGCTCCGGCGGCAGGTTGTCCACCACGAACCAGCCGAGATCCTCGAGGACCTTCGCCGCGGTGCTGCGTCCGGCGCCGGACAGGCCGCTGACCAGCGCGACCTCGATCCCGGCGGGGGTGGAGCCCCGGTGTGTCCCGGCGCTCACGCGTCCGCCGTCCTCTCCTGCGGGTCCTCGGCGTGCAGCGCCGCGACGACCGCCTCGGCGGTGCGGGTGCCGAACCCGGGCAGCGCGGCGATGTCGCCGACCTCCGCCGCCTTGATCTTCTTGACCGACCCGAAGTGCTTGAGGAGCGCCTGGCGGCGCGCCGGGCCGAGCCCGGGTACCGCGTCGAGCTGCGAGGACACCATGCCCTTCGAACGACGCTGGCGGTGATAGGTGATCGCGAACCGGTGCGCCTCGTCGCGGACCCGCTGAAGGAGGTACAACCCCTCGCTCGTCCGGGACAGGATGACCGGGTCCGGGTCGGCGGGGAGCCAGACCTCCTCCAGGCGCTTCGCGAGCCCGCAGACGGCGACGTCGGTGATCCCGAGCTCGGCCAGCACGTCCGCCGCGGCCTCGACCTGCGGCTGCCCGCCGTCGACGACGAGCAGGTTCGGCGGGTACGCGAACCTCCGCGGGCGGCCGGTCGTCGGGTCGATGCCCGTGCGCACGGTCGGTTCCGCGGAGTCCTGGGTGATCTCGCCGGAGGAGCCGATGCCCGACCCGTCGGTGCCGATCTCCCGGTCGTTACCGCGCTCCTCCGCGGCCTCCGCCAGGTGCCGCCGGAAACGCCGGCGGACCACCTCGGCGATCGACGCGACGTCCCCGCCCTTCGCGCCGTCGCGGACCTCGAAGCGCCGGTAGTCCGACTTCTTCGCCAGCCCGTCCTCGAACACGACCAGCGACGCGACGACGTTCGTGCCCTGCACGTGGCTGACGTCGATGCACTCGATGCGCAGCGGCGCCGAGTCCAGGCCGAGGGCGTCCTGGATCTCCTGCAGCGCGGCGGACCGGGCCGTCAGGTCACCCGCGCGGCGCAGCTTGTGCTGGGCGAAGGACTCCTTCGCGTTCCGCTCGACGGTCTCCGCGAGCGCCCGCTTGTCCCCGCGCTGCGGGACGCGCAGCTGGACCCGGGACCCGCGCAGGTCCGAGAGCCACTGGACCAGCGAGTCCGCCTCGGGCGGCAGCTCCGGGACGAGGATCTCCTTCGGCACCGGCTGCGACGCGTCGTCCGCCGAGCCCGCCAGCGCAGCCTGCTCGCCGTAGAACTGGGTGACGAACCGCTCCACCAGGGCGGGCGTGTCCGTCTCCTCCACCTTGTCGATCACCCAGCCGCGCTGGCCGCGCACCCGGCCGCCGCGGACGTGGAAGACCTGGACCGCGGCCTCCAGCTCGTCCTGGGCGAAGGCGACGACGTCCGCGTCCGTCCCGTCGCCGAGCACGACGGCCTGCTTCTCCATGGCCCGCTTCAGCGCGCCGACGTCGTCCCGCAGCCGCGCAGCGCGCTCGAACTCGAGGTTGTCCGACGCCTCCGCCATCTTCTGTTCCAGCTGCCGGACGAGATGGTCCGTGCGGCCCGCGAGGAAGTCCGCGAAGTCCTCGACGATGTCCCGGTGCTCCTCGGCCGTGACCCGCCCGACACACGGGGCGGAACACTTGTCGATGTAGCCGAGCAGGCACGGGCGGCCGATCTGCCCGTGGCGCTTGAAGACGCCCGCGCTGCAGGTGCGGGCCGGGAAGACGCGCAGCAGCATGTCCAGCGTCTCGCGGATGGCCCAGGCATGGGCGTAGGGCCCGAAGTACCGCACGCCCTTCTTCCGTGGGCCGCGGTAGACGTGCAGCCGGGGGAACTCCTCGTTCAGCGTCACGGCGAGCACCGGGTAGGACTTGTCGTCCCGGTACCGGACGTTGAACCGCGGATCGAACTCCTTGATCCAGTTGTACTCGAGCTGCAGCGCCTCGACCTCGGTGGACACGACCGTCCACTGCACGTGGGCGGCCGTTGTCACCATCTGGCGGGTGCGCGGGTGCAGCCCGGAGAGGTCGGCGAAGTACGAGTTGAGCCGCTGGCGCAGGCTCTTCGCCTTCCCGACGTAGATGACCCGGCCCTGCGGGTCCGAGAACCGGTACACCCCGGGGGCCTCCGGGATGGTTCCCGTGGCCGGCCGGTACGTGGAGGGGTCTGACATGGCGACGTCCAGAGTAGGACCGCCCACCGACAGTCGTCCGGGGCGCCCGCCTCGTTCGTGTCCCCGGGGAGCCGTGTAGAGGTAGGGGCCGGGGTTGTCCGGCGGGGGGTCGCCGGAAACTGTCGGTGCGGTCCGGTAGACCTGCTCGGCGAGTAGAACGCCCGTTCGAAGGAGGCTCCCCGTGCCCCACGCAAGCGCAGGACAGACCCGCTCCCCGTTCGACCCCGCCGATCCCCCGGATCGGTCACCGGGTCCGCCCGGCTGGACCGCATCCGCAAGCTCCTCGCGAAGGCCGAGCGGGCGGGTACGCCCGCCGAGGCCGAGATCTACAACGCCAAGGCCCTCGAGCTCATGGCCCGGCACGGGATCGACGAGGCGCTGCTCGCCGCGGACGATCCCCGGCGGGACGAGATCGGCGCCGCCCGGATCGCGATGGAGGACCCGTACTCCGCCGGCAAGGCCCGGCTGCTGGGCTGGACGGCCGCGGCCCTGCGCTGCCGCTGGATCATGCACGGTGCCCGCGGCGGGAAGGTCGCCGCAGTGACCGTGTTCGGGTTCGCGTCGGACCGGGAGCGGGTGGAGCTGCTCTACACGTCGCTGCTCCTGCAGGCCGCCACGGAGCTGGTCCGGCTGCGGCCGCCGTCGGACGCGGAGTCCGTGGCGGCGTACCGGCGCTCGTGGTTGCAGGGGTTCGCGGCGCAGGTGCACCAGCGGCTGGTCGAGGCCGAGGAGCGGGCGGCCCGGGAGGCGGCGGGCCGCACCGCCGGGAGCTCCTCCACCGCCCTCGTGCTGGTGGACCGGGAGTCCCGGGTCGAGCGCGCCTACGCCGAGGCGTTCCCGCGGCTCGCGCGGGCGCGGCGGCCGTCCCTATCCGGCACGGGGTTCGCGGACGGCGCAGCGGCCGGGGCGCGGGCGGATCTCGGGGCGAAGGCGGTCGGGGCGCAGCGGCGGCCGGTGGGGGCCTGAGCGGGCGGCCCTCGACGCGCGTTCGTGTAGTCGCCGGGCGGAGGGACCGGGTGCTCAGCCGGGAAGGGCGAGGAGCTGCTCGACGACGTCGTCCATCCGCGGGGCGCTGACGTGCGGCGGGTCCATCGTCGTCGGCACCCCGCCGGACTGCCGGATCGCGAGCCCGCCGAGCAGCCCCGCGCGCAGGGCGCCGTGCACGTCACCGGGGTGGACGGAGATCAGCACGGTGCGCTCCCGCTCCGCGCGGAGGGCGTCGCAGGCCATGGTGAAGGCCCGCGGGTCCGGGCAGACCACGCCGAGGTCGTCGGTGCTGAGCGTCCCGCGCAGGTAGGTGCGCAGGCCCGCGCGGTCGAGGGCCGCCACGGCGTCCGCGCCGCTGCCGCAGGCCAGGGCGTAGGTGGGGATCCGGGCGGAGGCCAGCCGGGCGAGCGCGAGCTCGGCGTCCTGGTGCGGCGGGAGGCTCAGGAAGCCGTCCATGACGTGGTGCAGCGCCTCGTCGGACAGGAGGTGGTGGGTGGTGCTGCGCAGTGCCTGCAGGCCGGCTTCGCCGAACGGGCCGGGGGTACCGCTCAGCGCCAGGGCGTAGCCGTCGCGGGCGGCGCGGGCCAGGAACAGGTCGCACTCGTGTTCGGGGCGCCCGACGTCGACGAAGCGGCTGCGCAGCGCGTCGAGCCGGAGGATGGTGTCGTAGACGTCCACGATCGCGAAGCGCGGACGCCGGGCGGGGGCACGGTGCTCGCCGGCCACGGGCGTCACCCAGCCGGTGGCCACCTGGCCGTCCCGGCCGGTCGCGCCCCTCTGGGGACCGTCCCGGCCCGGGTCCTGGCTACCGCCCGTGCGCACTGCCATCTCGCGATCACCTCACCGCCACGGCCGCGGCCGCCTCGAGCAGCGTATCCACCCGATCACCGTGAGTCATGATCGGCGGTGACACCGCTCCGCAGTGGATCGATCACAGCCTGTGGCGCCGAACGGGTGAGCGGACGCGGCGAACGGATGGCCATCACGCGCGCCGTTCAGCGCGACGCTCCGTCGACCGCGCATCGCACCAGAGCGCGGGCGTCGGGCGGCGGATGCCCGCCCGGGATCAGGACGGGCCGTCGACCGAGCGGGCGTGCAACTCGCGGATCGCGCGGATCGACTCCACGGCGTACTGCCGGTCCACCGCCTGGATCGCCAGCACCGGCAGGTACTCGTCGTCCGCGAGGTCCAGCCGGGCCCACGAGGCGCCGTCCGGGAACGCGATCCCGTGGACGACCTCCCACGGCAGGTACTTCGGAAGGCCCGTGTTGCGGACCTCGATGCCGTTCTCGTCCGCACGTACCCGCGGCCGCGCGAACAACAGGATGCCGCCGGCGATCAGCGCGCCGAGCAGCACCATGGACACCTGGTCCGCCAGCCGGAAGAACACCCCGGTCTCGCTGGTCCGCAGGATCACCGCGATCACCACGAACAGGGCGAGCGTGAGGACCGCCCCGATCCAGGACAGCCGCAGGGCGAGCCGCGGGCGGATCGTCACCGCGCGCGGTCCGGTACCGGGCCGGACCCCGTTCTGCTCCGTCCGCGCGCTCATGTCAGCTTCCGCAGGTCGGCGAGGACGATCGCGGTCCGCAGCGCGGCCGCCGTGGCCTCGCCGCCCTTGTCCTCGGCGGAACCCGGGCGGCCGCTGCGGTCCACGGCCTGCTCGAGGGTGTCCGTGGTGAGCACGCCGTTGCCGACCGGGGTGCTCTCGTCGAGCGCGATGCGGGTGAGGCCGGCGGTCACCGAGTCGCAGACGTACTCGAAGTGCGGGGTCCCGCCGCGGACGACGACGCCGAGCGCGACAGCGGCGTCGTGGGTCCGCGCCAGCTCCTGGACGACGACCGGGAGCTCGATGGTGCCCGGCACCCGGACGACGGTGGGCACGGCGCCCGCCTTCTCCGCCACCGACAGCGCCCGCTCGAGCAGGCTGTCCACGACCTCCGCGTGCCAGCTCGCCGCGGCGATGCCGATGCGCAGGCCGCGTGCGCCGCTGAGGTCGCCCTCGTCGGTGGGCCTGCCCTCGCCGCTCATGCGCCCGAACCCCCGCCTGCCTGCTCGCCGATCGTCATGCCGCCATCATCCCGGTGCGCGCACCTCAGAGCCCGGCGGGGTCCGACAGGATGCCGGGCCCGTAGGAGTCGCCGGGGCCGTCCCCGAGGTCGGGCAGGTCGTGGCCCATCCGGTCCCGCTTGGTGCGCAGGTAGTGGAGGTTCTCCGGGTTCGGCCGGATCGGCATCGCGATCCGCTCGGTGATCCGCAGCCCGTAGCCCTCGAGGCCGGCGCGCTTCTCCGGGTTGTTGGTGAGCAGCCGCATGGACTTGACGCCGAGGTCGTTGAGGATCTGCGCGCCGATGCCGTAGTCCCGGGCGTCGGCCGGCAGGCCCATCGCGAGGTTCGCGTCGACGGTGTCCGCACCGGCCTCCTGCAGCTGGTAGGCCTGCAGCTTGTGCAGCAGGCCGATCCCCCGGCCCTCGTGCCCGCGCATATAGAGCACCACCCCGCGGCCCTCCCGGGCCACCGCGTCCAGCGCGGCGTCGAGCTGCGGGCCGCAGTCGCAGCGCAGCGAGCCCATGACGTCCCCGGTGAGGCACTCGGAGTGCACGCGGACCAGCACGTCCTCGCCGTCGCCCTCCGGCGTCCCGACGTCGCCGCGCACCATCGCGATGTGCTCGATGCCGTCGAGCAGGGAGTCGTAGCCGTAGGCGATGAACTCGCCGTGCTCGGTGGGGAGGCGGGCCTGGGCGACGCGCACGATGTGCTTCTCGAAGCGGCGCCGGTAGCCGATCAGGTCCGCGATCGTGACCAGCGTCAGGTCGTGGGCCTCGGCGAAGACCTGCAGCTCGTCGCCGCGGGCCATCTCGCCGTCGTCCTTCTGCGAGACGATCTCGCACAGTGCGCCCGCCGGGGACAGACCGGCCATCCGGGTCAGGTCCACGGCGGCCTCGGTGTGCCCGGGGCGGCGCAGCACGCCGCCCTCACGGGCCCGCAGCGGCAGCACGTGGCCGGGCCGGACCAGGTCCTTCGCCTCGGTCGTCGGGTCCCCGAGGAGCCGGATGGTGTGGGCGCGGTCCGCGGCGGAGATGCCGGTGGTCACGCCCTCCTTCGCGTCGACGGTCACGGTGAACGCGGTGCGGTAGTTGTCGGCGTTGGTGTGGTGCATCGGCGGCAGGTCGAGGCGGTCGCACTCGCTGTCGGTGATCGCGACGCAGACGTAGCCGGAGGTGTAGCGCACGACGAACGAGACCAGCTCCGGCGTCGCCTTCTCGGCGGCGAAGATCAGGTCGCCCTCGTTCTCGCGGTCCTCGTCGTCGACGACGACCACGGCCTTGCCCTCCGCGAGGTCCCGCAGGGCCCGCTCGATGCTCTCGAAGCCCCCGCCGAGTCCGGCGGCCGCAGCGTGTCCGGGGACCGCGGGTGCCCCCGTGTGCGTGTCCGTCATCAGGACCGAGCCTCCTCAGCAGCACCGCCGGTGTACCCGGCCGTGAGTCGTTCGACGTACTTCGCCACGATGTCCACCTCGAGATTGACCGGGTCGCCCGGTCCGCGCCCGCCGAGCGTCGTGTCCGCCAGGGTCGTCGGGATCAGCGCCACGGTGAACGAGTCGGCGCCCACCCCCGCGACGGTCAGGGAGACACCGTCCACGCAGATCGAGCCCTTCTCCACGACGTAGCGGGACAGCTCGGCGGGGAGGCTGAACCGCACCTCGTCGCTGCGCTCGCCGGGCGTGCGGCCCAGCAGCGTGCCGACGCCGTCGACGTGGCCCTGCACGATGTGCCCGCCGAGCCGGCCGCCCGCGGGCAGCGCCCGCTCCAGGTTGACCTTCGACCCGGCCACCGCCGCCCCGAGCGAGGTGCGCTTGAGCGTCTCCGGGACGAGCTCGAGCCGGAACAGGTCCTCGCTCGCGCCCTCCTCGTCGACGACGGTCAGGCAACAGCCGTTCACCGCGATCGAGTCGCCGTGCGCCGCGTCCGTCGAGACGCGCGGGCCGCGCACGGTCAGGACGACGACGTCGCCCGACGTACGGACGTCGACGATCTCGCCGACCTCCTCCACGATCCCCGTGAACATCTGGTTCCTTCCCTCTCAGCCGCACGGCCGGACGAGCGCGCCGGCCGTCGTGTTCCTGTGCAACCACCGCGGCACGGCGGTCCTTCCCGCGGTCATGGCGCCCAGCGGTGCGGGGTCGCCGACACGACCTGCTCGCGCAGCGCCCGGACGGCCCGCCCCGGGTCGTCCGCCCCGTAGACGGCCGACCCCGCCACGAAGCAGTCGACGCCCGCCTCGGCGGCGGCCTCGACGGTGTCCGCGGAGATGCCGCCGTCGATCTCGACGAGCAGCGTGAGGTGCCCCGTGTCGACGAGCCGGCGCGCCGTGCGGACCTTGTCCAGCACCTCCGGCATGAACTTCTGGCCGCCGAAGCCGGGCTCCACGCTCATCACCAGCAGCGTGTCGTAGTGCTTCAGGATCTCGACGTAGGGCTCCAGCGGCGTGCCCGGCTTGATCGACAGGCCCGCCTTCGCCCCGGCCGCCCGCAGGTCCTTCGCCAGCATGACCGGGTTCCTGGCCGCCTCGACGTGCACGGTGACGTTGTGCACGCCCGCCTCGGCGTAGCCGGGGGCCCAGCGGTCCGGGTCGTCGATCATCAAATGGCAGTCGAGCGGCGTGTCCGTCGCGCGGAGCAGGGACTCCACCACCGGCAGGCCCAGGGTCAGGTTCGGCACGAAGTGCGCGTCCATCACGTCGACGTGCAGCCAGTCCGCGCCGCCGTCACCCTCGGAGACCACGGCGGCCTCCTCGGCGAGGCGCGCGAAGTCCGCGGACAGGATGCTCGGGGCTATCAGGGGACGCACCCCGGCAGATTACTGCCCGGCCGAGGGGGTGTGCGGCCCCCTCGGTCCTCGATCGGGCCGGTCCGGGGTGGTGTTGCCCACCCGGTGGCTCAGCCGGTCCGGCGGATCAGCGTCAGGAACATCGCGTCCGTGCCGTGCCGGTGCGGCCAGAGCTGCACCGCCGGGCCCTCGCCGAGCGCGGGGACACCGTCCAGGTACTCCCGCGCGTCGAGCCGCTCGACGCTCGCGCCGAGGTCCTTGCGCCGCAGCACCGCGTTCACCACACCGACGGTCTCGGAGAGGTGCGGCGAGCACGTCACGTACGCGACGACGCCCCCGACGCGCACGTGCCGCAGCGCGGCGGTGAGCAGCTCGCGCTGCAGCTTGGCCAGCGCCGAGACGTCCTCGGGCTTGCGCCGCCACCGGGCCTCCGGCCGGCGGCGCAGGGCCCCGAGGCCGGTGCACGGGGCGTCGACGAGCACCCGGTCGAACGCGGCGTCCGGCAGCGGGGCCTCCCGGCCGTCCGCCGTGTGCACCGTGACCGGCAGCCCCTTGACGGTCTTGCGCACCAGGTCGGCGCGGTGCTCGGAAGGCTCGACGGCATCGAGGGTGCCGCCGTCGAGGGCGACGAGCCCGCCGAGCAGCGCCGCCTTGCCGCCCGGTCCGGCGCAGAGGTCCAGCCAGCGGCCGGTGTCCTCGCCGTCGAGCGCGGCGCGGGACAGGGCGAGCGCGACAAGCTGGCTGCCCTCGTCCTGCACCAGGGCGAGGCCCTCGCGGATCGCGTCGATCTCCCCGATGTCCCCGCCGCCGGTGCCGAGGTGCACGCCGTACGGCGAGTACGGCGCCTCCTCGCCCCCGGTGACCAGCGCGAGCTCCTCGGCGGTGATGTCCCCGGGCCGGGCGACGAGGTGCACCGACGGGCGCGCGTCGTCCGCCTCGAGGGCGGCGTCGAGCTCCTCCTTGCCGCCGAGCGCATCCGCGAAGGCCTGCCCGATCCACTTCGGGTGGGCATGCACGAAGGACGCGTGGCCGACGGGGTCCTCGGCCGCGTCCGGCGCGAGCTCGGCCACCCAGGCCGCCTCGTCCTTCTCCGAGACCTTGCGCAGGATGGCGTTGACGAAGCCCGCGGACCGCGAGCCGGCCGTCCCCCGGACGATGTCGACGCTGGTGCCGACCGCGGCGTGCGACGGAACCCTGGTCCGCAGCAGCTGGTAGGCGCCCAGGCGCATCGCGTCGATCAGCGGGGCCTCGATGCGGTGCAGCGGGCGGTCCGCGCAGGCCGCGATGACGGCGTCGAGCAGGCCCTGGGCGCGCAGCGTGCCGTAGCCGAGCTCGGTGGCCAGCCCGGCGTCGCGGTCCTTGAGCCGGTGCTGGCGCAGGATCGCCGGGAACGCGAGGTTGGCGTAGGCGTCGCGCTCGCGGACCGCGGTGAGCAGGTCGAACGCGGCCTGCCGGGCCGGGTCCCCGCTGGGCGGGCCGGCCGGGCTCGGGCGGCGCCCGGGCGGGCCGGAGTTGCGCGGTCCCGAGGGACGCCCGCGACGCGGGGCGCCGCCGTCGGCGCGCCGGTCACGGCCGCCACCGGCGGCCCCGCCGCCACGGCCGCCGCCGCTGCCGCCCCGACGGCCGCCGGCCCCACCTCCGGGTCCGCCCCCGCTGCTGTCGCGGCGGTTCCGGTCCGGTCGTTCGTCCGCGCTCACGCGGTGTGTCCCTTCGTAGGTCGTGCAGAGGGGGACGCTCAGGCGAGCGTCTCACCCGTCTCGATCCGCATCCCGCGGGCCCAGTCCGCCGCGGGCATCGCGCGCTTCCCGACGGGTCGCACCTCGCCGAGCTCGACGGGCACGGTCGCCGTCCCGACGAGCACCCGCTTCTTCTCGACGTGCAGGACGCCGGGCTTGAGGTCGAGCTCCTCGGTCCGCACCGGCGTGACCGGCCCGACCCCGAGCCGCGCCTCGCGGAACGTGCACCACGCGCCCGGCTCCGGCGTGACCGCCCGGGCCAGCCGGTCCAGGGCGACGGCGTTCGCGGACCAGTCCAGCCGCGCGTCGTCGACCGTGATCTTGGGGGCGTGCGAGACGCCGTCCGCGGGCTGCGGTACGGCGCGCAGGGTGCCGTCCTCGATGCCGTCCATGGTCGCCGCGAGCAGCTGCGCGCCGGAGCGCGCGAGCCGGTCCAGCAGGGCACCGGCGGTGTCCCGGGGGCCGATCGCCTCGGTGACCACGCCGTAGGTCGGCCCCGTGTCGAGGCCCTCCTCCAGCAGGAACGTCGTGGCGCCGGTGACGTCGTCCCCGTGCAGGATCGCGGCCTGCACCGGCGCCGCCCCGCGCCAGGCGGGGAGCAGCGAGAAGTGCAGGTTGACCCAGCCGTGCGCGGGCACGTCGAGCGCGACCCGCGGGATGAGGGCCCCGTAGGCGACGACCGGCGCGCAGTCCGGTGCCAGCTCCCGCAGCGCGTCCAGGAACTCCGGCTCCTTCGGCCGCCGCGGGGTGAACACCGGGATGCCGGCGGAGTCCGCGAGGGCGCCGACGGGCGAGCGGGTGAGCTTGCGACCGCGTCCGGACGGGGCGTCCGGCCTGGTCAGGACGCCGACGACCTCGTGCCGGGGCGAGTCGAGCAGCGCCTGCAGCGCCGGCACCGCGGGCGCCGGGGTCCCGGCGAAGAGCAGCCTCACCGGACCTTCCCGAACATCGGATGCGGGCTGGCCTTGACGATCGGCTCGGGCCGGCCGAACCACTCCGCGGCCCGGATCTCGGCCATCGCGAGCTTGCGGGTCTCCGCGTCGAGCCGGTCCACGAACAGCACGCCGTCCAGGTGGTCCGTCTCGTGCTGGATGCAGCGGGCCACCCGCTCGGTGCCCTCGATCGTGACCGGCTCGCCGTACATGTCCCAGCCGCGCCCGACGACGTGCAGCTTGCGCCGGCAGTCCCAGCCGAGGCCGGGGATGGACAGGCAGCCCTCCGGGCCGAGCTGGTCCTCCTCGCCCACCGGCTCCCACGTCGGGTTGATCAGGTGCCCGGCGGCGCCGTCGATGTCGAAGGTGAAGACCCGCAGGCCGACGCCGATCTGCGGGGCCGCGAGTCCGGCCCCGCCCTCGGCGTGCATGGTGTCGGTGAGGTCGGCGACCAGCTTGCGCAGCTCGGCGTCGAACGTGGTGACCTCGGTGGCACGGCTGCGCAGCACCGGGTCTCCGAAGAGCCGGACGGGCTGGACGGACACGGATCTCCCTGGAGAAGTACGGACGGGGACGACCATCGATTGTGCCACGCGGCTCCGGTCAGCCGATCTCGCTGGGGTCCAACCGCACGCGCACCGGGTCCGGGGCCTTCCGCGACGTCCGGGTGGCCTGCGCCGCGGCGAGAGCGGCGGCCAGCGCGCGGCCCCCGCTGCGCGGCACCCGCAGCAGGGCCCGCTCCTTGACGTCCTTCCCGTCCTCCCCCGGTGTGGGCTCGATCTCCACCGGCCCCAGCAGCTCGACGGCGGACGCCACCCGCTCGTCCGCGAGCACCGCCTCGTACACGTCCGCGACCGCCCCGGGGCTGCCCTCGACCGCCGCCATCCGGACCGCGGGCGGGAACCCGACCTCGGTGCGGGAGGCCAGCTCGTCCGCGGCGAACCCGGCCGGGTCCCACCGGACCAGCGCCTGGACCACGGGGATCGCCGAGTCCGCGACGACGATCACGCGCCCGCCGTCCTTGTGCGGCACGACGAGGCCGGCGGCGCCCAGCCAGCGGCGGAAGGCCTCCTCCATCACGCGCAGGTCCGGCCGGGACAGCATCGCCCAGCCGTCGAGCAGCAGTGCCGCGCCGTAGCCACCCTCCGTGGGGGGTTCGGCGCCCGGCGTGGCGACGACGATCTCCGGTTTGCCGGGCACGGACGCCAGCACCGGCGCTCCGCCGCCCGAGGTCCGCACCGTCGTCCCGGGGAAGGCCCGGCCCAGCTCCTCCGCGGTGCGCCGGGACCCGACGACCCCGGCCCGCAGCCGGCGGGATCCGCAGGCGCCGCAGCGGAACGCGGTCTCCGCGCGACCGCACCACCGGCACGTCGGCAGGCCCGGGTCGTGGTCGGTGCCGCCGCGGGGCAGGCCGAGGGGGCCCGCGCAGTGCCGGCAGCGCGCGGTGTCCCGGCAGGTGGCGCAGGAGAGCCAGGGCAGATAGCCGGACCGCGGCACCTGCACCAGCACCGGCCGGCCCGCGGCCAGCGCACCCCGGGCCGCCTCGAACGCGACGCCGGGCACGCGGGCGGCGCGGGCGTTCGGGTCCCGGGCCAGCTGGGTGTCCGTCTCCCCGATCGCCGTGACCCGCGGCGCCGCCTCGCGCACGGTCGCCCGTTCGGCCACGATCGCCGCCGCCCAGCGGGACTCGACGAGCAGGTGCGCCTCCGCCGTCCGCGCGTACCCGCCGATCAGCAGCGCGGCCCCGGCGGCGTGCGCCCGGAGCACCAGCACGTCCCGGACCTGCGGGTACGGGGAGCGGGGCTCGGAGTGGAGGTCGTCCCCGTCGTCCCAGACCGCGAGCAGGCCGAGATCGGCGACGGGCGCGAAGGACGCGGACCGGGTCCCGACGACCACGGGGACCTGGCCACGGCGGACCGCCAGCCAGCGCCGGTACCGCTCGGCGGGCCCGAGATCCGCGCTGAGCGCCACGACCGCGTCCGCCCCGAGCCGCCCCACACAGGCCGCGTGCACGGCGTCGACGTCGCGCTGGTCCGGCAGCACGAGCAGGGCGCCGCGGCCCGCGGCGACCGTCGCGGCGGCCGCCTCGGCGAGGCGCTCCGGCCAGTCCTCCCCCGGCAGGGCCTGCCAGACGGCGTGCGCGGCGCGACCGGCCCGCAGCGCCTCCAGGTAGGCGCCGCCGCGGGTGTAGCGCTCCCATCCGGTGTGCGCGGGCACCTCCGGCGGGGCGATCTCGCGGGGCCTCGGCTCCTCGGCCTCGACCCGGGCGTGCCGTCCGGGGATCGCGAGGCGCAGCACGTCCGCCATCACCCCGGCGTAGCGGTCCGCGACCGCCCGGCACAACGTCACGACCTCGGGGGTGAGCACGGGCTCGGCGGAGACGACCTTCTCGATCCAGGCCAGCTTCCCGACGTGCGCGGTCTCGTCCACGCGCTCGAGGAGATAGCCGTCGACGAGCCGGCCGGCGAAGCGGACGCGCACCCGCACGCCCGGCGCCGCCTGCTCGTCCAACTGGGCGGGGACGCGATAGTCGAAGGGCCGGTCCAGGTGCGCCAACGGCACGTCGACGGCGACCCGCGCCACCGAGAGCGCGGGCGCCGCCTGCCACTCCCCGCGGGCACCACGGCCCTTCGGGACCGACCTGGACGTCGTCACGCTCTCGTCCTACCAGTCCGCACCGACACTCCCCCGGGCCCCGTGGTCGGGGTGATCGAGGGCAGGGGTCAGGCGCCGGCGGCGGACTTCAGGTCGGCGGCGCGGGAGGTGTCCTCCCACGGCAGCGTGATGTCCCGGCGGCCGAAGTGGCCGTAGGCCGCCGTCGGCGCGTAGATCGGGCGCAGCAGGTCCAGGTCCCGGATGATCGCGGCCGGGCGCAGGTCGAAGACCTCGGTGATCGCGGTCTGGATCTTGGCCGGGTCCACGTGCTCGGTGCCGAAGGTCTCGACGAACAGGCCGACCGGGGCCGCCTTGCCGATCGCGTACGCGACCTGGACCTCGATGCGCTCGGCCAGGCCCGCCGCGACCGCGGTCTTGGCGACCCACCGCATCGCGTAGGCGGCGGAGCGGTCGACCTTCGACGGGTCCTTGCCCGAGAACGCGCCCCGCCGTGCCGGGCGAAGCCGCCGTAGGTGTCGACGATGATCTTGCGGCCGGTGAGGCCGGCGTCGCCCATCGGGCCGCCGACGACGAAGCGGCCGGTCGGGTTGACCAGCAGGCGCATGTCCGAGGTGTCGATGCCCAGGTCGGCGACCTCGGGCTTCACGACCATCTCGAGCAGGTCCGGGGACAGCATGCCGTCCAGGTCCACGTCCGCCGCGTGCTGCGACGACACCACGACGGTGTCCAGGCGGACCGCCTTGTCCCCGTCGTACTCGATGGTGACCTGGGTCTTGCCGTCCGGGCGCAGGTACGGCAGCACGCCGGTCTTGCGGACCTCGGTGAGCCGGCGGGCGAGCCGGTGCGCGAGCGCGATCGGCAGCGGCATCAGCTCGTCGGTGTCCGTGTTCGCGTAGCCGAACATCAGGCCCTGGTCGCCGGCACCCTGGCGGGCGATCTCGTCCTCGCTGAGCTCGACGCGGCTCTCGTAGGCGGTGTCCACGCCCTGCGCGATGTCCGCGGACTGCGCCCCGATCGCGACGTTCACACCGCAGGAGTTGCCGTCGAAGCCCTTGGCCGACGAGTCGTAGCCGATCTCGAGGATCTTCTCCCGCACCAGGGTGGGGATGTCCGCGTACGCGGACGTCGTCACCTCACCGGCGACGTGGACCTGACCGGTGGTGACCATGGTCTCCACCGCGACCCGGCTCCGGGGGTCCTGCGCCAGCAGGGCGTCCAGCACGGAGTCGCTGATGGCGTCGCACATCTTGTCCGGGTGACCCTCGGTCACCGACTCGCTGGTGAACAACCGCCGACCCACGTTCGACACGCAGTGCTCCGTCCGCTCTCGGATCCCCACGGCCGCTCGGCGCGAGAGGACGTCCCGGGTGATCGCTGACCCGTGAGACTAGTCGACCGGCGCGCTCAGCACCCTGGCGCGGTGGCGCCGGGCCGGGTTTTCACGCTGCGTGACGAACGGGAGCGACGCGCCACTATCCGTCACCGTTTCGGCTGACATTCGCCGAGATTGCGAATCGGTCACGGAACGACTCGTTGGGCCCCATGACGTCCCGCTCACCGCGAGGACCGAAGAGAGCCACGTTCCCCACGGAGGTAGCACCCCATGACGACGTTGCAACGACCTGGCCGCGCGGCCGCGGTGGTCGGCGGGATGGTCGCGGCCGGCGCGGCCACGATGATGGTCCTGCTGTCCGGCACGGCCTCGGCCGCCACCGCCGGTACCTGCACCGACAACGTGAACGTCCGCTCCGAGCCGAGCGCCACCTCCGAGATCGTGGCGGTCTGCGACCGCGGCACGACGGTGCAGATGGGCCAGACCAAGGACGGGTTCGTCAAGCTGGAGAACCTCGACGGCTGGGCGTCCGCGGAGTACGTCAAGGCCAACGCGGACGAGGGCACGACCTCGTCCGGCACGGACCGGCGCACGCCGTCCACCACCACGAAGCCCGCCCCGGCCACCGCCGGGAACGAGGACACGGCCGAGCCCGCGACGACCACGGCGAAGCCGAGCAACACCGCCGGGGACGGGTCCGACGCCCCGGCCGCCGAGGACGGCACCCCGACCGAGGAGCCGCAGCCGCGCGGTCTGCTGGGCTGACGGCGCGCACACAGGACGCCCCGTGGGGCGCGGACCGCTCCGGGTTCCCCGAGACCCGTCGAGCGCCGGTCCCACGGAGTGAGGAAAGAAGCGAGGGGGACGTGCTACCCGGCACGTCCCCCTCGTGTTTCCTAGAGCCGCTCGGCGACGGCGTCCCAGACGCGGGAGGCGAGCAGCGCCTTGGATCCGTTCGCCAGCTCCGTCTCGCCGCCGTCCGCGCCGAGCAGCCAGCCCGCGTTGTCCGGGACCTCGAAGGCCCTGCCCTCCCCGACCGCGTTGACGACGAGCAGGTCGCAGCCCTTGCGGGCGAGCTTCTGCCGGCCGAACTCCAGGGCGTCCGTGTGCTCGTCGCCCGTCTCCGCGGCGAACCCGACGACGAGCCGGCCGGGTTTCCGCGCCCCGACGAGCTCGACGAGGATGTCCGGGTTCGTGGTGAGCCGCACGGGCTCGGGCTCGTTCCCGCTCTTCTTGATCTTGTGGGCGGCCAGCGACACCGGGCGGAAGTCCGCCACGGCGGCCGCCATCACCACGGCGTCCGCGTCCGCGACGGCGGTGTGCATGGCGTCCCGCATCTCCAGGGCGGACCCGACCCTCACCACGTCCACGGCGGCGGGGTCCGCCAGGTCCGCGGTGTGCCCGGCGACGAGCGTCACCCGCGCCCCGCGCTGCGCGGCGACCCGGGCGAGCGCGTACCCCTGCCTGCCCGACGACCGGTTGCCGAGGTAGCGGACGGGGTCCAGCGGCTCCCGGGTCCCGCCCGCGGAGACGACGACCCGGCGTCCCTCGAGGTCCCGGGGCAGCGCGTCGGGGCGTTCGAGCAGGAGCCGGGCGAACTCCGCGATCTCCGCGGGGTCCGGCAGGCGGCCGGGACCGGTGTCCTTGCCGGTGAGCCGTCCGGAGGCGGGTTCGAGCACGACGACGCCGCGGGAGCGCAGCAGCGCCACGTTGTCCCGGGTGGCGGGGTGCTCCCACATCTCGGTGTGCATCGCCGGGGCGAAGAGCACCGGGCACCGCGCGGTGAGCAGCGAGCCGGTGAGCAGGTCGTCCGCCCGGCCCTGGACCGCGCGGGCCAGGAGGTCCGCGGTGGCCGGGGCGACGACGACGAGGTCCGCCTCCTGGCCGAGCTTCACGTGCTGGACCGACGGGACGTCGCTGAACACGCCGACGTTCACCGGCTGCCCGGACAGCGCCTCGAAGGTCGCGGCCCCGACGAAGTTGAGCGCGGAGGCCGTCGGCAGGACCCGGACCGAATGCCCGGTCTCGGTGAGCCTGCGCAACAGCTCCGCGCTCTTGTAGGCCGCGATCCCGCCGGCCACTCCCAGCAGGACCTTGGGCCCGGCTGCGTTCATGGGGACTACTGCTCGCCCTCGGTGTGCTCCAGCAGGCCCGCCTGGATCTCGCGCATGGCGATCGAGAGGGGCTTCTCCCGCGGGCCCGGCTCGACCAGCGGCCCGACGTACTCGAGCAGGCCCTCGCCGAGCTGCGAGTAGTAGTCGTTGATCTGCCGTGCGCGCTTGGCGGCGTAGATCACCAGCGCGTACTTGGAACTGACCTTGTCCAGCAGGTCGTCGATGGGCGGGTTGGTGATGCCCTCGGGAATCGATCCGGCGACCGCGCCGGTCAGCGGCATGCTCACTATGGGTACTCCAGTACAGGGTTCGGGGTCCCGCAGTTCGTCGGTGCGGCTCCGGGCCGGCCAGTACTTCAGGGAGTACCAGGGACTTCAGGGCGTACCAGGTACTCCAGGACGTACTACGCGCCGGCGGTCACGCCGCGGTCGACACTGCGATCCACCAGCAACTCTACCAACCGCTCGACGGCGGCGTTCACCTCGTCGTTGACCACCGCCACGTCGAACTCGTCGCGGGCCGCCATCTCCTCGACGGCCGTGCGCAGCCGGCGTTCGCGCTGCTCGACCGACTCGGTGCCCCGGTTCGTGAGCCGGCGGACCAGCTCCTCGAACGACGGGGGCTCCAGGAACACGGTGGTCGACTCCGGCATGACGCGCTTGACCTCGCGCGCGCCCTGCAGGTCCACCTCCACGAGCACCGGCCGCCCGAGGGCCAGGGCGTGCTCCACCGGTTCCCGCGGGGTGCCGGACCGCTGCAGGCCGCCGTGCACCTCCGCCCACTCCAGCAGCTCGCCGCGCCCGATCAGCGCGTCGAACTCCGCCGGGGTGACGAAGTGATAGTCCCTGCCCTCGACCTCGCCCGCGCGCGGGGCACGGGTGGTGGCCGAGACGCTGAAGTGGAAGCTCGGGCAGCACCTCGCGGAGCCGCTCGACCACCTTGCTCTTGCCCACCCCGGACGGGCCGGCCAGCACGAGCAGCCGGCCACGGCCGGGATGGCGCGGGGCCGGGGTCGTCCCCCGGCCGCCGCTCATCGTCACGCCTCGAAGTCGGCGAGCAGAGCCTTGCGCTGCCGCTCACCGAGGCCGCGAAGACGCCGGCTCGGGGCGATCTCCAGGCGCTCCATGATCTGGGCGGCGCGAACCTTGCCGACGCCCGGCATGGCCTCGAGCAGCGCCGAGACCTTCATCTTGCCCAGGACCTCGTCGGTGTCCGACTGCTTCAGCACCTCGCCGATCGTCGTACCACCACGCTTGAGCCGGTCCTTCAGCTCTGCCCGGGCCCGGCGGGCAGCCGCGGCCTTCTCCAACGCGGCAGCACGCTGTTCCTCGGTCAGCTGGGGAAGGGCCACGGTCTCCTCCGTCTTTCTTTTCTTGCGTTCCGGCAGCGCGCGCAACGTGTGCGAACGCCGTCCCGCGGGCTTGCCCGCGGGGTCGGAAGCGAACGTACCCACGACCGGGTAGGGCATGCCAACGGGGGTACCACCTGTGGGTTTGATGCCACGGGCCCTCAACGCGCCACCCGTCCGGGCGATATCACGGACGACCGTGCGAATGCGTGACCGAACCGCCCGTTCGGCGACGAGTCCGGGCCTGTCGCCCCAATCCTCGCGGGCCCGGTCTCCGGCGCGCGGCCGATCGGCGACGGGTGAACGGCCGGTGACGCTCCGCGGTCGGGCCGGCGACGCGACCGAGATCACGGCGGATTTCCCGGCCGCCGGCCTCATGCCGCAGGTGCGTCGTGGCGAGGCGTGAGAGCCCGCAGCCGCGCGTGCGTCAGGTCTTCCTCGTGGATGTAGGCGGCCGCGCCGCGGTCCGTGGCCCGAGGCGCCCCCACGGCCGTGCCGTTCATCGCGCCGGGCCCGGCGCGGGCGACCGGCGTCGCCGCCGGCCGATCCCGACGCCAGGGTGCCACCACCCCCACCGTTCCGGGTGGGCGTTCGCCGGCCCGGCGTGACGCTGGACGGCCCGACAGCTTCCGCCGGTGGAGGGCTCAGCGGGCGGCGGAGAAGGCCTGGTCCAGGTCGTCGCGGGTCGCGGCCGCGGCCGCCCGGATCGCCGAGGGCTGCGGGCCCGCCTTCAGCAGCGAGCGCGAGGCCGCGGGCAGGACGAGCCCGGAGACGCCCGCGAAACACCGCGCGACGTCCTCCGCGGTGGCACCCTGGGCGCCGAGCCCCGGGGCCAGCACGGCGCCGTTCAGGGCCTGCAGGGACAACCCGTGGTCCGCCGTCGCGCCGACCACCACGCCGACGTCGCCGAGCGGCTCGGCCCCGGCGTTGCGGGCCGACGCACCGTCGACCACGGCCTGGGCCACCGAGCGCTCCGCGAGGGTCGCCTGCTGGACCTCCGCGCCCTCGGGGTTCGAGGTACGGGCGAGGACGAACACGCCGCGTCCGGCTTCCCGGGCCCGGCGCAGCGCCGGGTCCAGGGAGCCGAAGCCGAGGTACGGCGACAGCGTCACCGCGTCCGCGCCGAGCGGCGCGCCGATGCCCAGGTACGCGTCCGCGTAGCCGTCCATCGTCGAGCCGATGTCCCCGCGCTTGACGTCCAGCAGGCTCAGCGTGCGGGTTCCGGCCAGGTCCGCGAGCAGCCGCTCCAGGACCGCGATCCCCCGCGAGCCGTGCCGTTCGAAGAACGCCGACTGCGGCTTCACGATCGCGACGTGCCCGGCGAACGCCTCGACGCAGGCGTCGGCGAAGCGGGCGAGCCCGTCCGCGTCGTCGGTGAGCCCCCAGTCGGCCAGCAGCCCGGGGTGCGGGTCGATCCCCGCGCAGAGGGGCCGAGCTCCCGGACGGCGGTGGCCAGCCGGGCCCCGAAGGAACTCACGGCCGGGCCTTCCCGCCCACCGGGGCCGTCCGGCTCTTCTCGCCCACCGGCGACGTCCGGCTCTTCTCGCCCACCGGCGCCGTCCGGCTCTTCTGCAGCGCCGCGTGGGCGTCCTGCAGCGACCGGACCCCGATCGAGCCCTTGATCATCGCCTCGATGCCCTGCACGGCCGCGGCCGCGCCCTGCACCGTCGTGATGCACGGGACACCGCGGGACACCGCGGCGGCGCGGATCTCGTAGCCGTCCACGCGCGGGCCGGAGTTGCCGTACGGGGTGTTCACGATGACGTCGACGTCGCCCGCGAGGATCCGGTCCACGATCGTCGGGCCCTCGCCCTTCTCGCTGTGCTTGCGCACCACCGTCGTCGTGATCCCGTGCCGGCGCAGGACGTCCGCGGTGCCGGCGGTGGCCAGCACCTCGAAGCCGAGGTCCGCGAGCCGGCGCACGGGGAAGACCATGGCGCGCTTGTCCCGGTCCGCCATGGACACGAAGACGCGCCCCTCCTTCGGCAGCGAGCCGTAGGCGGCGGCCTGGGACTTGGCGAAGGCCGGGCCGAACGAGGCGTCGATGCCCATGACCTCGCCGGTGGACTTCATCTCCGGGCCGAGCAGCGGGTCCACGCCGAGGCCGCTCGCGGTACGGAACCGGTTGAACGGCAGCACCGCCTCCTTGACGGCGACGGGCGCGTCCGTCGGGAACTCCCCGCCGTCCCCGGAGGCGGGCAGCATGCCCTCCTCGCGGAGATCGGAGATGCTGGCGCCCAACATGATCCGGGCCGCGGCCTTGGCCAGCGGCACCGCCGTCGCCTTGGACACGAACGGCACGGTGCGCGACGCCCGGGGGTTCGCCTCGAGCACGTAGAGCGTCTCGCCGTGCAGGGCGTACTGGACGTTGAGCAGCCCGCGCACCCCGACCCCGTGCGCGATGGCCTCGGTGGACCGCCGCACCTCCTCGAGGACGCTGCGCCCCAGGGTGATCGGCGGCAGCGTGCAGGACGAGTCACCGGAGTGGACGCCCGCCTCCTCGATGTGCTCCATGACGCCGCCGATGTAGACCTCGGTGCCGTCGCACAGGGCGTCGACGTCGATCTCGATGGCGTCGTCGAGGAACCGGTCGACGAGCACCGGGCGCTCCTGGCTGATCGCGGTGGCCCGGGCGATGTAGCCGGCCAGCGTGGCGTCGTCGTAGACGATCTCCATGCCGCGGCCGCCGAGCACGTAGGACGGGCGGACGAGGACCGGGTAGCCGATCCGCGCGGCGATGTCCCGGGCCTGGTCGAAGGACGTGGCCATGCCGAACGCGGGGGCCGGCAGCTTGGCCCGGCGCAGCACCTCGCCGAACGCCCCGCGGTCCTCCGCGAGGTCGATCGCCGCCGCGCTCGTCCCGACGACCGGGACGCCGGCCGCGGTGAGCCGCTGCGCGAGCCCGAGCGGCGTCTGCCCGCCGAGCTGCACGATGACGCCCGCGACGGTGCCGGACTGCTGCTCCGCGTGCACGACCTCGATGACGTCCTCGAAGGTCAGCGGCTCGAAGTAGAGCCGGTCCGCCGTGTCGTAGTCGGTGGAGACCGTCTCCGGGTTGCAGTTGACCATGACGGTCTCGAAGCCGGCCTCGCGCAGCGCCATGACGGCATGGACGCAGGAGTAGTCGAACTCGATCCCCTGACCGATGCGGTTCGGCCCCGAACCGAGGATGAGCACCTTCGGCTTCTCGGTCTGCGGGGCGATCTCGGACTCCGCGGCGGGATCGGTCTCATAGGCGCTGTAGTGGTACGGCGTCCTCGCGGCGAACTCCGCGGCGCACGTGTCGACCGTCTTGTAGACCGGCCGGATCCCGAGCCGGTGCCGCAGCGCGCGGATGCCGTCCTCGCCGGCGAACTCCGAGCGGATCGCGGCCAGCTGCCGGTCCGACAGGCCCGCCCGCTTCGCCCTGCGCAGCAACGCCGCGTCGAGCACGGGGGCGGCCTCGATCTCGGCGCGCAGCTCGATCAGCGCCTGGATCTGGTCCAGGAACCACGGGTCGATCCCGGACTTCGCCGCGACGTCCTCGATCGACGCCCCGCCGCGCAGCGCCCGCTCGACAGCCAGGATGCGGCCGTCCGTCGGGGTCGCGACGTCCGGCTCGTCGGCCGGGTCCGGGGTCGTCCAGAAGCCCGCGGAGGTGGTCTCCATGGAGCGCAGCGCCTTGCCGAAGGCCTCGGAGAACGAGCGGCCCATCGCCATGGCCTCGCCGACGCTCTTCATCGTCGTCGTCAGCTCGGTGTCCGCGCCGGGGAACTTCTCGAACGCGAACCGCGGGATCTTGACGACGACGTAGTCCAGCGTCGGCTCGAAGGCCGCCGGGGTCTCGCCGGTGATGTCGTTGCGGATCTCGTCCAGGGTGTAGCCGATGGCGAGCTTCGCCGCGATCTTCGCGATCGGGAAGCCGGTGGCCTTCGACGCCAGCGCCGAGGACCGGGAGACGCGCGGGTTCATCTCGATCACGACGAGCCGCCCGGTCTCCGGGTGGATCGCGAACTGGATGTTGCAGCCGCCGGTCTCCACGCCGACCGCGCGGAGCACGGCGATGCCGACGTCCCGCATGTTCTGGTACTCGCGGTCCGTCAGCGTCATCGCCGGCGCGACGGTGATCGAGTCCCCGGTGTGCACGCCCATCGGGTCGAGGTTCTCGATGGAGCAGACGACCACGACGTTGTCGTGGTGGTCCCGCATCAGCTCGAGCTCGTACTCCTTCCAGCCGAGCACGGACTCCTCGATGAGCACCTCGGTGACCGGGGACGCGGCGAGGCCGGCGCCCGCGAGCCGCTCGAGGTCCTCCGGGGTGTGCGCCACGCCCGAGCCGAGCCCACCCATGGTGAACGACGGCCGGATGACGACCGGGAGCCCGAGCTCGCCGGCGGCGGCCCGGACCTCCTCCATGGAGTGGCACACCGCGCTGCGCGGCACGTCGCCGCCGAGGCCCAGCACGATCTCCTTGAACTTCAGCCGGTCCTCGCCGCGCTGGATGGCGTCGATGTCCGCGCCGATCAGCTCCACGCCGTAGCGCTCGAGCACCCCGTTCTCGTGCAGCGCGACCGCCGTGTTGAGCGCGGTCTGCCCGCCGAGGGTGGCCAGGATCGCGTCCGGCCGCTCCGCGGCGATGACCTGCTCGACGTACTCCGGCGTCACCGGCTCGACGTAGGTGGCGTCCGCGAACTCCGGGTCGGTCATGATCGTCGCCGGGTTGGAGTTCACCAGCGAGACGCGCAGGCCCTCGGCCCGCAGCACGCGGCAGGCCTGCGTGCCGGAGTAGTCGAACTCGGCGGCCTGGCCGATGACGATCGGCCCGGAGCCGATCACCATGACGTGCCGGATGTCCTCGCGGCGCGGCATCAGACGTTCTCCCCGGTGCTGTCGGTGCTGGTGGTCTCGGTGCGGGTGCCGGTGCCGGTGTCGGGGATGCTCGACGGGTTCGTGTCGGGCAGCTCGACCACCGCCTCGCCGAGCAGGCGGTGCCTGCCCCCGCCGTCGGGCTCCGGGTCGTGGGTGACCGGGTGGTCCGCCATGAGCGCGACGAAGCGGTCGAAGAGGTCCGCGGCGTCGTGCGGGCCCGCGGCGGCCTCGGGGTGGTACTGGACGCTGAACGCCGGGAACTCCAGGCCCGCCAGGCCCTCGACGCAGCCGTCGTTCGGGCAGGTGTGGCTGATCACGGCCCGGCCGTACGGGGTCGCGAACTCCTCCCCCGCCGTGCCCTCGACCGCGAAGCCGTGGTTCTGCGAGGTGATCGCGACCTTGCCGGTGGCGTGCTCGATCACCGGGACGTTGATGCCGCGGTGGCCGTAGCGGAGCTTGTAGGTGCCGCGGCCCAGCGCACGGCCGAGGATCTGGTTGCCGAAGCAGATGCCGAACAGCGGGATCCGCAGGTTCAGGATCTCCTGGGTCAGCGCGACCGGGACGTCCGCCGTCGCCGGGTCCCCGGGGCCGTTGGACAGGAACACGCCGTCGGGGCGCACCGCCAGGACGTCGCCCAGCGCGGAGTCCGCGGGCAGCACGTGCACCTCGATGCCGCGGGCCGCGAGCATCCGCGGGGTGTTGGACTTGATCCCGACGTCCAGCGCGGCGACGGTGAACCTCTTGTCCCCCACCGCCTCGACGACGTACGGCTGCCTCGTGGTGACGGCGCCGTAGAGGTCCGCGCCCTCCATGCCGGGGCTCTGCCGCACCTTCTCGACCAGCACGTCGTCCGCGGCCAGGGCCTGCCCGGAGAACACCCCGGCGCGCATCGCGCCGCGCTCACGCAGGTGGCGCACCAGCGCGCGGGTGTCGATCCCCGCGACGCCGACCACCCCGTTGTCGCGCAGTGCGTCCTCGAGTGAACCCGTTGCGCGCCAGTTGGAGGAGCGACGGGCGGGGTCCCGCACCGCGTACCCGGCGACCTGGATCCGGCCGGACTCGTCGTCCTCGTCGTTCCAGCCGGTGTTGCCGATCTGCGGCGCGGTCTGCACCACGATCTGGCGGTGGTACGAGGGGTCGGTCAGGGTCTCCTGGTATCCCGTCATGCCGGTGGTGAAGACGGCCTCGCCGAGGGTCTCCCCGGTCGCGCCGTACGCCTCGCCCCGGAAGATCCGCCCGTCCTCGAGGACGAGCACCGCCTCGTTGGTCACAGCGTCGCCAGTCACAGGGCAACCTTTCCGTCCCGGGCCGTGATCCGGCCACGGAGAATCGTCGCGACCACCGCACCGGGCAGTCGCATTCCTTCGTACGGCGTGTTCGCCGCCTTGCTCGCCAGCGCGGCGCCGCGGACCGTCCACTGCGCGTCCGGGTCCACCAGCGCGAACGTCGCGGGCTCGCCCACCGCGATCGGCCGGCCCTGGTCCGGCAGCGACCCGATCTCCGCGGGCCGCTCGGACAGCACCCGCGCGACGCCGTGCCAGTCCAGCAGGCCCGGCTCGACCATGGTGTGGACCAGGACCGAGAACGCGGTCTGCAGGCCCAGCATTCCCGGCTTGGCCGCGGCCCACTCGGTGTCCTTGTACTGCGACGCGTGCGGCGCGTGGTCCGTCGCGACGACGTCGATCACGCCCTCGGCCAGCGCCTCGCGCATCGCCTGGGTGTCCCCGGCCGTGCGCAGCGGCGGGTTGACCTTGTTGACCGGGTCGTAGCTGGTCAACCGGCCGTCGGTGAGCAGCAGGTGGTGCGGGGTGACCTCGGCGCTGACCCGCACGCCGGCCGCCTTCGCCGCCCGCAGCACCGCGATCGTGTGCGCCGACGAGACGTGGCAGACGTGCAGCGCGGCCCCGGCCTCGCGGGCCAGCGCGCAGTCCCGGGCGACCACGGTCTCCTCGGCGGTCGCGGGCCAGCCGGTCAGGCCCAGCCGGGACGCGACGGCGCCCTCGTGCGCCTGGGCGCCACCGGTCAGCCGGTGGTCCTCGGCGTGCTGCGCGACGACGACGTCCAGCGAGGACGCGTACTCCAACGCCCGCCGCATGATCAGCGGGTCGTTCACGCAGCGGCCGTCGTCGGAGAACATCCGGACCCGCGCGCGGGAGCGGGCCATCGTGCCGAGCTCGGCGAGCTTCTCGCCCTTCAGCCCGACGGTCACGGCGCCGACCGGGTGGACGTCGACGAGGCCGATCTCCTCGCCGCGCCGCCGGACGTGCTCCACGACGACCTCGGTGTCCGCCACCGGGTCCGTGTTCGGCATGGCGAAGACGGCGGTGAAACCACCCAGCGCGGCAGCGTGCGAACCGGTCTCGATGGTCTCGGACTCCTCGCCGCCCGGCTCGCGCAGGTGCACGTGCAGGTCGACGAAGCCGGGCAGCAGGACGTGCCCGCCGGCGTCGAGGGTCTCGGTGTCCTCGGGGGCGGTGAGCCCGGTGCCGATCTCGGTGACGACGCCGTCGGAGACCAGCAGGTCCGTCGCGTCCTCCCCGTACGGCCGGGCATTTCTGATCAACAGGTTGTCGGCGGTCTGGGTCATTCGGGGGCTCCGGCAAGCAGGTGGTAGAGGACGGCCATCCGCACGTGCACGCCGTTGCGCACCTGGGCGAGGACCGCGGAGGACGGCGAGTCCGCCACGGCGGGGGCGATCTCCATGCCGCGCACCATCGGCCCGGGGTGCAGCACGGGGGCGTTCTCCGGCAGCAGCGCCTGGCGCGCCTCGGAGAGCCCGTAGCCCACCGCGTACTCGCGGGCGGAGGGGAAGAAGCCGCCGTGCATGCGCTCGGCCTGCACGCGCAGCATCATCACGGCGTCCAGGGCGGACAGCTCGGCGTCGAGCTCGTGGGAGACCCGGCAGGGCCATTCACGCACGCCGACCGGCAGCAGCGTGGGCGGCGCGATCAGGACCACCTCGGCGCCCAGCGTGGCGAGCAGGAGCACGTTCGAGCGGGCGACCCGGCTGTGCAGGACGTCGCCGACGATCCCGATCCGCCGGCCCGCCACCGATCCGAGGCGCTCGCGCAGCGTCGCGGCGTCGAGCAGGGCCTGGGTGGGGTGCTCGTGGGTGCCGTCGCCCGCGTTGACGACCGACGTCGACGTCCCCGTCGTGCCGGCGTCCCGGTCCGCCCAGCCCGCGATGCGGTGCGCCGCACCGGAAGCCGGGTGCCGGACGATCACGCAGTCCGCACCCATCGAGGACAGGGTGAGGGAGGTGTCCCGCAGGGACTCGCCCTTGGAGACCGACGAGCCCTTGGCGCTGACGTTGATCGTGTCCGCGCTCATCCACTTGCCGGCGATCTCGAAGGAGACCCGGGTGCGGGTGGAGTCCTCGTAGAACAACGTGACGACCGTGCGCCCGCGCAGCGTGGGCAGCTTGCGGACCTCGCGGCCGAGCAGGGCCTGCTTGAGGCGGTCCGCGGTGTCCAGCAGGCCGGTGGCCGCGGCCGCATCGAGGTCGGCGACGGAGAGCAGGTGCCTCACGCCGGGTCGGCTCCTTCCGTGAATTCCATGTCCCCGGTGGCCGGGCGCTCCTCGCCGGGGGCCCGCGCGATCTCCACGGCGTCGCGTCCGTCGTGCTCGGCGAGCAGGACGTGGATCGCCTCGGCGCGGGCGGTGGGGACGTTCTTGCCGACGTAGTCCGCCCGGATGGGCAGCTCGCGGTGCCCGCGGTCGACCAGGACGGCGAGCTGGACCGCCCGCGGGCGGCCCTCGTCCCGCAGGGCGTCCAGCGCGGCGCGGGTGGTGCGGCCGGACATCAGGACGTCGTCGACGAGCACGACGAGCTTGTCGTCCACCCCGCCCTCGGGCACCGCGGTGTCCTCGAGCGCACGGGCGGGCCGGCGGCGCAGGTCGTCGCGGTAGAGGGTCGCGTCGACGGAGCCGACCGCGGGGGCGGCGCCGCTGAACTCGGTGATCGCCGCGGCGAGCCGACGAGCCAGGGTGGCGCCGCGGGTGGGGATGCCGAGCAGGACGAGGTCCTCGGCGTTCGACGGGCCGAAGGCCGTCTTCTCGATGATCTGGTGCGCGATCCGCGCGATGGTGCGGGTGACGTCCGCGGCGCTGAGCAGTTCCCGGACGGGAGGCTGCGCGCCCTCGGCGTCCCCGCGGCGGGCTGTCGCCACGAGGTGTGCTCCTTCCCCGCCTCACAGGACGGGCCTTAAAGGATGTGTCTGCCGTGTTTCCTCCCGCGACTCTAGCAAGGCGCCCGATCGGGCCCGGCCCCGGTGTGTGATCACGGGCCCGTCACGATCGGGCAACGTCCGTGCGTCGGTCTGCGGCGGCCCGGCGGGGCGTCGAGGCGATGATCACGCCTACGGTGCGGCGTCGGGACGACGTCCCGAGGCTGCGTCACACCCACGCGTACCCCGTTCGCCACAGCGTTGCCGCAGATAGTCGCGGTTCTCGGCGTAGCGCGTGATCCGTACCGCCGTCGAGGGACAAGGGCTCATCCTTCTGAGTGGAGTACGGCGTGTTGACCCCCGTACGGGGTGGCCCGGCTTGACCTGCGGCGCTGCTGCGGCGGAGGATTACTCTCCGTATTGAAAGGCGGTGACGAGGGTGGCCGCGGCAGCGGGGGGCACCGCCTTTGTCGACACCTCTCGCACGGACCGGTCCGCCGCACCCGCGGCCGGTGTCCGCGATTCGCACGACACGGTCCGGTCGGCCCGCGACCGGACGACAAGAATGAGGAGATCGCCAGATGGGCGACTACGCCAAGGCGCTCGGGAGCAAGCTCCGGGCCATCCGGCAGCAGCAGGGGCTGTCGCTGCACGGCGTCGAGCAGAAGTCGGGGGGCCGCTGGAAGGCGGTCGTCGTCGGCTCCTACGAGCGCGGCGACCGGGCAGTCACCGTGCAGAAGCTGGCCGAGCTGGCCGACTTCTACGGCGTGCCGGTCGCCGAGCTCCTGCCCGAGGGCCGCGTGCCCTCCGGCTCCGAGCCGGCCACCAAGATCGTGATCAACCTGGAGCGGCTGCAACAGCTTCCCGCCGACAAGGTGGGCCCGCTGGCCCGCTACGCGGCCGCCATCCAGAGCCAGCGCGGCGACTACAACGGCAAGGTCCTGTCCATCAGGGCCGAGGACCTGCGGTCGCTCGCGATCATCTACGACATGACACCCGGTGAGCTGACCGACCAGCTCATCGACTGGGGCGTCCTGCCCCCCGAGGCCCGGCCGGTCCACCGGGCCGAGTAGCCACGCAACGGCCGCGCTCCTGGGGAAGGGTGGCGCGACCCGCGGCAGGAATCGACGAACGGCGGCGGTCCCACAGGACCGCCGCCGTTCGTCGTGTCAGCGCTCCTTGCGGAACAACGTCTCCTGGGTGAGGCTCGCGCCGATCTGGCCGCCCCGGTCCCGCACCGTGCCGGTGTACCAGCCGCGACCCGCGGAGACGGTGTGCGGCACCAGGTCCACCAGCGCCCAGTCGTCGAGCCTGATCGGCCGGTGGAACCAGACGGCGTGGTCCAGGCTCGATCCCGTGCGCCACGTGCCGTCGTGCAGCGGGGCCAGCCCGGTGAGGATGTCCGAGACGTAGGTCAGCACGCAGGCCTGGGTCAGCGGGTCCGGCGGGAGCTCCTGGGTGCACCGGGCCCAGAACCGCGTCGGCCACTGGACGCCCGGGAACGGCTGCTTCGGCAGCCGGCCCTCCATCGAGAACAGCCGCGGCGGCGTGAAGGCCTGCTGCTCGCGCGGGTCCCCGGCGTCGATCGGGGGGCGAACTGCCGGTCCAGCCCCTCCTCGGCGATGTGGAACGAGGCGGACATGTTGAAGATGACCTCGCCGTTCTGGATCGCGACCACCCGGCGGGCGGAGAACGACCGGCCGTCCCGGTCCCGGTAGACGCGGAAGAGCGTGGGCCGCGACGCGTCGCCGCCGCGCAGGTAGTAGCCGTGCAGCGAGTGCGGCGACCGGTCCTCGTCGACCGTCCGGCCGGCGGCCAGAAGGGCCTGCGCCGCCACCTGTCCGCCGTAGAGCGCCCACTGCTCCTCGAAGACTGTGGTGGCCCGGAAGAGGTCCCGCTCGAGCGGTTCGAGGGTCAGCAGGTCCAGCAGGGTGGGATCGGCGACCGCCTCCGCGGGCGGGTGCGTCGGTGGGTGCGTCATCACCGGGACACCGTCGCATCCGGACGCGCCGCGTGGGAGTGCTGCCAGTCACCCAACAGGGTACGCAGTCCCGTGACCAGCGCGATGGGGTTGTCGATCATCACGTGATGGGCGGCCGTCGGGATCTCCACCACCGGTACCCCGCGGCCCAGCTTGTCCACGATCATCTCGCCCATGTCCGCCGGGACCAGCCCGTGCTCCGCCCGGAAGAGCGCGACCCGGCACCCGGGGACGTCCAGGTCCCCGGGCTCCAGCGGGCGCCGGTTGAAGACCACCGGGTCGAACTTCCAGGCCCAGCCGTCGTCGAGCCGCCGGACGGAGTGCTCGGCGATATGCGCGGTCACGTACGGCAGCGCGACCTCCTGTGCCGGGACCGCCCGGAACCGCGCGACCGCCTCCTCACGGGTGGCGTACCGCTTCAGCGGTCCGAACGCCCGCCGCTCGCGAGCCGCGACGTCCTCGGGCGGCTGGTCTCGCACCGGCGTGTCGATCGCGACCGCACCGGCGAGACGGTCGCCGAACCGCTGTGCGGCGACGAGGGCGACCATTCCGCCCATGCTGTGCCCCACGACCACCGGCCGCGTCCCGGCCCCGGCCGCGTCCGCAGCGGCCAGGGTCTCCTCGGCCCAGACGTCGAACGTGTAGTCCGGCCGGCGCCCGGAGTCCCCGTGCCCGGTGAGGTCCAGCGCGACGACGCGGCGCCCGGCCGGCTCGGCGAGCAGCGGCGCCACGTGGTCCCACCAGCGCGAATGCGCGGCGCCGCCGTGGATCAGCACGAGACCGTCACCGGACGGGCCCCACGCGCGGAAGCGCACGGGGGCGCCGGAGACCGACACCTCGCCGACGTCCGCCTCGGTGTCCAGCGCAGCACGGAACCAGGCGGGGGTGGTGGCCACGGGTGGTGTCCTCCTCGGGAGCGATCACGCGGACGCGTTCGGGCGCGGACGTTACGGCACCGGCCTGCTCCGGCAGGTGGCGACGAGCCGTCCTCCCCCGCCGGCTCGGCGTCCGTCCCCCGCGCCCGAGAACACGCGGGGCCTTCGCACGTGTGGCCCACCGGACGTGATCAGTGGTAGGACGTCGCTATGAGCCCCTCGACGGAGTCCCGCGCCGGGGTGCCCCTGAGCAGCCTGGACTCCCCGCTCTTCGACGGCGCGGACGCCACCAAGCGGGACCTCGTCGACTACCTGGAGGCGGTCGCGGACCGGATCCTGCCGGGCCTGCGGGACCGCCCGCTGTCGGTGATCCGGGTCCGGCCCGGGCAGCAGCCGTTCATGCAGAAGAACCTGCCGGCGTCCGCGCCGGACTGGATCCGCACGACGACGGTCTGGGCCGAGTCGTCGAAGCGGGAGGTCCGCTACGCACTGTGCGACGACCTGCCGACGCTGCTGTGGTTCGCCAACCAGCGGGCGGTCGAGTACCACCCGGCGCTCGTCCCCCTCGGCCCGCCGCGGGCGACCCAGCTGGTCCTGGACCTCGACCCGCCGGAGGGCGCCGCGTTCGGGCACGTGGTGCGCGCCGCCGCGCTCGTCCGGCAGGCGCTCGCCGACGCCGGGCTCGCCGGCGCGGTGAAGACCAGCGGCGCGAAGGGCCTCCACGTCGTCGTCCCGCTGGCGGACGGGACCGCGATCGAGGACGGGGCCGCCGCGACCCGCGCCCTCGCCGCGCGCGCCGAACGCCTCGGCCCGGACGTCGCCACCACCGCATTCCTCCGCGACGACCGGGAGGGGAAGGTCTTCCTGGACCCGACCCGGGTGGGCGGCGCGACCATGGCCGCCGTCTACAGCCCGCGGGTCCGCCCGGGCGTCCCGGTGTCCTTCCCGGTTTCCTGGGACGAGCTGGACCGGGTGTCACCCGCGGACTTCACGATCCACACGGCGGTCGGCCTGCTCGGGGACGCCGACCCGTGGCGGGACGCGCTGCCGGCGCCGCAGTCGCTGCCCGCGGATCTGGTCGAGGAGGGGCACACCATCCCGGTCCCGCGGGTGCAGGCGATGCACGAAGGCAAACGCCGAGCACGGGCCCGCCGAGCGCAGTAACGGCGTTCCGCTACCCGGCGGAGGCGAACCGCACCCGGGTGACCGCCCGGCGAACATGCCACCAATCGAGTGACCGGCTCGCTACCAGCGGGCGCACGCCGAGTGGTCTGTCAGGTCCGACCAGTGGTCGTTGCGCTGTTAGGGTGACGACCGGTGAACGGATGAATGACTCTTGGTGAACGTCCGGTGACCGGAGTAGGTCTTGTGGCTCCACTTCGCACACCGGAGGCGTTCCACCGTGGAACCGATCGATCGCCGTGCCCGAGCGGGCTCCGTCGACGCCGTGACCGTCGCCGGACCGCTCGCCCGCAGCATCCCCTCCCAGCGCAGCAACCCGGCCCCGGGCGGCATCCCGACCCGACGCGGCGCCGGGGACCCCCGGCCGGGCCGGCACAGCTCCGCCGGTCCGGTCGAGGGCGAACCCTCCGCGGAGGACCGGCAGATGGTGTCGGTCGGATCCCTGCTGCGCCGCGAGGGTCGCGTCCGGCACGCCGTGGACCGGCCCCTCCGGCCGCGGGCCGCGCACCGGGCGGAGATCGAGGCGGCGCAGGAGGCCGCCGGGGGCGCGCCGCTGGGGGGCGTCCGGCGCAGTGTCGCCGCGGGCGGGGCGCTGCTGATCGCGGGGTCGGTGCTCGGCGTCGCGATCCTCACGGATCCCTCCGGCGGGCCCTCCGATGCCGAGCAGGCTCTCGGCGGCAGCTTCCCCGGTCAGGGCCTCCCCGATGGCAGCCGGGGGTCGCTCGGCGCAGGAGGGACGCTCGACGCGGGACAGGCGGCGCCGTCGTCCTGGATGACGGTCGCATTCCCGTCCGTGCTGGTCACGGCCGACCCGAACGCGGCTGCCGGGCCGGCCGAGCGGATCAGGTTCACCCCCGCACCCGTCGCCGGCGCGGGCTCGGCCGGACCGCCGCCCTCCGTGCCGGACCTGACGCCGGCCGCCGGTGTTCCCGGCGCTCCGGGCGGTGTCGCCCCCGGCGGGACGGCGCCCGGTGGCCCGGCTCCGGTGGTGACGATCCCGGTCGTCCCGGTGCCGGCCGTCCCGGCCCCGGGAGGCACAGGCAACGGTGGACCGGGGACCGGGACGGGCGGATCCGGCGGGACGCCACCCGTCGTGACCGATCCGGGGCCCGGCGGCGGGGGCGGGAACGGTGGCGGGGGCGTTCTCGCCCCGGTCCTCGAGGACCCCGTGGTCACGCCGATCGTGCAGCTCCCCGGCGAGGTCACGCCCGTGCTGGGGCCGGTGCTCGGCACCGTCGGGACCGGCGTCGTCGGCCCGGTCGCGCAGACCGCCGGCGAGGCGCTCGGCGCCGTGACCGAGCCTGTCGCCGACGACCTGCTGGTCCCCGCGGCGGAGGCGATCGTCCCGGCTGTGGGCGCCTTCGCCGCCCCGGTCGTGACCGCGGTCGCGTCGACGGCGGAACCTCTGGTCGCCGCGGCCACGCCCGCCGCCGCGGTCGTCGCGCCGGTCGCGGACGTCGCCGCCCCGGCCCTGGACGTCGCCGGCCCGGTGGTGGCCGCGACCGCCCCGGTCGTCGAGGCGGCCACGCCGCTGGTGGAGACGACGGCGCCGCTCGTCACGGCGGTGGAGCCCGTCGCGAAGGCGGCGGCACCCGTCGTCGAGGCGGCCGAGCCCGTCGTCGCGGCCGCACCGGTCGTCGAGAAGGCCGTGCCGGTCGTCGAGGTCGCCCAACCGGTGCTCGACATCGCGGAGCCGGTCACGAACGTCGTCGAGCCGGTCACGGGGCCGCTCACGACGCTGACCGAGGAGGACGGCGGGGCGCAAACTGCCTCCGCCGGCGCGAGCAGCCCGGCGGCGGAGGGGCAGGGCACTTCCTCCTCCGAGGAGGGCTCCGGGAGCGGCGGTTCGGGCCTCGTCGAGACGGTCGCGGACACCACGAGCTCGGCCCTCGGTGGCCTCGTCCGCGGCGGCTGAATCCCCGCCCGGTCACCGGTAGCCACTCCGCACCGGGCGGAGTGCGGTCCGACGACCTTCCGGGGGTGCAACCGTGGTGCAACCCTTCCCGATCGCGCCGGAACCCCGTTGTCTTGTCCCAGGACGCCGTCACCGACGACGGTGTCCCTGTGCTGCCGAGCACGGCAGGGATCACGGACAGGGAGGTCCTCACATGACCCAGACCCTCGAACCGGCGCCGGGGCAGGAGCGGCCGACGCCGGCCCGCGAGCGGGTCGACACGTGGCTCGCGGACTTCGAGGCGGCGCTGGCCGACCGGGACGCCGAGCGCGCGGCCGGACTGTTCGCGACCACTTCGTTCTGGCGCGATCTCGTGGCGTTCACCTGGAACCTCAAGACCGTGGAGAACCAGGAGGGCGTGGCGGACCTGCTGCGCGCCACCATGGACACGACGGACGCGCGGGGCTTCCACACCACCGAGGAGCCCACCGAGACGGACGGTGTCGTCGACGCCTGGATCGGGTTCGAGACGGCGGTCGGGCGGGGCCGCGGGCACCTGCGGCTCAACGACGAGGGCGCCTGGACCCTCCTCACCACGCTCCACGAGCTCAAGGGGCACGAGGAGCCGCAGGGCAACAACCGCCCGATGGGCGCCGAGCACGGCGTCCACCGCGGCCGGGTGACGTGGAGCGAGGCGCGCGAGGCCGAGCTGACCGAGATGGGCCGGACCCGCCAGCCGTACGTCGTCGTGATCGGCGGCGGACAGGGCGGCATCGCGCTCGGCGCCCGGCTCAAGCAGCTCGGGGTGCCGCACGTCGTCGTCGACCGGTACGCCCGGCCCGGGGACCAGTGGCGCGGCCGCTACAAGTCGCTGTGCCTGCACGACCCGGTCTGGTACGACCACCTGCCGTACCTGGACTTCCCGCGCAACTGGCCGGTCTTCGCGCCCAAGGACAAGATCGCGGACTGGCTCGAGTTCTACACGAAGGTCATGGAGGTCAACTACTGGCCCTCCACCACCTGCACGTCCGCGACGTACGACGAGACCACCCAGGAATGGACCGTCGTCCTGGACCGCGACGGCGAGGAGGTCGTCCTCACCCCGAAGCAGCTCGTGCTGGCCACCGGCATGTCCGGCAAGCCGAACGTGCCCGAGCTGCCCGGTCAGGACGTCTTCGAGGGCGAGCAGCACCACAGCTCCGCGCACCCCGGCCCGGACGCCTACAAGGGCAGGAAGGTCGTGGTCGTCGGGTCGAACAACTCGGCGTTCGACATCTGCGGGGCACTGTGGGAGGTGGGCGCGGACGTCACGATGGTGCAGCGCTCGTCGACGCACATCGTGAAGTCGGACTCGCTGATGGACCTCGGGCTCGGGGACCTCTACTCCGAACGGGCCGTCGCGTCGGGGGTGACGACGCAGAAGGCGGACCTGATCTTCGCGTCGCTGCCGTACCGGATCATGCACACGTTCCAGCAGCCGGTCTACGCGGCGATCAAGGAACGGGACCAGGAGTTCTACGACCGGCTCGAGGCCGCCGGCTTCCGGCACGACTGGGGCGACGATGACTCCGGCCTATTCATGAAGTACCTGCGCCGAGGCTCGGGCTACTACATCGACGTCGGTGCCGCGGACCTCGTCGCGAACGGGGACGTCCGGCTGGTGCAGGGCCAGGTCGCCGAGCTGACCCCGCGCACGGTCAGGCTCACCGACGGCACGGAGCTGGAGGCGGACCTCGTCGTCTACGCCACCGGCTACGGCTCGATGAACGGCTGGGCGGCGGACCTGATCAGCCAGGAGGTGGCGGACAAGGTCGGGAAGGTCTGGGGTCTCGGCTCGGACACCACCAAGGACCCGGGCCCGTGGGAGGGCGAGCAGCGCAACATGTGGAAGCCCACCCAGCAGGAGGGCCTGTGGTTCCACGGCGGGAACCTGCACCAGTCCCGCCACTACTCGCTCTACCTCGCCCTGCAGCTCAAGGCCCGCGCCGAGGGCATCGACACCCCGGTCTACGGCCTCCAGGAGGTTCACCACACCTCCTGAGGCCCACCGACACCGCTCACGCACACCTTCGCGGGTCCGCGCCCAGGTTCCGACCTGTGCGCCGGCACGTCGGCCTGTGCGTGAGCGGCTGTCGATGCGGGCACGATTTCCGTGCACGGGCGGCGGAGGCGCAACCTGGCACGCATGGCAGCCCCCCGTGAACGAACTGCGTCGAGACGATCCCTCTGGTGGTTGCTCGGCCCACCCGTGATGTTCTGCGGGTTGCTCCCGTTGGCGAACCGCGTCGACCCGGTCGTGCTCGGGATGCCGTTCTTGATGTTCTGGCTGCTCCTCGCGACGCTGCTGTCGCCGGTGTTCGTCCGGCTGGCGGCGAAGGGCGACCCGGTCTGGGCGGCCGCTCGAAAGCGGGAGCAGGGCAGGCAGCGGGAGCGGGACGCGCGGTGAACGCCGTCGTCTCCGTCGGGATCCTGGCGCTGTTCATGGTCGCCGCCTGCGTGCTCGGCGTCCGCGCCGGCCGCGGGCGGGACAGGAAGGACCTCGCCGAGTGGTCGATCGGCGGCCGGAGCCTCGGGCTCGTCATGACCCTGGTGCTGATGGCCGGCGAGACCTACACGACCTTCAGCTACCTCGGCGCGGCGGGCTGGTCGTACACGCACGGGCTCTCGGCGCTCTACGTCGTCGCCTACCTGACCATCGGGATGGCGGCGAGCTACGTCGTGGGGCCGCTGCTGTGGAACTACGCGCACCGCCACGGGCTGCACAACATCACCGACATCGTCTCCCACCGGTTCGGCGCGCCCTGGCTGGGCGCGCTGCTCACCGTCGCCGCCACCGTCTTCCTGCTCCCCTACATCCAGCTGCAGATCACCGGCATGGGCACGGTCGTCGCGAGCGTGAGCTACGGGGCGATCGGGCTCGGCGTCGCCTACCTCGTCGCGTTCGTCGTGTCGGAGGTCTTCATCCTGGCCGGCGGGCTGCGCGGGAGCGCGTGGGTGTCCGTGCTCAAGGACCTGACCGTGGTGGTCACGCTCGCCGTCGTCTTCGTCTACGTGCCGCTACGATTCTTCGGCGGCTACGGCGAGCTGTTCGCGCGCCTCGGCGCGGAGCGTTCGGCCTGGCTCACGCTGCCCGGCCCGAACTCCGCGACCTACGGCCTCGCCTGGTTCGTCTCGACGGCGCTGCTCAACGGGGCCGTCTACAGCGTCCTGCCGACGACGGTCGCCGGCTTCCTCGGCGCCCGGTCGGCCCAGACGCTGCGCCGCAACGCCGTCATCCTGCCCCTCTACCAGGTGCTGCTGTTCGTGCCGGTGCTCCTGGGCCTGGCCGCGACGTTCGTCGTGCCGGGCCTGAAGGACTCCAACCTCGCGATGTTCGAGATGATCCGCTCGACGATGCCCGCATGGCTGCTGGGGATCGTCGGGGCCGCGGGCGCGCTGTCCGCGCTCGTGCCGATGGCGGTGTTCATGCTGGTCATCGGCACCATGTGGGGCCGTTCGGTGTTCAGCCTGCACCACCGCACCGCGAGCCGGCCGCGGCAGCTCTCCCAGGTCGTCACGCTCGTCGCGGGCGGTCTGGCGCTCGGCATGACCTACCTCTTCCCGAACGCGCTGGTCCGCTTGTCGGTGATCTCCTACGAGGGTCTCGCGCAGCTGCTCCCCCTCGTGGTGATCGCACTGGTGTGGCGGCGGATGTCACCGGCGGGCGGGGTCGCCGGCATGACGGTCGGGATCCTCCTCGTGGTGGTACTGATGGTCACGGGGAACGACCCGTGGAACGGGATCAACGCCGGGGCGCTCGCGCTGGTGGCGAACCTGGCGATCACGGTCGTGGTCTCGCTGGCGCGGCCCGGGGACGCTCCGCCGGAACGTCTGGCCGTGTCGAAGCTCGCCGAGCCCGAACCCGTCGCGGCCCGCTGAGCAGGAGGAACCCGTGCCCGTACCCGCCGATCTCACCGCCCGCGAGCTGCTCGACGGCTACCGCACCCGCACGCTGTCCCCCACCGAGGTGCTCGACTCCGTCCTCGAGCGGATGGCCGCCGACGAGCCGAGGCTGCACGCGACCTACGCCCCCGACCCCGAGGGTGCCCGGACCGCCGCACGGGAGTCCGAGAAGCGCTGGGCGGACGGGGCACCGATCGGCGCCCTCGACGGTGTGCCCGTGACGATCAAGGAGAACATCGCCACCCGCGGCACGCCCTCCCCGCTCGGGACCGCCGCCACCGTCCTGCAGCCGGCCGCGGCGGACGCCCCGGCCGCCGCCCGGCTGCGCGAGGCGGGCGCGGTGATCGTGACGAAGACGACCATGCCGGACTATGGGATGCTCGGCTCCAGCCAGTCGTCCTTCCACCCGCTCACGCGCAACCCCTGGGACCTCTCGCGGACGCCCGGCGGCTCCAGCTCCGGGGCCGCCGCCGCGGCCGCTGCGGGGTACGGACCGCTGCACCTCGGCACGGACATCGGCGGCTCGGTCCGGCAGCCGGCGGGATGGAACGGGATCGTCGGGCTGAAGCCGACGTTCGGCCGGGTGCCCGTGGATCCGCCCTACGTCGGCCGAGTGATCGGCCCGATGTGCCGGACGGCAGCGGACGCGTCGCTGCTGATGTCCGTGATCGGGGTGCCCGACCCGCGCGACCACACCGCGCTGCCCGCCGCCCGGATCGACTGGCCGGACTCCCCCGGCGACGTCCGCGGCCTGCGGATCGGGCTGCTCCCGTCCGTGGGGACGGGGTTGGACACCGACCCCGAGATCCGCGCCGCCGTCGAGGCCGCCGCCCGCGCGTTCGAGGCCGCGGGCGCCGTGGTCATCCCGGCGGAGCCGTTCACGACCCGCGAGATGCTCGACGGGATCGACCGCTTCTGGCGCGCTCGTGCCTTCGCCGACCTGGCGAAGCTCCCCGAGGAGCGCCGCCGCGCCGTCCTGCCCGCGATCACCGACTGGGCCGCGAGCGGCGAGACGATGACCGGGTCCGAGGTCTTCCACGGCTTCAGCCAGATCGACGCGATGGCGGTCGCCGCGAACCGCGCCCTGGCGGACCTGGACCACCTGCTCCTGCCTACGGCCCCCATCCCGCCGTTCGCGGTGGAGTACGCGTCCGTCTTCGACGACCCGCAGCGCCCCTTCGAGCACATCGCCACCAGCCTGCCGTTCAACATGTCCGGGCAGCCCGCCGTCTCGGTGAACTGCGGCTACACCGCGGGTGGCCTCCCGATCGGCCTGCAGATCGTCGGCAGGCGCTTCGACGACGCCGGCGTGCTGGCCGCCGCCCTGGCCTACGAGCAGCTGCGCCCGGCCCAGCGTCCCTGGCCCTCGGTGTGACGCGGGTTACCCGCGGGTACCTACCAAAGTCGCCCCGCGTCGGGCGACCGAGGGCGGTGGTCGCAGACGATCTCCCCCGCGACACTGGGTACGGCCTTCACGGCGGTGCCACGCCGTGATCGCCGCCGGCAGTGCGCTCGCCGACAAGTTGGGGGGCGGCACGAACGGGCCGATGTGGAGCCCGATCAGCGGTGCGCTAAGCTGGTCGAGCCCCACAGGGGGCGGCTCGGGACGTGGCGCAGCTTGGTAGCGCACTTGACTGGGGGTCAAGGGGTCGCAGGTTCAAATCCTGTCGTCCCGACGCAAGGCCGGAGGCCGGTACCGTTCGACGGGGTACCGGCCTTCGGCCTTTCTACCAGCGGCCACACCGCAACCGTGATCCCCGGCCAGCGGTCGATGCCGATCAGGACAAGATCACCCGCGAAGATCATTCGGGACCGCTTCTGGACCACGCTGATCTCCACGCGCCGCGGAAGCTGTGTCCCTGGTTGAAGCTCCGAAGGGTCAGCTGCGTGGTGAGCGAGCCGGGCAAGGGCCACCTCAGCCGACGCACCGTCGAGGCGCACCTGCGATCGATCTACCGCAAGATCGGCGTCACAACCCGAGCCGCCGCGATCCGTGATGCCTCCAGCATGATCTGCCGGTGAGAGCGGTGGCGATCGGATTATCAGCGCCTCGCACGATTGGCCGCAGTCAGTGACATCATCTAGGCAACTCGGTACCGTCACATTGCCCGAACGCCGACTCGAGCATGTTCGGGGCTCATGTCACGATGCGCCGATTCCCTCCTTGGCGCTCGTGGCGTGAAGGTGGCCCGGTCTGAGTGGTGGGTGCCCCCTCGTCACTCAGAACGGGTCGCCTGCCAAGTCGTCTCCGCTTTGCGCCTCGGGTAGTACTCGGAACTCTGTGAACAAGGCGGTGGCCTGCTCGTGCTCTCCCCGACGTCTATCAAGGCCGCGATCGTCACGCGCTCGATGAACTGCTTTGCGACCCCGTGCCCAAGGACTGCTGATGCACCGACGGTGCCCTCGATACACAACCGCTGAGTTTCGACACCATCCCGGTCCGCGCCGGCGGCGCATATCCCGCTCCTCTGTCCTTTCCGCGCTCTGGAGAATGCCCGCCACGACCGACACCACCGCCACTCATGACCTCCTGCGGGCAACGCCCGCGTACGAGCGGCGGAACCCGCCCTGCTACGTGGGCAGCATCTGCGGTGCCCTCACCGGCACTCAAACCGCCGACATCTGCCGACACACCGAGTGGCACGCCGCCCTTGCCGCACTACTGGCACCCGAGGGCCGACGCGACCCGTCCCGATGAACGCTCGCCACCGGCGCCGGTCCGCCCGGCCACACGAACAGCCGGCCTGGGTCCCCGCGGCCAAGGCGACCTGGCCGCACCATCGGGCCGCAGTCCTGCTGCTGGCAGCGGTGATCCTCGTGCTCGTCCTCGGCCTGCTCGTCACCGGCGCCACGTCAATAGTCCCGGCAGCGTTGTGCTCAGCTGCCGTTGTGCCCGGCCGGCGGGACGTTCTCGCGACCTTCCCTCCTCGGGCCAGGGCCGAGAGCTTCTCTACCTGGCGAACGCAGCGGATGCTGCGACGCGGTGGATCTGGGGACAAGTATCGAATCCGGCGCCGGTTGGGGGCGGCCAGCGCGCATGCGCGAGGCCTTGCCCCTGGTGCGCGAGGCCGCGGCGGAGTGCGGGACGCAGTTCGCGGGCGCGAGCGGGATCGGGTCCTCCACCTCGCCGCCGGTGAGGCGATGGGGCCAGCGCCTCGGGCACCGCTTACGACGTCACGCCGATCGCCTCGTCGAGCAGGGGCTGGAAGTCCTCCGGGAAGCTCGGCGCGCATATCGGTGAACTCCTTGGTACCGGCCCGCCACAGCGCCGCGAAGGTCCCCTTCGCCACCTTCTCGGCGACGCGCCGATCAACCCCCAGGTGCTGCTGCAGTCGCTGCAGGAACTCATCGAGGTCGAACTTCTCGTGCGGTCCCGCGTACTCGATGCACGAGCGCAGCTTCTCGGGCAGGCGCGGTGCGAGATCCTCGGCCTCTCCCTTCGAGATCCGCCGAGCCAGCGTCTGGAGCGTGAAGCAGGCGACGTGCTCGATCTGATGCCCTCCCGGGTTGCCCGCCACCTGCTGCACCGTCTTCAGGAAGTCCTGGTAGTCCATGGCCGCTCCTCGGCTCGCTGTCCCTTACGCAGGGAGGTGCCCATGGGAGGCCGGATGATGCGCACCGAGCGGGGTTCGGGTGCGCCGCTGCTCCAGGGGGCGAGGAGCCGGTCTCATGAACGTGTCGCCACCGGACCACGATGCGCTCGGCGATGTCCTCAATCGGCCTGCCAGTGCGAGGCCACCCCGCGCGGCTGACGCGCTCAGGCCCACGCCCCCGCGGCGCCGGTGAGGCCAGCATGAGGACATGGCGGCCTACACCACCCGTGAGCGGTTCAAAAAGGCGTTGATCGACGCCGACTACCCGGCGACGAAGGAGCAGCTCCTCGAGACCGCGGTGCGCAACGGCGCGGATGAGATGACGCTGAAAGCGCTGCGATCGATCCCACCGGTGGACTACCGCAACTTCCACGATGTGGAGGCCTCGGTCGAGATCCGAGACGAGGACCCGGAGCTGGAGGCCGCTCTGAAGGCGGAGCGCCGCAGGCTGCACACCCATCCCGGGCTCAGCGAGCGGGCGAAGGACGTGCCGCCGCCCAGCCCGATCGTCGAGGAGTTGGGGGAGAACCGAGGCAGCTGACGGGACCGCTCGGACCCCGGGTGAGGGAGCCGGAGTCCGAGCGGTTCCGTACTGCCCGGCGATTCCGGGGCGACCCCGACACGCCGGGCCGGCCATGCCTGCGCGGGCGCACGTCGCGGTGCACCGCTGGATGACTGCCGGTGCCGACGGCTCTCGAGCTCACGAGTTCGGGTCGGTGGTGCCGTGACATCACCGCCTTCCGGCGCCACACCCAGCCCGACCGCGGCGACGGGCAGCGGTTGTGGTCCGGGCACAGTTCCGGTCAGCGGCACCGCCCGGCGCGACCGGTCCTACCATGCTGTGGTCGGCGACGACATTCGTCCGCCGCGCTGCTGGACCTCGCCCGCGCGAGCACGCCACCCCACTCGTCCTGGGCGCCGGCGTTGCAGCGGGGCGGCCCTGTCGCCGACGGGCCCGGGCACCGGCGCTTCCGCCACCCGCCCGACGGGAAGGGCGACCCGACATGCGTATCGTCAGCCACGAGCCCGCCGCGACCCGAGGACGGCCGCCGGCAGTGGGCGCGGGGCTGTCCCCGCGGCGCCGGCTGGCCGGGGCGCTGACCGGGCTGATCGTTCTTCCCCTGCTCACGGCAGGTCTGGCCCAGCTCCGCGACGTCGTGGAGCTGCCCGTGCAGATGTTGCTCTACCTGCTCGCCGTCGTGATCGTGGCACTGCTCGGCGGGCTGGTCCCGGCACTGGCCGCCGCGGCCGCGGCCACGGTACTGCTCGATCACTACTTCGTCCCGCCGCTCTACGACGTCGACGTCGCCAACCCCACCAACGTGGTCGCCCTGGTCGCGTTCGTCCTCGTCGCCGGCGCGGTCAGCTCGCTGGTCGGCCTGGCCGCCCGCCGCACCCACGAGGCCGAAACCCTCGCGGCCACCAACGCCGCGAGCCGCGAGGAGCTACGCCTGCTCGCCGACGAACAGGCCGCGCTGCGCCGGGTGCTCGCCGAGGAACAGGCCGCGCTGCGCCGCCTCGCCACGCTGGTCGCCCGCGGGGTGGCGGCGCACGAGGTGTTCGCCGCCGTCGCGCAGGAGGTCGGCAACGTCCTGGCTGCCGACGCCACGAACATCACCCGCCTCGAACCCGACGGCGCGGTGACCATCCTCGCCCGCGTCGGCGCCCACCCCGCCGAGTTCCCGGTGGGCAGCCGCTGGACCCCGCAGCCGCCACTGGCCCTGGCACTCGCCCTACGCACCGGCCACCCGGCCCGCCTCGACGACTTCAGCCACGCCACCGACGCCTACGGCGACTTCTTCCGCCGGCGCGGATTCCGCTCGGGGGTCGCGGTACCGATCATCGTCGACGGGCGGTTGTGGGGCGGGATCGCCGTCGGCACACGACGCCAGCGATTCCCGGCCGACACCGAAGAACGCATGGCCGGGTTCACCGAACTCGTCGGCACCGCGATCGCCAGCGCCGAGGGCCACGCCCAGCTCGAGCACAGCCGCGACGAACTGCGCCGCCTCGCCGAGGAGCAGGCGGCGCTGCGCCGGGTCGCCACGCTGGTCGCCCGCGGGGAACCGGCGGCTGAATTGTTCGCGGCCGTCGCACAGGAGGTCGGCCACGTCCTCGGGGCCGATGCCACGACCATCGCCCGCCTGGAGCCCGACGGCGCGGCGACCGTCCTCACCCGCGTCGGCGACCCTCCTGACAAGTTCCCGCTGGGGAGCCGCTGGACGATCGAGCCGCCGCTGCCTCTGGCGGTCGCCGTGCACACCGGCCGCCCGGCCCGCCTCGACGATTTCAGCCAGGTCGCCGGCGCCTACGGCGACCGCCTCCGCAGGCTGGGGATCCGGTCGGGGGTCGCGGCTCCGATCATCGTCGAGGGGCGCGTGTGGGGCGCGATCGGCACCGGGACCCGTCGCGAGGAACTTCCGGCCGGCGCCGAAGAGCGCATGGCCGGTTTCACCGAGCTCGTCGGCACCGCGATCGCCAACGCCGAGGGTCGCGCCCAGCTCGAGGACAGTCGCGACGAACTGCGCCGCCTCGCCGAGGAGCAGGCCGCGCTGCGGAGGGTCGCCACCCTGGTCGCCCGCGGGGAACCGGCGGGCGAGGTGTTCGCGGCCGTCGCGCACGAGGTCGGCCACGTCCTCGGGGCCGACGCCACGACCATCGCCCGCCTCGATCCCGACGGCGCGATGACCGTCCTCGCCGTCGTCGGCGATCACTCCGACAATCTGGCGGTGGGCAGCCGCTGGACCCCTGAGCCGCCGCTTGCCCTGGCGGTCGCCCTGCGCACCGGCCGCGCGGCCCGCTGCGACGACTACAGCCACGCCTCCGGCGCGTTCGTTGACGCCACCGTCCGCCGGCTCGGAATCCGGTCGTCGGTCGCGACCCCGATCACCGTCGAGGGGCGTCTCTGGGGCGCGATCGTCGCCGGCACCCGGCGCGCGCATCTTCCGGTCGACACCGAACAGCGCCTGGCCGGGTTCACCGAACTCGTCGGCACCGCGATCGCCAACGCCGAGGGCCGCGCCCAACTCGAGGACAGCCGCGACGAACTGCGCCGCCTCGCCGACGAACAGGCCGCCCTGCGCCAGGTCGCCACGCTGGTCGCCCGCGGGACACCACCAGCCGAGGTGTTCGCGGCCGTCGCGCACGAGGTCAGCAGCGTCCTCGGGGCCGACGCCACGCCTATCGCCCGCCTCGATCCCGACGGCAGGGCGACCGTCCTCGCCGTCGCCGGCGACCCCCCCGACGCGTTGGCGGTGGGGAGCCGCTGGAAGCCCGAGCCGCCGCTGGCCATTGCGGAGGTCCTCCGCACCGGCCGCCCGGCGCGCTGCGACGACTACGGCCAAGGCTTCGGCGCGGCCGGTGACGCCGTCCGCCGGATGGGAATCCGCTCGGGGGTCGCGGCTCCGATCATCGTCGAGGGGCGGCTGTGGGGCATGATCGCCATCCTGGGGCGGCGCGGTCTCTTCCCGGCCGACACCGAACAGCGCCTTGCCGGTTTCACCGAACTCGTCGGCACCGCGATCGCCAACGCCGAGGGCCGCGCCCAACTCGAGGACAGCCGCGACGAACTGCGCCGCCTCGCCGACGAACAGGCCGCCCTGCGCCAGGTCGCGACCCTGGTCGCCCGGGCGACCCCGCCGGAGGAGGTGTTCGCCGCGGTCGCCGCCGAGGTCGGACAATTGCTCTCCGTCGAACAGGCGCTGCTGAACCGCTACGACCCGGAGGGCACGGCCACGGCCCTCGCCCCGTGGAGCAGCACCGGCGGCGCCGTGCCCTTCCCTACCGGCACCCGGTGGAGCCTCGGCGGGCGGAACGTGACCACGCTGGTGTTCCGGACCCGCCGGCCGGCGCGGATCGACGACTACGCCGAGGCCACCGGCCCGGCCGCCGACCTCACCCGCGCGCAGCGCGTCCGCTCGATCGTCGGCGCGCCGATCAGCGTCGAGGGGCGGCTGTGGGGGTTCATCAGCGTGATGTCCAGCCGCCCGGAGCCGCTGCCGGCCGACACCGAGGCACGGCTGGCCAGGTTCGCCGAGCTGGTCGCCACCGCCCTGGCCAATGCCGAGGCCCAAGCCGCACTGACCACGTCGCGGGCGCGGATCGTGGCCGCCGCCGACAGCACCCGCCGCCGGATCGAGCGGGACCTGCACGACGGCACCCAGCAGCGACTGGTGGCGCTCGGCCTCGCGCTGCGCCTGGCGCAGTCCATGGTGCCCGCGGACCTGGTCGAGCTGCAGACCCGGATCGGCCGGGTCGTCGACGAGCTCACCGAGGCGGTCGAGGAGCTGCGCGAGATCGCCCGCGGCATCCACCCGGCGATCCTGTCCGAGGGCGGGCTGGGCCCGGCCGTGCGCACTCTGGCCCGCCGCGCCGCGATCCCGGTGGAGGTCGCCGTCCGGACCGACACCCGCCCCGCGGAGCCGATCGAGGTGGCCGCCTACTACGTCGTGTCCGAGGCCCTGACCAACACCACCAAACACGCCCACGCCTCCCACGCGGACGTCGCGGTGGAGGAACGCGGCGGGCTGTTGCACCTGTCGATCCGCGACGACGGCGTCGGCGGCGCCGACCCGGCGGGAGGCTCGGGTCTGATCGGGCTGCGGGACCGGGTGCTGGCCCTCGGCGGGTCGATCGAGGTCGGCAGCCGCCCGGGGGACGGCACGACGATCGTCGTCGACCTTCCGCTGCAGACCGACTGACCGGTGGACCCCCGACTCGCCACGAGAAGCGGGCTGACCACCAGCACTCGTTTGGATCCCGCCGCTACGTGGAACCCGAACGGTCGCGGCGCCGAGCAGAAGGCCGGCAGCAGCTCGCGCAGCTCGACGCGCATGCCGAGCTGCCTGCGCTCGCGACGACGCCGTGTCCCGACGGGTGGCCCCTGAACAGCCCATCCACTGACCCACTCACCGAAGCCAGAAGGGAACCCCATGCGCGGAGCAGTGCTCTACGCCCCCCGCGACGTCCGCGTCGAGGACCGCCCGGACCCGAAGATCGAGGAGCCCACGGACGCCGTCATCCGCCTGGCCGCCACCTGCGTGTGCGGCTCGGACCTGTGGCCCTACCGCGGCATCGAGGCGGTCGACGGGCCGTCCCCGATGGGGCACGAGTACGTCGGCATCGTCGAGGAGGTCGGCAGCGAGGTCCGTGACGTGAAGCCGGGGCAGTTCGTGGTCGGCTCGTTCTTCGCCTCCGACAACACCTGCGAGATCTGCCGGGCCGGCTACCAGACCTCCTGCATCCACCGGCAGCCCGGCGCCGCCACGGGCGCGCAGGCCGAGTACACCAGGATCCCGCTGGCCGACGGCACCTTGGTCGCCACTCCCTCGATGCCTGCCGACGACCTGGTCCCCAGCCTGCTGGCAGCCTCCGACGTGCTGGGTACCGGCTGGTTCGGCGCGGTTGCCGCCGAGGTGGGGCCCGGCAAGACCGTCGCCGTCGTCGGTGACGGCGCGGTCGGCCTGCTCGGCGTGCTGGCCGCCGGGCAGCTCGGCGCCGAACGGATCATCGCCATGAGCCGGCACGAGCCCCGCCAGAAGCTCGCCCGCGAGTTCGGCGCCACCGACATCGTGACCGAGCGCGGCGACCAGGGCGTAGCACGGGTCAAGGAACTCACCGACGGCCTTGGCGCCCACTCGGTCATCGAGGCCGTGGGCACCCAGGAGTCGATGATGCAGGCCATCCGCTCCACCCGCCCCGGCGGCCACGTCGGCTACGTCGGCGTCGCCCACGGCGTCCAGCTGCCCGGCGAGGAGCTGTTCTTCTCCCACGTGCACCTGCACGGCGGCCCCGCTCCGGTGCGTCGCTTCCTGCCGGAGCTCATCGACCTGATCTGCAACCGCACCATCGACCCCGGCAAGGTCTTCGACCTCGAGCTGCCGCTGGACCAGGCCGCCGAGGGCTACCGGGCGATGGACGAGCGCCGCGCCATCAAGACCCTGCTGCAGCCCTGAGCCCGCGCGACCAGGACGATGGAGGAACAACCGGAATCGGTGTTGTGCCGCCGACGCTGAGGGACACAGGCCCGTCGTGTCGGGTCTGATCGCTCATTCCTCGGGCCCGTCCTCGGTGCGCTTCTCGATGCGATGACGGCGAAGCCGCCACACGATCAACGCCACGACGGCGACGACCGCGACGACGATGGCGACATCGCGTCCCACGGCGCTTTCGATCGCAGCGTAGGAGTTGCCGGCGCCGTAGCCGAGCAGGACCACGCCGACACCCCACACGATGCCCCCGGCCGCGTTGTAGACGAGGAAGCGGGCGTAGTGCATCTCGGCGATCCCGGCCAGTGCCGGCATCACCGCACGGAAGAAGGCGACGAACCGACCCAGGAACACCGCCGCACCGCCCCGGCGGGCCAGGAACGCCCGAGCCCCGTCCAACCGCGCCCGCCGGCTGCGCAGCATCCGGCCGTCCAGCAGGCGAGCGCCGAACTGGCGCCCGACCTCATAGCCGACGCTGTCCCCCACGATCGCCGCCGCCACCACCACCAGGATCATCACCGGGAGCGAAGCGTGCCCGAGGCCGGCCGCGACCCCGCCGAGCACCGCTGCGGTCTCCCCCGGAACGACGAAACCGACGAACAAGGCGTCTTCGACGAAGACCACCGCGGCGACCAGGGCATAGAGAAGCGGCCCCTGAATGCTCAGCAGCCTGTCGAGCAGGGCAGTCATCGAGAGTCCACGGCCTCTCCCCCAAGCCGGCGGTCCGCACTTCGCAAGCCAGGATCATGGCTCCTGCGGGCCGCCTTGGTGGTCGATGTCGCCGGACGGGTCGGTGTGCCCGCCGGGGCCGTCGGCCGCGTCGGGCTGCTCCCCGGCCGTCTCGCCGTCGGCCTCCTTCGCCGTGCGCGGAGGAACTGCGCACAACGGCAAGATTGCCCAGGCGAGATGAGACAGCAATGTACTGCGGGTGACGGCGCACTCACGGGCCTGCCGCAGAGATTCCGGCTCGGTGGTCCCGGCGGCCTGGCCGGACGAGATGCGGCAACGCCATCGCGTCCGCGGCCACCACCGGGCTTACCCGTGGCCGTGGCCTCGAGCGTGACGAGGCTCTGCAACTCGGCGACATCCGGCCTGCAGAACACGGCGCCACCAGCGGGACATCCCTCCGCGCCGCCGCCGCGTCCACGCCGGTCCCCGCCCGTCGTCGGCGAACCGGGCCGCGCCGTTGACGTCGGGCGGATAGGTGTCCGCGCCGCGCAGGATTCGAAGGGGCCGCATCGGCGTTCTCCTTGTGCCGGGTCAGCGCGAGGGATCGGGCCGGCGACGGCGCTCGCGGAGGATCTCCCGGGCGAGCGGGATCAGCGAGATGATCACGACCAGCGCGATCACGGGGAGCAGGTACTGGTCGACACCCGGGATGAACGCGCCCAGCGCGTAACCCGCGAGGACCAGGCCGACCGTCCAGACCAGCCCGCCGAGGACCTGCCAGAAGGTGAACGTCCGGACCGGGGTGTGCAGTGCCCCCGCGACCGGGTTGAGCACCGTCCGCACGACCGGGATGAATCGCGCCAGGACGATGGCCTTGGCCGGCCCGTACCGGGTGAACAGCTCCTCCGCGCGTTGCATCCCGGCCGCGACCTTCGGTCGCTTCGCCCGGGCCTGCAGTGCCTGCCCGGCACGGCGTCCGATCCAGAATCCGACCTGGGCCCCCAGCAGTGCGCCCGCTGCCGCGGCGAGCAGCACCCAGGGCAGGCTCAGGTGCAGGCTCCCCGCACCCGTCGCGCACAGCAGGCCCCCGGTGAACAACAGCGAGTCCCCGGGCAGGAAGAACCCGATCAACAGACCGGTCTCGGCGAAGAGCACGACCAGGATCCCGATCGTGCCGAACGAGGTCAGCAGATCGGTGGCGCTGAGCGGGTTGAGGGCAAGGACGGTGGTCATGGCTCTCCTCGGTCGGCGACACGGATGACGTCGCCGGATCCGACCCTAGGAACCCTCGGGCTTCGAACCGGCCAGACGGAGGTAAACGGACTGCAAGAACGCCTGTGAACAGCCTGCGAGCGCCGGACGAGGCCGGTGGTAGAGGTGCAGACCTTCCTGGCGGTGGCCCTCGCCCTCGTCTCCGCTCTCTGCGACGCGGCGGCGGCGGTCCTCCAGCACCGTCGCCGCCGTCCTCCACGCCGTCACGACGGCCCTCTGCTTCGGGCTCACCTCCGGAACGGCACCCGTGCGACTGGCGATCGGCGTCGCGGGGGCGTTGCCGACCGCTGCCGGCGTGGCCGCGCTGGCACCACGACCCGTCGTCGCCGAGCCGGGCCCACGGGCCGAGCTCGAGTCGGTCCCCTGACCGGCGATGCCGTGGCCCGGCGCGAGGACCGCCGGCTGCCCGAAGTTTTGCCATCGCCTTACCCGGCGCGGCCCGAGCGCGAACCAGCCGCCACCTAGCGTGGGAGCATGCACAGCATCCCGGAGGCCGCCTGTTCCCCGGCTTCCACCGCGGCACACGCAACACGGGCCGGAAGATGACTCTCTCGCCGGGGCACCACGAGGGCGACGGCCGCGCCCGGGAGGCGCCCGGGCCGAGGTGTCCGAGCGACGACGAACTCCTGTGCGCGGCCACGCACGTCAGCGACGCCGTCCACGACGGCCGCCTCGACCTCGAGGAGGCAGGCCGGCTGCTCTCGGCGACCTACCGGGCGCGTTCGCGGCGCGAGCTCGACGACCTGGTCCACGATCTCGTCGCCGAGCAGGCCGAGCCCCCCACCTCGTCGGGGGACCGTGCGTTCTACGTCTGGGCGGCGGTCCGCGTGACGATCTTCGCCGCCACCGCCGCCGTCCTGCTGTTCGCCGTGCTCCACGCCCTCAGCCCCTCCTGATCCGACCGACCCTCGGGGACCCCAGACGTGCGTAGACGCATCATCGTGCTCACCCTCGGCGCAGCCGTCCTGGCGATCGGGCTGTTCGGGCTGCCGCTGGCCGGGATCGTGGTGTCCTACCTCGCCGGCAACGAGCAGAACGAGCTCGGCCAGGTCGCGAACGTCGCCGCGCTGACGGTCGCCGTGGACCTCGCGCGAGGCCAGGACCCTCAGCTCCCGGCCTTCCCCGGATCGACCCAGGTCGCGCTCTACGACCGCGCCGGCGTCCGGATCCTCGGCACCGGACCCGCGACCGCGGACCATTCCGTCGCCGAGGCGCTCGCCGAGAACTCCCACGACACCGGGGAGGACGGGATCGTCGCAGTGCCGGTCACCGGCGACAGCCCCCGCGCCGGCGCCATCCGCGTCTACAGCTCACCCGGCGAGGTCTACGCGAAGGTCGCCCTGGTGTGGGGAGCGATGCTCGCCCTCGCCCTCACCGCGCTGGCCACCGTCTGGATCGTCGCCAGGCATCAGGCCGGGCGACTGGCCGGGCCCCTGGAACAGCTCTCCGGAGCCGCCCGCCGCCTCGGCGACGGCGATTTCACCGCTCGTGCGCCCCGCGTGGGGATCCCGGAGATCGACTCCGTGGGCGCGGATCTCGACACCACCGCCGAACGGCTCGGTGACCTCGTCGCGCGCGAACGCTCCTTCACCGCCGACGCCTCACATCAGCTGCGCACCCCGCTCGCCGGACTCCGGCTCAGCCTCGAGGGCGCCCTCGAGGACCGGGACACCGACCCGAGGCCGGCCATGGCCGACGCGGTCCGGGCCGCCGACGGGCTGCAGCGCACCATCGAGGACCTCCTGGCTCTGGCCCGTGACACCGACACCGCCCCCGCCGCGCTCGACCTCCCCGCCCTCCTCGCCGAGCTCGACCACCAATGGCGCCCCGTCCTCGGCACCGCCGGCCGGACCCTCCGGATCATCGTCGGCACCGACCCACCTCGCGCCGCCGCCTCGACCGCGGCGATCCGCCAGGTCCTGGCCGTGCTCGTCGACAACGCGGTGCGCCACGGCGCCGGAACCGTCACCGTGGCCGTCCGCGACATCGGCGCGGCCGTCGCCGTCGACGTCTCCGACGAGGGCCGCGGTGTGACGGTCCCCGTCACGGAGCTCTTCACCCGGCGCGCCCGCCACGCCGCAGGACACGGGATCGGGCTCGCCCTCGCCCGCAGTCTCGCCGAGGCCGAGGGCGGACGGCTCGCCCTCACGCGCACGGCACCGCCGACCTTCACCGTCCTGCTCCCCGCCGCCGCACGCGAGCCCGAACCCGGTGCCGACCCCGCGGCGACGCTCCGCCCATAGTCCGCGGCCGCCGGTGCCACCGGTGTCGCGCGCCGCGCCGCTCGTCGCGCTCCGGCGGCAGCAGCCCGGCCCCGTGCGGCCGGTGCGACGCAGCTCTCCGAGCGGCACGGAGGGGTTTCCCGAGCGCTAACCTTCCGTTGGCCCGCCGCGTACCAGCACGTTCCTAGCGTCGACGGCATGATGATGCCCAGGGCGGCCAACCGCTATCTGGTCCCCGACCAGCGCGACTTCTTCGCGATCACCGCCCGATGACCGTCGCGGATGTCCAGCAATGGGTGGGCGTGGGGGCGATGGGCGTCTGGCTGATCGCCACGATCGTCGTCGTCCGGACCGCGTGGAGTGCCGGACGACGGCCACCGCTCGGGTTACTGATCGGGAGCGGCGTGGGCGCGGGGCTGTTCGCCGCCTACGGCGGGATCGTCGACGCCGTCGCGGACCCCGGTCCCCCGGCCGACCTGGACGTCCCCGTCCTGCACTGCATGGTCGGGCACCGCTCCGCACCCGCGAACGCCGTCATGATCCAGATCAGCGATCTCGGGGGGACCCTCGGCATGACGGTCCTCACCGCACTCGGCGCCGCCGTCCTGCTGTGGCGACGGCGGGTCCCGGACGCGGTCGTCGTCCTCGTGGCCGGCGCCGGCACCGGCGTCCTGGTGAGCGGGTTCAAGAACCTCAACGCCCGCCCGCGTCCGCCCGTCGCGACCCAGCTGGTGACCGAGCAGACCTTCGCGTTGCCGTCGGGGCACGCGCTGACCTCGACCGTCGTCGTCGGGATCCTCGCCGTGGTGGCGGCCGGGATGATCCGCTCGACGGCGGCGCGCCTCGGCGTGGGCGCCGTCGCGGCGGCTGTGATCCTCGCGATCGGGGTCAGCAGGCTCTACCTCGGTGTGCACTGGCTGACCGACGTCCTGGCCGGGTGGCTGCTCGGCGGTGCCTGGCTCGCCCTGTGCCTCACGGCGCTCACCGCGGTCCGGACACGCCGGGCGACCCGGGTTCCCGAACAGGCCGCACCGGCGGAACCGGGGGTGCTCTCATGATCCTCAGCACCCTCATGGCCCGGGCGCCGGGCCCGCTCGTCGTCCTCGTCCTCGTCGTGATCGGCCTCGTGGCCGCGCGGACGAGGCGGGAGATCCACTCCTGGTCGTGCTCACCGTCGGTTCCTCCCGAACGGCGCCCGGTCTGCGAAGGTATGAGACATGTCCGTTCTCGGCTGGTCGACGCTGACCGGGCCGCTACCGGTCGTGCTGATCATCCTGGCGCTGACCGGGCTGGTCGTGCTGCTCCTGCGCCCCGACCGGTGGTGGTGGAGCCGGGTGGTCCCGGTCTGCGCGGTCGCGGCGGTGGCCCTGACCACGGCCCTCGTGCTGGTCGTCGACCGGGTGTGGCACCCCTTCCCGGACCGGCTGCCCCTGGTCGTGGACGTGGCCACCGGGGTGGGCGTCCTCGGGATCGTGCTCCTGGCGGCCCGGTTGAGCACCTCTCGCCGGGAGCACCGACGGGCACGGCTACTGGTGGTACCCGCCCTCACCGCCGCGACGCTCGCCGTCGTGCTCGGAGCAGTCTCCGCCGTCAACCGGTACTACGGATCCTTCCCCACGGTTGGGGCCGTCTTCGGCGTGGCCCTGCCGAACCAGGTCGCGCTCGGCGCGGTGCCGGCCGACGTCCCCCTCGTCACGGAGCGGTCGGGAACACCCTTGAGCGCCACCTGGAACCCCGCCACGCCCGCCCCGGCGCACGGCTCCGTCACCGAGACCGCGGTGCCCGGTACCCGCTCCGGCTTCGCCGCCCGCCCGGCCTGGATCTACCTCCCGCCCGCCTACCTGATGGCCCCGCGCGCACAGCTCCCCGTGCTCGTCCTCGTGTCCGGACAGCCGGGGTCACCGCGGGACTGGTTCGACGGCGGTCGGCTCGCCGAGCGGCTGGACGCGTTCGCCGCCGCGCACCGCGGCCTGGCCCCGGTCGTGGTCGTCGCGGACGACCTCGGAAGGACGACGGCGAACCCGCTCTGCATGGACTCGCGCCTCGGGAACGTCGGCACCTACCTGGACGTGGACGTGCCGGCCTGGATCCGAACGCACCTGCAGGTGGCCACGTCGTCGCGGGCCTGGGCCGTGGGCGGCTACTCCAACGGCGGCACCTGCGCGCTGCAGACATCGCTGCGTTCGCCCCAGGTCTACCCGACCTTCCTCGACATCTCCGGCCAGGACGAACCGACGCTGGGCAGCCGGGCCGCGACCGTGCAGGCCACCTTCGGCGGGGATGCGGCCGCGTTCGCCGCGGTGAACCCGCTCGACGAGCTGACGGCGCGGCCGGCTCCGCGGATCGCGGGCATGCTCGTCGCCGGCACCGCCGACAAGCAGTACCGGCCCCAGGCCGAACGGGTGCAGGCCGCGCTCGTCGCCGCGGAGGTCCCGAGTGTCTACCGGCTGCTCCCCGGGGGCCATACCTGGGCGGTGTGGGGCGCAGGGCTCGACGTCGGCCTGCCGTGGCTCGCGGCCCGGACCGGGCTCACACCGTGACCGCGCAGGCGTGGGGCCGCCGGATCCGCCGGGCCCCGGTCACGACGCTGCCCGCGATCGGCACGGCGATCGGCCGGGCCTACCTCCCCGACCTGACCGCCGGCCAGATGGCCCGGCTCGGCGGACGCCTGCTGGTGCCCGCGGAGCGTCCGCCGGCGCGCGCCTCCGTGTGAGAGGTTTCGGTCGGTGACCGCCACGGCGCCCCCGTCCGGGTCTGCCGTGGCAGCGGCGATGCTCGCCCGCAGGGCGGGTCCGCGGCGCCTACGCCGAGACCGGCACGAAGGACGGGAGCGGCTGGATGAGTGCGAGCGGGGACCGGCGTACAGCGGCGAGCGCGGCCCCGCAGAGCGAACAGGCCCAGTGTCCCGACAGAGACCCAGATGCCAGTCTGCAGCGCCGCGCTCAGCGCTGCCGTTCGCTCATGGACAGGAAGCAGCAACGCCGGGGGCCGAGTAGGGGTTCACCCCCCAAAGGGGTCTGCCCGGCGCGCGTCCACAGAGATGGTGTATTTGGGACCGGTACCGCAGCGCCTCGTCATGGCGTAGTACTGCCCAGGGGCGTCCAGGCGGGTGACTTCGAGATTCGGGTAGACCAACGGCTTTCCGGCGCTGACCTGCGCAGCGGGTCCTCCGACCACGAAGTAGGCGGCACCGGGCTTCGAAGGTGACTGCAGCAACGTGGCCCTACCTGCGCGGTCGACGACGACCGCGGCGGTTTCGTCGATACCCAGGCCGTAGACCTGTGGATGAGCACCGGATACCGCACCGTCCGCTATCTGCCGTTCCATGAACACCGTGAGCCGGCCGAAGCGATCGCGCTCACCGAAATGGCTGTCCGTGATCCAGCCGGCGAGCGGCGGGAATTTCAACATGTTCCGGGTGAAGGTCGCCCTCGACGAATAGGGATCGGCGAGAGCCTCGGCTGAGTCGATGCTGCCGTTGCTGGAATCGAAGGCGTACTGCCCGAGGATCGCCAAACCGGCACTGCTTCCGCCGACGACGCCACCACGCTGGTACACGCGTTGGACCGCTGCCATGAGCGGACTGCCCGCCCATTGCGTGTAATTGTACTGATTGCCTCCGTCGAAGAAGACGGCCTCGGCTTTGTCGATGACCGGAGCGGTCTGCTCGAGGTCGGCCTGCGTGGAGGGAGGCGGCAGGCTGATCGTCTGCACCGAATTGAAGGGTGCGGCCTTGTAGATGTCCGAGTCCAGGCCACTGTTGGCCTCCGCGGTCAGCACCACCACGTCCCCGAGTCGGCTCGTGCTGTCCGGGGAGAGGGTGGAGCGCATCCACGCAGCGAACGCTGCGGTCACCTCCAATTCGCCCCCGTCGAGCACGAGCCCCGGCCCGGCGGGCGTGAAGACGCTGTCCGCAGTGGATCCCAGACGCGGAGATACCTCCGTCGTCCTCGGCAGCCCCGCCGCTTGCGCAGCGGCGGCCAACGATGTCAGGCCTCCGGCGAGCAGAATACATGCCGCCAGGACGAAGAGGGATCGTTCGAATAGACGGTGCACCATTTCCCCTTTCTTCCATCGGAAGACCGGAGGACGTCCCGGGAACCGAGAAGGAGATCGCAATCGCGCCCCTCGCCAGCATGAGGACGGCCATCTCCCCATACTCGATTCCGGTGTTCTCAGCGCCGCCGCGGTCGTTGGAGTGCCTTGATCATCTGCGGTGAGCAGCCGCAGGCAGCGATAGCAGCACCGGCGGAGGCCGGGGTCAAGGGATCGGGGCGGGCGATTTCGGCCGGGCGCAGTGTCCCCGTAGGGGCGGTCGGGACGGTGCGGCCCCGTGACGGCGAAGGCGGCCGGCGCACGCTCCCGAAGGGGGTGATGTCCGCCCGTCCCCGGTCCCACCGCGGGCGTCCGGGTTCGAGCACCGGAGGGACGCCTCGCCCATGAGGCCCCACCCCGGTGCGGGCAGGCGCGTGCGGCCTGCTCGGCAGGGTTCTTGGCGTCGTCACAGGATCGATCGGCTACACATCACCCAGCGCACGGACACTCCAGCTCGGAAGCTGCCCGGGAGCACGCAGCCAGACACCCACGCGGAGCGGAGTCCGAATGCCGAATCCACTGTTCCGGACCACGCACGACGCTTCCGGGAGCCCCCGATGAGCCGACGCCGGACCATCGGCCTGGCCGCAGCCGCCGCCTGCCTCACCGCCGCGGTGTCCGGATGTTCGATCTCCGGGACTCCCGTGACGGCGGTCGCTCCCGCAGACTCGGCTACGGCGGACACCGGCCTTCCCCGTCCGGACCACGTGGTGATCGTCATGCTGGAGAACAAGGACGAGGCGGACGTCAGGCGCGAGGCGCCCTACCTCCGTTCGTTGGCGCAGACCGGGTCCGCGTTCACGGACATGCACGCGGAGACCCATCCGAGCCAGCCCAACTACATCGCGCTGTTCTCCGGTGGCACGCAGGGAATCGACAACGACGACTGCCCGCACACCATCGACGCGCCGAATCTCGCGAGCGAACTCACCACTGCCGGTCTCACCTTCACCGGCTACGCCGAGGACCTTCCCGAGGTCGGCTACACCGGCTGCGAAGCAGGGGACTACGCCCGCAAGCACAGCCCGTGGACGAACTTCTCCGACGTTCCCGCCTCGGCCAACCAGCCGCTCTCCGCGATGCCCACCGACTTCACCCAGCTGCCCACCGTGTCGTTCGTGATCCCGAACCTGTGCCACGACATGCACGACTGCTCCATCGGCGAGGGCGACACGTGGCTCCGCCAGAACATCGACGGCTACGCGCAATGGGCCCGGACCAACAACAGCCTGCTGATCGTGTCCTTCGACGAGTCCGACGTCCCCGACGACAGCGACAACCAGATCAGCACGATCGCCGTCGGGCAGATGGTCGAGCCGGGGACCTACGACGGGCGCGCGGACCATTACGACCTGCTCCGCACCCTCGAGGACATGTACGGCCTCCCGGCACTCGGTCGCAGCGCCGATGCTGCTCCGTTGACGGCGCTCTTCCGGTCCGGTACCTGACCCGTCGGATCGGCGTCCGAGCAGTACCCGACCGTCTCACCGCGGACGGTCGGGACCTCCGGCGACGCTGCTGATCAGCCTCTCGATCGCCTCGGCGGACAAAGCCGGTTTCGCCAGGAAACCGAGGGCCGGACTCGTCTCGATCAGGTCGGCGAGATCGTCCTCGGTGTGGGCGGAGATCAAGATCAGATGCCCGGGGTCGACGCCGGCGTCGTCGACGAGCCGCCGCGCCAGCTCGAAGCCGCTCTCTCCGCCGAGATCGATGTCGACGAGCGTCACGTCGGGATGCAGCTCGGCCGCACAGCGGAGCGCCTCCGCGCCCGTCGAGGCGACGCCGACGATCCGGAGGCCCTCCCGCTCGAGCAGCGCGCGGGCAGCCTGGAGGAAGCCCGAGTTGTCGTCAATGATCAAGCAGCGCAAGGCAGCCACGATCTCAGGCTAGGAGCGGGGCGGCGGCGCGGGCATTGCAGCTAACCGCCATCTCGGCCCGCCATGCGTTCCCGGATCGTCCGACCGCTCCTCGGATATCGCCGCCGCGCCAGCTCCGTGACGGCCATCAGCAGCGCCAGCACCATGAGCCCGCAAGCGCACAGCAGCGCGTCGGATCCTGCTGCCGGGTAACCGCGGCCGGATTCGGTGAGGACCCGGTAGAAGACGGTGGTGAGGACGGCGGTGCCGATCGCCGAGCCGATCCGCTGGGCGGTCTGCAGCGCACCGCCGGCCGCGCCGGCCATCGACACGGGCACGTTCTGCAGGGTCAGCGTCATGTTGGGTGAGGTGATCATGCCGCCGCCGATCCCGGCCAGGAACAACGGCCCTGCAACCGCCCACGCTGCTTCGTCCCCACCCACGTTCTGCAGCACCAGCGCGGTGGCGGCCAGCCCGACGATCGTGGCGACCAGCCCGAAGACGGTCAACCAGCGCCCGACCCGGGGCACGAGACGACCGGCGATCGCGGCGGAGATCGCCACCCCGATCGCGAACGGCGTCACGGCCAGACCGGAACGCAGGGGCGAATAACCCATTCCGTCCTGGAAGAACAGCGCCAACACGAGCCAGATGCCCGTGGAGCCGATGAAATAGACCAGAGCGATCCCCGACCCCGCCAGGTACCCCGGGGTGTGGACCAGCCGCGGCTCCAGCAGCGGTTTCCGTCCCTTGCCGACCGTGCGGACCTCCCACCAGGGGAATGCGACGAGCAGCAGCCCGGCCACGACGAACAGCGGCCACCATCGGCCCAGCCCGCCTGCCTCGGCGCTCACCAGGGGTAGCAGGAGGCTGAGCACGCCACCTCCGAGCAGCAGCGCCCCGACCAGGTCCAGATGGACGCCGCGCCGACTGCCACGGGTCGTGGCCGGTACGAGCCGGGCGGCGAGCAGCAGCGCGACCAGGCCGATCGGCACGTTGACGTAGAACACCCACCGCCAGCCGTCGGGACCGGGGAACGCGGACAGGATCAGCCCGCCGACCACAGGGCCCGCCGCGGTGGACAGCCCGACGGTCGCGCCGAGGATTCCGAACGCCCTACCGCGTTCGTCGCCGCGGAACAGGTCCTGGATCAGCCCGGAGTTCTGCGGGATGAGCATGCCCCCGGCGACGCCCTGCAGCAGCCGCGCGGCGATCAACAGTCCCGTGGTCGGCGCCGCGCCGGTCAGCGCGCTCGTGACCACGAATGCGGAGAGGGAGATGAGGAACATGCGGCGCCGACCCACGATGTCACCGAGGCGCCCCGCCGCCACCAGCACCAACCCCAGGGTCAGCGCGTAGCCGGACACCACCCACTGCACCGTCGCCGCCGATGCGCCCAGCCCGCGCTCGATCGAGGGCAGCGCCACGTTGACGATGCTCACGTCGAGCAGGCTCATCAATACGGCCACCTGCGTGACGGCGAGCGCGTGCCAGCGCCTCGGGTCTGCCACCTCCGTCGGGGAGATCGTCGACGTGGCCCGGCCTGCCGCCCTCGAGGGTCCGCCGTGAGGAGGCGGCGGCTGCCGTTGATCCGGTCCCGACTCCGGCAGCCTTGCCGTCGGTCGGGGTTCCATGCCGTGCTCCAGGGCCATCACCTGAGCGTCCGGGTGAGGTCCTCCAGCGGCATCACGGCGAGCGGCCGTTCTGCGGTGCCGGTGGTGGGGGTCCCGGACCCCGGCTGACCGGTATCGGCGGATGAGCCCTGGCCGTGCCGCCTCTTCCGACGCGGGGCGTTGCCGAGGGCTCGGTGGAGGCGACCGACGATCTGCGGGTGCTCGCTCGCGGCAACGTCTCCGCGTCTCGATCCAGGATGACGGCATCGGTGGCGCCACCTCCGAGAGAGCCTCCGGCTCGTCGACCTGCCCGTCGGGGACCCCTAGCCGGAAGCCCGCCATCCCGGCCAGCAGCCACGGCCGATGCCCGCTGGCCACGACGACATGTCACCGCCAGCGCGCCAAGCTGGAACAGGAGGGACCAATCACTCCGGAGGTTTCATGAGCAGCGGTGCATTGTTCATCGCAGTCTTCCTGGCCTGCATCGTGGAGGCGGTCGAAGCGCTGACGATCGTGCTGGCCGCGGCCACCGGCCGGGACTGGCGGTCCGCGCTGATCGGCGTGGTGGCCGGTGTCGGTGTGCTGGCGGTGGCCGTGGCCGCGCTGGGCCCCGCGCTGACGGCGGTGCCGCTCACCCCGCTACGTCTGGTCATCGGCGGGTTGCTGCTCATCTTCGGGCTGCAATGGCTCCGCAAGGCCATCCTCCGGGCCGGCGGGCTCAAAGCACTGCACGACGAGACCGCGATCTTCCGGACCGCTGTCGACGAAGCCCGCACGACGCCGAGCAGGGGACGCGGCATGGTCGCCGACTGGTACTCCTTCACCTTGTCCTTCAAGGGCGTGCTTCTCGAGGGGCTCGAGGTCGTCTTCATCGCGCTGACCTTCGGTGCGAACCAACGCGACGTCCCGTTGGCCGCACTTGCCGCCGGGGCCGCGGTGCTCGTCGTCACGGTCGCCGGAGTCGCGGTTCGGGCCCCGTTGGCGCGCGTGCCGGAGAACACCATGAAGTTCGTCGTGGGTGTCATGCTGACGGCGTTCGGGATGTTCTGGGGCGCCGAAGGCGCAGGCGCCCGGTGGCCCGGCGCGGATGCCGCACTGCTCGTCCTGATCCCGTCCGTCGCGCTGTTCGCCCTCGGCCTCGTCGCCCTCCTGCGACGGGCCGGAGGGCCCCCGGCGACTGCTGACTCCTTCATCCACGGTGAGGCCCGGCCATGACCGCGAAGATCGCTGCGTTCCTCAGGTTCTGGTACGACTTCGTCGTCGGCGACGACTGGCGCATCGCCGTTGCGGTGGTGGCGGCACTGGCCCTCACCGAGATCGTCAGTGGCAGCTCCATGCCGGCCTGGTGGATCCTGCCCGCCGCCGTGGCTCTGCTACTGCCACTGAGCCTGCGGAGGGAGCACCGGCGTCGGCGTCCCTCCGGCCACGGTGGGCCGGGCTCGCGCTGAGCGTCCGGACAGGCCGTCGGGCTGTCGGCGACACGTCCCCGAACCCGGACCCCGGTTGTCGAGCGCGAGCTCGAGCCGGCTGCCGTCACCGTCGAGGTCAGCGCCCGTCTCCGCTGGCGGTCAGCCGGGCCCGGGGCGTACCTACTAGCTGCAACTGCCTTGATCGGCCCTGCCGAATCCGGGCCTGACCCGGTCACCGACCACCTCGACGACCCGCCGGACCGACTCGCGGTCGCCGGTCCAGCGGCGTGGAACTGCTGGCTCCCGGGCGAGGACACGGGCGAGGACACATGTCCTCGCCGGGACGTGAACAGCGTCGCGGGTGATGCACACCACGCGCATCACCGCCAGCGGCCCTCGCGGTCCGGTGCTGGCCGGAGTCCTCGGGTTCCCGCTGGCAGGTATTCGGATGCCGGGAACGGCGTCACGCCCGCCGATCGAGGTCGTCGTCGACGACGGAACGAACCCGCGCTGTCCGCGGGTGGTGACCCTGCCTCAGACGGCTTGCCCGTGCCGGTCCGGCCCGTCGGAGGCTGAGGAGCCGAGCAGCCAGCCGGGGGGCTCGGCGAGCCGATCCGCCTCGGCCGGCCCCCACGAACCCTTCGGATAGCTCACCGGCTCCGGCTTGTCGGCGAGCAGCGGACCGGCCACCTGCCAGACGTGTTCCAAGCCGTCCGGGCGGGTGAACAACGTGCGGTCACCGAGCAGCACGTCATGGATCAGCCGAGCGTAGGGCGGCAGCGGGTGCCCTCCGAGCACCGTCCTCAGCGGCAGCGCGGTGTGCGCCGTGCCGAGAGCCAACTCAGGTCCGGGCACCTTGACGACGAGCGACAGATCCAGTTCTCCCTCACCGGCGAGGTCGAACGTCAGGACGTTGCCCATTGCCGGCAGCTCGTGCACCACGGGGTCGGGCCGGCGGAACAGCAGGCTCACCTGCTGGCGCGACTCCGCCAACTGCTTACCGGTGCGCAGCAGGAACGGGACCCCGCGCCAGCGCTCGGTGTCGACCCACAACCGGACCGCCACGAACGTCTCGGTGCGGGAGTCGTCGGGGACACCGTCGATGTCCCGGTAGCCCTCGAACTGGCCGAGTACCACGTCGTCGGGCTCCAGTGTGCGGAACGCACCGATCACCGCCTCTCGGGCCGCCGCCAGGTCGTCGGCGCCGAAGCTGGCCGGTGGTTCCATAGCGACCTCGGCGGCCACCTGGAACAAGTGGGTGACGAGCATGTCGAGCACCGCCCCCGTGCTGTCGTAGAACGCGGCACGGTCCGCCACGTCCAGCACCTCGGGCACGTCGACCTGCACCGCAGCCACGTGGGAGCGGTCCCATACCCCGCTGAACAGCCCGTTGCCGAAGCGCACGGCGTAGAGGTCCTGGGCCGCCTCCTTGCCCAGGAAGTGGTCGATCCGGAACACCTGGGACTCGTCGAGAACCTGATGAACCGCCCGGTCGAGTGCATGGAAGGAGTCCATGGACGTGCCGAACGGCTTCTCGAACACCACCCGGGACCGCGCGGCGAGCCCGTGCCGCCCGAGTCCCCGGGTGAGGGTGCCGAACGCCGCGGGCGGCACGGCGAAGTAGTGCACCCGCTGGGGGCTTCCGCCCAGCTCGCGTTCCGCGTCGGCGAGGACTTCGAGAAGGCTCCCCGGGTCGTCGGCCGAGAAACCGCCGCCGGCGAAGAGCAGCCGGGAGCAGAACTCCTCCCACGGGCCTTCCTGGGGCTGCGGGCCGAACTCGGTCAGCGCGTCGTGCACGCGGGCCCGGAAGTCCTCGTGGCTCACGTCGCCACGGCCGTTGCCGATCAGTCGCCAGTCGTGAGGCAGCAGCCCCGCCTGTGCCAGGCGGAACAAGGCAGGGAGCACCATCCGGCGAGCGAGATCTCCGGTGGCGCCGTAGAGCACGAAGACGGTGGGGTCGGACACGCGGTCGAGCTCGAACACTGCACGGCCTCCCTGAGGAACGAGACGACGGGCCTGATCAACGCGGCACGCTGACCCAGGCCCAGGCCTGGGCGCGGGCGCGGCGCTGCCGCCATGACCAGAAGTTCTTCCTGCTCCACGACGTGGCCGCGTCAGGCCACGAGGCGGGGCTGCGTCCTGCTGCCGGCGTGGCTGAGGCTGGCCCGGCAGGCGGCCAACAGTCTAGTGGTCGCGGCGCTGCCACCCTGGCTGCAGCGCGGACAGCGCATGGTCACCGTTCGCGCGAGTTCGTCCACCGCGACGGTCAGCTCCGCTGCGCAGTCGCGACACCAGCGATGCCGCGTGACCGGGTTGACATGCACCGGCGAGGAGACGCAGTGGTGGATCCACCGGCCGTGGACGTGGCAGGTGAGCCGGTCGTCGGGGTCGAGTCGGCCGGCGTCCTCCGCCCGGTCCTCCGCGGCCAACCGTTGCGCCAGGGCTTGGCCTGTCAGGCTCCGCACCCGACCCCGAGGTTCCCGCTGGTTCATGCCGCCCTCCCGACCCCTCACCGACCGGCTCCCCCACGGACGAGGAGCGTGATCGGTCTTGCTTCACCGAATGAGCTTCGCCCGTGACGCCCGACGGCCGCATCACCGCCAGCGGCCGTCACGCCCAGGTGGTGGCGGGGGTCCTCGGACTCATGCTGGCAGGTACCGCGTGGGGCTTTCGGCGCCGAGGCATCCAGGTCGGCGCGCCCTGTCGGCGGGGTCGCCCAGGGGCCGGGCCTCGGCCCTGCTCAACTCCTCGTCGTGGTGTGGTCGACCGCAGCGACCGGCGAGGGTTGGCCGGGGATCCGGCCGAGGATCTCGTCCACCTCGGCCCCGTTGACGGTCTCCCGTTCCAACAGCAGCTCGGTGAGGCGGTCCAGCTCGTGGCGATGGTCGGTGAGAGTTGCGGTGGCGCGCCGCTCGGCGTCGCGCAGCAGTGTGGCCACCTCCTCGTCGATCACCCGCTGGGTGGCCTCGGCGTACGGACGGCTCCTGACCTCCTCACCGCCCAGGTACGTCGGGTTCCTCGAGCCGAAGCCGACCGGGCCGAGTGTCGGGCTCATACCGAACTCACGCACCATGCGGGTGGCCAGATCGGTCGCGCCGGCCAGATCGTCGGCGGCGCCGGTGGAGGTCTCACCGAGGACGATCTGCTCGGCGACCCGCCCGCCCATGCGGATGGCCAGCGAGTCCTTGAGGTAGCCCGCGGACTGCAGATGGCGCTCGTCGATCGGGAGCTGCTGGGTCACCCCGAGGGCCTGACCGGCGGGCAGGATGGTCACCTTGGCCACCGGATCCCCGTGCTCCGACAGTGCCGCCACCAGCGCGTGGCCGCCTTCGTGCACGGCCACTGCGCGTTTTTCGTCCGGCAGCAGCGCGTTCGAGCTGTCGCGGTGCCCCAGCAGCAGGCGGTCCCACGCCTCGGCGAAGTCCACCGCCTCGATCACCTGGCGCCCGGCGCGCACCGCGAAGATCGCGGCCTCGTTGACCAGGTTGGCCAGGTCGGCGCCGGAGAACCCCGGCGTACCACGGGCCACCACTCCGAGGTCCACATCCGGGCCCAGCGGCTTACCCCCACTGTGGACCGCGAGGATCGCCCTGCGTTCCCGCTGGGCGGGCAGCGGGATCACCACCTGCCGGTCGAAGCGGCCCGGGCGCAGCAGCGCGGGGTCCAGCACCTCGGGCCGGTTGGTGGCGGCGATCACCACCACCCCGGTGGCCGGGTCGAACCCGTCCATCTCGGCCAGCATCTGGTTGAGGGTCTGGTCGCGCTCGTCGTTGGAGACCAGCTGGCCGCCGCGGCGCTGCCCGATCGCGTCGATCTCGTCGATGAAGACGATCGACGGCGCCCGCCGCCGGGCGTCGGCGAACAGGTCACGGACCCGCGCGGCGCCGACACCGACGAACATCTCCACGAAGCTGGAGCCGGTCACCGAGATGAACGGCACACCCGCCTCCCCTGCGACCGCCCGGGCCAGCAGCGTCTTGCCGGTTCCCGGCGGCCCGACCATCAGCACCCCCTTGGGGCCGACCGCACCCGCCCGCCGGTAGCGGTCCGGCTGCTTGAGGAAGTCGACCACCTCGGTGACCTCCCGCTTGGCGCCCTCGTAGCCGGCCACGTCCGCGAACGTCGTGCCGGGCCGCTCGGTATCGAACACCTTGCCGCGGGAACGGCCGATACCGCCGAGACCGGAGAGCTGCCGCCGGGACGCACGGCCCACCCACAGGAACAGCCCCACGACGATGGCCAGGGGGAGCAGGTTCAGCAGCACCGACGAGATCGAGGTCCTCGCCGGCTGGGTGGTGACCTGGACGTTGTGCTGGTCCAGCAGCTGGGCGAACTGGGGATCCTGCAGGCCCAGCGGGTAGCTGGAGGTGAAGCCGGTGCCGTTGGTGAGCGTGCCCGAGATGTTGCCGTCCGGGCCGATCGCGACCGAGGTGACCTGCCCGGCGGCGATGTCGCTCTTGAGCTGCGAGTAGCCGAGCTGTTCGACGTTGCCCGCGGTCCGGCTCGGAACCAGGAACAGCGCCACGGTGAGTACCACTCCGACGATCAGCAACCAGCTTCGCCACCTCGGCGGGGGCGCCGGCGCCGGCGCAGGTGGCCGGTCGGGCGGTGGGCCGGGCCGGGCTTTCGAGGTTCGGTGCACGGTGCTCCACCGGCCCGCGGCCATCGTGATCAACGGTTTTCCTCCCTGCTACGGATGACGACCACGGCGGGCCGACCTGTCTGACGGCGCGGGCGCAGCGGCACCGCAGCGCCGCCGACGGCGGGGCGCCCGGTTCGGTGTCGGATCCGCCTCACCGTCCGCCTGCGTCCGTCGGCGAGACGGCGGTGGCCCGGTGCCAGCGACCGTGCAGGACCAGCAGGCCGACGATCCCGACCAGCACCAGCAGGGCCCAGCTCAAGGCCGTGAACAGATGCACCTGGCCCCCGGTCACCCGCGGGACGTCGTCCAGCCGGATCAGCAGCCACTGCCTGCGGGTGCCGGTGAGCAGGAGCGTCAGCCACACCGCGATCCCGCTCGAGGCGTCCCACAGGGCGTGCAGCAGCACCACCACCGCGTACCAGCCCAGGACCGCGCCGGTCAGCCGCGGCCGACCGCGGCGTGCGGCGGTCGCGAACAGCGCCCCTCCCAGGATCGTCGTCCACAGCCCGTGCCCGGCCGGCGTCAGGATGCCGCGCAGCACCTCGGTCTCGACCAGGTTGAGCAGCGAGGGGCCCGTAGAGGTGAACAGTGCGTTGAAGGCGTAGCCGGCGCTCTCGAAGGCGGCGAACCCGAAACCGACGGCGGCGCCCAGCACCATCCCGTCGCGCATGGTGTAGCGGGGCAGGCGGCGGGCGAGCAACCAGAGCGCAGCCACCTTGACGCCCTCCTCGATCAGCCCCACCCCGACATAGCCCAGACCGGACGGTTGCCGGAGGAACGCGGACTCGAGGAAGGAGGCGCCCAGCACACCGAGCACCCCGCCGTAGACGAACGCGGTGAAGATGCGCTGGGCCGTGACGACCTGATCGGCGCGCTCGAAGGCGTAGACGACGAAGGTGACCGGGATCAGGAAGCTGCCGAGCAGGATGACGGTGGGGATCAGGTTGGGGTTGCCGGTCGTGAAGATGGTCAGCACCGACGCCACCCACAGCGCCAGGCCGATGACGAGGATCCGGGCCCAGCTCGGCCCCGCTCGCCAGCGGGGGGTGATGCCGGTGATGGTGGGGGCCTTCGAGCCCGGGTCTTCTGCCGCCTGCGTCATGTCCCCCTCCTCAACAGCCCGACGCCGCTTCGTACGGCGGGGCGATCCCTCATGGGCAATGCTGGTCCGAGGGCCGGTGCATGTCGTCACGGTCGGCGGCCATCTTCGCTACCGGCTGGCAGGGATCCCGGTCTGCGAGCGCGGAGCCCTGACTCCGGCGGGTACTGCTGCGACCGACGTGTCCTGGCTCCATCTCCTCAGGAGATCGAGTCTCCGGACACGCCGGGGCTCCGAGGCACCGGCGCCGGACTCGGCTCACGCCTCGGTCGAGCAGCGGCCGCAGCGGATCGTGACCACGGGACCGGCCCTGGAGACGCTGACGTCGCCGCCGTAGCGTTCGCAGGTGCTGCGGGCCCGCTCCTCGTAGTGGCGGGCGAGGGCCCGGGCCGCCGCGCGCCGGCCGGGGGCCGTCCGCACCTCCAGCTGCAGCAGGCCGCTCGGGCAGAGCGTGGTCTCGACGCGGGCGTCCGGGTCGAGATCGCGGAGCTGCTTCTGGAGCTTGGCCGCGAGGCCGAGCCACGCGTCCCCGATGCCGTGGTGCGGGTCGGCGTTCACGTCCTCTCCGGCGTTCCGGGGCCCGCCAGCCTCGGTGCGGCCGGCAACCAGCATGGCGAGCGCGATCGCGGCCACCACGGCGACCGCAATGCTGAAGGCGATCCCGGCAGGTCGCAGCCCCACGAGGCCGGCGGCGATGCCTTCGCCGATCACGGGCAGCGAGATGCCGGTGTAGAGGACCATGAAGAAGCTGGACGCGACGCCCGCGCGGCGCTCCGCGGGAGCCCGGCTGTTCACGGCCTCGAGGCCCGCGCGGAGGGTGAGCCCCTGCCCGACCCCGGCGACGACCGCCGAGGCGATCACGAGCGCCAGCGACGTCGCGGCCAGACCTGCGGCCAGCAGCCCCATCCCGATGACCAACGCCACGCACCCGGCCGCCAGCGCCCAGGGCCCGAGCCGCCGGGCGAGGCCGACCTGCCCGAGGGCCGAGGCGGCGAACAGGGTGAACACCACCGCACCCGAGAGGGCATGGCTGCCCTCGTGGAGAACATCGAGCAGGAAGGACGGAGCCACCGCGGTGAACAAGCCGAGCACGACGAATCCCGCGAAACCCGCGGTCGCCGCGCGGACGAACAAGGGCCGGACCTGCGGTGGAAGGTCGGGGCGGCTGATCCGCAGGCGGGGATGCGCGGGAACCTCCACCGTCTCCGGCAGCGCCCACACGGCGAGGACCGCCAGCAGTATCAGCCCCAGATCAACCAGGAAGGGCAGGCGCAGCGGCAGGGGCGCGAACTGGGCCAGCAACCCGGCCATCAGCGGCCCCAGGCCGAGCCCGCCCATGTTGGCGACGGCGGCCACCAGGGTGGCGCGCTGGTGCCGGCCCTCGCCGGCGAGGTCGACCAGCGTCGCCGTCGCCGTGCCGGTGAACAGCCCCGCCGCCAGGCCCGAGAGCACCCGGCCGACGAACAGCAGCGGCAGCCCCTGCGCGAGCAGGAACACCACCGCCGACAGCGCCGCGCACACCAGTCCGGCGAGCAGCACCCGCCGTCGCCCGAACTGGTCCGAGCTGCGGCCGAACAGCAGCAGCGCCGCCAGCACCCCCGCGGCGTAGACCGCGAAGACGACCGTGATCATCAGTGGCGGAAAGCCCAGCTTCTGCTGGTAGAGCACATACAGGGGCGCGGGCAGCGTGGTCCCCAGCATCGTCACCGAGAACGCCGCGGCCAACAGCCAGAACGCCACCAGCCTCGGAGCGGCCGGATGCCGACGTGCGGCGGAGGTGATCGACCGGGTGCCGTCGAGACTCATCGGCGACGTCGATCGGACCGCACCACGGGCTGGTCCACGACCCGCCGAGCAGGCTCGAGAACGCGAGCAGAGCCACGAAGCGAGTAGGCACGGGGATCCGAAGTCACCGCGTTCACCTCCACGGGAAAGGAGTTATGAGGCTGCACCGGCCGAAGGACGTTCGAACGGCTTTTCGGCCGGGTCGTCACCAGCCTGACAACGGCAGCACCGCGCGTCGTCCAGGCCAGCCGGAAAACCGGGATACCGACCAACCGGTAGGGCCGCCGGCATTCCGCTGCGGGAGTAACCTGTCGCCGTGGCCGCTCGGGAGCGTGGCTATCGGCTCCCGCTCGGCGCCGAGATCGTCCTGGCGTTCGCGACCGGCGCTGGAACCTTCGCCCTGGCAGCCGTGGCTCTCAAGGACGTCGGACCAGGGGTCGTCGTCGCGTTCCTGGGCGTTGTCCACCTCTTCGCGGTGATCGCGATCGCCCGATTCGCGAGCATCGCGTACGCGGTCCCGATGGGGATGGCGGGCTTGCTCGCCTACGACTGGTTCTACCTCCCCCCGACGCACCCGCTGGCGTTCCCGGACTTCGTCAACCTGATCGCCCTCGTCGTCTACCTGGGCGTAGCGGTCCTCCTGGGCGAGCTGGCGGCGCACGCAACCCGCCGCGCGGAGGCCGCCGAGCGTGCACGCGGAGAGATCGCCGACGCGCAAGCGGCACTTCGCCGGGTGGCGACCCTCGTCGCCCGGGGCGCACCCGCGCATGAGCTCTTCGCCGCGGTGGCGGCGGAGGCCGGCATCCTGCTCGACGTGCACGGCATCCGCATCGCCCGCTACGAGAACGAGACGCAGCTCGTGCACGTGGCCGAATGGAGCAGGCCCGGACACGACCCTCCCGCCTACGATCGCGCCGCGCTCGAGGGGACGAGCGTGTCTGCCGAAGTGCTCCGCACGGGACAGGCCGCCCGCATCGACGACTACGCGGACATCGCGGTCAGAGCGGCGTTCGCTCGAGGCGACGATCTGAAGTCGGTGGTAGGCGCTCCGATCGTCGTCGAAGGCCGCCGATGGGGCGTGATGATCGCCTGGTCCGGGAGCGGCCCGCTCCCGGACGACATGGGAGACCGGTTGACCGAGTTCGCCGAGCTCGTCGCGACGGCGATCTCGAACATCGACGCGCGGACGGAGATGGTCCGGCTCGCGGATGAGCAGGCTGCCCTGCGACGGGTGGCGACGCTGGTGGCGAAGGCGGTGCCGACCGCCGAGGTCTTCGAGGCCGTCACCCGGGAGGTCGGCTTGCAGTGCGACGCCGACCTCGCTCGCATGGAGCGCTTCGAGCCGGATCGCACGGTCACCGCGATCGCCGCCTGGAGCCGGGTCGGTGATGCCCGGCTGGCTGTAGGCAGGCGCTTCGCCCTCGAGGGGGAGAGCATCGCCGCCCAGGTGCTCGCGACCGGCCGGCCGGCCCGTGTGGACACCTTCGTGGGCGCATCGGGGCCGATCGCACGCGAGGCTCAGGCGCTGGGCATCCGCGCCTCGATCGGCTGTCCGATCGTCGTCGGCCGACGGACGTGGGGATCGATCGCGGCGTCGACGAGGCGTGAGGCGCCGTTCCCCCGAACACGGAGTCGCACATCGCGGACTTCATGGAGCTCGTCGCCACCGCGGTCTCGAACGCCGAGGCGCGGGCCGAGTCGTCGCCTCGCGGGCCCGCCTGCTCACGGCCGGCGACGACGCCCGCCGACGCGTCGTGCGCGATCTGCATGACGGCGTGCAGCAGTGCCTCGTGCAGGCGATCATCACGCTCAAGGTCGTCGAGCATGCGCTCGAGGAGGGCGACAAGGCGGCCGAGGCGCTCGTCGGCGAGGCGATCGACCAGGCGGAGCAGGCCAACGCCGAGCTCCGCGAACTGGCGCACGGCATCCTTCCCGCCGTCCTGGCCCGAGGCGGCCTGGCGGCCGGGGTGAGGACACTGGTGTCGCGCCTGCGCGTACCCGTCGACGTGGACGTGCCCCGCGACCGGTTCCCTCCCGAGATCGAGGCCAGCGCCTACTTCGTCGTCGCCGAGGCGTTGACGAACGTCGCCAAGCACGCCGGCGCCCAGAGCGCGAAGGTCACCGCGCGGGTCGACGACAGCGTGCTGCGCGTGTACGTGCGCGACGACGGAGTCGGCGGCGCCCGCGCCGACGGGACCGGTCTGCTCGGGCTCAACGACCGCGTCGCGGCGCTGGGGGGCCGGCTGGAGATCGACAGCCCGCCGGGCATCGGGACCCGGATCGCCGCCACGCTCCCGCTGGAGCGCTGAGGTGCACCCGGACCCCGCCCCAGCGGCGCACGTGCCCGTTCGACAGCCCGTTGATCGGCGCGTACTCCGGCAAGGGCGCTCACAGATAATCCCGGCCATGACGATGAACCGGGTCCATGTGGCCGGGCAGCAGCGGTAGCGTTCCGGCCATGGCCGCAGTACGTGTGATTCTGGCCGAGGACGACGTCCTGCTCCGAGAGGGCCTGGCCAGCCTGCTCGAGCGCTCGGGCTTCCACGTTCTGGGACAGGTCGGCAACGGTTTGGAGCTCCTTGCGCTCGCCCGCAAGGAGGCGCCCGAGCTTGTCGTGGTCGACATCCGGATGCCGCCGACCCAGACGACCGAGGGGCTGGAGGCAGCTCGGGAGATCCGCAGGGAACTCCCCGAGACCGGCATCCTGGTCCTGTCGGCCCACGCCGACGTCGAGCACGCGATGGAGCTGCTGGCGGGCGGCCGGGGGATCGGCTATCTGCTCAAGAGCCGGGTCAACGACGTGGCGGAGTTCGTCGACACGCTCGAACGGATCGCGAAGGGGGGTTCGGTCGTGGATCCCGCGCTGGTGCAGGAGTTGGTGACCGCCCGCCGCCGCAACGACCCGCTTGCCGTGCTCAGCGCGCGGGAGCGCGACGTGCTGGCGCTGATGGCAGAGGGCCGGTCCAATGCCGGCCTCGCACGCCGGCTGTGGATCACCGAGGGAACCGTCGAGAAGCATGTCCGCAGCATCCTGTCGAAGCTGAGCCTCCCCGAGACCGACGACGATCACCGCCGTGTCCTCGCGGTGCTCACCTTCCTCGAGGCCCGCTGACCGGATCGAGAGAATCGTCGACGCCCGGCCCGGGCGGGTCGCGGATGGCGTCTGCGGACAGTGTGAACACCTGCCAGCGGGAGCCCGGGGGCTCCGGTCAGCACCAGGTCGTCTCGGGCGCTGGCGGTGATGTGCGCCAGGGGGATCACCGCGACGCTCTCAGACGCATCGTCCCCCCCCGCTACTTCGAAGAACGAGGCCCGAATGACGAATCTGGATTCGGATCGAGTATCCGGGTCAGCCGATGCTCGCGACCGCAGGCACGTACGCGACGAGCAGTCGTTCCTGCTCCAGCGGGTACAGCCGGCGATGGCCGGCCTGATGGACGGCGCCCTGTCGACGCTCGCGCCGATCTTCGCGGTCGCACTCGCCACCCACCAGCCCCGATACGCCTTCTTCGCGGGTCTGGCGACCGCGATCGGCGCCGGGGTCAGTATGGCCTTCTCCGAGGGGCTCTCGGACACGGGCGACGTGACCGGGCGGGGCAGTCCGTACCTCCGCGGCTCGATCATCGGGGCCGGGACCTTCCTGGGCGGCATCCTGCACACGCTGCCCTTCCTGATTCCGCAGTTCCGGGCGGCGCTGATCGTCGCGATCGTCGTGGTCACCCTCGAGCTCGTGGCCCTGGCGTGGATTCGCTGGCGCTTCTTCAACACCGGCTTCGTCCGGTCGTTCCTCTCCATCACTCTCGGGGGGGCGATCATCGCGGCGATCAGCGCGGCGCTCGGCGGCGCGGCCGGCTGATTCCAGATGTCCGCGCTCCGGTCCGGCCCGGGGCGGTGTGATCGAGGCACGCCCGCGTCGGACGGCTTGCAGACGTGCTGCCGGCAGCCGGTGGTCGCTCCTGCCGGCGGTCCCCGCGATCGCCGCACTTCGACGACGCAACCCTTGCCTTCCGTCAGCCGCGCCGTGTCCGCCGCCGGCTCCGCCCGGTGTACAGCATCCTCGATCTGTCATAGCCGCGGCCCCAGCCCGATCCGCGCCAGCGGACCGGGCGTCTGTGCTGTCGCCGGCGGCCCGCTGTCCTACCTGTTGTGCTGTCGGGAGGCTTCATGCACATCGTCCTCCGGCAGGGCCGGCCGGCCGTCCGAAGTCGTCCTGACCGTCGTCGCGATGACGGGTCGCCCACCGAGCAGTTCCGGTTGCCGGACCGGCGCATTTGCAGCTGGCAGGTAGGCACGAGTTCCAGCCGACCGGGAATGTAGACGGGCGTTGGCGGCAACGACATGTTCGCGCGGGAAAGCAACTCTCACTGTCATGGATACCTACACACCTCCCGAAAGCACGAACGTCGCCGTCGCCCGGGAAACAGGTCGGAAGCTAGCGGTCGAGCTGATCGGGACGTTCTTCCTCGTCTTCACGGTCGGCGCCACCGTGTACAGCGGCAGCTCACTCGCCCCGCTGGCCATCGGCTCGGCCCTGATGGTCATGATCTATGCGGGTGGGCACATCTCCGGCGGCCACTTCAACCCCGCCGTGACCATGGCGGTGTTGGTGCGGGGCCGGATCGGGCCCGGTGAAGCGGTCGGGTACTGGGTCGCGCAGTTCGTGGCCGGCCTGCTCGCCGCGGCCGTCGTCCGCGCGACCGTCACCCCGGCGGCGGCCAAGACCCTGTCCCTGTCCGGTCACGCCCTGACGGCCGCCATCGTGGTGGAGCTGCTGTTCACCTTCGCCCTGGCCTACGTCGTGCTCAACGTCGCCACCAGCAAGGACCACCCGGACAACTCCTTCTACGGGCTGGCGATCGGTTTCACCGTCCTGACAGGCGCCATCGCCGTCGGCGGGATCTCCGGGGGCGCGTTCAACCCGGCGGTCGCCCTCGGCGGCAGCGCAATGGGCCTGTTCACCTGGTCCACGTTCGGGCTCTACCTGGTGGCCGAACTCGTCGCCGGCGCAGTTGCCGGCCTCGCCTTCCGCGCCCTCAACCCCACCGACAAGTAGCCCGGGCCGCGGGCCTCTGATCCGACGTCCCGTCCACCCGCACCCGACCGGCCACGCCCGTCCGGCAGGCACCCGGGCCCCCGTCCCGGCCACACGCCGCGGATGACACATCCCGCCGGCTCTCACCAACCGGCAAGCACCGCCCCGAACTCGGCGTCGACAGCGTCGAGGCCGTCAGAAACGCGCGAGTTGAACGAGTTCCATCCGTTCACGTCGCGCTCAACCGGAACCTCGGTTCCACCGCAATTCGAGGAGACACAGCAGTGACGCAATCGAAGCCCACTCCGACCACGACCGACGCCGGTATTCCGGTCGCCAGCGACGACCATTCGCTGACCGTCGGGCCCGACGGCCCCGTCGTGCTCAACGACTTCTACCTGATCGAGCAGATGGCCAACTTCAACCGGGAGCGCGTCCCGGAGCGCCAGCCGCACGCCAAGGGCGGCGGCGCGTTCGGTCATTTCGAGGTGACGGGCGACGTCAGCGCGTACACCAGGGCCGCGGTGTTCCAGCCCGGCAGCAAGGTCGAGAACCTGATCCGGTTCTCGACCGTCGCCGGGGAGCGGGGCTCACCCGACACCTGGCGCGACCCCCGCGGGTTCGCGCTGCGGTTCTACACGCCCGAGGGCAACCTCGACATCGTCGGCAACAACACCCCGGTCTTCTTCATCCGCGACGGGCTGAAGTTCCAGCACTTCATCCGCTCGCAGAAGCGCCGGCTGGCCACCAACCTGCGCGACCACGACATGCAGTGGGACTTCTGGACGCTCTCCCCGGAGAGCGCGCACATGGTGACCTGGCTGATGGGTGACCGGGGCATCCCGAGGACCTGGCGGCACATGAACGGCTACAGCAGCCACACCTACAGCTGGATCAACGCCGCCGGCGAGATCTCCTGGGTGAAGTACCACTTCATCAGCGACCAGGGGGTCGACTTCCTGCCCCAGGCCGAGGCCGACGAGCTGGCCGGCAAGGACGGCGACTACCACCAGCGCGATCTGTACAGCGCGATCGAGCGCGGGGACCACCCGAGCTGGACGCTGAAGGTGCAGATCATGCCGTTCGAGGAGGCCAAGACCTACCGGTTCAACCCCTTCGACCTGACCAAGGTGTGGCCGCACGCCGACTACCCGCTGCAGGAGGTCGGGAAGCTGACGCTGGATCGGAACGTCACCGATCACCACAGCGAGATCGAGCAGGCCGCGTTCGCGCCCAGCAACCAGGTGCCCGGCACCGGGCTGTCCCCGGACAAGATGCTGCTGGCCCGCGGGTTCTCCTACGCCGACGCGCACCGCGCCCGGATCGGGGTGAACTACAAGCAGATCCCGGTCAACGCGCCCAAGACCGAGGTGCACAACTACGCCAAGGACGGCGTGATGCGGGTGCAGAACGCCACCGAGCCGTTCTACGCGCCCAACTCCAAGGGCGGCCCGCAGGCCGACCCGAGCCGCGCCGCCGAGGTGCACTGGGAGGCCGACGGCGAGATGGTCCGCTCGGCCTACACGCTGCGCCCCGACGACGACGACTGGGGCCAGGCCGGCACGCTGGTCCGCGAGGTGTTCGACGACGCCGAGCGGGACCGGCTGGTCGGCAACATCGTGGGCCACCTGCTCGACGGGGTGACCGAGCCGGTCCTGCAGCGCGCCTTCGAGTACTGGCACAACGTCGACAAGGACCTGGGCGACCGGGTCGAGAAGGGCGTCCGCACCGGACAGTCCTGATCGGCGTCCCTCGCAACAGCAGGCGAGTGCCCGGCGCCCCGAGGGGTGCCGGGCACTCGCTCGCGTACCCGCCGATCGAGATCCCGCCACAGGTCCGAGCCGTAGCTCGAGCAACTGCACCGACAGCCGGAACACCAGGAGACACGGAGTGAGCGACATGAGCCGGCGCGATCGAGCGGCCTGCCGCACCGAGGAACCGGAACTGTTCTTCCCGATCGGCACCGGGCGGCGGGCACCCGACCAGCTCGCCGAGGCCAAGTCCGTCTGCCGCGGCTGCGTCATGGCCGGCGAGTGCCTGGCCTGGGCGGTGGGGACCGGCCAGAACTCCGGCGTGTGGGGCGGGATGACCGAGGACGAGCGACGCCGGCTCCGGCAGGGTGCGCTCCCGGGCACGGTGTCCGGCGGCGCTCGCGTGGACTTCCTGGTCAGGCGGCGAGCGCCTCGATCCGCGGGCGTGCGTTCGACCCCGACCCGGACCGTGCCCTCGACCCGGTAGCTGTGCGCCCCCGGACGGCATTCGTCCACCGGGGCCGCCGGTGCACGTGACGAGGCCTGATCGACCAGGCCGCTGTCACCGGGGTGCGGATCCCACCTCGTCCTCGGCCCCGTGCGGCGTCCGGTCCATCAACTCGGCGGCGCCGTGCTGGAGCAACATGTGGGCCAGCCGGCGACCGAGCGCGGCGCCGTCGCCGACCACGCCGGTCAGCTGCCCGCGGACCACCGCGGAGCCGTCCGGGGCCGCGATGACGCCCGAGAGGCGCAGCGCCGGTGCGGCTCCGGGCTCGACGATCAACTCCGCCAATGCGCCGACCGGCGCGGTGCAGCCGGCGTCGAGCGCGGCCAGGAAGCCGCGTTCGGCGATCGTCACCACGCGGGTGGGTACGTGGTCGAGGGCCGTGAGCTGGGCCGCCGTCGCCGGGTCGTCCGTGCGGCACTCGACGGCCAGCACCCCCTGCGCCGGTGCCGGCATCAGCATCGCCGGGTCGAGAGGCGTGGCGTCGGCATCGAGCAGTCCCAGCCTCGACAGCCCCGCCATCGCCAGGACGAGGGCGTCGACCTCGCCGTCGGCAAGCTTGCGGAGCCGGGTGTCGACGTTGCCGCGTATCGGCACGATCTCCGGTCGCAGTCCGAGGGCGCGGAGCTGAGCGGCCCGCCGGGGTGACCCGGTTCCGATCCGCACTCCGCGCGGCAGTGCGTCGAGGCTGGTCCCGCCCGGCCGGATCAGCGCGTCACGCGGGTCCTCGCGGACCGGGAACGCCGCCACCCGCACCCCCGGTACCGATGCTGTGGGCAGGTCCTTGCAGGAGTGCACGACCAGGTCGACGTCCCCGCGCAGCAACGCCTCGCGCAGAGCGGTGGTGAACACCCCGGTCGTGCCGAGCCGCTCGATCGGCGCGGTCGAGCCGTCCCCCGGCGTGCGGACCGTGACCAGGAAGACCGGCCGGCCGCACCGTTCACGCAGCTGCTCGGCGATCCGGCCGGACTGGGCCAGTGCGAGCGGACTGCCGCGGGTACCCAGCCGCAGCGGCCGCCGCTCCCAGGAGGCGGCGGGCCGCGCCAGGATCTCCGTCACGCCTTGGCCTCGCTCACACTGTGGTCGAACAGCTGTCGCAGCGCCTCGAGATAGACCGACCCCTCCGGATCGGTGGACAGCTGCTTGGCCCGGACCGTCGGCCGGTGCAGGAACTGGCGGACGATGCGATAGACGGTCGCCGCCGTCTCGGCCCGTTGGTGGTCGCTCAGGCCGGGCAGCCGACTGTGCATCCGGAGCAGTTCGACCTCGGCGAGCTGTCTGACGTGGGAATGCATCGCCCCGATGAAGGGGGCCGCCGCCGCCTGACTCTGCCGCTCGACGTACGAGGCGACCTCAGCAGCGACGATGGCGCGGACCCGGGGGATCTCGTCCGGCACCTCTCGCTCCGCCAGGTGCCGCCCGAGCGCGTCGATGTCGACGAGTGTGACACCGGATAGCCGCCCCACGGCCGGTTCGACGTCGGGCGGCATGCCCAGGTCGAGCACGAACAACGGGCGGCCCGCGGCCCGCTCCCGGCTCGCTCGCACCTGCTCGGCGAGCACCACGGGTACCGCGCACCCGGTGGCGGTGACCAGGAGATCGGAGTCGGCGAGCACAGCGGGGACGTCGACGGCCCGTAGAGCCGTCGCGTGCACGGCCGCGGCAGCTCCTGCAGCTCCCGCCTCGCTGCGGCTGGCCACCGACAGCTCTCCTACGCCGCCCTCGCGCAGGAGCCGTGCCGCGAGCCGGCCCACGGCGCCGGTCCCGAGGACCACGGCACGACGGGCGGCGAGCCCACCGAGGTGGGCATGAGCGAGCTCGATACCGGCACGGGCGAGTGAGATACCCGCGGTGCTGATCGTGGTCTCCGTGCGCGCCCGCTTGCTGGCTCGCAGGGCCGCGTCGATCAGGCCGGTGACGACGGGCCCGATGGCCCCCGCTTCGGCCGCAGCCCGGGCGGCGGCCTTGATCTGCGCGACGATCTGGTCCTCCCCGACGGCCATCGAGTCCAGCCCGCACGCGACCGAGAAGAGGTGCTCGACGGCCGAGGCCCCGACGCGGACGCGGGCGATCCGCAGGATCTCGTCGACCGGGATCCGCCCGCGCGCGGCCGCCAGGTCGGCAACCGCCCGGGTCACCTGCTCGACCGGTCCCTGTGTGCCCGCGTAGACCTCGATCCGGTTGCAGGTGGACAGGACGAGCACCTCGTCGATGGCCGGCACGGCGTGCAGCCGGGCCACCACATCGCGAAGCTGCGTGGACGGCACGACGAGCTTTTCGAGTACCTCGGCCGGAGCGATCCGGTGGGACAGGCCGATGTTCACAATCGTCATCGCAGACAACCACTCAATCTGGGTTTCCCCACGTTCCGGTCGTGGCCCGATCGGGGCGTCCACGCCTGGGCAAGTGCAAATCGGGCCGCATTCAGAGTCGCGGTGCGATCGGCTCTCGTCTTCACGGCCAACGGCCGTTCTTGCTTCCCGTCCACTGCAAGGCGCCCCTGCCTGCTGGCAGGGATGTCGCGGTTCGGCCATTCGGGCGGGACGCCACTCAGCAGCACACCCGGCCGGAACCCGGCCCTAGCTTGACCAGCTCGGGTGCGCCCTCGCCGATCGTGTTCCGGGCCCGCGCGATGTCCTCGTGGTGCTGCCGGCACGCCGAGTAACCGCCGTACCCCGTCGCCGGCATTCCCTGTGCATCGCTCGCTCACGCCACAGCCGGAATGTTCGCCGGGGATTCGACGCGGACGGGATGGGACAGCACGGAATGGTGGAGGTAGCCCAGGTCATTCCACGACGTGGAGTCCGGTTGGGTGTTGCCCTGGTCATCGGTGGCGCGCACGCGGAGGGTGTGCTCGCCCGGTTCTGGATTCCAGCCGAACTGCCGGCGCACCCACGCCCCCGGCGTTTCCGGTGACGCGATCTGCGGCACCTTCAGGGCGTCTCGGGTGTGACGCGGGTCTGACGACGTCCATGACTGCGAGAGTCGTCCTCTCGCGGGCACATGTCGTCGCGGCCACCGCCCATCTACGCTCCTGGTCAGCTGGCCTGCCTGCGTACCTGCCAGCGACGAGCAACCGACCGGGCGTCCGGTCGGTGCTGGTGCTCGACGCCTCAGCCTCACCGGCGCGGGACGACGTCCGGTGGCGCTGTCGCGGGGAATCCACTCGGGCACCCCGCGGCGTTCGTCGCGGCATTCAGCGGGGGCCGGCGGCGGGTTGCTGCTCGACGACGTCGAGGGCGCGGCGTGTGGCCTCGCGGAGTGTGGACACGCTGCGGTCGAGCGCGGCGCGTTCCTCCGCGGTCATCCGCGGCTGGTGCATCCGTAGTACGCCACCGGCGCCGAGCACGCTGACCAATGACAGGGTGACGTCGAAGTCGGGGTTGTAGGCGGCGACCGGAAGGACGGCACGTTCGTCTCGCAGCACCGCCTCGACGAGGCGCGCGGAAACGGCGCCGATGCCGTACTGGCTGGCCCCGGTGCCCTCGATGATCGTGATGTTCGCGTACCGGATGCTCTCCTCGATGTCATGCCGCACCGCATCCAGGGGCTGCCCGTCAGCGCCGAGAAGCTCGAGTACAGGGATGCCACCCACCGCCGCGGACGACCACAGCAGCACTTCGGAGGTGCCGTGTTCGCCGACCACCATCGCCTGCACGTCCAACGGACGCACTCGTAGCCGATCGGCCAGGTGCACACGGAAACGCAGACTGTCGATCAGCGTGCCGGTGGAGAACACCCGGTCGTGGCCGGCCAGGTGACGAGTGAGATCCGCGAGCGGGTCCGGTGGGTCGGTGACCACCATCAGCACAGCCTGTGGTGCGACCGAGACGACTCGCGGCACGACGTCGGCATAGACCGTCGCATTGGTGTCCAGCAGCCGCAGGCGGCCTTGCGCATCGGAGCGGTCGGTGGCGCCCCCGGCCTTCTCGTTGACTCCCGCAGTGATCACCACCAGTGCGGCGTCGACCAGATCCTGATACCCACCCGCGCGCACGTCCACAACCGGCGACAGCGGCGCTGCATAGCGCATGTCAGCAGCCACACCGGCCGCCCGTTCCGGAATCCGGTCCACCAGCACGATCTCCCGGCACGTCCCCCCGCGTTCGATCAGCGACAGCACCGTCGCCGCCCCGACCGCGCCCGCTCCGATCACACCGACCTTCACGACGAACACCCTCCTCCCGAATTCGGACCCGCGCCCGTTGCGCCGTCCCGGACGGGCAGGCTGCAACCGCACCGGCTCTGGCACTCCTGCCCTGCACAGGGGACCGAGCACCGCCGGCCCCTGCGCTGCGGCCCTCGATCCGTCCACGCTGTGCCACGGGGGAGCCGGTCGAGCCGCCCCCGTCGGACTGCGGATCCGTCTCGACCCGTTCGGCCCCCGTACCGCCATCGGGCTGGTCGTGGACCAGCCCGACCAACCGCGTGAGGATGTCCGGGTCGGTCTCCGGCAGCACGCCGTGCCCGAGGTTGAACACGTGCCCCGGCGTCCGGCGACCCTCCGACGCGATCCGCCGCACCTCGCTCTCGAGGGACCCGGCGTCGGCGAACAGCACCGCCGGATCCAGATTCCCCTGCACCGGGCGGGTCCCGCCGGCCCGCCGCGCGGCGACGTCCAGTGGGACCCGCCAGTCCACCCCGATGACGTCGGCCCCCGCCTCGCCCATCGCACCCAGCAGCTCCCCGGTGCCCACCCCGAAATGGATCCGCGGCACCCCGGCTTCGGCCAATCGGCCGAGCACCGACGCCGAATGCGGCAACACGAACTCGCGGTAGTCGCGCTCGGACAGCGCTCCGGCCCACGAGTCGAACAGCTGCACCGCGTCCACCCCGGCGTCGACCTGCGCCTGCAGGAACGTGGAGGTGAGCTCGGCCAGCCTGCCCAGCAGCGCATGCCACACCTCAGGCGCCGAGCGCATCAAGGTCTTGGTGCGTTCATGGTTGCGGCTCGGGCCACCCTCGATCAGGTAGGAGGCCAGGGTGAACGGCGCCCCGGCGAAGCCGATCAGTGGCGTCTGACCCAGCTCGGCGAGCAACAGCGCGATCGCCTCGGTGACCGGGGCGACCTGCCCGGACTCGAGCCGGGGCAGCCGCTCCACATCGGCCGCGGTACGCACCGGACGCCCCACGACCGGGCCGGTGCCCGCCACGATGTCGACGTCGACGCCCGCGACGTGAAGCGGGACCACGATGTCGCTGAACAGGATCGCCGCGTCGACCTCGTGCCGCCGCACCGGTTGCAGCGTGATCTCGCAGGTCAGGTCAGGAGTCAGGCAGGCCTGCAACATCCCGGTGCCGGCCCGGAGCGCGCGGTACTCCGGCAGCGACCGCCCGGCCTGCCGCATGAACCACACCGGCAGATGCGCGGGCCGCTGCCCACGGGCTGCCGCCAGGAAGGGCGCCGACCTCAGGTCACGCCGAGCGCCCGGAGAGCCGGCGGGCCCGGGGGGTACGGCGGGGACGTGGTTCGACAGTGCGGTCACGACTCCGGTCCACCCCGCTCGATCAACACCGTGGGTCGAGCTGTCACGGTGACCTCACCCCCGCAGTTCCAGCAGTTCGGCTCGGTCTCGGGGTCTCGCCCTTCGACCTCGCAGGCCCGGCAGATCCAATGCGCGAGGACCTGGAATCTCACAGCCATCTCTCTTCGGTATCGGCAGCCGTAGCGAGGACCTCACGCCGCCTCGACGAGCAACGCCCGGCCGGACGCGGTGAGCCGCGCCGGTCCGGGCTGCGGGCCGGCGGCGGCGATCAACCCGGCACTCGTCAACCGCGGGGCGACGAACTGATCACAGCAACACAAACCGTCAACGGTCAGCGACCCGCCGCTCGCCCCCGACATCTGGCACCGACCGGCGGCCACAGCCCGCAGGACGGCGAGGTCCCGCCGGCTCAGCGCGACGGACAGCGCCGCCGCCGGGGCCGCTGCCCCGTCCTCGGCCATGCCGTCGGCACGCCCCGGGCTCGGCTCGTACTCCGACCCGACTCGCTCCGCATGCGGTCGGGCCGCTGCAGTACGCGTCAGGCTCCTGCGATGTGCGCCTGTCGTCGTCATTCCTACTCGCCTGTTCCCGTTGATCGTCGTGGCGCGATTTCAGGTCACCCGGCTACATGCGCTCGGCGCAGAAGTCATGTCCGACGAAACGTGTATGAGAATCTGCGGTGCACACGCCGTCACTCGCGCCCCGACACGCCGAATCGACGCGGTCGACGCGGGCGTGGCCGGGCCGTCGCCCTACCCCCGGCCCCGTCAGGCAGCAGCGCTCAGCTGAGGGTTCAGCAACAGCCACAGTCGGCGATCGAGCAGCAGGTCGACGTCGGCCCAGAGCTCTTGAACGAGCTCCGGGAACCGCGGGGGCGTGGCCTCGATCTGCCTGTACAACCGGCCGATGTGCTGGTCCAGCGCGCAGAGGTCCGGGCACGGGTACGACGTGCCTCGGCCGCCGATCACCGTGGTGAGATCCACGTTCTGGGTGCCGCGGTCCGACTCCGGCTCGGAACTCCAGTTGATCATCCAGTTCATCATGCGATCCTCAAGTTGGGTCAGGGTGGGGCACGATCGGCCGATCAGCCCTACCTCTCGGTCTCTCTGCCGAGACCCCTGGGCGCAGACCTCTCGTGCCGACGGCTCGGTCGAAGCCCCACGCGAAGGGCTGTGCGATCGGCCTTGCTTCACGGGAACAGCGTCGCGGCCCCGCCCCACCGCGCGCATCACCGCCAGCGTCCCTCGCTCTCTGGTGCTGGCTGGAGTCCTCGGAGTCCTGCTGGCAGTAGTGGCTGACCGGTCACAGAACCCGACCTCGACCAGCTGCTTCCTCATCGCCCGACGAATGGAGATCCTCGAGGTGCAGCTGGCCGGTAAGCGGAGACTCCAACGGGCCGGAAGCGCGGATTCGCACTGGCGGGGACGACACGCACACCGTCCACGGCGACGCTCGACGAGATCGGAAGTCCTCGCGGCGGAGTACCAGGCCGTTGACGCGGCTCTGCGCCGGCGCCTCGTCGCCAGGCCGTCCCGAAGGAGGATTCGTTGCCTGACATCGCCTACGACCCGGGGACGACGGCCGGGGGGCGGGGCCCGGGCGGCCCGAAGACCCCGCTTCCGCCGCCTCCGCCGTCGGGACTGCAGCACTACACCGCCGCGTCCGACACCGAGCTCCGCGAGATGCGGCAGGCGTGGCGCCGCGAGCAGACCTGGGCTCCGTACTACGTGGCCGAGGAGATCGCTGATGCCCGCCTGGTCGCCGAGGGATACCGCCACGACGCGGTGTTGTGGCGGGCCGAAGCCGATCTGCTGCCCGAGGGGTCGTCGGAGCGCGAGCAGGCCGAGCGCGACATCGCAGGCGTCGAGCAGCTGGCTACTGAGTACAGCGCGCGGGTTGAGCAGCTGGCGGCCGTGCACGCCGCCCGCGGCGAGTGGGCCGAGGCGGCCCGGCTGCGCGATCAGCTCGCCGGCGACGAGCTGCAGCGTCGGGGTCTCCCCCGCGACATCCAGCCGGTCGCGGGCGAGCAGGCCGAGCTGTTCGAGGTTGTCGACGCCGACGAGGCCACGGTCGACACCGCGGCGGTGCGCAAGGACCGAGACCAGCTGTCGCTCGACCTGAACTTGGGCGGCGGCCACGACGAGCCCGTGCAGGTGATCCGGACGCCCGCCGAGAGCGGGGCGGTCGAGCCCGAGGCCGAGGTGGCGGGCACCGAGCTCGTCATCGACGAGAACCAGACCGCGCTGTTCACGGTCCAGCCCTCCCCCACCGACGTCGCGGCCGCTGCGTAGCGGCGAGAAGCCGGGCGGCACTGCGCAGGTCGAGTCCGGTGACCAGCAGCCGGTGACCCTCGGCGAGGCCCGGCGCCAGGTCAAGATCCTCGCCGCCCTGCGCGCCGAGATCGCCGCACGCACCGAGAACCACGAGGCGGTCCGCGGCTGGCAGCACGACCGCGACGTCACAGACCAGCAGGTCGAGGCGGAGCGGGTCCGGCGCGACCAGGCCGAACGCCACGGCCACCGCAGCGAGCGCCAGCAGGGCGTCGACCTCAACCGCGGCCCGGAACTCAGCCGAGGCCTAGGCCGGTAGAACCCCTTCTGCTGGTCAGATCTGGAGGGGGCGCGAGGCTGGGCAGCAGCGACTGTCGAGCCTCAGCGAAGTGCGGTCGTCTGAATGAAGGTGCGGGACCAGTCGGTCGGCTCGCGCCGGGCTAGGGTGGGTTCTGCCGGTCGGGCACCCCCGTCCGAGCGAGGTGCCCGACTCGCGGTGGTCGAGGAGGCGAAGGCCGCCGTCGGGTCCGGTGTGCTGGAGGCTCTGTGAGACTCATGAACCCAGCCGATCGGGAACGACATCATGAGCGGGCTAGCGAGGAGCAGGAGCCGGACTACCGGTTCACGCTCGCCAACGAACGGACCTTCCTCGCTTGGATTCGCACCGCGCTTGCCCTGATCGCCGGCGGCGTCGCTGTCGTCCAGTTGGTTCCGGAGTTCGGAGTTCCGGGAGGGCGGCACGCCCTCGGCGTGTTGCTCACGGCTGGGGGTGGTGTTCTGGCGGCTCTGGCGCTCCGCCGCTGGCAACGTGTACAAGCCGCGATGCGCCGGGATGTCGACCTGCCATCAACCCGGCTTCCGGCACTGCTCGGCATCACCCTCCTGGCCGTGGCGATCCTGGTGCTTGTCGTCCTTCTGGTCCCGTAGCCACAGGGGCGTGACGTGCCTCGTGAACCCCAGGACAAGCCTGGACTGCAAGCTGAACGAACCGAGCTGTCGTGGGAACGCAGCGCAATCGGATTCCTTGCCAGCAGCGCGATCCTGCTGTTCCGGCAGACAGGCCCACTCGCAGTCGGACGAACTCTCCTGGCCGCCACGGCGGTGTTGCTGGCGTTGCTCGTCCTGGGGCTCGGCCGCAGGCGGGGGCGGCGGACCAGAGCAATCCGTGTCATCGCGGGCAAGAGGATCGTGTCCGACGCCCGGATCGAGGTGCTCCTGATCGGCTGGGCCGTGGCCGGCTTCGCGACGGCCACCATCATCCTGCTACTCCTGCTGTAGCGGCGCTGAGCCCATGCTGTCGATCTACGCTGCGGCCGATTCCACCTCTCGGGGGTGAGGCACGCACCATCCGACGCGGCCAGGATCTCTGGCCAGATCAGGGCCGCGGAAGAGACCGAACGCAGGAGTGACGAGATGCAGGGGACGTCGCCCGGCTCACAGGACCCGGGCTTGGCCGGGGCGATGCAGCCCACGGCCCCGACGATCCTGCTTCGCGGCGGGGAGTTCCTCATGGGAACCGACCACCCAGCGGGCGGACCCGCCGACGGGGAAGGCCCGGTGCATCGGGTTCGGCTCAGCTCCTTCCGGATCGATCCGTACGCGGTCACCAACGCCCGGTTCGCGAGCTTCGTCGCGGCCACCGGTCATGTCACCGATGCCGAGCGTTACGGCTGGTCGTTCGTGTTCGGTGGGTTTCTTCCCGCGGCCTTCCCGCCGACCCGGGCCGCCGCGCCCGCCCCCTGGTGGCGGCAGGTCCACGGCGCGGACTGGAACCACCCGCAGGGCCCGCACTCGGACCTGGACGGACGCGAGGACCACCCCGTCGTGCACGTCTCCTGGAACGACGCGATGGCCTTCTGCGCATGGGACGGCACGCGCCTGCCCACCGAAGCCGAGTGGGAGTACGCCGCCCGCGGTGGTCTGGTCGGCCAGCCCTTCCCGTGGGGCAGCGTGCTCGAACCCGGCGGCCGGCACCGGATGAACGTGTTCCAGGGCCGCTTCCCGGCCGAGAACACCTGCGCCGACGGCTATGCCGGGACCGCACCGGTCGACGCCTACCCACCCAACGGCTTCGGCCTGCACAACGTCACCGGCAACGTCTGGGAGTGGTGCGCCGACTGGTTCGACCCCCACTACTACGCCCACAGCCCCCTGTGTGATCCGGCCGGACCGGACCGTGGCACCCACCGGGTGATGCGCGGAGGCTCCTACCTGTGTCACGCCTCCTACTGCAGCCGCTACCGGGTCGACGCCCGCAGCGCCAGCGAACCCGACAGCTCCACCGGCAACACCGGCTTCCGCGTCGTACAGGACCGTCCGGCGTCGAACCGCGCTGTCGCACATCCGTAGCAGTGGACTGCGTTGATCACCTGGCGGTGATTCCGCCACCGTTCGCCGCGACCACCGACTGCCGGCGGCATCGGTGCGATCTGCGAACCGCCCGGACGGTTTGTGCTCAACTGTAATGCCGCAAGAATTCAGGCGGGGGCTTGGCCTTGGGGTCCTCCTGATGTCGGTGATGCTTGGGTGCGCGTCTTCTGCCGACTTGATCGGCGCTGATAGCCGATCAGGTGCCCGAAGATGGCGCCGAGGATTACGGCTACGGCAATCACCTGCCCCAGGGAGGAGTGGGTGGTGAAGAAGATCCAATGGACCGTTTGGGATTCGGAGTTACTCAGCGCCCAGGCGATCACATGGGTGCCCACAACGATGGCCGTGAACAGCCACCAGTACTGACGGCAGAACGCGAGCGCGCGGTGCGTCGGCCTTGGTGCTTGATCACTCGCACCCGGCGCCGCTGCGGTCCCGTTGACTGAGTTCATCTGCCCTCTCCCTCCGCTCTGCGGCTCCTGACAGGGGTGCTACGACGTCGTGGCCGAGCAGTTGGAGGTCCGTGATCGCGACCGGGGTCGCGGCGCCGGTGGCCGCCATCGGGTCTGAACACCAGCCAGACCAGGTCACGGTCAGGAGCACGTTCGAGCTCTCCTAGGTCCGCCGAAGGGGGCTACGGTGTCACGGCGGTCGCCGCGCTGGCGATGGCGCCGGCGCCTCTCATCTCGGGGCGTGGGCACCACCTACCGACGCGGGGTACGGGCCGCAGCCGCCCGAAGCCGGGTGCCGGCGTTGGTAGGGATCGTGCAGCGCTCATGGGGAAGCAGTGGTGAGCTGTCGGTAGTGGGCCGCGCCTCAGCCGAGGATGCTGACCGCGCGAGATACGACGAGGGCGAGTAAGAGAAACGAGGCGAGGGCCTGAACCAGCATCAGTCCCTTCACGCGCCGGCTTAGCGGCATCGTGTCGGTGGGACTCAATGATGTCGAGTTGGTGAACGAAACGTAGAGATAGTCGAAGAACTCCGGGCGCCATCCCTTGCTCAGGCGTTCATCGGTGTTCTGGGGGAATTGAAAGTCCGGCCGTTGGTTCTCGGAACGGGCTCGGGCGCGTGGGCCTCCGCGGTCCAGCTCCCAAAAGCACAATCCGAACAGTACGATGTTCGTCGCCCAGACCACGAGCCCCGACAGGATCAGTGAACGGCCGTCTGCTTCGCCGCCGAGCACGAGGAAGTGCGCGAGGCGCACGACCGCCACACCGTTCGCCACGGCGAGCAGTGAAATCAGCGCGGCTTGCAGGTGACGGTGGGCGGGCGTCTCGTCGCGGGGATCGCGTGGGGTGGTGATGATGAGCGAAAGGAGCAGTAGGGCCTCAAGTCCGAGGATTCCCCACCGAGTGGGGATCAGGTTGTCCAAGAGCAGCAGGAGGTTGAGCGCCAGTACCGCCGCTACCGAGATCTGCGCGGGCAGGTAGACGTTGCTCGTGCTGAACCTGCCGGGCGCGGCCGCTCGCGCTTGCATCAGGTGTTCGGCCTCCTGCGCCATCAAGGCTTGCGCAGCTGCGGATCCGGGGGATCGGCAGTGGGGTGAGCCCGCGCTGTTCCCGCTGCGTCGTCGAGGGCGTGGGAGCTTCTCCCGGCGGGGGCCGTGGCATGAGCCGCCTCCGGTGGCTCCCACGGTTCGGGCTCCTCCCATTTGTAGTGCAGCGCCAGGATGCGGAAGGTGAAGCCCACGGCAACCGCGATGAGGGTCGCCGGCCAGATCGAGAGCCCCGCGTACCAGAGCGGCAGGTAGACGGCGCTGGTGAGGAGGGCGGTCCCGACGAACCACTCGCCCCGGAGGAAGTGCTTCGGAGTCATGCCCGAGGTGATGTCGATCAAGAAGCGACCCGTGGTGGCCCCGGTTACACCGACGGCCAGGGCGACGATCGGCGGCAGGCCGGCCTCCAGCGACTTGTAGGCCCCGAGTGCGGCGAACCAGGGCAGCGAGAAGGCAGCCATGAACCGGAACATGCCTTCGCGCACCTTCTGGCCGGTGTGGTAGTTGAGGTAGAGCGCGAGCACGGCCGCGAGGGTGGCGAAGACGACGTAGTACGGGCTCTGAAGCGGATCGGGCACCGTGTTGAGCAGGATGTCGCGCATGACTCCGCCCCCGATGCCACCGAAGATCGCGAGTATCACGATCCCGACCCGGGTGTAGTGGCGGTAGTGGGTGGGCCGCCGGGCCAGGAGGGCGCCGTTGAACGCGTTCGTCGTGGCCGCGATCAGGTCGATGATGAAGAAGCTCCCGAGTGCCGGTGTCAGGTTTTTCAGGATCGCGTCCCAGAGGCTTCCCATGTCATCTGCTCCGTACGATCGACCGTGCGCCGCAAGCTCATGTGTTCATCGGCCGTGTCGGTGGTTCGCTGGGTAGGTGATCGCCTCGGCGTGCCGAGCCACCCCGGTGTCCTGCGTGGCTTGCCACGCAGGGAGCCTGACCGAGCGTGGCTCGGGCGACAATGGGGCGGGCACGTGTGCTGCCGGGGAGCGGGCCTTACTTCTTACGGGGCCCTCCTAGGCTCCGATCGGTCCGCTCGCCCTGACCCGCGGGGCGCCTATGCTCGCCTCGTGGCCACTCGGGTGGTGCTGGCCGACGACAGCCTCATCGTTCGTGAGGGGCTGGAGCGATTGCTGGCCGCCTGCGAGGAGGTGAAGGTGGTCGACTCGTGCGGGGACGGTGGCTCCCTCCGCGCGGCGATCCGCCAGCACGACCCGGACGTCGTCGTCACCGACATCCGCATGCCACCGTCCAATACCGACGAAGGCATCCAGCTCGCGGCAGAGCTACGCGAGACCGCCCCGAAGATCGGCGTCGTCGTCCTGAGCCAGTACACGCAGGCTGCCTACGTGATGCGCCTGTTCGAGAGTGGCTCCAGCGGCAGGGCTTATCTGCTCAAGGACCGCGTGCACGACCGCGAGGAGCTCTTCCGGGCCATCGCGACGGTGGCCGATGGGGGGTCGGCGATCGATGCGAAGGTGGTCGAGGTGCTGGTCGAGGCTCGCGCCAGGGCGCACCGCTCCCCGCTCACCGAGCTGACCGCGCGTGAGGTCGAGGTCCTGCGGGCGATCGCCGAGGGGAAGAGCAACGCGGCGATCGCCGAGGAACTGGCGCTGACCAAACACGCCGTGGAGAAGCACATCAACTCGATCTTCCTCAAGCTGGGCCTCGCGTCCTCGCCGATGGCCGACAGCGTCAGCAAGCGGGTCAAGGCGGCCCTGCTCTTCCTCGCCGAGTCCGACGTGCCGGCCGGGGACGCCTAGCACCCCGAAGACCAGGGGTGCGTGCACGCTGGTCCCCTGACCTCCCCCACTGCGACCCTTCGGTGGTGGTGCGCGTGCTCACCGTCGACGACTATCCGCCCTTCCTCGAGATGGCCCACGCCCTTCTGGTCGCCACCCCAGGTTTCGAGCCGACCGCGGAGGTCGGGTCGGGGGAGGAGGGCCTGGCCGCGATCCGTGAGGAGGTCCCCGACCTGGTGCTCGTGGACGTACACCTACCGGGGATGGACGGCATCGAGCTCACGCGCAGGATCAGGGCCAGCGAGCGCGCACCCGTCGTCGTTCTGATCTCGACCGAGGATCCCAGCCGGCTCCCCGCCGCGGCCCGAAGCTGCGGCGCGGCCGCAGTGATCAGCAAACACGAACTCGCGCCCGCGCGCCTGCGCCAACTGTGGCAGGCGCACGGGCAGCCGGTAGCGGAATAGTCAACCCTCGGTCCCTCGCCGCGCCCCGCAGGACGCCAGATCGGGTTCGGCGCGGCGGCCCGAGAGGCCCCCTGATGATCACATGCCCCTGGCGAGCCTGGCCGAAGGGCTTGACGGGGACCTGCCCCCGGTCCGCAGCGGGCTCAGGAGCAGTCGGGCTCGAAGCTCAGCGAGGTGAGCGCCGAAGGAACAGACGGGCTCTCGTTGCGGGCCGCGCCCGAAGCGCGTGGGGGGCCAGAGCCGCCGCGGCACCGGCGTGGAACACGACGACCGGCCACAGGAGCACCCCGTCCGCGGCCTCCGAGGCGCCGGCAGCGCCCAGAATCGCTGCCGTCGAGGCGTTGTAGCTGGTGAAGGCGCAGACCACGCCTCTTGTCGGCGGTTCGCCGTCCGCTAGCAGGCCCGCCACGCCGAGAGCGACCAGCGCGCCTCCAAAGACCCTTCCGATGAGCGCCAGCCGCTCGGCAGCCGGAGGTCCGATCAGCAGCTTGATCACCACAGAGGGAACCGCGAGGAGCGCCAGGCCCGTGCCGAACTCGAGGCCTGCGCTGAGCCGCACCATCGCCGCACCGAGCTGATCTTCCTCCCTCATCAGGCAATCCTTTACAGGGTGGGTGCCGGTGGATGGGACCGGTCATCGGCCCGACCCCGGACCGGCAGCGGGGCATCCAGCCTGGCGATGGCGAGGCTCCCGCGCCATCCTGCCTGCACGTGGACGTGCCATCCTGCCTGCACGTCGACGTGAGGGGGGCCCGCTTTCCACCGGCCACCGGAACTGCGCCCCGCGCGGGGCGCGCTCACGGAGATCGCGGCCGTGGCCAAAGCCCTGTGAACGCGTCGGCGGCGAGATAGTCGGGGCGCTTGTAGATCGACAGGGCTTCCACGTCTGGCCCCGCCACCTCGGCATCGCCGTGCGCCCCCTGCGCGGCTGTAGCTGAGTTGCCCAAGGCACTCCCCGCCATGCCGAAGGTTGTGGGGTGCCGCAGTGCGCCATCGAGCATGCTCGTCGATCGGGGTGGTGTGCGCACATCCGTGGGTGGTGGAGTACGCACCACCGGAAGGATGCCGTCCGCATCATGGCGGATCCGTCGTGGACCTGCGAGCGTTGCTGGCCGTCCCACATCGCGCCTGGAGATCCACCAGACCGCCAGAAAATTCGCTTAGACGACGGAGGGCCCCAGGGGTGCGACGTCTTTACGGACGGGGTCTCTTGGGGCGCCTACTAGGCGACGGAATCGCTCGATCCAGGCGACGATAGCGTAGGGGAAGCGAGGACAAGGACCATGAGTGGTGAATCAGTTGACCGCACCGTTCTACCCATCCGTCGTCCGCCGTTCAGCGGCGTCGTGAGCAGAACTCTCGAGGGCTCGAAGCCGGATTGGGAGCACTCCAAGAACGTCAGGGCGCCTGACGGCGCCCCGAACGTCCTGCTCGTCCTGATCGACGACGCCGGCTTCGGCAACCCGGCCACGTTCGGCGGCCCCATCGACACGCCCAACTACACGCGAATGGCGGAGGGCGGGCTTCGGTACAACCGATTTCACGTGACGGCTGTCTGCTCGCCGACCAGGTCTGCCCTGCTGACGTCCCGGAACCAGCACCGGGTGGGATTCGGCCTGGTGAGCGAATTCTCGGGGCCGTTCCCCGGCTATAATGCGACCATCCCGCGGGATTGCACGCCGTTCCCGCGTGTCCTGCAGGAGAACGGCTACCTGACGGGCGCGTTCGGCAAGTGGCATCTGTCCCCGGACGACCAGACCGGTGCGTCCGGGCCGTTCAACCGCCGGCCGAACGCGCTCGGATTCGATTATTTCTGGGGCTTCCTCGGCGGCGAGGTGGGCCAGTTCGATCCGCTGATCACCGAGAATCAGTCGGTTGCGGGCGTGCCCGAGGGGAAGGACGGCGAGTCGTACTATTTCCCGGACGACATGGCCGAGAAGACGATCGCCTGGCTTCACGCCGTGCACGCCGAGGATGCCGAGAAGCCATGGTTCGTCTACTACTCGACGGGGTGTAGCCACGCACCCCACCACGTTCCCCAGAGATGGGCCGACAAATACAAGGGGAGGTTCGACCAGGGCTGGGACACCCTCCGCGAGGAGACCTTCGCTCGGCAGAAGATGCTGGGCGTGGTGCCGGCCGACGCCGAGCTGTCGTCGCGAGACGACGCGTTCCCGGCCTGGGAGTCTCTCGACGAGACGAGCAAGCGCCTGTTCGCCCGCCAGATGGAGGTCTACGCCGGCTACTCCGAGAACGCCGACTGGAACGTGGGCCGCGTCCTCGGTGCGATCGAGGAGATGGGGAAGCGAGAACACGCTGGTGATCTGGATCTGGGGCGACAACGGTGCCAGCTTGGAGGGCACGCTCACCGGGACGTTCAACGAGCTCACGTCGCTGAACGGCATCCCGCTCACGGCGGATCAGCAGCTCGGGCTCGTGCTGAAGCACGGGGGGCTCGAGGCGTGGGGCAGCGACATGATGGCTCCCCACTACTCCTGCGGCTGGGCGTGGGCGAGCAACTGCCCGTTCAACTGGGGCAAGCAGGTCGCATCGCATCTCGGCGGTACGCGCGACCCGATGGTTGTCCACTGGCCGGGCCACGTCCGCGACACGGGTGCTGTGCGCAGCCACTTCACGCACGTGATCGACGTGGGCCCGACGATCCTGGAGGTGGCGGGGATTCCGCAGCCGACGAGGGTCGACGGCATCGAGCAGGAGCCGATGCACGGCTTCACTTTCGCCGACTCGATCTCCGATCCGGACGCGGAGGAACGGCACACGCAGCAGTACTTCGAGGCGCTCGGGAATCGGGGGATGTACAAGGACGGCTGGTGGCTGGCGCAGCGGCTCCCGAGGGTCCCGTGGACGTTCGACCCGGAGACGATGAAGAAGTACGCGCCGGGCGTCTGGGACCCGGACACCGACCCGGTCGAGCTGTACTACCTGCCCGACGACTTCGCACAGGCACGCAACCTCGCGGAGGAGCGTCCGGACAAGGTCAAGGAGCTGCGGGAGCTGTTCTGGGTCGAGGCCGAGAAGTACCAGGTGCTGCCGCTGCTCGGGGGGCTGAGCTCGTTCTTCGGGATCGTGGCGCCGCGCCCGCGGCAGACGACGTTCACCTACCACGCCGACGTCCAGAACATCTCCGCCGGGATGATCCCTGGGATCTACAACCGCTCCTACACGATCAGGGTCGATCTCGTGATCCCGGAGGGCGGTGCCGAAGGTGTGATCGTGGCCAATGCCGATCACCTCGGCGGCTTCGCGCTGTTCGTCCAGGACGGCAAGGTCAAGCACACCTACTCGTTCCTGGGTGTGCAGGAGTACCGCCAGGAGGCAGAGGAACCGCTCCCGACCGGGGAGGTGACGGTGGAGATGGTCTTCGCCGCCGACGCGCCGAAGCCCGCGACCGGGGGAGAGGTGACGCTGCTGGTCAACGGCCGGCGCGTCGGCTCCGGACGGATGGAGCACACCGTGCCGAAGCGCTTCACCGGCTACGCGGGCATGGACATCGGTCGCGATAACGGCCTGCCGGTCGACCGCAGCTACGCACACAGGTCACCGTTCGCCTTCACCGGCGAGATCAAGCAGGTCGTCTTCGACATCGCGCCGAACCTGAGCGAAGAGGACGCGCAAGCGCTCCACGAGCACGCACAACAGGCGCTCGCGGCCCACGGGGCGAACGCTTAGATACACCGCCCTGCGAAAGGTAGGACGATGAATGACAAACCGCTGGACGTGCTGATCGCCGTCTACCTGATCCCAGATCTCGCACAACAGGACTTCGACAGGCTCGTGACGCTCGTCCAGGACGAGGTCATCGCCGGCAACAGCGTCGTACTGGTCAGCAAGGATGCCGACGGCGAAATCCACGTGAGCGAGGCGGGTGACGACACGGGCAAGCGCCTCAAGGTGGCCCGCAAGGCCATCAGGCACCTCGTCGCAAAGAAGATGGGCGACGAGCTCGACCAGCAACTGCCTCCGGGTTCGGCCGGAGTGGTCGCCGTCTACGACCACGCCGACGCCGACGCCGACGCCGTCGACAAGGCCCTCCTCAACGCGACCAGGAAGTCAACCAGCCAGATCGACAAGGCCGGCGCCAAGCAGCTGAAGGAGGGTCTGACCGAGGCCGGGACGGGACTGTCGGGCTGATGTGGCCCACGAACGCCTGATCGAAACGACGAGCATAGGCGCAGCCGTTGTTTGGCGCTGGTGAGCCGTAGCTGGACGGAAACCCTGGTCCGCTCCGGTGACGGGGGCGGAGCGGGCCGGGCACAGCACCCTCTGAATCGATCTTCGCTCGTGATTGTTGATCTCGGATTGGTTGTTCGCGATCGCGGGCGTGATGACGTATCGGCCTGCTCTGCGGCCAGTCGCCCGAGCCGGGGGTACGGACCGCCCTGCCGCACTACGCCGCTCCGCCCGCGACCAGCAGATGCCGGGGATGGGCTTGGCCAAGAGCCAGCGCAGAGTAGTGCCCATGCACCCGGATCTGGCCGACTTCGACGGCGCGGAGGGGTGCTGTTTATCGGTCAGCGCAGAAGAGAGGTCGGCATACTCGCACTGAACGCCGCCACGATTCCAGCGGGCGGCCTCCTGCCCGTGGACGGTGACGGCCGCCGGCATGGTCAACGCTGCGACCTCTATGCGGTCGACGCTGATCCCGCCAGCCGCGCACTCGGCGGTGCGAGGCAGTAGTAGGCGGTGCCGTAGTTGCCGGTCGGTGGGGCGGGGTGTCCCCACATCCAGCAGGGTCTGACACGGGCGTTCGGCCAAGACGGCGTCGGCGGTCGACGCGGGGCTTCACGTCGCTACGGCCTCACCTAGTCACCTAGTAGGGGTGATGCCGGGCCGTCCGTGGACCGGTGTGCTGGACCGCGGCTGCAGCTGGGACGGTGGAAGAAGCCCTGCGATGGCACTGAACGCGCACAAGCCGGGCGCGGCCTTCCCGGAGGTGATCGGCCCGACGGCCCTCGGCGCGGCGGGCCTGGCCTTATCGGCCTCGTCGGCCTGGATCGCGCTGGCAAACCACGGTGCCCCGAACGCGGCTCCCGCCGCCCTGGTCGACTCCGTCACGGTGGCGATCCTCGTCGGCGTCGGGCTGTTCGCCTGGGAGCGCGACCCTGCGAGCCGGTTCGGCGTCATGCTGGTCGCCGCCGGGTTCGGGTCGTTCCTGGCCTCGCTGAGCGCTTCGGGTGTCCCCCTCCTCTACAGCGTCGGTCGGGTCTCGTTCTGGATACTCCAGCCGCTCCTGATCTACCTGTTCCTCGCCTACCCCTCGGGGCGGCTGGCTACCAGGCCGGAGCGAGCAGTCGTTGCGATTGCGGCGGCCACGGTTGTTGTGCTCTATCTGCCGACGGCGACGCTCGTGCACGACTACCCGCTGCTGCCCGCCTACTGTTCCGAGGCGTGTCCCCGCAACGTTTTTCAGGTGGTCGGGGCAGAGCCCGACGTTGTCGGCTCGCTCGTCATCCCGGGGCGGGAGTTGATCACGATCGGGATCTACGTGGCGACAGCTTTCCTCTTGCTCGATCGGCTGCGCGCAACACGGCTGATGCGCCATAGCCTTACACCGGTACTCGCGGCGGTGATCCTGCACAGCTTGGCGCTGGCCGCTGGCATTGTGGCTCGTCGCATCGGGGCGGGCGCCGCCGTCGAGGCCTTGGTCTGGATCGCCCTGCTCACGAATCCGGTGGCCGCGCTGGGATTCCTGGTCGGGTTACTGCGCTGGCGCGTCTATGCGGCGCGCGTCTTCGAGCGTCTCGGGCACGCCCGCGATGAACCCTCCGATCCCGAGCAGGTCCGCGGTCGGCTCGCGGAGGCGCTGGGCGATTCCAGTCTTGAGCTCTACTACACCGGCGACGGCGAGTCGCAGACGTGGCACGATCACGCCGGCCGCCCAGTGGTCTTGCCGAGCGCCCCGGAACGTTGCGTGGTCAACGTTGACGATCAGGGAGACGTGATCGCTGCCATCGTCTGCGATCCGGCGCTGAACGATCAGCGCTGCATCGTCGAGGCGGCGGGCTCCTGGGCCGCAGCACGTCTGGTGAGAAGGCGCCTCACCACCGCGCTCGCCGCGTCGCTTCGCAGCGTCGAGGCCTCGCGACGCCGACTGGCCGTCGCGGCGGCGAGCGAGCGGCGGCGGATCGAGCGCAACCTCCACGACGGTGCCCAGCAGCAGCTCGTGATGGTGCGGATCGGGCTGGCCCTGGTGGAAGAAGAGATTGCCCGGAACCCCGAACGGGGCGCCGAGCTCCTGCGGGAGTTGGCCCCTCGCATCGATTCGGTAATCGATGAGGTCCGCTCGATCGCGCGCGGCATCTACCCATCGCTGCTCGCCGATGCCGGGCTTGCCGAGGCCCTGCGGGACATCGCCCGCTTCGGCCAGCCGCCGATCATGTTCGACGCACAAGCCCTGCAGAGATACCCCCTCGAGATCGAAGCCGCGGTCTACTTCTGCTGCGTGGAGGCCCTTCAGAACGTCACCAAGCACGCGCATGCCTCCGCGGTCTCCATGGAGCTCGCGGGCAATGATGGCGAACTTCACTTCGAGGTCAGCGACAATGGGAGCGGATTCGTGGTCGGCAACGGCACCGGCGGCGCCGGGCTGACCAACATGCGGGACCGCATCGCAGCCATCGGAGGTTCACTGGCGATCGACTCCTGGCCCGGCCGCGGAACGACTGTCAGGGGCAGGGTCCCGATCAAGCCGCGCTGACCGCGATGCGTCGACCAGTCCGGTGCAGCCGTTAGCAGCGCGAAGCAACTTCGTGTCGATACGTGAGACGTTCGTCTGCTACTGCCATCAGCAGGTGCTGCTGGTGCATCCAGCGTGGCGAGGAGGCCTGGCGACCAAGCCGGGGCTCCTCGCCACCGGCCCGGCGTGGCTCAGCCGGCTCACCGGCCTCGAGCGGGGGTGCATGATGACGCGGGGACGGAATCGGACAGAGACGGTCCGTACCGGCAGGGGCGCAGCGCCCGAAATTTGCTCGACATGCCGAATTCAGCGTCCATTAGCGGTCGCGGTAGCGCAGCCAGGGCCGGACCTGCTCGCGAACGATCCACCTGATGCCGTCGTGCCTGGGGGTGCCGCAGATCAGGCGGGGGTACTCCGCGATGAGGTCGGGGGAACACGGTGCCCAGCTCGGAGTACCCCGCGTCATCGGATGGTGCGAACGGCACGTTCAGGCTGGCTCGTAGGGACTGCTGAAGGGCGTCCTTGTAGGTGATCTCGACCAGGGACAGCAGCTGGGTGCGGAGGTTGTGCAGATCGACCGGCCAGTGCTGGCCGTCCTGTTCGGTGATGCCTTCGGGGCCGATGTAGATGTGATCGTGCAGGCGGGCGACGTCGCCCTGCCACTCGCCCTTCCAGCTGGCCTGTGGGTGCAAGACCGCGGTGAGGTAGAGCCGGCCGGGTGTGAACACCCCGACGCTGCGGCCGCTGGGCAGCCGCGCGTGATAGCCGACCTTGAGCATCACGTTCTCGCGCAGGCAGCGGAGTGCTGCCTGCCGCGCCTCGGCCCAGGCCGTGTCGATCGCCTCGACGTACTTCGGCTGGTCCTCGAGGATCCCGGCGAGGTAGAGGATGCCGATGCTGGTCGGCGTATCCAGGTACAGCTCGGCCGCCCCGAACGGCGGTCGCTCGGTGTCGGGATCGAACAGGGGCAGCGCGGGAAGCGGGGTGGCGTGCTTGGTCGTCATTGTCGCCCTCCCCCACCGGGCCGTTGTGGCCCGTTGCGGCTGATGGTACGGACGGGACCGACAAAACCGGGTCCGCACAACGAGCAGGCCCCCGACCGTTGGTCGGGGGCCTGCGGTGTCGTCTAGGCGGTTGTTACGGGGCTGCGGTGGGTGGGGTGGCGGTCGAGGTCTGCTGTTCGCGGGTGCGCCGCCACTGCAGGTCCTCCTGGACGGCCTGCTCGTAGAAGCCCCACCAGTGCCGGGGTTCGGCGAGCTGTCGGCGCGCGGTCCGGATCACCCCGTCCCAGTTGTGCCCGGCGGGCGGGGAGACCAGGGGCCGGCTCCACCGCCGGCGCGGCCCTGATCGGTGGCCTCGGACCGCCGCCCTACTGCTCACCGCCGCCGTTCGCCCTGCTGCTGGCCATGATTCAGGTGGTGGCACATGCGGCTGAATGGGCGCTCAGCCCGTCGATCTCGGCGGCCACCTCGCGGTCTGCGATCGTCACCCGTCGAGCATTCGGCAGTCACGCTTCCCCGCTGGGTGCCGCATCGCCGTCGGACGATTCATCACGGCCTAGCCGAGCCTCGGCGCGTCGGCTCAGGTAATGCGTGACCAGCAGGGCGCCGACCACCAGGACGAGTGCCCCGAGGGTCCCGGTCAGGCCCAGAGCACCTTCGGCACGGCCGTAGGCGGCACCCAGGAGATAACCGGCGCCGGCGACGCCGACGCCCCAGAGCGTCGCGCCCGCCACAATGAACGCGACGAAACGCCGGTACGGGAGGCCACTGGCGCCCGCGATCGACGGAACAAGGGTGCGCAGGAACGCGGCCCAGCGACCGAGCACGACCGCTAGCCCGCCGAACCGCCGGACGAAAGCCCGAGCCTCGCCCAGGCGCCGCGCCGCACGGCCGGAGATACGGGAGAACAGTGCCGGTCCGAGACGAGCCCCCACTGCGTATCCGACACTGTCGCCGGTGATCGCGCCCAGTACCGCAGCCGCCATCACAGCGACCAGCGGCACCCGGCCTTCGTGCGCGAGCACACCGGCGATCAACACCGCGGTCTCCCCCGGAACGACGAGGCCCAGCAGCGTGGAGGCCGCCAACGCCGGAACCACGAATGCCGCCAGGAGCAGCGCCCACGGCGGTGCCGCCGCCAACTCTTTCAAGAGGGTGCTCACCGGTCCCCACCCTCCTCGGCGGGACGAACGGGCCCACCCATCCCGGCGGCCACCATGTCCAGTGCGCGGGCCGTAGACGGGCTGCCCGCCGAGCCGTCAGTCACCGCTCCAGCATCACCGCGACGCGCTGTTACGTCTCCACGGCCAGCTTCAGGCCGATGCCCCCACTCGCCCGAACGTCGAGTACCGGCAAGCCGGAAGAGGACGGACGAAAGCGCCGTCCACACTTCTCGGCCGGCGCACCGGGGCATTCATCCTCGTCGCGGCCGGGCTGCTCGACGGCCGCCGTGCCACCACGCACTGGCGTCACATCGGCGTCCTGAGCAGAGGCTATCCGGACATCACTGTGGAGCCCGACGCGATCTTCGTCCGCGACGGCACGATGTTCATCTCAGCGGGCGTGACGGCGGGCAGTCGCACCTCTCCCCCACCCTGAGCGGCCCCCGCCCGCGGACCTCGGCGGATGGCGCGGTGCGGTCTAGAAGACGTTCTCGGCTTCCAGTACCAGCACGACGGCCATGAGGATGAGCGCTATGCCGCTCAGGAGATCGGAGCGGATTCGGATGAGGCCGGCGGCGGCTCGCCCCAGGTGCAACCCGACGAACGTCATCAGGGCTGTGATGGCAGCGAAGACCGCTGCCGAGAGCACCGGCGAGAACCCGATCAGTCCCAAGCTCGTGCCGGCGAGGAGATTGTCGAAGCTCAGCGAGAGGGGGATGCCGAACAGCATCCACGGATGGTCGATCTCCTCCTCCGGCGTTGCGGTCCTCAGGGAGCGGACGAGCAGGTACGCACCGTATACACCCAGCACGGCCGGCCCCACATAGTCTGCGATCGGGCCGATCGCCTGGCCGAAGTAGCGCCCGAGCACGACGCCCGTCAGCGGCGCCACGCCGTCCCAGAGCCCGAAGGTCAGGGCGACCTGGACGGCACGGCGTCGGCTGAACGGAATCGTCCCGAGCGCGATCGAGGCCCGGAAGTTGTCCAAGCTGAGGGTGAATCCGAGGACGAGAAGCTCGGGGATCATGTGACCACCGGTTGCGGCAACGGAGTCTCGCCGTGTCGACGATCTTCTCCCCTCGTCATCTCCACCCTCCAGTCCGTGGCTTCCGGATCGAATCCGTCGGCGGCTATGTGGTCCCTCGCGCCGACGCCGGTTCGGCGACGTCCAAACGACCGGTCAGGCCCGATGTGGACGAGGGACGAGCACTTCTTCACCTGGCCTGGTCCCCTCGTTGGCAGACCGCACGGTCTCGGCGACGATCTCGTGGTCCGGCGACAGATGGCAGACCGGATCGGTGCGGGCGGCGTCGCCGGTGAGCTGGAACGCCTGGCAGCGGCACCCACCGAAGTCGATCTCACGGCGGTCGCAGCTCCGGCACGGATCCGGCATCCAGGTGGTGCCGCGGAATCGCTGGAAGAGCGGCGATTCCGTCCAGATCCGCGCCAGGGAGTCCTCGCGCACACTCGCGCGCGGGAGGGGAAGCGCGTGCGCGGCGGGACAGGGCAGGACATCGCCGTTGGGCGTCACGGTGAGCTGTCGCGTCCCCCACCCACCCATGCAGGGCTTGGGGTAGCGGCTGTAGTAGTCGGGGAGGACATAGATGACGTCCATCTGTCCGGCCAGGCGCCTACGCGCGGCGCGCACGACCGCGTCCGCCCGCTCGAGCTGCACCCTGCTGGGCAGGAGCATGTCGCGGTTGCGCAACGCCCAGCCGTAGTACTGGGTGTTGGCCAACTCGACACGGTCGGCCTCCAACTCCTCGGCCAGGCCGAGGATGTCGGCGATCTTGTCGATGTTCTGCCGGTGGAGGACGACGTTCACCGTGAGCGGCCAGCCCAGCTCCTTCACGACGCGTGCCGCCTCGATCTTGCGCCGGAAGGACGGGATCCCGGCGATCCGATCCGAGACGATCGGCTCGTCGGCCTGGATGCTGATCTGGACGTGATCGAGCCCGGCCGCCCTGAGCTCTTCCGCGCGGCGCCGGGACAGTCCGATCGCGCTCGTGACGAGGTTCGTGTACAGGCCGAGTGCACCGGCGGTCCGCACGATCTCCACCAGGTCACGGCGCAGGAGCGGCTCACCGCCGGACAAGTGGCATTGCAGGACGCCCAGCTGCTGGGCCTCGGCCAGCACCCGTTGCCACTCCGCCGTGGCCAGCTCGTCGCGGTAGTCGGCGAGGTTGAGCGGGTTGGAGCAGTACGCACAGGACAGGGGGCAGCTGTAGGTGAGCTCGGCCAACAATCCGAAGGGTCTATCCATCGCTGATCTCCACGCACCTCTTGGCGACGAGGCGGGCGAGGAAGTGCTGCACCTCGTCGTCGACCACCCGGTTGTAGCGACCGTGCAGCTCCTCCTCGATCTCGGCCACCGTCCGCTGCCCGTCGCACAGGCCGAGGATGTCCGCGCCCGTCCGGTTCAGGAGCACGACGGATTCCGGCTGCAGCAGCACGTGTTGCTCGCGCGTCCGGTCGAACGTCAACCGGACGTGGCGCGCGAGCCGGGGACGGCTCGACGCCGGCACCGATGTCGTCATTGCTGCCTCGACCCCCATCGCGATCACTCGGGATAGGCCCGGTCGATGGCGTCCATCATGCTCCAGAGCACATCGCACTTGAACGACAGCGCCGCCACGGCGCGCGCCTGTTGCTCACCCGACCGGCAGTGCTCGGTCACCACCTGCAGCGCGTGTTCGGAGTCTCGGGGAGCCTGCTCCAGGCGGGACCGGAAGTACGTGAGGCCGTCCCGGTCGATCCAGGGATAGCAACGCTCGAACGCGACGAGGCGTTCCGACATCAGATCCGGGGCGAAGAGCTCGGTCAACGATGACGCCACCGCCTCCACCCACGGCCGGGTGCGGGCGAACGTGACATAGGCGTCGACGGCGAACCGCACGCCGGGGACGAGGTGCCGTCCGTCGCTCACCTCGTCGCGGGTCAGCCCCACCGCCTCGCCCAGGCGCAGCCACGCTTCGATGCCGCCTTGCCCGTTCGCCGTGCCGTCGTGGTCGACGATGCGGCGGATCCAGCGTCGTCGCACCTCGAGGTCGGGACAGTTGGCGAGGATCGCGGCGTCCTTGCGGGGGATGTTCTCCTGGTAGTAGAAGCGGTTGGCCACCCACCCCCGGATCTGCCGGCGGCTCAGCCGACCGTCGTTCATCCTCAGGTGGAAGGGGTGCTGGTCGTGGTAGCGCTGCGACTGGGAGCGCAGCGCGTCGACGAAGCCGTCGGTCCGTGTCGATGTCGTCATGGCGGTTCTAGACCCGTACCTCGAGCCCGTCTGTGGCCACTTCCATTCCACGCTCCTCGACGAGGCGCCGCTCCGGCGCGTCCTCCAGCAGGATCGGGTTGGTGTTGTTGATGTGCACGTAGATCCTCCGCTCGATGGGCAGCGACGAGAGTTGTTCGAGGCTGCCGTGGGGGCCGTCGATCGGCAGGTGCCCCATCTCGCGGGCCGTCTTGCCGGCCAGGCCGAGCCTGATCAACTCGTCGTCGTGCCAGCACGTCCCGTCGACGAGCAGGCAGGCGCAGTCGTCCAGCTGCTCGCGCACCGTCGAGAGCTCCTGCACGCCCGGCAGGTACACCGCGGCCCGGCCGCTGCGCTCGTCCGTCAGGCGGTAGCCCACGACCCGTCCCTCCTCCCTCACCCGTCCGAAGCGGGTCCGCTTGGTCGTGGGGACGTCGAAGGCCCGGTACGACAGGCCGTCGCCCAGGGACACGTCGGTTCCCGGAACGACCGGTCGCCACTCGACCGGGCAGTAGCGTTCGAGCGTCGTGAGCACCGCCGACCCCTCGCACAACGTCTCGCGCACCGCGGGGGTGGCGTGGAGCTCGAGCGCACGCCCCTCGCGCAGCAACAGCAGGCCGAGCGTGTGGTCGAGCTCGGCGTCGGTGAGCAGCACCGCTTCCAGCGGCGTCGCTCTGCCGTCGCGCGGATGCAGCGCGGGGAAGGCCTCGATCTGCGCACGGATGTCGGGGGACGCGTTGAGCAGGAACCATCGCCGTCCGTCGGCGCTCACCGCGAGCGACGACTGCGTGCGGGGGCGGCAGGGCCGGGAGCCCTCGCGTACCGCACGGCATGTCGGGCAACTGCAGTTCCATTGCGGAAAGCCGCCGCCTGCTGCCGCTCCGAGCACCCGCAGCCACACCCTGGCACTCCGTCCCGGACAGTGGAGGCGCCGGACCCTCGTCCGGCGCCTCCCCACGTCCCGCTAGTCCTCCATCCGGGCGACGTACATCGTCACCTCGGGTGCGACTCCGATCTCGTCGAACTCCGGTGTCTCCCACACGGCGAGCTGAGACTCCATGGATTCACCTCCTCTCTGCCAGATTCCAGCAGGCTCCCGTCACGGCACTACGACGATTCCGGGAGGGCGAAGACGATCAGCGCGCTTCCGTGGCCGGCCCCGAGCATTCCCGGTAGGAACCCCTCGGACCATGCGCCCCATCCGACCGGCACCGCGATGTACTGCCGTCCGTCGACCATGTAGGTCGTCGGGCTGCTGTGGTGGCCGCTTCCGCACTGGAACTGCCACAGCTGCTCCCCGGTGCGGGCGTCGAGCGCGTTGAGCTCACCTGAGGGTTCACCGGCGAACACCAGGTCGCCCCCCGTGGCCAGCACCGAGGCGCACATCGGAAGCTCGTTACGCCAGCGCCACTTCTCCTCGCCCGTCGCATCGAACGCGCTGATGGACCCGGTCATGTCCTCGATGTCCACCTGAACGCCCGCGCCCCAGTACGGGATGCTCTCCTTGAACTCCCGGCGCCGCCGGGTCGCCGTTGCCCCGACATCCTGGACCGGGACGTAGAAGAGCCCGGTCTTCGGGCTGTAGGCCGCGTGGGTCCATTCCTTGGCGCCGGCCGGCCCCGGATAGAAGTGGACCGGTTCTCCCTCCTTGTCGGGGTATACCTTGGCCGTCACCTGGCCGTCCCTCGTGATCGCCCCCCAGGTGATCCGGTCCACGAAGGGGGTGATCTGGACCAACTCACCGTTCGTGCGATCGAGGACGAAGAAGTAGCCGTTCTTGTCGAAGTGCCCGAGCAGTTTGCGCCCGTCCGACTCGAACAGGATGCACTCCGCAATGCTGTCGTAGTCCCACACATCGTGCGGGGTGCACTGGTAGTGCCAGCGAATCTGGCCGGCGTCGACGTCGACGGCGATGATGCTGTCGGTGTAGAGGTTGTCGCCCTCGCGGACGCCTCCGTCGAAGTCGGGCGCCGGGTTGCCGGTGCCCACGTACAGCAGGTTCGTCTCCGGGTCGAAGGTGCCGGTGAGCCAGCAGTTCGCGCCACCACGCGCCCAGGCCTCGCCGTCGGCGGGCCAGGTCTCGGAGCCGGGCTCCCCGGGCTTCGGCACCGTGTAGCAGCGCCAGACATGCTCTCCGGAGTCGAGGTCGAATGCGTCGAGGTGGCCGCGCACCCCGAACTCCCCGCCGGAGCTTCCGATGATGACCATGTTCTTCACGATCAGCGGAGCGACCGTGGCGCTCTCCCCGGCCCGCACATCTCCGTTGGTCTTGTCCCAGACGCGCTTGCCGGTGGTGGCGTCGAGCGCGAGCAGGTGGGCGTTCGGGGTGACGACGAAGACCTTTCCCTTGGCCACGGCGACCCCGCGGTTCACGTTCCCGCAGCACAGCGACACGTCGAAGGGGGTCGCGTGCTTGTAGCGCCAGATCTCCTTCCCGGTGCGGGCGTCGAGCGCCCAGACCCAGCCGTCCCAGCCGGAGAGGAACATGATCCCGTTGACGATGATCGGGGCGGCCTCGAACGAGTAGGTCGACGCGCCCGCGATCATGCCGGTCGTGCCGGCCTGGAAGATCCAGGCGGGGCCGATGCGCTTGACGTTCTCCGTATTGATCTGGTCCAACGGGCTGTACCGCTGCCCGTCGTAGGCGCCGTAGTAGGTGAGCCAGTTCTCGGGCTCCGAGCGGGCGTCGAGAATGCGCTCGTAGGTGACGTCGCGGACCACCGGCGGCGCGGTCTCCCCTCCCGGGGACTTACCGCTCAGAGTTCCCTGGTCGACGGCCTCGCCCGCATCCACGTATTCAACGGTCATTGCCTACTCCTTTCTAGGGCCGAGGCTGGTCGGGACGGTCGAGGCGAGCCTCCGGCGGAACGTCCCCCAGCACGACGATGGCCCCGGTCAGTCCTCGGCCTTCGTCGTTGCCCGTCGGCGAGCTGAACCAGTAGTAGCCCGGGCCGTCGAGGTTGAGGGCCGCCCTTCCTCGCGAATGGTTCACCAACCAGATGAATTTCCTGTCGCCATTGCTCGGCAAGAGCGCACAGTGCGTGTTCTGATCATCGTTGATGAGCTCGAGCTGAATATCACCCCCATGGGGCATGACCACGATCGAGGGATCCCAGCTCAGCTCATCAGGCCGGATCCGGATTGTCGCCTCCATTCGGCCATCGGCCCTCTCCGTGGCCTGCCCAATGCTTCCGGTCCCCAGCACCCGACCCAGAGCCGCCTTGTTCTGCGTGTCCAACCCGATCTTGTTCAGCAGGTCGGCCCGCTCCTGTGCGGTCGTCATCGGAGCTTCACCTCCTCATCTCGAATCCCTGTATCCTTTTCCGTTCCGCCCCGGTATCCCCGTATCCTTTTCCGCTTGGCACGGGAAACATCCGGTTGACCCAAGAAACGCCCCGGTCGACCGATCCCCCGCATTGCCACAACACAGCAGGCAGTAGCGAACTCGGACGCTCGACCTGGAAGGTAGCTCACGAGCCCGCAGCCTCGCCGCTCATCAGCAGCGACCCGATACACCTGCTGACTCATTCTTCGAGTTGGGCCCGAAACGTTCCGGGTCGACCAGATCCGGCCGAGTGACGACCCTCGGGACGTACTCCCACTTCAACTCCCTCGTCTCAGTGTGATCACGTACACCTGGCTGTGATTGCGGCAGCATATTGGCATGAGACGACATCCCATCGAACCAATTGCGTGGTCCGATGCCTGATTACAAATCTGTAATCGGGCAGGACTCTACGCCGGATGAATCACGCCGACAAGGGTGAGCGCCAATGCGGGCCGGCCTATGCCGTTCGTACGCCACAAGCTACCGTTCGTACCCGATACGCCACCGTTACCAGGAACAAGACTGCACCACGCCTGATCAACACCGGCTGACCGGTCACGACGCCCCTCCCGACATCTGAGCGCCCGAGGAGAGGATCAGGCGAGGTCGTACCGATCGAGGTTCATGACCTTGTCCCACGCGGCCACGAAGTCGCGCACGAAATTCTCCCGCGCGTCGTCGCTCGCGTAGACCTCCGCGACCGCACGCAGCTCGGAGTTCGAGCCGAAGACGAGGTCGACGCGGCTGCCGGTCCACGTGACCTCGCCGGTGGCGCGGTCACGGCCCTCGAAGTTTTCCGCGGCCGCGCCGTCTCCCGACGTCGCCGCCCACTCCGTGCCCATGTCGAGCAGGTTCACGAAGAAGTCGTTGGTCAGCGACCCGGGCGCCGAGGTGAGGACGCCCAGCGGGGACTGCCCGGAGTTCGCGCCCAGCACGCGCAGGCCACCCACGAGAACGGTCATCTCGGGCGCGCTCAGGGTCAGCAGGCTCGCGCGGTCGAGCAGCAGGTGCTCCGACGGCACCCGGTTCCCCTTCGCCCGGTAGTTGCGGAACCCGTCCGCGACCGGCTCCAGCGGTGCGAAGGACTCCGCATCGGTCTGCTCCTGCGACGCGTCCGTGCGCCCCGGGGTGAAGGGCACCTGCACGTCGTGGCCGGCGTCCCTGGCGGCCTGTTCGACGGCGGCGGTCCCGCCGAGCACGATGAGGTCGGCCAGCGACACCTGCTTGCCCCCGATGTGGGAGCTGTTGAAGGACTCCTGGATCCCCTCCAGGGTGCGCAGCACCTGCGCCAGCGTGTCGGGGTCGTTCACCTCCCAGCCCCGTTGCGGCTCGAGGCGGATCCGCGCCCCGTTCGCGCCGCCGCGCTTGTCACTGTCGCGGAACGTCGAGGCCGACGCCCACGCGGTGGAGACGAGCTGGGAGACCGACAGCCCCGACGCGAGGATCTGGCTCTTGAACGCGGCGATGTCCTCCGCGCCGACGAGCTCGTGGTCAACGGCCGGGACCGGGTCCTGCCAGATCAGCCTCTCCTGGGGGACCAGCGGCCCGAGGTAGCGCTGGATCGGGCCCATGTCGAGGTGCGTCAGCTTGAACCAGACCCTGGCGAACGCGTCCGCCAGCTGGTCCGGGTTCTCCAGGAAGCGCCGCGAGATCGGCTCGTACACCGGGTCGAACCGCAGCGCGAGGTCCGTCGTGAGAATCGTCGGGGAGTGTGTCTTCGACGGGTCGTGGGCGTCCGGCACGGTGCCGGCCCCGGCGCCGTTCCTCGGAATCCACTGCCACAAACCGGCGGGGCTCAGCGCCAGGTCCCACTCGTAGCCGAACAGGGTCTCGAAGAAGCTGTTGTCCCACCTCGTCGGGGTGGGTGTCCACGTACCCTCGAGCCCGCTGGAGATGGCGTCCGCGCCCTTCCCGGTGCCGTAGCTGCTCTTCCAGCCCAGGCCCTGCTCCTCGAGGGAGGCGCCCTCGGGTTCGGGGCCGAGGTAGCGGTCCGGGTCGGCCACGCCGTGGGTCTTGCCGAACGTGTGCCCGCCCGCGATCAGCGCGACGGTCTCCTCGTCGTTCATCCCCATACGGCGGAACGTCTCGCGGATGTCCCGGGCCGAGGTGTACGGGTCGGGGACCGTGTTCGGGCCCTCCGGGTTGACGTAGATGAGGCCCATCTGGTCGGCGGCCAGTGGGTTCTCCAGCTCCCGGACGCCGCTGTGGCGCTCGTCGCCGAGCCAGCTGCGCTCGGGACCCCAGTACACGTCCTCGTCGGGCTCCCAGACGTCCGCCCGGCCGCCGGCGAAGCCGAAGGTCGTGAAGCCCATCGTCTCCAGGGCGCGGTTGCCCGCGAAGATCATCAGGTCGGCCCATGAGATCTTGCGGCCGTACTTCTCCTTCACCGGCCAGAGCAGCCGGCGCGCCTTGTCGAGGTTGCGGTTGTCCGGCCAGCTGTTCAGCGGCGCGAAGCGCTGCATGCCGGCGCCCGCGCCGCCCCGGCCGTCCTGGATCCGGTACGTCCCGGCGCAGTGCCACACCATCCGGATCACGAGCGGCCCGTAGTGGCCGAAGTCGGCCGGCCACCACTCCTGCGAGGTGGTCAGCACCTCGTCGACGTCCCTCGCCAGGGCATCGAGGTCGAGGCTCCGGAACTCCGCGCCGTAGTCGAAGTCCTCGCCCATGGGGTTGGCCACGGCGGTGTGCTTCCGAAGGATCTTCAGGTTGAGCTGGTTCGGCCACCAGTCGCGGTTGCCCGGGCTCCCGGTCGGGTGACTGGGGCGCCCGACCGGGACGCCGAGCCCGCCCGCGCTCCCATCGTTCGTCTCGCCGACAACGGCGTCAGGGCTGTCAGACATGCAAATCCTTCCGGGAACGGAGGTCGTGCTCAGGAACTCAGATGGCCAGCGCCCGGCGCACGGCCGGCGCGTTCCGCCGGGAGACCGGCACCATCTTGTTCGTCCGGCCGTCCATGACCAGGGACAGCTCGCCCTTGAACCCGCGCTCGATCTCCCGGACGCGGCTGAGGTTGACCACGTAGCGGCGGTGCACCCTCAGGAAGCCGGCATCGGCCAGCTCGCCGTCGAGCTTGTCCAGGCCCTGGGAGGCAGCGCGTAGTCGCCCCTCGTCGGTCGACAGCCACACGTCGTTGCCGTCGGACTCGGCGAAGCAGACCTCGGACAGCCGCAGCAGCACCATCCGGTCCTCGCGCATCGCGACGAGCCGGCGCGGCGGCACTCGTGGGTGCGCGGGCTCCTCTGCCTCGGGCGGCTGCTCCCCGCCGGACGCGCCGAACGCGATCAGGCTCCCGACCAAGTGCCCGGACAGGAACACGGGCCGGATGCTGATCGACGTCGGTTCTTCGGCGAGGTGGGTGAAGATCTGCGTCGAGCCGACCCAGTCAGGGTTGTGGGCGGCCTGCTTGCCGGCGAACCGGGCGACGCCGATCAGGTCCGGCAGTCCGGGGTTCCATCGCACCGTCGGGTCGATCGCCGGGGTGGAGGCCGGGACGCCCATGAGCACGCTCGCCGTGTCGTCGGCGATCACCACCTTGCCTGCGGTGTCCACCGCGGCGAGCGCGGCGCCGAAGTGCCCTCTGGCCTGGGTGTATGCGGCGACCAACTCGACACCGCTGTCCCGGGCGCGCCTTCTCAGCATGCGCTGCGTCGCGGCGACCGCGTCGGACAGCCAGGCGCCCGTGGTTTCGGGAAGCTGGGTGCGCCAGCAGGAGATGTTCAGCACCGCGATCGGGTCCCTGGTCACCACGTCCCGCACCGCGATGCCCGCGCAGACCCAGTTGTGGAATGCCTGGCACCAGTGCTCCGCGCCCCTGATCAGTATCGGGCGGTGCACCTCCAGCGCCGTGCCCATGCCGTTCGTGCCGGCCGCGCACTCCGACCAGCAGAACCGGGGCGCCAGATTGGAGTCGGCGGCCCTGGCGAGCGTGACCTGGTCCCCCCAGGCGGCCAGGACCCGGCCGGAGCCGTCGGTGACGGTGACGATCGCACTGAGATTGTCCACCTCCTGCGCCAGGGACACCGCGAGTCCGCCCAGTTCGGTGAACACCACGTCGTGTTCGAGGGTGTGATCGATGTGGGCGGCGGCGACCGGGGCTGCGGTGAGGTGTGGGTCGACGCGGTACTGCTCCCGGCAGCGATGCCAGGAGATCGCCACCTCGGGACGGACGCCTCGGACATGGTCCTCGCCCCGCGCGAACCGTTCCCAGGCCGCGTACACGGTGTCCTTACCCGGGGGCACCGGCGTGCGCTCGAGTCGGTGTACATCCTTCATCGTGGAGAACCGCCTTTGGTCCATCCCCAACACCGGACCGCAGGCGACCGGTCTGCGCCGGTGGTCGCTCGTCACGGCGAGACCGACGGCGGCCCGAGCACCGTTCGCTGCTCCGGCGCTCCTTGCCGGAAGCGCCACGGACAGCACCGCCTGCTGCTGTGTGTACCCCTCTCTGGGCTGGGTCTGCAAGTGTTCCCCTCCTACTCCGCCCCGTGTCCGGCGGTTCCACCCACGCCTCGGCGCAATCCGGTGCGGCCGCTCGGCCGACCTCCACACCCGCGCCACCCTCCGACCGACTCCCCCCGCCGCGTCTCGGCGAATCGGAGGCCGCGGACAATCGACGCCGTGGACTGGTGGCAGACGCTGATCGCGACGTGCGGTGGGCTGCTGATCCTCTGGCTGGGCCTGCTCGGCGCGCTCTGGCTCACCGGACGCCGCACCCATGACCCGACCAGCTGGCAGGAGGGGCTGCGACTGCTGCCCGATGTGATCCGGCTGCTGCGGCGCCTGGCTGCCGACCCCGACCTACCCCGCGGCGTCCGGGTGCGGCTCGGGCTGCTGCTCGGCTACCTGCTCCTGCCCTTCGATCTGGTCCCCGACTTCATCCCGGTCCTGGGCTACGCCGACGACGCCATCGTCGTCGCCCTCGCTCTGCGGGCCGTCGTCCGCCGCGCCGGCCCGGACGCCCTGGCCCGCCACTGGCCCGGCACCCCCGCCGGGCTCGCCACTCTGCACCGGCTCGCCCGCCTCCCCGCTCCCGATGCGCCGGGCACGAGCAACGGCGGGACGCGGTGAGCCGGCCGGCCCCCCGGTCGCCCGCGCCCGCGGAGCGTCGGGTCGACCAGCCGGACGGCCGTCGCGGTCCGCAGCTCAGCAGCCGGACGACGCCGATCCCGTGCGAGGATCCGGAGCGGGTGCGGAACTCGCTGCCGGAGTGGCCGGGCTGTCTGCTGCGGCCTGCGCGGCCGGCGCGGCTTGCCGAGCTGCGACCGCGCGGCGCCGACGCTGCACGAGTACCGCCGAGAGCACCGAGGACGCCAGCAGGCCGGCTCCCGCCATCCACGGCCGGTTCAGCCGGTTCCCGATGGCCGCGTCGAGCGACCAGTCCCCCGGCCCCGTCAGGGACAGCGCAGCCGACGACAAGCCGAGCAGCGCGGGGTACTCGTACCCGCCGCTGGCGGCGAAGAAGCCGTTGGGGGCGTGAACCGACGCCGCCGCGATCATCGTGCCCGCGGCCACCGAACCGGCGACAGGAGTAGCCAGCCCGAGCCCGATCAGGGTGCCCCCGCCCGCCTCGGCGACCCCCGCGGCCATCGCGTTGGCGCGACCCGGCTTGAACCCCATCTGATCGAAGGCGCCCGCGGTTCCTTCGATCCCGGGCCCACCGAACCATCCGAACAGCTTCTGCGCCCCATGAGCGAACAGCACTCCCCCGACGCCGGCGCGCAGCGTCAGCAGACCGAGATTGTGCGCTGGCGTGAACCCCATGGCATGCATCCCTTCCCGTCGCTTCGCTGAGCGGGTTGCCCACACCGCAACCAAACATGCCGCTGATCTGCGCCGGGTTGAACGGAGTCGCTTCTGCTCGGACCGGCCGAACACGCTCGCCCCTACCAGCGCCGGCGACACGCGTTCGTGCTTGTCGACGCCTCGGCAATCGGTAGGTGTCGTTCCACGACGCTCCAGGTCCGCGTCGCGCAGGGGAAGGCACGGCGACGCCGCGGAGGTCGATCGGGACCGGGCGGCTTCGCTCGCGCGTTCGGCGTCCACACTCGTCCCGTCTCGAAGTGAGACGGCGCTTCGTTCTCCCCGTCCCACGCGGGACGCTTGATCGCCCGGACCCCGACCGGCGGAGGGGCGATGACGGCGCACGACCACCGATCCACCGACGTCGACGGCCTTCCCATGCTCGCCCGCTGGGGCGCCGAGCATCCCGCGGCACCGCTCGTCGTCGCCCTGCACGGGAACGGCACGAGCGAGCATTCGATGATCGAGATCGCGCCGTGGCTGCCGCACGGGCCTGTCGCCTATGTCGCCGTCCGGGGGCCGATCCAACAGGGCACGGGGTTCTGCTGGTTCACCACGACGGTCGACGGGCGCCCCGGACCCTCGAGTCTCGCCGCGACGTGCACCTGGTTCCTCGACTGGCTCGACACCGAAGGAGACCCCGAGCGGCCGGTGATACTCCTGGGGTTCCGAGACGGCGTGACCCTCGCCGGAGCCCTGCTGCTCCGTGCCCCGCACCGCTTCGCGGGCGGCATGCTCATCTACGGCGCGCTACCGGCCGATTCCGCGACCCGGGCCAACCGCGGCCGGCTCGCCGGCATGCCGGTGTTCCTCGCGCACGGCGACGACGACCCCCGCACACCGCCGGAGCTGCTCGCCCGTACCTGGAACTGGCTGACGAGCGCGAGCGGCGCCCCGGTGTGGGCCACGCGCGACGCCGGGGGCCGACAGCTGGCCGGATCGGTCGTCGGCGACGCCGGGACCTGGCTGGCGGACCGGCTCGACTTCCTGCGCGCCCACGGGGAGAACCCGCTGCCCGACGGCGACGAACCTCGCTGGCCGGCCCTGCCCGGCGACGGCAGGCTCCCCGCTCGCGCCGGGGATCCGCCCACGACCACGTCGGGAATCCCGCAGCACCAGACCTCGCAGAACGCCCCTGCGCACCTGCAGGACAGGCTCTGGCGTCGCCTTGCCGCTCTTGACGGAGTACGCACGGCGCCCGCGACCGTGGGGGTCGCGGGCACCCGGTCGCTGCTGGTCGACCGCGGCGCGACGGCCGGCCCGGATCGCGCCTTCCTCCTCCCCGACCTCGGCGAGTTCGCGCACCAGCACCCGGAAGCCGACGGCAGCCTGCACCTCGTCCTCCCCGACGGACTCGCCTACGACGGTCTGGCCAAGGGCTGGGCCGTCGCCCACCCGCTCGCCGGAGTGCGGCTGAGCCCGGGCATGGTGCTGGTACCCGGCCCACGCGACCTCGCCGAGCTGGAGATCGTGGCCGGGATCGTGGAGGCGTCGCACGGCTACGCGTGCGGACGCTGAGCCGGCGACCACCGGACACCGTTCATCTGCGGGTCGACGGAGAAGCTCCCCGACGCCGGGTCCGGGAACCCTCGCGCCTTCAGAAGTTGCCGCGCTTGTCCTGTTCGCGCTCGATGGCCTCGAACAGGGCCTTGAAGTTCCCGATCCCGAACCCGAGCGAGCCGTGCCGCTCGATGAACTCGAAGAACAGGGTCGGCCGGTCCCCGAGCGGCTTCGTGAAGATCTGCAGCAGGTAGCCGTCCTCGTCCCGGTCGACCAGGATCCCGCGCTTCTGCAGCTCCTCGATCGGCACCCGGACCTCACCGATCCGCGCCCGCAACGCCGGGTCCTCGTAGTACGAGTCCGGCGTCGCCAGGAACTCCACGCCCTTGGCCCGGAGCGTGTCCACGGTGCGCAGGATGTCGTTCGTGGCCAGCGCCAGGTGCTGGGCGCCGGGACCGCCGTAGAAGTCCAGGTACTCGTCGATCTGCGAGCGCTTCTTGCCCGGGGCCGGCTCGTTGAGCGGGAACTTCACCCGGTGGTTGCCGCTGGCGACGACCTTGCTCATCAGCGCCGAGTAGTCCGTCGCGATGTCCTCGCCCACGAACTCGGCCATGTTCGTGAAACCCATGATGCGGTTGTAGAAGTCCACCCACTCGTCCATCCGGCCGAGCTCGACGTTCCCGACGACGTGGTCGAGCGCCTGGAAGATCCGCTCGGGCGCGCCCTCCGGCCTGACGTGGCCGGAGCGCGCGACGTAGCCGGGCAGGTAGGGGCCGGTGTAGCGGGAGCGGTCGACGAGGCTGTGCCGGGTCTCGCCGTAGGTGGCGATGGCCGCGGTGCGCACCGTGCCGTGCTCGTCGGCGACGTCGTGGGGCTCCTCGACGATCGTGGCGCCCCGGGCGCGGGCGTGGGCGATGCAGCGGTCGACGTCCGGGACCTCGAGGGCGATGTCGACGACGCCGTCGCCGTGGCGGCGGTGGTGGTCGAGCAGTGGGCTCCTCGGGTCGACGCCGCCCTTGAGGACGAACCGGACGGCGCCGGACCGCAGCACGAACGCGTGGTGGTCACGGTTGCCGGTCTCGGGGCCGGAGTACGCGACCAACTCCATGCCGAACACCTGCTGGTAGTACAACGCCGCCTGGGTCGCGTTGCCCACCGACCACACGAGGGAGTCCCACCCGGTGACGGGGAACGGGTCGCGGTCGTCGTCGTACTCCACCAGCCCGACCAGCTGGCGGAGCTGGTCGAGGTCGAGCTCGGCGAGGCGTTCCTGGCTGGTGAGGGTCTGGTCGATGCTCACGGCGGAGCCTCCTGGGCGCGCGGGTTCGGGATTCGCTGCCGTCAGGAGACCCCCGCTCGCGCAGGTGCGCAAGCGAGCCGGTTCGATCTGGTCCGGCTGACCACTTTGCCGAGCCTGTGACCGCTGTAACTGTACGATCTGCCCATGAGCACGCCACTTGATGCGCTGGACATCGACCTGTTACGGGCGCTGCACGACAGTCCCCGCGCGGGCGTCCTCGAACTCTCCCGGACGGTGGGGGTGGCCCGTGGCACGGTCCAGGCCCGGTTGGACCGGATGGAGGAGTCGGGGATCCTGACCGGTTACGGCCCGGATCTCGACGTCGCGGCGGCCGGGTACGGGGTGCAGGCGTTCGTGACCCTGGAGATCGCGCAGGGCGCGCTCGACGAGGTGACGGCCGAGCTGACCGCCCTGCCGGCGGTGCTCGAGGCCTACGCGACGACCGGTTCGTCGGATGTGCTCTGCCGGCTGGCCGCGTCGTCGCACGAGGACCTGCAGCAGACGCTGCTGGCGCTGAACCGGTCGCCCGTCGTCAGCCGTTCGACGAGCGTCGTGGTGCTGTCGGTCGTCGTGCCGTCGCGGGCGTTGCCGCTGCTGGAGAGCACGCCCCGCCACGCACCACGGCGCGCCCCGGCGTACCGGGACGCGCCGTGAGAGGCGGGACCTGCGGAGGAGAGGCGGGCTCAGTGGGCGGGCAGGATCCGGCCGCGGACCTCGCCGAAACCGATCCGGCCGCCCCCGGCACCCGGGGCCGTCCCGGTGATGACGACCTCGTCGCCGTCGAGCAGGAAGCTCCGCTCCTCGCCCTTGACCGTGATCGGCTCCTTCCCGCCCCAGGTGAGCTCCAGGAACGCGCCCCGCTGACCCTTCTCCGGCCCGGAGATCGTGCCGGAACCGTAGAGGTCACCCGTGCGCGACGACGCGCCGTTGACGGTCATGTGGGCGAGCATCTGCGCCGGGGACCAGTACATCTCCCGGTAGGGCGGCCGGCTGACCTCCTCGCCGTTCCACTCCACGACCAGCTCGACGTCCAGCCCCCACGGGCCGGTCTCCCGCAGGTAGGGCAGCGGCTCGGGATCGGACTGCCCCGGCAACGGGATCCGCGCTGCCTCCAGCGCCAGGATCGGCACGACCCACGGCGAGATCGACGTCGCGAAGCTCTTGCCCAGGTTCGGGCCCAGCGGCACGTACTCCCAAGCCTGGATGTCGCGGGCCGACCAGTCGTTGAGTAGGACGGCGCCGAAGACGTGCCGCGCGAAGTCGTCGACCGGGATCGGGGCGTTCAGCGGGGTCCCGGTCCCGACGATGAACCCGAGCTCCGCCTCGATGTCCAGCCGCGCGCTCGGCCCGAACGACGGCGCCGCGTCCATCGGGGCCTTGCGCTGCCCGCTCGGCCGCACCACGTCCGTCCCGGAGACGACCACTGTGCCGGCCCGGCCGTGGTAGCCGACGGGCAGGTGCTTCCAGTTGGGCAGCAGCGGCTCGGCGTCGGGGCGGAACAGCCGCCCGACGTTCGACGCGTGGTGCTCCGAGGCGTAGAAGTCCACGTAGTCCGCGACGTCGATCGGCAGGTGCGTCGTCACGTCCCGCACCGCGTGCACCGCGCCGTCCGGCACGTCACCGGCCACCAGTGCGGCGACCTGCTCCCGGACCTGCACCCAGCGGTCGAACCCCTGGGCCATGAACGGGTTCAGGGTGGGCTCGGCGAAGACCTCGTCGCCCAGCGCCGCGGCCAGGTCGACCACGGAGTCGCCGACCCGCACGCCGACGCGCGGGGAGCCACCGGCGACGGAGAAGACGCCGTAGGGCAGGTTGTCCACCCCGAACGGCGAACCGTCGGGGACCTCGATCGCGGTCATGATTCTCCTCGGGGGCGGTCGACCAGGCCGAGGTCGACCAGCTCGGTCAGCGGGTCGGTGATGCTGCAGGTCCCGAACGACAGGAACCGCGCGCGGGCGGCGGCGACGCGCTCCTCCCCCAGTTCCCGCACGCCGGCGGCGACGACGGCGCCGTCCCGCTCCGCGAGCAACGCCCGGACGTCGGCGTCGTCGGCGCCCCGGGCGACGGCATCGGTGGCCAGCAGCAGGTTGAGGAACCCGTGCTGCTCGAACCCGGTCTCCGGATCGGTGTTGCGCAGCGCGTGGTGCAGCCCGGCCGTGGCCTTGAACGCCACCCCGCCCTCGACGGCGGCGCGGATCGCCGCGGCCAGCTCGGCGCGGCGAGGAGCTCGTCCGCCGACATGCCCGCGGGGACGGCCACCTCCAAGGCCCGCAGCGACGCCGGGAGCGCCGACACGCGGTCGAGCACGCCCGCGATCCCCGCGGGGCCGTCGGGGAGCGTCACCGCGATCGGCAGCGCGCCACGTCCCGTACCCCGGGCGGCGGCCACCCGCGGCGACGCGCCGCCGTCACCGTCGGCACCGACCGCGCCGTCGGCGTGTCCGAGCACCGCGCCGAGCTCCTCGAGTGCCGACGCCGCGACGACCAGCGGCCCGAGGAGACCGCCGAACCACGACCCCTCGTACTCGCGGTGCCCCGCCACCGCCTCCGGGAGCGGCGCCAGCCCCGGCGGGAAGACCGCGGCATCGTCGAGCAACCCCAGGACGACCGCCGGGAGACCCCGGCTCGGCGCACTCCGGGACCCGACTCGCGGGGATTCGGAGGTGGTCACGAGGCGGGTCCGCGGCCGGACCAGCTCCAGGCGTAGGTGCCGTCGTCGACCGCGCGGCCGCCTTCGCCGAGCTCCAGCGGGCGGAAGGTGTCGACCATGACGGCGAGCTCGTCGAAGAACTCGGCGCCGATCGAGCGCTCCATCGCGCCGGGCTGCGGGCCGTGGCTGTGTCCGCCCGGGTGCACGCTGATCGAGCCCTGGCCGATGCCGGAGCCCTTGCGGGCCTCGTAGTTCCCGCCGCAGTAGAACATGATCTCGTCGGAGTCCACGTTGGCGTGGTAGTACGGCACCGGGATCGACAGCGGGTGGTAGTCGACCTTGCGGGGCACGAAGTTGCAGATCACGAGGTTGTCCGCCTCGAAGACCTGGTGTGCGGGCGGGGGCTGGTGCACCCGCCCGGTGATCGGCTCGAAGTCGGCGATGTTGAACCTGTACGGGTAGAGGCAGCCGTCCCAGCCGACGACGTCGAACGGGTGCGTCGGCACCACGTACCGGGTCCCCGTGATCCCCGTGCTGCCGCGGTGCTTGACCAGGACCTCGACATCGGTGTCCTCGACGAGCAGCGGCTCGGTCGGCCCGTGCAGGTCCCGTTCGCAGTAGGGGGCGTGCTCCAGCAGCTGCCCGTAGCGGGACAGGTAGCGCTTGGGCGGGGCGATGTGGGAGTTCGCCTCGATGGCGTAGAGCCGCAGCGGGTCGCTGCCGGTGGGGATCCAGCGGTGCGTGGTGGCGCGGGGCAGGATCACGTAGTCGCCCTGCCGGGCGTCGAGCGCACCGAAGACCGTCTCGACGACCGCGGTGCCCGACTCGACGTAGACGCACTCGTCGCCGACGGCGTTGCGGTAGAGCGGGCTGGCCTCCCCGGCGACGACGTAGGAGATCCGGACGTCGGCGTTGCCGAGGACGAGGCGCCGGCCGGTGACCGCGTCGGCGGCCTTCCAGTCCTCGCCGAACAGGTCGTGCAGCTTGAGGTGCCGCGGCACCAGCGGGGCGTTCGGCGTGGTGGCGACGTCGCCGAGCTCCCACACGGTCGCGTCGACGATGGCCGAGGGGACGCCGCGGTGGTAGAGCAGCGAGGAGTCCGAGGAGAACCCCTCCTCGCCCATCAGCTCCTCGTAGTAGAGCCCGCCCTCGGGAGTGCGGTGCTGGGTGTGCCGCTTGGGCGGGATCTCACCGGCTCGCCTGTAGTGCGCCATCGGGGCTCTCCTCCTTCGGTGACGGGTGCGCGGCGGCACGGTGCAGCGCCGCGGTGATCTCTTCGATGGTCGGGTCGGTGAGGACCGCGGCGATGTGCGCGTCGGGCCGGACGACCCACACCTCGCCGGGGTGCGCGTCCAGCGCCTCGGTGAGGATTCCGTCCGGATCGAGTTCCGCGAGGGCCAGGACCCGGACCGGGCCCGGCACTGCCCCGGCGGCGTCCCGCACGGCGACAGCGTCGACAGCACCGGCCGTGAGCAGCAGGAAACCGTCGCGGGCCAGCTCTCGGGCCCGGCCCCGCCCGCCGCCGGGCATGGTGACGGGGGCATCGGGCAGCAGCACGCCCGGCCCGGCCGCCGGCGACTGCCCGCGTGGCGGTCGACCGGCGAAGGGCCGCTCGACGCTCGGCGTGGTCAAGGCGGAGCCGACGTACCAGAACGGTTCGGCGAGCCGCCCGGAATCCACCCGGTCCCTGCTCCGCGGGTCCGTGGCGGCGGCCGCGAGGATCTCGGCGCGGTGCCGGGCCTGCCGCTCGGTCCGGGGGACGAGGAAGTCCATGGTCGCGGTGGTGACGGCGATGTTCTCCGCCGCCGCGGCGTGCCGCTCGGTGTGGTAGCTGTCCAGCAGGGCCTCAGGTGCCCAGCCGTGGCCGACGTAGGCGATCTTCCAGGCGGCGTTCTCGGCGTCCGCCACCCCCGAGTTCAGGCCCCGGGCACCGAAGGGCGAGACCAGGTGCGCCGCGTCCCCGGCGATCAGGACCCGGCCGCACCGCATCCGGTCCACACAGCGGGAGTGGAACCGGTAGACCGACTTCCACACGATCTCGTAGTCGGCATCACCGATGATCTGCCGGATCCGCGCGTCCAGCGCGCCCGAGGCGACCTCGGCGTCGAGGTCGTAGCCGGCGGGGACCTGCCAGTCGATCCGGAACGTCGAGTCCGGGCACGGGTGGATCAACACCTGACGCCCCGGGTTCCACTCCGGGTCGAAGTAGAAGCGCCGCTCGCCGGCCCAGCCAGGCAGATCCGCCCGTATGTCGCAGATCAGGAACCGGTCGTCGAAGGTGTGCCCGTCGAAGGAGACACCGAGCAGGCGGCGCAGCTCATCGCTGCGGGCCCCACCGCACGCCACCAGGTAGGGCGCCCGGAACTCGACAGGGCCCGCCGCGGTCTCACAGCGGACCGTGACACCGTCGTCGTCCTGCGCGACGTCGACGACTCGATGGCCCCAGCGCAGGTCGACCAGCGCCTCGCGGACGATCAGCTCGTCGAGGATCTCCTCGCTGCGGGTCTGGGAGATGTTGACGAACGGCGGGAACGCCGGACGGCCCGGCTCGGCGAACTCGTAGCTGAACAGCTCCGCATCGCGGTGGAAGGTCCGCGCGGTGGTCCAGGTGACGCCCTCGGCGGCGATCCGGGCGCCGGCGCCGACGGACTCCCACACGTCGAGCACGTCGCGTTGCTGGCAGATGGCCTTCGACCCGACCGGGTCCCGCTCGGGGCGCCGGTCGAGCACCACCGTCGGCACACCCCAGCGGGCCAGCAGCAGTGCGGTGGTCTGCCCGACCGGGCCGGCGCCGAGCACGGCTACCGGACCATGGGGCCAGGATGTGGAGGACATCTCCGGGGCTCCCGTCGTCGCGAGTTGCTCGGGTCGGACCGGGTCAGCTCTGCAGCTGGGCCCAGACCTCCTGGTCGCGCTCGGCGGTCCAGATGACCGGGCGCTCGATGCCCGAGAGCTCGTCCCAGACCCGGGACACGTCGAACGGCAGGCAGTGCTCGAAGATCGGCCAGCTGCCGAAGTCCTCGACCAGGGCCGCGTGGGTGGCCTCGAAGGCCTCCTTCAGCGTGCCGCCGCGCTGCTGCACCGCGCCGACCTCACGCAGCATCGTGTCCAGGAACCCGCGGGTCTTCGCGATCGCCGCGTCAACCTGCGCGCGGCCCTTGCTGACGTCCCCGCGCCCACCGACGAGCTGCTCCGCCCCCAGCGCAGCCAGCCGATCCAGGGTGGAGGACGTCCACTCCCGGTGGAACGCATCCCCGGTGTAGAGCGCGGCCTCGGCCTCCACCAGATCCCCGGCGAAGAGGATCCGGTGCCGGGGCAGCCAGGCCACGATGTCGCCCTCGGTGTGCCCGCGGCCGTGGTACTGCAGCACCAGATCCCCCCGGCCCCCGCCGAGGTCGATGGTGAGCCGGTCGGAGAACGTCAACGTCGGCCAGGTCAGCCCCGGCACCGAGTCCGCGGCCTCGGCCAGCCGCGGCATCCGCGCGAACTCGCTCGCCCAGTCCTGCTTGCCGCGCTCCTCCACCAACGCCCGGGTGTTCTCGTGGGAGACGATCACCTCGGCGTCGAACGCGCTCGCCCCGAGCACCCGGACCGCGTGGTAGTGGCTCAGCACCAGGTAACGGACCGGCTTGTCGGTGTACTCGCGCAGCTTCTTCAGCCACTTCGCCGCCGCGACCGGGGTCGCGAGGGCCTCGAAACAGACGAGGAAATCCTCGCCCTCGATCGCCCCGATGTTCGGGTCACCCTCGGCGGTGAGGGCATAGACGCCGTCGGCGAGGACCTCGAGGGTCTGCTCCTTGGGCGCGGTGTCGGCGGACGAGGCGAACGGTTTAGCCATGGTTTCCTCCGTGAGAACCGGTTCGACGACGATCAGTGGCCGGCCGGGGCCGACCCGATGACGAAGGCCTCCCGCTCGGCCGCGGAGCGCTCGCGCAGGGCGAGAACGGCGGCGAGGGTGACCAGGCAGGCGAGCAGCATGTAGGCCGAGACCGACAACGACGTGCCGGTCAGCCCGATCAGCCAGGTGGCCAGCAGCGGTGCGAAGCCGCCGCCCAGGATCGCGCCGAAGGCGTAGGCGAACGAGACCCCGCTGTAGCGGACCCCGGCCGGGAACAGCTCGGCGTAGGCGGCGGCCTGCGGCCCGTAGGTGAGGCCCAGTCCGAAGGCCATCACGATCACCGCGACCAGCATCAGCGGGATCGAGCGGGTGTCGAACAGCAGGAAGAACGGGAAGGCCCACACCGCCATCGCGAGCGTGCCGATCAGGTACGTCCGGCGGCGCCCGATCCGGTCGGACCAGCGGCCGGCGAGCAGCGTGAACACACCCCACGCGACGGCGCCGACCATCCCGACGAACAGCATCGTCGTGCTCGACAGCTTCAGCGTGCGGGTGCCGTAGGAGTTGATGAAGGCGATGAGGATGTAGCCGATCATGTTGTTCGCGATGAACAGGCCGATCGCGACGACGAGCTCGCGGCGGTTGGAGCGCAGGACCTCGGCGAGCGGCGCGGAGCGGCGGGCGCGGCGGCGGCGCAGCTCGGTGAACACCGGGCTCTCCGCCACGCGGGACCGCACGAAGAACCCGACGGCGATCAGGACGACGCTGAGCAGGAACGGGATCCGCCAGCCCCACGCCGCGAACTGCTCGTCCGTCGTCAGGGCCGAGACGGTGAAGAACACCAGGTTCGCCAGCAGCAGGCCGATCGGCACGCCGATCTGCGGGAACGACCCGAAGTATCCGCGGCGCCCCGGCGGGGCGTGTTCGACGGACATCAGTGCGGCGCCGCCCCACTCGCCGCCGGCGGAGAGGCCCTGCAGCAGGCGCAGGACGACGAGCAGGATCGGCGCGGCCACGCCGATCGAGGCGTAGCCGGGGAGCAGGCCGACGCCGATCGTCGAGATGCCCATCAGCAGCAGGGTCGCGACGAGGATCGACTTGCGGCCGAAGCGGTCCCCGAGGTGCCCGGCGACGATCCCGCCGATCGGCCGCGCCACGAAGCTCACGCCCAGGGTGGCGAAGGAGGCCAGCAGGGCGGTCGAGCCGTCGAGCGCCGGGAAGAAGAGCTTGCCGAACACCAGGCTCGCGGCCGAGGCGTAGATGAAGAAGTCGTACCACTCGATCGTCGTGCCGACCAGGCTCGCGCCGACGACGCGGCGGATCTGGGCGGCGTCGGGGGCCGCCGTGGAAGCCGGACCGGTGGCCCCGGCCTCGACCGACGGACCGGCGTCAGGGGTTTGCGTCATCGGAAATCCCTTCCCAACTCTGGGTGTCGCGGGCCTCCACCGTCGACTGTACGACGATCAAAGGTTTGACTACCGAAGGAACGGTAGCGCTCCGGACTCACGAAAACCAGAACTAGTCAAAGATTTTATTGGCGGACTCGAGACTGCGAGCCCCTGAGGCGGGGGCGCGATCGCGCCCTCAGGAGCGCCGGCTGATCCACTCCTGGCCTTGCGCCGCCCGCGCGAGCTTCGTCAACACGCCGTTGAGCGTGGCGAGCTCGTCCTCGGTGACCAGCGAGGCCCACCTCGCCTCACGCTCGTTGTGCGCCCGGAACGTCGTCTCCAGCGCGTCGGCTCCGCGCTCGGTGAGCGAGAGGATGACGGCCCGCCGATCGCGCTCGTCCGACCGTCGGGCGAGCAGGCCCGACGCGCTGAGCGTCTTCGTCAGGCTCGAGACCGCGGCGCGGCTCATCCCGGAGAGGTGGGCGACCTGACGGGACTCGTGTGGCCCGGCGACCCAGAGGGTGAACAGCAGACGGAACGCCGACCAGCTCCAGCCCGCCGGCCGGTGCACGGTGGATTCGAGGTCGTAGACGATCGAGCTCGACACGCGGTGCAGGAGCAGCACCATCTGCATGGCGGAGCGGTCGATGCCCGGGAGCCGCTCGGCGGTGGTGTCGACCGCGACCTCGGCGAAGGAGAGGAAATCGGTGGCCGCGCTGTCGCCGTCGGCGGGATGACCCATCCCCTGATCGTAAAACTGTTGACAGCCGCAGCGCTCGCCACGGCCAGGGTTGCCGGCGTCGGCCGCGGCTCCCAGCGCCGCGACGTTCCACCTGCCGAAAGCCGACCCCGCGGTGGTCGCGCAGGACGAGGCGACGCGCCACGAGATCCCGGCGGGTGTCGAGGCGGCCGTCCCCGCCCACGTGCCGGCGACCCTGGGCATCGACGTCCCGGTACTGGTGAACGGACGGTTCGACAAACCCTTCTGCGCCCGGGGCGGTGGCGGATCGACCACCGACCGCACGACGCGGGGCCGCCCGCGGGTGGGACGACCGCTGCGGTCCGCGCTCGTCAGGCCGAGTCGGCGGCGGACTCGACGTGGGCGTTCGGGCCGGGGAAGTACACCGACTCGTGCCCGTCCTGCCAGCGCACCTGGTAGTGCTCGGTCTCCCCCTCGCCGAGGACCTCGACGACCTCCCCCCGGCGGCGCGCAACGTCCAAGGTCTGCGTGTCGATGATGATGTGGTCACCGCGCTTGGCATGCATCAGGGACCCCTCCACACGGTCGGCGAGCCTCCAGGATGGCGCACCGCGCGCGTCCGGGTCAGTCCCAATTTCAGGAGGCGGCGGCGCGCGATCGCCGAGGACCAGGGCACGGCCCGCCCCTGCCACGCGGCTGTACGGGCCAACCGGTCACCGCACCGGCAGTGTTCGACGCGTCGGACCAGTTCTGAGGAGCCCTATGACGTGGTTCACTTGACCCCGGGGCGAGGACACGGGGGACGGCCATGGACGGGGCACCGGTCCGGGGCGACAGGAGCCGCACGGCGCGGCACGGACAGCACGCCGGACGAAGAACGGCGTCTCCGTCGGTCTGAACGACGACGGCAGGACAGCACTGGATCCATCGCCAATCATGGGCCGCACGTGCCGACGCACGTCGCGGCCCCCGGTGACGTCGTTAGCTAGTCCTCTGAGGATGGCCTGTAATGGTGCTGTTCGGTTCACGTGATGGTGGAGCACCCACGACGACCCGCGACCGGCCCCGACCACCGCAGGAGCGCCGGGAGGTCGTGGTCCCGCCGCACGGGGAGCAGCCGGTCCGCCTCGGTCTCCCCCGGCTGCTCGAGATCGCCGGGATCACTCCCGCTCAGGCCCTCGCGCTGGGCGCCGACGTGCTGGCCGGGCTGGAGTCCAGACACGCGGCCGGAGGGGACGGGCTGTCCCCGAAGGACGTCCACGTCGGACCGGACGGCCGGGCCCGGCTGGCCGATCGGGCGCAGGTGGCCGATCGGGCGCAGGTGGCCGATCGGGCGCAGGTGGCCGATTGGGCGCAGGTGGACGGACACCTCCCGGGGACGGAGGAACCCGACCTCACTGCCGCCGCGACGTTGCTCGACGACCTGGGCGGGGCCGCCCGGCGGACGGCCCGGCACCCCGACGCGCGAGCGGTCGAGCGGCTGGCCGCGCTGGACGCGGCCGTCGTCGAAGCGACCCGGCCGGGCGGCAGCATCGCGGCGGTCGCGGCGGGGTTGCGCGACGCCGACGCCTCCGGCGGTACCGCGGCCCGGGCCGAGCTCGCCCGGCTGGTCGCCGCCGCACACGGCCGGGTCGCCGGTCCGGCGCCCGGGGCAGCCGGCACCGCACCCCGGCCGTCGGCGCCGCCCGCCCCCGCCGCAGGCCGGGCTCCGCGGGGCCTCGCACGCTCCGTCGCCGCCCGAACGTGGAAGTGGGCCGTCTCGCTCCTCGTGCTCGTCACGGTGATCGCGATCGAGTTCGCGTTCCTGCGCGACCAGATCGCCCGGGACATCGCGGCGCTCTTCGAGGCCGGCGGCCACGGCTCGACGACGTCGGACGCCTCCGCCGGGGAGCCGGCCCCGATCGTCGCCCCGGCCCCGCCCACCGCGGGCGCCGTCACCGCCGTCGACCTGCGGACGATGGGCCCCTGCGCTCCCGGCCAGGCCTGCGAGGCGCGGGTGCAGGTCCGGCTACGCCCCGGATCCGAGCCGCAGACCGTGGACTGGTCCTTCCACGTCGTCGACCGCTGCACCGGCGCGGTCGTGGTCCTTCCGGGCGGGACGGTCACGGTCCCGCCGAACGGCGATCGCGCCGACGCGGTCGACGCGCTCGCCCTGCCACCCGGGGACGCGCTCGCCGTGCTGGCCCTGACGGGCGCGCCCGACACGGCGGCCAGCGCGCCGGTGTCCGTCCCGGCGCAGGGCTCGTGCACGGTTCCTGCCGAACCGTCCCGCTGACCGCTCGAGGGGGCGATGGTGTGCTGATCGTGGAGAGTGGTGGTTCGCCGGGAACGCCGCACGAGCCCCCGCCGAACGAGAGGCTGCGGCGCAAGGACTCCGGCGGCATCGCCTTCGACGTGCTGGCTATCCTCGCCGCGCTCGTCCTGGTCGGGCTCGGACTGGCCAACCTCGAGGCGGTCGAGGGACCGGCCACGGCGGCCCGGCAGGCGGCGGTCGGCGCCGTCGGGATCGTCCTCGTGGGGGTCCTGTGGCGGTTCCGGGTGGGGTTGCTGGTCGTCCTCGGCTGGGTCACCTACCTCCTCGCCGTGCTGCTGCTCGGCGCCGTGCTGGTCATCGGCCTCTCGGCGAACGGCGCCACCCGGTGGATCGGCATCGGAGGGTTCACGTTCCAGCCCTCCGAACTGGCCAAGCTCGGGCTGCTGCTCGTGCTCGCCGCGGTCCTCGGTTCGGACCGCGCCCCGTGGCAGCGCTTCGTGTTCGCGATCGGGCTCGCGCTGGTGCCGATCGGGCTCACGCTGCTCCAGCCGGACCTCAGCACCACGACCCTGCTGGCCGTGCTCACGGTCGCGATGCTGATCATCGGCCGGGTGCCGGCGCGCTTCCTGCTGCCCATGTTCGCGGCCGCCGCCGTGGCGACGCCGCTGGTCATCGGGATGTTACGGCCCTACCAGGTAGAGCGGCTCGGCAGCTTCCTCGTCGGCGCGCACGTGTCTCCCACGGGCGCGGGCTGGGCGGTGCAGCAGGCGCGGATCGCCCTGGGCTCGGGGTCGCTCTTCGGTCGCTCGGGCGAGCCGCTGACCGACCTGCTGGCCCAGTACCTGCCCGAGCGGGAGTCCGACCTCGCGCTGGCCAGCGTCGTCGAACAGTTCGGTCTGGTCGCGGGCGGCCTCGTCGTCGTGGCGGCGATCGTGCTGGTGTGGCGGATCGCGCTGGCCAGCCGGGCGCCCCGCACGCCGCACGGGGCCCTCGTCGGCGGCGGTCTGGCGGTCCTGCTCGGGGTGGAGATCATCGTGTCGCTGGGAGGCAACCTCGGGTTGCTGCCGCTGGCCGGGGTGCCGTTCCCGCTGCTCAGCATCGGGGGGACGGCGCTTCTGGTGCACCTCGTGGCGCTCGGGGTCGTCCTCGGGGTGCGCCGGGACGGGGCGCGTCGGCGGCTGTGGGCGGTGCCGCGCTGGCGCGCCAGGCCCCGGCTGGTGCGGGCGACCGCGGTGGCGCTGACCGGGCTGCTCGTGGCGTTCGGGCTCTACGGCTGGAACGTGCAGGCCGCCGAGGGCGCGGCCCTGACCGCGGCGGGGCAGGTGCAGATGACGCGCTGCATCCGGCTCCCCGCCCAACGCGGGATGATCACCGATCGGCACGGCGCCCCGCTCGCCACCGGCACCGCCGGCTCCGCCGCCGGGATCGACCAGGTCGTCGCCGTGCCCGCCCTGCTGCGGTCCCGACCCGACGACGTCGCCCGGCTCGCCGCGCTCACCGCGCAGCCGGTCGACGCGGTGCGCGCCGCCCTCGACGGCGTGCCCGCGACCACCCTCGCGCTCCGGGTGGCCGACGTCCCCCGGGCCACCGGGAACGCGGTCGCCGCGGCCGGAATCAACGGCGTGCTGGTCGTGCCGGAGCCGCGGCGGTCCTACCCGACGGGCCCTCTCCTCGGCCCGGTCCTCGGGTTCGCGGGGGTGGCCACGCCCGCCGACCTCGAGCGGTGGCCCGACCTGCCCCCGGGCGAGATCGTCGGCCGCGCGGGCCTGGAGCAGCAGTACGACGCGGTCCTGCGCGGGACGAACGGCCAGCAGTGCGTGTACGTCACGCCGTCGGGCGTACCGGTGGCGATGGGCGCGCGCACGGAGCCGGTGCCGGGCGCGAACCTGAGGCTGTCGCTGGATCTGGGGCTGCAGCAGCAGCTGACCAGCAGCCTCGAGACGGCGCTGCGGGGCCAGCGGAGCCCGAGCGCGATCGGCGCGGCCGTCGCGATGGACCCGCGCGACGGCCAGGTCCTCGCGATCGCGAGCCTGCCCTCCTACGACAACAACGTCTACGGTCCGCCGATCGACCCGGCCGGGCTGCAGGCCGCCGAGGCGGCACCGGGGCACCCCATGATCGAGCACGTGACCCAGGCCGCCGTGCCGCCGGGATCGACGTTCAAGCTGGTCGTGGGCGCGGCCGATGTCGCGCATCCGGTGTTCCGGCCCGAGCAGGTGATCCCCACCGGGGCGAGCTTCACCCTCGGCGACCACACGTTCGGCAACTGGCAGCCGATGGGCCCGATGGACCTCGTCCAGTCCCTCGCCTGGTCGAACGACGTGTACTTCTACAAGCTGGCCAACGCGCTGGGGCCCGATCCGATCATCGACGCCGCCCACGCGCTCGGGGTGGGCTCCCCGACCGGGATCGACCTGCCCGCGGAGTCGGCGGGCTACCTCGGCACCCCCCGGTCGGTGCACGAGGGCGGCGGCGTCTGGTACGGCGGCTCGACGGTGATCCTCGGCATCGGGCAGGGCTACCTGCAGGTCACGCCGTTGCAGAACGCCCGGTGGACGGCCGGCGTCGCCACCGGCCGGCTCGTCACCCCGCGGCTGGGCCTGGCCACCGGCACCGGTGGCGGCGCGTTCACCTCCCTGCCCGCCACCGCGTCGACCCCGATCCCGTTCGCCGGCGCCCTCGGCCCGGTCCGCGACGGGATGCGGGCGGCCGTGACCGGGGGGACCGCCACCCGGCTCGCGGGCCTGCCCGTCCCGGTGGGGGCGAAGTCCGGGACCGCGGAGGACGGGAGCCTGTCCGCCGACAGCTACGACAACTGGATGACCGCCGCCGCGCCGATGCCGGACCCGGGCGTGGTCATGACGGCGCTGGTCCAGGGCCCCGGCAAGGGCGCCAACAACGCAGGGATCGTGGTCGCGGACGGACTGCGCTACTACCTCGACCACCAGGCCGACGTGCTCGCGACCCCGCCGGTGCAGTCGCCGTAGGCGCGGCGCTCAGCTGCGGCCGTAGGCCTCCAGCACGCCCGGGCTCCGCAGGCACCGCGCGGCACCCTCGGCGACGCAGGTCAGCGGGTTCTCGGCCCGTTTCACCGGCAGGCCGAACGCCCGCTCGAGGCCCTGGTCGAACCCGCTGGTGAGGGCGGCCCCGCCGAATATCAGGATTCCGTCGGCCAGCACGTCGCCGGCGGCCTGCGGCGGCAGGTCGTCCAGGCACCCCGCGAGCGTCCGGACGATCGTGTCGGTGATCGGCCGCAGGACCTCCGCGATCTCCGCGACCGGGATCGTCTCGAGCCGCGGGCGGCCCGACCCGATGTCCCGCCCGTGCACGACGAGGCTGGGCTCGACGTCGAAACCGGCCTGGACCTTGACCTCCTCGGCCGCCTGCTCGCCCACGACGAGCTGGTGGTGTTCGCGCAGGTGCTGGTGGACCGCGACCGTCATCTCGTCGCCGGCGACCCGGCAGGACCGGGAGGCGAGCACGCCGCCGAAACAGAACGCCGTCGCCTCCGCGGTACCCCCTCCTACGTCGACGACCATGTGGACACGCCGCTCCAGCGGGTCGATCCCACAGCCGACCGCGCCGGCGATGGACTCGTCGAGCACCGTCGTGCCGCTCATGCCGGCCTCGTCCGCAGCCTCCAGCAGCGCACGCCGTTCCAGCGTCGTGGCACCGCTGGGCACGCCGATGACCACCCGGCCCCTGCCCCGCAGCCAGGGGCGCCGCGCGATCCGGCGGAGGACGGCCTGCAGGTAGAGCTGCGCCGTCTCCAGGTCGACGATCACGCCGTCGTGCAGGGGCCGCATCGCGGTCAACCCCACGGGTGCCCGCCCGATCAGCTCCGACGCCTCCCGGCCGATCGCCACGATCCGCCCGCGACGGGCGCGCGCGCCGCGCAGCAGGAGTACCGACGGCTCGTCGAACAGGATGCCGTCGTCGGCGTGGCACACGACGGTGTTCGCGGTGCCGAGATCGATCCCGAGATCGGCCACAGATCCTCCCCCAGCACCAGCGTCGCCCCGAGAACCGGGAGTGCCAGTCTGCTGGTGCGGCGGGAGCCGGTCCAGCAACTCGGCCTCGTTCGCCGACGCATCCTCCTTTCGGTCGCGTCGACAGGCCCTTATGGGAGGACCTCTCCCGCCCCGGATGCCGTACGCCTCGGCCATACCGACGGGACGTGCATTCATGTCCTGGGCCATTCGGTTGCGCGCCATTGATCGCGGCCTCGGCGAATCGTGCGCGATCCGCTGGGCCCGACTCCACCGAGAAGCACGGAAGGACGCCGCCGGACCGTGTATCCGGATGAACGGCGGGTACCACCCGAACGGCTCGAGCTGATCGAGGAGCGGACCACGCGATCAGGAGCGGGTGGCGACGCAACGCACCTCTGCGCTGCGTGCGCCGTTCCCGAGGAGAGGATGGCAATGCTGTCACTGCGCCTGCGTCACCGCCTGCTGGCGAGCCTGTGGCTCGTCCCCCTGCTGTGCGTGCTGGCCTCGATCGGGCTCTCCCTGGTCACGGTGGCGATCGACCGGGCCTTCGAGGACCGCTTGATCCCGATGGCGATCACCGGTACCTCGGACGCGGTCAGAACCATCCTGAGCACCATCGCGTCGACCATGGTCACGCTGACGACGCTCGTCCTGACGGTCACCACCGTGGCCATCCAACTCGCCATGGGGCAGTTCTCGCCGCGAATCGTGCGGGCGCTGCTCCAGGACCGGTCCAGCCAGCTCGCCTACGGACTGTTCGCCTCCACCTTCACCTTCGCGATACTGGCGTTGCGCGAGGTGGGGGCCGTCGGCGGCAACACCGTCCCCGGGCTGACCGTCCTGGTCGCCTACCTGCTGATGCTGGGCAGCGTCGCCACCCTCTTCCTCTACATCCACCACTCCGGCAACGCCCTGCGCGCCGCCGGGCTGATCGACCTGGTCGGCGACGAGCTCCATGCGCAACTCGACCGGGAGTACCCCGCCGACCGCCCCCGGTCCGCCCCGCCCGACGTCGTACTCAGCGCCGAGGCCGGAACCGTGATCGAGGTCGACCATCCCCGGCTGGTCGCGGTCGCCCGGGACGCCGGCTGCGTGCTCGAACTGGTCCCGATGATGGGCGATTACGTGCCCTTCGACGCGCCGCTGTTCCGGATCGACGGCGACCCGGGGCGTCTGGACGGCGATCACGTCGCCGGGCTCGTCGTCCTCGCGGCCGAACGAACCCACGAGGACGACCCGGCCTACGGCTTCCGCAAGCTCGTCGACATCGCCGAGCGCAGCGTCGCGCAGCCCTTCAACGACCCGACGACCGCCATCATGGTGATCAACCGGCTGCACGACTGCCTGCGCCAGCTCGCCGGCCGGCGCTTCCCGTCCGGGCGCCACTGCGACGCCGACGGCGACGTGCGGCTCATCGAGCGCACCCTCGGCTGGGAGGGCTACGTCCGGCTCGCGTTCGACGAACTCCGGCTCGCCGGAGCCGCCTCACCGCAGGTGCCGCGGCGCCTGCGGGCCGCGTTGGAGGACCTCAAGACCGTCGCCCCGCCGGACCGGCACCCGCCCCTGGACCGGCAGCTGGACCTCCTCGCCGCCGGGGTCGCCCGCGGGTTCGACGACGGCGACGACCGGCGCGCCGCGCTCGTCCCCGATCAGCAAGGGATCGGATCCGGGCCCGACGTCGAGGACGGCCGCGCGCCCACGTCGTCCGGCGACCTGGCGTCGACAGCCCGCGGCCGCCACGACTGACGCCGCGCCGGGCTCCACCGGAAATCAGCCCCGCGCGAGCGAGAGCGTCACGCCATCGAGCCGCTGTCGCGCGCCGCGTGGAGCCGGGTGAGTGTCTCGACCGTGGCGGCGAGGCCGTCGACGAGCACGACGGGCGGTGCGAGCCCGGCCGACGTCCATCCGGGGCCCGCCGCGACCAGATCCGCCGGGCAGCGGATGGAGTCGAAGACCGAGGGATCGGTCACGTCCGGCGTCAGGGCCAGGACCGCCAGGACGGCGCGGGCGGCGCGGGTCGCGGTGTCTCTCAGGGTCGGAGCCGGCGTCCGGGCACCGAGGAGCGTGCTGACGATTCCTGCCGCGTCGAGTGCGGCGGCCGCCGCGACCAGGGGCAGCTCGTGCTGCTCCTCGGGCGCGCACGCGAGCAGGACCGCCGGCCCCGTCGATCCCGCCGGGTCGACGGGCTGAACGGCGCGGGTGAGCTCGACCGTGGCGATATGGGAGATCAGGTGCTCCACGGCGATGCCGTGGGCCAGGTCCGCCCACCGGCCGCCGATCGCGGACAGGACCGGGCGGAGCACGTTCTCCCACGTCGCCTCGACCGAGGTGCACGCGAGGTGGTCGGCCAGTAGCCGGCGGACCGCGGGCCCGTCGAGGTCCAGCGCGGCGGCCCCGAGCCGATGCGCGACCGGGTCGACCTCGGGAGGCAGGCCGAGCGTCTGCGGTGAGGCTGCGAGCACCGTCCGCGCGGCCGCGGCGGTGGGGATGCCTTGGTCGACGAGCCGCCGAACAGCCTGCAGCCGTTCGAGGTCCGCCCAGGTGTAGCGGCGATGGCCGCCCGCCGAGCGGTGCGTGGGCCCCAACCCGTAACGCGCCTGCCACATGCGCAGCGTCGTGACGGTGAGCCCGGTCCGCGCCGCCACCTCCGATATCGGGAGCCCGGCCGAGGACGGAAGCGGCGGTGTCGAATCGGCGGGGTGCACGTCTCCGGCCACGTGAACTCCTCTGTTTCTCCGCTGGCCCGGATGGAGCATCGCAGCCAATCATCGAGCGTGGCCGGCCGCTTCCGCCAGGTGGCATATTTCGTCGACGTAACCTCCACAAAGCGGCCGTCGTCGGGCTACCGTCCCCTCGGAACAGCGTCTCGCCCCGACTGCAGGAACGACCATGCAGCACTTCTCGGGCGCGCTCCACCGAAGTTCGGGAAGGACGACCATGTGCACGGGAAACGGACTCCCCCGACGGCCGGCGCCGCCGCCTCCTCCGTCCGCTCCCCCGTCCCCGGCGCGCCACGCGCCGACCCCGTAAATCGTCCGGCGGCGCCCGAAGACGTCGGAGCCGAACCTCCGGGAGGGGACCCAGGATGGCGGACTCGGTCGAGATGGTGATCCAGCAGGCCCACGGCTACATCGTGGTGCAGCTGATCGGCGTGCTGTCGATGCACACCATCGCGGCCACCCGCACCGCACTGGTGGAACTGCTCGACGGCCCGGGCTGCGTGGTGGCCGACCTCTCCCGCCTGGAGCTGCGCCACCCCGGCTGCGTGGCCGTCTTCGCCGCCGCCGCCACACAGGCCGGCGGCTGGCCACTGGCCAGGCTCGCCCTGATCGGTGCCGATCCGAGGATGCTCAGCCACCTGTCGTCTCCAGGCGTCGGGCCGGCCGTCCCCGTCGCCGAGACTCTCGGAGCCGCACTCGCCATGACCGACCAGCCACCGGACCGTGCCCGAACCTCCTCCACCGGTCCGGCCGGGGACCAGCACGCCTCGCGCTTCGCCACGCTCGCGCAGACGAACCCGGACGGGGCCCGGTTCGTCCAGGACTGGCTCGGCGTGCTCATCGAGCACGACATGTTCGGCCGCCACGAGCTCGTCACCACCCTCTCGACGTTCCTCGAGCACGGCCGCGACTACACCGGCACGTCACGGGCTCTCGGGATCCACCCCAGCACGGCCCGCTACCGCATCTACCGGATCGCCCAGCTCACCCGATTCGACCTGCACGACTCGGAGACCCTCCTGAACCTGCACGCCGCGATCCGGCTCTTCACGCGGTCCTCGGACGAGCCGTTCTGAGGCGGGGTCAGGGCAGGCCGCGCGCGCTGAGCAGCAGCCAGCCCAGGAACCGGGCGCTGTCGTCGAGGCGCTGACGCTCCTCCTCGACGGCCTCGGGGTACCCCACCGGATCGCCGTGGTGTTCCCAGACCCGCTCGGCGGCCTCCCACGCGAGGGACCGGGTGACGCGGACGAGCAGGTCGGAGGCCGCGTTGCCGAACCGGTCGAGGATCCCGCCCTCCTCGGTCTCGGCGAGGAACGCGCCGAAGTCCTCACGCAGGTCGTCCATCTCCTCGGCGAAGATGTCGTTGACCAGGTCGTAGTCGTACCTCCGGTCCGCGGTCGGCGGGTAGGTCCTCCAGGTCTCGAGCAGGGCGAACGTCAGGTCGAAGTTGACGTGCGCATTCACCCCGGCGGCCGCGAAGTTGGGGTGCCCGACGGCCTGGTCGTCGCGGCGGTCGAACAGCACCGTCCAGCAGCGGGGCGTGTCCGGGGCCCCGGTCGCGTACTTCTGGATCGCCGCGAGGTAGCGCCGGGCGAACTCCAGGTCGAGCAGGGTGAGGAAGGCCGGATCGCGGAACTCCCGCTTCTCCCGCCTGCCCTCGACGGTCTCCAGGATGTTCTTGGTGATGGTGCAGTAGAGCCGGGAGAAGCAGGAGATCCCGTCGATCTGCGGCTGCACGAGGTCCGCGGCCGCGGTGTCCCTGATCGCGGCGAGCCGCTCGACCACATCCTTGATCGTCTCGACCTCGGTGCAGAACTCCGCCAGGTCCTTCGCGCCTTCTCGGGCCACCGTCCGTGCTCCCCCGCCTCGTCCACGTCGTCCACTGAGGAGAGCACGGAGAGAGCGGTTCGGATACCCCGGTCCCGTCCCGCGGGGATCAGCCGACGTACTCGGAGACGAGGACGAGATCGGGCAGGAGCGACTGGTACTCGGCGTGGGTGCGGTGCTCGGTGGTGCGCCAGCGGCCTCCGTCGACGGTCCGCATCGTCTCCCGGTACCCGGGGACGCCGGGGAAGCCGACGTTGTCGGCCACCACGACGGAGCCGGGACGGAGCCAGCCGGCGGCTTCGATGCGTTCCAGATCGGGCAGGTAGGCGTTCTTGTCGTGGTCGAGGAAGAGCAGGTCGAGCGCGCCGGGGCCGAGGCCGTGCTCGTCACGGAGCGTCCGGAGCGTCGCGCCGCCGTCGCCGAGCGTCCCGACGATCACGCTCACGCGGTCGGCGACGCCGGCATGGCGCCAGATGCTGCGGGCGACGGCCGCGTTGGCGGGGCTGAACTCGACGGAGCAGACCGTGGCCGAGGGCATCGCGCGGGCGATCCGCAGGGCGCTGTACCCGCAGTAGGTGCCGAGCTCCAGGACCAGCCGGGGCCGGGCACGGCGGACCGCGGCGTCCAGGATCTCGCCCTTCTCGTCGCCGATATTGATCATGAAAGTGCGGGTGTGGCAGAACTCGTCGACGGCGCGGATCGCGTCGTCGACGTCGCCGGCGCGGGCGGTGGCGAGGACGTGGTCGGCGAGCGCCTGTTCGCGGCCGTCGCCGACCTGCCACTCCCGCAGCAGGCGCCTCGACCCGAGCACGAGCCGCAGGAAGGACCACCGCAGGAAGGGCACCGGCTTGCCCGCCGCGTCGTTGACGGCGACGGCGGCGCCCGCGGCTGCGGTGGCCCAGAGGATCCTGCGCAGGGACGCGGGCACGTTCACCCCGCTCGCGGCGGCTCCCGCGCCGACGGCGAGTGCTGCCGACGCCAGGAGTGAGCGGCGGTTCCGCAGCATCGACGATCCCCTCTCCTCACCGCGGACGTCCGGCGGCCCGACGTCGCAACCTCGTGCGCTTTGTGACGTCTATCACTACGTGGCCGGATGTGCCACCGCCGCGAGAGGACCGCCGCCGCCATGACCACGATCGCCCGACTACTCGTCGCCTCGCTCCTCGCGCTCACCGGCGCGCTCGCCTTAAGCGCCCCCGCCGCCGCGGCGCCCGCCTGCGACCCGGCCGTCGGGTCGCAGCCGAGGACGGCGGCGCCGATGAGCACCTCACCGCTGGTCGCGATCCGTACCGGACACGACCGGTGCTGGGACCGGGTCGTCTTCCAGGTCGCCGGCTCCGTCGGCGCCGGGTGGGACGTGCGGTACGTGGACACCGTCGTCCAGGACGGGTCGGGCGCCCCGCTGGCCGTGCCCGGGGGTGCGCGGCTGTCGGTGGTGCTGCACCACCCGTCGACCGACGAGCAGGGCGCACCGACCTATCCGGCCCGGATCGGGCCGGTCGCGAACGTCGTCGGCTATCCGACGCTGCGCAGCGTCGTCCTCGGGGGGTCGTTCGAGGGGTACACGACCTTCGGCGTCGGGGTCCGCGCGCGCCTGCCCTTCCGCGTCTTCACCCTCGCCGGGCCTGCTGGCGACACGCGCATCGTGCTCGACGTCGCGCACGGATGGGACGCGCGCCGCTGACGTCCACCGCGTTCGGTGGCCGGCCCACGCGCCACCCGGCCATGTTCCGTCCTCAGAAACGGGCCTCGCGGGTGTCCGGCGACAGCCCGAGGAACGCGCCGCGCCGATCGTCCAGCCAGCGTTCCAGCGGACGGGGGACTCGCCGGTCAGCGTCGGCGCATCGTCGGTGACCGCGGCGCAGGCCCCACCGCGCACCCACTCGAACAGCTCGACCATGCCCTCGGCCTGCCACTCCGAGAAGCCCGCGGCGAACATCGCGGAGCTGGCCTCGTCCGGGGTGATGTCGACGTACTCGACCTGGCGGGCGAACACCGCCGAGATCCGTGCGGCGACATCGGCGTAGCTCAACGCCTCCGGCCCGCCGATCACGTAGACGTCGTCCGCTCCGTCGAGGGTGAGCGCGCGTGCCGCCACCGCGGCGACGTCGGCGGCTGCTATGAACGCCACCCGGCCGTCCCCCGCCGGCGCCGACACCACGCCCTGCTCGCGGATCGTGTCCGTCGCCGTCAGCAGGTTCTCCATGTACAGGTTCGGCGCGACGTAGGTGACCGGCAGGTCCATGGCGTCGAGGTGCGCGGCGACCTGACGGTGGTTGCGCATGAACCGCACGGTGCAGTCGGGGTCCTGGAACCCGTCGGCCGCGAGCTTGACCAGGTGCGGGCGGTGCCCCGCCGCAAGGACCGCGTCGATGAAGGAGGTCTCGAGCTCGACCTGTTCCTCGCTCGACGGGCTCATCAGGAAGATCCGGTCGAACGTCCGCAGCACGTCCGGAGAGGGTGGGCCGTCCAGGGTGGCCACGATGTGGTCCGCCGCGGGGGGCAGGTCCAGGGCCTTCGCCTCCACGCGGACCATGCCCGTGACCGGCTCACGGGCGTCCGTCAGCTCCTCCACCAGGCGATAGCCGACCTGGCCGGTGGCCCCGGTCACCAGGATCATGGTGCCTCCGACGTCGAGGGCCGCAGCGCTGTACCCGACGACGATCGCGGACCGCGCCCGTCCGCGCGTGGGCCTGCCGGGCGCATCCGGGGATGTCGCATTCGGCCCGGTGGGCGGACGTGCGGGGACGGAAGGGCGCCCGGCCCGGCCGAGGTGTCGACGACACGAGGCGGGGGTACCCCGCGCGCGATGAGCACGAACGCACTCCCCGAAGACACGTCGCCCCTGGTCGAACGGTTCCGGTTCGGTGAGCTCCTCGGGGTGGGAGCGACCGCCGAGGTGTACCGGGCCGTCGAGCGCGCCACCGGCCGGCAGGTCGCCATCAAGCTGCTCAGCCGAGAACTGATGCTCATGCACGGGTTGCCGCCCCGGTATGGCGAGGACGCCACCGTGGCCCGGCTCGACCATCCCGGCCTGGTCGCGGTCCACGAGACCGGGTACGACCGCGGCCGGTTCTACCTGATCATGCAGCTCGTCGACGGCGAGACGCTGTACCAGCGCCTGCTGGGCGGGCCCGTTCCGGCTCCGCAGGTCACGGCGATCGGGACCTCGCTGGCCGACGCCCTGTCCTACATCCACGGGAAGGGCGTGATCCACCGCGATCTCAAGCCGGCCAACATCCTGCTCGACAGGCAGGGGCGCCCGTTCCTCACGGACTTCGGCGCGTCGCGACTCGTCGACGCGACCCGGATCACGGCCACCGGCGCGGCCGTCGGCACCCCCGCCTACATGGCGCCCGAGCAGATCCGCGGCGAGCACGTGGGGCCCGCCGCCGACATCTACGCGCTGGGACTCGTGCTGTTGGAGGCCGTGACCGGACGCCGGGAGTACCCCGGCGGCCTCGTCGAGTCGGCCGTCTCCCGTCTGCACCGTCGCCCGGCGGTACCCGACGACCTGCCCGAACCGCTGCCCGCCGTGCTCCGCGCGATGACCGACGACGACCCCGCCGACCGGCCGACCGTGGCCGAAGTCCGGGACCGGCTCTCGTCGCGGGCGGTCCGGGAACCGGTGCCGCCCCGCAGCTCCCGCATGACCCCTCCGCGGCGCAGCTCCGTGCTCGTCGGAACGGCGGCCGCCGTCCTGATCGCCGCGGCGGGGCTCGGCACGATGGCGTTGCAGGCCCCGGCGCCCGCCACCACGACGGCCGGCGATCGGTCACCGGCCGGACCCGCCCCAACCGCGAACGGTGGCCTGTCGCCCGCCGCCGCGGCCGTCCCGCCTGTCGTGGCGCCGGCTCCCGTGGCCGTGCCGGCGGCTGCGGCCCGGGCGGCCGTCGTCGATCGGGCGGCCGTCGTCGACCAGGCGACCACTGATCGGAGCGCCGTGATCGATCCGAGCGACTCGAGGCCCGGGCGTTCCGCTCCCGACGCGTCCTCGCCGGGAACGGATCGGGAGGAGGAACGGCGCGCCGGGTCGGCGGACGGAATGGAGGTGGTCGACTCCGGAGGCGATCATCCGCAAGCGGACCACCGGTCCGAGAAGGACGGACGGAACCGGAACGAGAACGGTAAAGGGGCGAAGGCCGAGAACGGGAATCGGGGCGACGGAAAGACGAAGGACTGACGTCGGCCACCCGTGCCCGATGTGACCCTTCCGGCGACCGCCCGCTTCGTGGACGCCTTCGCGGCGACAGCGCACTGCGTACCGAGAACTATCCGGCCGGCGACCCGGGCCCTGGAGTACCGGGCCCGGGTGTCCTCACCGCGGCCCACTCACCGTCACGCGTCGCCGTGACGTCTGCCCGAACTCGGCGTGCTCTCCTGGCCGGGAGGTCGGACGTCTCCCGGACCAGGAGGCTCGCTCGTCGTGCGATCGGCCGGTCGGCCGGTCAGCCGGAGAGGCGGCGGGTCAGCATCTGCTTCGCCTGTTCGCCGCCCTTCCGGCTCTCCGCCTGCGCGCGCCGGAAGAACTCGGCGAGGTCGTTGTCGCCGTCGCGCTCGGCGTCCTGGATGTAGGTCTCGAGCCTGAGGGCGTTGCTCAAGCAGGCCTCGGTAAACCAGATCAGGTTGTAGTCCTTGTCCTTGGTGCCCGTGACCTGGCCCGTCTCGGTGGTAGACACAGCGTCGGGTCCTCTCTCCTCGCTTCTGCAACGGACAGGGACCGCATACCCGCTATGACCCACGTCACACACCAGAAGAGCCCTGGTTGCCCGCTTCAGCCGAGGACGCGACCGCACCGATCGACGGAACCGGCCTACTGACCATGGTCACGACCGTGCCGTGCCCGTCATGGCGGACGTTCACCCGCTCCATGCACCCGCGCACGACGACGAGACCGAAGCCGTTGCCACCCGTCTCCGAGCGCCATTCCCCCCAGTCCCGCACCGTGACCGCGACCCGCCGCCGGGACAACCCGAGGACCAGGCGGCCCACGACCTCGACATCCCCGGGAAAGCCGACCGGGTAGGCGTGCTGGACCGAGTTGGTGCACGCCTCGCTGACCGCCAGGATCACCTCGTCGCGCTCCCCCTCGGGCCATTGCAGCCCCTCCAACCACCTGCCGAGCCCGTACCTGAAGAACGTCAACTGCACGGGATCGGCGCTGAACCGGATGCTGTAGAAGTCCGCCGCCACCCGACAAGGGTGACCCACCCGACGCGAGGAGCGCGACCGCTGGCTCGACGGCCCGCGCGGTCGGCCGGGGCCCGATCGCGCGCAGGAGGCGCCCGGCTCCGCACCTCGGACCCTCCGCACGCGCTTCCTCGTCCTTCTGTCCGCCTCGCCCGGACTCAGCCTGACCGAACTGGGCCGGCGGGTCGGCCTGAGCCGGCCGGCCGCCGCATGGTCGACTCCCTGCAGGTGGCGGACCTCGTGAACCGGCGCCAGGGCCCCGGGCGGGAGGTGAGCGTCCAGCCGACGCCCGCCGGTCGCCACGCCGCCTTCCGCCTCCTCACCGCCCGTGGAGAGCCGCTGGATGAGCTCGCGTCCGTCCTCGACCAGGGCGAGCAGGACATCCTGGCCGAGCTGCTCGCCAAGCTCCTGACCCGCCTCTACACCCGCGTCCGCAGCTCGGAGCGGCTGTGCCGCCTGTGCGACCGCGCCGGCTGCGCGGCGAGTGCACCGTGCCCGGTCGGGAAGGCCGAGCGCGAACAGGGGCGCTGAGGCGATGGGCGCTCTGTTCGCACTCGCCTCGTCGATCAGCTACGGCCTGTCGGACTTCCTCGCCGCGCCGTACTCGGCCGTCTCCGACCGGCACCGGCGTGAGACATCGCCGCGGTCAGGCCGGGGTCACGCGGTTCCAGAGGTCGCTGAACTCGAGGGTGTCGAAGAAGGCGATGGCCTCCACGATCACGCCGTCCGCCAACCGCAGGTACCAGGTGTAGGTGTTGCGGTACGGCAGGCCGTCCTGGGCACAACCGGCGGCGTCGAACAGGGCGATGACCCAGTCGCCGTCCGCGTAGACGGCACGGACGGTCGGGACGAGCGGCTCCGACAGCCGCGCGTTGAACGGCCCGATCACAGTGTCGAGGAACTCCTGCCGGCTGTCGTAGGTCCTCGAGACCGGGCTGTTCCCGACGACGGTCCAGCGGGCCTCGTCGGCCAGCAGGTCGAAGGGGCCCCCGCGGCCGGCCGCCCAGTCGTCGAAGGCCGCACGGACGACCTGCTTGTGGGTGTCCTCCTGGGCGAGGTTCCGCTCGGTCATGGCCCGTCCCTCCGTGGCACCGACGATGGCCGGACACTACCGTTCACCCACTCGACGAGGAGCCGACTCGATGACGAGAGTCCACCCACCCTTCGATCTCGAACTGGCCGAGGCGCTCACGCTCGTCCACGAGGTGAACCCGCCGACGATCACCCCCGACCGTATCGGCGCGCTCCGGGCGATCTGCGACGAGTACCGCCTGCCGGAGGAGGCGCTGGCCGACGTCGAGGTCGACGAGTTCCCGGTGCCCGGCCCGGCCGGCGCCCCGGACGTGCTCCTCCTGGTCCTGCGGCCGAAGGGTGCCGACCGGGCCGTTCCGCTCCCGGCGATGCTGCACGTCCACGGTGGCGGCATGGTCGCCGGCCACCGCAGGGTCGGCCTGGACTGGGCGCTCGAGTGGATGCGCGCGGTGCCGATGGTGATCGCCTCGGTCGAGTACCGGCTCGCCCCGGAGCACCCCCACCCGGCCCCGGTGGAGGACTGCTACGCCGCGCTGTCCTGGATCGCCGGGCACGCCGTGGAGCTGGGCGTCGACGCGGACCGGCTCATGGTCGGCGGCGGCAGCGCCGGCGGTGGTCTCGCCGCCGCGCTCGCCCTGCTCGCCCGCGACCGCGGCGGCCCCGAGCTGGTCGCGCAGCTGCTGATCTGCCCGATGCTCGACGACCGCGCCCGCACCCACTCCAGCACCGAGCTCGACGGGGAGGGCCTGTGGGATCTCACGTCCAACGCCACCGGGTGGTCCGCCCTGCTCGGCGAGGCCGCCGGCGGGCCGGACGTGTCCCCCTACGCCGCACCGGCCCGGGCCACCGACCTCTCCGGGCTGCCACCGGCGTTCGTCGACGCCGGCGCCGTCGAGACCTTCCGCGACGAGGCCGTCGAGTACGCCATGCGGCTCTGGCAGGCGGGCGGGCAGGCCGAGCTGCACATCTGGCCCGGGGCCTTCCACGGCTTCGACTCGGTCGTTCCGGGCGCCGCGCTGTCCCGGGAGGCGCGGGCGGCGCGGATGAACTGGCTGCGGCGGTTGTTCGCCGAGTGAGCCGGTCCGCCACGGAGCACCGAGCGGTGCCGAACGGGCCGAGCCCGCTGACCTCGTGCCCCGGCCGTACGGTCACGGGTCGTCGCTCCGAGTGCGGTCCGCAGTGGACAGGTACCTCTACCGCCGCGGCGGTCGCCGGCGGGCCCACGGGAACCGATCGTGTCGGCTCGCCGGGCCGGTTCGGCCGTCCGGCGACCCCGGCCGGCGAAGACGACCCATGAAGTGCCGTGTCGTGGGTACCACCGGCGCGAGGCCGGCCGGGTCACGCGACGTGGCATCGGGCGACCAGGAAGAAGAAGGCGAATGCAGAAGATCAACGAGAAGCTGTACAGCTGGGCCTCGATCCTCGACCCGGCCACCCTGGAACAGGCCGAGCGCACGGCGAGCATGCCGTTCGTCCAACCCCACCTGGCGCTGATGCCGGACGCCCACCTCGGCGCGGGAGCGACGGTCGGCTCCGTCATCCCCACGCCGTCGGCGATCATGCCGGCCGCGGTGGGGGTCGACATCGGCTGCGGCATGATCGCGCTGCGCACCGGGTTCACCGCGCAGGACATGGCCGGCAAGGACCTCGCGCGGCTCCGGCACTCGATCGAGCGCAGCATCCCGCTCAGTGCGGGCAACTACAACCGGCGGATCAGCGACACCGCCGCCCCGCGCGTCGAGACCCTCGAGCAGGAGGCCGCCGACCGCCTGGACTTCTACGACTCCCTGACCCGCACCAGGTGGGACCGTCAGCTCGGCACCCTCGGCTCGGGAAACCACTTCATCGAGGTGACGCTCGACGAGCTCGACCGCGTCTGGCTGTTCCTGCACTCCGGGTCGCGGGGCATCGGCAACGCCATCGCCACGCACCACATCAAGGTCGCCCAGGACCGCTGCCGCAAGAACTCGGTCCGGCTGCCGGACCGGGACCTCGCCTACCTGGAGGAGGGCACGCGCGAGTTCGACCTGTACATCCAGGACCTGAACTGGGCGCAACACTTCGCGCTGCTCAACCGCGAGGAGATGATGGACCGCCTCGTGAACGACGTGAACCACCTGATGGGAGCGCCGGTCGAGGAACAGGAGCGGATCAACTGCCACCACAACTTCACCCAGCGCGAGCACCACCTGGGACGCGACGTCTGGCTGTCCCGCAAGGGCGCCATCCAGGCCGACGAGGGCCGCCCCGGCCTCATCCCCGGGTCCATGGGCACCGCGAGCTACGTCGTGGAGGGCACGGGCAACGCCCTCTCCTTCACCAGCAGTCCGCACGGTGCCGGGCGCGTGTACGCCCGCAGGGCCGCGAAGAGGCGCTTCACCCTCGAGGACATGGACAAGGCCATGGTCGGCATCGAGTACAACCGTTCCCCGGCGTTCCTGGACGAGATCCCGGCCGCGTACAAGGACATCGACGTCGTCATGGCCGACGCCGCCGACCTGGTGAAGATCAGGCACACGCTCCACCAGATCGTCAACGTCAAGGGCGACTGACCCGGCGGACGGCTCAGACGAAGGCGCCGAGTCCGGTGACCGCCCGGCCGACGATCAACGAGTTGATCTCGCGGGTGCCCTCGTAGGAGTAGAGCGCCTCGGCGTCGTTGAACACCTTGGCGATCTCGTAGTCGAGGACGATCCCGTTGCCGCCGAAGATCTCCCGTGCCCGGGCGACGCTCGCCCGCAGCCGGGTCGTGCAGAACAGCTTCGCCAGCGCGGCCTGCTCGTCCCGGAAGATGCCCTGGTCCTGCAGCTGCGCGACGCGCACGGCCATGCCCAGCGACGACGTCACGTTCCCGACGATCGTGGCCAGGTGCTCCTGGACCAGCTGGAACTTCGCGATCGGCCGCCCGAACTGCTCGCGGGTCACGGCGTAGTCGCGAGCCAGCTCGAAGGTGCCCATCATCGCGCCGACGGCGCTCCAGGCCACGCCGCCGCGCGTCGCGCGCAGGACGCGGCCGGTGTCCCGGAACGAGTTCGCCTTCGCCAGCTTGTTCTCGGCCGGGACCCGGCAGCCGACCAGCTCGATGTCGGCGTTCTGCACCGTGCGCAGCGCGGTCTTGCGCTCGATCTTCCGCGCGGTGAACCCGGGCGTGCCCTTCTCGACGACGAAGCCCTTGACGTGGCCGTCGGCCTCGTCGCGCGCCCAGATGATGTTGAGGTCGGCGAAGGTGGCGTTGCCGATCCAGCGCTTGGCCCCGTCGAGGACCCAGGTGTCGCCGTCGCGGCGCGCGGTGGTGTGCAGGCCGCCGGCGACGTCGGAGCCGCCGTTCGGCTCGGTCAGCCCGAAGGAGCCGATGGCCTCCATCGTGCGCATCCGCGGGAGCCAGCGGTCGCGCTGCTCGTCGGAGCCGCACTGGTCGATGGTGCCCATCGCGAGCCCGGTGTGGACGCCGAAGAACGTCGCGATCGAGGCGTCGACGCGCGCGAACTCGGCGGCGATGAACGAGCCGAACAGCTTGCCGGCCGCCTTGCGGTCCGGGAAGTCGACGGCGAGCCCGGCGATGTCCAGCTCGGCGATCTCGGGGACGAGGTGGTGCGGGAACTCCGCCTTCTCCCACTGGTCCAGCGCGATCGGGCGGACCCGCTCCTCCAGGAACCGGCGGACGCGCGCGAGCACGGACCGTTCGTCCGGGGACAGGAGGTGTGCGTAGCCGTAGAAGTCGCCGGGCAGGTCGCCCAGCTCGTCCGGGGTGGACTGTTCGGTCATGGACGTGCTCCTTCTGCTGCGAGTGCGGACAGGACGGCGATCTCCCGGCGGTCCCGGTCCTCGGCGAGCTCCGGGTACCCGCGGTCGCCGTAGGCGTGCTCGGTCGCGTCGCCGATCGCCTCGACCGTCTCGGGGTTCAGGTCCGGCCGGCCGAGGTCGGCCCAGCGCCGGGCCATGCCGGGGCCGAGGTGCCACGGGGTCTTGCCCAAGGCGCGGTAGAACTCGGTCGCGGACTCCACGGTCGACCGCGCCGTCCGCTCCCCCGCGACGACTCCACCAGCGGCAGCAGGTGCGGCGGGTTGAACGGGTGCGCGACGAGCAGCCGGGCGGCCGCGGCGTCGGGCAGGTCCGCGGCGATCGCGGTGGGCATCAGGCCGGACGTCGAGGTGGCCAGGACGGCGTGCTCCGGCGCGGCGGCGGCGATCCGGTCGAACAGCCCGCGTTTGAGGTCGAGGTCCTCCGGGCCGTTCTCCTGGACCAGGTCCGCGCCGGCCACGGCCTCCTCGAGGCCGGGCTCGACGGAGATGCGCGCCAGCAGCCGTCCGCGTCCGCCGGACCCTCGGGCAGGGTGGGGGCGAACTGGCGCACGCTCCGCTCGACCGCCTCGGCGGCGTCCGACCGCGGGTCGGTGACCGTCACGCGGAGGCCGCGGGCGGCGAACAGGGTCGCCCAGGCGCCGCCGATCGTCCCGGCGCCGACCACGGCGACGTTCTCGATCATGATTCCTCCAGGTAGTCGTGAACCGGGGTCGCGGTGGGTGCGGGGACGACGCCGGCGGCCTTCACGACGTCGTCCCCGCGTTCGGGGAACCGGTGATCTCGGCGATCTGCTCCGGCGTGCGCCCGAGCTCGGTGAGGACCTCGACGGTGTGCTGGCCGAGCGTCGGGCACTCGCTGCGCACGGTCGGCGGGGTGGCCGAGAGGCGCAGCGGCGGGTTGACCCGGCGGTAGGTGCCCTCGGTGGGGTGCTCGGCGATCTCCAGCAGCCCGCCCTCGGTGAAGTACGGGTCCTTCTCGGCGTCCTCGAGCTCCAGCACCGGGGCGAAGGGGATGGAGTTCGCGGAGCAGATCTCCGCCCACTCGCGCGTCGTCCGCTCGACGGCGAGCTTCTCGATCTCCGCGTACAGCTCGCCGTAGTGCCGAGCCCGGCTGGTGGCGTCCGCGAAACGCGGGTCGTCCGCGAGGTCGGGCCGGCCGGCTGCGGCGAAGAAGGCCCGGATGTCGCGCTCGGTGTAGGGCAGGATGCAGGCCCAGCCGTCCTTGGTGGAGACGGCGCGGTGCCCCGGGGTCATCGACCGGTTGAAGCCGATCGGCCCCTCGGGTGGCTCGAAGGTGTGTCCGGCCAGGTGCTCGATCAGGTTGAAGGCGAGCATCGTGTCCGTCATGGGCACCTCGACCTGCTGTCCGACGCCGGTGGCGCGCTGGTGCACGAGCGCGGCGAGCACCGCGTAGGCGATCGTCAGCGCGCAGACCTTGTCGGCCAGGATCGTCGGCGCGTAGGTCGGGGTCCCGGTCGCGCGGCGCATGAGGTCGGCCATCCCGGACGACGCCTGCACGATCTCGTCGTAGGCCGCCAGGCCGGCGCGGTCGGAGTCGCTTCGGAAGCCCTGCGCGTTGCAGTACACGAGCTTCGGGTTCAGCTCGGCGAGGGATGCGTAGTCCAGCCCGAGGCGCTGCAGGGCACCCGGGCGCATGTTCGTGACCAGCACGTCGCTGTCGCGGACGAGGTCGAGCGCGGCCGCGCGGCCGGCGTCGGACTTGAGGTCGAGGGCGACGCTGCGCTTGTTGCGGTTGACGTTGAGGGCGAGCGCCCCCATCCCGGGGTGGCGCTGAGGCCGGGTCAGCCGGGTGCTGTCCCCGGCCGGGGGCTCGATCTTGATCACGTCGGCCCCCAGGTCGCCGAGGATCTGGGTGGCGTAGGGCCCCATCACCACGGACGCGAGATCGATCACGCGCACGCCGTCGAGCGCTCCTGCCGTCGCGGCGGCCGGCTTCCCGGCCGCGTTCGGGATCTCGTTCACGGGTTCCTCCTCGTGTGCTCGGAGAGACCAACAACGTTAGCTTTGCTTACTGTTCTACGCTATGTGAGAGCTTGCTACCTATATAGGGAGTTGTGATGCCCGATCAGCCGAGCTCGCGACGGCCGCGACACCGCACGGTCGACCGCGTGGCCGAGATCCTGGAGGCCGTCGCGAGCAGCCGTGGTGGGCTCACGCTGACCCAGCTCGCCGTCCGCCTCGGTGCGCCGGTTTCCTCGATCCAGAAGCTGGTAAACGGTCTGGCCGCGGTCGGTTACCTCGACGAGGAGGAGCGCCGGTTCGTCCTCGGGCCCGCGCCGCACGTGCTCTCGATGCGCGCCGGACGGCTGCCGGTCCGGACCGTCGGGCACGACGACCTCACCGGGCTCGCCGCCGTCACCGGCACCCCGGTGCTACTCGCGGTGCGCGTCGGCGACCACGCCGTCTACGTCGACCGGGCGGGCACCGACGAGGCGTTCGAGTTCGCCCTCTCCCGGACGCTGCGCTCCCCGCTGCCGCGCACTGCGGCGGGCCTGGTGCTGCTCGCGGAGCTGTCCGAACGCGACCGGCGCACCGTCGTCGACGCGACGATGGCCGACGAACCGCCCGAGGCCGCCGTCGAGGTGCTGACCTCGGCGAAGGAGAGCAGGAACCGCGGCTACGCCGTCATGGACTCGTGGCACGTGCTGCGCGGTACCGGCGGGGTGGCGGTGCCGGTCCGCGAGGACGGGCGGGTGGTGGCGTCGCTCGCCGCCGCGGGTCCGGCCGCCGAGATCGTCGCGGACGGTCCGCGCCTCGCAGAGACCCTGGCCGGGCACGCGGCCACCTGGGCCCTGCGCAGGTGACCACCGGGGTTCTCGCGGCTGCTCCTGCGGCCGTGAGCCCACGGCGGAGGAGCCGGGACACGGCTCCACGGTCGACTCGCCCGGAGGCGGAGCCGGCGGTACCGTCGCATGCCGCGTCGCCGGACGGTGCTCGACGACCACGGACGGGGAGGTGGCCCTGTGCCCGACCAGATCCAGAACACAGGTGCCGACATGGCGCTTCCCACCCGTGCGGAGTTGCCGGTGCGGGTCCGCGAGCTGCTCCCGGCGTGGCGGGAACCGGGCACGCTCTGCGTGGCCTGGAGCTTCGACGGGTACTTCGTCGCCGCGAACACCTCCTACATCCAGGCGTTCGGGTGGACCGAGGCCGAGCTGACGGGCGCCCAGTACTGGGACTTCGTCCACCCCGCCGACCAGGACGACGCGGTCGAGACCGTGGACCGGCTCATCACGGCCGGGGGCGGGCGCACGGGCCGCGAGGCACGGCGGCTGTGCCGCGACGGCCGCTACCGCTGTGTCCGCTACGATCTCGCCGCCGACGTCGGCGCCGAACTGCTCTACGCCGTAGGGGTGGACGTCAGTGCCCGGAGACCGCCCCTCGAGGAGGCTCGCGTTCCGGTCGGCACCTGGGTCCGCGACGTCCGGGCCTGCGCGCTCACCTGGTCCGACGAGCTGTACGCCATGAACGGCCTGCCTGTGGGCACCCCGCTCACGGACGCGCTGGTCCGGTCCCTCGTCCACGAGCAGGACCGCCCGCTCGTCGACGGCGCGTGGTACGCCTCCCTGGTCGACAGCGACGCCCACACGGCACGGTTCCGCGCCCTGCGGCCCGACGGGACCGTGCGCCAGCTGGAGAGCACCGGGCGCGTCATCGCCCGCAGCGGCAACCAGGCGATCACCATTCGCGGCATCACCCTCGACGTCACCGACCGCCTCTGATGACCAGGGCGGTCGGCGTGACGACTGCCGCATCCGCGTGAGACCGCGTACGGATGGGCCCCCGAGGATCACACCGGCTTCTGCAAGATCCTCGCCGAGCCCGGGACCGGGCGGCTCCTCGGCGCCCACATCCTCGGCCCCGAGGCACCCACCCTCATCCAGCCCCTCGTCCTGGCCATGACCCTTCGGCATCTCCGCCGCCACGCTCGCCGGCAGACCGTACTGGATCCACCCCGCCCTCACCGAGGTCGTCAGGCAGGCGCTGGTCGCCCTGGAGCGGTGACGATCAGGTCGCGGCCTCGACCAGCTCCTTGAACTCCCGGCCCAGCTGGGCCAGCACGTCGTCGAACTCGCCGGGGGTGACGGCGTCGTGGATCGTGGCGAGCACCGCCATCACCCCGGCTCCGGCGTCGGCCTCGTCGGTCCCGCTGCGTTGGGCGACCCGGCGGGCGAACTCGTCGACGTCGAAGCGTTCCGCCGGCTCCTGGTCCTTGGTGAGGTCGGGCTGCAGCTCCTTCGGCATCTGCGAGCGGAGGTCCTTGGCCTCCCCGCCGGTCAGCCGCTGGGCGAGCACCTGGAGGGTGGCGCGGGTCAGCTTCTCGGCCTCGTCACGCGGCACGCCCGCGCGCTCGGCGACGGCGGCGATGAACTGGTCGTACTTCACGGGTCTCCTCCTCGAAGGTCCGGTCGCGAACCCCTCCACGGTCACCGCGCCCCGGACGCCCGGGAACCGGCCCGGGGCTGCCAACCCGACCGGGGCGGTTCGGCACCCTGGGCCGACCCGACGGCCCGCCGGGGACGTTTGGCCCGCTCGCCACCGGCCATCCCGTTGCCCGCGGCGGTGTGCCGCGGGGAGGGACGGTGGACGATGACGGCCACGACGGGCGGTCGGGACGACACGGAGGAACGCGCCGCCGAGCGCGATCACGCGCCTGACCGGAGCACGGCGCCCGGACACCACCCGCGAGTCGCGCTACCGCACAGCGAGGCGGAGGGCCCGATCGCCGAGGCGGAGCGGACCGCCGGGCACGCCACCGACGACGATCACCCCCTCGGGGAGCCCGGGCGGCCGCTGAACCGGCGCTCACCGTTCATGATCGGGCTGATCGGGTCGGCGGGGGTGGCGGTCACGGCCGGGCTGGTGCTGATCGTGGTCAACTCGTGGTCGGCGCTCCTGCTGATCGGCGTCGCCCTGTTCCTCGCGATCGGCCTGGAACCGGCGGTGTCGGCGCTCGTCCGCCGCGGGGTGCGGCGCTCGCTCGCGGTGACCGGGGTGGCGATCCTGCTCGTCGTCGTGGTGGCCGGTTTCCTCGCCGCCGCGATCGTCCCGCTCGCGGCGCAGGCCGGGGCGTTGTTCGCCCGTGCCCCGGCGATCCTGCAGGACCTGCAGAACCGCAACTCGGTGCTGGGTGGTCTCGGCGCGCGGCTGCAGATCCAGCAGCGGATCGAGCAGTTGGTCAGCGGCAACGGCTCGACGCTGGTCAACGGCGTCCTCGGGGCCGGCGTCGCCCTGTTCGGCGCCCTGGCCGACTCCGTCGTCGTCCTGGTGCTGACCGTCTACTTCCTGGCGTCGCTGCCCTCGATCCGCGTCCTCGCGTACCGCCTCGTGCCGCACTCCCGACGGCCGCGCGTGATCCTCATCGGCGACGAGGTCCTCGCCAAGGTGGGTGCGTACGTGCTGGGCAACCTGCTGATCTCGGCCGTCATCGGGGTCGCGACCTTCATCTGGCTCGAGATCTTCCACGTGCCGTACGCGCTGGCGCTGTCGGTGCTCGTGGCCCTGCTCGACCTCGTGCCCGTCGTCGGGTCGACGATCGCCGGGATCATCGTCGCGCTCGTCGCGTTGAGCGTGTCGTGGCCGGTCGCGCTCGCCACGGTCGCGTTCTACGTCGTCTACCGCTTTCTCGAGGACTACCTGCTCGTCCCGAAGGTCATGGGCCGTGCGGTGAACGTGCCGGACACCGTGACCGTGGTCTCGGTCCTCATCGGCGGGGTGCTGCTCGGGGTCGTCGGGGCGCTGGTCGCCATCCCCGTCGCGGCCGCAGTGACGATGGTCCTGCGCGAGGCCGTGTTCCCGCGGCTCGACCGGGCCTGACCGGGCCCGCGGCACCCGCTAGGAGATCGTCGCCCACCCCTGCTGAACCCCCGTGGCCCCGGTGTCGACCCGCTCCTGCACCTCCGGGCGCAGGTAGCCGTCGTCGTCGAGCCAGTCCCGCCAGCTGCGCGTCGGCTTCCAGCCCAGCAGCCGGACGGCCTTCGCGGTCGAGATGCCCGACGCGTCCTCGCGCGCTACCGGCCGCAGCTCCACCTCGTCGCCGAAGTGCCGGCGGACCAGGTCGTGCAGGGGCAGCCCGTTGGCGTTGTCCGCGGCCGCGGCGTAGAGCACCTCGTGCCCCGGGAGGTCCACCGTCGCGGCGAGCACCAACAGATCGGCGACGTCGTAGACCGTGACGTAGGACCAGAACGAGGCGCTCTTGTCCGCGCCCGCGGCCCGCACGATCGGCCCCACGTTGCGCTCGATGTTGCCCTCCCACTGCACCCACGTGGGACGCACGGACACCCCGTTCATGTCCGAGCGCGCCACCGCGGCGTCCATCAACGCCTCGCCCACGCTCTTGGACAGCGCATAGCTGTCCTGCGGGGCGACCCGGTGCTCCTCGTCGATCGGGGCGTAGTCGGCGTGGAAGTAGCGGGTCGGGTAGGAGAAGCCGGGCACGGTCTCACTGGACACGTGCACGAACCGCGCGACCCCGCAGCGCTCGGCCGCCTCGAGGGTGTTGTAGGTGGCCATCACGTTGTTCCGGAAGATGACGTGCGGCGGGTTCTTCACCGGGCTGGGGATGGCCGCGGCGTGGATCACCGCCTCGTGCCCGGGGACCACGGCCGCCGCGTGCCCGGCGTCGGACAGGTCGGCCTGGATGTAGCGCACCTCGCGGGCCCGTTCGTAGACGGGCGCGGCGGCGTCGACGGCCGTGACCTCGTGTCCCGAGCGGAGAAGGTGGTGCACCGCCGCGGCGCCGACCTTGCCTCGGGCGCCGGTAACGAGAATTCGCATCGTGAGGACTACCCCTCGCCGACGCGCGTAACCCTCCGCACACGAGCTGGCCGTGTCCATGAGGCGCTGCCTACCCTTTGGGGGCCCTGCGTACCGGTTGTCCGGGTGCTCCCCTGCTCCCGCCGGACCCGGTTTCGCGCGGACGTCGAGGAGAGCATCGTGAGCGTGAAGTACCCCCTGGTCCCCCTGCCCTGCCAGCACTGCCGGGCGAGCCGGCGGCTCGGGACCGTCCACCACCAGCCCGGCTGCCCCATGGACACGGCGAACGTGGCCTTCTTCGGCCACCCGGACCTGATGGAGCTCGACCTGCACCTGGCCGCGTACTACCCCGAGCCGTAGCGGTCGTCCTCAGCCACCGATGTAGGACATCTCGATCCTGGGCATGCCCAGTCCCACCGGCACCGCGGCGCCGGTCCCCCGCAGCTCGGAGTAGCGGTCCTCGCGGGCGGTCCAGCGAGCGGCGACCGCGTCCCGCAGCTCGGTGTCCGTCGCGCCGCCGCGCAGCATCGCCCGCAGGTCGAGGCCGGTGTGCGACGCCCGCCCCGTCTTCGCGACCGCGAGCCGTTTCCCCGACGCGGACGAGGTCGTCGTGGAATGGCCGCACCGCTACCTCGCCGCCGAGGCCGCCGCGGGCAGGATCGACGCCCGGACCGCGCTGTGCGTGCTCACCCACGACCCGAAGTTCGACGTCCCGCTCCTCGAGGTGACCCTGCGCCTGCCCGAGGTCGGCTACGTCGGGGCGATGGGTTCGCGGCGCACCCACCACGACCGGATCGACCGGCTGCGCGAGATCGGGGTCACCGAGCACGAGATCTCCCGGATGTGCTCGCCGATCGGGCTCGACCTCGGGGCCCGCACCCCGGAGCAGACGGCCGTGGCGATCGCCGCGGAGATCGTGCTGCGACATTTCGGCGGCACCGGCCTGCCCCTCGGCGCGCGGGAGGGCGCGATCCACGAACCGGACGGGGAGGGCCTGCGCACCAGCGCCTGAACCGACCGTCGCCGTCGGGGATCACGGGGTCACTGCTCGTAGGTCTCCGCGGGGGCGTCGAGGGTTCGGCGTGGGCTCACGGCGGCCCCGACGAGCCGGACGAAGGCGCCGTGTCGCCTCGAGCCCGGTGCTCTCGGCCGCCGCTGCACGGGGGCACACGCAGAGCCGGCAGCACCTCGGCACCGAGGCGCCGGATGTTCTCGAGCGTCCGGGCGGGGTCCCCGTGCCCCTCCACCATCAGGATCGCGTGCTCGACACCCGCCGTCGCGGCGGTGCGGACCAGCCGCCGCCGGCATGTCTCGGGCGACCCGACCGGGTGCAGCCGGCACAGCATTGCCGCGTACTCGTCGGGATCCCGCGTCGGGTGGGCGGCCCCGTCGGCGCGCCGGTATCCGGCCAGGCCGGGTCCCAGCCACAGCGGGAGCCGGGCGCGCAAGGCCGCCTCCGCCTCGCCGTCGGTGTCGGCGACGTACGCGAGGTGGGCGCTGACGTGCCCGCCGACGGCGGTCCCCGCGAGCCGCCGGTGCTCGGCCACCATGCGGGCCTTCTCCCGGTCGTCGGCGTGCATGCCCAGCAGCACCGGCAAGCGGCGGCGCGCGGCCGTCTCGACGGACTCCGCGGACGTGGCGGCGACGAGCACGGCAGGCGGCTTCCCGCCCCGGGGCCCGGGCACGACCTGCACCTCGGGGAACCGGTAGCCAGGGCCGCTCCCCCGAACCGGGCGGCCGGCGAGCGCGGTCAGCACGTGGTCGAGTGCCTCGGGGAAGCCGGCCCGCGGGTCGGCCGCACCGTCGTCGGCGCCGCCGAACACCCGCAGGTCGATCCACGGGCCGCCGCGGCCGACGCCCAGGACCAGCCGGCCGCCCGAGAGCTGGTCGAGCAGCAGCGCCTGCTCGGCGACGGCGACGGGATGCTGGGTCGGCAGGACACAGATCGCCGTGCCCACCGTGACGCGCGTCGTCGCCGCCAGGAGGTACCCGGCGAGGGTGAGCGCGGACGGGCACACCCCGTAGGACATGAAGTGGTGTTCCGCGACCCAGACGTCGTCGAACCCCGCGGCCTCGGCGGCGACGGCGGAGGCGACGGTCCGCTCGAGCACCTGCGTGTGGCTCTGCCCGGGGAACTGCGCCGACAACAAGAGAACCCCGACCCGCACCCGCATCGTCCCCTCTCCGTGTCCGCACAGCACCGTGCCCCGGCACCGAGACGTCGGGTGCCGGGGCACGAGGCCACGTGAAGGGTGTCAGAACCAGACTTTTCGGCCTCCCACCGGGCGGCCGACGCTGCCCAGGATCAGCAGCACGATGCCGACGATCAGGAGAAGTCCGCCGAGGTAGTACAGCAGGCTCAGGCCGGTGAGGTAGCCCACCACCAGCAGGATCAGACCGAGGATGATCACGAAAAGCCTCCGAAATGGTGTCCGGGCTGTTAGCCCGTCCGATGTCGACACGGAGTGCCCGATCGGGGGAGTTTCTACTTCTCTGGCGACAGGGAGTTATCGAGACGTTATGAAGCCGCCGCCGGGGCCGCGACGAGCATCCCCCGGGCCCGGCGCTCCACGGCGCCGACGGCCGGTCCGGGAAGAACCCACCCGGTGCGTCGTTCCAGCTCGGACAGCCGCGCCAGCGCGCGCCGGTACGCCGCGTGCCGTTCGCCGTCGTGCGGGGTCGACTCCGCCGCGGTGAGCAGCTTGATCGTCTGGTCGAGCAGCTTCCGTTCCCCGGGCGCGAAGCAGGCGGCGCCGAGGCGGTCCGCCGCGTCGACCGCGGCCGACCAGGCACGCTCCGCCCGCTCGGCCGCCCGGGTGAACTCCGCGGCCGCCGCGGCGCCGGGGAAGCCGTCCGTACGGAGCGCGCACGCCGACGCGAACTCGTCGACGAACCGTGCCGTCGGCGGTCGGGTCACATCGGCAAGGGCCGGTCGGGCCAGCACCGCGCGGGGGTCGCACTCGAACGCCGCGAACTCCCCCGCGGTGCGGCCGTAGCGCTCGACGGCCGCCTGCCAGGCATCGCGCTCCGCCTGCTCCGGACGGATCCAGGCGCGCCACCGCTCGATCAGAATCCGGTCGTACCCCTGGTGGTGGGCGAGGACGGCGAGCATCAGCAAGATCACGATCAGCCCCGGGAGCAGCGGCCACCAGTCCGTGTCCGCTCCGCCGTGGTGGTGTCCGTGATACCCGTGATACCCGTGGTCCTCGTGATACCCGTGGTCCTCGTGATACCCGTGGTCCTCGTGATACCCGTGGTCCTCGTGATAGCCGTGGTCCTCGTGATAGCCGTGATCCTCGTGATAGCCGTGGTCCTCGTGATGGCCGTGGTGCCCGCCATGTCCGTGGTGGTCATCGTCGAAATCAGGCATCGCGTCCCCCCACCGGTCCTCCCGCGAAGACGGGACGCTACCCCTGATCGGCCCGACTCCCCAGGCCTCGCGCCGCGCCTGTTCAGCGGCGCCGACGCAGCTGGGTCTCGTCGAGATCCAGTTCCTGGCTGATGGCGACCATGGTGGGCCGCGAGATCTCCCCCTTCTCGTGCAGCGTGCGCAGCATGTCCCGTTCGACGTTCACGAGCCGGAGCCGCAGGTCGCTCGCGTCGAGGCGGTCGGGCCGGGGGTCGTCGCCGTCGCCGTCGCGGTCGTCGTCCGGCGTCGTGCGCCCGCGGTCCGAGCCCGGGTCGAGCTGGTCCCGAAGGCGGTCGCGGCGCAGTTCGAGGACCTGCCGCAGGGCCTCGGCCCCGGGTGGGTCCGGCTCGTCCCGGGCGGCCACGTCGTCGAGCTCGCGTAGCGCCGCGTCCACCGTGGCGCGCCGCGCCCGGACCCCTTCCGTCTGCTCGCGCTCGTCGGGCCGCAGCTGCAGCCGCCGGAGCAGGAAGGGCAGCGGCACGGTCTGCCCGACCAGGGTGACCAGGACGACGACCACCGTCAGGAACAGCAGCAGGTCCCGCCGCGGGAACTCCTGTCCCGTCGGGGTGACCAGCGGGATCGAGAGGGCGACCGCGAGGGAGACCGCGCCACGGGGACCGCACCAGCCCAACACCAGCCGTTCCCGGAACGTCATGCGCGACGTCAGCTCCTCCCGCACCGGGAGCAGGCCCGCCAGCGACGGGACGAGCAGCACCCAGGCCATCCGGACCCCGATCGCGACCACGACCACGGCCCCGGACGCCACGGCCAGGAGCCCGGGCGGGTAGTAGCCGACCACGGCGACGATCGAGGGGACCTGGATCCCCAGCAGCACGAACAGCAAGGCGACCAGCAGCGTGTTGAGCACCCGCCAGAACGTCTCGGTCTGCAGCCGCGACGTCGGCTCGACCAGGCCGCGACCACGCGTGCCGAGCCACACCGCCGCCGCGACCGTCGCCAGCACGCCGGAGGACTGCACGAGCTGGGCCGGCACGAAGGCGAGGTAGGGGGTGATCAGCGACAACAGCACCTGGCTGGTGCTGTCCCGGATCCGCCGGCGCAACGCGGCCGTGAGCACCCCGACGAGCAGGCCGAACCCGATCCCGCCGCCGACCTCGACCACGAGGTGCGTCAGGACGTCGCCGGCCGAGGCCGGTGCCCCGACGCTCGCGACGGCCACGGCGAACAGCGTGAGCGCCACGCCGTCGTTGACCAGTCCCTCCGACTCCAGGACCGTGACCAGGCGTCTCGGCGCACCGAGCCGCTGCAGCACGGAGCCGGCCGCGACGGGATCCGGCGGTGCCACCGCCGCCCCGAAGGCGATCGCCGCCGCCCACCCGACGTCCGGGAACACCGCCAGCAACGTCGCCGCGACCGCGGCCGCGGTGACGAGCACGAGGCCCACCGCCTGCCCGAGCACGGCGACGAGGTTGTGGATCGTCTCCCGGGGATCGCTGAAGAACGCCGCGTAGTAGATCAACGGCGGGAGGAACAGCAGCAGCACCAGGTCCGGCGACAGCCGCACCCCCGCCATGCCGGGGAGCAGTCCGGCGGCCACCCCCAGCAGCACGTACGCGGCGGCGTCCGGGATCCCGGTACGCCCCGTCACGAAGCGTCCGAGCAGCACAGCGCCCGCCAGCACCATCGCCACGACGAAGATCTGTATCGGCACGAGTGGGGCAGTACCCGGTCCACCCGCGCGGCACGCGCCGGCGCGCGGGCGCTCGCCCGGCACGCACCCACCCCGGACCGCGTGGCCACGGATCGCACGCCGCGCTGCAGCGACCGGGACGGCCCGCCGACGGATCACGGGGCCGGTGCGGGGGCTTCCGCACCGGCCCCGGAGAACTGGCCCCACCGGGGCGTCGGGCGTCGGCACAGGCTTACCCCGCACAGCGGGCCTCTAACGCGTCACGGGTCCCGGGTTCGGGCGGTGGGATCGACGAGTTCCGGCAGGTCCATGGGTTCTGTTGCCCGCCGGCCGCCCAGGCGTCACGTCGGCGGGTTGGAACGACGCGGACGGGGAACCACCCGCCAATGGACTCCGAAGTGACCCTGCAGGTCGACGGTGCCACCCACCACGTCACGATCGACACCCGCACGTCCCTGCTCGACGCGCTGCGGCAGCGGATGGGGATCACCAGCCCCAAGAAGGGCTGCGACCACGGTCAGTGCGGTGCCTGCACCGTGCTCGTGAACAGCCGCCGCGTGCTCGGGTGCCTCGCGCTGGCCGTCGCCTACGACGGCGCCGTGGTCACCACCGCGGACGGGCTCGCCCCCGGTGGCGACGACGCGCATCCGGTCCAGCAGGCGTTCCTGGACAACGACGCGTTCCAGTGCGGCTACTGCACCCCCGGACAGGTGTGCTCGGCCGTCGGCGTGCTCGACGAGATCGAGCGCGGCTGGCCGAGCGCGGCCGCCGCGGACGTGGCGGCCGACCCGGAGCTCACCGACCCGGAGGCGATGGACAGGGAGATCGCGGAGCGGATGAGCGGCAACCTGTGCCGGTGCGGCGCCTACAAGGGCATCCGGGCCGCCGTGGGCCAGGTGGCGCGCGCCGGCGGGGCGGTCCGATGAAGCCCTTCGCCTACGAGGCCCCCGCCGACGCCGCGGCCGCCGTCCGGTCCGTCGCGGGCCGCCCGGACGCCTCCTTCCTGGCCGGCGGGACGAACCTCGTCGACCACCTGCGGCTGGGCCTGATCGAGCCCGGCCTGCTGGTCGACGTCACCTCTCTCACCTCGGCCGAGATCACCGACCGCGAGGGCGGGCTGCGGATCGGCGCGGCCGTGCGCAACTCCGACCTCGCGGCGGACCCGCGCGTCCGCGAGCGGTTCCCGGTGCTCGCCGAGTCCCTGCTCGCCGGCGCGTCCGGCCAGCTCCGCAACATGGCGACGACGGGCGGCAACCCGCTGCAGCGCACCCGCTGCGTCTACTTCCAGGACGTCACCACGCCCTGCAACAAGCGCGAGCCCGGCTCCGGCTGCTCGGCGATCGGCGGATCCACCCGCAACCACGCGATCCTGGGGGCCTCCGAGCACTGCATCGCCACCCAGCCGTCGGACATGGGGGTCGCGCTGGCCGCGCTCGACGCCGAGGTGCAGGTCCTCGGCCCGGACGGCGAGCGGACGATCCCGTTCACCGAGCTGCACCGCCTGCCCGGCGACACCCCGGAGCGGGACACCGTTCTCGACCACGGCGAGCTGATCACCGCCATCGACGTGCCGGACCTGCCGATCGCCCGCCGCTCGCACTACCGCAAGGTCCGGGACCGGGCGTCGTACGCGTTCGCCCTGGTCTCGGTGGCCGCGGCGCTCGACGTCGTCGACGGCGAGGTCCGGGACGTGCGGATCGCACTCGGCGGCGTCGCCCACAAGCCCTGGCGGGCCCGGCGGGCCGAGGCGGCGCTGCGCGGTGCGCCCGTGTCCGAGCAGTCCTACCGCGAAGCGGCCGAGGCGGAGCTCGCCGACGCCCGTCCCCAGGACGGCATCGACGGCGGCAACGGGTTCAAGATCCCGCTGGTGACCGGGGCGCTCGTCGCCACGCTGCGCGATCTCGCCGAGGAGGAGACCTGAGATGACCCGGACCCTGGAACCCCGGGCCATGGGACAGGACCTCCCGCGCCGGGACGGCCCGGCGAAGGTGCACGGCGTCGCGATCTACGCGGACGAGACACCCGTCGAGAACCCGCTGTACTGCCGCGTCGTGCAGTCGACGATCGCGCGGGGCCGGGTGCGTTCCGTGGACACCACCGAGGCGTCGACGCTGGACGGGGTGATCACCGTCCTCACCCCGGGTACCGCCGAGCGGCTGGCCTCCACCGACGATGCCGAGCTCGCCGTCCTGCAGTCCGACGACGTCGGGTTCCGCGGCCAGATCGTCGCCGCCGTCGTCGCGGAGACCTTCGAGATCGCGCGCGAGGCCGCGGGCCTCGTCCGGGTCGAGTACGACGCGGCGGACCCGGACACCCGGCTGTCCGCGGACCGCCACGACCTCTACGCCCCGAAGAAGGTGAACGCGGGCTACCCGACGGACACCGACGTGGGGAACGTGGAGGACGCGATGGCGTTGGCGCCGGTCACGGTCGAGCAGACGTACACGACCCCCATGCAGCACAACAACCCGCTGGAACCGCACGCGACGACGGCCCTGTGGGATCCCTCCGGCGCAGGCTTCCTGACCCTGTGGGACTCCACCCAGGGCGTGCACCCCACGCGGGCGACCGTGCGCGGGGTGCTGGGTCTGGAGGAGGAGCAGGTGCGGGTGGTGTGCCCCTTCGTGGGCGGCGGCTTCGGGTCCAAGGGCACCGCCCACGCGAGCGTGGTGATGGCGGCGATGGCGGCACGCGCCGTGCCCGGCCGCCCGGTGCGGCTGGCGCTGACCCGGCAGCAGATGTTCTCCCTCGCCGGCTACCGCACCCCGACGATCCAGCGGATGCAGCTGGCGGCCGAGCGCGACGGCACGTTGCGGGCCATCGCGATCGACGTCGTGGAGCAGACCTCGCGGATCAAGGAGTTCGCCGAGCAGACCGGCGTGCCCACCCGGAGCATGTACGCGGGGGCGAGCCGGCGGACGACCCACCGGCTCGCCGCGCTGGACGTCCCGGTGCCCTCCTGGATGCGCGCGCCGGGCGAGTGCCCGGGCATGTTCGGTCCCGAGGTCGCGATGGACGAGCTCGCGCACGAGGTCGGTCTCGACCCCGTGGAGCTCCGGCTCCGGAACGAACCGGAGCTCGACCCGGAATCCGGGAAGCCGTTCTCCTCCCGCAACCTGGTCGCCTGCCTGCGCGAGGGCACCGAGCGGTTCGGGTGGGCCGGGCGTGACCTCACGCCGCGCGCGCGCCTCGAGGACGGCTGGTGGGTCGGCACCGGGGTGGCCGCCTCGGTGTACCCCACGATGCGCCAGGCCCGGTCCACCGCGGCCGTGCGGTTCGACGGCGGCCGCTACATCGCACGGATCGGGGCCGCGGACCTCGGCACGGGGGCCTGGACCGTCCTGCCCCAGATCGCGGCGGACGCGCTCGGGGTGCCGGTCGAGGACGTCGACGTGCTGATCGGGGACACCGACTTCCCGGTCGCCTCGGTGGCCGGCGGCTCCTCCGGCACGGCGACGTGGGGGTCCGCGCTGGTCGAGGCGGCGCGCGAGTTCCGGGACAAGTTCGGCCGCGGCGCGCAGGACGGCGACGAGGTCGAGGCCGGCGTACAGCCGAACCCCGAGGCGGGCAGCTACACGATGTCCGCCTACGGCGCGCAGTTCGCCGAGGTGCGCGTGCACGCCTACACCGGCGAGGTGCGCGTGCCCCGGCTGCTCGGCGTGTTCGCCGCGGGCCGGATCCTCAACCCGCGGCTGGCCCGCTCGCAGCTCCTCGGCGGGATGACCATGGGGCTGGGCATGGCGCTGCACGAGGAGAGCGTGCTCGACCCGCGCTTCGGCCACGTCGTGAACCACGACCTCGCCGAGTACCACGTGCCGTCGAACGCGGACGTCGCCGACCTGCAGGCCCACTGGATCGACGAGCACGACCCGCACGTGAACGCGATGGGTTCGAAGGGGGTCGGCGAGATCGGCATCGTCGGGACGGCGGCGGCCGTGGTGAACGCCGCCTGGCACGCCACCGGGGTGCGGGTGCGGGATCTCCCGGTCACGTTGGACCGGTTCCTGCCCTGAGGCGCGACACGCCACTGTCCCCCACGGCCGGCGCCGTGATCGCTGCCGTCCGCCGTCGCCACGGTCGGTCAACCAGAGATCGACGATCCGAGGGTGTCAATGTTTCGTTGACGAGTGTGGAGACGACGGGTCGGAGCCCGGCGCGACTCGCTACGACGGACCCGCCGCCTCGGCGAGCGTGGTGAGCCGCCCCGGAGGCGGCTCGGCGGCGCCGTATTCGTCGTGCCAGTTCCACCACTCGTACGGCGGCGTCCGGGGATAGCCCTCGGGCGAGTCCTCCCACTCCTCCTGCCGCCCGAGCGCGGTCAGGTCGAGGTAACTCCAGGTGCTCCCCAACGCCTCGTCGCCACGGTTGTTGACGAAGTAGGTGCGGAACACGCGGCCGCCGTCGCGGAGGAACGCGTTCGTGCCGTGCCACTCGTCCACCCCGAAGTCGGTGTCGAAATCGTCGGTCATGGTGAACCACGGCATCGTCCAGCCCATCCGCGCCTTCACCCGCTCGATGTCCGGCTGTGGCGCGCGCGAGACGAAGGCGAGCGTGGTGTCACGGGCATTCAGATGGGCGACGTGGGCGACCTGATCGGCCACCAGTGAACAGCCCTGGCAGGCATGATCGGGCCAGCCGAACACACCGGGCTCGAAGAATGCGCGGTAGACGATCAGCTGACGGCGCCCCTCGAACAGGTCGAGCAGTGTCGACCTCCCCTCGGGTCCGTCGAACTCGTACTCCTTCTCGACAGCCAGCCAGGGCATCCGCCGACGCTCCGCGGCCAGGGCATCACGGGCGCGGGTGATCTCCTTCTCCTTCACGAGCAGCTGCCGGCGCGCGGCCTCCCACTCCCGCAGCGGAACGATCGGGGGTGTCTTCATCATGATGTCCGCCTTCCGGCTCGGGTCCGAGCTCATGCGTTCGTGAACCTGCTCGTGAGCTGATGGCCGGGCTACCGATCGAGGTGGTCCTGCAACGCGTCGAGCGGACCGTCCCAGTCGCGGGCCAGCGCGGCCAGGAACTGCTGCGCCACCTGCATCGGGGCGGAGCGGAGCCGGTACCGCACCCGGCGCCGCTCCCCCGGCTCGGCCGTCACCAGGCCGGCCTCGGCAAGCAGGGCCAGATGCTTGGCGATCGCCTGCCGCGTGATCGGCAGCCGACCGGCCAGGGCCGTGGCCGTGGCGGGACCGCCCGACGCCAGCGCGGCCAGGATGGCGCGCCGGCTCGGGTCGGCCAGGGCGACGAAGACCTGTTCGGCGGTCGCCTCGATGTCAGGCGGCATCGAGGTAGTCGACCAGCTCGCCCAGCTCGCTCGCCCAGCCCTCGGTGTTGCCGCCGTACGCCTTGCCGTGGGCGTCCTCCGGCAGCTGGGCGAAGCCGGTCTCGACGACGGTCAGCCGCGTGCCCGCACCGGCCGGTTCGAGCGTGAACTCGACGTAGGTGCGGCGCGGGTCGCCCTCGGGCAGCCCGTAGATCTGCCAGGTGAAGCCGAACACCGTCGGCTCCTCGACGCGCTCGATGCGCATGTCGGCCTTGTGGCCGCCGGTCCAGGTCATCTGGGCCGCCCCGCCCGGGCGCAGGTCGATCGTCGCCTGGTTGCCGAACCAGGTGCCCAGGCCCTCGGCCGTGGTGAGCGCAGCCCACACCCTGGCCGGCGGATGGCCGATCTCGACGACCCGCTCGAGGCGATCGGGGAATCCCATGCCGAACCTCCCGCTAGTAGCAACTGACTGGTTGCCACAGTATGGCAACCGATGGATTGCGTCAAGGTGCGAGCGCCGGTGCTGCACGGCACGCCGACACGCCCGCGGCCGGCCGCGAGCCCGACGGCGCCCCTCCACCGGACGGAGTGCTGCAGGATGGCGGGGTGAGCTACCTCGCCGCGCCCGACCGTTACGACTCGCCGACCTCGGTCCCCTTCCGCCGCTGCGGCCGCAGCGGACTGGACCTGCCCGCGATCTCCCTCGGGCTGTGGCACAACTTCGGCGACGACATGCCGCTGGACACCCAGCGCGCGATCCTGCGGCGCGCGTTCGACCGCGGCGTCACGCACTTCGACCTCGCCAACAACTACGGCCCGCCCTACGGCAGCGCCGAGCGCAACTTCGGCACACTGTTCGCCCAGGACTTCCGGCCGTACCGGGACGAGCTCGTCCTCTCCACCAAGGCCGGCTACGACATGTGGCCCGGTCCGTACGGCCAGGGCGGCGGTTCACGGAAGTACCTGCTCGCGAGCCTCGACCAGTCGCTCGACCGGATGGGCGTCGACTACGTCGACATCTTCTACAGCCACCGCTACGACCCCACCACGCCGCTCGAGGAGACGATGGGGGCGCTCGACACCGCGGTCCGCTCCGGCCGCGCGCTCTACGCCGGCATCTCCTCCTACAGCGCCGAGCGCACCCGCGAGGCCGCCGCGATCCTGAAGGAGCTCGGGACGCCGCTGCTGATCCACCAGCCGTCGTACTCGATGCTCAACCGCTGGATCGAGGAGGACCTGCTCGACGTCCTGGGCGACACCGGCGTCGGCTGCATCGCCTTCTCCCCGCTCGCGCAGGGCATGCTGACCTCGAAGTACCTCGACGGCGTCCCGGCGGGCTCCCGCGCGGCCCAGGGCAAGTCACTGTCCCCCGACCTGCTCACCGAGAAGTCGCTCGCGCACGTCCGCGCGCTCGACGCGATGGCGAAGGACCGCGGCCAGACGCTCGCGCAGATGGCGCTGGCCTGGGCGCTGCGGGACCCGCGGGTCACGTCGGTCCTCATCGGCGCCAGCAGCGTCGCGCAGCTCGACGACAGCCTCGGCGCCCTCGAGAATCCCACTTTCGACGACGCCGAGCTCGCGCGGATCGACGAGCACGCGGTGGACGCGGGGATCAACCTCTGGGCGGCGTCCGCGGAGCGCTGAGAAGTGGGAGCGCCGAGCCGAGGGCGCGCCGGGCCCCTTTAGCACCCCCGCGGCGCGGGAGAACGTGGACCACCTCGGATGCGGGCTTCCGACAGGTGGACGCGATGATTGGCTTTCAGCCGAACCGGTAACCCAGCTTGCCGGCGATCATGGTGCCGGCGCGGTCGGGCGCGCCGCCTCACATGGTCGGCTGACCAGGGACGATCATCGTGGGGAGAGCGGATGTCGGACACGCCGGAGGCTCAGGAGGAGCAGGCGCACGAGCCCAGCGAGATCACCTACGTCGAACACTTCCATCCGGCCCGTCCCCGCAGCCTCCGGCACCGCGCCCGCGTCAAGTTGCCCTTCGCGCGCCACTCCGTGGCCCAGGACGGCCCGGCGACCGGGGAGAACCCGGCCTACGTGTCCTGGCTGATCAACCAGTCGATGCTGTCGGACGCCAACGAGATCAGCCGGCAGTTCTCCGGCCAGGGCTCGATGTGGCAGAACCCGTTCGCCAACCCCGGCCCGCGCCAGGCCGTCGAGACGGCGTCGGTCTGGTTCACCGCCTACCCGCTCTCGCTGATCACCCGGCCGGGTGAGTCGTTCCTCGCCGCGATGGCGGACGACGCGATGTGGGAGGCGTTCTCCACCATCGGGATCGAGGCCGTGCACACGGGCCCGGTCAAGCGCGCCGGCGGCATCTCCGGCTGGCAGTACACCCCGAGCGTCGACGGGCACTTCGACCGGATCAGCACCCAGATCGACCCCGCCTTCGGCACCGAGGCTGAGTTCCGGACCATGTGCGGCGCGGCGACCTGGTGGGGCGGCACGATCATCGACGACGTCGTCCCCGGGCACACCGGCAAGGGCGCGGACTTCCGGCTCGCCGAGATGAAGTACGCGGACTACCCCGGCATCTACCACATGGTCGAGATCGACCAGGACGACTGGAGCGCGCTGCCCGAGGTCCCGCCGGGCAAGGACTCGGTCAACATCGACGCGGCGTGCGAGGAGTGGCTGGACAAGGCCGGCTACATCATCGGCCCGCTGCAGCGCGTGATCTTCTACGCCGAGGGCGTCAAGGAGACGAACTGGAGCGTGACCCGCCCCGTCGTCGGGATCGACGGCGTCGAGCGCCGCTGGGTCTACCTGCACTACTTCAAGGACGGCCAGCCGTCGATCAACTGGCTGGACCCGTCGTTCGCCGGGATGCGGATGGTCATCGGCGACGCGCTGCACTCGCTGGCGGACCTGGGGTCCGGGGCGCTGCGGCTGGACGCCAACGGCTTCCTGGGCGTGGAGAAGAGCGCGGCGGAGGGCAACCCGGCCTGGTCCGAGGGCCACCCGCTCTCCGAGGCCGCGAACCACCTCATCGCGAGCATGGTCCGCAAGGTCGGCGGGTTCACCTTCCAGGAGCTGAACCTGACGATCGACGACATCCGCATCACCTCCGAGGCCGGTGCGGACCTGTCCTACGACTTCATCAACCGGCCCGCCTACCACCACGCCCTGGCCACCGCGGACACCGAGTTCCTCCGGCTCACCCTGCGCACCTCGCTCGAGCTCGGCGTGGACCCGGCGTCCCTGGTGCACGCCATGCAGAACCACGACGAGCTCACCTACGAACTCGTGCACTGGTCCACCGGGCACCAGCACGACGTCTACACCTACAAGGGCGCGGAGATCACCGGCGGCGAGCTCGGGGACTCCGTGCGCCGGGACCTCTGCGAGCACCTCACCGGCCCGAACGCCCCGTACAACCTGGTGTTCACCACCAACGGCATCGCCTGCACCACGGCCACGGTCATCGCGGCCACGCTGGGGATCGCGGACCTCGACGAGATCGACGACATCGACCGGATCCGGCGCGCACACCTGCTGCTGGCCATGTTCAACGCGCTGCAGCCGGGCGTCTTCGCGCTCTCCGGCTGGGACCTCTGCGGCATGCTCACGCTGCCCCCCGAGGAGGTCGGAGACCTGCTGGACACCGGGGACACGCGCTGGATCCATCGCGCCGCGCACGACCTGATGGGCGTCAACCCCAAGGCGACGAAGTCGGCCGCCGGGATGCCCCGTGGCCGCAGCCTCTACGGCACGATCCCGGACCAGCTCGCGGACGAGGCCAGCTTCCTGCGCCAACTGCAGGCGATCCTGAAGGTCCGCTCGCACTACCGGATCGCGGTCAGCCGCCAGGTGGACGTCCCGGACGTCTCGCACAAGGGGATGCTCGTGCTCGTCCACCAGCTCGACGACCCGGCGCAGCTGCAGCTCACCGTGCTGAACTTCGCCAACGAGCCGATCGCCGGCACCGTCCACTCGGTGGAGCTGCCCCCCGGCGCCCAGGTGTCGGACATGTTCACCGGCGAGGTGATCGCCGCGGTCGACGACCTGCGGAGCTTCACCCTCGAGCTGGAGGAGCACCAGGGGATGTCGTTGCTGGTCCAGCGGCCGGCCGAGGGGTCCGCGCAGGCCTAGTCGCGTCGTCCGGCGGTGTCCGCACAGCGCAGTCCGATCTGTTCCCCGGCTGCCTGTGCGGTGCTTCACGCTGCGCTGCCGGCCCCCTTGCTGGTTACTGTGGTGGGACCTCGTCGCCTCACGGAAAGAGACGTCCGATGCCCGTTGTGCTCGTCGCACGGCTGTGGCTCGACGGCGTCGGCTCGCCTCCCGGCCGCTGTCCGGCGTACCGCCCCGGCCCGGCACCGGCGATGTCCCCGTCTCCCGGGGAGAGCTGTGTGCGAATCCTCCCGTGAAGGACCTCGCCCGTGAGCGACCCACAGAATCCCGTACACCTCGCCCCCCTCCATGTCGCCGTGGCCCTCGACGGCGCCGGCTGGCACCCCGCCGCCTGGCGTGAGCCCGAGGCCAGACCCACCGAGTTCTTCGACGCCCGGTACTGGACCGACCTCGTCCGGGAGGCCGAGCGCGGCCTGCTGGACCTGGTGACGATCGAGGACTCCTTCGGCCTCCAGTCGTCGAACCCCGGCAGGCCGGACGACCGCACGGACCAGGTCCGCGGCCGGCTGGACGCGGTGCTGGTCGCCGCTCGGGTCGCCCCGCTGACCGAGCACGTCGGGATCGTCCCGACCGCCGTCGTCACCCACACCGAGCCGTTCCACGCGTCCAAGGCCGTCGCGACGCTGGACTGGGTGAGCACCGGGCGCGCCGGGGTCCGGGTCCGGGTGTCGAGCCGGCCGGACGAGGCGGCGCTGTTCGGCCGGCGGACGGTCGAGCCCTTCGAACCCGGCAGCGCGGACGACCGGCCGATCGTCGACCTGTTCGACGAGGCCGCGGACTACGTCGAGGTCGTGCGCCGGCTCTGGGACAGCTGGGAGGACGACGCCGAGATCCGCGACGCCGCCACCGGCCGCTTCGTGGACCGGGAGAAGCTGCACTACATCGACTTCGAGGGCCGACACTTCTCCGTTCGCGGCCCCTCGATCACCCCGCGGCCGCCGCAGGGCCAGCCGATCGTCGCCGCGCTCGCCCACCGCACCGTGGCCTACCGGCTCGTCGGCCGCTCGGCGGACCTCGGGTTCGTCACCCCGCGGGACGCCGCGGACGCCCGCGCGATCCTCGCCGAGGTCCGCGCCGAGCAGACCGCCGCCGGCCGGGCGGACGAGACCGTGCACGTCCTCGGGGACGTCGTCGTCTTCCTCGACGACGACGCGGCCGCCGCCGCGGACCGCAAGGCGCGGCTCGACGCGCTGCTCGGCCGGGAGCTGATCAGCGACGCGCGAATCTTCGTCGGCACGCCCGCGGAGCTGGCCGACCTGGTGCTGGAGTGGCGGGAGGCGGGGCTCGGCGGCGTCCGGCTGCGGCCCGGCGGCCTCCCCCACGACCTGGAGCAGATCACCCGCGGCCTCGTCCCGGAGCTGCAGCGCCGCGGCGCCTTCCGCACCGCCTACGAGGCGGACACCCTGCGCGGGTTGCTCGGCCTGGCCCGGCCCGCCAACCGCTACGCGGCCGTCTGAGGGGACGATCATGGCCAAGAAGCAGATCCACCTCGCCGCGCACTTCCCCGGCGTCAACAACACCACCGTCTGGAGCGACCCGGCGGCCGGCAGCCACATCGACTTCCGGTCGTTCGTGCACTTCGCGCAGACCGCCGAGCGGGCGAAGTTCGACTTCCTGTTCCTCGCCGAGGGGCTGCGGCTGCGCGAGCAGAACGGGCAGATCTACGACCTGGACGTCGTCGGCCGGCCGGACACGATGACCGTGCTGGCCGCGCTCGCCGCCGTCACCGAGCGCCTCGGCCTGGCCGGGACGATCAACTCGACGTTCAACGAGCCGTACGAGATCGCCCGCCAGTTCGCCTCGCTGGACCACCTGTCGGCGGGCCGGGCGGCGTGGAACGTCGTGACGTCCTGGGACGAGTTCACCGGGGAGAACTTCCGCCGCGGCGGGTTCCTGCCGCAGGAGAAGCGCTACCTGCGCGCCAAGGAGTTCCTGGCCGCCACCTGGGCACTGTTCGACTCCTGGCGCGGGGACGAGATCGTGGCGGACAAGGAGTCCGGCGTCTTCCTCGCCGACCCCGACGCCGGCCGGTTCGACGTCTCGTCCGACCAGTTCGACATCAGGGGCCGGTTCTCGGTGCCCCGCAGCCCGCAGACCCGTCCGGTGATCCTGCAGGCCGGGGACTCCGAGGAGGGCCGCGAGTTCGCCGCGTCGAGCGCGGACGCGATCTTCACCCGGCACGGCACCCTGGACGCCGGCCGCGAGTTCTACGCGGACGTCAAGGGGCGGCTGGCGAAGTACGGCCGCTCCCCGGACGACCTGAAGATCCTTCCGGCGGCCACGTTCGTCCTGGGCGACTCCGACGCCGAGGCACAGGAGAAGGCGGACGTCATCCGGCACCAGCAGGTCAGCGGGCAGACCGCGATCAAGTTCCTCGAGCAGCTCTGGAACCGGGACCTGTCCGACCACGACCCGGACGGCCCGCTGCCCGAGGTCGACCCGCTCGTCGGGGAGAACACCGTCGCCCGCGGCCGGGCGAGCGTGCGGATGTACCGGGACCCGATCGCGACGGCCCGGCAGTGGCGCGAGCTGGCCGAGGCCAAGCACCTCTCGACCCGGGAGCTGATCATCGAGGTCACCGGCCGGCAGTCGTTCGTCGGGACGCCGGAGAAGGTCGCGGACGCACTCGACGAGTTCGTCCAGGCGGACGCGAGCGACGGATTCGTCCTCGTCCCGCACCTCACCCCCGGCGGTCTCGACGAGTTCGCGGACACCGTCGTGCCGCTGCTGCAGGAGCGCGGCTCGTTCCGCACCGAGTACGAGGGCACCACCCTGCGCGACCACCTCGGCCTGGGCGACGCGAGGCCCCCGGCCGACGCGATCCCCGGGGTGCGCTCATGAGGTTCCTCGGCCTGGACATCGGCAGGCAGTACGAGTACCTCACCGAGAACTACGAGCTGCGAACGCGCTGCAGCCACGGGAGAACTACCTCGTCCTGATCCGCCGGGAGGTCTCCACCACGCTCCTGGGGGCCGCAGGATCCGGACCGGGCGAGGGGGTTCACGGCAGCGGGGGTGAGCGCGGCCGTGCCCGCGCGCCGGGGACCTCGCCGGGCGGGGGTGTGCAAGCCCTACGCCCGGAGTGGGGTGTGCACCCCCCGGTGCGGGGGGTGCACCCGATGGTCCCCGGACGGCCCGCACGCGAACCTGGTGCAGGAGCCGCGCGGCCGTCGTCGACCGCGCCGGACTCCCCCGGGCAGGCAGGCGCTCGGGGCAGCCGGATCCCGCGTCGCGGACGCCGAGGGGGACGCCATGGCCGTCACCGTGGACCAGCACGAGAACGTCGCCGGGCCGTGACCTCCGCCGTGCTCGGGTGGTCGATGCTGACCGGCGCCGTCCCGGCGACACTCACGTTGCTCGGCGCCGCCGGGCTGGTCGCGTTGCTCGCGCGCCGGGACGCGACGTGGTGGAGCCGGAGCGTCCCGCGCGCCGTGCTGGTCGCGCTGCTCGTGCCTGTGGCCACCGCGATCGTCGTCGACCGCATCTGGCGGCCGTTCCCCGACCCGCTGCCCGTCGACGCGCTGGTGTACCTCGGCGTCACGGCCCTCGCCCTCGCGCTCCTGGCGCAGCGGCTCACCGGGAGACGACGGTCCCGGGCGGCCGCGGTCGGCCGGGCGCTCGGGCTGGGGCTCGCCGCGGCGACCGTCGTCGTCGCCGCGGCATCGGGGGTCAACCGCTACTACGAGCGATTCCCCACGGTCGGCGCCGCGCTGGGCGTGCCGCCGGCGAACCAGGCGGATCTCGCCTGGAGGGTCTGGGCTCCAGGCCTCGATGCCGCCCTGCCCTGGCTCGGCACCCGGATCGGGCCGACACCGTGAACCTGACCGCCGACTCGCCTCGGGTGACCGCGGCTCCACACCCGCCCGAGCCCTCCCGCTCCGCCGCCGCGTGGGGAACCGCGTGGGGAACACTGCGCAGGTTCCCGCTCACCGTCGCCCTGCTGCTCACGCTCTGGGGAGCCGGGGCGCTGACCGGGTCGCTGACCCGCGGCCCCTCCCGAGGCCTGCTCGCCGAGGTCGGCGCCGGCCTCGGCCCGGCCGCGGCCGGACGCTGGTGGTTCCTGCTCACCGCACCCTTCTTCGCCTCCGGCCCCGGGGCCTACGCGGCCGCGACCCTCGTGCTGCTGGGCGTGCTGCCGGTCCTGGAACGACGGCTCGGCAGCCGGCGGACCGCGGCACTCCTCGCGCTCGTCCAGGTCTTCGGCACGACGGCGGGGATCAGCGCGGTCGCGCTCTTCCGCCTCTCCGGCGGCCGCTGGTCGAACCAGCTCGCCGCCTCCATCGCCGTCGGTCCGGGAGCGGCGGTGATCGGCGCCGCGCTCGCCGGCTCGGCCGCCCTCCCGGTGCTCTGGCGCCGCCGGGTCCGGCTCCTGGCGCTGGTCGGCCTGGCGACGATGGCGCTCTACTCCGGGCTGCTGCCCGACGTGCTTCGCCTCGTGGTCGGCCTGACCGGGCTGGCCGTGGGCCGGATCCTGTACCCGCCGGGCTCCCGGCCGTCGGCGCCGTCCCGGCCCGAGACGCGGGTGCTGCTGGCGTTGATCGTCGCCGCCTCGGCCGTCGGTCCGCTGATCGCCGCCGTCGCGCAGACCCGGGTCGGACCGCTGTCCGTGCTCCGCTTCGTGGTCGAGCCCGCGCCGGGGCCGGCGGACCTCGCCGAGGCGTGCGCGGGCGGGACCGTGCGGGCGTGCGCCCGCGCGCACGCCCGGCTCCGGCTGTCCGGCCTCGGCCCCGGGATCATGTCGGTGATGCCGGTGCTCCTCCTGCTCGCCGCCGCGGAGGGCCTCCGCAGGGGACGTCGGGCGGCGTGGACCGCGGCCCTCGCCCTGAACACCGCCCTCGGCGTCCTCGGCCTGTTCCTCGTGGCGCGCTCGACGACGCCGTCCCACCTCCACGGATGGCTCACCCTCGTGCTCCCGGCGCTGCAGCCGCTCGCCGTCGTCGGCGCGCTCGTCGCGGCCCGGCACGCGTTCCGCGCCGGGCGCGCCACCGAAGCCTTGCGGCGCCGGTCGGCGCAGATCCTGGGCACCGGCGTGGCGGTGTCCGCGGTGTACGTGCTGGGCAGCCTCGCCTTCGGCGCGCAGTACGACCGGCCGCCCGGTCTCGTCGAACTGGTGCGCGGCCTGCCCGAGCGCTTCCTCCCACCGGGCTACCTGCGGGGCGTCGAGGTGCCGTTCCGGCCCGTCGGAGCCGTGGCCACCGCCCTGTACGGCTGGACCGGCGTCGTGTTCTGGACGGTGGTGCTGGTCGTCGCGGTCCGCACGTTCGGCCGGACCGCAGCCGCGGCGAGCGGCCCGGACCTCGCGCGGGCCCGCCGCGTGCTCGCAGACACCGGGGGCTCCTCGCTGTCGCACATGATCACGTGGCCCGGCCGGTCGTACTGGTTCCTCCGCGGGGCCGACGTCCCCGGCGCGCCGCACCGGGACCTCGCGGTGATCGGCTTCCACGTCGTCGGCCGGACGGCGCTGACGGTCGGCGAGCCCGGCGGCGCGCCCGCCCACCGCGCCGCCGCGGTGCACGGGTTCGTCCGCTTCTGCCATGAGCAGGGCTGGACGCCGTGCCTGTACTCGGTCGGCGCCGAGGTCGCGGACGTCGCCCGCGGGCTCGGCTGGTCGACGGTGCAGGTGGCCGAGGAGACGGTGCTGTCCCTGCCCGGGCTGGCCTTCACCGGCAAGAAGTGGCAGGACGTCCGGACGGCGCTGAACCGCGCCACGAGGAGCGGCATCACGCCGGTGTGGACCCGGTACGGCGAGTGCTCCCGGTCCACCGTCGCCCAGATCCGGACGCTGTCGGAGGAGTGGGTCTCGGACAAGGACCTGCCCGAGCTGGGGTTCACCCTGGGCGGCCTCGACGAGCTCGCCGACGACGACGTGCGGCTGATGCTCGCGGTCGACGCGGACGGGCTGCTGCACGGGGTCACCAGCTGGCTGCCGGTCCGCCGCGACGGCGCCGTCGTCGGCTACACCCTGGACTTCATGCGCCGCCGCACCGGCGGGGCCGCCGGCGTGGTCGAGTTCCTCGTGGCGTCCACGGTGCGCCGTTGCCAGGAGGACGGGCTGGAGTTCCTCTCGCTCTCCGGCGCACCCCTGGCCAGGCTCGACCGCGGTGCGGCTCCCGACGGCCTGCAGCGCCTGCTCGACGGCACCGGTCGCGCCCTCGAACCCGTCTACGGCTTCCGCTCGCTGCTGGCGTTCAAGGCGAAGTTCCAGCCCGAGTACCGGCCCTGGTTCCTGGCCTACCCCGATCCGGCTGGGCTGCCGGCCATCGGCAACGCGCTGGCGACCGCCTATCTGCCCGGGCTCACCGCCCGGCAGCGGGCCCGGCTCGGGCGGCAGCTGGCGGGCGCGGCGCGGGGCCGGCAGAGCTGAACGGCCCCGACGTCGAAGCTACCCCGACGTCGAAGCTCCTACGAACCCGTCTCCGACCGGACGGCCTCGATCGCGCCGCCCTCCAGCAGGCCGATCGTGGCGGCGTGCTCGGCGATCGCCGTGCTGTCGTCCACCACCAGCATCGGCACCCCCTGGGCGGTGACCCGGACAGCGAGGGCCTGGACCTCCGCGTCGCGCCGCGCTTCCCAGGGACCCGCGCGGCGGACGTAGACGGCCCGGACGCGGTCCGGGAAGGCCTGCGCGACCGCCGCGTAGATCTCCGGGTCGAGCTGCCCGGTGTCCCCGATCAGCACGAGCTCGAGCCCCGGATGCTCCTGCAGGATCCGGTGGATCAGCCCGGTCTTGTGCTCGCGGGCGCCGATCCGGAACAGGCTGCCGTGGCCGGGTCCCCAGTCCGTCAGCAGCAGCGGGCCCAGGGGGAAGGCGCGCAGCGCGATGAACTCCAGCAGGGATGCGTGCAGGTTCCACGGGCTGGTCGAGACGTAGAAGACCGGGCGGCCCACGCCGTCCCGCGGGGCGACGAGCGCCCGGTACAGCGCGGCGGCGCCGGGCAGCGGCGCCCGGTCCGCGGTCTCGGTGAGCAGGGTCGCCCGGAGGAACGCCAGCCCTCGGGTCAGGCCGGTCTCGAGGATCGTGTCGTCGACGTCGCTGACCAGCGCGACGTCCGCCCGCGGATCGACGACCAGCACGGGTGCGGTCGCGGCCGTCCCGTCCGCCAGGGCCAGCTCGACGTCGTGCCAGCCCGGCTCGAACCCCGGCTCGTCCACGACGACGTCGAGGTACCCGTCCCGGTCCGCGCGGAACTCGCTCGCCCGGGCGGGGGTCCGGACGACGACCGCGGCGCGCGGGAGCTCGACGGTGAAGAACCGACTGACGCTCGCCAGGAACACGGCCCGCCGGGAACGCCGCTTCGCGGCGGGCCTGGCCGAATCCCCGGCCGGGAGCGCGTCCGGGACGGCGGCCGAGCGGCCGAGCACCACCCGGGCGCCGACCCGGATGCGCTGCGGTGAACCGTGCCCGACGAACGGCAGGACCAGCGGCCGGCGCCGCCCGCGCAGGAGGACGACGAGCGTCACCAGGCCGTCGACGACGCCCTCCACGACGATCGCGGTCCGGACGAGGAGGGAGTTGCCGTAGGCGCGGATCACCGCCTGAGGGTGTCGTGTGTGGGCCCCCGCCGCCACTCCGGGACGGGGACGGGAACGCCGCTCACCCCATGCTGCTGCCGCCGTTGACGCTGATCACCTGCCCGGTGACGAACGCCGCCTCGGGCCGCAGCAGGTAGGCGACGGTCCCGGCGACCTCGTCGGGCGTGCCGGCGCGGCCGTACGGGATCAGGGCGACCGCGTCCTCCAGCACCGGGCGCAGCGCCTCCGGGAGCGTGCCGGCCGCGAGGGCCGCCGCGATCTCGAGCGTCTCGACGTACGACGGCGCGACCGTGTTGACCGAGACCCCGGCCCCGGCGAATTCCCGGGCGAGCCCGCTGGTCAGCCCGTGCACGCCGCCCTTGGCCGCGTTGTAGACCGCGTGCGCGGTGAGGCCGTTGCGGACGGACTCCGCGCCGATGTTGACGATCCGGCCGCCGCCGCGCTCCACGAGGTGCGGCAGCAGCGCGAGGGTGGCCCGCAGTGTCGTCCAGAGGTTGTTGTCGATCGTGGCGCGCAGCGTCTCCTCGGTGTGCTGCAACGTCGGGAGGATGACGCCCCCGCCGGCGTTGTTGACCAGCGCGTCCACCCCGCCGAACGCCTCCACGGCCGCGGCGAGCATGTCCTCGGCCGTCCCCGCCACCGAGAGGTCGCCGACGAAGCCCGCCACCGGGCCGTCGAGACCGTCGAGTCCGGTCTTGAGCTCGGCCTCGGTACGCGCCGCGACCAGCACCCGCGCGCCGTCGGCGAGCAGCCGCCGGGAGATGGCCAGGCCGATTCCGGTGGCGCCGCCGGTGACGATCGCGGCCTGGCCGTCGAGCGGCCCGCTCACAGGATGCCCGGTCACAGGATGATCGCCACGTCGGCGACCTGGCGCAGCGAGCCCATGGCGAGCGTCGCGCGCTTCGCCGCGATCCGCAGATGCCCGTCGACGACGCGGAGCCGGTAGGCGTAGCGGCCCACGTAGGTGGTCGAGCGCTCACCGCGGAACCGCCACACCGTGAACTCCGCGACGACCGGTAGCTCCTCCCCCTCGACCGGCCGCAGCCGCACGTTCGAGACCTGGTGGCTCGTCGTCGAGTGCGGGTACTCGCGATGGGCCTTGCGGCTGTTGAGCCGCTCCACCCGGGACCGGAGCCGCAGGGCGTTGTCGTCGATCAGCACGAGATCCCGGGTCGGGTCTCCCTCCGGGGTGTCGTTGCAGGGGACGACGTAGCGGCAGTCGGCGGTGAAGAGCGCGATCCAGGTGTCGAGCTCCCAGGCGTCGAGCAGCTCGGCCTCGGCGTAGAGGAAGTCCTCGACGTCGGCCCGGGTCACCCCGTGGACGCCGGTCACGGCGGGTGCGGGCTCGAGGGCGGTCATCGCGCGCCCCCGGTCACCTGGGAGTTCCACTGCCGCCAGAAGGCCCGCATCTGTTCCTCGTCGTTCGCCAGGGGGTCCCGGGCCATGCCGCGGGAGAGGTCGTTCCACTCCAGGCCCCCGCTGTGGAAGCCCTGCTGACAGGACTCCAGGGCCTCGATGTCGTCCGGGGTCGCGAAGCCGCCCGGGCCGAGGAAGGTCAGGAAGCTGTCCAGTCGGCGCTGACGCAGCTGGGGCAGCTCGTCCCGGGGCGCCAGCTCCCAGGCGGTGACCTCCATCCGGTCCGCGGAGGTCGGCATGAAGGTCCGGACCGTGATCGCCATGATGTCGTTGATCACCAGGTTCGGGTAGATCAGCATGTTGCGGTTGGTGTCCGCCATCCGTCGGGCCCGCGCCTCGCCGTACTTGTCGACGAGGTCCGCCCGCAGCCGGCCGATCTCCTCCCGCGAGTCCTCCCCGAACAGCGGCTCCCACTTCGCCACCGGCCGTCCCCACGGCGCCGCGTACTCCAGCACCGCATGGCCGTTGCCGAGCGACTTCGCCGTGCCCGCGACCCCGCCGGACAGGTCCGTCCCGAGCGAGACGAGGTACTTGAAGTACGTGTCGTGGGTCGGGACGGCGTGGTAGCCGTCGATGCTGTTCTCCGCCAACAGCTTCCAGTTGGCGTCGATCGCGTACTCGTTGGTGCCGCGGATGATCTCCGCGTCCCCCGTCGCGTCGACGACGAGGTCGAGGTACTCGGCCGCCCCCGCCAGGTAGTCGACGAGGCCCATGATGTCCGGGTCGTAGCTGAGGAACACGAAGCCGCGGTAGCTCTCCACCCGCGCCACCGGCCGCAGGCCCAGCGCGCCGAAGTCCAGCCCGTCCCCGTAGGCTTCGCGGTCCGGGACCCCCACCAGCTTCCCGTCCGTGTCGAACGACCAGGCGTGGTAGAAGCACTGGAAGACCTTGGCGTTGCCGGAGTCCTTGCGGCACACCACCGCGCCGCGGTGGCTGCAGCTGTTGTGGAAGACCTTCACCTCGCCCGCCTTGTTCCGCACCATGAACACCGCCCGGTTGCCGACGGGGCGGCGCACGTAGTCCCCGGCTCCCGGATCTCGGACTCGTGCCCGACGTAGAGCCAGCTGTGCCCGAAGACGCGCTCCAGCTCCAGCGCGTGGATCTCCGGCGAGGTCATGGTCGAGCGGTGCACCCGGAAGCGGTGGTGCTCGCGGTCCTCCTCGACCAGCGGGCCGGACGGTGCCAGCTGCCGGGTGGGATCGAACGTCGCGGTCATGGTGGGCTCCAGTTCGGCCGGCTCAGGGGCGGGATCGGGCGACGAGGGGGTGGACGGCGTCGATCACGTCCAGGGCGTTGGCGCGGCGGACCGCCGCGGCGAGGGACGGGTCCCCGCCGGACAGCACGGCTCCCGGCGGGGCCTCGCGGGCGGCGAACGGGTAGTCCGTGCCGAGCAGGACGTGCTCCGCGCCGAACCGGGTGACGGCGAGGTCGAGGCTGGCGGAGTCGTAGGTCAGCGAGTCGCACCACAGCTCGCGGGCCCGCTCGCTCGGCAGGGGCTCGTCCCCGCGCCCGGCGAGCACCGCGCCGCGGTCCAGCCGGGGCAGGATCGCAGGCAGCGCTCCCCCGCCGTGGGCGAGGCACAGCCGCACGCCGGGCCGGCGGGGGCGGCCGGTGAGCAGCCCGGCCGCCGCGGTGGCCGTCTCCACCGGCATGCCGAGCCCGAAGCCGATGCCGAGCGCGGCGAGCCGCGGGTCCAGGGTGAGGTCCACGGGATGCACGAGGACGAACGCCCCGCGCTCGGCGGCGGCGTCGAAGAACGGGTCGAGGGACGGGTCGTTCAGCTCGGTGTCCCCGGCCCGGGTGCCGATCTCGACGCCGAGGAAGCCCAGCTCGTCGACGCAGCGCGCGAGCTCGGCGACGGCCCGCTCCGGGGCCTGCAGCGGAACCGCGCCGAGGGCGAGGAGCCGGCCCGGCGCCTCGGCCACCAGTGAGGCGAGGAAGTCGTTCTGGGCGGCGGCGAGGACGGCCGCCCCGTCGGCGGGCTGGTCGTGGCACAGCGTCACCGGGATCGGCGAGACCACCTGCGCGGCGACGCCCTCGGCGTCCATGTCCCGCAGCCGCCGGGCCGCGGACCAGCACCGGTCGTCGATCTCCCGGTAGATGCGACCGTCGAGCAGGATGTTCGCCCTGTCCTCGGCCGTGCGCTCCACCGACGGCCAGCGGCCGGGATGCCCGGCGAGGTCCGGGAGCCGGTCCGCGATCGCGTGCGTGTGCACGTCGATCACGCCGTCGGGAATCGGGCTCACGGGAATCGGGCGGGGCATGGGTTTTCTCGACCCCCGGGACGTCGGCGTCAGGGCGGTGTGACGCTAACAATCCTGCACACATGATTCAAGAGATTGTGTAGGCTCGCGCCATGCCGTCACGCGCCCAGCAGGTCGCCGCCGACATCGAGAACGCGCTGCTGGCCGAGCGCACCCCGGTCGGCACCTCGCTGGGCCGGCGCACCGACCTGATGGCCCGGCACGGGGTCAGCCCGACGGTGATGAACGAGGCACTGCGGATCCTGCGGGACCGCGAGCTGGTGATCGTGCGGCCCGGGCCCGGCGGCGGCGTGTTCGTGGCGAGCCGGCCGCCGCAGGTCCGGCTGGGCGCCCTCGACCTCTGGTTCTCCGGCAGCAGCACGGATCCCCTCGACCTCTTCGAGGCCCGCACGCATCTGGAGGACGCTCTCACCTCGGTGGCCCTGGATCGTGCCGGGCCCGCGGACGTGCGGGACATGGAGTGGGCGGTCGAGGAGATGCGGGCGGCGGCCGGGGCCCGGGCGTTCCTGGAGGCGAACATGCGGTTGCACCTCGCGATCGCGCGCGCCGCCCGGATCCCTGTGCTCGCCGGGATGTACGAGGCCATCGCTGCGATCATCACCGGAACCCTCACCCGGGCCGAGCTGATCCCCGGGCACGAGGAGATGTACGCGCACAGCATCGCCGTGCACGGCGAGATCGTCGCCGCGATCCGGGACCGCGACCGCGAGGCCCTGACGAAGGTGATGAGCCTGCACCGGCACGACCTGGTGCGCGCGGAGGACCCGTCCCGCTCGCCGGCCCACCCTTGAAACCTGTATGCAGGTTTGTCTAGGGTCGCAGGGGTCCCGGCGACGACGCCGGGGACGAGGAGGCGGTCATGGCGGAGTTCCTCGGACTGGGACTGACGCACTATCCCCTGCTGGCGGGCACCGACGAGCACATGGCGGGCCTGCTGCGCTGGACGCTGACGGACCCGGACATCCCGGCCGAGCTCAAGGACCCGGCCACCTGGCCTGCACGCATGCAGCAGGAGTGGGGTGACGACGGCGGGGTCGCGGCCGCCGCCCGGCACCGCGCCGAGCTGCGGGAGGGCCTGGCCCGCACCCGCAAGGCGCTCGACGCTTTCCGGCCGGACTTCGTCCTGGTCTGGGGCGACGACCAGTACGAGAACTTCCGCGAGGAGGTCGTCCCGCCGTTCTGCGTGCTCGCCTACGGAGACACCGAGGTGGAGCCGTTCGAGCTGATGAACAACCGCGGCAGCCCCAACGCCTGGGGCCGCCCGGACCACATGACGTTCACGCTGAAGGGCGACCGTGGCGTGTCCCGCCGGCTCGCCGACGGCCTGCTCCATGAGGGTTTCGACGTCGCGTACTCCTACGCCAAGCGGGAGAACGCGCCGTTTCCGCACGCCATCGCCAACACCCAGCTCTTCCTGGACTACGACAACGCCGGGACCGAGTTCCCGTATCCGATCGTCCCGATCACGGTGAACTGCTACGGCCAGCACGCCATCGCCCGGCGCGGCGGCCTGGCCCGGTTCGCGGAGATCAGGGACGAGCAGCTGGACCCGGTCGGCCCGTCCCCGGCGCGGTGCATGGACCTCGGCGCCGCGGTCGCGCGGACGCTCGCCGGCACGGACTCCCGCGTCGCGCTCGTCGCCTCGTCGAGCTGGTCGCACGCGTTCCTCGTGGACAAGGACTGGCACCTCCGCCCGGACACCGCGGCGGACCGCCGGCTGTACGACGCGTTCGTGCGCGGGGACACCGACACCTGGCGCGCCGTCACCGGCACGGAGATCGTCGACGCCGGCCAGCACGAGATGTTGAACTGGTTCTGCCTGGTCGGGGCCATGAAGGAGCTCGGTATGACGCTGGACTGGTCGACGTTCGTGGAGACGGACGTCTTCAACTCCAACAAGGTCTTCGCCGTCTACGGGGAGCAGTCGTGACCGCCACCACGGACCTCAGCACGGGCCACCGGATCGCGGTCGGGCCGATCGACACCTTCTACCTCGACGCCGGCGCGGGCGACCCCGTCCTGCTGCTGCACGGCTCCGGGCCGGGCGTCTCCGGGTGGGCGAACTGGCAGAAGACGATCCCCGGCCTGGCCGAGGAGTTCCGGGTCCTCGCGCCGGACATCGTGGGGTACGGCGCCACCTCCCGGCCGGACGACGTCCGGTACTCGCTGCAGACCTGGACGGACCACGTCGTCGGGTTCATGGACGCGCTCGGGATCGAGCGGGCGTCGCTGGTCGGGAACTCCCTGGGCGGGCGCATCTCCCTCGCGCTGGCCGAGCAGCACCCGGACCGGGTCTCCCGGATGGTCCTGATGGGCTCCCCCGGCGTCGGCATGACGATCACCGACGGGCTCAAGGCGTTGCGGGCCTACGAGCCTTCCCCGGAGAACATGCGGGCCCTGCTGCTGGACTACTTCGCCGTCGACAAGTCGATCATCACCGACGAGCTGGTGCGGATCCGGTACGAGGCCAGCGTCGAGACCTACGACGCGTACCGGGCGATGTTCTTCGACCCGAAGCACGCCGGGAACGACCTCTCGATCACCGAGGAGCAGGTCCGCGGGATCCGGACGCCGTCGCTGCTGGTCCACGGCCGGGAGGACAAGGTGGTCCCGCCCGAGGTGTCCTGGACGATGGTGAACCTGCTGCCGGACGCAGACCTGCACGTCTTCGCCCGGTGCGGGCACTGGACCCAGATCGAGCGGGCCGCGGAGTTCACCGAGCTGGTCGCGGCCTTCCTGCGCGGCTGACGACGTCGGGGGGCCGGCTCGGGCCCCGCCGGCGTCGACGAGTCCCCGCTCCAGGGCGTCCGCGGCGCCGGCGGGCCGCCGCCCAGCGCCAGGTGCAGGGTGCGCCGGCGCCGGTCCGGCGCGGGATGCTCACGGTCCCGCCCGCGCCCGGGATGAGGCCCATGCCGATCTCGGGCAGCCGCAACGCCGTGTCCGGGGCCGCCACGACGCGTCCGGCGAAGGCGGCCGGCGCGATCCCGGCGCCGACGCAGGGACCGTGGACCCGCGCCCGACCCGGGATGTGTGCGGGCGACGATCATCGGGGGCGAGATCGTGCACGACGCCGGGTAGCGTCCGGGCCGGGACGACCGGCAGGAGGTGCCGATGGCGGAGCGGGCGACATCCGGGGTGGAGGCGGTGCTCGAGGCCCGGTCGGTGGCCCTGGTCGGGGCCTCGGACAACCGGGCGGGCGTGTCCGGCCGCGTGCTGCGGTATCTGCGGGACTGGGGCTTCGCCGGCGGCGTCTACCCGGTCAACCCGCGCCGCGCGCAGGTCCAGGGCGAGCGGTGCTGGCCGGACCTCGCGTCGCTGCCCGAGGTGCCGGAGCTCGCCGTGCTCGCCGTCCCGGCGCGGGCCGCGGTGCAGGCGATGCGCGAGTGCGCCGAGGTCGGGGTGCGGGCCGTCGTCGTCCTCTCCGCCGGGTTCGCCGAGTCCGGACCGGAGGGCGCCCGGCTGCAGGACGAGCTGCTCGCCGCGGCGCGGACCGGCGGGGTCCGGGTGCTGGGCCCGAACTGCATCGGCGCGTTCAACTCCGCCACCGGGCTGGCCGCCACCTTCGCCACCGCCCTCGACGGGGCGGTCCCGACCGCCGGGTCCGTCGGGATCCTCAGCCAGTCCGGGGCCTACGGCGCCCACGTCGCCTACCTCGCCGGGCGACGCGGCCTGGGCGTCCGCTACCTGGTGACGACCGGGAACGAGCCGGACGTCGACCTCGCCGAGGCCCTCCTGTGGATGGCCGGGCGGCCGGAGATCGACGTGATCCTCGCCTACGCCGAGGGGGTGAAGGACGGGCCGCGGTTCCTCGAGGCGCTCCGCGTCGCGCACGCCGCCCGGAAGCCGATCGTGCTGCTCAAGGTGGGCCGCTCCGAGGTGGGGGCCGAGGCCGCCCGCTCGCACACCGCCGCGCTCACCGGCTCGGACCAGGTCTACGACGCGGTCCTCGCCCGCTACGGCGTCCACCGCGCCGAGAGCACGGAGGAGCAGCTCGACATCGCCTACGCCTGCGCGCACACGCGCCCCCGCGCGGGTGGCCGGCTCGGCATCGTCACCGTCTCCGGCGGGGTGGGCATCCAGCTCGCCGACTCCGCGGAACGCCACGGCCTCGCAGTCCCGCCGATGCCGGTCGAGGCGCAGCGCGCGGTCCTGGACCTGATCCCGTACGCCTCAGCGGTCAACCCGGTGGACTGCACCGCCCAGGCGCTGACCCACATGGACGTGTTCGTCGCGGCCTGGAAGGTCATGCTCGCCGAGGGCGGCTTCGACGCGCTCGTCGGCTTCTTCACCACGATGCCGCTGTCCGCGGACTTCGCCGGCCGGTTGCGGGAGAGCATCGAGGCGGGCACCGCGGACCGCGGGGACCGGCTCGTCGTGCTGAGCTTCGTCGCCGAGCCCGAGACCGTGCGGGAGTACGAGCGCAGCGGGTTCCTGGTCTTCGAGGACACGGACCGCGCGGTCCGGGCCGTGGCCGCCCTGGCCCGGCTCGGGGCGGCGTTCGACCGGCCCCTGCCCGCTGTCCTGCCGCCCGTCCGGGCACTGCCGCGCAGGGCCTACACGGAGTTCGAGGCCACCTCGTTGCTGGCCGCCGCCGGCGTGCCGACGCTGCCGCAGCGCCTGGCGCCGGACGTCGACGGCGCGGTCGCCGCCGCCGAGGAGCTCGGCCACCCGGTGGCACTGAAGATCGTGTCCCCGGACGTCGAGCACAAGAGCGACGTCGGCGGCGTCGCCCTCGGGCTGGCCGACGCGGCCGCCGTCCGCGCCGCCCACCGCGCGATCCTCCGCAGCGCGCGGGAGAAGGCCCGGGACGCCCGGATCGACGGCGTGCTGGTCACGCCGATGGCCCCGCGGGGCGTCGAGACGATCGTGGGAGCGCAGATCGACCCGGTGTTCGGGCCGGTGGTCGCGCTCGGTCTCGGCGGGGTGTTCGTCGAGGTCCTGCGCGACGTCGTGCTGCGGCCCGCCCCGGTCACCCGGGACGAGGCCGCGGCGATGGTCACCGCGCTCCGGGGCGCGGCCCTGCTCGCCGGGGCGCGCGGCACCGACCCGGCGGACGTCGACGCGCTGGCGGCCGCCGTCGTCGCCGTGTCGGAGTTCGCCGCCACCCACCGGGCGGACCTGGCATCCGTCGAGGTGAACCCGCTGGTCGTCCTGCCGGCCGGCCAGGGGTGCCGGGCGCTGGACGCGGTGGTCGTGACACGCGACGGCCGCTAAGCGGGGGGCGCGAAGAACTCGAGCGCGATGTTGTCCGGGTCCCGGAACGAGACGCCCGAGCCGTAGTGGGCGTCCACGATCCCGCCGTGCTTGATCCCCAGCTCGTCCAGTTTCGCGACCCATGCCTCGAGCTGGGCCCGGTCCGCGCAGGCGAACGCGACGTGGTCGAGGCCCGTGCGGCGCTCGTCGAAGTCCCCGCCGGTGGGGCCGGCGGGATGGGTGTGCAGGCCGAACAGCTGGCCGCCGTCGAGGGCGAAGACCGTGTGGTGGAAGCCGCCGGTCGTCTCGTCCTCGTCGAGCACCGGCTCCGCGCCGAACAGCGCGGCGTACCAGCGGGTGCTCCGGTCCAGGTCCGTCACCGTGATCGCCACGTGGGCGATGGCCGGGAAAGTGGGCATCGGGTCCTCCTCGTCCGAACGTCTCCGGTCGTACCCTCGGCGGGGCGTACGTGGCCAGCATGCAGTGGCGCGCACTTCCTGGCACCGACCGAACGGACGGGATGGGCGTCGGGGCCCACCGCCGCGGCAGTGGTGTGTCACGCGGCAGGCGTGACCGGCGCCGCACCCGGGTATCCGAAAGTCATGACCGCTCCCGCCCCGGGGGCCTCCACACGGACCTCCGCGCCCTCGCCCCCCGTCTGCACGCTGTCCCCGTCCCCGGCCGGGTCCCGGCCCACGCGGCCCACCTCGCCCGGCTCCTGACCGCGAACGGGTACCCCGCCACGTGATCCCGGAGCCGCCGACGATCGTCGTCGGCCTGCTCACCGATCCCAGCCTGCCGGCCGACGTCGCCCGGAAGGCGGCAGAGCGGCTGCCGCAGGCGCTCGACGAGCGCGTCGACGGCCGGTTCCGCTGGGTCGTGCGGATCCACGCCGAGCCCGTCGAGGCCGTTCCGGACCACGACCGGCTGATGGACAAAGCCCGGGCCCGGGTCGACGGGACGGGCTGGGACATGGCCGTCTGCCTCGTCGACCTGCCCCTGACCACGCCGAACGGGGTGCTCGCGGCGGCCGTCGACCTGCGGCACCGCACCGCGCTGTGCTCGCTGCCGGCGCTCGGCGGGCTCACGCTGCGCCGCCGCACGGTGGACCTGATCGCCGTCCTGGTGGGCGAGCTGCTGCCGGTGCTGCACGGCCCCGCGACCGCCGTCGGCGCCGACCGGCCGCGCCGGGAGCGGGCCCACGGCCGCAGTGTCCGCGCGCTGCGCCGGGTGGCGCCGTCCGACGACGACGTGGACGTCGAGCTGGCGGTCCGCCGGGGCGGGCGGGGCCGGCTGCTGGCCGGGCTCGTGCGGACCGTGCGGCCGTGGCGGCTCGCGCTCGGGCTGTCGAAGCCGCTGGCCGCCGCGGCGGCGGGCAGCGCCTTCGGGCTGTTCTACACGAGCATCTGGTCGCTGGGGGCCGCGCTCGGCCCGCTCCGGCTGACCGCCGCGTGCGCCGGAGCCGTCGCCCTGCTCATCGTCTGGCTCGTCCTCGGCCACGGGCTGTGGGAGAGCCGGACCGCCGCCGGCGGGCACGCCCGGCTGCTCAACCTCGCCACGCTGATCACCATCGGGCTCGGCGCGCTGGTGTTCGCGACAGCCCTGTTCGCGTTCAACACCCTCGCCGCACTGGTCGTGGTGCCGCCCGACCTGCTGTCGAGGACGATCGCCGAACCGGTCGGCGTCACCGAGTTCCTCCGCGTCCCGCTGATGGCCTCGGTGCTCGGCATCGTGGCGGGCGCGGTGGGCGCCGGGCTCGAGGACGACTCCGCCGTCCGGGACGCGGCGTACAGCCATCGCGAGCAGGCCCGGCAGCGGCTGATGCGGGAGTCCCTGTCCTCGTCCTCAACCGCGCTCCGCGACTGAGTCCGCCGCGACCGCGCCTCGCTCGCCCAGCGGCTCGGCCGGGCCCTTCGTCGAGTCCCGGCCGGTCTGCCGCTCGCTCTCGGCGTTGATCTCGGCGCCGAGCAGCACGATGTAGCTGGTGAGGTAGAGCCACAGCATGAGCACGATGACGCCGGCCAGCGCGCCGTAGGTCTTGTTGTAGCTGCCGAAGTTCGACACGTAGAGGCTGAAGGCGACGCTGCCGATCACCCAGAGGACCGTGGCCACGATCGCGCCGACGCTCACCCAGGAGAAGCGCGGCGCGTCGCGGTCCGGGGCCACCCGGTAGACGACGGCGAGCGCGCCGATCACGAGCCCGACGAGCAGGGCCCAGCGCAGCACCTGCGCGAGCACCAGGCCGATCCCGCCGAGGCCGAGGGCGTCGAAGAGCACCGGGACCCCGGCCACCAGCGCCACCGCCAGCAACACGAACACGACCGCACCCAGGGTGAGGGCCAGGGCCATGCCCCGGAGCTTCAAAAAGCCGCGGGTCTCGTCCTCGTCGTAGGCCAGGTTCGTCGCCTTGATCAAGTTCATCGTCCCGCCGGACGCGCTCCACAGCGCCGCGAGCAGCGAGACGACCAGCCCGACGCCGAGGGCGCCGTCGCTCCCGGCCGTCACCGCGTTCACCTGGTCCGCGACGAGCGGGCGGGCCGTCTCCGGCAGCAGTGCGGTGAGGCTCTGCACCTGCGACGCGACCTGCGCGGGATCGGCGACGATGCCGTAGAGGGTCAACGCGGCGATGATCGCCGGGAACAGGGCGAGGAACGCGAAGAACGCCACCCCGCCCGCGAGGATCGGCACGTTGTCCGTCTTGGCCTCGGCGAAGGCCCGCTTCGTCACCTGGATCCAGCCCCGCGGCGGGATCTGGGCGGGGGTCTCGGCGTCGTCGCCGGGTGGGACCGTGGTCTTCTCGCGGTCCGCTCCGGTCGTCCGTGTCACGCTCATGCGCTCTCTCTCGTCGTCGGCTGGAGTGCGCGGGATTCCCAGGTCTCGTGGCCGTCAACCGCGGCCGTCCGGCCCCGTCCTCCCGCCGAACGGCGGAGCAGGGTTCAGCGGCGCCCGTTGTGGGCATCCGGCACCGTGCTCCCCTCCGCCATGAACTGGCTGTTCCGCTACCCGGTGGGCACGGCGCTGGCCGCCTGGCGCTACCTGTGGCGGCCGCTGCCGCTGCACTTCGTGGACGCGGACGTCACGGACGTCGAGATGCCCCCGGTCCCGCTCACGGCACCGGACATCCAGCACGCCGAGGACGGCACCGGCCCGCTGTTCCACCGCCGGTACCGGATCCGGTTGCGGCACAGCCCGTTGGGACCGGCCGAGCTCATGCGGGCGGTCGTCGACGACCTGCACTCACTCTCCCCGCGCGAGGTCGCGGCGTTCCACCGGCAGAGCGGGCGGCCCGGCGAGCTGGAGGTCGGCGACGACTACCTCGTGCGGCTGCCCGGACCGTGGGACGGGCCGGTCCGGGTGGCCGTCCGGACCCCGACGTGCTTCCTGCTCGCGACCCGCCGCGGGCACCCCGAGGCCGGCCTCATCCGGTTCCGGGCGGGCCGGCTCGGGGACGACCTGGGGTTCGAGATCGAGTCCTGGGCGCGGAGCAGCGGGCGGCGGGCGGATCTCCTCTACGACCGGCTGGGGCTGGCCCGGGTGATGCAGACCCACGTCTGGGCGACGTTCTGCGAGCGGGTGGCGGAGCTCGCCGAGGGCCGGCCGGTCGGCGGGGTGCTGGTGTACACCGGCCGCTCGACCAGGGGCTGACGGCCCGGCGATCGACTTGGCGCGCGGACCGCGCGCGGGCGCTACGGTCGGAAGAGGTCATCGTCCGAGTCGAGAACCCTGCTCCGATGCCACCTCCCCGGTACCCTCGTTCCCACGTCTGCCATCGCTGCCCACCGACCGCGTCGAGGACGGAGATCCCACCCGTGTGCCCCAGCACCCGCGACACCCCGACCCAGGTGCTCGCGGTGTCCGGCGAGATCGACGAGGCGGAGGCGACCGCGTTCCAGAACGCCGCGATCGAGCTGCTGCACGAGCACCGGTCGGTGGTGCTGGACCTGAGCGGGGTCACGTTCCTCGCGTCCCGCGGCATCGCCGCCCTGGTGCGGGTGCAGCGCGCGGCGGACGCCGCGGACGCGGCCCTGACCGTCGTGACCGGGCCGGGCAACCGGGCCGTGCTGCGGCCCCTCCAGGTCACGGCCGTGGACAGCCTCTTCCACCTGGTCCCCGACCTGGACGGCTCGGGCCCCGCCGGCCAGGTCCGGTAGAGCGATCAGGTCCGGTGGAGCGGCCGGGCGCTCCACCCCACTCCGCGTGCGCGGGCACCCGTGCGCGGCGACGTCGACCGCGACGATCCGGAGGTCGCTCACGCAACGTCCGGCAGCGCCCGGCGCAGGCTGCTCCGGCCGGCGTTCCAGCAGCCCAGCAGGTGCTCGCCGAGCCGGTCGCCGAGCATCAGGCTCGCCCGGATCCCGAACACGACGTCCGCGGCGAGGTCCGGTTCGGCGGCCAGCATCGGGTCCAGCACCCCGCGCCGGATGATCTGCTCGTGCACCGCGTCCGCCTCGACGTGCTCGTCGTAGAACCGGACCGCGGCAGGCCCGCAGCCGAGCCGGCGCATGGCCCTGACCAGCCGTTCCGACCCCGGCGACGACGTCAGCTCCACCATCGCGAACTGGCCCACCAGCGCCCCGCGCAGGCTGCGGTGCAGCCCGCAGAGCGACATCAGGTTGACCTCGGCGAGCGTCGCGCCGGGCACGTGCTCGACATAGCCGCCGTAGGTGTCGGACAGGCCGAGCTCGCGCATCATGTCCGCGAAGAGCCGGGCGTGCATCCGGTCGGGATCGCCCGACCCGTACTCGTCGTGCTCCACGGTGACCAGCGCGGCCTTCGCCGGTCCGGCCAGCCGTGGGATCACCCAGGCCTGCGGGTCGGCCTCCTTGAGGTGGTAGATCGAGCGGTGCGTGACGTACTCGCGCAGCTGCCACAGCTCGCCGTCGCGCCGCAGGTGGTGGGACACGCCGCCGACATCCGGCCCCACCGGCTCGACGAGCAGGGCGTCGACCTCCGCGGCCACGTCGTCCCCGGGCTCGACGTCCCGGTGGAGCGCGGCGAGGAACACCCGCTCCAGATCGCGGCGCAGGCCTAGCAGGTCCGGGTCCCACTCGAGCTCGGGGTCGACCCCGGTGAAGCCGCGGTAGTGCAGCTCGTAGCAGCAGTGCAGGGCGAGCTGGAGATCGTCGCCGTAGGGGTCGGCGTCGTCCGTGGGCGGGGCGCCGACCGGCCCGCCCCGCAGGGCGGCCACGACCGCGGACGACAGCGGGCCCCGCGGCTCGGGGAGGGCCGCCGTCTCGACGGGTCGGACGGGTGCGGTGCCGAGCATCAGGACTCCTCTCCGGCCCCGGTGCGGACCTTGCGACGGTGGCTGGTGTCGCAGAACGGGTAGCGGTGGCTGCGACGGCAGACGCACAGCGCGGTGACCGGGCGGTCGGAGGTGACGCGGCGGCCGTCGGGCAGGACGAGCTCGACCGGGCCGGACACCAGGACCGGGCCCTCGTCGGTCAGCACCACCTGGCGCCGCTCAGCGGGCACGGCGGGCCCCGATCACGACGAGTTCCTCCACGTTGTCCCCCGGTTCGATCAGGCCACGGGCCTCCAGCATCGCGGCGCGGGCCCGCATGACCGGGCCGAACGGGATCCGCGCCCGCTCGACGACCTCGGCGACGAGCCCGTGCCGGGCGAGCCGCTCGACCGTCGCGTCGGCCCCGCACACGGCCGAGTGGACGAGGAGCAGCCGGCCGTCGTCGGTCAACCGGGCCTCGGCGCCGTCGCAGATGCGGTCCAGCAGGGCCCGGCCGTCGAGGCCTGCGTCCCAGCAGCGGGCGATCGAGAAGCGGGGCAGTGCCGCGGTCTCGGCGGGAACGTACGGCGGGTTGGCCACGATCAGGCCGAACCGCCGATCGCGGACCGGACCGTAGAGGTCGCCGTGCCGCACCGTCACCCGGGCGCCGTGCAGCCGGGTGTTGAGCCAGGTGGCCGCGACGGACCGCCAGGACAGGTCCACGGCGGTGACGGAGGCGGCGCCCGCGCGGGCCGCGGCCAGGGCGAGCGCCCCGGAGCCGGTCCCGACGTCCAGGACGTGCCGGCCGGCCGCGTATCCGGCACGGGACAGGACCCCCGCCATCACGGCGGTGTCGCTCTGGGCCCGGTACACCCCGGGCGGGGAGATCAGGAACATGACCGCGTCCTTCGTCTTGACGGCGAGCGGGCGGCTCGCTGCACCCGTACGGTCGCTACCTCGCGGCGTCCGGCGTCAAACCTGAGCACCTAGCGTGGCCGTGGTCACAAGGACCGTGTGCGCCTCCCCCGGGAGCGGGAAAGCCGTGCGGAGAACGCACCAAGCACCGGCACCGAACGGAAGGTCGGCATGCCCATCGCCGCGCTCGCGAAGGACGCCGTCGGCGTCGCCTGGGCCGGATCCGCGCACGGCCGCACCGGTCGTTGCGCGAACGGTGCCACTTCGTCCCGCACCCTGCCCCATAGGGGAGTCGGCGTTACGGTGTGTGCGACGTTGACCCACCAGCGCCACGACCCGAGCTCCTGCCAGGAGTAGGTGAGGACGAGCGATGGCCACTTCCCGCCGACCCGTCGCCCCCTGTCGTTCCGGCGAGGGGCTGCGCAGGCCGTGCCCGGGAGTGGCCGTCGTCATGCCCTGCGGGGAGATCGACCTGGCCACGGCGCCGCGCTTCCTGAAGACCCTCGTCGACGCCATCGACTCGGCCGAGCGGGTCGTGGTCGACCTCGGCGGCGTCACCTTCTTCTCCTCCGCCGGCGTAGGGGCGTTGATGCGGCTCCGCGACCGGGCGCGGGCGGGCGCGTGCGACGTCCACCTGGCCGGGCTCGGGGACGGTGTGGTCGGGCGGGTCCTCGCCATCGCCCGGATGCAGGCGCTGTTCACCGTCCACGAGACCGTCGAGGACGCGCTCGCCGCCGGCGAGCCCCCCGGCACCGCCGAGGACGTGCCCGACGAGCCGCTGACCGGGCTGGTCGGGCTCGCCCGGGACCTGCTCGACGCCTCGACCGTCGACGACGTGCTCGCGTGCATCGTCACGGCCGCCCCGGGCGTCGTGCCGGGCGCCGACCACGTCAGCATGAGCGTCCACGCGGACGGCGAGAGCTGGCGGACCCCCGGCCCGGCCGCCCCCCGGGCCCGCTCCGTCCTGTCGCTGGAGCTGCTCCGGCGCTCGCGGATCGGCGCGTTCGGCACCCTGGACGTGCACCGGATCCGGCCGGGAGACCTCGAGCCCGTCGACCTGGACCGGGCCGTCGTCCTGGCCGCCCACACCTCGATCGCCCTGGCGGCGGTCCTCGCCCGGACCGCCGCGGAGCGGGAGAAGGCCCAGCTGCGCCGGGCGATCCGCAGCCGGGACGTGATCGGGCAGGCCAAGGGGCTCCTCATGGAGCGCCGCGGCATCGGCGAGGACGAGGCCTTCGCGATGCTCCGCGAGGCATCGCAGTTGCTCAACGTCAAGCTCGCCGTGATCGCGGCGAGCCTGGCGAACGGCGAGACGGACATCTGAGGTCCGGGTGTACGAATCGGCTCCGCGGGAACCCCGTCGGATGTCCGGACACGGCGCGGGGAGGCAATGACGGTGGCACGGCGCGATCTGATCGTGGTGGGGGCGTCCGCCGGAGGGGTGGAGGCGCTCCGCGCGATGGTCGCGGGCCTGCCGGCGGATCTGCCGGCCGCCGTCCTGGTGGTGCTGCACCTCAAGGCAGGGGGCACCAGCGCGCTCGGCACGATCCTCGATCGCTCCGGGCCGCTCCCCGCCGCAGCGGCGAAGCACCGCGCGGAACTGGCCCCCGGCACCATCACCGTCGCCCGCCCGGACCATCATCTCCTGGTCGCGGACGGGATCACGGTCCTCTCCCACGGGCCGACCGAGAGCGGGCACCGGCCCGCGATCGACGCCCTCTTCCGTTCCGCCGCCCGGGCCTACGGCCACCGGACCATCGGGGTCCAGCTCTCCGGTGTCCTCGACGACGGCGCCGCCGGGATGGTGGCGATCGCCGCCGCGGGCGGCACCGTCGTCGTGCAGGAGCCGACGGACGCTCTGTACCCGGCGATGCCCGAGGCGGTACTCCGGTTCCTGCAGCCGGACCATCTGGTGCCCGCGCACGAGCTCGGGCCGTTGCTGGGCACGCTGGCCAAGGAGGACGTCGTCCCGGCCGGCCCGGGTCGGGTGTCGGAGCTCGACGAGGCGGAGGTGGCCATCGCGATGAACGGGGACAGCGGCACCGGCCGCGATCTCGCGGCGTTCGGCGAGGTGGCCGGGTACAGCTGCCCGGACTGCGACGGGGCCCTGGTCGCGTTGCGGGACACCGAACGGTGCCGCTGCCGCGTCGGCCACGCATGGACCGCCGAGGCCCTGCTCGACGCCCAGCACGACAAGCTGGAACGGGCACTGTGGACCGCCTACCGGCTGCTGGAGGAGAAGTCGAGCTTCGCGCGTCGTATGCAGCAGTCGGCGGCGGAGAGCCGCATCCCCGCCATGGAGCGCCGGCACGCCGGCACGGCGCGGGAGGCCGCGGAGTCCGCCGAGGTGCTGCGTGAGCTGCTGCTCTCGGGGCTCCCACCGCGCCGCGTCGTCATGCCGGACGGGGACGGGGCCTCATGAGCCTGCTGAGCGTGACGCACGAGGCGGCGGGGCGGACGGCCGTCGTCCGGCCGGAGGGCCGGCTCGACGTGCGCGCCTATCCGGAGCTGCGCGACACCCTGCTCAAACACGCCGCCGAGATCCCGGACGCGCTCGTGGTCGACCTCTCCGGGCTCACGGCGGACCGGGTCACGACGCTCTCGGTGTTCCCGACGGTGTGGCTGCGGATCTCGTCCTGGCCGGACATCCCGATGGCCCTCGCCGCAGCCGGCGCCGAGCTCTCCGCGCTCCTGCACCGCAGCGCGGTCCCCCGGTTCGTGCCGGTTCTCCGCACTGTTCACGAGGCGCTCGCCGTCGTCGGCTCCCGCGCGCTCCGCCGCCGTGCCGAGACGACGCTGCCCGCCGAGCCCGACAGCCCCGCGGCCGCCCGGGTCTGGACCCGGGAAAGACTCGCGCACTGGCATTTCCCGGTGTGCGACGAGGCCCTGGTCGTCGTCTCCGAGCTGGTCACCAACACGGTCGTGCACGCGGCCACCGTGGACTTCACCGTCCGGCTCGAGCTCCGGCCGACCGGGCTGTCCATCGCCGTGTACGACGACGACCCGACCCCCCCGGTGCTCGTCGAGCACGCGAAGGAGGTGGGCGGGGTCGGGCTGGTCGACGGCCTGTCCCGGGCATGGGGACACGGCCCGAGGTTGCACGGGGGCAAGGTCGTCTGGGCGGTCGTCCCGCTCCCGGGCGGCCCGGAGGGCCCGCTCGACCTCCCGGCGATCCTCCCCGGGACACCGGGCCCACCGTGACGCCGCCGCGGGCGACGCGCCTCGGTAACGTTGGCGTGTGAGCCAGCACGAGGTCGACGAGCCGGGCCCCGGGCCGATCGAGCCGGACGACGGCTTCGAGGCCCTGCTCGACCACCTGCGCGAGTCCCGCGGCTCGGACTTCACCGGCTACAAGCGCGCCAGCCTGCGCCGCCGGGTGTGCCGGCGGATGGAGCAGGTCGGCGTCCGGGACTTCGGCGACTACCTGGACCGCCTGCAGGTGGATCCGGCCGAGTTCACCGCGCTGTTCACCACCATCCTGATCAACGTGACGGCCTTCTTCCGGGACCCCGACACCTGGGACCACCTCCGGGCGGACGTGCTGCCGGCATTCCTGAAGGCACGGCCCTACGGGGCACCGATCCGGGTCTGGTGCGCCGGCTGCGCCTCGGGCGAGGAGGCCTACACCGTCGCGATCGTGCTCGCCGAGCTCCTCGGCGCGGACGAGTTCCGCGAGCGGGTGAAGATCTACGCCACCGACGTCGACGAGGACGCCCTGGCCCACGCCCGAACCGGGGTGTACAGCGAGCGCGACCTCGAGGGCGTCCCGGAGGACCTGCGCCGCCGGTACTTCGAACCGGCGGCCGGCAGCTTCGCCTTCCGCAAGGACCTGCGCCGCTCGGTCATCTTCGGCCGCAACGACCTCGTCCGGGACGCTCCGATCTCCCGCATCGACCTGCTGACCTGCCGCAACACCCTGATGTACTTCACTCCCGAGACCCAGGCCGGCACGCTGAGCCGGTTCCGGTTCGCTCTGGCCCCGGACGGCGTCCTGGTCCTCGGCAAGGCCGAGATGCTGCTCAGCCACGCCCGCTCGTTCGAGCCGATCGACCTGCGGCGGCGGATCTTCCGGAAGACCGGCGCGGCGGTCGCCGGGGCCACGTCGTTCTCGCCGGAGTTCGTGCTGGACAGCCGGGGCGGGGCCGGCAACGTCGACCGGCTGCGGGACCATGCCTTCAGCGCGGGCCCGGTGCCCCACATCGTCCTCACCGGGGACGACGTCGTGGCCCTGGCGAATCGGCAGGCGGAGGAGCTCCTCGGGGTCGGGGCCCGGGACGTCGGGCGGCCGCTGCGGGACCTGGAGCTCTCCTACCGGCCGGTCGAGCTGCGCTCCGTCGTGGAGACGGTCCGGATCGAGCGGCGGGCCCAGCGGCTGACCGACGTCCGGCTGGAACGCGCCGACGGAGACGTCCGCTGGTTCGAGGTGCACGTCAGCCCGCTGGCGACCGCGGACGGCAAGCTCCTCGGCGTCTCGATCGTCTTCCACGACGTCACCGCCGCGCACCGGCTCTTCGCCGACCTGGAACGGGCCAACCTGCAGCTCGAGTCGGCGTACGAGGAGATCCAGTCCACCAGCGAGGAGCTGGAGACGACCAACGAGGAGCTCCAGTCCACCGTGGAGGAGCTGGAGACCACCAACGAGGAGCTCCAGTCCACGAACGAGGAGCTGGAGACGATGAACGAGGAGCTGCGGTCGACCAACGACGAGCTCCAGCGCATCAACGACGACGTCCGGGAGCACAGCGGCGAGCTCGACAGGGTCAACGACTTCCTCGAGTCCATCCTCACCTCGCTGCGTTCCGCCGTCGTCGTCGTCGACGGGCAGATGCGCATCACCGTCTGGAACTCCGGCGCGGAGGAGCTCGGGGGCTGCGCCGGGACGAGGTCCGCGGCGAGCACCTGCTCAACCTGGACATCGGGCTCCCGCTCGAGCAGCTGAGACCGGTGGTGCGGGACGCCCTGGGGTACGCCGGCACGGGAGCGGAGATCACGCTCCAGGCGGTGAACCGGCGCGGCCGCAAGGTCGAGGTCACCGTCACCGTCACCCCGCTCGTGGATTCCGAGCGTCAGACCTCCGGCGCCGTGCTGGTCATGGACTGATCCGCCGCAGCCTCGCCCGGGCCGCCGAACGCCTTCCGCGCCCGTCCTGCCCGTCGTGGTCCAGCTGGTCGTAGACCACCGCGGTGACGACGCCGTAGACGAGGTGCGGCAGGAGGTCGGAGAGCCACGACTCCGCGGACCACTCGCGCGGGTCGCTGACCCCCAGCGCCCACATCGGCAGCACGCCGCCCAGGTTCGCCGCGAGCGCCGCCACGACCATCGCCCGCACGCGCCGGCGCGGGCCCAGGAGCGGCCGGACCGCCCCGAGCACCGCTCCCGCCCCGACCCCGGTCGCGATCCCCATCAACGCCCCCAGCGCAGTCCGCCGGTTGGCGGCCTCGTCGCTGTCCGGGCCCTTCGCCGACAGCGCGTTCGGACGATCCCGCTCGACGAGCCGGCGGACGCTCTCCTCGGGCGTCGTGCTCGCGGGCCGGGCCCGCACCAGCATGTCCAGGTAGGTCGCCGCGTTCAGGGCCGTCGTGCCGGCGGCGCCGGCCGCCGCCCCGCGGAGAAGCTGACGTCGCATGTCCTGCCGGTACCCACCGCGGCGCCGGCCAACCTCATCACCCGGCCGCACCCGCGCCGTCAGAGGGCGTGCCGCAGGACCACGCCGACGCCGTCCCCGACCGGTGAGGCCTCCCCCGGAGCGTCTCGTCGAGGACGACGAGCTCGGCGCCGGAGCACGCGGCCGCCCGGACCAGGCCCGACCCGGCGTCCACCTCGACGGGCTCGAGGCCGAGGCCGGTCAGCTCGTCCCGGGTGACGGCGACCTCGGTGGGCCCAGCCGCCCAGAGCCGCGCGTCGCCGAGACCCTCCGGATCGACGACGACAGTGTCGCAGGCCTCCTCGCGGAAGGCCGCGGCCGCGGTGCGCAGGCCCGCGGCGGCCAGGCCGTCCGGCTTCGCCTCGAGCTCGCGGTACCGTTCAAGCGCGGCCTGCCGGTCCCGGTGGCGCAGATCCTCCACGGCGCGGTCGACGACGTCGCGCAGCTCGTCGACGCTGCTGCCGGCCGAGTGCTCCACCTCCACCGCGATCCCCGCCGAGCGCTCCGACAGGGCGTCGACGAGCCGGGACCGGGAGCGGGTCTCCCCGGCGATCACCAGCAGGCGCGCGCCGGTCCGGTGGACGTGCTCGTCGACCCGCTCCGCGACCTGGGCGGTGTTGCGCCGCCAGGTCTCCTCGACGCGCTCCTGCATGTTCATGTGCGACCACCCGCCGCCACGGACCTTGTGGACCGGGTGGTCCCGCCCCTCGACCTCCTCCACGCCGTCGGTGTCCGGTGCGAGGATCTCCCCGCCCGTCTCGTCGATCTGCACCACGACGGTCGTCACCGGTTCCGGGACGTTGGCCACGATCCGGATCAGGTCCGCGATCGGCCCCCAGACCGCCTCCTGCGGGTCCGGCCGCAAGGGGGTGGAGGTGTCGAGGACGACTCCGCCGCCGGCGGCCACGAGGACCCGTCCGGAGGGTCCGGCCGGCGGATCCGACTCGGTGACGGCGCGGTCGAGGGCCGCCACGGTGGCGTCGTCCGCGCCCTGCCCGGTGAGGGACTCGCACATGCCACGCCACTGCAGGCGGTCGATGTGCTCCGCGTCGTGGGTCTCGTGGGTGGCGTCGAGCAGGACCGTGCCGCAGGGCCCGCTCTGCTCGGCGACGGTGCGCAGCCAGTCGAGTCGCATCGGATCTCCCTCTCCGGGCCGCCGGACGGCCCGGCCGTCGTGCCCCGGGCGGCACCCGGAACGGCTCCACCGGCCGCGGTACCCGCGCGGGTCCCGGCGAAACGGCGCCAGGTGTGATCCGCGGGCACCCGGGTACCAGTCCGTCGACGGCGGACACCGGGTCCGCGAGGGAGGAGGCGACGTGCCGGCACCGACCCTGCTGGTGCTGCGCGCCCTCGCCCTGGGCGACCTGCTCGTCGCGGTCCCTGCGCTCCGCGCGCTGCGCCGGGCCCACCCCGGGCACCGCATCCTGCTCGCGACCGCGGGCCCGCTCGCCCCGCTCGCCCTCGCCTCCGGGGCCGTCGACGAGGTGCTGCCGGTGACGTCCCCCGCCGATCTCCCGACGCCGCCCTCCGGGCCACCGGACGTCGCCGTCAACCTGCACGGGGCCGGCCCGCAGAGCCACCGGGCCCTCGACGCGACCCGGCCGGCACACCGGATCGGGTTCCGCTGCACCGGAGTCGAGGGCTGGAGCGGGCCGACCCGCGCCGAGGTGTCCGCGCGGCACCCGCACGAGCGGGCGCTGTGGTGCGCCCTGCTCGAGCACCACGGGATCCCCGCGGACCCGGACGACCTGCGGCTGCCCCCGCCCGGCCGCGGCGCGCCGGTGATCGTCGTGCATCCCGGGGCGGCGTTCGGCGCCAAACGCTGGCCCGCCGGGCGGTTCGCCGCGATCGCCCGCGCGCTGGAGCGGCGGGCCCCGGTGATCCTCACCGGCACGGCGCCGGAGCGGGAGCTCGCGCTGGAGGTCGCCGCGGCGGCGGGGCTCCCGGCGGAGCGGGTGCTGGCCGGGCGGACGTCGCTCACCGAGCTCTGCACGGTGGTGGCGGGCGCCGTCCTCGTCGTCTGCGGGGACACCGGGGTGGCGCACGTGGCGTCGGCGTACGGGACGCCGTCGGTGGTGCTGTTCGGGCCAGTGGGGCCGGAGCGCTGGGGTCCGCCGCCGGGGCCGCACCGCAGCCTCACCCACGCCGAGCTGCGGCGCGGCGACCGGTTCGCCGACGAGCCGGACCCCGCGCTGACCGCGGTCCGGATCGACGAGGTGCTGGCCGCCGCGGCGCTCGTCCTCGACCGGGACGGGCCGGGTCAGCGGGCCGCGGCCCCGACCGGCACGGACGCGCGCACCTGACGCCAGCCCGCGCCGTCCCAGTCGACCGTGCCGGCCCCGCCGCCGCCGACGAAGCCGGCCGCGGACTCCACCGCGCCGCGCACGGCGTCGTCGAGCCGGGCCCCGTCCGCCAGCAGGGCCGCGAGCCGCCCGGCGAACGCGTCCCCGGCGCCGCAGGGGTCTCCCCCGCGTACGCGCGGCGCCGCGACGGTGACGCAGCGGGTGCGCGGGCGGGCGAGCACGGCGCCCCGCTCCCCCGTGGTCACCACGACGGCGGCGCACTCCCACAGCCCCAGCAGTCTTCGCCCGGCCGTCCCGGCCTCGAGCCGTGGTCCCCCGGCGCCGGACCGCCCGGCGGCCCGGTCCGCCTCGGCCAGGTTCGGGGTCGCGACGCGGACGCCCGGGACCGGCTCGGGGCCGCGCGGATGCGGGTCCCAGACGACCGGGATGCCGCGCCGGACCGCGTCCGCGAGGACCGCCCGGACGCCCGGGTTCGCCGCGACCCCGCGGCCGTAGTCGGACACCAGGACCGCCCCGGCGCGCTCGACCGCCCCGGCCAGCGCCGGGACCACCCGGTCGGCGAACCGCGCGGCGGGCTCACCGAGGCCCTTGTCCGTCCGCAGCAGCGGCCGCTCCGCGCACCGCCACCGGCACTTGACGACGGTGCCGCCCGTGGCGGGCCCGTCGACCAGCGTCAGCGCCCGGTCGAGCAGCACGCGCAGCCGCGCACCGGAGTCGTCGTCGGCCAGCGCCGTGACGAACGTGACGGGCACCCCCCGGGCGGCGAGCAGCACGGCGGCGAGCCCGGCGCCACCGGGCCGCGCGATCTCCCGCGTGACGTCCAGGACGGGCACGTCGGCGTCGGGCGAGGTGCGTTCCACCCGCCCCTCGACGTCGACGTCGAGCAGGGCGTCCCCGACCACCACCACCGGCGCGCTCACGCCGGCCGGCCCAGGACGGAGTCCGCCACCACCGAGCGGTCCGGCACGGTCGTCGGCGACTTCAGGTGCACCGCGCCCGAGGGCAGGATCCCCGCACCGCCGAACCGTTCCATCACCCGCTGCTCCGCCACGACGTCCTCGCCCGCGTGCCCGACGGGCAGGTCCCGCCAGAGCTCGAACCCGCCGATCTCGACGAGAGCTCTGCGGTCGTAGAGCACGCACCCTGCGATCCAGGCGATCTTGTACGCGACCCACAGCTCCCCAGGCATCGCCGCGCCGACCAGGCCGCAGCGCAGCTCCAGGATCGCGTCGTGCAGCCGGGCGACGGTGCCCGGCTCGAGCCAGACGTCGTCGTCGCAGAACAGGACGAAGTCCGCCGACGACGCCGCGAGCATCGACGCGCGGTGCTCGGCCGACCCGCGCCGTGGCAGGTGGCGGACGGTCCGGACGCCACGGCCCGCGGCCTCCAGCACCCGGATCATCGCGCGCGCCGCGTGCGTGTCGAACGAGGCCGCGCCGTCGGACTGGTCGCTCACCAGCACGTCGAACGGATGGTCCTGGGAGGCGAGACCCGCGAGCACGGTTGCCAGCTCGACCGGCCGGTCGCGGGTCGGGACGAGCACCTCGAGCCGGGTCATTCGGCTGCTCCCCTGCTCGCCAGGGCCTGCGCCCGCGCCACGATCGCGCTCGTCGAGTGGTCCGCGAGGTAGTCCAGGATCCGGACCTCCCCGCCGAGCGCCTCGACCACGGGAGTCTCGGGCAGCATCTCCGGCGTGTAGTCCCCGCCCTTGGCGTACACGTCGGGTCGGACCAGCTCCAGCAGCTCGACCGGGCTGTCCGCCTCGAACGCGGTGACGAGGTCGACGGCGGACAGGGCCCCGATCACGCCCGCCCGGTCCTCCAGCGGGTTGACCGGGCGCGTCGGTCCCTTGAGCCGGGACACGCTGGCGTCGCTGTTGAGCGCCACGACGAGCAGGTCCCCGAGCCGGCGGGCCTGACGCAGGTACGCGACGTGCCCCCGGTGCAGGACGTCGAAGCAGCCGTTGGTGAACACCACCCGGTGCCCCGCGGCGCGGTGCTCGGCGAGCACCGACAGCAGGTCGTGGTGGCCGAGCACCGCGCCCGGGTCCGCCGCCGCCAGCCGGGCCGTCAGCGCCCCCGTCGTGCAGACGACGGTGCCGCCCCGCGAGACGGCGACGTCCGCCGCGGCCTGGGCGAGGGCGGCGGCCACGGCCGGCTCCGCCCCGGACGCCCGGGACGCGGTCCACGCGGCGGTGAACACGTCACCGGCGCCGCAGGCCCGGGACGCGGGTGCCGCGCCGGCCGCGGCCTGGTGCACCGGCACCGCGTCCGCCCGCGGCAGCTGGACGACCCCGTCCACGTCGAGGGTGAGCAGCACCTCGGCCCCGCCGGACGCCTCGACGAGCGCGCGGTGCCGGGCCGCCGCCCAGGCGACCCGGTCCCCGGACGGCTCGGGTTCGGCGAGCAGCCGGGCCGCCTCCTCGGCGCTCGGCGTGACGGCGTCCGGGTGCAGCGCGGCCCACGGCCGCAGCTCGTGCGCGTCCACGACCAGCAGGGACATCCGGGACCGCGCCCGGTCCAGCCGCCGGCGCACCCGTTCGCAGAGCGCGCCGAGCCCGTAGTCCGCGACGAGCACCGCGTCCCGGTCCTCGGCGAGCGCGTCGGTCACCTGGTCCGCGAGGGCCCGCGAGGCCGCGGTGCCCATCGGCGGCGACGTGACGTCGAACCGCGCGACCAGGTGCTCCGGCGGGTCGCCCGCCATGACCCGGCGTTTCGCGGTCGTGGGCCGGGCGGGGTCGAGCACGCAGCGGTCCGTGCGCACCCCCGCCTCGGCGAGCGCGCGGCGCAGCGTGCGGCCGTCGTGGTCGTCGCCCAGCACGGCGACGAGCTCGACCTCGGCCCCGAGGGCGGCCAGCGCGGCCGCGGTGTTCGCGGCGCCGCCCGGCGCGGTGCGGGCGTCGTTGAGCTCGATGACGGGGACGGGCCCGTCGCGGCCGGTGCGGCGCGCCGGCCCGGACACCCAGCCGTCGAGCAGGGCGTCGCCCACCACCAGGACCCGTGGCCGGCGCTCGGCGACCACGCCGGCCGACGTCACCGGCGCCGGGAACCCCCGCTCCACCGGCGGGTGCGTGCTCACGGCCACGACGGCTCCACGGACGGGGTGACGACGAGCTCGCGGACTTCGCAGCCCTCCGGCCGGGTCAGGGCGAAGAGCACGGTCGCGGCGACCCTGCGCGGGTCGTTCAGCACGGCGTCCGGGCCGGGGCGGTACTGCTCGGTGCGGCCGTCGAAGAACGCCGTGTCCATGCCGCCGGGAACGAGCATCGTCACCCCGACCTGCCCGGCCAGCTCCGCCATCAGGGCCCGGCTCATCCCGACGACACCGAACTTCGAGGCGCAGTAGGCGCTGGCGTCGGACAGCGCGCGGAAGCCGAGCGTCGAGGCGACCGTCACGATCCGGCCGCGGCTCTCCCGCAGGGCGGGCAGCGCGCCGCGGATCACCGCGGCCGTCCCGAGCAGGTTGACCTGGACGACGCGCTCCCAGTCCGCCCCGGGGATGTCCTCCATCCGCCCGCAGGCGTCCGTCCCCGCCGCGGTGACGACGGCGTCGAGACCGCCGACGCGGGCGGCGAGGTCCGCGACGGCGTCCTCGGCCGCGCGGCCGTCGGTCAGGTCGACGACGGCGGTCGGGGCGTCCCCGAGGGCCTCGCCCGCCCCGTCCCGGGGGTCGACGCGGTCGAGGAGCAGCGGGGTCCCGCCGGCGGTGGCCACCGCACCCGCGACGGCCCGGCCGAGGCCCGACGCCGCGCCGGTGACGAGCACGCGCCCGACCGGGCGGGAGTCCAGGGGTTGCTCGGTGGGGTCGGGCGAGGTCCGGGGATCGGTCACGGTCGAGGTCATGGGATGTCCTCTCGGTAGGGATCGACGCGCTGGTCAGGAGGCGACGAGGGGGGCGCCGGAACCGGCCTTCCCCACGAGCAGCGCCGCCTCGACCGCGCGGCAGAGCATGTGGACCGCGGCGAGATGGGACTCCTGCACGGTGGCGGTGTCCCCGGGCAGGCAGACGGCCTCCGAGCAGAGCCGGGCCAGCGGGTTCGGGCCGGGCCCGGTCAGCGCCCAGCTCTCGACGCCGCACTGCCGCGCCGCGAGCGCGGCGGTGAGCAGGTTGCGGCTGCGGCCGCTGGTGGACAGCAGGATCAGCACGTCCCCCGGCCGGCCGTGGGCCCGCACCTGGCGGGCGTAGACCTCCTCGTAGCCGTAGTCGTTGCCGATGGCGGTCATCGCCGAGGTGTCCGCGTGCAGCGCGATCGCGGACAGCGGGACCCGCTCGCCCTCGAAGCGGCCGACGAGCTCGGCGGTGAGGTGCTGCGCCTCCGCGGCGCTGCCGCCGTTGCCGGCCGCGAGGAGCCGGCCGCCGTCGGTGAGCCGGGCGGCCAGCGCGGCGCCCCAGCGGGCGAACGTGCCGGAGGCACCGCGCAGAGCCGGCAGCGCGGCCTGCAACCGGTCGACGTGCTGGTCGAGCAGCTGTTCGGTCGGGTCGTCGTCGAACGTCTTCATCACCGGCTCCCTGCTGTCGCGATCGGCCGGCGGCCCGTGGACGCCGCGGTCGGGGCGGCGCGCCCGCCCAGCACGTCCCGGTAGACGGCCGCGGTGGTGGCGGCGACCCGCGGCCAGGAGTAGCGCGAGACGGCGCGGTCACGGCCGGCCATGCCGTAGCCCGCGCACATCGCCGTCTCGGCGACCAGGCGCCGCAGCACCCGGCCCAGTTCCTCCGGTCGGCGGGGCGGCACGTGCAAGCCGGTGACCCGGTGCACGACCGAGTCGATCATGCCGCCCACCTCGGACGCGACGACGGCCCGACCGCACGCCATCGCCTCCAGCGGCACCATGCCGAACGGCTCGTACCAGGGTGCGCACACGACGGCGTCCGCGGAGCGGAGCAGCGCGGGCACGTCCGCCCGCGCCACCGCACCGAGGAACCGCACCCGGGAGGCGACGCCGGCCCGCTCGGCGACCTCGTGCAGCCGCCGCAGGTCCGGGTCCGCGGCCGGATCCTGCCCGGCGGGCGGGCCGCCCGCGACGAGCAGCTCGGCCTCGGGCACCCGGGCGAGCGCCTCGATCACCTCGTCGACCCCCTTGCGGCGCACCAGCCGGCCGATCGTGACCAGCCGGGGCCGCTGCGTCCGGGGCAGGGCAGGGCCCTGCGGGGTGAACAGGTCGAGGTCGACGCCACAGGGCACCACGGAGATCCGCTGCCGCGGGGTGCCCATCCGGGTCAGCTCCAGCAGCTCGTCCTCGCAGGTCGCGATGACCCGGTCCGCGCGGCGGGCGACGACCTGCTCGGCGGTGATGCGGCCCTGCGGGCTGGTGTCGTCCCCGCCCTGGTGCCGCTGCTTGACGAGGCCGAGGGCGTGGAACGTCTGGACGAGCGGGACGTCCGGGGCCCGGACGGCGGCCGTCGCGGCCAGGCCGGACATCCAGAAGTGCGCGTGCACGATGTCCGGCGGCTCGGCCGCCCAGAGCCGCGCCAGCTCGTCGGCCAGCGCGGGGACGTGCGCGACGAGCTCGTCCTTCGGGATGGCCGTCGGCGGGCCCGCGGTGACGTGCCGGACAGTGACACCCGGGCACAGCGGGACGGTCTCGGGCAGGTCGGCGGAGTCCCGGCGGGTCAGCACGGTCACCTCGTGACCGTCCGCGGCGAGGGCCCGGCTGAGCTCGCGCACGTGGACGTTCTGGCCGCCCGAGTCGGGCCCTCCGGGAGCGGCGAGCGGGCTCGCGTGTTCGGACACCATGGCGATGCGCACGATCGATCAACTCCCTGCGGTCGTGATGGTCCCTGCGAGAGGGATGATCGGGGCCGGCCGCGGGGTCACGGCCGGTCCCGGGTCGGTGGCGGGCGGGCCGGCGCGCGCCGGCCCGCCGCGCGCGGAGCGGGCCGCCCGGGCCAGGACGTCCTCCCAGTCGCCGAGGAACCGGCCGAGCCCGAAGCGGGCCAGGGCGGCGGCGCGCGCCGCCCCTCCGGCGGCGGCCGCGGCGGCGGGATCCGTGGTGAACCTGCGCAGGCCCGCCCGCAGCCGGGCCAGGTCGGTGGAGCGCACTCCGGCCTCCGGCGGCACGGCCTCGAGCGCCTCGGTCGTGCCGAGCACGACGACGGGCATCCCGAGCATCATCGCCTCGATCAGCGAGAGGCCGAGCGAGGTCCAGCGCGCGGTGTGCAGGTAGACGCGGTGCCGGGCGAGCTCGTCGTGCATCCGGCGCTGGGGCAGGTCCCCGCCGCTGCGCACCCGGGCGGCGGTCCCCGGGTCCACCCCGAGGCCGGTCCGCAGGTACTCGCCGAGGCCGTCCGTACCGATCCCGTAGACGTCGATCGGGGCCGCGGCGGCGAGGCCCGGCAGCAGGTCGGTGCCGGTGACGCGGCCCCGCCGGACCGGCTCGTTGATCACTACGGCCGCGGCCGCGAGCTCCCCGACGGGGCGCTGCCCGGGGTCGATCACCCCGTGTTCGACGACGGTCGTCGCGGTCGAGCCGGCGTCCCACATGAGCGCGTTGAAGTGGGTGACGTGCACGAGCAGGACGTCGTCCCGGTCGGCCGTCGGATGCCGGCTGGTCGCGGCGTGCTCGCGGGGGGTGTTGTGCTCCAGGTAGATCGCGGGCACGTCGCGGCCCGGGACCCGGCCGAGCCAGCGCTCGGCGAGCTCGAACTCCTCGGGCCGCTGCAGGACGACGACGTCCACGTCGGCCGGGCGCAGCTCCTCCGGCGAGACCTCGACCGCGTTCGCCGGCCAGTCCCACGCGGCGGGCCGTCCGCCGCCCCACGGGCCGCGCTCGGGCAGCGTGGGCAGCAGGTAGCGGTGCGGGCCCTGGACGAACGCGGTCGTCCACGAGCCGTGCACGTGCCAGATCAGGATGTTCATGCGGGCACCTCCTGTGCGCGGAGCACATCGGTGATCAGCAGCTCGACGGCCTCGACGGCCGCGGCGGGATCGACGCCCGCCAGACAGGGATGGCCGGGGACCGGGCACTCCCGGGCCCGGGAGTCCCGGCAGGGGGCGTGCTGCTCGCCCAGCAGCACGTGCGACACGGCGTAGGGGCGCCAGCGCACCGCCGGGACGACCGGGGCGAACAGGGAGACGACCGGGGTGCCGACCGCCGCGGCGAGGTGCGCCGCGGCCGTGTTCCCGACGACGACCGCCGACGCGCGGGAGAGGACGCCGCCCAGCTCGGCGAGCGAGGTCCGGCCGCCGAGATCGGTGCCGTGGCGGCCCGCGACCTTCGCCGTCAACGCCCGCTCGTCCGGGCCGCCGGTCACGACGACCCGGTGCCCGGCCGCGGCGAGCAGCTCGACGGCGCGGGCGCAGTGCCCGGCGGGCCAGCGCCGCGCGCCCACCGCGGCGCCCGGGTGCACGACGACGTACGGCGCCGCGGGGAGCAGGTGCGAGACGTCGGGTGACGGCAGGACGGCCGGCCGCCCGTCGTCCCCGGCGGGCGCGGGGAACCCCGCCGCGGCCGCGATCGCCCGCATCCGCTCGGGCTCGGGCTGGTCCTCGTCGAGGGTCTCGCCGGGCCGCAGCCGGACGTCGAGCAACGCGCCGGCGTGGTCGACCGAGGCGCCGCTGATCCGCGGCACCCCCGCCAGGCGCAGCAGCAACGCCAGGGGCAGCGGCGACTGGTGGAAGGACGTCAGGATCACGGCCTCGTCGAAGCCCCGGGCGGCGAGGTCGGCGACCAGGCCGGCGGTCTCCGCGGCGTCCACCGGCGGCGGGTCGGCGATCACCCAGGGGCACGCCCAGCGGAGGACCTCGCCCACCCCGGGCAGCAGCCGGCCCGCGGGGGCACCCGCCGGGCCGCACAGGAGCGTGACGTCCGCCCGGGCGGCGACGGCCCGGACCGCGGGCCCGGCGAGCAGCACGTCACCGGCGCCGTCGAGGCGCACGACCAGGGCGCGCGTCATGCCGCGCGTCCCGGGCCGGTCCCCCGCAGTTCCGCGCCGAGGAGGAAACGCACCGCCCCGACCAGGTCCCGTCGCACGACGGGCGCCGCCCGGATCTCCTCGGCCCGGGTCACGGCCGTCGGGACCAGCACGGACGCCGCGCCGGCGGCCGCCGCCGCCTCGACGTCCGAGCCGATGTCCCCGACGAACGCGAGCCGCTCGGGGGCGATCCCCAGCTCGGCGGCGGCGTCCAGCAGCATCCCGGGGGCGGGCTTGCGGCAGGCGCAGCCCTCCTCGGGGGCGTGCGGGCAGACCCGCCACACCCGGAACGGGCCGAGCAGCCGGTCGACCTCGCGGTTGACCGCCGCGGCCGCCTCGGACGTGATGAGGCCGCGGCCGATACCGGACTGGTTGGTGACGACACCGGTGGGTACGCCCGCGTCGCGCAGGAGGGCGAGGGCGGCCCGGGCAGCGGGCACGGGGCGGACCAGCCGGGGGTCCGCGCAGTACGGGACGTCGACGACGAGGGTGCCGTCCCGATCGAACAGCACGGCCTCCGGGACGTGCCGAGCGGTGGTTCGCATGCCGGAAAAGTGGCCACCGAGGATCGAGCTAAACGCTCTTGCCCTAACTGCTACTCTCCGCCACCACTACTACTCTCCGTATTCGGGCTGGTCAGTCCTCCCGCGCGCGACGGGTCGCCCGGTCGTTGGCCTTACGGATCTCCTCCACCAGCTCGTCCTTCGTCCGCCTCGTGGGCGCCTTCACGTCGAGCCGTTTCGCCACCTCCACCAGGTGTTTCTTGGACGCGTTGGCGTCCACACCGGCCGCCGTCGACCCGCCCGGGTCCCCGGAGTCCGGGGTGGAGCGGGCGGCCCGCTCGTCCGACGGGCCGTACTCCTCCTTGGGCTCCCAGTGGTCGCCGACCTTCTCGTGCGTGTGCTTCAGCGCCGCGTAGGCCGTCTGCTGGGCGCGCCGGCCGCTGCCGTAGCTCTCCTCCGCGGACTCCAGGGTCTTCTTGTAGGTCCGGACCGCCTTGTCGTCGGAGCGGGCGACCGTCGAGGGGACGTCGTCGCGCATCTTCTCGGCCTCGTCCTTCTTGCCTGCCATCGTCGGCCTCCTTCTCGAGGGTCGGGCCTCGCCGGGTACCCGTTCACCCGGCGAGGGACGCCCGCAGCACGGAGTCCGGGGAGAGGTCCGCCATGCACGCGGGGCCGTCCGCGGCCAGCGGGCACCGGGCCTCCCACCAGCAGACCTGCTCGGTGATGGCCGTGGGACGCCGGTGCGGGCAGCCCGGCAACCCCTGCAGGTCGACGGCCGCGGGGCCCAGCCCGTAGCGGGCGGCGGCGGTCGGCCCGAACAGCCCGACCGTCCGCGCCCCGACGGCCGCGGCCACCCGGACCGGGCCGGTGTCCGGCCCGACGACCGTCCCGCCCCGGTCCCCCACCGCGGCGAACAGTGCGGCGAGGCCTCGCAGGCCGGTCGGCGGCAGGGGACGCGCGAGCTCCTCGGCCCAGGGCCCCGGCGCCGGGTCCCCGGTGACGACGAGCGGGGGCGTGCCGCGGTCCGCCAGCCCCCGGGCGAGCGTCGCCCAGTGCGGCCAGTGCTTGACCGCCATCCCCGCGCCCGGCACCAGCACCACGGGGCGGCCCGGGCCCGCGTGGTCGGCCAGCATCGCCGCCCCCCGGGCGCGCTCGGCCGGGGTGAGGTGGATCGACGGCGGCACTTCGACGGCGTCGACGAGGCCCTCGGCGGCGAGGATCCGCAGGTAGCGGTGGCTGACCTGCTCGTCGGGCGGCGGGTTCCGCCAGAGGTTCGTGACGCTGCGGACGCCGCGGGACCCGATCTCCTCGGGGATGCCGCTGTGCCGGGTGGTGCTCACGACGAGCGCCGGGCGGCGGCGGTCGAGCTCGGCGGCCACGGCGGCCCGCTCGTCGCCCTTCTCCGCCCGGACCACCTCGGTGACGGCCGGATCGGACTCGACGAGCACGTCGCCGGGAGCGTGGGTGAGCACCCGCAGCGCGGCGCCGGGGTTCCGCCGGGCCAGAGCGTGGATCACCGGCAGCACCATCACCAGGTCCCCCAGCCCCCCGAGCAGGTCGACGACCAGGATGTCCGGATACCGCGTGCCGTCACGCATGCGCGGGCTCCCCGCGGACACCCAGCACCCGGGCGTAGAGCTCGCGGTGCCGCTCGGCGATCCGGGGCCAGGTCCGCTCGGCGCCGAGGGCGGCGCCCGCGGCGGCGACCCGCCGCCGCAGGGCCGGGTCGTCGAGCAGCCGGACGAGGGCGTCCCGCAGGACCTCGGGGTCCCGGACCCGCGGGGCCACGACGACGGTCCGGCCGTCGACCAGCTCCGGATCGGGGGGATCGGCCGGCGTGACGATCGTCGGCAGGCCGTGCGCGAACGCCGAGAGCAACGCGCCGCTCTTCGTCGTCGCGCCGGCGGCGAAGGGGAACGCGGTGAGGTCGGAGGCGTGCAGGGCCGCGGACACCTCCTCGGCCGGGAGCTGCCCGGTGATCGAGACGTGGTCCGCGACCCCGCACGTCCGCGTCCACGCGGTGAGCTCGTCGCGGAACGCGCGGGCCTCCCCTTCCGGCAGCGCGAGCGAGGTGAACCCGCCGAGAACGAGCAGGTGCAGCCGGCGCCGCCCGGCCGCGCGCAGCCCCGCGACCGCCTCGATCAGGTAGCGCAGGCCCTTCACCGGGTGCACGAACCCGAAGAACGCGATGACCTCGGCGTCCTCCGGGACCCCGAGCCGGCGCCGGACCGCCTCCCGCGGCTGCGTCCGCCCGAGATCCGGCACGTTGGGCGCCAGCGGGACGAGCGCCGCCTCGACGCCGAGCCGCTCCCGCAGCGTCGCCGCGTGCCCGGCGTTCGTGGTCACCGCCGCGGCGCCGGCGGGGGCGAGGCGCCAGGTCTCCCGGTCGAACCGCCCGGTCCGCTCCAGCGCGCGCCACACCGCGTCCGGGACCCGCGGCGGCGCGGCCCACCAGCCGTACTCGTGCAGCGTCGTCACCACCGGGGCACCCACCAGGTCCGGCAGCAGCCCCGGCCAGGGCGAGAACCCGAACGCCGACGGCGCGAACTGCACGTGCACCACGTCCGGGCGCAGCTCCCGGATCCGGCGGGCCGCCCGGAGCACGCCGCGCGCGGACCCGTCGACCGGCACCTGCTCGACGCGCGTCCCCTCCCCTGCGAGGGCGCCGACGAGGTGCCGCGTGTAGTCGGCGACGCCGTCGCGTCCCGGGTCCGCCCCGCCCTGAACCATCGTGATCAGCACGGAAGGACCGTTCCCCCGCAGTACCGGGCGAAACCGGTTCGGCCGCGCCGTGCCGGGGTATCGACCGCACCGTGACCGATCTGGATCGAGGGACCGACGACCCCTTCGAGCATCCGGCGGCGCTCGCCGGGCCGCCGATCGGCTGGCCCGGCCTGCGCCGGCTGCTGGTGGTGCGGCCGGACAACCTGGGGGACGTGCTGCTCGCCGGCCCCGCGCTCGCCGCGCTGCGGGCCGCGGCGCCGGACGCCCGGATTCACCTGCTGGCCTCACCGGGCGGCGCGGCTGCGGCGTCGCTGCTCCCCGAGGTCGACGACGTGGTCGTCGCGCGGGTGTCGTGGCAGCGGATCGCGCCGGCGCCGGGGCCGCCCGACCCCGGGCTGGCCGACGAGCTGGCCGCACGGCGCTACGACGCCGCCGTCGTGCTGACCTCGTTCTCCCAGTCCCCCTGGCCCGCCGGCTACGTCTGCCAGCTCGCCGGCATCCCGGTCCGGGCCGGGACGTCGAAGGAGTTCGGCGGGGCCGCCCTGACCCACTGGGTGCCGGCGCCGCACGATGACCTGCACCAGGTCGACCGCGCGCTCCACGTGCTCGACCGGCTCGGGGTGCCGCCGGGCGAGGCGACCCTGCACGCCCACGTCGCGCCCGCGGCCCGCGAGGCCGCCGAGCGGGCGCTGCGGGCCACCGGCGGGGATCCGGGCCGCCCGCACGCCGTGCTCCTGCCGGGGGCGTCGTGCCCGTCGCGGCGCTACCCGCCGGCGGGCTTCCGGGCCGCGGTCCGGGAGCTGACCGGCGCGGGCCTGCCCGTCGCCGTCTGCGGCTCCGGCTCGGAGCGGGACCTGGTGCACGAGGTGGCGGACGGGATCCCGGGCGCGGTCGCGCTGGCCGGCGAGCTCGACGTGCCGGGCCTCGCCGCGCTCCTCGGCGGGGCCGCGGTCGTGGTCGCCAACAACAGCGGCGGGATGCACCTGGCGGACGCGGTGGGCACACCGGTGGTGGTGCTGTTCGCGGGGACCGAGCTGGTCGAGCAGTACCGGCCGCGGTCCGTCCCGGCCCGGGTCCTCGGGATGCCGACGGCGTGCACGCCCTGCCGCCAGTTCACCTGCCGCTACCAGCACGAGTGCCTCGACGTCGACCCGGCCGAGATCGCGCGCGCCGCCCTCGACCTCAGGGGGCGGGCCGGCTCCCGGGGACCTGGCGGCGTCCCCGGGAGCGCTGCGTCACGCCGACCCCGGCTCCGTCATCTTCTTGTGCGCCTTCGCCTTGAGCGAGTCCGGCAGCACGTTGTTCGCGACGCCCTGGGCCTTCGTCCTCAGTGACCCCGCGACGACCTTCTCGTCGCCGTCGAGCAGGGCCTTCATCCCCTGTTCCGCGACCTGCGCCGGGTCGTCCTTCTCGGACGCCCCGATCTTGGTGTCGTCCATGTCGGCGCGGACCGACGCGACGTCGACGCCGGAGGCCCGCAGGTCGGCGACCGCGGCGTCGAGCCGGTCGTCCTCGGCCGTGACGACCAGGTCGACGCCACGCGCGGCCAGGTTGCGGGCGAGCTCGAGTCCGATCCCGCTGGAGGCCCCGGTGACGAGGGCGAGAGGTGTCGTGTCCGTCATGCCGGGACGCCTACCCACCCGATGCGACCTGAGCGCGGTGCTGGGCCGATCGGTTGGTTGCAGCAGAAACCGGAACGGATCCGGTTGCCCGCCGCGCCCACGGGTATGGCCGCGCTGAGCCGAACGGCTACCGGAAACGACGACAGGAGCAGTTCTATGACCCAGCCCAGAAGCGGACATCCGCCGGCCTTCCCCGCCGAGAACCCCACGGATCCGTCGATGCCCCAGGTCGCACGCGACGAGGCGGGCGCGGTCGGACAGACCGCCGCCGACGCCGGCCGCCAGGTCGCCGAGACCGCGGCCGACCAGGCGGCGCAGGTCGCCGAGGAGGCCCGCCGCCAGGCCGGGGACCTGTTCGCCCAGGCCCGTGAGCAGGCCGTCGAACAGGCCCGCAACGGCCAGCACAAAGCGAGTGAGAGCCTGCGTAGCCTCGCCTCGGAGCTGCACCAGATGGCCGAGGGCGGGGACCGGTCCGGTCCCGCGGCCGACCTCGCGGAGCAGGCCGCCAAGCGGGTCGACGAGGCCGCCCGCTGGCTGGACAACCGCGAGCCCGGCGATCTGGTGGAGGAGTTCCGCGGGCTGGCCCGGCGCCGTCCCGGGGCGTTCCTGCTCGGCGCGGCCGCGGCCGGCCTGCTGGTGGGCCGGCTGACCCGGGGTGCGATCGACGCCAACCGCGACACCGGCTCGTCCGGGTATCCGGAGCCTCCCGGACCGGTGCGCGCCCCGCGGCCGGGGCCGGCCGTCGTCCCGCCGCCCCCACCGATGCCCCCGCCGATGCCCTACGACGACCCGCGGGGCGGTGCCCTGCCGCCGGCGGGGCCGCTCGACCCGCCCGTGGCCCCTCCCGTCAGCCGACCCGTCGCCCCACCCGTCGTCCCGCCCGTCCCCCGAACCCGGTGTCCCCGGTCCCGCCCGGCTCCGTGCCCCCGGGCGCGCAGTGGTCGGAGCCCGGGCAGCCGACCGAGCCGGGGCGACCGCCCGCGGACGCCCCGCGCCACGAGGCGACCACCGTCGGTGAGTATGTCGAGGAGCTCGAGCGCCGGGCAGGACCCGAGCAGCCGTACCCGGGTGATCGGCGATGACCGTGCCGACGCCTCCCTCCGGCGCTCATGCGGCCGACCCGGCCCGGCGCGCCGCAGCACCCGTGGGTCCCGCGGCGGACGCCGCCTCGGTGGGTGACCTGCTGGGGAACGTGACCCGGGACCTGTCGACCCTGATGCGCCAGGAGCTCGCCCTCGCCCAGGCCGAGCTCAAACAGGAGGCCACCAAGACCGGCAAGGCCGCCGGAGCCTTCGGCGGCGCCGGCTTCGCCGCCTGGTTCCTCGTCCTGTTCCTGTCCCTGGCCCTGTGGGCCGGTCTGTCCAACCTCATGCACCCCGGCTGGGCCGCCCTCATCGTCGCCGCGATCTGGGCCGTCATCGCCGGGATCCTCTACACCACCGGCCGCGCCAAGTTCCGCGAGGTCCACCCCAAACCCGAACGCACCGTCGACACGCTCGGCCAGGTTCCCGACGCCCTCAAGGGCAACCGAGGAGGCACCCCGTGACCACCCCCGACGATCCCGACCAGATCCGCCGCGACATCGAACGCACCCAGGCCGACCTCAGCAGCGACGTCAACGCCTTCGCCGACAAGGTCAGCCCCGGCCGCATCGTCGAACGCCGGGTCGACCGCGCCAAGGCCACGGTCGGCCGGGTCAAGGACACCATCATGGGCAGCGACCCCCGGGCCTCGGCCCAGCACACCGGCCGCCACGTCGCCGACGCCGTCACCGGCACCGCCTCCACCGCGGCGGGCACCGTGTCCGACGTGGCCTCCACAGCGGCGGGCACCGTGTCCGACGTGGCCTCCACAGCGGCGGGCACCGTGTCCGACGTGGCCTCCACCGCCGCGCAGACCGTGCAGGAGGCTCCGCGCGTCGTGCGCCGCCAAGCCCGGGGCAACCCCCTCGCGGCCGGGCTCATCGCCTTCGGCGCCGGCTGGCTGATCTCCTCCCTGCTCCCGGCCACCCGCCGCGAACAGGAACTCGCCGAACAGGTCAAGGACCACGCCGGGGAGCTGACCCAGCCCCTCGCCGACGCCGCCGAACAAGCCCTCGGACAGGTCAGGGGCAACCTGACCGAACCCGTCCAACAGGCCGTCGACCAGGTCAGGTCCACCGCCACCGAGGCCGGCCAGACCGTCGCCGAGGAAAGCCGCTCCGCGGTCGAACAGGTCAAGGAGCAGGCCACCGACTCCGCCGGCACGATCAAGCAGAACTCGCCTGGATGACGGGTCCGGCCGGGCCCGGTCACCGACCACCGTGGTGACCGGGCCCCGGCCGGTCGTCGCCGTGCCGGGGCTCGGCCTGTCCGCCGAGATCCCGCAGCGGCTGTTCCGCGCGCTCGCCACGGCCGGGCCGACGGCGGCCGTCGAGCTGCCCGGGTTCGGGTTGCCCGCGCCGCGCGGCCTGGCGATCGGTATGGCCGCCCAGGTGGACCGCCTGCTCGACGTACTGCGGGGCCGGGGTCCCGGCGATCCGGTGGTCCTGCTCGGTCATTCGGCGAGCTGCCAGCTCGTCGCGGAGGTCGCGGCGCGGGAGCCGGAGCGGGTCGCCGGCCTCGTGCTCGTCGGCCCGACCACGGATCCGCGCGGGTCGACCTGGCCCGGTCTCGCCGCCCGGTGGGTGCGGACCGCCGCACACGAGCGGCCGGGGCAGATCCCGCGGCTCGTGCGGGACTACCGGACCACCGGGCCGGTGGCGATGGTGCGCACGCTCGACGCCTTCCGCCGGTGCCGCATCGAGGACTCGCTCGGCTCGGTCCGCTGTCCCGTGCTGGTGCTGCGCGGGCTCCACGACCGCATCGCCCCGGCGGACTGGACCGTCGCCCTGGCGCGCCTGCCTCCCGACGGTTCGGCGGTCACCGTGTCCGCCGGCGGGCACATGGTCCTGTCGACGCACCCCGGGCTGGTCGCCGCCGAGGTCTCGGCCTTCCTGGCCCGGCGGGCGGGCGTGTCAGAGGGGCGGTAGCCGCTGCGGCCTGCCTCGCAGCGGCGCGAGCGGGTCGCCCGCGTCGCGCAGCCGCGCGGGCGCCGTCCGCAGGGTCCACCGGTCCGGTCGCAGGTCCGGGTCGTCGAGCTCGGCCCAGGTGATCGGCATCGACACCGGCGCTCCGGGCCGCGGTCGCGGGCTGAACGGCGCGACGAGGGTCTTGTTGATCGCGTTCTGCGTGTAGTCCAGCCGCGCCAGACCCTGCCGGCGGTCCGTGTACCACTCCCAGGACACCAGCTCCGGCACGATCCGGCCGACGGCTCGGGACAGCTTCTCCACCCAGCCGCGGGTGTCCGCGAAGGTGTACCCCGGCTCCACCGGCACCCAGATCTGGATCCCCCGCTGACCGGTCACCTTCGGCGCCGCGTCGACGTCCAGGTGCTCCAGCGCCGTGCGGAAGAGCCGGGCCAGGACCAGGACGTCGTCGAACCGGTTCCGCGGCCCGGGATCGATGTCGATCAGCGCCCAGGTGGGCTGCCGCACGTCCGGCAGCGCCGAGGTCCACGGGTGCAGTTCGACGGCGCCGTGGTTCGCCGTCCACACGAGCGCTGCCGTGCTGTCGACGACGGCGTAGACCTGCGACTCCCCCGGCCCCGCGTCCTGGTTGCGCCAGCGCCGCAGCCACTCCGGGGCGTGCCCCGGGACCTCCTTCTGCCAGAAGCCCGGGCGGTCGACGCCGTCCGGGTAGCGGTGCAGGTTCACGGGCCGGTCCGCGAGGTACGGCAGCGCGTACGGGGCGACGACCGCCTGATAGCGGATCAGCTCGCGCTTGGTCACCGGCGGTTCGCCGTCCCGGCCGGGGAGCAGGACCTTGTCCAGGTTCGTCAGCGCGACGTCCCGGCCGGCGATCCGCCAGCTGCCCTTGTGGTCGAGGGCGTCGAGGGCGACCAGCTCGTCGTCGGTGGCGGCGCGGTCGGGGCGCTCGGGCTCCGCGGCGGGTGGGGTCCGGTCCCGGGCCTCCGCGGCGGCCCCGGCGCGTGCCCGCGTGACAGGGGGCGGAGCGGCACCCGGCGGGAAGGCGATCCGGATCTCCTCGGGGTCCCGGTCCGGGCGCAGCCCGCGCCACACGGCGTGCCGCAGCCGGCCGTCGCGGGTCAGCGTCCGGTACTCGACCTCACCGACGAGCCGCGGCTCGACCCACCGGGCGTGCCGGGCGTGTTCCCGCGGCACCGTCTCGTCGAACGGGCTGTCCTTGCGGCGCAACGGCTCCAGCCGCTCCAGGAGCGCGTGCAGCATCTCCTCGGTGAAGCCGGTGCCGACGTGGCCGAGGAACCGCAGGAGGCCCTCGTCGTCCCGGGCCCCGATCAGCAGCGACCCGAGCGTCGACGTCCGCCGGCCCTCCCCGGGGCTCCACCCGCCCAGCACGACCTCCTGGGTGGTCAGCAGCGCCGTCTTGGTCCACACCGGGGAGCGCCGCCCCGGCTCGTAGGGGGCGTTGCGGCGCTTCGCCACGATCCCCTCCAGGCCGTGGCCCCGGGCGATCTCCAGCAGCTGCGCGCCGGTCAGGTCGGTGGACGTGGGCGGCACGGACACCAGCGGCGCGGCCTCCAGCCCCAGCTCCGCGAGCCGGGCCCGGCGAACGTCGTACGGCTCGTGCAGCAGCGAGCGCCCACCCTCGACCAGGAGGTCGAACAGGTACAGCGAGACCGGGACGTCCGCGATCAGCCGCTCGGACGGCGTGCGGACGTGCATGCGCTGCTGCAACAACCCGAAGTCCGGGCGCCCCGCCGCGTCCGCGGCGACGATCTCGCCGTCGAGCAGCAACGGCCGGTCGCTGCGCAGGCTCGCGACGAGCTCCGGGTAGCCCGCGGTGACGTCGTTGCCGTTGCGGCTGGTGAACCGCACCGCGTCCCCGGAGACGGCGACGACGGCGCGGACCCCGTCCCACTTGAACTCGAACGCCCAGCCCTCGCCCATCGGCGGCGGGCCGGCGACGGCCAGCATCGGGCGGACGGGCTCGGGCAGCGGCTCCCCCATGTCGCACCTCCCCGGCTCGGTCGACCCGGCTCGGTCGTCCCCCGCCCGGTCTACCCCGGTCCACGCGCGACCGCACGCCGTCCGATCCGCACGTTCGGGTACAGACTGGACTCTCGGACCGTCCCGCGGCCGGCGACACCCGTCCTGTGCAGGGCGACCACTGTGGATCCGTTGGCGTCGCAGCGGTGGGCGAGCACGGGGCCCGCCACAGCCCGTAGAAGTCGGCGATGTCGTAGCCGTCGTCGCGGTCCGGGGTCGGGTAGAAGGCATCAGCCACAGGCACGTGACGCCCAGCCGGTCGAGGTGGTCGTTCTTCCACCACGGGTCCGAGGTCCGGGTGAGCCTCAAGCCGCGGCCCGCAGCTGGGGCAGGACCTTCGAACCGAAGGCGCCGATGAACGCGTCCTGTTCCTGACCCACGTGGTGCAGCGCGATCTCGTCGAAGCCCAGCTCGGCGAACTGCGCGAGCCACGCGGTGTGGCGGCCGAGGTCGCTCGAGATCTGCACGGACCCGCGGACCTGCTCGATCGGGACGTACTCCGACACGGCGTCGAAGGTCGCGGCGGTGTCGATGTCCGAGCAGGCGGGGGGCGGGAAGACGTTGCTGCGCCACTGCTCGAGCGCGATCGTCTCGGCCGCCTCCTCGTCGGGCGCCCAGCTGAGGTGGACCTGAAGGTGCAGCCGCCCGCGCCCGCCCGCGTCGCGGTAGGCGTCGATCATCGCGCGCAGGTGCGCGGGCGGGGCGTTGACGGTGATCAGCCCGTCCGCCCACTCGGCACACCGGCGTGCGGTCGGCACGCTCACCGCGGCCCCGAGGAGCGGCGGCGGCTCCTCCGGCCGCGTCCACACCCGGGCCCGGTCGACCCGGACGAGGCCGTCGTGGCTGACCTCCTCGCCGCGCAGGAGGGCCCGGATCACGTCGACGCACTCGCGCAGCCGGGCGTTCCGGACGGTCTTGCGCGGCCAGCGGTCCCCGGTGATGTGCTCGTTGCACGCCTCGCCCGTCCCGAGGGCCGCCCAGAACCGGCCCGGGTACATCGCGCCGAGCGTGCCGATCGCCTGGGCGACGATCGCCGGGTGGTAGCGCTGGCCGGGCGCGGTGACCACGCCGAACGGCAGCGAGGTCGCCTGCAGGGCGGCGCCCAGCCAGGACCACGCGAACGCGGACTGCCCCTGCCGCGCACTCCACGGCGAGAAGTGGTCCGACGACATCGCGGCCTCGAACCCGGCCTGCTCCGCCCGCCGGGCGGCCGCCAGCAGCGCGGTCGGGGGTATCTGCTCGTGCGACGCGTGCCAGCCGTAGGCGGTCATTTCCGGCGGTACCCGCTGAGGGGCCGGTGACACCCCGATCGAGGATTGAGCGGGACCCCGGCGGGGAACGTCCGACCGGATCCGGACAGGAATCCCCCGAAACCTACCTTTCGAACGGAACAAGTGGACGTCCTCGACCTGACCTACGCCCTCGTCGGTCTCGGCGCCCTGATGGCGGCCCTGCTGCCGCGCCTGCTGGCGGACCGGCCGCTCTCGATGCCGATCGTGTTCCTGGGCCTCGGCCTCGCCGTCTTCGCGGTGTTCCCGGACCTGCCGGACCCCGACCCGCTGGCCCATCCGGCCGCGGCGGAGCACCTCACGGAGATCGGCGTGATCGTCGCGCTGATGGGCGCCGGGCTGAAGCTCGACCGGCCGCTCGGCCCGCGCTCCTGGTCCTCGACGTGGCGGCTGCTCGGCATCGCGATGCCGCTCACCATCGCGGCGGCGGCGCTGCTCGGCTGGTGGTGGGCCGGCCTCGTGCCGGCGGCCGCCCTGTTGCTCGGCTCGTCCCTCGCCCCGACGGACCCGGTGCTCGCCTCGGACGTGCAGGTCGGCGAACCGGGCGGGCACGCCGACGGCGAGGACGAGGTCCGCTTCGCGTTGACGTCGGAGGCCGGGCTGAACGACGCCCTGGCCTTCCCGTTCGTCTACGCGGCGATCGCCATGGCCGCCGCCGGGACGGGCCTCGCCGGGTGGCTCGGGGAGTGGGCCCTGCAGGATGTGCTGCTCAAGCTCGCGGGCGGGGTCGTCGGCGGGATCGTGGTCGGCCGCGCGCTCGGCGCGCTGTTCTTCCGCAGCCGCTCGGAGAAGTGGCACCTCGCCTCGCACGCCGAGGGGTTCGTGGCCCTCGCGGCCACGTTCCTGGCCTACGGACTGACCGAGGTGGCCGGCGGCTACGGCTTCCTGGCGGTGTTCCTCTGCGCGCGCAGCCTCCGCGCCACCGAGCGGAGCCACGAGTACCACCAGGTCCTGCACGACTTCGTCGAGCAGATCGAGCGGCTGCTCACCGTGCTGCTGCTCGTGCTCTTCGGCGGGGCCGTGGCCCGCGGCCTGCTCGGCGCGCTGACCTGGCAGGCCGTGGCCGTCGCGGCCGCCGTCGTCCTGGTCGTGCGGCCGCTGTGCACGTGGCTCGCGCTCGTCGGCGGCCACGGATCCCGCGGCGACCGGACGGCGATCGCCGCCTTCGGCATCCGCGGGATCGGCACCTTCTACTACCTGGCGTACGCCACGAGCCAAGCCGCGTTCCCCGGCGCCGACGAGGTGTGGGCGACCGCGGCGCTGGTGGTGATCGTGTCCGTCGTCGCGCACGGAATCGCGGCCGGGCCGATCATGAACCGGCTCGACCGGCGCCGGCGGGCGGACCTCGCGGTAGATCCGTAGGTCCGGCCACCCCGGCCCGGGGAGGACGGTCGTCGAGGAGCGGATCACGCCGGGCCTGCTTAGGCTCGTCCGGTGGTCGACGAACTGCGCAGCCGGGCTGCTCCCCTGCGGATGCGGCCGAGACGACTGGTGACGGCCGATCCGGCGCTCCCCCGCGACGTGCCGTCCGGCACCGAGGCCGTCGTCGTCGGGGCGGGGGTCGCGGGCGTCAGCGCCGCCGTCGTGCTCGCCGAGCGCGGCGTCCGGGTCACGCTGCTGGAGGCCGCGCCGACGCTGGGCGGGCGCCTCGGGGCGTGGCCGCACACCCTGCCCGACGGCACGGAACAGGTCGTCGAGCACGGGTTCCACGCGTTCTTCCGGCACTACTACACCTGGCGGTCGGTGCTCCGCCGGATCGACCCCGAGCTGGGCTTCCTGGCCCCTGTCGGCGGCTACCCCGTCGTCTCGCGGCACTGGCCGGCCGAGGACCTGACCGGGCTGCCGTCGGCGCCCCCGCTGAACCTGCTGGCCCTGCTGGCGCGCTCCCCCAGCCTCGGGCTGCGCGATCTCTCGGGCGCGGACTCAGCGGCCGGGCTCGGGCTGCTCAGCTACGACCGGGCCACGACCACCGCTCAGTTCGACGACGTCACCGCGGCGGAGTTCCTCGCCCGGATGGGCGTGTCCGAACGGGCGCGGCAGATGCTCTTCGAGGCGTTCGCGCGCTCGTTCTTCTGCAACCAGGCCGAGCTCTCGGCCGCCGAGCTGGTCGCGATGTTCCACTACTACTTCCTCGGCAACCCGGAGGGCATCGGGTTCGACGCACCGGTCACGGACTACCTGACCTGTCTCTGGGACCCGTTCAGCCGCCTGCTCGAGAAGCACGGCGCGGTGGTCCGGACGGGCGCCCGGGTGGAGCGCCTCGAGCCGGACGGCCACGGCTGGCGACTCGAGCTGGGCGGCGAGGCACTCACCACCCGCAACGTGGTCCTCGCCCTCGATCCGGGCGCGCTCTCGGCGCTGCTGGCCGCCTCCCCCGGGCCGCGGCGACGGCGCCCCGGCTGGCCGCGCAGTGCGCGTCGCTGCGGGTGGCGCCCCCGTTCGCCGTCACCCGGCTCTGGCTGGACCGCGACGTCGCGCCGGAGCGCGCGACGTTCAGCGCGGTGAGCGGGGAGGCGACGCTGGACTCGATCACGGTCTACTCCCGGCTGGAGAGCCCGTCGGCCGAGTGGGCGGCTCGGACCGGCGGGTCCGTCGTCGAGCTGCACTCGTACTCCTGCGGGGCGCCCGACGCGACGTCGGCCACCGCCCGGATGCGCGCCGAGCTCGCCGCGCTCTGGCCGGAGACCGCCGACGCCGGCGTCGTCCACCTTCAGGAACGGCAGGAGGCGACCGCACCGGCCTTCCCGCCCGGCGGGGCGGGCAGCCGGCCCGGGGTGCGGACGGACGCGCGCGGCGTGCGCATCGCCGGGGACTTCGTGGAGCTGCCCTACCTGGCCGGGCTCATGGAGCGGGCGTCGATGTCCGGGGTGCTCGCCGCCAACGACGTCCTGGCCGAGGCGGGTGCCCGGCCCGAGGAGATCCTGGGCGTGCCGCAGCGCGGGCTGTTCGCCGGGCTGCCGGTCACGCCGCGGCCGGACGGTCCCGGGCTGCGGATCGCCCGTCGAGCACGAGGGTGAGCCGGTAGCCGACGAGCACCAGCACGTGCACCAGGTAGAGCCACAGGGCGAGCGCGGCCACCGCGCCGAAGACCGGCAGCCCGCCGAACGGCAGTGACCACTCGACCGGGATCGCGAGGAACAGCAGGAAGCCCTGCAGGAACCCGGCGAGGAAGGACCCGGTCCCGAAGCCGCCCCACAGCAGCGCCCGCAGGCCGACCCGCCCCGCCGCGACGAGCCGGTACACCAGCACGAGCGCCATCGACACCCCGATCCACACGACGTGGAACGCGAGCAGGACGCCGAGCAGCAGGCTCCCGCCGCCCGCGGCGTAGAGGGGAGCGGCGACGGGCGCGGACGCCAGCACGGCGAGCACGAGGAGCGGGGCGAGGGCGACGACGGGAAGCACCCCGAGCCGCCCCCGCCAGCCGGTGAGCCGCTCGGAGCGGCGCGGCGAGAGCTGCAGGAACGCCCGCCGCAGCCCCTCCCCGTAGAGGCTGGCGGGGAACAGCACCACGATGGTCTGCAGCCAGGACAGGTTCAGCGCCGTCGCCGTCAGCGTGCGGAGGGCGTCCGGCGTGCCGTGCCCGCCCGGCAGCCCGCCGATCGCCGTCTCCATCCCGACGGCGACGGCGTCGGGGCCGATCAGGGCCGCGGCGACCCGCAGCCCGATCAGGGTGATCGGGACGACGCCGAGCAGCGCGAAGAAGGACGCCCCGCCCGCCCAGAGCGCCACGTCGCTGACCGGAAAGGAGCGGCCCAGCTCGCGGAGCACCCGGCGGGGCGACCGCGTCGGGTCGCCTCCGTCCTGTCCGGTCACGGCCGCGAGCGCGTCAGCTGAGGGCCCCGATCAGCCGGCCCGGCTCGGCGAGGATGCCCGGCAGCGCCTGGCTCGGCCGCTGCTGCTCGCCGTGCACCGCGTTGACGGCGACCAGCGCCGCGGTCAGGGCCGGGTTCACCCACTGGGCCACCTTGAGCTGCTGCTGGGTCGCCGCGACCTCCGGCGGCGTGTCCGTGGCGGGCTCGGTCCCGCCCTCGACGGGCCCGTCACCGGCCCCGTCGAGCTTCTTGCCCAGCACCCCGGTGTAGGCGGTGGCGCCGAGCGCGGCGGCGGTCAGGCCCGTCTTGAGGACGCTCGTCACGCCCACCCCGCGCTGCGTCGCCACCCGGCCCTTGTTCGCCAGCAGCAGGCCGGCCGACCCGGCCAGGTGGGCGCCGAACCAGGCGGCCAGGCCCAGGTCGTTCAGGCTGCGGATGATGGTGTTTCGGCCCGGCATGGGGTTCCTCTCGTGACAGGTGGTGCTCGGTGCCCCGGGGATAGCCGTCCCCCGCCGTGATCACACCCGATCCGGCCGAACCTTTTCCACACGGGTGCCGAGCTCGGCGATACCCGCGTGCCCGTCCAGCTCGGCGACGGCCTCCTCGACCGACGGGAAGGTGCTGAACTCGGTGAGCACCTGCCGGACCCGGACGGGCAGCAGCGTCAGCCGGCCCCCGCAGCCCGTGAGGTGGACGCCGATCCCGGCCCGGGCCGCGGTGTGCCGGACGTGCCGGAGCGTCTCGACGGCCCCGGGCCCGAAGTGCCCGACCCCGGCCAGGTCGACCAGCAGGTGGCCGACGGTGTGCCGCGCGACGCCGACGACCCCCAGCACCTGCAGCTGCAGGTCCGCCAGCCGCACCAGCCGCGCAGCCGCCTCGACCCCCAGCGCGCCGGCCACCCTGATCAGGCGGAACCCCGCCGACGGCGTCTCGACGGCGAGCTGGACCCGGTCGGGAGTACGCATGAGGACCTCCTGGACTCGCGGCGGGCCGCACCACCCGCACCGTCGGGAGGAGACCCACTGGGAGGGCGCTCTACACCCCGGGTGTCGAAGGAGCGGCGAGCGGGAACCAGGTCCGGGAGAGAGCCGGGGCGCAGGCCGTCGGCCGCCAGGAGAGGACGCCCAGGTGAGACTGCTGCAGACCACCGGCCGCAGACCGGACCGCAGATCGACGAGGAACGTCGTGCTCGACCGCGCCACCCGCGGCGTCGGCGGCACCGTGGCGCTCCTGCGCGCCCGGCGCTGAGCCGTGCCGGGGACGGGCCGCGGCGACGGGCTGCGGGGCTGGGCCGAGCTGCACGGGGACCTGACCCCGGGCGGCCCCGCGCGCGGCTGGATCCGTCTCGTCCAGGGGCTCGCGGCCGCCGGGCCGGTGTCCCGGGTGCCGCCGGACGTCCTGTCGCTGCTCGGGGTCCTCGTCGCCGCGGGGGCGTGGCCCGTCGCGGCCGCCGGGGGCAGGTGGCCGCTGCTCGCGGCCACACTCGTGGTCGTCAGCGGGATCCTCGACGGGCTCGACGGCGCGGTCGCGCTGCGCACCGGCACGGCGCGCCCGCTCGGCGCGGTGGTGGACGCGGCCGCGGACCGGGTCGGGGACCTGTTGCTCGTCGGGGTCCTCGGCGCGCTCGGGGCCCCGCTGCCGCTGTGCGCCGGGATCGCCGCCCTGGTGATGCTGCACGAGTACGTGCGGGCCCGAGCCCAGTCCGTCGGCATGCCCGGCGTCGGCGCGGTCACGGTGGCCGAGCGGCCGACGCGGGTGATCGTCGTGGCGGTCGCGGCGCTCGGCACGGGCACGTTCCCCGCGGGGACGCCGTGGACCGGCTGGGGCTGGGCCGCGGTCTGCGCGGTCCTGTGGGCCGCGCTGGCCGCGGTGGGGCTCACGCAGCTGGTCGTGGCCGTGGCGCGGACCGTGCCGCCCCGCTTCGGTCCGGGTCGCGATGGTCAGGGTCGCGATGGTCGGGGTCCCGGTGGGCCGGGTCGTCTCGACCCGAAGGGTGGCGGGCCGGGCCGATGAGGCCGGCCACGATCCCCGCGGACAGCAGCACCAGCGGGAGCCCGCCCCCGGGGTGCGCCGAGCCGCCGACCAGGTAGAGGCCGTCGACCGGCGCGCGGTTGGCGGGGCGGAGCATCGCCGCCCGCGCGCCGTGCGAGGCCGTCCCGTAGATCGCGCCGCCGGGGGCGCCGGTGTCCCGCTCGAGGTCCGCGGGGGTGCGGATCTCCCGCCACCGCAGCCGGCCCCGGACGTCCTCCCCCCGCGTGGCCAGCGTCGCGAGGACGTGGTCCGCGTACCGCTCGCGGAGCCCGGCCACGTCCCAGTCCACGCCCCTGCCGGGATCGTGCGGCGGGGCGTTGACCAACACGAACCAGCCCTCCGACGCGTCGTCGGGGCGGAGCGCGGGGTCGTCCGGGGCGTGCACGTAGATCGTCGGGTCGGCGACGGGGGCAGGCCGCCGGCCCAGGGTCGCGTCGAACTCGGCGTCGTGGTCCGCGGGGAACCAGACGCGGTGCGCGGGCCCGGGGACCCGGCCGTCGAGGGCGAGCAGCAGCACGAAACCCGCGAGCGAGCGCGGCGCCCGGCGCAGGGTCCGCCGCGGCCGTGCGGCCTCCGGCCCGGTCAGCAGGCGTTCGTAGAGGACGGAGGCGTCCGCGTTGCAGACCACGAGGTCCGCGCGCAGCGTGGTGCCGTCGGCGAGCCGCACCCCCGTCGCGCGCCCGCGTTCGGTGCGGACCTCGGCGACCTCCGAGCCGAGGTACACCTCGACGCCGAGGTCCCGGCAGCGCGCGAGCAGCGCGTCGCCCACCGTGCGGAGCCCGCCCCGCACGTACCACGCGCCGAAACGCTGCTCCACGTACGGCGTCACGGACAGGACGGACGGGGTGCGCCGCGGATCGGAGCCGGAGTAGGTCGCGTACCGGTTGAACCAGGTGCGTAGCCGCGGGTCCGGCAGAGCGGCCCTGCCCAGCCCGGCGAGCGAGCGCCACGGGGCGACCTCCCGAAGGTCGCGGAGCCGGTGGGACAGCCGGAGCAGGTCCCGCGGCCCGTCGAACGGCCGGCGCAGCACGGTGTCGCCGACGAGGTCCCAGAGCCGGCCGGAGCGCCGGTACAACGCCTCCCACGCCGCCCCGGAGCCCGGCCCCAGCGCCGCGTCGAGGGCGGCCGGGACGTCCGCGGGGTCGTGCGGCATGTCCAGCCGCGTCCCGTCGGCGAACCGGTACGCGCAGATCGGGTCGACGGGCACGACGTCCAGCCCGGCCGGCCCGCCGGTGTCCGCGAAGAGCTCGTCGAGCACCTGCGGGAGGGTGAGCAGGGACGGGCCGGTGTCGAACGCGAAGCCGTCCCGCTCGTAGGTGCCGAGCTTGCCGCCGTGCGTCGCGGCGCGTTCGTGCAGCGCGACGGCGTGGCCCTGCGCCGCCAGCCGGGCCGCCACGGCGAGGCCGCCGACCCCGGCGCCGATCACGATCACCCGGCTCACCGGTCCGCCCTCCTCACAGGGCGCGGCCCTTCCAGGTCAGCGTGCCCGCGTGCCGCCCGGCCCAGGACGACGCGAGCAGGCCCAGCAGCGTCAGGACCGAGGCCGGGTGCGCGGCCGCGTCCGGCCAGACCCGTCCCCCGGTGCGGCGCGCCGCGAGCACCCGGCCGACGATACCGGCGGCGTACCCGAGCAGCCCGGCCCGGGACCCGCGCAGCGCGGCCAGCGCCGGGACGACGTAGACCAGCGCCAGCAGCGCTGCCACGGCGGCCGACGCACCGGGACCGCCGAACGCCCGCCACAGGGACTTCCGGTACCCGGCGGCCAGCTCGGCCCAGCCGTCGTACATCCGGCAGGTGGCGATGCGGGAGCCGTCCGCGACGCCCGTCCGCCCGCCCGCCCGGCGGACGGCCCGAGCGAGCGCGATGTCGTCCAGGACCTCCCCGGCGACGGCCACGAACCCGCCGGCGGTGGCGAGCGCGCCGGAGTCGACCAGGAGGAACTGGCCGTTGGCCGCAACCAGCGAGGGCCGCCGGGACCGCTCGGCCACCCCCAGCGGCAGGCTCACCAGCCACGACCAGGCCAGGAGCGGCTGCACCAGGCGGGTGGCCGGGCCGTCGGCGAGCTGGCGGGGCCACGGGCAGAGCAGCGCGAACCCGCCGTCGCGCAGGACCGCCACCGCGGCGGCGACGGCGTGCGGCGCGAGCACGACGTCCGCGTCGACGAACACCAGCACCCGCCCGGTCGCCGCGGCGGCGAGCTGCGCGCACGCGTGCGGTTTGCCCAGGACGCCCGCGGGCGGCGGCGTGCCCCGCAGGACTCGCAGGCGGGGATCGGCCCCGGCGACGTGCTCGACCAGCGCGGGCGTGCCGTCCGTGGAGCCGTCGTCGAGGACGAGCAGCTCCAGGTCCGGCACGCCCGTCTGGGCGAGGAGCGAGCGGACGGTCGGCGCGATCCGGTGCGCCTCGTCGCGGGCGGGGACGAGCACGGAGACGCGTTCCCGCACGGGCGGCGGCTCGGCCGGAGGGACCCGGAGGCGGCGGAGGTTGAACAGTTCGTGGAGGGTTCCGGCCACGGCGAGGCCGGCCCCGGCCCGCACCGCGCGGCGCACGGTCCGGGCCGTCCACGACTCGATCATCGCCGCAGATACTAGGCCGGAACGGCGCCGGCGGCGCGGCGGGGACGATCGCGCCGAACCTGGGCCACAAGGGGGTTTTGGCGCGCCCCGGGCGGGGATCTCGCGATGTGCCGGGTCACCGGGTACGCCGCGCCGAAGGGTTCCGCCATGCTCCGTAGCTCCCCCGCCCTGCGCCGCGGGCGCCTCGACCGGACGGCGTGGATGCTGGTCGCCGCGGCGGTGCTGACCCAGATCCTGTACCCGCTGACCCCGCAGACGCTGCTCGTCGTGCCGACCGTGGTGTCCGTGGTGATCTTCGCGGCGGCGTCGCTCACCGACGCCGCCCGCCGGCACGGAGCCCGCGGCGCCGTCGTCCTGCTCGTCGTGGCCGGGGGCGGCGGGCTCGCCGCGGAGGCCATGGGCGTGGCCACCGGCCTCCCGTTCGGCGCCTACGCCTACACCGGCAGCCTCGGGGCGGAGCTGTTCGACGTCCCGGTGATCGTGCCACTGGCGTGGATCATGATGGCCTGGCCGGCGCTCGTCGTGGGCCGGTCGCTGGTGGCGTCGTCGCCGGTCGCGGTCGCCGCGGTCGGCGGGGTCGCGCTCGCGGCCTGGGACGTCTTCCTCGACCCGCAGATGGTCGACGCCGGGCACTGGCGGTGGACGCACCCGTCGCCCTCGCTGCCGCTCGTCCCGGGCATCCCGCTGAGCAACTACGCCGGCTGGCTGGTGGTGTCCGTCCTGATGATCGCCGCGCTGGACCGGCTGCTCGGGCGGCGCCGGGCCGGTGCGCCCCCGTCCGGTCCGGCGGCGGCGCTGTACCTGTGGGTGTACGCCTCGTCCGTCCTCGCCCACCTCGCGTTCTTCGGGCTGCCCGGATCCGCGCTGGCGGGAGGCGTCCTGATGGGGCTCGTGGCCGTGCCGTTCGCCCGCGTGGTGTGGCGTGCCGCGGTCCCGTCCGGCCTCGCGGCCCCGGCCCCGCCCCGGGCGGAGTCCGCTCTCCGGGCCGTCCGCGGCTCCGACGACCGGCGGCCTCGCTGACGCGCTACCGGGGCTCCGCCGCACGGCGCCGCCGGACCACCACCGCCACGACGATCGCGACCACGGCCGCCGCGACCGCGGCGCGGACGGCGCCGGCGGCCCCGGCCTTCCGCCCGGCGGTGCGGAGCCGGGCCGGGACGTCGAGCCGCGAGGAGAGCTCGTCGAGGGTCTCGCCGAGGTCCTCGCGGACCTGCTCGATCTCCTGCACGCGGTCGTCCTCCATGCGCTCGACCTCGCGCTCCACCTCGGCCCGGAGCTCCTTCGACGTCGTCTCCGTCCCGTCGACGACCGGACGGTCCGGGGACAGGCCGCCCGGCTCCTCGTTCTCCGCGTGCGTGCTCATGCTGGCGTTCCTCTCGACGGGCCGGACCGGGCGTGTGCCGCGGGATGACCGTTTTCCGTTCCGGTCAACCCTCCGGGTCCGACCGTCCCCGCCTCACCAGCGGTTGCGGCGCCGGTCCCGCCACGACCGCCCGTCCGGGTCGTAGACGAGGCGGTAGACGGGTGCGGCCCACAGCTTCGTGTGCAGCGGCAGGTGCTCCGGCCGGTGCGGGCGCAGCCGTCCCGGGGGCCGCGGCCCGGCCCGCCCCGCATCGTGCCAGGCGTCGAGCGCGGAGGCCGCGGACTCGAAGGCCGCCACGGCGCCGTCCGGGTCGAGCAGGTCGGCGTCGTCGCCGGGGCCGCGGTCGAGGTGGTGGCGCATCAGCTCGAGGCGCAGGTCCCGGGCGAAGCGGCGGGCCCCGTCGCCGAGGCCGCCGGGATCGGCCGGGCCGCGCCCGTCCGGCCGCTCGTCCAGCACCGCGGCGGTCAGCTCGCTGTCGTGGCTCCAGGAGCGGCGGTTGAGGTTGGCGCTGCCGACGGCTGCCCACACGTCGTCCATCACGGCGACCTTCGCGTGTGCGTACACCGGCGTGCCGCAGTGGTTCTCCAGGTCGAACACGTGCAGCCGGTCCGCGGCCGCCCGGCGGCAGACCTCGAGCGCCTCGAGCCGGCCGACCTGGTTCGGCGGCAGTGCCAGCCGGCCGTCGACGTCCGGATGCCGCGGGACGACGACCACGATGTGCAGCTCCGGGCTCCGCTGCAGCGCCGCGGCGAGCAGGCGGGCGATGTGCGGGGACCACATGTACTGGTCCTGCAGGTAGATCAGCCGCCGGGCCCGCCGCAGGGCCTTGGCGTAACCCCGGGCCACGGACCGCTCGCCGTCGGGCGCGAACGGGTAGCCGGGCCGGGTCGACGGGTAGGTGCGCAGCACCTGCACGGACATCTCCCCCACGGGTGCCGGGTCCGGTCCCTGGTCCGGGAGCGGATCGGCCACCATGTCCGCCCCGTCGAGCGCGTCGCGGATCCGGGCGAGGGGTGAGTACAGGTCGAGCGGCCGCGGATCGTTCCACCGCTCCCGGAACACCGCGTCGAACATCCCGACGGCGGGGCCGTGCACCTCGAGCTGGACGTCGTGCCACGGCGGGTGCTCGCCGTACACCGCCGCCATCGGCAGGCTCTGCGGGTCCCCGGCGTGCGTCGCGTCGTCCCGGCGCGAGTGGCACAGGTCGATGCCGCCGACGAACACCACGTCGCGGGCGGGATCGCCGGGGCGGCGCAGCACGACCAGCTTCTGGTGGTGCGAGCCCGCCAGGCGCACGCGCTGGTCCAGCAACACCTCGCCGCCGGCCTCGCGGACCTCGTCGCCGAGCCGGCGGTTCTCCTTCTCGCTGTAGGCCAGCTCGTCGGAGTGGGAGCGCCACATCAGCCCCTTGACGAGGACCCCGCGGCGGGCCGCGTCCCCGAACAGCTCGGCGACCGCGGGGCCGTCGGGGGTCAGCAGCTCGTCGGCGTCGCCGCGCCAGTCGGTGAAGAACAGCTGGTCCCCGGGCCCCAGCTCGGGGACCTCCTCGGCGAGCCGGGCGAAGTACGTCGCGCCGTCGACGAGGGGCCGGACGTCGTTCCCGGCACACCAGGCGGGCAGTTCGCAGGCCGGGTTGTCCCGTTCCCGCATCGTCAGGAACCACTGGTCGAGGTCCACGCTCACCTCTCGGGCCGGGCGGTGCGGCACTGTCCGATCACGAGCCGCGGAGGCGGACGCTACCGACGGAAGCGGCGATTCGCTCGATGCCGCGTCAGGGGCTGACGGGGCCGCCGGGTCGCCCGGCCGCGCCGCCCGTGATCTGCTCTCGGCGTGCGTGTCGCGACCGTGAACATCGCGTCCGGCCGAGACCGCCGCGGCCGGTCGGCCGACGCCGCCGGGCTCGCCGCGGCCGTCGCGGGCCTCACCGTGGACGTGCTGTCCGTACAGGAGCTGGACATCGGGCAGCCCCGGTCACACGTCGACCAGCCCGCGGTGCTGGCCGCGGCGTTCGGGGCGTCGGCCTGGCGGGACGTGGCGACGGTCGCCGGGACGCCCGACCCGTCCGCGTCCTGGCGCCCGCTCGTACCCCCGACGCTGCGGGGTCCGGACGACGACCGATCGGGCCCGCGCTATGGGATCGGGCTCTTCTGCCGGCGCCCGGTCCGGCGCTGGCACGTGCTCGGGCTCCCGCCCGGCCGGGCGAGGCTGCCGGTTCCGGGCCCGCGCACGCAGGAGCCGCGCGTGGTGTGGTTCCCGGACGAGCCGAGGGCCGCCGTCGCCGCGGAGCTGGACGGTCTGACCGTCGTCGGCACCCACCTGTCGTTCGCTCCGCACACCGCGATCGCGCAGCTGCGCCGGGTGCGGGCCTGGGCGGCGCGGTTGCCGGGGCCGGTCCTGCTCGCCGGGGACCTCAACCTCGCGGGCCCGCCGGCCGCGCTCGTGGCGAGGGGATCGCGGCTGGTCCGGGGGCCGACGTTCCCCGCCGACCGGCCTCGGCTGCAGGTCGACCACCTGCTGGCGCTGGGCCGGCTCAGCGGGCGCGACCCGGAGATCCGCGCACTCGCGATCGGTGATCACCGCGCTGTGGCGGTCACCGTGCAGCGACGCGGGTCCTGACCCGGCCTAGCCGGAATGGGCTCAGTAGAGCACCGGCGGCGCGGGCTCCCAGCCCCGGCCCGCCTCCGCCATGTGCAGCGGCCGGTCGCACCCGAAGCGGGCGTGGGTCCGCTCCCAGCCGCGGGCCAGGGCCGGGTGGCAGACGGTGACACCCGCGCCGCACTTCTCGCACTCCCCCGCCCACTCCACCGCGACGAGACCGGACGGGTACCGCTGTTCCTGCTGCCTCATTCCGCACACTCCCGAGCCGGGTCGCCCGGCCCGACGATCGCTCTGCGGTCGTCGTCCTCGAGCCGGGACGCACCGGTCCCACCGGGGGTGCCCGCCCCCGGCACGCTCAATCGGGCCGATCGGGTGAATCCGGACGCCGGACGCGGACGGGTCCGTCCGAGATGTGCCGTGGTCCGCCCGTTCGTAGGGTTCGGGACATGGAGCCCGACGAGGAGACCCTGGCGTTCGCGCACCGGATGTTCGAGCTCGCCCGCGACGGCGGCACCGAGGAGCTCGCCGCGAACGTCGACGCGGGGCTTCCGGTGAACCTGACCAACCACAAGGGCGACACCCTGCTGATCCTCGCGGCCTACCACGGCCACCCGGAGACCGTGGCGGCGTTGCTGGCCCGCGGCGCCGACCCGGCCCGGGTCAACGACCGCGGGCAGACCGCGCTGGGGGCGGCAACGTTCCGCCGCACCCGCGACTCCGTGGTCGCGCTGCTCGCGGCCGGCGCGGACCCGGCGGCGGGCGGGCAGTCCGCGCTGGCCGTCGCGCAGTTCTTCGACCTGCCGGAGATGGCGGAGCTGCTGCGCGGTGGCCCGGCGGCCGAGTGATCCGTTTCGGATGGGGAACGGCCGGGCACGTCCCGGGTGCCAGCGTCGATCAACCGGCGTCCACAGCATCTACGACGAGGCAGGCCGATGCCCCCCACTCGCAAGCCCGACCAGACCGCCCCCGCCCCCGTCAGCCCGACCGGTGTCGAGATGCCGCTCCCCGACGGAGCCCCCGACCCGCGTGCCCAGGCCGGTGACGTCCTGACCTCCCCGCAGGGCGTCCGGATCCCGGACACCGACCACTCGCTCAAAGCGGGTCCGCGGGGCCCGGTCCTGCTCGAGGACTTCCATCTCCGCGAGAAGATCAGCCACTTCGACCACGAGCGGATCCCGGAACGGGTCGTGCACGCCCGCGGCGCGGGCGCCCACGGCACGTTCACCAGCTACGGAACGGCGGGGAACATCACCCGCGCGGCGGTGCTGGCCGAGAAGGGCCTCGAGACCCCGGTCTTCGTCCGGTTCTCGACCGTGCTCGGCTCCCGGGGCTCGGCGGACACGGTCCGCGACACCCGTGGCTTCGCCGTGAAGTTCTACACGAAGGAGGGGAACTGGGACCTCGTCGGCAACAACATCCCGGTCTTCTTCATCCAGGACGCGATCAAGTTCCCGGACATCATCCACGCCGGCAAGCCCAGTCCCACCCGCGAGATCCCGCAGGCCCAGTCCGCGCACGACGGCTTCTGGGACTTCGTCAGCCTGCACACCGAAGCCACCCACCACACGCTGTGGAACATGAGCGACCGTGGCATCCCGCGGAGCTACCGCACGATGGAGGGCTTCGGGGTCCACACGTTCCGTCTGGTCAACGCCGACCGGGAGACGACCCTGGTCAAGTTCCACTGGAAGCCGGTCCTGGGCGTGCACAGCCTGACCTGGGAGGAGGCGCAGATCGCCGCGGGTGTCGATCCGGACTTCCACCGTCGCGACCTCGCCGACGCCATCGAGGCGGGCGCCTTCCCCGAGTGGGAGCTGGGCGTGCAGATCTTCCCGGACACCGAGGAGGAGACCTACGAGGGCATCGACCTCCTCGACCCGACGAAGATCGTCCCCGAGGAGATGGTCCCGGTCCAGCCGATCGGGAAGCTGGTGCTGAACGCCAACCCGCAGAACTACTTCGCGGAGACCGAGCAGATCGCCTTCTGCACCGGACACGTGGTGCCGGGGATCGAGTTCACCAACGACCCCCTGCTGCAGGGCCGCAACTTCTCCTACCTGGACACCCAGCTCACCCGCCTCGGCGGCCCGAACTGGCCGCAGATCCCGATCAACCGGCCGCACGTCGCCGTCAACGACAACCACCGCGACGGCTTCATGCAGCAGGGCGTCCCGGTCGGCGAGGCGCCCTACCTGCCCAACTCGATCGACGACGGCAGCCCGCAGCCGGCCGACTTCGAGCACGGCGGGTACGTCAACGTGCCGCGGCAGGTCGAGGGTGAGGTCGCCCGCGGGGTCCCGTCGTCCTTCGACGACCACTTCAGCCAGCCTGCGATGTTCTACGCGAGCCTGTCCGACGTCGAGAAGACGCACACCATCGAGGCCTACACCTTCGAGCTCGGAAAGGTCTACGAGCAGGAGATCAAGGAGCGCACGCTCGGCATCCTCGCGAAGATCGACTCGGATCTCTGCGAGAAGGTCGCCGCCGGGCTCGGCCTGCCCGTGCCGGACGGCAAGCCGGTCGAGCACCTGCCCCCGTCCCCGGCACTGGCCCAGGTCAAACCCGACTCGTTCCCAATCGCCGGGCGTCAGGTGGGCGTCGTCGCCGGGCCGGACGCGGACCTTGCCGGCATCGCGGCGCTGCGGAGCGCACTGGAGGACGAGGGCGCGCAGGTCAAGGTGATCGCCCCGCACGGCGGGACGCTCGGCAAGGGAAAGAACCAGCAGGTCGTCGAGCGGACGGTCGTCACCGCCCGGTCCATCGAGTTCGACGCCGTGGTCGTCGCGGACGGCGCCCCGAAGGACTCCGACATCAAGTCGGTGGTACTCCTTCAGGAGGCGTACCGGCAGCTCAAGCCGTTCGCCGCGTGGGGCGACGGCGCGGAGGTCCTGACCTCGGCCGGCATCGACGTCGACGGGCCCGGGGTCCTGACCGGAAAGACCGCGGATTCCCTTGCGAAGGACCTCGTGGCGGCGCTCGGCCGCCACCGGGTGTGGGAGCGCGAGGAGCTGGTCACGGCCTCGGCCGTGCCGCCCGCCTCCTGAGCCTCCCCCGACACGACGCGGCCGGCGGGACATCGTCCCGCCGGCCGCGTCGTGGGTGGTGCCGGAGTCAGCTCGCGATGGCGACCGCGCGGTGCTCGTCGGGCACGCAGTGGGGTCTCCATGATCTCGGCCGGGTCCTCGAGCGGCTGCAGCCGGCGTTCGAGCCGCCGCGGCCCGCCGCACGGTTTGCCGGGCGGGTGATCGAGGAACGTGACGACCGACCCGGATCCCCTGACGAGGAGTGCTCCCGATGCGCGCAGTGACCTGGCACGGCAAACGCGACGTCCGCGTGGACACCGTCCCCGACCCGACCATCCAGGACCCGACGGACGTGATAGTCCGGATCACCTCGACCGGGATCTGCGGCTCCGACCTGCACCTCTACGAGGTCCTCGGGCCCTTCCTCGACGAGGGCGACATCCTCGGCCACGAGCCGATGGGCGTCGTCGAGGAGGTCGGCGCCGGGGTGACCGAGCTCCGCGCGGGCGACCGCGTGGTGATCCCGTTCAACGTCTCCTGCGGCACCTGCTTCATGTGCTCGGCCGGCCTGCACTCCCAGTGCGAGACCACCCAGGTCCGCGAGCAGGGCACGGGCGCCGCGCTGTTCGGCTACACCAAGCTCTACGGCCAGGTCCCGGGTGGGCAGGCCGAGTACCTGCGGGTCCCGTTCGGCAACACGCTGCCGATCAAGGTGCCGGACGGCCCGCCGGACGACCGCTTCGTCTACCTCTCCGACGTCCTGCCCACGGCCTGGCAGGCGGTGGCCTACGCCGACGTCGCGCCCGGCGGCAGCCTCGTCGTCCTGGGACTGGGGCCGATCGGGGACATGGCCACCCGGATCGCGAAGCACCGCGGTGTCGAGCAGGTCATCGGGGTGGACCTCGTCCCGGCCCGGCTGGACCGGGCCCGCAAGCACGGCGTGCAGGTCGTCGACCTGCGCGAGCACGGCAAGGACCTCGGCGAGGTCGTGCGGGAGCTGACCGGCGGGCGCGGCGCGGACGCGGTGATCGACGCCGTCGGGATGGAGGCGCACGGCTCGCCGATGGGGAAGATCGCGCACCAGCTCGTCGGCTACCTGCCCGACGCCGTCGCGGCGCCGCTGATGAAGACCGCCGGGACGGACCGGCTGGCGGCGCTGTACTCGGCGATCGACCTGGTCCGGCGCGGTGGCACGATCTCGCTGTCCGGCGTCTACGGCGGCACCGCGGACCCGCTGCCGATGCTCACGATGTTCGACAAGCAGATCCAGCTGCGGATGGGCCAGGCGAACGTGCTCCGCTGGGTGCCGGACATCCTGCCGCTGCTCGACGACGCCGACGTGCTGGGGACGCAGGACTTCGCGACGCACCGGCTGCCGCTCGCCGCGGCCCCGCAGGCCTACGCGACGTTCCAGAAGAAGGAGGACGGGATGGTCAAGGTGCTGCTGCAGCCGTGAGCGGGGATTGAACGCCCGCCCCGGGGGCAATAGGCCTGCATGAGCGAGAACACCGAGAAGCGCGACGACGACGAGGGCCTGGTCGCGGAGGCGCTGCGGGAGTCCACCGTCACCGGCGCGCCGGAGGAGACGAACGACGAGATCCCGCCGGAGCCGCAGGCGACGGCGTTCCCCGGGGCCGGCCCCGAGGGACGCGACGACGAGCGGAAGAGGGAGCGCGACTGAGATCGCGTACCCGGGCCGGTAGACGATCACCGGTCCGGGTACGTGCCCCGCATGGCGACCCCGAACACGAGCACCCGACCCGTACCCACCGAGGCGGCCCGCGCCACCGCCACCGACACCGCCCGCGTGCTCACCCTCGCGCTGGCCCCGATCGTCGCGTAGGGCGTCATCGCACGACGACGCCGCGTGGGCGCCCTGGCCGGGAAGCTGGACACCGACGGGCGGGGGGTCGCGGTGCTGCAGGACCTCCGGGACCGTTACGGCCCCGGTCCGGTTGCGCATCCCCGGCCGCCCCGCGGCGCTCGTCCTGGATCCCGGGCACGTGCGGCGGACCCTCACCGAATCGCTGGACCCGTTCGCCCCGGACAGCTGGGAGAAGCGCGGCGCGCTGCGGCACCTCCAGCCGCACGGCGTGCTGATCTCGCGCGGCTCCCTGCGGGCCGAGCGCCGGGTGTTCGACGAGGCCGTGCTCGACACCGGGAAGCCGCTGCACGAGCAGGCCGGCGCGATGACGCGGGTCGTGCACGGCGAGGCCTCCTGGCTCGGCTCGGTCGCCGCCGGTGACGGGGCCCTGACCTGGGACACCTTCATCCCCGCCTGGTGGCGCACGGTGCGCCGGATCGTGCTCGGCGACGGCGCCCGCGAGGACCACCGGCTGACCGACGACCCCACCCACCTGCGCAACAGGGCCAACTGGTCCGGCCTCGTCCCGCAGCAGAAGGCCCGGCGGGACCGCTTCCGCAACGCCGTCCGCACCCATCTCGACCGGGCCGAGCCCGGTAGCCTCGCCGCGATGACGGCCCGGAACCCGGCCGACAGCCGCACCGACCCGGTCGACCAGGTCCGCCGACCGCTTCCACCCGGAATGGTGGCTGGACGGCAGCGCGCGGGAGGACTGGTCCCTGGTGCCGTTCAGCGCGGGACCGGCGGCTTGCCCGGGACGCGAGCTCGTCCTGTTCACCGCGAGCACGTTCCTCGCGGTGCTGCTCCGGGACCTGGACCCGGCGCCGCCCGCCGAGCTGTCGGGCGGTGAGCCGCTGCCGAAGGGCCTGGACCCGTTCGTCCTGCGGTTCCCGGTCCGGGCGATTCGCTGAGCGAGGGTCAGTTCCCGGCGCGCGCCTCGGCGCCGGTCTCCCCCGCGTAGCCCTCGTCGTCCCCGGCGACCCGCCCGACGTACTCTTCGTTCGGTGCCGTGCCGGTGGTGCTGGCGCCCTCGGCGTCCTCCTGGTCACCCGGCTCGCCGCCGGTGTCCCGGGCCGCCGCCACACCCTCGTCGTCGGCCACGTCGTCCTCCGAGCGCTTCATGCGGCCGGGCTACCCGCCGTGTCGCCGACCGACACCTTCCCGGGACGCCGAACGGCCGTCACGGGGGCATCCTGGGGCGGTGGCCCTCCCCGAGCCGGTGACCGTCGAGCCGCCCGCCCTCCCGCACCCCCACCTGATACGGCAGAGCTGGCGCGACGTCGCGTTCCTGCACTGGGCTGTCGAGCCCGCCTCGGTGGTGCGGTTCCTCCCGCCCGGGGTGCGGCCGGACGTCCTCGACGGCCGGACCTACGTCGGGCTGATCCCGTTCCGGATGGTCCGGGCCGGCTTGGCGCTCGGGCCGGCGGTGCCCTGGGCGGGGACGTTCCTCGAGACCAACGTCCGGCTCTACTCGGTCGACGACACCGGGCGCCGCGGGATCGTCTTCCTCAGCCTGGACGCCGACCGGGCCCTCGTGGTGGCGGGCGCGCGGGCGGTGTTCGGGCTGCCGTACCGCTGGGCCCGAATGGGCTTCCGCGCCGCGGGCGACGAGCGGGCCTACACGACCCGGCTGCGCCGGGGCGGGGTGCGCAGCCGGGTCGCGGTCCGGGTCGGCGCCCCGACGGCCGGCGGCCCGCTCGAGCACTTCCTCACCGCACGCTGGGGCCTGCACGTGGCACGCGGCGGCCGGACCCGGTACGTCCCGAACGCGCACCCGCCGTGGCCGCTGCGCACGGCCGAGCTCCTCGACCTCGACGACGGCCTCGTCGCCGCCGCGGGGCTGGGCGATCTCGCCCGCCGCCCACCCGACCACGTCGCGTTCAGCGACGGGGTCGGGGTCCGCTTCGGACTGCCGGTACCGGCCACGACGCCACGCGGCGGAGACCGGATCAGCCGGCGGCGAAGCGGGTACGGGACCGTCATGGGCAACCGAGACAGCAACCAGAGCTCCGTCCGGACCGACGAGCAGATCGCCTCCCCGAAGGGTTCCGAGGTCACCGAGGACGAGGCCGGCGGCGACGAGCCGATGGCCGAGGTCCCGGGGGGCCCGCAGGTCGACGTCCCGGCGGCGCAGGGCCGCGTCCCCGAGGACGACGACCGGTGACCGCCGGGGGTTCGGGTCCGGACGCACCTGCCACCCGGGCAGTTCGCGAACTGCGGCGCCGACAGGACCGTTCGGAGCAGTTCGTAGGGGTCCGGCATTGCGCCGTTCGCCGTGCACGACAATTCCCCTGAGCGTTTCTTCCGGCCTCCTCGACCGTTGGAAGGAACAGGAGCCGCGACGGTGACGCCGCCGCGATTCCGGGCGTCCGTGATGTCCTCCCGTGGGGTTGTGGGACCCGCCCGGGTGCGGAACGCGAACCGATCGGCCCGCCTGCCGGTAGGGAGCGCAGGTGGGCCGGTCGGCGCCCCGCCCGGGCCCGCTCCGGGCATGAACCGGGCCGCAGCGGGCACTCCGCACCATGACCGATCCGATCCACCGTTCCCCCCGACCGGTCGCGCTGGTCACCGGCGCCAGCCGCGGACTGGGCTTCCTGATCGCCCGCGAGCTCGCCGACCGCGGCCACGACCTCGTCATCTGTGCCCGCTCGGCGGACGGCCTCGCCGACGCCGCGGCGGACCTGCGCCGGCACGGCGGCGCCGTCGAGACCGTCGCGGCGGACGTCGGGGTGAAGGAGCAGGCCGAAGGCGTCGTGGCCGCCGCGCGGGAGCGGTTCGGGCGGCTGGACGTCCTGGTCACCAACGCCGGGATCATCCAGGTGGGTCCCGCCGAGGAGTTCGGGGCCCGGGACTACGCCGAGATCATGGACGCCGTCTTCTGGGGTGCCCTGCACCCGACGCTCGCGGCGATGCCGCTGCTGCGCGAGTCCCGGGGACGCATCCTGGCGATCACCTCGGTCGGCGGGAAGCTGCCCGCACCGCACCTGCTGCCCTACACCGCGGCGAAGCACGCGCAGGTCGGGTTCGCCGAGGGGCTCCGCGTCGAGGCGGCCGGACAGGGCGTGACGGTGACCGTCGGCGTCCCCGGGCTGATGCGCACCGGGTCCACCCGCAATGCGCTGTTCGCCGGGGACCGCGCGCGCGAGCGGCAGTGGTTCACCGCCGCGGCGAGCGTGCCCGTCCTGTCCATGGACGCCGAACGCGCCGCCCGCCGGCTGGTCGAGGCGGCGCTGCGCGGCCGGCCGGAGATCATCCTCACCCCCCTGGCGAAGCTCGGGGTCCGCTTCCACGCGCTCGCGCCGTCGACCTCGCTCCGGGTCGTCTCCCTCGTCGCCCGGCTGCTCCCGGGCCCCTCAGGGTCCGGAGAGCCGGTGCCGGGGCACGCCACCGGCCGCCAGCCCGGCTGGTTCGACCGGCTGACCGGGCGGGACCGGCGTGCCGCCAAGCGCTGGCACGAGCTGGACGACCAGGTCCCCAGTCCCTAGGAGGCCTCCCGGACGGCGTCCGCGAGCTGCTCCTTCGACATCGACGAGCGGCCGCTGACGTCGAGCTCGCGGGCCCGCTCGAGGAGCTCGGACTTCGTCGCGGACCTGAGGTCCTTCTCCTCCGCCCGCTCCTTGCCGGCCTTCTCCCCGCTCTTCTTCTCCTTCCCGGCCTTCCGCGAGCCGGTCCGTTTCTCCGCGCCGGCCCGCTCCGCGCCGGATCCACCCTTCCCGCGGGCCGCCTCCACGCTGCGCTGCAGCGCGGCGAGCAGGTCCGTCATGTCCGTCGGGTCCGGCGGCTCCGCCTCGCTGACGATCTCCCGGCCCTCGCGCTTGTCCTCGATCAGCTTCTCGACGCGCTCGCGGTAGGAGTCGCGGTACTGCTCCGGCTTCCACGGCCCGCTCATCGCGTCGATCAGCCGCATCGCCATCGCGAGCTCCTTGTCGTCCTTGCGCACCTCACGCGGGGACGGCAGATCCAGCATCTCGTGCGGGTCGCGGATCTCGTCCGGGAAGTAGAGCGTCTGCAGCGCGAGGACGTCCCGGTCCGGCCGGATCGCGGCCAGGTACTCCTTGCCGCGCATCACGAACGTGCCGATCGCGGCCCGGTTGCTGTCCGACAGGGCCTGCAGCAGCAGCGCGTAGGGCCGGTGGTACTCCTCGCCGGTGGGCGCGAGCCAATAGGTGCGCTGGTAGTAGATCGGGTCGATCTCGTCGAGGTCGACGAACTCCGAGATCTCCAGGTTCCGGGACCGTCCTGGGGCGATGGCCTCGAGCTCGTCCGGTTCGACGACGACGTACTTGCCGTCCCCGACGTCCGCGCCCTTGACGATGTCGCCGTACTCGACCTCGTCACCGGTCCGTTCGTTGACGCGCAGGTTGCGCACCCGGTCCGTGGTGCCGCGCTCGAACTGGTGGAAATGAACGGTGTGGTCCTCGGTCGCGCTGTACACGCCCACCGGGATCGACACCAGCCCGAAGCTGATCGAGCCCGCCCAGATCGCCCTGGCCATCGTCCCTCGCCTCCACCGACGCCGTCCTGGACCGGGCTACCCACATCGGGGTGCCGCTGCACCCGGGACCGGTCGCCACACTCCGCCGCAAGGGTGAGCCCCGCCGCGCCGGCGCTCATCGATGATCTCCGTTACGAGGAGGAATTCCGGACATTCGCGGCCCCTATTCGACGCGTGTAGCCTTTTCTGTGTAGACACCCCCGTCGCCGTGCCGCAACCGGTGCCCGGCACGGAGCGGGGCGGAAAAGCGGCCGCGACATTTCGGCAGGCCGCTGATCACGTCGAACGGGAATGCGCGATTCGCGTGCCCGAATCGACGTCTGCGGTGGAACCGCACACGATCAGGTCGCGTCGGTCGGTGAACGCCCCCCTTCCGACCGGCGCGGCCTCCCCGGCTCTCCCGGTTCGGAGGTGGTCTCGGTACGGGCTCCCCCGTTCCGTCCCGGTGCGACCCTCGCGGATCGGCGAGCGCAGGGCCGCGGATCCCGACACCATGTCCGGATGGATCCGGGGCGTCGAGCGCACTACGCGGACTTCTACGACCCCGCCGACGGGTCGGTCGCGCTGGTGCACGGCGACTGCCAGGCCGAGTCCCTGCGGGTCGTGCTCGCCGGGTCGCCGACCTTCCCCCACCGCACCGTCCGGATGCCGCCGGTGCACGAGCTCACGGCGGCCGACCTGCCGGCCCTGCACGCCCTGCTCGTCCGGACGCGGCTGCTGGCGAGCCAGCCCGTGCGCGACGACCACCGCGACCTGCCGCTGGGCACGCGCCAGCTCGCCGCCCTGCTGCCGGCGGACGCGCAGGTGCTGCGCTGGCCGGTGATCCACTACGCGGGTCTGCATCCGTGGTCCGCGATCGTGCGGCACCCGGCGGGCCGCTCGCTCGTCCCGCCCGTCGTGCCGTACCACGACCTGCGCACCCTGGCGGTGGCCGCGGGGCGCCCTGCCCCCAAGGAACCGGCGGAAGGGGCGGCGCTGCGCGAGGCGACCGCGCTGTCGGTCTCGCAGCTGGCGCACCGCGAGCGCTGCGATGCCGACGTCGGGGTGTCCGACCTGCTCGTCGGGCTCGGGGCCGCGGCGGCGCACACGCTCGACCATCCCGGTAACCCGGTACTCGTCGCGCTCGCCCGGCGGATCCAGGAGGCCGCGGGCTACCCGGCCGACGCCCCGGATCCCGGCCGGCCCCTGCTCGGCGGGATCCGGTCGCCCCTGACGGCGCCGGTCCTCGCCGCGCTCGACCTGGACGCCCCGGAACGTCCGTACTGGACCGTCGACGGCCGGACCCTCGACGAGGAGGCCGTCCGCGAGGCGCAGCTCCGCTGGTACCGCGAGCACCCCGTCTGGATCGCCGCGGGCCTGGCCCGGCACGCGGACGCCCTGCGCGTCCTGGGCCTCTGACCAACCGGTCAGGTCCCGGCCAGGTCCGTCCGGTCCAGCTGCTCGCGGAGCTCCGGGAGGGAGTCGAAGACCTCCTTGGCGCCGGACTCCTCCAGCTCCTCCACCGAGAACCCGCCGGTCCGGATCGCGTACCCGGGGAACCCGGCGCGCCCCGCGGCCTCGAAGTCCCACACCGAGTCCCCGACCACGACGGCGGACCGCCCGCCGACCTTCTCCAGCGCGACGACGAGCAGGTCCGGCGCCGGCTTCGTCTGCTCGACGTCCTCGCTCGTCGTCCAGGCCTCGCACAGCTCCCGGCCGCCGAAGAGGTCCAGGTAGGCGTCCACGTGGTCCGGTTTCCCGGAGCTGGCCAGGACCACCGTGAACCCGCGCTCCCGGACGTCCGTCAGCAGCTCCCGCACGCCCTCGAACGGCTGGACCTCCTTCAGCAGCGGCTGGAACTCCTCGGCCCACGCCGCGCGGAGGCCGTCGCCGTGCTCCTCCTCCACCCGCTCCCCCGCGACGGCCGCGACGAGCTGGTCCCCGCCCATCCCGATCGCCCGGTGCAGCCGCCAGACGGGCAGCGTCACGTCGTAGCGGCGGAAGGCGCGGAACCAGGCCAGCGCGTGGTGGTAGTTCGTGTCGACGAGGGTGCCGTCGACGTCGAAGATCGCCGTGTCCGCGGCCATCAGGAGCCTCCCGCCGAATTGACGGTCTCGGTGAGCTTGGCGACGGCGAAGCCCCACGCCTGGGAGACGGATGTCTTGGGCGGCACCGAGATCTCCTCCGGGTTCGTGACGACGTCGAGCAGCACCGGGCCGTCGTGGGCGAGGGCCTCCCGCACGGCGTCGTCGAGCTCGTCCGCCTTCTCCACGCGGACGCCGTGCAGCCCGCACGCCCGGCCGACGGCCGCGAGGTCGGGATTCTTCAGGACGGTGCCGTGCTCCGGCAGCCCCGCCTGCTCCTGCTCGAGCTTCACCATGCCGAGGCGCGAGTTGTCGAACACCACCAGTTTCACCGGCAGGTCGTACGCCACCGCGGTGAGGATGTCGCCCAGCAGCATCGTGAGCCCGCCGTCGCCGCAGAACGCGACGACCTGCCGGTTCCGGTCCAGCGCGGCCGCGCCGAGGGCCTGCGGCATCGCATTCGCCATCGAGCCCAGGTTGTAGGAGCCCAACAGGCGTCGGGTGCCGGACATCGTCACGAACCGGGAGAGCCAGACCGTTGCCATGCCGGTGTCCGAGGTGATCACGGCGTCGTCCGCCATGTGCCGGTCCAGGCTCGCGGCCAGCTGCTCGGGACGGATGGCGTGGTCCGGGTTGTCGAAGATCCGCCGGATCCGGCCCAGCTTCTCGTGGTCGTAGTTGGGGTCCGTGAGGTGGGACTGCCGCTCAGTCCACCTCTCCCAGTGGCCGCGACAGGAGTCCAGGTGCTTGCGGTCCCGGTCCTTCCTGCCCAGCACCGGCCGCAGCGCCGTGAGCGTCGCGCCCGAGTCCCCGACCAGCCCCAGGTCGACGTGCGTGCGGCGGCCGATGTGCTCGCCGTGCGCGTCGATCTGGACGACCGTCTTCCCCTCCGGGTACCACTCGCGGTAGGGGAAGTCCGTACCGACCATGAGGAGCAGGTCGCAGTCGTCGAACGCCTGCTGGGCGGCCGGGTTGCCGATCAGCCCGGACTGCCCGACCTGATAGGGGTTCTCCCGCTCCAGGCCCTCCTTGGCCTTCAGCGTGAGGACCATCGGGGCCGCCAGGGCCTCCGCCGTCGCGAGGACCTCGTCCCGCGCCTCCCGGGCGCCCTGTCCGACGAGCAGGGTCACCCGGTCCGCGGCGTCGATCAGGTCGGCCGCCCGGCGCAGGAGCTCCGGGGCCGGCGCGGTCGCCGGGTGGTGCTCGACGAAGTGCGGCAGCCCCCCGTCCGGCACCTCCTGCTCGCCGATGTCCCCGGGCAGGGTCAGCACCGCGACGCCGCGCTGCTGGTTGGCCGAGTTCACGGCCATCTCCAGCAGGTAGGGCAGCTGCTCGGGGCTGGTGATGGTGCGCGAGAAGACCGCCACGTCGCTGAAGAGTTGGTCGTTGTCGACCTCCTGGAAGTAGTTGCTGCCCACCTCGGCGAGCGGGACCTGCCCGCAGATCGCCAGGACGGGCGCGTGCGACTTCTTCGCGTCGTAGAGGCCGTTGAGGAGATGGACCGAGCCGGGGCCGACGGTCCCCATGCAGACGCCGAGGGTGCCGGTGAGCTGCGCCTGCGCCCCCGCGGCGAACGCGCCCACCTCCTCGTGCCGCACACCCACCCACTCCATGCGGTCCTCGGTGCGGATCGCGTTCGTGACGGGGTTCAGGGCGTCGCCGACCACGCCCCACACGGTGCGCACACCGTGCTCGGCGAGGGCGGTGACGAGCGTCGAGGCGACTGTCGCCATGGGGCTCCTCCAGCTGCGTCGGGGTCTGCGGTCGCCACCGCCTACCCGGCGGCCCTTCTCGCTATGCACCGGTACCGGGAGGCACGCCGCTCCCGGTCCGCGGCCCCGGGAGGGGTTACCCCGAAGGCCGGGGGGAACCCCGAGCGAATCCGATCGGAGGTGGCCGGTGGCGCTCGCCCCGCGGGAAGTGTTGTGCCCGAAGCGGATGCACCATGGACCGTGCGGCGGGGTCCGGGACGACCTGGCCTGCGAGATCGTGCCGGCCCGATGCCCGTTCACCGCGCGGGACGCGGCGGTGCCCTGGGCCGGTCCCGATGCCCCCGATCGTCCCGAACCCCCGCTGCTCACCCTCGCCGCGGCCCGCCCGGTCGTCCTCACGGACCTGACGGTCCCGCCCTTCGACGAGAGGGGCCTCACCGCGGTCGTCCGGGCCCTCGCGGGCTCCTGCGACGGGCTGCTGGTCGGTGAGCACCAGGGCCGGCCGGACTTCCCCCGTCCCTGATGACGGCGCTCGTCCGGGAGGCGGGTGGCGCTGCGTGGATCACGCTGACCTGTCGGGACCGCAACCGCGTCGTCCTGGAGCAGGAGCTGGCCGGGCTCGTCACCGCCCGCGCCGCCGGGGTGCTGTGCGCGACCGGCGACGGCCGGGCGCCCGGCGTGCGGCCGGAGGTCACCCAGGTGTTCGACGTCGACGGCACCCAGCTCGCCGCGATGGCCGCCGCGGCGGGCCTGCCGGTCGCCGTTCCGGAGGCCCCCGAGGCCCCGCCCCAGCGGCTGCGCCCGGGCCGGTTGCGGGAGAAGCAACGCGCCGGGGCACAGTTCGCGATCCTCAACCACGTGAGCTCCACCACCCGCATGGCGAACTTCCTGGCCGCCGCCCGCGCGGCAGGGGTCACGATCCCGCTGCTGGCGGGGGTCGCGGTCTACACCGACGCGCACTCCGCGGCGGTGCTGCAGCACTTCCCCGGCCTGCATCTCGACGACGAGCGGGTCGCCGCCGTCCTCGGGGCGCCGGACCCGGTGGCGGCCGGGATCGCGGAGGCGGTCGCGGAGGCCCGCGGGCTCCTGGCGCTCGACGGCGTCGTCGGCGTGAACCTGTCCGGGCTCGGCAGCTCGCACGGCCCGGCCGCGGGCGCCGAGATCAAGGCCGCGGTGGGCGACGAGCTGATCAGAGGGCCGGCATGACGGCCGGGGCGCAGCGGGCTATCTCCGCGGAGCTAGTACCCGCCGTCGCCCGCTGACCGGAATTCCGGGCGGGGCAGCGGGTACGGCCTCCCCGTGGCGAGCATCGGCTACTTCCTGTCCTGTGAGCAGTACGGCCCCAAGGAGCTGCATGCTGGAGGAGGCCGTGGAGGTCATCCGGCTGCTGCACCGCGGCGAGCAGGTCAGCCACAACGGCGACTACTACGTGGTGCAGGAGGCGCGGATCTACACCCGCCCCGAGCAGCCCGTCCCGATCTACGTCTCCGGGTTCGGTCCGCAGGCCACCCGGTTCGCCGGCCGGATCGGCGACGGCTACTGCACCGTCGTGCCGGACGCCGACCTCGTCCGGACCTTCCGCGAGTCCGGCGGCGGGGACAAGCCGGTCCAGGCGGGGCTGAAGGTCTGCTGGGACGCCGACCGCGAGGCCGCGCTGGACCGCGCCCACCGCCTGTGGGCCAACGACCTGCTGCCCGGCCAGCTCGCGCAGACCCTCCCCCGGCCGCAGGACTTCGCGGCCGCGATGACCCTGGTGCCCCGCGAGCAGGTCGCGGAGGCGATCGTCTGCGGCGACGACCCGCAGGCGCACCTCGCCCGGGTGCAGGCCTACGTGGACGCGGGCGTGGACGAGGTCTACGTGCAGCAGGTCGGCGAGGACCACGAGGGCTTCTTCCGAGGCTGGTCGGAGCAGGTCCTCCCGAAGCTGCGCTGATCCGAACCTGCACCGGACCGACCTGCACCGGGCCGACCTGCACCGGGCCTACCTGCACTGGGCCGCGCCCATCCTGGGTACCCGACCGCCATGACGACTTCCGACGAGCAGCAGGCCGACCTCACCGGACGCGTCCCGGAGCACGCGGACCTGCTGGTCGTCGGCGGCGGGCCCGCCGCGCTCGCCGCCGCGACCGGCTACCGCGACCACGGGGGCGAGGGCACGGTCGTCCTCGTCTCGGACGACGACACCCTGCCCTACTTCCGGCCGCCCCTGTCGAAGGACTACCTGCGCGGCGATACGGAGGAGGCCGACCTCCTGATCGAGCCGGGGTCGGCCTACGAGGACGCGGACATCGAGGCCCGGTTGAACGTCATGGTCACGGCGCTCGACGCGGGCGAGCGGACGGCCGTGCTCTCCGACGGCGCCCGGCTGACCTACGAGAACTGCGTGCTGGCGACCGGTGCCGCGCCGAAGCCGCTGCCGGTCCCGGGGGCGGACGATCCCCGCGTCGCCTACCTGCGGACCCTGGACAGTGCCCGCAGGCTGCGCGAGGCGGCGGAGAGAGCGCGCTCGGCGGTCGTCGTGGGATCGGGGTTCATCGGGTGCGAGGCCGCGGCGTCCCTGGCCCGGCGCGGCCTGGACGTCACGGTCGTCAGCACCGAAAAGCTCCCGCAGCAGGCGCGCCTCGGCCCGGACGTCGGCGAACGGATCGCCGGCTGGCTCGCCGACGAGGGGGTGACCCTCGTCGGCGGCGCCGAGGTCGAGGCGATCGAGGACGCGCAGCTGGTCCGGATCTCGGGCGGGGAACCGGTCCGCAGGGACCTCGTGCTCGTCGCGGCCGGGATCGACCCGCAGTCGACCCTCGCCGCCGCGACCGAGGCGGAGATCGAGAACGATCGGGTCGTCGTCGACGAGCACATGCGCAGCAGCGTTGCGGGCCTGTTCGCCGCGGGCGACGTGGCGTACGCCCGCAACGGGCTCGCGGGCCGGCACCTCGTCGTCGAGCACTGGGGCGACGCGGACACGATGGGCGGCATCGCGGGGGCGACCGCCGCCGGGGCCGACGCGTCGTGGGCGCAGGCCCCGGGCTTCTGGTCGGTCGTGGGCGATCACACGGTGAAGTACGCCGCCTGGGGCGACGGTTTCGACGACGTCGAGTTCGTCGACCACGGGAACGGCGCGTTCACCGCCTGGTACTCCGCCGACGGCGTGCTCGTCGGTGTCCTGACCCACGAGGCGGACGACGACTACGAGCGCGGATCGAAGCTGGTCGAGGAGGGTGCGTCCGTCTGTTGAGCGACGGCGTGCCTCGCCGACCTGCGCGCTGCGGCGCGCAGCGGTAGCGTCGTGCACGGCCCCGGGGTTCCCGGGTCGCCGTGGGTGCAGCCAGTCGCCCTTCCCTGTACGTCTCCTGGGAGGGTCATGTCCGCACCGAACCTGGTTCCCAGCGCTGCCCCCACGTCCACCGAACCGAACCCCGCCATTCGGCCGGACAGCGAGTACGCGGACCAGATGCCGCGCCTGCGCAGGTACGCGGCGCTCCACGAGGGGGACCCGCGACGGGCGGGATTGCGCGAGGAGCTGATCCTCGCCTTCCTGCCTGTCGTGGAGAACCTGGCCAAACGGCACGGCGCGGGCTATCCGGCGGCGAACGAGGACCTCGTGCAGGTCGGCACGATCGGCCTGATCAACGCCGTCGACCGCTGGGACCCGGACCGCGCCCAGGGCGACTTCCTCGGCTACCTCATCCCGTGCGTCCGGGGCGAGATCCTGCGCTACTTCCGGGACCGCACCTGGTCCACCCGGGTCCCGCGGCGGCTCAAGGAGCTCAGCATCGCGCTCACCCGCGCCACCGGCCCGCTGTCCCAGTCCCTCGGCCGCGCGCCCCGGCCCAGTGAGCTGGCCGAGCACCTCAAGGCGGACGTCAGCGAGATCATCGACGCGCTCGGCGCCAAGAACAGCCACCACGCCGGGCCGCTGGATGCCAGCGACCCCGAGACGGACTCCTCGCTCGCGGACCGCCTCGGCGAGCTCGACGGGGAGCTGGAGACCGTGGAGTACCGGCACGCGCTGCGGCCGCTGCTGGCCCAGCTACCCGACCGCGAGCGGACGATCCTGCTGCTGCGGTTCTTCGGCGAGATGACGCAGACGCAGATCGCGGACCGCATCGGGATCTCCCAGATGCACGTCTCCCGGCTGCTCAGCCGAACCCTCGAGCAGCTCCGCCAGGGCCTCGTCGAATCCGAGGCCTGATCCGGCGCGCCGGCCCCGGGATCCGGGACCGGCGCGCCGGGGTACAGCGGGTCAGTGGTGGGACACCCCCTCCACACCCGCCCCGGTCAGCGAGCGCACCTCCATCTCCGCGAACTTGCCCTCGTCCGCGCGCTCCTTCGACAGCACTGTGCCGAGGTAGCCGAGCAGGAACGACAGCGGGATCGAGACCAGGCCGGGGTTGTCCAGCGGGAACCAGTGGAAGTCCACGCCCTGCAGCATCGACGGGCTCCGGCCCGTCGCCGCGTCCACCGGCTTGCCCGAGACCACCGGCGAGAAGATGATCAGGATCAGGGTGATCCCGAGACCGCCGTAGATGCTCCACAGCGCGCCCTGGGTGTTGAACCGCTTCCAGAACAGCGAGTAGAGGATCGTCGGCAGGTTCGCCGAGGCCGCGACCGCGAACGCCAGCGCCACGAGGAACGCGATGTTCTGGCCGTTGGCCAGGATGCCGCCGAGGATGGCGACGATCCCGATGACCACCGCGGTCCGCCGGGCCACCTTGACCTCGGTCTGCTGCTCGTCCTGGACGTGGCCGTGCTTGATCACGTTGATGTAGATGTCGTGCGCGAACGACGCCGACGCCGTGATCGTCAGGCCCGCGACGACCGCGAGGATGGTCGCGAACGCGACGGCCGCGATCAGGCCCAGCAGCACCGTGCCGCCCAGCTCGTAGGCCAGCAGCGGGGCGGCGGAGTTGGCCGCGCCGGGCGCCTTCTTGATCGCGTCCGGCCCCACCAGCGCACCCGCGCCGTAGCCCAGCACCAGCGTGAACAGGTAGAACAGGCCGATCAGCCAGATCGCCCAGACCACCGAGCGGCGGGCCTCCTTGGCCGTGGGCACGGTGTAGAAGCGCATCAGGATGTGCGGCAGGCCCGCCGTCCCGAGCACGAGGGCGAGGCCGAGCGAGACGAAGTCCAGCTTCGTCAGCCCGGACTTGCCGTACTGGGCGCCGGGGCTGAGCAGCTTCTCCCCCGTCGCGCCCGCGCGCTCGACCGCGCTGCCCAACAGCGAGGAGAGGTTGAACTTGAACAGGGTGAGCACCCAGACCGTCATGACGGCGGCCCCGATGATCAGCAGCACCGCCTTGATGATCTGCACCCAGGTCGTGCCGCGCATGCCGCCGATCAGCACGTAGGCGATCATCAGCGCGCCGACGATCGCGATGACGACCGACTGGCCGGCCTTGCTCTTGATGTCCAACAGCAGCGCCACGAGGCCACCGGCGCCGGCCATCTGCGCGAGCAGGTAGAAGAACGACACGGCCAGCGTCGACGTGGCGGCCGCGGCGCGGACGGGACGCTGCCGCATCCGGAAGGCCAGGACGTCGCCCATCGTGTACTTGCCGGTGTTGCGCAGCAGCTCCGCGACCAGCAGGAGCGCCACGAGCCAGGCGACGAGGAAGCCGATCGAGTACAGGAAGCCGTCGTAGCCGTAGAGCGCGATCGCCCCGGCGATGCCGAGGAAGGAGGCGGCGGACAGGTAGTCGCCGGAGATCGCGATGCCGTTCTGCGGACCGGTGAACCCGCCGCCCGCGGTGTAGAAGTCCGACGCGCCGCTGCTGGCCTTCTTGCTGACCGCGATGACGATGCCGAGCGTGATGACGACGAACGCGCCGAAGATGCTGATGTTCAGGATCGGGCTGCTGCCCTCGACCCCCGGGGTCTGCGCGAGGATCATCGCTTCGTTCCCTCGATCTGCTCACGGATCGCGGTGGCCGCCGGGTCGAACTGCTTGTCGGCCCACTTCACGTACCAGGTCGTGATCGCGAACGTCGAGACGAACTGCAGCAGTCCGAAGACCAGGCCCACATTGATGTTGCCGACCAGCTTGATCGCCATGAACGACGGCGCGTAGCTCGCCAGCAGGACGTAGAGCAGGTACCAGGCCAGGAACGCGGCGGTGAGCGGGAAGATGAACTTCCGGAGCCGGCTGCGCAGCTGCTGGAACTCCGGGCTCGCCTGGACCGTTGCCCAGTCGGGCGCCTCCGTCCGCGGGCCCGACGGCGGGCCGGACGGTGGCGGGGACTCGGTGGTGCTCACGTTGCCTCCTTGCACGTGTCGGATCACTCGCGGACCACAGGAAAGGCGCTCGGCGTCCGGGGCGGAAGTAAGCCACGACACACCGCACGGCCGGACGACGAACGGCCGACGAACGGCCACGATTCACGACGAACGGTTACCCGGCCCACAAGGCAGGAAAGCCACCTTTCCGCCGAAATCTGGCGTGAACGTGCTTTCCTGCCGGTCAAGGGGTGCGCGTCTCGTCGAGGTGCAGGCGCAGCATGGTGGACTCCGCGCCCGGCGGCGCGTCGTCCGCCAGGGACACCAGGATCATCGTCAGGAACGCCAGCGGCACGGACCACAGCGCGGGCTGGCCCAGCAGCAGCGCGGTCAGCCCCGGTTCCGGCCGCAGCAGCAGGCTCGCCCCCATCACCCCGGCGGAGGAGAGCAGCCCCACGGTCATCCCGACGAACGCCCCGCGCGGCGTCAGCCGCCGCCACCAGATCCCGAGCACCAGCAGCGGGCAGAACGTCGACGCCGCGACGGCGAAGGCGGACGTGACGACCGCGCCCACGTCGATCCGGACGGCGAGCAGCGCGAGCGGCACGACCACGGCGGCCGCGACGATCGCGCTCACCCGCAGCCTGCGCAGCCCGCCGGGCAGCAGGTCGTGCGCCACCGCGCCGGCCAGCGCGAGGACGAGGCCCAGCGAGGTCGCGAGGAACGCCGCGAACGCCCCCGCGGTGAGCAGCGCGGTGAAGACGGTGCCGGCCACGCCGCCGTCGACCCGGCTCGGCAGTGCGACGACCGCGGTGTCCGTCGCGCCGGAGAGGTACAGCTCCGGCAGCAGGATCCCGCCGAGCAGCCCGTACACGGCCGGGAACAGGTAGAACGTGCCGAGCAGGCCGACGGTGATCGCGGCCGTCCGGCGGGCGGCGCGGCCGTCCGGGTTGGTGTGGAAGCGGACGATGACATGGGGCAGGCCCATGGTGCCCAGCGCCGTCGCCACCAGCACCGACCAGGTGGCCAGCAGCGGGTGGCCGGACCCGTTGTCGAGCAGCGGGCGCTGCCACGGTTCGCTGCCCGGCAGCGCCACCCCGCGGATCTCCGGCACCCGTCCGCCCGCCGGGAAGATCCAGCGCCCGTCCTCCGGCGCGACGTGCTCGCCCGGGCCCAGCGTGCGCGGGACGCCGTCCGCCACGACCGTGATCGGCTCGCGGACCTCGAGCCGGGTGTCCAGCCGGAACTGGACCTCGGTGGCCGCCGGGAACCGGCTGTACTCGGCGGGGTGCAGCGCCTCCCGGCGGGTGTCCGCGCCCACGGCGAGCAGCAGCCAGACCGCCGGGACGATGAACAGGACGAGCTTGAGCACGAACTGGAAGGCCTGGACGTACGTCGCCGCGCGCATCCCGCCGAGCGCCAGGGTGATGGCCACGGACGCCCCGGCCACGACGACGCCGACCCAGTACGGCGTGCCGCCCACGACCGTCAGCACCTGCCCCGCCGCCGTGAACTGCGGGACCAGGTAGAGCCCGGCGATCACCAGCACCACCAGCGCGCTGAACCGGCGCAGCCGTGGCGAGCCCAGCCGGGCCTCGGCGAAGTCCGGGACGGTCAGTGCGCCCGTCCGGCGCATCGGCGCGGCGACCAGCACGAGCATCAGCAGGTACCCCGCGGTGAACCCGACCGGGTACCAGAGCGCGCCCACCCCGTTCTTGACGACGAGCCCCGCGACCCCGAGGAACGACGCCGCGGACAGGTACTCGCCGGAGACGGCCGCGGCGTTGAGGGTGGGCGAGATGCGCCGGGACGCGACGAGGAAGTCCGAGGTGGTGCGCAGGGTGGCGATCCCACGGGCCCCGATCAGCAGCGTCGCCAGGATGACAGGGAGGGCGGCGAGGGCGATCACCGTTCGGTCTGCTCCGCCCGCCGCAGCTGCCACCACGCCAGGAGGGCGAGGAACGGGTACGGCAGCACCGCCACCGCGAGCCACGCCACCGGCACGTCCGCGACACGGAGCGCGAGCAGCACCGAAGTGAGGTGCAGCAGCGCGGGAAGCCCCACCAGCAGCGCCGCCCCGCCGGTCAGGGAGAAGGCGGCCCAGCGGAGCTGCGTGCGCCGGATCCGCTCGGCCCGCGCGCGCTCGGACTCGGTGAGCCGCGGCGGCGGCACCGCGATCCCGCCCCGGCGGGCCGTCAGCACGACGGCGGTCTGCGGGCTCGTCACGGTGACCCGGCGCTGGCGGCTCACCGGGCCGCCCCGCCGAGCTCGCCGCGGGTGGCCGCCTCCAGGAGCAGGTCCCGCAGCTGACGGGCGTGCCGGCGGCTCACCGGGACGTCCCCGGCGTCGGTGTGCGCGAGCAGGCCGCCGCCGGAGTCGCTGCGCAACTCCTGCACGGCCCGGACGGCGAGCAGGAACCCGCGGTGCACCCGCACGTACCCGACCCCGCCCCAGTGCTCCTCGAGCCGGGAGATCGGGATGCGGACGAGATGCGCGTCGTCCCGGGTGTGCAGCCGCACGTAGTCCCCGTTGGCCTCGGCGAACCGGACGTCGTCCCGGCGCACCCAGCGGGTCCGCCCGGCGAGCTCGACGGGCACGGCCGCCAGCTCGTCGAGGGCGGGCGTCTCGGGCTCCGCGCCCCCGGCGGCGGGGGCCGCGACCCGGCGCACCCGGCCCAGCGCCGCGTCCAGGCGCTCGGCCGAGACGGGTTTGAGCAGGTAGTCCAGCGCGCCGACGCCGTACGCGGACACGGCGTGCTCCTCGAACGCCGTGACGAAGACGATCTCGGGCGGATCAGTCATCCGCGCCAGCAGCGAGGCCAACTCGAGGCCGTCCATGCCCGGCATCGAGATGTCCAGGAACACCGCGTCCAGCCGCTCCGTACCCTGCAGGATCCGCAGCGCGGACACCGCGTCCCCCGCCCGGAGGACCTCGCGGACGCACGGGGCCGCGGCCAGCAGCCGGCACAGCTCGTCGAGGGCGGGGGCGACGTCGTCGACGGCCAGCACGCGCAACCTCACGGCAGCGGGGTTCACGGCGCCTCCGCGGGGAGGAGCACATCGGCGGTGTTCGACGGCGCCTCCGCGGGACGGAACACGTCGGCGGTGTTCGACGGCGCCTCCGCGGGACGGAACACGTCGGCGGTGTTCGACGGCGCCTCCGCGGGACGGAACACGTCGGCGCTCATGACGCGACGACCCCCGGCTGGAACCGCGGCACCCGCACGACGATCCGGGTCCCGGCTCCCTCGGCCGTCTCGATGACCAGGCCGTACTGCGGCCCGTAGACCGCGCGCAGCCGCCGGTCCACGTTCGCCAGCGCCAGGCCCGAGCCCGACCCGACGCCGGCCAGCACCGCGCGGGCGAGCTCGGGATCCATCCCCGGCCCGTCGTCCTCGACGGCGATCACGCAGTCCGTGCCCTGGGCCTCGCCGCTGACCTGCACCGATCCTCCGCCCTCGACCCGTTCGACGCCGTGCTGCACCGCGTTCTCCACCAGCGGCTGCAGCGCCAGGAACGGCACGGCCACCGGCAACACCTCCGGCGCGATCCGCACCTGCACCCGCAGCCGGTCCCCGAGCACGGCCCGGGCCAGCGCGAGGTAGGCCTCGATCGCGAGGAACTCCCCGGCGACGGTCGTGTACTCACCGCGCCGTGCGAGATTGTGCCGGGTGTACTCCGCGAAGTCCCCGATGAGGTCTCGCGCCCGGTCGGGGTCCGAGCCGACGAACGCACCGATCGTCGTCAGCGCGTTGTAGACGAAGTGTGGGGAGATCTCCGCGCGCAGGGCGCGCAGCTCCGCGGCCTCGGCCGCCCCGGCCGACGACTCGAGCCGCCCGCGGACCAGCGCCTCCCCCACCCACCTCGCGGCCTGCCGCGCGGCGGCTGCCCGGACGTCCCCGACGACGACGAGCACGCCGGCCAGCTCGTCCCTGACCTGCAGTGGGAGCGCGAGGACGCGCCCTGCCCGGCCTGCCCGGTGCCCGTCGCGGCGGACGTGCGCGACGAGCTCGGCGGCGTCCTCGGCCGGGCGTCCGGACCAGACCGGCGGGTCCCGGAGATCGGCGAGGCCCACGGCGTCCGCCTCCAGCAGGCCACGCAGCCGCCGCGCCGCGGACACCGCGCGGTCCCCGCGGAGCCCGTCGCGCAGGTCCTCGGCGACCCTGCCGCCGACGGCGAGGACCGCCATCGCCTCGTCCGCCCCGCTGCGGCCGCGCCGTGCGCCGAACCAGCCGCGACGACGGCGGGGTGCGGTGGTGTCCTCGAGCCGGGCCGGGTCCTCCGCGGCGACGACCGGTGAGCCGGCGGTGGGGGATCCGGCGGCGTCGGCGATCACGGGACAACCCTAGGGATGTGCGGGATCCACCGAAACCGGGAACATGGTCCCGGTGACCCGATTCTCGACGACCAACGAGTCCGAGGCCGTCGTGGCGGCCGACCGCAGCAAGATCTGGGCGGTGCTCACCGATCCGGTGCTCCTGCCGAAGCTGACCCCGCTGCTGCGGAGCATCGACGCCGACGGCGACATCTGGCGCTGGCACATGATGCGCCTCGCCGTGCTCGGCGTCGGCATCACGCCGACGTTCACCGAGCGGATGCGGTTCGACGAGGGACGGCGGATCGACTACACGCACGAGCCGCCGCCCGGCGTCTCCGAGTTCACCGGCGCCGAGGGCTGGTACTCCCTTGCCGACGCGCCGGGCGGGACGCGCCTGGGGATCAGCCTGACGCTGCACGTCGAGCTGCCGCTGTCCCGGCTCCTCACCCCGGCGGTGCAGGCCGTCATGAACGCGACGCTGCAGCGCACCGGGGACCGGTTCACCGCCAACCTGCTGCGGCACCTCGGGGCCGAGGAGGTCGTCGGCTGACCTTTCAGCGCCCTCTCAGGCTCGGCACAGCCCCCGCCGTCGACTTGTGGGTTGACTGTGGGTAGGCGCATCCGACGCAGGGAGGGCACATGGCCGAGACGGCCGTACTACCGATCCACATGCGGCGCGACGAGTTCGATCCCGCACCGGAGCTGGGCGAGGTGCGCGACGGCGAGGGCCTGCGCCACATCGAGACGCCGTTCGGGCCCGCCTGGATGGTGACCCGCTACGCGGACATCCGCGAGGTCCTCGGCGACGCCGGGCGGTTCAGCAATGCCCGGCGCCTGATGTTCCGTCCGCCCGGCGGACCAGAGCTGACCGACGAGGAGATCGCCCGGCTGCGGGCCGGCAACCTGCTCGCGTTCGACCCGCCGGAGCACACCCGGCTGCGGAAGCTGCTCTCGCGGGAGTTCACGCTCCGCCGGATGCGCCGGCTCGAGCCCCGGATCCAGGAGATCGTCGACGAGCACCTCGACGCCATGGAGCGCACGGGGCCGCCGGCGGACCTGGTCGCGGACTTCGCGCTACCGGTGCCGTCGCTGGTCATCTGCGAGCTTCTCGGCGTCCCCTACTCCGACCGCGAGGGATTCCAGCGCCGCACGAGCCGGCTGCTCGACATCTCCCTCCCGACGGAGGAGCGGATGACGGTCCAGCGCGAGTCCCGGGACTACATGGCCGAGCTCGTCGCGCGGGTCCGGGCCGACCCGGACGACGCGTTGCTGGGGATGCTGGTCCGCGAGCACGGCGACGAGCTGACCACCGACGAGCTGATCGGGATCGCCGGGCTGCTGCTGATCGCCGGGCACGAGACGACGTCGAACATGCTCGGTCTCGGCACGCTCGCGCTGCTCCGCCACCCGGATCAGCTGGCCCTCGTGCGGGACGACCCGGCCGCGGTCGGCCCGGCCGTCGAGGAGCTGCTGCGCTGGCTGTCCATCGTCCACTCGGGGACCACCAAGACCACGACCACCGAGGTCGAGATCGCCGGCCACACCCTCCCCGCGGGGGAGACGGTGCTGTGCGCGCTGCCCGCCGGGAACCGGGACGCGGCGCTGGTCGAGGATCCGGACCGGCTCGACGTCAGGCGCGGCGCGATCGGGCATCTCGCGTTCGGCCACGGCGTCCACCACTGCCTCGGCGCCCCGCTGGCGCGGATGGAGATGCAGGTCGCGTTCCCGGCGCTGCTGCGACGGTTCCCGGGCCTCGCGGTGGCCGACGAGGCGCGCTTCCGGTCGTTCCACGCCATCTACGGCATGGAGACCCTGCCCGTGACCTGGTGACCGCGGCTCCCCGACACGGACACGGCCGGACCGGACGCAGAGGCGTCCGGTCCGGCCGAGGCGGTGCGAGGTGAGCGGTGCCTAGTGCTCGTGCACCATCACGCCGCGGATGTTCTTGCCGTTGAGCAGGTCGTCGTAGCCCTCGTTGACCTGCTCGAGGGTGTAGGTCCTGGTGATCAGCTCGTCGAGCTTGAGGTCACCGGACTGGTACAGCCCGAGGATCTTCGGGATGTCGACGGTCGGGTTGCAGTCGCCGAACAGGGCGCCCTTCACGGTCTTGCGGAACAGCGTCATGATCGAGCCGGGCAGCTGGACGTTGGCGATGTCCAGCCGGTTCAGGCCGGTCAGGACGACCGTGCCGCCCTTGCCGGTCGCGTTGAACGCGCCCGTCACGATGGGCTCGTCGACGATGCCGGCGGTGACGATGGACTTGTCAGCGCCGTTGCCGTTGGTCATCGCCCGGGCGAGGTCACCGGCCTCCTCGATGCTGGCGACGGCGTGCGTGGCGCCGAGCTCCATCGCCTTCTCCCGCTTGTTCTGCAGCGGGTCGACGGCGATGAGGTTCTTCGCACCGGCGAAACGAGCGCCCTGCACGGCGTTGATGCCGATGCCGCCGACGCCGGAGACGATCACGGTCTCGCCCGGCTGGACGTCCGCGGCGTTGACCGCCGAGCCCCAGCCGGTCGGGACGCCGCAGCCGACGAGCACGGCCTTGTCCAGCGGCAGGTCGTCGTCGACCTTCACGACGGAGTTCTGGTGGATCGTGCCGTACTGGCTGAACGTGCCCAGCATGCACATGGCGCCGTACTCGCCCCTGGGGCCGGTGAGCGGGAAGCGCGGGCCGGGCAGGTAGCCCTCGAGGATCGTGGCGCCCATGTCGCAGATGGACTGCCGACCGGTGGCGCACCACCGGCAGACGCCACAGTTCGGGATGAACGAGCAGACGACGTGGTCACCGGCCTTGACCCGGGTGACTCCCTCGCCGACCTCCTCGATGATCCCGGCGCCCTCGTGGCCCAGCACCATCGGCAGCCGGGCCTCCATGTCGCCGTGGGAGATGTGCACGTCGGAGTGGCACAGGCCCGCGTAGGTGTAGCGGATGAGCACCTCTCCGGCCTTGGGGCCGTCGAGCTCCAGCTCCTCGATCTCGATCGGCTTGCCGGTCTCGTAGACGACTGCGGCCTTGGTCTTCACGAATGTGACTCCTCGTCGTTGTGGAGTGGACACGCTGTCCGGGTGGACGCCAGGCCGGCGCGGGCGGGGGCACCCCCACGGGCCGACGGATCACTCGACTATGGCGCGTCGCGTCGCGTAGTGACTGTCGCATACGTGGACACTTCCCGCGAGGATTGGCGCCGGGTGACCACGACGCCCACGATTACCACCGCCACGGCGATCACCGCGGTCATCATCAGGTCGAACCGGGAGCCCTGCCGCAGCGCCATGTAGACCAGCATCAACGGGATCACGACGATCACCGCCCAGGTCAGGACGGGGTAGGCCCACATCCGGACCGGCATCGCGCTGCCGGCCTCGTCGAGCTTGCGCCGCAGCCGCAGCTGCGACACCGCGATCACCAGGTAGACGAGCAGGGCGACCGCGCCGGACGTCGCGAGCAGCGTCGTGAACACCGCCTCCGGGAAGACGTAGTTCGCGATCACCGCGAGGAACCCGACGATCGTCGACGCGAGCACCGCGATCCGCGGCACCCCTTCCCGGGTGGTGTGCATGACGGCGGCCGGCGCCTGGCCGCGGCGACCGAGCGAGTAGATCATCCGCGACGCCGTGTAGAGCGCCGAGTTGAGGCAGCTCGCGACCGCGACCAGCACCACGATGTCCACGATCGCCTTCGCCCCGGGGATGCCGATGGCGTCGAGCGCGGACTGGTAGGAGCCGTTCTCGGCGAGCCCCGGGCTGTTCCACGGCACCAGCGCGACGACGAGCAGGATCGACGCCAGGTAGAACACCGAGATCCGCCAGATCACCGAGCGGGTCGCCTTGCCGATCTTCTCCGCGGGGTTCTCGGACTCGGCCGCCGCGATCGTCACGATCTCGGTGCCCATGAAGCTGAACATCGTGACGAGCACGGCGGCGATCACGGCGCCGAAGCCGTGGGGCAGGAAGCCGCCCTGGTCGTAGAGCCGGGAGACCCCGCTGACGTCGCTGCCGGGCAGGACGCCGAGCACCGCCAGCACGCCGATCACGATGAACGCGACGATCGCGACCACCTTGAGCAGCGCGAACCAGAACTCGAACTCGCCGTAGTTCGCGACGCTGAACAGGTTGGTCACCGTGAGCAGGACCGTGATGATCAACGCCCAGGTCCATTGCGGGACCGAGGTGACCCAGGAGTTCAGGATCGTCGCGGCCGCCGTCGCCTCGACGGGGATCACCAGCACCCAGAACCACCAGTACAACCAGCCGACGCTGAACCCGGCCCACGGGCCGATGGCCCGGTCCGCGTACGTGGAGAACGAGCCCGAGTCCGGCGTCGCCGCCGCCATCTCGCCCAGCATCCGCATCACCAGGATCACGAGCAGCCCCGCGAACGCGTAGGCGATGATCACGCCCGGCCCCGCCGAGGCGATCGCGGTGCCGGAGCCGACGAACAGCCCTGCCCCGATCACCCCCGCGATACTGATCATGGTGACGTGCCGGTTCTTCAGCCCGGAGCTGAGCGCGGTTCCCGCCTCTGCCATGTGTGGTCCCTCTTCCGTCGGCGCCTGACCCGGATCGCGGGTGCGACGCATCGTCACACCGTCGGGCCACGGCCGCAGCCGGGGGGCGCCGGTCAGGACACGGGTGTCCCGACTGTCCGCCGAGCCCGGTCGGCGCGGCGGACGTAGGGCGCGACCGGGCTGAACCGCAGGGCCGAGGGCAGGGCCCGCACCAGCGCGCGATCGCCACTCACCCGGACCCGCCCGTCCCGCCGCGCCGCGGCGAGCGGCACGCGCCCCTCCCACACCTGGTAGAGCACCGACAGCGAGGACTCGATCACGACGTCCACGTCGAACCCGGGATCGGTGAAGCACAGCGAGACGTCGTGGTGCTCGGTGACGAGCCAGTAGCGCACCCGCTGCCCGTCCGGCACGAGCACGTTGATCACGACCCGGGGCCGGCCGAACGCGGCGGCGTCGATCCCGCCCCGCATCCACCACATCAGGACCGTCGAGTCGAGCTCGTCGGCGCGCGGCTCGCCGAACGCCCACTGCGCGCCCCACTCGGCCAGCCCGAACACCACCGGACGGAGCCCCTCGCAGGCCTCGGTCGGGACGTACTCGCCGTCCCGGTGCACCACCAGCCCGTCCCGTTCGAGCTGGTCCAGCCGCTTGGACAGCAGCCCGCGGGAGAGCCGGGGCAGGCCGCGAGCGAGCTCGTTGAACCGGGTGACCCCGACCAGCAGGTCACGGATGATCAGCAGGGTCCAGCGGTCCCCCAGCACCTCGAGGGAGCGGGTGATCGGACAGTACTGCCCGTAGCGCGCCATCCGGACGATGGTGCTCCTGGTTCAGAAGCAGAACTATCCGGCGAACAGGGTCATTCCTAGCGTCGACGGCATGACGCTCACACCGGAGATGACCACGTCCACCGGCGGGATCACGGCCGACGAGGCCGTCGCCCTCGCCACGACCGTCGGCCGGGCCGCCGCGCCCCACGAGGCCGCGCACGACCGGGACGGCACGTTCGTCACCGAGGCCTACGCCGCGATGGGGGAACACGGGTACCTTCGCCTGCCGGTCCCGGTCGAGCTCGGCGGGCTCGGCGCCGGGATGCGGGAGGTGGTGCTCGCCCAGCGGGAGCTCGCGCGCTGGTCCGGCTCCGCCGCCCTGGCCTCGACCATGCACCTCTACCTCACGTTCGTGCAGTGCTGGCGCCGACGACGTGGCGCGCCGGACGCCGAGGGGGTACTGCGCAAGGTGGCCGGGGAAGGCCTGGTGATGGCGACGAGCGGCGGCTCGGACTGGGTCTGCCCGACGACCGTGGCGACCGAGGTGGAGGGCGGGTTCCGGTTCCGCGGCCGGAAGGAGTTCTGCACCCAGTCCCCGGTCGCGGGCGTCCTCTCGACGTCGGCGACGCTCGGCGAGCCCGGCCCCGACGCCGTCGTGCTGCACGCCGGGGTGCCGCTGTCCGCGCCGGGGGTCACGCTCGTCGAGACCTGGGACACCCTCGGCATGCGAGGGACGGCGAGCCACAGCCTCGTGTTCGACGACGTGTTCGTGCCCGCCGAGAAGGTCGTCGGCCGGCGGCCTTACGGGGTGCTGGCGGGACCGCTGCTCGTCGCGGCGATCCACTTCGCGCCGCTCTGCGGCGCCGTCTACCTCGGGGTGGCCGACGGGGCCTGCGCCGAGGCGGCCCGGGTGCTGGCGGGCCGCGGGGCCGGCGGCTCTCGCCAGCTGGGCGAGATGCGCGCCCGGTTGCGCGTCGCCTGGTGGGCCCTGCACGCCTCGGTGGACGAGATCGGCCCGGATCCCGCGGCCGACGACACCGCACTGGCCACCGTCATGACGGCCAAGCGGCACGCCGTGCTCGAGGCCAGGGCCGTCGTCGACATCGCGCTGGAGGCCGTCGGCGGGGCGGCCTTCTTCCGCACGTCGCCCCTGGAGCGGGCCTACCGGGACGTCCGGGGCGGCCCGTTCCACCCGCTCACCCCGGAGGCCACCCTGGCCCTCCTCGACCGCTGACCCCGCCATCGACGCACGAGCGGCGCTCTCGCTCAGACCTGGTGAGCGGAAGCGCCGTTCGTGAAGGCACCAGGAGCTACTCCGGGTCCGCGACCGCTCCGGCGAACTGGGCGTCGTACAGGGCGTGGTACGCCCCCCGCGCGGCCAGCAGCTCCTCGTGCGTGCCCTGCTCCACGATCCGCCCGGACTCCATGACCAGGATCAGGTCCGCGTCCCGGATCGTGGAGAGCCGGTGGGCGATCACGAAGCTGGTGCGGTCCGTGCGCAGGGCGGCCATCGCCCGCTGCACCAGCACCTCGGTGCGGGTGTCGACGGAGCTGGTGGCCTCGTCGAGGATCAGCAGCGACGGATCGGCGAGGAACGCCCGCGCGATCGTGATCAGCTGCTTCTCCCCCGCGCTGACGTTGCTGCCCTCCTCGTCGATCACGGTGTCGTAGCCGTCCGGGAGGCTGCGGACGAACCGGTCCACGTACGTCGCCTTCGCCGCGGCGAGGAGCTGCTCCTCGGTGGCGTCCGGGTTGCCGTAGGCGATGTTGTCCCGGATGGTGCCGCCGAAGAGCCAGGTGTCCTGCAGGACCATCCCGATGCCGGAGCGCAGGTCCCGCCGGGTCATGGCCGCGATGTCCACGCCGTCGAGGGTGATCCGGCCGGAGTCCAGCTCGTAGAACCGCAGGATCAGGTTGACCAGGGTGGTCTTGCCGGCCCCCGTCGGGCCGACGATGGCGACGGTCTGGCCCGGCTCCGCGACGAGCGACAGGTCGTCGATCAGCGAGGTGTCCGGCAGGTACCGGAACGAGACGTGCTCGAACGCCACCCGCCCGCGGCGCTCGGTCCGCACCTGCGGTGCGGCCGGATCCGGGCGCTGCTCCTCGGCGTCCAGCAGCTCGAACACCCGCTCCGCGGACGCGACGCCGGACTGCAGCAGGTTCGCCATCGACGCCGCCTGGGTCAGCGGCTGGGTGAACTGGCGCGAGTACTGGATGAACGCCTGGACGTCGCCCAGGCTCATCGAGCCCGACGCCACCCGCAGCCCGCCGATCACCGCGACCAGCACGTAGTTCAGGTTCCCGATGAACATCATCGACGGCATGATCGTCCCGGAGATGAACTGGGCGCGGAAGCTCGCCTCGAACAGCTTCTCGTTCTTCTCCGTGAAGCTCTGCTCCACCTCCGAGCGCCGGCCGAACACCCGCACCAGCTCGTGCCCGGTGAAGGCCTCCTCGATGTGCCCGTTCAGCGCGCCGGTGTTGCGCCACTGCGCCACGAACTGCTTCTGCGAGCGCTTCGCGATGGCCCGGGTCAGCCCCACCGACACCGGGATCGTGATCAGGGCGATCAGCGACAGCAACGGCGAGACCACGAACATCATCGCCAGCACGCCGACGACCGTGAGCACGGACGTGAGCAGCTGGCTCATCGTCTGCTGCAGGCTCTGTGAGACGTTGTCGATGTCGTTGGTGACGCGGCTGAGCACCTCGCCGCGCTGCTGGCCGTCGAAGTAGCGCAGCGGCAGCCGGTTGATCTTGTCCTCGACGTCCCGGCGCATCGTGAAGATCGTCCGCTGCACGATGCCGTTGAGCAGGTAGCCCTGCAGGTAGCCGAACACCGCGGCGCCGAGGTAGATCGCCATCACGCCGAGCAGCACCAGGCCGAGGGCGCGGAAGTCGATCCCCACCCCCGGGACCACGTGCTGCGCCTCGATCACGTTGGCGACGGTCTCGTTGCCGGATGCCCGCGCCCCGGCGGCGGCCTGCTCCGCGGTGAGCCCGGCCGGGAGCTGCCGGCCGATGACGCCGGCGAAGATCAGGTCCGTCGCCCGGCCGAGGATCTTCGGGCCGACCACGTTGAGCGCCACGCTGACGACGCCGAGGACGATCACGAGGAGCACGCCGAGCCGCTCCGGCGCGAGCCGGCCGGCGAGCCGCTTCGCCGAGGGACCGAAGGTCGACGCCTTCTCCGCCGGCTGCCCGGCGCCGGCCCACGGCGGTCCCCCGCCGCGGCGGGCGTTCGCCATGCCGCGGGCGGCCTGGACGGTGTCCGCGTCCTGCCGGGGCTTTCCGGTGGCGGTGCTCACGCGGCGGCCTCCGCACCGAGCTGGGACTCGACGATCTCGACGTAGGTCGGGCAGGTCTCGAGCAGCTGCTCGTGCCGCCCGATGCCGACGACCGCCCCGTCGTCGAGCACGACGATCTGGTCCGCGTCCCGGATGGTCGACACCCGCTGGGCGACGATCACCACCGTCGCGTCCGCGGTGACCGGCCGCAGCGCCGCCCGGAGCCGGGCGTCCGTGGTCAGGTCGAGCGCGGAGAACGAGTCGTCGAACAGGTAGATCTCGGGGTCGCGGACCAGGGCCCGAGCGATGGCCAGGCGCTGCCGCTGACCGCCCGAGACGTTCGTGCCGCCCTGGGAGATCGGCGAGTCGAGGCCTTGCTCCCTGGCGCGCACGAACTCCTCGCCCTGGGCGATCCGCAGCGCGGCCCACAGCTCGTCGTCGGTCGCGTCCGGGTTGCCGTAGCGCAGGTTGCTCGCGACGGTCCCGGAGAACAGGTAGGGCCGCTGCGGGACGAGGCCGATCCGCCGCCAGAGCTCCTCGGGTTCGAGCTCCCGGACGTCGACGCCGTCGACGGAGACGGAGCCGCCGGTGGCGTCGAACAGCCGGGGCACCATCGAGACCAGCGTGGTCTTGCCCGCTCCGGTGCTGCCGATGATCGCCGTGGTCTGCCCGGGCAGTGCCGTGAGGCTGACGTCGCGCAGGACGGGTGCGGCCGCGCCGGGGTACCGGAAGGTGGCGTGGTCGAAGACGAGCCGGCCCTCCCGGCTGCGTGGCGTGACGGGGGCGGACGGCGGCGACACGGACGACTCGGTGTCCAGGACCTCGGCGATCCGCTCCGCGCAGACCGCGGCGCGCGGGATCATGATCGCCATGAAGGTCGCCATCATGACCGCCATCAGGATCTGCAGCAGGTAGGCCAGGAACGCGGTGAGGGCCCCGATCTGCATCTGGCCCGCCTCGATGCGCGCCGCGCCGAACCACAGCACGGCCACACTGGACGCATTGAGCACGAGCATGACGATCGGGAAGATCAGCGCCTGCAGCCGCCCGGCGGCCGTCGCGACCTCGGTGACCTCGGTGTTCGCGACGCCGAAGCGCGCGGTCTCGACGGGCTCCCGGACGAAGGCGCGGACCACCCGGATCCCGGTGATCTGCTCGCGCAGGATCCGGTTCACCGCGTCGATCCGGACCTGCATGAGCCGGAACTTCGGGACCATCCGTGCGATCACCAGGCCGATCGCGATCGCCAGCACCGGCACGCTCACCGCCACCAGCCAGGACAGCCCGATGTCCTCCTGCAGCGCCATGATCACGCCGCCGACGCACATGATCGGCGCGGCGACGAGCATCGTGGCGGACATCAGCACGAGCATCTGGACCTGCTGGACGTCGTTCGTGGTGCGGGTGATCAGCGACGGCGCGCCGAACCGGTTGACCTCACGCGCGGAGAACTCGCCGACCCGGTGGAACACCGCGGCCCGGACGTCCCGGCCGAAGCCCATGCCCGTCCGGGAGCCGAAGTAGACGGCGACGATCGAGCAGAGGATCTGCACGAGCGTCACCAGCAGCATCCAGCCGCCGGTGCTCAGGATGTAACCGGTGTCCCCCTTGGCGATGCCCTGGTCGATGATGTCGGCGTTGAGGCTGGGCAGGTAGAGCGCGGCCATCGTCCCCACCAGCTGCAGGGCGACGACCGCCAGCAACGCTCGGGAGTAGGGCCGCAGGTACTCCCGCAGCAGGCGGATCAGCATGGGTGGACCTCGGTCGCGGTGTCGTCGGGGCGGTGACTGGGTTCGGGGGTGTCCGGTCCCACGAGGTCGACGACGGCGGCGCGGAACCGGTCGTTGAGCGCGGCCGGCGACGGGCGCCCGCACCCGGGGTGGTGCTCGTCCTCCGGGGGCGGGCCGTGGATGCCCATCGCGTGGAGCAGCCCCATCACGCCGCGCAACCGGGCGGCGAGGATCTCCACCGCGGCCTCGAGCCGCTCCCGGAGCGGGAGGGACCGGTCGATCCGTCGATCGCGCGCAGCGTGCTCGCGCGCCGCTCCTCCGGCGCCGTCCGGCCCGCGCGCTGCCTCCCGGTTGCCGCCGTCACGCGACGGGACGCTAGATGAGTGCGCGCTCATCAACAAACGATTTCCGCGCAGGGCGAATCCACACCGGACGTACCGGACGGCCCAGGGGCCGTCCCCCGTGTCGTGTCCACGGTGGAACGGCCCCTGTGCGGCCTCTCCGGTCAGCGCGTGAGCGTCAGCCCCTCGTACCCCCGCTCCGCGACCGCGTCGCAGGCGGCGAAGTAGTTGTTCGCCCCGCCGAACCACACGTTCACCACCGGCTTCTTCCCCGGGATGTTCGCGCCGGTGAACCAGGAGTGGACCTTCGCCCCCTGGGTCAGCAAGGTCCCGCTGACGACCTCCTGCACCTGCCGGTCCCAGTCCGCCTCGGCCTCGGCGGTCGCCTCGACGACCTCGACCCCGCTCTTGCGGGCGTGATCGAGGGCGTTGCCGATCCACTCGACGTTCTTCTCGATGCAGACCGGGATGTTGGCGAACGGGCTGCCCGGGCCGCTGATCGTGAACAGGTTGGGGAAGTCGTGGACCGTGAGTCCGAGGTAGGTCGACGGGCCGTCCGCCCACTTCTCCTTGAGCGTGAGCCCGTCCCGGCCACGGATGTCGATGCTGGTCAGCGCCCCGGTGACCGCGTCGAAGCCGGTGGCCAGGATGAGCACGTCGAACTCGTAGGTGGCGTCCGCGGTGCGCAGCCCGGTCGGGGTGATCTCCTGGATCGGTGCCTTGCTGATGTCCACGAGCGACACCGTGTCCCGGTTGTAGGCCTCGTAGTAGTCGTGCCCGGCCGGAGGCCGCTTGCCCGCGTACGGGTAGCCCCGCGGCGAGAGCAGCTCGGCGGTCTCCGGGTCGTGCACGATCCCCCGGATCTTGGAGCGGATGAACTCCGCTGCGGACTCGTTGGCCGCCTCGTCGAGGATGATGTCGTCGAAGGTCTCGAAGAGGAACCGGAAGCCGCCCGAGGCCCAGCCCTCCTCGTAGATCCGCTGCCGCTCCTCCTCGCTGAACTCCGCGGTCGGGCCGTGGCCCGGGTCGAAGGGCATGGCGAAGGAGTGGTTGCGGGCCTTGGCGAGGATCTCGTAGTGCCGGGCCTTGAGGTCCGCGATCTCGTCCGGCTCCATCGGCCGGTTCTGCGCCGGGACCACGTAGTTCGGTGTGCGCTGGAAGACCGTGAGCTGCGCGGCCTGCTCCGCGATGATCGGGATCGCCTGCACGCCGGTGGCACCGGTCCCGATGATCCCGACCCGCTTGCCGGTGAGATCGACGCCCTCGGCGGGCCACCGGCACGTCAGGTAGGTGTCGCCGGCGAAGGAGTCCAGCCCCCGGAAGTCCGGGATGTGCGGGGCGGTGAGCAGGCCCAGGCCGGTGATCACGAACCGCGAGCGGACCCGCTCACCGGTGTCGGTGGCCACCTCCCAGGTGTTCGAGGACTCGTCGAACGTCGCCGAGGTGACCCGGGTGCCGAAGCGGATGTCCTTGCGGAGGTCGAACTTGTCCGCGACGAAGTCCAGGTAGCGCAGCATCTCCGGCTGTCCGGGGTAGCGCTCGGACCAGCTCCACTCCTCGACCAGCTCCTTGCTGAAGGAGAGGCAGTAGTAGTAGCACTCGCTGTCCGTGCGGGCGCCGGGGTAGCGGTTCCAGTACCAGGTGCCGCCGACGCCGTCACCGGCCTCGTAGACGCGCGCGTCGAACCCGGACTCGCGGACGCGGTGGAGCATGGCCAGGCCGGCGAACCCGGCGCCGATCACGACGACGTCGAGGTCGGTCTGCACAGCTGTGGACATCGGTGTCCTCTCTGGAGGTGACGGGGTCAGGAAAGGCCGAGACGCGGGCGGACCCAGGCCGCCATCGCGGCGATCGTCGCGTCGGCCTCGGGCGCGCGGCCCGCGGAGAACGTGTAGACGTGCTGCATCTCGGGGACGATCTCGAGCGTCGCGTCCACCCCGGCGGTGCGGGCCTTCTCGTGGAAGCGCTCGGCGTTGTCCTGCAGGGTCTCGTGGCCGCCCGCGCAGGCGTACATGGGCGGCAGCCCGGTCGGGTCCGCGTAGAGCGGGTTGGCGTGCGGATGGGTCGGGTCGCCGCTCTCGCCCAGGAACATGCCCGCCATGCCCTCGAGGATCGGCCGGCTGACCAGGGCATCGGTGTGGGCGTTGCTCTCCAGGGTCTTGCCGAGGTGCTCCATGTCCAGCCAAGGGGACATCGGCAGGATCGCGGCCGGGAGCGGGTCGCCGTCGTCGCGGAGCTTGAGGACGGTGCTGATCGCGAGGTTGCCGCCGGCCGAGTCGCCGGTCGTCACGATGTGGCCGGGCTCGATGCCCTGGCCCAGCAGCCAGCGGTAGGCCGTGACGGCGTCCTCCAGCTGGGCCGGGAAGGGGTGCTCCGGGGCCAGCCGGTAGTCGAGCACCAGGGCGCGGGCGCCGACGGCCTTCGCCAGGTGCCCGGCCAGCTTGCGGTGCGTCGCGATCGAGCCGACGACGAAGCCGCCGCCGTGGGTGAACAGCAGCACCCGGTCGGCGGCCGCCTCCAGCGGGATGCACCAGAGGGCGGGGACGCCGCCGGCGTCGACCTCCTCGTACGTCACCCCGGTCGGCTCGGCCGTCGGCCGGTGCCACTCCTCGAAGAGATCCCGGAGGGTGGCCACGTCCATGTCGGGCGCGGCCGCCATGCGGTCGGCCCAGCTCTGATAGATCGTCCGCAGCTCGTCGGACCCGGTGCTCGCCATGGGCGGAAGGATGGGTGCGGGGACCAGCGGAAACTGTCCGACAACGCAACACCACACGAACGACGTCAGGTCTGTAGCGTTCTGGGACAGTGAGACACCGGTCACGGTGATTCACTCGGTCCTCGGGGCTCGCAGCGACGCGGGGGTGGTACCGGATGACGGTCGGCGAACGCGAGGGCGCGCTGCGGAACGCGCGTGAGACCTTCCTGTCCGAGGACGGCCGCACCGATCCGACGCTGCGGCCCGAGATCGTCTCCTCCTGGCGGCGCTCCCGCATGCTGGGCGTGGCGCCGAGCGGCGCCGACGTGCCCTACGAGCCGGTCCTCGGGGGCGCGAACAGGCTGCTCACCGCCGCGGCGAACCCCGTCCTGGACTGGCTCGCGGACCACCTCAGCGGCGGCACCGCCGTCATCCTCGCGGACGCGGACGCCCGCATCCTGGACCGGCGCACGGACGGCCGGACGGTCGCGCGGCACCTGGACAGGGTGCTCGCCGTCCCCGGGTCCTGCTTCGGCGAGGAGCACATCGGGACGAACGGGATCGGCAGCGTCCTCGAGTCCGCCGGGCCGGTGATGATCGCCGGGGCCGAGCACTACCGGGACAACCTGCAGGACTTCACCTGCGTGGGCGCGCCGTTGCGGCACCCGGTCAACCGGCGGGTGGTCGGGGTGCTGGACGTCTGCTGCCGCTACGACGACACGAGCGCGCTGATGAAGCCGCTGATGCTCGCCGCGTCGCGGGAGATCGAGTCCCGGATGTACGCCGAGTCGTCGCTGCGCGAGCGGATGCTGCTGGAGGAGTTCCTGCAGGTCTCGCGGCGGTCGTCGGCGGCGGTGGTGTCGTTGAACCAGGACTTCATCATCACCAACACCTCGGCGGCGAAGCTGCTGGACCCGGAGGACCACGCGCTGCTCTGGGACTGGGCGTCGACGGTGATGACCGGCCGCGGGGACTGCGCCGGCGAGGTCCGGCTCGGCCGCGACGTCGTGGTCCACGCGCGGGGGCGGACCGTCGGGGAGGACGGGGCCTCGGCCGCGGGGGTGCTGATCGAGATGCGCCGGCAGTCCGCGGGATCGCCGCACCGGCGGCCGGCGCGGCCCACCTCGGCGTCGCACGATCTGCTGCCCGGGCGGAGCGCCGTGTGGCAACGAGCCTGCCAGGACCTCGCCGTCGCAGGCCGGTCCGGCCTCGACGTCCTGGTCACCGGCGAGCCGGGCACCGGCAAGATGCACGCCGCCCGGCACGTCGGAGACCCCGACGCGACGACGGTCATGGACGCCGCACTCGCCGATCCGGGGTGGCTGGACCGGGTCGGGCGGCGGCTGGGCCTGCCCGGCACGCTCGTCCTGCGACACCTCGATCTCACGCCCGACGCCGCATGCGCGGCGCTCGCCGCCCTGCTCGACGCCCGGCAGGGCCTGCCCGCCCGGATCGTCGCGACGGCCGTGCAGCCGGTCGGCGACACCCCGGCGGTCCGGCTGCTGGACCGCTTCCCGGCCCGGGTCGCCCTGCCGCCGCTGCGGAACCGGCCGGAGGACCTCGCGGACATCGCGCCGGTCCTGATCCGCGGGCGCACCGGGCCCGGGCCGCTGCCACGGCTGCAGGCCGCGACGCTGCAGGCGTTGATGGCGCTGGGCTGGCCGGGCAACGTCCGCGAGCTCGACGCCGTCCTGAGCGCCGCGCTGCTGCGTGCCATGGGATCGGACGTCGCGCTGACGCACCTGCCGCCGGAGTACCGGCAGACCGCGCCGCGGCGCGCGATGCCGTCACTGAAGCGGGCCGAGCGGGAGACCATCCTGGAGGCGCTGACGGACGCGGCGGGGAACAAGCTCGTCGCGGCGGAGAGGCTGGGGATCGCGCGGTCGACGCTGTACCGGAAGATGCGGGCGCTGGGGATCGACGAGAAGCGCTGGGGTGCGTAGTCGGCTGCTCGGCTAGACCTGTTCGGTCCGGCCCGTGTGCGCACGGCCGCGGGACCGACTCCCGCCCGGACGAGTGGCCGACGTCGCCGTCTCGACGGGCAGCGGCGCCCGCATGGCCGGAATGCCGATCGCTGTGGCCGGCTGTCGCGAGTCCGCGGCGCCCGCGACACCGGACTCGCCCTCCGCGACGCGGGCCTCGCCTCCTGCGACGCCAGGCCGCGACCGTGCCCTGCGCGCGATCAGCACCGCGGCACCCGGCAGCGTCCCGATCAGGGTCAGTACCCCGTACACGACCGCTGCCCCGACTCCCTGTTCCGCCCCCAGACCGACCGCCCCGAACGTGAGCGCCGCGACCGCCTCCCGCGGTCCCCACCCACCGACGTTGAGCGGCAGGCCCATGACGAACAGCGCCAGGACCACCAGCGGGAGCAGCTGCAGCGTCGGCGCCGTCGAGCCCACCGCGCGGGCGGAGACCAGGAACAGCGCGACGTACCCGGCCAGCGCGACCAGCGACAGCAGGGCGACCCCGGGCCAGGCGTCGCGGGCCAGCAGGCCGCGGCGGGCCCCCGTCCGGAACTCGCGCAGAGCCGTCCGGAGCCGCGCCGCGCGGCGGGCGCGGCGCACCCACAGCCCGCCGGTGAGCAGCAGCGGGGCCGCGACGACGAGGGCGGGCACGAGGCCGCCGGCCAGGGGCGAGAGCACCGCCGGCTGCGTGAGCAGCACCGCCGCCCCCACGAGGAACAGCACGACCTGGCCCGCGACCCGCTCCAGCACCACGGCCCGGACCCCGGCGCCGACGTCGCCGCTCTCCCGGCCGTGGGTCACCGCGCGGTTGACGTCACCGAGGACGCCCGCGGGCAGCACCGTGTTCAGGATCAGTGCCTGGTAGCAGTCGGCGACGGCGGTACGGAGCGACAGCGGCAGGCCGAGCCTGCGGGCGACGAGGCGCCACCGGCATGCGCTGGCCACGGTGGTCACCAGCCCGATGGCGAGGGCCGCGACCACCGACAAGGGGTCGACGGCGCGCAGGCCGTCGAGGAACGCGTCGGTGCCGAGCTCCACCCGAGGATGCCGAGGATCGCGACCGCGACGACGGTCCGGAGCCGGGGCCGGAACCGGGAGGAGGCGCGGGGGTCGTGCGCGGTGGACGGGGCCGGGACGACGTCGTCCGCGCGCCGCAGGCGCATCAGCATCACAGCACCCCCTCGAGCAGCCGGACCGTCGAGTCCCACGTGGGAACGGTCGGCCTGCGTTCCCGGGCCGCGGCGCGCAGGCCGTCCCGGAGGTCGTCGTCGCAGAGCCAGCGGCGCAGGCCGTCGGCCAGGTGCTCGTGCGGGACCAGCAGGCCCGGAACCGCACCGGAGGAGGTGCGGCCGACGGCCTCCCGGATGCCGTCGAGCGCCGTGGCGAGCACCGGGATCCCGCGCGCCAGCGCCTCGACTGCGACCATCCCGAAGGACTCGGCGCGCGAGGGCATGACCAGCAGGTCCGCGGCCGCGAAGGCCGCGGCGAGCTCGTCACCCGTCCGCGGGCCGGTCAGCTCGACCCGCCCGTGCAGGCCATGGGCGGTGATCGCCTCCCGTACGGAGGTGACGTAGGCCGGGTCGCGGAGGAGCGGCCCGACGACGGTGCAGCTCCAGCCCAGGTGCGCGACCTCCCCCAGGGCCTCGACCAGCAGGTCCTGGCCCTTCGTCGCGGTCAGCGAGCCGACGCACAGCAACCCGGTCACGCCGTCCGTGCCGGGCGCGAGCGGAGCCGGGTCGGCGCCGGGGACGACGACGTGCACCCGCTCCGCCGGGAGCCCGTGGTGCTCCACCAGCCGCCGCGCCGTCCATGCACTCGTCGCGACGACGGCGGCCGCGGCGTGCAGGGTCTCCCGCTCCCGCGCGTCGAGCTCGGGCGCGGCGCCGCGCTCGTCGCCCAGCGGGAGGTGCACGAGGACGACCAGCCGCAGCCGGGTGGACTCCGCGACGATCACGTCCGGGACCCCGCACGCCACCAGCCCGTCGAGCAGGACGACTCCCCTGTCCGGTACCGCCGCCAGCTCCCGGCGCAGCGCGCCCCGGCTCGCCCGCGACGGGAGGGGCCAGCTCCCGGGTACGGCGATCTCGTGCACCGGACGCCCCTGCGCGAGGCCGGAGCACACGCGCCGGTCGTAGAGATTGCCGCCGCTGGGCAACGCGGGGTCGTCGACGTTCCCCGGCAGGACGACGTGCACGGGCCGCATCGTCACGGCAGTGCTCGCACCGATGCTCACAGCGGCCGCTCGTAGCTCGCCGACGCGACGTGGGACTCGTGCAGCGTCACCGCGATCTCGGCGATCCCCCGGGCCCCCTCGCCGAGCGCGCCCGCGTGGATCCGGTCCGCGAGCCGGTCCGCGACGACCTTCGCCAGGAACTCCGTGGACGTGTTGATCCCGGCGAAGTCCGGCTCGTCGTCCAGGTTGCGGTAGCTGAGCGCGCCCACCACGGCGCCGAGCTCGGTGGTGGCCAGGCCGATGTCCACGACGATGTTGTCCGCGTCCAGGTCCGGGCGGCGGAACGTGGCGTCGACGACGAAGGTCGCGCCGTGCAGCCGCTGCGCCGGTCCGAAGACCTCGCCGCGGAAGCTGTGGGCCACCATCATGTGGTCGCGGACGGTGATGCTGAACAACGCAGGCCTCCCGGGATGGCGGAACGGCCCGTCAGCCGTCCCCGTAGCTGACACGGTGCAGGAGCCCCGACGGTTCACCGCCGAGCAGGATCGGCATCACGTGGGGCAGCTCGTCGAAAGTGGAACCCCCCGTGACCAGGGCGTCGTACCGCGGATCGGCGAGCAGCCGGAGCGCCAGGGCGAGCCGGTCGGCGAACGTGCGGCGGGCGCGCCGGGCCGGGGACACCATGCCGACCTGGCTGCTGCGGACGGTCAGGCGGCGCGAGTGGAAGTGCTCCCCGAGCGGCAGCGCGACCGTCCGGTCCCCGTACCAGCTCATCTCCAGCACCTCGCCCTCCGGCGCGAGCAGCTCCAGCGCCCGGACGAGCCCCGCCTCCGACGCGCTGGTGTGCACGACGAGATCGCACTCCCCCACGGCGTCGGCCGGCGACGCGAACCCGACGCCCAACGCGTCCGCGACCGCGGCCCGCGCCGGCTCCGTGTCCACCAGCTGCACGTCGACGCCCGGGAACCCGGCGAGCACGGCGGCGACGCTGCATCCGACCATCCCCGCCCCGACGACCGCGATCCGGTCCCCGACCAGCGGCGCGGCGTCCCACAGCGCGTTGACGGCCGTCTCCACGGTCCCGGCCAGCACCGCGCGGCCGGCCGGGACGTCGGCGGGCAGCGGGGTCACCGCGCTCGCCGGCACGACGTAGCGGGTCTGGTGCGGGTAGAGGCAGAACACGCTCCGGCCCAGCAGCGCGGGCGGTCCCTGCTCGACGACGCCGACGTTGAGGTAGCCGTACTTCACCGGGGCCGGGAAGTCGCCCTCCTGGAAGGGCGCCCGCATCGTCCCGCGCTGGTTCGCCGGGACACCGCCGCGGAAGACCAGCGCCTCCGTCCCCCGGCTCACGCCCGAGAACAGGGTCCGGACCAGCACCTCGTCGTCCGCGGGCGCGGGCAGCTCGACGGAGCGGATCTCGCACTCACCGGGCGCGCGCAGCCACAGCGCTCGGGCGGTGGGCTCCACGCGGTCTCCTGACTCGTCGGGGGCGGACCGACGGCCGGTCCGCCCGCGCCGGAGCCTAGGCCGGACGGAGACTCAGGACCGCCAGGCGCCCCGCGCGTAGTTCGGCGGGTACGGCGCGTCCTTCGCGGGGACGCCCAGCTCGTGCGCGGCGCGCAGCGGCCAGGCCGGCTCCCGCAGCGCGACCCGGGCGAGCAGGACGACGTCCGCGTCCCCGTCGTCGAGGATGCCCTGGGCCTGCGCCGGATCCGTGATCAGCCCGACGGCACCGGTCGCCACCCCCGCTTTCGTGCGCACGTCGCGCGCGAACGGCACCTGGTAGCCGGGGCCCACCGGGATCTGCTGCCGGGCGTCCAACCCGCCCGAGCTGACGTCGACGAGGTCGACGCCGTGCGCGGCCAGCAGCCCGGACACCTCCACGGTCTCCTCCGCCGTCCAGCCGCCCTCGACCCAGTCCGTGGCCGAGAGCCGGACCAGCAGCGGCTTGTCCTCGGGCCAGACCGCGCGGACGGCGTCCACGACCTCGAGCAGCAGCCGCACCCGGTTCTCGAACGATCCGCCGTAGGCGTCCGTCCGCCGGTTCGCCAGCGGGGACAGGAACTGGTGGAGCAGGTAACCATGGGCGCCGTGGATCTCGACGACGTCGAACCCCGCCGACTCCGCCCGCCGGGCCGCCGCCACGAACGCGTCGACGACCTCGCCGATCTCCTCGACGGTCAGCTCGTGCGGCACCGCGAGGCCCTGGTACGCCACCGCCGACGGCCCGGACGCGCCCCAGCCGCCGTCCGCCTCCGGGACGGAGCCCTCGCCGCGCCAGGGCGAGAACTCCGAGGCCTTGCGCCCGGCGTGCGCCAGCTGAGTTCCGGCGACCGCGCCGTGGGCGTGCAGGAAGTCCACGATCCGGGACCAGGCGGCGGCCTGCTCGTCGGTCCAGATCCCGACGTCCTGCGGGCTGATCCGGCCCTCGGCCGTGACGGCTGAGGCCTCGGTCATCACCAGCCCGAACCCGCCGGTCGCGCGGGCACCGAGGTGCACGAGATGCCAGTCCGTGGGGACCCCGTCCCGCGCCTCGACCGCGTACTGGCACATCGGGGCGAGCCAGATCCGGTTGCGGACGGTGAGCCCGCGGAGGGTGATGGGGTCGAACAGGGACGGCATGAGTACTCCTTCGATCGTGATCTCTCCTGAGGTCAGCCGTCGACCACCCGCACCGCATTCCCGCTGTGCTGTTCTTCACCGGCGATCACGAGGACCGGCCGCACCGCCGGACAGGACCACCCGTGCCACCTGCCGCCGGCCCCGAAACAGTCAGTGTTGACCCTCACGGGGTGGCTGCCCCACGATCGACGCGTCGTCGGTGCTCAACGAGGAGGCAACCGTGTACCCCGGTCATTTCGCCGCGCTCACCCCGGACAAGCCCGCGGTCATCATGTCCGACACCGGTGAGCAGCTCACCTACGCGGAGCTCGACGAACGCTCCGCCCGGCTCGCGCGGGTGCTGCACGACGCCGGCCTGCGCCCCGGCGACGACGTCGCCCTGCTCGCCGAGAACACCCCGCGCACCTTCGAGGTCTTCTGGGCGGCGATCCGCAGCGGGCTCTACATCACCGCGATCAACCGGCACCTCAACCCCGCCGAGATCGCCTACATCCTCTCCGACTGCGGCGCGAAGGCCCTCGTGGTGTCGCAGAGGATGGGCGCGGTCGCGACGGACCTGGCCGCGGAGACGCCCGGGATCGCGGTGCGGCTGGCCTTCGGCGGTGCGGTGGACGGCCACCAGGACTACGAGGCGGCGCTCGCCGCCGTCTCCGCCGAACCGCTGCCGGATCAGCCCCGCGGCAGGGACATGCTCTACTCCTCCGGCACCACGGGGCGGCCGAAGGGCATCAAGGCGCCGCTGTCCGGCATGCAGGTCGACGAGTCGCCGGACCCGCTGCTCGCGGTGTTCGGGCCGGTCTACGGCCTCGACGCGGACACCGTGTACCTCTCTCCCGCGCCCCTCTATCACTCCGCGCCGCTGCGCTTCGGCGGCATGGTGCACTCCGTCGGCGGCACCGTCGTCGTCATGCCGAGGTTCGACGCCGCGGCCGCGCTGGCCGCGATCGAGCGCCACCGCGTGACGCACAGCCAGTGGGTGCCGACGATGTTCGTCCGGATGCTCAAGCTCCCCGAGGAGCGGCGGACGGCCCACGACCTGTCCTCGCACCGCGTCGCCGTGCACGCGGCAGCGCCGTGCCCGGTGGAGGTCAAGCAGCAGATGATCGACTGGTGGGGGCCGATCCTGCACGAGTACTACGGGGCCACCGAGGCGGTCGGCCTGACCCTGATCGACTCCCCCGCGTGGCTGCGCAAGCCGGGCTCGGTCGGCACGGCCCTGCTCGGCGTGCTCCGCATCTGCGACGACGCCGGCGACGAGGTCCCCCAGGGCGACGTCGGGCTCGTCTACTTCGAACGCGAGGCCCTGCCGTTCGCCTACCACAACGACCCGGAGAAGACCCGGCAGGCGCAGAACCCGAAGCACCCGAACTGGGGGACGACGGGCGACATGGGCTACGTCGACTCCGACGGCTTCCTCTTCCTCACCGACCGCAAGGCCTTCATGATCATCTCGGGCGGGGTCAACATCTACCCGCAGGAGATCGAGGACGCGCTGACGCTGCACCCGTCGGTCCTGGACCTGGCGGTGATCGGCCTCCCGGACGAGGAGATGGGCGAGCAGGTCAAGGCCGTCGTCCAGCCCGCACCCGGGGTGACGGCGGGGCCCGAGCTCGAGCGCGAGCTGATGGACTTCCTCCGTGCCCGGATCGCGCACTACAAGGTCCCGCGCAGCATCGACTTCGTCTCCGAGCTTCCCCGCACCGAGACCGGCAAGCTGCAGAAGCACAAGCTGCGGGCCGCCTACGCCGAGGCAGCCGGGGCCCCCGTCTGAACGGGCCGACCGGGGGGCGACCCCGTCGCCTGGTTGGATCAGGTCGTTCCCGTCAGCTGAAGGAGGACCCGGTGCAGGTCGACGCGGTCGCGGAGTTCTCCGCGAACCCCCTGGAGGTCGAGGCGGCGGCGCTCGCCGCGGAGGCCGACGGCTACGCCGGCATCACGGTGCCGGAGACCCAGCACGACGCGTTGCTCGCGCTGTCCCTCGCCGCCCGCGCCACCGAGCGGATCACGCTGCAGACCGGCATCGCCGTCGCGTTCTCCCGCAATCCGATGACGCTGGCGATGCAGGCCAACGACGTGCAGCTGGTCTCCGGCGGCCGACTCGAGCTGGGCCTCGGCTCGCAGGTCAAGGCGCACATCGAGCGCCGGTTCGGCATGCCGTGGAGCAGGCCCGCGGCGCGGATGGAGGAGTTCGTCTCCGCGGTCCGGGCGATCTGGAAGTGCTGGGAGACCGGCGAGCGGCTGCGCTTCGAGGGCGAGTTCTACACGCACACGCTGATGACGGAGTTCTTCGACCCCGGCCCCAACCCGCACGGCAACCCGCCGATCCTGCTGGCGGCGGTCGGCGAGCGGATGACCGAGGTCGCCGGCCGGGTGTCCGACGGGCTGCTCGCGCACGCCCTCACCACCGAGTCCTACCTCCGCGAGGTCACCTTCCCCGCGCTCACCCGGGCCCGCGGCGGCTCGCTCGACGGGTTCGCTGTCACCCTGCCCGTCTTCTCCGTCCTGGGCGTGGACCCGCAGGCGCGGGCGAAGGCCGAGGCAGGCGTGCGGCGGCAGATCGCGTTCTACGGCTCCACCCCCGCCTACCGCCCGGTCCTGGACCACCACGGCTGGGGCGCGCTCGCCGAGAAGCTCAACCGGCTCTCCCGCCAGCAGGCCTGGGACGAGATGGCCACGGCGATCGACGACGACGTGCTCGCCGCCTTCGCACTCGCCGGCACGCCGGCGGAGCTCGCCGCTCGGATCGAGGAGCGCTACGGGGACCTGGCGGACCGGGTATCCCTCTACACCCCGTACGACGTGGACCCGGAGCTGCTCACGGCCACCGCCAAGCACCTGCGCGGGTAGCCCGGGTCTCCTCGGCGCGAGCCGCAGATCACTCCCGGTAGCCGAGCGGGACATATCGGGACAAGCTTGGCGGATGCCTCTCGGACACAGGACCTTCCTCCGCCGCGCCCTGCGCCGGCCGGACCTGATGGGCGCCCCGGCCCCCACCGGCGCCGCCCTCGCCGCCGAGATCGCCGCTGTCGTGCCCGACGTGGGCACGCCGACGGTCGTCGAGCTGGGGGCCGGCACCGGCGCCCTGTCCGACGCGATCCACGCCCGGCTCGCCCCGGGCTCGCGGTACGTCGCGGTCGAGGTCGACGCGGAGTTCGTCGCCTACCTGCACCGGACCCGGCCGTGGCTGGAGGTGCTGCACGGAGACGCCGCCGACCTCACCACGCTGCTCGCCGAGGCCGGGGTCGGCACCGTCGACGCGATCATCTCGTCGCTGCCGTGGACGCTCCTGCCGCCGACGCAGCGCCACAGCATGCTCACCGCCGCCGCCGGAACGCTCGGGCGGGACGGCGTGTTCGCCACGATCATCACGCTGACGGCGATCCCGGACCGGGTCCGGGACCTCGTGCGGTGCATGGAGGACAGGTTCATCCACGTCGAGGCGACGGCCCCGGTCTGGCGGAACCTCCCCCCGGCCCGGCTCTACGTCTGCCGCGGCCCCCGGCATGCCGCGCTCCGCGCGGACGAAGCCTCCTAGGGCCGGTCTCCCAGGACAGGATCTCTGGGGCCGGCGGCGGTCCCGCTCCCGCGCGCCGTCGCCGGTCCACGGGGGCGGCGCCGTGGACGGCCCGGACCGGCGGGAGCAGCACGAACGGCAGGTCGTGCGGGCGGCCCACCGTCCGTCCCGGAAAGGTGTTCTCCTGATCGCCGAGAGGGAGGGGATCGCGGATGACGACCGGTCCCGCCGGCGGCGCGCACGGGGGGCTGCACCGCGGCCTCGCGCTGCTCGTCGCGGGCGCGTTCTTCATGGAGATCCTGGACGGCACCGTGATCGCGCCGGCGGCCCCGCACATCGCCGAGGACCTCGGGATCGCGCCGGTCGCGGTCAACGTGGCGATCACCGCGTACGTGCTGACCCTGGCCGTGCTCATCCCGATCAGCGGATGGCTCACGGACCGCTTCGGTGCCCGGCTGGTCTTCACGAGCGCCGTCGGGGTCTTCACCCTCGCCTCGCTGGGCTGCGCGCTGGCGGTGAACCTGCCGATGCTCGTCGGCACGCGGGTGCTGCAGGGGGTCGGCGGGGCGATGATGGTGCCGGTCGGACGGCTCGTCGTGCTGCGGACGACGACGAAGGCGGACCTGGTCAGGGCGATCGCCTACCTGACCTGGCCGGCCCTCGTCGCCCCGGTGCTGGCCCCCGCGCTGGGTGGCGTGCTGAGCACGTACGCGTCCTGGCGGTGGATCTTCGTCCTCAACATCCCGCTGGGCCTCGCCGCGCTGGTGCTCTCCCGCCGGCTCGTCCCGGACGTCCGCGGCGACGGCCCGGCCGGGCTGGACCGGCGTGGGTTCGCGCTCACGGCGGTCGGGGTTGCGGCGCTCGTCGTCGGGCTGGAGAAGATCGGGGCGGCCACGCCGGACCCGGCGGTCGTCGCCGTCTCGCTGGTGGTCGCCGTGACCAGCCTGGGCGCGGCCGTGGTGTATCTGCTGCGGACCCCCCGGCCGTTGCTGGACCTGCGGATCCTGCGGGTCGCGACCTTCCGGGTGACGGCGCTGGGCGGCTCGGTGTTCCGCGCCGTCATCACCGCGATCCCGTTCCTGCTGCCGCTGTTCCTCCAGCTCGGGTTCGGCTGGAACGCCGCGGAGGCCGGTCTGGTGGTGATCGCACTGTTCGTGGGCAACGTCGGCATCAAGCCCGCGACGACGCCGTTGATGCGCCTGTTCGGCATCCGCACGGTGATGCTCGGCGCCGTGCTGGCGTCCGCGGCGTGCCTGGTGGGGATCGCGTTCGTGCAGGCCACGACCCCGCTGCCGCTGCTCCTCGGCCTGCTCCTGCTCAGCGGGATCGTCCGGTCGGTCGGCTTCACCGCCTACAACAGCGTCGCGTTCTCCGACGTCGACCAGCCCCGGATGAACAGTGCCAACACCCTGATGTCCACGCTGCAGGAGCTCGGCGCGGGCCTCGGCGTGGCGGTGGGAGCGCTGCTGGTGCGGGTCGGCGAGGGGCTGACCGACGGCGGCGCGGACCGGCCGTTCCGGGTCGCGTTCGTGCTGCTCGCCGTCCTCCTGCTGGTGCCGGCGGTCGAGGGGCTGCTGCTGGCGCGTACGGCCGGGGATGAGGTGACGGGCCGCGCGTGAGGCCGCTCTACTGCGCGGCCGTGCGGTGCGCCCGGAAGAACTGCCACATGATCGTCGACGCCCGCGGGCCGGCCGGGTCCGAGAACGACGCGTCCGGGCGACCGCCGGACCAGGCGTGCCCGAGACCGTCGACCTTCCAGTACTCCAGGACCCGGCGGCTGCCGGAGTACCAGCGCCGGCGGGTGTAGCGGCGCCCGGCGGTCCGGCCGGTGTCCGTCCGGGTACGGCCGGGTGCGGCGGTCCGGTGGTCCAGCCACTGCTCGACGACCCGGTCCCCGTTCACCGGCCGGACCACATGGTCCGACGCCCCCTGCACGACCACGACCGGCGCGATGGACCCCTCCACGTCCGGGACCCGGCCGTGCCCGGCCATGGCGGTCAGCGCTCCCCCGCCACCCCGCGCCGACCGGTAGGGCGGGGCGGAGTGCACCCCGGCGGCGGCGAACACGTCCGGGTAGGTCGCCGCCAGGATCAGCGCCATCGCGCCGCCCGCGGAGATGCCGGCGACGTAGACCCTGCTCGGGTCGACGTTCCAGCGACGGGGTTCGGCGCAGACATCCCGGACGATCGTCGCGAGCAGGGCGGGCTCGCCGCCGCCCCGGCGCTGGTGGGCGGACTCGTACCAGCGCCAGCACCGCTGTGCCTGGTGCCAGCGCTCCTGCTGCGGGACGGCGAGCGCGAACCCGTTGCGGTCCGCGACCGTGGTGAACCGGGTCGAGTCCGCGAACCCGGACGGGGTCTGGGTGCACCCGTGCAGCAGCAGGACCATCGGGATGCGGCGCCGCCGGGGCACGCCCGCGGGCAGGTAGACGTCGTAGGAACGTCCGGATCGCAGGCCGCGGATCCACCGGCCGGTCCTGGGGGAACGCCGGCCCGGGGCGGTGACCGCAGGCAGCCGCGGACGGGTCGGCAGGACCCGTGCCCGCTCGGCCGGTAGCCGAGGGGCGCGTGACCGGGTCGGCACCGGGGCCCGCGGCCCCCGAACCTTCGGCAGCGCGAACCACGGCAGGGCCGGGAGCCGGGCGCCCGGCAGGGACCACCGGGCCGGACGCGGTCGACGCGGCATGGTTCCCTTCGGACGGTGCGGCCGGTGCCGGCCACGCGAGCACCGACCAGCGTAGGCGGGACCCGGGCCGCACCCGGGTCGGCCTCGTCACGGTGTGTCGAGGAAGGATTCACCCGGACGAAACCTCGCCCACCGAAGGACGAGAGGCAATTGCCGGAAACGGCCTACGTCATTTCCGCACTCGGCGGAACTCTTCCCGCCGAGGCTGCACGAACGGCCGAGGAATCAGCGCCGGTGCGACCCGGCAGCCCGCCCGGACCCGATCGCCCTTGCGCGGCGCGCCGGCCACGCCCTGTTGGAACGGCACGGGAGCCACCAGGGCGGCGACGCCGCCGCGGAGCGCGGAGTACGCGTGTGACGTGGCCCGGAGTCCGAAATCCGACCGATCCCCGGCATGCGTTCGCGACGAATTGCGCGTTCGCCGCGGTGACCGGGCCGGCGGTCACGAGCGGACGAGCGTCACCACCCGCACGAGGGCCGGCGTGCTCGGCGTCGACCCGAAGCCGAAGCGCACCGGCGGGTGCACCGGGGCGAGCCCGCCCTGGTCCACGCCCTCCCAGCGGACGTCCGCGACGACGATCCGGTGCAGGTCCAGCGCCGCGTAGAACTCCTCGCGGCCGTTGCCGGCACTCCCCCGGGTCCGGACCCCGGGCAGGACCCGGCGCGCGACGAGGTCGATCGCGGAGATCCACCACGGGGCGGTGGCGAGCGAGCGGGGCACCGCGCGGAGCAGCACACCGAGCGGCGGGCGCCCGCCGACGTGGAACGTCAGCTGCAGCGGGCCCGCGGACACCCGGAGCCGGTCGCCGTCGATCTCGTGGTCGACGGGGGTGAGCACCACCTCGTCGAACGTGTACGTGCCGGAGACGAAGTCCGCCACCACGGCGTCGGGGGCCAGCAGCATCCGGTGCCCGTCCGGGCGCTCGGCCATGACGTCGGTGAACGCCCCCAGCGGCGACGTCGGCCAGTGCCCGACCACCACCCGCAGCCCGGCTGCCGTGCCGAGGCCCGCGATCGTGCCGTCGAACCGGTCCGTGGCCGTCGCCGATCTCGTCATCCGCGCGGGTACCCGCCGGGGCCCCCGCATGAACCGCCGGGCACGCCACGATCACCGCGCTGCTGGGTCTGCGTGAGGCACCGGAGGTCCTGGATCCGGAGCGACTGCCGCTCTGACCTGCCGGGGTTTTCCCGGTCGGCCGCGGGGGGATCCCACCGCGACCGACCCGCTCCCACCGAAGGACTCCGAACCATGGACACCGACCACGCCCGCTCCCTGCTCGAGGACGAGCTGCGCCGGCTCGACGAGCAGGTCGAGTTCAGTGAGGAGTCGCTCCAGGAGGTCGTCGGCCAGGACGACCGCTCCGCTGTGGGCCTCGACATCGGGGACCGCGGCTCCCATCTGGCCCAGACCATGGAGGAGGACCTGCAGGAGGACACGTCGCACGTCCAGCGCGACAGGGTGCTCGCCGCGATCGAGCGACTGGAGAGCGGCACCTACGGCCGGTGCGAGGTCTGCGGCCGGGAGATCGACGACGAGCGGCTGGAGACCCGCCCCGAGGCGAGCCGCTGCCGCGAGCACGCCTGACCCTCGTGGCCCGACCCCTACGGCCGGATGCCGCGGACGATGTTGCCGATCAGGCCGTCGACGAAGGCGTCCGTGATCGGCTCGTCCGGGATCAGCAACCGGTGGTAGCACGCCCCCCACAGCTGGTCCACGACGATCTGCGGGTCGACGTCCGCGCGGAGCTGACCCCGGTGCTGCGCGCGGACCATCGCCTCGACCGCCAGGGCGCGCCGCGGCGCCGAGTAGCGCTCCCGGAAGGCCGCCGCGAGGTCGGGGTCGGTCTGGCCCTGCCCGATCAGCTCCGCGACGACGCGGCCTGCCCGGGTCCCCGTCATCAGCCCCGCGAACGCGTGGACCTGTGTGCGCAGGTCCGCCTCGATGTCCCCGGTGTCCGGGAAGGACAGCGTCTGCTCGACGGCGGCGAAGTACCCGTCCAGCGCGAGCGCCCCCTTCGAGGGCCACCACTTGTACAGGGTCGTCGTGATCGCGCCGGACAGCCTCGCGACGCGTTCGACGGTGAACCCGGCCATCCCCTCGTCGAGCAGCAGCGCGCCCGCCGCGGCGAGGACCTCCCGGCGCACCTCCACCGCGGGGCGCCTGCCCCGGCCACGCCGGACCGGCTGCGTCATCCCGACCTCCCTGTCGTGGACGCAACGTCCACATCCATACCTATATGGACGCCGCGTACACGAATACGGAGGGCCCCATGAACAGCACCGACGCCCCGCGGGTCGCGATCGTCACCGGCGCCTCGGGCGGGATCGGCCGCGCGGTCGTCGAGCGGCTGGCCGCGGACGGCATGCGGGTCGTCGTCCACTACTCGGGCAACGCCGGGCGGGCGAAGGAAACCGTCGAGGCGGTCGCCGCGGCCGGCGGCACCGCGGAGTCCTTCCGCGCGGACGTCGCGGACGAGGCCGAGGTCACGGCCCTGTTCGACCGCGCCGAGGAGCTCTACGGCGGCGTCGACGTCGTGGTCCATGCGGCCGGGGTCATGCTGCTCGCGCCGCTGGCCGAGCTCGACCTCGCGGACTTCGACCGCATGCACCGCACCAACGTCCGCGGCACGTTCGTCGTGGACCAGCAGGCCGCGCGCCGGGTCCGGGCGGGTGGCGCGATCGTCAACTTCTCGTCGACGGTCGTGAAGCTCGCCCTCCCGAGCTACACCGCCTACGCCGCGACCAAGGGCGCCGTGGACGCGATGACGCTGATCCTCGCCCGGGAGCTGCGCGGCCGGGACGTCACGGTCAACGCCGTCGCGCCCGGCCCCACCGCCACGCCGCTGTTCCTGGACGGCAAGGACGACGCGACCGTGGACCGGCTCGCGAAGGCCGCCCCGCTGGAGCGGCTCGGCACCCCGGACGACATCGCGGAGACCGTCGCGTTCCTCGCCGGCCCGGCCCGGTGGGTCAACGGCCAGATCCTCTACGCGAACGGCGGGATCGGCTGAGTCCTTCGCCCGGCCTGGATCCTTCGCCCGGCCTGGATCCTTCGCCCGGCCTGGATCCTTCGCCCGGCCTGGATCCTTCGCCGGATCGAAACCTCCGGCGCCGCCGGGAGGCGTGACAATCGGGCATGACCACGACCGTCCATGTTCCCCGGGACCCCGCCGCGGACGCCCGGCTGCTCTCCGACTTCGCCGCACTGTCGGCCATCGGCGCGACGCCCGCCGGCGGCGTCGAGCGGCAGGCCGCGACGCTCGAGGACGGCGCCATGCGCGCCTGGTTGACGGCGTGGCTCGTCGAGCGGGGGTTCACGGTGGCCGCCGACCGGGTCGGCAACCTCTTCGGCCTGTACGAGTTCGTCCCCGGCGCCCCGTACGTGCTGGCCGGGTCCCACCTGGACAGCCAGCCGCGGGGCGGGCGCTTCGACGGCGCGTACGGCGTGCTCGCCGCCGCGCACGCCGCTCACCGGCTCGTGGCGCACCACCGCGAGGCCGGGACGACGCCGCGGTTCAACCTCGCGGTCGTCGACTGGTTCAACGAGGAGGGCTTCCGGTTCAAGCCGTCGATGATGGGCAGCGCGGTGTTCACCGGGGCCATGCCGCTGGAGAAGGCGCTGTCCACCACCGACACCGCCGGGATCACCGCGGGGGACGCGCTCGCGCGGATCGACGCGCTGGGCGAGACGGACGTCTTCGGGGAGGCGCGGACCGTGCAGCTCCTACGCGGAGATCCACATCGAGCAGGGCCGGGAGCTGGACAAGTCCGGCACCACCCTCGGCCTCGTCGACGCGACGTGGGCGGCGAACAAGTACGAGATCGCGGTGCTCGGCAGCCAGGCCCACACCGGCGCCACCGCGATGGCGGACCGGCGGGACGCGCTCTACGGGGCCGCGCTCGCCGTCGTCGCGGTGCGGGAGCTGGCGGACCGCTTCGGCGAGGACCTGCACACCTCCTGCGGGCAGCTGACCGTCCACCCGAACTCCCCCGTCGTCGTCGCGCGGGAGGTGCACATGCACCTGGACCTGCGCTCCCCCAGCGACTCCCTGCTCGACGAGGCGGACGAGATCCTGCGCCGGCAGTTCGCGGAGATCGAGGTCAAGGCCGGGGTGGAGATCGAGCGCCGCTTCGCCCACACCTGGAAGGGCCACCTCTACCAGGAGGCGGGCGTCGCGCTGGCCCGCGCGGTCGCCGCGGACCTCGAGGTCTCGTCGATGCTCGTGAAGACCCGCGCCGGGCACGACTCGACGAACATGAAGGACCTGGTCCCGACGGTCATGCTGTTCATCCCGAGCGTCGAGGGGATCTCGCACGCCGAGGCGGAGTTCACCGCGGACGAGGATCTCTGCACGGGAGCCGACGTGCTCACCGAGACCCTCGCCCGGATGCTCGAGGGCGCCCTGGCGCCGTAGCTCCCCGGTCCGTGCGACGGTGCTCCGGCGGGCCCTTGCTCTGCACACACCGACGCACCGCCGCCGATGATCACGGCGCCAATGATCACGGCCCGCGACCCGAGCCGGGCCGGGTATGGCCGGTGAGCGGTCGCGAACGATGATCACCACCCCGTGACCACCTCCGACGTCCGGGTGGTGCGTGAGTGTGCGCAGAGCAGAAGCACCCCGCGCGCGGGAAGCGGTCAGTTGAGCGGGCGGACGCCCTCCGGCAGGTTCGCGCCGCCCAGGATGTCCGTCGTCAGGTCCGCGAGGTAGGTGAGCGCGGCGCGCTGGATCCAGGGGCCGTAGGACACCCGGGCCACGCCGAGCTCCTGCAGCCGGGCCTGGGACAGCGATCCGGGCACGTTGATCACGCTCACCCTGCGCTCGCCGATGCCCTCGACGAGCGCGGTGACGGTGGCCTCGTCGAGCCTGCCGGGCACGAAGACGCAGGACGCGCCCGCGTCGAGGAAGGCGCGGCCGCGCTCGATCGCGTCCGCGAGCACGTCCTTCGGGTCCCGGTCCGCGCCCTTGAGGAACGCGTCCGTGCGGGCGTTGAGCACGAACGGGACGCCCTCCGCCTCGCCGGCCTTCACCGCCGCGGACACCTCGCCGGCGGCGGTGGCGAGCGGGCGCATCTGGTCCTCGAGGTTCGCGCCCACCACGCCGACGCCGATCGCCCGGCGGATGGTCTCGCCGGCGTCGCCGTAGCCGGCCTCCAGGTCCGCGCTGACCGGGATGTCCACGGCGCCCGCGATCCGGCCGACCGCGGCGATCATCTCGTCCCGCGGGATGTTCTCGCCGTCGGGGTAACCGAGTGAGGCGGCGATGGAGTGGCTGGCCGTGGCCAGGGCCTTGCTCCCCTGGTCCGCCACCACGGTCGCGGTGATCACGTCCCACACGTTGACGACGACGAGGAGTTCCGGATCGGTGTGCAGCCGCAGCAGCTCGGCGGCCTTCGAGGACAGCGTCATCGGGGGGACGCTACTGCCGGCGACGCGCCGCCGCCGTCCGGTTCGGCGTGATCCTCCCCGAACGGACAGGGCGCGCCGCGGTCAGTTCGTCAGCACGCGGTTCAGCGCCGGCGCGACGTCGCGGTGTGAGTGCACCGGCGCCATCCGGCCGTGCCCCAACCGCGCCAGGTCCCGGCCGAGCGGCGCGTCGTGCTCGCCGTCGGTCTCCAGCAGCACGTGCAGCTCCGGGAAGCGGCGCGCGAAGGTCCGCGGGTCCGGCCCGGCGTTGTGCACCGCGTCCGTCAGCAGGATCGCGGTCCGCCTGCGCGCGGCGGAACGGGCCAGCTCGGTCTGGGCGACCTGCAGCCCGAACCCGACGTTGGTCAGCCCGCGCGCCGGGATGCGCAGCAGCTGGTCCAGCAGCGCGGTGGGCGTCGCCCGGGTCGTCAGCGGCTTGAGCAGCGCCGCGTCCGACCAGAACGCCACCACCGCCAGCTGGTCCCCGGCCCCGCTCAGGTCCGCCGACAGCGCCGCGACCGTGGCCGCCGCGATCCGCACCTTCTCCCCGCGCATCGAGCCGGACACGTCGACGATCAGCACCGCGGCGCGCCGCGACCCCATGCGTTCGCGGACGATGATGTCCGTGTCCTCCGGGCGCGGGCGCTCGGTGAGCATCTCGATCGTCTTGTCCAGGTCGATGTCGTCCGAGCCGTAGCGGTACGGCACCGACGCCAGGGCGCCCGTCCCGCGCTCCTGACGGGTGTCCCGCGGGCGGCGCCGGATCGAGAGCCGCCGCGCGATCCGCTGCGCCATCGCCGCGACCTCGCGGTCCGGCGGGACGTCCTCGAGGAGCTGGTCGAGCTCGCGGCGGCGCGCGGCCTGGGACGTGACGAGCACGCCCTGGCCGCCCGCGGGCAGGTCGTCCTGCCCGGATCCGCGGTCCGGGTCCAGCTCGACGACGACCGGGGCACCCTTGCCCGTCTCGAAGACGTTCGGCGCCTCGGTCAGCTTCTTGGGCTTGCGCCGCAGGGGCGCGAGGGTCCGTCGCTCACCGGTGTCCGCGGTGGGCAGCGCGACGGCGTTGTCGACGTTCAGGCGGTGCGGTCCCGGCGCTGCCCGCCGGCGGAGGAGAAAAAATGGTTCTCCCAGATCTCGGTGATCACCTGCTCCGGGGTGGACTCCGAGGCCTCGTCCATCCCGATCCGGGCGGACAGCGACAGCAGCGCCGAGTCCAGGACCACGTGCTCGCGGTCCTGGTGGGCGTCCAGCTTCGCCAGCTCGGTCGCGATCGCGACCAGGTCGATCGCGCCCCGCACGGAGGAGCCGCGGCGCAGCTCCGGGTGCACCCGGGTGGCCCGGGTGAGCGCGACGGCGTCGTCGACGAGGGTCCGGTCGTCGGACCCCGTGCGGACCTCGACGATGTCCGCCTCCTCCGCCGCGTTCTGGTAGCCGACGGCCAGGCGGTTCCAGCGGTCGTAGACCGAGTCCGAGATCCGGGCGGTCCCGATGTTGTCGAACGGGTTCATCGAGGCGAGCACCCGGAACGTCGACTCGGCCTTGATCGTGCCCACGCGGGGCACCGTCACCGCGCGCTCGGCCATCGCGCCGAGCAGCGTGTTCAGCGTGTCCTCCGGGGCGCGGTTGAGCTCCTCGATGTAGAGGAAGCCGCCCGCCTGCATGGCCTCGACCAGCGGGCCGGGCACGAAGTTCTCCGCGGAGTAGTCCTCCTGCAGCACCCGGGCCGGGTTGTGGTGCCCCACCAGCCGGGCCGGGGTGAGCTCCGCGTTGCCCTCCACCAGCACGAAGGGCACGCCCCAGTGCTCGGTGATCGCGCGCAGCATCGTCGACTTCGACGTACCGGGCGGGCCCTCGAGCAGGATGTCCCGGCCGGCGGCCACGGCCGCCAGCATGAGGTTCAGCTCGCGGTCGCGCCCCACCACGGCGGAGGCGATCGCGTCGCGGGCGGGAACGGACGTCGATGTCGACGCTGTCATCGGTCCTGACTCCTACTGGTCGAACGCTCGGTCACGAAGGGACGCTACCCCGCGGCCTGCGGCGGAGTCGTCCCGCGACGGAACACACACGCGGCCGGCGCGCCGAGCGCCGCGGGGAATCCGCCGTGCGCGTGCGAGGACGCCACGTTCACCGCGGCGACGGGCTCTTTCGACGACGGCACCTCCCGGGCGGCGGTGATCGAGGTTACGGGGCGGCCCGGCGGCTTCCCGGTCCGCGCGCCGCCCGGGGGACCGCCCGGGATGGCATCCTCACGGGCGAGGCCGGTCCCGTGTCCGACCCCCGTCCCCGTCTCCTGGAGCGTCCGTGACCGTCACCGTCGTCGTCGGCAACCCCAAGCCCGCCTCGCGCACACTGCAGGCGGGCCGCCTCCTCGCGGAGAAGCTGACCGGCAGCGCCCCCCACACCGTCCTCGACGTCGTCGAGCTCGGCCCGGGCCTGCTCGGCTGGGGCGACGAGGCCGTCGCCGCCGCGGTGAAGACCGTCCAGGAGTCCTCCGTCGTGGTCTTCGCCAGCCCGACGTTCAAGGCCACCTACACCGGCCTGCTCAAGCTCTTCCTCGACCAGTTCGCCGGCGGCACCGGCCTGCAGGACGTCGTCGCCGTCCCGCTGATGCTCGGCGCCGGGCCCGCCCACGCGATGGCCCCGGACCTCCTCCTCAAGCCGGTGCTCTCCGAGCTCGGCGGCACCTGCGCCCTGCCCGGGCTCTACCTGATCGACCAGACCTTCGCCGAGGACCCCGCCCTCGACGCCTACGCGCAGCGCTGGGCCCCGGTCGTCGCGGCCCTGACCGCCACCCCGTCCCTGACGGCGCACCCATGCGGATCCTGATCACCGGCGGGACCAGCGGCCTCGGCCTGGCGATGGCACGGGCGCTCACCGAGGACGGCCACCGGATCGTGCTCACCGGCCGGGACGCGGGTCGGGCGACCGCGGTCGCCGGGTCCCTCCCCGGCGAGGTGCACGGCATCGGGATGGACGTGCGGGACGCCGGTTCCGTCCGCGCGGGCCGCGACGCGACGGTCGACCGGCTCGGCGGCCTGGACGTCCTGGTCAACAACGCGGGGATCGGGATGCGGACCGTCAACCCGGCGTTCCTCACCGCGCCGCAGCCCTTCTGGAAGGTGCCCGAACAGGGCTTCCGGGACGTCGTCGACACGAACCTCACCGGCTACTTCCTCGTCGCCTCCGCGGTGGTGCCGGACCTGCTCGACGCACCCGCCGGGCGGATCGTGAACGTGACCATGAACCACGCGACGATGAGGCGCGCCGGGTTCGTGCCCTACGGGCCGTCGCGGGCGGGCGCGGAGTCGCTGTCCCGGATCATGGCCGCGGACCTCGCCGGGACGACCGTGACGGTCAACCTGCTGCTCCCGGGTGGCCCGACCGTCACCGGGATGATCCCGGACGGCGTGGACGCGTCCGCCATGCTGCCCGCCGAGATCATGGCCGCGCCGATCCGCTGGCTCTGCTCCCCCGCCGCGGACGGCATCCACGACGAGCGGATCGTGGCCACGGAGTTCGCGGACCGGTCCTGAGCCCACCGCGGGCGGTATGTGACATGTCCGGTTCGCCTTCTCCTCGGTGATCACGGCGACGTCGCCGCACCGGCGATGTCCTGCACCTTCGAGGGGATCCCGCGGCCGGCGATGCGGCTCGGCAACCCCTCCGGACCGCCGTACCCAGCGGTAACAACGGCGCAGGTCACCCCGGCCGTGCGAGACTTTCCGAGCGAGGCTCGACGACGGCCTCCGCCCCGGGAAACCGTTCCCGGGTTCGACGAACCGGCCGTATCCGGCCGGACGAACGCCGTCGGCGGTCCCGCACGCGGGGCGGCCACGCGCGCGAGAACGGGGTGGTCGGATGGGCACGCGACACGCGGCCGGAGGAGGTGCGACCGTGCTGGCGGGCGTCGGCTCGTCGGTGCCGGTCCACGTCGTCACGAACGACGACCTCGCGGCCCGCCTGGACACCTCCGACGAGTGGATCCGGTCGCGCACCGGCATCGTGACCCGGCACGTCGTGGCACCCGGCGTCGCGACGTCGGACCTGGCCGTCGAGGCGGGCGGGCACGCGCTGAAGTCCGCGGGCCGGGAGAACGTGGACGTCGTCATCGTCGCGACCACGACCCCGGACCGACAGTGCCCCGCCACCGCACCGGCCGTCGCGGCTCGGCTCGGGTTGGGCCACGTCCCCGCGTTCGACGTCAACGCGGTCTGCTCCGGTTTCGTCTACGGCCTGGCCACCGCGGCCGGGATGCTCGGCTCGGGGCTGTTCGGCTCGGCGCTGCTGATCGGCGCGGACACGTTCTCCACGATCCTGGACCACGACGACCGCAGCACCGCGTTCCTCTTCGGGGATGGCGCGGGCGCGGTCGTGCTGCGCGCCGGAGAGCCGGACGAGCCGGGCGCGCTGCTCGCCCTGGACATGGGCGCGGACGGCGACCTCGAGGACCTGATCATCGTTCCGGACGGCGGCGCCCGGAACCCGGACGGTCCCGCGGACCGCTTCGCGATGCAGGGCCAGGCCGTCTACCGGCAGGCCGTCGCGCGGATGACCGAGACCACGAAGGTCGTGCTGGAGAAGGTCGGCTGGACGCCCGAGGACGTCGACCTGTTCGTCGGGCACCAGGCCAACCAGCGCATCCTCGACGCCGTCGCGGGCCGGTTGGGGCTGCCGCTGGACCGGGTGTACAGCAACCTGGACCGCGTCGGGAACACCGCCGCGGCCTCCATCCCGCTGGCGCTCTCGGACGCCGTCGGCGAGGGTCGCCTCGACACCGGGGACAAGGTCGCGCTGGCCGCGTTCGGGGGCGGCGCGACGTGGGGCGGCGCGGCGCTGACCTGGCCGGAGCTGCGGGCACAGTAGAAGGCGGGCACAGCAGGAGCGCCCGGAGACCTCAGCCGGTGTTCCGCAGGCGCAGGGTGTCCCGCGGGCGCTCGCCGAACCGTTCCCGGTACGGGCATGATCTTCGGGCTCATCGACTACAACGAGGAGCTCAAGTACTTCGGCGAGGAGGTCATGCCGCTGCTGAAGGAAGCAGGCCTGCGGCACTGACCCGTCCGGCACCGGCCCATCCGACACCGACCCACCGGGCGCCCGGCCGGCCGCGGAAGAATCGCGGCCGGGCCGGGCGTTCTCCCGATATGGACCACGATCCGGCAGCGCTGATCGCGGCGGAACGCGAGGCGACGTCGTCGCGGATCGCGTCGCTGGCCCGCCAGCTCGAGGGGCTCGCCGCCGAGCAGGCCCTCACCACGCACGACGACGAGCACGATCCCGAGGGCGTCACGATCGGCTTCGCGCGCGCCCAGATCCAGGGCCTCCTCGCCGGGGCCCGCAAGGACCTCGACGCACTGGACCGGGCGGCCGGACGGCTCGCCACCGGGACCTACGGACACTGTCTGACGTGCGGGAACCCCATCCCCGACGCGCGGCTCGAGGCCCTGCCCGCCGCCGAGACCTGCCTGGCCTGCGCGACCCGCCGCCGGCGCTGACCCGACCGGCGAGGACCGCGCCGGAACCGGCCCCAGGGGTTCACCGGCCGTTCGCCGGGCAGCAACATCGATCACCGACCGGTCTCGTTGAACGGGTACCGGCGTCGGCGGCATCCGGGGAGCCCGCCGCCGACGTCGGATCCTCCGGTCGCGGGCGCCGCCGCTCAGGTGGGCGCGATCGGGATCGGACCGGTGCCCGCGCACGGTTCCTGATCCGGCCCCGGGGCGCGGACGGTCCGGCCGACGGGGAGCCGCGCGCAGACGGCGAACCCGCCGTCCGGGACGGGGCCGCTGTCCAGCTCCCCGCCGACGGAGCGCACCCGTTCGGCCAGTCCGGCCAGGCCCGCACCGCCGATGCCGAATGTCCCGCGTCGCGCCGCGTCCTGGCGCACCGGCCCGTTGCGGACCTCGACGCGCAGCCCCGCCGGCTCCCGCCAGTCCAGCGCCACCTCGACCGTCGCGCCCGGCGAGTGCCGGGCGGCGTTGGTCAGGGACTCCTGCACGATCCGGTAGACGGCCCGGTCCAGCGCGACGGTCAGCGGCCGCGGCTCCCCCGCCGGAGCGAGCCGGATCGCCATCCCACCGGCCGCGGAACGCTCCACCAGCCCCACGAGCTGCGCGGTGCCGGCCTCCTCGGCGGGTTCCGCGCCGGACAGGCCCAGCGCCGTCCGCATCTCCGCGAGCGCCCGCTTGGCGTGCACCCGCAGCCGGTCGGCGGCGTCCCGGGTCTCCGGCTCGGCCGTGGACGCGGACAGCGCCGCGGCGCCGACGGCGATCAGCGTGGCGTGGTGCCCGACGGCGTCGTGGATCTCCCGGCCGATCCGGGCGCGCTCCTCGGCGCGGGCCGCGGACTCGCGGGCCAGGACGGTCGCCTCGCGGGCCTCCTCCAGCTCGCGCAGGCTCGCGGTCAACCGGTCCCGCAGGGCGAGGAGCAGGCCGACGGCCAGCGGGCTGCCCGCGGACAGCACCGCGAACACGACGGTCAGGACCACGGACTGCCAGCTCAGCTGCTGCGTCACCAGCACCGGCACCACCGCGGCGACGACGGAGAGCACGAACCACGGCAGGGAGCGCCGCAACGTGCCGCTGCGCCGCCCCACCACGAACAGCGCGACGATCTCCGACGCCCAGCCGAGCCCGCCGGCGATCGCCCAGAACGAGCCGATGATCCCGAGCGGCGCCCAGAGGTGCCGCAACGGGAGCAGCGCGCACCCCACGAGGGCCGCGGTCACCGACCAGGGAAACGGCCCCGGGGCCGCGAGGAGCACGAACACGACCGGGACGCCGACGGCCGGCACCTCGAGCGCGACCGGCCGGGCCCACCGGGCCACGCTGCTCCGCCGGGCCACGCTGCTCCACGGCTTCATGGGGTCGGGGCTCACACCTGCCCCCAGCTCTGGGCGATCAGCGCGGCCTGCACCCGGTTGTCCGCACCCAGCTTGATCAGTAGCGCGGAGACGTACTTCTTCACCGTCGCCTCCGCCAGCCCGAGCTCGTCCGCGATCGAGGCGTTGGAGTTCCCGGCCGCGAGCAGCTTCAGCACCTGGTTCTCCCGCATCGTGAGGTCGGCGGGCGGCGACGGCGGGGTGGGCGCGGACCCGGCCAGCCGCGGGAGCAGCCGGGCCGCGATGCGCGGGTCGAGAACTGCTCCCCCGGCGGCGAGGTCGCGCACGGCGCGGATCAGCGCGTCCGGTTCGGCGTCCTTGAGCAGGAAGCCCTGGACGCCGATGCGCAACGCCTCGGCCACGTAGTCGTCGAGGTCGAAGGTGGTGAGCACGGCGGCGGGCGGCGCGTCCGGACGCGCGCACAGCACCCGCAGCGCCGAGAGACCGTCCCGGCCGGGCATCTGCACGTCCGCGAGGACGACGTCCGGTGCGTGCGCGTCGACGGCGTCGAGCAGCTCGTCGCCGTTCGCGGCCTCGCCGACGACCGTGATCGTCCGGCGCGCCTCCAGGACGGTCCGCAGCCCCGCCCGCAGCAGGGGTTCGTCGTCCGCGAGCACGACACGGACGGGAGACCGCGCATCCCCCGTTGCCGTGGTCATGCACCGAGCCTAGGGCATCCCGGGGCGCTGATCGGCGGTTCGCCGATCAGTGCTTGCGGCGACCGCCACGGGCGCGCTTCTCCCGCACCCGGACGGAGAGCCGCACCGGCGAGCCGGTGAAACCGAACTCCTCGCGCAGCCGCCGCTCCAGGAACCGGCGGTAGCCGGCCTCCAGGAACCCGGAGGTGAACAGCACGAACGTCGGCGGCCGGGTGGTGGCCTGGGTCGCGAAGAGCACCTTCGGCTGCTTCCCGCCGCGGACCGGCGGCGGGGTGGCCGCGATGACGTCCGCGAGCCAGCTGTTGAGCTGCCCGGTGGGGATGCGCCGGTCCCAGGAGTCCAGCGCGGTCCGCAGCGCCGGCGCGATCTTCGAGACCGAGCGGCCGGTCAGCGCGGAGATGTTGACCCGCTCCGCCCAGCGGACGCTGATCAGGTCCCGCTCCAGCTCGCGCTTCATCTCGGTGCGGCGGTCCTCGTCCACGAGGTCCCACTTGTTGAACACGATGACGAGCGCGCGCCCGGCCTCGTGGACCATCGTCAGGACCCGCTGGTCCTGCTCGGAGATCGGTTCGCTCGCATCCAGCAACACGACGGCGACCTCGGCCGCCTCGATCGCCGCCTGGGTCCGCAGGCTCGCGTAGTACTCCATGCCGCTGGCCGTCTTGACCCGCTTGCGCAGGCCCGCCGTGTCCACGAAGCGCCAGATCTCGTCGTCGAGCTCGACGAGGGAGTCCACCGGGTCCACGGTGGTGCCGGCGACGTCGTGCACCACCGAGCGCACCTCGCCGGACACCCGGTTCAGCAGGCTGGACTTGCCGACGTTCGGCTTGCCGACGAGCGCGACGCGGCGTGGCCCGGCGCCACCGGCGCCGAAGTCGTCCCGCGGGGTCTCGGGCAGCGCCTCCAGGATCGCGTCGAGCAGGTCACCGGAGCCGCGGCCGTGCAGGCCGGACACCGGGTGCGGCTCGCCGAGGCCGAGGCCCCACAGCGAGGCGACGTCGGAGACCAGGCGCTCGTCGTCCACCTTGGTGGCGGCGAGCAGGACCGGGCGGTCCGAGCGGCGCAGCACGTCCGCCGCGGCCTCCTCGGTGACCGTGGCGCCCACCCGCGCGTCGACGACGAGCAGCACGACGTCCGCCGTCCGCATCGCCAGCTCCGCCTGTGCGGTCACCGCCGCCTGCAGGCCCGTGGCGTCCGGGTCCCAGCCGCCGGTGTCGACGAGGGTGAAGCGGCGGCCGTTCCACAGGGCGTCGTAGGAGATGCGGTCCCGGGTGACCCCCGGGATGTCCTGCACGACCGCCTCACGCCGCCCGATCAGGCGGTTGACCAGCGTCGACTTGCCGACGTTGGGCCGTCCGACGACCGCCAGGACCGGCATGGGGACCCGCGGGCCGGCCTCGCCGTCGATCGGCTCGCCGAACTCGTCCTCGGTGGCGACGAACTCGTCCGGGTCCAGGCCCATGCGGGCCATCTCCACCCGGTCCGATCCCTCGAGAATGTTCTCGCTGCTCACGTACTGCTCCGTCATCCGTCACTACTGCGTCGGTCGTCGAGCTCCGCGACCAGCGCGGCCAGCTCGACCCGAATGGTCTCCGTGGCCGCGACGAGGTCCGCGCGGCCCTTTCCGGTGGGTGCCGGCAGGGGTTCGCCGACGAGCACGTCCACCCGAGGCCGGAACCGGCGTCCGGCCCCGTCGGGACGTCGGGTACCCCGGCACACCACCGGCAGCACCACCGCCCCGGAGGCCCGGGCCAGCCACGCGGCCCCCTGCTGCGCCGCCGCGACGTCACCCTGCCCGCGGGTCCCCTCCGGGAACACGCCGACGACGCCGCCGCCGCGCAGGACGCCCAGCGCCGTCGTCAGCGGCGCCCGGCCGACCGAGCCCCGGCGGACCGGGATCTGCCCGATGCCGCGCAACCCTGCCCCGACCGGCCCGGTGAACATCTCCTGCTTCACCAGGAACGCCGAGCGGCGGCGAAGTAGTCCGAACAGCAGCGGCCCGTCGACCATCGCGCTGTGGTTGGCGACGAGCACCACCGGACCGGTGGCCGGGATGCGCTCCCGGCCGTGCACGACCAGCCGGAAGAACGGCCGGTACCACCAGGTCCCGAGCCAGCGGGCGGCGTCGTGCAGCGGCGGCACCGCGGTGGCCGGGAGATCCGTGGCGGTGGCGCCGCCGTCCCGGGTCATGGTCACCTGGGCGTGGGGCTGCACAGTCCCCGCTCCTCGACCAGGCCCAGCAGCGCCGTCAGCACGTCGTCCACGCTGAGCTCGTCGGTGTCCAGGACCAGGGCGTCCTTCGCGGCGTGCAGCGGCGAGACCGCGCGCGTGGAGTCCAGCCGGTCCCGGCGCCGCACGTCCGCCAGCGTGGCCTTCGCGTCCGCGGCGCGCCCGGCCCTGGCGTCCTGCCGGCGCCGACGCGCCGCCCGGACCTCGTCCGACGCCGTCAGGTAGACCTTGAGCGGCGCGTCCGGCGTGACGACGCTGCCGATGTCCCGCCCCTCGACGACGATCCCGCCGCCGGCCGCGACGGCGGCGTCGATCAGGCGCCGCTGCCGGGCGACGAGTGCCTCGCGGACCTCGGCCTGCGCGGACACCGCACTGACCAGCTTGGTGACCGGCACGTCCCGGATCTCCGCCTCGACGTCCTCGCCGGCCAGCCGGATGCCGGGCGCGGTCGGGTCCGTCACCGACTCGACGTCCGCCGCCGTCGCGACGGCGACGATCTTCTCGGTGGGGCTGGACTCGTCGAGCCCTGCCCGCAGGACGGCGAGGGTGGCGGCCCGGTACATGGCGCCGGTGTCCAGGTAGGCGGCGCCGCAGGCCACGGCGAGCCGTCGGGAGACCGTGGACTTGCCGGTGCCCGAGGGGCCGTCCATCGCGACGATGCCCTGCAACGTCTTGGCTTCGCGCACCAACCCGGACATCTCCGTACCCCTCGCCTCGCGTCCCTCGCCACCCCACACACGGCGCGAGCCGACGTCCATTGTGCCTTGGCGCGGTCCGGCGCCCGGGAGCGGGCCGAGCCGGCTACATCCCGACCGTGCGGTAGAGCGACCCGACCTCGGTCTGGTTCAGCGGGCGGAGCTTGCCCGGGCGCTGGTCCCCCAGCTTGACGTCCCCGATCGCGGTGCGGACCAGGCGCTGCACCGGGTGGCCCACCTCGTCGAGCAGGCGGCGGACGATGTGCTTACGCCCTTCGTGCACCACGATCTCGACGATGGACCGGCCCGGCAGGGAGTCGATCAGCCGGAACGAGTGCACCTTGACCGGCCCGTCCTCGAGCTCGACGCCCTCGCGCAGGCGTTTGCCGATGTCCCGGGCGACCTGGCCCATCACCTCGGCGGTGTAGGTCTTCTCCACCTCGAACGACGGGTGCATCAGCCGGTGGCCGAGCTCGCCGTCGTTGGTCAGGAGCAGCAGGCCCTCGGTGTCCTGGTCCAGGCGGCCGACGTGGAAGAGCCGCCCGGCCTGGTTGAGCAGCTCGGTGCGCTGCATCACCAGGTCCCCGACACAGAGCCGACCCTTCTCGTCCGACATGGTCGAGAGCATCCCGGCGGGCTTGTTCAGGGCCAGGTAGACCTGGTCGTCCCGGAGCTGGATGCGGGAGCCGTCGACGTGGACGACGGCCGTCTGCGGGTCCACCCGGCGGCCCATCTCGGTGACGACCTTGCCGTCCACGCTGACCCGGCCGGCGGCGATCAGCTCCTCGGCGGCGCGGCGGGACGCGACGCCGGCCTGGGCCAGCACCTTCTGCAGCCGCACTCCGTCGGCGGAGGCGTTGCGGGGGTTGCTCATCTGGTTCACGTCCGTGTTCTGGTGCTTCTCGTGGTTCGGTCGGGTCTAGATCTCGTCGATCGCGTCGACGTCGGGCAGCAGCGGGGCCAGCAGCGGCAGGTCCTCCAGCGAGGACAGCCCGAGCCGTTCGAGGAACAGCTCCGTGGTCCGGAACAAGGTGCCCTGGGTGGGGCCGTCGATCCCGGCCTCCTCCACGAGCCCGCGGGTCAGCAGGGTGCGCAGCACCCCGTCGCAGTTGACCCCGCGCACGGCCGCCACCCGCGCGCGCGTGACCGGTTGACGGTAGGCCACGACGGCGAGCGTCTCGAGAGCGGCCCTGGTCAGGCGGGCGCGCTGGCCGTCGAGAAGGAGCTTCTCGACGTAGGGCGCGTACAGGTCGCGGGTGTAGAACCGCCAGCCGTCCCCCACCCGGCGAAGATCGATCCCGCGGCCGGCGACGCGATAGCTCTCGGCGAGGCGGAGCAGCCCCTCCCGGACCCGGGCCACGGGCTGGTCCAACGCGGTGGCGAGGGCCTGGTCCTCCGTCGGCGCGTCCACGACCAGCAGCAACGCCTCGAGGGCGCCGTCGAACTCGTCGTCCCGGGCGAGGGCGGGCAGCTCGTCGAGGACGTCGATCCCGTCCGGATCGGTGGTCGGGTCGGTGCTGGTCACGCGTGTCTCACTCGCTGTCGGGGTCCGGCACGTTCTCCTCCGGGAACGATGCCGTCCACCGTACCGTCAGCTCCCCGAACGGCTCCGGCTGCTCGACGTGGATGCACTTCTCCCGGAACAGCTCCAGCACCGCCATGAACCGGGCGACGATCTCGATCGTCTCGCGACAGTCCTCGGTCAGCGTCGCGAACGTGGCCTCCCCCAGCTCGGCGAGGCGCTCGCGCAGGATCTGGGCGTGGTCGGCCACCGAGACCTGGTGGGAGTGCAGGTGGTCGACGCCGACGGTCGGCGGCGGCTTGGGCCGGAACACCGACGCCGCCATCTCGGCGAAGGTCGCGGCGTCGATCCCCAGCAGCACCTCGGGCAGGAGCTTCGCGAACCGGTCCTCCAGCGCGACCGAACGCGGGAAGCGGCGCAGCGCGGTCTTCTCCAGCTCGCCGAACATGACCGCGACCTGCTTGTACGCGCGGTACTGCAGCAGCCGGGCGAACAGCAGGTCCCGCGCCTCGAGCAGCGCGAGGTCGTCCTCGTTCTCCACCTCCGCGGACGGCAGCAGCCGGGCCGCCTTGAGGTCCAGCAGGGTGGCCGCGATGACGAGGAACTCGGTCGTCTCGTCCAGGTCGGCGTCGTCGCCGAGCAAGCGCAGGTGGGCGATGAAGTCGTCGGTGACCTTGTGCAACGCCATCTCGGTGACGTCCAGCTCGTGCTTGCCGATGAGCTGGAGCAGCAGGTCGAACGGGCCCTCGAAGTTGTGCAGCCGGACCGTGAACCGCGGAGCGGGCGGGGTCTGCTCCGGGAGACCCGGCTCGTTCTCGAGGATGGTCACCGGGCGATGACCTCGCGGGCCAGCATCCGGTAGGCCAGTGCCCCGCTGGACGTGGGCGCCCACGTGGTGATCGGCTCGCCGGCGACCGTGGTCTCCGGGAACCGGATCGTGCGGTTGATGACGGCGTCGAACACCTTGTCCCCGAACGCCTCCAGCACGCGCTGGTGCACCTCGCGGGTGTGCAGCGTGCGGGCGTCGAACATCGTGGCGAGGATGCCGATCAGCTCCAGGTCCGGGTTGAGCCGCTCCTTCACCTTGTCGATCGTGTCCATCAGCAGCGCGACGCCGCGGAGGCTGAAGAACTCGCACGCCAGCGGGATGAGCACCTTGTCCGCGCAGGCCAGCGCGTTGATCGTGAGCAGGCCCAGCGAGGGCTGGCAGTCGATCAGGATGACGTCGTAGTCGTCGAGGACGCTCTTGAGCGCCCGGCCCAGCGACTGCTCCCGGCCCACCTCGTTGACGAGCTGGACCTCCGCCGCGGACAGGTCGATGTTGCTGGGCAGCAGGTCCATGCCGTCGACCTTGGTGGGCTGGATGACGTCCTCGGCCTCGACGCCGCGCTCCATCAGCAGGTTGTAGATCGTCGTGTCGAGCTGGTGGGGCTGCACGCCCAGGCCCACGGACAGCGCGCCCTGGGGGTCGAAGTCCACCAGCAGCACCTTGCGGCCGTACTCGGCCAGCGCGGCACCCAGGTTGATGGTCGACGTGGTCTTGCCGACGCCGCCCTTCTGGTTCGCGATGGCAATGATCCGCGCCGGACCGTGCTGGGTCAGCGGCGCGGGCTCGGGCGCGCCCGTGTGGTGCCTCCCGATCGCCGGCACGACGACGTCGTCGATGCCGGTGTCGTCGGCGTACCCCTCGACCTCGGGCTCCGGTCCCGCCGCCGTCATGGCCGTGACCAGGCCCGATCCCCCGACCGCGACAGGGGGCTCGGCGGTCCGCGGCGTGTCCATGCGGGCTCCCGTCTCCTCGTGGGCGTCCCGGCCGGATCGTCGCCGGCGGTGCCTGCTCGTGTTGGCCCGCAGCGTAGGAAAGCCTCCTACGTGCGGCAACGCGCCTCGCCGTAGTCCGGCCAAGCGCTTTCGGCAACGCTACGCGGCGCACACGTGCGGGTGATCGCCGGATCCTGCCCGCCGCTCAGGAGTGGGCGACGGTGACGTCCCCGGTCGTGGAGCGGGCCGTGATGACCGCGTCGGCCCCCGGATCGTCCGCGACCCGGACGTCGACGCGCCCGACGGTCGTCCCCGCGTCGACCCGGTAGACGGGCCCGACCGGCACCAGGACCGTCACGTTCCCGGCCGTCGACTCGGCCTCCACCTGGGACGGAACGCCGGAGAAGGTCAGGTCGACGTCGCCTGCGGCGGCGTGCGCGGACGTCTTCTCCGCCCCGAGCCCGGTGCCCGAGACCGAGCCGGCCGCGGTCGAGAGCGAGTGGGCGCCGGTCAGGCCCTTGACGGCGATGTTCCCGGCCCCGAGCTGCACGCGGGTGGCGGTGGCGGCCGGCACCTCGACTGCCACGCCCACCGAGCAGGTCTCCGCCGGGCTCGGGCAGTGCACTGTGATCCGCAACACGTCGCCGTCGAGGGCCTCGGTGACCTCCGGCTCGGGGCCGGTCCAGCGGGCGGTGCGGTCGACCCTCGCGCCCGCGGTGGCGCCGGCGTGGAGGTCGACGTCGCCGGCATCGGAGAGGATCTCGACGCGGGAGACCGGGCCGTCGTGGGAGTTCGTGGTCGTCGCCGTGAGCACGTCGCCGCCGGTCTGCTCGACGGCCGCCGGGCCGATCGAGACGCCCTGGACGGAGCAGCCACCCGCCAGCAGCCCGGCGGCGAGGATCAGAAGGGGCCGACGAACGCGCATGGTGACGGAATGTATCGGAGCGGTCACCCCGGGAGATCAGCGGGCGCGGGCCCGCGGATGTGCCGTCGCGTAGACCTCGCGCAGCGCGTCGACGGTGACGTGCGTGTACACCTGCGTCGTCGTGACGGAGGCGTGCCCGAGCAGCTCCTGCACCACCCGGACGTCGGCGCCGCCGGCCAGCAGGTGCGTCGCGAAGCAGTGCCGCAGCGTGTGCGGGGAGACGTCCGTGCCCAGCCCGGAGACCTCGGCCGCGGAGCGCAACGTGTGCCAGGCGCTCTGCCGGGACAGCCGGGCGCCGCGGGCGTTCAGCAGCAGGGCCGGGGTGCCGCGGCCCCGCGCGGCGAGGTCCGGTCGGGACCGGACCCGGTAGGCGTCGACGGCCTCCAGTGCGGGCCGTCCGACCGGCACGATCCGCTGCTTGCCACCCTTGCCGCGCAGCAGCACCGTCCGGCTGGTCACGTCCAGGTCGTCGAGATCGATGCCGACGGCCTCGGAGATCCGCGCCCCGGTGGAGTAGAGGAGCTCGAGCAGTGCCCGGTCCCGCAACGGGACCGGTCCCTCGCCCGGGCAGCCGGCGAGGAGCTGGTCGACCTGGTCGATCGTCAGCGCCTTCGGCAGCCGCTTGGGCAACGCCGGCGGCGAGACCGCGTGCGCCACGTCGACGGGCACGAGCCCGTCCCGGGCGGCGAACCGGTGCAGGCCCCGGACCGCGGCGAGCGCCCGGGCCGCGGAGGACGCCGCGAGCGGCGTCTCCCCGCTGCGCAGCGCCACGACGAAGTCGCTGACGTCCCGCTCGCGGACCGCCGCGAGCTCGGCGATCCCCCGCGCGCGCAGGTGGTCGCGGTAGCGCTGCAGGTCGGTGGTGTAGGAGCGCAGCGTGTTCACCGAGCTTCCCCGCTCGACGGCCAGATGCGCCAGGAAGGCGTCCACGCATCCGTCCACCCCGTCGGCACCCACGCAGGCCATCCTGCCCCGACCGCACCGTGGATCCCCGCAACCACACCGCCCTGTGCGCGTGAAACCTCGTGAGAGCGAGGTTTCACGCGCACAACCCCTCCGACCTGCGAAGGCGGTCATCCGGGCACGCCGCCGGGGGTCGTGAGTGCGCAGCCTCGTTCTAGCGAGGCTGCGCACTCACAGGGAACAGGGAGGGCACTCACCGGAGGGCCGGGATGACCTCGCGCTCGAAGAGCTCGATCCCGGAGCGGTCGTAGGCGGCCTCCGGGAAGTAGAAGATCCCGTAGGTCATCCCGCGGTTCTTGAGGTCCGACAGCTTCTCGACGATCTGCTCCGGCGTCCCGTGGGCCGGCAGCCCGCGGATGGACGCGAGCTGGGTCTCGGCCTTCTCCTCGCCGACGTACGGCACGAGGCGGGCCTTGAGCTGCTCCAGCCGCTCGTCGGCCTCGGCCTGGGTGCGGCCGATCGCGACGTTGTAGTTGGCCGAGCGGACGATGGCGTCGAAGTCCGTCCCCACCTCGCGGCAGTGCTCGGCGAGGATCTCGGACTTGGCGGTGAACGTGCCCGGCGTCCCGGCGAAGTTGGTGTACCGCGCGTACTTCGCCGCGATCTTCAGCGTCACCTTCTCCCCGCCGCCCGCGATCCACAGCGGGATCCCGCCCTCCTGCAGCGGCTGCGGCTGCACGATCGCGCCGTCGACCTGGTAGTGCTTGCCGTGCAGGGTGGCCGTGCCCTTCTCCCACGCCTGCTTGAAGATCTGCACGCCCTCGTCGAGCATGCCGAGGCGGGTGCCGGCGGACGGGAAGCCGTAGCCGTAGGCCCGCCACTCGTGCTCGTACCACCCTGCGCCGATGCCCATCTCGATGCGGCCGCCGGAGATGACGTCCGCGGTGGCGGCGACCTTCGCCATGTACGCCGGGTTCCGGTAGGCCATGCAGGTGCACATCTGGCCGAGCCGGACCCGCTCCGTGACCGCCCCGAACGCGGACATCAGCGACCACGCCTCGTGCGTCGCCTGGTCCGTGGGGACGGGCACCGTGTGGAAGTGGTCGTAGACCCAGATCGACTCCCACGGGCCCGCGTCCGCGTGCTGCGCAAGCCCCTTCATCACGCCCCACTGCTCCGCGGGGTCGATGCCGACGAGGTCGTGCCGCCAGCCCTGGGGCACGAAGAGTCCGAATTGCATTCCAGCCATGGTGCTGAGACTACGACGGCCCGGGTCCTGGGACCCGGGCCGTCGTGAGCATTGCGAAAGATCAGGCGGGGCGACCTGCCCGCGCGTCGAGGCCGAGCATCGCGAGCAGCTCGGTGCAGTCCTCGAGATCGGTGGCCTGCCCCGCGACGACGCGCGCCGCCAGGCCGTTCTGGGTGTCGCAGCTCTCCTGGTACGCCGCCTGCGCCTCTGACCAGGTGTTACCCATGGTCCCGTCCTCATTGGTGGCGCGTCCGTGTCGGGCCCAGCTCATGTGCGGTTCTCCTCCGGCCGGCCGCATCAGCCCGGCCGACCTGGAGCATTCGTCAGCACGTGACCCTGCGGCGCGAACGCCGGGCGGCACCCTGCGCGGCGTGACGCCCGCGCACCGGGTTCTCGATGCCCACCCAACCTGACCTGCCCATACTACCCCGGATCGGTCCCGGGCAGGGCGCCGGGCACCCGAGTGCAATGTCTCATGACCGAGGCGGGTGACCGACCTCACCCCCACGAGCACGCCGTTTAAGGCGAGCGCCAGGGAGCCGCACCGTGACTTCCGGGGCCGGGGCGGGGCTCACTGCTCCTTGCGGGCCGCGAAGCGGGTGGGGCGGTCCGGCCACTCCGCGTCCGGTTTCCGGGTCGTCCCGTGGCCGTCCTCGATCACCCGGATCGCCAGGATCGACGCCACCGTCACCCCGTTGACGATCTCCCCGGACAGCACCATCGCCACGGCGTCGTCGAGCGGCATCCAGCGCAGCTCGAGGTCCGCCTCCTCGTCGTCGCCCAGCTCCGGGCGCTGCACCTCGGTGAGCCCGCGGGCCAGGAACGCCCGTACGGACTCGTCGGAGAACCCGGGCGACGGCACGACGTCGAGCAGCACGGACCAGTCCGACGCCTCGAGGCCGGCCTCCTCCCTGAGCTCGCGCGCGGCGGCCTCGACCGGGTCCTCGTCCGCCTGGTCCAGCAGGCCGGCCGGGAGCTCCCAGAGCCGGCGACGCACCGCATGGCGGTACTGGTAGATCATCATCAGCCGGTCGTCCTCGTCGAGCGCCGCGATCGCGACGGCGCCGGCGTGCTCCACGATCTCCCGCGTCGCGACCCGGCCCCCGGGCATGACGACGTGATCCGCCCGCAGCGCCATCACCCGTCCGACGTGCACGTCCTCCGACGACTCGACCGGGAAGGCGTGCTCCCCCGGCGTGATGCCGTGCCCGGACGCCGAACTCACGAGCGCCCCACGTCCGCGGTCTCGGCCGCCTTCTCGACCCGGGTGCCGTTCGGCCGCGGCGGGGTCTCGGCAGCCTTCTTCGACCGCGCCGGCAGCTCGACCGGCAGCCGCTCCGCGGCTCGGTACCGCAGCGCCGCCTTGACGAACGCCGCGAACAGCGGGTGCGGCCGCGTGGGACGGCTCTTCAGCTCCGGGTGCGCCTGCGTGCCCACGTAGAACGGGTGCACGTCGGCGGGCAGCTCGACGAACTCGACGAGCTTCCCGTCCGGCGACGTCCCGCCGAACACCAGCCCGGCCTCGGCGAGCCGCTCCCGGTAGGCGTTGTTGACCTCGTAGCGGTGCCGGTGCCGCTCGGTCACCTCGCGTGCGCCGTACGCCCCGGCGACCACCGTGCCCTCGCCGAGCTTGGCCGGGTAGGAGCCCAGGCGCATCGTGCCGCCCATGTCCCGCTCGCCCGCGACGACGTCGACCTGCTCGGCCATCGTCGAGATCACCGGATGCGGGGTGCGCGGGTCGAACTCGGTGGAGCTGGCGTCCTTCAGGCCGGCCAGGTTGCGCGCGGCCTCGATCACCATGCACTGCAGGCCGAGGCACAGGCCGAGGACCGGGATGCCGTGGGTGCGGGCGTGCTGCAACGCGCCGAGCTTGCCCTCGATGCCGCGGATGCCGAAGCCGCCGGGGATGAGGATGCCGTCCACGCCGTCGAGCGCGGCCAGCGCGCCGGCGGGGAGCTCGCACTCGTCCGAAGGGATCCACAGGACCTCGACGCGTGCCCGGTGGGCAAACCCGCCCGCGCGCAGCGCCTCGGTGACCGAGAGGTAGGCGTCCGGGAGGTCCACGTACTTGCCGACCAGCGCGATCCGCACCGTCTCGTCGGGGTGATGGACGCGGTCCAGCAGGTCGCCCCAGACCGTCCAGTCGACGTCCCGGAAGGGCAGGCCCAGGCGGCGCACGACGTAGGCGTCGAGGCCCTCCTTGTGCAGCACCCGCGGGATGTCGTAGATGGACGGCGCGTCCGGGGCTGCCGCGACGCCGTCGAGCTCGACGTCGCACATCAGGGAGATCTTGCGCTTCATGGCGTCCGGGATGTCCCGGTCCGCCCGCAGGACCAGCGCGTCCGGCTGGATACCGATGTTGCGGAGCGCGGCGACGGAGTGCTGGGTCGGCTTGGTCTTCAGCTCGCCCGACGGCGCCAGGTACGGCACCAGCGAGACGTGCAGGAAGAAGCAGTTGTCCCGGCCGACCTCGTGCCGGACCTGGCGGGCCGCCTCGACGAACGGCAGCGACTCGATGTCGCCGATGGTGCCGCCGACCTCGGTGATGACGACGTCCGGGGTGATCCCGTCCTCGTCCGGCTCCGCCATCGCGAGGATGCGGTCCTTGATCTCGTTGGTGATGTGCGGGATGACCTGGACGGTGTCCCCGAGGTACTCGCCGCGGCGCTCCTTGGCGATGACCTCGGAGTAGACCTGCCCGGTGGTCACGTTGGCCCGACCGTGCAGGTTGCGGTCCAGGAACCGCTCGTAGTGACCGACGTCGAGGTCGGTCTCCGCGCCGTCCTCGGTGACGAACACCTCTCCGTGCTGGAAGGGGTTCATCGTGCCGGGATCGACGTTCAGATAGGGGTCGAGCTTCTGCATGGTGACCCGGAGCCCGCGTGAGGTGAGCAACTGGCCCAGGCTCGACGCGGTGAGGCCTTTACCCAGCGAGGACGCGACCCCGCCGGTGACGAACAGATGACGGGTCGCGCGTGTCTGCACGGGATTTCAGGTTACCCGCACCCCGCCGGTGCCTGCCCACCGGGCGGGTGTGCGCCGGTGGGTTTCACCCGATCCGTGCACGAACGGCACTCTCGCTCAGCAGGTCTGGCGAGAGTGCCGATCGCGGGAGATCGACAGGGGTCAAACCCCCGGCGCGGCGCCGCCCTTCGCGTTCTCCGCGGAGCCGTAGCTGCCGGCCTTGCCGTCGAGCTGCTCCTTCAGGGCCAGGACTGTGGCGACCCGGCCGGAGCCGGTCTGCACGTCGTCGATCGTGGAGAGCCCCGCCGTCGACGGGCCGTCGGCGCGCGCGACGCCCACCGGCCCGGTCGAGCCCGCCGAGCCCTCCCGCCCGGCGAGCACGGCGCCCGCGCCGGAGCGGTCGAGCTGGGCGGCGAGCCGCGCGGTCACCGCGGCCGCGTCCCCGGCGTCGACGCCCTCGAGCGCTCCCCCGGTCAGCACGACGACCAGGTCGGCCGGCTGCGGCGCGGTGCCGGGCGTGACGAACCCGGCGCCGGTCAGCCCGCTGAGGACGGCCGTCGCCTGGTCCGGCGTCACCTGGCCGCCGCCCTTGACCAGGATCCCGGAGAGCAGGCCGCCGACGAGGCTGCCGGTGTCCGAGGCGGCGGGCAGCTGCGCGCCGGCCGGGAGCAGCCGGGAGGTCAGCTCGTTGAGCTGGTCCGCGCGGGCCGGGTCCCCGACGGCGTCGGTCAGCGCGACGGTGCCGGTGACCTTCCCGCCCGCCTGCCCGACGAGATCGGCGACGGCGTCCGCGTCCGCCCGGGATCCCCCGGCGTCGACGAGCGCAACGGTCTTGTTGGTGAGCAGCCCGCTCACGGCGGCCGGGGCGACGCGCGCCGCGAACTGGTCCGCCGCACCCTGCTGGGCCACCAGCGCGTCGCGCTCGGCCGTCAGCCGGGTGACCTGTGTCCCGAGGTCGTCGCGCTGCGCGGAGACGGCCGAGAGCAGCCGGTCCGACAGGCCGCTCGCCCCCAGGACGACACCGACCGCGAGCGCGAGGAACACCGCCGCGATGGAGATCGCGTGGTAGCGCATCGAGATCACCGTACGAACCAACCCTTGATCGTCTCGAAGAGGCCCAGCCCGAGGTTCGTGACCCACGCGACGACCGCGTCGCCGGCGTCGGACACCAGCAGCGCCGCGACCACCGCGACGATCGCGGCGCCGAGCAGCAGGAGGAGCGCGCCGGTGGAGATGCGGCTGCGGTACAGCTGGGCGATGACCTGCCCGTCGACGAGCGTGCCGCCGGTCTGCAGGCGGGTCAGGAACGTGGAGGCGTTGGAGCCGGACCGGCCGCGGTCCAGGAACTCGGCCATTGTCGCGGACAGCCCGACCGTCACGATCATCGACGCGCCGTGGTGGTGGGCCAGCAGCAGCGCGAGGTCCTCGGCGTTGGCCGAGCTGGGGAACGTCACCGCGCTCGCGCCGAGGTCCTGCACCCGGTGCAGGCCGGGCGCGTGCCCGTCCGCGAACGCCGGGACGACGACGTCCGCGCCGCTGGTCAGGGCCTCCGTGGAGACGTCCGCCGGATCCCCCACGATCAGGTGCGGCTTGTGCCCGGCGGACATCAGCGCATCCGCGCCGGCGCCGACCCCGACGAGGACCGGCTGGTACTCCTTGATGTAGTTCTTCAGCTTCACCAGCTCGGGCACGTGGTCGAACCCGGCCGCGACGACCAGCACCTGCTTGCCGGCCAGGGACACGTCGACCTTCGGGACGCCGTGTCCGTCGAGCAGCAGCGCACGCTCCTGGCGCATGAACTCGATGGTGTTGGCGGCGAACGCCTCGAGCTGGTGGGTGAGCCCGGACTTGGCCTCGACCAGTGCGTCCGCGACGGAGTCCGTGGTCTGCACCGAGCCCCGGGCCAGCTCCACCTCACCGGCGTAGACGACGCCGTCGTGCAGCCGGATCCGCGTCCCGTCCTTGATCGCGTGCATCCCCTCGGCCCCCACGCCGTCCAGCAGCGGGATGCCGGCGTCCATCAGGGCCTCGGGGCCGAGGTTGGGGAACCGTCCCGAGATCGACGGCGACGCGTTGACGACGGCGGCGACCTCGGCCGCGACGAGAGCGTCGGCGGTCGCGCGGTCCATGTCGATCTGGTCCAGCACGGCGATCTCGCCGGGGCGCAGCCTGCGCAGCAAGGAGTCGGTGCGACGGTCGACCCGGGCCACGCCGGCAAGGCCGGGCAGCTCGGGGCGCGAGCGGTGCAGCAGCCCGGAGAGCTTCATGGGGGGCACTGTGACATTCGGGACGCGTGGTGCGGCGAAGGCACGCCGAGGGGAGGCCGCACCGTCACCGTCCCGAACGACCACACCGGCCGCGAGTTGCGGTCAGCGGCGCCGTGTGCATGCGGGCTTGCGGTCCGACTCCCGGTGGGCCCGGGCGGCGGCGAGCAGCTCCTCGGCGTGCGCCCGGCCGGTGTCCGTGTCGTCCAGACCGGCGAGCATCCGGGCCAGCTCGACGATCCGGTCCGCGTCCTGAAGCGTCCGCACGCTGCTGCGGGTCACCCCTTCGCCCCGCTTCTTCTGCACGACGAGGTGCCGGTCCGCGTAGGCCGCCACCTGCGGCAGGTGCGTCACGACGATCACCTGGTGGCGGGCCGCGAGCCTGGCCAGCCGCCGGCCGATCTCGACCGCCGCGCGGCCGCCCACCCCGGCGTCGACCTCGTCGAACACCATCGTCGGTACCGGGTCCGCCCCCGCGAGGGCGACCTCCAGGGCCAGCATCACGCGGGACAGCTCGCCGCCGGATGCGCCCTTGTGCAGCGGCTGCGGCTGCGAACCGGGATGCGGGACGAGCCGGAGCTCCACCTCGTCCACCCCGTCGGTCCCGGCCACCACGTACTCGCCGTCGACGAGCAGGGCGTCGTTGGCGTCCGGGCCCGAGGCCGCGCGGGGCGCGACCGACACGTGCAGCTCGGCATCCTTCATCGCGAGCCCGGACAGCTCCGCGGTGGTGTCCGCGGCGAGCCGCCCGGCGGCCTCGGCGCGCGCCGCGGAGAGCGCGACCGCGTGCCCGGCGAGGTCCGTGGCCAGCGCATCCCGTCGCGCGGCCAGTGCCGCGAGCGCCTCGTCGGACGTGTCCAGCCCGGCCAGCCGCTCCCGGGCGTTCGCCGCCCACTCGAGCACGCCGTCCGTGTCCGCCGCGTACTTGCGGGTCAGGGCCTTGAGCTCGGCCTGCCGCGACAGGACGACGGCGAGCCGCTCCGGGTCCGCGTCGAGGCGGTCCAGGTAGCCGCCCAGCTCCCCCGCCACGTCCGTCAGCACCGCGAGCGCCTCGCCGAGCCGCGGGTCCAGCACCGCGAGCTCCGGGTCCCCGGAGGCCTGCAGCCGGTTCCGCGCCTCGCCGACGAGCCCGACGGCGCCCGGGCTCTCCCCGTCGTCCGAACCGGCGAGCACCGCGCGCGCCAGCCCGGCGGCCTCGCGCAGGTCGTCCGCCTCGGCGAGCCGCTTGCCCTGTTCGACGAGCTTCCCGGTCCTCGCCCGGCTGCGGGTCCACGGACTCGATCTCGGTGAGCCCGAGCCGGAGCATGTCCGCCTCCTGGGCCAGCCGCCGCGCGCCGTCCCGCCTCTCGACCAGCTCGGCGCCGACCTTCAGCCATTCCGCGCGGGTCTCCCGGTAGGCGGCCAGCGGCTTGGCGACGGCGTCCCCGGCGTAGCGGTCCAGCAGCGCGCGCTGGTCCGCCGTCCGGAGCAGCCGGAGCTGGTCGTTCTGGCCGTGGACGGCGAGCGTCGCCTCCGCGAGCCGGCCCAGCACCCCGACGGGCACCGAACGGCCCCCGAGGTGCGCGCGGGACCGCCCGTCCGCCGACACCGTGCGGACCGCGATCAGCGTGCCGTCCTCGTCGACGTCCGCCGCGACCTCCTCGGCCAGCGCCAGTGCCGACGTCCCCGCGTCCTCGAACCTGCCCTCGACCACCGCACGCGGCTTGCCCTCGGACACCCGGGACGCCTCGGCCCGGCCCCCGCCGAGCAGGGACAGCCCGGTGACCACCATCGTCTTGCCCGCGCCCGTCTCACCGGTCAGCACCGTGAGGCCGGGGTCCAGTTCCAGCGTGGCGTCGTCGATCACGCCGAGGCCCTGGATGCGCATCTCGGCCAGCATGGGGCGCACGATACGGCGCGGGTCCGACAGCCCGGGGCGGAACACCCCGAAGTCCTCCTCAGTGGTCCTCGTCCGGAGCTCCGCGCCAGCCGCGAACCGGCAGGTCGAACTTGCGGACCAACCGGTCGGCGAACGGCTGCGCCGCCAGGCGCACCATCCGGACCGGGTCCTTCCCGCGGGTCAGCTCGACGCGCGCGCCGGGCGGCAGCACGAACGTCCGGCGACCGTCGCAGTCCAGCAGGGCGGGTGGGCCCGAGGCGGCGATCTCGATGGCGACCTCGCTGTCCGGGGAGATCACCATCGGCCGCGCGAACAGGGCGTGCGCGTTGCTCGGCACCAGCAGCAGCGCCTCGACCTGCGGCCAGATCAGCGGGCCGCCCGCGGAGAACGCGTAGGCCGTCGACCCGGTCGGGGTGGCGCAGATGACGCCGTCGCAGCCGAACGCCGAGACCGGCCGCCCGTCGACCTCGAGCACGACCTCCAGGATCCGCTCGCGCGAGCCCTTCTCGACGACCGCCTCGTTCAGCGCCCACGTCCGCGCGACGATGTCGCCGTCGACCCGGACCGCGGCGTCGACCGTCATCCGCTCCTCGACCTCGTAGTTCTTGTCGACGAGCGCCGCGAGCGCCTCGTCCAGGGACTCCTGCTCGGCCTCGGCGAGGAACCCGACGTGCCCGAGGTTGACCCCGAGCAGCGGGACCTGCGCCGCCCGGGCCAGGTCCGCGGCGCGCAGCAGCGTGCCGTCCCCGCCGAGGACGAGCACGGCCTCGGTCTCCGCCGCGCACGCGGGTGTGCCGTCGACGACCTTGGGTTCCATCCCCGGGGGCAGCGACGAGCCGTTGCCCACCTCGGCCCACTCGTCCGCGAGGACGCGGAGCCGGATGCCGTCGTCGGCCAGCCGTTTCGCGACCGCGGCCGCCACCCGCCGGTTGGTCTCCCGACCGGCGTGCAGCACCACCAGCAACTCCCTCACGCGGGTCCCTCCGCCACGGCCCTCGCCAAGGCCTGGTCGCCCACGTCGTCGCCGGTCCGGGACAGCCGCAGGAAGAACTCCACGTTGCCCGACGGTCCGGGCAGCGGGCTCGCCACGGCGCCCAGCAGGACGAGCCCATGGCCGCGCGCCGCGGCGGCGACCTCGGTGAGCGCGGCCAGCCGCAGTTGCGGGTCCCGCACCACGCCGCCCGCGCCGAGCCGTTCCTTGCCCACCTCGAACTGCGGTTTCACCATCGGCAGCAGGGTGCCCGTGTCCGTCGTGCACGCGACGAGCGCCGGCAGCACCGTGCGCAGCGAGATGAACGACAGGTCGGTGACCGTCAGGTCCGCCGCACCGCCGATGGCCTCCGGGGTGAGCGCCCGGACGTTGGTGCGGTCGTGGACGTGCACCCGCTCGTCGGACTGCAGGCGCCACACGAGCTGTCCGTACCCGACGTCGACGGCGACGACCTCGCGCGCCCCGCGGGTGAGCAGCACGTCGGTGAAGCCTCCGGTGGAAGCCCCGGCGTCGAGACAGCGCGTGCCCTCGACGACGACGTCCGGGAACGCGTCCAGGGCCCCGAGCAGCTTCTTCGCGCCGCGCGACGCCCAGTCCGGCTCGTCCGACACCTTCTCGACCTCGACGGGGGTCGCGCGGTCCACGAACGTCGCGGGCTTCGCGGCGGGCATGCCGTTCACGGTGACCCGGCCGGCCGCGATCAGTTCGGCGGCCTGCTGCCGGGAGCGGGCGAGTTTGCGACGGACGAGTTCGGCGTCCAGCCGGGCACGGGTCGGCACTGCGGTGATCCGGTCAGGCCTGGGGCCGGCCGGCCGCGAGAGCCGCGCCCAGTGCGGCGTGCACCCGCTCGAACGCCGCGACGTGCTCCGACGCCGGGGTGCCGGCCAGACCGTCCAGCGCCGCCATGGCCGCGTCGACCTCGCCGCGGACGGCCTCGATCGGCCGGGCGGCGACCGGGCGGGGGTCGCCCGGGCGCGGGGACGGGTTGGGGTACGTCATGGTCGGCGGCTCCGTGATCGGGACGTGCGGGATCGGGCGTCGGCCGTCACGGTAGTCGAGGGGCCCGACGGTCGGCCGGTCATCCCGAGGCGAGCTTCAGGGTCGCGAGGACCTTCGCCGCCGCATCCCCCTCGGCGCGGACCGCGGCGGGGCCTCCGCCCGACGCCCAGTGCGCACCGCAGAGAGCCCTCAGCGCGTCCAGCTCGGGCTCCGGCGAGCCGTCGCCGTCGCCGGTCAGGACCAGGTCGTCGGTCACCTGCCAGCCCGGCCGCGGGCCGGGAGCCAGCTCGTCCGCGGGGCGGGTGAGGGAGGACAGGTCCGCGGCGAGGTACGCGGGCCGCTGGTTCTCCGGCGCCGCCAGCACGTCCGCCGGGGTGGACACCCCGGTGAGGACGAGCAGGGTCGGGAGCCCGACGGCGTTGCCGCCGGCGATGTCCGTGTCCAGCCGGTCCCCCACGACGAGGCCCCGCTCGGCGCCCGTCGCGTCAGCCGCCTCCTGGATCAGCCGCGGTGCGGGCTTGCCCGCCACCTGCGGCTCCTTCCCGCTCGCGATCCGCACGACCCCGACCATCGACCCGTTGCCGGGCATCGGGCCGCGCTCCGTGGGCAGCGTCGGATCGACGTTCGTGGCGACCCAGAGGGCACCGCCGCGTACGGCGGCGGTGGCCTCGGCGAGCTGGCGCCAGCCGGTGTCCGGGGAGTGTCCCTGGACGACGGCGTCCGCCCCCTCGGCGGTGTCCGTGACGGTCAGCCCGCGACCCGTGACCTCCTCGACCAACGCCACCGTGCCCACCACCAGCACCGACGCCCCGGCCGGCAGCTGTTCGGCGAGCATCGCCGCGCCGGCCTGGGAGCTGGTGCGCACGTCGTCGGTCGCCGCCGGGAAGCCGAGCTCGGCCAGGTGCGCCGCGACCTCCGACGGCCGCCGCGACGCGTTGTTCGTGACGTAGGCGGTGCGGACGCCGCGGGCGGCCGCGTTCACGACCGCCTCGACGGCGCCCGGTACGGCGTCCTTGCCCGCGTAGAGGGTGCCGTCGAGATCGGCCAGAAGGACGTCGTGCCGGGCGAGGAGGTCGTCGGTCACGGGGTGGGGCCGCCGTCGGGGGTGTCGGCGGAAGGGTCCGCCCTGTCCTCGGACGTCTCGTCCGTGGCCTCCTCGTCGGCGGCTGCCGCGTCCGCGGTCGTCTCCGGCTCAGCCGGCGCCGCTCCGTCCGTGTCCGTGTCCGCGGCGAGGTCCTCGCCGGCCGACGCCTCGATGTCGACGACGTCGTCGGCATCCTCGTCGCTCGGCGGGTCGGCGAGCCCCGATTCGTCCGCGTCGTCGAGCTCGGCGTCGTCGTCGAGCTCGGCATCGGCGAGCTCCGGATCGTCGAGCTCGGCGTCCTCGGGCGGGACGGTGTCGTCCGCCTCGTCCTCGTCCTCGTCCGTCTCGTCGGCGACCTCCGCGTCCGTCGCCTCACCGGCGACAGCCGCCGCCGAGGCCCGCTGCTCCGGAGCGTTCTCCTCGACGCCGAAGACGATGTCGTCCTCGTCGTCCTCCGGGAGGTCCTCACCGGTCAGCTCGGCGATGCGGCTGAGCGCGTCCGTCTCGCCGTCCGTGTCCGCATCCGCCGCGTGGACGAACCACTGCACCGCGTCCGACTCGCGGCCGGCGGCGAGCAGGTTGTCCGCGTAGGCGTAGAAGAGCCGCGAGCTCCAGGGCTCCCGCCGCTTCGGGTCCAGGTCCTCGACCTGCAGCCCGACGACGGCGGCCTCGATCTCGCCGAGGTCCCGCCGCGCACCGGCGGCGACGATGGCGAGCTCGATCCGGTCGGCCCGGTCCAGTTCCTTCACCTCGGGACCGCGGGCCAGCTCGAGCGCCCGCTCCGGGCGGCCGAGGGCCCGCTCGATGTCCGCCATGACGGCGATGTGCCCCGGACCGCCACCCATCCGGCGGGCTGCACGCAGCTCGCCGAGGGCCTCGTTCCACTCGCCCGCGTGGTAGGCCACGATGCCCGCGGCCTCCCGCACGACGGCGATCCGCGACGCGCGGCGACGTGCGTAGCGGGCGTGCTCGAGGGCGCGCTCCGGCTCCTCGTCGACGAGCATCCCGGCGGCGACGAGGTGCCGCGCGACCTTCTCCGCGGTCTCCTTCTGGAGGCCCCGCAGGTCACGGCGCACCTCGGTGTCCAGTTCGCCCGCCTTGATCTCGTCCGGCAGGCGTGGCTCGGCCACGAACCCGGGCTCGGCGGATGCCTGCGCGAGCCGCGAGGGCTCGTCGCGGCGGAATCCGCCGCGGTCGTCCCTGCCGCGGTCGGCTCTGCCCCGGTCGCCGCCGGGCCGTTCGCTCCGGCGGTCTCCTCCGGGCCGGTCCCCACGGTCCCGGCCACCGGCGGCACCGCCGCGCCGCTCGCCGGACCGGGAGAACCCACCGGGACCACCACGCTCGCCGGCGCGCTGCGGACGGTCGCCGCGGGGCCCGCTGTCGCGGCGTTCGCCGCGGTCTGCCGGGCCGCGACGGTCCTGCGCGCCCCGGTCGTCCGAGCTCCGGTCCTCGCGGTCCTGGTGGCGAGGGCGGTCGTCCCCGCGGTAGCCGGAGGAACGGTCCTCCCGCGGCCTGTCGTAGCGGGGCTTGTCGTAGCGGGGCCGGTCGCTTCCGGGTCCGCCGCCGCGAGGCCGGTCGCCCCCGGGCCTGTCGGCAGGAGATCGGTCGTACCGCGGCTTGTCCTCACGCGGCCGATCGTCCCTGGAACGCTCGTACCGCGGCGCGTCGTCGCGAGAACGCCCGTAGCGGGGGCTGTCGCCCTGTGAACGGTCCGAAGACCGGCTCCCGTAGGACCGCTCGCCGCCCTGGCGCTCGTCCCGCCGGGAGTCACCAGGCCGGTCGTCCGGACGCTGGTGGCCGCCCCTGGAACCCCCGGAGCGGTCGTCCCGCGAGTAGGTGCCGCGCCCCTCCCGGTCGCGGTCCTGCCACGAGGTGCGGGGGCGGTCTCCACCGCGATCCGTCCCGCGGTCGCTGGAGGAGCGCCCGCCGCGGTCCTCACGAGGGGCGGACCTGCGGTCGTCGTCCCCGCGGTAGCCGCGGCGTTCCCCCTGCCCCGAACCCCGGGACTCACGGTCGCGGGAGTCCCGGTCGCGGGAGTCACGGTCGCGGGAGTCCCGGTCGCGGAAGTTCTTGCCCTCGTAGCCGCGTCCGCCGTCCCGCGGACCGCTGCCGCGCTCCGCTCCTCCGCGGCCGCTTCGCTCCGGGCCGGGCCGGTCCGAACCGCCACGGCGGTCGTCGTCACGGCGGAACGAGGGGCGACCCGCGCCGCCCCGGTCGTCGCGGCGGGGGGCGCCGCCGGGACGTCCACCCGGGGCCTTGCGGTCGTCCCCGCGGTAGCCCCCGCGCCGGTCACCGGTGGCGGGACGCCGGTCGTCGCCCCAGCTGTCGACGTATGGCTTCTTGTCACTGCCGCCCGTACCGCCAGGGCGGTCGCGGCGGTCGTAGCCGCCGGATCGCTCCGGGCGGCCACCGCCCTCGCCGCGCCCGCGCTCGGGACGGCCACGGCGGTCGTCGCCGCCATGGCTGTCGGCACGTCGGTCGGACGCCCGAGGGGCACCGCCCCGCCGGTCGTCACGGCCCCGCTCGTCGGCGCGGCCGCTCCAGCCGCTGCCGACCCGGCCCGTGGTCGAGCGGTCACGGCCCTGGTCTCGCCCGCCGCTGCCGGCGCGGGCGTCCCGGTTGCCGGAACCACTTCGGGATGATCGTTCTTTTCGGTCCCGGGGTTCGCGCTCGTTACGTCGCGGATTATCGCCGGAACCATCCGCGATACTCACGCCCACCAGAATACAAAAAGCAGGCCCCCACCTGACGGCGGGGGCCTACTTGATGTTGAATGTCGGCGGCGACCTACTCTCCCACACCCTGACGAGTGCAGTACCATCGGCGCTGGAGGGCTTAGCTTCCGGGTTCGGGATGGGACCGGGCGTTCCCCGCTCCGCCAAAACCACCGACAACACTATTCACCTATCCCCGCCCCGACCCCCACCGGATTCGAGAAACCTCGAACCCGAAAACGGGAAACCGACCCGGGTCGAACACCAACCCGCCACCCCCGAACCCCCGGTTTTCCCGGGGTATCGGGTGATGAGGGTTGTGTGCTCAGGGTCACACAGTGGATGCGAACAACTTGTTGTGGCAAGCCCTCGGCCTATTAGTACCAGTCAACTCCACCCCTCACAGGGCTTCCATCTCTGGCCTATCAACCCAGTCGTCTACTGGGAGCCTTAACCACGCAAGGTGGTGGGAGACCTCATCTTGGAACGAGCTTCCCGCTTAGATGCCTTCAGCGGTTATCCCTTCCGAACATAGCCAACCAGCCATGCCCCTGGCGGGACAACTGGCACACCAGAGGTTCGTCCGTCCCGGTCCTCTCGTACTAGGGACAGCCTTCCTCAAGTCTCCTACGCGCGCGGCGGATAGGGACCGAACTGTCTCACGACGTTCTAAACCCAGCTCGCGTACCGCTTTAATGGGCGAACAGCCCAACCCTTGGGACCTACTCCAGCCCCAGGATGCGACGAGCCGACATCGAGGTGCCAAACCATGCCGTCGATATGGACTCTTGGGCAAGATCAGCCTGTTATCCCCGGGGTACCTTTTATCCGTTGAGCGACACCCCTTCCACAAGGTGGTGCCGGATCACTAGTCCCGACTTTCGTCCCTGCTCGACCTGTCAGTCTCACAGTCAAGCTCCCTTGTGCACTTACACTCAACACCTGATTGCCAACCAGGCTGAGGGAACCTTTGGGCGCCTCCGTTACTCTTTAGGAGGCAACCGCCCCAGTTAAACTACCCACCAGGCACTGTCCCTGAACCAGATCATGGCCCGAGGTTGAGACACCCAATTCGACCAGAGTGGTATTTCAACAACGACTCCACAACCACTAGCGTGGCCGCTTCACAGTCTCCCACCTATCCTACACAAGCCGAACCGAGCACCAATACCAAGCTATAGTAAAGGTCCCGGGGTCTTTCCGTCCTGCCGCGCGTAACGAGCATCTTTACTCGTAGTGCAATTTCGCCGAGTCTGTGGTCGAGACAGCGCCCAAGTCGTTACGCCATTCGTGCAGGTCGGAACTTACCCGACAAGGAATTTCGCTACCTTAGGATGGTTATAGTTACCACCGCCGTTTACTGGCGCTTAAATTCTCCGCTTCGCCCCCGAAGGGACTAACAGGTCCTCTTAACGTTCCAGCACCGGGCAGGCGTCAGTCCGTATACATCGTCTTGCGACTTCGCACGGACCTGTGTTTTTAGTAAACAGTCGCTTGGGCCTGGTCTCTGCGACCGCCCAACCCTAGCCCGCAAGGGGCTTCAAGTCAGACGGCCCTCCTTCTCCCGAAGTTACGGAGGTATTTTGCCGAGTTCCTTAACCACAGTTCGCTCGATCGCCTCGGTATTCTCTACCTGACCACCTGTGTCGGTTTGGGGTACGGGCCGCAACAGCACTCGCTAGAGGCTTTTCTCGACAGCATGGGATCACCCTACTTCGCCTCAATCGGCTACGCATCACGTCTCACCCGTCACGACCCCCGGATTTACCTAGGAGTCGGGCTACACGCTTACACCAGGACTACCACCGCCTGGCGAGGCTACCCTCCTGCGTCACCCCATCGCTTGCCTACTACCGGATCGGGTCCCACGCTCCACCACACCCACCGCTCCCGAAGGAACAGGCGGGGGGCTTCGGATGGTTAGCATCACCGGCCTCGGCACGGACGCACTATCACGAGCACGGGAATATCAACCCGTTGTCCATCGACTACGCCTGTCGGCCTCGCCTTAGGTCCCGGCTCACCCTGGGCGGAACAGCCTGGCCCAGGAACCCTTGGTCATTCGGCGGAAGAGATTCTCACTCTTCATTCGCTACTCATGCCTGCATTCTCACTCGCACACCCTCCACGACTAGCTCACGCTGCCGCTTCACCGGATGCACGACGCTCCCCTACCCATCCCAACGACTACACCCAAAAACCGAAATCCTCGGGCGGATCAATGCTGGAATGCCACGGCTTCGGCGGTGCGCTTGAGCCCCGCTACATTGTCGGCGCAGGACCACTTGACCAGTGAGCTATTACGCACTCTTTCAAGGGTGGCTGCTTCTAAGCCAACCTCCTGGTTGTCTGGGCGATCCCACATCCTTTCCCACTTAGCGCACGCTTAGGGGCCTTAGCCGGTGATCTGGGCTGTTTCCCTCTCGACTACGAAGCTTATCCCCCGCAGTCTCACTGCCGCGCTAAAAGTACCGGCATTCGGAGTTTGGTTGATTTCAGTAAGCTTGTCGGCCCCCTAGACCATCCAGTGCTCTACCTCCGGTACCCACCACGCGACGCTGCACCTAAATGCATTTCGGGGAGAACCAGCTATCACGGAGTTTGATTGGCCTTTCACCCCTAACCACAGCTCATCCCCCAGGTTTTCAACCCTGGTGGGTTCGGGCCTCCACGTCGTCTTACCGACGCTTCACCCTGGCCATGGCTAGATCACTCCGCTTCGGGTCTATACCCCGCGACTATAAGCGCCCTATTCAGACTCGCTTTCGCTACGGCTACCCCACACGGGTTAACCTCGCCACGAAGCATAACTCGCAGGCTCATTCTTCAAAAGGCACGCCATCACCCAACAAGTAGGCTCTGACGGCTTGTAGGCACACGGTTTCAGGTACTATTTCACTCCCCTCCCGGGGTACTTTTCACCTTTCCCTCACGGTACTCGTCCGCTATCGGTCATCAGGGAGTATTTAGGCTTACCGGGTGGTCCCGGCAGATTCACAGCAAATTCCACGAGCTCGCTGCTACTCGGGGACAACGTCCAAACCGCTCACAATGTTTTCGCGTACGGGGCTCTCACCCACTACGGCGACCCTTTCCAGAAGTCTTCCACTAACACTGCAACACGGCTTCGCAGGCACGGCAGCGCCCACACGACGAAACCCCACAACACCGCATCCGCAACGCCTGCCGGCTATCACACGGACCCGGTTTAGCCTCTTCCGCTTTCGCTCGCCACTACTCACGGAATCACGGTTGTTTTCTCTTCCTGTGGGTACTGAGATGTTTCACTTCCCCACGTTCCCCCTAACACCCTATGAATTCAGATGCTAGTGACGCGTCATGACACGCGCCGGGTTTCCCCATTCGGACACCCTCGGATCACAGCTTGGTTGACAACTCCCCGAGGACTATCGCGGTCTCCCACGTCCTTCATCGGCTCCTGATGCCCAGGCATCCACCATGTGCCCTTAAACACTTGACCACAACAAGATGCTCGCATCCACTATGCAACACTCAACACACAACCACACCCCAACCAATCCCTGACCACCACCACCCCCACCCACCACTGGAAAAAACCCAGCGGCGCGGGAGGCGTTAGACGGTCCAGGCCGGGAGCAGCCCGAGAACCACACCGATCACCGGTGTCTCCTCAGGACCCAACAGTGTGCCAAGCCTCGCCGCCCCCCGAAAGGAAACGGCCTGCTGTCTCGTTCAGCATGAATTGGTATTTTGTGTTCCACCCAGCCACCCACCGACCCCAGGCCGGCGAAGCGGATTGTGTGAAAGGAGACCGACCACCCGCGGGGCATACCCACGGCGCCGGTTCAACCTCACCAACCGGTGAGCTCCTTAGAAAGGAGGTGATCCAGCCGCACCTTCCGGTACGGCTACCTTGTTACGACTTCGTCCCAATCGCCGGTCCCACCTTCGACAACTCCCTCCCACAAGGGGTTGGGCCGTCGGCTTCGGGTGTTACCAACTTTCGTGACGTGACGGGCGGTGTGTACAAGGCCCGGGAACGTATTCACCGCAGCGTTGCTGATCTGCGATTACTAGCGACTCCAACTTCATGGGGTCGAGTTGCAGACCCCAATCCGAACTGAGACCGACTTTAAGGGATTCGCTCCACCTCACGGTCTCGCAGCCCTCTGTATCGGCCATTGTAGCATGTGTGAAGCCCTGGACATAAGGGGCATGATGACTTGACGTCATCCCCACCTTCCTCCGAGTTGACCCCGGCAGTCTCCCATGAGTCCCCGGCATAACCCGCTGGCAACATGGAACGAGGGTTGCGCTCGTTGCGGGACTTAACCCAACATCTCACGACACGAGCTGACGACAGCCATGCACCACCTGCACACCAACCACAAGGGAAGCCCTATCTCTAGGGATGTCTGGTGCATGTCAAACCCAGGTAAGGTTCTTCGCGTTGCATCGAATTAATCCACATGCTCCGCCGCTTGTGCGGGCCCCCGTCAATTCCTTTGAGTTTTAGCCTTGCGGCCGTACTCCCCAGGCGGGGCGCTTAATGCGTTAGCTGCGGCACAGAGACCGTGGAATGGCCCCCACACCTAGCGCCCACCGTTTACGGCGTGGACTACCAGGGTATCTAATCCTGTTCGCTCCCCACGCTTTCGCTCCTCAGCGTCAGTATCGGCCCAGAGACCCGCCTTCGCCACCGGTGTTCCTCCTGATATCTGCGCATTTCACCGCTACACCAGGAATTCCAGTCTCCCCTGCCGAACTCCAGTGATGCCCGTATCGACCGCAAGCTCAGAGTTAAGCCCCAAGTTTTCACGATCGACGTGACACACCGCCTACGAGCTCTTTACGCCCAATAATTCCGGACAACGCTCGCACCCTACGTATTACCGCGGCTGCTGGCACGTAGTTGGCCGGTGCTTCTTCTCTACCTACCGTCACCCCGAAAGGCTTCGTCGATAGCGAAAGAGGTTTACAACCCGAAGGCCGTCATCCCCCACGCGGCGTCGCTGCGTCAGGCTTCCGCCCATTGCGCAATATTCCCCACTGCTGCCTCCCGTAGGAGTCTGGGCCGTGTCTCAGTCCCAGTGTGGCCGGTCGCCCTCTCAGGCCGGCTACCCGTCGTCGCCTTGGTAGGCCATCACCCCACCAACAAGCTGATAGGCCGCGGGCCCATCCCCAGCCGAAAAAACTTTCCACCACACACCATGCGACATGTGGTCATATCCGGTATTAGACCCAGTTTCCCAGGCTTATCCCAGAGCTGAGGGCAGGTCACCCACGTGTTACTCACCCGTTCGCCGCTCGTGTACCCCGAAGGGCCTTACCGCTCGACTTGCATGTGTTAAGCACGCCGCCAGCGTTCGTCCTGAGCCAGGATCAAACTCTCCAACAAAAACTGGCCCTACAAAAAAATGCCGACCGACGCATCAGGGACGGGGTCCCACGCCGGCCGAACTCATCTGGCACAAAAACCACCAAACAAGAAAACAAGCTCGACACACTGTTGAGTTCTCAAAAGACACCCGCACACCATCACCGGTCTCGCAACCAGCTCCGGGGCTCCGTCTGTCAGAAGCCTACCAGACCAACCCGGCCTGAGGCAACTCTCTTATGTTACGCAAGCCCCCCAGCGGCGTCAACCCCTGAAGTTCCCGCGCCCGGCCGATCCTCCCCCCACCAGGAGGGACCACCAACCGGAAGCTCGCCACCCACATCCCGGACCCTGACTCTGGGCCGAAGAGCTCGTCCCGGTCTGTCGTGCTGTCCGTTCCTGGCGACGAAGAGAAAGTTACACGCCCCGTCCGAGGCCCGTGAAAGGGGGGTACCCCTTCGGGGTTCTCGCAGTTCAGAGGGTCCTTCCGGCCCCTGCGGCTCGGGCGGCGGGGCATCCCGCGGAACGCGCCCACCACCCGTTGCCCCGCCTCAGGACTCGACGCGCACCCCGGCCAGGTTTCGCTTGCCCCTGCGCACCACGAGCCAACGGCCCGCGAGGAGGTCCCCCGCGGTCGGGGTCCACTCCTCGTCCGGCACCTTCACGTTGTTCACGTACGCACCGCCCTCCTTCACCGCGCGGCGTGCGGCGCCCCGGCTGTCCACCAGCCCGGTCGACAGCAGGAGGTCGACGATCGTCGGCTTCTCCTCGAGGCGAGTCGTCGCGTTCGGCACCTCGGACATCGCGGCGTCGAGGGTTGCGGCATCCAGCCCACCCAGCTCGCCGCGACCGAACAACGCCTGGCTCGCGGCGATCACCTGCTCGGTCTGGTGCTTGCCGTGCACGAGCGTCGTGAGCTCCTCGGCCAGCCGCTTCTGGGCGGAGCGCAGGTGGGGGCGTTCGACGACGTCGCGTTCGAGCGCCTCGATCTCCTCGCGCTCCAGGAAGGTGAACAGGCGCAGGTAGCGGCCCACCTCGGCGTCCCCGACGTTCACGAAGTACTGGTACCAGGCGTACGGCGACGTCATCTCCGGATCCAGCCAGATGTTGCCGCCGCCCGTGGACTTCCCGAACTTGCGGCCCTCGGAGTCCGTGACGAGCGGCGTCGTCAGCGCGTGCACGCTCCCGGAGTCCACCCGCCGGACGAGCTCCACGCCGCCGACGATGTTGCCCCACTGGTCCGAGCCGCCGATCTGCAACCGGCAACCGTGGCGCCGGTAGAGCTCGAGGTAGTCCTGGGACTGCAGGAGGAGGTAGCTGAACTCGGTGTAGGACAGCCCGTCGGACTCAAGGCGCCGCTTCACCGTTTCGCGGCCCAGCATCACGTTGACGGAGAAGTGCTTGCCGACGTCCCGGAGGAAGTCCAGCACCCCCTGCCCGCCCGTCCAGTCCAGGTTGTTCGCCACCAGCGCGCCCGTCGGGGAGTCGTCGAACTCCACGAAGCGCTCGAGCTGCCCGCGGATGCGCTCCGACCAGTTCCGGACGACGTCCGCGCTGTTGAGGGTGCGCTCCCCCACCTCCCGCGGGTCGCCGATCATCCCGGTCGCCCCGCCGGCCAGCACGATCGGGCGCGCTCCCGCCTTCTGGAAGCGCCGCAGCGTCAGCAGCGGGACCAGGTGCCCGGCGTGCAGGCTCGGGCCGGTCGGGTCGAAACCCGAGTACAGCGTGAGCGGTTCGGGACCGTCGAGGTCCCGCCGGAGCGCGTCGCGGTCCGTGCTCTGCGCGATCAGGCCGCGCCAGTCCAGCTCGTCGAGGATGTGCGTGCTCACGGGATCCATACTCCCCGGTCACGACGACGGCCGGTGCCTCGGGTGGGACACCGGCCATCCGGTCGGAGGAAGGCGTCAGCCGAGCGTGCCGGCCAGCTGACCCGGGAGCGTGTCCAGCACGGTCGGCAGGCTCAGCACGCTGGAGAAGGACAACGCCGCGGACGCCTGGTCGTCGAGTGTGACGACCTTGCCCTGCTGCACGTCCGTCAGGTTCGCATAGCCGGGCAGGGACTGGAACGCCGTCCGCTCGGCCTCGCTCGCGGTGATCAGCACCAGGACGTCCGCCTGGTTCAGCTTGCCGATCTCCTCGGTGGAGATCGTCGCGTAGAAGTTCCCGCCCGCGAGCTGGTCGAACTCGGCGGGGATGGTCATGCCGAGCGACCGGAGGAACCGGGCCCGCAGGTCCTGCGACCCCCATACGAAGAACGACGCGTTGTCCGCGGTGCTCGGCCGGACTCCGGCGGCGGCCTTGCCCACGAGCGCCGGGTACTGCTGCTTCACCTGCGTGAACCGGGCTTCCAGGTCGCCGACCAGCTTCTCCGCCTCCGCGGATTTCCCGAGCGCCTGCCCGGTGAGCCTGGTGGCGTCCTGCCACGGGGTGCCGTAGTCGATGAAGCCCTGCGGCGACGCGACCACGGGAGCGATCTTCGAGTACGTGTCGTACTGCTCCTGCGTCAGGCCCGCCGAGATCCCGATGATCAGGTCCGGGTGCAGCGCCGCGATCGCCTCGGTGCCGACCTCGCCGACCGGCAGCACCGTCGGCGTCTGCCCCTGGAGCCTGTCCTGCGCCCACTCCCACGTCGCGGACGGCTTCTGCCCGGTGAACTCGCGGATCCCTACCGGAACGGTGCCGAGCGCGAGGATCGCGTCCTGGTCCGTGTACCCGAGGGAGACGACGCGCTGCGGGGCCGCCGGAATGGTCGTGCTGCCGTACTTGTGCGACACCGTCACCGGGAAGGCGCCGCCGGGGGCCGCCGCGCCGGAGGACGGGGCCGATCCGCTCGCACCCCCGTCCGAACTGCACGCGGCCAGCGCGAACGCGGCCACGAGAACGAGGGACGAGGTCCTCAGAAGTCGGCGGATCGGCCGACGATCATTCTTCACGTAGGTGAGGTTAGGATGCCCTATCTGCAGGGTCCACTACCGGGGTACGGATCTTGCCCGGCCGGTACTGGCTCACCGCCGGGGAGCCGTCGATCCAGAACCGCCACGGCAGGTCGGCGGCCGCCGCGACACCCACCCGCGGGCCGCTGCGGATCACGCTGCGCGGCACCGGCTCGCCGGCCCGGACCCGGACCGGGGACGCCGGGTCGGTGACGTCGACGCCGTTGCGTTCGCGGGTGAGCCCCAGCAGCGACGCGAGCCGGGCCGGCCCCCGGGCGAGGTCGACGTCCCGCTTGGCGGCGGGCCTGCGGACGCGGGCCACCCCGGGGTCGGAGAGCACCTCCCCGGCGCGGAGCAGGACCGCACCCGCCTCCCCGTCGGCCATGCAGGAGACGTTGGCACAGAAGTGCATCCCGTAGACGAAGTACACGTAGAGGTGTCCGGCGGGGCCGAACATCACGGCGTTGCGCGGGGTCCGGCCGCGGAAGCTGTGCGACGCGGGGTCATCCGCCCCGCGGTACGCCTCGACCTCGACCAGGCGCACCTCGACCAGGCCGTCCGGCGTGTCCGCCTCGACGATGCAGCCGAGCAGCCTCGCCGCCGCGGGGAGCACGTCGGTGGCGAGCTCCTCGCGGCGGATCAGTCCTTCCGACACTCAGGCACTCACCCACGCACGGGCGTCCTCACTCGCGTCCCGCAGCTCGTCGAGCTGCTCGGCGACCCGCTCCCCCGCCGTCCCGCCGCGGGAGTTCCGCGAGGCGATCGAGCCGGGGACGGTGAGGACCTCGCGGACCGCGGCCGTGAGCGCCGGGTGGACGCCCGCGAGCTCGACGTCCGTCAGCTCCTCCAGGCCCACGCCACGGGCCTCGGCGGCCCGGACGCAGCCGCCCGCGGCCTCGTGCGCGACCCGGAACGGGACGCCCTGGCGGACGAGCCACTCCGCGATGTCCGTCGCGAGGGTGAACCCCGCCGGGGCCAGCGCGGCCAACCGGTCCGTGTGGAAGACCAGCGTGGCCACCATGCCGGCCACCGCGGGCAGCAGCAGGTCCAGCTGCTCCGCGGAGTCGAACAGCGGCTCCTTGTCCTCCTGCAGGTCCCGGTTGTACGCCAGCGGCAGGCCCTTGAGCGTGGCCATCAGCCCGGCGAGGTTGCCGATCAGCCGGCCGGCCTTGCCCCGCGCGAGCTCCGCGACGTCCGGGTTCTTCTTCTGCGGCATGATCGAGCTGCCGGTGGAGAACGCGTCGTCGAGGGTCACGTAGGAGAACTCCGCGGTGGCCCACAGGATGACCTCCTCGGCCAGCCGGGACAGGTCCACCGACACCATGGCCAGCACGAACGCCGCCTCGGCCGCGAAGTCCCGGGACGCGGTGCCGTCGATCGAGTTCGCCGACGACGAGTCGAAGCCCAGCTCCGCCGCTACGGCCTCCGGGTCCAGCCCGAGGGACGAGCCCGCGAGCGCACCCGACCCGTACGGCGAGACCGCGGCCCGCTTGTCCCAGTCCCGCAGCCGGTCGACGTCCCGCAGCAGCGCGTGCGCGTGCGCGGCCAGCTGGTGGCCGAGGAGCACCGGCTGCGCGTGCTGCAGGTGCGTGCGGCCGGGCATCGGCGCGTCCGGGTGCGCGGCGGCCTGCGCCACCAGCGCGTCGACAACGTCCAGGACGCCCGCGCCGATCCGGCGCGTCGCGTCGCGCAGCCACATCCGGAACAGCGTCGCCACCTGGTCGTTGCGGGACCGGCCGGCGCGGAGCTTGCCGCCCAGCTCCGGTCCGGCCCGCTCGATCAAGCCCCGCTCGAGCGCGGTGTGCACGTCCTCGTCGTCCGGGGCGGGCCCGAACGCGCCGGACTCGACGTCCGACTCCAGCTTCGTCAGCGCGTCGAGCATCCCGGCGAGCTCGTCGCCGCTGAGCAGGCCCGCCCGGGCGAGCACCCGGGCGTGCGCCTTCGAGCCACGGATGTCGTAGGGGGCGAGCCGCCAGTCGAAGTGCGTCGACTTGCTCAGGGCGGCCAGCGCATCGGCCGGACCGGACGCGAACCGGCCGCCCCAGAGAGCAGCCCCACTCACTGCGAGGAGCCCCCCAGCCGCTGCGCCCGGCGGGCGGCGATCTTGCTGGGCAGGCCCCAGAGCTGGACGAAGCCCTTGGCGAGGCTCTGGTCGAACGCGTCGCCCTCGTCGTAGGTGGCGAGGTTGAAGTCGTACAGCGACGCGTCCGAGCGGCGGCCCGTCGGGGTGGCGTTGCCGGCGTGCAGCGTCATCCGCACCTCGCCGGAGACGTACTCCTGGGTCTGCGCGACGAACGTGTCCAGCGCGTACTTCAGCGGGGAGAACCACAGGCCGTCGTAGACCAGCTCGGTCCAGCGCTGCGAGACCGTCCGCTTGAACCGGGCGAGGTCCCGCTCGACGGTGACGTTCTCCAGCTCCTGGTGCGCGGTGATCAGCGCGATCGCGCCGGGCGCCTCGTACACCTCGCGGCTCTTGATGCCGACGAGCCGGTCCTCGACCATGTCCAGGCGGCCGATGCCCTGACCACCGGCACGGCGGTTGAGCTCCTCGATCGCCTGCAGCACGGTGACGGGCTTGTCGTCGATCGCGACCGGCACGCCCTTCTCGAAGCGGATGACCACCTCGTCCGCGTCCCGCGGCTCGGCCGGGTTCTGCGTGTAGGAGTAGACGTCCTCGATCGGCGCGTTCCAGATGTCCTCGAGGAAGCCCGTCTCGACGGCGCGGCCCCAGACGTTCTGGTCGATCGAGTACGGCGACTTCTTCGTGACGTCGATCGGCAGGTTGTGCTGCTCGGCGTACTGGATCGCCTTCTCGCGGGTCCAGGCGAAGTCACGGACCGGCGCGATGCAGTTCAGCTCGGGCGCGAGGGCCTGGATGCCGACCTCGAAGCGGACCTGGTCGTTGCCCTTGCCGGTGCAGCCGTGCGCGACCGTCGAGGCGCCGTGGTACTTGGCCGCCTCGACCAGGTGCTTGACGATCAGCGGCCGCGAGATCGCGGAGACCAGCGGGTAGCGGTCCATGTAGAGCGCGTTGGCCTGCAGCGCCGGCAGGCAGTACTGCTCGGCGAACTCATCGCGGGCATCGGCGACCACGGCCTCGACCGCACCGCAGGCCAGCGCCCGCTTGCGGATCTCCTCGAGGTCCTCGCCGCCCTGGCCGACGTCGACGGCCACGGCCACCACCTCGGCACCGGTCTCCTCGGCGATCCATCCGATGCCCACCGAGGTGTCCAGCCCGCCTGAGTAGGCCAGTACGACCCGGTCCGTCATGGGAGTTCTCCTTCGTGCTGTTTGTTCGTGGGTAGTGCCTGGAGGCGCTGCGCGAGCCCGGCGCCGGTGAGTGGCTCGCGCGCGATCACGAAGATCGTGTCGTCCCCGGCGATGGTGCCGACGACGTCGTGCAGGGCCGCCCGGTCCAGCGCACTCGCAAGGTAGTGCGCCGCGCCGGGCGGGGTTCGGAGCACGGCCAGGTTGCCACTCGCGTCCGCCGACACGAGCAGCTCCCCCAGCATCCGGCTCAGCCTGGCGGTGCCGCCCTCGACACCGCGCACCGGGCTGCCGTCCTCCGGGATGACGTAGACGGGCGTGCCGCCGTCCGCACCGCGCAGCTTGACCGCACCCAGGTCGTCGAGGTCCCGGGACAGCGTGGCCTGGGTGGTCTCGATGCCCGAGGCCTCCAGCAGGGCGAGCAGCTCAGCCTGGCTGCGCACGGCGCGCTTGGTGATCAGCTCGACGATGCGGGCCTGCCGGGCGACCCGGGTGGCGGTACTGGAGCGGGCACCGCCGCTGGTGCGGGCGGTGGTCATCGTCCCGCTCGCCCCGGGTCAATCAGCCAGGCGAGGAGCGCCTTCTGCGCGTGCAGCCGGTTCTCCGCCTCGTCCCAGACCGCGCTCGCCGGACCGTCCATCACCTCGCCGGTGATCTCGTCCTCGCGGTGCGCCGGCAGGCAGTGCAGCACGATCGCGCCCTCGTTCGCGCGGGCGAGGAGCTCGGCGTTGATCTGGTACGGACGGAACGGCGCCGCCCGGTCCAGCCCGTCGTCCTCCTGGCCCATGGACACCCAGGTGTCCGTGACCAGCACGTCCGCACCCTCCACGGCCGCCTGCGGATCCAGGATCAGCTCGGCGCCGCCGCCGGTCTCCACGGCCCGGGCCTTCGCGTCGCGCAGGACGTCCGGGTCCGGGGTGAAGCCCTCCGGCGCGGCGATCCGGACGTGCATGCCGGCCGTCGCGCCGCCGAGGAGCAGCGAGTGCGCCATGTTGTTCGCGCCGTCGCCGAGGTAGGTCAGGGTGAGGCCGGCGAGGCGGCCGAAGCGCTCCTGGATCGTCTGCAGATCCGCGAGGACCTGGCAGGGGTGGAACTCGTCGGTCAGCGCGTTGACGACCGGCACCGACGACACGCTCGCCATCGCCTCGATGCGGCTCTGCCCGCCGGTCCGCCACACCACCGCGTCGACGAAGCGGGACAGCACCCGAGAGGTGTCCTCGATCGACTCGCCCCGGCCGAGCTGGCTGGTGGCGGCGTCGAGGATGACCGGACTGCCGCCGAGCTGGCTGATCCCCACCTCGAACGAGATCCGGGTCCGGGTCGACGGCTTGTCGAAGATCACCGCGACCGGCCTCGGCCCGGCCAGCGGGCGGTGCGCGAAGCGGTCCTTCTTCAACTCGGCGGCGAGGCCGAGGACCTCGGCCTGCTCGGTGGGCGAGAGGTCGTCGTCCCGCAGCATGTGCCTGGGTTCGGATGCGGAGGCCATCAGACGGTCCCGCCCGCGGAGTCCAGGATCCCCGGCAGGGCGTCGAGGAACCCACGGGCCTGCTCCTGGGTGAGGACCAGCGGCGGCGCGAGCCGGATCCGGGTCGGTACCGCGTTGTTGACCAGGTACCCCCGCTCCCGGGCGACCGAGGCCACGGCCGCGGAGACGGGCTGGTTCAGGCCGACGCCGATGTGCAGCCCGGCCCCCGACACGTCCGTGACCATCGGGTGCTTCATCTCCTCGATCGTGGTCGAGATCTCCTTGCCGAGCTGCGTGACGTGCTCGAGCAGGCCGTCGTTCGCGATCGTGCCGAGCACGGCGAGCGCCGCGGCGCAGCTGACCGGGTTACCCCCGAAGGTCGTCCCGTGCTGGCCGGGCTCGAGCAGCGCGCCCGCGTCACCGATCCCGATGCAGGCGCCGATCGGCAGGCCGCCGCCGAGCCCCTTCGCCAGGGTCACCACGTCCGGGACGATCCCGAGCGGCTGGTGCGCGAACCACGCGCCGGTCCGGCCGATCCCGGTCTGCACCTCGTCGAGCACCAGCAGCGCGCCCTTGGCCGCGGTGATCTCCCGGGCCGCCCGCAGGTAGCCCTCCGGCGGCACGATCACCCCCGCCTCACCGAGGATCGGCTCGAGGAACACCGCGGCGGTGTCCTCGGTGACCGCGGCCTCGAGCGCCGCGACGTCCCCGAACGGGATGTGCGAGACGCCCGGGGGCATCGGCTCGAACGGCTCCCGCTTGGCCGGCTGCCCGGTGAGCGCGAGGGCGCCCATGGTGCGGCCGTGGAACGCGTCCTGGCAGGCGACGAGGTGCGGGCGGCCGGTCCGCCGCGCGATCTTGAAGGCGGCTTCGTTGGCCTCGGCGCCGGAGTTGCAGAACAGGACCCGGGCGCCCGGCTGGTCCAGCAGCCCCAGGAGCTTCTCGGCCAGCTGCAGCGGCGGCTCGGTGATGTAGAGGTTCGACGTGTGCCCCAGCGTGGAGATCTGCCGGGTCACGGCCTCGACGACCGCCGGGTGGGCGTGGCCGAGCGAGTTGACCGCGATGCCGCCGACCAGGTCCACGTAGCGGCGGCCCTCGGCGTCCCACACCTCGGCGCCCTCACCGCGGACCAGCGTCAGCGGCGGGGTGCCGTAGTTGTTCATGAGCGAGTGCTGCCACCGCTCCGCGTACGTTGTCATGACGGCACCACCATCGTTCCGACTCCTTCGCTCGTGAACACCTCGAGCAGCACCGAGTGCGGCATCCGCCCGTCGATCACGTGCGCCTGGGGGACCCCGCCCCGGACCGCCCGCAGGCAGGCCTCCATCTTCGGCGCCATCCCGCTCTCGAGCTGCGGGAGCATCGGCTCCAGCTCGGCGGCGGTCAGCTCGCTGATGATCGACTCGGGATCGGGGTAGTTCGCGTACAGGCCCTCGACGTCCGTGAGCACCACGAGCTTCGTGGCGTCGAGGGCGGCCGCCAGCGCCGCGGCGGCGCTGTCGGCGTTGATGTTGTAGACCTGCCCGTCCACGTCCGGCGCGACGCCGGCGACGACCGGGATCCGGCCGGCCTTCACGATGTCCAGCACCGCGTCCGGGTTGACCTCCACGACGTCGCCGACCAGGCCGATGTCCACGGCTTCGCCGTCGACGAGCGCCGTGCGCTTCTCCGCGGTGAACAGGCCGGCGTCCTCGCCGGAGAGCCCGACGGCGTAGGGGCCGTGCTGGTTGATCAGCCCGACGAGCTCGCGCCCGACCTGGCCGACCAGCACCATCCGGACGACGTCGATCGTCTCGGGGGTGGTCACCCGCAGCCCGCCGCGGAACTCTCCCGGGAGACCGAGCCGCTTCAGCATCGCGCTGATCTGGGGGCCGCCGCCGTGCACGACGACCGGGTGGATGCCCGCGAGCCGCAGGAACATCATGTCCTGGGCGAACGCCTGCTTCAGCTCGTCGTCGATCATGGCGTTGCCGCCGTACTTGACCACGACGATCTTCCCGTGGAACCGCTGCAGGTAGGGCAGGGCCTCGGCGAGCACGCCCGCCTTCTCCCCCGCCCGCTTCAGCCGGGTGGCGAGGCCGGTGGTCTCAGGAGGAGTAGGCACTGTTCTCCTCCACGTACGCGTGCGACAGGTCCGTCGTGAGGATCTCCGCGACACCGTCCCCGAGGCCGAGCGACACCTCGACGAGGATGTCCTCGCCCGACAGGTCCGCCGCGGTACGGTCCCCGGCCGCGACGCCGCCCGCACAGAGCAACGCCCCGTTGATCGTGACGTCCAGCTTCTCGGGGTCGAGGTCCGCGTCCGCGTAGCCGGCGGCCGCGGCGACCCGGCCCCAGTTCGGGTCCGAACCGAACAGCGCGGTCTTGACCAGGCTGTCCCGGGCGACGGTACGGGCGACCGTCACGGCGTCGTCCTCGCTCGCCGCCCCGGTGACCCGGACCAGGATGCGCTTGGTGACGCCCTCGGCGTCCGCCTGCATCTGCTTCGCCAGGTCCTTGCAGACCGCCGTGAACGCCGCGGTGAGCGCGGCCGGCGCGGGGGTGACGCCGGAGGCGCCCGAGGCCAGCGCCAGCACGGTGTCGTTGGTGGACATGGAGCCGTCGACGTCGAGCCGGTCGAAGCTGACCCGCACGGCCGCGCGGAGGGACTCCTCGAGCGTGGCAGCGTCGACGACCGCGTCCGTGGTGACCACGGACAGCATCGTGGCCATCGACGGCGCGATCATGCCCGCGCCCTTGGTGAGGCCGCCGACGCTCCAGCCCGCCTCGTCGACGTGCCGGGCCTCCTTGGGCACCGTGTCCGTCGTCATGATCGCGGTGGCGGCGGCCAAGCCGGTCTCGGCCGTGGACTCGAGCGCGCCGACCGCCTTCTCGACCCCGGCCAGCACGGTCTCGCGCGGGAGCTGCGCACCGATCAGCCCGGTCGAGCAGATCGCGATGTCGATCGCGCCGCACCCGAGGAGCTCGGCGGCCTTCTCGGCCGTCGCGTGCGCGGTCTGGAAGCCCTCCGGACCGGTGCAGGCGTTGGCGCCGCCGGAGTTGAGGACGACCGCGCGCAGGGTGCCGGTGGACACGACCTGCTGGGACCAGAGGACGGGCGCGGCCTTGACCTTGTTGCGGGTGAAGACGCCCGCGGCGGTGAACTCGGGCCCGTCGTTGACGACGAGGGCCAGGTCCGGGCGGCCGTTGACCTTGATCCCGGCCGTGACGCCCGCGGCCCGGAAACCCTGGGGACCGGTGACGCTCACGGTGCGACTCCCGTCGTCGGCAGGCCGGCGGTCTCGGGGAGACCGAGGGCCAGGTTCATGCACTGGACGGCGCCGCCGGCCGTGCCCTTGGTGAGGTTGTCGATCGCCGAGACGACGACCAGCCGCTTCGCGTCCGCGTCCACCGCCACCTGGAGCTGGACGTTGTTGGAGCCGAGGGTCGCGCCCGTCGTGGGCCACTGGCCCTCGGGCAGCAGCTGGACGAAGGGCTCGTCCGCGTAGGCCTTCTCGTAGACCTCGCGCGCGTTCGCGCCGTCGCCCGTCAGGGAGGCCGAGCAGGACGCGAGGATGCCCCGCGGGAGCGGGGCCAGAACCGGGGTGAAGCTCACGGAGACCGGTGTACCGGAGGCCCCCGACAAGTTCTGGGCGATCTCCGGGGTGTGCCGGTGCACGCCCCCCACGCCGTAGGCGGAGAGCGAGCCCATGACCTCGGCGCCGAGCAGGTGCGGCTTGAGCGACCTGCCCGCACCGGAGGTCCCGGTCACCGCGGTGATCACGACGTCCGGCTCGACGAGGCCCGCGACCAGCGCGGGGAACAGGGCGAGGCTCGTGGCCGTCGGGTAGCAGCCGGGGACGGCGACCCGCTTCACGCCGCGCAGGGCGTCCCGCGCGCCGGGCAGCTCGGGCAGGCCGTACGGCCAGTGTCCGGCGTGCTCCCCGCCGTACCAGCGGTCCCACGCCGCCGCGTCGTTCAGCCGGTGGTCCGCGCCGCAGTCCACGACCACGGTGTCGTCCCCGAGCCGGGCGGCGATCTCCGCGGACTTCCCGTGCGGCAGCGCGAGGAAGACGACGTCGTGGCCGGCGAGGACCTCCGCCGTGCTCTCCCCCAGGACCCGGTCGGCCAGCGGCGCCAGGTGCGGCTGGAACTCGCCCAGTCGCCTGCCCGCGTTGCCGCCCGCCGTCAGCGCGCCGATCTCCGCATCCGGGTGCCCGAGGAGCAGCCTGAGCAGCTCTCCCCCGGCATACCCGCTGGCCCCTGCCACCGCGATCCGTACCACGCGGATGAGTATGCAGACCGATGCAATCTCATGCAAGCCGGTTCTGTCGGACCTCACTCTCACGGTGCGCCTCGTGATTGCTCCCGGCGCGCCGCGCGTCGCGGAACCCCGGCCCCCTGGCTGGTCGAGGCGCTGCGGACCGGCCCGGCGGCCGTCGCGGACCCGGAGGCGCGCCCGGCGCTCGCCGGGCGGGAGGCGCTCAGGCACCTGTGACGAGCAGCTCCGCGAGGCCGTCGGGGTAGAGGACCGCGCGTTCCTCGCGGACGTCGGTGAGCGGGGGCCAGAGCACCGGCTCGGCCGTGTCCAGCACCACGAGGTCGTCCCGCGCGTACAGCGCGGCGTCCCGCAACGTGGCGTCGAAGAGCAGGGCCACCTCGTGCCAGGGCCGCGGCCTCCGCTCCGGTCTCGCCGAACTCGACGCCGCCGCCCAGAGGCCGGTGGAAGACCTTGCCGGTGGCGGGGTCGTCCCCGCGGAAGACCAGCAGATCGTCCCCGCGCGTCACCAGGGCGAGGGCGAGGACCCTGATCCGGCCGGCCGGCCGGGGGTGCGCACGCGGCGACGCGGTACGCGCTGCCGCTGCTGTTCGGCGGCCCCGTGGCCGGGAGCACATGGCCGCCGTCGTAAGGCATGGGCAGCACGCTGGCGGGAACAATTCCGCGAAACGGCCACGAGCGGGCACGGCGCGTCGCTACCGTCCGCCCGTGCGCCGAACACGCCCTCTCCGCGCGCTGAGCGGCGGTCTCCTCCTCGTGGTCGTGTCCAGCGGATGTGCGCGGACGATCGAGGGGAACGCCGTCGCCGAGCCGCCTCCGACCACGGGCACCGCGGTGGCGGCGCCCGCCCGGAGCACCGGCCCCGTGCTGCTCGGCGACGCGGTCCGGGACGAGTGCCTGCTCGACGCCGCCGAGCTCACCGCGCTGCTCGACACCCCGGTCGATCCACCGGAGAACCGCACGACGACGCGCGCCGACGGCACCACGGCCCGCGGCTGCACCGCCGCCGCCACGGAGGGCGACCCGCCGGCGCTCGCCGCGGTGAACGTCTACGGCGTCCGTGACGGCGCACCGGCCGACGTGGTCCGCTCGGGTCTCGGGCGACGGGAGTTGTCCGAGGTGGGCGATGCGGCGGCGGTCGTCGACACCGCGAGCGGCCCGACGATGCAGATCGCGTCGCGGAAATACCTGGTCACGATCGCGGTGGCCGAGCGGAGGCCGTCGGACGCGCAGTGGCGGGCCGCGGGCCGCGCGGCGTTGTCGCGCCTGCCCTGACCCGGTCCATTCGTGGCGGACCGGGTGATCTGGGTGGCGCTGCTGGTCGTGCTCGGCGCCGGCAGCGCGGCGTTCCGCGTCCCTTCCCGGCGCAAGCGGCGCGGCACCGGCACCGGGACGGACCGGGACACCGCCGTGGACCTGCTCCAACAGCACGGCGGCGGCACCGTCTCCTCACCGTCTCCTGGATGGCGACATGGCCCGAGAACCGGTACTTCGGCAGCGACGACGGGCGGTCGTGCCAGGCCTGGCAAACCCACGCCGCGTCGCGATCGGGCGGGGGGACCCGATCGGGCCGCCGGAGGACCGGGTCGCGGTGCTGCGGGAGTTCGCCCGCAGCAGCGAGATGTCCGGGCTGGTCCCGTGCGTGTTCTCCGCCTCCGACGCGACGGCCCGCGAGGCCCGAGCGCTGGCCGCTGGTGGCGACGTCATGCGGCGCCGGGACGACGGCGCCTTCCGCCCGGTGGTCGAGTTCCTGATCGCGTCCAGCTGCCCGGCACCTCGGTGCGGGAGCTGCTGCAGCTCGTCCGATCCGGCTGACCGGCGCTCCGGGAACAGGAGCGGATGATTGATCGTTCAATCCGGCGTGGAACTGGGCGTGTACACCTTCGCGGACATCGATCCCACCGGCGCGGGCGTCGGCCCCGCACAGCGGGTGCGGGAGGTCGTCGAGGAGATCGAGCTGGCGGACCAGGTGGGCCTCGACGTCTATGGCGTCGGTGAACACCACCGTGCGGACTACGCCGCGTCCGTCCCGGCGATGATCCTCGCCGCGGCCGCGGAACGGACCGAGCGCATCCGCCTGACCAGCGCGGTCACCGTGTTGTCCTCCGACGACCCGGTGCGGGTGTTCCAGCAGTTCGCGACGCTGGACCTGCTGTCCGAGGGTCGTGCCGAGATCATGGCCGGCCGCGGGTCGTTCACCGAGTCCTTCCCGCTGTTCGGCCACGACCTCGCGGACTACGACGAGCTGTTCGCCGAGAAGCTGGACCTGCTCCTCGCCGTGCGGGCCGACGAGCGGGTGACCTGGTCCGGAAAGCACCGCTCCGCGCTCACCGACCAGCCCGTCTTCCCGCGCCCGGTCCAGGACCCGCTGCCCCTGTGGGTCGCCGTCGGCGGCAATCCGCAGTCCGTGGTGCGCGCCGGGCTGCTGGGCCTGCCGATGGCGCTCGCGATCATCGGCGGCATGCCGGAACGCTTCGCCCCGCTCGCGGATCTGCACCGGCGCGCCCTCGCCGAGGGCGGGCACGGGCCGGCGCCGCTGAGCCTCAACCTGCACGGCTTCGTCGCCGACGACGCGGAGCGGGCGGCGGACATCTACTACCCCGCGCACTCCGGGGTGATGAACCGCATCGGGCAGGAGCGCGGCTGGGGCCCCACCTCCCGCGCGGCGTTCGAGGCGATGACCGGGCTGCGGGGCGCGTACGTCGTCGGGGACCCCGGGCTGGTCGCGGAGAAGATCCTCTTCCAGCACCGGTTGTTCGGCCACGACCGCACACTGCTGCAGCTCCCGATCGGTGACGTGCCGCACGCCGACGTCATGCGGGCGATCGAGCTGCTCGGGACGAAGGTCGCGCCGCTGGTGCGGTCGGCGATCACGCAACGCGCCGACTGACGCGGCACTGGGCTCCGCACATGGCTGACGCGCCCGGGGAGCCGGACCTGAGCGCCGTCGCGAGCCCCCCGTCGGGTATCCCTGCCGCGCAGGACTACGGCGCGGAGGACTTCGGCTCCACCGAGCGGGCGCGGCGGAACGCCTGGCGTTCTTCTCCGACGCGGTGGTCGCGATCGCGATCACCCTCCTGGCGATCGAGCTGCGGGTGCCGCAGGGCGACTCGGTGGCCGAGCTCGCCGCGGGCTTCGCCGCGAACTGGAACCAGTACCTCGCGTTCCTGATCAGCTTCGCGGTGATCGCCCGGCACTGGACCCTGCACCACCGGGTGTTCCGCTACGTCGGCCGGGCCTCGACCGGCGTCATCTGGCTGAACATGGCATGGCTGCTGCTGATCGTGGTCACCCCGTTCATGACCCGGGTGATCGAGGAGGGGCACCTCGGCCTCGCCCGGTTCGGCGTCTACGCGCTCGCGCAGTCCCTGCAGGTCGGTGTGTTCGCCCTGATGGTGGCCCTGGTCGCCCACCAGCGCGCGTTCGTTCCCGGCACCCCGGAGCACCTGCGCCGCCGGGGCTGGGTGCTCCCGGTGGTCACCGGGATCGGCTTCCTGACCTCGGTCCCGCTGGTCCCGCTGGTGGGCCCGTGGGCGTTCGCCCTCTGGGCCGTGATCCCGGCGGTACTCGGCCGGATCCTCCCGGCGACGGGCGTCATCGGCCGTACCTGAGCCGAGGTCAGCGCAGGACGGCCCCGCAGCGCTCCGCCGCGACGGCGATCGCCGCGTCCCGCGCGGCGTTCGCCTCCTCGTTGGTGAGGGTCCGGTCGGCGGCGCGGAAGCGCAGGGAGTAGGCGAGCGAGCGGTTGCCCTCGCCGACCTGGTCCCCGGTGTAGACGTCGAAGAGCCGGACGTCCTCCAGCAGGTCCCCGCCGCCGGCGGTCAGCGCGGACGCCACCTCGGCGGCCGGCACGTCGTCCGCGGTCACCAGCGCCACGTCGACCGTGACCGGCGGGTACGGCGAGACGCGCGGCGCCGGGCGCCGGTCCTGCAGCGGGATCGCGTCCAGGTCCAGCTCCATCGCGCAGGTCCGCGGCGGCAGCCCGAGGGCCTCGACGACCTTGGGGTGCAGCTCGCCGGCGTGCCCGACGACCCACTCCCCCACCCGCAGCGCGGCGCAGCGACCCGGGTGCCACGGTGCGAGCGCCGCCTTCGTCACCTGCAGCTCGACGCCCGCGACGGCGCCGACCAGCCGGCCGGCCTCGATCGCGTCCGCCCAGCCGGCCTGCCGGCCGCGTCCCCACCAGCCGAGCGGCTCGCGGTTCCCGGCCAGCACGGCACCGACGTGCCGCGGCTGCGCCGGCAGGGCGGCCTCGATCATGGCGATCTCGGCGTCCGACGGCCGCCCGGTGACGCCCGGGTCCGGCATCGGCACCTGCTGTGCGTGCGGCAGCACGACCTGGCCGATCTGGAAGAGCGCCAGGTCGTCGAACCCGCGCGCCTTGTTCCGGACCAGTGTCTCGAGCAGCCCGGGCAGCAGGGTCGTGGTGAGCCTGGGCCGGTCCGCGTCCAGCGGGTTGAGGACCTTCACCGTCCTGCGGCGGACGTCGCCGGCGTCGAGACCCAGCGCGTCCCACATCGCGTCGCCGACGAACGGGAACGGCTCGACCTCGACGAACCCGGCCTCGGCCAGCGTGCGGGACACCGCGCGGGTCCGGACCTGCGCCGGGGTGAGCCCGCGGCCGGCGGGCGCGGCGGGCAGCGTCGACGGGATCGTCTCGTAGCCCTCGAGCCGCAGCACCTCCTCGACGAGGTCCGCCGGGGAGTCCAGGTCCGGCCGCCAGGACGGCGGCGTCGCGACCACCACGCCGCGGCCGTCCGCGCCGGTCTCCAGCTCGACGGTGCAGCCGACCTGGGTGAGCCGCTGCACCGTGACACCGCGGTCGTAGGTCACGCCCGCGGTCCGGTCCGGCAGGTCCAGCGCCATCCTGACGGGCGGGAGCACCGGCGCGGCGCCCACGTCCGTGCGGCCGGGCTCGACGGTGCCGCCGCCGTACTCGGCCAGCAACCTCGCGGCTCGCTCGGCGGCGATGGGCGGGAGCTGCGGGTCCACGGCCCGCTCGAACCGCTTGGACGCCTCGCTGGGCAGCTTGTGCCGGCGCGCGGACCGGGCGATCGAGGTCGGCTGGAAGTGCGCGGCCTCGATGACCACGTCGACGGTGCCCTCGGCGGACTCGGGGATCTCGGTGGAGGCCCCGCCCATGACCCCCGCGAGGGCGATCGGGCCGGAGTCGTCCGTGATCACCAGGTCGTCCGGGTCCAGCGTGCGCTCGACGTCGTCGAGGGTGCGGAGCTTCTCGCCCTTCGCGGCCCGGCGCACGACGATCTCGCCCTGCAGCCGGGTGGCGTCGAACGCGTGCAGCGGCTGGCCGAGATCCAGCATCACGAAGTTCGTGACGTCGACGGTCAGCGAGATCGGTCGCATCCCGGCGGCGAGCAGCCGGCGCTGCATCCACCACGGCGTCGGGGCCGAGGCGTCGACGCCCGAGACGCGCCGGGCGACGTACCGCGGGCAGCCCACCGGGTCGTCGATCCGGACGGGCCAGGAGTCGGCCTTCTCCTCCGGCACCTCGACGCGGGCCGCCGGGTCCGTGTAGTCCTCGTCCAGGGACGCCGCGAGCTCGCGCGCGATCCCGCGGACCGCGAAGCAGTAGCCGCGGTCCGGCGTGATGGCCAGCTCGATCACCGGGTCGTCCAGGCCGAGGACCGGCAGGGCGTCGTCGCCGGGCTCGGCGGAGCCGGGCGGCAGCACGAGGATGCCGCTGTGGTCCGCGCCGAGTCCGAGCTCCTTGGCCGAGGCGATCATGCCGTCGGAGACGTGGTCGTAGGTCTTCCGCGCGGCGATCGGGAAGGGACCGGGCAGCACGGCGCCGGGCAGGGCGGCGACGATCAGGTCCCCGACGGCGAAGTTCCGTGCGCCGCAGACGATCCCCCGCCGCACCGGGGTGCCGTCCGGGCCGGGGCCGAACTCGACCTGGCAGTACCGGATCGGCTTCTTGAAGCCCGTGAGCTCCTCGATCTCGGCGACGCGCCCGACGGTCAGCGGCCCGGTGACGTCCGGCGTGCCGTGGATCTCCTCGACCTCGAGCCCGACGCGGACGAACGCGTCCGCCACGGCGTCGACGTCCGACGGGACGGACGCGACGTGGTCGGCGAGCCAGGACAGGGGGACGCGCACGGGCTTACTCCTCGACTGTGGTGCTGAGAAAGGTCAGACGCCGAAGGCGCAGCTGAAACGCACGTCGCCCTCGACCATGTCCCGCATGTCCGGCAGGCCGTTGCGGAACTGCAGGGTCCGCTCGAGGCCCATGCCGAAGGCGAAGCCCGAGTAGACGTCGGGGTCGATGCCGCAGGCGCGCAGGACGTTGGGGTTGACCATGCCGCAGCCGCCCCACTCGACCCAGCCGGCGCCGCCCTTCTTCTCCGGGAACCAGACGTCGACCTCAGCCGACGGCTCGGTGAAGGGGAAGTACGACGGGCGCAGCCGGGTCCGGGACTCACTCCCGAACATGGCACGGGCGAACGCGTCGAGCGTGCCCTTGAGGTGGGCCATCGTGATGCCCTTGTCCACGGCCAGGCCCTCGACCTGGTGGAACACCGGGGTGTGGGTGGCGTCCAGCTCGTCCGTGCGGAAGGTGCGGCCCGGGCAGACGACATAGACGGGCAGCTCGCGCTCCAGCAGGGCGCGGACCTGCACCGGCGACGTGTGCGTGCGCAGCACGAGGCCGGACTCCTGCGAGTCACCCAGGTAGAAGGTGTCCTGCATCGTCCGTGCGGGGTGGTCCTTACCGAAGTTCAGCGCGTCGAAGTTCAGCCACGACGACTCGACCTCGGGGCCCTCCGCGACCTCCCAGCCCATCCCGACGAACACGTCCGCGATCTGCTCGGAGATCTGCGTGAGGGGGTGCCGGGCGCCGCGCGGGCGGCGATCCCACGGCAGGGTGACGTCGACCGACTCCTCGACGAGGACGCGGGCGTCCCGCTCGGCGAGCAGGACCTCACGGCGCGCGTCGTAGCCGGCCTGTGCCTCCTGACGGGCGGCGTTGACCCGCTTGCCCGCGTCCGCGCGCTCCTTGCCGGGCAGCGAGCCCAGCGAGCGGCGGGCCAGCAGCAGCGGCGCCCTGTCCCCCAGGTGCGCAGGCTTGACCGCGGCGAGCGCGTCGAGATCCGCCGCCTCCGCGAACGCCTCCGCCGCGGCCTTGACCGCGGCGTCGAGGGACGCCGGATCGAGCAGGTCGGAGTCGTTCTCGGTCATCTCACACCTTTTTGATTGCTTCGTGGCTGCTACCGGGTGTCACGGGGACGCCGGTGATCCTAGAGCGCCGGGCTCCGGCGCTCGCGTACAGGCAGACCGCCGCGGCGGTGGCCAGGTTGAGGCTCTCTGCACGGCCGTAGAGCGGGACGCGGACGCGGTGGTCGGCCGCCTCCGCCACGCTCTCCGGGAGGCCGTGCGCCTCGCCACCGAATATCCAGGCGGTGGGGCGCGCCAGCACCTCGGCGGCGGCGGGATCGTGCAGGTCCAGCTCGCCCTGGCCGTCCGCGGCGAGCAGGGTGAGGCCGGCGGCGCGACAGGCGTCGAGGACGGCGCCGGTGTCCCTTTCGCGGGCGAGGGGCAGGTGGAAGACGCTGCCGGTGGAGGCGCGCACGGCCTTGCCGTTGTGCGGGTCCACCGTGTCCCCGGCGAGGACGACGGCGTCCGCCCCGGCCGCGTCGGCGGCCCGGACGACGGTGCCGGCGTTGCCGGGCTCCGCGACGGCGGCGAGCACCGCGACCAGCGTGGGAGCGCCGTCCAGCGCCGTGGACAGCGGCACGTCGAGGAGATCGCAGATCGCGATCAGCCCCTGCGGGGTGACGGTGTCCGAGAGCGTCTCCGCCGCCCGGTCCGTGACGATCGTGACCGGGACGCCGTCCGCCTCGGCGGTGGCGATCAGGTCGGGATTGCGCTCGAGGGCGGCCGGGGTGACGAAGAGATCGTGGACCCGGGCTCCCCCGAGCGCCTCGCGAACGGCCTGGGAGCCCTCGACGAGGAACTTCCCGGCCTTCTCACGACCCGCGCGCCGCAGCAGCTTGCGGGCTGCCACGACGCGCGGGGTTCGTTCAGTGCCGAGCACCTGATCAGGCGGCGGTGTTCTCGGACTTCTCGCCCTGGGCCGGGACGTTGGCCCGCGACACCTCGACGAGGGCGGCGAACGCGGCCGGGTCGCTGATCGCGAGCTCGGACAGGTTCTTGCGGTCCACCTCGACGCCCGCGACCTTCAGGCCCTGGATGAAGCGGTTGTACGTCATGCCGTTCGCACGGGCCGCCGCGTTGATGCGGGTGATCCAGAGCTGGCGGAAGTCGCCCTTGCGGGCGCGGCGGTCGCGGTAGGCGTAGTTCAGCGAGTGGAGCATCTGCTCCTTCGCCTTGCGGTACAGCCGCGAGCGCTGGCCTCGGTAGCCACTGGCCGCCTCGAGGGTGCTGCGGCGCTTCTTCTGGGCGTTGACCGCGCGCTTCACGCGTGCCATGGGTCAGTCCTGTCTCTCGGTCGACCGTCCCGGTGCGGGTGACGCACCGGCCGGCCGGGGGTTCAGCGGAAGGAGGGGATCAGCGTCCGAGCAGCTTCTTGATGCGCTTCTGGTCGGGCTTGGCCACCTCGACGACGTGCGACAGGTCGCGCGTCTCCTTGCTCGACTTGACCTCGAGGCGGTGCCGCAGGCCGGCCTGCTGACGCAGGAGCTTGCCGGTGCCGGTCACCTTGATCCGCTTCGCGGTGCCTTTGTGCGTCTTGTTCTTGGGCATGGCTGATCCGTTCAGTGGTGACGTCCGGGGGCGGGCGTCAGTGTCGTGTGGTGCGCTCACGACCCGCGCACCGGGGTGCGCGGAACCGTGTCAGGCCGTCGTCTCCTCGACCGGAGCCTTGGGCGCGGTGGCCTCGGGCACGGCAGCCTCCGACGCGGCGGCCTCCGACGCGGCGGCCTCCGACGCGGCGGCCTCGGCCGCGGCAGCCTCCGACGCGGTCGGGGAACCCGGCCCGCGCTTCACCGGCTTCTTGGTCGGAGCGATCACCATCGTCATGTTGCGGCCGTCCTGCTTCGGGGCGGCTTCGACGACACCGAGCTCCTCCACGTCCTTCGCGAGGCGCTGCAGCAACCGGTACCCGAGCTCGGGTCGGGACTGCTCGCGTCCGCGGAACATGATGGTGACCTTGACCTTGTTGCCACCCTCGAGGAAACGGACCACGTTGCGCTTCTTGGTCTCGTAGTCGTGGGTGTCGATCTTCGGCCGGAGCTTCTGCTCCTTGATCACCGTGAGCTGCTGGTTCCGCCGGGACTCCCGGGCCTTCTGCGCGCTCTCGTACTTGAACTTGCCGAAGTCCATGAGCTTGCAGACGGGCGGGCGGGCCTGGGCCGCGACCTCGACGAGATCCAGCTCGGCCTCTTGCGCCAGCCGCAGGGCGTCCTCGATACGCACGATGCCGACCTGCTCGCCGTTGGGTCCGACGAGCCGGACCTCGGGAACGCGGATTCGGTCGTTGATGCGTGTCTCAGTGGTGATGGGGTCTCCTCATATTGACGTCGTTTCAGGCGACGACAAGCAAAGACCCGTCGATCGTGACGGACGGCGCCACCCACGCGAGGTGTTGCTGCGCCGAGCCGTCGGACCGGGACCCGGACACCTGATGATGCTTCGGTGAGCGGGTGGGAGCGGGGCTCCACTTGAACGCCCTGACGCGCATATCAACGCGCGACGGGGTGGTCGCATTCCGAAGGGTAGCAGCCCCCGACTCACGGACGCGAAACGGGTCTCCGGTCAGAGCCGGGGCGGCTCCGCCTTCGGCCGCCCGCCGCGCGCCCGGGTCGGGACCGGACAGCGGGTGTGACCCAGGTCTCGAGGACCTGGCGTCGCCCCCGCCTCGACCAGGAGGACACGGGAGGCCGGCGTCACGGCCTACCGACGACCTGCGCGCCGCCGACGTCCGGCCGGACATCGGGCCTGCGACCCCGGTCGTCCACGACGCGGGCACGGGCGAGATCACACCTCGCTGATCCGGTTCGATCCCGGCGGGGTCCGTCGGGATCGACCGCTCAGCTGGCCGCCGCGACCTTCTTCCGGCGGGTCTTGCGGACCGGCGGCGCGGCGGGCTCGACCAGGTCCTTCAGGAACTGGCCGGTGTAGCTCGCCTCGGTGGCCGCTACCTGCTCCGGTGTGCCCTCGGCGACGACCGTGCCCCCGCCCGAGCCGCCCTCCGGACCCATGTCGACCACCCAGTCCGAGGTCTTGATGACGTCCAGGTTGTGCTCGATGACGATCACCGAGTTGCCCTTGTCGACCAACCCGTTGATCACCAGTAGCAGCTTGCGGATGTCCTCGAAGTGCAGGCCCGTCGTCGGCTCGTCGAGGATGTAGACCGTCCGGCCGTTCGAGCGCTTCTGCAGCTCGCTCGCCAGCTTCACGCGCTGCGCCTCGCCACCGGAGAGTGTGGGCGCGGGCTGGCCGAGCCGCACATAGCCGAGCCCGACGTCCACGAGCGTGCGCAGGTACCGGGCGATCGAGTTGATCGGCGCGAAGAACTCCGCGGCCTCCTCGATCGGCATGTCCAGGACGTCCGCGACGGTCTTGCCCTTGTAGTGCACCTCGAGCGTCTCCCGGTTGTACCGGGCGCCCTTGCACACCTCGCACGGGACGTAGACGTCCGGCAGGAAGTTCATCTCGATCTTGATCGTGCCGTCTCCGGAGCACGCCTCGCAGCGGCCGCCCTTGACGTTGAACGAGAACCGGCCGGGCTGGTAGCCGCGGACCTTCGCCTCGGTGGTGGCCGCGAACAGCTTGCGGACCTGGTCCCACACACCGGTGTAGGTGGCCGGGTTCGAGCGCGGGGTGCGGCCGATCGGCGACTGGTCCACCCGCACGAGCTTGTCCAGCTGCTCCACGCCGTTGATCCGGGTGTGCCGGCCGGGCACCTGGCGGGCACCGTTGAGCCGGTTCGCCAGGACCGTGGCGAGGATGTCGTTGATCAGCGTGGACTTGCCCGACCCGGACACCCCGGTGATCGAGACGAGCCCGCCGAGCGGGATGTCCACGTCGATCCCGCGCAGGTTGTGCTCCCGCGCGCCGACGATGGTCAGCTTGCGCTCCGGGTCCAGCTCGCGCCGCTTCTCCGGCACCGGGATCGAGCGCCGACCGGACAGGTAGGCGCCGGTGAGCGACGTGTCGTGGGACTCGAGGTCCGCGACGGTACCGCTGTGCACGATGAACCCGCCGTGCTCGCCGGCGCCCGGGCCGATGTCCACGGCCCAGTCCGCGGCACGGATGGTGTCCTCGTCGTGCTCGACGACGATGAGCGTGTTGCCCAGCTCCTTGAGCCGGGTCAGCGTCTCGATCAGCCGCCGGTTGTCCCGCTGGTGCAGGCCGATCGACGGCTCGTCGAGCACGTAGAGCACGCCGACCAGGCCGGAGCCGATCTGCGTGGCCAGCCGGATCCGCTGCGCCTCACCGCCGGACAGCGTGCCCGCGGCCCGGTCCAGCGACAGGTACTCCAGGCCGACGTCCAACAGGAAGCCCAGGCGGGCCTGGATCTCCTTGAGCACCCGGCCTGCGATCATGGCCTGCCGGGAGTCCAGGACCATGCCGTCCAGGAACTCGGCGCACTCGGCCACCGACATCGCCGAGACCTCGGCGATCGACCGGTCCCCCTGCTCGCGGTGCCCGAGCGTGACGGCGAGGACCTCGGGCTTGAGCCGCGCGCCCTTGCAGGCCGGGCACGGCACGTCCCGCATGTAGCCCTCGTAGCGCTCCCGCTGGGACTCGGACTCGGTCTGGTCCAGCCGCCGGTCCAGGAACGGGATGACGCCCTCGAAGCTCGCGTAGTACGAGCGCTCGCGGCCGTAGCGGTTGCGGTAACGGACGTGGACCTGGTCCTCGCTGCCGTGCAGCACCGCCTTCTGCGCCTCGGCCGGCAGCTTCCGCCAGGGTGTGTCCATCCGGAAGCCGATGCTCTTGGCCAGGCCGGAGAGCAGCCGGCCGAAGTACTCCGCGTTGTGCCCGTTGTTCCACGGCGCGATGGCGCCGTCCGCCAGGCTGAGGTCCGGGTCCGGGATGACGAGCTCCGGGTCGGTCTCCTTCTTGACGCCGATGCCGTGGCACTCGGGGCAGGCCCCGTAGGGCGAGTTGAAGGAGAAGGTGCGGGGCTCGAGGTCGTCCATGGTGAGCGGGTGGCCGTTCGGGCAGGCCATGCGCTCGGAGAAGCGGCGCTCGCGGCCCGGGTCCGTGTCCGCGAGATCCACGAAGTCCAGGACCACCAGGCCGTCCGCCAACCGCAACGCCGTCTCGACCGAGTCCGTCAGCCGTTGCTTGGCGCTCGCCTTGACCGAGAGCCGGTCCACGACGACGGAGATGTCGTGCTTCTCCTGCTTCTTCAGCTTCGGCGGGTCGCTGAGCTGGTGCACCGTGCCGTCGACCAGCACTCGGGAGTAGCCCTGCGACTGCAGCGAGGAGAACAGGTCCACGAACTCGCCCTTGCGGGTCCGCACGACCGGGGCGAGCACCTGGAAACGGCTGCCCTCGTCCATCTCCAGGACCTGGTCCACGATCTGCTGCGGCGTCTGCTTGCGGATCACGCTCCCGCAGACCGGGCAGTGCGGGACGCCGGCGCGCGCGTAGAGCAGGCGCAGGTAGTCGTACACCTCGGTGATCGTGCCGACCGTGGAGCGCGGGTTGCGGTTCGTGGACTTCTGGTCGATCGACACCGCGGGCGAGAGGCCCTCGATGAAGTCCACGTCCGGCTTGTCCATCTGGCCGAGGAACTGCCGGGCGTAGGCCGAGAGCGACTCGACGTACCGGCGCTGGCCCTCGGCGAAGATCGTGTCGAACGCGAGGCTGGACTTGCCGGAGCCGGACAGACCGGTGAAGACGACGAGGCTGTCCCGGGGCAGGTCGAGATCGACGCCGCGCAGGTTGTGCTCGCGGGCGCCGCGCACGACGAGTCGTGGGGCGTCACCGTCCGGGGTGTGGACGGTGAACCCCTCGGTCTCGTTCGTCCCGACAGGGCGATCTGCCACGGAAGGCGCCTCCTCAAGTTCCGATCCGATCGAGCTCGACCAGGCCCGATCAGGGTCCGAGCCGGGTCGGCGCGCACGCCGGACCCGCCTCGCGTCGATGCTAAGCGGGGGGTACGACAGTTCCGCTGCTCGGTGCCGGACTCCGGCACCCCGGTCGGTGGACGAACACCGGCGCGCGCCGGGCGTCCACCACGGGTGACCGGAGCAGTACCGCCGACCACCCGGGTCAACGTGCTACCCGCCGGCCGACTTCCCGAACCGGAGATGTCGGTGCCCACACCCAGAGTCGCACACATGTTCGAGGACGATGTCCGCAGCCCTTCCCCCGCCCCGTCCCGACGGGTCTCGGCGGCGCGGCCGCCGCGTTAGGCTGCGGCCGTGGACGTCCTCGAGGAGTACTCCGGTCACACCGATCCGGGCGGGCCCGCGATCCGTCGCAGCCTCGCGCCGCTGACGATCAGCAAGTTGTCCGTCGGGCCGATGGACAACAACGCGTACCTGCTGGTCTGCACCGCCACGCAGGAGGCGCTGCTGATCGACGCGGCGAACGAGCCGCAGCGGATCGCGGACCTGGTCGGCGCGGGCGACACGCGACCGGAGCTGCAGCACCTGGTCACGACCCACCGGCACAAGGACCACTGGCAGGCGCTCGGCGCGGTCGCCGGCATGTTCCAGACCCGGCAGATCGCGCACCCGCTGGACGCGCCGGAGCTGCCGATCCCGATGGACGAGCTGGTCTCGCACGGGGACACGGTCGCGTTCGGGCAGATCGAGCTGGAGGTGATCCACCTCCGTGGGCACACGCCCGGTTCGATCGCGCTGCTCTACCGCGGCCCGGACCGCCCGCACCTGTTCACGGGCGACTCCCTCTTCCCGGGTGGACCGGGAAAGACCTGGTCGGCCGAGGACTTCGGTTCCCTGGTGTCCGACCTGGAGTCCCGCGTGTTCGGCGAGCTGCCGGACGACACCTGGGTCTACCCGGGGCACGGGGACGACACGACCCTCGGCAAGGAGCGGCCGTCGCTGCCGGAGTGGAAGGCGCGCGGCTGGTGAGCAGGCGGGCCGGTGCCCGCCGGCCCGTCAGTACCGCCGCGCGTACCGCGTCGGGGGTTCGCCGAACAGTGCGGCGAAGTCCCGGCTGAAGTGGGCCTGGTCCGCATAGCCGAGCTCGCCCGCGAGGTCCGCCCAGACGATCGCGTCCCCGCGCTCCATCCGCTCGGTGGCCTCGTGCAGCCGGTAGCGGCGGATCACCCACTTCGGCCCGACGCCGACGTGCTCGGCGAAGAGGCGCTGCAGGCGCCGGACACCGGCGCCGACCCGAGCGGCCAGCTCGTCGACGCGGGTGATCGTGGGGTCAGCGGCGACCTCGTCGACCACGCCGGCGACCATCTCCGCGGCGGGATCCGGTTCGGGTCCGGCCGCGAGAAGCCACCGTTCGACGGACGCGACGTCCGAGGCTCGCCGTGACCACGGCGGGAGCCCGGGCACGTCGGCCGCGGGCAGGACAAGGTCCGTCAGGCCGGACACCGACGCGCGGAGGAACGGCCGGAAGCCACCCGGGCGGAACTCGACCCCGAAGACCCGTCCCCGCCCCTCGAGGACCCGGACCACGTGCCCGCTCGAGACTCCGTGCACCTGCGGCGCGCCGCCGTCGCGGAAGATCAGATGCACGTGCGGGTACGGGACGATCAGCTGGTGGTAGGGCTCGTCGTAGTCCCACTCGACGATCCAGTACCGCCGGACGAACGGCGCGAGCTGCGCCGACGGCCCGGGGAAGTCGTGGCGCTGGAACCGGGCCCAGGCCCCGCCGAGCGCACGGGAGTCCTCGGGTCCGGGGCGGGGCGGCACGCCGTCCATGGTGGCACCTGTCGCGTTCCTTCAAGACGGGCCGCGGTCGACGCTCTACCGTGCGGGCATGCCCCCGACCGACCTCGTCGCCGCGTCCGTCCTCCCCGCCGCCGTCGCGCCGATCTCCGCGCTGATCCGCGCGGTCGACCCCGCCCGGCTCGACGCCCCGACCCCCTGCGCCGACTACGCGGTCCGCGACCTGCTCAACCACCTGCTCTTCTGGGGCCCGGTCCTGGCCGCGGCCGGGCGGCGCGAGACCGCGCTGCCGCCCGCGGAGTCGGAAGCCGACGTCGACCTGGTGGTCGGCGACTGGCCGGCGGCCTTGACCGCGGTGTTCGCGGACGTCGCCGAGGCGTGGGGCGACGTCGGGGCCTGGGAGGGGACGACGTCGATGGGCGGGCCCGAGCCCCTGCCCGCCTCGATGGTCGGCGGGATGGCGGTGGGCGAGCTGGTGGTGCACGGCTGGGACCTCGGACGCGCCCTCGACCTGGAGCCGATGTGGGCGCCGGACGTCCTCACGGTCGTGCACGCCGAGGTGGCGGCCACCGCAGAGATCGGTCGGGAGATGGGCGTCTACGGCGCCTCGGTGCCGGTCCCGGAGGAGGCGCCGGTGCTCGACCGCCTGCTCGGCCTCACGGGCCGGGACCCGCACTGGAGGCCCTGATCGAGCCGGCTGCGTGAGCCGCTCGAGCGGCGCAGAGTGGCGCTCGAGCCACTCGAGCGGCGGAAACCGCCCCACTCACGCGGCGGACGCACTCACCAGCGCCTCCGCCGCTGCGCGAGCCTGGGCCGCCGGCGCAGCCGTACCCAGGATCCCCGCGGCGACCATCGCCCCCTCCGCGAGCAGGAACACCTGCGGCGCGAGAGCCTCCGGCAGGCCCGCCTCGCGGACGAGCCCTGCGACGTAGTCCGCGAAGGCGCGCTTGTGCTCGCGGGCCAGCCCCGCCACGACGTCCGACGTCGCCCCCAGCTCGCCGTGGCCGTTGATCCAGGCGCAGCCGCGGAAGCCGGGTTCGCGGAACCAGGTCTCGAGCCAGTCGAACACCGCGAGGACGCGCTCCCGGGGGTCGTCGACCTGCTCCACGAACGCCGCGAGCCGGCCGCGCCACCGGACGTCACGCCGCTGCAGGTACGCCTCGACGAGCTGCTCCTTGGCCGGGTACAGCGAGTACAGCCGCTTGAGCGAGACGCCGGAACCGCCGCGGATGTCGTCCATGCCGACGGCCTGGATACCCCGGGCGTAGAAGAGGTCCTCGGCGGCGTCGAGCAGCCGGGTGCGGGCGGTGTCGGGATCGAGCGGGGCCATCCGGAGTCCGTACTTGCGAAGGAGAACTGACGTTCTCTAGCCTACGGGGAGAACGCCCGTTCTCATACTCGCGAGGAGTCCACCGATGGCCGACCGCCCGCCGCTCCCCCGTTCACGCTCGAGACGGCGCGACAGAAGGTGCAGGCCGCCGAGGACGCGTGGAACACCCGCGACCCCGAGAAGGTGGCGCTCGCCTACACCGAGGACTCCGTCTGGCGCAACCGCGACACCTTCGTGCAGGGCCGCGCCGAGATCGTCGCCCTGCTCAAGGCGAAGTGGGAGCGCGAGCTGGACTACGCGCTGCGCAAGGCCCTCTGGACGTTCGCGGACAACCGGATCGCCGTCCGGTTCCAGTACGAGAGCCACGACGCGGCCGGCATCTGGTACCGCAGCTACGGCAACGAGAACTGGGAGTTCGACTCCCACGGGCTGATGGTCCGGCGCGAGGCCAGCATCAACGACGTCGTCATCGACGAGTCCGAGCGCAGGATCTTCGGGCCGCGCCCCGAGTCGGAGCGCGGCCAGGAGATCCCCCTCCGGTAGGTCACGCGGGCGGTCCCGCGCCGCGCGCGCCGTCGGCGGAGCGGGTAGCGCCGGACGGCGCGCACGACGCCGCACGACGCCGCACGACGCGCCTCGCGCCACGTGGCGCGCATGCCGCGGAACGGCGCACGCCGGGCCCGCCCTCGGGGGCGGCTACGCCGCCGGGACCGGTTCCGGCGCGGGCGGCCCGACGTAGCGGGCGGCCGGCCGGATGATCCGCCGCTCGGTCGCCTGCTCCAGGACGTTGGCCGTCCAGCCGACGACCCGGCTCACCGCGAACGTGGGCGTGAACATCGAGCGCGGGATCCCGCAGAGCTCCATGACCACCCCCGCGTAGAACTCGACGTTCGCGTACAGCCGCCGCTCGGGCTTGAGCTCGGCGAGGATCTCGACGACCCGCCGCTCCACGGTCATCGCGAAGTCCGCCAGCTCGCCGCCCAGCTCCGCGGCGACCTCCCGCAGCATCAGCGAGCGCGGATCGTCCGTCCGGTAGACGGCGTGACCGAAGCCCATGATCCGGTCGTGGGCGAGGACCCTCGCGCGTACCCACTCGTCGATCCGGTCCGGCGTCCCGATCTCGTCCAGGCCGGCCAGGGCGCGGTCCGGGGCGCCGCCGTGCAGCGGTCCGGAGAACGCGCCGATCGCCGCCACCACCGCGGACACGACGTCCGCGCCGGTCGAGGCCACGACCCGGGAGGTGAACGTCGAGGCGTTGAACCCGTGGTCGATCGTCGCAACCAGGTACTTCTCCACCGCGGCGGCGTGCCGCGGCGGCGGGACCGAGCCCGTGACCATGAAGATCCAGTTCGCCGCCGCGGAGAGGTCGGCACGCGGCTCGAGCGGCTCCAGGCCGGACCGCAGCCGGTGCAGCGCCGCCAGGACGGTCGGCGTCACGGCGCAGACGAGGAGCGCGTTCTCGCGCCGGGTCGCGGCGTCGGCGTCCCACAGCGGCGGGACGTCCCGGGCGCTGCCGATCAGGGAGAGCGCGGTCCGCAGCGCCATCAACGGCTGGAGCCGCTCCCCCGCCGCGGCGATCGCCGGCAGCACCTCGCGCAGCTCGTCGGGCAGCACCCGCAGCGGTGCCACCTCGCCGGTGAAGCGCCTCGCCTCCGCCGGCGTGGGCAGGCGCCCCTCGACGAACAGGAACCAGACGTCCTCGAAGGTCCTACCGCGCGCGAGGTCGACCGCGGAGTACTGGCGGTAGTGGTAGAAGCCCTCGCTCCCTCGCACGTCCCCGATCTCGGTGGACGTGACGACGACGTTGCGGAGCCCGGGCGGGACGGTGATCGGACCGTCCGTGTCGGTCGTGAGAGTCATGCCGTGACTGTCGACCCGCCGATCAACTATTGTCAATATTGATCCAGTCAACATGGGAGGGCCGAGGACCATGGCCGGAGACACGTTCCTGACCACCGCGGAGGCCGCGAAGCGCCTCGACGTGAAGCCCGAGACGATCTACGCCTACGTCAGCCGCGGGCTGTTGACCAGCGTCCGGTCCGGGGCGCGGCGGGGCAGCCTCTTCGCGCAGGACGACGTCGACCGCCTCGCCGAGCGGGGCCGCGAGGGCCGCGCCCCCTCCGGGGCGATCGAGCGGATCCGCACCGCGATCACGCTGCTGGAGGACGACGAGCTGTACTACCGGGGCCGCCGGGTGACCGACCTGGCACGCACGGAGTCCTTCGAGTCCGTCGCGCACCTGCTCTGGACCGGGCGCCCGGAGCCACGGGCCTTCACCGCGCCGGCGGCGCTGGTGGACGTCGCGGGCACCGCGATCGCGGCCCTGCCGCCGTCGGCGGAGCTGACCGACCGGATCCGGGTGGCCGTCGCGGCCGTCGGCGCGGCCGATCCGCTGCGGTACGACCTCGCGCCGGACGCGGTGGTGCGAAGGGCGGAGTCGCTGCTCGCGATACTGGCGGAGTCGCTGTCCGGAGCCTCCGGCGGCAGCATCGCCGAGCGGCTCTGGCCCGCCCTCGCACGCCACCCCGAGCCGGGTCCCGGCGGCCCGGATCCCGACGACCAGGGCGGGGACGGTTCGGACGGCCGAGTGGGCCCGGCCGTCCTGGACCTGCTGCTCGTCCTCCTCGCGGACCACGACCTGGCGGTGTCGACCCTTGCCGCACGCGTCGCCGCGAGCGCCCGGGCGAACCCGTACGCGGTCGTCTCCGCCGGGCTCGGCGCCATCGACGGGCAGTACCACGGTGGCGCCAGCGCGATGGCCCACCGCTTCCTGGCGGACGCCCTCGACGATCCGGTGCGGGCGCTCTCGGACCGGTTGCGCACCGGCGTCCGGGTTCCCGGCTTCGGTCATCGCGTCTACCGCCACCACGACCCGCGGGCGGACCTGCTGTTCGCCGTGCTGCGGGACCGCGTTCCGGACGCTCCCGTCCTCGCCGCCGTGGACCGGGTGGTGGAGGGTCTCGCCGGGAGGCCCGGGCTGTTCGCCAACATCGATCTCGGGCTCGCGGCGCTCTCGCACGCCCTGGACCTGCGCCCGGATGTCGGCGAGGCCGTCTTCGCGATCGCGCGCACGGCCGGGTGGGTCGCGCACGCGCTCGAGGAGTACGACGAGCCGGGCCTGCGATTCCGCCCGGAGGGCGTCTACGTCGGCCCGCGCCCCTGACCGATCACCGCGACGTCGAGGTCCGGGTGCGCCGCGGCGGCGGCTCCCGGCGGCGGCAGGTGCAACAGCCCCAGCTCGGCCCGCCGAGCGCGGACGTCCGCGAGCAGCCGGCGCGCACGGCCCAGGAGGTGGGCGCCGGCGTCGGTGAGGTCGACGCCGCGGCGGTGCCGGACCAGCAGCCCGGTGCCGAGCTCGTGTTCCGGGCGCGCGAGCTGCGCCGCTGAGCGGAGGGTGGGTGAGGTGGAGCCGCGCGGCGACCCGGGTGAGGGGACCGCTCCTCCGCGACCGTCACGAAGTACCGGAGCTGCCGCAGGTCCCACATTCGAGAGTGAGCCTCATATCACCGATGAGTAGTGGACAGATGACAGAGCGTGCACAAGGGTGGTCGCGCAACCCCTTTTGGACGACGAACCCCGGAGGTCCGGTGGATCGCTTCACCTACGACGCCCTTCCCGGCCGGGTCGTCTTCGGCGCCGGCACCTCACGGACGGAACTGGCCCCCGAGCTGGCGAGGCTCGGTGCGCACCGGGTGCTCCTGGTGGCCAGCGGCTCCGCCGTGTCCCCGGCCCGGGAGCGCACGAAGGGCCTCCCGGTGGTCGGCGAGTTCACCGAGGTCCGTGAGCACGTCCCCGTCGCCGTCGCCGAGCGGGCCCGCGCGCGGGCCGTCGAGGTCCGCGCGGACGCCCTGCTGGCGTTCGGCGGCGGGTCGTCGGTCGGGACCGCCAAGGCGGTCGCGCTGACCACGGGCCTGCCGATCCTCTGTGTCCCGACGACGTACGCGGGCTCCGAGGTCACCCCGGTCTGGGGCATGACCGAGGGCCGCCGCAAGACCACCGGGCGCGACGAGCGCGTCCTGCCCCGCGCGATCGTCTACGACCCCGAGCTCACCTACGGGCTCCCGGTGCGGATCGCCTCGGCGAGCGGGCTGAACGCGATGGCCCACTGCGTCGAGGCGTTCTGGGCGCCCCGCGCCAACCCCGTCTCGACGGTCCTGGCCGAGGACGGGGTCCGGGCCCTCGCCGAGGGCCTGTCCCTGATCGTCGACGAGCCGTCCGCCGAGGCCCCCCGTGCCGACCTGCTCTACGGGGCGTACCTCGCGGGCGCCTCCCTCGCGGGCGCGGGCTCCGGTCTGCACCACGCGATCTGCCACGCCCTCGGGGGCGCCTACGACCTGCCGCACGCGCTGACGCACGCGACCGTCCTGCCGCACGTCGTCGCCTACACGCTGCCGTACGCGGCGGAGGCGGCGCGGCGCATGCGCCGCGCCCTCGACACCGACGACCCCGTGGGCGCCCTGCGTGCGCTCGCCACCCGGCTCGGCATCCCCGCCGGGCTACGCGAGCTGGGCCTGGCCGAGGACCAGCTCGAACCGATCGTCGAGAGGCTCGACGGACACCTCCCCCCGGGCCATCCCCGACCGACCGACCGTGACGCGCTCCGCGCCCTGCTGCACGACGCCTGGGCCGGCACCACCCCGAAGGAGACCGTGTGACCAGTACCGACAGCGAGCAGACGGCGAGAGAGCAGGCCGTCACCGACGAGGTCGTCGCCAGCTTCGCCGAGGCGAAGGACGACCGGTACCGCGAGGTGATGGAGAGCCTCGTCCGGCACCTGCACGCCTTCGCCCGGGACGTGCGGCTCACCCAGGAGGAGTGGGATGCGGCGATCGCGTTCCTGACCCGCGTCGGGCACCTGACCGACGACCGGCGGCAGGAGTTCATCCTGCTCTCGGACGTCCTGGGCCTGTCGATGCTGACGGTCGGGATGAACGCCCCACCGCAGCAGGACGCCACCGAGTCGACCGTGTTCGGCCCGTTCTTCGTCGACGGTGCCCCCGAGATCGAGCCCGGCGGGGACATCGCACAGGGCGCGCCCGGCATCCCGTGCTGGGTGTCCGGCAGCGTCCGGGCGACCGACGGGAGCCCGGTCCCCGGCGCCCGGATCGACGTCTGGGAGGCCGACGAGGACGGCTTCTACGACGTCCAGTACGAGGGGAACCGCACGCAGGGCCGCGGCTGGCTGCGCTCCGGCGCGGACGGCGGCTACCGCTTCTGGTCCGTCCGCCCCTCGCCGTACTCGATCCCCGCCGACGGCCCGGTCGGCGACCTGCTGGCCCGCGGCGGGCGCGGCCCGATGCGGCCGGCCCACCTGCACTTCATGGTCAGCGCGCCGGGCTTCCGGCGCCTGGTGACCCACATCTTCGTCGACGGCGACGAGTACCTGGACCGCGACGCGGTCTTCGGGGTGAAGGACTCCCTGGTGTACGCGTTCACGGAGCGGAACGGCGGGGCGGCGCCGGACGGCAGTGCCCGGGAGGGCGTGTGGAACGAGGTCTCGTTCGACATCGTGCTCGCCCCCGAGGAGGCCGCGTGAGCAGCTCGGCCGACGCCGCCGGCGGCGTGGACATCGAGACCGCCGGCTCCCTGACGACGGACGTCCTGGTGATCGGCAGCGGGCCGGCCGGCGGTGGTGCGGCGCTCGCCCTGGCGACCCTCGGCGTCGACCACCTGGTGATCACCAAGTACCGCTGGACCGCGAACACCCCGCGCGCCCACCTCACCAACCAGCGCACGGTCGAGATCTTCCGGGACCTCGGCATCTCCGACGACGTCCTCGCCCAGAGCACCCCGCACGCGCTCCTGGGCGACACGGTGTTCTGCACCAGCCTGGCGGGCGACGAGATCGGTCGCCTGCGGACCTTCGGTACCCACCCCGCACGCGTGGCGGACCACGCCCTCGCCAGCCCGTCGCCGCTCTGCGACATCCCGCAGACCCTGCTGGAGCCGATCGTGGTCGGGCACGCGGCGTCGAGGGGCAGCCGGTTCCGGTTCGACACCGAGTACCTCGGGCTCGAGCAGGACGCCGACGGCGTCACCGTCCGCTGCCGGGACCGGCTGACCGGCGCGGAATTCACGATCCGGGCGAAATACGTGATCGGCGCGGACGGCGGCCGGAGCCGGGTCGCCGCGGACCTCGGGCTGCCGTTCGAGGGCGAGATGGACACCGCCGGCAGCATGAACATCGTCTTCCACGCGGACCTCACGCACCTGGTCGAGCACCGGCCGAGCAACCTGTACTGGGTGCTGCAGCCCGGGTCGGACGTCGGCGGGATCGGCATGGGCGTGGTGCGGATGGTCCGGCCGTGGAACGAGTGGATGGCGATCTGGGGCTACGACATCACCGCCCCTCCCCCGGAGCTCGACGACGCCGAGGCCACCAAGATCGTCCACGAGCTGCTCGGCGACGCGTCGATCCCGGTGACGATCCGCTCGACCTCCCTGTGGGGCAACAACAAGATGTGGGCGACGCGGTACCGCAGCGGCCGCGTGTTCTGCGCCGGGGACGCCGTCCACCGGCACCCGCCGTCGAACGGGCTGGGCTCCAACACGTCGATCCAGGACTCGTACAACCTCGCCTGGAAGCTCGCGTACGTGCTGCGCGGCGCCGCGGGCGAAGGCCTGCTGGATTCCTACGACGCCGAGCGGGCACCCGTCGGGAAGCAGATCGTCCTGCGGGCCAACAAGTCGATCGAGCAGTTCGGGCCGATCTTCGAGGCGCTGGGCCTGTCGGACGGCGCCGAACCGGAGGTCATGCGGGCGCGGATCGACGCCCGGCTCGACGACACCCCGGAGGCCGCGGAGCAGCGGGCCAAGCTGCGCGACGCCCTGGAGCTCAAGAACTACGAGTTCAACACGCACGGGGTGGAGCTCGGGCAGCGCTACGCCTCCGGCGCGGTGGTGCCGGACGGAACGCCCGAACCCGAGTACACCCGGGATCCCGAGCTCTCATTACCACCCGACGACGTGGCCGGGCGCGCGGTTGCCGCACGTCTGGCTCGTCGAGCGGGAGTCCGGGCTGAAGGTGAGCACGCACGACGTCGTCGGCAAGGGGCGGTTCGCCCTGCTCACCGGGATCAGCGGCGGGGCCTGGGCGGACGCGGCGGCGAAGGTCGCGGACCAGATCGGGATCGAGATCGCCGCGCACGTGATCGGGCCGGGCCGCGAGCTGACCGACGCCTACGAGGACTGGGCACGGGCCCGGGAGGTCGCCGAGTCCGGCTGCGTGCTGGTGCGCCCGGACGGTCACGTCGCCTGGCGCTCGGCCTCGCTGACCGACGATCCGATGGCCGAGCTGAGCCGCGTGCTGACGACGGTCCTGAGCCTCTGAACGGCGGCCGGACGGGCGTCGCGGCTGGTCCGGACGGCCGAATCTGATCACACGCGTCGCGCGGGTGCGGGCCGGTCGCAGTAGTGTCCTGCGATCGGCTGCACCCGTCGGCCGAGTCTCGACGGACCGAGCAGCGTCGCCTTGTCCTGGCCTGGAGAGGACCGGATGGCCGAGTCGCGCGCGCGTGCCGTGCTCGTGGGTGCGGGACGGACCGCGCTCGCGCTGGTGTCGATCGGGGTCCTCGTCGTCACGGGGTACGCGTGGAACGCGTACCGCTCGATCTCCACCCAGCTCACGACGAGCACCGTGCTGGGCGGCACGCTCCCGCCGCCCGCCCCGTCCGGCGCCGCCCGGCAGGCGTTCACCGCCCTGCTCGTCGGGCTGGACAGCCGGACGGACGCCCAGGGCGACCCCCTGCCGGCCGACGTCCTCGCGCAGCTGCACGCGGGGGGCGATGACGGTCAGCTGCACACGGACACGATCATCCTGGTGCACGTCCCGGCCTCGGCGACGGAGCCCGTCGTCGCGGTGTCCTTCCCGCGGGACTCCTACGTCCCGATCTCCGACGGCAGCGGCCGACACAAGATCAATTCGGCCTTCGGGCGGGGGTACCGGGCCGCGGAGGCGCAGCTGCAGGCGCGGGGCGTCGGTGGCGCGGAGCTGGACCGGCGCGCCCGGGAGGCCGGGCGGCGCACGCTCGTCGACACCGTGGAGGCCGTCTCCGGCATCACCGTCGACCACTACGGCGAGATCAACCTGGCCGGGTTCGTCGAGCTGACGAACACCCTCGGCGGGATCCGGGTGTGCCTCAACGGCGCGGTCGACGACTCGGCGTACTCAGGGGTCGAGCTGCCGGCCGGCCCGCAGACGCTGCAGGGCGCCGGCGCGCTCGCGTTCGTGCGGCAGCGGCACGGGCTGGAGGACGGCGACCTGGACCGGATCACCCGCCAGCAGGCCTTCCTCGCGGGGCTCACCAACCAGCTGCTCTCGACGGGCACCCTCGGGGACCCCGTGCGGATGTCCGGCCTGATGTCCGTGGTCACCCGCTACGTGGTCGTCGACGCCGGGTGGAACCTCGACGCCGTCGTCGGGCAGCTCGGCTCCCTCGCCGGGACGGACGTGGTGTTCCGGACCGTCCCGACGATCCGGCCGGACCTGCAGACCCCGGTCGACGGGATTGCCGTCGAGGTCGACGACGCGCGGGTCCGCGGGTTCGTCGCGACGGTCCTGAACGGCGACCCGCGGGCCGGCGACGGGGAGTCGGCCGCGGCAGGCCCCGTCCGGGCCGGCGCCCCGGCGGGCGTGACCCCGACCCCGACGGCGGGGCCGGGTCCGTCCACGGCCGCTCCCCCGAGCAGCCGGCCGGTGATCGACGCCGGCGGCGTCACCTGCGTGGACTGACCGGCGCCCGTCAGGTCTCCGGGTCCGCCCTGCGCTCCAGGCTGGCGGCGCGCGCCCGGATCGCCTCCGCCGGCCAGCCCGCGACCTCGCGGAGCTGCTCCGCGACCGCCACCTCCACCGCGGCGTGCACCGCCGCGGGCGAGACGGACGGATCGACGTCACGGGCGGCGGCCAGCGTCCGCGCGGACAGGTACACAGTGATCATCGGCGCTCCACCTCCATCGGGGGAATACCCCTCCAACGCCTCGGGGCACCCCAGGCAGCGCCCCGGACGGGTGGCTGACCGTGAACGGTCCGCCTCCCGGGGTCGGCGGGACCCCGGAACCGTTCGCGGGCAGACTGACCCTGTGACCGAGTCCTTCCCGCGTCTGCAGGCCCGTACCCGGCGATTCACCCTCGGCGCCCCGCGCGGCGTCACGATCTCCCCGGACGGCGGCCGCGTGGTCTTCCTGCGCAGCCGCGGCGGCACGGATCCGGTGACGTGCCTGTGGACCTACGAGCTTCTCCTCCGGGGAGGAACGCCTGGTCGCGGACCCGCGTGAGCTCGACACCACGGCCGAGGAGGACCTGCCGGCCGAGGAGCGGGCCCGCCGCGAACGGGCCCGCGAGCAGGCCGGCGGCGTCGTCGGCTACGCGACGGACCGGGCCGTCACCAGCGCGTGCTTCGCCCTGTCCGGGCAGCTCTACCTGGCCGACTTCGCGGGCGGGCTGTCCCCCGGCTGATCGAGACGGACGGCGCGGTGATCGACCCGCGGCTGGACCCGTCCGGGGCGCGGATCGCGTTCGCCTCCGGCGGTGGGCTGCACGTGCACCTCGTCGCGGGCGGGACGACGGAGACGCTCGTCTCCCCGGACGGCGAGAACGTCACGTGGGGCCTCGCGGACTTCGCCGCCGCCGAGGAGATGAACCGGATGCGCGGGTACTGGTGGTCCCCGGACGGCGACGCGCTGGTGGCCGCGCGGGTCGACGAGTCCCCGGTGCGGCGCTGGCACATCGCGGACCCGGCGAACCCGGACCGCACGCCGACGGCTGTCGCCTACCCCGCGGCGGGGACGCCCAACGCGGCGGTCACCCTCGAGATCGTCCGGCTCGACGGGAAGCGCGTCCCCGTCACCTGGGACGTCGACGCGAACGAGTACCTCGCGGACGTCGTGTGGGACGCCCACGGGCTGATGATCGTCGTCCAGCCGCGGGACCAGAAGGCCCTGCGGACGCTCGCCGTGGACGTCGCGACCGGGGAGACCACCCCGCTGGACGAGCGCACGGACCCGATCTGGGTGGAGATCGTCCCCGGGGTGCCCGCGCGGACCGGCGACGGCACGCTCGTCCAGATCGACGACCGGGACGGCGCCCGCCGGCTCGTGGTCGGCGGGGGGCCGGTGACGCCGACCTCGCTGCAGGTCAGGAGCCTGCTCGACATCGACGACGACACGCTGCTCCTCACCGCGTCCGAGGCCCCGGAGACCATCGGGCTGTGGACCTGGTCGGCGTCGGCCGGCCTGACCCGCCTCTCCCCCGAGGGTGGCCTGCACTCCGGGAGGCTCACCGGCGGGACCCTGGTGCGGTCCTCCACCGATCTCGACTCGCCGTCGTCGATGACCGTGGTGGCCGACGGCGTCGAGCACGTGATCCCGTCGTTCGCCGCGGACCCCGGGCTGGCGCCGTCGGTGACGCTCCTTCGGGCGGGGCCGCGGGAGCTCAGCACCGCCGTGCTGCTGCCGTCCTGGTGGGCGCCCGGTACCCCACTGCCCGTGCTGATGGACCCGTACGGCGGGCCGCACGCCCAGCGCGTCCTCGCCGCCCGCAACGCGCACCTGACCAGCCAGTGGTTCGCGGACCAGGGGTTCGCGGTCGTCGTCGTCGACGGGCGGGGGACGCCGGGGCGCGGCCCCGAGTTCGAGCGCGCGGTGCACCTGGACCTGGCCCAGCCCGTGCTCGACGACCAGATCGACGCGCTGCGGGACGTCGCGACCCGCTACCCGGACCTCGACCTGGACCGGGTCGGCATCCGCGGCTGGTCCTTCGGCGGGTACCTCGCGGCACTCGCGGTGCTGCGCCGCCCGGACGTCTTCCACGCCGCGGTCGCGGGGGCGCCCGTCACGGACTGGAGGCTCTACGACACCCACTACACCGAGCGGTACCTCGGCCACCCGGACACCGAGCCCGCGGCGTACGAGCGCTCGTCGCTGTTCGGAGACGCCGCGGTGCCGCCGTCGGAGGACCGGCCCAACCGCGCGTTGATGCTGATCCACGGCCTGGCCGACGACAACGTGGTGGCCGCGCACACCCTCCGGCTCTCGTCGGCGCTGCTCGCCGCGGGGCGGGCGCACGAGGTGCTGCCGCTCTCCGGGGTCACACACATGACGCCGCAGGAGGTCGTGGCGGAGAACCTCCTGCTGCTGCAGGTGGAGTTCCTCCGCGAGGCGCTCGGGGTACCTGCTCCCCCGTCGTGATCACCGGGGCGATGAGCGGTCCGAGCGTCGCGTGGACGCGGTCGGAGGAGCCCTGAGGTGCCTCGCGGAACGATCAGGAGGGACGGCGGGACCGTCGCGTCACTCGTGCAGGAAATGGTGCGGCGGGCCGTCCCGGGGGTCCCGCTCGACCTCGTCGCCCGAGCCCCGTCGCTTCTCGTTCCCCAGGTCCGCGATCCCGATCCCGAGCGCGATCAGCGTGGTCGTCACCGCCACCCCGAGCGCGACGGCGATCGCGAGGTGGAAGTTCCGGCCGGTCCCCGCGAGCACCCCGAAGTAGACGCCGGCGACGATCGCCGTCCCGATCGCCGCGCCCACCCGCTGCCCGGTCTGCAGCGCGCCACCCGCGGAACCCGCCATCCGGACCGGCACGTTCCGCAGCGTCATCGTGATGTTCGGGGAGATGACGAACCCGCCGCCGATCCCCCCGAGGAGCAGGGCGGGGGCGACGGCGAACCCGGCCACCGACGGCGGGGAGAGCAGCAGGATGACGGCCGCCGCGGCGATGCCCGTCGCGACCGCCGAGAGGCCGAACACGGTCAGCCTGCGGCCGTAGCGCTCCACCAGCCGGCCGGCGACGACGGCCGAGACCGCGGAGCCGACGGCGAACGAGGTCACCGAGAGGCCGGACTGCAGCGGCGTGTAACCGAGTCCGCCCTGGTAGAACTGCGCGAACACGATCCAGACGCCGCTGAAGCCGGTGAAGTAGACGAGCCCGAGGAGCGCGCCGGGGGCGTACCCGGGGGTCCGGGTGAGCAGTCGCAGGTCGAGCAGCGGCTCCTTCTCCCGGCGCAGCTCGCGACGTTCCCACAGGACGAACACGACGCCGAGCACCACACCGATCGGGAAGAGCCAGGACAGCCGGGACAGCCCGCCGGACTCGGCCTGCACCAGCGGTAGCAGCAGGGCGAGGACCGCCCCGCCGAGCAGCCCGACGCCCACCCAGTCGATGTGCCCGCGGGGCCGGTCCGAGCTCAGCTTCGGCAGCAGGCGCGCGGCCAGGACCAGCGCGAGCACCCCGATCGGGACGTTGACGTAGAAGATCCAGCGCCAGCCGTCCGGTTCGCCGAACAGCGCCAGCAGCGCCCCGCCGACGATCGGGCCGGCCGCCGTCGAGATGCCGACCGTCGCGCCGAAGAGGCCGAACGCGCGGCCCCGCTCCGCCCCCCGGAACAGGCTCTGGATCAGCGCCGAGTTCTGCGGCGCGAGCGCGCCCGCGGCCAGGCCCTGCGCGAGCCGCGCGACGATCAGCCACGTGATGCTCGGCGCCGCCCCGGCCAGCGCACTGAACCCGACGAACGCCGTCAGGGCGATCAGGAACATCCGCCGCCGGCCGAGCGCGTCGCCGAGCCGGCCCGCGGGCACGAGCGCGAGCCCGAAGGTCAGGGCGTAGCCCGAGACCACCCACTGCGCGCCCGCCGCGCCGGTCCCCAGGCCCTGCTGGATCGACGGCAGCGCGACGGACACGATGCTGACGTCGAGCAGGGACATGAAGCCCGCGGTCAGGGTGACGCTCAGGGCGCGCCAGCGGCGCGGGTCCGGGGTGTCGTCGTCGGACGAGCCGCCGGTCGACGACCGGACGGGGGCCGTGCTCACGGAGTCGGGCTCGGGAGAGGACGTCTCACGGTGGAAAACGTACCCCGGTCCGGCGGGGCTCGCCGTCCGGACTCAGCCCGCCCAGACCGGGTCGCCGACCCGCACCGCGCCTCCGGTCGTCACGTCCGCGTAGGCGCCCGCGCAGGCCCACGTCCCCATGCCCGGGATGGTCCGACGGTTCATCCGGGCGATGGTGCGCAGCGTGTCCCGGTCCTCCGCGAAGCCCTCCTGGGCGAGCGTCGTCATGACGCAGCGCATGGTCGGCATGGTCACGATGATCCGCGCGTCGCCGACGGCAAGGGTGTCCCCGACCCACTCGTCCTCGACGAACCCGGGTCCGCCGGGGGGATCCAGCAGCAGGTTGGGCCGGTAGCGGCGGGGGTCGAAGACGGAGCCCGGCGCGGCCTCGGACAGCGCGCCGAGCGTGGCGGTCGTCATCAGGTGCAGGACCGCGAGGTCCAGGAACGACTCCCCGGGTGCCAGCCCGGCCGTCCCGATCCGGCTGACGGCCTCGCCCTCCTCGCTGTGCTCGACGGTCGTGTCGTCGATGAACTTCTGCGGCGCGAGGCCTTCGATGTCCGGCCACTGCTCCTCGAACTCGGCCCCCACGGCGGGGTCCGACGACAGCGTGACGGACCGGCCGAGCAGCGCGGACAACGCCTCGTCGAGGCCGGGCTCGTCGCTGCGCAGGGTCCGGCCGTCCGGCAGCGTGACGGCGACGGGCGCCGGCGGCCCGTCGAGCCGCGGCTCGGCGAGGAACGCGGCGCGGCAGCCGAGCAGCGCGCCCCACTTGCGCGGGTACTTGGCGCTGGCCACCGTTCCGTCGGCGGTGTCCACGACCGCGTAGGTCCGGTCCCCGAGCGCCCCGCCGGGTGTCAGGTGCAGCAACTCCACCTGCTCCCCCTGCATCGACTTGACGGGGTAGCGGTGCAGCGCGGAGACGGTCGCCAGTGCCATGGGTCCGGTATAGAGGATCTTCCGATTCTCGCGCCACCGCCGATCGGAGTGGCCCGGGTGTCTGGCACGCTTGGCTGCCGGCCGCCGCTCGGCGGTCGGACGCCAACGGAGAGGAGCCCACGTGGCCCCGCAGAAGCCCGAGGTCGACCCGATCGACGGGCCCGTGCCCACCGACCTCGAGATCACCGACATCACCGTCGGCGACGGCCCCGAAGCCACCGCCGGCAATCGCGTCGCCGTGCACTACGTCGGGGTCGCGCACTCCACCGGCGAGGAGTTCGACGCCTCCTACAACCGCGGTCAGCCGCTGCAGTTCGGCCTCGGCGCCGGCCAGGTCATCCAGGGCTGGGACCAGGGCGTCCAGGGCATGAAGGTCGGCGGCCGCCGCCGTCTCGTCATCCCGCCGCACCTGGGCTACGGGGACCGCGGCGCCGGTGGCGCGATCAAGCCGGGCGAGACCCTGATCTTCGTGGTGGACCTGCTCCAGGTCGGCTGACCGGCGTCATGACCCGCCTGCTGCTGATGTCCGACACCCATGTCCCGGTGCGGGCGAAGGACCTGCCCGCACCCCTGTGGGAGGCGGTCGACGCAGCCGACGTCGTCGTGCACGCCGGGGACTGGATGGCGGTCGAACTGCTCGACGCACTCCGGGCCCGGGCGGCACGGCTCGTCGCGGTCTGGGGCAACAACGACGGCGACGCGCTGCGCGCCCGGCTCCCGGAGGTCGCGTACGCCGAGATCGACGGCGTGCGGCTCGCCGTCACGCACGAGACCGGCGCCGCGCAGGGCCGGGAGAAGCGCTGCGCGGCCCGCTTCCCGGACGTCGACGTGCTCGTGTTCGGGCACAGCCACATCCCGTGGGACTCCACTGCGGAGAACGGGTTGCGGCTGCTCAATCCGGGTTCACCGACGGACCGGCGCCGGCAACCGACGCACACCTGGATGACGGCCGAGATCCGCGACGGCGCACTCGCCGACGTCGTCCTGCACCCTCTCGAAGGCTGATCCACGACGAGCGCTGCCGCACGACGACGCCCGGCCTCCCCGAGGAGGCCGGGCGTCGTCGTGCGGCAGTTAGTGGGCAGCTAGTGGGTCGGACGCGGGGCCGAGTGCGCCGCGTCGTCCCGGGCCTGCTCCTCGTCCACGCGGCGGTCGTGCTCCTCGATCGCCCGGGCCTCCGCGGCGTCGTGCGCGACCGGCGGGCCCTGCATCCCGCCGTGCGCGTCGGCCAGGGCCGGGTTGCGGCGCACCGCGACCAGGCTGACCACCGTGGTGATCGCCAGGACCCCGACGATGACCGCCAGCGAGAGCCCGATGCTGACCTCGGGGACCGGGATCGGCCGGCCGCCGTTGAGGAACGGCAGCTCGTTCTCGTGCAGCGCGTGCAGCACCAGCTTCACGCCGATGAACGCGAGGATCACGGCCAGGCCGTAGGACAGGTAGATCAGCTTCGTCAACAGGCCGCCGAGCAGGAAGTACAGCTGGCGCAGGCCCATCAGTGCGAACGCGTTGGCCGTGAACACCAGGTAGGACTCCTGGGTGAGGCCGAAGATCGCCGGGATCGAGTCCAGCGCGAACAGCAGGTCGGTGAGGCCGATCGCGATCATCACGATGAGCATCGGGGTGACCCAGCGCTTGCCGTCGAGCTTCACGGTGGTCTTGGAGCCGTGGTACTCGTCGGTGACCGGGAGGATCTTCCGGACGGCCTTGACGATCCGCGGTTCCTTCCACTCCTCGTCCCCGCCGCCCATGCCCTGGCGGACCATGTTGACGGCGGTGTAGAGGAGGAACGCGGCGAAGATGAAGAAGACCCAGGCGAACTGCTCGATCGCCGCCGCGCCGACCGCGATGAAGATGCCGCGCATGACCAGCGCGATCACGATGCCGACGAGCAGCACGCGGTGCTGGTGGATGGGCGGTACCGCGAACGACGACATGATGATCACGAAGACGAAGAGGTTGTCCACCGAGAGCGAGTACTCGGTGATGTACCCGGCGAAGAACTCACCGGCGTACTGTCCGCCCGCGAAGAACCAAATCCCGAGGCCGAAGAGCACAGCGAGGGCGACGTAGAAGAGCACCCAGCGGGTGGCTTCCTTGATCGTCACCGCATGCGGCTTGTGGTCGACGAGGAACAGGTCGGCCAGGATGATGGCGACCAGGCCGCCGATCGTGGCGAACCACAACCATACGGGGACGTTCATGAAAACCTCCGGGAGTCTCGGGCAGCGAGCAGCGGCCCGAGGTCTCTCCCACCGGTTCACGTGACGCGAGCCGATCGATGGCGCCGGGGTCCGGTCCCGCGGGGCGGGTCCGTCACCGTGCTGACGACGCCACCGCCAACGGGATACTCCCCTGCGGTGCACGCCCAGTCTCCCCTGCCGGTCCGCACGAGGCCAGCCGGGGTGAGCGAACACACCGGGCGTATCCCCCGAACGTGGCGGAACCGGGCGCCGCGGCGCGAGGTGCGAGGATCACCACATGGTCATCGAGATCGCCGACTTCACGGTCCGCCCCGGAACCGAGGACGAGTTCGCCTCCGCGTACCGGGAGGCCAGGCCACTGCTCGCCGCGACGCCCGGATTCCTGGGCGCCCGCATGACGCGCGGGATCGAGTCCCCGAGCAGGTTCGTGCTGCTCGTGGAGTGGGAGAGCGTCGAGGCGCACACGGACGGCTTCCGCAACTCGGACCGCTACCCGCGCTGGCGGGAGCTGATCGGGCCGTTCTTCGCGGGGGACCCGCACGTCGAGCACGCGGTCGAGGTGCCCGCGGGCGACTGAGAACCGGCTGAGGGCGGACGCGCGCCGTGGCCGGATGCTCCAATACCGTCGTCGCGTGGCCCGCCTCCGCCGGCCGACGTGCCTGCGTGCGCTCGGCCCACCCCTGCTCGCCCTCGTGCTCGTCGCGTGCTCGTTCCTCGTCGCTCCCGGGACGGCGCTGGCCGCCGATGCGGGCTCCGTGACCACGGCCGAGCAGACGATCGAGGTGCGCGGCGGCCCCGGCGTCCCGGCGCCGGTCGGCCTGGACACCACGCTCTACCTGCCCGCGACGACCCCCGCCCCGGCGGTGCTCCTCGCGCACGGTTTCGGGGGGAGCAAGGCCTCCGTCGACGCCGACGCCCGCGAGCTCGCCGGGCGCGGGTATGTCGCCCTGACCTGGTCCGCGCGTGGGTTCGGGAAGAGTGGCGGGCAGATCGCCCTGGACTCTCCGGACTACGAGGTCGCGGACGCGCAGCAGCTCGTCGACTGGCTGGCCACACGCCCCGAGGTGCAGCAGGACGGCCCCGGGGACCCGCGGGTCGGTGTGACCGGCGCCTCCTACGGCGGCGCTCTCTCCCTGCTGCTCGCGGGCTACGACCGCCGGGTCGACGCCCTGGCCCCCGTGATCACCTGGAACGACCTGTCCCAGGCGCTGTTCCCGGCCGCGGGCAGCGCCACCGACCAGCCCGTCGACACCCCCGCGCGCGGCACGTTCGGCGCGGACGGGGTGTTCAAGCGGGGTTGGGCGGGCGTGTTCTTCTCCTCGGGCTCGAGTGGGGGGTCGGGCGGGGGCGACACCGACGGCGGGACGCCCTCCGCCGACGCGAGTGGTTCCAGCACCGGCACTCCGGCCGCCTCGCCGGCACGGGGGGCGGAGCCGGAGTCCCCGCCGCCGCGGCCGCCCAGGCCGGCGCGCCGCTGAACTGCGGGAAGTTCACCGCCCAGGTCTGCGCCGCCTACACCGAGGCCGCCACCACCGGCCGGCTCTCCCCCGCCACCGCGAACCTGCTGCGCCGCTCGTCGCCGGTCAGCGTGACGGACCGGATCACCCAGCCCACCCTGCTCGTGCAGGGCGAGCGGGACACCCTCTTCGGCCTGGACCAGGCGGACGCCAACGCCCGGCAGATCGCCGCGGCCGGGGGCACGGTCAAGGTCAGCTGGTACTCGGGCGGCCACGACGGCGGCGCCCCGGACCAGGCGGTCCGGGACCAGATCGGTGCGTGGTTCGACCGGTACCTGCGCGGGGACACCGGCACGGTCGACCCGGACTCCGTCACCAACACGGAGACGACGTTCACCTACGACATCGAGAGCGGCGTCCGGGCCGGGCGCAACACCTCGACCGGGCGGACGGTCGTCGCGGGCGCCTACCCGGGCCTGCCCGGGGCCCCGGCCGTCGCCACGCAGGCGCTGCCGTTGCAGGGCGAGCCGCAGGTCGTCGTGAACCCGGCAGGCGGGAACCCGTCGGCGATCACGTCGTTGCCGGGCCTGGGCGGGTCGCTCGGCAACCTCGCCGGCCAGCTGTCGTCGTTCACCTCCGACCTGCCCGGCCAGTCCGCGTCGTTCCCGGCCGCTCCGCTGGACCAGCAGGTCGTGGTGGCCGGCGCCCCGCGCGTCGACCTCACGGTCTCCCGGGTGCCCGGCCAGCCGGCGGGCGACGAGGCGGTCCTCTTCGCGCGGACCTACGAGGTCGGCCCGGACGGGCTGCGGCAGCTGCTGGGCAGCGCGGTCGCGCCGATCCGGGTGCCGGTCCCGGCCGACGGCTCGCCCGCGCGGGTCTCGGTGACGCTGCCGGGCGTCGTCGCGCCGATCGAGGCCGGCAACCGGCTCGTCGTCTCCGTCGCGACCACGGACCAGGGTTTCACCACCCCGGCCGAGCCCGCCGTGTGGCAGGTCGGCCTGGCCGACGGTTCCCAGCTCGACATCCCGGTCGTGCCGGGCCGCTCGGTGACCGCGAACACGGTCCCGTTCGCGCCCTTGATCGGGATCGGCGTGGTGCTGCTGCTCGGCCTCGTCGCCTGGGTCGGCGCGCGGATCCGGCGGCGCCGGGCGGACGTCCCGAGCGCCGGCGCCGGGAACGCCCCGCCGCTGGAGATCACCGGCCTCGCGAAGACCTACAAGGGCGGGTTCAGCGCGGTCAAGGACGTGTCGTTCACGGTGCAGCCCGGCCAGGTGCTCGGGCTGCTCGGCCCGAACGGCGCCGGCAAGACGACCGTGCTGCGCATGCTCATGGGTCTCATCCGGCCGACCGCGGGCACCATCCGGGCGTTCGGCGAGCCCGTCGGGCCCGGTGCCCCGGTGCTGGCCCGGATCGGCGCGTTCGTCGAAGGGCCCGGGTTCCTGCCGCACCTCTCCGGCGCGGACAACCTGCGGCTCTACTGGGCGGCCACCGGTCGTCCGGTGGCGGAGGCGCACTTCGACGACGCCCTGGAGATCGCCGGGCTCGGCGCGTCCGTCGAGCGGCGGGTCGGCACGTACTCCCAGGGCATGCGACAGCGGCTCGCGATCGCCCAGGCGATGCTCGGCCTGCCGGAGCTGATGGTGCTCGACGAACCCACGAACGGGCTCGACCCGCCCCAGATCCACGCGATGCGCGAGGTCCTGCGCCGCTACGCCGCCGGCGGCCGGACCGTGCTGGTCTCCAGCCACCTGCTGGCGGAGGTCGAGCAGACGTGCGACCACGTCGTCGTCATGCACCAGGGCAGGGTCGTGGCGGACGGGACGGTCGAGGAGATCATCGCCGGGGGCGGGGCCGCGACGTTCGGGGTCGACGAGCCGGACAGGGCCGCCGAGGTGCTCGGCGCGCTCGCCGGGGTGCGCGAGGTCGCCGTCGAGGGCCGGTCGGTGCACGCGGAGCTCAACGGCACCCCGCGGGCGTCGGCGGTGCAGGCGCTGGTCAGCGCGGGGGTCTCGGTGGAGTCCGCCGGCCCACGGCGCCGGCTCGAGGACGCGTTCCTGCAGCTGGTCGGAGAGACAGTGGACACGAAGGACGGCACGCCATGACCGATTCACCGTCCACGAGGAAGGGACACGTCGGGTCGTTGGCGGCCGACGGGTCCGTCCGGGCGCCGTACCGCCCCGGCCACACGCTGCCGCTGCGCGTCGAGCTGGTCCGCCAGCTCAAGCGCCGCCGCACCCAGGTGGCGTTCGGGCTGGTCGCGCTGCTGCCGATCATCCTGTGGATCGCGTTCCAGCTCAGCAGCGACGACTCCCCCGGGACCTCGCTGAACCTCGTCGACCTCGCGAAGGGCAGCGGCACGAACTTCGCCGTCTTCGCGCTCTTCGCCTCGGCGGGGTTCCTGCTGGTGGTGGTCGTGGCCCTGTTCTTCGGGGACACGGTGGCCTCCGAGGCGTCCTGGTCGTCGCTGCGCTACCTGCTCGCGGCGCCCGTGCCGCGGGCCCGGTTGCTGCGGCAGAAGGCGATCGTCGCGGGCTTCCTGTCGCTCGCGGCGCTGCTCCTGCTGCCGATCGTGGCCCTGATCGTCGGGACGCTCGCCTACGGCACCGGAGACCTGGTCAGCCCGACCGGCGAGTCCCTGACGTACGGGGCCGCCGCCGGCCGGGTGCTGCTGGCGGGCATCTACGTGGCGCTGAGCCTGCTGTGGGTGGCGGCGCTGGGCCTGCTGCTCTCGGTGGTCACGGACGCGCCGCTGGGCGCGGTCGGCGGCGCGGTGATGGCGTCGATCGTCTCGCAGATCCTGGACCAGATCACCGCCCTGGAGGACCTGCGGAACTACCTCCCGACGCACTACGCCACGGCGTGGTCGGACCTCCTCGCCACCCAGATCGACTGGGGCGACATGACCAGCGGCGTCTTCTCCTCCGTGGCGTTCGCCGCGATCTTCTTCGCGGCGGCCGCCTTCCGCTTCCAGCGCAAGGACGTCACCAGCTGACCCACCCGCCGGGTCACACCATCACGATGCCTCCGTCGATCATCACCGCCTGGCCGGTCATGTAGTCCGCGTCGCGGCCGGCCAGGTAGCTGACGAAGCCGGCCACGTCCTCCGGGGTCTGGACCCGTCCCAGCGCGATCAGCTGGGAGTACTGCTCCAGGGTCTCGCCCTTGGCTTTGCCGTTGTAGGCGGACATCCGCTCGTCGATCAGGTCCCACATGTCCGTGCCGACGATACCGGGGCAGTACGCGTTGACCGTGATCCGGTGCTTCGCGAGCTCCTTCGCCGCCGCCTGGGTGAGGGCGCGGACCGCGAACTTCGTGGCCGAGTAGTGGCCGAGGAAGTCGAAGCCCGAGTGCCCCGCGATCGACGACGCGTTGATGATCTTGCCGCCGGTGCCCTGCTCGATCATGCGCTCCGCGGCGGCCTGCAGCCCGTAGAGGACGCCGTACACGTTGACGGCGAAGATCGCCTCGAGGTCCTCGGGCGTCACCTCGAGCAGTGTCTTGACCTGGGCGATCCCGGCGTTGTTGACCATGACGTCCACGCTGCCGAGCTCGCCGGCCACCTCGTCGACCATGGTGAACACCGCGGCGCGGTCCGTGACGTCGCACGCCAGCGCCGTGCTCGTCCCTCCGGCCTCGGCGATCTCCGCGGCGACCGCCTCCGCCCCCGCCTTGTTCACGTCGACGACCGCGACGGCGTGCCCGTCCTTCGCCAGCCGGAGCGCGATGCCCCGGCCGATCCCGCGGCCGCCGCCCGTCACGATCGCGGTGCTCATGCCAGGACCTCCTTCGGGGAGACGAGGATCTTCACGTTCTCCTCCTTGTTGTCGATCAGCTCGCGGAACCCGCCGGACACCAGGGCGTCGAGCCCGATCCGGCCGGTGATGAACTGCTCGGCGTCGACCTTCCCGTCCTGCAGCAGCGCGATGACGTCCGGGTGGTCGCCGCAGTACGCGAGCGACCCGATGAGGTTGACCTCGCCCATGACCAGGTCGTTCACGGCGACGGACGGCACGTGGCCCCAGATCGCGACGTTGCAGACGGTGCCGCCGGGGCGCACGGACCCGATCGCCGAGGCCAGCACCGCGTCGATCCCTGCGCACTCGAACGCGACGTCCACGCCCACGCCGTTCGTCAGGTCGCGGATCGCCTGCGGGGCGTCGTCGGTCGTCGGGTCGAGGACGACGTCCGCGCCGGCCCCCGACGCCTTCGCCTTCCGGGCGGCCGCCGGCTCGACGACGATCACCTTCGCCGCCCCCGCCGCGCGCAACGCCGCGGCCGTCACCAGCCCGATCGGCCCGGCCCCGAACACCGCCGCGGTGCCGCCCTCGCGGATCCCGGACAGCCGGACCGCGTGGTACCCGACGGCCAGCGGCTCGACGAGCGCACCGAGGTCCGTCGGCAGGTCACCGAGCGGGTGGATCCAGCGCCGGTCGACGACGCAGCGCTCCGCGAACCCGCCCTGGTCCCCGGCCAGGCCGACGAAGCCGAGGCTGCGGCAGATGTTGTAGCGGCCGGCCTCGCAGGCCGGGCACTTGCCGCACACCCAGTAGGGCTCGACGGCGACCCGGTCCCCCTCGGAGATCCCGGTGACACCCGAGCCCACCGCCGAGACGACCCCGGCGAACTCGTGGCCCAGCACGACGGGCATCTCGACGCCGGTGAGCGGGTGCGGCGCACCCTTCGGCGGGATGAAGATCGGGCCTTCGAGGAACTCGTGCAGGTCGGTGCCGCAGATGCCGCACCAGTCGACCGAGACCTCGACCTGGCCGGGCTGGACCTGGGGGTCCGGCACGTCGTCGATGCGGATGTCGCCGGGACCGTGGAACCGCGCTGCTCTCATCAGACCTCCTGGGACGGCGTGACTCCGGCGTCACGCGATCCTCAGTCCAACCCCCGGCGCGCGGCGGCGCCAGGGTTGCAGCGGGGTTGCACGCGCTACCGGCGCAGGGTCGCGAGCCCGCGGATCCCCGGCGCGCTCGACTCCCGCAGCAGCGCGACCTCCCCGGGGTCCGGCATCGCGACCTCGACCTCCGGCGCGATCCGGTACGGCCGCGCCAGCAGCAACCCGCCCAGCGAGCGGCGCAGCCGCGACATCTCGGCCCGGACGGTCACCAGATGCTCGCGGTCCCCGTAGAGCGCGACGGACAGGGCGGCCGCGTCCATCCCGGCGGCACCGGCGTAGGCCAGCAGGACCAGCAGCTCGGCGTGCCGGGTCGACAGCGGATGCACCCAGCGCGTCGAGCCGCCGACGATCGCGCGCGGCGGGCGGGCCGCGAGGTCCAGGCCGAGCGACAACGTCCGGGTGTCCGCGAGCCGCAACAGCCAGCCCCCGGGCACGGGCTCGGGCACGCAGACGCCGACGCCGTGCACCGCCAGCGGCAGGTCCGCCCGCGGCACCGCGACCCGCTCGATGCTCGGCATGCCGGTGACGGCGGCGACCCAGCCGTGGTCGTCGACGACCAGCCCGGCGCCCCCACGCAGGCCGGAGAGCAGCGGCGCGGCGACCCCGCGGAGGGTCTCGAGCCTGCTCTCGTGCTGGCGCCAGAGGCTCGCCTCGGCGAGCTTCACGGCGGTGCCGACGAGCGCGACGGTCGTCGGGTGGATGGTCTCGGCCGGCCCGCTGACGTCGACGACGCCGAGCAGCTCCCCGGTCCGCGGGTCGTGCACGGGGCACGCCGTGCAGGTCCAGACGTGGTGGCTGCGCACGAAGTGCTCGGCCGCGAAGACCTGCACCGGGGCGTCCTCGGCCAGAGCGGTGCCGATCGCGTTGGTGCCGACGGAGGCCTCGGACCAGTCGACGCCCTCGGTGAAGCCCAGCGCGTCCGCGCGGTGGCGGACCCGGTTGGAGCCCTCGCGCCACAGCAGCACGCCGTCCGCGTCGGTGACGACCATGACGTGCCGGGCGTCCTCGGCCACCGACGTCAGCGACGACCGGGAGCTCGGGCAGCACCCGGTGCAGCGGGGACCTGACGCGGCGCCGCTCGATCTCGTCCGGCCCGAGCGGGCCGGCGGGCTCCCCGTGCTCGGGGTCGACCCCCTGGGCCCTTGCCCGGGTCCAGGACCGCGCGACGAGCCGGCGGAGGTGCGCGGGTGGCGTGTCCCCGGAGAGCACCGCGTCGTGCACCTGGGCCAGCATGCGGGCGTGCCGGCCGACGTCGGTCCCGGGCCGGACCGCGCAGACGCCTTCCTCCACCAGACCCTCCCGACCGTCCCGGTACGACGGCGACGCCGGGACGTGAGCCTCACCATAGTCGCCGGGACGGCGTTCGGCCCCCGCCGGACGGTCAGGCCGCGGCCGCGGAGGTCTCCTCCTCGGTCCCCACGACCTCGTCCGGCGTGGTCCTGGCGGGCCGCGGCGTCCCGAGCATGACCCCGCCGACGATCACGACCGCCGCGACGAGCTCGACGACGCTCGGCCGCTCCCCCAGCACGATCGCGGCCAGTGCGATCCCGACCACGGGGACCAGCAGCGAGTACGGCGCGACGACGCCGGCCGGGTACCGCTGCAGCAGCCACGTCCAGATCCCCGAGCCGACGACCGTCGCGAACACCGACAGGTAGACGACCGCGCCCAGCCCGGGCAACCCGTCGAGGGCGAAGGAGGCCCACAGCGAGTCGATGCCCGCGGTCGGGCCCTCGGTGAGGGCGGACATCGCGAACAGCGGGACCGGCGGGACCACGCACATCCAGAGCGTCAGGTGCAGGGGCTTCGGGGGAGCGGCGAGGCGGCTGCACAGGTTGCCGAAGGCCCAGCCCAGCGCCCCGCAGAGGGTCAGGAGCACCGGCAGCACCGCCGCGCTCTGGGCCCGCGCGACGGCGATCACCGCCAGGCCCAGGACGGCCAGCCCGATCCCGGCCGCCTGCCGCGCCGACATCCGCTCCCGCAGCAGGACGGCCCCGAGCAGCACGGTGAACGGTGCGGAGGCCTGCAGCACCAGCGAGGCGAGACCGGTCGGCATCCCGACGTCCATCGCGACGAACAGGAAGACGAACTGGACCGTCCCGAAGCCGAGGCCGTAGCCGAGCAGCCAGCGGACGGGCACCTGCGGGCGCGGCACGAACAGCAGCGCCGGGACCGCGATGACGAGCATCCGCAGCCCTGCGAGGAACAGCGGCGGGAAGTGCTCGAGGCCGACGTGGATGGCGAGGAAGTTGCCGCCCCAGAGGGCGGCCACGAGGACGGCGAGCAGGCGGTCACGGGTGGTCACCGCTCCACCGTCCGTTCTCCTGTCTTGAAAGACCAGCGATAGGAAATGAAGAGACTGTTTAGAGTGGCTTCATGGATGTCCAGCGCCTGCGGGTGCTCTGCGAGCTGGCCGACCGGGGCTCCGTGACGGCGGTCGCCACGGCCCTCTCGTTCACCCCCTCCGCAATCTCGCAGCAGCTCAAGGCCCTGGCGGACGAGGTCGGCATGCCGCTGACCGAGCCGGCGGGCCGGGGGCTGCGGCTCACCGCCGCCGGGCAGGCCCTCGTCGGGGAGGCGGAGCACGTGCTGGCGGCGCTGGCCCGCGCCGAGGCCGCGGTCGGCCGGCTGCGGACGACACCGCAGGGCGTCGTCCGGATGGCGCTGTTCCCGTCCGGCGCGCGGTTGCTGCTGGCGGGGCTGCTGCACCGGGTCAGCGCGATCGACGGGGTGGAGCTCCAGGTCAAGGACGTGGACATGCCGCCGACGGCCGTGCCGACGCTGGCCGCGGACCACGACATCGTGCTCACCCACCGGGACGAGCGCAGGGAGCCGCAGCGCAGCGCGCGGCACCGGATCGTGCCGCTGGTCCGCGAACCGCTCGACGTCGCCCTCCCGCCGCGGCACCCGCTCACCCGGCACCGCAGGCTGCGGCTCGAGCAGCTGGCCGACGAGCCGTGGATCAGCGTCGAGGTCGGCTGGCCCATCGACGACGTGCTGCGCTCGCTGACCACGCTCACCGGCACCCGGCCGCGGATCGTCCAGCGGATCAACGACTTCTCGGTGACCGAGGAGCTGGTGGCCGCGGGCGTCGGCGTCGCTCTGCTCCCCCGCTGGTCGACGGACGACCGCGGTGGCCGGCGGCTGCTCATGCGCGAGCTGGCCGGGGTGCGGGCGGCGCGCATGGTGGAGGTGGTGATGCGGGAGAGCGTGGCGGAACGGCCGGCGGTGCGGGCCGTCGTCGAGGCGCTGCAGGACACCGTGCGGGCGGTCACTCAGCCCGGGCGCCTGGCCTTGGGCAGCCGCGACACCACCGCGTCGTAGGACTCGTCGACCAGCTCCAGCAGCTCGTCGTCCGGCACCGTGCCGTCGAGGCTGACCACGTTCCAACCGTAGCGCCCGATGTACGGGGAGGCCGTGACGGCGCCGGGGAACCGTTCCCGCAGCTCGGAGGCCTCGTCCGACGTCCGGCCGCACTTCACGCCGATCCCCTCGCCGCCGAGGAACACGAAGATCTTGTCCCCGACCTTCGCGACGAGATCCCCCTCCCAGGGCCGGTCCTCGACCGCACCGGGCTTGGCGAGGGCGTAGGCGGCGATCTCCTCCGGCGTCATGACGCGGGAGTGTGCTCTGTCCGCCGCGAGTAGTGCCACCAGCCGACGGCCAGCAGCGCCACGGCGACGACGACGTAGCTCGCGCCGGCGAGCTGCTGCAGCGGGTTCCAGCTCAGCTCGGCCCCGTTGTTGCTCGGGAGCCAGCGGAACGGCGCGACGTAGAACGCCACGACGAGCACACCCCCCACCACGGCCCAGCCGCGGGAGCGGTCCCGCAGAACGTGGGCGCCGACCGCGACCAGGGCCGGCGCGACCCAGACCCAGTGGTGCGACCAGGACGTCGGCGAGACGACCAGGGCGAACGCCGCGACCGCGGACAGCGCGATCGCCGGGTCCGCCCGGCGCACGATCGGGACGGCCAGGAAAAGCAGGATCAGCGCCACGACGAACCAGACGGCCGTCAGCGCGGTGCCCGTCATCCCGAGGCGCGCGAGCACGGCCTGCACGGTCTCGTTGGTGTAGAAGACCGAGCCGCTGACGCCGGACGCGGGGCCGCCGAACCAGTACCGTGCCGACGCCGACGCGTCGACGAGGAACCCGAGCCCGGTGGCGACGACGCCGGTGACCACCGCGACCGCCGCGGACCGGAAGTCCCGGCGGAGCAGGAAGTAGAGGACGAACGCGGCGGGCGTCAGCTTGATCGCGGCGGCCACGCCGACGAGCACGCCCCGCGGCCAGCGGGTTCTGGGCGCCAGGCAGTCCACCGCGACCAGCGCCATCAGGATCAGGTTGACCTGGCCGAACTCGAACGTCTCCAGCACCGGCTCGATGACCAGCATCAGCGGCAGCGCCACCGACGCGACGGACAGCGCTCCCCCGCGGCCACCGGCGGGCCAGGCCCGCACGGCGACGACGTACAGGGTGACCGCGAGCGAGGCCAGGGACAGGACGAACAGCAGGATCCAGGCCGCGCTCCACGGCAGCAGGGCCAGCGGCGTGAGCACCATCGCCGCGAACACCGGGTAGATGAACGGCAGGGCCAGGCCGCTGATCGTGGGCGGGAGCGAGCCGTACATGTCGCCGCCGTCGAGCCACGCCTGCACGCCGAGCCGGTAGACCTCGAGGTCGATGTGGTAGCCGTGCGTGTGCAGCAGCAGCCCGGCGAGGACCAGCGCGAGCACCGGGATGCTGATTCGCAGCGTCGTCCTGGGGGACGCGATGCGGAGCCGGAACCGCCCGACGGCGTCGGCTGCGCCCGGCGGGGTGCTGGAGACGGTCAAGCGCGGTCCTTCGCCGGGTTCCTGCGACGGAACGTGATCGGGTGGTGGTCGTGCGGTACACACCGTAGCCCGGGTGGTGGGAATGGCCGACAGCGGGCGAACGGGTGGCCTATCACCTCGAGCGTCGACGGGGGCAGGCCGGGAGCCCCGACCCGAGGGCGGCCCTGCGTCAGCTGATCCCCGCCGCGTCCATCCCCCGCAGCTCCTTCTTCAGGTCCTGGATCTCGTCCCGCAGGCGTGCGGCGAGCTCGAACTGCAGGTCCCGGGCCGCGGAGAGCATCTGGTCGCTCATCGACTGGATCAGGTCCGCGAGCTGGGCGCGGGGCATGTTCTTGGTGTCCTGCCCGCTCGCGACGCCCGAGCTGGCCCCGGCGCGACCCGGCTCCCCCGCGGCCCGCTTGCCCCGGGACTGGTTGCGCCCCGAGCCGCCGATCTGGACCTCCGTCTCCTCGGCCTCCCGGTAGACCTGGTCCAGGATGTCCGCGATCTTCTTCCGCAGCGGCTGCGGGTCCAGCCCCTTCTCCTCGTTGTAGGCGATCTGCTTGGCGCGGCGGCGGTCCGTCTCGTCGATCGCGTACCGCATCGAGTCCGTGATCTTGTCCGCGTACATGTGGACCTGACCGGAGACGTTGCGCGCCGCGCGCCCGATCGTCTGGATCAGCGAGGTGCCGGAGCGCAGGAAGCCCTCCTTGTCCGCGTCCAGGATCGCGACGAGGGAGACCTCGGGCAGGTCCAGGCCCTCCCGCAGCAGGTTGATGCCGACCAGCACGTCGTACTCGCCGAGCCGGAGCTGGCGCAGCAGCTCGACGCGGCGCAGCGTGTCGACCTCCGAGTGCAGGTACCGGACCCGGATGCCCAGCTCGAGCAGGTAGTCCGTGAGGTCCTCGGCCATCTTCTTGGTGAGCGTGGTGACCAGCACCCGCTCGTCCCGCTCCGCGCGGTCCCGGATCTCGCCCACCAGGTCGTCGATCTGGCCCTTGGTGGGCTTCACGACGACCTCCGGGTCCACCAGGCCGGTGGGCCGGATGACCTGCTCGACGAACTCGCCGCCGGTGCGGGAGAGCGCGTAGGGCCCCGGGGTGGCGGAGAGGTAGACGGTCTGGCCGATCCGGTCCGAGAACTCCTCCCAGGTCAGCGGCCGGTTGTCCACCGCCGACGGGAGCCGGAACCCGAACTCGACGAGGTTCCGCTTCCGGGACATGTCCCCCTCGTACATGCCGCCGATCTGCGGGACCGTCACGTGCGACTCGTCGATGACGAGCAGGAAGTCGTCCGGGAAGTAGTCGATCAGGGTGGCGGGCGCCGTGCCGGCGGCGCGGCCGTCGATGTGCCGGGAGTAGTTCTCGATGCCCGAGCAGAACCCGACCTGGCGGATCATCTCCAGGTCGTACTGGGTGCGCATGCGCAGCCGCTGGGCCTCGAGCAGCTTGCCCTGGTTCTCCAGCTCGGCGAGCCGTTCCTCCAGCTCCTTCTCGATGTCCCGGACCGCGCGCTCCATCCGCTCCGGGCCGGCGACGTAGTGCGTGGCCGGGAAGATCCGCACCTGGTCCACCTGCTTGACGACGTCCCCGGTGAGCGGGTGCAGGTAGTAGAGGGCCTCGATCTCGTCACCGAAGAACTCGATCCGGATCGCCAGCTCCTCGTACGCCGGGATGATCTCCACGGTGTCCCCGCGCACCCGGAACGTGCCGCGGGCGAACGCGAGGTCGTTGCGCGTGTACTGCACGTCCACCAGGGCGCGGAGCAGCGCGTCCCGCTCGACCTCGCCCCCGACCGTCAGCTCGACGGACCGGTCCAGGTACGACTGCGGGGTGCCCAGGCCGTAGATGCAGGACACCGAGGCGACGACCACGACGTCCCGCCGGGACAACAGGTTCTGCGTGGCGGAGTGCCGCAGGCGCTCGACGTCGTCGTTCACCGAGGAGTCCTTCTCGATGTACGTGTCCGTCTGCGCGATGTACGCCTCGGGCTGGTAGTAGTCGTAGTACGAGACGAAGTACTCGACGGAGTTGTTCGGGAGCATGTCCCGCAGCTCGTTGGCCAGCTGCGCGGCGAGCGTCTTGTTGGGCGCCATCACCAGCGTGGGCCGCTGCAGCCGCTCGATCAGCCAGGCCGTGGTGGCCGACTTGCCGGTACCGGTGGCGCCGAGCAGCACGACGTCCTGCTCGCCCCGTTGGATCCGGGCCTCGAGCTCCTCGATCGCCGCGGGCTGGTCCCCCGCGGGCTCGAACTCGCTGACCACCTCGAAACGGCCGCCGGTGCGGGGGATCTCCCCGACCGGGCGGTGCTCGGAGTGCGCGAGCGGGGTGTCCTGCTGTGCCTGCTCACCCCGGTGGGCCGCCGATCCGGGAACCTCTGTCGCAAATGCCACGCGTTCCAGAGTACGAGCACCTCCCGACAGTTTCCGGCCCGCGAGTCCCCCGCACGACCGGGAAGTCCGGCAGGATCGGCGAGATGCACCCGCCGAAGATCCAGACCTTCGACGTGCCGGCCGGCGTCAACATCGACAACAAGGGGTTCCGCCGCGAGGTCGCCGAGTACCGGGAGGCCCCGTTCGGCCTCTACATGAGCCGGGCGATCGTCGGCCGTGCGAGCGCGTACTGGATCGAGTCCTGGCTGCTGCCGGACCTCGGGATCTGCGTGAGCGACTGGTCCTGGAACCCCGGCCACCACCGGGACCAGGACTTCTACCTGGACATCGCGCTGATCGAGCCCGAGCCCGGCGGGGTGTGGCGGCTCACCGACCTCTACCTGGACATCGTGGTCGGCAACGGCCGGTGGAGCCGCGTGCTGGACGTCGACGAGTTCGTCGAGGCGGTGGGCGCCGGCCTGATCGACGCCGCGGCGGCCGAGTACGCGATGCACCGCACGCTCGGGGCCGTGGCCGCCCTCGCGGCCCACGGCCACGACCTGGACGCCTGGCTGGACACCGAGGGCATCGCGCTCACGTGGAGCGGTGCCCCCGGATCGGGGATCCGACCGGCCGGCTGACGGTCAGGCGAGCGAGGCGTCCGCGGAGCTCGACGTCGACGGCTGGCTGCTCGACGACGGCGGCAGCGCGGTCGCCGACGAGGTCGGCGTCGGGTCCACCGTCCCCTCGTCGTCCGGCTCGGTGGTCGCAGTGGTGGTGGAGGGTGGCTTCGAGCTCGTGACGGACGGTTTCGTCGTCGGGGGTGTTCTGGTCGTGACGACCGGCGCCGGGGCCACGGGCTCGACGGCCGGCGGCGGGGTCGTCGTGGTCCGGCGCGGGGTGCGGCGCGTCGTGGTCGTCGGGTCGGCCTCCTCCACCACGGGGGACGGCGCGGCGACCGGCGCCGGGGACGTCGTGGTCGTGACGGGCGCAGTGGTGACCGGAACCTCGCCGGCGGGCGCGGTGGCGACCACGTTCGCGGCGGGCGCGGTGGCGACCCCGACCGCGGTGACCCCGCCCAGCCCGCCGACGCTGATCACGGCGGCGGCCGCGGCGGTGCTCGCGCGGGTCAGCGTGCCCGCGCGCCGCAGCACGACGTCGAGAGGTGGGAGCGTCACCCCGGCCGCGAGCTCGTCGTCGAGCCGGCGCAGCTCGGCCGAGACCCGTCCGTACGGGTTGGTCACCGGGAAGTCCCCTCGTCGTCGGTCCAGTCGTAGCCGCGGTCGTACGGGCTCGAGTACTCCGCGTGGACGGGCGGAACGTCCGGGTCCACCCCGAGCACCTGCGGCAGCACGTCCGCCATGCCCTCGGCGACGACCCCGCGGGCCCGGGACAACCGGGCCGCCACGGTGCCGGCCGACACGCGTTCCAGGGCGGCGACCTCCGCCGGCGCCATCCCCGCCATGTGCGTGAGCACGATGCACCGGCGTTCGGGGGCGCCGAGCCGGGCCAGGGCGCCGAGCACGGCCCGCGTCCGCGGGTCCACGTTCTCGGAGTCCGGTACGTGGGGCGAGCGGAGGCCGACCCGGGAGAGCATCTGCCGCCAGCTGCGCATCGAGGAGCGGACGGCGACCCGGCGTACCCAGCCGGCCGGGTCCGGGCCCTCGCGGACCTCCGACCAGCGGCGCCAGACGCGCGAGTAGGCCTCCTGGACCAGCTCGTGGGCCTCGCCGGAGTCCAGCGTGATCGCGAAGAGCTGGGCGACGAGGCGCGGGTAGTGGGCCTCGAAGTGAGCCCCGAAGTCCGCCCGGAGGTCCGTCCCCGGAGACGTCCATCCCTCGTGGTCCGGCTCGACACCGGCGGGTCCGGCAGCGTCGGCCAGCCGCACGGCGCCGCCGTCCGCCTTCCCGCCGACGATGTCGTCCTCGGCCAGTGCGCTCACCGTTCGTCCCCCTCGGCACGACCTCGGGCTCGGCCGTCACGGATGCCCTGTCTACCTTTCGAAGAACGAGAGGACCCCGTTACAGGTTCGCCCTTGCTCCGATCGGCCTAGTGATTCGGCTCATCGATCGTGTCGGCGGGGGACCATCCGGTCTCTTCCGCCCACCGCTCCGCGCTCGGCAGCACCGTCTCGGACCGCGCTTCCGTGCGTCCGGCGCAGCGGGACGCGCCCTGCTCCCCGGCGGGCTCCGCCGCCCCGGCACGCCCGGCGGCCAGGAGCTCCGCCCGGGCTGTGGCGTCCGCGCGCAGCCAGTCCCGGACCAGCAGGGCCTGGCGCCAGCCCGACGAGCCGTGGACCCGCACGTGCAGGAGCGCGGGGCGGCCGGGGTCCGCGGAGGCGTGCCGGCACGTGCCACGCGCATCGTCCTGCGTGCTCGGCACGCAGGCGGGGAAGCCCGCCTCCGCCAGCGCGTCCGCGACCGTCACCGCGTCCTCGACCGACGCGACCGCGAGCTGCAGGTCGATCACGTCCTCGGCCGGGAGGCCGGGGACCGCGGTCGGGCCGACGTGCGCGACGCCGAGGCTCTTCTCCCCCGCCGCCGCGGCGATGCGCGACCGGAGCCGGCTCGCCTGCGCCGGCCAGGACCCGTCCGGGTCGACGAGGCCCCGGGCGCCGCCCCGGGCCGGCCGGCGCAGCCGGAGGTTCTCCTCGAACGGGAGCAGGCGCTCGTGCCACAGCGCGTCGACGGCGGCGGTGAGCGCGTCCGGGGAGCCGTTGTTGTCCAGCCAGACGTCCGCTGCGGCGCGCCGCTGCTCGTCCGTCGCCTGCGCGGCGATCCGGGCGCGGGCGTCCTCCTCGGACATCCCGCGGCCGCCGACCAGCCGGGACACCCTCACCTCGGCGTCCGCGTGCACGACCACGACCAGCGGCGAGGCGGCGGCGATACCGCTCTCGACCAGCAGCGGGCTGTCCTGCACGACCACGGCGTCCGGCCCGGCCCCGGCGACCAGCTCCGCGGCCCGCTTCCCCACGAACGGGTGCACGATCCCGTTGAGCGTCCTACGGGCCTCCGGGTCCCCGAACACGAGCGACGCGACCTTCGGCCGGTCCATCTCGCCGTCGGGCCCGAGGACCTCCTCGCCGAACGCCTCGACGACGGCGGCGAGCCCCTCGGTCCCGGCGGCGACGACCTCGCGGGCGATCTGGTCCGCGTCGACGAGGACCGCGCCGAGCTCGACCAGCCGTCGCGAGACGGTGGACTTGCCCGATCCGATCCCGCCCGTCAACCCCACCCGCAGCACGTCGATCACGCTACACAGGGCGGTCTCCGCGCGATCTCAGCGGTTCTGCGCCGCCACGGCGCTGGGATCGGGCGCGCGTGTGCCGTCCGACGCCGGGGTGACCCCGGCCGGCGGCGTGGTCGTCGGCGGCCCGGCAGGCTGGGTGGCGCCGACCTTCGGGAGCACCCGCAGCGCGAGGTCGACGAGCCGGTCCCCCGGGGACCTGCCGGCCACCGGTTGCGACGCGGGCAGGATGAACGTCAGCGTGTCGACCCCGTAGACGACCGCCAGCACCGTCTCCGAGGAGCGCTCGACCAGGACGGCCGAGGCGCTCCCCAGCATGATGTCCCGCGACGGCGAGCCGTCCCGCTCGGCGGCCGTGTTGAGCTGCCACTGCTTCGACGCCGCGGCGGCGTCGGTGTAGCGGCCGACGTTGAGGTCGAGGAGCTTGCCGCCCTTGGCCTCCCCGGCCGTCCCGGTGTAACCGCAGGCCACGCGCTCGGTCCGGTTCACCGACGGTTGCGCCACGCCGCGCACCGTCCGCAGGCTCACGGACCCGAGTGGCCGGGCGTCCAGGGCGGCGAAGTCCTCCGCGGTGAGCAGCTTCGCGCAGTCGTCCGGAAGTCGCTTCTCCGCGCCGCCGCCCGCCGCGCTCTCGGTGGCACCGGTGGAGTCGCCGAAGGTGGGCACCGGTAGGGAGTCGGGATCGGCCGTGCCGCAGCCGGCCAGCACCAGCACGAGGACACCCAGGACTACCCCACGCATGCCGACGCTCGACCGCCGGCTGGCCCCCCACCGCACGCACCAACCGTAAGCGCCACTTCATGATCAGGTCAGGCGACGCACCGTCCGGTCACGGAATGCAGCACAACTGTGATCCTGCGTTCCCCTGATCGATACCCGGCGTGATCATCGGGCGGATACGGCACGCCACGGGCGAGGGGTGGCCCGGACATGCCACGGCCCCGGTGACCGAGTGGTCACCGGGGCCGTGGCGGAACGTCAGGAGCGTGAGATCAGGCCTTCACCCGATCCACCGCGCCCGCCGGGGCTCACGCCCCGCCGGACAGCTTCTCCCGCAGCGCGGCGAGCTGCTCGTCGCTGGCCAGCGAGCCACCGCTCTCCGCGGGGGCGCCACCGCCCTCCGAGGAGTAGTTCGCGGCACCGGCGCCCTCGACGGTCGCCTCGGCCTCGGCCTCGGCGGCCTTCCGGATCTGGGTCATGTGCTGCTCGTAGCGCTCGTGCGCCTCGGCGTACTGCTTCTCCCAGGTGGCGCGGGCCTCGTCGTAGCCCTCGAGCCAGTCGCCGGTCTCGACGTCGAAGCCCTCGGGGTAGATGTAGTTGCCCTGGTCGTCGTACTCGGCGGCCATGCCGTAGCGGGTCGGGTCGAACTCGGTCTCGACCGTCATGCCCTCGTTCGCCTGCTTCAGCGAGAGCGAGATGCGGCGGCGGTCCAGGTCGATGTCGATGACCTTGACCATGGCGTCGTCGCCGACCTGCACGACCTGCTCGGGGATCTCCACGTGGCGCTCGGCCAGCTCGGAGATGTGCACCAGGCCCTCGATGCCCTCCTCGACGCGCACGAACGCACCGAAGGGAACGAGCTTGGTGACCTTGCCCGGGACGATCTGGCCGATCGCGTGGGTCCGGGCGTAGAGGCGCCACGGGTCCTCCTGCGTCGCCTTCAGCGACAGGGAGACGCGCTCGCGGTCCAGGTCGACGTCCAGGACCTCGACCGTGACCTCCTGGCCGACCTCGACGACCTCGGAGGGGTGGTCGATGTGCTTCCAGGACAGCTCGGAGACGTGCACCAGGCCGTCGACGCCACCGAGGTCGACGAACGCACCGAAGTTGACCACCGAGGAGACGACGCCCTTGCGCACCTGGCCGCGGGCCAGCTGGTTGAGGAACTCGCTGCGGACCTCGGACTGGGTCTGCTCCAGCCACGCGCGGCGGGACAGGACCACGTTGTTGCGGTTCTTGTCCAGCTCGATGATCTTGGCCTCGATCTTGCGGCCGACGTACGGCTGCAGATCGCGGACGCGGCGCATCTCGACCAGCGAGGCCGGGAGGAAGCCGCGGAGCCCGATGTCCAGGATCAGGCCGCCCTTGACGACCTCGATGACGGTGCCCTCGACCGGCTCGTCGGCCTCCTTGAGCGCCTCGATCGTGCCCCAGGCGCGCTCGTACTGCGCACGCTTCTTGGACAGGATCAGCCGGCCCTCCTTGTCCTCCTTCTGGAGGACCAGGGCCTCGACGAACTCGCCGACCGAGACGACCTCGGCCGGGTCGACGTCGTGCTTGATCGAGAAGCTCGCGGGAGGGGATGACGCCCTCGGTCTTGTAACCGATGTCGAGCAGGACCTCGTCACGGTCGACCTTGACGATGGTGCCCTCGACGATGTCGCCATCGTTGAAGTACTTGATCGTCTGATCGATGGCGGCGAGGAAGTCCTCCTCCGACCCGATGTCGTTGATGGCGACCTGCGGGGTCGTGTGGGTCGGGGCGGCGGTGGTGTCGGTGGACATGTAGTGGGGTGCTCCGGTGGATGTCTTCGTGGTGGCCGCTTCTGCGACCTCTCTGATGGTGTCTAGCCGTGACTGGTGGTGCGTGTGACAGTCACCCTCGATCGTCGGTTCCGTGGTCTGCACTGACGGGATCGAACTTCGGCGAAACCCGGTGTGCCCGTAGGCCTCGCGGGCGAGGCGTTACGTTGACCACAGTGCGCTCGTCATGCTACGCGGGTCGGGAACAGCAGGGCAATGCGGCCCCCTCGTTCCGAACTGGGACGATCCGGTCGTGGAACGCGGTTCGAGCATGCTCTGTGCAACATCATCCATGACCGGGCTCGCGAGGGCATCACCGGCACAGCGCCTGCGCGCAGCGCCGAGCCCGCGCAGCGGACGAGTGCGATGAGTGCCGAGGAGGTTCTCGGCACTGCCGGGGTCGCCCGGCGGGCCGTCGGGTCGGCCGAGTCCGAGCGCGCGAGCCGGGCCTGGTGGGACGCCGACGCGGACGACTACCTGGCCGAGCACGCCCGGGACATCGGCGACGCGGACTTCGTGTGGTGCCCCGAGGGGCTGCGCGAGGCGGACGCCGGGCTCCTCGGCGACGTCCGGGGCGCGCGCGTGCTCGAGATCGGCTGCGGCTCCGCGCCCTGCGCGCGCTGGCTGCGGGCCCACGGCGCGCGCGCCGTCGCCCTGGACCTGTCCCGTGGGATGCTGCGGCACGCGGCCGAGCTGAACGCGTCGACGGGGATCGCGGTGCCACTGGTCCAGGCGGGCGCCGAGCGCCTGCCCTTCGCCGACGCGACGTTCGACGTCGTGTGCTCGGCCTTCGGCGCCGTCCCGTTCGTCGCCGAGCCCGTGACCGTGATGCGTGAGGCGTTCCGGGTGCTGCGGCCCGGGGGGCGCTGGGTGTTCGCGGTGAACCATCCCATGCGCTGGATGTTCTCCGACGACCCCGGACCGGACGGGCTGACCGTCACCCAGTCGTACTTCGACCGGACCCCCTACGTGGAGGTCGACGACGAGGGCCGCGCCACGTACGTCGAGCACCACCGGACGCTCGGCGACCGGATCCGGGACGTGACGGCCGCCGGTCTCGTGCTGGACGACCTCGTCGAGCCGGAGTGGCCCGAGGGGCACGAGCGGGTGTGGGGCCAGTGGTCGCCGCTGCGGGGCGAGCTCTTCCCGGGTACCGCGATCTTCGTGACGCACCGGCCGCGCTGACGCACGGGTTCGGGCCCGGGCGCACGAGCCGTGCGCCTGTGCGCGATCCCACGGACCCGTGCGGGAGCGGCCGGTCTAGGGTCTCCCGGTGCCGATCGACGCCTCTGAGCTGCCCGAGATGAAGCCCGAGATGCTTGCCGAGCAGCTCGCCGAGAAGATGGGGATCGAGATCGTCAGCCGGTCCCTCGAGGAGGTCGTCGGCCGGATGCCCGTCGCGGGCAACCGCCAGCCGTACGGCCTGATGCACGGCGGCGCCAGCGGCGTCCTCGCGGAGACCCTCGGCTCGACTCTCTCGGCCCTGCACGCGCTGCCCGAGCGGTTCCCCGTCGGCGTGGAGTTGGCGTGCACGCACCACCGCGCGGCGACGGACGGCTGGGTCACTGGGGTGGCGCGGCCGCTCCACGTCGGCCGCAGCACCTCGACCACGGAGATCGTGCTGACCGACGACCAGGGCCGCCGGATCTGCACGGCGAAGCTGACCTGCCTGCACCGGGACACCCTTCCCGGCGAGTGAGCCTCCGCCGCTCGGGCGTCCGGAGGGACGCCCGAGCGGCACGGATCAGGTGGACGCACCCTCGCCGAGGTAGGCCTCCTGGACCCGCGGGTCCGCGAGGAGCTCGCGGCCCGTGCCGGAGAGCGTGGTGCGGCCCAGGTCGATCACGTAGGCCTTGTCCGACAGGGCCAACGCGGAGAGCGCGTTCTGCTCGACCAGAAGCACCGTGGTGCCCGAGTCCCGCAGCTCCTTCACCGTGTCGAAGATCTTCTGCGTCATGATCGGCGAGAGGCCCATCGACGGCTCGTCGAGCATGAGCAGCTTCGGGCTGGACATCAGCGCGCGGCCGATCGCCAGCATCTGCTGCTCGCCGCCGGAGAACAGGCCCGCCTTGTTGCCGCGCCGCTCCCCCAGCACCGGGAACAGGTCGTAGACGCGCTGCATGTCCTTCAGCACGCCGGCCTCGTCCTTGCGGGTGTAGGCCCCGAGACGCAGGTTCTCCTCGACGCTCATCCGCGCGAAGAGCCGGCGGCCCTCCGGGCTGTGCGCGACGCCTTTCGACAGGATCTGGTGCGCGGGGAGCTTCTGGATCGGCTCGCCGTTCAGCAGGATCTCGCCCGACACCGGCCGCAGCAGGCCCGAGACGGTGCGCAGGGTCGTCGTCTTCCCGGCCCCGTTGCTGCCGATGAGGCTGACGATCTCGCCCTCTTCGACGTCGAACGAGACGCCGCGGACGGCCTGGATCGCGCCGTAGGCGACGACCAGGTCGCGGACGGAGAGGAACGCCATCAGTCGGTACTTCCTTCCTGCAGGCCCGGGCCGCCTGTGCCCGGTCCCGCGGTGGCCCCGGCGTGGATCTGCGCCTCGACCTCGTCGGGCGGTGCGCCCAGGTAGGCCTCGACGACCCGCGGGTCGCCGCGCACCTCGTCCGGCGAGCCCTCCACCAGCAGCTCGCCCTGCACCAGCACGAGCACCCGGTCGCACAGCGTGAAGATGAACTTCGTGTCGTGCTCGATCACCACGACCGAGACGCCGAGGTCCCGGATCGCGAAGATCAGCTGCCGGGTGGCCTCGGTCTCCTGCGCGTTCATCCCGGCCGTCGGCTCGTCGAGCAGGAGCACCGACGGGTCCGTCGCCAGCGCGCGGGCGATCTCGAGCCGCCGCTGGTCGCCGTAGGGCAGGTTCCGGGCGAGCTCGTCGGAGAAACGCCCGAGGCCGACGAACGCGAGCAGCTTCTCCGCCCGGTCGTGCGCCTCCGCCTCGCTCCTCCGGAACCGGGGCCCGTGCAGCAGCGACGAGAGCGGGCCCTGCTTCATCCGCACGTGCCGGCCGACCAGGACGTTCTCCATGGCCGTCATGCTCGGGAAGAGGCGGATGTTCTGGAACGTCCGCGCCACGCCCGCCTGGGTGACCCGCGCCGGGTCCTTCGGCATGGGCTTCCCCCGCAGAGTGACCTGCCCGGAGGTCGGCGAGTACAGCCCGGTGAGGCAGTTGAAGAAGGTGGTCTTGCCGGCGCCGTTCGGCCCGATCAGGCCGATGATCTCGCCCTCGCCCAGCGAGAACGTGACGTCGCTCAGCGCCCGCAGGCCGCCGAAGACCATCGAGACACCCGACGACTGCAGGATCGGCTCGCGGGTGCCGGTCGCGACGTGCATCTCCTCGGCGAGGACGGCCACGACCTCCTCCGGCGGCGCCTGCAGCTCCTGCGGGAGCTCCTCCTCGGTGGTGGTGCCGATCTCGTGGTCGGGGCTCATCGCCTGCTCCTCGCTCACGGCTCCACCCTCGTCGGCAGGGCCCCGGGGGCCTCCTTGGCGGCGTCCTCGGGTTCCTCGGCCAGCTCCGCGCGGCGGTGCTTGTCCGCGATGATGCCCTGCGGCCGGAACCGCATGATCAGCACGAGCGCGAGGCCGAAGATCAGCAGCCGGTAGTCCGAGAACTCGCGCAGCTTCTCAGGCAGCACGAACAGGATCGACGCGCCGAGCACCGCGCCCGGGATCGTCCCCATGCCGCCGAGGATGACCGCGGAGAGCAGGGTCACCGACTCCAGGAACCGGAAGCTGTCGTAGGCGACGACCCCGGTCTTGTGTGCGAAGAACGCACCGGCGAGGCCCGCCAGCGTGGCGCCGAGCAGGAACGCGAGGATCTTGATCGGGCCGGTGCGGATGCCCATGGCACTCGCCGCGTCCTCGTCCTCCCGGATGGCGATCCATGCCCGTCCGAGCCGGGAGTACTTCAGGTTGCCGAACACCAGCATCACGCCGGCGACCAGCAGGACGATCATCACGTAGTACAGGACGCCCGACGGCAGCTGGACCGACCCGATGGTGATCGAGTCGTTGAACCGGAAGTCCCCCACCCCGACCGCCGGGATGTTCGGGATCGCGTTCGCCCCGCCCGTCAGGCCGCCGATGTTGTTCTGCGCGCTGCGCACGAAGATCTCACCGAAGGCCAGGGTGACGATCGCGAGGTAGTCCCCGCGCACCCGGAGCGTCGGGGAGCCGACGATCGCGCCGAAGATGCCGGCGACGACCGCCGAGATGACCATGACCAGCACGAACGGCAGGTGGATCCCGACGGCCGAGGCCGTGGCGCCGGACAGGTTCGCCGCGACGAACGCGCCGATGCCGAGGAAGGCGACGTAGCCGAGGTCCAGCAGGCCGGCGAGCCCGACGACGATGTTCAGCCCGATGGCCGTCGCGGCGTAGACACCGATGTTCGACGCGACCGTCATCCAGTACTCGGTGCCCGCGCTGGTCAGCGGGAGCCCCAGCGCCACGATCAGGAGGACGATCACGCTGAACACCCGGTGCCGCTCGGAGAGCGTCGCCACGTAGCCGAGCAGGCCGGACGCGTTCAGGCCGGCGAAGGCGCCGCCCGCCGCGCTCAGGAAGGACAGGAACACCGCGCCCGAGTACGGGTTGACGACGCCGCCCTGGCCACCGCTGGTGAGGCCCGCGGCCACGACGAGCAGCATCAGCACGTAGATCACGACGAGCAGCAGCCACTCGACCCAGAGCGGGAGTTTCCAGTCGAGCTCGGGCCGGCGCTCCGCGCCGCCGGCCGCGCCGCCCAAGATGGCGAGCACGCCGCCGATCAGGGCGACGACCGACCCGAACGCCACCGCGCCGTCCGCGGCGGTGATCGCGCCCAGACCGCCGCCCTCGACGGTGATGTAGAGGCCGTTGATGACAGCCACCGCGACGATCCCGATGCCGAGGTTGCGGACGATCCGGTCGGCCGCCGGCACCCGGATCGCGGCGACGACGATCGCCGCGAGCCCGAGGATCACCAGGTGCAGCCGGAAGCCGGTGAAACCGAAGGGCAGCGTCGCGAGCTCGGGGTAGGCGCCCTGATTGAGCACGAAGGTCGCCCACGGCAGCTGGGAGCCGAGGATCGCGACGATTCCACCGACGATCTCGAGGAGGCGCGCCCGCGGGGCGAGCGCGTCGAGCAGGCCCGCGAGCCGGCCCGTGTGCCGTGGCGGGACCGCCTCCGGCGTCGACGCGGGAGGTGCTTCGGTCACGGTGCTCATGCTCGGACCCTCTCCGTCTCGCCGAAGAAGCCCTGCGGCCGGAACACCAGCACGATGATCAGCACGACGAAGATCCAGACGTAGTCGTAGGCGGTGCCGCCGGGCAGGTACTGCCCGCCGAGCGCCTTGACCAGGCCGATGACGAGGCCACCGATCACCGCGCCGCGGATGTTGCCGATCCCGCCGAGCACGGCCGCGGTGAACGCGAAGATGCCGTTCTGGAAGCCCATGTCGATGTTGATGTTGTTCAGGTAGCTGCCGTAGAGCACGCCCGCGACGCCGGCGAGCGCGCCGCCGATCGCGAAGGTGAGGACGATGATGCGGTCCGGGTCGACGCCCATCAAGCGGGCGACGTCGCGGTCCTGCGACGTGGCGCGCATCGCGCGGCCCATCCGGGTGCGCTCGATGAACCGCTCGAGGCCGAAGGCCAGGACGAGCGAGACCACGATGAGCAGGATGCCGGTGTAGCGGATCGGCACCCCGTCGCCGATCGGGATGATCCACGTGCCCTCGACGAAGAGGTTCGGGAACGGGATCGCCGCCGTCGCGCCGGGGTAGAAGACGCGGACGGCCTCCTGCAGCGCCACCGACACACCGAGCGCGGTGATCAGCGGGGCCAGGCGGGGCGCGTTGCGGAGCGGCCGATAGGCGAACCGCTCCATCGCGACGGCCACGAGGACCGAGATGAGGGAGCCGCCGACGAGCACGATCGGGAGCGCGTAGTACCAGCGCTGGGCGATGAACGTCGGCATCAGGTAGGTCAGGGTGGCGAGGCCGCCGTAGGCACCGACCATGAAGATCTCGCCGTGGGCGAAGTTGATCAGCGTGATGATCCCGTAGACCATCGTGTAGCCCAACGCGATCAAGGCGATCAGCGAACCGAGCACCAGCCCGTTCGCGATCTGGGACAGGAACGTGGACAACAAGTGAGGGTTCTCCTCCACCACGTGCAGAGCGGGGACGGGGTGTCGTCCCCCGCCCCCGCTCTACCGTTGACGATCCGGTCGGTCCCTCCTGGGGCCGACGTCAGCTGGCCTGGAACTCGCCGCTCTCCACCGGGGCGAACTTGCCACCCTGCACCGAGTAGATGGTCAGCACCTTGTTCGTGGTGTCGCCGTACTGGTCGAAGGAGACCTTGCCGCTCGCGCCGTCGAGGTTGGTGTCCTGGACGGCGGTCAGCAGCGCGTCGCGCGTCGTGTTGCTGAAGGTGCCGGAGCCGACGGCGGTGGTGAGGCCCTGGATCAGCACGTTGGTGGCGTCGTAGGTCAGCGCGCCGTACGTACTGTAGGGCTCCTTGTAGCCGGCCGCCGAGTAGGCGTCGATGAAGGCCTTGGCACTGGGCAGCTGGTCCGCCGGGGCGCCGACACTGGTCGCGAGGTCGCCCTCACGGCCACCGAGCGACACGTAGGTCTCGTCCTGGATGCCGTCGCCGCCCATCAGCGGAACGTTCAGTCCGGCGGCGGCGAGCTGCTTCGAGAGCGGGCCCGCGACCGGGTACTCGCCGCCGTAGTAGACGGCGTCCGGGTTGAGCGGCCGGATCTTGGAGATGACGCCGGAGAAGTCCGTGTCCTTCTCGCCCACCTTCTCCTGCGCGACGACCTTGGCGCCGCGCTTCTGCGCCTCGGCCGCGAAGGCCGCCGCCAGGCCGGCCCCGTAGGTCTTGCCGTCGTCGATCACGGCGATGTTCTTCTTGCCGGCCTTGTCGACGAGGTACTGCGCGGCGAACGGGCCCTGCACGGCGTCCGTGGTGGCGACGCGGAAGTACGTCGGGTTGGGCCGGGACGCGGAGGCCGGGTTGTCGCCCTGGGTCAGCGACGGGTTGGTGTTCGCCGGCGAGATCTCGACGATCTTCTTCTGCCCCAGGATCGGGGCGACCGACTGGGCGGTGGAGGAGTTCAGCGTGCCGATGACGCCGACGACGTTCGGGTCCGACGCGAGCTTCGTCGCGGCCTGACCGGCGATCTGGGCGGTCGCCTGGTCGTCCTCGGCCTGGAGCGCGAGCTTGTAGCCCGGCACCTTGCACGCCTGGTTCGCCTGGTTGACCGCGAGGTCCGCGGAGTTCTTCATGCCGAGACCGAGGGCCGAGAGCCCACCGGAGAGCGGCGCGACGAATCCGACCACGAGCGTGCCCTTGCTCGTGTCGCAGGACGAGCCGCTGCTGGCGCCGCCCGTCTCCGTCCGGTTCGTGGAGCAGGCCGTCAGCGCGAGCGCCCCGGCGAGCAAGGCGGCAGTCGCGACGACCGTCCGCTTCCGATCCATGTCATGTCCTTCCGTGCAACCACGTCGACGGCGGCCCCGACGCCACCGGGCCCCCGCGGAGCTGCCGAGAGCGTCGCGGACGTTAGGTCACCGACGGGTTCCGCGTCACCACACCGCCGGGGCTCTTTACCAGACCGCAACCGGATCCAGCGTTGTGTGACCACCCTCCCACACAGCGTGACTCCAAGGTCACGATCGTAGTGCAAACAAGATCATCAGGTAACGCCCTGAGCTGGGGGAAACCGCTTACCTTTGCTTACGATCATGTGTCGTCGAGATGTTCGGCACGAACGACGAAAGCCGTCCCGACAGCGTCGGGACGGCTTTCACGGGTGGAGCGGAGCGGTCACGCCTTCGGGGTGGCTAGCCCTTCGATGACGGCCTCGGCGACCGCCTTCATCGTGGTCCGGCGGTCCATGGCGGTGCGCTGGATCCAGCGGAAGGCCTCGGGCTCGGTCATGTTCTGCCGCGCCATCAGCAGACCCTTGGCGCGGTCGACGACCTTGCGGGTCTCGAACCGGTCGTTGAGCGAGGCGACCTCGTCCTCGAGCGCGCGCTTCTCCGCGAACCGGGAGACCGCCAGCTCGATCGCCGGCACGAGCTCGTGCCGCGCGAACGGCTTGACCAGGTACGCCATCGCGCCGGCGTCCCGGGCCCGCTCGATCAGATCGCGCTGGCTGAACGCGGTGAGCATGACGACGGGAGCGATCTTCTCCTCGACGATCTCCGCCGCCGCCTCGATGCCGTCCTTCTTGGGCATCTTGACGTCCATGATCACGAGATCCGGCTTGAGCTCGCGGGCCATCTGCACCGCGGCCTCGCCGTCGGGGGCCTCCCCCGCGATCTGGTAACCCTCTTCGCCGAGCATCTCGGTCAGGTCGAGGCGGATCAGCGCCTCATCCTCGACGACGAGGACGCGCCAACCGACGGCCGGTCGGTCCTCGGCGTGCTGTTCCTCGGATACCTGCTGGCTCACCGGAGCTTCTCCTTCAACGGGCGGGTCGAACGCAGGGCTCGATGCTACCGGGATAAGGTGACCATCCCTGAGGTTATTCGGTACTTCGTGTGCGGAAACACTGCACACGAGGTGCGGAGGACCCCAGGCCCCCGTAGCCCAATCGGCAGAGGCAGCGGACTCAAAATCCGCCCAGTGTGAGTTCGAATCTCACCGGGGGCACACCTTCCGACCGGCCCTTTTGGGCCGGTCACCTGCGCAAACACCACCAACGGCCGGTCACGGCTGTCCGACCGTGCCGGATGCCGTCCGGCCGTCGGCGGCTTGCTGCGGCCTATGCGTGGCCGAGCTGCGGCCTATCTGCGGCCGAGGGATCAGCGTCTCCCGCCACCTCAGCCGGCAGCCCCAGGGCGGTCTCGATACGCCGTCGTGCACTGTCCTCTTGGCCAGCGATCACCTTCGCGTAGATCTGGTGCAGGACCGCGACCGAGTGACCCGCCCACTCGGCGACCTGGGTCGACGGCACTCCCCCACCCAGCCATGTCGACACGCAAGCATGTCGAAGGTCGTATGGGCGGCGAGCAAGTGGCGAGGCGTACTCCGCTTCGGTCAGGGCCGCCTCGCGCGCCTTCCTCCACACCCGCGCGACCGTCGACTCCGCGACGTCGCTGCCGTAGAGGCCCCGGAACAGTCGGCCGTCGGTGGCAACGCCGTGCCGGCCCAGGTGGGCATGTAGTAACTCGGTGAGCGGCGGAGGCGACGGGACGTGCCTTACCTCCCCCTCCCCCGCTGTTTCAGCTGCCGTCGGTCCCGACGCTCCCCGAGTCGGTCCACGCCGCGCCGGCGACCGGGGCGGTCTCGGACAGCAGCAACTCGCCCCACCCGTTCTCCGGAAGCTGGAGATCCTGCTTCCGGAGCATCGCGGCCTCTTCCGGCCGAAGTCCCGCGTAGTACATGACGGCGAAGTAGGCCGTCAGCATCGGTCCGGAGGACCGGCGGGGCTGCCCGTCGATGAACTGCGCTGCAACAGCGGAGAGCAGCTTCCGGGCCTGGTCCGGATTGATCACCACCCGCTTGTCGATCGACTTCACGTCCTTCGGCGGTGTCCACTTCACCTCCGGAAGACGGTTGCGGTTGAGCACCTTCAACTCGACGGCGTACTCCAGCGCGTTGTGCAACACGGCGCGCTTACGCGCGACCGTCTTCGCCGCCGCTGGCTTGCCGTCCATCCGCACCGAGATCTGTTCGAGCGCTCGACGCGCCATGGCCGGATCGTCGAGCTGCGAGACCGGAACCGTGTTGTCCTGGAGCCATCTCAGCGCCCGCTCGACGTCCGCCGGCTTCGCAGCGTCCCGGCGCTTTGCGTTGAACGCCCAACCGGTCATCGCCTTGCGCAGGACCGCGTCGTCCGGGCGTCCACGGCTGCTTGATAGGAGGACCGGGGTGACGGTGGCTAGCGTGTCCGCGTTGCCGGCCCGCGACTTGCCCGCTGCTCTGGGCCACTTCATATCGATGTACCGCTGCGCGAAGTCGAACCAGCTCATCTCGTCGGCCTGCCTGGCGACCGACACCGGCAGGCCGTCGAGTAGCCGGAACGCTTCTCCTTCCTTTTGAGCCCGCTCCAACCGTGAGCGGAACCCGTTGGCGAGCGCGCGAGTCGGGAACGTGTCCGCCCACGGCTTCTTCGCCACCAGCCACCGGACCTCGTAGGCCTTTCTGCCGGTCCGTCCCTCACGGGCACGGATAGCCCACACACGGACGTCGTAGGTGGTGTCCATCAGGCGGCCACCTCCTCAAGCGAGTCCAGCCAGTTCTCGAAGTCGGTACGGCGGATGCGGATCTCACCGTTTGGGAGCTTGATGCAGCGCGGGGCGCGTCCTTTGGCGCGCCAGTCGTAGAACGTCGAGCGTGAGACACCGAGTTCGGCGCAGAGGTCCTGGACCGTGAGGCGGGCGGGCGGCCGGCTCATCTGTTCTCCCGGGTCGGAGTGACAGTCACTCGACTGTCACTCGGTTTGTCACAGCTGTTTGCGCAGTTCAGGCGGGGTGGGGTGACGCAGTGACGGAAGTAGGCCCCAGCGGGTGGTCCGCGGCTGTCACTCCCCCGCCGATGCGCCGTCACGACGATTCCCCTGGTCAGACGGGGCCGAGTGACTGAGTGACAGCAGTGACAGCGGCTCCGGAGGGGTGATGTCACTGCTGTCACTGGTGTCACTGAGCGGGTGGTATTGCCCGCCCGCGGTCGCGCGGAGCTGGCCGTCGAGGACCATCCGCCGGCAGGTCTGGCGGACGGTGTTCGCGTCGAGCTGCAGCGCCTCGGCGATCTGTTTCGGCCGCTGGCCGGGAAAGTCGCGGACGTAGCGCATGACGAGCGAGCGGGTGTCACGCAGTAGGTAGTCCTCGGCACGGCCGTCGAGGACCCGCCATGACCCGGCGTCGGAGTCGAACGAGAGCGCGTAGTCGGTTTCGTCGACGTCGCGGCCCGTGACGTGCAGAACCCCGTCCGCCTGCGCCCGTGCGCGTTCGAGGACCAGCACCGCATCCGCCGCGCCGGCGAGCCCGTTCGTCCCCGAGACCGTGGCCAGAAAGTCCTCCGCCGCCGCCTTGCGGACGTGGTGCACGAGCAGGACCGCGACTCCGTGTCGGTCGGCCACCCGCTTGATCCGCCCCATCGCCGCGTAGTCCGCGTCATACGCGGCGACCCCGGCGGGCGGGGTGCCCCGGACCTTGGCGAACACGTCGATCACGACCAGGCGGGCGCCGGGGTGGGCGGTGAGCCAGGTATCGATCTCGACGTCCCCACCGGCCGGCATCGGCGAGCACGCGATCGACAGCGTCAATCCCTCGGGCGCCGGCCGCCCGCCGAGCACCGTGCGCATCCGGGACTGCAACCGGCGCGGGGTGTCCTCCAACGCGAGGTAGAGCACCGGGCCGGCTTCGACCGGGATCGAGCCGAGCGCGGGACGGCCGGCGGCGATGTCGAGGGCGAGGTTGAGGCCCATCCAGGACTTGCCGACCTTCGGCGGACCGGCGAGCAGAGTCACGCCCTCGCAGATGATCCCGGGGACGGCCCAGCGGGGTTCGGGAAAGGTCAAGGACATCAGATCGGTGGCCTCCCAGGCGGTCCGACGCGGTGGGGGCACGGCTTCGAGTCCTCGACGGTCCCGGCCCGACACAGGGCCACTCGCGGGCCCCTGATCTGCGTCGTGCAGGCCTTTCGGGTCGGGGTCGGGGTGATGGGCCGGGGTCGGGTCCGGGTTCATGCGGCGTCCTCGATCCGACGGGGTCGTTTCGCCCCGGCCCGCAGACCGGAGGCGATCGTCTGCTCGGCCTGCCGCCGGCTGTAGGCGCGCAGCGCGAGATGCCGGGCGGCCGCGGAGAGCAGCACCGCACGGGCCTCGGTCTCGTCGAGGGAGCCGCCGGCGACGAGCTGACCCAGGGCGACGGAGGCGACGTAGAGGCAGGCGTTGCGCTGCGAGGCCGGGGCCTGGTGGACCCGTGCTGTTTCAGCCCGTAGCGCCCCGTCGAGATAGCGATCCCGCCGCCCGGACCCGGTCCGGATCGGGCCCACCGGAACCGCGGGCGGCAGAGCCGGGCGGAGTCGCTGTAGCAGCCAGCCGGGCAGCTCGGCGACCGGCCGGTCCACGGTGACCGCGTAGACGCCGGCCGGGGTGATCGAGCCGGGGGCCACGACATAGCCGCCGTGGGCCCGGGTGTCGATCTTCCAGCCGAGCAGGCCGGCGGTGTTACGCAGCTCGATCCCGCCCGGAGCCCAGTAATAGAGATGTGTCCCGCCGGACGGGGTGGTGACGGTGAACGTGACCGGCAGGGTGGCACCGGCCTGCTCGGCGAGCCGGGCGAGGACGTCTGCGCCGCCGGTGGCGCCGGCCCATTCCTCGGGTGGCCCAGCGTCCGGGCCGTCGGGGACGGTGGGGGTGTCGCAATCGACGACCAGCAGCCCGGCCGGTCCGGTGGCGAGCCCGATGTTGAACGCCCGCCCTCCGGTCCAGGCGCCGCGGATCCGGTCGGGGTCGGTGGTCGCGCGCTGCTCCCACCCCTGATGTCCGGTGGCGCAGGGTCCGTCGCCGGGGCAGCGGGTGTGTCCGTGCAGCGCGGGCCGCTTGGTTCCGGGGCACAGCGGGAACACCGGCCACCCCCGGCCGGCGGCGTCGAGCGCGGCGGCCAGCAGCCGGGCCACGCCGTCGGCACCTGGTCTCACGTCTCCGGCTTGGTGACTGTGTGTTGCCATCGGGGCTCCTGTTTTCGGCACGCGTCGACCGCCGCGACATCCGGTGTGGGGTGTCGTGTGGGGTCGGGCGGGTAGTGAGGTCGGCGGGTTAGCTGCCGCGGGTGGGGTTAGGTCTTTCACTCGGCCGCGCTGGTAGGGCACTGGCCAGCTGATCTGCGGAAAGTGATCGAGTGAGCCGAGTGAGGCCGAGCCCCATCCGGGCCGGAAACGGGCTCTGGCACGCAAGGCCGGCGCGCGGGCTCGACCTCACTCGGTCAGCCGGGCGGGCTAGCCCTCGTCGTCGAGATCCTCGGTCGCACGCTTGGCCAGTGCTTCACGCACGGTGATCGGATCGAGGGGCCAGCGGTTGCCGGTCGAAGGCACCTTGACCCCGTACTCGGCCGAGAGTCGGGCGCGCAGCGCCTTGCCGGTCAGCGCTCGGTACGGCGTCCAGCCCGGCGCATACGCGGCCAGCAGGGCCGGGACGTCGGCGATCGGGACCGGCTGCTCGCCGAGCACGGCGTCGAGGTCGTCGAGCAGGTCTCGGGCGGCCTGAACTGTGGGTGCCGTCGTGGCCGAGCCGGGAAGGGGCCGGCCGCTCCGGGCGATCGCGTCCAGGGCGCGGGCGATGATCGGAGTGACCTGGTCCCCGGTCCCGGAGTCCTTGTCCACGGACAGGAAGTAGACCTGCACGATGTCGCTGCGTTGCCCGGAGAAGCCCTTGACCACCGCGGTCCCCCGGTCGGTGCCCGGGATCAGCTCCGTCGCGCGGTGGCCGGCGGTGTACGCGCCCTGGCCGAGGAGGGCGTCGTTGGCGACGTGATCCCCGACGGCGAACGCGATCCCGTTGGAGCAGTTGCGGGTCACGTCGCGCGGCATGGAGTCCTTCGTCGGCGCCTGCGTCGAGACGAAGACGTGGATGCCGCGCTTGCGGCCCAACCGAACGATGTCGACCAGCAGTTTCGCCGCCTCGGCCCCGTGGGTGGGGTGCTGGATAACCACATGGGCTTCCTCGAGCAGACAGAACAGCGGGTGCAACCCGATGTTCTTCGAGGCGTACTCCCGCGTCACCGCCGGGATCTCGTAGCGGACGAGCAGCTCACCGCGGGACTGGACCTCCGCGTGCAGCTCACGCAGGTGCTCGACGATCTCGGCGATCTTCTCGTCCTCGGCACCCATCACGTACCGCGAGCACCGCGGCCGGAACGCCTCGAAGTCGAAGTTGGCATCCGGTACCCAGATCCGCAGCTCCGCCGTCGGGTCCAGGGCTACGCCGGCGGCGACCGCGCGGGCCGCCGACGACTTGCCCTGTCCGGGCATCCCGCCACCGAGGGAGTTGCGCTCCATGAACGGCGCCAGCATCGGCGTCCCCCGCAGCGTGCGACCGAACGGGACACCCTTGAACACGTCCACGGCACCGTCGTCGAGCAGCGGATACGGGCCGGCGCCCTCGGCGAGCGCGCCCTTGTCCGCCACCCAGAGATCCAAGATCCCGGCCTCGCCGCCGGTGGTCGGCCACACCTCCTTCGCCAACCGGTGCAGACCGGTGGCGAGGTCCGCGCGGCGGCGGGCGATCTTCTCCGCGGTCACCCCGGCCGGCAGCCGGATCACCGCATGCGTCCCTCGGCCATCGACCCGGGCCGGGGTGAGGAACTGCAGCGGCGTCCCCTCCTTCAGGAACGCGGTGATCTGCGGGATCCGCAGCGCCGACAACGCACGGGCGATCGTGGTCTCGTCGATCGTCGCGTCTGCGTCCCCGTCGGACGCGGTGGCCAGCCACGCCGGCGCCCGACCCCGGCGCCGGCCCTCCCGCCACGCCCCCAGGACCAGCAGGACGGGCGCAGCCATGACGAGCGGCGTCCAGGCCAGCGCGATCGCGGCGAACGACCAGCGGATCACGTCCGCGACGCCGATGATGACGTTCGTGAACTCCCCGGCCCCAGAGAGCTGTACCGCACCGGCGATGGCGAGGATCAACACCGCGATCCCGGCGGCGGCGCCGAGGGCGACGCGGACCGCGGCGGCGACCATCGCCGGGGTGTCCATGATCCAGGCGTGCCGGCGGGCGGCGGCGGTCTCCTTGCGCTCCAGCCACTCTGCCAACCGCGCCTGGTCCCCGACCGCCTCGGCGGCGCGGATCTGGCGGCGATAGACGCCCATCGTCGAGGCGTCCCATCCCCGGCGGGCCCAGGACTCGAACCCCTGCGCCACCGTTACTCCCGTCCGGGCGACCAGACGCACGCCCTGAACCGGGCGCTCGGACTCCCGCAGCGTGGTGATGACGTGCACGGTCTGCCTGCGCGCCACCGTGCCCGCCCGACGCACCAGCGCCGTCCCCGGCCGGCCCACCGGCGTGCTGGCTTCCGCGGCGGGATCGGTGACGATCTCGCCCCCCACGACGAACGGTGCGCCGTCCCCACTGTCCGCGGTCGGGTGGGTGGTGGGGTGCAGGTGGACGACGTTGTCCCGCTCGTCGTCGCCATCGTCGTCGGGGTTGTGGGGTGTTCCGGTGTAGGTCGACGTGCTCATCAGGCAGCCTCCTGCCGCTCGGCGACGGGCATCGGGTCAGTAGCGGGTGCGGGGTCGCGGAGGGCGGCGGCGAGCTTGACCGAGGTCCCGGCCGAACAGCCGGTCACCGCCCGGCACCACGCCGGCGACAGGTCCACCCGTTCCCCCGCACCCGTGGCGCGGTCGAGCTCGGCGCGGGCCTCGGCGAGGTAGTCCGCGAGCAGCCGGCGCGGCCGCGGGGCCGGCTTCCGCCGCGCCCGCCGAACCGGGCGTTCACAGGCCGGCTCACGAACCGCGTCCACGATGGACTCACGAACCGGCGCCTCCACCGCGCCCGACGACGGCGGCGGGTCCTGGTGAACCTCCATGCCCTCGGCGGCCGGTGTGCGCTCGATGAGCGCGCGATGCACGGCCTCGGTGAGCCGATCCCGCAGACCCGGGCCGGTCTCCGCCGTGGCGAACACGACCAGCGGCGGCACCGAATGCAGCACCACCCCAGCCGCGGAGAACGGGTGATCGGCCAGGCCCCACGACGTCCAGGTGTTCATGACGTAGGTGGCGGCGAAGGTGAGCCACTTCGTCCGCCGGCCCCAGGCCGGCAGGCTGACTTGGTAGCGGGCGGTGACCTGCTCGGCGCGCAGGACCGCGAGCAGCACCAGGGACACCATAGGGTCGAGCAGCCAGGCCACCCACCAGCCCGCCGAGAAGGTCGGCGAGCCGGCAGCGGCGAATCCCTGGACGTTGACCATCGTGAAGGCCAGGCCGAGCACGATCCCCGCCCACAACAGGGCGTCCACTTGCGAGCGCACCCGCTCGACACGGAGCGCGATCACGTCAGGATCCGTCGTCAGCGCCCGGACCCGGGCGGCGTTGGCAGCCTCGGCCGCCAACCGGGCCACCTTCCCGACCGGCCGGTTCTCTGTGGTCGTCTGGACGGTCATCGGTAGCCACCTCCGTGGATCGAGCGCGGCAGCTCACGCACCGAGAACATCCGCGCCAATGCCGCCCCGGCGACCAGCGCCGGCACCCCCAATACCCCGGCCATCACCGCCGGCGGGGCGTCGTAGGCGATGACCGTCCACTGCACCCCGACGATCAGCGCCGCGATGAGCAGCGTCCGCCCGGCCGTGCTCGACCGCCGACCCGCCGAGGCAACCCCTCGTTCGATCGTCCGGCCCGCTCGCGCGCCGGAGGACCACACCGAGATCAGACCCACGCCGGCGAGCACGACCAGCGCCACGGTCATCTGTGTCGTGCTCACCGGACCTCACCGCCCGGAGCCTCGGCAGGCGCGCCCGCCGGGCGGGCCCTGTTCGCCTCTACCATCGCGTTCTCTCCGTTCACCTGCTGGTGGTTGGGGAGACCCAGCCCGGCGGCTACTTCCGCCAAGAACCCGTCGCCGGGCTGGACTCCCATGAACTCGCCGCGATCCAACGCGGCCTCGTACTCCCGCTCCGCCAGGGTCGGCAGGCCCGACAGGCGTGCCGTGACGTGTCGCTCGTCGATGTGGTCGCAGCGCCCGCACAGCCGCCACAACCAGCCGCAGCCCTCCCACGACGACGGGTCCTGCCACGGCTCGTGCCCGTCGTGCTCCGGGATCGACCGATCACACGCGCACACCCGCCACGACCCCGGCTCGTAGTCGTGCCCGAACGACCGGCACCGCTGCCGGTCCGCACACACCGGGCACAGCAGCCGGCCAGACAAGCGCCGAACCCAGGACAGCCGCTCCGCCGCCCCGAGAGCCGCCTCCGCGGTCTCGAACCGACCTTCGTCCCCGCCCTCGCGCTGCTCGACCGCACAGCCATCACAGGCGGCCACCACCGCTCGGACGATCACGCCGCCTCGCCACCAGCGGTCGGCGCCGAGAAGACGGCCGCGGTACCGAGGGCAGGAACGGAGCGAAGCCGGCGGGACGGCCGGATCTCGGCTCGCTCCTTGTCGTCCATCAGCAGCCATGCGGTCGGCTCGGGTCGGCGTTCACGAGCGATGTCCCGGTAGGCGTCCCACTGGATCTCTCGGACGTCGTCCGGCGTCAGACCGTCTGGCGACCAGGACTCCTCGATGTCGAGGCTGTCGAGGGTCACTCGGTGCATTGCGTCGAGGCGGTGAACGTTCATGGTGTCTCCCGGTTCGTGAACCACATAGCACCACAAGGTGCTATGTGGTGCTTCGTCTGTCAAGGCTCGTGTTTGTGGTGCTGTGTAGTGGCCTACGCGGCCGGTAGCCTGTCGCGGTGGCGATCGATCCGAACAGCGCCGTCCCGCTCAGCGCGCAGGTCAAGGCCGACATCGTCGAGCGCATCAACTCCGGCGAGTACGCCGTGGGCGAGAAGATCCCGTCCCTGCGCAGCCTCGCCGCACAACACGGAGTGGCAGAGCTGACCGTGCACGCCGCGGTGAAGGAACTTCAGTACGAGGGCGTCCTGGAGTCCGCGAGCGGACGCGGCACCTTCGTGCGGGCGCTCCCGGGTGTCGGGCCCAGCGATCTCGTGAAGGCCGTCGAGGAGTTGCGCCGGGAGGTTGCCGAACTCCGTGACCGTGTCTCCGCGATCGAGAGCACCGACCGCATCTGACCGGCTCGCAAGGTGTTCCTTGAAGTTCATGGGTACATAGGACCGCGGAACCGCGGACGCCAACACCGCACTTCACAGGCCGTTTCTGGACGTCCCGGACGGACCCGATCTCTCGAAAACGTCCCCGAAACGTCCCGAGATGTGGATGATGAACCGGTGCCCAACGACCGACTCCGCGCCGCCATGGACGCAGCCGGGCTGACTATCGAAGATGTCTCCGCCCGCGTAGAGGTCGACCCCAAGACGGTCGGCCGGTGGGTCTACGCCGACGGCCGGCGGCCCCACCGAACCACGCGAACTCTCGTCGCCGAGCTACTCCGTGTCGAGGAAACCCACCTGTGGCCAGCGGAAAAGCGGCCCGCGAGCTCACCGGCCGTCGCCGAGCTAGTCCACCTCTACCCGACCCGATCCGCCGTTCCGTTCGCCCTTTGGACAGACCTCATCCGTGGCGCCACCGAGGCCGTGGACGTGCTGGTGTTCTCCGGGCAGTTCCTCGTCGAGCAACACGACCTACTGCCGGTCATCCGCGCCAAGGAAGCAGCCGGCGTCCGGTTCCGAATCGCCGTTGGCGACCACACCTCGTCGGCCGTCGTGCAACGCGCTGCGGAGGAGGGCACCACCGGCGGGCTCGAAGGCCGAGTGCAGATGATGCGCCGCTACCTGCAGGACGTTGCCCACCTCCCCGGCGTCGAGATCCGCACCCACGGCACGATCCTCTACAACTCGATCTACCGATTCGACGGCCAGGCCCTCATCAACGGCCACGCCTTCGGCTCCCTCGCCGGCCAGAACCCCATGCTGCACATCCGCCACGTCCCCGACGGGACCATGTGGGAGCACTACATGCGTTCGTTCGACCGCGTCTGGGACCTCGCCCGACCCGAACCCACCGAGAGGTAAAGCCCATGGGACGCATCGACTACTTCGACGACCCCGCCGCACCCGCGATCAACAGCGTCGTCCCCTCCGTCACCGTCGCCGCCCGCGACGACACCGGCCGGATCTTGCTCATCCACAAGATCGATAACGGGTACTGGGCGCTCCCCGGCGGCGGTCACGACCCCGGCGAGAGCATCATCGACACCGCCGTCCGCGAGGTCCGCGAAGAGACTGGCATCACCGTCCGCATCACCGGTCTGGTCGGCACCTACACGGATCCCCGTCACGTCATGAAGTACAACGACGGCGAGGTCCGCCAACAGTTCTCGCTGTGCTTCCACGCCGTCCCGCTCGAGGAGGCAGACGCACCCCGGCCTGACGGCACTGAGACCAAAGCCGCCTCGTGGATCGAGCCCGACGACGTCCCCGGACTCAGCATCCACCCATCCATGCGGTTGCGGATCGACCACGCGCTCGACGAGCAACGCACCGAGCCCTACCTAGGCTGACCCAGCCGCCAACCGGGCCTCTGTCCGGCGGACCGACTCCGCCAGGATCGGGCCCGCCGTCAGCCACGCCTCATGCACCGGATCGTTGGCTGGATAGCGGTCGAGAATCTCGGAAATCCGCTCGTCATAGGTCAGCCGCTCACCGGAGGGCCCCGTCGTCAGATCCGCGGTCACCAACGCGTCAAGCAGCGGCCCATCTGGGAACGGGAACTCCGCCAGCTCCGCGCCGAGCCCACGCTGTTCGGCCTCGTAACGCGCCCCCGAATGGTGCGCCACGAGACCAACGATGACAGCCGACCAACCCTGATCACGTAGATAGCGGGCCCCATCGAGCGGGTGGAAGCGCGTGTGGCCGATCTCCGGCGAGTACCCGATGTCGTGGAGCCACGCGGCGGCGACGAGACGGTCACCATCCCCACCAGGGACGGCGCCGCTCAGCTCATCAGCGCGGGCGGCGACAGCCTGCACATGCGACCACCGCCGACCCAGCGGCACCACAAGCCGCTCAGCGAGCCGGCGCGCCTCGGGAACTAGGTCAGCAGGCATCAGCGACAGTCGTTCCGAGGTCTGTGAGGGGCCTGTCGTCCCAGGTTTCTCCACGACGCCCGACGCTACAGATTGGACGGCACCCTCGTCGTGTACAGCACCCGCGGCCCCACCCAGGTGTCCCCCGTACGGCTGAGGCCACTCTGGGGGGCACCGCCACGACGCCGCCGGGCAGTCCCCACCGTCGTCAGCCGATGATGAGGCCACCATCTGTGCGGCCCGTGTGGGGGCACGGGAACCACGTATCAATGTCGGTCCGCTCTCCGTGGGGGTCGAGGATGTCCCGCAGCTCTTTCCAGACCTGTTCGGGGATCTCCTCGTCGTGGAGGTCCACGGCCAGGTGCTCGGAAAGCGTGTAGGCCACATCTGACGGGTCGAGGTAGAGCCTGCCGGCCACCTCGTCGAGAGTCCGGGGAGCCGGGATCTTCACGAGTGACTCTGGGAGTCACCAGGCGCGTGCATCTCCGATGCGCTCACGCCTCATCCAGGGGCAGACTGAGCCGGGCCCACGCAGGCACCTTGCTCGGAGTTGTGAGTTCCGGCCTCCGGACCTGGAGCATCTCGGACGCATATCGGACGGCCTGCTCAGCGTCTCTGCGGGTTTTGCCCCTGCCGGACACCCCGACGCCGGGGATCCTCACAACCCACACGTAGCCGTCATCGGTTCTCCGTACCGTTCGCAGCTCCACGCGGTGATCATAAGGCGCCGATGAGGCACCGAACAGCCACGTGACGCTCAGGGCACCGATCGACTACGTGACGTATCTACGTGACGGGAACGATCTGGTATCCGACGCTACAAATATCAGGCTTCAAGATCAAGGATCAGGTCGCACCTAGGCATCGTCATCCAGAGGCCGCCGCGGACGCGGCGTGGCTACAGCGAAGGCATCGACTCCCGCAGGGCGGCAGCGTGATGACGTTCGGGGAAGTCGGTGTCGCGCCAGAGACCGCGGTGCCACCCCATGCCGATTTAAGCCGAGTGGGGGATAGTCACGCTCGCACCGATCAGGTCTCGACGGTGCAGGCGACTCGGGGAGCTGCGCGATGGCCGCAGGGAATGGAGAGCAGCGGCTGCACGATTCGTCCGGCGATTCGGTCTTGGTGTGGGTCCAGGACTTCGACGGTTACACCTTGTCGATCAACGCGGGGCACCGGGCGGTGTTGGGGTGGTCGTTGGACGAGCTGTCGGCGGTGCCGTTCTGGGAGCTGGTGCACCCCGACGACCAGCAGCGGTTGATGGAGGACCGGGAGCGGCTGGTGCTGCGCGGGCCGGGTCGGATGCCCGCCCGGCGGGTGCGGATGCTGCGCCGGGACGGCTCGCACCGCCTCATCGCCTGCGGGATGCGGGCCACGCCGGAGGAGGAACGCATCTACCTCTCCGGTGAGGACGTCACCGACCACCAACCGAACGTTTGCGGAGAGCGGTTCCTCGTCGGGTCCTGGGACTGGGACATCAGCCGGGACTCCGCGACGTGGTCGGAGGGCATGTACGAGATCTATGGGCTCGAGCCGGGGACGGGGCACAACCTGGACATCGCCCTGCAGCGCATTCACGAAGACGACCGAGCGGCCGTGACCGAGGCGATCGGCTGGGCTCTGGCGACCAAGGAGTCCTATGCCGCCAGCCATCGGATCGTGCGGCCGGACGGCGCGGTCCGGTGGCTGTACTCGACGGGCCGGGTCTTCGTCGGGGAGGACGGGGAGCCCGCGCGGATGCGCGGCCTGACCTGGGATGTCACCGACCGCTGGCAGAGCCCGCCCGACGGTTAGCGCCGCGTGCGGGTCCGAACATTGCCGCTGAAGGTTGCTGCGAGCTCCTCGGCGTCCTAGCCCTGCAACGGCACTCACCGGTCTCCTGGGAGAGGATGCACCGTCCACGGCGTTGCTCCTTGACCGTCCGGCTGCACCCTGACCGAGCCCGCTTCCCCCGGGCCCGCGTTACGGCGTACCAAGATCCTCGGGGAAGAATCGCCGTGAACGACGCCGAACGTGAGGCGCTGCTGCTTTGATCTGTCGTCGCCGGGCAGCGGATGGCCGATACCGGTCCAGCGCGTGTCGTCACCCAGAGGCGCCAGCGGGCGCCCTCCCGTGACGTAGCGGAGGGCGCCCGCCGGAGGAACGTGAGTCGCTCAGTGCCTGTTCGCGTCCCGGGCGCCGGTGCTCGCGATCTCGGTCATGTTGGCCCAGGTCTTCTGCTGCAGCTTGATCATGTTTTCGAGCAGCGAGGCGAAGATCTGGACCGGAGTGAACGCCATGGCGAGGCCGGATTCGAGGCCGGCCGCCTTCGACGTCGCCGGCCTGGTCCACTCCGTCGCCTGCTGGGGCTGACGGCCGGGTTCGGGAGCCCAGCCCTGCTGTCCCTGCGGGCCCGGCAGCCCCTGCGGCCCGGGCTTGCCCTGCGGCCCGGGCGGGCCGGCCGGTGCGACCGGACCCGGCTCGCCGCGCTCGCCCTTCTCGCCGCGCTCGCCCTTCTCGCCGCGCTCGCCCTTCTCGCCGGCCGGGCCCGGCTCGCCGCGCGGGCCCGGCTCGCCGCGCTCGCCCTTCTCGCCGCGCTCGCCCTTCTCGCCGGCCGGGCCCGGCTCGCCGCGCGGGCCCGGCTCGCCGGGCTCGCCCTTCTCGCCGGCTGGCCCCTGCTCGCCGCGGGGGCCCTTGTCGCCTTGCTCGCCGCGCGGCCCCGGCTCGCCGTGCTCACCACGGGGCCCGGGCTCACCGGGCTTGCCCGGCTGACCGGGCAGGCCCTGTTCGCCCTGCGGGCCCTGCTCGCCGCGGGGGCCGTGCTCGTCGACCCCCGGGCGGTCGGTGGCGGTGGTGGTGCGTCGGGGTCCCGAGGACGGCTGGTTGGCTGCCTGTGCCATTGCGCTCCTTCGTCGTGAGATCAGGTTCTTCGTCGTGCGATCAGTGCTCGGCAGTGCGCCGAGGCCATCTCGCGTGGGATGTCGGGTGCTGTGCAGTGGGGGGTGCTCGTCGCCGGGTGGCTACGGCACCGGGGAGAACGGGGCGCCCAGCCGCCGATCACCGTGGCGGCTGGGCAGGGATCCCGCTCAGGCGTCGTAGTGGTCGCGGCTGCCGGCCTTGGCCAACCCGCGACTGATCATGTAGCCGATCGTGAGCAGCGTGATGTAGAACCACGCCTTGTCGGCCAAGAATGGGTCGCCCCGGCCGTCGGTCTCGTTGACCAGGTAGGAAGCGACCAACACCCCGGCGACGGCGACGAGGAAGACGACGAACTCGGTCGTCTTGAACGCGGCCTTCGTCTCGGTGGAGCGTCGCGGCGTTTCGGTGGGGCGTCGCGGAGACGCAGTGGCGGTGGCGACGTCGGTCGTTGAAGGCTGTTGGCTCATCGGTACCTCTCTTGCAGTGCTCGTGCCGGATCTCGCCCGCCTACCTCGCCGGGGGAGCGGTAATCCGAGATTCGCAAAATTAGGCCGAGCGTCCACATCACCGCGGGCCGCCCGCAGCACGCCGGCCGCCTATGTGGCCGAGTTCCGCTCCGCGCCCATGGTCAGACTGTGATCAGCGCAATGACCTGCGGCTCCGCTGGCAGTCGCGCCGAGATCACCTGGACCGACGTCGGCACCAAAACGACAGGAGCAATCGACGCTCTGGACCTCGCTGAAGGCTGCGTGGCCGCCTGGCAGACCTTCATCTCTCCTACAACAATATCTGTCACTATCTACCTCTACATGCGCTGGCCTGCGAAAACGGCAGTGACAGAGAGAGTGACAGCGGAGCGGCTGTCACTCTCCCCCGCGGCCGGCGTCCAGCCCCCGTTCCCAATACGTACCCAAATCGCCGATCGGGCCGTCGTCGAAGACGCATCACCGCAGGTCAGAGGCTTGACGAATTCGACCCTCCGCCCGCTCTCCTAAAGCGGAGCGCTCTGCGGTCGCAGGAGCGCCGCCAGTCCCTCTCCCGCCTCCACGACTTCAGGCTCCGGCCTATCCGTGGCCGAGGCGAGCACGGGTGGCGAATAGTTCCTGGTCATCGCCACATCGGCGGCCGCCCTCAAAATCCGCCCAGTGTGAGTTCGAATCTCACCGGGGGCACCGCCTTCAACCCCACACATGTGCCCTTGACCTGGGCAGACACCACTAACCCGTCAGCAGCGGCGTCCGGCCGTCAGCGGCTCTGACCTACCGTCGGGTCACTGCGGCCTATTCGCGGCCTGGCTTGCCGGAGAGGTAGCCCGCGCTCGGCATACGGCATCAACGCTGCCTTGCGCGGCATCGTGACGTCGAGGCTGGACGCTGGGTGGGGAGTGCCCCCCAGCGCTCGGTACGGAGTCGGTCGGCTGAGTCGGCCGCGGCCTGTTGAGAGCGTGAGGAGGTCGACGGTCATGTCGCCCGGGGCTCCGCCGTGGTCGGCTTCTCGCGCGCGGGATCGGGCACGACAAGGACAGGTCGGCGCTGGTGGGCGATCAGGCCGTGGGACACCGATCGCTTCAGGATGCGATCGAAGACCGAGCCGAGGCCTTCCCCACGCGACCCCACGATGATCATCAGCGCGTCCGTTTCCTCGGCCACCGCGGCGAGCAGCTCGACCGGGTCACCGCGCCAGGCGTGATAGCTCCAGCCCAGAGCGCGGTCGGCGAGGGCATCGGCTACCCGCTGTTGCTGGGTGTCGAGGGCGTGCTGGGCCTGGGCCTCCCAGTCCGCGCTGTCGGGGTCGATCGGGTAGTCGGACAGGTCGATCCCGTGCACCACATGCAGATGCGCGCGCAGTCGCCGGGCCAGGTCCGCTGCTACCGGGAGGGCGGCTTCGCTGAAGTCGGAGCGGTCATACCCCAGAACGAGATGAACCTCTGGCGGGGTCGCCGGTTCGGCCGTGCGACGGATCCTGTGCGAGGTGCTTTCGATGGTGTCCGAGGTGTGGTCAGGGGACGGGCCGCTCGCCGGTGGCAGGGTCGGGGGCGGTGGTTCGGTCACGGTGGGTTCTCCCGCCTGCTCAGATTCCGGTGCCGATGACCAGGCCGGCCGTGGCGGCGGCGATCCCGACGAGGACGCTGGCCACCACGTTGGTGACGCCGACGAGGCGGTTGCGGCCTTCGATGAGCCCCACCGTCTCGTAGCTGAAGGTGCTGTAGGTGGTCAGCGCCCCACAGAAGCCGGTCCCCATGATCGCCGAGACCGACGGGCCGGCGGTTGCGGTGACCAGCCCGAGGACGAACGAGCCAACCACGTTGACCACGAACGTGCCCCAGGGGAAGCGGCCTGGGAACATCCGTTGCAGGGCCCGGTCGGTGAGGAAACGCAGTGGCGCTCCGACCGCCGCCCCGGCCGCCACGAACAGCACGCTCACCGCTCCGCCTCGTGGTCGCGCGCGGCCGTGCCCTTCGCGGTGGTGGCACCGTCGGCGGCGGGCCCGCTTGTGGCCCCCCCACGGTGACGCGACCGCGCGGCGGCGGCGAGGGCCCGGGTGAGGGTGGCCCCCACCGCAGCAGCGACGATCGCGATCACCGGCGTGGCGACCAGATAGCCGAGCGCCAGGGGTGTGCGGCCGGCGCGGGCCAGGGTGAGGACGTCGACGGTGTAGGTGGAGAAGGTGGTGTAGCCGCCGAGGAATCCCACACCGAGGAACGGGCGGGCCAGCGGATGCGCCTGGATCAGTTCGGTGATCACCACCATCAGCACGCCGATCGCCACACAGCCGCTGGTGTTGATCAGCAGGGTGGACCAGGGCCACTGCGCGGGGCCATGCGGCAGTGCCGATCCGAGCCCATACCGGGTCTCGGCACCCAGCACGCCGCCCGCAGCGACCGCCGCGACCGAACTGATCAGCCGCGGCTCACGCCACCGCGGCCCCGGGCGGTCGGATTGGAGGTCGGGGTCAACGTTGGAAGCATGCCCCCCGTCTGACCGATCGGACGGCGAGGAGTCGCCGGGGAACTTCATATCGCACCTACCTTGATACGGCGTTCACGTCTGCCCGTGAGCGCGCCCGAGGTCCGCCGCCGATGGTGAGCTCCGCGTGGCCGGCCGAGGGTGGCGGTCATCGTCGTGCCGAGTCCGAGCCGTACTGCCACGGCACCCAGCAGGTCAACAGCACGATCGCGCCCAGTGTGACCGCCGTTGATGCCGAGAGCAGGTCCCCGCCGAGCACCATCAGCAGGCCCAGCACGAACATCACCCTGCCGATCACCACCCCGACATGGGTTCGCGCACGGCGCAGACCTGGTCGGGACAGCTGCTCGGCGAGGCCCGGGTCGTCCTGCGCGAGCTGCTGCCCCAGCGCGGCCAACTCACGACGCTGTCTACGCGTCAGCTTCATCGGGGGGCCCTCCCCACTCCCGGCTTGATCCGAGTGGGCCGTCCTCGCCCGCCGCGGACGCCGCGGCCGGGCACGTTGATGCGTTCCTGCCGACCTCGGGGTTGTGATGGCAGGGACGATGACCACGATGTCGTGCCGAAGGTCGTGGCGGTAGCTCGTCGAGGACACCAGACGGTGCGATGCCGCAGCCGAGAGCGAGCCGACGGCGGAAGAACTTCGATGGCCGGTTCACGACGCACTCCTACCTAGATCAGGTAGGGGCTATCAGCCCGGCGTCGGGCGGTTAAGGGCGAGCTCCATCGCCGCTGACCACTCTAGCCTGACGACGGTGGGCGCCGCGAGGTGCGGCAGTCGCAAATCGAGCGCCTTCTCCGCCCTGCCGACCGCATGGGCGTCGCCCGGCTGCCGGTGGTCGGGCCACCACGCCCACCGGCGGACAAAACCGCCGCCGGCGGCGTGGGCCATCCGTGTGACGGGTCTCCCGGTGAGCAGCACGCAGGTCTAGCCTCCCTGGTCCCATAACCTATGGGTGATGGAACTCGCTCGAACCGCAGCATTGATCGCTGACGGCCCCTAGTCGCTCGCCTGAGCGACTAGGAGGCTGCATGAGCTACCCCATGAGCTACCCCGGGGGCCGAATTCGCATCAACGTCCGGTGCGCAATCCATAGCTGTATGGCTCCGCGTCGGCATAGGGAGAGGTCCAATGCCCGAGGTTGTGTTCCCGCTCGACAACACCAAGAAGTTCACCGAACAGCAGATCGTCGGCCACAACCGGTGGCACCCCGACGTCCCGGCGCAGGTGCAGGTCAAGCCGGGGGACGCCTTCCGAGTGGAATGCCGGGAGTGGTTCGACGGCGCGATCCATAACGACGACTCGGCCGAGGACGTGCTGAACGCCCCGTTGCCCAGCGTGCACGTGCTCAGCGGGCCGCTCGAGGTACAGGGCGCGCAGCCCGGGGACCTGCTGATGGTCGACATCCTCGACGTCGGCCCGGTCCCCCAGGAGGACTCCGGCCCGCTGGCCGGGCAGGGCTGGGGGTACACCGGCATCTTCGCCAAGCAGAACGGAGGCGGGTTCCTCACCGACCAGTTCCCCGACGCCTACAAGGTGATCTGGGACTTCCGCGGCGGTGTGGCGACCTCGCGGCACATCCCCGGGGTGTCCTTCACCGGCATCGTCCACCCCGGCCTGATGGGCACCGCACCCTCGGCGGAGCTGCTGGCGAAGTGGAATGCTCGCGAGCAGGAACTCATCGACACCGACCCGGAGCGCGTGCCGCCGCTGGCCCTGCCACCGCTGCCCGACTCGGCCGTCCTGGGCAACCTGTCCGGGGACGAGTTCGACCGGGTAGCCCGGGAGGCCGCGCGCACCGCCCCGCCCCGGGAGAACGGCGGAAATCAGGACATCAAGAACTTCACGAAGGGGACCCGGGTGTTCTACCCGGTCTTCGTCGACGGCGCGAAGCTGTCGATGGGTGATCTGCACTTCTCCCAGGGCGACGGCGAGATCACGTTCTGCGGGGCGATCGAGATGGGCGGGTTCATCGATCTCGGCGTCGATCTGATCAAGGGCGGGATGGAGACCTATGGCGTCTCCGAGAACGCGATCTTCATGCCGGGCAACACACCCCCGCAGTACAGCGAATGGCTGGCCTTCTCCGGCACGTCGGTGACCCTGGAGGGCAAGCAGCACTATCTCGACGCCCAGCTTTCCTACCAGCGGGCCTGCCTGCATGCTATCGACTACCTGACCAAGTTCGGCTACAGCCCGGAGCAGGCCTACATGATCCTGGGCGCGGCACCGATCGAAGGTCGCCTCTCGGGTGTGGTGGACATCCCGAACTCGTGCTCAACGGTCTACATCCCCACCGCGATCTTCGACTTCGACGTCCGCCCGGGCAAGGCCGGTCCGCACCAGATCGACCCAGGCCAGGGCGTGCCCAAGGCCAGCTTCTGAGGCGACCGGGACAGGCGGGCAAGGCGGACGGACAGCCTTCCCGCCGGACTGATGGACTACCAGCCGGCCACGTCGTTCGCGGCGCGCTGCCGCGCCGACACCTCCGCCCGGTACGCAGCCTCCGCCCGCCGTCCCGCGAGCTCCGCCCGGCCCGCGTCGGTGAGGGGCGCGGCGGCCTCGAGGCGGGCGTGGACGCCTCGGCATAGACCGGCACGTCGGCGCTGCGGTCTCTGGCGCGACGCCGCGACCAAGAGCGACCGGCAAGTGAGGCCTCGGCGTGTCGTCGCAGGTAGAGGCACGGACCCGCGAGCGATCATCGGATTGCTGAAGTCTGATGGTCATCTGGAGGGTCCGTGCCTCTGCTGCCAGCATCTCTGACCGAGCCCTTGTGGGTCGAGTTCGCTGCCCTGATCGGGTCGAGCGAGCGCTCGGAGTTCTCCCGGCCCGTCCCTGGGGGTGGCACCGCCGCCGGATCGGTGACCGGGTCGTGTTCGACCACGTACTCGCCGCACCGGTGCACGGCAGCGGCTACGAACGCATCGCCACACCAGGCTGCTCGGACCGCACCATCCGACGGCGCCTGGTCGAGTGGGCCGAGGCCGGTGTGGGTCAGGAGCTGCTGCGGATCGGGCTCGACGCCTACGACCGGATGATCGGCCTGGCCCCGGAGGACCTGTCCGTCGACGAGTCGATCACGAAGTCCCCGCGCGGTGGTGAGGTGTCCGGGCGCAGCCCGGTTGACCGGGGCGAAAAGGCACCAAACGGTCCGTGGCCTGTGACGGGACGGGAACGGGCTGCACCTGGTCGCCGCCCGCGCGAACGATCACGACTCGCCGCTGCTCGAGCCGACCCTGGCCGGGATCTGCGACATGGTCGGCCCAGTGCCTGAGCGGCCGTGCCTGCACCTGGACCGCGGCTATGACTCCCGCAAGACCCGCGACCTGCTCGACATGCCGTTGCAGTACTCGGCCAGGTGCCCAGCGCCACGCCCACCACCGACAGGCTGAGCCCGACGGGACAGGGTCGGGTGCCCGGCCTTGTTCTGGCAGGACCAGGCCCGGTCCGTAATGCACGACGATCCTGGTGTGATGGCTCCGCGAGCCGAGCGGGCCATGGCTGCCCGGCGTGGGCATTCTCGCTCGCCGCCATCGTCACGCCGTGCTGACCGGACATGGCTGGAGGTTGATGTGAGCACGACCGTACCGAGGCGGCCCAGCACGGTCCCGTTCCCGTATCCAGTCCGGCGGGCGGCCAAGGGGTCCCGGCTGCTGAAGATGATCGGGACTACCGACCCGAAACAGATCGGCATCTTGTATCTGGTCACCGCGGTCGGGTTCTTCATGGCCGGCGGGCTGATGGCGCTGCTGATGCGGGCCGAGCTGGCACGTCCGGGGCAGCAGTTCCTGTCCGCCGAGCAGTACAACCAGCTGTTCACCATGCATGGCACGATCATGCTGCTGCTCTACGCGACGCCGATCCTGTTCGGCTTCGCCAACTACATCGTGCCGCTGCAGATCGGCGCCCCCGACGTGGCGTTCCCCCGGCTCAACGCGCTGTCCTACTGGCTGTTCCTGTTCGGCGGGCTGATCGTGCTCGCCGGGTTCGTCACCGCCGGTGGGGCACCGGACTTCGGCTGGACCGCCTACATCCCGCTGTCCGGCCCGATCCGCCAGCCAGGTCCCGGCGGCGACCTATGGTTCATGGGGTTGGCGATCGCCGGGCTGGGCACCATCCTGGGCGCGGTCAACTTCATCACCACGATCGTCTGCCTGCGCGCCCCGGGGATGGTCATGTTCCGGATGCCGATCTTCTGCTGGAACATCTTCGTCACCGGGATCCTGATCCTGATCGCGTTCCCGGTACTCACCGCCGCACTGCTGGTGAACGAGGTTGACCGGCACCTGGGCGCGCACGCGTTCGATCCGGCCAACGGCGGGGCGATCCTGTGGCAGCACCTGTTCTGGTTCTTCGGCCACCCCGAGGTCTACATCGTCGCGCTACCGTTCTTCGGCATCGTCACCGAGATCATCCCGGTGTTCAGCCGCAAACCCCTGTTCGGCTACAAGGGCATGGTGTTTGCCACGATCGCGATCGGATTCCTCTCCGCCGCGGTGTGGGCGCACCACATGTTCGCCACCGGCGCGGTCCTGCTGGCGTTCTTCTCCTTCACCACGTTCCTCATCGCGATCCCGACGGGCGTCAAGTTCGTCAACTGGATCGGCACCATGTGGCGCGGCAAGCTCACGTTCGAGACGCCGATGCTGTTCTCGGTCGGCTTCCTGGCCACGTTCCTGCTCGGCGGCCTGACCGGGGTGCTTCTAGCTTCCCCACCACTGGACTTCCACGTCACCGACACCTACTTCGTGGTCGCGCACTTCCACTACGTGCTCTTCGGCACGATCGTGTTCGCGACCTACGCCGGCATCTACTTCTGGTTCCCGAAGATGACCGGCCGGATGCTCGACGAGACCCTCGGCAAGATTCACTTCTGGACCACGTTCATCGGGTTCCACCTGACGTTCCTGGTGCAGCACTGGCTGGGCAACGAGGGCATGCCGCGCCGCTACGTAGACTACCTGCCCACCGACGGGTTCACCACGCTGAACATGATCTCCTCGATCGGCGCGTTCCTGCTCGGCGCGTCGATCCTGCCGTTCATCTGGAACGTGTTCAAGAGCTACCGCTACGGCCGGGTGGTCACCGTGGACGACCCGTGGGGTTACGGCAACTCCCTGGAGTGGGCCACCTCGTGTCCGCCGCCGCGGCACAACTTCACCGAGCTGCCCCGGATCCGCTCCGAGCGCCCTGCGTTCGAACTGCACTACCCGCACTACGTCGAACGGATGCGCGCCGAGGCCCACGTTGGCCACGCCCCGGCGCCCTCCGAGATCGCCGCCCACCACGTCGGCCGGGAGGAGATGCCCGACGACGACCCGCGCTCCCGGTGACCGCGCCCGCCGCCCCACCCGAGCACCCCGGCGCGGCCGCCCTCGGGTGCTGTCGGGTGCGCATCCGGCCCGGCCAGACGAGCAACGAAACTCCAGCCCCGATGCACGCTGTCAGCCGCATCGCACGGGCGTGCTGATCACCGGCGCGACCAGGCTCACCCGAAGCGCTGCAGGCACACTGTGGGCGGTGCCCCGGAATCCGGGGTTGCCGTGCGGGAGGAGCGTCCATCATGGTCACCGTTGTCGCGGTCGCGAGCTCACCCCTCCCGCCGCTGTCCGTGATGCGCACGTTGACCGCGTGGCGGTTCGCGCCGGGCGTCGTCGCCGTGGCCGGCGGCCTGCTCGGTGGCTACGGCGCGGGGGTCCGGCGCTGGCAGGCGAGTGGGAAAGGGCCGTGGCCGCGGTCGAGGACCTGGTGCTTCGGGCTCGGTGTGCTGGTTCTGCTGCTGGTCGGCTGTTCCTTCGTGGGGGTCTACGACGACATGCTGTTCTGGGTCCGCGCGGTGCAGAACATCGTGTTGTTGATGGTCGTCCCGATGTTTCTGGCGGTGGGTGCACCGCTCACGCTGTTGGCCTCCGCGGTGTCGCCATCGGTGCGGACGCGGCTGTCGCGGGTTCTGCACTCCCGTCCGGCGGTGTTGGTGACGTTGCCGCTGGTGGTCACGGTCGTGCTGGTCGTGCCCATCCTGGTGCTGTACACGTGCCCGATCTACGAGGCCACGTTGCGTGACCCGGTGGTGTCCGGGGTGGCGGGGACCGCGCTCGTGGTGGCGGGTTTCGTCTATTTCTGGACGCGGTTCCGGATCGATCCGACCCCGCGGCCGGGATCGCACCTGGTGACGCTGGCGATCACGATCGTCGAGGTCGTCGGGGACGCCGTACTGGGGGTCGTCGTATGGCTGGGCCCGCTGATCGCTGCGGGCTTCTACACCGCTCTGAACCGCCAGTGGGGGCCCGATCTACGGACCGACCAGCTGCTCGGGGCCGGGGTGCTGTGGGTCGGTGGTGACGTCGTCGGGCTGCCGTTCATCGGCATCGTCCTGGCGCGGATGGTGCGTGAGGACGAGGAACACGCCCGCATCGTCGACGCCGTGCTCGACCGCGGAGACGCCGGTTCCGCCGGGGCAGAGGAAGTGCCGGGCGCCGGTGCGGCAGCGGAGCCTGGTTCAGCGGCCGGGCGATTGTGGTGGGAGGACGACCCGCAGCTCGCCGATCGCTTCCGGCATCCGCGCTGACCCGCGAACGACGCCGGTGGGCTTCGAAGGACGGCCCCATACCGCTGATGGCGAGGCGGCGTCATCAGCCGGCTCAACGATGAGGGCGGTCGGTCGGATGCAACACCAGCGCGGTGGCCACCGGCTCCGACAACTCCTCCCCGGGGTTCGGTACGGCCGCGTCTTGGGGCAGCTCAGCCCTGCTTCATGGGCTGCAGCCTTGTTCGTTTCCAACGCGACTCGATCGACGGCGCCGGTCAGCAGCTGCTCGGCATAGTCCACTTCGGCAGGAACTACGACAACGCGTTCTACGACGGCGCCGGGCACATGTTCTTCGGCGACGGCGACGGCCGCATCCTGACCCGGACCACCGCTGGCATTGATGTGATCGCGCACGAGCTCACCCACGGGGTGACGCAGAACACCGCGAACCTCGTGTACTCCGGGCAATCGGGGGCACTCAACGAGTCGGTCTCTGACTGCTTCGGGATCATGGCCAAGCAGATGGAGCTCGGCCAGAGCGCGACGCAGTCGGACTGGTTGATCGGCGCGGACATCGTTGGTGATCTGCTCAAGCCCGCCTTGCGTTCGATGAAGGCTCCGGGCACGGCACATATGGGCGACGACCAGCCAGCGGACATGGACAGCTATGTGCCCTCCGGCGACGGGCACACCAACTCCGGCATTCCCAACCGAGCTTTCTACCTGGTGGCCTCGTCACTCGGGGGCAACTCGTGAGATGCCGCGTGGCCCTATGGCGTGGGTCGCGTGTCTTACAGGATCCGATCTGTGCCGCACTACGCGGGTGAGCTCGACGCATTGCCCTGGGGACGCACGGTGCCGCCCGCGGTCCGTCCTGATCAGTTCTACTACGAGGTGACCATCGAGCAGGATGGGGCGCGTCGCTCCGCTGTTCTGTCTGACGATGAGGTTCCGCCCGCTCTGCGACCCCTCCTCGAGCGACTCCCGGAGGTCGGTGAGATCCCGCCGCCCTCCGGTTGAACGGTCTGATTCGCGGCGCGGGCATTCGGCTCCATCAATCGCTCGCGGTGCTGATCACGTTCACGGATACCGCGGCTGGCTGCTCGTCGGGGCGGCCGTACAGATCCAGGATCCAGGATGCGGTCATAGCCCGTCTGGTGCGCCGGCCGGTAGAAATCATCCGGCCGCAGGACTCGACCACATCAGCCATCGCGTCCTTGCTCAGCAACTGGCGTGAATGAGGACACCTTCTCGGACAGCGCGCTGCACGTGGGGCCCCTCCCCCAACAAATCCAGACCGATGAGGATCGTCCGGATGCCGAACAGGCGGAAGGCGTCAATCGCCGCCGGGCTCGGCTCCCGGTCTGGATCGAACCTCTGGATGAATAACTGTGTCGCGAACAGGCCGATACTCCCGTTCCCCACGGTTCGACGCAGGCTCCCGCTGCCACGCTCGGCGTCTGCCGTTGGCCGATCGGCTCCGAGACCAGTGAGGTCAGCAGCGACAGCAGGACCGCCATCCCCGCCGTCGACAGCGCCGACGCCCATAGGGCGCTCAACAGCCCGTTTCTTGTGAACAAGGATCGGGCGAAACACCAGAGTTCCCGACGGAGCCCACCCCCGAGACGTGAGTGCGTTCCCCCGGTCTTCAGGTAGGCGGACAGCACCACCGGCCACCAGCCCCGGGCCGTACGTACAATTGCGCATTTTCCCATTCGGCCCGGCCCGGCCAGGATCGGGCAGGGTTCCTCTCATACCGGGTGCGGGGGTGTCATGGCGGCCGTGAAGCGCACCATCCAGACCGCGATCGTCCTGCAGGGGGGCGGCGCGTTGGGCGCCTACGAGTACGGCGTCCTCAAGGCCCTCTATGAGCAGCGACCCGGCTTCCGCCCGGTAGCGGTGGCGGGGATCTCCATCGGCGCAATCACCGCAGCGGTGCTCGGGGGCGCGAAGGGCAACCCGCTAGACGCCCTGGACACGCTCTGGCGGAAGAAGCTCACCGTGCCACCGGTGCCCGCACCCTGGCTCCCGTCTCCGATCGCGCAACGGCTCGCCGCCCTCGGCAACCCCGGCATGTACAAGCTGCGGCCCGGGCTGTTCACGCCGGCGCCGTGGCTGCTCACGAGCATCTACGACACCGCGCCCTTGCGCCGCACACTCGCCGACCTCGTGGATCCGGCACGCCTGAACGACGACGCGACACGCGTGATCGTCGGAGCGATCAACGTGGGCACGGGCGAAATGGAGTACTTCGACCGGGACCAGCCAGGCGGCCTCACCTTCGAGCACGTGGCCGCCAGCGGCAGCCTGCCCCCGGGTTTTCCGATGACGTGCATCAACGGCAACCACTACTGGGACGGCGGCCTGTTCTCCAACACGCCGCTAAGCCCGGCGATCGACGTCCTGGAGGAGGCGGCAGGCGGTGACCGCTCCGTCGAGCGGGAGTCGTCGTCGTCGAGCTGTTTCCGATGAAGGCACCGATCCCGCACACCTTCCCCGAGGTGCTGCAGCGGATGCTGCAGCTGCAGTACACAAGCCGCCTGACCCTTGACAGCGACTTCTTCGACCAGATGAGCCACGTCGTCGACCTCATCGCGCAGGTCGAGGACGAGCTCCCAACCGACAGCACCATCCACACCGACCCGCTGTTCACCAAGCTCCGCGACCACCGCAAGATCAACCACCTCAACGTGGTGACCTCCAGCCTGCCCCGCCGCCTGTCCGATGCCACGGACTTCTCCCCCTCGTCGATCCAAAAGCGAATCGAGGCCGGATACCAGGACGCGATCGAGCAGGGAATCGGCGATGTGGACGCCCCAGGGCTCCGCTCCGGGGTCACCTCGGCCGCGGCCGAGCGGGTCGGCGGTCCCGCCTGACTCCGGGCCCAGCCCCCGCCCAGTCCCCTGAGGCGTCGGCGAAGCGACATCCGACAACAACGATGCGTCTTCCACCACCGGGTCCAACACTTCTCGATCCCACTCGAAGACCGCGTTCGCGAGCTCGACGCGGGTGCGCCGGCGCTGCCGGTCGAGCAGCTCGGTCCGCATCCGTCCCCAGAACGCCTCGGCATCGGCGTTGTCGTCCGGCTCGCCGACGCTGCCCGACGATGGCAGCAGTGTCCGGTGTCAGGGGTCGAGCTCGTAGACCATGACGGGGCTGGCCAGCGGATGAGCCGGACGGTGGTCTTCCCGGGCGGCCTCGGCGCGGCGGTCCGCGATCAGCTCGTCGACCACCGAGCCCTCCCCGGTCCAGGACTCGGCGATCTCGCGGCGGATCCGCTGGGCGAGTTGCTCCCGGGTCTCGATCACGACCCGGCCGTCCTCGACGTAGACCACCATCGGGTGATCTTCACCGATGATCTCCGGAGTCGAGGCGCCCCCTCCTCAGCCGAAACGACCCCTCCGCCCGCCGCGGACTTCGATCAGTCCTGCGACTTGGTTGCGATAGCTAACGAGATGGTCCTACGGTCGAGATGTCACAGGCAGGTGGCCGCTTGTTGCCGGTGCGTAACCGGGCGACAAGGAGGAGGCAGGCGCTATGTGTGGCATTGCAGGACAGTGCGACTTCCGGGGGGACCTCGAGCGCGAGCGGACTCGCGTGCAGCCGATGGTCGACACCATGGCCTGCCGGGGCCCGGACGACCAGGGGCTGTGGACGAGCCGGCACGCCGCGCTCGGTCACCGCCGGCTCGCGATCATCGACGTGCCCGGCGGACGGCAGCCGATGACCGTCACGGAGAACGGCGAGACGCTGGCGACGATCGTCTACAGCGGCGAGGTCTACAACTTCACCGAACTGCGCGCCGAGCTGCAGGGGCGCGGCCACACGTTCCGGACCGACAGTGACACCGAGGTCGTGCTGCACGGCTACCTCGAGTGGGGCGAGGACGTCGTCGATCGCCTCAACGGGATGTTCGCGTTCGCGCTGTGGGATGCCCGGCGCGAGGAGCTGTTCCTGGTCCGGGACCGCATGGGCGTCAAGCCGCTGTACTACTACCCGACCCCCGACGGCGTGCTGTTCGGCTCCGAGCCCAAGGCGATCCTCGCCCATCCGTCGGCGCCGGCCGCACTCGACACCGACGGCCTGCGCGAACTGCTCGCCCACGTGAAGACCCCTGGCCACGGGATCTACAAGGGCATGCACGAGGTCCGCCCGGGCTCGCTGGTCCGGGTGAACCGCGACGGCCTCACCATCCGGCGCTATTGGCAGCTGGAGGCCCTCGAGCACACCGACGACCGGGACACCACTGTGGCTCACGTCCGTGAGCTGCTCGACGACATCGTCGCCCGCCAGCTGATCTCCGATGTGCCGCTGTGCTCGCTGCTCTCGGGGGGCCTGGACTCCAGCGCCGTGACCGCGCTGGCCGCGCAGAAGCTCGCCGCGGCCGGCGCCGGGCCGGTGCGCTCGTTCTCGGTCGGGTTCGTCGGCTACGAGGAGAACTTCAGCGCCGACCCGATGCGTGACACCCCCGACGGCCCGTACGTCCGTGAGCTCGCCGAACACGTCGGCGCGAACCACAGCGACATCACCCTGTCCAACGACGACCTGATGGACCCGGACGCCCGGGCCGCGGTGCTGCGGGCCCGGGACCTGCCGGTGAGCATCGGGGACATGGACACCTCGCTGTATCTGCTGTTCAAGGCGATTCGGGGTCGCTCGACGGTGGCCCTGTCGGGTGAGTCGGCCGACGAGGTCTTCGGCGGGTACCGCTGGTTCCACGACGCGGCGGCGGTCAACGCCGACACCTTCCCGTGGATGGCGGTGCCGGGTCGCAGCCCGCTCGACGAGAGCGGCAGCCTGTTCGAGCCGGGCCTGCTGCAGAAGCTGGACCTGCCCGGCTACCGCGACGCCTCCTACCGCGACGCTCTCGCGGAGGTGCCGCACGTCGACGGTGTCTCGGCGCAGGAGCGCCGGATGCGGGAGGTCTGCTACCTGCACCTCACCCGGTTCGTGCAGATACTGCTCGACCGCAAGGACCGGATGAGCATGGCCAGCGGCCTCGAGGTCCGGGTGCCGTTCTGCGACCACCGCCTGGTCCAGTACGTGTTCAACACCCCGTGGGCGCTCAAGACGTTCGACGGCCGGGAGAAGAGCCTGCTGCGGGCCGCGGCCCGCGATGTGCTGCCGAAGTCGATCCTCGAGCGGGTCAAGAGCCCGTACCCGTCCACTCAGGACCCCGGCTACGAGCAGATGCTGCGCGACCAGCTCGCCAAGCTGCTGGTAGCCGAGGACTCGCCGGTCCTGCCGCTCATCAACCGGGACGCCGCACGGGCGCTGACCGAGCAGGAGGTCGGCTCCCGGAGCCTCGAGTCGGCCCGCGCGAGGATCGAGAACGTGCTCCAGCTCGACGCCTGGCTGCGCCGCTACCAGCCGACACTGGACATCGCCGCCTGAACCGAGCGGGTGCTGCTCCGGGATCCCGCCGAGGATCCCGGAGTGGTCCCGCTCAGTCCTCGCTCAGCGAGAGCGCTTGACTGGGGCAGATGTGGACGGCTTGCCGCACGTGTTCCAGGGCGTCCCCACTCACCTGTTCGGTGCGCAGCACGACCGTGCCTTCGTCCTCGTCCTGGTCGAAGATCTCGGGCTCGGCGAGCACGCACTGCCCGGCACCCACGCAACGCCCGGTGTCCGCCACGATTCGCACGACTGCACCTCCCCGCCTCTGCCGGCTCTACCAGGTCACCGGGAGCGCGTGGAGGCCGTAGATGACGACGTCGTCCTTGAACGGCAGGTTGCCGACAGCGGTCGCGAGCCGCAGCTGCGGGATGCGCTGGAACAGCGTGTCGAACACGATCTGCAGCTCCGTCCGCGCCAGGTTCTGCCCGAGACACTGGTGGGCGCCGAAACCGAATGCCACGTGGTGCCGGGCGCCGCGCTCGACGTCGAGGGCGTCCGGGTCCTCGAAGGCCTCCGGATCGCGGTTGGCCGCGTTGCCCAGCGCGATCACGCCCTCGCCGGCCCGGATGTGTACCCCGCCCAGCTCCACGTCCTCGAGTGCCAGCCGCGACGTTGCCGTGTCGACGATGGTGAAGTACCGCAGTAGCTCCTCGACGGCGGCGGGGGTATTGCCCGGGTCGGCCCTGATGATGGCGAGCTGCTCCGGGTTCTCCAGGAGCGCGACGGTGCCCAGCGAGATCATGTTCGCGGTGGTCTCGTGTCCGGCGATCAGCAGCAGGAACGCGAGCGAGACCAGCGCCGCGTGGTCCTCGGTGGCGGTCTGGCGCTGCCTGAGCACCTGTCGGCCGAGCAGGTCCTCGCTCGGCTCGCGTTCCTTCCCGGTGACCAGGTCGTCGAGATAGGAGCGGAGCTCGTCGATCCCGACCTGCCGCGCCTGCGGGCTCGTGGTGCGGGAGAACAGCAGCTTCGACCGTGACTGGAAGAACTCGTGGTCGGCATAGGGCACGCCGAGCAGCTCGCAGATGACCAGCGAGGGCACTGGCAGCGAGAGCGCCTGCACCAGGTCTGTCGGCCGCGGCCCGGCCAGCATCGCGTCGATGCAGTCGTCGACGATCTCCTGGATCCGCGGGCGTAGCGCCTGGATCCGCTTGACGGTGAACTCGCCGACCACCGCGCGCCGTGCCGGACCGTGTTCGGGCGGATCCATCCCGATCAGCGACGGGGTGAAGTTCAAGCTGGGCTGCGGGAACTTGATCAGCCGCGGGAAGTCGGGGTGGCGGCGATCGGAGCTGAACCGCGGGTCGGCCAACATCGCGCGCACATCCGCGTGTCTGGTCACCAACCAGGCATGCCGTCCGGACGGCAGCAGAGCGCGGGTGATCGGGGTCGCCTCGCGGAGCTCGCCGTACTCGGCCGGCGGGCTGAACGGGCAGGTGCGCTGCATCGGGAATGTCGGAACGTGCTGGTCGGCCACCTGAGTCATGGCGAGGCCCCAATCCGGACAAAGCCTATGTGGAGGCTCCTATTCCGTTTACCTGGCTCAGGCTACGCACGTGGAGGGCTTGCGTCCACCGGCCGTTGGTGACGCCTCGTCGGCGAACCGGACGACGTGCGAAGATCTGGGCAACCTGCAGAGATGGTGGCGATGACGGCGGATTCGGCGACGGGCCTGCGGGCCGATGCGCGTCGTAACCGCGACCAGATCCTGGCTGCGGCGAAGGAACGGTTCGCCGCGCAGGGCCCGGATGTTCCGATGGAGGAGATCGCCCGCGCGGCCGGCGTCGGGGTCGGGACTCTGTACCGCCGCTTCCCGATCGGGAAGCTTTGGTCAGGGCAGTGGCCCGGGACAACTTCGGCAATGCACTGGCCGAGGTGCGCACCGCGGTAGCGGAGGAAGCCACGGCGTGGCAGGCGCTGGTCCGGTTTCTGCGCCAGTCGCAGGAACTCCGGTTGACCATCCAGCTCGCTATGGCCTCGCCGCTGGCCAGGACGATCGTTTCCGAGGATGCGGAGACCGACGAGCTGCGCCGCGCGATGATCGAGGTGCTCGACGGCGTGGTGCACGCCGCGCAGACCGAAGGCACCCTGCGTACCGATATCGACACCGGTGACGTGGCGATGATGTTCGTGCTGCTGGTACGCCAACTGCCCGTGCCCTACGAGGAGGCCGCTCGACTGGCACCGGAGCGGTGCATGACGCTGATGCTCGACGGCCTGCGCGCCCAGCCCGGTACCGACCTCCCCGGTCGCCCCCTGACCGGCGAGGACCTGGGTCTCTGACCCCGCCGCGCTGAGCTCGAGCCGCTGTCAACATCGGCTATGTGGTCGGCCTGCTGTACTGCGACCGCCCCGCCCCGCCCCACACCGCCGTGGCCGGCCGCGCCGGCCAGGGAGGCGCCGCCACCCGACGCGGAACGACGACCGCGGCCCGGCGTCGGTGCGCTGACCACGAACGTTCACCGGGTCGGCGACTGAACAGTGCTCGGTTGAAGACCGGTCGCTCAGTTCACGCAGGGCAGGCCGCCCGCGGTGATGGGCGGCGCGTCGGACGCTGCAGGATCGGCGCCTCCGGTTCCGCCCGGCGTCGTCCCCGCCGAGGGCCCGTCCGGGTCCGAGGCCGAGGTCGGGCTGCCGCTGACCTCCGGTCCACGGTAGTCCCGCCCGAGCACGATCTTGACGTGTCCGGCGGCCACGGCGCCGTCGTCCACGACGGTGAGCCCCCCGAGGATCCGGGCGACCTGGGCCGCGGCCGCCGCCGTGGCGGCGTCGGCGCGGACGACCGACCTCGCCGTCGTGGCGGCGTTGCCGAGCGTCCCGGGCACCATGCCGTGGTCGTCGAGGACGCTCTGCACGGCCGCGGCGAGCCCGGTGCGGCCACTGGCATTCTCGACGTCGACGGTCGCGGCCGAGGAGGCGGCGGTGCCCGGATCCGCGGAAGCGGCAGCGGAGGGTGAGCTGACGCCGGCGACGAAGGAACGGACCAGAGCCGGGTTCACCTCGACCGCCGCGCCGTCGGAGGGAGTCGGGAGGGCAAGACGACCCGTCGGGATGGTGCGGAACTGGACGTTCCCACCGGTGAGCCCCTGGGCCTGCGTCGCGAACCGCAGCAGGTCCCAGCCCTGGTCGATGACGATGTAGCGGTTGACGGCGCTGATCAGCCCGGCGAGGGCGGTCGGGTCCGCGAGGGTTCCGGCCGAGAGCAACTGATGCGCGAGGCTCGCCATGAACGCCTGCTGGCGCACGATGCGGTCCAGGTCGCCGCGCGGAAGCCCGTGCCGCTGCCGGACGAACGCCAGAGCCTGCGCGCCCTCGAGGGTCTGGGGACCCGCGGGCAGGTCGACGCCGGAATAGGAGTCCTGGACGGGTGCCACGAGGCATACCGGGACGCCGCCCACCGCCCGGGTGACCTCGGCGAACCCCACCAGATTCACCTCCGCGTAGTGGTCGACGGATGCGCCGGTGAGCTGCTCGACGGTGGAGATCAGCTCACGCCGCCCGGCCTGGCTGGCCTGGGTCTCCAAGTCCGCCCCGGTGACGCCCCTTTCCTCCAATGAGGCCCGCGCGTCGGTCATCGCGCGCTCGTACGCAGAGTTGATCTTGTGCGTGCCGAACCCGGGAACGTCGACGTAGGAGTCGCGCGGGATCGAGATCGCCGTCGCGACGGCCGTAGCGTCGTTCGGGACCCGCACGAGCACGAGGGTGTCGGTGTTGAGCGTCCCGGTGTCCGTGCCGGCGCTCAGTTCGTCGAGCACCTGCTGGGGCAGCGGGTTGCCGTGACCGTCCGTCCGGCTGTCGAGGCCGACGAGCAGGATGTCGGTGGCCCCGTCCGATGGGCGATTCGTGCCGAGGACGTCGCTCGTCGCGAGGCCGCGGTCGATCCGGTGGTAGGCCGACCACCCGTATCCGGTGACCAGCAGCACCGCCGCCGAGAGAACGGCGACGAGTACCCGACCCGCCCGCATCGGACCTCCACGCGAACGCACGCCGGACAACAGGCCTCCTGTCGTTTCGTGACCTGCCGTCGGCAGCCGTCGACGGCGCGAGCACGTCCGGCGGCAGCCTCGCGCGGCTGACAGGGAAGGTCTCACAGCGGCCGCGAAGTTCAGGTGAAGTCACGGTGGTCCAAGTGGGCGAGGACGAGACCCCGCTCGCGCCACGAAAGCTCGACCGTGGGCTGCGGGGCCGGCCGCCCGCCAGTTCTCACCTGGCCGACGGAGCTCACGTGGTCGCCGTCGACCCCGCCACGCACCACAGCTTCTACCCGCTGCCCGCCGGAGCGGACAGCCACCCAGCGCCCCGCCTGAGGGTGACCACTATCCGGATCGCGGGCCGGCCAGGAAGGCTCAGGAGCTGCGGCTTCCAGCTGCGGTTACTGCAGTGGTCTGCGGCATTGCCGCGTCGGTGGGTCGCGGTGGGCGGCGCCCGAGCCAGCCTTGTTCGCCCACGCCGAGGTGGTAGGGCACGTCGACCACGACGACACCGGGCGTGAACAGCAGGCGGGTCTTGAGCCGCAGCGCGCTCTGGTTGTGCAGCAGCTGCTGCCACCACCGGGTGACCACGTACTCGGGCAGGAACACCATGACGACGGTGCCGGGGTTGTCGGCGCGCAGCCGCTTGACATAGGAGATGAGGGGGCGTCCGAGGTCGCGATAGGGGGCCTCCAGGACGGTCAGGCGAACCGGGATGCTCAGCTTCTCCCAGTCGGCCCGCAGCTTCCGGGTGTCGACCTCGTCGACGTCCAGGGTGACCGCTGTGAGGCTGTCCGGGCAGATCGTGCGGGCGAGCTCGAGGGCGCGCAGGGCGGGTTTGTGCAGGCGGGACACCAGCACGATCGCGTGCACGTGGCTGGGACGGGTGCCGAGGGCGTCGTCCTGGCCGGGCGTGACCTCGGCGGTGACCCGGGCGTAGTAGCGGTTGACGGCCCGCATCGCTGCGAAGAGCGCGATCATCGCCAGGACCGCGATCCAGGCGCCGTGGGTCACCTTGGTCGCGAACACGACGACGAGCACGACCGCGGTGAACACCGCTCCGAGGGCGTTCACCGACTGCGCACGCCGCATCCCGGCGCGGCCGACGAGGTCGGGTGCACGCAGGATCCGCTGCCAGTGCCGGACCATGCCGAGCTGGGAGAGGGTGAAACTGGTGAACACCCCCACGATGTAGAGCTGGATGAGCCGGTCCAGGTTGGCGTCGAAACCGATGATCAACGCGACGGACGCGGCCGCGAGCAGCACGACCCCGTTGGAGAACACCAGTCGGTCACCGCGGTTGTGCAGCTGACGAGGCAGGTACCAGTCCCGGGCCAGGATCGAGGCCAGCACCGGGAAGCCGTTGAAGGCGGTGTTGGCGGCCAGCACGAGGATCGCGGCCGTGGCCGCCTGGAACAGGTAGAACAGCGGGGAACTGCCGCCGAACACCGCGCCGGCGATCTGCGAGATCACCGAGGGGTCACCGTCGGGCAGCGCTCGCGCGTTCAGCGCGACCGCGAGGACGGTGATGCCGCCGAAGAGCACGACTGCGATGAGCCCCATCAGGGTGAGAGTGGTCGCGGCGTTGCGGGCCTTCGGCTTGCGGAAGGCAGGTACCCCGTTGCTGATCGCCTCGACCCCGGTCAGCGCGGTGCATCCCGAGGAGAACGCCCGAACCAGCAGCAGCACCATCGCGAGCCCGGCGAGCCCGGTGGAGGGCGGAACCGGAACCGACGCCGTGGCAGCCTGCGGAAGCCCGTCGGTCAGCGCGCGGACACCAGCCCAGACGAACAGCAACAACGTGAGCCCGACGAACGCGTAGGTGGGCACGGCGAAGGCCCGCCCGGACTCGCGCGTGCCGCGCAGGTTCATCAGCGTCAGCACGACGACCAGCACGATCGCGAGGGCGACGGCGTGGCGGGACAGCACGGGGAACGCCGAGGTCACCGCGACCACGCCCGAGGTCACCGAAACCGTCACAGTCATGACGTAGTCGACCAAGAGTGCCGCGGCGGCCGCGAGCGACGCGTTCTCGCCGAGGTTCTCCCGGCTGACCACGTAGGCCCCGCCGCCGCTCGGGTAGGCGTAGCAGGTCTGCCGGTACGAGGCGACCACCGTGACCAGCAGCAGCACCACGACCAGGCCGACCCATGGAGTTGCCTGCAGCGCGGCCAGCCCGCCGGCGGCCAGGACCAACACGATCTGTTCGGTCGCGTAGGCCACGGACGAGATCGGGTCCGAGCAGAAGACCGCGAGCGCGATCCGCTTGGGCAGCAGCGTCTCACCCAGACGGGAGCTGCGCAGCGGTCGACCGACGAGGAGCCGCTTGACCACCTCGAACATGCCGCAAGTATCGGCGCCCGGCCGGACCGACCCCGTCATGGTCGCGTCTGTTTCCGGGGAAGGAGCGTCAGAATTTCGTCAAGATCCGTACGCGTCGAGCGCCTGGAGGAGAACGCCGGTGCGACCCAGATGGCACTGACCGACGACGCGTCCGCATGGGTCGGGTACCGCCCGAGGCCGACCTGAGCAAGGACACCATCGCCGAGGCGGTGCGCGCCGCTGGCGTCGGGGCGGCGTTCCTTGCTGACCTGAATGAGATCGATCTCGTCAAGGTCCGTGCCGAACTGAACCGGCAGGGCGCCACCTCGCAGAATCGCCTATCACCGCGCCCGCGAGAGGCGCCCGGACCGACCTGGCAGCTTCGGTGGACTCTTCCACTAGGTGAGGAAGACCGAGGGTTCTCGGCCTTGACTCTGAGATCGACCCGCAGCGGCGCCCGGCGCAGCTACCAACGTCCAGAGGGGCATGAACGATGCAGTTCTATCTCAACGGCTACAAGACCGGCGACCCGTTCATCGAGGACCCGCATCCGTCCGTCGCGGAGCGGCCGGGAGGCCTCCCCGCGGATGTCGACGTCCTGATCATCGGGTGCGGTCCGGCCGGTCTGGTCCTGGCTGCACAGATGGCCAACTTCCCCGACATCAGGACCGTGGTCGTCGACCGCAAGGACGGTCCGCTCGAGGTGGGCCAGGCCGACGGGGTCGCCTGCCGCAGCGTGGAGATGTTCGAGGCGTTCGGCCTGGCTGATCGTCTGGTCGAGGAGGCGTACCGGGTCAACGAGGTCGCCTTCTGGCGGCCGGACCCGGACGACCCGAGCAAGATCAAGCGGACGGGGCGCATCCAGGATGTCGAAGAAGGCTTGTCGGAGATGCCGCACGTGATCGTCAACCAAGCGCGGATGCTCGACTACCTCCTGGACCACATGGAGCGGTCGGCAAGCAGGTTGGAGCCGTTCTACGGCCTCCACGCCAGCGACGTCCAGATCGACGGCAGCGGCTCGTCGGAGTACCCGGTGACGGTCACCCTGCAGCACATGAAGGACTTCGAGGAGACCGGGGAGACCTCGACTGTCCGGGCCAAGTACGTCGTCGGCAGCGACGGCTCACGCAGCGGCACCCGGACCGCGATCGGCCGCGAACTGGTCGGCGACCCGATGAACCAGTCCTGGGGTGTCATGGACGCCTTTGCGGTCACCGACTTCCCGGACATCCGGCTCAAGTGCGCGATCCACTCCGCCAACCAGGGCAACATCCTCATCATCCCGCGTGAGGGCGGATACATGGTCCGGTTCTACGTCGCGCTGGACAATGTCCGGGACAAGGAGATGCTCGACAACCGGAATGTCACCCCGGAGAAGCTGGCCACGGTCGCGAACCGGATCCTGCACCCGTACACCGTCGAGGTCGAAGACGTCGCATGGTGGGCGGTGTACGAGATCGGCCAGCGTCTGTGCGACAAGTTCGACGACGTGCCGGTAGCGGAGATGGCCACCCGTCTGCCGCGGGTGTTCATCGCGGGCGATGCCTGCCACACGCACAGCGCCAAGGCCGGTCAGGGCATGAACGTGTCCATGGCCGACACCTGGAACCTCGGGTGGAAGCTGGGCGCCGTCCTCAGGGGACGGCCAAGCCGGAACTGCTGCACACCTATTCCGAGGAACGCCAGAAGATCGCCGAGCAGCTCATCGATTTCGACCGCGAGTTCTCCAAGATGTTCAGCGCCCACCCGACCGAGTCCGGTGACAGTGACGATGTAGAGGGTGTCGACCCGGAGGAGTTCCAGCAGTACTTCATCACGCAAGGCCGCTTCACCGCGGGAGTCGCGACCATATACGCCCCGTCGATGATCACCGCCGAGGCGATGTTCCAGCACCTCGCCGAGGGCTTCCCGGTCGGGATGCGCTTCCACTCCGCCCCGGTTGTCCGGTTGGCCGACGCCAAGCCCGTCCACCTCGGCCATGTCGCCCGGGCGGACGGCGCCTGGCGCCTCTACATCTTCGCCGACCAGAAGGACCCGACGGGCGGAGACTCCCATTTCCGAGGTTTGTGCGAGTTCTTGGAGTCGGACGCGTCTCCGATCAAGTGCTTCACGCCGGCCGGGGCCGATCCCGACTCGGTGATCGATGTCCGTGCCGTCTTCCAGCAGGGGCATCGTGACCTGGCCGTCGACAAGATGCCGTCGGTCCTGCTGCCGAAGAAGGGCAAACTCGGCCTGGTCGACTACGAGAAGATGTTCTGCCCCGACCCGAAGGCCGATGACATCTTCGCGCTGCGAGGCGTGAACCGCGAGACGGGCTGCATGGTCGTCGTCCGCCCGGACCAGTACGTCTCGCACGTGCTCCCACTGCACGGACACGAGGCACTGGCCGACTTCTTCGCCGGGATCCTGATCGACGCCGAGTAGGGCCGACACGTCCGGCGCCGTCTACGTGCCGTGACGCACCGGCGCTGCCGGGGAGGGGGTGGGGGCGAGCCAGGCCAGGGCGGCGGTGACCAGGGCTTCGGTGCCGGTGTCGAGGGTTGGCTGGATGACCGGCGCGAACCGGGCGGAGTGGTTGACCGGGAGGTCGCGGCTGAGGGTGCCGGCCGCCTCGGCGGCGCGGTAGGTGTCGGGGTCGGTTCCGCCGATGCCCCAGTAGGTGTAGGCGACCTCCGTGCACGGTGATCCGCAGGCTGTCAGCGGCGGAGAGCACCGCGCCGCGGCGGGTGCCGACCTGCCCGGCGGGGCATGGGCAGGACATGCTGGCCGAGCGTCGGTCAGCGCGATCGGTGTGCCGTGCTGCAGCAGGGTGTCGCGAATCGCCCCGCCACCCAGCCCGGACATGATCGCCAACGCCGCGAACCCGATGGGATCGAGCCGTTCGTGGCGGGCAATCACCCCACCGAGCACGGCATTCGCGAACACCCCGGTCAGGTCAACGTCGCGAAAGACCTCGCTGACCGCCCCCTCAACGCATCTCGGCGCGCCATGCCACGTCCGGCGATCGCCACTTCCAACGACGCTCAGCTCAGCATGCCGTCCACGGGCCCGCGGACGAGCCGACACCACTCCCGGTGGGTGGTCGGCCGACCTGCTCGTGGCCGCCCTCGATGCGTCCAAGGGATCACCGGTGACCGTCGGATCGGAGGACGAGTCGCTGCCGCTCGCCCCAACCGCGGGCCTGCCGATCACGACTGGCTGAGTCTGCGGAGCGTGTACCGCCCCGGGCGGGGCCCAACCCGTCCGGTCCCCGGCAGATTCCCCCGCAGCAGCGGTGACCGGCGCATGGAGCCGACGCCTCCGGGCAACTACCGGAGCGAACAGCGGATCGATCGACCGGGAGGAGTGCGGCATGGCTGTGTGCGAAGTGTGCGGGTTCATCGCCGCTCGCCCTATCCGTGGCGTGCTGGGCATTCACAGGGGTTCCCAGCTGGATTCCTTTCGCCGAATCCAGCTGGGGAATCCGTAGCTTCGCCGGAGTCGCCGGGGAAAGGGCGCCGTCCGTAGGCTCGGGTGATGGAGGAGGGGGCCCCGGGACGCCCGTTCCGGCCGGACATCGAGGGCCTGCGGGCCGTCGCGGTCCTGGCCGTCGTCCTCTTCCACGCGGCGGTGCCGCGGATCGCCGGCGGGTTCGTCGGCGTGGACGTCTTCTTCGTGCTCTCCGGGTTCCTGATCACCGGCCTGCTGTGGCGCGAGGTGGGGAAGACCGGCCGGGCGCGGCCTGCCCGGTTCTACGCTGCGCGGGCGCGTCGGTTGCTGCCGTCCGCGATCACGGTCCTCGTCGCCACGGCGGCGGTCGCGACCGCCGTGCTGCCGCCGCTGCAGGTCCGCAGGGTGCTCGGCGACGCCGTGGCCAACGCGCTCTACGTGGGCAACTACCGCCTGGCCCTGCAGGGCACGGATTACCTCGCGGAGAACCAAGCGCCCTCTCCGTTCCAGCACTACTGGTCGCTGGGTGTCGAGGAGCAGTTCTACCTGCTCTGGCCGACGCTGGTCGTGCTCGCCGCGGTGCTCGGCCGGCGTCTCGCGCGGCGGTCGGCCACCCCGGTCGTGGCGCCGTTCGCCGCGCTCGCCCTGGTGACGGGGGCCTCGTTCGCAGGCTCCCTCGCATGGACCAACACGAGCCCGCCCTGGGCCTACTTCTCGCTGCCGACGCGGGCGTGGGAGCTCGGCGTCGGTGGGCTGGTGGCGCTGGGCGTGCCGCTCTGGCACCGGGCGCCGCCCGCTGTCGCGGGGCTCTCGGGCTGGGCGGGGCTCGCTCTCGTGGTGGGCAGCTGCGTGCTGCTCAGCGGCTCGACGCCGTTCCCGGGGACAGCGGCGCTCGCCCCCGTCCTCGGGACGGCGCTGGTGATCGCCGCCGGATGCGCCGGGCCCGCATGGGGGGCCGGAGCGGTGCTCGGGCTGCCGCCGCTGCGGGCGGTCGGGCGCGTGTCGTACTCCTGGTACCTGTGGCACTGGCCGGTCCTCGTGCTGGCTCCCGCGGTCCTCGGTCACCCGCTGGGGCTGCCGGCCCGGCTGGCCGCGGCCGCGGTCTCGGGCGTGCTCGCGGCGGGCACCCTCGTCCTGGTCGAGAACCCGGTCCGCTTCGCCGCGCCACTGCACCGCTCGCCGCTACGCAGCCTGCTCGTCGGCGGCGGACTGACCGCGGCCGGCGTCTGCGCCGCGTTGATGGCGCTCGTCCTGGCGCCGGCGACGGTGGGGCACGGAGCCGCGATTGCCGCGCCGAAGCTCGGCGTCCCGGACGGCTCGACAGGGCCGACGGCGCCCGCTCCCGACCCGCGAGAGGCGCAGCTGCAGGCGCTCACCCGCCAGGTGCAGACGGCGGTGGCAGCCGCGGCCGGCGCCCGGGCTGTGCCGACCAACCTCACGCCACCCCTGGCACAGGCGTCCTCCGACACGGCCTTGCCCTTCCAGAACGGTTGCGATCAGAGCTACACCACCTCCGCGCAGCCGCCCTGCGTGTTCGGTGACCCGGCGGGGACGTCGACGGTCGCGCTGGTCGGCGACTCGCACTCCGCCAACTGGTATCCGACGGTCGAGCCACTGGCCGAGCAACGGCACTGGCGCCTCGACGTCCTCGCGAAGGCCACGTGCCCGTTCCTGCTGGATCTGCCCACCAGGAGCCCCTACCTCGGCCGGGAGTTCACCGAGTGCGAGCAGTGGCGGGCGACGGTGCTCAGCCGGCTGCAGGCCGAGCACCCCTCGCTCGTACTGCTGGCCATGTCCCGCCGGTACGGCGCCGACTTCGACTTCACCTCCTACGACGCCTCGTGGCAGGCCGCGCTGACCCGAACCGTGGCCACACTGCGGGCCGCCGGGTCGACCGTCCTCGTGCTGGGGCCTGTGCCGGACCCGCGCACCTGGGCGCCCACCTGCCTGTCCGACCACCTCGACTCCGCGACCGCCTGCGCCCCGGACCGGGCCGCAGCGGTGAACGCGCAGGGCATCGCCGCGGAGGACGCGGCGACCCGGACCGGTGGCGGCCGCTTCGCCGACCTGGCCGACCTGTTCTGCACCGCCGACACGTGCCCGCTGATCGTGGCCAACGACCTCGTCTACCGCGACGACAACCACATCACCGTCGAGTACGCCGCGATGCTGGCCCCCGTGATGGCCGCGGAGATCGACAGCGCACTGCCGGGAGGATGAGGCGGGATCGCGGAGGACGCAGAAGGAGACGAGGGCGACCGCGGGCAGCTGAGCAACGTCGTCTGAACGAGACGCGGGGTCCGCCCACTGCTGCCACGCACCGACCCACACCAGCAGGGCCGGCCACGCCATCCTCACGGTCAAACCGACGCTCTAAGCTGGTTCCCAGCTGGGTAGAACGAGGCGATGAGCCTGGTTCGGCGCCTACAGTGGGGGGTGTTGCGCTGCCGGTACGCCCGGCGCCCGCCGGCTACCCGGCGCAGTCAGGAAGTGCGACATGTTCGAACGGTTCACCGACGGCGCACGGCGGGTGGTCGTCCTGGCGAAGGAAGAGGCCAGGATGCTCGACCACAACTACATCGGCACCGAGCACCTCCTGCTGGGGCTGATCCACGAGGATGAGGGCGTCGCGGCGAAGGCGCTCGAGTCGCTGGGCATCGCCCTCGACGGGGTCCGCCATCAGGTCGAGGAGATCATCGGCCAGGGTCGGCAGGCGCCCAGTGAGCACATCCCCTTCACCCCGAGGGCGAAGAAGGTCCTGGAGCTGTCGCTGCGTGAGGCGCTGCAGCTGGGCCACAACTACGTCGGCACCGAGCACATCCTGCTCGGGCTGATCCGCGAGGGCGAGGGCATTGCCGCGCGGGTGCTGTTCAAGCTCGGCGCCGACCTCGGCCGGGTGCGCCAGCAGGTGCTGCAGCAGCTCTCCGGCGACCCAGAGCCGGAACCCGGCACCGGCGCCTCGAGTGCTCCCGGCGAGATTGTCCCGGCCGGGTCGCCGCTGTTGGATCAGTTCGGCCGCAACCTGACCCAGCAGGCCCGCGAGGGCAAGCTGGACCCGGTCATCGGCCGCGAGAAGGAGATCGAGCGGGTCATGCAGGTGCTCTCGCGGCGCACCAAGAACAACCCCGCTCTGGTGGGTGAGGCCGGAGTGGGCAAGACCGCCGTCGTCGAGGGGCTGGCCCAGGACATCGTCAAGGGCGAGGTCCCGGAGACGCTGAAGGACAAGCAGCTCTACACCCTGGATATGGGCTCGCTGGTGGCCGGTTCGCGGTATCGGGGTGACTTCGAGGAGCGGCTGAAGAAGGTGCTCAAGGAGATCCGCACCCGGGGCGACATCATCCTGTTCATCGACGAGATGCACACCCTGGTGGGTGCGGGTGCCGCCGAGGGCGCGATCGACGCCGCGAGCATCCTCAAGCCGATGCTGGCCCGTGGCGAGCTGCAGACCGTCGGCGCGACCACGCTCGACGAGTACCGCAAGCACGTGGAGAAGGACCCCGCCCTGGAGCGCCGTTTCCAGCCGATCCAGGTCGCCGAGCCGAGCGTCACGCACACCATCGAGATCCTCAAGGGCCTGCGGGACCGCTACGAGGCGCACCACCGGGTCAGTTACACCGACGCGGCGCTGGTCGCCGCCGCCACGCTGGCGGACCGCTACATCTCGGACCGGTTCCTGCCGGACAAGGCGATCGACCTGATCGACGAGGCCGGTGCCCGGATGCGGATCCGCCGGATGACCGCGCCGCCACAGCTGCGCGAGTTCGACGAGAAGATCGCGAACGTGCGCCGGGACAAGGAGCTGGCGATCGACGGCCAGGACTTCAAGCGGGCCGTACAGCTGCGCAACTGGGAGAAGACCCTGCTCGGCGATAAGTCCGAGTGGGAGAAGCAGTGGCGGGCTGGTGGCCTGGACGTCGTGGCCGAGGTCGACGACGAGCAGATCGCCGAGGTCCTGGGCAACTGGACCGGCATCCCGGTCTTCAAGCTGACCGAGGCCGAGACCACTCGTCTGCTCCGCATGGAGGACGAAGTCCACAAGCGGATCATCGGCCAGGGCGAGGCCGTCAAGTCGGTCGCCAAGGCGATCCGCCGGACCCGTGCCGGGCTGAAGGACCCGAAGCGCCCCTCCGGCTCGTTCATCTTCGCCGGCCCGTCCGGTGTCGGTAAGACCGAGCTCTCGAAGGCGCTGGCGAACTTCCTGTTCGGCGAGGACGACGCGCTCATCCAGATCGACATGGGCGAGTTCCAGGACCGCTACACCGCCTCGCGGCTCTTCGGTGCCCCTCCCGGGTACGTGGGCTACGAGGAGGGCGGCCAGCTCACCGAGAAGGTGCGGCGCAAGCCGTTCTCGGTCGTGCTGTTCGACGAGATCGAGAAGGCCCACCAGGAGATCTACAACACGCTCCTGCAGGTCCTCGAGGACGGCCGTCTCACCGACGGCCAGGGTCGCACGGTCGACTTCAAGAACACCGTGCTGATCTTCACCTCGAACCTGGGTACCCAGGACATCTCGAAGGCGGTCGGGCTCGGCTTCGCGCAGAGCAACGACGAGGCGTCGAACTACGAGCGGATGAAGACGAAGGTCAACGACGAGCTGAAGAAGCACTTCAGGCCGGAGTTCTTGAACCGCATCGACGACATCGTCGTGTTCCACCCGCTGACCGAGCCGCAGATCGTCTCCATGGTGGATCTGATGATCGCTCGGGTCGAGGCGGCGCTGCGGACCAAGGACATGGCGATCGAGCTCATGCCGAACGCGCGCACGCTGCTCGCCCGCCGGGGCTTCGACCTGGTGCTCGGCGCGCGGCCGCTGCGCCGCACGATCCAGCGCGAGATCGAGGACCGGCTCTCGGAGAAGCTCCTGTTCGGCGAGATCGCGCCCGGCCAGATCGTCATCATCGACACCCAAGGCTTCGACCCCACCGACACCACCCGCACCGCGCAGGACAAGGCCCACTTCGTCTTCCATGGCCAGCCCAAGCCCGCCCTCAGCGTGCCCGACACCCTCCCCGTCGCCATGAGCGAGGAATAGCAGCGCCCCGGCGCAGGACCGGACACCAGAGTCGCCCGCGACGCAAAGTCAGAGGTACCCGCGAGGCGAAGCCAGAGCTACCTCGCGAGGCCGTTGACTTCGGCCGCAGGAGGCGCCGGGGAACTCCAGGCCTCCGCACAGCTCCGCGGCCGAACTCGGCGGCCGGTCAACGACAGCTGGATCGCGGCGAGTCGCCTCGTCCGAGACCTGCCGCTGGCGACGTCCTGCGAGGCCCCGTCGCAGGCGCGCTCGGCGGCCACGGCCCGGTCCACCGCCTCGACCGCATGCGCGGCGGCGGCACCGGCGGCGTCCTGCACCTCGGCCGCGCGATAGGCGGCGGCCTGGTGAGCGCCCCGTGTCCGCGGCCTCGGCGAAGGCAGCGTCCCGCTTGGCGAGCGCATCGCGGGCAGTGTCGGTACCCACACATCGCGGGGAACTCGCGGAATGAACCGAACCGCCTGAAGTTTGGCCACCCGGCACACGCCGCCCGTCCGGCGGACAACACGGTCGGACCAGCGGATTCGGAGGGGACGCCCAGTCGGCCGGGCCCGCCCACGGTCCGCTGCAACCGGCCGGCCGCCATGTCACGTCACGGACGCCACGGTGTGACGCTCGCCCGGACAACGGGCTCCATCCCGGTCGGCGCGCCTAGGCTGCCGCTGGTGAACACGCCACCACCTGCACCCGGACTGACACGGACCTGCCCGTGGTGCGCCGAGGCCCGTGTCATTGCGTTCAGCGACGAGGGGCTCGTCCGCGCCCTCTCCCGGCACCTCGAGAGCTGCCCGGGTGCGACGACGGACGAACCGCCGCCGGCCACCTGACGCCGCGACGGCGGCGGAGCGCCGTCGTCTGGCAGGTCACGCGCGGAGGTGCGCCTTGCCGATGACCCCGTACACGCCCGTGAGTGCAGGCGAGGATGAGCGAGCGATCGCTCACTCCGCCGGGACCCAGGTCGTGAGGTCCTGCCAGCCCAGCGCACGCCGGGGGTTCAGCGCCGGAGGCTGGACCGCTTCCGGATGGCCGAGACACACGATCGGCTCCGGGACCCATCCCGCGGGCACCGCCAGCACCACGCCGACCGCGGCGCGGCTGAACGAGCTCACCGGGCCGGCGCCCACACCCAGGGCGTGCGCGGCGAGCAGCATGGTCGCGGCGGCGGTGCCGACGTCGACGGACAGTCCCGGTGCGTCCGGCCGGAATCCGTAGGCCTCCGCCGAGGCCCGGTCGACGCAGATCGTCACCGCCGCCGTCGGGCGCTGGATCATCCCCGGCGACACCATGCGCAGCACCCGGAGCGTGCCGGGATCGACGGTCGCCACGAACCGCTGGAGGTGCCGGTTCCCGGCGGTGGGCGCCCAACGGCCGGCGTCGAGGACCGCCTCGACCGTGTCGCGCCCGACCGGCTCCTCCGTCATCGCCCGGACCACGCGACGGCTCCGGATGGCGGCAAGCACGGGATCGGTCACGCCGGGCCCGTCGTCCCCGGAGCCGACGCGTACCGCGCGAGAAGAATCTCCGCGACCGAGCGGCACACCTCGTCCAGGCGCGCCACGTAGCCGTCGCGGTCGTCCCGGGGCACGGCCAACAGCGGCATCGTCCGGAGCGGGCCGTCCACCAGCGCGCCCGTCCTGTCCCGCGACCGCGAGTCGATCTTCTCGGCGAGCCGGTGCGCGGCCGTGAGCAGCCTCATCGGGCCGTACTCGGCGGCTTCGTCGACCTGGGTACGGGCGGCGGTGACGAGGTAGGCGAGCAACTCCAGCGCGTCGTCCTCGTCGAGGACCCAGGCGGCGGACATGCGCCTCATCGTGGCCCCCGGCGTGCGACACGCCAAGAGCCGCTGCCTCGGGGGCCCGGACGGTGGGGGGCAGCGTCCGCCCGCCACGAACGGTGAGCGCGACACCGCGCCGGGAACCGGCTCTGCCGGTCACGACACGAGGCCCCCGATGACCAGCGGCAGCACCGCCCCACCCCCGATCCCGAGCAGCACCGACACCGCGGCGGCGAGCACCGCGACCACGGTCGCCCGCCGGGCGACCGGCTGCTCGGCGCCGTCCCCGGCCCCCGCCCGGAAGGCGGGCGCGATCCAGCGCAGGTAGTAGAAGACGCTGGCCACCGTGTTCACGATCGCGACGACGGCCAGCCAGGCCATCCCGCCGTCGACGGCGGCGGTGAACAGGGTCAGCTTGCCGAGGAACACCGCGGTCGGCGGCGTCCCGATCAGCCCGAGCAGGCACACCACCAGTGCTCCGGCCGGCGCGGGGGCCCGCCTCGCGAGGCCCCGCATGTCGTCCAGGGTGCGGGCCCGGGGCAGGGCGGCGACCACGGCGAAGGCGCCGAGGTTCGTCACCGCGTAGCCGGCGAGGTAGAACAGCAGGCCCGGGAGCGCCTCCGGTGCGCGACCCGCCACCGCGACGGCCATGAGCAGGTAGCCGACCTGCGAGATCGTCGAGTACGCGAGCAGCCGCTGGACGGAGGTCTGGAAGAACGCGGCCAGGTTGCCCAGGCTCATCGACGCCGCGGCCAGCACCGCGAGCAGCACGGGCCAGGCGACGACGTCGGCGGGCACGGCCACGTCCAGGAGCCGGTAGGCGCCGACGAGGGCACCGACCTTCGGGATCGTGGTGACGACGGCGGCGACCGGCGCGGGGGTGCCGTCGGTGACGTCGGGGACCCAGAACTGGGCCGGCACCGCTCCCGCCTTGAAGGCCAGTCCGGCGAGCACGGCGACCAGCCCGACCGCCGCGAGCGCGGCCGGCGCGGTGGCCAGCCCCTCGCGCAGGGCCGGGTAGGCGGTCGCCCGGCCCGCCCCGTAGACCAGGGCGACACCGGTGACCATCGCGACCCCGGAGAACGCGCCGGACAGGTAGTACTTCATCGCCGCCTCGGTCGCGCGCGCGTCGCCGGCCCAGCCCACGACCGCGTAGAACGGCACGCCGGCCAGCAGGAACGCGGCGAAGAGCAGCAGCAGGTCGTTCGCTCCGGCCATGACGACCGCCCCGAGGCCACCGAGCTGGACGAGCACGGCGAACTCGGTCTCCCGGCGGTGCCCGGCGACCGCGTCCGCCGAGAGCCACAGCGCGAGCAGTACCGACACCAGAACGATCGCGCGAGCGGCCGTGGTCGCCGTGTCGACGGCATAGGCGCCGCCGAACACCGTCTCGCCCTGCCGGGCGGACGCCGTGGCGACCAGCCCGCCCACGGCGGTCGCCGTCGCGAGCCACCGGACCAGGCCCTGGCGCCTGCGCGGTGACCAGGACCCGAGCAGCAGGCCGGCGACCGCGCCGCCGAGCAGGAAGAGCTCCGGGAGCAGCGCCAGCGGGTTCTCGTTCATGCCGGTCATCGCGCCACCAGCTCCACGAGCCCCCGCGCGGCGGGCTCGATCACGTCGAGCAGGACGCGCGGCAGGACCCCGATCACCAGCGCGAGCGCGAGCAGCGGTGCGACCGCCAGCGCCTCGCTCGCCCGGACGTCCGGGAGAGGACGCGGCGCGCCGGGGGCGTCGGGCGTCCGCAGCGGACCGAGGAACAGCCGCTGCAGCGCCAGCAGGAACAGCGCCGCGGTGACGAGGATGCCGGTGACGGCCAGGGCGGTCGGGACCGGGGCCGCCCCGAGCGCCCCGGTGAAGACCTGGAACTCCGCGATGAACCCGGAGAACCCGGGCAGCCCGAGCGAGGCGAACGCGGCGACCGCGAACAGTGCGGCGAACCGCGGGGTGCGCGCGGCCAGGCCCGAGTACGCCCGCATGTCGTAGGTCCCGCCGCGCTCGTGCAGCACCCCGGCCAGCAGGAACAGCGCACCGGTGATCAGGCCGTGCGACACCATCTGCGTGACGGCGCCCGTCGTGGCGAGGGCGCGGGCCTGCACGTCGCCCCCGGCCACCAGACCGGCCGCGCCCACGCCGAGCACCACGTAGCCCATGTGGTTGATCGAGGTGTAGGCGATCATGCGTTTGACGTCGGTCTGGGCCAGGGCGACGAGCGCGCCGTACACCACGGAGACGACCCCGACGATCACGACCACCAGTGCGTACTGCCGCCAGCTCGCCGGCAGCAGCGGCATCGCGATCCGCACGAAACCGTAGGCGCCCATCTTCAGCAGGACCCCGGCGAGGATCGCCGAACCGGTCGCCGGCGCCTCGGTGTGCGCGGGCGGCAGCCAGGTGTGGAACGGCACCGTCGGGGTCTTCACCGCGAGGCCGACGCCGAGCGCCAGCAGGGTCAGCCCCGCGTACAGGCCTCCGCCCGCCAGCGGATTCGCGGCGGTCAGGGCCGGGATGTCGAAGGTGTGCGGTACGGCGGCGAGGAACAGCGCGATGATGCCGAGCAGCAGCGCGAGCGAGCCGAGGAACGTGTAGAGGAAGAACTTCAGCGCCGCGGCCCGGGCCCGTTCGCCGTGCCCCCACCCGGCGATCACGAAGTACATCAGCACGATCGACAGGTCGAAGAAGAGGAAGAACAGGATGAGGTCGAGCGCCGCGAACAGCCCCGTGCTCACCGTCTGCAGGGCCAGGAACAGCACCACGTAGGGCTTGACCCGGCGGGTCTCTCTCAGCGCGAACACGGCGCAGGCGAGGAACAGCACGGCGGTGAGCGCGAGCAGCGGCAGGGACAGCCCGTCGACGCCGAGGTGGTAGGAGATCCCCGCGCTCGGGATCCAGGGCAGCCGCTCCTCGAACCCGTAACCCTGCGGGGGCAGCCGCAGCCACACCGCGACGACCAGGGCGAGGTCGAGCATCCCGGCCGCGATCCACGCGCCCACGAACAGCCGCGCCGGGAGCCGGGCCGGCAGGCACAGCAGCACCGCGCCCACCAGGGCGGGCCAGAAGACGATCAAGGACAGCACAGGGCGGTCACCTCACCACGATCACGAACAGGGCCAGCGCGGCCAGGGCGGCGACGCCGATCGAGAGCTGGGCGAGGTACTGGTGCAGTTGGCCGGTCTGGGGTCGGCGCGCCCACCGGCCCAGGGTCCGGGCACCGGCCGCGACCGCACCGACGGCGCCGTCGACGGCGGGCTCGCCGCGCCGGTCCAGCAGTCCCGCGAGCCGGACGACGGCGCGCGCGGAGCCGTCGACGGCCCGGTCGAGCACGTCGGCGTCGAAGCGGGCGAGGGCCGACGCCAGGGCCACGGTGGGCCGGGCGACCAGCGTCCGGGCGAGACTCTCGAGGCCGAGCCAGCTCGCGAGGAGCCCGGATCCCCGACCGGCGCGGGCCGGCCCGGAAGGTTCCCGCCCGGCCCCCCGGCGCCGGGACAGCACCGCCCACGTCGCGGCCGCGGCGACGACGGCGAGCACCGCCGAGGCGGCGAGCTCGACGGCGCCGGGTCCCGGTCCGCCGAGCAGCGCACCGACCCCGGTCAGCGCCGCGGGTACGGCGAGCAGCACGAGGGGCGCGGCCATGAGCCCGGCGACCCGGCCCGCGGGCTCCTGCTCGTGCACCGGCTCGCCCGGCTCCGCGGGCTGCCACACGAACCACAACGCCTTCACGCTGTACACCGCCGCCACGACCGCGCCGGCCAGCCCCACGACGTACAACGCCGCCGAGCGCTCCAGCACCGCGGCGAGCACGGCGTCCTTCCCGACCCACAGCGACAGCGGCGGGATTCCCGCCAGCGACAGGGCGCCGGTCGTGAACGTCGCCCCGACCAGCGGGAACCGGCGGGCCGCGCCCCGCAGCCCGTCGAGCTGCCTGGTACCCAGGGCGACCAGCCACGCCCCGGCCGCGAGGAACAGCAGGCTCTTCGTGGCCGCGTGGGCGACGAGTTGCAGTGCACCCTGCGGGACCCCGCCGACGCCGGCAGCGAGCACCGTGTACCCGATCTGCGCGCAGGTCGACGCGGCCAGCAGCTGCTTCAGGTCGGACTGCGCGACGGCGACGAGCCCGAGCAGCACCGCCGTCGCGGCCCCGACCCAGGCGACCAGCGGGCCGGCCCACCCGGTCACGTCGAGCAGCGGCGCGACCCGCAGCAGCAGGTAGGCCCCGGCGGCGACCATCGTCGCGGAGTGCAGCAGCGCGGAGACCGGGCTCGGCCCCCGCATCGCGCCGGAGAGCCAGAAGCTGAACGGCAGCTGCGCGGACTTGCCCAGCGCCGCCACGACGACCCCGGCGGCGGCCACGTGCAGCCACGCTCCCCTGAGGGCCGGAAGCCCGGCCAGGGCCAGGGTGCTCACGCCGCCCGCCAGCGCCGCGCCCGCCGCCAGGTAGAGGCCCAGGTCTGCGGCCCGCGTCGTGAGGAAGGCGGTCCGGGCCGCGCCGACGGCCGCGAGGTCGCGGTGGTGATACGCAATCAGCGCCCAGCTCGTGGCGCCCATGACCTCCCAGGCCATGAGCAGCGGCGCGAGGGTGGTCGCGGTGACCGTCACCAGCATCGCCCCGGCGAAGACCAGGATCGTTCCGACGAACCGCGGGCGCCGCAGCTCCGCCTCCCCCGCCGCGAACACCAGCACCGCGAGCAGCACCACTGCCACCGTCACGACGAGCACCGACGACAGCCCGTCGACCGCCAGGCCCGCCGGGATCCCGGCCAGCAGCGGGGCGCTCGCGGCCGGCCGCAGGACGGCGGCCGCGACGGCGAGGCCCAGCACGCCGGAACCGAGGAGGACGCCGGCGGGCGCGGCGAACCGGCCGGACCACGCCCCGAACCCGGCGAGCACCAGCAGCGCCCCGCCCACGAGTGGGACCCCGATGAGCCACCACAGCAGCACGGGTCAGCCCTTCAGGTCCGCGGCGGCGTCGGTCGTGTCGACCTGGCGGGCGCGGTAGATCGCGGTGGCGACGGCGAAGCCGACGGCCATCTCGATCGCCATCGCGGTGACCACGACGACGATCAGCACGGGGCCGTCGGTCCCGTCCGGAGCGACGAAGAACCAGAGGGCGGCCGCCGCGAGGACGACACCGTTGAGCATCAGCTCCAGCCCCATCATCAGCATCACGATCGACTGCTGGGACAGCGCGCCGTAGAGGCCGATCGCGAACAGGCCGGCCGCGGCGAGCAGGAACAGCTGCAGCGTCATCCCGGCCCACCTCCGCCGGGGTCGTCGGCGCGGCGGCGGTCGAGATCGTCGCCGAACCGGTCGTACCGGCCCCGCGCCGTGGCCAGCACGACGGTGCCGACGATCGTGGCGAACAAGGTGACCCCGAGGGTCATCATCGTGAGCATCTGCCTGCCCATGAGTGCCTCGCCGAGCGCGAAGGTCTGGTCCGGCGCGGGTGAGCCGCGGCGGGTGGGCCAGTCCGTCAGCAGGACGCCCGCGGCCAGCACGCCGAAGGTGCCGACCGCGATCGCCATCGACCCGGACTTGTTGTGGTACATGGTCATCGGCATCAGTCCGGCCGGGTTCATCATGTACATGACCATGAACACGGCCATGATCACCATCTCGATGACCATCATCAGGACGATCACCACGCCCAGGTAGCCCAGGCCCAGGAGCAGCACCAGCCCGGCGACGGCGAGGAAGGACACGAGCAACGCGAAGGTCACCTGCGCCATCGAGTTCAGCCGGAACACGGCGAACCCCGCGACCACGGCGCCGACCGCCAGGATCCAGAAGAGCACGGTCATCCGGCACCTCCCCCGTTCAGGACGAGCAGCGCGACGGCGAGCGCCTGCACGATCGTCAGTGGCACCAGGACGATCCACGCGAACTCGGTGAACCGATCGGCGCGGATCGTCGGGAACCGCCTGCGCACGAGCAGGACGAGCGCCAGGAGGACCGCCGTCTTCACCGCCACCCACAGCCAGGCGGGCAGCCACGGACCGGCACCGCCGCCGAGGAACAGCGGCACCGCCAGGGCCACCGCGACCACCAGCAGCAGCCACCGGCCACCGGCGAACACCAGCCGGTCGACACCGGACAGTTCGGCGGCCGCGCCGCCCGCCACGTCGCGGCCGACCGGGGCATCGAACGGACCCAGAAGGCCATCGCCGTGGCGGAGATCAGGTACACGACGAAGGCCACCGGCATGATCACCACGAACCAGAGACCCCGCTGGGCGGCGACGATGTCGGTCAGCCGCAGGCTCTCCGCGCCGAGAGCCGCGGTGATGATCGCGAACATGTGCGGGAGCTCGTAGGCGAGGCCCTGGGCGACGAACCGGTAGCCGCCGACCAGCCCGAGCGCGCTGTTCGGGCCCCAGCCGACCATCCAGACGGCCGCCCAGGCCAGCACCTCCATGGCGTTGAACCAGACGACGCCGACGGACAGGTCGGTCACCGGTCGGGTCCCGAGCGGCAGCACCACCCCGGCCAGGACCGCGGCGACGGGCAGGACCGCGCCGCCTGCCCGCCACAGCACGGAGTCCGCGGCGACGGTCCGCCGCCGCTGCCCGAGGAGCAGCCGCCCCGCCTCCCGTACCGGCAGGAGGGCGTCGGCCCGGGCGCCACGGGCCCGGGCCGTGAGTCCCGCGTCGGCCGCGACCAGGGCCGCGGCCACCGCGACGAGCAGGAACGGCAGGAGGACGACCCACCAGAGCGGCAGCGCGGCCGGCGCGGGCATCGGCTCAGGCATGCCGTGCCCCCCGTTCGGCGGCCACGAGGTCGGTGTCCGGGTCCACGACGGCGACGACGAGGCGCGCGGCCGCGAACTCGGCCCCGACGACCGCGCGGGCCAGCGCGGCGAGGTCGGGCGGCCGCGGCGGGCCGGGTTGCGGCGACGGGATCCCGTCGACCGCGGCGTCGAGGGCGGCGAGCCGGTCGGCCAGCCGGGCCGCGACGTCACGCTCGCCCGCCGGGATCCCGCGGACGAGCCACCGCAGCGTCCGCGACCGGCGGACCCGGTCGGTGAGCGCGTGCACCTGTCCGCGCACCGCGGCCGGTTCGGCGCCGGCGAGCAGTTCGTCCCGGAGCCTGCGGGCCCGCGCCGCCGGATCGGCCCAGCCGGCGACGCCGAGGAACCGCGCGAGGGCGTCGAGATGTCCGCCGGCGAGGTGCCGCGGGTCCTCGTCCCGCCAGAACGATCGCCCGCTTCCGGGGGCGAGGACCTCCGCCTCGGCCTCCTGGATCACGTCGCCCTGGAGCGCGACGCGCAGGACGAGCCCCGCCGGCCAGTCCGGCAGGACCGGCCCGAGGGCGACGTGCAGGCGGTCGAGCATCAGCCCGTCGCGGTCCTCGCCGAGGTCGGCCATGCGGAGGCCCCCGGGCATCTCCATGTCCCCGTGCTCGTGTCCCCCGTGGTCCGGCCCGCCGTGCTCGTGCCCCCCGGAGTTCCCGGGCGCGCTCGCGCCTTCGTCGTGGGCTTCGGTGCACTCCTCGGGCGGGTGGCCGACGGGCCCGCCGGGAGCCCGGTCGGCGAGCCGGGAGGCCGCCGCGTCGAGCGTCCCGGACACGTGAGCAACGGCTTCGACGACCACCCGCACCCGCGGCTCGGGCATCTGCGCCCAGACCCGGTCGACGACCGCTGCCATCGCCGGAGCGGGCGGCCCCGCCACGACGAGCACGTCGGCGTCCGCCGGGGAGACCGCGGCGGCCCAACCCCGTCGGCCGAGCTCGGCCTCCACCGCCAGCCGAGCCTCGGTGGCGCCGGGCAGCGCGACCAGCAGGACGTGGGGCCGGGCGGACGCGAGGCGGAGGAGCAGCCGTCTCAGGTCCATCGCAGCGCGCCCTCCCGCCAGGCGTAGACGACGCCGGCCAGCAGGATCCCGAGGAACAGGAACATCTCGACCACCGCCGAGGGCCCGATCCGCGACACGACCAGTGTCCACGGATACATGAAGATCATCTCCATGTCGAAGGCCAGGAAGACCATCGTCACCGGGTACCACCGGACGTGGAACCGGGAGAACGCGTGCTCGGTCGGCGCGAGGCCGCCGCTGAAGGGCAGGACCTCCAGCGCGGTCCGCCGCACCGTCAGCAGGCGCGCCGCCCCGTAGAGCAGCAGGATGGCGGCGACGACGACGCCGAGCGCCACGAGCACGGGTACGAACTCGTCCATCCGCACGCCTCTTCCACTTCGGCGGCACCACAACCCCCTGGGGGTATCGTGCCCCGTCCTCGCACCCGTTGTCCATGCGGATGGGCAGAACCCCAGCTCATCAGGTGAGAGCGGGACGCGATCTCCCGCTTCGACCGCCGCCTGATCTGCGAACCGGTTGCGTACGGTACCCCCCTACCGTATGTTGGGCGCTGTCCGGACGAGTCGGAGGAGCCCATGAACGGATACACGGAGGACAAGGCCGCGTACCTGCGGCGGATGCGCCGCATCGAGGGGCAGGTCCGCGGGATCACCCGGATGATCGAGGACGACAAGTACTGCATCGACGTCCTCACCCAGATCTCCGCGGTGAACAAGGCCCTCGAGGCGGTCGCCCTGGGCCTGCTCGACGAGCACCTCAAGCACTGCGTGACCGAGGCGGTCGCCGAGGGCGGCGACGTCGCAGACCGGAAGGTCGCCGAGGCGAGCGCCGCGATCGCCCGCCTCGTCAGGTCCTGATCCCGGGGCGCGGCCCCGTCGGATCGCCACCCCCCGGCCCAGCCGGCGAGGGCCCCGGATCCGCTTCGTCGCCGAGGTGCCCTCGACCAGTGGGTACCGGCTGTTCCTGGACTTCCGGCACGGCGGCGCCGTCCACACCGCCGAGTTCACCGTCCCCACCCGCCCCGGCGGCACCGAGGCCGCGGACGGCCACACCCACGAGGGAGGCGCGCGATGACCACCACGTCGCAGACCCGCGCGAAGGATCTGGTTCGCGAGGTCGAGCTGTCCATCGGCGGCATGACCTGCGCGTCCTGCGCCAACCGGGTCGAGCGGAAGCTCAACAAGCTCGACGGTGTCGTCGCGACCGTCAACTACGCCACCGAGCAGGCCAGGGTCGACGCCCCCGCCGGGATCGACCCCGCGGACCTCGTCGCCGCCGTCGAGGCCGCCGGCTACACCGCCCGGCTCCCCCGCCCGGCCGATGAGAACGGCCCGGACGACACGGGTGACCGAGAAGCCGGGCCGGACGACCCGCTGCGCACCCGGCTGATCGTCTCCGCGGTCCTGTCGGTGCCGGTGATCGCGATGGCGATGGCGCCCGCACTGCAGTTCACCTACTGGCAGTGGGTCTCGCTGGTCCTCGCCGCACCGGTGGTCGTCTGGGGCGCCCTGCCCTTCCATCGCGCGGCGTGGACGAACCTGCGGCACGGCGCGGCGACCATGGACACCCTCGTTTCGATGGGGACCCTGGCGGCGTTCGCGTGGTCGCTCTACGCCCTGCTGCTCGGCGCGGCCGGCGTCCCGGGCATGACGCACCCCTTCGAGCTGACCGTCGCCCGGAGCGACGGAGCCGGGAACATCTACCTCGAGGTCGCCGCCGGCGTCACCACGTTCATCCTGGCCGGACGGTGGTTCGAGGTTCGGTCGAAGCGCCGGGCCGGCGCCGCGCTGCGGGCGCTGTTGGAAGCTGGGGCGAAGGACGTGGCGGTCCTGCGGACCCGGGACGGCGTGGACCACGAGGAACGGGTCCCCGTCGACCGGCTGGCCGTGGGCGACCGGTTCGTCGTCCGCCCCGGCGAGAAGATCGCCACCGACGGCGTCGTGGTCGACGGCAGCTCCGCGGTCGACGCCTCGATGCTCACCGGGGAGTCCGTCCCGGTCGAGGTGGGTGCCGGCGACACCGTCGTCGGCGGCACGGTCGACGTCGGCGGCCGGCTCACGGTACGGGCCACCCGCGTCGGCTCGGACACCCAGCTCGCCCGGATGGCGACGCTGGTCGAGGACGCGCAGACCGGGAAGGCGCAGGTCCAGCGTCTCGCCGACCGGATCTCGGGGATCTTCGTCCCGATCGTCATCGCGCTCGCGCTGCTCACGCTCGGCTTCTGGCTCGGCACCGGGGCCGGCGCCGCGGCGGCCTTCACCGCCGCCGTGGCCGTGCTCATCGTCGCGTGCCCCTGCGCGCTCGGGCTGGCCACGCCCACCGCGCTGCTGGTCGGCACGGGGCGCGGTGCCCAGATGGGCGTGCTGATCAAGGGCCCGGAGGTGCTCGAGTCCACCCGCCGCGTCGACACCGTCGTCCTGGACAAGACCGGCACCGTGACCACCGGCCGGATGACGCTCCAGGAGGTCGTCACCGCCGACGGGGTCGACCGGGCCGAGACCCTGCGCCTCACCGGGGCGGTGGAGGCGGCGTCGGAGCACCCGATCGCCGCGGCTATCGCGAGCGGGGCCGTCGACGAGGTGGGCCGGCTGCCCGAGGTGGGTGACTTCAGGAACCTCGAGGGGCTCGGGGTCCAGGGCGTGGTCGACGGGCACGCCGTGCTGGTCGGGCGGCCCTCCCTGCTCGACCGGGGGAGCCAGGGCCTGCCCGCCGACCTCGCCGAGGCCGCCCGCGTCGCGACGGAGCAGGGCCGCACCGCGGTCGCCGTCGCCTGGGACGGCGAGGCGAAGGCCGTCCTCACGGTCGCCGACGCCGTGAAGGAGACCTCGGCCGAGGCGATCGCCCAGCTGCGCGGACTCGGGCTGACCCCCGTCCTGCTCACCGGGGACAACCGGGCCGTCGCCGAGCGCGTCGCCCGGGAGGTCGGGATCGACGTCGGGCCGGCCACGGTCATCGCGGACGTCCTGCCCGCCGACAAGCTCGGCGTCGTCGAGGACCTGCAACGGCGCGGGAGGGTCGTGGCCATGATCGGCGACGGCGTCAACGACGCCGCCGCCCTGGCCCGGGCGGACCTCGGCATGGCGATGGGCACGGGGACCGACGTCGCCATCGAGGCCGCCGACATCACGCTCGTCCGGGGAGACCTGCGCGCCGCGGCCGACGCCCTCCGGCTCGCGCGCCGCACCCTGCGCACCGTCAAGGGCAACCTGTTCTGGGCCTTCGCGTACAACGTCGCCGCGCTGCCGCTCGCCGCCGCGGGCCTGCTGAACCCCATGCTCGCCGGGGCGGCGATGGCGTTCAGCTCGGTGTTCGTGGTGGGCAACAGCCTGCGGCTACGTCGCTTCCGGAGCCGGGCCTCGTGAGGCTCCTCGCCGGCTCGTCGCGTGCACGCCGCCGGTTTCGGCGAGCTTCACAGGGGAGCCGGTGCGGGGAGGACGTCTTCGGCCCGGGTTCGGGCTTCGACCTCAGCTCGGATCGGCCGCGCGGCGGCGTTCGAGGAAGACGGTGTCGCGCCAAACCCCGCGGTGGCGTCCGATGCGTTCGCGGACACCGAGGGTGCGGTAGCCGGCGGACTGGTGCAGCGCGATCGATGCCCGGTTCTCGGGGAAGATCGCGGTCTGCAGGGTCCAGAGCCCGCCCTCGTCCGCGGCGGTGACCTGCTTGTGCAGCAACGCCTTGCCGACGCCCCTGCCGCGGTGCCCCTCGCCGACGTAGACCGAGGTCTCGGCGACGCCCGCGTAGACCGGGCGGGCGGACGTCGCGGTGAGGGCCGTCCACCCGGCCACATCGCCGTCGACCTCGGCGACCCAGCGGTGGCCGGGCAGCCACCTGCGGTCGAGCTCGCCGCGGTCCGGGACCTCGGTCTCGAAGGTCGCGTCGCCGGTGGCGATGCCCTCGGCGTAGATCCGCCGCACCGCCGGCCAGTCCTCTGGCGCGAGGGCGCGGACGGTGACGTCGGCGGGTACGTCCGCAGGGCAGCAGGGGCGTGGGCCGAGCATGCCCATGACGGCGTCGGCCGCGTGGGGCAGCCCCGTGCAACAGGCCGGGTTGACGGACACAAGCGTGGCGGTCCCCTCCCTCCGCAGCGTCACGAAGCCGACGTCGGCCAGTTTCCGCAGGTGGTGCGAGCAGGTGGACTGGCTGATCCCGAGCTCTGCGGTCAGCTCGCCCACGGTCGTCGCGCGCCCGGCGACGGCGACCGCGTGCAGGAGCCGGACGCGGGTGGGCTCGGCGAGGCAGGCGAACCACTCGGCGTAGGTCGCGGCGTCCCCCGGGCCCAGCTGGGCCGGTGGCGGGGCGGACACGTCGGTCAGCGGGATCGGGCGGACGGACGGGCTCGCGCTCATGCGGCCGAGTATCGACCCGGGCCGATGATTGCGTCAATCGATCGACGTCGATACAGTCCGCGCAAGAATCGATCTGCATCGATGGAAACTGGTCGTGGAGGTTCTGATGGGGACGAGTGGACTTCCGGTCGTGGTCGTCGGTGCCGGGCCCGTGGGCCTGGCGGCGGCGGCGCACCTCACCGGACGGGGACTGGACGCGCTGGTCCTCGAGGCCGGGGCGCGGGCCGGCGCGCACGTGCGGGAGTGGCACGCCGTGCGGTTGTTCTCCCGGTGGGCCGAGGTGGTCGATCCGGCGGCGGAGAAGCTGCTCGCCCTGACCGGCTGGCGACACCCCGACCCGGACTCCTACCCGACCGGGCAGGAGTGGGCCGAGCGCTACCTGCAGCCCCTCGCCGACGCGCTGGACGGACGGGTTCGCTACGGCGCCCGGGTGGTCGGCGTCGCCCGACAGGGCCGGGACCGCGTCGTCGACGCCGGGCGGGACACCGAGCCCCTGACGGTGCACGTCGAGACGGCGACGGGCGAGGAGCGGATCGCCGCCCGCGCCGTGGTCGACGCCTCCGGGACCTGGGCCTCGCCCAACCCGCTCGGCGCGGACGGGCTGCCCGCGATCGGGGAGAAGGCCGCGCGGGACCGCATCGCCTATCGGGTGCCCGATCTGGCCGAACCCGCCACGCGTGCCCGCTACGCCGGGAAGCGTGTCGCCGTCGCCGGGAGCGGCCACTCGGCCCTGACCGCGCTGGTCGCGTTCGCGGGCCTGGCCCGGGAGGCGCCCGGGACGCACGTGGACTGGCTGGTGCGGCGCGGCCGGGTGGGCGACACGTTCGGGGGCGGCGACGCCGACCAGCTCCCGGCCCGCGGGGCACTCGGCACGCGGGCCGCAGCCGCCGTCGAGGCCGGACGCATCAGCACGGTGACCGGCTTCCGCACGGCCGTCGTCGAGCCCGTCGGGGAACGGCTCGCGCTCGAGTCCCTGGACGGGCGCCGGCTCCGGCCCGTCGACGAGGTGGTCGTGCTGACCGGGTTCCGCCCGGACCTGTCCTGGCTCTCGGAGGTGCGCCTGGACCTGGATCCGACGTTGCAGGCCGCTCGCGAGCTCGCGCCGCTGATCGACCCGAACGTCCACTCGTGCGGCACTGCTCACCCGCACGGCGCGCGCGAGCTGGCGCAGCCGGAGCCGGGGGTGTTCCTGGTCGGGATGAAGAGCTACGGCCGGGCACCGACCTTCCTGGCGATGACCGGCTACGAGCAGGTCCGCTCGGTCGCCGCCGCGATCGACGGCGACCAGGAGGCCGCGGAGCGGGTCGAGCTGGTGCTGCCCGAGACCGGCGTGTGCGGCGGTGCGGGAGTGTTCGACGACCCGGACCCGTCTGCCGAGGGCGGATGCTGCGGAGCCCCGGCCGAGCCGGTCGGGATCTCGCTCGGGAGCCGGCCGGCGGGACACCGACACCCGCGGGGCCCGCTTGCGCCCCTGCATCGATGAGCGTCAACATAGACGTGTGTCGATTCCGCTGCCGCTGCTGATCTCCTCCGCGGCGACCCATCAGGCCCTCAGCGCCGACGAGGCCGTCGAGCTGGCGGCGGCGTTCAAGGCTCTCGGCGACCCGGTCCGGCTGCGCCTGCTCTCGCTGATCGCCGCCCACGAAGGCGGCGAGGCGTGCGTGTGCGACCTGACCGGCGCGTTCGAACTGTCCCAGCCCACGATCTCGCACCACCTCAAGGTGCTGCGCGACGCCGGCCTGGTCCGCAGCGAGCGACGGGCGACCTGGGTCTACTACCGGGTCCGGCCCGAGGTCATCGGCCTGCTCGCCACCGTGCTGGTCCCCGGCGACGCGCCGCTCCGCAGCACCTGCCCACCCGACGGAAGTGACCTGCCCGCATGAGTGCCCTCCCCACGACCGACGCCGACGCCCCGGTCGCGAAGCGCCTGTCCACCCTCGATCGCTTCCTGCCGGTCTGGATCATCGCCGCGATGGTCGTCGGGCTGCTCGCCGGGCGGCTGATCCCCGGCCTCGGCGGCGCGCTCGACGCCATCGCAGTCGACGGAGTGTCGCTCCCGATCGCGCTCGGCCTGCTGATCATGATGTACCCGGTGCTGGCGAAGGTCCGCTACGACCGCCTCGGCACCGTCACCGGCGACCGCCGCCTGCTGATCAGCTCACTCGTCCTGAACTGGGTCTTCGGCCCGCTGCTCATGTTCGCCCTGGCCTGGCTGCTGCTGCCGGCCCTGCCCGAGTACCGCACCGGGCTGATCATCGTCGGTCTCGCCCGCTGCATCGCCATGGTCGTCATCTGGAACGACCTCGCCTGCGGCGACCGCGAGGCCGCCGCCGTGCTCGTCGCGATCAACTCGGTGTTCCAGGTGATCGCGTTCGCCGCCCTGGGCTGGTTCTACCTGTCCGTGCTGCCCGGCCGGCTCGGGCTCCCGCAGGCCGACCTCGACGTGTCTCCTTGGCAGATCGCCGGGTCCGTACTGATCTTCCTGGGTGTCCCGCTCGTCGCCGGCTACCTCACCCGACACTTCGGGGAGAAGGCCAAGGGCCGCGCCTGGTACGAGGAGAAGCTCATCCCGCGCGTCGGGCCGTTCGCCCTCTACGGACTGCTGTTCACGATCGTCGTCCTGTTCGCGCTGCAGGGCGACGCCATCACCTCCCGGCCCCTGGACGTCGCCCGCATCGCCCTCCCGCTGCTGGCCTACTTCGCGATCATGTGGTTCGGCTCGCTCGCCCTGGCCAAGGCGATCGGCCTGGGCTACGAGCGGTCCGCGACGCTGGCGTTCACCGCCGCGGGCAACAACTTCGAGCTCGCCATCGCCGTCGCGATCGCCACCTTCGGCGTCACCTCCGGGCAGGCCCTCGCCGGGGTCGTCGGCCCGCTGATCGAGGTCCCGGTCCTCGTCGCGCTGGTCTACGTCTCCCTCGCCGCCCGGCGCCGCTGGACGTCGAGCCCGGGCCGGCCCGATCTCGAGGAGCTTCTCGTGAAGAACATCCCCGAGGTGCTGTTCGTCTGTGTGCACAACGCCGGACGCTCCCAGATGGCCGCCGCTCTGCTCCACCACCACGCCCGGGGTTCGGTCGCCGTCCGCTCCGCCGGCTCCGCACCCGCCGACACCGTCAACCCCGCCGTCCGCGAGGTCATGGCCGAGATCGGGCTCGACCTGTCCCAGGAGTTCCCCAAGCCGCTGACCGAAGATGCCGTCCGCGCGGCCGACGTCGTGATCACCATGGGCTGCGGCGACGCCTGCCCCGTCTACCCCGGCAAGCGCTACCTCGACTGGGAGCTCACCGACCCCGCCGGCAGGACCGCCGCCGAGATCCGGCCCATCCGTGACGACATCGAGACCCGCGTGAAGGCGCTCATCGCCGAGCTGACCGGGCCCGCGAACGGGTGACGGCCTCGCCTCGGGCCGCGTCTCCCCCGCTCTACGGGCCGACCTGCAGCTCTGCCGCGGCTACGACGGGGACGTCTGGAGCGTGGCCGGTCATCAGACCGCCCGTCCGGAGCCATGGCTCCCGTGAGGCGATGAATCGAAGACGGCCCGTCACGAGGAACGGCGAGCTCGAAGTGCTCACGACCCGCCAAGCCTGACAGCTACCGCCGGGGCTGTCGATCGGCCGGTAGCCGGTTCGAGCAGGGCGGTCCCGCCGCCGTCCTCAGCCCGGCTCGCCGCGGGACTTGCGGTACAGCACCCAGCCCAGGTCCACGAGGGCGATCACCGCGACCACGGCGAGGACCACCGCGAGCCACAGGACGCCCACCCGCCAGGCGAGCACGGCTCCGACGGCGCACACGACCAGGCCGAACGCCGCCAGCAGCGCCCGCAGCGTCAGGGCGCTGCGGGCGGGCGCGGCGCCACCGAGGCCCGCCGTCAGGTCGTGGTAGTCCGGCAGGCCCTTCTCGTAGTCCTCGCGGGACCGGCGTCCCCGGTCGTCCGGCACGGCGTCCTCCTGCTCGCTCGGCTCCCCCGAGGACTACCCGTCGAGGGCCGCCCGACACCGCCGGCCTGCCTGCCACCGGGCTGGTCCCGGACGTCCGCGTCCGTCCGCGACCGTGCCGGCCCGCGGCGTCAGCCGGCCGCCCCGATGAACTCGCCGACCGCGGAGCGCGGCGCCCCGGAGCGGACCAGCGCCTCGCCGACCAGCACCACGTCGGCCCCCCACCGGCGGTACTCCGCCACGTCGGCGGCCGCGGCGACACCCGACTCCGCAACCCGGACCCGCCCCTCGGGCACCTGCGGCGCCAGTCGCCGGAACACCGACCGGTCGACGTCGAGCGTCGTCAGGTCCCGCGCGTTGATCCCGACGACCTCCGCCCCCACGTCGACGGCCCGCCCGAGCTCCTCCTCGGTGTGCACCTCGACCAGGGCGGTCAGGCCGAGCTCGCGGGCCAGTCCGTACAGCTCCTCCAGCAGGCCGCCCGGCAACGACACCACCATCAGCAGCGCGAGGTCGGCGCCCCACGCCCGCGTCTCCCAGAGCTGGTAGGGCGTCACCACGAAGTCCTTGCGCAGCACCGGGACGTCCACGGCGTCCCGCACGTCGGCCAGGTCGGTGAGCGAGCCGCCGAACCGCCGCCGCTCGGTCAGCACGCTGATCGCCGACGCCCCGCCCGCCGCGTACTCCCGGGCCAGCGATGCGGGGTCCGGGATGTCGGCGAGCGCGCCCTTGCTCGGGCTCTTCCGCTTCACCTCCGCGATGATCGCCGCGCCCGGCGCGCGGAACGCGGGAACCGGATCCAGTGCCGGCGCCATGCCTGCGACCCGCGCCCTCAGGTCGGCCGCCGGCACCCGCCGTTCACGCTCCGCCAGGTCCTCCCGGACACCGTCCAGGATCCCGTCGAGGACGGACATGCACCTCACCTCTCCTTCGCTCCGCGGTTCTCCGCCACCAGGGGCGGCGACCTCGGCCGCTCGCCTCCCGGTGGCTCGGCGGCACCGCCTGTTCGCCGCAAGCGACCTCGTCGTCGGTCACCGACCGGGAACCGCCGACCGAGAGCGCAGCACCCCTCACGAACAGCGACCACGAGCTCCCGGCGGACGGCGCCTGCCTCGCCGTCACCGTCTCATGCGCTCCACGGCCGGCGGCCGGCCCCCCGGCTCCGCGCAGCCTCGACCTGCTCGGCCGCCCGACCGGCCTCCGCTGCCGGGTCAGGCGCCCGAGACGCGGTAGCGCAGGTGGGTCACCCCGCGCGAGCCGATGACCCGGGTCGTGTCGAACCGCCGGCCGCCCGCGGTGATGCGGTCGAAGAGGCGCACCCCGCTGCCGAGCAGCACGGGGGCGAGGTGGATCTGCAGCTCGTCGAGCACGCCCGCCTCCAGGCACTGCTGCACGGTGGTCGCACCCCCGACGACCTGCACGTCCTTCTCGCGGGCGGCGGCACGCGCCTGCTCCACCGCAGTCGTGACGCCGCCGGTGACGAACGTGAAGGGCGCCCCTCGGCGACGGGTCCACGGCTCCCGCGCGTGGTGGGTCAGGACGAAGGCCGGGGCGCGGAACGGGGGCGGGTCGGGGCGCCCGGCGCCACCCTCGTCGAACATCCACCGTCCCATCACGTAGGCCCCCGCACGCAGCCGGATCTCCCGGACCACGTGCTCGTCGGCGTCCTCGCGTCCCTGGTCCTCCTCCACCCCGTCGAGGTCGAGGGCCCACTGGTGGATGCGGTGCCCGCCGTCGCCCAGGGCGTTGCCGGGGCCCGCGTTCGGCCCCGCGATGTAGCCGTCGAGGGACATCCCGATGCTGGCGAACACGACGCTCATCCCACGGTCTCCTGTCGACGCCGCCGGGACGCCTCCAGCGCACGGACGACGAGCGGGACGGCGAGGACGACGACGAACAGGCGCAGGCTCTGCACCGTGGAGACGAGCGGGACGTTCGTGCCGGTCGACTCCGCCGTCGCCAGCACCGCGTTGATGCCCCCGGGGGTCGTCGCGAGGTAGGCCTCGGTGAACGGGATCCCCACCAGGGCGGCGAGGCCCCAGGCGAGCCCGGCACACGCAACGCAGACACCCACCGTGGCCGCGAGCAGGTGGGGGAAGACCCCGGCCGCGTGCCGGGCCGCCGAGCGGGTGAAGCGCAGACCGACCTCGAGCCCGACGACGATGAAGACGACGTCCTTGAGCGGTCCCGCCGGCGCGAACCCGGAGGACGCCCCGGTGAGGGTGAACACCGCGGCCACGAGCATCGGACCGAGCAGTACCGGGGCCGGCAGCCCGAGCCGGCGCCCCACGGCGAACCCGGTGAGACAGATGGCCGCGAGGACGACCAGCCGCCCCGGCTGATCGGCGGAGTCCACCAGGTGGCCCATGACCGGGAGCAGGGGCTGCAGCCGGTCGTCGGCGGGGTTCTGGTCCTGCGGCGCGAAGCCCAGCGCGATAGCGGGTGCAGTGAGCCCCACCAGCCCGACGCGGAGGTACTGGCTGAACGCGACGATCCGGCTGTCGGCACCGAGGTCGTCCGCGCAGCTGACGACCGCCGCGGAACCGCCCGGGACCATGCCGAGGGTCGCGTCGGTGAGGCCCAGCTTCCCGAAGCGGGCCAGGACGGCCGCGGCGCCCACGCAGAGGACGATCGTCGCCACCGTGACGGCGAGCATCGGGAGCGCGGCGCCGAGCACGCCCAGAACCTGGGAGTCGAGGTAGCTGCCCATGAGCACCCCCACGAGCGCCTGGGCGGCCCGGTTCGTGCCCCGCGGGAACGGACGGCCGACCAGGCCGGGCAGGGCGAGCGCGATCCCGGCGACGAGCCCGGTCAGCAGGCTCGGCGCGGGAACCCCGAGTACCTCCGCCCGTTCGGCGACGAAGTAGCAGGCGATGACGAGTGCGGTCCAGCCGGCGCCGCGGACGAGCCGGCCGCGGAGTTCTCCTTCGGCGGGGCCGCCGTCGTGCGGCGGGGAGGGGGCGGGGTCCGGAGGTGAGGTCGGGGGCGCGGTCACGGTCGTGGCAGACATTGTGGTCCTCGCTGTGGCGGACACGGACCCGGCGAACGTGTCCTCCGTGCGTGGCCGCGAGTCACCTCACGGGCGGCCTCCGGATGTCCTCAGTGGAAAGCCCCTGGCCACGGGGGTGGAGACAGTCGTCACCATGTGGCCCCCGTTACCGGTCCGGTCGGAGCCGGACCCCTCAGGCGTACTCCGGGATCAGCGCGTCGCGGTACTCGGCGGGCAGCTGGGCCACCGTGTCGGAGAACTCCTCGTCGCCGACCGCCTCGTGGAGCGCGGCGACCACGGCCTGCGCGTACCGGTGGGCGGGGCCGATGTCGGCTTCGGTCCGCTCGGCGATCTCGGCCAGGAAGTCCATCAGGGCCATCGGCACGCCGGCGCCCCGGCCGCGGTCGATGCCACGGCGGAGCGGGTGCCGCAGCTCGCGCGGGACGCGCGGCATCAGGGCCTCGGCCTGCGCACCGGTGATGCGCGCGGCGAGGGCCTCCGTCACGGCCTCCGCGACCGCCGGCGCCTGCTCCCGCTCGACGCCGCGTTCGCCGAGACGGTCGAGGAACTCCTCCGACGACAGCCTCGCCGGCGGGTCCTCGTCCTCCACCGGGGGCGCCGCCGCAACCGCCTCGTCCAGCCACCGCCGGAACTCCTTCGGCAGCTGCGACCGCATGTCGTGGAACTCCTCGCCGCCCACCGCCCGCCACAGCGTGGCGGGCGGTGGGCGGGCCACCTGCTCGGCGGTCGGCCGATCGAGGTCCGCCTGCCGGGCCCGCGGGCGACCCGTACCAGGCCGCGGTCACACCGCCCCGGCGGGGGCCGGCTCGCCCGCCCAGGCCCGCAGCCGGCGTGGGAGGACCACCGTCACCGTCGTGCCCGCGCCCGGCGCGCCCTTGAGCATCGTCCGGCCGCCGCCGTCGCCGACGACCTGCTCGACGAGCTGCAGGCCGATGTGCCCGGGCCGCCGGCGTCGGCCCGGGTCGAGGCCCACGCCGTCGTCGGTGACGGTCAGCTCCACCGTCTCCCCGGGCCCGCCGGCGACGCGCACCCGGACGTTCTCGGCCTCGGCGTGCCGGAAGGCGTTGCGCAGCAGCTCCCCGGCGACCCGGTGGACCAGGACGGCGGTGCCCTCGGGCAGCCCGTCCACCCCGCCGACCTCGATCGACACCCGCGGGCCCCGCTCCTCCGCCCCGGGGCCGCTCCGCAGCTGCGCGACCAGGTCCTGCAGCGCCCCGGCCAGGTCGTCCGCGATCGGGCCCGGTCGCACGAGCTCGGTGAGCAGCGCGCGCAGCCGGCGCACGTCGTCCGCGACCACCTCGTGGGCGTGGTCCAGGAGCTCCCACGGGATCTCGTCGCCGGACCGGTGGCCCTCCGCGCGGAACGCCTCCATCAGCAGGCTCGCGCCCGCGAGGTCCGGGATGACGCCGTCGTGCAGCCGTTGCGCGAGGTCCCGGCGGGCGAGCTCAGCGGCCGCGAGCCCGTAGTTCCGCACCGCCCGCTGCTCGGCGCGGTCGCGTTCCATCCGCCGGGCGAGCGAGATCGACAGCGGGACGGTGGCGAGGGCGAGCAGCAGCAGGCCTGCCAGGACCAGCGGCACCAGCACCGTGACGGCGTGCCCGGTGGTGGCGCCGACGTCGACGGGGACGTAGACCTCGAGCCTCGTGTCGTTGCCACCCGCGTCCCGGAACCCGAAGTAGACCTCGAACCGCTCTCCCGGCAGGCTCCGCTCGTAGGCGTGCTCGGGGTCGTCCGGCACCTGCTGCACCACCACCTCGCCGCGGTCCAGGCGTGCGGCGAGACCCGGGTCCAGCCGGCCGCTGCGCCCCTCGACGCGCTGCTCGTCGGAGAAGACGATCCGCGCCACGTCGCCGGAGACGCTGAAGACCTTGACCCGCTCGACCATGCCCGAGCCCAGGAACGGCGCCAGGTCGGCGACCAGCTCGTCCCGGGAGAAGCCGCCGGGCCGCTCGTAGTCCCGCTCCGACAGCGGGACCAGCACCGCGGACGCGAGCTGGCGCGCGACCTTCTCCGCCGTCCGGTGCGCGTCGTCCTCGGCGAACCGCCAGACGCCGACGCCCAGCAGCCCGGACACGACGACCGCGACGACGGCGGTGAGCAGCACGTGCCGGACCAGGGTCCGGCGCAGCAGCGGCCCGGCCACGTGGACGGACACCTAGTACCGGGACCCGAGCGAGATGAGGCCGAGGCGTTCGGCGGAGACGACGGCGCCGAGCTGGCTGTGCACGCCGAGCTTCGCCATCACGGACTTGATGTGGTCCCGGGTGGTGTGCAGCGAGATCCCCAGCGTCGTCGCGATCCGGCTGGCGTCCAGGCCCTGCCCGAGCTGGCGCAGCACGTCGTACTCGCGGTGGGTCAGGCCGATCCGCGGCGCGGGCCGGCACGCCTCCGCCTCGACGACGGGGCGCGCGGCGTCGGCGCTCCGCAGGGCGGCGAGGATCGTGGCCAGCGCCGCGTCCTTGCCCAGGAACGCGACCGCGCCCGCGGCCAGGGCGCGGTCGGCCAGGTCCGCGCGGGGGTGCGCGGTGAGCACCACGATCCGGGCGTGCGGGCGCAGCTCGCGCAACCGCGGGATCAGGTCCAGCCCGCCCGCGTCCGGGAGCTGCAGGTCGACGACGGCCACCGCGAAGTCCACCGCCGCGGCCTTGGCCAGACCCTCGCGCGCGGTGTGCGCGACCGCGACGCAGTGCAGGTCCGGCTGCAGGCCGAGGCTGAGCTCGAGCAGGTCCGTGAACACCCGGTGGTCGTCCAACAGGAGGACCGGGATCCGGCCCGGCGTCTCGGGTGGGGGCAGCACCCCCTAATACTAGGGAGCCGAACCTCACTTGTTGAAGCCTAACCTTCCTTTCGAGCCGGCGCGGGCTCGTCGACACCCGCGCCGGACGGCCCTGCCCCCCGTGAAGAAGGAGCCCTCGTGCGCCCCGCCAGACGTCACCTGATCGCCGCCGCGGCCGCCGTTGCGGCGCTGTCGCTCACCGCTGCCTGTGGTGGCGGCGGGTCCACGACCGCCGCGCCGTCGGCCGCCGCGCCCGCCTCCGACACCGCGCTGGTGCTCTACAACGCCCAGCACGAGGAGGTCGGGCAGGCCTGGGCCGACGCCTTCACGGCGAAGACCGGGGTGAAGGTCGAGGTCCGCAACGGCAGCGACTTCGAGCTGGCGAACCAGATCGTCGCCGAGGGTGCGGCCTCCCCGGCCGACGTGTTCATCACCGAGAACTCCCCCGCGATGTCGCTGGTGTCGAGCAAGGACCTGTTCGCGCCGGTCGACGCGGCGACGAAGGCCCAGGTCCCGGCGCAGTACTCGTCGAGCAAGGGCGACTGGGTCGGTGTCGCGGCGCGCTCCACCGTCTTCGTCTACAACTCGAACACCCTCACCGACGCCCAGCTGCCGGCGTCGATCATGGATCTGGCGAAGCCGGAGTGGAAGGACAAGTTCGGTATCTCGCCGAGCGGCGCGGACTTCCAGGCCATCGTGAGCGCCGTCTACCTCACCCAGGGCGACGCCGCCGGTGCGGCCTGGCTGCAGGGGATCAAGGACAACGCGAGGATCTACCGCGGCAACAGCACGATCATGAAGGCCGCCAACGCCGGAGAGGTCCCGGGCGGCGTGATCTACCACTACTACTGGTACGGCGACCAGGCCGACGGCGGCGCCAACAGCGCCGCGACCCAGCTCCGGTACTTCGGCAACCAGGACCCGGGCGCGTTCCTGAGCGTCTCCGGGGGCGGCGTCCTGAAGGCGAGCAAGCACGCGGCCGAGGCCCAGCAGTTCCTCGCCTTCATGAGCGGTCCGGAGGGCCAGAAGATCCTCTCGGACAGCACCGCGCTGGAGTACAGCGTCGGCGGCGGGGTCGCCCCGAACCCGAAGCTGAAGCCGCTCGCCGAGCTGGACACCCCGGCCGTCGACCTGAACGCCCTCAACGGCCCGAAGGTCGTCGCGGAGATGCAGCGGGTCGGCCTGCTGTGATCCGGCCTTGATCACCAGCCCTGCACGGGGTGGCCCCGCGGCGGGTACCGGTCTCCGGTACCCGCCGCTCCGCCTCGCCGCGGCCGTCGCGGTCGCGCTGCTGACCCTGCTCCCGCTCGGCTACGTCGTGGCCGGAGTGGTCGGCACCGGCCCGGCCGGGGTCGTCGCGCTCGTGTGGCGACCGCGGGTCGGCGAGCTGCTGACGAACACCGTCGAGCTGGTGCTGCTCGGGACGACGGCCTGCGTGGTCGTCGGCACCGCCGCGGCCTGGCTCGTCGAGCGCACGGACCTTCCGGGCCGGCCGCTGTGGACCGGGCTGATGGCCGCGCCGCTCGCCGTCCCCGCGTTCGTGAACAGCTTCGGCTGGTACTCCCTCTCGCCGGGGTTCGCGGGTCTCGACGCCGCCGTCCTGGTCACGACGCTGTCCTACTACCCGCTGGTCTACCTGCCGGTCGCGGCCGTGCTGCGCGGCACCGACCCGGCGTTCGAGGACATGTCCCGGGCGCTGGGCAACGGGCCCTGGCACACCTTCGCCCGGGTCGTGCTCCCCCAGCTCCGGCCCGCGCTGCTCGGCGGCGCGCTCCTGGTCGGCCTGCACCTGCTCGCGGAGTTCGGCGCGCTGCAGTCCCTGCGCTTCGACACCTTCACCACCGCGATCTACGACCAGTTCCAGTCGACGTTCGACGGGGCCGGGGCCACGATGCTCGCCGGCGTCCTGGTGCTGCTGTGCCTGCTGCTGCTGGGCGGCGAGCAGCGGCTCGCCGGCCGGGCCCGGGTCGCCCGCGTCGGTTCCGGGGCGATGCGGCGCGCCGTCCCGCACCGGCTCGGCCCGACGATCCTCCCGGCGATCGCCGCGCTGGCGCTGCTCGCGGTGCTCGCCCTCGGCGTCCCGCTCGGCTGCATCGCCTTCTGGTTGGTCACCAGCACGTCGACGGCCTTCCCGCTCGACGACCTGCTGCGCACGACCGCGACCTCGCTCGGTCTGGGGCTGCTCGGCGCGCTCGTGACGTCCGCGCTCGCGCTGCCCGTCGCCTGGCTGGTCGTCCGCCGCCGCGGCCGGGTCAGCCGGCTCGTCGAGCGCTGCACCTACATCGGCAACTCGCTGCCGGGGATGGTCGTCGCGCTGGCGCTGATCACGGTCGCGATCCGGTTCCTGCCCGCGCTCTACCAGAGCACCGTGATGCTGCTGGCCGCCTACGCGGTGCTGTTCATGCCCCGGGCGATGGTGAGCCTGCGCACCGCGCTCGGCCAGATCCCCCCGGAGCTCGACGACGTCGGGCGCTCGCTCGGCGTCGGCTCCGCCGCGGTGCTCGCGCGCGTCACCCTCCCCCTGATCGCACGCGGGCTCGGGGCGGGGTCGGCACTGGTGTTCCTCGCGGTCGTCACCGAGCTCACGTCCACCCTGCTGCTGGCCCCCATCGGCACGCAGACCCTGGCCACCCAGTTCTGGAGCGAGTCGTCATCCATCCACTACGGCGCCGCGGCGCCCTACGCCCTGCTGATGATCCTGATCTCCGCGCCGGCCGCGTACCTGCTGACCCGCCGGAGCCGGGGAGGACACATGACGTCCGGCCTCCAGGTGACCGGCCTGCGCCGGTCCTACGGTCCGGTACCGGTGCTGCACGGCGTCGACCTCGAGGTCCCGCCCGGCACCCTGACCGCGGTCGTCGGGCCGTCCGGCTGCGGCAAGACGACGCTGCTGCGCCTCGTCGCGGGCTTCGACCGGCCGGACGCGGGCACCGTCGCGATCGGCGCGCAGGTCGTGGCGGGGCCGGGCGTCGCGGTGCCGCCGGAGCGGCGCCGCATCGGCTACGTGACGCAGGAGGGCAACCTCTTCCCCCACCTCACCGTGGCCGCGAACATCACCTTCGGGCTCCCGCGGCGCGAGCGCCGGGCCCGGCACCGGGTCGCCGAGCTGCTGGAGCTCACCGGCCTCGACGAGTCCTACGCCGGACGGCATCCGCACGAGCTCTCCGGCGGGCAGCAGCAGCGGGTCGCACTCGCCCGGGCCCTGGCCCCGGCGCCGGAGCTCATGCTGCTCGACGAGCCGTTCTCCGCACTGGACGCCGAGCTGCGCGCCGACACGCGGCGCGCCGTCGCGGAGGCGCTGGCCGCCGCGGGGACGACGACGGTGCTCGTCACCCACGACCAGGCCGAGGCGATGTCCCTGGCCGCGCGGGCGGCGGTGATGCGGGACGGGGTGATCGTGCAGGAGGGCGCCCCCGCCGAGCTGTACCGCAGGCCCGCGGACCGGGGGGTCGCCGCGTTCCTGGGCGACGTCGTCGAGCTGCCGGCGATCTACGGGGACGACGGCGCGGACACCCTGCTGGGCCGGGTCGCGGCCGGGCACCGCAACGGCGCGGCGACGGTGTTCGTCCGCCCCGAGCAGATCGCGCTCACCGCCGGGGGCGAAGGCGCCCCGGCCGACGTCCTGGACGTCGAGTTCTTCGGGCCGTTCGCGCTGGTCCGGGTGCTCGTCGGGAAGGACCTGCGGGTGACCGTGCGCTGCCCGGGACACCTCGTGCCCGCGGTCGGGGAACGGGTGCGGGTGAAGGTGGCGGGCGGGGCGCTCTGAGCGGGGCGAACCGTGGGGTGCCGCGCGTGGGCCGGCCGCGAGCAGCTCGACACCCGGCTCGATGCCGACCACCCTCGTCGTCGAGTCGCCAGGGGTCGTCGTGCTCGGAGCCCTGAACCTTCTCGCCCTCCGGGCGCGCTCGCTCGATCCTCCTCGCCGGCCCGCACGCTGACGGACCCGCCGCCGGGCGCGAGCACGGCGGTGCGGAGCAGACTGGCGGAGTGGAGGACATCCAGGCCGAGTCGCCGACGCCGGAGCAGCACGCGCCCGGCACGGCCTCGACGACGTCGGCGCCGCGCACGCCGAGCCATCCCGCCGCGCACAGCGGCGGTCTGTTCGGGCTCGCGCTGGGCGCGTTGGGCGTCGTCTACGGCGACATCGGCACCAGCCCGCTGTACGCGATGCAGACCGTCTTCTCGATCGACCACAACACGGTCAGGCCCACCCCGGAGGACGTCTACGGCGTCGTCTCGCTGATCTTCTGGTCGGTGACCCTCGTCGTCACGATCAAGTACGTGGTGTTCGTGCTGCGGGCCGACAACGACGGCGAGGGCGGCATCATGGCCCTCGCCGCCCTGGTCTGCGGGGTGTCCGCCTCGAACGCCCGACGCGCCGCGATCGCCCTGTCCCTCGGTGTGGTGGGCGCGGCCCTGTTCTACGGCGACTCGCTCATCACCCCGGCCATCTCGGTGCTCTCCGCCGTCGAGGGCCTCGAGGTCGTCCGGCCCGATCTCGGCGGGGCCGTCCTCCCCCTCGGCATCGCCATCCTCACGGTGTTGTTCACCGCGCAACGCTGGGGCACCCATCGGGTCGGGCGGCTCTTCGGGCCCGTCATGGTCCTGTGGTTCCTCACCCTCGTCGCGACGGGCCTGCCGCACGTCATCGCCCGGCCGGGGGTGCTGCTCGGGCTCTCTCCGACCTACATCGTGTCGTTCGTCGTCGACCACCCCTACACGGCGTTCGTCGCCATGGGCGCCGTGGTCCTGGTCATCACCGGCGCCGAGGCCCTCTACGCGGACATGGGGCACTTCGGCCCCCGGCCGATCCGCGTCTCGTGGTTCGCGCTGGTCTTCCCGGCCCTGATCGTCAACTACCTCGGCCAGGCGTCGCTGATCCTCGATGACCCGACCGCCGTCGCCAGTCCCTTCTACCTGCTCGCGCCGAGCTGGGCGCGTCTGCCGCTGGTCGTGCTGGCCACCGTGGCCACGGTGATCGCCTCACAGGCGGTGATCTCCGGTGCGTTCTCCGTCTCCCGGCAGGCCGTACGGCTGGGGTTGCTCCCGCACCTGACGGTGCGGCACACCTCGACCCGCGAGAGCGGCCAGATCTACGTCCCGGCCGTGAACTGGCTGCTCTTCGCCGGTGTGGTCGTCCTCGTCGTGACCTTCCGGTCCTCCGAGCGTCTCGCCACCGCCTACGGCCTCGCCGTCACCGGCACCCTGCTGCTCACCACGACGCTGTTCCTCACCTACGCCGCCACCGCCTGGCGCTGGGCACGCTGGAAGCTCGTGCTCGCCGCCGTGGTCGTCGGTGGCGTCGAACTCGTCTACCTCGCCGCCAACCTGACCAAGATCACCCACGGCGGCTGGCTGCCCCTGATGATCGCGGCGGTGATCGTCACGATCATGACCACCTGGCAGCACGGACGGCGCATCGTCACCGACCGCCGGATCGCCCTCGAGGGGCCGCTCACCGAGTTCGTCGACCGCCTGCACGCCGAGCGCGTCTCCCGGGTCCCGGGGACGGCCGTCTTCCCGCACCCGACCAAGCAGACCGCGCCACTGGCGTTGCGCGCCAACGTCGACTTCAACCACATCGTGCACGAGCGCGTGGTCATCATCTCCGTGGTCTCGGAGAACGTGCCCTACGTCCCGCTCGGCGAACGGCTGGCCATCGACCAGCTCGGGCACACCGACGACGGGATCATCCACCTCTCCGCCCGGTTCGGGTTCCAGGACGACCAGGACGTCCCCGCACTCCTCGCCGAGGCCCGGGGCCTGTCCGACGAGCTCGACATCGACCCCGCCGAGGCCTTCTACTTCCTCTCCCACATCACCATCGAACGCAGCGACCGGCCCGGCATGCGGACGTGGCGCAAACGGCTGTTCATCGGGCTCGCCCACAACGCCGCCACCCCGGCGGCCTACTTCAGGCTCCCGGTCGACCGCACCGTCGTCATGGGTTCGCGCATCGAGATCTGATTCTGCGAACGGGGGTGGTGCAGCCCTGCCATCAGCGCTTTCATTGAACGGTGGCCGACGGGTGCGGCCGGATTTCCCTCCGACGGGCGGACTCAGGGAGAGGGTCACGGACCATGGCGACTGTTCCACGGCATCCGACGGTGCGCGACCGTCTGATCGCGGCGATCGTCGGAGTCGAGTTCCCCGCCGAGAGATGGCAGGTGGTCGCCTGCGCCGCGGCGGAGCGTGCGGACGTCATCACGTGCTCGCGCCTGGCCCGGATCCCCTGCCGCACCTACGCCGACATCACCGAGGTCCTCGAGGCAGCCCTGCCACCCGCCCGGTCGCCGACAGCGGGCGGCCGGGGGACGGGCGCTCCCGCGCCCTCGTCCCGCGTGATCCTGGGGCGTGGCCAGTCGTCGATCGCCTGAGCGCGAGGACGTCCTCGGCGCCGGGCCCGGTCAGCCGATGCCGAAGAACCGGAGCATCGCTGAGGACGCGTCCGGCCCCGACGGGTCGGTGTAGGACCCGGCGGGGCTCCCCCCGAACCACGCGTGGCCGCCGCCGTGCACCGTCCAGGACTCCACGAGCACCACGCCGTCGGCGTCGCGGTGGACCGTCCGGGTGGCCGAACGGCCGCCGCCGCTCACCGTCGTGGTGTCGCACACCGAGACCGCCACCGGTTCCAGCCGCGCCGCGACGATCTTCTCGGCGCTGACCGGCGCGACGATCCGGTCCCCGTCCCCGTGGAACACGATCAGCGGCACCGTTCCGCCGGGTGCCGGCGAGCCGCCCGTCCGCATCGCCGTGAACGCCGATCCGACGTCCCGGGCAGCCCGGTAGCCGAGGCCGGAGTGGATGCCGGCGGCGGCGTAGAGCTCGGGGTGGGTAGCGCCCATCACCGCCGCCATCGCCCCGCCCGCGGACAGCCCGGCCACGAACACACGGCCCGGGTCCACCGCGAGATCGGCCATGACCGCGCGGGTGATGCCTGCGAGGATCGACGGCTCCCCGCTCCCGGCCTGCTGGTCCGCCGGGGAGAACCAGTTCCAGTACCGGCCGCTGTTGGCCCGGCCGGACTGCTCCGGATACGCCACCAGGAACGTGTGCGCCTCGGCCAGCTCGGTCATCCGGGTGCCCGCCGCGCAGTCCGCGGCGTCCTGCCTGCCCCCGTGGAGCATCACCACCAGCGGGAGGGGCTCGCCGGTGTAGCCGGTGGGGACGTAGAGCTCGTAGCTGCGGGTCCCCGCCGGTTCGGTGTGGGCCAGCCGGCGGAGCTCGCCCGCCGGCGCCGCGGCCTGCAAGGGCCCGGGACGCCCGGCGGTGTGTGGGCGCCAGGAGCGGGCGGCCCCCGGGAGCCCCGTGGAGGGGACGCCCAGCGCGCGGTGCAGGGCGGCGAGCGCGGCGGTCAGCTGCCCGCGGCGGGTCAGCCGCAGTGCTTCGGACATGCCGGTGGAACGGTCGTCGACCATCGAGAACCCCTTCGAAGGGCGTGCGCGATCGGCACCCGTACTGCGGGTGGGTGCCGCGGATGGGACCGCCGGTTCTGGGCGGTGGTGGAGGGTGCGGACGGGCTAGACGGTCCTGGCGGCCAGGGCCGCCTTGACCGCCCGTGGCGCCCGGAAGGCGCCGAGGACCTCCACGGTGGAGATCGTCGCCAGCGCGAGCTCCGGGGAGACGTCGTCGGCGACGGTGGCGAGGCCGAGGACCCTGACCTCGACGGTCTCCCCCGCGTTCCGGAGCCGCTCCAGCTCGGGGCGTCCGAGGTGCAGAGTGCCGAGGGTGAGGGTCCGCCGGGACACCGAGTCGTCCACGGCGCCCGCCCGGCTCTCCAGCTGGCGCCGGATGGCCGTGCGGATGAAATCCGTCCGGTTGGCGTAGAACCCCTCGTCGACCAGGAGGTCGATCTGGCCCAGGTCCACCAGCCCGACGTTGATCGTGATCTTCTCGCTCTTGTCGACCTCGGCCATCGCTCACCTCCGTGGGGCTCGGCCAGCCTAGCACCATCCCGTGGGATGGCCAGAGGAATCCGCCGGTGCGCCGCGGCGCCAACCGCCGCTAGGTTGTGGGGCGTGAACCGCGTCGCCCTGCACCAGTCCACGGTCCACCCGATGAGCCCGGTGGACCTGGTCGAGATCGCGAGGAGGGCCGGGCTCGACGCCATCGGGCTCCGGGTCGCGGCCACCGCCGAGGCGCACGAGTGGTGGAGCCACGGGATCGGCTCGCCGATGCTCCCCGCACTGGTCGACGCCCTGCTGGAGTCGCGGGTGACCGTGCTCGACATCGGGCGGGTCGAGCTCGGGCCGGAGCTGCGGTCCGTCGACTTCGCCCACCCGTACGTGCGGGTGCTCGAGCTCGGCACCCGGCTCGGCGCGCAGTTCGTCACCGCGCGGGCCGGCACCGGGGACCCCGCCGAGCTGTTCCCGCTGCTCGCCGAGCTGGCCGGCCGCTACCGGCTCCGGCCGCTCCTGACCGTCGTCTCCGGTACGCCCATCGACTCGGTGGGGCGGGCGCTCGAGCTGGTCGGCGGGACGAGCGGCGGGATCGTGCTCGACGTCGACCCGCGCCGGGATCCCGCGGAGCTGGAGGAGTCCGTGGTCGAGCTCGGGGACCGCCTCGGCTACGTGCGGATCCTCGCCTCGGCCCTGGAGGACCTGCCCGAGGCCACCCCGGGCCTGCTCGCGACGCTGCCGCCGCACATCCCGATCGCCATCGGGGCGGACGAGCCCGGCCACCTCGACTCGGACCAGGTCGCCAGGGCCACCGCGCTGCGCAGGACCGTCGACGCGATGCTCCGCCACCCGCGGGCGGGCGCGACCGTCTGAGAGCGTGTTTGAGACGGTGTGGCGTGCCTACGCGGGCTCTGCGTCGGTGTGATCAACTGTGACCCGGTGGCGCATCGACCGCGCACCGTGGCCGTAGGTCGCGGCGTCTCGCTGTTCACGACGGTTCGGAGTCCGGCCGCGTCGTTTGCAGTCCGCGGCCGATCTCGACGGCGCTGAGGAATACCTTGACCACGAGGCCGAGGACGAGCAGGTCGAGGATCATCTGCGCGATGACGACCACGCGGGCCGCCTGGCTGGTTGCCGTGATGTCGCCGAAGCCGACCGTGGCGAAGACGGTGACCGTGAAGTACAGCGAGTCGGTCCGGGTGAGCGAGTCGACGTTGAAGTTGTCGGGGTTGGCCTGCTCCATCATGAAGTACGTGGCGGCGAAGAGAAGGAGGAACACCGGCACGGTGACGGCGAGTGCCTCGATCGCGCGTACGGCTGAGTGCCGATGCCTGATGATCGCTCGTACCTGGTAGGCCACGAGGGCGGTCAGCGCGAGCAGTCCGACCGCCAGGGCGACAGCTAGCGAAATGCCGGCCAGGTTGTTCAGTGGCAGGAGGTAGTAGGCCGCGATCACTAGAACTGTGGTTGCCGTGGCTCGGAGCAGTCCGATGGTGACGAGCCGTCGGCGCTCTGCTGCGGAGATGCTCTCGATGGGTGCGGTGCTCATGTCGTGGCTCCTCGATGGACTGGGCCTCTCGCTAGTCGGGGATGCCCGGGTCGGTGGCCCTGTGCCGCTCTTGCTGAACCCGTGGCGAGCGGCGTTCGGCTGCCGCCTCGGGTGCGGTCACCCACAGCATCCACACCCCGTGGATCAGGAATCCCAGCAGCGGGAAGGCTGGGGTGATTCCCTTCGGGAGGGAGAGCCCGGCCAGCACCCACTGGCCGAACTCGTATGCGGCAGCTCCGACGAGATAGGTCGTCACGTTGGCGGCGAACCACCACATCCAGCGCGTCGTGTCCTCGCGCAGTGCCGCGGCCTGGGACAACCCGATCAGCGGTCCGAGAACGATCGCCTGGATGAACCCGTTCTTGAACGCGGCGAGGGTGTCACCACCCTGGGCCAGAATGTCGACCGCCCCGGGTGCGACCGCGAGCAACCACACCGCCAAGGCGGGCACGAACGTGGCCATCACCCACCGGCGACGGTTCAGCCCGGGCAGCCGGGTGACAAGGATCCGCCACTGCCAGCGACCCAGCACAAACCCGTGGAACGCCGCCCCGATGAGGGCGACGAGCAGGACCGCAACAACCCGATGCTCACCCGCGAGTGCTCTGGTCGTGTCGGACGCGAGCAGCTCGAGCGCCACCCCGCCGACCACGATCACCACATAGGCCGCGGCGCTGACGAGGATCCACACGGCGAGCAGCCGCCAGTCCCACCACGGGCCCGGGCCATCCTCCGAGTCCTTCCCGACTCCGATGCTCATGATCGCTCCCAGGCCCATCGATGAGGCTCGCTACGCAACGAAGCGTGATGTTCCGCCAAGTGCCGGAGATGCGCCGTCTCGCGATCGATGATGCGCAGCGCACGCACCGGCTGTGTCAGGCGATCACGAAGAACTTCAAGAACGGCGAGCGGGTCCGCCACGTGGCGGTGGACCCGTCCGGGAACGAGTAGATACCCCCAGCGGTGAGCTCGATCTTCTCGCCGTCAGGGGTTTCCAGTTCCGCCTCACCCTCGATGACGTGGAAGCTGTCGGAGCCGGTGACGCGGTAGGGCAGCTCGGCGCCCTCCTCGGTGCCGACCCTCCACAGTCCCGCAACCGGGCCGTTCTCCGACTGGAGAAGCCAATGGACCTGTCCCATCTCCCGGCCGTCCTCGACCAGCGGCTCCCAAGATTCGGCCGACACCGACGAACTCACCACACTGTTGGCTTTCGTCATTTGTCCCTCCAGATGAAGATGGCTGACTCTTGCGGCCCTCCCGACTGACGACCCGGCGCCCGGCGCGCCGGTGGTGCGGCCCCGCACGCCCTGAACATCGGGGTCAATCGCCGACCGCTTGCGCGAGGCCGGCGGTGGATCGAGCCTGCTGTCCGCCGGCGGACAGATAGTCGTCGATGTCGCGGGCGCCGCGGTAGCCGCTCTCGATCGCCCCGTCGATGAAGGAGCGCCAGGCGGTCGCGGAGTCGGCGCCGGCGAAGAACAGCCGGCCTTCGGTGCTGCGCAGGTCGGGCAACACCTGTGCCAACTGCCCCGGCCGGTAGATGCACCAGGTGCCGAGCGCGAGCGGATCATTGCTCCAGTCCCACCCGATGATGCTGTCCACCTCGACGCCGGGCAGCAACGGCTGCAGCGCGGCCTGCATGCCATCCACATCGTCGAAGCTGCTCATCGGCAGCTGCTTCGGGTTGGCGGCGAACGCGATCAGCCACGAGCCGTTCGCGTCGTGGTCGTAGGTCACCGCCCAGTTGACCGCCTGAGCCTCCGGGGCCAGCACGCTCACGTTGCCGATGTCGCCTTTCACGCGCACGTAGCACTTCATTCCGGCACCGGCGTGCCGTTCGGTCGAGGCGGCCCGCTTGGTTTCGGACAAGGGCGGCTCGAACTCCACGCTGTTCAGCACGTTCATCGGTAGCGTGATCAAGGCGGTCCGCGCGTCGACGGTGTCGCCATTGGTGAGCTCGACGCGCACCTGATGGCCGTTCTGGACGACACGCCGCACGGGTGAGTTGAGGCGGATGTCGGTGAGCGTGGCCTGCGCCGCGATGGAGTCGACCAGCTCGCGCGTGCCTTTCACCAGCTTCGTGGCCGACAACGCGGCCAGCGCCTGGGCTGCGCTCCACCCGGATAAGGCGTAGGTCCGGAACCACTCGGTCGCGGCGGACTGATCGAGCGGGCCGAACGCGAGCAAGGAGCACATCCCCTCCACCCAGTCGCGCAGCTCCGGCGCGACCTGCAGGGTCTCCAGGTGCTCGCGCAGCGATCGATCGCCGAGGCCCTGCGGGTCCGGACCCCATTCGCCCGAATACGGCTCGGCGAACAGGCTCGTGCCGGGCGCACAGAACTGGTCGAGCGCGTCGAGTGCCCGGGCGACGTCGTCGTCGGACAGGTCCACCACGTGGCCGTCGGACACGACCGCTTGCCGGAGCCCTTCCAGCACCGGAAAGGTTTCGGTCTCGACCCCGTAGCGGTTGATCTCGGCCCACACGTTCGGCTGCAAGGGGTGCACCCAGGTGCCGCCGAGTTCCATTGCATGCCCGTCGTGGTCCGCCGTGTAGGTCCGCCCGCCCAGCCGATCCCGCGCTTCGAGCAGCACCGAACTCCGCCCGCGCATCGTCAACTCGCGCGCCGCCGTCACCCCAGCGAAACCACCGCCGACGATCACGATCTCCGGACCAGATCCAGTCGTGGCCACTGTGGTCTCCCTCCGGTCGTCCTGCCTGAACGCGACGCGTCCACGCGGTGCACCGCCGGCTATACGTCGTCCGGGTGCTCGGGTAGGAGCGGGGCTCCCGCCCGCGCGGACACCCGGCGGCGTGCCCATCCTTGGCGGACACCGGGACCAGCGTCCTCACCCGCTAGGCATGATTGGCGGACGCTCTAGCCCGCGCCGGCGGCGCTGCTGCCGAGCGTTGCCCACCCCGCGCCGATCCCGTCGCCGGGTTCACGGACGGCCTGGTCCTGAGCGCGCCAACCTCCGACTGGAATGCGTCAAGAGACAGGAACCTCGCCACCGAGAGCGCACCTGAGCAGAGCAACTTGCGGCGAGTGTCCGCCGTTGCTGGCGGGTGGCAGGACCCCCGCGGGCGATCCGGCGGGTGATGGTGTTGATCGCGGCCCAGCGGATCATGGCCTCGGAGATGGCGGGATCGCGTTCGTAGTCACGGACCAGGCGGCGGTGCGCGGTGAGCCAGGCCAGCGTGCGCTCGACCGCCCACCGGCGCGGGATCACGGCAAACCCGCGCTGGTCGGCGGGCTTACGCACGATGTACAGCGTGGTGCGCAACAGGGTCTGGACCCAGTCGAGGAGTCGGCCGGCGAACCCGCGAACACGAACCGCACTGGCGTGAGCAGGTAGGCCTGCAGCAGGGCGGGCTTGGCGCCGTCGCGGTCCTGCACCGAAGCGCTGAGGACGACGACAGTGAGCAGCAGCCCGAGGGTATCGGTGACGATGAACCGCTTGCGGCCGTTGATCTTCTTGCCGGCGTCGTATCCGCGGGACTCGCGCCCGATGGTGTCGACGCCCTTCACCGTCTGGGAGTCGATCAACCCGGCGCTGGGCTGCGGGTTACGACCTTCCTGGATCCGCAACTGTTCACGCACCACCGGCAGGATCTGCTCGGTGACCTTGTCCTGTTCCCAGCGATTGAAGTACCAGTACACGGTCTGCCAGGGCGGGAAGTCCGCCGGCAGCTGCCGCCACGCGCACCCGGTGCGCACCACGTAGAGGATCGCGTCCACCAGCGCGCGGCGGGGATGCTTCTCCGGCCGGCCTCCGGTCTTCGCCTCCGGCAGCAGCGGCTCGATCAGCGCCCACTGCTCATCGCTGGCGTCTGAGGGGTACCGCGTGCGTCGTTCCACCCACCCAGAGTTGATCAGACTGCGGACGAGGTCACGCGGACACGCTGATCCTTCTCAAACACGCTCTGAGGACCCTCGGTCAGGTCGACGCCTGCAGGGCCGCTTCCACGTGGTCGCGGGCCCGCGCGGCGCGGGCCTCGGCAGGCGCGTGCCCGCGCAGGTCGACGGTGACGGTCACCGTCGCGCCGTCGCTCGTCGTCCTCGCCGGCAGCCCGGTGGCGCGCAGCAGCCGCAGCATCGGCGAGTTGCCGCTCAGCACGTCCGCGACCAGGTACTCCAGGCCGCGTTCCCGGGCGACGTCGACGATCCGCTCGACGAGCAGCCGCCCGATCCCGCAGTGCTGCAGGGCGTCGTCGACGACGACCGCGAGCTCGGCGGACGACGAGCCGCGCTCCCCCTCGTAGCGCACCACCGCCACCAGGTCACCGCCGTCCCGCAGGGCGACGAGGGCGAAGCGCCACTCCTCGTCGACGTTCGTGAACCGGTGCACCACGGCCGGCGCCAGGTGGGGGCGGGCACCGAAGTAGCGCCGGTAGATCGTGTCCGCGGAGAGCCGGGAGTGCAGGGCGACCAGGCCCGGCGCGTCGACGGGGCGGATCGGGCGCACCACCAGCCGGGACCCGTCGCGCAGCTCCACCTCGTCGCGCATCAGCTGCTCCGTGCCTTCCGGACGATCTCCGCGGACGTCGTGAACGCCCGCTCGGCCGCCTCCTCGAGCGGCAGCGCCCGGAACTCCGGGGTGTTCACCTCGACGCAGTAGGGGCCCGTGAACCCCGTCCGTTCCACCGCCTGGACCAGCCCGACGACGTCGAGCTCGCCCTCCCCCGGCAGCCGCCGGGTGGTGCGGGCGTTGACCAGGAGGTCGTCGTGGACCCGCGGGCCGTCGTTGAGCTGGACCGCCGCCACGCCCGCTCCGGGCAGGTCCTGGAGCAGGTCGGGGAGGCGCCCCCGTTGAAGAAGTGCCAGACGTCCACGAGCAGCCCGGCATTGGGTGCACCGGACCGGCGGACCAGGTCGACGGCCGTGCCGTAGTCCCGGATCGCCGACCACGGGAAGGCCTCCACGGCCACCAGCAGGTCCCGCTCGGCGGCCCGGCCCGCGGCCTCGGCCAGGCGCTTCGCCGCCGCGACCGGGTCCAGCTCGCCACCGCGGAACTCCCCCGCGCTGACGTGCCGCCCGCCGAACGCCTCCGCGACGGCGGCGACCCCCTCCCCTCCGGGCCCCTCGTCGTCGAGGGCCCAGCCGGCGAGGAACTCGATCTCCACGACCCGCAGTCCCGCGGCCGCGAGCACGTCGCGCATGTCGTCGACGTCGAGCCCGCCGGCCACGGTCCGGGCGAGGTCGTCGACGTGCAGCCCGATCCCGGTGAACCCGGCCGCGGCGGCCGCCTCACAGCGCGCGGCGAAGCCGTGCCGCGGCGGCTCACCGAAGCCCGCCCCCGTGAGGGTGAAGAAGCTCGCGACGAACTCGGGGTCCGGAGCCCGTTCAGCCACGGTGGGCCGTCGCCTCGATCATGAAGCGGGCCTTCTCCCCCGGCCGCCCGAACGCCGGCGACTCGATCGCGGACCGGGCCGGGCGGTGGTCGCCGAAGCGCTCCGCCCACACCTGGTTGAACACCGGCCGGTCCGCCTGCAGGTCCCGCATGACGATGCCGACCCGCACCACGTCGGTGAGCTCCGCGCCACCGGCCCGCAGGATGGCCTCGAGGTTCCGGAACACCTGCTCGGCCTCGGCCCGCGCGTCCCCGGGGATCGCGTGGCCGGCCCCGGGATCGGCGCCGAACAGGGCCGACACGTAGATCCAGCCGCCGGCCTCGACGGCCTGGGGCACCGGTCCCGTGTGCGACGGCGCGTCGTCGGTGTGGATGACCTGCACTGCCGCTCCTACTCGCCGGAGTCGGGGTGACCGGTCGGCCGCTGCCATCTCACGACGAGCTCGCGCCGCGCGCCGAAACGTTCGAGGTGGCGGGCGAGCACGTCCTCGACGTGGGCCAGCCCCTCGGCGTCGTCCGCCGCCGCGTCGAGCACGAGGCCGTCGGCGGTGGGCCGGACCGTCCCGGTGCCGTAGGCGAACACCAGGCGCCCGCCGTCGGGCTCGCCCTCCACCGGCTCGACGGTGTTCTTCCGGCCGAGGTGGGCGAGGAGCTGCTTGGCGTAGCGCGCCGCCGCGTCGGTGGGGACGACCGCCGTCGAGGTGGGCACGTCAGGCGCCGTGGATCTCGATCGCGCCCAGCTGGTCGAACTCGAAGGTGACGCTGCGGTCCACGACGACGGGGACTGGCGCGGTCACGCCGCCCGAGAAGACGATCTGCCCGGCCCGCAGCTTCTCCCCCTCCGCCCGGAGCTGGTTGGCCAGCCAGGCGACCGACGCCGCCGGGTGCCCCATCACGGCCGCACCCGCCGCAGTCATCGCCACGTCGCCGTCGACCCGCACGACCGCGCCGAGCAGCCGGAGGTCCTCGAGCTCGTCGGGCCGCCGCGCGATCGGCCCGAGGTAGAACGCGCCGGCGCTGGCGTTGTCCGCGACGACGTCGGAGAGCGTGAACTTGAAGCTCTCGTACCGGGAGTCCAGCACGTCGACGGCGGCGAAGACCACCTCGGTGGCGGCGAGGACGGACGTGATGGTCGCGGGCGCCTCGACGTCGCGGGCCAGCAGGAACGCGATCTCGCACTCGACGCGCGGGTGGATGAACCGGTCGAGCCGGACCGGCTCGCCGTAGCTGGAGAGCATGCCGCTCGTGACGCGCCCGTAGAGCGGGGCGTCGAGGCCCATGGCCTGCTGCTTGTTGCGGCTGGTGAGCCCGAGTTTCCAGCCGACGAAGGTCTCCCCGGCGTCGAGCTTGGACTGCACGAACGCCTTCTGCGCGGCGTAGGCCGTCTCCACCGGGATGTCCGGGTGGTCCTCGCTGAACTGCGCGATCCCCTTGCGTTCCCGCTCGGAGGTGATCAGGACGTCCGCGATCTCCTGGGCGGTGATGCTCATGCCGTGCCTCCGGGCTGGGCGGATCCGGTCGAGAAACGGACGGTGACCGCCCCGAGGTGCGCGAACTCCGCACGGAAGACGTCGCCCGGCTGCACCGGCACCATCTTGTGCACCGCCCCGGGCAGGACGACGTCGCCCGCCTTCAGCCCGGATCCGAGGCTGCCGAGCTTGTTGGCCAACCAGGCGACGCAGCGGGCGGGGTTGCCGAGCGCGGCGGCGCCGGCTCCGGTGTCCAGCAGCTGACCGTGCCGGGAGACGACCACGCCGAGCAGCCGCAGGTCCAGCTCCGCGACCGGACGCATCCGGCCGCCGAGCACCAGCAGCCCGGACGACGCGTTGTCCGCCACCGTGTCCACCAGCTTGATCTTCCAGTCCGCCACCCGGCTGTCGACGATCTCGACGGACGGCAGGGCGCCCTCGATCGCGGCGAGCGCCCGGGCGCTGGTGACGCCGGGGCCGACGAGGTCCTCGGCCATGACGAACGCGAGCTCCGCCTCGACCCGGGGCTGCACGAGCCGCCCGAGATCGATCAGGTCCCCGTCCTCGACGATCATCTCGTCGGTCAGCACGCCGAAGTCCGGCTCGTCGACGCCGAGCATCTCCTGCATCGGCCTCGAGGTCAGGCCCACCTTGCGGCCGATGATCCGCTGGCCCTCCTTGACCCGGCGGTCGATGTTGAGCGTCTGGATCGCGTACGCGTCGGTGATGTCGAGGTCGGGATGCCGGTCGGTCAGCGGCGCCACGGGCACGGCGGTCCGGTCGGCGGTCCAGAGCTCGTCGGCGAGGTCCTGCTGTACGAGGGCGGGTTGCACCTCCGCAGCGTCGCCGGGACGGCGGGGCCGGGCAACGGGACGTCCGGCTGCTTCCGTGCAGTGGGAACGCCCGGTCCCGTCGCTCAGCCGTCGCCGAGCTCGTCGAGGCGTCCCGCGAGCTGGCGTCGCGACGTGACGCCCAGCTTCTGGAAGGCGTTGCGGAGGTGGTACTCGACCGTCTTGACGCTCACCACCAGCTCGGCCGCGAGGTCCCGGTTGCTGCGGCCCGCCGCGGCCAGCCGGGCGACCACCAGCTCCTGGGAGGTCAGCCCGGCCCGGTCCCGGTTGCGGCGGGCCGCCGGGTCCAGCCCGGATGCGGCGAGCTCCTTGTCGCAGCGCTCGACGTAGGGCTCGGCACCGAGGGCGGCGAACCCCTCCTGCGCCTCGACGAGCAGGTCCACGGCCCTGCGCCGGCGCCCGGCCCGCCGGTGGAAGGCGCCCGCGGCGAGCCGGGTGCGGGCCCGGTCGAACGGGAACGGCACCCGGTCCACGGCGTCGAGGGCCTGCGCGAACGCCGCGGCGGCCCGGTCCGGGCGGCCGGCCGCGGCCTCGACCCGGCCCCGGGCCCGGGCCAGCCGGGCGATCGACGACAGCCGCCCGCGCTCCGCCGCGCGCGTCTCGTGCGGGCGCAGCATCTCGTCGGCCTCGTCGTGCCGGCCGACCCCGGCCAGCGCCTCCGCGTAGAGGTCCACCCAGGCCCAGAAGCCGGGCTCGTTCGCGCCGGCCCGGTCCGGGAACCGGCGGACCGGGTCGAGCGCGGCCAGCACCGCGGCCCGGTCCCCGCGGGCCTCGGCCAGCCGGGCCCGGGACATCGCGATCGCGACGACGGACCGCTCGTAGTCCCCCACGTCCGCGGCGTCGATCGCCGCCTGGGCGGCAGCCCACTCGCCGCGTCCCGCCGGGACGAGCGCGGCGACCCCGAGCACCATCGAGCGGGTGAACGCCAGGTCGGACTCCTCGTTGATCGCGACGGCGCGTTCGGCGTGCAGGACCGCGTCGTCCCAGGCCCCGGCGAGGTACTCGGCCCGGGCGAGGAAGGCGAACGCGTACGCCGCCGTGTTCAGCACGCCCAGCCGCGACGCCGTCGCCGCGGCCGACGCGAGGTCCTCGCGGGCGCCGTCCAGGTCGTCGTCGACCAGCCGGAGCAGCCCGCGGGCGGAGCGCGGCTCCAGCCAGGCGAACGGCGGATCACCCGGGCGCTCCTCGGCCCCCGCCACCGCGGCGAAGGACTCGGCGGCCCGCCCGCTGTAGCCGAGCCCGTGGGCGAGATAGGTCTGGGCCGCCCAGCGCGTCGTCGTGTCCGGGCCGGTCAGCGCGAGCGCCCGCTCGCACCAGAGGGCCGAGCCGGGCCCGTCGAGCCGCCCGTAGCGGTGCACGGCGTTCTGGAAGGCGATCGTCGCCGCCGTCTCCGGGTCCGTGTCCTCCGAACACGCCTTCCAGGCGCTCGCGAGCAGCGACTCCGCGGTCGCCGGGTCCCCGGTGGCCATGGCCAGCGAGCCGAGCACGCTGTCCCGCAACGGGCCCGGCTCGAACCCGGCCACCTCGTCCGCGAACGCCGCGGCCCCTGCCGCGTCCCCGTTCTGCAGCAACCAGTTCACCGCCCGCAGCAACCGGGTCTGCCCGTCCCCCCGCCGGTCCGGGCTGAGCCGGGACGCCTCGACGAGGTGGGCCACGGCGCTCGGCCACGACTGCCGCCTGGCCTCCCGGTCCGCGAACCTCTCCAGGTCCGCGGCGAGCCTCGCGTCCGGCTCGACGGCGGCGCTCACCCGGTGCCGCAGGACCACGGACGCCGGATCGATCTGCTCGCCCTCGGCCCCGGCCCCCCCGCCGTCCGACGGGCCGGCCGCGGCGACGAGCTCGGCCGCCCGCAGGTGCAGCGCGCTGCGCGGGGCCGCCCCGAGCGCGTCGTAGATCGCCGAGCGCACGAGGGGATGGGGAAACGCCAGCATCCACGGCTGTCGGGCCCCGGAGGCGGACAGCAGTCCGTGCACGCCGGCGTCGTCGACCGCGACGAGCGGCTCCGGGACCTCGGCGAGCGCCGCGGCCAGCGGGAGCGGGCAGTGCAGGCCGAGGACCGCAGCGGCGTCCAGCAGCCGCCGCGTCGCGGGCGCGCAGGCGGCGTACCGGTCCCGCACGAGCAGCCGGAACGAGCGCGGGGACGGCAGCGGCTGCTGCCCGGCGCCCCACTCCCCCGGCGGGAACTCCTCCAGCACCGCCGTCGCGTGCAGCGGGTTGCCCTGCGTGCCGTGCCGCAGCCGGCGGACCGCGCTGACCGGGAAGCGGTCGATCCCGAGCCCGGCGGCGAGGCTGCGCAGGTCGTCCTCGCCGAGGCCGCGCAGGCGGAGCTCGCTGCCGCGGTGGCCGGTGACGAGGCGGCGCAGGCTCGCCGGGAGCAGGTCGGCCCCGTCGTCCCGGACCGCGACGACGGCGAGCACGGGGTCCGCGACGAGCCTGCGGAGGGCGAAGATGAGGGCCTGCAGCGACGGCGCGTCGGCCCACTGCGCGTCGTCGACGACCAGGACGACCGGGCGCCCGGGCTCGAGCCGGTCCAGCAGCGCGAGCAGCCGGGTGCCCACCGAGATCGCGTCCTCCAGCGGCCCCGGCTCGCCGTCGCCGAGGGTGGGCCTGACCGCGTCCCGCAGGTCCCTGCCGGCGCGCCCCGCGGAGCGCGCGAGCTGCTCGATCACGCCGTAGGGCAGCAGCGTCTCGGTCTCCTCGCCGCTGGACCGGAGCACGACCGGGTGCGGGCCCGTACCCGGATCGGCGAGGAAGGTCTCGATCAGGGCCGTCTTGCCGATCCCGGCGGGTCCCTCGATCTGTACGACGTGCGGGATGCGGTTCCCGACCTCGGCGAGCCGCGCGCACAGCGCGGCGAGCTCGGCGCGACGCCCGACGAAGGGGACCACCGGCACCTCCCCGACCGCTGCGGGGCCGCGGCGCCCCGGGAAGGGGAACCCTACCGCCGTGGGGGCGCGATCCGTCCGTTGTGAGCGCCGTCGGCCCTGGGATCCGGCGCCTCCGGCGCAGACAGCGGTTCGGACCCGGGCGGGGCCTCGGCGTCGAGGACGATGCGGTGCAGCTCCATGGCCGCGCCGCCGGTGACCACGCCGTCGTGCCAGTACGCGGCGACCTCCCGGGCCATCCCGGGGTCGTCGGTGTCCAGTACGACGAGGCCGTCGGTGTCGGCGGTCTCCAGCGCGACGCCGTTCAGCATCCCGACCCCGGCCCCGGCGCGGACCAGCGCGAGCACGGTGAGCGGGGTGTCGACGGCCGCGCGCGGCTGGGCGGCGAGGCCCCGCTCCGCCAGCATCGCGACCGCCTCCGGGACCGCCTCGGACGCCGCGCCGCACACGACCAGCGGATACCGGACGAGCTCCTCGGCACGGACCCCACCGTCGTGCCGAGCCAGCTCGTGGTCGGGGCGGACGACGATCCGCATGCGCTCCCGCCAGAGCATCCGTTCGTGCACCCCGGGGGGCAGCGGACCGTCCACCTTGGGGAGCACCGCGAGCACGTACCCGTCGGGCAGCGGCACGTTCTCGTCGGGCGGCCCCGAGCGCTGGGTCAGCGCGAGCCGCACCCCCGGGAAGCGCTGGACCAGCTCGCCCAGCACCGCCGGGAAGACCGCCGACCCGATGCACGGCGTCGTGAGGACGCGGAGCGCCTCGGCGTCCATCCAGCGCAGCGCACCGACTGCCGTCCGCGCGGACCCCACCCGGGCGACCAGGTCCCGGGCGTACCGCACGAAGACCTCGCCGGCGGCGGTCAGCGTCGCCGGTCGCCGGGTACGGTCGATGAGCTGCACGCCCAGGTCCCGTTCCAGCGCAGCGATGTGCGCGCTGACCCGCGACTGCGACCGGTGGACCTGCTCCGACGCAGCCGTGAACCCCCCACGGTCCACGACCGCCAGGAACGTCTCCAACCAGTCGAGCTCCACGCACCCGAGCCTCCACCGCCCGGGTCGGGCTGCGCCCCGGTGACGGACCCCAGTTTTCCCGGCCTAAACCCCAGTGGTCGACTCGTCCATTCGTGTTGCGGATCGTGTCCCCGTAATGACGCTCTGGTTCTTCGGCCATACGGTCGTGTTCGCTGAGCTGTGAGTCAGCTCACGTATTCGTACGGTACGGCCGCCGACGTCGGGGCCCGTGCGGATGACCGAGGAGGACGTAGTGGCCGGCAACTCCACCGAGTCGGGTAGATCCGTGACCAGCAAGATCACCTCGATCCTCATGACGTTCACCGAGGGGAGCGAGCACTCGTTGACCGAGATCGCCCGCCTCGCCGGGCTGCCGATCTCGACCGCCCACCGGCTCACCTCCGAGTTGGCGTCGTGGCGCCTCCTAGAGCGGACCGACGACGGGCTCTACCGCGCGGGCCTGCCGCTACGGATGATCGGGACGGGCGACGCGTGCCCGCCGAGCATCGCCGAACGCGCCCCCTGCGTGCTGGAGGACCTCTCGGCCGCCACGAAGAGCCGGGCCCGGCTCGGGGTGCTGAGCGAGCTCGAGGTGGCCTACATCGAGAAGCAGCCGGGCCACCGGCCCGTCACGGGCTTCTCCGCGGCGGCGACCCTGCCCGCCCACCCGACCGCGCTCGGCCGCGCGCTGCTGGCCTTCTCCCCGGCGAGCACCGTCGAGCTGACCATCATGCGCGGGCTCCGCCCCTACACCCCGCACACCGTCACCTCCCCCGAGCGGCTGCGCCGGGCGCTCGGGGTCACCCGGCTCACCCGGGTCGCGGTGACCCGGTTCGAGCTGGAGCCCACGACCTCCGCCGTGGCGATGCCCGTGTTCGGGCCCGGCGGGGACGTCGTCGCCGCGATCGAGCTGACCGTCCGGGACCTCGGCCGGGAGCTCCAGCCGGTGATGGCGGCGCTCGCGATCGCCTCGCGCAGCCTGTCCCGCGAGCTCGCCGGCGACGCGCGCACCGCCCGGGACGGCGACCCCGTCCGGAGCGATCAGGTCCTGACGTAGTCGCCCGGACCGGGGCCGAGCACCGGGTGCGCCGCGCTCCCCACGGCGGGCGGCCGGACCTGCGGCCCCGAGTGCTCCGCGGACCAGACGGCCCAGTCCTCCCACCACGACCCGCTCCGCCGGACGGCCTTGGCGTGCCATTCGGCGGCCGACGCGGGCGTGTCCTCGGCGACCATGTGCCAGGCCTTGGGGCCGGGCGGGCTGACGATCCCGGCGATGTGCCCGCCGCTGCCGAGGACGAAGCGCACCGGCCCGCTGACGAGTCCCACGGTCTTGTAGGCGGACTGCCAGGGCACGATGTGGTCGTTGACCGCACTCACCACGTACGTCGGGGACTTGACCACCCCCAGGTCGACGACGGTGCCGCCGATCTCCAGCGTCCCCGCGGCGAGCTTGTTCTGCACGTAGAAGTTCCGCAGGTAGAACGCGTGCATGGCGGCCGGCATGCGGGTGCTGTCGGCGTTCCAGGCCAGGATGTCGAAGGCGGGCGGGGACTGGCCCATGAGCCAGTTCGAGACCACGTAGTTGAAGATCAGGTCGTTCGCCCGCAGGATGTCGAACGTCCCGGCCATCGTCCGGCCCTCGAGGGTGCCCTCCCGCTTCATCTTCCGCTCGAGCTTGTCGACCGTCCGGGCGTCGGTGAACGCGCCGAGCGCACCCGGCTCGGAGTAGTCCAGCATCGTGTTGAGCAGCGTGAGCGCGCCGATCCGGTCGTCCCCGGCCTGGGTCAGGTAGGCGGCGGTGATCGCCGTCATCGCGCCGCCGAGGCAGAGCCCCACGATGTCGATCTTCTCGGTGCCGGTGATCTCCGTGATGACGTCCAGGGCGGTCTTCGGGCCGTGCACCAGGTAGTCGTCCATCGTGGTGCCCGACATGTCCTTCGTCGGGTTCTTGTAGCTGATCGCGAACACGGTCCGGCCGTGCTGCACCGCCCACTCGATGAAGCTGCGGTCGGGGGCGAGGTCCATGACGTAGTACTTGTTGATCCACGGCGGGCTGCACAGCAGCGGGGTGGCGTGCACCTGCTCGGTCTGCGGCTCGTACTGCAGCAGCTCCATCAGGTCGTTGCGGTAGACGACCTTCGCGGGCGTCACGGCGAGATTGCCGCCCACCTCGAAGCCGCTGGTGTCGACCTGGCGGGGCCGGCCGCCGTTGTGCCGCACGTCGTCCAGGAAGTTCCGGGCGCCCGCGACGAGGCTGGTCCCCGCGGTGTCGAAGGCCCGTTTGAGCACCGCCGGGTTCGCGGCGGCCAGGTTCGTCGGGGCGAGGGCGTCGAGCACCAGGTCCAGCGCCATCATCGCCTTGCGGGCGGTGTCCGGCTCCAGCTCCGCGGACCCGACGACGTCGCGGGAGAACCGGCATCCCGCCAGGTAGGCCTGGCGCAGGGCGAAGAAGGCCGGGTTGGTCGTCCAGGCGGGGTCGGCGAACCGCCGGTCCTTCGGGTTCACCTCGACCGGCGCCTCGGTGTCGCGGCCGAACCAGCGCGTCGCCGCGACCATCGGGATCCGGGTCAGGTCCGTGGCCAGCCGCAGCGCCGCCCGCGCCGGCGCCGCCGGGCTCCGCAGACCGGCCCCCACCGCGGCTCCCAGCGCCTGGCCGAATCCGGCGGCGTCCATGTCCTCGACGAGTGCGGACTCGGGCCCGAGCACGCTCGCGGCGCGCTCGGCGATCTGCCACGGGTTCCGCTGGTCGGCGCCCCGCGCAGGCTCCTGTTCCTGTGCCATCCGCCCATGGTGTCGCGTCCACGCCGCGCGTCCCGGACCATCCCGCTGGCTGGAACCCGACGTCCGGCGCCTCGCGGTACGGGAGCGTGGGCGCGTGGAGCTGCGGGTGGTGTCGGCGGACGGCGTGCGGGCGCACCCGGTCGACGACCTGCCCCGGCTGCTGTGCGGCCCCGACCTCGTCTGGCTCGACGTGCCGGCCTGGGACGACGACGCGGAACGGGTACTGGCGGAGCAGCTCGGCCTGCACCCCCGGGCGGTGCGGGACTGCGCGAGCCGCAACCCGGTGCCCAAGGTCCACCGCTACGCCGACCACGTCTTCGTCGTCCTGCACGCGCCCGAGCGCGGCGCCCGCGGCCACGTGCACTACGTGGAGCTCGACCAGTTCGTCGGCCCCGGCTACGTCGTGACGGTGCACGGCCCGACGAACCCGGAGGTGCCCCCGGCGTCCGCCCTCGTCGAGACCGACGCCGTCCTGCGCAGGCTGGAGTCCGGACGGCTGCGGCCGGGCTCGCCCGCGGAGCTGTCCTTCGCGATCGTCACGGCGCTGACCAACCGGCTGCGGGACTACCTGACCGCGCTCACCGAGGAGGTCTGGCGCCTCGAACGCACGGTCACCGGCGGGCACATGGGCGATCCCGAGCAGTTCCTGGAGGAGCTGTTCCAGGTGCGGCACGGGCTGCTCGCGGTCCGCACGATGGCCGCGCTCAGCCGGGAGGTCTACGGCCGGATGGCGACGCTGCAGGTCTTCGGCGACGGGAACGGGCTGCTCGTCGACGTCGAGGACCAGTTCCGCCGGATCGCCGCGATGGCGGACAGCCAGCGGGAGTACCTGCAGGGAGTGATCGAGTTCTACCAGACCCGCACGAACACCAAGATGACGATCGCGGCCGAGCGGCTGGCGGTCATCGCGGCGGTGACCCTGCCCGTCACCGCGATCTCGTCGGTGATGGGGATGAACGTGATCGTCTCCGTGGAGACGCACGCCGGCATCCTGGCCGTGCTGCTGACCGGGATGGCGGTCATGTCGGTCGCGCTGCTGGTCTGGGCGCGGCGCAAGGGCTGGTGGTGAGTCCCTCCGCTGGGCGGGAACCCCGTGCCCGAGCGCGGCGGCCGCGCGAGGCTGGTCGCACGCAGCCGAGCTTGGGGGTGGTCCGTGTCCGCTGAGTCCGCACTCGCGGGGCCCGAGGGGGCACGCCCGGGCGACGTGGCGCGCGCCGGGCTCCGCACCGCCGTCGCCACCGTGTGCCTGTCCGGCACCCTGGAGGACAAGCTCGCCGCGGCCGCGAAGGCCGGGTTCGACGGCGTCGAGATCTTCGAGCCGGACCTGGTCGCCTCGCCCTGGTCTCCCGCCGAGGTGCGCTCCCGCTGCGCCGACCTCGGCCTCGCGATCGAGCTCTACCAGCCGTTCCGGGACTTCGACGCCGTCCCGCCCGAGGTCCTGGCGACCAACCTGCGGCGGGCCGAGCGCAAGTTCGACGTCATGGAGCAGCTGGGCACGGACCTCGTGCTGGTCTGCTCGTCGGTCTCCCCCGACGCCGTCGACGACGACGACCTGGCCGCCGAACAGCTCCGGACGCTCGCCGAACGGGCCGCCGCGCGCGGGATGCGCGTGTCCTACGAGGCGCTGGCCTGGGGCCGGTTCGTCAACACCTTCGAGCGCTCGTGGGACATCGTCCGGAAGGCGGACCATCCCGCGCTCGGCCTGTGCCTCGACAGCTTCCACATCCTCTCCCGCGGGTCCGACCCCGCGGGGATCCGGGACGTCCCCGCCGACAAGCTGTTCTTCCTGCAGCTCGCCGACGCCCCCTACCTGTCCATGGACGTCCTGCAGTGGAGCCGCCACCACCGGCTCTTCCCCGGCCAGGGCGCCTTCGACCTGCCGGACTTCCTCACCCACGTGCTCGCCGCCGGCTACCGGGGGCCGCTGTCGCTGGAGGTGTTCAACGACGTCTTCCGGCAGGCCGATCCGCTGCGCGCCGCCGTCGACGCGCACCGGTCCCTGCTCGCCCTGCAGGAGGCCACCCGTGCCCACGCCCCGACCGCCGTGCTCGCGGACCCGGTGCTGCCCCCGATCCCCGTGCTGTCCGGGAACGCCTTCACCGAGATCGCGGTCGACGCGGACGCCGCTCCCGCGGTCGCGGACACGCTCGCCGCGCTGGGCCTCGGGCACGTCGCGCAGCACCGGAGCAAGCCCGTGCAGCTGTGGCGGCACGGGGCGGCGCGGATCCTGCTGAACACGTCCGCGGACCCGGGCGCGGCCGTGGCCGCGATCGGCGTCGAGACCGCGGACCCCGCCGGGTACGCCGCCCGGGCCGAGGCGCTGTTCGCGCCCCTGCTCCCCCGGGTGCACGGCGCGGGCGAGGCGGACCTCCCGGCCGTCGAGGCCGCGGACGGGACGGCGATCTTCTTCTGCCACAGCGGGAGCGAACCGTCGAGCTGGCTCTCCGACTTCGCGCCCACCGGCGAGGGGGATCCGGAGGGGACGATCACCCACGTCGACCACGTCGCCCTGACCCAGCCCTACGACCACTTCGACGAGGCCGCGCTCTTCTACCGCTCGGTGCTCGGCCTGCAGACCCAGCACAGCTCCGAGATCGCGGCGCCGTTCGGCCTGGTCCGGAACCGGACGGTCGCGGATCCGGCGCAGACGGTGCGGATCGGGCTGAGCGTGTCCGTCCTGCGCCGGGGCGAGGAGTGGGGCCCGCGGGTGAGCGATCCCCAGCACGTCGCGTTCGCCTCGACGGACGTCCTGGCCGCGGCCAGGGCCGTGCGGGCCGCGGGAGCAGCGCTCGTGGACGTCCCCGACAACTACTACGACGACCTCGACGCCCGGCTCGCCCCGCCGCCGGACCTGCTCGCGGACCTCCGCAAGACGGGCGTGCTGTTCGACCGCGACGCCCACGGCGAGTTCCTGCACTTCTACACCGCCGTGCTGGGCGGGCGGGTGTTCTTCGAGGTCGTCCAGCGGATCGGCGGGTACGCCGGCTACGGCGAGGCCAACTCGCCGGTCCGGATGGCGGCCCACAGACGGCAGCGCCTCCGTTCGGCGGGGAGCCCGCGATGAGCGGGCGGCGGCGGACCTCCCGAGCCGGCCGGCAGCGGCGCTCCTCCCCGGGGACGACCCGATGACGGGCCGGCGGCGGACGTCCCGGACCCGGAAGCCCGTTCGCACCGCGCGGCCGGTCCCGCCCGAACGCCCGCGGTCGCCGGGCCCGGCGAACACCGCGGCGGCCGCCGCGACGGCCGCCGGGCCGGTCGACGCGGACCTGCAGCCGCGGGACCGGGGCCCCGTCCGCGCCCTCGTCCGGGACCTCGTCGACGCCCGGCGCCGGCTGGTCGGGCTCTTCGCACCCGTGTTCGGCCTGGTCCTCATCACGACGTTCGGCCCGGCGTCCGACCTGCAGCACCAGCTGTGGCTGGGCGGCCTCGCGGCCCTCGCGGTGATCGCCGTCGACGCCCTGCTGCTCGGCCGGGCGGTCACCGCGGCGGCGCGTGCGGAGTTCCCGGACGCCCGGGTCAGCGCGCCCGCGACGACCTGGTACGCGTTCATGCGCGCCCACCGGCCGCGGAACACCCGCCGCCCCGCTCCCCGGGTCCGCCCGGGCTCCTGACCCGGCTCCCGTCCCTGGTGGACGGGCCGGCGTCGAGATCGCCGTCGACCGCGAGCGCATGACCCGCGAGATCGAAGCGACGGCACCGGGCTCCCCTGCGACAGTCGCCGCGCTCGGGGCCCTGCGTGCCGCCGAGATCGCCGACTCCGCCGTCCTCTGGCTGTCCTGGCGCCTGCGCCCGCGCACGATGGGGCTCGGCGGCCACGCCTAGGGAGAGACAGCTACACGTCGGTCGGCCGGCCGGTCTGCGCCGCCTGCAGGACCGCGTCCACCACTCGCAGCGTCGTGAGGCCGTCCCGGCCGCTGACGATCGGCTCGGCCTCGCCCCGGATGACCGCGGCGAAGTGCGCGACCTGGTTCGCCAGCGGGTCGCTGCGCTCCACCTCGACGACGGAGTCCTCGTACGGCTCGTACCAGCTGCGCTTCCCCGGGAACGTCCGCAACCGCATCGTCGGGATCGACAGCGAGCCGTCCGTCCCGGCGATGTGGTAGGCGTCCTCGTCTGGGTAGGTCGGGTAGTCCGTGTTCTCCTGCGACGTCTGTTCCCAGCTCCGGGCCGAGCCTGCGGTGTCCGACAGCAGGAAGGTGCCCAGCGCGCCGCCGGCGAAGGTGAAGATCATCGCGGCCGTGTCCTCGACCGGGAACCCGCGGGTCGCGTTCGACGTCACCGCCTGCACGCGGACGACGTCCCCGACGAGGGACTGCAGGTTGTTCACCTCGTGGATGAGGTTGAGCAGGATCGGCCCGCCGCCGGGCTCGCGGCGCCATCCGCCGCCGACGTCGAAGTAGTCGTCCGGTTTGTAGAACATCGCGGTCCCGGTGACGGCGACGATCCGGCCGAGCACCCCGCTCGCGACGATCTCGCGCGCCTTCCGCATGATCGGGCTGTGCTGCCGATGGTGGCCGGTCAGCACGGGCACCCCCGCCGCCACCCCGGCCTCGACGAGCCGGGTGGCCCCCTCGACGGAGTCCCCGACCGGTTTCTCGACGATCACCGGCACGCCCGCCGCGACACATTCCAGCCCGCCGTCGACGTGTAGCCGGTTCGGCGTCGCGAGGATGACCCCGTCCGGCCGGTCCGCGGCGAACATCTCCGTGAGCGAGCCGTACAGCGCGACGTCGTACTTGCTCGCCAGCTCGGGCCCCGCGGGCCCGGGATCGACGATCGACGCCAGCTCGGCGGACCTGCTCGCGTCGACCTCCTCGATGTGTCGCCGGCCGATCAGCCCGGCCCCCGCGACGGCGATCCGGACCGTCAACGGTGGTCCCTCCTGCTGCCCGTCGGCGCGGGCAGCAGGAAGGACGCCACCAGGCCGAGCGCCCCCAGCCCCGCGAGGAGCCAGCCGAGCGGCTGGGCCCCGGCGGAGCCGGACGCGTCGAACCAGAGCGCGAGGAGAAGACCCAGCACGAGGGTCCCCCCGCTCATGACCCGTTGGAGCATGACCTGCACGGCTCAGCCCTCCTGGGCCAGCTGCGCCAGGCCCTGCAGGGCCAGGACGTAGCCGAGGACGCCGAACCCGACGACGATGCCGCGGGCGACCGGGGAGATGAAGGAGTGGTGCCGCCACTCCTCGCGGGCGTGCACGTTGGAGATGTGCAGCTCGATCACCGGCAGGCTGGCGCCCTCGATCGCGTCGTGCAGCGCCGCCGAGGTGTGGGTGAAGGCGCCGGGGTTGAAGACGGCGCCGATCGACCGCCCCGCCTTCACCTCGGCCCCGAACTCGTGCACCCAGTCGACCAGCTGCCCCTCGTGGTTGGACTGGCGGAACTCGACCTCGAGGCCGAGCTTGCCGCCCTCCTCCCGGCACATCTCCTCGACGTCGGCCAGGGTGGTGCGGCCGTACACCTCGGGCTTGCGCGTGCCGAGCAGGTTGAGGTTGGGGCCGTTGAGCACCAGGACGGACGCCATCGGGTTCCCTTCGCGGGTCGTTCGGGCGGTCTCGCCGAGCAGGTCAGACCGAGGCCCGCAACCGGGTGTACTCGTCGGCGGGCACCGGGACCGCGTTCTTGTTGCCGAGGTCGTTGAGGTGCACCCGGAAGGTCTCCCGGGCGGTGAAGCACGCGATCGCCGCGATGATCGCCAGCCCGAACGTGATGCTCCCGACGGTCCAGACGACGTCGGTCTCGATCGCGTCGGCCGCCGCCCGGCAGGTCTCGCCGGAGGGCAGGACGACGTCCGGGGCGAACTTCTTGTCCACGACGCACGCGCTCGGCGTGGGTCCGACGAGGGCGGCGTAGATCGTCGGCAGGAACGCGGTGATCAGCGTGCCGATGTTCTGCGACACGGCGAACGCGGTCACCCGGGTCTTGGTCGGGAAGAGCTCCTGGTAGAACGCCGGGAACACGGCGTTGTAGCCCTGGTAGACGATGCCCCACATCAGGATCGCGAACAGGAACGCCATGGCGAAGTTCGCCTGGGCGACGTAGTACAGGTAGGCGTAGCCGAGCGCACCCGACCCGAGGCAGCCGACGATGAAGACCGGCCGGCGCCCGATCTTGTCCGACAGGTTGCCCACGAACGGGATCAGGAGCACGGCGACCACGTTGCCGGCCACCGAGATCCAGAGGTAGTTCGTGGACGTCAGCCCGACGCCGTAGCCCGCGTTGGTCGCGAAGGTGGCGCCGAAGACGGTCACCGCCGTCGGGATGGCGTTCATCAGGGCCATGCAGGCCACGCGCACCATGTCGATGCCGTTCTCCTTCACGGCCTGGACGATCGGGGCCGCCGGGATCTCCCCGTGCTCGGCCTCCTCCTGGAACGCCGGGGTCTCGTCGACCCGGCGCCGGATGACGTAGCCCGCCACGACGACCAGCGCGCTGAGCAGGAACGGGATCCGCCAGCCCCAGGTGGTGAACGCGTCGGTCGACATGACGGCGGACAGTGGGAGGAACACCGCGGCAGCGATGATCTGGCCGGCCTGCACGCCCTGCAGCGTGAAGCTGCCGAAGTAGCCGCGCCGTCCGAACGGCGCGTGCTCGAGGATCATCGCGCTCGCCCCGGAGATCTCCCCGCCGACCGCGAAACCCTGGATCAGCCGCAGCGCCACGAGCAGGATCGGCGCCCACACCCCGGCCACCGCGTAGGTGGGCAGCAGCGCGACGAGGAACGTCGAGGCGCCCATCAGCAGCATGCACAGCACCAGCACGTTCTTGCGACCGTGCGTGTCCCCCCAGTGCCCCAGCACGAAGGCGCCGATGGGGCGCGCGACGTAGCCGACGCCGAACGTCGCGAACGACGCCACGATGGCGACCTGCGGGTTGTTCGACGGGAAGAAGATGAGGGGGAAGACCAGTGCGGCTGCCTGGGCGTAGATGAAGAAGTCGTAGTACTCCAGCGCGCTGCCGATCCAGCCGCTCGCCGCGGCCTTCTTCGGCGTCTTGGCGTGCGCTGTCGGCTCTCCCGAGCCGGGCGGCTCGATGATCTGGTCGCTCACGTGCCCTCCTGACGGCGGAGCCCGGGATCGTGCTGCGGGCTGTGGGGGAAGTGCATCGCCTGCGGTTGGCGCAGGTCAACGGGCCGGGCGGCGGTTTCCGCTGGACGGCAGTCCTCGTCCGGCGGCGGTTCGGCGGCCTGCCGGAACGTGATGATGCGGTGGCCGCGGTTGTTCGAGAACGTGAGCGCGCGGGCCCAGGTGTAGAGCGTACCGAGGCGGTTGCCCCAGCCGATCAGGTAGAGGACGTGGATGAAGCCCCACATCGTGTAGCCGATCACCCCGGTGAACTTCATGCCGAACGCGTCCGCGACCGCCGAGCGGTGGCCGATCGTCGCCATGCTTCCCTTGTCGAAGTACTCGAAGGGCTCGACGCGCTCGTCGCCGGCCAGCCGGGCCTTGATCACCTTGCCGACGTACTTGCCCTCCTGCATCGCCGGCTGGGCGACGCCCGGGAGCTTGTTCAGCGACACCATGTCCCCGACGGCGAACACCTCCGGATGCCCGGGCAGCGTGCAGTCCGGGTTCACCGGGATCCGGCCGGCCCGGTCCGTCTCCAGCCCCGCGTGGGCGGCGAGCTGCGCCGCCAGCGGTGACGCCTGCACGCCCGCGGCCCAGATGCGGGTCCGGGTCCGGATGGTGTCCGCCCCGTCGGGTCCCTTCACCGTCACCGACGAGTCGTCCATGTCCGTCGCGAGGGTGTTCAGCTTGATCTCGACACCCATCTTCTCCAGCCGCTCGTGGGTGTAGCGCCGGAGCTTCTCGTCGAAGGGCCCGAGGACGGTCCCGGCGCCCTCCAGCAGCAGGATCCGGGCCTCGCGGGTGTCCACGGACCGGTAGTCCTGCGGCAGGACCTTGTGCGCCAGTTCGGCCACCTGCCCCACGAGCTCGACGCCGGTGGGCCCGGCCCCGATCACCACGAACGTGAGCCACTCGGCCCGTTCCTCCGGGTCGGTGCACAGCTCGGCCGTCTCGAAGGCGACGAGGATCCGGTCCCGCAGGTAGCGGGCGTCCTCGATGGTCTTCATACCGGGCGCGTACCGGGCGAACTCGTTCCGGCCGAAGTAGGAGTGCGTGGCGCCGCCGGCCACGACGAGGGTGTCGTACGGCAGCTCGACGGAGTGGTTGTCGGGGCCCTCCGCGCGGACGACCCTGTTCTCCAGATCGAGGTCGGTGACCTCGGCCAGCAACGCCCGCGCGTTCCGTTGCTTCTTGATCACGCTGCGCAGCGCCGGAGCGATCAGTCCGGGCGGCAGGATGCCGGCCGCCACCTGGTAGAGCAGCGGCTGGAAGAGATGGTGGTTGGCCCGGTCCACGACGGTCACGTCGACGTCGGCGTGGGCCAGGGAGCGGACCGCGTTCAGCCCGCCGAACCCGCCGCCGACCACGACTACCCGGTGCCGTTGCTGCTCGCTGGTGGTCATGGACCGGTCTCCTCGTGGTCGGCGGGGCGCCAGACGAAGACCCCGTCCGGGCGGCGGACGCGCTCCAGGACGCCTCGGGTCTCGTGGTGGGCGAGGTAGGCCAGGATCTCGGCCATCGCGAAGTGTCGCTGGGCGCCGGAGAGAGCCTGCCGGAACACCGTCCCGGTGATGTCGGTGACCGTGCGCGCCCGCTCCTCGACGAGTTCCCGGACCTGCGCCAGCCGGCGCCGCTTGTTCCCGGCGATGGACGCCGCGCGGCGGGCCCCGTCGCGGAAGGGCGGGCCGTGCCCGGGCAGGACGAGGTCCGGCGCCAGCGCCTCGACCCGCTCCAGCGAGTCCAGGTAGGCGCCCATGGGGTCCCGGGCGAAGCCGCGCTCGAACGTCACCGGCGGGGACACGACCTGCAGCAGGTGGTCCCCGGAGCACAGCACGCGATCGGCCGCGGACCAGAGGCAGACGTGCCCGTCGGAGTGGCCGGGCGTGTGCACGACCTCCCAGCTCCGGTCCCCCGCGGTGATCCGTTCCCCACCGGTGAGCATCCGGTCGGGCCGGCCGATCGACGGCATGACGGGCATCCAGTCCCGCAGCCCCTCGGAGCTCTCGGCGAGCTCGGGGCCGTAGAGGCCGTGGTCGGCGAGCATCAGCATCCGCTGGTCCACCGCCTCGTCGGGGTCGGAGTACTTGTCGAGGTCCAGCCGGGTGTCGCGGTGCATCCAGAGCTCGCCGCCGCTGCGCCGCACGACCTCGCCGGCCAGGCCGAAGTGGTCGATGTGGGCGTGGGTGACGACGAGCAGCGCGATGTCCTCCAACCCCCGGCCGCAGGCGGCGAGCGCCGCCTCGATCGCGGCCGTGCCGTCCGGGCCCGGGTCCCCGTCGGGGGTCGTGGCGGCCGCGATCCCGCAGTCCACCAGCACGTCACCGGCGCCGGCGGACCCGCGCAGCAGGTACGCCCCGACCGTCGGGACGCCGTGGATGCCGAGCGGCAGGGCGAGCCGGTGCACCCCCGGCGCCACCTCGGTGACGTCGGGGGCGCTCACGGCGTGCACCGCTCAGGCCTTGATCTGCGAGACCGCGCGGAGCTCCTCGGGCGTCGCCGTGCCGAACCCGAAGAACTCGAGGTAGGCCGGGATCATCTCGAACAGCATGTCCGAGCCGACCTGGATGGGGCAGCCCTTGGCCTGTGCGGCCGCGAGGAACGGCGTGATCGTCTGCTTCATCACGACCTCCCCGACGAAGGTCGTCGGGGCGATCCGGTCGACGTCGCACGGCAGCGGGTCGCCGTCGTTCATCCCGAGCGGCGTGGCGTTGACGACGAGGTCGTAGCCGTCCGGGTCCTTCGAGCCGACGGTGACGGTGATGCCCGGGTACTGGTCGGCGAGCCGGCCGGCGAGCGCCTCCGACGCGGAGGTGTTCGGGTCGAACAGGCCGATCTCGCCGACGCCGGCCCCCGCGAGCGACGCGGCGATCGGCGACCCCACCCCGCCGTTCCCCACGACGAGCACCCGCTTCCCGGCGAGGGCGAACCCCTTGCGTTCCACGCCGCGGACGAAACCGGCGCCGTCGAACTGGTCGCCGAGCAGCGTGCCGTCCTCCCGGCGCAGGACCGCGTTCGCCGCCCCGGCCACCACCGCGACCGGGCTCAGCTCGTCGACCAGCTCGCAGGTGACCACCTTGTGCGGCATCGTCACCAGCGCGCCGCGGATGTTCGTCAGGGCGAACAGCCGGGGCAGCGTCTCGCGGTAGTCCTCCGCCTTCACCCCCATCGGCACCACCACGGCGTCGATGTCGTTCTTCTCGAACCACGGGTTGTAGATGAGCGGCGCTTTGAACGCGAACGTGGGATAGCCGATGTGGGCGATCAGGGTCGTGGTTCCGCTGATCACGGGCGACTCACTTCTTCATCTGGTCGCGCATGACCCCGAACACGACTTCGGAGGTCTCACGGACGAAGTTGGCGTGCGTGCTGGCCAGCGTTTCCGCCCAGTCCGCGCCGGTGCCCTTCGCCGCCTGCTCCTCGAGGTCCAGCATGTTCTTCAGGACGCGCTCGTAGCCCTCCAACCAGGCCAGCCCGTTGGACTTCGCCTGCTCGACGACCCGCTCGCTGAGCTCGCGGACCCGCTGGGTGGCCGCCTCGACCTGGTCACTGACGTCCGATGTGCTGGTCATGCCGGCTCCTCCTCGTTCTGCGTGGTTGCTGCCTGGGTTCCGATGGTCTCCCAGTGTGCGACGCCCATGCCCGTGATCCACGGGTGGACGGGCTCGTAGGCGAGCGTCGTCGACGTCAGCGGCGCCACCGCCCCCGCGACCGCGAGCCAGCTGCGCATCTCGTGGTTCCCGTTGCCCGCCAGCTCGATCTCGCTGTCCGGCATGTCGAGGATCTGCTCGACCTCGCCGCGCTCCAGCCGTTCGAGGAACCACCGGTCGTGGTCCTCGACGATGTCGCCGACCCGGGGGTTGCCGATGAAGTGCGACAGGCCGCCGGCCCCGATCACCGCGACGCGCTGCAGCCCGGTGTAGGAGCGGATCGCGTCCCCGAGCTGCTTGCCGAACTCGTAGGCGCGGCGCACCGGCATGAGCGGCGGGACCGCGCAGTTCTGCACGATCGGCACGAGCGGCAGCTTCATCTCGTTGTCCAGCTCGTAGTAGACGGTCATGATCCCGTGGTCGAGCTCGAGCTGGTGGGAGAACGCGGGATCGAAGCCGTGGTCGAGGGTGTAGCGCGCGATGTGGTTCGCCAGGCCCTCGTGGCCGGGGATCCACACCTTGTCGATCGGCAGCCACTCCTCCGTCGGGCCCCAGTTCTTCTCCCCACCCCGATGCAGATCTGCGGGAAGTTCTCCAGGAAGAAGTTCGTGAAGTGCTCGTTGGAGAGGACGACGCACGCCTGCACGCCGCGCTCGAGCGCCTGGTCCCTCAGGTACTCCAGGGCCCCGAAGAAGTTCTTCCGCTGCGCCTCCGGCGCCGCCATCCTCGCCGAGGACATCATCGGCGCGTGCGAGGCGCAGTACGCCAGGACTATCTCTGCCACCGGCCCCTCCTCTCCTCCGTCTCCCCGAACGGCTCGAGGATCTTGCGGTAGTCGTCGCGCGCGAAGCCGGCGGCGCGGCAGAACCGGTTGAGCAGGACCTCGTGCAGGCCGAGCTGGTAGAGCCCGGCGACGTCGCGGTCCACGAACGCCTTGCGCTCGTCGACGCTGAGCTCGTAGGCGGTGTCGTCGAAGTTCAGCCGGCCGTCGACGTCGGTGCCGCTGTTCACCTCACCGGCGCGGACCCAGTCGTACACGCATCGATGCAGCTGATAGAGACTCATCGCTCTCCTCCTGATGGCTCCGACCGCAGATTCGCACGCGCGCCCGGCTCCCCACACCGCTCCGTGCCCGTCTTCCGACCAGTGAGAGGACGTGGTGGCCCCGCGGCCCGGCGGCGACAGTGGGTCGGCCCGACTTCGGGGACGAGGGGGATCACGGATGGGGCTCAACGGTTCACAGCAGGCACCGGCCGCGGCGGTCACGGCCCCGGCGGCCGGTGCGATCGACGTCCACGCGCACGCCATGCCGCTGCCGCTGCTCGAGCGCCTCGCCGTGCGCGGCCTGGCGGACCTGACCGGGGTGTCGGACGGCGTCGTGCGGCTGGATCCGCGGGTGAGCGGGGTCGGGCCGCGGGCACCGCTGCCGCTGGCCCGGTCCCAGTACGACGTCGACGTCCGGCTCTCGGAGATGGACGCGGTCGGGGTGGAACGGCACGCGGTGTCGTTGCCGCCCTTCCTCTTCTGCTCCACGGCGGACGAGCGGCGCTTCGCCGCCGACATCGTGGCGCAGGGCAACGACGAGCTCGCCGCGTACGTCGCGGACGCCCCGGACCGGCTGCTGGGCCTGGGCTCGGTCCCGCTGGGCTGGCCGGAGGCCGCCGGCGAGGCCCGCCGGGCGCTGGACGACCTCGGCCTCGCCGGCATCGCGATCGGCAGCCGCGGCGGCGGCCGGGACCTCGACGACCCCGTCAACGACGACCTCTGGGCGCTGCTGTCCGAGCGCCGCACCTTCGTGTTCCTGCACCCCAGCGGCGTCCCGGACCCGCACCGGCAGGCCGACTTCTGGCTCCCGCAGCTCGTCGGGTACCCCATGGAGACCGCGCTCTCGGTGGCCCGCCTGGTCTTCGGCCGGGTCCTCGAACGGTTCCCGCTGAACCTGTGCCTCGCGCACGGCGGCGGCTGCCTACCGGCGCTGCGCGGGCGCCTGGACATGGGTTGGGAGCGCAAGGACGTCGCCCGCACGACCCGGGTGAAGCCGAGCGAGTTCACCGACCGGCTCTACTACGACACCGCGGTGTTCGACCCCACGCTGCTGCGGCGCCTCGTGGAGGACGTCGGCGCGGGGCACGTGCTGCTCGGGACGGACCATCCCTTCGAGCTCGGGGACCGGGCGCCCCTGGACACGGTGCGCGGCCTCGGCCTGGACCGGGCGTCGACGCGGGCGATCCTGTGGGACAACGCGGCCGGGCTGCTGGGGTTGCACGTCGCGCCCTGACGGGTCAGGGCCGCTCCGGTGGGCGCCACATGCTGGCGGCCGCACCCTCGACGTCCGCCCAGGTCTTCGCCCAGTCGTGCAGCGGCCGCAGGCTCGCCTCGAGCGCCGCGAGCTGCTCGTCGAACGCAGAGAGCTGGGTGCACAGCGCCTGCACCTGGGCACGGCGGGCACCCAGGTCCGCGAGGACGCTCTGCAACTGGTGGGCCGAGGCGGTCGCGGGGGGCAGCGGCATCGCCGACGCCGCGCCGGGCACAGCGGCCGCCGGCGGCTTCGGCATCCCCGGCAGCCCTGGCATCCCCGGCCAGCCCGTCATCATCCGGTCGGCCGCGTCCCGCAGCTGCTGGGCGAACGCGGTGACCGGGTTCTCCGGGCCGGTCCTGTCCCGTTGCTCGTCGTCTGCCATGTCATCCCTCCACGGACATCAGGCCCAGGATCTCCACGCGCCAGTCGGCGTAGGAGTCACCGGCGTACCCGTCGGCCCGGTGGCCGCTGGCCCGCCGCCGCCCCGACGCCGTCTGCGCGATCTCCTCTGCGGACGTACCCGACTCGAGCACGCTCACCCGCAGCCCCTCGGGTCCGTCGGCCCGCGAGGCGTGGCCCAGGATCCGGACGAGCGCCGCGCGGGCCGCGACGTCGTCGTCGGTCGAGACCTCGGGCGGCAGCAGCCCCAGGACGAACGTGAGGCGCGCGTCCGGGGTCAGGCACGGCAGCGCGGCGGACACCGCCGGGAAGCGGGCCAGCACGCCGTCGGCGAAGAAGTGGTGGACGCGCTGCACGACGCTGCCGCCCTGGACCTCGAAGCTCGCGGGCAGCTGGACGTAGCCGTCGAACGCGCCCGGCCCGGCCTCGTCGCAGGCCTTCGAGACGTCCGCGAGGTCGTCGACCTCCACGACGGTCGCGCCGTTCTCCCGTAGCGCGGCGGCCACGTCCGACACGAGCTCGGCGATGCCGGAGACCAGGAAGTGGGGCATAAGTGTTCCCTTCGTCGGTACAGGGTCAGATCCTGCGATCGGGGGCGTAGAGCCAGCTCTGCAGCAGCCGGGCCGCGCGCGGCATGACCAGCCAGGTCATCAGCGCCGTCACCGGGACCGACACGGCGGCGATCCGCACCGGCAGTGCCCAGTGCGCCACCGACCCGCCGTAGGCCAGCGCGAGCAGCACGTTCAGCAGGTAGATGCCCGCCGCGGAGACGACGAACATCTTCCAGCGGGGCGGCGCCGGAGCGGTCCGCCCGGGCAGGGCGAACCACGTCTCGAGACCGCTGATCCGGTGGACGTCCGTGGAGTGCACGAGCTCCTCCCCGCGTCGAGCACCGAGCGGCGTTCCGGCGAGGACTCCCATCCGGCGAGGTGCGCGGCGCTGTCGAACCGGAAGACGACGTGCCAGGGCTCGCCGACGTGCCCGGGCCGCAGCATCCCGGCGCCGAGGTAGCCGGGGAAGGTGGACGCGGTGGCGGTCAGCCCCGCGCTCCACTCCTCGAAGTCCGCCTCGCGGCCGGGGGCGACCCTGCGCGCGACCGTCACGGTGACGGGCTCGGCACCGGTTGCGGGCACCTCAGCCGACCTCCGCCTCCCAGTCGCGCTGCTCCAGCGAGTCCCGGATGTGCATGAGGAACAGCGAGGCCGTCGAACCGTCGAACGCCCGGTGGTCGTAGACCAGCCCGATGATCCCGGTCGGGTGGATGGCGATCATGTCCCCGACCGCCACCGGACGCCGCTTGACACCGTCCGTGCAGAGGATGCCGGTGTTGGGCTGGTTGATGATCGGGGCGGACGCCCAGCTCGCGAACGGGCCGGGGTTGGTGATCGTGAACGTCGACCCGGTCATGTCCGCCATACCCAGCTTCTTGCTCCGGGCCGCCGCGGCCATCGAGGTGATGCCCTTGGCGATCCCCCGCATGTTCAGCCCGTCGGCGTCCTTGAGCACCGGGACGACGAGGCCCTGCTGGTCCAGGTCCACCGCGATGCCGAGGTTGACGTACGGGTGCAGGGTCATCGTCTTCGCCTCGATGTCGATCGAAGAGTTGACGGTGGGGTACGCGCGGAGCGCGTCGACGACGGCCCGGGAGATGAAGGGCAGGTAGCTCAGCGACGAGCCCGTCTCGGACTTGAACCGGTCCTTGTGCTTCCTGCGGACCTGCTCGACGTTGTCGAAGTCCACCTCGACCGACGTCCAGACGGACGCGGTGGCGGTCTGGGACGCCTTCATCCCCGCGGCGACGGCGAGGCGCATCCGGGAGAGCTGGACGATCTCGTCGCGGGGGTCGGTGGGCGCGGCGGGCGTGGTGGCGGCAGCGGGTTTCGGCGCCGCCGGGGCAGGTGCGGCTGCGGCCGGTGCTGCTGCGGCCGGTGCTGCTGCGGCCGGGGCTGCTGCGGCCGCGGCGACCGGGGCCGCCGCCGGGGCGGGCGACGCCGCGGGTGCGGCCGCTCGGACTCCGCCCGCCGCCACCGCCTGTTCGACGTCCTCGCGCCGGATCCGGCCGCCCGCTCCCGTCCCGCTGATCGCGGCGGGATCCAGGCCCGCCTCGGCCACCAGCCGTCTGACCAGCGGGGACAGCAGGCGACCGTTCCCGTCGGCCCGCAGCGGCGCGCCGCCGGCCGGTGCGGCGGCGGGCGTGCCGCCGCTGGGGAGGCCGCCCGGAGCGGTCGGCGCACCGACCGCGGCGGGAGCGGACCCGCTGACCGCGCCGTTGCCGCCGGAGCCGGGCGTCCCGCCGGGCTCGCCGATCCGGGCCAGCACCGTCCCCACGGGGACCGTGTCACCGGGCGGAACCAGGACCTCCAGCAGCACCCCGTCGTACGGGCTCGGGATCTCGGAGTCGACCTTGTCCGTGGAGACCTCGAACAGCGGGTCGTCGAAGGCGACGCGGTCCCCGACCTGCTTGAGCCAGTTCCCGATCGTGCCCTCGGTGACGGTCTCGCCGAGCTTGGGCATCGTGATGTCGTGGACCTCGCCCGTCGGCGTGCCGACGCCGGGATCCTCCCCGGCCATGCCCTCGGAGCCCCCCATCGAGGGCGACGCCGGGTTGCTCAGCGAGGGGCCGCCCGCCGCCGCGGTCGCCGGGGTCGCCGCGGCGGGGGCGTCGACCCCGGCGCGCCCGGCCTGCCCCGAACCTGACGACACCGCGTAGCCTGCCGGCCCGATGCGCACCAGCGGCGTCCCCACCGGCACCGTCTCCCCCGAGCCCACCAGCACCTCGACGATCACGCCGTCGTAGGGGCTGGGGATCTCGGAGTCGACCTTGTCCGTGGAGACCTCGAACAGCGGGTCGTCGAACGCGACCTCGTCCCCGGCCGCCTTGAACCAGTTGGTGATCTCGCCCTCGGTGACCGTCTCGCCCAGCTTGGGCATGGTCACGACCCACTCGTCGCTCATGTCTTCGGTGCCCTCCGGGTCAGCCGTGCAGGGAACGGCCGGAGAAAGTGATCATGGTTTCGCCGATCGCCTCGGCGAGGCTCGGATGCGCGTGGACCAGCCGGCCGACGTCGGACGGCAGGGCCTCCCAGTTCACGGCCAGGTACCCCTCGTGCAGGAGCTCGCTGGCCCACGGGCCCACCAGGTGGAAGCCGAGGATCGGCCCGCCGCGGGCGGCGACGACCTTCACCAGGCCGTCCGTCTCGCCGAGGATCATGGCCCGGCCGTTGCCCGCCATCGCGTGCTTGTGCACCTCGACGTCGCGCCCCGCGGCCCGCGCCTCGGCCTCGGTCATGCCCGTCCAGGCCACCTCGGGATGGGTGTAGACGACCCAGGGCACCTTGGCGTAGTCGACGGGCGGCGGGTTCTCCCCGAGGATGTGGTCGACCGCGACCATCGCCTCGGCGTACGCCACGTGTGCGAGCCCGGGCGTGCCGACGCAGTCCCCGATCGCGTAGACACCCGGCCGCGACGTCTGCATCGTGGCCGTGTCCACCTCGACGAACCCGCGCTGGTCGATCCGCACGCCGGCCTCGGCCGCGCCGATGTCCTCGGTCACCGGGCGGCGCCCGATCGACACCAGGACCTGGTCGACCTCGATCTTGTCCGAGCCGCGTGGGGTCTCGAAGGGCACCACCACGCCGTTCGACGTCTGCTCCAGCGTCCCGACCCGGGTCTCGGCGTGGATCGTGGTGCCGCGCTTCTTGAGCGAGCGGGCGAGCACGTCCGCGACGTCCCGGTCCGGGCCGATCGGCAGCACGCCGTGCGGCAGCGCCTCCAGCAGCGTCGTGTCGACCTTCAGATCCGTGTAGACGGAGGCGAACTCGGCGCCGATCACACCGCCGCCGATCACGGCGACCCGTTCGGGCAGCCGGTCGGCCTCGCTGTTGGTGCTCTGGTCCGAGGTGACGACGCGGACGCCGTCGACCTCCATGCCCGGGATCGCCCGGGGCGCGGACCCGGCGCAGACGATCACGGCCCGGCCCCGCAGGTTCTGGCCGTCGACCGCCACCGCGCCGTCGGCCGTGAGCCGTCCCCAGCCGTTCACCACGGTCACCTTGCGCCGCTTGAGCAGCCCGGACAGTCCCTTGTGGAGCTGGTTCACGATGCCGGCCTTGCGCGAGTTCGCCGCCGGCCAGTCCGGCTCCGGCTCCACCCCCTCCGGCAGCCGGACCCCGTGCGCGCCCGCGTGGGAGACCGTGCGGAACACCTCCGCGGCGTGCAGCAGCGCCTTGGCCGGGATGCAGCCCCGGTGCAGGCAGGTGCCGCCGACCTTCTCCTTCTCGACGAGGGCGACGGTCAGCCCGGCGGAGGCGGCGTACAGCGCGGAGGCGTACCCGCCGGGCCCGCCGCCGAGCACCACGACGTCGAAGTCGCTCATGCCCGCGCCACCTTCCGCAGCGTCTCCGCGATCTGGGCGGGCTGCGGGATCACCGCGTCCTCCAGTGGCGGGCTCGTCGGCGTCGGGGTGTTGAGCGCCGCGATCCGGACGACCGGCTGGTCCAGGTGCCAGAAGGCCTCCTCCTGGATGGTCGCCGCGATCTCCGCGCCGTACCCCAGCCGCTTCGCCGCCTCGTGCAGCACGACCGCCCGGGACGTCTTCTTCACCGAGTTCACGATCGTCTCGACGTCCAGCGGGACGAGCGTCCGGACGTCGACGACCTCGACCGAGATCCCGTCCTTGTCCAGCTCCTCGGCGACCTCCAGGCCCTGGTGCACGCCCGCCGAGTAGGTCACGAGCGTGACGTCGCGGCCCTCCCGGACGACCTTCGCGACACCCAGCGGGATCGGGTCCAGCGAGATCGGGCCCTTCGCCTTGAGCCGCCGGTAGAGGTACTTGTTCTCCAGGTAGAGCGTCGGGTTGTTGTCCCGGATGGAGCTGACCAACAGGCCTGCGGCGTCCTCCGGCATCCCCGGCATCACGATCTTCAGGCCCGGGACGTGGGCGAAGTAGCTCTCCACGCTCTGGCTGTGCGTCGGCCCGGCGCGCAGCCGGCCGCCGAACGGCGCCCGCATGGTGACGGGCATCGGGTCCCCGGTGCGCCAGTGGTGGCGGGCCAGGACGTTGACGATCGGGTCGAAGGCGCAGGAGATGAAGTCCGCGAACTGGAACTCCACCACCGGGCGCAGCCCGACGAGTGCGGCTCCCGCGGCGAGCCCGGTGAAGCCGGTCTCGGCGATCGGGGTGTCCACGACGCGGCGCGGCCCGAACTTGTCCAGGAAGCCCTTGGTCACCTTGAAGGCGCCGCCGAACTGGCCGACGTCCTCGCCGATGATGAAGACGTCCGGGTCCCGGTCCATCTCCGCGTCGAGCGCGAGCCCCACCGCCTCCAGGTAGGTGGCGGTACCGGAATCAGTCGGCATAGACACCGTCCTCGATGTCGCGCGGGTCGGGCATGGGGTCCGCGAGCGCCTTGCGGCGGGCGGCGATGGCGTACTGCCGCGCGTCCTCCCGGACCTGCTTGGCGGCGTCGACGTCCAGGACGCCGGCCTCGATCAGCACGTTCTCGAAGAGCTCCACCGGGTCCTTCTTCGAGTACTCCTCGTAGAGCTCCTTGAGGACGTAGTCCGCCGGGTCGTGCTCGGCGTGGCCGTGCATGCGCATCGTGACGCCCTCGATCAGGGACGGCCCCTCGCCCGCCCTAGCCCGGGCGACGGCCTCGGCGGTCGCGTCGTGCACGGCCAGCGCGTCGGTGCCGTCGACCTTGACCCCGGGCATGCCGTACGCCGCGGCCTTGGCCGCGAAGCTCTCCGACGCCGAGGTGAGCCGCAGCGGGGTCGAGTAGGCGTACTGGTTGTTCTCGACGAAGAAGATGTTCGGCAGCTTCTGCACCGACGCGAGCGTGAGGGACTCGTGGAAGTCCGCCCTCGACGTCGAGCCGTCGCCGCAGAACGCCAGGCACACCCGGTCCTCGCCCCGGTACTTCGCGGCGAACGCCATCCCGGTCGCGACGGGGAAGTTGGCGGGGATGTGGCTGGGCAGGTTGTAGATGTTGAGGTCGAGCCGCCCGTAGTGCAGGGTCCCGTCCCGGCCGCCGGTGGGCGAGGTGGCCTTGCCCATGAAGCTGGCCATGACCTGCCACGGCTCCATGCCTCGCCACAGGTGCGCGCCGAGGTCCCGGTGGATCGGGGCGAGGTAGTCGTCGGGGCGCAGCGCGGAGGCCGCGCCGACGCTGATCGCCTCGTGCCAGTGTCCGGTGTAGAGGGAGCCGAGCAGGTCGCCGCCCTTGTACATCGCCACCATCCGGTCCTCGACCGCACGGGTCAGGACCATGAACTTGTGGATCCGGCGCAGCAGGTCCGGATCGCGGTCGCCCACCGCCGTGGCGGCGGGCTTGCGCCGGGACCGGGTGCCGGTCGTCCGCGTCGCCATGCGCTCAGTCGCCCTTGAAGAAGTCGCGCACGAGGCGGTTGAAGTCGTCGGTCCGCTCGATCATCGACCAGTGCCCGCAGTGCGAGAACACCCCGAGATCGGCGTTGTCCAGCAGCTCCTCGAGCCTGTAGGAGTTGGACAGCGGGATGACCTGGTCCTCCCGGCCGTGCAGGACGAGGGCCCGGTGCGGGAGCGCGCTGATCTCCTTCTCCGGCGTCGTCATCGCCTCGACCCAGCGCTGGCGGGGCTCGGGGAACATCGACGAGAAGGACTCCTGGAAGCCCGGCTGGGTCGCGCCCTCGTAGCGGACCTGCGCCAGCTCGGCGCCCGTGAGCTCCTTGTCGTAGGCGAAGTAGCCCATCACGCTGCGCATGCCCTCGAGCGTGCCGTCGTAGCCCCACACCGCGTCGAGGCCCTCGGTGATCGGGAAGTCGACGCCCATGCTGCCCATCAGGACGAGCTTGTCCACCCGGTCGGGATGCTGGGTGGCCAGCCGCAGCGCGATGGCGCCGCCGAAGCTGTTGCCGATCATGTGGGCGCGTTCGATGCCCAGCGCGTCCATGACGCCGAGGGTCTGGTCGGCCCACGTCTGCACGGAGTAGTCCGGGTTCTCGGGGCGTTCCGAGTAGCCGAACCCGACCATGTCCGGTGCGACGCAGTGGAAGTCCTCACCCAGCACCGGCAGGACGAGCCGCCAGTTCGCGTAGGACGTCACGCCCGGGCCGGACCCGTGGACCAGCACGACGTGCTCGTCTCCCGAGCCGGACTCGAGGTAGTTCGTCCGGATCCCGTTGGCCTCGACGTCCTTGCCGATCGCCGGGTTCTCCGTCGTCGTCATGCGGGTTCCCTCTCAGGAGTAGTAGCGGAAGACGAGGTCGGCGACGCAGCACGGCTTGGGCTCGCCCTCGATCTCGTAGGTGAGCCGGTAGACGGCCTCTGCTCCGCCGGCGAGCTCGCGGACGTCCGCGAGCGCGACGTGCATCCGGATCCGGCTCCCCACGCGCAGCGGCGACGGGAAGCGGACCTTGTTCAGGCCGTAGTTGAGGACGACCCCGAAGCCCTCGACGGTGCAGACCTCCCAGAGCAGGCCGGTCGCCAGCCCGAGGGTCAGGAACCCGTGCTGGACGGTCGTCCCGAACGGGCCGGCCTCCGCCCGAGCGGGGTCGACGTGGATCCACTGCTCGTCGCCGGTGAGCTTCGCGAACAGGTCGATCTGCGCCTGCTCGACGGTGCGCCAGCTGCTCGTCCCGATGTCCCCGCCCGCGCGTTCCCGCAGGCCCTCGATGCCGTGCAGGACCACCGGTCCCGATCGCTGTGTGGTGGTCGGTTCGCCCATCGTCGCGCCCTCCGTCCTCGGCGTGGCTCTTCCGGCTGACCTCGCGCCGAGTCAAACACCGCGCGACGCGGCGGCGGGCCGGCCCGAGGTCGTTTCCTGCTGAGTGGGAGTGCCGGCGGGGTCGTGGCGACATGCGCCGCGAGGTGGCCACCATGGGCCGGGACGAGGAGGGCCATGGCCGGGGGCAGCACGCAGTGGCGGGGACGGTCGGTGATCAGCAAGGTCGTCTCGCTGCTCGACGCGTTCGGACCCGAGGCGCCGGAGCTGTCCCTCGGCGAGCTGGCCCGGATCACCGGCCTGCCCGTGTCCACGACCTACCGGCTCGCGTCGGAGCTCGTCGACTGGGGCGGGCTCGAACGGGCCCCGGGCGGCTCGGGCTACTGCATCGGCATACGCCTGTGGGAGCTCGGCGCGCTGGCTCCGCGCACCGCGGAGCTCCGCGAGGTCGCGCTGCCGTACATGCAGGACCTCGGTGCGGCGACGCGGGAGAACGTCCACCTCGCGGTCCGCGACGGGCACGAGGCGCTCTACGTCGACACGATCGCCGGCCGGGCCGCCGTGCCGACCCGCTCGCGCCGGGGCGGCCGGCTGCCGTTGCACGCCACGGGCGTCGGCAAGGTGCTGCTCGCGCACGCTCCGGACGCCCTCCTGCAGGAGCTCCTGGACACCGGACTGCAACGCTTCACCCCGCACACGATCATCGAGCCGGCCCGGCTCCGGCGGACGCTCGCGGAGGCGCGGCGCACCGGCGTCGCGTGCGCCCGCGAGGAGATGAGCCTGGGGTCGCGGTCGGTGGCCTCGCCGGTCACCGGTCCCGGCGGCGAGGTCGTCGCGGCGCTCGGGCTCGTCGTCCGGACCGGGAAGGGCGACGTCCGCCGCCTCGGCCCCGCGGTCCGCACGGCCGCGCTCTCGATCTCCCGCTCCCTCGGCTTTCGTGCGCGGTGATCGTCGCCCTGCAGACGACTACCGCGCACGGGCACCGGAGGTGCAGTACCACTCGTACACGCCGTCGGGACGGGTCCGCCGCTCCACCTCCCCGGACCAGCGCAGGTACGCGATGTGCGCCAGGGTCTCGGAGAGCGCGAGCTGGCGCTGGTGGGCCAGGATCGCCTTCGCCACCAGCGTGTCGGCCAGCTCGGTGACCGTGCTCGGCCTCGCCTCGATCGCCCGGCGGATCTTCTCCAGGCGCCGCGTCTTGGTGCGCAGGATCGCCTCGATCCGGCCGACCGCGTCACCGAAGGGCCGGCCGTGGCCGGGGTAGACGAGGGTCGGGCCCCGGTCCGCGATCGTCCGCAGGGAGTCCAGGTAGCTGCGCAGCGGGTCGGCGTCGAAGCCGCGCTCGAAGGCGACCGGCGGTGTGATGCCCGGGAGCAGGTGGTCCCCGGAGAGCAGCAGTCCGCGCGCGGGTGACCAGAGACAGACGTGCCCGAGCGAGTGCCCCGGGGTGTGCACCACCTCCCAGGTGTCCCCGCCGATGTCCAGCTTCTCGCCACCGCGGTAGCGGGTCGACGCCTCGACGACCGAGTGCAGGTAGGGCAGCCAGCGGGTCAGGTGGTCCGCGAGATCGGTCCGCTCCAGTTCGGAGACGCCGTGGTCGGCGTAGGTGTCGCGGCGCCGGGCCCGCGCGGTGTCCGGGTGCCGGTACTTCTCGCAGTCCAGGTCCGTCATCGCGTGCATCGACAGGCCCGCTCCGGTCAGCTCCATCAGCCGTCCGGCCAGGCCGTAGTGGTCGATGTGGGCGTGGGTGACGAGGATCCGGGAGACGTCGCGCAGCGCGTACCCGGCGCCCTCGAGCCCCGCCTCCAGGGCGGCGAGCCCGCCGTCGGGCAGGTCCGGCCGCCACACCCCGCAGTCGACGACGGTGACCGAGTCCCCGTCCGCGAGGACGTACATGTTCACGCTCTCGACGGCGTTGACCCCGACCGGCAGCGCGACCCGGGTGACGCCGGGGACGGCGTCCATGACGAGCTCGCTCATCCGTGCAGGCGCTCGAGGAGGGTGAACCAGACGCGCAGCTCCACCCGGTAGGCGGCGGAAGCGCCGTCGACGATTCCCGAGATGTCCTTGACCTCGAAGGACGTGATGCCCTGCAACGACTCCCGGGCCCGGTCCAGCGCCTCGGTGACGGCGTCCTGGATCGAGTCCCCGGTCCCGACGAGCTCGACGGCCTTCTGCACGCTCACGTGGTGTCCTCCGATGGTCCGGGCTCGGCCGCGGCGGGTCCGCGCTGGAAGAGCGAGTACAGGTAGATCAGCGACGGGACCAGCACGAGCGTCCCGATCACCAGGGAGACGAGCATCGCCACCAGCGTGGGCCGGCCGGCGGCGGCGTCGTCGATCGTCAGGGCGGGCGGGAGCAGGTACGGGTACTGCCCGGCGGCCCAGCCGACGAGGATCGTCGCCACCGCCAGCGCCGAGGCGATCCGCGCCGGGGCGTAGCGGCGCATCGCCAGGAGCACGATCGCCGCGACCCCGGCGACCACGGACACGACGATCACGGGCAGCCCCCGCCCGAGGAGACCGTCGAAGAGCAGGGGCGCGTCGGCGCGCAGGACGAAGAACCCCACGAGCCCGGCGGCCCCGGTCACCGCCGCGGTGCCGAGGGCACGGACCCGGAACTCCTCGGCCAGCTCCTCGTGGCCGTCGCGCACCGCGTCCCCGCAGAGGAAGACCGCGGCGAGGTACGCGCAGACCAGTACCGCGAGGACACCGCCGAGCGTCGACGTCGGGTTCGCCCAGCTCGTCACGACGTTCCCGGCCGCGATCCCCGGCGGCACCCGCCCGGACGCCACCCCGCCGACGACCGCGCCCAGGAAGTAGGGCGTGACCAGCGACGACAGTGCGAAGGAGGCGCCGAGGAAGCGCCGCAGGCCGAGCTCGGTGGTGCTCTTGCGGAACGCGAACGCCGCCCCGCGCGCGATCATGCCGAAGGCCGCGAGGGTCAACGGGACGTAGAGCGTGGTCGCCACCGAGACGAAGCCGCGCGGGAACGCCGTCCAGAGCACCACCAGTACGAAGATCAACCAGACGTGGTTGGCCTCCCAGACCGGGCCGATGGAGTGCTCGATCAGGGCCCGGCGCCGCGCCCCGGCGCGGGTGCCGCCGGAGAGCAGGTCCCAGATCCCCGCGCCGAAGTCCGCGCCGCCGAAGAGCCCGTAGGCGATCAGGCCCACGAACATCAGGCCGAGCACCACCTCCGGCAGCGTCACCGAGAACGAGCTCATCACGCGGCCGGTACCGGGTCGTCGCGCTCCTGCGGCGCCGCGGCGGCCTGGCCCCGGGCCAGCCGTCGCAGCACGTAGACCGTCAGCGCGGTGAGCACGAGGTAGATCACGACGACGGCGTAGAAGCCCAGGAAGAGGCCGGGCGCCGGGCTCACGGCGTCGGCGGTGCGCAGGATGCCGTACACGATGAACGGCTGCCGCCCGACCTCCGTGGTGATCCAGCCCGCCTCCATCGCCAGCACGGCCGCCGCGCCCGAGACGGCCACGGCGCGCAGGAACCAGGCGGTGTGCGGGATGCGCCGGTGTCGCCACCAGCTCCACCCGAGCCAGAGCGCGAGCAGCAGCAGGGCGGTGCCGATCCCGACCATCGCGTTGTAGGCGAGGTGGACGATGTTGACCGGCGGCCGCAGCTCCGGGGCCACGCTCTCCAGGCCGGTCACCGCGCCGTTCGGGTCGTGGGTGACCAGCAGCGACAGGCCCCAGGGGATCTCGAGCACGCCGCGCAGCTCGTCGTCGACGTAGATCCCGCCGAGCGAGAGCGGGACGGCGGTGGAGCTGCGGTACAGGCCCTCCATCGCGGCCAGCTTCACCGGCTGGTTCTCCGCGACGGCGTTCGCGATCCAGTCCCCCACCCCGATCTGGATCGGGGCCGCGATCGCGGCGAACGTCAGCGGGACGAGCAGCCCGAAGCGGTGGTAGCGGTCGCGTCGCCCGCGAAGCATCCCGATCGCGTAGACGGACGCGATGGTGAACCCGGTGACCATGTAGGCGGCGATCAGCATGTGCACGAACTGCGGCCAGGTCGACGGGCCGAACATCGCGCCCACCGGGTCCGCGTTGACCACCCGGCCGGCCGGGTCCAGGTCGAATCCGGTGGGGTTGTTCATCCAGGCGTTGGCGGCGATCACGAAGAACGCCCCGGCGACCCCGGACACGATCATCGGGATCGCGCTGAGCATGTGTGCGCGCGGCGACATCCGGTCCCAGCCGAACAGGTAGATGCCGACGAAGATCGCCTCGATGAAGAAGGCGAAGCCCTCCAGCACGAACGGGAAGCCGAAGACCTCGCCGAACGGCTCCATCAGCCCGGGCCAGAGGATGCCCATCTCGAACGACAGCAACGTCCCGGACACGGCCCCGGCGGCGAACAGGATGCCCATGGCCTTGGCCCAGGTGTGGGCGAGCCCGCGCAGGTCGGGGTTGCCCCGCCGGTGGGCCCGCCACTCGGTGAACACCACGATCGTCGGGAACGCGATGCCGAAACAGGAGAAGACGATGTGCCAGCCCAGCGACAGCGCCATCTGCATCCGCGCGGGATAGAGGTTGTCCGCTGCCCCGGCGAGGACGAGCGCGTACTGCTCCACGTCGGCGACCTCCGTGTTGATGATCCGGACAGCGGGCCAAGGATGCGGTGTCCCGGCGGCCGGGACGGGGCGTTCCCGCTCGATGGAAGCGGAGTACCCCACCCGGTGAGCCGCGAATACTGGAACGGTGGACCCCATGCCCGAGGAGCCGTCGCTCTGGCCGGACCCCGCCGCGCTCCGCGCGCTGATGGCCGGCCCGGCCGGCGCGCTGCTCGACCGGCTGCTCCGCCGGGCCGCCCGCCGGTTGATCGGGAGTCGGTTCACGGTGCCGGGGACCGGGGGTGAGCTGGTGCTCCGGCTCGACGCGGTGCGGGCCCGCCCCGAACCGCTGTCCGTCGCGGTCGGCCAGTTCGGGGACGTCGGGGTGAGCGCCTCGGACGTCGAGTGGCGCGGCGTCCCGATCCGCCGGCTGGACCTGGACTGCCGCAACGTGCACGTCCGCCCGACCGGCACCGCGGTGGCCGCACCGGTGACGCTGGCGGTCGCCGTCGGGATCGACGTCGTGCGGGACCTCGTCGCCGCCGCCCGGCCCGCCGTCCGGATCGACGCCGGCGCCCCCGGGCAGGCGCGGGTGGCCTGGTCGCACCGCCCGGGGACGGCCGCGGTCCATGTCGTCCCCGAGATCGCCGGACGCGCGCTGCAGCTGAGGCCGGCCGTCCTGGAGATCCGCTCACGCCGGTTCCGGCTGCCCGGCTGGCTCCCGCCGGCCCGGATCACCCTGCCGGATCTCCCCCGGGGTCTGCGGTTGCGCGACGTCGAACCCGGGGCCGACGAGGTCGTGCTGCGGCTCGTCGCCGGGGAGTGGGCGGAGGAGCTTCCCGCGTCGCCGCTGCTCGACCTGTTCACGATGTCCTGAGGCGGACCCGGTTCCCGCTCAGCGGAACCGCACGGAACGGGCGAGGCCCCCCGGAAGTTCACGGGACATGGCAACGGAATCGATCCAGTGCGGCCCTCACCTCGAGGCAGCGGCCGAGTCCCTCTATCGCCGGTACGGGGCGGCGCCCTGGCGTGATCTACCCGAGGACACCCGTGCGCATTTCCGAGATCTCGTGCGGGCGGGCGTCGACGGCGCCGGGAACCCGCTCACGGACACCCGGCAGCCCTCGGTCTCGGACCTCCCCCATCGGTCAGGGACAACCCGCCGCTGAGCCCGTTCGCCCCGCCGCCGCCCTACCCTCGCGGGGAACCGCCTCCTCGGCCCGTGCGTTCCACGCACCTGAGGCAGTCGGCGGGGCCGGGTGCGAGGCGTCGGGAGGGGCAGTGCACGAGCGCAGGACCGGCGCGTCCGTCGACAGCGTGGCCGTCGACGGCTCGGTGTCGGTGCAGCGGCACCGGCCGCACCAGGACCTCGTCCTCGTGCAGGTGCGGGGAGACGTCGGCGACGCCGCGGCCGCGGACCTCGGCCGGCGGCTCACCGCCGTGGCAGCGCGGGGCATGGACGCGCAGGTGGTGCTGGACCTAGCCGGGGTCACCGCCCTGTCGCGGGCCGGCCTGGACGCGGTCCTGCGAGCGCAGAAGTCGTTGGAGGCGGGCGGCGGCAGCCTCGAACTTCTCGAGCCCTCACCATCGGTGGTCCTGCTCCTGCACGACGCGGCGGCCGCGGAGGACGAGGCCCACCCGCAGCGGCGGGTCACCGCTTCGGGCGCGCCAGCACCTGCCGCAACCGGCGCGGCACGACCCCGCGGGCCGCGTCCAGCCGCCGGGCCTTGCGCCGGGTGACGATCACGCCGACCACCGCGAACGCCCACACCGGGTACTGCACCAGCCAGGCGATCCGGAACGCCTCCGGTGTGAAGCCGCCGAACGCCGTCATCAGCGCCCCCATCACCGCCAGGACCAGGAGCGTCGCGAGGAACCCGCCGAGGTTGACCATGCCCTGCGCCACGGCCAGGTTCGCGCTGGGGTTCGAGGTGCGCGCGATGTCGAACCCGACGACCGAGCCCGGCCCGCCCGCGGACAGCACCAGCACCAGCACGACGAGCAGCCAGATCGGCGCGGGGCCGGGCAGCAGGAGGATCGCGGTCCAGACGGCCACGTCGGCCGCGATCACCCCGAGCAGCAGCCACGAGCGCCGCATCGGGTGCCGCATCGTGAGCACCCCGAGGACGGGGCCCAGGCAGATGGTGCTGATCACCAGCAGCGAGATCAGCCCGCCGGCCGCCGCCGTCGACAGCCCTTGCCCGGTCACCAGGTAGGGCAGACCCCAGAGCAGCGAGAACACCATCATCGAGAACTGCGTGCCCATGTGGCCGAAGAAGCCCAGCCGGGTGCCCGGCCGGCGCCAGACGGCGACGAGCCGGCGGCCGACCTCGCGGGCGGACACGGTCTCGCCGGGACGCCACCCGTCGCCGGGGGCGTTGCGGACCACCAGCAACGCCAGGACGGCGACGAGCGCGCTCCCTGCCGCCGCGATCCCGAACGCCGGGGACCAGCCGAGGCCGTGCAGGAGCACCAGGAACGGCACGGCGGACAGGATCTGCCCGAGCTGGCCGAGGATCGTCGTCAGCTGCGTCACCAACGGGACCCGCCGGGCCGGGAACCAGCGGGGCACCAGCGCGAGCACCGACACGAAGACCATCGCGTCCCCGGTGCCGACGAGCACCCGGGCCAGCGCCGCGAACGGCAGCGTCGTGGCGAACGCCAGCAGCAGCTGCCCGGCCGTCAGCACGATCCCGCTGGCCACCAGCACGGCGCGGGATCCCCAGCGGTCCACCAGCACGCCGGCCGGCAGCTGGCCGGCGACGTAGACCGCGACCTGCAGGAACACGAAGAGGGCCAGGGCGCCGGGGCTGATCCCGAAGCGTTCCGCCGTGTCCAGCCCGGCGGCGCCGAGCGTCGTCCGCTGCATGACGGTGAGGACGTAGGCGAGCACACCGACGGTCCACACCGCCGCCGCGAGACCTGGCCGTGCTGCCGTTCCACCCGCGGTGGCCTGCATCGATGATGCCCCTCACGCTCGCCCGGCCCCGATCGTGGGAACAGTATGGCAAACGTTTGCCATCTTGTGCCGGAAGCGTGGTACACCTCGCGCGTGGACCAGTTCCGAGCGGTGACCCTGCACGACGTCGCGCGGGAGGCCGGGGTCGCCGTGTCGACGGTGTCGCGCGCGCTCTCGAACCCGGACCGGGTGAGCGCCCGCACCCGCGAGCACGTCCGGGCGGTCGCCACGCGGCTGGGCTACCGGCCCAACCGGATCGCGCAGGCGCTGCCCTCGGGGCGCACCCGGATCCTCGCCCTGCTCGTCCCGGACATCACCAACCCGCACAACTTCGGCCTGGTCCGGGGAGCGGAGGCCCAGGCGGGCGCCGCCGGCTACACCCTCGTCCTCGGGGACACCCAGGAGAGCCCCGAACGCGAGTCCGCCCACGCCGACCGGCTCGCCTCGGCGGTCGACGGGTTCGTCCTGATCTCGAGCCGGCTGCCCGACGACGAGCTGCGCGAGCTCCGCAGGCGGCATCCGGTCGTGCTGTTCAACCGCGAGCTGGAGGACTTCCCCAGCGTCGTCCTGGACTCCCTCGACGGGAGCCGGCAGGTCGTCGAGCACCTCGTCGCGCTCGGCCACCGCCGCCTCGCCTACCTCGGCGGCCCGGCCAGCGCGTGGATGGACGCCGAGCGCTGGCGGTCCCTGTCCGCGGACGCGGCCCGCGCCGGTGTCGAGATCACGCGGCTCGGCCCCTTCTCCCCCACTCTCGACGGCGGGGCCGCCGCCGCGGACGTCGGCCTCGGCAGCGGGGCGACGGCGTTCGTCGCGTTCAACGACCTGCTCGCCATCGGGGTCCTGCAGCGGCTCGAGCGCCGCGGCGTGGACGTGCCGGGCCGGATCAGCGTCGTCGGTTTCGACGACATCTTCGGCTCGGACTTCTGCCACCCGCCGCTGACCACGGTCACCAACCCCGCCGAGCAGGCCGGCCGGATGCTGATCGACATGCTGCTGGGGACCTGCGCGCCCGGCCGGGCGGTGCTTCCGACCCCGCTGCACGTCAGGGACTCCACCGGGGTCGCAGCCGGGTGACCCGACGGCCCGGATCCCGGGTTGACCACCGCCTCGCGGGGTAGCCGCACGCCATGGGATTCCAGGTGACCGAGGTACAGAAGGCACTCAAGGGTGCGGACTATCCGATGAAGGGCGACGAGCTCGCCAAGCTCGCCGAACGCAACGGGGCCGACAAGGATCTCGTCGAGGCGCTGCGCAAGGTGCCCGAGGTCGACGGGCCGAACGGGGTCATGAAGCACCTGTCCGGTGAGCTCGGCGGGCCGACATCGGACGACTCCGGCAGCTGAGCCCCGGCCCGACGACCCCTCCCCGGTCACGGGCCGTCGGGCCGGCCGGTCCTCGCTTCCTCATGGCGGCCCGGCGCGGCGGCGGCACCGCGGACGTCGTCCGGCGGCCGCCGCGGTGCAGGCCCAGGTGGCGTCGTCGGCCCGAGCAGGCGGTCGCGTGCCGGCTCCTCGGGCGACCGCCGACGTGGCCGGCGCGCTCGCGGACCGGACGGTGCTCCGGACCTGGGCCGTCGACGGCGGGTCGCTCGGGATCGAACTGTTCGCCGGGGCCGGGCCGGTCGACGCCGCGGGCTCGGCGGCGGGTCCGCGCGCCGACCGCGCGACCGCCACCGCTCGGCCCCCGTTCGGCCCGACCGGCGACCTCCGGTGTCGCCGCTGCCCCGGATGGGCGACGCTGGCGACCGTGCGTGACCGCGAGCCCCACGACCCCTACGCCGAAGTCCTCGACCAGGCCGCCGCCGATGCAGTGCGCCCCCTGCTCGCGGACCCGGCCGACGGGCAGGCGGTGCGCGCCGTCGTCGGGTACCTCGGGGAGCGGTTCGGGCCGGAGGCGGTGCGGGACCTCGCGGAGGTGCTGGCCGCGGACGTCGCGGAGCTGATGACGGTCCTGGCCGAGATCCAGGGCCGGGACCCGCACGTCCTCCTCGACGAGTGGACCCACGACGAGCCGCGGCCGGACCTGCCCGAGGTGCCCGAGGCCAGCGACGGCCGCGGGTCCGCGCGCGAGACGCCGGGGTGAACACCCGCGTCGCCGGGCCTCGGGTGAGGCCCGGCGACGCGTGGGGGGTGACAGGTGCCGCTCAGTGCGTGTCGCGACCCCGCAGCTGGTGCTGCGGGTCGTCGACCTCGACCTGCTCCTTGCGGACCGTGCCGGACACCGTCTCGTCCTCGGTCACGGTGCGGGTGCCGAGCCGGACCGTCTCGACGGCCTCGGTCGTCTTGTCGACCACCGGCTTCTCCGCGTGCAGGGTGACCTCGTGCGTCTCCTCCTCGATCTTTCCGCGCCCGGCGTGCGCCCCCTCGGTGACGGGCTCGCGCTCGAGGCGGACCTCCTCGTGGCTCACCGGGACGGTGACCTGCTGCTCCTCGGTGACGACGTACTTGCGCAGCCGCACCCGTCCCGTCTCCTCGGACTCGGTACCGACCCGCAGCCGCTCCTCGGAGCGCGTCATGGAGTCGTCCGCGCCGCGCGCGCGACCGGTCGTGTCCCGGTCCACGTCCGTACCGCCCGTGGCCGGGCGGCCGTAGTGGCGGCGCAGCTCGGACTCCTCGCGGCCGCTCAGGTGGTCCGCGTCCGCGCCGACGTGCGGCGCGTCCTTCACCTTCGCCTTCCGCACGCCCAGCGCGACGTCCCCGCCCTTGACGTCCGCGCCGTCCAGCGGGACGAAGCTCTCCTTCGTGCCGAAGAGGCCGGTGTGGACGGTCGCCCAGGTCGGCGCACCGCTGTTCTCGTCGACGTAGACCTGACCGATCTTGCCGACCTTCTCCCCGTCCCGGTCGTAGGCCTGGCGGCCGATCAGGTCCCGGGTCATCGTCTCCGTGATCATCTCGCGTCCTCCTGCTTCGTGGGTCGTTGAGCTGACGTCAACGGAGTGCTCGAAGATCGGCTCTCCGAACCGCGAAAGCCCGGACGTCCGGCCCATCGAGGGACCCGGCAGGGCCGAACGGGGCTCCCCGCGTCCCGCAGATGATCACCCAGGGCGAGCGGCGCCCCGTCCCGTGGGACCGCCCGGCGCGGGACCCCCGGCCTCCGCTCGCGGTGGACGGCGGACGCAGGACTACCCGAAACACCGGTGCCGATGCGAACATATGTTCGTGTCCGACGACCCGGCCGAGCAGCACGCGACGATCCTGCACGCGGACCTCGACGCGTTCTACGCGTCGGTGGAGCAGCGTGACGCGCCCCGGCTGCGGGGCCGGCCGGTGATCGTCGGCGGCGGGGTGGTGCTGGCGGCGAGCTACGAGGCCAAGGCGTGCGGCGTCCGCACCGCGATGGGCGGGCGGCAGGCCCGGGCGCTGTGCCCCGGCGCGGTCGTCGTGCCGCCGCGGATGGAGGCGTACTCGGCGGCGAGCAGGGCGGTGTTCGCGGTCTTCCGGGACACGACGCCGCTGGTGGAGGGCATCTCGATCGATGAGGCGTTCCTGGAGGTCGGCGGCTTGCGGAAGATCGCGGGGGCGCCCGTGGACATCGCCGCGCGGCTGCGCCGGGAGGTCGCCGAGCGGGTCGGCCTGCCGATCACCGTCGGGGTCGCGCGCACCAAGTTTCTCGCGAAGGTGGCCAGCGGCGTGGCCAAGCCGGACGGGCTGCTGCTCGTCCCACCCGAACGGGAGCTCGCGTTCCTGCATCCGCTGCCGGTCGAACGGCTCTGGGGCGTCGGCAGGGTCACCGCGGCCAAGCTGCACGCCCTCGGCATCCGGACCGTCGGCGACGTGGCGGGGCTGGGCGAGGCCACCCTCGTCTCGATCCTGGGTCGCGGTTCGGGCCGGCACCTGCACGCGCTCGCGCACAACCTGGACCTGCGCGCCGTCGACACCACCCACCGGCGCCGGTCGATCGGCTCGCAGCGCGCGCTCGGGCGCCGGGCACGGTCCCCGGTGGAGATCGACACGATCCTCGCCGGGATCGTGGACCGGCTCGGCCGGCGGCTGCGCGGCGGGAACAAGGTCTGCCGCACGGTGGTGCTGCGGCTTCGGTTCGGGGACTTCACCCGAGCCACCCGCTCGCACACCCTGCAGCAGGCGACCGCGCACACCGGGACGTTGCTGGAGGCCGCCCGCTCGCTGCTGCGCGGCGTGCTGAGCACCGTCCTGGACCGCGGTCTCACCCTGCTCGGCGTCTCGCTCGCCGAGCTCGCCCCGGACGACGGGGTGCAGCTCGCCCTCCCGTTCGACCAGCAGAGCGGGCCCGCCCTGGACACCACGCTCGACGCGCTGCGGGCCCGGTTCGGCGGCGAGGCCGTCACCCGGGCGGCCCGGCTCGGCCACGACCCCGGGATCAGCGTGCCGATCCTGCCGGACACCTGAGGGGGGTGTGAAGATGGCGCCATGGACTTCGCCCTCTCCGAGCAGGCCGTCGCCGTCCGGGACGGGATGCGCGAGCTCTGTTCCAAGTTCGGCCTGGACTACTGGTCCCGCTGCGACGCGGAGCACCGCTGGCCCGAGGAGCTGTGGGCCGAGCTCGGTGCCGGCGGCTGGCTCGGCCTCGCGGTTCCCGAGGAGTACGGCGGCGCCGGCCTCGGCCTGCTGGAGCTCGCCGTCGCGCAGGAGGAGCTGTCCGCGAGCGGCGCGGGCAGCGCCGGGGCGTTCCTGTACCTGCTCACGCCCGGGTTCGGCGGCGTCACCCTCACCCGGCACGGGACGGACGAGCAGCGTCGCGAGCTGCTGCCGGGGATCGCGGCGGGCACCACGCAGACCTGCTTCGCCCTCACCGAGCCGGACGCCGGCAGCAACGCCCTCGCGATCAGCACCAGCGCGCGGCGGGACGGCGAGGACTTCCTGCTCCGGGGGCAGAAGATCTGGATCTCCGGGGTGCAGCGGGCGGACTGGATGCTCGTCGTCTGCCGGACCACGCCCGCCGCGGAGGCGGGCGGGCGCACCCGCGGCTTCTCCGTCCTGCTCGTCGACGTCAAGGAGGCGCAGGCCGCCGGGACGCTGGAGTTCACCCCGATCCCGAAGGCCGGGAGCCGGATCGTCCAGTCCAACACCGTGCACTTCGACGACGTGCGGGTCCCGGCCCACCGCGTCCTCGGCGAGCCCGGCGCGGGCTTCGCCGTGCTGTGGGACATCCTCAACCCGGAACGGATCCTCGCCTCGGCCAGCGCGGTCGGCGCCGCGGACCTCGCGCTGCGGATCGCCGTGGACTACGCCCGGGAACGCACCGTCTTCGACCGGCCGATCGGCGCCAACCAGGCCGTCGCCTTCCCCTTGGCGCAGGTCAAGGCCCAGACGGAGCTGGCCCGGCTGATGGCGCACAAGGCGGCGTGGCTGTGGGACCGCGGGGAGCCGTCCGGGCACGAGGCCAACATCGCGAAGCTGACGGCGGCCAACGCCGCGTGGGACGCCGCGGACCGGGCGTTCCAGACGTTCGGCGGGATGGCCTACTCGGAGGAGTACCCGGTGGCGCGGCTGCATCGGGACGCGCGGATCGCGAAGAACATCCCCGTGGCCGAGGAGCTGGTGCTCGCACACATCGCGACGCAGGGACTGGGGCTCCCCCGCAGCTACTAGGGTCTGTCCTGCGGAGACATGCCGGCTGGAGATCCGCAGGACAGACCCTCGTCAGCGGTCGGCGCCGTGCCCGCGGCGTCCGGACCACCGTGGCTCGACCCGTTCCCACTCCCGGGTCCAGTTCCGGTCGTTCGCCGATGCGGTGCACCGGACCGTCGCGCCCCACAGCACCCGCAGCAGGCCGAGCCCGCAGAGCAGCGCCAGGACGCCGGCGGACCAGCCCACCAGCGTCGCCTCGTCGGCGCTCATCGGGCGCCCGGCCGGCTCGCCGTCCTCGCCGATCCAGAGCTCCACGCCGCTCCCGGCGCGGGCGCCGTCCGGCGCGGGGACGAGGCCGGTGTGCTCACGCCCGCTCGCGTCGGTCCATCGGGCGGGAGCGGGGGCACGCGCGGCGCCGGCCGGGCGGTCCGCGGAGGCCGGGGGCGGGTCCGCGGTCAGCACCGCGGTCACGACGCTGCGGTGCGCGGCCTCGTACTCGACGCGCTCGAGGAGCGCGCCGTGCGTCCCGACCCCCAGCACGACGGACGCCACCGCGGCGGCCATCCCGAGCAGGATCACGACCAGGGCCACGACCTCCTCGACCCGGTCGGTGGTGCGCCGCGGCAGGCGGGCGCTCCTCGACGGGTCGCGGTCCTTCGACGGGTCGCGGCGAGGCGGCTCGGCCTGGGTCACGGTTCTTGACTCGTCAAGGGCACCCCGCGCCGTTAACGGCCGGCGGCGCCCGGCCCGGCAGGTGCCCCGAACGACCGGACGCCGGCGCACCCCGGAAGGGTGCCCCGGCGTCCGGTCGGGCGGGTGCGGTCAGCCGGTGACGGGCAGGCTGTACTCGGTCACCGCCGGCTTCGGCGCCTCCGGGTGACCGGTGGCGGGCTCCGGGATCCGAGTGGGCTCGGTCTTCTCGTCGGCCGGGCCGCAGGTCGCGGAGCCGACGGTGAGCGACAGCACCGAGCCGCCGGCCGGCAGGAGCGCCGTCAGGTCCTCGACCGTCTTCGCGTCGGCCAGCTTCGGCAGGTGCAGCGCGCCGGCGAGGTCCGGGAGCGCACCCCGGGTCTTCTCGTCGAGCGCGGCCTTCGGGTCCTTGCCCGCGGTGACCAGGTCCAGCGTCAGCCCGGTGTAGGTCGACGTGCCGTCGCGGTGCTCGTCGCGCTGGTTCAGCGTGAGCTTCAGCAGCGGTGAGGCGGGAATGACGAGGCTCGGCGCGGGCGTCTCCGGCAGCGCGACGCCGAGCACCGATCCGTCGACGATCTGCAGGCCGCCGTCCCCGTCCTCGCACCAGGTGCGCAGGAGCTTGGCCTTGAGCAGGCCGCCGACCTCCAGGTCCGCCACCGAGCTTCTCCGCGGAGTGCTCGTCCGCCTCCGCGGTCACGAGCCGGACGGAGAACGGGGCGTCCTTGAGGCTCCCGTCGGTGCCGACCAGCTCGTCGGACGCCTTCTCACCGTCGTACTCGACGTACGGCACGGCGGGAAGGCTCGCGACGGGGCTGTCCACCTTGATCCCGAACGCGTTCGACGGCCGGGGGCCGTCCGCTGCCGAGGCCGTTGCGGTCCCCAGGAGCAGCACCGCCGCGGTGGTGGCCGCGCCGACCGCGGCCGCTCCCGCACCCGCCCACTTCGAGGTCTTCACGCGACTGGTCTCCTTCATGCTTCGTCGATCCGGACGAGGGTGCCGAGCGGCACGCTCGTGAGGGTGGTGAGGGCGTCGGCCGGCACCCGGATGCAGCCGTCGCTCGTGGCGGTGCCGAACACGTCGGCGGTCGGCCAGGTGTGGATGGCGACGGTGCCCGGGCCGCCACCGAAGGTGTCGTGCGTGGGGCTGTGCGTGCCCAGCGGCAGGATCACCGGGGAGTACTTCTGCTTCGCGTCGCTGAACGCGCCGAGCAGGAAGGTGCGTCCGGTCGGCGTGGGGGCCGAGGCCTTGCCGATGCCGACCGTCCAGCGGTCGACCCGCTGCCCGTTGCGCAGCAGCTCGAGGGTCATCGACCCGAGGTGCACGTCGATCACGTAGGGCGAGACGGCGGTCTCGAGGTCCGCGGCCGGCAGCCACCCCGTCGACGAGCTGGGCCGCGACGGGAGCAGGACCTGCACCCAGCCGCTCTGCTCACCGATCACCGGGAGCCAGGTGTCGCCGATCTGTGTCGCGGGCATGCGGGCGATCGGCGTGCCGCCCGGGGCGTCGTGGACCACGGTCTCCGTCACCGGGTGCACGACCCGGCCGTCCGTGGCCGCACCCGGGGACGGGTCCGCCGGGGCACCGTCGATCGTGGTGAAGGTGGTGCTCTCCGGCAGCGACGCGACGTCGACGGCGGCGGTGGCACCTACCGAGGGGCTGTTCGCCGGCGCCGGCGACCCCCCGCCGGTCAGCAGCCCTGCACCCAGGACGAGCGCGAGGACCGCGGCAACACCCGCCGCGGCCCAGCCGACGAGTGCCGCCCGCCCCCGTCGCGGGCGGCCCTGCTCTGCGTCGTGCGGCGGGGCCGGCCGCACCGTGGAATGGCTCGCCATCTACCGGCCCCCCGTTCGGAGGTCACCGGTACGCGTCCGGAGGAAGATCGTGTGCACGTTCGGTAGAACGATGACCTCACGAACAGGTGACGCGGGGTGGACGGATGACCCCACCGCGTTGCGACGGGCGGCTCATCCGGAGCGACGGACGGCCGAATCCGCCGTCCGGCGATCGGAGGCCGTTCCGAGGCAACCACCCACGGTGAACCGATCAGTCCCCGACGACGACCCAGCCGTGCGGGCCGAGCCCGGCCTTCCCCTCGTGCAGGCCGCCGGGCCCGGCCAGCACCTCGGCCGCGCCCGGGACCGGGAAGCTCGGCAGGCTGCTCGTCGAGGTTGAGGGCCAGGCGCAGCCGCCGGGTGCCGTCGGCGCTGCGGCTCTCGAGCACGGCGCGGGTGTTCTGCAACTCGACGGCGGTGGTGCGGGCCGTGTGCAGCCACGGGTGGCGGCGGCGCAGCCCGATCAGCTCCTGGTGCACGTAGAAGATTGGCATCCCGAGCTCGGAGAGCGACTCCGGCCCGTCGACCGGGAACTCGGGGCGGATCTGGTCGTCCCCGCCGGCGCGTTCCTCCTTGACGCCGCGGTAGGCCTGCTCGTCCCCGTAGTAGACGGCCGGGGTGCCGGCGACGGTGAACAGCACCGCCAGCGCGTGCGGCAGCAGCTGCTCGGGCAGCGCACTCGCGAGGCGGGTGACGTCGTGGTTCCCGACGAACGTCATCGGCACGAAGGTCTCGAGGAACTCGTTGTGCCGTTTCAGGTTCCAGTCCAGCTCGAAGAGGTTCCCGTCGGCGAGCGCGTTCCGGATCGAACTCCACAGCTCGTACTGGGTCACGGCATCGACGCCGCTCGCCTCCACGAAGGCCGGGTAGTCGCCGTGGATCACCTCGCCGACGACGTAGACGTCCGGGTGCTTCTCCCGCACCCGCGGCAACACCCGCGCCCAGAACGCCTCGGGCACCGCGTAGGCCGCGTCGAGCCGCCAGCCGTCGGCGCCCGCGTCGAGCCAGTGGTTCATGACCTCGACGACGTGGTCCACCACGGCCGGTGAGTCGTGGTTGAGCGCGACGAGCTCCGAGTGGCCCTCGAAGTCCCCGTAGCCCGGCTCCGTCCCCGGGCCCGCGCCGTCCGGCCAGGTGAGCCGGAACCAGTCCGACTCCGGCGCCGACGGCCCCTGTTCCAGCACCCGCCTGAAGGCCGGGAAGCCCCGCCCGACGTGGTTGAACACTCCGTCGAGCAGCAGCCTCAGGCCACGCCCGTGCGCCGCCTCGACCAGCCGGGCGAACGAGGCCGCGTCGCCCAGACGCGGGTCGATGCGCAGGTGGTCGACGGTGTCGTAACCGTGGGTCTGTGAGGCGAAGATCGGCCCGAGCGCGATCCCGGAGGCCCCGAGCTCGACGGCGTAGTCCAGCCACTCGACGACCCGGTCCAGCCGCTGCCGCACGGGCCCGTCGGGGTCTCCCTGCTGCTCGGCCCCGGTGAAGCCGAGCGGATAGACCTGCCACCAGATCGCGTTCTGCACCCACTCCTCGCTACTCACGACCGAAGTCTCGCAGTAGCGCCGCGTGCCCGCCTGGCGGCGCTCGTGCTCGTGGTCACGCTGGTATGGGGCACCACACCTGGACCGGCCCGTCGCGGAAGCACGGTCCGCATCACAGCGACGGACGCCCCGGCCCACCGCGGGGGGCGGCGGACCGGGGCGTCGTCGGACGGTGGGTCAGCGCAGGTCGAACCGGTCCAGGTTCATGACCTTGTCCCAGGCCTTGACGAAGTCACGGACGAACTTCTCCTTGGCGTCGTCGGCGGAGTACACCTCGACGATGCCGCGCAGGATCGAGTTCGAGCCGAAGACCAGGTCGACCGCGGTGGCGGTGCGCACCACGGTGCCCTGGGCGTCGCGCGCCTCGTAGACGCCCTCGTCGTCGACCGACGTGCTCCACTCGACCCCGAGGTCGAGCAGGTTGCGGAAGAAGTCCTGCGACAGGACGCCCGGGCGGTCGGTGAAGACGCCGTGCTGCGTGCCGCCGGTGTTCGCGCCCAGCACGCGCAGGCCACCGACCAGGACGGTCAGCTCCTTCGCGGTGAGCTCGAGCATGTACGCGCGGTCGACGAGCAGCGTCTCCGGCGCCAGCTTCACGTCCGGCTCGATCCAGTTGCGGAACCCGTCGGCGCGCGGCTCGAGGTACTGGAACGTGTCGACGTCGGTCTGCTCCTGCGAGGCGTCGGTGCGGCCGGGGCTGAACGGCACGGTGACGTCCACCCCCGCGTCCGCGGCGGCCTTCTCCACGGCCGCGCAGCCGGCCAGCACGATGGTGTCGGCGATCGAGACGGGCTTGCCGAACGCGGCGCGGACCTCCTCGAGCTTCGCGATGACCTCCTGCGTGCCGGCGTTGACCGCCCAGCTCGCCTGCGGCTCGAGGCGCAGCCGGCCGCCGTTCGCGCCGCCGCGCTTGTCGGTGCCGCGGTAGGACGCGGCGGCCGACCAGGCGGTGTGCACGAGCTGCGGGACCGTCAGGCCCGAGGCGAGGATCTGCTTCTTGAGCTCGGCGGCGTCGGACTCGGACAGCAGCTCGTGCTCGACCGGCGGAACCGGGTCCTGCCAGAGCAGCTCCTCCTGCGGCACCCAGGGGCCGAGGTAGCGCGACACCGGGCCCATGTCGCGGTGCAGGAGCTTGAACCAGGCCCGGCGGTAGGCCTCGGCGAACTCCTCGGGGTTGTCGCGGAACCGCTCGGAGATCCTGCGGTACTCCGGGTCGGCGAGCAGCGAGAGGTCGCTCGTCGCCATCATGGGCGGGTTCTTCTTGCCCTCGATGTGCGCGTCGGGGACGAGCTCCTGGCCCTCGGCCTCCTTGGGCTTCCACTGCTTGGCGCCCGCCGGGCTCTGGGTGAGCTCCCACTCGAAGCCGAACAGCATGTCCCAGAAGCCGTTGTCCCACTTCGTGGGGTTCGGGGTCCAGGCGCCCTCGAGGCCGCTGGTGACGGTGTCGGCGCCCTTACCGGTGCCGTTCTGGTTCTTCCAGCCGAGGCCGCCGGAGAACACCGGGCAGCCCTCCGGCTCCGGGCCGACGAGGTCCGGGTTCCCGGCGCCGTGCGCCTTGCCGAAGGTGTGGCCGCCGGCGATGAGGGCGACGGTCTCCTCGTCGTTCATCGCCATCCGGCCGAAGGTCACGCGGATGTCGTGGGCCGTCGCGACCGGGTCCGCCTCGCCCTTCGCGCCCTCCGGGTTGACGTAGATCAGGCCCATGGTGACGGCGCCGAGGGCGCCCTCGAGCTCGAGCGGGGTGTCGCCGCTGTAGCGCTCGTCGCCGAGCCAGGTGTCCTCCGGACCCCAGAAGACCTCCTCGGGCTGCCACACGTCCTCGCGGCCGAAGGCGAACCCGAAGGTCTCGAAGCCCATGTCCTCGTGGGCCACGTTGCCGGCGAGCACCAGCAGGTCGGCCCAGGACAGGCTGCGGCCGTACTTCTGCTTGACCGGCAGCAGCAGGCGGCGCGCCTTGTCGAGGTTGCCGTTGTCCGGCCAGCTGTTGAGCGGGGCGAAGCGCTGGGCGCCGTCGCCGGCGCCACCGCGGCCGTCGAGCTGGCGGTAGGTACCTGCGGCGTGCCACGACATGCGGATGAACAGCGGGCCGTAGTGGCCCCAGTCGGCGGGCCACCAGTCCTGCGACGTGCGCATGACCTTGACGATGTCGGCCTTGACCGCGTCGAAGTCAAGCTGGGAGACGGCCCTCTTGTAGTCGAAGTCGTCGTCGCCCAGGGGGTCCGAGTCGCGCGAGGTCTTGTTGAGGACGCCGAGGTCGACCTGGTTGGGCCACCAGTCGCGGTTGCTCCGCGGCCGGTCCTCCGGGTGGAAGCTGGGACCGGCGAGGGCCGGGTTCTCGCTCTCGCTGCGGCTCGCGGTGCTGTCGGTGCCCTGCGGGCTCGCGGAGGAGTCGCGGGGCTTCGGGTCGGCCAGGGCCGGGTTCTCGCTCTCGGGGGGCACGTCGGTCCTTCCTCGAAGGGGGACGCCGGTCCCGTGGGACCGGCGACCTGGTGGTGTGTCGGTTGGTGGATGGGTGGGCTCAGCGGCCCGGCGGGGACTGGCAGGCGGGACAGAGGCCCCAGTACACGACCTCGGCCTCGTCGATCCGGAAGCCCGCGTCGTCGGCGGCGGTCAGGCAGGGGGACTCGCCGACGGCGCAGTCGACGTCGCCCACCGCGCCGCACAGACGGCAGACGACGTGGTGGTGGTTGTCGCCCACCCGCGCCTCGTAACGGGCGACCGAACCCGCCGGCTGGAAGCGGCGGACCAGGCCGGCATCGGTGAGGACGCGCAGCACGTCGTACACGGCCTGGTGCGACACCGAGCTGAGCTGCACCCGGGTCGCCGCGATCAGGGTCTCGGTATCGGCGTGCGGGTGGTCGTGCACCGCCGCCAACACGGCCTTGCGGGGCGCGGTGACGCGCAGCGCGGCGTCACGGAGGGAACGTTCGATCTGCGTGCTGCTGCTGTGCACGGGACAAGCTCAACACAGAAGGTGGACTGGATCAAGTCCAGAACAGCGATTGGATCATTCTGGGCCGCCACGAGACCCGAGGCGATTCATCTCACCGGTCTGTCGCGCAGGTCTACCTGCCGACGGCGTAACCCTGCATCCCCCGGGGGTTGGCGCCGGCCGACAGGATCCTCGTCTCCGGGTCCCGTGCGACCGCGCTGATCCGGCCCTCGGACCAGGGGCCGCCGACGGTGACGTCGTGCCCGCGGCGGGTCAGCTCGTCGATCACCACCTCCCCGGTCCGCGACTCGACGACGACGCCGCCCGCGCTCATCGCGCGCGGGTAGAACGAGCTGGGGAAGCTCTCCGTGTGCCAGTTCGGCGCGTCGATCGCGCCCTGCAGGTCCGGCCCGCCGCGCACCGGCTCGCGCAGGGCGACGGCGAGCAGGAAGTGCAGGGTCCACTGGTCCTGCTGGTCCCCGCCGGGCGTCCCGAACGCCATCACCGGCTCGCCGTCGCGGAGCGCGAGGGAGGGGCTGAGTGTGGTCCGCGGGCGCTTGCGGGGTGCCAGCGAGTTCGGCAGGCCGGGCTCCAGCCAGGACATCTGCAGCCGGGTCCCGAGCGGGAAGCCCAGCTCGGGGACGACCGGGTTGGACTGCAGCCAGCCCCCGCTCGGCGTCGCGGAGATCATGTTGCCCCACCGGTCGACGACGTCGACGTGGCAGGTGTCGCCCCGGGTGGCGCCGTCGCGGGCGACGGTCGGCTCCCCCGCACCGGCTCCGGGTGCCACGGTGACCGCCCCGCTCGCCGCGGCGAGGGCCTGCTTGCTCAGCCGCGGTTGCCGCCCGCCCGGGCTACCGGGCTGCAGCTCGTACGAGGCGTGCTCGCCGATCAGGGCGCGGCGCGCCGCGCTGTAGGCGGGATCGAGCAGCGCCTCCAGCGGGACGGGGGCGTCGTCGCCGTACCAGGCCTCGCGGTCCGCCATCGCGAGCTTCGCCCCCTCGACCAGCGTGTGCACGTACTCCGGGGTCCCGTACTCCAGGCCGCCGGGCAGGAGCGCGAGCTGCTGCAGGAACACCGGGCCCTGGCTCCACAGCCCGGGCTTCGCGATCGTCCAGCCGTTCCAGGTGAAGGTCGCCGGCTCCTCGTAGCCGGCTTCGAACCCCGCCATGTCCTCGACCGTGAGGGTGCCCGCGTGTCGATCCCCGGAGGTGTCCATGGTCGGCCGGGCCGCCGCCGCGGCGAGGTGCTCGGCGACGAACCCCTCCCGCCAGACCCGCCGGGCGGCGTCGATCTCGGCTTCCCGGGTTCCCCCCGCGGACTCCGCGAGGAGCCGGCGCCAGGTGGCCGCGAGGGCCGGGTTGCGCAGCAGCGCCCCGGGCCTCGGCGGTGCGCCGCCCGGCAGGTAGACGGCGGCGGAGGTGGTCCACTCCGTCTCGAACAGCTCCCGCACGGCGGACACCGCCGCCCCGACCCGCTCGACGGCCGGATGCCCGTCCTCGGCGTACCCGATGGCGTACCTCAGGACGTCGGCGAGGGACTTCGTGCCGTGGTCCCGCAGCAGGACCAGCCACGCCTCGACGGCGCCGGGCACGGCCGCCGCGAGCGGCCCGGTCCCGGGGACGAGATCCAGGCCCAGGCCCGTGTAGTGCGCGATCGTCGCGCCGGCCGGCGCCGGACCCTGCCCGCAGAGGACCTGCACCCGACCCCCGGCCGGCGCCAGGATGATCGGCAGGTCCCCACCCGGCCCGTTCAGATGCGGTTCGACGACCTGCAGCACGAACCCCGCGGCCACCGCGGCGTCGAACGCGTTGCCGTCGTCCTCGAGGACCGCCATGGCCGTCGAGGAGGCGAGCCAGTGCGTCGACGCGGCCATGCCGAACGTGCCCTGCAGGGTGGGCCGGGTCGTGAACACGGGAGCAGCACCTCCGGTCGTGAGGGCGAGGACACCCGATGATCCCCCACGTCCAGGGCGTCCGCCGGACGCGGGTGGCCCTGCATCAGGGCTTCGCCTTGCTCCCGTCCGGGGCGACGGCGAACCAGGTGCCGTCCGTGCCGTTGCCCGCGGTGGTCGTCAACGAGCCGTCGTCGGCGGCGTTGCGGTAGAGCGGCCAGCCCTTCAGCGTGAGCTGCGCGGAGCCGTCCGCGCGCGTCACCGTGCCGACCGCGGAGTCGTCGACGCCCATCAGGCCGGGGGTCTGCCCGGCCGGCAGCAGGATCGGGACCCAGGAAACCGCGCAGGCGTCCGTGCAGGTGGACGTCGGTGGCGTCGCGCTGTCCGAGTCCGAGCGGAACAGGACGTGCCCGCCGCCGTCGGTGACGACGGTGCCGAGCGGTCCGGTCTGCACGGCCCAGAGCTCGACGGACCCACTCCCACCGCCGTGGTGCATGCCCTCCATCCCGTGCATGCCCTCCATCCCCTGCATGCCCTCCATCCCCTGCATGCCGGGCATGTCATGGCTGGTGGCGGCCGCAGGGGCCGCAGCCGGGGCGACGGGCTCGTTCGCGCACGCCGACAGCACGGTCAGGCCCGCGGCGGTCAGCAGCGCGGCCGCCCACGACCGGTTCCTGCGCGTCATCTCCGGACCGCTCCTCGCCTCGACTGTGGTGCACGAGAACGGTAGGCGGGCGGCTCCCGGAAGCCGGCCAACCTGAGCAACCCCCTCCGCCGGACCCGCCCAACCGCTGTTCGACGGCGACGAACGGGCCCGCGTTGCTCCGTCCGGTCCAGGCTCGACGGCCGGAAGCCGCGCCCGGTCCACAGGAACGCCCACGGGACCCGCGCCTACCCTGGGAAGTCCATCGATCCCGCCAGGAGTGCCCGTGCCGCAGCGCCCCGACCGCTCGTCCCCGAGGAACCGGCGCCTGTCGGACCCGTTCTCCGCGGCCGCCGCGGCCCTGCCGACCGCCGCGACCCGCCCGACGGTGATCGTCGTGCTGCTCGCGATCGCGGCCGTCGTCCAGGCCGGGCTGGCGGTCACGACCTTCGGCGCGGGACCGGTACCGGCCGTCCTCGCCGCGGTGATCGCGCTGGCCGAGGTCGCGCTGGCCGTCATGATCGCGCGCAGGCACAGCCCAGGGCTGGTGCTCGGCGCCGCGGTGGTGGGGATGCTCGGGATCGCCTGCTTCGTGCTGGTCGCGGTGCTGTCGGTGTCCGGGTCGGTCGCGACCGAGGGCTGGGTCGGGCCGTGGGGCATCGGCGCGGCGCTGGCGGACTCGATGGTGGTCCGGATCGCCGCGGTCGTGCTCCGCCGCCCGCCGGCCGCACCCCTGATGGGCGCGCCGAAGCGGACGTAGCCTCGTGGGTCCGCGGTTCGGGGACTACGACGGTTTGTCGAAGTCCTCCGGCGACGCCTGGTCCAGGAACTTCCGGAACGCCTCGACCTCGTCCGGGTCGACGACCGGCTCCCCGGACTCGTCGACCGCGATCTCCTCGTCCGGGTCGTCCTCGACGTTCACCACCGCGAGCTCGGTGGCTCCCGCCGCGAGGACGTCCTCCTCCACGAGGATCGGCAGCTCCAGGTGCAGCGCCAGTGTGACCGCGTCGGTGAGCCGCGAGGACACGGTGACGCCGCGGTCGAGCCGCAGCTCGGCGTGGTAGATGCCGTCCCGGATCTCGGTGATCCGCACCCCCTCGATCCGGTGACCCAGCGCCTCGACGACGTTGCAGATCAACGCGTGGGTCTGCGGGCGTTCGGGCCGGGCGCCGCTGCGTTCCAGCTCGACGGCCTGCGCCTCGGGGATACCGACGGCGATCGGCAGCACTCTCCCCCGGCCGTCGGTCTCCTGCAGGACGAGCAGCGGCCGTGACCCCTGCGGGTCGACGCCCAGTGCCATGACGCGTACCTCGGGCACCGGCCCACCCCCCTTCGCGTTTGATCGCGCGGAGTGCCGGGCACACCGCGCCATGTTCGAGTCGACACCTGACCACGAGTCCGCGTCCGGCGCATCTCGCGATCCCGACCAGGATCCCGCAAAGAGGCACCTGGAGGACACCGTCGACGAGATGGAAGAACGGGCCGTCGGCCACACGGTGGACCAGGTCCGGGACGAGGACGACGCCGAGACCCCTGCCGAGGAGCAGGATCTGGACCCGGACGACAGCGGAACGGGTGCCGGCCGGGGCCCGGGCGCCGAACCCGCCTGACGGCTCGTGCGCGGTGGGTGGTGCGGGGCGCCGCTCACCGCGCACGGCCGACGTCAGCTGCTGCCGGTGACCTGCAGATCCAGCTCCCCGTCCCGCACGTCGACGTGCACCGCGCCGCCGTTCTCGATCTCACCCGAGAGCATGAGCGACGCCAGCCGGTTGTCCAGCTCGCGGCGGATCGTGCGGCGCAGCGGGCGGGCCCCGAACTCCGGCTGGTAGCCGCGCTCGGACAGCAGCGAGATCGCGTCCGGGGTGACGTCCAGCTCGATGTCCCGAGCGGCCAGCCGGGCCCGCACCTCGTCCAGCAGCAGCTCGGTGATCGTGCTCAGCTGCTCGGGCTCCAGGCGCCGGAAGACGATCGTCTCGTCGATCCGGTTGAGGAACTCCGGCCGGAACACCTCGCGCAGCCGCGGCAGCAGGCGTTCCCGCAGTACCGCGTCCTCGCGCGCGCCCTCGTCGGCCTGCCGCTCGGCGGTGGAGCCGAAGCCGAGCGTCGAGCCACGACTGGTGATCAGCTCGGAGCCGACGTTGGACGTCATGATGATCACGGTGTTGCGGAAGTCCACCGTGCGGCCCTGCCCGTCGGTGAGCCGGCCGTCGTCGAGGACCTGCAGCAACGTGTTGAACACGTCCGGATGGGCCTTCTCGATCTCGTCGAGCAGCAGCACCGAGTAGGGACGGCGGCGCACGGCCTCGGTCAGCTCGCCGGACTCGCCGTAGCCGACGTAGCCGGGCGGGGACCCGACCATCCGGGCGACGGTGTGCCGCTCGCCGTACTCGCTCATGTCGAGGCGGATCATCCGGTCCTCCTCGCCGAACAGCGCCACGGCGAGCGCCTTCGCCAGCTCGGTCTTGCCGACCCCCGTCGGCCCGAGGAACAGGAAGCTGCCGAGCGGCCGGTCCGGGTCCGCCAGCCCCGCACGGGACAGCCGGATCGCCTCGGCGACGGCGTGCACCGCCTCGTCCTGCCCGACGACCCGCCTGTGCAGCTCGTCCTCCAGGCGCAGGAGGCGTTCGCGCTCGGTCTCGGTCAGCTGCGACACGGGGATGCCGGTGGACCGGGCCACGACGTCCGCGATCTCCTCGACACCCACCTCCGGAACGCTCCCCGGGCCCCCGCGGGTCGCCACCAGCTCGGCCCGGACCTGCGTGATCTCGTCCCGCAGCTCCACCGCGCGCTCGAACTGCTCGTCCGCGACCGCCTGGTCCTTGTCCCGGATCAGCTGCTCGAGGCGCTGTTCGAGGCCGCGGCGGTCCGTCGACGGCGTGCCCGTGCGCAGCCGCACCCGGGCCCCGGCCTGGTCGACGAGGTCGATGGCCTTGTCCGGCAGGAACCGCTCGGTGATGTACCGGTCGGACATCTCGGCCGCCGCCCGCAGCGCGTCCTCGGTGTAGCGGACCTGGTGGTGGGCCTCGTAGCGGTCGCGCAGGCCACCGAGGATCGCGATCGCGTCCTCGACGCTCGGCTCCGGCACCAGCACGGGCTGGAAGCGACGGGCGAGCGCGGCGTCGGACTCGATGTGGCGGCGGTACTCGTCGACCGTCGTGGCGCCGATGACGTGCAGCTCGCCCCGGGCGAGGGCGGGCTTGAGCATGTTGCCCGCGTCCATGCTGCCACCACCGCCGTTGCCACCGCCCCCGGCGCCGACCATGGTGTGCAGCTCGTCGATGAAGACGATGAGCTCCGCCGAGTGCGCGCGGACCTCCTCGATGACCGAGCGCATGCGCTCCTCGAAGTCGCCCCGGTACCGCGTCCCGGCGACGACACCCGAGAGGTCGAGCTGGACGACGCGACGGTCCTTGAGGGTGTCCGGCACCTCGCCGTCGGCGATGCGCTGGGCGATGCCCTCGACCACGGCGGTCTTGCCGACACCCGCCTCCCCGACGAGCACCGGGTTGTTCTTGGTGCGCCGGGACAGCACCTCGATCGTCTGCTCGATCTCGTCCGCACGGCCGATGACGGGGTCGAGACGGCCGTCGCGGGCGGCGGCCGTGAGGTCCTGGCCGTACTGGTCCAGGGTCGGTGTGCTGCTCGGACCCTGCTGTTCGGGGGCCTGAGCGGGCTGGCCCAGCGTGGCCGCCGCGGGGGTGAACCGCGCCTCGGCGAGCAGCCGTCCGGCCGCGGACTCGTCGTTCGAGGCCAGGGCGAGCAGCAGGTGCTCGGGGCCGATGTAGGTGGCGCCGAGCGAGCGCGAGATCTGGTGTCCGTCGAGCAGCGCGCGCTTCGCCGCGGGCGTCAGGACGGGAGGCCGGCCACCGGACCGGCCGTGCGGCAGGCTCTCCTCGAGCGCCTTGATCACGGTGTCCGGGTCCGTCCCCGCCCTGGTCAGCCACTGCCGGGTGGGGTCGAGCCGGGCCGCGGCGAGCAGCATGTGCGTCGCGTCCAGGTCGGCGTCCCCGCGTTCCATCGCCTCGCGTGCGGCGGCCGCCATGATCTCGCGGGACCCCGCGCTCATCAGGCGGGTCAGGTCGATCCGGTGCGCCGGGCCGCGGGGGTCGTCGGGACCCATGTGCGGGAACTGGTCCCCGGGGTCCGGAGGGCCTCCCGGCCCGAAGAAGCCGGTCACGTGAGTACTCCTCTCACCTCGTGCGCGGGCACGCCGCCGGGCGACGGCGCCCGCGCACGGGTTCAGCTCGTTGCGCCCTCGTCGTGCACCTTGTGCGGACCCTCGGCGAACTCCTCGACGACCTTCGCGCAGAACGCGGGCAGGTCGTCCGGGTTGCGGCTGGAGACGAGTCCTCTGTCGGTGACGACCTCCTCGTCCACCACGGTGCCGCCGGCGTTGCGGATGTCCGTGCGCAGGCTGGGGAACGACGTCAGGGTGCGCCCCCGCACGAGGTCCGCCTCCACGAGCGTCCACGGCCCGTGGCAGATGACGCCGACGGGCTTGCCCGCCGCGAACACGTCCTTGACGAAGGTGAGCACGTCCGCGTCCATGCGGAGCCGGTCCGCGTTGACGGTGCCGCCCGGCAGGAGCAGCGCGTCGTAGTCGTCGGCCGAGACCTTCGACGCGACCTTGTCCACGGGGTAGGTGCCCGCGGGGACGATGTCGCCGTTCATGGCCTGGATCGCGTCGTCGGAGAGGGACACGATCTCCGTCGTGGCGCCCGCGTCCTCCACCGCCTTCCGCGGCTGGGTCAGCTCGACCTCCTCGACACCGTCCGTCGCCAGGATCGCGACGCGCTTTCCGGTCAGGGTGCTCATGCGTTCTCCTCTCGTGGGTCGTGGGGGTGTACCCCGCTCAGCGCTCGCTACGCAGGCCGATCGCCCGGTCCTTGGCCTCGCCGAACTCCTCCCGCAGCGCGGGCAGCAGCTCGTCGCGGGCGAAGTCGCAGAAGGCGGGCTGGGTCTCCCCACCCACCTGGGCGAGAGCGACATGGGTGAACCCCGCGTCGACGAACGGCCGGACCGCCTCGACGTGTGCGGACACGTCCGGCCCGCACGGGAACGCCTGCGCGACGTCCTCCTTCCGCACGAACGAGGTCGCGGCGGCGAACCCGGCGGTCCCGGGCAGCTCGGCGTTGACCTTCCAGCCGCCGGCGAACCAGCGGAACAGCTCGTGCGCCCGATCCACGGCCGTGTCCCGGTCCGGGTCCCAGCTGATCGGCTGCTGGCCGATCTTGGGCAGCTCGACCCCGGCAGCCCGGTCGAAACCCTGCACCAGCGCGGGTTCGGGCTCCACCGCGACCATGGCGTCGCTCACCGGGGCGAAGTGCTCGATCGACTGCGTGCCGGACACCGCGACGGCGATCGGCACGCCGCCCTCCGGGAGGTCCCAGAGCTTCGCCGAGTCCACCCGGTAGTGCCGCCCGACGAAGTTGACGTAGCCGCCCCCGAACAGCTCGCGGATGATCGCCACGGCCTCGTCGAGCATCTCGTGCCGGACGTTCGCCGGCGGCCAGCCCTGCCCGACGACGTGCTCGTTCAGGTTCTCCCCCGCGCCCAGCCCGAGGGTGAACCGGCCGTCGGCGAGCAGGGCGACCGTCGCCGCCTTCTGCGCGACGACGACCGGGTGGTAGCGGATCGTCGGGCACGTCACGTAGGTCATCAGCCCCACCCGCTCGGTGGCCGTGGCGACCGCGCCGAGCACGCTCCAGGCGTACGGCGCGTGCCCCATGGAGTCCAGCCAGGGGAAGTAGTGGTCGCTGATGACCTCGAAGTCGAAGCCGGCCCGTTCCGCGGCGACCGCGTCCGAGACCAGCTCGCGAGGGCCGCGCTGCTCGCAGAGCAGGGTGTATCCGAAAGCCGTCATGGCGGGGGCGGTACCCGCGGCCCCGGCTCCCGTAACGTCCGGCCATGGCCACCCCACCACCGCTTCCCGGCCCGATGCTCGAGCTCCTGCGCCGGGCCAGCCCCTGCTACCTGGCGACCGTCATGCCGGACGGCTCCCCGCAGCTCACCCAGACCTGGGTGGACACGGACGGCACGCACATCCTGATCAACTCTGTCCGCGGCCACCAGAAGATCCGCAACATCGAGCGGGACCCCCGGGTGGCGGTGAACGTGTCCGATCCGGACGACCCCGCCCGGTACTTCGGGATTCGCGGCCGGGTCGTCGACGTCACCACCGAGGGTGCGGCCGAGCACATCGAGTCCCTGGCGCAGCGCTACCTCGGCGGCCCCTACCCCTGGTACGGCGGCCGGAACGAGACGCGGCTGCTCCTGCGCATCGAGGCGGACTCGGTCCTCGCGATGTAGCCGTGCCGGGGCGGCACCCGATCCAGGAGTACCCACCGGCAGACTGGCGCCATGCTGCTGGCCGACGAGCGGGCGTCGATCGTCGGGTACTGCCGCCGGATGGACGCCGACGGGCTCACCGTAGGGACGTCGGGGAACCTGAGCGTGCGGGTCGGCGACCTCATCGCGGTGACGCCCAGCGGCGTCGACTACGCGGCGCTCACCCCGCCGGACGTGTGCGTGCTCGACCTCGACGGCGGCCCGGTCGACGCGCGGCGCGAGCCCTCGTCGGAGGTGCCCATGCACCTGGCGGTGTACCGGGGGACGGACGCCCGGGCCGTCGTCCACACGCATCCGCTCCACGCCACGGCGCTGTCCACGCTGCTCGACGAGCTGCCGCCGATCCACTACCTCGTCGGGCTGCTCGGCGGGCCGGTCCGGGTGGCGCCCTACGCCACCTACGGTTCCGCCGAGCTGGCCGAGGCGAGCGTGCGCGCGCTCGAGGGCCGGTCCGCGGTGCTGCTGCGCAACCACGGCGCCACGACGTACGGCGCCACGCTCGCGGAGGCGTACACCCGCACGACCTACCTGGAGTGGCTCTGCCGGCTCCACCACCAGGCGTCGCTCCTCGGCACGCCGAGCCTGATCCCGCCCGACGAGCTCGAACGCGTCATCGCGAAGCTGCGGACCTACGGGCAGCGTCCGCCGGAATCCGGGGAGTGACCACCACGACCTTCGTCCTCGTGCACGGATTTCGCACGTCCGCTTCCAGCTGCACCCGGACGAGTCGGTGATCATCGACGGGCTCGCACGCTAGGTCGCCAGACCCTCGACTGCTCCGACGACGACCTCCGCCCCGGGCAGCGCCGCGGCCTCGTCCGCGAGGGTCCGGGCGGCGCCGGCGAAGGCGGGTTCGCGCAGCACCCGCAGGGTCGCGGCGCCGATCTCCGCGGGCGTCGCCGTCAGCGGGTCGAGGACGAGCCCGGTCCCGAGGTCCGTGACCCGTCCGGCGTTGCGGTCCTGGTCCGCGCCCATCGGCAGCACCACCACCGGGACGCCGTGGGCGAGCGCGCCGATCACCGTCCCGGAACCGCCGTGCGACACCACCGCCGCGCAGTGCGGCAACACCCGGGCCTGCGGGACGAACGACGCGACGTGGACGTGCGGCGGCTGCGGCCCGATCTCCGACGGGTGGACGTGCCGGCCCACGGTGAGCAGGACGTTCACCGGGAGCGCGGCGAGCCCCGCGGCGAGCCTGGAGAAGAGGTCGCCGGACTCGGTGTCGAAGATCGTGCCGAGGGTGGCGTAGACGATCGGGGCACCGGGCCGGGCGACCGGCCAGGGCGGCGGGGCGCTGCCGGCCGCCCCGGCGGGGCACACGCCCGGCGGCCGGATCGACACGGCACCCGGCGGCAGCGGGTGCGCCGGGTCCCGGAACCCCCGCGGGAACGGCGCGACGACGAGGTCGCGCGCCGGCATCGCCAGCCCCGGGTCGGGCGGCAGCCCGAACCCGTGCCGCAGCACGTCGAGGGCCGGGGCGACCACCTCCGGCCGTACGAACGACCCCGCGGCCGTGACCAGCACCGTCGCGTGCCGGACCCCGAACCGCTCCGCGGCGACCATCGCGCCGAAGTCGATCTCGTCGCACAGCAGGACGTCCGGCACCCAGTAGCGGCACAGGGCGAACACGTCCGCGCCCCGGCGACGGGCGGTGCGGCCGGCGAAGCCGCGGCGCAGCGAGTCGTCCTCCCGGTCGGCGTCGTACGCGAGCAGCGGGAAGCGCTTCCCGGCGTCCCCCAGGTCCTCGCCCGTGGCGAGGAAGGGGAACCCGGCGTCGAGCACCGCCTGCCCCATCGACGGCTGCCCGGTCACCAGCAGCGAGTGCCCGGCCGCGGAGAGCGCACGGGCGACCGGCAGCAGCGGCTCCAGATGGCCACGACCGCCGACGAAGGACACGAGCACCCGCACATGCCGATCATGTCGCGGATCGCGAACCCGCGGGGCGAAGACGCTCCTCCTGCAGCGCTCCGCCGGATCTTCCCCGCGTCGTCCCGCAACGGCTCGGCCGCGAACTCCACCGTCCGCGGGACCTTGGAGGGGGCGAGCCGGGTGCGGAGGTACGCCGCCGGCGTCAGAGACCGACGAAGTCCCCCAGGGCGCGCAGCAGGCGGTCGACGTCGTCGTCGTTCGTGTAGGGGGCCAGCCCGATCCGCAGCGAGCCCGTGTCGCCCAGGCCGAGGCGGCGCGACGCCTCCAGCGCGTAGAACGAGCCCGCCGGGGCGTTGACGTTGCGCTGGGCCAGGTAGCGGTAGGCCTTCTGCGGGTCCCCGTCCGGGAACTCGACGAGCAGGGTCGGCGTCCGGTGCGCCGCCCGGGACCGGACGACGACGCCCGGAAGCTGCGCGAGCCCCGCCTCGATCCGGGCGAGCAACGGCGTCTCGTGCTCCTCCACGGCCGTCATGCCGGCCACGATCCGCTCCCGGCGCGGGGCGTCCTCACTGCCCTTGCCGCTCAGGTCCGCGAGGAAGCCGACGGCCGCGGTCGTCCCCGCGAGCAGCTCGTACGGCAGAGTGCCCAGCTCGAAGCGCTCCGGCACGTCGTCCGTGGACGGCGCGAGCTTGGCCGGCCGCAACCCCTCGAGCAGCTCCGGATGGGCGGCGAGGACCCCGCAGTGCGGGCCGAGGAACTTGTAGGGCGAGCAGGCGAAGAAGTCCGCGCCCAGCTCCGCGACGTCGACGGGCACGTGCGCGGTGAGGTGCACGCCGTCGACGAACGCCAGCGCCCCGGCCGCCCGCGCCAGCCGGGTGATCTCCGCGACCGGGGGCCGCGTCCCCAGGATGTTCGACGACCCGGTGACGGCCACCAGCTTCGTGCGCGACGACAGCACGGCGGCGACGTGGTCCGCCGTGAGCTCCGCGGTCTCCGGATCGAACTCGGCCCAGCGGACGGTTGCGCCGGAGATCTCCGCGGCGAGCAGCCAGGGCCGGATGTTGGCGTCGTGGTCCAGGCTCGTGACGACGACCTCGTCCCCCGGCCCCCAGGTCGCGGCGAGGGCCCGGGCGAGGTCGTAGGTCAGCTGGGTCATACTGCGGCCGAACACGATCCCGCGGGAGTCCGCGTTCAGCAGGTCCCCCATGGCGGCGCGCGCCCGGAGCACGATCCCGTCCGCGTGCCGCTCCGCCGCCGTGACGCGGCCCCGGTTGGCCAGCGGGGCCAGCAGCGTCGCCGCCACGGCCTCGGCGACGGCGTCCGGCACCTGGGAACCGCCGGGGCCGTCGAAGTGGGCCGCCCCCGCGGCGAGGGCGGGGAACCGGGACCGGAGCGTCGCGACGTCGTAGCTCATCCCCCTATCGTGCAGCGTCGCCGGTCGTGCGCGGAACTCCTCGCCCTGGCAACGAGGAACGCGCACGGGCGCGTCAGCGCAGGACGGTGCCCTTCGTCTCCGGCAGGGTGAGGATCGTCAGGAACGCGATGACCGCCCCGCCCGCGACGTACCAGAAGAACGCCTGCGACGCCCCGGCCTCGGACAACGCCTGGATGACCAGCGGTGCCGTGCCGCCGAACACCGCGACCGTGAGGTTGTACCAGGCCCCGATGCCCAGCCCGCGCACCTCGGTGGGGAAGAGCTCGCTCATGATCGCCGGGGCGATGGACGTCATCGCCGTGTAGAGCGCGAGCCCGACGCCGAACACCACGAGCAGGTTGCCGAACCCGGGGCCGATCAGCGAGGAGAGCGGCACGATCAGGACCGCGGTCGCCGCGGACCAGACCAGCAGCTGAGGCTTGCGGCCGAACCTGTCCGACAGCGCGCCCATCGGGTACTGCAGGAGCACGAACAGCGCGGTCGCGATCGACAGCGCCAGGAACACGTCGCCCGCGTCCGCACCCCGGGACTTCACCGCGAACGGCGTCAGCGCGGAGAAGAACGTGTAGTAGCAGAGCGTCGAGAGCAGCGTGAACCCGACGAGCTGCGCGACGGCCTTGGGGTGCTCGCGCAGCGTGATGAGCAGCGGGTTCTTCAGCTCCTGCGCCTTCTTCTTGTTCTCCTCGAACTGCTCGGTCTCGGGGATCGTCCGGCGCAGCCACAGGCCGAAGAAGCCGAGCAGCCCACCGACCAGGAACGGGATCCGCCAGCCCCATGACGCGAGCTGGCCCTGGTCGAGGACCCCGGTGAGCAGCGCGCCGAGCAGCGAGGCGAGCAGCACGGCCGTGCCCGTGGAGATGTAGAAGAACGACGAGTAGCGCCCGCGCCGGCTCGGCGGAGCGACCTCCCCGAGGTAGGCCGAGGCGTTCGAGACCTCACCGCCCAGCGACATGCCCTGCGCGATCCTGGCCAGCACCAGCAGGATCGGCGCCAGCCAGCCGACCATCTCGAAGGTCGGCAGGATCGCGATCACCAACGATCCGCCGGCCATCAGCGTGATGGTCAGGAACATGGCCGTCCGGCGTCCGTGCAGGTCGGCGAACCGGCCGAGCAGGAAACCGCCGAGCGGGCGGAAGAAGAAGGCCAGCGCGTACGTGGCGAAGGTGCTCAGCAGGGCGAGCGCCTCGTTGCCGGCCGGGAAGATCTGCGTCGCGAAGTAGATCGAGAACGTCGCGTAGATCGTCCAGTCGTACCACTCGATGGCGTTGCCGATGGAGGCCGCGACCAGCATGCGCACCGGCAACCGGTGCTTCCTCCCGCCGGTCGTGGTCGTCTTCGCCGACTGTTCGGTCATACCTGCTCCCCCGCGACGGCAACCGGATTCCCGGGAGGTTAGCCGCGAACCACGGCCTCGTCACCCGGAAGGATGACCGGCTCCTGCGGTACGGCCCCGGCCGGGAGCCGAACCGTGAACACCGTCCGCCCGGGCGCGCTGCGCACCGTGATCGACCCGCCGTGCGCCGCCGCCACCGCCTCGACGATCGCCAGCCCGAGCCCGGTGCTCGCGGTCTCGTTCGCGGCGCGGGTCCGGGACGCCTCGCCCCGCGCGAACCGCTCGAAGACGTGCGGGAGCAGGTCCGCGGGGACGCCGGGCCCGGTGTCCGCGACGGTCAGCCGCACCTCGCCCCCGCGGACGGCCAGGACCGCGGTGACCTCCGTGCCCTCCGGGGTGTGCGTGCGGGCGTTGGCCAGCAGGTTCGTCAGGACCTGGGTCAGCCGGGCCCCGTCGCCGACGACCGTCACCGGCTCGTCCGGCACGCTGAGCCGCCAGCGGTGCCGCGGGCCGGCCGCGCTCGCGTCGGACACCGCGTCGACGACGATCCGGGTGAGGTCGACGGGGAGCCGCTCCAGCGGGCGGCCGGCGTCGAGCCGGGCGAGCAGCAGCAGGTTCTCCACCAGCGCACTCATCCTCAACGACTGCGCGGAGATGCGCTGCAACGAGTACGCGGCACCCGGGGGCAGCGCCGGGTCGCGGCCGCTCAGCTCGGCGTACCCGCGGATCGCGGCGAGCGGGGTACGCAACTCGTGGCTCGCGTCCGCGACGAACTGCCGCAGCTGCGTCTCGCTGGCGTGCCGGGCCTCCAGGGCGGCCGCGACGTTGTCCAGCATCCGGTTGAGCGCCACCCCGACCTGCCCGACCTCGGTCCGCGGGTCCGTGTCGAGGGCCGGCACCCGCTCGACGAGCTCGACGTCCCCGCTGTCCAGCCGCAGGTCCGACACCCGCGCCGCGGTGGCCGCCACCCGCTCCAGCGGCCGCAGCTCGCGGCGCACCGCGACGGCGCCGGCCACGCCGGCGACGAGCAGCGCCACCGCGAGCACCACGCCCTCCGCGAGCACCAGCAGCCCGAGCAGGTGATCGACGCCCGCCTGTGGCAGGCCGATGACCAGCACCGATCCGTCCCGGTCCAGGGTCGCGACGAGGCGGTAGGTGCCGAGGTCCCCGAGGTCCTCGCTGACCGGCCGCGCGCCCGGCAGGACCGCGGCGAGGGTCGCGTGGAGGTCACCGGGGACGGTCGAGGTGGCACCGCCGCGGTCGCTCACCACGGCGTCGGTGACGCTCCCCGCCACGACGACGGCGCCGACCGTCCGCGGCGCCTGGGCCGGACCGAGGAAGTCCGTGCCGCCGTCCGGCTGCTCCTCGTGCGGGAGCCCGAGCGGAGGTGCCGATCCGTGGTCCTGCTGCATGCCGACGAAGCGGCCGCGCGCGGAGGCGAGGTCGTCGTCGAGCTGGTCGATCAGGAAATGCCGCAGGGCGACCGCGGTGGCGATGCCGACGACGGCGCACACCGCGGCGAGCAGCAGCATGACGGACGCGACGAGCCGCGCGCGCAGCGACCGCGGGCCCCTGCCCGCGACCGTCCTCGCCCGCCGTCCGCCCGCCACGGGTCGAGGGTGCGGCCCGGGGGTGTGGGCGGTCTGGGACATCCCTGTGAGTCGGCTGTCAGTGCTCCGGCGTGGCACGGTGATCACGTGCCCGCACCTCGCTCGCGCCTCCTGCTCGACACCGTCCTCGACGGCGGCTCGTTCTGCTCCTGGGACAGCACGCCCGCGCCCGTTCCGCTGATCTCGGACACGCCCGCCTACCGCGCCGAGCTCGCCGCCGCGCACGAGCGCAGCGGCGTCGACGAGGCGGTGGTGACCGGCGAGGGCCGCATCGACGGCCGCCGGGTCGCGGTGGTGTGCAGCGAGTTCGCGTTCCTCGCGGGCTCGATCGGCGTCGCGACGGCCGAGCGGCTGATCGGCGCGATCGAGCGGGCCACCGCGGAGCGGCTGCCGCTGCTCGCCGCGACGGCGTCCGGGGGGACCCGGATGCAGGAGGGTGCGCTCGCGTTCCTCCGGATGGCGGCGATCTCCGCCGCGGTCACCGCCCACCGGGCCGCGGGCCTGGCCTACCTCGTCTACCTGCGGCATCCGACCACGGGCGGGGTCTTCGCCTCCTGGGGCTCGCTCGGCCACGTCACCGTCGCCGAGCCCGGCGCGCTCGTCGGCTTCCTCGGGCCGAAGGTCTACTCGGCGCTGCACGGCCAGGCCTTCCCGGACGGCGTGCAGACCGCGGAGAACCTGCACCGGCACGGTCTCGTCGACGCGGTGCTGCCCGCGAACCGGCTCGCGGGCGTCACGGCGCGGGTGCTGGCCATGCTCGACCCGGTCGACCCGATGGTGCCGCCGCCCGGTCCTCCGTCCCGGGCCGAACCTGCGGACCCGGACGCGGACGCCTGGACGTCGATCACGATCTCCAGGCGGCCGGAGCGGCCCGGCGTGCGGGACCTGCTGCGCCTCGCGGCCTCGGACGTCATCCCGCTGGCGGGGACCGGCGAGGGCGAGGCCGGGACGGGGATGCTGCTGGCGCTGGTGCGGTTCGGGAGCGTCGCCTGCGTGCTGATCGGCCAGGACCGCCGCGCCCAGGCCCGCTCCCCGCTCGGTCCCGGCGCGCTGCGGACGGCGCGGCGCGGGATGCGGCTGGCCGGGGAGCTGGGCCTGCCGCTGGTCTCGGTGATCGACACGACGGGGGCGTCCCTGTCCGTCGAGGCGGAGGAGGGCGGACTGGCCGGGGAGATCGCCCGCTGCCTCGGCGACCTCACCGAGCTCTCGGTGCCGACGGTCTCGGTGCTGCTCGGGCAGGGCACCGGCGGCGCCGCGCTGGCCCTGCTGCCGACGGACCGGGTCGTCGCCGCGCGGCACGGCTGGCTCACCCCGCTCCCGCCGGAGGGCGCCAGCACGATCGTCCACGGCACGCCGGACAAGGCCGCGGACGTCGCGGCGTCCCAGCACGTCCGCAGCGTCGACCTGTTCCGGGCGGGGGCGGTGGACACGATCGTCGACGAGCTTCCCGGACGCCGCGGGCGAACCGGAGGCCTTCACCGGGCGAGTGGCCGCCACGATCGAGACGGAGCTGCGGGCGCTCCTCCCGCTGTCCCCCATGGACCGCCTGGTCCGGCGACGGCGGCGCTACCGGACCCTCGGCCTGCGCTGACGGACACGCGGTCGCGGCGACATCGCCCGGCTCGTCGAGCAACGCCGGATTCGCGCGTCGAGGCCCCGGACCGCCGAGCGTCGAGTGGCTCCGGGGGCGTCGAGGCCCGGAGGTCAGCGGTCGTCGGCGTCCAGGGCGGCGGCGATCGCGACCGTCACCGGGTCCGGCCCGGCCCACCGGGCGAGCGGCGTGCCGTCGACGTCGCGGAGCTCCCGCACCCACTGCACCCCGCGCAGGGCGTTCGTCAGGAACACCCCGTCCGCCCCGGCCAGCTCCCCGAGCGCGACGACGGCGGGTCGTGCGTCCGGCCGCTCGTCCAGCACGGCCTGGCGCGCGGTCCCGGGGAGGATCCGGCCGTCCAGCGGCGGGGTCCGGACCAGCCCGTCCCGCACCTCGAAGACGGACGAGCGGGTGGACTCGAGGGCCAGCCCGGCGTCGTCGACGAGCAGGGGTGTCTCCTCCTCACCCACCGCGGCCTCGTGCGCGTCCAGCCAGCCCCGGTCCACGAGCTTGTGCCGCTCACCAGCGGTCTCCGTACACACCCGCAGCACCAGGCCGGGCTGCGCGGCGAGCGGGACGGGCGCGAAGGGAGCGACGGTCACGCGCACGTGGTCCGGTGCGCCGGGGCGCGCGACGACCCGCATCCGAGCGGCGGTCCTCATGGGCCCCGAGGCCAGGGCCTCTGCCACCGCCGCCTCGACGTCGGCGCTCAGCCGCACCCCGTACGCCTCCCAGTACGAGCGCCGCAGCCGCCCGACGTGGTCCGCCGACCGCCGCACGCGGCCGTCGCGGACCAGGATCGTCTCGAAGATCCCCCCGGCCGGGTCCGCCGCGCGTGCCACCGGAGCCGCGGGAACGGCCGCGCCGAGGACCCCCAGGACCGGGGCCGCCTTGGTGAGGCACTCCGCCCACTCCTCGGCGGGCGTCGAGTCGACCGTGACCCCGCCGCCGACGCCGAGCCGGGCCCGGCCGTCCGGGGTGAGCTCCAGCGTCCGGATCGCCACCGCCAGCTCCAGGCCGGCCAGCGGGCTCAGGTACCCCAGCGCCCCGGTGAAGAGCCCGCGCGGCACCGCCTCCAGCTCCTCGATCAGCTCGACCGCCCGGATCTTCGGCGTCCCCGTCACCGAGCCGGGCGGGAAGGCCGCGCGCAGCAGGTCCCCGTCGTCCCGGCCGTCGGCGAGGACGCCGCGGACCTCCGAGACGAGGTGCCAGACCCCCGCATGCGGTTCGACGGCGAGCAGCCGCGGCACCGTGACCGTGCCCGTCGCGCAGACCCGGGCGAGGTCGTTGCGCATCAGGTCGACGATCATCACGTTCTCCGCGGCGTCCTTCGCCGACGCCGCCAGGCGGGCGCGTTCGCGCTGGTCCGCGGCGCCGGTGCGGGGCCGGGTGCCCTTGATCGGCGCCGTCCGGACGACCCGGCCCTCCCGGTGCAGGAACAGCTCCGGGCTCGCGCTCACCGCCGTCCCGGCCGGGTCCGCGACGAATCCCGCCCGGGCCGGCCCGTACGCCTCGACCAACCGGGCCCAGGCGTCGTGCGCCGAGCCGGTGAACCGCGCGTCGAGCTGCGTGGCGATGTTGACCTGGTAGATCTCACCGCGGCGGATGGCGCGCACGGCCTCCTCGACGGCGATGACGTGCGCGGTCCGGCCCGCGGGTCCGATCCCCTCTGGCCCGATGCCGTGGAGCCGGGCCGGGACCGGCGACGACGGCCGGTGCAGGTCCGCGACGACCGCGGCACGGCGCTCGGCGGCCCTCTCGGCCGAGATCCCGTACGGGCCGGGCCCGAGCAGGGCCTCGTACCACCAGGCGGCGCCGTCGAACCGGAGGACGTCCGGGTACCAGGCGAGGCTGTGCCGCGGGAACGGTGCCGCCCGCCCCGGGAAGGACAGGTAGCCGAACCACCCCCCGCCCACCAGCGCATCGCCGGGCTCGGGCGCCGGGACCGCCGGCAGGAACGGGTCCGCGGGCCCGGCGAGCGGAGCCGGGTCGCACGTCACGAGCCCGCCCCGGGACCACGCCCCGGACCACGCCGTCACCCGCTCCCGCCCCGCCAGCCGGCGGACCGCCTCGGCCACCCCGACCTCCGCGGGCACGTCGAGCGGGATCGCGCAGGTCCGGAGCGCGGAGGCCGGCACTTCGGAGACGGGGAGTCCGGAGGCGGGGGCCGCGGTCACCCGGACATCATCCCCGCCGACGACGGCCACGCATCAGGGGTGTGTCGAGTGCTCCGTTCGGCGTATACCTCTGTCGGCCGAACAGGCGGATCATGGAGTCGTTAGTCAATCGAGACCGCGGGGGCGAAACACGGCGCGACGTGCACCGATAGTCACGGCGAGTGACGCATGACAAGAGGGGGAAGCGTGCAGTCCGTGCACACGAGCGTGCTCCGGCGGGTCCTCGCCGGGGCGGTCGCGCTGGGGACGGTGGCGGCACTGGCCGTCGGCTGTGCGACGGCCTCGGCCCGCTCCCCGCGAGACCCCGCCACTGCGGGGACGCAGCAGGTCGCGCCCGCCCCGGAGGCGATCATCCCCGTCGTCAGCGTCCAGCCCGCCGCGGACACGGAGGACTTCGGCCCGGCCTCGCCGGTCAGCGCGTCCACCACCGCCGGTTCGCTGCGTGACGTCGCCCTCACCTCCTCGAGGGGCACCTCGGTCGCCGGGGCGCTCTCGGCGGACGGCCGGCAGTGGACCGCGACGGAGCCGCTGGGCTACGGCACGGACTACACCTGGAGCGGCTCCGCGGTCGCCCCGGACGGCAGCGCCACCCCGCTGGCCGGCTCGTTCTCCACCGTGAGCCCGGCGAGGACCGTCCGCGCGTCGACGAACATCGGCGACGGCGCCACGGTCGGCGTCGCCGCCCCGATCGAGATCGCCTTCGACCGGGACCTGTCGGACGAGGCCAAGGCCGAGGTCGAGCGCACCCTCACGGTGACGACGTCGGTGCCGGTCGAGGGCGCGTGGGCCTGGCTGCCCGACGGTCCGGACGGCTCCCGCGTGCATTACCGACCCAAGGAGTACTGGCCGGCGAACACGCAGGTCGGCGTGGCCGCGAAGATCTACGGACACGACCTGGGCAGGGCCGGGTACGGCAAGGCGGACGTCGAAAGGACCTTCACGATCGGCCGCAGCCAGATCGTCAGGGCGGACGAGGACAGCCACCACCTCGTCGTGATCCGGGACGGCCAGGAGGTGATGAACCTGCCCGCGAGCTACGGCATGGAGTCGGACCCGAACCGCGTCACCCGCAGCGGCGTGCACATCGTGATGGCGAAGTCCGAGAAGGTGCTCATGTCCAACCCGGCCTACGGGTACGAGGACGTGCCGGAGTACTGGGCGGTCCGGATCTCCAACAACGGCGAGTTCATCCACGCCAACCCCGCGTCGGCCTCGGCGCAGGGCCGGCGGAACATCTCACACGGCTGCATCAACCTGTCCACGGCGGACGCGAAGGCCTACTTCGCCACCGCGCTGTACGGGGACCCGGTGGAGGTCACCGGGAGCAGCGTGCCGCTCTCCGCCCAGGACGGCGACGTCTACGACTGGACCATCCCCTGGGACCAGTGGAAGGCGATGTCGAAGCTCGCCGCCTGATCCTCCCGCCGGATCATTGGATCCGGCGTTCGGTTCCCGCCCAGGCCTTGTCCCGGAGCACGAACTTCTGGATCTTGCCGGTGGAAGTCCTGGGGAGCTCGCCGAACGTGACCGTCCTGGGCGCCTTGAACCGCGCCAGCCGGCCCTTCACGTGCTCGACGATCTCCTCCTCGGTCACGCTCGCCCCCTCCTGCAGGGTCACGTACGCGGCCGGGACCTCCCCCCACCGCTCGTCCGGGACGGCGATCACGGCCGCCTCCAGCACGGCGGGGTGGTCCATGATCGCCTGCTCCACCTCCACCGAGGCGATGTTCTCCCCACCCGAGATGATCACGTCCTTGGCGCGGTCGCGGAGCTCCACATAGCCGTCCGGGTGCACCACGCCGATGTCCCCGGTCCGGAACCAGCCGTCCGGCGCGGCGGCGGCCGTCGCCTCCGGGTCCTTGAGGTAGCCGAGCATGACGTTGTTGCCGCGCAACGCGATCTGCCCGGTCGTCGCGCCGTCCGCGGGGACGTCGGCGCCGTCCTCGCCGATCACCCGCGGCGTGAACGCGATCATGTTCCCGACGCCCTGCCGCGCCTTGAGCCGCGACTGCGCGTCCTGGTCCAGGCCGTTCCACTCCGGCCTCCAGTCGCAGATCATCGCCGGGCCGAACGTCTCGGTCAGCCCGTAGAGGTGCGTGACGTCGAACCCCAGCTCGTCCATCCGCCGCAGAATGGCGGGCGAGGGCGGGGCCCCGCCCGTGGCGATCCGCACGACGTGGCCGTCGGGCAGCGGCGAGGCCTCCTTCGCGTACGCCAGCATGCTCAGCACCGTCGGTGCGCCATTGAGGTGCGTGACGCCCTCCTCGCGGATCAGCCGCCACACCTGCGCCGGGTCGACCTTCGGCAGGCACACGTGGGTCGCCGCCGCCGCCGTCACCGCCCAGGGGAAGCACCAGCCGTTGCAGTGGAACATCGGCAACGTCCAGAGGTGGACCGCCGACGGCGAGAGCCCGGTGTGCCCGACCATCGCCAGGGCCTGCAGGTAGGCGCCGCGGTGGTGGTACATGACGCCCTTGGGACGGCCGGTGGTCCCGGACGTGTAGTTGATCGAGAGCAGCGACCGCTCGTCCGTCGGGGTGATCGCCGTCGGCTCGGCGCCCGCGATCAGCGCCTCGTACTCCGCCCCGGCGCGGATCCGCACCGGCGGCGCGCCGAGCTGCGCGAACGCGGTGTCCACCAGCTCGTCGAAGGCCGGGTCGTGGACCAGCACGGCCGCCTCGGAGTGCTCGAGGATGTAGGCGACCTCCCTCGCGGAGAGCCGCGTGTTCACCGCGACCAGCGGGACACCCGCCCACGGCACGCCGTAGTTCGCCTCCAGCAGGACGTGCGTGTTCGGCGCCAGCACCGCCACCGGCCGACCCGCCGCCAGCGGTTCGAGCGCGCCCGCCAGCCGCCGGCACCGCTCGCGCAGTTCCGCATACGTCCAGCGCTCGGCGCCGTCGATCACCGCCGTCCGGTCCCCGTGCGCGGCCGCGGCGCGGTCCAGGTACGAGACCGGGGTCAGGGGCTCGAACGACAGGGCGGACAGGAGATCGGTGGCGTCGGTGCTCACGTCCGCAGCTTCCCGGTGCCGCCCGGCCCGCGCAACGGGGGAGCGCCGGCTCACGATCCGCCCGACTTTTAATGCGACTGCACTACTGTCGCCGGCACATGCATCGGGTGCAGGATGGGCCCGGAGCTCAGGAGCGCGACGACAGCGGAGGTGCGGACACGATGGCGTGGGACTTCTCCACCGAACCGGAGTTCGAGAAGCAGTTGCAGTGGATGCAGGAGTTCGTCCGCGAGGAGATCTTCCCGCTGGAGACCCTGGACATCGACCGCGAGACGTTCGGGCGCATCACCGCCCCGCTCAAGGAGAAGGTGAAGGAGAGGGGCCTGTGGGCCTCCCACCTGCCTCCGGAGCTCGGCGGCGGCGGGTTCGGGCAGGTCAAGCTCGGCCTGATGCACGAGATCCTCGGGCAGTGCCGGTACGCGCCGGGCATCTTCGGCAACCAGGCGCCGGACTCGGGCAACGCCGAGCTGCTGGCGATCGGCGGCTCGCCGGAGCAGAAGGAACAGTGGATGCACCCGCTGCTGCGCGGCGAGCTGCGCAGCTGCTTCTCCATGACCGAGCCCGGCGCCGGCGCCGACCCGACGCTGCTGACCACGCGCGCCGTCCTCGAGGGCGACGAGTACGTCATCAACGGGCACAAGTGGTTCTCGTCCAACGCCTCCGCGGCGGACTTCCTCATCGTCATGGCCGTGACGGATCCCGACGTCTCGCCGTACCAGGGCTCGTCGATGATCATCGTTCCGGTGGACACACCCGGCGTGGACATCGTCCGGGACATCCCGGTGATGGAGCACTCGTTCGTGCAGCCCCGCCTCGAGGGTGGGCACGCGGAGATCCTCTACCGGGACGTGCGGGTGCCGAGGAGCAACCTCGTCGGCAACCCGGGCGACGGCTTCAAGCTCGCCCAGCAGCGCCTCGGCCCGGGCCGTATCCACCACGCGATGCGCTGGCTCGGCCAGTCGAAGCGCGCCTTCGACATGCTCTGCGAGCGGGCCGTCAGCCGGCACACGCACGGCTCGGTGCTGGCGGACAAGCAGATGATCCAGGAAATGGTCGCGATGTCGGCGGCGGAGATGAAGGCCGCGCGGCTGCTCACCCTGCAGGCCGCGTGGACGATGGACCAGGTCGGCGCGTCGAACGCCCGGGTCGAGATCGGCATGATCAAGTACTGGGGCGCGAAGGTCCTCCACGACGTGATCGACCGCGCGATCCAGGTGCACGGCTCGCTGGGCTTCTCCGGCGACCTGCCACTCGAGTCGATGTACCGGGCCGCCCGCGCCGCCCGGATCTACGACGGCCCGGACGAGGTGCACAAGGCCACGGTCGCGAAGCGGATCCTGCGCGGCTACACCCCGACCGAGGTCCCGACCGAGCACGTCCCGACCCGCACCGCGGCGGCCCGGAAGAAGTTCGCCCAGTACCTGGAGCTGGCGACCGCCAACGCGTAGCCCGCATTATGGAGCCACAACGCGCGTTTTCGGGCCGGGAAAACCGCATTGTGGCTCCATGACGCCGGTTTTCGGTGGGCGCGTCACGACTGGCCGGGGTTCGTCCCGGCGACGCGTTCGTGGAGGCGGGCGCGGATCTCGTCCGGGGTGTAGGTGCGGCGTCTGCGTTCGGCTCGCGCCGCGACCACGCCCGTCGCCGCGACGCCGGCCAGGCCGGCGAGGCCCAGCGCCTTCCAGAGGGTGATCCGCACCGCCCTAGGCTAGCGGTCGTGCCCCGCACCACGATCACGCTGGACCAGGCGCTCGACCTGACCCGCACGGGCGACGTCTGGCTCTTTCGCGGCCGCAGCGGTGCGGACCGGGCGATCCGCAGTCTGACGAACGCGCCGGTCAACCACGTCGGCATGGCGATCGTGGTCGACGACCTCCCGCCGCTGATGTGGCACGCGGAGCTCGGCCGGGCCCTGCCGGACCTCTGGGCGGGCCGCCACCACCGCGGCGTGCAGCTGCACGACCTGCGTGAGGCCGTCCTGCAGTGGGGTCACCGCTACGGCCAGCGCGCCTGGCTGCGCCAGCTCGAGGGCGAGGTCACCCGCGAGATGGAGGACGCCGCGCTCCGCACGGTCGCCCGTCTCGACGGCACGCCGTTCCCCTCCACCGCGCGCCTGGCCGGACGCTGGCTGCGCGGCCGGGCGCCGCAGGCCCAGGACGCGCTCACCCGGTTCCGCCGGACCGGGGGCACGCTCGTGGGGAAGGTGCGCGGGCTCGTCGGCGGGGAGCGGGAGGTCCGGGAGGCACCCGGCACCGGGACCGGCGCGGGCGAGGCGTTCTCGGCGCTGTCGACCGCGTACTGCGCGGAGGTCGTCGCCGTCACCTACGAGGAGATGCGGCTGCTGCCCGACGGAAACCGGCCCAACTGGTACGACCCCGGCCGGTTCTGGAGCGGCGACGAGCTGTTCCTCGCCCCCGGCTACTCCCTCGGCGGGGAGATCGCCGTCGCGCTCCCCCCACTGCGTCCGGAGGCGTGACCGGAAGACGACCCCGGCCCGCCGCCGGGGGTGCCCCGGAACAGGTCCTGTTCGGACTCACGGTGGCGGCCGAGCATCTCCGTCGTCCGGGCCAGGAACCGCAGGACGACGTCCAGCTCGGCGTTCGAGAAATCGGCGAGTATCGCGTCCATCCGGTCCCCGAGCGGGCCGAAGAACTGCCGGCCGATCGCCGCCGCCGTGTCGCCGCACCGCAGGGTGACGCGCCGGCGGTCCGGGTCCTCCCGGGTGCGCAGGACGTGCCCGAACCGTTCGAGCCGGTCGACGACGGCGGTGGTCGCGCCCGAGGAGAGGCCCAGCTGCGCGCCGAGCCGGCCCGGGGTCAGCGGCGAACCCTCGAGGTCCGCCTGCAGTACCGCGAGCATCGCGTTCAGGTCCGTCGGGTGCAGCCCGTGCCGCTCGGCGAAGACCTGCCCCACGAGGACCGACTCCGACGCGTACCCCTGCAGCAGCTGCACCAGCTCGTCCCGACGGCCGCCCCGGGCCGGCTCGTCCCCCATGATCGGAGCCTAGCTCCGGTCCCCCTCAGCGGCCCGACCAGCGCGGCGGCCGTTTCTGCAGGAACGCGTCGACGCCCTCCTGCCGGTCCGCGGACGCCATGATCGTCTCGGTCGCCGTGGCCGTCGCGGCCCAGCCCCGCTCGTCCGGCTCGCCGACCACGGCCTCCAGCGCCCGCAGTGAGGCGGACACCGCCACCGGCGCGTTGGCGCAGACCTGCTCGGCCAGCGCGACCGCCGCGGACTCGGCCTCGCCGGCGTCGACCAGCTCGTTGACCAGCCCGAGACCGTACGCGCGCTCGGCGCCCAACGGCTGCCCGGTCAGCAGCATCTGCTTGGCGACGTTGAGCGGCAGCGGCCGCGGGGTCCGGAAGAGCGCGCCGCAGTTGGCGATCAGCCCGCGGGCGACCTCCGGCAGCGCGAACCGCGCGTCCCGGCCGGCGACGACGAGGTCGCAGGCCAGCACGATCTCGAACCCGCCGCCGTAGGCGACGCCCTCGACCGCCGCGATCAGCGGAGTGGTGCGCTCCCGGCGGACGACACCGTAGTTCCCGCCGCGCTCGGTCGGGGTCCCGGCGCCGTTCGCGAGGTCCGTCCCGGCGCAGAACGCCGCCGGGCCGCCGGTGAGGACGCCGCACCAGAGGTCCGGGTCGTCGTCGAGCTCGTTGAGGGCCGCGTCGAGACCCGCGGTCATGGCCGCGTCGACGGCGTTGCGCTTGTCCGCGCGGTCCATGTGGATCAGCAGGACGCGCCCGCGGCGCTCCGTGATGACCCGCGGCGGCGTCACGGGCGCGGAGAGGGAGGTGCTCACAGGGTCACCGTAGGGTCCGGAGCGTGACTGACACAGGTGACACGACCGTCAAATTCAGTCTGCCGCCGATCGGCGTGTGGACCGGGGCGCTGGACACCGTCCCCGCCTCGCGGGCTCGCGAGCTGGCCGCCGAGCTGGAGTCCTTGGGTTACGGCGCGCTCTGGATCCCCGAGGTCGCCGGCCGGGACCCCTTGGTCCACCTGTCGTTCCTGCTCTCCGCCACCGAGCGGCTGATCGGGGCGACGGGCATCGCGAACATCTGGGCGCGGGACGCCGTCGCCACCTCCTGCGCGACGAAGGCGCTCACCGAGGCGTTCCCCGAGCGGGTGCTGATCGGCCTGGGCGTGAGCCACGAGAACCTGGTCGGCGGGCTGCGCGGGCACGATTACGCCAAGCCGCTGACCGCGATGCGCGAGTACCTCGACGGGATCGAGGGCGCGCCGTACACCGCGCAGCGCCCGGCCACGCCGGCCCGCTACGTGCTCGCCGCGCTGCGCCCCAAGATGCTCGGCCTCGCCGGCGAGCGGACCCAGGGTGCCCACCCGTACTTCGTGACGCCCGAGCACACGGCCCGCGCGCGGGAGACCCTCGGCACCGGCCCGCTGCTGTGCCCGGAGCAGGCCGTGGTGCTGGAGACGGACCCGGAGAAGGCACGCGCCATCGGCCGCACCTACACCCGGACCTACCTGGCGCAGCCGAACTACGTGAACAACATCAGGACCCTCGGGTTCACCGAGGAGGACCTCGCGCCGGAGGGCGGTTCGGACGCCTTCGTCGACGCGCTGGTGGCGTGGGGTGACGTGGACACGGTCGTCGCCCGGGTCGAGGAGCACCTGGACGCGGGCGCCGACCACGTCGCGGTGCAGGCGCTGCCCGCCGAGAAGCGCGGGCTGCCGGACGCCCAGTGGCGCGAGCTGGCCGCGCCCCTCGCCGCCCTCCGCGGCTGACGCCGCCCGTGCGCGGAAACCGTCGTCCCGGCGACGGTTTCCGCGCACGAGCACCGGAGGCGTCCCCGGCGCCGGAGATGCGCAACCATAAGCTCCCCCTGTGCCCCCCCGCCTGATCGCCAGCTCCCTCCTCACCTTTGGGGTCCTCGCCGGAGCGACGGTCCTGGGCCGGGCGGCGCGCGGCCTTCCCAGGTCCCTCGGCGCCGGATCGAACGCCCTGCTCACGGCGGCCGTCCGCTCCCCGCACGCCCGGGACGGGGTGTTCGCCAACACCGAGCCCGGGTCCGTCCTCGCCGAGGCGAGCCCGTGGACGATCCTGCGCCTCCTGCTCACCCGCGGGGACTCCGGACGCCCGTCCGGCCCGGTGCCGCTGGCGCCCGCCCTGCCCCACGACGCGGACGCGGCCGAGCTGGCGGTGACCTGGTTCGGCCACTCGACCGTCCTGCTCGAGATCGACGGCTGCCGCGTGCTGGCGGACCCCGTCTGGGGCGAGCGCGTCTCCCCCTCCCCCGTCTTCGGGCCGAAGCGCCTGCACCCGACGCCGGCGCCACTGGACGAGCTGCCGCCCGTCGACGTCGTGCTGATCTCGCACGACCACTACGACCACCTCGACCTGCCGACGGTCACCGCGATCGCCGCGGACCCGAAGCACGCGGCGGCGCGGTTCGTCGTCCCGCTGGGGATCGGCGCCCACCTGCGTTCGTGGGGCGTCCCGGACGAGCGGATCACCGAGCTGGACTGGGACGGCGCGACGCGCGTGGCCGGGCTGACCCTGACCTGCGCCGAGGCGCGGCACTTCTCCGGGCGGAGCCTGCGCCGCAACACGACGCAGTGGTCGTCCTGGGCGATCGCCGGCCCGCGGCATCGCGTGTACTTCGGCGGCGACACCGGCTATACGGCCGCCTTCGCCCGTGCGGGTGAACGACTCGGACCGTTCGACCTCACGGTCCTGCCGATCGGCGCCTACGCCGAGGTCTGGCCCGACGTCCACATGAATCCCGAGGAATCGGTCGCCGCGCACCGGGATCTGCGGGGTGGAGTGCTGCTGCCGGTGCACTGGGCCACGTTCAATCTCGGTTTCCACGCCTGGGCCGAACCCGTCGACCGGTTGCGCCTCACCGCGGAAAAGGCGGGAATCCCGCTCGCGCTGCCCCTTCCCGGCCAGCGAATCGATCTCGCCGATCCTCCCGCGGTCCACGACTGGTGGTCTCCGGTCGCCTGATCGGCGCGTTCCGGTCGCCGCACGGATCGTTTCCCTCATTCCCGCCCGTTTCCGCAGGTCGAAGGCCGCGTCCCGGCAACGTGCGGAGTGTGGGCCGAACAACATCCCGGGAACCTGCCCACCCCAATCGACATTCGCGGTACTCGTCGTTTATTCTCTGGACGGAAAGCACGACCCCAGGATTGAATCAACGCAGCATCGGCGATCCCACCGCGAACAGCCCCCACCGGCCTCGGCCGGGGTTCCGGCGTACCCGGATCGGCGAACACGTATCGAGAGGCGACGGAAGTGGCGAAGCAGACGACGGTGACCCTGATCGACGACCTCGACGGTGGCGAGGCGGACGAGCAGCTCGAATTCTCCGTCGACGGCAAGGCGTACGAGATCGACCTGTCCGCGAAGAACGCCGAGGCCCTGCGCGACGCGCTCGCCCCGTACATCTCCGCGGCCAGGCGCGTTGCGGGCGGCGGCCGCCGTGGTTCCGCTTCCTCGTCCGCACCCGCGAGCCGGCCGGTTTCCGACCGCCAGCAGAACCAGTCGATCCGGGAATGGGCCGTCGCCCAGGGGATGAAGATCTCCGAGCGCGGCCGTATCCCGTCGAATGTGCTCGAGTCCTACCACGCGGCGCACTGACGCGGAATCGCCGGCCCGCGGCCCTGCCGCGGGTCGGCGCAACGTGGCCGGGAGTGCAATCACCGGACGTTCCCGGTGGATCATGAGAACATGACCCACCGGGAATCGAGACCGGGTCGCAACAATGGCTCGCACAGGCCCGGTAATGCAGCGCGGGCCGGAATGGCGCGGGGCCCGGTCGCGAATCGCCACGAACCGCCGCGATTCCCCACTTGTCGCAGCCGGCCGGCCACCGGGCGTCATCGAATCGCTGTCGACACGCCCTTACGCGACGAACGGTCCCTCCGGCCCGGTGAGAATCGTCGCACCCCACCGTGGGACCCGGACACGGGGCGCACGCACTACCGTGGCGCGCTCCACCGGTGGCGGCTCCTCCCGGAACCGCCGCCGATCCCCGAGTGGAAGGCACGACCCCTTGACCGACGCACCACGGCAGCAGGACCCGCGGCCCCCCACCCGCGCGGCCCACCCGCAGTACGGCACCTGCTCGTACTGCCACCGGCTCAAGCACGTCGCCCCGGACGGCCTCGTCCGGCTGCACAACCGCTACGAGGCCCACGGCACCGTCGTCACCACGCTGCGCTGCGCCGGATCCGGCGCGCCCTACGCCGAGATCCCGCAGCAGCGCCCCGCCTGAGCCCCGCCCGGGCCGTGGCCGGGTGGGCGGTCGAGGTCACCTCCGCCCACGTCGGGCCCGGTGGCAGGATCGGTCGTGGCCCGCCCGCAGACGAGAGGACCCCCGATGTTCCCCGGCACGCACGCCGCGACGACCCCGGACAAACCCGCAGTGGTGATGGCGGGCTCCGGCGAGACGCTGACGTTCCGCGAGCTGGAGGACGGTTCGGTCCGGCTCGCCCGGTACCTGTACGACGCCGGTCTGCGCCGCGGGGACGTCGTCGCGCTCGTCGCGGACAACTCCCCCCGCGTCTTCGAGGTCTACTGGGCCGCGCAGCGTTCCGGCCTCTACATCACCGCGGTCAACCACCACCTGTCCGCGCCCGAGGCGGCCTACATCGTGCGGGACTGCGGCGCCGGGGCGCTGATCGTGTCCGCCGGTGTGGCCGGGCTGGCCGCGGCGGTCGGGGACCAGGTCGACGTGCCGGTCCGGCTGTCCTACGGCGGCGCGATCCCCGGGTCGACGGCCTACACGGACTACGACACCGCCCTGGCAGGTATCCCCGCCGAGCCGCTCGCGGAGCAGCCGCGCGGCGCGGACATGCTGTACTCCTCCGGCACCACCGGCCGTCCGAAGGGCATCAAGCCGTCCCTGCCCGAGCGGCGGATCGACGAGCCCGGGGACACCTACATCGCGCTGTTCGGCCCGATGTACGGCTTCGACGACGACTCCGTCTACCTCTCCCCCGCCCCGCTCTACCACGCGGCCCCGCTGCGGTTCAGCGCCACGGTGCAGGCCCTGGGCGGCACCGCGGTGATCATGGAGCGGTTCGATCCGGAGGGCGCCCTCGCCGCGATCGAGAAGTTCCGGGTCACGCACAGCCAGTGGGTGCCGACCATGTTCGTCCGCCTGCTCAAGCTGCCCGAGGCCGTGCGCAGCCGGTACGACGTGTCCTCGCTGAAGGTCGCGATCCACGCCGCTGCGCCGTGCCCGCCCGAGGTCAAGCAGGCGATGATCGACTGGTGGGGCCCGGTGCTGCACGAGTACTACTCGTCGACCGAGGCCAACGGCATCACCTTCATCGACTCCGCGCAGTGGCTGGAGCGGCCAGGCTCGGTGGGGCGCGCCGGGCTCGGCGTCCTGCACGTCACGGACGACGAGGGCAAGGAGCTCGAGACCGGCGAGGTCGGCACCGTGTACTTCGAGCGGGACGAGCGGCCGTTCGAGTACCACAACGACCCGGACCGGACGGCCGCCGCGCAGCACCCCGAGCACGAGAACTGGACCACCACCGGTGACCTGGGCTTCGTGGACACCGACGGCTACCTCTTCCTCACCGACCGCAAGGCCTTCATGATCATCTCCGGCGGGGTGAACATCTATCCGCGGGAGATCGAGGACGTGCTGGTGGGCCACCCGTCGGTGCTCGACGTCGCGGTCATCGGCGTGCCGGACGACGAGATGGGCGAGGCCGTCAAGGCGGTCGTGCAACCGGCGCCCGGGGTCGAGGGCGGACCGGCGCTGGAGAAGGAGCTCATCGAGTACGTCCGGGGGCAGATCGCGCACTTCAAGGCGCCCCGGACCGTGGACTTCACGGACTTCCTGCCCAGGACCCCGACCGGCAAGCTCGTCAAGCAGCAGTTGCGGGACCGCTACCCCCACTGACCCCTGGCCTCTGCCGCGTCGCGGCTCCACAACGCGAGTTTCGGGCCTACTCGGACGCGTTGTGGCTCCACGACGCCGGTTCCGGGGCGGTTCAGCTCTCGCGGGCCCGCGCGTACCCCCGGCGGGCGAGCACCGCCGCGACCACCAGCGGGACCGAGATCGCCAGCGCCGCCCGGAAGACGGTCTCGAACTCGCCGCCGTCCGCGAACGGCGCGGCCACCCCCGTGCCGACCGCGCTGCCCAGGAACAGCACCCCGGCGAACAGCGCCACGGCGGACGCCCGTGCGGCCGGCACGACCTCGGTGGCCCACGTCTGCAGGGTCGAGTGCAGGAACGCCCAGGTCGCGCCGAGCAGCAGGCCCGCCACGAGGATCGTCGGCAGGTTCACCCCGAACGACGGGACCGCCCATCCGGCCACGAGGCACGCACCCCCGATCGCGGCCAGCCCGGACGGCGGAATCCGGCCCACGAGCGGGCGCACCACCCGGCTGACCAGCACCGTTCCGACCCCGTACGCCCCGGAGACGACGCCGGCGACCGTCGCCGAGTACCCCAGTGCCTGCAGGGCGGGTGACAGGTAGGTCAGGGTGCCGAGCACGATCGCGCCCTCGACGAGCGCGAGGAGCATCACGATGCGCGCCCAGCGGTCGGCCAGCACGGTCCCGAGGGGGCGGACGAGCTCGAGGAGCCAGCCCCCGACGCGTCCGAGCACCCCGACCCGGCCGCCGTCGGACCCCGATCCGCCGGGCTCGGGCACGGGCAGGGTCGGTTCGGGGAGACGGCGTAGCGCGACCCAGAGGACGGCGCCGACGGCCGCGGTCACCGCGAAGACGATCCGCCAGCCGACGAGGTCCGCGAGCACCCCTGCGCCGGCCGTCGCGGTCGCGGTGCCGAGCGCGGACGCGGCCAGGACGTCGGAGAGCGGGCGCTGCCGGATCGACGCGGGCCAGGTGTCCCCCACGTACACCAGCGACGCCGGGATCAGCGCCGCGACGCAGCCCCCGGTGATCACCCGCGCGACGGTGAGCAGCGGCAACGTGGGCGCGAGCGCCGAGACGACCCCGGCGATCGCGGCCCCGACCAGGGCCACCCGCATCACGCGGACCCGGCCGAGCCGGTCGCTCACCATCCCCCACACCGGCTGCATGACCCCGTAGGCGAGGAAGTAGGCGCCGGCCATCCCGGCCGCGGCGGCGAGGGAGACGCGCAGGTCCGCGGCGATCAGCACCAGCAGCGGCGCGATCGCGAACCTGTCGATCGTGCTCGTCAGCGCGACGAGCTGGAGCAGGCGCAGCCGCCGGGCCCCGTCGGGTACTGCAGCCGCCTCGGTCACCACCCGGAGCACCTTGCTCGACCAGTCCGGTCGGCGCACCACCGGCCCCTGTGACAACACCCACTCGACCGGCGGCCGGCCCACCGGCCCCGGCGGGAATCAAGTCTTGATTCACGTGCATCAGCCCGCGAGCATGGTGCCCATGACGACGGAGTCGGGTACGGCCCCCATCACCGGCCGCGGGATGACCATGAGCGACGTCCTCGCGCGTTTCGCCCGCGTGACGCCGGACGCCCCGGCCTTCGTCGACGCCGGGACCGGCGAGCGCCGCAGCTACGGCGAGGCGGACGACCGCGTGACCCGGCTGGCGAACGCGCTCACGGCGGGGGGTGTGCGGGAGGGCGACCGGGTGGCCGTCCTCGGGCTGAACAGCATCCCGCTGATCGAGGCCTACATCGCCACGCTGCGCGCCGGCGCCCTCTGCGTGCCGGTCAACTTCCGCCTCGTCGCGGACGAGATCGCCTATGCCCTGACCGACAGCGGCGCGGTGGCCGTCGTCGTCGACCAGGCACTGGCGCCGCAGCTGGAGAAGGCCCGCGCGCAGGCACCGTCGGTCGAGCAGGTCGTCACCATCGGCGGGGACCTCGAGGACGTGCTGGCGGCGGCCTCGCCGGACTACGTCGAGCTGCCCGTCCCGGACGAGGCGACGGCCTACATCATGTACACCTCCGGTACCACCGGCCGGCCCAAGGGCGCGATGCTCAGCCACCGCAACCTGTTCCTGCACGCGTTCTCCAGCACCGCGCACCTCGGCTCGACCGGCTCCGGCGGCGTGTGGATGTCCGGGGCGCCGATGTTCCACATCGCGGGCCTCGCGGGCATGCTGCCGTCGCTGCTCACCGGCGGCACGACGATCATCCCGCCGTCCGGCGGGTTCGACCCGGCTGCGACGGTCGCGACGCTCGAGCGCGAGCGCGTCGCGTCCTGTTTCTTCGTCCCGGCGCAGTGGGCGGCGATCGTCGCGGTGCCGGACATCGCGGAGCGGGACCTGTCGTCGCTGACCAAGCTGTCCTGGGGCGCCGCGCCGGCGTCGACGACCCTGCTGCGCAAGATGATCGACACGTTCCCGCACGCGGACGTCGTCACGTCGTTCGGGCAGACCGAGTGCAGCCCGGTCACCACGACGCTGAAGGGCGAGGACTCGATCCGCAAGATCGGGTCGGTCGGCACGCCGATGATCAACGTCGAGTGCCGGGTCGTGGACGACGAGATGAACGACGTCCCCCGCGGTGAGGTCGGTGAGATCGTCTACCGCGGCCCGCTCGTGATGAGCGGCTACTGGAACAAGCCGAAGGAGACCGCCGAGGCGTTCCGGGGCGGCTGGTTCCACTCCGGCGACCTGGTCCGGCAGGACGCCGACGGCTACTACTACGTCGTCGACCGCAAGAAGGACATGATCATTTCGGGTGGGGAGAACATCTACTGCGCCGAGGTGGAGAACGTCCTGGCCGCGCACCCGGGGATCGGCGACGTCGCCCTGATCGGCGTGCCGGACGAGCAGTGGGGCGAGACGCCGCTCGCGGTGATCGTCCCCGCGGACCCGGCGAACCCGCCCACCGCGGCGTCGATCGAGGCCTACTGCCGGGAGCACCTGGCGGCGTACAAGCGGCCGCGGCGGCTGTCGATCGTGGACGCGCTGCCCCGTAACCCGAGCGGCAAGGTGCTGAAGACCCAGCTCCGCGAGGAGAACCAGGCGGGCTCCCTCGTGTCCCGGCCGGCCGTCTGAGCTGGGTACCGTCGCCCTCGTGCCTGATCTCGACCCCGACGAGTTCCGCCGGCTCGGCCACCAGCTCGTCGACTGGGTGGCGGAGCATCGCGCCTCGCTCGCCTCGCTGCCCGTCCGCCCCGAGGTGACGCCCGGGGCGATCCGCGCGCAGCTTCCGGCGTCGTTGCCCGACAAGCCCGCGGACGACGTGGGTGCCGCGCTGACCGCGCTCCTCGACGACGTGGTCGTCCCCGGCTCCCTGCACTGGCAGCACCCGGGCTTCTTCGGCTACTTCCCCGCGAACGCGTCGCTGCTCTCGCTGCTCGGTGACCTCGCCTCCGGCGGGCTCGGCGGGCAGGGCATGCTCTGGTCCACCGCGCCCGCCGGGACGGAGGTCGAGCAGGTCCTGATGGACGCGTTCGCCGAGGCGCTCGGCCTCGGGCCGGAGTTCACTTTCGACGGCGGGGGCGGCGGCTCGCTACAGGACTCCGCCTCGTCCGGGGCGCTCGTCGCGCTCCTGGCGGCGCTGCACCGCTCCTCGCCGGACTGGCGGGAGTCCGGGGTGGATGGCCGCGAGCGGGTCTACGTCACCGCCGAGACGCACTCGTCGCTGGCGAAGGCGGTGCGGGTCGCCGGGCTCGGCGCGCAGGCGCTGCGGATCGTCCCCTTCGCCCCCGGCACCTTCGCCATGTCGCCCGAGGCGCTGGCCGGGATGCTCGCCGACGACGTCGCCGCCGGCCTGCGGCCCGTGCTCGTCTGCCCGACGGTCGGGACGACGGGAACCGGCGCCGTCGACCCCGTCCGGGCCGTCGCCCTCGCGGCCCGCGAGCACGGGATGTGGGTGCACGTCGACGCGGCGTGGGCCGGGGTCGCGGCGCTCTGCCCGGAGTTCCGGTACGTGCTCGACGGCGTCGAGCTCGTCGACTCGTTCTGCACGGACGCGCACAAATGGCTCTGCACGGCGTTCGACGCGTCGTTCCTCTGGGTGCGGGACGGCCGGGCGCTGCCGGACGCGCTGTCGATCACGCCCGAGTACCTGCGGAACGCGGCGACGGAGTCCGGCGCGGTCGTCGACTACCGGGACTGGCAGGTCCCGCTCGGCCGGCGTTTCCGGGCGCTGAAGCTGTGGGCCGTCGTGCAGGGCACCGGGCTCGACGGGCTGCGCGAGCACATCCGCGGCCACGTCGCCTTGGCGTCCGAGCTCGCCGAGAGGGTCCGGGCCGCGCCGCGGTTCGCCCTGGCCGTCGAGCCGTCGCTGGCACTGGTGTGCCTGTACGTCCTCGGCCCCGACGGCGAGCCCGACGACGAGGCCACTCGCGCGACCCTGGAACGCGTCAACGCCGGCGGGAGGTCGTTCCTCACCCACACGAGCATCGAAGGCCGCTACGCGATCCGGGTCGCGATCGGCTCGCTCACCACCACCGCGTCGGACGTCGACACCCTCTGGCGTTCCCTCACCTCCCCCTGATCCCGCGAGTCGGGGTCCGGCGACTACCGAGTCGGGGCCTCGCGCTACCGCAGACCCCGACTCGGCCGCCGCTGGGCCCCGACTCGCGGGCACGGGCGGGATCAGTCCGGAACGGCGGCGGCGTCCGGCACGACGACGCCGAAGAGGTCCGCGATCGCGGCGAGGCTCGCGACCTGCAGGGCCGGGGCCGGGACGTCCGCGCCGCCGGGACCGGGCAGGGTGCGCGTCGCCGTGGCCCCGGCGACGACCGTCGGCGCGTAGCCCAGGCTGAACGCACCGCGGGCCGTGGAGTTCACGCACATGTGGGTCATGAAGCCCGCGAGCAGCAGCGGACGGCCCGGGTTCGTCCTCAACAGTGTGTCGAGCTCGGTCGAGACGAACGAGTTCGGGTAGTTCTTGACGACAGTCGGCTCGTCGCCGCGGGGTGCGACCCGGTCCACGATCGCGCCGATCTCGTCCCGGACGTCGTAGGGCGAGCCCGCGCCGCCGTCGTGCTGGACGTGGATGACCGGGATGCCTGCGCTCCGCGCCCGGTCGAGCAGCTCCTCGGCCTGGTCCAGCGCGGCCTGGACGCCGTCGAGCTCCATGACGCCGCGGGTGTAGGTGTTCTGACAGTCGATCATGACCAGGGTCGCGTCCCCGAGCGACGGCGGGGCGTCCGGGAGGCCGCTGATCGTCCGCAGGGTGGTGGGGTCGCTCATGAAGGGTCTCCTCGCACGGAGTCGGGCGTGGGTGGCGTGTCCGACCGTATCCACCCGCGGGCGGCGGGAGAAGGTCCGCGGCCGCGGCCCCCTCCCGGCGCAGAGCCTGGTCACAGTCCCGACTCGTGGCAGCCAGACCCCGACACGGTCGCCGCCAGAGCCCGACTCGCGGGGGCCGGGATGTGCGACTCGGTGACCCGAAAACGCCGGCTCGCGGGGCTCAGGGGGTGACGGGGTGGGAGGTGAGGTAGCCGCCCATCCTCGTGAAGTACTCCTGGGCCCCGAGCTCGCGGCCGTCGTCGGTGCGGACGGTCTCGATCAGCAGGCCCTTGTTGCGGCCCTTGCGCGCGTCCGCGCCCGCGACGATCACGACGCCGTTGCCCTGCCGGATGAAGATGCGGCCCGGGGTGCCGCCGAAGGGGGTCTCGGTGACGCGGGCGCGCACGATCCGCAGGCGCTCGGGGCCGTGGTAGCAGTAGGCGTTCGGGTACGGGTCGACCTGGGCGCGGACGAGGTTGAAGAGGTCGCGCGCCGGCCAGGTCCAGTCGATGCGGTTCTCCTCGTCCGTGCGGCGGTGAAAGTAGGAGGCGGCGCGGCGGTCCTGCGGCGTCCAGTCCGTCCGGCCTGCGGCGATGAGCTCGAGCGCGTCCACCGTGATCGGGCCGAACATCGCGAGCGTCCGGTCGAAGAGGTCGACGACCGTGTCCTCGTCGGTGATCGCGGTGGACCGCTGCAGGACGACGTCCCCGGCGTCGAACTCCGCGTTCATCATGTGCGCGGTGACACCGACCTCGGGCTCGTCGTTGATCAGCGCCCAGTTCAGCGGGGCGAAGCCGGCGTAGGCCGGGAGCAGCGCGTCGTGCACGTTGAGCGTGCCGAGCCGCGGGATCGAGAAGACCTCCGGCGGGAGCCAGGTCCGCCAGTTGGACACGACCATGACGTCCGCGTCCGCATCCCGGATCGCGGCCCGCACCTCGTCGTCGTCGGCCCGGTTGCGGACCAGCACGGGGATCTCGCGATCCCGGGCGAGCTCGGCGACCGACTCGTTGAAGATCTTCTCGTACGGGTTGTCGCTGTCCGCGTGTGTCACGATCAACGGGATCTCGTGACCCGCGGCGAGCACCGCCTCGATCGTCCGACGACCCCAGGTCATGTATCCGAACGCGACGACCCGCATCCGACCTCCCTCGCTCGTGGCTCCGGGCTCGCCCCGGCAAACCAGGTAAGGATAGCCTCACAGAATGACCCCGCAAGTGATCACCGGTCGGGCCGTGCTGCTCGACTCGATCCGGCACCACCGGCGGCAGCTGATCACCGCGGCGGTCCTGCTGTGCGGCCACCAGGGCGGCGAGGCGCTCGTCCCCGTCCTGGTCGGCGTCGTGATCGACCGCGCCGTCGGGACCGGCGACGCCGGGTCGCTGCTGTTCTGGCTCGCCGTGCTCGGCCTGGACTTCCTGGTGCTCTCGTTCTCCTACCGCTTCGGCGCCCGCCGTGCCTGGCTCGCCGACGTCCGCGCGGACCAGCGGATGCGCCATGCCGTCGCGGACCGGGTCCTGCACCCCGCGGGCGGCGCCGAGACGGGCCGCCTGCCCGGCGCCCTGACCAGCATCGCGGTCGCGGACGCGAAGCGGGTCGGCGTGCTGAACTTCGCGCTCCCGCTCGGCCTGGCCGCCTTCGCCGCCCTCGTCGTCGCGGCGGTCTCGCTGCTGCGGATCTCGCTCCCGCTCGGCCTGCTGATCCTGCTGGGCACGCCCCCTCTGCTCTACGCCGTGCACCTGCTCGGCAAGCCCCTGGAGCGGCGCAGCGGGCCGGAGCAGGAACGGGCGGCGCAGGCGTCCGGCGTGGCGGCGGACCTCGTGGCGGGCGTGCGGGTGCTCAAGGGCATCGGCGCCGAGCCCGCCGCCGTCCGCCGCTACACCGCCACCAGCCGCGACGCCCTGGCCGCGACGCTACGGGCCACCGGCGCGCAGGCCTGGTACTCGGGCGCCGTGCTGGCGGTCAACGGGCTGTTCCTCGCGCTCGTCGCCCTGGTCGGCGGCCGGCTCGCCGCCGAGGGCGACATCACGATCGGCGGCCTGGTCTCGGCCGTCGGGCTGGCCCAGTTCCTGCTCGGCCCGCTGGAGATCTTCGGCTGGGTCAACGGCCGGTTCGCCCAGGCCAGAGCCTCGGCGGCGCGGATCGCCGAGGTCCGCTCCGCGGCGCCGGCGGTGTCCGGCGGGACCGCGGCACCCGTCGCCGACGGCCCGGGGAACCTGCGGATCCGCGGCCTGCGCACCCCCGGCCTGGCCGCCGGCGTGGACCTCGACGTCGCCGCGGGCGAGACCGTGGGGCTGGTCGTCCCGGACCCGGCGGTCGCGGCCGCGCTGCTGCAGGTGCTGGGTCGCGAGCAGGACCCGCAGGCCGGTTCCGTGGAGCTCGACGGCGTCGACCTGGCCCGGATGCCGCCCGCCGCGGCCCGGGCCGAGGTGATCGTCGCGGCGCACGACGCGCGGCTGTTCGCGGGCACCGTGCTGGAGAACGTCCTGGCCGGCCGGGGCGCCGGCCCGGGCGACCCCGCGGTCGACGGGGCGATGCGCGCCGCCCAGGCGGACCAGGTCGCGGACGCCCTGCCGGACGGCCGGGACACCGAGATCGCCGAGCAGGGCAGCTCGCTGTCCGGGGGCCAGCGACAACGGGTGGCCCTCGCCCGGGCGCTCGCCGCGCAGGCGCGCGTCCTCGTGCTGCACGACCCGACGACGGCCGTCGACGCCGTCACCGAGGCCCGGATCGCCGCCGGCCTCCGCGAGGTCCGGGCGGGCCGGACCACCCTGGTCCTGACCACGAGTCCGGCGCTGCTCGCGGCGGCGGACCGCGTCGTCGTCCTCGACCGCGACCGCCGCGCGGAGGGCTCGCACGCCGAGCTCCTGCACACCGACGCCGCGTACCGGGAGCTGGTGCTGTCATGAGCCGGGACCTGCTCCCCGTCGCGACCGGCCCGCGGATCCGCGGCGCCCTCGCCGGGCTCCTGCGTCCGCACCGGGGCCGGGCCGCCGTGGCGGTGCTCGCGCTCGTCGCCGGGGCCGCGACCGGGCTGCTCACCGCCCCACTGCTGGGGCGGATCGTGGACATCGTCGCCACCCGGCAGGGAGCGTCCGCGGTCACGGCGCCGGTGCTGCTGCTCGTCGTGGTCGCCGTGGTGCAGGGGCTACTGGCGGTGCTCGGCGTGGCCCTGGTGGCCCGCGTCGGCGAGGGGATGCTCGCCGAGCTGCGCGAACGGTTCGTCGCCCGGGCCCTCGGGTTGCCGCTCGACCGCATCGAGAACGCCGGCGCCGGGGACCTGACCTCCCGGGTCACCGCGGACGTGGCGCTGGTCGGCGAGGCGGTGCGCGAGGCCGTCCCGGAGTTCGCCCGCGCCGCTCTGGTGATCGCCCTGACCCTCGTCGGGATGGCCGTCCTGGACTGGCGTTTCCTGCTCGCCGCCCTGCTCGCGGTGCCCGTCCAGGTGCTCACCGCGCGGTGGTACCTGCGGCGCTCCGGGCCGATCTACGCCGAGCAGCGCCGGGTCGGCGGCGCCCAGCAGCAGCAGCTCCTGGACACCGTCGGCGGGGCGGCGACCGTGCGCGCGTTCGGGCTCGCGGACGCCCACGCGGCCAAGGTCCGCTCCCGGTCCGAGGACGTCGTGCGGCTCGCGCTGGACGTCGTCCGGTTCCAGACCCGGTTCTTCGGCCGGCTGAACGGGGCCGAGTTCGTCGGGGTCGCGGCGGTGCTCGCCGTCGGGTTCTGGCTGGTCCGGAACGGGTCGGCGTCGATCGGCACGGCGAGTGCGGCGGCGCTGTACTTCATCAACCTGTTCGGGCCGATCAACCAGGTCCTCTTCCTGCTGGACACCGCCCAGTCCGCCACGGCGAGCCTGGCCCGCATCATCGGCGTCGCGGACCTGCCGCCGCAGGAACGCCCGGCCGCCCCGGCCCGGCCCGTGGACGCGGGGGTGAGCACCAAGGGCGTCGGGCACAGCTACGTCGAGGGCCATCCCGTGCTCGACGGCGTCGACCTCGATCTGGAGCCCGGCTCCCGGGTCGCACTGGTCGGCGCCAGCGGCGCGGGCAAGACGACGCTGGCGAAGCTGGTGGCCGGGGTGCACCTGCCGACGGCCGGGACCGTCCGGATCGGCGGCGCCACGCTCGAGGAGCAGGGCCCGGACGTGGTCCGCGAGACCGTCGCGTTGATCACCCAGGAGGTGCACGTCTTCGCCGGCCCGCTGGCCGAGGACCTGCGCCTGGCCCGCCCGGACGCGACGGACGCCCAGCTGCGGGCCGCGCTCGACGCCGTCGACGCGCTGGGCTGGGCCGAGGCCCTGCCGGAGGGGCTGGACACCGTGGTGGGCAGCGGCGGGCAGGAGCTGACGGTCGTGCAGGCCCAGCAGGTCGCCCTGGCCCGGCTGGTGCTCGCCGACCGGCCGGTCGCCGTGCTCGACGAGGCCACCGCCGAGGCCGGCAGCGCGGGATCGCGGGTGCTCGAACGCGCCGCGGCCCGCGCCCTCGACGGCCGGACCGGGCTGATGGTCGCCCACCGGCTGACCCAGGCGGCGACGGCGGACCGGGTCGTGGTGCTGGACGCGGGCCGGGTCGTCGAGCAGGGGACGCACGCCGAGCTCGTCGCCGCGGGCGGCCGGTACGCCCGGTTGTGGGCCGCCTGGTCGGACGAACGGGACGAAAGACCGTGATGTTCTCGTTATTGACGGGCAGTGTTCGGGTAGGCGAACCTAAGTTCGCCCGGTGATCGTCATCCGACCGGAGTACTTGAACCACGTCCAGGAGGACCGCGCATGGCTCGCCCGAGCTCCCCATCCGCCCGCCCGAGACGGGCCGGGTTCCTGCGAACCCTCGCCGCGGGGGCGCTCGCCCTCGTGGCCGTCGCCGGGTGCGGCAGCAGCGAGCAGGCCTCCACGGCCGCTCCGCAGCCCGGGGCCCCGGCCACCGCGGGTGCGGCGGCGTTCCCCGTGACGCTGAAGCACCAGTTCGGCGAGACGACGATCCCGGCGCAGCCGCAGCGCGTCGTGACCGTCGGCTACAACGAGGGCGACTTCCCGCTGGCCCTCGGCGTCGTCCCGCTCGGCGAGCGCGAGTTCTCCGGCGGCTTCGCCTGGCAGGACCGGCCGTGGGCGCAGGCCGCCAAGGGCGGCGCGCGGCCGGAGGTCGTCGGCGGCGACGAGCTCCAGTTCGAGAAGATCGCGGCGCTGCGGCCGGACCTGATCCTCGGCGTGTACTCGTTCATGGACCAGGCCACCTACGACACCCTGGCCAAGATCGCGCCGACGGTCGGCCCGCCCGGTGACGGCACGAAGGCCGCCACGTGGCAGGAGCAGACCCGGATCACGGGGCAGGCGCTCGGGCTGACCGGTAAGGCCGAGCAGGTCGTGTCGGACACCGAGAAGAAGCTGGCGCAGGTCAAGGCCGCCCACCCGGCGCTGGACGGCAAGAGCCTGGCGCTGGACTTCGACGTCGAGGGCGTCCCGTACAAGCTCGGCACCGACGACCTGCGGACCCAGCTGTTCTCGGGCCTCGGCCTGAAGTTCGGGGACACCACCGAGACGCTGACCGCGGAGACCCTGCAGCCACTGGACCAGCAGGCCCTGATCGTCATGGGCGTGACGCAGCAGCAGCTCGCCGGGAACCAGCTCTTCCAGAGCCTGAACGTGGTGAAGAACGGCAAGACGCTCTACCTGGGCGACTACACGACCCCGTTCGCCGGAGCGCTCGGCTACAGCAGCCCGCTGAGCCTGCCCTACGCCGCGGACCTCGTCGCCCCGCAGCTGCAGACGGCCCTCGCCGGCTGACCCGCTCCCCCGACGAAGGCCCCCTGCCGGTCCGGCAGGGGGCCTTCGTGTCAGCCCGTGACCGACCGCAGCAGCGCGACGAGTTCCTGCGCCAGCGCCGCCGCCGTCTCCCGGTCGTACGCGGCGAGCCGGTGGGTGAGCTCCACCGGCACCGCGGCGCCGCCGGGGGTCTCGAAGAACCCGACGGTCAGGTCCGCGGTGGACCCGCCCACGTCGACGGCGTCGAGCGCGCCGAGCACGGACCGTTCGGCCCCGAGGTCCGCCTGCTCGTGGTGCACGAGCAGCACCGGCGGCCGGCGCAGCCCGGTCGCGTCCGCGACATCGGCGAACCCGGTCTCCTGGTGGTCCAGGGCGGCGAGGTTCGCGGTGCGGACCCGGCCGAGGAGCGCCTCGAACCCGTCGCCCTCCACCTGCACCGGGAGCACCAGCACGTTCGCCACGCAGCCGACGACGTCGACCAGCGAGGCCTCGGTCCGGCCCGCCGCGAACGACCCGACGGGCACCACCGGGCCCGCGCCGCGCCGGGCGAGGACCGTGGCCAGTGCCGCCTGCAGGACCATGAACATGCTGGTCCGGGTCCTACGGGCGAGCGCGTCGACCCCCGCGCGGAGCTCGGCGTCCAGCTCGAACGCGACCGTCGCCGCGGTCTCGTCCCCGCCCGGGTCGGGCGCCGGGACGCCGTCGAGGGCCTCCCGCCAGAATGCGAGCGCCCGGGCGTGCCGGCTCTCCGGGTCCGCGGGGTCGCCCCCGAGGGCTCCGGCCCAGCGGGCGTAGTCCGAGTACCGGACGGGCAGCGGCGCCCGGTCCGGCGCCCGTCCGTCCCGCCGGGCCTCGTACGCGGTCGCGAGGTCCCGTAGCAACGGGACGACGGACCACTCGTCGACGCCCAGGTAGTGCAGGACGAGGAGCAACTCACCGCCGGCGAGGATCGCCCGGAACGGCGGCTCGGTGGTGAGGTCAAACGGCTCCCGGGCCAACTCCGCGAGCGGGCGGTCCGAGCGGGCGAGGCCGGGCCCGCAGCTCCGCACGTGGCGCCGTCCCTCCGGGGAGAACACCGTGCGCAGCGGCTCGTGCCGGGCGACGACGTCGTCCACCGCCGCGACCAGCGCCGCCTCGTCGTAGGGCTCGTCCGGCCGCAGGACCAGCGCGTGGTCCGGCCGCGGCGCGATCCGGTGCCGCTCCCAGCGCCACCGCTGCGCCGGGGCGAGCGGTTCGGCCTGCGCCGGCGGCCCGGACGGGACCAGCGCGGGCCGGCTCGACGGCCGCTCCGCCAGCACCCGGACGAGCGCTGCGACGGTCGGCGCGTCGAACACGTCCCGCACCCCCAGATCCGCCCCGAACCGGGTCCGCACCCGTCCGATCAGGCGCATCGCCGCCATCGAGTGTCCGCCGAGGGCGAAGAAGTCGTCGTGCACGCCGACCTCGGGCAGGCCCAGGACCTCGGCGAACACCGCGGCGAGCCGTTCCTCCTCGGGCGTGCGCGGGGCGCCGTCCCCGGTGAGCCCCGACCAGTCCGGGGCGGGCAGGGCGCGGCGGTCCAGCTTGCCGTTCGGGGTGAGCGGCACCGGCCCGTCGAGCACGACGACGATCGCCGGGACCATGTACTCCGGCAGCCGCCGGGCGACCTCGGCCCGGACCTCCCCGGGATCGACCGGGCCGTCCTCCGGCACCACCCCGTCCTCCGGCACTACGTAGCCGACGATCCGGGTCATGTCCCCGGACCCGTCGGCGACGGCGACGGCCTGCCGGATCCCCTCGTGCGCGGTCAACGCGGACGCGACCTCGCCGAGCTCGACGCGGAAGCCGCGGACCTTGACCTGGTCGTCGTCGCGGCCGAGGAAGTCGATGTTCCCGTCCCGTCTCCAGCGTGCCCGGTCGCCTGTCCGGTACAGCCGGGTCCCGGGCCGCCCGAACGGGTCCGCGACGAACCGCTGCGCCGTCAGCCCCGGCCGCCCGAGGTAGCCGCGGGCCAGCCCGCGCCCACCTACGTAGAGGTCCCCGACGACACCCGGCGGCACCGGCCGCAGCCGCGCGTCCAGGACGTACGCGGTGGTGTTGGGGTCCGGGACCCCGATCGGCACCGCGGCCGCCCAGCCCGGTTCGGCCTGCCAGAGCGTGGAGTTCACGGTCGCCTCGGTGAGCCCGTAGGCAGCGAGGAGGTTCAGCCGCTCCGCCCACCGGCCGATCAGGTCCGGCGGCACCGTCTCGGTCCCGACCAGCACCGTCATGCCCGCCGGCAGCTGCTGGTCCGGCGGCAGGGCCGCGACCAGCGACGGCGGCAGGATCCCGTGGGTCACGCCGTGTTCGGCGAGGAAGCCGGTGAGCGCCGGACCGGCCACCCGGGCCTCGTCCGGGCAGATCACCAGCCGCGCGCCGAGGCCGAGCGCCATCGTCAGCTCGAACACCACGACGTCGAACCCGACGGAGGCGAACTGGAGCACCGTGGCGTCGGGGGTGACACCCATCCGGTCCTCGGCGGTGGCCGCGAGGCTGGCGATGCCGTCGTGCGGGACGACGACGCCCTTCGGCCGCCCCGTGGAGCCGGACGTGTAGATGACGTAGGCGGCGAGGTCCGTGCCCCACGGCCGCTCCCGTTCCCGGGGCTCTGCGGGGCCGACGCCCTCGTCGGGCACGACGAGCCGTTCCGGGCCGTCGACGACCAGCGCCAGCTGCGCCGCGGTGCCGACCAGCAGCCGGGCCCGGGAGTCCGTGAGCAGGAAGCCGATCCGCTCCGGCGGGTGCTTCAGGTCCAGCGGGAGCCAGGCCGCGCCCAGCTTGAGCAGCCCCAGCACGGTCGCGACCATCGCGGCCGAGCGCGGCATGGCGACGCCGACGACGTCCTCCGGCCCGATCCCCCGCTCGGCCAGCAGCCGAGCGGCGCCCTCGGCCCGGGCGTCGAGCTCGGCGTAGGTGAGCGTGCCGCGCCCGTCCGTGACGGCCGGGGCGTCCGGGCGATCCCGGACCTGCCGCTCGACCATGTCGATCAACGTCTCGGCCGGGACGTCGCGCACGTCCCGGCGCCCGGCGAACCGCCCGAGGACGAGCGCGCGCTCCCCCGCTACGGCGACGTCCAGCTCGTCGACCCCGACCCGCGGGTTCGCCGCGACCGCCGCCGCGAGCCGGGTGAACCGCTCGCCCAGCCGCGCGACGGTGTCCCGCTCGAAGAGCTCCGCCGAGTACTCGAGGTGCAGCGTCGCGGCGCCGTCCCGCTCGGCGAACCCGAACACGAGGTCGAACTTCGCCGTCGTCTCCTCGACGGATTCCTCGACCGCCTCGATCCCCGGCAGCGCGAGCAGGTCCCCGCTGCGGGCGTGGTGGGCGACCATCACCTGGAACAGCGGGTTCCGGGACAGCGCCCGCGGCGGGTTGAGCCGCTCGACGACCGCCTCGAACGGCACGTCGGCGTGGGAGAACGCGGTCAGCCCGGCGTCCCGGACGCGTGCGACGAGTGTCGTGAAGTCCGGGACGCCGGAGACGTCCGCGCGCAGGACGACGGTGTTGACGAAGAACCCGACGAGGTCGTCGAGCCGCTCGTCCGTGCGGCCGGTGACCGGGGTGCCGAGCGGGACGTCGTCCCCGGCGCCGAGCCGGTGCAGCAGCGCCGCGACGGCCGCGTGCAGCACGAGCAGCAGGCTGGCCCCGATGTCGTCGGCGATCCGGCGGAGCCCGGCGAGGGTCTCCGGCGCGAGCGGGACGTCGACGACCCCACCGGCGAAGGTCAGCCGGGCGGGCCGCGGCCGGTCCGTCGGAAGCGTCAGCTCCTCTGGGGCGCCGTCGAGCGTGCGGGCCCAGAAGTCGAGCTGCCGGGCGGCGAGGCTCGCCGGGTCGGCCGGGTCGCCGAGCAGCGCGGCGTGCCAGAGCGCGTAGTCCGCGTACTGCACCGGCAGTGGCGCCCATTCCGCCGCCCGGCCCTCGCGGCGGGCGGCGTAGGCGGCGGCGAGATCGTCCAGGAACGGGCGATCGGACCACTCGTCGGTCGTGATGTGGTGCAGCAGCAGGACGAGGACGTGCTCGGCGCCGTCCTGGATCAGCGCGGCCCGGATCGGGAAGCTCGGCCGTCAGGTCGAACGGCCGCGCGAGCTCCGCCGCCACGTCGTCCCCCTGCGTGAACGGCACCCGGAGATCGCCGCGGACCTCCTGGTACGGGGTCCCGTCGACGACCTGGAAGACGGTCCGCAACGCCTCGTGCCGCCCCGCGACGTCCTGCAGCGCGGCGTCCAGCGCGGCCCGGTCCACGTCCCCGCGCAGCCGCAGCACGATCGGGAAGTGGTACGCCGCACCGCCACCGGCGCCGCCGAGCTGCTGGACCAGCCAGAGCCGCTGCTGCGCCGCGGACAGGGGCAGCAGTGCCGGGCGTTCGAGCGAGCCCAGCTCGGGCCCGGTCACCGCCTCGCGCTCGGCCGCCCGCACGGCGAGCTCCGCGGGGGTCGGGGCCTCGAAGAGGTCCCGGAGCGTGAGGTCCGCGCCGAGGGCCGTCCGGGCCCGGCTGAGCAGCCGGGTGGCGACCAGCGAGTGCCCGCCGAGATCGAAGAAGTCGTCCTCGGGCCCGACCGCGTCCAGGCCCAGGACCTGCGCGAACAGCCCGCACAGCTGTTCCTCGGCGCGGGTGCGGGGCGGCCGCCCGGCGCCGGCGGTGGCGGGCTCCGGACGGGGCAGCGCGCCGACGTCGAGCTTGCCGTTGACGGTGAGCGGCAGCTCCGGGACCGGGACGAGGACGGCGGGGACCATGTGGTCCGGCAGCCGGTCCCGCAGGGCCGCCCGGACCTCCGCGAGATCGTGCGTACTCGATGAAGGCACCACGTACCCGACGAGCCGCGCGAGACCCCCGGGCCCGGACCGGTCCGCGACGACCGTCGCCCGCGCGACCGCGGGATGCGCGGTGAGCGCCGCGGCGACCTCGCCCGGCTCCACCCGGTGGCCGCGGATCTTCACCTGGTCGTCCGTGCGGCCGAGGAAGTCCAGGATGCCGCCCGGGCGGCGGCGCACCAGGTCGCCGGTGCGGTACATCCGGCCCCCCGGCACGGCCGGGTCGGCCACGAACCGCTCCGCGGTCAGCGCGTACCTGCCGAGGTAGCCGCGGGCGAGGCCGTCACCGGCGATGTACAGCTCCCCCGGGACGCCGTCCGGCACCGGCCGCAGCCACGGGTCGAGGACGTGCGCGCGGGTGTTGGTGATCGGCCGGCCGACCGCCGGCGTCGGGCTGTCGCCGGTGCCCGCGCCGAGCGTGTTGATCGTGTACTCGGTGGGGCCGTAGAGGTTGTAGCCGAGCGTCCCGGGGGTCTCCCGCAGCGTCGTCCACACGTCGTCGGACACGGCCTCGCCGCCGAGCAGCACCAGCGGTGGTGTGTGCCCGGCGAGCAGGCCCGTCTCGAACAGGGCGGCCGCGTAGGTCGGGGTCACGTTGACGACGTCGACCTCGTGCTCCGCGCAGTACACGACGAGCGCGGTCGCGTCGCGGCGCAGCTCCTCGTCGCACACGTGCACCTCGTGCCCCTCGACGAGCCAGAGCAGCTCCTCCCAGGACATGTCGAAGGCGAACGACACGGTGTGCGCGATCCGCAGCCGCCGCCCGCCCACGCCCGCGACGACCGGCTCGAAGATCTCCGCACGGTGGTTGAGCTGCATGTTCGTCAGCCCGCGGTACGGCGTGACGACGCCCTTGGGCCTCCCGGTCGAGCCGGACGTGTAGATCACGTAGGCGGGCAGGTCGAGCCGGTCCGGGTTCGTGCGGGCGAAATCGCCGAGCTCGGCGTCCGTCAGCGGCCCGGCATCGAGGGCGGCGCGCTCGGCGGCGGTCGCCGGCTCGTCGAGCAGGACGACGGGCACGCCCGCCGCAGCCAGCGGGCCGGCCACCCGTTCGACCGTGAGCAGGCAGACCGGTTCCGCGTCCGCGATCGTGGACACCAGCCGCTCGGCCGGGTGGTCGAGCTCCAGCGGCAGGTAGGCCGCGCCCGTACGCAGCACCGCGAACAACGCGACGACGGTCTGGACGGACCGGGGAACGGCCAGCGCGACGACGCGTTCCGGCCCGGCCCCCCGGGAGAGCAGCAGCCGCGCGGTGCGGTTCACCGCGGCGTCCAGCTCGGCGTAGGTCAGCCGCTCAGCGCCCGAGACCAGGGCGGTCTCGTCCGGCACCAGGGCCGCCCGCTCACCGAGCAGGTCCGCGATCGTGTCCGTCCCGACGTCGACGGCCCGGCCGTCCCGGGTCGCGAGGATCGCCTCGCGCTCCGCGGGCAGCAGCGCGTCGAGCGCCGCCACGGGCGCGTCCGGTGCCGCCAGGACCTGCTCGAGCAGCGCGACCAGCCGCGGCAGGTGGCACTCACCTGCGTCGCCGAGGGTGTGGACCAGGGTCAGCCGCATCCGCGCGCCCGGCGTCACGATCAGGTTCAACGGGTAGTGCGTCGCGTCCAGGTTGGCCATCGCGGTGATCCCGTGTCGCGCGCCCAGCTCCGCGACCCGCTCCTCGCCGCCCTCGGGCCGGTAGACGAACAGGGTGTCGAACAGGGTCCGGTGCCCGGAGAGCCGCTGGACCTCGCCGAGGCCGGTGGCCTCGTGCGGTTCCAGGGCCATCCGCTCGTCCTGGACCCGGCACAGCAGGGCCCGCACCGGCTCGTCGGGGCGGAAGGTCATCCGGGCGGGCACGGTGTTCAGGAACAGCCCGATCGCGGACTCGACGTCCGGGACCGCGGTCGGGCGCCCGGCGACGGACGTGCCGAACACGACGTCCGTGCGCCCGGTCGCGGCCCCGAGCACGAGGCCCCAGACGGTGCTGAGCACGGTGTTCACCGTGACGCCCAGCTCGCGGGCCAGCTCGCGCAGCCGCGCGGTGGTGTCCGCGGGCAGCTCGACCTCTCCCTCGCGGGCCACTCCGGTCCGGCCGTCACCGATCAGCGTGGGTTCGTCGAGCCCGGCCAGCGCGGTCCGCCAGGCCTCCGCGCTCTCGGACCCGTCCCGCGACGCGAGCCACGCCAGGTGGTCCCGGTAGGAACCGGCCGGTGCGAGCGGCTCCTCGGCGTACGCCGCGAACAACCGCTCGACGAACAGCCACGCGGACCAGCCGTCCCACAGCAGCAGGTGCCGGCCGATCACCAGCCGGTCCCGCTCACCCACCCCGTCCCCGCCGAGCCGGATCAGCAGCAGCCGGAACAGCGGCGGGCGGTCCAGGGCGAAGTGGGTGGCGCGGTCCGCGGCCATGACCTCGGCCAGCCGCCGGGACTGCTCGTCCGCGGGCAGGCCCGCGAGGTCGATCTCGGTCACCGGCGGGGCGAGCGCGCCGGGGACGAACTGCACCGGCCCGTCGAGGCCCTCCCCGGTGAACCCGGCGCGGATCGCGTCCGTCCCCGCCATGACGGCGGCGCACGCGGCGCGGAGCCGGTCGAGGTCGAGCCGGTGGTCGAGGTCGATCGACTCCTGGATCGTGTAGACGTCCGCCTCGACGCCGTCGAGCGTCGCGTGGAAGTACAGCCCCTCCTGTAGCGGCGACAGCGGCCAGACCTCGGCGACGGGTGCCGGGCTGATCCGGTTCACCTGCGCCAGGACGGCCGGGTCGGCGGCCGGGAGCGGGGTGATCCCCTCCGGTCCGGTGCTGCCGGCCAGCGCCGCCAGGCCGGCCGGGGTGCGGGCGGCGAAGACCTCCCGCGGCCCGACGTCCAGCCCCGCCCGCCGGGCGCGCGAGGACACCGAGATCGACGAGATGCTGTCCCCGCCGAGGGCGAAGAAGTCGTCGTCGGGGTGCACGGACTCCCGGCCCAGGACCTCGGCGAACACCGCACAGAACAGCCGCTCCGCGTCGCTCGCGGGCTCGCGCCGGCCAACGCCGCCCGTCACCGAGGGTGCCGGGAGGCCCTTGCGGTCGAGCTTGCCGCTCGGGCTCAGCGGGAGCTCGTCGAGCAGCACCACCGCGGAGGGGACCATCGCCGCGGGCAGCCGCTCGGCCAGGGCCGCGAGAAGCGCGGGGCCGGTGATCGCCGACCGCGGTACATCCCGGCCGCCCGTGGCCGGGACGCCCCGCGGGTCGTGATCACGGGGCGCCGGCACCACGTACGCGACGAGCGTGTGCCCCGCCCCCTCCCGCCGCGCCGCCACCGCCGCCCGCGCGACCTCCGGCAGCGCGGTCAGCGCGGCCTCGATCTCGCCGAGCTCCACCCGGTTGCCGCGGATCTTGACCTGGTGGTCGCTGCGGCCCAGGTACTCCAGCTCCCCGGTGCGGGACCGCCGCACCACGTCGCCGGTGCGGTACATCCGCTCGCCCGGCGCGCCGAAGGGATTCGCGACGAAGCGGTCCGCCGTCAGGCCGGGCCGGGCGTGGTAGCCCCGCGCGAGCTGCACGCCCGCCAGGTACAGCTCCCCCGAGACCCCGTCCGGGACCGGCTGCAGGCAGCCGTCGAGCACGTGCAGCCGGGTGTTCCACACCGGACGTCCGATGGGGACCGAAGAGCCTTCCGCCACCGAGTACGGGTGGTACGTGACGTCGACGGCGGCCTCGGTCGGCCCGTAGAGGTTGTGGAGCGGGACGCCGGTCAGCGCCGTCCATCGCGCGGCCGCGGATCCGGGCAGCGCCTCCCCGGACGCGAACACCCGCCGCAGGGGCGCCGCCCAGGACGGGTCCGCGGTCACGGCGTCGGAGGCGAGGAACCCCTCCAGCATCGCCGGGACGAAGTGCAGCGTCGTGACCCGCTCGGCGCGCACGAGCCCGGCCAGGTACTCCGGGTCCCGGTGCCCGTCCGGCTTCGCGAGCACCACGGCGGCGCCCTGGCACAGTGCCCAGAAGAACTCCCACACCGAGACGTCGAAGCTCGCCGGGGTCTTCTGCAGCACCCGGTCGTCGGCGGCCAGGCCGTACTCCGCCTGCATCCACGCGAGCCGGTTGACGATCGCGCGGTGGCTCACCACCACGCCCTTCGGCCGCCCCGTGGAACCCGAGGTGTAGATCAGGTACGCGGCGTCGTCGGGGTGCACGGCGGGCTCGTCCACGGTCCCGGTCTCGTCCGTGACCAGCAGCGCCGCCGGACCGGCGGGCACCCGTCCGGCGGCCTCCGCGGTGGTGACCACCGTGTCCACCCCGGCGTCGGCGATCATGAACGCGAGCCGCTCGGCGGGATAGTCCAGGTCCAGCGGCAGGTACGCGGCCCCGGAGCGGAGCACGCCGAGCAGGGCGACCATCAGCTCCGCGGAGCGCGGCACCGCCACCCCGACGACGGACCCGGGGCCGGCTCCGCGCTCCCGCAGCCGGCGGGCCAGGGCCCCGGCGCGGCCGTCGAGCTCGGCGTAGGTGAGGGTGCACCCGTCGGCCACGACCGCGGTGGCCCCCGGGGTGCGGGCGACCTGGGCGGCGATCCGCGCGGTCAAGGTCGTGACCGGTACCGGGTGATCCGTGTCCCCGGCCGGCTCCGGCCCGTCCCGCAGCGGGATCGACGCGACCGGCGCCGCGAGGTCGTCGGCGAGTGCCGTCAGCGTGCGCCGCAGCTGCGCGACGACGATCTCCGCCGCCTCGGCGGACACCCGCGCGGCGTCGTGCTTGAGCGTGAACTCCAGCTCCCGCCCGGTCGAGGCGATCAGCGCGATCGGATAGTGCACGGCGTCGACGACGTCGATCCGCACACCGGACGGACGCCGGTAGTTCTCCACGACCAGCAGCGAGTCGAACAGCTCCGGCAGCCCGGCGGCGCGCTGGACGTCACCGAGCCGGACCTGCTGGTGGTCGAGCAGCGCCGTCCGGGTGTCCTGGGTGCGGCGCAGGACCGTGGCCAGGGACTCCTGCGGCGCCCACCGCATCCGCGTGGGCAGGGTCGCGATGAACAGACCGACCGCGTCCTCCAGGCCGGCGACCGCCGCGTCGCGGCCGGAGACGGTGCTGCCGAACACGACGTCCGGGCTGCCGGTCAGCCGGCCGAGCAGCAGGCCCCACGCCCCGTGCAGCAGAGTCCCGAGGGTCAGCCCGTGCTCCCGGGCGCGCGCGAGCAGCGCCGAGGTGGTGCGCTCGTCGAGGGTGAACCGGACCTGCTCGTGCGGCCGGAACCCCGGTTCGGCGATCGCGGACGGCGCCGCGAAGGCGTCGGCGAGCCGGGTCGGCTCGTCCAGCCCGGCGAGCGCGGCGCGCCACGCCTCCTGCGCGGCCGCCTCGTCCCGGCGGGCGAGCGCGGCGAACCAGGCGCGGTGCCGCCCCAGGGGGTCGCCGCCGGCCGGGGTGCCGCCGAGGATCTCGTCCACGAGGAGCGCGACGGACCAGCCGTCGAGGACGATGTGCTGGAAGGTGAGGATCAGCCGGGCCCGGTCGGGGCCGAGCCGCAGCAGCGCCACCCGCAGCAGCGGCGGCCGGGCGAGGTCGAACGGCTCGGCGCGCTGTGCGGCGACCGCGGCGTCGACCTGGGGCTCGGTCACGTCCAGCACGGTCCACGGCAGCTCGACGTGCGCCGCTACGGCCTGCACCACAGCACCGTCGGCCCGCTGCACGAACCCGGCCCGCAGCTGCGGGTGCCGGTCCAGCGCCGCCTGCGCCGCGGCCCGCAACGCGGCCTGGTCGACCGGCCCGCGCAGGTCCAGGACCTCCTGGAGGGTGTAGACGTCCGCCGCGCCTTCACCGAGGGCGGAGTGGAAGAAGAAGCCCTCCTGCAGCGGCGACACCGGCCAGACGTCCGCGATCTCCCCGATCGCGGCGAGGGCCTCCCGCGCGGTGGCGTCCAGCTCGGCCAGCGGGCCGTCCGGGACCTTCACCGCCGTCTCGCGCAGGGTCACCACCGGAGCCAGCTCGGCCGCGGTCCGGTGCGTGAACAGCTGCCGCGGTGTGACGACCAGCCCCGCCGCGCGCGCCCGGACGACGAGCCGGATCGAGACGATGCTGTCCCCGCCGAGCGCGAAGAAGTCGTCGTCGACGCCGATCCCCGGCACCTCCAGGACCTCGGCGAACAGCGTGCACAGCAGCTCCTCGCGCGGGGTGCGCGGCGGCCGCCCGCCGACCTGCGCCGCGAGGTCCGGGACGGGCAGGGCGTTGCGGTCGATCTTGCCGTTGGGCATCAGCGGGAGCGCCGGCAGCGGGACGACGGCGGCGGGGACCATGTACTCCGGCAACCGCTCCCGCAGGTGCTCGCGCACGGAGCCGACGAGCGCGGCGACATCGCGGAACGGGGCCGGCCGGTTCGTAAGGTCCTCGGGGCGCGCGGTCACCGACGGCAGGTGGACGGGCCCGGCGTCCACGCCGTCCCGGGTGAGGAGCAGGTCGAACTCCCCGGCCGTCCCGCCGGCCGTCCAGGCCGCGGCGCTGCGGTAGCCCGCCTCGTCCGCGACCCGCGCCACCGCCTCCGGGTCGATCCCGCGCTCCTGCGGCGCCGGGCCGCCGTCGATCGCGGCGAGCGCCGCGAGGTCGTCGGCGAGCCGGGCGTTGGGGATCGCACGTAGGCGCAGCGCGGCCGGGCGATCGCGACGCAGGTGCTCGGCCAGGTCGTGGGAGGTCCAGCCGGCGGGCCAGGTGAGCTGCGCGGCCTCGATTCCCGGCGCCCGTTCCCCGGCTCGCAGGACCACGTCGTAGCGGTACCGGCTCAGCTCGTCGTGCGCCGTGGCCCGCTTGAGCCGCAGGTCCACCGACCCCAGCTCGGGGATCGCCGCCGCGGCGGCCGCGAAGAAGTCCGGCTCGCAGAGCAGTTCGCCCTCCCACGCGGCCGACGCGTCGACGGCCCCCCGCACCGCCTGCGGATCGGACGTTCCGGCGCGGGCGGTCTCCACCCCGGCCCGGAACGTGCGGAGCAGGCCGGCGTGCCGGACGTCGCCGACGAGGATCGCGCCCCCGGGCGCGAGCAGCCGCGCGGCCTGGCGCAGCACGTCGAGCAGGTACTCCGGACCCGGGAAGTACTGGGCCACGGAGTTGATCACGATCGTGTCGAAGGGGCCCTCGTCCGCGAGGCCGGCCAACTCGTGCGCCGCGCGGGCGTCGAGGACCACCCGGCCGTCGAGCCGGGGGTCCGCAGCGACCCGCCGACGCAGCGCCGCGACGGCCTCCTCGGACAGGTCGAACCCGCGGTAGAGCGAGCAGCCCGGGGCGAGCTCGGTGAGCAGCAGCCCGCTCCCCACCCCGATCTCCAGCAGCCGGTCCGGGCCGAGCTCGCGGATCCGGGAGACCGTGGCGTCCCGCCAGGCCCGCATGTCCTCGCGCGGGATCGGGGCGCCGTCGTAGGTGGAGTTCCAGCCCGCGAAGCCGTCCTCGAAGGCCCCGTTCTCGAACTTCCCGGCCTCGTCGTCGGCGGAGGTGGCGCCGTAGAGCAGCTCGTGCAGCTCCTTCCACGCCGCCACCTGCTCCGGCGTGCTCGACCCCAGCTCCGGCACCACGTACGCGGCCAGCCGCCGGTCCCCCGGCGCGATCTCCCGGACCTGCACCGTCGCCTGCGCGACGCCCGGATGCGTGGCGAGCACGGACTCGATCTCCCCCGGCTCGATCCGGTACCCGCGGATCTTCACCTGGTCGTCGACCCGGCCGAGGAAGTCCAGGCTCCCGTCCGCGAGACGCCGGACGAGGTCCCCGGTCCGGTAGAGCCGCTCGCCGGGCGCACCGGACGGGTCCGCCACGAAGCGCTCCGCCGTCAGGCCCGGACGTCCCAGGTAGCCCCGGGCCAGCCCCGGCCCCCCGAGGTAGAGCTCGCCCTCGGTGGCGGGCTGCAGCCGCTCGTCGAGGACGTGCGCCGAGGTCAGCGGGTCCGGCACGCCGATCGGGACCGACGTGCCGTGCAGCCGGTCCGGGTGGCTCTCGCCGAGCGTGGAGTTCACGGTGGCCTCGGTGGGCCCGTAGGCGTTGAACATCCGCCTGCCCCGCCCCCACCGCGCCACCAGCTCCGGCGACACCCGTTCGGTCCCGGCGAGCAGGGTCGCCGGCGGCAGCGTGAGGTCCGGTGGCATCGCGGCGAGCAGCGCGGGCGGCAGGATCATGTGCGTGACGCCCTGGGCGTGCGCGTACTCCGCCAGCTCGGGTCCCGGCACCCGCCGCTGCGCGGGCACGACGACGAGCCGCCCGCCGGACAGCAGCGCCTGGCAGAGATCCCAGAAGGCGACGTCGAAGCTCGGCGAGGCGAACTGCAGGATCCGGCTCTCCGGCCCGACGCCCAGCCGCTCGGTCTGGGTGGCCACCAGGCCGGTGACGCCGCTGTGGGTCAGCACCACGCCCTTGGGCCGGCCCGTCGACCCCGAGGTGTAGATCAGGTACGCGGCCGAGCGGACGTCCAGGTCCGCAGGCGGCAGCGTGCCCGGCGCCGCGGCGATCTCCGCGGCGGTCGCCGGGTCGTCGAGCAGCAGGGCCGGCACGGCCTGCTCGCCGAGGACTCCGCACACCGTGACGACGACGGCGGGGGTCGCGTCCTCGAGCATGAAGGCCAGGCGCTGCGCGGGGTAGTCCGGGTCCAGCGGCAGGTACGCCGCGCCCGCCCGGAGCACCGCGACCTGTCCGACGACCATGTCCACCGACCGCGGCAGCGCCAGCGCGACCACGGTCTCCGGGCCCGCACCCCGCTCGCGGAGGACGTGGGCGAGCCGGGCCGAGCGGGCGTCGAGCTCGGCGTAGGTGAGCCGCTCCTCCTCCAGCACCACGGCCACCGCGTCCGGGGCGCGCCGGACCTGCTCGGCGAACAGCTCGGGCCAGGTGCGCAGGTCGTCGACGGGACCGGCCGACAGGGGGCGGGACATCTCGCTCTGGGTCACAGTTCTCCCACCGCGCGGCCGCCGGGCCCGCGGTTCTCGATCGAAGAGGATGGGCCGGGTGGGCTAGCGGCTCGAACGCTCGACCAGGCTGCGGGGACGGAGGTCCGTCCAGTTCGCCTCGACGTGCTCGAGGCACTCCGCCCGGCTCGCCGGGCCGTGCGCGACGGTCCAGCCCGCCGGCACGTCGACGAACGTGGGCCAGAGCGAGTACTGGCCCTCGTCGTTGACCAGCGCGTGGAACGTGCCGTTCTCGTCGTCGAAGGGGTTCGTGGACACAGGGGTCTCCCGGGGTCGTGCCTGCAGGGGGTGGGGGCGGGCTCAGCGGGCGGTGGTGGCCACCGGGTCCGCCGGCGCCTCGCCGTGGATCGGCTCGGCGGGCCCGGCGTCCGGCACGAGCGCGCCGGTCAGGGAGTCGACGATCTCCCCCGAGCGGGCGGCGACCGTGGACAGCAGCGTCGAGGTGATGCCGTGGGTGTGCTCGGTGGCGCCCTGGACGTAGATCCCGGCGGCGAGCGGGGCGGGGCCGCGGGTGGCGATCCGGTAGTCCCGCAGCACCCGCAGCCGGCCGGCCTCGTCCCGGGCGCACGCGCCGGCCAGCGCCGGGTCGAGCAACCAGAGGGGGTCGCTGGAGCGGTAGCCCGTCGCGTACACGACGACGTCCGCCGCCAGCACCTCGCGGGAGCCGTCGATCAGGGACTCGACGGCAAGTTCGACGCGGTCCCCCATGTCGACCACGTCCGCCACCCGGGACACGTTGTGGAACTGCAGGCGCTCCCGGCCCGCGACCCGCTCGTGGTAGTGCCGGCGGTACAGCTCCTCGATCAGCTCCGGGTCGACCACGGAGTAGTTCGTGTTGCCGTGGTAACCCATGATCCTCTGCTTGACGTCCGCGGGGGCGTCGTAGAAGTCGTCGACGGCGGACGGGTCGAAGATCCGGTTCGCGAACGCGCTGTCGTCCGCCGGGCTGTAGCCGTAGCGGGCGAACACCGCGCAGACCTCGGCGTCCGGGAACGTGCGGTGCAGGTAGTCGACCGTCTCGGCCGCGCTCTGCCCCGCGCCGACCACCGCGAACCGCCTCGGGGTGGTCCCGGCGAGCTCGGGGATGCGGGTCAGCAGGTCCCGGTTGTGCCAGACGCGCCGGCCCAGGACCGCCTCGCGCGGCACGTTCGGGGTCAGGCCGGTCGCGAGGACGACGTTGCGGGCACGGACCCGGACCGGCGCGCCGTCCGCGCGGCTCGCGACGACCTCGACCAGGCCGACCGGCTCCCCGGCGGCCACGCGGACCGGTACCACCTCGGTGACCTCGGCGCCGTAGTGCACCCGCTCGGTGAAGCTGCCCGCGGCCCACTCGAGGTAGTCGTGGAACTCCAGGCGGGTGGGGAACACGCTGCCGTAGTTGATGAAGTCGACCAGCCGGTCGCGGGCGTGCAGGTAGGACAGGAAGCTGAACCGGCTCGTGGGGTTGCGCAGCGTGGCCAGGTCCTTGAGGAAGGAGATCTGCATGGTGGCGTCCTCGAGCAGCATGCCGCGGTGCCAGCCGAAGCGCTCCTGCCGCTCGACGAAGCGGTACGTGAGCCGCGCGCCCTCCCCGACGGAGGCGTTGTGCTCCTCGATCGCGACGGCCAGCGCGAGGTTCGACGGCCCGAACCCGATGCCCACGACGTCCACCTCTTCGATCCCGGGGGCGTTCCCGGACGTGCGCTCGGTGTGCGGCTCGCTCATCGTCATCCTCTCGGCACCCCCGACGGGGTACGGGTCATGGCAGCTCGACTCAGGGCAGGCTAACCAATGGTGAGGATGGACTACGCCACCGGGAGGGTGATCTTCACGCGGCTGCGGGCGGCCGGGTGCCGCGCGAGACGCGGCCGAACGGTGGAAAGCGGGATCACTCCTGGTGACAGGAGCGCCACGATGGCAGGATGACCGGCCCGCTGCGGACGGCGTGGACGAGCAGGGCCGGATCAGCGGGCGGCGGCGGGCCCGTCGAGCAGGGTGCGGGCGAGCCCCTGCCACTGCGCGACCATCGGGTCCGTCGCGGGGTCCCGGGGGTCGAACGTGTAGGTCATGGCGGTGCCGCGCATGCTCGTGAACAACAGGTCCCGCAGGCGGGTGAACCCGGGGCGGGAGGCGAGCTCGTCGCCGAACATCCGGGTCATCGAGGCGCGGATCGCCGCGCCGAGGGTGCGTTCCTCGGGCCGCAGCGCGTCCGCGATCTCCGGGTTGGCACGGGCCGCGGTCCAGAGCTCGATAGCCGCCCAGAAGTGCGGCTCGGTGAAGCTCTCCCACAACGACTCGATCACCCGGTCCGCGCGCTGCCACACGTCGGTGGGCGGGTGGCCGTCGAGCAGCAGGGCGAGCCGATCCTCGGTGTCCTGCACGCGTTTGACGGCCAGGTGCTGCGCCGCCGCGACGAGCAGCAGGTCCCTCGACGGGAAGTGGTGCAGCAGCCGACCGCGCGAGACCCCGGCCCGGGCCTGGATGGTGAGCGTGGTCGCGCCGGAGTAGCCGCCCTCGACGAGGGCGCTCACGGCGGCGTCCAGGATCCGGGTGCGGCTGTCGGAGGTGCGCTGCGCCCGGGTCCTGGGCTCGGTTCCCGAAGTCATGGGCTCCCTGACCTCATGCGGTGATCACAGGCCGAGACCACGGCCGATGACCTCCTTCATGATCTCGGTGGTGCCGCCGTAGATGCGGGTGATCCGGGCGTCGGCGTACGCCTTCGCGATCGGGTACTCGTTCATGTAGCCGTAGCCGCCGTGCAGCTGCAGGCACTTGTCGACGACCCGGCCCTGCAGCTCGGTGCACCAGTACTTCGCCTTGCTGGCGTCGACGGCGGTGAGTTCGCCGGCGTTCAGCGCACGGATGCAGTCGTCCACGTAGTGCTCGGCGATGTCGATCTCGGTGTCGAGCTCGGCGAGGACGAACCTCGAGTTCTGGAACGAGCCGATCGGCGAGCCGAAGGCCTTGCGCTCCTTGACGTAGTCCAGCGTCCAGCCGAGCGCGGCGCGGGACGCGGAGACCCCGGCGACGGCGATGGAGAGGCGTTCCTGCGGCAGGTTGGTGACGAGCTGCGTGAAGCCCTTCCCCTCCTCGCCGAGCAGGTTCGCGACCGGGACCCGGACGTCGGTGAACGACAGCTCCGCGGTGTCCTGGGCGTGCTGGCCGAGCTTGTCGAGGTTGCGGCCCCGCTCGAAGCCCTCCATCCCGCGCTCGATCACCAGCAGCGAGATGCCCTTGTGCTTCTGCGAAGGGTCGGTCTTCACCGCGGTGATCACAAGGTCGGAGTTGATCCCGTTGGTGATGAACGTCTTGGCGCCGTTGACGACGTAGTGGTCGCCCTCGCGGCGGGCCGTCGTCGACATCGAGGCGAGGTCGGAGCCGATGCCCGGCTCGGTCATCGCGATCGCGGTGATCAGCTCACCGGAGACGATGCCGGGCAACCAGCGCCGCTTCTGCTCCTCGGTGCAGTACGCGAGGAAGTAGGGCATGCAGATGTCGTTGTGCAGGGTCAGACCCAGCCCGGCCGCCGCCGCCCCGGAGCGCATGAGCTCCTCGGTGATCACGGCGTTGAACCGGAAGTCCCTGACCCCGCCGCCGCCGTACTCCTCCGGCACGTCGATACCGAGGAAGCCGGACTTCCCGGCGGTCGCGAACAGCTCGCGCGGGACGATGCCGTCCTCCGCCCACCGGTCGTCGTGCGGCACGATCTCCTGCTCGACGAACTTCCGGAAGGACTCCCGGAACGCGTCGTGGTCGCTCTCGTACAGGCTGCGCTTCATGGGAGTCCTTCCGGGTCGTCGGGCGGAGGGTGGGTGCGGCCGCTAGCGGGGCGCCATGCGGATGGCGCCGTCGAGCCGGATGACCTCACCGTTGAGCATCGGGTTGGCCACGATGTGCGCGGCCAGCGCGCCGTACTCCGACGGGCTTCCCAGGCGGGCCGGGTGCGGAACCTGCGCGCCCAGCGACGCCTTGGCCTCCTCCGGCAGGCCCGCCAGCAGCGGGGTGTCGAACAGGCCCGGCGCGATGGTGCAGACGCGGATCATGGCGTCGGCCAGGTCCCGCGCGATCGGCAGCGTCATGCCCACGACGCCGCCCTTCGACGCCGAGTAGGCCGCCTGCCCGATCTGCCCGTCGAACGCCGCGACCGACGCGGTGTTGACGATGACGCCGCGCTCGCCGTCGATCGGGTCCGCCTGCGCGATGCGCTCCGCGGCGAGCCGGATGACGTTGAACGTGCCGACCAGGTTGATCTGGATGATGCGGTTGAAGTCGGCGAGCGGGAACGGACCCTTCCTGCCGATCGTCTTGATCGCGTTGCCGGTGCCGGCGCAGTTGACCGCGACGCGCAGCGTGCCCAGCTCCGCCGCGACGTCCAGGGCCTCCTTGACGGAGTCCTCGCTGGTCACGTCGCCGGCGACGAACCGGACCCGGTCGCCCAGCTTGTCCACTGCCTCGGAGTTCTTGAGGTCGAGGATGACGACGCTCGCGCCGGCGTCGAGCAGCTTCTCGGTGGTGGCCAGGCCGAGGCCCGAGGCCCCGCCGGTGACCAGCGCGACCGAACCGTTGATGTCCATCGGGGGAACGAACCTCCAGGTCACAGGGGGTTGTGCGCGTGAAACCTCGCTAGAACGAGGTTTCACGCGCACAGGGGGTCAGAGCAGTTCGAGGATGGTGGCGTTGGCCTGGCCGCCGCCCTCGCACATCGTCTGCAGGCCGTAGCGGATGCCGTTGTCTCGCATGTGGTGGATCAGGGTCGTCATGATCCTGGCACCGGAACCGCCGAGCGGGTGGCCGAGCGCGATCGCTCCCCCGTTGGGGTTGAGCGACTTGGCGTCCGCGCCGATGTCGGAGAGCCACGCGAGCGGCACCGGGGCGAACGCCTCGTTGACCTCGTAGGCGCCGATCTCGTCCACCCGCAGGCCCGACTTGGCCAGCGCCTTCTGGGTGGCGGGGATCGGGGCGGTCAGCATGATCACCGGGTCCGCACCGGCCAGGACCGCGGTGTGCACGCGGACGATCGGGGTCAGGCCCAGCTCGGCGGCCTTCTCCGAGGTGGTCATCAGCAGCGCGGCGGAACCGTCGCTGATCTGCGACGAGTTGCCCGCGGTGATCGTGCCGCCCTCGGGCTTGAACACGGTCTTCAGCTTGCTCAGGCCCTCGACGGTGCCGCCGCGGCGGACGCCCTCGTCCTGGCTGACGACGGTGCCGTCCGGCAGGGTGACGGGCGCGATCTGGCCCTCGAAGCGGCCCTCGTCCTGCGCGGCGGCGGCCTTCTCGTGGCTGCCGATCGAGAACTCGTCGAGCTGGGTGCGGGTGAAGCCCCACTGCTCGGCGATCATCTCGGCGCCGACGCCCTGGTTCGGGAACTTGCCGTCGTAGCGGGCCATGAAGCGCTCGCCGAACGGGTTCTTGTCGGCGACCGCGGAGCCCATCGGGACCCGGCTCATCGACTCGACGCCGCCGGCGACGGCGACGTCGTACTGCCCGGAGATCAGGCCGGCCGCCGCGAAGTGCACGGACTGCTGCGACGACCCGCACTGCCGGTCGACGGTCACGCCGGTGACGGTCTCGGGCCAGCCCGCGGCCAGTGCCACGTTCCGGGCGATGTCGAAGGTCTGCTCACCGACCTGGGACACGCAGCCCCAGATCACGTCGTCGATCACGGCCGGGTCCACGCCGCTGCGCTCGGCGAGGGCCTGGAGCACGTGGGCGGACAGGTCCACCGGGTGGATCCCGGACAGACCGCCGTTCCGCTTGCCGACGGGGGTTCGTACCGCTTCAACGATGACTGCGTCTCGCACGCCCTGGCTCCTCTGCCTCTGGCCTGGATCGGTCCGGCCCACTCCGACGGCCTCCGCGCACGCGGCTCCGTCGCCTGCCGGTGACGCTAGCAGGGAAACAGTCAGAGTTGACCGTCCAGATGTGTGGTCTGCAGAACACTCGTTAAGATCGCCAGGTCAGAAGACGATCACGCCGCGCAGGTTGCGGCCCGCGTGCATGTCGTCGAAGCCCTTCGCGACCTCGTCGAGGGTGTAGCGGGTGGTGATCAGCTCGTCGAGCTTGAGCGCGCCCCGCCGGTAGAGCTCGAGCTGGGCCGGGATGTCCGCGGTGGGGGCACTCGCGCCGAACAGCGAGCCCTGCAGCCGCTTCTGGAACAGCACCAGCTCGGTCAGCGGGATGTCGCCCTCGCGGGTCCGCGCCTCCCCCAGCCCGACGACGACGCAGGTCCCCGCCTTGCGGACCGCCCTGAGCCCCTGCCCGACGTGCTTCCCGGTCACGACGCCGATCGTGACGATCACGGCGTCCGCACCCTGACCGTTCGTCACCGACCGGGCCAGCTCCGCCGCCTCCGCGATGTCGGGGACGGCGTGCGTCGCCCCCAGGCCCAGCGCCGAGGTCCGCTTGAACTCGACGGGGTCGACGGCGATGACGGCCGACGCCCCGGCGTGCGCGGCGCCCTGCACCGCGTTGATCCCGATCCCGCCGACGCCCATCACGATCACGACCTGCCCGGGCCGGACCTCCGCGGAGTTCACCGCCGCACCCCAGCCCGTCCCCACGCCGCATCCGGTCAGGCACGCGACCTCGAGCGGGATCGACGGGTCGACCTTCACCGCCGACGCCGTCGAGACCGTCGTGTACTCGCAGAACGTGGAGAGGCCGCACATCTGGCCGACCGGCGCGCCGTCGAGGGTGAGCCGGAAGCTCGTCGGGTCCTCCCAGCGGGCGTTCGTGGCCAGCGACGCCCCCATGTCGCACAGGTTCTGGTGGCCCGTCGCGCACCACCGGCACCGCCCGCACGAGGGCAGGAACGAGAAGACGACGTGGTCGCCCTCGGCGAAGCCCGGGGTGTTCGGCCCGACGGCCTCGACGATCCCGGCGCCCTCGTGCCCGCCGGCGAACGGCAGGATCCCGACCTTCATGTCCCCGGTGGCGTGGTGGTCGTCGGAGTGACAGAGCCCGGACGCGACCATCCGCACCCGTAGCTCGCCCTGCCGCGGATCGTCCACCTCCAGCTCGACGACCTCGAACCGACCGGGGACCTCACGCAGCACCGCACCTCGGGTCAACACCCGTCGATCTCTACACCCGTTCCGGGCCGGAAGGCCAGCCGTCCCTGTCCCGAACCGGGCCGCCTGCCATGGTCGAGATCGTCAGCAATGCTCACGACCTCGGGAGGTCACGCGTGCACGACCAGTGGGACATCACGAACGGAATCGGACTGACGGCCCTCGCGGTCGCCGCCGCCCGGGCCGTGGAGGCCGGCCGGCCGGACGCCCTCGTGCGCGACCGGTGGGCCGGCGAGTTCGTGCGGGCCGCCCGGTCGGTGGATCCCTCGGTGGGCTTCCCCGCCGGGGCGGCCGACGTCGGTGACGATGTGGAGCTCTGGCTGCCGATGACCGACTACATGGCCGTCCGCTCCCGGGTGTTCGACGACGCCCTGCTCGACGGCGTCCGGGCGGCCCGGCAGGTGGTGGTGCTCGCCGCCGGCCTCGACGTGCGGGCGTTGCGGCTGCCGTGGCCGCCCGCCGTCCAGACGTGCGGCATCGCGGCGTCGTCGGTGCGCGGCAGCAGCCGGACCCCGCCGAAGGTCACGCCCGCGGCCGGCAGCACCAGCTTGGCGAGCTCCCACGCGGCGACCAGAAGGACGAAGGCGGCGGCGGTCGTGAGCACCGTGCGCGCTCTGCTCCCCATCGACGTCCCTCCGTCGTGTGCCGGGCGTTCACCCGGACGAGAAGGCGAATACTCCGAGCCGCGGATGACGCTGGGGTTACGAACGGGTTCCCACTGCACCGTCGATCGGGCGGTTCGATCACATCGTGTCGATCACGGAACGGGCCCGGAGGTGACGGCTTCATGTCGGGTCTTGCGCTCCCCCCGCCCGGAGCGCCAGGGTTCAGGGCTTCGTGGACGAGGGGAGCCGGCGTGTCCGACAGTGCAGGGCCCGAGAGGACGGTCCGGGCCGCGATCGTGCAGACCAAGTGGACCGGCGACACCGCGTCGATGATCGAGGTCCACGAGTCCTACGCCCGCGCCGCCGCGGAGCAGGGCGCGAAGGTCATGGGCTTCCAGGAGGTCTTCAACGCGCCGTACTTCTGCCAGGTGCAGGAGGCGGAGCACTACCGCTGGTCGGAACCCGTCCCGGACGGCCCGACGACGGTGCGCATGCAGGCGCTGGCGAAGGAGACCGGGATGGTGCTCGTCGTCCCCGTCTTCGAGATCGAGAGCGCGGGCAACTACTACAACACCGCGGTCGTGATCGACGCCGACGGCACGGTGCTGGGCAAGTACCGCAAGCACCACATCCCGCAGGTCAAGGGCTTCTGGGAGAAGTACTACTTCAAGCCCGGCAACCTCGGCTGGCCGGTCTTCGAGACCGCGGTCGGCAAGGTCGGCGTCTACATCTGCTACGACCGGCACTTCCCCGAGGGCTGGCGCGCGCTGGGCCTGGCCGGGGCCGAGATCGTCTTCAACCCGTCGGCCACCAGCCGCGGGCTCTCGGCGCACCTGTGGAAGCTGGAGCAGCCCGCCGCGGCCGTCGCGAACGAGTACTTCGTCGCCGCGATCAACCGGGTGGGCGTCGAGGAGTACGGGGACAACGACTTCTACGGCACCAGCTACTTCGTGGACCCGCGCGGGCAGTTCGTCGGCGAGGTCGCCTCCGGCACGGACGAGGAGCTGCTGGTCCGGGACCTGGACCTGGACCTGATCGACGAGGTGCGTCAGCAGTGGGCCTTCTACCGGGACCGCCGCCCCGACGCGTACGGAAAGCTGGTGGAGCCGTGAGCGTCCGACGTACCACTTCCCGCGGAGGCGTCGTGAGCACCGAGCTGTACGACCGCACGCGTGCGGTCCTCCCGAAGTGGCTCGCGATCTACTACGACGAGCCGATCGAGATCGACCGCGGCGAGGGCCGCCATGTCTGGGACGCCGACGGGAACCGCTACCTGGACTTCTTCGGCGGCATCCTCACCACGATGACCGAGCACGCGTTGCCGGCCGTCACCAAGGCCGTCGCCGAGCAGGCCGGCAAGATCATCCACACGTCGACGCTGTACCTGAACCGGCCGATGGTGGAGCTGTGCGAGCAGATCGCGGCGGTCTCCGGCATCCCGGACGCCAAGGTGTTCCTGACGACGAGCGGCACCGAGGCCAACGACACCGCGCTCCTGCTGGCGGCGTCTCGGAACCGCTCCAACCAGATCCTGGCGCTGCGCAACAGCTACCACGGCCGCTCCTTCTCGACGATCGCGATCACCGGGAACAGCGCGTGGTCGCCGACCTCGCTGACGCCGTTCCAGACCTACTACGTGCACGGCGGCCAGCAGTACCGCTCCCCCTTCGCCGGGCTGTCCGACGGGGAGTTCATCGCCGCCTGTGTCGCGGACCTGAAGGAGACCCTGGACCAGGCCGGTGGGGACGTCGCCGCGCTGATCGCCGAGCCGATCCAGGGCGTCGGCGGGTTCACCTCGGGCCCGGACGGCCTGCTGGGGGCGTTCGCGGAGGTGCTGCGGGAGCGGAACATCCTGTGGATCTCCGACGAGGTCCAGACCGGGTGGGGCCGCACCGGCGAGCACTTCTGGGGGTGGCAGGCCCACGGAAGCACTCCGGACATCGTGACCTTCGCCAAGGGCGTCGGGAACGGGCTGTCGGTGGGCGGCGTGATCGCCCCGGCCGCGATCATGGACGGCCTCTCCGCCAACTCGATCTCGACCTTCGGCGGCAGCCCGCTCACCGCCGCCGGCGCCCTGGCCAACCTCCGCCACCTGCGCGAACACGACCTGCAGGCCAACGCGGCGAAGGTCGGGTCGATCCTGTTCGACGGCCTGCGCGCGCTGCGCTCCCCGATCGTCGGGGACGTCCGGGGCAAGGGGCTGATGATCGGCGTCGAGCTCGTCGAACCGGGTTCCGGCACCCCGGGGACGCCCTCGCCGCAGCTCGCGACGGCCGTCCTGCAGGGGTGCAAGGAGCGCGGGCTGCTCGTCGGCAAGGGCGGACTGAAGGGCAACGTCCTGCGCATCGCACCGCCGCTCTCGCTCACCGCGACGGAGGCGATCGAGGGCCTCGACATCCTCACCGCCGCCCTGGAGGAGGCCTCGTGAGTCGCACCGTGATCCGCGGCGGCACCGTGATCACCGCCGCCGACGAGCTCCTCGCGGACGTGCTGATCGACGGCGAGCAGGTCGTCGCGTTGACCGCCCCCGGCTCGTCGCTCGCGGAGTCCTTCAGCGCCGACACGGTCCTGGACGCGACCGGGAGGTACGTCATCCCCGGCGGCGTCGACGCGCACACGCACATGGAGATGCCGTTCGGCGGCACCTACGCCTCGGACACGTTCGAGACGGGCACCCGGGCCGCGGCCTGGGGCGGCACGACGACGATCATCGACTTCCCGATCCAGACCGTCGGCAGGTCGCTGCGCGAGGGCCTCGACGCCTGGCACGCCAAGGCCGACGGCAACTGTGCGATCGACTACGGCTTCCACATGATCCTCTCCGACGTCACCGAGTCGTCGCTCAAGGAGATGGAGTCCCTGGTCGACGAGGGGATCACCAGCTTCAAGCTGTTCATGGCCTACCCCGGCGTCTTCTACAGCGACGACGGCCGCATCCTGCGGGCGATGCAGAAGGCCGGGGACATCGGCGGCCTGATGATGATCCACGCGGAGAACGGGATCGCGATCGACGTGCTCGTCGAGCAGGCGCTCGCCCGCGGCCAGACCGACCCCCGCTACCACGGCGACGTCCGGCACGCGTTGCTCGAGGCCGAGGCCACGCACCGGGCGATCCAGCTCGCGCGGGTGGCCGGCGCGCCGCTCTACGTCGTGCACCTGTCGGCGTCAGAGGCCCTCGCGGAGATCGCGAACGCCCGCGAGCTGGGCGTCAACGCGTTCGCCGAGACCTGCCCGCAGTACCTGTTCCTGTCCACGGACGACCTGGCCCGGCCGGGGTTCGAGGGCGCCAAGTACGTCTGCTCGACGCCGTTGCGGCCGGCCGAACACCAGGCCGCGCTGTGGCGGGGGCTCCGCAACGACGACCTCTCCGTGGTCTCCACGGACCACTGCCCGTTCTGCTTCAAGGGGCAGAAGGACCTGGGCCTCGGGGACTTCTCCAAGATCCCCAACGGGTTGCCGGGTGTCGAGACCCGGATGGACCTGCTGCACCAGGCAGTCGTCGACGGGCACATCGGCCGGCGTCGGTGGATCGAGCTGGCCTGCGCGACACCCGCGCGGATGTTCGGGATGTATCCGAAGAAGGGCACGATCGCGCCCGGCTCGGACGCGGACGTCGTGATCTACGACCCCACGGCGCGGCAGACCCTCTCGGCCGGGACCCACCACATGGCCGTCGACTACTCGCCGTACGAGGGCAAGGTGACCACCGGGAAGGCGGAGACGGTGCTCTCCCGCGGCCGGGTGATCGTCTCCGGCGGTGAGTACCTCGGGTCGGCCGGGCACGGCCGCTTCGTGCCGCGCTCGACCTGCCAGTACCTGCGCTGAGAGGACGACACATGGGCAGTGACATGACCGTGGGGCTGGTACTGCAGACGGACCCGCCGGCGTCGACCGTCGTCGACCTGATGGTGCGCGCGGAGGAGCTGGGGTTCAGCCACGGCTGGACCTTCGACTCGCACGTGCTCTGGCAGGAACCGTTCGTGATCTACAGCCGGATCCTGGAGCGGACGTCCCGGCTGGTCGTCGGGCCGATGGTGACGAACCCGGGCACCCGCGACTGGACGGTCCTGGCGTCGCTGTTCGCGACGCTCGACGACATGTTCGGCCCGCGCACGGTCTGCGGGATCGGACGCGGGGACTCGGCGGTGCGGGTGCAGGGCCGGCCGCCGACGACGCTGGCCCGGCTGGAGTCGTCGATCGAGGTGATCCGTGGGCTCACCGCGGGCGCCTCCGTCGACCTGGGCGGGACGCCGGTGCAGATCCCGTGGGTCGCTCCCGGCAGTCCCGCCGTGCCGGTGTGGGTCGCGGGCTACGGGCCCAAGGCGCTGGCGCTGGCCGGGCGGTGTGCGGACGGGTTCATCCTGCAGCTCGCCGACCCGTACCTGGTGGAGTGGACGATCAAGACCGTGCGGGCGGCGGCGGCCGAGGCGGGCCGGGACCCGGACGCGATCACGATGTGCGTCGCGGCGCCGGCGTACGTCACGGACGATCTGGCGCACGCCCGGGACCAGTGCCGGTGGTTCGGCGGGATGGTCGGCAACCACGTCGCGGACCTGGTGACCCGGTACGGCGAGTCCTCGGCGGCGGTCCCGGCGGAGCTCACCGGCTACATCAAGGGTCGCGACGGCTACGACTACAGCCACCACGGCCGCGCCGGGAACACGTCGACGAACTTCGTCCCGGACGAGGTCGTCGACCGGTTCTGCCTCCTCGGACCCGCCTCGGCCCAGCGGGACCGCCTCGCGGAGCTGGCGAGCCTGGGCGTGGACCAGTTCGCTATCTACGCGATGCACGACGACCGCGAGCGCACGATCGAGCAGTACGGCTCGGCTGTGCTGCCGCACCTGTGAGTGCGGAGCCTCGCTAGAACGAGGATCCGCACTCACAACCGGCCCTGACCTGCGTGATCAGGTTCGGGCGGCCGAGGAGCTCGGCGTCGGCGCGCGGCGCCGGGGCGTCGGCGGACGCGACATCGGGGGCGGGTCGCTCACCGCGCGTCACGGCGTCGTCGAGCAGGCCCGTCTGCCGCGCGACCAGGGTCGGCACCACGATCTGACCGGCGACGTTCGTGGCCGTCCGGATCATGTCCATGATCGGGTCGATGCCGTAGACGACCGCGACCCCGACCGCGATGACCTCCGGCGGCAGGCCGATCGCACCCATCGTGAGCGTCAGCATCGTGAACCAGCCGGTGGTCCCGGCCGTGGCCAACGCGCCGAACACCGCGACCAGCGCGATCACGACGTACTGCCACACCGCGAGCTGGATACCCGAGATGTGCGCGATGAAGATCGTCGCGATCGCCGGGTAGATCGCTGCGCAGCCGTCCATCTTCGTGGTGGTGCCGAGCGGCACCGCGAAGGCCGCGTAACCCGGCTCGACGCCGAGGTCCACGGCCGCCTTGCGGCTCATCGGCAGCGACGCGCCCGACGAGCGCGAGACGAAGGCGAACTGCAGGGTCGGCCAGGTGACCGCGAAGAACCGTCGCGGGCTGACGCGTCCGACCGTGCGCAGGAGGAGCGGGTACACGCCGAAGAGCACCAGCAGGCAGCCGACGTAGACGGCCACGACGAGGGACAGCAGCGGCGCGACGAAGCCGGTGCCGTAGGTGGCGAAGGCGTTGCCGATCAGGCCGAGCACGCCGATCGGGGCGAGCCGGACGATCCAGCCGACGATCTTCTGCACGATGTCGAAGACGGACCGGGTGAGGGTGACGAACGGTGCGGCGCGCTCACCGAGCGCATAGGCCGCGACGCCGACGAGAACCGCGACGAACACGACCTGCAGCACGTTGCCGTCGGCGAAGGCGGAGAACAGGTTCTCCGGCACCAGGTCCTGCAGGATCCGGCTCCACGAGCCGGGGGTGCGGGAGGCGAGCTTCTCGACGGTCGCGGGATCGGCCTGCAGCCGCACGCCCTCCCCGGGCCGTCCGATCAGCCCGATGGCGAGCCCGATGGTGACGGCGATCAGGGAGGTCGCGGCGAACCAGGCGAGGGTGCGCCCGCCGAGGCGGGCCGCGGTGCGGGCGCCGCCGAGGGCGCGGAGGCTGCTGATGCCCACGACGATCGCGGTGAACACGAGCGGCACAACCGTGAACTGCAGCAACGTCGTGAACACGCTGCCGACGGTCTTCAGCGTGCCCGCGAGCCACTGCTGGCCGGTGGTGCGGGCGAGCAGGCCCAGCAGGGCGCCAAGGACGAGGCCGGTGAGGGTGAGGGCGCCGAACACGCGGGGACGGGACCAGGCGCGGGCGAGACGGGCGGGGGACGGGAGGGACACGGGCGGGCTCCGGGAGTGCGGGTCGGACTGGCGGCCGGGCGGGTCAGGAACCCGGACAGGCCGTCGCCCGCCGGCGGCCGAAGTCGATCGTCCGCCGGCGGGTCAGCAGAACGCGTAGTCCCCCGGTCACGTCTGCGTGGAACCGTCCCGAACGGACCGGCCATTCCGTGGGCAGGGGTGATCTTCGCGACTCACTCCCCCGGCCGGACCACGCCCTTCACCGCGTTCGGGTCCTTCGCGAAGGCGGTGAGGGCGGCCTCGGACTCCGCCAGGCCGAAGTGGCCCGTCACCAGCGCGTCCAGGTTCACCCGGCCGGACGCGGCGAGAGCGATCGCGGCGGGCCAGGTGTTGGCGTAGCGGAACGTTCCGGTCAGCTCGACCTCCCTGCGCTGCAGTGCCGACAGCGGCACCGGGATCTCGTCGCTCCCGGTCCCGACGAGGACCGCCCGGCCCGCCGGGGCGACGACGTCGAGGGCGGCGCGGGTGGCGCCCGGGTTGCCCGAGCACTCCAGCAGAACGGTCGGGGCGAGGCCCGCGTCCCGGAGCGGGGTCTCGGTGACGTCCAGGACGGCGGTCGCGCCGAGTGTCGCGGCAAGGGCGAGCCGGTGGGCGTTGACGTCCGCGACGACGATCTCCGCTGCTCCGGCGGCCGCTGCGACCTGGGCCGCGACCAGCCCGATCGGCCCGGCGCCGTTCACCAGCACCCGGCTCCCCGGACCGACGTGGCCCTTCTGCGTCGCCCACACCCCGACCGACAGCGGCTCGAGCAGAGCCGCGGCGTCGTCGCCGAGGGTGTCCGGGACGGGATGGGCGAACGCCTCGTGCACGACGACGTACTCGGCGAGCGCCCCGTCGACGGGTGGGGTCGCGAAGAACGCCATGTTCGGGCAGAGGTTGTAGCGGCCGGCGAGGCACTCGGTACACGTGAAGTCCGGGCGGCCCGGCTCGATCGACACCCGCGCGCCGAGCCCGACCCGGGTGACGCCCGTCCCCAGCCCGACGACCTCGCCCGCGGGCTCGTGCCCCAGGACCAGCGGGGACTCGACGACGAACTCGCCGATCCGGCCGTGCTCGTAGTAGTGCACGTCGGAGCCGCAGACCCCGACCGCCGTCACCCGCACCAGGACCTCGCCCGGCCCGGGCTCGGGGACGGGGCGCTCCTCGAGCACGATCTCGTGGACGTCCCGCAACACCGCGACCCGCATGTCCGCCATGCTGCGAGTGTGTCGCGCGGCCGGACGGCCCGACAGCGCCGTCCGGGTGCGCGCCGGGGCCGCCCGCGTCGAGCTGATGTGGGACGAGCGGGCCTGGCCGTCGCGGACGAGACGCCGGCCGGGGCGCGGCCGAGGAGGACGGGTGCCCCGGTCAGTACACGGTGATCTGCCGGACGATCAGGTCGTGGAACCCGGGGTCCCCTTCGCAGAGCTCGCGGAGCATCTCGGCGAACCGGGTGGTGGCCGGGTGCTTGGAGTTGGCCATGGCGGAGTCGAGGTCCGGGAAGCCCACGATCTGCACGTACCGGTCCTGCTCCGCGCGGTTCGCGCAGGTGACGGACCAACGGGCGGTGCGATCCGCACCGATCGCGTCGGCCCAGGCGCCCTCGGTGCGCTCGAAGTCCTCCATCCTCCGCGTGCGGAAGTCGATGAGCTGCACGAACGCGCCCGGCTCGAGCTCCAGGGCCGCGGCCGGCGTCAGAGCGCTCCGCAGGCCGTCGCGCAGCTCGTCGTCGTCGGTGTGGCCGTGCACGTCGACGGCGTGGGCGGCCGCGGCGCGCAGCACCTCCTCGGTCTCCCCTGTCAGGGTCAGCGAGCAGTTCGCCTCGCTGGGCATGGTGCGGCAGTCGATGGTCATCCTGGCCATGGCTTCTCCTCTCGGAAGGACGGGTGACGACGGTGGCGAGATGCGGGGCCGCTCACGGACGCAGCTCGAGCACCATGTTCACCGGCGTCTCGGTGGCGCGCCGGAACCCGGTGAAGCCCGCTTCCTCCGCGACGGCCCGGAGCCGGGCCTCGCCGGCCTGGGCCCCGAGGGCGGCCCCCACGTCCTGGGAGAGCGACACGGGCGTGCAGATCGAGGTGGACGCCGCGTAGAACAGCCGGCCGATCGGGTTCATGTTGTCCGCGACCGGCGATCGCGCCGAGCTCGGTGATCACCTGCCCGACGAACGCCTCCAGCTTGTCCGCGTCCACTGCGCGCACGTCAGCTCACCTCCAGGGAGTCGGACTCGTGATCGAACCCCTCCACGTGAGGTGCGGACATACGTAGTTCGTGCCGGATGCCGGGCGGCTAGAGCGCCGGTCCACCTAGCCCGGGGTCAGAACCACTCGTTCTGCATGTCCAGGGTCGTGCGGTCGAGTGACGCGAGCAGGTCCAGCTGCGGACCCGTCCGCGGCAGCTCGTAGCGGAAGAAGAAGCGGGCGGCGGCGCGCTTGCCGTCGTAGAACTCCCCGGACTTCTCCCCGCCGCGAGCAGCTGTTCCAGCCACAGCCACGCCACGACGACGTGCCCGACCGCCTCCAGGTAGACCGAGGCGTTGGCCAACGCCACCTCCGGGTCGCCGCCGGCCCACAACGCGGCGGTCACCTCACCGACCCGGCGCACCACCGCGTCGAGCCGCTCGGCGTGCTCCCCCGCCTCCCCGCCGGCCGCCCGTGCCTTCTCGACGGTCGCGCCGATGGTTGCGCTCAGCAGCCGCAGACCGGCGCCGCCGGCCATGACGACCTTGCGGCCCAGCAGGTCCAGCCCGTGGATGCCGTGCGTGCCCTCGTGGATCGCGTTGAGCCGGTTGTCCCGGTAGAGCTGCTCGACGTCGTACTCGCGGGTGTAGCCGTAGCCGCCGTGGACCTGGATCGCGAGGTCGTTCGCCGCGAGGCACCACTGCGAGGGCCAGCTCTTCGCGATCGGGGTGAGCACCTCGAGCAGGAGGTTCGCCCGGGCCTTCTCCTCGTCCGTCCCGGCGGTCAGCTCCTCGTCCAGCAACCGCGCGCAGTAGAGGACCAGCGCGAGGCCGCCCTCCGCGTAGCACTTGGCCGCGAGCAGCATCCGACGCACGTCGGGGTGCGCCACGATCGGCACCTGCGGCGCGGCCGGGTCCTTCGCCGCGACCGGGCGGCCCTGCGGCCGGGAGCGCGCGTAGTCCAGGGCGTGCAGGTAGCCGGCGTAGCCGAGGGCCACGGCGCCGGCCCCGACGCCGACCCGGGCCTCGTTCATCATGTGGAACATGTAGGCGAGCCCGCGGTGCTCCTCGCCGACCAGGTACCCGACCGCGCCGGGCTCCCCGCCGGGCGTCCACTTCCCCTCGCCGAAGTTCAGCAGCGTGTTCACGGTGCCGCGGTAGCCCATCTTGTGGTTGAGCCCGACGAGCGCGATGTCGTTGCGCTCCTCGTTCGCCAGGATCTTCGGCACGATGAACAGCGAGATGCCCTTCACGCCGGGCGGACCCCCGGGATCTTCGCCAGCACCAGGTGGACGATGTTCCCGGACAGCTCGTGCTCGCCGCCGGAGATCCACATCTTGGTGCCGGTGATCCGGTAGGTGCCGTCGTCCTGCGGTACCGCCCGGGTGGTGACGTCGGTGAGTGACGAGCCGGCCTGCGGTTCCGACAGGCACATCGTCCCGAAGTACCTGCCCTCGACCATCGGCCGGACCCAGGTGTCGATCTGCTCCCGCGTCCCGTGCGCGAGCAGCAGGTTCGCATTCGCCACCGTCAGGAACGGATAGGCGGACGTGCCGATGTTGGCCGCCTGGAACCACAGGAAGCAGGCCTGCACGACCACCGCCGGCAGCTGCATACCGCCGACCTCGGCGTCCATCCCGGCGCCGAGGATCCCGGTCTCGGCGAAGACGTCCAGCGCGGCCTTCACCTCGGGCAGGATCTCGACCCGCTCGCCGTCGAACACGGGTTCGTTCGTGTCCGAGAGCTTGCGGTGCGGGAGGAAGTGCTCGGTCGCGACCTCCGCCGCGAGGTCCAGGGCCGCGGCGAAGGTGTCCCGGTCGTGCTCGGCGTAGCGCTCCCGCTTCGTCAGCGAATCGACGTCGAGCCACTCGTGGAGGAGGAAGTCGAGGTCCCGGCGCGACATCAGCAGTGAGCGCATGGCGCTCACCCTGCCACGCGGTTTCACTCCACTGCGAGGTCCGTCCCGCACCGCTCGCACCGCGTCGGCCGGGCCTCGGTCAGGAAGCCCCCGCACTCGGGGCAGACCCGGTCCAGCCAGCAGACCGGGTCGCCGCCGACGTCCTCGTCCGGATCCACCCCTGGATGGTCCCTCACCGGCAGCCGGACCGCTGGGCGCGTCGCCCCCGGCGTTGGTTCTCCGTTCATCTGCTGTTCGCCCACGGTGCCTACCGTTTCACGTGGCAACACCTTCGGAGGAACCCCTGACATGGACGTGTCCGTGATGGTCGTCGTGGTCGTCGTGACCGCGCTGATCTTCGACTTCACCAACGGCTTCCACGACACGGCCAACGCCATGGCCACGTCCATCGCCACCGGGGCCCTGAGACCCAAGGTCGCCGTCCTCGTCGCGGGCGTGCTGAACCTGGTCGGCGCGTTCCTCTCGGTGGAGGTCGCCCGGACGATCTCGAGCGGACTCGTCGACGAAACCAGGATCACCCCGGTGGTGATCTTCGCCGGCCTGGTCGGCGCGATCCTGTGGAACCTGCTCACCTGGCTGCTCGGCCTGCCCTCGAGCTCGTCGCACGCGCTGTTCGGTGGCCTGATCGGCGCGTCGATCGTCGCCGCAGGCACCGGCGCGGTGCACTTCGGCGCGGTGCTGAGCAAGGTCGTCGTCCCGGCCGTGATCTCCCCCGTGCTCGCCGGCGTCGTCGCCCTGATCGGCACCTACATCGCCTACCGCAGCACCGCCCGCGCGGACGAGGGCACCGTCACCCGCGGTTTCCGGGCCGGGCAGGTCGTGTCCGCCTCCATGGTCGCGCTGGCGCACGGGACCAACGACGCGCAGAAGACGATGGGCATCATCACCCTGACCCTGATCACCGCCGGGGTGCTGGCCCCGGACTCCGGGCCGCCGTTCTGGGTGATCCTCGCTGCCGGCCTGGCCATCGCGATCGGCACCTACGTCGGCGGCTGGCGGATCATCCGGACGCTGGGCAAGCGCGTCAGCGACATCGAGACCCCGCAGGGCTTCGCCGCCGAGACCTCCTCGACGGCAGTCATCCTGGCCTCGTCCCACCTGGGCTTCGCCCTGTCGACCACCCAGGTCGCCACGGGTGCGATCTTCGGTGCCGGCGCCGGCCGGCGGCTGGCCTCGGTGCGCTGGGGCGTGGCCGGGCAGATGGCCGTCGCCTGGATCCTGACGCTGCCGGCTGCCGCGCTCGTCGGCGCCGCAGCCGCCTGGGTCGCCTCGGCCGGCACCTTCGGCACGGTGGTCGTGGCGGTCGTCGGGGTGGCCGTCGCCGCCGGGATCTACGCCGCTTCGCGCCGCAGGCCGATCACCGCGGACAACGTCAACGAGGTCCCGACGCCCGTGGCGGCCGAGCCCGTCGCCGCCGCTCGGTGAGAGAGGAGGAACACCGATGACCCTCGCCTGGGGTTCCCTGCTGGTCGTCTGCGTGGTCTCGCTGGTCGCCGGGGTCGCGGTGTGCGCCCTGGTCTCGTTCGCCCTGGTCGGACTGTCCGCCCGCACGCCGCGACCGGTCGGCGGGCCGGACGACGGCGCCCGGCCCGCCCTGAGCCCGCGCGCCGGCACAGCGATCGCCGTGCTGTGCCTGGGCGCGACCCTGCTGATCGTGGGTTACGGCCTCTACATCGTCATCGCCTGACCCCGGACATCCCCCGAGCGCCGGTCCCGAGGGACCGGCGCTCCTGTCGTGCCCGGTCTACAGGACGCCGGTCGCCACCGGAGGCGGAGGCAGGCGACCGATCGACGGGTCGAGGACCGACGCCGCGATCCGGCCCCGGTGCGCCTCCGCGCTGCCCAGCAGGGCGGCGTCGGTGATCGCCCGCTTGTAGTACAGATGCGCCTGGTACTCCCAGGTGAAGCCGATGCCCCCGTGCAGCTGCACGGTCCCGGACGCGACGTCGACGAAGGCGTCCGAGCAGGTGGCCTGGGCGATACTCGCGGCGAGCCACGGGTCGTCCGTGCCGTCCTGCAGCGCCCATGCCGCGTGGTAGGCGGCGGAGCGGGCGTGCTCGACGGACACGAGCATGTCCGCGAGGCGGTGCTTCACCGCCTGGAAAGAGCCGATGGGCCGGCCGAACTGCAGCCGCTCCTTCGCGTACCCGACGGTCAGGTCCAGCAGGTGCTGCGCCCCGCCGACCTGCTCCGCCGCCAGCAGCGTCGCCCCGACGTCGAGGGCGTGCGCGCAGACCCGCTCCGCCTCCTCCGGCCCGGCGAGCAGCCGCGCCGGGGCGTCGGTGAGCCGGACCGTGGCCTGCCGGCGGGTCATGTCGAGCGTGGAGAGCACCTGCCGCTCGACGCCGGCCGCGTCGCCCTCCACGACGAACAGCGCGACGCCGTCCGGTCCGCTGGCCGCGACGAGCAGGACGTCCGCCGCGGCGGCGTCGACCACCCGCTCGACCACGCCCGTCAGTCCCCAGCCGTCCCCGGACCGCGTCGCGCCGACCGTCAGGGACGTCGGGTCGAACCGGCCCCCGCGGTCCGCCACGGCGAACGCCGCCGTGCGCGCGCCCTCGACCAGGGGCTCCAGCGTCTCGGACCGCACCGGCCCTTCGGACGACGCGACGAGCGCCGGGATCGCGAGCCCGACCGTGCCGAACACGGGACCGCAGAACAACGCCGCCCCGAGCTCCTCGACGACCACGGCCTGGTCGACCAGTGTGCCCCCCGCGCCGCCCAGCTCCTCGGGCACCGCCAGGCCCAGGACCCCCAGCTCCGCCCCGAGGCGGGCCCACGACTTGGGGTCGTACCCGGTGGGCGACTCCATCAACGCCCGCACCGTCGCCTCGTCCGAGAACTCGGCACAGAACTTGCGTACCGCGCGTCGCAGCTCCTGCTGCTCGTCGGTGAAGGCGAACTCGGTGTTCGCGAGTTCGGGGTTCTCGGCCTGCTCAGCCACGGGGCACCTCGCGCCAGGGTCGGTCGGAGTCGGCGCGCATGTCCCCGGGCAGGCCGAGGATGCGTTCGCCGAGGATGTTGCGCAGCACCTCGGAGGTGCCGCCCTCGATGGTGTTGGCCCGCGAGCGCAGGAACCGCTGCTGGATCGGGCCGCGGTAGTCCTCGTTGCGGGTGATGTCGCGGAGCGTGTAGTCGCCGTAGACGGTGCCCTCCGCGCCGAGCAGGTCCATGCAGAACTCGTAGATCTGCTGGTTGAGCTCGGCGCCGACCAGCTTGCCGACCGAGCCCTCGGGTCCCGGGCCCTTCGCCGTCGCGGTCGCCCGGGACCGCTCGCCGGTGAGTCGCTGGGCCTCCGCCTTCGTCCACAGCCTGGCCAGCCGGTCCCGCAGGATCGGGGTGTGCAGGTCCGGGCGGTCCGCCCAGAGCGCGACCGCGTCCGCGATGGTGCCCGTACCCCGGCGGCTGGAGCCCCCGCCGATCGCGGTCCGCTCGTTCATCAGCGTGGTCATGGCGACCCGCCAGCCCGCGCCGACGGCACCGAGGCGGTGCGCGTCCGGGATGCGGGCGTCGTTCATGTAGACCTCGTTGAACTCCGCCTGGCCGGTCATCTGGCGCAGCGGACGCGTCTCGACGCCGGGCGCGCGCATGTCGAGGACGAAGTAGGTGAGGCCCTTGTGCTTGGGCACGTCCGGATCCGTGCGCGCGAGCAGCAGCGCCCAGTTCGCCCGGTGGGCCAGGCTGGTCCAGACCTTCTGCCCGTTGACGACCCACTCGTCGCCGTCGCGCACCGCGGACGTCGCGAGGCCGGCGAGGTCCGAGCCCGCACCCGGCTCGGAGAACAGCTGGCACCAGATGTCCTCGGTGGTGGCCAGCGGCCGGAGCCACTCGGCCGCCCGGTCCGGGGTCTGGGCGTGTTCGCGCAGCGTCGGCGCGGCCATCCCGTAGCCGATGGGGTTCAGGGCGAACGGCGTGGGGCCGCCCGCGTCCTGCAGGATCGCGTCCGCGTTCGCCTGCAGCCCGCGCGAGACGCCCAGGCCGCCGAGGCCCACGGGGAAGTGCACCCAGGAGAGCCCGGCGTCGAAGCACGCGCCCAGGAACTCCCTCTGCGAGACCGAACGGGGGTCGTGGTCCTGCACGACCTTCCGCGCGGCCTCCTCCACCCGGGCGGCGTCGCCCGCCGGCCCGGACCGCGGCTCCGGGCCCGAGTTGACCACTGTGTCAGCACCCACGCTCATGCTACGGACGGTATCCGGCCGGGCGCCTGGACGCGAGAGGCGATTGCATTAAACGGGGCTCCCCTCGGAGGTGCTCTGCACGCCGCCCACGCCGTACGGAGTGGTTGTGGGTGCGAATGACCCTGTTTCGCGTGGTCCGTACGGGGGCAGGACGTCCGCCGAGGTGTGAAGCTCGCCGGGAATCGGGTACCAACGAGGGGTGACCCCTCCCGAGTCCCGACCCCCTCGCCTCACCGAGGCGGAGCAGCGCCAGCTCGACGAGCTGGAGCGCCGCCTCGCGAACCAGTTCCCCGACCTCGCCGGGAACTTCTCCGGCGGCCGCCCGCCCCGGCTCGAACGGCGGCGCGTCGCGATCGTGCTCGCGGCCGCCGGCGTGGCCCTGATCGTGCTCGCCGCGGTCGTCGGCGGTGTGGGCGGCGCCCTCGCGGTGCTGTGCAGCCTGGCCGCCACCGCCGGCGTCGTCGCGCTGCTGCATCGCCGTGCGGCGCGCCCCGGCCCGCAGTCGGGCCCCGGCGCGAGGCGCGCGGACTCCGGCGCCACCGGGAGCTGACCCGCCCCTGTCCGCCCGAGCGCGCCGCGGCGATCCGCCGCTGATCACCGACGCGGAGCCCTCCCCGAAGAGCGGCTGCGCCGGCGGAAGCGCACGTACGTCGTGATCATGGTGATCCACATCGTGGGGTTCGGGGTGGGTGGGGCGCTCTACGAGGTCGCGCGGGAGATCGGCCTCGTCCTGTTGCTCGTGACGATCCCGCTGCCCTGGATCGCGGTGGTCCTGGCGAACGACGACGGGCCGCTGTCACCGCGCAGGCTCCGCCGACGCCGCGCGGCACGTGGGCGCACCGAGCTGGATCCGGAACGGGACGTGGGGTCACCGCCGGACCGCTCCTGACCCGACCACCGGGCCCACTCGACCACCGCGCCCACTCGATTACCGGGCAGACTCCAGGGGTGCCCGTCCCGCTCGTCGCCTCTTCCGCACTGCCCGACCTCCCGGTCCGCGCCGCGCTCGACGAGATCACCCGCACCCTGACGACGAGCGGTACCGCCGTGCTCGTCGCACCACCGGGCACCGGCAAGACCACGCTCGTCCCGCTCGCCCTCGCCGGGGCCGTCGAGGGCCGGATCGTCGTGGCCGAGCCGAGGCGGGTCGCGACCCGTGCCGCCGCGGCCCGGATGGCGTCACTGCTCGGGGAGCCGGTCGGCCGCCGGGTCGGGTACGCGGTCCGTGGGGACTCGCGGAAGCTCGCCGAGACGCGGGTCGAGGTCGTCACGTCCGGGTTGCTGCTGCGGCGCCTCGCCCGGGACCCCGAACTGGCCGGGGTGGGCGCCGTCGTGCTCGACGAGTGCCACGAACGCCATCTCGACGCGGACCTGCTGCTCTCCCTCCTGCTCGACGCCCGGGACGGCCTGCGTCCGGACCTCGACCTCCTCGCGGCGTCCGCGACCGTGGCGGCCGGGCGGCTGTCCGAGCTCCTCGGCGACGCCCCCCTCGTCTCCGTCGAGGCGCGCACGCATCCGGTCGAGGTCCACCATCTGCCGCCGCGCCGCGACGAGCGGATAGAGGCCTGCGTCGCGCGCGCGGTCCGCGCGGCACTCCCCCACGGCGACGTCCTCGCCTTCCTGCCCGGCGTGCCCGAGATCCGCCGGACGGCGGCCGCGCTCGCCGGCGTCGGGTCCGAGTACGCACCGCTGGGGTTCGACGTGGTCCCGCTCCACGGCCGGCTCTCCCCGGCCGAGCAGGACGCGGCACTGTCCCCCGGGCCTCGACGGCGGGTGGTGCTGGCGACGTCGATCGCCGAGTCCAGCCTGACCGTGCCCGGCGTCCGGGCCGTCGTGGATGCGGGGTTGGCGCGAGCGCCCCGCGTCGACCATCGCCGCGGGCTCGCGGGGCTGGTGACCCTGCGGGAATCGGCGGCGGTCGCCGAGCAGCGGGCCGGCCGCGCGGGCCGTGAGGCGCCGGGGCACGCGTACCGCTGCTGGCCCGAGGGCGAGCTGCTGAACCGCTTCCCCGAACCCGAGATCAAGACCGCCGACCTCACGCGGCTGGCGCTCGACCTCGCCGCCTGGGGAACGCCGGACGGGTCGGGCCTGCGCTGGTGGGACGCACCCCCTGAGGGTCCGCTGCGCGCGGGGCAGGCGGTGCTCCGGGCACTCGGTGCGGTCGACGAGGCCGGTGTGATCACCGACCGCGGGTCGCGGATGGCCGAGCTCGGGCTGCACCCGCGGCTCGCCCGCGCGCTGCTCGACGGGGCGGCGGAGGTCGGCGCCAGGGCCGCGGCCGAGGTGGTCGCGGTACTCGACGACGACACGCTCGCCGCGGGGGTGGAGCTGGACCGGGAAGCTCGCACGGCTGCGGAGCGGCGAGGCGCCGGGGAGCGGACGGTGGAAGGGCGAGGTCCGGAGGCTGGCGGGGCTCGTGCGTGGGGTGGGGTCCCCCGTTCCGGGCGCGGAGCGGAAGCGGGGCTCCGCCTCGACACCGGGCTCCGCCTTCGTGGTGGGGCTCGCGCATCCGGAACGGCTCGCCCGTCGCCGCGCCCCGGGGTCGCCCGTCTACCTCATGACCGGCGGGACCGCCGTCGAGCTGCCGACCGGGAGCCCGCTCGCCGCCGTCGAATGGCTGGCCGTCGCGGTCGCGGACCGTCGCCCCGGCGAGGTGCACGGCCGCATCCGGCTCGCCGCCCCCGCGGACCAGGAGTTGGCCGAGCAGGTGGCCTCCGCGCTGTCGGTCGACGGCGACGAGGTCGTCTGGCGGCACGGGGACCTCGTCGCGCGCCGGGTCCGCAGGCTCGGGGCGATCGTCCTCGAGGAACGCCCGCTGCGGAAACCGGCGCCGGCCCTGGTTCGGGCCGCGCTCGTGGAGGGTCTGCGGGCGGACGGCCTCGGCCTCCTGCGGTGGAGCCGGGCAGCGAGCTCGCTGCGGGCCCGGCTCGCGCTGCTGCACGACGTCCTCGGTGAGCCCTGGCCCGCGGTCGACGACGAGTCCCTGCTCGCCGGGATCGAGCGCCTCGACGGCTGGCTCGCGGGGCCGCTCTCGAACGCGCGGCGGCGCGCCGAGCTCGAGTCCATCGACCTGGTCACCGCCCTGCGGAACCTGGTCGGCTGGCCGCTCGCCGCCCGGATCGACGAGCTGGCCCCGGAGCGCATCACCGTGCCCTCCGGCTCGCACATCGCGCTGGACTACGCGTCCGGCCGGCCGGTGCTCCCGGTGAAGGTCCAGGAGGCGTTCGGCTGGCGCGCGACGCCCCGGATCGCCGACGGCCGCGTCCCGGTCCTGCTCCACCTCCTCTCCCCCGCCGGCCGCCCCACGGCGGTGACGGACGACCTGGAGTCGTTCTGGGACAACGGCTATCCGCAGGTCCGGTCGGAGCTTCGCGGTCGTTACCCGAAGCATCCGTGGCCGGAGGACCCGCGGACCGCGGAGCCGACGAAGCGCACGTCGCGCAGGCGCGACTGAGCGAGGGCCGGGACGGTCCCTGCACGAGACGGCGAGATCGGCGCTCAGGGCACCACGGTCACCGGCCACCGACCCGTCTTGACCACGCGCATGGCGACCGAGCCGAACAACTTGTGCCCCGCCTGCACGCTCGCGCCGACGACGATCGCGTCCGCCCGGACCCGCTCGGCCACAGCCGTCAGCACCGCCACCGGGTCCCCGACCGCCATCTCGAACCCGACGGTGATGTCGTACTGCGGGCCGAGCTCCACGACCTCGCGGCGGAGCTCCTCCAGCATCCTGTCCTGGGCCGGGTCGACGACCGCGGTCGCGGCCAGGGGCATCGCCGTGGCGAAGGCCATGCCCGGCAGCCGGTCCGCGTAGACCGCCACGACACGACCGCCCTGCCGCCGGGCCTGCCCGACGGCGTAGTGCAGGGCCCGCCAGCCGGTGTCCGAGCCGTCGACCCCGACGACGATCGCGCGCGGCCCGTCGCAGCCGATCTCGAACCCGCCGGGCGACCCGGCGCCCGACTGGTCCGGAGCCGACGGGTCCGGGGTTCTCATCGACGGTCCTCGAGCAGGGCCTTCCCGGCGAGGACGGCCTCCTCCTCGACGGCGGGGACCGTCCGGACGGCCTCCTCGGCGTCCGCACGCCGGTGCGACGGGGCGGTCTGCTCGGCGTCGGCGTCCTCGAGGGCCTTGTGCACCGTGCTCAGCAGCGCGGCACCGACCAGCACGACGACCGCCGCGATCAGGAACGGGACCTTGACCCCGACGCTCTCGGCCAGCAGGCCCGCGGCGAACGGCGCCAGGCCGCCGCCGATGAACCGGACGAAGCCGTAGGTCGCCGAGGCGACGTTGCGCGGCACCGGCGAGATGCTCATGACGGCGGTCGTGACCAGGGTGTTGTTCAGGCCGACGAACGCGCCCGACGCGATCACGGCGGCGATGACCGCCCACACCGTGCCGGAGAAGGCGCCGATGACCGCCAGGATGACCGCGACGCAGATCAGGCTGCCGTAGAGCGTCCGGGCCGTGCCGAAGCGCTCCTTGAGCCAGACGGCGCCGAACACCGCGAACAGCGCGACCAGGATGCCCCAGGCGAAGAACACGGCTCCGAGCCGCAGCGCCGAGAGGTTCATCAGGAACGGCGCGTAGCCGAGCAGGGTGAAGAAGCCCCAGTTGTAGAGCAGGCCGACGAGGCTGGTGGTCCGCAGGTTGCGGTGCTTCAGCGCCGACAGGGGTTCCGACAGCTTCGACGGCGTGTCCGGCTTCGGCGTCCTGTCGACGAACACGACCGTCGCGACCAGGGCGATCAGCATCAGGACCGAGACCCCGAAGAACGGGCCGCGCCAGCTGATGTCGCCGAGCAGGCCGCCGAGCAGCGGGCCGGTCGCGATGCCGACGCCCAGCGCCGTCTCGTAGAGGACGATCGCGCCGCCGAAACCGCCGCTGGCCGAGCCGACGATCACCGCCAGCGAGGTCGCGATGAACAGCGCGTTGCCGAGGCCCCAACCGGCGCGGAAGCCGACGATGCCGCCGATCCCGCCGGCCGCGCCCGCCAGCGCCGAGAACACGACGATGATCGCCAGTCCGGTGACGAGGGTGCGTTTGGCGCCGATCCGGCTGGACACCCAGCCGGTGATCAGCATGGCGACCGCGGTCACCACGAGGTAGCTGGTGAACAACAGCTCGACCTGGGTGTGGCTGGCATCGAGCTGGGTCGCGAGCGCGGGCAGGATCGGGTCGACGAGCCCGATGCCCATGAACGAGATGACACAGGCGAAGGCGACGGCCCAGACGGCCTTCGGCTGCGTGAACGGGCTCGCGGACGGGGCGTGTCCCGAGCCGGCGTGCGAGGTGCTCACGACACCACTTCCTCTTCGGGGTCGGCGAGGGCGGCCAGGGCGCGGGTCGCGCCGAGCAGTGCGCGCCGGTCGTCGTCGGACAGGGTCTGGATGCGATCGGACAGGAACCGGGCGCGCTCGGCGTGGCGCACGGCGATGTGCTCCCGGCCGGCCTCGGTGACGGTGATCAGCGTGGCGCGGCCGTCCGTCGGGTCCGGATCGCGGCGGACGAGGCCGGCGGCCTCGAGGCGGGCGAGGATGCCCGTCATCCCGGGCTGGCTGGTCCGCTCGAGGGCCGCGAGCTCGGTGACGCGGCGCGGGGCGCCGCGGGCCAGCTCGTCGAGCGTGGACAGGGCCACGGCGTTCCATTCGGGGTTCCGCAGCGCCCGTCGCAGCCAGCTCGCCGTGCGCTCCAGCGCCACGGACAGCTCCGCGACGTCCGGAGCGCCGGACGGGAGCGACTCGTCCCGGACGGTGCCGACTGGTTCGTTCACACCGATAATTACATCAGCCACTTATATAATCTGTCGATGCGAAGTGGCCGGGTGCACGCCGGATCCGGGCACGTCGAACATCTGTTCTACGGTCACCCTTGAAGGGCACGACATCCGACGAGACCGCCGCCAGAGAGGGAGCACGTGGACCCCGTGACCACCGCCGACACCGTGAGCAGCGCCGACGCCCCCGCGGCGACCCCGTCCGCCCCCGCCGCCGCCCCGGACGCGCCGACGGCGACGGAGACCCCGGCGCCCGCGAAGCCCAGGCGCGGCCGCCCGAAGGGCTCGTCGACGGCACGGACGACCCGGGTCGTCGAGCTGACCCTGACCGTCGCCGGCTCCGCGGACGGCGAGTGGCAGGCCGAGCTCAAGCGCGGCACCACCTGGATCGCGCGCGCCCTGCCCGTCACCGCCGCCGCCGTGCAGAAGGCGGTCGCGGAGCTGCACCAGGACCTCGCCGGCCCGATCGAGGAGGTCATCGTCGAGGCCCGCGCCGCGCGCGAGGCCAAGGTCGCCGAGCTGGAGGCCCAGCTGGAGCAGGCCCGCAAGGCCCTCGCCGAGCTGGACTGAGCAGTCTCATGACGATCACCGACCGGCCCGGGGCCGACGTGTCCACGATCTCCCCCGCGGACATGGAGGCGTTCCTCCGCGTCCTCGCGCACGTCGACACGCTACCCACGGAGCACCCGGACGCGGTCCGGATCCGGCACGCGACCTCCGGGATCTGGAAGTCCGTCAAGCAGCGCCGCAAGGCTGACCGGCGGCGCGCGGTCACCGAGGCGGACGAGGCCGTCACGGCCGCGACCGCCACGGGTGCGCCCGGCCGGATCGACGACGAGACGGCCGGGATCCCGCTGGTCTCGGCCACCGCCGGAGCCAGCGCGGGGACACTGCTGCGCGCCCGCGGCTGCTACGTCTGCAAGCAGCGCTACACGGTCGTCGACGCGTTCTACCACCAGCTCTGTCCCACGTGCGCCGCGCTGAACCGGGCCCACCGGGACGCGCGCACAGACCTCACCGGGCGGCGCGCGCTGCTCACCGGGGGCCGCGCCAAGATCGGCATGTACATCGCGCTGCGGCTGCTGCGGGACGGCGCGCACACCACGATCACCACGCGGTTCCCCAACGACGCGGTACGGCGCTTCGCGGCGATGGAGGACAGCGCGGAGTGGCTGCACCGCCTGCGGATCATCGGCGTGGACCTGCGGGATCCGGCGCAGGTGGTCGCGCTGGCGGACACGGTCGCGGCGCAGGGCCCGCTGGACGTCCTGATCAACAACGCCGCGCAGACCGTACGCCGCTCCCCCGGCTCGTACTCGGCGCTCGTCGAGGCCGAGAACGCGCCGCTGCCCGCCGGGCCGCTGCCGGACGTCGTCACCTTCTCGCACGTCAGCGAGGCGCACCCGGCGGCGCTGACCGGTGCCCTCGACGTCGGCGGCGCCCAGACACTCACCGATCTCGCGCTCACCGCGCGGAGCGCGTCGCCGGACCGGATCGCCGCCGGGACGGCCGTCGACGCGGGCGGGCTGCTGCCGGACACCGCGCCGGTCAACAGCTGGACGAACACGGTCTCCGACGTCGACGCCCTCGAGCTGCTCGAGGTCCAGCTCTGCAACCAGACGGCCCCGTTCATCCTGGTCAGCAGGCTGCGGCCGATGCTGGCGGCAGGGGCGGCCGCGGCGCCGTCGGGCCGTTCCTACGTGGTGAACGTCAGCGCGATGGAGGGGGTGTTCGCGCGCGGCTACAAGGGCCCCGGGCACCCGCACACGAACATGGCGAAGGCCGCCCTGAACATGATGACGCGCACCAGCTCTGCGGAGATGTTCGACACGGACCGGATCCTGATGACGGCCGTCGACACCGGCTGGATCACCGACGAACGGCCGCACCCGATGAAGCTGCGGCTGGCGGAGATCGGGTTCCACGCCCCGCTGGACCTCGTCGACGGCGCGGCACGGGTCTACCACCCGGTCGTCCGCGGCGAGGCGGGCGAGGACCTGCACGGCTGTTTCCTCAAGGACTACGCGCCCTCGAACTGGTAACCGCAGGTCCGGGTGCCGCCGGCGGGGCGGTCGGCGGAACTGTCGGAGGGCGTCGCTAGGTTCCGTGGCGTGTTGCACGTGCACCGGGCCGAACGGGCCGACCGGCTGGCCGAAGGCCTCGCCGAGGTCCTCGCGGCGCCCCCGGCGGATCCGTTCACCCCGGAGATCGTGGCGGTGCCCGAGAAGGGCGTCGAGCGGTGGCTGGGGCAGCGGCTGGCGCTGCGGCTCGGTGTGGGCAGCGGCTCCGACGGGGTGTGCGCGAACGTCCGGTTCCCGTCGCCCGGGGCCGTCCTCGCGGAGACGGTGGACGCCGCGACGGGGGTCGACCCGGAGGTCGATCCCTGGCACCCGGCCCGCGCGGTGTGGCCGCTGCTGGAGGTGATCGACGAGGCGGTGACCGGCACGGGGTTCGCGGCGCTCGCCGCGCACCTCGGCGCGAGCGGGGAGGGCCGCCGGTACGCGGTCGCGCGCAGGCTGTCGGACCTGTTCGCGGGCTACGCGTCGCACCGTCCGGACATGCTGGCGGCCTGGCTGTCGAACCGGGACACCGACGGCGACGCGCCCCTACCCGAGGACGTGGCCTGGCAGGCCGAGCTGTGGCGGCGGCTGCGGACCCGGATCGACGCGCCCGGCCCCGCCGAGCGGCTGCTCGATGCGGTCGAGGCGCTCGGCCGTGACCCCGGGCTCGCGGAGCTCCCCGAGCGGATGTCGGTCTTCGGGCCGACCCGGCTGGCCGCCCAGCACCTCGCGGTCCTGGAAGCGCTGGCCGAGCACCGGGACGTCCACCTCTGGCTGCCGCACCCCTCGCCCGCGCTGTGGGCCGCCGTCGCGGACCGGGCCGGCGGGGGCCCGCCGCCCCGTCGCGCGACGGACGAGACCGCCGAGAAGGTCACGCACCCGCTGCTGCGCTCGCTGGGCCGGGACGTCCGGGAGCTGCAGCTCCGGCTGCCCGTCGCCGCCGAGCAGCACCACCACGACGCCGCCCTCCCCGAGCCCCGCACGCTGCTGGAACGCCTCCAGGCGGACCTGCGGCGGGACGCGCTCCCGGCCGAGCCGCCGCTGCTGGACCCGGCGGACCACAGCGTCCGAGTCCACGCCTGCCACGGGCCGGACCGGCAGGTCGAGGTGCTCCGCGAGGTCGTGCTCGGGCTGCTCGAGGCGGACCCCACGCTCGAACCGCGGGACGTGATCGTCATGTGCCCGGACATCGAGGCGTTCGCCCCGCTGATCTCGGCGTCCTTCGGGCTCGCCGGGGAGGGGGCGCCCGCGGACGTCCACCCCGGGCACAGCCTGCGCGTCCGGCTCGCGGACCGCGCGCTGCGGCAGGCGAACCCGCTGCTCGGCACGGTCTCCGCGCTCCTGGAGCTGGCCGACGCCCGGGTCTCCGCCTCGCAGGTGCTGGACCTGGTCGGCTCCTCCCCCGTCCGCCGGCGCTTCCGGCTCGACGACGACGCGCTGGACCGGATCGGCGAGCTCGTCGTCCGGGCCGGGGTGCGGTGGGGCCTCGACGGCGAGCACCGCCGCCCGTACCGGCTGGACGGGTTCCCGCAGAACACCTGGTCGGCGGGCCTGGACCGGATGCTGCTCGGGGTCGCGATGGCCGAGACGCCCGGCGAGCAGGGCTGGCTCGGCACGGCGCTCCCGCTCGACGACGTGGACTCCTCGGACGTCGATCTCGTCGGCGGGCTCGCCGAGATCCTGGACCGGCTGCGCACCGCACTGGAGTCCCTCGCCGGGCCGCAGCCGCTCACGGCCTGGGCGGACGCGCTGCTCGACGGCCTGTCCGCGCTCACCGGCACCGCGCCGTCGGAGGCCTGGCAGGACGCGCAGGCCCGCGCCGAGCTGGCGGACGTCGTCCGCTCCGCCGGGCCGCAGGCCGGGACCGTGCCCCTCACCCTCGCCGACGTGCGCGGGCTGCTCGCCGACCGGCTCCGCGGCCGGCCCAGCCGGGCGAACTTCCGGACCGGCACGCTGACCGTCGCGACGCTGGTGCCGATGCGCTCGGTGCCGCACCGGGTCGTCTGCCTGCTCGGCGTCGACGACGGCGTGTTCCCCCGCACCGGCACCCCGGACGGGGACGACGTGCTGGCCCGGGACCCGCGCGTCGGTGAGCGGGACCCGCGCAGCGAGGACCGCCAGCTCCTGCTCGACGCGCTGACCGCGGCCACCGAGCACCTGGTGATCGTGGCGTCCGGGGCGGACGAGCGGTCCGGGGCCCGGCGGCCGCCGGCGGTACCGCTGGGCGAGCTGCTGGACGCCGTCGACGTCTCCGTCCGGACCGCGGACGGCACGCCGGCGCGCGAGGCGATCACCGTGCGGCACCCGTTGCAGCCGTTCGACCCGCGGAACTTCGTGGGCTCGTCCCCCTTCAGCTTCGACCGGGCCTCCCTGGCCGGGGCCCGGGCCTCGGTCACCGAGCGCCGGCCCGCGCCGCCGTTCCTGGCCGAGCCGTTGCCCGCCCCCGTGGAGGACCCGGCCGAGTCCGGTGTCGTCGAGCTGGACGATCTCGTGCGGTTCGTCGAGCATCCGGTGAAGGCGTTCCTGCGGCAGCGCGTCGGGATGGTGCTGCGGTCCGAGGACGACGCGGCCGGCGACGCCCTTCCGGTGGACCTGGACGGGCTCGGCAGGTGGGCCGTCGGGGACCGGCTGCTCCGGGACCGCCTCGCCGGCGCCGAGCTGGAGCGCTGTACGCAGGCCGAGTGGCGGCGCGGCGAGCTGCCGCCCGGCTCGCTCGGCCGCGCCGTGCTGGAGAAGGTGACCTCGGACGTCGAACCGCTGGTGGCGGCGTCGGCGGAGCTGCGCGGGTCGGCCGAGCCGGTGTCGCGGGACGTGGCCGCCCCGGCCCCGGTGGACGGAGGCGGGAACGTGCGGGTGGTCGGGACGGTCGCCGGGCTGCACGGGAGCACGATCGTCCGGGTCGAGTACTCCCGGCTCGGCCCGAAGCACCGGCTGCGGGCCTGGGCCCAGCTGCTCGCGCTCACCGTGACCCACCCGGACGTCCGGTGGCGGGCGGTCACACTCGGCCGTGGCCGGGGCGGCGGGGCGCAACGCTCGACGATCGGGCCCGTCAGCCCCGAGGCGGCCGCCGCGGCGCTGGCCGAGCTCGTCGCCCTGCACCGGGAGGGCCTGCGGGAACCGCTGCCGCTGCCCACGCCGTGTGCGGCGGCCTACGCGAGCGCCCGGATCCGCGGGGCGGCGCCGCGGGACGCGGCCGCCTCGGCGCAACGGGACTGGAGCCCGTTCGAGTGCGAGGACGAGGCCCACCTGACGGTGCTCGGCGCGAAGGCGCCGTTCGAGGCGATCCTCACCGCGCCGGGCACACACGAACCGACCCGTTTCGGAGACCTGGCGATGCGCCTCTGGACCCCCTTGATCGACGCCGAGACCCTGGACGTCCCGTGAGCACGACGATCCGGGGCCAGGCCCTGCTGACGCCGGAGGACTTCCGGGTCGACGGGCGGCTGCCCGAGGGCACGACGGTCCTCGAGGCGAGCGCCGGGACGGGCAAGACCTTCACCATCGCCGCCCTGGCCACCCGCTACGTGGCCGAGGGCCTCGCCGAGCTGCCCGAGCTGATGCTCGTCACGTTCGGCCGGGAGGCCACCCAGGAGCTGCGCGAACGCGTCCGGGAACGGCTGCTGACCACCGAACGGGGGTTGGCGTCCGGCGGGCCGAGTGACGACCCGGTGATCCGGTTGCTCGCGGACGCGCCCGCCGAGGAGGTCGCGCGGCGCCGGTCCCGCCTGCGGCTCGCGCTCGCCCACTTCGACGCCGCCACCATCGCCACGACCCACCAGTTCTGCCAGCAGATGCTCGCCGGGCTGGGCGTGGCCGGGGACAGCGACCCGGACGCGCAGTTCGTCGAGCACGTGGACGACCTGGTCACCGAGGTCGTCGACGACTTCTACGTGCGCAAGTACGCCGCCCCGTCGGCCGGGAGGCCGGACCTGACCCGGGAGGAGGCCCTCACCCTCGCCCGGCACGCGGTCGGGGACCCGCAGGCCCGGCTCGAACCCCGGGACGCGGCTCCCGGCTCGGTCGCCGCGGTCCGGCGCAGCTTCGCCCAGGCGATCCGGGACGAGGTGGACCGGCGCAAACGCCGCCGCCGTCTCTTCAGCTACGACGACATGCTCACCCGGCTCGCGGACGCGCTGCGGGACCCGGTGCGCGGCGCGGCGGCCCGGCAACGGCTGCGGGACCGGTACCGCGTGGTGCTGGTGGACGAGTTCCAGGACACGGACCCGATCCAGTGGGAGATCCTGCAGCGCGCGTTCCACGGACACGTGACGCTCGTGCTCATCGGGGACCCCAAGCAGGCGATCTACGCGTTCCGCGGCGCGGACGTCGTCTCGTACCTGGAGGCGGCCGGCGAGGCCGGGGCGACGGCCACGCTCGGGAAGAACTTCCGCAGCGACGAGGCCCTGCTGCGCGCGCTGGAGGGCGTGCTCGGGCAGGCCGCCCTGGGCAGCGACAAGATCGTCGTCCGGCCGGTGGAGGCGCGGCACACCGGGCGCCGGCTGGCCGGGGCCCCGTCGGACGCGCCGTTCCGGTTGCGGGTCGTGGACCGGGACCGGCTCGAGCCGCTGACCGGCCGGAACCTGGGCCGGGCGCCGAAGGCCCGCGAGGTCGTCGCGGCGGACGTGGCGGCGGACGTCGCCGCGCTGCTCGCGTCGCCCGCGACGGTCTCCGGGCTCGCCCCTGAACCGGGAGGGATCCGGAGGCCCGTCCGCGCGGGGGATGTCGCCGTGCTCGTCCGCACGAACGCCCAGGGCGTGCTGATCCGGGAGGCCTGCGCCGCGGCCGGGGTGCCCGCGGTCCTCGCCGGCACCACCAGCGTCTTCACCACCGCGGCCGCGGCGGAATGGCTCACGCTCCTGGAGGCCGTCGAGCAGCCGCAGCGCACCACCCGGCTGCGCGCGGCGGCGTTGACCTGCTTCGTCGGGCACACCGTGGCGGAGCTGTGCGGGCCGGACTCCGACGCGCTGGTCGACGAGCTGGGCACGGACCTGCGCGCCTGGCACGCCGTGCTGACCGAGCGGGGTGTCGCCGCACTGCTGGAGGCCGTCACGACCCGCACGGGGCTGCCCGCACGGTTGCTGGGGCTGACGGACGGCGAGCGGCGGCTCACCGACGTCCGGCACATCGGTCAGGTCCTGCACCGGGCGGCCCTGGAGCATCGCCTCGGACCGTCCGCGCTGGTCGAGTGGCTGCGGCAGCGGATCGCCGAGGCCGCGCGGGACACCGCGGGCGAGCGGAGCCGGCGGCTGGAGTCGGACGCGGACGCCGTCCAGGTCGTCACCGTGCACCGCAGCAAGGGGCTGGAGTTCCCGGTCGTCTACGTCCCGTTCGGCTGGGACCGCTGGGTCCCCGATCCCGATCTCCTGCTCTTCCACGACGCCGACGGCGCCCGCGTCCTGGACGTCGGCGGCCCGCGCGGCCCGGAGCGCGGCACGCGGATCGAGGCTCACCAGGCGGAGGAGGCGGGCGAGGACCTGCGGCTGCTCTACGTCGCGCTCACCCGGGCTTGCTGCCAGGTGGTCGCATGGTGGGCGCCCACGACCACCACCCAGGCCTCGGCGTTGCACCGGCTCCTGGTCGGGCGGCCGGCGCCGGGGGAGAACCCGGCGCCGACGTACAAGGTGCCGCAGGACGCGTCGGCGTTGCAGCTGTTCCGCGCGCTGGAACCGTACGGCGTGGCCGTCGAGCCGCTGGCGGACCGGGAACCGGCCCCGCCCGCGCCCGCCGACGGCCAGCCGCCCGAGCTGGCCGTGGCGAGGTTCGACCGCACGCTGGACACCGCCTGGCGGCGGACGTCCTACAGCGCCCTGACGGCGGACGCCCACGCCTCGCACGCCGGCGCGGACGCCACCCCGGAGCCGTCGGCCCCCGGGGTCGGCACCGAACCGGAGACCACCGGCAAGGACGACGAGGCCGAGGTCCCGCTCCCGGAGGTGAGCAGCAGCCTCGGCGCGGACGTGCCGTCCCCGATGGCCGACCTCCCGCTCGGCACCGGCTTCGGCACGCTGGTGCACGCGGTCCTCGAGACCACGGACACCACCGCCCCGGACCTGGAGGCCGAGCTGCGACTGCGCAGCCGCGAGGAACTGGCCCGCCAGCCCGCGGACGTCGACCCCGAGGCGCTGGCCGCCGCGCTGGTGCCGGTCGTCGAGACCCCGCTCGGGATGCTCACCGGGGGCCGGTCGCTGCGCGTGATCGCGCCTGCGGACCGGCTCGCCGAGCTGGACTTCGAGATGCCGCTCGCCGGTGGGGACGTCCCGGCGGGCCGCGTCGTGCTGGGAGACCTCGCCCCGGTGCTGCGCCGGCATCTCGCCGCCGACGACCCACTGGCGCGCTATCCGGACCTGCTGGCCTCCCCCGGGCTCGCCGGACAGCCGTTGCGCGGGTACCTCACCGGCAGCATCGACGCCGTGCTGCGGGTCGACGGCAGGTTCCTGGTCGTCGACTACAAGACGAACTGGCTGGGCCCGTCCGGACCGTCGGGCCGGGAGCCGTTGACGGCCGCGCACTACGCGCCGCCGGTGCTGGCCGAGGCGATGATGGCCGCGCACTACCCGCTGCAGGCGCTGCTCTACGGGGTCGCGCTGCACCGGTTCCTGCGCTGGCGGCTCCGCGGCTACGAGGCCGACGAGCACCTGGGCGGGATGCTGTACCTGTTCCTGCGCGGGATGTGCGGGCCCGGGACGCCGCAGGTCGACGGGACACCGTGCGGGGTGTTCGCCTGGAAACCGCCGGGGGCGTTGATCGCGGAGCTGTCGGAGCTGCTCGACGGCGGGCCCCGGCGAGCCCCGCAGCCGCCGCCCGCGCACCGACCGGCGCCCTCCGACGAGCCTCCCCTCTTCGACCTGGACGGGGGCGCCCCGTGAGCGTGACCACCGCCGCGACCACTCCCGAGCGCGATCCCTTCGATCTCCGCACGGCCCGCTCCGCCACCGGCCTGCTCGCCGTCTTCAACACCGCCGGCGTCCTGACCGCCGCGGACGTGCACGTCGCCACCCGGCTGGGCCGCCTCGGCGGGGACCCGGCCGGCGAGCCGGAGGAGGTGCTGCTCGCGGTCGCGCTCACCGTCCGGGCGATCCGGCACGGCTCCGTCTGCGTCGCGCTCGCGGAGATCGGCCACACCGTCCTGGGCGAGGGCGAGGAGCTCGTCGACGTCTCGGAGCTGCCCTGGCCCGAGCCCGGCCCCTGGATCGCCGCCGTGCGGGACTCCCCGCTGGTCGGGCTCGGGACCGCGCCGGGGACCGGACGCCCGCTGCGCTGGGTCGGCCCGGACGACGGCGGTGCCGGCCTCCTCTACCTCGACCGCTACTGGGCCGAGGAGGAGCTCGTCCGCCGCGAGCTGCGGGAACGCTCCGGCACCGGGCAGCCGGACGTCGATCTCGCGCAGCTCCGGCGAGGCCTGGAGCGGCTCTTCGGAACCGCACCCGAGGACCTCCAGCGCCTCGCCGCCGCGGTCGCCGCGCTCCGCCGGGTCACCGTCCTCGCCGGCGGCCCCGGCACGGGCAAGACCACCACCGTCGCCAAGCTCCTCGCGCTGCTCCACGACCTGCACGGGGACGCGGTGACCCCGCTGCGGGTCGCCCTCGCCGCCCCCACCGGCAAGGCCGCCGCCCGGCTCGGCGAGGCCGTCGCCGAGCACACCGGGAAGCTGCCCGAGGCGGACCGGGCCCGGGTCGGGGCGCTCACCGCGTCGACGATCCACCGGCTGCTCGGACGGCGCCCCGGCTCGTCGAGCCGCTTCCGGCACGACCGGCTCAACCGGCTCCCGCACGACGTCGTGGTGGTCGACGAGACGTCCATGGTCTCGCTGACGCTGATGGCACGGCTGCTCGAGGCGGTCCGGCCGGACGCCCGGCTCATCCTCGTCGGGGACCCGGACCAGCTCGCGTCGGTCGAGGCCGGGGCCGTCCTCGGCGATCTCGCGCGGGCCGTCGGCACCCCGGAGCCCGGGCTGGACGAGCAGCTCCGCGAGGTCGGGGCGCTCGGGGCGGCCGCGCGGCCGGTGGTGCACGGCGTCGTCACGCTCTCCCGCACCTGGCGCTTCGACGGCGCCATCGCCGCGTTCGCCCGCGCCGTCCAGGCCGGGGACGCGGACGCCGCGATCGGGCACCTGCGCGCCGGGGACCCGGACCTGCTGTTCGTCGAGGCGGACCTGGAGCAGCGGGACCCGGCGGGGCTGGACGGGCTGCACGCGGACGTCGTCGCCGCGGCGAGCGGGCTGATCGACGCGGCGCGGGCCGGACGAGCGGCGCAGGCGCTGGAACGGCTCGAGGAGCACCGGCTGCTCTGCGCGCACCGGCGCGGCCCCTACGGGGTCAACCGGTGGGGCGCGGAGGTCGAGCGCTGGCTCGGCACCGCCGTCCCCGGGTTCGACGACGTCCCGGGAACCGGACGGGGCCCCTGGTACCCGGGACGGCCCCTGCTCGTCACCACGAACGACTACGATCTGGGCCTGTACAACGGGGACACCGGCGTGGTCGTGCGCGACGGGGACGGGATCCGGGCCGTGTTCGGCCGGCCCACCGCCCCGCAGTCCTATGCGCCCGCCAGGCTCGCCGGGGTCCAGACCGTGCATGCGATGACCGTCCACCGCAGTCAGGGCAGCCAGTTCACCCGGGTCAGCGTGGTGCTGCCGCCGCCCGAGTCCCCGCTGCTCACCCGCGAGCTGCTCTACACGGGGGTGACCCGCGCGCGGCGGACCGTGCGCGTCGTCGGGTCCGAGGAGGCGGTACGGGCGGCGATCGCGCGCCCGGTCAGCCGGGCGAGCGGGCTGCGGGACCGCATGGCGGAGTGACCGCGGCCGCGGCGGCGCCGACCTCGGCGGTACGGCCCTCGGCGGAAGAGGCGCACGGGCGGACGGCGTGCCACCGTGGAGCCGTGATCGGACAGGCGGAGCGTGCCCCGTGCTGACCGGGCTCCTGTTCGCCGTCTGCGCCATGGTGCTGAACAGCCTGGGCGGTCTCCTCCAGTCCGACGCGACCACCCGCACCCGGCCGGGCCGTCCGCTCGCCGTGCAGCCGCGCTACCTCTCCGGCCTGCTGGTCGACGGCCTCGGCTGGGCCTGCACGGTCGTCGCGCTCCGGCACCTCCCCGTCTTCGCGGTGCAGGCGATCCTCGGCGGCGCGATCGCCGTCACCGCCGTCGCCACCCGGATCCTGCACGACACCCGCCTCGGCCTGGCCGAGAAGCTCGCGATCGCCGCGTGCCTCGGCGGCCTCGTCCTGGTCGCGGCCAGCGCGGGCGGGGACCGGCCGGCGAACACGTCCCCGATCGTCGACGTGATCCTGGGCGTCTCCGTCGTCGCGCTGGCGATCGCGGCCCGGCTCGTCTGGCACGGCGGCCGCGCCTGGCCGCTGGCCTTCCTCGGCGGCCTGGGCTTCGGTGGGACCGCGCTGGCCGTGCGGTCCCTGCACCTGCGCCCGGGCGACGAGTTCGACCTGCTGGTCCTCGTGTCCCAGCCCGCGACCTATCTGCTCCTCGCGTTCTGGATCGTCGGCATCACGACCTACTCGAAGGCCCTCGGGCTGGGCTCGCTCGCCTCGGTGACCGCGGTGTTCGCCGTGACCGAGGTGATCGTCCCCGGGCTGGTCGGCATCGGGCTGCTCGGGGACCCGGTGCGGCCCGGCTGGGGCGTCCCGCTGGCCGTCGGGCTGCTGGTCGCGGTGACCGGGGTCGTCGTCCTGGCCCGCACCCCGGCCCGACCGAACCGGGCCCGGCGGGTGCACTGACCCCGTTACGCTCCTTCGCACATCGGCCGTCACGGGACGAACACACTCGTTCCCCTCGGTGCGGGGGTGCAGACTGGGGCGATGCCGGATGCCGCCGCGTCCCTCGTGAGCCGCAACACACCGCTGACCTCCGCCCGACCCGCCATCGTGACCGTCGACGACGACCCCAGCGTCTCCCGGGCCGTCGCCCGTGACCTGCGGCGCCGCTACGGCGAGCGCCACCGCATCGTCCGCGCCGAGTCGGGTCCGCAGGCGCTGGAGGCGCTGCGCGAGATGACCCTGCGCGGGGACGACGTCGCCGTCCTGCTCGCGGACTACCGGATGCCCGGGATGAACGGGCTGGAGTTCCTCGAGCAGGCCATGGACCTCTACCCCGCCGCCCGCCGCGTGCTGCTCACCGCCTACGCCGACACGGACGCGGCGATCACCGCGATCAACGTCGTCGACCTGGACCACTACCTGCTCAAGCCCTGGGACCCACCCGAGGAGAAGCTCTACCCCGTCGTCGACGAGATGATCGACGCCTGGCGGGCCGCGGACCGGCGCGAGGTCTGCGAGACCCGGGTGGTCGGGCACCGCTGGTCCGCCCGCTCGCACGACGTCCGGGACTTCCTCGCCCGTAACCAGGTCCCCTACCGCTGGTACCCCGTCGACGAACCGGAGGCCGCGCGCCTGCTGCAGGCCGCCGGCGTCGACGGACAGACGCTGCCGGTGGTGATCACCCCGGCCGGCGAGGCGCTGGTCGCCCCGGCGGACGGTGAGCTGGCCGCGCGGGTCGGGCTGTCGACCGTGCCCGCGGAGGAGTTCTACGACCTCGTGGTGGTCGGTGGCGGCCCGGCCGGGCTCGGCTCGGCGGTCTACGGCGCGTCCGAGGGCCTGCGCACGGTCATGGTCGAACGGCTCGCGACGGGCGGGCAGGCCGGGCAGGCTCCCGGATCGAGAACTACCTGGGCTTTCCGGACGGCGTCTCCGGCGCGCAGCTCACGGACCGGGCCCGCCGCCAGGCCGTCCGGCTCGGCGCGGAGCTGCTGACCGCGCGGGACGTCGTCGGGCTGCAGGCCGACGGCTCCTCACGCAGCGTCCACTTCGCGGACGGCAGCGCCATCCACGCGCACGCGGTGGTGCTGGCCACCGGCGTCTCCTACCGCGAGCTGAAGGCGCCCGGCGTCCCGGAGCTGACCGGCCGCGGCGTGTTCTACGGCTCCACGCTCACCGAGGCGGCGAGCTGCGCTGGGCAGGACGTCTACATCGTCGGCGGCGCGAACTCCGCGGGGCAGGCCGCCGTCTACTTCGCCCGGCACGCGCGCTCGGTGACGATGCTGGTCCGCGGGCCGTCGCTGGTCTCGTCGATGTCGCACTACCTCATCGAGCAGATCGGCGACATCCCCGAGATCACCGTGCGGACGTGCTGCGAGGTCGCCGGCGCCGAGGGCGGCGAGCACCTGGAGAAGCTGACGCTGCGGGACCGCACCACCGGCGAGACCGAGACCCTCGACGCGTCGTACCTGTTCGTCTTCATCGGCGCGACACCGCGCACGGACTGGCTGAGCGACCAGGTGGTCCGGGACGCGGCCGGGTTCGTCGTCGCCGGGCCGGACCTGATCGTCGACGGGAAACCGCCCGCGGGATGGCCGCTGGACCGTGACCCGCTGCACCTGGAGACGAGCCTGCCGGGCGTCTTCGTCGCGGGTGACGCCCGCGCGGAGTCCGTCAAACGGGTCGCGTCCGCCGTCGGGGACGGGGCGATGGCCGTCTCGCTCGTGCACCGGTACCTGGAGAGGTCATGACCACCGCCGACGTGCTTCTTCCCGCGGAGGCGGAATCATGACGACCCCGTGCGATCCGGAGGAGCTGCGGTCGCTGTTCCTCTTCGAGAAGCTCAGCGACGCCCAACTCACCGAGCTCTGCGAGCAGGGCTACATGGCGACGTTCGAGCCCGGCCGCGTCTACGCCGAGGGCGAGCGGGCGACGTGCTTCTACGTGCTCGTCGAGGGCAGCGTCGTGCTGTCCCGGCGTTCCGGAGAGGACGACGTCGACGTGGAGCGGACGTCCCAGCCGGGCGTCTACGCGGGCGCGTGGCACGCCTACCTGGGCGACCGGATGCCGCAGACGTACAACAACTCGCTGCGGGTCATCGTGCCGTCCCGGTTCTACGTGCTCGACGCGGAGAAGCTCGCGGCGCTGATGGCCGAGTGGTTCCCGATGGCGCTGCACCTGCTCGAGGGGCTGTTCTTCGGCATCCGGAACACCCAGCAGGCGGTCAGCCAGCGGGAACGGCTGCTCGCCCTCGGGTCGCTGTCCGCCGGGCTCACCCACGAGCTGAACAACCCCGCCGCCGCCGCGGTGCGGGCCACCTCGACGCTGCGCGAGCGGGTCGCGGGGATGCGCAGCAAGCTCGGGATGATCGCGGCCGGGCCGTACGAGACGGCCGATCTGCAGACGTTGCTGCAGCTGCAGACGGACGCCGCGGACCGGGTCGCGAAGGCCCCCGAGCTGAGCCCGCTCGAGGCCGGGGACGCCGAGGACGAGCTCGGGGACTGGCTGGACGCGAAGGGCATCGCCGGCGGCTGGGACATCGCGCCCACGTTCGTCCAGGCCGGGCTGGACATCGACTGGATGGAGCGGGTCGCCGCCGCGGTGCCCCCGGAGATCCTCGAGGGCGCGGTCCGGTGGCTCAACTACACCGTCGAGACCGAGCTGCTGATGAACGAGATCGCGGAGTCGACCACGCGGATCTCCACCCTGCTCGGCGCGGCGAAGCAGTACTCCCAGATGGACCGGGCGCCGTACCAGACCGTGGACGTGCACGAGCTGCTCAAGTCCACGCTGATCATGCTCGCGCGCAAGATCGGCGACGGCGTGCAGGTCGTCAAGGAGTTCGACCGGACGCTGCCGAGGATCCCGGTCTACGCCGCGGAGCTGAACCAGGTCTGGACCAACCTCATCGACAATGCCGTGCAGGCCATGGACGGGCACGGGACGCTGACCGTGCGCACCGCGCGGGAGGACGACCACCTGCTCGTCGAGATCGGGGACACCGGGCCCGGCGTCCCTGCGGAGATCCGGAACCGGATCTTCGAGCCGTTCTTCACCACCAAGCCCGTCGGCGACGGCACCGGGCTCGGCCTGGACATCTCCTGGCGGATCGTCGTGAACCGCCACCACGGGGACCTGCGGGTCGAGTCCGAACCCGGGGACACCCGGTTCCAGGTCCGGCTGCCGCTGATGCCGAGCACGAGCGAGGAGACGGGATGCGCTCCCCATCGACCCCTCCGTCCCGCCGTCCGGGAGCGGCTGCGTGGAGTGCGACGCGGCCCGGGGCTGGTGGGTCCACCTGCGCCGCTGCGCCGCCTGCGGGCACGTCGGCTGCTGCAACACCTCCCCCGCGCAGCACGCGACCGCGCACTTCCGGAGCACCGGGCACCCGATCGTGCAGAGCTTCGAGCCCGCCGAGGACTGGTTCTGGGACTACGACCGTCAGGTCGGCCTCGACGGGCCAGACCTCGCCCCACCCACGCACCGGCCCGTCGAGCAGACGGTCCCCGGCCCGGCGGACCGGGTCCCGCAGGACTGGAGCGAGCACGTCCACTGAGCCGTGCGGGAGGATCCCCGCGTGATCACGAGTGCGGGGATCCTGCTCCACCGCGAGCGGGACGGACGGGTCGAGGTGCTGCTCGGCCACATGGGCGGGCCCTTCTGGGCGCGCAAGGACGCGGCGGGCTGGTCCATGCCCAAGGGCGAGCACGACGACGCCGAGGACCCGCGGGACGCCGCGCGTCGCGAGTTCGCCGAGGAGCTCGGTATCCCCGCCCCGGCGGGTGAGCTGCGCGAGCTCGGCACGATCGTCCAGTCCGGGCGGCGCAAGAGCGTCACGGCGTTCGCGCTCGCCGGTGACCTGGCCGACGAGCTCGTCGCCGCCGTCGCCGAACGCCCGGACGACGGCTCCTGGGTCGAGGTCGAGTGGCCCCGGGGATCGGGGCGGCGGCTGCGGTTCCCGGAGATCGACCGCGTCGCCTGGTTCGACGTGGACACCGCCCGGGAGAAGCTGGTCAAGGGGCAGGTCGGGTTCCTGGACCGGTTGCTCGCCGCGCGGACGTCGTCGTGAGTCGGCTCTTCTGAATCGATCGTGAGCGCGCTCACCTGCGGATTACTGGCGTACCCAGAGGGTGTTACGGCACGGTAGGGATCGGCGCACGCGGTCGTGCGTCTTGATTCCGACCGCATCCGTCCCGTTCGACCACGACCCGACAGGTCGAGCGCCGTCTCGGCAGAACCCCCGCAGCAGGCAACAGTGGCCGCTGCGGTGGCCATCCGGTGGTCCCCACACCGATGGTCCGGGCTCCGCCGGAGGAACCCCATGCCCGTCGCTTCCGTCGGTACGCGCCTTCGCGCGTCCGCCCGGCTCCGTTCCGCCCCTTCGACCCCACCCTCCTTCCGGAGGCTCCGGCTCGCCGTCACCGCGCTGTTCGCGTTCGACGGCGCCGTGTTCGGCAGTTGGGCCGCCCGGATCCCGGACGTCACCGTCCAGGTCGGCGCGACCCACGCCACCCTCGGGTTCGCCCTGCTCTGCGTGTCCCTCGGCGCGCTGGCGAGCATGCAGCTCACCGGCGTGCTCGCCGCCCGGTTCGGCTCCGGCCTCGTCGCCGGGGTGGGGGTGGCGGCGACCTGCGTGGTCGTCCCCCTGCCCGGGCTCGCGACGTCCGTCCCGCAGCTCTGCGTCGCGCTGCTGCTGTTCGGCGCGCTGACCGGCCTGGTCAACGTCGCGATCAACAGCGCCGGCGTGGCCGTCGAGGCCATGCGGCCGGAGAAGCCGCTGCTCACGTCCCTGCACGCCGCCTTCAGCTTCGGTGGCCTCGCCGGGGCCGCGGTGGGCGGGCTCGCGTCGGCGCTGGGCCCGGTCGAACCGCATCTCCTCGCCGTCTCGGCGGTCGGGCTGGCCGTCACCGCGCTCGCCGGCCCCGTACTGGTCACGGTCGGGCGCGCCACGGCCGCTGCCGCCCCGTCCGCCGGGTCGGACGAGCGGGACCCGAAGGACGGGCGCCGGCTCGTCGTCCTGCTCGGGCTGATCGCCGGCTGCACCGCGTTCGGCGAGGGCGCCCTCACCGACTGGGGCACCCTGCACCTGCGGGAGACCCTGCACGCCGCACCCGGGCTCGCCGCCGCCGGCTACTCCGGGTTCTCCCTCGCGATGGCGTGCGGCCGGCTCTCCGGAGGCTGGCTGCTGGGCCGGCTCGGTGAGACCCGGCTGCTCGCGGGCGGGGCCGTCCTGGCCGCGACCGGCATGACCGCCGCCCTGCTGACGACCTCACCGATGGTGGCGCTCGCGGGATTCGTGCTGGTCGGGCTGGGCCTGGCCAACCTGTTCCCGATCGCGATCGCCCGCGCGGGGGCGCGCTCCGGTTCCCGGGGCGTCGCGCTCGCGTCGACCGTCGGCTACAGCGGCCTGCTCGGCGGCCCGCCCGCGATCGGCTTCCTCGCCGAGCACGCCGGCCTGCCGGTGGCCCTGGCGAGCGTGCCGCTGCTGGCACTCGCGGCGGCCGGGATCGCGCTGGTCGTGGCGGCCGAGCGCCCCACGCTCCGCCTGCCGGCCCGCATCGTCCTGCCCGCCGGGATCCGGCCCTCGCGACTCGCCGGACCGGTCCGGGCGCCGTTCGCCCGACTGGCGACCGCCGCCGCGCGGGACGTCGAGAGCGCCCCGGGCTCGGGTGTGCTGGCGACGGCGGCACGCGCCGCCCGGAGCGGCCGCGCCGGTGTGGGATCGGCCGTCCGGGAGCTGCCGCGGTCCGCACCCCTGCGGGTCGTGCGCACCGCCCACGCCCGGTTCGCGGCGACCGCCCGCCCCGCGATCCTGCGCGGCGCGGCGGCGGTCGAGCGCGCCGTGGCGAGCGAGCTTCCCGGCGCTGACGAACGCCGCCGACGGCGGGACGGACGCCAAGGCCCCGGGCGCGCACATCCGCGCCTACCCGGGCCTGGAGCGCCTCGCCGCCTGACCGCGGATCGTCGTGTCACAGGACGCCGGGTAGGCCTTCGGGCCTGCCCGGCGTCCTCGTCTTGCGGCTTCTCAGGCCGCGGGCTCGCCCGGTGGTGTGGTGGCCGCGTCGTCCGGGCCGTCCTCGCGGGCGGCCGCGGCCCGGCCCCGCGCCGCGGCGTGACCGAGCCCGACGACCAGCCCGACGACGATCAGCAGCACCCATCCCCACCAGGGCAGACCGCCCAGCGCGGTGGCGATGACGCCCGCGAGGGCGGCGCCGGCGACGGTGCCGAGCGTGCTGGACGTCGAGGTCCGGCGGCGGCTCGTCGTGGTCCGGCGCCGCGTGCTGCTCCGCTTGCGGGTGGTGGTCCTCCTCCGGGCTGCGGCCTTCCTGCGCGGTGCGGCGGCCATCAACCGACCACGTCGCGCAGCCAGTTCTGCAGCACCGTCGCACCGGCGTCGCCGGACTTCTCCGGGTGGAACTGGGTGGCGGACAGCGGCCCGTTCTCGACGGCGGCGACGAAGTCCTCGCCGTGGTGCGCCCAGGTGACCATGGGCGGGCGGATGACGTGCGACTCCTCCATCTCCCAGCGCCGGACGCCGAAGGAGTGGACGAAGTAGAAGCGGGTGTCGGAGTCGAGGCCGTTGAACAGCGTGGAGCCGGGAGCGGCCTGCACGGTGTTCCAGCCCATGTGGGGCAGGACGTCCGCCTTCAGCCGCTCGACCGTGCCGGGCCATTCCCCGCAGCCCTCCGCCTCGTCGCCGAACTCGACGCCGCGGTCGAACAGGATCTGCATCCCGACGCAGATGCCGAGCACCGGGCGTCCCCCGGCGAGCCTGCGGTCGATGATCTGCGGCCCGCGGACGGCGTTCAGGCCCTGCATGCAGTGCGCGAACGCACCGACGCCGGGGACGACCAGGCCGTCCGCCTCGCATGCGGCATCGAAGTCCGTGGTGACGGTGACGTCCGCACCCACCCGGCGGAGCGCACGCTCCGCGGAGCGCAGGTTCCCCGATCCGTAGTCCAACACGACGATCTTCGACACGCCTGCCAGCCTACCGGCCCGCTCACGCATGGGTCCGCGATCCGACGCACAGGCCGCAACCTGTGCGCGAACCCACGAACACGGGTCTAGAGGGTGCCCTTGGTCGAGGCGATCCCCGTGATCCTGGCGTCCGGTTCCGTCGCGGCGCGCAGGGCGCGCGCGATCGCCTTGAACTCGGCCTCGGTGATGTGGTGCGGGTCCCGGCCGTCGAGCACGCGGACGTGCAGCGCCAGGTGCCCGTGGAACGCCAGGGACTCGAAGACGTGCCGGTTCAGCACAGTCGGGTAGTGCCCGCCGACGACGAAGCCAGCCATCACGTCCGGCTCGCCGGTGTGCACCGTGTACGGCCGGCCGGAGACGTCGACGACGGCGTGCGCGAGCGCCTCGTCCATCGGGATCCAGGCGTCGCCGAAGCGGCGGATGCCCTTCTTGTCCCCCAGCGCCTGCCGGATCGCCTGGCCCAGCACGATCGCGGTGTCCTCGACGGTGTGGTGCGCGTCGAGATCGACGTCGCCCTCCGCGCGGACGGTGAGGTCGAACGCGCCGTGCTTGCCCAGCGCGTCGAGCATGTGGTCGAAGAACGGGACTCCGGTGCTGATGTCCGTGGTGCCGGTGCCGTCGAGATCGATCTCGACGAGGACCTTGGACTCCTTGGTGACCCGCTCGATGCGGCCGATGCGACTCACGAAAGCTCCTCCGTTGCGACGTCCGCTGCGACCTGCAGGAACGCGTCGTTCTCCTCGGGCGTGCCGATCGTGACCCGCAGGCGTTCCGGGATCCCGTTGTCCCGGATCAGCACGCCGCGCTCCAGGAACGCCCGCCAGGCCCGGTCCGCGTCAGCGAACCGGCCGAAGAGCACGAAGTTCGCGTCGCTCGGGACGACGTCGTAACCGGCCGCGGCCAGCTCCGACATCACCCGGTCCCGTTCGGCGGACAGCAGCGCGACGGACCCGAGGGTCGCCTTCGCGTGCATCAGGGCGGCCCGCGCGGCGGCCTGGGTCAGCACGGACAGGTGGTACGGCAGCCGGACGAGCTGCAGCGCGTCGACGACCGCGGGTGCCGCGGCGAGGTAGCCCAGCCGCCCGCCCGCGAACGCGAACGCCTTGCTCATGGTGCGCGAGACGAGCAGCTTGTGGCCGTGCGTGGCGAGCAGCGTCGTCGCGCTCGGGTACGAGGAGAACTCCGCGTACGCCTCGTCGACCACGACGATCCCCGGCGCGGCGTCGATCAGCGCGGCCAGGTCGTCCGGGGCGATGGACTGGCCCGTGGGGTTGTTCGGGCTGGTCAGGAACGTGATGTCCGGCGCGCGGTCCTTGAGCACCTGCCGCGCGGCGTCGACGTCGATGGCGAAGTCCGCGCCCCGCGGCGCCGGGAGCCACTCCGTCCGGGTGCCGGAGGAGATGATCGGGTGCATCGAGTAGCTCGGCTCGAAGCCGACCGCCGTGCGCCCCGGTCCGCCGAAGGCCTGCAGGATCTGTTGCAGGATCTCGTTGGACCCGTTGGCGGCCCACAGGTTCTCCGACCCGAGCTCGACGCCGGTCTGCGCGGTCAGGTACGCCGCGAGATCGGTGCGCAGCGCCACGGCGTCCCGGTCCGGATAACGGTGCAGGTCCCGCGCGGCCTCCTCGACGGCCGCGGCGACGTCCGCGACCAGCTCCGGCGGCGGCGGGTACGGGTTCTCGTTGGTGTTGAGCCGCACCGGGACCTCGAGCTGCGGGGCGCCGTACGGCGACTTCCCGCGCAGGTCCTCGCGCAGCGGCAGCTGGTCGAGGGTGACCTCGGCGCCGATCGCGGTCATGCCCGGAACCTCGCCGTCACGGCCTGGCCGTGGGCGGGCAGGTCCTCCGCCGTGGCCAGGGTCACGACCTTGTCCGCCACCTCGCGCAGCGCCTCCTCCGTGTACTCGACGACGTGCACCCCGCGCAGGAACGTCTGCACGGACAGCCCGCCGGAATGCCGCGCGCACCCGCCCGTCGGGAGCACGTGGTTGGACCCGGCGCAGTAGTCGCCGAGCGAGACCGGCGCGTACGGGCCGATGAAGATGGCGCCGGCGTTGCGGACACGCGCGGCCGTCTCGCGGGCGTGGGCGGTCTGGATCTCCAGGTGCTCCGCGGCGTAGGCGTCGACGACCGCGACGCCGTCGTCGAGGCTGCCCACCAGGATCGTGCCGGACTGCGGCCCGGACAGCGCGGTGCGGATGCGCTCGGTGTGCTTGGTGGCGCCGACCTGCGTCTCGAGCTCGGCGTCGACGGCCGCCGCCAGTTCGTCGGAGGTCGTGACCAGCACCGATGCGGCGTTCGGGTCGTGCTCGGCCTGGGAGATGAGGTCCGCGGCGACGTGCACGGGGTCCGCGCCGCCGTCCGCGAGGACCGCGATCTCGGTGGTGCCGGCCTCGGCGTCGATCCCGACCAGGCCGCGCAGCATGCGCTTGGCCGCGGTGACGTAGATGTTGCCCGGGCCGGTGACCATGTCGACGGGCTCCAGCTCGGCGCCGTCGGTGTCCGTGCCCCCGTGGGCCAGCAGCGCGACGCACTGGGCGCCGCCGACCGCCCACACCTCGTCGACGCCGAGGAGCGCGGCCGCGGCGAGGATCGTCGGGTGCGGGAGGCCGCCGTTCTCGGCCTGCGGCGGCGAGGCGACGACCAGGGACTCCACCCCCGCGGCCTGCGCGGGAACCACGTTCATGATCACACTCGACGGGTAGACGGCCAGCCCGCCCGGGGCGTAGAGCCCGACGCGGCGGACCGGGACGAACCGCTCGGTGACGGTGCCGCCGGGGACGACGTGGGTGACGACGTCCTGGCGCCGCTGGTCCCCGTGGACCTTGCGGGCCCGCTCGATCGAGGTCTCCAGCGCGTCCTTCACCGCCGGGTCGAGGTCGCGCAGCGCGGCGCTCAGCGCGTCGGCGGGCACGCGCACCGACGGGGGCCGCACCTTGTCGAACTTCTCCGCGAACTCCAGGGCGGCCTCGGCCCCGCGCTCGCGCACGGCCTCGACGATCGGCCGGACCGCCGCCAGCGCCGCGTCCACGTCGACCTCGGCGCGGGGCAGCATCCCGCGCAACGTGGCGGGGCGTGGCAGTGGTTCGGAACGCAGGTCGAGGCGGCGGAGCATGGTCCTCAGGGTACGTCCTGCGGCTCCGCCGCCCGTGCGCGGTAATCGTTGCTCGGGCGAGGATTACCGCGCACGAGCGGCGCAGCCGCATAATCCCGGCGTGCCCCTCCCCGAGATCGGTCCCGAGCAGCGACGGGCCCGGCTCGCGACCCGGCACCGGCTGGCGGCTTCGCACCGCACGGACGACGTCGGCGCGATCGTCGACGACCTCGTGGCCCTGCACGCCACGGACCCCGTCACCGTCTACCTCTCCGCCGCCACGCGGATGCGCACCCCGGCACTCGCACCGATCGAGACTGCGCTCTACGAGGACCGCACGCTGATCCGCCACCACGCGATGCGCCGCACGCTGTGGGTGTTCGGCCACGGGAACGCCCGGCTCGCGCACCACGGCGCGACGGTCGACGTGGCCGCCGTCCAGCTCCGCAACCTGCTGAAGCAGCTCGACGCCGCCGGGGTCCCCGACCCCGCGGCGTGGCTGGCGCGGGCGCGGGCCACCGTCCACGAGCTGCTCGCGGCCGAGGGTCCGATGCCCGCCCGCGACGTCGGCACGCGGCTCCCCGAACTCGCCATCCCCGTCCCGATCGGCGACGCGACCGTCGCCGCCCACTCCCGCGTCCTGCTGATCATGGGCTTCGACGGCCAGGTCCTCCGTGCCCGACCCACCGGAACCTGGATCAACGGGCAGTACCGGTGGGCGGCCGCAGACGCGTGGGTGCCGGGCGGGATCGGCGCGGCCCTGGAGAAGCAGGTCGCCGCCACCGGGCTGGCCGCGGCCTACCTCCGCGCCTTCGGCCCGGCGAGCCGTGAGGACCTGAAATGGTGGGCCGGCTGGACGGTGGCGACGACGAAGCGTGCGCTGGCGGACGTCGGCGCGGTCGAGACGACCGCCGGCTACGTCCTCCCGGACGATCTCGCCCCCGTCCCGGACCCCGGCCCGTCCGTCGCCCTGCTGCCCGGGCTGGACCCGACGACCATGGGCTGGAAGTCCCGGGACTGGTACCTGGCCCCCGAACTGGTCCCGCAGCTGTTCGACCGCAACGGCAACGGCGGCCCGTCGATCTGGGCGGACGGCCGCATCGTCGGCGGCTGGGTCCAGCGCAAGGACGGCACGATCGCGACGGAGCTCCTGCTCGACGTGGGCACGGAGGCCCGGGACGCCGTGGACGAGGCCGCGCACGTGCTCGAGAAGCTGCTCGGCGACGTGCGGTTCGCGGTCCGCTATCCCGCCCCGATGCAGGCCCGGCTGCTCGCCTAGGTTCACCCCGTGACCGACTGGTTCCTGGCGGGTGAGAACGAGGCCGACGCCGTCGCGTCGATCGCGAGCGGCGAGCGTTCCTTCGACGAATGGCCGCACCTGTCGGTCCCGCTGCGCCGGGCGGAGCTCGCGGTGCTGCACGCCGCGCTCACCGAACCCGCGCCCACGGACGGGCCTCTGCCGCCCGGCCTGCTCGCCGTCGAGGTCGACGAGGGCATGATCGTGACGCGGGTCCCGGCGCCCGTCGTCGAGGCCCTCGCCGAGATGACACCCCGCACCGCGCCGCGGGTGATCGCCGCGTGGTCCGCCGGGATCGACCATCGCGAGCCGGACGCTCTCGGCGAGATCCTCACCGAGCTCGCCGCCTTCGCCAGGGCCGCCGCGGAGACCGGGAGGCCGGTCCTGGAGCTCGCGCCCTACTGACCGGAGCACGCGAGCCGACAGCGGCACGGTGTCGATCTTCGTTGACGGCCGCCCGGGAGGCCCGCGCCGATGCGGCGGTTTCCGCAGCTCAACCCCGGTTGTGAGCGTGGAACCCCGGTCTAGCGAGGTTCCACGCTCACAGGAGGTCGAGGCCCAGGTCCAGGGCGGTGACGGAGTGGGTGAGGCCGCCGACCGAGATGAAGTCGACCCCCGTCTCCGCATACTCCCTCGCGTTCGCCAGGACCAGCCCACCGGAGGATTCCAGGAGCGTCGGCAGCGAACCCCGGCGGCGCACGGCCTCCGCGGTCTGCGCCGGACTGAAGTTGTCCAGCAGGACGAGCTCCGCGTTCAGGGCGAGGACCTCGTCGAGCTGCTCCAGCGAGTCGACCTCCACCTCGCACGGCAGGTCCGGCGCGGCCGCGCGGGCCGCGGTCAGGGCCGCGGACACCGAGCCCGCCGCCGCGACGTGGTTGTCCTTGATCAGGACCGCGTCGCCGAGGCCGAGCCGGTGGTTCATCCCGCCCCCGCACCGCACCGCGTACTTCTCCAGCAGCCGCAGCCCGGGAAGGGTCTTGCGGGTGTCCCGGATGACGGCCCCGGTGCCCTCGACGGCGTCGACCCACCGGCGCGTCGCGGTCGCCACCCCGGAGAGGTGGCAGAGCAGGTTGAGCGCGGTCCGTTCCGCGGTGAGCAGGCCCCGGACCGGGGCCCGGACGACCAGCGCGGGCTCACCAGGGACGAGCCGGGACCCGTCGGTCAGGGCGCTGACCAGCTCGTACTCGGGGACGACCCGGTCCAGCACGGCCCGCGCCACCGGGATCCCGGCCAGCACGCCCCCCGCCCGCGGGGAGAACTCCCCCACCGCGACGGCGTCCGCCGGGACGGTCGCCGCGGTCGTCGCGTCCGGGCCGTAGCGGAGGTCCTCCTCCAGGGCCGTCCGGACGACCCTCAGCAGGTCCTCCTGGTCCGGGACGCCGATCTCCGTCGCCCCGCCCACTCCTGCTGCACCGTTCACACCGGAGACGGCAGTCATGCCACACCCGCCAACACGTCGGTGCCGATCACCGGACGCCCGCTGGCGTCCAGCGAGATCGGCAGGCTGGAGCGCTGCCACACGTCGTCGCGCTCGGGAAAGTCCGTGCGCACGTGGCAGCCACGGGTCTCCCGCCGGGTCCCGGCCGCGGCGAGCACGGCCTGCGCCAGCAGGGTCAGCGCGGCGTCCTCGACGCCGGCCCGGTCGATCGGCGTCGCCGGCTGCGTCGCCGCCTCCACGACGTCCGACGCCACGGCGAGCCCGGCCGCGTCCCGCCCGATCCCGGCGAACGCGCTCATCGCGCGCTGCACGACCCCGCGGTCCGCCACCCCGACGGCGGGCGCCGGCAGGACCAGCTCGGACGATGCCGACCGCGGCGTCCCGAGGTCCGCGACGACCGCGCGGACGACCCGCTCGCCGGTGACCAGCCCCTCGAGCAGGCTGTTCGACGCAAGCCGGTTCGCGCCGTGCAGGCCGGTGCGGGCCACCTCGCCCGCGGCGTAGAGCCCCGGGACCGACGTCCGGCCGTCGACGTCCGCGACGACCCCGCCGCACGCGTAGTGCGCCGCCGGCGTCACCGGGATGGGCTCGCGGCGCGGATCGACGCCGGCCTCCCGGCAGGAGGCGAAGACGGTCGGGAACCTCTTCGCGAAGCCGGGGAGCCCCGTCGCGTCGAGGTACACGGCGTCCGCGCCGGTCTCGGCCATCCGCCGGGTGATCGCGGCGGCGACGACGTCGCGCGGCGCCAGGTCCGCGAGCGGGTGGACCCCGGTCATGAACCGGGTGCCGGTGCGGTCCCGCAGCACGGCGCCCTCGCCGCGGACGGCCTCGGTGACGAGCGGGCGCCGCCCGACGGCCGGGCCGGTGTAGAGGACCGTGGGGTGGAACTGGACGAACTCCAGGTCCGCGGCGGTGGCTCCGGCCCGCAGGGCCAGCGCGACGCCGTCGCCGGTGGAGGTGCCCGGGTTCGTCGTGCTGGCGTAGAGCTGCCCGTACCCGCCGCTGGCGAGCAGGACCGCGGGCGCGCGGAGCAGTCCGGGCCGCCCGGCGTCGTCGAGGACCGAGAGGCCGGCGGCCCGCCCTGAGGCGTCGCGCACGGCGTCGACGGCGACGTGGCCGGTGAGCAGGGCCAACCCGCTGGCGGCCGCAAGCAGGGCACGCTCGACCTCGGCGCCCGTCGCGTCGCCGCCGGCGTGCACCACGCGGAACGCCGAGTGGCCGCCCTCGCGGGTCCGGTCCAGCCTGCCACCCCGGGCGTCGAACGAGGCGCCCCGCTCGCGCAGCCGGCGGACCGCCGCCGGGCCGCCGCGGATGATGGCGGCCACCGCGGCCTCGTCGTTCAGCCCGCCGCCCGCGGCGAGGGTGTCCGCGATGTGCGCCTCGACCGAGTCCCCCGCGAGGTCGCCGAGGACGACGGCCACGCCGCCCTGGGCCCAGCGGGTGCTGCCCTCGTCCGCCGCGTCCTTCGTGACGACGACGACCCGGAGCCCGGCCTCGGCGGCGTCGAGCGCGGCGGTCAGCCCCGCGACCCCGGTGCCGACGACGACCAGGTCCGCCGAGGCCTCCCAGAGCCGATCGGCCGCGTGGGCGGTCACTCGCCGCCCCCGGGCTGCCCGATCTCGATCATCCGCTGCACGGCGCGCCGGCCGCGGGCGGCGAGCTCGGGGTCCACGTGCACCTCGTCCGTGCCCTCGCGGACCGACCGCAGCAACGCGTCCGGCGTGATCATCTTCATGTAGGTGCAGGACGCGCGGTCGTTGACGGCGCGGAAGTCGATCTCCGGCGCGGCCTTGCGGAGCTGGTGCAGCATGCCGATCTCGGTGGCGACCAGCACCGACTTCGACGTGCTGGCGCGCGCCGCATCGAGCATGCCGCCCGTCGAGAGGATCTTGACCCGCTCGGCCGGGACCGCGCCCGCGGTGGCCAGGTAGAGGGCGGACGTCGCGCAGCCACACTCGGGGTGCACGTAGAGGTCCGCCTCGGGGTCCGCCTCGGCCTTGGCGGTGAGCTCGGCGCCGTTGATCCCCGCGTGCACGTGGCACTCCCCGGCCCAGACGTGGATGTTCGTCCGGCCGGTGACCCGGCGGACGTGCGCGCCGAGGAACTGGTCCGGCAGGAAGAGCACCTCGCGGTCGGCGGGGATCGACTGCACGACCTCCACCGCGTTCGACGAGGTGCAGCAGATGTCCGTCTCGGCCTTCACCGCGGCGGTGGTGTTGACGTAGGCGACGACCACCGCGTCCGGGTGCTCGGCCTTCCACTCGCGGAGCTGCTCGGCGGTGATCGAGTCCGCGAGGGAGCAGCCGGCGCGGGCGTCCGGGATGAGGACCGTCTTCTCCGGGGCGAGGATCTTCGCGGTCTCGGCCATGAAGTGCACGCCGCAGAACACGATCGTCCCGGCCTCGACCTCGGCCGCGAGCCGGGAGAGCGCGAGGGAGTCCCCCACGTGGTCCGCCACGTCCTGGATGGCCGGGACCTGGTAGTTGTGCGCCAGGATCACCGCGTTGCGCTTCTCCGCGAGCGCACGCACCCCGTCGGCCCACCCCGGGCCCGGGTCCTCGGAATCCGTCGCCGGGGGCGCAGTTCGCGTCGCCGTCAGGCTCATCGTCGTCCTCCCCAGGACGTCGGACCTGTTTTCGCCTGATGGTCGAAAACGTGGCGATACTAGCAGCCGGATCCACCTCCGGCCACCGTCCTCGTGACCCGGAACTCACCTGGCCGTAACCCGCACGTCGCCGAGGCGGCCGCGCGCCCACCCCTACGATCGCCCCATGGACCGCACCCCGACCCGTCCGACGGGACACGAGGTGCTCGCCGCCGTCCTGCAGATCCGCGCCGGCAGGCTGCAGGTCCTGCTCTGGCAGCGCGCCCGGGAACCGGACCGCGGGCGGTGGGCGCTGCCCGGCGGGCGGCTCGGGGACGACGAGGACGTCGAGGCGTCCGTGCGCCGCCAGCTCGCCGAGAAGGTCGACGTCCGCGACGTCACGCACGTCGAGCAGATCTCGGTGTTCAGCGCGCCGGAGCGGGTCCCGGGCGTCCGGCTCGTCGCGACCGCGTTCCTCGGGCTCGTCCCCTCCGACGCCGATCCGGCCGTCCCGCCGGACACCGCCTGGCACCCCGTCGCGCACCTGCCGGACACGGCCTTCGACCACGCGGAGATCATCCGCGACGCCCGGGACCGCCTGCGCGCCAAGCTCTCCTACACCAACCTGGGCTTCGCGCTGGCCCCCCAGGAGTTCACGATCTCGGCGCTGCGCGAGCTCTACGTCGCGGCGCTGGGGCACGGTGTCTCGGCCACCAACCTGCAGCGGGTCCTCACCCGCCGGCAGGTGCTCGTCCCGACCGGGGGACGGCGCCGCCCGGTCCCTCCGGCGGGCGGCCGGCGGCCGAGTTCCGGTTCACCGACCGTGCGCTCAAGGTGACGGATGCGTTCGCGGTGCTCCGGCCCCCGGGAGCCGCCGGATCGGGGTGTGCCAGGACCGATTCGCCGGGCGGCGGGGCGGCGACGGCCGTACCGTGAGCCGCGTGGTCACGACGATTCCCCTCTTCCCCCTGGGCACGGTGCTGATGCCCGGGGCGTCGCTACCGCTGCACGTCTTCGAGCCGCGGTACCGGCAGCTGACGGTCGACCTGATCACGGGCGCCGTCCCGAACAAGGAGTTCGGCGTCGTCGCGGTGCGGGAGGGATTCAACCCGGACGTCGACGGCATCGAGGCGCTGGCCCCGGTCGGGTGCACCGCCGCACTGCTCGACGCCCGCCGGCTGCCCGACGGCCGCTACGACATCGTCACCCGCGGCGCGCGCCGCTTCCGGCTGCTCGAGATGGACGAGTGCTCGCACTCCTACCTGTGCGGATCCGTCGAGTTCCTGCCGGACGCCGAGAAGGCGGACGACGGGGACGACCTCACCCGGATGCTGTCCGCCTCGGCCCGCGCGGTCCACCGCCGCTACTGCGCGACGGCCTGGAAGAGCGACGACTGGTCCGAGCCCGCCCACGAGGTGGGCGCGGCGGAGCTGGCGCACGTCCTCGCTGCGGACTGCCTGCTGCCGATGTCGGACCGCCAGCAGCTGCTCGAGGAGACGCACCCGGTGCAGCGGCTCCGGATGGTGCGCATGCTCATCGCGCGGGAGGCGGGCCTGCTGACCCGCCTGCGCGCCGTCCCCACCCCGATGACCACGTACTCGACGGACCAGAGCCCCAACTGACCGCGCGTCACGCAGCCACAACGCGCTTCTCGGGCCCTCGTTCTCGCGTTGTGGAGCCACAACGCGGTTTTCGGGCGGTCAGGTCCAGCCGTACCGGGTGCGCAGGGCGTCCGCGACGCGGTCGAAGCGGGCCTCGTCCAGGATCGCGCCCTCGCGGCGGATGTCGTGCTCGCCGACCTCGAGCACCCGGTCCAGGCGGATGAACGACTCGCGGCCCTCGCGGTCCCACTCGCCGCTGCCGATGCCGATCCAGCCCGGCTCGCCGTCGCGTCTGTGCTGGCTGGAGAGCATCAGCCCGAGCAGCTCGCCCTGCCGGCGGCCGACGACGAGCAGCGGGCGGTCCTTGCCCTGGCTCGCGTCCTCCTCGAAGGGCACCCACGTCCAGACGATCTCGCCGGGATCCGCGGCGCCGTCGAGCTCGGGGGCGTAGACGACGGTCCGCGCCCGCTCCGCGGTGGGCGCGGTGCGCACGCCGCCGTGCCCCTCCGGTCGCGGCGCGGGCTCCGTGCCACCCGACTCCGCCAACAGCTTCATCCCGACATCCACCGCCTGCTTGAGCAGGTTCCCCCAGTCCGGCATGGGCACAGCATGGCCGACGGCCCGGTCCCGCACCGCACCGGCCCGCCGGGCGATCAGCCGCCTGTGCCCTCAGGAGCCGGTGAGCTCGCCGTGCCGGCTGCACCGCGCGACCCAGCCCACCGGCGTCACCTGGACGACCATCCGGCGGGCGCACTCCGGGCAGTAGCGCGGCGGTTCGAGCTCCCGTCCCCGGGCGCAGCGCTCGTGTCCCGGGTCCGTGGCGGGGTGGCCGCAGCGGTCGCAGAAGAGGGTCACAGGGTGTCGTTGAGGGCCTTGAGCGGCATCTCCAGCTCGCCCAGCAGGTCGATGTCCGACTCCGCGGGCCGCCCGAGCGTCGTCAGGTAGTTCCCGACGATCACCGCGTTGATCCCGCCGAGCAGGCCCTGCCGCGCACCGAGGTCGCCGAGGGTGATCTCCCGGCCGCCCGCGAACCGCAGCACGGTCCGGGGCATCGCCAACCGGAAGGCGGCGACGGTGCGCAGCGCGTCCGGCCCGGCCATCGGCTCCAGGTCCCCGAACGGCGTACCCGGACGCGGGTTGAGGAAGTTCAGCGGCACCTCGTCCGGGGTCAGCGACGCGAGCTGCGCGGCGAACTCCGCGCGCTGCTCCAGCGTCTCCCCCATACCGACGATCCCGCCGCAGCAGACCTCCATGCCGGCCTCGCGCACCAGCCGCAGGGTCTCCCAGCGCTCCTCCCACGTGTGCGTGGTGACCACGTTCGGGAAGTGCGAGCGCGCCGTCTCGAGGTTGTGGTTGTAGCGGTGCACACCCATCGCGGCGAGCTCGCCGACCTGCTCGGGGGTCAACATGCCCAGCGAGCAGGCGATGTTGATGTCGACCTCGTCCTTGATCGCGGCGATACCGGCGGCGACCTGGCTCATCAGCCGCGCGTCCGGCCCGCGGACGGCCGCGACGATGCAGAACTCCGTCGCCCCGGTCTTCGCGGTCTGCTTCGCGGCCTCGACGAGCATCGGCACGTCCAGCCACGCCGAGCGGACCGGGGACTCGAAGAGCCCGGACTGGGAGCAGAAGTGGCAGTCCTCGGGGCAGCCGCCGGTCTTCAGCGAGATGATCCCCTCGACCTCGACCTCCGGGCCGCACCAGCGCATCCGCACCTCGTGGGCCAGCGCCAGGAGCTCGTCGAGCTCGGAGTCCGGCAGCCGCAGGACGTCGAGGACCTGCTGCTCGGAGAGGCCTTCGCCGTTCTCGAGGACCTGGGTTCGGGCGAGGCCGAGAATGGCCGACTGCGTTGTGGTCACGGCTCGGGACTATGCCATTCGCCCCCGAGCTCCGGAGCCAGGGTGTGACGCGCGACGCCGGTGAACCGTTCCGGCGCAAGGCTTCCGGACCCCTCGGGCACGGCGCCGAGCAGCGGGACCCGGGTCACCGCCGGCAGGTCCGCGAGGTTGCAGCGCGCCGCGAGGTCCGGGCACCGCGGCCAGGACCCGACGACGACGCCCGCGCACCCGAGCTCGCGCACCGCGAGCGCCTCCGTGGTCAGCGCCGTGTGGTTGAGCGTGCCCAGCCCCGCGGCCGCGACGACGAGCACCGGCGCCCCCAGCTCGGCCGCGACGTCCGCGAGCGTCCCCGACCCGGCGAACCGCACGAGCAGCCCGCCGGCCCCCTCGACGAGCACCAGGTCGTGCTCGCGGGCCAGCCGCAGCGCCGCACGCGCCACCTCCCCCGGCGTAACGGGCGGGGCTCCGGCCAGGCGCGCGGCGGTGTCCGGGGCGAGCGGCGCCGGGTAGCGGGCGAGCTCGCGCGTCGTCACCGCCGGGACGAGGGCCCGGACCCGGGCGAGGTCCCCGGGCTCCCCTTCCGCGACGCCGGTCTGCGCGGGCTTGAGCACCGCGACCCGCTCCCCGGCCGCGACCGCGAGCGCGGCCACCGCCGCCGTGACCACCGTCTTGCCGACGTCGGTCCCGGTGCCGCTGACCAGCAGGATCCGGCCGCTCACGAGTCGCCCACGCTCGCCGCCACGGCGCACCCCGTCCTGCTCATGCCTCGGCCCCGCGCAGGACCTCGCCCAGAACCTGCCGGACGCGGTCGAGTTCGGCGCCGGTGAGGTCCGCCCGGGCCGTCAGCCGCAGCCGGCTCGTCCCCTCGGGCACCGACGGTGGCCGGAAGCAGCCGACCCGCACCCCGGCGTCGAGGCAGCGCTGCGCCGCCTCGTACGCGAGGACCGGCGAGCCCAGCACCACGGACACCACGGCCGACGGCGGCGCGGGCACCCCGGCCGACCGCGCGAGCTCGGCCGCGACCCGCAGCACCTCGGCGGGCAACGCCGGTTCGTCCATGAGCACGCGCAGCGCGGCCAGGGCGGCGCCGACGGCCGGCGGGTTGAGCGCGGTGTCGAAGATGAAGGTGCGTGCGGCGTCCACCAGGTGCGCGGTCACGGCGGCCGGGCCGAGCACCGCACCGCCCTGGCTACCGAGTGCCTTGGACAGGGTGACGGTGGCGACGACGTCGTCCGCGCCGGCCAGCCCCTCGGCGGCGAGGACACCCCGCCCGCCGGGACCGGCGACGCCGAGCCCGTGCGCCTCGTCGACGACCAGGACCGCGCCGCGCGCCCGGCTCACCGCGTGCAGCTCGCGCAGGGGGGCCAGGTCGCCGTCGACGCTGTTCACGCTGTCGGTCACGACGAGGGCGCGCTCCTCGGTGCGGGCAGCCAGCGCGGCGTCGACGGCGGCCACGTCGTTGTGCGCGACCACCACGGTCCGCGCGCGGGACAACCGGCAGGCGTCGACGAGCGAGGCGTGGTTGGCGGCGTCGGAGACGATCAGCGCGCCCGGCCCGGACAGGGCCGTCAGCACGCCGAGATTGGCCGCGTAGCCCGAGGAGAAGACGAGCGCGGACTCGGCGCCGCAGAAGGCGGCGAGCTCACGCTCCAACATGGAGTGCAGCTGCGTGCTGCCGGTGACGAGCCGGGACCCGGTGGACCCCGCGCCCCAGGTCCGGGCCGCCTCGACGGCCCCGTCGACCACGCGTTTGTCCCGGCCCAGACCGAGGTAGTCGTTCCCCGCCAGGTCGATCACGTCCGCCGACGGGGCCCGCGGGCGCAGCTCCCGACGTAGCCCGGCGGCCCGCCGGCGCTCGGCCACGGCGTCCAACCAGGACAGCGGATGCGGGTCGGCGGTTTCCACGACCGGTGACACTAGAGCGTGGGGCACCGCCCGCGGACAGCCGAGTGGCGAAGACCCCGTGATCCGACCCCGCACACGCATCGATCCGGGCGACCCCGGAACACACGCATCGATCCGGGCGACCCCGGAACACGGGGCCGCCCGGATCGGGGGTGGCTCAGGCCTGCTGCTCGGACTCGGCCTGTGCGACGGAGGCGCGGACCTCGTCCATGTCCACCTCGCGCACCTTGCCGATCAGCTCCTCCAGCGCCGGACCGGGCAGCGCGCCGGGCTCGGCGTAGAGCACCACGCCGTCGCGCACTGCCATCAACGTCGGGATGGAGGAGATGCCGAAGGCCTGCGCGAGCTGCGTCTGGGCCTCCGTGTCCACCTTGCCGAACGTGATGTCGCCGTGCCGTTCGGACGCCTCGTCGAAGACGGGGGCGAACTGGCGGCAGGGACCGCACCATTCCGCCCAGAAGTCCACGAGGACGGTGCCCTCGGCACTCACGACGTCGTTGAAGTTCTCGGTCGTCAGTTCCACCGTTGCCATGCGTCCCTCAACTCTCCTCGGCCGGCTCGTGTTCCCGCGGGTACCCAGCGTCATCCGCGCAGAACCGGCAGCACGCCGCCGGCGCGGTCGTGCGGGCGGAACTCCTGCGCGTCCGCGTCGTAGACGAGGACGCCGGCCGTCTGGATGTCGAAGAACAGGCCCATCAGCTCGGCGTCCACGTCCAGCTCGCGCAGCCGGTCCAGCTGGACCGCGACGTTGACCATGGCCAGGCAGTCGTTCTGCGCGAAGCCGTCGCGGGCGCCGGCCCGGCCGGCCGGGTGGCCGTCGACCCAGGCCTCGAGGCTCGACGCCCCGCCCTTGAGCCAGTCCCCGAGCGCGCCCTCCGGCATGTCCGTCGGGACGCCGTCGACGAGGCCCTTCATCGCGCCGCAGCCGGAGTGGCCGCAGACCGCGATCAACGGGACGTGCAGCACGGACGTCGCGTACTGGACCGCCGCCAGGGTGCTCGTCCCGGAGACCAGGTTGCCGACGTTCTGCACCGTGAACAGGTCGCCCGGCCCGCTGTGCGTGATCATGCTCGGCATCATCCGGGAGTCCGCGCAGGTCAGCAGCAGCCCGGACGGGCTCTGCCCGTGGGCGAGGCCGGACATCGTCGGACGGATCGCCCCGGCGGTCCGTGCGTGGTAGGCGGCGACCCCGGCGAGCATCGGGGCCGACGCGCTGCCGTCACCGTGCTCCTGGGCCCACTGGGACCAGGTCGCGAAGCGGCCGTGGGACTCCTCGGCGCGCGCGTCCCCCGGCTCGTCGACCTCGACGAAGCCGCCGGTCCCGCGATGCAGTCGGGTCCAGGCCTCGAGATGGTCGAACGCCGCGTGGTCGAGGTAGTCGACGACGAGCTCGATCCGGGCCGGCGCGCCCGCGGGTACCTCCGACAACACCCGGGACAGCGTGGGCACCGAGAGGAAGCTCAGCGTCCCCTCGACGACGACGCGGTGCAGCTCGCCCTCCCGTTCGATCCGGACCCGGGCCCGCACCGCGCGGCGCAGCACCATCAGGCCGGCGAGGACGAGCCCGATCGCGACGCCCTCCAGCAGGTTCAGGAACACCACCCCGGCGACCGTCACCACGTAGAGCAGCAGCTCGCCGTGTCGGTGCGAGGTGCGGATGTCCGCGACCTTCACCAGCTGCAGGCCGACGACGACCAGCAGCCCGGCGAGCCCGGCCAGCGGGATCAGCTCGATCACCGACACGAGCGCGATGCCGAAGACGGCGATCCACACGCCGTGCAGGACCGCGGAGTTGCGGCTGCGGGCCCCCGCGCGGACGTTCGCGGAGCTGCGCACGATCACCCCGGTGATCGGCAGGCCGCCGAGCAGGCCGGAGACGGCGTTGCCGGCGCCCTGGCCGAGCAGCTCGCGGTCCGGGTTCGTGCGCACGCCACCGTGCATCCGGTCGACCGCGACGGCGGAGAGCAGGCTCTCGACGCTCGCGACGAGGGCGACGGTCAGCATGCCGCCGAGCACGCCCGTCCAGAGGCCGCTGTCGGGCAGCACCGGCAGCGCCACGGACTCGATGAGGTTGCCCGGCAGGTCGACCCGCGGGACGTCCGGCCAGAGCAGGGCCAGCGCGGTGGCGGCCCCGACGGCGACGAGGGCGCCGGGCACGGCCTTCTGCGGGCCGGGGATCCGCGGCCACACCAGCATGATCGCGACGGCGGCCAGGCCGACGACGACGGCGTGTCCGTGCAGGCCCGCGAGCTGCGCGGGCAGTGCCAGGATGTTGTCCAGGGCGGCGGTCTGCGCCGTCCCGCCGAGCACCACGTGCAGCTGGGCGAGCGCGATCGTGATGCCGATCCCGGCGAGCATCCCGTGCACGACGGCCGGCGGGATGGCCTGGGTGAACCGGGCGAGCCGGGAGAGGCCGAAGAGGATCTGCAGGGCACCGGCGCCGACCGTGATCAGGCAGGTGACCTGCCAGCCGAACTGGTCGACGAGGCCGGCCACGATGACCGTCAGGCCCGCGGCGGGACCGCTGACGGCGAGCGGCGAGCCGCCCAGGAGGCCGGCGACGACGCCGCCGACGACGCCGGCGACGAGGCCGGCCATGATCGGCGCACCGGAGGCGAGGGCGATACCGAGGGAGAGCGGCACGGCGACGAGGAACACGACGAGCGAGGCGCCGAGGTCTGCGCGGAGCGCGGCCGGACTCCAGCGGGAACCGTCCGGACCGCCCGGTCCGGGGCGGCCGGGCGGGGCGTGCGGGCGGGACTCGGCCCTCGGGAGAGCGGTGTGCGGGGCGGGATGCTGCGGCACGGCGGGGATCCTCCGGTCGGTCATCACACGTTCGAGATCTGGCAGGAAGCGCACGAGAGCGACGCTGCAGCGGCGTGCGTACTGAGCCAACCGGAGTAACGCCGGTGGCGGTTCCCGACCGTACTTCCGTTACGTCCGTTTCTCCGACAGATCTGTGACCGCGAGTGGTCGGCCGCGTGGGCTGAGCCCCGGTACGTCCGGCTCGTGGCCTCCGTGCGGGTGACACGGATGGTGATCCACGGCGGTCGACCCACCCGACGGCGCGCCGCACTGCTCCACTCGTGTGGATCATGGTGTGGGGGGCCACACGTCACTCGTTCGAGGAACGCTCGTCGACGTGCAGTGAAACCCCGGATGACCGATCGGGGCGATCGAGCCCGGCGTCACACCGGTTCCCGCGACCGGAGGGCGGATCAGGCCGCCGCGGCGACCGCCTGGACGCCCTCGGTGATCACCGCGAGATCCTCGGACGTGCAGATGTACGGCGGCATGGTGTAGACGAGGTCGCGGAAGGGCCGCAGCCACACCCCGGCGTCCAGGGCCGCCGCCGTCGCCGCGCCCATGTCCACCTCGTGGTCAAGCTGGACGACGCCGATCGCCCCCAGGACCCGGACGTCGACGACGCCCGGCAGGTCCTTCGCCGGCGCGAGACCGGCCCGCAGGGCGGCCTCGATCCTGCTCACCTCGGCGCGCCAGTCCCGCTCCCGCAGCAGCGAGATCGACGCGCACGCGACGGCGGAGGCGAGCGGGTTGCCCATGAACGTGGGGCCGTGCATGAGGACCCCGGCCTCGCCCTCGGAGATGCCCCGGGCGACCTCCGGCGTGCAGAGCGCGGCCGCCATGGTGACATAACCACCGGTCAGGGCCTTGCCGACGCACATGACGTCCGGGCTGACCCCGGCGTGGTCCGCCGCGAACATCTCACCGGTGCGGCCGAAACCGGTGGCGATCTCGTCGAACACCAGAAGGACGTCGTGGGTGTAGCAGAGCTCGCGCAGCACATGCAGGTAGCGCGGGTCGTGGAAGCGCATGCCGCCCGCGCCCTGCACGACCGGCTCGACGACGACCGCCGCGAGCTCGTCGGCGTGGGCCTCGATCAGCGCGGCGAGCTCCGCGACGTAGGCCTGCTCGAACGCCCGCGGCGGCGCGCTCGCGAACACCTGGGGGGTCAGGACGTCCCGCCACAGCGAGTGCATCCCGCCGTCCGGGTCGCAGATGCTCATCGCGCCGAAGGTGTCACCGTGGTAGCCGCCGCGCCAGGTCAGCAGCCGGTGCTTCGCCGGTCGCCCCCGCGAGCGCTGGTACTGCAGGCACATCTTGATGGCGACCTCGACGGACACGGATCCGGAGTCCGCGAGGAACACGTGCTGCAGCGGCTCGGGGGTGACCTCGACCAGCAGCTTCGCGAGATCGACGGCGGGTCCGTGGGTGAGGCCGCCGAACATCACGTGGCTCATGACGTCGAGCTGGTCCCGGACCGCCGCGTCGAGGACGGGGTTTCGGTAGCCGTGGATCGCCGCCCACCAGGACGACATGCCGTCGACCAGCTCGCGGGTGGTCCCGTCCGGCGCGACGACGCGCAGCCGCACGCCCTCGGCCGACTCGACGATCACCGGCTCCACGCTGGCGGGCATCGGCGCGTAGGGATGCCAGACATGGTCGCGGTCGATCGCGCGCAGTTCGGGGACACGGTCGAGGGAGGGGTGCGCGGTGTCGGGACTCACCAACGGACCCTATCCGGGGTCGCGGTCTAGGCTGACCGGCGTCATGTCCACCGATACCGAGCCCTCCAGCGCCCTCGGCGCACGCACCGGGCCGGGCGGCGGCGCGCACCCCGCGCTGTCCCGGCGCCGCGGCCTCGGCCAGACCAGCGCGCGGTCGCTGCTGCTCACCGTTCTGGGCGAGTTCGTGCTCCCCCGCGAGGAACCGGTCTGGACGCAGGTCCTGATCGACGTGCTCGGCGGGCTGGACGTGGAGAACAAGTCCGCCCGCCAGGCCCTCGCCCGCACCGCCGCCGAGGGCCTGCTCGTCTCGGACCGTTCCGGACGCCGGGTCCGCTGGTCCCTCACCGGGTCCGGCCGCCGGCTGCTGTCCGACGGCGCGGCCCGGATCTACGGGTTCGGCGCGCCCGCCGCCGCCTGGGACGAGCGGTGGCTGGTCCTGCTGGTCAGCGTGCCGGAGTCCCGGCGGCAGCTGCGGCACCGGCTGCGCACCCGGCTCGCGTGGGCCGGCCTCGGCTCCCCCGCCCCCGGGGTGTGGGTCTCCCCCGACCCGGCCAAGCAGGAGGAGGTCGCGGACGTCGTCGCGGACCTGGGGCTGGAGGAGGTGACCAGCTCGTTCGTCGGGCCGTTCGGCGCCATCGGGAGCCAGGCGGACGTCGTCGCGCAGGCGTGGGACCTCGCGGAGGTCGAGGAGGCCTACGAGGAGTTCATCGCCGAGTTCGCCGACGCGGCGCCGTCGACGCCCGCCGAGGTGCTCGCCCACCAGATCCTGTTGGTGCACGCCTGGCGTCGCTTCCCGTTCCTGGACCCGAAGCTGCCGGCCGAGCTGCTGCCCGCGGAGTGGGCGGGCTCGCGGGCCGCGGAGCTCTTCGAGTCCCGGCACGAGCTCTGGCGGGACCAGGCCCAGGCGCACTGGCAGGCGTTGGTCCGCAGCGCGAGCTAGCTTCCTGTCTCCGACGAGCGGCACTCACCCTCGTCCGGGCCTACGCGGCGAGGGCCTACGGGGCGAGAGTGCCGATCGTGCAGCTCCGAGGGCTCAGCCGAGGCAGCCGGGGCCCAGCAGCGCCTTCAGGTCCCCGTACAGCGACGGGCTGTTCGTCACCTTCAGGCCCTGGTCCAGGCGCAGCATCGTGGTCTTCGTGCCGTAGACCAGCGCGAGGTGCACCTCGGACGTGCCGGGGTGGTGGGTGAGGACCTCCTTGAGCTGCGCGACCCGCTCCGGGGTGCACATCTCGGTGCGCAGGCTGACCTTCACCGGCAGCCCCGCCTCCCCCGCGGCCTGCAGCTCGGGGACGGCGAGGTCGTTCGCGATCAGGGAGACCCGGTCGTCCCGCTTGTTCACCCGGGCCTTCACCAGCACGATCGCGTCCTCGGCCACGTCCACGCCGACGACCTGGTAGGCGCGCGGGAAGAACAGCACCTCGATACCGCCGACGAGGTCCTCGATCTGGGCCGACGCCCAGGGCTCGCCGTTCTTGTTCACCCGCCGGTTGACGTTCGCGAGGATGCCGCCCACGGTGACCTGTGCGCCCTCGGCGACCGTGCCCTCGAGGATCGCCTGGATCGGGGTGTCCGCCTTGGCCGAGAGGGCCTGCTCGAACCCTTCCAGGGGGTGCCCGGAGACGTAGAGGCCCAGCATCTCCCGCTCGACGGCGAGCTTGTGCTTGGTGTCCCACTCCTCCTCGGGCACCTTGACGTCGAAGAGGCCGGTGAAGGCGTCGTCGTCGGACGGGCCGTCGAGGGAGCCGAAGAGGTCGAACTGGCCCATCGACGCGGCCTTCTTGGTGCTCATCACCTGGTCGATCGCGTCCGCGTGGACGAGCAGCAGACCCTTGCGCGAGTGGCCGAGCGAGTCGAACGCACCGGCCTTGACCAGCGACTCGATGACCTTCTTGTTGCAGACCACCGCGTCGACCTTGCGCAGGAAGTCCGAGAAGTCGGTGAAGTCCCCCTTCTCCTTGCGCGCGGCCACGATCGCGTCGACGACGTTGAAGCCGACGTTGCGGATCGCGCCGAGGCCGAAGCGGATGTCCGTGCCGACCGGGGCGAAGTTCCGGACCGACTCGTTGACGTCCGGCGCCAGGACCTTGATCCCCATCCGGCGGCACTCCGCCAGGTAGATCGCGGCCTTGTCCTTGTCGTCCCGGACCGAGGTGAGCACCGCGGCCATGTACTCCGCGGGGTAGTTCGCCTTGAGGTAGGCCGTCCAGTACGAGACGACGCCGTAGGCGGCGGAGTGCGCGCGGTTGAACGCGTAGTCCGAGAAGGGCAGCAGGATGTCCCAGAGCGTCTTGACCGCGGCCTCGGAGTAGCCGTTGTCCTTCATGCCCTGGGCGAAGCCGGCGTACTCCTTGTCCAGGATCTCCTTCTTCTTCTTGCCCATCGCGCGGCGGAGCAGGTCCGCCTTGCCGAGCGTGTACCCGGCGAGCTTCTGGGCGATCGCCATGACCTGTTCCTGGTAGACGATCAGGCCGTAGGTCTCGCCGAGGATGTCCTTGAGGGGCTCCGCCAGCTCCGGGTGGATCGGCGTGACCTCTTGGCGGCCGTTCTTGCGGTCCGCGTAGTCGTTGTGCGCGTTCGCGCCCATCGGGCCCGGCCGGTAGAGCGCGCCGACGGCCGAGATGTCGTCGAACTCGGTGGGCGCCATCCGGCGCAGCAGGTCCCGCATCGGGCCGCCGTCCAGCTGGAAGACGCCGAGCGTGTCCCCCCGGGCGAGCAGGTCGTAGGTCTTCTGGTCGTCCAGGTCGACGGTCTCGATCTCGAGCTTCGGCTTGCCGTTGAGCTCGATGTTCTCCAGCGCGTCGTCGATGATCGTGAGGTTGCGCAGGCCCAGGAAGTCCATCTTGAGCAGCCCGAGCGTCTCGCAGGCGCCCATGTCGAACTGCGTGATGATCGAGCCGTCGGCCTCGCGGCGCTGGATCGGGATGACGTCCAGCAGCGGCTTGCTGGACATGATCACGCCGGCCGCGTGCACGCCCCACTGGCGCTTGAGGCCCTCGAGGCCCCGCGCGGTGTCGATGATCTCCTTGACCTGCGGGTCCGCCTCGTAGAGGGCCCGGACCTCGGTGGCCTCGGAGTAGCGCTTGTGGCTCGGGTCGAACACCCCGGACAGCGGGATGTCCTTGCCCATGACGGCCGGCGGCATGGCCTTGGTGATCCGGTCCGCCACCGAGTAGCCGGGCTGGCCGAACAGCACGCGCGCCGAGTCCTTGATCGCGGCCTTCGCCTTGATCGTGGAGTAGGTGATGATCTGCGCGATCCGGTCCTCGCCGTACTTCTCCGTGGTGTAGCGGATCATCTCGCCACGCCGACGCTCGTCGAAGTCCATGTCGATGTCGGGCATCGAGATGCGCTCGGGGTTCAGGAACCGCTCGAAGATCAGCTTGTGCTTGATCGGGTCCAGGTCCGTGATGGCCAGCGCGTAGGCGATCAGCGAGCCCGCGGCGGAGCCACGGCCGGGGCCGCACCGGATGCCGACGGACTTGGCGTACTGGATGAGGTCCGCGGTGACCAGGAAGTACCCCGGGAAGCCCATCTGGATGATGACCCCGAGCTCGTACTCGGCCTGCTTGCGGTACTGCTCGGTGACGCCGTTCGGGAACCGCGCGTGCAGCCCCCGCTCGACCTCCTTGATCAGCCAGGACTCCTCGGTCTCGCCCTCCGGGACGGGCGCCCGGGGCATCAGGTCCTGGCTGGCGAAGGAGATGCCGACGCGTTCGGCGACGGCGAGGGTGTTGTCGCAGGCCTCCGGGTGCAGCGGGTCCCACTGGGCGCGCATCTCGGCGGCCGACTTGAGGTAGAAGTCCTGCGCGTCGAACTTGAAGCGGTTCGGGTCCGACATGGTCTTGCCGGTCTGGACGCAGAGCAGCACCTCGTGCGGCTTGTTGTCGTCCGGATAGGTGTAGTGCAGGTCGTTCGTGGCGAGGCCGGGCAGGTCGAGCTTCTTCTTCAGCGCGAAGAGGTCCTCCTGGACCCGCTTCTCGATCTCGATCCCGTGGTCCATCAGCTCGCAGAAGAAGTTGTCCTTGCCGAAGATGTCCCGGTAGTCGCTCGCGGCCTGGCACGCGTCGTCGAAGCGGTCCTGCTGCAGCAGGCGGGCCACCTCGCCGGACGGGCAGCCGGTGGTGGCGATGATCCCCTTGCCGTAGGTCTCCAGCAGCTCGCGGTCCATGCGGGGCTTGTAGTAGTAGCCCTCGAGGCTCGCGAGGCTGGAGAGCCGGAAGAGGTTGTGCATCCCCTCGTTGTTCTCGGCCAGCAGCGTCATGTGGGTGTACATCTCACCCGGGTTGCTGTCGCTGACCTGCTGGCCGCCGAGGGTGGCCCGCTTGCGCTCGTGCCGGGAGCCCGGCGCGAGGTAGCCCTCCATGCCGATGATCGGCTTGACCCCGGCCGCGGTGGCCTTCTTCCAGAACTCGTAGGCCCCGTAGACGTTGCCGTGGTCCGTCATGGCGAGCGCGGGCATCTCCATGCGGGCGGCCTCCTTGAAGAGGTCGTCCAGGCGCGCCGCACCGTCCAGCATCGAGAACTCGGTGTGGGTGTGGAGATGGACGAAGCCGTCCTTGCTGGTTCCGCTCGCCGAGGCCATATGTCTTCCGGGCTCCTCTCACGCGCTCTCGCACGGTGCGTTGCGGTCCCCCGGACGCCCCCCGCGAGTGCCGCTCCCCCTTGCCGGCCGGTGCGGCCGGACGGGGGAAGGGGCGGGTGCTCGCGAGGTCCGGGGAGGGCCAAGACTAACCCCGGGCACCGACACTTCCTCGTGTCCCGGGGGGTGGTCGGCGAACGCCCAGCTCACCGGGGCGAGCGGTGTGTCGGGCCGCTCGACCGGCCTCACTGCGGGTGCTCCTGCGATCACGCGGAGCGTCGGCGGGGGGCCTCCACCGGTCGTTCCGTGAGCCGCGCAGGTGCTGTGGGGGACGGCGCGCGTCGCGTCAAGCCGCGCGTGGTGCCGGGCCGGCGCGTGGAGGGCCGGTGCGGGGTCGAGGGCCTCAGGCCGCCGCGGTGAGGCGGGTGTCCGCCGGGGCGAGGACGCGGGTGTAGACGGCCTCGAACGCGTCCAGGGTGGCGGGCAGGGCGTGCCCCGCCACGATCTCCCGGCTCGTGGCGCCCATCCGGGCCCGGGTGCCACGGTCGCGCAGCAGCGCGCCGAGGGAGGCGGCCAGCGCGTCGATGTCGCCGGGCGGGTAGAGCCAGCCGTTGCGGCCGGGGCGGACGAGATGCGGCAGCGCCATCGCGTCCGCGGCGACGACCGGCTTGCCCGCCGCCATCGCCTCCAGGGTCACCAGGCTCTGCAGCTCCGCGACGCCCGGCATGCAGAAGACCGCGCAGCGCCGGTAGGCCGCGACCAGCTCGGCCTCGTCCACGAAGCCGTGGAAGACGACCCGGTCGGCGATGCCGAGCCGGTCCACCAGCGCGGTCCACTCGGCCCGCTTGCTGCCGTCGCCGACGATCTCCAGGCGCAGGCCGGGCGGCAGCGTCGCGACCGCGCGGATCAGCTCGTCGACCCGCTTCTCCTGGTCCAGACGCCCGACGAACAGGATCGTCGGCGTCGCGTCCTCGGTGCCGCCGGCGTAGCGGTCGGCGTCGATGCCGCAGGAGATGGCCGAGCCGGTCAGGCCGGTCGAGCGCGCCAGGAGCTCGACCGCCCGCGGGGTCGGGGCCGTCACGGCGTCGGCGCGGCCGAAGACCTTCCGCAGGTCCCGCCAGGCGAACCGGGACGCCGGGCCGTGCAGGACGGACGGCAGGAAGGAGTGGTCGAGGAGGTTCTCCGGCATGAAGTGGTTGGTCGCGACGAGCGGGAGCCCGGCCTCGGCCGCGGCCACCGCCACCCCGCGGCCGACCGAGAAGTGGGCCTGCACGTGCACGACGTCCGGGGCGACCTCGCCGAGCACGGCGGCGGTCCCGGGCCGCGCCTGCCAGGGCAGGCACACCCGGAACGAGTCCTGCAGCGGGTAGCGGTGCGAGCGGAGCCGGTGGACGGTCACGCCCTCCACCTCCCGGGAGCCGGCGGGGCCCTCGGGCGACGGGGCGACGACGTGCACCTCGTGCCCGCGTTCGGCCAGCCCGGTGGCCAGCCGTTCGGCGAAGCGGGCGGCGCCGTTCACGTCCGGCGGGTAGGTGTCGGCACCGATCATGATCCGCATGGGGTTCTCCTCGGGACGGTTCGGGGTGGGAATGGAAGAGGTCAGGAGCGGCCGGCGAGCACGGGCTCGCGGTCGTCGGCGGGACGGGCCGGGGTGCGGGTGGCGGCATCGGGGTGGTGCCGGGCGAGGAGCGCGACCCCGCCGGCGGCGACGAGTGCACCGCCGGCCATGCCGAGCACGGCGCCGGTACCGAGCCCGGCGCCCTCACCGAGCAGACCCGTCCCGAGGGCGACGGCCACCACCGGGTCGACGACGGTCAGCGCCGCGACCACCACGGCCGGCGGTCCGGAGGCGAAGGCCTGCTGGACGAGCCAGCCGCCCGTGAGCAGGGCCACGACGACCCCGGCGGCGGCGACGAGGACGGCCTGGTCGAACGGCCCCGCGGCACCCGTCGCGAGCTGCCGGGACACGGCCCGGACGGTCGCGGCGACCAGCCCGAACGCGACCGCGCCGCCCACGGCACAGGCGAGACAGCGCAGCCGTGCGGAGGTCCGGGCGGCCACCGCGGCGAGCAGGAGCACGACCGTGGCCGCGAGCGCCCCGGCGATCAGCAGGGACCGGCCCGGGAGCGCGCCGGTGGCCTCGACCGGGTCTGCCGCGGCTGCGAACCGGACGACCAGCGCGACGCCCCCGACGCAGGCCGCGCTCCCGATGAGAACCGCCGCTGCCGGCCTGCCCCCGTTGCGGAGACCGAGCAGGACCGCGATCGGGACCGCGAGCACCCCGATCGGCTGCACGACGGACACCGGCGCCAGGACGAGCGCGACGGCGTGCAGCGCGGCCCCGCCGGCGGCGAGCCCGATGCCGAGCAGCCAGGACGGGCGGCGGAGCAGGTCCAGGAATCCGGCGAGATCGAGCGAGGGACGGGAGCCGGGCACCCGGACCGCTCCGTGCTGGAGCACCGCGGCGAGGGCGAAGCATCCCGCGCCGGCGGCGGCGAGCACGACGGCGAGCAGGAGGCTCATGCCGCCGCCCCCGAAGCGCCGGCCCCGACCGGGCACCGTCCCACGAGCGCCGGGTCGGCCTCGGGCACCGCGACGAGATCCGGGGCGGTGCGCCGCAGCGCCCGGGCCGTGACGAGCAGCAACACGATCACCAGGGCGTAGAGAACCCGCTCCACCCCACCCAGCAGCGGAAATCGGGGTGAACCGGCGATGTCGATCGCCAGCACGATCGGAACGTGCGCCACCAGGAACGCTCCCGCGGCCACGCCGACGGTCACGGCCAGCCCGCGCAGCGCCCCGTTCCGGAGCGCACGGCCGAGCAGCCATACGGCGATCGGGAGGGTGGCGAAGGCCAGGGCCCCGGCGTACCGGTGCACGCCCGCGGCGAGGTCGGCCGGGACGCCGGGCGGGTTGGTCGGGAAGAGACCCACCAGCAGCAGCGCGGCGCTCCAGCCGAGCAGCAGCACCGGCACGGCGCGGGCCGCCGGGGCGGCGCGCCGGGCGGCCGCCGCGAGGGCCATCCCGACCAGGCCGAGCGCCAGGGCGGCGACCGCCAGCAGCGCGTACCCGCCCGGCAGGGCGACGTAGTCGCTGACGGTGAGGGCCAGGGGGTCGATCCGCGGGGTGGCGAGCGCGCCGGCCAGGTGCAGCCCGCCGGCCGCCGTCACCGCAACCGCGGCGCCGGCCCCCGCGACGAGGAGCGGGTCGGCTGTCCTGTGTGAAGGGGCTTCCTGGCTCATGGGACGACCGTCCCAGCGGACGGGCCGCGGCAGAATCAGGTGATCCACCCAGTCCGACCGGGGGTTACCCCGGGGTCGACCGCGGGTCAGCCCCCGGTCCGACGATCAGGGCGCGGCGGGGACCGGTCCGTCGTCCGGCAGCGGGACGGCCGACTCCCGCTGCTCCGGCAGCAGCGGGGCGAGGGCCAGCTCGGCCGGGGTCGTGCCCACCGGTGCGGCCTGGACCGCCCGGACCCCGCGGGCCGCGGCGAGCGCCTCGAGGGCCGCCCGGCCCGTCTGCACGACGAGCGCGACGACGCACGCGCACGGCCCGCGGTATGCCGCGTCCTCGGCCGCGGCGACGGCCGCGGGACGCCCGCCGAGCCGCGCCGCGTCCGCCCCGGCGGCGATCCCGGCGCGCTGCCGGGCCGTGTCGAGGGCGGCGGGGTTCGGGACCCCGGCGTCGACGGTCTGGAAGCGCAGCGCGGTCTGGACGCGCGGGATCGGCACCCGGAACACGGCCGTCAGGACGCGGTCGTCGCCGACCAGCGCGGCCGCGGCGGCCGGGGTGACCTCGGTGTCGAGCTGCACCAGCGCGGGTGCGGAGGCGCCGGGCGGGGGCAGCTGCGCGGGGAGCCGGGCGCGGTAGTCCGCGACCGCCTCCCCCGGGTCCGGGCCGAGCCGCACCGAACCCGGCGACGGCCCGGGTCCCGCGGGCCCGCCGTACTGCCGTGAGGCGTAGAACGCGACGAGCACGAGGATCACGCCGCAGACGACGTAGGCGGCGAGCCGCCGGTTGCGGGTCATCAGTCCCGCAGCAGCCCGAGGGCTCGCTCGAGGTCCGCCGGGTACTCGCTGACGAACTCGACCCACCGGTCGTCCGCCGGGTGGTGGAACCCCAGCTGCCGGGCGTGCAGCCACTGCCGGCCGAGGTGCAGCCGCTTGGCCAGCGTCGGGTCCGCGCCGTAGGTGATGTCCCCGACGCACGGGTGGCGCAGCGCGGAGAAGTGCACCCGGATCTGGTGCGTGCGGCCGGTCTCCAGGTGCACGTCCAGCAGGCTGGCGGCGCGGAAGGCCTCGATCGTGTCGTAGTGCGTGACGCTCGGCTTCCCGTCCGCGACGACGGCGAACCGGTAGTCGTGCTTCGGGTGCCGGTCGATCGGGGCGTCGATCGTGCCGCTCGTCGGGTCCGGGTGGCCCTGGACGATCGCGTGGTAGCGCTTCTCGACGGTGCGCTCCTTGAACGCCCGCTTCAGCACGGTGTACGCGTGCTCGGACTTCGCGACGACCATGACCCCGGTGGTGCCGACGTCCAGGCGGTGCACGATGCCCTTGCGTTCGGCCGAGCCGGACGTCGAGACGCGGGTGCCCAGGGCCGCCAGCCCGCCGAGGACGGTGGGCCCGGTCCAGCCCGGGCTGGGGTGCGCCGCGACGCCGACGGGCTTGTCCACGACCACGATGTCGTCGTCCTCGTACAGGACGGTGAGACCGGCGACGACCTCCGGCGGGGCCGAGATCGCCGTCGGCACGTCCGGCGACGGCAGCTCGACCTCGAGCCAGCTGCCCGCGGTGAGCCGGTCCGACTTGCCGGCGGCCTGGCCGTCGACGGCGACCCGGCCCTCCTCGGCGAGGGTCGCGACGACGGTGCGGGACAGGCCCAGCAGGCGGGCGAGGCCGGCGTCGACGCGCATGCCGTCCAGGCCGTCGGGCACGGGGAGCTGGCGGAGGTCACTCACTGGGGACGGCTTCTTCCTTGGTGGTCTTCGTGCCGTCGAGCTCGCGCCCGAGCAGGGCCATCAGCACGAGCAGGATCCCGCCGCAGACGATCGAGGAGTCCGCCAGGTTGAACACCGGCCAGACCGAGCCGTCCGGCGCGAAGAGCGACACGACGTCGACCACGTGGCCCTGCAGGGGGCCGGGCGCGCGGAACAGCCGGTCCGTGAGGTTGCCCAGCGCGCCGCCGAGGACCAGCCCGAGGGCGAGCGCCCAGCCGGTCGAACGGAGCTTGCGGGAGATCCGGACGATCACCACGACGACCGCGACGGCGATCAGCGTGAGCACCCAGGTGTAGCCCGTGGCCAGCGAGAACGCGGCGCCCGGGTTGCGCACGAGGACCAGGTAGACGGCACCGCCGAGGAGCTCGACCGGCGGGCGGCCCTCCAGCTCGGCGACGGACAGGGTCTTGGTGAGGATGTCGAGCCCGAGGATCGCGACCGCGACGACGGCGAGCAGCAGCACCCTCTTCGGCGGGAGATCGGGGGCTGTGTCGGGCTCGGCGGTCACCCCACGATTATGCGGGCGCGCCCGGGGTGCCCGGCCGCCGGGCCTTCGGGTCCGGGTCCGAGCTGTCCGGCCGGCCTCCGCCGGACGTGTCCCTCCAGCGGACCAGCGCACCCCCGCGGTCGACGGCGCGGAGCCGTTCCTCGGCCCGGGCGCGCGAGGACGCCGTGGCGACGATGAGCAGCTGGTCCCGCTCGCGCAGCCGCGTCTCCCCGTCCGGGGTGAAGGCGGCCTCGTCCCGGACCACCAGGCTGACCATGGCTCCGCTGGGCAGCCGTAGCTCGCGCAGGTAGACCCCCTGCAGCTTCGACCCGACCGGGATCCGGACCTGGAGCAGGCTGGCGTCGAGCTCGTCGAGCGGGGCGGCGTCGACGCCGATCTCCTGCGGCTCGCTGCCCTTCGCCACGCCGAGGAACCGGGCCACCCAGGGCAGTGTGGTGCCCTGCAGCAGCGTCAGGAAGACGACGAGGACGAACACGACGTCGACCAGCCGCTCGCCACCGGGTGCGCCCTCGACCAGCGCGATCAGCGCGAGCACGATGGGCACCGCGCCGCGCAGCCCGGACCAGGACAGGAAAGCCTGCTCCCGCCACGGCAGCCGGAACGGCAGGGCCGCCGCGACGACGGACAGCGGCCGGGCCAGCACCAGCAGGACGCCCGCACAGATCAGCGCCGGGACCAGCGCGTCGACCAGCCGGGCGGGGCTGGAGTAGAGGCCTAGCAGGACGAACAGGCCGATCTGGGCGAGCCAGCCGGTGCCCTCGGCGAACGACACGACGCCACCGCGGTGCGGGAGCCGCGAGTTGCCGAGGACCAGCGCGGCGACGTAGGTGGCGAGCAGCCCGGACGCGTGCAGCAGCTGCCCGCCGGCGAACGCGAGCACGCAGACGGCCATCGTGGCCAGCGGGTACAGGCCGGTCGACGGCAGCGCCGCCCGCCGGAGCGCCCAGGCGCCGCCGAAACCCAGGGCGAGCCCGATGAGCCCGCCGGCCAGCAGCTCGTAGACCACGAGCGCCGGCGTCACCCAGGTGATCGCCTCGGTGGACGCGAGCAGGATGACGGCCAGGACCACCGGGGCGTCGTTCATACCGGACTCGAGCTCGAGGGCCCCGGCGAGCCGTGGGGAGACGCCGACGCCGCGGAGCACGCTGAACACCGCCGCCGCGTCCGTGGACGAGAGGACCGCGCCCCAGAGGAACGCGACCCGCCAGTCCAGGCCGAGGAGGTAGTGCAGCGCGGTGCCGGCCACCCCGATGCTGACGGCGACGGAGATCGTCGAGAGGCCGATGCCGATGCCCAGCGCCGGGCGGACCGTCTCCCACCGGGTGGTCATGCCGCCCTCGATCAGGATCAGGACGAGCGCGGCGATCCCGATGTTCTCGGTGAGCCGGGCGTCGGAGAACTGCAGGCCGAGGACGGCCTCGCCGAGCAGCATGCCGATGGCGAGGTAGAGCAGGAGCGAGGGCAGGCCGAGGCGGACGGACACCCGGACCGCGATGACGCCGAGCAGCACCACCCCGGCGACCGCGCCGAGCACAACCTCCAGACTCATCCGCACCCCCTACGCAATCCTATCGGCGCAGGTCGGAAGCACTTTCGCCGGGTTGGAAGAGTCGGCCGGCCGCCGGCATCCGCACGTCGGCGACAACGAGGTCGGGCAGGGCCGCGCCCGCCGCCCGCAGCAGCGCCGCCCCACAACCCGGCGAGTCGCGATCTGGGACCCCGCGAGTCGCGCCCTGGAACCCCGCGAGTCGGGCCGGAGGGGGTCCGGAGCGCTGTGCGGGTCAGGACCGCCAGACGAGCGTCGCGGCGGTCCTGGTCCGCGCCGGGATCTCCGCCAGGGCCGTCGCCACCTCGTCGGCCCGGGCGACGGGCAGGCACAGCCGCCGTGCCACCCACGCCGGGTCGTGCGGCAGCCGCCGGCTCCGCTCCCACCGTGTCACCTCGGGCTCGAGCCCGAGTTCGCGGAGGACCGCCACGGCGTCCTCCGTCGTGGCGGACGGCGGCCGGTGCAGGCCGTGGAAGCGCACCCACAACGGATCCAGCCAGGCCATCGGATGCTCGGCCATCATCTCCACGACGACGCCGCGCCGGGCCGCGGCGGTGAGCGCGGCGACGAACGGGGGCAAATCGACGACATTGTGCAGCACGTGATGGCACGTGACGAGGTCCGCGCTCCCGGCGTCGGGGGCGGCGTCCGGCCAGCGCCCGAGGACCGTCCGGAAGGGGACGCCGCGGGCCCGGGCGCCGGCGGCGAACAGGTCGAGCATGTCCTGTTGCTGGTCCGCCCCGGTCGCGTCGGTCAACGGGCCGACCAGGGCGAACGCCGCGTCCCCGCCGCCGCAGCCGACGTCGAGGACGCTCCCGGCAGCGCCGAGGAGCGCCAGGCCGGCGTCCCGCGACGGAGTGTCGGACGGGACGTCGGGCGCTGTGAAGTCCTGCGGATCGTGCACCCAGGGGCTCGCCGGAACCTGCGCGAGGATCTCCGGCGGGACGGCCCGCCCCTCCTGCAGCTCGGCCCACCGCTCCGCGGCACCGCCCATCGGTCCTCCCTCAGAAGCTCGGCGGGTCGGGAGACGAGCGACACCTCGCGAGCCCACGACTCACACTGTCCTCTCCCGACTCGCGCCCGGCAGAGCCGGCTCGCCGGTCCCGGACCGCGACTCGCCCGGCCGGTCCCAGGCCCCGACTCGCCCGGGCTGGGAACGCGACTCGCCCGGTCTGAGACCGCGACTCGCCCGGTCCCAGAGCGCGACTCGCCCGGGCTGGGAACGCGACTCGCCCGGTCCCAGAGCGCGACTCGCCCGGTCTGGGAGCGCGACTCGCGGGTGTCAGGTGCGGGTGACGTGGACCCTGACCTCCGCGGCAGCCGAGTCCGGGGCCGTGACCGAACCGGTGGAGGTCGGCTCCGGGACGGCCGCGTAGGACACCGACGTCGCCAGGACCTCGCCGGACACGAACTTCTCGTGCGTCCGGACGGCCTCGAGCACCGGCTCCGGGCCGTCGAGGACCAGGTCGATCCGGTCCGAGACGTCCAGGCCGGCGTCCCGGCGGGCCTGCTGCACCGCGCGGACGACGTCGCGCGCCGTGCCCTCGGCCGCCAGCTCCGGCGTGACCTCGGTGTCCAGGACGACCAGGCCTGTATTGCCCGGCAGCGCGCTGGTCGAGGCCGGGTCCGCGGACACCAGCTTCTCGGTGAACTCGCCCTCGAGCAGCTGGATGCCGCCCGCGGTCACCGTCCCGTCCGGGTTCGACGTCCAGTCACCGGCCTTCACCGCCCTGATCACCTTCTGCGTGTCCCCGCCGAGCCGCGGACCGCAGGCCCTGGCGTTGACGGCGACCTCGAACCGGCCGTGGCTCGCGACGTCGTCGGTCAGGACGACCTCGCGGACGTTCACCTCGTCCCGCAGGATGTCCGCGAACGGCTCGAGCACCGCGGCGTCCGCGGACGCGACGGTCAGCCGGGCCAGCGGCAGCCGGACGCGCAGCTTGCGCGCCTTGCGCAGGGACAGCGCGGACGACGCGACCTGGCGCACCTGGTCCATGGCCGCGACCAGGGCATCGTCGTGCGGGAGCTCGTCCCGGGCGGGCCAGTCCGCGAGGTGCACGGAACGACCGCCGGTGAGTCCCTTCCAGATGACCTCCATGGTCAGCGGCAGCAGCGGCGCGGCGACGCGCGCGGTCACCTCCAGCACGGTGTGCAGCGTGTCGACGGCGTCGACGTCCCCGTCCCAGAAGCGGTCCCGCGAGCGGCGCACGTACCAGTTGGTGAGCACCTCCGCGTGGTCCCGGATCTGCTCGCAGGCGCCCGCGATGTCGTAGACCTCCATCGCGGCGGTCACCCCGTCGACGAGCGCGGCGGTCTTGGCCAGCACGTACCGGTCCAGCACGTGGGGCGAGTCGGTCCGCGTGATGCCCTTGCGCCCGGCCGCCCCCGCGTAGAGCGACAGGAAGTACCAGGTGTTCCACAGCGGCAGGATCGCCTGCCGGACACCCTCGCGGATGCCCTGCTCGGTGACGACCAGGTTCCCGCCGCGCAGGATCGGGCTCGCCATGAGGAACCACCGCATGGCGTCCGACCCGTCGCGGTCGAAGACCTCGTTGACGTCCGGGTAGTTGCGCAGCGACTTCGACATCTTCTGGCCGTCGTCCCCGAGCACGATCCCGTGGGCCGACACGTTCTCGAACGCCGGGCGGTCGAACAGGGCCGTGGCCAGCACGTGCAGCGTGTAGAACCAGCCGCGGGTCTGGCCGTTGTACTCGACGATGTAGTCGCCCGGGTAGTGGTGGTCGAACCAGTCCGCGTTCTCGAACGGGTAGTGCACCTGGGCGAAGGGCATGGAGCCGGACTCGAACCAGCAGTCCAGCACCTCGGGCACCCGGCGCATGGTCGACTTCCCGGTCGGGTCGTCCGGGTTCGGACGGGTGAGGTCGTCGACGTAGGGCCGGTGCAGGTCCGTCGGGCGCACGCCGAAGTCCCGCTCGAGCTCGTCGAGCGAGCCGTAGACGTCCGTCCGCGGGTAGCGCGGGTCGTCGGACTGCCACACCGGGATCGGGCTGCCCCAGTACCGGTTGCGGGAGATGCCCCAGTCCCGGGCACCCTCCAGCCACTTGCCGAACTGGCCGTGCTTGATGTGCGCGGGCACCCAGTTGATCCGCTCGTTGAGCTCGACCATCCGGTCCCGGAACGCCGTGACCTGCACGAACCACGAGTCGACGGCGCGCTGGATGAGCGCGTTCCCGCATCGCCAGCAGTGCGGGTACGGGTGGTCGTAGGTCTCGTGCCGCAGCAGAACGCCCTGCACGTGCGGCGACCCGTCACGGAGGTCACGGATGATCTTCGGGTTGGCGTCGAAGACCTGCTGCCCGGCGTAGGGCGGCACCTCGACGGTGAACTCGCCGCGCGAGTCCACGGGCACGACGGCCTCGATGCCCGCCGCGTCCGTGACGGCCTTGTCCTCCTCACCGAACGCCGGCGCGATGTGCACCAGGCCGGTGCCGTCCTCGGTGGTGACGTAGTCCGCCTCGAGCACGACGTGCGCGTTCTTCCGGCCGACGAAGAAGTCGAACGGCGGGGTGTAGCTGGTGCCGAGGAGCTCGCGGCCGGTGTAGTGCCGCAGGACCTCCGGCTCCTCCCCCAGCTCACGGGCGTAGGCGGCGACGCGGGCGGCCGCGATCACGTACTTCTCTCCGTTGGCGGCGAGCAGCACGTAGTCGACGTCCGGGTTCACCGCGACGGCGAGGTTGGACGGGAGCGTCCACGGCGTCGTCGTCCAGACCAGGGCGAGGGCGTCGTTCAGCTCCGGGTCCTCCGCGGCGAGGCGCAGGCCGACGGTGACGGCCGGGTCCTGGCGGTCCCGGTAGACGTCGTCCATCTTGGTCTCGGTGGCCGACAGCGGGGTCTCGCAGCGCCAGCAGTACCAGAGCACCCGGAAGCCCGAGTAGACGAGGCCCTGGTCCCACAGCGTCTTGAAGGCCCACATGACGCTTTCCATGTAGTCCAGGTCGAGCGTCTTGTAGTCGTGGTCGAAGTCCACCCAGCGGGCCTGGCGGGTGACGTACTCCCGCCACTCGCCGGTGTAGCGCAGCACGGAGGTGCGGCACGCCTCGTTGAACGCGGCGACGCCCATCTCCTCGATCTCGGACTTGTGCGTGATCCCGAGCTGGCGTTCCGCCTCGACCTCGGCGGGGAGGCCGTGGGTGTCCCAGCCGAACCGGCGCTCGACCCGCTGCCCGCGCATCGTCCGGTAGCGCGGGACGACGTCCTTGACGTAGCCGGTGAGCAGGTGGCCGTAGTGCGGGAGGCCGTTGGCGAAGGGCGGTCCGTCGTAGAAGACGAACTCGTTGGCGCCGTTCTCGCCGGCCGGCCGGGACTCCACGGACGCGACGAACGTGTCGTCGGCCTGCCAGAAGTCCAGGACCTCGCGCTCGAGTGCCGGGAACGACGGGTGCGCCGGGACGGCCGGATAGCTCTCGCTCATGACGGTGGTGCTCCTCGTGCGGCGGAGGGTGCTCATGCCTGCACGGGGACGACGAGACGGATCTCGCCGCGGTACCACCCCGCTTGCCGGGAACTGCTGCTCCAGGCCTCTCGACGACGGCTGTGACGGGCCGATCCCGTCCGGTTCTACTCCCCCGGCCTGGACAGGGGTTTCTTCCGGAGGCTCCCCGGTGATGGCCGGATCGGTGCCTGTGGTGATGCGTGGACTACCTGCTGATGTTAGCGCGGGGCCGCGACCGGTTATTCCGGTGGCCCCGCACCGCCGCCTGCGGCGGTCCGCTCAGCGGACCTCGGCCGAGTGCCGGCGGGCCAGCATCCGGTCCGGGGTGCACCATCCGCACGGGGTGAAGCCGAGCTCGACGGCCTCCCGGGCGGGGATCGGGATGACCGGCCGTCCGGGCAGGGAGCGGCAGCCCGCCAGGTGGTAGCGGGGCTGTTCGTCGATGACGAGGACCTCGTCCGGGAGTTCCGCGACCAGGGCCGCCGCCTCCGCGTTCCGGGGCTCCTCGGGGGCCTCGCCGTCCGGTCCGGCCGGGGGCAGCATGCCGCCCTGCGGCCCGCCGTGGACGCCGTTGCCCTCCTGTGCGCCGCCACGAGGGCCGCGCCCCTCCTGAGCCGGCCCGCCCTGACCTGCGGGAGCCTGACCGGCGGGACCGTGTCCCGGACCGTTCTGACCCGGGGCGTTCTGCCCCGGACCGTTCTGACCGGCGGGGGTCCGCACGACCTGGCCGGGCGGGACCTGGCCGCGTGGGCCCTGGTCCGCGGTGGCCTGGCCTGCAGGCGGGCGGGTCTGGCCGCCCGAAGGGGTGCCCGGTGCGGTCCGGCCCTCCGGTCCCGCGGCCCGGGTCGTGACGGTCGGGCCGTCGATGTCCGCGGGCGCGGCGGTGGGGCTGTCCTCCGTGGGACGGCCGGCGGGCGCGTCCGCGGCGCTAGCCGGCTCCTCGACGGGCGTCCGGCCCTCGGCGGTGCCGCGGCCCTTGGCGCCGTCGGAGAAGCTGGCGAACAGGTCCGCGCCGCCCAGCGACGCACGGTTCGCGGCGGCGGCCGCGGTCGTCGCGGCCTCTTCGTCCGCCGGGGTTCCGGCGGCCGGACGGTCCGGGCTCGACGAGCCGGGCACCGTGGTGTCCGGGGCCGCGCCCTTCGCGTCCGTGGCGAGGCTGTCCCTCCGAGGGTCGCGCGCGGGGTCCGCCGGAGAGCCTGCCGCCTCGGGCGCGTCCGCACCCGTGCCGGCGGCCGTGGGCACGCCGTCGGGCTCCGCCGGTTCCGACTTCTCGTCGGCCTTCCTCGCCGCGGGCGCGAGGGCCGCGCCCGCCGCGACGGCACCGGCGGCGACCCCGGCGACCTTGCCTCCGGAGGTTCCGCGCTCGGCGTCGTCGTCCTCGTCCGCCGCGGAGGCTTCCGAGGTGGGGTCCGAGGCGGCCGGGGCACCCGTGGGAGGCTCCTCGGGCCCACCCGCAGGTGTCTTCGGTGTGTCGCTGTTGGACGGCACGTCGGTCACGCCTCGTGACGAAGATTCACTCGTCCGAGCGTCACCCGTGGCAGCGCCGGACGGTGGGCCCACTGAGCCGGGCGGTTGTACGACCGGCATCACGGTCGTCGCCTCGCTGTCCGCACCGGTGGCGAACACCGACGAGCCCCGGGCCGGGGAGGACGTGTCCGCCCCGTCCGCGGAACCCGCGACCGCGGCCTCGGGGGTTGCGGCCTCGTCGGGCGCCGGCGGCCTGCCCGCGGCCGGAACCGTCGGGAGGACCTCGGTGACCGGCTCGTAGTAGTCCGCAGGAGCCCTGCCGACCGGCGGCGAGCCGGGCGGCGGCGTGGACGGGGCCCGGACGGCCTGCGGTGCGGCCGTGGCCGCGCCGGTCTCCGAACCGGCCTTGACCGCCGAACGCCGGTGCCACCAGTCGACGAGCAGGGACACGGCGGCCGCGACACTCACGGCCACCGACACCCAGGCCCAGATCACGCTGCCCGAGAGCAGCGCGACGACCAGCAGCCCGAAGGCGATCAGGACGAGGATCAGAACCAGCAGCAGCACGATTCACTCCGTGTGCGGCGGTGCGGCACGCCGTGGTGACAGCATGACCGCCCGCCCGCGTCGATCTGACTGTCTGCGGACTCAGCTGCCGGCTTCGGCGCGCTGGCCGTAGCCGGAGGCCGCGTAGCCACCGTTCGTGCCGGACCGGCCGGCGTCGGACGGAGCGGCCGAACCACGACCCTCGAGGTCCCGGAGCTGGGACTCCAGGTACGTCTTGAGCCGGGTGCGGTACTCGCGCTCGAAGGTCCGGAGCTCATCGATCTTCTTCTCCAGCACGGACTTGTCCCGCTGGATGGCACCGATGACCTCGGTCTGCTTGCGCTCGGCGTCGCCGACCAGCGTCGCCGCCTTCTCCCGCGACTGCCGCTCGAGCGTCTCCGCCCGGGTGCGGGCGTCGTTCAGCATGGTCTCGGCACGCGAGCGTGCGTCGTTGACCAGGCCGTCCGACTTGGTGCGGGCGTCGGAGAGCAGCTGCTCGGACTTGGTGCGGGCATCCGCCAGCATCGAGTCCGCCTCGTTCTTGGCCTCGGCGGTGAGCCGGTCGGCCATCTCCTGGGCCAGGCCCAGGACCTTCGCGGCCTGGACGTGGTGGTCGCCACCTCCGGGCTCGGAGTCCGCCATCGCCGGCGCGGGCGCCATGCGCTGCGGCTCCGGGCGCTGCGGGGCGGGCGGCTCGACCGCACGCTGCATCTGCTGCGTGGGCGGGGGCCCGTTCTGGCCCCCCATGCCGCCACCCTGCGGGCGCGACCTGGCCTCCTCGAGGTCGGCCTGGGTGTTGCCCAGGCGTTGCTCGAGCTCGGAAACCTGCTCGCGCAGGTCCTCGTTCTCCTCGATCAGTCTCGCGAGTTCGGCCTCGACGAGGTCGAGGAATGCATCTACCTCGTCCTCGTTGTACCCCCGCTTACCGATCGGGGGCTTGCTGAACGCGACGTTGTGGACGTCAGCGGGCGTCAGCGGCATCGGATCACCTCATGCAGTCCTCGGCGGCAGACCGGGTGACTGGGGCTCACACCGGTCTGGCAATGCTCATCAGTATGAACACCACCAGCAGTAGAACCATAATCGACAAGTCCAGTCCGACGCCTCCGATGCGGACGACGGGAATCACTCTCCGCAACAACTTGACAGGAGGATCGGTCACGGTGAACACGACCTCGAGCGCCACGGCGGTGTGTCCGGCAGGCGCCCACTGACGCGCGAACGAGCGCACGAGTTCGACGACGATCCGGCCCACGAGCAGCAGCCAGAAGAAGAAGAGGACGTAATAGACCAGGAAGAGCACGACGGTCGGCACGACTCAATCCTGACGGAAGAGGCCCCGCTCCGCGAGCTTCCGCGCGTCGTCCGCGGAGACCTCCACGTCGGCCGGGGTGAGAAGGAACACCCGGCTCGTGACCTTGTCGATCGAACCCCGCAGCGCGAAGGCCAGACCTGCGGCGAAGTCCACCAGGCGCTTCGCCGCGGCGTCGTCCAGCTCGGTCAGGTTCATGATCACCGGGACGCCGTCGCGGTAGCGCTCGCCGATCGTCCGGGCCTCGTTGTAGCTGCGCGGCTGCAACGTCGTGATGCGCGCCAGGGCGGCCGCGCCGCGGTCCCGCTGCTCGGGGACCGGAGCCGCCGCGGGGACCCGCTCGACGGGCCGGAGGACCTCCCGGGCCGCGGGCTCGCGGACGGAGTCCGGATCGACCGCGAGGGCGCCACGGACCGCCGGTGGGGTGGGCAGGGACATCCCTCCGGAGCCACGGACGGGCTCCCGGTCCCGCGCCGACCGGACGGGCTCGCGCGCCGACCGGCGGCTCCAGTCCGTGCCGAAACGGCCGTCGACGTCCTCGGGGGACTCCGTCCGGCCGCTTCCGTACTCGTCGTAGTCGCCGTAGCGGTCGTCCGGATCGGCCCAACGGTCGTCCCGGCGGGAACGGCGGGGCTCCGGGAACGCCTCGGGGTCCTCGGCGTAGTCCATCTCCTCGGCGGGAACCATGCCGAAGTAGGCCTTGAGCCGGTACATCGCGCCCATCGCGCGCTCCCCTCGTCGACGCCTCACCCCCGCTGCAGCCCCCGCGTAGGCGATCACCGCGAGGTTAACGCCCGCTCCCCCACAAGGGCCGTTCCGACACGCACCACCGTCGATCCGTGACGGATCGCGACGTCCAGGTCACCGCTCATCCCGGCCGAGCTGCGCGGGCCCCGGGGTGCTCGGCGCGCAGCCGGGCGGCCGCGGCGGCGATCGCGGCGAACGCCCGGTCCGGCTCGGATCCCAGCGGGGCCACGGCCATCAGGCCCCGCAGATCGAGCCCTGGCAGACCCGCGACGTGCGACGCGAGCTCCAGCAGCCCGTCGTCGGCCACTCCCCCGCGGGCCGGGTCACCGTCCACGCTGTACTGGATCAGGACCGGCAGGACCGGCTCGGCGCGGCTGCCGTCGTCGTGCGCCTTGCGGGTCGCGGCGTCCACCGCGTTCGCCAACCGGGCCGAGTCGACCGTCTCCAGCCGCGTCACCCACGGGACCACCACACGTGCCTTGTTCCGCTGGAGGTTGCCGACGAAATGCCAGCGCGGCTGGGCCTCCGGCCGGAGCCCGGCGACCGCCGCCACCTTCGCCGACGCCTCCTGGGCGCGGTTCTCGCCGAACGCGTCGAGCCCGAGGTCGATCAGCGTCGCGACGTCCGCGGCCGGGATGGTCTTGGTCACGGCGAGGAGCGCGACCTCCGCCGGGTCCCGCCCGGCCGCGGCGCACGCCTCGGCGATCCGGGCCCGCACGTCCGTCAGCCGGCGTCGGAGGTCCGCCCGCCGCTCGTCACTCACGTTCTCCACCTGCACGCGACGACCCTACGGTCGTGCGCGGAAATCCTTGACCCGGCAGGGTCGTCCGCGCACGGGCGGCGTCAGCCGCGGTCGAGCCAGACGACCCCGCCGAGGCGGCCGGTCTTGCCCTCGCGGCGGTGGCTGTAGAGGTTCCGGTCCTCCATCGTGCAGCGCGGGTCCCCGGCGATCCTGGTGACGCCGAGCCCGAGGAGCTGACGGATGAGGCCCGCCCGGAGGTCGAGGCCGGGGTTGCCGTTGCGGGTCCGGGACGCGCTGCCGGGCAGTTGCCGGTCCACCTCGGTGCGCATCGCGGCCGGGACCTCGTAGCAGAGCCCGCAGACGGCCGGGCCGAGGAGGACCTCGATGTGGTCGCGCTGCGCGCCGAGCGCCTCCATCGCCTCGACGGCGGCGGGCACGACGCCCGCGGCGGCCCCGACCCGTCCCGCGTGGGCCGCGCCGACGACCCCGGCGACCGGATCACCGAGCAGGACCGGCACGCAGTCCGCCGCGAGGACGACGAGCCCGAGGCCCGGCGTCGCGGTGACGACCGCGTCGGTGTTGGGGATGTCAGGCGCGTCCGGGCGGGGCGGCGTCTCGACCGTCGCGACCCGGGTGCCGTGGACCTGGTTCAGGAAGACGGCGCCCTTCAACCCCAGCTCCACGACGAGCCGGCCCCGGTTGAGCCGGACCGCGCCGGGGTCGTCGCCGACGGAGCGGGACAGGTTGAAGGAGCGGAAGTGCCCTGTCGAGCGCCCGCCCGCGCGGGTGGTGACCACCCGGCGGATGCGCGCCCCGGTCGCCGGAGCGGAGGGGGTTGACTCGCTCACCGACGCATGAACGGCGGCACGTCGACGTCGTCGTCGAGGTCCTCGACCGGCTTCGCCGCGGCCGGTGCCGAGGACGACGAGTAGCCGGCGGACGACCCGAGGCCCGCCTGCGGGGCGGCGGCCTCACCGAGGCCCCGCGAGGCCTGCGCGCCGGCGCCGTCCTGCGTCGTCTCCGGGACGCGCGGGGCCGGGGGCGAGTAGCTCCCGCTCGACGCGACCGGGGCGGCGGGCGGCAGGGTCCCGCTCTGGTTCGGCGACTGCGGGTGCGGCTGCGGGCTCGGGGCCTGCGGGGCCGGCTGCGACGAGTACTGCGGGGCCTGCGGCTGCGGGGCCGGCGCCGCGTACTGCGTCGTCGCCTGCTGCGGCGCCGCCGGGGCGGCGCCGGACGCGGAGTACGCGCCGGTCCCGTTGCTCCCGGAGCCGTTCGACGAGGGCTGCGGGGACGACCGGACGCCCGACGAGCCGTCCGTCGACTCCCCCGACCGGAAGGCCGCGGGCTCCAGCTTCTTGTGCGTCGGTGTCCCGCCCTCGAACCCGGCGGCGATCACCGTGATCCGGACCTCGTCGCCGAGCGAGTCGTCGATCACGGTGCCGAAGATGATGTTGGCCTCGGGGTGCGCGGCCTCCTGGACCAGCGACGCGGCCTCGTTGATCTCGAACAGGCCGAGGTCCGAGCCGCCCGCGATCGACAGCAGGACGCCCTGCGCGCCGTCCATGGACGCCTCGAGGAGGGGTGAGTTGATCGCCTTGCCGGCCGCCTGGACGGCCCGGCCCTCACCACGGGCACTGCCGATCCCCATCAGCGCGCTGCCCGCCCCCGACATGACGGACTTGACGTCCGCGAAGTCGAGGTTGATCAGGCCCGGGGTGGTGATCAGGTTCGTGATGCCCTGGACACCGGAGAGGAGGACCTCGTCCGCCGAGCGGAACGCGTCCATCAGGGACACGCCGACGTCACCGAGCTGCAGGAGGCGATCGTTCGGAATCACTATCAACGTGTCGCACTCGTTGCGCAGGCCGGTGATCCCGTCCTCGGCCTGGCCGGCGCGCCGGCGGCCCTCGAACGTGAACGGCCGCGTGACGACACCGATGGTGAGCGCGCCGAGCTTGCGCGCGATGGAGGCGACGACCGGCGCGCCACCGGTCCCGGTGCCACCGCCCTCGCCCGCGGTCACGAAGACCATGTCGGCCCCCTTGAGGACCTCCTCGATCTCCTCGCGGTGGTCCTCGGCGGCCTTGCGCCCGACGTCCGGGTTCGCCCCGGCGCCGAGGCCCCGGGTGAGCTCGCGTCCGATGTCCAGCTTGACGTCGGCGTCCGACATGAGCAGGGCCTGGGCGTCGGTGTTCACCGCGATGAACTCGACCCCCTTGAGGCCGACCTCGATCATCCGGTTGACGGCGTTCACGCCGCCGCCACCGATGCCGACGACCTTGATCACGGCCAGGTAGTTGTGCGGGGGCGTCATGGGGGGCACCTTCCGTCTCGCTCGGGTTCCGGTCTCGAATCAGCTCCGGTCTGCCCGGGCCGTACGGGTCGAACGCTAGGTCCCGCGTCCACCATGGTCCAGCAGGCGCGCCGCACGTAGGCAACAGCCCGACCGGGTGTTCCTCGACGCGACCCCTCCCGGTGTGACCGCTGGGTGACCGGTGACGGACGGAGGGTGAGTAACGCCGCGTCAGCGCTGGACGGTCGGCAGCTCGGGGCTGGCGACGTCGTAGACGGACCCGGACTCGGTCAGCAACGGCACGAGGACCGCGGACTTGCGGGCCCCGTCGTCCGCCGTGCCCCACCTGACCCGCCGGTCCTCGGTGAGCCCGAGCTGCACGGTCGGGTCCTCCCCGTTGACCCCCGCCGTGACGCCCACGGTGAGGACCTGTGCGCGCAGCTGTTCCGGCAGCGCGGCCAGCACGGCGAGGGCGGAGCGGGTGGACTCGTCGTCCGGGCCCACGGCGCCGAAGGTGAGCCGCGGCAACGCCGGCGGCACGGCGGGGGCCTGGCGGTAGGGGACCCCGGTGGCGTCGACGAGCGTGAGGCCCTTCGGGGTCTGTGCCAGCGCGACCGCCACCCGTTCGGTGACCGCGATCCCGACGGTGTGCGGCCAGTTCCGGCTGACCTCCACGGACGCGACGTCCGGCAGCTGCGCCACCCGGTGCGCCACGGCGGCGGTGTCCACCGACGCGAGCGGAACCCCGGTCTCGACGGCGGCGGCGTCCGTGACCTGCTGGACGCCGGCGGGCAGGACGCCCGTGACCTCGACCCCCTCGACGTCCGCGAGCCCCGCCCGGTAGAGCAGCGCCCAGCCGCCCGCGGCGAGGGCCCCGAGCAGCACGACGATCGCGATGAGTGCGGCCGTCATCCGGCGGAGCCGGATCCGGGCCGCGGTCACCGCCGCGGCGGAGGTCGCCGACGCCGGGAGGGCGGCGGCGGCCGCACGCTCGCGCGCGATCTTCTCGACGCGAGCCCGTTTCGCCCGTTCCGCCGCCGTCGGCGACGCGGCCTCGGCACCCTTCCGGGCCCCGTCCCGCGCCTTCCGCCGGCCGGCGGGGGCCGCGGACCGCGCCGGCGTCCCGCGGGACCCCGACCGCCGGTCCACGGGCCTGGTCACGCCGTCCCGCCCGCCCGTTCCAGCTCGAGCAGGACCTCCGGCCCGAGCACCGTCACGTCGCCCGCGCCCATGGTGAGCACCAGGTCACCCGGGCGGGCCAGCCCGGCCAGCACGCGCGGGACGTCCGACCAGCCCGGCACGAAGTGCACGCGCTCGGCCGGGAGCCGGACGTGGTCCGCGACGAGCTTGCCGGTCACGCCGGGTTCGGGGTCCTCGCGGGCGCCGTAGACGTCCAGCACCACGACCTCGTCCGCCAGGGCCAGGGCCTCGCCGAAGGCGCTCGCGAAGGTGCGCGTGCGGGAGTAGAGGTGCGGCTGGAACGCGACGAGCACCCGGCCGCGGCGGCCCTGCTCGACGCCGAACACCTCGCGGGCCGCCCGCAGCGTGGCCGCGACCTCGGTGGGGTGGTGGGCGTAGTCGTCGTAGACCGCGACGCCGCCGGCCCGACCCTTGTACTCGAAGCGGCGCTGGACGCCGTCGAACGCGGCCAGGCCCGCCAGCATCCCGTCCACCGGGGCACCGAGCTCGATCCCCGCCAGCAGCGCGGCCAGCGCGTTGAGGGCCATGTGCTCGCCGGGGACGGCGAGCCGCACCGGCAGTTCGACGCCGCGGTGCCGGGCCCGCGCAAGGGAGCCGCTGCCCTCCGGCCGGAAGTCCAGCAGCACGACGTCCGACCCGCCGGTGGCGCTGCGGCCGTAGCGGCGCACGGTGATCCCGCGGGCCTCCGCGGACCGGGCGAGCTCCTCGGCCCCGGGATCGTCCGCGCAGGTCACGAGCACGCCACCGGGGGTGATCCGGCCGATGAAGGCCTCGAACACGGCGCGGTAGGTCGCCTCGTCTCCGTGGTGGTCCAGGTGGTCCGGCTCCACGTTGGTGACGACGGCGACGGACGGCGCGAACGCGGTGAACGACCCGTCGCTCTCGTCCGCCTCGACGACGAACGCCTCGCCCGCGCCGTGGTGCGCGCCGGAGCCGCTGGCGGTGAGGTCCCCGCCGATCGCGAACGACGGGTCCAGGCCGCAGTGCTGCAGGCCGACGGTGAGCATCGAGGTGGTGGAGGTCTTGCCGTGGGTGCCCGCGATCGCGGCGACCCTGCGGCCGTCCGTCAGCGCCGCGAGCGCCTCGGCCCGGTGCACGACGGTGAGGCCGCGCTCGCGGGCCGCGGCCAGCTCCGGGTTCGACTCGCGGATCGCCGTCGACACCACGACCGTGGGCGGCCCGCCGAGCAGGTCCAGGTTCGCCGCGGCGTGCCCGACCTCGATGACGGCGCCGAGGGCGCGCAGGGCGAGCACGGTGCGGGAGTCCTTGGCGTCCGACCCTGAGACGGCGACGCCGCGCGCCAGCAGGATGCGGGCGATCCCGCTCATCCCGGCCCCGCCGATCCCGACGAGGTGGACGTGTTTCCCGAGGCCGTCCGTGTCGCTCATCGTCATCTCCCGACCACCCCGAACACGATGTCCGCCAGTGCCTCGTCGGCCCCGGCGTGCCCCGACCCGCGCGCCGCGGCGCCCATCCGGCCGAGCCGGCGGGGATCGGCGAACCACGGCACCAGCTCGGCGAGGATCCGGTCCCCGGTGAGGTCCGCGTCCGCGACCATGGTGCCGCCCCCCGCGTCGACGACCGGCTGGGCGTTGAGCGCCTGCTCCCCGTTGCCGTGCGGCAGCGGCACGTACACCGCCGGCAGCCCGACGGCGGAGACCTCGGCGACGGTCATGGCCCCCGAGCGGCACAGCACCGCGTCCGCGGCGGCGTAGGCGAGGTGCATGTCCTCGATGTAGGGCACCGGGACGTACCCGGGCGCGGCGGCCGCGGGCGTGCCGGTGGGCCCGTGGGCGTGCAGGACCGCGATCCCGTGGTGCACCAGGCCCGGCAGGGCCTGCGCGACCGCGGAGTTCAGCGAGCGCGCGCCCTGTGACCCGCCGAAGACGAGCAGGACCGGCGCGCTCGGCGGCAGGCCGAACCTCGCGCGGGCCTCGGGGCGCAGCGCCGTGCGGTCCAGCGACGTGACGGCGTGGCGCAGCGGGATGCCGACCACCTGCGCGTCCGGCAGCCCGCTCCCGGGCACCGCGGCGACGACGGCGGCCGCGAACCGGGCGCCGACCTTGTTCGCCAGCCCGGCGCGCGCGTTGGCCTCGTGCACGACGATCGGCACCCGGCCGCGGGCGCCGAGGTAGGCGGGCAGCGCGACATACCCGCCGAAGCCGACGACGACGTCCGCCTCGACCTGGCCGAGCACCTCCCGCACCCGGGACACCGCGCCCTTGATCTTCGACGGCAGCCGCAGCAGGTCCCCGGAGGGCTTCCGCGGCAGCGGGACGGGCGGGATCAGCTCGAGCTTGTAGCCGCGCGCCGGGATCAGCCGGGTGTCCAGGCCCTTCTCGGTGCCGAGCGCGGTGACCGTCGCGTCCGGCCGGAGCCGGCGGACGGCGTCGGCGAAGGCGAGCGCGGGCTCGATGTGCCCGGCGGTGCCCCCGCCGGCGACGACGACGGACAGCGGCTTCGGCGCGCTCACCGGCGCACCGCCCGCTGCGCCGGCGGGCGCGCCACCGGGGCCTTGTAGGGCTCGGGCAGCGGGAGCCGCAGCAGCCGCGCGATCCGGCCCTGGCCGTCGGACCGCAGCGCGGCGACCGCCTCGGGCTCGTGCCGCGCGGCGTTGGTGAGGATGCCGAACACGAACATCGTGACCACCAGGGAGGTGCCTCCGGAGGAGATGAGGGGCAACTGCAGGCCGGTGACCGGCAGCAGGCCCACGACGTAACCGATGTTGATCGACGCCTGCGCGACGAGCCAGGTCGTCGACGTCGCGACGACGATACGCAGCCACGGGTCCGTGCTGCGCGAGGCGATGCGCAGCCCCGTGTAGGCGAGCGTCGCGAACAGGGCCAGCACGGCGAGGGCGCCGACCAGCCCGAGCTCCTCGCCGATGATGGCGAAGATGAAGTCGTTGTGCGCGTTGGGCAGGTAGCTCCACTTGGCGCGGCCCTGCCCGAGTCCGGCGCCGAGGAGCCCGCCGTCGGCCAGCGAGTAAAGGGCCTGGTTGGCCTGGTAGGCGGGGCCGAGCGGGTCGCTGGTGTCCGAGGACAGGAACGCGGTGATCCGGCTGACCCGGTAGCCGGCCGTGAGGCCGAGGACGACGGCGCCCGCGAGGCCGCCGCCGGCGATGGCCGCGATCAGCTTCATCGGGGCGCCGGCGAAGTAGAGCAGCGCGATCAGCACGATCCCCATGGACACCGACATGCCCATGTCCGGCTCCAGCACCAGCAGCGTCAGCACGACGAGGGTGACCGGGACCAGCGGGTTGAGCGCGTGCTTCCACCGGTGCATGACGACGCGCCGGGCGGCGAGGACGTGTGCGCCCCACAGGGTCAGCGCGACCTTCACGCCCTCGGACGGCTGCAACGAGAACGAGCCGAGCGCGAACCACGCCCGGGAACCGTTGCGGACGACGCCGACGCCCGGGATCAGCACCGCGACCAGCGCCGCGACGCCGACGAGCAGCATCACCGGGGCGAGCGCCCGCATTCGGCGCGGCGGGATCCGCAGGCCGACCCAGAACAGGACGAGGCCGAGCAGGCAGAACATCACCTGCTTGGTGAACACCGAGTACGACGAGCCGTCCTGGGTCAGCGACTCCACCGACGACGCCGAGAGCACCATGACCAGCCCGAACAGGGTGAGCAGGCCGAACACGGCGAGGATCAGGTGCAGCGAGGTCAGCGGGCGGCGCAGCCACATCTGCAGCGCGGTGCCGCTGCGGACGGCGGCGGCCCGGAGCCCCGCGAAGGCGCCGGGCGCGGCCTTGGGGGCCGGCCGCCGACCGGAGCGGCCGGGCCCGGCGGACGGCCGCGACGACGTGGGGGCCGCCATCAGCCCGGCTCCCCGGCGGCCGGCGGCCGCGAGGCCAACTCCCCGACCGCGTCGGTGAAGGCCCGGCCGCGCGCGGCGTAGTCCCGGAACTGGTCCATCGACGCCGCGGCGGGGGCGAGCAGGACCACGTCCCCCGGTCCGGCGAACGCGGCGGCACGGTGCACGGCGGACCTCATCGGCCCATCGTGGCCCGCGGCGACCTCCGCGACGGGGACATCGGGCGCGTGTCGGGCCAGTGCGTCGAGGATCTCCGTGCGGTCCGTGCCGATCACGACGGCGCCCGCGAGCCGGCCGGCGTGCCGGGCGACCAGGTCGTCGACCCGGGCGCCCTTGAGCAGCCCGCCGAGGATCCAGACGACGCGCGCGCCGCCCTGGGCCGCCAGCGCGGCGTCCGCGGCGTGCGGGTTCGTGGCCTTGGAGTCGTCGACGTAGCGGACCCCGGCGACGGTCCCGGCGTCGGCCATCCGGTGGGCGCCGGGCTCGAAGCCGGCGAGCCCGGCCCGCACGGCCTCCGGCGCGACGCCGTGGGCGCGGGCGAGCGCGGCGGCGGCGAGCGCATCCGTGAGGCCGGGCGGCCCGCCCGGACGGACGTCCTTCACCTCGGCCAGCTCGTCCCGGTCGCCGAACGCCCGGTCGAGGAGCACGCCGCCGGAGATCCCGAGCTGCCCCTCCCCCGGCTCCGCCAGCGTCACGCCGACCTTCCGCGGGGCGGGTGAGCGGGCGAGCAGGTCCGCGGCGAGCGGGTCGTCGACCCCGGCGACGGCGACGGCGCCGACGAGGGCCGCGGCCTTGGCCTCGGCGTAGGCGGCCATCCCGCCGTGCCAGTCCAGGTGGTCCTCGGCGACGTTGAGCACCACGCCGGCGGCCGGGCGGATCGACGGCGACCAGTGCAGCTGGTAGCTCGACAGCTCCACAGCCAGCACCCGGTGCCCCGCGGCGACCGCGGAGACGACCGGATAGCCGATGTTCCCGCAGGCCACGGCGTCGACACCGGCGGTGCCGAGGATCGCGGCGAGCATGCCGGTGGTGGTGGTCTTGCCGTTTGTCCCGGTGACGACGAGCCAGGCCGGGGGCTCCGCGCGCTGCGCGCCGAACCGCCAGGCCAGCTCCGGTTCGCCGACCAGCTCGATCCCCCGGGCCGCCGCCTCGGCGACGAGCGGGTGGTCCGGGCGCCGCCCCGGGCTGGTGACGATCAGGCTCGTCCCGTCCGGGATCGTGCCGTCCCCGGCCATCGCCCCGGCCGGCAGGTCCGTGAGCGCCGCGGGGTCGTCGTCGGACACGACGACGTGCGCCCCCGCGGCGACCAGCGCCTCGGCCGCCGCGAGCCCCGAGATCCCCGCGCCCGCGATCAGGACGGTCCGGTCCCGCATGCTCACAGCCCTGCCGAGGCGGTGAGCCACTCGCTGTAGAAGATGCCCAGGCCCAGCGCCGCGCACATGGCGCCGAGCAGCCAGAACCGGATGATGACCGTCGTCTCCGCCCAGCCCGCCAGCTCGAAGTGGTGGTGGAACGGGGCCATCCGGAACAGCCGTCGTCTCGTCGTGCGGAAGACGACGATCTGCAGCGCCACCGACAGCACCTCGACGACGAACACGCCGCCGATCACCAGCAGCAGCAGCTCGGTATGGGTGACCATGGACAGCCCTGCGATCAGGCCGCCGAGGGCCAGCGAGCCGGTGTCCCCCATGAAGATGCGGGCCGGGGCGGCGTTCCACCAGAGGAAACCGATGCAGCCGCCCATTGCGGCGGCGGCGACGATCGAGACGTCGAGCGGGTCCCGGACCTCGTAGCAGCCCGCCGCGGAGACGACCGCGCAGCTGTTGCGGAACTGCCAGAACCCGATGATCACGTAGGTGGCCAGCACCATCGCCGAGGTGCCGGCGGCGAGCCCGTCCAGGCCGTCGGTCAGGTTCACCGCGTTCGACCAGGCCGAGACGACCAGGTAGGCGAACACCACGAAGCCGATGCCGCCGAACGAGATGACCGCGATGTCCCGGACGAACGACAGCGTGTCCGACGACGGCGTGAGGTTGCGGGAGTTGGCGAAGCGCAGCGCGAGGATCCCGAAGACCACCGCGGTGAGGAACTGCCCCACCAGCTTCGAGGTCTTGTTCAGGCCCAGGTTGCGCTGGCGGCGGATCTTGATGAAGTCGTCCAGGAAGCCGACGACGCCGAGTGCGGTGGTCAGGAACAGCACCAGCAGCGCGGACGCGGACATCGGCTCGCCGGTGAGCAGGTGCGCGGCGAGGTAGCCGACCCAGATGGACAGCAGGATCGCGACGCCGCCCATCGTGGGCGTGCCGCGCTTGCTCTGGTGGCTCTTCGGGCCGTCCTCGCGGATCTCCTGGCCGAAGCCCTGCTTCGCGAAGAACTTGATGAGGTACGGGGTCATCAGGATGGATAACGCCAGCGCGACGCCCGCGGCGACGAAGACACCTCTCACCGGGTCACCAGTTCCTGCTCGTTCGTGTTGTCGGGGACGTCCGCCAGCAGGGCGGACGCGAGGCGGTCCAGACCGGCGGACCGGGAGGCCTTGACCAGGACGACGTCGCCCGGGACGAGCTCCGCGCGAAGCAGGGCCAGGGCGGCGTCGCGGTCGATCGGGCCGGTGGTGCGGGGGTCGGCACCGTAGGCGTCCGTGCCGACGGCGACGACCCGGTCGACGCCCAGCTCGCGCGCAGTGGCGGCGGTCTCGGCGTGCGCGGCGGCGGACTCCGGGCCCAGCTCGGCCATCGGGCCGAGGACGGCCCAGGTGCGCCGCAGGGGCCGTGTCCGCGTGGGCCGGGCGAGGGCGGCCAGCGCCCGGAGCGCCGCCCGCATGGACTCGGGGTTGGCGTTGTAGGCGTCGTTGACGACCGTGACGCCGTCCGCCCGCTCCTCGACCTCCATCCGCCAGTGCGACGCCGGGGTGGCGGCCGACAGCGCCGCGGCGATCCCGTCCGGCGTGCCGCCGAACTCGAGCGCGACGGCCGCGGCGGCCAGGGCGTTGGAGACGTGGTGCTCGCCGACGAGCTGCAGCGCGACGTCCGCCTCGCCCACGGGGGTGACCAGCCGGAACCGGGCCCGGCCGGCGTCGAGGACGACGTCGCGGGCGCTGACGTCCGGGCCGGGTGGCGCGTCGGTGTGCGCAGAGCGCTCTGCACCCACCACCGCGGCCAGACCGAAGCGGACCACGCGGGCTGCCGTGCGGGAGGCCATCGCGGAGACCGCGGGATCGTCCGCGTTCAGGATCGCGACCCCGTCCGCGGGGAGGGACTCGACCAGCTCGCCCTTGGCCTGCGCGACCCCCTCCGGCGAGCCGAACTCGCCGAGGTGCGCGCGCCCGACGTTGAGCACGAGCCCGATCGACGGCGGCGCGAGCGCGCAGAGCCGGGCGATGTGCCCCGGCCCGCGGGCGGAGAGCTCCAGCACGAGGTGCCGGGTGTCCGCGGTCGCCCGCAGCGCCGTCCACGGGTGGCCGAGCTCGTTGTTGAAGGATCCGGGCGGCGCGACGGTCTCCCCGAGCGGCGCCAGCACGGTCGCGACCAGGTCCTTGGTCGACGTCTTGCCGGAGCTTCCCGGTGATCCCGACGGTCCGCAGCCGAGGCAGCGCGTCCACGTTGTGCCGCGCGAGCCGGCCGAGCGCGGTGAGGACCGCGGCGCCGGAACCGTCCGGGTCGAACTCGTCGAGGTAGGTGCCGCCCGCGCTCGGGGGCGCGGCGGGCACGATCACCGCGGGGGCGTCGACCTCCCGGGCCGCCAGCACGGCCACCCCGCCGGCGGCGACGGCGGCCGCGGCGAAGTCGTGCCCGTCCGTCCGCTCGCCGGGGAGCGCGAGGAACAACCCGCCGTCGCCGACCTTGCGGGAGTCGAACTCGACCGCGCGGACGCGCTCGTCACCGGTGGCCCGGTGCAGCCTCCCGCCCGTCACCCGGGCGACCTCGGCCAGCGTCATCTCGATCATGGTGTCTCCCTCCTCTGCGGACGGAGTCGCTCCGATTCCGTTCGGGCCATTTCCGGATCAGCCGCCGGCCGCGCGGATGGCCGCGGCGAGCTCGTCGACGTCGTCGAAGGGATGCTTGACGCCCTGGATCTCCTGGCCCTTCTCGTGCCCCTTGCCCGCGACGACGACCGCGTCCCCGGGCTTCGCGAGCGCGACGGCGGCCGCGATGGCCGCGCGCCGGTCCCCGACCTCGAGCACGTCCCCGCGTCCGGGCTCCGCCTCCGCGCCCGCGCGCATCGCGGCGCGGACCTCCGCGGGGTCCTCGGTGCGCGGGTTGTCGTCGGTGATCACCAGCAGGTCCGAGCGGGCCGCCGCGAGGGCCCCCATCAGCGGCCGCTTGCCGCGGTCCCGGTCCCCGCCGCAGCCGAGCACCGTGATCAGCCGGGCGCCGGGGCCCGGCAGCTGGGCGCGCAACGCGTCGAGCAGGGCGGCGACGGCGGCGGGCTTGTGCGCGTAGTCGACGACGGCCAGGAACGGCTGCCCGACCTCCACCCGCTGCATCCTCCCCGGCACCGCGAGCCGGCCGAAGTGCTCGGCGGCGACGGCCGCGGACACCCCGACGGCGTCCAGGCAGGCCAGCGCGAGCAGGGCGTTCGCGACGTTGAAGGCGCCGGGGAGCTGCAGCGCGACCGGGATCTCCTCGCCGTCCGGGCCGACGGCGAGGAAGTGCTGGGCGCCGTCGGGGTCCGAGGCGGCGTCGCGGGCGGTCCAGTCGGCCGCGGGGCCGGTCGTCGAGACGGTGATCGCGTTCGGGGCGAGGCCCGCCAGCTTCCGGCCCCACTCGTCGTCGACGCAGATGACGCCGCGCTCGGCCTTCACCTCGTCGTCGAGGAAGAGGCGGGCCTTCGCCGCGAAGTAGGACTCCATCGTCTCGTGGAAGTCCAGGTGGTCCTGGGAGAGGTTCGTGAAGGCGCCCACGGCGAAGCGGGTGCCGGCGACCCGGCCCATCGCGAGCGCGTGGCTGGACACCTCCATGGCGACGGCGGTGACGCCCTGCTCGCGCATCACCGCGAACAGCGCCTGCAGGTCCGGCGCCTCGGGGGTGGTGAAGGCGCTGGGCAGGCTGGTGTCCCCGATCCGGGTCTGGACGGTGCCGAGCAACCCGGTGGAGCGTCTGCCCGCGGCGAGCCCGGCCTCGAGCAGGTGCGCGACCGTCGTCTTGCCGCTGGTGCCGGTGACGCCCAGGACGTCCAGCGCGACCGTCGGGTTCCCGTAGACCTCGGCGGAGAGCGCGCCGAGCACGGCCCGGGGGTGCGGGTGCAGCAGCACCCTGATGTCCTGCCCGGCGTCCGCGAGCCCGGGGCGGGTGAGCCCCGCGGGGTCGGTGAGGACGGCGGCGGCACCGGCGGCGAGGGCCTGGGCGGCGAAGTCCGCACCGTGCACGCGGGCGCCCGGCAGGGCGGCGAAGAGATCACCGGGGCGGACCTCCGCGGCCCGGTGCGTCACCCCGGTGACGGCGGCGGGGTGCCCGCCCGCGGGGTGCTGCTCGGCGCCGACGGCGGCCGCGAGGGCGACGACGTCGACCGGACGGACCAGCGCGGGGCGCGGTGGCAGACCGACCGTGTCCGTGGGGGAGAGCTGGCGGGCGACACGTCGTGGAAGGTTACCGGCGGCTCGCGCACCGCCCCCCGGCGCACCGCCGAGGCCCCGGAAGGCCCTCACCGCCGGGCGCACGGGGCCCACCGGTGGCCGCCGGGCCCGCGGGACGGTCCCGGCGCGGGCCACCGGTCGGGTCCGGTGATCGCCGAGGGCGCACCGATGATCTGTTCGCCGCCCGGTCCGGCGCTCCGGACGCCCCGCGGAGACCGCCGGATGCCGATCGCCGCGCGGGCCGGCCGTCCCACCGCGCCCGGCCGTCTGCCCGCCGGTCACTCGTCGCGCTCTCGTGTCGCGGTGCGACACGGGAGCCGCAGGAGGCTGCGGGTCGTCCGGACCTTCGCCGAGGGTCCGCGCGGAGAGCACGCTCGCGGCCCGTGATCGGCCGGCCGGACGTGCACGATCGGCCCGTGGGACCGCTCAGGGCGCGACGAGGGTCTGGATCGGGGTGGGGTCCGGGCTGACCGGGATGGCGTCCTTCTGCGCGATGTAGCTCGCCATGTCGTGGAACAGCGGCGCCGCGCTCGTCCCGCCCTGGGGCGCGTCGAGCATGATCGCGATGACGTACCGCGGGTCCTGCTGCGGGAACATGCCGGCGAAGGTGATCCAGTACGTCGACGAGGCGTAGCAGCCGCAGGACGGGTCGATCTGCTGTGCCGTGCCGGTCTTCCCCGCGACCTGGTAGCCGGGGACCTGGGCCGTGTAGCCGGTGCCCTGCTGGCCGTGGGCCTTCTGGGTCACGGCCATCAGCATCGTCCGAAGCTGCCGCGCCGTCTCCGGCGAGACCACCCGGACGCCCTCGGGCTGGGCCGTCGGCGTGCGGGTGCCGTCCGGGGCGATCGTGGCCTCGATGATCCGCGGCGGGATCCGCACCCCGTCGTTCGCGACGGCCTGGTACATCCCCGCCATCTGCAGGGCGGTCATGGACAGGCCCTGGCCGATCGGCAGGTTGCCGAACGTGGAGCCGGACCAGGTGGAGCGGGCCGGCACCAGCCCGGCGCTCTCGCCTGGCAGACCGACGTTCGTCTTCTGCCCCAGGCCGAACTTCGAGAGCATCTCGGCGAAGTGGTCCTCGCCCACCTTCTGCGCCGCCATCAGGGTGCCGACGTTCGAGGACTTCGCCAACACGCCGGTCAGCGTGTAGTGCTCGACGCCGTGCGACCAGGCGTCGTGCACGGTGCGGTCCGCGACCTTGATGCTGCCGGGCACGTCGAGCACGTCGTCCGGCTTGGCGACGCCGTTCTCCAGCGCCGCCGCCATCGTCACGATCTTGTTGACCGAACCGGGCTCGAACGGGCTGGACACGGCGGCGTTGCCGAGCGTGGCCGGGTCCGCCGAGCCGATGTTCGCCGGGTCGAAGGTCCGGCCGTTCGCCATCGCCCGGACCTGGCCGGTCCTCGCGTCGAGCACGACGGCCGAGCCGCCCTTGGCGCGGGTCTTGGCCACGTAGTCCTGCAGTTGCTGCTGGACGGTGTACTGCACGTCCGAGTCCAGCGTGAGCTGCAGGTCCGAGCCCGGGACGGCGGCCAGCTCCGCGCGGGTGCTGCCGGGGATGACGGTGTCGCTGCCGGACGCGGTGTCCACGATCTGGTAGCCGTCGGTCCCGGACAGCAGGTTGTCCTGCGAGGACTCCAGCCCGGCCCGGCCCGTCAGCTTCCGGGCGTCCGCACCCCATGTCGACGAGCCGACCACGTTGGCGGCGAGGTTGCCCGCCGGGTACTGGCGGGACTCCCGCTTCTCCTCGGCGATCTCCGGGAACCGGTCGCGCAGGTCCCGGGCCACGCCGGGGTCGACGAGCGGCGCGAGGACGATGTAGCCGCGGTCCTGGGCGAGCCCGGCCGAGAGCGCGTTGGCGTCCGCGCCGGTGGCCTGGGCGACGGCCTGGGCCATCTCGTTCTTGTACGCGGCGGCCCGCTCGCCCTTGTTCAGCGCCAGCAGCCGCGGGTTCGTCACCAGCGCGACGGCCTCGGTGCTGAAGGCCAGCGGGTTGCCCGCCCGGTCCAGGATCGAGCCGCGCTCGGCGGCCAGGGTGATCTTGGTGGTGCTCTGCTTGGCCGAGCTCGCGGTGAGCTCGCCCGCCTGCACGGTCTGGATCAGCAGCAGCTTGCCCGCCGAGACGAGCAGCAGCGCGACCAGCACGAGCCGGCCGATCCGGAAGCGGTTCCGCCCACGCCCCGAGCGCAGCACCGGCCGCCGGGAGGGCCCGGGGCGCCGTGCCGAGGGCGACGAGCGCGCCGCCCCCGCCCGCCTGCCGCGGGGCGGGGCGTAGGTCATCAGCCTGCTCCGCCCGGGACCTGCGCCGTGTTGCCGTCCTCGTCGGCCGCGCCGGCCTGCCCGGCGGCCTGGTCCGCGGCCTGTCCGGGGGCGGCTTGCGCCGCCTGGTTCCCGGCGCCCTGGTCCGCCGCCTGCTCGGTGCCCGGGGCGCCCTGCTGCGCCTCCGCATCCGCGGCGATCCGCGAATCCGCGGGCGGGGTCGCGGCCGGGGCCGGGGCCGGCGCCACGGGGTGGGCCGCGGCCAGCGGCACCCCGACGACCTGCGTGCTCCCGTCCGACGCGACGACGATCCGGGCCGGGTCCTGCACGCGGATCATGCCCATCTCGGCCGCCCGCTGCGCCAGCGCGGTCGGCGCCTCCATGGCCGCGACCTCGCGGTGCAGCCGCTCGCTCTGCTCGGTGAGGTCCCGGGCGGCGGTGCGCGCGGCCTGCAGCCGGTACGAGTCCGCTGCGGCGGCGGTCGAGAGCCACAGCGTCGCGACCAGGCCGGCCACCAGCAGCGCCATGATCAGCAGCACGAACTGGGCCCGGCCGGCGGGGGCCGTGGTCCGCTTGCGCCGCGGCGCGCCGACGACGCGGCGCAGCCGGTCGTCCCGCTTCGCGTAGGCCTTGTCGGCGACCTTCTTCCGCGTCGGGGCCGGCGCCGCGGACCGGCGCTCCGCACCCCGCTGGGCGGGGATCGTCGCCGCGCGGTTCCTGGTCCCGGCCCGCTCCCAGCTGACCGACACCGAGGGCTTGCGCCCGAGGCGACGCTCGTCGACGGGAGCGCTCATCGCGCGTCCTCGCTCCGCGAGCTCCGCCGGGCCCCGATCGCCACGGTGCGCGGGCACCGCGGTGATGCGCCCGCACGCTCGCTCACGACGATCCCCCCGCTGATCCAGCTGGTGTTCACGCGGCCTCCCGGACTCGTTCGGCGGCCCGCAGCCGCACCGAGGCGGCGCGCGGGTTGTCGGTGATCTCGTCCTCGGTGGCCGGTTCCGCCCCGCGGACGAGCAGCCGCAGCTCCGGGCCGTGCCCCGGGAGCTCGACAGGTAGGTCGACCGGGGTCCGGGACGTCGCTCGCGCGGCGAGCTTCCCGCTTGACCATCCGGTCCTCGAGCGAGTGGTAGGCGAGCACGACCATGCGTCCGCCCACCGCCAGCGAGCCGAGGGCGGCGGGCAGCGCGGCCCGCAACGCCTCCAGCTCGCGGTTGACCTCGATCCGCAACGCCTGGAACGTCCGCTTGGCCGGGTGTCCCCCGGTCCGCCGGGACGCCGCGGGCACGGCGGCGTAGAGCAGCTCCACCAGCTCGGCGCTGCGGGTGAACGGGCGCTCGGCCCGCCTCCGCGCGACCGCCGAGGCGATCCGCCCCGCGAACCGCTCCTCCCCGTACTCCCGGAGGATCCGGGCGAGGTCCGGCACCGCGTAGGTGTTGAGGACGTCCGCGGCCGTCGGCCCCGTCGTCGGGTCCATCCGCATGTCCAGATCGGAGTCGCGGGAGTAGGAGAAGCCGCGCTCGTCCGCGTCGAGCTGCAGGGAGGAGACGCCGAGGTCGAACAGGATGCCGTCGACGCGAGGAAGCCCCAGCTCCCCGAGCACGTCGGCGATCTCGTCGTACACGGCGTGCACCAGGTGGACGCGGTCCGCGTGAGCGGTCAACCTGCGGCCGGCCAGCTCCAGGGCCTGCGGGTCCCGGTCCAGGCCGACGAGGGTGAGCTGCGGATGTGCCGCCAGCAGCGCCGCGGAGTGGCCGCCCATGCCGAGGGTGGCGTCCACGACGACGGCGGGTCTGCCGGCGAGGGCGGGTCCGAGGAGATCGAGGACGCGGGGCAGCAGGACGGGGACGTGCCGGGCCCCAGCCTGGCCGTCCGGATCACCGTGAGCCGTGTCCGTTTCGTCTCCGTCGGTCGCGCCCGGGAGTCGCTTCATCTCTGCCACCTCCCTCGCGCCGTCGTGCTCGTCGTGCTCATGGTGCTCGCCGTACCCGGGTCGGGGACGGAGTTCCGCCTTGGTCCGGGCATGACCGAGCGACGCAACGGACGGGCATGCCTCCGGTGCGTCGCTGTACTGCTGGCGTGTTCATGGGGGTACCGTGCTCCCCAGCCGGTACATCCACGGTTCCGGCGCCGTCCCCACCTGGATGCCGTGCACCTCGCGGGTTCCGGGGGACCTGGCACCGGGGAAGGTGCGCCAGGGCCCCCGGAACCCGGAGGTGGTTCATCACGGCATCCGGGTCGGGACGGCGACGGTGTTCCTTGACGTCTCCTCGCCCGACTTCTCGATGAAGGAACCCCGAGGGAAGCTCGGGGTTCCCTAGATCAGTCCGGGCAGAACCTCCTCCTGCGCCTTCGCGTACTCGTCCTCATGTGCGTCCTGATAGTTCTGCCAGGCCTGCGCGTCCCAGATCTCGACGCGCGAGAACGCGCCGATCACCACGCAGTCCTTCGTGAGCCCCGCGTAACGGCGCAGGTCCGGGGTGATCGCGATCCGGCCCTGTCCGTCGGGGTTCTGCTCGTCGGTGCCCGCGAAGAGGTTGCGTTGGAAGACTCGCGCCGACTCGCTCGTCAGCGGCGCCGAGGCGACTTTGGTGGCCATCTCGCCGAAGGCCTCGCGGGTGAACACGTAGAGGCAGTGATCCTGCCCTTTCGTGACCATGCACCCGCCCCGCAGTTCGTCCCGGAATTTCGCGGGCAGCGTGAGCCGCCCCTTGTCGTCCAGCTTCGGGGTGTAGGTGCCGAGGAACACCTAACCCCACCTCCACCCGGGAACCGCTTCGCCCCAGTGATCTCCACATTACCCCACTTCCCTCCACCGTCAACCCGAGATGACCTCGGGTCTCCTCGGCGTGCCCGCGTTTGCGCAGGTCAGCTGCAGTGGGGCGGGGTGGGGTGTTTGGCGAGCACCACTCGGTAGCGCGACGGGCGGGGCCTGCGCGGCCCTCTCCCCCACCGGCATTTCCCCAGGTCGGCGAGCATCGCGGGAGGCCGGGGGGACGTGTGGGGGCGAAGTGGGGGGCCCTCGGGGGCGGAGTGGGGGCGGAGTGGGGACGGCGTGCGGGACGGCGGGAGCGCGGTGGGGCGCCCCCCCGTTCTCCCCGTCCGGGTGACCCACTTCCGGCGGCTTTGACACACTGAGGACGAGGCTGACGTGCGAAGCCGTGCAGAGCGGCGCGTCGTGGGGCGCGTCGCAGAGCGAAGGAGACCGGTTGAGCACCACCAGCAGCCGTTCCGCGGCCGTCCACCCGACGGATCCGGAGCACTCGCTCGGCGCGGTCGCGGACCTCATCGGCCGGGTCGCGGCGAACATGCAGCGGATCATCGTGGGCAAGCCGGAAGTGGTCCGGATCGCGCTGGTGACGCTGCTCGCCGAGGGGCACCTGCTCGTCGAGGACGTCCCGGGGGTCGGCAAGACCTCGCTCGCCAAGGCGCTGGCGCGTTCGCTGGACTGCTCGGTCAGCCGAGTCCAGTTCACCCCGGACCTGCTGCCCGGCGACATCACCGGAATGTCGGTCTACAACCGGCAGACCGGCGAGTTCGACTTCCGGCCCGGTCCGGTGTTCGCCAACATCGTGATCGCGGACGAGATCAACCGCGCCTCCCCGAAGACACAGTCCGCGCTGCTGGAGTGCATGGCCGAGCACCAGGTCACGGTCGACGGCGGCACCTACGGCCTGGCCAGCCCGTTCATGGTCGTCGCCACGCAGAACCCGGTGGAGATGGACGGCACCTATCCCCTGCCCGAGGCACAGCGGGACCGCTTCACCGCCCGGATCAGCGTCGGCTACCCGGACCCCGCCGCCGAGCTCGCGATGATCGACGAGCACGCGGGCGCCGACCCGCTGGAACAGCTGCGGCCGGTCGCGGACGCCCGCGCGGTGCGCACGGTGGTCGAGACCGTCCGCCGGGTGCACGTCGGGCCGGAGGTGCGGCAGTACTGCGTCGAGCTGGTCGGGGCCACCCGCCGCGGCGCGGAGGTCCGGCTCGGGGCGTCCCCCCGCGCGACCCTGCACCTCGTCCGCGCCGCGCGGGCGCTCGCCGCGCTCGCCGGCCGGTCCTACGTCGTCCCGGACGACGTGCAGACGATCGCCGTCCCGGTGCTCGCGCACCGACTGATGCTCTCCCCCGAGGCGATGGCCTCGCGGATGTCCGCGGCGGACGTCGTCCGCGGGCTGCTCTCCCGGCTGCCCGTCCCGGCCCCGGCCCGGGGCTGAGGACGGGTGTTCGGGCGCGACCGCCCGTCCGGGCTGACCACCAGGGGACGCTGCCTGCTCGCCGGCGGGATCGCGACCGCCGTCTGCGCGGTCGTCCTGGACGAGCGGGACCTGCTCCGGATCGGGCTGTTCGTCTGCCTGCTCCCGGTCGTGTCCCTGCTCCTGGCGCTGCGCACGCGCCGCTCGGTGAAGGCCTCGCGCTCGGTGGCGCCGGACCGCGTCTCCGCCGGCTCGGCCACCCGGGTGGCGCTGGCGCTGCGCGGCGGCCCGGTGCCCGGGCCGCTGCGGCTCACGGACGCGGTCCCGGACGCCGCCGGTGCGGTCCGGGACGCCCCGCCCCGCTTCACGGTGCACCGCCTCGGCTCCGGCGGTGCCACCGTCACCTATCCCTTGCGGCCCCTGCTCCGCGGCGCGCACCGGATCGGCCCGCTGGCCTGCCGCGCGACGGACGCGCTCGGCCTCGTCGAGCTGACGAGCGAGCTCCTGCCCGCGGACCGGCTGCTCGTGCTGCCCCGGGTCGCCGTGCTGCGCGGGGTGCCCGCGGCGCTCGGCGGCGGGGAGGGCACGCCCGGGGCCGCCGTCGCCCACCAGGGCCAGGGCTCCCCGGACGTGCTGATCCGCGGCTACCGCCACGGTGACGAGCTGCGCAGGGTGCACTGGAAGAGCACGGCCCGGCACGACGAGCTGATGGTCCGGCTCGAGGAACGGCCGTGGCGCGGCGGCATCACCGTCCTGCTGGACCGCCGGGACGACGCGCACCGCGGGCACGGCCCGGGATCGAGCCTGGAGTTCGCGGTCAGCATGGCGGCGAGCGTCGGCGTGCACCTGATCCGCCGCGGCGAGCCGGTCGAGCTGGTCACCGAGAACGGCACGTCGCTCCAGGCGTCGGACGGCGTCGACGCGCTGCTCGACGGGCTCGCGGTCCTGCGTCCGGTCTCGTCGCCGTCGCTGGCCGGGCCGCCGCTCGCCACGGCGGACGACCTCGTCGCGGTTCTGGGCGCGCTCGCGCCGGGGGACGCGGAGACCCTGGCGGAGCGCCGGCCGGCGGGTGGCTACGCGATCCTCCTGGACGTCGCGACGTGGGACCGGGGCGGCTCGACCGCCGCCGCGTCGGCGGCGGTGCTGCGCCGGATGGGCTGGCACGTCACCGTGGTGGCGGCGGGCACCGGCGTCGAGCGGGTGTGGGACGCGGTCGTCGCCGCGGAGCGGGTGCGGGTCTCGTGACCGCCTCCACCGCCGTCCGGCCGGACGCGCCCGCGCCGCCCCCGCCACCGGAGCGGCCGGCCTGGCGCTGGATCTCGCCGATCGGCGCCGGGGTCGCCGTGCTGCTGGCCGGGGCCCCGGTGTCCGCTGTCGTGCAGGGCGGGACGTGGCTCGGGTACGCCGTCGCCGCCGTCGGCCTGGTCGTGGTGCTCGGGACGGCGGTGCAGCGAATCGGCCGGGCCGCGGTGCTGATCGCCCAGGTCCTGGGCCTGCTCGAACTACTCACGCTGCTCTTCACGGACAGTGCGCTCCCCGGTCCCGGCGCGTTCGCCTCGGCGGGGGACCTCCTCGCCGAGGCCGGGAGCACGATCGACACCGGCACCGCGCCCGTGGCCGGGAGCCCCGGGATCCTGCTGCTGACCACCGCCGCGTTCGGCCTGCTCGCCGTCGCCGTGCACGGCATCGCCGTGTCCGCGGACGCCCCCGCCGCCGGCGGCGTGCCCCTGCTCTGCGTCTTCGCGGTGCCCACCGCGCTGGCCGACCGGCTGCTCCCCTGGTGGGCGGTGATCGCGGCGGCCGCCGGGTTCGGGGTCCTGCTCGTGGCCCGGGACGGCGGGAGGCGGCACGCGCCGGCCGGGGTGGTCGTCGTCGCGGTCGCGGCCGTGGTCGCGCTCCTGGTCGGCTCGACGGCGACGCTGGTCGGCACCGGTGGCCGATTCACCGGCAACGGCGCCGGCGGGGGCGGCGGCGGCTCGATCGGGCTCAACCCGTTCACGTCGCTTCGCGGACAGCTCACCCGGTCCGACCCGGTCGAGCTGTTCCGGGTCACCGGCCTCCCCCGGGCCACCTACCTGCGCGCCCTCACCCTCCGGGAGTACGTGCCGGACACCGGCTGGCGGGCGTCCGCGCCGCAGCCGGGCGTGCCGGTCGCCGGGCCGCTGTCGCCGAACGCCCCACCCGGGGACACCGTGACGGTCGACGTGGAGAACCTCGGCTTCCGGGACTACTGGCTGCCGGTCTACGGGGTACCGCGGTCCGTGACGGGCGTCGACGAGGACCGGTGGGCCTACGACCAGAGCAGCGGCACGGCCTACAGCTCCCGCCCGCGGGAGGAGGACGCGTGGCAGCAGCAGGCCGTGCTGCCCAGCCCGAGCGCCGAGCAGCTGCGCGCCGCCTCGGGCCCCGACGTCGTCGACCGTGCGTACCTCGACACCGCCGGCGTCGACCCCCGGGTTTCGGCGCTCGCCGCGCAGGTCACCCGCGGCGCCCGGACGGAGTTCGACAAGGCCATCTCCCTCGTCGGCTTCTTCACCGGCCCCGACACCCAGTTCCGCTACAGCCTGGAGACGGCCCCCGGCAGCGGGGACGACGCGCTGGTGGACTTCCTGACCGTCGGCAAGGCCGGGTACTGCGAGCAGTTCGCGTCCGCGATGGCCGTCATGCTGCGGGCCGTGGACGTGCCTGCGCGTGTCGCGGTCGGGTTCACGGCCGGGACCGACACCGCCGACAGCCGCACGGTCACGACGCGGGACGCGCACGCCTGGGTCGAGGCCTGGTTCCCCCGCTACGGGTGGACGCCGTTCGACCCGACGCCCCTGACGGACGGCCGCACGGTGATCCCGCCGTACGTGCAGGAGGCGCAGAACGCCCAGAACGCCGCCGCGCAGGGAGGCCAGGCCCAGGAGCTGCAGGAGGATCCGCGCCCGGCGCCGTCGGACCCGGCCCGGGCGGAGCCCGCTCCCCCGGTCGACACGCCCACCCCGGAGCCGACGGCCGGGCAGGACACCGGCAGCGGCGCGCTGGGCACGGTCGCGCTGACCCTGCTGGTGGCGCTGATCGTCCTGGCGTTGCTCGGCGGCCCGGTGCTCGCGCGGACGGTCCTGCGGAGACGCCGTCTCGCGGCCGTGGCCGCGGGCGGTCCGGGCGCGGCGGCCGCGGCCTGGGCCGAGATCCTGGCCGAGTCCCGGGACCGGGGCTATCCGCTCCCGCGGAGCGACACGGTGCGCACCGCGGCCCGCAGGCTGGTCCGGGAGCACGAGTTCGACGACGGCGCCCAGGACTCGTTGCGCGACGTCGTCCGCGGGGTGGAGGCGAGCTGGTACGGCGGTGCCCACCCGGCTCCCGGCGAGCTGACGAACGCGGTGCGGGCCGTGTGTGCCGCGATCGGCGGGACGAGGGCGAGCCTGCGGCAGCGGTTGCTCCCGGCGTCCGTCGTGGAGGGGATCAAGGAGCTTGGCGCGGCGCGGCGCGAGGCGTCGCGTGAGCGGGAGACGTCGCGCGTGGGCTGAGCGCCCGCGCTTCCGCGTGGGCTCGTGCCGTCGGGCCTCGACCCGGCGGGATTCGCACCGCGGCCGTCGTCCGGAGCGCCGGGGCACGAAAGAGCCGCGGCCCCCGAGGGGACCGCGGCTCGTCCGGTCGGTCGTGGGGTGCCCCGTCGGTCAGCCGTTCCGGGGCAGCCGGATCACTCCTGCTCGAAGCGCTTGCGGAAGCGCTCCTCCATCCGGCCGGTGAAGCGGTTCTTGTCCGGCTCCGCCGGGGTGTCGGAACTCGCCGACCCCTTGTCGCCCGCGCCGCGGTAGCTGACCGCGAGCATCGTCCCGCCCAGCATCAGCAGGAAGCCGATCACGCTGACGATGGGGAACGGACCGAACTCGCGCAGCGCCGTCACGGCGACGCCGACGACGAGCAGGACCAGGCCCGCGGTGAAGACCGCGAGGCCCTGGATCCGCCGGCGCCGGCTCGGTTTGCGCAGCCGTCCACCGCGCACGGTGGAGGCGAACTTGGGGTCCTCGGCGTAGAGAGCACGCTCGATCTGTTCGAGCAGGCGCTGCTCGTGCTCGGAGAGGGGCATGACGTCCTCCGGCACAACGGTCACTGTGTGCCCCGCCGTCCTTGGTGCCGGAACGGCGCGACGAGCGCCCGGATTGGGCGTCTGACACGAGGATACGAGCCGAACGCCTGGTCCACTACCCGCACGCCTGATCCCGTAGGGCTGATCTTCGAACGGCCGGTGTCGCGCGACGGCCTGACGACGGCCAAACGGAGTTCCCACGGCGGGCGCGGACGGCCGTTCGGCGCTCGTCGATCACGTCCGGGCCACTCCCGGCATCGATCCGGCACCCGGAGCGACCCGAATCGACCCCTTCGGGGTCCGCGAGGGCCGTTCGTGGCCCGCGGCCCGCGCTCTCGTCCGAGATCTCGATCACGGGGGCGCGGCTGCGACGTGACCGGACTCACCCGCGTTCCGGCCGGTGGTCCGCGGACCGCGGTCAGCCGCCCGCGCGCCGGGTGAGGACGTGCAGCCGGGCCGCGACCTCGCGCAGTGCGGGCACCGTCGACGCGAGGTCCTCGAGCTCGTCGACCGTCCGCTGCGTGGCCGCCCCTCCGTCCTGCACTGCGCCGGGGAGGTAGCCGGTGAGGACGTCGTCGCCCTGCAGGATCTCGACCCGGAGCTCGCCGGTCGCCTCGAGCAGCGCGCTCAGGGCCGGGCCGTCGAAACGGCGGCGCAGGGCGTCGTCCGGCCCGAACCGACCGTCCGGGTCCGTGAGCACCGCTCGGGCCTCGGCCAACCGGCCCAGGAGCACCCGGCCCAGCACCGCGGAGTTGCGGGAGGCCGCGAGGATCGAGACGGCGGCGCCCGGAGCGGCCACCGCGATCAGCGAGGCGACGGCGCGGGCCGGGTCGTCGACCACCTCGAGCAGCCCGTGACCGAGCACGAGGTCCGCGTCCGGGGGCACGAGGTCGGTGAGCTGGTCCACGTCGCCCTGCATCGGCGTCACCAGCGGGTGCACGCCCGCGTCCCGCGCCCGGCGTTCGAGCGCCGCCAGCGCGTTCGGGCTGGTGTCCACCACCGTGACCGCGCAGCCGGCCGCAGCGAGCGGGACCGCCCACGAGCCGCTGCCCCCGCCCACGTCCACGACGCGGGGCGGCTCCCCGGGCCGGGCCGCCCGGACCCGGGCCACCTCGGCATCCAGGACACGGTGCACCGCGCCGCCGGTCGTTCCGGGCCGTTGTTCTGCCGCCGTACTCACACGCGCAGCGTAGTGCCGGGCGGGAGAAGGTAGGTTGATCGCCGTGCAGGTCGTCGCCACTCTCAGCCTCAAGGGCGGGGTCGGGAAGACCACTGTCGCGCTCGGACTCGCCGGGGCGGCGCTGCAGAACGGGTTGCGCACCCTCGTCGTCGACCTGGATCCGCAGGCCAATGCCACCATCGCGCTCGACGCGGCGCCGACCACCGCCACCATCGCCGACGTGCTCGACGAGCCGCGGATGTCCGTCCTGCGCGAGGCGATCGTGCCCAGCGCGTGGGGCGAGGGCCTCGACGTGCTCGTCGGCGCCGAGCAGAACGAGCGGCACAACCATCCGGACCCGGGCACCAAGCAGCTCGGCCGGCTGGTGCGGGCGCTCCAACGACTCGAGGAACCCGGCTGGGGCGGCATCGACGACATACCCGCGGAGCCCTACCAGCTGGTGATCATCGACTGCCCGCCCTCGCTCGGGCAGCTCACCCGCAGCGCGCTCACCGCGGCGGACCGGGCCATCCTGGTCACCGACCCCACGATGTTCGCGGTCTCCGGCGTCCAGCGGGCCTTCGACGCCGTGCAGACCGAGCGCGAGCGCGGCAACCCGGAGCTCCAGCCGCTCGGCGTGCTGATCAACCGGGTCCGCCCGCGCAACGCCGAGCACGACTTCCGGATCAACGAGCTGCGTGAGCTCTTCGGTGCCCTCGTGTTCACCAGCGTGCTGCCGGACCGCTCGGCCGTGCAGCAGGCCCAGGGCGCATGCCTGCCGATCCAGGCGTGGGACACGCCCGGGGCCCGGGAGGTCGCGGCGGTGTTCACCACGCTGCTGGGCCGGGTGCTGCGGGCGGGGCGACGACGTTCCGCCGAGGAGAACGGCGCCGGTGGGACGGACTCCGCCGCCGGCACGGGCTCTGCTGCCGATTCAGCGCCTGCGGCCGAAGCGGACGCCGAAGCCGGCGCCTCGGCCGCCGACGCCTGACCGCCCGCCGGACCGGCTACCGGGCCGTCACCAGCTCCCGCACGATGCCGACGAACTGCTCGGCCTGCCGCAGCAGGTCGTCCGCGTCCCGCCGGCTCACCAGGCGTTCGATGCCCGCCTCGGCGGCGGCCCGGGTGCCCGAGCAGGCGGCGAAGAATGCCGCCCACTCGCCCAGCTCGGGCGCCACCTCGCCGAGCAACTGCCAGACGCTGCGCGACGCCCCGCGCCGCGGCTTCGGCCGGGCGCGGACCGCCAGCACCGAAGCCCCGGCGCGCAGCGCCGCGAGGTAGGCCGCCGGGTACCGCAGCAGCGGGTCCGGGTTACGGTGCCCCTCGGCGATGCACTCCGACGCCTGCCGCAGCAGGCCGAGCGCCGCCGGGGGAACCGGGGCGTGCAGGGTCCGTTCGGTCGCCGTGATCGTCATCCGGATCGCTCCTCCGCTCGCTTCCCGTCCACTGCCCACTCCGTTCCGTGCCGGGCGCGGCCCGTCACCCCGCCCGGCTCGTCACCCCGCCCGGCCCGTCGCTCGGCCCGCCCGGTGACTCGGCCCGGACCAGGTCCCACACACCGGGCCCGGCCCGCATCCGCAGGACGAACTCCATCGCCGGCGCCTGCGGCTCCTCGGCCGACCTCGCCACGACGCGCCAGCACCGCAGCCGGTCCCCGCCGACCGGCATCGGCGACGGGAACGGCCACGGGGACTCCTCGATCCACTGGTCGCGCACGTCCGTGACCAGGTACCGCGATCCGCGTCGCGACGGCCTGCGCTCGAACTCCACCGGCTCGCCGCCCTGCCAGCGGACCTGGACCGGCGCAGGCTCACGCGGACCGAAGACGCGGGAGAAAGCACCCACCCCGATCACCCTCCTTCCGGTCGGCCCCGGCCCGACCGTCGTCCGGCCGCTCCGAGAGCAGGGCGCTTCCCCCACCCCGACCCCGGAACGGCCTTCATCGAACGCATGTTCGACACATGCAGTACAGCGTGCCCCGGCCCCCTCGTCAAGTCGACGCGGCACCCGTCCGGCCCGGTGTGCGGGAACACCGAACGGACGACGCAGGCGCGGGCGGCTCCCGGGCAGGGCATGAATCGACGGATCGTGGTGTGATGGACGGGTGACGAGCCACCCGGGCCGCCGATGACCGCAGCGCCGCCGCGGCCCCGACTGGTCGCGCTGACCGCGGCCGACCTCGCCGAACGTCTCGGCGAGGCGCTCGACGTGTACGTCTCCGCCATGGGCTACCCGCCGAGCACCGCCCGTCAGCGCCGCGCGCTGTGGCTCGAGCACGCCCGACGTCCCGGCTGGCGCGCGGTCGGCTGGCTCGATCCGGCGGGGATCCTGATCGGTATCGCTTACGGCTACACCGGCGGCCCGGGACAGTGGTGGTTCGAGGAGGTCCGGCGCGGGCTCGCGGCCCGGGGGATGTCCCGGAGCCACTCGCAGCCGGATTGGCTCGGGGACTACTTCGAGCTCACCGAACTGCACGTCCGCCCGGACGCGCAGGGGTCCCGTCTCGGGGAGGGCCTGCTGCGCGCGCTGCTGCAGGACGTCCCGCACCGGCGGGTGCTGCTCTCCACACCGGAGTACGGCCACCGCCAGCCCGGCCGGGCCTGGCGCCTCTACCGCCGTCTCGACTTCTCCGACGTCCTGCGGGACCACCGCTTCACGGGCGACACCCGCCCGTTCGCGGTCCTGGGCCGCGAGCTTCCGCTCCCCCCGGCCTGACGCTCCCCGGCCGGGCGCCGGCGGTCACCGTTCTCGACCCCGACCGGCCACGGACGACCGCGATCGCGTCGCGGACGGCGATCTCGCCCGCCGGCGAGACCATGATCGCGTCCGCGGTATGAACTGGCCGTTCATGGCCGGGACGTACCGTGGCCCGTGATCGCCGAGCAACGACGCGCCCTCGGTGGCCGTCGGCGCGTCCCGGCGGTCCGACGCGCCCCGTGGCGCCCCACCCCGGACGCGCCACATCGCAGACGCGCCACACCGCGACCGGCGGCGGGTGCGCGGAACCGTCGGACCCCGATGGCACGATGTGCCCATGCTCCCCCCGCACCGTCCAGTTCGACCCGGGCAGGCACCGGCACGGCGAGCCCGGGCCGGTCGCGCCGCAGGCGGGCCGTCGCGGTGCTGCTGCTCGCGGTGACCGTCGTGGGGCTGCTCGGCGGCTGTGCCCGGGTGCGCACCGCGCTGGCGGTGCAGCCGGACGACACGGTGACGGGCGAGATCATCATCGCCACCCCGCCGAGGAACGCGGACGACAAGGGGCCGCAGATCACCGTCCCGGCGGACCTGCAGAGCGAGATCGACGTCTCGGAGTACGACCAGGACGACTACGTCGGCTCCGTGCTGCGCTTCTCCGGGTTGACGTTCGACCAGGTCGCGCAGCTGCCGCAGGTCGGGGGCGCGGCGGGTGAGCGGATGAAGATCTCGATGCGCCGCGCGGGCAACCGGGTGGTCGTCGGCGCCACCGCGGACCTGACCACCGTCCCGGTGGACCGCGCGGACTTCCAGCTCAAGATCAGCTTTCCGGGCGAGGTCCTGGACACCAACGGCGAGAACGACTCCGGCACCGTGAGCTGGACCTTCACGCCCGGGGAGGTGGGGGACGCCAACGCGGTCGTCGCCTACGACGACCCGGGGGCCCCGTCCGTCGCGGCCTGGACCTTCGGTCTGGCCCTGCTGGTCGCCGCCGCGGTCGGCGCCGTCGTCATGCTGGCGCACCGGACCCGCAACCCCCCGGTCCGGCCCTGAGCCCGCACGTCGCCACGGGCACGGCCCGGACGGCGCGAAGGGCGGACCCTCAGGCGCCCACCCGGGACGCGACGAGCCCGAGCCGGGTGACCAGCTCCGTCGTCGCCAGGGAGCGGTTCAGCGTGTAGAAGTGCAGGTTCCGCACGCCCTCGGCGAGCAACCGCTCGCACAGCTCGTGGGTGACGTCCAGGCCGGCCGCCCGGAAGTCCTTCGGGTCCGTGTAGGGCTCCATCCGCTCCGCGAGCCCGGGCGGCAGCGGCGCGCCGGAGAAGCTCCGGCCCGCGCCGCAGGGTCTTCGCGCTGAGCAGCGGCATGATCCCCGGCAGCAGCGGGGCGTCGCAGCCCGCCGCCTCGAGCCGGTCCCGCAGCCGCAGGAAGCCCTCGGGCTCCCAGAACAGCTGGGTGACGGCGAAGTCCGCGCCCGCGTGCATCTTGGCCAGCAGGCGTTCGAAGTCGCTGTCGAGGTCCGCGGAGCGCGGGTGCCCGTACGGGAACGCGGCGACGCCCACGCAGAACGAGCCGGAGCGCTTCACGAGGCGCACCAGCTCGTCCGCGTACTCGACGCCCTCGGGGTGCTTCGTCCACTCGCCCAGCGGGTCGCCGGGAGGGTCCCCCCGGATCACCAGGACGTTGCTGATGCCCGCCGCGGCGTAGTGCCCGAGGACGTGCCGCAGCTCCGCCACCGAGTGCGAGACCGCCGTGAGGTGCGCCATCGGGACGAGCGTGGTGTCCGTCGCGATCCGCGCCGTCGTCCGCACCGTCCGGTCCCGGCTGGAGCCGCCGGCGCCGTAGGTCACCGAGACGAAGGACGGGTCGAGCGGTTCGAGACGGCGGACCGCACGCCAGAGCTCGGCCTCGCCGACGTCGTCCTTGGGCGGGAAGAACTCGACGGAGAACGTCGGGCGGTCGGCCGCGAGCCGCCCGATGACCGAGCGAGGGGCAGCAGGTGTCGCGCTCACCCGTCAAGCCTACGGTTCGCGTTCCCCGCGCCGATGCGCTGTACCGCCGATAGTCTCGGTGCGTGGTCCACCCCGCCCAGCCGGCCCCGACCGGCTTCCCGCACCAGGACTCCCCCGACGGTGCGACCGGTCCCGACTCGGACCTGGTCGGCCACGTGGAGGGGGAGCTCGCCGGCTATCTGCAGCAGCGCCGCGCGGAAGCCTCCGCGATCAGCCCCGTCTTCGGCGAGGCCACGGACGCGCTGACCCGCTTCGTCCTGCAGGGCGGTAAGCGGCTGCGCCCCACCTTCGCGTGGTGGGGCTGGCGCGGCGCCGGCGGCGAGGCCACCGGCCCGACGGCGGACGCGGTGCTCCGCGCGATCAGCGCGCTCGAGCTCGTGCAGGCCTCGGCCCTCGTCCACGACGACCTCATGGACGCCTCGGCGACGCGGCGTGGCAAGCCCACCGTGCACGTCGAGTTCGCCACCCGGCACGCCGACGCGGGGTGGAGCGGGCGCCCTGCGCGATTCGGTGCCGCGACCGCGATCCTGCTCGGCGACCTGGCCCTGACCTGGGCGGACGACCTCTTCCACTCCTCCGGACTGCCCTCGGCCGCGGTCGCGCGGGCCCTGGAGCCCTGGCGCGGCATGCGCACCGAGGTCCTCGGCGGGCAGTTCCTGGACGTCCACACCCAGGCGACGGGCGACGAGTCGGTGGCCGCCGCGCTGCGGATCGACCGGTACAAGACCGCCGCCTACACGGTCGAGCGGCCGCTGCACCTGGGCGCGGCGCTCGCCGGCGCGGACCCGGACCTGGTCGCCGCCTACCGCCGCTTCGGCGCGGACATCGGTGTCGCCTTCCAGCTGCGGGACGACCTGCTGGGCGTCTACGGCGACCCCGCGGTCACCGGCAAACCCGCGGGGGACGACCTGCGCGAGGGCAAGCGGACCGTCCTCGTCGCGCTGGCGCTGCAGCGGGCGACGGAACGGGGGGCGGACGCGCAGCGCGACGAGATCGTCTCCGCGCTCGGCGACCCCGAGCTCGACGAGCCGCGGCTCCGCCGGGTGCGCGGGCTGCTGAACGAGCTGGGCGCGGTCCAGGCCGTCGAGCAGCGGATCGCCGCGCTCACCGGCTCCGCGCTGGACGCGCTCTCCGTCGCGGAGGTCGCCGAGCCCGCGGCCGCCGCGCTCGCGGACCTCGCCGTCCGGGCGACGAGGCGGCACTCTTGAGGCTCGGACGATCGCCGCGGGGCACCGTCCCCGGCCCCATCCGGCACGTCGTGGTCGTCGGCGCCGGGCTCGCCGGGCTCTCGGCCGCGCTGCACCTGCGCGGCGCCGGCCACGCCGTCACGCTCGTCGAACGGGCGGACCACCCGGGCGGCCGCGCGGGGGCCCTGGACCTGGACGTCGACGGCGGGACGTACCGGGTCGACACCGGCCCCACCGTCCTGACCATGCCCGAACTGCTCGACGACGCCCTGCGCGCCGTCGGCGACTCCCTCGCCGCCCGGCTGGACCTGGTCCGGCTCGATCCCGCCTACCGCGCCACCTTCGCCGACGGCAGCTCCCTGGACGTCCACACGGACGCCGACGCGATGGAGGCCGAGGTCCGGGACGTCTGCGGGCCCGCGGCGGCGGCCGGCTACGTCGAGCTGCGCCGCTGGCTGACCGAGCTCTACGAGACCGAGATCGACACCTTCATCGGGGCCAACTTCGACTCCCCGCTCGACCTTCTCGGCGGCGACCTCCTGCGGCTGGCGAGGCTCGGCGGGTTCGGCCGGCTCGGCCCGCGGATCGCCCGCTACCTGCCGGACGAGCGGCTGCGCCGGATCTTCTCGTTCCAGGCGCTCTACGCGGGCCTGCCGCCGCAGCGCGCGCTCGGGGCGTACGGCGTCATCTCCTACATGGACACCATCGCCGGCGTGTACTTCCCGCGCGGCGGGATGCGGCAGGTCGGGCGGGCGCTGGCGGACGCGGCGGCGGACGCGGGCGTCGAGGTCCTGCTGGGCCGCGAGGTCACCGGGCTGGAGCGCCGGGGCGGGCGGGTCACCGCGATCCGGCACACCGCGCCGGGCGACGCCACGGACGGGGGCGCCGACACGACCCGGCTGGCCTGCGACGCCGTCGTCCTCACCCCGGATCTCCCGATCGTGCACCGGTTGCTCGGCCGCACCCCGAAACGCGTGGTGCCGATGCGCTGGTCCCCCAGCGCTGTCGTCCTGCACGCGGGGCTGCGGCGGCCGCGGCCGGAGCTTGCGCACCACACGATCTCCTTCGGCGAGGCCTGGGAGGACACCTTCCGCGAGATCGTCGACGACGGCGCGCTGATGAGCGACCCGTCGCTGCTGCTCACCCGGCCGACGGCGACGGACCCGGGGCTCGCCCCGCCGGGCCGGGACCTGCTGTTCGTCCTCGCCCCGTGCCCCAACCTCGACGCCGCGCCGTTCGACTGGGAACGCCTCGGGCCCGCCTACCGGGACGAGATCCTCGGCGTCCTGGAGCAGCGCGGGTACGCCGGCCTGACCGGGGACATCGAGGTGTCCCGGCTCGTCACCCCCGCGGACTGGGCGGCGCAGGGCCACGCGGCCGGCACCCCGTTCTCCGCGGCGCACACGTTCGCCCAGACCGGCCCGTTCCGGCCGCGCAACACCGTCCGCGAACTGGACAACGTCGTGCTGGCCGGCTGCGGGACCACCCCCGGCGTCGGCATCCCGCCCGTCCTGATCTCCGGCCGGCTGGCCGCCGAGCGGATCACCGGCCGACACCGCGGGACGGAGGGTCCCGAAAGGACCGCGAGCCCCGCCGTGCGAGCATGGTCCCCGACATGACCGCGCAGCCCTCACCTCCGGTGCCCCGGCCGGCCACGCCCGCCCGGGACGTCCCGCGCGCCGGCACGCCGGTTCCCGACGTCAGCGACCCGGACCCCGAACCGGGCGGGGTCGTCACCGCGACGCTGCCCGCCGAGGCCGCGGAGCCGCCCGCCGAGCGCCGGCCCGGCCTGGTCGAGCGGATGGGCGCCCCGCCGCGGAAGCCGCTGTTCCTGGGGCTCACGGCGTCGTTGCTGCTGCTAGTCGGTGGCCTCGGTGGCGGTGGCATCCTGCGCCGGGACCCGGTCCTGACGAACTCGCAGCTCGGTTTCTGGCGCTACGGCCACGGGGCCGAGCTCGCCACCGCGCTGATGTACCTCGGCGTGATCCTGATGGCGTGGGCGTGGGTGCTGCTGGGCCGGGAGGTCCTGGCCGGCCGGATCGGCGGCCGCGCGGTGCTGAGCACGTCGCTCGTGTGGATCGTGCCGGTGCTGCTCGGCCCGCCCCTGTTCACCCGGGACGTCTACAGCTACCTCGCCCAGGGTGCGCTGCCGCTGTTCGGCCTGGACCCCTACGGCGTCGGCCCGGAGGCCATGCCGGGGGTCTTCACCGACAACGTGCACTACTTCTGGCAGGACACCCCGGCGCCGTACGGCCCGCTGTTCATCCTGCTGGCCAAGTCCTGGGCGTGGGTGACGCTGCAGACCGGCTCCGACATGATCGTCGGCGTGATCGGCATGCGGCTGGTCATGTGCCTCGGTCTGGTCCTGCTGGTCTGGACGCTGCCCGAGCTCACCCGCCGGCTCGGCGGGCGCCCCGCCACCGCGCTGTGGGTCGTCGTCGCGAACCCGGTCACCGTCATCCACCTGGTCGGCGGCGGGCACAACGACCTGCTGGTCGTCGGGCTGCTGGCGGTCGGGTCGCTGTTCGCACTGCGCGGCCGGCTCGTGCTGGCGATCGTCCTGGTCACCCTGGCGATGGCGACGAAGGCCTCCGCGGCCGTCGCGCTGCCCTTCCTGGTGATGATCTGGGCCGCCCGGATGGAGGGCCCGTTCAACCGGCGCCTGATCCGCGCCGGGATGCTCGGCGTCGGGATCTTCGTCGTGACCTTCGGGGCCGTCACCCTCGCCGCGCAGGTGAACCTGGGCTGGCTGCCCGCGCTCAGCGCGCCGTCGATGATCGTGAACTGGCTGTCGCTCCCCACCGGCGTCGGCGAGTTCGTGCACACCGCCATCGGCGGGATCGCGACGCTGCCCAAGCAGCCGTTCATCAACGTCGCCCGCGTGATCGGCGGGATCGGCCTCGCCGCGATCTTCGTCGTCCAGTGGTGGCGTTCCCGCGAGGGCGGGCCGGACGCGATCCGCCGGGCCGGCATCGTGCTCGTCGCCGTCGCCCTGCTCTCCCCCGCGACGCTGCCCTGGTACCTGAGCTGGGGCATGGCCCTGCTGGCGATGACGGCGTGGAGCGCGCGCGGGCTGCAGTGGCTGGTCTTCGGCTCGCTGTGGCTGGTGATCGTCTACTACCCCAACGGCGAGGCGGGCCTCTACAACTGGGGCTACCTGGCCGTCTGCGCGGTACTGGCCGCCCTGGCCTCGGTGTCCCTGCTCCGGCCGGACCCCCTCGGGCTGGGCCGCTCCCGGGCCGTCCCGGCCGAACCCGCGCCCGCGCGTGCCGACGCGGCAGGCTGAGCTCGACGCCGCCGGGATCACGGATCCGGCGCTGCGGGCCGCGTACACGACCTGCCGCGCGCTGAACTCCGCCCACGGGCGCACGTACTTCCTCGCCACCCGCCTGCTGTCCCCGGACCGCCGGCCGGCGATCCACGCGTTGTACGGCTTCGCGCGGTACGCGGACGAGATCGTCGACGACCTGTCCGACGGCCGGGACGCCGAGGCGCGGGCCGAGGCGCTCGAGGACCTGGGCGTCGACCTCGTGGCCGCGTTCGACGGGGCGGCCGTCGAATCGCCGGTGATCACCGCTGTCGCGGACACCGTGCGCCGCTACGGGATCGACCGGGCCCTCTTCGCGGCGTTCCTCTCGTCGATGCGGATGGACACGCACGTCACCGGCTACCCGACCACCGCCCACCTGGGCCGCTACGTGTACGGCTCCGCGGCGGTGATCGGCCTGCAGGTGCTCCCGGTGCTCGGGACCGTGGTCCCCCGGACGGAGGCCGAGGGCCCCGCCGCGGCCCTCGGCGTCGCCTTCCAGATGACGAACTTCCTCCGCGACGTCGGCGAGGACCTGGACCGCGGCCGCGTCTACCTACCGGCGGACGAGCTGGCCGCGTTCGGCGTGGACCGGGAGCTGTTGCTGTGGTGCCGGCGCACCCGGCGCACGGACCGCCGCGTCCGCCGGGCGCTGGCCCACCTCGTCGCGACGACGCGGGCGACCTACCGCCGGGCCGCGCCGGGTGTCGCGATGCTGCATCCGGCATCGCGGGACTGCGTGGCCTGCGCGTTCACCCTCTACGGCGACATCCTGGACGAGATCGTGGCCGCGGACTACGCCGTGGTGAACCGTCGGGTCGTCGTGCCGGACCGGCGGCGGGCGGCCGTGGCGCTGCCCCGGCTGGTCCGCGCCCTCGGCGCCCGTGCGCGGTAGGTCGCCCGCGGGGCACCACCTGACGCCCACGAGCGGCGGAGGGGCGGCTGGGACAGCCCTAGAACGCCATCGCCTGCGCGCGGCGCTTGATCTCGCGGTGCCGGCCCTCCACGAGGGCGTCGATCGGCGCGCCGGGCAGCGTCTCGTCCGCCTGGAACAGCCAGCGCAGGATGTCCGGGTCCGAGTAGCCGCCGTCGCGCAGCACGGTGATCGTGCCCGGCAGGCCCTTCACCACCTCGGCCTCGACGAGGAACGCCGCCGGGATCACCGCGGTGCCGTCCTTCTTGAACGACAGCAGCTGGCCGTCCCGCACCAGCTGGTGGACCCGGGTCACAGGGATCCCCATCGTGGCGGCGACGTCCGACACGGGGATGGTCTCGATCTCGTCGGGCAGAACCGACGCGGATGTCGATGAAGAAACCTCACTCACACGGGACAGCCTTCCACAGCACCGCAGGCGACGGGAGCCACCGGGCAGGGCGATAACCGCGCGACGGTACCGTCGAGGGGTGAACGCCCCCACCGGTTCGGCAGGAGCGCTGCTGGACGCGCGCTACCGTCTGGGCCCGGTGATCGCCCGCGGCGGCATGTCCACGGTGTACCGCGGGACGGACACCCGGCTGGACCGCCCGGTGGCGATCAAGATCATGGATCCGCGGATGGCGGCCGATCCCGCCTTCCGCACCCGGTTCGAGCGCGAGGCCCGCTCCGCCGCCCGGATCGACCATCCCTGCGTCGTCGACGTCCACGACCAGGGCCGCTTCGAGCCCCCGGGCGCCGATCCCACGCTCTTCCTCGTCATGGAGCTCGTGGAGGGCGGCACGCTGCGGGACGTGCTGCGCCGGCGCGGCGCCCTCGGCGTCCCCGCGGCCGTGGCGGTGATGGAGCCGGTCCTCGCCGGCCTCGCCCAGGCCCACCTCCTCCACATGGTGCACCGGGACGTCAAACCGGAGAACGTGCTCATCTCGCGCGCCGGCGAGGTCAAGGTCGCGGACTTCGGGCTGGTCACCGCGGCCGCGGAGGCGGGCGTGAGTCACGCGGGGATGATCCTCGGGACGATGGCCTACCTCTCGCCCGAGCAGGTCACCACGGGCCAGGCGGACGCCCGCAGCGACGTCTACGCCGCCGGGGTGCTGTTCTACGAGCTCCTGACGGGCGCGCCGCCCTACTCCGGGGACCACGCGCTCTCCGTCGCCTACCGGCACGTGAACGACGACGTGCCGCCGCCGTCCGCGATCGCCACCGAGGTCCCGCCCGAGCTCGACGAGCTGGTCCGCCGGGCGACGTCCCGCGACCCCGCGCTGCGGCCACCGGACGCGGGGGCGTTCCTCGCCGAGCTGGGGCACGTCCGCCGGCTGCTGGCGATCCCCCGGGTGCCGGTCCCGCAGCCGCCGCCCCCACCCGTCGAGGAGCAGGACACCGTTCCCGCGGCGTCCCGTCCTGCCGGCCCCGGGCCGGGAGGCACCCGGGCCATGAGCCGCGAGGTGCCGGCGCCGGCCGCCACCGGGACGTCGGTCGCCCCACGGCCCGAGGTCCTGGGGGACCACCGGATCGCCCGGCGCCGCAGCCGCCGGGTGTTCGCGCTCTGGATCGTGGTCGTGCTGCTCCTCGGGCTCGCCGTCGGCACGGCCGCGTGGTGGCTCGGCAGCGGCCGCTGGACGGCCATGCCGTCGGTGGTCGGGCTGGACCGGACCGCGGCCGAGCAGGTGCTCGCCGAGGCGGACCTGGTCGTCTCGGTCACCGAGGTGCACCGGGACGACGTGGCCGCGGACGTCGTCGCGGAGACCACCCCCGGCGCCGCGGCCCGGCTGCTGCGGGGCAGCCCCGTCACGCTGACCGTGTCGAGCGGACGCCCGGTCGTGCCCGCCATCGCGCCCGGGGTGACCGTCGCGGCCGCCGAGCAGACCGTCCGGGACGCCGAGCTCACGCCCGTCCGGTCCACTGCGGCCGCCGAGTTCAGCGAGACCGTGCCCGAAGGGGCCGTCGTCCGGACGGATCCGGCGGCGGGAGCCGCGCTGCCGATCGGCGGCACGGTGACGCTCGTGGTCAGCAAGGGCGTCCCGCCGCCCCCCGAGGTGCGGGTGCCCCAGGTGACCGGCGAACGCCTCGACGACGCCCGCGCCGCCCTCGCAGACGCCGGCCTGGACGTCGAGGTCGAGAAGCGCTTCCCGTTCGGCCGCCGCAACGGGATCGTGGTGGACCAGAGCCCCGGCTCGGGGAGTCCGTCGAGCCGGGGACCACGGTCACGCTCTCGGTCTTCTAGCCGCCCTCGAGCGGCGACGGGGCGCCGGCCGGGCCGGCACGGCGATCATGGGCAGCGGGTCGCTCCGACCGCCGATCGAGCGGCCCTTCGCCCGTGATCAACCCGGGATCCGCCCCGGCCGGACGAACCTCGAAGCCCTACCCGCGCAGCATCTCCGCCACGAGGAACGCCAGCTCCAGGCTCTGCTGGGTGTTCAGCCGCGGGTCGCAGGCCGTCTCGTAGCGGCCGGCGAGATCGGCGTCCGAGATCTCCTGCGCGCCGCCCAAGCACTCCGTGACGTCCTCACCCGTGACCTCGACGTGGATGCCGCCCGGGTGCGTGCCCAGGCCGTGGTGGACCTCGAAGAAGCCCTGCACCTCGTCGACGATGCGGTCGAAGTGGCGGGTCTTGTAGCCCGTCGTCGACTCGTGGGTGTTCCCGTGCATCGGGTCGCACTGCCAGACGACCTTGTGCCCGGACCCGGTGACCTTCTCGACGATCGGCGGCAGCACGTCCCGGATCTTGCCGTTGCCCATCCGGCTGATCAGCGTCAGCCGGCCCGGCTCGTTGCGGGGGTCCAGGCGCTCGACGTACTCGACGGCCTGCTCGGGCGTCGTCGTCGGGCCGATCTTGAGCCCGATCGGGTTGGAGAGCAGCTCCGCGAAGGCGATGTGCGCGCCGTCGAGCTGGCGGGTGCGCTCCCCGATCCACAGGAAGTGCGACGAGAGGTCGTACAGCTTCGGCGGGGTGTCGGAGGTGCGGTCCCGGTCCAGGTCCAGGCGTAGCAGGGCCCGCTCGTAGTCCAGCAGCAGAGCCTCGTGCGAGGCGTAGAACTCGACGCTGCGCAGGTTGCTGTCCACCACGCCACAGGCGTCCATGAAACGGACGGCCCGGTCGATCTCCGCGGCGACGGCCTCGTACCGCTCCCCCGCCGCCGACGTGCGGACGAAGTCCTTGTTCCAGTCGTGGACCCTCGTCAGGTCCGCCATGCCGGTGGCGGTCAGGCCGCGCACCAGGTTCATCGCGGCGCTCGCGTTGGCGTAGGCGCGGACCATGCGCGACGGGTCCGGGATGCGCTGCTTCAGGTCCGCGGCGAGGGCGTTGACGATGTCGCCGCGGTAGGACGGGAGCCCCAGCGCGTCGACCGGCGAGCTGCGCGGCTTGGCGTACTGCCCGGCGATCCGGCCGACCTTCACCACCGGCATCGACGCGCCGTAGGTCAGGACGACGGCCATCTGCAGCAGGGTGCGGATGGTGGCGCGGATGTGCGGCTCGGTGTTGTCGACGAAGGTCTCCGCGCAGTCCCCGCCCTGCAGCAGGAACGCCCGACCCTCGGCGACGTCGGCGAGCCGGTCCTTGAGCCGGTCGACCTCCGGCGGGAGGACGACGGGTGGGACGCTCTCGAGCACGGTGCGCACGTGCGCGACCTGCTCGGCGTCCGGCCACTCGGGTTGCTGGGCTGCGGGGCGGGCGAGGGCGTCGTCCAACCGGGTGCGCATGTCCGCGGGAAGCGGCGGCAGCTCCGGAAGGACGTCCACCGGGGCGTCGACGGACCAGTTCACGAGGGCCAAGGGTATGCGGTCCGGTAACGGTGTCGTCCCTCGGCCGTTCGGGAGCCGGATCCACCCCGGCCCGGCCGGCCTGAGAGCCCGACTCGCGGGGTCTCAGAGCGCGACTCGCGGGGTCTCGGAGCGCGACTCGCGGGGTCTCAGAGCGCGACTCGCGGACGGGTGCGCCGACGACGCCCGCGAGTCGGGATCCGGGGCCGCGCGAGTCGGGATCCGGGGCCGCGCGAGTCGGGATCCGGCTACGGGGTGGGGACGCTTGCCTCGATGGTCTGCCAGCGGCGGAGGTTGAGGCGGGCGTCCGCGAGGGCGTCGTGGGCGTCCGACGACGGGGGCGGGAGCGGGGGCTTCCCCGCCTCCTCCCAGCGCTGGCGCAGCTCCCGGGTGAAGCGGGGCAGCGCGCGGGGCAGGGCCGGCATCGCTCCCCAGAGCTGGCACAGCGCGACGTGGTCGTACGCGGCGATCCACGCCCACAGCTCGACCTCGCCGGGGGCGGAGGTGAGGAAGCGCAGCAGGTCCCGCTTGATCGCGTCCCGGGAACGCCAGGCCGGATCGGCGGGCGACGGCAGCTTGGGCAGCACATTGGCGCGCACCCACGCCCCGGCCCGCCCGGGGTCGAACTCCGTGGAGACCGCGTAGAACTCACGGCCGTCCTCGCCGACGACACCGATCGACACCAGCTCGATCGTCGTACCGTCCTCGATGAACTCGGTGTCGTAGAAGAAGCGCATGCCAACCCTTTCCGACCAGCCCGGATGCTACGACGAGCTGCGACGGGGCGGCGCACCGGACGCGCCCGGGAGTGACGCAGTCGAGCCGATCGGGGGTATCAGCGGTCCCGCGGAGCCCACCGCGACCACGACGACGGTCGCCGTGCGGCTCCGGGACGCCCAGGTCGCCCAGGCCTACGCCGAGTCCTTCGCCGAGTTCTCCCGGCGGAACCCGGACGTGACGTCGCCCTGGACGTCGTGCCGTTCGCGGACTACTTCCCGACCCTGCCGGACACGCTCGCCGGCGGCACCGCGGAGACGTGTTCTGACCGAACTCCTCCTACCCCGGCGAAGGACACGCTGCTGCCGGCCGCCCAGCAGGGCTTCTTCGACCACCGGCAGGGCCGCGGCGTCGACACGCGCTGGTTCGGCGAGGCCGGCGGCACCGCGACGGCCGAGGCCCCGACGGGCCCGCGGTTCGGCGCCGGGGCGAAGGCGTTCCAGCCCGTGCCGGCCGGACGCCCGTCGGCCCGGGCCTGCAGGCCGCGCAAGAGCGGCCGACGGGGCGATCCGGTAGGGCCTCAGCTCGCCTTGGTGTCCGGCAGCCGGGCCGCCTCCTCCGCCTTCGCGGCCTTCGCGGCCTTCTCCTTCACCGAGGCGGCGTAGAGGTCCACATAGGTCTGCCCGGACAGCTCCATCAGCGAGTACATGATCTCGTCCGTCATCGACCGCTCGATGAACCGGTCTCCCGCCATGCCCTCGTAGCGGCTGAAGTCCAGCGGCTGACCGATCTTGACGTGTACGTGGTGCGGCCGCCACATCCGGGAGCCGATCGGGTTGACCTCGTCGGTACCGATCATCGCCACCGGGATCACCGGGACGCCGGCCTCCAGGGCCATCCGGGCCACGCCGGTCTTGCCCTTGTAGAGCCGCCCGTCCGGCGAGCGCGTGCCCTCCGGGTAGATCCCGAGCAGCTTGCCCTCCTTCAGCAGCCGGATGGCGGTGTCCATGGCGGCCTGGGCCGCGGACCCCCCGGACCGGTCCACCGGGACCTGCCCGACGCCGGTGAAGAAGATCTTCTTGAGCCGGCCGAGGATCCCGGGCTCGGTGAAGTACTCCCGCTTCGCCAGGAAGGTGATCCGCCGCGGCACCTGCAACGGCAGGAAGAACGAGTCCGCGACGGCGAGATGGTTGCTGGCCAAGATCGCCCCACCCTGCGCGGGGACGTGTTCGAGCCCCTCGATGGTGGGACGGCAGTAGAGCCGGAGGAGCGGACCCAGCAGCACGAACTTGGACCACCAGTACAGCACAGTCCGCTGCCTCCTCACCGCGTGAACGGCAAGCCTACGGACGCCGCGCCCGAAGGGACAACGGGGGCGTTGGACGGCGTGCCTTCGGCCGTCCGGCGCTGGCGCGGACCGATTCGTGAGCAAGGTCTGCCGCGGTGTGGGCCGACGTGTCAGGATGAAAGGACGCCGTCGCCGACGGCAGTTCCCCGGGAGGATCCATGCGCCTCGACGTGGCCGCGGCAGCGCTGCCGGTTACCGGACGAGGGGGGGCTGCCGGATGAGCGCCGACGAGGAACGCCGCCCCGGCGCCGGCGAGCCCGGTATCCCCGCGGACGCGTTCGACCGGATCGTCGAGCAGTGGATGGCCGAGGGCACGGTCCCGGACTGGCCCGCCGACGCCGCCCCGGAGGACCGGGACGCCGACGACCACGAGCTCGAGCACGGGGCCGCCGAGGACGAGCCCGGGAGCCGCTGGCAGCCCGACCGGTCGCTCGTCGAGTGGTCCACCGAGGAGCTCTTCCGCGAGGAGGAGCGCCGGCGCAACCGGCCCGAACCGGAGACCCCCGCGCCGCTGCCGCCGGTGACCCACGAGTTCGTCGTCCCGGAGCCGCCACCCAGGGCCCGGCCCCCGCTGCCCGCCGAGGAGGACGACCACTTCGTCCCACCCGAGCCGCCGCCGCTGCCCCCGATGGGCCCACCCATCGTGATCGGGCTGGCGCTGATCGTCCTGGGCCTGCTGCTGATCATCCGGCCGACCTGGATCGGGCTCGGCTCGATCTACGGGCTGCCGCTGGGCCTGCTGTCCCTCGCCGCCGGCCTGAGCTGGCTGGTGCTGCGGCTCTGGAACGGCGGCCGGTCCGAGGAGACCGCCGACGGCGACGGCCCGGACGACGGGGCCGTCCTCTAGCCGGACGCGGCTAACGCCGGATCGTCCGCACCGCGGCCACCTGCTCCCGGGCCAGCTCCGCCGCCCCGACCACCGCGGCGGCGTCCCCGAGCTGCGCGGTCCGGATCCGCGCGAGCGGCCGGTTCCCGGCCCCGGTGACGATCGACGCGTAGTGCTCGCGGGCCTCGTCGAGGAACAGCGGTGACGACGCGGACACCCCGCCCCCGATCACGACCAGCTCCGGGTCGAACACGTCCGCGACCAGGGCCAGGCCCTCGCCGAGCCAGCGTCCCATGTCGGCCACCGCGCGCCGGGCGAGCTTGTCCCCCTCGCGCGCGGCGGACGCGACCCGCTGCCCGGTGACCCGGCCGGGATCGAGCGCGGCGTCCCGGGCCAGCACCGAGTTCGTGGCGGCGTTGGTCCCGCTCGCCAGCATCTCCGTCGCGGTCGTGGCCAGCGCGGTCCCGCTGCAGTACCGCTCCCAGCAGCCGCGCTTGCCGCACGCGCAGGGTCGTCCGTCCGGCACCAGCCGGAGGTGGCCCAGCTCGGGGGCGACGCCGTAGGCGCCCCGGTAGAGCTTTCCGTCGACGAGCAGGGCGCCGCCGATCCCGGTGCCCAGCGCCACGAAGACGACGACCCGGCCGCCGGCGGCCGCGCCGTAGCGGCGCTCGGCCAGGGCGGCGGCGTTGGCGTCGTGCTCGACGACGACCGGCGTCGCCACCCGTGCGGCGATCCGCTCGGCGACGGGCGCGTCCCGCCACGAGAGGTGCGGCGCGTACCGCACGAGCCCGCGGTCCGCGTCGATGAAGCCGGCCAGTGCGAGCCCGACGGCCGCGACGGGATGCCGGCCGGCCAGCTCGCCGATGCAGCCGACGATGGCGTCCTCGAGAGCGTCGTCGCTGTGCGGGGTGGGCGCCCGGCTGGTGTCCAGCACCTCCCCGGTGGCGTCGACGAGGCCCGCCCGCACGCTCGTCCCCCGACATCGACCCCGACGGTCAGCACCTCACACCCGGCTTCCGGCACCCGGCGATCATGCACGGGTCACCGGGATCCGCTGCACGGTACGTCCCGGGGGTCGCGGCGGCGTGGGCTGCTCCTCCTGCTCCAGCACCGAGCGCAGCACCGTGAGCAGCCCGGACGTGTGCTCGGCCAGCCGGACGGCGAGCTCCGGCCGCTCGCCCCGCAGGGCCGCGAGGACCGCGCACACCGGGCAGGTCGTGCAGCTCGCGGGCGTCCCGCCCGTCGCGCCCTCGTCCCGCAGCTTCTCGACGACGGGCTGGAGCCGGTCCAGCACGGTCAGCGCCAGCTCGCGCAGCTCGTCGCCGAGGTCACCGGAACCGAACCCGTGACCAGGGCAGCTCTCGTCCGAGGTCATCGCATCCACACCGCGGGATCGGGCGCGAACACGACGACCAGGTCCGTCGCGTGGCCCTCGCCCTCCAGCCGCGCGGAGGTGACCGCGCAGCGGCGCAGCACCGACGGCAAGCTCACCAGCCGCCGCGTCACCCCGACCGAGACGACGAGCTCGTCGCCCACCCGGGAGAGGTCGAGCGGGCCGTCCGCGGCCCCGGGCAGGCGTAGGACCAGCTCGAACTCGGAGTCCTTGGACGTGCCCTCCCCCGCGACCCGGCGCACGGTCAGCGCGGGCGGGGCGTCCCGTCCGGGGCGGGCGACGGGGTCGACGCCCGGCGGGTACAGCGCCGCGGCCAGCTCCAGCAGCGCCGGGACGCCGGTCGGCTCGACCGCCGCGTAGGCCACCGTCTCGACCGGCAGCGTCCCCGCGCACTCGGCGCGCACCTCGGCGAGGACGGCCTGCTGCTCGGCGTGCCGCTCACGCAGCCAGCGCGCCGTCGGGCCGCGCAGGGACGGCGGCGGCGCGGGCATGACCCGGTTGGCGACCAGTCCGTCCACGCGCAGGTCGTGCAGGGCGAGCGCGGTCAGCGTGCGGCGGGTCTCGGCCGCGACCACCCGCTCGGGCGTCGTCACGAGCCGGATGCTCGTCCGGTCGCGGTCGGCGAGCAGGGCCCGCAGGCCCGTGAGCTGCGCGGCGAGCTGGTCCAGGGCGTCGATCGTGCGGTCCCAGCCGGCGGCGGTCGGGCTGCCCGGCCGGCCCCCGGCGAGCCCGGCGAGCATCCCGCGTACGGCGCGGCGGTGGGCGGGGAAGAGCCGTTCGAGGTACCCGGCGAGCGCCTCGGGCAGGCCGAGCAGGCGCAGGGTCTCGGCGGTGGGGCCGCAGTCCACGACCACGACGTCCCAGAGGCCGGTCTCGGCGAGCCGGCGGATCTCGGCCAGTGCCAGCAGGTCCTCGACGCCGGGCAGCACGGTCAGCTCGTCCGCCATCAGCTCGTCGACGCCGGCGCCGGCGAGCATCGTCCGCAGGTGGCCCTGCAGATCGGTCCACGCGCCGTCGACCAGGGCCCGGGTGTCGACGTGGGCGGCGAACAGGCCGCCCTCGAGCTCGCCGGGCTCACCGTCCAGGTCCGCGCCCAGCGCGTCCCCGAGGGAGTGTGCCGGATCCGTGGAGACCACCAGGGACTTGCGGCCGGCGCGGGCGAGATGGGCAGCCGTGGCCGCGGCCAGGGTCGTCTTGCCGACGCCCCCCTTGCCGGTGAACAGCACCACGCGCACCGGCGGAGCGTAACCGTCGGGACGGTGTGGAGGGTGCAGGGACCCGCTGGCCGGGATCAGCCGCGTTCGACCCGGCGCTTGAGCCCCTTGAGCGCGGTGTCGATGATCACCTTCTCCGCCTTCCGGCGGAGCATGCCGATCATCGGGATGTTGAGGTCGACGGCGAGGCTGTAGGTCACGGTCGTCGGGCCGGCGGCGCCCGCGGAATCCAGGGTGTACGAGCCGGTCTGCGCCTTCTGGATCTGACCCTTGACCAGGACCCAGCTCACGGAACGGTCGTCGTCGGCCCAGTCGTAGTCCAGGGTGTAGCTGTCCTTGATCGGGCCGGCGTCCATGGAGAACTTCACGCGCTCGGCCCGGCGCTTGCCGGGCTCGACGACCTCGACGGTCTTCACCTGGTCCGCCCATTCCGGGTAGGCCTCGAAGTCCGCGATCACCGCCATCACCGCCTCCGGGGCGGCGTCGATGGTGATCGAGGAGGTCGTCGCGTCGGCCATGGGCGGGAGGTTACCGTCCGATGACGTGATCACCAGCATGGATCTACGCGGGGGTCGAGCTCCAGCACGTAGGGCCGCTCGGTCAGGCGGAAATGACCGACGTTGACGCACTCGGTCCGCCCGAGGCGCACCCGCCGAGCCAGCGGCTGGTGCACGTGCCCGAAGAACGCCTTCCGCGGCCGGTCCCGGGCGATGACGTCCAGCAACGCGTCCGCCGCGAACTCCTGCCGGCGGGACACGACGTCGTAGGCGAGGTCCGGGACGGACGGCGGCGCGTGGCTGCAGAGCAGGTCGATCTCGGTGAGCCCGGCGACGGCGTCCGCGTAGTCCTCGGCGGCCAGCAGGTGCGGGCGCCACGGCCCGCCGTTGCGGGGCGCCACCCCGGGCGGCAGCGGGACGCCCCCGACGAACCCGACGCGCAGCCCGCCGATCTCCACGACCTTGCCGTCCGGCAGGTGCACGCCGGGCCGGGCGTAGTCCGGCCAGAGCTCGGGGAGGTCGACGTTGCCGGGGATCGCCCACGTGGGGTCCGGCATGACCGCGAACAGGGCGGCGTACTGCTCCCGCACGGCGTCGGTGACGACGGCGGCCGGGTTCTCGAGCCGCCCCCAGGCCTGCTTCGCGAACGCGATCAGCTCACCCGGGCCGCCCGAGGCGCGCAGCCGGCCGAACTCGGCGCTGACCTCCGGGCCGAGCACCCGGCCGAGGATGCCGCGGGTGGGGTCGCGGTAGTCGACGAAGTCCACGAGGTCCCCGAGCACGATCATCGCGTCGCAGCCCTCGGCCGCCCTGGCCAGGGCGTCGGCGTTGCCGTGCACGTCGGACACCACATGCACGCGCATGACCCGCACGCTACCGGGCGATCACGTCACGGTCGCGCGGCCTCGGTCACAGGCAGTGGCGGTTCGCCGGGGCCGCGGCCCGCCTCGAGCCGGTCCTTCAGGCCGAACGCGATCCGCTTGGCCGCGCGTTGCCGGCGCCGGGCCTCGGCGGCGGCACGGCGCACGGGCCAGGCGGTGGGCAGGCCGTCGCCGGCCGCGGGGTCCGCGCGGAGGAAGTAGTGCAGCACCGTGCCGTCCAGGACCGGCTCCAGCCAGACCTCCATGCTCCCCACGAGCGCGCCCGCGATCGTCCAGCGCATGCCCTGCGGGCCCCGGTCCGTGATCACCTCGAGCCGCAGGTCCGGCCACAGCGCGGGCCAGCGGGCGGGGTCGGCGAACTCCGGGGCGAGGATCTCCCGCGGCACGGCGAGGAATGTCTCGTCCACCACGTCGACGGTCGGCACAGGGCCACTGTGCCACGCCGGTACCGTGCGCCGACCAGCGGTTGCTCCGATTCGCCTCCCTCCGACACCGGACCAAACGGACGTGAGACAGGCGGCAGCCGGACGCGCTATCTTGACTCGTCAGTAACTTCTTACGACCTGCCCATGTCGGCCAGGAGGTCTTCCCCGTGCGTGAGTTCAGCGTGCCCGCTACCGACGTCGTCGGCGCGGACGACACCCTCGTCGACGCCGTCTACGCGGCCGCGTCGGACCACCCGGACGCGGTGGCGTTCCGCCGCCGGGGCGTCGACGGCGCGTGGAGCGAGGTGACGGCCGGCGAGTTCGCCGCGCAGGTCACCGCGGTCGCCCGCGGCCTCGTCGCGGCCGGCGTCGGCCCCGGGGACCGCGTCGCCCTGCTGTCCCGGACACGCTACGAGTGGACGCTGGTCGACTACGCGATCCTCGCCTCCGGCGCGGTGACCGTGCCGATCTACGAGACCTCGTCCGCCGAACAGGTCAGCTGGATCCTGTCGAACTCCGGTGCCGTCGCGATCGTGGTCGAGAACGAGGGACACGCCGCGCTCGTCGCCCAGGTCCGGGACGACCTCGCGGACCTGCGGCTCGTCTGGCAGATCGAGCCCGCGGCGGCCTCCCCGGAACCCCGGGCGCCATCGAGCAGATCACCGCGCTCGGCACGGACACCCCCGACGACGAGGTGCACGCCCGCCGTCACGCGGTGAAGGCGGACGACCTCGCCACGCTGATCTACACCTCGGGCACCACCGGGCGACCCAAGGGCTGCGAGCTCACCCACCGCAACCTCCTCAGCGAGATCTCGGCCACCACCGCGGTGCTCGGCCAGCTGATGACGCGCGGCGCCTCGACGCTGCTGTTCCTGCCGCTGGCGCACGTGTTCGGCAAGGTCATCCAGTGCGGGTCGCTGGCGAACGGCGTGGTCATCGGACACACCCCGGACACCTCGACGCTGCTGCCGGACCTGCAGGAGTTCCGCCCGACCTTCCTGCTCGCGGTGCCGCGGGTGTTCGAGAAGGTCTACAACGGAGCGCGGCAGAAGGCGCACGACAGCGGCAAGGGCAAGATCTTCGACGCGGCCACCGACGTCGCGATCGCGTGGAGCCGCGCCCAGGACACCGGCGGCCCGTCGTTCGTCCTGAAGGCCAAGCACGCACTGTTCGACAAGCTCGTCTACGGCAAGCTGCGGGAGGCCGTCGGCGGCCGGGTCGTGGCCGCGGTGTCCGGCAGCGCGCCGCTCGGCGAGCGCCTCGGGCACTACTTCCGCGGCATCGGCCTGCCGATCCTCGAGGGCTACGGCCTGACCGAGACCAGCGCCGGGATCACCGTCAACGCGATCGGCGCCCAGCGGGTCGGCTCCGTCGGTCGGCCGGTCCCCGGGCACTCCGTCCGGATCGCGGACGACGGCGAGATCATGCTCCGCGGCGACATCGTCTTCTCCCGGTACTGGAAGAACCCGGACGCCACCGCGGAGGCCATCAGCGACGGCTGGTTCCACAGCGGGGACATCGGCGAGCTCGACGACGCCGGCTACCTCAGCATCACCGGCCGCAAGAAGGAGATCCTGGTGACCGCGGGCGGCAAGAACGTGGCCCCCGCCGTGCTGGAGGACCGGCTGCGCGCGCACCCGCTGGTGGGGCAGTGCATGGTCGTCGGGGACGGGCAGCCCTTCATCGGGGCGCTCATCACGATCGACCCGGAGGCTCTGCCCACCTGGCGGGAGCGCAACGGCAAGACCACCACGGGGGACCCGAGCTCGGCGGCGGACCTCGTCGACGACCCGGAGCTGCGCGGGGAGATCGCCGCCGCGGTCGAGGACGCGAACCAGGCGGTCTCGCGGGCGGAGCGGATCCGCAAGTTCCGGATCCTGCCGCACGACTTCTCCGAGGCGGGCGGGGAGATGACACCGACGCTGAAGGTCAAGCGGAACGTGGTCGCGAAGATGTACTCCGACGACATCGCGAAGATCTACGACGGCAGCAAGCAGCACGCCTGAGCGCGGCGCTCACCCGGCGCTCGAGTGGCTCGAGCGGCGTCCACCGACGCTCGAGCCACTCAAGCGTCGGACGCCTGTCCGGTGAGCAGGCCCTGCAGGCGCTCCACCTGGGTCTTCCAGGTCCAGTCCTGCTGCATCCACGCCCGTCCCGCGGCGCCCATCTCGCGCGCTCGGGCGGGCTCGCTCAGCAATCCCGCCAGCGCGTCGACGAGGGCGGCGGCGTCCCGGCCCCCCACGACGTGACCCGTCCGGCCCTCGCGCACGGTCTCCGGCGCGCCACCCGAGTCCCCCGCGACCACCGGCACCCCGCAGGCGGACGCCTCGAGGAGCACGATCCCCAGCCCCTCGACGTCCAGTCCCCCGCCGCGGGTGCGGCACGGCAGGGCGAACACGTCCCCGACGGCCTGGTGCGCCGCCAGCTCGTCCGCCGGGACCGGCCCGGAGAAGACGACGTGCTCGGCCATCCCGCGGTCGGCCGCGAGCCGGTGCAGATGCCGGCGGTACGGCCCGTCGCCGACGATCAGCAGCCGCGCCCCGGGCACCCGCCGGCGCAGCGCCGGCAGCGCCTCGATCAGCGAGTCCTGTCCCTTGCGCGCCACCAGCCGGGACAGGCACGTCACGACGGGGGCGTCCGCCAGCCCGTAGCGGCGCCGTAGCGCCGCGCGGGCCGCCGGATCGGGCCGGAAGACGTCCGTGTCGATGCCGGACGGCACGTGCTCCAGCGGCGCCTGCGGGCCGAACGCGGCGGCGAACCGGCCGCGGGTGTACAGCGAGATCACTGTGAGGGCGTCCGCGTCGTCCCCGATCCGGCGCAGCGCCTGCCGCGCGCCCGGGAGCATGGACCACCCGACCTCGTGCCCGTGCGTGCTCGCGACGACGCGGCGGATCCCGGCGTGGCGGCGCAGCCGAGGGCCGAGCAGGGCGAGCGGGGCCGCCGCCCCGAACCAGACGGTCGACGCCCCGTGCCGGCGGGCGAGCGCGGCGGCACGCCGGGCCACGTCGGGGGTCGGGAGCATCAGCGAGGTGGGGTGTCGGTGCACGGGGTAACCGAGCTCCGCGTCGAACTCCTCAGCGCCCTCCCACTGCGGGGCGTAGACGGCGAGCTCGCCCGGGGGCAGCCGGTCCGCGAGGGCCCGAAGGTAGTTCTGGATCCCGCCGCGCCGGGGCGGGAAGTCGTTCGTCACCAGGAGCGTGCGGGCCACCGGGGCGACGGTAACGGGGCCCCGGAGACGAGTGAGCGGCGGCCGGTGTCTGCCCGCGCGGGGCGGGGAGCACATCGACCGCCGCTCGACCCTGGGGAGCGGACGAGGTCCGGTACTGCGGTGGGCCCGGGAGTCCTGTCAGGAGACGCGGCGGGCGCCGCTGAAGGCGTCCGCGGAGACCGTCTGGTACTTCACGACGTCGCCGCTCTGCGGCGCGTTGATCATCTTGCCGCCGCCCGCGTAGATGCCGACGTGGCTGACCGGCGAGTAGTAGAAGACCAGGTCACCGGGCTGCATGTCGCTCCAGGAGACGGACCTGCCGACCGTCGACTGCGCACTGCTCGAGCGCGGCAGGGTGACCCCCACCCGGTTGAACGCCCACGAGGTGAGCCCGGAGCAGTCGAAGGAGTTCGGGCCGCTCGCGCCCCAGACGTAGGGCTTACCGAGCCTGGTGGCCGCCGCGCGCAGGGCCTCGACGCCGGCGCCGGTGCCGACGATGTCGACGGGGCCGTCCTCGCCAGGGCCGTTGTACGCGTCCCGCTCCTCGGGGCTGAGCTCGCGGAGGAGCTTCTCGACGTCGTCGATCCGCTTGTCCGCGTCCGCCTTGCGGGCCGCGATGTCGTCCGCGGCCTTGTGGGCGTCGTCCGCCGCGGCCTGGGCGCGGGCGGTGGCGTCGTCCGCGTCCGCCTTGGTGCGGTCCGCCTGGCGGACCTTGTCCAGCAGGTCGTCGAGCTGTGTCGCCTGCTCCGCGGACAGCGACTCCAGCGCGGACATCTGGTCCAGGTAGTCCTGGGGCGAACTGCTGGCGAGGAACGCGTTGAACTGGTCCAGCTTGCCGTTCTCGACGAAGGTCAGCGCCAGCCCGTCGATCTGGGTCCGAAAGCCCTCCTCGTCCGCGCGGGCCTGGTCCGCGGCGGCGCGCGCCGGGTCCACCGCCGCCCGGAGCCGGTCCGCCTCGGCCTGTTTCGCCGTGAACTCGTCCGTGGCCGCGTGCCACTGCTCGGTCAGCGCCTCGGCCTCGTGCTGGGCCTGCCGTAGCTGCTCGCGGGCGTCCGCGGGCGTCGGCGGCGCGGGCTGGGCCGCCGCGGGCACCGCAGCGAGCGCAACGGTCAGGACGCCGGCGACCAGCAGCGGGAGCATCCGCAGGCCGAAGCGTCGTCCCGGGCCTCCGGGCCGCCACCGCCGCGACCCGCCGTCCGTTCCACCGCCTGCACCGTCGTCTTCCGTACGAGCACCGGACTGCCGGATCGTGATCCGAGGCGCCACCACGCGGACGTGACTCCCTCCTCGCGCCCGCCCACGCAGGCACGGCGCGACGGGCCCCGTGCCGGGGAGCACGGGCGGCCGGAGGATCGACACGCTTCGGGGGCGCGCCGGTGGCCTCGGGCCCGGGGCACATCGCGCGGGGTCCGCGGGGAGCGGTGACCCTGCGTCGCCGCTCCGGACGAGCGGCCGTCGTTCCACAAGGTCTCGCGGAGATTACGAGGAGACGGTGACGGCGTCCACAACAGGGCTCGGCCACGCGCCGAACGGTCCGAGGCGCCGAAGAGTTGCCGAGAGTGACCGATATCGGTCCGATAACGACGAATCGTCACACAGCGTCCCGGTGTGGGCCGGGCTCCGGCCCAGCACCCGTCACGTTGCGCGAGCGAGTGGACACCAGCCGCAACCGCGGGACCAGTCCTTGATCGGCCAGCACGGCCAGGGCGTGCTGTTCCGGTGCGTCGAGCTGTACCGGTGACGCGCCGGACGGCAGGGGTTCCCCTTCCGCGCGCACTTCGGGCATGCCCAGCAGCACCCCGATCACGCAGTCCCCACAGGCGTTGCCGCGGACCTCGCAGCTGTCGCAGTCGATGATCATTTCCGCTCCCTCGACGACGGGTTCTTCCCTGTCGGCGCGGACGTTAGGGACACCCACCGACAATTTCCGGGCCGCCGGCCGCGGAATCCCTGGAACACGTCGCCGGCCGGCCGGGAGAAGGGCGGATCAGCCGCGCAGACGGGCGAGCAGCACCGACGAGGGCAGGGCGTGCGCCCCGCTGCGTCGCACCGAGGCCACCACGGCCCGGTCCGACGTCGCGACCAGCACGGGACGCCCCTCGGGCTCGGCCGCGACCAGGGCCCGGATCACGTCGTCCGCGATCACCCCGGGGTCGCTGAACAGCACCCGGACCCCGCGGGTGCCGCGGGTGGGCGCGGCGACGACCGCAGCGCCGTCGAACACCACCGTGACCTCGACGCCGGTGCGCGCGGCGAGCGCGCCGAGCTGCCCGACGAGCCGGGTCCGCTGGTCCGCCAGCGGCAGCTCCGGATAGCCCGTCTTGCTGACGTTGTACCCGTCGACCACGAGGTGGACGGCCGGCATCGCCAGCAGCGCGTCGAGCGCCGCGAGGTTGTCCACGGGGGCCCCGCTGCGCACCGCGCCGGCTCCGCGCACCAGGTCCGCGGGCCGCGGCCCCCCGCCGCCGAGGGAGAAGCTCCCGGCGCAGGCCCGACAATGCGCCGCCGAGGGTGTCCAGCAGCAGGCCGAGGCGCACCTCGTCCCCCTGCCGGGCCTCCTTGGCCGCCTGCCGGGCCGCCGCCACCTCGGCCTGGGCCCGGGTGGCGCGGCGGTGCTCGTGCTCGGCGCGCTCCCGCTCGCGGTCCCGCTCGGCGACGACCTCCGCCAACCGCTCGTCCGCGCCGCTGCGCAGCAGGGCGACGGTGCGTTCCAGCTGGCTGCGGGCCTCGGCGGCGGACCGCAGGGCGCTGCCCTGCTCGGAGACCTTGCGGCGCAGCTTCTGGTACTCGGCCTCGCGTTCGGCGAGCGCGGTGCGTGTCTGCTCCCGGGCCTCGGCCAGCTCGGCGCGCATCCGCTCGAGCTCGACGGTCAGCTTGTCCACCCGCGAAAGCGCCTCGTCCCGTTCGGCCCGCAGCTCGGTGGTCTCCCCGCGGCGGGCGACGGCGGCGACCGCGACGCCGGCACCGGGCGCGCCGGTGAGCACGGCCGCGGCCGCGGCCGTCAGCGGCTCGTCCGGCCCCGCCCCCAGCTCACCCGGCCGGTGCTCGTCCCACCAGGCGACGACGGCCGACCGGAACGCCGAGGAGTCCCGCAGCTCCGCGACGAGCGCGGCGCCACCGAGGCGGGCCCGCTTGGCCGGGGTGAACCTGGAGAAGCGGCGCAGGCCGGCCGGGACGTCCGTCGCGGGCATCCCCCCGAGCGCGGCCGAGGCCACCTCGGCGAGGCGGGCGCGCACGGGGTCCGGCAGCACGTCCCAGTCCGGGGCGGTCTCCTGCGCGGCGCCCCGGTCGGGCGTACACGGCGCGCCGGACGCGGGCCCCGCAACGGCGGGATCCGCGTCCGGGGAACCGGACGCCTCGGGGTACATCCGTCAAGGCTAGCCCGACTTCGCCGACCGGCCACGACGTAGCACCGCAGACACCCGGAACGACCGTGTCCCGGTCCCGAGGGCAACCCGGCCGCGGGGAACCGGGACATGATCCGCGCCGAAGCGCGGGGCTCGGCCCGGTCCCCGGGCCCAGGTTCGCCGGACGGGATGCAGCGGCGGCTGCGCCGGGCGGACCGTGCACCACGCTGCGGGGCCGTGACCACCTGATCACCGCGGACGGCCGTGAGGTCACCACGTTCAGCGCCTCCTGGTGGACCTCCGTGGCCCGTTCGCGCTCGACGGCCGCGAGTACGAGGTCCGCACGAACCTGGGGGCCGCCGCTACGGGATGGCGGGCGCGCGCCTGGCGGGGCGGCGCGGTGGCGGACCTGCCCGGCCTGACGTCACGGTGCAGGTCTTCGTGGTCACCGTCGTCCTCACGATGTGGGCCCGGGCGAGCGCGGCGGCCGCCTCCGGTCGGGCGCCGTGCGAAGAACTGTCGGCCCCCTCCCCTAGCGTCCGGCGGCGTGACGGCATCCGCTCCCCAGCTCCCGTCGGAAACCCGGCTCCCGCCGCAGACACAGCTGTCGTTCGACGAGCTCGGCACTCCCCTGCGCGAGGTCACGTTCGTCGTGCTGGACCTCGAGACCACCGGCGGCAGCGCCGAGCGGGACTCCATCACCGAGATCGGCGCGGTGAAGGTGCGCGGCGGCGAGCAGATCGGCGAGATCGGCACGCTCGTGGACCCGGGCGTCGGCATCCCGCCGAACATCGTGGCGCTCACCGGGATCACCAGCGCGATGGTCGCCCGGGCGCCCCGGCTGCCCGCCGTGCTGCCGAGCGTGCTCGAGTTCCTGTCCGGCTCGGTCCTGGTCGCCCACAACGCGCCGTTCGACGCCGGTTTCCTCCGCTCCGCGTGCGAGCGGCACGGCCAGCACTGGCCCCACCCGCCGGTCCTGTGCACCGCACGTCTCGCCCGGGCGGTCCTCTCCCGGGCCGAGGCACCGAGTGTCCGGCTCGGCGCGCTCGCCCAGCTGTTCGGCACCCGCACCACCCCGGACCACCGTGCCCTGCACGACGCGCGCGCCACGGTCGAGGTGCTGCACCACCTGCTCGAGCGCATCGGCAACCTCGGCGTGCAGAGCCTGGAGGAGCTGCTCGCGCTCGCCCGGACGTCGTCCCCGCACCGGCCCACGCAGCGCCAGCGCCAGCAGCGGCACCTCGCCGAGCAGGTTCCGTCCGCTCCGGGCGTCTACCTCTTCCGCGGCCCGCGGGACGAGGTTCTCTACGTCGGTACCAGCGGCGACCTGCGCCGGCGGGTGCGCAGCTACTTCACCGCGGGCGAGCGGCGCCGCCGGATCCGGGACATGGTGGCCCTCGCCGAACGGGTGGACTCCGTGGTGTGCGCGCACGCGCTGGAGGCCGGCGTCCGGGAGCTGCGGCTGCTCGCCGCGCACAAGCCGAAGTACAACCGGCGCTCACGGAACCCGGACCGGGCCTGGTGGGTCGTGCCGACGGCGGAGACCTTCCCCGGCTGTCCGTGGTGACCGGTGCCCGCGACGACGCCCTGGGCCCCTTCCGCTCGCACCGCTCGGCCGTCGAGGCCCTCGAGACGCTGCAGGAGGCCGTGCCGCTACGCCGCTGCACCCAGCGGATTCCCCTTCGGAACCCCTCGGCCACCCCGTGTCTGCTGCACGAGCTGGGCCGGTGTGCCGCCCCGTGCGCGGGCCTGCAGTCCGCGGACGAGTACGCCCCGGCCGTCGCGGCGCTGCGGGACCTCGTCGACGGCCGGGAGGACGCCGCGCTGCGCGCACTGGCCGGGAGCGTGGACGAGCTGGCCGCGAAGGAGCACTACGAGCGGGCCGCGGAGCGCCGGGACCGGCTCGCCGGCCTGATCGAGGTCCTGGAGCGCCGGCAGAGCCTCGCCGCCCTGGCCGCGCAGCCCGAGCTCGTCGGCGCCCGACCGGACGGTCGCGGGGGCTGGGAGCTGGCGGTGGTCCGCTACGGGCGGCTCGCGGCGGCGGACGTCGCGCGCCGGGGCGTCGCCCCGATGCCCGTGGTCGGGGCGCTGCGGGTGGGAGCGCAGACGATCCTGCCCGGGGACGGGCCGTTGCGCGGTGCCCCGGCCGAGGAGACCCGGCTGATCTACCGGTGGCTGACCGGCGGCGGGACGCGGCTCGTGCACTGCGACCCGCCCTGGGGCGAACCCGCGCGCGGCGCGGCGGGCTGGGGCGCGTGGGCGCGCCGGGCACGGGAGGGCACGGACGCCGGCCGGACCGCGGTGGCCGAGGTGTCGCCGTCGGAACGCCTGCTGCCGCGCACCGAGCCCGTGCCGTCCACGACGAGGCCGTGGCTGCACTAACGTCCACCCCGGTCCTCGCGCCCGGGGACCGAGGAGGAGGTAACCCTGTGATCACCGCGATCGTCCTGGTCCACACCGCCGCAGACCGCATCCCGGAGACCGCCCAGGCGATCGCGAACCTGAAGGGCGTCGACGAGGTCTACTCCTGCGCCGGGGACGTCGACCTGATCGCCGTCGTGAAGGTCCGGGAGCACGAGGAGCTCGCGGAGGTCATCGCGGGCGGGGTGAGCAAGGTCGAGGGCGTCCGACGCACGGACACCCACATCGCCTTCCGCTCCTACTCCCGCGCGGACACGGAGGCGACCTTCTCGGTCGGCCTGGACTGACCCACCGCCGGCTCTCGCGCCCCGCAGCCCCCTGGGCTCGCGGCCCGGGGCCTGCGCTCGCGTCCGGACACGCGCGGAGACACCCGAGCGCGAGCGGTTCCCCGAGGAGGGTGCAGGGCCGAGTCGTTCAGCGCCCTCCTAGCTGTAGCGACCCATCACGTTGTTGACGGTGGTTGACGGCGTGTTGGCTTGATCGAGGGGAAGGCCTCCGGCGGAGTGGGTGTGTCTGACGCACCTGCTCGAACCCGGAGGCCTTCCGTGTCGCACCGTAACGCCCGCACCACTGTCCACGGGCGCAGGCTCATCATCGAACGTTGGCGAGCCGGTTGGCCGGCTGCGCGGATCGCCGAGCAACTCGGGATCTCCCGGGCCACCGTGCACAAGTGGATCCGCCGGTTCCGCGAAGAAGGTTGGGGCGGCCTGGAAGACCGCTCCTCACGCCCGCGCACCAGCCCGACCCGCACTCCCGCGCTCGTGGAGGCCCAGATCCTGGCGCTTCGCGACTCCCAGCGTCGCGGCCCGGTCTATCTGGCCGGGCAGCTGCAACTGGTGGCGTCCACCGTCGGGCGGGTGCTGCGTCGTCACGACGTTGCCCCGCTGGCGGCGATCGACCCGACCACCGGAGAACCGGTACGCCGCCACTCCGGGATCCGCTACGAACGCCGCGCACCCGGAGACCTCCTACACATCGACGTGAAGAAGCTCGGGCGGGTACCCGACGGCGGTGGCTGGCGGCTCCTCGGCCGCGACGCCACCATCGCCCACCGGCACAAGCCAGTCCGGATCGGCTTCGACTACCTCCACGTCGCCGTGGACGACCACACCCGGCTGGCCTACGTCGAAGCGTTGCCCGATGAACGCGACGCCACCTGCGCAGGGTTCCTGCACCGGGCCGTGGCCTCGTTCCGTTCCCGAGGAGTGCGGGTGCTGCGGATCCTCACTGACAACGCCCTGGTCTACCGACGCGGATCCCTCTGGCAGGCCGTCTGCGTCGCTGCGGGACTGCGGCGCCGGTTCACCAAGCCCGGCTGCCCCTGGACGAACGGGAAGGCTGAGCGGTTCAACCGGACCCTGCTCAGCGAGTTCGCCTACGCCCGCCCCTGGCTGTCCAACACCGATCGACTCGCCGCCCTCGACAGCTGGGTCGATCACTACAACACTCGACGCGCCCACTCCGCCATCGGCGGCCGGCCCCCGATCACCCGACTCGCCGCGTGACCGTCAACAAGGTCTCGGGTCACTACACCTAGCCCTTGAGGCGGGTCGCCACACTCGCCCAGCGTGCGAGCAGCGCCGCGGCGTCCCCGGAGTCCACCGCGGCGGCGGCGCGTTCCAGTCCCTCCCCGATCGCGGACGTCAGGTCCGCGGGCGGGCCGCCGGTGATGCCGGCGTAGGCGGCGAGGGCGCCGGCGGCGTTGAGCAGCACGGCGTCCCGCACCGCGCCCTTCGTCCCCGCGAGCAGCTCGTGGACCACGGTGGCGTTCGCGGCGGCGTCCCCGCCCCGCAGGTCCTCGCGGGAGGCGGCCGGGATCCCGAGGGCGGCCGGGTCGAACCGCTCCGCGCGGACCTCGCCGCCGCCGGCGACCCACACCGCGCTCGTCGTGGTCGTCGTCAGCTCGTCCAGGCCGTCGTCACCCCGGACGACCAGCACGGACTTCCCGCGCCCGGCGAACACGTCGGCCAGCACGGGCGCCAGCCGCGCGTCCGCGCAGCCGACCAGGCCGGCGGGCGGCTGGGCCGGGTTGGTGAGCGGGCCGAGCAGGTTCATCGCGGTCGGGATGCCGATCTCGCGGCGCACCCCGCCCGTGTGCCGCATCGCCGGGTGGAACACCGGGGCGAAGCAGAAGCAGATGCCGGCCTCGGCGACACACTCCGCGACCTGGGCCGGGGACAGGTCGATGGTGATCCCCAGCGCCTCCAGCACGTCCGCCGCCCCCGAAGCCGAGGACGCGGCCCGGTTGCCGTGCTTGACGACGGGCACCCCGGCGGCCGCGACGACGATCGCCGCCATCGTGGAGATGTTCACCGTGTTCGCCTGGTCCCCGCCGGTCCCGACGACGTCCACGGACGGCCCGTTGATCGTGACCAGGTTCGCGTGTCCGAGCATCGCCTGCGCGAGCCCGGAGATCTCCGCGGAGGTCTCGCCCTTGGACCGCAGCGCGACGAGGAACCCGGCGAGCTGCGCCGGGGTGGCCTCGGCGGACAGGACGCGGTCCATCACCCATGCGGTGTCCTCCGCACCCAGGTCGGTCCGGGCGACGAGACGGCCGAGGACGCCGCGCCAGCCGAGCGTGTCCGCCACGGTCAACGGACGACCGGGGCGTCCGCGGCCGCGGCGGCCCGGAGCACCTCCGCAACGGTCTCCGCGGCGCCGACCGGGTCCAGCGGGTGCACCAGCACGGCGTCCGCCTGCGACCAGGTGGCGAGCCACCGGTCGTCGCGGCGGCGCACGGTCACCACGATCGGAGGGCAGTCGTCGATCTCGTTCTTCAGCTGGCGGGACAGGCCCATGCCCCCGGTCGGCTGGGCCTCGCCGTCGAGGATCGCCAGGTCGACGCGGCCGGCGTCGCAGGCGGCGAGGACCTCGGCGATGCCGCCGGCCTCCTCGAACACCACCCGGCCGAGGTCCGGTGCGGGGCGACGCCCGACGGCCATGACGATGCCCTCGCGCACCTCGGGGCGGTGGCTGAAGACGAGGACCCGCCAGGTGCGGGACGGGTCGGCGGGGCCGCTGACGCTACCTGCGCTGCTCACCTGTCGGATACTAGTCACCGGGGTCACAGTGCGGGCCAGGGCCGGGAACCCGGCGCGCCTTCCCGCCGTTGGAGGCGCGGGTGACGAACCCGAAGGCGGCTGATCGGTATCCCGACAGGCTGTAGAAGTTCGCGTGGGGTCATAATGCCCGGGTGACGACAGCGGCTCCCAACATCAGCGCGCGGATCCACTCGCTGAACCGACCGAACCTGGTCAGCATCGGCACGATCGTCTGGCTCTCCAGCGAGCTGATGTTCTTCGCCGGGCTGTTCGCGATCTACTTCACCGCGCGCGCGCAGAACGTCGGTGAGTGGCCTCCACCGCCGATCGAACTCGACGTGCCCTACGCACTCGTCGTGACCATCGTCCTCGTCGCCTCCTCCTTCACCTGCCAGTTCGGCGTGTTCGCGGCCGAGCGTGGCGACGTGTTCGGGCTGCGGCGCTGGTACCTGGCCACCCTGGCGATGGGCACGTTCTTCGTGCTCGGCCAGATCAACGAGTACCGGAACCTGGTGACCCACGAGGGCCTCACCCTGGCGTCGAACGCGTACGGCACCGTCTTCTACATGGCCACCGGCTTCCACGGCCTGCACGTGACGGGCGGCCTGCTGGCGTTCGTCTACCTGCTGATCCGGACGAAGCTCAGCAAGTTCACCCCGGCCCAGGCCACCGCCGCGATCGTCGTGTCCTACTACTGGCACTTCGTCGACGTCGTGTGGATCGGCCTGTTCGCCGTCATCTACTTCATCCGCTAGACCCCGTTGCTTCCCGGACTTCACCGCCACGACCGTGAGGGTTAGACGCCGACCATGACGAGTCAGACGACCGAATCCAGCCCGCCACCCGCGCCCCGGAACCAGCGGCCGCACGGCAAGTTCCGCCGCCGGTTCGCGGGCGCGCTCGCCATCGGGATCGGCCTGCTCGCCGTCGGCGTCGGCTACGACGTCGTCAAGCCGGAGCCCCAGCAGGCGGTCGCGCAGGACAATGCGGCACTCGTGGCCCAGGGCCAGGAGCTCTACTACAACAACGCGTGCATCACCTGCCACGGCGCGAACCTGCAGGGCGTGGAGAACCGCGGCCCGAGCCTCATCGGCGTCGGTGACGCGGCCACGTACTTCCAGGTCTCCACCGGCCGCATGCCGCTGGCCCGCCAGGAGGCCCAGGCGACGCGCAAGCCGCCGCTGCCGCAGTTCGACCCGAACACCGAGGAGGGCCGGCACAACCTCGACGCCCTCGGTGCCTTCGTCGACGCCAACGGCGGCGGCCCGCGGGTCCCGGCCCAGACCGGCGTCGCCCTGCGCGGCGACGACCCGGCCCGCGGCGGCCAGCTCTTCCGGCTCAACTGCTCGTCCTGCCACAACTTCGTCGGGGTGGGCGGCGCGCTGTCCTCGGGCAAGTACGCCCCCTCGCTCGACCCGGCGTCGGAGGAGCAGATCTACACCGCGATGCTCACCGGCCCGCAGAACATGCCGAAGTTCGCGGACCGGCAGCTCACGCCGGACGAGAAGAAGGACATCATCGCCTACGTCAAGTCGGTGACGAACGGCAACAACAACCCGGGCGGCAACCCGCTCGGAGGCCTCGGCCCGACGTCCGAGGGAGTCATCATCTTCGTCGTCGGCCTGACCGCGGTCATCGGTTTCGCAATGTGGTTGGGAGCGAAGAATTGAGCGCCTCGAGCGACAGCGGCCCCCGCACCCCCTCCCAGGAGGAACTGGATGCGATGACGCCGGAGCAGCTCGCCCGCCTGGCGGCTGAGCTGGACGACGTCGAGATCGTCCACAACGGGGACAAGTGGCCCGTCAAGGGCACCCGGGCGGAGAAGCGGGCCGAGCGGACCGTCGCGGCCTGGTTCGTGCTGTCGGCGCTGGCGGGCCTCGGCTTCGTCGTCGCGTTCATCGCGTGGCCGCACGAGTACGTCAGCCCCTTCAAGCCCGGCTACACGATGTACTCGCTGTACACGCCGGTCGTCGGGTTCCTGTTCGGCCTGGCCGTGCTGGCGCTGGGCATCGGCGTCGTCGCGTACGTCAAGAAGTTCTTCCCGGACGAGGTGTCGGTCCAGCAGCGGCACGACGGCCGCTCCCCCGAGGTGGACCGGCGCACCGTGATGGCGCAGATCACCGCGGCGGGCAAGGACACCGGCATCGGCCGGCGCAAGCTCATCACCCGTTCCGCGGGCGCGGCGGCCGGCCTGTTCGGCCTCGGGCTCGGCGTCGCGGCCCTGGGCCCGATGATCCGCAACCCGTGGAAGGGCGGCGCCGACGCGGCGCTGTGGACGACGGGCTGGAAGCCGCAGAACGGCGAGACCGTCTACCTGCGCCGGGACACCGGAATCCTGGGCGAGATCTCCCGGGTCCGCCCCGAGGACATGGAGCCGGGCGCGATGGAGACCGTGTTCCCGTTCCGCGAGTCGGAGCGGGGCAACGAGGAGGCCCTCCTGCACGCGCAGCGCGCCTCGGACGCCCCGGTCATGCTGATCCGCCTGCGCCCCGGCACGCCGACCGTCAAGCGGGCCGGCCAGGAGGACTTCAACTACGGGGACTTCTACGCGTTCTCGAAGATCTGCAGCCACCTCGGCTGCCCCACCTCGCTGTACCAGGCGCAGGACAACCGAATCCTGTGCCCGTGCCACCAGTCGCAGTTCCTCGCGACCGAGTACGCGCGCCCGGTCTTCGGGCCGGCCACGCGCCCCCTCGCCCAGCTGCCGATCACGGTGGACTCCGAGGGCTACTTCGTGGCACGCAGTGACTTCATCGAAGCCGTCGGACCGGCATTCTGGGAGCGGAGGCCATGAGCGCCCTCACCACATCCACCACGCCGTCGGCCGGAATGGCCGGCAGGGCCGCCGCCGGCCTCGACGAGCTGGACCAGCGCCTGCACCCCGCCGCCGGCCTGCGTCGGCAGTTCAACAAGGTCTTCCCGACGCACTGGTCGTTCATGCTCGGGGAGGTCGCGCTCTACAGCTTCATCATCCTGCTGGTCTCGGGCACGTACCTCGCGCTGTTCTTCGACCCGTCGATGGTCGAGGTCGTCTACGACGGCCCGTTCGACAACCTGCGCGGCGTCCACATGTCCAGGGCGTACGAGAGTGCCCTGCAGATCTCCATGGAGGTCCGGGGCGGGCTGTTCGTCCGGCAGGTGCACCACTGGGCGGCGCTGCTGTTCGTCGCCTCGATGGTCGCCCACATGTTCCGGACGTTCTTCACCGGCGCGTTCCGCAAGCCCCGCGAGACCAACTGGGTCATCGGCATCCTGCTGATCTTCATGGGCATGATGGAGGGCTTCACCGGCTACTCGCTGCCGGACGACCTGCTCTCCGGCATCGGCCTGCGGATCGCCTCGGGCTTCATCCTGTCGATCCCGGTGATCGGCACCTGGGCGCACTGGCTGCTCTTCGGCGGCGAGTTCCCGGGTACGGAGATCATCCCGCGGCTCTACATCGTCCACGTGTTCCTGCTGCCGGGCATCCTGCTCGCGCTGATCGGCGTGCACCTGGGCCTTGTCTGGTACCAGAAGCACACCCAGTACCCCGGCCCCGGCCGCACCGAGAACAACGTGGTCGGCGTCCGGATCCTCCCGGCGTTCGCGGCCAAGGGCGGTGCGTTCTTCGCCGTCACCGCCGGTGTCGTCGCGATGCTGGGCGGCCTCTTCCAGATCAACGGCATCTGGAACCTCGGCCCCTACGACGCGGCGCACGTCTCGGCGGGTTCGCAGCCGGACTGGTACATGCTCTTCAGCGAGGGCATGGCGCGCATCTTCCCGCCGTGGGAGATCTACCTGTTCGGCCGCTACACGATCCCGGCGGCGTTCTGGGCCACGGTCGCGTTCCTCCCGGTGCTGTTCGTCGTCGCCGCGATGTACCCGGCGATCGAGCGGAAGATGACCGGGGACAACGCGCTGCACAACCTGCTGCAGCGCCCGCGTGACGTCCCGGTGCGCACCTCGCTCGGCGTCATGGGCATCACCTTCTACACCTGGCTGGTGCTCTGCGGCATCAACGACTGGGTCGCGTACTTCTTCCACATCTCGCTCAACGCGACGACGTGGGCGGGCCGCATCGGGATCCTGGTGCTGCCGCCGATCGCCTACTGGGTGACCTACCGGCTCTGCATCGGTCTGCAGAGGGCGGACCGCGCGGTCCTGGAGCACGGCATCGAGACGGGCGTCATCAAGCGGCTGCCGCACGGCGAGTTCATCGAGGTGCACCAGCCCCTCGGCGGCGTCGACGAGCACGGGCACGCGATCCCGCTCGAGTACCAGGGCGCCCCGGTGCCCAAGCGGATGAACCAGCTCGGCTCCGGCGGCGCTCCCGTCGAGGGCTCGCTGGTCGGGCCGGACCCGCTGGAGGAGACCGCGGCGCTGGCGAAGGCCCGTGCCGAGATCCACCACGAGGAGCTCGAGGCGCTCAGGGCGCGCCAGGAGCGGCTCGAGCTGGCCGGCCGCCCCGAGGCGGGCCGGCCGAAGGACAGCACGGACTGACGCTCCCACCCGAGCGGAGAGGGCCCCACCGGCAGCGCCGGTGGGGCCCTCTCTCGTTCCGGCGCGAGATTCCTACCCGCCGGTACCGCTCCGGAGTGATCGCTGCTACAGTCGGACGCGTGCGACGTCGTGAGCTTCTCCTTACGCGTGCCGGGGCGGTAGTAGCCCGGCGCGCCGGTTGAGCCAGGCCACCGTCGCGCCCGTCGCCCTCCCCGAGGCGGCCCTCACCACCTTTCGAGACCTGGCTCGTGAGCCCTTTCGCGCCCGAGCCCTTCTGGAGCACCCCGCCATGAGCATCACCCTGGACCAGCCCCGCACGAGCGACATCGCCGCGCGGATCCTGCGCCGGCACACCATCGTCGCCTCGGACGGCATGAACGGCGCCCTCTGCGTCGCCGCGGAGCTGCAGAGCTGCGGACACCTGGTCCGCGAGTTCGCCGTCGACGTCCGGGAGGGCGTCACCTACAGCACGGTCACCTGCACGGTCTCGATGACGGCGTTCGAGGCGGACGCGTTCGCCGCCCAGCTCCGCGCGCTCGCGCCGGTCGTCTCGGTCGACCCGTACTAGATCGTCCCGACCTCGGCCCTGCCGAACCCCACCGGAGCCCCCGCCCGACTCGATCTGGCGGGGGTTCCGTGTGTCCGGGTTCCCTGGTGCGGTGACCGCACTAGCGGACGGCCGCGCTCCGGCACGCGTCGAGCATCGCGTCGAGCCCGGCGACCTTGACCCGCTCCGCTCCCCCGCGCACCTCGCCGAGCCGGATCTCCTCCGCGTCGAGATTGAGCCAGTCGTCCCAGGTCACCGGTTCGACGCCGTACTCGGCGAACCGCTCGAAGATCGCGTCCCGGTCCGGGTACCGGGTCTCCGGCAGGTCCGCCAGGTCCTCCAGCAGCTTCCCGACGGTCTCGACGGCGTCGTGCTTGTTGGTCCCGATCACCCCGGTCGGCCCGCGCTTGATCCATCCCGTGACGTAGGACCCCGGCACCGGGACCCCGTCCCGGACGACCCGGCCGCCGTCGTTGGGCACGATCCCGTTCTCGTCGTCGAAGGGCAGGCCCGGGATGGGCTCGCCGCTGTAGCCGATGGCCCGGACGACCAGCCCGGCGTCGACCGTCTCCTGCTCGCCGGTGCCGAGGACCTTCCCGTCGCGGACCTCGTTGCGCTCCAGGACGACGTGCTCGACCCGGCCGTCCGCGCCCTCCAGCCGCACGGGCGAGCGCAGGAAGTGCAGGTGGATGCGGCGGCTCGCCGTCCCGGGCTCGTTCCCGGCCCACGCCGTCAGCATCTCCAGGTTCTGCTTCTGCCGGCGGTCCTCGGGCTCCTCGACCCCGGCCGCGAGAACGCCGTCGTCGTGCACCAGGACGTCGACGTCGTCGAGCTCCCCGATCTGCCGGAGCTCGGCCGGGGTGAAGCGCACGTGCTGCGGGCCGCGGCGGACCACGACGTGCACGTCGCGGACGGCGCTGCGCCGGAGCGTGGCGAGCACGTGCTCGGGGACGTCCGTGGTGGCCATCTCGGCGGGCCCGCGGGCCAGCACGCGCGCGATGTCCAGGGCGACGTTGCCCGCGCCCACCACGACCACGCCCGGGCTGTCCAGCAGCGGCTCCAGCAGCGTGGCGTCGGGGTGGCCGCAGTACCAGCTGACGAACGCGCCGGAGCCGTGGCTGCCCGCGAGCTCCTCCCCGGGATGCCGAGGTCCCGGTCCAGCGAGCTCCCCGTGGCGTGGACGACGGCGTGGTAGTGCTCACGCAGGACGTCCAGCGGGATGCCGTTCTCACCCACCGCGGCGTTCCCGAGGAACCGGACCCTGGACCCGTCGGCGAAGGGCCGCTGCAGCACCCGGATCACGGACTTCATCTTCACGTGGTCGGGCGCGACGCCGTACCGGACCAGGCCGTACGGCGCGGGCAGGCGGTCGAGCACGTCGACGTCGACGGGGCCGACGTCCGAGGCGAGCAGCGCCGCCGCCGCGTAGAGGCCTGAGGGCCCGGCGCCGATCACCGCCACCCGGGGCCGTTCGGGCGGGGTGTTCGGGGTCGGGGGCGGCGATGACGTCAATGGTCGCTCCTCACGTCGCGTGACGTGCGCGCCGCGAGGGCCGGCCTCGGGGTGTCGACCTGCGTCGCGGCGGTGGTGGTGGGTGCGCGTCGATCTGTTCTGCTGTGGTGTCTCCTGTCGGGCGATTATCACCCGCCGATCAGTCGTTCGGGAGTACCACGACCGTTCCGGTGGCCGTGGCGGCGATCTTCCCGTCGTCGCGGACCAGCTCGGTGCGGACCGTCCGGAAGCGCCGACCGTCCCGGACGACGGTCGAGCGGCAGGTCAGCTCGCCGCTCAGCGGGACCGGGCGCAGGTAGTCGACGGTGGTCGTCAGCGGACGGCACGGGGCCGGGTGGGCGGCCGCGAGGCGCGCCTGGGCCGCGTGGGCGATCGCCATGACCATGCCGCCGTGGACGTCGCCGCGCAGGTTCGCGATCGACGGGCTCAGCGGGAGGCGCAGCTCGGTCGGGTCCGTGCTGGTGGTTGTGCCGTCCAGGCCGGGCGGGAGGGCCGTGAGATCGAGCTTCGGAACGCCGGTGAAGTCCTTCCAGATCCCGCGGTGCTGCCCGATCGGCAACGGGTCGACGACCATCGTGCCGGCGGCGTGCGCGATGAGGGTGCCGAGATCGTCCCGGACCGAGACATGGCCGACGCCGCAGGTCCGGTCCTCGTGGACGCCGACGCCCTCGACGAGCAGGCAGCTCGCCCCGGCCGCGGGCCGCGCGTGGTGGTCGACGCGCAGTTCCACGGTGGGCCCGCCGGACCGCGTCGAGGTGAACGTGTGCACGGCGATGCCGAGCGCGGTGTCGACGGCGACCGAGGTCACCAGGGTGCTGACGCGGCCGGTCGAGTCGAGCGTGCCGGGGCCGAGCGGGACCCGGAGCAGCACCCGGCCGCGGTCGATCTCGACCACGGACAGTCCCGTGCCGCCCTCGACGGGCGAGCGGGCGAACCGCGACGAGAGCAGCGGGACGTCGTCGAAGCCGTCGCGCGCAGAGGCGGCCGGCTCGTCGAGCGCGGCGTGAGGGGCCGGCGGCAGTGCCGTCCCGACGTCGTGTTCCATCCGGCCATCCTGCGACACCGCGCCCCACGAGCCGGGCACGACATGCCGCGCGTCACGCCGGGAGCGCGTCCCGTTCGCTGCTGCGGAAGGTGCGCCGGTAGTCCGCCGGCGCGACGCCGACGACCTTGCGGAAGTGGTGGCGCAGCAAGGTCGCCGAGCCGAACCCGCAGCGTGCGGCGACGGCGTCGACCCCGAGATCGGTGTCCTCCAGCAGCCGACGGGCATGCAGGACGCGCTGGCGGGTGAGCCAGCGGTGCGGCGTCGTGCCGGTCTCGGTGGTGAAGCGACGGGCGAAGGTCCGCTCGGACATCGCGGCGCGGCGGGCGAGGTCCGCGACGGAGTGCTCGACGTCGAGGTGGGTGAGCATCCAGTCGAGGACCGGGCCGAGGGAGTCCGCCGAGCACTTCGGGATCGGGCGCTCGATGAACTGCCGCTGCCCGCCCTCGCGCTGCGGTGGGACCACCATCCTGCGGGCGATCCCGTTCACCACGGCGCTGCCGAGCTCCCGGCGGACGAGGTGCAGGCACGCGTCGATGCCCGCGGCGGTACCGGCGCTGGTGATCAGGTTCCCGTCGTCCACGTAGAGGACGTCCGGGTCGACGGTGATCTGCGGATAGCGGGCGCGCAACTCGTCGACGCTGTACCAGTGCGCGGTGCACTTGCGGCCGTCGAGGATGCCCGCCGCGGCCAGCACGAAGACGCCGGAGCAGACCGTGAGCAGCGTCGCGCCGTCCGCCTCGGCCTGCCGCACCGCGTTGAGGACCTCCTCGGGGAACTCCCGCATCCGGGTGGCAGGGATGGCGACGAGATCAGCCCCGCGCAGCCCGTCGAGCCCGTACTTCGGCGTGACGTCGACACCGGCCGTGGTGCTGATCGGCTCGCCGGCGACCTGCCCGCACACCCGGAAGTCCAGGACCGGGAGGCCGTCGTCCGAGCGGTCCAGGCCGAAGACCTCGCACAGCACGCCGAACTCGAACACGGCGAGGTCGGGCAGGATGAGCACGGCGACGCTTCGCAACATGGGCGTCAGCATACTGGCAGAATCTTTTCGCAGGGCGACTTCTCTGCCACTGCTGGCAGGAAGTGGATGAGCGGAAACTTACTGCCATGACCACAACGGTTCTCGCCCTCGCCGCCGTCGCCCTCCTCGTCTTCCTCGCCATCAGGGGCCACCGCACCGGTCGCCGCCCCTTCCGCCTCGACCAGTTCCGTCCGGCGGCGTCCCTCGGAGGCGTGTTCGCCGGACCGGCTCCCGTCGACATGGACCGGGAACGCCTGGTCGCGGACCTGCGGGCGCTGCCCGACTCGCCGGCCGACGTCGAGTACCGGCTGCGCGTGTAGCCCTGTGCGCGTGGAACCTCGCTAGAACGAGGTTCCACGCGCACGACCCGCGGTGACCTGTGGAGACGCAACCAGGCCTGCACGCCCGCCTGCCCGCCCGCGCGGGAGCAGCGCACGGGCTCGGGCCGGCGCCGGCCGAGGCTGACCCGGATCGAACGGGGGCACGGGGGCGTGGCCCCTCCGCGCGCCATGATCGCCCCGCCGGACGAATTCGGTCGTGTCCGGCTGGAACCGGCCCGCCGTGGTGATCATGGCGAGGCGATCCGACGCGGACGTCGCGCTCCACTCCGCGACTCGGTGAACCAGGAACGCCGACTCGCGGGGATCAGGTGGGATACGGGAGGGCGAGGTGGTCCCGCAGGGTGGGGCCCGAGTACTCGGTGCGATAGCTGCCCCGGTCCTGGAGCTCCGGGATCACGGTGTCCACGAACACGTCCAGGCCCGTCGGGACGAGGTGCGGGATCAGGATGAAGCCGTCGCTCGCGTCCGCCTGGACCGCCTCGTCGATCTGCTCCGCGACCTGCTTCGGCGTCCCGACGAACGAGTGCCGCGCCGTCGTCTCGACGATGAGCTTCTCGGATCGAGAGGTTCTTGGACTCGGCAAGCCCCCGCCACTCCCGCGCGAGCTTCGCCGTGTCCCGCTCGTGCCGCACCCGGCCGCGGGTGATGTTCACGTTCTCCGGGTCCGGGTCGACGTCCGGGAGCGGGCCGTCCGGGTCGTAGGCCGAGAGGTCCCGGCCCCAGACCTGCTCGAGAAACGCGATCGCCGTCTGTGGGGAGACCTGCTCGTGCCGGATCCGCTCGGCGTTCTCCGCCGCGTCCGCCGGGGTGTCCCCCAGGACGAACGTCGCGGCGGGCAGGATCGTCAGGTCCGTGTCGACGCGGCCGTACCGCGGCAGCCGGTCCTTCATGTTCCGGTAGAACTCCCGGCCGGCCTCGATCGTGCTGTGCCGGGAGAAGATCGCGTCCGCGGTGGCGGCGCCGAACTCGCGGCCCTGCTCCGAGTCCCCGGACTGGATCAGCACCGGATGCCCCTGCGGGCTGCGCGGCACGGAGAACCGGCCGCGGAAGGAGAACTGGCTGCTCGCGTACTCGACGACCGGCGCCTCGCTCCCGACCTCCGCGCCACGGCTGAGCCACAACGCCTTCGCGGCCTCGAGCATCTCCCCCGCCCGCTCGTAGCGCTGCTCCGGCTTCAGGAACCCGCCGCGCCGGAAGTTCTCCCCGGTGAACGCGTCCGAGCTGGTCACGAGGTTCCACGCCGAGCGGCCGCCGGAGAGGTGGTCCAGCGAGGCGAACTGGCGGGCGAGCTCGTAGGGCTCGTTGAACGTCGTGTTGATCGTCCCGGCGAGCCCGACCCGCTCGGTGACGGCGGCGAGCGCGTTGAGCACGGTGAGCGTGTCCGGCCGCCCGACGACGTCGAGGTCGTGGATCCTCCCGCGGTGCTCACGGAGCCGGAGGCCCTCGGCGAGGAAGACGAAGTCGAACAGGCCGCGTTCGGCGGCCTGCGCGAAGTGCACGAACGAGGCGAAGTCCGTCTGGCTGCCGGACTCCGGGTCGCTCCAGACGGTGGTGTTGTTGACGCCCGGGAAGTGGGCGGCGAGATGGACCTGCTTGCGGCTCATGCCCGCACCTCCGGGGCGTGGCGGTTGGCGGGCCGGCGCAGCCCGAACCGTTCCCGCAGTGTGCCGGAGCTCGGCGTCCCGGGCCGCGCGCCCGCCCCGACCAGCAGCGGGACCACCCCGTCGACGATCGCGTCCAGGCCGCTCGGCAGGGCCAGCGGCACGAAGGTCACGCCGTCCGCGGCGTGCGCCCGCACGACCTCCCCGACCAGCGCGGCCAGCCCCTCGGGGGTCCCGACGTGCCGGATCCCCTCCGGACCGGGACCCGGCGTGAGCGCCTCCAGCCGGGCGAGCTCGTCCCGGGCTCCGGCGTCCGTCTCCCCGAGCAGGACCTCGACGTCCAGCAACACGCTGATCCCCGACGGGTCCCGGCCCGCCTCGGCGGCCGCGGCCTGGACGTCGAGCCGGGCGGTGGCGGCCTGCGCGATGCCCGGCGCCGAGATCCGCACGACGTCCGCGTGCCGCGCCGCGACGACCAGGGCCTCCGGATCGTCCGCCCGCACGACGACCAGCGGCTGGCCCTGCGGCGAGCGCGGGGTGATCGACGGGCCCTTCACCGAGAAGAACTCGCCCTCGAAATCCACGTAGTGCAGCTTGTCCCGGTCCACGTACCGGCCGGTGACCGCGTCACGGATCACCGCGTCGTCCTCCCACGAGTCCCACAGCAGCCGGACGGCCTCGATCACCTCGGCCGCCTCGAGCCACAGCTCGGACACGGGCGCGGCGCTCCGGCGGCCGAACAGATCGGCCTCCTCGGGTGTCCGGGAGACGGCGACCTCCCAGCCTGCGCGACCGGACGACACGAGGTCCAGCGTCGCGATCGCCTTCTGCACGTGGAAGGGCTCGGTGTGGGTGACCGTGACGGCCGGGACCAGCCCGATCCCCGGGACGACCGGGGCGACCCGCGCGGCGATCGCCACCGCGTCGAGGGAGTCCCCCAGCTCGTCCGGATCTCCCGAGGGCGGGACGAACGAGTCCCTGAACGCGACCAGGTCCAGCCCACCCCGGGCCGCCGTCTCGACGAGCCGGACGTGGTGCTCTGCGTCGACCAACCCCGGCACGTCCGCGTCGGGCAGCCGCCACGCCCCGGGATGACGGCCCGCACCGCCGATCTCCACCGCGAGGTGCAGGGGTGTCCCGGGGCTGCTCATAGGTGTCCGTTCGTGGGATGCAGGGCGCTCCGTTCGGATCCGGGGACCGAGTACCCCCGGTCGGCGTAGGGGAAGCCGTCGAGCTCGGTCGTCCCCGGACGTTGCTGATAGTAGGAGCGGATCTCGTGGATCAGCCCGTCGGCGACGGTGAACCACTCGGCGCCGCGGGTCGCGACCCGCTCCGTGGATCCTTCCGGACGCCAGAACATCGTCCACTCGATCACGGCCTCGGCCGGGCCGGTGAGCGCGTGGTCGACCACCCAGCGGGCGTCGATCATGGATTGGACCTTCCGCCAGTACCGGGCCAGGTGCTCGCCCCCGCGGACCGGCGCCGAGCCGACGTTCGGTGCCAGGAACCAGTGCACGACCTCCGGATGCAACGTGGAGACCATCAGCTCGACGTCCCCGGTGCTGCAGCCGTCGTAGTACCGGGTGATCAGGTCCAGCTCGTTCACCGCGCCCCCAGGACCCGGTCCACCAGCTCGCCCGCGTGGTGCGGGGCCTCCGCCGGCGAGGTCAGCGCCAGGTTCCGCGCCATCGCGTCGGGGTGGACGGCCAGTCCCTCCAAGCAGACCCGCAGGCGCGAGGCCGCGCCACCGGTGGCGCGCAGCAGGTCCGTGAGCGTCTGCCACTCCGCGTGCCACGGCCCGGCGGCCCGCTGGTGCTCGTGGTCCATCGCGGCCAGCAGCGTCGCCACCAGCCCCGGCGCCCGCCGCGCGGACGCCCGTGCCGTCACCGCCGCGATCGGGTTCCGCTTGTGCGGCATGGACGACGAGTCCCCCGGCGCCGCCTCGGAGACCTCCCCCAGCTCGGTTCCGGCCAGCAGTACGACGTCCGTCGCGGGCTTGGCGCACGCCCCCGCCGCGACGCCGAGCGCCCCGGCCAGCTCCCCGACCCGGGTGCGTTCGGTGTGCCACGGGACGCCCTGCCGGGCCAGGCCGAGCGCGTCCGCCAGGGAGTCCGCGACGGCCGGTCCGTGGGGGTGCAGCGCCGCGAGCGTGCCGGCGGCCCCGCCGAACTGCACCGGCAGCCCCTCGACGACCGCGCGCAGCCGCGCCCGGGCCCGGTCCAGCCCGGCGCACCACCCGGCCGCGACCAGGCCGAACGTGCTCGGCAACGCCTGCTGGCCCAGCGTGCGCGCGATCATCGGGGTGTCCCGGTGCGCGGCGGCGAGCCGGGCGGCGGCGTCCGCGGCGGCCCGGAGGTCCTCCAGCACGACCTCCGACGCCCGGCGGACGAGCAGCACCAGCGCGCTGTCCATGACGTCCTGGCTGGTGGCGCCCGGGTGCACGGCCTTCGCCACGTCCCCTCCGGCGGCGGACCGCAGGAGCCGGGCCAGCGGGATCACCGGGTTCCCGCCCTCGACCGCGGCCGCGCCCAGCTCGTCGACGTCGATCTTCAGGTCCCCGGCCGCCGCGGCGATCACCTCGGCGTGCGCGAGCGGGACCGCTCCGTGCTCTGCGGCGGCGCGGGACAGCGCGATCTCGACGTCGAGCAGCGCCCGGACCCAGGCCGCGTCGTCGAGGGTCCGGTCGACCCGGTCCGCACCGAAGAGCGGCCCGAAGAGGGTGGTGCTGGTCATGGAAGGACCGTACGACACCGGTCCGACAGTCCGGTTCGGGGAGAATGCGCCCGTGACAAGAACTGTGTTCCTCGACCTCGACGGCACCCTCGTCGACTCCGCCCCCGGCATCCTCGGCACCCTCGAGGAGTCCTTCGACGAGCTCGGCCTCACCTGGCCCGGCGACGCGATCGGCACGAAGCTCCTGGGCCCGCCCCTCTACGAGTCCCTCCCGCCGATCGTCGGCGAGGAGGCGGCCGCGCGGGTCCTGTCCGTCTACCGGCAGCGCTACCGCGAGCACGGCCTCCTGAAGTCCACGCCCTACCCCGGCATCGAGGAACTGCTCCGCGCGCTGGTCGCCGCGGGGACGCGCCTGGCGCTGGCCACCAGCAAGGCCGAGCCGTCCGCCCGCGCCATCCTCGAGAACCAGGGCTGGACCGAGCTCTTCGAGACGATCACCGGGGACACGGTCGACGCGCAGCGCCCCTCCAAGGCCGCGGTGGTCGGCGAGGCCGTGCGCCGGCTCGGCGGGGCGTCGCCGGACGCGGTGATGGTGGGCGACCGGCTGCACGACGTCGTCGGATCCCGCGCGCACGGGCTCCCCTGCCTCGGCGCGGGCTGGGGTTACGGCGAGCCGGGTGAGCTGATCGGCGCAGGCGCGGCGGCGGTTTGCGACACTCCGGGAGACCTGCGGGCCGCCCTGCTCGGGTGACGGGGGACGTCGCTCACACGGCGTCCGGTCTGGCTCACGATTCGTTGTCCCTGGCTGACCGCCCCCGTAGCCTCTGTTCGAATTCAGCCCCGGAGTGTGGAGCGGCGATGATGGACAAGGTTGTGGCGTCGGCCGCCGAGGCCGTCGCGGACATCGGCGACGGGAAGTCGCTCGCCGTCGGCGGGTTCGGCATGGTGGGCGTGCCCACGGTACTGATCGACGCGTTGATCGCGCAGGGCGCGACGGATCTCGAGACGATCAGCAACAACCTGGGCGTCGACGGGTTCGGCCTCGGCAAGCTGCTCGAGGCGGGCCGGATCCGCCGGACGATCGGCTCCTACGTGGGCAACAACAAGGAGTTCGCGCGGCAGTACTTCGCCGGCGAGATCGAGCTGGAGCTGGCGCCGCAGGGCACCCTGGCCGAGCGGCTGCGCGCCGGCGGCGCAGGCATCCCGGCCTTCTACACCCCGGCCGGTGTCGGCACGCTGATCGCGGACGGCGGGCTCCCGTGGCGTTACGGCCCCGGCGGCGAGGTCCTCGTCGAGTCCCCGGCGAAGGAGGTCCGCGAGTTCAACGGCGTGCAGTACGTCCTCGAGGCCGCGCTGACCCCGGACTACGCGCTGGTCCACGCCTGGAAGGGCGACCGGCACGGCAACCTCGTCTACCGCAGCAGCGCGCGGAACTTCAACCCCGCCTGCGCCGCCGCCGGGCGGATCACCATCGCCCAGGTCGAGCACCTGGTCGAGCCGGGCGAGATCGACCCGGACTCCGTGCACACCCCCGGCATCCACGTCCAGCGCGTCGTGCACGTCCCGGACGTCGAGAAGCCCGTCGAGTTCCGGACCGTGAAGGAGAACAAGGCGTGAGTCTGACCAGAGACCAGCTCGCCAAGCGGGTCGCGGACGAGCTGCCCGACGGTTCCTACGTCAACCTCGGCATCGGCATGCCGACCCTGGTCCCCGGGCACATCCCGGCGGACCGCACGGTCGTCCTGCACTCCGAGAACGGCATCCTCGGCGTCGGACCCTACCCGGACGCCGACAAGGTCGACCCGGACCTGATCAACGCCGGCAAGGAGACCGTCACGGTCCTCCCCGGCTCCAGCTACTTCGACTCCTCGGACAGCTTCGGCATGATCCGCGGCGCCCACCTGGACGTCGCCGTGCTGGGCGCGATGGAGGTCAGCGCCACCGGCGACCTGGCGAACTGGGCCATTCCCGGCAAGATGATCAAGGGGATGGGCGGCGCGATGGACCTCGTGCACGGCGCCCGCAAGGTGATCGTGATGATGGACCACGTGTCCAAGGACGGCACCCCCAAGATCGTCGAGAAGTGCTCGCTGCCGATCACGGGACTCGGTTGCGTCACCCGGATCATCACCGACCTCGCGGTCATCGACGTGACGGAGGACGGCCTCAAGCTCGTCGAGACCGCCCCGGGCGTCACCGAGGACGAGGTCCGCGAGAAGACGGGCGCGCCGCTCGCGTAGCTGCACCCCGACCTGCAGGAACGGCACTCTCGCTCGGGCCTACCGCGCGAGAGTGCCGTTCGTGCATTCGGTGGCGGCGCTCAGCCGCGGGGGCCCAGGGTCACGGGGAGCTGCGTCAGCCCCCGCACCAGGATGCTCGTGCGGTGGGTCAGCTCCGCCGGCTCCACCGCCAGGGCCAGCTCCGGGCGGTCCGCGAGCAGGGCGCCGATCGCGACCTCGCCCTCCGTGCGCGCGAGCTGCGCGCCCAGGCAGTGGTGCAGGCCGTAGCCGAACGCGACGTGCCCGCCGGCGTCCCGCGTGACGTCGAGCGTGTCCGGCTCCGGGTACCTCTCCCCGTCCCGGTTCGCCGCGGACAGCCCGAGCATGACGACCGCGCCCTCGGGGATCGTCACTCCCCCGATCTCGACGTCCTCCGCCGCGAACCGCACCGGCGCCGTCTGCACGGGCGAGTCCCAGCGCAGGAACTCCTCGACCGCGTTGCCGATCAGCTCGGGCTTCGCCCGCAACGTCGCCAGCTGGTCGGGGTGGGTGAGCAGGCCCAGGACGCCGTTGCCGATCAGGTTCACCGTGGTCTCGTGCCCGGCGATGAGCAGCAGCATCGCCATCGCGACGAGCTCCTCCTGCGAGAGCCGGTCCCCGTCGTCCTCCGCCACCTGCGTCAGGGCGCTGAGCAGGGCGTCGTCCGGCTCGGCGCGCTTGCGCCCGATCAGCTCGGCGAGGTAGCCGCCGAGCGTGGCGCTCGCCTCGTGCTTCGCCTCCTGCGGCGACTCGTCGATCATGGTCGAGGACCAGGCGCTGAACTCGTCCCGGTCCGCGCTCGGGACGCCCAGCAGCTCGCAGATGACCTGCACGGGCAGCAGGAAGGCGTAGCGCGCCATGAGGTCGACGGTGCCGACGTCGGGCAGGGCGGCCAGCAGCTCCCGGGCGATCTCCTCGACCCGCGGCTTCAGCTCGGCCATCCGCCGCACGGTGAACGAGCGGCTGACCAGCTTGCGCAGCCGGGTGTGGTCCGGCGGGTCCATCAGCAGCATCATCGGCGTCGGCGCGGCCGGCATGGCGTCACGCTGCTCGGGCGGCAGCGTGTAGCGCCAGTCCTTGCTCAACCTCGCGTCGACGAACGCCGCGCGGACGTCGTCGTACCGGCTGATCAGCCACATCGGGCCGTCCGGCAGGTCGAGCCGGCGCACCGGCTCGTCGGCGCGGAGCTCCGCGTAGGCGGGATGGGGGTCGCTCCAGAACGCCCCGTCGAAGAGGTCACGGCCGGAGGTGGTGGTGGGCGCAGCCATGCCCCTCACTGTAAGCGGCTGCTTACATCTGTGCGCGCACCGGCGCGACCTGATCCGCACCCAGCGCGATGTCCGCGGGCACGGGCGTCCCGGTGACGACCGCGGCGCCCAGCGCGGCCAGCGCCGGTGACGACTCGACGCCCGATCCACCCTGCCCGGCGAAGAAGTGGAACCCGGGATGCTCCGGCCACGGACCGACGACGGGGCTGCGGTCCGGCGCGAAGGTGCGCAGGCCCGCCCAGGCCGTCCGGACCGACCGCAGGCCCAGCCCGGTGACCTCCTCGACGCGTTCGAGGCCCAGGGCGACGTCCAGCTCGTCCGGCTTCGGGTCGCCCGGTGCGAGCGGGGTCTCGTCCCCGGCGAGAGCAGCAGCGTCGTCCCCGCGGGGTCCTCGTTCTTGAAGTAGAAGCGCTCCGCCGGGTCGCTGACCATGGGCAGCGGGCCCGTCGGCCTCGGAACCGGAACGATCGCGATGGTGCGCCGGTAGGCCTGGAAGCCGACCGGCGGCACCCCGGCCAGCCCGGCGACGACGTCCGCCCACGCGCCCGCGGCGTCGACGACGTCGGGCACGGTGAGCTCGTCGCCACCGGCCGTGCGGACCCGCCAGTCCTGGCCGGACCGTTCGATCCCCGCGATCCGGGCGCCGGTACGGACCTCGCCCCCGCGCCGTCTCAACCCCCGGACGAACGCCTGGTGCAGACCCATCACGTTGATGTCGGCACCGTTCTCGGTCAGCGCCCCCGCCCGGGGTTCGCGCAGCACCGGGCAGAGCCGCCGGGCCTGGGCGGACGTGAGCCGGGCCGGGACGTCGGGTTCGCCCGCGCGCTCGGCGAGCATCAGCTCCAGCTCGCGCTCGCCGTCGTCGTCGAACGCGGCCCAGAGCACCGCCCGCGGGCTGAGGAACGGCGGCGCGTCCAGCTCGTCCGCCAGCGCGGTGAAGCGCGGTCCGCTGGCGGTGGTCAGCGCGCGGAAGGCGGCGGTGCCGTGCCCGGGGATCCAGGTCGCCGCGGACCGGGCCGTGGTGTGCGTGGCCAGCGCGGACTCGGCCTCGAGCAGGACGACGGAACGGTGGGCGGCGATCTCGTAGGCGATCGAGGCGCCGGCGATGCCGCCCCCGATCACGACGACGTCGGGAGTGCGCACGGGCCCACGCTAACCGGGCCGGAGATCGTCGCGGTCAATTCGGTGGCGGGGACCGCGGACACCGTCCTACGGTTCCGGCCGTGAAGTTCTTCCTCTGAGACCCCGGGGCCCCGCCCCGCTCGCGGCCGCGCGTTCTGCGCCGCCGCGGTCTCGTCCGACGTCCCGTGTCCGTCCCGGCCGTCGTCGTGGTCATCCGCCCGGCTCGTCGCCGAACGACCCCCCGCGGCCACACACTCGGAGGTACCTCATGCGAACCACCCCAGTCGAATCCCAGGCCGATCAGGCGGCTCCGGCGAACCGCGCCGCCCGACGGGCCGCCGCCAAGGGCAAGGACGTCCCCGGCACCCCGGGGCTCCTTCCCCACCGGCGCACGACCGGACGCAGCAGCACCAAGCCCGCGCACGCCCGCGCGGACTTCGCGGCCCGCCGCAGCGGCTGACCCGGCGCAGGAGGGTCGTTCCCCCGGGAAGCGACCTTCCTGCCGTCCCGGGTCCGGTGTGGAAGGCTGGGCGACGTGTCGGAGTGCGACGTCTGGTGGGCCCGCCCGATCGACCCCGAGGGGGCGGCCGCGCTGGTCTCCCTCCTCGACGATCACGAGTCGGCACGGCTGCGCGCCTTCCGCAAGGAGATCGACCGCGGCCGCTACCTCGCCGCCCACGCCCTCGCCCGGATCGTCCTCGGCGAGCACGTCGGCGCCGATCCGGCGGCGCTCACGCTGGATCGGACCTGCCGCTGCGGCAAGCCGCACGGCAAACCGCGCCTCGCCGGCGGCGGGCCCGAGTTCTCCTTGACGCACTCCGGCGAGCGGGTCGGGGTCGCGGTGTCCGCGGACGGGCCGGTCGGCCTGGACGTCGAGCAGCTTCGGCCGCTCCCGGACCTCGACGGCCTCGCCGGGCACGCCCTCTCCCCCGCCGAGCTCCGCGCGCATCCCCCCGCGGACCCGGCCGCCTTCCTCACCACCTGGACCCGCAAGGAAGCCCTGCTCAAGGCCACCGGCGAGGGGCTCTCCAGCCCGATGTCGTCGATCACCCTGAGCCCCGCGGACGGCCCCGCCGCGGTCCGCGAGTGGACCGGCGGGGACGCGCCGGACGGCCCGCTCTGGCTCGTCGACCTCCTCCCGGACCCGGAGCATCCCGGCGCCCTCGCCGGGTTCGGCGCGGCCGCCCCGCGGATCCGGATGCACGACGGGGACGCGCTCCTCCGCGGCCTGATCGTCGCCGGCCCGTGACCCCTGCCGCGGAACGCGCCGCCTCGGACCAGGCCCGGCTCGTCGCGCGACTGGGCCTGGAGACCGACCCGCTGGAACTCGCCCTCCCGGACCTCGGCGTCGTCCGCGGATTCGCCACCCGCGGCACCGGCACCCCGCTGGTCCTCCTGCACGGCGCCACCCTCTCCGCCGCCTGGTGGCTCCCGCTCCTGCCACATCTGACGGGCCGGACCGTCGTCGCGCTCGACGCCCCCGGTCACGGGCTCTCCGACGGCCTGCCCGACGAGGACTTCTCCCTCCGCGAGGTCCTGGTCACGCTGACGACGGCCGCGGTCCGCGCGACGGGCTCGGAGCGGGCGGTGCTGGTCGGCAACGCGCTGGGCGGCATGGCCGCCGCGTGGACCGCGATCGACGCACCCGCCCTGGTCGAACGGCTGGTGCTCGTCGGAGCACCCGGCGTCGCGTTCTCCGGCGGCCGGGCGGACGCGCTGCTCGGCGCCCTGGCCGTCCCGGCGACCGCGCGGGTGCTGCTCACCAGCCCGACACCACCGGCCTGGTACACCTCCCGCCTGCGCAGGTCCCTCGCCGAACCGGCCCTGGACGACTGGCCGGAGCTCGGCGACCTGGCCTACCACGCCTCGCGGCGGTCGGGGTTCCGGCACACGGTGCCGCGGATGCTCCAGCAGCTGCTGGACTTCCGCACGCCGCGTCCGAACATGGCGCTCACCGCCCCCGAGCTGCACGCCCTGCCGCCCATGACGTACCTGCACGGCCGGGACGAGGCGTTCCTCCCCTACGTCGCGGCCCGGGTCGCGCTCGCGGTGATCCCGGAGGCGGAGGGCAAGCAGGTCGACGGCGGCCATGTCCCCTGGCTCACGGACCCCACCCCGCTCGTCGCGGCGCTCTGACGCCCGTGTCACTCCCAGCCCGCGCCATGGCTCCACGACGCGAATCCCGGGATCCGCGCGGGCGGGATCAGTCGACGGGTCGCCAGGGGCGCGGGGGCAGGACCGGGAGCCCGCTCGGCGAGCACTGGCCGCCCCGCTCCCCCGCCACCCGGAAGACCAGCCAGCCGAGGAGCGCCGCCAGGATCGAGCCGGCGAGGATGCCGATCTTCGCCTCGCTCTGCAGCAGCGGGTCCTTCAGGGCGAGCTCGGTGACGAACAGCGCCACGGTGAAGCCGATCCCGGCGAGCGTCGCACCACCCGCGAGCTGGCCCCACCGCAGCGTGTCCGGCAACCGGCCGATCCGGGCTCGTAGCGCGATCCAGGTTCCCAGCGTCACGCCGATCGGCTTGCCGACCACGAGGCCGACGACGATCCCCCACGTGATCGGCGAGCCGAGCGCCGCCGTCAGCGTCGTCCGGTCGAGCACCACGCCGGCATTGGCCAGCACGAACATCGGGACGATCACATAGCTGCTCCACGGCTGGATCCTCAGCTGCAGCCGCTCGTTCGGCGAGACCGCCTCGGTCACGGCCGCCTGCGCCGCCAGGGCGCGCGTGGGCGTCGGGTCGACCAGGAAGCTCTTGCCCGCCAACAGCGCGCGGCGCATGTCCTGCCGGCGCGGCGCGTAGGCGTTGACCAGCAGACCGAGCGCGACGCCGACGACGCTCGGATGCACCCCGGACGCCAGGACCGCCACCCACATCACGACGCCGATGGCCGCGTAGAACGGCGTCCGCCAGAACCGCACGAAGCGCAGACCGAGCAGCGCGGCGAACAGCACCAGCGCTCCCATGAGCGCGGCCACGTTCACCCGCTCGGTGTAGAAGAACGCGATCGCGAGGACGGCGCCGATGTCGTCGACGATCGCCAGGGCCAGCAGGAACACCCGCAGCTGGTCCGGGCACCGCGGCCCGACGAGGGCGAGCACGCCGAGCAGGACGGCGGTGTCCGTGGAGATCGCGATGCCCCACGCGTTCTGGCCCTCGCCGCCGTAGTTGAACAGCAGGAAGAGCAGCGCGGGCACGCACAGGCCGCCGACCGCTGCCATCGCCGGGGTCGCGACGGCGCGGAAGCCCCGCAGCTCGCCGAGCGTCATCTCCCGGGAGATCTCCAGGCCGACGCTGAAGAAGAACAGCACCATCAGCCCGTCGTTGACCCAGTGCCGCAGGTCGAGCGCGAGCTCGGCGCCACCCAGGGCCATCGCGAGCCGGGTGTGCCAGAACTCCTCGTAGGACGGACCGAGGTTCGCCCACACCAGCGCGAACGCGGCCGCGCTGATCAGGAGCACCGCCGACCCGGATTCGGTGCGCAGGAACTGCCGCGCGGCACGAGACAGCTCCCCGCGCTCCGTTAATGTCGTCACCACGGCCACCGCGACATCGTGCCCCACCGCCGCCGGTCGCCGGGCCCGCCGACCCGACGAGTGCGAGGAGCCCACGATCAGCAGTCAGCTGGACCCGCAGATCGGGCCCTACGACCACCTGCAGGGTGAGGCGGGCGCCGAGCTTCTCCCTCGTCGAGTACGGGGACTTCGAGTGCCCCTACTGCCGCGAGGCCGCACCCGTGATCGAGAAGGTGCGCGAGGAGCTGGGCGACCGGCTGATGTTCGCCTTCCGGCACTTCCCGCTGTTCGAGCTGCATCCGCACTCCCTCGCGGCGGCGTGCGCGGCCGAGGCGGCGTCGGTCTACGGGCGCTTCTGGCCGATGCACGCCCGCCTCTACGCCCCGGGCCCGCCCCGGCTGACCCAGCGGGACCTGCGCGAGCATGCCGAGGCGATCGGGATGGACAACCCGGACAAGGCGATCTGGCCCGCCAGCCAGAACTTCGAGGACCGGGTGGAGGCGGACTTCAACTCGGGCGTGCGCAGCGGCGTGCGCGGGACGCCCACCCTGTTCGTCAACGGCGAGCAGTACCGCGGCCCCGTCTCCGTCGACGCCCTGCTGGACGCGCTCACCTCCTGAACCCGGACTGTCGGTCCCCCGGTGAAGAATGGGTCCGTGCGGTGGGTGTTGCATCTCGACATGGACGCGTTCTTCGCGTCGGTCGAGCAGCTGACCCGCCCGACGCTCGCGGAGCGGCCCGTCCTCGTCGGCGGCACCGGCGGGCGCGGCGTCGTCGCCGGAGCGAGCTACCAGGCGCGGGTGTTCGGGGTGCGCTCGGCGATGCCGATGGGCCAGGCCCGGCGGCGCTGCCCGCACGCCACCGTCCTCCCGTCCCGGTTCGAGCTCTACAAGACGATCTCCGGCGAGGTCATGGCCGTCCTCGGCGAGGCCGCCCCGGTGCTCGAGCCGGTGTCCCTGGACGAGGCGTTCCTGGAGCCTCCCGCCCTGGTCGGGGCCTCACCGGCGGAGGTGCGCGAGTTCGGCACGGCGCTGCGGGCGGCGGTGCGCGAGCGGACCGGGCTGCCCGCGTCCGTCGGGGCGGGCTCGGGCAAGCAGGTCGCCAAGATCGCGTCCGAGCTGGCGAAGCCGGACGGGCTGCGGGTCGTCGCGGCCGAGGAGGAACGCGCGGTGCTCGACCCGCTGCCGGTGCGGTCACTCTGGGGCATCGGGCCGGTGGCCGAGGCGTCGCTGCGCAAGGTCGGCGTCGAGACGATCGGTGGCCTCGCGGCGATGGACCTGCGCGAGGTCACGGGCGTGCTCGGCTCCGCGGTGGGCACCGAGCTGCACCGGCTCGCCCGCGGGATCGACGAGCGGCCGGTCGCGCCGCGCGGCGCCGCCAAGCAGATCAGCGCGGAGACCACCTTCGAGCACGACCTGACGGCGATGCGCGACGTCCTGCACCATGTCGCCCGGATGACGGCGGCGGCGCACCGCAGGCTGGTCGTCGACGGGCGGGCGGCGCGCACGGTCACGGTGAAGGCCCGCAACGCGGACTTCACCACCGCCAGCCGCTCGGAGACCACGGCCTACGCCAGCACGGACCTGGGCGCGCTCACCGCCGTCGCGCAGCGGCTGGCCGAGGCCGCGGTGCCCGAGGGCGGTGTCCGGCTGGTCGGGGTGTCGCTGTCCGGGCTGGGCGAGACTCCCCCGCCGACGCTGTTCGAGGCGCTCCCGGCGTTCGAGGGGCCGCCGGTGAACGACCCGGACGAGGCCGGGGACGTGCCGGTGACCGTCGACGAGCCCGGGGTGGCGCCCGGCGGGCGGCACGCCCCGCCGGATCCGGACGCGCCCTGGCGGGCGGGCGACGACGTGGCGCACGCCGAGTACGGGCACGGCTGGGTGCAGGGCGCCGGGCACGGCCGGGTCACCGTCCGGTTCGAGACGCGGGCCACGGGGCCGGGGCCGGCCCGGACGTTCGCGTCGGACGATCCCGCGCTGAGCCGGGCGGACCCGCACGCGAGCTGGCGGACGGACTGAGCTCGTCGGCCCGACCGGCCGCAAACCGCGGCGGCGCCCGGACCGGCGAGGCTCAGGCGGAGAGGCGTCCGTCGAGCCGTTCCCCCGCCGGCACGGCCTCGGTGCTCCGCGGAACGGGCAGCGGGATCGCCGGTGTGGGCCCGGTGATCTCCGCGGCCACGGCGGCGAGCCGCGAGCCGTCGCACCAGGGTGCCCCCACCCGCAGCGTCGTGAGCGCGAGCGCCACGCCCGAGGCCGAGGCGATCGCGCCGCAGCGTTCGAGCAGCTCGGCCCGGGCCCGGTCCCCGGCGCACCAGGCGGTGGCGAGGGTCCGCGCGAGCCGGACGAAGCCCTGCAGGTCCGCGGTCTCGCCAGGGACCGACGAGGGCAGCAGGGAGGGCTCCCGCAGCCAGACCCGGCCGTCGCAGCCGATCACGACCGCCGCGGGCCCGACGGCACCGTGCACCGTGCCGTCCGCCTGCCGCGCCAGCAGATCCCGCCCGACCGCACGCAGCACGACCGCGGCCTCACCCGCACCGAGCACCGGCCCCCGGGCCAGCAGGCGCTCGAGCACCACACCGTTCATGACCGATCTCCCTCGCCTTCGAGAGGTTCTCGAACGTCCGAGGTGAGATGTTACCGGGCGGTATGGGAGGTCAGGCGTCCTTGTCCGCGACGCCCGCCGCGTCGAAGGTCGCGACGTCCGCGAGCGCCCGCGCCGCGCCCTGCACGACGGGCAGCGCGAGCAGGGCGCCCGTGCCCTCGCCCAGGCGCATCCCGAGGTCGAGCAGCGGGGTGAGCCCGAGGTGCGCGGTGGCGAGCCGGTGGCCGGGCTCGGCAGACCTGTGACCGGCGACACAGTAGCCGATCGAGTGCGGCGCGAGGACCGAGGCGACGAGTGCCGCCGCGCCGGCGTTGACGCCGTCGAGGATCACCGGGACCCGCAGCGCCGCGCCGCCCAGGATCAGCCCGGCGAGGCCCGCGTGCTCGAGCCCACCGAACGCGGCGAGCAGCCCCATCCCGTCGGTGGGGTCCGGGCCGTGTCGTTCCAGGGCCCGGCGCACGACGTCGGTCTTGCGGGTGAGCGTCTCGTCGTCGATCCCGGTGCCGCGGCCGGTCGCCTCGGCGGGATCGGCGCCGGTGACCGTGCAGATCAGCGCGGCCGCGGCGGTGGTGTTCGCGATGCCCATGTCCCCGGTGACGAGGCAGCGGTTGCCCGCGGCGACGAGGTCCCGGGCGGTCTCGATGCCGGCCTCGACGGCCTGTCGCGCCTGCTCGCGGGTCAGCGCCGGGCCTGCCGTCATGTCCGCGGTGCCCCGGGCGACCTTGCGCGGCAGCAGGCCGGGCACGGGGTCCAGGTCCGCGGCCACCCCGACGTCGACGACGCAGACCTCGGCCCCGAGCTGCCGCGCGAACGCGTTCACGACGGCCCCGCCGGCCAGGAAGTTCGCCACCATCTGCCCGGTGACCTCCTGTGGCCACGGCGTGACGCCCTGGGCGTGGACGCCGTGGTCCCCGGCGAACACGGCGACGGCCGCGGGCTCCGGAACGGGCGGCGGGCAGCTGCCCGCGATCCCCGCGAGGTCGACGGCCAGGTCCTCGACCCTGCCGAGCGAGCCGCGCGGCTTGGTCATCCGGTCCAGTCGGTCCCGGGCCGCCGCGCGCGCCTCGGCGTCCGGCGGCCGGATCGCGGCGACCGTCTCCTCGAGCAGGTCCACCGGCTCCTCGCCGGGCAGCGCACGGTGCCCGAAGCGCTCCGAGTGCACCGCCCAGGCCAGCGGGCGGCGCCGCGCCCAGCCGGCCGTCGCGAGCTCGGGCTCGTCCGGGAACTCGCGGACGTGCCCGAGGCACAGGTACGCGATGACGTCGAGGTGCGCCGGGATGCCGAGCAGCGTGCGCAGCTCGCCGAGCCCGGCGTCGTCGAAGAAGCTGACCCAGCCGACCCCGAGGCCCTCGGCCCGCGCGGCGAGCCACAGGTTCTGCACGGCGAGCGCCGCGGAGTACGGGCCCATCGTCGGCTGGGTGAAGCGGCCGAGGGTGTGCCGGCCGCCGCGCGTCGGGTCGCAGGTGACGACGACGTTGACCGGGGTGTCCAGGATCGCCTCGATCTTCACCGTGCGGAACGCCTCGGCGCGGGCCCGGGGCAGCGACGCGGCGTAGGCGTCGCGCTGGGCGGCGACGAGGGCGTGCACCCGCTCGCGGACGCCGCGGTCCCGGACGAGCAGGAAGTCCCAGGGCTGGGAGAAGCCGACGCTCGGGGCGGCGTGCGCGGCCTGCAGCACCCGGTGCAGGGCCGCGTCGTCGACCGGCTCGTCGGGGAGGAACCCGGTGCGGACGTCGCGGCGGCCGTTGACGACGTCGTAGAAGTTCGGCACGTCGGCGGTCACCAGGGCAGCGGGGTCAGGCGCGGGGGCACGATGGACACCCCGGGGACGGTACGGACCGTGAGCCCGGGGACCGCGACCCGCAGGCCGTCCGCGACCGCGGTGAACGCCGGATGGTCCGCCGGGTCGCCGGGGACGGCGAGCACGGCCGTCGAGCCGGGGCTCAGGCGGAACCAGTCCTCGATCACCGGCACCGACCCGGCGAGACCGGTAATACGCTCGACCCGCCAGGCCTCGGTGTAGAAGAAGAGCGTCGACTCCGCCGGCACCGCCGGGACGAACACGACGTCCGCCGCGGCCAGCACGTCCGCCGCCTCCGGGGCGAGCGACTCGGGCTCCCCGGGTCCGACGCCCAGCACCACCAACACAGCATTGTTCCGACCGTCGCCGGTCATCCTGGCCTCCTCGAGGGTCCGCGCCCTCCTCCGTCGACACCGTGCGACGGCCGGAGTGTCCTGGCTCCCGGATCGGCGTCTCGTCCCCGGCCTTCCCGCCGGTGTTGCGGCAGTGGCCACGCAGGTGGGGACGCACTCCCCGGTGACAGTGGCGGGACCGCCCCGGACTCGCACCGGGTTCCTCCACTGCCGTCGTGCGTCGAGACCATCACGCGGACGGCCCGGGGTCAAGCCGTCAGGCCCCCGCGGTGAGCCCCGCCACCGGCCCGATGACCACGATCGCGGGCGGGCTGATCTCGTGCTCCGCGACCTGCTGCGCCACGGTGGCGAGCGTCGCCCGGACCGTCCGCTGGATGCGCGTGGTGCCGTCCTGGATCACCGCGACCGGGGTGTCCGCGGGGCGCCCGTGCTCCACCAGTGACGCCGCGAAGAGCCCGATCCGCTCGACCGCCATCATCAGCACGACCGTGCCCTTCATCCGGCCGAGAGCGGGCCAGTCCACGAGGCTGCGCGGGTCGTCCGGGGCGACGTGCCCGGACACCACGACAATCTCGTGCGCGACGCCGCGGTGGCTGACCGGGATCCCGGCGACGGCCGGCGCGGCGAACGCGCTGGTGATGCCGGGGACGACCGTGACGGGCACCCCGGCCTCGCTGCAGGCGATGACCTCCTCGAAGCCGCGGCCGTAGACGAACGGGTCCCCGCCCTTGAGCCGGACGACGAACCTCCCGGCCCTGGCGTGCTCGACCAGCAGCTCGTTGATCCGCTGCTGGGCCATCGCGCGGCCGTAGGGGATCTTGGAGGCGTCGATGACCTCGACGTGCGGGCCCAGCTCGTCGAGCAGGTCCCGCGGGCCGAGCCGGTCCGCGACGACGACGTCCGCGCGGGACAGCAGCCGCCGGCCGCGGACGGTGATCAGCTCCGGGTCGCCGGGGCCGCCGCCGACCAGCGCGACGCCGGGCAGCACCGGGTCCGCGGAGTCGTTCACGACCCCGGACTGCAGCGCCTCGACCAGCGCGGTGCGCACGACGGACGAGCGGCGGTGCCGGCCGCGGGCGAGGACGCCGACGGTCAGCCCGTCGAACTCGCCGGTGGCGGGGGTGACGGCGGTGCCCTTCGACCCGTCGTCCGCGCGGACGCAGAAGATCCGGTTGCGCTCGGCCTCCGCGCCGACGGCCAGGTTCACCGTCGGGTCGTTCGTGCAGGCGACGACGTACCAGGCGCCGTCGAGGTCCCCGACCTCGTAGCGGCGCTCGGTCCAGGTGAGCTCCCGGGCGGACGCCATGCCCTCGACCGCCGGGGTGACCTCGGGCGACACGACCTCGACGACGGCGCCGGCCGCGATCAGCCGGGTGACGCGGCGTTGCGCGACCTGCCCACCCCCGACCACGACGACGCGGCGTCCGGCCAGGTCGAGGCCGACGAGGTACTGGTCGTGCTCGCTCACATCAGGTCCTTCCCGGGTGTCCACGCCCGGTTCGCGGGGGATGTCTCCGCCGGTGCGGGGGTCCGACTCCCGGATGCGCCCCTCGGTGGGCGCCCGGTCACGGTGGCGGGACCGTCCCGGTGTCGCACCGGGTTCCGCCGCGCCGACTGGGGAGATTCTATCGGCGCTGCTCCGGTGGCCGGAACCCGAACGGCGGAGCGGAAGGAGTGAGCCCGCTGACGTGCCCCGCCCGCTCATGATCACTACGCCGGACCGGTTCCGGCCGCAGGTGGCCGGTACCGGTCCCTCGCGCCGATCATCGCCCGGCGACCGCGACGGCGACCGTCACCCCGTCGCCCCTCGTCTTGGGCACCACCAGCACGGCCCCGGCACCGGCCGTGACCAGCGCGGCGGCCTCGGCGACGCTGGGCGTCCCGACCGCCTCCTCGACCCGTCCGCTGGGCGAGGGCACGACGCAGGCGGCGAGGAGCGGCGCGGGGTGCAGCCGCAGCACCGCCGGCGCGATCGCCTCCCGGATCCCCGGCTCGTCCTTGCCCTCGACGCTCGCGAACAGCGCGTCCCGCAGATCCAGCCCGTACTCGCCCGCGACCTGCTCCAGCACCGCCCGCACCGCCGCCGCGCTCACCCCCCGCCGCGCCCCGATCCCCACCACCTGTGCGCGGCGTTTCGCGCTAGAACGCGAATCGCCGCTCACGACCCCACCTGAGCTGCGGCGACGAACCTCGCGACGGCACCGGGGTTGCCGGCGGGATGCGTGTGCAGGAACGACGCGTGGGCCCCGCCGTGGACGAAGCCCTCCGGTTCGGCGCCCCGCCAGCCCCAGGCCGGCCGCTCGCCGGCGCGGGGCGTGACCGCGCAGTGGTGGAACTCGTGCCCGCTCACCCGCTCGCCCGCCGCGAACAGCGCGGACCCGGTGAGCGCGACGGCCTCGCGGTAGCCGAGCGTCAGCCGTCCGGTCATCGCGGCGGAGGCCGGCAGGACGTCGCACATCTCGACGCCGTCGAGGTCCCGGCACAGGTAGAGCAGGCCGCCGCACTCCGCGTGGATCGGCGCGCCCGTCGCGGCGAGCTCGCGGATCGCGGTGCGCAGCGGGGCGTTCCCCCGAGCGCGACGACGTGCTCCTCCGGGAACCCGCCGGGCAGGACCAGCGCGGACGTGCCGTCGGGGAGCTTCTCGTCCCGCAGCGGATCGACGAGGACGACGTCGGCCCCCGCCGCGTCCAGCAGCTCGACGTGCTCGGCGTACCCGAAGCTGAACGCCGCCCCACCGGCCATCGCCACGACCGGGCGGCGGCCCTGCGGTTCACCGGTTCCCGGTGACCACACCTCGCCGCCCGGGAGCGGCTCGGCCACCGCGAGCACCGCGTCGAGGTCGACGTGCTCGGCCACCAGCTCGGCCATCGCGTCCACCGCCGACGTCGCGGCGACCCCGTGCTCCGCGGCGGTCACGAGGCCCAGGTGCCGGGACGGGACCGCCAGCTCCGTGCGCCGGGGCAGTACGCCGAGGACCGGGAGCCCGACCTCGGCGCAGGCGGCACGCAGGACCTCGGCGTGCCGCTCGCTCCCGACCCGGTTCAGCACCACCCCGGCGATCCGGACGGTCGGGTCGAACGAGCGGAACCCGTGCAGCAACGCCGCGACGCTGCGCGACTGCCCCTTGCAGTCCACGACCAGCACCACCGGCGCCCCGACCATCGCCGCGACCTGCGCCGTCGAGCCGTAGCCGTCGGAGACCCGGCCGTCGAAGAGCCCCATGACGCCCTCGATCACCGCGATCTCCGCCCCGCGCGCGCCGTGCCGGACGAGCGGCCCGATCCGCTGCTCCCCGACGAGCACGGGATCGAGGTTCCGCCCCGGGCGGCCGGCGGCGAGGGTGTGGTAGCCGGGGTCGATGTAGTCCGGCCCGATCTTGAACGGCGCGACGGCGGTGCCGCGGCGGGCGAGGGCGGCCATCAGCCCGGTGGCCACGGTGGTCTTCCCCGAGCCGGAGGCCGGCGCGGCGATGACCACGGCTCTCACCACTCGATCCCCCGCTGGCCCTTCTGCCCGGCGTCCATCGGGTGCTTGATCTTCGTCGTCTCCATGACCAGATCCGCGGCCTCGATCAGCTCGGGCGCGGCGTCCCGCCCGGTGATGATCACGTGCTGACGGCCCTCGCGGGCGTCCAGCACCGCGACGACCTCGTGCACGTCGATCCACCCCCACTTGATCGGGTAGGTGAACTCGTCGAGCACGTAGACCTCGTGGACCTGGTTCTCGATCCGCCGCCTGATCTCCGCCCAGCCCTCGACGGCCGCGGCGGCGTGGTCCTCCTCGGTGCCGGCCTTCTTCGACCAGCTCCAGCCGGCACCCATCTTGTGCCACTCGACGGGGCCGCCCTCGCCGGTCTGCTCGTGGACGCGGCCGAGCGCGCGGAACGCCTCCTCCTCGCCGACCTTCCACTTCGCGGACTTGACGAACTGGAACACCCCGATCGACCAGCCCTGGTTCCAGCCGCGCAGCGCGAGCCCGAACGCGGCCGTGGACTTGCCCTTCATCGCGCCCGTGTGGACGACGAGGAGCGGGCGGTTGCGGCGCTGACGCGTGGTCAGGCCGTCCTGCGGCACGGTGGTCACCTGGCCCTGAGGCATGACGTTCTCCCTGGTCGGTCGGGGTCGTGAGTGCCTGGCCTCGCTAGAACGAGGCTAGGCACTCACAGCGGCGGTGAGGGACTCCGCGGTGAGGTCGTCGATGGTGAGCGGGAGGGTGCCCGCGGCCCGCGCGACCTTCCCGGCGAGCCCGAGCCGGACGAAGCCGGACTCGCAGTCGACGACGATCGTGTGTGTCCCGTCCGCGGCGAGCAGGCCCGCGGCCCGGCACGCGTCCTCGACGGGGTCGTTGCCCGGCCTGGCGGCGACCGTCGCGCGGCCGTCGGTCAGCAGGACGACGAGCGGGCGGCGCCGGGGGTCCCGGATCCGCTCCACCGCGAGGGTGCGCCGGGCGAGCAGCAGCCCGTCCGCGAGCGGGGTGCGGCCCCCGGTGCGGACGCCGGCCATCCTGACCTGCGCGGTGGGGACACTGGTCGTCGGCGGGAGGACGAGCTCGGCGCCGGACGCCCGGAACGTCACCAGCCCGACCTTGTCCCGCCGCTGGTAGGCGTCCCGCAGCAGCGCCAGCACCGCGCCGGACACCGCGGACATCCGCTTGCGCGCGGCCATCGAACCGGACGCGTCCACGACGAAGAGCACGAGGTTCCCCTCGCGGCCCTCGCGCAGGGCGGCGCGCAGGTCGGCGCGCTGCAGCAGCAGACCCGGACCGGTTCGGCCGCGGGCGCGTTGCGACGGCGCCGCGGCGGCGATCGTCGCGGCGAGGTGCAGGTCCGCGGCCTTGCGCGCCGTCTCGCCGGACGGGCGGACGATCCGGCCCGCATCGGTCCGCGCGCGGGACCGGCGGCCGGGGGCACCGGCGCCCACGCCGGGGATCTCGAACCGGCGCACGGCGACGCGGCTGAGTCTCGCGGGGGTGCCGATCGGCATCGCGGTGCCGGGGCCGTCGGCGCTCGGGCGTTCCTCCCCGGACGGGCCGCTCGGGGCGTCGGCGGGGGACGCCGAACCGTCCGAGGCGGGCGGCCGGGTCGCCTCGGACGCGCCGTTCGACGGCTCCCGGTCCGGCCCGGTGTCCCGGTCCGGCCCGGCTTCCAGGTCCGTGCCGCCCTCGGACGGGTCCGCGCCACCGCCCGGGGGCTCGGGATCCGGCTCGTCGTCACCGTCGTCCAGGTCCTCCGCGGCGTCCCGCAGGGCGTCGTCGAGGTCCTTCTCGTCGATCCCCGGCTCGTCGAACGGGTCCCGGCGGCGGCGGTGCGGAAGGGCGAGCCGGGCCGCGACCCGCACGTCCTCCTCCTCGACGGCCGGGGCACCCCGCCAGGCGGCGTGCGCGACCGCGGCCCGCGCGATCACCAGGTCCGCCCGCATGCCGTCGACGTCGAAGCGGGCGCAGACCGACGCGATCCGGCGGAGCTCCCGGTCGTCGAGCGTCACGGAACCGACCCGCTGCTGCGCCTCGGCGATCCGCGCCGCGGTCCCGGCCTCGTCGCCGGCGAAGCGCGCGGCGAAGCCGGCCGGGTCGTTCTCGAACGCCATCCGCCGCCGGACGACCTCGACGCGGGTCTCGACGTCCCGCGCGGCCCGGACCTCGACGGTCAGCCCGAACCGGTCCAGCAGCTGCGGCCGGAGCTCGCCCTCCTCCGGGTTCATCGTCCCGACCAGCAGGAACCGCGCCGCGTGCGAGACGGACACCCCGTCCCGCTCGACGTTCGCGCGGCCCATCGCGGCCGCGTCCAGCAGGAGGTCGACGAGGTGGTCGTGCAGGAGGTTGACCTCGTCGACGTAGAGCACGCCGCGGTGCGCGTCCGCGAGCAGCCCCGGCTGGTAGGCCCGGACGCCCTCGGACAGCGCCCGTTCCAGGTCCAGCGAGCCGACGAGCCGGTCCTCGGTCGCGCCGACGGGCAGCTCGACGAGCCGCGCGGCACGCGCCTCCCCGGGGGCGCCGGCGGGATGCGGACCGTCGGGGCAGGACGGATCCGGATCGGCCGGGTCGCAGCCGAACCGGCAGCCCCGCACCACGTCGAGGCCGGGCAGCAGCGCCGCGAGCGCACGGACCGCCGTCGACTTCGCGGTGCCCTTCTCCCCGGACCAGCACGCCGCCGACACCGGGGTGCACGGCGTTCAGGACGAGGGCGAGGCGCAGGTCGTCGTGGCCGACGACCGCCGAGAAGGGGAACCGCGGGGTCGTACTCACGGGCGCGACTCTGCCAGACCGGACGCCACGACCGGCAGCTCCGGAGCCGCACCGTGTCGGATCACATGTTCAAGTGAGGACGTGTCGAGGTGCTGTTCGACGAGGTCGCCGAGCAGGTCGAGCTGCCGCGCCCGCTCGTGTGCGAAGGACGTGGCCGGCGCGACCCGGAAGCCGTCCCGGCCCGCCTGCGCGGCGAGCCGGGTCAGCAGGGTCCGCCGGAAGTCGTCGTTCTCCAGCAGCCCGTGCCAGTGCGTGCCGAGCACGACACCGGCGTCCGAGCCCTCCCCGTCCAGCAGGAACGGGTCCCCGGAACGTACGACCCGGCCGTGGTGGATCTCGTACCCGCGCACGGGGTGCCCGAGGGCCGTTCCGGTCGGGTTCCCGAGGTGCTTGTCCCCGTCGAACGCGATCTCCAGGTCCAGCAGCCCGAGCCCCGGCACGTCCGCCCCGCCCGGCACCTCCACGCCGGCCGGGTCCACGATCCGTCGCCCAAGCATCTGGTACCCGCCGCAGATCCCGAGCACCGGCTTCCCCGCCGCGGCGTGCGCCAGCACCCCGTCCGCCAGCCCGGACGACCGCAGCCACGCCAGGTCGCTCACTGTCGCCTTCGAGCCGGGCAGCACGACCACGTCCGTGTCCAGCAGCCGCGACGGCTCGGTCACGTACCGCACGGCGACGCCCGGTTCGCAGGCCAGCGCCTCGGCGTCGGTGGCGTTGGAGATCCTCGGCAACCGGACGACCGCGATCCGCAGCCACTGCGCCCCGTGCGGCGGCGACGGCCGGCCCAGCACGCCGTCCGGGACCGCGGAGAGCGAGTCCTCGGCGTCCAGCCAGAGGCCGTCGGACCAGGGCACGACGCCGAGCGTCGGCCGGCCGGTCAGCGTGCGGAGGCGGTCGAGGCCCGGCGCGAGCAGGGCCGGGTCCCCGCGGAACTTGTTGATCACGAAGCCGGCGATGCGGGCCTGGTCCGCCCGGTCCAGCACCGCGACGGTCCCGAAGAGGTGGGCGAGGACGCCGCCGCGGTCGATGTCCCCCACCACCACGACGGGCAGGTCCGCGGCCTGCGCAAGCCCCATGTTCGCGATGTCGGTGGCCCGCAGGTTGATCTCCGCCGGCGAGCCGGCGCCCTCGCAGATCACCACGTCGTACCGGGAGCGCAGCTCGGCCAGCGTCTCGGTGACGACCTCGAGCAGCGCGGCCTTGCGCGAGCGGTAGGACATCGCCGACACCTGCCCGGACGCTCGCCCGCGCACCACGACCTGCGACGTCCGGTCGCTCCCCGGCTTGAGCAGCACCGGGTTGAAGGCGACGCTCGGCGCCAGCCCGCACGCGTGCGCCTGCATCGCCTGCGCCCGGCCGATCTCCCCGCCGTCGGCCGTCACCACCGAGTTGTTGCTCATGTTCTGCGCCTTGAACGGCGCGACGGACACCCCGCGGCGGACGAGCCAGCGGCAGATCCCGGCCACCAGCGCGCTCTTGCCGGCGTCGGACGTCGTTCCCGCCACCAGCAGGGCGCCCCGGAGATCCATCGGGCCAGTATCGGGTCACCGGCGCCCGAAGAGCCCCGTCGGGGTGCTCCGGATCTCGATGTCCGGGCACAGGGTCCGCGGCGCGGCCGCGGCCGGGGCGCATACCGTAGGGGCATGCGTTTCCTGCTGCGTCCGGGCTGGCTGGCCTTCATCGCGGTCGTGCTCGGGTTCGTCGCCGTCTGCTACACGGTGCTGGCGCCGTGGCAGTTCGACCGGGAGGACCAGCGGGAGGCCCAGCAGGCACAGATCGACCGCGCCCTGAACGTCGCGCCGGTGCCGGTGTCCGATCTCGTCCCCGGGGCCGCGGTTGACCCGGGCGACGAGTGGCGCCAGGTCACCCTGACCGGCGAGTACCTGCCCGAGGACGAGGCGCTGGTCCGGCTCCGGGTGGTCGACGGCAGGCCGGCCTTCGAGGTCATGACCCCGATGCGGCTCACCGACGGCCGCACCGTCGCGGTCGACCGCGGGTCGGTCGCCGCCCCGGACGGCCAGGCGATCCCGGAGTTCGCCCCCGCACCCGCCGGCACCGTCACCGTGACCGGGCGGCTGCGGGTCAACGAGACGGACACCAGCGGCCGCCCCTCCTTCGACGCCGGCGGGCACCGCCAGATCTACGCCGCGGACTCGCGGGCCCTGGCCACCGCCACCGGCGTCCAGATGGTCGACGGGTACGCGCAGCTCGTCGCCGGACAGCCCGGGGTGCTCGACGTCCTGCCGGTCGAGCCGCCGGTGAGCGGCGCGCCGTTCACGAACTTCTCCTACGCGCTGCAGTGGATCACCTTCGGCGCCATCGCCGTGGTCGCGCTCGGCCTGTTCATCCGGCTGGAACTGCTCCAGCGCCGGGGGAAGCGGGAGACCCGGACGTCGATCCGGGACGCGCTGTCCGGCCGGGACGGCGGCGTCGACGGGCCCGCGGCGAAGGTCCCCGCCCGCACCGCTCCCGAGGACGACCCGGGAGCCTGAGCCGCGTCGTCAGCCGCGTCGGGCGAGCCCGGTCGCCACGACGACCGCCACCGCGGCCGACGCCACCCCGACCAGCCGGGACAGCCGCGTCGCCCGGGCCAGGTCGGCCACCACGGGCGCCGGACCGCGCCCCAGGACCGCGCGTTCCTCGACGCCGTACGCGTACTCCGTGCGGCCGCCCAGCCGGACCCCGAGTGCGCCTGCCGCGGACGCCTCGACCGGCCCGGCGTTGGGGCTCGGGTGCCCGCCCGCGTCCCGCCGCCACGCGGCCAGCGCGTCCCGCGGACGCCCCCCGACGGCCGGCGCGGCGAGCGCGAACAGCGTGGCCGCGAGCCGGGCCGGGACCAGGTTCGCGACGTCGTCGAGGCGCGCGGAGGCCCAGCCGAACCGCAGGTGCCGGGGCGAGCGGTAGCCCACCATGGCGTCGAGGGTGTTGACCGCGCGGTACCCGAGCAACCCGGGCACGCCCGCGACCGCGCCCCAGAACAGCGGGGCGACCACGGCGTCGGACGTGTTCTCCGCCACCGACTCCAGCCCCGCCCGCGCCATCCCGTCGGAATCCAGGAGCTCGGGATCGCGGGCACAGAGGTGTGGGATCCGGGCGCGGGCGGCTGCGGCGTCCCCTGCCTCCAGGGACGCCCCGAGCGCCGCGACCTCCCGGACGAGCGACGTCCCGCCGAGCACCGCCCACGTGGCGAGCGCGGTCCCGAGCACCCGCGGCAGCACCCGCTCGACCGCGACCCCGAGCGCGACGGTGCCCCCCACCAGCGCCGCGGTGTACCCGACGCCGGCGGCGCGGGAGTCCGCGTAGACCCGTCGCTCCAGCGCCGAGGCCACCGAGCCGAACCCGGCGACCGGATGGAACCGGTGCGGATCCCCGAACACCGCGTCCGCGAGAACCCCCACGAGCAGCCCGCAGGCACGCGCACCCAGCACGCGCCCACCGTAACCACCCCGCTCGGGCACGGGTTCGCGAGCCGGCGCACAGCTTCCACCCTGTGTGCCGGCTCGCGAACCCGTGCGCGACCGCGCGCGGCACGGGAGGATCACCCCATGCGCAAGGACATCGACCCCGACGAGATGGGCCACGGCCCGTTCTACAAGGTGCTGAACTCCGTGGTGGTGCCGCGCCCGATCGCCTGGGTCTCCACCCGGTCCGCGGACGGCGTCGACAACCTGGCGCCGCACTCGTTCTTCACCGTCTCGTGCGTCGACCCGCCGATGGTGCAGTTCACCTCGGTCGGCAAGAAGGACTCGCTCCGCAACGCGACGGAGACGGGCGAGTTCGTCGTCTGCCTGGCGAACGAGCCGATGTTCGAGCGGATCAACGCCACCGGCACGGACTTCCCCGCCGAGGTCAGCGAGTTCTCCGCGGTGGGCCTGACCGGCGAGAAGAGCGCGAAGGTGACGCCGTTCCGGGTCGCCGAGTCCCCCGTCGCGCTGGAGTGCACGCTGCACCGGGCCCTCGAGCTGGGCGACTCGACCGTCGTCATCGGGCGGGTGGTGCACGCCGCGATCGACGACGACGTCTTCACCACCGACGAGCGCGGCAACAGCCTCCCGGCCGTCGAGCGGCTGCGCCCGCTGGCCCGGCTGGGCCGCAACGAGTGGTCGACGATCGGCGAGGTCCTGGACATCACCCGGATCCCCTACAAGCACTGGCCCGGGCACTACACCCCGCCCGAGGCCTGAGCTCGCCCGAACGTCGGTCCGTCCGAGCGCCGGTCCCGTCAGAGCTTGGCGCGGCCCCGCTCGGCGGCCACCGCGCGGGCCTGCGTGGCGATCTGCGCGAGCGTGCAGGGCCAGCGCGTCCCGGAACCGTTGGCGCCGCACGCCCTGCAACGGCCCAACCGGTCCGGGACGTGCTCCTCGAGCAGTCGGCTGACCACCTCGGGCATCCCGGACATCACCATCGCCATCGGCCCTGCCCCCGGCACGTACTCCCCCACCACCTGCAGGACGTTACCCGCCCATCACCACAGAGTGGTCGCCCGGTCTCAGAGCGTGAACTCCCCCGACGGCGTCGCCTCCGGATCGGCGTGCAGCTCGCCCTCGCGGCCCCGCAGCTCCACCCGACGGATCTTCCCGGAGATCGTCTTGGGCAGCTCGAAGAACTCCAGGCGACGGATCCGCTTGTAGGGCGCGAGGTTGTCCCGCGCGAACTCCAGGATCGCCGTGGCCGTCTCCTGCGTGGGCTCGTAGCCGTCGGCCAGCACGACGTAGGCCTTCGGGACGGCCAGGCGCACCGGGTCCGGCGACGGCACGATCGCCGCCTCCGCGACGGCCGGGTGCTCGATCAGCACGCTCTCCAGCTCGAAGGGGCTGATCCGGTAGTCGCTGGCCTTGAACACGTCGTCGGCCCGGCCGACGTAGGTGATGTAGCCCTCGGAGTCCCGCGAGCCGACGTCGCCCGTGTGGTAGTAGCCGTCCGCCATGGCCTCGGCGTTGCGCTCGGGGTCCCCGTGGTAGCCGACCATCAGGCCGACCGGGCGCTTCGACAGGTCCAGGCAGATCTCGCCCTCGTCGGCCTTCTCCCCGGTCGCCGGGTCGATCAGCTCGACGGCGAACCCGGGCATCGGCCGGCCCATGGAACCGGGCTTGATCGGCTGGCCGGGCGGGTTCGCGATCTGCACGCTGGACTCGGTCTGCCCGAAGCCGTCCCGGATCCGCAGACCCCACGCCTTCTCGACCTGGTCGATGACCTCGGGGTTCAGCGGCTCGCCCGCGCCGACGACCTTCTTCGGCGGCGTCGCCAGCCCGGAGAGATCGGCCTGGATCAGCATGCGCCACACCGTGGGCGGGGCGCAGAAGCTCGTCACGCCACAGCGGTCCAGCACCTCGAGCAGGTTCTCGGCGGAGAACTTCGAGTAGTTCATCACCAGCACGGTCGCCTCGGCGATCCACGGCGCGAACACGTTCGACCACGCGTGCTTGGCCCAGCCGGGAGAGGAGATGTTGAGGTGGACGTCCCCCGGCTCCAGGCCGATCCAGTACATCGTCGACAGGTGGCCCACCGGGTAGGACTGGTGGGTGTGCTCGACGAGCTTCGGCTTCGCCGTGGTGCCGGAGGTGAAGTAGAGCAGCAGCGTGTCGGTCGCCTTGGTGGGCGCCTCCGGCACGAAGACGGCCGACGCCGCGTACGCGTCCGTGTAGTCGTGCCAGCCCTCGGGGGCCCCGCGGACGGAGATCTTGGTGTAGTCGCCCTCGACGTCGTCGAACTTGCCGGCGTCCGCCGCCCCGACGATCACGTGCTTCGCGTTCCCGCGCTCCACACGGTCCCGCAGGTCGTCCGTGGTGAGCAGCGTCGTCGCCGGGATGACGACCGCGCCGATCTTCATCGCCGCGAGCAGCGTCTCCCACAGCTCCAGCTGGTTGCCGAGCATCAGGATGATCCGGTCCCCGCGGCCGACGCCGCGGTCCCGCAGCCAGTTCGCCACCCGGTTCGAGCGCTCGGCCAACTCGGCGAAGGTCCAGTGGGCCTCGCTGCCGTCCGACTCGACGATCCACAGCGCGCGCCGGGCACCCCGCTCCGGGTCCGCCGCGACCACATCGAAGTGTTCCAGCGCCCAGTTGAACTCGTCGAGCTCGGGCCAGCGGAAGTCCCGCAGCGCCGTGTCGTAGTCCTCCCGGTTCTTCAGGAGGAAGTCTCGCGCGGCGTAGAACGCCGTGCTGCCTGCAGTCATCTCGCCGGACATCCGGTCCCCAATTCGAAGATCAGCCGCTCTGCTCACCGCACCCTAATGAACTCGGGCGGTTCTGCCACAGGTCCGGTCGGGCAGGTGCGGCCCCGCCGCCCCGGCGCAGGCACCCGGACGTGGCCGCGCGTCACCCTCCCCGCCGCGACCTGGGAGAACTAGCGTCTCCCGGATGAGAGGTGTGCGGGGGCACGGGTCGGTCCGCAGAACGGCGGCGGCCCTGGTGACGACGGGCGTGGCGGTGGCGGTGCTGGCCGGGTGCGGTGATGCAGCGGCGGAGCTGACGCCGGGGCCCGCGCCGCAGAGCAGCAGCACCTCCCCCACGCCGAGCCCCGAGACGACGACCAGCGCCGCCCCGACGACCACCGTCCCGGCGCCGACGACCCGCGCCCACGGCACGACGGCCCCGCACCCCGTGACGCCCTCGCCCACGGCCGGGGCGCAGGCGGCGGCCCCGGCCATGATCTGGCCCGTGACGGACGCGGCCGCGGCGAGGCAGTTGCAGGCCGACGTCGACGGCGGCTCGCAGCCCTGGCTGCTGGATCCGCAGGAGGTCGCGCTGAGCTACACGTCGTCGGTCTACGGCTGGACCTCGCCGGAGACCACCCCGGCCGGCGACGGGACCGTGCAGGTCCAGGACGCGCAGGGCGGCCGCGCGACCGTGCACCTCGTCCAGCCCGTCCGCTCCGGGGCCGGCGGGATCTGGGTCGTCGACGCCGCCGAGCGCACATAGACCCGGCTCACCCGTTGTGGTGAAGACTCGCGAAGAGTGCAGCATTCCGGGGCCCGGCTCCGATGTTCCCCATGACGCTGCCGACAACGGCAGCACGCGAAGCGCCAGGGAGCGACAGTGATGACGAGCGACTCCGTCCAGCAGGACATGTTCACCGTGCTGCACGGGCAGCCGGCGCCGGTCGTGACGCGGTGGACCTACACCGCGACGGACCCGTTCGCCGTCACGCTCGCCGTCCGGACCAGGCACGATCGCTGGGTCGAGTGGCTCGTCGGCCGGGACCTGGTCCTCGAGGGGCTCTCCCGGCCGACGGGTGACGGAGACATCCGGATGAGCCCGCAGCTCGTCCAGGGCTACGACATCGTGGAGATCGAGATCCGCTCGACGGACGGCCGCGCGGTCCTCGAGGTGGACCGGGACCTGCTCCGGCACTTCGTCGACTCGACCGCGGAGATGATCGCGTTCGGTGAGGAGTCCGACCGGATGGACCTCGACGGGATGATCGAGCGGATCAGCCAGAGCTGCGCTGAGTAGTCAGCTCCCCGGTGGTCGCTCCCCGGGCCGGTCCGGCCCCGGATCGGGACTCCGGTACCGCTCGGCGTACCGCGCCGCGGCCGCCGCCCGCTCGCCCGCGAAGCCCTCGCTGCGGACGCGCTCGGAGGTCCCCGGCGGGAAGCCCGCCTTCGTCGCCCGGTGCTCCGCGGACTCGTAGGCGTAGGCCACCGCGTACGGGATTCCCACCAGCACACCCCCGAGGACGCCGACCAGCCGAACCCACAGCGGCACCGGCAGCACCGCGATCAGCACGATCCCCGGCAGGGCCATCTGCACCACCGCCCGGAACAGGTGCCGCGCGAACCAGGACCGGGTGGTCAGGTCGTGCAGCACCCACTCCCGGTAGCGCGGCGGAAGGCCCCCGCCCAGCGCGTACCAGAGCCACCGGACGGGGTCGGGCCTCCTGCCTCGCACGTCAGTCACCCCAGGCGCGCAGCGGGACCGCCCTCAGCGGCCGAAGGCTCCGGGCCCTGCGTCGGCCCGGCCGTCGGCGGCCGCGGCCGCGCCCCCGGCCTCGGGCAACCCGTCGATCCGCGACGCGGCGTCGCCCGGCGCCAGGTCCGCGTCCGCCGCGTCCCCGAACTCCGGGTCGTTGCGCACGTCGAGGCCGGCGTCCACCTCGGCGTCCTCGGGGTGGAGGTCCTCCTCCAGTGACGCGGTCACCTCCGGGTCGCCCACGGGGCCGTCGTCGACCACGGGATCCACCGCGTCGTCGAGCTCGTGCACCGCGGCCTCCTCGGCCGACGCGGCGCCCCCGGCGGGCCCGACGTCCCGGGCCGCCCCGTCGCTGGCGGGCCAGCCGTCCGGGGCCGTGTCCGCGGCCTCCAGCCGGCCGCTGCGATCGGGATCCGTCACCACCGCGTCCTCAGGTATCTCACGGCGCAGCCGGGAGTCGAGCGTCTCCCCCGCGCGCTGCTCGGCGGGCGTCACGCCGTAGTCCGTGGCCGCCACCGGACGGTCCGGCGGCACCCACCCGGCGTCGAGCGGGTCCGCCGCGAACGGCCCGGTCAGCGACTCCTCGGAGCTGAGCTGCATCGTCTCCGCCATGTCCGGGGCAGGGCTGTACTCGTCCTCGTCGTCCGTCTCGCTCTTGCGGATCTGAGCCATCATCGCTCCTCACAGGGTCTAGCCGTACCGATCGGGGTCGGTCCTGTTCGCGTACCCCGCACGGCCCCCGGGCACACCGTCTGATCTCATCTCGGCGAGGCCCGAGCCGGGCCGCGGCGAGGACGAGGGGGAACCATGACGGCGAGCACGGCGGTGGGGATCGAGCGCCTCGCGGACGGGGTCGTGCTCGTCGAGCTGCGCCGGCCCCCGCACAACTACTTCGACGTGCCGCTGATCACTGCGCTCGCGGACCTCTACGCCGAACTCGACGCGGACACCGCCGTCCACGCGATCGTCCTCGCCAGCGAGGGCCGCAACTTCTGCGCCGGGGCGAACTTCGGCGGCGACGGGGACCGCACGGAGGCCATCTCGACCGACGTCGCCGGGTCGCTCTACGCCCAGGGTGTGCGGCTGTTCTCGGTCGGCACTCCGGTCGTCGCGGCCGTGCAGGGCATCGCGATCGGCGGCGGCCTCGGCCTCGCCGTGTCCGCGGACTTCCGGGTGGCCGGCCCGGGCACCCGGTTCAGCGCGAACTTCTCCCGGCTCGGGTTGCACCAGGGCTTCGGGCTGTCGGTGAGCCTGCCCCGCGTCGTCGGGCGGCAGCACGCGCTGGACATGCTCCTCACCGGGCGACGGGTCGGCGCCGACGAGGCGCTCCGGTTCGGCCTGGCGGACCGCCTCGCCGCCACCGACGACGGGATCCGGGCGGACGCCGTCGCCCTCGCCACCGAGATCGCCGCGGCCGCGCCGCTCGCCGTCCGTAGCATCCGGGCCACGCAGAAGGCCGGGCTGGCCGAGGAGGTGGCCGCGATCACCGCGCACGAGGCGGCCGAGCAGCTGTGGCTGCGCGGCACCGCGGACTTCGCCGAGGGAGTCGCCGCGTCGCTGCAGCGGCGCGCGCCGCGCTTCACCGGGAGCTGAGCACGGTGAAGCCCGAACGGCCCCGCCCCGATCCCGACGCCCCCACGGCGGGCCCTCCGCGGCCGCGGGACTCCTCGGCGACGCGGCGGTCCCTGCTCGCCGCCGCCCGCGAGCTCTTCGCGACCGACGGCTACGACGGCACGACGGTGCGTGCGATCGCCGAGCGAGCCGGGGTGAACCAGGCACTGCTGTTCCGGCACTTCGGCAACAAGGAGCAGCTCTTCGCCGAGGCCGTCGCGGGACAGGCCCTGGACGTGCTGCACGACGGTCCGCCGCAGGAGGTGCTGCGCCGCACGCTGGAGGCGATGCTGGCCACCGGCCCGGACGACTCCGCCGAGTCCACGCTCTTCTTCGCCGCGCTCCGCTCGCAGGGCAACACCGAGGCCGCGCGGACGGTCCGGGCGCAGCTGCGGGAGGCCTACGGCGGCGCCCTCGCCGCTCTCGTGGCCACCGACGACCCCGCAGACGCCGAGCTGCGCGCCGATCTCACGCTGGCCTGGCTGCTCGGGATCGCGTTGCTGCGCAGGGTGATCCACAGCGACGCGCTGACGGCCGCGGAACCGGAGACGGTCATCGGGCACGTCGTCAGGGCCACCGACGCGCTCCTCGGACCGGTTGACAGCGCGTAGAGCACGTTCCTACGGTCGGTTGTCAGCGATTGCTGACACCGGACGGACGGGACCTATGTCGACCACCGACCGCATCACCGCCGGCGCGAGCCCGACGACGGGGTGCCCGGTGGACCACGGCCGCGCGCCGGCCTACCCGTTCGCGGCGCCGGAGGCACTCGACCTCGGTCCCCGCTACAAGGAGCTCCGCGCGGAGGAACCGCTCTCCCGGATCACGCTGCCCTACGGTGGCGAGGCCTGGCTGGCCGTCCGGCACGCGGACGTCCGGACCGTGCTGGCCGATCCGCGGTTCAGCCGGGCCGCCGTCGTCGGCGCGGACGTCCCGCGTGCCCGCCCCGAGATCGACACCCAGGCCGCGTCGATCCTGAACATGGACCCGCCGGAGCACACCCGGCTGCGCAAGCTCGTCGCCCGCGCCTTCACCGCACGCCGGGTCGAGCGCCTCCGGCCGCGCGCCGAGGAGATCACCGCCGAGCTCCTCGCCGGGATGCGCGCCGCCGGGGCGCCCGCGGACCTGATGGAGCACCTGGCCGTCCCGCTGCCCGTGACGATCATCTGCGAGCTGCTCGGGGTGCCCGTCGCGGACCGGGACGTGTTCCGCGCTGGGGCCGATGCGGCGCTGTCGACGTCCTCGCGCTCACCGCAGGAGCGGCTGCAGGCGGGTCAGGACATGATCGCGTACATGGCCGGCCTGGTCGCCCGCCGCCGCGCCGAGCCGACGGAGGACCTGCTCGGCGCCCTCGTCCTCGCCCGGGACTCCGAGGACCGGCTGACCGAGGCCGAGCTGATCGGCCTGGGCATCGGCATCCTCGTCGCGGGCCACGAGACGACGATGAACCACATCGGCAACTTCACCTACGCGCTGCTGACCGGCCCCGGCGCCGCCGACCGGCTCCGCGCGGACCCGGACGGCGTGCCGGCCGCCGTCGAGGAGCTGCTGCGGCACACGCCGCTCGGCGCGGGAGCGGGCTTCGTCCGGATCGCGACCGAGGACGTCGAGCTCGGCGGAGTCACCGTCCGCGCGGGCGAGGGCGTGATTGTCGCGATCCACTCGGCGAACCGGGACGATGCCGTGTTCGACGACGCGGACGCGCTCCGGCTGGACCGCGCGGTCAACCCGCACATCGGTTTCGGGCACGGCCCGCACCACTGCCTCGGTGCCCAGCTCGCCCGGATGGAGCTGCAGGTCGCGATGGGCGCGCTGACGCGCGAGTTCCCGGACCTGGCGCTGGCGACGCCACCGGAGGACGTCGCGTGGAAGTCCGGCGGCTTCGTCCGGGGCCCGGAGACCCTGATGCTCACCTGGTGACGCCGCCCTGCGCGGCGAACCGCGCCCTCAGGCCTCGACGGGTTCGGGCCGCGCGCTCGGCAGCGCCACGCGCAGCAGCACCCGGCTGCCCCGCGCGTCGTAGTGCACGAGGACCGTCTCGACGGTGTGCTGCATCATCCGGATCCCGCGGCCGCCCGGCGCCGGGGCTGCGTCCGGGACGGGCGCGACCGGCTCCTGCCACAGTCCGTGGTCCGTGATCTCGATGTTGAGCGCGCCGGTCTCGGTCCAAAGCGTGAGCTCGACGTCGCCGCCCCCGCCCTCGGGGTAGGCGTGCTGGACGACGTTCTCCACGGCCTCCCCGACAGCGAGCACCACGTCGTCGTTGCGGTCCGGGGTCATGCCGAGCGGCTCGAGCCAGCTCAACATCTGGCACCGGATGAGGGAGAGCTGGCCGGGATCGGCGGGCCAGACGCGGTGGACGTACTCGACGGTCTCGAGGGGGTTCGCCATGTGGGGTCTCCGGGACGGGATGCGGGGGGCGCCGGACAGCTATGGGTGCCTCGAACAGCCCCTACGGCAAACACCACTGGGCGTGCGGTGGACACCGTTCGCCGTATCCGGTCACCGTTCGTGTCCGCGAAGTGGCCCAGCCGCTACAGCATTCGGCCCAACGCCGTCACATATCGGTCCTTGCCGCGGGCTCCGGAGCCGTGCCGGAGTCCGCCGCCGGCACCGCCCCGGTGGGCTCGGCCGGGTCCGCCACGTCCTCCGCGAGGACGTCCGTGGGGTCCTCGGGGTCGCCCTTCCCGGTGCGCAGGTCGATCTCCTGGCCCATGTAGCGCAGGATCTCCGCCGCGACGGCGGCGACCGGTACCGCGAGGAACGCTCCCGCGATGCCGTAGAGCGCACCACCGGCCGTCACCGCGAGCAGGACGACCGCCCCGTGCAGCTTCAGGCTGCGGCTCTGCAGGACCGGTTGCAGCACGTTGCCCTCGATCTGCTGCACCGCGATGATGATCGCCAGCACGATGAGCGCCGTGGTGAAGCCCTTGGTGACCAGCGCGACCAGCACCGCGAGCGCCCCGGCGACCAGGGCCCCGATGATCGGGATGAAGCCGCCGAAGAAGGTCAGCACCACCAGCGGCAGCGCCAGCGGCACGCCGAGGATCAGCAGCCCGACCCCGATGAAGACCGCGTCCACCAGGCTGACCAGCGCCTGGGTGCGGATGAAGCCGCCGAGTGTGCGCCAGGTGCGGTCCAGCAGGGGCCGCAGATGCCGGCCGGCGCGATCGCCGGTGACGCCGACGAGCCACGGCACGAACCGCGGCCCGTCCTTGACGAAGAAGAACGCCAGGACAAGCGCGAGGACCACGTTGAGCAGCCCGGACGCGACGGCCGAGACCCCGGTGAGCACCCCTCCTGCGATGGTGGTGGCGCTGGCCTGCAGCTGGGCGACGATGCTGTTCAGCGCCGCGCCGATCTGGCCCTGCCCCAGGTTGAAGGGCGGCCCGGAGAGCAGGTTCTGGATCTGCTGCAGGCCCGCCACGGCGCCCGCGGAGATCTCGCCCGCCTGCCCGGCCACGGACGGGGCGATTCCCCAGAACACGAGCGCGACGATCGCCAGCGCCCCCACGAGCACGACGCCGGCGGCGAGCGCCGGGGGCCACCCGTGCCGCACGAGCCACGCCGCCGGCGGGTACAGCACGGTCGTCAGCAGCACGCCGAAGATCACCGGCAGGACGACCGTCCAGAGGGCGCCGATGAGCGTCCCGAGCAGGACCGCGCCCAGCGCGATCAGCAGGATCCGGACGCTCCACCAGGCGAGGACCGTCACCCCGGAGCTGATCAGGGCGCCGCGGTCGCATGGCTTCCCGTCCGGTCCGTCCCGGCCCACGACGATCCTCACCGTTCCCCCGCATTCCGCCGCAGCAGGTAGGTGTCCATGATCCAGCCCTTGCGGGCGCGAGCGCTGGTCCTGGTCGTCACGATCTCGTCCCGGACCTCGAGCAGCGGCCCGGAGCACAGCACCTCGTCGGGGGTCCCGAGGTAGGCGCCCCAGTAGATGTCGAGGTCCGCGGCGTCGGCGTCCGGGAGCTCGGCGAAGGCGGTGCCGCCGTCGAGCATCACCACCACGTCGTCGACGTCCGGGGGCAGGCCGCCGGCGATCCGCCGGCCGGTGGTGATCAGCACCGGCCGGCCGATCCGGTTGAGGATCAGCCGGTGCGCGGCCGCGAGGGCCTGGACGCTGGAGATCCCGGGGATCGACGTCACCTCGAAGTCCGTGCCCGTCGCGCGGATCCTCTCCAGCAGGCGCAGGGTGCCGTCGTAGAGCGAGGGGTCGCCCCACACGAGGAAGGCACCGCACCCGCCGTCGGGCAGCTCGTCGTCGATCATCCGGGCGTAGATCTCGGCGCGCCGGTCCTGCCAGTCCACGACGGCCGCGCGGTAGGCCGCCGAGCCCGCGCCCTCCCCCGCCCCGGCGCCCCGGTCCCGCTCCGGGTCCCGGGCCTCGACGACCCGGTAGTTCCTCGTGGGCACGTGCGTGGCGAGGATCTGCGTCCGGAGGGCGGCGAGATCGTCCTTCACCTCGCCCTTGCCGATGAGGAAGAAGACGTCCACCTCGTTGAGGGCCCGCACCGCCTGCACGGTGAGGTGGTCCGGGTTCCCCGCGCCGATCCCGATGACGTGCACCTTTCGCATGGGCAGACCGTAACGGGCGAGGGCGGACGGTTCCGGACGACGGCACCAGGGAGGACGCTCGCGGGAGGGTGGCGCACCTGGTGGACCCGCTTCACCCGGACGGATCGCCCGGCGGGAATGGGCCGCGCCGCCCGGGCCCGCTACCTCGAGCGGTTCGAGGCCGGGGGCCGGGCGAAGCGGCTCCGGGAGGCCTACGACGCGGTGCTGGACCCCGTCCCGGCCTGAACGCGGTTCCGGGCGGTGGCGAACGCCGTCTCCGCCGTCCGGCAGGCCAGCGCGACGAGCGCCAGCGTGGGCCCGACTGCGCCGGCCGTCGGGAAGACCGCGCTACCGGCGACGAAGAGGTTGGCGCATCCGTGCACCCTGGTGTCGGTGTCGACGACGCCGGTGTGGGGTGACTCCGACATCCGCAGCAGGCCCATCTGGTGCGTCCCGTCGGTGAACGGCATGTCCAGCACCTCCTCGACGTCGGAGAGGTCGACCGAGGCGAGCCCCAGCCGTTGCAGCTCCCCGCCGATCATGCGCATCGACGTGACGATGCTCCGCCGGTCCTCCGCCGAGACCGAGTAGTCCACCCGGAGCCGGCGCTGGCCGAGCGCGTCTCGCTCGCGGTCCAGTGTCACCCGGTTCGCCGGGTCCGGGGACTGCTCCGCGTCGAAGCGGAGCCGGCAGTGCGCGCCGTCCAGTGGCATGAACGACGGCAGGATCCGGCCGCCGGTGAGCCGCGGCCGGGCCCAGGACGCGGCGAACGCGCCGACCCGCGGCAGGTCGGCCACGACGTTGCGCAGGTGCCGGGCGATCCCGGTGGTGCCGGTGTACTGGGCGTGCATGCCGGCGGACTTGAAGCCCAGCCGGGCGCGGCCGAGACCCCAGTAGGTGAGCGCGAAGGTGGACAGCAGGCCGTCGCCGTGCGCAGGGTCCTTCGGGTCCGCGAACCAGAGCGCCGCCTTGAGGTTCCGCAGCCGGTGCGCCTCCTGGGTGCGGCGACCGAGCGCCAGCATCCGCCGGGCGTAGACGCCGTCGCCGCTGCTCACGTAGCCGAGCGCGAGGGCCCGGCCCGCGTCCGTCGGCACGATCCGGCCCACCTCGCCGACGGGGTGGGTCATGTAGTGCCGGCCGAGCTGGTCGTGCTCGTTGCCGATGCCCGCGCCACCGTCGGTGTCCGAGGCCAGCAGGATCCGCGTCGACTCCAGCCCGCCCGCCGCCAGCAGGTAGACGCGCGCCCGGACGGTGATCTCCACCCCCGGCCGCGGCACCACGACGGCGGCGGTGACCGCGCCGCCGAGGGGATCGCGGTCGAACCGCGCCACCCCGGCGTGCACGAACAGCCGCACCTGGTCTCCCGTGGCGAGGGCGGTGATCCGCGGGGCGAGCTTCGTGGGCGGGCTCCAGCGCCAGGTGTCGTCCCAGGTCAGGACGTCCGAGGCCGGGACGGGCGACTCCGGGAAACCCGAGCGGGCCGCGGAGTACTCGCAGGACCCGGCCTGCAGGTGCCGCTGGGCGCGGGGGTAGTACCGGCGCAGCTCCGCGTGCGGGATCGGCCAGCCGCTGTCCGGGACCCATTCCCGCGCGTCGAGGTCCAGGTCGTCGAGCGGCGCGCAGCGCCCGCCCCACGTCGCGCTGCTGCCGCCGAGCCGCTTCTGCCGCACCGCTTCGAGGGGGTCGTGCGCGCCGGTGCCCGCGACCCCGCGGTAGGTGTCCAGGGCCTCCCGGTCGGCGCCCTTGCCGCCGCCCTCCAGGACCACGACGTCCGCACCCCGGGAGGCGAGCTCGGCCGCCGCGGCGGCGCCCGCCGGGCCGGTGCCGATCACGCACACCTCGGCGTCGAACGCGGTCCCGGGTTCGACGGTGCGGGCATCGATGATCATTACGGAGGTCCTCCGCCAGGTGTTCGGTGGGCGGCGCGCCGGTGCGCCGGGACGTTGGTGTCGTCGACGCTAACGACGGTGCCTGTGACGACGCTGAGGCGGTCTCGGCGCGGGCCCGGACCTGAGAACACTGAGGGCGGTCGTCGCAGGCGGGCGTTCGCTGACCTTCCGCCGCCGTCCGTTCGTCGCACGGGGCCCCGAGCCGGTTCCGAAGGAGATCACGGGGTGGTTACGGTCGCACGGCCGAACGGGAGACCCCGGGCGGCGCGCCCGGTCGACACGTTCCCCGCCTGCCCGTCGGCATTCCCCCGGGTGCCCATCAGTACGCGGCAGGCGCGGACCAGGGTCCGGCTCCCCACCAGGACCCCCGCGGGACGTGCGAGGACCCCCGAGCATGACCGAACAGCGTGCGCGCCACCGCGCGGGCGAGCAGTCCGATGCGTCCGCCGCCGAGCGCTCCCTCTCGGCCGCGGAACTGCTGGCCAGACTCGCCCCGCCCGGCACCGAGCGCCGTACCGAGCGCCCCACCCGGCACGCCGCCCCGGAGCAGGACACCCCGCCCGCGGGGCTGCCGGAGGGCTGGGTCGGCAACGCCGACCCGTCCGCGGTCACCCGGGTCATCCGGGCCCAGCCCTTCGCGACGCCGCCGTTCCCGCGCTCGCCGCGGACCGCGGCCGCCGCCGTGTCCGTGACGGTGCTCGGCGCCACCGCCGTCCTCACCTCGGTGGGAGGCTCCGTCCCGGCCGGGGTCACCGCGGCCCTGACGACCACGGGCACCGGCTCGATGCGCGCCGTCCCGGAGGGCGAGAACGTCCAGCTCGTCTCGGCCTCGGCTCCGTCGGCGATGAACTCGACGCTCGGCTCGGCCGTCGGCCGGGCGAACGAGGCGTTCCCCGCGGTCTTCGACCGTGCGGACGCCGCCGGGATCGCGGCGAACAACCTCGCCCTCGCGCGCGCCGCGGAGCAGAAGGCCGCCGCGGAGAAGCTCGCCCGGACGAAGGCGGCGCAGGCCCGCTCGGCGCTCTCGACGCAGCCCGCCCGCGCCGCCGGCTCCGGCTCCGGCTCCGGGGACGTCTCCGCCCCGGCCGCCTCGACCGGCTCCGGCCTGGGCGCCAAGGCCCTCGCGCTGGCCACCGGAAAGCTCGGCAAGCCCTACGTGTGGGGTGCCGCCGGGCCGAACTCGTTCGACTGCTCCGGTCTCGTCCAGTGGGCGTTCAGCCAGGTCGGCAAGAGTCTGCCGCACTCCTCCAACGCGCAGTCCCAGCTGGGCACGCCGGTCGACCAGGCCAATCTGCAGCCCGGCGACCTGGTGTTCTTCTACTCCCCGGTCAGCCACGTCGGCATCTACGCGGGTAACGGCAAGATCCTCAACGCCAGCACCTCCGGGGAGCCGGTGAAGTACTCGGACATGGTGAACATGCCGTTCCACAACGCCGTCCGCCTGTGAGCGCGAAACCTCCCCTGTGAGCGTGGAACCTCGCTAGAACGAGGTTCCCCGCTCACGACCCCGGGTGAGCTCCGGAAACGCGATCAGGCCCCCGCGCAGGCACGTCCGGCGGCGTCACGCCAGCACGAGCTCACCGACCTCGCCGGAGAGCACCGCGCGGGCCTCGTCGTCGAGGCCCGCGTCGGTCACGAGCACGTCCGCCTCGGCCAGCGAGGCGATCGTCGAGATCCCGGTGACGCCCCACTTCGAGCTGTCCGCGACCACCACCAGCCGGTGGCCCGCCTCGACCAGCGCCCGGTCCGTCTCGCTCTCCATCAGGTTCGGCGTGGTGAACCCGGCCGCCGCGGACATCCCGTGCACGCCGAGGAAGACGAGGTCCAGGTTCAGCGCCCGCAGCGCCGTCACCGCGACCGGCCCGACCAGCGCCTCCGAGGGGGTGCGGATCCCTCCGGTGAGGATCACCATCCGGTCCGGCCGGTCTCCCAGGTGCAGCACCTCGGCGGCGGCCAGGGAGTTGGTGACGACCGTCAGCCCGGGGACGTCGACGAGCCGGCGGGCGAGCTCGCACGTCGTCGTCCCGGCGGAGAGGCCGACGACGGAACCGGGCTCGACGAGCCGGGCGGCGGCCCGCGCGATCCCCTCCTTCTCCGCGAGGTGCCGGCCGGACTTCGCGGAGAACCCGGGCTCGTCGGTCCCGGAGGGCGGTTCGACGGCGGTCGCCCCGCCGTGGACCTTGTCCAGCAGTCGGCGCCGCGCGAGCGCGTCGAGGTCGCGGCGGACCGTCATGTCCGAGACGCCGAGCCAGGCGGCGAGGTCGGAGACCCGGACCGAGCCCTGCGCGCGGACCCGCTCGACGATCAGCTCCCGGCGACGACGGGCGAGCAGCCCCGGCGGATCCTGCCGCTTCTCCACGCCGTCCCCGCCCATTCGCACACAATGCAACGCGATCACACGGACGTCAACGCGAGGTCTCGAGTCGGATACGGGCAGCTCGTCGAGCGCCCGATCCACCATCCGGGGTATGTTGCGCGGCCCAACGGATCTACTCTGTCCGACAATGTTCAGTCGTGTCCGCACGCGGTCGGGTGACGTCCCGTCACAGCCGCCACACGGGCACCAGGCCAAGGAGTCGCAATGACGCGCAGCGTGTACCGGCGCGCGGCACGAGGAGGGACCCTCCGATGATGCTCGCGCAGGCCCAGACCGATCTCAGACTCGACGCGAACACGATCGACTACCTGCTCGTCGCCTTCTACTTCGTCCTGGTGCTGGGGATCGGGTTCGCCGCGCGGCGCTCGGTCTCCTCCAGCCTGGACTTCCTGCTCTCCGGCCGCTCGATGCCGGCGTGGGTGACCGGACTGGCCTTCATCTCGGCCAACCTCGGTGCGCTCGAACTGATCGGCATGGTGGCGAACGGGGCCCAGTACGGCATCCCGACCGTCCACTACTACTGGATCGGCGCCATCCCGGCGATGGTGTTCCTCGCCCTGGTGATGATGCCGTTCTACTACGGCTCCAAGGCCCGCAGCGTCCCCGAGTTCCTCTACAAGAGGTTCAACCGGACCACGCAGCGCGTGCAGGCCGTGATCTTCGCGCTCGCGTCGATCCTGATCGCGGGCGTCAACCTCTTCTCGCTCGGCCTGCTGCTCGAGGCCCTGCTCGGCTGGCCGCTCCCGCTGGCCATCCCGGTCGCGGCGCTGATCGTGCTCGCGTACACCACCCTCGGCGGCCTCTCGGCGGCGATCTACAACGAGGTGCTGCAGTTCTTCGTGATCCTGGCTCTGCTCATCCCGCTGACCATCGCGGGCCTCAACCGCGTCGGCGGCTGGAGCGGCCTCAAGCAGGCCGTGACCGACGGCCCCGGCGGCGCCGAGCAGCTGAGCGCCTGGCCCGGGACGTCGCTCACGGAGATCGCGAATCCGGTGCTCTCGGTGGTGGGCCTGGTGTTCGGCCTCGGCTTCGTGCTCTCGTTCGGCTACTGGACGACGAACTTCGCCGAGGTCCAGCGCGCCCTTTCCGCGAAGAGCATGTCCGCGGCCAAGCGCACGCCGCTGATCGGGGCGTTCCCGAAGGCGCTGATCCCGCTCGTCATCGTCATCCCCGGCATGGTCGCCGCGGTGCTGGTCCCCCAGCTCAGTGCCCTCAAGGCCGGCCAGCCCAGCGACGTCACCTACAACAACGCGCTGTCGCTGCTGATGAAGGAGGTCCTGCCGAACGGGATCCTCGGCGTCGCGATCGCGGGTCTGCTGGCCGCGTTCATGGCCGGCATGGCCGCGAACATCAGCTCGTTCAACACCGTCTTCACCTACGACATCTGGCAGGACTGGGTGCGGCGCGGCCGCTCGGACCGGTACTACCTGCAGGTCGGGCGCTGGGTCACGGTGATCGGTTGTGTACTGGCGATCGGGACGGCGTTCATCGCGTCCGGCTCGTCCAACCTCATGGACTACATCCAGTCGCTGTTCAGCTTCTTCAACGCGCCGCTGTTCGCGATCTTCATCCTCGGCCTGTTCTGGCGGCGGATGACCGGCACGTCGGCCTGGATCGGGCTGCTGTCCGGCACGGCCGCGGCGGTCGTGGTGAACATCCTGGTCAGCACCGGTGTGCTGGCGCTCTCGAGCCAGGCGGGCAGCTTCGTCGGGGCGAGCGCGGCGTTCGTGGTCGGCATCGTCGTGGCCGTGATCGTCTCGCAGGTCACGCAGCCGAAGACCGAGACCGAGCTCGTCGGCCTGGTGTGGAGCCTGACGTCGAAGGCGGACCGGCAGCACACCTCCGACGGCGAGGACTCCGGGTGGTACCGGCGTCCGGGCGTCCTCGGCGGCGGCGTGCTCGCGCTGACCGTCGTCCTCTACGTCATCTTCAGCTGAGGAGCGAGACCATGACCGAATCGGAAGGTGCCCGGACCGGGCACGACGCCCCGGTGTCGTCGACCGCGTCCCGGCTGTTCGACCTGCGCACGGTGCTCGCCGTGCTGTTCGCGGTGTACGGGCTGGTGCTGCTGATCCTGGGGCTGACCACCACGACGGATGCGGACATCACCAAGGCCGGCGGTTTCAACATCAACCTCGACACCGGCATCGCGATGCTGGTGGTGGCGGTGCTGTTCGGGCTGTGGGTCCGGATGCGCCCCATGAAGACGCCCGGGGCCACCGGCCACGATGCCGGGCCCACGGGGCACTGAGCAGATGCTCGACGGGCCGGTGCCGGGATCATCCCGGTGCCGGCCCTCGGTACGTCAGCTGCGGGAACCGACGGGGTAGTGCGGGTTGAACGCGACGAGCGTCCACTCGTCCAAGCGGCGCACGGCGCGCCGGATGACAGTCATCACGGTGTCCTCCAGAGTGTTCGACAGTGACACGCGTATCGACGCGTCGATCATCTGAATCGTTACCGAAGACGGCCGGATGGCGACTCGGCTCACCGTCCCGGTTAGCGTCACGCCCGTGCCCGGACCCCTGCGCGTGATCGCCCGCGACGGCGTCCACGAGATCGAGATCCAGCGGTCGCGGTTCCGGTGCGCCCTCGCCCGCGTGTCCGACGACGAGCAGGCCGCCGCGTTCATCGCCGGCGTCCGCCGCGAGCACTGGGACGCCACGCACAACTGCTCCGCGTTCCGGGTCGGCCCGGACGGCGGCTCCCAGCGCTCCAGCGACGACGGCGAGCCCGGTGGCACGGCGGGCGTCCCGATGCTGGAGGTGCTGCTGCGCCGCGAGCTGACCGACGTCGCCGCCGTCGTGACCCGATGGTTCGGCGGGATCAAGCTGGGTGCGGGCGGCCTCGTCCGGGCGTACGGGAGGTCCGTCTCCGAGGCGGTGGACGCCCTCGGGACGCTGCGCCGGGTCCGGCACACCGAGATGCTGCTCGCCGTCGAGCACGCGGAGGCGGGCCGGGTGCAGAACGCGCTGCTCACGGCGTCGTGCCGGGTGGTCGACGTGGAGTACGGCGCCGACGCCGTCCTCACCGTCCAGGTGCCGAGCGACGAGGTGGCGCCGTTCCGGGCCCGGCTCGCCGAGCTCACCGCGGGCACGGTCGAGGCCCTGATCACCCGCGAGGTCGACGTCGACGTCCCGGGCTGAGGGGCTCCGCTCGCGTCCCGGTCCCTCGACCTGCTGGACCGGGGCGCTCCGCTCGCGTCCCGGTCCCTCCGCGCGGGTCCGGCCGCGAGCGGAACCACCACGACACGCGCCTCAGGCCTGCCGGAACGTCGCCCGCAGGCGCCGCGCCACCCGCTCGAAGTCCGCGATGTCCGCCCAGGTCCACCGCACGACGCCGAAGCCCTGCGCCCGGATCGCGTCCTCGCGCAGCTTCTCCGCGTACACCGCGTCGCCCGCGCTCTGACCGGGGCGCAGGAGCCGCCCGTACTTCACCCGGCCGTCGACCTCGCCGACCGTCCGCAGCTCCGGCCACCCGAAGTCCACCCGGGCCAGCACCCCACCACCCGGCATCGGGACCGGCCACTGCGGCACCGGTGCGGGGAGGCCGCACCGGAGGAGCGCGACCCTGCTGAGGGACTCCGCGACGCTCTCGGCCCGCCCGTCCGCGAAGGCCGCCACCCGGCGCACCGCCGGGCCGCCCCGTCGCCCGTCCGTCCCGGCGACGGCGAGATCGAGCTCCCCGCGGCCGAGCAGCGCGTCGGCGAGCGCGGAATCCGCCGCGACGACGGCGTCGGAGAACGGCAGGCTCCGCGCGAGATCGACGAGCGTGCGCGCCGGCGAGGTGAGGGCGATCCCGTTCCGGACGACGACCTCGTCCGCGCCGAGCGCGGTGACGTGGAGGTGGACCCGGTGGGCGATCCGGCCGCCGCCGGACCCGTGGCGTGTCAGGTGCACGTACTCGGGGACCTCGACCGGGAGTCCGTGCAGCACGGCCGCGGACGCGTGGCTGACGACGGAGCCCGCGGCCGTCCGGGGAACGGTGGCGCGGACGAGCAACCGGTGCCGGGCCGCGGGGTCGACGAGCCGCTCGTCGTGGGGGTCGACGTAGGCGCCCCGGCGGACCAGCGCCACGGCCCCGGCGCGGCGGAGCGCCTTCAGCTCCGCGTCCGTGTAGCCCGCGGCCAGCAGCTGCGACCGCGTCCGCATCCCGTCCGGTGGCATCACGCCGATCAGCGTGCCGCAGAAGGACCCGTCCGCGAGGCAGTTCCCGAACGGCTGTGGACAACCCTCGCACCGCTCGCGTTCCGGCCGGTCCGCTCGGGTTCCGACGCGCGCGGAGCAACCCGAACGCGAGCGATCGGTCAGCGGCGCTGCGCGGCGACCACCTTCAGGTCCGCGACGAGGGCGTCGAACGCCTCCTCGCGCCTCTCCGGCTCACCCCGCAGCACGGACGACGGATGCACGGTCGGCACGAGCACCCGACCCTCCCACTCCAGGACCTCGCCGCGGTGTTCGGTGATCTTGAACTTCGGCCCGAGCAACGCCTTCCCGGCGACGCCGCCCAGCACCCCGACCACCGGCGGGTCGACGATCCGCAGCTCGGCGTCCAGCCACGGCCGGCAGGCGCGGATGTGCCCGACGGCCGGGGTCTTGTGGATCCGTCGCTTCCCGCGCTGCTCGAACCGGAAGTGCTTGACGGCGTTGGTGACGTACACGGTGTCCCGCTCGATCCCGGCCTGCTCCAGCGCCCGGTCCAGCAGCTTCCCCGCGGGCCCCACGAACGGCTCCCCCGCCTTGTCCTCCTGGTCCCCCGGCTGTTCCCCCACCAGCATCAGCCAGGCTCCCGCGGACCCGGCCCCCACGACGGCCGGCCCGGCGCATTCGTGCAGCTCGCAGCCGGTGCAGTCCTTCGCGGCGGCGCGCAGGGCGTCGAGGTCGGTGACCTCGGGTGCGATCGTCGCGGGATCGGTCATGGCCGGAAGGTGCCCCACCACGCCGCACCCGAAACAGCTCCGCTCGCGTCGAGGCGCCTCCGCCCGGGTCGGGACGCGAGCGGAGGCGTCGGACCGCGAGCGTTCCGCGTCGCCGGCTTCGCCTACGAGAAGTGCTTCGCGATGAGCGCGCTCGCCTTCTCCCGCTGCCGGACGCTGATCTCCTCCGCCTGCTCCTCCCAGCCGAACACGCAGCTGGACACCACGCCGTCGAAACCCACCCCGGCGAGGGCGGCGAAGACCTCGTCGAAGTCGACCTCGCCGCGGCCGATCTCGGCGTGCTGGTGCACCCGGACGGTGGAGCCGGGCGGGTTCACGATGTAGCGCAGGCCGTTCGACGCCGTGTGGTCCAGGGTGTCCGCCAGGTGCACGTAGGTGAGCTTGGCGGCGGCGTCGGCGACGATCCCCGCCGCGTCGTTCCCCTGGTGGAAGGTGTGCGGGGTGCAGTAGAGGAAGGAGATCCACTCCTTGTTGAGCCCGCGCACCATGTTCACCGCGGCGTGGCCGTCCTCGATGAAGTCGTCCGGGTGGGGTTCGAGGACGAGCTTCACGCCCTCCCGCTCGAACACCGGGATCAGCTCGTCCATCGAGCGCAGGAACTGGCTCTCCGCCAGCTCCGGCGCCTCCGGGCGGCCGTTGAACTCGGAGTTCATGACGTCCACGCCGAGGTCGACGGTGATCTGGACGGCTCGCTTCCAGGCACGGACCGCGGCCTGCCGCTCGTCCTCGCCGGGGCCGGACCAGCGCAGCACCGGCAGCACCGAGGCGATCGTGACCCCGGCGTCCGCGGCCCGCTTGCGCAGCGCGGCGACCGTCGCGTCGTCCGCCCGCGGGTGGGAGAAGAACGGGACGAAGTCCGCCTTCGGCGAGAGCTCCATGTACTCGTAGCCCATGCGCGCCACCACGTCCGGCAGCTCCAACACCGAATGAGTCGCGTAGAACATCTGCGGGTCGAGCGCGAGCTTCACGGCCGCGCCTCCAGCTTCACCTCGGTGCGCCGGCCGGACCGGACGGCCTCGACGCCGGCCTCGCAGATCGCGGCGGCCGCGTAGCCGTCCCACGAGCCGGCGCCGTCGATCGTGCCCTGCGCGGCGGCGTCGACCCAGCGCTGCATCTGGGTGTCGTAGGCGGCCCCGAACCGGACGACGAAGTCCGGGGAGATCGTTCCGCCCCAGCGTCCGGCCTGCTTGACCTGCAGGTTCTGGTCCAGGCCGATCGTCGCCTGCCCGCGCTCCGCGACGAGCTCGGTGCGCACCTCGTAGGCCACCCCGGTCCGCACGAAGCTCTCGACAGTCACCAGGCGGCCGGACTCGGTCTCGAACAGCACGAGCATCGGGTCGCTGACCCCGGCCGGCGCCGACGATGTGGGCGTGCCCTTCAGCACCGTCACCGCGACGACCTCCTCGCCGAGCAGGAAGCGGGTGCAGTCCGCCTCGTGCACGACCGAGTCCGCCATCGCCATCTCCGAGGTGAAGGAGTCCGGGACCTCGGGGTTGCGGTGGGTGCAGTGCAGCATCAGCGGCGCGCCCAGGTCGCCGCTCTCGATCAGCGAACGCAGGCCCGCGTACTCGGTGTCGAAGCGGCGCATGAAGCCGACCTGGATGAGCGAGCGACCGGTCTCGGCCTCGGCGCGGACGACCTCGTAGGAGGTCGGGCCGTCCATGGTCAGCGGCTTCTCGCAGAGCACCGGGATCCCGCGCTCGAGGCAGGCGAGGACCTGCTTCTCGTGCGCGAAGCCGGGGCTGGCGAGCACGACCGCGTCGACGTCGGCGGCGCCGATGGCCTCGAACGGGTCCGCCACGACGCGCGCCCCGATCGGGCCGGCGATCTCGGCCGCCCGCTCCGGGGAGAAGTCGTTGACCGCGACGACCTGCGCGCCGCGGGTGCGCCTCGTCAGGCTGTCGACGTGGAACGCGCCCATCTTGCCGACACCGATGACGGCGACCTTGAGATCAGACATGGTGGAGCCTCCTGCTCGCGACGAACGGTGGCGGGCTCAGGCCCGCGGGGTCCCCATGGAGAGCGACCGGCCGCCGCATCCCGCCAGGTAGGTGTGCGTGCGCTGCGCGATGGGCAGCGGGTGCTCCGGCGGGCAGGGGTACATGTCCTGCTCGACGATCGCGAAGATGTCGGTGCCCAGCTCCTCGACGGCGGCCAGCAGCGACGGCATGTCCGGCACGCCGAGCGGCGGCTCGATCATGGCGCCGAGCCGCACGGCCTCGGGGAACGGCAGGTCCTCGGCCTCGACGCGGGCGATGACGGCCGGGTCGACCTGCTTGAGGTGCAGGTAGCCGATGCGCTGCGGGTACTTGCGGATCAGCTCGAGATTGTCCCCGCCGTAGTAGGAGACGTGCCCGGTGTCCAGACAGAGGTTGACGTACTCGGGGTTCGTGTTCTGCACGAACCGCTCGATCTCGTGCTGGTAGCCGACGTGGCTGTCCGCGTGGCTGTGGAACTGCACGTGCAGGCCGTACTCCTCGAGGATCCGGCGGCCCAGCTCGTCCATCCCGGTGGTCAGCAGGCCCCACCGCTCGTCGGAGAGGCTGCGGTCCTCCAGCGGCGCACCGGTCTTGTGGTCCCGCCAGGTGTCCGGGATGACCACGATGTGCTTGCCGCCGACGACCGCGGTCAGCGCGGCGACGTCGGTGACCTGCTTCCAGACGTCCTCCCACGAGTCCGGCCGGTGCAGGTGCTCGAAGACGGTGCCCGCGGAGACCTTCAGCGAGTGCTTCTCGAGCTGGTCGGCCAGCTCGGCCGCGTCCGTCGACAGGTATCCGTAGGGGCCGAGCTCGATCCACTCGTAGCCGGCCCCGGAGACCTCGGAGAGGAACCGGTCGGCCGGGGTCTGCGCGGGGTCGGAGGGGAACCAGACGCCCCAGGAATCGGGCGCCGAGCCGATTCGGATCGTCGATGATGCGGTCACGGTGGAACTCCCGGTCTAGCGGGACGCCCGCAGCGCTTCATGAGCCGTGGACGTCCTCGTCGGTGGGGACTAGAGCGCTCTAGTAGCGCCGCGCAGAACTATGCTGCCGCCACGTTCGCATGTCAAGACATAGTGGGTGGTTCAGACGGCCGGGAAGAATGGCGGCGTGGGAAGCGCGGAAGGCCGGCGGCGACCGACGATGGTCGACGTCGCCGCGCGCGCCGGCGTCTCCCGCGCCCTGGTCTCCCTGGTGTTCCGGGACGCCCCGGGAGCCAGCGCGGAGAGCCGCGAGAAGGTGCTGCGCGCCGCGGAGGAGCTGGGCTACCGCCCGGACAACGCCGCCCGCCTGCTCGCCCGGGGCCGCAGCCGCACCCTCGGGGTGCTGATGACGGTGCGCGAGCCGTTCGAGGCGGACCTCGTCGAGGTGATCTACCCGGAGGCCGAACGCCGCGGCTACGACGTGCTGCTCTCGGCGAGCACTCCCGGCCGCGACGAGGCCAAGGCCGTCGAGGCGCTGCTCGCGCACCGCTGCGAGGGCGTGATCCTGCTGGGCCCGGTCGTCGACGACGCCTTCCTCGACGAGCTCGGTGCCCGCGCCGTCGCCGTCGTCGTGGGGCGCGGCGCGGGCGGGGCCGCGGTGGACAGCGTCCGCAGCGCCGATGCCGAGGGGATGCGCCAGGCCGTCGACCATCTCGTCGGGCTCGGGCACCGGCGGATCGTGCACGTCGACGGCGGGCCCAGCGGCCCGAACGCCCGCGTCCGGCGCGAGGGCTACGTCGCCGCCATGCGCGCCCACGGGCTGGACCGCGACGTGCGGATCCTCCCCGGGGCGTACCACGAGGACGCGGGGATCGCCGCCGGCCGGATGCTGCTCGCCGAGGACTCGCTCCCCACGGCGGTGATCGCGGCCAACGACCGCTGCGCCATCGGCCTGCTGGACACTCTGCGCCGCGCGGGCGTCGACGTCCCGGCCGAGGTCTCGGTCGTCGGCTACAACGACGACCACCTCGCGCACCTCTCCCACGTCGACCTGACGACCGTCCGCCAGGACGCCGCGGGCCTCGCGCAGAACGCCGTCCGGGCGGCCGTCGAACGCCTGGAGGAGGAGGTCCCACCGCGCGAGGTGGTCCTCCCCGGCCCTGGTCGTGCGGGGCACGACCGGCCCACCCCGCCGCTGACGCGCAGGTTCGCGGGCCCAGGCCCATGGCCGAACGTGTGCGTCGGCCCGCGATCCTGTGCCTGAGCGGGTGTCAGGCGTCGTAGTCGACGGTGACCTCGTCGGAGACCGGGAGGGTCTGGCAGGTCAGCACGAAGCCGGCCTCGACCTCCTCGTCCTCCAGCGCGAAGTTGCGGCGCATGGTGACGTCCCCGGCGGTGACCTTGGCCCGGCAGGTCCCGCAGACCCCGCCCTTGCAGGCGAACGGTAGGTCCCCGCGGACCTTCTGCGCGGCGTCGAGCACGGTCTCGTCGCGGGGCAGGGTGAGTGGGGTGGACCGTCCGTTCAGGACGACGGTGACCTCGCTGCTCTCGCCGTCGAGGACGACGTCGTCCTCCGCGCGGTGCAGCTCCGGCGGCGGCTCGTCGACGTAGAACAGCTCGCGGTGCACCCGCTTCCGGTCCACCCCGAGCTCGGTGAGCACCGCGACGGCGTCCTCGGTCATGCCGAGCGGGCCGCAGAGCCACCAGTGCTCGACGCCCTCGACGTCGACCAGCGCACCGAACAGGGTCCGCATCCGCTCCGCGTCGAGCCGGCCGTTGAGGATCTCCGCCTCGGTGGGTTCGCGGGAGAGCACGTTGAGCAGGTGCAGCCGCGGGCCGTGCGCGTTCTTGAGGTCCGCGATCTCCTCGGTGAACATGACGGTGTCCGTGCGGCGGTTGCCGTAGAGCAGCGTGACGCGGGTGTCGTCGTGCGCGGCCAGCAGGGACGCGGCAATGGACAGCACCGGGGTGATGCCCGAGCCGGCGGCGATCAGCCCGTGGTGCGTGCCCGCCTCGAGCTCCGGGGTGAACGCGCCCGCGGGCGGCCCGACCTCGACCTCGTCCCCGGCCTCGAGCCGGTCGACCAGCCACTCGGAGAACAACCCGTCCGCGACGCGCCGGACGCCGACCCGCGGGGCGGCGCCGGCCGGCGCGCAGATCGAGTACGAGCGGCGCTCCTCCCCGTCCGGCGTCCGCTGGCGCAGGGTCAGGTACTGGCCGGGGCGGAAGGCGTAGGCCTGCTTCAGCGACTCCGGGACGTCGAAGGTGACGGCGACGGCGTCCTCGCAGAGGCGCTCGACGGCCGCGACCCGCAGCGGGTGGAAACCGCTGGTCCGCGGCTCGACGACCTCGGTGGTGGCGGCCGTCATCAGATCTCCTTCATGTGCTCGAAGGGCTCCCGGCACGACGGGCAACGGCGCAGCGCCGTGCACGCGGTCGGCCCGAAGCGGGAGAAGCTCCTCGGTGGCGGGCGCGCCGCAGTGCGGGCACCGCACCGCCGACGACGGCGGGGTGAGCGTCAGCGGGATCGGCCCGGCGGTCTTCGCCGCCGCCCGCCCGGGCGGGGCGATGCCGGCCTCGGCGAGCTTGCGCCGCCCGTCGTCACTGATCCAGTCCGTGCTCCAGGCCGGCGAGAACACCGTCCGCACCTCGACCCGGGCGTATCCTGCGGCGGTCAGCGCGGCGCGGAGGTCGTGGCGCATCTCCTCGATCGCGGGGCATCCCGAGTAGGTCGGCGTGATCGTCACGGTGACCGCGTCCCCGTCGACGTCGACCGACCGGACGACCCCGAGGTCGTCGAGGGTCAGCATCGGCATCTCCGGATCGACGACGCCGGCCACCACCCCCTGTGCGCGGGAAACCTCGCTAGAACGAGGTTCCACCCGCACAACCCCGGCTGAGCTGCGAAGACCTGCGCTCACCACGTCGCCCCCGGATGCCGGCGGGCGAGGCTCTGCATCTCCGCGAGGGCATGGCCGAGGTGCTCGGTGTGCACGCCCTGCCGGCCGCTGCGACCGCCGATGGTCCCGATGAACGGCCTGTCCGGACGGGTCAGGGTGGCCTTGTCCAGGACCTGGTCCAGGACCGCGTCGACCTCTTCGCGGGTGTCCGCCGGGTCCACCGCGACCCCGGCCGCGATCAGCCGACGCTCCTCGTCGGAGGTCCGGAACAGCTCGCCGAGGTACGGCCAGACCGCGTCGATCGCGGCCTGCATGCGCCGGTGGGACTCCGCGGTCCCGTCGCCGAGCCGCAACGTCCAGCGAGCCGCGTAGTCCCGGTGGTAGGTGATCTCCTTGACTCCCTTGCCCGCGACCGCGGCGACGACCGGGTCCGCCGAACCGAGCAGCCGGTGCAGCAGCGCCAGCCGCCAGGTCGAGAAGATCAGCAGGCGGGCTATGCAGCGGGCGAAGTCCAGGTCGTCGGACAGCTCGGCCAGCCCGACGTTGCGGAACTCCGCCTCCGGGCGCAGGTAGGCCAGGGCGTCCTCGTCCCGGTTCCCGCCCTCGACGTGCCCGGCCCGGGCGAGCAGCACCCGGGCCTGGCCGAGCAGGTCCAGCGCGGTGTTCGCCAGCGCGACCTCCTCCTCCAGCTCCGGGGCGTTCGAGACCCACTCCGAGAGCCGGTGGCTGTAGATCAACGCGTCGTCGCCCAGCATCAGGCAGTACGCGGCGAGGTCGGCCGCGTCGACGCCGACGGGCGCCGGCGAGGTGATCTCCGCGCCGGCCTCCTCGACGATCCCCGTCCCGAACGCCCAGCGCGGGTCGTCGTGGTCGGTGGTCTCGGACAGCGACTGGTACGCGTTGGTGGCGTCGTGCTCCTCGACGTCCGTGTGGTGGATGCTCACAGGTGCGGCACCTCCTCCGGGATCGCGTAGAACGTCGGGTGCCGGTAGACCTTGTCCCCCGCCGGCGCGAAGAACGGATCCTTCTCCGCCGGGCTGGACGCGGTGATGTGCTCCGCCTTCACCACCCAGATCGACACGCCCTCGTTGCGCCGGGTGTAGACGTCCCGCGCGTTGTGCAGGGCCATCTCGTCGTCCGCCGCGTGCAGCGAGCCGACATGCACGTGGTTCAGCCCGCGCTTGCCGCGCACGAACACCTCGTAGAGCGGCCAGGTACGGCGCGCCGGCTTCCCCTGCCCGGTCTCCACGCCCTCGGTCGGGACGGCTCCGTGGCCGCCCTCCGCCGTGAAGTCCTCACTCATGCCGTCGCCCCCGCGTGCTTGTCCGCATACGCCTGCGCCGCCTCGCGGACCCAGGCCCCGTTCTCGTGCGCGCGGCGCCGGTGCGCGATCCGCTGCGCGTTCGCCGGGCCCGAGCCGCCGATCACCGCCTTGAACTCCGCCCAGTCCGGCTCGCCGTAGTCGTGCGCCTGCCGCTCGTCGTTCCAGACCAGGTCCGGGTCCGGGAGCGTGACGCCCAGCGCCGCGGCCTGCGGGACGGACATGTCGACGAACCGCTGCCGCAGCTCGTCGTTCGTGTGCCGCTTGATCCCCCACGCCATCGACTGCGCCGAGTTCGGCGAGTCGTCGTCCGGCGGGCCGAACATCATCAGCGACGGCCACCACCAGCGGTTCACCGACTCCTGCACCATCTCCCGCTGCGCATCCGTGCCGTTCACCATCGCCAGCAGCAGCTCGAAGCCCTGCCGCTGATGGAACGACTCCTCCTTGCAGATCCGGATCATGGCGCGTGCGTACGGGCCGTAGGAACAGCGGCACAACGGGACCTGGTTGCAGATCGCCGCCCCGTCGACCAGCCAGCCGATGACGCCGATGTCCGCATACGTCAACGTCGGGTAGTTGAAGATCGAGGAGTACTTCTGCCTGGACTCGATCAGCTTCTCGGTGAGCTCCTCGCGATCCACACCGAGGGTCTCCGCCGCCGCGTAGAGGTACATCCCGTGCCCGGCCTCGTCCTGCACCTTCGCCAGCAGGATGGCCTTGCGGCGCAACGACGGCGCGCGCAGGATCCAGTTCCCCTCCGGCTGCATCCCGATGATCTCGGAGTGCGCGTGCTGGGCGATCTGCCGGATCAGCGTCTTGCGGTAGGCCTCGGGCATCCAGTCCCGCGGCTCGATCCGCTGGTCCGCCGCGATGGTCGCGTCGAACCCTTCCTCGAGAGCGCGGTGGGGACGCTCGTCGGTCACCGTCATCGGGAACCTCCGTAACCGAATGTTCGTTCGTCTGATGATGACGCACCCGACCGGCTCGCGCAACCGTTCCCGGACCTCAGGCGGGCGGAATGATGCCCTCGGACACGATGCGGACGATCTCGTCGGGCAGCCGCTCCGCCCCGGGCCGCCCGGGCCGGTACCACTCGATGATCGAGTTGACCGTCCCGGAGAGCAGCCGGGCCGCCAGCGACGGCTCGACCTCGGCCCTGACCTCGCCGTCCGCCACCGCGTCCGCCACCAGCGAGGCGATCGACGCGTCGAACGCGCGCCGCCGGGCCAGCGCCCAGCGCTCGGTGTCGGTGTTCCCCCGGACACGCAGCAGCAGCGTCACGTAGGGCAGCTCCGAGGTCAGCACCTCGACCTGGCGGCGGATGATGTGCCGCAGCCGCGCCAAGGCCGGGCCGTCCTGCGAGGCGGGCTCCTCGAGGATCCCGAACAGCCCGTCCAACGCGCGCTCCAGAGCCGCCTTGAGCAGCTCCTCCTTGCCGCTGACGTGGTGGTAGAACGATGACTTCGTGATGCCGGCCGCGCGGGAGAGATCCTCCATGCTGGTGGCGTCGTAGCCGCGGGTGTTGAACTCGCCGACCGCCACCGCGAGCAGGGACGACGCGTCGTACACGGGGCGGCGGGCACCCGCCGCCCCGCGGGCCCGTCGCGTGCGGGTGGCGGGCACGGGCGGCTCCGCGGGCGCGGCGCTCACCGCAGCCGCCCGGACGACTCGTGTCCGCTCATCCCCACAGCGTGCCCTTCCCTCGCGACCGGCAGGTCACGCGCCCTCGAAGGTCGGCCGCCGCTTGGCCAGGAACGCCTCGACCGCGACCCGGTGGTCCTTCGTGACGCCCAGCCGGGCCTGCGCCGCAGCCTCGGCCTCGAGCACCGTGTCCAGCGACGACACCGCGCCGAGCGCGACCGCCTTCTTGATCTCGGCGAACGCCAGCGTCGGGCCGGCCGCCAGCCTGCGGGCCAGCTCCAGCGCGGTCTCCAGCACCGCCTCGACCGGGACCGCCGCCCTGACCAGGCCCGACGCCTTCGCCTGGGCCGCGTCGAAGGACTCCCCCAGGAGCAGCAGCTCGGTGGCCCGGGCGGCGCCGAGGGAGTGCACGAGGCTGGCCGAGAGACCCGAGTCCGCGGTCAGCCCGATCGCGGCGAACGCCGTCGCGAAGGTCGCGGTGTCCGCGGCGACGCGCAGGTCGCACGCGAGGGCGAACCCGAGTCCTGCCCCCACCGCGCCGCCGTTGATCGCGGCGATCACCGGCTTCGGCATCGTGGCCAGCGCCCGAACGATCGGGTTGTAGTGCTTCTCCACCGTGTCGAACGACGTGGCGGCGTCCGCCTCCAGCGCCTTCGCGTGCTCGCCGAGGTCCTGCCCGACGCAGAACGACTTCCCCGACCCCGCCAGCACGACCGCCCGCACGCTCGTGTCCGCCGCGACCCGCTCCAGGGCCTCCACCAGGGCTTCCTTGAGCTCGACGGTCAACGCGTTACGCCGGGCCGGCCGGTTCAGCGTGACGATCGCGACGGCCGGGTCCTGCTCGTCCTCCGTCACCAGGACCGCGGGGTCGACGTCCTTCGAGCCGGCCTCGGTGCCTGCACCACTGTTCGTCTGCACGGGGTCATGCTAACCTCCCGCACAACCGAACGATCGTTCGCTGCCGTGTCCGGGAGGACGTCGGTCCGGCGTGCGCCGTCCCGCTGCGCGAGCGGGTCGGACCTTCCCCGACGACGAGGAGAGCACATGACCGTCCCACTCCGGAGCCACGTCCTCGGCGACTGGCACACCCCCACCGCCGAGGGGCGGCCGCTGTTCGACGCGGTGACCGGCGAGGAGGTCGCCCGGATCTCGTCGGACGGGGTCGACTTCGGAGCCACGCTGGACTACGGCCGCCGCGCCGGTGGCCCGGCCCTGCGTGAGCTGACCTTCCACCAGCGCGCCGCCCTCCTCAAGGCGCTCGGCCAGCACCTGCGCGAACACCGCGACGAGCTCTACGCCGTCTCCGCCCGCACCGGCGCCACCCTCGGGGACTCGAAATTCGACGTCGACGGCGGCATCGGCGTGCTGCTGGCCTACGCGAGCAAGGCCAAGCGCGAGCTGCCCAACGACACCGTCCACGTCGACGGCGACGTGGAGCCCCTCGGCCGCGGCGGCACCTTCCTCGGCCAGCACGTCTGCACCCCGCTGCACGGCGTCGCCGTCCAGGTCAACGCGTTCAACTTCCCCGTCTGGGGCCCGCTGGAGAAGCTCGCCCCCGCCTTCCTCGCCGGCGTCCCGAGTCTGATCAAGCCCGCCAGCCCGACCGCGTTCCTCACCGCGAGGCTCGTCGAGCTCATCGTCGACTCCGGCCTGCTGCCCGCGGGTGCGCTGCAGTTCGTCGCCGGCGGCGTCGGGGACCTGTTCGACCACCTCACCGGCCAGGACCTCGTGTCCTTCACCGGCTCCGCCTCCACCGCGCAGACCCTGCGCACGCACCCCGCGATCGTCCGCAACGCCGTGCGGTTCACCGCCGAGGCGGACTCGCTCAACCTCTCCGCCCTCGGCCCGGACGCCACCCCCGGCACCGACGAGTTCGACCTGTTCGTCAACGGCCTCGTCGCCGAGATGACCGTCAAGGCCGGCCAGAAGTGCACCGCCATCCGCCGCGCCTTCGTCCCCGAACAGCACGTCGACGCCGTCGTCGAGGCCGTCTCCGCCGAGCTCGCCGAGATCACCATCGGCAACCCGGCATCCGAGGGCGTCCGGATGGGCGCGCTGGCGAGCCTGGACCAGCGCGAGGAGGTCCGGCGCAGCATCAAGGCCCTCGCCGACGCCGGCCGGATCGTCTTCGGCGACCCGGACAGGGTCGACGTCCTCGACGCCGACCCCGACCGCGGCGCGTTCATCTCACCGATGCTGCTGGTCGGCGACCCGGAGCGGGCCGAGCCGCACGAGGTCGAGGCCTTCGGCCCGGTCTCCACCCTCCTCCCGTACAGCTCCACCGCGCAGCTGATCGACTACGCCGCCCGCGGCCAGGGCAGCCTCGCCGGCTCGATCGTCACCGCCGACACCGCCTTCGCCCGCGAGGTCGTCCTCGGTGTCGCCCCCTGGCACGGCCGGCTGCTCGTGCTCAACTCCCGGGACGCGAAGGAGTCCACCGGGCACGGCTCCCCGATGCCGCAGCTCGTCCACGGCGGCCCCGGCCGCGCCGGCGGCGGCGAGGAGATGGGCGGCATCCGCGGCGTCCTGCACCACATGCAGCGCACCGCGATCCAGGCCGACCCGGACACCCTCGCCGCGATCACCGGCCGCTGGGTCGCCGGAGCCGAGCGCCACGAGACCGACGTGCACCCGTTCCGCAAGCACCTCGAGGAGCTCAAGCCCGGAGACACCCTCGTCGCCGGCCCGCGCACGGTCACCCAGGCCGACGTCGAGCACTTCGCCGAGTTCACCGGCGACACCTTCTACGCCCACATGGACGCCGAGGCCGCCGCCGCGAACCCGCTGTTCGGCGAGCGCGTCGCCCACGGCTACCTGATCGTCTCCTTCGCCGCCGGGCTGTTCGTCGACCCCGCGCCCGGGCCGGTGCTGGCCAACTTCGGCGTCGACAACCTGCGGTTCCTCACCCCCGTCAAGTTCGGCGACGAGCTCACCGTCACCCTGACCTGCAAACAGCTCACCCCGCGCGAGTCCGCCGGCTACGGCGAGGTCCGCTGGGACGCCGACGTCACCCGCCAGGACGGCCAGTCCGTCGCCCGCTACGACGTCCTCACGCTGGTCGCCAAGAAGGAGAGCGGCAAGTGACCACCACCGCCCCCGCCCGCCGGCTCGGCGACGCCCCGGCGCCGGAGACCCTCGACCCGGCCGAACGCATGTCCGCCGACGAGCTGCGCGCCCTGCAGCTCTCCCGTCTGCAGTGGACGCTGCGGCACGCCTACGAGAACGTCCCGCACTATCGCCGCGCCTTCGACGCCCACGGCGTGCACCCGGACGACTGCCGCGAGCTCGCGGACATCGCCAGGTACCCGACGACGAGCAAGAAGGACCTGCGGGACAACTACCCGTTCGGGATGTTCGCCGTGCCGCAGGAGCAGGTCCGGCGCGTCCACGCGTCGTCCGGCACCACCGGCAAGCCCACCGTCGTGGGCTACACCGCGAAGGACATCGACGACTGGGCCGGGCTCATCGCCCGCTCCATCCGCGCCGCCGGCGGCAGGCCCGGCCAGAAGATCCACAACGCCTACGGCTACGGCCTGTTCACCGGCGGCCTCGGCGCGCACTACGGCATCGAGAAGCTCGGCGCGACGGTGATCCCGGTGTCCGGCGGCATGACCCCGCGACAGGTCCAGCTCATCTCCGACTTCGAGCCGGACGTCATCATGCTCACCCCGAGCTACATGCTGACCCTGCTCGACGAGTTCGCGCGCCAGGGCATCGACCCGCGGTCGACCTCGCTGAAGGTCGGCATCTTCGGCGCCGAGCCGTGGACCGAGCAGATGCGCTCCGAGATCGAGGAGCGGATGAACATCCACGCCGTCGACATCTACGGGCTGTCCGAGGTCATGGGCCCGGGCGTCTCGCAGGAGTGCGTGGAGACCAAGGACGGGCTGCACATCTGGGAGGACCACTTCCTCCCCGAGGTCGTGGACCCCCTCGACGGCACTCCTCTGCCGGACGGCGAGGAGGGCGAGCTCCTCTTCACCAGCCTCACCAAGGAGGCGTTGCCGATCATCCGGTACCGCACCCGCGACCTGACGACGTTGCTGCCCGGCACCGCGCGGCCGTCGATGCGCCGGATGGCCAAGATCACCGGCCGCAGCGACGACATGATCATCCTGCGCGGGGTGAACCTCTTCCCGACCCAGATCGAGGAGATCGTCCTGCGCACGCCGGGGTTCGCCCCGCACTTCCAGCTCGAGCTCACCACCGAGGGCCGGATGGACGCCCTCGCGGTGCGGGTCGAGGCGCGCGAGGACACCACCCCCGAGCGCCGGGAGGCCGCGGCGGCCGAGCTCGTCAAGGCGGTCAAGGACGGCATCGGAGTCTCCGTGACCTGCGAGGTCGTGGAGCCGGACTCGCTGGAGCGCTCGGTCGGCAAGCTGCAGCGCCTCAAGGACCGCCGCACCAGGTGACCGCCGGCGATCGCACGAACGGCACCTTCGGTCGGACCTGGTGAACGAAAGTGCCGAACGCGGGCGATCAACGGAGCCTTGTTGACACGGTTTCTATGATGACAGCATGTCTCACAGCGAGGTGGTGACCTCCGACGGCCTGCGGCTGGCCGTCCAGGAGCACGGGGATCGGGCCGCAGGGCAGACCGTCGTCGCGATACACGGGTATCCGGACGACCACACGGTCTGGGACGGGGTGGTGGCCGCGCTGGGCGCGGATGTCCACGTCGTCACCTACGACGTCCGGGGCGCGGGCGCGTCGGGGGCGCCCCCGACCAGGGCGGGCTACGCGCTCGACCAGCTCGCGGACGACCTCGCGCGGGTGATCGACGCCGTCAGCCCGGACCGGCCGGTGCACCTGCTCGCGCACGACTGGGGCGCGATCCAGACCTGGCACGCGGTGACGGGGGAACGGTTGGCCGGCCGGGTCGCGTCGTACACGTCGATCTCCGGGCCGTGTCTCGACCACGCCGCGCGCTGGTTCCGGCGCGGGCGCCTCGGCGACCGGCTCCGCCAGGCGGCCGCGTCCTGGTACACGGTGCTGTTCCAGCTCCCCGTGCTGCCGGTGCTCGCGTGGCGCTCCGGGCTGTTCGGGCGGGTGATCGCGGCGCGCGAGGGCGTGCCGCGCCCGTCGACCTCGGACGCGGTGCGCGGACTCGAGCTCTACCGCGCGAACTTCGGCGCGCGGCTGGCGAAAGCCGAGGCCCGGCGGACGAGCGTCCCTGTGCAGGTGCTCGCGCCCACCCGGGACGCCTACGTCACCGCCCCGCTGCAGACCGAGATCGACGAGTACGTCGACGACCTCGCGGTGCGGCGCATCCCGGGCGGGCACTGGGTGCCGCGGACCCGGCCGGACGTCATCGCCCGGTGTGTCCGCGAGCTGATGACGAGCGTGGCGGGAGGCCCGACGAGCCCGGCGCTGGCGAAGGCGCGGGCCCGGGACCGCTGGGCGGACCGGCTCGTCGTCGTGACCGGGGCCGGCAGCGGGATCGGCCGCGCCACCGCGCTGGCCTTCGCGCGGCGGGGCGCGGAGATCGTCGTCGCGGACCGGGACGCGGCGACCGCGGACGAGACCGTCCGGCTCGTCCAGGCCGCAGGCGCGCGGGCATCCGCCCACCCGGTCGACGTCTCCGACGGAGCGGCGATGGAGGCGTTCGCCAAGCGCGTCGCCGCCGAGCACGGGGTGCCGGACGTGGTGGTGAACAACGCGGGCATCGGCATGGCCGGCTCCTTCGCGGACACCACGCCCGAGGACTGGCAGCGGATCATCGACGTCAACCTGTGGGGCATCATCCACGGCAGCCGGCTGTTCGCCGCGCAGCTGCGCGAACACGGCGAGGGCGGGCACGTCGTCAACGTCGCCTCGGCCGCCGCCTACCTCCCGCAGCGCACGCTCGCCGCGTACGCGACCACCAAGTCCGCGGTCCTCACCCTGACGGAGTGCCTGCGCGCCGAGCTGGCGGGCGAGGGAATCGGGGTCAGCGCGATCTGTCCCGGCTTCGTGCACACCAACATCACCGTGACCACCCGGTTCGTCGGGACCGACGCCGAGACCGAGAAGCGACGGCAGGGCGCGACGACCGCGCTCTACGCGAAGCGCAACTACACCCCGGAGCGCGTGGCGGAACGGATCGTGCACGCCGTCGAGCACGACAGCCCGCTGGTCCCGGTGACGCCCGAGGCCCACCTCGGCCTGCTGGCCTCCCGGCTGACCCCGGGGCTGCTCCGGGAGTTCGCGAAGCGGGAGATCGGTCCCCGATGAACCAGGACCCCGACCGGATCGCGCTGCACGCCCGGGACGTCGCCTTCGACTGGTCCGCACTGCCGCTGCACTGGATCCCCGGCGAGCCCTTCGCCACCCACCTGCTCGACGTGCTGCACCTGCTCCTGCCGGAGGGCGAGCGGTGGTTCGTCCGGCTGTTCTCCGACGCGTTGCCGCTGGTCAAGGACCCGCAGCTGGCGGAGGACGTGCGCGGGTTCATCGGGCAGGAGGCGATGCACGCGGTGTCGCACCAGGGGGTGCTGGACCACCTCGCGACCGCCGGCATCGACACCGGCCCGTACGTCGGCAGGATCGAGTGGGTGTTCCGCGAGGCGCTCGGCGACCGGGGCCTCGACGGCCCCGCGGCCCAGGAGTGGCTGGTGGAGCGGGTCGCGCTGGTCGCGGCCATCGAGCACCTGACGGCGTTCCTCGGCCAGTGGGTGCTCGACGCGAGCGCGCTGGACCGGGCGCACGCGGACCCGACGATGCTGGACCTGCTGCGCTGGCACGGCGCCGAGGAGGTGGAGCACCGCAGCGTCGCGCACGACCTCTACGTGCACCTCGACGGCCGCTACCTCCGCCGGGTGCGGAACCTCGCGATCGCGGCACCGATGCTCGTGCGGCTCTGGGCCCACGGCGTCGCGTTCCTGCTGTCGCGGGACCCGGAACCGAGGCGCGCCCGGTGGCGGGACCTCGCCCGAGCCGCGCGGCTCGGGCTCTGCCCGCCGCTCGGGGCGATGCTGCGGTGCGTGGTCGCCTATCTGCGGCCGGACTACCACCCGTCGCGCTACGGCTCCACCGATGCCGCGGTCGCCTACCTGGCGTCCTCCCCCGCGGCGCGGGCGGCGGACGGATCGGCCGGCGCGGCGTGAACGAGGACCGCCTCGCCGAGGTCATCGGCAGCACCGCGCTGCGGATCGCCCTGCGCAGCGGGCGGCGCCGGCGTCCGGCACAGCCGGTGGACCGGGACCTCCGGCTGACGGTCACCGCCGTCCGGGCGGAGGCACCGGACGTCGCCGGGCTGACGCTCGCGCGCCCGGACGGCGCGGACCTTCCCGCGTGGCGGCCCGGCGCGCATCTGGACCTGCTGCTGCCGTCGGGACTCCTGCGCCAGTACTCGCTGTGCGGGGACCCGGCCGATCGCGCGAGCTACCGGATCGCGGTGCGCCGCCTCGCGGCCGGCTCGACCGAGGTCCACGGGCTGGCACCCGGCACGGAGATCACGGTCCGCGGGCCGCGCAACGCCTTCCCCCTCGCCGCCGCGCCCGGCTACCTGTTCCTGGCCGGCGGCATCGGGATCACCCCGCTCGCGCCGATGGCGCGGGCGGCCGCGGCCGCCGGGGTGCCGTGGCGGCTGGTGCACACCGGGCGGGACCGGGCGTCCCTGCCCCTGTCGGCCGGACTCGACGCCGCCCACGTCCTCCTGCGCCCGGACGACGAACACGGCGGGCCACCGCCCGTCGCCGCGCTGGTCGCGGAGCAGCTCGCCGCGCTCCCCCGAGGCTCGGCGGTCTACTGCTGCGGCCCGCCGCCCATGATCGACGCGGTGCGCCGGGCCGTCCCGGCCGGGCATCGGCTGCACTCCGAGCGCTTCTCCCCGCCGCCGGTGCGTGGCGGCCGGGCGTTCACCGTCGAGCTGGCCCGGACGGGACGGACGGTCGACGTCCCGGCGGACCGGTCCGCGCTCGACGCCGTGCAAGCCGTGCTGCCGGCCGTCCCGTACTCGTGCCGACAGGGCTTCTGCGGGACGTGCCACGTCCGGCTGGTGGCGGGACGCACCGAGCGGGACACCTCCGCACCGGGTTCGATGGCCCTGTGCGTGGCGAGAGCGGAGGGCGACCGCGTGGTGCTGGACCTGTGAGCGTCGCCAGGCCGGCGCGCCGGATGAGCCCCGAGCGCCGCCGCGACCACCTCGTGGCGGCGGCGCTGGAGCTCTACGCCCGGATGCCTCCGGAGCAGGTGACGGTCGACGACGTCAGCCGGGCCGCGGACGTCTCGCGCGCGCTGTTCTACCGGTACTTCCCGAACCTGCCGTCGTTGCACGTCGCGGCGCTGTCCACGATCGTCGACGAGCTGATCGACCGGATCTCGCTGCCCGGCAGCGGCTCGGACGTCCTCCCCACCGAGCAGCTGCGCGCCGCGCTCGACGCGTTCCTCGACACCGTCGAACGGCACGCCCAGGCCTACGTGGCCCTGCTGCGCAGCGGGTCGGTGATCGCGACCGGGGAGACCGACGCGCTGGTCGACGCGGTGCGCCGGCACATCGTCGCGCTGCTCGTCGAGCGGAGCGGGCTCGAGGACCCCGCGCCGCTGCATCTGATGACGCTGCGCGGCTGGGTGGCCCTCACCGAGGGCGCGCTGCTCAGCTGGCTGCAGGAGCGGGCCGTGCCGCGGGCGGAGTCGTCGGGTGGTTGATCGACCAGCTGACCGCGATGCTCGCGGTCACCGCCGCGCACGACACGGCCGAAGGCCGGCCCGGCTGAGCCGACCTCACGGTCAGCCCTCGTCGTCGCCCACCACGTGGACGGCGGCCTCCTCCGACGACGCCCCGGCGCCGTCGACGCCGACGTCCTCGGCCCAGGAGTCCGCGTCCGTGTCGACGGCGCCGCCCCCGTCCGCGTCGACCAGGCGGCCGGCGCGGACGTCGCCGACCTGGTCGTCGGCCAGCTCGCCGTCGGTGTCCGAGGCGTCCCCGAGGCCGTCGCCCCCGGAGTCGCCGGCACCGTACTCCGGCAGCTCCTCGGACAGGCGCTCTGCGAGGTCCTCGTGCTCCGAGGCGTTCCAGGGGCGCTCCGGCGGCGAGTAGCCCTCGTCCAGCACGTCGTCCGGACCCCGGTCGTCCAGCGTGTCCTCGGGTTCGAGCTGGTCCGAGTCGTCCTCCGGGCCGTTCGCGTCGCGATCCATGGACCCAGCCTGGCACGCTGCCGCGCCGCTCGCCCGCGGTCCTGCGGAGCCATGCCGGGCGTGCGGCGTTCGGCGGTGGATGCCCCGCAAGGCCGAGGAGGGACCGATCCCGGGGTCGCATCGGCGCCGACGACAGCGCCGCGGGGCGCTGCCCGGGGCGGCGCACGCCGGCAGGAGATCCGTAGGACGGATGCTGCACTCCTTGCTGTGGCGGACCGAGCGACTCTTCGCCGACAAACAGATCGTCACCAGGCTCGGCCCCGGCGAGTACCACCGCTACACCTACCGCGAGTTCGGCAAACGCACGCGGCGCCTCGGCGACGCCCTCACCACGCTCGGCGTCGCCCCGGGCGATCGGATCGGCACGCTCGCGTGGAACCACTACCGCCACCTCGAGACCTACTTCGGGGTCCCCGGCATCCAGGCGGTCCTGCACACGATCAACCTCCGCCTCTCCCCCGCCCAGCAGAAGTTCACGATCGACAAGACCGAGGACCGGTTCCTGCTCGTCGACGTCGACCAGCTCGGCCTCGTCGCGGAGCTCCTGGAGCTGGGCCTCCCGACCGTCGAGGCCGTGATCGTGCTGGCCGACGCCGTCCCGGAGCACCGGCTCACGATCCCCGTCCACTCCTACGAGGAACTGCTCGCCGGCGGCGACGAGAACGCCCAGTTCGCAGAGTTCGACGAGAAGACCGCGTCCGCCATGTGCCTCGCCATGCACGACAAGCTGAACATGGCCGAGCGCCAGATCTGGCTCGAGGTCGCGCCCATGTTCCACTGCAACGGCTGGAACATCCCGCACACGGCGCTCCTGCAGGGCGCGACGCTCGTCCTGCCGGGCGCGCCCCCCACGCCCGGCGACTACGTCGACATCATCGAGGACCTCGGCGTCACCGGGATGAACGCCGCCGTCACGATCGGCACGATGATCCGCGACGCCGTCCGCGCGAGCGACCGGCCGCGGGACCTGTCCTCGCTGGACACGCTCTGGCTGGGCGGGCAGGCGCCGTCGAAGGCCGTGATGAAGTGGTTCAACGACGAGTACGCGTGCGAGGTCATGCAGGGCTACGGCATGACCGAGAACTCCCCGCAGATCTGCTTCTTCGCGCTCAAGTCGACGCTGGCGGACCGCACCGAGGACGAGATCTACACGCTGCGCCAGACCCAGGGCCTGCCGATCCCGCTGCTGCAGATCAAGGTCGTCGACCCGGCGACCGGCGACGAGCTGCCCTGGGACGGCACCAGCATCGGGGACTTCCACGTCCGCTCCCCGTTCACCGCGAGTGAGTACTACCGGGACGAGCGCACCGCGGACTCGATCGTCGACGGCTGGCTGCGCACCGGCGACGTCGGCTGCATCGACCCCGAGGGCTACGTCCTGCTCAAGGACCGCAGCAAGGACCTGATCAAGTCCGGCGGCGAGTGGATCTCCACGATCGACCTGGAGAACGCGCTGATGCTCCATCCCAAGGTCGCCGAGGCGACGGTCGTCGGCGTCGAGGACGAGAAGTGGCTCGAACGACCGCTCGCCTGCGTCGTGCCCTCGGACGCGTCGCTGACCAGCGAGGAACTGCAGGAGCACCTGCTCACGGAGGGGTTCCTCAAGTTCTGGGTCCCGGACACGTTCCTCTTCGTCCCCGAGGTCCCCAAGACCAGCGTCGGCAAGTACGACAAGAAGGCCATCCGCGGGGTGATCGCGACGGAGGGCGTCGACGGCGCCCGCGCCGTCCTGGCAGCCGGCTGACCGCCCCGGAGCCCTACGCCGGGGTCAGGCCGCCTCGGCCGGGATCGAAACGTCTCCGCCATCGCGTCGACGATCACGCGGAGCTGGGCGGCGGTCTCGCCGTTTTCGGGAGGTTGCGCCCCGCTCGTCATTTCTGGAAGCATTCCGAGATCGATGATCTCCCCCTGGCGAATCGTCCGGAATCAGCATCGAAATCACGAATGTGAAGGCCGTTCACCGTGCGGAAACGGTGGCCCGCCCCTGCCGGAAACACTGCGCGAAGAGCATTCCGGTCCGAGACCGGTCGGGCTCGACGCGGGAGGCACAGTGGTCAACGCAGGGGACACGGCCTGGGTGCTGGCGAGCGCCGCACTCGTCATGCTCATGACGCCGGGACTGGCGTTCTTCTACGGTGGAATGGTCCGCAGCAAGAGCGTCCTGAACATGCTGATGATGAATTTCATCTGCCTGGCGGTCGTCGGTGTGCTGTGGGCGTTGTACGGCTACAGCTGGGCGTTCGGGAACGACGCGTTCGGCCGCCTGGTCGGCGGCGCGGAGTTCGCCGGCCTGGCGAACACGGTCGGCCACCTCGTCGGCGTGGGCACCCCGGCCACGCCGTGGCCCGGGCCCGACGCGCTGCCGGCCACGGCGTTCGTCATGTTCCAGCTGATGTTCGCCGTGATCACCCCGGCCCTGATCTCGGGCGCGATCGCGGACCGCGCCAAGTTCTGGGGCTGGACGGCGTTCGTCGTCGGCTGGGTGAGCCTGTGCTACTTCCCGGTCGCCCACTGGGTCTTCTCGTTCGACGGCTTCACCGGCCCGAACAACGTCGGCGGCTGGATCGCGAACAGCCTCAAGGCGGAGGACTTCGCCGGCGGGACGGCCGTCCACATCAACGCGGGCGCGGCGGGCCTCGCCCTGGCCCTCGTCCTGGGCAGGCGCCGTGGCTGGCCGCGGGAGCGGATGCGCCCGCACAGCCTGCCGTTCGTGCTGCTCGGGGCGAGTCTGCTCTGGTTCGGCTGGTACGGCTTCAACGCCGGGTCCGCGCTGAGCGCGAGCGACCTCGCCGGTACGGCGTTCACAAACACCACCCTCGCCACCTGCACCGCCGTGCTGGGCTGGCTGATCGTCGAACAGCTGCGCGACGGCAAGCCCACGACCCTCGGTGCGGCGTCGGGCGCCGTGGCCGGGCTCGTCGCGATCACCCCGGCCTGCGGGTACGTGGCCCCGATGGGCGCGCTCGCGATCGGGCTGGTCGCCGGCGCGGTCTGCGCGCTGGCCGTGAGCCTCAAGTACCGGTTCGGCTTCGACGACTCGCTCGACGTCGTCGGCGTCCACCTGGTCGGCGGGATCATCGGCACCCTGCTCATCGGCTTCTTCGGGAACAACGCCGTCAACCCGGCCGCCCTCGGGGACAACGGGCTCTTCTACGGGGGCGGGCTGATCCAGCTCGGCCGGCAGGCGATCGCCGCGGGCGCCGTGCTCCTCTACTCGTTCATCCTCGCGTTCGTCCTCGGGACGATCGTCAAGAAGACCATCGGGTTCCGGGTCGACGACGAGGAGGAGGTCACCGGTGTCGACGAGGCCGAGCACGCCGAGACCGGTTACGACTACTCGACCCTGGGCGGCGGCATTCCCGGCGCCGCCGGCAGGCCCCCGACCGGCGGTCCCGTCGCCGCGGCCGCCCGCGAGGAGACCGGACCGTGAAGCTGATCACCGCCATCGTCAAGCCGTTCACGCTGGAGGACATCCGGAACGCGCTCGAGCAGCTCGCCGTGCTCGGGATGACCGTCAGCGAGGTGCAGGGCTACGGCCGACAGAAGGGCCACACGGAGGTCTACCGCGGCGCGGAGTACGCCGTGGACCTGGTCCCGAAGGTGCGGCTGGAGATCGTGACGGACGACGTGCTGGCGGACAAGGTCGTCGACGCCATCGTCGAGTCCGCCCGGACCGGGAAGATCGGCGACGGCAAGATCTGGGTCACCCCGGTGGACACGATCGTGCGGGTCCGCACGGGGGAACGGGGCGCCGACGCCGTCTGACCGGCTACCAGGCGTCGATGTTCGGGCGGACCTTCTCCGGCTGCGGGCCCACCTTCCGCTCCGGGAACGAGCTGGTGATCCAGCGGCGGGTCTCGGCCGGGTCGATCACGTCGTCGATCTCGAAGACCGTCGCGGTGGCGAGCGCCTTGCCCTTCTCGTACTCCGCGGCGACCCTCTTCTCGAACAGCGCCTGCCTCTCGTCGAGGTCCTCGACCGCGTCCAGCTCCTTGCGGTACCCCAGCCGCACCGCGCCCTCCAGCCCCATCCCGCCGAGCTCGCCGGTCGGCCAGGCCACGGAGAACGCCGGCGCCTTCAGGCTGCCCGCCGCCATCCCCTGCCCGCCCAGGCCGTAGCACTTGCGGATGATCACCAGCCCGAGCGGCACGGACAGGTTGGCCCCGATCACGAAGAGCCGGCTGAAGTGCCGGACCGTCGCCTCGCGCTCCGACGCGGTGCCGACCATGAAGCCGGGGGTGTCGCACAGTGAGACGACCGGGAGCCCGAACGCGTCGCAGAGCTGCAGGAACCGGGCGGCCTTGTCCGCGGCGTCCCGGTCGATCGCGCCGCCCAGGTGCGCCGGGTTGTTCGCGATCAGGCCCATCGGCCGGCCCTCGACGCGGATCAGCGCGGTGATCATCCCGGCGCCGAAACCGCGGCGCAGCTCCAGCACCGAACCGTCGTCCGCCAGGCCCTCGACCACGGCGCGCATGTCGTAGACGCGGACCCGGTTCTCCGGGACGACGTGCCGCAGCGCCCGCTGGTCCGGCGCGGTCCAGTCCCGCACCGGGCCCTGGAAGTAGGAGAGGTACTGCTTCGCGACGCGGGTCGCCTCGGCCTCGTCGGGGACCAGGACGTCGACGACGCCGTTGGGCACCTGCACGGACATCGGGCCCACGTCGTCCGCCGCGACGACGCCCAGGCCGCCGCCCTCGATCATCGCCGGGCCGCCCATGCCGAGGCTCGTGCCCTCGACCGCGATGATCACGTCGCAGATGCCGAGCAGCGCGGCGTTGCCCGCGAAGCACCGGCCCGCCGCGACGCCGACGAGCGGCACTAGCGCGCTGAGCCTGCCGAACAGCTGGAACGCGGGGACGTCCAGCATGGACGCCCAGCTGCCGTCCGTGTCCCCCGGCCGCCCTCCCCGCCCTCCGCGTAGACGACGACCGGGAGCTTCCGCCGCGCGGCGAGCTCGAAGATCCGGTCCTTCTTCTTGTGGTTGGTGAAGCCCTGCGTGCCGGCGAGGACCGTGTAGTCGTAGGACAGCACGACCGCGCGGGCGTTCTCCTCGCCCACGAGATCGGCGTTGATCGTGGCGGTGCCGGCCAGCATCCCGTCCGCGGGCGTGCGCTCGATGAGGTCGTCCAGCGACCGGCGCTGGCGTTGCGCGGCGATCGCGAGCGCCCCGTACTCGACGAAGCTGCCCTCGTCGCAGAGGTCCGCGAGGTTCTCCCGGGCGGTCCGCAGGCCCGTCCGCCGGCGCTTCTCGACGGCCGCGCCGCGGCGCTCGTCGAGCCCGATCGCGTGCCGCTCGATCACCTCGGCCAGGTCGGGCCGGACCAGGTCGAGGTCGATCTCGTCGAGCGCGACGGCGGCGTCCGCCAGGCCCTCGACGGGGTCGAGGACGACCAGCACGTCCTGCGCGGCGACCGTGTCCCCCACCCCGACGGCGACCGTCCGGACCGTGCCGGCGACCGGCGCCGACACGACGTGCTCCATCTTCATCGCCTCGAGGACCAGCAGGATCGCCCCGGCGCGGACCTCCTCGCCGTCCGCAGCCTCGACGGCGACGACGGTGCCGGGCGCGGAGGCGCGCAGCGCCGTCGCCCCCTCCGGCACCGTGACCTCCACCGGCGGGTTCCACTGGTCCGCGGCCACGGTGCCTTCGACGTACCGGTGCGGCCGGGCCGTCGCCAGGATCTCGGCGAGGTACTCGTCCAGGAACCCGGTGGTGAACCCGCCGGACCGGAACGCGGGGTGCGCGACGATCCCGGCCAGCACGTCCACGTTGGTGTCCACGCCCGCCACGTTCACCTCGGACAGCGCCCGGTGGGCCCGGCCCGCGAGCGCGGCGAAGTCCGGCGAGCGGTCGTGGACGATCAGCTTCGCCAGCAGCGGGTCGTAGCGCAGGCTCGTCCGGTAACCGACGTAGCCCGCGGCGTCCACGCGCACCCCGCGGCCGGACGGGGAGCTCGAAGGCGGTCAGGGTGCCGGCGGCGGGGGTGATCGTGCCGTCCGGGTTCGCGGTCTCGAGGCTGATCCGGGCCTGCAGCGCGGCGCCGACGGGCACGGGCGCCTCGGCCTGGGTGAGGCCCAGGTCGGCGAGGGAGCAACCGGCGGCGAGCTCGATCTGCGCCCGCACGAGGTCGACCCCGGTCACCTCCTCGGTGACCGTGTGCTCGACCTGCAGCCGGGGGTTGACCTCGATGAACGCGATCCGCTCCCCGCTGACCAGGAACTCGACGGTCCCCAGCCCGGTGTAGCGGACGGACTCCCCCAGCCGCACCGCCGCGGCGAGCAGCTCCGCCCGGACGGCGGCGGACAGGCCCGGGGCGGGCGCGACCTCGACGATCTTCTGGTGCCGCCGCTGGATCGAGCAGTCCCGCTCGCCGAGCTGCGTCACCGCACCGGTCCCGTCGCCCAGGATCTGCACCTCGACGTGCCGGGCGGGGGCGAGCAGCTCCTCGGCGTAGACCCGGTCGTCGCCGAAGGCGGATCTCGCCTCGGACGCGCAGCGGGCGAAGGCGTCGAGCAGCGTCGACGGGTCCGTGACCCGCCGCATCCCGCGCCCTCCCCCGCCCGAGACCGCCTTGAGCATCACCGCCCCGGGTGCCGGGAGCGAGCGCTGGAACTCCTGCGCCCCGGCCGCGTCGACGGGGCCGTCGGTGCCGGCGAGCAGCGGGAGCCCGACCGCCCGCGCCAGCTCCCGGGCGCGGGTCTTGTCCCCGAACGCGGCGAGGATCTCCGGCGACGGCCCGACGAACGTGAGACCTCGTTCGGCGCAGGCCTCGGCGAAGCGGGCGTTCTCGCTGAGGAAGCCGTAGCCGGGGTGGACGGCGTCCGCGCCCGCCTCCTCGGCGGCGCGGAGCATGTCGTCGACGTCGAGGTAGGCGGGGACACCGGAGCCGCGCAGGGCGACGGCCGCGTCCGCCTTCACGACGTGCGGCGCGTCCGCGTCGTCCGTGGCGAAGACGGCGACGGCCGGGATCCCCAGGTCGGCGGCCGCGCGGGCGATCCGGATCGCGACCTCGCCGCGATTGGCGATGAGCAGCCGGGTGATCACGCCGGGGTGAACCTCACTGTTCGGTCCTTCGCGTCGGCGCTGCCACCCCGGCATCGTCAGCGACGGTGACGCCGGTGTCAATCCGCGACCGATCACGTCCGCCGGGCCCGGTCGGGCGCCCCCGTCCGGCGGAGGTATCCGCGCGACGTGGGCCGCGGTCCTCCAACAGGGGGACGCGCCGCGAGTAGCGTCCGCGCCCCGACGAGAACCGGCTGCCGGGCGGGGAGGGCGCACCGTGCTGGAGATCCGTCTGCTGGGTGAGCAGCGGGTGGCCCGCGCGCCGGACGCGGCCGGGCGCCGGCCGTCGTCCCGGGCGTTCGAGCTGCTGGCGCACCTCGTCCTGCACGCGGGGGCCCCGCAGGCCCGGCCCCGCCTCGCCGGCGTCCTCTGGCCCGAGTCGACGGAGGCCCAGGCCCGGACGAACCTCCGGCGCGAGCTGCACCACCTGCGCGCGCTCCTCGACGACGACCCGTCGCTGGTGGTGCGGTCGACGGCGCTCCTGTGGTGCGACGCGCCCTCCTGCCGGGTCGACGTGCGGGTCTTCGACACCGAGCGGGCGGCCGCGCTGCGGGCCAGAGAGGCGCGCGACCGCGCCGGGGTTCTGCGGCACGCGCAGACCGCGATCGCCGAGTACCGCGGCGAGCTGATGCCCGGCGTCTACGCCGACGGGGTGGCCGAGGCGCGCGACCGGCTGCACCGGGAGTGCGTGGACCTCTGCGACCTGGCCGCGGCGGCCCTCCGGGACGCCGGGGACCTGCGCACCGCGACCGCGGTCTGCCGGCGCCGCGTCTCGCTCGAGCCGCTCGAGGAGACCGGCTACCGGGCGCTCATGGAGCTGCAGGCGGAGGCGGGGGACATCGGCGCGGCCATCGGGACCTACCACCGTTGCGCCACCGTGCTGGAGCAGGAGCTCGCCGTGGCTCCCGGCGCCGGGATCTCGAAGCTGGTGCAGCAGCTGCTCGGCCGGTCGGCCGCGCCCGCCGCCGCGACCCCGCGGATCGGCGCACCCGGGGCTCGCCTGGTCGGCCGGGCTCCCGAATGGGGGGTGCTCCTCGGGCGGTGGGAGGCGGCCCGCGGCGGCGCGCCCGGGCTCGTCGTCGCCTCCGGGGAGGCCGGGGTCGGCAAGACGAGGCTGGTCGCCGAGCTCGCGGCCGTGGCGCGCGCCGAGGGCGCGGTCGTCGCGACAGCGCACTGCTTCGGCCTCCCGGGCCGGCTGGCGCTCGCCCCGGTCGCGGAGTGGTTGCGGGCGAACGGCCTGCGGGAGGCCGTGGCGGGGCTCGACCGGACCTGGCGCTCGGAGGTCGCCCGCCTGGTCCCGGACGGTTCCCCGGAACCGGCGACCGAATCCGGGGGCGGGCGCCCCGCCCGGCGGGCGCAGGCCCACCGGCTCCCGCGCGCTGGTCGACGCCTGGCAGCGGCACCGGTTCTTCGAGGGGCTCGCCCGTGCCGTGCTCGCCACCGACAGGCCCGTCCTGCTCGTGCTCGACGACCTGCAGTGGTGCGACCAGGAGACCGTGGCCTGGCTCGCGTTCCTGCTGACCCTCGCCGGGGGATCCCCGCTGCTCGTGGCCGCCACCCTGCGGCGCGACGAGCTCGACCGGAACCCCGGCGTCGCCGCGGCCCTGCGCTCGTTGCGGTCCAGCGGCCGGATCACCGACGTCGAGCTGGGCCCCCTCGACGCGGCCAGCACCGGCCGGCTCGCGTCGGCCGTCCTGGGCCGGCCGATCGGTCCGGCCGAGGAGGTGCTGCTGCAGGCGACGACCGGGGGCTACCCGCTGTTCGTCATCGAGGCCGCCCGCACCCTGCCCGGCCGGGCCCACGCCCCCGGGCCCGCCCCGGAGCGGAACACCCCGCCGGACCTGCGGGACGTGCTGTCCCACCGGCTCCAGGAGGCGTCCCCCGCGGCGCAGGAGGTCGCCGGCCTGGCCTCCGCGCTCGGCCGCGACTTCGGCCTCGACCTGCTCATCGAGGCCACCGAGCTCGGACCGGACGCGCTCGTCGGGGCGGTGGACGAGCTGTGGCGGCGGCGGATCCTGCGCGAGCACCACGGCGGCTACGACTTCTCCCACGACCTGCTGCGCGACGCCGCCTACGCCGCCGTCAGCCCGCCACGGCGCTGGCTGCTGCACCGGCGGCTGGCGCAGGGGCTGGAGCTGCTGCACGAGGGACACCTCGACGACGTCGCCGGACAGCTCGCCGAGCAGCACGACCGCGCCGGGCGCACGGACCGGGCGCTGCACTACTTCGGCCGGGCGGCCGAGCTCGCCGTGGGGGTCTTCGCGAACGCCGACGCGATCCGGCACCACCGGCGCTGCCTCGCCCTGGTGGCGCGCTCGCCCGCCGGGGCCGCGCGCGACGACCGCGAGCTCGCCGTGTTGCAGGCGCTGTCCGCCCCGCTCAACGCCGTGCACGGCTACGCCTCGCCCGACCTGCAGGAGACCCTGGAGCGGTCGGTCGCGCTCGGCGAGCGGCTGGACCGGCCCGACGTCGTGCTGCAGAGCCTCGTGGGGCTGTTCGCCGTGCGGTTCGTGCAGGGCCACAACATCGAGGCGCACCGGATCGCGACCCGGGTGCTCGCCCTCGCCGAGCCCCGGGCGGACCCGGCGCTCCTCGGGCAGGCCCATTTCACGTTCGCCGGGTCCGCGACGAACCTCGGCCGGCCGGCGGTCGGCGTCGAGCACTTCGACCTCGCGGAGCGGCTCTCCACCGGGGAGACCTCGCTGCTCGTCGGCACCCGCCCGGAGGTGCACGCGCGGGCCTGGGCGGCCCACGCCAAGTGGCTCCTGGGACACGAGGAAGAAGCGCTCGGCAGCGCCCTCGGCGCAGTCACCGCCGCACGCGCGGCCGATCACCCCTACTCCCTCGCCGTCGCTCTGGCCTACGAGGCGGTGACCCACGAGATCCGGGGCGACACCGAGGAACTGCTCCCCGCCGTCGACGAGCTGGACGCGCTGTGCCGGCGCTACGAGTTCGCCTACTACGGCGAGTGGGCCATCGTCCTGCGTGGCCGGGCGGCCGGGGGCGACCGCGGGATCGCCCTGATCGAGGACGGGATCCGCCGCCTGCGCAGCCAGGGTGCCCACGCGCGGATGCCCTACTGGTTGTCGCTCCTGGCCCGCACCCACCTCGACGAGGGCCGGGGCGGGAACGGCGGCAGGGAGGCCGCCCGGGCGGCCCTCGACGCGGCCAGGGTGGGTGCCGAACGCAGCGGGGACCGCTGGTGGCTGCCCGAGGTTCTGCGGTTGCGGGCCGGCGTGGAGCTCGGGGAGGGCGGGGCGTCGCTGCTGCGCCGGGCCGTCGACCTCGCGGTCGAGCAGGGCAGCGTGATCCTGGAAGCGCGCTGCCGCGCCGCGCTCGCGGAGACGGCGGCCGGGCCGAACGGGACGAACGCGGGACAGATCGAGCCGAACGCTGGGCGAACGCCCCGTCCCTAGCGTTCCCCTCGCCGCCCTGGGCACGGGGCGGCACCCATCCGGTGCCACCACGCGAGGGACGACCATGACCACGACGACCACACCCACCGCGACCGCACAGCGGCCGCAGCCGCCCTACGGCGAGCTCACCCCGGGCCTGCGCGGGGCGATGATCGAACCCGGCGACCCGGCGTACGACGAGGCCCGGGCCGTCTACAACGGCATGATCGACCGCCGGCCCTCCGCGATCGTCCGGTGCGCGGACGTCGCCGACGTGATCGCCTGCGTGCGGTTCGCCCGCGAGCACGGCGTCACCCTCGCGGTGCGCGGCGGCGGGCACAACGCCGGGGGGCTCGGCGTCGCGGACGACGCCCTCGTCGTCGACCTGTCCGGGCTGCGCAGCACCACCGTGGACCCGGCGGGGCACACCGTGCGAGTGGACCCGGGCTGCCGCTGGGCCGACGTCGACCACGCCACCTCGGCGTTCGGGACGGCCACGCCGTCGGGCATCATCGGGAGCACCGGGGTCGCGGGCCTCACGCTCGGCGGCGGCATCGGCTACCTGACCCGTCGCTTCGGGCTCACCATCGACAACCTGCTCTCGGCCGACGTGGTGCTGGCCGACGGGACGCTGGTCACGGCGTCCACGGACTCGCACCCGGACCTGTTCTGGGCGCTGCGCGGTGGCGGCGGCAACTTCGGCATCGTCACGTCATTCCGCTTCGCCTGCCACGAGATCGGGGAGAACGGCACGATCATCGGCGGCCCGGTCTTCTACGACCTGGCCGATCTCGGCGAGGTCATGCGCTGGTACCGCGACCTGCTGCCGTCACTGCCCGAGGAGCTCAGCGGCTGGATCGGTGTGGTGTCCGTCCCGCCGGGCCCGCCGTTCCCCGAGCAGTTGTGGGGACGCACCGTGTGCGCCATCGTCTGGTGCTACACGGGTTCCCACGACACGGCCGACGCCGTGCTGGCCCCGGTGCGCGAGTTCGGGTCACCCCTCATGGTGGGCGTGGCGCCGATGCCCTACCCCGCGCTGCAGACCGCCTTCGACCCGTTGTACCCCGCCGGCCTGCAGTGGTACTGGCGTGCGGACGTCTTCACCGAGATCTCCGACCGGGCGATCGAGGTGCACCGCCGATTCGCCGAGAAGCTCCCCTCGGGGCTCTCGACGATGCACCTCTACCCGATCGACGGTGCCGCCGCCCGCGTACCGGCGGACGCCACGGCCTTCCCGTACCGCGACGGCGGCTGGTCCGGCGTCATCGTCGGCGTCGACGCCGACCCGGCGAACGGCCCGGCGATCACCGCGTGGGCGAAGCAGTACTGGGAGGAGCTGCACCCGACCTCGGCCGGTGGCGCGTACATCAACTTCATGATGGACGAGGGCACCGACCGGATCCGGGCCTCCTACCGCGGGAACTACGACCGGCTCGCGAGCGTCAAGCGGCGCTACGACCCGGACAACCTGTTCCGCGTCAACCAGAACATCCCGCCGGCGGACTGACGCCGCGGGCTCAGCTACCGGCGACCGGGATGCGGATGGGGCCGGTCGCCGGTTCCCGCACCGCACCGAGGCCCGGGTCCGACGGACCCGTGGCCGGCCCCAGCGCGACCCGCACCGAGGCCGTCCCACCGGCCGGGACCTGCACGATCTGCACGTCCGGGGCGAAGCCCGAGGCGGTCAGCGTGTAGGTGCCGCGCGGCAGGTCGTCGAAGCCGAAGGTGCCGTCCGGGCCGGTGACGGCCGAGCCGACCACCTGTCCCCGCTCGTCGACGAGCGTGGCGACCGCGTCCGGGACGGTGCGGCCCGTGCCGCCCGCGCGCACGGTGCCCTCCAGGCGGGCGCGGCGCGGGAAGCTCGAGGTCCCGTTCCGTGGTGAGGCCGTCGAGCAGCTCGACGGCCGACGCCACCGGCTGGTGGCCCTCGCCCGACGCGGTCAGCGTGTACCAGCCGGCCGCGACGCCGTCGATCCGGTAGCGGCCGTCGACGTCCGAGCGGGCGGACCCCGCGACGTCGCCGCGGGCGTCGATCAGCGTGACGGTGACGGCCTCGGCCGGAACCGGGCCGAAGCGCGGGTCGGGCAGCCGGACCGTGCCCGCGAGGTGGCTCGTCCCGCTGAGCAGCACGTCGTGCCGCAGCGCCCCCTCCGCCACCGGGACCATCACCGCGTGCGGCTGCAGCGCGCCCGAGGCCGCGACCAGCAGGTACGTACCGCCGGTCGGCAGCGCGACGGCGTAGGAGCCGTCCCGGTCGCTGACGGCGCGGCCGGCCTGGACGCCGCTGGAGGCGGTCAGAGTGATCACGGCGCCGGCGAGCCCGGCGCCGTTCGCGCTGGTGACGCGGCCGTGCACGGTCGGCCCGGCCACGTACTGCCCGGCCGCGTACTGCCCGACCGGGGCGGGGGCGACCGGAGCGGGGGCGTGGTGTGCGGGGACCGTGTGCCGGCCTGCGTGCCACACCTCGGCGGCGGGGGCACCGGCGGCGCCCGCGGCCGCGACCGGAGCGGCCGTGACGAGGGCGGGGCCGGCCGCGGGAGCCGGGCCGGCGGCCCCGGCCTGCTGCTCGAGCCCGCTCGCGGTGCGCAGCGGCACCTCCTTGATGAACAGGACCGCCACCAGTGTGATCACCGAGAGGAAGGCGGCGATGAGGAAGATCCGGGCGGTGCCGTCGCCGTAGGAGGCGCGGACGATGCCCGCGATGAGGGGCGGCAGCTGGTTCAGGCTGCCGATCCCGACCTCGCCCGAGGCCGCGGAACCGGCCGTCGGCACACCGGCGTCGGTGAGGCCCTTGGTCGTGAGGTTCGCGACGTGGGTGGCGAGGACCGCGCCGAGGACCGAGACGCCGATCGTGCCGCCGAGCGAGCGGAAGAACCCGACGGTCGAGCTCGCCGCCCCCAGGTCACGGATCGAGACGGTGTTCTGCACGGCGAGGACCAGGTTCTGCATCGTCATGCCCAGGCCGAGGCCCAGAACCGCGAGGTAGACGCCGACCAGGATCATGTCGGTCTGGTGGTCGATCGTGGCGAGCAGGCCGAAACCGGCGACGAGCAGCACCGAGCCCCCGACCAGGAAGCCCTTCCACCGTCCGAGCTTGGAGATCAGTGCGCCGGAGACGGTGGCCGAGACGGTCGAGCCGAGGATCATCGGCAGGGTCAGCAGGCCGGCCGCGGTCGGCGAGTAGCCGCGGGCGATCTGGAAGTACTGGCCGAGGAAGACGGCGCTACCGAACATCGCGACACCGACGGCGATGCTCGCGACCGTGGCGAGGGTGGTGGTTCGGTCCTTGAACAGGCGCAGCGGGATGATCGGCTCCGCCGCGCGCGACTCGACGAACACGGCGAGCGCCAGCAGCACGACACCGGCCCCCAGCATCAGGAACGACGTGCCCGAGGCCCACTCGAAGTCGTTGCCCGCGAGGGTCACCCAGATCAGCAGGTCGCAGACCCCGGAGGCGATCAGCACCGCGCCCAGGTAGTCGATGACGACCTTGCGCTTGACGACCGGCAGGTTCAGGGTGCGCTGCACGAGGATCAGCGCGGCGACCGCGAAGGGCACGCCGACGAAGAAGCACCAGCGCCAGCCGAGCCAGCTGGTGTCGACGATGACGCCGCCGATCAGCGGGCCTGCGACGGTGGCCACGGACATCACCGCGGCCATCGGGCCGGTGTAGCGGCCGCGCTCCCGCGGGCTGATCATCGCGGCCATCACGATGACGACCAGCGACTGCAGGGCACCGAGGCCGAGGCCCTGGACCGCCCGCCAACCGATCAGGATGGGCACCGTGGTGGAGAAGCCGGCTGCCACCGAACCGCCGACGTAGAGCAGGATCGCGAGCTGCACCAGCAGCTTCTTGTTCACCAGGTCGGAGAGCTTGCCCCAGATCGGGGTGCTCGCCGTCGACGACAGCAGGGTGGCCGTGACGAGCCACGTGTACTGGCTCTGCGAGCCGTGCAGGTCGGTGATGATCGTCGGCAGCGCGTTGGACACGATCGTCGCCGACAGCATCGCGGTGAACAGGGCCAGGAACAGCCCGGACAGGGCCTCCAGGACCTGTCGGTGGGTCATCCCGACGGGTTGCTCGGGGGTCACCGGGGCTTCGGCCCGGGTCGTGGCAGCGGTGGGCGCGCTGCTGGGGCTGGACACGTGGGTCTCCTCGTACAGGTGTGCGGTGGTTCGGCGGGGCGGGACGGCTGGGCTCAGCCCGTGGGGGCGGGGAGCCGGCGCAGCCGTCCCTCGCCGGGGACGGCCATGTCCAGGAGCTGGTCGACGAGCTCCCGGAAGCCGACGGCGACGCGCCGGACCTCCTCGTCGTCCAGGTCCCCGAGGGCGTCGGCGAGCTGCAGGTTCCGGTAGCGGCGGTGCTCGGCGAGGACGGCCCGGCCCGCGTCGGTGAGGCCGAGCAGCTGGGCGCGCCGGTCCTCCGGGTCCGGCCGGCGGTGGACGTGCCCGGCCTCCTCGAGCGCGACGACGCGGCGGCTCACGACGGACGGATCGACGTCCAGGTCGGTGGCGACGCAGCCGAGGCGCCGCTCCCCCTGGTGCTCGAGCAGGTTCAGCATCGACGCGTGCCAGATCGGCAGCCCCGAGCCGTGCGCGGACCCCGCGGCGGGACGCGCCAGCCGGACCAGGCGTGCGACGGCGTACACGGTGTCGACCACCTCGCCGGCGGTGCTCTCGGTGATCACAGGACATCTCCCTTTTGATTGCTACACGCAACGATACACCGATGGTTGCGTCGTGCAATCTTTAGGGCTCAGATCACTCCGGCATTACCCAGCTGGTGCAGGAGCCGGGTCAGCTCGACAACGTCCCCGCGGTCCCATGTGCCGAGCGCGGCCCGCCACCGGGCCCGCTGCCCGTCGAGCAGCGCGAGGACCTTCTCCCGGCCGTCCGGGGTAAGCCGGACGAGCCGGACGCGGGCGTCCTGCGGGTCGCTCGCCCGCTCGGCCAGGCCCAGCCGGACGACCGCGTCGACCTGCCGGGTGACCGTGGACTTGTCCAGTGAGAGCGCCTCGGCCAGCTCGCTCATCCGCAGCTCCCCGTTCCGCCCCAGCAGGACGACCAGCGGGAACGCGGTCGGATCCAGGGCGGGGTGCAGGGCCCGGGCCTGCTCCCGGCTGCCGAGCCGGGCACGGCGGATCGTCGCCACCATCTCGTTCTCGAGCGCGGCCAGGTCCTCCGGCCGCACCTCCGCCGCCTCGACCCCCGGTTCCGCCACGGGGACAGTCTCCCCCGCGGCGGTCCGGGGCCTACGTCAGGTGGGACAGCTCCGCGAGCCGGGCGGCGCAGTCGTCGATGATCGTCCGCGCGATCTCCCCCGCCGGCCGCAGCGCGCCGAACCCGCCGACGACCTGGCCGACGAAGAACGACTCCAGCGCGAGCGCGCCCTCGTGCCCGGCCTCGGCGGCCTCGTCGATCCGCGCCCAGGCGTCGGAGATCAGCATCGGCTGCAACGGGAGCGGCAGGGCCGCGGGGCTGCCGTCGGACTCCCACTCGTCGTGCCACGCGCTGCGCAGCTGCCGCGCGGGCTTGCCGGTCCGGACCCGCGAGCGGACGGTGTCCGTGCTGCCGGCGGCCAGGAACTTCCGCTTCACGGACGCGGGCGAGACGTCCTCGTGGCTGGACAGCCACACCGAGCCGCACCACACCCCGGCCGCACCGAGCGCGAGGGCCGCGGCCATCTGTCGCCCGGTCGCGATCCCGCCCGCGGCGAGCACCGGGACGTCGCCGGCCAGCTCGACGACCTCGGGCGTGAGGACCATCGTCGCGATCGTGCCGGTGTGCCCGCCGGCCTCCGTGCCCTGCGCGACCAGCAGGTCCACCCCCGCGTCCAGCTGGCGGCGGGCGTGCCCGGCCGTCCCGCACAGTGACGCGACGACGACGCTCGCGGCCCGCGCGCGCTCCACCAGGGTGGGCGGGGGCGGGCCCAGCGCATTCGCGACCAGGGCGATCGGATGCGCGAACACGACGTCGAGCAGGGCCGGGACACCGCTCGGGTCCAGATTGGCGATCAGCTCCCCGTCGGGCTCCCGGGTGGTTCCTCCGGCGGGGATGTCGTAACGGGCCAGCAGCTCCTCGACGAACCGCACGTGCTCGTCCGGGATCTGCGCCCGCAGGCTCGCGGCGAGCGTGGCGCGGTCCCCGGAGCCCTCGGCGCTCTTCGCCGGGACCAGCAGGTCCACCCCGTACGGGCGGCCGCCGAGCTGCTGCTCGATCCAGGTGAGCTGCGCATCCAGCTCCGCGGGCGTGTACGCGGACGCGGCGAGGACCCCCAGGCCACCGGCCCGGCTGACCTCCACGACCACCCCCGGGGAGCGGTTGAAGCCCACGAGCGGGGCGTCGACGCCCAGCAGGTCCGTCACGGCGGTGCGCATGTTTCCGGACGGTAGGCGTCCGGAACGCCGCCGGGCAAGGTCCGGCGAGACGGACGTCTCCCCCGTGCCCGGTTGAGGGTGATGCACCTGCATGGTTAGCGTCCGGGGGAGGACGGTCGTCCGGAGAGCGGGTGCACACGTGAGCGAGCAGGACGAGACCGAGCGACGGCTCGGCATCACGGTGGTCGGCACCGCGCAGCGTGAGGCCTGGGCGGCGCGGGTGCTGCCGCCGGTCGAGCGGCTGGACGCCGGGCTGTGGTCCGTGCCGGTGCCGATCCCGGACAACCCGCTCCGCTACACCCTGAGCTACCTGATCCCCGCGGACGACGGCATCGTCGTCGTGGACCCGGGCTGGGACACCGACGCCGGCTGGGCGGCGCTGACCGCCGGGCTGGCCGCGGCCGGCGCCGCGTTCGCGGACGTCACCGGCATCGTCGCCACCCACGTGCACGCGGACCACCACGGCATGTCCGCCCGGCTGCGGGACCGCACGGGCGCCTGGGTGGGCATGCACCCGGCCGAGCGGGACTCGCTGCCGCAGCGCACCGGGCTCCTCCGCCGCGCGGACATGCGCGCGACGCAGGCCCGCTGGCTGCGCGCGGCCGGTGCGGCCGAGGCCGACGTGGCCGAGCTCTGCGGCGTCCCTGCGGACGACTGCGAGGTCGACGGCCTCCCGGACCGCACGCCCATGGCCGAGCCCGACGTCCTGCTGCACGACGGGGACGCGCTGCCGGTGCGCGGCCGGACCGTCCGCGCCGTCTGGACGCCGGGGCACACCCCCGGGCACATCTGCCTGCTGGAACCCGACGCAGGCGTCATGCTGACCGGGGATCACGTGCTTCCGCGGATCACCCCCAACATCGGTCTGGCGCCGGACTTCGGCGGTGCCCCGCTCGCCCTGTTCCTGGACTCTCTCGAACGGGTCGCCCGGTACGACGAGCACCGGTCCGACGCGCGGTCGGGCCGGCTCACCGCGCTGCCCGCCCACGAGTACCGCTTCCGCGGTCTCGCCACCCGGGCGCGCACGCTGCAGGCCCACCACGCGGAGCGCTGCCGGGAGCTGCTCGACGTCGTCGAGCGGCTGGGAAACCCCACACTGTGGGAGGTCACGAAGGCGCTGACCTGGTCCCGGCCCTGGTCGCAGGTGGGTCCGATGCGGATCGGAGCGCTCGCCGAGACCGGCGCGCACGTGCGCCACCTCGTGGACCTCGGCCAGTTGGTCTGGGACGGGGCCGTGCCCGCGTTCGGCGGTGCCGGCGAGGACGTCCCGAGCCGGGTGCGGCGCAGCGATCCCGTCCGCTCGACCGTGGCCTGACGCTCGCTCAGGGTTCGCGGCGCTCGGCCAGCAGCTCCAGCGCCTCCGCCTCGCTCGCAACGGCGGGCTGCGAGCCGGCCAACGGTTTCCCCGCGCTCTCCGAGAGTAGGTACACGCAGATCGCGCCGACCACCCCCGCCGCCATCAGGTAGTACCCCGGCCAGTTCAGGTCGCCCGTGACCAGCACCAGCGCCCCGATGATCGTCGCCGCCGTCCCCGCGAACGCCGAGACGAAGAGGTTGAAGGTGATCGAGAGCCCGGTGTAGCGGATCTCGGTCGGGAAGAGCGCGGGCAGGGTCGCCGGCGCGGTCGAGGAGAAGCAGACCAGCGTCAGGCCCATGATCAGCAGGCCGAGGAACGTCGTGCCGACCCCGCCGGCGCGCAGCAGCAGGACCGAGGGCAGGCCGAGCACCACGAGCGCCACCGAACCGATCATCAGCACCGGGCGGCGGCCGATGCGGTCGCTGAGCCGGCCCAGGAACGTGATCAGGGCCATCAGGATGAGCAGCACGAGGATCTGCAGCAGGTTCGACGCCGTCTCGCTGATCCGGTCCTCCGGCGGCAGCGTCTGGGTGACGTAGGTCGGGACGTAGGCCGTGAGCACGTAGTTGGTGACGTTCCAGGCGATGATCACGCCGCCGGCCACCAGCATCGACCGCCAGTACCTGGTGAAGAGCAGCCGGAAGGCCTCCTTCGTCGGAGTGCCCTGGTGGGACTCGGACTTCTCGACGAGCTGTACGTACGCCGGCGTCTCCTCCAGCTTCACCCGCAGGTAGAGCCCGACCGCGCCCAGCGGCAGCGCCAGCAGGAACGGGATCCGCCAGCCCCACGAGACGAGCTGGTCCGCCGTCAGCACCCAGGTGAGGAACGTGACCAGGCCGGCACCCAGCGCGTAGCCGGTGAGGGTGCCGAACTCGAGCCAGCTGCCCAGGAAGCCGCGCCGACGGTCCGGCGCGTACTCGGCGATGAAGGTCATCGCGCCGCCGTACTCGCCGCCGGTGGAGAAGCCCTGCACGAGCCGGACCAGGAGCACCAGCAGGGGTGCCGCGACCCCGATCGCCGCGTAGCTCGGCAGGATCCCGAGCACGAACGTGCCGACCGCCATCATGATTACCGTGATGGCCAGGACCTTCGTCCGCCCGACCCGGTCGCCGAGCGGGCCGAAGAACAACCCGCCGAGCGGGCGGACCAGGAAGGACACCGCGAACACGGCGAAGGCGTAGACCGTGGCCGTCGCGGGCGGGAGGTTCGAGAAGAAGACCTTGGTGATCGTCCCGACGAGGTAGGAGTAGACGCCGAAGTCGTACCACTCGGTCACGTTGCCGATCGCCGCCGCAGCCACCGCCCGCCGGACCGTCGACTCGTCCGTGATCGTGATGTCAGCCAATCCGGCCGGCTGCCCGTCGTCGTCCACGGCAGGCGACCGTAGTCCGGGGGCAGGCCGGTCGCAGCGCGGCACTGCCCCTGACCAGCAGGACTATATCGGCTATATCGGGTTTGCGGCGCTTATCGGACAGCCGCGAACACGTGCCGAGCCGGCGCCCGTGACAGGAATCTCAGGAGTGTCTTGTTCTCGGACACCTCATGCACCCGCATCAGACGTACCGTCCGCTCATGGCACGAGCTGACGGCAGTGCGGCCGCGACGGACCTCCCGACCCACCGGGTGGAGCAGGCCCTGGCGGAGCTGCGACGCGGGCGGATGGTCCTGGTCGTCGACGACGAGGACCGCGAGAACGAGGGCGACCTCATCATGGCCGCCGAGATGGCCACCCCCGAGGCGATGGCCTTCATGATCCGCCACAGCAGCGGCATCCTCTGCGTCGGCCTCACCGCCGAACGCGCCGAAGAACTCCGCCTCCCCCTGATGGTCGACCACGGCGACGACCCCCGCGGCACCGCCTTCACCGTCTCCGTCGACCTCAAGGCCGGCACCACCACCGGCGTCTCCGGCGCCGACCGGGCGCTGACCGTACGCGCCCTCGCCGACGCCGCCACCCGCCCCACCGACCTCTGCCGCCCCGGCCACGTCTTCCCGCTCATCGCCCGCCCCGGCGGGGTCCTGCAACGCGCCGGCCACACCGAGAAGCTCGGTCGACCTCTGCCGCCTCGCCGGCCTCGAACCCGCCGGCGTCCTCGCCGAGATCACCAACGACGACGGCACCATGGCACGGCGCCCCCAACTCCGCCGATTCGCCACCGAACACGGGCTGGTCACGCTCGCCGTCGCGGACATCGTCCGGTACCGCCGCTCCACGGAGACCCTGGTGCGCCGCGAGGCGGCCGGGCGCGTCCCGTCGGACCACGGCGAGTTCACGATGGTCTCCTACCGGTCGGTCACCGACGGCATCGAGCACGTCGCGCTCGTGAGGGGGAACGTGGACCAGCGCGGCGCCGAGCCGGGCACCCCGTCGGCCGAGCCGGTGCTGGTCCGGGTGCACTCCGAGTGCCTGACCGGGGACGTCTTCGGCTCCCGGCGCTGCGACTGCGGCGAGCAGCTCGACGCCGCGATGGCCCGGATCGGCAAGGAGGGCCGCGGCGCTGTCGTCTACCTGCGCGGGCACGAGGGCCGCGGGATCGGCCTGTCCCACAAGCTCCGCGCCTACACGCTGCAGGACGCCGGGATGGACACCGTCGAGGCCAACCTCGCCCAGGGCCTGCCCGTGGACAGCCGCGAGTACGGCTTCGGCGCCGCCATCCTGCGGGACCTCGGCGTCACCGACATCCGGTTGATGACCAACAACCCGGCGAAGTACCGCGGCCTGGCCGGGTACGGCGTCAGCATCGCCGGCCGGGAGCCGATCATCGTCACCCCGAACCCGGACAACCTGAGCTACCTCACCACCAAGCGGACCCGGATGGACCACGCCCTGGGCACCGGCGAGGACGCGGGTACCGAGGTCTCCTGATCGGGGTCTCCCGAGCGGAGTCTCCTGCGCGGTACGACGAAGCCCCCGGACGGTGCCCGTCCGGGGGCTCTCGGGTGCGCGGCGGGGGCGTGCGCCGTCCCTAGCTGCCCGCGACCGCGGCCGGCGTGCCGACCGCCGCGGCGAGGCGGTCGGTGATGATCTCCTCCGCGTCGCGGACGATGCGGGTGATCAGCTCCTCGCACGTGGGGATGTCCCGGATCAGGCCCTGGACCATGCCCGCGCTCCAGATGCCGTGGTCCACGTCGCCCGTCTCGTAGACCTTCACCCCGCGCACCCCCGCCACGAGGTGCTTGATGTCCTCGAACTTCGCGCCCTCGTTCAGCTTCGCGACGACCTCGCGGGAGACCGCGTTGTCCGCGACCCGCGCGGTGTTGCGCAGTTGGCGGAAGATCAGCTGGGTGTCCCGCTCCCCCGCCTCCACCAGCCGCTCCTTGACGTTGCGGTGGATCCCGGACTCGACGGTTGCCATGAACCGGGTGCCCATGTTGATGCCCTCGGCGCCGAGCGCGAGCGCCGCGACCAGGCCCCGGCCGTCGGCGAACCCGCCCGAGGCGATGAACGGGATGTCGAGGGCGTCCGCGGCGGCGGGCAGCAGGATCAGCCCGGGGACGTCGTCCTCACCGGGGTGACCGGCGCACTCGAAGCCGTCGATGCTCAGCGCGTCGACGCCCAGGGACTGCGCTTTCACTCCGTGCCGCACGCTGGTGCACTTGTGGATCACCTTGATCCCGTGCGCGTGGAAGTGCCTCAGGTGCTCGGTCGGGTTCGAGCCGGCCGTCTCCACGAAGGGGACGCCCTCGTCGATGATCGCCTGCCGGTACTCCGCGTACGGCGGCGGCGTGATCGCCGGCAGGATCGTCAGGTTGACGCCGAAGGGCTTGTCCGTGAGCTCGCGGCAGCGGCGGATCTCCGCCCGCAGCTCGTCCGGCGTCGGCTGGGTCAGCGCCGTGATGAAACCCAGGCCACCCGCGTTCGCGACGGCGGCGACGAGCGGTGCCCGCCCGACCCATTGCATCCCGCCCTGTACGACGGGATGCTCGACACCGAACAGGTCCGTGAAGCGTGTCCTCATCGCGCGCGCTCCTCCTCACGTCCGCGGTACCGGTCCATCCGGTACTGAACGAACGATCGAATACTCGAGCTCGACTCTGCCCTGAGCGGGAGCGTGGAGTCAACGTGCGGTCCGTCGCTCCGCCGGCGTCGCCCGCGTCCGGGTCGGCGAGGCGCACCTGCTGTACGAGGGCGTGCCGGAGCCCCATGTGGTGGGCGGGGACGGCGGGAACGCGCCGGAGTAGCAGGTGGCAGGGTTTGCCCGGTGACGCTGGAACTCCTCCCGCGGGACCGCCGCGTGCTCTCCCCCGGCGCGGTGCACGTCCCGGACTGGCTCGACGTCGCCCGGCAGCGCGAGCTCGTCGAGGCGTGCCGCGGCTGGGCGTCCGAGGGGCCCGGGATGCGCGCCGCGACGCTGCCGAACGGCGGCCGGATGACCGTCCGGATGGTGTGCCTGGGCTGGCACTGGATCCCCTACCGCTACTCCCGCACCCGTGACGACCAGGACGGGTCCCCGGCGATCCCGTTCCCGGCGTGGCTCGGTGACCTCGGCCGCGCGGCCGTCCGGGACGCCTACGGGGACCCGCTGCTCACCTACGAGCCGGACGTCGCGCTCGTCAACCACTACGGCGACGACGCCCGGATGGGCCTGCACCGCGACGCCGAGGAGAAGGCGCCGGACCCGGTCGTCTCGCTGTCCCTCGGCGCACCGTGCGTCTTCCGGTTCGGCAACACCGAGTCCCGCGGGCGGCCGTGGACGGACGTCGAGCTGCGCTCCGGGGACCTGATCGTGTTCGGCGGGGAGTCCCGGCGGGCCTACCACGGGGTGCCCGGGCTGCTGCCGCACACGGCCGCCGACCTCGCGGACATCGGGCTGGGCCGAGGGCGGCTGAACATCACGCTGCGGGTGTCCGGGCTGGGGTGAGCGTGGGGGCGCGAGCCGGACGAGCCTCGAGGACGTGCTCGCCGGCGACGGCACGGTCGCCGTGGGTGAGCTCGACGCCCGCGCGGCGGTGCTCGCCGCGCGGCCGGCGGGACCCGACCACGGGGATACGACCACGGGCACTGATCTGCGAGGATCACGTCGTGAGTGCTCGGGACGCCGCGCTGGCGCAACTCGGTGAGGAGCGCGCCGCCGCCCTGCTCCCGGAGCCGCCGGACCGGCCGCTGGACCGCACCTCGCTCCTGCAGGTGTTCGCCGGACTGCAGGACACCGGCTTCCTGGGCTCGACCCTGCCGCCCGAGCTGGGCGGCGCCGGCCTGAGCCATTCCGCCTTCGGCTCGCTCGTCGAAGGCGTCGGCGGCGGGCTCCCGTTCCTGTCCAACCACAGCGTGCAGCGGTACCTGCACGCGTCGGGCTCGGACGGGGTGTGCGCGCGCTGGCTCACACCGCTGCTCGACGGCCGGGCGATCGGGCTCGTCGCGATCACCGAACCGCACGGGGGCTCGCAGGTCGCGGACGTCCACACGGAGGTGCGCCGCACGGCCGACGGGCTGCGCCTGTACGGCGTCAAGACCTGGCTGGTCCACGCGACGGTCGCCCACGTGGCGGTCGTGCTCGCCCGCGGCCCGGACGGCGCCCCCGTGCGCGTCGTCGTCGACCTCGACGGGCCGGGGGTCCGGCGCACCCCGATGCCCACCAGCGGCCTGCGCTACCTCCCGTTCGGCTCCCTGGAGTTCGACGGCTGCCCGGTCCCCGACGACGCGGTCCTCGCCGGGGACGGGGTGGCAGCCACCAAGACCGGGTTCGCGGTCGCGCGCTCGCTCGTCGGGGTCCAGGCCGTCGCGCTCGCGCAGCGGGCTCTCACCCGCACGGTGTACCAGCTCGCCGACCGGACCGCGCGGGACCGTCCGGTGACCTCGTCCGACGTGGTGCGGCACCGGGTCGGGGCGATGGCCGGGCGGATCGAGGCGGCCCGGCTGCTCTGTTACGAGGCGCTGACCGGGGTCGACGAGGCCCGTCCGGGGTGCGACGCGCTCGCGGCCGCGGCGAAGGTGCTCGCGACGGACGTCGCCCGGGACGTCACCACCGAATGCGTCGAGCTCTGCGCCGGGGCCGGGGCGGCGGCGAACTCCGTCGCCGCCAGGTGCCGGGACGACGCCGCGCTGCTGGCCACCGCGGACGGCACCTCCCTGGTCAACCAGACGATCTGGGGCGGGCACGTCGTCCGGGAGCTGCTGCGGGAGCGTCCCGATCTCTGGCAGGGTCCGGAGGCATGACCCCCGAGGACGCGCTCGCGCTCCAGCAGCTCCTGGCGGAAGGACGCTCGGCACGTGGGCGGCGCGATCACGCACCCGGCGGACCTCCGCCGCTCGAGTGGCTCGAGCGGCCCAGGCTGGCGCTTGAGCCACTCGAGCGTCAGAACTCCCGTCGGAGGGAGGCTCAGCCCCGCTCCGCCGCCAGCCCGATCGCGACGTCGATGATCATGTCTTCCTGGCCGCCGACGTACCCGAGCTCGCCGCAGCGCCGCAGGATCTCGTGCGCCGGGACCTTGTAGCGCTCCCCCGCCCGCTCCGCGTGCAGCAGGAACGACGAGTACACCCCGGCCCAGCCCTGGACGATCGCGTTGCGGTCCATCTTGGGCCAGCGCTGCAGGTACGGCCGGACGACGTCCTCGGCCGCGTCGAGCAGCGCGGACACGTCCACCCCGGTGTCGACGCCGAGCCGGTCGAACACCGCCGCGAGCACCTCCGTCGGCGAGTTCCCGGAGCCCGCGCCCAGCGCGCAGAGGGAGCCGTCGATCGAGCGGACGCCCGACTCCCAGGCGATCACCGAGTTCGCGACGCCCATGCTCATGTTCTGGTGACCGTGGTATCCGACCCACGCCTCGTCACCGACCTCGGCGACCAGCGCCTCGAACCGCGCCTTGGCCTCGTGCATGAGCAGCGCGCCCGCGGAGTCCGTGACGTACGGGCACTGGCACCCGGCATCGACCATGATCCGCGCCTGCTTCGCCAGGTCCTCCGGCGACGTGCGGTGCGCCATCATCAGGAACCCGACCGTCTCCATGCCCAGCTCACGGGCCGCGGCGAAGTGCTGCGGGGAGACGTCCGCCTCGGTGCAGTGGGTGGCGACGCGCACCATGTCCGCGCCGGCGTCCCGGGCGCGCTTGAGGTCGTCGACGGTGCCGATGCCGGGGACCAGCAGCACCGCGATCCTGGCCGTGGTCACCTCGTCGCGGGCGGCGGCGATCAGCGTCATCTCGTCGGTGCCGGAGAAGCCGTAGTTGAACGACGAGCCGCCGATCCCGTCGCCGTGGGAGACCTCGATCCACTCGACCCCCGCGGCGTCGAGCGCCCGGACGGTGTCCCGGACCTGGGTCTCGGTGAACCGGTGGGCCATCGCGTGCGACCCGTCCCGCAGGGTCGTGTCGATCAGCCTGATGTCGTGCGCGAGCTCCGGGCGGGTCATGCGGGCACCTCCAGCTTGGCCTGCGCCATCAGCTCGCCCACCCGGGCGGCCGCGGCGGTCATGATGTCGAGGTTTCCGGCGTAGGCGGGGAGGAAGTCGCCGTTGCCCTTGACCTCCAGGAACACCGCCACCCGCGCGTGCCCGCCCCACTCGTCGGTGGGCTCGTCGAACTGCGGTTCGGCACGCAGCGTGTAGCCGGGGACGTACTGCTGGACGTCGGCCACGATCTCGTGGATCGACGCCGTGATCGCGGCCCGGTCCACCTCGGCGCCGATCATGCAGTACACGGTGTCGCGCATGATCATCGGCGGTTCGACCGGGTTCAGCACGATGATCGCCTTGCCGCGGTCCGCTCCCCCGACCTCGGCGACCGCCGCACCGGTGGTGTGGGTGAACTCGTCGATGTTCGCCCGCGTTCCCGCACCGGCGGAGCGCGACGCGATCGACGCGACGATCTCCGCGTACGGCACCGGGGTGATCCGCGAGACGGCGTGGACGATCGGGATGGTCGCCTGCCCGCCGCAGGTGATCATCGAGACGTTCGGGGAGTGGAGGTACTCGCTGCCGTTGACGGCCGGCGACACCATCGGCCCGAGGTGCGCCGGGGTGAGGTCGACGGCCTGGATGCCGGCCTCCGCGTAGCGCGGCGCGTTGGCGGCGTGCGCCTTCGCGGACGTCGCCTCGAAGACGATCTCCGGCAGCGGGTCCTGGCGCAGCAGCCAGTCCACGCCCTCGGCGGACGCCTCCACGCCGAGCTTCCCGCGCCCGCGCGAGCCCCTCGGACTCGACCACGCCGACCATGTAGCGGACCTCGATCACGCTGCTGCGCTGCAGCTTGGCCAGCAGATCGGTGCCGATGTTGCCCGGCCCCACGATCGCCGCCAGAACCCTGTCCCTCGCCATGGGATGGACTCTGGCAGCAGCACGGGCGCAGGATGAAGCCGTGCGTTCCACTCAGCCGAACGGCGTCGCTCCGAACTCGGTGCTGGGCCGGGCGCTCACCCTCCTCACCGCGTTCCGCCCCGGCGAGGACGAGCTGACCCTCGCAGAGCTGCACCGGCGGACCGGGATCCCCAAGCCCACGGCGCACCGGCTGCTCGGCGAGCTGGTCGACTGGGACGTCGTGGAGCGGACGCCGACGGGCATCCGGCTCGGCATGCGACTGTTCGAGCTCGGTCAGCTCGTGCCCCGCCAGCGGAGCCTGCGGGAGGCCGCGGCCCCGTTCCTCACCGACCTCTTCGAGGCGACGCACGAGACGGTGCACCTCGCTGTCCCGGACGGGATCGAGGTCGTCTACGTGCAGAAACTCGACGGCCGCCGCGGCCCGGCCGTCGCGTCCCGGGTCGGCGGCCGGATGCCCGCGTACTGCACCGGCGTCGGCAAGGTCCTGCTCGCGTTCGCCCCGCCGGAGCGGTTCGCGGCGGTCGTCGCCGCCGGGCTCGAACGCCGGACGCCCCGGACGGTCGTCGCCCCCGGGTTGCTGGCCTCGGAGCTGGCGGCCGTCCGGGAGCGTGGGGTCGCGCTGGAGCACGAGGAGTCGACGGTCGGGATCACCTGTGTCGCCGCCCCGGTGTTCGACGGCGAGGGCCCGGCCGTCGCCGCCATCTCGATCACCGGGTGGGCGAACCGCCTGGACCCGGACCGCTTCGCGCCCGCCGTCCGCACCGCCGCACTCGGGATCTCGCGCTCGTTGCGCGGCCGAACCGGCTGACCGGAATCGACTCCGAGGACCTGGCGAACGGCTGACAGTTTCTTGCCGTTCTGGCAAAACAGCTTGTCGGTATCGCCGCCGCGGGCGCACCGTGGCGGCATGAACCAGTTCGAAGTGGTCGTGATCGGCGGCGGTGCCGCCGGCCTCAGCGGCGCTCTGACCCTGGCCCGGGCCCGCCGCTCGGTCCTGGTCCTCGACGCCGGCGAGCCGCGCAACGCGCCCGCGGCCGGTGTCCACGGCTTCCTGACCCGGGACGGGCTGCGGCCGAGCGAGCTCGTCGCCGCCGGTGCCGCGGAGGTCGCCCGCTACGGAGGAACGGTCCGGCACGCCCGGGTCACCACGGCGCGGCGAGAAGGTACGCGGTTCGTCGTGGGCACCGGAGACGGCGAGGAGTTCGGCGCCCGGCGGCTGCTCGTCACCACCGGCCTGGTCGACGAGCTTCCCGGACCTCTCCGGCCTGCGCGAGCTGTGGGGCCGGGACGTCCTGCACTGCCCGTACTGCCACGGGCACGAGGTCCGGGACCAGGCGATCGGCGTTCTCGGCACCGGGCCGCTCGCGGTGCACCAGGCGCTGCTGTTCCGCCAGTGGAGCGCGGACGTCACGCTGTTCCGGCACACCTCGCCGGACCCCACCGAGGCCGAGCAGGAGCAGCTGGCGGCCCGCGGCGTCGCCGTCGTGGAGGGCGAGGTCGTGGCCCTGGAGTCCACCGGCGGCCGGCTCTCCGGCGTCCGGCTGGACACCGGCCGGGTGGTCCCCCGCAGCGCGGTGACGGTGACGCCGCGGTTCGCCGCCCGCAGCGCCGTCCTCGCCGGACTCGGGATCACCGCCGTCGAGCACCCGAGGGGTGTCGGCAGCCACGTCGACACCGACCCGAGCGGCCTCACCGCGGTTCCCGGCGTCTGGGCCGCCGGTAACGTCGCGGACCTGATGATCCAGGTGGTCGGGTCCGCGGCGGCCGGCGTGACGGCCGGGGCCGCCATCAACGCCGACCTCGTCGCGGAGGACACCCGCCTCGCCGTCGAACGGTGGCGGTCCCGGCGGCAGGACCCGTTCTCGCCGGAGGCCGAGGCGCGCATGTGCGAACAGCTCGTCGGCGACCGCCGGCACGGCCTGTGACAGCGGAAGGAGACAGCACGATGGCGCACGTCCACGCGCAGGGTCCGGTACCCGAACCCGGCACCGTCTCGGAGACCGAGTTCTGGGACGCCCGCTACGCCTCGGAGGACCGGATCTGGAGCGGGAACGCGAACGACGTCCTGGTCCGCGAGGTCTCGGACATGACCCCCGGCACCGTCCTCGACCTCGGCTGCGGCGAGGGCGCCGACGCGGTCTGGCTGGCCCGCCGCGGGTGGCGGGTGACCGCGACGGACATCTCCCAGGTCGCCCTCGACCGGGCCGAACGGCACGCCCGGGAGGAGGGGGTCGGCGACCGGATCGACTGGCAGCAGCACGACCTGGGGGTGTCCTTCCCGCCCGGCGAGTTCGACCTCGTGTCCGCTCACTTCCTGCACTCCCGGGGCGACCTGCCGCGGGAGCGGATCCTGCGGACCGCCGCCCGGGCCGTCGCGCCGGGGGGCGTGCTGCTCGTCGTCGGACACGCGGGGTTCCCGTCGTGGGAGCCGGACCCGCCGGCCGACGTGGTGTTCCCGACGCCGGACGAGGTGCTCGCCTCCCTCGAGCTGCCGGACGGCGGCTGGGAGGTGCTGATCAGCGCGGAGCACGAGCGGGTCCGGACCCGCCCCGACGGCGGGCCGGGCACCCACACGGACAACACGCTCATGGTGCGGCGGCGGCCGGAGACCCCTGGCCAGACCCCTGGCCAGGCACGGAGGGGGGAAAATCCGGCCCGGAGCGGGTGAGCACCGCGGATTCGGGGTAGCCGGTCGTTCGACCGGAAGAGATCCACACCTGATCGGCAGGTGATGCGAGGGTCTCCCCCGACGAAGGAGCGAGATGGACTGGCGAACCCGCGGAGCTTGCCTGGGGGAGAACCCCGAGCTGTTCTTCCCCGTCGGCACCACCGGTCCGGCGCCCCTGCAGGAGGCGGAGGCCAAGACGGTCTGCCGCCGCTGCCCGGTCGTCCTGCCGTGCCTGGAGTGGGCGATGGACCACGAGAACCACGGGGTGTGGGGCGGTACCACGCTGGACGAGCGCCGGCGGCTGCGCCGCTACGGGCGTCGTGCCCGGGTGGCCTGAGCAGCCGTTCTACGCCGTCCGAAGTGGAGCACGGGCGGCGGGTACGTCCGCGCAGACGATCTTCCCCGCGGCGGTCCGGACGTAGGTCCACTCGCCCGCCAGGGCCTCGATCAGCTGCAGGCCGCGGCCCCGCGCGGCGTGGACGTCCGGTGGGCGCACCACGGGCGGACTGCCCGAACCGTCCTCGACCTCGATCCGCACGGCCTCCGCGGACAGGGTGACGGTGACGACGAACGGCGTGCCCGCGTGGTCGATGACGTTGCTCGCGAGTTCGTTGGCGACGAGGACGGCGACGTCGGTCGCCTCCGCGTCGGCCCCGCACGACTCCAGGAAGGCACGCAGGTCGCGCCGGACGGAGGCACAGGCCTCCGCGACCGGGCGGTAGTGCCGGCGCATCACACCCACTCCAGCTTTTTGCGAGGGGCCACCACCGGGAGTTGGGGTGAGGCCGTGCTCGGTGCCCGGATCGGGGCACCGGCCTGGGCCTACCCGGACCGCGGGGGCCGGAAACCTCCCGCCTCCGGCGGAACCCGCGGCACGGATCCGGGGTCCGGGCGGGGCAGCGGCAAGGGAGGTGAGTAGGGTTCGCGGTACAGGTCGTTCGGTTTCGGTTGTCGTGTCATGCACGCCCGCGGGAACAAGTTGGTGACGCGGGTCGACGTCAGTCAGACGTCGGTGCGAGTCCCCAGGTCCGGCCGGGCCCCGCAGAGTGCGGGCCCAGCACGCTAGGAGTATTTGCATGGCACAGGGCACCGTGAAGTGGTTCAACTCGGAGAAGGGCTTCGGCTTCATCTCCGTCGACGGCGGCGGCGCCGACGTCTTCGTCCACTACTCGGAGATCGACGCGGGCGGCTTCCGCAGCCTCGACGAGGGTCAGCGCGTGGAGTTCGAGGTGGGCCAGGGCCAGAAGGGCCCGCAGGCGACCGCCGTGCGCATCGTCTGACACGCCTCACACGTTCGTCCGGAAGCCCGGCCCCGTTCTCGGGGCCGGGCTTCCGGTTTTCCTCCCACCGGGACCCACGGATCGAGGTCTCCCCGCGCCGAAGAAATGCCGGGGCCACACGCAGTAGGGCCGGACGGCCTGAAGATCGCTGGTTCTGGCCGACGGCCGGGTCGAGCGCCCCCCGGCAGCGGGCTCCCGCTGGGGGCCCCGCTGACGAACCTGACCTTCAGGCTCCGGCGACGGGCATCGTCGCCGTCCGGTCCGCGACAAGCCGGGCGGGCCGGCGCCGGAACTCCATGTCCCGGTCGACGCTGCCGAGCCCGGTCGTCACCCGGTCCGCGACGTAGTTCTGCCGCAGCACCCACGGCGACCTCGTGCCCTGCTTGGGCAGGACGTCGATCGCCCGTCGGACGTAGCCCGAGCTGAGATCCAGCAGGGGGCGCAGCTCCATCGGGCCGTCGGGCAACCGGGGCACCGCGACGGCCGCGCCGCGCGCGTCCATCCGGGCCAGCAGCCGGCAGACGTAGCGGGCCGTGATGTCCGCGCGCAGCGTCCAGGACGCGTTGACGTAGCCGATGCAGAGCGCGAGGTTCGGGACGTCGCTGAGCAGGCAGCCACGGTAGGTGACCTTCTCCCCGGGACGACCGGCTCGCCGTCGACGCGCAGGTCGATGCCGCCGCACGCGACGACCTCGAGACCCGTCGCGGTGACCAGTACGTCCGCGTCGAGGGTGCGGCCGGACTCCAGCGCGACGCCGGTCTCGGTGACCCGGGCGATCCGGTCCGTGACGACGGCCGCCTTGTCCTTCTTGATCGCCTTGAACAGGTCCGCGTCCGGGACGACGCAGAGCCGCTGGTCCCAGGGGTCGTACCGCGGGGTGTAGTCCCGGTCCAGCACCTCGGGGTCCGGCTGGAAGCGTGCGACGCCGGCACGCAGCAGCGCCTTCGCCTTTCCCGGGGCGTGCTTGCAGAGCTGGTAGAAGGCCTGCGTCAGCAGGATGTTCTTCCACCGGACGACGGTGTTCCCGACGCCCTCCGGCAGCCGGCGGCGGATCGCGTCCGACGCGGCGTCCGTACCCGGGAGGACGGTCATCCAGGTGGGCGAGCGCTGCAGCATGGTCACGTGCTCGGCCGTCTCGGCCAGCGACGGGACCAGCGTCACCGCCGTCGCGCCACTGCCGATCACGACGACCCGACGCCCGGTGACGTCCAGGTCCGCCGGCCACTTCTGCGGGTGCACGAGGTCGCCACCGAAGTCCTCCAGCCCGGGGATGTCCGGCGTGTGGCCGCCCTCGTAGCTGTAGTAGCCGCTGCAGAGGTAGAGGAAGTCGCAGGTCCGGTGCTCCGTGGTGGCCCCCGCGGCGACCTCGACGGACCAGCGTGCGTCCTGCGACGACCAGGACGCGCGGGTGACCCTGCGCCCGAACCGGATCCGCCGGTCGATGCCGAACTCCGCGGCGGTGTCCCGCACGTACTGCAGGATCGAGCCGCCGTCCGCGATCGACTTCGCGGCGGTCCACGGGCGGAACGGGTAGCCGAGGGTGAACATGTCCGAGTCCGAGCGGATGCCCGGATAGCGGAACAGGTCCCAGGTGCCGCCGATCGCGTCCCGCGCCTCGAGGATCGCGTAGCTGCGGGTGGGGTGCTCGGTCTGCAGCCGGTACGCGGCGCCGACGCCGGACAGGCCGGCCCCGACGATCAGGACGTCCACGTGCCCGGCGTCCACCGAACGGTCCGTGTCCACTGTGTGCTCCCCACCCGTGCCTCGGACGGGCCCCGTCGGCCGCCTGCCCCATCATCACCTACCGCGGGTAAGAAATGCACCACCGCTCACCCGGGCGCGGTCTCCCGCGCCGCGCGATCCGGCCACGCGCGCCGTCCGGTCACCACGCGCGCGGTCGACGGGGGGCGTCGCACCACAATGCGCGCGCCGCACCACCCCGCGCGGCGCACCCCGCGTGTCTGCCCCGCGGTCGGCCGCCGGCTCACGCCCAGCTGCGCGCGGACCGGGCCTTCCAGTACGACCCCGGGTCCTCGGCCAGGTCCGCGAGCTCTTGGGCGACGTCGGACGGGATCTGCAGGGCGGCGGCGGCGACGTTGCTGGCCAGCTGCTCCCCGTCGACCGCGCCCGAGAGCACCCGGCCCGCCCACGGCTGCGCGAGGGCGGCGGCGATCGCGAGCTGGTCCACCGGGACGCCGAGCCCCTCCGCGAGCTCGGCCGCGCGGGCCGCGCCCGGCGACCCGTCCTGCCCGCCGGGAGCCAGCCGCCCGTTCGCCACCGGCTCCTTGACGATCACGCCCGCGCCGGTCGCCGCGGCCTCGGCCAGCGCGCGACCGGCCGAGGGTTCGAGCACGTTCCAGGTGGCCTGGAAGGACGTGAACAGCGGAAGGCCGCCGACCTGTACCCCGAGGGCCCGCCGCACCGCGTCCGCCTGGGCGGGTCCGGAGGTGGAGATGCCGATCCGGGTGCCGCTGTCCCGCAGCCGGGCCATCGCCTCGTGCACCGCGACGTCGGTGAGCACGCCGGTGTCCAGCGTCGCGGAGTGCACGTGGTAGATCGCCAGATATTCGCCGAGCAGCGCCAACGACTCCTCGGACTGGCGCTCGAACGCCGCGAGCGAGTGGTCCTTGATCTCGTGCACGTCGGCGTCGAGGCGCCACTCCCCCACGTACCGGTAGCCCCACTTGGAGCCGACGACCACGTCGTCGAACGTCGGATGCGCGGCGAGCCAGCCGGCGAGGAACTCCTCCGCGCGGCCGTAGGACCGGGCGACGTCGACGTACCGGATCCCGGCCGCGTAGGCGGCGTCGAGCACCGCCCGGCTGCGCGCCCGCAGGTCCTCGACGCTCCGGTGCGCGCCGAGGTCACGGTTGCGGCCGGCGGTGATGTAGGCGGGCCGGGCGACCGCGGCCAGCCCGATCCCCAGCCGACCGACTCCGGTCGACCCGGCGCTCACGAGGCCGTTCGGGCCGGGGGCACCGTCCGGTGGGAGGAACCTCTCGCTCATCGTGTACTCCGGGGATCGATCGACTCCGTCGGTCTCCGTCCTACCAGTCGAGAGCGTCCGAGGCCGTCTCCGCCCGCACGAACGGCACTTTCGTTCAGTAGGTCCGAGCGAGAGTGCCGCTCGTGGGGACGAGCCGGGTCAGGAGCCGGGCGCAGCGGCCGGCGCGGCCCGGACGACCTGCTTCCCCTCCCGGAACTGGTCCTCCAGCTCCTCCAGGCTCCGGCCGCGCGTCTCCGGCGCGAACCGCTGCACGAACAGGATCGAGCCCACGTTGACGACCGCGAAGAGCCCGAAGGTGGCGCTCGCCCCGAGCGCCGCGACCAGCGGCGGGAAGGCGAACGAGATCGCCGCGTTGACCGTCCAGAGCACGAAGACCGCGATCCCCATCGCGAACCCGCGGATCGTCATCGGGAAGATCTCGGAGAGCAGCAGCCAGACGAGCGTGCCGATGAACGTCTGCACGAAGAAGACGACGATCAGCATCGCGGCGAGGATCAGGTAGCTGCGCCCATCGGACTCGGGCAGCAGGAACGACAGCCCGAGCACCGCGTGCCCGGTGGCGACGCCGGTGAACCCGGTGAGCAGCAGCGGCCTGCGGTTGAAGTGGCCGAGCAGCACGATCCCGAGGATGGTGCCGATGATCGCCACCACGCCCACCGTGATCGTCAGGATCAGCGATGCGCTGGCGCCCAGGCCCGTCGACTCGAGGATCGTCGGCGCGTAGTAGTTCACCGTGTTGATGCCCGTCGCCTGTTGCACGGTGGCGAGCCCGCAGCCGACCCACAGGATCCGCCGCATCCAGGGGAACGCCCGCAGGTCGCGCACCGCGGCGCCCTTGTCCTCGGCCAGGTCGCGCTTCGCGTGCTCCGCGATGACGTGGTACTCCTCGGCGGCCTCGGAGGGTTCTCTGCTCAGCTCGAGCACGCGCTTCGTGTCCTCGAGCCGACCGCGCACGGCGTACCAGCGGGGCGAGTCCGGCAGGAAGAACATGCCGACGAACAGGGCGACCGCCGGAACGATCGCGACCGCGAGCATCCAGCGCCACACGTGCGGGTCCTTGATCAACGCGTCCAGCAGCGCGTTCATCGCGAACGCCAGGAACTGCCCCGTGACGATCATCAGCTCGTTGATCGTGACCATCCGGCCGCGGCGGTCGGCCGGTGCCATCTCGGCCAGGTAGAGCGGGCACGTGGTGGCCGCCGCGCCGACGCCGAAGCCCAGCAGGACGCGACCGGTCGTCATGATCGCGACGCCCGGGGCCACCGCGCAGGTGATCGCGCCGACGAGGAACAGCCCGGCGCAGACCAGCAGGCTGCCCTTGCGGCCGAGCTTGTCCGAGAGCCGCCCGCCCAGCAGCGCGCCGAACGCGGCCCCCGGGAAAAGCAGCGAGCTGACGACCAGCGCCTCGGTGAAGGAGGTGAGCTGCAGGTCCGTCTTCATGTAGAGCAGGGCGCCGGAGATGACGCCGGTGTCGTAGCCGAAGAGGAGGCCCCCGAGCGTGGAGATCACCGTCAGCTTTATCAGGAACCGATTGTGCGACTTCGACGATGTGGTCGATCGACTCGCCGTCATTGGCGCCTCTTCTCCTCGACTTGCGTCAATTACATGAATGTGAATTGCGCTGATCAGGGCACCCGACGTCAGCCTGAGCAGGAGGTTAAGCAGCGGGTGTGATCTGCGTCAACCTGTCCGGGCGTTCCGAACCGAACAACTGGTGTCGCCTTTCGAACAACACCACGAGAATGTGTCGGGAATGGATGGTCAGGCGCATCCGACCACTTCGATCGGCACCTGTGCCGCCCGCAGCACTGCCGCGACGGCCGCCGGTGGGTGCTGATCCGTCACCACCCGGTCGAGACCCGCCAGCTCCGTGATGCGGGCGGGCGCGGAGGCCGCGAACACGTCCGCGGTGGCGACGAGGACGACCTCGTCCGCGATGGCCGCCAGCTTCCGCTGCACACTCGCCTCGGCCGGAGAGTGCGCGTAGGCACCGCGGGCGTCGACGGCGGAGGGCGAGAGGAAGAACGTGCGTGCCCGGAGCCGGTCCAGGGCGGCCTCGGTGTACGGGCCGACGAAGGCGTGCCGGTTCCCGAGCAACTCGCCGCCGAGGGAGACCGTGCGCGAGCCGCGCCGCCGGCCGTCCATCAGGGTCAGCACGGGCATCGAGTGCGTGATGAGCGATCCGCGGAAGCTCGGCGGGAGCGCACCGGCGAGCGCGTAGGCCGTCGGTCCCGCGTCGACGGCGATCGTGTCCCGGTCCCCGACCGAGCCCGCGGCGCGCTCCGCCACGCGCCGGCGGCCCGCGGCGTGGCCGTCGTCCGGGAAGGCCGGGGTGTGCAACTCCCCCGGCGTGAGAGCCGCGCCGCCGTGCACCATCCGCACCTGCCCCGTGGACTCGAGCGTGTGCAGGTCCCGGCGCACGGTCATCGGCGAGACCCCGAGCTTCCCGCGCCAGGTCCGCGACCGAGAGGAAGCCGAGTGAGCGCAGCTTGGTCAGGATCCAGGACCGGCGCTCGGCCCCCTCGTGGCGGAACCCGGGATCACTCATGGACCCGCACCGGTCCGGTGCTCGATCGGACGATCAGCTCGGCCTGCAGCAGCAGCGGCCCGTCGGGGCCCGGCCGGCCCGCGATCACATCGAGCAGCATCCGCACGGCCGCGCGGCCGGACTCGGCGGCGGGCAGGCGCACGGTGGTGAGCCGCGGCGTCACCATCTCCGCGAGCGAGGTGTCGTCGACCCCGACGACGCTCAGGTCGTCCGGCACCCGCAGGCCGCGGTCCACCAGCCGGTTCAGCACGCCGACGGCCACCTCGTCGTTGTAGGCGACGACCGCGGTGGCCGGGGTGGCGAGGACCAGGTCCGCGGCCCGGACGCCGTCGGAGAAACGGGCGTTGAACGGGCCGAGCCGGCGCGGTCGCAGGCCCAGGCGCCGGCAGGCCCCGTCGTAGCCACGCACGCGCATCGTGTTCGCGAAGCCCTCCGGTCCGGCGAGGTAGACGATCTCGCGGTGGCCGAGCGCGGCGAGGTGCTCGACGGCGTGCCCGACGGCCTCGGTCGCGTCCGTGACGACGGAGGGCAGCGCGTCGAGCAGCCGGTTGGACAGGACGAGGGGGGTCGGCCCCAGGGCGCGCAGCGCGTCGTCGGACATCAGCGGCGAGACGAGCATCAGGCCGTCGACCTGCGGGGCCATCGCCCGCGCCCACTGCTCCTCGTCCCGGGCCAGCTCGTCCGAACCGGAGACGAAGAGCGCGTAGCCGTCCCGCGCGGCCTCCTGCTGCACCGCCTTGGTGACGACGGCGGAGAACGAGTTCGCGATGTCCGGCACGACGATCCCCAGGTTCCCGGTGCTGCCCCTGGCGAGCGAGCGGGCGACGGGATGCGGGGTGTAGTGCAGCTCGTCCGCGACGGCCAGGACCCGGCGCCGGGTCTCGAGGGCCACGGCGTCCGGCTGGGTGAAGACCCGGGACACCGTCGCGGGCGACACGCCGGCCCGGGCGGCGACGGCGCGGATCGACACGGGACTCCTCCTCGCCGTCGGCTCTGAACGTCCCCGATAGGATGAAACCGGTTTCAGAAACAGTCAAGTGCCGCTGCGCCGGGCGGTCGGTGCTTGCCTCGCCGGGGGCGTGGCCCCACGCTCTGCGCAGACGGGCGGTGGCGGATGGTGGATGACGCGGCGCGGGAGCTGCGCAGGTTCGGCGACGAGCTGCTGCGCCGCGTCCGCGAGCGTGGCCGCTCGGCCCTGATCCGAGCCGGGCGGATCACCGGCGCCTCGGTCGCGGCGTTCCTCGTGGCCCAGCTGCTCGGGCTCGACCACCCGCCGCCGCTGATCGCCGCGCTGACCGCACTGCTCGTCGTGCAGGCGACGCTGGCGAGCACGCTGGTCAACGGCGTGCAGCGGGTGCTCAGCGTGGTGTCCGGGGTGGCGCTCGCGGTGCTCTTCGTGTCGTTCGTGGGGCTGACCTGGTGGAGCCTCGGGGCGCTGGTCGCGGCGTCGATCATCGTCGGGCAGATCCTGCGGCTCGGCCCGCACCTGGTCGAGGTGCCGATCAGCGCGATGCTCGTGCTCGGTGTCGGCTACGCGGCGGGGGCGGAGGTGACGGGGGTCGGCCGTGCCCTGGAGACGCTGATCGGGGCGGCGGTGGGGGTGCTGGTCAACGTCGCCTTCCCGCCCGCCGTGCAGACCCGCAACGCCGGGCTCGCGATCGAGAGGTTCGCGGACGGGATCGCCGCTCTGCTCGAGGAGGCGGCGGCCGGGCTGGCCGCGGGCCCGGTCGAGGTCGAGACGACGGCCCGCTGGCTCGACGACGCCCGCCGGCTCAACCGGCACGCGCCGCAGGTCGACAAGGCGCTCGCGCAGGCCGAGGAGAGCCGCCGGCTCAACGTGCGCGCGCTGGGCACCCGCAAGCCCGGCGCCTCGCTGCGGGAGGGACTGGACAACCTCGAGCACGCCTCGGTGTCCGTCCGGACCCTGTTGCGCGCGGTGCACGACGCGACCCGCGAGCAGACCGGGATCCGCGAGGACGCCGCGTACGCAGAGGAGGTCCGGCTGACCGCCTCGGCCCTGATGGGGGCGGTCGCGGCCGTCGTCCGGAGCTACGGGTTGCTCATCCGCCGCGGGATCGAGTCCCGGGGGGCGCCGGACAGCAACGACCTGCACGACGCACTCGACGCGCTCCGCACGCGCCGCACCGAGGTGGCGGACCTGCTGCTCACGGACCCGCGGGGCCGGGACGTGCTGTGGGGCCTCAACGCCGCACTCCTGACGACCGTGGACCGGGTGCTGCTGGAGATCGACACCGGCACCCGGCCGAGGTGAACGGGGCCGGGGCCCGGGCCCGTCGCACGAACGGCACCTTCGCTCAGACCTGTGAGCGAAAGTGCCGTTCGCCAGAGATCAACGGGGGTCAGCCGGTCGCGCCTCCCAGGAGGTTGAAGACGGGCGGGAGGAGGGTGCCGACGCCCAGGGTCGGGTCCGCCAGGGGCACCTCGACGTCCTGCAGCACCCAGGTCGTGGTCGGCCCGCCGGTGAGGCCCGATCCGGTCCCCTCCGGCTGGTGGGCCGCGTCCGTTGCGGCCGGCCTCTCGTCCGCGTGCGCGACGCCGGACGCGGCGACGGCCAGTGCCCCGGCTCCGAGGACGGTGGTGACGGCCCGGGTGGCGATCCTGTTCATGGGGGTTCTCCTTCGGTCGTGGTCGGTCAGCAGATCGAGTCGGCGGGCTTGGGGTTGGTCAGCCCGAACAGCGGCCGCAGCCGCAGCCCGACCCAGGTCCCGCCGAGGGCCAGCACGGCCCAGATCCAGCCGTGCAGGCTGAACGAGGCGATGCCGGAGAAGTAGGCGCCGATGTTGCAGCCCCCTGCGAGGCGCGCGCCGTAGCCCATGGCGATGCCGCCGAGGACGGAGCCGAGCGCGAGCTTCCACGGGATCCGCCGGTGCAGCACGAACGCACCGCCGACGGCCGACGCGATCAACGCGCCGACCATGATCCCGAAGTCCAACACCGAGACCCGGTCCGCGAGGACCGGCCCGGCGAGGGACTTCGCGTTGGCGGGCACCTGCCAGAAGGCCCAGCCGGCCGGGTCGGCGCCGAGGCCCTGCAGGATCTTCGCGCCCCACAGGCCGAAGGCCGACGTCACGCCCCACGGCTGCCCGGACACGAACAGCACCGCGGCGTTCAGCACCGCGAGCGCGATCGCGCCCACCCACAGGGGCCAGGAGCCGCGCAGGACCCGGGCGACCCCGCGGTCCGACGGGGGGCGGTCGACGGGCGGCGGGTTCCGCCGCCGCGCGACCACGTGGGTCACCGCGACGACCAGCGCCATCGCCGCGAGCGAGACGACCACCGCGCCGGGGTAGCCGAGCACCGCGGCGAGCGAGACGGACGGGCCGACCGGCAGGGTCTGGAACCAGAACGGGTAGGTCAGCGCGGCCAGGACCGACCCCACGACGAACCCGAACAGGGCCAGCACGACCGCGCTCTGCCCGCTGCCCACCGCGAAGAGCGTCCCCGAGGCGCAGGAGCCGCCGACCTGCATCCCGAGCCCGAACAGGAACGCCCCGACGACGAGCTGGATCCCGATCGGCGACACGAGCGCCTTCGGCTCGCCCACCAGGCTGAACCCACCGGCGAGCAGGACCGAGAACAGCACCGTCGCGACGGCGAGCATCAGCATGTGGGCCCGCACCGCGGCACCCTGCCCGACCGCGACGAGCTGCCGCCAGCCGGAGGTGAAGCCGAAGCGGGAGTGGAACAGGGTGAACCCGAGCGCGAGCCCGAGCGCCCCCGTCCCGACCATCGTGGCCGGCGCGACGCGCGAGATCGCCCAGAGCAGCAGCGCGGCGAGCAGCACCCCGACGGCGACGACCCGCCACTTCGTCGGCGGAGCCTCCCCGCGGAGGGGGCGTGCGCCGCGCGCTCCTGCGCCGAGACCCCGCGCAGGACGCGGACCAGCGGGTTGCCGGCCTGTTCACTCAGTACGGACATCGGATCTCCTGGTTTCTGTCATGACGGGTCCAGCGGGGCGCTGATCGGGACGACGGTGCCGCCCGGGAACCACGCCGCCGGGTTCGACGAGTGGTGCATGCCGCCCATCTCGTCCCTGGGGCCGGCGCTCATCGGCACGTCCACCGGGGCCGCGCCGTAGAGGATCTGCCGGGTGTCGAGCGGCGTGCCGCTCGCCCGCGCCCAGGCGAGGTAACCCGAGGTCGACGGCGTGTCGCCGGGGAACGTCGCGGCGAGCGTGGCGGCGTACCGCTGGGGCGGGGCGTCCTGCGGGCCGAAGGTCAGCGGCACCACGGACGACGATGCCGCCGTGACCACTCCCCCGGTCAGCAGCCAGGGCGCGAGGTAGGTCCCGCCGAGGTAGGTGGCGGTGTCGAGCGCGCGCCGGCCCGCGCCGGTCAGCGTGTCGGACGCGGCCGCCCACCCGGACAGCACGATCAGCGCGCTGTCCTTGTCCGGTCCCTCGACGAAGGTGACGCCGCGGGCCGCACCCTCCGCGCGGACCAGGTCCGCGGCTGCGACGGAGCGCGGGGAGCCGTCGGCGGCGAGCGTCGCGGTGCGCACGCCGTGCTCGGCGAGGGTCCGCACCAGGATCGTCAGCGCGCCTGCGTCGGCCGGGTCGAGCGCGTCCGAGGGGCAGGACCCGGGAGCGGCCAGGTCACTGGTGCCGTCACCGACCAGGCCACCGAGCACCGCCGCGGCACACTCCGGCCCGTCCGGCCCGGTCAGCGAGTCCCGTTGTGCCGCAGGGCCTTCGCCGACGTCGATCGCTACCGACGTCGTCGCGTCGCCGCCGCTCACCGCGAGCGACGTGGCCCCGGCCGGGAGGTCGACGACGGCCCAGCCACCGGACGCCCCCGGCCGGGAGGTCACGGGGACGACCTGCCCACCGGCGCCGACCGTGACCCCGGCGGCCGAGGGCACGCCCGTGCCGGCGTGGCCGTGGTGCGTCGGGGCCGCTGTCGCGACCGGCGCGGCGTCGCCCTCGGCCGGGTAGGTGCCGCTGACGTGCACCAGGTTCGGACCCGGCCGCAGCGGCGTGACGAGCAGCGCGAGCCGCTGACCGGCCAGGTCGACCGCCCGCAGCAACGGCTGTCCGGCGACGGCGGCGGGGCCCGGCGCGGGGAGGGCGGCCAGGACCGCGGCCGCGGCGACACCGACGACCGTCCCGATCCCCGCGAGCCGGTGCAGCTCCCGTGCCCGCGGCAGCCCGGCGGGCAGCGCCGCGACGGCCCAGACCACCGCGGCAGCGGCCGGGAGGAGCACCGCGGCGAGCCCGGCGAGCCCGTACCCGGTCCCGACGAGCTCGGTGCCGGTGACCGGGCCCGTCGCGACGAGCTGGGCGAGCCCCGCGAGCGCGGTGACCAGCCCGGACCCGATCGCGAGCGATACGGGTGCCCGGCCCGCCGGAGAGCCCGCGGCGGGCCGGGCATCCCTCTCGCCGCCCTCGGCGGCGCCCCGGAGCGGGGCCGTGAGCGCCTCGCCGGCGGCCGCCCGGGAAGCAGGACCCGGCGCCACGCGCCGCGGCCCGCTCGCCGGATCCGTCGCCAGCGCGACCACCGTGGCCCCCGCGAGCAGCACCGCACCGACCGCGTAGACGGCGTCCAGGGCGAACGCCCAGCCGGCGCGGGCCGAGCCGAGCTGCACCGCGAGGAGCACGGTCAGCAGCGCGCCGGGCACGGCCACCCGGCGCGACGACAGGGACGCCGGCACCAGGAGCGCGAGCAGGACGTGGCCCAGCGTGCCGAGCACCTCGACCGAGCCGGTCAGGTGCGCGACCTCCGCCGCGACCGTCACGACCGCGGCCGCCGCCCAGCCGGTCACCAGGAGACTCCGCGCGGGCCGCTCCGGGCCCCCGCGCCGGGACACCCCGCGCAGGCCCCACACGAGACCCACCCCCGCGAGGACCGCCGTGGCCGCCAGCAGCACCACCCGCAGCGCCGCCGCTCCCGCGCCGACCTGGTCCCCGAGCGCCGCGGCCACACGCGCGGCGGGGAGGTCGGCAGGGGTGGCGGCCGCGGCGGTGCCCTCGCCGCCCAGCAGGGCGGCGAGGACGACCGGGGCGACCGCGGCCGCCCGGGGGCGCCACGCGACGCGGCGCCCCCGGGACCGGTCAGTCCTTGACGTCGGCATCAGCCGTCACGAAGAGCATTGAGTGCGGCTTCGCGTTGCCGAAGGAGCCGTGTGGCCAGCTCTTCCGGTTGAAGTTGACGCAGGTGTTGCCGGATACCTCGTCGGTGAAGCCCTGGTCGAGGGTCAACGCCCCGTCGGGGGCGATGTCCACGAGGCAGACGCGATGGTCGCCGTCGAGGCCCGTGCGCGCGACGAAGTAGTCCGCGGTCGCGAGCCGCCGCGGCTGGTCCGTCTCGTGGTAGAAGCCGCCGTCGCCGAGCGTGAGGTTGTCCAGCGTGCCCCAGTGCGGGCCGCCCGCGGACGTACCCTCGTTGATCGGGACCGCGCCGCGGACCGTCGGGCAGTCCGCCTCGGCGCCACCGGCGGTGATCTCCTCGGTGGTGTCGACGGAGCAGGCGTAGCCGTCGCCGGCGTCGACCAGCTTCGAGATGTCCAGCGCGAACACGCCGCCGGACGCGCCCGGGTCGTCCTTGCCGAACGTCCCGGCCTTGCGACCCATCACCGCGTGGTACAGCGTCCGGTCGTCCGGGCTGGTCTGCAGCCACCCGCCGTTGTCGCTCGGGCCGAAGTTCCTGGAGCCCGGGTCGACCAGGTCGCCGGCGGCGGTGTTGTCGAAGACCTCGCGCCACACCGGGTTCTCCGCCGTGATGTCCGGCGTGTAGAAGATGGCGCCGCCCTGCATGGTCATCGCGAACGCGCCCCTGTGCCCGGGCAGGTTCGTCACGGTCGTCTCCATCACCGCGCGGTTCTCGGTGTGCAGCGGGTCCGTGGCGGTCGAGCGCGGGCCCGTCGGCAGGTAGGAGACGGCCTTGACCTTCGGGTGGTTCCGATCGCTGATGTCCCAGGTCCGCACGGTCGGGCGGCGCAGGTACGGCGACGGGGACCTGACCGGGTCGAGGATGATCGTCCGCGGCTCGGCGTAGTCACTGGTGACCATCGCGTTCAGGTCCTCGCGGACCTGGATGCCGTGCGGGTTCGCGCAGCTGGGCTGCGAGAGCGCCGGCATGTTCAGGCACTGCGTGGGATCCTCGGGCGTGGTCGTCGCGGCGGGGGCCTCGGCGAGGTTCTTCCCGTCCTCCCCCAGGCGCACGACCTCGCCGGGGGTGCCGGCGAAGCCGTTGCCCGTCCGCACCTCGCCGTTGGAGTACGTGCAGGGCCCCGGGACGACCGGACCGCCCATGTAGGTGCCGTACGCCGTGCCGTCCTTCATCACCCAGTACGCGTCGGGCACGGAGCCGCAGAGCGTCTGGGTGGGCAGGCTGATCCCCGACAGCGTCAGGTCGGGCAGGTTCTTCACGTCGAAGACGTACGTCGCAGCGCTGAACAGGCCACCGGCGAAGATCTTGTCGCCCTTGTGCCACGCGTACTGCGTGTGGTGCGGCTCGTTCTCGACCAGGGGGCCGACCGTAGCGGTGTTGACGACCTTGCCGTACGTCGGCGAGCCCTTGGTGGCGTCGATGACGGCCATGAAGTCCGGCCCGGGGAGGTCGTTGCGCACCTTGTCCACGGTGTTCGACAGCGAGCCGGGCAGCCCCTTCACGTCCGACACCACGGTGTCCGCGACGTTCTCGTCACCGGCCCAGACGACGAGGTACTCGGGCCGCCTGCCGCCGTTCGCGGCCTGGGCCTCCTGCACCGCCGCCCGGTCGACGTGGTTCTCGACCCAGTAGTTCCTGCCGTCGGCGCCGGTGATGTCCGAGCGCTGGATCGCGATGTCCGCGTAGGCGTTCCCGGTGCCGGGCACCGTCGTGACGCCGACGACGATCCCGACGGCGAGCAGTCCGAGGGCTGCCTTGCGCCCCGGCTTGGATGTCCGCATCGTCGCCTCAACTCGGGATGATCTTGGTGGTACCGACCGCGGACTGGACCAGCCCTGCGACGGGCACGCCCGCCGGGGTGAGGTCCCGCAGCTGGTTCAGCAGGTCCCCGGTGTCAAACGCGGTGTACGACGGCTCGACGTACGGCGCGGTCGGGGCCGGAGCGGGGCCGTCTGCGGGGTCCTCGGCCGGGGAGGTGGGCAGCGCGGGGAGCGGCAGCCCGGCCGTCGGGACCTCGGGGGTCGCCGCCAGCGCGGGAGCACCGGCGGCCAGCACGGCCACACCGGCCAGCACCGCGCCGCCGGCGGCCGCGCGCACAGCGCGGAATCGGATCGGGGAACGCATCTTCTCTTCTTCCTTCTTCTGGGGAGCGGTTCCGGCAGCCCGCCGGAGGAGGGATCGAGGCGCTTCTCCGTACAGGAGGAACCCCCCGCCGGGCACGGCGGAATGCGTTCGGAAAAGGCGGGCGGGCCGACCGCCCCGGGCACGGGGAATGGGCGCGGGGGACGGCCGGCGGCCCCTCGACGGCCGCGCGGAGCTATCCGGGCGGGATCACGTCGACCGGCCGGACTCGCGACTCACCGAATCGCCAGGGTCGGGCCGGCCGGAACAGGGGTGACCGGGACAGGGGTGACCGGTCCAGGCTGGGTCAGATCGACCGCGAACACAGCGCGCTCGCCTGGCGGCGCAGGTCGACGTGGCGTCGACAGGCCAGCAGGCGGGACGTGTGCATGCCGCTGACTCTGACAGTTACTCGGTTCGGGCGTCAATCGACCCCCCGGAAGGGTGCAGCGGCGGCATGTGATGCAGCGGGGCGACCGGGAAGCGGGAGAGCCCCCAAGACGCTCCGAAGCGGGCTTATCGGCATGAATCGGACAGGTTCCCGTTCCGCCCCTTCCTCACCCATCAGCGTGAAAGACGCAAATCACAACCGTGTCGGACAGCTCTTTTCCGCAGTTTTTCCCGATTCTTGGAACCGATTTCCCGAAAGACCGGACAGAGGTCCGGACATTGTTTCGTCGTGAATGGGAGCGACCCGTGCGAGCGGCCCGACGAGCTGGTGTTCACCGGCACCCCCCGGCCCGCCGCCGCCGGCACGAGCGGCACTTTCGCGCCCTGGATCCGCACGAGAGCGCCGCTCGTGCGGCAGCCGGCGGCCGGAATCAGCCCGCGCCCCGGGTGGTTGTCCACGGCATGGCAACCAAGGTCGTGGCCACCGCCTTCGGCGGGCCCGAGGTCCTGTCCATCGTCCCCGCCGACGTCCCCGCCCCCGGTGCGGGCGAGGTGACCGTCCAGGTCCGGGCCGCGGCGATCAACCCGATCGACTTCAAGAGGTTCAGCGGCGCCATGGGCGCGGATCCCTCGACGCTGCCCCAGCCGGTCGGGAGCGAGCTCGCCGGCGTGGTCACCGCGGTCGGCGACGACGCCGAGGGGCCGGCCGGGCCGGTCGCCGTGGGGGACGAGGTGGTGGTCTACCCCGTCACCGGCGCCTTCGCGGACGCGGTGACCGTGCCCGCGTCGACCGTCGTGCCGAAGCCGGCGGAGGTGCCATGGGCGGAGGCCTCCGGCGCCCTCCTGGCCGGGGCGACGGCCGTGCACGCGCTCGCCGTCGTCGGCGTGGCGCAGGGCGACACCGTGCTGATCCACGGCGGGTCCGGCAGCGTCGGGCAGATCGCCGTGCAGCTCGCCGTCGAGGCCGGGGCGACCGTGATCGCCACGGCGAGCGAGCGGCAGCACGATGTGCTCCGCGGCTACGGCGCGATCCCCGTGGCGTATGGGCCGGGACTGGCGGACCGTGTCCGCGCAGCCGCCCCCGCCCGCGTCGACGCGGCGGTGGACACCGTCGGCACCGACGAGGCCGTCGACGTGTCGCTGGAGCTGGTCGAGGACCGCAGGCGGATCGCGACGATCGCCGCGTTCGGGCGGGCGGACACCGGCATCCGGATCCTCGGCGGCGCACCGGGGGCCGACCCGGGCACCGAGATCCGCCGCGACGCCTGGCGGCGGCTGCTCCCGGCGGCGGCCTCCGGAGACCTGACGATCCCCGTCTCCGCGACGTTCCCGCTGACCGCGGCCGCGGACGCCGTCAGGCTGGTGCAGGGCGGGCACCCGGGCGGGAAGGTCGTGCTGCTCCCAGGTTCATGATCAGGCGAGGTCCGGGCGCGGCGGCGTCCTCTCCCCCGCCTCGACGGGCACCGTGACCGTGTTGCCCGCCGGCGGCAGCGGGCAGGTGGCGTGGGCGGTGAAGGCGCAGGGCAGGTTGACGGTCCGGTTGAGGTCGACGGTCACCGTGCCGTCCTCCGCCGGGTCCCCGACGGCCAGGATGCGGCCGCCGCCGTAGGTGCCGCGGCCGGACGTCCCGTCCCGGAAGTGCAGCGACAGGCCGCCGGTCTTGCCGGGCAGGGCGACCAGCCGCTGGTCGGCGCCGCCGAGGGAGAAGGTCACCTCGCCGACCGCGGTGAAGTAGTGGTTCAGCCCCTCGACCACGGCGCCCACCGTGATCGGCGTCGGCTCCGGGTACGCCTCGAACCGGCCGGTCGTCACCCAGCGCTCCTCGACCGGGTAGGCCGGGACGCCGTCGAACGCCGTCCGGGTGATCGCCTCCGGGTCCCGCACGCGCAGGGCGTAGGTGTCCGTGCGGCGGATGACCTCCACCTTCCGGTCCTGTGCCCGGCGGGGAGCGCCGTTGCGGGCGTGCACCGTGACGAGCGCGCCGGGCAGGCCGTCGACGGGCTCGACCCGCACGGTCCCGTCGACGGCGCTCCCGTCGACCTCGAGCCCGTCGGCCGCGGCGGCGGTGATCTCGACGCCGCCCGTGCCGTCCGCGCGCCAGGTGCCGGGGAGGTCCGGGTACTGGGCGGGGGACGTGTCCAGCCAGTACAGCCCGGTGAGGCTGAGCCAGCCGTGCGGCTCGCGGAGCAGCTCCTCGCGCTCGGCGTGCCAGGACACCCAGTCCGCGACGAGCGTGTGCTCGGTGGTCGTCATAGGAGTTCTCCCTGTTCAGAAGGGGTTGTGCGCGGGCAGCCTCGTTCTAGCGAGGCTGCGCGCTCACAGCCAGGATTTGGCCAGGAGGTCGTGGCTGCGGAGCCGGTCGGCGTGGTCGGTGGTGATGGTGGTGATCAGCAGCTCGTCCGCGCCGGTGACGCGGGCGAGCGCCGCGAGCTTCTCGGTGACGGTCGCGGGGGACCCGACGAACTGGGTCTCCACCCGGTCCGCGACGCCCGCGCGTTCCGCGGCCGTCCACGCGCGGGCGCGGGCCTGGGCGGGCGTGACGTACGGACGGGCGCCGCGGCCCGCGCGGATGTCCAGTACCCACTGGGCGTAGGGGGCGGCGAGCTCGCGGGCGCGCTCGTCGTCGTCCGCCACCACGACGTCCGCCGACACGATCACGTACGGCCGCGCGACCCGGCCGGGCCGGAACGCCGCGCGGTAGGCGTCGATCGTCTCGAGCACCAGGTGCGGGACGAGGTGGTAGCTCGCCGCGAACGGCAGCCCGTGCGCGCCTGCCACCTCCGCGCTGACGCCCGGGGTCGAGCCCAGCACGGCGATCTCGACATCCGCGCCCTCGGCCGGGAGGACGTGCAGCGGCGCCCCGTCCGGGCGCACCGCCGTCCCGTCGAAGTAGGACAGGACGTCCGCGACCGCCGCCGCGTAGTCCGGCCGCGGGTCCTCCGCGCGGAACCCGAGCAGCGCGCCGAGCGCCGCGAACTGCGCCAGGTCCCCGGCGTACCGGCTGGGCGACGGGAGCAGGAGCCCGTCGACGGTCCGGGCCTCGGGCGGTGGCGTGAGGTCGCCCGCGGGCGCCCGGCCGCGCTCGATGAGCCGCAGGATCCGGTGCAGGTCGAACCGGCCGAGGCCGACGTCGACGCGGCCGGGGTGCAGCGCCGCGACGGTCCCGAACTGCTCGGCGACCTGCAGCGGTGACGTGTTCGGGATCTGCACCGCACCCGAGCCGACCCGGATCCGCTCGGTGGCCGCCGCGAGCAACGCGACCAGGACGGGTGTCGAGGAGGACGCGACGCCGGTGTTGAGGTGGTGCTCGGCGACCCAGAAACGGTGGTAGCCGGCGCGTTCGGCGGCCTGGGCGAGCTCGATCGTGTTGCGCAGCGCGTCCCCGGCGGTGCCCCCGGCGGGCACGGGCGAGAGGTCGAGCACGGAGAGCGGGACCGGTGTGTTCATGGTTCCTCCGGGGTCCGGACGGGAGCGGCCCGTCCGACGGGCGCGAAACGGCGGCTCGCTCAGCCGCGACAGCGCGCGCCGGCGACGCGGAGCAGGTCGACGTGCAGACGCCGGACACCCGTGAACACCCGTCCGACTCAACCCTTCGCCCTCCGGAGTGTCAACGGGAGTGCCGACGACGGGAGCGGGCAAGGACCGGGAGGGCCTTCCCCCACCGTCCCGCCGCGCAGGAGAATCACCCCGGGCCACGGCGGCGGGAGAAGACATGTCCGACGACGGTGGGGCGGCCGACGCCGACTGGAACCGCACGGAGCGCAACGAGACGCCGACCGAACGCCTGGACCGCAACTGGTCGGACCTGCTGCAGGAGCTCCGGGTGGTGCAGACGGGCGTCCAACTGCTCACCGGTCTGTTGCTGACCGTGCCGTTCCAGCAGCGGTTCAGCACGCTCAGCGACTTCCAGCGGACGCTCTACCTGGTCACGGTGGCGTTGTCGGTCGCGGCCACAGCGCTGCTGGTCGCGCCGGTCGCCGCGCACCGGGCGCTGTTCCGCCTCCACGCCCGACGCACGCTCGTCGCCCTGGGCCAGCAGCTCGCGGTGGCGGGGCTGACGATGCTGGCGCTGGCCGTCACGGGCGTCGTCCTGCTGATCTTCGACACTGTGGCCGGGCTGACGACCGGGATCATCGCCGCCGCAGTCGTACTCGTGGTCTTCGTGGCGTTCTGGGGTGTGCTGCCGCTGTGTGAACGTCGCCGCGCCCGACGCGAGATGGGGTCGCACTGAGGCATCCCGGTCGGACCCGAGCTTCCGCGTCCACGCGGGCGGCCAAGGTGTCCGGCAGGCCCGCATGCGTCCCGCGTCCCGCACGGCGGCTACGTCCATCGACGAGGACGCGTGATCGCGGATCCCATCCGATCGTGTGAGGTGTCGCGGTGCCCATCGGCGTCCCCGACGGGTAATCAATTCTTGTCGCGACGTCGAAAGGTCCGATCATGGAGCAAACATCGGAACCGGCCCTCGCCCGGCGAACGGGCGCCCGCCTGCGACGGGCTGCCACCGACGCCGGCGACAGCGGTATGTGGGGTCCCGTCACCGCTCCGACCGGCCGGTTGCGGCGGCTTCTGATGATCGTCGGCGGCACCGGCCTGTTGCTCGCGCTGGTCCCGTCGACGCTGCTCGGCGCCCTGTATCTGGCACCGATCCCGCTCGCGGTCCTGCCCGCGGCGCTCGCCCTCGCGGCCACGGTCCACGTGACTGTGCGCGCGCGGCGGAACGCGTCGGGCGCCCCGGCGCACAGCGCGGACGGCCGGCCCGCTGCCACGCCGCGGCCGTCCCGTCGGGCGAGGGTCGCCGCCGTCGCCACGAAGCTGCAGACGTCCCCCGAGCCCGCGTCGCCGACCGGGCGCTGCCGTGAGCCTGCCTGGCCGACCGGACGCCACCGGCCGGTCCGTCCGGCCCAGCCCGCCTAGGGCGTGTCCTGTAAGGGATCTGAGCTGGCCTGATTGATCATGTCCCGGTGGTCGGTCGCGGCGAGCTGACAGACAAGGCGTGGGCTCGGATCGAGCCGCTGCTGCCCGCGGTGGCCGGAAACGGTCGCCACTGGCGCGACCACCGCCAGGTGATCAACGCGATCCTGTGGAAGCTCCGCACCGGAGCGCCGTGGCGGGATCTGCCCGAGCGCTACGGGCCGTGGAAGACCGCCCATGAGCGGCTGCGCCGGTGGACCGCAGACGGAACCTGGGACCGGATCCTCGACGAGGCCGTAACCAAGGACGATTCCGTAGGCGCCGTCGAGTGGACGATCAGCGTCGACTCCACCCATGTCCGGGCCCACCAGCACGCTGCCGGTGCCCGGAAAAAGGGGGCTGCACCTCGACCTGGATCGAAGACCTTGCCGTCGACGGCGAAGCCCTCGGCCGGTCCCGTGGTGGGCTGACCAGCAAGATCCACCTCGCCGTCGACGGCCGCGGGCTGCCGATGTCGGTCCTGCTCACCCCGGGCCAGGCCGGGGACAACCCACAACTGTTACCGCTGCTCGACGAGATTTCCGTGCGCCGCGACGGGCCCGGCCGCCCGCGCAAGCGCCCGGACCGAGTCGTGGCGGACAAGGCCTACTCCCACCCCTCGACCCGCGCAGCGATGCGCCGCCGCGGTATCGCGTTCACCAGCCCCGAACGCGACGACCAGATCGCCCGCCGCCACGCCAAGGGCGCCCGGGGCGGGCGCCCACCAGCCTTCGACCCGGTCGTCTACGCCGGCCGCAACGTCGTCGAGCGCTGCTTCAACCGGCTCAAACAGTTCCGCGACCTGGCCACCCGCTACGCCAAGCGCGCCGCATACTTCCGAGCCGAGATCACCATCGCCGCCACGATCCTCTGGCTCCGCCAGGACTTACAGGACACGCCCTAGTCCGGTCACCGCACCAGGGTCCGTCCTACGGATCCATGCCGAGCGTGTGGCGTTCGGATGGCCCGCAAGGTCGAGGAGGGACCGGTCCCGGGGTCGGATCGGCGCCGACGAGAACGCCGCGGGGGCCGCCCGGGGCGGCGTACGCCGGCTGCAGATCCGCAGGACAGACCCTGGGACCGAGGGCGATTAGCCGTGCGTGGTGCGGGTATTGACCGGCATGACCGATCCCGCACAGACTTCGTCACCGCCCGACGTCTCCACCGCGGAGCTCGTCCGCAGGCTCTCGGAGCAGACCCGCACGCTCGTCAGCGACGAGATGGCGCTCGCCAAGGCGGAGATGACCGCCAAGGGCAAGGCGATCGGGATCGGCGCCGGGCTGGCCGGCGCCGGGACGCTCTTCGCGCTCGGCGGTGGGCTCGCCTTCATCGCCGCCGCGATCGCCGCGCTCGCGCTCGTCCTGCCCGTGTGGGCCGCCGCGTTGATCGTCGGCGCGGTGCTACTGGTCGTCGGCGGCATCCTGGCCCTGGTCGCGAAGAGCCAGATCAGCCACGCGACCCCGCCGAAGCCGGAGCAGGCGATCAACAGCACCCGCGAGGACGTCCGCGTCCTGAAGGAGGAGGTGCGCCGATGACCGAGCCCGCGAACGAACCGGCGTCGACCGAGGAACTGCGGACCCGGATCGCCGTCGAGCGCGAGCAGCTGGGCGAGACCGTGGCCGAGCTGGCCGAACGCGTCGACGTCCCGGCCCGGGCGAAGGCCGAGACCCGCCGCGTCGTGGAGGAGGCGCGGGCAAAGGGCACCGAGGTGCTCGAACAGGCCCGGGTCCAGGGCCGGACCGCGGTGCAGAAGGTCAAGGCGATCGGCGCCGAGCCGGACCGCCGGCCCCTGCTCGCGGTCATGGCCGCGATCGGTGCCGTCCTGGGTCTCCTCGTGCTGCGCGGCCGCCGCCGCCGCTGATCACGGGACGTCGACGAGAACCTTCCCGTTGACGCCCGCCTCGACGGCCTCGTGCGCGGCCGCGACATCCTCGAGCGGGAAGCGGTGCACCGGGAGCGCGGTGAGCGCACCCTCGGACACCGCCACCGTCAGGTCGACCGCGGCCCGCCGCAGCTCCTCCCGCGGCACGCCGTAGAGCAGCACGAACGCGAGCGTCAGGTTCTTGCTCATGCAGGAGCGCACCGGGATCGTGGGGTCCTCGGGACCGGCGGCGTAGGTCACGATCGTCGCCCCGGGCCCGGCGACCTCGAGATCCAGGGCCAGGTTGTGGGTGAGCGCGACCTCGACGATCCGGTCGATCCCCGCCGGCGCCATCGTCTTGATCTGGTCGGCGGCGTCCGGCTCCCGGTAGTTGACGACCTGGTCGGCCCCGGACTTGCGCGCCCGTCCGGCCTTCTCCGGGCCGCTGACCGTCGCGATGACCGTCGCCCCGGCCCAGCTCGCGAGCTCGACCGCGAAGTGCCCCACCGCCCCGGCGCCGCCCGCCACCAGCACGGTGCTCTCCGCGATCGAGCCGCCGGCGAACAGGCAGTGGTACGCCGTCAGGCCCGGCACGCCCAGGCAGGCACCGAGCTCGTCGGACGCGGACTCGGGCAGCGGGACGGCCTGCGACTCCGGGACGACGGTCCACTCGGCCGCGGTCCCCCACTCCGTGACCTCGGGGCGCCCGGGTCCGCCGGGTGAGGCGAGCCAGACCCAGACCCGCTGGCCGACGCGGTTCTCGTCCACGCCGTCGCCGACGGCGTCGATCTCGCCGACGCCGTCCTGGTGCGGGATGCGGATGCCGCGGAAGGGACGGGGGTGGCGCCGGAGCGGGTCTTCACGTCCGTCGGGTTGACAGCGGAGACCCGGATCCGGACGCGTACCTCCCCCGCTTCGGGCTCCGGCCGCTCGACCTCGGTGAGCTGCAGGACGTCCCGGGCAGGCCCGGTTCGGGTGTAGGTGACAGCCTTCATGCTCACCGCCTACCCGGCGCCGGACCGGCCCACGCCCAGGGCGTGGCGGGCCGGCTGGAGATCCATCAGATACGCCCTCAGGGACGCGGCGCGGCCCTGCGCCGCCGCGTGATCGCCCAGGCGAGGATCCCGAGGCAGCCGAGCGCGATCACGCCGAACACGATCGCCGGTACTATCGCGCCCAGCCAGACGAAGATCCCGGTGACGAACGCGCACAGGATGGTCGCGATGGTGGCGATGCCGGCGTGCAGGCGCAACGCGCTCTGCCCGTCCGGGGCGCTCTCGACGGAACCTGGTCCCCCGATGCCGGGAACGGACCGTTCGCTGACCCGTGCCTCACGCCTGCTGCTCATGGGGTACGGGTACCCCGTGGGCGCGCGGCGTGAACTACGCCGCGCCGAGTTCTGCCTCCGGCCGCAGCGCTTGCGGCAGCTCCCCGCCGTCCGCCGCGGCCGCCAGCTTCCGGCCCAGGCCCGGGGCCTGCTTGTACAGGTTGTGCCCGGCCGGGAACAGCACCCCCTCCCGCTCCCAGACCGCGATCCCGTCCGAGCCCCACGGGAGTTCGGTGACCCGGCAGTGCCGGACCTCGAAGGGTTCGGGAGCCAGCCCCGGCAATGCCTTCCGGACGTAGTCGACGGTCCGGTCCGCGAGGTCCGCGAGCGCCGGCGGGTCCAGCAGGCTGCCGTCCTCCCGCGCCACGCAGGACTCGCTCAGGCCCACCCCGTACGCGGTGTTGCCGGGGATCGCCGAGGCGTAGGCGCCCGTCTCCCCGAAGTCCCCGCTGGAGTCCTGGAGGGTGGCGAGGTTCGGCGCCGGGCCGTCGCGCACGGCGAAGGTCAGCCGCACGTGGGCGCCGTGCCGGATCGGGAGCGACAGGCCGAGGTCGCGGGCGAGCCCTGCGGTGCCCCGGCCGGCGCACACGACGACGCGCTCGTAGCGGTCCGTGCGCCCGCCGCTGCGCACCTCGACGTCGCCGGCATCGGTCGGGCGCACCGTCAGGACCTCGTCGGCGACGAGCCGCTCACCCAACGCCTCCGACAGCACGCGGACCGCCACGGCCGTACGGATCGAGCCGCCCCGCTCGTCGAGCATCGCGGGTCCGTCGAAGCCGGCGAGCGGGGGCAACAGCTCGGCGAGCTCGGCGGCGCCGACGCGGCGCGCGGGAACCCCGGCGCGCCGCAGCCGCGGCAGGTGCGCCTCCACGGCCGGGCCGATCGCCAGCGCGCCGTCCCCGGACACCAGTTCGACGCCGAGCCGCTGACCCCACTCCGTGTAGATCGCCCGGCTGTCCTGCGCGTCCGCCACGAGCCGCGGATCGACGTGCGCGTGCCGGAAGATCCGACCCTGGCCGCCGGACTGCCCGTTGCCCGGCACCCCCTGCTCGTACACACGGACCGGCACGCCCCGCTCCACGAGCGCGTACGCCGTGCAGAGGCCGACGATCCCGGCGCCGACCACCGCCACCCTCGGCTGCGGATCCATCCCCCGATCCTCACACGGTTGCGCGCGGGCGGCCCGGGGTAGCCGACAGGCGTGGCAATTGCGACGACGAACCCCGCCACCGGGGAGACGATCAGGACCTTCGACGCGCTGACGGACGCGCAGCTGGAGCAGAAGCTGCAGACCGCGGCGGAGGTGTTCCGGACGTACCGGACCACGACGTTCGCCCAGCGCTCGGGCTGGTTGCGGCGCGCGGCGGAGATCCTGGACGACGAGGCCGAGGAACTCGGCGGGCTCGCGACGCTGGAGATGGGTAAGACCCTCGCCTCCGCGATCGCGGAGATCCACAAATGCGCGAAGGGCTGCCGCTGGTACGCCGACCACGCCGAGGGGATCCTCGCGGACCAGCCGCGCGACGTCGAGGGTGCCCGGGTGTTCACCCGGTACGAGCCGCTCGGACCGGTGCTGGCGATCATGCCGTGGAACTTCCCGTACTGGCAGGTGTTCCGGTTCGCGGCTCCCGCACTGATGGCCGGCAACGTCGGGCTGCTCAAGCACGCGTCGAACGTCCCGCAGTGCGCCCTGGCCATCGAGGACGTCCTGCGGCGGGCCGGGTTCCCCGAGGGCGCCTTCCAGACGCTGCTCGTCCCCTCCGCCGCGGTCGAGGGGATCCTCGACGACGTGCGGGTGCGGGCCGTGACGCTGACCGGCAGCGAGGGGGCGGGCCGCGAGGTCGCGTCCGCCGCCGGACGGAACATCAAGCCGAGCGTGCTGGAGCTCGGCGGGAGCGACCCGTTCGTCGTCATGCCGTCCGTCGACCTCGACGTCGCCGTCGACAACGCCGTCGCCTCGCGCACCCTGAACAACGGCCAGTCCTGCATCAACGCGAAGCGGTTCATCGTGCACGAGCAGGTCGCGGACGAGTTCGTCCGGCGGATGGTCGCGAAGCTGGAGGCCTTGAAGCTGGGGGACCCGCGGGACGAGTCGACGGACATGGGCCCGCTGTCGAGCCCGGACGCCGTCAAGACGCTCGACAAGCAGGTCCAGGACACGGTCGCGGCCGGGGCCCGGCTGCTGACCGGCGGGAAGCCGTCGGGTGGGCCCGGCAACTTCTACCCGCCGACGCTGCTCACGGACATCCCGGAGGGCTCGCCCGGGCACCGCGAGGAGTTCTTCGGCCCGGTCGCGCTGGTCTGGCGGGCCCGCGACGTCGAGGACGCGATCCGGATCGCCAACGACTCGGACTTCGGGCTCGGCGGGAGCGCCTGGACCCGCGACCCGGCCGAACAGGAGCGGTTCGTCACCGAGATCGAGACCGGGATGATCTACGTCAACCGGGTCACCGAGTCGACGCCCGAGGTTCCGTTCGGCGGAGTGAAGAACTCCGGCTACGGTCGGGAGCTGGCGGACTTCGGCCCGCGGTCGTTCTGCAATGCCAAGACGGTGTGGATCGACGGCGCGGACTAGGGCTCGGCGCAATGGTGGGCCGGGCCGGAGGGGCGGGATCACCATGGGCGCAGTCGACAAGAAGGTCACGGTCGACGAGGAAGTGCGGGCGCGCAGCCTCGTGGAGGCCGAGCGCAAGGCCGTCGGCCTGTTCGAGGAGGTCGCGCGGCGCGGCCTGATCGCGCCGGGCGAGTCGGAGAAGGAGCTCAGCGACCGGGTCCGTGACCTCGGCGCGGAGCTCTTCGGTACGGACAAGCACTGGCACAAGCGGGTCGTCCGCTCCGGGCCGAACACCCTGAAGCCGTACAAGGAGAACCCGCCGGACCGCACGATCGAGGCGGACGACATCGTCTTCCTGGACTTCGGGCCGATCTTCGCCGAGTGGGAGGCGGACTTCGGCCGCACCTTCGTGCTCGGGGACGACCCGGTGAAGCTGCGCCTGCGCGACGATCTGCCCAGGATCTTCGACGCCGGCCGCGCCCACTTCGAGGCGCACCCGGACATCAGCGGGGCGCAGCTGTACGCGCACGTCGTGGGCCTGGCCGAGCAGGCGGGCTGGGAGTTCGGCGGCGCGCACAGCGGCCACCTGGTCGGCGAGTTCCCGCACGAGTGGATCGACGGCGAACGGATCGAGAGCTACATCGCGCCCGGCAGCGACCACCCGATGCGGCGCACGGACCCGTCCGGCCGGACGTGCCACTGGATCCTCGAGGTCCACCTGGTGGACCGGGAGCGGCAGATCGGCGGCTTCTACGAGCAGCTGCTGACCCTCTCGCGCTGACGCGCTCGTGCGCGGAAGACGTCGCCCTGGCAACGGCTTCCGCGCACGGGCGCCTTCGGCGCATCACCCCTGGGCGAGCTTGGCGACGTCCTCCCACTGCCGCCAGGTGGCGAGGCGGGACTCGTAGTCCTCGGTCGCGATCGCGAGCGGGGCTTCGCCGAAGAAGACGCGCAGCGGCGGCTCCGCCGCATCGACGATCCGCAGGACGGCGGCCGCGCTGGCCGCGGGATCCCCCGGCGCCGAGACCCGCTGCTCACGCTGCTTCTGGGCCTGGGCGCGGAACTCGTCGTAGGCCGGGAGCGGCTCGGAGTGCCGGGCCGACGAGCCGCCCCAGTCCGTGGAGAACCCGCCCGGCTCGATCAGCGTGACCTTGATGCCGAACCCGGCAACCTCCTGGGCGAGGGACTGGCTGATCCCCTCGAGCGCCCACTTCGACGCGTGGTACATCCCGACCAGCGGGAACGCGCTGATCCCGCCGATCGAGGACACCTGCAGGATGTGCCCGGAACCCTGCTCGCGCAGGAACGGCAGCGCCGCCTGGGTGACCCACAGGGCCCCGAACAGGTTGGTCTCCATCTGGTCCCGGGCCTCGGCCTCGCTGATCTCCTCGACCAGCCCGAAGTGCCCGTACCCGGCGTTGTTGACGACGACGTCCAGCCGTCCGAAGTGGTCGTGCGCCTGCTTGACGGCCGCGAAGTCCGCCTCGCGGTCGGTGACGTCCAGCTTCAGGGGCAGGAGGCGCTCCCCGAAGCGCTCCACGAGGTCGTCGAGGGTCGCGGTGTCCCGCGCGGTCGCGGCGACCGAGTCGCCCCGCTCCAGCGCGGCGATCGCCCACTCGCGGCCGAAGCCGCGGGAGGCACCGGTGATGAACCAGGTCTTCGCACTCATGCCTCCGGCTTACCCCCCGCCGACGACCGCGCACCGGCTTCGTCAGAAGGGGAACCCGGTACGCGGTCGCGGGAATACTCAGGCGGGCACGCCGAAGCCGGCCGCCTCCAGCGCCTTCCTGCCGACGTCGCCGGTCACCGCGTCCACCCATCTCTGCGCGAGCTCGCGCTGCGCCGCGTCCTTCGTGACGGCGATCGGGTAGCTCGTCGCGGCGCTCGCCGCCTCCGGGAAGCTGACGCCCTGCACGGTCCCCCTGGCCGCGGTCACGTCCGTGACGTAGACCAGCCCGGCATCGGCGTTGCCCGAGGACACCTTGCTCAGCACCGACTTGACGTCCGGCTCCTCGCTGACCGGGGTGATCGCGACCCCGGTGGACCCCACGAGCTTCTGCTCGGCCGCGCCGCACGGCACCTGGGGTGCGCAGACGACGACCTTGAGGTCCGGCTTCGCCAGGTCGGCGAAGCCCGCGACGGCCTTCGGGTTGCCCGGGGCGGTGGCGATCTGCAGGACGTTCGTCGCGAAGACGGCCGGCGGCGCGGCGGTGAGGCCCGCGTCCGTCACGGTCTTCATGGTCGCGTCGCTGGCGGCGGCGAACACGTCCGCCGGGGCGCCGTTGACGATCTGCTGGGCGAGGTCCGAGGAGCCTGCGTAGTTCAGCTTCACGTCGACGCCGGGGTTGTCCCTCTCGAACTGCTTCTCGATCGCGGTGAAGGTCTCGGTCAGCGACGCCGCCGCGAAGACGGTCAGGGTCTTGGCCGGCGGGGCGGCGGACGGCGCGCCCGCCCCGGTGTTCGAACCCCCGCCGCACGCGCTCACCGTCAGCACGGCCAGACCGGCCACGGCTGCGGCCACGAGACGTCTCATCGGTAGTCCTCCACGCTTCGTCGGTCCCGGGGAGCCGGTTGCGCCCCCGCACCTGCACATATCAGGGACACATTCGACCGCATCCGCAGATGATAAGGGCAACTATGTGACGCAACCGCGTGTTCCCTCCCTGTGTGCGACGACGGCCGGCACTCCGAGGGGCGTGCGTCCTCGGTAGTGCCGGTCGTGCGGACTGCGCCGGGTCAGGCGATGCGGCGGCGGCGCAGGAACTTGTGTCGTAGTCCGGCTCCCCCCAACGCCTACGCCGACGTCGTGCTCCCCGCCTCGATGTGGGCCGAAACCGAAGGGGTGATGATCAACTCGGAGCGGAACCTGACGCTCCTGCAGCCCGCCGTCCCGGCGCCCGGCGACGCGCTGCCGGACTGGCAGATCATCGCCCGCGTCGCCTGCGAGATGGGCTACGCGGACGCGTTCCCCTACACCTCCGCCGAGGAGGTGTTCGAGGAGATCAAGCAGGCCTGGAACCCCGGGACCGGCTACGACCTGCGCGGCGTCACCTACGAGCGGCTGCGCGACGCCCCCGTGCAGTGGCCCGCTGCGCCGGGCTCCGCGGACCGCAACCCCGCCCGCTACCTGAACTCAACACCGGCCGGCTGCAGCACCAGTGGCACACGCTGACCAAGACCGGCATGGTGGCGAAGCTGAACACGCTCGACCCGGGGCCGTTCGTCGAGATCCATCCCGTGGACGCCGAGGCGCACGGGATCGGCGAGGGGGACTCGGTCGCGATCGCCTCCCGACGCGGCCGCGCGGTGCTGCCCGCCGTCCTGAGCGAGCGGGTGCGGCCGGGGAACTGCTTCGCGCCGTTCCACTGGAACGACCTGTTCGGCGAACACCTGGCGGTCAACGCGGTCACGAACGACGCGGTGGATCCGCTGTCGTTCCAGCCCGAACTGAAGGCGTGCGCGGTGTCGCTGACCCGGGTCGCCGCGGCGCCGCGGTGTCTGCTCGACGTTCCTGGCCGACGCGGTGGACGCCCGGCCGACCGCGGTATCCGTGAGGGCCGCGCCGACGTTCCGGCCCCCCCACGGACCCGTCGGCCCCGATGATCATGGTGGGTCCGGGCACCGGCGTCGCGCCGTTCCTCGGTTTCCTCGACGACCGCCGCGCCCGCGGTCACCGGGGCCGCAACTGGCTGTTCTTCGGCGAGCAGCGCCGGGAGACGGACTTCTACTACCGCGAGGAGCTCGACGGCCTGCAGCGCGACCGCACGCTGAGCCGCCTCGACGTCGCGTTCTCCCGCGACCAGCGGCACAAGGTCTACGTGCAGGACCGCATGCGCAAGCACGGCGCCCGGCTGTGGGCGTGGCTGGAGGACGGCGCGCACTTCTACGTCTAGCGGGGACGCGACCCGGATGGCGAAGGACGTCGACAGGGCGTTGCGGGACATCGTCGCCACGCACGGCGGGATGGACGAGGAGCGCGCCGCCGCGTACGTCAAGAAGCTCGCCGCGGAGAGGCGCTACTCCCGCGACGTGTACTGACCGGGGCGGGCCCCGGCTCGACCGACGGCAACCGCTGGGCTCAGCGCACCGCCTCGGCGATCTTGTCCAGGGTCCCCGCCAGCTGCTCCTCGGACACCACGGGCAACATCGCCGCGAACTGCTCGTCCTTGACGCTCATCCACTCGTAGGTCTGCGTGACCGTCGTGCCCTCCTCGCCCTCGGACAGGTCGTAGGTGTACGTGTGCCCGCCGACCGTCATGTCCCCGAGCTTCGCCGCCAGCTCACAGCTCGGGTCGATCTGCGGCGCCCAGCCGATCCGGGCGTCCGGCACGTAGGCCGTGACCGAGTTGACCATCCGGTAGTCCCCGAGGGCGTCCTGGTGCATGTTCATGACGAAGACCTGCCCGATCGCCGCGATCGGCTGCGCCTCGCCCTCGACGCCGCGGAGCATGCCCGCACCGTCGATCTCCTGGTGCCGGTCGGGGTTCGCCAGGATCGCGAAGATGTCCGCCGCCGGCGCGTCGATCACCTTGCTGACCTGCAACTTCCTGCTGGTGTCCACGGTGCTCCTTTGCGTCGTGATCAGGAGGGTTCGAGTGTGAACGGTGACACACCAAACCGGGGCGCGCAGGCCGGGAGATCCCCACGTCGACGCCTCGCACCGACGAGGGGGCGGAGGCATTGCGAACGCATCCGTACCTGTGTCGGCAGATCGCCGGGAAGCCTCAGCGTCGCGAGCCCCACCATGCCAGCACCCCGACCAGCGCGTCCTCGGCGAGCGCGCCCGGAAGGTCCGCCCCGAACCGCTTCGCGGCGATCCCGCGTGCCTTCGTCCCCGCGAACGCCGCGGCCACGGACGCCGCCGCCGCGAGCGCGGCCGCACCGGCAACGACCAGCGGGTCCGTGCTGCCGTTCCGGCGGGTGGCGATCGCTCCCGCGGTCGCGCCGAACACGACACGGGGTGCGAGCCCCGGCGCGGCGGTCCGCGGCGGGACGCCGGGGAGCTTGTCCACGACGGCCTCGGCGAGCGCCGAGAACGCGGCCGACACCTTCGCCGTGGTCCCGCCGAGGTACCGCGCCGGCCACGGGTCGCCCGGCCGCGAGGTCAGGGTGACGGCTGTGATGCCCGCCGTGCTGCGGCCGCCGGAAGCGGCACCCAGAGCGGCAGCGCGGGCAAGGACGTCGAGGGGTGCCATGCCGTCATCCTTCCCTCAGGGCAGGACGGGAAACGCGCGCCAGGTCGAGCCCTCCGCCACGAACCGCGTCTTGCCCGGCGGTGTCGTCTCCGTGCCCGCCTGCCAGAAGTCCATCCGCGCCGGCGCCAGCCGGATCGTCGTCCAGCTGTCCGGCATCGCCGCATCGCGGTCCGAGGCCGCGGCGGCCTCGAACTCCCGCTCGACGGCGCCGGGCTCCACCGCGTAGTCCGGCGCGGTGAGCGTGGGTTCGGCGACGTGTCCGCCGGCGCTCCGTCACGCCGACCCGAGACGGGGACCTGGCGTCGACCCGAAGGGCCTGCTCGATCCGGGCGAGCTCGTCGCCGCTCCCCCGGTGGTCACGCGGCTCGACATCGGCGCGCGGCAGCCATCCGGGTCGGATCGGCAGAGCTAGGCTCGCGATCATGCCCGACATCGATCTCGCCGGCCCCGACGCCGCGCGCCGGCTGACCGGCTACCTCGTCCGCCCCGACGGCGAGGGCCCGTGGCCCGGCGTCGTGCTGGTCCACGAGGCGTTCGGCCTCGACCCCGTGCAGCGCGGGCTCGCGGAGACGATGGCCGGGCTCGGCTACCTCACCCTGGCCGTCGACCTGTTCAGCAACGGCGGCGCCCGCCGCTGCCTGGTCTCGACCTTCCGGTCCCTGTTCTCCGGCAAGGGCCCTGCCGTCGACGACATCGCCACCGGCCGCGAGTACCTGCGGTCCTCACCGGAGTGCACGGGCAAGGTCGGCATCATCGGCTTCTGCATGGGTGGCGGCTTCGCGCTGCTCACCGCCCCCGACTTCGACGCCTCGGCACCCAACTACGGTTTCCTGCCCCGCGACGAGTCCGTGCTCGAGAACGCCTGCCCGATCGTCGCGAGCTACGGCGGCAAGGACCTCTCCCTGCGCGGCGCCGCGGCGAAGCTCGGGGCGACGCTGACGAAGGCGGGCGTGCCGCACGACGTCAAGGAGTACCCGAGCGCCGGGCACTCCTTCCTCAACGGCGGCGAGAGTGGCCCGAAGATCATGCGGCCGCTGCTCCGGGTGGCCGGGATGGGCCCGGAGCCGGTCGCCGCCGCGGACGCGTGGGCCCGGATCGACGCGTTCTTCACCGAGCACCTGGGCGCTCCGGCGCGCTGACCGTCGGCTCAGCGGGCTGAGCTGCACGGCTCCTTTCCGCGCCGCTCGACGATCGAGTCCCCCCGCCGCGTTCCGTGTGACCTGGACCACCCGCAGAGTGGGTCCGGGCGGCGGGACGAGCGGAGAGGCATCGTGATGCAGGAGTTCGAGCGGGGCACGGTTCGGGCGAACAACCTCGATTTCGCGTACCTGACGGCGGGCGAGGGACCACTCGCCCTGTGCATGCACGGCTTCCCGGACTCGCCCCACACCTACCGGTACCTGCTCCCGGCACTCGCCGAAGCGGGATACCGGGCGGTCGCGCCGTTCAGCCGTGGCTTCGCGCCGACCGAGCTGCCCGCCGACCGTCACCACGTGCACAGCAGCATGCTCGTCGACGACCAGAACGCGCTGCACGAGGCGCTCGGCGGCGGCTCGGACGCCGTGCTGATCGCCCACGACTGGGGTGCGGTCGCGGCGTGGGGGGCAGCGGCGAAGGCGCCGGACCGGTGGTCGCGCTGCGTCATCGTCAACATCCCGCCGTTCGCGATCTTCGGCGAGAACATCGTCAAGTACGAGCAGATCAAGCGCTCGTTCTACTTCTGGTACTTCCAGATGCAGCGCGTGGCCGAGGACGTGATCTCGGCCGACGACTTCGCCTTCATCGACAACATCTGGGCGGACTGGTCCCCCGGCTACGACGCCTCCGAGGACCTCCCGCTGATGAAGGACTGCATCCGCGACCCGGCCCACTTCCAGGCCGCGCTCGGCTACTACTGGGGCCAGTTCGACCCCACCCGGTTCGGCTCACCCGAGTGGGCCGCCGAACAGGCGGCCGCGTGGGGCGACGACATCACCCAGCCCACGCTCTACCTGCACGGCACCGACGACGGCTGCCACGGCATGACCCAGGAGCAGGTGGACCGGGTCCCGAGCCACTGCGGGCCGGGGTCGCGCTCGGAGTTGATCGAGGGCGTCGGGCACTTCATGCACGTGCAGCGGCCGAGCGAGATCACGAAACGGATCGTGGGGTTCCTCGACGCGAAGGGCTGAGCCGGGACCGCCGCGGTGCTCGTCCCGCCGGTGGTGGGCGGCATCGTCGCGCTCGCGCTCGGCGTCCACGTGCTGCCGGCCGGTCAGGGGATGACGAGCGGCGGGACCTCGCGGTCCGCCGTCATGAGCTCCCACCCCGTGTGCCGCGGTGGGACGCCGTCGCCGATCCAGCGGCCGAGCAGCAGCCCGACCTTCGCGGCCATCTCCGTGCGCAGCTTGCGGAACGAGTCCGCCGGGTCCGGGCCGACCTGCCCGAGCAGCAGCCACCAGGCCCAGGCCGCCGCCCCCGCGTTGGCCACGAAGTCCGGGATCACCGGGATGTCCCGGGCCGTCAGCATGGCCTCGGCCTCGGGCGTCGTGGCGGCGTTGGCCGCCTCGACGACGACCTTGGCGGCCACGTCGTAGGTGTTGTCCGGGGTGATCGCGTAGGAGATCGCGGCCGGGACCAGGACGTCCGCCTCGATCCCGATCACGGCGCCACGCGGCAGCCGCTGCACGTGCGCGGGCACCTGCGCGCGGTCGACCTCGCCGTAGGAGTCCCGCAGGTCCAGCAGCGCCGGGACGTCCAGGCCGGCCGGGTCGTAGAGGGTGCCGACGGCGTCCGCGACGGCGACGACCTTCATCCCCGCCTCGTGCAGGTACCAGGCGGCGCCGCCGCCCATCGTGCCGATGCCCTGGATCGCGACGGTGGTCTCCTCGATCGCCCAGTTCCAGGCCGCGGCCGCACCGAGGCAGGCCTGCGCCACGCCGTAGCCGCCGATGACGTCACCGAGCAGCCCGCCGCCGACCTCGGCGTCCAGCCCCGCGCGCACCCGCTCCAGGGTGGCCCGCGGGTCCGCCGCCTTGCTGATGGCCGCGTGGTAGGACTGGCCGAGCCCGAGGTTCGCGAAGACCTCGTCGATCAGGTGCTGCGGGACGCCGAGGTCCTCCGCGGTCACCCAGTGCCCGTCGATCCAGGGGCGCATGGCCTCGCAGAACCGCTGCAGGACGCCGAGGGCGCGGGGGTCCTTCGGGTCGAAGTCGATGCCACCCTTGGCCCCGCCGATCGGCAGGTCGAAGGTGGCGGTCTTGGCGGCCATGCCGAAGGCGAGGTCCTCGACCTCGGTCATCGTGCAGCCGGCGCGCATCCGGGTGCCCCCGGTCGCCATGCCCGAGACGAGCGAGTGCACGACGAGGTGGCCGGTGGCGCCGGTGACCGGGTCGGTCCACGTCATCCGCAGGTAGGGCTGGCGGGAGCGCGGGCTCTCGATCGGCCCCGGGCTCGGGAGAGGCGCAGCCACGACCGGGGCACTCGCGAGCGGACGCAGCTCGTCGCCTGCGGGTCCCATCGGCTCCTGCATCGTGGTCACGTCGACCTGCCTCCCAGACTGTGTTCTCGACGATGTGCGCCCCGGACCCGCGCACGGCGGTGCCGCCGTGCCCACCTGCGTGGGTCGGCTGCTGATCTCCGTGGGGGTGTGGCGCACCCGGCTCGGTGGCCTCCGTGCCGGTGTCCTCAGCGTGCGCCCGGCCCCGCCGCGCGTCCAGTTACCGATCGTGCACGGCACCGTTCACGCTTCCTGCACGGTGGGCCGACCCTCCCTAGGGTGGTCGGCATGGAGCTCTCGTTGCAGCGGTTGCGCATGCTCCGGGAACTGCACCGGCGCGGGACCATCACCGCCGCCGCCGCGTCCCTGCACTACACCGCCTCGGCCGTCTCCCAGCAGCTCGCGCAGCTCGAACGCGACGTCGGCACCAAGCTGTTCGAACGCCTCGGGCGCCGGGTCCAGCTGACGGACCTCGGCGTGCTGCTCGCGGACCACGCCGAGGAGATCCTCGGCTCCGTCGAACGCGCGACCCTGGCGCTGGAGGAGGCGCAGGAGCCGGTCTCCGTCCGGCTCACGGCCGGGGTGTGGGCCTCCGTCGCGTCCGGGCTGCTCCCGGCCGCCCTGACCCTCCTCGCCACGGACCATCCCGGGATCCAGGTCCGGACCCGGGAGCTCGCGCCGGAGGAGACGGCCGGCGCGGTCCGGGACGGCACGCTCGACTTCTCCTTCATCATCGACTACTCGGACTACCCGATGTCCTGGGATCCCTCGCTGACCAGGGACGTCATCGCCGTCGAACGGCTCCATGCGGCCGTGCCCGCGGGTGCGGTGCCCACGCCGACGGTCACCCTGCCCGAGCTCGCCGAGCACCCCTGGATCCTCTCCGGCCCGCGCTCGCACTTCGGCCGCGCGGTCCGGCTCGCCTGCCAGCGCAACGGGTTCGAACCGACGATCAACCACGAGGTGGAGGAGCAGTCGACCGCGCTGGCGATGGTCGCCGCCGGGCTCGGCGTCACCCTCGTCTCGGACCTCGGCCTGACCCTGCGCCCGCCCGGGATCGACGTCGTCCCGCTGACCGAACCGGTGCTGCGCACGGTCTCGATCGCGTACCGGACGAAGGCCGCCCGCCGGCCCTCCCTGCAGCTCGTCATCGAGGCGGTGCGGACCGCGGCGGCGGAGAAGGGACTCGGGACGCGGTCCCCGGTGACGGCGCCGGAGGTGTGGTGACGGCGGGGTGTTCGAGGTCGAGACCCCGCGGGCCCGCGCGGCTCCGGCCCGCCGGCGCAACCTTCGTGCGGCAGCTCAGTCCCGGCCGGCTCGCGTGAACCGGCGCCACAGCCAGCCCGTCGGCACGTGGCGGCCGGTGCGGACGTACTCGGCGGCGCCGTCGACCAGCATCGTCGAGCTGAAGGCCCGGCGGGCCGGGGCCGTGCCGTACAGCAGCAGTTCGTCGCCCGGGGCGAGGACGAAATCGTCGTCCGGGGCCATCACGGCGTCGTCGCCGCGCAGCACCATCAGGACCACGATCGGGAGCCGCTGCTCGCGGTCGTCCGGGTCCCGCAGGACGTCACCGATCGTCGCCTCGCCCGAGGCGAGCCAGCCCGTCAGCGCCGGGGCCTCCCCGTGGTTGAGCCGGACCTTCCACAGCTCCTGCATGTGCCGGCCGCAGTGGGAGGTGAGCCGGTCGACGAGCGCGGCGGCCCACGCGTCGCCCTGCTGCGGGACGTGCTGCAGGAACCGCCACAGCAACGGCGTGCTGAGCTGGGCGAACACCTCGTGCGCGACGACCTCCGCGGGCACGAGCAGCGCGTCCACGTCCATCACGGCGAACAGCGGCGCGCTCGACGGGAGGTTCTGCCGGGCGGCCACGAACAGCGACGGATTGACCCGGCGCGCGGCGGCGACCAGCGAGAGGTTGCTGGTGTCGTTGTCCGTGCCGGCGACGAACCCGACGGCGTCGGCCACCCCGGCCTTCTCCATCACGTCCGGTTCGAACCCCTGGCCCGCGACGGTCGGTGTCCCGTGCTCCTTCTCCGCGGGCTCGACGACCGTGACGTCCAGGCCCTCCGCGCGCAGGTCCTCGGTGACCTCGCGGCCGAACCGGCCGTACCCGCACATCACCCACTTCCCGTGCCGCGGCGGCCGGCCCCGCTCGGGCAGGTCGGCTCCGGGGCCGCTCTCCAGCCAGGTCATCAGCTGGAAGGACGCGGGGGCGCGCATCGCGATGCGGAGGTGGTCGCCGAAGCGGTCGAACGGGTTGACGACCGTCGGGGTGCCGAACGCGTGCATCCGGTCCTCGATCGCGGGGGAGATGGTGCGGGCGATCACCGGCAGGTCCGGCCGCAGCAGCGCCGCGGTCATGGTCACCGCGAGGTTGGCCTCGTCGTCGTTGGTCAGGGCGAGGACGGCCTCGCAGCGGGGGTTGTCCAGCCCGGCGACCCCGAGATGGCCCGGATCGCGGGCGTCCGCGACGAGCCCCGGGACGTCCGAGCTGTACGAGCCGAGCTCCAGCGAGTCGATCCGCGCGGGGTCGATGTCCAGCACCACGACCCGGCGGCCGAGGGTGTCGAACGAGCCGGCGAGCAGCTCGCCCGTCCGCCCGTAGCCCGCGACCAGCAGGAACGGCTCCCGCAGCCGGGCGACCTTCCGGGTGAAGTGCTGCAACGCCAGTGCCTGCCGGAAGGCCCGGTCCTGCAGCAGCGCGAGCAGCGAGCCGATCGCGTAGGCCCAGCCGATGACCGTCAGGTAGATCGTGGCCGTCACCCACAGCCGCTGGCCGGCGGTGAAGGCGTGCGGCAGCTCGCCGAACCCGATCGTCGACGCCGTGTAGCTCATGAAGTAGAAGGCGTCGAAGAAGGTCATCCGGTACGGCGCACCCGTCGCGTCCTGGCCCGGGATCAGCTTCAGGCCGAGCACGCTGATCGCGAAGATCACGATCAGCACGATCAGGGGGACCCGCATCCGGCGCAGGACCAGGAAGATCGTCGCCTCGGCCTGCACGGCGGACGCGAACGGCACCCGCCAGCGCAGCCGGGACGTCGCCGGACCGCGCGCGGCGTCCGCCCGGCCGAGCAGGCGCCGCCAGAAGTCGAGCAGCCGTTTGCCCACAGAGTCCCTACCGGCGGTGGAACGAGACGGTCTCGACGACGAGCAGCACCACCGACACCATGTTGGCGACGAGCGCGCCGCCGGACAGCGACACGACGGCCGCGGTCGAGCCCGCGGTCACGCCCTCGGCCGAGATGTGCGCCGCGTAGGTCCACGCGATCGCGGCCGCGACGAGCTGCAGGTCCGCGACCAGGCTCGTCGCGAGGTGGACGGCGCCGAGCTGGGTGCGGTCGCCGAACTTCAGCACCGTCGCGATCAGGCTGACGACGACGGCGGCGAACAGCTCGTAGATGTTGTGCAGCTCGGGCCGCGAGAGGTCGCCGATGAAGAAGCCGAAGTTGAGGGTGGCGGCGAGCAGCACGAAGAAACCGAAGACCACCTTCTCGAGGTTCAATCCGGGCTCCCGGGGTCCGCGCCACGCCCCCGGCGGGCGCCGGGTACGGGCGACAGGATCGCACGGCCGTTCCCCAAGGGGTGATCGAGACCGTGAGGGGGGTGTCTTCCGGCCACGTCCATCGTTAGGCCACTCGTACGTATCGCCGCGTTCATCCGGATCACGGCGATCAGCACGCCACGCGCACGTTGAGGACCCGAGGACGCCGCCGTGACCACACCCCGCCACGCGATCGCCACCCGAACCGCGGCCGCCGGCCAGGAGGAACAGCCGCCGCTGGTGCTGCGCGCCCGGCCGTTCCTGCGCGCCCTCCTCGTCGTCGCCCTCCTCCTCGCCGTCGCGCACTTCGCGGCGGTCGTCGCGGTATGGGGCCTGCCGAGCGCGAACCTGCACGTGCCGGACGCCGTCAAGCTGAACGCCGAGAGCACCGTCGCGACCTGGTTCAGCTCCGCGCTGCACCTGGTCAACGGGCTGATCCTGGCCGTCCTCGCCGCGGGTGCCACCCGGCGCGAGCGCTGGCGGTGGATCGTGCTCGCGGCGATGGTGCTGGCGGTGTCCATGGACGAGGTGTCCGGCTTCCACGAGGACGTCAGCTGGCTCATGCACACCCACCTGAACACCACCGGCGTCCTCACCTACGCGTGGGTGATCCCGGCCGGTGCGATCTGCGCGGTGGTCGCGCTGGCCTGCACGCGGATGGTGCTGCGCAGGCCCGGCGGCGTCGTGGTGATCCTGGGCGCCGCGGTGTTCCTGTTCGGGGCCGTGGTGATGGAGGTCGTCGAGGGCTGGTGGATCGGCGGCTCCGGCGGCACGACCGAGGACGCCGGCTTCCTGGTCCTCAACGGGATCGAGGAGACGATGGAGATGCTCGGCGCCCTCATCACGATGTCCGGACTGTTCCGGATGGCCTCGGGCGTGCAGCTCCGTTTCCGCTGACGCGGGGCGGCACCGGCGCCTGAATCTGAGACATCCGGCCGCGCTCCGGCGCCCTACCGTGGGATCCGTGCCGCTCGACGTCGAGATGCAGGCCGCACGGCAGTCGTTCCTGGCGACCGGATCGTGCATGGTCGCCCACGACGTCGTGCGACGCGAGGTGCGCGCGTCCTGGGAGCGGTCGCGGGACCTCGGTGTGGAGCCGGAGCACCTCGCACCGCGGTTCCTCGGCCACCACCAGGACGGGTCGCCCGTCGCCGCGGCCGCCGGCGACGTGTTCGACGACTTCCTCACCGGGGACAAGGAGGTCGGCTGCTCGTTCGCGCTGCTCGACCGGTCCGGCGTCGTCCGCACCCGCCGGGACTCCGACCCGACACTCGGCCGGCTGCTCGACGGCGTCCTGTTCGTCCCCGGGCACGGCTGGTCCGAGCAGGCGGTCGGGACCACGGCCGCGGCCGTCGCGCTGCACGAGCAGGAGGACGCCACGGTCGGCGGCGCCGAGCACTTCCACGGGCAGCTGACCTGGCTGGCCGAGGCGGCCGCGCGGGTGATCGACCCGCGGGACGGCAGCGTCGCGGGGGTCGTCGTCGCGGTCGCCCACGTCGCGGACCGGTCGTCGCTGCTGCGGCCCGTCGCCACGATGCTCGCCCGGCAGGTGGCGGAGCGGATCGCGGGCGAGCCGCACCGGCGGGCCGCGACCCTGCTGGACCGCTTCCGCACCTGCGCCGCAGACCATCCGTGGGTCCTCGCGACCGATGGCGACGTGGTCCTGACCAGCACCGGAGCCCGCCGGCTCGACGGCGCGGACCTGCGCGGGCTGGGCGACGCGGCGGTGTCCGGGCTGGTCCTGCAGGAGTTCGCCACGACCCACGCAGATCTCCCGTCCGGGGCCTGCGCCCGGATCACGCTCGAGCCCGTCCACCAAGCCGGCGAGCTGATCGGCTGCGTGCTCACCGGCGGTCCCGCGCAGCGCTCCACCGTCGCGTCCGAGGCGGCCCGGCGGCAGGGGTCGCACGTCGCGCCCGTCGGGCACCGGGACTACGCCGCGGACCTGCGCGCGTCCCGCGACGGCGCCGAGCACGCGGAGGCCCGGATCCGGGCGAACCGGGAGCTGCTCACGCCGTTCCTGCTGGCCCGCCGCGAGGTCGCGGCGAGCATCAGCCAGGGCCGCAACCACCTGCTGATGGGCGAGCCGGGGGTCGGCAAGCGGAGCGTCGTGCTGGAACAGTTCCGCCGGGCGCAGCCGCAGGGGCGCGTCGTCACCGTCGACTGCGGGGCGTTCTCGCCCGCGTCCCGCGATCCCGTCGCGCCGCTGCTCGACGGCCGGGGCGCGCGGCCGCACCTGCTGCTCCTCACCGGGCTCGACGGGCTCTCCCCCGTCGCCGCGCGCAGGCTCGACGAGTCGCTGCGCCAGCTCGTCGCCCGGCCCTCGCCACCCCTGGTCGTCGGCTTCGTCGACACACCCGCGATGGACGCGACCCGGCCGTACGGGCTGCTGCTGCGGCACTTCCACGAGACGATCCGGGTCCCGGCACTGCGCTACCGGGTCGACGAGATCGGCGACATCGCCTGGGCCGTGCTGCGGCGGATCTCGGCGCGGCGGTCGTTGCGGCTGTCGTTGCAGGTCGTCCGGGTGCTCGAGGGATACGCGTGGCCGGGGAACATCAGCGAGCTGGAGGACGTGCTGCGCTATGTCGTCGCGCGCAAGCCGCTCGGCGAGATCCGGCCCCCGGACCTGCCGGCGCTGTGCTTCCAGGGCCGTTCGCGGCGGCTGTCGATGCTGGAGTCCGCCCAGTGCGACGCGATCATCCAGGCGCTCTACGAGTCCCGCGGCAACCGCTACAAGGCGGCCGCGATGCTCGGGATCGCCCGCTCGTCGCTCTACCGCAAGATCGACGCGTTCGGCATCAGCTACATCGCCTGAGGTACCGGCGGGCGGGGGCCACCCGCCGGTACCCGTGCCGGAGGTCAGGCCGGCGTGATGACCACCTTGAGCGCCTCGTGCGCGGCGGCGTTCTTGAAGACGTCGTAGGCCTCGTCCATCTGGTCGAACGTGAACGAGTGCGTGCCCATCTTCTCCGCCGGGATCCGGCCCCCGGCGACCATCTTGAGCAGCGTCGGGATCGACACCGTGTCGACCAGGCCCATCGTCAGCGTGACGTTCTGGATCCACATGTCCTGCATGGGCAGCTCGACCGGGGTGCCGTGCACGCCGATGTTCGCGATCGTCCCGCCGGGACGCACGAGCGAGGCCGCCGTCAGCAGCGTCTCCGGGTAGCCGACCGCCTCGATCGAGACGTCGACGCCGAGGCCGTCGGTCAGCGCGATGACGTCCGCGACGGTTCCGGGCCCGACCTCGACGGCGTCCGTCGCGCCGAACTCCAGCGCCTTGGCCAGCCGGAACTTGTTCGAGTCGACCGCGATGACCTTCGAGGCGCCCCAGAGACCGGTCGTCAGGATCGCCGAGAGGCCGACGGCGCCCGCCCCGACCACGGCGACGGTGTCGCCGGGCCGGACGTTCCCGGCCAGCACCCCGACCTCGTAGCCGGTGGGCAGGGAGTCCGCGAGGAAGATCGCCTGCTCGTTCGTGACGCCCTCGGGCACCGCGTAGAGCGAGGTGTCCGCGTAGGGCACGCGGACCGACTCGGCCTGCGTGCCGTCGATCAGGTGGCCGAAGATCCAGCCGATGCCGCCGACCGTCTGGCAGTGCGACGGCATGCCGCGCTGGCAGTACTCGCAGCGCCCGCACTTGGTGATCGCGGGGACGAGCACCCGGTCCCCGACGCCGAACCCCTTCACCGCGTCGCCGACCGCGGTGACGGTGCCGACGGCCTCGTGACCGAGGATCCGGCCGTCGGTCACCGCGGCGACGTCGCCCTGCAGGATGTGCAGGTCCGTGCCACAGATCGTGGTGGTGTCGACGCGGACCACCACGTCCGTCGGTTCCTGGACCTCGGCGTCCGGTACGTCCTCCCAGGACTTCTGCCCGGGACCGTGATAGACCAGCGCCTTCATGAGAGACCTCCGTCTACCGGCGCGGTGCCGGACGGCCGTCGTCCGGCCCGCGTCGAGTCCGACCGACGCTAGTGGCGCAGGACACACCCGGCTGTCCCGTTCTCGGACCGTTCGCCGAGCGGCGGCCGACGGCGGGTCCGGGAGTGACCCGGATCCGGGACACTGCGCCCGTCACCGATCGGGACCTCGACCGCGTCGACATCGCCCGGACGGTGAAGCGCAGCGGCCACCGGGCGCAGGCCCCGCAAGAGCCGACGGGCTGGACGACCGACGCCCGCACGGGCCTCTCGGTCCCGGCGAACGCGGTGCGACCGTTCGCGTAGCCCGCGAGCGCAGGAGGGCGCGCAGATCCGCGTTCGGGGCCGATCCCACTCCCCCCGGGACGCCTGCATCCCCACCACTCCGAGCCCGGTCCTGCCAGGCTCTCCCCCATGCCGAGACGAACGGTCCTCGTGGGTGTCCTGGCGCTCGCCGTCCCCGTGATCATGGTCGGGACCGCCCCCGCGGCCCTCGCGTGCAGCTGCGTCACCCAGCAGCTCGCCGCGCAGGCCGACCGGGCCGATGTCGTCTTCAGCGGCCGGGCGCTCGCCCTCGAACCCGAGCGGCCGCGGACCATGGCCGGCAGCGCGGATCCGGTGACCTGGACGTTCAGCGTGGACCGCCGCTACAAGGGCGACGCGCAGGCACCCCAGCCGGTCGTGAGCGCGCGGTCCGAGGCCTCCTGCGGCGTCGAGTTCCGGGAGGGCCGGACCTACCTCGTCCTCGGCACCCACCGGCAGGCCGGCGGCACCCTGCACCTCGCGAGCACCCTGTGCAACGGCACTCGGGAAGCTCGCCGCGGTACCAGCCGCCGACCTCGCGGTCCTGGGCCCGGGGCAGGTGCCTCCCCCGGTCGTCGCCCCCACGCCCCCGACCGAACCCGCCGGCCGCGACGCCGGCCTCCCGATCGTCGCCGGCCTGGGCGTCCTGGTGGCAGCTGCGCTGGTGGGCCTCGCGGTCCGGCGCCGCAGGAGAGCCCGCTGACGCCCTCGCCCGTACCCTCGCAGGCAGATCTCCTGGAGCCGGGGAAGCAGTGTCCCCCTGCCGACCGGGCATGATGCATATGCATCACGACGACGCGTGGAGGCACCCATCTCGGACCCCGTCGGAGCCGCCCGGGGCGCCCGCGCCTACCGGGCCATCTACCTCGCGCTGATCCTGGCCGCGATCGTGTTCGCGCTGGTCCAGAGCGTGGTGTCGCCGCTGCTCCCGCTCGTGCAGGAGCACCTGCACACCGACGCCGCCAGCGTGACCTGGGTGCTGACCGCGTACCTGATCAGTGCCGCGGTGGCGACGCCCGTGCTCGCGCGGCTCGGCGACGTCCTCGGGAAGCGCCGCGTCCTCGTCGCGGTGCTGGGCACCTTCGCGGTGGGGTGCCTCGTCGCCGCGCTGGCGGACTCGTTGGCGGTGCTGCTCGTCGGCCGGGTCCTGCAGGGGGCGGCCGGGGCGCTGTTCCCGCTGTCGTTCGCGATCATCCGGGACGAGGCGCCGCCGCACCGGGTCGCGACGTCGATCGGCGTCGTGTCCAGCCTGCTCGCGGTGGGCAGCGGGACGTCGCTCGTGATCGCCGGGCCGATGACGCGCTACCTCGGCTACTCGTCGGTCTTCTGGCTGCCGGTGGTCCTCAGCTGTGCCGCGTTCGTCGCCGTCGTCGTGGCGGTGCCGGAGTCCCGGGTCCGCACCCCGGGCCTGCCCGGGTTGCTGCCGACCGTGCTGCTGGCCGGTTGGCTGGTCGGCCTGCTGCTGGTGGTCAGCTCGGGGTCGCGCTGGGGCTGGACCTCGGCGCTCACCCTCGGGATCGGCGCAGCCGCGGTGGTGCTGGCGGCGGGCTGGTGGCTCGCCGAGCGCCGGGCCGAACGGCCCGTCGTCGACGTCAGGCTGCTGCGGCTGCGCACGGTCTGGACGTCGAACCTGGTGGCGCTCGCCGTCGGGGCGACGGTCTACGGCAACTTCGCGCTGATCCCGCGGTTCCTGCAGGCGTCCGGGCCGACCGGGCACGGGCTCGGGCTGAGCCTCGGCCAGGCCGGCCTGCTGCTGCTCCCGCAGACCGTCGGCTTCGCGCTCGGCGGCACCCTCAGCGGGCGGCTCGGCCGCTGGCTGAGCCCCCGCCGCGTCCTGCTGACGGCGAGCCTGGTCGCCACCGCCGGCTACGGCGGGCTGGCCCTGTTCCACGCCTCCGCCTGGCAGATCGCCCTGGTCACGCTGGTGTCCGGGACGGGCAACGGGCTCGCGTTCGCCGTCCTCCCGACGATCGTGATGGCGGCGGTCCCGCCCACCCAGACCGGCGCCGCGACCGGGCTGAACGCGAACGTCCGGCTCATCGGCGGGGCGATCGGCGGACAGCTCGTGGCCGCGGTCGCCGTCGGGTTCGGGGCCGCGGCGGCGGTCCCGACGCAGTCCGGCTACACCTGGGCGTTCGCCGTCCTCGCCGGGTTCGCGGTGACCGGGGCCCTGGTCGGGACGCTGATCCCGCCGGGCACCAGGTCGGCGCCGCCCGGCCGCCACTCGCGGGGCGACGGCGGGACCGCCGCCGGATCCCTGTCGACGGGCCTGCCGTCCGAGCGCGAGAGCGGCCGCGCTAGCCCTTGACCGGCCTGCGCCAGAACGCGGCGAGCTGGGCCGCGGCACCGGCCAGGCCGAGACCTGCGGCGACGGCGGCGGCGGGGCCGCCCCGCAGCTTCCGGTCGAGGCCCAGCGCGCGGTCCACGCTCCAGCGGCCCGGGCCGAGGCCGGCCAGCGCCACCGACGCGGCGGCCAGGTTCAGCACGTACTCGTAGCCCTCGGCGGTGATGAAGAAGCCGTTCGGCTGGTGCACCGACCGCGCCGCGACCCCCATCGTCCCGACGACCGCCGCGGCGGCGAGCGGCGTCGCGGCGCCGGCGATCAACGCCGCGCCCGCACCCGTCTCGACGATCGCACTCGCCCGCGCCTGCAGCTGCGGCTCCTTGAACCCGATGGAGCCTAACCAGCCCGCGGTCCCGTCGAGGCTTCGTCCGTGCTTCAGCCCGTGCGCGATCATCGTGCCGCCCAGGACCGTGCGCAGCAGCAGACGTGCCACGTCCCTGCCACCCGATCCCCCACGCCTGCGACCCATCCGCCGATCTCCTCCCGCACATGGTCGAATCGGGTCGGACGCTACGCCGCGGCCCGCACCGGTTGACACAGACGTCAAGAGGAGTGGTCCCGGTCACCATCCCCGTGCGGGGCGGCGTCGTCGTCGGTGAGGATGCAGAGGCGATCGACCGGTTCCGCGCGACGGCGCACGGGGCGAGGGTCGGCCGGGACGGGAGTGGGCATGGACATCACGGGTGCATCGGCCGTCGTGACCGGCGGGGCCTCGGGCCTCGGCGAGGCCACGGCGAGGCTGCTGGCGCAGCGCGGCGCGAAGGTCGTCGTCCTGGACCTGCAGGAGGACCGGGGAGAGAAGCTCGCCGCCGAGATCGGCGGCGTCTTCGCGAAGGCCGACGTGTCCGACGAGGCCCAGGTCAAGGCCGCCGTCGACGCCGCGTCGGAGCTCGGCCCGCTCCGCATCCTGGTGAACAGCGCCGGCCTCGGCCGCGCGGGCCGGATCATCGGCCGGGACCTCGAGCCGATCCCGCTGGAGACCTTCGAGTTCGTCCTCAAGGTCAACCTCGTGGGCACCTACAACTGCGCGCGGATCGCGGCGTCGGCCATGGCGAGGACCGAGCCGCTGGCCGACGGCACCTCCCGCGGGGCGATCCTGAACACCGCCTCCGCAGCCGCGTTCGACGGCCAGATCGGCCAGACCCCGTACTCGGCGTCCAAGGGCGGCGTGGTCGGCATGACCCTGCCGATGGCCCGGGACCTGGCCCGGCACGGCATCCGCGTCAACACCATCGCCCCCGGTCTGATCGACACCCCGATCTACGGCAGTGGCGAGAAGGCCGAGGCGTTCAAGGCCAAGCTGGGCGAGAGCGTCGTCTACCCGAACCGGCTCGGCGCCGCCGAGGAGTTCGCCTCCATGGCCGTCGAGGTGCTGACCAACGACTACATGAACGGCGAGACGATCCGCCTCGACGGCGCGATCCGGATGCCCCCGAAGTAGCCCGGGACCCAGGCGACGCCGGCGCCTCCCGCACCGGCCGGAGGTGCTGAGGCGGCGAGGACCCTCCGGTTGCGACCATGATCGCTACGGGGGACCGATCTCGGCCGGATCCGCCGAGATCGGTCCGCCCTGGCGATCTTCCTTCCGCCCCGTCGTGCCGTGACGCTCAGCCCACCAGGCCCTCGACCAGGTCGAGGGCGGCGTCCGCCGAGTCCGCGAGGTACATCAGCTCGACGAACGCCTCCTCGATCCCGGCGTCCGCGGCCTCGGCGAGCAGGTCGGTGACCGCCCGGACCGGGGTCCCGGGCAGCGGGTTCACCCGGAGCACGGCGCCGAGCTCGCGGCCCGCCCGTTCCCGCAGCCCCACCCAGGGCTCCAGGACCGAGGTCCGCAGGTCGGTGCGGCCGGGCACCGCGACCGGGAGCCAGCCGTCCGCACGCTCGACGACCCGCTGCCGGGCCCGGGGCGTGGCCCCGGCCAGGTAGACGGGCACGCCGTGCGGCTTGAGGTCGACGTGGGCGGGCGCGATCCGGGAGACCGGGCCGTCGTGGGCCACCGGGTCGTCATCCCACCAGGCACGGAGCACGTTGAGGCACTCGTCGAGCCGGATCCCGCGCTCGGCCATCGGCACGCCGACCGCGTCGAACTCCTCGGGCGACCAGCCGGTGCCGAGGCCGAGCAGGAATCGGCCGCCGCTGATCCGGTCCAGGGTCAGCGCGGTGCGCGCGAGCAGGGCCGGCGGGTACCAGGGGGCGTTCAGGACGTTCGTGCCGAGCCGGGCCCTGCTCGTCGCGGTGGCGGCGGCCCCGAGGAGGGTGAAGGGGTCGAGCTGGCGGCGGAACTGGGGCGGAAACCCCGGGCCGCCGCCGTACCCGACGGTCGGCTTCACCGGGCGAGCAGCCGGTCGCCCACCCACAGCCCGTCGGCTCCCCGCTCCTCGGCGGCGCGGGCGAACGCGGCGATCTCCTCGGCACCGTCCGCCGCCTGCCCGCCGAACTGCGGGAGCGTCACTCCGATCCTCATGGGTCCTCCGGTCCTCCGGTCGTCCGTGGGCGGTGGCGCGTCACGCCCGAGCCTGCCCGACCGCGGGCCCCGGCATGCGGACCCTGGCGGCGCGGGCCACGCTCGCCCGGGGCGAGAGGAGGGCGCATGTCGGCTGCGGTGGGAGATGCCGGGCCGGGTGACGAGGCCGTCCGGACCGAGGAGGGCAGGCTGCACCGCCACCTCGGGGTGTGGGGCCTGACCGCGATCGGGTTCTCCAACATCGTCGGCTCCGGCTGGCTGTTCGCCTCGATGTACGCGGCGCAGATCGCCGGGCCCGCCGCGCTGCTGTCGTGGGTGGCGGCGGGGATCCTGTGCGCGCTGGTCGCGCTCGTGATGGTGGAGCTGGGCGCGTCGCGACCGGAAGGCGGCGGCACGGTCCGCTGGCCGCTGTACGCGAGCGGACGGCTCGTCGGCTCCGTGATCGGGTTCTCGGTCCTGCTGTCCGTCGGCGCCACGAGCGCGGAGCTGACGGCGATCGTCCAGTACGCCGGGCACTACCTGCCCTGGGTCTACGCGAACGACTCGCTGACCTGGGGCGGGGTGCTGCTCGCCGTCGTGCTGTCGGTGGCGCTCACCACCCTGAACTGGTACGGCGTGAAGCTGTTCGGACGGGTCAACAACGTCGTCACGGTCTTCAAGATCGTCGTGCCGGTGCTCACGGTCGTCGCGCTGGTCGCCTCGGGTTTCCACGCCGAGCACCTCACCGACCACGGCGGCTTCGCCCCGTACGGCTACGGCGCGGTCCTGACCGCGCTGGCGGGCGGCGGGATCATCTACTCGGTCAACGGGTTCCAGGCGCCCGTCGACTTCTCCGGCGAGGCCCGCGACCCCCGGCGGACGGTGCCGCTCGCGGTCCTCGGCAGCATCGCCCTCGCGGTCCTGCTCTACCTCGCGCTGCAGCTCGCCTTCCTCGGCACGGTGCCGGACGCCCTGCTCGGCGCGGGCTGGCGGGGGGTCGACCTGGAGTCCCCGTTCGGGCAGCTGGCGCTCGCCCTGAACCTGCAGTTCGTGGCCGCGCTGCTCTACGCCGACGCCGTCGTCTCCCCCGGTGGTTCGGCCTACGTCGGCGTCGCGATCGACGCCCGGCACACCTACGCGCTGGCCAAGAACCGGCTGCTGCCCCGCGCACTCATGACGGTGCACGAGCGCTCCGGGGTCCCCCGCCGGGCGCTGCTGCTGAACCTCGTGGTGATCGTCGTGTACCTGCTGCCGTTCGGCGGCTGGCAGGACATCGTCAGCGTGATGGGCGACCTGTACCTGCTGCTCTACGCAGCGGCGGCGGTCGCCGCGGCCGTGTTCGCGGTCGTCGAGCCGGACCGGCTCTCGGGCTGGGTGCCCGGGCTGCGGTTCATCGCGCCGGTGAGCTTCGTGCTGGCGTCGGAGTTCATCTACTGGTCCGGCTGGCCGGACCTGCGCCTGGCGCTGCCGCTCACGCTCCTCGGCGTGCCCCTGTTCGTGGCCCTCTGGCGGACGGACCGGACGGTGCCCCTGAGCACGGAGCTGCGCCGCGGAGCCTGGCTCGTCGCCCACCTGCTGCTGCTCACGGCCCTGTCCGGACTGGGCAGCTTCGAGGGTGCGGGCCTGCTGCCCGCACCGTACGACACGATCGCCGTCGCGCTCGGGTCGCTCGCGGTGTTCCCGCTCGCGGTGCGTTCCGGGGTCCGGCTGCACCGGATACCGGTCACCCCGTGACGCCGCCGACGGGCCCGGACGTGGCGGGCACCCGTCGTCCCGACCAGGATGACCCCGTGATCGACGCGGTGCGGGACGGCGGTACCGGCGAGAACGGCGGGGAGCTGCGCCTGCCCAGCGCCGGACCCGACCCGATCCCGGCGGACACCGCGCTCGCCGCCCTCCTGGGTTACGCGCGCGGACACCGTCCCCAGCGCTTCCGCTCGCCGGACGCGCCGCACGGGCGCTGGGTGCAGCTGCCGGCGTTCGGCTGGTCCCGGTTCGACGCCCGGCCGGTGCGCCCGCCCGGGGACACGGACATCCTGGTCGGCGAGCTGCTCCACGGCCGGCTGGACCGCGCCGGCTGGCACGACGTCCGGGACGCGCTGGACCGGGTCCGCCCGCTCGCCGACACCGCCGCGGTCCGGGCCGGCGGCCGGGCCTTCTGGGAGCTGCCGGACGAGGAGCTGTCCGTGCTCGGCGAGCCGGGGACCGTCGGCGCCGCGCTGCGCGAGATCGGGCGGAGCAGCGGGGAGCACCCCGGGCACGTCTCCGCGGCGCTGCACCACCACCGTCCCGCGCTCGTCCCGCACCTCACCCGCAGCACCCGCCGCGCCCTGCTCCCGCACGTCGAGGAGGGCGACAGCGGGGTGGAGGCGGTGATCCTGCGCGAGCTCCGCGCCAACGACGAGGCGTTCGCCGCGCTGGAGACGACCGTGGCCGGGGTGCTCGGCGACGCCCGGCCGACCCGGCTGCGGCTGCACGACATCCTGCTGTGGCTCAGTACGACCCTGCGGCTCACCCACGCCGTCGCCCTGGGCCGGGGCACGACGGAGTGGATGGCCCGGTCCTGAGCCCGGGGTCAGCCGACGCGTTCGAACAGCGCGGCGAGGCCCTGTCCGCCGCCGATGCACATCGTCTCGACCCCGTAGCGGGCATCCCGGCGCACCATCTCCCGCGCCAACGTGGCCAGGATCCGCCCACCCGTGGCCCCCACCGGATGCCCCAACGAGATCCCCGAACCGTTCACGTTCGTCCGCTCGAAATCCGTCGGGGTGAACCCCCACTCCCGGGTACACGCCAACACCTGCGAGGCGAACGCCTCGTTCAGCTCGATCAGATCCACGTCCTTGAGCGCCAACTCCGCAGCGTCCAACGCCTTGGCCACCGCCGGGACCGGCCCGATCCCCATCGTCTTCGGCGCCACCCCACCCAGCCCCCAGGACACCAGCCGGACGAGCGGCCGCAGCCCCAGCTCCTGCGCCTTCTCCGGGCTGGTGACGATGCAGATCGCGGCGCCGTCGTTCTGGCCGGAGGCGTTCCCGGCCGTGACGGTGGCGTTCTCGTCCTGCTTGCCCAGGATCGGACGCAGCCTGGCCAGGGTCTCCGTGCTGGAGTCCGGGCGGATGTGCTCGTCCCGGTCCACGACGGTGTCGCCCTTCCGCCCCTTGATCGTGACCGGCACGATCTCCTCGGCGAAGCGGCCCTCGGCCGCCGCCGCGGCCGCCCGCCGATGCGAACGCACCGCGTACTCGTCCTGCTCCTCCCGCGGAATCCGGTACTCCGCCCGCAGGTTCTCCGCCGTCTCGATCATCCCGCCCGGCACCGGGAAATTCTTCCCCCCGCGGTCACCCGCCCCCGCGCCAACGAATCGTTCAGCAACACCCCCGGCCCACCCTTGGCGCCCCAGCGCATCGCCGTGGAATAGAACGACGCATTCGACATCGACTCCGCCCCACCGGCCAGCACCACCTCCGACGCCCCGGTCTGCACCTGCATCGCCGCATACAGCACCGCCTGCAACCCCGACCCGCACCGCCGGTCGATCTGCAACCCCGACGCCGTCACCGGCAGCCCCGCGTCCAACGCCGCCACCCGCCCGATCGCCGGCGCGTCCATCGACGGATAACAGTTACCCAACAACACATCGTCCACCGACTCCGGCGGCAACCCGGTGCGCTCCATCAACGCCCGGATCACCGTCGAGGCCAACTCGTGCGCCGGCACGTCCCGCAACGTCCCCCCGAACCCCCCGACCGGGGTCCGCAACGGCTCGCAGATCACCGCGTCACGCATGGTTCTCCGATCGGGTCGTGGCCCACTCGCCCTGGGCCCATTCACGCAGCGTCGCTGCACGGATCTTCCGGCCGTTGGTGCCCGAGGTCGTGGGCATCTCGTCGATGACGTGGATCGTGTCCGGCACCTTGAACCTCGCCAGCCCGTCGGCGCACCACGTCCTGAGCTCGGCGGCCGACGGCGCGCGGCCCTCCTCGGGCACGACGAACCCGACGGCGACCGTCGCCCCGTCCGCACCCGCGATGCCGACGACCTTGGCGGTGTGGACGTCCGGGTGCGCCGCGAGGCGCATCTCGATCTCCGACGGGTCGACGAGGAAGCCGCGCAGCCGCAGCGCGTCGCCCATCCGGCACACGTAGGCGAACACTCCGTCGTCGACGAGCGTGCCGAGGTCCCCGGAGTGGAACCAGCCGTCCGAGGTGAACGCCCGCGCCGCCGCGGCGTCGTCGCCCAGGTAGGCGTCGACGACGTTCGGGCCGCGGAACTGCAGCTCCCCCTCCTGGCCGGGCGGGAGCGCCTCCTCGGTGACCGGGTCCGCCACCCGTACCCGGATGCCCGGGTGCACCACCCGGCCGCCGCCGGCCCAGCGGCCCGGCGTGGGCTCGTCGTGCGGCCAGAACGAGGTCAGGGCGAACAGCTCCGACGAGCCGTAGACGCCGCTGGTGGAGGTGCCGAACGCGTCCCGGGCCCAGACCGCGAGCTCGCGCGAACGGCCCTGGAAGTCCGCGACGCCCCACCACCGCCACGCCGACAGGTCCCGCGGACGGGCCTTCCACGCCTCGGCCAGCCGCAACACGAGGTCGTCCCCGCCGACGACGTGGGTCACGCCGAGGGCGGCCATGTCGTCGAGCACGACGTCGGCGTCGAACGCGGGATGGAACACGCAGGTCGCACCGGCGGCCAGGGCGGCCATCGCGGTGTTGTAGCCGAAGACCCCGGACAGCGGCAGCGCGCAGAGCACGTGCTCGCCGTCGGCGATCCCGATGGCCGTGGCGTCCGCGGCGGCGTGCGCGAGCACGCCCGCGGCCTTGTGCGCGGCGAGCTTGGGCATGCCGGTGGAACCCGACGTCGTGAACGCCACCGCCAGGCCGTCGGGGTCGGAGGCGGGCACCTCCGGCGGATCGGCGATCTCGCCGGGTACCCAGGAGCCGCCGCCGACGTCGAACGCCGCGGGGTCCGGCGCCTCGCGACCCGGCCCGGCGACCACCGCCACGGCCGGGGCGGGAGCGGCGGCCTTCGCGACCGCGTCCCGGAGCCGGCCCAGCAGGTCCAGCCCGTGGAAGTCGTGGGCGAGCGCGACCAGCGTCGGCCGCGCCCGGTCCAGGACGTGCGCGACTTCCTCGACGTTGTAGCGGGTGTTGACGCCGACGACGTGCGCCCCGCGGGCCGCGACGGCGAACTGCCAGGCCAGCGAGTCGCTCCAGTTCGGCAGCCACACCGCGACGCAGTCCCCCGCGCCGATCCCGGCGGTGCGCAGCTCCTCGGCGAGCGCGGCGGTGCGCCGCCGAGCTTCGCCCCGGGTGACCGGGATCGTCGCGCCGTCGGGGCCCTTGTCCAGGACGGCGATCCGCTCCGGGTCCCGGCGGACGAGCCGCCCGAGCAGGTCGGGGAGGTCCCGGGGCGGCTCACCGGCCGTGGGGAAGGCCGAGACCGGATGCGGCGCGACGGCGGGCGCTTCGGTCATGACGCCGCCTTCTCCACCGCTGCCAGCTCCCGCAACCAGCCGTCGAGCACCGCGTCGAAGCCGTCGATCTCCTCCATCGGGTAGTGCCCGATGCCCTCGAGCACCGTGCACCGCGCCCCGGGGATCCGGCCGGCCGCCCAGCGGACCGCCTCCGGGTCCAGCCACAGGTCGTCCGCCCCGACGACCAGGTGCGCCGGGCAGGTGACGCCCGGCAGCGCGTCCCGCAGGTCGTGCGTGGTCCAGCCGATCAGGTCCGACGTCGAGATCGCCGGGTCCTCGCGCCGGTGCATGGTCGCGATCAGCTCCGCCTTGTCCCGCGGCACCGACCGGCCGACGACGGCGAGAGTGCCCAGGTAGGTGCGGTCCGTGCGACTCGCGGCGGCGACGTCGGACAGCTCGCGCCGCAGCCCGCGCTCGCTGGGCCGCCCGCCCGTCCACGCGTCCGCCGCCATCGCGACGACGCCGGCGAGGCGGTCCGACGCCCGGCAGGCGAGATCGAGGGTGATCTTGCCGCCGATCGAGCAGCCGGCGACGTACGGCCGCTCCAGGCCCAGCCGGTCGATCAGCTCCAGGCACCACGCGGCGTACACCCCGAGGTCCGTGACCGGGCCGCCGGGCGCGGGCTCGGACCGGCCGTGCCCGGGCAGGTCCGGGACGATCACCCGGTATCCGCGGGCCGCGAGCCCGGCGCTGACGTGGCGCCACTGCACCCCGCTCTGCCCTGCGGTGTGCAGGCACAGCACCGGGGTGCCCTCCCCGACCTGCTCGACGAACGCGAGCGCGCCGCCGATCTCGATGTAGCTCGCCTCGATCATGCTTCCTCCCCCGCCAGGGCCCGGGCCGCGTCGACGATCTGGTGCAGCGCCGCGGTGAGCCGCAGGTATTCGTAGCCGTTCCCGCGCGTGCTGAACCGACCGGTCATCGCGAAGCGGGTGAACTCGTTCCCGGGTGCGGTGACGAGCTCGAGCCAGGTCAGCTCGTCCGCCTCGACGCTGAACGTGGCGCCGGTCGCCGCCCGCCCGGACACCTCGATGACCTTGCCCCGGTAGATCCGCAGCTGCACCTCGTGGTCGCCCGCCCGCAGCCCGACGGTGCCGTCCCAGCTCGCGAGGGACTCGGCGAACCGCGGCCCGAGCCGTGCGACGAGCGCCTCGCCCCACGGCACCGTGCCGAACGCGAGGCCGACGGGGTCGGGGCCGGGGCCGCTCGCGGCGACCATCGCCGACGTCGTCCCGTCCTGGACCACGACGCCGTCGCGGTCGACGAGCGCCATGTGCCGGGTGACGATCCCCCGGTCCCCGCGGCGGGTGCGCCGGCAGCGGGCGATCGCCAGCTCGAGGCGGACCTCGTCGCCGACCCGCATCGGGCGCCGGTAGGACCAGTGCGTGTCCAGGAGGCCGAGCACCGCGGAGCCGTGCAGGCCCAGTGTCTGCAGGAGCCCCATCGCAATCGCGACGCCGAAGGGCCCCTGCAGGATCCCGTCCGGCCCCGCGTGCAGCGGGTGGTCGTCGCCGGAGAGCCGGGTGAAGTCCGCCAGGTCCTCCGCGGTGACGGTGCGGTAGGCGCTGGTGTACCGCTGCCCGACCGCGAAGTCCTCGAAGTACCGGCCCGGTCCGGGATCCTGCCCGGTGCCTGGCCGTAGAACCTGCTCCGTGGTCACTCGCCGCTCCTTCGCGTCGTCGCGGTGTCGAACGTCCTCACGCCGAGTACGAACGAACGTTCTTGCGAATGACTGAAGCATCCGGCCGCGCGGCACGTCAAGCAGGACGCGCCCCGGAGTACGCCACTCCTTGTCGCCTCAGCTTGTCACCCCAGCTCTGGGGCCGTGAAAAGATCTCTCTTGTCTTCGACGACGCCGCGACCTACGGTATGAACGATCGTTCGTACCGCACTGCAGCGGCCCCGGAGGTAGGACAACATGGACCAGAGCACTCCCGTAGTTCCGAAGAGGATGGGCAGGCTCGCGGCAGCGGCGGTGTTCGCCACGGCCCTCGAGTGGTTCGACTTCCTGATCTACGCGACGGCCGCCGCGCTCGTCCTCGGCAAGCAGTTCTTCCCCGCGGCGAGCCCCGTCGCCGGCACCCTCGCGTCGTTCGCGACGTTCGCCGTCGGGTTCTTCGCCCGCCCGCTCGGCGGGATCATCGCCGGGCACGTCGGGGACCGGTTCGGCCGCAAGCCCCCGCTCGTCGCCGCCATGCTGGTCATGGGGCTGGCGACCTTCGCCATCGGCGTGCTGCCGAACTACGCGGCCATCGGCGCGTGGGCTCCGATCCTGCTGGTACTGGCCCGGCTGGTGCAGGGTCTCGGCGTCGGCGCGCAGTGGGGCGGCGCGGCGCTGTTGCTCACCGAGCACGCGCCCGTCGAGAAGCGCGGGTTCTACGGCAGCCTCATCCAGACCGGCTCGATCTTCGGCGCCGTCGCGGGCAACCTGTTCTTCCTGGTCCTCACCGCGAACATGGGCGAGGAGGCGTTCGCGAGCTACGGCTGGCGCATCCCCTTCCTCTCCGGTCTGGTCCTCGTGGTCATCGGCATCTACGTGCAGCTCAAGATCGAGGACACCCCGGTGTTCCGGGAGATGCAGAAGCGCACCGCCGAGTCGAAGCAGGAGGCCGGGCTCCGCAAGGCCCCGCTGTCCGAGGCGATCCGTAGGTACTGGCGGCAGATCCTGCAGGCCGCGGGCGCGTTCTTCGTCGTCAACGCCACCTTCTACATCCTGATCAGCGGCATGCTGGACTACGGGACCAAGCACGTCGGGCTCAGTCGCACGCAGATCCTGGTCTGCGTGATGATCGCCGGCGCCACCCAGGTGGTCAGCATGCCGTTCTTCGGCGCGCTGTCGGACCGGATGGGCAGCCGCAAGCGGCTCTACCTCACCGGCACCGTGCTGATGGCGCTGTTCGCGTTCCCGATGTTCTGGCTGATCGACACCGGCTCGATCCCGCTGGTGCTGATCGCGCTGCTGATCGGCTTCACCATCCACGCCACGATGTACGGGCCACAGGCGGCGCTCTACGCCGAGATGTTCCCCGCGGACATCCGCTACTCCGGCGCCTCGCTGGGCTACCAGTTCGCGTCGGTCTTCGCGGGCGGCCTCGCCCCGTTCATCATGACGGCGCTGCTCGCCGCGACGGGGACGGCCTGGTCGGTCTCGCTCTACATCGTCGCCACCGCCGCGATCACCTTCGTCGCGGTCTTCACGATCAAGGAGCGCTTCCGCCGGGACCTCTACGAGACCTCGGAGCAGGAGCAGGACACCCCTCTGGGCTCCCCCGCCGGCACCCGCTGAGGCGAACCCCTCCTTTCGACCGTGTCCTGACAGGACCCGCCGGTGTTCGATGGACCCTGCGTCCACCGCCCCCGCGGCCGGTGGGCGCAGGGTCCGATGAGGACCGGGTCGGGCGGGCTCGAGGAGGCACAGGTGGACACGGTGGGGAACCGCGAGCTCGAGACGGGCCCTCGGCCGGTCGTGGATGGCACCGTCCTGTCGCCGAAGGAACTGCGGGACCGGGTCCGGGACATGCAGGACGGCCGCGAGGAGCAGGTCGCGCAGGCCAGGACGGAGCTCGCGGAGAGCCTCGACCGGCTCGGCGAGGGGCTGCTGCTCGTGCGCGCGCAGATGAGTGCGAGGGCCCGGCACGCGGGAAAGATCGCGGCGGGGGTGGCCGCGGCCGGCACGACGCTGGCGCTCGTCGTCGGGATCACCTGGGTGCGGACGGGGAAGCGGATCACGACCGACTGACGCGCGGTCGGCCGGCGGTTGGCCTCGGGCGCCGCGGGTACCGCCCTGAAATGACACAGGCGAATCGAGCGTCGGCACGCTGGGCCGTTGTGGTCGCGATCCTGCTGAGCGTCTCGGTCTCCGGGTGCACGGGCGGTTCGCGGAGCGGCTCGGACCAGCCCGGCGTCCAGAACCGGACCAGCGTGGCCGGGTCGGCAGGAGTGTCGCCGCGTGTGCCGATCGGGTCCTCGTCCGAGGACGACATCGCGGCGGCGCTGCGCGCCAACGGCGTCGAGGACCCGCAGAAGTGGGCCCAGGTGATCCTCAACAACGCCCCGTACCCCGCGGACGACCCGAACATGACCAAGCTGCGCCAGGTGCTGCAGCAGCAGAATGCGGATCCCGCGACCATCGAGAAGATCGTCAACACGGTGCAGCCCTGAGCCGCCGGCCCTCCGACCCGACGCGAGCCGCGCCGCCGCTCGCCTCGTCGGAGGCGTGACGCAGGACCGGCGGTCGCGGCCTTCTTGCCCTGCCCGGTGTGGCTGTCGACCGATCGTCCCGGCGGATGCCCTGGTCCTTGGAGCCCTCGTCGAGGAAGCTGCCCAGGCCGGCAATGTCCTACGCGTTGACGGCCGGGTCGAACCGGGTCACCGGCGAGACGTTGGCGTCGTCCTGGTCGGTCGCCCCCCGGGGCTGTCCAGCGGCCTGGTCGACACCCTGGTCGGGCGATGCTGCGGCCCGGGGCGGCGAGCGCCACGCCCCACGCACCGAGGGCGAGCGAACGGTGAAGCTCGCGCATGTCCGTCGCGACTCCTCGGGCCCCTTTTCCTCGCCTGCGCCAAGGCGGCGACAGCGGACGCCGTCGACGGCAGGGGCGCTCAGCGGTAGAGGCGGTCCTGTATCCGGCGGACGGCCGAGCGGTAGATCCGGCCGCCGCGGCCCGAGGCCGCGAGGGCGGCGCGAGCCGCGTTCGCGCCCGGCGCACCGTGGACCGCGCCACCCGGATGCGCGGACGACCCCGCGAGGAACAGACCCTCCACGGGCGTGTCGGCCCGCCCCAGCCCGGGGACCGGACGGAAGAACAGCTGCTGGTGTATCGCGACGGTGCCCCCGTTGATCGCGCCGTCGACCAGGCTGGGGTTGCCGGCCTGCAGGTCACGCGGGCCCTGCACGTAGCGGGCCAGCACGGAGCTCCGGAAACCGGGCGCGTTTCGCTCGATCGTCCGCTCGATCCGGTCCGCGTAGCGGCCGACGGTCTCCTCGTCCCACCCCGCCCCGCGCGGGATATGGGTGTAGGCCCACGCGGACTCCGTGCCGGCCGGCGAGCGTGACGGGTCCGCGGTGGTCATCTGCCCGAGCAGCAGGAACGGTTCCTCCGGCACCCGGCCCGCCGCCAGGTCGGCGGCGAAGCCCCGCAGCCCGGCGAGGTCCGCGCCGAGGTGCACCGTGCCCGCCCCGTCCACGCCGGGCGCGGTCCACGGGATCGGGTGCTCGAGCGCCCAGTCCACCTTCACGGTGGAGACGTCCCACTCGAACCGGTCCAGGTCGCTGACGAACCGGGGAGGCAGGTGCTCCTCCCCGACCAGCTCGCGGTACAGCACGGGGGCGGTGACGTCCGCGAGCACCGCACGCCCGGCGCGCACCGGGTTCCCCGCCCTGTCCCGGACCCCGACGGCCCGGCCGCCGCGCACCAGGACCTCGGCGACCCGACGGTCGCAGTCCACCCGGCCGCCGCGGGAGGTCAGCCGGCGGACGAGGGCGTCGGTCAGGTTTCCCGCTCCCCCGGCCGGGACCGGGAACCCGACGTCCTGGCCCAGCATGGACAGCAGCCACCCGAACACCGCCCCGCCCGCGGCATCCGGACCCAGATCGGTGTGCATCGCGTTGCCCGCCAGCAGCAGCCGCGCGCCGTCGCCCCGGAAGTTCTCCTCGCCGAACCGGTGCGCCGGCAGGGTGATCATGCGGGCCAGCCGCAGCCCCTCGGCCGGGCCGAGCCGCCGGGCCAGCCGGGACCCGGCGCGCACCGGCGGGAACGGCCGCAGGAACGTCTCCAGCAGGTCGTCGCGGATGCGGCGCCACTGCTCGACCATCGCCACCCAGGCCGCGCCGTCCGTCGGCGCCCACGCCGACACCGCCGCCGCGGTCCGCTCCAGATCACGCGACAGGACGACCGACCTGTCGTCCGGCGTGACGTGGGCGAGCACCTCGGGAGCGTGCCGCCACCGCAGCCCGTGCTGCTCCAGGTCGAGCTCGGCCAGCACCGGCGAGGCCGCGCCGAGGGGGTAGAAGGCGCTGGCGACGTCCGACACGAAACCCGGCACGGTGAGCTCGGCACTGCGCACCGCGCCGCCGGGGGCCGGGGACGCCTCCAGGACGACCACCCGCCAGCCCGCGTCGGCCAGGACGTTCGCGGCGACCAGCCCGTTGTGGCCGGCACCGATCACCACCGCGTCGACCGTCTCGGCACCGGAGACGGGACCGGAAGCGTTCATGGGGACGTCCTGCGTCATGCGGCCGTATACCCCGACCAGGCCTTTTCAAGCGGGACCCGCGCGCGACGAGGCGCCCGGCGGTCCCGCTCCGCGGTGCGGTGCCGGCGGTACCGGCACCGCACCGGGGTCAGGAACGCGGGAGGACCCGGACCACGCTGCCGTGCGCGTCCACGACGTCGGCCGACTCGTCGTCGAGCCACACCCCGTTGCTCGCGAGGTAGCGGAAGCGGTGCTCCCCCGGCGCGAGCACGACCGAGACGCTGCGGCTGCCGTTGCGCCGCGGGATCAGCTCGTGCCGTCCGGGCTCCCAGGAGTTGAAGTCTCCGACGACGCTGACCGGACCGGCGGGCTCGTCGTTCGTGAGGCGAAAGGTGATCCGGTTCTTTCCACCGAAAAGCGGCGTGCGCGCGAGCAAGACGACCTCCAGAAGGACCGGGCGAAGGCCCGGACTCTACGGGCCGGCACGGGGCGCCCCGCGGGAACGACATACCCGGGACACCCGGACGGACCAACTCCCACGGACGCATCCGACCGGGCGCCGGGCCCGCCGCGGACTCGCGCGGATCGGGCCCGGCTCCGGCGATCGTCAGGTCAGCGCGCGACCCTTTCCGCTCGGCGGGGCAGCACCCACTCCGGGCGGGGGAAGTGGCACGTGTACCCGTAGGGGTACCGCTCGAGGTAGTCCTGGTGCTCCGGCTCGGCCTCCCAGAACGGCCCCGCCGGAGCCACCTCGGTGACGACCGTGCCCGGCCACAGGCCGGAGGCCTCCACGTCGGCGATCGTGTCCTCCGCGACGCGGCGCTGCTCGTCGTCGAGGAAGTAGATCGCCGACCGGTACGAGGTCCCAACGTCGTTGCCCTGGCGGTTGCGCGTCGTCGGGTCGTGGATCTGGAAGAACAGCTCCAGCAGGTCCCGGTAGCTCACCACGGCCGGGTCGAAGGTGATCTCGATGGCCTCCGCGTGCGAACCGTGGTTGCGGTACGTCGCGTTCGGCGTGTCCCCGCCCGTGTAGCCCACGCGGGTGGAGACGACGCCCGGGCGCTTGCGGATGAGGTCCTGCATCCCCCAGAAGCACCCTCCGGCGAGGATCGCCTTCTTCGAGTCGCTCATGTGCTTCTCCCTTCCCTGTGTCGGCAGGTGCAACAACCGGGGGCGGCTGCGGTAATCCTCCCGCCGCCACGCCGGGCCCGGCCGCAGATCCAGCGTCGGGGACGTGCCGCGGACGCGCAAGCAGCACATCGCCGTGCGACGGGCCCCTGCGGGCCGATCGACGACTCGGTAGCGTCCGGGCCGACGAGCAGGCCCGGCGGCCGGGTCCGCACCAGCGCGGTCCACCGGCGGGCCCTACGACGAGGAGTGCCCGGCCCACATGAATGACCGTTCGGCCGTGATCTTCGACTTCGGCGGGGTCGTCACCTCCTCGCCCTTCGAGGCGTTCAACCGGATGGAAGCCGAGCGCGGGTTGCCGCACGACCTGGTGCGCAGGATCAACACTGCGAACCCGGACGGCAACGCCTGGGCGCTGTTCGAGCGGGCGGAGATCGACGGGGCCCGGTTCGACACGCTCTTCGCGGAGGAGGCCCGCGCGCTGGGGTACGACCTGCCCGGGCGCGACGTCCTGGCGCTGCTCTCGGGAGACATCCGGCCGCGCACGGTGGCGGCGATCGAGTGGCTGAAGATCCACGGCTACCGCGTCGGGTGCATCACCAACAACGTGCCGTCCGGGCACGGCGCGCAGATGTCGGCCACCGCCGAGAAGGCGGAGGCGGTCGCCGCGGTCATGGCCCGGTTCGACCACGTGGTCGAGAGCAGCAGGATCGGCATCCGCAAGCCCGATCCGCGCATCTACGCGCTGGCGTGCGAGGCGCTGGGCGTGCGCCCGCACCAGTGCGTCTACCTCGACGATCTCGGGATCAACTGCAAGCCGGCGGCCGCGCTCGGCATGCGGGCGATCAAGGTGACGGACGAGGTCCAGGCGCTCGCCGACCTGGCGGAGGCACTGGGGCTGGACCCCGGGACGTTCTAGTAGTCGTGTCGCAGGTTGAGAGGGAGGGCCACCGCCCCGGCGCCGTGGGGGAGAATCCGCCGACGGCCCTTCGACCGAGGAGCACGACCATGGCAGAGCCGGCCACGATGCTGCGCACCCGGATCGGCGACCGGCTCGCGTACTCCCGCGACGCGTCGCACTTCGCGCTGGTCCCGGAAGCCGTCGCCGTCCCGGCCGACGCCGCCGCGGTCGGCCGGCTCTTCGCGGACGCGGCCGCCACCGGGGTCCCGCTCGCGTTCCGCTCCGGCGGCACCAGCCTGTCCGGGCAGGCCGGCACCGACGGCATCCTGGTCGACACCCGCCGGCACTTCCGGGACGTCGAGGTCCTCGACGGCGGGGCGCGGGTCCGCGTCGGCCCGGGCGCCACCGTCCGGCAGGTCAACACCCGGCTCGCCCGGTTCGGCCGCAAGATCGGCCCGGACCCGGCCAGCGAGAGCGCCTGCACCCTCGGCGGCGTCGTCGCCAACAACTCCAGCGGCATGGCCTGCGGCACGGTCGCCAACAGCTACGCCACCCTCGACTCGCTGGTGCTCGTGCTGCCGTCCGGTACCGTCGTCGACACCGGCGCCCCGGACGCCGACGAACGCCTGCACGCCCTCGAACCGGCGCTGCACGAGGGGCTGGGCAAGCTGCGCGACCGGGTCCGCGACGACGCCGTCCTGCGGGCGCGCGTCGAGCAGCAGTTCTCGATGAAGAACACCATGGGCTACGGGCTGAACTCGCTGCTCGACCACACCCGGCCGGTCGACGTCCTCGCCCACCTGGTCGTGGGCAGCGAGGGCACGCTCGCGTTCATCGCCTCGATCGTCCTGCGGACCGTGCCGCTGCTCCCCCACGCCCGCACCGGCCTGCTCGTCTTCGACGACCTCGCCGCCGCCACCGGCGCCCTGCCCGCCATCGTGGGCACCGACGCCACCACCATCGAGCTGCTCGACGCGACCTCGCTGCGGGTGAGCCAGGCCGACCCGCAGGCCGACGCGATGCTGCGCGGGCTTTCCGTCGACCGGCACGCCGCGCTGCTCGTCGAGTACCAGGCGCAGACCCCCGAGGAGGCCGACGCCCTCGCCGGCTCGGCCCGGGGCGTGCTCGGGGCCCTCCCGGTGGCCGGCCCCCGCACCCTCGCCGCGGATCCCGCGGCCCGCGCCGCGCTGTGGCACATCCGCAAGGGCCTCTACGCGACCGTCGCCGGGGCGCGTCCGACCGGGACCACCGCACTGCTCGAGGACGTCGTCGTCCCCGTCCCCGCCCTGCTGCCCACCTGCGAGACGCTCACCTCGCTGTTCGCGCGGCACGGCTACGACAACGCCGTCATCTTCGGCCACGCCAAGGACGGCAACATCCACTTCATGCTCACCGAGCGGCTCGGCGACGGCGCCCCGCTCGACCGCTTCGCCCGCTTCACCGACGACATGGTCGAGCTCGTCCTCGGCCACGGCGGATCGCTGAAGGCCGAGCACGGCACCGGCCGGATGATGGCACCGTTCGTCCGCCGCCAGTACGGCGACGAGCTCTACGCGGTCATGTGCGAGATCAAGGCCCTGTGCGACCCGCGCGGCGTGCTCAACCCCGGCGTCGTCATCGGCGACGATCCCGGCGGGCACCTACGGCACCTCAAGAGCGCACCGGCCGTCGAGGAGGAGGTGGACCGCTGCGTCGAGTGCGGCTTCTGCGAGCCGGTCTGCCCCAGCCGCGACCTCACCACCACCCCCCGGCAGCGGATCGTGCTGCGCCGGGAGATCCAGCGGGCCCGGGTCGCCGGAGACACCGCACTGCTCGCCGAGCTGGAGCGCGAGTACCGCTACGACGCCGTCGACACCTGCGCCGTCGACGGCATGTGCCAGACCGCCTGCCCGGTCCTGATCAACACCGGCGACCTCGTCAAGCGCCTGCGCGCGGAGCAGGCCGGCCCGCTGGCGGCCCGCGGCTGGACGGCCGCCGCCCGGCACTGGGCGGGCACCACCCGCGCCGCCGCGGCGGCCCTGACCGTGGCGGGTGCCCTGCCGGACCGCGTCGTCACCACGGCGAACAGCGCCGCTCGTCGGGTGGTCGACCCCGACACGCTGCCGCTGTGGTCCCCCGAGCTGCCGGACGGCGGCCGGCCGCGGACCGACGAGCCGAGGCCCGGTGCCGACGCGGTCCTGTTCGCCTCGTGCACCGGCACGATGTTCGGCGCCACCGGCGACCGGGACGACGAGGGCGAGCCGGGTGCCGCCGCGGCGTTCGAGCGGCTGTGCGCCCGGGCGGGTGTCACGCTCACCCGGCCCGCCCGCCTGGCGTCGCTGTGCTGCGGGACCCCGTGGAAGTCCAAGGGGATGACCGCGGGCTACGCCGAGATGGCCCGTCGCGTGCTGCCCTCCCTGTGGGAGGCCACCCGGGGCGGCGAGCTGCCCGTCGTCGGCGACGCCTCGTCGTGCACGGAGGGCCTGCGGCACATGATCGAGACCGCGGACGACGCGCGGTACGCCGCGCTGCGGGTCGTCGACGCCGTCGAGTTCACCGCCGAGCACCTGCTCGACCGGCTGGACATCACCGCTCCCCTGGACTCGCTCGCCCTGCACCCGACCTGCTCGGCCGTCCGGATGGGCCTCACCGAGCCGCTCCGGAAGGTGGCCGCGGCGGTCGCCGCCTCGGTCACCGTGCCGGACAGCTGGGGCTGCTGCGCCTTCGCCGGGGACCGTGGGCTCCTCCACCCGGGAGCTCACCGCCGCCGCCACCCTGCCCCAGGCGACGGAGCTGGCCGGCCGGTCCTTCGACGGCTACGCGTCCTGCAACCGCACCTGCGAGCTGGGGATGACCCGCGCGACGGGCCGGCCCTACCGGCACGTCCTCGAGCTCCTCGAGCAGGCGACCCGGGATTCCGTGGTGGCGGGCGACGGCTGACCAGGCGGGCGCGATCCCGGCGGGGTCCGGATAGCCCCCTCGACACCGGGAGGCGCTCCGGTCAGCCCAGGGTGGCGCCGAAGAGCAGCCCGAGGACGTAGGTCGCGCCCGCCGCACCGGCGCCGATGAGCAGCTGGCGGATCCCCCGTCGCCAGGGCGGCCCTCCGGAGAGCAGGCCCACCGTCGCGCCGGTCCCGAGGAGTGCGAGCCCCACCAGCACCACCGAGACCACGAAGGCCATGGGCCCGGTGAGCCCGAACAGGAAGGGCAGGATCGGCACGAGGGCACCGGAGGCGAAGAACGCGAAGCTCGACGCGGCCGCGCCGAGCGCCGTGCCCACTGCCTCGTGCTCCGGCTCGGCAGCCCCCGTGCGCAGCGGGACCGCGGGGTCGTAGGTACTCAGCATCTCCCGCGACCGGCGCACGGCCTCGTCGGCGGACAGCCCGCGTGCCCGCATGACCAGGGCGAGCTCGTTCTCGTCGAGATCGAGGTGGGGCAGCACCTGCGGGGCGTCGTGCAGGGCCGGCGCGGACGCCGCGAGCAGCTCCCGCTGCGAGCGAACCGACACGAACTCCCCCGCCCCCATCGACAACGCGCCGGCCAGCAGCCCGGCCAGCCCGGTGAGCAGGACGCTGGTCGCCGTCACCCCGGCGCCGGCGACGCCCAGGACCAACGCCAGGTTGCTGACGAGCCCGTCGTTGGCCCCGAAGACCGCCGCCCGGAACGTCCCCGAGACGCGGGCGCGGCCCCGGGCCGCCAACCCCCGCAGCACCTCCTCGTGCACCCGCTCGTCGGCCGCCATCGCCGCGGTCGCCTCCGGGTCGGTGGCGTACGGCGAGCGACTCTCGGCCCGTTGGGCCAACGCCAGCACGAACACCGAACCGAACCGGCGGGCCAGCAACGCGAGCAGCCGGCTGCGCAGGCTGCCGGGCGGGATCCGGCCGGGATCGTCCCCGAGCAGCCGCACCCAGTGCGCGGCGTGCCGTTCCTCGGCGCGGGCCAGCTCGAGGAGGATCTCCCGGTCCTCCCCGGTCCGGCGGCCGGCGAGGTCGCGGTACACCGCGGCCTCGGCCCGTTCGTCGGCCAGCCGTCGACGCCGGCGGCGGATCGCGGATCGCGACGCCGGGCGCCCGGGATCACCGTCGGTCCGCCGCACCGGAGATCCCCGGTCGTCCATCCCGCACCGCCGTCCTCGCAGAGTGTCCTGACCCGCAGAGTGGCACGGCCGCTCGCCCGGGAAACGTCGAGGGCGGTCAACGCTCGTCGCTGCGCATCCGGAACCCCGCGCTCAGCTGTGCCACCCATCCGTCGAGGTGCGGCTCCGCGGGCGGATAGTGGTGGAGGACCAGCGGGTCGTGGCCGGGGACGATGTCCTCGGGGGAGTCGACGAGTCCCGGGAGGCGACGCGCGTAGGCGTCGAGGAGCTGCTCCGGATCGTGGGTGACGGCGAAGACGCGCCGCTGCTGCATGTTGGCGTAGAAGTGCGCGGCGTCCGACGCGAGGAGGAGCGGGCCCCCGGCGGTCCGGACCCGGACGACCTGGGTGCCCGCCGTGTGCCCGCCCACCAGGTGGACGCTGATGCCGGGGAAGAGCTCCTCGTCCGGACCGCAGAAGTGCACCCGCCGGCCGTGCACGAGGTGGACCAGCGCGGCGAGGTCGTCCGGGACGTAGGCGGAGGATCGTCCGGGGTCCGTCATCGCCGGGCCGACGGCGAAGTGCACCTCCCGCTCCTGGACATGGAAAGTGGCGCGGTCGAACAGGCCGAGGTTGCCGGCGTGGTCGTAGTGCAGGTGCGTGAGGACCACGTCGTCCACCTGGGACGGGTCCACGCCGACGGCGCGCAGTCCGTCCGGGACCGGCCGGGTGATCGTCCGGCCACGGAGCCGGGCCTGGTCGGGCCCGAACCCGGTGTCGACGACGACGGTGCGCTGCCGGTTGGCGACGACCCAGACGAAGTAGTCCATCGGCATCGGCCCGTCCCACGCGCAGGGCCCGAGGAAGTTCTCCGCCGCCGTCCGGTCGACCCGCCCGTAGCGGATCGCGTGGACGTCGTAGGTGTCGTCGTTCATCCGGCGGACCCGCCGCTGTCGTCCCGCACCTCGACCCCGGCCCAGCCTTCGACGAGCCGGACGATGCTCGTGAAGTCCGAGGCCGGCCCGAGCTCGCTGCTGGCCTGCTGCCACATCTGGCGGACGGCCGAACCGACCCGGAGGGGCACCTCCAGACCGGCGGCCTCCTCGGCGAACAGCCGTAGGTCCTTCTCCATGAGCCCGGTGGCGAAGCCGTGGTCGAACGTGCGCGGCAGCACCGACCGGGGGAACTTGTCCTGGGTGGCGCTGCTGCGCCCGGATCCGGCGTTGAGGACGTCGATCATCGTCCGTGGGTCGAGGCCGGCCTTGGTACCGAGGACCATGGCTTCGGACGTGGTGGCGAGGGCGGCCGCGGAGAGGTAGTTGTTGACCAGCTTCATGGCCTGGCCGAGGCCGGGTTCGGTGCCGACGTGGAAGACGCGCCCCAGATGGGCGAGGAGCGGCTCGACGACGGCGAGGGCGTCCGCAGGGCACGCGACCATGATCGCGAGGGTGCCCTTCGCCGCGCCGCCCGTCCCGCCGCTGACCGGGGCGTCCACCGCGACGACGTCGCGCCGGGCCAGCTCGGCGGCGACGGACCGCGCGGTGGGGGCGCCGGTCGTCGAGAAGCTCGACGAGGTGGCGGATCCGGCCGCCGGCGGCGAGGCCCTTCGCGCCGAGGACGACCTCGCGGACGATCTCCGGGGTGGGGAGGCTGGTGAGGACCAGCTCGGCCCGGTCCGCGACCTCGGCGGCCGACGCCGCGGCCCCGGCGCCCAGGGCGGTCAGGCGCTCGACCGCCCCGGGGTCGACGTCGTGGACGACGAGATCGTGACCTGCGTCGAGCAGCCGGCCGGCCATGGGCGCACCCATGCGACCCAGCCCGACGAAACCCAGTTCCATGGCGGATGTCCTCCTCGACCGGTCAGCGGCCGTCGGCCGCGGCGATGACTTCCTGCGCGATCCGGAACCCGTCGAGGGCTGCCGGGAATCCGCAGTAGGCCGCCACCTGGACCAGGACCTCGCGGATCTCCTCCGGGGTGCAGCCGTTGCGCAGCGCTCCCCGGACGTGGGTGCGCAGCTCCTGCGGCCGGTTCAGGGCCGAGATCATCGCGATGTTGATCAGACTGCGGGTCGCGCGCTCGAGGCCGGGGCGACCCCAGACGGCGCCCCAGCAGTACTCGGTCACCAGGTCCTGCAGGGGTGCGCCGAGGTCGCCCGCGTTCGCCAGCGCCGCGTCGACGTACTCGTCGCCGACGACCTCGCGGCGGATCCGCAGGCCCTCCCGGTAGGTCTCGTCGTTCACCACGACGCCTCCCGAACCCCGCGCTCGTAGTCCTCGTCGCTGACCTCGTGGAGCCACTCGGTGGGTCCGAACGAGAACGCCGTGTGCGTGAGCAGGCTGTCCGGTCCGGCTCCGTGCCAGTGGATCTCGCCGCCCGGCGTCCAGACGCTCTGTCCGGAATGGAGCGCGCCGCCGTGGCCGTCGTCGCGGACGACGAAGCCCGTTCCGGCGGTCGCGAGGATGAGTTGTCCACCCTCGTGGCGGTGCCAGTAGGTGCGGGCTCCCGGGGCGAACACCACGGTGTTCGCCACCGGGTCGTCGCCGGCCGCGGAGACCGGGTCTCCCCAGACGGTGCCGGTGAAGGTGTCGGTGCGCTGCGCGGACGGGCGGCCGGCACGCGCTCGGATGAGATGCACGGTGATCCCCGGGTTCGGTCAGGCGTTGGTGGTGGGCCGGGCGGCCGGCCGGCCGACGGTGCTCGGTGCCGCCCCGGTGAGGTCCGGGCCGAGGTCGCGCCACCTGGTCTCCGGCAGGACGAACCAGAGGATGACGGTGCAGACCAGGGCGACCCCGGCGATGTAGGCGGCCGGCAGGCCGACGCCCACGCCGGCCGCGGCCAGGGCGGCCGCGATCAGCGGGCCGGGACCGGCGACGACCGCGGCGCCGAGGTTGTAGCCGATGGCGCTGCCGGTCGACCGGGTGCTGGCCGGGAACAACTCGATCAGCATGACGGTGGTCGTGCTGTTGTGCATCGCCTCGAACAGGCCGAACAGCACCACGCCGAGGACCGCCACCACGGGATCGCCGGTCGCCATCAGCAGGAACGCCGGGACGGAGAACAGCGCCAGACCCGCTCCCCCGACGAGCGAGACCGGGCGGCGGCCCACACGGTCGGAGAGCGCGCCCATCAGCGGGCAGAAGGCCGCGTAGATCACCGCGCCGACGGCCACCACGACCAGCGCGGACAGCCGCGGCATGCCCGCCGTCGTGGTCAGGAAGGTCGTGACGTAGGTCGCGATGTAGTAGAAGCCCAGGACCGTGATCGCCGAGAGGGCGAAGGAGATCGCGACGCTCCTGCCGCCGGATCGCCCGACCGCCCGGATCGGCGCCTCGACCACCGCGCCCTGCGCCTCGAGGTCCCGGAAGACCTTCGTGTCCTCGAGCTTCATGCGCATGTAGAGGCCGACGAGGGTCAGCGGGAACGCCGCCAGGAACGGCAGCCGCCAGCCCCAGCTGGTGATGTCGGCGGGAGCGACGGTGCTCTGGATGACGAGTGCGGCCGCCGCCCCGGCCGCCACCGCGAGTGCGGCGGTCGTGGGCACGATGCTCGCGGTGAGCCCGCGCCGGTGCGGCGGGGCGTTCTCGACGAGGAACGCCGCCGAGCCCGTCCACTCGCCCCCGGCGGAGAACCCCTGTGCGCAACGCAGCAGGACCAGCAGGATCGGGGCCGCCACCCCGACCATCGCGTAGGTCGGCAACAGGGCGATGAGCGCCGTCGCGACGCCCATCAGGACGACCGAGAGCATCAGGGCGAAGCGGCGGCCGCGCCGGTCGCCGATGGCGCCGATCACGAACCCTCCGACCGGTCGCATCAGGAACGCCACGCCGTACACCGCGAGCGTCGAGAGCAGCGACGAGGTCGGGTTGGAGCTGGGGAAGAAGTTCGCGCCGATCGCCACGGCGAAGAACCCGTAGACGGCGAAGTCGAACCACTCCATGAAGTTGCCGATGCCCGCGGCCACGAGGCGGCGTCGTCGGTCCGGTTCCACGGGCGGCACGCCCGTGGCGTGGGGGTCGAGGGTCATGCGGTTCACCACTTCTCTGGGATGTTCCGTGTCCGTCGGCACCGGGTCCGGCTCGCGCCCGGCCGGCGGCCGTGAGGTTCGGTCAGCGCTCGTACTTGTCGTGCAGGAGGTCGAGCACGGGATAGAGGTGCCCGGCGAAGCCCACCGGGTCCTCCGACATCGGGAAGTGCCCCTTGCCCGGCATCTCGACGAGGTGCCCGCCGAGGCGCGTCGCGGCCTCGCGGCTCATCTCGGTGGTAGCCGAGTAGTCGTACTCGCCGCTGAACACGTACAGCGGGCAGCCGGCCGGCTGCAGCGCCTCGGTGTGGCGCGGGAGGTCCTGCGAGTAGAAGTACGTGTCCCCCTGGTAGACCCCGGGTCCCGACTGGGCGTATCCCCAGAGCGTCTGCGCGGCCGGGCCGGCCGGGCTCGCGGGCGCGATGAGGCCCCCGACCCAGCTGGTCAGGAACCGCGAGTGGTCGACGTCGCCACGGTTGGTCCACTCGACGAACCGGGAGGGGTTACCGAGGCCGCCCTCCAGCGCGCACACCCCGGTGAACCGGTCGCCGTGCGTGCTCGCCAGGTACAGCGCGATCGCCCCGCCCATCGAGCAGCCGGCGAGGACCGGACGCTCGAGCTCGAGCGCGTCGACGACGGCGAGCACGGTCGCCGCATAGGTGTCCGTCGTCAGCCGGTAGGTCTCCTCCTGCCATCCCGTGGGGGGCTCGGAGCGGCCGTGCCACGGCATGTCGAAGGCGATCACCGTCCACCGCGCGGTCAGCTCGGGGTCCTCGAGGAGGTAGCGGAACTGCCGCGAGTCCGCTCCCGCGGTGTGCAGACAGAGCAGTGCGGGACCGGTACCGGCCGACTCGTGGTAGAGGCGCTGCCTGGTCCCGTCGACCTCCACGGTGAGGTACCTGCCGACGATCGGGCTCAGCCCCAGAGGGCTCTCCGGCGGTTCCGGGTTGCGGACCGCCGCGGACGTCGTCGTCGACGCGTCGCGAAGCGCGTCCAGCACGCGGTCGACGACGACCGCGGCGCGGGCCCACACCGCACGGTCGCCGCGGACGGGCCGGGCTCCCGAGGTGGCGACCATGGCCTGGGCCGTGGTGTACCCGCGCGGCCGGGGCACGCTGCAGAACGCGGACCAGTCCGCCGCACCGACGGCGAACTCGAAGTCCCAGCTGTCGTTGATGCCGGTGACCGGCACGACGGTCGTCGCGGAGCCGTCACACCGCAGGCCGAACGCGACGTCGTCGATCTCGACCAGGCACGTCCACGCACCCGCGGGCGGCAGCCCGACGAGCAGTCCGTCCAGGTCGAGGCTCGCCGGAGCCTCCGGGCCGATCCCCATGTCCTTCTCCTTCACCGATGCCAGCGCGCCGGGCGAGGCCGGAGTCCCACCGGTGCGGCCCTGCGTGGGGAGAGGATGCTTCACATAGATAAGAGACGTCCAATACAGTTATTCTCGGTTGAGCATAAGAAGGAGTTATGGATGGAGACGCGTCAGCTGCGGCATTTCCTCGCGGTGGCGGACGTCGGAACCTTCACCGCCGCGGCCGAGCAGCTCCGGATCTCGCAGCCGGGTCTGTCGTCGTCGATCCGCATCCTCGAACACCAGCTCGGCGCCGAACTGTTCGTGCGCAGCCGCAGGCGCGCCGAACTCACCGACGCGGGCCGGGAGCTCTACGCCGGCGCCCGCCGCGCCCTGGCCACCCTGGAAGCGGTCGAGACGCAGATCCGCGGGGGGCCCGGGGTCACCAAGAGCACCCTCTACGTCGGCTCGATCCCGTCCTTCGCGGGCCTGGACCTCGCGGCCCTGATCAGCCGGTTCACCGCCCAGAACCCGGACGTCGACGTCGCGGTGACCGTGGGGATGCCGCTGCAGCTCTTCGCGGACCTCGTCGACAACCGCCTCGAGCTGGCGTTCGTCACGATGCCGCTCGAGCCGCCCCACAACGTGAAGCTCACCCCGCTCGCGACGTACCCCATGGTCCTGGCCTGCCCGCTCGGGCACCGTCTCGCCGGCCGGGACTCCGTCGAGCTGCGCGCGCTCGCCGACGAGACCTTCGTGGACTTCGACCCCGCCCTCGCCGCCCGTCAGGTCACCGACCACGCCTTCGTCACCGCGCGGATCCCCCGGAACGTGCGCGTCACGTGCAACGAGATCGGCTCGCTCCTGGAGCTCGTCGCGCACGGTCTCGGCCTCGCGATCGTGCCCCGTCCGCTCGCCATCGCCACCCGCGTCCCCATCGCGCTGGTGCCGATCGACAACGCCTCGCTCGTCTGGACGGTGGCCGCGGCGACGCGGCCGAACGGGACCGTGTCCGACGCCGGTCAGGGGATGTGGAACCTGATCGCCGGCAACGCGAAGCCCGTCTCGGCGGGGTAGGCCCGCCTTCAGCCGGTCCCCGGCCGGATGTGCACCTCGCGGTCGGCGAGGGCACGGCCGGCGGCGAGGACGGCGAGGTCGAGGGCGATCCGGGCGTCGCGGAGCGCGTCCGCGACCCGGCGGGCGCCGGTGTCGTTGGCACCGTCCGCGGCCGCCGCGGAGACGGCGCCCTCCAGCGCAGCCAGCAGCGGGGCGGTGGTGTTGTGGACGGAGCGCGCGATGCCGGCCGCCTCGTCGCGCGATGTCCCCGCCCGCCTGTCGCGGTAGGCGTCGAGGGACACGGCGCCACCGGTGGGGCCCGCTGTGGCGAGGTGGAGGACGGTCATGTCGGTGGCCTGCTCTCGTGAGGAAAACCGACGTTTCGGCTGTCCGGAAGCCTGCCCGGCCTCGCCGTGACCGGGCCAGCCCGCTGTCCCTACGCGATCCTGGGGGCCAACTCCCCCACGCACATGGGTGCTGGCCACCCCGGATCAGGTCGTCAGCGGCCCGAACACCGGCGTCCACGGCCACGACCGGCTCTCCACGATGACCCCGCGCCGGCTGTACGGGTCCTCGTCGATCCGTTTCCGCAGCTCCTGCTCGTCCGCGACGTCGTAGACGAGCAGCCCGCCGGAGCCGTCCCCGAACGGCCCGGCCTGGCGGACGACGCCCCGGTGCACCAACTCGCCCAGGTACTCCCGGTGCAGGGGGCGGACCTCGTCGATCAGGGTCGTGTCCTCGGTATAGCGCCAGACCACCGCGAACAGTGCCATCAGTCCCGCTTCCCGGTCAGGAAGTCCACGGCGAGGGCGTTGAAGACCTCGTGCTGCTCCCACTGCGGCCAGTGCCCGGCGCCGGAGATCACCTCGAACCGCGCGTCCGGCATCTTCTCCGCCATGGCCATGCCTGCGGCCGCGGGGCCCGACGGGTCGTCGCTGGTCCAGACCACCATCGCCGGACCGGCGACGGCGGCGAGCTCCTCGTCGGTGACGAGGTTGCGCGCCCGGATCTCCGGGTCCTGCAGGCACAGCAGGTGCCGCATCGACTCGGCGAAACCGGGCCGGGCGTAGATCGTGCGCCGGATGTCGACGAGTTCCTCGGTGACCGAGGACGGGTCCGCCATCAGCCACTCCAGCCGGGCCTGGATCCGCTCGTGGCTCGGGTCGTCGGCCGCGGCCTGCGACAGGCTCCGGATCCGCTCCATCACCTCCGGGGTCGCCATCGTGCCGCCGGGCGTGTTGAGCAGCACCCGGCCGACGCGTTCCGGATGCGCGGCCGCGTACTTGAGCGCGAGCCAGCCGCCGAGCGACTCCCCGGACAGGTGCGCGCGCTCGACGTCCAGCGCGTCGAGCAGGCCGTCGAGGTGCTCGACGTAGTCCGGGAGCTCGAGGTCGCGGGTGGCGTGGGTGGTCCACCCGTGGCCCGGGTACTCGTAGGCGATCACGCGGAAGTGTTGCGAGAGCGGCACGAGGTTGTGCGCGTAGGCCTCGATGTGGCCACCGGTGCCGTGCATGAGTACGAGCGCGTCGCCCTCGCCCGCTTCCAGCACCCGCGTGCGCCACTCCCCGACCTGCACGTAGCGGACGGTGAACTCGAGCCCGGCCAACGCGGACCAGATCGACGGCCGGCTCATGCGGCCCTCACCTCGGCCTTCAGCGCGGCCAGCACGTCGGCGGCGGTGACCACCTCGCCGAGCATGCCGAGGCTAGCCAGGGACGCCTCGTGCACCTCGGGCGCGGCGGCACTGCACGCGTCGGAGACGACGATCGTGCGGTAGCCGAGGTCGCCGGCGCTGCGCGCGGTGCTCTCGACGGACATGTTGGTGGCGACCCCGGTGATCACCACGGTCTCGACGCCCCGGCCGCGCAGGACGGTGTCCAGCTCACTGCCGACGAACCCGCTGACCCGCTGGTGGGTCACGACGATGTCGCCGTCCTGCGGCGCCAGCTCGTCGACGATCGCCGCCGCCGAGGTGCCGTCGACCAGGCATCCCTGCTGGCCCACCATGGCGAGCAGCGGGAAGTTGCCCACGAGGTCGCCGTAGCCGGGCTGGAACGCGACCCGGGTGAAGACCACCGTCGAGCCGGCCGCGCGCGCGGCCTCCTGCAGCGTCTTCGTGGTCGGCACGACGCCGCCCGCGATGGCTTGCTCGGCGAAGAACGCGCCGAACGCGCCCTCGTTCGTGATCACGTCGTTCTGGTAGTGCACCGCGATGAATGCGGTCCGGCGGGGATCGAGCTCCATGACGGCCTCTCTCGGGGTCGGGGTGTCAGGCAGGGACGGTGCGGGCCGTGGTGAGCCCGAAGCCGGCGATCCACTCGGGGATCGCCTCGTAGAAGGAGGTCTCGACGCGGTAGTCGCCCGCCGTGCCCAGCGCGGCGTAGGCGGCGATCCAGGTGCGCACCTCGTGCGAGGAGTGGCCCGCGTGCTCGACGAACCAGTCGTTGGGCCGACTGTCGAGGCGCTCGAGGTCCCCCGAGGCGAGCAGGGCCATCAGCTCGGCGTCCCACTGCGGGTTGAGCGGCATCAGGTCCGACTCACCGGCGGCGAAGGCGGCGATCGCGCCGACGACCCGCGCCTCCCGCTGCGCGCGCTCCTCCGGCGTCGGGTTGCGCCCCGAGATCAGCCGTTCGCTCACCTCCGGCGCGGCGCCTCGCAGCTGGGGCACCGGCGGATCGTGCGACAGACCGCCGGAGCCCATCACCAGCACACGCCGGTCGAGCGACGCCGCGGCCCGGCCGACCGCGGCGCCCAGCAGCCGCGCCCTGGCCACCGGACCGAGCGGCTCGGCGACACAGTTGAGGAAGACCGGGACGACCGGGACGGCGTCGATCGCGCCGAAGAGCAGCTGCAGCGGCTGGGAGAACCCGTGGTCGACCTGCATGCGCTCGGACACCGCGATGTCCAGCCCGTCGGCCAGCACCTGCGCGGCGATGTGCCGGGCGGCCTCCGCGTCGACCGGCAGCGGGCCCTTCGGCAGCCCGTAGTCGCCGACGGACTCGGCGTCCGCGGCGATGCAGAACGGCGGCATGACCTCGTAGAAGAAGCCGTTGTAGTGGTCCGGTCCGAAGAGGACGACGAGTTCGGGGTCGTAGTCACGGATGAAGGCGCGCGCCTCGTCGAACGCGGCCGCGACCCGGGCGGAGACGTCCGCGCCCGGCTCGGCCTTGCCCATGAGCGGGGTGTGCGACGTCGTGCACAACGCAAGCGTCATCGTTGACTCCCTGCTAGCATTCTAGCGTTCCAATGGATTCTAGGGTGCGCGGACAGCCGCGGACAAGGTCCGTTGCGGGGACGACGCGGACGGGGCCGGGGCGGCGGGCCGCTGCCGTCCCGGCCGGCCCCGATAAGCTGCGAGGATGGCCATGAACGGCGACGAGGGCAGCTGGCCCGGTTCGGGATTCGGCCCGGGCCGTCGGCCGAACGCGCGGGGCCTCGGCTCGCTGGTCTACGCCCAGATCAAGGAGCGGCTGCTCGAGGGCGTCTTCGCCGCGGGCGAACGGTTGCAGGTCGAGGCGCTCAAGACCGAGTTCGGAGTCAGCAAGCAACCGGTCATGGAAGCACTGCGCAGGCTCTCCGGCGAGGGTCTCGTGGAGATCATCCCGCAGGTCGGCTGCCAGGTGTGCAGCTACCCGCACCAGGAGGTCGAGGACTTCTTCCGGCTCTTCGGCGCGATGGAGGGCACGATCACCGAGATCGCGGCCGGCCGCCGGACGGACGCCCAGCTCGACCGGCTCGCCGCCGTCGAGGGTCGGATCGACGCCCTGCGCTCGGTCGACGACCCGACGGAGCGCAGCCGCGGGTACCGGGCCCACAATCGCGCCTTCCACGGCGTCGTGCACGAGATGGCCGGGTCCCCGGTCATGGCCGTCACCGTCCAGCGGATGTGGGACCTGAGCGACTTCCTGATCAACACCAACGGCGTCCTCACCCCGCTGTCGCACGCGCTCGAGCAGCGCCATGCCGACCACGAGCAGATCCTCGAGGCGCTGCGCGTCCGCGACGGCGCGGCGGCCCGCAAGGAGACCGAGGCCCACATCATCAGCACGCTCGAGATCATCTGGGAGCCGGCGGCCCGGGCCGCCGACGGCGTCGAGCCCTGAGCGTCGCGGCCTCACCGGAGCGCGTCGGCGAGCAGGCCGACCTGGTCCGGATCAGCGCCGCACGGGTAGAGGACGAGCTCCTCGCAGCCCTCCCCCACAAGCCGGCACACCGTCTCCCGCACCGCTCGGGTCGTGGTCAGCGCGGTGGACGCCAGGCTCGTGGCCGCCTCGGCAGTCACCCCGTAGTACTCCGGCAGGTACCGCTCCGCCTGCGCGGGGCCGTCCGCGCCGAGCGCGACATACCCCACCGCCAGCAGCCGCGGCTCCCCGTCGCGGCCGTGCCGCCGCCACGCCTTGCGCACCACGGCCGCCCCCTCGGCGAAGAAGCCTGTGCTCCCCGCGACCCAGCCGTCGCCGAGCCGGGCCGCGCGGTCCAGCGCCCGGGGCGAGCGGCCACCCAGGACCAGGCCGGGCCGACCACCGGGTGACACCGGCCCGATGGTCCCGGCCGGTCCTGCCGACGCCCATGTGTGCCGCAGGGCGTCGACGACGTCCTCGAGCCGCCGTCCCCGGCCGGCGAACGCCGTCCCGGTCGCCGTGTAGTCCGCCGGGCGGACGCCCACCCCCAGCCCGAGGGTGAACCGCCCCCCGGACAGCGCGTGGAGGGTCGCCGCCTGCTTGGCCAGCAGGGCCGGCTCCCGGGTCGCGCCGAGCAGCACATGGGTGGCCAGGGCGATCCGCTCGGTGACGGCCGCCGCGGCGGCCAGGGTGAGCAACGGCTCGTGGTTGGCGTAGACCACCCGGTCCAGCGCGGCGAGGCTGGAGAACCCGGCGGCCTCCGCCCGCCGCGCCCAGCCGAGGATCTGCTCGGGCCCCGCTCCGGGGACGGCGGCGGGCAGCCCCACCCCGACGCGCACCGGTACCCGATCAGTCGAGGTCGAGCGACTTCAGCGCGGGGATGACGTCCCGGCTGTAGAGCTCGTAGGAGCGCAGCGTCTGCTCCCTGGTCAGGGTGCCGAACGAGCCCCAGAAGATGATGTTGCCGCACTGCAGCGTCTCGGCCTGGGCGACGAGCTGGTCGCGCACCGTCTCGGGCGAGCCGACGCAGACGATGCCCGCCTGCTGCAGGCCCTCCCAGCTGATCGGCCCGGAGGTGAAGGGCCGGAAGAACGACGAGTAGTACTCGTAGCCCGCCGGCACGTCGTCCAGGTCGTCGAAGATCGCGTGCTCCTTGAACAGCGCGAAGAGGTGGTCCAGCGCCGGCTCGGCGATGTCCCGCGCCTGCTCGTCGGAGTCCGCGACGAAGATGTTGCGCATCACCGCGAGCTGGTCCGCGCTCGTCGAGTTGCCGGCGTCGGCCGCGGACTTGCGGTAGCGGTCGAACATGTCCTTCGTCTCGCCGATCGGCAGGAACGTGTGGCCCATCTTGTAGCCCTTGCGGCCCGCCCACTCGACGGTCGCGGGGCTCAGGGCCGTGATCCAGACCGGCGGGTTGGGCTGCTGGATCGGGCGCGGCCAGATGCTCACGTCCTCGTAGTCCCAGAACCGCCCGTGGTGGGTGAACGTCGGGTTGTGCCACGCGGTGTGGATGAGCTCCATGCCCTCCTCGAAGCGCGGCCGGGTCTCCTCCATCGGGATGCCCTGGCGGAGGAACTCCTGCTCGTCGACACCCCGGCCCATGCCCACCTCGAGCCGGCCACCGGTGAGGTAGTCGAGCATCGCCGCCTCCTCGGCGAGCCGGCGCGGGTCGTGGAACGGGATGATGTTGGCCATCACCCCGAGCCGCATGTTCCGCGTCAGCCGCGCGATCGTCGCCACCAGCAGGTTCGGTGACGGGCTGACGTTGTAGGCGGTGAAGTGGTGCTCGCTGAAGAAGATCCCGTCGTAACCCTGCTCGTCGGCCTTGAGCCACGACTCGAAGTGCCAGTCGTAGAGCTCCTGGCACTTCTGCGGGTCGAAGTCGGCCGGGTCCGGCGAGTGCGGATAGTTGAAGATGTCGAAGATCCAGCTCTTGACCACGGAATGCTCCCTTGCACTCGACGAAAGGCCTGGCTCGGACGAACGGGGTCAGCGGGTGGGGTCGTCGGTCCACTTCGGCGTGGCGAACTCCGGGCGCAGGGTCGGCTCGAACCGGTCGAGCTTGATGCCGATCTTCGGCAGGACCTTCTCGACCAGTAGCTCGTTGCTGCGCAGCATCTTGTCGACGGGCGCGGGGCCGATGCCCATCCACAGCACGAGCAGTTCGATGCCGAACATCTCGATGGTCTTCTCGAGCTTGCGGGCCACGGTGTCGACCGAGCCGATGATCGAGTATCCGCGGTCGACCATGGTCCGGTAGTTGTTCGCGATCGGCCCCTCCTCGCCCGGGTAGCGCAGGGCCTCGTTGAACCCGAAGTGGTCGTGCCAGGCCGGCCAGATGAAGCCCAGGGCGTCCTCGCCGATCGCCATGGCCTCCTCGTCGGTGTCGGCCACGACGACCTCGCGGAAGTGCCCGACGTTCTGGCCCCAGCCGATCGACGGGTCCCGGAGCTTCGCCTCGTCGTGGTAGGCGTCGAGGCAGGCCTTCACCGTCTCCTCGATCGGGCTGAAGATGATCGGCCACCCGCCCTCGCGCGCCGCCCACCGGATGGTGTTGGGGCTGAGCGTGAAGGGCACCATCAGCTCGATCGAGGCCGGGTCCTGCAGGGTGTTCGGTGCGATGCCGATCTTCTCCACGGTGCCGTCGGCGCCCACCGTGGACGGTGCCATCTCGCGCGTCCCCGGGTGGTCCCAGGTGATCCCGCGGGGCGGCACCTGCCAGTGCCTGCCCTCGAAGGAGAACTCGCGGTTCGCCCAGAGGCCCCGCACGACCTGGTAGGCCTCCTCGAACAGCTCGCGGTTGATCGCGTCGTGCTCGGCGTACTGCGGGTCCGTCGCGTACGTCGCGACCGCGCCGTTCTTCTGGCCGATCGTGGTGACGTGCCTGCTCTGGTAGCCGCGGGCGAACCCGGCGAGCATCCGGCCCCCGCTGAAGTGGTCGAGCATGGCCAGGTCCTCGGCCACCAGCACCGGGTTGCGGGCCGGCAGGACCGTCGCCATCTGCCCGAGGCGCAGCTTCTTCGTGATCCCCGCGGCCCACGCGCCGAGCAGGATCGGGTTGTTCGACATCTCGAGGCCCTCGAGATGGAAGTGGTGCTCGGAGAAGGCCGCGAAGTCGAAGCCGAGGTCGTCGAGCTGACGCAGCACAGCGGCGTTCTCGAAGAGCGCGCGTTGGTAGAAGTTCGGATTCGCCCCGGCGTAGCCCTGCCGGTACTGCTCCGGAGTCGCCGCTGCACTGGGCAGCAGGAAGGTTCCCAACCGCATTCCCGGACACCTTTCGACGCCTACGAGGCCACCGTTGGCCTCCTAGAATGCTTGCATGCAACACGTGGCCTGAGTCGCCTGTCAAGGACGTGCTTGCCCGTTCGTGTGACGGGCGTTACGGTCATCAAGCACGCTAGCATTCCAGTTGCTCCGGCCTGAGAAGGGACCGTCGATGCCCGTCCGTACCGGTGCGCAGTACGTCGAGAACCTGCAGAAACACCCCCGCGAGGTGTGGTTGCGGGGCGAGCGCGTCGACGACGTCACCACGCATCCCGCCTTGCGTCGGCCGATCGAGCAGATCGCCCGGCTCTACGACCTGCAGCACGATCCCGAGCTTCGCCCCGGTGCTCACCGCACCGGGTCCCGACGGGGCCCGGGTCGGACGCGCGTTCCTGCCCTGCCGCACACCGGAGGACCTGGCCACGAGGCGGGCCGCGTACCGGGCGTGGGCCGAACCGACGCTGGGCCTGATGGGCCGCTCGCCGGACTTCCTGAACACCACGCTGATGGCGTTCACCGAGTCCCCCGGCGTGTTCGCCAGGCTCGGGCAGCGGTACGCGGACAACATCGCGCGCTACTACTCCTACGTCCGCGACAACGACCTGTTCCTCACCCACGCGCTGATCACCCCGCAGACCGACCGGTCGAAGGGCGCGTCGGAGCAGCAGGAGCAGTTCCTGCACATGGGCGTGGTGTCCGAGACCGCCGAGGGACTGGTCGTCCGCGGTGCCCGGATGCTGGCGACGCTCGCCCCGATGGCCGATGAGCTGATCATCTACAGCCTGCCCGGCCTGCGCCCCGGCGACGAGCGCCACGCCGCCTGCTTCGCGATCCCGATCGACACCCCCGGCCTGCGACTGATCTCTCGCGCCCCCTTCGACGACGGCACCCGGCACCCGTTCGATCACCCGCTCTCCTCCCACTTCGAGGAGGCGGACTGCCTCGTCGTGTTCGATGACGTGCTGGTGCCGTGGGACCGGGTGTTCCTGCACGGCGACGTGGAACTGGCCAACGCCCTCTACGCCGAGACCGACCTGCGCCAGCACACCGCGCACCAGACCGGCGTCCGCGGCCTGGTCAAGCTGCAGTTCGTCACCGGGCTGGCGATGAAGCTCAGCCAGTCGGTGAAGATCGACGGCTTCCTGCACGTGCAGCAGAAGCTCGGCGAGTGCATCGCCGCCGTCGAGCAGGCGCACGCGCTGCTCGTCGCGGCCGAGGCCGAGTACGAGACCACCGCGACGGGCACGGTCCGACCCCGGTTCAACGCGCTGCAGACGCTGCGGGTGGTGCTGGCCACGCAGTACCCCAAGCTGGTCGAGGTGCTGCAGACCCTCGGCGCGGGCGGGCTGCTGATGATGCCCTCGGCCGAGGACTTCGGCTCGCCGATCGCCGACGACATCGCGCGCTACTACCGCGGCGCCGAGATGTCCGCCGTGGACCGGATCCGGCTCTACAAGCTGGCCTGGGACCTGTGCGGCGACGCGTTCGGACAGCGCGCAGTGCAGTACGAGCGCTACTACGCCGGCGACCCGGTGCGCATCCTCGCCATGAACTACCTGGCCTACGACAAGTCCGAGTGCTTCCGTCTGGTCGACCGGGCGCTGGCGCTCGCCGGCGATCCCGACACCCCGGCACCGTGACGGCGGCCCGGCGGACGGTGGAGCCCGGCCACTTCCGGCACGCGCTCGGCCAGTTCGCCACCGGCGTCACCGTGATCACGACGACCACCGACGCGGGGCCGGTCGGCTGCACGGTGAGCGCGTTCTGCTCGCTCTCGCTCGACCCGCCGCTGGTGCTCGCCTGCCTCGGCCGGGACCGGTCGATGCACCGCGCGCTGACGTCCGCGCCGGGGTTCGGGGTCAGCATCCTCGCCTCGGACCAGGGGGTGCTCGCCCGTGACTTCGCGCGGCCGGCGGACCGGTTCGCGGGCGTCGCCCACTCCCCCGGCCGCTACGGCCCGCACCTCGACGGCGCGATCGCCCACCTCGACTGCGCGGTGCACGAGATCCGCGACGGCGGGGACCACGTGATCGTCCTCGGCCTGGTCGACGCGGTGGCGGTGCACGCGGGCGAGCCGCTGCTCTACGCCCAGGGCGCGTTCCTCGACCTTCCCGGCCCCGACTGGGAACGCGCCGCCGCGTCCGCCCCACAGGAATGGCTGCTCTCCGCCCCCTGGTGAGCCGCTCGCACGCCTCTCTACTGCAAAGGAGCAGTTGATGGAGTTCTTCATCGGCACATGCGCCAAGATCGACCAGGTCGGCATCGTCAAGCAGGCCGAGGACACCGGGGTCACGCACTTCGGTGTCGGCGAGGGGCCGCTGCTGTTCAGCGACCCCTACCAGTACCTGGCGCTCGCCGCCCGGGAGACGTCCACGATCAACCTCGGCACCTGGGTCACCAACCCGCTGACCCGCATCCCCGCCGTGACGGCCAACTCGCACGCCACGCTGAACGCCCTCGCCCCCGGCCGCACCTTCCTCGGCATCGGCACGGCGAACAACGCGCTGCGCTCGATGGGCCACAGCCCGGCGAGCATCGCCCAGCTCGACGACGCGCTCCGGGTCACCACCGGCCTGCTCGCAGGCCAGCGGGTCACCGAGAAGTGGCGCGGCAGGGAGCGCGAGCTGGAGTTCCTCGACAAGGACGGCAGCTGGTACAACCTCGACGACCCGGTCCCGGTGTGGATGGCGGCCGGTGGCCCGCGCGGCATCAAGGTGGCCGCCCGCTACGCGGACTACGTGGCCTACTGCCTCGGGCCGGACCCCGAGATGATCAAACTGGTGCGCCGGGAGCTGGACAAGGCGGTCGCCGACGCCGGCCGGCCGCCCGGTTCGGTCAAGCTCGTCGCGGTGAGCTGGTTCTACCAGCTGCGCAACGGCGAGACCTGGGAGGACGGCGTCGACCACGGCTTCGCCTCCGGCCCGATCAGCTCGTGCCTGACCAACATCGGGTTCATGCGCGAGCACGCCGCCGAGCTCGACCCCTCGATCGTCGAGGCCAGCGCGACGGCGGCCACCGCCTACCTGGGCGACCCGAACGCCGCCGAGCAACCGCACTACCTCGACACCTGGTCGAAGTACCAGAAGGGGCTCGACGACTCGCACCGGCCGCTGATCACCAAGCAGCTGTGCGACTACTGGTGCCTCTACGGCTCCCCCGACGAGATCTGGGAGAAGGCCCAGGGCATGCTCGAGGCGGGCGTGGACATGCTGAGCGTGTTCCTGTCGAACCCGTTCACCGCGGAGCGGGACATCGCGGACATCGGAACGTCGATTCTCGCGCGCGGGTAGCTCGCCCGGCGATCGGCCGGCGTCCGGGAGCCCGCCATCGCGGCCTCGACACCGACCGGTCGCCGCAGCACCTGCTGCGGTCGTTTCGCCGGGCGGTGTCGCTCGACGGGGCCACCCAGCACGACCGGGCGACGAGCCCGCGCCACCGCGACTCGATACGGCCGCCCCTGCCTCCTCGGCGCCGGGCCCGGGGCGATCGGGGCTCCCGTCACCCCTGGAGGTCGCGAAGCCGCTTCTCGATCTCCTCGCGGAGCCGGTCGAGGCCTTCGCCCGTCGCCGCGGAAACGGGGACCGACCCCGGGTAGGCACGCTCCAGCGCGGCGACCCGGTCGGGTGCGGCGAGGTCGATCTTGTTGAGGGCGAGCAGCTCGGGCCGGTGCGCGGCGTCGATCTCGTGCAGGACGCCCCGCACCGTCGTGATCTGGTCGATGGCGTCCGGGGCGGAGGCGTCGACGACGTGCAGGACGAGGTCGGCGGTGGCGATCTCGTCGAGGGTGGACCGGAACGCGTCGACGAGCTGGTGGGGCAGGTGCCGGACGAAGCCGACGGTGTCGATGAGGGTGGCGGTGGTGCCGTCCGGGAGGCGGGTGCGGCGCACCAGCGGGTCGAGCGTCGCGAACAGGGCGTCCTCGACCAGCGCGTCCGCCGTGGCGAGCCGGTTGAGCAGCGAGGACTTGCCCGCGTTCGTGTAGCCGGTGATGGCCACCGACGGGATCCGGTTGCGGGCACGGCGGGCCCGGGTGGTCTCCCGGCGCCGCGCCAGGCGGCCGATCTGGTCGCGCAGCACGGACATCCGCTGCCGCAACCGCCGGCGCTGGGTCTCCAGGCGCTGTTCGCCCGGGCCGCGGACGCCGATGCCGGCGCCGCCCGCCACCCGGCCGCCGCCGACCCGGGACAGGCCCTGTCCGCCGCCGCGCAGCCTGGGCAGCTGGTAGGCCAGCTGGGCGAGCTCGACCTGGGCCTTGCCCTCACGGGAGTGCGCGTGCTCGGCGAAGATGTCCAGGATCAGGGCGGTCCGGTCGGCGACCCGCACCCCCGTGCGGTCCTCGAGCCCGCGGACCTGGGCCGGGGTCGGCTCGCCGTCGACGATCACCAGGTCCGCCGCCTCCTGCTCCACCAGCCGGGCGAGCTCCTCGACCTTCCCGGACCCCAGGTAGGTCGCGGGATCGGGAGACCGGCGGGTCTGGGTGAGCTCGCCGACGACCGCGAGCCCGTCGGTCTCGGCGAGGCGGGCCAGCTCGGCGAGGGAGGGGTCTCCGTCGTCGTCGCCGTCGGTACCCGGACGGGGCCCGGCCGGGCGGAGCGCCAGCAGGACCGCGCGAGGGGGCTCGGTCCGGATCTCGCCGGCCTCCCCGCCGTCGGACCCGGTCCGCTGTCCCAGGAGCCAGGTTCCGGGCATCAGCGTCTTCTCCTCCTGGTGTGGACTCCTCAGACCGGGCGGCTACCCCGTCGCGCGAGCGTGATGCGCCGACGCGGCGGCTTTGCGTCCGGCGCCGCCCGCCCGGGTCGACGGGCCCGGGCGGGCTGCGCGGTGGACGTCAGCCCGTGTCGCGGCCGGTGAGCTTGTCCCGCAGCCGATCCACCATCCCGACGCCGGGCCCGACGACCTTGTGGAAGAGCTCGTTGTTCGGTGCATTGGGGTGCGGCCGGGTCGGCGCGATCTTCTTCGCCGTGTCCACCTTCTCCCGGAGCTCGACGAGCTTGTCGCGCGGAACGGACTCGCGCAGCCGCGGGAACTGCTCCGTCTCCTCGGCGTTCGCGTGGTGTCGGAGCGTCTCGGTCATGTCCCGGACCAGGGTCTCGAACCGGGCGTCGGCCGGGTCGGCCCCCTCGAGCTGCTTCATGATCTTCTCGAGCTGCTTGTGCTCCTCGGCGTCGTGCTCCACGGTCCGCTCGCCGTCGGGCAGGTGTTCCTTCATCATCGGGTAGACGTACATCTCCTCCGCAACCGAGTGCCGGACCACCTCAGCGATCACGGTGTCCGCGAGGTCCCGCTTCTCGGCGGGGTCGCTGCTGTTCGCGATCCGCCCAAGCAGCTCGAGCGCCTCGCGGTGGTCCGTCGTCAGCTCGTCGATGACATCGATCTGGGTGGGCTGTGCCACGATGGCCTCCTTCATGGCGGGTCCGCCCCGGTCGTTCCGGGGGTGTCGGCGTCCTACCCACGCAGTGACGGCCCAACCACCGCCGGGCGTCCGGGTGGGGTGCGCCGGCCCTGTGGCGCGGGCCGTTCGTCTCACGCCGACTGCTGGGCCCGGGCGTACGCCAGGTGCAGGAAGTCCGCTCCGGTCAGCGCGGTGAACGCGCCCATCACGAAGCGGGTGTGCCGCGGGGCGAAGACGAGCCCCACGGCGAACCCGGTGGCGATCCACAGGTCCAGGCAGAACGGGCAGGTGATCAGCTCGCCGATGCTGTGCCGCAACCCGTTCGCGGTGCGCACCTCCTCCATCACCTCCGCGGGTCCGCCCGTCCCCGAGTACTCGGTGAACGGGGCGCGCAGGGGGCTGGTCACGGCGTCCTTGGTGAGGGTGCGCGACAACTTGTGGGTGCCGGCGGCCATCAGCAGCAGGTCGCGGCCGTCGAGGCCGGACGGCAGGCGGCGTCCCGTCGCCGCGGCCAGCCCGGCAGCGCCGGCGACGAGGGCGGCGAACACCGCCATCACCAGGACGTACCCGGTCAACGGGCGCTCCTCGCCCTGGCGGTAGAGGTCCGCCTCGGCCCGGGCGCCCGCGGTCAGTTTGTGCACGGTCTCGGACATCGGAATTCCTTTCATCGGGGCCCGCGTACCCGTTCCGCCCCCTTGACCCGCCGCCGACCGGCGGCTACCCGCCCCGGCCCACTCCTGCCGCCGGGACGGGCAATCCCCCGCCCGAGGGGATGCCCGCCGTCTCGTGGGGTAGCTCAAGCGCTATCAGGAGAGGGGAAGCAGTGTGCTCAGCGGTGACGAGAGGCGCGCGCTCAGAGACATCGAGCAACGCATGGAACGTGACGACCCGGGCCTGGCCCGCCAACTGGCGCGCCTCGCTCCAGAGAAGCCGCAGGCCGAGCCCGTCAGCGCGGCCGCTGCCCCGCCGCCGTCCGGGCCGCCGCGCGGTGGCGACGGCGGCTCCGACCGGTACGCGGAGCTGCTGGGTGCCGGGGTGCTCATCCTGGTGGGCACCGTCGGCATCCTCGCCGGCGTGACGACGATGGCGCTGAGCACCTTCCTCTGGGGTGCCGCCGCCGGAACGCTCGGCGGTCTGTGGTGGGCGTCGGCCCGTCGATCACGACGCTAGGGCCGGACCGACGGCGACCCCCCGTGACGGCGGGAGCGTGCCGCTCGTCCTCCCCGGCGCGAGAGCCTCAGCCGAGGCGGCGGACTCGGTCGAGGATCTCGGTGAGCACCGCGTCGGTGTCGGCGTCCAGCGCCACGTGCACGGCCGGGCCCGCCGCCTCCGGACGGCCGTCCGGGATCGTCGCCCCGCGGGCCGGCCCGAGATCGCAAGCCACCCGGATAGGCATCGACGTCGTCCGCAAGGTCCCGGGGAGGATCGCCTCCAGCACCGCCAGCGCGTCGTGCAACGCCACCGCGTCCACGCCGTAGCGCTCCCGGAACGCCGCGCGGTAGAGCTCCAGAACTCCTGCCAGCGTGGCGCACCGGGGTCCGCTCGCGGCCAGCGCGTCGAGCCACGTCGCATCGGCCAGGCAGCGCATGGTGAGGTCCAGCGGCACCAACGTCACCGGGACCTCCGGCTGGGTGAGCACCCGGTGCGCGGCCTCGGGGTCCGCCGAGACGTTGAACTCGGCGCGGCCTCGGGTGTTGCCCGCCCCGAGTGAGCCCGCCATCGCCACGATGCGGCTGATCCGGGGCACCAGCTCGGGATGTACCGCCAGTAGCAGCGCCACGTTGGTCAGGGGCCCGATCGTCGCGATCGTCACCGGTTCGGTGGCCTCCGCCAGCACGTCGCACATCAACGCGACCGCGCTCCGCGGGTCCGCGGCGACGGGGGCCGGGAAGTCCGCGGACCGCATGCCCAGGCAGTCGACGCCGTGCCACTCCGGCGCCCACTCGTCCTGCAGGTGGACGAGCGACCTCGCCGCCCCCGCCGCGACGGGCACGTCGGTGCGTCCGGCGAGCGCGAGCACGCGCCGGGCGTTGAGGAACGTCTTCTCGATCTCGACGTTGCCGAACGGGACGGTCACCGCCCGCACGTCCGCCTCGGGACTCTGCATCGCGAGGACCAGCGCCACCGCATCGTCCACGCCCGGGTCGGTGTCGATGATCAGCGGGATGCGCGGCATCGGGTCGTGCTCTCCTTCGTCCGGTTCGCACTCCCCGGGAACTTTATGGCAGCACGGGAGACGGCCGCGGAGCGGTCGGCGGGACCGGGCGGATCAGGTCGGCAAGTCGGGCCCGGCGTCACCCCGCCATTCGCCGCTCACACCGGAGTCGGGCCCGCCTTCCTTCGGCCGCCCCTCCTTCTCGGACTCCTCGGTCTCGCCACCGTCCCCCTCGTCCCCGGCGACGGCGAGGGCGTCGACGTGGTCCTCGTGCAGCGGGGACGCCGGTTCCGGCTCGGTCGGGTCATCGGCCATGGCCGGGATTCTGCTCGCCCGGAACGCGCCGCCAACCGGCCTCCTCCGGACGGGACCCGGCCTGGCGGACCGAGCGGACCGGCCGCGGTTGGCCGTCCCATGACGGTGCGCACGCGGGCCGGCGTTCCCAGGATGTCGGGCGTGGAGCGCGACGACGTGGGACCGGGTGTGCGCGGGGAGGTGGCGGGCCTCGGACGTCCGATCGCCTACCTCGCCCTCGCCGAGGGCACTCCCGTCCTCGACCCGGACCGTCGCCGGGTCGGGGTGGTCGACCACGTGGTCGCCGACGTCGACCTCGACCTCTTTCACGGTGTCGTCGTGCACACGCACCCGCTGCCCGGAGCGCACCGCTACGCCGATCGCGACCAGATCGCCGGGCTCCACGAGCGCGCGGTGCTGCTGGCGGTCGGGGTCGACGACCTGCACGAGCCCACCGAACCCGGTCCTCCGCCCCGGGACGACCACCCCCGCGGGCCCGAGACCCCGCTCGAGGCCGGGCTGCGCCGCGCCTGGGACTGGATCACCGGCCGGCGCTGACGCAGGAGGAGCCCGATGGACCATCAGCAGTTCCTGACCATGGTCGCCCAGATCGCCGAGGTCGACCCGGACACCGCCGAGCGCGCGTCCGAGGCCGTCCTCACGGTGCTGGGACGGCACGTGACCCGCGGCGAGGCCGCCGACGTGCTGCGGCGCCTCCCTCCGGAGCTGCAGGCGTTCGCCTGGTCGCCCGGCAGCCCGGAGTCCTTCCCGCCGGAGGAGTTCCTGCGCCGGGTCGGCGAGCAGGAGGGCACCGATCCGGTCACCGCCGAGCGGCACACCCGGGCCGTGTTCATCGCGTTGCGGCAGGCCATCGGCGACGACGAGTACGCCGACGTCCGCGCCCAGCTCGGGAGGCACTACGACGCCCTGCTGGACGCGGAGACGTTCGTGCCGTCCGTCGACGCCGTGGTCCGCGCGGTCGCCGCGAAGAGCGGGCTCGACCAGGACGCCGCGCGGAGGCTGACCGAGGCGGTGCTCGAGACGCTCGCGGAACGCATCGCCCCCGGCGACTCCGACGACCTCGCGACCCGGCTGCCGGTGGCCCTGCACCCCCCGCTGCACCGCGGCCGCGACGCCGACGACCAGTCCCGCCGGATGGGACTCGAAGAGTTCGTCCAGCGCGTCGCCCGGCGGGCCGACCTGCCGCTGGGCGTCGCGGTACGCCTCACCCCTGCGGTGTTCGCCGTGCTGCGCACCATCGTCGGTGACGAGTTCTTCGACATCACCGTGCAGCTGCCGGACGACTACCGCCCGCTGCTCGGCACCGCCCGGACCGGCTGAGGAGAGGAGGGGCCGTGTTCCCACGCATCGATCGGGTGGTCACCGTCGCGACGGTCGCGGGTGACGACGGTCCGCGGGTGGAGACCACCACGTGGCTGCTCGGCGACGAGGAGCAGGTCCTCGTGGTCGACGCCGCGCACGACGCCGCGCCGATCCGCGCCGCGGTCGGCGACCGGCGGGTGGTCGGGGTCGCGTGCACGCACGCGCACCGCAACCACGCGGACCAGGCGGTGGCACTGGCCGACGCGGTCGGGGCGCCGACCATGGTGAACGAGGACGATCGGTCCCTGTGGGACGAGATCCACCCCGACCACGGACCCGACGAGGACCTCGCGCACGAGGAGGAGATCGCCGTCGCGCACGTCCAGGTCCGGGTGCTGCACACCCCGGGCCACACGCCCGGCTCGGTGTGCCTGTACGTGCCCGCACTCGACGTCGTGTTCACCGGCGACATGCTGCTCAAGGGCGGCCCGCTGCGCGTGGACCGGACGGTGAGCCGGTACCCGCCGATCGCCCGGTCGCTGCGCGAAAGGGTGCTGGGGCTCCCGCCGCAGACGCGCGTCCTGCCCGGGCACGGGGACGAGACGACGATCGGCGACGAGCGCGACCTGCCGGAACTCGTGCCGCCGCTGGAGCCCTGACGGGACCGACCTCCGAGGGCCAACGGCGGCGCGGCACCTGGGCTCGCCGGACCGGTGACCGGCGGGGCCACCACGAGCAGCATGGTCGGCATGTCTGCGAGCAGAGCCGCCGCCCCACCGGTCCGTGTCCCGCGCGGCGCCACCCCCGAGGGGGACGGCATCGTCGTCGGTGCCGGGGCGGTGGACGTCGAGGCCTACATCGACTTCGGTTGTCCCTTCTGCAAGCAGTTCGAGCTGATGGCGGGGCCGACCCTGGACCGGCTGCTCGAGGACCGGATCATCAGCTTCGTCCGCCACCCGATGGACTTCCTCGACGCGGTCTCCACCACCGAGTACTCGACGCGCGCCGCGGCGGCCTCGGGGGCGGCCTCGGACGCGGGCAAGTTCCACCAGTACGCCCGGACCCTGTTCGAGTACCAGCCGCCCGAGGGCGGGCCCGGCCTCACCGACGGGCAGCTCGTCGAACTCGGTCAGACGATCGGCATCACCGACCCCCAGTTCCCCGAGACGATCCGGCAGGGCACCTATCTGCCCTGGCCGCCGTTCGTCACCCAGCGGGCCACCGAGCGCGGCGTGGCGGGGACGCCGAGCGTCTTCGTGCGCGGCGTCGCGGTGCCGGCCCGGCCGGGTCCGATCCTGGCCGCGGTCGAGGCCGCGCTCGCCTGAGCGGCACCGAGAGGTTCCCTCGTCGATCCCCGTCGGGAGGTTCCCGTGCGACCGCACGACATGCAGGCTTTCGAGGAGGCCCGCAGCCACGCCTACCGGCTGCTCGGCGATGTCCACGACCTGCTCGACGCGGACTTCTCGCCGGGGACGGCGCCGACCGGGCTGGCCGCCGCCGCGCTCACGGAGGCGCTGCGGCACATCGACTCGGCCGAGGACGCGCTGGACCGGGCAGGGCTCGGGTGAGCCTGCGACCGTCCTGCCGGGCCGAGTCGCCGACGCCGGGTTCGCCCGTACAGGTCGACGCACCGCCGGACCGTGAACGCCACCGTTGCCCGGGAACCGGCGGAAGGAGCTGGCGATGGCATCGGGACCGGCGGTGATCGGGTTCGACGGGACCCCCGCGGCGGAGCGGGCGCTGCGCCAGGCGGGAGAACTGCTCGCCCCGCGCCCGGCGCTCGTGGTGGTCGTCGTCGAGGAGGGCGAGGCGTTCGGGACGGCGGTGGCCCCGGTGTTCGCCGCCGGGCTCCCGGTCACCGAGGTGGAGATCCGCAACGCGCTGCTGGCCGAGGAGGAGGTGGTGCAGCAGGCGAAGCGACTGGCGCAGAAGGGCGTCGTCCTCGCCCGGGAGGCGGGGCTCAAGGCCGTCGGCCTCGCCGTCGCCGACGACCTCCCGATCGCGACGACCCTGCTCCGGGTGGCCGAGGAGCAGGACGCGCCGGTGGTCGTGGTCGGGGCGCACCGGCGCGGGGCCCTCGCCGAGCTGCTCGTCGGCAGCACGACGAAGGACCTGCTCAAGCGGGCCACGATCCCCGTGCTGGTGGTCCGCGAACCGGACGACGACGAGCGCGCGAACGGCTGAGGTCCGCGTCCCCGCGCGGCACGCGTCGATCACCGAGGAAAGGTCGTGCATGCACACCGAGACGATGTCGCCCGGGTCCTCGCCCGCCCGGCCTGCCGACGACCTGGATCGGCCGGGCCCTCATGTCCTCGTCGTGCTGGGCGCGACCGGTGACCTGGCGCGACGCAAGCTGTTCCCGGCGTTGTTCCGGCTATGGCAGCTCGACCTGCTGCCCCACGAGTTCCGCATCGTCTGCTCCGGTCGAGAGGCTCCCGACACCTCGGACACGTTCGTGGCGACGATCCAGGCGGCGCTGGAGCTCCACCGGGGCACCGTGATCGATCCCGCTGGGTGGCGGGAGTTCGCCGAGCGGATCAGCTTCGTGGCGACCTCGGAGGACGGCGGCACCGAGCTCGGCCGGGCGGTGTCGGCCGCGGTCGAGGAGCTGGGCCGCGATGCCGCGTGCCTGTACTACCTGGCTGTTCCCCCGTCGGCCACGGAGTCCGTCGTGCGGATGATCGGCGGGTTCGGGGTGAACGAGTCGGCCAAGGTGGTGCTGGAGAAGCCGTTCGGCACGGACCTGGAGTCCGCCAGGAAGCTCAACGCCACGCTGCACGAGGTCTTCGACGAGCGGCAGATCTACCGGATCGATCACTTCCTCGGCAAGGAGGCCGTGCAGAACATCCTGGCCCTGCGCTTCGCCAACGGTCTGTTCGCGTCGGTGTGGAACCACCGGCACGTCTGCTACGTGCAGATCGACGTGCCGGAGGAGCTCGACATCCAGGGCCGGGCCGGGTTCATGGAGTCCACCGGGACGTTCCGGGACATGATCTCGACCCACCTGTTCCAGCTGCTCGGCTTCGTGGCGCTGGACCCACCGTCGCGGCTGGAGGCCGAATTCCTGAACCAGGAGATCACCAAGGTCTTCCGCTCGTTCCGCCCCCTCGATCCCGACCGGGTCGTCTTCGGCCAGTACGAGGGGTACCGCGACGAGGCAGGGGTGGACACGTCCTCGACCGTCGAGACGTTCGTCGCGATGGAGGTCTACGTCGACGACTGGCGCTGGATCGGGGTCCCCTTCTACCTGCGGACGGGCAAGGCGCTCGCCGAGAGCCGGCGCACGATCACGATCGGGTTCAAGCAGCCCCCGCTCAAGGTGTTCCCCGGGGACGTCGACGACGCCTGCAACGAGCTGATCCTCGAGCTCACCGACGACCCGCGGGTCTTCACCGACGTCCGGTCCAAGGTGCCCGGCCCCCGGCTCACGCTCGGTCGCGCCCGGATGCGGGTCGACCTGATCGAGGCGTTCCCCGGCGCGGAGCCGCTCGAGGCCTACGAGCGCCTGCTGCTCGACGTGATGCGCGGAGACCCGACGCTGTTCATCAGCACCGAGCAGGTCGAGTTGCTGTGGCAGCTGTGCGACCCGCTGCTGCGGGACCCGCCGAAGCCGAGGACCTATCCGCGCGGGTCGTGGGGGCCGAGCGAGGCCCTGCGCATCCCGGGCGAGAGCGGCTGGCGGTTGCCGGACTCGTAGGGAGCCGGGGAGCCCCGTCCTCGGCCTGCCGGGACGACCGGGGCCCGGCAGGTCGGCCACGCCGGGCCGATCAGCCCGCCCCGCTCCGCTGGCACCGTAGGTTCCGCCGGCAGGGAGCCGGCCACCGAGCCGTACGCGCTGACGACCATCCCCCCGGGCCGGTCAGCAGAGGAGGACCGCGATGCTGGAGGTCGAGACGGTCGATCGGATCCTGCGCCTGCACGGTGACGGGCTGCCGATACTGAGCGTGTACGTGAAGTACGACCCCGACGACCGCAGGGCCTTCCCGAGCCGGGTGGACGAGCAGCTGCACGACGTGCGGCTGCTCATCAAGGACCCTGCGCTGACCCGGGACGCCCGGTTGTCCCTGCGCACCGACGTGGAGCGCATCGCGGAGGCTGCGAAGGTGGAGCGCCTGCACCCGCAGGCGGTCGCGTTCTTCTCCTGCTCCGGACGGGACGTGTTCGAGGACGTCGAGCTGCCGCGACCGGTGCACGACCGGAACGTGACCGACGAGACGGCGTGGGTCCGACCGCTCGTGGCCGTCCTCGACGAGTACCACCGCTGCCGGGTCGTGGTGGTCGACCGCGGGATCGCCCGGTTCTTCGACCTCTACCAGGACGAGATGGCGGAGCTCGGCGCACCGATCCGGGACCGAACGCTGCGCAAGCCCGACTACGCGGCCGGGATGCGGGAGCACACCACCCACAACAAGGCCGAGCTCCTGGCGAAACGCCACTACCGCGCGGTGGCCGAGCGGCTGGACGAGCAGGCCCGGCGCCACGAGTTCGACATCGTCGCCGTCGGCGGCCACGAGCACGAGGTCGCGGAGTTCCTCGGCCACCTTTCCCGGGACGTGCGGGAGCGCGTGGCGGGGACGTTCTCCGTGCACCCCCGCGAGGACGACCTCGGGACGATCCGCGACCGCGCCGGGGAGGTGGTGGAGCGCTACGAGCGGGCGGAGGAGCGGCGGCTCGTGGCCGAGACCCTCGAGCGGCACGCGGCGGGCGGGCTCGCGGTCGTCGGGCTGCCGGACTGCCTGTGGGCCGGCGCCACCGCCGCCGTCGGGCAGCTACTCGTCCAGGAGGAGGTCGTGCAGCCGGGCGTGGTCTGCGACACGGACGGCTACCTGGCGGTCGAGGGCGAGCAGTGCCCGGTGTGCGGGCGGGCTCCGCCCCACGCCGGACGTCGTCGACGAGCTCGTCCAGGCCGTCATCGACGAGGGCGGGGGCGTCGAGCACGTCGCGGCGGACACCCCGTTGCGCGAGCACGTCACCGCCGCCACGCTCCGCTTCCCCCTGCCCGCACGCCCGGCCGGCTGACCCGCAGGAGGCTCCGTGACCGCCCCGGCCCGCGACGTGACCGCCCCTGCCCGTCTCCATATCGTCGTCGAGACGCCGGCGGATGCCAGCCTCGAGGTGCTGACCCAGGTCTTCCGGCGGCTCGGCGAGAGCCTCGCGCTGGCCGAGACGCGCTCCGGCATCGTCGGCTGCCCCCGGTGCGGCCGGCGCAACCGGGTGCCGGCCGCCGGGACGGGGGTGCCGGTGTGCGGGAGCTGCCGGCACGCGCTGCCCTGGATCGCCGCCGCGCGCGACGAAGACTTCGCGCCGGTCGCCGAGCAGGCGTCGGTGCCCGTGCTCGTGGTCGTGTGGGCGCGCTGGTGCGGGCTCAGCTGGCTGGCGCGGCCGGCCCTCGAGCGGTTGGCGCTGACCCGCCCGGGCGAGCTCAAGCTGGTGGAGGTGGACGTGGTCGCGGCGCCCCAGGAGACACAGCGGTTCGCGGTACGCGGCGTCCCGACGCTCCTGGTCCTGCGCCGCGGGGAGCTCGTCGACCACCGCTACGCCGTCGCGCCCGCCGCCGAGCTGCGGGACTGGGTGGACGCGGCACTGCCGGGCGCGCACGTCGACGGGAGGGCGTGACCGAGCAGGTTCCGCCACGCTGCTGGTCCGGTGTTCCGGCCGGTGGCCGGAGCCTCAGCCTTGGCTCGCGCCGCTCCCGTCCCGCCCGCCGCTCGCGCGCTCGTGGGCGAGCAGCAGACGGCCGGCGAACCACACGAGGGTCCGACCCGACGTGTCGACGCCCGGCATCAGGCGCAGCGACTCGTAGGCGGTCTCGACGCAGCGCACCAGGAGGAGCCGCTCCCGCTCGATGGCGGCCGCGACCTCCTCGGTCTCGGCGAAGGGGTCCTGGCGGGTCGCAGTCATGGGTATCGCCTTTGCGGAGAGTGGGTCGGGCGGGCAGGACGATCGTCGACCGCGGCGCGCCCGTCCGCACGGTTCCGGTGGGACGAAGACCGCCGCCGCGAGTCGGCCCGACGGGGCAGGATTCCGTGGCCGTCGTCCCTCCCCCGCCGGCGTCACGCGCGACGAGCCGAAGGACGGGGCGCCGGGGCCCGGTGCGTCGAAGAGCGGCGTCCGCCCGTCCCGGCGGGGCAGTCCCGGCACCCCACGTCGCCCTCCCAGGCCCAAGCCGCGGTCGCGCTCGCGGTCGCATCATCCCTGGTGTGTAGGGGCGCGTCGCGTGCCCTCGGGAGGTTCGTCATGAAGCTGAAGAACTCGGCCCCGCCGCTGATCGACGATCCGGTGACCGACCCGCTGGTGCGGGGGGTCACCGCGGCCCGGACGGTCCTCGTCGTCCGGGCCGTCCTGGCGGTGGCCTTCGGACTCGTCGCGCTGTTGTGGCCCGACCTGACGGTGCTGGCCCTGGCCATCGCGTTCGGGATCTACGCGATTCTCGAGGGCGTGGCGAGCGTGGTCGACGCGGTCCGGAACCGCGGGCGGTCACGCTGGTGGTGGGGTCTGTTGAGCGGACTCGCAGGCATCGCCGCCGGAGTGCTGGCGCTCCTCTGGCCGAGCATCACCGTGATCGTCCTCGCCGTCGTCGTGGGCATCTGGGCCCTGGTGACGGGGGCGGCCGAGATCGGAACGGCGTTCCGGTTGCGGAGGGCGGGCGGCCGCGTCTGGCTGCTCGCGCTGGCCGGCGTCCTCGCGGTGGTCGCGGGGATCCTCATCCTGCTCCAGCCGGCGATCAGCGCGATCGGGCTGACGGTGCTGCTCGGGGCGTTCGCGGTGGTCTACGGCGTGACGCTCGCGGTGCTCGCCGTGACTCTCCGCCCCGCGGTTCCGTGACGGAGCCGGGCGGTCCGGTCTCGGTCTTCCGGCTGGACCCCGAGCTGGTCGACGCCGTCGTCAGCGGCGACGCCGACCCGCAGGCCGTCGCCGCGCTCGCCGACCAGGTGGCCACCGTGCTGCCGTGGCACGCCTCTCTGCCGCCTGACATCGCCGGGCACCTGACCCGGCTCGTCCGGCACCTCGGCGGGGACGACGCCCTGCTCGGCTGGCTCGACGAGCATCCGGGCCGGCCGCGCGCGGCGGCGCGGCTCTACCGGCTGATCGGGCTCCTCGACGGGCTCAGCGGCTCGAGCGCGGTCATCACCGCGCTGCGCGAGCTGCGCGAGCGCACGCCGTACCCGCCAGGGCTCGAAGGCTACCTCGTGCCCGACACCGACTCGTCGACGCTGGGCTCCCTCGCCCAACAGATCGAGTCGCTGCTCGGCGACGGCCGCCCGGGCGAGGCCGTGGCGCTCTCGCTCGCCACGATCGACGCGCTGCGCGACGTGGCGCCGCGCGCCGTCGAGCTCGACCCGGAGCTCCAGGGTCTGGACACGCTGCTGGAGCAGGTCCGGCGTGGGATCGAGGAGGCCGGGGAGACCGGCTGAGAAGTCTCGACCCGGCGGGGTGAGCGGCCTCGCGGACGTTCGTCCCGCGGGACCGGTTCGACGACGGCGCCTGCGCTGCCATCGTGAACCGCCGGTCCGGGCACCCCGGGGCGCCGGAGACCGCACCACCGATCCGCGCTGGGAGAGCACGATGACACTGATGCGATTCGACCCGTTCCGCGAACTCGACCGCCTGGCCGAGCAGGCGCTCGCCGTCGGGGCGAGGGCGACGCGCAGCATGCCGATGGAGGCGCTGCGCCGGGGCGAGGAGTTCCTCGTGTTCCTCGACCTGCCGGGTGTCCAGCGCGACGACGTCGACGTGACGGTGGAGCGCAACGTCGTCTCGATCCGGGCCCGCCGGGTCCCGCAGCGCCAGGAGGACGACGAGGTGATCGTCGACGAGCGGCCGTACGGGGAGTTCGCCCGCCAGCTGTTCCTCGGGGAGAACCTCGACCCCAGCGGCCTGACGGCCGACATGGACAACGGCGTGCTGATCATGCGCATCCCGGTCAGCGAGGCGAGCAAGCCGCGCCGGGTGTCGCTGGGCTCGTCCGAGACCTCGCAGGAGATCGCGGGGTCGATGGAGGGGGACCGCACCTCCACCTCCACGTCCGAGAACGCCACCAAGACGAGCTCGTAGCCGGCCGTCCTCCGGGAGCCCTGCCATGACCGAGGACCCGCGCACCGGCAGCGCGGCCGACCGAGCGACGAGGGTGGAGGCGACGGCATGACCCGTCCGTCGGGGATACCGGTGTTCGAGCGCTTCTTCCGGTCGGTGGGGCGCGTCGACATCGACAAGGACGACGTGCGCCGGTACAGGCGCTTCGTCGACGACAAGATCGACGACATCGCGATCGCCGGGCGCAACTCCGCGAAGTGGAACGGGCGGGACGTGATCGCCCCTCAGGACCTGCCGATCACGAAGGGCCTGCAGGAGCGCATGCGCGACTTCGACAAGGTCGACGTGGCCGACGAGGTCCGGGAGCTGCTGCGTCAGTCGATGCGCACGCCCCCGGCGGACGTCACGTTCGCCGAGGACACCGTGGAGATGCTGCCGGAGGTGTTCGGAGGGTTGAGCGTCGCGCTGGCCCGGTCGTTCCGGGTGCTGGACCCGAACCTGTCCAACCCGGCGACCGAGCACTGGGACCGGGCCTTCGAGTTGTTCGACCTGATCTACTGACCGCCCGGGCTCGAGGGCCTCGTACCGGCCGACGTTAGGGTGGCGGCGTGGGCGCGGGTGGACGACGGAGCTGAAGGCAGGTGCTCCTGCTGTTGACCGTCGTCCTCGGTGTGGTGGTCATGCACTCGCCCGTCGCGGGCCCCGCCGCCCTGCCCGCCACCGACCCGATGTCGACCGGGCCGATGTCGCCGGAGCCCATGGCGGCCGCGCCGATGCCCCTGGACCAGGGGCCGCCCGGCGTCCTCACGAAGGGCACGGGCCTCGCCTCCGTCGTGGACCCGCACCTGTTCGGTACGCAGGACGGGTCTCCCGGCGGCCATGACTCGATGCCGGCGGGCGCGCTGCACGAGCTGATGCACCTGTGCCTGGCCGTGCTCGCCGGGCTCGTCGTGCTCGGGCTCGTGGGCCTGGCCTTCCTGCTCCACCGGCCGACCCGCTCGGCCGCCGCTCTCCTCTCAGCCCCTGTCCTCGCCCCGCCCGGGCCGCCGCCGCGGACGGCGGTTCGTCTGGCCCAACTCTGCGTGCTGCGGAACTGAGTCGACCAGCGCGATCCGCTGGCTCGATTCGCTGACGCACGTCCGCGGAGGAGTACACGCACGTGAACCGCACATCCGTCCTCGGCATGCTCGCCGCCGCCTCGACCGCCGTCGTCCTCGTCGGCTGCAGCAACTCCGAGACACCCTCCACCAGCACCGTCACCGCGACCCCGGCCACCGTGGCCGCTCCGTCCGGGAGCGGGTCGACGTCGGCCTCCTCGGTCCACGACGACGCCGACGTCGCCTTCGCGCAGGGCATGATCCCCCACGACAGCCAGGCCGTGGACATGGCGGGACTCGCCGCGGACCGGGCCGGCAACGACCGGGTGAAGCAGCTCGCGGCCGCCGTCGAGATCGCCCAGGGACCGGAGATCGAGCAGCTGCGCGGCTTCCTGGCGGCCTGGGGGCAGCCGGAAGCCCCTGCCGGGACGGACCACGCCGGCGTGGGCCACAGCAGCACGGGTGGGAGCGGGATGATGACCGACGCCCAGATGCAGCAGCTTCGGCAGGCCCGGGGCGCGGACTTCGACCGCATGTTCCTGCAGATGATGACCGCGCACCACGAGGGCGCCGTCGAGATGGCCCGGACCGAGCTCGCCGGCGGCCGGAATGCCGAGGCGAAGGCGCTCGCCCAGAAGATCATCGACGAGCAGCAGGCCGAGATCACCACGATGGCGAACCTGCTGAGCACCCTGTGATCCCGGGGCGGGGTGGTCGGTCCCGGGCCGCCCACCCCGCCCGCACGGGCTCGCGCACTCACCCGGGGTCGGCCGGATCCGCGTACCGCATGCCGCTCTACGTCAACGCCGCCTGGGGCCGACGACCGCGGAGCGTCCCACCGGCGGAGAGTGACCGCTCACAGACCGCCGGGTCGGCCGGGCACGTCATGGCACCGTGGAGTGCACGAGTTCCCCGTCTGAAAGCAGCTCCCCGTGTTCGAATCCTCGCCCGAGCGGGCGGTCGCCCGCCCGTCCCGCACGACTCCCCGCGAGACCCCCGCGGTCACCTTCGAGGAATGGCTGGTGACCCAGACCGACGCGCCCCGCCCGCGTCGCACGATCGCGCAGCTCGCCCTCGACCGTCGGCTGCACGAGGTGGACTTCGGTGCCCGCGTCGTCCGGGCGGAGTTCCGCCGCATGCTCGACGACTTCGAGGCCGCCACCCGTGGACTGCCGGTCCTCAGCACGCCGTTGCCCTTCCGGTCCGCACGCCAGGGCCGCCGCCCGGCCCTCGACCTCCCCGGGCAGGACTGACCCACCCGACGACCGTCCCGCCGCGTCCCGGGCCGCCGCCGGGCCGGGACCGCGGCGCGGGTACGCCGGTCGCCCCGCACGACCGGCACGTGGGAGGGGCGGCTACGACGGCATCGTCAGCTCGAACAGGGCCAGTTCCATCTCGTGGACCTCCGACGCCGCCTGCCCGTCGGGCACCGCACCACGTGCGGCGACGAGCGCCTCGTACCCCGTGAACGCCTCGAAGCTCTGCACGACGCCGTTCTCGCGGTCGACCATCCCCAGGATCATCGCGGCCCCGTCGAGCGCCGAGAACGCCGGCACCGCGTCGGCCAGGAAGGACGAGGCCGCCGTGTCGAGGTCCGCTGTCGGCTCAAAGCGGGTCACCCGGGCCCAGAGGTCGCCGGGACGATCGGGGCGGTGGCCGTCCATGCCGATCACCTCGAAGCGCTCGACCGTCGTCTCGCCGGAGCCGATCTCCCGCCCGGCCGAGGCCCGCCTGGCGACGACGGCCTGATGGCTCGCGTCGAGCGACGCCCGGTCGTCCCAGCACGTCAGGACGGCGGCCCGCCCCGACGATCGGTCCACACCCATGACCAGTCCGAGGCTGCCCTTCATCTTGCTCGTGAAGGGCAGGACCTCGTCCCGGACGAAGACGATCCCTGCGTCGACGCGCTCGGGGTCGCCGCGGAAGACGGTGACGCGTAACCACATGATCCGACCGCCCTCGTACGCCGGCCAGGTCGTGCCTGGCCGTGGGCTGCTCAGGGTCTCCCGACACTCTCGAAGTGGCAACACGCGGTTCGCCCACCGGCCGGCTGGCAGCATGAGGTCGTGGGCACCACCGGCGGTACGGCGATCGTCCTGGGCGGGGGCGGCGTGCTCGGCGCCGTCCAGGCGGGCATGCTCCGCGCACTGCTCGAGTTCGGTGTGCGCCCGGACCTGGTCGTGGGCACCTCGGTCGGAGCACTCAACGGAGCGGTACTCGCGGCGCTGCCCCCGGACGAGGTGGCCGACCGGCTCGAGGCGCTGTGGCTCTCCCCCGAGGCGGAGAGCCTGTTCGCGGCGGGGACGGTACGACGCCTGCGAACTCTCGCGCACAGCGGCGTGGCCGCCCACTCCCCCGAACCGCTGAGGCGGGCGGCGAGCACGGTTCTGGGCGGACGGCGGATCGAGGACCTCCCCGTGCGCTTCACCTGTTGCGCCGCGAGCATCGAGGACGCCGCGGAGCACTGGTTCGAACACGGCCCGGCCGTCGACGCCGTGCTCGCCTCGGCCGCGGTACCGGGCCTGCTCCCACCTGCGCTCGTCGACGGGCGCCACTACCTCGACGGCGGCCTGGTCAACAGCATCCCCTTGGGCCGCGCGGTGGAACTGGGCGCCGAGCGGGTATTCGTCCTGCACGTCGGCCGTGTCGATCAGCCGCTGCGACCGCCGAGGCGGCCTTGGGAGGTGGGGCTCGTGGCCTTCGAGATCGCCCGTCGACACCGCTACGCGCGCGATCTCGCCGCCGTGCCCGAGGGCGTCGAGGTGCACGTACTACCGGCAGGGGAGGGCGGCGCGCCACGGTGGGACAGCCGCGCCGCCCTGCGCTACCGCGCCGCGGCCGCCTCCGCCGGTCGGATCGACGCCGCCTACCGGGCGTCGAAGGACTATCTGCGGTCCTGTCTCGGGGCCGGAGGCCGCCGGTGAGACTGCCCCCACGCTGGGTGCGGCGGCTGGTCCTCGCTCCTGCCGTGGTCGTCGCGACCGTCGCGGTGCTGACGACCTTGCCGCTGTGGCTCCTGGTCGCCGGGGCGCTGTCGCCGTTCCTCCCCGGCCGGTTCCGCGCGGTACGCGTGCTGTGGGTCGCGGTCGTCGCACTGGTCATGGAGAGCGTCGTGCTCTGTGCACTGCTCGGGCTCTGGCTCGCCGCCGGGTTCGGCCTCGCACTGCGCACCCCGCTGCTGCAGTACCTGCACTACCGGCTCGTGGGCTGGTACCTCCGCACGCTCTACCGGGAAGCGGCCCGGGTGCTCCGGCTACGGGTCGAGATCGAGGGACCGGACCCCGACGAGTACCTCGACCGGCCCCTTCTCGTGTTCTGCCGGCACGCCGGACCCGGGGACTCCTTCCTGCTCGTCCACGCATTGGTGAACTGGTACGCGCGAGAACCGCGGATCGTCCTGACCGAGCGGCTGCAGTGGGACCCGGCGCTCGACGTGATGCTCAACCGGCTGCCCAACCGGTTCCTCCCCGCCGGCGGCGGCGCGCGACTCGAACGCCGGATCTCCGAACTGGCGACCGCGCTGGATCACAACGACGCCTTCGTGATCTTCCCCGAAGGCGGGAACTTCACCGAACGCCGGCGAACCGCCGGCATCGCCCGGCTGCGGGCGCGCGGACTGGAGCGCATGGCCCGCCGCTCGGAGGCGATGCGCCACGTCCTGCCGCCACGCCCCGGCGGTGTCACCGCCGCACTGGCGGCCGCCCCCGACGCCGACATCGTGTGGGTCGCCCACGCCGGCCTGGACCACCTCTTCACCGTGGCCGACATCTGGCGCGCGCTCCCCCTCGACTCCACCGTGCACATGCGGTGGTGGCGGGTGCCGGCCTCCGACGTGCCTCGCGGCGAGGACGGCCAGGTGGAGTGGCTCTATCGATGGTGGGAACGGATCGACCAGTGGGTGGACACCCACGGACAGCCGTCCTGAGGATCGATAAAGCTAGGCGCGCCGCGACGCGTCGTTGCCGCGCCGCGCCTCCTCGAGCTGGCCCTCCAGCACGACGATGCGGCAGGCGGCGTTCAGGGCCACGCCCTCGTCGAGCAGTTCGCGGACCCGAGCGGCGAGCCGGAGCTCGTGGCGGGTGTAGCGGCGGTGCCCGCCGGAGGAACGCTGCGGGGCGAGCAGTTTCGCCTCGTCCAGGCTGCGCAGGAACCCGGGGGTGGTGCCGAGCATCTCGGCCGCCCGCCCCATCGTGTAGGCGGGGTAGTGCTCGTCGTCGAACTTGTCGGCCGCGGTCGGCGGGCCTTGATCCATGGAGCCTCCACGAACGAGGGGCCCGGTGCAACGTGCACCGGGCCCCAAGGGTTGACATTCACACCATCAACCGACGCTGACGTCGGTCTTCTCGATCCGCCGGACAATGTCCCGCGGCTGTCGCATCCACGCAGTAACTGAAGATCACCTTCCGTTCCGACGAGATTGCGGTGCCCGCCCGGCCTCGACGACCGTCACGAGCGATCGGACAGTGTGGGTTCCCTCCTCCTCGGTCGAGCTCTCTCCACGAACGTCGAGATGTTGTTCGTGACAGGGAGAAGGCTACCGCCGATGATCTGCGAATGTCTAGCCCAGCCGGGACAGATTTTCGAGGCTGGAACGGGGAAGTCGCTGCGGGCCGATGCCCCCCGGGTCCGGCATCGAGGATGATGACGGAACCTGATCGAAGGAGCACCGCGTGCCCGTGCCGTCCGAACCGTTGGCGAAGCTCGGCTTCCTCACCATCGGCTCGTTCGACGGCGACGATCCCGGACCCGGCCACGAGACGACGCTGCAGGTCATCGAGCTGGGCGAGCGGCTCGGCTTCGACAGCGCCTGGGTCCGCCACCGGCACCTGCAGTACGGCATCTCCTCCCCCGTCGCGGTGCTGGCAGCCGCCACCCAGCGCACCCGGCGGATCGAGCTCGGTACGGCGGTGATCCCGCTCGGCTGGGAGAACCCGCTTCGCCTCGCCGAGGACCTCGCCACGGTCGACGTCCTGTCCGGCGGGCGGCTCAACCCCGGCGTCAGCGTGGGTCCCCCCATGCGCTTCGCCGACGTCCGGGAGGCGCTGTACCCCGACACCGCCGACGCCGAGGACTTCAGCCACGAGCGCGTCTCCCGGCTGCTCCGGCTGGTCGGCGGCGAGCCGGCGAGCAGATTCCGGGGAACCGTAGGGATCGAGGAGTTCTCCGACCGGGTGGAGCCCCACTCGCCGGGGCTGCGCAACCGGATGTGGTACGGCGCCGCCAGCCTCGGCTCGGCCCGCCGCACCGGCGAGCACGGCATGAACCTCCTGACCAGCAGCGTGGTCAAGGCCGAGGGACCGGGAACCTTCGCGGAGATCCAGGCATCCCACATCGCGGCGTTCCGGGCGGCCCACCCCGACGGCGCGGACGCCCGGGTCTCGCAGGGGCTGGTCGTCATCCCCACCGACAGCGCCACCGCGGCCCAGCGGGCGAGGTACCGGGCCTACGCCGAAGCCCGCACCCCGCGGACGGCGGAACCCCAGGGACCACAGCGGCTGTTGTTCGCCCGAGACATCGTGGGCTCCTCCGCGCAGATCGCGGAGGAGCTCTACGCGCACGCCGGGTTCCAGCAGGTGCGCGAGGTCGTGTTCGCCTTGCCCTTCAGCTTCGCCCCCGACGACTACCTGCAGATCCTCACCGACCTCGCGACCCACCTGGGCCCGGCCCTGGGATGGAAGCCGTCGGCCGCGACGTGAACGGTGCGGAGCACCCCTGACGAGGCCCCTCACGGAGGAGCACGGCCGTGGGGTCTCCGGCTGCGGGCAGATAGCCGATGTGGGCGGCGCGTTCGGCGCCCGGGAGGTCGATGCCCTTGGCGGGCGGGACCACCCGCAACGGCGGGGGCGCGGAGGTGGCCGGGGCGGTCGAGGTCACGGGGTACGCGTCCGGGGGCCACGGTGGTCGAACGCGACGGCCAGGCGGGCGAGGGCGAGCGCGCCGACGAACAGCCCGAAGTCGCGCAGGGCGACGTCGAAGAAGTCGCCGAGGAGCAACAGGTCGACGATGATCCCGGCCAACCAGAGCGCGACGACGTAGCCACCGACCCGCGGCAGCACCGCGACCAGCAGCCCGGCGAGGATCTCCACGACCCCGACCGCGAGCATCGCCTGGTGCGCGGACCCGGGAAGGAGCGCGTCGACCTGCGGGGCCAGGTAGCGCTCCCAGCCGGTGAGCAGCCCGAAGAACTTGTCCAGCCCGAAGACCACCGGCGCCACGGTGAACACGGTTCGCAGCAGCAGGAACGCCTGCCGGGCCGCCGGGACGGAGCTGATGCGGGGGTTGCCGAGAGCCGGAGCGGGTGGGTCGCGGTGAGTGGTCATGGTCTCTCCCGGTTCTAAAGGACGATAGCGTGGACGCTAGAACCTCGACCCTCTTTAGTCAATGAAACTGTCCGTTAGAAGGTGCAGATCGATGGACGACTTCGTCTCGCAGGTCAACGGCGTCGGCGCGCTCGCCGAACCGGCCCGGCGCGCGCTGTATCTCTACGTGGCCGGGCAGTCGGAGCCGGTGAGCCGGGACCGCGCCGCCGAGGGCGTCGACCTGCCTCGGCACACCGCCAAGTTCCACCTCGACAAGCTGGTCGAGGAGGGACTGCTCGACACGGAGTTCCGGCGCCTGTCGGGGCGACGCGGCCCTGGCGCGGGGCGTCCGACGAAGCTCTACCGGCGCTCCACGCGGCAGGTGACGGTGACACTCCCGGAACGGCACTACGACCTGGCGGGCCAGATCCTCGCCGACGGCGTCGACACCGCCGCCGGCGAGGGCACGCCGGTCCTGGACGCCGTTCGCCGGGCGGCGGCCGCCGCGGGGCGCCGCCTCGCGCAGTCCCGGCGCACGGGGGCCTCCGCCGCGGCGACGCCCGACGACGCCCTGACGACCCTGGCCGCCCTCGGATACGAACCTCGCCCGCAGGGGGACACCACGGTGCTGGCGAACTGCCCGTTCCACGCGCTGGCCCGCGAGCACACCGCACTCGTGTGCGGCATGAACCTGCAGCTCATCGAGGCGATGCTCGACGAGCTCGGCAACCCTCGGGTGCAGGCCCGGCTCGACCCGGCCCCCGGGCGGTGCTGCGTGACGCTGACCCGCGAGTGACGACCACGCTCTCCGTGGCCGGTCAGATCCGGCGCACCCCGCCCGCCCCGCGGATCTGCATCCCCGGCCTGCGCCCGTGCACGGTGAGGTAGGTGAGACCGTCGGTACCGGTGGTGAAGCCGCGGGTCGAGCCGCGCGGCAGCCACACCACCGCGCCCGGGAGGAGCGGCCGCGCGCCGCCCTCGGTGTCCATCGTCGCGCTGCCGGCGACGACCACCATGAGGACGTCGAGATCGGGTTCGGCATGCGCCTCGATGACCGTGCCAGCAGGCAGGTTCAGGACGTTGGCGTCCAGCTGCCGTCCGGGCTCGGCGAGCCGCCACACCACCCCCGCCGGAACGGCCGTGTTGTCGGCGATGGTGGGCTGCATGTCGTGCAGCACGCGTGGGACGTTCTGGGTCACCGTCCTACGCATACCAGGCCTCGGACCTCTGCCCGTCGGCGTGGGCCGGGTTCACGCGTCACGAGCCGTTCTTCGCCGGGGCGGCCGGCCCCGAGCGGAGCTGCGCGATCGTCTCCGCGATCTGGCCGGCGGCCCTGACGACGTCCGCCGCCGCGGTCTCCCCCACCGGCCGACCCTCCGGCACGCCATCGGGCCTCACGGGAACGAGGGCGTTCCCGTCGGCGTTCGAGGCCGCGCCGCCAGGGGCACCGCCCGGGGGTGTGGCCCGTTCGAGAAAGCGGAGCAGCTCGACGGGGAAGGGCAGCACGAGGGTCGAGTTCTTCTCGGCCGCGACCTCGACGACCGTCTGCAGCAGCCGCAGCTGCAGCGCGGCCGGATGCGCGGCCATCACCTCGGCCGCCTCGGCCAGCTGCTTGGAGGCCTGCAGCTCCCCCTCGGCGGTGATCACCCGGGACCGTCGCTCGCGCTCGGCCTCGGCCTGCCGCGACATCGACCGTTTCATCGACTCGGGCAGCACGACGTCCTTGATCTCGACGCGGTCGATGTGCACCCCCCAACCGACGGCCGGATTGTCGAGCATCAGCTCGAGTCCCTGGTTGAGGCGTTCGCGGTTGGACAGCAGGTCGTCGAGCTCGCTCTTGCCGATGATCGACCGCAGCGACGCCTGGGCGACCTGCAGGATCGCGGACCCGTAGTCCTGGACGTCGACCGCGACGCGGATCGGGTCGACGACGCGGTAGTAGACGACGGCGTCGACGCGCACGGTGACGTTGTCGGACGTGATGCCGTCCTGGGCGGGGATCGGCAGCGTGACGATCTGCAGGTTGACCTTCTGCATCCGGTCCGCGATCGGCACGAGCACGGCGAAGCCGGGACCGCGGGTCTGCGGCTGGACCCGCCCGAACCGGAACACCACGCCCCGTTCGAACTGCTGGACGACCCGCATGCTCGTCGCCGCGCCGACGAGCAGGCAGAGGACTCCACTGGCGATGAGGACCCAGAGAACGAACATCACGCCTCCTGGCGTCTATGATGTCGGCTTTGTATCGTAACGCGATAGAAGTCGTCCGGGAAGCCCCGCAGCCCCCCAGGCCCGGCACATGGTCTGATGACGGCGTGACGGTGCAGGACAACGGCTCGCCGATATCGAGACCGCTGACGAAGCAGGACTTCGAGGCCCTGGCACGGTTCCGCTTCGGCATCCGCCGGTATCTCCGGTTCAGCGAGGAGACGGTTCGCGGCCACGGGCTGACCCCTCAGCAGTACCAGCTCCTGCTGGCCCTGAAGGGCTTTCCCGGCCGCGAGTGGGCGACCGTCGGGGAGCTGGCCGAGCGGTTGCAGCTGCGCCACCACAGCACCGTCGAACTGGTCAACCGGGCCCAGGGTCAGGAGCTGGTGGACAGGGCCGCGCATCCGGACGACGCCCGCGTCGTCCGGGTGGTTCTGACCCCCCAGGGCGAACAGGTGCTCGGGGAGCGCAGTGCACTGCACCGCGACGAGCTCAGCCGGATGCGCACCGTCCTCGCTCCGCCGTTGTGGCAGGAGCCCGGATAGCGTCACCGGGCCGGCGGTTCGGCGGCAGGCACCCCTGGCCTCGCGGCGTCCCTGCCGCCTTTTCGACGCCGGATCCGCGCACAGCCCGGGCGGCCGTCGTGGCCGGGGTACTCGTCGCCGCCGTCGTGTTCGTCGTGACCCTGTTGTGGGCGACGCTCACCGGGAACGCCGAGCCGGAAACGGTCGGCGCCGAATGGCTGTCCCGAGCGCCGGCTCGATTCGGTCGCGCCATGCTGCAGATCGTCGGCGCCCCGCGAGGCTGATGCGCAGCTCGTCGCGAACGTTCCCGTGGACGGGGGGTCAGCCCTGCGCGGGAGGACGGTAGCTGGTCGAGATGCGCTGGATCCGCTCGAGCATGTCGTTGCTCGGGAAGCCGGACTCGGCGGCCTTGTCGATCAGCACCTGCACGTAGTCGGGGACCATCTCGACCGGGATCGACTCCTCGATGAGGTCGAGCTGCTCCCTGCTCGGATAGGGGTCCGCACGGACCTTTTCCAGAAGGAACTGCACGAACGACGACCTGGGCTCGTCTGACGTCATTGCCGCGCTCCCGTCGGTGGTCGTTTCGGCCGGCCCCGACGGTGGAGTACCCGGCAGGGCGACGAACTACGCGGGCCGAGGGAAAGGAATGGTTCGGCCCCCGTCCGACCCCGGATGCGGCTTTCGTCGGTGATCGTGACCGACATTCCGGTATTCCACGAGATGGCCGGGGACGCCGCCCTCGTCATGCCCACCGGTGACCCCGCCGGATACGTCGCCGCGGTTCGCGCCCTCGACGCTCCCGAGGAGTGGGCCTGCCGCTCGGCCGCCGCGGCCGCCCGGGGCCGGCGCGCGACTCTTACCTTCTCGCCGCGGCGGTCGGCTCGACCCCTCCGGCGTCGTGAAGGGCTGGGCCGCCGACCGGGCCGCCGCCCACCTCGCGCAGCTGCCGGACACCGACTTCTGCCTCTCCGCCGGCGGCGACCTGACCTGCCGCACCCTCAACCCCGACGACCCGCCCTGGCGGATCGGCATCGAGGACCCGCACGACCCGCGCCGCCTCGTCGCCGTGGTCCCCGTCCACACCGGCGCCGTCGCCACTTCCGGCACCGCCCGGCGCGGCGCCCACGTCCTCGACGCACGCACCGGGCGGGCCCCGTCCGGGATCGCCTCCGTCACCGTCATCGGCACGTCACTGACCGACGTCGACATCGACGCCACCGCCGCCTTCGCCCGCGGCCCCGACGCCGCTCGCTGGCTCGACGTCCGCGGCCGGACCGCGCTCATCGTCCGCACCGACGGATCCACCGTGCTCCTCTCCCACACCGGCGACGGCTGACCGTGCCGGGCGAGCCGGCGCCTCCACGACGGGCTCCCGACGAAGGATCCTCCGCCGGGGTCGGCGCCCCGCCTGCAAAGCCCGAATCGTGGGCGTCCGGTGGGGTAACCGCTGACGATGAGCTCTCTCACCGACCCTACGGCCACCTCGACCGAGCGTGTGCCGCTGTCCGTCCTCGATCTGGCCCCCGTCTCGAGCGGCCAGGACGTCGCCGAGGCACTCGAGAACACCACCCGGCTCGCCCGGACCGTGGACGACCTCGGATACCAGCGCTTCTGGCTCGCCGAGCACCACAACAGCGACACCTTCGCGAGCTCCGCCACGGCGCTGCTCATCGAACGGGTGGCGTCGGCGACGTCCCGGATGCGCGTCGGGTCCGGTGGCATCATGTTGCCCAACCACGCGCCGCTCACCGTCGCCGAGCAGTTCGGGACGCTCGCCACTCTGCACCCCGGGCGCATCGACCTGGGCCTCGGCCGGGCGCCGGGCACCGACCCGCGGACCGCCCGGGCGCTGCGCCGCGGCGCCGCGAACACCGACAGCTTCCCGCAGGACGTGCGGACGTTGGCCGGGTACCTGGCGCCGGCCGGGTCGGACCGGAGCCCGGTGCGGGCGATCCCCGGGGAGGGCACCGAGGTCCCGCTGTGGATGCTGGGCTCGTCCGTGGCGAGCGCGGAGCTGGCGGGACGGCTCGGGCTCCCCTACGCGTTCGCGAGCCACTTCGCGCCGTACCAGCTCGACGAGGCCCTCGCCGTGTACCGCGCGAACTTCGACCCCTCCGGCCCGCTCGCGTCCGTCGACCGGCCGACGGTGATGGCCGGGGTCAACGTCATGATCGCCGGCGACCAGGAGAGCGCGGAGTCGTTGTTCACCACCATCCAGCAGATGTTCCTGCGGCTCGCCTCCGGTGCCCCGGCGCCACTGGACCCGCCGCTGCCGGAGCTGCGGAGCATGCTCGACGCCCAGCAGGCCGCGGCCATGGACGGCCCGCTCGGGGTCTCCTTCGTCGGCACCCCGGACGTGGTGCGCGACGGCCTGGACGAGTTCGTCGCCCGGACCGGAGCCGATGAGCTGCTGGTCGTCACCTACGCGCACGATCCGGTCGCACGCCGACACTCCTACGAGCTGCTCGCGGACGCCTGGGGGCTCCCCGGGCAGAACGCCGCGGCCTGAGGCGCCGCCGTCGACCCGCGATTCCCGGCCTCTCCGCCACGTTCCGAGGCTGCGCGGTGTGCGCTCCCACGAGCGGTGAATCTCCGGATACCGGCCGGGGTATCCCTCCGAGCAGCGATCGACAACAGGGATAGGGAGAGAAGATGCAGGACCTCACCGCCGTCGCGCCCCCGCCGCACGGCACCGAACCACCGCTTCCCGATCCGCCGATCCCGCCCGGTCCGGACCCGCAGCCACCCGGTCCCGGGCCGCTCCCGGGCCCGCCGCCCAGCCCGATCCCACCGCCCGGACCACTGCCCCCGATACCACCTGATCCAGGTCCTGTTCCGTGATCGCCACCCGCGGCGGGTGAGCGAGCGGCGAAGGGTGACGCGGTCGGCGCACGGATCCCCGGCCCGGTGCCGGTGGAGCGCCGTCAGGCCGGGGAGGCGGCCCGCGGAGCCTGGACCATGAGCGCCTGCAGGCGGTCGGCGACCGTGCTCGCGGGGGCCGCCGCGACGAGGTAGCGCTGGGTGCCGTCGGGTGCGGCGGTCCAGGTGTTCGCCCCGTCCGGGGCGACGGTGTTGCGCCCCGCCCCGCTCAGCTCGAACAGCCCCGCCGTCCCCTTCGCGGCGACGTGGACCGCGGTCTGGTCCCAGCTTGCGCGATCGACCCCGGCGCCGGCGTAGATCTCGTAGGCCCGGCGCACGGGATTCGTCGTGGGCGTCTGTGCCAGCGTGGATCCGGTCTGGATCTCGACGCCGATCTCGAATCCGCTGAAGATCACCGGGGTCGGCCAGTCGTTGACGACCCGGACCGCGGCGGACGGATCCATGAGGAAGTTCGACTCCCTGCCCTGCGGGTACCGGCCGCCCATCAGGACGAGCCTGCCGACCTTCCGGGCGACGAGCTGGCGCCCGGTGAGCGAGCTGACCGCGTCGGCCGGGGAGTCGAGCAGGTTCGCCAGGTTCGTCTCCGCGCCGATGGCCGCGATGACGACGCCGTGGTCGGGCTGGGCGGCGAGCAGCCGTCGGTAGAGCCCGACGGCTTCGGGGGCCCGCGCGCCGTCCTTCAGGTCGTTGGGGAACTCGCGCGCCAGCGGTTGTGCGTAGTCGTCCGCGGCGACGCTGTCGTCGACGGGCTGGTGGGCCCCCACCGGGACGTCCCCGTGCCCGTACCAGGTGTTGATCGCATCGACGGCGGGGGCGCCCCACCGGCTCCGCGAGTTCACCATGACCGCGAGCAGCCTGACGTCTCCCTGGTCCTGCAGCGCGTGGGCGACTGCGAGGGCGCCCGCGTCGTCGGCGTCGCTGAACAGGTCGGTGTCGACGATCAACGGAACCGGGGCACCCGTCGGGGCCGCGGCGCCGGCCGGCCCGGTACCGGTGAGCATCAGGGTGGATACGCCGATCGCGACGGCGAGGACACCGGTGATCCGTCGTCTTCTGGTCACGTCGCCGCCCCCTCGTCCTCGGGCGCACCATCATCGGGGTGATCCCGGTCCGGCGCAACGAGCCGCGTCGATCGCCTCGCCCCGACCCGCCGCTTCCGTGCCTCTCCGGCGTTCGGGCACCGCTCAGGACGCGAACGCCGGGATGACCTCCTTCGCGAACAACCGTGCCGAGGACATCGCCTGGTCCCGGGTGATGCCCGGGAGCTGCGTCCAGCACTGCATCTCGGTCACGCCGAGCTCGTCCCGCAGCCGCGTGACGTGCGCGACCGCGTCGTCCGGGGTGCCGATGATGTAGCGGTCCTTGAAGGTCTCGAAACTGACGGTGTCCGCGTCCGCGATGACGCTGCCGTCGTCGGCCCGCAGAACCCGCTCGCCCGACGCCGACTTCTTGCCGTAGAGCTCGCGGAACAGGTGGGTCACGGCGGGGGCCGCGATCTCCTCCGCCTTCTCGCGGGTCTCGGCGATGAACCCGCCCCGCATCACCGGGCGCTCGGCCGGGACGTACCCGACGTCGGCGGCGGCCGCGTCGTAGGCGGCGAGGTGTTCCGCCAGCTCGGCGAAGCCGTGCCGGGGCGAGCACACCAGCGGGCAGCGACGCTCGGCCGCCTTGCGCAGCAGCTTCGGCCCGGACACGCCGTACCAGATCGGCGGGTGCGGTGCCTGCACCGGCTTCGGGGAGAGCCGTGTCTCCGGGACGTGCACGAACCGCCCGTCCATGCTGAACGTCTCCTGCGTCCACGCCGCCTGGAGCACGTCCAGGTACTCCTCGAAGCGGCTGGCGCGGTCGTCGTAGGACACCTGCAGGCCGGCGAACTCCTCCCGCACGTAGCCGGGCGCCACGCCGAGCGTGAACCGCCCGCCGGAGAGGTTGTCCAGCACGGCCACGTCCTCGGCGAGCTTCACCGGGTTGTACAGCGGCGCCAGCAGCACGTTGGTGCCCAGCGTGATCCGGTTCGTGACGGCCGCGGCGGCCGCCAGCACCATGAGCGGGCTCGGGTTGTGCCCGTCCGCCTGGAAGTGGTGCTCGGTCACCTGCAGGGAGTCGTAGCCCAGGTCCTCGACCTCGGGGGCGACCTGCACGAAGTCCTGGACGGCGTCCGCCCACGTCATCCCGCTCCCGGCGGGGGTCACCATGCCGAACACCATTCCGAAACGCACGGTCGGCCTCCTGTCGTCCTCGTCCCGTCTCCGGGTGCGGCCCACCCTCCGGGCAGGGCCGGGGCGGCGCCACTGGCGGATACGCAGTGTGCGCCGCGGCGAATTGGGGAATCCGCGATTGCCCTGCTCATCGACGTGAGGCAGCCTTCGGCATCGTCCGACCACCTCCTCGGCGCATCTCCGGAAGGAGCCAGCATGACGGACCACCAGGCCCTGCGGGCCGTGGACATCAACTGCGACATCGGCGAGGGCTTCGGCAACTGGACCATGGGCGCCGACGCGGAGATCATGCCCCTGATCACGACCGCGAACGTCGCCTGCGGCTTCCACGCCGGCGATCCGGTGATCATGGGTCGCACCGTCGAGCTGGCCGACCAGCACGGCGTCGTCGTGGGCGCGCACCCCGGGTACCAGGACCTGATGGGCTTCGGCCGGCGCCCGATACCGCTCGCCCCCGAGGAGGTCGCGGCCATCGTGACGTACCAGGTGGGGGCGCTGACCGGATTCCTCCGGGCGCGGGACATGCCGCTCAACCACGTGAAGCCGCACGGCGCGCTCTACGCGTACCTGCGCGACAACGCCGAGGCCGGCGCCGCCGCCGCGGGCGCGGTCCACCGACTCGCGCCGGAGGCGAAGGTCTACTGGCCCGCCCCGACGACGGGCGCGGTGTTCTGCGAGGAGCTCGCGGAGCTGGGCCACGAGGTCATCGGCGAGATCTACCCCGACCTCAGCTACTCCCCCGACGGCCACCTGGTGATCCAGAAGCAGAAGCTCCGCACGGACGTCGCGTTCGCGGCGTCGCAGGTCAAGCGCTTCCTGACCGAGGGCGTCGTGGAGGCGGAGGACGGCACCCTGCTGCCGCGCGAGGCGCGCAGCGTGTGCATCCACTCGGACGGGCCCAACGCGGTCGACGTCGCGCTGGCCGTCCGCACCGCGATCACCGAGTCCGGCGCGACCATCGCGGCCGTCGGGACCGACGCGTGACGGCGGCGGCCCGCCCCGAGCTGGCTCCCGGGCCCGACGGCAGCCTCTACACCTTCGGTGGCGACGAGTGGATCGTCGCGCAGCTGTCGGAGTCGATGAGCCTGCGGGCCAACCTCCGCGCCCAGGCCGTCACGCGGCGGCTGGCGGAGCTGGCCCTGCCCGGCGTCGTCGAGATCTGTCCGTCGAACGCGGCCTACATGGTGCGGATCGACCCGGACGTCGTGCACCCGCGGGCCATGCTCGAGCGGCTGAAGGAGCTTGCCGAGGAGGTCGGGGAAGCCGAGGACTTCGTCCTGCAGACCCGCATCGTGGACGTCCCGGTGCTGTTCCGGGACGAGTGGACGCACGAGACCGTGATGCGCTTCCGCGACCGGCACCAGACTCCGGACCGCACGGACCTGGAGTTCGCGGCAGAGGCTCAACGGCTACCCCGACACGGACTCCTTCATCGCCGCGATGGTCGGCGCCCCGTTCATCGTCTCCATGATCGGGTTCGTCCCGGCCGTGCCCTGGGGCTACCAGCTGGTGCCCGCCGACCGGCAGATCGAGGTGCCGAAGTACGTCCGCCCGCGCACCTTCACCCCGGAGCGCGCCTTCGGCTGGGGCGGCGGCTTCTCCGCGATCTACCCGGTCGACGGCGCCGGCGGCTACCAGCTGTTCGGGATCTGCCCGGGGCCGATCGTCGACCCGGCGCAGCGGCTCGCGGACTTCCGCGAGCAGTTCACCTTCCCGCGTCCCGGCGACATCTTCCGGTACCGCGCGATCGAGCGCGCCGAGTACGACGCCGTCCGCGCGACCGTCGAGGACGGCACCTTCCGGTACCGGCAACGCGAGGTCGAGTTCGTCCCGCACGACTGGTTCGCCGACCCGGACGGCACCGTCCGACGGCTGGAGGGAGTGCTCGATGCTTAAGGTCCACCGCCCCGGCCTGATGACCACCGTGCAGGACGCCGGCAGGATCGGCGGTTACCACCTGGGCATGCCGCCCTCGGGCGCCATGGACCGGTTCTCCTTCTCGGTGGCGAACCTGCTGGTCGGCAACACCGACGAGCACGCGACGCTGGAGTGCACCTATCTCGGCCCGGAGATCGAGTTCACCGAACCCGCGCACATCGCCGTCACCGGCGCGGACATGCCGCTGAAGATCAACGGAGAGCCCGCCGACGGCTGGACCTGCCACGCGGTTTCCCCGGGCGACGTCGTGTCGTTCGACTTCCTCAAGGCGGGTGCCCGCGCCTACCTCGCCGTCTCCGGCGGGATCGACGTGCCGCCGGTGCTCGGCAGCCGCTCGACCTACACCCTGACCGGCACCGGCGGGCTCGACGGCCGCGCGCTGCGGGAGGGCGACGAGCTCAAGACCGGTGCCGCGGCCACCTCCGCCGCCGCGGGCGCGAACGTGCCCGAGGAGCTGCGGCCCGTGCACCCCTCACAGGTGGAGCTGCGAGTGGTGGTGGGCCTGGCCAGCTACCGGCTGGTCCCGGAGAGCCTGGCCGCCTTCCTCACCACGGACTGGCGGGTCACCCCGGACGCGAACCGGGTGGGCTACCGCTACCGCGGCGGCGCCATCGAGTTCGTCGACCGCACACCGCCGGCGGGCGCCGGGAGCGACCCGGCCAACGTCGTCGACATCGGCTATCCCGTCGGGTCGATCCAGGTCCCGGGCGGTTCAGAGCCGATCGCCCTGCTGCACGACGCCGTGACGGCCGGCGGGTACGCGACGATCGCCACGATCATCAGCGCGGACCTCGGGCGGGCAGGCCAGTCCAGGACCAACGACGTCACCCGGTTCGTCGAGGTCACCCTCGACGAGGCCCTGACGGCCCGCCACGAGCTCGCTGCCCGGCTCGCCCGCGTCCGCGAGGCGCTCGGCGCCGGTTGACCCCCCACCCGCGCATCCCCGAGGAGGCCCCATGCCCGAGCACATCGTCCACGCCCCGTTCCCCGGCGTGTTCTACCGGCGCCCCGACCCGCAGTCACCGCCCTTCGTCAACGAGTCGGACACCGTCGCCTCCGGCTCGGTGGTCGGGCTGATCGAGGTGATGAAGATGTTCCAGGAGATCCGGTCCGAGGCCGACGGCACCGTGGCCGAGTTCCTGGTCGAGAACGAGGCGGCGGTCGACGCGGGCCAGCCGCTGATGCGGCTCACCTGATGGGCGCGGCCTCCCTCCCCCGGAAGGTCCTGGTCGCCAACCGTGGCGAGATCGCGGTGCGGGTGATCCGGGCCTGTCAGGACCTCGGCATCACCGCCGTCGCCGTGCACTCCGAGGCCGACGCCGACGCGCTGCACGTCGCCCTCGCCGACGAGGCGGTCGCGATCGGCCCGGCGCCGGCGCGCAGCAGCTACCTGGACGTCGGGCGGATCGTCGACGCCGCCCGCACCGCCGGGTGCGACGCCGTCCACCCGGGCTACGGCTTCCTGTCCGAGAACCCTGCGCTCCCGAGGGCTCTCGCGGAGGCGGGGATCGCGTTCGTGGGCCCCTCGGCCGAGGTGATCGAGCAGGTCGGGGACAAGGTGGCCGCCCGCGGTGCGGCGAAGGCCGCCGCCGTCCCGGTCGTGCCCGGCAGCGACCGGCTCGACACCGCCGAGGAGGCCGTCGGCTTCGCCACGGACGTGGGGTTCCCGGTCCTGCTCAAGGCGGCGGCGGGGGGCGGCGGCCGCGGGATCCGCCGCGTCGACGAGCCCGACGAGCTGGCCACGGCCTTTGCCGAGGCGTCCCGGGAGGCGGAGGCGGCCTTCGGCGACGGCGGCGTGTTCGTGGAGAAGTGCATCATCGACGCCCGGCACGTCGAGGTGCAGATCCTCGCCGACGCGCACGGCGCGGTGGTGCACCTGGGCGAACGGGAGTGCTCGCTGCAGCGCCGCCGGCAGAAGCTGGTGGAGGAGAGCCCGGCGCCGGGGCTGCCCGCGGGGCTGCGCAAGGAGCTCGGCGCGGCGGCCGTCCGGCTCGCCACCGAGGTCGGGTACCGCGGCGCGGGCACGGTCGAGTTCCTGGTCGACCCGCACACCTGGAGCTTCTACTTCATCGAGGTCAACGCGCGGATCCAGGTCGAGCACGGGGTGACCGAGCTCGTCACCGGCGTCGACCTCGTCGTCGAGCAGCTCCGGATCGCGGGCGGCCTCCCGCTCCCGCTGGCCCAGGACGAGATCTCCTGGTCCGGCGCGGCGATCGAGTTCCGGATCAACGCCGAGGATCCCGAGCGCGGGTTCTTCCCGTCGCCGGGCCGGCTCACGCTGCTCCGGCTGCCCGCGGGGCCCGGCGTGCGGGTGGACACCGGGTTCGAGACGGGCCGCAGCATCCCGCCCTACTACGACTCGCTCATCGCCAAGGTGATGGTGTGGGGCTCGGACCGGGAGCAGGCGCTGGCCCGGGCCCGCCGCGCGCTGGCCGAGCTGGCGGTGGACGGGGTGGCCAGCACGGCTCCGTTGCATCGCAGGATCGTCGGCTGGGACGCCTTCCGTGGCGGGCAGTTCCACACCGGTTCGCTGGAACGGTTCCTGGCGGGCTGAGGGTCAGGCCGCCCCGGCCGTCTCCCCCGGAACCGCCGCCGGAGCCGCGTCGCGCAGCATCAACGCGACGTAGATCTCGGCCAACCTGGGCGCCGAGTGCAGGTCGAAGCCGAGCAGCGTCCGCACCCGGTTCAGCCGGTGGCGGACGCTGTTCTCGTGCACGTGCAGCGCCCGGGCCGTCGCCGGCACGTTCAGCGAGGTCCGCAGGTAGACCCGCAGGGTGTCCAGCAGGTGGTCGTGCCCCTCGAGCGGGCGCAGGACGTCGAGCACCCGTTCGCGCACGGACTCCACCCCCGCGGTCAGCACCAGCCACTCCATGAGGCCCAGGTCGCCGTAGCGGACCACGGCCGGGCCGTCGCCGCCCGGTACCGCGGAGAGCGCCGCACAGGAGAAGGCGACCATCGCGTCGTCGTAGGAGGTCCGGACGCCGTCCGGGCCGCCCGCGGGGCGGCCGACGCCGAGCGGCTCGGCGCCGGCCGCCCGGCCCACCTCGGCGAGCAGACCGTCGTCGACGTCCGCCGGCAGGCGCAGCACGAGCATGCCCTGCCGGCAGGTCAGCAGGTGCGGGACGCGCGAGCGGTTGAGCAGGTCCTCGACGGGGGCCGGGGACGCGTCCGTCCTGCCCACCGCGACGACGCCGGGCGTCGCGAGGTCGACGCCCAGTTCGGCCGCGCGGTCCTCGCTGTCGAGGATGCGCGGGTCGCGGACGCGTTCCGCCAGGGGCCGCAGGAGTCGTCGAGGAGCTCACCGCGAGCCGAGCGACGCAGCCCGCTCCGTCGCCCGCGCACGCCGAGCAGCCCGTCGAGCAGCCGCCCGGTGACGGTGAGGGCCCGCAGGATCAGTGGGACGGCCAGCGAGCCCCGGGACACCTCGAGGATCACCCACGCGACCACCGCGCCGTCGACCTCGACGGCCGTGGCGAAGAGCCCGTCCGCCACGATCTGGACCGGCGGCGCCGAGAGGGGCAGCTCCCGGAGCCGTTCCCAACGCTCTGCGGTGTCCGCCGCAGAGGTGGAGCTGTAGAGGACGGTCCCGTCGGAGCGGTGCAGCGAGGCCTCGCAGCGCAGCAGCCTGGCCAGGCTCGCGACGAGGGCCCGCTCCGGGTCGGGGTCCCCGAGCGCCTGGACGAGCGTGTCGGTGATGGACGCGGACCGGCGGAGGGTCTGCAGGTCCCGGGCCACGAGATCCGCATCGACCATGCGGACGATGTCCCGGAACGGGGTCTCCTCGGGTACGGCGAACAGCGGCAGCCCGTGCCGCTCCGCCTCCTGGACGATCGCGCGGGGGACCGTCTCGAACGCGATGCCGGTGCCGAAGCCGAGCGCGACCACCCCGTTGCCGGCGAGCTCGGCGACGAGCGCCCGCTGCGCGGCGACGTTGCGCCGCAGCCGCATGCCCGTGGTGAGGACGATCCACTGCGGCGGGACCCAGCGTGAGGGGTTCTCCGTCTCGATGGCGTGGGCGCCGAGCACCACACGCCGCCGTTCGTCGTCGCCACTGACCAGCAGTTCCAGCTTGAAGTCCGGGTGCGCCAGGACGTCGCCGAGAATCATCGCCCACCTCCGCCTCGCGAGATCACGGCGTTGACGAAAACACAGAGCGGTTGCCGCGGTGTTGCGGAATCCACCAGGAGTGCCTGACGGTTCAGAAGTGACGCACGAGATCACCCGGCGGGGTCTGCGCCGTCCCCGTCGAGGAGCGCGTTCGGCCGCGGGCAGTGTCGGCACAGAATCCCCCGGTGGCCATCGTCGATTCCCCGATTCCCCGCTCCCGCGTTGTCGTTTCCCCTCACCACCGGGCGCGGCCGCGCACCTACGGTCCAGGGGACCACCACCAGCGCGACGCACGAGCCCACCGGAGGGACATAAGTGCACGACCCCGCCGACCATCCCCTCTGGCACCCGTTCGCCGCCATGGACCGGGTCCGCCACCAACGGACGGTGATCTCCCGCGCCGAGGACGTCTGGGTCTTCGACGACACCGGGAAGCGGTACCTCGACGGCACCGCGGCCCTCTGGTACTCGAACGTCGGCCACGGTCGCCGCGAGATCATCGACGCCGTCCGCGACCAGCTGGACACGCTCGACGCCTACCAGGTCTTCAACGACTTCGCGAACGAGCCGGCCCTGCGGCTGGCCGGGGAGCTCGCCGAGCGGGCGCCCATGGACGGCGCGAAGATCTTCTTCACCAGCGGTGGCGGGGACTCCATCGACACCGCCGCCAAGATGGTCCGCGCCTACTTCGCCGCGATCGGGCAGCCGGACCGCACGATCCTGCTCCACCGCGAACACAGCTATCACGGCACGCACGGGCTGGGCACCTCGCTGGCGGGCATCCCCGGCAACCGGGTCGCGCCGCCCTTCGTCCCCGACGTCGTCCAGACCGCTTGGAACGACGCCGAGATGCTCGAGGAGACCATCCGCGAGCTCGGCGCGGAGCGGGTGGCCGCCTTCTTCTGCGAGCCGGTCATCGGCGCCGGCGGCGTGCTCCCGCCACCGCCCGGATACCTCGAGGCGGCAGCGGAGGTGTGCGCACGGCACGGCGTGCTGTTCGTCGCCGATGCCGTCATCTGCGGGTTCGGCCGGCTGGGCAACTGGTTCGGCATCGAGCGGTTCGGGGTGCGCCCGGACCTGGTGGTGTTCGCGAAGGGCGTCACGTCCGGATACCAGCCGCTCGGCGGGGTCGTCGTGTCCGGGCACGTCGCCGAGCCCTTCTGGGATCGCCCCGGCCAGGTGTTCAAGCACGGCCAGACCTACTCCGGACACCCGGTCGCCTGCGCCGCCGCACTCGCCACCATCGGGGTGTTGGAGCGCGACGGGCTGCTGGAGCGGGCACGGCAGACGGAGGAGACCCTCGCCCAGGTCCTGAAGGGCCTGGCCGACCACCCGCTCGTCGACCATGTGCGGGCGGGAACGGGCGTGCTGGGGGCCCTCGAGCTCGACGCGCGGCAGGTCGCCGCCCGCCCCGACCTGCCGGCCGTGCTGTTCGCGGCGATCCGGGAACGAGGCGTCCTCGTCCGTCCCATGGGGTCCTCGCTCGGCTTCTCCCCGCCCCTCACCGTCACCGACGAGCACCTGGACCTGATGGCCGATGCCGTGCGGATCGGACTCGACTCCGTCGGGGTCGGCTGAGCGGTCGGTTTGACGGGGGGCGTCGCGCCCAGGTCGGGCGGATCCGGGTGCACCGGAGGGCGGCCCCGGCTATCCCCGGCGGTTCGGCGGGGCGAGTTCCGCGCGCAGCAGGCGCGCCGCACCCGCCATGGCGCGCATCTTGCCCTCCGCGCCGGCCCGGGGCAGGTACTTCATCCCGCAGTCGGTGGCGATGACGACCTGCCCGGGTGGGATCCGGTCGAACGCCCGACGGGTCCGCTCGGCCACGACCTCGGGTGTCTCGACGTCCGGCGTGGACAGGTCGACGACCCCGAGGATGATCGTCTTGTCGGTGAGGTCGGACAGTACGCCGAGGTCCAACCCGGACTGGGCGGTCTCGATGGAGATCTGGTCGACCGGGCACCCGGCCAGCTCGGGCAGGAACGAGTAGCCCTCGGGGCGCTCGTGGATGATCGCGGCGTAGCCGAAGCAGAGGTGCACCGCGGTGGTCCCGGTGACGCCGTCGAGCGCGGCGTTCAGGGCGGCCAGGCCGTAGGCGCGGGCGGCGTCGGGACGGGCCTGCATGTAGGGCTCGTCGATCTGCACGATGTCCGCGCCGGCGGCGAACAGGTCGCGGATCTCGGCGTTGACCGCCGCGGCGTAGCCCATCGCCGCGGCCTCGGCGTCGGGGTAGTGGTCGTTCTGCGCCTGCTGGCTCATGGTGAACGGACCCGGCACGGTCATCTTGATCGTCCGGTCGGTGTGGCGGCGCAGGAACCGCAGGTCGTCGACCTCGATCGGGCGCGGGCGCCGGATCGGGCCGGTGATGCGCGGGACCGGGTTGGGATGGCCGCTGCGGTCCCGCGCGGTGCCCGGGTTGTCGATGTCGACGCCGTCGAGGGCGGTGGCGAAGTGGTTGGAGTAGCTCTCCCGGCGGATCTCCCCGTCGGTGATGATGTCCAGCCCCGCGTCCTCCTGGGCCCGGATCGCGAGCAGGGTGGCGTCGTCCTGGGCCTGGGCGAGGTACTCGGGGTCGACGCGCCACAGTTCCTGCGCCCGTACCCGGGGCGGGAACCGGCCGGCGAGCTTGGCGCGGTCGATCAGCCAGTCGGGCTGGGCGTAGCTGCCGACCAGGGACGTCGGCAGCAGCGGCGACGGTGACACGGAGAACCTCCAGGGGCCGTTCAGGGCACGAGCACGATCCGGCCGGCGGCGGCTCCGGAGGCCTGGCGCTGCCAGGCCGCGGCGACGTCGTCGAGCGGCACGATCTCGTGGGCGACGGTGAGCGTGCCGCGGGCGGCATGCTCGGCGACGATCGTGAGGGCAGCACTGCGTTGCTCGGGGGTGAGCGCGTTGTTGGTGTAGCCCAGCAGCCGCAGCGACCGGCTGCGCAGGGTGGAGGAGTCGATCGGGCAGGTCTCCGCCGCCGAGCTGCCCAGGTGGACCAGCCGCCCGCCCGGGCGCAGCGTCCGGGCCGCGGCGGCGGCAGGCACCCCGAACAGCGGGTCGAGCACCAGGTCCACGGGGCCGTCGCAGGCCGCCTCGAACCGGGCGGCCAGCTCGACGACGTCATCGGTGTCGAGGGCGACGACCGCGTCGGCCCCGGCCTGCTTCGCCCGATCCTGCCCGGCGGCCGAGCGGGCGCCCGCGACCACCCGGCTGGCCCCGCCGGCACGCGCGAGCTGCACGGCGGCCTGTCCGACCACTCCCCCCGCGCCGAGCACGAGCACCTGCTCCCCCGTGGTCAGCTCGCCACGCCACGTGAGCGCCATGTGCGCAGCTACGGCCGAGAGCCCCAGCGCTGCGACGAGCACCGGGTCCGCACCGTCGGGCAGCGGGACGAGATCGGCTCGCGGGACCGCGGCGAGTGCGGCCATGCTGCCGTCGCCGGGCCGCATCCCGGCCGTCGTGGGGAACCACACCGGCCAGCCGTCCACCGTGCCGACTCCCTGCACGCCGGGCACGTACGGCGTCTGCGGGACGCCGAAGTAGGACGTCCCGGTCGCGCACAGCAGGTCGAGCGGAGTGATCGGCGCGGCGGCCATCTCGACCAGCACCTGCTCCGCTGTGGCCTGCGGCGGTTCCCGGTCGACCACCGTGGGCGGCCGGCCGGGCGTCTCGATCACGGCGGCGCGCATGGTCAGGTGGCGATGTCGGGGTAGGGCAGCGAGAAGTGCGAGAGCCGCTGCGCGTACTCCTTCTGGAATCCGAGCGGCTCGGCGTGGTCCCGTTCGAACATCGCGATGAACAGCGTCAGCGTCAGGAACGGGTGCGCGCCGAGCTCGAACAGCGCCGGATAGTCGTGCCCGGCGAGCGCGGCCCGCTCGCGGTCGTCGAAGCGCAGCCAGGTGCTGGACTCGCCGTCGTGGCAGTTGAGGATGCGGTTGGCCTGCTCGGCCTCCCACCACGCGACGGTTCCCGCGGGGTCCTCGCGGTAGCGCTCGACCAGCTCCGGGTCCCGGTCCACGGTGAACAGGAACTTGTCCAACAGGTACCTGCTCACCGGCCGGCTCCGTTCGGGTACCAGGTGAAGTAGGCCTCCATGGTGTGGAACAGGTCGTAGGTGTCGACGTAGTCGGCCTTCCGCCCCTCCCCCGCCACGCCCATCATCAGCATGAAGTCCATGAACCCGTGGGTGGCGTTGCCCGGGGCGTGCAGGCTGTCCAGGCTCACCTCGGCCAGGCAGCCCTCGATGTCCCCCGACGAGATCCACTCGACCGCCTTCTGGTCGAACTGCGGGTCCGGGCCGTGCGGGCCGAACTGCCGCGGCCCGCCCAGCTCCAGCGACAGGTGCCCGGTACCGATCACCGCGACCCGCTGGTCCGACGGCCAGGACTCGATCAGCTGCCGGATCGTCCGTCCCAACTGGACGAACCGCTTCGGTTGCGGCAGTGGCGGAGCGAAGATGTTGGTGTAGACCGGCACGATCGGCAGGTCGTTCTGGGGGCGCAACGTGATGATCGGGCACGTGATCGAGTGGTCGATCCGCAGCTCGTTGGAGAACGCCAGGTCGAACCCGGCGTCCAGGCCTTCGCGCAACACGTACGCCGAGAGGTCCTCCTGACCCTTGAGCACCATCCTCGGCAGCCCGAACTCGCGCTCCTCGTTGTAGAAGTTCGCGTCGTAGAACGGGGCCTTGCCCACCAGGAACTGCGGCATGTTGTCCAGCCACAGCTGGTGGAAGTGGTCGGATCCGACCATTACCAGCACGTCCGGGCGGGCGCGCGTCAGCGTCTCCCGGAACGCCTCCACCTTGCGCACCCACTCGTCGGCGAACGGCGGCCGGTCCTCGCCGGTCGACGTGCTGGCGCGGTGGTAGAAGGGATGGTGGGTGGACGCGATCACCGCGACCAGCTCAGCCATGCGGACCTCCGTCGGTGTACGGCTCGGGAGCGACGGACCGGTTGTTCAGATCCACCGACAGGAAGATCTCGTTGCCCACAGGCCGGCGCAGCTCCTCGGCGAGCTGCCCGATCAGGCCGGCCGTGCGGGCGAGCAGGGCGAACCCGCGCAGCAGCTCCAGCGGCAGGCCGAGGTCGGCCAGCGCGGCCCCGCACACCCCCGCGCCGTTGAGCGGCAGGGTCTTGCCCAGCACCTGCGGGTGGACCCGGCCGATCGCGGCGAACAGCGACAGGTGCGGCCCGAACAGGCCCTCCTCCGCGGCGATCTGCATCAGCCGCGGGGTGCGGGGATCGCCCTCCTTGTGCACGTGGTGGCCCAGCCCGGGGACGAACCGCTTCGCCTCCCGCTCCGCCTGCACCGTCGCCAGCGCGAGGGCGTCCCAGCCCTCGTCCTCGTCCGGCAGCTCGCCGTCGACCGAGGTGAGCACGTCGTGCAGGAACCGGCCGCAGTCCTCGGTGACCCCGAGGAACCGCGATCCGCCGCCGAGCAGCCCGGCCGCCAGCGCACCCTGGATCGAGTCCGGCGCGGACAGATACGTCAGCCGGGTGACGATCGCGGTCGGGGTGAAGCCGTGGTCGGCGAGGGCGGCGAGCACCGCCTCGAAGACCCGCACCTCCCCCGGCGCCGGGCGGCGCTGGGTGGCCAGCCAGAACGCCAGCTCGCCGAACCCGACGGTGCCCATCACGTCCTCGGCGAGGTCCTGGCCGAGCAGGGTGATCGTCTTGAGGTCCGAGGCACCGAGTGCGGTCGGGTACTCGGGCCGGTCGATCCGGGGCCGGTCGCTCCGGTCAGCCACGGTCGTCCTCCTGCGGGGTGGTGAGCCACTTGCGCAACTCGACGCCGTGCTCGTCGAGTTCCGGCGGCGGCAGCCGGTAGGCGGCCGGCGTCTCCGAGAACCGGATCGGGTGCCGGGTGGTCGGGACGGCGCGCTCGCCCTCGCCGACCTCGACGATCGGGTCGAGCTCGAAGCGCTCGGCCATGGCGAACCCGCCGTCGATGGTGTTGATCGGCCCGCTGGGCACTCCTGCCTCGACGAGCAACTCGAACCACTCGACCGCGCCGCGCTCGCGCAGCCGCTCGATCAGGATCGGGCGCAGCTCCTCGCGGTGGGCCGTGCGGTCGGCGTTGCGCGCGAAGCGCGGGTCGTCGGCGACGTCGGGGATGCCGAGCACCTGGCAGAGCTTGCGGAACTGGCCGTCGTTGGCCGCGGCGACGATGAGGTCGTTGTCCGCGGTGGGCAACGGCTCGTAGGGGAACACGCTCGGGTGCGCGTTGCCCATCCGGTAGGGCACCACCCCGCCCGCGACGTAGGCCGAGCTGTGGTTGACCAGCCCGGTCAGCGCGGAGGACAGCAGGTTCACCTCGACGTGCTGGCCCGCGCCCGTCGCGTCGCGGTGCCGCAGCGCCGCCAGGATGCCGATCACCGCATGGTTGCCGGCCATCACGTCGAACACCGAGATGCCGGCCCGGTACGGCGGCCCGTCCGGGTCCCCGGTCAGGCTCATCAGCCCCGAGATCGCCTGCACCATCAGGTCGTAGCCGGGCACCTTCCTGCCCGCGCCCGAGCCGAAGCCACTGATCGAGGCGTAGACGACCCCGGGGTTGGCCGTACGCACCGACTCGAAGTCCAGCCCGTACCTGGCCAGCCCGCCCGGCTTGAAGTTCTCGATCAGCACGTCGGCGCGACGGGCGAGCTCACGGGCCACCTCGGCGTCCGCGGAGTCCCGCAGGTCCAGGGCGATCGAGCGCTTGCCCCGGTTGACGCCCAGGTAGTACGTGGACACCTCGTCCCGGACCGGCGGCATCCAGCTGCGGGTCTCGTCGCCCTGCGGGCCCTCGACCTTGACCACCTCGGCGCCGAGGTCCGCGAGCAGCATCGTCGCGTACGGGCCGGCCAGCACCCGCGAGAAGTCGGCGACCACCAGCCCCGACAGCGGCCCGCCCGCCCCGCGCTCGTTCCGCGCTGCGCCGTCCACCATCCAGGGCCCCCTGTCCGCTTGACGGACTTCTGTCCGCCCTGGCGGATTGTTCGCCCGGGGGGAGCGCCCGTCAAGACGACGGCCGCTCACCCGGCGGCTACGAGGCGGTCACCGTCACGTGCGGCACCGTCTCCATGCGTGCGAAGTCCGCACTGATGTCCCCGGCTGTCTGCAGCAGCAGCGGAAGGTGGTGCTCGAGCAGCCGCTCGAGGGGCGTCTCCGCGGCGTGGGTGTTGACGTTGATGCCCGCGATCACCCGGCCCGAACCGTCGCGCAGCGGCGCGGCGACCGACCGGATGCCCCGGGTGAGCTGCTCGTCGGTCAGCGCCCAGCCCCGGGCCCGCACCTCCCGGAGTTCGGCGTCGCGCTCGGCGCGATCCGGCTGCCAGCGCGGCACCAGGCCCGAGCGGCTCGGCTCGGCCAGCAGCCGGTCCAGCTCGCCGGCGGGCAGCGCCGCCAGCTGCACCTTGCCGAGCGACGTCTGCAGCGCCGGGAACCGGGTGCCGATCTGCACCGCCAGCGACACGATCTTCGGTACCGCGACCCGGGCGACGTAGACGATGTCCGAGCCGTCGAGCTGGGCGATCGAGCACGACTCGTCGGTCCGGGCGACCAAGCGCTCCATGTGCGGGCGGGCGACGTCCCACAGCCCCATCGACCGCACGTAGGCCACGCCCAGCTCCAGCACCCGCGGGGTCAGCGCGAATCCCCGCTCCCCCGAGCGCACGTACCCGAGCTCGGTGAGGGTGAGCAGGATGCGCCGGGCCGTCGGCCTGGCCAGCCCGGTCGCGGTGGCGACCTCGGTCAGCGACATCGTCGGCCGGCCGGGCCCGAAGGCGGCGATGACCTCCAGACCACGGGCCAGCGCCTCGATGAAATCCGGTCCGGTGCCCTCGCGCGGCATCACGCGGCTCCTCAGCTCGACGGCGCGTTCCCGGCAGGGTAGCCACCCGCTGTCCGCGCAGCGGACACGCCCGGCCGAAAGTTGCGCCCACAGGTGCAGGAAGCGGATTGACAGCGGGACGCCGGGTCGGCGACAGTGACGCCGGCCTCCTGCTGACCGTACTGCGGACAAGAGTCCGACGTCGACGACGCCACCGCGAAGGAGCGAGAGCGATGAGCGATCCGAAGGGCTTCGACGCCGGCCGGCCTGTGGTGCTCCGGGGCGGCACCGTGCTCACCGTGGACGACGCCGAGCAGGTGTTGCCCCGCTGCGACGTCCTGGTCGTCGACGACCGGATCGCCGCGATCGGCCCGTCCCTGGCCGTGCCCGAGGGCACCGTCGAGATCGACGCGAGCGACGGCATCGTGATGCCGGGCATGATCGACACCCATCGGCACATGTGGCAGACCGCGATGCGCGGCTACGGCGCCGACTGGACCCTGACCCAGTACTTCGTCTGGTACTACCTCGAGTGGGGCAAGGCCTTCCGGCCCGAGGACGTCTACGCCGGCAACCTGCTCGGCGCGATCGAGGCCGTCGACGCGGGTGTGACCACGACCGTCGACTGGTCCCACGGCCTGCAGACGACCCAGCACGCCGACGCGGCCGTCGACGCACTACAGGCCGTGCCCGGCCGGTTCGTGCTGGCCTACGGCAACATCCAGCAGGCCCCCGGTGAGTGGGCCACCGCGCCCGAGTTCCGCGACTTCGTGGGTCGGCGCATCACCGGCGACGACATGCTCGGCTTCCAGCTCGCCTTCGACGTCACCGGGGACCCGGCCTTCCCCGAGAAGCCCGCCTTCGAGGTCGCCCGGGACCTGGGCGTCGCCGTCACGACCCACGCCGGGGTCTGGGGCGCCACCGGCGACGACGGCATCCGGCTCATGCACGACCACGGCTTCATGACCCCCGAGACCGTCTACGTGCACAGCGCCTCGCTGGCCGCCGACTCCTACCACCGCATCGCCGCCACCGGCGGGTCGGTCTCGATCTCCACCGAGAGCGAGCAGAGCGCCGGCCAGGGCTACCCGCCCACCTGGGCGCTGCGGGCCCACGGCATCCCGGTGTCACTGTCCATGGACACGACGGTGTGGTGGAGCGGCGACCTGTTCTCCGCCATGCGCACCACCCTGGGCGCCGACCGCTCCCGCGAGCACCTCGAGGCGCACGCCAAGGGCGAGACCGTGACCCACTGCGCGCTGCGCGCCGATCAGGTCGTCGAGTGGGCGACCCGCGGCGGAGCCCGCGCCCTGGGCCGCGACACCGAGCTGGGCAGCGTCGAGGTGGGCAAGAAGGCCGACCTCGTGCTGATCAAGAACGACCGGTCGCCGGTGATGTTCCCGCTGCTCAACCCGTACGGGCACGTGGCGTTCCAGGCCCAGCGCGGCGACGTGCACACCGTGCTCGTCGACGGCCGCGTGGTCAAGCACGACCACGAGCTCGTCGGGATCGACCTCGCCGCCGCGCGGCGGACGGTCGAGCAGACCGTCGACCACCTGCGCTCGACCCTCGGCACCGAAGCCTGGGAGAAGGGGATGAACCCCGACGTCCCCGAGACCACGATCCTCGACAACCCCTACACCTACACCGACTACCGCAGCGCCAGCACCCACGGGCGCTGAGCCACCCTGGATGAGGAGTCATGCCATGACCCAGACCGTCGGTTCGGCCGCGGACACCCCGCTCGCCTCGACGTTGCCGTCCCGGCTGCACCACAACGCCTACGTCACCCGCGACCAGGAGGCGACCCGCGTCTTCTACGAGGACATCGTCGGGCTGCCCCTCGTCGCCACCTGGAAGGAGGCCGACGAGCTCTTCGGCGCCGTCCGCACCTACTGCCACACCTTCTACGGCCTCGGCGACGGCAGCGCACTCGCCTTCTTCCAGTTCGCCGATCCCGCGGATCAGGAGCAGTTCGGCCCGCAGATGCCGTTCTCCCCGTTCCAGCACATCGCCCTCAAGGTCACCGACGAGGTGCAGAACGCCATCGCGAAGCGGCTCGCGGACAGCGGCTGGAAGCCCGAGGAGACCTACGTCCTCGAACACGGCTACTGCCGCTCGCTCTACACCTCCGACCCCAACGGCCTGCTGCTGGAGTTCACCGCGGACAGCCCCGGGGTCGAGGACTCCGACGCCGAACGTCGCAGGTCCGCCCGCGCCGAGCTGAAGGCCTGGCTGGAGGGCGACCACACCAGCAACAACACCTGGCGGTGACCGCGCACCCCTAGGCGTTATGGAGCCATAACGCTGCTGCAGGCAGGCTCCTAGGTGCGTTATGGAGCCATAACGCTGCTGCAGGCAGGCTCCTGGGTGCGTTGTGGAGCCATAACGCTGCTGCGGGGCGGGACGCTAACGGCGCAGCGTGTCCGACGGCGGCTCGCCGAAGCGCGCCCGGTACGCCGCCGCGAACCGGCCACCGTGGGCGAACCCGTGGCGGAGGGCGACCTCGGTGACGGTGTGTGTCCCGTCCGGTTCGAGCCGCAACAGCTCCTCGTGCACCCGCTCCAGACGCAGGCGCCGAACGTAGGCCATCGGCGACGCGCCGAGCTGGCGGCGGAACGCGGCGTGCAGCGAACGCTCGCTGACCCCGGCGAACGCGGCCAGGTCCGCGACCGTGAAGGCGGTGTCCGTCGACGCCTCGATCAGCTCGACGACCCGCCCGACGACCCGCGACGACGGCAGGGCGGGCGGGGCGAAGACCGCGTCGGTGTAGTTGTGGCGCTGCCCGAACAGCAGCGCGGACACCACGCTGTGCTCGATCTCCGCGGCCAGCACCGGTGACGGGCCGCCCGGCCCGCACGTCGCCAACGCGCGGCGCAGGGTCGCCACCGCCGCAACCACACCGCGCCCGTCGCCGTCGAGATCGAGTCCGACGTCGAACCGGACCGGTGCGCGCAGGGGCTCGTTCAGCAACCGGCGGAGGAACGTCTCGATGCGGGACTTCGCGATCGTCAGCATGAGCTGCTCAGTCCCGGCGGGCCACCGCATCGCCACGTCCCGGTCGTAGGACAGCACCGCCGCGCGCGAGGAACCGACCGGCGCGGTGTCGGCGCCACGCTGTGTGAAGGCCGCCGTGCCACCGGCCATGAAGCTCACCGTGACCCACGGGATCGTCGGCACACAGACGATCTCGACCGGCGGTCCGTACGTCGACGACATCAGCCCGAAGCCGTCCATCGACGCGTGCCTCACCCGCGCCCGGAAAGGGCTCGCGCGATCGAGCACCGCCATCGTGTGCCGGCAGTTCAGCATGTTCTCGGTGCGGCACTTCGCCTCGTGCGGATCTCGGGTGGAGAACTCCGTGGCCCGACCGGACCCGGGGCCGACGCCGTCAGGGGAGCTCCGTCGACGTCCTCGGCTCCGGAAACCTGCCCATGCTCGCCTCCATTGGCGGACATCTGTCCGTATGGCGTCAGATTCGTGGGCGATCACCACGAAGTCAAGCTCGCGGCCACCGCGAATTCGATGCAGGAACCGGCCGAGGGCTGCGGGAAGCGGCTCGCGGGTGGGCCCGCCCCGCCCTAGCGTCTGCCTCATCCGGAGTGAGGCGTGCCTCACACCTCGTCGCATCCGGCGCGAGCCCACAGGGGCCCGGCCGGCCCGGGCCGGGCCGAGAGCGGCGCCTCGTCGAACAGGAGGAACTGTGACCACCACCGTCGATCAGCCCGCCGCCGCCGCGCGGCGCCTGGACATCGGGAGTGGCTCGATCAGCTACTTCCGCGCGGGATCGGGGCGCCCGGTGCTGTTCCTGCATGCCGCGGGCGGGGCCGGCGAATGGGGCCCGCACCACCAGCTGATCAGCGAGCACTTCGACCTCATCGCCCCGGACCACCCGGGCTTCGGGCTGTCGGACGATCTCCCGGAAGTGCGGGCGATGGACGACCTCGTCTATCACTACCTCGACTTGCTGGACCGGCTCGGCCTCGACCAGGTCGACCTCGTCGGCGCGTCGTTCGGCGGCTGGATCGCCGCCGAGCTCGCCGTGCACTCGCCGCGCCGGGTGCGCAAGCTCGCCCTGCTCGGCCCGGCCGGGCTGCGCATTCCCGAACACCCGGTGGCCGACCTGTTCATCATGACGCCGCCGCAGCTGCTGGGGGCCCTGTTCCACGACCCCGGGATCGTCGAGAGCCTGCTGGCCACCGAGCCGGGCGTCGAGGACATCCTGCGGTCCTACCGTGATCTCGGCGCGCTGGCCCGCTTCGGCTGGAAGCCCTACCTGAGCAACCCGAAACTGGAAGGCCGGCTCCGGCGCATCTCGGCCCCCACGCGGGTGGTGGCCGCCGAGCACGACCGGATCATCCCCCGGGCGCACTGCGAGCGCTACGCCGCCGCGATCCCCGGCGCGGAACTCGTCGTCGTCGACGACTGCGGGCACGCCCTCTACGGCGAGCGCCCGGACGCCGTCACCGCCGCCGTGACCGACTTCCTGGCCGACTGAGCCCCGCACCCGCTACCGGAGAGCTGATCATGAAGTTCAACTTCTTCCACCTCATGCCCTACCCCTACCTGCCCGAGGACTTCGACGACGTGGAGAAGTACCCGTCGATGTCCCTGACGTTCTCCAACTCCCACTTCGACCCGGCCAAGGGTGTGGACCTGTACCACCGCTACCTCGACGAGCTCGAGTACGCCGACGAGCTGGGCTACGACGGCATCGTGGTGAACGAGCACCACCAGTCGGGCTACGGGATGATGCCGTCGCCGAACGTGATGGCCGCGGCCCTGGCCCGGCGCACCTCCCGCTCGAAGATCATGGTGCTCGGCAACGCCATCCCGATCCGGGGCAACCCGCTGCGGGTGGCGGAGGAGATCGCGATGCTCGACCACCTGACGAGGGGCCGGCTGGTGTCCGGGTTCGTCCGCGGCATCGGCTGGGAGCACTACGCGCACAGCGTCAGCCCGGCCGACTCCCGGTCCCGGTTCAACGAGGCACACGATCTGATCAAGAAGGCCTGGACGACCGAGGGGCCCTTCCAGTGGATCGGCGAGCATTACGAGTACCGCTACGTGAACGTGTGGCCCAGGCCGCTGCAGTCCCCGCACCCGCCGATCGCGGTGCCCGGCGCCGGGAGCCCGGAGACGATGCGCTGGGTGGCGGAGAACCGCTACATGTACGTGTCGGTGTACGCGCCGACGAAGGTCGTGAAGACCTGGTTCGACGGCTACCGCAAGGCGGCCGCCGACCTCGGGTACGAGCCCGACCCGGAGAACATCGCGCTGGCCACCCCGGTGTTCATCGGGGAGTCGGAGCGCTCCGCGATGCGCGAGGCCCGGCAGCACGTGGAGTGGCTGTTCCACAAGGGCCTGCGACAGGGCGCCGAGATCGTCTTCCCACCCGGGTACATGTCGGCCCCGGCGATGCGCGGGCTGCTCAAGGCGGGCATGAAGCCGTATCCCGAGCTGAGCTTCTCCGAGCTCGTCGAGCAGGGATACGTCATCGTCGGCGGGCCCGAGTCCGTCCGCAACCGCATCGGTGAGCTGCGCGACGAGCTCGGGTTCGGGCAGATGATGACGATGCTCGCCATGGGCGACATGTCGGCCGAGATGACCCGGCGCAACACCGAGATCTTCGCGACCGAGGTCTTGCCCCACTTCAGGACCGAGCAGGCCGGGGAGACGCCGCCCGTCGCGCTCGCACAGACCTGAGGTCGGGCTGCGTGCAGAACGGATCGCCCTTGCCCGGTCGTTCTTCGGCACGGAGTGATCTGCTGCGGTGAGGCCGACCCGGCGGACGGGTTCGGCGGCCTTCGTCCCGCGAGCCGCTCGCCTCGGCCTCAGCTCAGGAGACCGAGACGATGCGCTCGGGCGACGGCCGCGGCCCGGCCCGAGACGTCGAGCTCGACGTAGACGTGCTGCAGGTGCGACTTGACGGTGGTGACGCCGACGAAGAGGCGTTCGGCGAACTCGGGTGCTGAGAGTCCGTCGGCCGTGAGGCCGAGAACCTCCGTCTCGCGTGGGGTGAGCACCGGTTCGGTGACCTGTTCGCGTCGCCGGATCTCGAATTCCTTCGGCGCTCCCCTGAAACACACGGCGAGCTCGGGGTCCTCGACCTCGAGTTCTGGTGCGTCCAGCCAGGCGCCTCTCAGCCGACGTCAGGGCGTGCATGAGATGGCCGGACCTTCCTGATCTAGCCGAAGGTGAACGCGTAGGCCTGGACCTCGGGATCGAGGAAGGTGATTTCGAAGGTGCGGTCGGTGATGGGGCCGGGCTGCCGGACGAGCTGGTGCAGCCGCTGTTCGACCAGTGTTCCGTTGCCTCGAGCGTCGATGTCGACCCCATGCGCCGCACCCGGCGGCTGTCCGTCGAGGAGCACCCGGAGCCGCACGGACGTGCCCCGTACTGCCGGCCCCATGACCAGATGAAGATCGCGGGCGTGGAAGCGGTAGGCGATCTGCCCGTCGGCCGTGTGCAGCGTGGTGGCCTGTTCCGCCATCGTCCAGTCCCCGGACAGGGCCCAGTGATCGAGTCCCAGCTCCGCCGGGGTCGTGTAGGTGTGGCGCTTGCCCGGTACCGCGCCGCCCGGGGACGCGAAGTTCCCGGTGCGCTCATAGCCGGTGTAGTTCTCCGGCGATCTCAGGTTGGCCCAGTCGGCGGGCGCTTCGGCACCATGGGCATCCACCGACACCGGCTCATGATCCACGTCGGCGGATCCGGCCTCGGCCAGCAACTGCTGGATGATCATCTCCGACTGCTGGTACTCGCCTTCGCCGAAGTGATGATGCCGGATCAGCCCTTCGGCGTCCGCGAAGTAGAGGGCCGGCCAGTAATGGTTGCCGAAGGCACTCCAGACCGTGTAGTCGCTGTCGATCGCAACCGGGTACTCGATCCTCATCTCCCGCACGGCCCGGCTGACATTGCCGACGTCGCTCTCGAACGTGAACTCGGGCGTGTGTACGCCGACCACCACCAGCCCGCGGCCGGAGTACTTCGCGGCCCACGCGCGGAGATGGGGAAGCTGGCGTAGCCAGTTGATGCAGGTATAGGTCCAGAAGCCGACGAGGACGACCTTGCCGCGCAGGCCGGCCACTGTCAGCGGCGGCGAGTTGAGCCAGCCCGTCGCGCCGCCGAAAGAAGGCAGTTCACCCTCGACCGGTAGCCGGACCGAGGCCGAGTGCAGCCCGGCGAGCCTGGGCCAATGTGCTCTCATGACGATGCTTTTCCTGTGGCTGGATGTCCGGCCGACGGGCCCGGCCCGTAGGTCGTCATCAGCGGAGAGATCGGCGGTTTGCGTGAGGTGAACGCTCGGCGCCGGGCGCAGCCCGGCAGGGCCGAGTGGCTCGGAGTTGACCAACTCGGCCCGCCGAGCGAGGGACATGTGCAGACGTTTGCACACGGTCGTCTAGCGAAGTGACCGGAAGCCCGTGCGAATCTCCTCCGAGAAGAGTTGCGGCTGTTCCCAGGCCGCAAAGAGGCCGCCTCTGTCGAGCTTGTTGTGATAGACGAGTTGAGATAGGCCTGCTCGGCCCAACTCCGCGGGGCTTGATAGAGTCGTCAGGAAAGACGCTCACGGCAACCGGGACGGAGACGCCCTTGACGGCGGACAAGGGGTACTTTTTCTCCCAGCAGAGACGAGCGGAAGGAATCGCTGTGTTCGTCAACCAGTAGAGCGTGATGTTGTCGAGGACATCGTCCCGCGTAAGACCTTCGGGGTGCCCGGCGAAGACCCGTGAGATCCGGTCCAGACTACGCGCGTCATGGTTGAGCATGAAGTCTGCCAAACCGACGGGTGAATCCGCCAATCCGGTCAGCGTCTGCGGGCGGTCCCCCATCATGAGGGCGTAGGCGATGTGCTGGTAGACGAAAGCCAGCTGCTCGCAGGCAATCCGAGGCGCCTCATCAGCTCCGCCCAGGCCCGTGCGATGCGGTCGGGACCCCAGCCGGTCTGGTCGGCTTACCGGAGAACCCGTGGCCGGGCACCGACGGAATCACCAGATGGAAAGCGTCTGATTCGCTCGCGCCATGTGCCACAGGATCAGTAAGTGGACCGACGATCCTCAGGTTCTCGAGGACCGAGCCGGGCCATCCGTGTGTGACGATGAGCGGCAGAGCATCGTCGCGCTCCGAACGAACGTGGATGAAATGGATGTCCAGCCCGTCGATCTCCGTGATGAACTGCGGGAGAGCGTTCAGTTTCGCCTCGCACCTGCGCCAGTCGTAATCCGTCACCCGATAGCGCGCAGGTACCTGACTCGTCGCGAGCTGCACGCCCTGCGACTGATCTGGGACGGTCTCCTTGTCGGGCCAGTGCGTGGCCACGATGCGCACACGCAGTGCCTCGAGTTCCGCCTCGGGCACCTCGATCGTCAACGGCCGGATCGCAGGGGCGGCCGCTGATTCTTCGGTCGTGGCAGACATGTCGGCGGTCTCCTTGGGGCTCCTTGGCCGGTTTGGTCGGTGGTCGATGTGGAGCTGGCCGTTCCAGACGGGCCGGAGCCTTCCGGCGCGGGCAGGCGGGGAGAAGATCAGCTCGTGAGGACCCCCGTTCACAAGGGGTACGGCCTCACGATCCCGCGTCGGGACGGGCTGGTTCCCCGGCAGCGCGCGGCCTGGGATTGCGCGTGGCCGAGGTGCCGAACGGCCGGGATGCGGAGCGGGACCAGTCCCCTCCCGTCTTCGTCGAAGACGCACCACCGTGTCACCGTGCCCACCAGCGTCCCATCACCCGGAGAGGGTGATACGAGGCCCGTCGACGGCCCTGCGGCGGTGACCGGCTCGAGGGCCGTTCTCGTGTCCACGTTCCCGATCTCGGCCACGCCCGTGGACTGCCAGACAGTGCGACTCGCCGGATGCGCCCGACCCTCGTACGCCCCCCGTTACCCCCGGCCGCCTGTCTCAGCCCCGGACCGCGTTCGTCGGCGCCGGGTAGGCGGACAGCCCTGTCAACCCGGCCGCGAGGTGACCGACGCTGCTCAGGTGGCGATCCGCGCGGCCAACTGCTCCATGTGCTGGGCCATCAACGGGCGCGCGTCGAGCTTGAAGAGCTCGATGCGGCGCGTGTGGGCGAGCAGCAACAGGCCCGAGGCGTGGGCGAACGTGTCCGCCGTCAGGACGACGGCGTCGTCCTCGGTGGCCCCGATCTCGATCGCCGCGCGCCGGACGGGTTCGAGGGTCGCGAGGAGTGCGGCGTTGAGCTCACGGTCGAGCTCCTCGGAGAGCCCGCGGGGTTCGATGCCGCCGCCGAACAGGTAGAAGCCCATGTCGAGGTCACGCGGGTTCGCGTCGTAGAAGTCGAACCACGCCAGCCCGGCCGCGACCAGTCGCTCGCGGGCGCCGGCGCCGACCGCGGCGGTCTCGGTCGCCTCGCGCAGGCGGATCAGCGACTCGCTCAACGCGGCGGCGTAGATGTGCTCCTTGCTGGGGAAATAGGCGTAGATCGCGCCCGGGACGTAGCCCGCCTCCTTGGCGATCGCGCGCATGCTCGCCCCGCGCAGCCCGTTCTCGGCGAAGACCCGCTGGGCGGCATCGAGGATGATGCCGCGCTTCATCTCCGCCACGGCGTCACGGCGTCCGGCCCGAGCTCCCTCAGACATGCGTTCCGCCCTTCCGATCAGTAGTCGGCGATGCTAGCTTTCGATCATTGTTCAGCACAATGAACACCGTTCACAACGACGAGGAGCCCCACCCGATGACGCGCGCGAGCATCAACATCGGCATCAGCGACCGGGTCGCCGACTACACCGAGCGCTTCCGCCGGTTCCTCGACGACGAGGTCGCCCCGCTCGAGGAGCAGCTGGCGGCGAAGAACGTCGGGACGGCGGCACAGCCGCATCTCGACGAGGCCGGCCGGATGCACCCCGAGGTGTGGGAGGCCCGCCGGGAGGTCCAGCGCCGCGCCGGCGCCGCCGGCCTCTACGCCCCGCACAACTCCGCCTCGGTCGGCGGCGGCGGGCTCTCGCGGGTGGAGATGCACCACGTCGAGGAGTTCGTGTACCGCAACTCCGGGCTGGGCCTGGGACTCGCCGCACTGGCCTGGACCGAGGGCCCGAACCCCGCGATCGAGCACTGCTCCCCGGCCGCGCGCGAGCAGTATCTGACCCCGCTCATCAAGGGTGAGATCACCGCGGCGTTCTGCAACACCGAGCCCGACGTCGGCTCGGACGTGCTGAAGATGTCGACCTGGGCCAAGCGCGACGGCGACGACTGGATCCTCAACGGCCACAAGGCGTGGATCACCAACGCCCACTTCGCCGACGTGCTGCAGGTGGTCGCCGTCACCGAGCCCGGCGCCGGCACGCGGTCGCTGTCGATGTTCCTCGTCGACGCCGGCGCCCCCGGGTTCCGTCGCGGCGTCGACCTGCCCACCATGATGAACGACGGGCTGACCGGCGAGCTGGAGTTCACCGACGTCCGGGTGCCCGCGGAGAACGTCGTCGGCGAGATCGGTGACGGCTTCGCCCTGGCCATGTCGTGGATCAACTGGCGGCGGATGTGCCGCGGCGGCATGGACGCCGGCTGGGGCAACTGGCTCCTCGACCGGGCCCTGTCCTACTCCCGGGAGCGGCAGTCCGGAGGCAAGCCGATCGGCGCGCTGCAGGCCGTCCAGCACCTGATCGCGGACATGGACGCCGACATCACCCAGGCCAAGGCCACCTCGCTGATGATCCAGGCCCAGCTGGACGAGCTCGGCCCGTTCGACATCCCGCTGCACCGCGACGCGCCCCGGCTGATCAGCCTGCTGAAGATCATCAACGATGAGGCGTTCTACCGGGTCACCGACCGCGCCGTGCAGATCCACGGAGCCCGAGGCCTGCAGCTGGGCTCGCCGGAGGAGAAGCTGTTCCGGGTGGCCCGCAATCTCCGGATCCCGGCGGGGACGGTGGAGATCCAGCGCAACGCCATCGCCCGCGGGCTGCTGCGGGACCGGGGGCCGGCCGCATGAGCCGGGCGGCTCGGCCACTGACGCAGTACTCGCCGGGTGGGGGCTGCGCCTGCAAGATGCCGCAGGGCCTGCTCGGCGACGTCATGGCGTCGTTGCGCGGCGACGGGCTGCTGGCCGGTGCGAGCGGCCCGTTGCGGGTCGGGCTCGACCCCGGCGACGACGCCGCCGTCTACGACCTGGACGGGCTCGACGGGAGTTCGCTCGTCGCGACCTGTGACTTCCTCACCCCCGTGGTCGACGACCCGTACGACTGGGGCCGGATCGCCGCAACGAACGCGTTGTCGGACGTCTACGCCATGGGCGGACGGCCGCTGCTCGCGCTGAACCTGCTCGGCTGGCCCGCGGAGCTGAACGTGGACATGCTCGGCGATGTGCTGCGTGGCGGGGCGCGAGCCGTCGCCGACGCGGGGGCGTTGCTCGCCGGCGGGCACAGCATCGTCGACCCCGCCCCGAAGTACGGGCTCGCCGTCGTGGGCGCGGTCGACCGCGACGCGATCCTGCGCAAGGGCGGCGGCCGGGCCGGCGACCTGCTGGTGCTGACCAAGCCGATCGGGCTCGGCGTCGTGGGTACCGCGGTCAAGCGCGGTCAGGCCTACCCGAGCCTGGTGAAGACCGCAGTGGAGGTCATGACCCGGCTCAACGCCGAGGCCGCTGCCGTCGCGCGAGCGTTCGGGCTGCGTGGCGGCACGGACGTCACCGGCTTCGGCCTGATCGGGCACCTGCACGAGATGGGCCGGGCGGGTGCGGTCGCCGCCCGGCTGGACGCCGGGTCGGTGCCGGTGCTGCCCGGCGTGGCCGAGCTGGTCGCCGGTGGCTGCGGCCCGGACGGCAGCCGCCGCACGCTCGCGAACGCGCTGGACCGCGGCTGGTTCGACCCCGGCGGCCTCGACGCGGACCGGCAACTGCTCCTGGCCGACGCCCAGACCTCCGGCGGGTTGCTGCTCGCAGTCCCCGCCGACGACGCCGACGACCTGGTCACGCAGCTGCACGACCGTGGCGACGAGGCCGCCGACGTGGTGGGTCGGCTCGTCGACGGGGAGCCGGGAACCGTGACCGTCGAGGAGGGCCCATGACCACGCGGACCGCACTCGCCTGCGTGACCGGGCGTTTCCAACCGGTCCACGAGCAGCACCTGGAGCTGTTCGAGATCGCGCTGCGCGACGCCGACCAGCTGATCGTCGCGATCACCAACCCGGATCACGGAGTCCGGCACGAGGAGCCGACCTCGGCCCACCGGCACCGCGACTCGGCCAACCCTTTCACCTACTACGAGCGGGTCCGGCTGCTGACCGCGGCCCTGACCGATCGGGGGATCGCCGCGGACACGACGATCGTGCCGTTCGACCTCACCCGTCCGCAGCACTGGCCCGAGTACGTGCCCCTGCACGCCCGGCACCTCGTCCGCGCCTACACCGACTGGGAACGGCACAAGGCCGAGCTGCTGGCCGACGCCGGATACCCCGTCACGGTGCTCGACGGCGCCCCCGTCCAGCGCCTCTCCGCCACGGAGATCCGGAGCCGGATCGAGCACGGCGAGCGGTGGGAGGACCTCGTGCCCGCCTCGGTGATCCCGGTGCTGCAGTCGCTCCTCCCGAAGGTCACCGGTTCGCCGGCGGGAGGCGAGCGGTGATCCCGGCCGGACACGGCGAGACCCAGCCCCGCCTCGACGACGACCGCCTCCCCATCGTGCTCGTCGTCCTCGACGGGCTCGGGGACCGGCCGATCCCGGAGCTCGGCGACCGCACACCCGCCGAGGCCGCGCACACGCCGAACCTCGACGCGCTCGCCCGCCGCGGTGCGAGCGGCTGGCACCTGCCGTTCGGCTGGGGCCGCGCGCCGACCTCCGAGCTCGCGCACTGGGCGATGTTCGGGTTCGCCGACGTCCCGTTCCCCGGGCGCGCCGTGCTCGAAGCCCTCGGCGCGGGCCTTCAGGTCGACGCGGACACCGCGGTCACCCACGCCGCGCTGCGCACCTCGTCCCGCCAGGGCGACCGGCTGTGGATCACCGGCCGCGCCGGACGATCCGACGACGGCGACGCGGCCGCGCTGCTGGCCGAGCTCGACCCGGTGCTGACCCGCCTCGGGATACACCTTCAGGCCCTGGGCGGACGCGGCGAGGCCCTGCTCACCGCACCCGGCCACCCCCACGCGGACGTGACCGACACCGATCCGTTCTTCGAGACCTTCCACCCCTGGCTGCGCCCGGTCCCGACCGGCCCGGACGGGGCGGCGTTCGCGGAGACCCTGACCGGGGCCCTGCACGCCGCCCGGGCGCACCTCGTCGGCAGCGTGGTCAACGCCGGCCGGAACCGCCGCGGGCTGCCCGCGCTCGACGTCCTGACCACCAAGTGGTCGGGCGTGCGCGGGGACATCCCGAGCTTCGTCGAGCAGATCGGCGTCGCGGGCGCCGCGGTCACGAGCACTCGGCTCTACCGCGGGCTCGCCGCGGTACTCGGTATGGGCTCGATCCACCTTCCGCCCGTCGACGACCTGGAGAAGGACCTCGCCGCACGGCTCGAGGCGGCAGAGGACCTCGTCGCCGGCGGGGCCCGGTTCGTGCACGTGCACACCAAGGCCACCGACGAGGCCGGGCACACCAAAGAGCCGTACGCCAAGCGCGACGTCCTGGAGGAGGTCGACCGCGGTCTGGCCGGCCTGGCCGATCTCGCCGGGCGGGCGATCGTCGCGGTCACCGGCGACCACGCCACCCCGTCCACCCACGGGGTGATGCACGCCGGGGAACCGACGCCGCTGGTCGTCGCGGGCCCGACCGTGCGCGCCGACGAGGTGACCGCGTTCGGCGAGCTGCCCGCGCACCGTGGCTGGTGGGGGCAGGTCCGCGCCCACGAACTGCTCCCGCTGCTGCTCGGCCAGGCCAACCGGCCGGTCCTCCTCGGCCACCGCATCACCGCACGCCCGGTGATCGCGCTGGCCGACGCGCCCGAGCCGATGCCCCTCGCGGATTCCTGATCGAGGGCGTGCTGCGTAAGGGCCCAGCTGGTCGTCCGTCGCTGAACGGAGGACTGCGGTCTCGTTCGGCGCGTCGGCTCCACCGGACCGCGGCCTCGAGGGCCGGCTGGGCTCACGGCGAGTTCGCCCGGACGATGACCGCGGGTCGCCGGAGGCGTCTAGCGTCCACCGACCGTGGGAACCGTCCGATCGCCCGCCGTCACCACCCTCGTCGTCGCCGCGGCTCTCGCGATCCCGGGGTGGCCGCGGCGTCGCCGGTCGTCCCGCCGGCGCGGCCGATCGACCTGCAGGCCCACCGCGGCGGGATGGAACTGTCGGTGGAGAGCTCGCTGCTGTCCTTCGGCACCGCGCTCGACCTCGGGGTCTCCACCCTGGAGCTCGACGTCCAGATCACCGCGGACGGGCACGCGATGGTCAGCCACGACCGGAAGGTCAACGGGGACGTCTGCACCGACACGCCCTGCTGGACATGGGCGTCGACGGCCTGATCACCGACCGGCTTCGCTGGCTGCTGCAGCGCCGCGGCGCCGAGCTGCCCCGACCGGTCCGGTGACGTCCCGGCCGGGGCTACCCGATCCCGACGTCTCCCTGCGCGACGTCCGAAGCTCCCCGGGCACGCCGACCCGCGAACGACGATCAGAGCGCACGTGTCGCCGTTGCGTCTCGCTGCGGGTCAGAAGAACCAGTGTTCGGGTTCGGTTCCCCGTTCGGTGAGATCACCGAATCGGCCGCCCAGGAACGCCAGCGGCGCGCCCGCGCGGTCGCACACCCGCCCCACCCGGCCGAAGACCACCACGTGGTCGCCCGCCTCGAAGTGCCGGTCCACCGTGCACTCCAGGTGCGCGAGCGCCTCGGGGACGACCGGGACCTCGTGGTCCCCGTAGCGCAGCGGGAGGCCGTCGAAGTGGTCCGCACCGCGCCGGGCGAACCGCATCGCGATCTCCTCCTGGCGAGCGCCGAGGATGTTGACCGCGAAACGCCCGTCCCCGACCACGGCGTCGGTGGTGCGGGCACCCGTCGTCAGACAGACGAGCAGCAGCGGCGGGTCCAGCGACACCGAGGTCAGCGAGTTGACCGTCATGCCGTGCGGCTGGTCGCCGTCGAGCGCCGTCACGACCGCGACGCCGGTGGCGAAGCGGCCGATGGTGCGGCGCATGGTCAACGGATCGATCGGAGCCGTGGAGATCATGGGGGGCTTCCTTTCGCCGGGCGGGCCCGGATCAGACGCGGTACCGCACCTCGAAGGTCGTGACACCCTCGTCGGAGCGCCACGGCCCGTGCCGCATGCCCGGCGGCCGGCACGCGTACATGCCTGCGGTGAAGGTCTGGCCGAGCTCGAGGTCGGTGAACGAGCCTTCCAGGATGTAGACCTCCTCCCAGAAGTCGTGGACCTGCACACCGTTGGGTGTGGAGTCCGCGCCCGGCTCGTAGCGCAGGATCCGGGTCGCGACCCCGGTGTCCTTGTCCGCGGCCAGGATCCTTTCCTTGATCTTCGGGTCGTCGCCGGGACAGAGCGTGTAGTCCACGTCCGTCACCGGGAAGAACTCGTGCTCGGGTTTCGCCATCGGTGCTCCTCGAGGTGTCGTAGGGCGGGGTGTGGCTAAGGCGTGTCGACGCCGTAGCTGCCGAGGAACGCGTCGACCTCGGCGAGCGGGCCGTCGAAGCCGTAGTTGCGGAAGGCGTAGCCCTTCACGACGAAGGGCGCTCCGGCGTAGAACATCTCGTACTGGTGGTGCCGGCCGGCGAACTCGCTGCCGACCGCGTCCCAGACGAGCTTGAACAGCTTGACCCGCTCTTCCGCGGGGGCGCTGGGGGACTGGATGTAGCGGTCGATGTCCGCGCGGGTCTCCGGGTTGCGCATGTCCGCCACGCCGGAGGGCACCTGGAGCACGCCGCCGCCGACGAGGTCGCGCAGGATCGCCAGCGCCCGCGGGTACAGCTCGGCCTGCAGGCCCATCGCCCCGTAGACGGCGCGCTTGCCCGGCAGCCAGAGACCTGATCCGTCGTCGGCGGCGGTGTACTCCGCTGCCAGGACCGCGGACTCGACCACGGAGGTGAGTGCGGCCAGCTCGCCGAGCTTCTCGACGACGCCGGGGAACCTGTCGACGCCGTTGACGGCGGCGACCTTGCGGGCGAGCCCGGCGATGAACTGGAGCTTCACGGCGAACCGGATCTGCGCCTGCCAGTTGCCGAGCACGTGGGCGCCGGTGTCGAAGAACTGGCGGCGCAGTCCGGCGACGTCGCGGAAGACGAGGACCTTCTCCCAGGGGACGAAGACATCGTCGAAGACCAGCAGGGCGTCGGTCTCGTCGTAACGACTCGTCAGCGGGTAGTCGTAGGAGCTGGTCGCCGCGGGGGCGAACGGGCGGCGGCAGTAGAGCTTGAGGCCCTCGGTGGCCACCGGGACGACGAAGCTCAGGGCGAAGTCCGCGTCGTCGTCGGTGAGCGGCTTGATGCAGGACACGAGGATCTCGTCGGCCACGGGGCCGCCGGTGGCCAGCATCTGGGCGCCGCGCACGACGATCCCGTCGCTGCGCTCCTCGGTCACGCCGACCTGCACGAAGTCGCCGTCCCAGGCGTGCGCCGTGGTGGCCCGGGAGACCTGCGGCGGGATGATCGCGTAGGAGACGTAGGGGTTCTCGGTCTGCATCCGCCGGTGGTAGGCGAGCACGTTGGCCGAGAGGTCGCGGTCCCCCGCGGCGAACGCCTCCGGGTGGGCCGCGAAGCCGTTGACGAACGCCGCGACGTGGTCGGGGCTGCGCCCCACCCACCCGTGGGTGTGCCGCGCCCAGGCCTCCGCGGTGTGCCGGAAGCCGGCGAGGTCCTCGCGGCTGCGGGGGATGATGTTGATGCGGTTGGTCCGCGCCCCGGTCTCGGGTGCGGTCGCGGTCATCCCCTGGGCCGGGTCGGCGGCCAGGTCGAACAGCTCCCCGATCGTCGTCGCGATCGGCGCGAAGGCCGGGTGGGCGGCGACGTCGTGCACCGCCTCGCCGTCGACGATGATCGTCCGGCCGTCCTTGAGACCGGTGAGGTAGTCCTGTCCGGTACGCATCAGCGGTTCCTCTGCTCGGTCTCGTAGGTGTGGGCCAGGACTGTGCCGTCGCTCAGCTTCAGCTGCAGTGTCCAGTTCCGGCCGAAGACGAAGCGTCCCGTCATCAGGGGCAGCGTCCCGCCGAACAGGACGAGGTCGCCGTCGGCGTCCGGCAGGGCATCGGCAAGGCGGGCGAGCACGTCCGCCGGGTGCCGCAGGGCGGACAGGTCCCCACGCTGGTAGGGCTCGCCGTCGACGTCGCTGGCGGCGGCGACGGGGTCCCAGTCGAAGTCGTTCAGGTCGGCGGGCAGGGCCGCGACCTCCCGGCCGAGCGGCTTCGGACACGCGGCCTTCGAGCCGGCGACGCTGCTCTTCTCCAGCTCGCGGTCGGTGTGGTCGGAGCCGACGCCGAGGTAGAGGCGGCCGTCGTGGCGGATGACGACGGGTTCGACCTCGCCCGAGCTGTCCGGGCCGTCGACGCCGATCACCGGATCCGTGGTGAGCAGCGCGGGGTCGAGGTCGTAGAAGGCGGGCACGGTCGCGGGCGGCGGAACGCCGATCTCGGCGAGCTCGGCGATGTGCGCGGCCACCGCCTCGGCGTCCCGGCCGGTGTAGCCGGCGACGATGAGCCGCGCCGGGCGGACGTGCAGCATCTCGCCCGTACCGCGGACGGTGAGTTGTAGTGCCTGGTCGGGCATGTGCTCAGTTCTCTCTTCTCGGGGTGAGCCGGCGGTCGGCGAGCACCGGGAACTCGGTGCGGGCCGCCGCGATCACCCCTGTATCGACATCGCAGAAGGTCACGCCCTCGTCCTCGCCGGCCTCGACGAGCACCTCGCCCCACGGGTCTACCACCCGGCTGTGCCCGGCGAGCCGGACCCCGTCGGCCTGCTCCCCCACCGCGTTGCAGGCGACGAGGACGACCTGCTCCTCGACCGCGCGGGTGGAGGTGAACAACCGCCAGTGCGCGAGACGGGCGGCGGGCCAGGCCGAGCACACCACGATGGACTCCGCGCCCTCGTCCACCAGGGCGCGGTACAGCTCGGGGAAGCGCAGGTCGTAACAGGTCGTGGTGCCGAGCCGGCCGAGCCCGGTGTCGACCGCGCCGACCTGCTCCCCGGGGGTGAGCAGCTCGGCCTCGCGCGACCGGTACCCGAAGACATGGATCTTCCGGTAGGTGTGGACGATCTCCCCGTCCGGGCCGATCAGGACCGCGGTGTTGTAGAGCCGGCCCTGCCCGTCGCGCTCGAGGACACTGCCCATGTGCAGGTGGCAGCCCAGCCGGACGGCCCACTCGCGGGCCGCCGAGACGGTGTCACCGTGGAGCGGCTCCGCGAGCTCGGCGTAGGCGTCGAACGCGAAGTACCCGGACAGCCAGAGCTCGGGCAGCACCACCAGGTCGGCGCCGGCGGCCTCGGCCACCATGTCCCCGACCCGGCGGCGCCGCTCCCCGACCGGTTCCCCGGCCGGACTGGCCACCTGCACCAGTGCCGTTCTCACTTCGCGTGGTCACCCGCCGAGGACAGGAACTCCAGCAGCTCGGCGTTGAACCGCTCGCCGATGCGCTGCACGGCGTGCGGGCTGCCGTCGAACAGCACCCGCTTGGCCGGCAGCTTCTCCGCGAGCACGTCGCCGACGTCCTCGAAGCCCGGGGTCCCGCCGCCGGTGACCACCAACTTGGGGAACGGCGCGGCCGCCAACTCCTCCAGCGGCACCCCCGTCTCCCACGGGCGCTCGGTCTTGAGGTTGCGCACCGCCTCCGCGAACGGAGGCGGCAGCGGCGACGGCAGCTCCATCGACACGCTCAGCGTCCTGAGAAAGCCCTCGACGAACGTCTCGAGGTCGGCGTCGCCGTTGCGCTCCCAGTGCGTGCGGAGCCCCTCGATCAGCTTGTCCGCCTCGGGCCGGCCGGCGGCGTTCGGCATCGCGGGCGGCTCGATGACCGTCAGCGACCACACCTTCTCCGGAGCCAGGGCGGCGGCCCGCATGGCCACCACCCCGCCCATCGACGTGCCGACGAGGTGGGCCCCGGAACCGAGGAGCTCGACGATGTCCTGCGCGTCCCGATCGGGGTCGATCCGGTCGGTGCCCGGGCTCGGGCTGTATCCGCGCCGGTAGGGGGCGATCAGCCGGTAGCGGTCGGCGAGGACCTTCTGCTCGCCGAAGGCCGCGGCCGCGGAGCTGAGGCTGCCGTGGACCAGGACGACCGGTGGGCCGTCCTCACCCCAGCGCTCGGCTTCCAGCGCGGTCACCGTCCGCTGCTGCTGTTCTGCTCGGCGGCCGCGGCCGCGGCGAAGACGCCGTTGTCCACGTCCAGCTGGCGGGACTCGAACTTCCAGCCGTCGGCGGTGCGGACCGCGACGTCGTTGTAGACGCCGCTGGCGATGATGTGCGGAGCCTTCTCGACCTGGATCTTGACGACCAGGCTGTAGACCGTCGCCCGGTCCCCGTCGCCCTCGATGACGTAGTTGCTCAGGACGTGGCGGGCTCCGTCCTCCTTGCCGGCCGCGATGTGGCCGCGGATGAACTCCTTGATGGCCTCGTGACCGGTGAAGGTGCCGTAGGTGGCGATGAACTTCCCGTCGGGCAGCCAGCAGTTCGCCCAGGCCTCGACGTCGTGCGCGTCGAGGTACTTGACGTGGGTGTTCGACAGCTCCTGGATGGCGAGCTTGTCGTCTACGGAGAGAGGCATCTGCAGCTCCTTGTCGGTGGATCAACACGCCGCACGCTAGTGCTCTAGTACGTAGCATACAAGTGCGGCCCGTTACTGGTGTGTAAGATGCCAGCGTGGCCAAGCTGAGCGGGATCACCGCGGTGGAGCGAGCTCCGACCCTGTCCCGCCGCGCCTACCTGCAGATCCAGCAGGCGATCCGCGACGGCGCGATCCGCCAGGAGGTCCTCTACTCAGAGAACGAACTGGCCGAGACCCTCGGGATGTCCCGAACCCCCGTCCGCGAGGCCCTCATCTCGCTGAGCCGCGAGGGCCTCGTCGCGATCGAGTCCCAGCGGGGGTTCCGGCTCCGCAAGCTGTCCGCCGACGAGCGGCGGGAGATCTTCGACCTGCGCTCGCTGCTGGAGCCCTACACCGCGCGCCGACTCGCTCTCGTGGCGACGGAGGAGGACGTGCGCCGGCTGGGCACGCTCATCGACGCCCAGCAGGACCTGCGCGGTCCCGGGCAGCAGTCCGAGTTCCTGGCTCTCGACGAGCAGTTCCATCTGTTGCAGTCCGAGCTGCTCGGTCTGGAGCGGACACACGCGACGATGACGAGCCTGCGCGGGGCGATGTGGCTGATCGGCTTCGAGGCGCTGACCCTGCCGCACCGGCACGAGGACGTCATCGCGGAGCACCGCGCGATCCTCGACGCCATCGCCCGCCACGACCCCGAAGCCGCCGCGGCGGCTGCCCACGAGCACATCGTCACCACCGCCGCGGCGGTCCTGTAGTCGTTCGGCGAGGTGGCCGAGGGCGGAGGCGGCGGATCTGACCCCGACCACGCCGTCGCTAGGCCGACGGTGCCGACTCCCGCGTCGCGCGGGTGAGCAACCCGGTGGCCAGTAGCGCGGCGAGCGCGCCGCCCGCGACGACCACGACCATGGGCAGGGCCGTCCCTTCGCCGCCGAGCGCCATCAGTGGTGTGACGACGATGCCGCCGGTGAACATGCACGCCCCCAGCACCGCCGACGCCGAACCGGCGGCCGGTGCTCGCTGCACCCCGAGCACGGTCGCATTCGAGGAGACGAGTCCACGGGTGGCGACCACGAGGAACAACGGCACCATCAGAGCGACCAGACCCAGCCCGAGAACGACGGCCGCGAGCAGCGCGAGCGCGGCAACGGCCGACGCGACGAGCCCGGCGAGCAGGAGCCCGCGGGCCGGGAAGCGCCGGACGAGGCGCGCGTTGGCCAGGCCGAGCACGATCATCCCGGCGGCGTTGAGCGCGAACACGAGGCTGAACTGGGTGGGCGTGAGGCCGTAGAGCTCCTGCAGCGCGAACGACGAGCCGGAGATGTAGCCGAACAGCGAGGCGTAGGCGAACCCGACCGTCAACGCATAGCCCGCGAAGACCCGGTCACGGGCCAGCGTGGTGAACGCACGGCCGGTCCGGCGCAGGCCACCCGCGTGCCGACGCTCGGCCGGCAGCGTCTCCGGTACGGCTCGCCAGGTCGCGGCGGCGAGCACCACGCTGATCGCGGCCAGCAGCCAGAACATCGGGCGCCAGCTCCCCGTCGCGGCCAGCAGCGCGCCACCGAGCACCGGGGCCGCGATCGGCGCGACGCTCGACAGGGTCATGAACAGCGAGAACAGCCGGGCCGCCTCGGCCCCGGCGTACGATTCATCGGTCCAACACAATGTTTCGACGCTACTGATCGAGGATTGCGATGGATGTGCGGCAACTCGAGTACTTCGTCGCCGTCGCCGAGGAGTTGAGCTTCACCCGGGCCGCGGCGCGCTGCCACGTCGTGCAGTCCGCGTTGAGCTACCAGATCGCCCGGCTGGAGCGCGAGCACCGGGTCACCCTGTTCGAGCGCACCAGCCGCTCCGTGCGCCTCGCCGCGGCGGGTGAGCTGCTGCTTCCTCGCGCCCGCGCCGTGCTGGCCGAGCTCGACGGTGCCCGCGCGGAGCTCGCCGAGCTCTCGGGAGTGATCACCGGGCGGCTGTCGATCGGCATGATCGGCAGTACGGGCCAGGCCGCGCCGACGGTGGAGCGCGCCCTGGCCGCATTCCACCGCCGGCACCGAGGCGTCGAGATCGCGATCCGCGACGCCGGGAGCAGGCACATGGCCGAGCAGGTCCGCGCAGGCGGGCTCGACCTGGCGTTCGTCGGACTCTTCGCCGACCAGCTGCCGGACGGCCTCGCACACCGGGTCCTCGCCGACGAGGCGCTCGTCGTCGCCGTCCCCCGCGGCCACCCCTCCGCCGGGGCGCCCGCCGATCTCGCCGCACTCGCCGCAGCGAGCGCTTTCGTCGAGATGCGCGCGGAGTCCGGGCTGCGGACCCAGGTCGACGCCGCCTTCGCCCGGGCCGGGGTCACCCGACGCATCGCCTTCGAACTCGCCACCTCGAACGCCGTGGTCCGGTTCGTCGCCCTCGGCTTCGGGGTCGCCGTCATCCCGCGCTCGGCCGCCGCCCGCGCCGACGACGTCGACGTGCTGGAGCTCGCCGACCTCGCCGCCCGGCACCCGATCACCCTGGTCCACCGCCACCCCGAACCGTCGGCACCCAGCGCCCGCGCCTTCCTCGCCCTTCTCGGCACGTCGGCCGAGCCTCGGCACGCCCGTCAGCTCGACGACGGCGCGACCGACGAGGTCGAAGCCGCAGCACCCCGGCCGCCCGCTCCTCACGGGCTCGAGCGCAGGTCAGGGGCGGAGGGCCTCGCGGAGGAGCGCCCATGAGGCGTCCGCCGTGGCACGACGATCGGCCGAGGGCACCTTCGCGACGAGCGCGGCGACCATGCCGACGGCGAGCATGACGTCCTCGGTGCGCAGTGACCGCCGGATCCTGCCCGCACGTTGCGCCTCGCCGAGGGCATCGGCCAGCACGGCTCGCACGCGGTCGGTCACGGTCGTGAGGCGGGCGTCCCCGCCCGGGCCGTGATGATCTCGACGAACGCGATCGACGCGATGGTCTGCTCGGTGATGCGGGCCAGCAGATGCTCGAGGGCATGGCCAAGGTGTTCGCCGCCGAGCTGGCCAAGCACTCCATCCGGGTCAACAGCGTGCACCCCACCGGGGTGGCCACCCCGATGGGCTCCGGCGACATGCAGGCCGTCCTCGGTGCGGCGATGGCCGGTGACCAGCGCCTGGGCGGCATGTTCGCCAACATGCTGCCGGTCGAGACCACCCAGCCCGAGGACGTCGCGGACAGCGTGCTGTTCCTCGCCTCCGACGAGTCGAGGTATGTCACCGCCCACGAGATCGCCCCCGACGCGGGCGTGACCGAGTTCTGAGCCCTCGGCCGACTGCTCGCCTCCGGTTGCGCCGACCTGTTACCGCCGGTAACGTTACCGCCGGTAACACCACACGTCGTCGATCCGCGAGGGAGCGACCATGGACGACACCATCGCACTGAACGGCACCGACCAGGCCGGGGAGCAGGCTGACCAGAGGGACGTCGCGCGTCGGCTGCTGCGCTCGTCGGAGCTGATGTCCTTCGACCCGGCCCGCGAGGTGGACTGGGAGACGCCGCTGGACACCGCCTTCCACGGCGCCAGCCCGGAGTGGAGCACGCTCTACGGCACGGCGTACTGGGACGAGATGAGCCCGGAGCAGCAGCGCGAGCTGAACCGCCAGGAGTCGGCGTCGGTCGCCAGCACCGGCATCTGGTTCGAGATGATCCTGCAGCAGATGATGCTGCGGGACTACTACGCCACGGATTTCACCGATCCCGCGTTCCAGTGGGCGCTCACCGAGATCGCCGACGAGTGCCGCCACTCGATCATGTTCGCCCGGGGCGTGGCGAAGCTCGGGGCCCGCCCGTACCGGCCGAAGCGGTCCGTGATCGAGCTGGGCCGGGCGTTCAAGGCGCTCGCCGGCGGCGAGACGGCCTACGCGGCGATCCTGGTCGCCGAGGAGGTCCTGGACGTGATGCAGCGGGACTGGATGCGCGACGAGCGCGTGGCCCCGTTCGTGCGCACGATCAACAACATCCACGTGGTCGAGGAGTCCCGGCACATGAAGTTCGCCCGGGACGAGGTCCGGGAGCGGATGAAGGGCGCTGGCCTCCTGCGCCGGCAGGTCGACGCCGTCGCGGTCGCGTCCGCGGCCTATTTCATCGTGACCAGCATGGTCAGCGACGACGTCTACGCCGCCGCCGGGCTCGACCGCCGGCGGGCCGTGCGCGAGGCGCGGGCCAACGAGCACCACAAGTCCATGATCCGTTCGAGCTGCGCCGGGCTGATGGAGTTCCTCGGCTCGGCGGGGCTGCTGACCCCTCCGGCTCGGGCGATCTACCGTCGCGCGAACCTGATCTGACCCGGCGGCGCCGCGATGCCCTATGCGATCACCCAGACCTGCTGCACCGACGCGTCCTGCGTCGCTGCCTGCCCCGTCAACTGCATCCACCCGACGCCGGACGAGCCGGACTTCGGCACCACGGACATGCTCTACGTCGACCCGCGGACGTGCATCGACTGCGGCGCCTGCGCGGACGCCTGCCCCGTGGACGCGGTCCATCCCGTCGACGCGCTGCGCGGCCCGCTCGAGGGCTACGCGGCGATCAACGCGGAGTTCTACGTGGACCGGCCGTCGTCGCGGGCGACCGGGACCGGGCCGGTGTTCCACGACTGGGGCCCACCGACCTTCGACCGGGCGATCCCGGCCGGGTTCCCGGCGCTCGACGTCGCCGTGGTCGGCACCGGCCCGGCCGGGATGTACGCCGTGCAGGACCTGCTGCTGCACACGAACGCCCGGGTCACGCTGATCGACCGGCTGTCCGTGCCGGGCGGGCTGGTCCGGTTCGGGGTGGCACCCGACCACCCGGCGACGAAGCGCATCGGCGAGACGTTCGCCCGCCACCACACGCACCACCGGCTGCGGATGCGGCTGGGCGTCGAGGTCGGGCGCGATGTCACCGCGGCGGAGCTCGCCGCCGAGCACGACGCGGTGATCTACGCGGTGGGCGCCTCGGAGGCCCGCGCGCTCGGCGTGCCGGGTGAGGACCTGCCCGGGAGCCTCGCCGCCACGACCGTCGTCGGCTGGTACAACGGCCACCCGGAGATCGCGCCGGCGGCCGTCGACCTGTCCGCGTCGCGGGTGGTGGTCGTCGGTACCGGGAACGTGGCCCTCGACGTCGCCCGGATCCTCACCGCGGACCCGGCCGACCTCGCGGGCACGGCGATCGCCGCGCCGGCACTGGGCCTGCTGCGGGACACCGCGGTGCGCGAGGTCGTGCTGCTGGGCCGCCGCGGCCCGGAGACCGCCGCCTACACCCGGTCGGAGCTGCTCGCCCTCACCCGCCGGCACGGCGTCGAGCTGGTGGTCGACGACGAGGACCCGCGCACCGGCCGGGCGATCGACTCGGCCGCGCCGGGCGAGCACGCCGCACTCCTGCAGGGCGTCCGCCGCGAGACCGTCGACTGGTCGGCGCCACCCCCCGAAGGCTCCAGGCGCCTGGTCCTGCGCTTCCACTCGGCCCCGGTCGCGGTGAGCGGGTCCGACCACGTGGCAGGGCTGCGGGTGACCGGTCGCGGCGGCGAGGTGGAGATCCCGGCCGGGCTGGTGGTCCGGGCCGTCGGGCACCGCGGCACGCCGCTGCCCGGGCTGCCCTTCGACGACGCGACCGGCGTCGTCCCCAACCAGGACGGGCGGGTCGACGGGATGCCCGGCACCTACGTCGTGGGCTGGATCAAGCGCGGCTCCTCCGGCGGGATCGGCGCCAACCGGACCTGCGCCGCGGAGACGGTGCGGGCGCTGCTCGACGACGCCGTCGCCCGACGGTTGCCGGCGAGGCCCCGGCGGCGCATCCCGCTGCCCCTGCTCAGCGGACGCGCCCGGGGCCGCCGCCGCGAGCCGTCGGGCCACTGACGCGTGATCAGGGCCCGGCGGTCCCGGGAGGCGCCCGGCGGGGACTGATCAGGTGTTCTGCCCCTCTTGCGCGGCGAGGAAGCGGCGGAGGAGACCGGCGACGTCGTCGGCGCGCTCGATCTGGGGCATGTGGCCGGTGTCGGCGAAGACATGGGACTGCGCGTGCGGCAGCATCGCCCGCGCGGTGCTCATGTGGTGGGCCGGCAGGATCAGGTCCCGATCCCCCCAGAGGAGCAGGGTCGGCTTCGGGTGCCGGGCCACCTCGGCGAGCAGCGCCGAGCGCCAGCGGGCCCGAACCCCGCGGAACGTCCCCAGCTCGCGGGCGGCCTCCAGGAACACCTCGGCGTGGTCGGGTTGCTCCGCCATGCGGAGCGCGTGCTCGATCCGCTCCTCGGTGACGAAGGAGCCGTCGAAGAACAGGGCGCGCTCGGTGCGGCGGGCGGCCTTCCGGTCCGTGCTCTTCAGCAACCGCCGCCCGACACCGGGAATCGCGAGGAGGCGCAGCGCGATGGTGACCTCCTTGCCGAACCCGGCGCTGTTCACGAGCGCGAGGCCGGCGACGCGGTCCGGTGCGAGAGCGAGGATCTGCAGGGCGACGGCACCACCGAGCGAGTTGCCCATGATGTTGACCGGCCGCTGCTCACCCAGCGCGTCGAGGGTGGCCAGCACGCCCTCGGCGAGCGAGCGCAGCGTGACCGGCTCGGGCATCCGCTCCGAGAGGCCGAACCCGGGCATGTCGACGCTGATCACGTGGTGGGCGTCGGCCAGCCGCTCGTGCTGCGGGGCCCAGTCCTCGAGGCTCCGGCCGATCCCGTGCAGCAGCAGCACCGGCGGCTGCGCCGGGTCGCCCGACCGGACGACCCGGATCCGTCGGCCCCGGACGTCGACGAACACAGGGGCGGACGTCCCGCCGGTCTCGGCCGGCACTCTCGTGGCGGTCACGACGCCCGCCGCGCGAGGGCCGCGGTGAGCACCCCGAGCACTCGCCCGTAGGAGGACGGGAGCGCCCGGGCGAGCACGTCGGGGATCTTGGCGCTGGCCGCGATCAGCACGCGCGCCCTGCGGTGTTCGACGCCCGCGAGGATCTCCTCGGCCGCCTTCTCGGCGGGATAGGTGAGCAGCCCGCGGAACGCCCGCTGGTGGCGCTCGACCTCCTCGGTGGAGACGCCCGACCCCACCCGGGCGCTCTCGGCGACCCGCGTGCGGATCCCGCCGGGGTGCACGGTCGTGACTCCGGTGCCGTGGTCGGCGAGCTCGGCGCGGAGCACCTCGCTGAAGCCGCGCAGGGCGAACTTGCTCGACGAGTACGCGGACTGCCCGGCCGGCCCGATCAGCCCGTAGAGGCTGGAGACGTTGACGACGTGGCTGCCCGGTACAGCGGTCAGCGCGGGGAGCAGGGTGTGCGTGAGCAGGACCGGGGCCCGGAAGTTGATGTCCATGACCCACTCGAACTCGTCGAGGGTGAGCTGGTCGAACCGCCCGCCCAGCGCCACGCCGGCGTTGTTCACCAGCAGGCCGATCCGCGGGTGCGCGGCCAGGATCCTCTCGGCGGCTGCGGCCGCGGCGGCGCGGTCCGCGAGGTCGACCACCAGAGTCTCCACGGCGATACCGGGGTGGGCGCGGCGGACCTTCCCGGCGACGGCGTCGAGGCGTTCGGCATCGCGGTCGAGCAGGACGAGGTCGCTGCCCCGGGCTCCGAGCCCGTAGGCCATGTGCTCGCCCATGCCGCTGGCGGCGCCCGTGAGCACCGCCGTCTTCCCGGCGAAACGATAGGGGGCAAGGCTCATGACGCGATCTCCTCCAGTGCGGTCGAGCGGGCGGGCAGCGCGGACCTCGACGTGAACGTCATGTGCCGGCGAAGATCCGCCCGTGCCGTCGACAGGGTGTCGACGAGGTAGTTCTGGCGAACGGCCCACGGGTTGCGCTCGCCCTGCTTGGGGAACCGGTCCGCGGAGCGCAGGACGTAGCTCGACGTCAGGTCGAGCAGCGGGCGCCGGGACTCCCCGGCGGCCGCGGCCGTCGGCACCGCGCTCGCGTAGCCGCGGCGCTCCATGTAGCCCAGCAGCCGGCACACGTAGCGGGACGACAGGTCTGCCCGCAGCGTCCACGACGCGTTGGTGTACCCGATGCAGTACGCGAAGTTCGGCACGCCGCCGAGCATCAGGCCGCGGTAGGCGACGGTGTCCCCCAGGTCCACCGGCCGGCCGTCGACGCTCAGCTCGAGCCCGCCGAACGCGAGCAGGGACAGCCCCGTCGCCGAGACGACGACGTCGGCCTCCAGCACCTTCCCGGACTTCAGCCGGATCCCGTTCTCCACGAACCGGTCGATGTGGTCGGTCACCACCGAGGCGTCGCCCGACCGTATCGCGCGGAAGAAGTCGCCACCCGGGACGACGCAGAGCCGCTGGTCCCACGGCTGGTAGCTCGGGGTGAAGTGCTCGTCGACGTACGCGGCGTCGTCCAGGAACCTCATCGCGACCCCCCGCAGGATGCGCTTCACGCGCTCGGGCCGACGACGGCTGAGCTGGTAGAACGCCTGGGTGAGCGCCACGTTCTTGGCGCGGATCAGGGTGTGCGCGAGCCGGGCGGGCAGGCGGCTGCGCAGCCGGTCCGCGACCTCGTCCCTCGACGGCAACACGGTGAGGTAGGACGGCGAGCGCTGCAGCATCGTGACGTGCGCGGCCTTCTCGGCCATCGCCGGGATCAGGGTGACGGCCGTGGCGCCGCTGCCGATCACCACGACCTTCTTTCCCGTGTGGTCGAGGTCCTCGGGCCAGGCCTGCGGGTGCACGAACTCACCGCCGAACTCCTCGAGCCCGGCGAAAGCCGGCTGGTGGCCGCGCGCGTAGTCGTAGTAGCCGGCGCACACGTAGAGGAACCCGCAGGTCAACGTGCGCTCCTCGGTGCCGACACGGACCCGGACGGTCCAGCGCGCCTCCTCCGACGACCACGACGCGCCGACCACCCGCGTCCCGAACCGGATGTGCGGGGTGATCCCGCCCTCGTCGGCGGTGTCGCAGATGTAGCGGCGGATGCTCTCCCCGTCGGCGATCGACTTCTCACCCCGCCACGGACGGAACGGGTAGCTGAGGGTGAACATGTCCGAGTCCGAACGCACGCCCGGGTAGCGGAACAGGTCCCAGGTGCCGCCGATGGCGTCGCGCGCCTCGAGGAGGGCGTAGCGGGTTCCCGGGCGCTCCTGGGCGAGCCGCCACGCGGCCCCGATCCCCGACAGGCCGGCCCCGACGATGAGGACGTCGAAGTGCTCGACGCCCACCTGCTGGTCGGGCCGTTCGACAGTGGTCACAGACCGGACTCCTCACACGGCGACGTAGACGATCGCTGTCCAGTGTGCGCAGCCCGCCGCGGTAGAACTTGCCCCCAGCCGACAAAAGTTTACCCTCGTGCGACATGCGGTCGATGGTGCGAGCGGCAGCGTTGCGGGGCCTGGAGTCGCTGGTCGACCGCCTCGGTGGCGACGGCGCAGAGCTCCTGCGGCGCTTCCGCGTGCCTCGCGGTGCCCTCGACGCCGAGGACGCGGTGATCCCCTCGGTCACGGCGGGCCGGCTCCTGGAGACCGCCGCCGCCGAGCTCGGCTGCCCGGACCTCGGGCTGCGCCTGGCCGAGCAGCAGAACGCCGACGTACTCGGTCCGCTGGCCGTCGCGATCGAGAACTCGCAGACGATGGGCGACGCCCTGGACTGCGCGTCGCGCTTCCTTTTCGTGCACAGCCCCGCCCTGACCGTGACACTGGTACCGGACCCCCAGGGCATCCCCGGCGTACGCGGGCTGCGCTACGGCAGCACCGAACCCGTACCTCTTCCACCGCAGGCGATCGATCTCGGGCTCGGCCTGCTGCACCGGATCATCACGCTCCTGTACGGCGGGCGGTACGGGCTCCACTCCGTGCACCTGCCCCACGCACCGCTCGCGCCGGTCTCCCGCTACACCGAGTTCTTCGGCGCGGACGTCCGGTTCGGTCGTGACGCCGCCGTGCTCCGTCTCCCTGCCGCCTTCGTCGACACCCCGCTGCAGGGCGGCAACGAGATGCTGCGCGCGATCGCCGTCGAGTTCCTCGAGGGGCACTTCCCCGAGCCGGGACGGTTGGTCGCACCCCGGGTGCGCGCGGCGCTGAGCCAGTCGCTCGGCTCGGCCCAGGTGCGCGTCGACGCCGTCGCCCGTCTGCTGCAGCTGAACCCGCGCACCCTGCAGCGTTACCTCGCCGCCGAGGGCACCACGTTCGAGGCCGTCCTCGACGACGTGCGCCGGCAGACGGCCCACCGGCTGATCCTCCACACCGACCTGCCCTTCTCCCAGGTCGCCGCGATGCTCGGGTTCGCCGAACAGTCGGGGCTGACCCGGGCGGTCAGACGCTGGTACGGGCGACCACCGCGCGAGGTGCGCCGCCGCGGCGACGCCCGCCTCGGAACCCCCTGACCGAGCACGAGCGAGCCCCTGCCGCCGAGGCCGGTCACGGGCACAGCCGGCGGCAGATCGCCCGAACCCGCCCGCGATAGCCCCTTCCCGCGGGCGGCCCCGCCCACCACGATTGACCCCGAACGCCGCCTGCCGCGGCGTCGAGGGGGACAGCGTGGACCCGACCGTCACCTTCTACCAGACGCTGAGCGGCACGAGCTTCACGCTGCTGGGGCTCTGGTTCGGCGTCATGCAGTTCGGGCACGGCAACTGGCGCACAGATCCCGACCGGCACGCGGCGACGCTGCACCTGGCCCTGAAGTTCTTCCTGCCCGGCGTGCTCGGACTCGCCTCGATGCTGGGGACCGCGGGCGACGGCGGGATCGTCTGGCGCACCACCTTCGCCCTCGGCGGGACGATCGGACTGCTGGAGTCCCTCCGCTACGTCCTCCGCACCGGCCGCTCGCGGGTGCCGGGGCGGCGGCTCGCGGTGGCGGACCCGCTGCTCTACGCCCTGGTCGTGGGCGCCGCGTTCGTCCCGGCCGGCACGCTGGCGATCACCCCACTGCAGACCGAGGGCATCGTCACGGGGCTGCTGTTCGTCGCCGGACTGTGCGGGGTGTGGCTGGCGTTCGCCGAGCGGGCGCCGGCGCCCGCCGGCCCGCCGGTACCCACGCCCGCCCCGGCCGGTGCCCCGGGGCCCGCGCCGGCCGGTCCGCCGGTCCCGCGCAGCGCCGCGGGCGGACTGCCGCTGCCCCGGCCCGACCCCCGGCCGGACTCCTGGCCGCCGCGGCGGGGCTCAGACGCGGCGGGACCGCCACCGCCTCGATGACGTGCCGCACCCATGGGTCTGCCCCCGCCGGCCGGCGGGGGCAGACTGGTCGGTGCCGGCGGTCTCGCGCGTGCCGCCGAGCTGCCGGGCCGGCTACTGGCCGCCCTGCCCGCCCTGGTTGACGGCCTTGTCGCAGAACTGCTTCTCGCCCTGGGCGAAGCCCTTGTCGTAGCCGATCGAGTAGCCCTGCGCGTAGCCCTCGTCGAACGGGGAGAGGGCGAAGTTCTGCAATCCGTGCAGCGCCGCCACGGGCCTCTGGCAGTTGTTCCGGGCGTCGTCGAAGCCGTCACGACTGCCGTCCGCGGTGCCCGTGCTGAGGCCGCGCTGGAAGTCCGGCGAGCCGTTGTCGCCTTCCAGCGGCGCGGACATCGCAACCGTGGCGGGAGACTGCGCAGCCGGGGTCTCGGCGAAGGCCGGGGCGGCTCCGCCCACTAGCACGCCGGCGACGACGAGGCCGGTGGAAGCGCGGACGATCTTCTGGGTCAGGGTGCTCATGACTCCTCCTCGAGGTGGGTCGCCGTTCGCGGTCATGCGGTGGCGATGCGTGAAGAGTGCGGCCGGGGGCTTCGTGAAGCGATGGTGCCCTCCCCTGATGCGGCGAGACCATCCCCCGAGTGTCGCGGGACGACCCCCCGAGTGCGGAAGGGTTTTCCTTCGGCCGACGTCCCCGCGCCCGGCACCCGGGGACAGCTCCTCATCACCGAAGTTCCTCATCACCGAAGTCACCGCGGGAGTCGTGCACGACGCGCGGGCACCTGACGGTGTGCGTCCTCACCGGTACCGCCGTCCGCACCTTGACCTGCCACCACCGCCTACGGAAAGGTGGACGGCTCCTCCGGGCGTCCGTCGAGGGGCGGCGGCGACCGGTTCGTGTCGCGTTCTCCGGGGCACAGGACCATGCGGCACCGTCTCGGGCCGCCTCCCGTCCCCGGCGCCGGACCCGCGCGGCCGACGTGCCACAGGGAGGTCGTCGTGAGTGAGCCCAGGATCGACCCGACGTTCTACCGCTCGGCCGCCGAGGCGGCCGCCGCACCACCCGAGGAGCTGGCCTACGTCGTGGCGTTCGACCGGGCGGCCCGGCGCCACGACGCGATGACGGTCGTCGACGTGAACCCGGACTCCGAGACCTACGGCCGGGTGGTCGGCTGGACGGACGTTCCCGGCGTGGGCGACGAGCTGCACCACTTCGGCTGGAACGCCTGCTCGAGCGCGCTCAGGCACGAGGGCCACGACATGAACGGCCTCGCCCGGCGCTACCTGCTCGTGCCCGGGCTGCGCTCCTCGGACATCTACGTCCTCGACACCGTGCCGGATCCGCGGAACCCGTCGCTGGTCAAGACCATCTCCGGCAAGTCGCTCTCCGCGAAGGCCGGCTACTCGCGGCCGCACACGATGCACTGCGGGCCGGACGGGGTGTTCCTGACCTGCATCGGCGGCCCGGAGGGCGACGACGACGGGCCCGGCGGGGTGGCACTGCTCGACCACAGCACCTTCGAGGTGCTGCGCGCCTGGGAGACCGACCGGGGTCCGCAGCACCTGCACTACGACGCCTGGTGGCACCTGAACCGGAACGTGCTGGTCTCGAGCGAGTGGGGCAGCCCCTCGATGATCGAGGACGGCCTGGTTCCGGAGCTGCTGCTCGGCGGGAGGTACGGCCACGCCCTGCATTTCTGGGACCTCGAGCAGGGCCGCCACCAGCAGCGTGTCGACCTCGGCTCCCGATACCAGATGCCCCTCGAGGTCCGCCCGTCGCACGATCCGGACGCGGCCTGGGGCTTCGTCGGCGTGGTGATCTCCACCGAGGACCTGTCCGCGTCCGTGTGGCGGTGGTTCCACGACGGCGAGGAGTGGAAGGTGGAGAAGGTCATCACCATCCCTGCGGAGCCTGCGCACCCCGACCGGCTTCCGCCGGCGCTGAAGCCGTTCTCGGCCGTGCCGCCGCTGGTCACCGACATCGACCTCTCGGTCGACGACCGGTTCCTCTACGTCTCCTGCTGGGGCACCGGGGAGCTGAAGCAGTTCGACGTCTCCGACCCGGCGCATCCCGTGGAGTCGGGGTCGGTGCGCATGGGGGGCATCGTCGAGCGCACCCCGCATCCGGCGCGGCCGGACGTGCCGCTGGCCGGCGGCCCGCAGATGGTCGAGGTCAGCCGGGACGGCAGGCGCGTCTACTTCACCAACTCCCTCTACGGTGCCTGGGACGACCAGTTCTATCCCGACGGCGTGGGCGCCTGGATGGCCAAGCTCGACGCGGAGCCGCGCGGGGGCGGGCTGAGCGTCGACGAGCGCTTCTTCCCGAACGGCGAGGAGTTCCGGGGCCTGCGCGTGCACCAGATCCGCCTGCAGGGCGGGGACGCCTCCTCGGACTCGTACTGCTACCGCTGACACGCGCGGCAGTCCGGCGTCTCCGTGTCAGCCGAGGCATCGGCGATCTCCGCCGCTGCCGAACCGGTCCCGGCGGAGCGGAACGGCCGGAGCAGACGGGTCTGTCAGCGGGACCGGGGGTCAGGTGCGCCGGCCGGGCCCTCCTCGGCCGCGGCGTCCTCCGCGAGAGCGCCGTCGATGAGGGCCTCGAGCTCGACGAAGCTGTGCCGCTTCCCGTCGGTACGCAGCACGACGACGCCGTCGTCGTCCACGCCCGCCTCGGCGAGCGCGCGGGTGATGCCGTGGGCGGCGTGCAGCGCCTCCTTGCCGAAGCGGTCGTACGCCAGGTGCTTCGGGTGGACGGGCTGCTGGTCCGGAGTGTCGTTCGTCACCGCAAGGCCTCCCCTTCGGCACCGGCCGTGACCGCACCATAACCTTCGGTCGTCGACGTTGGCGTGTTGCGGGCTCCCGCCCGCGACCCGAAGGGAGTCGGCCATGTCCTTCCTGGTCGTCACGCATTGGTTCTGCCACTCCTGCGAGGTCGAGGGCAGAGATCCGGAGTCCGACCCGAAATGCTGGAACTGCGGCGGATCGGTCGCCGTCACGGCCCGGCCGACGGTGTCCGTCGAACGACCTCGGGTCGGCGCGAACGACCCGCACGCCTGACGCGGCGCGCGGGTCACGGTCAGTCCGCGCCGGGCGGCCCGACGGTCACGACGTCACGGCACACTGCCCCCTGTCCTGCATCGTCGGTCCGGCCGACGACGGCTTCACGTCGAAGTCGAAGATCGCGGTGGGCAGGTAGAGCGAGCAGCAGGCGTTCGGGATGTCGACGATGCCGCTGATGCGGCCCTCGATCGGTGCCGAGCCGAGCAGCAGGTACGCCTGTTCGCCGGAGTACCCGAACTTCTTCAGGTACTCGACGGCGTTGAGGCACGCGCGCCGGTAGGCGACGGTCGCGTCGAGGTAGTAGTTCTCGTCGGTCTCGCGGTCCACGGACAACCCGATGAAGGTCAGGAACTCCGAGTACCGGGGCTCCACGTTGCCCGGCATGAACACCGGGTTGGTCGTGACCCCGTAGGTCTCCATCCCGCCCTTGATCAGGTCGAGGTGGAAGTCGATGAAGCCTCCCATCTCGATGGCACCGCAGAAGGTGATCTCGCCGTCGCCCTGGCTGAAGTGCAGGTCCCCGCCCGACAGCTTCGCGCCGGGAACGTGCACCGGGTAGAAGACCCGCGAGCCCCGCGTGAGGTTCTTGATGTCGTGGTTGCCTCCGTTCTCCCGTGCGGGAACGGTGCGGGCACCGTCGCGGGCGATCGCCTCGGCGGCCGAACCGCTCGCCGTCCCACCCAGTGTGTTCGCCTCCAGTGGTGGGAGTGCGAGCGGCGGGACGCGGTCCGGGTCGGTCGCGATCAACGCGCGCTCGCGGGTGTTCCAGCGTTCCAGCAGTTCGGCCGAGGGCGCGGTGCCGAACAGCCCGGGGTGCGTGATCCCGGTGTAGCGGACCCCTGGCAGGTGCCGGGAGGTGGCCACCTGACCGGCGAAGTCCCAGATCGCCTTGTACGCGTCGGGGAAGTAGTCGGTGAGGAAGCCGCCGCCGTTGGCCTTCGCGAAGACCCCGGTGTAGCCCCAGCCCTGACCGGGCGCGTCCCCGTACTCCTGCGGAGCCTGGACCGGGCCCAGGTCGAGGATGTCGACGACGAGCAGGTCACCCGGCTCGGCGCCTTCCACGGCGATCGGGCCGCTGAGCATGTGGGCGCGGGTCAGGTCGACGTCGCGCACGTCGTTGGCCGAGTCGTTGTTGCCGATCTGGCCGTCGGTCCACTCCCGGCACTCGACGCGGATCTGCTGCCCCGGCCGGACGGTGACCGCGGCGGGCACGTCCGGGTGCCACCGGTTGTGCCCGGGTACCGCCTGGTCGCGCATCGACTTGGACTGGTCGACGGTGAACACCACATCAGGCATCTCGAATCCTCCTTGTCGGCATTTCGTCGGGACCGCGGTTCTTCGGGCCGGTTCCCGGGGTCAGGCTGTCGCCGCCGGGACGGGGGGCCGGTGGGTCGGGGCCGGAGCGCGGGGGGCCCGTCGGCGTTCGAGCAGGAACAGCCCGCCGAACACGACGACACCGCCGACGACGAGTCCGAGCGCGAGCGCGTTGTTGGTGGGCCAGTAGCCGGTGAGCAGCAGGAACGCCGGGATCGTGGCGGTCACCCAGCTCTCGATGATCGTCACCCAGCCGGTGTAGTGGGCGAGGGACTCGTGCTTGAGTCCGAGCACGACGAAGAACAGCGCCCACAGGAAGGCCCAGTAGAGCCAGATGACGGCGAACGGGCGGTCGTTGAGGAGCCGGAAGTTCACGACCGCGTAGCCCAGCGCGGCGATGGCGACGAACAGCGAGAACCAGCCGACGCCGGTCGTGTCGAGCCCTGCCAGCAGCCCGATACCGACGTAGAGGTAGGTGAAGCCGAACAGGTAGAGACCCGAGGCCGCGAGGACCACCGCGGGTGCGCCGCCGGAGGCGATGATCAGATACGTCGGGGTGATGACCTGCAGCGCGCCGACGAAGAGGTTGATCGGTGCCGCTGCTCTGCCGTCGACGACCCCGATCAACAGCAGGCCGTTGATGAACAGCACCGCTCCGACGTACAACAGACCGACCGTGGCCATCTCGTCCTCCTCCGCTGGAGCCGCTCGCCGACGTCTGACGCCGGTCGAGGGATCAAGGCCGGGGCAGCGTGACGTGGCGGGGGTCGGTAGCGGGGCGCCGGCGGGCGGCCGGCGGAACCGCCGTCGTCACCTCGGGGACGTCCCTGCCGGCCTCCTCACGCCGCCGCAGCCTGCCCAGGCGCCGGTCCATCAGATTGAGCGACGGCGCGGTCCACTGCCGCTTCGACCGTCCGCCGCACGCAGGGCAGCGCCGCGCCGCCTCGGCAGTGCCCATCGGGAGTACGACGATCCACGGACCGCACTCCCGGCACAGGTACTGGTATCGCGCCATCACCTCTCGCCACACGTCTGCGTCCTCCGGAAACCGGCCACAGTAGGCCCGACGATCCGGGCCGGACAGAGCCGGACGACCCCCTTTGCGGTTCGACTGCTCGATTCGCCCTAGGCGGGTCGCGCAGATGCGACGGCCCGACGAGCCGCGCCCCACGTCTCCGAGCGGCGCGCGGCGGGAGCGGCGATCCCGGGCATGGCCTCCGTACGGCCGATGACTCGGGCTCGATTCACCACTATCGTTCCTGGCCGCTGCACTTCCGCCACGCCACCGCGTGCGGCTGTGCGCCCCCGACGCCTCCACATGCGTTGATGCCGACCCCCGCAGCGACCGGTGAGCCCGGACGCTCCTGACCGCCTGTGGGACGTCCTACCGAGGAGAGACAAGCGTGGCAGGTAACACCGACAGCAGGTCGGGCACGGCCGAGCTGCTCCTTCGCGACCCGACGCGCGGGCACGTTCCCGCCGAAGGCGCGGCGATGTTGTCCGAGACGGCTTCCCGTCTCGGATCGGAGTTCAGCGCCGACCCGGACCGGCTGGAGCTCATCAGGGCGGTGGTGGCCCACTGCCATCGCGACCTACAGGGCGCTCCGACGGGGGCGATGCCCGAGCTCGTCGAACGCTCGGCCCGCCAACGCCTCCTGGCCTCGGCGGACGAGACCTGACAGGCACGCCGAGGCGCCGGGCACAGCTGTCGCCGATCCCGGGGCGTGACGGTCCCGGGGCGTGAACCGCCCGATCGGCGGGGCCGTCGGGTCCGCAGGCACCGGTGGTCAGGTGGGTCCGGCCGCCCGCTTCTCGGCGAGGGTGACGTCGCCGTTGGCCCAGTGTGTCTCGGGCACCTCGTTGACGATGACCCGCACGGACTCGCGCGAGGCCTCGACGGACCGAACGACGGCATCGGTCAGTGAGCTGATGAGTGCACGGATGCGCTCGGGGCTCCGGCCTTCGCGCAGGGTGACCTGGATCAGGGGCATAAGTCCTCCTTGTGTGGTTGCCAGGACGGACGCACCGGCCGCCCGGAACGGCCGGAGACCGAAGGAGCCGTCCTTCACAGCCGGCAAGCCGAGGGTGAGGGTGGCGTCGGCTGAGTAGCGGCTACGGCTCCGCCGTGCGCCCCACCCGGCGCCGTCATCTGGCGTCGGGAGCGCCCGGCACCCGGTTCCCCTGCGGCTCCCCCGAGTAACCCGCCGGCGCGTCCTCGCCGGACGTCGGCGTCTCCTGCCGACCGGACGTCAGCTCCCGACCGCGGGTCTCGGGCAGGAAGAAGGCGACGATGAGCCGCCGCGGCGATGTGCGGGTACTGGGGGCTGTTCACCTGGATCCCGAACTACCTCGCCTCGCCGGTGTCGGAGGGTGATCGAGGCCTGGGCGTCCTGTCCTCGACGACCTGGATCGTGATCCTGCAGGCCGGTGCCGCGGTCGGGTTCGGCAGCCCCAGTTCCCCTACAACAGCGCCGCCCAGGGCAAGGTCGCGCTCGCCTTCGCCACGGATCGGCAACGAGCCGTGTGGACCCGGTTGATCAGCGAGAAGCGGACGTCCGAGACCGTGCTGGACCACACCGTCCTGTGGGAGCAGGTGGCCGCTGTGCGCAAGCGGGGCTGGTCATCGGCACCGGAGGAGACCTTCCGCGGCGTCAACGCGGTCGCGGCCCCGGTGTTCGGCACCGGGGGCGAGGTGGCCTACACCCTCGCTCTCGTCGGCTCCATCCACTTCCTGCCCGATCCGCCGCCACCTGAACAGGTGGACGCGCTCGTTCGGACCGCCGTCGGCTCTCGCGCGAGCTCGGCCATCCGGGGCGGGACCGAGCCTGCGAGCCGGTCGTCGCGCTCGACGTCGACACCTCGCTCGAGTACGGCCCGCGGGCGCCACGCGACCTGTCCCGCCACGGGTGCTGAACCGCGTCGATCTACTCCGACCGATTCGGCCACCGGAAGGTGATCATGCTGCCCTCGCAGCGTTCAGCTTCGCGCGCACCCAGGTGCTCGGCGACGCGGGGCAAGGGCCTGGACGGGTAGTCCTGCCCCGAGGCCCGGTGGCCGTCCGGATGTGACGTCGGTACGGCTACCACGGCGCGCGGACTACGGGCGCCGCGGCAGGCGTTGGACGGAGAGTCGCGGCGGGTGACGTCACCCCGCCGCCGTCGCTCCCCCAGTCCGTCGTCTCCCCGGCCGCGGCCGCGTGGCACCGCTGCTCGCCGTGGCGCACTCCGAAAGGTCTCGTCGAATGCGGCTTCGTCTGCCGCCGTCTCTGCGCGCGCTGAAACATCCGAACTACCGTCTCTGGGCCGCCGCCGACCTGGTCTCGTCCACCGGCAGCTGGATGCAGGTGCTCGGGATGAGCTGGCTGGTGCTGACCAGCACCGGGTCCGCGACCTCCGTCGGCCTCACGATCCTGTTCTCGGCCGTCCCGATGCTCACCCTCGGCTCGTGGGCCGGCGCGCTGGCCGACCGGCTACCGACCCGGCCGCTGGCGCTGGTGACCCAGTCGCTGCACCTGCTGCTGGCCGTGGCGCTGGCGCTCATCGCGATACACGGCTCGTCCGTCGAGATGATCTACGTCATCGCCGCGCTCGGCGGGGCGGTCTCCGTGTTCGACAGTCCCGCAATGGGCAAGCTCAGCGCCCAGGTCGTCCCCCGCGAGGACCTGGGCAACGCGCTCGCGCTCGGCTCCGTTCTGAACTCCACCGGCCGCGTGCTGGGGATGAGCCTGGGTGGTGTTCTCGCCGGCCTGGTCGGCAACGCCGCGCTCTTCGCGGTCAACGCCGCGAGCTTCCTGGCCGTCGTCGTGGCCGTGCTGGCCATGCGGACCGGCGCACTGTTCCCGCTCCCGAGGAGCTCGCCGGAACGGGTCGGGGTGCGGGCCGGCCTGCGCTACCTGCTCGGCGACCACCGGTTGCTCGTGCTGTTCGCGTTGGGCTTCGTCCTGTCCAGCGTGGGCCGCAACTACCAGGTCAGCATGGCCGCGATGAGTAGCGGACCGCTGGCGGCCGGCTCCGAAGGGTTCGGCTTCCTCTCCACGGTCTTCGCGGTCGGCACGGTCCTGGGCGGGCTGTTCGCCGCGCACCGCCGGGAGCTGACGCTCACGCTGCTGCTCGGCACGGCGGCGGTGACCAGCGTGCTGCAACTGCTCAGCGGGTTCTCTCCCGGGCTCCTGACGTTCGCGGCCAGCATGCTGCCGATCGCCGTCGGCGCCGTCCTGATCGACACCGTGATGGGTACCCGGGTGCAACTCGACACCGCCGAGGACATGCGCGGACGCGTGATCGCCGCCCAGGGCATGGTGTCCGCCGGCGCCGGCGCGCTGGGCGGGCCGTTGGTCGGCTGGCTCGCCGAGACTCTCGGCCCCGGCCGGGCCCTCAACGTGGCCGGCCTGGTCACCGTCGTCGCGACCGCGGTCGCGACCGTCGCCCTGCTCCGGCTCCGCCGCCGTCGTCGTCAGGAGGCCGAGTCCGTCTCGGCACGGGACACCCTCGAACTCACCGCGTGATGCCGGGTGCGAACCGGCGTGGCTGCCTCACCGCGCCACGCCGGTCACGCAACCGGGTCGACCGGATCACCGCGCTCTGCGCACGTGCGGCGGTGAGGACCCGCGTTGTTCCCGACCGACGACCCACCCGGGGTGGTCGGCGCCTCGGACCGGCGAAGCTCCGGTTCTCCACCGACGCCCACCTCCCCTGCTCGGCCGGCTCCACCGAGAACGGCGGGTTCAGCATGATCTCCGCGGCCTTCGCGTAGGCGGCCTCCAGCAGCCCGGCCGGCTCCACGACATCGGTGACCAGGCCGATCCGCAACGCCTCGTCCGACAGGCATCGCCGACCGGCTTGCCCTGAGGCGCATTTTTGTCGGTGGCGGATGCCACCCTGACGCCGATCACCGACGGGGAGCGTCGCCCCGCCCGGCTCGAGGCCGCCCGCATCCTCGGGCGGCGCGTCGGCGGCGGGGATCTCGAGCCCTCCGGCGAGGACGGGACCGGACATGACACAGGCGGGACGCACGGTGCTGCGGATCGCGGTACCGAACTTTGAATGTCGTGATGCCGGGGGCGGGGGTGAGTCCGTTGTCGTTGACCTTCCAGCTCTACCGCGGCGAGCTGGGGCGATGGTTCCGGTACCGGATGCCGGGTGCCACCATCGTGGCCGAGGAGGTCGCCAGAGCCACGGCCCGGGTGGCCTCGGTCCACCCGCCGCACGGCGCGGAGCTCGGAGCGCGCCACTGGGTCGCGGTCGGCGGCACGTTCGGGGCGCGGATGGCTGCGGTGGTGGAGCAAGCTCCGCCCTATTACGGGTTGTGCGGGCTGGTCGCGGCTCGCCTTTTGACCAGGGCGGCGGCACACCGGATCGCGGCCGGCTTCCCGTCGCACCGGTCGTTGCGGCCCGCCGAGGCTGCTCGCGCGCTGGACTTCCGCCCGACTCCGTGCGGGTGGCGCGACCTGGGCGAACCGTGGCCGGGCGAGGAGCCCGCGTGCTGGGCTGACGTCGCGGTGGGTGAGCTGGCCGAGCGCACCCACCGCTACCACGACCGGTACGCCCCGACCGGGACGATCGGCGTACCCGGGGTCGAGCGCGGCCTGGCCCGTACCTACGGATGGTGGTCGGGGGCAGCGGACATCTACCGGTCCGGGACCATCGGCGCGGATCTCGAGAGGCTGCTGGCCGTCGACGAGCCGACCGTCGAGCAACTGCGGTCCCTCACCTCGGCGGCCGTGGTGGAGGAGACGGCACGCCTGGCCGAGCGGCTGCGGGCCTCGGGCACCCTCGACCAGCTCCACGAGCTCGCCCGGCGGCCGGGGCGAGGAGCGCCACTGGGGCACGCCGGACCGGTGTTCGCGGCGCACTGGGCCGATGGGGATCTGCTGGTCGGGGACACCCTCCTCGACGTCAAGACGGCCATCAGGGTCGACCCGGCGAGTAAGGTCGCGGTGTGGCTGTGGCAGGTCCTGGCCCACGCCTGGCTCGACTCGATCGGTGACCGGTACCGAATCCGCGCGGTCGCGCTCTACCTGTCCCGGCAGGGAGTGCTGGTTCGCTGGCCCGTCGACGAGCTCGCCGCACGGATGCTGACTCGTCCGCGCAGTCGGGGCAGCGGCGTCGACGCTGCGCGGGACGAGTTCCTCGCCTTCGCGGTGGAGATCGCCCGCGCCGAGAGTGCCGTCCTCGACCCCTGAGAGCCCCGGACCCGGACAGGAAGAAGCAACGGGTCGGCCCGAGCGAGTACGTCCCTGACGAGCTCGCCCGCCTCACCGGACGGGGCCCAAACCCACGCGGTCGCTCCTCGCGACACGACTCCGGCTCGGAGATCGGTCGGTGCGGCCGATGATGTGACTTCCATCCGAAGGCCGAGAGCGACCGGGCGTGGCCCGGACTTTCGTGTCGGCGTGAAGCGCCGGCTCGGAAACGAAACCCGTCGCCCCCGGTGGAAGGCTCGCCGGATGACCCCGTGCCAGCATCCCGAGACCGAGCCGGCTTCGGGTCAGGCCTCCGGCTCGGACGTCATCGGTTGGGCCGGGAGGGTCGTCTGCACCGGACCGCGGAGCCGGACGATGGCATACCAGGCGATGCCGAGGACCAGCAGGGCCAGATAGAGGTAGGGCAGGACGTTGTACGGGTAGTCGGGGACCGGTACGAGGTTCTTGTAGGTGACGTAGACGATCGCGGCAGCCGCGGCGACGGCGAGCACCCAGTGGTGGGCGCGGACCGTGTGGTGGCGGCGCAGGAAGATCGGCATGCCGATGGCCATCAGGAGATACGCGGTGAGGTAGCCGAAGGTGCCGATCGTGCCGGTGTAGGCGTAGACCGCCAGCGGCGTCATGCCCACGAGCACCATGACCGCCGGGACCACCACCACGGCCGGCAGCAGGGCGAGGATCGCGACGTGCGGAGTGCGGTGCCGGGCGTGTGCCCGGCCCAGCGCCGGGTGCAGCACACCGTCGTGCGCCACGGAGAACAGCACCCGGGAGGCGGCGTTGATGCTGGCGATCGTGACGGCGAAGAACGACGCGACCACGCCGAGGTCGATCACGTAACGGAACCCGGCCAGTCCCACGCTCCTCGCCAGGTCGTCCATCGGCGCGGCGCTGCTACCGAGCCCGTCCGCGCCGAGCCCGAGGACCGAGGTGTAGGCCGCGAACACGTACAGCACGCCGACGACCACGGCCGAGGTCAGCACGGCCCGCGGGATCGCCCGGTGCGGGTCCTTCGCCTCCGCGCCCAGCGCCGCGGCGCTCTCGAACCCGACGAACCCGAGCACCGCGAGGACGACGCCGAAGGTGATGCCGTCCGACGACGCGCCGGTCAGGCCGATCTGCGCGGTATCGGTCGTCGCGCCGTGCTTGGCGATCGTCACGACGAACAGCACCAGGATCGCCGCGATCGAGGCGATCTCCAGCATCAGACCCACGCGGGTGGAGAGCTTGATCCCGCCCCAGGCGAAGGCTGCCGCGGCCGCACCGGCGATCACGAAGATCACCACCTGGGTGGCGGTCGCCCCAGCCGGGATGCCGACGCCCTCCAGGAGCGCACCGCCGTAGATCCCGACGCCGACCACGCCGATCATCGCGATGAACAGGTAACCGATGACCAACGCCCAGCCGGCTGCGAAGGCGCTGCCGCGGCCGAGGCTCTGCCCGACGTAGTCGTAGAGCGAACCCGCGGACGCGATCTTGGTGCCGAACTGGGCCACGCACAGCCCGATCAGCACCACCGTGACGAGGGCGAGCAGGTAGGACAGCCACGAGCCGTTGCCCGCGGACAGCACGATCAGGGCGGGCCCGGTCGCCATCACCGCGCTGGGCGCGATCGCGGCGACGGACTGGGCCAGTACCTCGACCGGGCCCATCGTCTTGTGGGCCAGGCCGGTCGGGGGCCGGTCCAGCTCGGGTGCGCTCACCGGGGTTCCTGCCCGTCGGTGGAACCGAGCGTCGAGTGGCAGGCCGGCGCGCTCGGGGGCAGGTCGAGCGCGGGGTTGCCGTCGAAGAACCCGACCGGCTTGAGGTGGAACCCGACCCGCGAGGTCGGCATCACCGGCCAGTCCTCGGGACGCACCACGTGGTGGGCGCAGAACGTGTACCAGACGACGACGTCCGCGGACTCGATCGGCCGGTCGGCCGCGACGAACGACGGCAGGCCGTCGGTCCCGCCCCTGTTCTGGTTCGGGTAGTCGCCCGCGGCGAAGCGCTGGGTCTCGTCGTGGGCGGTGACCCACAGGTGCTTGTAGGCGAACCCGGCGCGGTTCCAGGTCTGGGTGCCCTCGCCGGCCATCGGCACCGTGTTCTCGCCGGGCATCAGCTTGTAGCCGACCGGCTCACCGGTCGCACCGACCACGTCGGGGTTGGTGATGGTCCAGTAGCGGGCCTTGAACGGGTCGATCAGCCGGCCGGAGTCGCTCTCCCGGGCCAGCAGGGTCTTACGGGTCCGCCACGCGTTGCCCGTCTCGTTGCCCGGGCCGACCGGGAGCGGTTCGGAGTCGACCTCGTGGACGGAGTTGCGGTGCCCGTCGACGGCCATGTCCAGGCGGACGTTGAAGAAGTGCTGGTGGTGCGGGCCGTACAGGTTCGGCGCGACCAGCGTTCCGTGCCCCGGCCGCTGCCCGTCGGCGACCGCGCCGGTGGAGATGACGCCGGTCAGCTTCACCTCGAACTCGATGTTGCCGTCGTTGTAGAGGTACCAGAAGAAGCCGTACTCGTAGTTGCCGACGGTGGCGTAGCAGGAGATGACGAGCCGCCGGGAGCGGCGGACCTCGGTCTTCTCCGTGCGGAAGTCGGTGTGCTTCCAGCTGACCCCGGCGTCCTCCTCGTGCATGCAGATGGCGTTCGGGATGGTGAGGGGATTGCCGTCGGCGTCGTTCACGACGGCGTCGAAGTAGAAGATCTCGCCGAGGCAGTCGCAGCCGAGCTCGAGGGGGTTGAGCAGGAAGCCGATCCCGTACTCGCCCTCGTCGAAGACGTTCTTGAAGCGGTGGGTGGGGGCCGGGTCGCCGTAGGGGATGTACATCTCGGACATCGACGCCCGGTGGATCACCGGACGGAGCCGGCCGCGGTCGGAGTAGCCGACGGTGTGCAGCACGAGTCCCTCGCGCGGGCTGAATCCCACCCGCAGGCGCCACTTCTGCCAGCTCACCTCGCGCCCGGAGACGGTGAAGCTCGGGCCCTCGGGCTGGGTGATCTCCAACGGGCGGACGTCGTCGCGGAAGCTCGGTGAACTCGGGCCGGTTGCCCGGCCGGGTCATCAGCTCGGGCATGTAGTTCCCGGGCTGCGGTGGGAGCGGGACGACTCCGTGGTCCTGGACGTCGACGACCTCCATGCGGTCCAGGTCGACCACGACGAGCAGGCCCTCGACGGGGCGCGCGTAGCCGTTGTCGTCGGGGCCGGAGCGGATGAAGGTGAGGGGTCGGATCAGCCGACGGCCCGGATCGGTGTCCTCGCTGAACCCGGTGGCCCACGGGTCGAGCATGGCCAGGCTGAAATCGGTGACGCCCCGCTTGCGGACGGCCTCCTGCCAGCGCGGATCCGCGCGGGTGAGGTCCTCCGCGGCGAAGAACTCCTCCAGCATGATGCTGGGCTGGATCCCCGAACGCTCGTTCCACGACTCCACGGTCGAGCTCGTCAGCGACACGACGGCCTCGATCGTGCGGCTGGTCGCCCGGTCGTAGAGCACGAGGAACGAGCGGCGCTCCAGAGCGGCTCCGGGCCCGCTCCCCAGCAGCTCCGCCTTGGCCGGCTCGGCCAGCGACACCGATACGAAGCGCGTGCTGGGCGGAGCTCGACGTTGCGCCCGCAGAATGCCCACCGCCGCGGTGACCTCCTTGGCGGACAGCGGATCCAGAGGATGGGCGGTCACAGGGCGGGTCGTGGTCTGCTGCAGGTCAGTCACCATGCGGTTCTCCACTCAGCGTCGCCGAACGCCTGCCTCGTTGCAGACTCGGCCTGCCCCGGACTGTCGCACCGCCGACGCTCTCGCAGAAGACCCCTCGTCCCCATTTGGGAAAAGCAGTCCACGACATTCTCATTCCAGCTCGGCCGACCGACGCCACGCGACCCTCGCGCGGCTGCACGAGATCTCGAACCTGGCCTGGACGGGCCGAGAGCGAGACCTCCACGACCCCGGCGAGCACCGGTCGTCATCGCCGGCCCGATCAGCCCGTCCCGGTCCTGGTCGTGCCGGGCCTCGCCGAGCAACCGCGTCGCCTCCTCGACCGTCGGCGGATGAGGCTCCGGCGCCTTCAGGGACGGGGGCTCGACCTGCGGGAGCCGGCCGGCCGGCAGCCGGCGCCACCGGACCGCCTTCGTGAACGCCCCGTCAGCACAAGGGCACGTGCCGGATCGTCCTGTCCGACAGCGGCCGGCTCTGCGGCACTGGGGCCTCCGGCACCGCTCCTCGCAGGCGTGCGGACCTGTGATCCGGTGATCGATGATCTTCCTGCGACGGCGCAGTGGACGCGGTATCGACGGAGCTCCGCGTACAGCGGGTCGAGGGCGTCGGATCGACGGCGCCGGGCTTGCGATGCCCGATCGGCCGTCGCCGCCGTCCAACGTGCAGTCTCTCGTTGATCACCCGTGTGCGAATCGCGCCCGCCTGCGTGGCCACCTCGGGGCCGGCAGGCACGAGCCCTCTCGCGAGCGGTCCGTCTGGTCCCCCCTGGAGCCGACGCTAAGGACTTTCAGTGTCCAGTTCCAGCGCCGAAGCGGCGTGTACGACGTGCTGACGCGTGAGCGCCTCCGCCCGGACGGGGTCTCCGGCCTCGACGGCCGCGAGGATCTCCCGGTGTTCGGTGTGCTCGACCGAGCCGAACGGCCGAACGCCGCCCCGCCACACCTCGGCGACCTGCAGCGCGAGCGCGATGAGGTCCTGCATGCGGTCCAGTTGTCCCGTCACCAGGTCGTTGTCCGCGTCGAGGTACAGCTCTCGATGGAAGCGCCGATTCGCCAGGTTGAAGCCGACCTGGTCGTCGGCTGCTGCCGCGGCCTCGGCCTCCTTGAGCGCCGCGCGGGCGGCGTGCGGGTTCCCCGGGCCGTTGCGCTCCGCAGCGCGGCCCACCGCCCAGGGCTCGAGCAGCAGGCGGAGCTCGTAGATCTTGCGGACCTCGTCGGCGGACAGCGACCGGACCACGGCCCCGAGGTTGCGCGACATCACGACCAGCCCCGAGGAGGTCAGCCCGATCAACGCCTCGCGCACGGGTGTCTTCGACACCCCCAGCATCGTCGCGAGCTGGCGCTCGACGAGCGTCTGCCCCGGCCGCAGCCGGCCCGCCAGGATCGCGGCGCGCAGCGACTCCGCGACGAGGTCGGAGCGGGTGATCACCTGGCCCAGGCTCAGCGTGCCGTCACCACCCTGGGTCGCCGTCACCACGCCGCCCACCCTTCCCAGCCCACCGGACAACGTCCGGGCCAGGATACCGAGACCCCCGGTGCTCAGGCTGCCAGTTCCAGTAGCCCTCGCACCGTGCTGTAACTCGCCCACAGACCCACCAGGCCCACCCCGCAGAGCAGCACGTTCGTCCACCATCGGTTGGTGTACCCCGCGGCCATCCGACGCCGGTCGTTGGTGAGCACGATCGTGCCGATCATCAGCACCGGCGCGAGCAGGCCGGCCGTCGCGCTGCCGATGACCGTCATGGACAGCGCCTCGGGGAAGAGCGGCAACGCGAACACCACCGGAACCAGGACCATGACCCCGATCTGCAGCGGCTTGAACAACGGGTCCGCCTTGGGCTCGGGATACTGCGCCGCGCGCTCCGTGGCCGATCGGTGCACGCCGCGGAACAGGATCTGCGTGTAGCCCGAGGCATAGGCGGAGAAGGAGCAGAACGCGACGAAGAACAGGCCGACCCAGAGCAGCCACGGCCCGATCGCCCCGATCGCGGTGCCCATCATCGCCGCCAGGTCCGGCAGCGTCTTCACGGTGCCACCCCGCGCATGCAACACCTGTGCGCCGACGATCCAGATCGACAGGTTGACGACGATGACGGCGACGACCCCGAGCAGGAGGTCGAGGTGCGCGATTCGTATGAATCCCGGACCTGACCAGCCCTTGTTGCGAATGAACTCGGGGTACATCAGGTTGCCGGCGGAACCGCCTACGACGCCGATGATCGCGGCGGCGACGAGCAACGTTCCGAACGGTCCCTGGTCGGGTGGCAGCCCGAACGCCAGTCCGCGGACCACCTCACCGGCATCCGGCCCAGACAGCGCCGCAGCCGTGACGAAGGTCAGCACGAGCACCCCGACCTTGACCCGGGCGATGATCTCGAGCGTCCGGTAGTGCTCGCGCCGCGCAAGCATGACGGCGGTGATCGCGACGACGAGCACGGTCCAGCCGAACACTCCCCAGCGCTGGCCGCCGAGGCCGCCGGACAGATGGAAGAGGGCGGTTCCGGCGGTCACGGCCAGGAACGTCTGCAGGATGAAGCCGGAGAGGAACGCGAGCACGCCGATGGTCGCGGGAAGGTGCCGCCAGAGCGCGCCGAACCCCTCCAGCACGGACCGGTCCCCCACGACATTGCACAACGCGTACCGCGCGATCGCAGCGGTGAAGAAGTAGCGGCAGATCAGGGCCAGCGCGAGCGCCCACATCAGCCCGTATCCGTAGTTGCCGCCCGAGACAGCGGAGCTGACCAGGTCGCCGGCCCCGAGCCAGGACATGGCCACCAGCAGCCCGGGCCCCAGGTTGCGCAGGTACTGCCCCACCGTGGTGGGGGCGGCCGGCCCGATCGTTCCTCGTTGAACATCGGTCATCTGGCACTCCTCGATCATGTGACCTCCGCGGAGGTCACAACTCGATGATCACGTACTCCTCGGTCGCCCGGACCGGGTACGTCTCGGCGGAGTACGGCCCCTTCTGCAGTCCGGCCGCCGCGAGCCTCTCCTCTTCCGCCAGCAGCTCTGCACCCGCGACGAGTCGGGCGTCGTAGCGCCGCACCCGGGTCTTCTGGGGGTCGAACCACGACTGCCCCGTACGGATGTCGAACTCCCACTGGTGCCACGGACAGCGGAGGAACTCCCCACGCCGTAGGTACTCGTAGTGACCCGGCCCCTCGGATCGCACGAACCCCGAGCGCACCCCGGCGCACAGCGGGCCGCCGGCATGGGGACAGGCGTTGCGGACGGCGAAGTACTCGCCGTCGAGGTTGAACACCCCGATCGAGCGGCCCTCGACCTCGACGATCTTGCTGCCGCCGGGCGGGATCTCCGCCGCCTTCGCGACGACGACGTGACGGTGCTGCGCGCTCATGCGCCGAGGGCGTAGTAGTCGAGCGCGTTCCCCCGCATGATCCTGGCCCGCATCTCGTCCGGGAGCTTGGTCTGGAACGCGCGCTGCGGGTGGTCGAAGTCCCAGTGCGGGTAGTCCGTGGAGAACATCAGGATGTGCTGCCCGATCTCCTCGATCAGCGCCAGCAGGTCGGCGGGACGTTCGGGCTCCTCGATGGGCTGGGTGGTGATCCGGACCCGGTCGCGCAGGTACTCCGACGGCAGCCGTTGCAGGTCGGGCACCTCGACGCGCAGCCGGTGGTAGAGGGCGTCCAGGCGCCACATCAGCGGCGGGACCCAGGCGAACCCGCCTTCGATGAGCACGACCTTCAGCTCCGGGAACCGGTCGAACACCCCGTCCATGATCAGGCTCGTGACCTGCGCCTGGAACGCCACGGACATCGCGGTGTGGTCCTCGATGTAGAAGGAGGGCCAGCCCGCCGAGGTGATCGGGGCACCGGTCGTCGAGGCGAAGTGGATGCCCACCGGCAGGCCGCACTCCTGCGCTGCGTCGTAGATGGGCCAGTACCGGCGCTTGCCCAGCGGCGCCAGGGTGCGCGGGAACAACAGCACCTGCACGAACCCGGAGTGGGCCGCTGCGGCCCGGCGGATCTCCTCGGCCGCCAGCTCCGGGGCCTCGAACGTGACCGTGATCGAGGCGCGCAGCCGGGCGTCGCGCTCGAGCCAGTGCTCGACCTGCCAGTCGTTGACCGCTCGGGCCAGTGCTGCGCCGTAGCCCTCGTTGCGCTGCTCAGCAGCGCGGTACAGACAGTTGAGGATGGCGCGGTCGATGCCGTAACGGTCCAGGAGCTGCTCACGCATGAAGTCCAGATCCGAACCCGGAATTCCACCGCCCGGCGGCCATGCGTCGGTCCGCGACCCGCCGGCCGGACTGACCTTGGGGTAGACGTAGCCGGCCTCGTAGGGCGAGTACGTACGCGGACCGACGTGGTCCATGTGCTCGAGCCAGCGAGCCGCGAGATAGGGGCGCAGGGCTGCGTCGCTCGGAACGGCGTTGTGCACGTCGCAGTCGACGATGCCCGTACCGGGCCCTCCGCTGCGCGGCCCCGCCGCTGTCGGGTCGGTCAGCAGGTCGGTCATACCGCAGCTCCCTGCAGGATCGTCGGGTACGTCGCCAGCGCGTTGTCCCGCAGCACCTGCCGGCGCTCGGCCGGGGACAGGAACTGCAGCAGTGACTGCTGGGGATCGCGGTGGTGCCAGTGCGGGTGGTCGCCGGAGTAGAGCAGCATGTCCACCGAGCCGATCTGGTCCAGGAACCTCGGCAGGTGCTCGCGCGCCTGCTCCGTGCCCAGCGGCCCGTCGAACGGCGCGGTGCTCAGCCGCACGTGCCGGCGGATCACGACCGACGGGCGGTCGACGACCCACGGGATCTCCCGACGCAGGCCCTTCCAGTTCTTGTCCAGGCGCCACATCAACGAGGGCAGCCAGGTCACCCCGCTCTCCAGCAGCACGACCTTCAGCGCCGGGAACCGGGCGAAGACGCCCTCGCAGACCAGGCTCGTGAGCTGTGACTGCATGGCCAGTGCCGCGCCGGCGTACTCCTCCAGGTACGTCGAGGGCCACCCGATCGGCAGCGGTGGATTGCCGCCGGCAACCCCGGGGTGAATGCCGACGGGCAGCCCGGCCGCCGCTGCGGCCTCGTAGATCGGCCAGAGCGCCCGGTTGCCCAGCGGTACCTGCGAGTTGGCCAGCAGCAGGACCTGGACGAAGCCGCCGTGGCCGGCCAGCCGTTCGATCTCCTGCGCAGCACGCTGCGGGTTCTGCGACGGAACCACGATCGAGGCGCGGTAGCGAGGGTCGGCGGCGAGCCAGCGCTGCGCCTGCCAGTCGTTGAGGGCGCTCGCCATCGCGACCGCCCAGTCCTCGTTGTGGATCGGCTGCACCGCGTAGAGGCAGTTCAGGATCGCGACGTCCACGCCCCGGTCGAGGACCTGGGCCTGCACCAGCTCCGGGTCGGCTGCTGGAGTTCGACCGCCAGATCTGCTCTCGGGCGTGGCGGAAAGGGCGGCCCTTCCGGGGTAGAACGCCGGCGAAAGGCCGGCCACCCCGTGCTCCACGCAGTAGTCGCTCCACCGCTGCGGGAGGTAGGGAAACAGCTCCGCGATGTCGTCGACCGCGTTGTGCACGTCGCAGTCGATCGCTCCGAACCCGGCGACGGGTGTCACAGACGTCATGAGCCGCTCCTGCCTCATTGCCGGCGGTATCTTGGAATACCAGCATCCCAATCGCTCCTCCGTCAAGCTCCCCCACGGCTCCCCCGCGCAATCACGCCGGTCCCGGGGCATCGGTCGAGGACGGTGAGTAGCGATGACCGCCACAGAGGGCCCCGACGCAGCCGGGGCGCCACCCGCACGCCGGCTGACCTGCACGGTGAACGGACAGCACCGCACCGTCGAGTGCGAGGACCGGCAGCTGCTGGTGGAGGTGATCCGCGAGCAGCTGAACCTCAAGGGCACCCACATCGGGTGCTTGAACGGTGACTGCGGTGCCTGCACCGTCGAGCTCGACGGCCACATCATCGCCGGCAACCTGTGCCGCTGCACCGGCTACCAGCGCATCGACACGTCCATCCGCGACGCCGCCGCCCGCTCCCGGGCGTCCGGCAGCTGACCGCACCACCGACGAGGGGATCCGATGAGCACGTCCACACCACCGCCCGGGGTCGCCATCACCGACGCGCGGTTGCAGGAGGTGGCGGAGAACGTCTTCGCCTACATTCAGCCCGATGGCACCTGGTGGATCAACAACACAGGCTTCCTGGTGGGCAGGGCCGGGGTCGTCAGCGTGGACGCGTGTTCCACCGAGGCCCGCACCCGCGCCTACCTCGACACGATCGCCGCGGTCACCGACCAGCCCGTGCGCACATTGATCAACACCCACCACCACGGCGACCACACGTTCGGCAACTACCTGTTCCGCGGCGCCACGATCGTCGGCCACGAGCGGATCCGGGAGGAGATGCTGGCCTTCGGGCCGCCCCGCTCCGCCCCCTTCTGGCAGGACGTGGACTGGGGTGACGTCGAGCTGGCCCCGCCCTTCCTGACCTACACCGACCAGGTGTCGGTGTTCGTCGACGACCTGCGCTGCGAGCTGCGGCACGTCGGCACGCCCGCGCACACCACCAACGACTCGATCCTCTGGGTCCCCGACCACGCACTGCTGTTCAGCGGCGACCTCCTGTTCAACGGGGGCACCCCGTTCCTGCTGATGGGCTCGATCTCGGGCGCGATCGAGGCCGTGGCGGGGCTGAAGGAGCTGCCGGCCACGACGATCGTGCCCGGCCACGGCGAGGTCTGCGGACCCGAGCTCATCGACACGGTGCTGGGCTACCTCCGCTTCGTCAGCGACACCGCGCGGGAGGCCAAGGCCGCCGGGCTCTCCCCGCTCGACGCGGCCCGCGAGGTCGATCTCGGGCGCTTCGCCGAGTGGCTCGACGCAGAGCGGATCGTCGGCAACCTGCACCGCGCCTACGCCGAGCTCGACGGCGCCGAGCGCGGGGCGCGGATCGACCTGGCCGCCGCGCTGGCGGACATGGTGACCTACAACGGCGGCAACCCGCTCACCTGCTACGCCTGAGGACGACGACCCCGAGGACGACGATGCGCTGGACCACCTATCTCTCTCCGACTGACGGGCAGCAGCACGTCGGTCTCGTACGCGACGGGACCATCGCGGGGCTCCGCCGTCCGGACCGGCTGCTGGACCTGCTCGGCGACGACGGCCGGCGACTCGCCGAGGCCGCACGGGAGATCGGCTCCGACCCGCTGGACGTGATCGCCGAGGACGCGGCAACGCTATGTGCGCCCGTTCCGGTACCGCCCTCGATCCGCGACTTCATGGCCTTCGAGGAACACGTCGTCACCTCGATGGCCGCGCTCGGCAGGACCGTCGACCCGGTCTGGTACGAAATCCCCGTCTTCTATTTCAGCAACCCCGCGGCCGTGCGGGGACCGCACGACGACATCGAGGTCTCCCCGGGCTCGCGTCAGTTCGACTACGAGCTGGAGGCCGCGGTGGTGATCGGGCGACCCGGGTCGAACATCCGGGTCGAGGACGCCGAGTCGCACATCGCGGGCTACACGGTCCTGTGCGACTGGAGCGCCCGCGACCTGCAGGACCACGAGATGCGGCAGGGCCTCGGCCCGGCGAAGGGCAAGGACGGGGCGACGAGCCTGGGGCCCTACCTCGTCACCCCCGACGAGCTGCAGGATCGTCGCCGCGGGGAGAGCCTCGAGCTGGCCATGACCGCCACCGTGAACGGCACGCAGTACAGCTCCGGGAACCTGGCCGCCCTGCACTGGTCGTTCGCCCAGATGATCTCCTACGCCTCCCGGGGAACGACGCTCCGACCCGGCGACGTCATCGGGTCCGGCACCGTCGGCACCGGCTGCATCCTGGAACTCTCCCGGGTGCACGGCGAGCAGGCCTACCCGTGGCTGTCACCGGGGGACGAGGTCGTGCTGGAGATCGAACGGCTCGGCGCCGTCCGGACCCGGATCCTGCCCGCCCCGGAGGTCGTCCCGCTGCGCTGACGGGGCGCTCAGCCGGACAGCATGTCGGCGATCACGTTCTGGGTGCGGGTCATGTGCGCCTGCATCGCCGCGGAGGCAGTGTCGGGATCGAGGGCCTCTCCTGTCCGGCCCCGCTACCCTCGAATGGTTCGGATCACGTGACGGTATGAGGCTGGGTCGATCCTGGCGTCTACGACGAGCGGTCCTCGCGCCGACGATGCGAGAGCGCGGCGCAGCCCGTCGATGTCGTCGACGACCACCCCGCGCACTCCCATCGCGACGGCGACCGCCGCGAAGTCCGTCGCCCGGTAGGTGATGGCCGGCGCCCCGCCCTGCGCGGCGCGCTGCTTCAGGGCGATGAGGGTGAGCGCCGCGTCGTTGAAAACCACGACCGTGACGTCGAGCGCCAGGCGGGCGAGGGTCTCGATCTCGGCCATGGCCATGCCCAGCCCGCCGTCGCCGGTCAGGCAGGCCACCCGGCGCCCCGGCCGGGCCAGCGCGGCCCCGATCGCCGCGGGGAGTGCGAATCCCATGGTGGCAAGGCCGTTGGAGATCAGCACCGGATCGGGACCGTTCGTCGCCCACACCGGCATCGTGACGAGCATGTGCGCGCCGGCGTCGACTGTGAGCAGGGCGTCACCGAGCGATCCTCGGGCGGTCCGGACCACGTCGAGCGGGGTCAGGGCGCCGTTCGGGGTCGCGGGGTGCTCGCCGAGGCGGTGGAGGGTGGCCGCGTTCGCGGTGCTCCCGGCTCCGGACGGCCATTCCGGCGCGGCTGCCCCGACGAGGGCGGGCAGCAGCGTCGCGTAGGGGCCGACGAGCAGCAGCGGGTCGCCGAAGTAGCCGGTCTCGACCGGGTGCGTATGCACGAGGACGACCGCGGCGTCCCCCGGCCAGGGGCCCGGCATCGGCTCGACGGGATCCAGGCCGACACCGAGGACGAGGTCGGCCCGCTCGAGCAGCGGCCGTTCCAGCGCCGCACCCGTGAAGAGCCCCGCGAAGGTGGGCCAGGACTCCGGCACCACCCCCTTCGCTTCGTAGGTGACCAGGACCGGGCAGTCGAGGCCGGCGAGGGCCTCGCGGAGGGCGGCACCCTCGCGGACCGCGTCCACCCCGACGATCACGACCGGGTGCCGCGATGCGGTCACCAGCTTGCGTGCGGTCGCGAGGTCCTGCGGATCGACGGTGGAGCGGGGTGACGGTGCGGGCGGCGCATCGCCGGGGGTCGTCGGGTCGAAGGCCAGGTGCACCGCGCCGGCCGGGGCCTCGAGCGCCAGCCGGGCGGCCGCCGTGACGACGTCCTTCGGGTCCGTGTGGCCGAGGGTGCCGCTCCACTTCGTCAGCGGTGTAGCCGCGCCGACCTGGTCCAGCCGCTGGTGCGCGGTGCGGTCCGCCGACGCCGCCGTGACGGTGTCGCTGATCAGGAGCAGCGGCGCCCGGTCGAGCGTCGCCTGCGCGAGCCCGTTGGCGGCGCTGGTCAGCCCGGGCCCGCGGGTCACCACGGCCACACCGGGCGTACCGGTCAGCCGGCCGTAGGTCGAGGCGGCGATGCACGCGGCCGTCTCGCCGTGGGTGAGGACGAAGTCGATCCCGCGCTCGGCGGCGGCACCGATCATGTCGAGGTTGGGGCCGCCCCCGGGCACACCGAAGATCCGCTCGGCGCCCGCGTCGCGCAGACCCTCGGCCAGTGCGTCGGCCAACGCCCGGGACGTGGTCGGACCGCCCACTCCCCACCTCCGATCTGTTGACACTTCCACGGTGGGAGTCACAGTAGCGACGGCGTCGGAACAGTTCATGATCTGGACAGGACAAGGGTCGATCGATAGTTTCCTGCCGAACTGTCTGCAGTAGCCGCACATCGATGTGAGGGAGCTCAGGATGGCGATCACGGTCGCGAAGTTCCGGGACGTCGCGGACGGGACTCAGCCCGGCCAGTTCGAGGTCGGTGACCACGCCTCGGTCACCAGCCTGGGCGACCTCGACCCGATCTACAAGCAACTGCTCGACGAGCCGGTCACCGCCGTCGTGTCCGTCACCGGTTCCACCGGGCGGTCGAACCTGACGCCGGTCTGGTTCGACTACGAGGGCGACACGGTACTGCTCAACCTGGCGACGCACCGCAGGAAGGTGGACTGGCTGCGCAAGGCGCCGCAGGCCACCTTCCTGCTGATGAACCCGGCCAACGCCTACCACTGGATCAGCATCAAGGCCACGGTCGTCCGCGAGGTCTCCGAGGACGACCCGGAGGAGGGCCCGCGCGTCACGGCCCAGCTCGACCGGATCTGGACCAAGTACACGGGCAACCCCGGTCCCTACGCGCTACGCGACCCGGGTCGTGACGAGCGCCGTGTCCTGTTCGAGCTCGAGGTCGACTCGATCGCGACCTTCGGCCGCCCTTGAGCAGCCGATGCGACGGCATGCCGTCGGTCGCGGTCGTCGGCGGTTCGCTCGGAGGCCTCACCGCTGCGCTGCTGCTGCGCGACATCGGCTGCGACGTCACGGTCTTCGAGCGGTCGCGGGCGACGCTGCAGGCCCGCGGGGCCGGCATCGCGGTCCTGCCCGAGACCGTGCGCTACCCGGTCGAACGGTTGGGCCTCCCGGTCGAGCAGATCACCTCGAGCACCGAGTGGATCCGCTTCCTCGACCGGGACGGCTCGGTGGGCCACGAGCAGCGCCACCGGTACCGCTTCTCGTCGTGGAACACCATCTACGGCACCCTCCTCGATGCCTTCGGCACCGAGCACTACCGGCTGAGCCGCGACATGACGTCGTTCGCCGACGAGGTGGGCGGCGTGAGCGTGCGCTTCGCCGACGGCGACGAGGTGCACGCCGATCTGCTGGTCTGCGCCGACGGCATCGGCTCGCACGCCCGGTCGACGCTGCTCCCGGACGTGGCGCCGCGCTACGCCGGCTACGTCGCGTGGCGCGGCACCGTGCCCGAGCGCGAGCTCGACGGGGCCACGTTCGAAGCCCTGCACGACGCGCTGACCTATCAGGTCCTGCCCGGCAGCCACATCCTCGCCTACCCGATCCCCGGGCCCGACGGGGCGATCGACGTGGGCGACCGGCTGATCAACATGGTCTGGTACCGCAACGTCGCGGAGCCCGACCTGGCCGCGTTCCTCACCGACCGCGACGGGCAACCCCGATCGGTGTCGCTGCCGCCGGGTTCGGTGCGCGACGAGCTCGTCGACGAGCTGCGGCTTCGCCGCCGCGCTCGTGGCACCGCCGATCGCGGAGATCGCCGCCCGCATCCGGGAGCCGTTCGTCCAGGCGGTGTTCGACATCGAGGTGCCGCGCATGGTGTTCGGCCGGGCCTGCCTGCTCGGCGACGCCGCCTTCGCTGTCCGCCCGCACGCCGCGGCCGGAACGGCGAAGGCGGCGGAGGACGGCTGGGCCCTCGCCACGGAGCTCGAGGCCGCGGGCGGGGACGTGCCCAAAGCGCTCGCCGCCTGGGAGGTCTCGCAGCTCGCGCTCGGCTCGCAGCTGCTCGAGCGCAACCGGGAGATCGGCGACAGCTCGCAGTTCGGCGGCACCTTCCGGCCCGGTGATCCGCGGCTGATCTTCGGGCTGCACGGCCCGGGACGGTGACGCCGGTGGCGACGGCGGGGAGCATTCACCGAGTGCAGGAGAATGCGGTCACCGGCCGGCTGGTCGTCCCGGGCGCCCGCGACGCCACCGACGTGATCCACGCCGACCTGCGGGGTCGCATCCTCTCCGGCGACGTGTCGGCGGGTGCGGAACTGTCGCAGGCGCGGATCGCGAAGGACCACAGGGTCAGCCGCGGGCCCGTGCGCGAGGCCTTCCGGCTGCTGCAGCGCGAGGGCCTGATCGAGGTGGAGGTCAACCAGCGGGCCCGGGTCACGGACCTGTCGGTGGACGAGGTCGAGCACCTCTACGCAATGCGGGTGTCGAACGAGACCCTGGCCCTCGGGCTGAGCGTCCCCCGGTTCTCCGCCGCCGACCTCGACGAGCTCGACCGCCTGGTCGACGCGGTCGCCACCGCCGAGGCGCAGGGCTTCGATGCGTGGGAGGACCAGCACCACCGCTTCCACATGCGCCTGGTGGCGCACGTCGGGGAGCGCATGCTGCGGTCGATGACCCAGTGGGCCGAGCACACCGGGCGCTACCGCAAGATCTACGTGAGCAGGGACGGCAGCGGCCGGACGCTCGGCGCCCGCGAGCATGCGGAGCTCGCCCGGCTCTGCCGGGAGCGCGACGCAGGCGCCGCCTCGATGCTGCTGGCCCGCCACCTCTCGCGCGCGGGCCTGGCGCTGATCGCCTCGATGGATCCGGCCCACGAACCGGCACTGCTCCGCGCCGCCATCCGGCAGGCGCTCGCCGCGGCAGAGAGGACCAACCCCTGACGGACCAGCTCACTGCTCCGGCGCCGGTCGCGGTCGCGAAGCGCTGGCGGCCGGTGCGCAGGCCTGGCTGGACGCGCTCGCGGCGCACCGGGCCGAACACCACCGCTGACGACCGGAGGGTCTTGCCGGTCCGATCCTGCCCCGGCACAGTGCTCGGGTGGGTGCACCGGAGGTGCCGTCGACACTGCGCTCGTGGATGAGCGTGGTGGGCGAGATCGCGCGGGCCGCCAACGCCGCGGAACCGCTCGACGGGGTGCTCGCCACGGTCGCCGAGCAGGCCTGCGCGCTGATCGGCTTCGAGTACTGCGCGGTGATGCTCGCCGAGCCCGACCGCGAGCACCTGCGGGTGGCCGGCTCGTCGGGGCTGTCGCCTGACTACGTCGCCCTGGTCAGCGACACCGGGTCGTTGCTCATCCACCCGGCGGGACCTCACCTGGACTCGCCCGCCGCCGCGGCCTTCCGCGGCGGGCGCACCGTGGCCGTCCCCGATGTCGGTAGCGCCGTCCGCTTCGGGCGGCTGCGGCACCTGGCACCCGAGCAGGGCTACCAGGCGCTGATCGCGGCGCCGCTGCACGCATCCGACTCCGGGACCCTCGGCGTGATCGTCGCCTACTCGGTGGCCGCCCGGGAGTTCGGCGCTCCGGAGATGGAGCTCATCGAGCTGCTCGCCGACCAGGCCGCGCTGGCGCTGGAGACCGCGCGGCTGCGCAGCGACCAGCAGAACGTGATCACCGAGCTTCTCCCGGGCGAACGCCGAGCTGCACCGTAGCCGCGCCGCGACGGAATGGGCCGAGCAGCAGCACCGCAGGCTCATGCGGCTGGTGCTCGACGAGGTCGGGCTGGCCGGGCTGGTCACCGCGCTGGCCGAGACGCTCGGCGCGTCGGTCACGGTCGAGGACCGCCACGGCAAGGTGCTCGCGCGAGCACCCGAGAGCGGCTACCACCCACCGCCGGACGGTGCGGCGCGCCGGCGCCGACCGGTCCGGGCGGCGCTGGACATGCTGGCCCGCCAGAACGAGGTGGTGGAGGTGTCCGCCGATCGCCGAGGCCGCCCGGGGGCGTCGGCGATCGGGCACCCCGTCGGTGAGGCCTACGGCGTCTGGGTGGCGCCGGTGGTGGTCGGCGGCGAGCTCGCCGCGCGGCTGTGGGTGACCAACCCGCGCGTGGCGCCCGAACCGGTGGAGCGCCGGGTGATCGAGCGCTTCGCGCTGGTGGTGGCGCTCGAGGTGCTCAAGCAGCAGTACCTGGTGGACGTCGAGGAGCGGCTGTCGGGTGACCTGATCGGCGACCTGCTCCACCCGGGCGGCCCCCTGCACCCGCAGGGCGTGCTGGACCGGGCGGCCGCCCTCGGTCACGACCTCTCTCGTCCGCACGTCGTCGCCGTGCTCGCGCTCGACCCGCCCGGGCCTGCCCCGCGGCTGGCCGAGGTCGTGCATTCGGCTACGCGTCAGGTCGCGCGACCGCTCGTCGGGCCGCACGAGGACGTCCAGGTCCTCCTGTTCCCGGACGGGCCCGGCCTCGACGACGTGCTGCGCGGCATCATCGCCCAGATCGAGCACGCCCTGCCCGAACGGACCGCCACGATCGCGGTCGGCCCGGTCGCGGTCGGGCTCACCGACCACGGACCTGCGTACCGGGTGGCCCGTGGCGCCGTGCGGCTGCGGAGCGCCGCGCGACCGGGCGGGCTCGTCGACGTCCGCGACCTCGGGCTGGCCGCGCTCCTCCTGGAGGACGGCACGCCGGACGCGCTGCGCCGGTTCGCCAGGAACCTGCTGCGGCCCGTCGTGGCCCACGACGTCCGGCGCGGCGGCGACCTGCTCTCGACGTTGCGGGTGTGGCTCGCGGCGGACTGCTCGGCCTCGGCCACCGCCCGCACGCTGGTCGTCCACCCCAACACGGTGGCCTACCGGCTCGCGAGCATCGAGAAGCTCACCGGACGCAGCCTGCGCCGCAGCGACACCCGGCTGGACCTCCAGCTCGCCCTGACGGTGCGCGACATCGTCCGCATCGAGGGCCGGTAGCGCCACGCCCGCGGCGCGCACGTTGTCAAACCACCCAGCACATGTCCGGTTCTTCTGGAGGCCTGCACATGGCCCGCCGGTCCGTCGACTCGACACGATCGACGCGCCTGCGGCAGCACCGTGTTCTGCCGCCGGCGTCCGGACGACGAGGAGGTCGCCGTGAAACCGCCCCCGTTCCACTACGCCGCGCCGACGAGCGTGGCCGAGGCCCTCGAGCTGCTGGGCGCCCACGCCGACGACGAGGCGCGGGTGCTCGCCGGCGGACAGAGCCTCGTGCCGCTGATGAACTTCCGGCTGGCCCAGCCGGGGCACCTCATCGACCTGCGACGCATCGAGGAGCTGACACGGATCCGCAACGAGGGTGACACGCTCGTGATCGGCGCGATGGTCCGCCAGTCGCACGCCGAGCACTCACCCGAGGTCGCGCTCGCCGCACCGTTGCTGGCCGAGGCGCTCGGATACGTCGCGCACCCGCCCATCCGCAACAGCGGCACGGTCGGCGGGAGCATCGCGCACGCCGACCCGGCCGCCGAGCTGCCCGCCGTCGCGCTCGCGCTGGAGGCGGATCTCGTCGTGGCCGGCCCGCAGGGGACGCGCACGATCCCGGCCGCCGACTTCTTCCGCGGCCCGTTCTCGACGGCCATCGAGCCCGGCGAGATCCTCACCGAGGTGCGGATCCCGCACAGGAGAGGCGGGCATGCCTTCGTCGAGTTCGCCCGCACCCACGGCACCTTCGCGCTGGTCGGCGTCGCCTGCGTCCTCGAACTGGACGGCGACGCCGTCTCCCGTGCGTCGGTCGGGCTGAGCGGGGTGGCCGGCACCCCGGTGCGCGCCGCCGCCGCCGAGCGGGCGCTGACCGGCACGGTGCCCGATGCGGCGTCGGTTCGCGCGGCCGCGGACGCCGCGATCGCCGAGCTCTCGCCGTCCGGAGACGTGCACGGCGGCACCGAGACCCGCACCGACGTCGCGCGCAGCTACCTGCGACGCGGCGTCGAACTGGCACTGACCCGCGCCCAGGACCGGAGGTGAGTCCCGTGGACAGAGGCACGGTGGACAAGCACGACGTGACCCTGACCGTCAACGGCCGTACGAGCACCGTGTCGGTGGAACCGCGCAAGCTGCTGGTCGACGTGCTGCGCGAGGAGCTCGGGCTCACCGGCACCCACGTCGGCTGCGAGCACGGCGTCTGCGGCACGTGCACCGTGCTGCGCGACGGCGAGAGCATCCGCTCCTGCACGACGTTCGCGGTGCAGGTCGACGGTGCGGAGATCCGCACCGTCGAGGGGCTGGCGAAGGGCGCCGAGCTGCATCCGCTGCAGGACGGGTTCTGGGACAAGCAGGGCCTGCAGTGCGGCTACTGCACACCCGGGATGCTCATGCGGGCCTGTGAGATCGTCGAGCGGAACCCCGACGTGACGCACGACGAGGTCCGCGAGGGCATCGCGAGCAACCTCTGCCGGTGCACCGGCTACCAGTTCATCACCGAGGCCGTGTGCGCCGCCGCGGCGCGGATGAAGGCCGACTCCGCCGAGACCACGGGAGCGCAGGCATGACCACCGTCGATCGCCCCGCGACGCCTCCCGTCCGCACGCACAAGGAAGGCCGCAAGTGGGTCGGGCAGTCGATCCGCCGCGTCGAGGACCCGAAGTTCCTGCGTGGGCGCGGCGGCTACATCGGCGACATGACGCTGCCCGGCATGCTGCACGCCGCCGTGCTGCGCAGCCCGCACGCGCACGCGGTGATCACGGGAATCGACGTCGTCGAGGCCCTGGCCTCGCCGGGCGTCCACACGGTGATCACCGGCGAACGGGCCGCGCAGTTGTGCGACCCGCTTCCCGACTTCGGGCCCGACCCGGCCAAGCACACCTGGCGCTGCCTCGCGGTGGACAAGGTGCGCTACGTGGGAGAGGGCGTCGCCGTGGTGGTCGCCGACAGCCGCTACCTCGCCGAGGACGCGCTCGCGCTGATCGAGGTGGAGTACGAGCCGCTGCCCGCCGTCGTCGACCCGGAACGGGCGCTGGAGGACGGCGCCGCGCTCGTCCACGACGACCTGGGCTCCAACTGCGCCTACGACCGCACGTTCGACTTCGGCGACGTCGAGCGCGACTTCGCCGAGGCCGACGTGATCGTCACCGACCGGTTGCGGTGGCGCCGCTCGGGCGGCCAGCCGCTGGAGACGGTCGGCGCCGTCGCGGACTTCGACCACGCCACCGGCGAGCTCACCGTGCACACCAACTCGCTGAGCTTCACCAGCTACCTGTTCATGGTCGCCGGCACGCTGAAGATCCCGGCCAACAAGCTCGACGTCCGGCCCGTACCGGCCGGCGGCAGCTTCGGCTCGAAGCTGTTCGCCACCAAGCCTTCGGTGATCGCCGGGATGTGCTCGCGCGAGGTGGGCCGGCCCGTCCAGTACCTCGAGGACCGCGTCGACAACATCTCCAACTGCGACCACCACGGCTCCGACCGCGTCTACGACGTGCGGCTGGCCCTGATGCGCGACGGGACCCTGCGCGGGATCGACATCGACACCGTCGACGACTACGGCGCCTACATCCAGTTCGGCGTCGGCCACCACGGCAACGCGCTCGCGCAGGTCGTCGGGCCCTACGCCATGACGAGCGTGCGCTACCGGGTGCGCGCGGCGATGACGAACAAGAACCAGCAGGGTGCCTATCGCGGCTTCGGCTCCGAGGTGAACAACTGGATGCTCGAGCAGATGGTGGACAAGGCCGCTCGCGAGCTCGACCTCGACCCCGTCGAGATCCGGCGGCGCAACTTCATCCGCGAGTTCCCGCACTTCATCCCCACCGGCAATGTCTACGACTCCGGCGACTACGACGCCGTGCTGGACAAGGCGCTCGAGCTCTCGCAGTACGAGCACTGGCGCTCGGAGCAGACGAAGGCCCGTGAGCAGGGCCGCTGCATCGGCATCGGGCTGATCACCGCGCAGGAGCGGTCGGTCTTCTCGGCCACGGAGTTCTGGTTCTGGTTCGACGAGCCCGGGGCGCCGGTGACGTCGATGCCGGAGAGCGTGACCCTCAAGGTGGACGCTACCGGCGGGATCACCGCCACGCTCTACTCGTGCGCGTTCTGGGGCAACTCGCCGGAGACGATGGTGGCCCAGCTCGTGGCGGAGGAGTTCGACTGCGACCCGCACTCGGTGTCGATCGTCTACCAGGGCAGCAAGAACGGCCTGCCGGCGACGGGTCCGGGCGGTTCGCGCACGACGGTGATGCTCGCCGGCGCGGTCGAGGGCGCCACGGCGAAGATCAAGGCCAAGGCGCTGCGCGCGGCCGCGCACCTGATGGAGGCCGATCCGGACGACCTGGAGTGGGTCGACGGCGGCTACCAGGTCAAGGGCGTGCCCGAGCAGCGCAAGACGCTCGCCGACATCGCGATCATGCTCCACCTGTTCAAGCACAGCTTCCCCGAGGACATGGAGTCCGGGCTGGAGGAATCCAAGGTCTTCGACCACCCGTACACCACGATGCCCTCGGCCGACCGCAAGGATCTCGGCGTCTTCTACCCGTTCATGGGCCACGCCTGTCACGTGCCCGTGGTGGAGGTCGACATCGAGACGGGTGCTGTCTCGTTCCTCGCCTACGCGGCCGTGCACGACTGCGGCACGCTGGTGAACCCACGCTCCTTGGCCGGCCACATCGTCGGCGGCACCGCGCAGGGCATCGGGACGGCGCTCTACGAGGAGTTCGTCTACGACGACGACGGGCAGCTGCTCACGTCCAGCTACCTCGACTACCTCATCCCGTCGGCGATGGAGGTGCCGGAGCTGAAGATCGGCCACCACGAGACCCCGTCGCCGTACACGCTGCACGGCATCAAGGGCGGTGGCGAGGGCGGCCGGATGATGGCGCCGGCAGCGATCAACGTGGCGGTCAACGACGCGCTGGCGCACCTGGGCGTCCGCGTGACGGAGCTGCCGATCACCCCGGACCGCCTGCGCGCGGCCATCCGCGCCGCCGGGTCCGCTCGCGGGTCGGGGTGACGGTGCGCGTCGCCGTCGTCACCGGGGCCAACCGCGGTATCGGGCGCGCCGTCGCCGTCGCGCTCGGTGCCGCGGGATTCGCCGTAGCCGTCACGGCGCGGGACCCCGCGACGCTGAAGGAGACGGTCGACGACGTCGAAGCAGGCGGCGGCAGGGCGCTCGCGCTGGCCTGCGACGTCCGCGACGAGGCGTCGGTGGCGGCCATGGCGGACGCCGCGCGCGAGCTCGGCCCCGTGCACACCGTCGTCGCCAACGCCGGGATCGCCGGGCCGACCGCACCGCTGCACGAGATCGCGCTCGCCGACTGGCGCGACTGCGTCGCCACCGACCTCGACGGCGTGTTCCTCACCTTCCGTGCGTTCGTCCCCGCGCTGATCGCGGCGGGGGCGGGCAGCCTGATCGCGGTCTCGTCGATGACGGGCAAGCGTCCGCTGCACGGCCGCACGCCCTACGCGGCCGCGAAGATGGGCGTGATCGGCCTGGTGCGGACGCTCGCGCTGGAGCTGGGGCCGCACGGGATCCGTGTCAACTCCGTCTGCCCGGGCGCGGTCGCCGGCCCTCGCATCGACGACGTGATCGCCCGCCAGGCGGCCGCACACGGCATCAGCGAGGCCGAGGCGCTCGCCGGCTTCACCGGGTCGTCGCCGCTGGGCCGGCTCGTCGAGGCGAGGGAGGTGGCCGCTGCGTGCGCGTACCTCGCCTCCGACGCCGCGGCGGCGATCACCGGCGAGGACCTGAACGTGACCGCAGGCGTCGTGATGTATTAGGAGTGGACATGCAGCTGATCGACCTCTCGCAGGACATCTACGAGGGCATGAAGGTCTACCCGGGGCACCTCAAGACCGTGCAGTTCGACCACGCCACGCACGAGGAGACGGCTCCGCGCTTCGACAGCGGGTTCTCGTTCCAGACCACCGGGTTCATGCTCAACGACAACGGGCCGACGCACGTCGACTCCTTCTCCCACCTCGACCCGGACCCCTCCGCGGAGACGATCGAGAAGATGTCGCTGGAGCTGTTCTACGGCACCGCCGTGTGCCTCGACGTCACGGAGTTCAAGCCCCAGACCGACATCACCGCCGAGGACCTCGACCGGGTCGTCGACGCCTCCCCTGTGGACGTGCAGCGCGGCGACATCGTGCTGTTCCACACCGCCACATGGAACAGGTACAACGGCGACAAGCGCTACCTCAGTGAGTTCGCCGGGCTCGGCGCGTCGGCCAGCGAGTGGATCGTGGAGCGGGGGATCAAGACGTTCGGCGTCGACAGCCCGACGCCCGACAACCCGGCGAGCACGAGCTACCCGTGCCACATGATGTGCCGCCGCGAGCACATCACGCACTACGAGAACCTGGCCAACCTGGACAAGGTCGTGAATACCCGGTTCACGTTCGTCGGGTTCCCGCTCAAGCTGCAGGGTGCGCACGGCGGGCCGACGCGGGCCGTCGCGCTGGTCGGGTGAGCCGTCGGCGAGAAGGGAATCTCGGCCGACCACGGCAGGGCTCGGCTTGTCGGGCCCGGGCCGAAACTCCGTCAGCCCGAGTGGCCCTGGGTCGGGTCGGCTCGATCAGCCCCGATGACCAACGATCGGATGAGGCCGGCGATCGTGGCCGGCGCCTCCTCCGGTAGGTAATGTCCGCATCCAGCCAGCACACGACCATCCACGTTCGGCCAGAGTGCCGCCACCTCGTCGATCATCTGCTGGCCGCGACCGGTCTCACCACTGACCACGAACACCTCCCGGTCGAAGCTCGACGCTGCCACCGTGGCCCGAACGGCGTCGATGGACTCGGCCAGTGCATGGTAAAAGCCGAACGCTGCATCGAGAACATCCGTCTCGCCGTATACCGCCGCGAAATAGTCGATGCGGCTGTCGGGGAAGATATCGGGTGTGCCGCTCTTCGATCGCAGGAACCAGGCGAGGAAAGCGCGCAACTGTCCGGCTATGAGAACCCTCGCAGCGTCGGTATGAGCATGGAGGTGCATGTGCCAGAGGGGACTGTCCGGCCGGAGCGCGAGTGCCGCCGGGTCGCTGATACCGGGAAGAAAGGCGTCGATCAGCATCAGTTCGGTCAGTTGCTGCGGGCGGGCGGCCGCGAATGCCGCGGCGACCCACGCGCCCACGTCGTGGCCGACGACCGTCACCGGCCCGGCGATCCCGGAGATGGTCATGACGCTCGCAAGCCAGTCGGCGAGCGCGGGGGTGGACGATCCGCCGGGCCAGCTCTGTGAGGCGCCGATACCTGGCAACACCGGCACCACCACGTCGTAGGTGTCGACGAGATCCGCCATGACTCCCGACCAGACGGTCCAGTCCTGTGGGTATCCGTGCAACAGGACAACCGGCCGACCGGTCCCGCCACGCACGACGAACGTGCTGGTCCCGTCCGCCGCCAGGACGTCGTGCCCTCGGAACCCGAGCTCCGTGAGGGGTTCCGGGATCTGTCGCATCAAGGACTCGACGTGTCTCGCCGGGTTCGGCTGCCGGGAAGAGGGCGACGGCAGTGAGGCGGCCATGGGGTGCTCCCTCGTCAGCGCGGATCGTGCACGGTTCCGGCACAGCATGATGGCGTGCCGCCGCGGATGGACCGGACGAAAAAGCAGGCGCCGCCTTCAGCATCGTCGACCCCGGCGCAGCCAGGCGTTTCCCGCCCGACACTGTAGCGGCACCCGGCCGTTGGACCTGGTCTCATGATTCGCTGTCGCTCGGTCGCCTCGACCCTGTCGGCGAGCGCCCTCCGGGTCCGCCGGCGATCAACGGGCCGAGCCGCGCCCTCGGTGCAGCAGCTCGGCGCGTCTTCGTCCGGATAACGGTTTGCTCGCTCGGCTACCGTCTCTGCTGTCAGCTCGCCCGCTTTCCGACGTGCCACCGGCACGCAAGAAGAGGCAGCACCGTGGCCAAGGCCGTACTCACCCCGCAGGCGGAGAACTTCCCCGCCTGGTATCAGGACGTCGTTGCTCGCGCCGAGCTGGCCGAGAACGGTCCGGCGCGAGGGACCATGGTCATCCGGCCGTGGGGCTACGCGATCTGGGAGCCATGCAGGCCGACATGGACCGGCGGATCAAGTCGACCGGCGCCCACAACGCTGCGTTCCCGCTGTTCATTCCCATGAGCTACCTGGAGAAGGAGAAGCAGCACGTCGAGGGCTTCTCCCCGGGCTCGCCGTGGTCACCCACGGTGGCGGGGAGCAGCTCGCTGAGCCGCTGGTGGTGCGCCCCACCTCCGAGACGGTCATCAACCACTACTTCGCCAGATGGATCCAGTCCCACCGGGACCTACCGCTGATGCTCAACCTCTGGAACAACGTGGTCCGCTGGGAGCTGCGGCCCCGGTTGTTCCTGCGCACCACCGAGTTCCTCTGGCAGGAGGGCCACACCGCCCACGTCACCTACGAGGACGCGGTCGAGGAAACCCGGCGCATGCTGGAGGTCTACCGGCAGTTCATGGAGGAGTTGCTGGCGATCTCGGTCGTGGTGGGAGAGAAATCGCCGGGCGAGCGCTTCGCCGGCGCCGACCAGACCTTCACCTGCGAGGCCCTGATGCGCGACGGTAAGGCGCTGCAGATGGGGACCAGCCACAACCTGGGCCACAACTTCGCGCGCGCCTTCGACATCCGGTACCTGGCCGCCGACGGCGAGCGCCGCCACGCCGCCACCACCTCCTGGGGCACGTCCACCCGGATGATCGGCGGAATGATCATGGTCCACGGCGACGATCACGGGCTACGCCTGCCCCCGGCGATCGCGCCGCACCAGGTGGTGGTCATGCTGCTGGACGAGGAGAGCGAGGCCGCCGAGGCGGCCGAGCGTATCGAGGCGGAGCTGCGCGTCGCCGGCGTCCGCACGCACCTCGACGCCCGCACCCACACCTCGTTCGGACGCCGCTCCGTCGACTGGGAGCTGAAGGGCGTCCCCGTCCGGATCGAGCTGGGCGCGCGGGAGCTGGCCTCCGGCCGGGCCACTCTGGTCCGCCGCGACAACCGCAGCAAGAGCTCCGTTCCGCTGGACGGCGCCGCACGCGCCGCCGCGAGCCTCCTCGACGAGATCCAGCAGGTGCTGTTCGCGGCGTCGCGCACCTTCCGCGAAGAGCACACCTACCCGGTCACCGACTTCGACGAGTTCACGCAGCGCGTCGGCGACGGAGGGCTGTTCCTCGCCGCCTGGTCCGGCACCGAGGAGTCGGAGCAGGCCCTCCGCGAGGACAGCAGCGCCACGATCCGCTGCATCGTCGACGCCGACCCGCCCGCACCCACCTGTCTGATCACCGGCCTGCCCGCCCGGCACACCGTGCTGATCGGCCGGGCCTACTGATACCGAGTAGCCCATGAACGCTTCCACGCAGGAGCAGCGCGCTGCTCGGTCCGGTACCACCGTCTCCGCCCACTGTGCGGCAGTCGCCCCCGACGGACCGATGAGTTTCCCGCTGGCGGCGGTCTACCTGGTAACCACACAACGTCACCGAAGGGACCACCGCGATGGCGAACATCGTCTCCACCCTCTTCCTCTCCCTCGACGGCGTGGCCGAGATCGCCGAGGACTGGCACTTCCCGTACTTCGACGAGAACATGGGTCGCGCCGTCGACGAGGACTACACCGCGGCCGATGTCCTACTGCTCGGCCGCGTCACCTATGACAGCTTCGCCGGTGCCTGGCCCGACCGCGAATCCGCAGGCGAGGACGACGCCGCGTTCGCGAAGTCGCTCGGGGACCGTCGCAAGATCGTCGCCTCGCGCACGCCGCTGGACTTCACGTGGCGCAACTCCGAGCTGATCGAAGGCGACCTCGTCGAGGCCGTGACCGCGCTCAAGACCGACCCCGGCGTTCAGAGCATCCTGATCCCCGGCTCCATCTCCGTGGTTCAGCAGCTCCTGGCGGCCGGACTCATCGACGAGCTGCGCTTGCTGGTGCACCCCGTGGCGGCGCGCAGTGGCAAGCGACTCTTCGACGAGGGGAACGCCCGGTACCCCCTGCGCCTGCTGAAGTCCGAGACGTTCCCCACGGGCGTGGTCCGCCTGCTGTACGCGCCCGCCCCGGGGCCCGGCGAGACGACCTACGAGGACGTCAAGGGCATGGGCCCGGGCACGCTCGAATGACGTCCTGCGCCCCACACCGCCCCCGTCGGAGAGCCGATCGAACGCCGAACCCGTCCGCCGTCGACCTGGCCGCGGCGGTCGGGTCGAGTCGCAGCGCGCCGCGCACGTGCGGCAGGGCCGGGAGGAGGTGAAGGGGCGTTCGCCGCGGCCCCGTCGACCTGCGGGGACCGGGTGCGGTGGCTGCCCGCCGGGGCCGCCGTCGCCATCGCGGGGTGATCGCAGCGAGCCTCAGCGTGCCCAGAGCGCCGGGTCGAGGCGGGCGAGACGCTCCTGGTCGGTGAAGATGTCGATCTCCACGATCCGCCTGTCCACCACGCCCTCGATGTCACCCTCGCGGGCCGCTGCGAGGAAGGCGTCGACGACCTCGCGCCGTGCGGCCCGGTCACCGCGGCCGGGTTCGACGCCACGGACCCGCCGTCGCGCCCGGCTCGCGAGCTGCCGAGCCGCGGCCGGGGTGCGGTCGACCAGCGGGGCGATGTCGTCGAACGGCAGCGCGAACATGTCGTGCAGCACGAACGCCAGCCGCTCGTCGGGGGCCAGGGTCTCCAGCACGACGAGCAGGGCCAGGCCCACCGAATCGGCGAGCTCGGCCGCGTACTCGGGGTCGCCCCCGTCGTCACGGCTCACGACGGGATCGGGCAGGTGCTCGGGGAACGGCTCCTCGCGCCGGGTCCGCCGCGACCGCAGCTGGTTGAGCGCCACCCGGGCGACGACGGTCGTGAGCCAGGCCCGCAGGTTCTCCACCTCGGCGGTGTCCGCCCGCTGCAGCCGCAGCCACGCCTCCTGCACCGCATCGTCGGCCTCGCTCAGAGACCCCAGCACCCGGTCCGCGACCTGGCGCAGGTGCGCCCGGTGCTCCTCGAACGCCCCGCCGAGGTCCCCACCGACCACTCCGCCGATCCCACTGTTCGGATCCACCTGTCACATCCTTCCGTTCCCGCGTGTCCGAGGTGGTGACCCACGAGAACCCGCCGATGTGACGGCGGAACAGGAGCGATGATGAACGCACGGATGAAGAACCCGGCCCAGGTCGTCCCCGGCGCGATGCAGGCCCTGATGGCCCTCGGCGCGGCCGAGCGCGCCACCGGCATCCCGGAGACCACACTGCAGCTCGTCCACCTCCGGGCGAGCCAGATCAACGGCTGCGGAGTCTGCGTGCACATGCACGCCCGCGACCTGCGCAAGGCCGGCGAGCCGGACGAGAAGATCGACACCGTGGCCGGTTTCCGGGACGCGCCGTTCTTCAGCGACGAGGAACGCGCCGCTGGCCCTCGCCGAGGCCGTCACCCGGCTCGCGGACCGCTCGGACCCGGTGCCCGACGAGGTGTTCGAGGAGGCCGCCGCCCACTTCGACGAGCAGCAGCTCGGCGCGTTGATCCTCTCGATCGCGCACGTCAACCTGTGGAACCGGCTCAACGCCACGACCCACCAGGTCGCCGGCGCCTGGTGAGCGACCCCGGTGGGCCCGGGCGACCCGCCACCGGATCGGGCGGGCATCCTGCCCGGGCCTGCCTTACTCGCGGACGAGCGCTTCACGCCCTGGAACAGCTCCCGCCGGTCGGACTCGGCGGTGGCCTTCGGACCGACGGGCCGGACGACCGGCTCGGGGAGGGGCTCGCCCTCCTTGACGGCCTCGCGCTCCAGCATGGACACGACCTTGTCGGCCTTGTGGATCCGGCCGTTGGCGGCGGGCCGGCGAGGCGACTCCGGCATGCACACGCGCCGCGGGATTCCGTTCGTGCGTTCGGGGAACACCCCCGGGGTCCCCATCGGCCGGTCGACCCCAGGAGGAGACATGACCGTCCTGCCGGACCCCGGTACCGAGTTCGGTGCGCGGGTCGCCCGCCGCCTCGCCGACGACCGCGTCGTGTGGTTCACCGTCGTCGACGGCGCGGGGACCCCGCAGCCGGCACCGGTGTGGTTCCTCTGGGACCCCACCTCGGAGACGGTGCTGGTCTACAGCCAGCACGACGCGAAGCGGCTCTCCCATCTGCGGGAACGCCCGCGGGTGGCGCTGCACCTGAACTGCAGCCCCCTCGGAGGGGACGTGGTCGTGCTGACCGGGACGGCGCGTGTGGGCACCGAGGATCCCCCCGTGGACCGGAACCCGGACTACCTCGCGAAGTACGGCGAGCGGATCAGGGAGGGCTGGCAGGACCCGGAGAACTTCGCGTCGACCTACTCCGTGCCGGTGCGCATCGACGTGCGGCGGGTCCGCGGCCTCTGACGTCCGGAGGCTGCGGCAGGTCTTCCGTCGTCCTCGGCCTACCGGCGTTCCGCGCCGGTCGGGGCACCGCCGGTGAACCTCCGCCGGCCTCGACCCGGCGACGGGCCGCATGGCGTTCCATGCGACGAGGGAGGCGCACCGACCCGCGGTGTGCGGCACCGTCGTGCGCAGCGGGGCACCGGTCTGCCCGGCGGACGGATCCGGCCAGCCGGAGGATCGTCAGTCGAGTCGCTCGCTGTTCTCGTCGGAGTCCAGGAGGGCGCGCTCGGCGAGCCGCAGTGTCACGGCCAGGAGCAACTGGCCTGCACCGCCGACACCGGCGGCCTCGGCGAGCAGCGGCAGCACAGGACCTGTGTAGCGGAGAGCGCGGCGCAACTGCGCCGGCTTCCACAGCCATGTCAGCGCACCGGTGGCTGAGCCGATCGCTCCCACCCCCACTGTGAGCGGGTTGACCGGCAGCAGGCGCTCGACGATCGCGATGTACTCCGCTGACAGCGGCGGCGCCGGCTCTCCCGCCGGGGCGGTCTCACCGTCGCCATGGACGGTCGTGATCATGTTATCGGTCATGCTCGTCTTCTCTCTTGCCGAGCTGACGGCTGCACGTAGGCCTGATCTCGAGGTAGAGGTCGCGCCTCACCATCGTGGAGCGGGTGCTCGCGGCGACCGAGACGCTCGCCGTGGCCACCGGCGTCGTGAAAATCTGGCATGTCGAAGCGCGAGCCGTGGCGGATACCTACCACCGGCTTGAGGCGGCCTACCCCGGGCGGTTCCTGCTTGGTATCGGCGTGGGGCACCGGGAGTTCGGGACCGACTTCCGCTCGCCGTACCAGGCGCTGGTCGGCTACCTGGACGTGTTGGACGAGCGTGGCGTGCCGAAGCAGCGGAGGGCGCTGGCCGCGCTCGGCCCGAGGGTGCTGAAGCTGGCCGTCGAGCGGTCCGCCGGGGCACACTCGTTTCTGGTGACGCCGGCGTACACCAGGCAGGCACGCGAGCTGATCGGCCCGGACGCGCTGCTGGCGGTGGAGCACACTGTGGCCCTCGGCGACCCGACCAGCACCCGCGCCGCTGGTCGTGATGCCATCCAGGTCAACTTGGGGCTGGCGAACTACCGTGCCAACCTGACCCGAATGGGCTTCGGCGAAGACGACCGGGCCGATCGAGGTAGCGATGCGCTGATCGACGCCCTGGTGGCGCAGGGTGACGCTGCGAGGGCAGCCAAGCAGCTGCGCACCCAGCTGAACGCCGGCGCCTCACACCTGGTCGTGAATGCAGTCCCGATTGCGGATCGGCTGCCCATCTTGACCGCGTTGGCTCCCGAGATCGGTATGGCGGCGCGGTAGCGAGTATTCTCGCCGAGCAATTCGACCGGTCACGCTGCAGGCCTGGGCGCAGGGGCCACGCACCTACCTCGGCATCGCCACCCACGGCTTCCCGAACCTGTTCATGATCACCGGGCCACAGAGGCCGTCCGTGCTGAACAACATGCCGGTGCCACTCCCTGCGGCAGAGGACGACTGGGTCGACCACCACAACGAGATCACTCAGATGACGCTGCTGCCGAGAGCCAACTCCTGGTGGGTCGGCGCGAACATCCCGGGCAGGCCGCGCCACCTCTGCCCCTACACGGGTGGCGTCGGCACCTACCGGCTCATCTGCGACGAGGTCACCGCCCGTGACTACGACGGGTTCACGCACGGCTCGGGCGCCGCGGCCACGGACGGTGACTTCACCGGGGTCGCGCGAGCCACGTTCTTGGTCCAGGCGGTGCGCGGGGACCGGCGGCGTTCCTGGTCCTCATCACGGAGCATCCTGTACCTCCTCCCTCAGCGGACCATCGACGCAAAGTTGCTTGCCTGACGAGCGAGGCTGATCGCACCCGACCCCTGCGGCGTCGGACGCAGCCGCCAACTGATCCGCGAGGCACGCAGCCGATTTCCCGGCTCAGACATGAGTGGCGACTCAGGTCACCCCCGGTCGGCAACGGCAGGCACGACGGCCGAGCCCGGGCGGAGGACCTCGAGCTCGTGATCGGCCGCGCCGAGTTGGCGGTGCAGCTCGGCGAGCTGGCGCGTGTGCTCGGTGGCGCGGCGTCCGGCCGCTGCCGCGGCGGTGGTGGGACTCATCGGAGCCCGGTCAGGATCCCTCGTCGTCCCGCACGGTGATTGCGGCGGCGGGGCAGCCCGCCGCGGCGTTCCGGGTGGCCTGCCACTGCTCGCGCGGCGGCGTCTCGTCCAGCAGCTCGACGATCGCGTCCTCGTCACGCTGGTCGAACACGTCGGGCGCGGTGAGCGCGCACTGCCCCGACCCGACGCACCCCTCCTGGTCGACCTCGACCTTCATCGGTGTCTCCTCCTTTGATGGTGGATGGCGGCAGGTCACCAGGCGACGGGCAAGCTGCGCACGCCGCCGGTGAGGTGGTCTGTCCGGACGTCGAGCTCGTCCAGCCCGACCGCGAGGCGCAGCTCGGGCAGGCGCCGGGCGAGGGTGGCGAACACGGCTCGCAGCTCGGTACGGGCCAGGCTGGCGCCGATGCAGAAGTGCGCTCCATGGCCGAAGCCGACGTGCCCGCGCTCGACGCGGTCCGGATCGAACGTCTCGGCGTCGGCGAAGACCGACGCGTCCCGGTTCGCGGAGTTGATTGACAGGATCAGCGCGTCCCCGCGTCGAATGGTCACCCCGGCCATCTCGACGTCGTCGTGCGCGTACCGCAGCAGCCCGAGGTCACCCGGCGCACCGAGCCGCATGATCTCCTCGATGACCGCGTCGACCCGGCCGTCCGGATCGGCGACCAGCGCCTCCCACTGATCGCGGCGGGTCAGCAGGAACAGCGTGCCCAGCCCGATCCGGTTGACCGTCGTCTCGTGTCCCGCGAACAGCAGGCCGACACAGAGCCGGACCATCTCCAGATAGCCGAAACTCGCGTCCTCGGCCTGCGCCCGCACCAGGTCGGTGATCACGTCCTCACCCGGCTCGGCGCGCTTGCCCTCGGCCAGGCCCGCCATGTAGCGGCCGAACTCCTCGCGGGCATCGTGCGCGTCCTGGCCGGAGAAGCTGGCCATCCGATCCGACAGTGAGCGGAAGTGCTCGCGATCGGCCTCCGGCACGCCGAGCAGCCGGCAGATCACCGCCACCGGCAGTGGGAAGGCCAGGTGCGCATGGAGGTCGACGACCCCGTCCGGCGCAGACTCATGGGCGGCGATCATCCGGTCGACGTAGCCGTCCACCAGCTCCTGGACGTGCCCGAAAAGCAGCCGCATCCGCTTGGCGGAGAACGCCGGCGTCAACAACCGGCGCATCCGCGTGTGGTCGGCCTCCTCGGACTCGTAGTCACCGGTCGGCCCGTCCTGCACGGCGGCGGTGCTGATCCGGGACGCTCGCTCGGGCTCCGGGTGCGAGCGACCGAACCGCTTGTCCCCGAGCAGGTCCCGGACTTCGGCGAATCGGGTCACCAGCCACGCCGGGTCACCGGCCGGTGTGGTCACCGGCGCGATCGGGGCCTCGCGGCGCAGGACCTCGTAGAACGGCGCGAGCTCGAGCAGGTTGGGACGGGCGAACGGCAGCTGCGGACGTTCGGCGGCAAGGGTCATCGGTCGTCCTCCTGTCGTGGTGGTGGCCCCACCGTACGATTTCCTGGCAGTAACTGCCAGAAAGGCGACCGTTTAGGGTTCCTTCGTCGTGAACACCCGGATCCGAGGGGCAGGCGTGGCGCAGGAACAGGAGGCCGTGCGGCGCGGGCGCCCGCCGGCCAGCGAGCAGGGGCGCCGCCGACAACAGCTGGAGATCTCCCGCCAGGCGGTACGGCTGTTCCGGGCGCACGGTATCGCCGACACGTCCGGAGCGGAGATCGCGCGGGCATGCGGGGTGTCCGAGCGGACGCTGTGGCGGCTGTTCCGCACCAAGGAGAGCTGCGTGGAGCCGCTACTCACCCAGGCGCTCGACGGATTCCGGGCGGTCCTGCGCTCCTGGCCGCCCGGTGTCGAGCTCGCCGAGCACCTCCGGGCCGCCTACACGTTCGTCCCGGAGTCCTCATCCGCCGACATGGACGCGGTCCTCGCGGTGGTGCGGATGACCCACGACGTCCCGGCGCTGCGCGCGGTATGGCTGGTACTGCAGGAACACGCCGAACCAACCATCGCCGAGGTCCTCGGTCCCCGGACGGGGCTGCCCGCGGATGCTCCCGAGGTGCGTGTGCTGGCAGCGACGGTGAACGCGGCACTGCGAGTGGTCACCGACGACTTCGCACGGGCCGCGGTGGACGGCGTGACCCCGCGCGACATCGACAGGCACCGGCGACGACTGGCCGAGACGCTGCGCGCGGCCACCCGCCTCCCCGCCCCGCCCCCCAGCCCACCGAGGACGGAATGACCCAGCCAAGACGACGACCCCTCCGGACCGCATTCCGGCCACCGCGGTCAGCCGCGATCGGGTGGTCATCGACGGCTGGGAGGACCGCTGCCACAGCTTCCTCTGGACCAAGACCGCCGAGGAAACCGCCGCCCAGGTCAACGGACATCGTTGCACGACACTGGACCCGTAAGACGCCACTGGCCAGGAAAGACACATGAACGACCGAGGCCGCCGTGGCTCACCGGCGGCGACTTCTCCAGTATTCCAGAGCTTGCCGGGCCAGCCCGGCAGCGACGGAGGCGATCAGAACACCAGCGATGATCCGGTGCTCGCTCTGTACAGGGGCGGGCGCACGGTTCGGGGCCGCCGTCTCCTCGACGGGGCTCCCCGCGGCCGCGTCGAGCCGGACGCTGTCGGTCGGCTCCTGCAGCCGCCCGTGCTGCTGCAGCCAGTAGAGCCAGGCGAAGGCGGGCAGCACGAACAGCACGGCCAGACCCGCGACGGCCAGCTCGGCCCACAGGGTCGCTGACGGTGCGCTGCCGGCCTGCAGGGTCAGCGAGCCGGGCAGCAACCACGGGTACTGGGCCCATCCCCAGCCCGCCACGACCGCGGCCACCGCGAGGCCCGCGGCGATCCGCATCGACTGGATGCGCCGCAGGACGACCAGGACGAGCGCGGCGATCCCCGCCACGACCGACACGACGACGAGCGGGAGCGCCGGGCCGACGAGCCGGTCGAAGATGTAGGGCGAGCTTGTGCGCATCAGCAGGAGGTTGACCGCTGCCAGCACGCCGCTGAGCACGCCGGCGGCGATCGCCCGGTACGAGAAGTAGCGCACCATCTCGGGCTGCTTGCGCCGTGCGGAGTCGGCCACGAGGTAGATCGCCGCGATGTAGGCACACGTGGCGACGAAGAGCGCTCCGGTGACGAGGGCTGTGGGGCTTGTCCAGGCGCTGGGGACCTGCCCGGACGGCGCTGCCGGGACCGCTCCCGTCGCCACCGCCCCGATGACCGTCCCGAGGAAGAACGGCGCAATCAGTGAGGATGCGGCGAACAGCGCTCCGTTGAGCCGCTGCATGTGCAGCCGCTCGGCCTCGTGCCGGAAGGCGAAGCCGACGCCGCGGAGGAAGATCCCGAGCAGGGACAGGGCGAGGGGGGTGAACAGCGCCGTCATGATGGCCGCGAAGGCGGGTGGGAAGGCGGTCCACATGATCACGAGCCCGAAGATGATCCAGACGTGGTTGCCCTCCCAGACCGGCGTCACCGAGGCATCGATGGCGGCGCGCGGCACCGCCCCGTGTCTCGCGCCGCCGGCCAGCAGGTCCCAGATGCCGCCACCGAAGTCGGCGCCGGAGAACAGGGCGTAGGCGGCGATGACCGCCAAGAGGACGACCGCGACCGCGATCAGTTCCGGCGGCGGGCTCACGATCGAACCTCCCGCACCGGCTCCGTCGGCGGTCCGTACGGCGTGGCCTGGTCCTCCACGAGCCGGGGATCCCCCTCCGCTCGCCACCGACGGCCCATCAACCAGGGCACCAGGATGCACCCGCCGGTGAGCACCAGGTAGATCACGAGTGTCACGGCCAGGGTGATGGTCACCCCGCCCGCCGGGGTGACGGCATCGCGGGTCAGCAGTACGCCGTAGACGACCCATGGTTGCCGCCCGACCTCGGTGACGAGCCAGCCGAACTCCATCGCCAGCACCGCCCCCACTCCCGCAAGGGCAGCGGGAACCAGGAACCAGCGCGTCCGCGGAATCTCCCGGTGAAACCACCAGACCCACGCCTGCCATGCCCCGAACACGACCAGCGCCGTCCCGATGGCCACCATCCCGTCGAAGGCCAGATGGATCAGGTTGGGCAACGGCGGCCGCAGCTCCGGCGGAGCGCTGTCCCAGCCGATCACCGTGGTGCTCGGGGAGAAGCCGACGAGAATGGAATCCAGGTCGGGAATCCCGACGCCGAAGTAGACCTGCCCGTTGTAGTAGATCCCGCCGAGCCACTCGGTGGCGTGGTTCTGGGTGCGGTCGACCAGCTCCATCGCCGCGAACTTCAGCGGTTGCTGGGAGGCGACCATTCTGGCCGCGATGTCGCCGACCACGAACTGGACGGGTGCCGCGGCCGCGCCCACCGCGAACGGAATCAGGAAACCGAGCCGGTGATAGCGATCCCACCGGCCGCGCAGCATCCCCACCGCGTACACGCCCGCCGTCAGGAAGCCGGCGACCATGTACGCCGCCAGGATCATGTGCGGCACCTCGTAGCCGGAGGCGCCGTTGAATATCACCGCCCACGGGTCGACGGAGGTGATCCGCCCGTCGGTCAACGTGAAGCCGCCGGGCTGGTTCATCCACGAGTTCGCGGCCACCACCGCCCATGCCCCGAGGAGCCCGGTCACCGCTATCGGCACCCCGCTCCACCAGTGCAGCCAGGGCGGGAGTGCTCGCCAGCCGTAGAGGTAGATCGCGGTGAAGATGGCCTCGACGAAGAACCAGATCCCTTCGAGGCTGAACGGGATTCGGAAGGCGGCACCGAAGCGCCCCATCAAGCCGGGCCACAGTAGCCCCAGCTCGTAGGACAGCACGGTGCCCGACACCGCGCCCACCGCGAAGATCACGGCCATCACCTTCGACCACCGCCGCGCCAGCAGCAGGGCCACCGCATCGCCCCGCCGCAGTCCCGTCCAGTGGGCTATCAGGACGACGGCCGGGAAGGCGATGCCGAAGCAGGCGAAGATGATGTGGAAGCCTAGGGACGCCCCCATCTGGCTGCGCGCCGGCACGGTGCCGTCGGCCAGGACGAGGGCGGAGGAGATCACGGCACCGGCCCCGGGGTCGGTGGCGGCGCGGGTCGTGTGACGACCCTGCAAGCCCGTCCGGCGCGCATACTGCAAACCGGGGGCGCTACCGCAGAAGCCGGAGGTGTCGGTCTGATGATCGCAGCGGCGACGGTGTTCTGGTTGGGTGTCGGCATCGGTGCCCTCGGTCTCGTGGAAAACGATCTGTATCTGGTCGGTCTCGTGATCATGTTGATCGGCGTGATCGGCGTGCTGGTGCGAGTCACCGACTGGCTCAGTGATCGTGAGCGCGGGCTCGGCAGGCGGGCGCCGAGATAGGGCATCCTCGGCACCTCGCAGGCCGCCCCCGTCCCGCCCGTGGGTTAACGGCCCCCACCACCTCTAGTCGCCACCTCGCTGTATTGCTGTCCGCTGAGCGGGGCCCGTTCGGCGGCCAAAGGAGTGACGATCCGGCACGATCGGCCGAGTCGGATCGGTGGCCGTGGCCGTGTCCGTGGCGGCCGGCGCTGACGCGGTTCCACGGACCCCCGAAACGTGGGCTGAGTCCGGGTTTCCGGGATCATGGTTCACGCAGCGGGCGCTCAGGGCGGACACCCGGAGTAGCTGCATCGAGTCGACCGCTCCCACCCGATGTCGGTTCCGCGCGGAAAAATGCGAGCCACCAATCCGCTCCCCAGGGACGGTGGCATGTACTGCTTCGACGTGCGCGGCACGGCCAGGACGGTCCGCTGGGGTCGTCGTGGCACACGCTCACACCGAGCAGGGCGAGCAGCGGCCCGAACTCGGACATGCGCGTCCCCTTCGAGCCGCCGAACCGAGGTCACGTCCGGATCCGGAGGTCAGGCACCACACCACCGGGCCGCCGGGGATCCCGGCGATCGACGACCTCCGGTCCCCACCTGCTCGGGCAGCGCTCCGTGCTCGGCCGGGCGCCGGTCGGCCGAACGCTACGGATGCCCGTCAGCGTGCTGCAGCAGAACTGGGGTGCCGCGCTCGGTTACGACGCCGCTCTCCGGCACGTCCAGCCGCCCGACCTGTCCGAGATCGTGCGGCCGCGAGGGGATCGAAGATTGCCGCAGACCTTCGGCGTCGGCACGCGAGAGGTCGACCTCGTACTGCCTGCCGTCGAGACCGAAATCAACGGTCTCGTCGGCGCGGGCGCCGTCCTCGAAATCGACCAGGATCGTGTTGACCTGCTGAGCCATCGCTGTCCGCGTCTCTCGGATCACCGCTCCTACCGCCCCTGATCCGCGCGGACCAGGGGCGGTTCACCCGCCGCGAGGGCGGCGCGCCCGGCGAGCGGGCGCTCGTAGCAGACCGAGAGCGGCTCACCCACATACGGGCCATAGCTCTCGATCCGCCGGTAGCCGTGCCGCTCGTAGAACGCGATGGCATCGGGTTGCAGCGTTCCCGTCTCCAGCTGCAGGTGCGTCCACCCCCGTGCGCCGGCCTCCGCCTCCAGCGCAGCCAGCACCGCGGCCGCGACACCCGACCGCCTCCGCTCCGGCACGACATACATCCGCTTCACCTCACCGAGGCCCCCGCCCAGCTCCCGCAGCGCGCCGCACCCGACCGCGCGGCCCTGCGCCTCGCGGGCCAGCAGGAACACCACGGTGTCCGCGGCCGTCGGGGCGGGGCCGGGCTCGCTGTCGGGCGTGCCGTACCGGAGGGCGAGCTCCGCGCGCTGGGCGGCGCGCAGCGCAGCGGCGTCAGGGTGATCGAAGGGGACGATCTCTATACGGAGCTCGGGCGGCACCCCGCAAGATTACGAGTGCAGATCCGGGCCGCACTCGCGCGCCCGCTGTCGTGCCTGCAACCGAGACCGTGGCAACGGGGTTTCCTCCCACGACACCGCGGGGCCCCGAAGCAGCGGCAAGCCCGGCCAGGGGTCGAACGGCTGCACGACGAACCAGCAACGACGAAGGAGTCCTCGATGAGCCCCATCAGTCCGACAGCTGATCCGACAACGGAGGTACGTCCGGCCACCGGCGACGCACAGGTCGACCCCCACGGCTCAGGATCTCTCACCGCGCAGGCCCGACAGGACGCGATGGCGGCGGCCAGGTACGCCGGACACGCATACCCCGGCCCCATCGGCGAGGTCCTCAGCCGGGAGCTACGCAACTACGCCGAGGACGGGGAGCAGCTACCACCACATGCGTCGGCCCCCCGCCTCATCTCGGCGGTGCAGAGGCAACAAGCCCGCAATCCACTGCCGCCGGCACCCAGCTACGCCCACCTGCCTGCGCAGTACATCCCGGGCAGCGCCCTGCGCTGGCGCTACCGCACGGCCGACTCGAACGAGAACACGCACCGAGCCTGAAGTCGACCGGGCCGCGAGCCACGCGGCGGCGAACCCGGCAATTCTGCACGTATCCGGCTCCTGTCGGTCGCCTAGCCCTGTACGGCACGACGGTCAGCGCGGCGAGCTCGCTGCGGCACCCAGCCGCGGCACTGTTGAGCGATCCGCTCTGGTGCGATGCCGAGCTCGACCGGGTCTGACCTGCCCGTTGTGGCAGCATGACGGGCATGGACGTCGCCGATCTCGCGGCTTTCCTGGCGAGACACCCGCCCTTCGAGTCAGTCGGCACGGCCGCACTGGAGGCCATCGCGCAGGGCTCGAGGGTGGACCGGTTCGCCGACGGCGACCTAATCCTGGACGCGTTCCGGAACCCGAGCGTCGAGGTGTTCGTCGTGCTCGAGGGACGCGTGCACCTGTGGAACGACGCCGACACCCCCGCAGACGAGCCCGACGAGGTCGTCTCGCCGGGCGGCGTGTTCGGGTTCTCCGCCCTGCTGACCGAGCGGTCGATCGGCCCCCGCGCCGTCGCCGTCGGCGCGGTCGTCGTGGCGCGCATCCCGGGCGCACTGGCCGCGCCCGTCTTCACCTCGCGTCGCGGGGCGCGGTTCCTGACCGAGATCGTGTCCTCGGCGCGCCGCCGGGTGCCCGCCGCCCCGGCCTACAGCCTGGTCGACGACCTGATCGTCCGGCCACCACTGGTCGTCGAGCCGACCACCCCGGTCGTGGAGGTGGCCCGGCGGATGACCGCCGAGGGCGTGCCCTGTGCGGTGGTCCGGCTCGAGGCCGGACGGTTCGGACTGGTCACCGATTCGGTGCTGCGCACCCGCGTGCTGGTCGAGGGCAGGCCGCCGAGCTTCCCCGCGCACTCGATGATGGACACCTCGGCGCCCACCGCCGTGCTGGGTGACTCCGCCGCCGAGGCGCTGCTGCTCCTGCTCGACCGGGGCGCCGAGTTCCTGCTGGTGACCGACCGGGCCGGGCAGCTGCGCGGAGTCGTCGCCCCGCGCGACTTCGCCGTCTCACCCACCACCGCCGGGGTCTCGCTGCACGAACAGCTGCGGCGGGCCACCTCGGTCGAGGACCTGGCCTGCCACGCGGCCGGGATACCGGCCATGCTGAGCGACCTGCTGTCCCGCGGCCTGGCCTCCGGCCGGGTGATCGCGGTGAACTCCTCCCTGGTCGACACGCTGGTCCGGCGGGCGATCGGCTTCGTCCTCGCCCGGCACCCGGAGCTGTCGGTGGACGCCTTCACCTGGCTGTCGCTGGGCAGCAACGGACGGCGGGAGGCGGTGCTCAGTTCGGACGTCGACTCGGCGGTGGCGTTCGACGGACCCGTCCCGGACGCCGAGATCGCTCGCTACCGGGCGGCGTTCGGCGAGGTTTACGAGGTGCTGGCGCGAGCGGGGCTCAGCGGCGACCAGCACGGCGCGACCGCCCGCCACGCCTTGTTCGCCCGGACCAACGACGACTGGCGCGCAGCCGGCCAGCAGTGGCTGGCCGCGCCGGCCGAGCACAACGGGGCGATGATGACCTCGCTGCTGGTGGACGGGCGCCCCATCCACGGCGACCCGGGGCTGCCGGCGGTGACCAAGGTCTTCGGCGATCTGCGCCGGCATCCGGGCACCATGCGGCTTCTGTTGCAGGAGTCGCTGTCCAAGCGCGCGAAGCTGCGACCGGTGCGGCAGATCCTGACCCGCCAGCCCGACACCTTCGACATCAAGACGTACGCGCTGCTGCCCATCGTCAACATCGCCCGCTGGGCCGCACTGAGCGTCGGCTCCGCCGCGCTCCCCACCACCGAGCGGCTGCGGGCGGCCTCCGGATCGGCCATGCTGCCGGACGAGCAGGCCGGCACGCTGATCGAGGTGTTCGAGGTGCTGCAACGGCTACGGCTGCGTTACCAGCTGATGCAGCACCGGGCCGGCGACCGGCCGTCCGACCTGATCACCACCAGCCGGATGTCCTCGATCGACCGCAGCGTGATCGCCCAGGCAGTCCGGGAGATCTCGTCGGTCCAGCGACGGATGGACAACATCTCACACTTCGTCCCCGCCGAGGAGTGGGCCTCATCGGAGCCGGCTCAGTAGTGTCGGCCCCGGAGCGCCCCGAGCACCGCGTTGCAGTCATCGGCGACGTCGCGGGTCACCTCGACGAGCTGCGCACCGAGCTCCGACGCCTCGGCGCCGACGCCGAAACCGGCCGGCTGCCCGGCGATCTGACCATCGTCCAGGTTGGTGACCTGGTCCATCGCGGCCCCGCCTCCGACGCGGTGGTCGCGCTGGTGGACGGCTACCTGACCCGCCAGCCGCCGCAGTGGGTCCAGCTCGTCGGCAACCACGAGGCCCAGTACCTCCGCGATCCGGTGTTCGACTGGCCGGAGCGGATCAGCGATCGGTCGGGGGACACCCTGCGCCGCTGGTGGGCCGGCGGACAGATGCGGGTGGCCACCTGGGTGGGCGACGACACCGAGAGTTTCCTGATCACACACGCGGGCGTCACGGCGGACTTCTGGCGCGGCCCGCTCGCCGCGCCGAGCACCGCCGAGCAGGCGGCGATCACGATCAACTCCCTGATCGGAACGGGCGACGACGCGCTGTTCCGGGCCGGCACGATGCTGCACGGACGCCGGCGCGGCCGCGGCGCCGGTCCGGTGTGGGCCGCGACCGCCGCCGAGCTGATGCCCGGCTGGCTGGCCACGACGCTGCCGTTCAGCCAGATCCACGGGCATGACTCGATCTTCGACTGGCAGCGGCGGCGCTTCCGGGCCGACGCCGCCGATGAGCTGGCCCGGCTGACCGTCCTCGACGAGGAGGCCAAGCACGAGACCACCATCCTGGGCGGCGGCCGGATCATCGGCCTCGATCCCGGCCACGGGCGCCGGCCGCGCCGTCCGTGGCGTGCGTGGGAGATCCGGACCCGATCCGCTCAGGCGCTGCCGGGGTTCGGCGGGTCGGGGATCTGATAGCCCGAGGGCGCCACGGTGGTACCCAGTGCCCTCCTCCATGAGCCGTCGGCGACGTACTGCTTCAACGCCGCGTTCACCTGGTCGCGCAGCGCCGTGTTGCCCTTCCGGATGCCGACCCCGTAGCTCTCATCGGAGAAGCCCTGGCCGACCACCTTCAGCGCGCCCCGGTACTGCGGTTCGGCTGCGTAACCGGCCAGGATGACGTCGTCGGTGGTCACGGCGTCGACCTGACTGTCGGCCAGCGCCTGGACGCAGTCCGAGAACTTGGGCAGCTCCTTCAGCCGGATCCGGCCCTGATAGCGCTGCACCACGTTGGCCGCCGAGGTGGTGCCGGGCACCGAACACAGATCCTTGCCGTTCAGCGTCTCCGGCCCGGTGATCTCGGTTTCGTTGCGGCGCACCAGCAAGTCCTGGTGGGCGAGGAAGTACGGCCCGGCGAAGTCGACCACCTGCTTGCGGGCGTCCGTGATCGAGTAGGTGGAGAAGACCAGGTCCACCTGACCGCTGGTCAGCAGCTGCTCCCGGTCGGCCCCGTTGGCCTCCTTCCAGGTGATGTTCGCTTCCGGCACACCGAGCGCCTTGGCCACGTACGTCGCCGTCTCCACGTCGAAGCCGCGGTAGCTGGTGCCGTCCTTCAGCCCGATGCCGGGCTCGTCGAACGGGATCCCGATGGTGAGCCGCCCGTTGGGGGTTGCCCCGGGCACCGGCGTGGGCGAGGGGTTCGGCCCCTCGCCGCCGGTGCCACCACATGCGGCCAGGGCGGCGACGGCGAGCCCCGCCAGCGCCGCCGCGGCCAGCCGCCGCACCGTGATCGCCATCTCAGCTCCCTCCGCCGGACGGCTTGGCGGGGTCGAGGTCGTCCGGGTCGACGTCCGGGCCGTACGTCGGCCCGTCGTTCGACCAGACCGCCTCGAGCCGCCCGTTGGTGTTGGCGATGACCGCGGGCTTCACCAGCTTCCAGCCGAGCGCGAGCAGCACGGCGAGGATCGGGATCCCGAACACGACCACCAGGAAGGTGATCTTGTGGCTGAAGTACGGGCTGCTCTGCCAGCCCGACACGGCCAAGCCCACGACGACGAGACCGAGGAAGACCAGCCCGATGATGCTGGTGTACGGGGACCCCGGCATCTGGAACGGGCTGGCCTGCAGCACTCCCCGGTGCACCAGCGACCGCAGCCGCAGTTGGCAGAGGAAGATCGTGGCCCAGGTGAAGATGACGCCGATCGCCGCGGCCTCCAGGGCGATCTCGAACGCGTCCGGGGCGAACGCGTTGAGCAGGGCGCCGAAGACGTACACCACCGACGTCATGACGATGCCGGCCCACGGCACGCCCGAGGCGCTCATCTTCAGGGTGAACGCCGGGGCCTGCTTGGACATGCCGAGGCTGCGCAGCACCCGGCCGGTGGAGTAGAGGCCGGAGTTCAGACTGGACAGCGCGGCCACGATGAGCACGGCCTGGATCAGCGCGCTTATCCAGGACAGGCCCATACGGTCGAAGACCGTGACGAACGGGCTGGTCCCCGACTTGAACTCGGTGGTCGGCAGCATGGAGACCAGCAGCAGGATCGAGCCGCAGTAGAAGATCGCGATCCGGTAGATGACCGCGTTGACAGCCTTGGGCACCTCACGGGTCGAGTCAGCCATCTCGCCGGCCGCCACGCCGACCATCTCGATGGCCGCGTAGGCGAACACCACTCCGGACATCACCAGGATCGGCCCGTACCAGTTGTAGTCGCCGCTCGCCGGCCAGAAGCCACCCGGGTTGCTCCACAGGTTGTGAAACCCGGCCTGGTGGTTGCCGACGCTGAACCCACCGATCACCACGACCAGTCCGACCGCGAGGAACACCACGATCGCGCCGACCTTCGCGATCGCCGCCCAGAACTCGAACTCCCCGAACGCCCGCGCGGACAGCAGATTGATCACCAGCACCACGGCCAGCGCGATGAGCACGGTTGCCCAGGTGGGCATCAGCGGGAACCAGTACTGGACGTACAGCCCCACCGCGGACAGCTCGGCGATCCCGGTCAGCGCCCAGTTCAACCAGTACATCCACCCGGTGACGAATGCCCACCGCTCACCGTAGAACTCCCGCATGTAGGACACGAAGGCGCCCGACGTCGGCCGATGGAGCACCAACTCGCCGAGCGCGCGCATCAGGAAGAACGCGATGACCCCGACGAAGGCGTAGCTGAACAGCAGCGCCGGGCCCGTGCTGTGCAGTCGAGAGGCCGAACCCAGAAACAGCCCGGTCCCGATCGCGCCCCCGATGGCGATCATCTGGACGTGCCGGCGTCCGAGGGTCTGCTTGTAGCCGACCTGCTCGGCGTCCAGGGAGTGATGGTGTTCCCCGGCACGGGTCGCGACCTCGTCCTGGGTCGCGACCTCGTCCTGGGTCACGGCATCGTCCTGCGTCATGGCATCGTCCTCACCGGGTCGACCGAGCCACGCGTGAGTGGTACTCGTGACGCACGGTCGGCCAGGTGATCAACCGGACGTCCGCCGACAGGCCACCCAGGCGAGTGGAGCAACCCTAGAGTTGGGCGCGACCAGGTGCAATCATCGAGCAACTCATAGCCCCCGGCGCCCGGTGCGAGCCGTCTCCGCAGCGGGCCTCGTTCATCCACCGGGGCTCGGCCACCAACGTCCACCGGTGAAGACCGCTTCTGGATCACCGTCACCGGGGATCAGAAGACCCGACGGCCCATATCCGCAGGATCGCGACACATCAAGAGGTGAGGATTCCCGTAGCGTTCCACGGATGTCGGGCGGGATCGGGGATGTGGCGGGCGTGGTACTGGCCGGCGGGCGGTCCTCGCGGATGGGCACGTCGAAGGCCGCCCTCGAGTGGCACGGATCCACCCTGTTGTACCGGACGGCGGCGCTCCTCGCCCGCACCGTCGACGGCCCGGTGGTCGTCGTCGCGGCGCCCGGGCAGGAGCTGCCGGAGCTGCCCGCCGGAGTCGCGGTCGTGGCGGACCCGGTCGAGGGGGTCGGCCCGATGCAGGGCATCGCCACCGGGCTGGCGGCGCTCGCCGAGAAGGCACCGGCGGCGTTCGTCTGTTCCACGGACATGCCGTTCCTGCATCCCGCGTTCGTCCGGCGCGTGCTGCGCGGCCTCGACGGGCCGGGCACCGACGTCGCGCTGCCGTTCGCCCTCGGCTTCCGGCAGCCCCTGGCCGCCGCTTACAGAACCGCGCTGGCCGGGCTGATCGCGTCGTTGATCGCGCAGGGTCGCAGCCGGCCGGGGATGCTCTACGAGCACTGCACCGTGACCCGCCTCGACGACGCCGACCTGCTCGCCGACGCCGACGTCGCCCGGCTCGATCCGGACCTGGACTCCGTCGTCAACGTCAACGCCCCCGACGACTACGCGGCGGCTCGGGCCCGGTTGCCCGCGGAGGTCGTGGTGGAATGCTTCGGCGCGCTGGCCGGTGGCGGCCGGCGCGGCCCGCACCGGGTCCGCGTCGCCACGCTCGGGGATGCCGCTGCCGCCGTCGAGCTCGACCTGGACCGGCACGTCGTCGCGGCACTCAACGGCGACCGGATCACGCGCGACCCGTTGTTGCCCCTGGTGGCCGGCGACACGGTCGCCTTCATCTCCGCCGACGCGGGCGGCTGACGGGCGCCTACAGTCGTAGTCATGACGGCAGGCGGCTACTTCGGGCGGGCGCTGGTCGTCGACGTCCGCGGGGGTACGGTCGTCGGTACTCCGCTGGACCTCGACGAGCGTGTGCTGCGCGCCTATCTCGGCGGCGTCGGGCTGGGCACCTGGTTGATGCACCGGCTCGCGCCGCCCGGCGTCGACCCGCTGGCCCCGGCCGCCCCACTCGCGTTCGTGTTCTCCCCGCTGGTCGGCACGCCGCTGACCACCAGCGCGAAGTTCGCCGTGGTGGCCACCTCTCCCCTGACGGGCCTCCTCACCGACGCACTGGCGTCGAGCCAGTTCGCCATCGCCGGCAAGCTCACCGGCCACGACGCCATCGTGGTGCGCGGCCGCGCCGACGTGCTGTCGGCCGTGCTCGTCGACGCCCAGGGCGTACGCCTGGAACCGTGTCCGGAGCTGGCCGGGACGGCCGCCGCCGAGGCCGAGACCGCGCTGTCGGCGCGGTTCGGACGCGGTTGGCGCAGCGCCGCGATCGGCCCGGCCGGGGAACGCGGGGTCCGCTTCGCCACGATCAGCCACGACGGCCGCCACGCCGGTCGCGGCGGGCTGGGGGCGGTGCTCGGCGCCAAGAACATCAAGGCCGTGCTGGTGAAGGCAGGCACCAAGGCGGCCGTCGCCGACGCCCCCGCGGTCCTGGCCGCGGCCCGTGACCTGCGGGGACGCAGCTTCGGACCGGCCACGAAGAAGTACCGCGAGCTGGGCACGCTGGCCAACCTGCTCGCGTTCAACGCGGTTTCGACGCTGCCCACCCGCAACTTCACCGCCGCCACGTTCGACGGCGCGCCGAAGCTCGCCGCCGAGGAGCTGCACGAACTGCGCGGGGTGGCCCGCAACAGCTGCGCGTCGTGCTCGATCGGCTGCGAGCACATCTACTCCCGGCGCGGGGGCGGGTCGCAGCGCATGGAGTACGAGAACGTGTTCGCGCTCGGCCCGATGTGCGGTGTATCGGATCCCGACGACGTGTTCGCGGCCAGCGCTCGCTGCGACGAGCTGGGCATCGACACGATCTCCGCGGGCGGCACGATCGCGTGGGCGATGGAGTGCGCCGAGCGCGGCCTGATCGACGCGCCGTGGCTGCGCTTCGGCGACGGCACCGCCCTGCTGCGTGCCCTGGAGCTGATCGGCACCCGCGAGCCGGGGCTCGGCGAGCTGCTGGCACAGGGCTCCCGGCACGCGGCCGGGGTGGTGGGGGCGGGGTCGATCGACTTCGCGCCGCAGGTCAAGGGCCTGGAGCTGCCCGGCTACGAGCCGCGCACGCTGCAGGCGATGGCGCTCGGGCTCGCGGTGAACTCGCGCGGTGCCGACCACAACCGCTCGGGCGCCTACGAGGCCGACCTCTCCGGTGAGGTCGATCGGCTCGACGGCGGCGATCCGCACGTCGTGGCCGCGATCGGTACCGAGGACCGGGCTGCGGTGATGGACTCCATGATCCTCTGCAAGTTCCTGCGGGGGGTGTTCACCGATCCCTTCACCGAGTGGGCGGCCCTGCTGGCCCCCGTCACCGGCTGGGCGCTCGACGCCGACGAGCTGCGGGCCACCGCGCGGCGGATCGTCACCGCCAAGCGGGCCTTCAATCTGCGCGCGGGTGCGACGGCCGCCGACGACACGCTGCCCGCGCGGATGCTCGAGACCCCGCTGGTGCTCGCGTCGGGACGGTCGGCCGCCCTCACCGCCGCGACCCTGGGGTCGATGGTGGCCGGCTACTACGCCGCCCGGGGCTGGGACGCCGACGGCAGGCCGTCCGCCGGCGACCTCGGCGGGCTGCTACTGGACTAAGGTCGACGTGTCCGCGCTCACAGTCGATCCGGGGGGACACATGACCACGCTCCACGAGCCGTCCGCACCCACGGCCGCCTCGACCGTCACCGCGACGATCGACGGCCGCGAGGTCACCGTTCCCGACGGCACCACGATCTTCGACGCGGCCCGGCAGGCCGGGATCGACATCCCCGTGCTGTGTCACGACGAGCGTTACGACCCCGTCGGTGTGTGCCGCATGTGCGTCGTGGACACGGGTGGCCGCGTGTTCGCCGCGGCCTGCGTCCGCCCGTGCGAGGACGGCATGACGGTCACGACGACGAGCGCGGAACTGGAGCGCAACCGCGCCACCCTGACCGAACTGCTGGTGTCGGATCAGCCGGTTCGCGCCGAGGATCCCAAGCAGACCACCACCGGCGACAACCTCCTGCTCGCCCTCGCCGACGGCTTCGGCGTGGCCCGCGAGTCCACGGAGCTGCCGTGCGGTTCCGGTCGCGGCACCGACTCGTCGAACCCGGTGATCGACGTCGACCACGACGCCTGCATCCTCTGCGACCGCTGCGTCCGAGCCTGTGACGACATCCAGGGCAACGACGTCATCGGCCGGTCGGGCAAGGGCTACTCCACGCGCATCGCGTTCGACCTGAACGACCCGATGGGCAGCTCCTCGTGCGTCACGTGCGGCGAGTGCGTGCAGGCCTGCCCGACCGGGGCGCTGACCAACAAGCCCATCCGCGGCATCCCGATCCGCCCGCGCGAGGAGCTCGACGCCGTCGACTCCGTGTGCCCCTACTGCGGGGTCGGCTGCGCCCTGACCTACTACGTCGACCGCGAGCACGGCGCCATCGCCTTCGCCGAGGGCCGGGACCAGCCCGGATCGCAGAGCCGGCTGTGTGTGAAGGGCCGCTACGGCTGGGACTACTCCGCGTCGCCGCAGCGTCTGACGGTGCCGCTGATCCGCGTCGACGCCGCGTACCCGAAGGGCCCGCTCTCGGCCGACGTCCGCGGCGACGGCGCCGGGGGCACCCACAACGACCGCGGCCGGGCCGGTGACGGGGGCAACCGCAGCGGCGGGGGCCGCAAGGACGGGCGGCCGGGCAAGGACCGGGGCCGCAAGCCCGGCGGCCTCGTGGACTACGACGAGGTGCTGCCCTACTTCCGCGAAGCCACCTGGGACGAGGCGCTCGATCTCATCGCGCGCCGCCTGACGGAGGTGCACGCGGCGGGCGGGCCGGGCGCGATCGCCGGGTTCGGTTCGGCGAAGTGCTCCAACGAGGAGGCCTACCTCTTCCAGAAGCTGATCCGCACGGGCTTCGGCACCAACAACGTCGACCACTGCACCCGGCTGTGCCACGCCTCGAGTGTCGCGGCGCTGTTCGAGGGCGTCGGCTCGGGCGCGGTGTCCACCACCTACGGCGACGTCGTCAACGCCGACGTCGTGATCATCACCGGCTCCAACCCCACCGCCAACCACCCCGTGGCGAGCTCCTTCTTCAAGCAGGCCCGCCGGCGCGGCACGAAGATCGTCTACGTGGACCCGCGCGCGTCGACCGTGGCCGAGCACGCCGACATCTTCGTGCAGCTCAAGCCCGGCACCGACGTGGCCTTCTACAACGCGGTGATGCACGAGATCATCCGGCTCGGGCTGATCGACCGCGAGTTCATCGCCGGGCGCACGTCCAACTACGACGAGCTCGCCCGGACCGTCGCCGACTACCCGCCGGAGCGCGCCGCGCAGATCACCGGCGTGGACGCCGACACGATCCGTCTCGTCGCGAGGTTGTGGGGCGAGGCGGGGGCCGCGGTCGTCTACTGGGGCATGGGGATCTCCCAGCACACCACCGGCACCGACAACGCCCGCTGCCTCATCGCGCTGTGCTCGATCACCGGCCAGGTCGGGCGTCCGGGCACCGGCCTGCACCCGCTGCGCGGGCAGAACAACGTGCAGGGCGCCTCGGACGCCGGGCTGATCCCGATGTTCTACCCCGACTACCAGGGCGTCGACCGCGAGGCCACGCAGGCCCGCTTCGAGGAGGCGTGGGGCACGGCGCTCAACCCGAACCGCGGCCTGACCGTCACGGAGATCATCAAGTCGGCGCTGCAGCCCGACGGCGTGCGCGGCATGTACATGCTCGGCGAGAACCCGTTCCTGTCCGATCCGAACATCAACAAGGTGCGCAAGGCGCTGTCGGCGCTGGACTTCCTGGTGGTGCAGGACATCTTCCTCACCGAGACCGCCGAGTTCGCCGACGTGATCCTCCCCGCCACCTCCTACCTGGAGAAGGACGGCACGTACACCAACACCGACCGCCGGGTGCAGCTCGGCCGCAAGGTGATGGACGCCCCCGGGCAGGCCCGCCCGGACTGGGAGATCGTGCAGGACATCGCCCGGCGCATCGGGCTGGACTGGGACTACGGCGCTCCCAGCGAGGTGTTCGACGAGATGGTGGCGCTGATGCCGTCGTACACCAATCTGGCCTACGACAATCTCGGGCTCTCGGGGAAGCTGTACCCGAACGCCGATCCCGAGCACTCCGACGGCACGGTCGTCATGTTCGACGAGCACTTCAACACCGACGACGGCCTCGCGCACCTCGTCCCCGCGCAGTGGTTGCCGGCCAAGGAGCTACCCGACGCGGAGTACCCGCTGGTGCTCAACACGGGACGGCTGCTGGAGCATTGGCACACCGGCTCGATGACCCGTCGGTCGTTCGCGCTCGACGCCATCTCGCCGGCGGCCGAGGTCTACATGCACCCCAAGGACGCGGCCGACCGTGGCCTCGCCCACGGCGAGATGGTGCGGGCCCGGTCGCGACGCGGGGCCATCGAGCTGCTCGTGCGGGTCAGCCACCGCGAGCAGCTGGGCAACGTCTTCATCCCGTTCCACTTCCGGGAGGCCGCGGCCAACCTCCTGACCATCGACGAGATCGACCCGGTCGGGAAGATCCCCGAGTTCAAGTTCTGCGCGGTGCAGGTGGAGGCGCTGTGACGCCCGCCGACGTGCTCGTTTCCGCGGAGGCGGCATCATGACAGCAGTTCAGCCCAGGGTTCCCGGTGTCGAGGCCCGGGCCGGGAAGTTCCCCGGGCCGTCGCTGATCCCGGCGCTCAACGCGATCCAGGCCCGCCTCGGCTGGCTCCCCCGCGAGGAGCTGGAGGAGCTGGCCCGCGACACCAGGCGGCCGCGCTACGAGATCGAGGGCCTGATCTCGTTCTACCCGCATTTCCGAACCACCCCGCCGGCGAAGGTGGCGCTGCACGCGTGCCACGACCTGCCGTGCTTCCTGCGTGACGGCGAGGCCCGGATCGCGGAGCTGCGCGAGCGCTACGGCGAGGCCGGGACCGACAACCGGGGCGACGTCGAGCTCGTCGAGGTCTCGTGCCTGGGCCGCTGCGACATCGCACCCGCGGTGGCCGTCAACGAGCGGCCGGCGCCTCTGTCGTCCGTCGACGAGCTGGTGGCCGACGCCCGCGGCGACGACGGCGTCGGTGACGCGGTCGCCGTGCTGCGCGACGAGCCGTGGCCCAACGACCCCTATCCCGCCGGCTCCGATGTCGGTTCCCGGTACGCGACGCTGCGGGCCCTGCTCGACGGCTCGCTCGACGCCGACGACATCGTCGCGACGCTCAAGGACTCCGGTCTGCGCGGCATGGGCGGCGCCGGCTTCCCCACCGGCCAGAAGTGGGAGCTGGTGCGCGGGACGCAGCCCGGCAGCACCAAGTACGTCGTCTGCAACGCCGACGAGTCCGAGCCCGGCACGTTCAAGGACCGGCAGATCCTCGCCACCCAGCCGCACCTGGTGCTGGAAGGTCTGTTGCTGGGCATGGTCGTGGTGGGGGCGGAGGAGGGCTGGGTCTTCATCCGGCACGAGTACGGCCCCGAGGAGCACGTGCTGCGGGCCGAGATCGACGCCCTGCGCGAGGCCGGCCTCGTCGGACCAGGACGGCAGGTCGACGTCTTCGTCTCCCCCGGCGGCTACATCCTCGGCGAGGAGACCGCGCTGCTGGAGTGCATGGAGGGCCATCGCGGCGAGCCCCGCAACAAGCCTCCGTTCCCCGGCAACTACGGGCTCTACGGCCGCCCCACCCTGATGAACTCCGTCGAGACCTTCGCCGACGTGCCCGTGATCGTGCAGCGCGGGGCGCAGTGGTGGGCCGACCAGGGACTCGGCGAGTCGGTGGGCTGGAAGTTCTTCGCCGTGTCCGGTCACGTCGAGAAGCCGGACGTCTACTGCGTGCCGATGGGCACCACGGTCGGCGCTCTGATCGATCTGGCCGGCGGGGTGAGCGAGGGCAGACAGGTCGGGGCGGTCCAGCCGGGCGGGGCGTCGTCGAACTTCATCGGGCCCGACCAGCTGGACCTGGCCCTCGACTTCGGCTCCGCGGCGAAGGCGGGCACGATGCTGGGCTCCGGCGCGGTCGTGGTGCTCGCGGAGGGCACCGACCTGCTCACGGCGTCGACCAACGTGCTGCGGTTCTTCCGCAACGAGTCCTGCGGGAAGTGCGTGCCCTGCCGGGTCGGCTCGACCAAGGCCCACGAACTGCTGGTCGGTCGCTCCACCCTCGACGACGACGAGCGCGCGCAGGTCCTGCGGCTGGAGGAGGCCATGCGCAAGACGTCCATCTGCGGCCTCGGGCAGGTGGCACTGGGCCCGGTGGTGAGCGTGCTCGGCCTGGACAAGGGCGGAGCGGCGGCGCGCGACCAACCGAAGCCGGGTGGCGCCACGGGCCAGCCTGATCGGTGAGTGAGCTTGCGAGCGAACCAGTGTCACAGCGCCCTTGCCCGAATCGCCGACCGAGCGACAGCGAGCGAGCGATGAGTGGGCGGGAGTTCTTCACCACCCGCACCGTTTCCGAGGTGCTCGCCGGCTTCCGGCCCGCCCGGCGTACGGCCGTCGAGGCCGTACCGCTGGACGCTGCGCTGCACCGCGTGCCGGTGGGGCCGGTATCGGCTGCGGCCGCGCTGCCCGGGTTTCCGCGGTCCACTGTGGACGGTTTCGCGGTACTTGCCGCCGACACCTACGGCGCGTCGGAGGGTCTGCCGTCCTACCTCGACCTCGCCGGAGCGGTACGGATGGGGCGGGCCCCCGACATCGCCGTACCCCGGGGGGCTGCGTCGCGATGCCCACCGGCGGGGTGCTGCCCCCGGGCGCCGACGCCGTCGTCATGGTCGAGTACACCGCCGAGACGATGCCCGGCACCATCGAGGTGACCCGGCCGGTGGCGCCCGGGGCGGGGCTCGTCCGGGCCGACGAAGACGTCGCCGCCGGCGCGGACCTGGTCCCCGGCGGCCGCCCGCTCCGCGCGCCCGACCTGGGGCTGCTCGCCGCCGCCGGCGTCGTCGAGGTCGCGGTACATGCACGTCCCCGCGTGACGATCCTGTCCACCGGGGACGAGGTGGTGGCGCCGTCGACACCCGCGCTGCAGCCCGGGCAGGTGCGCGACGCCACGGCGTCCGCACTCGCGGGGCTGGTGCGTGACGCGGGCGGCGACCCGATGATCGCCGGCATCGTCCCCGACGACGCGGGCGCGCTCGGCGCTGCGCTGAAGGACGTCCTGCACGACGCCGATCTCGTCGTCGTCTCGGCGGGCTCGTCGGTCGGCGCCCGCGACGAGACCGCGGGTGCGGTGGCCGCGCTCGGCGAGATCTGGTGCCACGGCATCGCACTCAAGCCGGGCAAGCCGACATTGCTCGCCGACTGCGACGGCGTCCCGGTGCTGGGACTGCCGGGTAACCCGCTCTCGGCCCTGGTCGTGTTCCGGCTGATCGGGGTGCCACTCGTATGGCGACTCGCCGGCTGCGCGCACCCGCCGCCGGAGCCGTCGACCCGCGCCCGGCTCTCCCGCGATCTCCCGTCCGCCGCCGGTCGGGTCGACGTCGTACAGGTCACCGTGGCCGACGGAGTGGCGACACCGATCTTCGGACCGTCCGCGCTGCTCTCGGTGCTCACCCGCGCCGACGGCTGCCTCGTCGTGCCCGAGCCCGCTACCGGCCTCGACGCCGGCACCGAGGTCGATGTGATGCTGTACCGATGACCAGCCCGTTCGTCTCCGATGTCCCCACCGAGCAGGCCACGGCGGCGTGGCGGGCCGCGTGCAGGGCGGCGGGGTGCGCGGAGCGGGTGGACGCGGTGCGGGTGGCGGTCGGCGAGGCGGTCGGGCGGGTCACGGCCGAGCCGGTGTGGGCGCTGCGGTCCTCGCCGGCGTTCGACTCCGCCGGGATGGACGGCATCGCGGTCCGCGCGGCCGACACCGTCGGCGCCGCCGAGACCACACCGGTGTTGCTGACGGAGTTCGAGGTGGTCGACACCGGCGACCCGCTGCCCGATGGTTACGACGCCGTCGTGATGCGCGAGCACGTGTACCACACCGGCGACGGCAAGGCCGAGCTGCGGGCCGCGGTGCCGCCCTACCAGCACGTCCGCTCGATCGGCGAGGACATCAGCGCCACCGAGCTGCTGCTGCCCGAGGGGCACCGGCTGCGGCCTGTCGATGTGGCGGCGTGCGCGGCGGCCGGGGCCGTCGAGCTGGTGGTACGACGGCAGCCGCACGTCGTGGTGATCCCGACGGGGGACGAGATCCGGCCGATCGGGACCGAGCCGGGCCCGGGCGAGATCCTCGACACCAACTCGTTGATGCTCGCTGCACAGGCCCGCGAGATCGGGTGCACCGCGCAGGTGGAGGCCATCGTCTCCGACGACCCGGAGCTGATCACTGCCGCGCTGCGGGACGCTGCAACCGGAGCCGACCTGGTGATCCTCATCGCCGGGTCGAGCGCCGGGCGCGACGACCACACGGCCCGCGTCGTCGCCGGGGCCGGGACGCTCGCCGTGCACGGGGTGGCGGTGAAGCCCGGCCATCCCGTCGTGCTCGGGACGGTCGGTGACACGCCCGTCCTCGGTGCGCCCGGCTACCCCGTCTCCGCGGCGCTGACGTTCGACATCTTCGCCGCACCGTTGCTCGCAGCCCTCGAGGGCACCGCACCACGGGAACGCCCGTCCACCCCCGCACGGCTCGCCCGCAAGCTCGCCTCGGCGATCGGCACCGACGACTGGGTACGGGTGCGGCTGGGCCGAGTGCGGGACGAGATCGTCGCGACCCCGCTCCCTCGCGGCGCGGGGGTGCTCACGTCGCTCGTGCGCGCCGACGGCCTGCTCGTCGTGCCGGCCGGGCTGGAGGGCCACCACGCCGGTGAACAGGTCCGGGTCGAGCTTCTTCGCGGGCTGGGCGAGATCGGCCGCACCATCGTCGCGATCGGATCGCACGACCTCGTGCTGGACGTGTCCGCCTCCGCGCTACGCGCTGCTGACCCGCTGATCACCCTGGCCTCGTCCAACGTCGGCTCGCTCGGCGGCCTGGTCGCGCTGCGCGACGGACTGTGCCACCTCGCCGGGTCGCACCTGCTGGACCCGGACACCGGCGAGTACACGCTGCCGTACGTGGATCGGCTGCTCGGCTCGTCGGGGATCGCAGTGGTCCGCCTGGTGCACCGCGACCAGGGCCTGATCGTCGCGCCCGGCAACCCGTTGGGCCTCTCCGGCATCGAGGACCTACCCCGCGCGCGCTATGTCAACAGGCAGCGGGGCGCGGGCACGCGGGCGCTGCTCGACCACGAGCTCCGCAACCGCGGCATCGACCCGGCGCAGGTCTCGGGCTACTCCCGGGAGGAGCACACCCACCTTGCCGTCGCAGCCGCGGTCAGCGCCGGGCGTGCCGATGCCGGGATGGGCATCCTCGCGGCGGCCCGCGCGTTCGGGTTGGACTTCGTCCCCGTCGCCCGTGAGCCCTACGACCTGGTCCTGCGCACGGACACATTCGACGACGAGCTGCTCGCCCCCTTGTGGGCGTTGCTCGAACGACCCGAGTTCCGGGCCGGCGTAGAGGCATTGGGCGGGTACTCGTGCGCCGAGACCGGGCGTCGCATCAGGTGAACACCAGGGCCACCGACCGCTTCGGATGACTTCCCGACAACCGGAGGTCGCCGCGCTCCGCCGGATCCACGTCCGGCGGGAGCGCGACGTCCATCCGGACGGCGAAGAGCCGGCTCACGCAGGGTCCAGCGGGAAGTCGTAGGTCACCTCGTTGCCCTCCCCCGAGGCCGCCGGGGTCGGGCGCAGGATCAGCTCGGGCTTGACGGCCTGGGCGACGTCGTCCTCGACGTACTCGCCGCCGTCGAAGTACAGCTGGCTGGTGACGAGCTGCTTACCCGGCGCCGACACCTTCAGGTGCAGGTGGGCGGGCCGCCACGGGTGCCAGCCGGCCGCGGAGATCAGGGCGCCGGTGGAGCCGTCGGTCGGGATCTGGTACGGCGCGGGCTGGATCGTGCGGAAGGCGTAGTGGCCGTCGGCCCCGGTGCGGATCGCCGCGCGCAGGTTCCACTCCGGGATGCCCGGGGCGAACTGGGAGTAGTAGCCCGCGTCGTCGGCGTGCCACAGCTCGACCAGAGCACCGTCGAGCGGCGCACCGTCGAGATCGGTCACCGTGCCCTGGAATAGCAGCGGGATGCCGGCCTCGCCCTCGCGCATCGGCACGGTGGCCTCGCTCGCGAACTCCGGCGCACCCGGGATGTAGTACGGGCCCTCGATGGTGCCGACGGCGCCCTTGCGGTCGGCGTTGGCCACCTCCTCCACGACGTGCTCGACGAAGACGTCGAGGAACAGCGGCCACTCGCCGGTCTCACCGACGCTGATCAGCCACGCCTTCAGCGCGTCGTACTCGGCATAGGTCACCTGGTGCTTGCGGACGACCTCGTGCAGGGCGGTCATCGCGTCCGTCGCGATGGCGGACACCCGGGCGTGGTCGACGGGGCCGGCGGCCCGCTCCTTCGCCGCGAAGGCCGCGCTGGCGTTGCGGCCGGAGCCGGCGGCCGTGGCGTTCTGCTCGGTGGATGCGCTCATGGTGGATCTCCTGACGCGTCGGTGCGGTTCGGATTCTCGTTCGGAGGACAGTCAGCGGTCCTGGCGGTAGTGCGCGAGCTTGTGGGGATCGATCTCGATGCCGATGCCCGGTCCGGGACGCACGACCAGCTCGCCGCCGGCGATCTCCAGCGGCTCGGTGAGCAGGTCGTCGCTCATGTCCAGGAAGTTGGAGAGCTCACCCGCGCGGCGGGAGGTGAGCCGGTGGGCCGCGCCGAAGGCGACCGTGCACGCGGTGCCGATCTGGCCGTCGATCTGGTTGCCCATGACGACCTCGACGCCCATGCCCTCGCACTGGTGCAGGATCCGCTGCGAGGTGCCGAACCCGGTTCGGGCCGTCTTGATGCTGATCATGGTCGCGGAGCCGCCGAGCAGCTCGCGGGTCACCTCGCCCGGCGTGGTGGCGCTCTCGTCGGCGACGGTGGGAACGGTGGTCTGCGAGACGAGCCAGCGCCGACCCAGGACGTCGTCGGCGGGGCAGAGCGCCTCGGCGAGGGTGAGGTCGAGGTCGGCCATCGCGCGCAGCGCCCGCGCCGCCTCCGACGGCGACCAGCCACGGTTGCCGTCGACGTAGAGCTCCACCTCGGGCCCCAGGGCCGAGCGCAGCGCCCGGCAGGCACCCACGTCGAGATCGACCGGCCGCCGGCCCACCTTCACCTTGAAGGTGGTGATGCCGTACCGGTCGCGGACCTTCTCAGCCTCGGCGACCATCGCCTCGTCGGAGGCGAACCCAACCATGTGCGAGACCCGCATCCGATCGGTGTACCCGCCGAGCAGCTGCGTGACGGGCAGGTCGAGGGTCTTCCCGAGCGCGTCCCAGACGGCCATGTCGACGGCGGCCTTGGCGGCCGGGTTGCCGACGGTGCGCTCCAGCCGCGCGTGCACGACCTCGCGCTCCAGCAGCGACAGGCCGACGATCTCGGGCGCGAAGATCTTCTCGATCACCGCGGCGATCGACTGCTGGGTCTCGCCGTAGGTGTACGGGCGGGGCGGGGCCTCGGCGACGCCGACGACGCCGTCGTCGCTGTGCACGCGGACGAGCACGTGGTCGGCGGTCTGGACCTCGCCCGAGGCGAAGCGCAGCGGCTTGCGGTAGGGGATCGCGAACGGGATCGCCTCGACGCGTGCGATCTTCATGTGAGTTCTCCGAAAGACAGGGGCGTCGTCGCGGAATCTGCAGGGGACGAGGGCGTGACGAAGCCGTTCGCCTCCAGCACCTCCAGGAGACGCGCGAGAGCAGGATCGAGGTCCTCGCCCACCCAGGCGAGGGCGAGATCGACGTACGCGTCGTCGGCGACGGCCACGAACCGGACGCCCTCCACGCGCAGAGCGAGCGCGGACTCGGGCAGCAGGGCGACGCCGAGGCCGGCCGCGACGAGGGTGAGCATCACCGAGGTCTCCGCGACCTCGTGGGCGCGCCGCGGCAGGAAGCCGACACCGAGGCACGCCTGCGTCACGGCGGCGTCGACGACCGAGTCCCGGGCGCCGTAGACCACGAAATCCTCGCCGCGCAGCTCGTCCAGGGCGGCGGGCTCGTCGCCGGCGAGACGATGCTGTGCGGGGACGGCCAGGACGAAGCGTTCCCGGGCGATCAGCCGCGAGGCGAGCCCCGACCTGCGCAGCGGCGGCCGCAGCAGGGCCAGGTCGATCCGGTCCTCGGCCAGGGCCGCCTCCTGCGCCGGGGTCAGCAGGTCCGGCACGAAGCGCAGGATCAGGTCGGGGAGCTCGCGGGCGGCGATCCGGGCCAGCTGCGGCAGCTGTTTGTAGGCCGCGAGTCCTGTGCAGCCCACCCGCAGCAGCCCGCTGTGCCCATTGCCGATGCGCTGCACCCGCTCCTGCGCGGCGTCGACGGACGCGAGGATGCGCAGCGCGTCGCGCAGGAACGCATCGCCGGCCGGGGTGAGGTCCACCCGGCGGGTGGTGCGGTTGAACAGCGTGGCCCCGACCTGCGACTCGAGCTGGCGGATCGCCTGCGAGAGCGGGGACTGGGCCATGTGCAGGTGCTCGGCCGCCTGCCCGAAGTGCCGGGTCTGCGCGACCGCGACGAAGTAGCGGAGCTGTCGGATCTCCATCGTCCGTCCTCCCTCCATCGGGTCGCTGCTCCGCGTGCGGTAGCGGTACGCAATTCCGGGCTCGGCCGAGCGCCGAGATGAAACGGAGCGTGCGCTCCACAGGTCATGGCTGTTTCAGCCACGACCACGGTAGGCCCGCCGACCGATATAGACAAAGACCTAGTTCGGCTCGATTAAGATCCGTGACATTCTAATAATTGCCGGGTCAGAACTAGGCAAATCTCCGACGCGGTATCGGGGCGTCCCCGTGACAGTCGACGGTCAGTACCGAACTCGACCCACTGCCGACTCGACCGGAGGGCCTTGCCCATGACCGCCACCGCCGACGTGTCCCACGTTCGCAAGGTCCTTGACGACGCTGTCGTCGACGATCCCGAGGCCGGGATCCACCGCGCCAACCGCCGCATCTTCACCGACGAGGAGATCTTCGAGCTCGAGATGCGCTACATCTTCGAGGGCAACTGGATCTACCTCGCCCACGAGAGCCAGGTCCCGAACCCGGGCGACTACTTCACCACCTACATCGGCCGCCAGCCCGTCGTGATCACTCGGGGCAAGGACGGCGAGCTGCACTGCCTGATCAACGCCTGCGCACACCGCGGGGCGATGCTCTGCCGCCGCAAGACCGACAACCGTCCCACTTTGACCTGCCCCTTCCACGGCTGGACCTTCCGATGCTCGGCCACTCGTCATCACCCCGGCGATGCGGTACGTCCACGCCGCGGGCCACGTCGAGCGCTCCGCGGTCCACGGGCTGGATGAGCCGGCCAAGTCGCCCATACGAATCCGGTGGGGCCGATGGTGTGGTCGGTCAGAACCACCGAATCAGAGCCGGTCGCTGCGCACCACCTCGGGCGCCGGGCGGCGCCGGGTCGGGTCGGCCGGGTCGGCCGGCTCGGTGGTCGTCGTCGCGGCGGCCGTGGAGGCGGTGGCCTCGCTCCTGGTGTCCACGGCGAGGAGCTCAGGATGCTGCTCGGTGGGCAGGATTCGGTCGTAGCGGTGCAGGGCCAGGCCACGGGCGTAGCGGCGGGCCATGTCCGGGAACGGGGTGGCGGTGTCGCCGATGCCGAACACCGTGCCCGGGTAGTCCAGCGGCCCCATCAGGGCGCGGATGCGGTCGTGGTCGCCGGGGGGCACCAGCTCAGCCGGGTCACCGCCGGCGAACCAGCCCATCGGTACCGACGTGCCGTCCGGGAGCACGGTGTTGACGTGCACGACGGCGTGGAAGTCGACCTCCGCGCCGACCCCCAGCAGCGCGCCGGTGAACACCACGGCGCCGGTCGCGATCCGCGTCCCGCCCTCGACCACGCAACCCGTGAGGTGGGCGTGCGGCCCGACCAGCACGTGGTCCCCCAGCCGGACGCGGTGCCCGGGCACCCCCCGGACCACGGCGTTCTCCATGATCACGCAGTTGGCGCCGATCTCCACCGGGCCGCCCTCCGCGGTGACCACCGCACCGAACAGGACCCGGCTGTGCGGCCCGATGACGACGTCCCCGCACACCACCGCCGTCGGTGCCACATAGGCCGTCTCGGCGACGCGCGGGGAGTGCCGGCGGTGCTGGATGAACATCGCGCCGTGGCGCTCGACCCGTGGCCGGTTCGGGGACTCGTCCGTCGCCATCTGCGCCACCCCATCGTCGCGGCCGATCACAGTGCGGCCCCCGGGCCGAACCCGACGTGGCCCGCGCGAGGGCCGATGGTACGGGCGAGGGCCGGTCCCGGACAACGGCGGCCCCCGGCCAGGTCGAGGCTCTCCAGAGGACTACCGAGTAGTCGTCCCGACCTGCGGCCGCAGGGATAGCGAGGCGGGGATTCCTCGCCTGGCTCTACCGGCCGAAGATGGCGACGGCGAGCAGCACGCAGGCCGCCACGGTCAGCAGCACCAGCAGCATCGCGCGCGGCGCGCTGCGGCTCGGTTGGACCTCGCCCGGCGGGGTGCCGCCGCGCCGACGACTCGAGTCGATGCCTTCACCATGTGCCCACAACGAGGAGAGCCCGATGAAAGCCCGGCCCCACCGCCGCCGGCCGGTCACCGACCTTCCCCGCCCGCGATCGGCGCGCCACCGAGCCGGCGCCGAGCCCGGGCCAGGTAGCTGGCCCGCAGGGCGGGTAGATCCGGGACATCCGGCTCACCCGTCCCCGCGAAGGACACCCCCGTCACCCGCTCGAGCAGATGATCCGCGAGCGCCGGGTTGCGGGCCAGCACCGGGCCGTGCAGATAGGTCCCGATCACATTCTCACCGACCGCGCCGTCCACCGCGTCCCGGCGCGCGGATCGAGCGTCGTTCCCGGTCCCCGACACCACCCGGCCCAACGGACGCGCTGACGGCCCCAGGGTGGTGGCACCACGGTGGTTGGCGAACCCGGTGACCAACCCGACCCCGGGAATGACGCAGCGGGTGACCACCTCACCCACGATCCGGCGCCGCCCCGGCGAGGTGCTCAGATCCAGTAACCCCACACCGTCATGGCGGCGCCCCTGTAGATCGGTCAAGGTGTGACCAAGAATCTGCAGGCCGGCGCACACCCCGAACGTCAACCCCGGCCCGGCCAGCACCCGACACAAGCCGGGGTGCCGCCGCAACCAGTCGACCGCGAAGCCCTGGGCGGTGTCCTCACCCCCACCCAACAGGTAGATGTCGCACGACGTCGGTGGTGGGGCGGCGGCGGTGATGTGCTCGACACGGGCACCGATGCCGCGCCAGCGGGCGCGCTGTGCGAGCACCACCGCATTGCCCGAGTCGGAGTAGGTGCCCAACACATCCGGCAGCAGCACCCCGATCGTCAGGTCCGACGCCGCGGTCACCCCGAGCCACCTTCAGCGGTGACGAGCCGGCGGCGCAGCTGGTGGAAGGCGGTGTAGTTGGCGACCACATCGACCTGCCCTGGTTGCAGCTGATCCAGCCCGGCCAGCGGGTCACCCACGGTGGTGTGGGCGATCCCGGCGTAGCTCAGGCGCACCCCGAGATCCGCCGCGTTCTCCCCCGCCGCTACGACCGGGCGCGCTCCCAACTGCTCGAACGCGACATCCCACAACCACGAGGTGTCCCGGCCATCAGCCTCCCGGGCATTCACGACCACCAGCAACGGCCTGCAGTCCTGCAGCAGCCCGACCGTCTCGGTCCACCCCGCCGGGTTCTTCGCCAACAACAGCCGCAGCCGATGCTCGCCATGGGTGAGGAGGGCGTAACGGCCGCCCACGTCCGGTAGCTGCGCCATCGCGGCGGCGCCGACGCGGTGCTCCACCCCGAGCAGCGACCCGGCCGCCAACGCCATGACCGCGTTGCCCACGTTGAACCGCCCCGGCAGCTGCAGACGGAGCGGGACCACCTCACCCCCCGTGACCGCAGCGTCGTCGAGGGCGCTCCACTGCGGATCGGGCCGGGTCAGGCCGCAGTCGCACCACCACTTCTCCTCATCCGCGTCGCCGCGGTGCAAGGTGGCTCCGCAGCGCGGGCAGCTGCCGGAGTCGGCGCTCCACCGGCTGCCGGTGGCGACCCACACCGTCCGGGCCGCCTGCTGCGCGGCCCACACCACCATCGGGTCGTCGGCGTTGGCCACCACCACGGTGTCGGGGTGGGCGGCGAGCGGGACCGCGAGCGCGGCCGCGACGGCGCGCACCTCGCTGCCCCGGTCGAGCTGATCGCGTGACAGGTTGAGCAGCACGATCACGGCCGGGTTCACGGCGGCCGCGACCGCGGCCAGGTGCAGCTCGTCGACCTCGATGACGGCCGTCGTAGCGTCCCGGTCGGCGGCGAGCGCGGCCACGACACCGTCGGCCATGTTCGCCCCCGACGCGTTGTGCAACACCGGACCCGCGGTGCGCAGCGCCGCAGCCAGCAGATGGCTCGTGGTCGTCTTCCCGTTGGTCCCCGACACCAGCACCACCCGCCGGCCGGCCGCGAGCCGCGACAGCGCCGACGGGTGCAGCGCCAGCGTGACCCGGCCACCGATGATGCCCCCAGCGCCGAGTCCGACTCGCCGCGACACACGGCTGGCGGCGAGCCCTGCCGTGACCGCGACCCTCGTCCACCACCCCCACCTCCGCCGGCGCGGTGGCGCGGTCCGCGCACCACGGACCGCACCACCCCGCGCCTCGTCAGTCGCTACAGGTTCCGTCGAGCTCACCGTCACAGCTCCAACCTGGCGAGCGTCTCGACTCTCAGGATGGTCGGGGCGACGAGCCGGAGCCCGGCTGCTCGCCCGGCGACTCGATTGTCGCCACCCTCCACCATGTCCGGACTTGACGTGCCCGACGGCCAGGCATCGACGCCTGATTCCGCTAGGTCTGGCTGCTCTGTCCCAGGGACCATGCTCGCCTCCATCCAGGGAACCATTTCGACAGGTGCGAGCCGGAACGCCACCGCCCGGCCTGGCCGGAAAGGGGGCCACAATCCTGACCGCGCAGGGCCGCTCAGGCCAGAGTCGGGGCCTCAATTGGCACAAGGAGGGTCCGGACGGCCTAGCTGCTACCCACCCACCCACCCCGCGGCCCCGGCCGTTAGGCGTAGCGAGGCCAGCGCGCGCCGGACACCGAATCTCGCTGCTCGCACAGCCGACGACGCATCCCGGGCTACGCCATTCCATACGGCCTAGCGATATTCCGCTTCACAGAGGAACGAGCGACGGCCCGGCTCGGGGCCCGGGTCGAGCCATTAGGGGCCCTGCACCTGGTCGCACCGAGCCGGACCGTCGCCAAGGTGCTCAACGCTGCGCGTCGTCGCCGAGCACGCCGACCTGTGGAACATCCCCGGCGGCGACATCGACGACGCCGTCCGCCGCAGCGCACTGCTGGACCGCTACTGCGCCGAGATCGGCCGCGACCCTGCCTCGGTCACCCGCTCGATCCACCTGCCCGTCTCCTACGACCAGCCCAGCATCACCCATGACGCGATCGGCAAAGCGATCGACGCCGGCTTCCAGCACATCGTCCTCGGGCTGCCAACGCCCTACCCCGCCAACGTCGCACGGTGGGTCACCGACGAGCTCATCACCACGTCGACCTAGGACGCTAGGTGTGGTGACCCGGGACGTTGTTGACGGGCCGCAGGGCGTGTCGGGTTGATCTGAGGGAGGACCTCCGGGCGAAGTGAGTGTGTCTGACGCATCCGCCTCGAACACCGGAGGTCCTCGGTGGCACACCGTAATGCCCGCACGACCGTCTATGCCCGGCGGCTGATCGTGGAACGGTTCCTGGCCGGATGGCCCACGGCCCGGATCGCCGAACAGCTCGGAGTCTCGCGAGCCACGGTCTACAAGTGGGTCCGCCGCTTCGATCGGTCCGTCGAAGGGGCCGCCCGCGACGGCCTGTCGCCAGTTCCACAGGCTGCCGCCCCGGAAAGAGAACGCGTGCTGTCGCCCGTCGCCGTCGCTGCCGGCCCAGGACGTACCGAGGGACCAGCGGGGGAGGTGGCAGGGAAGCCACTTCAACGGGAGGCTACCGGCTCCGCTGTCGTGATCGGCGTACAGCTCGAAGACCGACTTCTTGTCCTCGGCGATCGTGTCGGTCAGGTTCTGGGCGAAGTCCCCGATCGCGTAATCGCGATGTTCGATCACGATCGGCCGGTTTCCGGAGTCTCTGGCGTAGGAGGTGGCGGCGGCGCGCGCGAAGCGGGCGACCGCGACGTGATCGAGATGGTCGATCCAGAGGAACGGGTCGGGTTCGGCGTCCTGTATCCGCAGGATCGTCGGGCCGAAGGCCGTCATCAAATTCACGAGGGTGGCGAGCAGCCCGGCCCGGTCGTAGATCTGGGGCTGCCCGACCGGGGAATCCGGATAGACGATGGTGACCGCCGTCGCCGTCGGGTCGGCCCACAGCCCGGGGACCGCGTGCGGTTGCTGGTCGTCCCCGCCGTCCGGGAGGCCGAGGAAGAGGAGCTCGACATGTGGTGCGGCGTTCAGGACGCTGCTCTCCACCTCGTGACCGCCGGCGACCGTGACGGTTCGTGTCCACTCGTCCGGACCCCGGCCATCGACGCATAGGCGGAGCACTCGCCGTCGCGGCGCTGCCCTGCGTAGGCCTCGCGGGTCGTCCCGTTGCCATTGAACTCACCGGCCGTGACGTAGACCGTCCGGGTCGGGGAGCCACGCCGGATCCCTTGCACGATGGCGGGGTTGAGGAAGATCAGGTCGTCGTCCTCATGGGCCACGACCGAGAGATTTCGTTCGACAGTCATGGGGGCGCTCCTCCACATCGGGTCTTCGCGCCGCCGCCCGATTCCGGGCGCAGAGCCTGTCGCCGGGCCGATTCGAGTCCTGTCCGGTGTATCCGTCCTACAGCCGTGATCCGACTGGCCTGGTGGGTCTTGGTGTCCTTCTCCCGCCCGCCGACCCAGCTGCGGCGTCTTGCCGAGACTGCTGGGCCAGCGCGCGAGCTCCTCGCCGGTGCTGTAACGCTCCGGGAGTTCCGCGCTCGTCCCGGCACGCTCAGACCAGGTCTTACTACTGGCAAGGCGCGCCGGTGGTGTGGTGGGCCATGGTGTGCAGGTGCCAGTAGCCCCCGGCGCCGGCGACGATGTAGGGCACGTCGCGACCGTTGAAGGGGCGGGTGAAGCGCTGGTAGTTGTGCACGTGCCCGGTCATCACGGCGTGCGGTGTTCGTCCGGAGGCGGTGAACGCGGCGTCGAGAATCCTGCCGACGTAGACGCTGCCGCCGTGGTGGGCATCGGCAGAGTATGGGAGAGGTGCACCGCGACCAGTAGTGCTCCGTCGGTGGGCGCCGCGGCTAGTTCGGGAGTCCTGACCGGGCCGGCGCAGTCGACAACCGACCGGTGGCTGTCCCGCCGTGGGCTCATTGCCGGTCGTCCGTGGCTGAATTTGTAGTGGGACGACCGAGCACGTGATCGTGGATCTGTTCTATCAGCGCTTGGGTCTCGCGGGTCAGCGCGGTGTTGGTCTTGAGCTCCTGTTCCTGCTCGACGAAGTCGTGATTGGCCTTGGCCTGCTGAAACGCTGCCGCCCGATTCTGCCCGATCATTACGAAGGTGGACAGGAAGATCGCTTCCAACGAGACGACGAGCGTCAACTTGGGCCACGGATCCTTCTCCAAGAAGATCATCCAGACGGCGAAGACGACGGCATGGATATAGACGAACGTCATCGAACCGGCGAAGGCGGTGATGCTGTCGGCCAAGCGAACCTGGAAGTGCTTGTGCCGGGCCTCGATTTGCTCGAGCACGGCCGGGTGTTCTGGCGGGCTGGCCCGATTGAGGATGGCCACGATCTTCCCTTCCGCCAGCGCCTCGCTACGTTCGGCGCGTTACTTGCCTGTGCGACTTCCCCGCCGAGGGCCCGGCGATCAGTCTGACGGCGGCCCTCTCCTGCAACGATCAGAGGCCAAGGTCAGGTGCCGGACGCCTTGGCGAGATCGTCGGCGCGCACGCGCGCGTCGATCGCGTCGAGCGCGGCCAGGCGCGCGTTGTCGTCAGCCCACTCGGCGTAGTCGATCGCGGCGGCCGCGTCCTCTTCTGCCCAGTCCGCGTCGTTCGCGGCGGCGCTGGGATCGAGTTGGGCGTTCCGCTTGTCGATCTTCGCCTTGAGGTCGTCCATCTTGGCGCTGGCGTCGGCCTTCATCTGGGCCCACTTGCTCCGTGCGCTGTCCGCCGCCTCACTGGCTTGCTGTTGCGCGTCCTTCACGGCCAGGTCGATGTCGGTCTGGGCCTGATCGATTCGCTTCCTGAGCTGGTCACGGGTCTCCGCCGTGGCAGCCTGTACCGCCGCTCGGTCTCGGCGGCGCGCGTCTGCAACGCGTCCATTTGGGCCGAATAGTCCATTAGTCCTCCTGACCCATTCGCTTGCGGGTCTCATGGCAAGAGAAGCGTGTCCCGCCTGCTCGCGCAACGGGCAAAACGACCGGATTTCGGGAAACCTACTCGTCCGAACGGACGCCGGCCCTTACCCACGAGTCCGTCCAGAATGACCTCGGGCGGAAGTTCCGTGGGCTCTTCGCTGATCGCAGCTACGCCCTCGAGACCTACCGGCGCCTTTTGCGCGAGCGCGGCATCACCCCACACATCGGCCGCCATGGGGTTGCCGACGGCTCCGGGCTGGGCACGATCCGCTGGGTCGGCGAAGACGAAGAACGAAGCCGACCTCGATTGTCCTGGCGGGCCCGGTACGCCCACATCACCCTGGCCATGCTCGCCGCCGCCTACCTCGCCGCGACCCGCGCCGCCGAACACGAACAGCTCGTCGAAAAAGGGGATCTCGAACCGGCCGGCGGCGCCTGATCCCACTGTCGGGCCACGAGATCCGCCGCCTCCTCGCCCTCGCGCTCAACCCGGCCGTCTGTGTCGAGCACGTCCCGGCCTGGTCGGACTGGCGCCGTCACCGGCAAGACCCGACCCGGGCCTGCCACTACCGACGTCGCGAACAAGCGCCGGGCGCAGGGCCGCATCCCGTCCTGATCCGGAACCGGACACCGCGTTTCGTCGTGCGCCAACGCTTAGAGCGGCGGCATGGTCGGATGGTTCGGGTGGACACCGGAGGAGCGAGTCTCTCACGCATACGCAGCCGCAACGCGCGCTGTTGAACGCGGCCGAGACGGCCCTTACGGCACACGGGTGGGCAGACGCCCGGAGAGGACGTCGCCCCCGCGCCGCCGAGGTCAGCACCGCAACGGCCTACAACCATTTCTCGACCAAGCACGCGCTGATCGGCGCTGTCCACCAGGCAGCCCGACGAAGCTCGCTCTCGCCGTGCGGGTCGCCAGTCGGACCCCCCGCGGTCTCAAAGCCATTCCCCTCGAAATCCTTGAGCACTTTTCGGCGTAGTCGGGCGAGTGCACGATGCTGGGCGACGCGGACGGCACCCGAGGTGGAACCGACGGTATCCGCCGTCTCCTCCGGGGAAAGGCCGACCACGACCCGCAACACGATGATCTCCCGTTGTTTCTCGGGGAGCTGGGCGAGCAGCCGGGCCATCTGGCCGGAGAGCTCGCCGCGCAGGGCGCGCTGCTCCGGGCCGTCGGAGCCGTCGAGGGCGTCCGGGACGTCCGCGACCGGCTCGGATCTGTTACGGGTCGCCGCGCGGTGCGCGTCGATCACCTTGTGCGACGCGATGCCGTACACGAACGCCAGGAACGGTCGCCCCTGGACGCGGTACCCGGGTAGGGCCGTCAGCACAGCCAGACACACCTCCTGCGCGACGTCGTCCGCCGAGACCGAGGCGCGGTCCGTCCGTCCGAACCGGGCGCGGCAGTACCGCACGACCAGAGGCCGGATGGTGGCCAGTACACGTTCGACCGCTCTGCGGTCACCTGTAGTCGCAAGGGCTACCAGCTCGTCGGGAACGTCTGTTTCCTCACTGATTTGGCCCCCTCCTCCCGGCTCATGGGGAGCCGGCTTCAATTGGCGACTCGTTACGTCGTCCTCATGTTGCCGATTCATGCCCGACACTTCGTCGGCCTCTTCGTCTCCCCGGCCGGCGCGGCCGGCTCGGAGCCAGAGCAGCGAAGGCGCTGATCGTCGCGGTGCTCGACTCCGTCGCCCTCGCGATCCTGGGCGTCCCGTGAGTTCATCGTGATGACCTCGGTAGGCACGTTCGGCTTCCCCGCCCAATGGCAGGTCAGGCGCCCACCGTTCGGCGGGCAGGAACGCGGGTCGTCACCGCAGGGTCAGGCCGCCGCCCCCGCCATGGCCTGCAGCGCGCGGTAGGTGCCGTTGAAGACGTTCTGGTCGCCGGCCAGAGGGCCGGAGCTGGCGTGCTGCCAGAACGTGTAGCGCCTCCAGGCGTAGGGCAGCGGACCCACCGCCGGCGCGTACCGGGCCACCCACAGCGAGTTGGTGCTGCTCATGTCGGCGAGGTCGCCGGTGCACTGCCTCCACCACTTGGTCGAGGTGTAGATGGTCGGCCATCGGCCGGTCCGGGCGTGCACCTTGTTGCTGAAGTCCTTCACCCACCGCACCATCTTCGCGGGGCTGAGCCCGTAGCAGGTGGCGCCGTAGGGGTTGTACTCCATGTCCAGCGCCGGGGGCAGCGTCTTGCCGTCGGCGCGCCCGCCGCCGCCGTGGTTCAGGAAGTAGTCGGCTTGGGTGGCCCCGCCGGATCGGTCGGGGAGGGCGAAATGGTACGCGGCGCGGAGGATGCCCGCCGCGGCGGCGCCGTTGTACTGCTGCTTGAAGTACGGGTTCGTGAAGGTGGTGCTCTCCGTGGCCTTGACGTAGGCGAACCGGGCTCCGCGGTTATACGCGGCGGCCCAATCCACGTTGCGCTGATGGCCACTGACGTCCATGCCGCGAACACCACCACGCGCCGGCACTCTCGACGCCAACGAGGCCGCCGCGTAGGTGCCCTCGTGCATCGCGATCTGCGACCCGGCGGTGTGGTTGTCCCACGCGGTCGGTCGCGGCATCGCGCCGGGCACGGCCGACGCCGGGGTGGGCGCGGTAGTCGGGGTGTGCGCGGTAGTGGCCGCATGCGCAGGGGAATGACCCGAGAGCAACAGAGCAGCGGCACACAACCCGACTGCGGCGACACTCATCCGACGGTGGCCGCCGGCATTGAAGGTGGTACCCATGGTCGGCCCTTCAGCATGCCGGCACGGACCTGCGAGACATCTGCATCTCTCAGGCAGACCCGTGCCGGGCGCGGTCTAATAGGAGCACCCACGTCTCGGGAGGCTCTTGACGGGCGGCGGAGCCACTCCCTTGGACAGCGCCACCAACAGCGCCCTGGGACACCGCAGAGTCGACCTGGGATAGGCGATCTGCAGGTGCAGGTGCGGGCCGGTGGAATCTCCCGTGCTTCCGGTCAACCCGAGCCGCTGCCCACTGGCGACCCTGCCGGTAGCCGAGATACGGGTGGCGTGGCAATAGGTGTATTTAGCGCCGTCATCACCCCGAAGCATCACCCCGTTACCGCAGCCACCGCCCTGGTAGATCCTCGTCGCGGTACCGGAGGTGACGGCGTAGAACGGTGTCCCGGAGGCCACCGCAATATCGATCGCGGGGTAGTCATGGTGCGGCGCGGTCAGCGAACTCCTTATCGCGCCCTTCGGCAGTACCAAGGTGTAACGGGTCGGCCCCCGCCCGGAGAGCGACGCGCCACCATCATCGTCATCATCGTCATCGTCATCGCCGTCGTCATGGCGAGGGGCGGACAACGCCGGATACTTGCCGCCCGGGTTCGCCGCCGCCGGCGATGTCCCGAAAGCGACGAGCCCGACGACGGCCAGCAACGCCGCGAGCGCGAGCGAACACAATCTGTTCCACCAGACCCGACCGGCGTCCCCGTCCACCATCGCCGGGGCGCCCGCCTCCTCATCACCGTGATCTGCCATCGTTTGCCCCCGATCGGATAGCCCTCCTGAATTGCCTGGTTTCCGCTCGACCCCTCACGGACACCTCTGCGCTATGCCCGATCCCCCGCCCCCTGTCTCGGCCCGGCCGAGCCCTATTACAGATACTCGACAACCCCCTCCCGCCGTCAGGCCCATTTGCCCGCCTTATCGGGGCTCCGTATGGCGGGCCTCCATACGGTCGAGATATCGCCCGACTAGCGCCCACCGCTTCCGGCTCGATCAGCCCGTCGCCTTCCTCGAGAACCTCGGTCATCCGCTCGGAATGTCGGTGGCCGTGGTCGCCGACCGGGGAACAGGGCCGGTGGCGATACGACCACGCTTCGTCCAGGTTCGGGCAGGCCGGTCTTCGGGCGAGCGCGACCTCAATGCGGAAGTAGGCCTCTGGCGTGCGTCCGGCGCTGGGAGGTCGCATGATGACGGACAGGCCGGTCGGTGACGCCGAGCTGCGCGGCGAGTTGCTCCGCAGGCTGGAAGTGGACCCATTGCAGCGACTGTCCTGATCACTCGCAACCGGCTGGACGCGGGCACGTGATGGGTGATCATTCCGCGTGCCGACATTCGACGAAGTCGGTGTCGTGAAGGGATCCCCGTCGAGCATGGCGAGATGGCAACGTGCGGTCAGCGGATCAGCTGAGGAACATCGTAAAGACGAGCAGCGTGAGACAGACCGCTGCCGGTCGCGGCGATATCCGGTTGGCAGTGCCTACAGATTGTGGTGACAGCTGGGTTTTTGCGCGAGGCGCGGCTATCCCCCTTGTGCGAAGAAGATTTCAAAACCGAGACCGGGGATTGTCGCGTCGCGCCAGGTGACGACGACTCGGTCCTCGGATACGACTATCTGCAGGAACTCTGAAGGACCGCTGTTGTTACTGATATTGGTCTCGTTGTTGAAGTTGCGGCCGCTGTCCGTGCTCCGAGCGAAGAAGACGTCGGTGCTGCCGCCTCGACCGGTCGCTTCCCCTGTCGCATAGACGTCGTTCCCGGACGCCACCTTCTGCGGATGAACAGCCCGATGGCAATGTTCAGCTTCTTCGTCGGATCAAAACTGGCGCCCTTGTTCGCGCTTCCCCTGACGATCGGCATCCTGGTTAGGGTTCCGGCGTTTGATTGGGGGACCGACGTTGTCACGTTCTCTCCTGCTCCCTCGGAGTGGACGCAGCTGCCACGACCTCAAGCTGGGGACGTGGCGGGGCCGACGAGCCGACCTTCAGGTGGAGCCAGGGCTCGCCGAATCGACGCGGCTCTATCGTGGCCTCAGGGCGCAACCTCGCCACCCCACTCTTCTCATCCGCTACCTCGATCGACCGCGCCGTAGCCTCTTCCGTCGGTCCACGAGGCCGGCGACCCACCGGGTTATTCTGTGAGTCTCATAGGATCGCCGGCCGCGGGAGTGTTCCGTTGCTCGTGTATGCCCCGCGCAGCGATTGGGTTTGGGCCCCGGCGATGCTGTCTCGGGCTACCGGGAGGTTCGGCAGCACCGTCGGATCCGTCGCGCCCGACTGGGCTCAGGTGTCGCCTCCACCTTGGGATCCTCCTGAACCGTTTCCAGCTCAGATCAGCCGCTGTACTCCACAAGCGCGCTGAGAGCGCTACGAAAATTTCCTGCCGAAGGTGGGTCAAAATGGAGCGATGCTGCGCATGCCTCCTCTAGAATGTCCAGGACGTGGCATTCCCCAGGGTTGATAGGGACATTGCTGACGGAACCGGCTGCGCCGAGGAAACGGCCCGCGACGACCACGCAGGGTAGAGCTGGGATTATCGTTGGAAAGCGTGGGCCTGCGGCGGTCGAACTGAATCTCGCAGGAACCGTGAGACAGTGGAACGATCTGCTGGCCCCTCATGACCGCGGCGCTTGCCGTGGCGGCGCCGGTGGCACTGCTCGTCGTCGGCGTGCGGCTACGCCGCTCCGGCGGACGACCGGATGCTCGGCTACCCCGGTCAGCTACTCCGCTGTCCTTCCGGGTCTTCGCCACCCGCGAGGGCGCGGTCGGCGGCACGACAGCCAACGGGCACGTCATCACGCGCGTGATCACTTCGTGGCGCTGCCCTCACGGCGTGCGTTGTCCCCGAAGGGCACCACGACGTACAGCGTCAAGGTCTGTACAGACGACGGCAAGTGCGAGACCGCGCCGGTGTGGGACGTCGGCCCGTGGAACACCACCGACGACTACTGGAACCCGCCTGCCGTAAGCCCGGTTCGCCCCGCACCGGTCCCCCGGCCGGCTGCCAGCCCGGCACGGTCCGGCCCCGGCCGAATCCGTCATCCGGCGGCATCCCCGGACGTGGTGAACGAAGAGGTCGATCATGCGCGGGAGCGGGTGAGCCGAGCGGGGCCAGTGTGTCCGCCCGCCCTGCGAAGAAGGTGGGGCGCCTTGACCGACCTGCCTTGAGGCCGTCGAAGCCTGGTGGCGGGGCGCGCCGTCGGGACGGGGTCTTGATTCGCCTCCGCGCTGCGAGCACGTTGGGCGTCCGGGAGGCGGCGGCGTGGTTGCTGCCGGGGCGGAGGTCCTGACGGCTGTCGGGCTGGGTAAGCAGATCGCCGAGGAACAGGCGGCGCTGCGCCGGGTGGCGACGCTGGTCGCCCGGGCGACGGTGCCCGCGGAGGTGTTCGCCGCGGTCACCGCGGAGGTCGGGCGGCTACTGGAGGTCGACTTCACGCATCTGTGCCAGTACGACCCGGACGGCGCGGCCACGACGGCCGGCGTCTGGAACCCCGCCGGTGGCGCCGAGCCCGTCCCCGGCGAGACGCGGTGGAGCCTCGGCGGGTGGAACGTGACCACGCTGGTGTTCCGGACCGGTCGCCCGGCGCGGATCGACGACTACGACCACGCCTCGGGCGCGGGCGCCAGTGTCGGACGCGAGTGGGGGTTCCGCTCGGCGGTCGGCGTGCCGATCAGCGTCGAGGGCCGGCTGTGGGGCTTCATACTCGTGGCCTACACGCACGAGGAGCGGCTGCCGGCGGACACCGAGGCGCGGCTGGCCGGGTTCGCCGAGCTGGTCGCGACCGCGATCGCCAACGCCGAGGGCCACGCCCAGCTCGAGGACAGCCGCGACCGACTGCGCCGCCTCGCCGAGGAACAAGCCGCGCTGCGCCGGGTTGCCACACTCGTCGCCCGCGGGCTGCCACCAGCCGAGGTGTTCGCCGCCGTCGCACACGAGGTCGGCCACGTCCTCGATGCCGACGGCACCGTCATCGTCCGCCTCGACCCCGACACCACGACCACCGTCGTCGCCAGCGTCGGCGCACACCACGCCGAACTCCCCGTAGGCAGCCGCTGGAAACCCGAACCCCCCGTCGCCGTAGCAGTCGCCCTCCACACCTGCCGCCCAGCCCGCTGCGACAGCTACAACCACGCCCCCGGCGACTACGCCGACGCCGTCCGCCGCCTCGGACTCCAATCCTCGGTCGCCGCACCGATCACCGTCGAGGGACGACTCTGGGGCGCCATCGGCGCCGGAACCCGACACGGACGATTCCCCACCGACACCGAACACCGCATGGCCGGATTCACCGAACTCATCGCCACCGCAATCGCCAACGCCGACAGCCGCGCCCAACTCACCACCTCCCGCGCCCGCATCGTCACCGCCGCCGACGACGCCCGCCGCCGCATCGAACGCGACCTACACGACAGCACCCAACAACGCCTCGTCGCACTCGGCCTCACCCTGCGCCTGGCCCAAACCACCGTGCCCACCCACCTCCCCCAACTCCAATCCCAGCTCAGCCGCATCACCGACGAACTCACCGAAGCCACCGAGGAACTCCGCGAAATCGCCCGCGGCATCCACCCGGCAATCCTGTCCGAGGGCGGACTCGACCCCGCCCTACGCACCCTCGCCCGCCGCGCCGCAATCCCCGTGGAACTCACCATCCACACCGAAGCCCGCCCCCGGACCCGATCGAAGTCGCCGCCTACTACGTCGTGTCCGAAGCCCTCACCAACACCACCAAACACGCCCACGCCTCCCACGCCCACATCACCCTCGAACAACACCCCACCCACCTGCACCTATCGATCCACGACGACGGCATCGGCGGCGCCGACCCCACCCACGGTTCCGGCCTCACCGGACTACGCGACCGCATCCACGCCCTGGACGGCACGATCAACGTCGACAGCCCCCCCGGACACGGGACCACGATCCTCGTCGAACTCCCCCTGCAGCCCGACTGACCGCTCGACCCGAGGCCGCCTCATCGCACAGGGTGTCTGCTTGCCCGCACTCTTGATCTCGCATGGGACCACGCGGAACCTCGGCTTCCGCACGCCCTGGCCAGTACGGGCCTCGACCCGAAACCCCCCGTCGACGTGCAGGCAGCAGTCACCGTGCTCGTCGCCTCCCCCGCGCACGGCTGTCACCTGTCACGGGTGATGCACCCCGTGCGAGGCGTGAGCAGGGCGTCCGGCTGGTCCGCCGTCGGTGCCGTCGCACGGCCCAAGAGGACCGTATGCCGACGGAAGGCACGAGACATGACGATCGGCCCGGTCCAGCTGAACGTGCTCGGACTCCAGCATCCGGACCGCTCCCACGCCTGCCGCGATCGGGCCGATGAGTGGGGCGCCACCGCGTCGTTCCCGTTGTGCGGCGAACACCAACCGGTCCAGAAGTCCGTACCCGCGACACAGTGGCTACCGGTATCGGCCCTCATACCGTCCTGTGTCAAGCCCCGACCGTGCAGCAGGACGCCACCCGGGTACCGGCGAGGGGTCGGCACCCCGGCACCCGCCGAGCCTCACGCTCTCCATCCGGCGGGCGGGCCGGCAGGCCCTGCGACGGGCGGTGGCGCCCTCCCTCAGGCGCGTCCTGGCGACACGAGAAATCCGCACCACAAAGACCAAGAAGAGCATGGAAGAGGAGTGCCGAGGATGAATGCGATGAAGCAGACGGCCACCGACTCGGTGCCGGGCTCGCCCACTGCGGCTACCGCGGATGCGAATGGGAAACCCGTCGTCGAGCCGCCCGTGCTGGGTGGCCCGGAGCACACGGACTACTACCGGCTGGACGAACTTCTGACCGACGAGCAGCGAGCGCTTCGCCGGCAGGTGCGCGAGTTCATGGACCGGGAGGTCCTGCCGATCATCAACCCCTACTGGGAGCGTGCGGAGTTCCCGCACGAGCTGGTTCCCAAGCTGGCGGAGCTCGGCATCGCGGGTTTCCAGATCCCGGGTTACGGCAGCCCGGGGATGAGCAACGTGACCGCGGGGCTGGTGATCCTGGAGCTGGCGCGCGGTGACCTGAGCATCTCCACGTTCGCCGGCGTGCACTCGGCGCTGGCCATGATGTCGATCGCGCTGCTGGGCTCGGAGGAGCAGAAGCAGCGGTTCCTGCCGCCGATGGCGCGCCTGGAGAAGATCGGCGCCTTCGGCCTGACCGAACCCGCCCACGGAACCGACGTGGTCATGCTCGAGACGACCGCGCGCCAGGACGGCGGGTCCTATGTGCTCAACGGGCACAAGCGCTGGATCGGCAACGCGACCTTCGCCGACTACACGATCATCTGGGCGCGGGGCGAGGACGGGCACGTCGGCGGGTACGTGGTGGAGAAGGGCACGCCGGGGTTCGATCCTCAGTTCATCGCGGGCAAGACGGCGCTGCGCTGCGTGCAGAACGCGCAGATCTCCCTCACCGACGTCCGGGTGCCGGCGGAGAACCGACTGGAGAACTCACACACCTTCCGCGACACCGAGGAGGTGCTGCTGGCCTCGCGCTTCTGCGTGGCCTGGGAGGCGGTCGGCGCCGCCGTCGCCGGCTACGAGACGGCGCTGGCCTACGCCCAGCAGCGCCACCAGTTCGGCGTCCCCCTGGCGAGCTTCCAGCTCGTCCAGTACCGGTTGGCGCGGATGCTGGCAGACGTCACCAACATGCTGTGCCTGCAGCTGCGGCTCAGCCAGCTCATGGACGAGCGCAAGGTGACGATGCCCGAGGTGGCACTGGCCAAGATGCACAACTGCGAGCGCGCACGGGCCATCCTCGCCGACGCCCGCGACCTGCTCGGCGGCAACGGCATCGTGCTCGACTACCACGTCGCCAGGCACCTGGCCGACATGGAGGCCATCGACACCTACGAGGGCACCGACGTGGTGCAGGCGCTGATCGTCGGCCGTGACATCACCGGTCACAACGCCTTCATGCCCCCCGCTGCGCCTCGTCACTAGGGCCGGCCGGGCACCGCACCTCCCGCTGCGTGGCGACCCGGGCGGCGGGACAAGGACCACACCGCCGTGTCGGCGGTGCTTGCTCCCGGCAGGGCCCCGGCCGCCGCCCCGAGCGAGGACCTCGAACACCCAGCTGAGAAGGAACCCGTCATGGAGAACACGCCCCTGCTGGACGGACTACACGTCGTCGACCTCGCAAGCTTCATCGCCGGACCCGCCGCAACCACCGTGCTCGGTGACTTCGGCGCCGACGTGGTCAAGGTGGAACCGCCGGGCGTCGGGGACAGCTACCGCGCCTTCAGCCGCTTTCCCCCAACCCACAGGTCGAAGGCATCAACTACACCTGGCAGCTCGACAACCGCAACAAGCGCAGCATCGAGCTGAACCTGAAATCGCCCGACGCCCGGGCGGTGCTCGAGCGGCTGGTGCGGTGGGCCGACGTGCTGGTGACCAACTTCCCGCCGCCGACCCGGGCCAGGCTGGGCCTGGAATACGAGAGCCTGGCACAGCTCAACCCGCGTCTGATCTACGCCGACGTCACCGGCTTCGGCGAGACGGGACCGGACGCGGACAAGCCCGGCTTCGACGTCACGGCCTACTGGGCACGCAGCGGGCTGATGAACCTGACGCGCCAGCCCACCGCCCCCCCGGCGCTCAACGTCTTCGGCGCGGGCGACCATTCCACGGCTATCAGCCTCTTCGCGGGAATCATGACCGCGCTCTACCGCCGCGAAAAGACCGGCCAGGGGGCCCGCGTCACCGCCTCGCTGATCGCTGAAGGGGCCTGGGCAGCGGGCTGCTGGCTGCAGGCCGTGCTGGCCGGGGCGAGTGATCCGCAACCGGTCGATCGGCGCCATCCGCCCAACGCCCTGGGCAATCTCTACCGCACCGCGGACGACCGCTGGCTGCTGCTGGTCTTCGCCAACGAGGACAAGGAGGTCCCCCTGTTCCTCAGGGCCATCGGCCACCCCGAGGCGGCCGAGGACCCGCGCTTCAAGGACTCCCCCAGCCGACACGCCCACGCCGATGTGCTCGCTGAGCTGCTGGACAAGGAGTTCGCCACTCGACCGATGGCCGACTGGCGCAAGGTGTTCGACGCCGCCGGCCTCACCTACGGGGTCGTCCAGACCCTCGAGGAGACCGCCCACGACCCCCAGTTCACCGCCGCCGGGGTGTTCGTACCCGTCGACGACGGCAGCACCGAGCCCCTCCTCACCATCGACAGCCCCGTGCGGCTGGACCAGGAGCAGAAGGTCCGCCCGCGCCCGGCCCCCGCCCTCGGCGAACACACCCAGGCCGTGCTGAGCGAGCTCGGCTTCGACGCCGCTGACATCGACGAGCTGCGCACCGCAGGGACGATCCCGCACAGCTGACGGACCGAGCCGAGCCCGGACGACGACGACCTCAGGGACACACCATGACCAACACACCGACCACCAGCGTGGTCCCGACCTCCGACGCCCCCACGGTGCAGACCCAAGATCACGATGGCGTCCTCGTGATCACGATCAACCGGCCGAAGGTGCGCAACGCCGTCGACGGCGCCACCGCCCGCGCGCTTGCCGAGGCCTTCGACCAGCTCGACGCCCGCGATGACCTCGCGGTCGGCGTGCTCACCGGCGCCGGCGGCGCTTTCAGCGCCGGGATGGACCTCAAGGCCTACGCGGCCGGCGATACCCCTGTCATCCCTGGCCGGGGCTTCGCCGGCCTCACCCGCGCCCGACCGCGGACCCCGCTCATCGCCGCCGTCGAGGGCTGGGCGCTGGGGGGCGGCACCGAGATGGCACTCGCCTGCGACCTCATCGTGGCCGCGCAGGACGCCACCTTCGGTCTCTTCGAGGTCACCCACGGCCTGGTCCCCCCGAAGGGGGCATCGTGCGCCTGCCCGAACGCATCCCTCGCAACATCGCCCTGGAATTGCTGCTCACCGGGGACCCACTGCCCGCGATCCGAGCCGAGCAGCTGGGCCTGGTCAACCACCTCACCGCACCCGGCGAGGCCCTCGACCGCGCCGTGGAACTGGCCACCCGGATCGCGCGCAACGCCCCGCTGGCCGTGGCGGGCATCAAACGCGCGGTGACCGAACGCACCGCATTCGACGACCAGGACGCCTTTCAGCAGCAGGACCGGATCGTCGCACCGGTCCTGGCGTCCCAGGACGCGCAGGAGGGAGCGCGGGCCTTCGCCGAGAAACGCCCACCCCACTGGCAGGGCCGCTGAGCGCGGCCACCGCGCCCGCCGGACCGGCTCCGGCCGGCGGGCACCGGCCATCCCTGAGACGAGAAACGCAGGCCCCACCATGCGCATGCAGGACCTAGCGCAGAAGCTCACCACCCCACTGGACGCTCCGGCCTTCCTCCGCGGCCCCTACCGCTTCACCGACCGGACGTACCTCACCATCACCTACCGCACCGATCCACGGGCACTGGAGCGCGTCGTCCCACCCCCGCTGAAGGTCCTCGATCCGACGGTGCGCTTCGAGGTCATGCGGATGCCCGACGTCACCGGGCTAGGTGACTACACCGAGGCCGGCCAGGCGATCTCGGTCGAATACGAGGGAGAGCGCGGCGAGTTCAACCTCGCGATGTACGTGGACAGCTTCCCTGCCATCGCCAGCGGGCGCGAGATCGGCGCCTTCCCCAAGAAGCTCGGCAGTCCGAGGCTGATCGTCGACTCCGACACCCTGGTCGGCACGCTCGACTACGGCTCACTGCGGGTCGCCACCGCAACCATGGGCTACAAGCACGCCCCGCTGGACGCCGACCAAGCACGCGACGAGCTCTGCAGCGCCACCTTCATGCTGAAACTCCTGCCCGGCTACGACGGCGAACCACGCATTAGCGAGCTCGTCCGCACCCAGATCAAGGACATCACGGTCAAGGGCGCCTGGACCGGTCCCGCCCGGCTCCAGCTCTTTCACCACGCCCTGGCACCCCTGGCCGACCTACCCGTCCTGGACGTCCTCGCCGCCAGCCACGTCCTCACCGATCTCACCCTGGGCCCCGCCGACGTCGTCCACGACTACCTCACCCACTGAGTCCGCCCCGGCCGCACACCACCAGGAGCCCACCGTGACCGACACCTCCGCCGCACCGCGCGGCCCCCTGGACGACTACCGGAACGTCAGTGTGATCGGCGCCGGAGTGATCGGAGCATCGTGGGCCGCCCTGTTCCTCGCCCGAGGCCTGACCGTCACCGTGACCGACCCACGACCCGACGCCGAGAAGCAACTACACGATCAGGTGCACGACACCCTCCCCGTCCTGCGTGCACTTGGCCTGCCTGTCACAGACCTCACCCGCAACCTGCGGTTCGAGACCGACCTCGACAAAGCCGTCGTGGACGCCGACGCCGTGCAGGAGAACGGTCCCGAGCAGCTGGACTTCAAACAACGCATCTTCGCCCGGATCGAAGAGGCCACCCGCCCCGATACGCTGCTACTCAGCTCCACCTCCGGCATCCGCGCGACCCGGATCGCCGAGGCGATGAAGCAGCCCGGCCGGCTCGTCGTCGGCCACCCGTTCAACCCGCCGCACCTGATCCCGCTGGTCGAGGTCGTCCCCGGGGAGAGGACGGACCCGGCTGTCGTAAGGCGCGCTGTCGCCTTCTACACTGCGCTCGGCAAGAAGCCACAGGTCCTGCACAAAGAAGCACCAGGGTTCGTCGCCAACCGACTGCAGGCCGCACTCTTCCGGGAGGCAGTCCACCTAGTCGCTCAAGGCGTGGTGACCGAGCAGGAGCTCGACTCCGTCGTCACCTCGTCGATCGGTTTGCGCTGGGCCGTCGCCGGCCCCTTCCGCACCTTCCAGCTCGGCGGTGGCCCCGGTGGCCTTCCGTACTTCCTGAAACACCTCGGCCCGGGCCTCGAGAGCCTCTGGCAAGACCTCGGTTCCCCCCGCCTGGACCAACCCACCGTCGAACTGCTCGGCGAGCAGGCCCGCGGTGACGAATCGATCGCTGTTCTGGCAGCCGAACGAGATCAGGCACAGATCAAGCTGATGCAAGCCCTGGGGCAGACGCCGCCGGACGACCTCGCGCCGGCGACGCGCTGACCTATCGGCCGATCACCCGCCGACGGCCGCGACCGGCAACCGTGGTTCCCGGTGCCGGGATGAAGGGTCGTTACGTCTGGACGGGTCGCAGCACCACGGATCCGAGGCAGTGGCAGACCCGCAGCGCCAGTTCCACGTCCCCGCGTCGGTCCTGGCTCGGGCGGCCGAGCGCTACCTGCGCCTTGCGGATCCGATACCGGACGGTGTTCTTGTGCAGCGTCAGGCGTTCCCCTGCGGCCACATAGCTGCCCTTCGAAGTCAGGAAGACCCGCAGCGTCTCGCGGAGTCGTTCGCTGGGCTCGTCGTCTGTGGCCAGCGCGCCGAGAACGAGCCACACCCAGCCACGGGTGGCGTCGAGATCGGCGCACAGCAGGGCGACCGGGCCGACCTCGGCAAAGCTGGTGACCTGTACGCCCGGGCGTGCCGCGACGGCGACGTCCTGCGCCCGCAGCGCCTGCTGGTGGGTCTGCCGGAAGCCGTCGACGCCGGCCGCAGGCTCGCCGACGGCGACACGCGCCGTCGAATCCTGGGCCGCGACGGGTTCGGCCAGCCGCTCCCACGCGAGGTCCGTGCGGCTGCCCATGGACAACCACGACCAGGCCACCGACTCATCGAACGGCACGAACAACGGCTTGCCCGGACAACCCAGCTCGTCGGCGAGAACCGTGGTGAGCCGGTCGAGCCTGGTCAGCCCTTCGCCGCCCGGCGTCGCTTCGGGCATCCAGGAGATCAGGCCCATGTGGTGTTGACGCAGCCGATAGCCCAGCGCCGCCTCCGTCCGATCGAGGTCGACCCGTTCCTGGTCCAGCAGCGCCCGCACCCGGACGGCCCGCACCGCGCCCTGGGTCAACAACCATCGGTCCCGCTCGTGCTGGTACGCCGAGATCATCTGTTCGGAGATCCGGTCGATGTAGCCGAAGCTCTGATCGAGCAGGCGGCGGATGACCGCCCGGACGACCGCGGGGTCATCGGTCTGCTGCGGGACCTCGTCCAGGCACCACTGCAGGAACCGGGCGTGACCGACGCGGTAGGCCCGGACCAGGGCGTGCAGCGGGATGCCGCGCTGGGCGACGCGCCGGGCGTACTCGACCGCGGCCGCAGGAGCGTCGAGGGTGTCCAGCGCCATCCCGTGTTCGAGGACGTCAAGGATGGTGGCCACGTTGGCCTCGACGCTGGCGGAGAGCAGGCTCACGAGAGCGTCGTCGCCGTTGAGCTCGGGGATGTCGTCGACCAGGCGCTGCCAGAGGTCGTGACTGACCTCGACGAGCCGCAGGCTCACGGCCGCCATCGCGGCCGAGACCTGCCGGTCGATGGGATGGCCGGCGCCGTCCACCGGACCATCCTAGGGCCGTTGGCCTGCACTCGGACCTGCTGCGCGCGGCGAACCGACGCCGGATCGCCGGCCGGGCCGGCGCGGCCGAGACGGACCAGATGCTCTCCACCTACATCGTCGAAGTGGGGCCTCTGGCGACGTCCACCGAGTGACGGACCACAGGCGACGCTGCGGGCACATGTTCGGGTCAACCGAGAAGCGACTGTGGCATTCGGCCCCGAGCTCCGCGGTGCGCCGTGAAAGGGGTGGAGAAGACGGGTCCTCACCCCATCCGTTCCAGCACGGGCCGCATCGGCGGCGCGGCGGTGAGTCGAGGTCGGACCGGAACGTCGTCGGCAGCATGCGTACTGGAACTCTCGACGCCGGACTGCTGGGCGCTACCTCGACACTGTCATTTCGTGGCGCCGCGGCGCGGACGCCGTCGAGGAGCTGCGAGGGTGCTCAGTGCTCCGGGGGGCCTACCGGGCCGCGGTCGGGAAGACCGGCAGCACCGGCTTCTTGAACGTCGCGTTGACGACCCCGGCGAACGAGGCGTACCAGGCCAGCACCGCGGTGAGGATGCCGAAGTAACCACCGAGCCGACTGACCCCGGCCGCACCGGAGTACGCCCCGATGGTCAGCAGGACGAACGTCGCCAACAGAGCGATCAACACCGCGGCCACCGCGCCGGACACCCGGACCGAGGCGACCGTCATGTAGGCGGTGAAGATGGTCCAGGCCAGCAGGAACAATCCCGTCGCCGATGCCGCGTCGGCGGCAGGCAGCCCGGGGGCGATGAATTTGACGTAGGCGGCGAAGGACAGCCAGAACGCCCCGTAGGAGGAGAACGCCAACGCACCGAAGGTGTTGGCCTTGCGGAACTCCCACATTCCCGCGAGCAACTGGGCCAGCCCGCCGTAGAACAGCGCCAAGGGCAGCACCACCGGCTCGACGGACTTGGGTGCCAGCCCGGCGTTCACACAGCTGAGCACGAAGGTGGTCATCGCAAACGCGGCCAGCCCGAGCGGTCCGGGATCGGCGATATGGTCGACTGGGCTGTGTGGACGGACCTCGAGCGGCTCGGAAGCGGTGTCCTCGGAAGCGGGGCCTCCGGAGGCCGAGCGGGTCATGATCTACTCCTTCCGATCGATGCTCCTGACAGGAGGCATCGGGACCATTCCTTCGCACGGGGTACCCCGACGGAGGGTTGTGACCACCAGCTGCCCTCGCGAGGCCTTGCTCGCGGACATCGACGCGCGGAAGACGGTCGTGCTAGCCGTTCTCGACGAGCTCGGCCGCAGTGCGGACGAGCTGTCCGCGTTGTCCGCGATTCCGGTCAAGAAGGTCCGGGCCCTGCTGCGCACCCAGCGCCGCAGCACCTCGGCGCCAGCCGAACCGGCCGTCCCGGCGGTGGTGACGAGGGACAGCCGAGACAGCCTTTCCCCGAGTCGGGCAGGGCCTCCGCGCGTCCCCGTCCGGACCTGCAGGCCGCGGACGGGCGTCGGTTCGCAGGCCGCGGCCGGCCCAACGACGACACCGGCAGGCGGGAAGGCGGCCACCGCGCGGTGGCCGCCGTCCTCGGCTGCGTAGTCACCGCAGGGGCCCGCCAGCTCGAGGGCGAGTTCGCGCTCCTCCTCTCGGGCCCCGCTCCTGGGACCGGCGCTGCAGTACCGCCGTGGTCGCCGGCTCGATGCCCAGACGCTCGAAGGCGAGGCGAGCCGTTCGCTCACCGTCCACCCGGGCCTCGAGCGCAGCCCCGCTGATCCTCTCCTCGGCGGAGCAGATCGAGCACTGCGACTCGTCCATTCCGCACTCGCGGGTGTGATCGTCGGTTTCACGGCTTCGGGCGCAGCCGCTCGGCCAGCCGTGCGGTCTCCTGCACCACGGCGACCGGGGTCAGGGACCGCAGCTCCTCGGGGTCCGCGCCGATCGATCCGGACCGCCGGCGCGCGTAGAGGATGCGGCGACGCGGCCGGACCGCTCGGGCCCGGCCGCACTCGCCCTCCGCTACAGCGCCGTACCGCGCACCGCGCGCTCCGCGCGCAGCCCCGACCGGCGTCCGCCGACCAGCCCGAACCCGTACGCGGCCGCGATGTAGGCGGCGACCAGGAGATCCCAGCTCACGCAGGAGACCGGGTAGGCCTCGGGCGTGAAGGAGCGGCCCGGGCCGACGTGGTGCAGCAGCATGTCCCACACCGGGTGCAGGGCCCACCCCGCCGCGAGCCACATCGGGGAGCGGCGGATGCCGAGCACACCCATCCCGCCGTAGATGGCGATGCCGACGACCTCGCCGATCAGCCAGGCGGTGCCCGCGTCCGCGCGTGAGGCGAACATGAGGTAGAAGAAGGCGGCCGCCACCAGGACGAAGGCGAGCCAGACGCGCCCGATGACGTCGTGGACGAAGCGGGACAGGACGAAGGCGACGAGGGACACGACGGCGCCGCCGATCGCGCCGTTGATGAGCCAGTCGAGTACCACGGTGGTTCCTTCCAGGAGGGGGCCGGCTCAGCCGGCGGTGACGGTGAACGGGGCGGTGATGACGGAGCCGTCGGCGAGCCGGAACTGGGCCCACAGGCGGTATGTGCCGGGGGCGGCGAAGCGGGCGTGGAAGCCCAGCTCGGGGCCGAAGGTCTGGCCGGGCAGGGCGAACACCGGGTCGCCCTCGGCGTCCTCGACCTCGGCGTGGCCGTGGGCGAAGGCGCCGCCATCGGCGCGCAGGGACACGACGTGCCCGGCGGCGGCGAGGTAGGGCTGCAGGTCGTCGACGGGGCGCCCGGTGGCGGCGTCGGCGAAGGCGAAGCGGAACTCGCTCTCCTCCCCGGCGCGGGAGTCGCCGCGCAGGGTGACCCGCACCCCGGCGACGACCACCTCCCGTGGCCCCTCGAGCACGGGCTCGGCGGCCGGGGCCGGTCCGGCGACGACGACCTCGTGCGCGTCGACGACGTCGTTCATCTCGCCCTGCCGGCGGAACTCGGTGTGGATCGCGTACCGGCCCGGGGTCGGGAACACCACGTCGACGGCGAGCTCGCCGGGACGGCCGGTGGGCTCGGGGTGGACGTGCGCGAACGTGGCGAGGTCGGCGCGGGTCGCGATGAGGTGCATCCACGCCTGGTGGCTGCGGACGACGTCCTCGACGGGCGCGCCGTCGGCGGTCCGGGCGGTCGCCACGACCCGGGTGGGCTCACCGGGGCGGGCGTCGGCGGGGACCTGCAGGTCGACCCGCAGGCCGGCGTCGTGCGCGTCGACCGGGTCGACGTCGGTGGTCATCATGACCGACATCGCGGTGCGCATCGGCATGCCCGTGCTCTGCATCCAGGCCAACACGCCGTTCATGCCGCGCTGGGCGAAATCGGCGCGGGACAGCGCGGTCAGCCCGGCTCCGACGGCGAGCGCGACGGCCGCGACGGCGAGCAGGTAGCCGTAGTCGGCCAGCCGCGTGCGCAGCGGCGGGCGCAGGATCTCCGCGATCCCGGCGGGCGGTGCGAACCGGCGCAGCCGCAGCGCGTTGCTGACCACGCTGACCGAGCTCATCGCCATCGCCGCGGCGGCGAGGACCGGGTCGAGCAGCAGGCCGTCCCACCAGTACAGCGCGCCGGCCGCGACGGGGACGAGCGCGAGGTTGTAGCCGAACGCCCAGCCCAGGCCCTGCCTGATCGTGCGCACGGTGCGGCGGGCCAGCGCGATCGCGGAGACGATGCCGCGCAGGTCGCCGCCGACCAGGGTGATGTCGGAGGCGGCGATGGCGACGTCGCTGCCGGTGCCGATCGCGATGCCGAGGTCGGCCTGCGCCAGGGCGGGGGCGTCGTTGATGCCGTCGCCGACCATGGCCACGACGTGCCCGTCGCGCTGCAGCGCGGCGACCCGCGCGGCCTTCTGGTCGGGCAGCACCTCGGCGATCACGTGCTCGATGCCGACCTCGGCGGCGACCGCGGCCGCGGTGGCGGCGTTGTCGCCGGTCACCATCCACACCTGCAGCCCGAGGGCCTCGAGCTGGGCGACCACCTCGCCGGACTCGGGCTTGACCGGGTCGGCGACCACGACGAGCCCGGCCGCGGCGCCGTCGACCGCGACGAACATCGGGGTGCGGCCCGCCTCGCCGGCCGCGGTGGCGTCGTCAGCGAACGCGGTGACGTCGACGCCGTCGCCCGCCATCAGGGCGCGGTTGCCGGCGAGCACCCGTCGTCCCGCGATGGTGGCGGTGACCCCGTGCCCGGGCACGGCCTCGAAGGACTCCACGCGGGGCAGGCTCAGCCCGCGGTCGCGGGCGGCGGTGACGATCGCCTCGCCGAGCGGGTGCTCGCTGCCGATCTCGGCGGCCGCGACCAGCGCGAGCAGCTCGTCGGCCGCCCAGTCCTGGGTGCGGACGTCGGTGACGGTGGGCCGGCCGCGGGTGATCGTGCCGGTCTTGTCCAGGACGACGGCGGTGAGCCGCCGCGTCTGCTCCAGCGCCTCCCCGGAGCCGATGAGGATCCCGAGCTCGGCGCCCTTGCCGGTGCCGACCATGACCGCGGTCGGGGTGGCGAGCCCGAGCGCGCAGGGACAAGCGATGATCAACACGGCGATCGCGGTGCCGATCGCGAGGGTCAGCCGGCCGGTGTCCGGGCCGAACGCCGACCACCCGGCGAAGGTCGCGGCGGCGAGCACCAGCACGGCGGGGACGAACCAGCCGGAGACCCGGTCGGCGAGCTGCTGCATCGGCGCCTTCGCGCCCTGGGCCTCGGACACCAGCCGCACGATCTGGGCGAGCGTGGTGTCCTGCCCGACGGCGGTGGCGCGCATCACGATCGAGCCGGTGCGGTTGAGGGTGGCGCCGATGGCCCGGTCGCCCACGACCTTCTCCACCGGCAGGCTCTCGCCGGTCAGCATGCTTTCGTCGACGGTGGTGGCGCCGTCGGTGACGACCCCGTCGACGGGCACCTTCTCGCCGGGCCGGACCCGGACCAGGTCGCCGACCACCACCTCGTCGACCGGGATGTCGACCTCGTCGCCGTCACGCAGCACCCGCGCGGTCTTCGGCGCGAGGCCGACCAGCGCGGTGACGGCCGCGGTGGTCCGCTTCTTCGCCCGGGCCTCCAGCCAGCGCCCGAGCAGCACCAGCGCGATGATCACCAGCGAGGTCTCGTAGTAGACGTGCAGCGGCAGCCCCCACCGCTCCGCCGCAGCGGGCCACAGGGTGACGAACGCGCTGTAGCCGTAGGCGACAGAGGTGCCGAGGGCCACGAGGGTGTTCATGTTCGTGGCGCGGTGCCGGGCAGCGGCCCACGCCGCGGCGTACACCGCCCGGCCCGCCCAGAACTGCACGACGGTGGCGACGACGAGGATGGCCGGCATCAGCCAGTCCATGGCGTCGATCGGCAGCGGGACGTACATCAGCACCATCAGCCCGAGCCCCGCGGCCAGGGCGACCTGCCAGCGGCGGGCGAGCCCGGCGAGCTCGGCGTCGCGGTCGTCGCCGTCGTCGGGCTGGGCCGGGCGCTCGGCACGGGGAGCGGGTCCGCGGACGGTGCCGGTGTACCCGGCGGCCGCGACCGCGGTGGTGAGCTGCGCCGGCGTGACGAGGGCGGGGTCGTAGTCGACGGTGGCGACCTCGGTGGCGAGGTTGACCTGCGCGTCGGCGACGCCGTCGACCCGGCTCAGGGCCTTCTCCACGCGGCGGACGCAGGAGGCGCAGGTCATGCCGCCGATGTCGAGGGTGCATGTGGTGAGGGCGGGGGCGGTCACGACCGCACCTCGCAGTGGTGGCCGGTGTACTCGGCGCGGCGCAGCAGCATCGCGGCGGCCATCGCGGGCAGCATCAGCACGTGCCCGCCGATCATCATCGTGCCGGTGGAGATCAGCCCGGCCCACATCGGCGGGAACAGCACGACGAACGGCAGGTACATCGAGGCGGCCATCTCCAGCGTGGCCGGCCAGCCGTGGCCGCGGAACCGCATCCACGCGCACATGGCGATGGACATGTTCGTGGCCATGACCAGTGCCATCGGCTCGGGGGCGTGGAGGAACGCGGTCCAGCCGAGGGCGTCGCCGGCGAGGGACCACAGTGGTCCGAGGGCGACCATGCCGATCACCATCGCCACGACCATCTCCAGGTAGTGGCGGACGAAGTGGCCGGTCGGGGTGGTCGGGCGCAGCAGGGTCTTCACGGACAGGCTCCTGTTCGGGGGAGGGGTGATGTACGCGCGGCGGGTGGTCACGCGGCGCGCGGAGAGGTCCGCCGGGACCCGGCGGCGGTGGTACGCAGGTCGGCGGTGATCCGGTCGGCGGCGTCGCGGCCGACGAGCCCGAGCAGCGCCGAGCCGCGGCTGGTCTGCCAGTGCCGGCCGATCGCGGAGAGGCCGGGGGCGGGGGTGAGGCCGCGCTCGTGCAGGTGCCATGCCACGGCCGGCCCGGCCCCGACCACGGCGACGTCCAGGACCGGGGTCACGGCGCGACCTGGTAGCCGGCGTCGGCGATGGCGGCGCGCACCTGCTCGGGTGCCGCCGCGCCGGACACGTGGACGGTCGTGGTGGCCAGGTCGACCTGGACGGCGGTGACCCCGGCGACGTCGCCGACGCTGCTCGAGATGGCGCGGACGCAGTGCTCGCAGGTCATGCCCGGCACCCGCAGCTGCAGTTCTCCCACGGGAGGTTCCTCTCTCCGGTGGCGGTCGCGGACCGACCGCCTGGGATCGAGGTTCAACGGGGGCGCTGTCCCGCCCCTGTCCCGGCGCTGTCCGGACGATCTCGTGCCGGACAGGCCGGGACAGGCCTAGCCGCCCTTGTCTTCCGTATCGTCACCGCGCCGGCGCCCCACCCGGCGATCTCGCCGCGGATCGGCAGCCAGTGGTAGGGGATGAATGCGGCGATCACTGCCACCCCGAGAGCAGGGATCACGAGGCCCAGCAGGGTTCCGGTGGCGATCCAGGCGAGGGCGAGCCGGCGTCGACCTTCCCGTTCCGCGAACAGGTTCCGACACCGCCCGAGTGTGCGGGACCGGAGGCCGCTGCACGCGCAGCCGAGCGGGTGCGTCGACCGCTCGAACCCGTTGCCTACGCACCGACCTGCAGGCTCACCTCCCGGAGGCCACCGGATCAGCGTCGATGGCGCGTCCCTGCGCGAGGGCCCTCGCGAAGGCCTCCTCGCCGAGCAGCGCCGTCGCGCCGGCGCAGGCGCGGTCGGCGTCGGCCTGCTCGACGGCGTCGGCGGGCCGCTGGGTGCGGTCCCGCTCGGCGGCGGCCGCGGCGAGCATCCGGGCCGCCTCGAGCCCGTCGCCGCCGGCGGCCGCGACGCAGGCCAGTCCCTCCAGCGCGGCGGGCCGGGCGATCGGGCCGCCGAGTTCCAGCGCGCGCCGGTGGGCGGTCTCCGCGGCGGCGAGATCGCCGGAGATCTCGAGCACGTGACCGAGCTGGGTGAGCAGCGTGGCCGCCAGGCCGCTGATCCCCGCGGCGACCAGCTGGTCGGCGGCGGCGGCGAGTGTGTCCCGGGCGGCGGCCAGCTCGCCGCGGCGGCGGGCCACGATGGCGCGCGCGAGGGCGGCGAACGCCGCGCCAGGGCCGGTGCCGAGCCGCCGCGCGGTGTCCTCGGCCTGCGCGCACAGGCGCAGGGCGCGGGCCGGGTCGCCGGACAGCAGCGCGCAGTAGGCCAGGTCGGCCTGCATCCACTGCAGGGTCAGCAGCAACCCGAGCTCGGCGGCGATCGCGGCGGAGCGCTCGATCACCGGCACGGCATCGGCAGTCCGCCCGGCCCACCGCAGTGCCGTACCGAGGTGGCCCAGCACCGCGGACTGGCCCCACCCGTCGCCGAGCTGCGCGAAGCCGGCCGCCGCCTGCTCGGCCAGCCGCTCGGCGTCGCCGAACGGGATGGTCCGCGCCCGGAACCCGATCTCGGCCCGGACGAACGCGGCCAGCGCCAGCCCCCACGCGTCGTCGGTGCCGCGCAGCGCCTCCTCCGCGGTGGCGAGCAGCTGCTCGGCCCCCTCCGGGTCGGCCCCGCCGACGCCTTCGACGGCCAGCAGGACGCGCGCGTAGGCCGCCGGCTCCGCGGCGCCCGCCTCCTCGGCGGCGGCCAGGCTCGCGGCCGCCTCCTGCGCGCAACGGGCGCTGGGGTGCACCACGCACGCACCGGGCCGCCACACCAGCGAGGCCGCCTGGTGGGCAACGGCGCGGGCCGCGGGCGACCCGCCGACCGTCACGCCCAAGACGGCGTCGACGAAGCGGCGGCCCTCGTCGTGGCGGCCGAAGTACCACCACCAGCCCAGGGCCCCCACCAGCCGCAGGCCCACGTCCGGTGCGTCGGTGGCATGCTCGAGCGCCCACGCCAGCGCCGCATCGATGTTGTCGCGCTCCGCGCGCAGCCGCGCCAGCGCAATGTGCTGGCCGCAGCTGCGCAGCTGCGGGGCGGCGGACTCGGCGAGGGCCAGCACCGCCTCGGCGTGCCGGCGGCCGACCGCGGCGCGCTCGCCGGCGGCGTCGAGGAGCCGCCCGGCGTAGGCACGCACGGTTTCCAGCATGCGGAACCGGCCGTCGCCGCCGTGTGCGCCGACCACCAGCGACCGGGCCACCAGCCGGCCGAGCACGTCCAGCACCGTGCCGGCGCGCAGCGGCGCCCCGGCGCACGCGGCCTCCGCCTGCTCCAGGGTCCAGCCCCCGCGGAACACCGCCAGGCGCCGGAACAGGACCTGCTCGTCGGCGTCGAGCAGGGCGTGGCTCCAGTCGAGGGTCGCCTGCAGCGTGCGGTGCCGCGCGGCCGCCGTGCGCGGCCCGGCGGTGAGCAGCGCGAACCGGTCCGACAGGCGCTCGGCGATCTGCTCGACCGGCAGGACCGCGACCCGGGCCGCGGCGAGCTCCAGCGCCAGCGGCAGCCCGTCGAGCCGGCGGCAGATCTCCGCGACCGTGCCGATCGTGGACCCGTCGAGCACGAACGCCGGGTTCACCGACCACGCCCGCTCGGCGAACAGCCGGATCGCGTCGTTGGCGGCCAGCTCGTCCGCGCTCGCCCCGGCCGGCGGGACGGGCAGCGGTCGCACCGGGAGCTGCACCTCCCCGGGCACCGCCAGGGGTTCGCGGCTGCTGGCCAGCACGTGCAGCGACGGGCACCCTGCGAGCAGCCGCTCGACCAACGCGGCGCACGCGTCGACGACGTGCTCGCAGTTGTCCACGACCAGGAGCAGGTGGCTGCCGTGCAGGGCGGCGGTGAGCCGCTCGACCGGGTCGACCGCGGCGTCGCCGGCCAGCCCGAGCGCGTCGAGCACCGCGGCCGGGGCCCGGGCCGGGTCCTCCACACCGGCCAGCTCCACCAGCGCGACCCCGTCGCGGAACCGGTCGGCCACCGCGCGGGCCGCCTCGGTGGCGAGCGTCGTCTTCCCTGCGCCACCCGGCCCGGTCAGGGTGACCAGCCGCCGCGCCTGGCACAGCGTCGTCACCCGCTCCAGCTCCTCGTCGCGCCCGAGCACCGCGGTCAGCCGCGCGGGCAGCGACGCCGTGGGGCGGGGCGCCGGGGCGGGCGGCGCGGCGAGGTCGGGATTCTGGCGAAGGACCGCGTCGCGCACCGCCTCCAGCTCCGGCGACGGGTCCAGCCCGAGCTGATCGGCCAGTGATCGGCGGAGATCGGCGTACACCTCCAGCGCCTCGGCCTGCCGCCCCGCCTGGTACAGCGCGGTCATCTGCCGGCCGCGCAACCGCTCGCGCAGCGGGTGCGCGGCCACCAGCGGCTCCAGCTCGGCGAGCACCTCGGCGCCGCGACCGGCGGCCAGCCGCAGCTGCGCACGCTCCTCGATCGCAGTCAGTCGCAGCTCGGCCAGCCGGGCCTGCTCGAGCTCGGCCCAACCGCTGCCGGAGAACTCGTCCAGCGGCTCACCGCGCCACAGTCCGAGCGCCTCGGTGTAGAGCTGCTCGGCCCGGCGCGGGCCGGGCTCCCGCCGGGCCCGCTCCACCAGCTCCGCGACCCGCAGCGCGTCCACGCGGTCCGGCCCGACCGCGAGCAGGTAGCCCGGGGCGCGGGTCGTCACGACATCGGCGGCGCCCGCCGCCGCGAGCACCCGCCGCAGCTTCGACACCCGTGTCTGCAGTGCGTTGCCAGGGTCGTCCGGAAGCTCGGCGCCCCACAGGTCGTCGATCAGCCGCCCCGCCGACACCACCTGCCCGGCCCGCAGCGCCAGCAGGGCCAGCAGGGCCCGCTCACCGGCGCGGCCGACGCTGCGGACCTGCCCGTCCAGCACCACGTCGACCGGGCCGAGGACCCGCACCTCGATCAAACGCCCTGCCTCTCGCGCCTTGCAGCCACCGGCCGGTCCCTGAACGCCACAACCTCGGACCAACCATAGGCACGGCGGTGGCCGCGAAGGCGCACCCCGTGGCGGACGGCTCAGCGCGTAGAGGGTGCGGACGAGGTCCTCGATGGAGGGCTCGTCCACCGACACGTCCTGCAGTGCCACGCACCGGGCCACGGCCGCGATCAGTTCGGCCGCCGTCGTGCCCGTCGTGAACTCCAGCCGCTGGCGCAGCCCGTCCGCCTCGACGGTCACATCCACCAGCTCTCGGCGAGCGGCAGGTCCCACCACAGCTGGCTGCGCTGGCCGAAGACGACGCCGATTCGGCGGGCCAGCCGACCTGGTGCTGATGAGGCATCTGCTCAACGGGCCGCCCGACTCAGCTGAGACGGCGCGTGCCGTGCGTACGGCGAATGCCCTTGCTTCGGCACCTCGAATCCCGATCAGGTCGGCGGCACGCACCCGCACCTCTGGTCCTGCGGGCACCCTCTCGGCGCAGGGCGAGCGACCCCGCCGCCCAGCCGCGGCCAGAGGCCGCACGGGCAGATTGAGCATGCCGCGGCAAGGGGCGATCGAGACCTACGTCGAAGTCAGCCCGCCGCAGCGTCCAAGTCAGCTCAGCTGCTACGGGCAGGCCTCCAGTATCAGGTTGAACGGCGTCTCCGTGGCCCGTCGGACGCGGGTGAAACCAGCCTCGTTGAGGATCTCGGTCAGCCGCGCCTCGCCGGCCTGCGCGCCGAGGGCAGCGCGTGGCTCCTCGGTCATCGAGTGGGGGCAACAGATCACGATCGACGCCCCGTAGTAGAGCCGACCGACCGGAGTCATGTTGTCCTCGAACGTGTCGTTGGCGAAAGGCTCGACGAGCAGGAGAGTCCCGTCCGCCTTGAGCGCCTCGCGGACGTGCCGGGCGGCACCGAGCGGATCGGGCATGTCGTGCAACGCGTCGAAGATCGCGACGAGGTCGTAGTCCGTGCCGGGGAAGTCCGCGGCCGCCGCAACCTGGAACGACACCCGCCCCGCGAGGCCCGTGTCGGCCGCGCGCTTGCGTGCCTGCTCGATCGATGGGGCGTGGTAGTCGAACCCCGTGACCTGTGACCTCGGGTAGGACGCACCCAGCAGCAGCGTTGACGCGCCGTGCCCGCACCCTACGTCGGCGACGTTCGCCCCGCGGTCGAGTTTCTGGGCCACTCCGTCGAGCGCGGGTATCCAGGAGGAGACGAGATTGGCGACGTACCCCGGTCGGAAGAAGCGCTCGACGCCCTCGAACATCGCCGGGTCGTGCTCGTGCCACCCGAATCCGCCGTCCGTCCGGATGGTCTCCGTGAGGCGTTCGACGTTCTTCCCGACGGCGACCGGGATGTGGAACGCCGCAGCGAGCTGAAGTCCCTCAGGCGCCGCGAGCGCGAACGCCTGCTCCTCGGTCAGGGAGAAGCGCTCCGTGGCGGCGTCGTACGTGATGTAGCCGCCGGCCGCCTGGCCCCGGAGCCACTCCAGCGCATACCGCTCGCCGACCCCGGCCTCCTCTGCGACCTCAGCTGCACTCGCCGGCATGGTCGCAAGCAACGCGCGGTACAGGCCCAGCCGATCCCCGATCACCGCGCTGATCGCGTGATAGGCCCCGCCCAGGTCCGCGACAAAGCTGCCCAGCAACTCGTTCAGCTTGCCCTCGTCGACGCTCATACCGGCCTCCTCCGTCGTCCGCGTCGTGTCACGGCTCAAGGACCATTGCGAAACCAGGTACGAAATCTGTCAAGAGGACCAGGCCCGGGCAAATGGAACGAATTACCGGCGGGTGCGGCCGGCCGGCGTAATACGCTGGACCGACCAGCACTCGTGCAGCAATGCGATCTCGCGCGTCGGGCCGTTCCGGCGCGGCGACGGCACCGCACTCGTCTACCCGCCCTGCTCGCCGCCACAGCTGAGCCGTGCACCCCCTCCCTCGGCTGCTACCGGCCACGAGGGATCACCGAACCGCTCGTCCCGTTCGGACCGCGCGCCACCGCGTCGACAGAAGCCCACGTCGATGTGGCAGTTGCCCGCCACCTCCTCCTGTTCGATCGCCACGATCACCCCGTCGCGGATGCCGACGCAGCGGCCGACCTCCCCGGCAGGGGTGATCATCCGAGGTGCGCGGAACAGCAGGTCGAGCTCCGTCGTCACTGCTGCTCCCGGTGGGCCCGCCAGGATGCGACGGCCGAGATGTCGCGCAACGATTCGCCTGCCGCGTGCACCGTCGCGCGCAGGAGGACGGCCAGCGCCGCGGAAGAGTCCGCCAGCTTTACCACGCCCAGCTCCAGCTCGGGTGGCTCGGCGGGGAGGAACGCGACGCTCACACTCACGGGCGGCCGCAGCCGATCGGCTGCCCTACGCCGCAACCGAGCTCCGGGGTACTTCGGTGCGGTACGCACCTCGCCGACGAAGGCAGCAATGCCGCTCCGGAAGACCCACCACCCGGTCGGCGGCCTACAGGGCCGAAGAGAAGAAGGAGTTCGCCGCGATGAACCTCGCTGACCACGCCGGAGTCCGGCTCACACACGGCAAGCCCAAGGTCAACGGCGTGGAGATCCACTACGCGATCGGCGGCGCCGGCGAGCCGGTGTTCTTGCTGCACGGCGTGCCGAAGACCATGTCGTACTGGCGCCACGTCGTGCCGTTACTGACCCCGCACTACACCGTCATCGCGGTCGACAACCGAGGCTTCGGCGGCTCCCAGCGCCCCCTGACCGGCTACGACACCGCCACGATGGCCGGTGACGTCGCCGAACTGGCCACCCACCTGGGCTTCGACCAGTTCCGCGTCGCCGGCGAGGACTGGGGCGCGGCCATCGCCTACGCCGTCGCCGCCTTCCACCGGCCCCGGGTGCAGCAACTGGTGTTCCAGGAAACGCTCCTACCAGGATTGCCAGCCGGCGAACACGACCCCTCGCTCGCCGCCGACGACGGCCGGACCGGCTGGCACTTCAGCTTCTTCAGCCTGCCGAACCTGCCCGAGCTGCTGCTGGCCGGGCGGGAACGGCCGTTCTGGACGTACTACGCCAGACGCCAGATGTGGGACCCCAGCGCGCTGGCCGAGGAGGACATCGACGAAATGGTGCACTCGGCCGAGCAGCCGGGCGGCACCAGGGCCATCTTGGAGATGTACCGCGCCCGCCAGACCGACGCCGAACAGAACCGCCCGCATTACGCCGACCCGATCAGCTGCCCGGTCCTGGCCGTCGGCGCGCAGGCCTACCTCGGGGACGAAGTATCCAAACAGCTCGCGCAAGTGGCCCGCGACGTCCGCGGCGCCGTCATCCCCGCGTCCGGTCACAACATCGCGCTGGAGAACCCGGCCGCCCTGGCCCAGGCCTACCTCGACTTCTTCGCAGGCGGCTGAGCCGCGGGTTCAGCCATGTGACCCAGCGGCATTGCGCTGTCACTCCGATGCCGTCGCAGTTCACGTCTGTGCGCTACGGCGAGCGGCTCGCCGAGATCGACGCGGGCCCCTCGATCGGCAGCGTGGGCGACTCGTTCGACGACGCAATCGCCGAGACCGTCAATGGCTACTGCAGGGCCGAGTTGATCCGCGGGCCGGCCCGGCAGGGGCCGCGGAAGACCGTCGAGGACGTCGAACTCGCCACGCTGGGCTGCGTGCATAGAACGGGCCTTCATCAGCCCCAGGGCGGCTCACTCGTCGATGGCACGCTTGCTCGCGTTGAGCAGGTGTCGAACACGCCGCTTGATCCTCCAGGCAACGAATGGCATTTCGCGCTGGGTGTGCTGTTCGCTCTTGGCGCTACTGAGCAACTCGACGCCTCGCCAGTCCAGCGGTAGAGGATCTGATCCAGGGGCAGGTGCGCAGCTACGCGGCGAGGTGTAGAGCCCGACCGCCTTGTCATCAGAAGGCGGCAGGGTCGGGGAGCTGCGGGTTCAGACGGGATCGGTCCGGACGCCTGGTGAGGGACAGCGGGCCGGGAGGGTCAGACCCGCACCCGCCGATCGGCGGTCGCCGAATGTTCCGACGGCGAGCAAGACTGGGCGAATGACCTCGACAGCTTCCCCAGCGATGCAGAAGGCCGACCTGGACGCCGTGTCGCCCGACGTCCACGGCCTGATCAGCAAACAGACCGCTGAACTCGACGGCGTCTCCGTCACCCGAGTGCGCTTCGACGTCGGAGCCCGGTGGTCGAACGACCTCAAGGACTACGCAGGAACGCACAGCTGCGAGCTACCGCACGTCGCGCTCGTGCTCAGCGGACGCCTGCACGTCGTGATGGACGACGGTAGCGAGGACGAGTTCGGCCCGAACCAGGTGATGCTCCTGCCCCCCGGTCACGATGCCTGGACCGTCGGCGACGAGCCCTGTGTCTTCGCGGAGTTCTCCCGGGGCAACGACTACTACAGCTGACGGGGCCCAGGTCTGCGCCCCGCAGCCCATCGCCGGAACCCGGTCCCCTGCTGGTGGGCGCGGACCTCGTCGACGTCGACGATGTTCCCTGTGCTGGTTCTCCCCGAGCTGATCGACGATCCGCTTCGATCTGCGCCGCAGCGCTCGAGTCCGGCTCGGCCTTGTCCTGCACGATGAAGGGCAGCTCCAGCGCCCGACTAGCCCACGACCTCACACGGACAAAGCAGCGACGGCGTCAGCGGGCAACCAATTCCATTTTCAGCCCGGAACGGACCGCCCGACAGGGCTAACGGAACTAACCCAGCGCGTCGTCGGCGGTGGGTGGAGCGGACCCACTCGACCGCTGCCTGGGCGAGTTGTCGCAGGCCCGGCGCGGTTCGTCATGGGCGGCCGGGGTTGTGTGGCGTCGTATCCTTAACCGCAGATCGGGGGACGGGGTGGCGTCATGTCGAGCCCAGCGAGGTTGCGAGAGCCCGAGGTGCTGGCGGCGCAGCTGAGCGCCCTCCGCACGGTGGGTAAGCGGACCGGCAGCACGTTCTGCCTGGGCGCGATGGAGGCGTTGCGCTGGTTGACCGAGGGCGGTCCCGGCCCGCTGACCGGAGCCTTGATCGGGAGGTCGGTGACGTTCCGGGCGATCGTGCGAGAGCTCAGCGCTGCCGAGGCCGTGATCTACGAGCACCCGTCCGAGCAGCGGCGGTACGCCGAGGGCGTCGAGCACGCCCTGATGTGGGCGCAGTTCACCACCCCGGCACCGCCCGCGCCGCCCACGCCGCCCGCGCCTTCTGAACGCGGGGGCCGCGCCGGCGTAGCTGCTCACCACACGCGGTTGCCCCGGTCGACGTACGGGTAGCCACTGTCCATCCGAGTTGACGTGGGGAGTATCAGGATGGCAACCGGCGCGACCGGCTTCAGTGACGTCTTCTACGACCTGGTCTCGGTGCAGCACCACGCGCTCAAGGCCGGTCACGACTACGGCCAGTACGTGCGGGACGCCGAGAACGGCGGTTACGGCGAGATCGCCGAGTTCTTCGAGCAGGTGATGAAGGAGGATTCGCAGCGGGCCTCGACGTGTCATCGGTTCCTGACCGAGCTGTCCGGCAAACAGGACGCCGGCCCGGCAGCGAGCTGACCGCCCCCAAGGGTGTCCCCCGGTTTCGCGCAGGGACCGGACACTGTCCCCCACCGTCGAGGGCTCCGGCTGGGCCGGCCGTTGCGAGGCCGCGACCGGCGCCTCCCGGCAGCGGCGCGCGAGGCGGCGGCGAGCAGGTCGACATCTGCTGGTGGGGCCGCCCCGACCCGGCCTCGCGCCCAGATGAGTGGGAGGGATTCGCCAATGTCCGAGCAGAATGGTCCTGACCGCACGGCCACCCTGCACTATCCCGGTGGCGAGTACGAGATGCCGATCGTGGAGGCGACCGAGGGCGCCGGCGGGCTGCGCGTCGACTCGATGCTGGGCGAGACCGGGCTGACCGGTCTCGACCCCGGCTTCGTCAATACCGGGGCGTGCCGGTCCGAGATCACCTACATCGACGGCGAGGCCGGCATCCTGCGCTACCGCGGCTACCCGATCGATCAGCTCGCGCAGCGTTCCACGTTCCTCGAGGTGAGCTACCTGCTCATCTACGGGCAACTACCGAACAAGGCGCAGCTCGAGCGGTTCACCGGGCAGATCCAGCGCCACACGCTGCTGCACGAGGACCTGAAGCAGTTCTTCCGCGGTTTCCCGGCCGACGCGCACCCGATGCCGGTGCTGTCCTCGGCGGTTTCGGCGCTGTCGACCTTCTACCAGAGCAGCCTGGACCCGTTCGACGAGCCCAACGTCGACCTCTCGAGCGTGCGGCTGCTGGCCAAGGTGCCCACGATCGCCGCCTATGCCTACAAGAAGTCGATCGGCCAGCCGCTGCTCTACCCGGACAACGCGCTGGGGCTGGTGGAGAACTTCCTGCGCCTGACCTTCGGCCTGCCCGCCGAGACCTACCAGGTCGACCCGGAGGTGGCCCGGGCGCTGGACATGCTGTTCATCCTGCACGCCGATCACGAGCAGAACTGCTCGACCTCGACGGTGCGGATGGTCGGCTCGGCGCAGGCGAACCTGTTCGCCTCGATCTCGGCCGGCATCAACGCGTTGTTCGGTCCGCGACACGGCGGTGCGAACGCCGCGGTGCTCACGATGCTCGAGTCGATCCGCGACGACCACGGCAACCCCGACGCGTTCGTCACCAAGGTGAAGAACAAGGAGCCGGGCGTCCGGCTGATGGGGTTCGGGCACCGGGTCTACAGGAACTACGACCCGCGCGCGGCGATCGTCCGCGACGCCGCCCGCGGCATCATCGACAGGCTCGGCGGCGGCGACGAGCTGCTCGACATCGCCCAGCGGCTCGAGGAGATCGCGCTCGGCGACGACTACTTCATCGAGCGCAAGCTCTACCCGAACGTCGACTTCTACACCGGCCTGATCTACAAGGCGATGGGTTTCCCGACCGAGATGTTCCCCGTGCTGTTCGCCATCGGCCGGCTGCCCGGTTGGATCGCGCACTGGCGCGAGATGATCGATGACCCGGACACCCGCATCGCCCGTCCGCGCCAGCTCTACACCGGGCCGCCCCAGCGGGACTTCGTCTCGGTCGGTGACCGCTGATCCGCACCGGGCCGCCGGCGGGCGCCGACTCCCAACCACCGGATCGTCGTGCTCGCTGGGTCACCGAGGCCGTCATCGCCCCTTTGGCTCGGAGCCAGCGGGTGTCCGGGCGAGGCTGGGAGGCGGTTACGGGGTGAGCATGAAGGCGCCGTAGCCGACGACCCGGGCTGGGTCGGCCCCGGCGTCGGCGGAGGTGGCCAGGCGCAGGAGTTCGACGTGCATGTCGCATTCGGCGGCGTGGCGCAGCAGGCCGCGGAGGGCCTGACAGCCGCAAGCGGCGTCGGAGGTGATGGCCGGGGTGTCGCGGGCGAGGATGGCGGTGGCGGTGCGGGTGTCGCGCTCGCGGGCTGTTGGCTGGTCGAGGTAGTGGCTGAGGTCGGTGGAAACGACGGCCACGGTCTCGGGTTCGGTCAGCAGCGCGGCCAGCAGCCGGGCGACGGTGGCGGGTTCGGTGGCGCCGACGAGGACGGGCAGCATCGGGATGTCGGGTCCGAGCGTGCGGATCAGGAACGGCAGTTGGGTCTCGATGGCGTGCTCGGCCGCGTGCGGGCGGTCATCGACGGTCACGCCGGGCAGCTCGGCGGCGGTCTGCCGGGCCCAGGGGTCGATCGGGACCGGGCCGAGCGGGGTAGCGAAGGCGTCGACGCTCGGCACCGCACTCCCGGTCAGGGGCACGTAGTGCGCGGGGCCCAGCACGACGACCCGGGTCACGTCCGCGCGGCAGGCGGCGAGCTGAGCGTAGGCGCTGCCGGCGACCGCGCCGGAGTAACGGTAGCCGGCGTGCGGGGCGATCAGGGCGGCCGGGCGTCGGCCGGTCGGTCGGGCGTCGGCCAGCAGGCCGTCCACCCGACTGGCCAATACCGCCGGGTCGGCCGGATAGAACCGGTCGGCGACAGCGGCCGGGCGGACCGCCATCGTTCAGCGCTCGCCGAGCTCGGCGATCGACAATGGCAGCCGCCGCCGGCCCCACTCGCCGACCGGGCCGTCGTACCGACCGGCGAGTGTGGTTCCGCATGCCGTGCAGCGGCCGTGGTCGGTGAGCTCGTAGCGGCCGATGACGTGCCAGTTCCGCTCGACCACCGCCGCGCCGCAGCCGGGACAGGTGGTCCGCCCCCCGTCGGTGTCGTGGACGTTGCCGGTGTAGACGTAGCGCAGTCCGTGCCGCTGGGCGATGCGGCGGGCCCGGGTGAGCGTCGCCGGCGGAGTGGGCGGGACGTCGCGCATCTTGAAATCGGGGTGGAAGGCGGTGAAGTGCAAGGGCACGTCGGGCCCGAGGTGGTCGGCGATCCATCCGCACTCGGCGTCGATTTCCGCGTCGGAGTCGTTGTGCCCGGGGATCAGCAGGGTGGTGATCTCGAACCAGACATCGGTGCAGTGCCGCAGATGAACCAGCGTGTCCAGAACCGGTTGCAGGTGCCCGGCGGAGACCCGGTGGTAGAAGTCGTCGGTGAAGGCCTTGAGGTCCACGTTCGCGGCGTCAAGGTGGGCGAACAACTCCCGCCGCGGCTCATCGCCGATATAGCCCGCGGTGACGGCCACCGCCTTGATCCCCCGGGCCCGGCAGGCGTCGGCGACGTCGACGGCGTACTCCAGGAAGATCACCGGGTCGTTGTAGGTCATCGCGACGCTGCGGCACCCCAGCCGTATTGCGGCGTCGGCGATGTCGTCGGGGCCGGCGGCATCGGTCAGGCGGTCGATCTCGCGGGACTTGGAGATGTCCCAGTTCTGGCAGAACCGGCAGGCCAAGTTGCAACCCGCGGTGCCGAACGACAACACCGCGCTGCCGGGCAGGAAATGGTTCAGCGGCTTCTTCTCGATCGGGTCGACGCAGAACCCGCTGGACCGGCCCCACGAGGTGAGCACCACCTGGTCGCCGACCCGGCCGCGGACGAAGCACAGGCCGCGCTGGCCCTCGCGCAACCGGCACGCCCGCGGGCACACGTCACACTGCACCCGCCCGTCGCCGAGCTGGTGCCAGTAGCGGCCGGGTACCGTGTACCGGTCGTCCAGGCTGATCTCGGAAGTCACCGCACCGCTCCTCCCGAACCCACGATAGCCACGATGCGCGGCTCCGGCAGCGGCCGATTCGAGCACCGGCAAGGAGCCTCTGGATCTCCTCGTGCTCCCACGTCTCGCCCTCGGGCGGCGCCGCCGGCTCCGCGTCCACCCGGTCGACGAAGGGGCCGGCGATCACCGCGTGATGTTCTGGAGACCTCTCACAGTGCATCAGAAAGCGACTCACGCGATGACCGCACCCGATCAAGTATTGACCCTGGTCGTCTCCTGCACGAGCAGTTGACCTCGGCCTCGCCGGACCTGCTGCGCTCGATGCTGATGACTCTTTGCTGGTCGGGTCGAGCCCGACGGCGCACAACGCGGACTGGTGGAAACCACTCAGACCAAGCCCTGAGCCATATCGTCGATCATCAGGTCGGGAGACGATGCATCCGGGCCAAAGGCAGTTCCCCGCACCCGTTCAGACCGCGTACTGCCACGCCACTGCGGACGCTATTCCTGTCTTGAGACCTTTCATTCCTGTACCTCTTGACGGCTACTTGTGATCCAAGACACACTTCTATGCGGCTCGGGCCATCTGTCGAGCGCAGACCGCCTCGACGACGAGCGTGCATCGCGCAGGGAGGCCCACGTGGTGACCACACCGGGCGGTCAGCCCCCGCAGAGCGATCCCTCCCAGGAGTCGGGCGACCAGATCCCGCAGGTCGGCTTCGCCACTCCGAGTACGGGCCGCACCGTTCTGGTCACCGCGACCGCGGCACTTGGTGGCTTCCTCTTCGGCTACGACACCGCGGTGATCAACGGCGCGGTGAAGGCAGTCGGGGAGGTGTTCCACGCGTCGCCCCTGGTCCTGGGGTTCGCGGTCGCCGCGGCGCTCATCGGCTGCGCCATCGGCGCCTGGTTCGCTGGCGCGCTCGCCGACCGGCACGGCCGGATCAGGGTGATGATCCTGGCCGCGATCGCGTTCGCCGTCAGCGCGCTGGGCGTCGGTTTCGCGTTCTCCATCTGGGATCTCGCGTTCTGGCGCCTGATCGGCGGGCTCGGCGTCGGCGCCGCGTCGGTGATCGCTCCCGCCTACATCGCGGAGATATCGCCTGCCCACCTGCGCGGCAGGTTGGGCTCGCTGCAGCAGCTGGCCATCGTCACGGGCATCTTCGTGGCCCTGCTGGTGGACTACGCGCTGGTCGCCGGCTCCGGCTCGGCATCGGCACCGCTGTGGTTCGGCCTGGCGACGTGGCGGTGGATGTTCCTGTCGTTGCTGGTGCCCGCGGTCGCCTACGGCCTGCTGGCCCTGACGATCCCGGAGTCGCCCCGGTACCTGTGCGCGAAGGAGCGCCTGGGTGAGGCGGCGACCGTGCTGCGCCGGTTCGTCGGCGGGGACGTCGACGGGCGGATCAAGGAGATCATCCGGACGCTCAGGGGCAAGAAGGACGAGGGCGGCTTCGCGACCATCCGCGGTCCGCGGCTGGGGTTGCTCCCGATCGTCTGGGTCGGGATCGGGTTGTCGGTCTTCCAGCAGTTCACCGGCATCAACGTGATCTTCTACTACTCGTCGGTGCTGTGGCAGGCCGTCGGCTTCGACGAGAAGGACGCGCTGGCGATCACGGTGATCACGTCGGTCACCAACATCGTCACGACCATCATCGCCATCGCGCTGGTCGACCGGATCGGCCGCAGGCCGCTGCTGCTCATCGGCGCGATCGGGCAGTTCGTCTGCCTCGGCGTTCTGGCGTTCCTGTTCGGTACCGCACCGGTCATCAACGGCACGCCGACCCTCGGGTCGGCCGGCCCGATCGCACTCGTTGCGGCGAACCTGTACGTGGTGTTCTTCGGCGCCACCTGGGGTCCGGTCGTCTGGGTGCTGCTCGGTGAGATGTTCAACAACAAGATCCGCGCCATGGCGCTGTCGGTCGCGGCCGCGGCGCAGTGGGTGGCGAACTTCATCATCTCCACGACGTTCCCGGCGCTGTCCTCGGTCGGGCTGGGTCTGGCGTACGGCGTCTATACGTTCTTCGCCTTCGTGTCGATCTTCTTCGTGATCAGATACGTCAAGGAGACGAAGGGACGCGAGCTGGAAGAGATGGTCTGACGATGGCCGCGCCGACGTCGACTGTCCGTGATCTGCCCGATGCACTGCACGACGACGGCCGGTTTGCCGAACGCATGGCCGGTCGCCGCCCGGCGGTGTTCCTCGACTACGACGGGGTGCTGACGCCGATCGTCGACCGGCCCGAGGACGCGCTGATCTCCGACAGCATGCGGGAGACGGTGCAGGCGCTGGCCAAGCGGTGCCCGGTCTGCGTGGTCAGCGGCCGTGACCGGCTGGTCGTGCAGGAGTTGATGGGTGTCGACGACCTGGTCGTCGCCGGCAGCCACGGGTTCGACATCTGGAGCCCCACCGAGGGCACGATCCAGCATGACGCCGCCAGCGGGTTCGAGGACGTGGTCGCCGAGGCCGCGGACCGCCTCCGCGCGGAGGTGGGCTCGATCCCGGACGTGGTGGTCGAGCCGAAGAAGGCTTCGGTCGCGGTGCATTTCCGGCTCGTCGACCCGGCTCAGCACAAGCGTATCTCCGACATCGTCGACGCCATGCTCGCCGAGCAGCCGGACCGGCTGAAGGTCACGCCGGGAAAGATGGTCTACGAGCTCCAGCCGCAGATCGACTGGAACAAGGGCCGGGCCGTGCTCTACCTGCTGCATACCCTCGGCCTCGACACCGACGACGTCGTGCCCGTCTACCTCGGCGACGACATCACCGACGAGGACGCCTTCCGGGCGCTGGCCGGGGGTCGCGGCATCGGGATCATCGTCGGGCACGCCGATGATCCCGAGGTGGCCGATCGGGCCACAGCCGCGGACTTCGTGCTCCCCTCGCCAGCAGAGGTGGAACAGCTGCTCTCCACTCTGGCCCGCTGACAGGCCGTTTCGCCGTACCGAGAGAGGGAACCTGTGTCCGGCTTCGCGATCGCCTACGACAACTACGACCCCGGCAATGAGGGTTTACGGGAATCGCTGACGTCGACGGGCAACGGCTACTTCTGCACCCGCGGCACGGCCGAGTGGGAGGACGCCGACGGCGTCCACTACCCGGGCACCTACGCCCACGGTGGCTTCAACCGGGAGACCACGATCCTCGGCGGCCGGCCGGTGCTGAACGAGGACCTGGTCAACCTGCCCAACTGGCTCATCCTCAAGCTGCGGATCGAGGGCGAGGACGCGATCCGGCTCGAGAACGTCGAGCTGATCTCCTACGAGCACTCCTACGACATCCGGCTCGCGATGGTCCAGCGCGTCCTGCGTTTCCGCGACCGCGCCGATCGCGAGACGACGCTGCGCAGCCGCCGCTTCGTCAGCATGGCCCACAGCCACCAGGCCGGCATCGAGTGGACGCTGACGCCCGAGAACTGGTCGGGGCGCGTCGAGGTGATCTCCGGGCTCGACGGCCGGGTGACCAACCAGATGGTCGCCCGGTACCGCGAGCTGGAGGGTCGCCACCTCGACCCCGTCTCCCCCGCACCTTCGGGCCGGAGACCATCGCGATCAAGGTGCAAACCCGGCAGTCGAACATCTACGTGGCCGAGGCCGCCCGCATGCGCGTGTTCCGCGACGGCGCGCCGGTACAGGCGGAGCGCAGCCTGCACCAGATGGTGGACTACATCCAGCAGGTGATCGCATTCGACGTGACGCAGGGCGAGTCCGTGCGCGTGGAGAAGATGGTCTCGCTGTTCACCTCGCACGACAACGCGATCACCGAGACGCTCGCGGCCGCGGGGCGGCACGTGCTGCGCTACCCGGACTTCGCCGAAGCGCTGGAGGAGCACGCGTCGGCGTGGACGGAGCTTCTGGGAGGTCTGCGACGTCGCTTCCCCACGAGCCCCGGGTGCAGCTGCTGCTGCGCTTCCACGTGGGCCACGTGCTGCAGGTGTGTTCACGGCACACGGCACGCCACGACGCCGGCGTCCCCGCACGCGGGCTCAACGGCGAGGCCTACCGCGGGCACGTGTTCTGGGACGAGCTCTACGTCTACCCGTTCCTGAACTTCCGGCTGCCCGACGTCACCCGGGGCTTGCTGCTGTACCGCTACCGCAGGCTCACCGAGGCGCGCGCCGCGGCGCGCGAGGCCGGCTTCCGGGGCGCGATGTTCCCGTGGCAGAGCGGCAGCGACGGCACCGAGGAGACGCAGGTCGTCCACCTCAATCCGCTGTCCGGGCAGTGGGATCCCGACCACAGCCACAACCAGCGGCACGTCAACGCCGCGATCTTCTACAACGTCTGGAAGTACTACCAGGCCACCGACGACCGGGAGTTCCTCCGCGACTACGGCGCCGAGCTGATGCTCGAAATCGCGCGGTTCTGGGCGTCGGCCGCCCACTACAACCCGGAGCGCGACCGCTACGAGATCCACGGCGTCATGGGACCCGACGAGTTCCACGAGCGCTATCCCGGCTCCGACGAGGACGGGCTGCGCAACAACGCCTACACCAACGTGATGGTCGCCTGGATCGCCGACACCGCGCCGCGCGTGCTGAGACTGCTGCCGGTGAGCCGCCGGGAGGCGCTGCGTGCCCGGCTCGGGCTGACCGACGACGAGCTGCGCACCTGGGACGAGATGAGCCGCAAGATGTACGTGCCGTTCCATCCGGACGGCATCATCAGCCAGTTCGAGGGCTACCTCGACCTCGAGGAGCTCGACTGGGAGCGCTACCGGGCCCAGCACACCAACGTCCAGCGCCTCGACCGGATCCTCAAGGCCGAGGGCGAGGACCCCGACCGGTTCAAGCTGGCCAAGCAGGCCGACACGGTCATGCTGTTCTTCCTGTTCTCCGACGAGGAGCTCCGGACGTTGCTCGGGCGGCTCGGCTACGCGCACGATCCGGAGCTGACCCGGCGCACGATCGACTACTACGACCGGCGCACCTCCCACGGCTCCACGCTGAGCCTCGTGACCCACGCGGGCGTCCTGGCTGACATCGATCCGAAGAGCTCGTGGGACCGGTTCATCGTGGCGCTGGAGAGCGACATCGGCGACGTCCAGGGCGGGACGACGAAGGAAGGCATCCACATGGGTGTCATGTCCGGAACCCTGGACCTGTTGCAGCGCTACTACGTCGGCAGTGACGTCCGGGAGGGCGTGCTGTATTTCGAGCCGACCCTGCTCGACCGCCTCGACGGACTGGTGTTCTCGATGCAGTTCCGCGGTACTCCATTACGGGTGTCGATCGCCGGCGACCAGCTGACCGTGCTCGCGCTGCCCGAGGGCTTCCGCGGACCGGTCAGGATCGGCGTCGGCAGCGAGGTGCGCGAGCTCGGCGCGGGCGACAGCACGGTGTTCCGGTTGTCCCACGAAACCGGGCCGGCGGATCCGAACCATCCGAGCAACGCGGAAGGGAGCCACCATGGCGACAGGCTTTGAGGGGGCCATCTTCGACGTCGACGGCGTGCTCGTCGACTCCCCCACGAGCGGGCCTGGAAGGAGTCGCTCCGCGAGCTGATGGAGTCCGACTGGGCCGACATCAGGGACCAGAGCTCGTGGTCGGACGACCGGTTCACCCCGCAGGTCTACCAGCAGGTCATGTCCGGCAAGCCCCGCGCCGCCGGCGCCCTTGCCGCCCTGGAGTACTTCGCGGTCCCCGACGCCGAGGACCGGGTCGAGGCCTACGGCGCGTACAAGCAGGACATGGTCGTCAAGCTCATCGAGGCGGGCGAGTTCGAGGCCTACCCGGACGCGCTGCGTTTCGTCCTCGCCGTGAAGGGCGCAGGCATTCCGATCGCCGCCGCGTCATCGTCGAAGAACGCGGGGCTGTTCCTGCGCCAGATCCGGCTCGACACCTTCGCTGAGCAGAACGGCCTGTCCTACGACTTCCTGAGCCCGGGACTGAACCTGCTCGACTCGTTCGACGTCGACATCTCCGGACGTGACTTCGCCCAGGGCAAGCCGCACCCCGAGATCTTCCTGACCGGCGCGTCCGAGCTCGGCGTCCCGCCCGAAGACTGCTTCGTGGTCGAGGACGCGGCGAGCGGGGTCCAGGCCGCGAAGGCGGGTGGGATGGCGGCGATCGGCCTCGCCAGGGCCGACGACGAGAAGCTGCTCGCGGCCGAGCGGGCCGACCTCGTCGTCACGTCCCTCGACGAGGTCGACGTCACGGCGCTGGGCCGGCACGAGCTCGTCCGGCGGGCGTCGTGAGCAGCCCGGCCCAGCCGGCCTCGACGCCGGACACCGGCCCCCGGCCGGTGCGCGACACCACCGAGGGCGCGCTGGCCATCGGCGTCGACATCGGCGGCACGAAGATCCTCGCCGGGGTCGTCGACCGGGGTGGTCGCATCGTCGCCCAGACCCGCCGCGAGACGCCGGCCGACGACCCGTCGAAGACCCAGGACACCATCGCCGACGCGGTCCGCGAGCTGACCAGCTCCTACTCCGTGGTGGGAATCGGCCTGGGTGCCGCGGGCTTCGTCGACGAGCGGCGCTCGACGGTCATGTTCGCGCCGAACCTGGCCTGGCGCGACGAGCGCCTGCGCGAGTCGCTCGAGGAGCGGCTCGGGCTTCCGGTGGTCGTCGAGAACGACGCCAACGCCGCCGCGTGGGCGGAGGTCCGGTTCGGGGCCGCCCGCGGCGAGACCGATGTCGTGATCCTGACGATCGGCACGGGTATCGGTGGGGGCATCGTGCTCGACGGGGAGCTGTATCGGGGCCGCTACGGGGTGGCCGCCGAGGTCGGGCACCTCAACATCGTCCCCGACGGCCGGAGATGCGGATGCGGCCTGCAGGGCTGCTGGGAGCAGTACGGCAGCGGGCGCGCGCTCGTCCAGGAAGCGCAGGAGCAGGCCACGGTGTCCCCGTCGATGTCCCGTGAGCTGCTGCGGCTCGCGGGAGGCCGCGCGGAGCACATCACCGGCCACATGGTGACCGCGGCCGCCCGTTCCGGGGATGTCGCGGCGCTGCAGTGCTTCGACGAGCTGGGCAAGTGGCTCGGCAGGGGCATGGCCCAGCTGGCCGCGGTCCTCGACCCCGGGATGTTCGTCATCGCCGGTGGCGTCTCGGAGGCAGGCGAGATGTTGCGGGCGCCGGTGGAGGCCATCCTGCGCAAGAACCTCACCGGCCGCGGACACCGTCCCACCGCGCAGGTCCGCATCGCCGAACTGGGCAACGAGGCAGGACTGGTCGGCGCCGCCGACCTCGCCCAGCAGCACTGAGTAGCTGGCAGCAGAGGGGTCGCCGCCCACCCGGGCCCGGCAATGCGCGACCAGGCCCGGAACTCCCGGCTGACTGAAGTGTCTGGCGCGACCACCCATGGCGCCTCACCTACGCCGCGCTCGAAGAGCTCGGCCAGGCCGTGCGCACGATCTTCGCCTGCGACTACCTCGCGAACGCGCATCTGCGGCGCGAGGTCCACGGCGGGCTGCAGGTGGCGGAGAACTGGAACTCCGGCAACACCGTGATCTTCTACGCCGACGACGGCGACCTCACCGGCCCCGGCCGCGAACACGCCGAGATCTCGATGCTCGCCCTGCACCTGCTCCAATCGGCGTTGGTGCACGTCAACACCCTGCTCCTACGGCCGGTTCCGGCTCGACATGAACACCCGCCTCGACCTCACCGCTCCGTAAGGGATCGATGTGTGGCTCGGACCGTGCTGCGTCAGGAGGTTCTCGAAGAAGATGTGGCGACGATGTCGAGACCGGCCTGGCGGCTCCGTCCCAGGGCCAGATGCGGCCACCGTGGCCGCACCACATCAAGGAGACCCGGCATGACGAAGTACCTGCTTCTCAAGCACTACCGCGGCGCCCCCGAGGCCGTGAACCCCGTCCCGATGGACCAATGGACCCCGAAGGAGGTCGAAGACCACGTGCAGTACATGGCCGACTTCGCCGCCCGGCTCGAGAGCACCGGTGAGTACGTCGACAGCCAGGCGCTCTCGCCCGAGGGCACGTTCGTCCGGTACGACGGGGAGGGCCGGCCGCCGGTCACCGACGGCCCCTTCGCGGAGACCAAGGATCTCATCGCCGGCTGGATGGTGATCGACGTCGACACCTACGAGCGTGCGCTCGCGCTCGCCGGCGAGTTGTCGGCAGCCCCCGGAGCCGACGGCAAGCCGATCCACGAATGGCTCGAGCTGCGCCCGTTCCTGAGCGCACCGCCCACGGTCACCGAGTGACCGGACCGGCCAGGGAAGATCAGGTGATGGACGAACTGCTGCTGAGGGAGCTCACTCCCGCGGTGATCGGCGTCCTCGTGCATCGCGGAGTTGATTTCGCGACGGCCGAGGACGCCGTGCAGGAGGCACTCATCCAGGCCTCGCTGACCTGGCCGGACCGGCAGCCCGCCGACCCGAAGGGCTGGCTGGTCACGGTTGCCTGGCGCAAGTTCCTCGACGCCCGCCGCTCCGAGGTCTCGCGTCGCGACCGGGAGCAGCGGGTCGAGGTCGAACCGCCGCCCGGACCGACCGAGACCGCAGACGACACGTTGCAGCTCTTCTTCCTGTGCGCCCATCCGTCCCTGACCCCGGCGTCCGCAGTGGCCCTCACGCTGCGCGCCGTCGGTGGCTTGACCACCCGGCAGATCGCCCAGGCCTACCTCGTGCCGGAGGCGACGATGGCGCAGCGGATCAGCCGGGCCAAACGCACGGTCGGTGATGTGCGGTTCGAGAAGCCGGGCGATCTGGCGACGGTGCTACGGGTGCTCTACCTGGTCTTCAACGAGGGTTACACCGGCGACGTCGACCTTGCGGCCGAGGCCATCCGGCTCACCCGGCAGTTGGCGTCGATGACCGATGACGAGGAGACCGCGGGGCTGCTGGCGTTGATGCTGCTGCACCACGCTCGGCGACCGGCGCGGACCCGGCGCGACGGCAGCCTGGTCCCCCTGACCGAGCAGGACCGCTCCCGCTGGGACACCTCGATCATCGCCGAGGGCGTCGCCATCCTGCAGACCGCGCTGGGTCGCGACCGACTCGGTGAGTTCCAAGCACAGGCCGCTATCGCCGCCCTGCACGCCGACGCGCCGCGCGCCGAGGAGACCGACTGGGCGCAGATCGTCGGCTGGTACGACGAGCTGCTCCGACTCACCGAGAGCCCGGTCGTGCAGCTCAATCGGGCCGTCGCGATCGGCGAGGCCGATGGCCCCGTGGCCGGCCTCGCGGCCTTGGCCACGGTGGACCCTGGCCTGCCTCGCCACACCGCCGCCTCGGCGTACCTCCACGAGAAGGCGGGCGACCTTCGGACCGCGGCGCGGTTGTATGCCGACGCCGCCCGGTCCGCCCCCAACCTCGCCGAACGTCACCACCTCACCCGGCAGGCAGCGCGGATCAGTCAAGCGCTGCGTGGGTGAGCCTGTTGGTCAACCACTCCCGCAAGGCGAACCCCGGTCAGCCCGCGCTCCGCGCGGCGCCGCTCGGCCCGCTCGCCCACCGCGCGGAAACCGAACATCACCACGATGCCCGCGCCGAAACCGACGATCGCCACCATCGGCGACTGCTCGAGGACGCGGGGCAACAACTCGACCGCCACCGCCGCGAAGACGATGGACCCACCACCAGAGACGGCACCCTTGGCGGGTCGCTGCAGGAATGTTCAAGGTCCTGCTGCTGGCCACCAGCTCGGTGACCTTCCGGGTGCCCGGCGCGAGCGGATCGACACGCCACCGCCGGATTTCCGATCGGCCACCACTCGCCTGGGTACCCCAAGGACGTCGACCTGGGCAGGTCGACAACCGAACCGACCCGGAGAGGGAACCATGATCAGTGCACTACCCGTCCCCGCTCGTGACGTCGCACTGCTCATCGTGCGGATCGTGCTGGGCGTCATCCTCATCGCGCACGGTGCGCAGAAGTTCTTCTCCTACGGCATCGGCGGCACCGCGGCGTCGTTCGCCCCGATGGGGATTCGCTGCCGACCGTCTCGGCGGTGGTCGCGGCCGTGATCGAGCTGGTCGGCGGGGCGTTGCTAATCGTGGGCCTCGCGACGGCCGTGGCGGGCCTGCTCGTCGTCCTCGACATGCTCGGCGCGGCCCTGTTCGTGCACGCAACCCACGGCATCTTCGCGGCCGACGAGGGCTGGGAGCTCGTGGGCGCGATCGGCGCCGCGGCGTTGGCCCTGGCGGCCGTCGGCCCCGGCCGCTTCAGCATCGACCACGCCGTCGGGGCGCGCCGGCCCACAGCCGTGACCCGCTGACTCTCACCAGGTCGCCCCCGTTCGCGGCGGCTGACGGGTGGCGAAGGTTCATGGATACGGCCACGGGTTCTCCGACACCCGTCCAGGCCGACGGCTGCTGCCCTTCGGCCCGCCGCCGCAGGACAGGCTCTCCGCACGCTGCGCGCCGTGGGTTCATCACCGCGGCGGACCCGGACGGGAGCCCGCTCCGATCCCCCGCATCGTCCTGCGCCCACCGCGTCGACGATGCCGCTCGCTTCTACACCGTCGCCGTGGTGAGCTTGCTGGTGTCCTGCCTGCTAGGGACGCTCGACGACCAGCTTCGGCACCTGCCCACCCGGGCCGGCGTCCGCCGGACCCTCTGATCCGAGGAAGGACGATCCGACCATGAGGTCCGAACCGCGCACGGATCCGGATGCACCGGTCCTGGTGCTGGGCGCGACCGGAGGACAGGGCGGTGCGGTCCTTCGGGCCCTGCGGGAACGCGGCCGCAAGGTGCGCGCACTGGTGCGGGACCCGACGGCCCCTTCGGCACGCCGGCTCGCCGCGGAGGGCATCGGACTGGCCGCCGGCGAGTTCACCGACCGCGACGCGCTGGCCGCGGCGATGAACGGCGTCGTCGCGGCGTTCGCGCTGACCACCCCGTTCGAGTCCGGCGTGAACGCCGAACTGGTGCAGGGCCGGGCGATCCTCGGTGCCGCTGCCGACGCCGGCCTGCCGCACCTGGTGTTCGCGTCGGTGGCGGGGGCGACGTCGGGCTCCGGGGTGCCGCACTTCGAGAGCAAGGCCGTCGTCGAGCGCGAGCTCGCCGGCGGAGACCTGCCGTACACGGTCGTTGCGCCCACCTACTTCTACGACAACGCCCTCAGCGGCGAGCGGGAGATCCTGGACGGCGTCCTGGCCCTGCCCCTTCCACCCGACCACCCGCTGCAGCAGCTCGACCGGGACGACCTCGGCCGGTTCGTCGCCGAGGTCCTCGACGCACCGGCCCGGTACACCGCACAGCGGATCGAGCTGGCCGGTGACGATCCGACCCCGAAGCAGATGGCGTCCGCGCTCGCCGCCGCGTCGAACCGGCCCGTGCGGCACGAGGAGGTACCGATGGCCGCGGTCCGCCGGGGCAGCGCGGACATGGCCGCGATGTGGGAGTTCCTGCGCGGCGACGGCTACCAGGTCGACATCGCGGCCCTGCACCGCGATCACCCGGAGATCGGGTGGACCTCGTTCGCCAGCTGGGCCGATCGCACGTTCGCCGGAGGTGGCAACTGATGGTTCCCTCCCTGTCGGACGACCGGCGGCCCCGGGGCCGGCTGGGCGGAAGCTGTGGTGTCCGCAGGCGCCGGCCTCCCGACCAGGCATAGCGGTCGATGTCCCAGCCGGCTCGAGAGGCGCCGGCCCGGTAGGCGCCCTCGTAGAAGTCGAGCATCGCGGCCCGACGCTCCGGTGCGGCGCGGACGTCGGCGTAGGGCAGGACGGCGAGGTGGCTGCCGTCCCGCTCGAGCCAGTGGGCGCCGGCCGGCAGCGGTGCGTCGGCCACCCCCGCGGGCTCGGGTGCGGTGTAGGGGTAGAACGCCGACTCCGGGTAGGTCGGGTCGCCGAACCAGAACACGGAGCTGATCACCTCGCGCGAGTAGGCCTCGCGGGTCACATCCCGTTCAGGTTGGGGCGGGGTCGGGACAGGATGATCTGAGCGACCCCGACGATGAGGACGGCGATGGTCAGCAGCCGTTCAGCGGCGGGCAGTGGCCGGAAGTAGCCGTAGACCTGGGTGGCCACGGCGAACAGCTGGGCGCCGAGTGGCAGCACGATCGCGGGCCAACCGGTGATCTCCCGCGACGGACGGGGTAGCGACGGCAGCCGGGTGGCGCCGACCGCGAACGCGAGCGCGCCCGCGCTCCAGAGGAAGTCGTAGGGTCCGTTGTGGGCCACGACGTCGGCCGCGGTGAGGCTGTATGCGGTGTCGGCGACGGTCGGGCAGACCAGCCCCACGCCCACCCACGGCCAGCTACCCCCAGACGCCAGGACAGCAGCGGGAGGCTGCCGAGGAGCGCGCCGAGCAACAGCACGTCGCCGAGGGGGTAGGCGACGGTGACGATCTTTCCCAGCGGATCGATCGGAGCGTTCCCCAGCACCGGCTCGATGAGCAGCAGCACGCCTGGGGTCGCCACGACGAGGACCAGGACAAAGCCGTCGAGCCACCGGCTCCACGGGACGTCGAGCGCCCGGGCCCGGATCATGAGCACGAGGCCCGCCATGAACAGCGGATACGTGCTCAGATAGAGAGCGTCGGTGGGGTTCGGCGAGGGCACGTCGCCACCGCCGGAGTACAGCGCACTCCAGGTGATCTCGGCGAGGCCGAACAGCAGCATCGCCGCGGCGAAGCACCACCACGCCGCCCGGGACGGACCCGCACGCCGGCGACGCGCACCCCACGCGCAGATCGCGCTCGAGGCCAGGATCAGCCCTGCCTGGAGCCAGTCGTCGACGACCGGCAGATCCGAAGGGTGGTCGCCGCCGGAGAGCTGGTGGACGGCCTCCACGACCAGCCCGATCAGCAGCACCACGGCAAGGGCCCACCGCGGACCCGTCCCGCCGCTTCGCTCGCGGAGCCGCACGAGCCAGCGTGGGTGCGACACAGCTCCGCCTCCGATACCTGAGGGGTCCGGCTCTCCCCCGACCCAGGACCTTCCACGCCAAGTGCAGTGCGGTTGACGGTGGCAGTCGTGTCGATCACGGTGGATGAGCCGGCCAAGCAACTCTACGTCGACCCGGGCGACGTCCGCGTCATTCCCGCCACACTCACGGACGAACCGATGTGGGCCGAGCGGGCTCCCGCAGCCCGTCGAGCCCGGCCCGCGACCGCATGATGCCTTTCTGATGCTCTTCCGACCCCGAACATGACGAAGGCCCTGGTCTCAGATCCGCGGTTAAGACGTCATTTCAGAAGTCGGGCCCGCTTCTGGTGGCTCCGGTGGGGCTGACAGCATCGAAGGATGCCCGCGCCTCGCGTGACTGCGAAGACGAAGATCTTCGAGTTCGAGATCGTGTTGGAGGAGGTCCAGCCGCCGGTCCGGCGCCGCGTGCAGGTCCCGGGCGAGGTGAACCTGGCCGTGCTGCATGAGGTGGTGCAGTCGGCGATGGGCTGGACCAACTCGCATCTGCACGAGTTCGAGATCGGCGGGCGCCGCTACGGGGTCCCGGACCCGGACTGGGACGGCCAGCAGGTCACCGACGAGGCCAAGGGCAAGCTGTTCCGCCTGGTCAAGCCCGGTGACCGGTTCGGCTACCTGTACGACTTCGGCGACAACTGGACCCACCAGCTCACCGTGGAGAAGATCGTCTCGCCGGAGCCGGGTGTGCGCTATCCGCGGTGTGTGTCCGGGCAGGGGGCCTGCCTGCCGGAGGACGTCGGGGGCCCCTGGGGCTACGAGGAGTTCCGGGCCGTGCTGGCCGACCCGTCGCATCCCGAGCATGACGAGCGCCTCGAGTGGGCCGGCGGACAGTTCGACCCGCACCGCTTCGACCTCGACGAGGCCGATCGGGCCCTGGAGTGGCTGGCCTGGCGGCCGCTCACCTCCCTGTCATAGAGCGCGGCGAAAGCGGCGCCGGAAGCGCCGTCACGACGGTCGCGGGCGGTGCTGGGCGAGGCGGCGGCGACAGATCAGGGCGCCGGCCAGCGACAGCAACGCCGTGATGGTGGACTCGCAGCGGTCGTAGCGCAGCGCCAGGCGCCGGAAATCCAGCAGCCAGGACATCGTGCGCTCGACGACCCAGCGGACCCGCCCAAGGCGAGTGGAATCCTCGATCCCGCGCCGCCCGATCCGCACCCCGATCCCGCGACGGGCCAGGTAGCGCCGACAACGGGGGTAGTCATAGCCCTTGTCGGCATGCAGCTTGCCCGGCCGCCGACGGGGACGACCCGGCCATCCTGCGCGTTCGCGGACGCCCGGGTTGGTGTCCAACAACTTCGCGAGCATGCGGCTGTCGTGGGTGTTCGCGCCGCTGACCAGGGCGTGCAGCGGCAGCCCGTTGCGGTCGCACAGCACGTGGTACTTGCTGCCGGCCTTCCCGCGATCGGTCAGCGACGGCCCGGTGGCCTCACCGCGCCGCTTGGCCCGCACGCTCACGCTGTCCACCGCAGCCCGGGACCAGTCCAGCAGATTCTGCTGGGCGAGCCGGTCGAGAACGACCCGGTGCAGCCGCTGCCACACCCCGGCGTCCTGCTACTCGCGCAGCCGCCGCCAACAGGTCACCCCGGAGCCACACCCGAGCTCCTGGGGCAGGTCGTTCCAGCTGATCCCGGTCCTGAGCACGAACACGATCCCAGCCAGCGCAGCACGGTCCGGCACCCGCGGCCGCCCGGTCCGTCCTCGCTCCGCCGGCCGAGGCTTCCGGATCAGCGGTTCCACCAGCTCCCACAGCTCGTCGCTGACCAACCGCTCGACACAAGATCGTCTCGCCATCGACAGCGATGATCAGCAACGGGCGCGGATCCACACAGGACCGACACGCCGACTTCTGAAATGACGTCTAAACCAGACTGGCCCCTGCCCACCCGCGGCGGCGGGGTCGGCGATCGCCTCCAGGTCGCCATGCGGTCGCGGGGCCCTTGGAGGGCCGGCCGCCTCGCGCCTCCCAGTTGGCCTCGCCCGCGCCTGCCGCCGGCCTGGCTGGGGCCCTCGGTCCCCGCCCGGCCACGCCGGCATCGCCACCCCGGTTCTCGACGAGCCCCATGACGTCGACGACGAGCCCGAGGCCGCCGCGGAGCCCGAGCCCGGGGCCGGGGCCGGGGCCGGGGCCGGGGCCGCAGGTCAACCCAACGACGACGGGCCTGGCACGGAAGCCCCCTCCAAACGGGCGTATCTGCAGCTCGCGACGGGTAAGCCTATTCCCAATTTCCAAATCTATGGGCCATCCGGGGGCAAGTGTGTGGGCCATGCGCGCGGACCGCGTCACGACGGAGGGTGGAATTAACTAGGCGAATCGCTACAGGCGTATCCGTGATTTCGACGATGCAGCGCTGGCGGGCGCCCCGTTTGACTGCATGACGTCGGGTCGAGTTACCGGTAGGCTACTTGCCCGGGGCGATCCGGACGGGAGACGCGATGCCAACGACCGATCACGACTGGATCAAACCCGCGGCGATGGCCATTCCTAAGGAGGGCTACTTCGAGCTTGAGCGGGGCAGGTACGGCCCGATCTACCCCAGGACACCGGCGTGTTACGGGTTCTCGATCATCGCGAAGGTCAAACCGGGCCGCGAAGAAGCCGTTCGGGCGCACGGAAAGGAGATCGAGGCCACGATAGCCGCTAGCCCCAATGCGCTGGCCCCGCTGCGGCTGCATTATCTGCGTTGGCTGCTGTTTGATGTGGGCTTCGGACTGCATTTCCAATATCAAGGCATCTTCGACACCGATTTCGACAAGTACACCGAGGATGCAGTGGAGCTGTTCAGCCAAACCGGCATCACCACTGTATTCACGAACCTCGAAGGGTTTCCCGAGGACTGGAAAACAAACCCCGAGGCATTCGTCATGTTCGTTCGTGAACATCATTTTCCGAGCTTCCTGGAGTACGGAGAATACCCCTACGTCACCTCGGATGAGATCAAGAAAGCGCTGCGGCTGAAGGCGGCGTTCTCGGACATGCTCGATCAGATGCAGTGACCGCACCAGGGCGTGCGCCATGCTTGAGCTCGATGACATCCAGCACATCCTCCTGACCCGGACGCCCGCGATGACAGGGCGCTATGAGTTTCTGTCGTTCGATGACCCCGCCGGCGGCCGGGCCTGGCTGGCGGAGTTGCTCGACCGGGTGCAGTCCGCCGCCGCCGTGCGAGCCACGATGGACAGCTCTCAACGCTGGATCACGTTGGCGTTCACCTGGAACGGTCTGCGGGCGCTCGGGGTGCCCGAGGAATCACTGGCGAGCTTCCCGGAGGAGTTCCGGGAGGGCATGGCCGCTCGCGCCGACATCCTTGGCGACACCGGCGCGAACCACCCCGACAACTGGGTGGGTGGTCTTGCGAGCGAACACCTACACGCGATCGCTATTTTGTTCGCACGCACCGATGCCGAGCACCTGCGGTGCACAGGAGAACACGACAAGCTGGTCGCGCGGTGCGCTGGCGTGCGGGTGCTGTCTTTTCTGGATCTCAACGCCACGCCCCCGTTCAATTACGCCCATGACCACTTTGGGTTCCGTGACCGGTTGTCGCAGCCGGTGATGGAGGGATCGGGCGAGGAGCCGACGCCGGGATCGGGTGCACCGCTGAAGCCGGGCGAGTTCATCCTCGGCTACCCCGACGAGAAGGGGCCGCCCACCGGCCCGCCTCAGCCGGATGTGTTGTCCCGCAATGGCAGCTACCTAGCCTACCGGCGGCTACAAGAACACGTCTCGTTGTTCCGCGACTACCTGCGCGAGTATGCCGACTCACCGGAAGAACAAGAACTGCTCGCCGCTAAGTTCATGGGCCGCTGGCGCAGCGGCGCGCCGTTGGTGCTGGCACCTGCACACGACGATCCAGAGCTCGGCGCGGATCCCATACGCAACAACGACTTCAACTACAGAGAGATGGATCCGCACGGCTATGCGGTGCCGTTGGGTGCGCACACGCGTCGCCTCAACCCACGCGACACCGCAGTGAACATGAATCGCCGCAGGATGATTCGCCGTGGCGCCACCTATGGACCGGCCTTGGCGGAAGGTGCACCCGATGATGGGGCGGACCGTGGCATTGCCGCATTCATCATCTGCGCCAGCCTGGTTCGCCAGTTCGAGTTCGCGCAGAACGTGTGGATCAATGACCCAACATTCCACGAACTCGGCAATGAGCGCGATCCCATCATCGGCACCCAGGACGGCACACTGGAGTTCACAATCCCGAATAGGCCCATCCGCAAAGTCCACAAAGGGCTGCCAGCCTTCACCACCCTGAAGGGCGGAGCGTACTTCTTCCTGCCCGGGCTCAAGGCGCTGCGATACCTAACGACGCTCAACGGTTAAGAGGAATCACGATGAGTACGCTTCCCGCTGCACGTACCTATAACCAGAACCAGGTTCCCCGCAAGCACACACCGGGGCAGCGGCGCATCAGCATCTACTGGACCTGGAGTTATCCCTGGGAAGCCCAACGCGATCCCGCCGAAATGTACAACCGCTTCTCTACGATGACCGAAGTTCGCAACGTCTTGTGGCCCAGCTACGAGACCCCTGAGTACGATGCGGCGCACTTCCTGCAGGGCATCGCCGGAACACTGGAGCTGTTCCACCGCTCGACGTTGGCTTTCCAAGAGCTGGCCGGTGAAGCTACCGGCCACCCGGTCGCTGTGTTCCAGCGCATCGACCAGGCGGGCTACAAGCTGCCGATCGACGAGCGGGTCCTCGCCGATACCGACACTCTCATGGTCTTCGGGCTTGACCACATCCTCTCCGAGCAAGAAGCCGCACCCGAGGAGGTCAGCGCGATCCGTGAATGGTTGCAGAAGGAAGGCACGTGCCTCCTGCTGGCTCCGCATCACGATGTCGGCTTCACCGACGATTTCACCCAGCGTCAGGTTGAATACCAACACCACGGCGACGCACTGGTTCCGCGCCAACAACGTTTCGGCCAGTACACCCGCTCGCTGATGGAAGCGCTCGACGTGCCGGTTCACAACAAGTGGGGGCTACGTCCCGCTGTCGTCGAGGGCACCAACGAGATCGCACCGCTGACCGCGTTTCGTGATCTGGACCCAGCGAGGCTGCTCGGCAACGTCACCACGTTTAACTTCCATCCTCATCTGCCGCACTACGAACTCACCGCGCCGCAAAGTGACTCGGTGCGGGTACTGGGCCGCCAACGCATCGACCCCAACCGGCCCCACCCCTTCACCGAAGCAGGCAATACCGAATTCAACGCCCTTATCTGGATGCCGCCGGAAGGACAACGTGCAGGCGACATCGTCCTGGTCGACTCCACCAACTTCACCACGCTCTTCGGCGGCACCGACAGCCTCAGGAACCTTTGGCGCAACCTCGCCACCATGAAATAGCAGGCGCCATGATCAGCATCGAGCACTGCTCCATACCGGGCCGACACGCCTACTTCTGAAACGACGTCTAAGCGGCTGACCAGGGCCTTCGGCAAGTGGGCGATACTGGGATCGAACCAGTGACCTCTTCGGTGTGAACGCGGATGCGGTGGGATCTCGGCGCCCGGCTGGTGCCGTCCTGTGCCGTCTGATCTGGGGCTTCGTGCCGTCGAGTACCGACAGCTACCGGACGCTGACGGTGGCCTCGCTCCGGAAATGCTCCGCTGCGGACAGGGTGTGCTGGCCGACGCCTCAGCTCGCGCAACCATGTGCCCAACGTCGCTACAGCATGAGTAGCAGGACGATAGCCGTCGCGAAGCCGGCCACTGCCCAGCCGATCAGGAGGACCTCGGTCCGGGCATCGGACACGATGTTCTTTCCCGCTATGACACGGATCGCTCTGGTCCGCCGCCCGCGCCTGTGACCGAGCCCCAGGACGAGTACCGCCAGCAGCGCCGCCGTGGCGGCCAGGAGGGTACGTGCGGCTGCGGGTGGTCCAGTCTGCCGGAACAGCAGGATCGCGCTGCTGGCAAGGAGCCCGATTGCGCTGCGCTCCCACGACAGCTCGGTTCGTTCCGCTTGCAGTCCGGGCTTGTCCTGGGGTTGACGAGGCACGTCACGGCCCCCTACGGCCCCGGGACGAGGAACACGACGAGCACCAGGACCGCCACGGCCAGGAGGGTGATGCCGAGCAGTACCGGAACCCGGGTTGGTGGCAGCTCGGCATCTCGGCGCATCGCGGTTTGTACTCGTTGCCAGCGCCGGACGGCCAGCGCCGCCAGAACACCACCCCCAGCAGCGAGTAGCACGCCGAGGGCGTGCCGCCCTCCTGGAATTCCGAACTCCGGAACGAGCTGGACGACGGCGACGCCGCCGGCGATCAGCGCGAGCGCGGTCCGGATCCAGGCGAGGAAGGTCCGCTCGTTGGCGAGCGTGAAGCGGTAGTCCGGCTCCTGCTCGTCGCCGGCCACCTCGTGTTGTCGTTCCTGATCGGCCGGGTTCATCAGCTCACAGAGTCCTCAGCGCGCTGGACGGCGCCGATCGATTGGTTGCGGCGTCCTCGTGCGACGGTTCGGCTCCGCAGAGCACGCATTGGAGATTCGACGCACACGGGGTGGGCCAGCACCGAAGTTTGGAGGTAGCCCAGCTCATTCCACGACGTGGAGTCTGGTTGGGTGTTGCCCTGGTCATCGGTGGCGCGTACCCGCAGCGTGTGTTCGCCGGGTGCCGGAGTCCAACTGAACTGCCAGCGCACCCACACCCCCGGCGTTACCGGCGAAGTGATCAACGCGTCCTGCCAAGGACCGTCATCGATGCGGTACTGGACCCTCTCGACCCGGTTCTCACCGGCGAACGCTCGTCCTCGGATCATCTGCGGTTCCGGCCGTAGCCGCGCCGGCCAGGGCAACTCCACCAGACTCGACACCGGGAGCGCGGTGATCGCCGGGCCACGTGCGGGCTCAGCCGCGGGGAAGTCCGGGCCGATCAGCACGTAGTCCTCGGTGTTCCAGGGCACGTACAGGGGATGGTCGGAGACCTGGATCCGGCCCAGCCATTTGATGCTGGCCGCACCGAGCCACCCGGACACCACCAGGCGAGCCGGGAACCCGTGATCAGCCGGGAGCACCTCGCCGTTCATGGCCAACGCGACCAGGGTGTCGTCAGCACACGCCTTGGCCAGCGGCACCGGCAGGCGAGCACGGATCTCGTCGAGTGATTCCGACATGACCTCGCACGCGCCGGGGGTGATCCCGGCCGGTTCCAGCAGGTCGCGCAGCCGGACGCCGGTCCACTCGGCGGTGCCGATCGCACCGCGCCCCCATTGAGTGCCCTCGAACGTGCGCCCGACTTCCTCACCGAACAACACACGGCGATTACCCGCACACTCAATCGTGCGATTCACGGAAACCAGCGGAAAGCGATTCCACAGATCGTCGTAGGTGTAGGCGATCGGTTCGTGTACCCCATTGCCCTCGACCTGAAGTGTCCACGTCGCCGCATCCAAGTGCGGAGTGGGCGCGTGGCTGCGGAGGTAGAAGCGATCGGTCGGGGTGAGATAGCCCGGCATGCGGTCTGGTCGGGTCCCGTAGTCCAGGCCCGTACCCGCGTCCTCCATCAGCTCCTCGGGAGTGGCTTTGACGACTTTGGGGTCGGCTGAGGAGGCACCTGCCGCCGTAGTTCGGGCGCTCATCGAATACATCTCCTCCCCACTCGCTGCGCAACCTTCGTGGTCTCTCGGGGTGACGGGGGTGCGACGACATCCATGACTGCGATAGTCGACTCTTGCGGGGGACATATCGTCACGGTCACCGCCCATCTGCGCTCCCGGTCAGCCGGACTCTGGACATACCCGCCAGCTGCAAATGCCTCGGGCCGGCTACCCAGCTGCTGCCATACCTCGGTGCGCAGAGGCAACCGACGACCGAGCCACCTGCGCGGGGAACCTCATCCTGAACGCGAACCTGCGGTGGCCCGATCAGCCCCCATGACCGCCTCTTCTCCGAGCACGCGGCGCAATGGGTGGCCACCTGGAACACCGAGACCACGACCGCGGCCCTGGACAGCTCGATCATGCGCACCCATGTGCTCTCGCAATGGGCCCGGTGCAGCTCGGCAAGATCGACCACGTGCACCCCACCGTCACGCCCGGGTCCAGGACTGGTGCGCCGGCAACGGGGTCGAGTTGGTGTTCCTGCCGACCCACGGCTCGTGGCTGAACCGGATCGAGGCCGAGTTCGCCGCACTGCGCTACTTCGCGCTCAACGGCACCGACCACCGCTCCCACGCCGAGCAGAACACCGCCATCGCCGGCTACGTGCGCTGGCGCAACGCCCGAGCTCAACCGAAGGTCCACTTCGCGGTCGGGTCACCGATCCGGACCTGGACCGATTACCCGGTCAAGGCTGCGTGACGAGCCACTAGGAACCGATAGGAACCATCACGGGCGCTCTCCTGCTCTATCGGGGACGCGTCCGGACCCCCTCCCGATGCCCGTCCAGCGCCCCGGCCCGCGGTGCGCGGATCCCGGGTCGGCAGGCGCATGGCGGCACTACTTGCCGCCGCCCACCCGGGAGGAAGGTGGCGTGGGTCGGCCGCGCCGCACCGCGGGTTCGGCGGGGACCGAACGCCCGGGCCTCGGGCCCGGCGCATCGCGGCGCTGCGTGCGGGGACGGCGATCCGCGCGGCTCCCCCGGCGCTCGCTCGGCTCGCTGTCCTCGCCCGCGGCGTCCTGCTCTGGCCCGTCCTCGTCGGCGCCGGCTCCTCTCGGCTCGGGCGGTGCCGTGCGGGATCGGCGGGCGAGGCGCCGCAGCGCCTCGAGCAGTTTCAGGGCCAGCCGCTGCAGGAACTGCAACAGCGCAACGGCGCGGGCGACGACGAGGCTGAACGCGGCGTCCATCCGCACGCGTACCGCCCTCCCGGTCTTCCGGACGTCCCCGGCGTCCTTCCGGTCCGACCGCAGCGGGGCGGGCCTGCCGGTCAGCGCCTCCCGCAGGCCGGTGCCCCCGCTCTCCGCGACGCGGTCGAGCCGGTCGGCGACACGGTCGACCCGCGAGACGGCCATGTCGACCACGGCCCCGAGCACCACACTGCCGGCTTCGCTCATCACCTTGCGGGCGGCCCCGCCCGCAACGCGACGACCGAACTCTCGGCCGGCCTGCTGGGCACCGCCGGCGGCGCGTGCTGCTGTGTGCGTCACGGTGTTGGTCATCAGGTCACGTCCCTTCTCGCGGCGCAGCGTTTCCATGATCATCGGTGCAGCCACCCCGGGTGGCGGGTGGAGCCATCAGCGGGGCCATCAACGGATCCGGTCCCGACCGGAGCCGGTCAGGCTCGACAGGTCCAGCGCGCCGTCGACCCAGCGGCCCACGAGCAGGCCGACAGCGCCGAGCACGAGCACGATGAGGAGGGCGACCAGCCCGCCGAACGCGCCGGCGAAACCGAGCGCCAGCCCAGCGAGCAAACCGATCAGGGTGCCGTTCATGGGTCAGAACTCCTTGGGCTCCTTCGTTCTGGCAGTGATGCCGGTGATGTCGGGCTGCGGGTGCGACGATGGTTCACCGGGAACCGCGAGGTCTTCGATGGCCACGGCGACCCGCAGCTCGCCCGCAAACGGCGCGACCGCCCGCCGGACCTGGCCGGCGACCTGCTCCATGACGGCGGGGTAGCAGGCGACGACGTGGATGGCCACCTCGTCGACGGTGATGCGGATGCCCGTGATCCGCCGCCCGGGCAGATAGGTGACCGCCTGGCCATCCCGGCCGCCGTGCAAACCGGCGACCAGCGGACAGGCCAGCACCGCGGCCACGATCGGGTCCACCCGCCGGTCGATCTCGCGCCCGATCGGCGCGGCGGCCGTGGTGCCCGGGTTGGTGGGATCGGCGGTCACGGATGCGGAGTCATTCGACGCGGGCCGGTTGCCGGGCCTGCTCCTCGCCGGTGTTCTCGCCGGGCAGCTGCAGGTCGACCACGCTGATGTTGACCTCGACGACCTCGAGACCGGTCATCTGCTCGATGGAGCCGATCACGTTGCGCCGGATCGCGCGGGCCAGCTCGACGATCGCCACCCCGTATTCCACGACGATGATCAGGTCGATCGCGGCCTGGCGTTCGCCCACCTCGACCGCCACTCCCTGGCTGCCGCTGGCCCGCGCGCCCGGGATGCGCTCGCGGACAGCGCCCATCGCTCGCGCCGCGCCGCTACCGAAGCCGGCGACCCCGTTCACCTGCCGCGTGGCCAACCCGGCGATCTTGGACACCACGGTGTCGGCGATCGTGGTCTTACCCTGGCTGGTTTCCAGATCGCCGCCGCGACCCCGAGCCGCGACCGTCGCGCGGGTCGACGCAGGTGCCTCGTTACGCGGGGTCTCCGGGCTGCTCGAGGCCGCGGCTCCGCTCGCGGCCGAGATTCCACTCGGTACAGTCATCATCAGCCATCGATCTCCCTCAGCTACCGGGAGGTGGTGCCCGAGGGATTGGCGACTTCCCGGAGCGGCGTGCGCGTCGCGGTGCGCCACTACCTGCTATATACCCGGCGCCCCCTCCCCGCGGATGATCGAATTCGTCCTACGAATGTGATATGTATCACATTCGTAGGGTAGGCCCCTGCAACCGGGAGGCGGCTCAGGTGAAAACGTCGTCGACGACGGACGACGACCAGCCGGCGCGGCGTCGGCCGCGACGCCGACTACCTCACCACCCACCTGCTGCTTCGGGTCGCCGGCCGCACCCGGTGCTACGCAGGCGCACCTGACGCCTGTCGACTGAGCCACCGATGGGCGAGGACTCCTGGCGCCGGTCGGGAAGGTGGGGCGGGTCAGCAACGACAGCAGCGGTTTCGCCGAGCGGCTGGCCTGGATCACCGACCACGCACCAGGCCCGCGGGTGGTGGTGTCGATCGAAGGTTCCCGCAGCGTTGGCGTCGGCGTGGCCCGCGCGGTCACCGCGGCCGGGCTGGTGGTGGTTCACGCTGGACGAGCAGGCCCAGCAGTCGCTGACCGGCGTCCTTCAGCGCGTCCGTGGGTAGGCCGTCCGCGCGGCCGGGCTTCCCCGTCGTCTCAGCCATTGCTGTCAGCAGGCCGGCCGCTCCTGCGACCGGCCGCGACCTTGCCTGCCGTATTTGCGACGGGGGCGGCCCTCCGCTTGGGGGTCGCCGTCGCGGCGCCCGCGCCCACAGGCGCGGCCCTTCCGAGCGAGGGCGAGCAGGAGGCGGCTCTGATGCCTCGGCTGTCTTCTCGTCCTCGGCAATGTCGTCGGGCTCGGCGCCCTCGTCCTCGGCGTACTCGTCCGTCTCGGGCTCCTCCTCGGCCTTTGCTGGCGGCACGGGTTGCCGGCTACACCCACGTGCAGCTCGACGGCACGCTGATCCGTACCGACCGCTACAAGGCGGTCGGCCCGACGGCGGAGGTCGACCTGTGGTGGTGCTCACGGCCGGGCCGCACCTCGGCCAGCGACGGAGGGGCCACCGGCCGCGTCCCGACGGCGGGGTCGCCCAGCCACCGACCCCTTCGACGCGGCCTGCACCGGCGGCCGACGGCTGGAACCTGGTGAGTGCGGACTGGCCCATCCGACCCGGGCTCTGCGCACCTGTCTCCGATCGGCAGTCCTACCCCACCCCAGCGATGTTTTCCCGCGATGGCCCCTGTGCTCGGGGTCACACCGGTACTAGCGTCGGCCGTTACCACCCAATCTGCACCAGAAGGGGGCTGCCATGCAGGTCGACGAACTTCTGAAGCCGTTCCCGATCAAGGAGTTCCACCCGTTCCCGCGGGCGATGATGGGGCCTGGGGCGCACGAGATGATCGGCCCGGAGGCCCTCAAGCTGGGCTTCAAGAAGACGCTCGTGATGACCTCGGGCCTGCGCGGCACCGACATCGTCCACAAGATCGTCGAGTCGATGAAGTACCACGGCCTCGAGGTCGTGGTCTACGACAAGGTCGAGTCCAACCCCAAGGACTACAACGTCATGGACGCTGTGGGCCTCTACCAGCAGAACAAGTGCGATTCGTTCGTCTCGATCGGCGGCGGTTCCTCGCACGACGCCTGCAAGGGCGCGCGCGTCTCGGTGGCCCACGACGGCCGCAACGTCAACGAGTTCGAAGGCTTCAACAAGTCCGAGAACCCGCAGAACCCGCCCCACATCGCGGTCTCCACCACGGCCGGCACCGGCTCGGAGACCTCGTGGGCCTACGTCATCACCGACACCACGACGGACCCGGACAACCCGCACAAGTACGTGGCGTTCGACGACGCGTGCGTGACCTCGCTGGCGATCGACGACCCGGTGCTCTACTACGACTGCCCGATCGACTACACCGCGCAGTGCGGCTTCGACGTGCTCGCGCACGCCTCCGAGCCCTACGTCTCCCGGCTGAACTTCCCGCCGTCGCTCGGCAACGCGCTCTACGCGATCAAGCTGACCAACCAGAACCTGCGTGCCGCGGTGTGGAACGGGCAGGACCTGCCCGGTCGCGAGGGCATGATGTACGCGCAGTACATCGCCGCCCAGGCGTTCAACTCCGGCGGCCTGGGGATCATCCACTCGATCTCGCACGCCATGTCCGCGTTCTACGACACCCACCACGGCCTGAACAACGCCGTCGCGCTCCCGCGCGTCTGGGCGTTCAACATGCCGGTGGCCTACGAGCGGTTCGCCGACATCGCCGAGATGATGGACATCGACACCCACGGCATGACCAAGGTGCAGGCCGCCGAGGCCGCGCTGGCGGCATCGATCCGGCTGTTGCGCGATGTGGGCATCCCGGAGCGCTTCGTCGATGTCACGAAGGACAGCTACTCGAAGAACCGGCTCGGCCAGGGCCCGACCAAGTTCTACGAGAATCGGGGCACCATCTCCGGTGACGCCACCGAAGTGGACCGCCTCACCAACCACGTCCTCGGTGACGCGTGCACCCCGGGCAACCCCAAGGAGTGCACGTTCGAGACGGTCCGCCCGGTGGTCGAGCACTGCATGAACGGCGACCTGGACGAACTCCTTCGCTGATCCGCCCCCAGCGAGGAGTGCGCGTCGCACCGCTGGTCACTCGCCTTCCGAGCGCTTCCTCGCCGCGCGCCCGCTGCTCGAGGCGATCCGCTACGAGCAGCCCGTCGTGCTGCTCATCGACGAGGTCGACCGCGCCGCGAGGCGCTGGAGGCGGTGCTGCTGGATTGGAGACCCGGGCGACCGGGAACGGGCGGCGAGGGACCGGGCGGCCGGCACGGCGAGGGCAGCTACGGCGACTCGGTGCGATCGGCCCGACCGGCCGAGGAGAACACCGCACCGGAGTCGCGCAAGGTCACCTCGAGCCAGGGCAGCCGGTCGTTCGGCCTGGGCCGCAAGCGCGCTCTGTGAGAGCGGCAGGGTAGGGAGGCGAGAGGCGTGGAAGCGAGCATCCACCGCTTCGTCCGACTGCTCCGGCGGCGGGGCGTGCGCATCTCGGTGTCCGAGACCCTGGATGCCATGGCGTGCGCAGGACAACCCGGAATCCTCGCCGAGCGGGAGGTGCTGCGGGAGGCACTGCGCGCCGCGGTGATCAAGGGCAGGCGCGACGACCCACCCCGGAGCCGCGGTACTCGTGGGCGCTCGGGCGCTGCGACCTGCCGGCCTACGCCGAGTCCTGCGACCGTGTGCGGGTGGTCCGCGACCTCACCGGCCTGGAGGCCACCGCCCACGAGATGGCCGACGAGCTGATCGGGCGCTGAGCACCATCCGGCCGACGGTCCGCCCTACGTGGTCGTGCTGGTTCGGACCGACCCAGCACGCGGACCGGTCGCGCGGCGGAGCCCTTCAACCCGGCGGCAGGCGCCATTACCCTCATCCTGCTTGGGAACGAGAGGTGGCAGCCGCCGATGATCTCGCTGGACAGGCTGGACAACGACCTCGCAGGCTGGCTGGCCCGCACCCTGATCGCGCCGGGGTTGCTGACCCCGGCGGCGTTCGAGGCCGCTTTCGTGGCAGTGGTGACGGCGGCGGCGGACGACCCGGACGACGCGTGGCTCGCCTTCTACCGCAACACCCTGGCCGCGCTGACCGGCCGCGCGGTCCCTGGTGGAACCAACGCCGAGCTGGCGCCGGTGTACGCGCGGGCGGCGGAGCTCGTCGTGGGCACCGACGTCGTGGAGCTCGGGTGCTGCTTCGGCTTCTTCGCGCTGCGCCTGGCCGGCGCCGGGCGCCGGGTCACCGCGATGGACATCTCGGCCGGCACCGTGGCGCTGCTGGCCCGGATCGCGCCCCGGCTGGGTCTGCACCTCGACGCGGTGGCCGGCGACGCCCGTGCCGCGCCGTTTGCGTCCGGATCGGCCGACACCGTGCTCGCCCTGCACCTGCTGGAGCACCTGCCCGAGGCCGCCGGCGACGCGGTGCTGGCCGAGATGCTGCGACTGGCCCGGCACCGGGCGGTCGTCGCCGTGCCCTACGAGGCGACGCCGAACCCGACCTGGGGTCACGTCCGCTGTTTCGACCACGCCGCGCTGCAGTCCCTCGGGGCGCGCACCGGCCGGCCGTTTCAGGTCACCGACCATCACGGCGGGTGGCTGGTCGTCGAGCCCTGACGGCAGTACTGGTACTTCGTGCGCTGGGAGCAAGCCAAGGCGACCGAGAAGATCCTGCCTGTCGTGCGTGCGCAGCTTCGGTTGCAGCAGGGTCGTAACGCCGAGCCCAGTGCCGGGCTGATCGGCTCCCAGAGCGTCAAGGGTGCCGACACCGTCGGGCGCGACACCCGCGGCTACGACGCCGGGAAGAAGATCAACGGCCGGACCGCGACGGCGCGAAGCCGGTGCTGCTGGACACCCACCTGCGCACCCGGGCGCGGTTCGTGTTCGCCGACGGCGGGTTCGCCGGCCGGCTCCTGGACTGGGCCACACAGGTTCTGCGCACCACGGTCCAGGTCGTGCGTAAGCCCGCGGACCAGCGCGAATTGGCTGTCCTCCCACGCCGGTGGGCGGTCGAACGCACGCTGGCGTGGCTCACTGCGCACCGCCGTGATCCGCTGGGCCGCGATCAACACCATGACCCGACGACTCGCCCACGGCGCCCCGGCAACCCGTCGACAACGGCGCACGTTCCAGCCCGTCAGATGATCTTCTCAAACACGCTTTGAGATCCGAGCACAAATGCGATTTCACGATACTCATTCGCACTCTCGGATGCTCATGGTTTCCGAGGGACCGTCGTTGGACACCTTCACGCAAGGGAGCTGGACTCGTATGCGAATTGTTGTGGTTGGCCCACCGGGAGCGGGCAAGGGGACCCAGGCGGAGCGGTCAGCCGCCCAGGTGAATGTCCTGCACGTTTCCACCGGCGAGCTGTTCCGCGACAGTCTGCAGAACAATACGCCGCTCGGTGTCGAGGCGAAACGCTATATCGATGCCGGCGATCTTGCTCCAGACGAAGTGACGTCGACATGGTGCGCGACCGGCTCGGCGAGACCGATAGCGCGGAGGGGTTCGTCCTCGACGGCTTTCCACGCACGGTGGCGCAGGCAGAGTCGCTGGCCGGATTGCTCGGCAAGCACGACACCGAACTCGATGCGGTCATCGAGTTCACTGCGCCCGACGACGTGGTTGTGCAGCGACTGATCGGCCGTGGGAGATACGACGACACCGAGGAGGTTATCCGCCGACGCCAGCAGGTCTACCGGGACGACACTGCGCCCTACTCGGCTTCTACCGCGACCGGCCGATCAGCGTCGACGCGGTCGGCACCGTCGAGGAGATCATCGACCGGCTATTCGACAAACTGCCAGACGAGCGGGCCGAGCAGGAGCAAGCATCTGAGGAGGCGATCACCCGCTTCGAAGTGGTGATTGCGACCGGACCGGCGCCGGTCGGCATCGATGCGTTATGGCGGATCAGCTGCCCGCTTTCTGGCGGAACGATTCGACTATTGCCTCATACGACGGCTGCTCGGCGACCGCATGCACATCCCAGCTGAGGAGGTCCATGTACGGCTGGAGCATGTCTGTCAGCTCGCGAGGATCGTCCGTCTCGATCAACATGAATCCTGCTCCACCACCGGCCAAGTCGTACCAGCCGCGAATCCGATCTGGCTGGTTCGTGCCGGCGCTGTCCTGTTCGAGGATCCGGCGGCGCAATGCTTCGACCGTGGTGTGCGCATGCCACTTGAATTTGCAGTACCACAGCATGTCTTTCGCCTCCTAATTTTGATCAATCCAATTGTTCACTGGGCCCGTGAGCGCGTCAAGCCAGCGTGAGTGTGAGGCGTCGTCGGGCGAGCGCGTGGAAGCCCGGTTCTCGACGAGGAGACTCGAACGTGTGGGTGCCCGAAACTCGGCACATGTCATGCGACGTGCTGGTATTCGTGAAGGAGTCCGCCGAGCCGGTCGTGTCGTCGGACGTGGGTGGTGTCGGTGTGGGTCTGGCGATGTTCGGGGGACTGAGTGGGAATCGGGGGGCGCCGTCAGGGCGACAGCGCCACCCGCAGACGCGTGCCGGGCGGCTCGTCCATCTACGGTGCTGCTCCAGGAGATGAGGTCGTTGCCCTCACGGGTATGGCACCTCGGTGTTCGATGACGCCGGACTCGACTTGTCGAAGCTGGGCGCCTGACGGTGGATACCCCACAGCTCGCCGGTGATCTCCCGGTGCTGGGCGATCTCCAGGGTCAGGGTGCGAGCGAGCTCGCCGAAGGAGACGTCGAGCGTCAGGGCGTTGTACAGCTCCGGGACGGAGTTGCGTGGGAGCTCGACGTCGACGACCGGGCCGGCGACCTGAGCGACCCGGCCGGCCCTGGTCTGGGTACCAGCGGTGGCGGTCATCAGGTCTCGCTTCCTGCGCTCGAGCCCTGGTGCGCGCTGGAGCCGGGTGGGCCTCGCAGAAGCGGTCGGCGGCCTCCTTGTCCCGCGAGTAGCCCGCAGCCACGGTCACGCCGCGGTTGGCCAGGCGATCGCAGGCCGCCCCGATGCCCCGGGTCCCCCGGTGACCAGCGCTACCTGCCCAGTCATGTCCGACATATCGATGATCTCTTCTCAGGCCGGAACGCGGAGGACGAGGGCTTCGCCCTGGCCGCCGCCGCCGCACAGGCCCGCGGCGCCGAGCCCGCCGCCGCGGCGGCCCAGTTCGAGCGCGAGGTGCAGGGCGAGACGAGCGCCCGACGCGCCGACGGGATGTCCCATCGCGATGGCCCCGCCGTTGACATTGACCACGGACGGGTCGATGCCCAGGTCGCGCATCGACTGGATGGCGACCGCGGCGAAGGCCTCGTTGATCTCGAACAGGTCGATGTCGGCGGGGGCCAAGCCCTCGCGGTCCAGAGCCTTGGCGATCGCGTTGGCCGGCTGGGACAGCAACGACGGGTCCGGGCCGGCGACGACGCCGTGCGCGCCGATCTCGGCGAGCACCGGAACGCCGAGCTGTTCGGCCGTGGCCCGGCTCATCACCACCACCGCCGCGCCGCCGTCGGAGATCTGCGAGGCAGATCCGGCCGTGATCGTGCCGTCGGCGGCGAAGGCAGGGCGCAGCTTGCCCAGCGACTCGGCGGTGGTCCCGGGGCGCACACCCTCGTCCTCGGTGACCAGCAGCGGGTCGCCGCGGCGTTGGGGCACCTCCACGTTGACGATCTCGTCGTCGAACAGGCCGTTCTTGCCCGCGGTGGTGGCTCGCTCGTGTGACATCGCCGAATACTCGTCCTGTTCGGCGCGCCCGATGCCCCGGGCTGCGGTGTAGCGGTCGGTGGCGTCGCCCATCCCGAGCTGGTCGAACGAGCAGAACAGCGCGTCGCGCTGGGTGGCATCGATGAGGGAACCGTCGCCGTAGCGGTAGCCCAGCCGCGCGCCGGACAGCAGGTAGGGGCCGTTCGTCATCGACTCCATGCCCCCGGCGACGACCACGTCGAACTCGCCGTAGCCGATGAGCTGGTCGGCCGTGGCAATCGCATTGAGACCGGACAGACAGACCTTGTTCACGGTCAGCGCCGGCACGGTCATCGGGATCCCGCCCTTGACGGCGGCTTGGCGGGCGGTGATCTGTCCCGCGCCGGCTTGGATGACGTGTCCCATGATCACGTAGTCCACTTGGTCACCGGAGACCCCGGATCTGACCAGGGCTTCTGCGATGGCGATGCCCCCCAGGTCCATGGCCGTGAAGCACTTGAGCGCGCCGGAAAGCTTGCCGATCGGGGTCCGGGCGCCTCCGACGATGACCGACCCTGGCATTGGGAACACTTCCTCACGTGGACTTACTTCGAATTGCTTGTCGGGCACATAGTTGGTGCTTACTGCAGACCGTGGTGGCCAACCCTGGACGAGCGGGCCGATCCCACCCGGAGGGTGCGCACCAGGCCAGGCTCTGTCGATCGGCCGCCGCGGCGCAGGGTGCCGGCCTGCGCTAGGGCGCTCGGGTGAAGTCCGCAGGAACGATCAGATCGTCGCGAACAAGATCGTGGATCGAGGCCCGCCCGAGTCCGAGGAGTGCCTCGTCGATCCCGCTGCGCAGGATCTCCAGCACGTTCTTGACCCCGGCCTCGCCGTTGGCCGCCATCCCCCACAGGTAGGCGCGTCCGATCATCACGGCCTTGGCACCGAGGGCGAGGGCCTTGACGACGTCGCTTCCGCGGCGGATCCCGCCGTCGAGCAGGACCTCGATCTGGTCTCCGACCGCGTCGACCACGCCGGGCAGGGCGCGGATGGACCCCGGGGTGCCGTCGAGGTTGTTGCCCCCGTGATTGGACACCGAGATGGCGGTGGCCCCGATGTCGACCGCGCGGCGGGCGTCGTCGGGATGCATGATCCCCTTGATGGCGAAGGGGCCGCCCCACTCCTCGCGCAGCCATCTGACGTCGTCCCATGCCGGCAGCGGCGTGCCCATCCACTCCCCGTAGGCACCGAAGAACGTCGGGGCCTGCTCGCCGGGCGCGGCGAGGTTGGGCGTGGTGAGGTCGGGAATCCCGCCGTGGCGCATGAAGTCGATCAGCCACCAGGGCCGCACGATCCCCTCCGGCGCGAACCGCAGCATCGCCTTCAGGCTCATCCGCTCCGGGATCGGCGGGCTGCCCCAATCCCGCCGGGTGGAGAACGACCAGTCCAGCGTGACGATCAGGGCCTTAGCCCCGGCCTTCTTGGCCCGCTCCGCCCGCTCCAGGATGCGCTCCCGGGTCCCCACCCAGTACATCTGGAAGAAGACCTGCGGGTTGGCCTCGGCGACGTCCTCGATCGGTTTGCTGGCGAACGAGCTCAACCCGATCGCCGTCCCGGCCGCCGCCGAGGCCCGGGCGACCGCGACCTCCCCGTCCGGGCTCACCGCCTGCACCCCGGTCGGCGAGATGATCACCGGCAAGGAGATGTCCTGACCGAGCACCCTGGTCGACTGGTCCCGGTGCTGGGGAAGGTCGGCGATGTGCGGCCGGAACCCCAGCTCACTGAACGCGTTCACGTTGTCGTCGAGGGTCAGGCCCTGCTCGGACCCGGCGACCAGCGCCATGTATACCGATTTCGGCAGCCGCTTCTTCGCCCGACGCTGCGCCTCGGCAACCGTCTCGAACCACTCTCTACTGCTTGCCATTTCCACTCCCGTACCGCTCTCACAGCCGGTCCAGATCCGATCTGGTGAGGGGTTGCGTCGGGTGCCGCGACGCGGCCCCGACCCCGTTCATGTGCCCCTCTCCATTGCGGAACTCCGGTCAGAGGGACCGGTCCTGGTCACAGTCGCATGCACACGGATTTGATCTGGGTGTACAGGTTGAGGACCTCGTGGCCCATTTCGCGGCCCCACCCGGACTGCTTGTAGCCGCCGAAGGGCAGTGCGGCGTCGAAGACGTTGTAGCAGTTGACCCAGACGGTGCCGGCGTGCAGCCGTTCGGCCATGCGGTGGGCTCTGCTCAGGTCCTTGGTCCAGACCCCGGAGCCGAGGCCGTAGATCGTGTCGTTGGCCGCGGGCAGCACGTCGTTCTCCCGGGAGAAGGGATGGGCGGTGACCACCGGCCCGAAGATCTCCTCGCGCACCACCTTCATGTTCGGGTTGGTGTCCACCAGCACGGTCGGTTCGATGAAGTATCCGGGACCGTCCATCTTGCGGCCGCCGCTCAACGCCCGGGCCCCCTCGGCGAACCCGGACTCGACGTAGTCCCAGACCCGGTCCAACTGCTCCTCGGCCACCAGCGGGCCCATCTCGGTGGCCGGATCCATGCCCGGGCCGACCTTCATCTGCTTCGCTTGTTCGGCTACTCCCTCGGTCACCTCGTCGAAAGCGCCGTCCTCGACATACAGCCGCGACCCGGCCGAGCAGACCTGGCCGTGGTTGAAGAAGATCGCGCTCGCCGCACCGGGAATCGCCTGATCCATGTCGGCGTCGGCGAACACCACGTTCGGCGACTTGCCGCCCAGTTCCAGCGTGACCTTCTTCAGGTTGCCCGTCGCAGCCCCGATGATGCGTTTGCCGACCGCGGTGGAGCCGGTGAAAGCGATCTTGTCCACGTCCGGGTGCGCGGCCAGGGCCTCCCCGGCGATCGGCCCCGGCCCGGGAACGACGTTGACCACACCCTTGGGGAAACCGGCCTCCATGATCAGCTCGCCCAGGCGCAGCGCCGTCAGCGGGGTGTGCTCGGCCGGCTTGAACACGACCGTGTTGCCCCCGGCCAGGGCGGGACCCAGTTTCCAGGCGGCCATGAGCAGCGGGAAGTTCCACGGGATGATCTGCCCCACCACCCCCAACGGTTCCCGCAGCGTGTAGGCGTGGTACATCGCGCCGGGCGTGTAGGGCACCGACAGCGGGATCGTGTTGCCCTCCAGCTTGTTGGCCCAGCCGGCCATGTACTGGAACAGCTCAGCGGTCAGCGGCACATCGACCGCGCGGGTGACGCTGATCGGCTTGCCGTTGTCGAGGGTTTCCAGCTCGGCGAACTCCTCCAGGTGCTCCAGCACCAGATCGCCGAGCTTCCAGATGAGCCGCCCCCGCTCGGTCGCGGTCATCGCCGGCCAGGGCCCGGTCTCAAACGCCCGCCGCGCCGCCCGCACCGCCCGGTCGATGTCGACCTCGTCGGCCTGGGCGCACTCGGCCAGGAGCTCACCGGTGGCCGGATTGTGGGTCTGGAAGGTCTGCTCGGACTTCGCCTTCACCCAGTCCCCGTCGATGAGCAGCTCCCACCGACGGGCGGTGTACTCCTTGACCTTCGGGTCTACCGGAAGATCAGCTATCGCGTTCATGAATCCTCCCATGCCGGTGCGGTGTCCCACCGCGCGATCGTGGTGGGCGACATGGCCCGATGGTCGACAAAAAGTAGGCACGCTGCAGCGGAGCCGAGCAGGCCGGGAACCGTCTGTACCGTGAGCCGAGCCAGACGCGTTGCTCAGGGAACCGCCCTGGGCAGCGGTGGGAAAGGACGGATCGGAGAACGGCTCATCACCATCCCCGATAACACCTTCATGATCGCCCTCAGGATCGCGCTTGGCCCGCCACCTGAGCCCGCGGTTCCAGCCAGCCCAGCCGCCGGGACAGCGCGCGGGCGCACCCGAGGACGGCGTGGACGTGCTCGGAGGAGTCACCGGCCCGCCACAGCAGCGACCACGGATAGCGCGACGGGGGAGCCACCAACGGCCTCCATGCCATCCCCGTCCCCGGCGGTACACACGAGGACGGTGCACACAGCACGCAGCGCTGTTGCACGACGAGGTCGACCGAGGCTCGGATGCTGTCCACGGTCCCCCGGTACAGGGTGGGGATGAAACCGACCGAGCGGCACAGCTCGATCACGAACTGGTTGAACTCCGGGGCCCGTTCGTCCTCGGCGAACAGCAGAGGTTCGGTGGCGAGGGTGGCGACCGGGACGACGGACAGCCCCCCGAAGCGGTGTCCCTCGGCGACGAGCACCCCGAGCGGGTCCAGACGAAACAGTTCGGAGGCCACGCTCGGCGGGGCCAGCGACGCCCGCCCGAGGCCCACGTCCAACCGCCCGTCGACCAGTCGCTGGAACTGTTCGGGCACACCGACCTCGACCTGGTGGATCTCCAGGTCGGGATAGCGCTGCCGGAGCTCATGCAGGATCAGTGGCATCGAGTCGTAGCTGGCGTCGACGATCCCCACCCGCAGGTGGGGCGTTGAGCAGGCGGCGCGCTGCGCGGCCACCGCCGCCCGCTCGACGTGGGCGAGGATCTGCCGGGCCTCGATCAGAAAAGCGGCGCCGGCCGCGTTCAGCTGCACGTGGTGGGTCGTACGCTCGATCAGGAGCACCCCCAGCTCCCGCTCCAAACGTTGCAGCTGCTGGCTCAGCGCAGACTGGACGATGTGTTCGCGTGCCGCGGCCCGGCCGAAGTGCAGCTCCTCGGCGAGGGTGACGAAGTAGTGCAGCTGCCGAAGCTCCATGCGCGACACCCCCGATCAGGCTTGCCGTGGAGTCACGCCGCTACGGTCAGTCTGGCGGGTTGCCTTGGCACAGTCCAGGTCCCGCGGCCGGAGCGAGGTGCCGTTCACCTCCCGGGTGGCCGGGGTTCCCTGTTCCTGTGCGACCCAGCGCGCTAGCCTGATCGGTCCGCACCGTTTGATCCCTCGCCGGGCTTCTTCCCAGGAGCGAGTGATGACTGACAACGCCAAGCTCGTGCAGAGCGCAGCAGAACTCGAGCGGCTCCTCGACGACCTGCAGAAGGTCGAGAAGTTCGAGCCTCCGGCGAAGTTCCGCGCCCGGGCGCGCGTGCGGGACCCCGGTGTGTACGAGGTGGCTGCGCGCGACCCGGAGGGCTACTGGGCCGAACAGGCCCGCCAACTGCACTGGGACCGGCCGTTCACGACCGTTCTGGACGATTCCGACCCACCGTTCTTCACCTGGTTCGGCGATGGAACCCTCAACGTCTCCTACAACTGTCTGGATCGGCATATCGAGGCCGGGCTCGGCGACCGGGTCGCCTATCACTGGCGTGGCGAGGAGGGCGAGGAGCGCGCGATCACGTACGCGGATCTGCACCGCGACGTGCAGCGGCTGGCCAATGGCCTGAAGGATCTCGGAGTCGGCAGGGGGGACGTGGTCGGGATCTTCCTTCCGATGATTCCCGAGGTCGTCGTCGCGATGCTCGCCTGCGCCCGGATCGGTGCTCCGCACAACGTGGTCTTCGGCGGCTTCGCCCCGGAGTCGGTGCGGGAGCGGATGGAGGTGTCGCACGCGAAGGCGCTCATCACCGTCGACGGCGCCCGGCGCAAGGGCAGGACGGCGCCCATCAAGCGCGAGGTCGATCGGGTCATGTCCGGCCTGACCGAGCTTCGCTCGATCGTGGTGGTTCGCCATACCGGCGCCGACTGCCCGATGCAGGACGGCCGGGACGTCTTCTACGACGACCTGCTCGCGCGCAGCGAGCCGGTCTGCCCGGCCGAGCCGCTGCCGGCCGAGCATCCGCTCTTCATCCTGTACTCGTCGGGCTCGACGGCGAAGCCGAAGGGCATCCTGCACACCACCGGTGGATACCTGACCGGAGTTGCGGCCACCCACCGGGACGTCTTCGACCTCCGGCCGGACTCCGACGTGTTCTGGTGCACGGCCGACGTCGGCTGGGTCACCGGGCACTCCTACATCGTGTACGGGCCGCTCGCGAACGGGTGCACCAGCGTGATGTTCGAAGGCGCCCCGGACTACCCGAGCAAAGACGTCTGGTGGGAGATCATCGAGCGCTACGGCGTCACGACCTTCTACACCGCGCCGACCGCCGTCCGGGTCTGCATGAAGTGGGGTATCGAGTACCCGAACAGGCATGACCTGTCGTCGCTGCGCCTGCTCGGGTCGGTCGGCGAACCGATCAACCCGAAGGCCTGGCTGTGGTTCTACGCGGTGATCGGCCGCCAGCAGTGCCCGGTCGTCGACACCTGGTGGCAGACCGAGACCGGGCACATCATGATCGCGCCGCTGCCCGGGCTGACGCCGACCAAGCCCGGTTCGGCCACCCTTCCGTTGCCCGGCGTCTCGGCGGCACTGGTGGACCTGGACGGCAACGAACTGGCCGAGGGAACCGGGTTGCTGGTCCTCACCCGGCCCTGGCCGGGGATGCTGCGCACGCTCTACGGCGACGACGAGCGCTACGTCTCGACGTACTTCGACCGGTTCGGACCGCGCACCTACGTGGTCGGTGACGCGGCCCGGCGCGACAGCGACGGATACTTCTGGATCATCGGACGGACCGACGACGTCATCAACGTGTCGGGCCACCGGTTGTCCACCGCGGAGGTCGAGTCCGCGATCGTCGCCCACGAGAAGGTCGCCGAGGCGGCCGTGGTCGCCGAGACCGACCAGGTGACCGGTCAGGCCATCGTCGCCTTCGTGACGTTGAACGCGGACCTGCGGGGTGACGACCAGGTGGCCGCCGAGATCCGGGAGTACGTCGGCGTGCGGATCGGCAAGCTGGCCCGTCCGAAGTCGATCATCTGGGCCGAGGATCTGCCGAAGACCCGCTCCGGAAAGATCATGCGCCGGCTGCTGCGGGATATCGCCGACGGGCGTGAGCCGGGTGACGTCACGACGCTGGGCGACCCGTCGGTTCTCCACCAGCTTCAGGAGAGAGCCGCCGCCCGCGGAAAGGCCACGTCGTAGCGGGAGGCGGTGAGGCGATCTCATGAGCGGGTCGGTCGTCCTCGTATGGAGCGAGGAGCTGCTGAACTACGACCTCGGAGCCACTCACCCGATGGCTCCGGGCCGCCTCGAGTTCACCATGGCCCTGGCCCGCGACCTCGACGTGTTCGCCGGGCGCCACACGCGGATCACGGCACCGCGGCCGGCTTCCGACGACGTGCTCCAGCTCATCCACGACCCGGCTTACGTCGCCGCGGTACGCGCCGCGCCGCGGCGCCGGTCCGCCCAGCCGTACGACACGTTCGGGTTGGGCGGCGAGGACAACCCGATCTTCGGCCGGATTCACGAGGCGTCGGCTCTCGTCACCGGCGGCACGGTGGACGCCGCCCGGGCGGTCCGCAGCAACGGGGCGCAGCACGCCGTCAACCTCGCCGGCGGTCTCCACCACGCGATGCCGTCGAAGGCATCCGGGTTCTGCGTATACAACGACGCCGCGGTTGCCATCGCCTGGCTACTGGCCGACGGTGTACAGCGGGTGGCCTACGTCGACGTGGACGCCCACCACGGCGACGGCGTGGAGGCGGCGTTCTACGGCGACCCCCGAGTTCTGACGATCAGCCTGCACGAGAGCGGCTACACAGCATTCCCGGGCACCGGTTTCCCGGAGGAGTCCGGCCACGGCGCCGCGGAAGGCGCCGCGGTCAACGTCGCGTTGCCGCCGGGTACCGGCGACGCCGGCTGGCTGCGCGCGTTCCATGCCGTCGTGCCGCCGCTCGTGCGGGCCTTCGAGCCGCAGATCCTCATCACCCAACTCGGCTGCGACACCCACCGCCTCGATCCGTTGGCCCAGCTCAACCTCACCGTCGACGCGCACCGGCACAGCTACGCGGTGCTGCACCAACTGGCACACGAGGTTGCCGGCGGCCGCTGGGTCGCGGTCGGCGGCGGGGGCTACGAGATCGTGCAGGTCGTACCCCGGTCGTGGACCCACCTGCTTGCCGAAGTCACCGGTAGCCCGCTCGACCCCGACACGGCGACGCCCGACGGCTGGCTGCAGTTCGTCCACGGACGTACCGGACGCGAGGGACCGAAGCTCCTCACCGACGGCACCGAACCGACGTACTACGCCTGGGACGCCGGTGAGGGCGACCCCGACGATCCGGTGGATCGCGCGATCGCCGCGACCCGTCGCGCGGTGTTCCCCGACCACGGCCTCGACCACATCGATCCGCGATGAGTCCAGGTTCCGCGGCCGGAACGAGGTACCGCTCATCATCTCCGGTGATGAACGCTCCACGTGTTGGCCATTTCGCGCACGGCCGAGCGAGAGTTGGCTAGCCGGGCGCCAGATGGCATGGGGCACGGCAGCGAGGAGCATGATGCCAAGAGCGATCCTCCACAGGGCAGACCTCGGTGACCTGCGCCGCTGCGCGCACGCTGCCGCCGCCACGCGCGTCGAGCCCCTCTCCACGGTGTGTCTGGAGTGCCGGGAACACGGGCACGGCTGGGTCGAGCTGTGGTTGTGCCTGTCCTGCGGCTGGGTGGCATGCTCGGACAATTCACCCAACCAGCACGCCAGAGCCCACTACGAGGAAACGGATCACCCCGTCGCCGGGCCACTGCAGGACGACGCACGCCCGCGGTGGTGCTACGTCCATGAACGCTCCGTCGGATCTGTATCCGCAGGTAGACCTTGATCTTCATGTCGTGTGCTGCAGTCGCCGGACGGCTCAGCGCAGCTGCTGGATGCGGATCAGGTTGCCCGCGGGATCGCGGAAGGCGCAGTCGCGAACCCCGTACGGCTGCTCGATCGGCTCGTGGACGACCTCGGCGTCGCTGGCCTGCAGCTTCTCGAAGGTGCCGTCGCCGTCCTGTTCGGTGTGCTCGCCGTCATCGGCAGCGGCGTCGACCGCTCAGCAGGCGGCGGCAGCAGCGCGAACGGGCTGTCCGCGTCCTCGGGCGTCGACGAGCGGATCACGATCCCCAACGTCGTCGGCATGACCGGCGACCAAGTGGCCCAGACCCTCAACGCCGCCGGCGCTACGAACGTCCACCTCCCGCAACACGCCGCCAGTCTCCCGATCCCGCTGACCCAGCCGGCGCACCACGACACGGACGCCGCTCCGGGAAGTCGCCAGTACCCTCGGGCACCACCTCCCGGTAGCTGAGGGAGATCGATGGTTGATGATGACTGTCCCGAGTGGAATCTCGGCCGCGACCGCCGCCGCCGACTCGAACACGCCGCAGACCGTGCGCAACGAGGCAACTGCGTCGACCTGCGGGCCAGTCTCGGCCCGCAGTCGCGGCGATCTGGAAACCAGCCAGGGTAAGACCACGATCGCCGAGACCGTGGTGTCGAAGATCGCCGGGTCGGCCACGCGGTAGGCGAACGGGGTCGCCAGCTTCGGTAGCGGTGCCGCGCGCCGATGAGCGCTGTCCGCGAGCGCATCCCGGGCGCGCGGGCCAGCAGCAGCCAGGGAGTGGCGGTCCGGCCGAGATCATGAGCGGCCTCGTGACACCATGATCCGGACATCGTTGCGATGGTCGCTCGAATTCACCGACACACGTGCTCTCCCGTTGCGCCTGTCAGGACGTCGTTCTAGCCTTCCGGTAGAGCCAGTAAGGCTCCGCCTTATGCCCCGGACCTCGGTGTATCGCCTTGATGCAGTTCCCGTGGACGGGGCTGATTTCTGTGTTTACACGCGCGGTGACCGGCCGAAGCGTCGGAGACCGGGTTGCCCGACGAACGCTCGCGCAGCTCCCGGCACCCGTCCGCCGGCACGCGGTCCTTGGTCCGAACCCTGGGCGCCGTGCCGTGGACGGGTGGACAGAACGTCCGCTCGGCCCGTGCCGAGGAGGCGGCGCGCGTGAGCTGACCGTCGGAACCCCTCGGGTCCCCGTCGTGCTCGGGCTCCGGAGCCTGCGAACGAAGATGTGTGGTGGCTGCCGATGACCGACCTCGATCACGGCTGCCGGTGCCGGGGCGGCGCGAATGGTTGAGCTGGGTTCGGTCACCCGAGCGCTGCTGGCCATCGCCCATGACGGCGCGGACGAGCGCGCGTTGGCCGAGCGGATCTGTCAGGCGTGTGTGACGGGTTTGGACGTCGACGGCGCGGTGATCTCCGTGCTCACCGCGAGTGTGTCGCGGGAGACGTTGTGGGCCACCGACGCGACGGCGGAACTGTTGGAGGAGTTGCAGTTCACGCTGAACGAGGGCGCCTGCATGGAAGCGGCGGCGACCGGGTCACCGGTGCTCATCCCGGACCTGCACCACAGCACCGAGACGGCGCGCTGGCCGATGTTCGCCGCCGCCGTGGCGGAGCAGACAGATGTCAGGGCACTGTTCGCCCTGCCGCTGCAATGGGGAACGGTCAACGTGGGTGTGCTCGACCTGTACCGGATCGCGCCGGGCGGGTTGAGCGCGGCGCAACGCCGGGACGCCGTCAGCGCTTCGGAGACCGCAACGTTGCTGATACTCGGGTTGCGCACCGACCCTGGGCACTCCGACCCCGAACGCGACGGCGGCATGTCATGGCTGGATCAGTCGCACAGCAGCCGCGCGGAGATCCACCAGGCCACCGGCATGGTGCTGGCCCAGCTCGGGGTCAGCGCACAGGAAGCGTTGGCCCGGATGCGGGGCCTCGCGTTCGTCGAGCAGCGGTTGCTCATCGACGTGGCCCGCGACGTGGTGTCACGACGGTTGCGGTTCACCGAGGAGATGAGGTAGCACCAATGCGATCCCGGGAGGAGAAGACCCTCATGAGCCAGGCGGGCAGAGGTCGCGAGCAACTGGTGGGCCTGGCGTTCGTCTCCTTGGCCGACACCCTGGTCGACGAGTACGACATCATCGATCTGCTCGACCGGCTGGTCGGCCACAGCGTCGAGCTGCTCGCCGCGGACGCGGCCGGGATCGTGCTCGGTGACGCGCGGCGCGAGTTGCGGGTGGTGGCGGCATCCAGCGAGGACGCGCAGCTGATGGAGCTGCTGCAGCTGCAGAGCGACGAGGGCCCGTGCCTGGACTGCTTCACGAACGCCGCCCCGGTCAGCGCGGTCGACCTGGCCGAGGCCGCGGATCGGTGGCCGGTGTTCGCCGCTGCGGTCGCCGACCGAGGTGCGTTCCGCTCGGTCCATGCGCTGCCGCTGCGGCTGCGCGGGGAGGCGATCGGCGCGTTGAACCTGTTCCACCGCCAACCCGGATCGCTGCCCGCCGTCGACCTTGCTCTGGGCCAAGCGTTGGCCGATGTGGCAACGATCGGGATCCTGTCCGAACGCGCCATCCGCCGCGGTGAGGTGCTCAACGAGCAACTCCAGTCCGCACTCAACAGCCGAGTGATCATCGAACAGGCCAAGGGAGTACTCGCCAACAGCGGAAACCTGAGCACGGACGCGGCATTCGACCGGCTGCGACGCTACGCCCGCAGCAACAACCTGCGGCTCAGCGACGTGGCCCGCAACGTCGTCGAGACCGACCTCGCCGCCGACATACTGGCCCCGCGTGGGGCCTGGAGACCCAAGCATCGGTGACCACGACGTCACGCAATTGCTTGTTCGACTCCGGAGGGCCCGCCCAAACGGTAGCTGTCAGTGCGCCAGACCCTGGCAATCTCGTCCACGACGCCCGCCGGAGGTGGCTGCCATGTCGGGACAGCAGGACGACATCAGCTCAGACGCACGTCCTCGCACGGCAGCCCGTTTCGTCCACGGCGCCCGGGGTGATCCCGCTGCCTCGACTCTGATCACCAAGCTGGTGGCGCCGCTCCCCCGCGACTGGCGGTAGCTGTGCAGGCCTCCCACCACACCCAGGGCCAGCCCCTTGACGACGTATCCGACTTGGCCCAATCGCGCCACGCCGCTTCGGGCGACGGGGGACATCGACGAAGTGTCAATCTCCTCGCTGAAAGACTCCCCCACGCCCCTGACCACCGCCGTACGCCGACCCCGATGGTGATCGGCCCCGCGGCCACGCCGATCGCCCGTCCGCCGGGCCACGCGAGCACACCGGTAGTGGCGTGCTGCTGGGACTGCGAGCTCGACGATGTCGAGCCGAGCGCGACCGACGCTGCGCTGCCCCCCGGTGCGGCGTAGACCACGGCCTTGGCCCCGCTGAGGATCCGCTTGGCCCCTTCACGGTTGCGATAGCCCCAGATGGCTTGAGTGGCCTGCCAGAGCGCGAGCGCCCCACGCGATCTGCAGCGCCAACCACGCGATCAACAGGTGTACGACGCCGTAAGCGATCAACCCGACGCGGGCGAGCATCTCCAGTGACGTGCTGTCACCGGGCTGTTCGGCCTCGCCGCGGGGCTGCTTGGCCTTGCCGCCAGAATTGGTTGTCATCGCAGGGGCCCTCCGCCTCGGCGCCGGAGTTCCGCGCGGAACAGATCGTGGGCTTGTCGGCCGGGGGTGTCTAGCGGCCCCGGGCGTGCCCGAGTGCGAGGTACCCGGTACCGAAGGCCAGCTCATGAACCCGCAGGTCCGGGACGAACTCGGCCAGCAGTCGCCACGGCCGGTCGAAACCGGTGAAATCGTCGATGAACGGCGCGTGCAGGTCGGCCACCCACCCCCGCAGCGGCCACATCCACGGGCCGGGCTGTTTCCCGCCGGCCGCGGCCACCGCCGCGCCGGGACGCAGGTGGTCGAAGACGTTGCCCAGGGCTGCAGGGGACTGCATCACATCGTGCACCGCGCAGAACAGGGCGGCGTCGGCGGTGGCGTCGATCGGCGCGTGCTCGATCGGGGCGGCCAGGAGCCGCACGTTGTCCCAGCCGTGCTCGGCGACCCGGTCAGCGGCCACGGCGAGCATCTGCTCGGATGCGTCGATGCCCACGATGGCCCCGGTGGTGCCGGTCTTGTGCTGCAGCTGCGAGAGGCACAACCCGGTGCCGCAGCCCACGTCGAGGACCGTGTCCCCGCTGCGGGCGGCCAGCTGGTCGACCAGGAGTTCGCGCCAATAGCGGAAGGACTCGGTCCGCTGATCGTAGCGGCCGGCCTGGCTGCGGTAGGCCTCCGACGCTCTGCGTTGGTCTTGTGCGAGGCGGTGTTGCGGAGGGGGCCGGGGCAGCTGTCGGTCCGGCGCAGTTGACGCGGTGCGCGGTTGGGGTGTCGCCATGGTGAGGGCCTTCTCAGAGGTCGACGTACGCGAGTGGGGGGCGCAGGTGCGCTAGATGGCGGGGTCGTGATGCTCGGTGAGCCAGTCCCTGAGCACGGTGGCGAACCGGTCGGGGCATTCCACGTGGGGCAGGTGCCCGCAGTCGGGGAACAGCGACAGCCGCCCTCGGGGCAGCCGCTCCACCGCGGCGTGTGCCTGGTAGGCGGGTAGCACGTAGTCACACCCGCCCCAGACGACCAGGGTGGGCATCGTCACGGTGTGGAGTTGGCCGAGCAGGACCCCGCGCTGTCCGGTTGCGTCGAACAGGGCGCGGGCCATCGCGGTGGAGGCCTCGAGTTGGCCCGGGCGGCGTCCCAGGGCGTGCTGCTCGGTGAAGAACTCGGCGGGTACCCGCCAGGGCTGGGCGAACAGCATCGCCGCGGACATGCCGGTGCGCCCCACGTGTCCCCCCGGTACGCGGCTGAGCAGGATGGCCAGCTCGCCGAGGAAGGGCAGGGTGTCCAGGGCGAGCAGCGGGTTGACGTCGCGACCCAGGCCGGCGCTGTCGACCAGGGCCAGCGTTCGCACCCGCGCCGGGTTGGCCAGGGCCAGGCGCAGCGCGACCGCACCGCCGGCCGAGTGTCCGACCACGTCGAGTGGCCCGACGGCGAGGGTGTCGAGGAACTCGGCCAGGAACGGAGCCAGGTCCGCACCCGGGGCATAGCCACCGACCGCCGGGGCACTGTCTCCGTGACCGGGCAGGCTCAGGGCGAGCACCCGATGTGTGCGGGCCAGCGCGGGGATGACCCATCGCCAACTGGTTGCGCTCTGCTCGTGACCGTGCACCAGCAACAACGCCGGCCCGGTCCCGGCCTCCAGGTACTGGATGCTCATCCCATCCACGATGACCCGACGGTCTCGAACAGCGACCTCGCCCTGGTCCCGACGTTGTGACTCGGACAAAACAGGCATCGAGATGATTGGCATGACCGACATGGAGCCTCCTGGTGTGCGCCGCTGGTGTGATAACTGGCTGCGTCACCGAGGGCTGGGGCAACACCGGAACTTCGTGGAACAGCGACGGGAGTCGCCGAAAATCGCGTGGCGATAACTATAGTACGCGCAGTCGTCGTTGGTCGGATAGTGCCGGCCGCGATCCGCGATCCGCGATCCCAAGGATGCGTCCGGGCAACGCGCCGCCGCAACTGGCGGCCGTCATCGGAAGCGGCCGGTCGTCGGCACGTTACGCGTCGGCCGGGCGGACACGCGTCCCGAGCACACGGCGAGGCGCACGACCGGCCGGAGGATGTCAGGCTGGCCCGCGCCTCGTCCGTGCATCCACTCCGACCGTCGGCGGGGCGTTTGGCGGCCTCGACAGTCGGTGCTCGGGCTGGGAGACTGACCCGCACAGACCGCCCTGGACCTCGGCGGCCCACTAATGGGGCACGCTGAGGTGGGTTGTTAATGGGCGGCGAGACGTGGCCCGGTCGCAGTTCCGAGCCTGGTGGTGTGTGCACCACGCTCGCCGATGCCGGTGATGTCACCGTCATGCGGGTACAGGGCGAGGTGGACCTCGCCACCGTGCCGATCGTGCGAACCACGTTCGGTCGGGCCCTCGGTGCGGGGCCGGCGGAATCTCGTTGTGGATGTGTGCGGCGTGACGTTCTGCGGAGTGCGCGGTCTGGCGGACCTCATGAGCGCTGCGACCGTGGCTGCCGGGCAGGGAACCCGCTACGCGGTCAGTGGGCTCTCACCGTTTCTTGCGCGGATATGCGAGATGGCGTGGATCGGAATCCCGAGCCTCGCGGTGCGCACACCCTCACCCGCTCAACGGTGTCGGTGGTGACCGTGACGTGGGTACGGGGCGAGGTGGACGTGTCCACCGTGGCGATCGTGCGCACCGCGTTCGGTAGGACTCGGGGTCCGGGCTGGACGGAATCTCGTCGTGGATGTGCTCGGCATGACGTTCTGCGGGGTGTGCGGTCTGACGGACCATGCCATCCCGACAGATCCGATCCCAGCCGACCCCGGCGCGGCCGGTTGTGCAATCCAGGTCGCGGGTCGCGGGTGGATTCAGGAGACGCTCGACTTGGGGGTGACGCGTGAAACCGTTCGTGGTCAACCGACACGGTCGTCTGGTATTCCCGGCGAATTTCCTCGGCGAACTGGACTTCTCGGTCCTGGAGACGCTCGATCAGTTCACCGCCGTGATCGGGCGGGATTTCGAGGCGAAGGCACCGACCGGGACCGACATCCTGGGCCGGGTCGAGTCCGGGGCGTATCCGGGGCGTTTCGAACTGCTGCGTGATCTGGGCCAGAACCTGTTCTGGGTCAACCGGTACGCGATCACCATGTTCGAGAAGCGGCCCACGCGCTGGCGCGACGTGGCGAGGAGTCGCGATGACGTGTTCCTGCCGGTGCTGACCCCGTGGGAGGACGGCGAGCGGAAGGTGGCCGCGGTCGAGCGCGCCTACCGTGAGCTGCCCGCGACGTGGGATGCCGACGCCGAGGACACGGTGTTCGGCCTGTTGTTCGACCTGTTCCGCAACAAGCTGCACCACGCAACCGAGCTGCCGGCGATCAAGCCGACGGTCGCCGAGTTCCTGGGCCGGCCCGACGCGCTGACGTTCGTGCTGCCCGACCACGACCCCGATTACCCGGTCTTCCGGGCCGAGGAGATCCTCGACGCCGACGAGAAGGTGCCCGAGCTGGAAGCGCTGATGCGCTGGGCCATGGTGCTGCACAACCAGTACCCGTGGGACCGCTCCCGCACCGAGCTGCGCGGGCCCGCCGACATCGGCGACGACGACTTCGTGGTCGCGTTCCACCCCCGCAACCGCGACGTGATGGCCTTCATCGACCGGGTCAAGAGCGCCCGCGGCGCCGGTGAGAGCGCGGCCGGTGAGAGCGCCGCCGCGCCGACCCGGCGCGAGCCGGTCGAGGCCGTCGCGCCCGCTACCCCCTACCCGCCGGTGCGGGTGCGGGAGGCGTTCGCGATCCAGCCGAAACTGGAGGCGTTGGCGGTCGTGCGCGGGGAGCACGTCTGCGACAACGTCGACGTCATCCGCAACTCGAGTTTCTCCTGGTCGCCGATGACCGCCGACGAGATCGCCACCAAGACCGGCATCGAGCAGCGCCGCTACACCAGCCGGGAGCCGGAGCACCTGGCCCTTGACGCCGCCCGGGCCGCGCTGGCGAAGTCCGGCCGGACGCCCGAGGACATCGGGGCGGTGCTGGTGAGCACCTGCAGCAGCAACCGGCTGATCCCGTCGATGGCCTGTTGGCTGTCCGGCGAGCTGGGCCTGCTGCAGACCCACGCCTCGGTCGACATGGTGGCGGCCTGTGCGGGGCTGCCCTACGGGCTGGCCGAGGCCATCCGGCAAATTCAGGAGATCCAGCGACCGGTCCTGCTGGTGTGCGTGGAGAAGTTCTCCGACAAGATCGGCAGCGCCCGGACCTCGCGGATGATCTTCGGGGACGGCGCCGCGGCGTTAATCGTGGCCCCGGCCGCCGCGGGCACCACCGGCGACGTCGAGGTCGTGCAGACCTACGCGAGCGGGCCGTGGAGCGAGGTCAACTCGATCATCTGGCCGAACCCGGAGTTCGATAACGACCTCACCGTGTACGGCCCCGAGGTCAAGTCCCTGGTGCAGCGCTACCTGGCCCAGATGATCGACGAGCTCGGCGCGCAGTCGGATCCGGACGACCCCGGGCGCACGCTGCTGCAGAGCATCGAGCTGATCGTCCCGCACCAGGCCAACAAGACGATGATCCTGAACCTGGCCGCCAAGGCGGGGCTGTCCGCCGATCAGCTGTACTTCAACATCGAGACGATGGGCAACGTCTCGGCGGCGAGCATCCCGATCGCGGTGCACGACGCCGTACGCGACGGCGTGATCGCCCGCCCGACCAGGGTCTTCACACCCGGCTTCGGGGCCGGCGCCGTCGGCGGGTACGCGGTGATGCGGATCGACCCCGCGATCGTGGCCGACGAAGTGGTGCTGGACGACATCGCGGGGGCCGCCGGCAGCGGACCCGCCGGCGCATCACGGGTGACCGGGACGACGACCGACGACGTGCGCGTCGCGTTCGGCGGGTGACGGTATGAGCCACGGGACTCGACCTGCCTTCCAGCGCCTCGCGATCGTGAACCGGGGCGAACCCGCGATGCGACTGATCAATGCCGTGCGCGAATGGAACGCCGAGGCCGGCGCGCAACCGGGCGGCGCCCAGTGGGAACCGTTGCGCACCATCGCCATCTACACCGTCGCCGACCGGCAGGCGATGTTCGTCCGGGAGGCGGACGAGGCGGCGCTGATCGGTCCGGAGGACGAGGACGGCTTCGGCGCCAACCCGTACCTCGACTACGCCGAACTGGAGCGCGCACTGCGCGCGTGCCGCGCCGACGCGGTGTGGCCGGGCTGGGGGTTCGTATCGGAGAAGGCCGAGTTCGCCGAGCTGTGCGAGCGGCTGGGGATCATCTTCGTCGGCCCGTCGGCGGAGGTTATGCGCCGGCTCGGCGACAAGATCGAGTCGAAGCGGCTGGCCGGGCAGGTCGGCGTGCCGCTCGCGGCCTGGAGCGGTGGCCCGGTGGCCGACCTGGACCAGGCCCGCGAGCACGCCGAGACGATCGGCTACCCGTTGATGGTCAAGGCGACCGCGGGCGGCGGCGGGCGGGGCATCCGGCTGGTGAGCTCGCCGGAGGAGCTGGCGGAGGCCTTCGAGCGGGCGGGCTCGGAGGCGTCGAAGACCGCCGGGGACGCGACGGTGTTCCTGGAGCGGGCGATCCGCGGCGGCCGGCATGTCGAGGTGCAGGTCGTCGCCGATGCCGACGGCGCCGTGTGGACGTTGGGCGTCCGGGACTGCAGCGTGCAGCGGCGCAACCAGAAGGTGATCGAGGAGTCGGCCTCGACGGCGCTGGGCGCCGAGCAGGAGCAACTGCTGCGCTCCAGCGCGGCCGAGCTGGTCCGGGCGGCCGGCTACGCCAACGCCGGGACCGTGGAGTTCCTCTACGAGCCCAAGGATCGGCTGCTGTCATTCCTGGAGGTCAACACCCGGCTGCAGGTCGAGCACCCGGTCACCGAGGCGACCACCGGGGTCGACATCGTCAAGCTGCAGCTACACGTCGCGGCGGGCGGGCGGCTGGCCGACATCTCGACCGGCGCGCCGTCGGAGTTCGGGCATGCCATCGAGGCCCGGCTGACCGCCGAGGACCCGGAGCGCGGGTTCGCCCCCGCACCGGGTCTGATCGAGCACCTGGTGCTGCCCACCGGCCCGGGCATCCGGGTCGACACCGGAGTGGCGGCCGGCGACGTCATCCCGCCGCAGTACGACTCCATGATCGCGAAGGTGATCGCCTGGGGCCGGACCCGTTCCGAGGCACGCGCCCGGCTCTCGCGCGCGCTGAGCCAGACCACCGCGGTGATCGACGGCGGCACCACGAACAAGGCGTTCCTGCTCGACCTGCTCGACCGGCCGGAGTTCGTCTCCGGCGAGGTCGACACCACCTGGCTCGACACCATGATGGCTGACGGCTACACCCCGCCGCGACGCCTCGACGTCGCCCTGCTCGCGACCGCGGTGGAGGCGCACGACGCGCACGTGGCCCGCCAGCGCGACCGCCTGTTCACCTCCGCCGAGCGCGGCCGCCCCGAGGTCGGGCACGAGTCCTGGTACCAGGTCGACGTCCGCGCGGCCGGCGAGGCCTACCGGCTGCGGGTGGCCCGGTCCCGGGCCGCCCGGTACCGGGTGGAGCTGGACGGGCGCGCGGTGGACGTCGACGTCGAGCGGTCGGGCCGGTTCGAGCGCCGCCTGACCGTCGGCGACCAGACGTTCGCGGTGCTCTCGGTCGCCCAGGGCGCGGACTACCTCGTCGAGGTCGACGGCGCGGTGCACCGGATCTCCGGCGGTGAGGCCGGACTGGTCCGTGCCCCGGCACCGGCGATGGTGGTGGCCATCCCGGTGAAGGCCGGCGACACGGTGACCGAGGGCGACATCGTCGCCGTCGTGGAGAGCATGAAACTGGAGACGGCGCTGCGCGCCCCGCTCGCGGGCCGGGTCGCCGAGGTACTGGTCGACCCCAACACCCAGGTCGAGGGCGGCACCAAGCTGGTCCGCATGGAACACGACCCAGAACTGGACGGGGTCGGGGACCCTTCGTCGGGCACCCGGGCCGACCTGAGCGCGCTGGCCGGCACCGCCACGGCCGACCGCGGTGCGGCCGACACACTGGCCGCGCTGCGCTCGCTGGTGCTGGGCTTCGACATCGACGAGCGGGAGGCCCGCTCGCTGCTGCAGGGACTGACCAGCGCGCGGGCCGAGCTGCCCGCCGACGACCTGGGGCTGCTCGCCGGCGAGATCGAGGTCCTGCGGATCTTCGCCGACCTGTGCGCGCTCTCGCGCAACCGGCGGGTGCCCGACGGGATGGAAGGCGACGACTCCGCCGTCGACGCCGAGGCCACCCGCAACCCGCAGGAGTACCTCTACGCCTACCTGCGCTCCCGCGACGCCGACGCCGAAGGGCTGCCCGAGTCGTTCCGGATCAAGCTGCGCCGCGCCCTGGCCCACTACGGGATCACTGACCTGGAACCCTCGCCCGACCTGGGCCCCGCGCTCTACCGGATGTTCCTCGCCCACCGCCGCGCGACCGCGCACGTCCCGGCGATCTCGGAGCTGCTGCAATGGCGGCTGCGGCACCCGGAGTCGCTGCCCGCCGACGCCCGCGACGGTTACCGGCAGGTCCTCGACCACGTCGTCACCGCGACCCAGCTGCGGCATCCCGTGATCGGCGATCTGGCCCGGCAGGTCCGGTACCGCTGCTTCGACGCCCCGCTGATCGCCGAGGGCCGCGCCAGGGTGCAGCAGCAGGTCCGCGAGCGGCTCGACCAGCTGGCCGACGATCCCGCCGAGCGTGCAGCGCAGATCGACGAGATCGTCGCGTCCGGGGAGCCGATCCTCGAAGTCTTCGCCGAGCGGCACCACGCCGCGATGCTCGAGGTGATGACCCGCCGGTACTACCGGATCCGGTCGCTGCAGAAGTCGGCCGTCGTCGAGCACGACGGCCGTGCGCTGCTGACCGCGGACTACGTCCACGACGGCGAGGCCTACACGGTGCTGGCGGCCGTCTTCGACGCCACCGCGGCCGGCGGCGCCAAGGGGCCATCCGCGCTCGCGACCGACCTGAGCCAGATCGTCGACGCGCTGCCGCCGGAGCGGACCGCACTGATCGATCTCTACGTCACCTCGGCCAAGGCCTCCGGTGCGGATCCGGACGCCCGGGCCGAGCGGATCCGCGACCAACTCGGCAGTATCCCGGGCCCGGTCGGCCGGGTCGCGGTGGCGGTGCGCCGGCCCGACGGCGAGGAGAGCGGCGGGCCGACGTGGTTCACCTTCCGCGGCGGCCCGGAGGGCACTCCGGTTGAGGACCGGACGCTGCGCGGGCTGCACCCGATGATCGCCGAGCGGCTGGACCTGTGGCGACTGTCGGGCTTCGAGCTGACCCGGCTGCCCTCGGCCACCGACGTACACCTGTTCCGCGCGCAGGGCCGCGAGGTCCCCGAGGACCAGCGGCTCATCGCGCTGGCCGATGTCCGAGAGCTGACCACCCTGCGCAACGACGACGGCCGGATCCGCGGCCTGCCTCAGCTCGAACGGGTGCTCGACGCGTGCCTGGACAGCCTGCGCTCCGCCCGCTCGGCCGACCGGACCGCGGCGGAGCTGGAGTGGAACCGGGTCAAGCTCTTCGTCTGGCCGGTCGTCGACGTACCCCTCACCGAGTTCGAGGCCGTCGTGCGGACCCTGGCGCCGCGCACCGAGGCGCTGGGCCTGGAGCAGGTGCAGGTGCAGTTCCGGCTGGCCGGAACCGGGGACAACGACGGTGGCGCTGCTGGTGAGCCGCGCGAGCGGATGTTGCGGATGTCCCGCCCGCCGGGCGCCGGGCTGACGCTGCGGATCACCGACCCGCCGCGGCACCCGCTGCGTGAGCTGGACTCCTACACCCGGAAGGTGATCGGGGCCCGCCGCCGCGGCGCGGTGTACCCCTACGAGCTGATCCCACTAATCACCCGCTCGCCCGACCGCGGCGGCGCCCCCGGCACGTTCACCGAGTACGACCTCGACGACAGCGGCGCCCCGGTGCCGGTGGACCGGGCGCCGGGTTCGAACACCGCGAACATGGTGCTCGGGGTGGTCACCACACCCACCCAGCGTTACCCGGATGGGATGCGCCGGGTTGTGCTGCTGGGTGACCCGACCAAGGCGCTCGGCGCGATCGCCGAGCCCGAGTGCCGCCGAGTGCTCGCGGCCATCGAGTTGGCGCGGCGCTTCGACACCCCGATGGAGTGGTTCGCCGTCTCCTCGGGCGCGAAGATCGCGATGGACTCCGGCAGCGAGACCATGGACTGGATCTCGCGGGTGCTGCGCGGGCTCATCGAGTTCACCCAGGACGGCGGCGAGATCAACGTCGTGGTCACCGGCATCAACGTCGGCGCCCAGCCGTACTGGAACGCCGAGGCCACGATGCTGATGCACACCAAAGGCATCCTGGTCATGACCCCGGACTCGACGATGGTGCTCACCGGCAAGCAGTCGCTGGACTACTCCGGCGGGGTCTCGGCCGAGGACAACTTCGGCATCGGCGGCTACGACCGGATCATGGGCCCGAACGGGCAGGCCCAGTACTGGGCGCCGGACCTGTCCGGTGCCGTGGACGTGCTGCTCGCCCACTACGCCCACACCTACACCGCGCCCGGTGAGCGCTTCCCGCGGCCCGCACCGACCACCGACCCGACCCACCGCGACATCAGCGACTCGCCGCACTCCGGGCCCGGGACCGACTTCACCACGCTCGGCGAGATCTTCTCGGCCGACACCAACCCGGATCGCAAGAAGCCGTTCGACATCCGCTCGCTGGTGCGCGGCGTGGCCGACGCCGACCACGCGCCGCTGGAGCGGTGGGTGGACATGCACGACGCCGAGTCGGTCGTCGTGTTCGACGCGCACCTGGGCGGGCAGCCGATCGCGCTGCTGGGCATCGAGTCGCGGCCACAGGCCCGGCGCGGCCCGCTGCCGGTGGACGGACCGTCGCAGTTCACCGCGGGGACGCTGTTCCCGCGCTCGTCGAAGAAGACCGCCCGGGCGATCAACGCGGCGAGCGGCAACCGGCCGTTGGTGGTGCTGGCCAACCTGTCCGGGTTCGACGGGTCGCCGGAGTCACTGCGCGGCCTGCAGCTGGAGTACGGCGCCGAGATCGGCCGGGCCGTGGTCAACTTCGACGGCCCGATCGTGTTCTGCGTGGTCTCCCGCTACCACGGCGGCGCGTTCGTCGTGTTCTCCGGGACGCTCAACGACAACATGGAGATCGCCGCCGTCGAGGGCTCCTACGCCTCGGTGATCGGCGGCGCCCCGGCTGCGGCCGTGGTGTTCGCCGGTGAGGTCAACAAGCGCACCGCGGCCGACCCGCGGGTGGCCGACCTGGAGGTCCGCATCGCCGAGGCGTCCGACTCCGGGGAGGATGCCGACGCCGCCCGGCTGCGCGCCGAGCTGGCCGCGGTCCGGCCGGCCGTGCGCTCGGAGAAGCTCGGCCAGGTCGCCGACGAATTCGACACCCGGCACAGCATCGAACGGGCCCGCAGCATGGGCTCCGTGCACACCATCGTCCCCGCCACCCGGCTGCGGCCCTACCTGGCCGACGCGGTGCAGCGCGGAATCGCGCGCACGCTCACCCAGGAAGACGGCACGACCGGATAGACCCAACAGGACCGGAGTCACCATGTCCGACCAGTCGAACGACCAGCGCGTGGCGATCGTGACGGGCGGTACACGCGGAATCGGCGCCGCCATCACCACGGCACTGGCCCGCTCCGGGGTGCACGTCGCCGCCGGCTACAACAGCAACGCCCAGGCGGCCGAGGAACTCGCCGGCAAGCTCGGCGCCGAGGGCGCGTCGGTGTCGGTGCACCAGGGCAACGTCGGCGAGCCCGGGGACTGCACCCGCGTCGTCGGCGAGGTCCTCGAGGCCCGGGGCCGGGTGGACTACCTGATCAACAACGCCGGCATCACGGTCGACAAGACCATGCGCAGGATGACCGTCGACGACTGGCACGCGGTGCTGCGGATCAACCTGTCCGGCTCGTTCTACATGGCCAAGGCCGTCCTCGACCACATGCTCGAGCGCGGGTTCGGCCGCATCGTCAACATCAGTTCGACGATCGGGCAGACCGGCGGCATTGGCCAGGCCAACTACGCCGCGTCCAAGTCCGGCCTGTTCGGCCTGACCCAGAGCCTGGCCCAGGAGGTGGCCCGCAAGGGCATCACGGTGAACTGCGTGGCGCCGGGCTACATCGAGACCGAGATGGTGGCCGCGGTCCCCGAGGAGGTGCTGGCCAAGCTGCTCAAGGGCGTTCCGGTCGGGCGGCTCGGGCAGGCCAGCGAGATCGCCCGCGCGGTGCAGTTCCTGGTCGACGACGGCGCCGGCTACATCACCGGCAGCGTCATCTCCGTCAACGGCGGCCTGGACATGTGACCGGCGGCCACCGGTCAGCCGCAGAGTCCCTGAAGTGAAGATGCGGCTGACCGCGCGGTCGTTGTCTGCGCGGGAGATCCGGCCGGCGTCCATGCCCGCTGGAGCCTGTCGAGCACGGGGCGACCGGGCCGACCGGGGCGGACAGCGTCCGCTTCGGCCTCCCGACACCGCCTCCACCGTCACCGTCCAGGACCGATTCCGCCGCGCCTTGGCGGTGACCTGACTGACCCGGATCGCGGTTTGCCGGTGGGAAATCGAACCAGCCTCCTCGACGGTGGCGGCGCCCGTTTCGGGGCAGGTGGTATTGCATGGCCGAGAGCGAACTGACGGTGCGGGACCTGCGCAAGCGGGTGCCGATCGATCACCCTCGCGCTCGCCGCGGCGTCCCGCCGCCCTGTCCCGGGAACTCGCCGCCAGCCAGCGCAACGGCCGGCCGCCTCACGGCGGTGCCAGGGCCAGGGCCGGGTACCTCGGCCCGTCGGCGGCCAGCGCTATGTGCAGGTCTGCGTATCGAGGGTCGCCGGGAACCTCGCCTGCGTGGAGGAGGGCGCCGCGTTCAGACCTCCCGGAACCGGTTGATCTGCTCCGCGTGCCGTTCCCGGCGCTGGGTGTCGCTCACCCCGAGTCCCTCCCGCGGTGCCAGGCAGAGCACGCCGACCTTCCCCTGGTGAGCGTTGGAGTGCACGTCGAGCACGGCCTGAGCGGTCTGAGCCAGCGGGTAGACCTTCGAGAGCGTCGGGTGCACCTTGCCGGTGGCAACGAGGCGGTTGGCCTCCCAGGCCTCGCGGTAGTTCGCGAAGTGCGAGCCGATGATGCGCTTGAGGTTCATCCACAGGTATCGGTTGTCGTAGGTGTGCTCGTAGCCCGAGGTCGAGGCGCAGGTGACGATCGTGCCGCCCCTGCGGGTCACATAGACACTCGCGCCGAAAGTTTCCCGGCCCGGGTGCTCCAGCACGATGTCCGGGTCCTCACCGCCGGTCAGTTCCCGGATCTTGGCCCCGAAGCGCTTCCACTCCGCGGGGTCCTGGTGGAACTCGTCGCCCCAGAACGCGTAGCCCTCCGCGTTCCGGTCGATGATCAGCTCGACGCCCATCCTCCGGCAGATCTCCGCCTTCTCCGGGGAGGACACCACACACACCGGCGTGCCGCCGCCGTTGAGCACCATCTGGGTGGCGTGGGAACCCAGGCCGCCGGAGGCACCCCAGACCAGCACGGTGTCACCCTGCTTCATGTCCGCCCCGTTGCGCGAGACCAACTGCCGGTAGGCCGTGGAGTTGACCAGCCCGGGACTGGCCGCCTCCTCCCAGCTCAAGTGGGGCGCCTTGGGCATCAACTGGTTGGACTTGACCAGGGCCAGCTCGGCGAGGCCACCGAAATTGGTCTCGAAACCCCAAATCCGCTGCTCCGGGTCCATCATCGTGTCGTTGTGCCCGTCGGGGTTCTCCAACTCCACGGACAGGCAGTGCGCGACCACCCGGTCACCGGGATTCCAGGTGTGCACCCCGAGTCCGGTGCGCACCACGACGCCGGCCAGGTCGGAGCCCACCACGTGATAAGGCAGGTCGTGCCGCTTCGCCAGCTCCGACAACCTCCCGTAGCGGCGCAGGGCGCTGAACGTGGGGAGCGGCTCGAAGATCGACGTCCAGACCGTGTTGTAGTTGATCGCGCTGGCCATCACCGCGACCAGCGCCTCACCGGGTCCGAGATCCGGGGTGGCGACGTCTCCGACGTGCAGGCTCTGCCGCGGGTCCTTCTCCCGGGTGGGCAATCCCGCGAACATCTCGGTCTCGTCCGCGCGCACCGTGACGCCGCGGTAATGCTCCGGGATTTTCAACCCGCCGACCTCATCGAACTGTTCGGCGAGGATCGCGTCGAGAATCTGCTGCATATCCATTCTCCTGGTTCTCTACGCCGCACCGGGCGAACCGGAGCCTGCGTTTCCGCCTCGGCCCCTCACACCCGTCCGGGGTCGGCGTCGAGTAAGCGGCCACTGACGTGCACAACGTTTGCTCTCGCGTGCACCACTACTCCTGGGACCACTACAGGCGCATCGGCGCCGCCAGATGGACCGGAACCTGGCCGACTACGAGGTATCCGGCGCCGAACGCGATCTCGGTGACACCGATTGACAACGGCTCGTCGACGTTCTTGCCGACCTGCCCGTCGCGGTGGTCCCCGTCGCGGTGGTCCCTTGCACCGCTGGCTGGTCGCCGACCACCCGGGTGGTCACACCTCTGCCCATCGCCCGGGCCCGGCTCGGCACCGGCAGGTCCTGCGCAGTTGCAGGGGCGCCGTGAAGTCGGTGACGACAGCGGCTCTCATGGTGTTGTTCCGTTCGGTGGGGACGAGTGTGCCGCTGAACCCGGGGTGAGGCGGCCCGCGGAGTGGGTGACGAAACGCAGCCCCTCACCTGCGGGCAGCGAGAAGCCCTCCGGGTCGCCGCGGTCCACGTCCAGGACGAACCTGTCGTGCCGCCACGCCGCGTCGAGCGCATCGTCGATGTAGAAGGGGCAGCCTTCGATCTCGCCGAGCAGCACGTCGCCCTGCCCGACCATGAACTCGCCCTCGGGAAGGCACATCGGTGTGCTGCCCGCGCAGCACCCGCCGGACTGTACGAACATGACCGGCGCACCCCGGCTGGCGCGCAGTCGGCTGATCGCCGAACGGGCCGCCGGGGTTGCCGTAATCCGCTCCACGCCCGCGATCGGATTCATCACGGTTTCAGAACAGACCGAGCGGACTGTCGCTGTAGCTGACCAGCAGGTTCTTCGTCTGGCTGTAGTGGTCGAGCATCATCGCGTGGTTCTCCCGGCCGACCCCGGAGATCTTGTAACCGCCGAACGCCGCACCCGCGGGATACTGGTGGTAGCAGTTCGTCCACACCCGGCCGGCTTTGATGCCCCGGCCCATCTTGTAGGCGCGGGTGCCGTTGCGCGTCCACACTCCGGCGCCGAGGCCATAGAGCGTGTCGTTAGCGATAGCCAGCGCGTCGGCGTCGTCGGTGAACGTGGTGACCGCGAGGACCGGGCCGAAGATCTCCTCCTGGAACACCCGCATCTTGTTGTCGCCCTTGAGCACCGTCGGCTGGAAGTAGTTGCCGCCGGCGAGATCGGGGTCGACGTCCGCACGCTGCCCGCCGATCAGCACCTCGGCGCCCTCGTTGCGGCCGATGTCGACATATGAGCTGATCTTGTCGATCTGCTGAGTGGAGACCTGCGCGCCGAGCTGGGTGTCGGTGTCCAGCGGATTGCCCTGCCTGATGGAAGCGATCCGGGCCAGCGCGCGGACCATGAACTCGTCGTAAATGTCGCGGTGGACCAGCGCCCGCGACGGGGCGGTGCAGACCTCGCCCTTGTTGAACGCGAAGAGCACGAATCCTTCGACCGCCTTGTCCAGGAAGGCGTCGTCGTGGTCCATGACGTCGGCGAAGAAGATGTTGGGGCTCTTGCCGCCGAGCTCGACGGTGGAGGGGATGAGGTTCTGCGCCGCGTACTGCATGATCAGCCGCCCCGTCACCGTCTCGCCGGTGAAGGAAACCTTCGCGATGCGGCGGTTGGCGGCGAGCGCCTTGCCGATCTCGGCGCCTGGACCGTTGATGATGTTGATGACGCCCGGTGGGACGACGTCCTCGATCACCTCAGCGAGCTTGAGTATCGACCAGGGTGTCGGCGAGGCCGGCTTGAGCACCGAGCAGTTCCCGGCGGCCAGTGCGGGAGCGAGCTTCCAGCCGGCCATCAGGAGCGGGAAGTTGAACGGGATGATCTGGCCGACGACCCCGAGCGGCTCACGGAAGTGGTAGGCGACGAGCTCCTTGTCGATCTCGGTCGAGCGACCCTCCTCGGCGCGGGCGGCCGCGGCGAAGTAGCGGAAATGGTCCGCGAGCAGTGGTACATCGGCGCCCAGGGTCTCGCGGACCGGTTTGCCGTTGTCCCAGCTCTCGGCGACGGCCAGCATCTCCTTGTTCGCCTCGATCGCGTCGGCGATGGCGTTGAGCACCTCTGCGCGCTCGGTGGCTGAGGCCGCGCCCCACGCGTCCTTCGCCGCGTACGCGGCGTCCAAAGCCAGCTCGACGTCGGCCGGGGTGGACTGCGCGACCTCGGTGATGGGACGGCCGTCGGCCGGGCTCAGGTCGACCCGGTAGTTCCCGCCGGTCGGTGTCAACCACTTACCGCCGATGAAGTTCTCGTACCGTGGCGCGACCTCGACGATGCTGCCCGACTGCTCGGGTGGGAAATATTTCATGGCACTCCCCTTTCACGGACCTCACCTTTGACTGAACACCGATCCCTGCAGGCTCGACAGTGCTGAACGTCCCGTGCGCCGTAGGCTCAGCGGACGGTGCCTGCGCCGGGGGCGCCGTTGCGGGTTCAGGGCTCACCGGTCGGTGGCCAGGTAGCGGCCCGGGCCGCTGCCCGCGCAGGCGCCGGTCTCGAGCCATCGGGTAAACCCGTCGCAGTTCCGTCGGTCGAGTTCGTCGAGCAGGCGCTCCCGGATGCGCACGATCTCGCAGCGGCCGGGGCCCGCAGGAACGTCGAGCAGGGCGAAGGAGCTGCGCCGCGCTCCGCAGGTCCTCCGCGCGGTCCGCGGCCGCGCTCTCGGCGGTGATGTAGTCCTGCGGTGCCCCGCGGCCTAGCCGGATCCACAGCGCGGCGATGGCGACCAGCATCGCGATGACGACGGCGCCGGCCGCGCCCAGCAGCACCATCAGCCCGGCCAGGACCAGGCCGCTCGCCAAGGTCACCGCGGCCGCGGCGACCTTGGCCCGGGGGCCGGTGCCAGGCGCGGGAGTCTTTCCCCGGCCGAGCGCTGCTGCGCCTGGATCCAGGCGAGCGCCCCGATGAAAAATCCCAGGCCGATCCACGCCAGCACTGCTCCGGGGGACAGCGCCACCATGCCGACGACACCCAGCAGGTACCCCGCAACGGCGGCGAGGATGGTCCAGAGAGACCGGGTGAGCATGGTGGGCCTCCGCGATCGGGAGAGGTGCGCTGTCGGGTGTTGCAGGTCGGCCGGTTGCCGGCGGCGGTTTTCGCTGGGACCGTAATGGTGATCAGGAGCTTTGATCTTCCCCACTTCCACGGATACATCAGTCCGTGGTCCGCTGTAGGTGTCGCGATCAATTGGGTGTGGGAGGTAGCGATGCGGATCGCGGCGGCAATGGTCGTCGTCTGGCTGATCATCGGGGTCGTAGCTTCGGTGCAGCGCAACTACGTCACCGGGTCGGTCGCAAGCTGCGCTCTGGTCGGAACGGTCGCGATCACGATGCTTGTCGGCCCGTTGAACTGCGTCGGCTTCAACCCGCAGATCAGCTGCGAGGTGGCCTCAATCGTCGAATTGGCAACTAGTCCACTGCGAATTTTTCCTCCCTGTCTTAGGGGCAGTCTCGGTTACGAACGGCGTCAGCGTTGGACTGCACGCTGAGCAGGATTGGCTGATCTAGAGGGAGAGCAGGCGATCGAAGAACGTGCGGTAACGGCGGAGCGCGATCCGTAGATCCTCCGTGGTCGACTCGTTGTTTGCGGCGCGGCGATCCGGTGGCGTTTCGGTACCGGTCGCGCTGCGGACCGCAGCCACGCCATCTCCCACACCCGCGCAAGAAACGGTGAGAGCCCACTGACCGCGTAGCGGGTTCCCTGCCCGGCAGCCACGGTCGCAGCGCTCATGAGGTCCGCCAGACCGCGCACTGCGCAGAACGTCACGCCGCACACATCCACAACGAGATTCCGCCGGCCCCGCACCGAGGGCCCGACCGAACGTGGTTCGCACGATCGGCACGGTGGCGAGGTCCACCTCGCCCTGTACCCGCATGACGGTGACATCACCGGCATCGGCGAGCGTGGTGCACACACCACCAGGCTCGGAACTGCGACCGGGCCACGTCTCGCCGCCCATTAACAACCCACCTCAGCGTGCCCCATTAGTGGGCCGCCGAGGTCCAGGGCGGTCTGTGCGGGTCAGTCTCCCAGCCCGAGCACCGACTGTCGAGCCGCCAAACGGCCGCCCGATCGGTGTGAGGGGCCGAGCACTTTGCCGAGCCGGTACTGGTGTCTCGGGCAACGGTGCCCGACCCGGATGCCGACGATCTGGTCGAGCACTTGTTCGACAGGGCGAGCCCAGCACGACGACCCATCAGCGGCGAGCAGGATAGGCGGTAGGTCGGCAAGCGGGACGACTACCAGATCAGCGCTGCCCACCTGGTCGGGCGATGGTCGGCGGATGAACAGCCTCCCCGGGTTTTCGTCACTTGGCGCAGTTGAAGTGACCCCCGCTGACCGGACACCTTGGGATGCCCCGGGTTCCGTGGAGTCGGGTTCCTGGAAACTAGGCCACAACGATCTTACTGTTGGACTCGAGCTCTATCGGTGACAGCCAGCCCAGCGCGCTGTGTCGACGTTGCCGGTTGTGCCGGATCTCGAGGTACTCGAAGATCGCGTTGGCCAGCTCGATCCGGGTCCTCCACCACTGCCGGTCGAGCAGTTCGATCTGCATGCGCGACCAGAAGGCCTCGATCATGGAGTTGTCGAAGCAGTCCCCGACGCTGCCCATCGAGGGCACCAGCCCGGAGTCCCTGGCCCGGTCGGTGAAGGCCCAGGACCCGAATTGCGGTCCCTGGTCGGAGTGGATGATCGTCCCCGGTGGTGGCCGGCGGGAGTCGATGGCCATGCCGAGCGCGTTGGTCACCAATGCCGCGGTCGGTGAGGAGTCGATCGACCAGCCGACCACGCGGCGGGCGTAGGTGTCGAGGACGACCGCGCAGTAGAGCTTGCCTTCGCGGGTGTGGTGCTCGGTGATGTGCGCCTGGTGCGCTCGGGCGTGGCGGGCAGGGTCATCTCGTCGCGACGGTGTCCGGGTGGGCATTGGGACCACCGCTCGGTGGCACGACGACCCGCACCAGTGCGTCGACGACAGCGCCTCCGATGGGGAGACGACCAGCGGTTGATCTACGCCTCGGCCCGCCCCGGGCAGGGCTCGGCCGCCCAACCCAACCAGGCAGCGGCTTCACTCGCGACGGGGGCGTCCCCGGAGTGACGAGCTTGGGCCCACTGCGAAGCCCGTCCAGCGCGCCCGGCCTCGACGGCTCTAGCGTCACCGGTCATGCCGAGACCGCCAGGTGGCCGGTCACCCACCGGCCTCTACTCGGTGATTACCGGTTGGCCGCCGGTGTGCCCGCGGCGGCCATCTGTTCGCGCCGGCGCACTACGGTTGCGGTGAAGACGCCTGCCGCGGCCGCGGTCGCAGCGAGCAGCAGGAACCCGACCATGTAGTTGCCCAGGGCACCGTAGACCAAACCCATGACCAGCGGGGGAAGAAGCCTCCGAGCCCGCCGGCGGCGCCGACCACTCCGGTCACGGCCCCGACCTGTTCGGGTGCGACCAGCCGGGCGAGGAGTGCGAAGACCGCCCCGGTGCCGGCGCCCAGGGCCGCGGCAAGCCCGAGGAAGGCCCCCGTGCCGACTGGGACCAGCGGGAACTCGAACGCCGCCATCAGGGCCAGCAACGCGGCCGCGCCGTAGGCGCTGAGCAGAACCGCGATCGGCTTGAACCGGTCGGACAGCCAACCCCCGATGGGCCGCATGGCGACGGCGAGCACCACGAACCCGGCGGTCCGCAGCGCCGCGTCGCTGCGCTCGAGATGGTAGGCGGTGGTGAGGTAGGTGGGCAGGTACACGCTGAACGCCACGAAGCCGCCGAACGCGACGGCGTACAGGAACGACAGCTGCAGCGTCACCGGCATACGCAGCGTTGTCGCGAGCCGGGTCAGCATGCTCCCGGCGGCGACGGGCCGGTCCGGCCGGTCGCGCAGCAGCAGGTAGGCGACCACGGCGTACACCACGAGCGCCGCAGCGACCAGGTCGAACGGGAAGATGGGGCCGATCGCCTTGGTCAGCTGCACGGTGGTGAAGGCCGAGATCGCGGTACCGCCCATGCCGGCGCCGAAGATGCCCAGCGCGAGGCCGCGCCGTTGCGGGGGGTACCACGAGTTCACGAACGGGATGCCGATGGCGAATGTGGTGCCGCCCAGGCCGAGGAAGAAGCCACCGACCAGGTAGCCGGCGAACGAGCTTGCGAGGTGACCGAGGTAAAGCACCGGCAGCACTGTCAGCAGGGCAACGACCGGGAACATGCGGCGTGCGCCCAGCCGGTCGGTGAGCGCGCCGGCCGGGATCCGGCCGAGCGAGCCGACGATGACCGGTACCGCGACCAGCAGTGACTGCTGGAACGAGGTGAGCGACAGCTGCTCGCGCAGGGTCGCGCTCAGCGGCGACAGCAGCGCCCAGGCCCAGAACGTCACCGCGAAGCCGATGGTGGCCAGCGTGAGCATCATCGCCGGTCGCGGTGACGCCGCCGACGGCCCGGTGGCCGGTGTTGTCCCCTTCGCGGCCCGTCTGGTCACGGCGCATCTCCGATCTGCCGGTCGACCCTGCGCAGTGCGGCGGCTTCGGCCACAGGCGCCGACGAACGTCCATCGTCGTACGCCCGGGTGCCTGATCGGCAGGGCTGTTCCGTCCCAATTCTCGGGACCTTCGGCATTGATGCGCTCGGATCCGCCTGCCAGGATCAGAAGGGGGGCTGCTGCGGAAGGGACGCGGTCATGGCTCTGGACGCGGGCACAGGCAATGGGCGGGCGTGCCCCAAGGGCGGAACGGACGGACCTGCGGCCGATGCGCTGCTGCGGACCGGGCGGTTCTTCACCCGCCGGGAGACCTCGGACGATCTGCGGGCGGTGTTCCGCGAGGGCGGCCGGGAGGGCGACGCCTTCTACCGGGACCGCTGGAGCCACGACAAGGTGGTGCGCTCCACGCACGGGGTGAACTGCACCGGCTCGTGCTCGTGGAAGGTCTACGTCAAGGACGGGATCATCACCTGGGAGACCCAGCAGACCGACTACCCCTCGGTCGGGCCGGATTCCCCGGAGTACGAGCCGCGCGGCTGCCCGCGCGGGGCGGCGTTCTCCTGGTACACCTACTCCCCCACCCGGCTGCGCTACCCCTACGCCCGCGGGGTGCTCGTCGAGATGTACCGCGAGGCGAGGGCTCGGCTCGGCGATCCGGTGGCCGCGTGGGCCGAGGTCACCGGCGATGCGGACAAGCGCCGGCGCTACCAGTCCGCGCGCGGCAAGGGCGGGCACGTGCGGGTGTCCTGGGACGAGGCCGTGGAGATCGTGGCGGCCGCACACGTGCACACGATCAAGACCTACGGCCCGGACCGGATCGCGGGCTTCTCCCCGATCCCGGCCATGTCGATGGTCAGCCACGCGGCGGGCTCGCGGTTCATCGAGCTGATCGGCGGGGCGATGACCTCGTTCTACGACTGGTACGCCGACCTGCCCGTCGCGTCGCCGCAGGTGTTCGGCGACCAGACCGACGTCCCGGAGTCCGGGGACTGGTGGAACGCCACCTACCTACTGATGTGGGGCTCCAACGTGCCGGTCACCCGCACCCCGGACGCGCATTGGATGGCCGAGGCCCGCTACAAGGGACAGAAGGTCGTCGTCGTCTCGCCGGATTACGCCGACAACACCAAGTTCGCCGACACCTGGCTGCCCGCGCAGCCGGGCACCGATGGGGCGCTGGCGATGGCGATGGGTCACGTCATGCTCAAGGAGTTCTTCGTCGACCGGCGGGTGCCGTTCTTCGTCGACTACGTGCAGCGCTTCACCGACCTGCCGTTCCTCGTGACGCTCGAGGAACGCGACGGCGGGCACGTGCCCGGGAAGTTCCTCACCGCCGCCGATCTCGGCGACACCGGTGAGGGCGCGGCCTGGAAGACCGTGCTGCTCGACGGGCGCACCGGCGAGCCGGTCGTGCCGAACGGCTCACTGGGCTTCCGCTACACCGAGTCCGGCGCCGGGCGGTGGAACCTCGACCTGGGTGACGTCGCCCCGCAGCTCACCGTGCTCGGCGGCGAGACCGCGGAGGTGCTGCTGCCCCGCTTCGACGCGCTCGACGGCACCGGCGGGGTGCTGCGCCGCGGTGTGCCGGTGCGCCGGATCGGCGGGCGGCTGGTCACCACGGTGTTCGACCTGATGCTCGCCCAGTACGGTGTGCGCCGCGACGGAATGCCCGGGATATGGCCCGCCGGCTACGACGACCCGGCCGAGCCGTACACGCCGGCCTGGCAGGAGCCGATCACGTCGGTGCCCGCCGAGCAGGTCGTGCGTATCGCCCGGGAGATGGCCGCCAACGCCGAGGAGTCGCACGGCCGCACCATGATCATCATGGGGGCGGGGATCTGCCAGTGGTTCCACGGTGACGCCACCTACCGCGCGGTGCTGGCGCTGCTGATTCTGACCGGGTCGATGGGGCGCAACGGCGGCGGCTGGGCGCATTACGTGGGCCAGGAGAAGTGCCGCCCGGTCACCGGCTGGGCGACCATGGCGGGGGCGACGGACTGGCAGCGGCCGCCGCGGCAGATGATCGGCACGGCGTACTGGTACACCCACACCGACCAGTGGCGCTACGACGGCTACCGCGCCGACGCACTCACCTCCCCGCTGGCGCAGGGCCGGCTGGCAGGAATGCACACGATGGACACCATCGCGCTGTCCGCGCGGCTGGGCTGGATGCCCTCCTATCCGCAGTTCGACCGCAACCCGCTCGACGTCACCGACGAGGCCGCCGCCGCGGGCCAGGAGGTCCCGGCCTATGTCGCTTCGCAGCTGCGGGACAGGAAGCTGAGCTTCGCGATCGAGGACCCCGACGCGCCGGAGAACTGGCCGCGGTGTCTCACCCTGTGGCGGGCCAACCTGCTCGGCTCCTCGGCGAAGGGCGACGAGTACTTCCTCAAGCACCTGCTCGGCACCCACAACAATCTGTTGGCCGAGCAGACCCCCGCCGAGCGGCGGCCCCGCGACGTCACCTGGCGCGACGGTGACCCGCCCGAGGGCAAGCTCGACCTGCTGCTGTCGCTGGATTTCCGGATGACGAGCTCCACGCTGCTCTCCGACGTCGTGCTGCCCGCAGCGACCTGGTACGAGAAGCACGACCTGAACACCACCGACATGCACCCGTTCGTGCACGCGTTCAACCCGGCGATCGACCCGCCGTTCGAGTCGCGCACCGACTTCGACGCCTTCGGAGCCATCGCGCGGCGGTTCAGCGAGCTCGCCCGCACCCACCTCGGGGTGCGCCGCGACGTCGTCGCCGTGCCGCTGCAGCACGACACCCCGGGCGAGACCGCGCAGCCCGGCGGCCGGGTCCTGGACTGGCGCGCCGGTGAGGTCGAACCGGTCCCCGGTCGCACGATGCCGAACTTCGTCGTCGTCGAGCGCGACTACCCGGCCGTCGCCGACAAGATGGCCGCCGTCGGACCGCTGCTCGACCGGCTCGGGATGACGACGAAGGGGATCACCTACCAGCCGGACGAGGAGATCGCCTACCTGGCGGCGAAGAACGGCGTGATGCTCGGCGGCGCCGGGGACGGCCGCCCGGCGATCGACACCGACGCCAAGATGGCCGAGGCGATCCTCGCGCTGTCCGCGACGACGAACGGCCGGCTCGCCGTGCAGGGCTTCCGGGAGCTGGAGCGGCGCACCGGCACGAAGCTGGCCGACCTGGCCGAGGGCAGCGAGGAGCGCCGCATCTCCTTCGCCGACACCCAGGCCCGGCCGGTCCCGGTGATCACCAGCCCGGAGTGGTCGGGCAGCGAGACCGGCGGGCGCCGCTACGCCCCGTTCACGGTGAACGTCGAGCGGTTGAAGCCGTGGCACACCCTGACCGGGCGGATGCACTTCCTGCTCGACCACGACTGGATGCACGAGATGGGCGAGACGCTGCCGATCTACCGCGTGCCGCTGGACATGCACCGGCTGTTCGGCGAACCACGACTCGGCGAGCTGGGCACGGAGGGCGCCTCGGTGACGGTGCGCTACCTGACGCCGCACTCGAAGTGGTCGATCCACTCGGAGTACCAGGACAACCTGTTGATGTTGTCGCTCTCGCGCGGCGGTCCCACGGTGTGGATGAGCGAGGCCGACGCCACCGCGATCGGGGTCCGGGACAACGACTGGATCGAGGCGGTGAACCGCAACGGTGTGCTGGTCGCGCGGGCGATCGTCACCCACCGCATGCCGGTCGGGACGGTGTTCGTCTACCACGCGCAGGAGCGGGTGGTGAACGTGCCGAAGTCCGAGGCGACCGGGCGCCGCGGCGGCATCCATAACTCGCTGACCCGCATCCTGGTCAAGCCGACCCATCTCGTCGGGGGCTACGCCCAGCTGTCCTTCGCGTTCAACTACCTCGGGCCCGCCGGGAACCAGCGCGACGAGGTGACGGTCGTCCGGCGCCGTACGAGCCAGAAGGTCGAGTACTGACATGCGCGTGATGGCCCAGATGGGCATGGTCATGAACCTCGACAAATGCATCGGGTGCCACACCTGCTCGGTGACCTGCAAGCAGGCGTGGACCAACCGCAGCGGCGTCGAGTACGTCTGGTTCAACAATGTCGAGACCCGCCCCGGACAGGGCTACCCGCGCCGCTACCAGGACCAGGAGAGGTGGAAGGGCGGCTGGGTGCGCAACCGCCGCGGCCGGCTACAGCTCAAGGCCGGCGGCCGGTTCAGGAAGCTGCTCACGATCTTCGCGAACCCGGTGTTGCCCAACATCCGCGACTACTACGAACCCTGGACCTACGACTACGCGAACCTCACCGACGCCCCGCTGGGCGACGACTTCCCCGTCGCGCAGCCGAAGTCGCTGCTCTCCGGTGAGCCGATGGCCATCGAGTGGAGCGCCAACTGGGACGACGACCTCGGCGGCGCCCCCGAACACGGCCCGCGCGACCCCATCGTGGAGCGGCTGCGCGCCGAGTCGCAGGAGAAGGTCAAGTTCTCCTACGAGCAGGCCTTCATGTTCTTCCTGCCGCGCATCTGCGAGCACTGCCTCAACCCGTCCTGCGTGGCGTCGTGCCCGTCCGGGGCGATGTACAAGCGCGCCGAGGACGGCATCGTGCTGGTCGACCAGGACCGGTGCCGGGGCTGGCGGATGTGCGTCACCGGCTGCCCGTACAAGAAGGTCTACTTCAACCACCGCACCGGCAAGGCCGAGAAGTGCACGTTCTGCTACCCCCGGGTCGAGGTCGGGCTGCCCACCGTGTGCAGCGAGACCTGCGTGGGCCGGCTGCGCTACATCGGACTGTTCCTCTACGACGCCGACCGGGTCACCGCGGCGGCCTCGGTCGAGAACGAGCAGGACCTCTACGAGGCCCAGCTCGACCTGCTGCTCGACCCGACCGACCCCGCGGTGCTCGATCACGCCCGCCGCGACGGCATCGCCGAGGACTGGCTGGAGGCCGCCCGCCGCTCCCCGGTGTACCGGCTGGCCAAGACCTACCGGGTGGCGCTGCCGCTGCACCCGGAGTTCCGCACGATGCCGATGGTCTGGTACATCCCGCCGCTGTCCCCGGTCGTCGACCGGCTCGCCGAGACCGGCCACGACGGCGAGGACGCCGCCAACCTTTTCGGCGCCATCGACGCGCTGCGCATCCCGATCGGGTACCTCGCCGAGCTGTTCACCGCGGGCGACCCCGCGCCGGTGCGCGGCGTACTGCAGAAGCTGGCCGCGATGCGCTCCTACATGCGTGACGTGACGCTGGACCGGCCCCACAACGAGTCGATCGCGACGGCAGTCGGGATGACCGGCGGCGAGATCATCGAGATGTACCGGCTGCTGGCGATCGCCAAATATGAGGAGCGCTACGTCATCCCGACCGCCTACTCCGGCGAGGCCCACCAGCTCGAGGAGCTCGGCTGCAGCCTCGACGTCGACGGCGGTCCGGGCATGATCGGCAGCGGCCCGTTCGGCGAGGCCTCCGGTCGCGCGACCCCGGTGTCGGTGGAGACGTTCCACGCGCTGCGCGACCGGCAGACCAGCGACCACATCGCCGACCCGGGCGAGCGGGGCGCCCGGATCAACCTGCTGAACTGGGACGGTAAGGGCCGCCCTCCGGGGCTGTTCCCGCCGCCGCGGCAGACACCACCGGGCCCCGGAGACCTCACTGCAGGCGGCGCCGCGGCGGCGCGGACGGCCGAGCTCGGCGAGGACGGGCGATGAACGGTTACGGCGAACGGGCCCGGGCGGCGGTGCTGCAGGCGGCCTCGGTGTGTCTGCAGTACCCCGACGATGCCGTGCTGGCGACACTGCCGGTCGTCCGGGACGCGGTCGGCGCCTTACCCGAGGGCAGACCGCGGGAGCGACTGGGCGCCTTCCTCGACTCCGCCGCGGCCACCCCACCCGGCGAGCTGGCTCAGCACTATGTCGGCGTCTTCGACACCCGGCGGCGGTGCTGCTTATACCTGACCTGGTGGACCGACGGCGAGACCCGGCGCCGCGGCGGTGCGCTCGCCGCGCTCAAGGCCCGCTACCGGGCCGCCGGGGTCGAGCTGGACAGCAGCGAGCTGCCCGACTTCCTGCCGGTGGTGCTCGAATTCGCCGCCACCGCCGATCTCGCCGACGGGCTCCAACTACTGCAGGAGCACCGGGCCGGTGTCGAGCTGCTGCGGCTTGCCCTGCTCGATGTGCCCACGCCGTACGCCGCGCCCGTCGAGGCGGTCTGCGCGCTGCTACCGGGGCCCTCCCCGGCCGACGTCGCCGCGGCCAAGGCACTCGCGCGCAGCGGACCACCGCGGGAGCAGGTCGGGCTCGAACTCCCGCCGTTCGCACTGCGACCCACGGCATCGGGACCGCCGGGAGAACACCGATGAACTGGCAGGACGTGCTGCTGTGGGCCGTGCTGCCCTACGTCATGGTCGTCGTGCTCGTCGGCGGCACCATCTGGCGTTACCGCTACGACAAGTTCGGCTGGACCACCCGCTCATCAGAGCTGCACGAGTCACGGCTGCTACGCGTCGGCAGCCCCCTGTTCCACTTCGGGCTCCTCGTCGTGATCATCGGGCACGTGATCGGACTGATCATCCCGAAAAGCTGGACCGACGCGGCCGGGCTGAGCCAGCAGGCCTACCACGTACAGGCCCTGCTGCTCGGCGGCATCGCCGGGTTCTGCACCCTGGCGGGGGTCGCGATCCTGATCTACCGGCGGCGGACCACCGGTCCGGTCTTCATGGCCACCACGCGCAACGACAAACTGATGTACGTCGTGCTCGTCGCAGCCATCGTCGCCGGGTTGGCGACCACCCTGCTCGGCGCGGCCGGCGGCGAGGAGCACAACTACCGGCTGACGGTCGCGCCGTGGTTCCGGTCGCTGTTCGTGCTTCAACCCGACATCGCGAGCATGGCCGGGGCCGGGCTGGCGTTCCAGCTGCACACCCTCATCGGCCTGCTGCTGTTCACGATCTGGCCGTTCACCCGGCTGGTCCACGCATTCACCGCGCCGCTGGGCTACCTGTTCCGGCCCTACATCGTCTACCGATCACGGCGGGGCGGACCGGCCGCGCGCCCGGCACGCCGCGGTTGGGAACGGATCTGATGATCCTCCCGTGGAAAAGGACGAACCCGTGCAGAACACCTCTGGAGCGCTGGCCCGTGAGCAACTGGAGGCGGCCAGGTCAGCGTCCAGCAGGCGCGCCACCTGCACCGGCTGCCGTCCGAAGGCGGGGAGGCCCGGCCGAACCTGCGATGCCGAGGATCAACCAGCACGCGGCGGCGGCTGCAAGGCCGGCCCCGTCCCGACGAGGTCGACGCGTTGATCGCCGCCCTCCACATGCCGGCCGCCCTCGTCACCCTCACCGGTGCCCCGCACGAGCAAATCTCGTCTTCTCCTGGTCCGCCCCCACCGAGGCGAGCAGCCACGCACCGTGAAACGACCTCTTACACGGGAGCATGCTGGTGATGGTGGGCTTCGACGGGTCCATCCCCAGTCAGCGCACTCCGGTCTACATCGGCGGGTGCAGCGCAGCCGGGTCGCCCGGGTGGTGGTTACGTCGCTCCGGTCCCACCGCCCACGACGCGGGGAATCCAGATGATCGGAACACTGGGGCGGAGACCGCACATGGCCGTGAAATTGGGCGTCGCGGTCGCGGGTGAGGAACCGGAAATGCTGTCGTGCGGTGCCCCTCGGCTGACGTCGGGGCGCGTTCGGCGCCCGGCTCGGCGCGCTGGTGCAGGTCCCCGCCGACTGCGGTGAGGTCCCGGGCAGGGGCGACGCCGAGCTTTGGGTCGCGGCCGGCTGCCTCGGTGCGAGCACCACGGGCGAACGCCATCGCCGAACGGTTCGTCGGCAGCATCCGCCGCGAACTCCTCGACCAGATCCTCGTCATCAACCAACGCCACGTGTGCGGGGCGCTGTCCGAGTATGAGGACCACTTCAACCGCCATCGCCCACACCGCGCGCTGGTTCCCCTACGCCCGCTCCCAGAACGACGCCAGGACGACACCACGCGCGTCCGAGGACTTGACCGGCTCGGCGGCCTCCTCCACGTATATCAGCAGGTCGCATGACGTGAGCCGAGTTTCGGGCACCCACAGGCCCCGCTGCTCGACCGGATCGCCGCGGCTGGGAACGGATCAGTGAGCGCCGTGCAAAAGTCCTGCCTCGACGCGCTGGCCCGCAAACTGCTCGCCGCGGCCGGCGCATCATCCAGCGGCGCGCCGCGCGCACCGTCTAGGGTCACGAGCACGTACTCCGCCAGACTGTGATCGCACTGGCGGCCGGGCAGGCACTCGCCGAGCACGAGAACCCCGACGAGGCCACCGTCTACGTCCTCCATGGACGGATCCGCCTGGCCCCCGGCCTCGACTCCTGGGAGGCAGGAAAGGCGACCTGCTGATCGTCCCGCTCGCCCCGCACAGCCTGGAGGCTGTCGAGGACTCGGCCGTGCTGCTCACGGTGGCGAAGGCGGGTCGCTAGCTCCGATCACTGCTTCAGCGCCCGCAGCAGGGCGGCCGGCGACCGACCGCCGCGAAACGGATCAGGATGGGCACGATGCAGACATCCTCGCTCGACGCGCTGGCCGGGTGACTGCTCGCTGCGGCCACCACCACGCTGCCTGGTTTCACGGGTGGAAGTACGGCCATTTGCTGGTCTGCGCATGGCTGGCGGGGGCTAACCTCGACTTTCACACGATCGTGTAGAGCGGAACCACAGGTCCTTCCGAGGAGTCCGCGAATGATCTCAGACAGGTCCCGGCCCATCGTCGAGGCGACGCTGCCCGTGGTGGGGGAGAACATCCGGGAGATCGCCAGACGCTTCTACGAACACCTGTTCGCCAACCACCCGGAGCTGCTCGACGGCACCTTCAACCGCGGCAACCAGGTTGACGGTTCCCAGCAGCAGGCGCTGGCCGGGTCGGTCGCGGGCTTCGCCACCGCGTTGGTCAACACCCCTGGTCGGGTGCCGGAGAAGCTGCTGTCGCGGATCGCGCACAAGCACGCGTCCCTTGGCATCCGGGCCGAGCAGTACCAGGTCGTCCACGACAACCTGATGTGGGCAATCGTGGACGTGCTGGGCGAGGCGGTCACGCCGGAGGTCGCGGCGGCGTGGGATGAGGTCTACTGGCTGATAGCCAACGCGCTGATCAACCAGGAGCGGGGCCTGTACAGCGCGCGCGGGGTGCGGCCGGAGACGGTGTGGCGGCAGTGGCAGGTCGAAAAGAAGATCCGGGAGACCGACGACGTGGTGACGTTCGTGGTCAAGCGGATCGACAACCGGCTGGTGAAGTCCTCGCTGCCGGGGCAGTACGTGACCGTGCTGATGCCGATGCCGGACGGGGTGCGCCAGCCGCGCCAGTACAGCCTGACTCGGGCCGACGACGGCGAACACCGGCAGTTTTCGGTCAAGCGGGTGGACGGCGACGGGAAGCCGGCCGGTGAGGTGTCGACGCTGCTGCACGACTCGGTCGCCGTGGGCGACGTGCTCACCCTGTCGCTGCCTTTCGGTGACGTCGTGCTCGACGATGCCGGGCGACCGGTGGTGTTCATCAGCGCGGGCATCGGGATCACCCCGATGGCCGGGATGCTGTCGCATCTGGTTGCGGCCGGCTCCGAGCTGCGGACTGTGCTGCTGCACGCAGATGTGCACGAGAGGTCGTTCGCGCTGCGCCGCCAGGTCGTCAGCGATGTTCTCGCGTTGCGCAACGCCTCGATCCACCTCTGGTATGAGAAGGGCACCGGCAGCAACGAGCCGGTGGACGGGGTCTACTCCGGGATGATGGACCTCTCCCAAGTCAAGTTGCCCGACAACGCCTGGTATTACCTGTGCGGGCCGATCCCGTTCCTGCAGGCGGTGCGCAGCGCGCTGATCGAACGGGACGTGGTGCCCCACGACATCCAATACGAGGTGTTCGGCCCCGACCTGTGGCAGGCGGATCTCGACTGACGAGCCGTGGTCGCCGAGCGCGGGCAGCAGCTGCGCCCAGGCAGCCCTGTCCCGATTGGGACTCCGGCGACTGCCCGAGACGGCGTACAGCCGAGGCCCGCCCTCAACGGATGATCCCCAAGACCGGCGGCAAGCTGCGCCGCTTGGGGATTCCGACCGTGGCCGACCGGGTGGTCCAGGCGGCCCTGAAACTGGCGTTGAAGCCGATCTTCGAGGCGGACTTCCTGCCGTGTTCCTACGGGTTCCGTCCGAAGCGCCGAGCCCATTACGCGGTCGCGGAAGTGCATCAAGGGAACAAACGTGTGGGTGCCGAGAACGCCGTCACGTCATGCGACCTGCAGGTATTCGTGGATCAGTCCGCCGAGGCGGTCGCGTCGAAGTGCGTATGACGCGGTTCTCGGCACCCACAGGCTATTTTCGCCACCACCGGCATCCGCCGTTCTGAGGCGGTCGCCGCACTCCTCGCGCACGTCGACCTCGGCGCGCGAGCGATCACCGTCTGGCACACACGCGTCGTAACGGCCGGGAAGGCCCAGCCATCCGACGGCAAGAGCGAACGCTCCCGGCGCAGCCTCGCCCTCGACCGCCGGACCACGGCTGCCCTCGCCGCCCACGTCGCGAAGCTCGAGGACGAGAAGCGCTCGTTCGGTCGCAACTACTCCGACCACGGCCTGCTCTTCTGCTGGCCCGACGGCCGCCCGATCCACCCCGACACGATCACCGAACAGTTCAGCCGGCTCGTCGACCGTGCCGGCCTCCCGCATATCACACTCCACCAGGTACGTCACACCCACGCCACGATGTCACTTCGCGCGGGAGTCAACCCGAAGATCGTGAGCAAGCGACTCGGTCACGCAACCGCTGGTGGGTGCGAGGCCGCTGGCGTCCGGGGCCCGCTCCCGTCCTGGCTCGTGTCGATCCTGCGGGACCACATGGCGACGTTCGAGCTGGGCGAGGGTGGTCTCCTCTTCCCCAACGAGGCCGGCGGTGCACCGCGGCGGACGATCTTCCGTAGTCGGCACTGGCGCCCGGCCCTCGTTCGCGCCGGGCTGCTCGGTTCCGTGGTCGAGAAGGGCGACAAGTTCCAGGCCGCCTGGTCCACCGAGGACGGCCGTCCTCACCGCGAGCTGTTCGCGACTCGGGCCGCCGCGATCAAGACGGTTGCCCGGAAGCAGGCGGGCGGGCTCCGGTTCCACGACCTCCGGCACTCCTACGCCACCTGACTCGTCGACGACGGAGTCCCGCCGAACATGGTGCAGCGGGTCATGGGCCACGAACGCTCGTCCACGACGCTCGACCTCTACACCCGCCGGACCAACAACTCCGACCGCATCCTCCGGGCACTCGACGACGACCCGGCCGACGATGACGCAGACGACGACGGCGATGCTCCGCGGACCGCGTGATGCCTTTCTGATGCCTTTCCGACCCCGAACATGACGAAGGCCCTGGTCTCAGATCCGCGGTTAAGCGGCTGACCAGGGCCTTCGGCAAGTGGGCGATACTGGGATCGAACCAGTGACCTCTTCGGTGTGAACGAAGCGCTCTCCCCCTGAGCTAATCGCCCGCTGCCGTGGAGAACACTACATCACCCCAGGATCGGGCTCTTCAACCAGGTCCACCCATCGAGCCCGACCCAGCCCGCGACCAGGTACAACGCGTTGAGCAGCCACAGCGTCGCGAGGACGATCAACCCGGTCACGGTCAGCACGAGGAGCTTGACGAACAGGTTCTGCCGGCCGAGCCAGTCCGTCCAGGCGTCGTACTTGCCACGGGCGAACTGCAGGACGCGCTTGGCCCACATGAACTCGGACCCGAGGATCGCGAGGCCCGCGAAGACGATCAGCCAGCCGGGGCCGGGGTACGGGATCGCGACGATGCCGCCGATGAGCACGAGCGTGCCGATCACGCCCACGACGACGCGGTAGACGCGGAGCTGCCCGGGCTTCTCCGCGATGCGATCGCGGAACCCGGTGATCCGATCGCCGAATCGCCCGAGGGCCGACTGTGTCTCGTCCGTCTCGCTCAGGTCTCCACCTGCCCACTCGCGACCACAGCGGATGGCGAGGCCGGAGCGGTCCGGCCGGGCTCGAGGGAGATCGCATACAGGGCGAACCCGCCATCCGTGCCCGATCCTACGGATTGCGGGCCCTCGAGGTCGGCGGTGACGTCGAAGGTTCCGACGGCCTTCGGCGGGGTGTTCGCGTCCGCGAGCCCCCAGAGGACGTAGATGCGGTCGCTCGCGTTCGCCGCGAGCCCCACCGTCATCACCTGACGCTCGGCCCCGTTGACCATCACGGCCGCGACCGGCTGCGTCTGGCCCTGCGGGGTGAGGAACGCGTGCCGGGTACCCGGCCGGTCGAACTGGCTGACCATGTCCACGATGCTCTGCGCCTGGACGGTCGTCTGGTCCCGTTCGCTGCGCAGCTGGGCCGCGTAGGTGCCCAGCCCGCCGATCCCGACGACGAGGGCGAGCGCCACCGCCGCGGCCGCCAGCTTCCGGCGGGGCGTCCGGAGCCATCCTCCGCCGCGCCTGCCCCGATCACGACCGGGGCCGCTCGACGGGGTGCGCCGGGGCGGAGCGATGGGCATCCGGTCCTCGGCCGTGTCGCGCGGAGGTTCGGCGGCCGCCGGGGTGGGTGTCACCTGCGGGGTCTGCGCCGCGGCGTCGAGGATGCGGTCGCGCAGCCCGGCGGGCGGGTCCACCTGCTCGACGGCCGCACCGAGCCCGAACAGGCTCTCCTCGGTCTCCCGGACGACCGTGCGGCAGATCGGGCAGGTGGGCAGGTGCCCGAGGACCTCGATCTCCTCGTCCGGCTCGAGCGCGTGCAGGACCCAGCCGACGGACTGCTCCGCCATCGGGCACTCACGGGTGTGCGAGGTGTTCACCTGGCACCTCCGGAGATGTCTGGGGCGAACTCGCCGACGAGCGGACCGAGGACGTTGCGCAGCCGGGAGAGGCCGGTGAACATCCGGGACTTGACGGTGCCGAGGGGGACGCCGGTCAACGCGGCCACCTCCCGTTGTGTGTAGCCGCCGTAGTAGGCGAGCGCGAGGGCCTGCCGCTGCTCGGCCGGCAGCCGGCCGAGCGCGTCCCGCACCTGCCCGGCGACGACGGAGCCGAGCGCGGCCTGGTCCGCGCCGGGCCCGGGCGGGGCCGACCAGTCCTCGCCGTCCTCGGCGGCGGGCACGGTGCGGCGACGGATCGTGCTCTCGCGCCGGACGGCGTCGACCGACTTGTGGTGGACGAGCGTCAGCAGCCAGGTCCCGAACGCGCCACGGGCGGGGTCGAACCTGCCGGGGTCCTTCCAGAAGGCGAGGAACACCTCCTGGACGACGTCCTCGGCGATCCCGTCGTCCGCGCAGATGCGGCGGGCCAGGGAGAAGGCCGGGCGACCGAACCGGTCGTAGACGTCTCCGAGGGCGGTCCGGTCGCCCTCGACGACGCGACGGACCAGTTGCTCGTCGGCCGGATCGTGCCGGCGGGTACTGCTCGGCCGGTTCGGACCCCGTTCGGAGCGATCCGAGGCGTCGGCCGGTTCGGCGACTTCGGCCACCAGCGGGATCCTCACGTCTCTTCTTCGCTGCGGAGCAACGACCGGTTCAGCCTAGACGTCCTCCAGATATGTGGCTCACATTCCCGGGGGCCGTCCGGTCGTCCGCCCTGGTCGGCCCGGCGCGGGGTGGAACACACATGCACCCGTCCGGGTGACCGCCACGCGTCCACCGGACTGAGTTCGTCCCCCGACCCGTCACATCTTCGCGACACGCTCGTTTTTCAGCACGACGGACCACGAAGGACCAGAAAGAGGGACTTGAGGATGCGCGACGAGTTCATCTGCTCAACGGCGATGTTCGAACTGATCGCCCCCGACGCGCCGGTCGTGCCCGTCAAGGTGGAGCTTTCGTACTCCAGCCGGGACCCGTACGCGGTGCAGGCGTCGTTCCGGACGGGGCACGGCAGCGCGGTCGACTGGGTCTTCGCCCGGGACCTGCTCGCGGACGGCCTGCTCGGCCCGGCGGGCACCGGCGACGTGCGAGTGCAGCCGCTCCCCCATGACGAGACCCGGGTCGAGCTGGAGCTCACCTCCCCGTCCGGGCACGCGGTGTTCACCACGTGCGCCGCGACGCTGTCGGAGTTCCTGGAGCGCACCTTCGACGTCGTCCCCCCGACGACGGAGTACTCCTGGCTCGACTTCGACGACGCGCTGTCGACCCTGCTGGACGAGACCGACCGAGCCCGGGACTAACCGGGCCGGGCCTGCCGACGGGCCGCTACGGCGGCCCGAAAGCGCAGGTCGGAGGGCGTTTTCGGGACAACAGGGGGGCCGGTTTTGAACCCCCCGGAAGCCCTGCTAATGTTCTCCATGTCGCACCGAGCAGGTGCGGCCAGCACCGCGAAACACCGGTGCACATGCGGACGTAGCGCAGCTGGTAGCGCATCACCTTGCCAAGGTGAGGGTCGCGGGTTCGAATCCCGTCGTCCGCTCGGAGGAAACCTTGTGCTTTCGCCTGGTCCTCCAGGCTCTGACTCCCCGAGACGCCATCCGGGGACTCGGGCGGAGTGGCCGAGTGGCTTAGGCAAGGGCCTGCAAAGCCCTGTACGCGGGTTCGATTCCCGCCTCCGCCTCGGGCGATTAGCTCAGTGGGAGAGCGCTTCCTTGACACGGAAGAGGTCACTGGTTCAATCCCAGTATCGCCCACCAGGTCAGGCCCCGTCCGCATCAGCGGACGGGGCCTTTTGGCTTTCAGGGTGACTACCTGGGTGACTACGTCCCCGCAGTCGGGAAGATGAGGTCCATAGCTAGGGCGCGGTCCTCCAGTACCGGCCGCAGCTGGTGGCGATAGATCTGCTCGGTGACCGAACGAGATCACGGTCACACCACCCCGTGCCGGCGAGTGCGCGCACCGCGGCTTGCCGGATCCGATGCGAGGCCAACGCGGTCACGGCCCGCGCCGGCAACGCGAGCGTTCGGCGGGATCTCCGCGTCTTCGTGCCTCCGCCCGCGCGCACCGATCTCCAGTAGCCTCTCCGCGTCGGCGAGCGTGAGGGCCTTGGACGGTCGGCCGTCCTGCCCCTTCGGGGCAGCACAGAGCAGGACGACGTTCCGCTTCACCTTGTCGCGCGCCTGCACCAAGGCGAACGCGGTACCCAGGACGAGGACGGTCGGGCCGGAGACATCGAACAGCTCGTATGCGAGCAGGCACGTCGCCACACCGGCCACGGTCACCAACAGCGGCCTAGCCGGAGCAACCCGGGTGCCGGATCAGGTTGGGGGCGGGGGCGTTCGGGGCAGCGGCTCGGTGCTGAAGTTGTCCGTCCACACGGCGCGGGTGCCTGCGTCGCCGACCCGGTAGCACTGGACGGTCGCCCCGACGCCTGCGGCGAGGGCCGCGACCATCGTGACACCGGCAACCACGGTCGCCAGCGGGGAGCGGCGTCGGCCGGTGGGGGCCGTGGTCGCCCGGGTGAGCGTCTGGGTGTGTCCGGCGCCGGGCCCGGTCGTCGGCGGTCCGGGGTCCGCGCGAGCGGCGCCCTCGGCGCGAGCGGTGCCCTCGGCGCGGTCGGTGTGGTCGGTGTGGTCGTTGCCGGCGTCGGTGCGGTGGGAGGGCAGGAAGCGCTGGGCCCACACGGCGACGGCCACCACGAACAGCGCGATGGCCCAGGGCAGCATGCCGTCGCCAAGGTGGGCGTGCGCGCGTACCAGCGGCGTGATGGGAACCCGCCGGATCAGCCATTCCCCGGCGTTGATTGTCAGTTGCACGGCCCCGAGCGTGACCAGGGCGAGTATCGGGACCGCCACCCCGAGTCTGCGCCTGGCCGCCGGCCAGAACGCGGTGCCCACGACGAGCAGCGAGGTCAGGGGCACCAGCACGACCACCGCGTGCAGGAGCAGGACGTGGGCCGGTAGGCCGTTGATCTCGTACGGGATCATGGTCGGATCTCCTGGGGTGTGAAGGTGAGGAGTTCGGCGTCGAGGATGTCCGGATCCCTCACCATGTGTGCATCAACGGGAACGCGGTCACGGTCCTATGCGGCAGGCTCGATCGAGCTACCGGGCCGTGAGCGATCGGCCCGTGCGCACCCGCCTTGGATCACGGTCCGGCACCCCAGGGGACGTCGGATCCGCGCTGCTCCCACCGCTATAGAACCCCGGCAGGCCGGCAACGATTCAGCGTGCAATGCCGGACCACCCGCCTGCGCGCTTCGACCCCCGAAGGACGCACAGGGACTGAAGCAGGGATACCGCGAACGCGAGGGATGCCACTCCGACCGAGCGACGCATGCCGCCTACAGAAGGCAAGCACGTCGATGCCTGTCTCGTCGCCCAGTGCTGGTCGTGCAGCTGGAAGGCGCGCCCCCTACCGATGGCCGCTTGACCACATGGGGTTCGGCCGCGGCCGGCTGGGTCCTCGGGAGACCGGGCAACTTGAGATTCCAAGATCATGCCCTGGAAGGATCGTCGCCCGCCGACAGCCCGGCGGGGCCATTGCATGTGCACGCCCTGTTTCCGGGGAACCACCCCGGCGGGTCATCAGTGCGCCCCGCCCGTCTCCAGCGCCACGACGCCGGCGATCACCGCGACCAGCCCGGCGACCTGCACCCACGTCAGCGTCTCTCCCAGGAACGTCGCGCCGATCAGGGCGATGAGCGCCACACCGACGGCCGACCAGATCCCGTAGGCGACGCCGATCCCGAGTCCGCGCACCAGCACCTGCGACAGCATCGCGAACGCCGTGACGTAGCCCACGACCACCACGATCGACGGGACGAGCTTCGAGAACCCCTCGGAGAACCGCAACGCGACGGTCGCGGTCACCTCCGCGGCGATCGCGCCCGCCAGGAACATCCAGACCACGACTTCTCCTCCTCGACGGCCCGACTCCGTCCGGACGACTGTCGCAGAAGCCCCGCCCGGGCTGACCGGCGTCATCCCCTTTGTCCCGGCCGCCGGGGAAAGCGTCTGGACATCTGTCCAGAAAATTGGTGACATCGCCGCCATGGAGCCTCCCCTCTGCGGCGACGCGTTCTACGCTGCACCGATGGCAGACACGCCGGGATCGAGCTTCACCGTCGAGGGACAGCTCTGTTTCGCCCTGCACTCGGCCTCACGCGCGATGACGGGGTGCTATCGGCCACTGCTCGAGGCCGTCGGGCTCACCTACAGCCAGTACTCCGTGATGCTGGTGCTGTGGGAGCACGGCACGGTCACGCTGGGCCGTCTCGGCGAGCAGCTGTACCTGGACAGCGGGACGCTGTCCCCGCTGCTCAAGCGCCTCGAGGCGCAGGGCGTGGTGACGCGGCGGCGGCGGCTGGACGACGAGCGGATCGTCGAGATCCGCCTGACGACCGTGGGCGCGGAGCTCGAGGCGAAGGCCCAGGCGGTTCAGGGCCGGGTCGAGGAGGTCACCGGCCTGACGGCGCTCGAGCTCGCCACCCTGCGGGACGACCTGCAGCGCCTCGCCGCCCGGCTCCGGGCGGCGGAGATCGAGCCCGAGTCCGCGGCCGGCTGAACTCGCCGCCGCCCCCGCTCTCTCACTGCAGGGCGAGCGTGCGCAGAACCTGGCGCGCCGCGTCTCCCCCGGACTCCACGGCGAGCCGCACCGCCCCCGGGACGTCCAGGTCGTTCAGCAACGCGCCGCGGACGGCGGCGACCGCGGCCACCGACCCGTTCCGCGTCCCGGCCGCGACGTAGAGCCCCTCCAGCAGCGCCTCGGCCTGTTCCAGGGCGTTCGGGGTGTAGTCCCAGGGCTGTGCCCACGCCCGATCCAGCAGCATCAGCCGGACGGCCGCGCCCGAGGACCCCCGCAGCAGGTCCCCGACGAGCACCAGGTTCCCCGTCGACTTCGCCATCTTGACGCCGTCCCGTCCGACAGTCCCGGCGCGGACCTCGCGCCGCACGAACGGGCCGCTCCCGGTGGCCGCGGACGCCATCGCGCCCTGGTAGGCGTGGTGCGGGAACTCCAGGTCCGCCCCGCCCACGAGCACGTCGACGACGCCGCCGAGCGTGGCCAGCGCCATCGCCGCGCACTCCGCGTGCCAGCCCGGTCGGCCGCGGCCCCAGGGGCTCGGCCACGCCGGGTCGCCCTCGCCGGAGGGCCGCCAGACCGGGACGTCGAAGGGGTCGTCGCGGAGGGGGTCGTCCGGCTGGTCGCCGTTCTCGGTGAGCAGGGCCAGCGCCGCGTCCCGGTCCCGGCCCTCGGCGACGCCCGCACCGCGGAAGTAGACGAACCCGTCGCGCTCGTAGGCCGCGCCGGCCGCGAGCAGGGCCATCGCGAGCCGGACGACGTGGGAGACGTGGTGCCGGGCGTGCGGCGCGTGGGTCGGCGGCCGGACGTGCAGGGCCGCCATGTCCCGGTCGAAGTGGAACTCCTGGGTCAGCCCGAACTCGTCGAACCGCCGGCCGCGCTCGGCGGCGGTGCGGGTGAGCACGTCGTCGACGTCGGTGACGTTGCGGGAGACGACCGTGTCCACCCCGGCCATCCGCATGACCCGCCCGACGACGTCCGCCCAGACGAAGGTCGAGGCGTGCCCGAGGTGCGTGACGTCGTAGGGCGTGATGCCGCACACGTAGAGCCGGGCGGGGACGGTCAGCGGCAACGGCGTGCCGCCGAGGTGCAGGACCTCGCCCGGGTCCGTCACCGCGCCGGGACGGAAGCCGTGGTCGTCCGGGGAGAGGCCGAGGGAGGTCATCATGAGAATCATCCTTCTGGTTCGACGACCAGCCGCGCTACCGCCGCCGCCATCCGCCGCGAGCCGACGGCCGTCGGGTGGAAGGGGAAGGCGTCGTCGAGCCCCTTCAGATCCGGCCCCTGGTCCGTCGGCCCCTCCGTCGTCTCGCTCCTGTAGCGATCCAGCATGGGCAACGCGGGCGCGAAGGTCATTCGGGCGACCGTGCGACATGGCGATGAGAAGGCTCTCCACGACCGAGGCCGCGTCCCTGGTTCCGGGCCGCGGGCCTCGGGTGCGGCGGGGTCAGGCCGTCAGGTCGTAGACGGTCTGGCTGCCGACGGTCGTGGCGGTGAAGTTCGCCTCGACCCAGGCGGCGATCCGGCTGCTCGTGCCGTCCGCGCTGCCGCCGGGGCCGCCCTGGCCGCCACCGACGTAGTAGTGGATCTGGCCGTTCGCGACGTACTGCTGGAACTGCTCGAGGGTCACGGCGGAGTCCGAGCCGCTCCAGCCTCCGAGGGACATGACGGCGGTGCCGGAGGCCAGCTCGAGGCCGGCGGCGGACTGGGAGGTGCCGACGGCCGCGGACCAGGTGGAGTCGGTGGCGCTGAGCAGGGCGGTCAGCTCCGCGCCGGCCTCGCCGCCCATGCCGCCTCCGCCTCCCGGGAAACCGGCGGTCCGGTCGGTCCCGGCCGAATCCGCGGTCCCGGTCGTGGAGCCGGGAAGTGCCGGCGCGGTGCCACCGTCGGGGCGCTCGCCACCGTCACCCGTGCCGCCGGGACCGCCCGTGCCGCCCATCCCGGTGGACGTCGCGGTGGACGTCGCGCCGACCGACGGGATGCTGCCCGTGTGGGCGACCGACGCCGTGGCGACCGCGTACGCGCTGGTCCCGACCAGGCCGGTCAGCATCGCGGCGACCGTTCCGACCAGCAGGATCCTGCTGAGCCTGCGGGTGCCGGCCAGCAGGCCGACCACCCCGAGCACGGCCAGCCCGGCGACCATCCAGCGGACCCAGGCGTAGGACTCGGAGCTGCCCGCGAGGAGCACGAAGGACCAGACCGCGGTGGCGGCGACCATCAGCGCGAGGGTCGCCCGCGCCAGGACCCGATCGCGGTGCCGCCACAGTTCGCGGCCGCCGATCGCCAGGGTCCCGGCGATCCCCGAGGCCAGCGCGACGGTGTAGTAGGGGTGCATCGTGCCGCTCATGTAGCTGAACACCAGGGCGGAGACCAGCATCCAGCCGCCCCAGAGGACGAGGCCGGCGCGGACCTTGTCGGTGCGCGGGGGGCGTCGGGTCAGCCACAGGCCCGCGACCAGCGCGATGAGCGCGGCCGGGAGCAGCCACGAGATCTCATGGCCGATCTCGCCGGTGAACATCCGGGTGATGCCGGTGGCGCCGCCGAAGGAGGTGTTGTCGCCGCCGCCACCGCCGTTGCCCCCGAGCAGCCGGCCCAGGCCGTTGTAGCCGAGGGCGAGCTCGAGCAGCGAGTTCGTGGTGGAGCCGCCGATGTACGGCCGGCTCGCCGCGGGCCAGATCTCGACGAGCGCGATGAACCAGCCGGCCGACACGACCATCGTGACGACCGCGCCGAGCAGTTGCAGGATCCGGGTCCGCAGCCGCGGGGTGCCCGCGATCAGGTAGACCAGGGCGAACGCCGGGACGACCAGCAGCGCCTGGCCCATCTTGGTGAGGAAGGCGAACCCGATCGCCATGCCGGCGAGCAGCAGCCACCGCGTCGACGAAGTGGTGGTCGTGGCGTCCACGGCCCGGGAGACGAAGTACGCGCCGGCCACCATCAGCAGGACCAGCAGCGCGTCCGGGTTGTCGAAACGGAACATCAGGACCGCGGCGGGGGTGAGCGCCAGCGCGGCGCCCGCGAGCAGGCCCGCACCGGGTCCGGCCGAGCGGCGGACGGTCGCGTCCAGCAACCCGACGGAGGCGACGCCCATCAGCGCCTGCGGCACCAGCAGGCTCCACGAGGAGAAGCCGAAGATCCGCGCGGACAGCGTCATCACCCACAGCGCCGCCGGCGGTTTGTCGACCGTGATCGCGTTCCCGGAGTCCAGCGACCCGAACAGCCAGGCTTTCCAGGACTGCGTGCCGGCCTGGACGGCGGCGGCGTAGAAGTCGTTGGCGTAGCCGGAGGCCGAGAGGTTCCACAGGTAGAGGGCCGCAGTGCCGGCCAGCAGGACGGGCAGTGCCGGGCGTGCCCAGCGGGGCCGGTCGGACGGGCCGCGGAGCGGTGTCCCGGCCCGGCCGGGCCTCTCCGGCGGGCCGGAGTGTCGGCCGGGTGGGGCGCTCGCCTGCGCGTGGCGCGGCGCGGACGGCACCCGGGGCGGGGTCACGGTGCTCACGAAGGTCTCCCAGGGGGTGGTCGGGGGTTCCTCCGTACTGTCCGTTCCGGCCCTGGCCCGTCCTTGTGGCCCTGCTGTGCGACTCCTGTGCGGCCAATCCTGTGCGGGCGATCCTGTGCGTGTCAGCTCCGGCGGATCGCCTCGGTCACCCCAAGCAGGTGGAGCGGCAGCGTGGCCGGGTCCAGCAGACCCGCGCGGAGCCAGACGCACAGCTCGTCGACGTCGTCGGCGGTCTCCAACGGGCCGACCCGCACGGCCGCACGGACCGGGCGCTGCCGCTCGTCGCAGGGCTGGACCTGCACGAACGTGCCCTCGGGGTCCGGCGGCCTTTCGCTGGCAACGAGGATCCCGTGCCGCGTCGCGCGGACCGCGGCAGCGAGTTCGGCCGCCAGCAGCGCGTCGAGCGGGGTGCGGGACGCCGTGCTGCGGACGGCGACGAAGCCGGTGGTGTGGAGCGGGACCGTCACGGGAATCCCCCTTAGTCGGTAATGGTTATCATTGCCGAAACTAGCAGCCAGCTCGTCGAGGAGGAACCCTGATGCAGCCGAACATCCACCCCGGCTACGGACCCGTCGTCTACCAGGACAGGAGCACCGGTGAGGCGTTCCTGACCCGTTCGACCGCCACCTCCCGGGAGACGATCGAGTGGCCCGACGGGCAGACGTATCCCCTGGTCCGCGTGGACATCACGGCGGACTCGCACCCGTTCTGGACGGGCGCGACCCGCGTGCTGGACGCCGCCGGCCAGGTGGAGAAGTTCAACCGCCGCTACGGGCGCCGCGGCGGGCGGTGACGCCGCCCGGGGCCCACGCCGGCGGGCCCGGTCGTCGCGTGCCGGTCAGCGCGCGGCGGCCTCGCTCGCAGGCGCCGCGTAGGGCTCCGGACCCTCCGGGACCGGGAGGATCTGCCGGGGCAGGAGGTCGGTGACGGGCATGCCGTACCGCTCCTCGCGCGGCTTCCACTCCCGCGGATAGCCGAGGGATGCCTCGACGAACCGGACGCCGTCCTCGTGGAGGACGCGCGGGATGTGCAGGTGTCCGTAGACCACCGTCGACGCCCGGTACCGGACGTGCCAGTCCGCCGTCGCCGTCGTCCCGCACCAGAGGGCGAACTCCGGGTAGCGGAGCACCCGGGTCGCCAGCCTCGTCATCGGCCAGTGGTTGACCAGCACCGTCGGCAGCTCGGGATCGATCTCCGCCAGCCGCTTCTCGCTGTACTCGACGCGGGCCGCGCACCAGGCCTCCCGGGACGAGTACGGGTCCGGGTGCAGCAGGTGCTCGTCGGTGCAGACGACCCCGGCCTTGTAGGCCGCCTCCAGTCCCTCGGCCACGGTCGTGGTGCCCTCGGGCAGGAACGAGTAGTCGTAGAGCAGGAACAGCGGCGCGACGGTGACCGGTCCGCCGGCGCCGCGCCAGATCGGGAACGGGTCCTCCGGGGTCAGCACCCAGCTTCCCGGCAGCGCTCGACCAGATGCCGGTAGCGGCGCTCTCCCCGCAGATCGACCGGATCCTTCGTGCGCGTCCAGAGCTCGTGGTTGCCCGGAACCCAGATGACCTGGGCGAACCGCTGCGCCAGCACCGCGAGCGTGCCGACCGTGTCGTCCACCCGCTCCGCGACATCCCCCGCCACGATCAGCCAGTCCCCCGGGTCCGTGGGGTGCAGATCCTCCGCGAGCGAGCGGTTCTCGGGGTACCGGACGTGCAGGTCGCTGACGGCGAGGAGGCGGGCGGGCACGTACCAGTCCTACCGGACGAGCTGAGAATGTTCTGAATCCGAGCCCTGGGCAGAGCTAACTTACTCGCGGTAGCGTTTGCGGGACGACGACGTTCAGGAGACTGGCATGGCGGGTTCACGGGGTGCACGACGAGGGATCCGGTGGGTGCTGCGGCACGCGCTGATCCGCCGGGTGCTGCGCAAGGAGGTCGCCGCGGGGGACCTCGGCGCCCGGCTCATGGCGGATCCGGTGCTCATCGCGAACCCGTTCCCGCACTACGACGAGCTCCGCGCCCAGGGCGCGATCGTCAAGTCCGGGCTCACGCTCACCACGGCGAACCACGAGGCGTGCACGACGATCCTGCGCAGCCAGGACTTCTGCGTCGAGATGCGGATGCCGGAGAACCTGCCGAGCGCGGTCAGGGTGCTGCAGCGGATGGGCGGGAGCTGGGCGCTCGGGCCGGCCCAGCCGCCGTCGATGCTGGCGACGGACCCGCCGGACCACACGCGTTACCGCAAGCTCGTGACCAGGGCGTTCAGCGCCAAGAAGGTCGCGGCGCTGCGAGACCGGACCGAGGAGATCGCCACCGAGCTGCTCGACGAGCTGGCCGGCCGCGAGCAGGCGGACCTGATCGCGGACTACGCGGCGCTGCTGCCCGCGACCGTCATCGCCGAGGTGCTCGGTGCCCCGATGGAGATGCGCGAGCAGTTCCTGGAGTGGGGCGAGGGCGCGGCGCTCTCCCTCGACGCCGGGCTGAGCTTCCGGGACTTCCGGCGTTCGGAGCGCGACATCGACGCCCTGCACGCCTGGATGCTCGGCCACTTCGAGACCCTGCGCCGCTCCCCCGGCGACGACATCCTCTCCGCCCTCGTCACCGCGCACGACGAGGACGGGCGGCTCTCCGAGGACGAGCTGTCGAGCATCGCGATGCTGCTGCTCGCGGCCGGGTTCGAGACGACGGTGAACCTCATCGGCAGCGGTTCGGCGCTGCTGATCGACCACCCGGACCAGCTCGCGATCCTGAAGGCCGAGCCCGAGCGCTGGCCGACGGCGGTCGACGAGATGCTGCGCCTGGAGTCCCCGGTGCAGCGGACCGGCCGGGTCGCGCGGGCGGACACCGAGGTCTGCGGGCGTCCGGTGAAGCGGGGCTCGCTGATCGTCACGCTGCTCGGTGGTGCGAACCGGGACCCGGCGGTCTTCACCGACCCGAACCGCTTCGACGTCACCCGGCACAACGCCGGGGAGCACGTCTCGTTCTCCAGCGGGCTGCACTACTGCCTCGGGGCGGGGCTGGCGAAGATGGAGGGCGAGGTCGCGCTGCGGGCCCTGTTCGACCGCTTCCCGGACCTCGGCGCGGCCGGGGCGCCCACCCGTCGTCCCACGCGTGTGCTGCGGGGGTACGCGTCGCTGCCCGTGGCGCTGAACAAGGCGAGCGTCCCGGCGTGAGGTCCGCTCGTGCCGATGATCTCGCCGCCGCCCGGTTCCTGTTGCTCACCACCTTCCGCAAGGACGGCACCCCGGTCCCGACGGCGGTCTGGGCCGCGCCGCTCGACGGCGGCGAGATCGGCGTCTGGAGCGCGCCGGACGCCGGCAAGGTGAAGCGGATCAGGCGCAGTGGCACCGTCGAGATCGGCGAGTGCGACCGCCGCGGGAACCCCACCGGCCCCGCGGTGCCCGCCACCGCCCGCATCCTGGACCCGGCCGGGACCCGTTCCGTCCTGGCCGCGATCAACCGCAAGTACGGGATCGCGGGGCGGCTGGCCACGGGCGTGGCCCGGCTGCGCCGTGGCAAGGACGGGGCCGCGGGGCTGGCCATCACCCCGGGCTGACGCAGGCAGGTGGCCAGCCGAACCGGCACCGCCGTCCGCGTGACCTCCCATTGCGCCGGCCAGGTGGTCTTCGGACGGGCCGGATGACGGAACGCAACGTCGTCCGATCGGCGAGCGAGCTCACCTGTATCCGGCGCCGGGGGGCGGCGACCGGGAACGGGGGTTCTCCACATGCGTTCGAAGAAGATCGTCACGCCCGGCCGTGGTGAGCGGTGAGCGGGCTCGGGGGCAACTCGCTGGGCCCGCTCGACGATCCGGCTCGCAAGACGGCGGTGAACAAGTACTTTCGCCGGAGGCCTGATCCGGCCGACCGGTCGCGAGCCCGGTTGATGCTGTGGCTGGCGCTGTTCCTGGCCCTGTTCGCGGGGGCTGCTCTGGCGCTGTCCGGGAACGTGCTCGCCGCCGTCATCCCGGCCACCGCCGCGCTGATGTTCCTACTGCTGGGACTGCAGGCCCGCGCCGTCTACTGGCGCGCCTTCCACAAGGCCGAGCCCAAGCCGACGGACGGGCAGATCGACGACACGTTCCGCGAGGACCTCGAACGCGCGGCGAACCGGGCGATGGAGGTGTTCGGCCTCCACGACTCGCATCTCGTCCTCCACAGCGCAGACGTCCGGCCGCCGGGCGGGCCGCGGCCGTTCGCGGACCAGGGTGCCGGCCCGATCGTCGTGTTCGGTCCGGCCAAGGGCGCCAAGGCCAGGGAGGGCATCGACCGGATCTGGCGCTTCAGCCACTACGACGTCCTGGTGGTCTGCCCGACCGAGCGGCATCTGGGTGTCGTGGTCTCGCGGCTCGATCTCGCGTCGGGCCGCCGCAAGGACGAGAACACCGACGAGTTCCACTACGGCCACATCGTCGCCGTGACGACGCGGACGAAGCCCGTCGCGGACCTCGTCACGTCGGTGGTCACGTTCTGGGGCTACGCCGACACCTACAGCATGACGCTCGCCCGGGAGCTACAGGTGATCGTCGCCAGCGGTGACCGCACCGGGATCGTCGTCGGGGTCGACGAGCGGCCCGGGCAGCCCGCCGTCCTGCAGTCCTCGGGTATCGACTACGCGCTCGCACAGCTGCGGAACCTGCTGGCGCACAAGCGGTGGGAGCAGCGCAACGGCGCGTGGACTATTCGCTAGCCAGCGCCACGCCGAAACCGAGGAGCGCCGTACCCGTCACCGCGTCGACGGTGCGCCGGACCCTCCGGCGGCTGAGCCAGTCCCGGACCCGGTGCACGACGAGCAGCAGCAGGCCCAGCCACACCGCGCCCAGGATCCCGACCGTGTAGGCGAGGATGAGGGCGTCGAGGGTCGTGGTGACGCCCGGCGTGAGGAACTGCGGGAGCACCGACAGGTACATGACCAGCACCTTCGGGTTGGTCACGTTGGACAGGAAGCCCTCGCGGAACCGGCGGAAGCCGGCCCCGCGGCGGCGCGCGACGTCCTCCACCGCGGAGTAGTCCCCGCGGATCGCGCCCCGGAGCGCCTGCACGGCGAGGACGGCCAGGTACGCGACGCCCGCCCAGCGCAGGATCTCGAACAGGACCTGCGAGCGGGCGATCAGCATGCCGAGCCCGAGTGCCGCGGCGGAGCCCTGCACCAGGTTGCCGACGAGGATCCCGGCGCCGGCGAGCACGCCGCCCCGCCGTCCGCCGGCGAGGCCGTTGCGGAGCAGGACGAGCGTGTCCGGCCCGGGCGCCACCACCAGCAGGACGGCGATGATCAGGTACGTGCTGTAGGTCCCCCAGGTCACCCTGCGGACGCTACCCGGCGGTCCGGCGCGGTGACAGATCTCGGCACGCCCACCGGGGCGTCCCCGCGCAGCGTCACCCGGTGCATGACCCGGCGGGCGTCGCCGTAGTCCCGGTTCGCGTAGTGGGCGGTGGCGCGGTTGTCCCACATCGCGACGTCGCCCTCGGCCCAGCGGTGCCGGACGAGGTGCTCGGGCTTGGTGAGGTGGGCGAAGAAGAGGTCGAGCAGGTGGCGGCTCTCGGCGTCTGAGACGCCCGCGATCCGGGTGGTGAAGCCCGGGTTCACGAAGAGCGACCGCCGGCCGGTCTCGGGGTGCACGCGCACGACGGGGTGCTGCACCTCCTCGAGCGCGGTGAAGGTCTCGCCCTCCCAGTCGCTGCCGCGCCCCTGCCGGCGCTGCGCGAGGTAGTAGCCGAAGTCCCGGGAACCGTCGTGCACCGCGGTGAGCTCGTCCGCGAGCCGCTGCACGGCCGGCGAGAGCGACGCGTACGCCAGCTCGAGGTCCGCCCAGCTGGTGTCGCCGCCGTTCGGCGGCAGCGTGACGGCGCGCAGGATCGAGCCGAGCGGCGGCCGCTTCACGAAGGTGACATCGGTGTGCCAGACGTCCGCGTAGCCGTCGTCCGCGCTGTCCAGGGCGTAGATCTCGGTGTGCGCCTCGTCGATGCCGGGGACGACGGGATGCGACGCCGTCAGGTCGCCCATCCGGTTGCCGAGGCGGATCTGCTGGTCCGGGTCCAGTGTCTGGCTTCGGAAGAACAGCACCTTGTGCTCCGTCAGCGCGGCGCGGACGGCGGCGACCTGGGCGTCGTCCGCGGTGGCGAGGTCGAGGTCGTGGACCAGGGCGCCGAAGCGTGGGCCGAGCAGTTCGAGGTTGAGCGGACCGGTGGAAGAAGGCCCGGTGGAAGAAGGCACAGCGGAGAGCGGGGACATGCGGGTGCTCCTCGTGGACGTGTGCCCGCGGCAGCACCGGCGCGGGGAGGTGGGCGCCGCGCTGCGCGGGGATGCGGTCGTTCGGTCTCGGCCTGTCGGGCTACCGACAGACCGCCGACCGGGTCCGGCACAGGTCCACGTGCAGACGCGCCACGAGCCGGAGGTCCACGAACACCCCGCGATCGTGTCCGACGACCCCCGGTCTCCGCAAGGCGCCGATCGAGGGCTCAGCGCGAGCTGGAGGAGACCGCCGCCCCGGTGACCAGGCTGATGATCGCCAGGCCGATGACCAGGTGGATGACCGCCGTCGCGATCCGCACCGTCCAGGTGTCCTCGTTCAGTAGCGGGAGCACCGCGGCGACCGTGGTCAGCAGGCCCCCGATCCACCCGAAGTAGGCCATCGGGCTGGGCGTGCTCAGCAGCAGGACGTGGGCCAGGCCCGTCGCGGCCAGCGCGGCGATCGCGGCGAGGCTGCACAGCAGGATCGTCCGCGAGTCCCCGACCGGCCCGGAGTTGATCGGCGCGAGGTACGGGATCTGCAGCAGGACCCGCACGATCAGCAGCCCGACGAGCCCGATCAGCGCCGCGACGACCGCCGTCGCGACTCCGCCCGACCAGAGCCGGCCGGCGTTGACCACCGGCCCGCGCGGCGGCTCGGGTCGGTAGGCCTCCGGCTGGGCCCGGCCGCTTCCCGGGTCTGGTCGCCCCAGTCGTCCTGTTCCTGCCAGCCGCCGGCCATGGTGTGTGTCCCCGTCCTGGATCGCGTGCGGGCGCGGCGGAGCGGTTCCGTCCTGCGCCGTGGTGTTCGAGCGTCCCGCACCTGCCGCCGGGATCGTGGCAGGACGCGCCCGGGACCGCCCGGCGGGGTGAACCCGGAGCGGGCCACCACCGGTTCGTGATCGCTGCGATCCTCACCCGCCGCGGTCGGGACGACAGGCAGGTGGCGCTCGGAACGAGCATGCAGGCTCAGCCGCCCAGCGCGTTGAGCGCGGCCGCGGCCTGGTCGTGCACGGACTTCAGCCGCGCCTCGGCGAGCGCGCCCTCCTCGATGCCTTCGGTTCCCATGTGCCCGGCGGCGTAGCGGGTGTAGACACCCGCACCGATGCAGGCGGAGCGCCAGCGGGCGAACGCGAGGAAGTAGTCCAGGTCCGACGCGATCCGCTCGCCCCGCCCGGAGCGCTCCGCGTAGCGGGCCACCACCTCGTCGGCCTCCGGCCACCCGTCCAGCACGGTCGGACCGGACGTGATCGCGACGTCGGTGTCCCCCGGGCGTTCCCAGGACGCGATCAGCCAGCCCAGGTCCGCGAGCGGGTCACCGAGCGTGGCCAGCTCCCAGTCGAAGATCGCGCCGATGGCACCGTCCGGGCGGAAGGAGAGGTTGCCGGGCCGGTAGTCGCCGTGCGCGATCCGCAGCTCGGGGTCGTCCGGCATCCGGGCGACGAGCTTCTCGTGCACGGCGTCGATCACGGACAGGTCCTCCACGGCCGACGCGTGCACCTGCCGGTGCCAGCGGCGCAGCTGGCGTTCGAGGTAGCTGCCGGAGCGTCTGAGGTCCCCGAGCCCGACCTGCTCCGGGTCGACCCTGTGCAGCTCGGCGAGCACGTCCGCGCAGGCCAGGCCCGCCGCGTGCCGGCTCTCGACCGGCATGGCCGCGCCCGCCTGCGGGTCGCCGGGGACGACGCCGTCGACGAAGCCCATGACGTAGAAGTCCGCGCCGATCACGTCGTGGTCCGAGCAGAAGGCGACGGCCTGCGGGACCGGGACGGGCGTCGGGTCCAGGGCGGCGATGAAGCGCCACTCCCGGCCCATGTCGTGGGCGGTGGCGAGCACCCCGCCGAGCGGCGGGCGGCGCAGGGCCCAGGATTTGCCCGCGCCGTCGACGATCCGGAAGGTCAGGTTGGAGTGCCCGCCCGAGAGGCGCCGCACCTCGACCGGCCCGTCCCCCACCCTCACCTCGGGGACCTCGGCGGCGAGCCAGCTGGTGAGGGCCGCCGCGGGCACCGGGTCCGTCGTGATCTCCGTCGATCCGCTCATGGGGACATTACAACCGTTCAGGAGGCCGCCATGGGCGTGCTGTGCCTCACCGCGCCGGCCGGCCCGGCGCTCAGAGGGGCAGGACCAGGGCCTTGAGCAGGCGGTCGATCTCCGCGGCGGGGTCGGCGGTGAGCCCGGCGTGCACCGGGCCCGGGCGGACGACGGTGCTGCGCGGCGCGGTGAGCCGGCGGAACCGGCGTCCGATGTCCTCCCCCGCGCCCGGTCCCGACGCGGCGAGCGCGCCGTCCGTCCGGCGGTCCGAGCGCGGGGGCTCGGGCACGGCGCAGACCGCGGCGGCGACGTCCAGGAGCGCGGCGATCGCCTCGGTGTCCGCGTGCGGGTCGAGGGCCCGGACGCGGGCGACGTCGACGTGGGTGCGCCCGCCGAGGTAGTCCAGCCCGCGGCAGTAGAGCAGCACGCCGACGTTCACGGACTCGCCGCGCTCGGGCCGGGGCACGGCCTGCAGCAGCGCGTACTCATAGGTGTGCAGGGTGCTCGCCGAGGTCGTCATCGCGGGAGCCGCCCGGCGAGCCAGGCCGGCGGGTTCGGCGCCCGCGTCGCCGGCCGCGCCCGGCCCGCCGCGGCCGTCTCCCGCACGCCGGGCAGCCACAGGTCCCGCGCCGCGACCCGGGCGGTGAGGATGTCCACGTAGGCCTCGCGGACCTCGTCCGGGTCGTCGAAGCCCGGCTCGTCGGTCAGCCACAGATCCGGGACGGCGGCGGCCGCGGCGCGCACGGCCGCGGGGGTGACCAGCGGGGCGAGGGCGGAGTCCGCCGCGTCGAGGTCCGGGTCCGACCCGAGCAGCACGTGGTCCCGCGCGTCGTAGGGCCGCGCCGCGACGGCGGCGGGGTCGGCGAGCGCGGCCTTCCAGCCGTGGTGGAACGTCAGCGTCGCGCCGTGGTCGACGAGGTGGGCGGCGCGGTGCCAGAGCAGCATGTTCGCGTTCCGCCAGGAGCGGTCGACGTTGCCGACCAGCGCGTCGAACCAGAGGACGCGACCGGCGAACTCGGGCCCGGGATCGAAGGCGAGGGGATCGAAGTCCAGCGCGCCGGGCAGGTAGTCCAACCCGAGGTTGAGCCCGCGCGAGTTCCGCAGCAGGTCCTGGACCTCGTGGTCCGGCTCGGTGCGGCCGAGCGCCGGATCGAGCTCGACGGTGACGAGCTCCGGCACCGGCAGCCCGAGCGTGCGGGCCAGCTCGCCGCTGACGATCTCCGCGACGAGGACCTTGCGACCCTGCCCGGCGCCGTGGAACTTCACGACGTAGGTGCCGAGGTCGTCGGCCTCCATCAGCCCGGGCAGCGACCCGCCCTCACGCAACGGCGTGACGTAGCGGGTCGCGGTGACGTGGCGCAGCACGCGATCCCTCCCTCCGCTCCGGGAGCCGGAGCCGGCGGGCCCGTACGGGCCCGCCGGCCATGATCCCGTGCCGCGCCGGCCGATCACCGGGCGGGACCGCGATCCCGGATCGATGGTCGAACGATGAACGAGCCATCGACGCCACCGGCGCCCGACACGGCACGCCGCCACCCGGCGGGTTCCGTGGGTCGACTCACAGGGACGGCACGGCGACGACCCGGTGGCGGACCCTCGCCACGGTCGCGTGGTGACGGAGCCCGCCGGCCGGGGCCGGCCGGGAGAATCGTGCGGGACGGAGCTGCACGGGCGCGAGCGTGTCGTGACACGACCCTCGCCGCGGCGGCGCGCGGTGTCAGTCGCCGCGCGTGGTGAACAGCGAGTGCGTGTTCTCGTCACCCTCGGGGGCGGGGCGCCGTCCGGGCAGCTGGCGGGAGCGCAGCGACGCCATGCCGACGGCGGGCGCGCCGCTGCCGGGCGTCTGCACCTGCACGGGACCGGTCCGGGCCGGGGCGGGCTCCGAGGCGAAGCCGAACTCGTCGACCTCCGCGGTGCGGGACGCGACCGCCCCGAACCCTGCGGTCTCGACGTTGTGCTCGGCGATCCGGACGGCGGCGGTGCGGCGCTCCGAGGCGCGCAGGGCGCCGCTCGCCCCGGTGCCGTTCGCCCAGCGCTGGGCCGGCGCCACGGGAGTGTCCTGGGTGACGACGATCGGCGCCGGCGCCGGCGGCTCGGTGACCTTCCGGTCGAAGATCAGGTGGTCCAGGCTGTAGCGACCCGGCCCGGTGGCGGCGATCCCGAGGCAGACCGCGATGATCATGCCGACGAGCTCCCAGCCGCCGTTCTTCACGAAGATGCCGTGCGGGGCATGGACGAAGTAGATCGCGCCGGCCATGACGAAGGAGATCGCGCCGCTCGCCCAGGTCACGAAGATGCCCGAGGCCAGCAGGAGCGAGCCGACCAGCTCCGCGACCAGCGTGAACGCGGTGGCCACGATCGCGATCGGGATCCCGAAGTTGCTGAAGGCCCCGATGGTCTTGGTGAACCCCGTGCCGATGAACGTGTCCCAGACGTGGGCGAGCATCACGAACGAGACGAGCAGGCGGGCCGCGAGCAGCAGGACGTCGCGGGCGGGAGCGGGCAGCGTTCTGAACATCGGCGAGCTCTCCTGACGGTGATCGACTAACTCCGTTGGGCCACGACGCTAGCCCGAATCCGAGCCCTCGCAGGTCCGAACGGCGGCTTTGCGGTGATGCGCCGGTGAGGCGCGACGAGCAGCACATCCGCGCCACTCGTGTGAGTAACGCACGATCGAGCAAACGGTTACGGACCGTTCGCCCCTGCTGACCCTCCGCTGGGCGTCGATCATGACCGCCGGTCCCTCGCCGACGGCCGGAGAACCCCTATCCGCAGGTGGCAGCCCCTCAGGCGGGCCGGATCTCCCGCCACTGCTTCGTCGCCTTCCGCCCGGTGCCGATGTCCGCGAGACCACGGAGCGCATCCACGTGGGCCGCGCCGGTGGCGATCGTGACGCCCGGGCCCAGCGCCCCGTCGACCAGCGACGGATCCGACGAGGGCATCCCGTCGGGCCGGACGAACGCGATCTTGTAGAGCGTTCCGACGGCCCGCAGCTTCACCCCGCCGCCGAACCAGTACCACGGACAGGTGACGTCGGTGGGCTCGTCGCGCGCGACGTCTCGGGTACCGCTCCAGCACACCGTCTCCGGCCGCCGCACCGCATCGGCACCACGCTCCGTGGTGGTGCTGTCCACACCTGCGCAACCCACACCTGCGCAACCCACACCTGCGCAACCGCCTGTCGGGAGGGGCATGATGTCGCCCGTGTCCTCAGAAGCAGCTGCTGCAGAGCATCTCGACATCACCGCCACTCCGGAGTGGACCGCGCTGACCGAGCACCATGCGGCCGTCGAGCCGTTGCACCTGCGCGAGCTGTTCGCGGAGGACCCCGGTCGCGCGCAGGTCATGACGACGACCGGAGCGGACCTCGTCCTGGACTGGTCCAAGCACCGCGTCACCCGCGGGACGCTGCCGCTGCTCACCGCGTTGGCCGAGCGCGCCGGGCTGCCGGACCGGATCCGGGCGATGTTCTCCGGGGAGCACATCAACACCAGCGAGGACCGGGCCGTCCTGCACACCGCGCTGCGGCTGCCGCGGGACGCGTCGCTGACCGTCGACGGGCAGGACGTCGTCGCGGACGTGCACGCCACGCTCGACGCGATGGGCGAGTTCACGGACAAGGTCCGCTCGGGCGAGTGGACCGGCTCGACCGGCGAGCGCATCCGCACAGTCGTCAACATCGGGATCGGCGGCTCGGACCTCGGGCCGGTGATGGCGTACGAGGCGCTGCTGGACTACTCCCGGCGGGACCTCCGGTGCCGCTTCGTCTCCAACATCGACCCGACGGACCTCGCCGAGGCCACCCTCGACCTGGACCCGGCGACGACGCTGTTCGTGGTGTCGTCGAAGACCTTCACCACGCAGGAGACGCTGACCAACGCGCGCAACGCGCGGACCTGGCTCGTCGAGGGGCTGGGTGACGAGAAGGCCGTCGCCCAGCACTTCGTGGCGGTCTCGACGAACGCGGAGAAGGTCCGCGAGTTCGGCATCGACGAGGCCAACATGTTCGGCTTCTGGGACTGGGTCGGCGGGCGCTACTCGGTGGACTCCGCGATCGGGCTCTCGCTGATGATCGCGATCGGCAAGGAGCACTTCGCCGAGTTCCTCGCCGGGATGCACGCGATCGACGAGCACTTCCGCACCGCCCCGCTGGACGCGAACCTGCCGGTGATCGCCGGGCTGCTGGGCGTCTGGTACACGAACTTCTTCGGCACCGAGACGCACGCCGTGCTCCCCTATTCCCAGCACCTGCACCGGCTGCCCGCCTACCTGCAGCAGCTGACGATGGAGAGCAACGGGAAGTCCGTGCGCGGCGACGGGTCCCCGGTCACCACGGCCACCGGGGAGATCTTCTGGGGCGAGCCCGGCACCAACGGGCAGCACGCCTTCTACCAGCTCCTCCACCAGGGGACCCGGCTCGTGCCGGCGGACTTCATCGGTTTCGGGCAGCCGAACCACGAGCTCCCGGGCGAGGGGGACGCGGACATGCACGACCTGTTCATGTCCAACCTCTTCGCGCAGACGGCGGCGCTCGCGTTCGGCAAGACGGCCGAGGAGATCGAGGCCGAGGGCACCCCGGCGGACGTCGTCCCGCACAAGGTGATGCCGGGCAACCGGCCGACGTCGACGATCCTGGCCGAGAAGCTCACCCCGTCGGTCCTGGGCCAGCTGATCGCGTTCTACGAGCACGTGACGTTCGTCGAGGGCACGATCTGGGGCGTCGACTCCTTCGACCAGTGGGGCGTCGAGCTCGGCAAGGTGATGGCGAAGCAGTTCGGCCCCGCGCTCTACGGGGACGACCCGGACATGTCCTCGCTCGACGCCTCGACGAGGGCGCTGATCGAGCGGTACCGCGCGTACCGCGGGCGTTCCTGACGTTCCTCGCGAGCGCGGGCGGGCCGGCGCGGCCACACTGGTGATCGTGCCGTCCACCCGCCGCCTGTCGCCCAGCATCGTCGTCCCGGGCCCCGTCGTCGTGGTGCTCGCCGGGATCGCCGGTTGGCTGATCTACTCGGCGTTCACCGGGACGGGGCCGGGTGCGGACGACGGACCGGTGCTGGCCGAGGCCGTCGCCGCGCGCTCCCCGAGGCTGACGGGGCCGGCCGTCGCGATCACGACGCTCGGCAGTACCGCGGCGATGGCGGTGCTCGCGGTCGTCGTCGGGCTGGTGCTGTGGGTGCGGCACCGGCGCGCGGAGGCCGTCTTCCTCGTCGGAACCATGGCCTCGGCGAGCGCGGTGTTCACGCTGATCAAGAGGATCCTGGACCGGCCGCGCCCACCCGTCGCGGACCAGCTCGTGTCCGCCGGCAACGAGTCCCTGCCCTCCGGGCACGCGACGATGTCCATGGCCGTCGTCGGCGCGCTGGTGGTGCTGGCCTGGCCCAGGCTGACCCCGGGGCTGCGGCTGGCGGCGGTCGTCGTAGCCGGGTCCTGGATCGCCGCGGTCGGTTTCACCCGGATCTACCTGGGCGTGCACTGGTTCAGCGACGTGCTCGCGGGCTGGGCGCTGGGGGCCGCGTGGCTGGCCGTCTGCACGACGGCGCTGATCGTGTACCGCCACCGGAGGGTCGCGGTGCACTAGGCGGGTTCAGCACCCTCCTACACCTGCTCCCTGCTGCACCACCACGTGCTCCGGCCGCCGACCGTGCCGTGCCGCATCTGCGCGCCGCAGCGGGGGCAGTGCCCGTCGACGTGCCGATGCTCGATGATCGTCCCCGTGTGCACGCCACCCTTCTCCATCGCGGACCGCAGGGACCTCTCGAGGCTGCGGTGGAGCCGGTCGAGCTCCGTGCGGGTCAGCTCGTCCGCCTTCGCCGCCGGGCTCAGCTTCGCCTGCCACAGCGTCTCGTCCGCCAACAGGTTCCCGACGCCGGCGAGCACGCTCTGGTCCAGCAGCCGCGCCTTGACCGCCGTCCGGCTGCGGGCGATGCGGGTACGGAAGTCCGCCGCCGAGATGTCCTCCGCGTCCGGGCCCAGCCCGTCGAGGTTCGGTTCGAGGCGGACGCGGCCGAGCCGGCGCTTGTCGAAGAGCCGGAGCTGTCCACCGTCGGCGAAGTTCATGGTGAAGCGATCCCACTCGGCCTTGCGCGGTTGGCGGTCGGGGCGTTCCGGTCCGCCGCCGGTCCGTTCGCCCGCGGAGTCGGTGACGATCAGGCGCCCGCCCATGCCGAGGTGCACCCCGAGCGTCGGGCCCTCCGTGCCGTCCCGGTTCTCCGTTTCGCACCACATGGTCTTGCCCCGGCGATGCGCGACGGTCAGCTTCCCGCCGACCAGCGCCTTCGCGATCTCACCGGGCGGGTGCGGACGGCACACCCAGTCGTCGTTGTCGTCGATGGCCGTGATCTCGCGGTCCAGCGCTCCCAGGAGGACCTGGCGGGCGTTCTCCACCTCGGGCAGTTCGGGCACGAGATCGGAGTCTGCCTCCGCGGCGGAACACGCGCGCGCCGAACCGGTGTTGAGCCCGGCGTGACACGCATGCGGGTACGGGCTCCGGAGCTGCGCGGACGACGGTGGCTGAACACCGGCGGCAAGGACCTCTCCCTCGCCGAGCTGCGCGGGAAGGTCGTCCTGCTGGACTTCTGGACCTTCTGCTGCGTGAACTGCCTGCACGTCCTCGACGAGCTGCGGCCGCTCGAGGACGAGTTCGCCGACGTGCTGGTGACGGTGGGCGTGCACTCCCCCAAGTTCGTGCACGAGGCGGATCCCGGCGCCGTCGAGGCCGCGGTCGAGCGGTACGGCGTGCACCATCCGGTGCTCGACGATCCCGAGCTCGCGATGTGGGACGCCTACGCGGCGCGGGCCTGGCCGACGCTCGCGGTGGTCGACCCGGAGGGGTATGTCGTCGCGCAGCTGGCCGGCGAGGGACACGCGCACGGGCTCCGGGTGCTGCTGCGGGAGCTGGTCGAGGAGCACACGGCGAAGGGGACGCTGCACCGCGGCGACGGGCCGTACGTCGCGCCGCCCGCCCCCGCGACCGCGCTGCGGTTCCCCGGGAAGGTGGTCGCGCTGGCGGACTCGTTCCTCGTCTCGGACACCGCGCACCACCAGCTCGTCGAGCTCGAGGCGGACCTGACGACCGAGCGCCGCCGGATCGGGACGGGCTCGCGCGGCCGCCGCGACGGGGGCGCGCCGGAGTTCTCCGAACCGCAGGGTCTCGTGGTGCTGCCCGCCGGCGTCGCGGCGGGGGTGGGCTACGACGTCGTCGTCGCGGACTCGGTGAACCACGCGCTGCGCGGCCTGCGCCTCGCCGACGGGCACGTGTCGACGCTGGTGGGCACCGGATCGCAGCTGCGCGAACGCCTCGAGGTGGGCGGGACGTCAGCTGAGCTCTCGACGCCCTGGGACGTGGCGTGGTGGGACGGCACGGTGGTGGCCGCGATGGCCGGGACGCACCAGCTGTGGTCCTTCGACCCGCACTCCGGTGAGGCCCGGGTGCTCGCCGGGACGACGAACGAGGGCCTGCGCGACGGGCCGCCGGAAGACGCGTTCTTCGCGCAGCCGTCCGGGCTCGCCGTGGCGGGCGAGACGCTGTGGGTGGCGGACGCCGAGACGTCCGCGCTGCGGTCGGTGGTGCGCGCGCCGGCCGCCGGGGCGGCGGTGACGACCGCCGTCGGGCTCGGGCTCTTCGACTTCGGTTTCCGCGACGGACCCGCGGAGGACGCCCTGCTCCAGCACCCGCTCGGCGTGGCGGTGCTGCCGGACGGGTCGGTCGCGATCGCCGACACCTACAACGGCGCCGTCCGCCGCTGGTCCCCCGCCGACCGCACGGTGACGACCCTGGCCCGGGATCTCGCCGAGCCCAGCGACCTGCTGGTGGACGGGGACTCGCTGATCGTCGTCGAGTCCGCGGCGCACCGGCTCGTCCGGCTGCCGATCCCCGCGGGCGCCCGGGTGGACGCCGGGGCCCATCGGGTCCGCCGGGCCCGCACGGACCTCGCGCCGGGCCCGCTCGACCTGCGGATCGCGTTCACCCCGCCCACCGGCCAGCACCTCGACACGCGGTTCGGCGACCCGACGTCGTTGACGATCGCCGCGTCCCCGCCGTCGCTGCTGCGCTCCGGTGCGGGGACCGCGGCCGGGCTGGAGCGGACCGTCGAGCTCGGCGCGGGCGAGGGCGTGCTGCAGGTCAGCGTCGCGGCCGCCGCCTGCGACGACGGCGACGGGGTGTTCGCCGCCTGCCACCGCTACCAGCAGGACTGGGGCATCCCCGTCCGGGTGGTCGACGGGGCGCCGGGCGAGCTGGTCCTGGACCTGCGCGCCGTGTGACCACCACCCGGGAGCGACATCGCCCGTAGCCGGTCCGCTCTGGCGATCAGGGTGCCGCCGGGACCCCGGTGAGGACGAGGAACGTGCCGTCCGGCAGGGGCGCGCGGACGACGAGCGGCTCGGCCGAGCCTTGAGGACGGTGGCGGCCGTCGCGGCGGACAGGATCTCCCGGGTCCGGACGGTGAACGGGCGGGTGCTGCCGTCCGGGAGGGCGGCGTCGACGACGTCGCCGGGGCGCAGGTCCTGCACGGGGGCGGCGTCGTCGAGGTCGAAGACGGTCCGCGACGCGCCCGGCCCGGGGAACAGCGGGAACTCCGACGGCCGGCTGAGCGTGACGTGCCGGGGTGCGGCCTGCGCCGCGGTCGGTGGCGTCGTGGTCGGGGCCGCGGTGGTGGGGGCGGCGGTGGTCGGGGCAGCGCTTGTCGTCGGATCCGCGGACGCCGGACCCGTGATCGTGGGGTCCGCGGTCGACGGAGTCTCCGTCGTCGGGGTCGCCGCAGCGGGATCGGTCGCAGCCGGGCCGTCCGCCGCGGGCTCGGCCGCCGCCCGGGTGCCGGGAACCGCGTCGCCGGGTACCGGGGCCGCCGCCGCGGGTGCGAGCGCGGCCGGCTCCGGGTCGGTCACGGCACCCGGCTCCGCCTCGGACGGGTCGTCCGCGGCGGTCGATCCTCCCGCCGGGGCGCCCGTCACCGCTCCCGTGGAAGCGGGCTCGGCCGGGGGCACGTCGTCCACCCTCATCCCGCTCGGATGCACGGCGGCCGAGTCCCGGTCCCCGCTCACGGCCGGCCCCCCGGCCGCGACGGCCACGGCGGCCGTCTGCGGTTCCGGCGGGAGGTCCGCGCTGGGTGTGGGCAGGGGTCCCGTCGGCAGCGGTGCGGGCGGGGCCTCGAAGATCCGCAGCCGGGGTGTCGTGGCCGGCACGGGAACGGGGCTGAAGGGCAGCACCCCGGCTGTCCGCAGGCCGCCGGCGGCCGGGCGGGTGGCGCCGAGGTAGTCGTCGCCGCGCCAGCGGTAGTAGGCCGTGCGGACCGGCTGGCCGAACGTCGGCGCGTTCACCATCCGGCCGTCGCCCAGGTACATCCCCACGTGGTGCACGGCGTCCGGCGTCCCGTAGAAGAGCAGGTCCCCGGGTTGCAGCGGCGAGCCCGTGGGCACGTGCGGGCCCGCCCCGAACTGCGTGTGCGCCGTCCGCGGCAGCCGGATCCCGGCCGCGGCGTAGGCGAACGCGGTGAGGCCGGAGCAGTCGAAGCCGGCGTCGCCGGCCGTCGGCCCGTCACCACCCCACTGGTACGGCAGCCCGATCTGGGCCATCGCGACCCCGAGCGCGACGGCCGCCCGGGCGTCCGGCAGCGAGTCCGTGAACTCGACGGGCACGGGTGACGCCAGCGGGGCGCGCTCGGCGGGCGACCCGCGGGCGGCGTCGAGCGCCCCGGGGAGCGTGCGGTGAGTCCCGGGCGACGGGACGGCCGGCCGCGGCGTGACCCGGGTGTGGTCCGGCGCCCCGCGGTCCTCGATGACCCGCCCGGCGGCCGAGGGCACCGATCCGAGCACGGCGAGCCCGATCAGCGCGGCCGCGAGCCGCACCCCGAACGGCTTGATGAAGGGGGCGGTGAACCGGCGGGGCGACGGGACGTCCGGGCGCCAACGGTACGGCGCCGGGCGTTCCGGGCCCGCGGGCGCCGCGCAACCGACGGGCAGCAGCACCTGCTCCGCCGGGCGCGGGGCGGGGATCTCGAACGGCTCCACGGCGCGCCGGGGCGACGGGATGGCCTGCGGCTCGGCAGGCCGGCGCGGCGCCGGCACCGCGCCGGCCTGCACGACCGTCACCGGCTCCGCGGAGGTCGATCCCGTCGGTGGCGCGCCCGGCAGGGACGAGCGCGGTTCGGCCGAGAGGAGTTCGGCCACGGAAAGACCCGTGCGGTGCCGGCCCCGCACCGCGACACCCACACGCGCCCCGGTCCGGCGCGAGAGATCGCGCACCGTCATCCCTGGTCCCCCGCCAAGCTCGTGCCCACCCGTTCGACAGAGCCTCCTCCATACAGCGGGCTACGCACACGGCCCAGAAGGGGGACCCCCGGCCGGGGAGGGGCCGATCATGTCCGTACCAGGCGAGAACCGCCTTCGCCCGCCGATGACCGTCACCCGACGGGGCGAGCCCCAGCTTGGTGAAGATCGACGAGATGTGCTTCTGGACCGCTCCCGGGGTGATCACGAGCGCCCGCCCGATCATGTCAGGCCGAACCATGCCACCCGGCCTGGGCGCGGAGCCCGCGTCGACCCAGCCGGTGGGCCGCAGAACCGGGGGTGGGGCCGGCCCCACCCGCGTGTGATCCGATAGCGGCATGTCGTTCGTCGAGCGGGCCGACGCGGGCCCCGTACGCACCCTGACCCTGGCGGACCCGAAGCGCCGCAACGCCCTGTCGGTCGAGATGCGCGTCGAGCTGCGGGACGCGCTGGTCGCCGCGCACACGGACGACGCCGTCCGGGTGGTCGTGCTCACCGGCGCCGAGGGGTTCTTCTGCGCCGGCGGGGACATCTCCACGATGAGCGACGACGAGCAGCTCGGCGTCTACCGGCTGCAGGTGATCGCGGAGCTGGTGGAAGCCCTGGTCGAGGGGCCGAAGCCGGTGGTCGCCGCCGTCGAGGGTGGCGCCTACGGGGCCGGGCTGTCCCTCGTCGCCGCCTGCGACCACGTCGTCTCCGCCTCGGACGCGAAGTTCTGCGCCTCCTTCGGCGGGATCGGCCTGGCCACCGACGCGGGCCTCGGCTGGACGCTGCCGCGGCGGATCGGCCAGGGCCGGGCGAGCGAGATGATCCTCTTCGGCGAGGTCGTCGGGGCCCCGCGGGCCGCGGAGATCGGTCTCGTGGAGCGGCTGGCCGAGCCGGGTGGTGCGCACGCGCTGGCGGTGGAGCGGGCCGAGCTGCTGGCCCGTCGGTCGCGGCCGGCGCTGGCGGCGTCGAAGGCGTTGTTCGCGGCGGGCCACACGGACCTGCGGCAGGTCCTCACGGCGGAGGCCCGGGCCCAGCGGACGTTGTTCGTGGGCCCGGACTTCGCCGAGGGGGTCGGTGCCTTCCGGGAGAAGCGGCGACCCCGGTTCGAGGCGTGACTCCCCGGCTGGCTCACGGCGCCTTCCGCGGGCCCCGGATCAGCCGCCCGGGCAGCGCGTCGGTCTCCACGCCGCGGGTGTAGGTCTCCTGCCCCGCGACGATCGTGTGCTCGTACCCGTCGACCCGCTGCAGCAGCCGCCGGCCTCCGGCCGGGAGGTCCGCGCGCATCTCCGGACGGTGCAGCCGCATCCGGTCGACGTCGATCACGTTGAGGTCCGCGCGGTAGCCCGGCGCGAGCACCCCGCGGTCCCGCAGCCCGACCGCCCGGGCGGTGTCCCGGGACTGCCGCTGCACGACGAACGACAGGCCGAGCCGCGCGCCGGCGCGGTCCCGGGTCCAGTGCTGGACCAGCGTCGAGGGGAAGCTGCCGTCGCAGATCGTGCCCACGTGCGCGCCGCCGTCAGAGAGCCCCGGCAGCGTGTGCGGATGCACCAGCATCTCGTGCAGGTCGTCCAGGTTCCCGTGCGCGTAGTTGGCGCTGACCAGGTAGAGCATCCCGCCGGCGGCGACGATGTCGTAGGCGAGCTGGACCGCGTCGACCCCTTCGCGCTGCGCCCGCGCCGCGAGGGACTCCGACACCGGCGGCTCGTAGTTCGGCGGGTCCGTGAGCTCGTACATCAGCTCGTACTTGTGGATGAGCGTGCCGCCGAGACGGTTGCGCTCCTTCTCCCGGGTCTGCGCGGCGAGGATCTCCGCGCGCAGCTCCGGCTCACGCATCCGATGGGCCTGCTCCTCCGGCGTGAGGTCGGCCAGGCGACGCCAGACGGGGTTGGTCATGAACGGGTTCAGGGTGTTCCGGAGCCCGAGGATCATGCCGACGGGCCGGGCCGCGACCTGGGCCCGCATCTCCAGCCCGTCCGCCCATGCCCGTTCGAGCATCGCGAGCACCTGCTTGTGCCGCCCGGTGTCCTGCGGGAACTGGACCAGGGACACCGACAGCGGGCGGCCGGACTCCTCCACCATCCGGCGCAGCAGCGCGAACTCCTTCGCCGGGTCCGGGAAGTCCGTGACCAGCTGCAACACCCCGGTTCCGGTCTCCCCGACCGCCTTCGCGATGGCGATGAGCTCGTCCGCACCGACGTCGTAGGACGGGGTCAGCTCCCCGTCGATGCTCTTGTGGTTCAGCGTGCGCGAGGTGGAGAAGCCCAGCGCGCCGGCCTGCACCGCGGCCTTGGCGAGCTTCGCCATCAGCGCGATCTCCTCGGGCGTCGCCTCCTCGTACGCGGCGGCCCGGGCCCCCATGGCGTGCACGCGCAGCGCGGCGTGCGGGACCTGGGTGGCGAGGTCGACGTCGTGCGGGCGGGCCTCGAGCGCGTCGAGGTACTCGTCGAAACCGAGCCAGTTCCAGGCGAGGCCCTCGTGCAGGGCGACGCCGGGGATGTCCTCGACGCCCTCCATCAGGTCGATCAGCCGGTCGTGGTGCTCGGGCAGGGCCGGGGCGAACCCGACGCCGCAGTTGCCCATGACGACGGTGGTGACCCCGTGCCAGGACGACGGGTGCAGCCGGGACTCCCAGGTGGCCTGCCCGTCGTAGTGGGTGTGGATGTCCACGAACCCGGGGGCGACGACCGCGCCGGCTGCGTCGATCTCGCGGGCGCCGGCTCCGGCGACCCTCCCGACCTCGACGATCCGGTCGCCGGTGACGGCGACGTCCGCCGTGCGCGGTTCCCCGCCGTTCCCGTCGATGACGCTGCCACCCCGTACCACCAGGTCGTACGTCGCCATGGAAGACCCTCCGTCGCGGTCGGTCGATCCGTTGTAGCCCCGGAACTGTCGGTGGGGGAAGCCACACTGCCCCCATGACCACCGAAGAGAGCAACCGCATCAACCGAGCAGGCGTCCGCTTCACGATCGTTCCGCGCGGCGCCTACTCCCTCGCCGAGTCCGGGATGTTCGGCCGCGGCGAGCGCCGCGGGGACTGGCCCGGCTCCGGGGCCTACGCGCCCGAGGAGGGCGTGCTGCGCCTGGCGTTCCTGCTCGACGACCTGCGCACGCCGGTCGGCGTGGCGCTCGTCCAGGACGGCGCTGGCGTGCACGGCTCGGTCAGCGGGCTCGATCCCGGCGGGGACGTCGGACCGGTCCGGGACCAGGTGGCCAGGATGCTGTCCCTCGACGGCGACGGGGCCGGCTTCGAGGCCGTCGGCGCGCGGGATCCGCAGGTCGCGAGGCTACTGGCCGCCGCGCCCGGGCTGCGGCCACCGCTGTTCGCCTCCCCCTACGAGGCCGCGGTGTGGTGCGTGATCGCGCAACGCTGGGGAACCCGGCAGGCCGCGGCCGCGCGGGAACGGCTGTCCCGGGAGTTCGGCGCAGTGGTCGACGCGGGCGGTGTCGGGACGGCCGTCGTGCCCACGCCCGCGCAGGTGCTGGGGGCCGAGAGCCTCCCCGGCCTGCCGGCGGTGAAGCAGGAGCGGCTCCGGGCCGTGGCGCAGGCGGCGAGCGAGGGGATGTTCGAGCCGGTCGCGATCCGGGACGGCGATCCGGACGAGGTCCGGGCCCGGCTGCGGCAGGTGAACGGGATCGGCGAGTTCGCCGCGTCGCTGATCTACCTGAGGGCCTCCGGGGTCACGGATGCCCTGGTGGACGGCGAGCCGCGGCTGGCCGCGCTGGTCGGGGCGCTCTACGGCCTCGGCGGACCGGCGTCGCCGGAGGACCTGGCGGGGATCGCCGAGTCGTGGCGGCCCTTCCGCACCTGGGTCGCGGTGCTGGTCCGGGCCGCGGGCCGGCGGCTGCCGGAGTTCGCGGACATGCCGGAACCCGCTCCGGCGCCCCGGCCGCGGTCCGCCGGCCGCAGCCGCGCGCCGAGGCCGCCGGGCGTTTCACCGCTCGATCCGCCCCGGGCCCGGCTCGCGCTGATCGGCTGAGCCGGGTCAGACCGCCTCGTCGGCCAGGAAGTCCAGGACGGTCCGGGTGAAGACGTCGTTGTCGTCGCCCGCGACCATGTGGCCGGTCGCGGAGACGTCCACGTGCCGGGCGCCGGGGATGAGCTCCAGCAGCTCGGCGACGCCCTCGTCGCTCACGATGTCGGACTGCGCGCCCCGGACCAGCAGCGTCGGCACGCTGATGGCGGCGGCCGCGGTGGTGGCGCGTTCGTACGAGGTCGAGCGGCGGGGCTCGGACTCGATGCGGAGGAAGGCCGGGTCCCAGTGCCAGTACCAGCGCCCGTCCTCGCGCAGCCGCACGTTCTTCCGCAGCCCCTCGGGGCTCGGGGGGCGCTTGCGGTGCGGGTTGTAGGCGCGGACGGCCTCGGCCACCTCGTCCAGCGAGGCGAAGCCGTCCGGGTTCCCCCGCATGAACGCGATGATCCGGGCGACGCCGTCCGGCTCCACCCTGGGCACGATGTCCACCAGCACGAGCGCGCGGGCGAGATCACCCCGCTCGCCCTGGCCCACGAGGGAGGTCATCCCGCCCATCGAGGCGCCGATCAGCAGCGGCGGTTCGGGTGCGTCCAGTGCGGCGACGACCGCGGCGAGGTCCGCCACCAGGCCGTCCGTGCCGTAGTCGCCGTCCGGGGCCCAGTCGCTGTCGCCGTGCCCGCGGGCGTCGAGGGCGATCGAGGTCCAGCCGTGCTCGGCGAGTGCCGCGGCGGTCCGGAACCAGGAGTGCCGGGTCTGGCCACCGCCGTGCAGCAGGAGCGCGGTGCCGCGGTGGGTGCCGGCGGAGTCCCACCGGTCCCCGACGAGCTTGCCCGCCGCGCCGTCGAACACCACCCGTTCGCCGGGCGGCACGGTGGCACGCGGAGCGGGCGGTGGGTCGTTCGCTTCGGACATGCATCGCACCCTAACGCTCGCCCGCACGGGACCCAGGGGACCAGGCTGTGAGGATGAGCGCGTTGTGGAACGAGGTCGACGAGTACGTGGCGGGCCTGCTGGTCGGCCGGGACGAGGCCCTGGACGGGGCGCTGCGGGACAACGCCGCCGCCGGCCTGCCGCCGATCGACGTGTCCCCGACGCAGGGCAAGTTCCTGCACCTGCTGACCCGGGTCTCCGGCGCGCGGCGGGTCCTGGAGATCGGCACCCTCGGCGGCTACTCCACGATCTGGCTGGCCCGCGGCCTGCCGGAAGGCGGCCGGCTCGTCACGCTCGAGCGCTCCCCCGCCCACGCGGCGGTGGCCCGGGCGAACCTGGCGCGGGCCGGGCTGGACGGCGTGGTCGAGGTCCGCGAGGGCGCGGCGCTCGACCTGCTGCCCGCGCTCGTGGACGCCGAGCCGTTCGATCTCGTGTTCGTCGACGCGGACAAGGAGGCCAACACCGAGTACCTGGGCTGGGCGGTCCGGCTCACCCACCCGGGCGCGACGATCGTGGTGGACAACGTGGTCCGGCAGGGCCGGATCGTCGACGCCCGCGATCCCGAACCGCGGGTCCGGGCCACCCGGCGGTTCTTCGAGGCGCTCGCCTCGGACGAGCGCCTCGACGCCACGGCTCTGCAGACCGTGGGGATGAAGGGGCACGACGGATTCGTGCTCGCGGTCGTCCGCTGAGCGGTCGACCGATCGGTTAGCGTGCGGGGCGATGAGTACATCGACGGAGTCGGCGGCCCGGGCCGGCGACCCGGGGCCCCTGGCGGGGGTCACGGTGGTGGCCCTGGAGCAGGCGGTCTCGGCACCGCTGTGCACCCGCACCCTCGCGGACCTCGGCGCCCGGGTGATCAAGGTCGAGAACCCGCGCGGCGGGGACTTCGCCCGGCACTACGACGACGTGGTGCACGGCCTGGCCGCGCACTTCGTCTGGTGCAACCGCGGCAAGGAGTCCGTCACGCTGGACCTGAAGTCCGTTGCCGGTAGGGACCTGCTGCACCGGCTGCTGGCGGAGGCGGACGTGCTGGTCTCCAACCTCGCCCCCGGGGCGACGGAGCGGATCGGCGTCGGCGCCGCGCAGATGGCGCAGCGGCACCCGCACGTCGTCGCGCTGGAGATCTCCGGGTACGGCACCGGCGGGCCGCTGTCGGCGAAGAGGGCCTACGACATGCTCGTGCAGGGCGAGTCCGGTGCGTGTTCGATCACCGGCCTGCCCGGTGCCCCGGCCAAGCCGGGCCCGCCGTTCGCGGACACCAGCACGGGCCTCTACGCCGCGATCGCCATCCTCGGGGCGCTCTACGAGCGCGGGAAGGTGCGCAGCGCCGACGGCGGCGGCCGGGTCGCGGTGAGCATGTTCGACACGATGGCCGAGCTGATGGGCTATCCGCTCACCTACACCCGGCACAGCGGGGTCGAGCAGCAACCGGTCGGGATGGGCTCCCCCGCGGTCGTGCCCTACGGCGCATACCCGACGGCGGACGGCCGGACGGTGATCCTGGGCACCACGAACGACGCCGAGTGGCAGCGCCTCGCCCGGGACATGATGGGCCGTCCGGATCTCGCGGACGACGAGCGCTACCGTCGCGGCCCGGACCGGGTGGTCCACCGCGCCACGCTGGACGCCGAGCTCGCGGCCTGGTGCCGCACGCTCCCGCTGGCCGAGCTGCAGGCGAAGGCGGACACCGCCGGGATCGGGAACGCCCGGTACAACACGCCGTCCGAGGTCGTCGAGCATCCGCACCTGGCCGCGCGGGACCGGTGGCGGGAGGTCGAGACCCCCGGCGGCACGATCCCGGCGTTGCTGCCGCCGCCGGTCTACGAGGGCCGCGAGCTCAGGATGGGGCCCGTCCCCGGCCTGGGTGAGCACACCGACACCGTGCTGGCCGCGCTCGGGCTCAGCCCGGCGGAGATCATGGACCTGCGGGACCGGGAGGTCCTGTGAGAACGCGAAGTTGCGAGGGAGAGACGTGGACGTCAGCGACCTGAACGACGTGCTCGGCTCGGTGCGGACGTTCATCCGCAACGAGGTCGTGCCGCTGGAGGAGCAGATCGACGAGCGGGACGAGATCCCGGCCTCGATCGTCGCGCAGTGCAAGGAGATGGGCCTCTACGGCTTCACGATCGGGGAGGAGTACGGCGGCCTGGGCCTCTCGGCCACCGAGGAGGTGCAGCTGGCGTTCGAGCTGGGCTGGACCACCCCGGCGCTGCGCTCGCTGTTCGGCACGAACAACGGCATCGCCGGGCACGTGCTGCTCGAGGGCGGGACGGAGGAGCAGAAGAAGGCGTGGCTGCCCCGGCTGGCCTCCGGCGAGGTGACCGCGTCGTTCGGGCTCACCGAGGCGGACGCGGGCTCGGACCCGTCGTCGCTCACGACCACCGCCCGCCGGGACGGCTCGGACTGGGTCCTGAACGGCTCGAAGCGCTACATCACGAACTCGCCGGTCGCCGACGTGATCATGGTGTTCGCGAAGACGAACCCCGACGCCCCGGGCAACCGCGGGATCTCCACGTTCCTGGTGCCGAAGGACACGCCGGGCCTGTCGGTCGGCCCGAAGGACCACAAGATGGGCCAGTTCGGCGCCTGGACCGCGGACGTCTACCTCGACGACGTGCGGGTGCCCGCGAATGCGGTCGTGGGGGGCGAGGAGGGCATCGACAACGGCTTCCTCATCGCCGCGAAGTGCCTCGCGCACGGCCGGCTGCACATCGCGGCCGTCTGTGTCGGGATGGCGCAGCGGCTGGTGCACGAGACCGTCGAGTATGCGAAGACCCGGGAGCAGGGCGGCAAGCCGATCGCCCGGTTCCAGCTGATCCAGGGCCTGGTCGCGGACTCGGTCACGGACACCTACGCCGGCCGCGCGCTGGTCATGGAGACCGCGCGGGCGTTCGACGCGGGCACGGACAAGATCGCGGGCCCGTCTGCGGCGAAGTACTTCTGCTCGGAGATGGTCGGCCGCGTCGCGGACCGTGCGGTGCAGGTGCACGGCGGTGCGGGCTACATGCGCGGCGTCGCGGTGGAGCGCTTCTTCCGGGACGCCCGCCTCTTCCGGATCTACGAGGGCACCAGCCAGATCCAGCAGGTCATCATCGCGCGGGACGCGCTGGGCAAGGCGGCCCGTGGCTGATGGCTGAGTTCCGGGTCGCCTCGGCGGACGACTGGGCCGCGATCTGGCCGATCTGGCACACGGTCGTCGCCGCCGGGGACACCTACACGTGGTCCCCGGACACCACGGAGGAGCAGGCCCGCGCACTGTGGATGCCGCCACCGCCCGCGGTGACCGTCGTCGCCGAACGGGACGGTGCGGTCGTCGCCACGGCCCTGCTCAAGCCCGTGCAGTCCGGTCCGGGCGATCACGTCGCGAACGCGGGGTTCATGGTCGACCCCGCCCGGTCCGGCGGCGGGATCGGGCGGGCGCTCGCGGAGTTCGTGCTGGACGAGGCGCGCCGCCGCGGCTACCGGGCGATGCAGTTCTCGGCCGTCGTGGCCGCGAACGTCCGGGCCGTCGGGCTGTGGAAGTCGCTCGGGTTCGACATCATCGGGACCGTCCCCGAGGCGTTCCGGCACCCGACCGAGGGCCTCGTGGGGCTGCACATCATGCACCGCGCACTCTGAGCACACACGACGACGCCGGGCCCGCGGCGAACGCGGACCCGGCGTCGAGGTGCTCGGGGTGGTCGGCGACCCGGTGGTCGGCGACCCGGTGGTCGGCGACTCAGTGGTCGGCGGGCCGGATGTGGTACTCGAACACCAGGCCGCCGATCGTGATCAGCAGGACGATCATCGCGATCACCATCAGCCAGACGTACAGGAACGCGAGGCCGAGCGCGAACAGCGCCGCGGACCCGGCGACCGCGATGGGCCAGTAGCTGCCCGGCGAGAAGAAGCCGACGTCGCCGGCGCCGTCGGACACCTCGGCGTCCGGGTTGTCCTCCGGGCGCTCCTCGAGCCGCCGGGACACGAACCGGAAGTACGTGCCGATGATCAGCGAGAGGCCGGCGGTGAGGAACAGCGCGGCGATGCCGACCGGCTCGTGGCTGAGGACGGTGTAGACGATCGCGGCCAGGAAGAAGAAGCCGGTGCAGATCTCGAAGATGCGGGATTCGATCTTCATCGGGTGACTCCTGTCCGGATCAGCGGCCGGCCGCGACCGGCTCGGAGGCCGATCGCAGCGTGCGATCCGTCGCGAACGGGTAGGTCGTGACGGCCTGCGGTGCGCACCACTGGCCACAGTTCAGCGTGGTGAGCGCCTCGGCTGCGGTGTAGGGCGCGCCCGTCTGCGGGTTCGTGGCCTTGCGCAGCGCGATGTAGCGGTCGTAGAGCGCCGGCTGCAGCGCACGGACCTCGAAGTTCATCGACGCGTGATAGGTGCCGCAGAGCTCGGCGCAGCGTCCGACGAAGGCGCCCTCGCGCTCGATCCGGTCGATGGCCACGGTCTTGTCCGTGTCGTTCTTGTCCGGCATCGGGAAGACGTCCCGCTTGAACAGGAACTCCGGCACGAAGAAGCTGTGGATCACGTCGTTGGACGAGAGCGTGAACTCGATGCTCCGGTCCGTCGGCAGCACCAGCAGCGGGATCTCGGTCGACGTGCCGATCGTCTCGACGGGGGCGTTCGTCCCGGTGACGTTCTGGCCGGTGTAGTCGAACTTCCAGTTCCACTGGAACGCGGTGACGGCGACCCGGACGTCGGGGTCCGGGTTCGACTTGTCGACGTAGTTCTGCACCTTGACGGTGAAGCCGAAGAGCACCGCCACGATGATCGTGGGGACGATCGTGAAGACGATCTCGACGGGCAGGTTGTACTGCGTCTGCCGGGGCGGGGTGTCGTCGTCACCCTTCTTCTTGCGGTGGAAGGCGACCGCCCAGAACATCGCGCCCCAGGTGATGACGCCCACGATCAGCGCCGCGATCGCCGCCCACGTCCAGAGGGTGCGCATCTGCAGCGACTCGGGGGTGACGCCCACCGGCCAGCCGAAGCGGATGACCTCGTCGACGGAACACCCGGTCAAGAGCGGGACGGCGACGACCGCGAGCGCGGCCAGCTTCGCCACCCGCTTGAACCCCGTGCGGCCACGGACTGCTCCGCGCTCTGCTCGGCCCACTGCTGGCCGCCTCCCTACCGTCGTTCCCGCGCCCGGCTGTGCGCCGGGCCGCGCGTGAAGCTGAAGAACCTGTCCACCTGCGGTTCCGCCGGAACGTCACCACATCGGCCGAGCCCGCGGAACCCGCACTTTCGACCTGGCGTAGAGCCTAGCCGAGCAGATCGGTCGACGGCGCGTCCGGGGTCTCAAGAGGGGACCGCCGCGGCACGCCCGGGAGCGCTTGCGCATACTTGCTCGCTGTGTGCGGCTTGCTGGGACTGCTGACCGCCGGGGCTGACGCGGCCGACCGGACCGGACCGATCGCGGAGGCCCTGAGGTGTCAACGGCACCGGGGCCCCGACGAGAGCGGAACCTGGAACGACAAGGACGTCGTGCTGGGCTTCAACCGCTTGTCGATCATCGATGTGGACGGCTCCCACCAGCCGTTGCAGTACGAGGGTGGGCGCTACACGATCATCTTCAACGGTGAGATCTACAACTACCTGGAGCTGCGCGAGGAGCTGGCCCGCGACCACGGCGCCACCTTCGCGACCGAGGGCGACACCGAGGCCGTCGTGGCCGCCTACCACCACTGGGGTGCGGACGCGGTCCCCCGGCTGCGCGGGATGTTCTCGTTCCTGATCTGGGACGCCGAGGAGCGCCTGCTCTTCTGCGCGCGGGACCCCTTCGGCATCAAGCCGCTGTTCTACGCCACCGGGCCGACCGGCACGGCGTTCGCCAGCGAGAAGAAGAGCCTCCTCCAGCTCGCCGGCGAGCTGGGCATCCTGAGCGACCTGGACCCGGCCGCGCTGCAGCTCTACCTGACCCTGCAGTACGTCCCGGAGCCGCGGACCCTGCACCGCTCGATCCGGCGCGTCGAGTCCGGCACGCACGTCACCGTGCGGCCGACCGGCGAGGTCGTCGAGAAGCGGTACTTCACCCCGAAGTTCCTGTCGCTGCCGTCGCACGCGCCGGCCAGCGCGAAGGCCGAGGCCATCGTGCACGGCGAGATCGCGGAGGTCCTGCGGGACTCGGTGGCCAAGCACATGCGGGCCGACGTGACGGTGGGCGCCTTCCTCTCCGGCGGCATCGACTCGACGGCGATCGCGGCGCTGGCCAAGGAACACAACCCGGACCTGATCACCTTCACCACCGGGTTCGAGCGCGAGGGCTACTCCGAGGTCGACGTGGCGGCGGAGTCCGCGGCGGCGATCGGCGTCAAGCACGTCGTCCGGACCGTGACCGCGGACGAGATGATGGAGTCGCTGCCGCTGATCACCTGGTACCTCGACGACCCGGTGGCGGACCCGGCGCTGGTCCCGCTGTGGTTCATCGCCCGCGAGGCGCGCCGCCACGTCAAGGTCGTGCTGTCCGGCGAGGGCGCGGACGAGCTGTTCGGCGGCTACACGATCTACCGCGAGCCGTTGTCGCTCGCCCCGTTCGAGAAGGTCCCCGGCACGCTGCGCCCGCTGCTCGGCCGGGCGTCGCGGCGGCTGCCCGAGGGGCTGCGCGGCAAGGACCTGCTGCGCCGCGGTGCGCTGTCGCTGGAGCAGCGCTACTACGGCAACGCCCGGATCTTCCGGGACGACCAGTTGCACTCGATCCTGCGCCAGTACGACCCGCGGGTCAGCCACGCCGACGTCACCGCCGAGCACTACAGGGCGTCGGAGAAGTGGGACGCCGTCGCGCGGATGCAGCACGTGGACCTGTTCACCTGGCTGCGCGGGGACATCCTGGTCAAGGCGGACAAGATGACCATGGCGAACTCGCTCGAGCTGCGGGTGCCGTTCCTGGACCCCGAGGTCTTCAGGATCGCCTCCGCGCTGCCGCTGGAGCAGAAGATCACCTCGGGGGCCCAGGGCACCACGAAGTACGCGCTGCGCCGCTCGCTCGAGGGCATCGTCCCGCCGCACGTGCTGCACCGGAAGAAGCTCGGCTTCCCGGTGCCGATCCGGCACTGGCTGCGCGACGAGATGTACGCCTGGGCGCGGGACATCATCCGGGACTCCGACGCGGGACACCTGGTGGACCTGCCGGCCGTGCAGTCCCTGCTCGACGCGCACCGGGAGGGCCCGGTGGACCACAGCCGCCGGATCTGGACCCTGCTGGTCTTCCTGCTCTGGCACGGCATCTTCGTCGAGCGCCGGATCAGCCCGAAGATCCCGGAGCCCGTCTACCCCGTCCGCATCTAGCCCGACCCGCCGGCCTGCTGCCTGCGGGCCCGTTGCCCCGCGAGTCGCGCTCCGGACCCCCACGAGTCGCGCTCCGGGGCCGCGCGAGTCGCGCTCCGGGGCCGCGCGAGTCGCGCTGTCGGACCCCGCGAGTCGCGGTGTACAGACGTGCGAGTCGGCGCCTCCGGACGCGCGAGTCGGTGCCCCCCGACGCGCGAGTCGCGCCTCAGCGACCGACCGGTTGCGGTATGCCCTGCACCTTCGCGCCGCATGCGGAGCCGGCCGGCGAGACCACGGCTCAGGGGTACGACGCAGGTCGAAAGCCCGGTCCCCTGCCGACTGCCCCGGTTCGAGGCGCGCAGCTCCGACCCACGGGGCCCGGGGGCGCGCCGCCGTACAGGCCTCCGAGGAGCGGCGCCTCACCGAACCCTGCGGCCCACCGACGAGCGCCCTTTTCCGCCACCGCGTGCCGGCCGGCCCCTCGCGGCCCTGCACGGTGCTGCCCGCGACGGAGTAAGGACGTGTCGAGCCGCCGCGTCGCCGCGGGTTACTCCGCCCCGTTCGGGTCCGCGCCGGCTCGTCCTGGCGAGCGCGGGATCCTGCAGATCCCGCCCGGGTCCGACTCGAGAGGTCCCCGGCCGCGACTCGCCCGGTCGCAGATCCCGACTCGCGAGGTCCCAGACCGCGACTCGCCCGGTCGCAGATCCCGACTCGCGAGGTCCCAGACCGCGACTCGCCCGGTCGCAGATCCCGACTCGCGAGGTCCCCGACCGCGACTCGCCCGGTCGCAGATCCCGACTCGCGAGGTCCCAGACCGCGACTCGCGGGGTTCCGGGGGCCGACTCGTGGAGTAGGCCGGGCCGGGCTCAGGCGGGGAGGAGGGGGGCGATCTCGTTCGCGGCGTCGGGGCCGTACGCGTCCCGGAGGCGGACGAGTGCGGACTCGCGGTCCAGGCGCCACTCCTGCGGTCCGTCGGTCTCCAGGACCAGCACCGCGACGAGGGAGCCGAGCTGGGCGGCGCGCTCCAGGGACAGGCCGTTCGCCGTGCCCGTGAGGAAGCCCGCGCGGAAGGCGTCGCCGACGCCCGTCGGGTCGACCTTGCCGGTCTCCGGAACGACACCCACCTTGAGCTCGCTGCCGTCCGCGCCGACGATCAGGACGCCGTCCTCGCCCAGCGTGGTGACCCGGGTGCCGACCTTCCCCGCGACGTCGTCGGCGGTCCAGCTGGTCTTCTTGAGCAGGAGCTCCCACTCGTAGTCGTTGGTCAGCAGGTAGGTCGCGCCCTCGACGAGGCGGCGGATCTCCGGGCCCTCCATGCGGGCGAGCTGCTGGGACGGGTCCGCGGCGAACGCGTAGCCCCGGGTGCGGCACTCGTCGGTGTGCCGGAGCATTCCCTCGGGGTCGTTGGCCCCGATCAGCACCAGGTCCAGGCCGCCGACGCGCTCGGCGACCGGCGCGAGTTCTATGTCCCTCGCCCGCGCCATGGCGCCGGTGTAGAAGGACGCGATCTGGCACATGTCGTCGTCCGTGGTGCAGACGAAGCGCGCGGTGTGCACGTCGGAGAACACGTGGACCCCGGCGGTGTCGACGCCGTGGCGCTCGAGCCAGGAGCGGTAGTCCGCGAAGTCCGAGCCCACAGCGCCCACGAGGACGGGCGACTGGCCCAGCACGCCCATGGCGTAGGCGATGTTGCCCGCGACCCCGCCGCGCTTCACCGTCAGGTCGTCGACCAGGAAGCTGAGCGACACCCGGTGCAGCTGGTCCGCGACGAGCTGGTCCGAGAACCTTCCCGGGAAGTGCATCAGATGGTCGGTCGCGATGGAACCCGTCACGGCGATACGCACGGAGGGTCACCTTACGCCGAACAGCACGAACCCCCACGTCGAGGAGAGGTGATCTCCCCGACGCGGGGGTCCGTGTGGAACTACTGGCGGGTGCTCAGTTGAACGAGTCCCCGCAGGCGCACGAGCCGCCGGCGTTCGGGTTGTCGATCGTGAAGCCCTGCTTCTCGATGGTGTCGACGAAGTCGATGACCGCACCCTGCAGGTACGGCGCGCTCATCCGGTCCACGCCGACCTTGAGGCCGTGGTACTCGCGGAACAGGTCGCCGTCGAGGGACCGGTCGTCGAAGAAGAGCTGATAGCGCAGGCCCGCGCAGCCGCCGGGCTGGACCGCGATGCGGAGGTGCATGTCGTCCCGGCCCTCCTGCTCCAGCAGGGTGCGGGCCTTGATCGCAGCGTTGTCGGTGAGCTCGACGCCGTGCGTCTCGGTCGCGGCGTCGCTCTGGACGGTGTTCTCGACGGTCATGACCTCTCCCAACAGCACACGGGGTCAGATCTGTTCCCGACGTCGCCGGGAATCGTGCCGTGTCTCGGCGACCATAGTAGGCGCCCGATCCGGCGGCGGTCAGCCCGGCGGCCGTGACGACGCCGCCCGACGCGGTGATCCGAGTCACCGGCTCCACTGCGTGGCGACGTGCGCGGCGAGCGCCGCGAGGGTCCCCGCCGGATCCGCGAGCGAGGCCTCGACACTCCCCGCGTGTTCCGCCACCGCGTAGGAGGTGTCGACGCCGATCGCCCCCGCCTCGCGCCGTCCGACCAGCACCTGCCCGGCCAGGACCAGGCACGGGACGCCCTGCGTCGCGGCCCTCCGCGCCACGGCGGCGATCGCCGACCCGCGCAGCGACCGCCAGTCGAAGCAGCCCTCTCCGGTGAGCACGAGCCCCGGTCGGCCGTCGAACGCGGCCTCGAGGCCGGATGGCTCGACGGCCGGAAGCGGCAGCACCGTCGTCTCGTCGCCCGGTGCGCCCCGCCCCCAGCCCTCCGCGATCGCCGCCGCCGCTTCCGCCGCGCTGAGCGTTCCGGCGAAGGACGACGGGGCCACCAGCACACGCACGGGCGGCAGGGTAACGGCCCAGCTCAGCCCGTACGCTGTGACCCGTGAGGTTCCTGCGCCGCTCCGACGAGCCGTCAACGACCGTGACCCAGGCCGACGCCAAGCCGTCCGCCGACGCCGACGGGGTGCGCGTCGGGGGAAGTCGGTCGGGAAGGGCCGCCCCACCCCCAAGCGCCGCGACGCGGAGGGCCGCCGCCGCGGACCGGCGCCGGCCCCGCCCCGGACGCAGCGCGAGGCGTCGAAGCTCGCGCGGCAGAACCGCCCGAACAAGGACGAACGGCGCGCACAGGCCGCCGAGCGCCGCCGCCGGATGGATGCGGGCGACGACAAGGTCCTGCTCCCCCGGGACCGCGGACCGGTCAAGGCCTACGTCCGCGACGTCGTGGACTCCCGCCCGCACCTCATGGGCCTGTTCATGCCGCTCGCCGTGGTCGTGCTGATCTCCGTGCTGCTGCCGATCCCCGCGGCGCAGCAGTACCTGAGCCTGTTCAGCCTGGTCGCGCTCGCGGTGATGGTCGCCGAAGGCGTCACGCTCGGGATCCAGACCACCAGGAAGGCCCGCGCGAAGTTCCCGGAGGAGAACATCAGCGGCCTGGGCACCGGCTGGTACGCCTTCACCCGCGCGAGCCAGCTGCGCAAGCTGCGGGTCCCGAAGCCGAAGGTGCAGCGCGGGGCGCAGGTCTGACCCGGGTCTAGCCCTCCTGCAGCGACATCGGGCCGTAGACCTTCTCCCCGAGCCGTCGAGCAGGTCGACGGCGTCGACCCCGGCTTCGCGCAGGTCCTCCCAGGTGTCGCCGAACCACGCCTCGGCCTCGGCCTGGTCGTCGAACTCCTCGGGTGCGTCGGCGGGCGGGGCGGTCTCCGCGCCGCTCGCGTCGAGGTACCTCCATCGGAACGCCATGACCGGGAACCCTAACGCCCCGGCCTGCGCCGGAAACCGGACGCTCCTACCGTGGTCGGACATCTCCGGCGCTGTATCTCCGACGCGACGAGGAGCGGTAGCCCATGACCGAGGCGTCACCCCGTAGGACCGAGGCCTTCCTACCGCCCACGCCGCCCACCGGGGCGAAGGCGAAGTTCAGACAGCTCGGACCCGGCCTGCTCGCGGCCGCCACCGGCGTCGGCGCCGGGGACCTCGTCGCGACCATGGTCGCGGGCGCGGAGTACGGCACCGCCCTGCTGTGGGCCGCGCTCCTCGGCACCGCGCTCAAGCTCGCGCTCGGCGAGGGCGTCGGCCGCTGGCACCTCGCCTCCGGCTCCACCCTGCTCGACGGCTGGCGCCGGCTCGGCCGCTGGGCCACCGGCTTCTTCGGCGTCTACATCGTGATCTGGGGCTTCGTCTACGGCGCGACGGCCATGTCCGCGGTCGGGCTGCCCCTCAACGCCCTGTTCGGCGGCCTGTCCGTGCGCTACTGGGCGATGATCGCCGGCGTCGTCGGGCTCGCCCTGGTGTGGGCGCAGCGGTACCACTTCTTCGAGAAGTTCATGACGGTCCTGGTGCTGATCAAGTTCGTCTCCGTCGTGTCCATCGCGGTCCTCGTCTCGCCCGACCTGGGCAACCTGGCCAGCGGTCTCGTCCCGCGCCTGCCGGACGGCTCGGCGGTCTACGTGCTCGGCCTGATCGGCGGCGTCGGTGGCACGATCACGATGGCGGCCTACGGGTACTGGTTGTTCGCGAAGGGCTGGAAGGGCACCGGCTGGCTGTCGATGATGCGGCTGGACAACGCCGTCGGGTACGTCATGACCGGCATCTTCGTGGTCGCGATGCTGATCGTCGGCTCCACGATCCTGTTCGGCCAGAACCTCACCGAGTCCGACAGCGGCCTGCTCACCCTCGGCACCGCGCTGGGCGAGCGCTACGGCGACTGGTCCCGGATCCTCTTCCTCGTCGGCTTCCTCGCGGTGACCTCGACGTCCCTGCTCGGCGTGTGGAACGGCGTCAGCCTGCTGTTCGCCGACTGGGTGCGGGTCATCCGGCTGCCGCACGGCGCCGCGGCGGAGGTGGGCGCCGAGGCCGTGGTGCCCGGCGAGGCGAAGGCGGCCGACGAGAAGGGGTATTGGGGCGTCGCCGTCGAGAAGTCGCTGCCGTTCCGCGGGTACCTGCTCTGGCTGACGCTGCCGCCGATGGCGCTGCTGTTCATCGACAAGCCCTTCGGCCTCACGCTCGTCTACGGGGTGCTGGGCTCGGTGTTCATGCCGTTCCTCGCGATCACGTTGATGCTGCTGCTGAACTCGAAGCGGGTCGTCGGCGAGGGGCGTTCGGGCTGGCTGTCCAACATCCTGCTCGGCGCGGCGTCCGCGCTGTTCCTGGCGCTGCTGGTGACGGACCTGGTCGGCCGCTTCGGCTGAGCTAGCGTGCTCGCGTGACGCGCACGCTGGTCCTGGGTGGGACCCGGTCCGGAAAGTCCCGCTACGCGGAGGACCTGCTGCCCGCCGACGCCGAGGTCCGCTACGCCGCCACCGCCCGCCGGCACCCCGGCGACCCGGACTGGGACGCGCGGATCGAGACGCACCGCGCCCGTCGTCCGGCCGGGTGGACCACCGTCGAGGACCCGGACCTCGTCGCGGAGATCGCCCGCGGCGGGGTCCTGCTCGTGGACGACCTCGCCACCTGGCTCACCGGAATCCTCGACGACGCCGGCGCCTGGGACGCCCGGCCGGTGCCGCCGTCGGTCGGCGAGGCGGTCGACGCCCTGGTCAGGGCGGTGGCCGAGGCCCCGGGCGGCTCGCGATCGTCTCGGCAGAGGTGGGCCTGGGGGTCGTCCCGGAGACACGGTCGGGCCGGCTGTTCCGCGACGAGCTGGGCGCGGCCAACGCCGCGCTCGCGGCGGTGTGCGACGAGGTGCTGCTCCTCGTCGCCGGGCTGCCCGTACGGCTCAGGTGACGGCCAGGTAGGAAGAGCGCGTGACCTCACCCGACCTCCCCGAGGTGCCCTCGCCCGACGCCGAGGCCCGGCGCGCCGCCGTGGCCCGGCACGACGCGATGGCCGTTCCCGCCGGCGGCCTCGGCGTCCTCGCCGAGCTGGGGTGCTGGCTCGCCGCGGCGCAGGGCACGTGCCCGCCGCGGCCGCCCGCGCGGGCCCGGGTCGTCGTCGTCGCCGCGGACCACGGGATCGCCGCCGCCGGGGTGTCCGCGTACGCCCCGGACGTCACGGTCAAACAGGTCGCCGCGACCCTCGAGCAGGGCACTCCGGTCTCGGTGACGGCGACCGTCGCGGGGGTGTCCGTCCGGGTCGTCGACGCCGGGCTGGACGCGGAGCTCCTCCCCGGCCAGGGCCGGCACCGGGTCCGCCGGGGCAGCGGCCGGATCGACCGTGAGGACGCGCTGACGGCCGAGGAGACCGAGCGCGCGTTCCGGATCGGGCGTGGACTGGCGGACGAGGAGGTCGACGCCGGCGCGGACCTGCTGATCCCGGCCTCGCTCGGGGTGGGCGCGACGACCGCGGCATCGACGCTGGTCGCGGCCGTGACCGGGGCCGAACCCGTCGCCGTCGTGGGGCGGGGCAGCGGGATCGGCGACGGGGCGTGGATGCGCAAGTGCGCCGCGATCCGGGACGCGCTGCGCCGGACCCGGCCCGTGTCGAAGGAGCCGCTGGGGCTGCTGCGGACGGCCGGCGGCGCGGATCTCGCGGTGCTCACCGGGTTCCTCGTGCAGGCCGCGCTGCGCCGCACCCCCGTGCTGCTCGACGGCCTCGTGGTCGGCGCCGCCGCGCTGCTGGCGGACGAGCTGACCCCCGGCGCCCGCGCCTGGTGGCTGGCCGCGCAGATCTCCCCCGAGCCCGCGATGACCTTCGTGCTGCAGCACCTGCAGCTCGTCCCGGTGCTGGACCTGCAGGTCAGACAGGGCGACGGGACGGGCGCGGTCGCCGTCGTCCCCCTGCTGCAGATGGCGGCGCGGCTGCTCGGCGACACCGTCACCGCGGAGGCGGCCGGGATCGTGCCGGTGCGCGCCGTCTCGGGCTGAGCCGGTGCGCGGACTCGCGCTGGCGCTGAGCTGGCTGACCGTGCTGCCCGTCCGCACCGGGGCGCCGTCGGCGGGCACGGCGGCCGGCGCGCTGCGCTGGGCCCCGGTCGTGGGCGCGGCGCTCGGCGCGGCTGCGGGCGCGCTGCTGCTCGGGCTGACCGCGCTCGGGGTTCCGCCGCTGGTCGGTGGGCTGCTCGCCGTCGGGTCCCTGGGGCTGGCGACCCGCGGTATGCACCTCGACGGCCTGGCGGACACCGCGGACGGGCTCGGCTGCTACGGCCCGCCGGAGCGGGCGCTGGCGGTCATGAAGGACGGTGGGGCGGGGCCGTTCGCGGTGGTGACGCTGATCGTCGTGCTCGGGTCCCAGGCGGCCGCGCTCGCCTCACTGCCGCCCGGCCTGCTCGTCGGCGCTACCGCGCTGGCGGGGGCCGTCGGGCGGTCCGCATTCGCTTGGGTCGCGCGGCGCGGGATCCCGGCGGCGCGGCCGGGTGGGCTGGGGGCGACGGTCGCGGGGTCGCAGCCGGCCTGGGTCGCGCCCCTCTGGTGGCTGGTCCTGGCCGGGCTCGGCGCGCTGCTCGTCCCGGCCCGGTGGCCGGGGGCGCTCGCCGTCGGTCTCGCCGCGGCCGTCGTGATCGGGCTGTCCCGGCACACGGCGCGCCGCTTCGGCGGAATGTCCGGCGACGTCCTCGGCGCGGCGTCCGAGCTGGCCGTCACCGTGGTACTGGTGACCGTTTCCGCAGCTCAGCCTGGGTTGTGAGCGGGAAACCTCGTTCTAGCGAGGTTTCCCGCGCACAGTCAGAGGGCGGTCATCCAGCCGTGGGTGTCCGTGCCCTTGCCGCGCTGGATGTCGGTGAGCAGTGCGCGCAGCCGGGTGGTGACGGGGCCGGGCTCGCCGTTCCCGACGCGCACCTCGCCGTCGTTGTGCTTGACGTTCCCGATCGGCGTGATGACCGCCGCCGTGCCGCAGGCGAACACCTCGGTGATCCGGCCGTCCGCACAGCCCTCCAGCCACTCCGCGGCCGAGATCTTGCGCTCGGACACCTGGCAGCCGATCTCCTTGGCCAGCACCAGCAGCGACGCCCGGGTGACGCCCTCGAGGATGCTGCCGGACAGCTCCGGCGTCACCAGCTCGGCGTCCTCCCCGGAGCCGAGGACGAAGAACAGGTTCATCCCGCCCATCTCCTCGACCCACTTCTTCTCCGCGGCGTCGAGGTAGGCGACCTGGGCGCAGCCGTGCGCGGCGGCCTGGGCCTGCGGGAGCAGCGAGGCGGCGTAGTTCCCGCCGCACTTCGCCGTGCCCGTCCCGCCGACGGCGGCGCGGGTGAAGTCCGTGCACAGCCACACGTCGACGGGCTTGACCCCGCCCGGGAAGTACGCGCCGGCGGGCGAGGCGATCAGGACGTAGAGGTACTCGTCGGCCGGCTTCACACCCAGCCCGACCTCGGTCGCGATCATGAAGGGCCGCAGGTAGAGCGACTCTTCACCGCCGGCCGGCGGCACCCACGCGCGGTCGACGTCCAGCAGCTCGGTCAGCGACGCCATGAACAGCTCGTCCGGCAGCTCGGCCATGCCCAGGCGCACCGCGGACTGCCGGAAGCGGGCCGCGTTCGCCTCGGGGCGGAACGAGGAGATCGTCCCGTCCGGCTGGGTGTAGGCCTTGAGCCCCTCGAAGATCTCCTGGCCGTAGTGCAGAACCATCGTCGCGGGGTCCAGCGCGATCGGGCCGTAGGGGACGACCTGCGCGTCGTGCCAGCCCTGGGCGGCCGTCCACCTGATCGTCACCATGTGATCGGTGAAGTACCGGCCGAAGCCCGGCTCGGCCAGGATCTCCGCGCGGCGGGAGTCCGAGACCGGGGCGGGATTGGCGGTGCGGGTGAAGGACACGCTCATGACCGAGACGTTACAACCCGGATGGCGGCGGCCGCGCCACCCCTGACGGAGCAACTCAGGCGGCCCGTTCGTCCGGCGCCGCCGCCTGCCCGTCCTGCGGTTCCGCGCGTCGCGAGCGCAGCGAGACCGCGGTCGTCAGCAGCCAGCCGCCGCCGATCGCGCAGGCCGTGATCAGCACCGTCCGCGGGGGCATGCTCAGCGCCAAGAACCCGCAGAGCGCCGCCCCGATCCCGGCGAGCCACATCCGCCAGGTCCGGCCCGCCCGCGGCAGCCGCAGCGCGGCCAGGTGCACCACGACGAAGTCGACGAGCAGGGCGCACGCCGCGAGCGCGATCGCACCCCAGGTGCCCACGAGCACCACGACCAGGATCGCCAGGACCATGCCCGCGATGTCCGCCCGCCAGGCCGCGCCGCTGCCGCAGCGCCGCGCGACGATCCGCGGGAGGTCCCCGCGCACGGCCATCGCGGCGGTCGTCGCGGCCACGGCGGCGAGCACCGCGAGCAGCGTCGACCCGGCGGCGACGGCCGCGCCGATCCGCACGAGGACGCCCAGCGCGGGGGCCCGGCCGGTGTCGACGAGCGCGACGAGCGGGGAGCGCTCGACGGCGAGCCGGTCCGTCCCGAGCCCGACGAGCAGCGCCCCGCACACGGCCAGGTACGCGGCCGTCGCGATGCCGATGACGATCGCGAGGGCGTGGCCGCGGGTCCGCGTCGGGGCGCGCAGCTCCTCCCCCAGCCCGACGACCCGGCTGAAGCCCGCGAACCCGAAGAAGATCAGTCCCGCCCCGGTGAACACGCCCAGCTCACGGGTGATCGGCAGCAGCCCCGGGGCCATCGAGACCGGCTGGTCCGTCGCGGCGGACACCGACGGCGTCCCGGCACCCCCCGGGCCGAGCAGTCCGACGACGACCACGACGAGCAGCACCGCGCCGATGCCACCGACCAGCGGCCACGCCGCCCGCGGGGTGGGCCGCACGCTGAACAGGTTGAGCGCGGTCATCACGACGATCACGACGATGGCGACCACGAGCGGCCGCGTGGGCAGGACGTAGGTCCCGAAGATCCCGGCGGCGGCCGCGGCGGCCGCGATCTTGCCCGTCAGGTGGGCGGCGCCGCTGAGCCGGCCGACGGCGGGATGCAGGCGTTCCCGCGCCGCGTCGTAGCCGACGTCGTGGTCCCGGGTCTCGCCCTCGCGGGACGCCGCCAGGTCCGCCGCGGACGCCGCACAGCATCCGGCGACGGCCGCCGCCAGCACCACCGACAGCATCAGCCACGGACCGGCGACCGCGGCCGCGGGCGCGAACACGGCGAAGATCCCGGCCCCGAGCACGGCGGACAGCCCGAGGACGACCGCGTCCGCGGTGCCCAGCCGTCGGCCCAGGGTCGTCGCCACGGACACCACTGTCGCATCCGACCCTGTCGGAAACGGCCCCGTGACGGTGTCATTAGCATTTCGAAGAGGTCTCGCCGCGACGTTGCGTGCGACACACCGTCCCGCCGAGCAGAGGAGTTCCCCGTGACCACGTCCGTCTCCGTGTCCGCGACCGAGGTCGGTCTGGTGGTCGGTTCCCCCGCCGCGGCCGAGGCCGACGCCGTGGTCGTCGGCCTGCTCCCCGGCGAGGACGACGGGCACCCCGTCCTCGTGGCCGGCGCCGAGGAGATCGACGCGGCCTTCGACGGTGAGCTCGCCGCCCTGCTGGACCTCGCGGGGGCGTCCGGCAAGGCCGAGGAGGTCGTCAAGGTGCCGTCCCGCGGGGCGGTCGCCGCGAAGCTCGTCGTGGCGGTCGGGCTCGGTCCGGCCGAGAACGGGATCCCCGACGGCGAGCAGGTGCGTCGCGCCTCCGGTGCGGTGGCCCGCGCGCTCGCCGGGTCCGGACGGGTGGTCAGCACCCTCGGCACCGTCGACCTCACGGCCGCGGCCGAGGGCACGCTGCTCGGCGCCTACCGCTTCACGGCGTTCAAGGGCGACCCGGAGGCGGGGAAGAAGCCGGTCGCGCAGGTCGAGTTCAGCTCCGCCGGGGACGAGGACGGCCTGGAGGTCCTGCGGCACGCCGTCGCCGTGGCGCATGCCGTCCGGACGACCCGGGACCTGATCAACACCCCGCCCAACGCGCTCTACCCGGAGACGTTCGCCGCGCGGGCGAAGGAGCTGGGCGAGGCCGCGGGTCTGGACGTCGAGGTGCTGGACGACGCCGCGCTCGCCGAGGCCGGGTTCGGCGGCGTGCTCGGGGTCGGCCAGGGCTCCTCGCGCAAGCCCCGGCTGGTCCGGCTGAGCTGGTCCGGCGGGGCGACGCCGGTGAAGAAGGTCGCCCTCGTCGGCAAGGGGATCACGTTCGACACGGGCGGCATCTCGATCAAGCCCGCGGCGGGGATGGACCACATGACGTCGGACATGTCCGGCGCCGCGGCCGTCATCGCGACGACCGTGCTGGCCGCGACGCTGGAGCTGCCGGTGGCCGTCACGGCGACCGTTCCGATGGCCGAGAACATGCCGTCCGACACCGCGTACCGGCCCGGTGACGTGCTGACGATGTACGGCGGCAAGACCGTCGAGGTGCTGAACACCGACGCCGAGGGCCGGCTGATCCTGGCGGACGCGATCGTCCGCGCCGCCGAGGACGAGCCGGACTACCTGGTCGAGACGTCCACGCTGACCGGCGCGCAGATGGTCGCGCTGGGCACCCGGACCGCCGGGATCATGGGCAGTGACGAGCTGCGGGACCGGGTCGCCGCGCACGGCCGCGCGGTCGGCGAGGACGCCTGGGCGATGCCGCTGCCGGAGCACCTGCGGGCCGAGCTGGACTCGCGCGTCGCGGACCTGGCCAACGTCACGGGCAACCGGTTCGGCGGGATGCTCGCGGCGGGGATCTTCCTGCGCGAGTTCGTGGCCGAGGGCCTGCCGTGGGCGCACATCGACATCGCGGGCCCGTCCTTCAACACCGGGGGCCCGTGGGGCTACACGCCCAAGGGCGGCACCGGCACCCCGGTCCGCACGCTGCTGGCGCTCCTCGAGGACATCGCGGCCAACGGCTGACACCGCCCGTGCGCGGACAACGTTGTTCCGGCGACGCCTTCCGCGCACGACCTCGGTGCGCACAACCGGCCCTACCGATCGGTAACCTGAGCCGCATGACCCGACGTCGTGTCCTGCACCAGGTCCCTGCCGGCTCCCGCTCCGCCGTGGTCACCGGCGCGGCGCGCGGGATCGGCGAGTCGATCGCCCGCGAGCTGGTCGGGCGGGGCTACCGCACCCTCGTCACCGACGTCGACGGCGAGGCCGCGGCGGCCACCGCGGAGCGGATCGGGGCGGCGGCGGGGATCGCCTACGACGTCACCGATCCCGACGCCGCCCACGCCGTCGCCTCGCGCGCCCGGGAGCTCGCGCCGCTGGGGGCGTGGGTGAGCAACGCGGGCGTCGGGTTCGACGGGACGCTGGCCGAGCTGGACGAGAAGCACGTCCGGGCGCTCGTCGAGGTCAACCTGATGGGGCCGATCTGGGGCTCCCGCGCGGCGATCGCGGCGTTCCGGGAGCAGGCCGTCGAGGGCATCCCGGGCGGTGAGCTGGCGATCACGGCGTCGCTCTCCGGTCTCGGCCCGGTGCCGGGGCTCTCGCTCTATGCCGCGACGAAGGCGGGCGTCCTGTCCCTCGCGACGTCCCTGGCTCCCGAGCTGCGCGGCGACGGGATCCGGGTCCACGCGATCTGCCCCGACGGCGTCGGCACCGCCCTGCTCGACGGCATGGCGCCGGACGGGCAGGCGAAGGCGCTGGTCCGCAGCGGTGTGCTGCTGACCCCGGAGCAGGTCGCGGACGCACTGGTCGGGATGTTCGGGACGAGCCGGGTCTACCGCACGGTCCCCGCCTGGCGCGGGGTGATGATGCGCCTCTCCGCCCTGGCCCCGGGGCCGCTGATGCGCCTGGAGCCCGCCATCCGGGCGGTGGGCTCGCGCCGGCTCCGGCGGGGCTGACGCGGGCTCAGGCTCCGAGGTCCCGGCGGCGCTCCCGGTCCCGCAGGATCCGCTGTCGCGCGTCGTGGTCCCGCATGCGCTTGGGGTAGCCGACGATCTGCGCGTCGTAGATCGGGATCTTCAGCGACCGGGCCAGCTTGCGGGCACCCTCGGGGCCGGAGACCCGCCGTCGCGTCCACTCGCCGTCGGTGGCCACGAGGACCATGGTCGTCTCCGTCACAGCCGTCCTGGGCTCGACGAACGCCTCGACGCCCTCGTGCGTCGCCGTCCACGCGCGCAGGTGGTCCTCGTCCCCGCTCCGCGTCCGAACCACGCCGCGACCGCCGCGCATCCTGCTGAACAGGCCCATCATGGTTCCATCCCCGTCCGGAGCCGACGCTCCTCGGAGGACCCAACGCGCGGGCCGCCGATTTTTCTCCCGGACCCGGCGACGGGCCTCGCCCCCCACGAGAGATCCCGTGATGACAAGATGGGGCCGCCCTGCCCGCCGTACCCGGTGTTCGGGGCGCCGGTGGCGTGATCACGCCGTACCGGAGCTGATCGTCCGGAGGAGAACGACGTGCCCGAGCAGAACGCCGACCTGGTGATCCTCGGCGGAGGATCGGGCGGCTACGCGTGCGCGCTGCGCGCAGCAGAGCTCGGGATGTCCGTGGTCCTGGTCGAGAAGGACAAGCTCGGCGGCACGTGCCTGCACCGCGGCTGCATCCCCACCAAGGCCCTGCTGCACGCCGCCGAGGTCGCCGACGCGTCCCGGGACGGCGCCAGGGTCGGCGTGCTGTCCCAGCTGATCGGCATCGACATGGCCGGGGTCAACGCCTACAAGGACGGCGTCGTCGGCCGGCTCTACAAGGGCCTGCAGGGGCTCGTGTCCTCGCGCAAGATCAACCTCGTCGAGGGGGCCGGGACGTTCGTCGGCCCGAACGCCGTCGAGGTCGACGGCACCCGGTACGTCGGCAGCAAGGTCGTCCTGGCCACCGGCTCGTACGCGCGGAGCCTGCCCGGCCTGGACATCGGCGGCCGGGTCATCACCTCGGACCAGGCGCTGACCCTCGAGGACGTGCCGCGGAAGGTCGTCATCCTCGGCGGCGGCGTGATCGGCGTCGAGTTCGCCTCCGTCTGGCGGTCCTTCGGGGCCGAGGTCACGGTCGTCGAGGCGCTCCCCCGGCTCGTCCCGAACGAGGACGAGTTCTGCTCCAAGCAGCTCGAACGCGCCTTCCGCAAGCGCAAGATCACCGCCAAGACCGGGGTGAAGTTCACCGGGGCCAAACAGACGGACCACGGCGTCACCGTCTCGCTGGAGTCCGGTGAGGAGCTCGAGGCGGACCTGCTGCTCGTCGCCGTCGGCCGCGGTCCGAACACGACCGGCCACGGGTACGAGGAGGCCGGCGTCGCCATGGAGCGCGGCTTCGTCGTCACCGACGAGCGGCTGCGCACCAACCTGCCGGACGTCTACGCCGTCGGGGACATCGTGCCCGGGCTGCAGCTCGCGCACCGCGGCTTCGGCCAGGGCATCTTCGTCGCCGAGGACATCGCCGGGCTGGAGCCGCGGCCGATCGACGAGGCCGGCATCCCGCGCGTCACCTACTGCGAGCCCGAGGTCGCGTCCGTCGGCCTGACCGAGGCGCAGGCCAAGGAACGCTACGGCGAGATCCAGACGCTGACCTACGACCTCGGCGGCAACGGCAAGTCGCAGATCCTGCAGACCTCCGGCGCCATCAAGCTGGTCAAGGCCGGCAGCAAGGACACCCCGGGACCGGTCGTCGGCCTGCACCTGGTCGGCGCGCGCGTCGGGGAACTGATCGGCGAGGCCCAGCTCGTCTACAACTGGGAAGCCCAGGCCGACGACGTCGCGCCGCTGATCCACGCCCATCCCACCCAGAACGAGGCGCTCGGCGAGGCACACCTCGCGCTGGCGGGCAAACCCCTCCACTCGCACGGCTGACGCCGCGAAGACCGCACACCCGCACGTCGAACTAGGCAGCCGACCCGACATGGCCTTCTCCGTCCAGATGCCCGCTCTCGGTGAGAGCGTCACCGAGGGCACCGTCACCCGCTGGCTCAAGCAGGAGGGCGACGCCGTCGAGGTCGACGAGCCGTTGCTCGAGGTCTCGACGGACAAGGTCGACACCGAGATCCCGTCCCCGGCCGCCGGCGTCCTGCAGAAGATCGTCGCGGCCGAGGACGAGACGGTCGAGGTCGGCGCCGAGCTCGCCGTCATCGGCGACGAGTCCGAGTCGGGCGACTCCTCGGACTCCTCCTCGGAGGCCGCGGAGGAGCCGGCTCCCGAGCCCGAGCCGGAGCCGGTCGCGGAGACCGAGCCGGAGCCCTCCGCGGACGCGGACCGGCCCGTCGAGAAGCCGAAGGCCGGGACGGGGTCCGGTGGCGGCAGCTCCACCCCGGTCACGATGCCGGAGCTGGGCGAGAGCGTCACCGAGGGCACCGTCACCCGCTGGCTCAAGGCCGTCGGGGACACCGTCGCGGTCGACGAGCCGCTGCTCGAGGTGTCCACGGACAAGGTCGACACCGAGATCCCGTCGCCGGTCGCCGGCACCGTCCTCGAGCTGTCGGTGGCCGAGGACGAGACCGTCGAGGTCGGCGGCCAGCTCGCCCTCGTCGGCGACGCAGACGCCGCTCCCGCCGAGTCCGCGCCGGAGCCCGAGCCGGAGCCCGAGCCGGAGCCCGCCCCGAAGGCGGAGGAGAAGGCACCCGAGCCCGAGCCGGAGGCGCCGAAGGAGCCCGTCAAGGAGGAGCAGGCCGCCCCCGAGCCGGCGAAGCCCGCCGTCGAGGACTCCGCCCGGGCGGAGGAGGCCCCCGCCCCCAGCAGCGACGGCAACGGCTCCGGTGGCGCCCCGTACGTCACCCCGCTGGTCCGCAAACTGGCCGCCGAGCACGACGTCGACCTGGACACGCTGACCGGCAGCGGCGTCGGTGGCCGCATCCGCAAGCAGGACGTGCTCGCGGCCGCCGAGTCGGCCAGGGCCCCCGAGCCCGAGGCTCCCGCCGCCGCCCCGGAGCCGGCCGCGGCCGCCGCCCCGAGCGGCGCGCCGAAGCAGCCGACCACCGTCCCGGCGCGCGCGGACAACGCGCCCCGGCCGGGCACGACCGTGAAGATGCCGCGCCTGCGGCAGATCATCGCCCAGCGGATGGTCGAGTCGCTCAAGGTCTCGGCGCAGCTGACCACCGTGCAGGAGGTCGACGTCACCCGGATCGCGAAGCTGCGCGCCCGGGCCAAGGCGGACTTCGAGCGCCGCGAGGGCGTCAAGCTCACCTACCTGCCGTTCTTCGCGAAGGCGACCGTCGAGGCGCTCAAGGCGTTCCCGGCCGTCAACTCCTCGATCACCGAGGACGGCAAGCAGGTCGAGTACCACGGCGCCGTCCACCTGGCGATCGCCGTGGACACCCCGCGCGGCCTGCTCGTCCCGGTCATCAAGAACGCGGACGACCTGAGCCTCGCCGGGCTGGCCAAGAAGATCGCGGACGTCGCGGCCCGCACCCGGGCCAACAAGATCGGCCCGGACGAGCTCTCCGGCGGCACGTTCACGATCACCAACATCGGCAGCGCCGGCGCGCTGTTCGACACGCCGATCATCAACCAGCCGCAGGTCGGCATCCTGGGGACCGGCGCGATCGTCAAGGAGCCGAAGGTCGTCGCGGGCCCGGACGGCGAGGACGTCATCGCCGTGCGTTCGGTCTGCTTCCTCCCGCTGACCTACGACCACCGCATCGTCGACGGCGCGGACGCCGGTCGCTTCGTCAGCGCGATCAAGGCCCGCCTCGAGGAGGGTGCGTTCGAGGCCGAGCTGGGCCTGTAGGCCCGTGCGCGGAACTCGTTGCCAGGGCAACGATGTCCGCGCACGACCGGTTCCGCCGCGGCGGGCAGGGGTTCGCCCCTGCCCGCCGCGGCGCTTCCCGGGAACCGTCGCGCTTTCCGGGGACCCGAGTCGCGGCCGCCGGTCCGTTCGGCAAGGATCGGACGGGTGCGAGTCGTGGTGGCCGGTTCGTCCGGTCTCATCGGAACAGCCCTGGTCGCCCAGCTCCGGGAGGCGGGGCACGAGGTCCTGCGCCTGGTGCGGCGCGCGCCCGCCGCCCCGGACGAGCGCGGCTGGGACCCCCCTTCGGGGACGATCGACGAGGGCACGCTCGCCGGCGTCGACGCGGTCGTGAACCTCGGTGGGGTCGGCATCGCGGATCGGCCGTGGAGCGGCGCGCGGAAGCAGGCGATCCGGGACAGCCGGGTCGTCCCGACCGACGTCCTCGCCTCCGCCGTCGCCCGGGCGGAAGTGCCGGCGCTGGTCAGCGGTTCGGCGGTCGGCTACTACGGGGACACCGGCGACGAGGAGATCGACGAGTCCGCGCCCTCCGGGCGGGGGTTCCTCGCGGACGTCTGCCGGGACTGGGAGGCGGCCACCGCACCGGCCGTCGACGCCGGCGCGCGCGTGGTCACGCTGCGCACCGGGCTGGTCCTGTCCCCCTCCGGCGGCCTGCTGCAGATCATGAAGCCGGTCTGGAAGACCTTCCTCGGCGGCCGGATCGGCGACGGCACGCAGTACATGCCTTGGGTGTCCCTCGACGACGAGGTCGGCGCCATCCGCTTCGCCGTCGAGAACGACGCGGTCCGCGGCCCGGTGAACGTCACCGGCCCCACCCCCGTCACCAACGCCACCTTCACCGCGCAGCTCGCCGAGGCCGTCGGCCGGCCGGCGCCGCTGGTCATCCCGGCCTTCGTGGTCAGCACGGTGCTCGGCGACATGGGCCGGGAGATGCTGCTCTCGGGCCAGCGCGCGGTGCCGACGGCCCTGCTCGACGCCGGTTTCCAGTTCCGCCACCACAGCCTGCCGGACGCGCTCGCCGCGGCGGTGGGGAGCTGAGTCCGGTGTCGTCCGTCGTGGTTCTCGGGCGGATCGCGCGGGGCCCCCGGCTGGGAAGGATCACGTCGCCGGTGACAGGGACGGGGTGGCGAGGGCAGTGGTGTGACGCTCGGAACGACTCGTCAACCCGCGTGACGTCCATGACGAGGCGATGTCCGGGAGCGCGGGCGTAATCTGAGCCGATGCCCAACCCCGGTACGTCGTGTCGCCGCTCGGTGAACCCGGTGCGCGTCGACACCCTCGGCACCGTCGACTACGTCACCGCCTGGGACGTCCAGCGCAGCAACGCCGAAGCCCGCCGCGACGGGTCCGGTCCGGACGTCCTGATGCTGCTCGAGCACCCGTCGGTCTACACCGCGGGCAAGCGCACACGGCCGGAGGACCGGCCGACGGACGGCACCCCCGTCGTCGACGTAGATCGCGGCGGTCGCATCACCTGGCACGGCCCCGGTCAGCTCGTCGGCTACCCGATCGTCGCGCTCACCGAGCCGATGGACGTCGTGGACTACGTCCGTCGCCTCGAGGAAGCCCTGATCAGCGTCTGTCACGCCCTCGGTCTGCGGGCTGCCGGGCGGGTCGACGGCCGCACCGGCGTCTGGCTCCCCGGCGACGCCACCCGCCTCGAACGCAAGATCGCCGCGATCGGCGTCCGGATCCAGGGCGGCGTGACGCTGCACGGCTTCTCGCTGAACTGCGACCCGGACCTGACCGCGTTCGGCCGGATCGTCCCCTGCGGCATCACCGATGCGGGCGTGACGTCGCTGTCCGAGGAGCTGGGCCGGGACGTCACGACCGACGACGTCCTCGCCCCCGTCACCGAGGCCGTCCTCGCCGCGATCGAGGGCACCCTGCCGGTGCGCGAGCACGTCGTTCCGAAGTGGACCGACTCCGTCCCGGGCCTGGACCTGCAGCTCCGCTGAAGTCGGTGCGCGGAAACCCCGCCCGGGCGAGGTTTCCGCGCACGACCCGGCCGCCCGCACGGACACGCGTCCGGAGCTCACCCGGCCACCCGGCTGAGCTCCCGCGTCATCCGCTCGCACCCTCTGGTTCGACACCGCGTGCCGCACGCTCGTCAACCGGATCGGTGACGGCGAGGCGGCGGTCCTGCTGACGTCACGAGCCGGTTCCGGCCCTGGCCGACATTTGTGCAGCTCACCCGCGGTCGTGCGCGTGGAACCTCGTTCTATCGAGGTTCCACGCTCACAGGTTCGGGAGGACCTCCGACGCGACGAGCTCGACCTGGTCGATGTCTGCCAGATCCAGGAGCTGCAGGTAGACGCGGGTGGCACGGGTCCGGTCCCGCCAGGCCCCCAGCCTGTCGACGACCTCCGCGGGCGTCCCGGCCAGGCCGTTCTCCCGCAGCTCGTCGACCTCCCGGCCCAGGACCAGCGCCCGCCGCGCGACCTCCGCGTCGTCGCGACCCACGCAGATCACCTGCGCGATCGAGCGGACGAGCTCCTTCGGGTCCCGGCCGATCTCGACACACGCCGCGTCGACCCGGTCGAACTGTGCCGCGGTCGCCTCCATCGGGGAGAACGCCACGTTGAACTCGTCCGCGAACCGGGCCGCGAGGGCGGGCGTCTTCTTCTTGCCGTGCCCGCCGACGATCACGGGCGGCGTGGGCTGCTGCACCGGCTTGGGCAGCGCCGGGGAGTCCGTGACCGTGTAGTGCTTCCCGACGAACGCATACCGATCGCCCGGCAGCGTGCGCCACAGGCCGGTGATCATCTCGAGCTGCTCGGCGAGGATCTCGAACCGCTCCCCCAGCGACGGGAACGGCAGGCCGTAGGCCTCGTGTTCGGCCGCGAACCAGCCGCCGCCCAGGCCGAGCTCGACGCGCCCGCCCGACATCTGGTCCACCTGCGCGACGGCGACGGCGAGCGGGCCGGGGTTCCGGAACGTCGCCGAGGTGACGAGCGTGCCGAGCCTGATCCGGGACGTCTCCCGGGCCAGGCCGGCGAGCGTGATCCAGGCGTCCGTCGGCCCGGGCTCGCCGCTGGCCTCGCCCATCGCGAGGAAGTGGTCCGAGCGGAAGAACGCGTCGTAACCGCTGTCCTCGGCCGCCCGCGCCACCCGGAGGAGATCGTCGTAGTAGGCGCCCTGCTGAGGTTCGGTGAATATCCGGAGGTCCACGCCGTCACGCTAGCCCGGTGACCGCGAGGTGCGCCGGATGATCGCGGCCCGCGAGGACCGGCGGGGCGCCCGCGGTCTCCGCGTTAGCCTGGGTGGCCATGAGCCGTTGGACGAGCGCAGACCTGCCCGATCTCACCGGACGGACGGTGCTGGTCACGGGCGCGACCTCCGGGCTCGGCGCGGCGTCGGTCCGCGCGCTGGCCCGGACCGGCGCGCGGGTGCTGATGACCGCGCGGGACACCGATCGCGGTCGCGCGGTGGCACCCGACGGCGTCGAGGTCGTCGAGCTGGATCTGGCCGATCTGTCGTCGGTCCGCAAGGCGGCGGCAGAGGTCCGCGAGCGCACCGGCGACAGGCTGGACGTGCTGATGAACAACGCGGGCGTGATGGGGACGCCGCGCCTGAGGACGGTCGACGGGTTCGAGCTGCAGATCGGCACGAACCACCTCGGGCACGCGGCGCTGACCTGGCTGCTCATGCCGGCGCTGCGAGCCGCGGGAACGCCCGACCGGCCGTCGCGCGTCGTGGTGCTGTCCAGCCTCGCGCACCGGGGCGGCGGCCTCGACGTCGACGACCTGAACTGGGAGCGCCGCCTGTACCGACCGGACCGGGCCTACAGCGCGTCGAAGCTCGCGGACCTGCTCTTCGCCGCCGAGCTGGACCGGCGGCTGCGGGCCGCGGGCGATCCGGTGATCTCGGTCGCCGCGCATCCCGGGCTCACGAACACCGAGCTGCTCGGCAACTCGCTGCGCAGGCGTGGACGACTCGCCGGGATGCTCGCCGGGCCGTTCAACGCGCTGGCGACCCAGAGCGTCGAACGCGGGGTACTTCCCCAGCTCAACGCCGGGTTCGCCGACGGCGTGCGGGGAGGGGACTACATCGGCCCCGGCGGCCCGGCCGAGGTCCGGGGCTTGCCCGCGCCCGCCCGGCGGAGTGCCGCCGCGCAGGACCCGGGACTCGCGCGATCCCTCTGGGCGGTAACGGCCGATCTCACGTCGGTCCGGCCCGATCCCGCCGCGTAGCCTGTACGGCGTGACGGTCGCACCCGAAGGTCGCAAGATGCTCCGCCTCGAGGTCCGCAACAGCGAGACCCCGATCGAGCGCAAGCCGGCATGGATCCGGACGAAGGCGAAGACCGGCCCGCAGTACACCGAGCTCAAGGGACTGGTCCGCTCCGGCGGGCTGCACACGGTGTGCGAGGAGGCGGGCTGCCCCAACATCTACGAATGCTGGGAGGACCGCGAGGCCACCTTCCTCATCGGCGGCGAGCAGTGCACGCGGCGGTGCGACTTCTGCCAGATCGACACCGGCAAGCCCGCCGACCTGGACCGTGACGAGCCGCGGCGGGTCGCGGAGTCCGTGCAGACCATGGGCCTGCGGTACTCGACGGTCACCGGCGTGGCCCGGGACGACCTGCCGGACGGCGGTGCCTGGCTCTACGCCGAGACGGTCCGCCAGATCCACGCGCTGAACCCGGGCACCGGCGTCGAGCTGCTGATCCCGGACTTCAACTCGATCGACGTGCAGCTCGACGAGGTGTTCGGCTCCCGCCCCGAGGTGCTCGCGCACAACCTGGAGACGGTCCCGCGGATCTTCAAGCGGATCCGACCGGCGTTCCGTTACGAGCGTTCCCTCGACGTGATCACCAAGGCCCGGGCGGCCGGGCTCGTCACCAAGTCGAACCTGATCCTCGGCATGGGCGAGACCCCCGACGAGGTCACCGCCGCATTGGCGGACCTCCACGACGCCGGCTGCGAGATCATCACCATCACGCAGTACCTGCGACCGTCGAAGCGGCACCACCCCGTCGAGCGCTGGGTGAAGCCGGAGGAGTTCGTCGAGCACTCCGACGCGGCCGAGCAGATGGGCTTCGCGGGCGTCATGGCCGGGCCGCTGGTGCGGTCGTCGTACCGGGCCGGGCGGCTGTACGCGCAGACCGTCGCGCACCGCGGCGAGGAGCTCTCGCCGAACCTGGCGCACCTGGCGTCGGAGGGTGCGGCGGCCCAGGAGGCGCGCTCGTTGCTCGCCCGCGGTTAGGCCGTATCCTGGCCCACATGGCCGGCAAGCCCGACAAGGAAACACAGAAGCGCCTGAAGGCGGAGAAGCGCGCGGCCTCCAAGGAGCGCCGCTCGCAGATCTGGCAGGCCTTCCAGATGCAGCGCAAGGACGACAAGGCGCTGCTCCCGCTGATGATCGGCGTGCTGGTGCTCGCCGTCGTCGTGGCGTTCGGCATCGGCCTGATCTTCGACCTCGAATGGATCTTCCTTCCGTTCGGCGTCGTCATCGGCGCGCTGGCGGCGTTCAGCATCTTCGGGCGGCGGGTGCAGTCGTCGGTCTACAAGAAGGCGGACGGGCAGCCGGGCGCCGCGGGCTGGGCGCTGGACAACCTGCGCGGGCAGTGGCGGGTCACCCAGGGCGTCGCGGGCACCACGCACCTCGACGCCGTACACCGGGTGATCGGCCGGCCGGGCATCATCCTGGTCGCCGAAGGCGCCCCGCACCGGGTGAAGAGCCTGATCGCGCAGGAGAAGAAGCGCACCGCGCGGGTCGCCGGCAAGACCCCGATCTACGACATCAGCGTCGGCAACGAAGAGGGCCAGATCCCCCTCAAGACGCTGCAGCGCCACCTGATGAAGCTCCCGCGCAACATCAGCGCGAACGAGATGGACAGCCTCGAGGCGAGGCTCAACTCCCTGGGCTCGCGAGCGGCGGCGATGCCGAAGGGTCCGCTGCCCCCGGGGGCGAAGATGCGAAGCGTCCAGAGGACGGTCCGCCGCCGCTGACCGATCCGCCGGTTGAGTGGCTCAAGCGCCATCCTGCGCTGCCTGAGCCTCTCGAGCGGCGTCGTCTCCACCGGCCCGGTGCAGCCGAGTTGTCCACATGAGGCCCTCTCCGGGCTTTCGAAACGGAGTTGTCCACAGGCCTCGGGACGAGGAGTCACGGCTTCCGACCGGAATGTCCGACGCTGGGCTCATGCGTCTCTCCCGAGCCGACCGTGACCGTCTGCGCGCGCTCTTCCCCGACGGTGTTGCGACCCGGAAGGACCTCCTCGACGTAGGTCTGTCCGCGTCCGCAATCACTCGCGCCTGCCAGGCCGGCGGACCGTGGCGATCCCCGGTCCGCGGCATCGTCGTCCTCTCCGACGGCCAGATCTCCCCTCGGCAACGAGCCCGCGCCGCGCTCCTCCGCTGCGGTGAACCATGCGTGATCACCGGGGTCTCGGCAGCCCGGTTGTACGGGATCCGCGGGCTGCCGCCGGACGACCGGCTGCACCTCCTGGTTCCGAACGAACGCCAGGTCAGCGGCACCACCCTCTTCATCGTCATCCGCACCCGCCGGATGCCCGTCCCGGTCGTGCGGGACGGCCTGCCGCTCGTTCCGGTCGCACGCGCACTCGTCGACGCCGCAGTGCCGTTGCGGGAGGCCGACGCGGTACGGGCGATGTTCGCCGACGCGATCCAGCGCGGCCACTGCACGCCGGCCGACCTCGCGATCGAACTCGCCCAGGTCCAGCGGCCCTACACCGCGCTCGCCCGCAGCGTGCTCGAGGAGGTCACCGACGGCGTCCGGTCGGCGGCCGAGGCGTGGGCCCGCCGGCTCGTCCTCCGCAGCGGGCTGCCCGCGCCGCAGTGGAACGTCGCGGTCCGACGCGCCGACGGCCGGCTCATCGGGGTGGCCGACGCCTGGTGGGACGACGTCGGCCTCGTCTGGGAGATCGACTCCCGGGAATGGCACCTCGACCCCGGGTCGCACGACCGGGACACCCGCCGGCAGTCCGGGTTCGCGGCGGAAGGCATTCCGGTGGTCCACACCAGGCCGTCGCGACTGCGGACGGAACGGGCCGAGGTACTCGACGAGCTGATGCGCGCCCACGCGAACGCGTCCCGCAGCCCACGGCCCCGGGTACGGACGGAACTGTGGCGCCCCGATGTCCGCCGCTTGAGCGGCTCGAGCAGCGTTGCCTGACGCTCGAGCCACTCAAGCACCGGGACGCGGTCGACCCGAGCGGCTCAGCGGGAGCGGATCACGATCGTCCTGGTGGCGCGGTCGTGCCAGCCCCGCCCGTCGTCGTCCCGGATGATCGCGGGCACCACGATCCCCAGCAGCAGCGTCCGCAGCAGCGCCCGCGGCAGCCCCACCAGCGGGGCCATGTCCACCCGGGCGACCCGCATCCCCAGCGCGACCATCCCGGGCGTCATGCCGAAGATCGCCGTGGGCAGGGCCGTGAGGGCGAACCAGATCAGCCAGACGGTCCAGCCGAGGGTCGAGGAGCCGAGCGCGTCGAGGCCCGAGAAGAAGAGGGCGAGGGCATAGGCGATGATCCAGTCGATCGCGACCCCACCGAGCCGGCGGCCGAAACCGACGGTCGCGCCCACGCCTTCCCGGGCAGGCCGAACTTGGCCCCGGGGTGTCCGTCCGCAGCAGGTGTGTCCGGATCGACGGGTGATCCGGGGAGCCAGGACTCGTGCCAGCGGGCCATGGGCTCTAGCCTATGCGGCCTGAGTGACAAGCACCTCTGTACCGGCCCGTTAACGCCTGTGAAACACACAAGTGACCGACGGGCAACAGCACGGTCATAGCGTCGCCACGATCGTGAAGGCCGAACGAAGGAGCCAGTGAGCGTGTTCAGCAACTCCGAAGAGGTACTCAAGTACATCTCGGACGAGAAGGTCGAGTACGTCGACATCAGGTTCTGCGACCTGCCCGGCGTCATGCAGCACCTCACCGTCCCCGCCACGGCGTTCGATCAGGACTTCATCGACGGTGGCATCGCGTTCGACGGGTCGTCCGTCCGCGGCTTCCAGGCCATCAACGAGTCGGACATGGCGCTGTTCCCGGACCCCGCCACGGCCCGCCTGGACCCGTTCCGCAAGCACAAGACGCTCAACATGAACTTCTTCGTGCACGACCCGATCACCGGCGAGCCCTACAGCCGTGACCCGCGGAACGTCGCCCGCAAGGCCGAGGAGTACCTCGCCGCCTCCGGCATCGCGGACACCTGCTACTTCGGTGCCGAGGCCGAGTTCTACATCTTCGACTCGGTTCGGTTCGGGTCGGACCCGCACCAGCAGTACAGCCACATCGACTCCGTCGAGGGCTGGTGGAACACCGGCCGCGAGGAGGTCGGCGGCAACCTGGGCTACAAGGTCCCCTTCAAGGGTGGCTACTTCCCGGTCCCGCCGGTCGACCACTACGCGGACCTGCGTGACGACATGGCCACGAACCTGATCAACAGCGGGTTCGAGCTGGAGCGCGGCCACCACGAGGTGGGCACCGCCGGCCAGGCCGAGATCAACTACAAGTTCAACACGCTGCTGCACTCCGCAGACGACGTGATGCTCTTCAAGTACATCATCAAGAACACCGCCTGGCACGCCGGCAAGACCGTCACCTTCATGCCGAAGCCCCTCTTCGGTGACAACGGCTCGGGCATGCACGCCCACCAGTCGCTGTGGAAGGACGGCGTGCCGCTGTTCCACGACGAGGCCGGCTACGGCGGCCTCTCGGACCTGGCGCGCTACTACATCGGCGGCATCCTGCACCACGCGCCGTCGCTGCTGGCGTTCACCAACCCGACGGTGAACTCCTACCACCGCCTGGTCCCCGGCTTCGAGGCCCCGGTCAACCTGGTCTACTCGGCCCGGAACCGCTCCGCCTGCATCCGGATCCCGCTGACGGGCAACAACCCGAAGGCCAAGCGCCTCGAGTTCCGCTGCCCGGACTCGTCCGGCAACCCGTACCTGGCGTTCGCCGCGATGATGATGGCCGGCCTGGACGGGATCAAGAACAAGACGGAGCCCGCGGCCCCGATCGACAAGGACCTCTACGAGCTCCGCCGGAGGAGCTCAAGGACATCGCGCAGGTCCCGGCCAGCCTCGACGCGGTCATCGACCGGCTCGAGGAGGACCACGACTACCTGCTCGACGGCGGCGTGTTCACCCCGGACCTCATCGAGACCTGGATCGCCCACAAGCGGGAGAACGAGATCGACCCGCTGCGTCTTCGCCCGCACCCCTACGAGTTCGCCCTGTACTACGACGTCTGATCGTGGGCGTCGGCGTACTTCGACGTCCGATCGGCGTAGAGCGATCCGACCTGCTGTGAGCGGTCGGACCGCGCGATCGGACGGTCTCGCCCGGTGACGGCCCGGCATCCCTCTCGGGGGATGCCGGGCCGTTGCCCTTTCGCGGCTCCCCGAGGCAGCCCTTTCCCGGCTTCGACCGGCAGGATGGACCCATGGCCGACATCGCGATCCCGGTCCTGCGCCTCACCGAAGCCCGCACCCCGGACGGCGGGTTCGCCCCGGCGTTCCTGGACGAGCTGCGGCGAGCGCTGCACGAGGTCGGGTTCCTGCAGCTCACGGACTTCGGCGCCGACGCCGGCCAGGTCGACGAGCTCGCGGACGTCACCCGCCGCTTCTTCGCCCTTCCGCTCGCCGATCGCCTGGCGCTGGACAACCGGGCATCGCCGCACTTCCGCGGGTACACCCGGCTGGGCCACGAGATCACCGCCGGCCGCCCGGACGCCCGCGAGCAGCTGGACTTCGCCCCGGAGCAGGCACCGCTCCCCCGCGACGAGTGGGACGCGACGTACCGCCTGCTGGAGGGCCCCAACCAGTGGCCCGACGCGTCGTTGCCGGAGCTACGGGAGAAGGTCCTGGCCTGGGCGGAGCTGCTGTCGGGCGTCGGCACCGAGCTGACCCGGGCGCTCGCCGCGGCCCTCGGCCTGCCCGAGACCCACTTCGACGCCGTGTTCGCCGCCGCCCCGCACTGGTTCGGCAAGCTGATCCGCTACGTCGGCGTCGAGGACGAGGACCTGCAGGCCCAGGGCGTCGGGCCGCACGCGGACTGGGGTTTCCTCACGCTGCTCCTGCAGGACTCGACCGGCGGGCTGCAGGCGCGGCCGTCGCGCTCCGGCGAGTGGGTCGACGTGCCGCCGCTCGACGGGGCGCTCGTCGTCAACGTCGGGGAGATGCTGGAGGTCGCCACCCACGGCTACCTGGTGGCGACGGTCCACCGGGTGCTGCCGTGCAGGCCGGGGACGACGCGGCAGTCGATCGGCTTCTTCTGGTCGCCGCGCCTGGACGCGACCCTGGACCCGGTCCCGCTGACCCGAGAGCTCGCGGCGCACGCCCCCGGCGTCACCGAGACCGAGCACAACGCGATGCTCCCCCGCTTCGGGGACAACGCGCTCAAGGGCTGGCTTCGCTCACATCCCGAGGTGGCGGCGCGTCATCACGCGGACCTGCTGGGCTGATCGGTCGAGTCGAGCGGGGTGCCGCGGGACGGCCACGGGTCAGGGCGACGCCCGTCAGGATCAGCACGCCGCCGAACAGCTGGACCGCGCCGGGCACCTCGCCGAGCAACAACCAGGACCCGAGCGCGGACGCCACCACCTCCAGCAGCGCCACGAGCGAGCCGCGGGCCGCGCCGATCCGGGAGATCGCGGCGATCCCGGTGAGGTAGGCGACGACCGTCGAGACCAGGACGAGCAGGGTGGCGGCGAGCGGCCAGCCGAGGTCCGCACCGGCCAGGACGACCGGGGCCGCAGCCGGGTCGACGACCAGCGGCAACAGCCCCACGGTGCCGAGCACCGCGACGACGACGGTCCCGACCGTCATCCCGACACCGGCCAGTACCAGCGGCGGCGTCGACGAGCCCGCACGGTCCGCGAGCAGGAAGTACGACGCCTGGCAGACGGCCGCGACGAGCCCCCAGGCGACGCCGACCGGGTCCAGCCCGCCGCCCGTCCAGATCTCGACGACGAACGACAGCCCGACGAGCGCGATCACCCCGCCGGCCAACGTCCGCGTCCCGGGCGGCTGCCGCCGGACCACCCACACCCAGGCGACGACCAGGACCGGGCCGAGGTACTCCAGCAGCAGCGCGATGCTGACCGGCATGTAGCGGACGGCGTTGAAGAACGCGACCTGCACCCCGGCCATGGCCAGCACGCCGTAGAGCAGCAATGCGGGCGCGTCCGCCCGCAGCGCCGCGAGGACGCCGGGCCGCAGCACCGCCAGCACGATCAGCAGCACGAACGCCGAGCCGCCGACCCGGACCAGGACCGCCCCGGCCGAGGACCAGCCTGCGTCGATCAGGGCCTTGGCGAGCGGGCCGGACGTGCCGAACGAGACCGCCGAGACGACGGCCAGGACGAGCCCCGCCGACGACGAGGCGCGGACCGCTGTGCTCAGTCCTCGGCTCCGGTGACGGGGACCAGACCGGCCGCCTCGATCCCCGCGACGGCCGCGGCCTCGTCGTTCAGCGACAGGTCCCCGGTGACGCCGACGGCGCCGAGCAGCGTGCCCTCGGCGTCGCGGACGAAGACGCCGCCCGGCACGGAGAGGATCTTGCCGCCGGCGAGGGTGGCGACGGAGGTGAAGAACTCCGGGGAGTCCGCGGCGCGCGCGGCGATCGCCCGGTTGGTCATGCCGAGGGCCAGGACGCCGTTCGCCTTGGCGACGGCGAGATCGGGTCGCATGTAGCCGGACCCGTCCTGCCGCGCGAGGGCGACGATCGCGCCGCCCGGGTCGAGGACGGCGACGGTCAGCGGCTTGAACCCCTGTTCCGCGCCGTGCGACAACGCTGCCGCGACGACGGTCTGGGCCTGCTCCAACGAGATGCTCACGGCCGCGAGCCTCTCACGCCGGGCCCTCCGACGCGATCAGTGGGAGGCGGCCACCGAGGGGCGCGGGACACCGTGACCGCCTCAGCGGCGGCCGGGCTGCGGGACCCCGACGGACAGCTCCACCGACACCGGACGGTGCCCGCCGACCCGCACCGACCGGACGCCGGGCTGCTCGGCGTGCGCGGTGACCGTGTAGTCCCCCGGCGCGATCCCGGTGAAGCGGAACGTGCCGTCCTGGCCGGTCCGGGCGGTGCCGACGACGGTGCCGTGCCCGTCCAGCAGCGTGGTGACGATGTCCGGCGCCGGGTGCGGACCGGCGTGCACGACGCCGTCGACGGTCCCGCCCTGCTGGGCCGTCCCGGCGGGGCGGATGTCGTGACGCTGCGGCAGACCGCCGATCCGCACGCGCTCCGCGACCGGGTTGCCCGCCTCGCCGTAACCGACGACGAGGTGCTCGCCCGGCCCCGGGACGGTGATCCGGTAGCCGCCGTCCGGGCCGGACACGGTGGAGGCGACCTGGTTGCCGGCCCCGTCGAACACGACGACCGAGGCACCCGGCACGGGCTGTCCGGTGCCGCCGAGGACGCTCCCGACGAGGCCGGGCCGGGTCGGGGAAGCTCGGCCGGCGCCTGGCCCGGTGCGAGCCGGCTCGGTGCGACCTGGCCCGGTGCGACCTGGCCCGGTGCGGGCTCGCTCGATGCGGGCTGAGCGGCCCGGCCCCAGCCCGCTGCGGCCTGAGGCCGAGGTCCCGTGGCCCGCTCGCGTGCCGCGGCGTGGCGGGGCGTGCGGTCGTTCCCGTTCCCTGCGGCCCCCACGCCCACGGCGGCCGCCGCCGGAGCGGTCCACCCTGCCGTGGTGGCGTCGGTCGGCGTTCCGGCCGCGGACGGCGTCAGGTTGTCGGGCTCGTCCTCGGCAGCGAGCGGCGCCTCCGGATCCCGCCTCCCCAGGCGCGCCCGCAGCCGCTCCACCAGCGTGTAGAGCACCGGGACGAGCACGAGCGTCAGCAGGGTCGAGCTGATCAGACCGCCGATCACGACGATCGCGAGCGGCTGGGAGATGAACACCCCGCCGCCGGTGAGCCCGAGGGACATCGGCAGCAGCGCGAAGATCGTCGCGACCGCCGTCATCAGGATGGGCCGCAGGCGTTGAGCGGACCCCTCCAGGACCGCCTCCCGCAGTCCGCGCCCATCCCGGCGGAACTGGTTGACCAGGTCGATCAGCACGATCGCGTTCGTCACCACGATGCCGACCAGCATCAGCATGCCGATCAGCGCCGGCACCCCCAGCGGCGTGCCCGTGGCCAGGAGCAGCACGATCGCGCCGGTCGCCGCGAACGGGATCGAGACGAGCAGGATCAGCGGCTGCACGAGGCTGCGGAAGGTCAGCACCATCACCAGGTAGACGACCGCGATCGCGACGAGCAGCGCGATCCCGAGCTGGGCGAACGCGTCGTCCTGCTGGGTGCTGACGCCCCCGATCTCCGCCGTCGCCCCGGCCGGGAGGGTGAGCCCGTCCAGCGTGGTGCGCAGGGTGGCGGTGGCGGCGCCGACGTCGTCCCCGGTGGGTCGCGCGGTGATCTGCGCGCTCCGGGCGCCGTCCGTGTGCCCGATGCTCGGGGCGGTGCTGCTCTCGGTGACCGTGGCGACGTCGGCGAGGGTGCCGCGGCCGAGCGGCAGCGCGCTCAGGGCCGCGACGTCCGCGGGTGCGTCCCCGGTGCGGACGACGACGTTCCGGGTGACCCCGTCGACGCTCAGCGTGCCGACCGGGCTGCCGCGCAGCGCGGCCGCCACGAGCTGCCCGACCTGGGCCTCGGTGAGCCCGGCGGCGGCCGCCTTCGCGCGGTCCACGCTCACCTCGACGGTGGGCTGGGCAGCGGCGAGGTCGTTGCGGACGTCCGTGACCCCCGCGATCCCGGCGACCGCTTGCTGCACCTGGTCCGCGGCCTGCGCGAGGACCCGGGGGTCGTCCGCGCGGACCGCGACCGAGAGGTTGTTGCTGCCGAAGCCGCCCTGGCCGCCGGACACGGTGAGCTGCCCGACCTGGTCCTCCCCACCGAGCGCGGCGAACCGGGTGCGCAGGTCGTCCTGGACGGCGGTGGCGTCCGCGCCGTCCCGCAGGGTGATCGAGAACCGGGTGGCGCTGAGCGAGCGGCCGGGCGGGCCGAACGTGCCGCCGCCGGCCCCGACGGTCACCTGGTAGCTCGCCACGTCCTCGTCCCCGGTCAGGACCGTCTCGACACGCTTCGCCGCGGCGTCCGCCTTCGGCAGCGCCGTGCCGGGCGGCATCTCCTGGCTGACCGAGACGGTGTCCCCGCCCGCGTCGCCGATGAAGTTCGTGGTGAGCTGCGGGGCGAGGGCGAGCGTGCCGCCGAGGATCAGCACGGAGACGACCACCGAGATCACCGGATGCCCGATCGAGCCGCGGAGGACCGGCAGGTAGCCGCGCTGCAGCCACGTGCGCTTCTCGTGTTCCTCGGCCGCGGGGACGGGGGCGCCCTTCTTCTGCTTCCGCCGCAGCACGGCGGACGCGAGCACCGGCACCACGGTCAGCGAGACGACCAGCGACGCGAGCAGCGCCGCCGCGACCGTCACCGCGAAGGGCCGGAAGAGCTCCCCGACCTGGCCGCCGACCAGGCCGATCGGGGCGAAGACCGCCACCGTGGTGACCGTGGACGCGGTGATCGCGCCGGCGACCTCCCGGACGGCACGGATCACCGTGCGCGCGACGGCGGCCTTCGGCAGGCCGGGTCTCAGGTGCCGCGAGATGTTCTCGATGACGACGATCGAGTCGTCCACCACGCGGCCGATGGCCACGGTGAGCGCGCCGAGGGTGAGGATGTTGAGCGTCTCGCCCGTCAGGTCCAGCACGATCATCGCGATCAGCACGGACAGCGGGATGGACACCGCCGTCACCAGCGTCGCGCGCACGGACAGCAGGAACAGCAGGATCACAATGATGGCGAACGCGAGCCCGAGCAGGCCCTCGGTGGTGAGGTCCTCGACGGACTGCTCGATGAACGGCGCCTGGTCGAACACCACCGTGACCTGCGCGTTCTGCGCCGCTCCGCCGAGGGTGTCTGCGATGCGGGGCAGCAGGGCCTGCACGTCGTGGGAGACGGCGACGGTGTTGGCGTCCTCGGCCTTGACGACGCCGACGCCGACGCTGGGCACGCCGTTGGTGCGGGTGTAGCCGGTGGCGGGCGCGGGCGCTTCGGTGACCGTGGCGACGTCACCGAGCCGGACCGGGCCGCCGGGCGAGCTCAGGTAGAGGTCCGCGAGCGCCTCGACCGAGGTGATCGGGGTGCCGACCTCGACGGTCAGCGGGTTCGTGTCCGGGGAGAGCTGGCCTGCGGGCACACGCACGCCGTTGGCCTGCAGCAACGTGGAGATCCCCTGCATGGAGACGCCCCGGGCGGCCGCCTCGGCGGGGTCGAGCGTGAGGGTGACCTGGGACGTCGTGATCCCGGTGAGCGTCACGTCCGAGACCCCGTCGACGCCGGCCAGCAGTGGCTGCACGTCCGTCCGGAGGATGTCCGCCACGCGCTCCTGCGGGAGGTTCGACGACACCGCGAGCTGGACGACCGGGATGTTCCCGATCCCGCCGGTGACGACCCGCGGGGTGACCCCGGTGGGCAGCGCCAGCCCCTGCACGGCGCGCTGGAGCTGGGAGGTCAGGTCGTCGGTGTTCGTGCCGTACTCGAGGTTCAGCGTGACCACCGACGAGCCGTTCGTGCTGGTCGACGTGGTGCCGGTGACCCCGGTGATCCGCCCGACCGCCTGCTCGATCGGCGTGGTGACCTGCTCCTCGACCGCCTCCGGCGAGGCGCCCTGGTACGTGGTGGCGACGGTGGCCACCGGCACGTCCAGCGACGGGAAGAGCTCCTGGCGCAACGAGGTGGTGCTGAGCACGCCGAACACGACGAGCAGGACGGTGGCCAGCCCGACGACGGCGCGGTTGCGCAGGCTGAGCCGGGCGAGCCAGGTCATGTGGCGGGCCTTCCGGAACGGGAACGGGAGCCCGATTCAACAGTGCTCGTCCGAGTCTTCCGCGATCACCGCTGAGAATCTCCTGAGCCCTCCCGCCCGGAAGGCGGCGAGAAGGGCACGGTGTGACACACACCATGCCCGAGGCCCGTCAGGCGGCGCGGGTCAGTGCGATGAGCGGGATCGTGCGGATGCCCTCGGTCTTCCTCGCGTAGTCGCCGAAGCCCGGGTTGAGGCCGACGATCTTGTCCCACTGCGCGTCCCGCTCGTCGCCGGTGATCTCCTCGGCGTGCGCGGTGAAGGTGTCCACCCCGGAGTCCGTGGCGAGCTCGACGGTGACGTCCGGCGTGGTCTTGAGGTTGTGGTACCAGGCCGGGTGCGACGGCGCGCCCGCCGCGGAGGCGACGATGACGTAGTGGTCCGGCTCGGGGAAGTAGATGAGCGGGGTCACGCGCTCGGCGCCGGACTTGGCGCCGACGTGGTGCAGCAGGATCATCGGCGCGCCCTCGAAGGGCGGGCCGACCTTGCCGTCGTTCTCGCGGAACTCGCGGATGACGCGGGCGTTGAAGTCCTCGGGCATGGATGTCCTCCGTGGTGGTCGAGGGCCCCGTTCAGAACAGCAGGACCCAGGCGGCGGTGACCGTCGCCGCCGTCCCGACGAACCAGAACAGCGCCGCCCACATTCCCCCCGGGATCCCCGTCAGACCCGCCAGCTGGTCCGCGTCCGAACTGCCCCTGCGGCCGTGCCGACGGGTGCGGCGTCGGGAGCGCTGCAGCTCCCGGACCGCCCGGACACCCCCGAACAGCAGGAACCAGCAGAGCGCGGCGGCGAACCCGGCGCGGACGTCCGGCGGCGCCCAGACCGCGGCGAGTCCCAGGACTCCCCCGGTGACCAGCACGGCGAGCGCGCCGAACGCGTTGCGGATCTGGATCAGGGTCGCGACGAGCAGCGCGAGTGCGACCCACAGCAGAGCCCGGGTGTTGCCGGTGGCGACGAGCGCGGCGCCGCCGAGCCCGAGCAGCGGCGGCGCGACGTAGCCCGCGAGGAACATCAGGACGACACCCGGGCCGCGTCCCGCGCCCGTCGAATGGGTGACCCCGGAGGTGTCCGCGTGCAGCCGGATCCCGGTGAGCCCGCGCCCGACCAGGACCGCGACCAGCGCGTGCCCGCCCTCGTGTGCGATCGTCACGACGGTGCGGGTCATCCGCCAGCTCAGCGGCACCAGCACGACTGCCAGCGCGATCGCCGCGGCCGCCAGCTCCGCCGGGCGCGCGGACAGCTGGTCGAACGCGCCCGTGAACGCGTCCGACAGGTTTTCGATCAGCGGTGGCACGTCGTCCAGTGTGCCCAATCCCGGTTCCCACGGTCTGCGGGGCTCGACCTCACAGGAGTCCTTCCGGCTACCGCCGGTACGACGCGGCCGCCGTGGCCCGGCTCGATCTCCTCAATGGCAACTGCTGCGTCTGCAACTGCTGAGCGCGCGTTTCCCCAGTTCACCCGGGGTCGTGCGCGCGGAGCCTCGTTCTAGCGAGGCTCCGCGCGCACAGGGGTCACCAGCCGTAGAAGACCCGTTCGACGACGCTGCGGGCGCGCCGGGTGGCCCGGCGGTAGTCGTCGAGGAAGACGCCCGGGTCCCCGTCCGCGGGGTAGCCCAGGGACGCGGCGATCGCGGCGAGCTCCCGGCCCGACCGGGGCAGCTGGTCCCCCGGCTTCCCGCGGACGAGCATGATCGCGTTCCGCGCCCGGGTCGCCATCTCCCAGCCCGCCCGGAGCTCCGCGGCGTCGTCCTTGCTGATCAGGCCGGCCTCGGCGGCCTCCCGCAGCCCCTCGAGCGTGGAGGTCGTGCGCAGCTCCGGGACATCTCCCGCGTGCTGCAGCTGAAGGAGCTGCACGGTCCACTCGACGTCCGCGAGGCCGCCGTACCCGAGCTTGGTGTGGGTGCCGCGGTCCGCGCCGCGGGGCAGCCGCTCGGCGTCGACCCGGGACTTGATCCGGCGGATCTCCAGCACGGACTTCTCGGCGAGCCCGTCGGCGGGGTACCGGATCGGGTCGACGAGCTCGATGAACCGCCGGCCCAGGTCCGCGTCCCCGGCGACCGGGTCGGCGCGCAGCAGCGCCTGCGCCTCCCAGAGCTCGCTCCAGCGCGCGTAGTACTCGCGGTACGACGCCAGGGTCCGCACCAGCGGCCCCGACCGGCCCTCGGGCCGGAGGTTCGCGTCGACGACCAGCGCGGGGTCCGGGCTCGGCGAGCCGAGGCCGCGGCGCACGGTCTCCACGACGGTCGTCGCGAACTTCACCGCGTCCCGGTCCGCCTCCTGCGGGTCGGCCTCCGGATCGGCGGGGTCCGCCTCGCACACGAACAGGACGTCCGCGTCGGAGCCGTACGCCAGCTCCGCCCCGCCGAGCCGGCCCATCCCGATCACCGCGATCCGCGCCGGGACGTGACCGCCCGCCGCGACGGACTTGATCGCACTGTCCAGCGTCGCCTGCAGCACGGCGACCCAGACCGAGCTGAGCGCCGCGCACACCTGCTCGACCGACAGCAGCCCGAGCAGGTCCGCACACGCCACGCGCAGCATCTCGTGCCGGCGCAGCGAGCGCGCGCTGGCGACCGCCGCGGTGAAGTCGGGCTGGCGGGCGACGGTCGCGCGCAGGGAGGCGGCGACCTCCGCCGGGTCCCGCTGCAACTCGTCCGCCTGCCCGGCGTTCGGGCTGGCGAGCATCCGCAGCACCTCGGGCGCCCGGGTCAGCAGGTCCGGGACCAGCGCCGACGTCCCGAGGAGCTGCATCAGCCGCTGCGCCACCGCGCCCTCGTCGCGCAGCAGCCGCAGGTACCAGGGCGTGCTGGCGAGCGCCTCGGAGACGCGGCGGTAGGCCAGCAGCCCGCGGTCGGGGTCCGGGCTGACGGCCAGCTCGTCGAGGAGCACCGGGAGCAGTGTCTGCTGGATCGACGCGGCCCGCGAGACCCCGCTCGTCAGCGCCCTCAGGTGCCCGAGCGCGCCCTCCGGGGAGGCCCAGCCGAGTGCCCCCAGCCGCGCGACCGCGGCCTTCTCGGACAGCCGGACGGCGGACGCGGGCAGCCGGGAGACGGCCGCGAGCAGCGGCCGGTAGAACAGCTTCTCGTGCAGCCTGCGGACCCGGCGCGCGTTGCGCGTCCACTCCGCCACCAGCACGCCGACCACGTCGTGCCGCCCGTCCGGGCGCAGCCGCGCGGCGCGGGCGAGCCAGCGGAGCCCGTCCGTGTCGTCGGGGGCGGGCAGGAGGTGGGTGCGGCGCATGCGCTGCAGCTGCAGCCGGTGCTCGAGCAGCCGCAGGAAGCGGTAGGAGGCGGCGAGGTTGGCGCCGTCGTCCCGCCCGACGTAGCCGCCGTTCGCGAGCGCCGCGAGGGCGTCCAGCGTCGACGGCGACCGCAACGTCTCGTCCGTTCGGCCGTGCACCAGCTGCAGCAGCTGGACGGCGAACTCGACGTCCCGCAACCCGCCCCGGCCGAGCTTCAGCTCGCGTTCCGCGAGGTCCGGCCGCACGTGCTCCTCGACCCGGCGGCGCATCGCCTGCACGTCCACCACGAAGTCCGCGCGGTCTGCTGAGCTCCACACCATCGGCGCCACGGCCTCGACGTACTGCCGGCCGAGGTCCGGGTCCCCGGCGATCGGCCGCGCCTTGAGCAGGGCCTGGAACTCCCAGGTCTTGGCCCACCGCTTGTAGTAGCTCACGTGCCCGTCCAACGTGCGGACCAGCGCGCCCTGCCGGCCCTCGGGGCGCAGGTTGGCGTCGACCTCGAAGCAGGCCTCCCCCGCGATCCGCATGACCCGGCTCGCGATCTTCGTCGCGCTCTGCAGGTCGCCGTCGCCGACGAAGATCACGTCGACGTCGCTGACGTAGTTCAGCTCCTGGCCGCCGCACTTGCCCATGCCGATGACCGCCAACCGGACGTCGTCGTCGGGCTGGGTCTCCTCCACTGCGACGGCGAGCGCGGCGCGCATCGCGGCCGAGGCCAGGTCCGCGAGCTGCGAGGCGACCTCGTCGACCTCCATGACCGGCAGGGACGGCTCGCCGACCGCGGCCAGGTCCGCGCCGGCGAGGCCGAGCAGCTCGTCGCGGTAGGCCGTCCGCAGGGCGGCGACGGCGGCGGCCCCGGTGAGCTGGGCCCGCGCCCCGCCCGGGGAACCGGCGGGCGGGAGCGCCGGATCGGCGCCGACGGCACGCAGCAGGTTCGCGGTGCGCCGTTCGAGGTCCGGGGGCGGGTCCTGGCGGGTGGGGCCGTCGGCGAGCAGGGACCAGCGGTCCGGGTTGGCGATCAGGTGGTCCCCGAGCGCGGTCGACGCTCCGAGCAGCCCGAACAGCCGCCCGCGCAGGCCGACGTCCGCGCGGAGCTCCCGGTCGATCGCCTTCCAGTCCGGGGCCGCCTTCGCGAGCCGCTCGACCTGGCGCAGGGCCAGGTCCGGGTCGGGGCTGCGGGCCAGGGCCCACATGACGTCCGCCGCGCCGGTGACCGGCCGGTCCGTCGCCCACCAGCCGAGATCCTGCACCGTGGCTTCGGCCCACGGTTCGGTGAGTCCGAGCCGGGCCAGGGACGTTCCGGTGCGTTCCGCCACGATGTCGAAGATACTGCCGGATGACGGGGCGTTACGGAGCGTTCGGGTAGGTGTCGGGTTCGAGGAGCGGGAACCGCAGCCAGCTCAGCTGCGCGGACAGCGCCCGGTAGGCCGCGAGGCGGGCGTCGTCGGTGCCCGCCTCCTCGGCCTCGGCGATCGGCGCCCAGAGCCGGTGCACCATCGCGGGCCCGAGCTCGAGCAGGCCGCCGGAACCGGTCGTCGCGAAGCGCGCCAGGACGTAGCGGACGAGCGCACCGATCGGGATGCCGGTGTGCGCGCTGAGCCCGCGCAGCGTCTCGAGGGGGTCCAGGCGGGTGTAGTCCGCGACCTCGGCCTTGAAGTTGGCGTCCGGGTCGTCGTCGGGCCAGGGGCCGGTCCAGCGTTCGAGGGTGACCGTGAGTTCCTCCACGTGCCCGAGACTAGAGAGCGGACCGCTCGGCGAACCGGGCCTCGGCGGGCAGCCGCCGAGCCACCGGTTCGCGTCGATCAGTGCAGTTTCACCGCCGGTGTCCGGTAGGTCCGTATCCTGGGCGACGTGGACGGTGACCTGCCCGGGAGGGACATCCTCTTCCAGCTCCTGCTGAGCCCGACCGCGCTCGCGGTCCTCGGGGGTGTGCTGCTGGTGTTCGCGCTGGTCCTGGCGTTCGTGCTGCGCCGGGTCTGGCGGCGCGCGCGGTCCTTCGCGGACGCACAGTCCCACCGCCTCGACCGGGCCCGCACCGAGTTCGCGGCCCTGCGCCTGCCCGAGGGCCCGCAGCGCCGGGCCGTCGACCTGCGGCGTCGGCTCGGCGCCGCCGTCGCCGCGACGGAACGCCAGTTCGCCCGGGCCGAGGAACACACGCTCGTCTCCGCGACCGTCCAGGACCAGTACCTGGAGCTCCGGCGGCTCGCCGCGGGCCTGGACACGTACCTGCGGAGTCTGCAGGACGACCCGGACCCCGCCCGCGTCGAGGCCGCCCTGCCGGAGGCCGCGGCGTGGACCGGTCAGCTCTGCGACGTCGCGGCGGAGCTGCGTGCGGCCGTCCGGGAGACGACGGCGGGGACGACGGACGCGGACGTGCGCACCCTCGGGACGTCGACGATCGACGGGGTCGCCGCCCTGCGGGCAGGGATGGACTTCCTCCGCGACCCGCGCTGACCCACTCGTGCGTGGAGGTCGGCGCCAGGGCGCCGACCTCCACGCACAGGGTCACAGCACCGGGAGGTACGTCGAGAAGCTCGTAGGGCGTGACGTTGCGGCGGTAGGCGTCCCACTCCGCGCGCTTGTTGCGCAGGAAGAAGTCGAAGACGTGCTCGCCGAGGATCTCGGCGACGAGCTCCGAGTGCTCCATCGCCGACAGCGCCTCGGTGAGGTTCTGCGGCAGCGCCTCGTAGCCCAGCGCGCGCCGCTCGGTCTCGGTGAGCGACCAGACGTCGTCCTCGGTGGCGACGGGCAGCTCGTAGCCCTTCTGCACGCCGGTGAGGCCGGCGCCCAGGATCACCGCGAACGCGAGGTAGGGGTTGCAGGCGCTGTCCAGCGTCCGCACCTCCACCCGCCGCGTCGACGACTTCCCGGGCGAGTACATCGGCACCCGCACCAGCGCGGACCGGTTCGCGTGCCCCCAGGAGACGGCCGTCGGGGCCTCGCCCCCGGTGATCAGCCGCTTGTAGGAGTTCACCCACTGGTTCGTGACCGCGCTCATCTCGCGCGCGTGCCGCAGCACGCCGGCGACGAAGGCCTTGCCGGTCTCGGACAGCTCGTAGGGGTCGGTCGGGTCGTGGAAGGCGTTGCGGTCGCCCTCGAAGAGGGAGAAGTGCGTGTGCATGGCCGAGCCCGCGTGCTCGGTGAACGGCTTCGGCATGAAGGAGGCCTTCACGCCCTGGGTGAGCGCGACCTCCTTCACGACGTAGCGGAAGGTCATGATGTTGTCCGCCATGGTGAGCGCGTCCGCGTAGCGCAGGTCGATCTCCTGCTGGCCGGGGCCGCCCTCGTGGTGGCTGAACTCCACCGAGATGCCCATCGACTCCAGCGTCTCGATCGCGTTGCGCCGGAAGTGCGGGGCGACGTCGTGGCTCGCCTGGTCGAAGTAGCCGCCGGAGTCCGCGGGGACGGGCGGGGTGCCGTCCGCGGGCAGGTCCCGCAGCAGGTAGAACTCGATCTCCGGGTGGACGTAGCAGGTGAAGCCCGCCTCGCCGGCCTTGCTCAGCGCGCGGCGCAGGACGTGCCGCGGGTCCGCCCAGGACGGCGATCCGTCCGGCATGGCGATGTCGCAGAACATGCGCGCCGAGTAGTGCTCACCGCTGGCGGTCTCCCAGGGGAGCACCTGGAACGTCGACGGATCGGGGCGCGCGACCATGTCCGACTCGTAGACGCGCGCGAAGCCCTCGATGGCGGAGCCGTCGAAGCCGATGCCCTCGGCGAACGCCCCCTCGAGCTCCGCGGGGGCAACCGCCACCGACTTGAGGTAGCCGAGCACGTCGGTGAACCACAGCCGAACGAATCGGATGTCGCGTTCCTCGAGCGTGCGCAGCACGAATTCCTGCTGGCGGTCCATGGACAGGGAGCCTAGGAACGCCGTGTTACATCAATGTTTCGTCGCTGCTCGACGTGCACGAACCACTCACCCGGCCGGTGATCCGCGCATCCCGCGTCCATCAGGCCGCGACCGTGCACGTCGCCGGCTGCTGCTTCGTGGCCGGATCCACCAGGTAGGCGGTCAGCTTGTCGTCGATGCACTTCGTGCCCTGCAGACCCGCGGTGTGCTGGGTGCCGTTCACCGTGATCAGGGTGCTGCCGAGGTCCTTCGCGACGTCGACGCCCGCCTGGTACGGCGTCGCCGGGTCACCGGTGACGGACACGACCATCGTCTGCGGGATGCCCGGCGCGTGCGGCGTGTGCGGCGTCGACGTCGGAGGGACCGGCCAGAACGCGCACGTCTCCCGGGCCTCGACGGGGCCCTTGCCGGTGGCGCGGTACGGGGCGGCCGCGTAGACGCCGTCGGTGAGCTGCTTGACCCGGGCCGGGTCGCTCACCCCGCCGCTGTCCACGCAGCTGATCGCGGTGAAGGCCTCGATCGAGTTCGAGTACTTGCCGTCCGCGCCGCGCGAGTAGTAGATGTCCGCGAGCGTCATCAGCAGGGCGCCGTCGTTCGTGGCCATGCCGGAGATCCCCTGGGCGAGCGCGGGCCACAGCTGGCGCACGTACAACGCCTGTGTCACGCCGAGGACGGCGTCGTTGAAGCCGAGCGGCCGCGCCGGGTCGCCGGACGGGATCGGCGTGGTGATGAGCCGCTGGGCCAGCGCGTTGAACGTCTGCGTGGTGCGGGCCGGGTCCGTGCCGAGCGGGCAGTTGGCCTGGGTCGTGCACCACTTCGCGAACGCGTCGAACGCCTGCTGGAAACCTGCCGCCTGCTTGATCGAGGACTCGACGTAGTCCTGCCGCGGGTCCACGACGCCGTCGAGCACCAGCGCGCGCACGTTCTGCGGGAAGGCCTCCGCGTAGGCCGAGGCGATCTGGGTGCCGTAGGAGTAGCCGTAGAAGCTGAGCTTCTCGTCACCCAGGGCGGTCCGCAGGACGTCGAGGTCCTTGACGACGTCCCGGGTGCCCACGTTGGCGAGCACCTGGTTCCCCATCCGCGCGGAGCAGCGGTCCGCCTGGGACTTCGCGTCCGCCTCGGCGGCCGCGACCCCGGCGGGCGACGGATCCGCGAAGACCTTGATCCGCTCCTCGTCCTGCTCCTTGTCGGTGAGGCAGTCGAGCTGCGGAGTGCTGGCGCTCACGCCGCGCGGGTCGAACCCGACCAGGTCGAAGCGCTGCGCGAGCGTCCCCGTGCCGACCTGCTTGCTGACCGCCGGCAGGTACTCGGTGCCCGAGCCGCCCGGCCCGCCCGGGTTGAACAGCAGCGAACCGATCTTGGGCCCGGTGGTGGCCTTCTGCCGGATGACCGCGAGCTTCGCGGTGTCCCCGTCCGGCTTCGCGTAGTCGAGCGGGACCTCGAGGTACGCGCAGTCGTACTTCGGATCCGCGAACGGCTGTGCGCTGTCCTGGGTCTTCGAGAAGGGGCTGCACGAACCCCAGGACAGCTGCTGGCCGTAGTAGCGGGCCAGGTCCGGGGTCGGCGCATCGGAGGCGGCGACCTCGTTGACCGGGGTGCTCCGGGTGGTGGTGGCGGAGGAGCCGCACGCGGCGGCGAGCACCGCCGCGACCGCTCCGAGCGAGACCGCGAAGATCCAGGGCGACGAGCGACGGCGAGACAACACCCCGTCAGCATGCCAGCGTGCGCGCGGAGCGCACTCCGGGCGCGCCGGATCGTGACCCGGCGGCTTCCGGCCGAAGGGTCACCCGCCGCTGTGAAGTACGTCGCCGACGCTGGGATCGCGCCGCCGCGGGTGTCAGGCTTCCAGCGCCAGCTCCGCGAGGAGCCCGCACTACCCGCAACGACCCGGGGACCCGCCGAGCGGGCCTCGAGGCAGGGAAGGACGGACGATGACGTCTGCGAACGACAAGGCTGCCCCCGTGGAGGAAGCCCCCTACCGGACGGCCGCGCGGCCCAAGCGCGTCCGGATCCACCATCTGCTGGAGATGAAGCAGCGCGGCGAGCGCTGGCCGATGCTCACCGCCTACGACCGCTACTCCGCGGAGATCTTCGACGAGGCCGGGATCCCGGTCCTGCTCGTCGGGGACTCGGCCGGGAACAACGTGTTCGGCTACGACAACACCCTCCCGGTGACCGTCGACGAGCTGATGTCGCTGGTCCGGGCCGTGGCCTGGAACGCGAAGAGCGCCCTCGTCGTTGCGGACCTGCCGTTCGGCAGCTACCAGATCTCCCCCGGCCAGGCCCTGGAGACCGGGTTCCGGTTCCTGAAGGAGGGCGGCGCGCACGCCGTCAAGCTCGAGGGCGGGGCGCGGTTCGTCCCGCAGGTCGAGGCCCTGACCGGCTCCGGGATCCCGGTCATGGCGCACCTCGGCTTCACCCCGCAGAGCGAGCATGCGCTCGGCGGGTTCCGGATCCAGGGCCGGGGCGAGGCCGGGGACCGGCTCGTCGAGGACGCCCTGGCGCTGCAGGAGGCGGGCGCGTTCGCGGTCGTCCTGGAGATGGTGCCGGCGGACGTCGCGAAGCGGGTCACCGCCGAGCTGCACATCCCGACGGTCGGCATCGGCGCCGGCCCGGACTGCGACGCGCAGGTGCTGGTCTGGTCGGACATGGCCGGGATGAACCGGGGCCGCAAGCCGCGGTTCGTGAAGCCCTACGCGGACGTCGGCGGGATCCTCCTCGACGCCGCCCGCCGCTTCGGCGCCGAGGTGCGGGGCGGCGAGTACCCGGACTCGGACCACTCGTACTCCTGAGCCGCGCCAGACCCCGACTCGCGCGGCTCCACGGCCCGACTCGCGCGGCTCCACGGCGCGACTCGCGGGGCTCCCGTCCCGAACTCCGCGAGTCGCGATCTGGGACCGCGCGAGTCGCGATCTGGGACCGCGCGAGTCGGGGGCTCGGGCCGTGCGGGTCGGGGGCTCGACGGGGCTCAGGTGAGGTGGGCCCGCAGGCGCACTCCCGGGTCCCCGGACTCGTAGCGCGCGAGCATCTCCGTCGCCGGGCACTCCCGGGCCGCCCACCGCTCCCGCAGCCCGACGAGCCGGTCCAGGTCCTCCGGCCGCTCCGCGAGCGCCCGCTCCGCGGCGTCGATCAGCTCGCCGGTGCGCACGTGCACCTCCGGGTCCCGGAGCCCGGCGATCGCGACCTGCCGGTGCACTGCCGCGTCCGGGGTGATCCGGCGGCCGAGCAGCGTGTCGTCGAGGAGCAGGCCGGTGAGCAGGCTGAGCAGCTCGCCGTAGAGCGCGGGGTCGGCGCACGCGTCGAAGGCCTTGAACTCGATGCGGCCGATCTCCGCGGGCAGCCGCGCGACCTGCGTCAACGACGGGTCCGACGCGATCTGTCCCTCGGCACCGGCGAGGAACGCCATCGCGGCGGGCCGGGCGCCGGTACGGATCGCCGTCCGCGCGGAGAGCCCTCCCCACGGTCGCCCGTCCCGGAAAGGCGAGGAGAACGACAGCGGCACGAGGAACGGGCTGTAGAACGTGAGCTTCGCGGCGGCGTCGACCAGCCCGGCCGCGTCCATGTCCGGGAAGGAGAGGTTCAGGTCCGGCCCGTGGGTCACCATGTGCAGGTGCGCCGTGCGCTCCTCCGGCGAGCCGGTCCGGTGCACACGTTCCCACTCGTTGAGCTCCGGGACGATCGGGTAGGCCGAGCGGACGGGGTTGAAGCCGATCGCGAACGGCACCAGCCCGCGGGCCAGCGCCTCGTCCTCCAGGGCGGCGACGTCCCGCTCGAGCGCGGCCACCGCGTCGTCGATCGAGGTGTGGATACGGGTCCGCACCTCGATGCCCTTGGGGTCGCACCGGAGCAGCCGGCCCCCCTCGTCGAAGCGCTCGAACCCCTCGACGTACCAGCGCTTGAGCTTGATCCCCTGGTCCCCGACGCGCAGGCCCGGATAGTCCGCCGGGTCCTCGGGCAACGCGTCGACGATGTCCTGCAGCTCGGTGAACGTGGTGTTCGTGAAGTCCGCGAACACCCCGTCGTCGCGCAGGAAGGCGAGCTCGTGCTCGATGCCGAACCGCACGCCGTCGGGATCTCCCGCCACGGCTCCTCCGCTCGGTGTAGTGCTGGATCACTCGGAACTGGGCTCGCCGCCGACGCCACCGGAGCGGGACGGCGGCGTCGCCGGAGAAAGGCTAGCCTCACCGGAACCACGACGGGCCGTGTCCGAGGAAACAGGGTGAAAGGGGTTGACGCCGTGACGGATCGCGATCTCCTACGTGCGCTGCGTGAGCGCCGCTCGCGTCCCCGGCTGGTCGCGCCCGCCCCGGGACCCGGCGAGCTCGCCGAGCTCCTCGCCGTCGCCGCCGGCGCGCCCGACCACGGACGGCTGCGGCCCTGGCGGTTCGTCGTCGTCGACGAGTCCGCGCGCGGCCCGCTCGGCGAGGCGTTCGCCGCGGCCCACGCCGAGCGGGCGCCGGAGGCCACCCCGGAGCAGTTGGAGCACAGCCGGACCAAGCCGCTGCGGGCGCCGCTGGTCGTGGTGGTCGTGGCGTCGCCGGTGGCGCACGCGAAGGTCCCGCAGTGGGAGCAGCATGCGTCCGCCGCGGCCGTCGCCCACGGGCTCGTCCTGGCCGCGGCCGTGGCCGGGTTCGGCGCGATCTGGCGGACGGGCTGGTACGGCGATGCCCCGAAGGTCCGCGCGCACCTGGGCCTGACCGCGGAGGAGACCGTGACGGCCTGGGTCTACCTCGGCACGCCGGCCGGTCCGGCCCCCGCCCCTCGCCCGGAGGTCCCGCTCCCCGTCACGTACCTGCGCTGAACCGGACGCGGCCGGTCGCCGGGTCGGCCTCGACGAGCCGGACCCCGACCGTCCCGCCCGCCTTCAGCGTGCCCTCGCAGCGGGCCATGACCGGCGGCTCCGGCAGGTAGACCTCGCCCGGCTCGGCCCGCAGCACGATCACCTCGACCTCCTCGCCCACCCGGTCCGCGAGCAGGCCGGCCTCGGTGCGATCCATGCAGGCGCGCTCGACCTGGCCCGCCCGCGCCTCCGAGGCGGAGAGGAGACCCGGCAACGTCGGGAGGGCATCGAGCAGCCAGGGCGCCGGGTCCTCGCCCGCCGCGATCGCCAGGCAGAGCTCGCTGCCGAACCGGTCACCGAGCCGCCGCAGCGGGGCCGTGACGTGCGCGTACGGCGCCCCGATGCCCCCGTGGCCGGGGTCCTCCGGCGGAGCCTGACCGGGACCGAACCAGCTGTACCCCGCACCCCGCAGCAGCGAGGTGGCCGCGCGGCGGAGGGCGAGCGCGGGGGCCGAGCCGTCCCCGGACGCCGGCGAACGCAGACCGGCCAGGACCTCCGCGGGAGTCGCGCCCTCCGGCCACGCGACCCCGAGCCCCAGCGCGGTCCGGCGCAGCGCGGCGACGTCGGCGGGATCCGGCACCGGCAACGTCCGCAGCAGGCCCACCCCCGCGTCGAGCATCATCCTGGCCGCGCACATGCCGGTGAGCAGCGAGATCTCCGCGTTCCAGTCCTCGACGGCGCTCCGCCGCCGCACCTCGACGGTCCACCCGTCGCCGCTGCGGACGACCTCCTGCTCCGGCAGCTCCAGCTCGACCGCGCCGCGGCCGACGGCCAGCGCGCGCCGCAGCGGACCCAGCTCCGGCAGGGCGGCCAGGGCGACGGGCAGCGGGCACCCGGCGTCGACGTCGGCCTGCACGCCCGCGTAGTCCAGCCGCGCGCGGGACCGGACCATCGCGCGGCGGACCTGCACGTCCCGGGCCTCGCCGGCCTCGTCGAGGGTGATCCGCCAGAGCACGGCCGGGCGGTCGCCGTCCGGCAGCAGGCTCGCCGCCCCCTCGGACAGCACCGGCGGGTGCAGCGGGACCGAGCCGTCCGGGAGGTAGAGGGTCTGCCCGCGGCGGCGCACCTCGGCGTCGAGCGCGCCCCCGGGTTCGACGACCGCGCCCAGGTCCGCGATCGCGTAGTGCACGACGAAGCCCTGCCCCGTGCGCGCGATCCCGACCGCCTGGTCCAGGTCCTTCGAGCCCGGCGGGTCGATCGTTACCAGCTCGAGGTCCGTGGCGTCGACCCGGTCCGGACCGGCCGTGACCGGCTCGACGGCCGACGCCTCGGCCAGGACGTCGGGCGGGAAGGACGCGGGGAGGTCGAACTCGGCCCGGACGGCGGCGAAGTCGGGGCGGGCTGTTCGCGGGGTCACCACGGGCGAAGGATAGGAGCGCGGCCGGGCAAGGGCACGGGCCGGAGATCACGCGCTACCGTGGGCCCGCCCCGGCCGCCCCAACTCCGACCCCCACGGAGCCCCCCGATGTCCGCCCAGCCCGTCGTCCGGCTCGTCTCGGTGGTCGTCGTCGCGCTCGCGCTCCTGCTCGGCGTCTACGTCGCGACGACGGGCGCCACCGTCGCCGCCGCCCCGGCGCGCCCGCCCACGACCACTGCGGCCACCGCGGAGCCGCAGCCCGCCCGGTGGGCGCCGGTCGACCGGGCGGGTCCCGCGTTCTCCGTCCCGCAGGACCTGCTCGACGCGAGCCTGACCTGCACCCCGGCGGTCGACGGCGCCTCCGTCGACCCGGTCCTGCTGCTGTCCGGCACCGGTGCGGACCCGGACGAGGCCTTCGACTGGGGCGTCGAGCCGGTGCTCGCCACCCGGGACATTCCGACCTGCGTGTCCGTCGCCCCCGACCACAACAACGCCGACATCGCGGTGCGCGGCGAGTACGTCGCGCACGCCGTGCGGTCGATCGCCGAGCGTTCCGGGCGGAAGGTCGCCGTCGTCGGGCACAGCCAGGGCGGCGTCGTGATCCGCTGGGCGCTGCGGTTCTGGCCGGACCTGCGCCCGCTGGTGTCCGACGTCGTCGCGCTCGGCCCGCCAACCGAGGGCGCGGCGCCCCTGGCGACCGCCTGCACCGACACCTGCAGCGCCGCCCGGTGGCAGCAGCGCGCGGGCTCGGAGTTCCTCGCGGCGCTCAACTCCGGACTGCGGACGTTCCCCGGGATCGACTACACCGTCGTCACCTCGGCCACGGACGCCGTCGTCACCCCCACCCCGGCGGCCTCGGCGCTGCCGGTCGGCGAGCCCGGCGGCGGCACGGTCGTCAACGTCGCGGTCCAGGACCTCTGCCCCGGCCGCCCGGTGGACCACGTCGCCCTCGGCACGTCGGACGCCGTGGCGCTCGCCCTCGTCGTGGACGCGCTGCAGAATCCGGGACCGGCGGACGTCGCGCGCGCCGGAACGCAGGGCTGCGGGCGGATCGACGCCCGCGGGATCACCCGGGCCGAACTGACGGACGGGACGCGGCGCCTGGACGTCGCCGGCAACCGGCCGACGACCCCGCTCCCGGCCGAACCCGCCCTCCCCTGCTACACCCACGCGACGGGCTGCTGATCAGCCTCGGAAACAGAGTCGTCACTCTGCCCTCTGGACAACGGCCGCTCCGCGGGTCAGCCTTGACACACCGGTTCGCCGAACCATGGGAGGCGTCATGAGGTTGGGCAGGAAGCTGGCGGAGGGTTTCGCCGTCGACCGGGAGGCCGAGCAGGCCGACCAGCCGCGCGTCCCCGAGGAGAAGGTCACCGTCCCGGTCGAGGTGGCGGCACTCGAGGAGGCCCCCGAGCCCGTTCGCCCCGCCCGGGTCTGACCCGGACCGCACGATGGGCGGACTCTTCGCCCGCACGCCGCACGAGCATTCCGAGAAGCCACTCCCGGGATTCAAGCTCGCGTATCCCATGCTGTCCGCCGACGGCACGGTGGCGGGCTACAGCGGGGTGACGCTCGGCCGGGCCCACGTCTACCGCACGGTCGACGACGCGGTGTGCGCGCACGGGTCCCGGCACGCGTGCCCGTCCCGGTGGTGCGACTGCGGGTTCTACTGCTTCCACGAGCTGTCCTCGGCCCGGGACCTGGCCTGCGAGCCGGACCACCGGGGCGCGGTGCTGCTCGAGGTCGCGGTGTCCGGACGTTACCGGCGCTACGAACGGGGGCTGCGCTACGCCCGGCAGCGGGTGCGCACGGTCCGGATCGGCCGCTGCGAGTGCGGCCGGGCCGCGGAGCTGCTCGCGGACTCCGGGGTGGGCAGTGTCGGCTGGCGCCGGCTCGTCCCGGTGTGCCCGGGCTGCGCGGCGCTGCGCCCGGTGATCACCCCCGAGGACTTCTCCCGGCTGGCGGGGGGCATCGACGTGCGGGTCGACGGCCCCATCCCCGGGATGCCCGTCTCCGGCGTCGCGGTCCGCCCCGAACCGGCGGCCGAACCGCCCCCGGCGGGCCGGGACGACGAGCCGGGGACGGTCGCGCTGCTCGCCGCCGAGGTCGCGCTGCTGCAGGCCAGGCTGGACGAGGTCCAGTCCCGGCTGGACCGGCTCACCCGCGGCCCGCAGAGCTGAGCCCGCTACAGCCAGGCGGGCATGACCGGTGGCTTGCTGCCGTCGTCCGTCTTCAGCGCGCGCGAACGACCGCGGCCGGAGACCCACGTCGCGAGGTCGGCCGTCGGGCCGGACACGGACACCAGGCCGGGCGCCTCACCGGTGGACCACACCTGGTCGCGATCCGTCGCGACCAGCCGCACCGCCGGCGTCTCGGGGCGCTCGGACAGCGACCGGGTGACGTCGCTGAGCAGCTCGCGCAGCATCGGCGCCGGGAAGTCCTCGAACGACGCGCCGACGTCCAGGTCCACCGAGTGGATCCACATCTCCCGCGCCCGCAGCCACCCGATGTCCTGGACCGGCATCGGGTTGCCCCGCCCGTCGCGGACGATGGCCTTCCACGCGTCCTTGGGCATGGCCTTCACCGCGACGGCGAGCCTGTCCGAGGTCGCCACGACGTCCTCGCGGATGACCGCGGCGTCACGCAGCGCACCGCTCTCGATGTCCGCGTCCCGCTGCTCGCGGGAGGCGTACATCGGTGTCTCCTTGCCGGTCTTCGCCCAGTTGAGGAGGTTGATCAGCGCATCGGCGTTGCGAGCGACGTGGGTCAGCACGTGCGCGCGGCTCCACCCGGGCAGCGCCGACGGCTTGCGGAACGCCTCGTCGCCCATGCGCGTCATGAGTCCACGCAGGTGCGCCGCGCCGTCGCCGGCCCAGTCCAGGGTCTCCTTCAGCGTGCGGCTCACGTCGCCGAGCCCGCCCGCGCCTTCAGCCTGCAGGTGTTGCGGCACTCGCCGATCCCCGCGATCGACGTGACCAGTTCGGTTCCGTCGGTCAGGTAGCGCGGGGGCTTGCGCGCGTGCCCCACGCCGCCGGGCGTGCCGGTGGCGATGACGTCGCCAGGGTTGAGCGTGAGGATCGCGGAGAGGTACTTGACGAGCTCGACCGCGCCGAAGACCAGCTGGTCCGTGGTGGAGTCCTGCATGACCTCCCCGTCGAGGCTGCTGGAGATGGCCCAGCCACCCTCGGGCAGTTCGTCCGGCGTCACCAGGACCGGGCCGAGCGGCGTCGAGTGCTCGAACGTCTTGCCCTGCAGGAACTGCTTGGTGCGGTTCTGGAAGTCCCGCATGCTCACGTCGTTGAGGATCGTGTAGCCGGCGATGGCGGCCGCCGCCGTCGCGTCGTCCGCGTCCCGGACCGGACGCCCGATGACGAGGGTGAGCTCGGCCTCGTAGTCCACCGCGGTGGAGACGGTGGGCAGCTCGATGTCGTCGTACGCGCCGACCAGCGCGGGGGCGAACTTCGCGAAGACCGTCGGGTACTCGGGGAGCTGGTTGCCCATCTCGAGCACGTGGTCCCGGTAGTTCAGTCCCACGCAGATGATCTTCTCGGGCGAGGGCACCAGCGGGGCGTAGTCCAGGCCCTCGACCGGGTGCGTCGGGCCCGCCGCCGCGGCGGCGTGGGCGGCCCAGTCCTCGCGGGACAGCAGGGCACGCAGGTCCGCCTCGCCGGTCTCGACCGCCGTGTCCGCGTCCACGCGGACCGCCCGGGTGCCCACGGCCGTCCGGATCGTCGCCAGCCTCATCGCGTCCGCTCCACGCTCGTCCTCACCGTCACGGGTAGGAGTCTGCGATATGCCCCGTCCGCCCCGATACCCACCCCTGGCGAGTGGCGACGGGCGCTCCGGCGTCCGCCGCCACTCGCCGGGGGGTGCCTCAGAGGCGGTAGACCTCCCGCTCGAAGTCCTGGTACATCTGCATGGCCTCGGCCGGGATGAACGGCAGGAACTGGCTGTAGATCGCGCCGGTCACCCCGGAGGCCGGGTCGACCCAGTAGTGGCTGTTGAACACCCCGGCCCAGGCCCCGCTGTAGGCGGCACGCAGGCCCGGCTCCTGGACGGTGTTGAGCAGCAGGCCGTGGCCCCACTTCATCCCGGGCGGCCCGTTCCACGGCCCGGAGACCGCCGGGTCGCCGGTCGGGATGTAGGTCGGGAAGTCCAGCGAGCCGATCTGGTTGGTGAACGCCTGCTCGACCGTCGACGCCTGCAGGATCTGCTCGCCGTCCAGCGTCCCGTTGTTGAGCAGCATCAGCTGGAAACGCAGGTAGTCCCGCGGGGTGGAGTAGAGGCCGTGGCCCCCGGCCCACCACTGCGGTGCCGTCGACCAGTCGATGTCCGTGGCGACCCAGCTGCCGTCCTCGCCCTTGACGTGGACCGCGGCGAGGTTGGCGCGGTCCGCCTCGCTCGGCGTGAACGACGTCCGGTTCATCCCGAGCGGGCCCAGGACGTGCTCGGCGAGGTAGTCCTTCAGGTTCTGCCCGCTGACCTCGCGGACGACCTCACCCAGCCAGTCCGTGTTGATCCCGTACTCGAACTTCGTCCCCGGGTCCGCGACCAGCGGGGCGGTGAAGATCGCCTTGTCCCCGGTGAGCACGTTCGGGGTCCCGGTGACCCGCTCCCACTCCACGATCTCCGGGTTCCAGAACCAGTAGCTCAGACCGGTCGTGTGGGTGATCAGCTGCTTGACAGTGGCGCGGGAGCCGGCGGGGCGGTACTTGGGGGTGTCGCCGTCGAAGCCCTCGAGGACCTGCAGGTCCGCGAACTGCGGGAGGATCGTGTCGATCGGCGCCTCGAGCTCGAGGTTCCCCTGCTCGACCTGCTGCAGAGCGGCCGTCGTGGCGACCATCTTGGTCATGGACGCGATCCGGAAGTGCGTGTCGACGCCCGCCGGCTCGTCCGAGCCGACCGAGCGCGGCCCGGCGCCGCCCTCGTAGAGGATGTTCCCGTCCCGGTCCGCCGCGATCGCGACGGCCTGGGGAACCGATCCGGCCGCGACCGCGTCCCGGAGTACCTGGTCGATGGCTGAGCTCATGGGGGCTGCTCCTTCTGGCGTCTCTGCCAGCTCGATGTGATGCGCCGCACAGCCTTCCGACAGCGGGCGGCCACGGCAACCGGCCCCCTCCGAACGGGCAGGTGCGGCTTCGCCGCCCGTGCGCGGACAACGTTGTTCCGACGACGTCTTCCGCGCACGAGCGCCGGGACCGGATCAGATCGCCCCGGACTCCTCGGTGCTGTCGCCACCCCGCCGCGGCAGGTCGTCGAAGATCGCCGGCGGCTCGCGCCACGGGTCCTCACCCCCTGCCCGGACCGCCCGCCAGATCCGCTCCGGCGTGCACGGCAGGTCGATGTGTCGCACCCCGAACGGCCGCAGTGCGTCGACGATCGCGTTCTGCACCGCGGGCGTCGACCCGACGGTCGCGGACTCACCGATCCCCTTCGCGCCCAGCGGGTTCATGTGGGTCGGGGTCTCGGTGGTCGCGACCTCGAACGGGAACAGGTCCGCGGCGGTCGGGACGTGGTAGTCCGCGAGTGTCGAGGTCAGGGGCTGCCCGTCCGCGTCGTAGACGACCTCCTCGTAGAGCGCCTGCGCGATGCCCTGGGCCAGCCCGCCGTGCTGCTGGCCCTCGACGAGCAGTGGGTTGAGGATCCGCCCGCAGTCGTCGACGGCGACGTGCCGGCGCGGGCTGACCCGTCCGGTATCGGTGTCGACCTCCACGACGGACACGTGCGCGCCGAACGGGAACGTCGCGCCGGCCTGGGTGGCGTCGAGCCCCGCGAAGAGCGTCTCCCCGGCCGCCTCGGCCCCGCTCGCGACCTGCTGCCAGGTGACCGTGGGCGTCGGCACCCCGGTGACGCCGAACTCGCCGCCGTCGGTCAGCTCGACGTCGTCGATGTTCGCCTCGAGCATCGCCGCCGCCCGGTTGCGGGCCTGGGCCAGGACGTCGGTCGCGGCCTTGTCGACGGCCGAGCCGCCCATCTGCAGGGACCGCGAACCGCCCGTGCCGCCGCCGCGCGGGACCGTCGCGGTGTCGGACTGCTCGTAGGTGATCCTGTCCATGGGGATGCCGAGGCGGTCCGACACCAGCATCGCGAACGACGTCGCGTGGCCCTGGCCGTGCGCGGACGTCCCGGCCGAGACGGTCGCGGTGCCGTCGGCGTGCACGTGCACCGAGCCGTACTCGCTGCCCCCGCCACCGGCGGTGATCTCCACGTAGACGGCGATCCCGATGCCGAGCTGCACCGGGTCCTGCGCCTCGCGCCGGGACTGCTGCTCCTCCCGGAGCTTCTCGTAGTCCGCGAGGCGCAGCGCCTCGCGCAGCGGCAGGTCGTAGTCCCCGACGTCGTAGGTCGCGCCGACCGGCGTGGTCAGCGGGAACGAGGACGGGTCCAGGAAGTTCCGCCGGCGCAGCTCCACCGGGTCCATGTCCAGCTCGACGGCGGCGATGTCCACCAACCGCTCGAGGTGCGCCGCCGCCTCCGGGCGTCCGGCACCGCGGAACGCGCCGACGGGCGTGGTGTTGGTCAGGGCCGACGCGGCGTCGTAGCCGACCTTCGGGATGGCGTAGACGCCCGGCGCCATCACGTAGGTCATGCGCAGCGGCAGCGCGCCGCCGAACCCGGCGTAGGCGCCGGCGTCCCCGACGACGCGGCAGCGCAGCCCCGTCATCGTCCCGTCCCGGGTCAGCCCGAGCTCGTAGTACCCGACCTGCGATCGGCCGTGCGGCATCGAGACGAGGTTCTCGGAACGGGTCTCCACCCAGGCCAGCGGGCGCCCCAGCCGGCGCGCGGCCCCGACGACGGCGGTGTGCTCGGCGAGCACCCCGGCCTTGCCGCCGAAGGCGCCGCCGACGTGCGGGGCGATCACCCGGACCGTCTCGGCGTCGAGGCCGAGGATGCCGGCGAGCTGTGCCCGGAAGCCGTGCGGCATCTGCGTCGAGACGTGGACGAGCAGGTCGTGACCCGCGTCGCCCCGCGGGTCGACGACGATCGCGTTGCCCTCCATCGGGACCACCGCGAGGCGCTGGTTCACCATCCGCGCCCGGACGACGACCTCCGCCCCGTCGAGGGCGGCGGCGCTGTCCCCGTCGCGGAGCCCGGCGGCGAGGTTGGACCCCTGCTCCGGGAACTGCAGCTCGGCGTCGGGCGCGAGGGCCTCCTCCAGGTCGACGACGGCGGGCAGCGGGTCGTAGTCCACCTCCACCAGCTCCGCGGCGTCGACGGCCACGGCCTTGCTCTCCGCGACGACCATCGCCACCGCCTCGCCGACGAACCGGACGCGGTCCGTCGCGAGCGGGGGCCGGGGCAGGTCCGGGTTGAGGACCATCAGGCCGTGGTGGGCCGGCAGACCCAGGTCCGCGGCGGTGTAGACCGCGACGACCCCGTCGACCGCGGCGGCGGCCGCCGTCTCGATCCCCGTCACCAGGCCGTGGGCGAGCGGGGAACGCACGAAGGCCACGTGCAGCAGGCCCTCGATGCTGCCGTTCGCCGAGAGGTTTCCCACGTAGGTGGTGTTGCCGGTGATCAGGTCGGGGTCCTCGACGCGGCGCACCGCGGTTCCGAGAATGGATCCAGGCATGTGACTCACACTACGTCTGTACGCTCGTTCGGTCCCGCTGCTCGACACCAAGATTTCACTCAGGAACGAGTTGACCGGGCCCGGCACGTACGACAAGGTCGCTTCACCTCTTCCTCGCACCGGCGGGTCCCGCCCGCGCGGTGCGTCCCCGGGAGGTCGGACCGGACGGGGGTCGGTCCGGCCTCCCGACCACACTGCGCCTCCCGTGACCGCCGCACATCACGTCGGGGGTGCCTCGGGCCCGGGGTAGTTTTCTCCCATGCCCGAGTTCCACCACACCGACGTGCTGCCGCTCGGCCCCGACGCCACCGAGTACCGCGAGCTCGACCTGCCCGCGGGAAAGGTCGTGGAAGCGGCCGGCCGGACGTTCCTCGAGATCGACCCCGCCACCATCACCGGCCTGGTCCGCGAGGCCGTCAAGGACATCCAGCACCACCTCCGCCCGTCCCACCTCGCCCAGCTCCGCGCGATCATCGACGATCCCGAGGCCTCGGGGAACGACCGTTTCGTCGCCACGGACCTGCTGCGCAACGCCTGCGTCTCGGCCGGCGGCGTGCTGCCGATGTGCCAGGACACCGGCACGGCGATCGTCGTCGGCAAGCGCACCGAGACCGTCCTGACCGGCGGGAACGACGAGGAGGCCGTGTCCCGCGGCATCTTCGAGGCCTACGACCAGCTGAACCTGCGGTACTCCCAGATGGCGCCGCTCTCGTTCTGGGAGGAGAAGAACACCGGCACCAACCTGCCGGCGCAGGTGGAGCTGTACTCCGTGCCCGGGCAGAAGCCCAGGTACGAGTTCCTGGTGATGGCCAAGGGCGGTGGCTCGGCCAACAAGACCTTCCTCTACCAGGAGACGAAGGCGCTGCTGAACCCGAAGAAGCTCGCCGCGTTCCTGGACGAGAAGCTCCGCTCGCTCGGCACCGCCGCCTGCCCGCCGTACCACCTCGCCGTCGTCGTCGGGGGGATGTCCGCGGAGTACACGCTCAAGGTCGCGAAGCTCGCGTCCGCGCGGTACCTCGACACCCTGCCGACCGAGGGCAGCGACCTCGGACACGCGATCCGGGACACCGATCTGGAGCAGCAGGTCCTGGAGCTGACCCGCAACTTCGGCATCGGCGCCCAGTTCGGCGGCAAGTACTTCTGCCACGACGTCCGGGTGATCCGGCTGCCGCGGCACGGCGCGTCGCTGCCGGTGGGGATCGCGGTGTCCTGCTCCGCGGACCGCCAGGCCAAGGCCAAGATCACTACCGAGGGCGTCTTCCTGGAGCAGCTCGAGCGGGACCCGGCGCGGTTCCTGCCGGACGTCACCGAGGAGCACCTGGACTCCGCCGACGCCGACGTCGTGCGGATCGACCTGAACCGGCCGATGTCGGAGATCCGCGCCCAGCTCTCGCAGCTGCCGGTCAAGACCCGGGTGTCGCTGTCCGGGCCGCTCGTCGTCGCCCGGGACATCGCGCACGCGAAGATCGCCGAGCGGCTCGACGCCGGCGAGCCGATGCCGCAGTACCTCCGCGACCACCCGGTCTACTACGCCGGACCCGCGAAGACCCCCGACGGCTACGCCTCCGGCTCCTTCGGCCCGACGACGGCGGGCCGGATGGACTCCTACGTCGCCCAGTTCCAGGCGGCGGGCGGCTCGCTGGTGATGCTGGCGAAGGGGAACCGTTCCAAGCAGGTCACCGAGTCCTGCGCGGCGCACGGCGGCTTCTACCTGGGCTCGATCGGCGGCCCCGCCGCCCGGCTCGCGCAGGACTGCATCCGCAAGGTCGACGTGCTCGAGTACGCGGAGCTCGGCATGGAGGCGGTCTGGAAGATCGAGGTCGAGGACTTCCCGGCGTTCGTCGTCGTCGACGACAAGGGCAACGACTTCTTCGCGAACACCAGCCAGCCCACCCTCCAGGTCGGCTTCCGCCGCTGAGGACGGCATTAGTGGCCCGTTCGCTCCGCCGCGGGGAACGAACGGGCCACGGCTAGTTCAGCTCAGGCGCCGCGGGCCCGCGTCGTCCCGGGTCGGGGGCGGGCCCAGGACGACCCGGGCGCCGGTCACGAAGGCGCCCTCCGGGCTGGCGAGGACGGGGTCCAGGGCGAGGGAGCGCACCTCCGGGAAGCTCCTCCGCGATTCGGCCGACCCGCAGCGCCAGGTCCTCCAGCGCGTCGAGGCGGACGGGCTCGCTGCCCCGGTAGCCGGTGAGCAGCGGGGCCGCTCGCGGCGCCCGGACCAGGCTCGCGGCGTCCTCGGTCGACAGCGGGACGACCCGGAACGCCCGGTCCTCCAGCAGCTGCGTCGCCATCCCGGAGAGCCCGAACGACACGAGCGAGCCGAACGACGGGTCTTCCACCACCTCGAGCACGCACGACGTCCCCTTGGGCGCCATCCGCTGCACGTAGACCTCGTCCCGGCCGGTGAGCCGGGACAGGTCGTCGAACGCCCGGCGCACCGCGGCCACCGAGCCCAGGTCCAGCCGGACCCCGACGAGGTCCGTCCGGTGCCGCCACCGGTCCCCCACCGCCTTGAGCGCGATCGGGTAGCCGAGCTCGTCCGCCGCGGCGGCCGCGGCGTCCGCGCCCCGCACCTTGCGGAAGGCGGTGACCTGGATGCCGAAGCACGCCAGCAGCTCCACCGCCTCCTCGTCGGTGAGCGCGCGGGTCTCGTCCGACCCCAGCCGGGTGACGAGCTCCCGGGCCCGGTCCGTGTCGATGCCCTCCGGCGTCACGAACTCCCCGACCGGCATCGAGCGCCACTCGGCGTAACGCGCCACCCGGGCCAGGGCCACGACGGCGCGCTCCGGGCTGGCGTAGCTCGGCACGGACCCGGGCCCGGGCGAACCGTCCGGGAGCGGCGCGGCCAGCTCGTCCGGGACGCCCTCGACCGCGAGGAACACCGCGACGACCGGCTTCCCCGTGTCCGCGACGGCCTCGCGCAGCGCGCGGGCGTAGGCGGCCCCGGGCGTCGCGATCGGCGGGACGAACACGACGACGAGCGAGTCCGCCTCGTCCGCGCCCTCGGCCCCCATCGCCTTGTTCACCGCGGCGGCCAGCTCCTGCGGGGTGGCCGCGGCGCCGACGTCGACGGGATCGCCCGCGACCGTCATGTCCTCGTCCAGCAGCCCGTCGGTGACCAGCACGTTCAGCGCCGTCGAGTTCCCGACGACCGCAACCCGCCGGCCCTTCGGCAGCGGCTGGTAGGACAGCAGCAGCGCGGTGTCGAAGAGCTCGGACAGGGTGTCGACCCGGATCACGCCGGACTGTTCGAACAGGGCGCGCACGCTGGCGTCGTCGATCGGGACGGAACGAGCCCGCAGCCGGGTCGGCGACGAGTACCGCCCGCTCTTCACCGCGACCACGGGTTTGGTCCGGGCGAGCCGCCGGGCGAGCCGGCCGAACTTGCGCGGGTTGCCGAAGGTCTCCAGATAGAGCAGCACGACGTCCGTCGCCGAGTCCGTCTGCCAGTACTGCAGCAGGTCGTTGCCGGAGACGTCCGCCCGGTTGCCTGCGGAGACGAACGTCGAGAGGCCCAGCCCGCGGTCCTTCGCGCTCGCGAGGATCGCCGTGCCGAGCGCACCGGACTGGCAGAAGAACCCGACCCGGCCGCGCCCGGGCAGATCCGGGGCGAGGGTGGCGTTGAGCCGCACGTCGTCGGCGAGGTTCGCGACGCCGAGGGCGTTCGGGCCGATCACCCGCATGCCGTGCGCCCGGGCCTCCTCGACGAGCCTGCGCTCCGCGTCCGTGCCGCTGTCCCCGGCGTCCCCGAACCCGGAGCTGATCACGAGGAGCGCCTTGACGCCCTTCGCCAGGCAGGAGTCCATGACCTCGTCGATCCCCGAGGCCGGGACCGCGACCACCGCGAGGTCGACGTGGTCCGGGATGTCGGTGACCGAGCCGTAGGCCCGGACCCCCCGGACGGAGCGCGCCTCCGGGTTCACCGGGTAGACGGGCCCGGTGAAGTTGGCGCGCAGCAGGTGCGACAGGACGGCGTGGCCGATCTTCGACTCGTCCGTGGACGCCCCGATCACCGCGACGGAGGTCGGGTGCAGCACGTTCGCGACGCTGCGCGCCTCGGCGGCCTGCTCCCGGGAGTCCCGCACGGCCAGCGACTTCGCGGTGGCCTCGATGTCGAACTCGAGGTGCAGCACGCCCTCGGCGAAGGCCCGGCTGACCTGGTAGCCCGCGTCCCGGAAGACCCGGACCATCTGGTGGTTCTCCACCAGCACCTCGGCCTCGAAGCGGGACAGCCCGTTCTCCCGGGCGGCCGCGGCCAGGTGTTCGAGCAGGATCGAGCCGAGCCCGCGGCCCTGGTGGTCGTCCCGCACGACGAAGGCCACCTCGGCGGACACCACGGGATCGGACTCGCCGAGGCCCTCGTAGCGGCCGACCGCGATGATCTCGTCCCCGAGCAGGGCGATCAGCGCGACCCGCCTGCGGTGGTCGACGTTGGTGAAGCGCTCCAGGTCACGCGGGGGGATCCGCGGGTACGGGCCGAAGTAGCGCAGGTAGCGGGTGCGGTCCGAGAGCTGCTTGTGGAACGCGGTGATGTCCTCCGCGTCCGTGGGCAGGATCGGCCGCAGGTGCACGATGCCGCCGTCCGAGGCGACGACGTCCGCCTCCCAGTGCCGGGGGTAACCGGCCGGGGCGCCTTCGGGCTGGTCCCCGCCGGCCGGGGTGCCGGCCTGGTCGGGGTCCGTCTCGTTCGTGTCCGGCATGTCAGTCCCGGGGATCGTCGGGGTCGAGGCCGTGCAGGGGGAACAGCGCACGGCGGGAGTCGACGACGGCGCCGTCGACCCGGTCTGCGGTGACCCCGTCACCCCAGGGCACGAAGGCGGGGTCGGCGCCGTCGGTCATGGCGACGGGCAGGGGCTGGCGGGTCAGGGTCGCGGCGTGCGCGGTCCAGCCCGCAGGGATCGGCCGGCGCGGGTCCAGGTCCCGGTCCAGGGCCGTGGCCAGCAGGTGCGTCCAGGAGCGCGGGACCACCCGGAACAGCGAGTACCCGCCGCCGCCGAGGACCAGCCACTTGCCGCCGGCCGTGGTCTCGGCCAGCTCGCGCAGCGTGTGGTAGATCGCCCGCTGCCCGTCCACGGACAGCTCCAGGTTCGCCAGCGGGTCCTCGGCATGGGTGTCCGCGCCGCACTCGGTGACCAGGATCTGCGGGCGGAACTCCTTGAGCAGCGACGGGACGACGGCGTTGAACGCCCGCCGCCAGCCGGCGTCGCCGGTGCCCGGGGGCAGCGGCACGTTCGCCGCGTACCCCTCGCCCTTGTCCTTGCCGAGCTTCCCCGGCCAGCCCGTGCCCGGCCAGAGGGTCAGCGGGTGCTGGTGCATGGAGACGGTGAGCACGCGCGGGTCGTCGTAGAAGGAGGCCTGCACGCCGTCGCCGTGGTGCACGTCGACGTCCACGTAGGCGATCCGGTCGTAGCCGTGCTCGAGCAGCCACGCGATCGCGACCGAGCAGTCGTTGTAAACGCAGAACCCTCCCGCACGGTTGCGCATGGCGTGGTGCAGCCCGCCCGCCAGGTTGACGGCCCGGTCCGCCCGGCCCTCCGCGATCTCCCGCGCCGCGGCGATCGAGCCGCCGCAGATCAGTGCGCTGGCTTCGTGCATCCCGAAGAAGATGGGGTTGTCGTCGGTGCCGAGCCCGTGGCCGACGTCGAAGGGCATCTCCGGAGCCGAGCGCACGGCCGTCAGGTAGGACGGCTCGTGCACCCGCAGGAGGTCCTCCTCCGTCGCGGGCTCGGGGACCAGGAGCTCGACGTCGTCGAGCACGCCGAGCTCGGCGGCCAGACGCATCGTCAGGTCCAGCCGCACGGGATTGAGCGGGTGATCCTCGGAGAGCTGGTAGCTCAGGAACTCCGGTGTCCAGACGACCGAGGTGCGGGGACTCATGACGCGGACGCTAGGCGATCGGGGCGCGCGCGGCCACGTCTCCCGGGGAGCTGCGGTCGCCCGCGGCGGGGTCGCACCCCGTTCATCCCGCCTCCGGTCCTGTCGCCGCGGGCCGGTCCGGGTCCGTCGACCAGTCCGACCACGACCCCGCGTAGAGCGCCGCGGGCTTCTCGGGCGCCGTCAGGCCGGCGTACTCCAATGCCAGGACCAGCGACGACGCCGTCACCCCGGAGCCGCAGTAGGCCCCGACGGCCTCGGGCCCGGAGCCGGGCTCGACGCCCAGCTCGCGAAAGCGTTCGGCCAGGTCCCCGGGCTCCTGCCAGCGCCCGTCGTGGCCGACGTTCCCGGCCGAGGGGGCGCTGCGGGCGCCCGGGATGTGCCCGGCCCGCGGGTCGACCGGCTCCACCTCGCCCCGGTAGCGCTCGCCCGCGCGGGCGTCGAGCAGCACCCCGGAGCGGGCCAGCGCCGCCGCCGCGTCCGCGTCGAGCACGGGCATGCCGCCCGGGCGGACGACGACGTCTCCGGGCTCCGGCGCCGGCTCCTCCGTCGAGACCGGGAGCCCCTCCTCGCGCCAGGCCGCCCACCCTCCGTCGAGCACCGCGACGCGGTCCGCGGGCAGCCCGGCCCAGCGCAGCAGCCACCAGGCGCGGGCCGCGACGGACCCGTCCGCGTGGTCGTAGGCCACCACCCGCGAGCCCTCCGAGACCCCCGCGCGCCGCAACACCTCCTGCAGCCGCGACGGCTCCGGGAGGGGGTGCCGGCCGCCGGTGCCGGGCGGCGCGGCGAGCTCGGTGTCGAGGTCGACGAACACCGCGCCGGGCACGTGCCCGACGGCGTGCTCCGCGCGTCCGGGAGGGCCGCCGAGCCGCCAGCGGACGTCGAGCACGACGGTCCGGTCGGCGGAGCCGCGTTCCAGGTCGGCGGCCAGGTCAAGGGGGAAACGACGACGGACACCCCACCATCCTGCCCGGACGAGGGGCGACGGCCGACAGGGCACCGCACGGCTAGACTGGGTTGACAACGAAGAGGGGTCCGGCTGTGAACGAGTTGATCGACACCACCGAGATGTACCTCCGAACGATCTACGAGCTCGAGGAGGAAGGCGTCGTCCCGCTGCGTGCGCGGATCGCCGAACGTCTCGGGCAGAGCGGTCCCACCGTGAGCCAGACCGTGGCGCGGATGGAGCGGGACGGGCTCGTGGTCGTCGCCGGGGATCGTCATCTCGAGCTGACCGAGAACGGCCGCGCGCGTGCCGTGGCCGTCATGCGCAAGCACCGGCTGGCCGAGCGACTGCTCACCGACGTGATCGGGCTCGAGTGGGAGCTCGTCCACGCCGAGGCCTGCCGCTGGGAGCACGTGATGAGCGAGGCGGTCGAGCGCAAGCTCGTCCGCCTCCTGGACAACCCGCAGGTCTCGCCCTACGGCAACCCGATCCCCGGCCTGGACGAGCTGACGGTCGAGCCCGAGCTGGCCGAGGCCACCGCGCGGCACACCGCGTCCGCGCCGCCCACGCTCGAGGTCGGCCTGCAGCGCCTGGACGAGTTCGCCCGCCGCGGCGGCGGCAAGGTCGAGGTCCGGCGGATCGCCGAGCACGTGCAGGTGGACGCGGACCTGATGGGCGAGCTGAAGCTGGCGGGCATCGTGCCCGGCAAGGGCGTGGACGTCGCGTCCATCCCCCGCTTCGGCGACGCGGTGTCCGTCACCTCCGACGGCGAGACCGCACCGGTGGGGCCGCTGATCGCCCACGCGGTGTTGGTCCGCGCCGTCTGACCGCACCACCGAGACGAGCGTCGCGCCGCCCCTCCCGAGCTGCCCGTCACCCGATCGAGTGCCCCGGCCCTGCGGCCGGGGCACTCGTCGTTGCACACCCCGTTCCGGGCCGGATGCCCGTGACACCGCGGGGCGTGAGACCGTTCGCACAGCGAGTCGACCCTCCAGGAGGACCTTGTGAAGCTGCTCGTCACCGGTGGTGCGGGCTACGTCGGTAGCGTGTGCGCGGCGCACCTGGCGGAGGCCGGGCACGAGGTCGTCGTGCTCGACGACCTGTCCACGGGGCACCGCGACGCGGTCCCGGACGGGGCCCGGTTCGTCGAGGGCAACCTGGCCGAGATCGCGGGGACGGTGCTGGGCGAGGGCGGTTTCGACGGGGTCCTGCACTTCGCCGCGCGGTCGCTCGTGGGCGAGTCCGTGGTGCATCCCGAGCTGTACTGGGACAACAATGTCGTCGCCGCGCTCCGGCTGCTGGAGGCCATGCGCGAGCACGACGTGCCGCGGATCGTGTTCTCCTCCACCGCCGCCACCTACGGCGAGGCCGAGCAGGTTCCGATCCTCGAGTCCTCCCCCACCCGGCCGACGAACCCGTACGGCGCGAGCAAGCTCGCGATCGACATGATGCTGACCTCCTACGCCACCGCGTACGGCCTGGCGGCGACGAGCCTGCGGTACTTCAACGTCGCGGGTGCCCACGGCCGCTACGGCGAGCGGCACACGGTCGAGACCCACCTGATCCCGATCGTGCTGCAGGTCGCCAGCGGACACCGCGAGTCCGTCGCGATCTACGGCGACGACTGGCCCACCCCGGACGGCACCTGCGTACGGGACTACATCCACGTCGAGGACCTGGCCGAGGCCCACGCGCTGGCCCTGGCGAACGCGGCCCCCGGCCGGCACTCGATCTACAACCTCGGCAGCGGTCAGGGCTTCTCCGTCAAGGAGGTCGTCGAGGCCTGCCGTGAGGTCACCGGCCACCCGATCCCGTCCGCGGTCGCACCGCGGCGCGCCGGGGACCCGGCCGTGCTGATCGCCTCGAGCGCGGCGGCGGCAGCGGCGCTCGGCTGGCAGCCGACGCGGACGGACATCCGGACGATCGTCGGGGACGCCTGGCGCTTCACCCAGGACCGCCTGCCCGTCTGAGGTCATCGGAGGTCCTCCCGCCAGAGGTCCCGGGGCAGCGTCTTCTCCTCGAGCCAGCGGCGGATCTCCACCGGCCCCGTCCCGGAGTCCAGGGCCCGGCGCAACAGGAGCGCGAGCCGGTGCCCGGGCCAGGCCCGGCACGCGCGTTCGAGGGCGATGTTCGCCAGCGCCCCGTCCCCGCGAAGCAGGGCGCTGACGGCCAGCAGGGCGGCGGGTTCGGCGGCCTCCGGGGCCGGGGTCTCCCGCGCGAGCGCCGCCCACAGCTGCTCCGCGGCCGGTGCCTGCGGCCCGGCACAGGCGGCGAGGGCGATGTCCCGCACGGAGGGTTCCTCGAGCGCCGCGGACAGGGCCAGGACCAGCGCGTCGTCGACCATGAGCCGGCAGGCCGCGGCGTCGTCGAGGGCGGCCTGCAGGGCGGTCCGGTGCTCCGCGAGGGTGGTCGTGCGGGCCTCGTCGGTCCAGCGGTCCCGCTCCTTCGCCCGGCGCGCCAGGACGTCCCGGGACGCGGGCACGACCTGCTGTTCGAGCTCCTCGCGAGAGCCGCGCACGACGCTCCCCGGGCCACCGCCGCCGCGGCGAGCGGGGTCGACGAGGGATCCGGGACGGCTCCCCTGCAGCCGCACGGGTCGACCGAGGGGTAGCAGGCCCACGGGTCCCCGGCGGCGGTGCCGCCCGCCCAGACCACGGTGTGCGCCCGCAGCCCGACGACGGCGAGCGCGGCCACCATCGCCGTGGCGGCCTCGCCCCGGGGCGGGTGCGCGGGATCGCCCCCGCCCTGCACGACGACCACCGCCACGCTCGCCGGATCCCCGTTCAGGATCGCATCCGCCGCCGTCTCGCAGACCACCGCGAGATCGTCACCGACGCCGGGCGGGGGCAGGTCCACGCGCAGCGTCAACCCGATCCGCCGCCCGGACGGGCCGCCGGTGCTCACGAGCACCACCGAGTCCCGGGGATGGAACCCGAGCAGGACCGGGATCGCGGCGACGAGCTCGCCGGGGTCCCGCACCCGGAGCGGCGGCGGGTCGGAGGAGTGGAGGGGTACAGGCGCTGCGGTCATGGAGGCAGCGTCCGGCCGCGCACCGGCGGTCCGGAAATCGCGACGATTCCGGTTGTGGACAGTGGTTCGCCCGCCGGCCCTGACCCGCTCGGAGGCCTCGAAATCCCAGCCTGGGGATGAATCGCCCCGCCGGACGCCAGGAGCGTCGGTTCTGTCGTCGCACAGAGGTAACGTCCCCCGGTTGCCCCACCGGTCGGCGCCGGGGAACGCTGACGGAGCGTGTGGTCACCCCGGCCGCGCGAACGGAACTCTCCGACAGCACGCGAGGGGACGGCGGTGACCTTCCGCTTCGCGAGGAGGTGTCCAGGGTGGAGAACACCGCGAAGGGCACCGTCACCAGCCTGGTTCAGCGGGAAGAAGATCCCGGCGGACATGGTCATGTACTCGGCGGGGCGGCAGGGCGTCACGGACGAGCTACACCTGGACAAGGCGAACCTCACCGCGGACGACCGTGGCCGGATCCCGGTCGACGAGCACTACCGCACCGAGGTGCCGCACATCTACGCGGTCGGGGACGTCATCGGCTTCCCCGCCCTGGCCGCGACGAGCATGGACCAGGGCCGGCTCGCCGCCTACCACGCGTTCGACGAACCGGCCCGGGAGCTGCACGGCCTGCAGCCGATCGGTATCGACACCGTCCCCGAGATCTCCTTCCGCGGGAAGACCGAGGCGGAGCTGACGGGCTCCTCCACCCCCTACGAGGTGGGGATGTCCCGCTACCGCGAACTCGCCCGCGGCGCGATCGTGGGGGACTCCTACGGCATGCTCAAGCTGCTGGTCTCCACAGAGGACCGCACCCTGCTCGGTGTGCGCGTCTTCGGTACCAACTACTCGGCGACGGCGAGCGCGTCGATCTCGACGAGCATGACCTCGTGCGGGAGGTCGACGAAGACGGTGGTGCGGGCGGGCAGCGCACCGCTCGGGACGTGCTCGGCGACGAACTCCCCGTAGACCTCGTTCATCAGCGGGAAGTCCTCCCGCTTCGTGAGGTAGACACGGAACATCAGCACGTCCTCGACCGACGAGCCGCCGGCCTCGAGGATCGCCCGGACGTTCTCCAGCGTGCGCCGGGTCTGGACGCGGACGTCGCCCTCGCCGATGTAGGTGTTCGACTCCGGGTCCATCGGTCCCTGCCCGGAGACCTGCAGCAGCCCGCCCTTGCGCACGGCCTGGCTGAAGGTGTGCGCGGGGGCCGGGGCGGCGTCGGTCTTGACGACGGTCTTGCTGCTCATGCGGGGCGGCCTTTCGAGGTGGTGACGGATTTCGACGTGGTCGGGGGTTGCCAACCGTGGTCCCGGGAGATCCGGTCGGTGACGGCCAGCAGTGACGGGACCAGCTCGACGAGCTGGTCGTCGCTCATGACGATGTCCGGGACCGAGACCGACACGGCGGCGACGGCCCGGCCGGAGGCACTGCGGACGGGCGCGGAGATGCAGTTGATGGAGCGCTCGTTCTCCTCCCTGTCGTGCGCCCAGCCCTGCTCGCGTACGCGGGCGAGCTCGGCCAGGTAGTCCTCGCGCGTCACGAGGGTGTTCGGGGTGGCCCGGGTGAACTCGACGCCGCCGAGCACCTGCTCGAGCTCGGCCGGCGACAGGTCCGCGACCAGCACCTTTCCCGCGGCCGTCGAGTGCACAGGCGCACGCAGGCCGATCCGCGACGCCATCCGCACGTGGTCGTGGGACTCGAGCTTGTCGATGTAGACGATCTCGCTGCCCACCAGCTCCGAGAGGTGCGTCGTGCGGCCGTGCTCGGCGTTGAACACCGCCAGGTGCGGGGCCGCGATGCCGCGGACCTCGCGCTGGTCCAGTCCGCGCGAGGCGAGCTCGAAGACCGTGGCGCCGAGGTGGTAGCGGTGGTTGCCGTCCCGGTAGACGAAGTGGTCCTCGGCGAGGGTGCGCAGCAGCCGCAGGACCGTGGTCTTGTGCACGCCCAGCGCGCCCGCCAGGTCGTCCAGGGACGCCGGCCCGGCACCGAGCCGGACCAGGATCTGCAACGCCTTCCCCAGGCTCGCACTCATCGGGTCACTTCCTTCAGCCCGGCCGCGGACACGCGGACGTCCGCCCACTCCCGCTCCGTCGAGTCGAGGAGTCGGTCCGTCGTCGCCGCGGGCAGTGGCGTCGCGGAGTCCCCGGGGACGGTCAGGACCGCCGCCGCAGCGAGGTGCCCGCGCCGCAGGCAGCGCTCGATCGGCTCGCTCCGGACGAGCCCGGTGAGCAGGCCCGCGGCGAACGCGTCCCCCGCCCCCACCGGCTCCACGACCTCCACCGCGAGGGCCGGCTGCGCGACGACGCTCCCGTCCCGCGTCATCGCGAGCGCCCGGTCCGCGCCGTCCTTGACGACCAGCAGTTCCGGCGCGGGGAGCAGCCGTCGCAGCGCCGCCGGCTCGTCTGTGCCGAACACCCGCCGCGCCTCGTCGCCGCCCACCAGGACGACGTCCGCGAGCCCGGCCAGCCCCGCCACGGCACGAGGGTCCCCGGACGGCCACATCTGCTCGCGCCAGTTCACATCGAACACCGCGCGCCCGCTCCGCGGCGCGGCGAGCAGGGCGTCCATCAGCTCCGCGCAGGACTCCGACAGCGCGGCGGTGATGCCGCTGACGTGCACGAACGCGGCGGCGGCGAAACGCTCGCGGACGGCGGGCCGCGCCAGGAAGCCCGGCCCCATGCCCGCAGCGGCCGAGCCCGCGCGGCAGTAGTGCATGCGCGACGACGGCTCGCCGTCCGGCCCGATCGCGACGGTCTTCGCGTAGCACCCGGTCGGCAGGGCCGGGTCGATCTCGACGGCGCCGACGTCGACCCCGCGGCGCTCCAGCTCGGACAGCACGGCCGCGCCGAGCGCGTCGTCCCCGAGGCGGCCGATCCACGCGACGGGGATCCCGGCCCCGGCCAGGCCGAGCGCGACGTTCACCTCGGCGCCCGCGGCGCGCGCCTCGACGGGGGCCGGTTCGCCGGTGGGCACGTCCGGGAGCAGCGCCAACGCCTCGCCCAGGCACACGACCGTCGGTTGCATACCTCGAAACCCCCACACGTTGACGCTCTGCCGGCGGCGATGCTACAACCAGCGCAGCAAATTCTGCAACGTACGTTGCTTCCTACGCAACGCATCAGTTCAACGTGTCTGTCGTCCGAGGAGACGCACCATGAGCGGAACGACCAGCCCGCCGGCGCACGCGGCCACGGACCTCCGACCGGGGCCGCTGGCGAAGTCCCTGCCGGATTCGGCGGGCGACGTGACCGTCGGCGAGTTCCTCGCGACCGGTCCCCGGCTCTCCGCGTTCGGCACCCCGCTGCTGGTGCTCACCGGATCGGCTCTGCGGGAGAACGCGGAGCACATGGCCGCGTGGTGCGCCGAGCGCGGCGTCGGCCTCGCCCCGCACGGCAAGACGACGATGGCGCCGACCCTCTGGGACCTCCAGCTGCGGGCCGGCGCCTGGGGCATCACGCTCGCCACGCCGTCGCAGGTCAAGGTCGGGCTCGAGTCCGGGCTCCGGCGGATCATGCTCGCGAACGCGCTGGTGGATCCGCACGGCGTCGCGATGGTCGCGCGGGCGCGCGATGCGGATCCGGAGCTGGAGGTCCTGAGCTGGGCGGACTCGATCGAGACCGTCGCTGCGATGGAGCGGGCGCTCCCGGAGCCGCCCGCCCGGCCGCTCACCGTGCTGGTCGAGCTGGGCGCTCCCGGCGGGCGCACGGGCGCGCGCAGCCGCGCGGAGGCGGAGGCCGTCGCGGCGGCGATCGTCGCGAGCCCGGTCCTCGCGCTCGGCGGCGTGAGCGGCTACGAGGGCGCGCTCGCCCACGACGCGTCCCCCGCCGCGCTCGACGCCGTGCGGCGCTACCTCGGGGACATGGCGGCGCTGCACCGGAGTCTGCGCCACGAGACGGACGAGGTCGTCGTCACGGCGGGCGGCAGCGCCTACTTCGACGACGTCGCGGACATCCTCGGCCCGCTCGCCGACGACCGCACGCAGGTCCTGCTGCGCTCGGGCGCCTACCTCGTGCACGACGACGGCTTCTACCGCGGCATCTCCCCCTTCTCCCGAGGGGCGTCGACCCCCTTCCGTTCCGCGATGCACACCTGGGCCCGCGTCGTCTCCCGCCCCGAGCCGGGCCTGGCGCTGCTCGACGCCGGGAAGCGGGACGTCCCGTTCGACGAGGGCCTGCCCGAACCGCAGCTCCTCGCGGACTCCCTCGGCGCCCCCGCCACCCCGCTGACCGGCGAGATCACCGCCGTCAACGACCAGCACGCGTTCCTGCGCACCGAGGACCCGATCCGCGTCGGGCAGGTCGTGCGGCTCGGCCTCTCCCACCCGTGCACGGCCTTCGACAAGTGGCGGTGGATCCCGGTGGTCGAGAGCACCGAGGAGGCCGACCCGGTCGTCGTCGACCTGGTCAGGACCTACTTCTGATGCGCACCCTCCTCCGCGGGGCCACCGTCGTCGACGGCACCGAGAGCCCCCGGTACCGCGCGGACGTGCTGCTCGACGACGACGTGATCGCCTCGATCGGCGGCGACGGCACGGCGGACCGGGTCATCGACGCGGACGGGCTCGTCCTGGCCCCCGGCTTCATCGACATGCACGCCCACTCGGACCTGCAGATCCTCACGGAGCCGGCGCATCTCGCGAAGATCAGCCAGGGCGTCACGACCGAACTGCTGGGCCAGGACGGGCTGTCCTACGCCCCCGTCGACGACGCCGCGCTCGCCGTCCTGCGCCGCAAGATCGCGGGCTGGAACTCCGATCCGCAGGACTTCGACTTCTCCTGGCGCAGCGTCGGCGAGTACCTGGACCGCCTCGACCGCGGCATCGCCGCCTACCTCGTCCCGCACGGTGTCGTCCGCGCGCTGGTCTGCGGCTGGGACGACGTGCCCGCGAGCGCCGCGGACGTCGAGGCGATGCAGCGGATCATCCGGACCGCGATGAAGCAGGGCGCCGTCGGCATGTCCGCGGGGCTGACCTACACGCCCGGGATGTACGCGGACAACTCCGAGCTGCTCGCGCTCTGCCGGACGGTCGGTGAGCTCGGCGGGTTCTTCGCGCCGCACCACCGCTCGTACGGCAGGGGCGCACTCGAGGCCTACGCCGAGATGATCGACCTGACGACCCGGGCGGGCTGCCCGCTGCACCTCTCGCACGCGACGCTGAACTTCGGCCCGAACAAAGGCCGCGCGGGCGAGCTGATCACGATGCTCGACGACGCCCTCGCGGCGGGCGCGGACATCACCCTGGACACCTATCCGTACCTGCCCGGCGCGACGACGCTGTCCGCGATCCTGCCCAGCTGGTCGTCCGCGGGCGGGCACACCGCGACGCTGGACCGGCTGCGGGACCCTGCCGCGCTCGCCCGGATCCGGGCGGACCTCGAGGTCCACGGCTCCGACGGCTGCCACGGCGTGGTCGCCGAGTGGGAGACGATCGAGATCAGCGGGGTCGCGAACCCGGCGCTCGGCCACGCCGTGGGCCGGACGATCCGGCAGCTGGCCGAGGGGAAGGACCCCTTCGACGTCTGCGTCGAGCTCCTCCTGGCCGACGACCTCGGCACCGGCATCCTGCAGCACGTCGGGCACGAGGAGAACGTGCAGGCGATCATGCGTCACGCCCGGCACACGGGTGGGAGCGACGGCCTGCTGGTCGGCGCCAAACCGCATCCGCGGGCGTGGGGGACGTTCCCGCGCTATCTCGGCCACTACTGCCGTGACCTGGGCATGTTCTCCCTGGAGGAATGCATCGGGCACCTGACCGGACGGGCCGCGGCCCGGCTCCGCCTGCGCGACCGCGGCCTCGTCCGCGAGGGCTACGCCGCGGATCTCGTCCTGTTCGACCCGGAGGTCGTGGCGGACACCGCGACGTTCGCGGACCCGGCGCGACCGGCCGCCGGGATCCCCTACGTGATCGTCAACGGCGAGCTCGCGATCGAGGACTCGCACCGGACCGACGCCCTGGCCGGGCGCGCGCTGCGCCGCCGGCCGGACGGGAGCACCTCATGACCCACCTGATGCAGGACCGCGCGCTCGCGGTCGTCCGCGCCGAGCGGATCCCGGACGCCCCCGCGCTCTGTCGCGCGCTCGCGGCGGGCGGGATCCGGACCGTCGAGCTCACCTTCACCACGCCGGGCGTGCTCGACCACCTCCGGGCGGCGGCCGGCGAGCCCGGCGTCGACCTCGGCGTCGGGACCGTCCTCACCGGGAACCAGGCCAAGGCCGCGCTCGACGCGGGCGCGACGTTCCTGGTCACCCCGGGTCTCCGACGGGCCGTCGTCGACGTCGGCGTTGCCGCGGGCGTCCCGGTGTACCTCGGCGCGTTCACCCCCACCGAGGTCGCCGAGGCGATGGACCTGGGCGCGAGCGCCGTCAAGATCTTCCCGGCCGGGCGGCTGGGCCCCGCCTATCTCCGCGACCTGCTCGGCCCCTACCCGCACGCGCGGCTGCTGCCCTCCGGCGGCGTCTCCGCGGACAACGCCGCGGAGTTCCTCGCCGCGGGCGCCTCGGCCGTCTGTGCCGGGTCCTCCGTCGTCCCCCCGGCGGCCGTCGCGGCGGCCGAGTGGGATCTGATCACCGATCGCGCCCGGGCCTTCGCGGCCGCCGTCACCCCTTCACGGCTGGAGAGCTGATGTCCTTCGTCGACTGGCTGCAACACGACACGGCAGGCCTGCTCACGCTCGCCGCCGTGAGCGTGGCGGTCCTGCTGCTGCTCATCATCAAGCTGAGACTCGAACCGTTCATCGCGCTGATCGTGGTCGGCGTCGCGGTGGCGCTGGTCGCGGGACTTCCGGTCACGAAGCTGGTCGGGACACCGATCAAGTCCGCGGACTCGCTGCTGGAGACGGGCTTCGGCAGCATCCTCGGGCACATCGCCCCGATCATCGGACTCGGCACCGTGCTCGGCGCGATCATGGAACGCTCGGGCGGCGCGGACGTGCTCACCACGCGCCTGCTCAAGCTCTTCGGGCCGAAGGGCGCACCGCTCGCGATGGGCCTGACCGGCCTCATCCTCGGCATCCCGGTCTTCTTCGACATCGGCATCTTCGTGCTCGCGCCGCTCGTCTACGTGGCCGCCAAGCGCGGTGGGCGCTCGCTGGTGCTCTACGCCCTGCCGATGCTCGCCGGCCTGTCCATGACGCACGCGTTCCTGCCGCCGCACCCGGGGCCGGTGGCCGCGGCCGGGCTGCTGGGCGTGGACATGGGCTGGATCATCATCATGGGCCTGCTCTGCGGCATCCCCGCGTGGCTGGTCAGCGGGGTGTGGTGGGGCTCGTTCGCCGGGAAGCGGATCCAGGTCGCGGTTCCGGAGGAGTACGTCCCCGAGCTGCCCGACGGCGGTCCGTCGACCGCGTCCGACCCCGACGGTCAGGCCGGAGGCGGCGGCACCGCAACCGCGACCGCCGTCCGCACCCGTCCGCCGTCGGTGGGACTGATCGGCGCGATCATCGTCGTGCCGCTGGTGCTGATTCTGGGCGCGACGGTCGGCACGATCGCCCTCGCCGAGGGCTCGGAGTTCCGTTCCGTGCTGCTGTTCCTCGGCACGCCGGCGATCGCGCTGACGATCGCGGTGCTGCTGGCGATGTACCTGCTCGGCATCCGGCGGGGCATGACCGTCGTCGAGCTGGGCCGGATCACCGGTGAGTCCCTGAAGCCGATCGGCATGATCCTGCTCGTCGTCGGCGCGGGCTCGTTCTTCGGCGCGGTGCTGCGGGCGACCGGGGTGGGCGACGCGCTCGCCGGTTCGATGACGGCGATCGGCCTGCCGGTGATCGTCTCGGCCTACCTCGTCAGCGCGGCGCTGCGGCTCGCGCAGGGCTCGGCGACGGTCGCGATCGTGACGACGGCCGGGATCATCGGCCCGACCGTCGCCTCCGGCGGGTTCTCCCAGGCGCAGGTGGCGCTGATCGTCGTCGCGGTGTCCGCGGGCTCGATCATCGCCAGCCACGTCAACGACGGCGGGTTCTGGATCGTGTCCAAGTACTTCAACATGTCCGTGAAGGACACGCTGAAGACCTGGACGGTGCTCGAGACGATCCTGTCCGTGGTCGGCTTCGCGATGGCCGGCCTCGTCTGGCTCGTGGTCTAGAGCCTGCGGATCACGTGTAGCGGAAGCCGTGCTCGTCCAGCCACGGCTGGGGGTTGATCTTCGTCCCATCGGGGGTGATGACCTCGATGTGCAGGTGCGGGCCGGTGGACTCGCCGCGGTTGCCGACCTCGGCGATCTGCTGGCCGGCCTGCACCTGCTGTCCGACGCTCACGAGCGAGCGGTTGATGTGTCCGTAGACGGTGATCGTGCCGTCCGCGTGCTGTACCCGGACCCAGAGGCCGAAACCGCTGGCCGGGCCGGAGCTGATGACGGTGCCGGCCAGCGGGACGTCGATCGGGGTGCCGATCGGCGCGGCGATGTCCATGCCCAGGTGCGGTACGCCGCCGCGGATGCCGAACCCGGACGAGACCTGTCCGACGACGATCTGGACCCCGCCCTCGGCGGCCGCCGGAACGGCTGCCGCGACGGTGTTCGCCTGCTGCGTCCTCAGCCGCTCGGCGGCCTGCGCCGTGGCCTTCTGCTCGGCGTCCACGGCCTTGACGGCCTCGGCCGCCTTCTGCGTCGCGGCGGCGGTCTGCTGGTGAGGTCCGGCCGCCTTGACGAGGTTCGCGACGTTCGGTGACTCGGCGACCGGCGCGGCGGCGACCGGAGCCGTGGCGAGGGCCGCGATGGCGGCGCCGTCCACCCTCGGCAGGGGGTGCGCACCGATCTGGGCCGCTGCGCCGCTCGGGGCCTCTGCACCGATCGGGGGCAGGGCCGGAGCCTCGGCGGCGAGGGCGTCCGTCGTCGTGAACTCGGCGGCGCCGAGCAGCATGGTGCCCACGCCGATGTCCGGGAGGGTGCCGGCGTAGGCGGCCTGGCCCGCCGCGGCCAAGGTGCCACCGGCGACGGTGACCGCAGCCATGCGGGCGAGCAGGGACGGGGTGAGCCCTGGGGTGGCGGACCGGAGCGTGTCGCCGGTCCTCGATGCCGTCACGAGGACGGGCAGCGAGGAACCGACGATCGCGCGACGGCCCCGGGGGAGCGATGCCGTGCCACGTCTTTCCTTCCGGATCACCGGCGGCCGGACGACCCGTGGGGAGCGGGCGAGCGACTGGGGTTCGACTCGTGTCCGTTTCGTGACCGCGCCGTGATCCGGGATGGAACGTAGCGGCGAAAACACGCCCGGCCAGACAGAGGTTGCCTCCGGCAGGACCACCGGATCGTGGACGGCGCCGAGCGGTCGAAACCGGCGCGTCGCGAGGACACGCCGGGCAAGCGTTCCCGTTCGGCGCAGGGAGCAACCCGTTTTCGCACCCAACACTGCTCTTCGTACGTCGATCGTAACTCAGTGTGACAACCGGTGCTGTGCGTCACGCGCCGCACGCCCGCCCGTCGCGCCCGGCCTCGTGGAGGACCGCCAGCGGACTCCACCAGGTGAGCTCGTCAAGCTTCGCGCGCGTTGATCTGCCCCACACGCGCGGACGACACCGCGCGACGCGCCGAAGCGCGCGGGCCTCAGCCGATTCCGAGCTCCGCGAGCCGCGCCCGGTACCGCGCGACCCCCGCGAGCTTGACGTCCTCGTACCCCCGCACCAGGTCGGCCGCCTCCGCCGCGGCTGCCGCGCTCTCGTACGACTCGGGCGTCAGGCCCGCGGCGAGCCGCAGCACCATCGCCCGGTACTCGTCCCGCAGCTCCCGCTCCAGCTTGCGGATCTCGGTCCGGCCGAACGGGTCCAGCGGCGTTCCCCGCAGCACCTTGCCGCGGGCGAGCTGGGTCAGCACCGGCTTCATCCACGGCCCGAACGCGATCTTCCGGTCCCGGCCGAGCGCCTTGAGGATCGGCGGGTGCAGCCGGTAGCGGAGCTTCGCCCCACCCGGCACCTCTGCGGCGAGCGCCGCCTCAAAGGCGGGGTCGGTCAGCAGCCGGGCGACCTCGTACTCGTCCTTGTACGCGGTCAGCCGGTGCAGGCCCCGCGCCACGGCCTCGGAGAACGCCGTCCCGGAACCCACCCGCTGCTCGGCACGCCACACCGTGACGACGTCCGCGACGTAGCGGCGCGCCGTCCGCTCGCCCTGGTACCCGACCAGCTGCGCCGCCCGCACCTCGACGAGCCGCCGGGTCTCCCCCGCCAGCTCTCCGAGCGAGATCGACGCGGGCAGCCCGGGTGCCGTCGCCACCGCCGCCGGCCGGGGCGTCGCCGCCGCGAAGGCCTCGGGGTCCGCGACCGCCACGCGTCCCCACCGGAACGCCGCGGTGTTGGCCGCGACCGCGACGCCGTTGAGCTCGATCGCCCACTCGATCGCCGCGGCGGACAGCGGCAGCGCCCCCGACTGGTACGCCGCGCCCACGAGCAGCAGGTTCGCGGGCATCGTGTCACCGAAGAGGGCCTGCGCGGCCGCCTGGGCGTCGAGCTGCACCACCTCGCGGGACGTGCCGGCGATCCGCGCCACCAGCCCGTCGACGTCCGGTGCGGTGGCCGTCGCGTCCCGCACCATCGTGCCGGTCGGGACCGGGCTGGTCGAGACGACCGCGGTCGTCGAGTCCGGGGAGGCGTAGGTGAGGTACTTCCCGTCCGCGCCGACCAGGACGTCGAAGGCGAGGTAGCAGGCGGCCTGTGCGCTGCCGACCCGGTTGGCCGGGCCGAGCGCGGCCTCGTCCGCGGCGATCCGCAGGTGCGAGACGACCGGCCCGGCCTTCTGCGAGAGCCCGGTCTGGTCGACGCCGTGGACCGCGAGCCCGTCGCGGATCGCGGCCGAGCCGAGCACCTGGTTCACGGTGACGATGCCGGTGCCGCCGATGCCGGCGAGGAAGACGTCCCCCTCCCGGCGCGAGGTCACGTCGGGGACCACCGGCGGCTCGCGACGCTCGGGGCGGGACGCGGCCGAACGAGCGGGCGCCTCCACCGTCACGAACGACGGACAGTCGCCCGCCAGGCACGAGTAGTCCGTGTTGCAGGACGTCTGGTCGATCCGGGTCTTGCGCCCGAACTCCGTGTCGACGGGCTGCACGGACAGGCAGTTGGACTTCACACCGCAGTCCCCGCAGCCCTCGCAGACCGCTTCGTTGATCACGACACGGGTCGCCCGGACCGGGATCGCCCCACGCTTGCGCAGCCGCCGGGACTCCGCGGCGCAGCGCTGGTCGTAGACCAGCACGGTGACGCCCTCGGTGGAACCGAGCACCTGCTGCGCCTCGTCGAGCCGGTCCCGGTGCCACAGGTCCACCCCGCGCGGCAGCGGCGTCAGCGCGCGGAAACGCTCCGGCTCGTCCGCGCACACGATGATCCTCGTGACGCCCTCGGCCAGCAGCTTCGCCGCGAGCTCGGGCACCTCGAGGCCGCCCTCGGCGTCCTGCCCGCCCGTCATCGCGACGGCGCGGTTGTAGAGGAGCTTGTAGGTGATCGTGACGCCCGCGGCGACGCAGGCCTGGACGGCGAGCTGCCCGGAGTGCGCGAACGTCCCGTCGCCCATGTTCTGGAACATGTGCCCGGCGGTGGTGAACGGGGACTGCCCGATCCACTGCGCGCCCTCCCCGCCCATCTGCGTGATCGACGTGACCTCGCTGGACTCGCGGTGGGTCAGCGCGACCATCGCGTGGCAGCCGATCCCGCCGCCGGCGACCGCGCCCTCGGGGACGACGGTCGAGCGGTTGTGCGGACAGCCGGAGCAGAAGTAGGGCGTCCGGGCCACGGGCAGGAGCTCGAGCTTCGGCGGTTCGCGGCGGGCCCCCGGGTCCGGGGCCAGCTCACCGAGCACCCGGCGCAGCGGCCCCGTCAGGGCCCCGGCCGTCAGCTCGCCCGCGACCGGGACCAGCGGCGCCCCGTTCTCGTCGGCGGACCCGATCACGGCGGGCGCGTCGGCGAGCCCGTAGAGCACGTCGCGCACGGCGGACTCGACGAACGGCGACTTCTCCTCCACGACCAGCACGGTCTCGAGCCCTGCGGCGAACTCGCGCAGCTGTCCGCGGTCCAGCGGGTGGATCATGCCGAGCTTCAGCAGCCGGACGGCGCCGTCGGCCACCCCGAGGTCCCGCAACGCCTGCCGGACGTCCGTGAACGCCTTCCCACCGGCCACGATCCCGATCCGCGCGCCGGGCGCCGCGTCCTCGACCGTGTTGATCGGGTTCGCCGCGAGGAACTCCCGCAGCATCGCCCAGCGCGGCCCGTACATCTGCGCCTCGGCCTCGAGCGACGCGGGCGGCACGAGCATCGGGATCTGCCGGTACTCCCACGGCCGCCCGTCCCACTCCAGCTCGGGGACGGTGATCGGGACGTCGGGTGCGCCGTCGAGGGTGTAGACGCCGTCCGCCACGTCGGCGGTGATCTTCATGCCGACCCACATGCCGGACGCCCGGGACATCGCGATCCCGTAGCGGCCGAGCCGGACGATCTCCGCGGCGTCGGAGGGGTAGAGGACGGGCAGGCCGAAGCCGGCGAGGGTGCGCTCGGAGATGCAGGGGATCGTGGAGGACTTGCAGCTCGGGTCGTCGCCGGCGAGGACGAGCACGCCGCCGGACGGGTGGGCGCCGCACATGTTGCCGTGCCGGAACGGGTCCCCGGCCCGGTCGACACCCGGCGCCTTGCCGTACCAGACCCCGACGGCGCCGTCGACGGTCCGCGGGTGCCCGGGCACCTCGACCTGGCTGCCCCAGATCGCGGTCGCGGCGAGCTCCTCGTTCAACCCGGGGACGAACTCCAGCCCGGCCGTCTCCTTCAGCTCGGGCGCGGCGGCCAGCGTCTTGTCCAGCCCGCCGAGCGGGCTGCCCTGGTACCCGGACACGAACGAGGCGGTGCGCAGCCCGGCCGCGGCGTCCGCGGCGTGCTGCTCGACCAGCAGCCGGGCGATCGCCTGCACTCCCGTGACCAGCACGGGGCCGGCCCCGGCGCGGTAGCGGGCGCCCAGGTCGAAGTCGACCTGGGCGTGCGGGGTGGTGTCTTCGAGCGTCATCGCCTCGAGCCTCACTTCGTTCGGCCCGTGCGCGGTGAGTGGTGTCGGGGCACCACTCACCGCGCACGGGCGTCAGCAGTTCGCGAGCATCGCGGACACCGTGGCCGCGGCCCTGCGGACACTCTGTACCACCGCGACCTTCCGCGCCCCGAGGACACGGGACGTCGACCCGACCACCGAGATCGCCGCGACCGCCACCCGCCGGTCCCCGCGCGTGACGACGACCGGCGCCGCGACCGACGACATGCCGATCGTGTGCTCCTCCCGCGACGCCGCGTACCCGTCCGTCCGGACCTGCACGAGGACCTGCCGGTACCGCGCGGGGTCGACGATCGTGAACGGTGTCTTCCGCTCGAACCCGCGCTCGAGGATCGCCCGCGCCATCGCCGGGTTCACCGCGGCCATCGCCTTGCCCGCGCTCGACGAGTGGCCGGGCCCGCGCCGGTACATCTCGGTGTGGAACATCGTCCCGGCCCCGGCACCCTCCAGCCGGTCGACGTAGAGCACGTCCGCCCCGACCGGGATCGCGAGCTGCGCGGTCTCCCGCAGGATCTCCCGCAGCTCGCCGAGCACCGGCAGGGACAGCTCGCGCAGCATCAACCGGTCGACGGCGAGCTGCCCGATCTCGAAGAGCCGCAGGCCCAGCCGGTAGCGGCCGCCGGGCGTCCGCTCCAGGAGGCCGCCGGAGGCCAGCGCCGCCAGCATCCGGCAGGCCGTGCTCTTCGCGACGCCGAGCCGCTGCGCGACCTTCGTCGCCCCAGCTCGGCCTCGTCGCCGAAGCAGTCCAGGACGGCCATCGCGATCGCGACCGAGCGGAGCGGGCCGTCCTGGGCGTCCGGCGCCTCGGGCACCGGGCCGTCCGGGACCAGCAGGGGTGGTGCGTTCTCGAGCGCTGCGCCGACTTCACTGGCGGTGAGCGTCATATCGCGTCAGGCCTCCCAGGCGGGGAACTCGTCTGCGGGCGGGACGTGCACCTCGGTCACGCGGTTGCGGTAGGAGACGAACGCGGTCTTGCCACCCTCGCGGAGCTTGACCCGGATCTCCTCGGTGTTCAAGGGCTCGCCCGGGTCGTAGCCGTGCGCCCAGGTCGCGAACGCCCGCATCGGCCCCGAATGGGTGGCCGCGACGATCCGCCGGTGATCGGGCGACTCGCTCATCAGCCGGTGGAACCCCCGCCAGAACCGCCGCACGCACAGCGCGGGCGGCTCGAAGTACATCATCGGGATGGTCAGCCACATCTCGATCGGGTCCGCCCCGCCGAGCTGGGTCCGGTAGAAGCGGTCGATCTCGACCAGCCAGCGCGGGCGGTCGCCCATCGCCATCCGCTCGAGCTTCTCCATCGTCGACTGGTACTGCCGGAAGGCCGACGTCACGTCGCGCAGGCCGTCCGGGGTCCAGACCCCGAAGTTCCGCAGCTCCGGGATGGGTTCGGGCTCGGACAGCTCGACGTCGTGACCCCACATCTGCAGCCCGTCGAGCGCGCCGCGGTGGATCTGCTCCGCGGTCTGCCGGGCGCGGTTGGTGTTCGCGCAGACGAGCCGGACCTTGTCCCCGGAGTCCCAGCGCCGGGCCAGCTCGTGGCCGCGGCGGTGGGCCTGCCAACCGCCCATCGGCGTCAGGCCCGCATCGGTGGAGTAGCCCTGGGTGATGCCGTGCCGGATGATCGAGATCTCGCAGACGATCTTCTCCGACGCCTTGCGCTCGACCGGCGCCGCGACCTCCTTGCCCCGGGTGGCCTCGGCGAGCGCGGGGGTGAAGGACTTCCCCTCGTACTCGACGACCGTGGGCGCGGACGAGGCCCGCTCCCGGAACCGCCGGAGGTAGAGCGGCGCCGAGTCGGGCGCCTCCTCCGCGGCCCCCGGTTCGACGGGCGCGGCGTACGACCGGCTCGACCCGTTGCCGTCCACGCCCTTGCGGGTCTGCCGGTCCCGGTACTTCGCGAGGTAGTTGGGCGCCTCGTACCGGTCGATCCTGCGCGGGTCCGTGGCCGTCACGACTGCGCCTCCGCGGGAAGAAGAACGTCGGCGCGGCTCATGAGTGCACCGTGAAGAAGCGCTCGTTGACCTGGCGGTGGTAGTAGAAGATCGCCCGGCCCATCTCCTCCTCGGTCCAGGTGATCGGCTCGAAGTCCGGGTCCACCCAGTAGCCGCCGGTGAAGAGCTCGTTGCGGTTGCCCACCGGGTCGAAGAAGTAGGTCGTGTAGCCGCGGGTCACGCCGTGCCGCGTGGGCGCCACGTCGATCGTCACGCCGTGGTAGGCGAGGGTGTCCGCGGCGTCCCGGATGCCGTTCCAGTCGTCCATCCAGAACGCGAAGTGGTGCAGCGCGCCGTTCGGACCGGTGATCACCGCGATGTCGTGCGGGGTGTGGCTGTGCTCCAGGAACGTCGCGAGCTGGTGGCCGTCGTTGGCCACGATCTGCTCGGTGAGCCGGAACTCCAGCAGCTCGGTGAAGAAGCGGGTGAACTCGCCGACGTCCTCGGCCATGACGAACACGTGGTCCAGCCGCGGCGGCGCGATCCCCACCAGGTCCTGCGGGCGGGGCGGGGGGTTGGTCATCGGCAGCATGTTTCCGACCCGCTCCATGCCGTGGACCAGCTCGACGAGGTGCCCGGACGGCGAGTCGAAGCGGATCGCCTCACCCCAGCCCGGTCCCAGCTCGCGGGCGGCGAACCGCTTCACCGGCACGCTGGCGGCCTGCAGCCGGTCCGTGAAGTAGTCCAGGTCCTCGGCGTCGCGGACCTTGAACGACATGTGGTCCAGGCCGTAGGTCGGGGCCTGGCGCAGGATCACCGAGTGGTGCTCGCGCTCGTCCCAGCACTTGAGGAAGACGCGCTCGGTGCCGTCCTTCTGGTCGCGCGCCGTCTCGATCAGGCCGAGGACCTCGGTGTAGTAGGCGGTGCACAGCTCCAGGTCCGGGACGCGGATCTCGACGTGCTGCAGCCGCAGGATTCGGTCGGTCACGATGAGCTCCTCAGGTGTGCATCCGCATGAAGCGCTGGCTGACGACGTTCTCGTAGTAGAAGAGGCCCTTGCCGAAGTTGTCCTCGGTCCAGGTGATGATCTCGGTGTCCGGGTCCACCCAGTAGCCGCCGGTGAAGACCTCGTTGCGGATGCCCAGCGGGTCGAAGAAGTAGATGGTGTTGCCGCGGGTGATGCCGTGCCTGGTCGGGCCCTGGTCGATCTGCACGCCGTTGTAGGCGAGGGTGTCCGCGGCCTTGCGGACGTGGTCCCAGTCGTCGAGCCAGTAGGCCCAGTGGTGCAGCGCGCCGTTGGGTCCGTTGACGATCGCGATGTCGTGCGGGGAGTTCGTCCGGCCGGCCATCCAGACGCCGAGCTGGTGGCCGTTGCCGTCGAGGATCTGTTCGGTCATCCGCATGCCCAGCACGTCGATGAAGAACGACGCGGCCTCGGCGACCTCCTCGGCGTTGACCAGCATGTGGTCCATCCGCGGCGGCGCGATGCCCGGCAGGTCCGGCGGCGGCGTCGGGCTCGGGTTGTGCTTGCCGAGGATGTTCCCGGTCTTCTCGATGTCCCAGACCAGCTCCATGATCTGGCCCGAGGGCACCTCGAACCTGATCGACTCGCCCTGGCCGACCGCGGCGCCCTTGGAGACGCGCGTCGTGGGGCAGCCGTAGGCCTCGACCTTCTTCTCGAAGTCGTGCAGGTCGTCCTCGGACTCGACGCGGAAGGTGAAGGAGTCCATTCCGGTGCGCGGGTTGTAGCGCATGCGCAACGAGTGGTGGTCCTCCTCGTCCCAGCACTTGAAGTAGACGGTCTCGGCGTCGCGCTGCACGGTCTGCAGGCCCATGACCTCGGAGTAGTACGCGGTGGCGAGGTCCAGGTCGGGTGTGCGGACGTCGATGTGGGCGAGGCGCAGGATCCCCACGGGTAGCCCCTCTCTCAGCAGCGGTGCCGGCGGGTTGACGGTGCGACCGTAGGCGGCCTAGCGTTCCGGAAGGAAGCCCACCCGTTCCGGAAATCAGAACGGACGTCGCATGACCCAGACCGATCCGATGCGGATGCGCGAGGCCGTCGCCGAGTACGTCACCGCCCTGCACCGCTCCTACCTCGCCCAGGCGGACACGTTCCCGCCCGCCGCCCGCGGCCGGATGCCGTTGCTCACCGGCGGTCCGCTGCACGTGGTGGCGATCGGGGTGCGCAACCTGCACCTGCTCGCGACGCGGGAGGATCTCGGCCCGCTCCGCGGCCAGGAGGTGCAGCACACCGGCGCGCTGCCGGGCCTGCAGTGGACCCTCCGCTTCTACGACCCGGTCGTCGTGCCGGCACTCGGGCTGGTCGACGAGTCCGTCGAACCGCAGTACGCCGAGGTCAGACACGCTCTCGGGCTGCAGACGACCGTCTACCACGTGGTCGCGCAGCCCGGCTCGGGCCTGACGCCGCACCACGCGGGCCACGTCGGCTCGGGCCTGGCGAGCGGCCACTCGGCCGCGATCCGGGACTTCGACACCATCCGCAGCCGGGTCCGCGGCCGGGAGTCCCTCGTCGACGAGCTGGTGGGTGCCTCGGTGGCCGGCCTCCCCCGCGCCCAGGCGTTGCTGGCCCGCGCCATCGCCCCCCGGGACCCGGCGGTGGCGGCCCTGGCGGAGAGCGCGACGCCGGACCCGGACGAGGTCCGCAAGGCCCTCCTCACCTCCCTCGGCGGCCGCCGCGACTGGACCCCGAGGCCGCCGGAGCCCCCCTCATGACGGACGCCCCCCTCGCCACCGTCACCAACGCCGCCCGCCTCCTGAAGGCCTTCCGCACCCGCGAGGCCACCCTCGGCGTCTCGGAGCTCGCGCGACGCCTGGGCCTGCACAAATCCGTCGTCCACCGGCTCCTCGTCACCCTCGCGGGCGAGGGCATGATCGAGCAGGACCCGCACACCGGTGGTTACCGGCTCGGCGTCGTCATGGTCGAGCTCGGCGAGGCGGTCAAGGTCCACATGGACCTGCACGCCGCGGCCGGCCCGGTGCTCGCCCACCTGCGCGACGAGACCGGCGAGACCTGTCAGATCGGGGTGCTCGACGGCGTCGAGGTCGTCTACGTGGACCGCCTGGAGAGCGCCCACTCGCTGCGCCTGTTCACCGAGACCGGCCGCCGGGTCCCCGCGCACTGCACCAGTTCCGGGAAGGTGCTGCTCGCGCACCTGCCCGAGGCGGAGCGCGAGGACCGCCTCGCCGGGCCCTTCGCCGCGCTGACCCCGCACACGCTCGTCGAGCCCGGGACACTGCGGGACGAGCTCGCGACCGTCCGGGCCCGCGGCTGGGCGGAGGCGGTGGACGAGCGGGAGATCGGGATCGCGTCGATCGCGGCGCCCGTCCGGGACCGCTACGGCGACGTCGTCGCGGCCCTCTCGATCGGCGCCCCGGGAGCCCGGTTCGGCGCCGCGGCCCGGCGGCGGCATGCGCGCTCGCTCGTCGAGGCGGGGGAGGCGATCTCCCGGCGTCTGGGCTGGTCGCCCGAGCCCGCCGAACGCGACGGACGGGGTGCGTGAACGCGAGGCCACCGCGTGCCTCGACTCGCGCGACCGTGGGTTCCGGTGAGCGGAACGGGGGCGGTGACGAGGTGCGCCCCGGACGACAGGATGATCTCGGACTTCGAACGACGAGGAGAGGCCTGCGATGCCCGTGACGGACGCCCGCGAGAAGGCGCAGGCGCTGTACGACGCCCGCCGCACCCGCATCCCGATCCCGCCCTTCACCGACGACGACCCGTCGCTCGGCATGGCGGACGGCTACGCGGTGCAGAAGGAGCTGGTGGCGCTGCTCCTCGCGGACGGAGACAGCGTGGTCGGCTACAAGGTCGGTCTGACCTCGGAGCCGATGCAGAAGATGGTCGGCGTCGACTCCCCGGACTACGGCCCCGTCCTCGCCTCCACCGTCTACCGCGACGGGGACGAGATCCCGCTCGACCGGTTCATCGCGCCGAAGGTCGAGGCGGAGATCCTCTTCGTGCTCGGTGAGCGGCTGCAGGGCCCGGGCGTCACGGTGACGCAGGCCCGGGCCGCGATCGCCGGCGCCGTGGCGGGCATGGAGATCGTCGACTCGCGGATCGCGGACTGGCGGATCAAGCTCGCGGACACGGTCGCGGACCTGGCGTCGAACGGGGCGATGGCGACGTCGAGCCGGATCGTGCCGGTCGAGGACCTGGACACCCGGCTGATCGGGATGACCCTCACCCGCAACGGCGAGCTGATCGACACCGGCGCGGGTGCCGCGGCGCTCGGGGACCCGGTGGCGGTCGTCGCCTGGCTGGCGAACGTGCTGGGCGAGAACGGCATCGCGCTCGAACCCGGCCACCTGGTGATGACGGGCGCGCTGCACGCGGCGGTCCCGATGACGCCCGGCGACGTGTTCCGGGCCGAGTTCGACCGGCTGGGCCCGGTCACGATCCGCGTCGGCGCGGGAGGCAACGCATGAACGTGTCCGAACTCGCGGCCCGGCTGAGCAAGGCCGTCGCGGACCGCACCGCCATCGAGCAGCTCTCCGCGGACGTCCCCGAGCTCGACCTCACCACCGCCTACCAGGTGCAACGCGAGCTGCGCGACGCCGCGGGCCCGCTCGTCGGCTGGAAGCTCGGCGTCACGAGCCGGGCGAAGCAGGCGCAGGTCGGCGTCAGCGACCCGGTGTTCGGCTTCCTGGCCGGGGCCAACGCCGTCGACCTCGGGGAGCCGCTCGACACCTCCGCGCTGATCCAGCCGCGCTGCGAACCGGAGATCGTGTTCGTCCTGGGCCGTGACCTCGCCGGACCGCACGTCACGGCGTCCGACGTCGTCGCGGCCTCGTCCGGCGTGGCCGTCGGTATCGAGGTCCTCGACTCCCGCTACACCGACTACAGGTTCACGATGGCCGACGTCGTCGCGGACAACACGTCGGCCGGCCGGTTCGTGGTCGGCACGCCCGTCCCGCCCGGGTCGATCGACCTCCGGCTGGTCGGCGTGGTGCTGGAGAAGAACGGCAAGGTCGTCGCGACGGCGTCGGGGGCCGCCTCGCTCGGCCACCCGGCCGCCGCGGTGGCGTGGCTGGTCCGCCAGCTCGCCGCCGACGGCGAGGGGCTGAGCGCGGGCGAGATCGTGCTGTCCGGCGGCCTCACCGCCGCGGTCCCGGTGGCCCCGGGCGACGTGGTCGTCGCCTCGATCGACCGGCTCGGCACCGTCGAGCTCGGCTGCAGGTAGAGCCCACCTGTGCGCGTGGAACCTCGTTCTAGCGAGGTTTCACGCGCACAGGGCGGGGTGAGCAGGGAGGACGCGACATGCCGTTGATCCAGGTGACGATCGGGCGCGGGCGCACGCCGGAGCAGCTCCAGGCCCTGGGCCAGGCGCTGACCGACGCCGCCGAGAAATCGATCGGGGCGAAGCGCGAGTCCATCCGCGTGGTCCTCACCGAGTGCGAGCCGGAGCACTGGTTCGTGGGCGGCGAGACCCTCGCGGAGCTGCGGGCGTCCGGGCGCAGGTAGTGAGCCTGGTCCGGCTGGACGGTCCGGGCGTCGTCACCAGCGACGACGGCCGGACCTTCGCGGTGTTCGCCGACGCCGGCGGCTACCGGGTCACCGACGCGCTCTGCCCGCACAACAAGGGCCCCCTCGACCAGGGCTGGCTGCGTAGCGGAGAGGGACAGGGGCGCGGCGCGACCGTGACCTGCCCCTGGCACTGGTACCGCTTCGACCTCGAGACCGGCGAGTGCGACGCCTCGCCCCGGCACCGGCTCGGGGTCTACCCCGTGCTCGAGCGGGACGGGGCGTGGTTCGCGGACGTGGGCGAGCCCGCGGCGGCGCTGTCCTGGGCGGAGCGGCTCCGGGCGCACGCCCGCGGCGACGCCTGACCTGCAGGGACCCGCCCGCCGATCACCGAGGATCACGACGCCGTGACCCCGACGGCGGCTTGTCCGCACGCGCACGCCCTGGCTGGATGAGGGAATGCCCCGGCGTGCCCTGGTCCTCCTGCTGAGCTGTCTGACCCTGCTCGGCGTGGCCACGGCCGTCGCCCCGGCCGCCTCGGCGGACGCCGGGCCGGAGTACGTCGCCCTCGGGGACTCCTACGCCGCGGGCGTCGGCGCCTCCCCCGACGGCGTGAGCGGCGCCTGCCTGCGCAGCCCGCATTCCTACCCCGCCCTCTACGCCCGGCCCCGGCCGCTGACCCACGTCGCCTGCAGCGGCGCGACCACGGCCGACGTCCTGCGCCACCAGGTCGAGGCCGTCACCGCCACCACCGATCTGGTGACGATCACCGTCGGCGGCAACGACGCCGGCTTCTCCCCGGTGCTCACCACCTGCTCCACCGCCGCGGCGGACGAGACGTGCGCGCGGGCCGTCCGGGCCGGGGGGTCGGTCGCGCGCTTCGCGCTCCCGGTCGGGCTCGCCGCCGACTACGGGACGATCCGGCTGCGCGCGCCGCACGCCCGGATCGTCGTCCTCGGCTATCCCCGGCTCTTCGACGAGACGCCGAACTGTGCCGGCGTCCCGAACCAGGCCCGCAGGGTCCTGCTCAACCACGGCGCGGACACCCTGAACGCCGCGATCCGCAGGAGCGCGGCGCGCCTGGGTGCCGAGTTCGTCGACGTGCGCCCGGCGTTCGAGGGCCACGGGGTGTGCAGCGCGGACCCGTGGATCAACGGGCCGGCGGCGGCCGGCGCCTACCACCCGACGGCGCGCGGCTATGCGCTCGGCTACCTCCCCGCGCTGGTCGCCGCGGCGGCCTGACCAGGCCTACTGCTCCCGCGTGACCGCCGCCAGGACCGCGGCCAACGCCCCGTCCGCGAGCGCCCGCATCTCCTCGTCCGTCCGGTCCTGGATCGGGTGCGGGACGAAGACCGACGGCACCTCGCGATAGCCCAGCGCCTTGGCCTGAGCGGCGGCGGCCACGACGAACTCCGTGGACGCGAGGAAGGCCGCGATGACGCCCCGGCCCTCGAGGGCGGCGAAGTCGTGCACACTGCACGACGTGCAGGATCCTCAATCGGCGAGGGCCTCGATCACCACGTCGCACCGGGCGGTGATCTCGCGCCGCAGGTCCGGCGGCATCGGCTTGGCGAAGGTCGGCTTGGCGTAGCGGCGCACGGCGATCCCGCGGCCGGCCAGCAACTCCTCGAGCCGGTCGAGGAACACGTCCCCCCGCGCCTTGGCGATGTCCAGCAGCCCCACCCGCAGGCCGTCGAGCGACGCGGGCCGCTCCAGGGGGGTGCGCGAGTCCGGCGCCCGCTCGTCGGTCGGGTCCATGATCGTCAGCGCCACGGGTCCACCTCTCTCGTCACGGGCCGGCTGCCGCCGGGGCCGCCCGCCCATCCGCCGATCACGGCGGAGAACATCCCCGCCCCTCCCCCGGCGTGCACGATCTGCAGCCCACCGGGCCGGAACTTGGGGAGCGGACGGTCGGAGTCCGACACCGGGACGCCCTCCTCGATGCCGCCCGCCCCGCGCTCGATCTCGGCCCGGTCGAGCAGCAGGAGCGCATCCAGCTCGGCCGTCAACCGCGTGCGGTCCCAGCCCGCGGCCGCGAACACCCGCGCGTGCTCGGGGCAGACGACCAGCGTCGCGTCGAACCCGATCACCAGCTTGGGATGACAGACCGCGCGCAGGCCGAGCGCGAGCGAACGGGCCAGCGACTCCGGCGTCCGGGAGATCTGGTCCACCACGCCGCGCGGTCCCTCGGCCGCGAACACCGTGACCGCCGAGCGGCCCGGGGCGACGCCGTAGGTCTCGGCGAGGGGCTCCCACGGGGAGCCTTCCTCGTCCTCGGCGAAGCAGAAACCGATCTTGCCGGGGTGCCCGAGCGCGGCCCGGTCGACCTCGCCCGGGCGCCCGCCACCGACGTTGCGGATGACGAGCTGCAGCGCGCGGCCGATCGTCGAGTTCGCCCGGTTGCCCTGGCCGAGTGCGTTGCCCCGGGAGTTCATCCCGATCTCGGGCGCGACCGGGCCGTTGACCACGATGGCCGGGCCGGCGCCCCAGGTCGTCGCGAGCAGACCGTGGGCGTTGAACTCGTCCGTGCACGCGGCCTCGACGGCGGCAAGCACCACGGGCAGGTAGTCGGGCTTGCACCCGGCGAGGACGGCGTTGATCGCGACCTTCTCGACGGTCGCCTCGGCGAGGTTCGGTGGGATGACCGCGACCACCTCCGAGGGCGCCCGCGACGTGCCTTCCAGCATCCGCAGGACCCGGGCGGGGGTCGGCGCGACGACCGGCAGGCCGTCGGAGTATCCGCGGTCGAACATCGCCTCGGACTCGTCCTCCAGCTCCGCGATCTCCAGCCGGCGCGACGACAGCGTGCCGCCCCGGGTGCGGACCAGCAGCTCCTCGGCGACCTCCGGATCGTGGGTGCGCGACCCGCAACCCGGCCGGTGCTCCGGCAGGCCGGCGCCGAGGTCGTCGATCCCGGTGAGCGCGGCCCACGACGCGCGCAGCCACCCGACGGTCCGCTCCACCTCGACGCCGCCCGCGAAGCGGATCAGCGTGGGGACGGTGTCGATGTCGAGGGCGAGGCTGCCGTCCAGCGCGGTGTCGTCGCGCAGGTCGGCGACCCCAGCGGGGAACGCGGGGTCGTCCTGGGTGAACACGGCCACCTGCGGCAGCGCGGCGAGGACGGGTTCGACCAGCCGGCACGTCGGACAGTCCTGCTTGACGACGGCGACGAGCCCGTCGGACGGGAGCGCGACCGTCGGATCCGTCTGTGCCGACATGTGATCACGCTAGCCCGCCCGACGACGCGGGCACAGTCCACAGGACGGCCGGCCGGCGGTCAGTGGTCCGGCTCGTGCCCGACCACCCCGCCGTCGGACGTCGTGATCTCCCCGCTCCAGCCGCAGCCGCCGCACCAGCAGTAGAACCGGCGCTCGTCGGCCTCCCAGAACTCCGTCGCCATCGGGAACCGGGCGGCGCACCGCGGGCAGAACCGGGGGGCGTCGCGCCGGTGGGCGTCCGCGTCCTCGGTGAAGCGCCGGTCCGGGCGCGCCCCACCGGGTAGCTCGGAGACGCTCACCCCGCCTTCTCCGCCGCGATCTTGTCCGCCGCGGAGATGTGGATCTTCTTGATCGTGTCCAGCATCGGCGAGAAGCGGGTGGAGCCCATGTCGCAGAAGTCGAGGGCGAACTGGGCGCCGCCGGCGTGGAACTTGTCCTTCTCGCACGGCAGGTCGATGCGCTCGTGCTTCTCCCGGATGGTGCCGAGCGGGTCCTCCCCGCGCTCGACGAGCTCCATCTGCTCGCGGAACATCTTGCGCAGCATCGCGACCCCGATGTCGCTGCGGCCCAGGTGCTCCGTGGTCCGGTCGGTGATCGGCCCCTGCGTCACCCAGGCCATGAAGTCCTGGCCCTCGACGTAGTTGGTGACGTGCCGGCCGGACTTGTCGATCAGCGGCAGCTCGTAGTCCGGGATCTGCGGCTGCTCGACGTGCTCGTAGCCGTCCGGGGCGTGCACGGTGTAGAGGTAGAACCGCGTGGTGGTGCGGTTGACCGGGACGCGGATCTGCATCTGGTGGATCCCGCCGCCGCCGACCCGCATGTTGTACGGGAAGACGAGCGGATGGCCGACCTTCCAGTCGTCGTTCTCCTCCGAGGCACCCTTGAGCACGCGGCGCTTGATGATCCCCCACTCGAACGCGGTGAAGCCGATCTTCACGTGCTCCTTGCCGAACGACGCGGGCGCGGTGAAGCCCTCGTGCCGGCCGACGAACTCGAAGTACCGCCCGTGCAGGAACTCGACGTGGTGCGGGTCGACCGCGTTCTCCATGACCTGCACGTAGTTGCAGGGCAGGTCAGCCCAGCCGATGTCGCGGAAACCCTCCATGACGTAGGTGTCGAAGCGCGGCAGCTCCGGCGCAGGCATCGGGCCGACGTACGCCCAGATCAGCCCGCCCAGCTCCTCGACCTTCCCCGCCTGCGCCCGCACCCGGTCCTGGAAGTTCGTGTTGTCCTTCTCCGCGGGCTGCTCGGTGCACGCGCCGTCGGTGTCGAAGACCCAGCCGTGGTACGGGCAGCGCAGCCCGTCCGCCTCGACCACCCCGTAGGCCATCGACGCCTTCCGGTGCGGGCACGCCTCGGGCATGATCCCGTACCGGCCGCTCGGGCTCTTCCACAGCGCGAAGAACTCGCCGAGCAGCTCGACCCGCTTCACCGGGAACTCCTCGAGCTCGCGGGTGAACGCGACCGGGTACCAGTAGCGGCGGAGGACCTCTCCCATCCGCGTCCCGGCGTCGACCTGGGTCAGCTCGTCGTTCTGCTCGGCAGTGAGCATCTATCGCTCCTCGCGGTGGTGGGGGGTGCGCTGCGAGGAACGCTAGGTAGCGCCGGACGCCCGCGACAAGGAAGCTTTCCCGCATGGAGGGAAGGCCACGCACGGAGGGAAAGCCGTCCTGGGAGCTGACGTCGGTCCGCAACGCGGCCCGGCTGCTCAAGGAGTTCTCCAGGACGGACCGCGAGCTGGGCGTCTCCGAGCTGGCCCGCCGACTCGACCTCGCGACGTCCACCGTCCACCGGCTGCTCGCGACCCTCGCCGACGAGCGACTCCTCGAACGCGGCCGCGCCCCCGGCCGGTACCGGCTGGGCCTGGCCGTCTTCGACCTCGGCGCCGCCGTCGGGCCCAACCTGGACCTGCACGAGGCGGCGATGCCGGTCATGGCGACCCTGCGGGCGTCGACGGGCGAGACGGTCCAGCTGGCGGTCCTCGACGGCCTGGAGTCCGTCTACATCGACCGGCTCGAGAGCCCGCACACGGTCCGCATCTTCTCCCGCGTGGGCACCCGCCTCCCCGCGACGACGACGAGCACCGGCAAGGTCCTGCTCGCCGCCCTCCCCGCCGACGAGCTCGACGCCCGACTCGCCGGCTGGCGGCCGAGCCGGATCACCCCGCGCACGATCGTCGACGCGCGGGTGCTGCGGGCCCGGCTCCACGAGATCGCGGAGCGGGGCTGGGCGGAGAACAACGAGGAGAGCCGGGTGGGCGTCGTGTCCGTCGGGGCGCCGGTGCACGACGCCGACGGGACCGTGATCGCGGCGCTGAGCGTCGCCGCCCCGACGGACCGCGCTGCCCCGGACACGCTGCGTCGCATCCGTTCCGGCGTGATCGACGCCGCGGGGGTCGTGTCCCGGCGGATCGGCGTCCGGCCCGGGTGATCGGCGGCGGTCAGATCGTCAGGACGATCTTCCCCGTCGTCCGGCCCTGCTCGCCGAGCCGGTGCGCGTCCGCGGCCTGCGCCAGCGGGAACGTCTCCGCGACGAGAATCCGCAGCTTGCCCTCGGTGTACAGCGCGACGAGCTCGGCGAGCCCGCTGCCGCCTGCCCGCACGTAGGCGCCGGACGCGTTCACCCCGCGCTCCTGCGCCGCCTCCAGGGCGGCGGCGACCGCGACCGTCGGGAGGCAGATCAGCAGGCCACCGGGCTTGAGGATGTCGAAGGACCGGACCGCCGTCTCGCCCCCGACCAGGTCGTACACGAGGTCGACGGGCTCGACCACCTTCTCGAACGCCGTGCTCCGGTAGTCCACGACCTCGTCCGCGCCGAGCTCGCGGAGCAGCTCGTGCTTGGCCTCCGACGCCGTCCCGATCACGTGGGCGCCGCGGGCCTTGGCGATCTGCACGGCGAGGTGGCCCACCCCGCCCGCCGCGGCATGGATCAGCACGCGCTGCCCGGCCTCGAGCTTCCCGACGTCGACGAGGCTCTGCCAGGCCGTCATCCCGGCGAGCGGCAGGGCGGCGGCCTCGAGCACGGGCATGCCCTCCGGACGCGCGACGAAGTGCCCCGCCGGGGCCGTCACGTACTCGGCGTAGGCGCCGTCCGGGCTCGGGAACCGGGCCATGCCGAGGACCGCGTCGCCCTCCGCGAAGCCGTCGGCGGCCACGTCGACCACGCCGGCCGCGTCCCAGCCCACGATGAAGGGCTTGCCGCCGAAGGACTTCGCCGGCCCGCCGCCGCCGCGGGTCTTCCAGTCGATCGGGTTGACGCCGGCGGCCTCGACCCGCACCCGGATCTCGCCGGGCTCCGGCTCGGGCACCGGGACGTCGACGAGCTGAAGGACCTCGGGCCCACCGGTGGATCCACAGACGATCGCGCGCATGTCCGCTGTCTACCAGGTCCACGGACGACGATGATGCGCACTTCGCCGCTCGTGCGCGGAAAGCGTCGCCCTGGCAACGGTTTCCGCGCACGAGCCGCGTCAGCGGCCGGGGATCGGTTTCCCGCTGAAGACGAACTTCGTCGCGAGGGCGACCGGGTCGTAGGCCGCGGGTGTCTCCTCCTCGGACGTCACGGTCACGGGGCGGGACTGGACGATGCAGACCGGATCGCCGGGGCGGCGGTGCCGGTCGATCACCCACTCGATGTCCACCGGGTAGCCGTAGTGGTCCTCGATGCACCTGACGGCGTCGGCGATCGCGCCGATCTGCTCGTCGTCGAGGACCTGACGGTCCGCCAGCTTGGCGGGCATGTCGATCTCGGTGACCCGGCCCTCGGCGAAGTCGAACGCCGAGACGACCGCCTTGTGCGCGACGTTGTACTTGAGGATGCGGCCGTCGGCCTTGCCCACCTCCACGTGGTCGGGATCGACAAGGCCCTGGACGATCGCCTCGCCCCAGCCCCACGACGTCTCGATGACGATCCGGTCCGTCTTGCCCGTGACCGGGTGCACCGAGAACGCGACGCCCGACGCCCGGGCGTGGATCAGCTCGATCACGCCGACCGCGATCGGCATGTCGTGGTGGCTGATCCCCTTGCGGAGCCGGTACGCCAGCGCCCGTCCGGTGAACAGCGATCCCCAGCAGGCGCGGACGGCATCGAGGACCCGCTCCGGCCCGGAGACGCCGAGGTAGGTGTCGAAGATGCCGGCGAAGCTGGCGTCCGCGGCGTCCTCCCCGGTGGCCGACGAGCGCACCGCGGTGGGCACGTTGACGTCGACGCAGCGCAGGCAGAGCTCCTCGTAGGCCTCGACGATCTCGGCCCTCAGCCCCTCGGACACCGGGGTGGCCTCGAACATCGCGCGGATCTCCCGGGACGCGGCCTCCACCTCCGCGTCCGACGGCCCAGGTCCCGTCGGGCCGCCGCCCAGACCGTCGATCACCGCCTGCACCCGGGCGTCCAGCCCGGACGCCGCGCAGTGCCGCAGGTAGGCGCCGACGCTCACCGCGAACCCCTGGGGCACGCTCACCCCGGCGCGGTGCAGCTCGGTCAGCCGGCCGATCTTGGACCCGGCCGCGGCGACCGCGCTGTCCGTGTCCACCTCGTCGATCCAGACGATCGAGTCCGTGCTGTGTGCGGCCCCGTCGGTCTCCGGCTCCACCAGAACCCCCGTCATCCGGCGACCCCCGCCGTGTCTGCGGCAGTCGCTTCCGCGAGCTCGGCGGCCCGCTTGAGGATCGTGACCCTACCGTTCGTGCCGTCGACCTCGACCGTGTCGCCGTCCTTGATGGCGACGGTCGCGACACCGACCGCGGTCACCGTCGGGACGCCGTACTCCCGGCCGACGATCGCCGCGTGCGAGAGCATCCCGCCGCCGTCGCAGACCGCGCCGGCGATCTTGCCGAACGCCGGGGTCCAGCTCGGCGACGTCGACTCGCACACCAGGATCGACCCCGGCTCGAGGCGGTGCATGTCGTCGCTGGACTGCAGGACGCGGGCGATGCCCGTCGCCATGCCCTTGGCCGCCGCGACCCCGGCCAGCGTGGTCTCCTCGGCCGCGTTCGGGTTCTGCACCGCGCGGATCGCCGCGGGGTTGAGCCCGAAGATCTCGATGAGCACCGGGTCCTCGACGGTGTCCGGGACCGTGCCGAGCACCTTGGGCATCGACGAGCGCAGCGCGCCCCAGTGGTCGAAGTACTGGCGGCGGTCGGCGACCAGGCTCTTCGCTCGCCCTGGTAGGGCTTGCCGTTCGCGACGTCCTGCAGCTCGGGCCAGAACAGGTAGAGCAGGTCGTCCTTGTGGTCGGCGCCGAGCCGGTTCGCCAGCTCCTGCGAGATCCGCCGGAGCGGGATCATGACCTTGAGGTCGATGTAGAAGTTGTGGTCGTCCTGCCACCACGGGAAGTTCGCGTCGAGGTTGGACTGCAGGCCGGCGTCGAAGACCGCCTGCTCCTCCTTGGTCAGCCCCGAGCGCGCCGTGTCGATCGCGGCCTCCCGCTCGGCCATCGCGTTGCGGGCGGCCGCCTCGAAGTCGTGGTCCTCCTCCTTGAGGACGAAGGTCTTGATCAGGTCGAGCGGGATCGTGTTGTCCTCGATCCAGCTGGGCACGCCGACGTCGCAGGTCGCCTCCTGGCGGTGGCCGTAGACCTGCAGGAAGTCGTCGAAGTCGGTGAGCCACACCGACGCGGCACCGCCGTGGGCCGAGAGCGCGGCCCGCAGGTTGCCACCGGTGTGGTCCGCGAACACCTGGCCGAGACCGGCCTGCCGGGCCTTGATCGCGAGCTTGTAGAGCTCCCGGTCGGTCTCCATGATCTTGGTGTCCTCGCCCTGGAGGAACTTGCCGATGTCGGCGGTGTTGATGCCCATCTCGGCACACGCCCCGTAGAAGCCCAGGAAGTTCACCAGCAACGGGTACATCACTCCGAAGTGGATCTCCATCGAGCGCTGGTGGTAGCGCCGGGCCTGGTTGAGCAGGGTCGGGAAGTCAGCGGTGGGCGCGGTGGTGAGGTCGATGCCCTGGAAGTACTGCCACGTGGCCTCCAGCTCGTCGCGGCCCGCCGCCCACGTCTGCTTGTAGTTCTGCAGGAACCGGGGGAGGTTCGTGCCGAGCCGGTTGGCCCGGGCCCCGATCTCGCGGGGGTCGGACTCGGGGATCGCGGAGCCGTAGAGGTGGGTGCCCGCGAAGCGGGACGTGATGCCACGCCCGGGCGGCAGCGGCAGCGCCTCGGCGGCGTGCTGGGTGCCCCAGCAGTAGCCGTCCTGCCCCCAGGCGAAGGCGGCAAGCGGGGTCATCCCGCGCGACCAGTGGAAGTCGAGGTACCAGAACTTGTCCTCGTCCGCACTCGTGAACGGCCCGGTGCCGTCGACGATGTAGGGCGAGGCGATGTGCTCGGGCTTGAAGCCCGGGTACCACTCACCCGTGTAGGGCTCGACTGGGACGACGTTGGCCATGACGATCTCCTGGAGGCTCGCGGTTGCGCAGGACCGTGACAGGCGCCACAACCCCCTCACAACCACCCCGTTCCGCCCTGCCGAACGCTCAAGTCCGTTCGCTCAGGCCGAACGGCGCCCTGTCGGGCCGCTGACCAGCGGATCTAGTTTCGGCGTCATGCTCAGCGCGGAGAAGAACCGACGGCTCACCCAGGTCGGACCGGGCACACCCATGGGTGAGCTGTTGCGCCGCTACTGGTGGCCCGTCGCCACCCACGACATGGCCACGCGCGTCCCGGTGAAGCGCCGGCTGCTCGGCGAGGACCTCGTCCTCTACCGGGACGGGAACGGGACCGTCGGGCTGCTGGCCGAGCAGTGCCCGCACCGCCGGGCCGCGCTGTGGCTCGGCTGCACCGAACAGGAAGGGCTGCGCTGCGGGTACCACGGCTGGCGCTTCGACGCGTCGGGGCAGTGCCTCGAGCAGCCCGGCGAACCCGCGGAGTCGACCTTCAAGGACCGGATTCGGGCGACCGCATATCCGGTGCAGGAGCTGGGCGGGCTGGTCTTCGCCTACCTCGGCCCCGCGCCCGCGCCGGGCTTCCCCGCTACGACCTCTTCGTGTGGGAGGACGCCTGGCGGGACATCGGGCACGCCGAGCTGCCCTGCAACTTCGTGCAGATCATGGAGAACTCGGTCGACCCGTACCACGTCGAGTGGCTGCACGGCCGGTACGGATCGTTCCTCCGGGAGCTCGACGGCCGCGGCGGACCCCTGCCCGTCGTCACGAAGAAGCACGTCAAGGTGGCCTTCGAGGTCTTCGAGCACGGCATCCTCAAACGCCGGGTGCTCGAGGGGCACACCGAGGAGGACGAGGACTGGAAGGTCGGGCACCCGCTCGTCTTCCCGCACATGCTCCGGGTCGGGGCGGCCGGGCTGGCCACCTTCCAGATCCGCGTCCCGATCGACGACGAGAACACCTGGCACGTCTGGTACCAGACGTACCGGCCCGAGGGCGGGGCGCCGCCGCAGGAGTCCGTGCCGGTCTACGAGGTGCCGCTGCGCGACGAGAAGGGCGAGTACCTGCGGGACTACGTCGACGGACAGGACATCGTCGCGTGGATCACCCAGGGCCGGGTGTCCGACCGGACCCAGGAGCACCTCGGGAAGTCCGACCTGGGCGTCATCCTGCTGCGCAAGCTCTACGCGGAGCAGATGGACCGGGTCGCGTCCGGGCTCGACCCGCTGTGCACCTACCGGGAGCCGCACGACGTGATCGACCTGCCGATGGAGAAGGACAAGTTCGGCTCCGCGGTGGAGTTCCGGCAGCTCTGGACCCGGGAGAGCTCGATCCGCTACTCCCCCATCAAGGACGAGATCTTCGAGCTGTTCGGGGACCCCGTGCCCGCCTGGGTGTCATGAGCTTCTGTCCCGGCTGCGGGGCCTCGCTCGACGCGGAGGCCAGCTTCGTGCAGGAGTTCTGGTCGGGCGCGGACCGGAACTTCCTGTGCTGGTGCGCGGCCTGCGACCTGCTGTCCACCGTCGTCCTGCCGGCGATGATCGTCTCCCACGAACCGGAGCACTGATGAACGCTTTGCTGCTCGACGTCGGCGGGGTGATCTTCCGGTCCGGCTCCGAGATGCTCGAGGTGCTCGGCGCCCGCGAGCCGGCCGCCCGCGCGGTCACCGCCCGCCGCGGGCCCCTCGGCCCGGAGCCGGACCCGGACTGGGCGGCGATGCTGCGCGAGGAGATCACCGAGCGCGAGTACTGGGCGCGGCGCTGCGCGGAGGTCGGCGGGGCGCTCGGCCGGGACTGGTCGATGCACGAGTTCATGCACGCCCTCTACGACCTCTCCGGCGAGGAGCTGATCCGGCCCGGGGCCGCCGCCCTGATCGCCGACGCCCGGGCCGACGGAGTGCCGGTCGGGGTCCTGACCAACGACCTGAAGGCCTTCCACGGTGCCGCCATGGCCTCGCATCCGGTGTTCGAGCAGGTCGACGTCCTGGTCGACGCCTCGGTCACCGGGATCCTCAAGCCCGATCCCCGCGCCTACGCCCTCGCGATCGCGAAGCTTGGCGTGCCCCCGCAGGACATCGTCTTCGTCGACGACATGCCCTGGAACGCCGCCGGGGCGCGCCGCGCGGGCCTGCGGGCGATCCAGCTGGACCTGCTCGACCCCGACCTGGCGTTCCTCACCGCCCGCGCCGCTCTGGGCCTGAAGATGGCAGCGTGAGCAGCGAGGTCGCGGTGGTGGTCGGGGCGTCCGGCGCGCTCGGGTCCGCGATCACGAGGCGGCTGGTCGACGCGGGGTTGCCCGTCGTCGCCGTCGCCCGGAAGGCGCCTGCGGACGGGCCCGGCGTCACCGGATGCGCGGCGGACATCGGCACGGAGGAGGGCGCCGCCGCGATCGCCGACGCCGTCGGCGGCCGACCGGTGCGGATGGTCGTGCAGGCGGCGGGGCTGCCGGCCACCGGGCCGCTGGAGACGATCGACCCGGACGCGCTCGGACACGTCGTCGCGCTCAAGGTGGGCGGGCTCCTCCGGCTGGTCCGGGCCGTCGACGGCCGGCTCCGGGAGGGCTCGCGGATCGTCGCGCTGGGCGGGCACTTCGGCAGCGAGCCCGCGCCCTACGCGTGCGCCGCGGGCGTCACCAACGCGGGCCTGGCCAACCTCGTCCGCCAGCTCGCCGTCGCCTACGGGCCGCGCGGGGTCACCGTGCACCTCGTCGCGCCCGGTCCGGCGGACACCCCGCGGCTGCGCGGGCTCGCCGGACAGGCCGCGCAGCGCCGCGGGGTGGCGGTGGAGGACGTGCTGGCGGAGCGGGCCGCGGAGTCCCCGCTGGGGCGTCTGGTCACGCCGGAGGAGGTGGCGTGGGCGGTCACGTCGCTGCTCGCGCCGGAGGCCTCGGCCCTGCACGGGGCCACCCTGGCACTCGACCTCGGCGCCCGGAAGGGGCTGTTCTGACGGGGCCGGGTAGACCTCCCCGTCCGCTCACGGCCGGATCATGCCCTCCAGCGCCGCCCGGGCGGCAGCGTCCCGCGCCGCGATCCGCTGGAGGTCCTCGGCCAGCGCGCGTAGCCACTCGTCGACGCCGAGGGGTCGCCTGCTGATCACCACGCCCCGCACGACCTGACGCAGCTCCGCGGTCAGCGTCCCGTGAGCCGCCTCCCGCAGCTCGAGATCGCGCTCGTGGCCGTGCACCACCATCGCCACGGCCCGGCCCTCCCGCCCGGCGAGCCGGTCCGACAGCCCCCGCCGGTACTCCACCTCGACCATGCCCGGGGGCAGCGCATCCGCCAGCGCACCGGTGAGCACCCGCGCCTGCGACGCGACGTCCGCCCGGTCCGCGCGGAGCATCGCCGCGAGGAGCTGGACGTCCCCGAGGGGGCCCAGACCGCTGGGTTCTCCGGCGTTCATTGGTCCGTGAGGGGCAGGACGAGCTGCGGTGTCGGGATCCGGTGGTCCGGGCGCAGCGGGCGCACGGCCGTCCCGATCGCGAAGAACTCCGTGGTGTGCCCGCCCCAGCGGTGCCCGTGCGAGAGCAGTTGCACCCCGACGATGCCCTCGGCGTGCAACTGCTCGGCCTCGGTCTGCATCCGGCTCATCGCGAGCTCGCGCGCGTCGTAGAGGGCCTCGGTGAACTGCGGGAGCTCCACGTTCTGCCCGATGTTGCCCATCGCCTGCCAGAACCGCTGGTGGGCGATGTGGTAGACGCAGGAGCCCATCGTCATCCCGAGCGGGGCGTAGCCGGCCTGGATCAGCGTCCAGAAGTCCTGCCCGGACAGGTCGGAGGTGAACGGCTGGTTCTTGTTGTTGCGCCAGGAGTGGCCGTCCGGCGTCATCGGCTCGTCCGCCTTCACCGCGGTGCCCACGGCGATGAACTCGGCGAGGTCCGAGCCGAACTCCTTGAACTCGATGTCCAGGCGCACGCCGACGATCCCGTCCGCGCCGAGCTGGTCCGCCTCGGCCTCCATCCGGGTCATCGCGAGCTCGCGGGCGTGGTACATCGCCTGGGACAGGACCGTGAGCTCCTGGTTCTTGTTCCACCGGCCCATCTGGAACCCGACGTGGTAGATGCTGGAGCCGAGGACGAGCCCGAGCGGGCGGAAACCCGCCTCCCGGACCAGCAGGAACTCGTTGACCGAGAGGTCGGAGGTGAACAGGCTGGTCGGCTGGCCCGGGCGCATCTCGGCGAGCCGGCGCATCGCGTCGTCGGGGATGCGCTGCTCGGTGGGGTCGGCGGTCACGCGGACGTCCTTCCGGAACGGGGGCTCATCGAAGAGGCAGGTAGGTCAGGGACCGGGTCGGCGCCGCCGGCCCGGCGTGGAAGCGGACCAGCGACGTGCCGAACACGGTCGCCTCCGCGACGTGGTCCCGGTGGTTCTCCCCGGGCTCGATCTCCCACGTCCGCAGACCCATCGACGAGACGATCGCGCCCTCGGCACCGGTGGCCCGCACGTGCGCGGCGAAGCGCTGCCGGGCGTCCGCACGGGCGTGGGTGACCAGCTCGGTGTACCCGGTGACCTCCACGTTCCCGGCACCCCAGGACGACTGCTGGCGGGTGGCCCAGTCGTCGTGCCGGATGGCGACGGAGATGCCGAAGACCAGGTCCGTGGGCATCCATCCCGCTCGCAGGAGCTTCGCGACGTCCGTCGCCGCCAGGGTGGTGCCGAAGACGCGGGCGGGCCGCGTCCGGCTGCGTGCCCGGACGGCGGTGCCGAGCGCCGTGAACTCGCGGGTGCCGCCCTCCATGTGGTCCTGGCGCACCGTCACGCCGACGACGCCGTCCGCGCCGATCGCGCTCGCCTCCTGTGCCATGCGGTGCATCGCGGTGGCGTAGCCGTGGTCGAGCGCAGCGACGTAGGGACCGAACCCGGCGAACCGCTGCCGGTCCGACGACGTGATCGTCGGCGCCGAGCCGTCGGAGAACGCGCCCCAGCCGGTGTACCCGCAGCCGCGGTACCCGGCCCAGCCGATCTGCTGCACGATGCTGCCCATCACCTCGCCCACCGGATCGAAGCCGGCGGCGGTGAGCCCGAAGGCGGCCGGGGCGGTCAGCAGCGATGTCCAGGCCCCGCCCGCGGCGGCGCGCCGCACCCGTTCCGCGGCGACGGGCGGCAGGCCCCGTCCGTCCCAGTCGGCCATCCGCGACCCCCGTCCGTCACGATCGACACTAGTGCCGCGAACGCCTCGGCGTGGGGAACGGGAAAGACCTCCCGAAGTGCGCCGATGCTCCCGATCGTCCGGCCTCGTCCGCACCCGGCACGTGACGCCCCCGTGCCTGGGCCGCTACCGCTCTTCCCGGGTCGGCTCGACTCGAGACCCCGCGCGGGCGTCGATCTCCGCCCTGCGTGCCGCCGCGGCGGGGACGCCGCCGATCCCCAGTCCGCCGCGTCGACCGGGACGATCTGCCCGCGGACCAGGGACCGTTCGCAGCCCAGCTGCGCGACGAGGACGTCGGTGAGCGCGGCGAGCAGCCGCGCGCGCTGATCGGCGGGGCGGTCGGCGAGCACCAGCGCGGTGAACCACGGGGCCTCGAGGCCGATCTCCCCACCCGTCGCCCAGTGTTTGGGCGCGTGCGGCACGACGGCCGCGCGGATCCGTCCGACCGGGGACCCCAGGACGGCCGCGTACCGCTCGGTCAGCGCGGCGAGCATCCCCGCCAGGCGCTCGGGCGGGTGTCGGCCGTCGAGCAGGTGGACCGTCACGATGGGCACGCCGGCGACGCTAGGCGCGCGCGACGGCCGGGCCTACCACGTCGTTCCCGAACCCGGAACGAACTGCTCGCCGTCGACGACGGACGGCGCGCGCTTCTCCCAGTCCAGGTAGCGCTGGGTCTCCACGAGGACGGCGCCGCCGAGCCAGAGCGCGACGACGCCGTCGTCGACCAGGCCGAACACCGAGAACAGCAGTTCGGGCACGACGTCGACGGGCGAGACGAGGTACGCGACGGCGAGCACGAGCATCGCGAGCCGGCCGCGGCTGAGCTCGGGGTACTTCCCGCTCAGTGCGGCGCCCGCCATCCGGGGGAGTGCTCTCAGCCGGTCCGCGAGCCCGGGGGCACCGGGCCTGCGGCCTTCCGACAGCGCTCGCCAGAGGACGCGCAACGCCGCGAGCTTCTGGGGGCCGTACCTGGTCGTCGCCACGATGCGGTCAACGCCGGACATCTCGCCTACGTTCCCGCGAGGTAGCTCTCGAACGCCTCGATCTCCACCGTGAGGCCCGGATCGGCCGCCTCGCCCCAGAGCTCGCGGCCCGGGAACCGGACCGTGTAGAGCCATTCCGGCTGCTCACCGGCACGGTGGGCGTTGCTGTCCGGCAGGACGTGCGCGCCGTGGACGCGTTCGATCACACCCTCCTTCCCGCGCGCGTACCGCGGCAGCCGGGTGTGGCCGAGCGGGTGGACGTTGCGGGTCCGGACCCGGTCGCCCACCGCGAAGCGCGAGGGCGAGTCGACCGGCCGTTCGGCGGGGCTCCCCGTCGCGAGGACGCCCGGGACCGCCGCCGCCGTGAGCACCGGCCCGGGCACCCCGGGTCTGAGCGCGCGGCGTTCGGCCAGTTCGTCGGCCCCGACCAGCCCCGCGCCGACGAGGAGCCGCTCGAGCGCCTTGATCCAGATCGCGTAGTAGCTCGACGTCAGGTACTCCCCCGGCGGCAGGCTCTCCCGGGCGGAGCGGGAGGCGTCGATGGTCCAGCCGCCGGGAAGGGCCGCGGCGAGGGTCAGCGCGAGCGCGCGGCGTTCCCAGTCGGCGTGGAACCGCTCGTCCTCGGGTTCGGGGCGCACCGGGCCGAAGCCCATCATCCCGCCCAGGTCGGCGACGGTGTTCACGCCGGGCCCTCGACGAGCCCCGTGCCGATCATCGAGTCCCGGGTGACGAGCGCGGCGAGGGCCCCCTCGTCCCAGCCGTCCGTGCCCCGCGGCCGCCGGGGCACCACGAGATACCGCACCTCCGCGGTCGAGTCGTGGACGGTGATCCGGGTGTCCGCGGGCAGGGTCACGCCGAAGTCCGCCAGCACGCCGCGCGGGTCGATCACCACGCGCGAGCGGTAGGCCGGGGACTTGTACCAGGTCGGCGGCAGCCCGAGCACCGGCCACGGGTAGCACGAGCAGAGTGTGCAGACGACGAGATGGTGCTCGTCCGCCGTGTTCTCGACGGCCACCATGTGCTCGCCCTGCCGCCCGCCGTACCCGAGCTCCGCGATCGCGGCGGTGGCGTCGGTGAGCAGCCGCTCCCGATAGGCGGGATCGACCCACGACCGCGCGACGACGTGGGCCCCGTTGCGGGGCCCGACGTCCTTCTCGTAGGTCTCGATGATCACGTCGAGCGCCGCCGGCTCGACGTACCCCTTCTCGACGAGGATCGACTCCAGCGCCTCCACCCGGAGCGTCATGTCCTTCTCGTCCATGCGATCAAGCCTGCTACGGCTGGATCGCCATCACAACCGCCTTGGGCTCGGTGAAGAACTCCCGGCTGAAGTTCCCGCCCTCGCGGCCCCAGCCCGAGTCCCCGACGCCGCCGAACGGGGCGCGCAGGTCCCGGACGAAGAAGCAGTTCGTCCAGACCGTGCCCGCCCGCAGCGCCGCGGCGACCCGGTGCGCGCGCGAGAGGTTCTCGGTGAACACCATCGCGTTGAGGCCGTACGGGGAGCCGTTCGCCAGCCCGACCGCCTCGGCCTCGGAGTCGAACGGGGTCAGCGTCACGACCGGCCCGAACACCTCCTCGCGCTGGATCGGCGCGTCCGCGGGAGCGTCGACGATCACGGTGGGCCGGACGGCCCAGCCGTCGCCGCGGCCGCCGGTCAGCACCTTGCCCGCGGGGTCCTCGAGGTACCCGCACACCTTCTTCCAGTGCGACTCCGAGGCCAGTGGACCGATCTGGGTGCGCGAATCCGCCGGGTCCCCGACGACGAGCGCTTCGGCGGCCGCGACGAACCGGGCGGTGAACTCGTCGAACACCGCGCGTTCGACGTAGAGCCGGCTGCCCGCGAGGCACACCTGCCCGGCGTTGGTGAAGATCGCCTTGATCGACCAGTCCACGGCCGCGGCGAGGTCCGCGTCCGCGAAGACGAGGTTCGCCCCCTTGCCGCCCAGCTCGAGGCTGACCGGCGTCAGGTTCCGCGCCGCCGCCGCGGTGATCACCCGGCCGGTACCGGACTCGCCGGTGAAGGTGATCCGGTCGACCCGGGGATCCGTCGTGAGGGCCTCGCCCGCGGAGTCCGGGCCGTAGCCGTGCAGGACGTTGAGCACGCCCGGCGGCAGACCGGCCTCCACGGCCAGCCGGGCGAGGATCGTCGCCGAGGCCGGGGTGTCCTCCGTGGGCTTGAGCACGACGGTGTTGCCCCAGGCCAGCGCGGGCGCGACCTTCCAGGACTCCAGCATCAGCGGGAAGTTCCAGGGGGCGATCGCGGCGACCACCCCGGCCGGTTCGAAGCGCGCGTAGGCGTGGTGGCCGGTGTCCATCGGGTAGGCCTCGGCGGTCGCGAGCCGGGCGTGGTCGGCGAAGAAGCGGAAGTTCTGGGCGGTCCGGGGGACGTCCTTGCCCGCGGCGTCCGCGACGGGCTTGCCCATGTCCCGGGAGTCCGCCCGCGCGAGCTCGTCCGAGTGCTCCTCGACGAGGTCGGCGAGCCGGTGCAGCAGCGCGCCGCGCTCGGCGTGCCCCATCCGCGGCCACGGCCCCTCGTCGAACGCCCGGCGGGCCGCGGCGACGGCGTCGGCGGCGTCCTCGGCGGTGCCGAGCGCGACGTCCGCCCAGGGTTCGCGGGTCCAGGGATCGACCGAGTCGAACCGGGCGCCGCGGCGCGAACCGCGCTCCTCGCCGTCGATGACATGCCCGAAAGACACCATGCGCCGAGGTTGGCAGCCGCTGCCCGGGCGAGGAACCGGGCCGTTCGCACGGGCGGAACGACCGGGCGCGAGACCGCCGGAGATCCTCTGACAGGCCCTAAGCTCGATGATCGTGAGTGACGTGACGGTCGCCCGGCAGGTGCTCGACGTGCTGGCGGACCACGGTGCGACGACGGTGTTCGGCCTCCCCGGGGTGCACAACCTTGCGTTCTGGGGCCCCGCTCGCGCGGAGCGTGGCACCGACCCCGCACCCGTCGTCGTCCGGCACGAGCAGACCGCCGTCTACGCCGCGGACGGCTGGGCGCGGCGGAGCGGGCGGCTGGGCGCGGCCGTCGTGACGACCGGCCCGGGCGCGGCCAACGCCGTCGCCGCGTTCGGCGAGGCCGCGGCCTCGCACTCGCCCGTCGTGCTCGTCGCGTCCGAGATCCCGGCCGCCGCGGCCCGGTCCGGGCGGTTCCGCGGTGTGCTGCACGAGTCCCGGAACCAGGCGGCGCTGTTCGCCCCGCTGGCCAAGGCGGTGTTCCGGCCGCGGACGCCGGAGGGGGTCGCGGCCGTGATCGCGGAGGCGGCGGCCACGGCGTTGCGGCATCCGCGCGGTCCCGTCTACCTCGACGTCCCGGCGGACGTCCTCGGCCGGCCCGCCGCGGTCGGGCCGGTCGCCGCGGGCCGCGAGGCCCGCAGGACGGAGCCGTGGGCGAGCATCTCCGACGCCGTCGACCTGCTCGCCGGGAGACGTGTCGCCGTCTGGGCCGGCGCGGCCGTCCTCGACGACGCGGAGGCGATCGGTGCACTGGCCGGTCGGCTGGGGGCGCCGCTGGTCACGAGCTTCCACGCGCGCGGGCTCCCCGGCGCCCTGGGTGTCCCGCCGCACGAGCCGGAGGTCGCGGCGGTGATCGGCGACGCGGACGTCCTGCTCGTCCTCGGCGGTGACCTCGACGGGATGAACACCCGGAACTGGACGATGCCGCGGCCGCCGGTGCTGGTGAGCGTCGACCCGGCGCCGCCCGCGGACCCGCCGGAGTGGACCGCGGACGTCGCCCTCACCGGCGAGCTCCGCGGGCTGCTGCGGGTGCTCACCGAGCGGGTACCGGCGCACGAGCCGTGGTTCCCGGCCGACCTCGACACGCGCGTCCGCCGCGGACTGGATGCGGACGCGTCGACCCTGCTCGACGCCCTCGACTCCCGTCCCGACGGCACCGCGCTGGTCTGCGACATGGCGGTCGCCGGGTACTGGGCCGGCGGCTACGCGCGGGTCACCGAGCCGCGCGGGCTCGCCTACCCCGTCGGCTGGGGCACGCTCGGGTTCGGGCTCCCGGCCGCGGTCGGCGTGGCGTCGACCGGGGTGCCGACACTCGTCGTCTGCGGCGACGGCGGTCTGGTGATGGGCGTCGGCGAGCTCGCGACGCTGGTCCAGGAACGCCTGCCGGTGACCGTCCTCGTGGTCGACGACGGCGGGTACGGGATGCTCCGCTACGACCAGGCCCGGGCGGGCGTCGAGCATCGCGGGGTGGATCTGGTGACTCCGGACTTCGTGGCCCTGGCCAGGGCGTTCGGGGTCGAGGCGACCGACGTGCCGGCGCTGGACGGACTCGGCGAGGCACTGCGGAAGGCGATCGGCTCGGGCGCGCCGCACCTGGTCCGGGTGGCGGCCCGGCTGACCCCGCCGCGCACCACGTCCCCGCGCTGGCACGAGGGCTGAGCCGGGGCTCCGAAACTTTCTCCTTGCGCATCAGCGCTATCGCGATATATCGTGATAGCACACGAGCTACTGAGATGGATCCACGATGGATCGTCCAACCCCAGGAGGCTCGATCCGAGAATCATCGAGGAGACATCTGATGAACGCCATGAACCCCGCGTGGGACCCCCACACACTCTTCGCCATGGGTCAGCAGTTCGCTGACCAGTTCGGCCGCGGGCGCCGCGGCCGGCCCCCCTTCGGTCCCCGGCACGGCGGGCCCCGCCCGGACATGCGAGCGGACTCCGACACCACTCCTCCGGAGCGTCCCGAGGGCGAGGAGCGCGGCCGGCGCGGACGTCGCCACGGCGGGCCCCGGTTCGGCCCGGGCTTCGGGCCCGGCGGTCCCGGAGGACCCGGCCGCGGCTTCGGCCCGGGCGGCCCCGGCGGCTTCGGCCCCGGTGGTCCGCGCGGTGGCGGCCGGCGCGGCCGGCGCACCAACCGCGGCGACGTCCGGCTGGCCGTCCTCGCCCTCGTCGCCGAGGCCCCGCGGCACGGCTACGAGATCATCCAGGAGATCGCCGAGCGTTCGGGCGGACGCTGGAAGCCCAGCCCCGGCTCCGTCTACCCCACGCTGTCGCAGCTGGAGGACGAGGGCCTGGTGCGCGTCGAGCAGGTCGACGGCCGCCGGGTCGTCCACCTCACCGAGGCGGGCACGGCCTACGTCGCGGACCACCGGGACGAGCTGGACAAGGTCTGGCAGTCCATGGACGCGGACGGCGAGGAGAACGAGCCCACCGGCGTCCTGTGGCAGCAGCTCGGCCTGCTGCACGCCGCCGCCCAGCAGGTGATCGCCACCGGCACACCGGAGCAGGTCGCCGCGGCGACCGAGGCCCTCACCGAGGCCCGCAAGACGATCTACCGCCTGCTCGCCGAGTGACCTGTGCGCGCGCAGCCTCGTTCTGGCGAGACTGCGCGCGCACGACCCTGGTCGACCTGAGAGAACGAGGGCCCCGACGCTCAGCGAGCGCCGGGGCCCTCGGCATGTCGACCGAGTCGTGGGAACCGATCAGCAGTCGCGCAGCTCGGGCGTCTGGTTCAGCACCTGGCCGCGCGGGGAGACGAACTCCCGGTAGACGGCCGAGTCGACGGCGGCCGGCGCGAAGGCGGCGACCCGGTGGCAGTTCTGGAACGCGAGCACCACGCCGAAGTGCCGCTCCAGGGCGCCGCGGATCGAGTTGCTGGCCAGGGCGCGCAGCAGCTGGCCGCGGGCCTGCTCCGACGGCGGCGGGACCTCGTGCTCGCCGAACGGCGCCTCGGGGCGCGCGGCCTGGTCGTCGGCCGCGGCGGAGATGACCTCCCACGCGTAGGGCAGCGAGTCGCGCACGACGGCGACGAACTGGGCGTCGTCCATCTCGCCGCGCTGGGCGGCGTCGATCACGGCGGTGGGGACGTCGAGGGACACGGGTTCTCCTTGAGTTGCTGGTCGGACGGGAATCGATGGTCGGACTGGGTCGTGAGTGCGCAACCTCGCTAGAACGGGGCTACGCGCTCACAGGGGTGAAGTCGGGATCGATCTGGGTGCTCAGGTCGGTGCCGGTCGCGGTGTTCGCCCAGGCCCGGGCGTTGCGCAGGTGGAACTCGACGGTGCCGCGGTGGTAGGCCGCCCAGTCCCGGTCCCGCGCGTCGAGGTCCGCGTGCAGGGTCTCCAGGACGGCGAGGTTCGCGGGTTCGAGCGCCTCGATCGGGAGCAGGTCCCCGCGCTCGGCGGAGCGGACCCAGGCGGACTGCCCGAGCCAGCCGAGCAGCGCGTCGCCGACCTGGGCCCGCAGGTACTCCACGTCGGTGTCATCGGCGACCTTGTTGCCCAGGACCCGGAGCGCGACGTCGTGGGCGCGCGCGTGCTCGGCGTACTGGGCGTAGACGCCCACGCCGCGCCGGGTCGGCTCGCTGACCAGCACCGTCAGGTCGAAGCGCGTGAACAGGCCGGAGGCGAACGCGTCCGCTCCGGCGGTCATGTCGACCACGACGTACTCCCCCGGCCGGTCGACCAGGTGGTTCAGGTAGAGCTCCACCGCGCCGGTCTTGGAGTGGTAGCAGGAGACGCCGATGTCGGACTCCTCGAACTCCCCCGTCACCAGGTACCGGACGCCGCCGGCCTCTCCTGAGTAGCGGGTGAGCAGCTCCCCGGACGGGTCGAGCCCGACCAGCCGCGATCCACGCCCCGGCGGGGTGGTCTTGATCATGACGTCGGCGGACGGGATGCGCGGGTTGTCGCCGCGCAGGTGTTCCTTCAGCCAGCCGAGGTCCGCGCCGAGCGGCCGCGGCGGGGCCGCCGCCGGGTCCGCCCCGAGCGCCACGCCGAGGTGCTGGTTGATGTCCGCGTCGATCGCGAGCACCGGGTGGCCCCGGGACGCGAGGTACCGGCTGAACATGGCCGCCGCCGTCGTCTTGCCGCTGCCGCCCTTGCCCACGAACGCGATCCGCACGCGTCATCCCCTCCATCCGTCGTACTGACGAGGGTAACGGTAACCATGTTCACTAAAGGCTGACGTCGTCGGGTGACCCCGCGACGGAGAGTCAGCTGGAGCGCGAAGAGCGGCGCGCCGCGAGGGCCGCCCGCAGCGACGGCACCGGGGTCCCGGCGAGGGCCATCCGGCGCCGGGCCCGTCGCCGGGCGACGACCACGCCCACCAGCGCGAACGCCCAGATCACGTACTGGACGGTCCAGGCGACGCGGAACGCCCCCGGGGTGTAGCCGCCCGTGCCGCCGACGGCGCTGAGCACCAGCCCGATCGCCAGCGACACCAGCAGCGACGCGGTGAATCCGCCGACGTTGACGATCCCGACGGCGGTCCCCCGCCGGCGCTCCGGGTTGAAGGTGCGCGCGAAGTCGAACCCGATCATCGAGCCGGGCGGGCCCAACGCGAGGACCACGACCAGCACCACCAGCAGCCACAACGGCGCCGGCGGCGGCACCAGGAGCACGATCGTCCAGATCGCGGCGTTCGAGCCGATCACCGCCATCACCAGGTTCGAGCGGCGCAGCGGGTGGCGGGCGGTGAACCTGCCGAACAGGGGACCGGCAACGATCCCGCCGGCGACCAGCAAGGTCAGCATCAGGCTCGCGGTCCCGCTCGCGACACCCTGGCCCGCCACCAGGTACGGCACGCCCCAGAGCAGGCCGAACACGGTGCCGGAGAACTGCGTACCCATGTGCGTCCAGAGCCCCAGCCGGGTGCCGGGCTCGGACCAGGACTCCTTCAGCCCGTCGAGGACCTCGCGGGGGGTCGGGGCGTCCGGGCGTTCCGTCGAGCCGTCCGGCCGCTCGCGGAAGATCGTCAGCACGGCGAGGGCCGCGACCACGCCGAGCGCCGCGGCGGAGAGGAACGCCGCCGTCCAGCCCGGGCCGTGCAGCAGCGCCGCGAGCGGGACCGCGCTCAGCACCTGCCCGATCTGCCCGAGCTGACCGGTGAGCTGGGTCAGAACCGGCACCTGGCGGGCCGGGAACCAGGCGCCGAGCACCGACAGGACACTGATGAACGTCAACGCGTCGCCCGCGCCGACGAGGACGCGCGCCGCGATCGCAAGCGGCAACGACGTCGCGAGCGCCAGCGCGGCCTGCCCCGCCGCCATCAGCAGCGCCCCGGCGACGACCATCGTCCGGGCGCCGAACCGGTCCAGCAGCACACCCACCGGGACCTGCAGCGCCGCGTAGACCAGCAGCTGCAGGACGACGAAACCGGACAGGATCGCCGGCGAGGCGTGGAACCGGGCCGCGGCGTCGAGGCCCGCCACCCCGAACGACGTCCGGTGCATCACGCCCACCAGATAGGCGAACAGACCGACGGACCAGACCACCAGGGGGCGACGCAGTACAGACATGAGGAGACAATGGTCCCCGATCCGCAGCCGGAACGGGTACGCGGTGCGGGCGGGGTCACGTCGGAGGCCTCGACCGCCGCACCGCGCCGGTACCGTCGGGGGTGGTCCTCCCCGGTGGTGTCCCGGCCGCACGACCGGTGCTGATGCCGCCACTGCGCCGTCCCGCCGTTCTCGCCGTAGTCCTGGCGGTGTCGCTGTTCACCCTGCTGGCGAGGCGGTACGGCGGGCAATCGACCCCGGGCCGGATCGACGCCCGGGTTCAGTCCCTCGTCCGACCGTCGGACCCGCTCCAAGCCCTGCTGCGGGCGTTCGTCGACCTCGGCGACCCGGTGCCCGTGATCGCGCTCGCCAGTGGCCTGGCCGTGCTGGCCCTGGCGCTGGGGCAGCGACGCCTCGCGGTGCTGGCCGTGCTGGGTCCGGGCCTCACCGGAACAGCGACGACGCTGCTGAAACCGGCCGTCGGCCGCACCCTCGAGGGCGACTTCGCCTACCCCAGCGGCCACACCGGGGCGGCCACCGCGCTCGGCCTGGTCGCCGCGCTGCTGGTAGTCGGCGTGTTAGGACCGGGGACGGGGGCTGGGACGGGTGCGGCCGTTCTCGCCGCCGGCGCCCTGCTCGGGGGCGGCGGCATGGCCGGCGCGCTCGTCATCCGCGACGAGCACTACCCCACCGACACCGTTGGCGGTTTCTGCGTCGGCGTGGTCGTGGTGCTCGCGGGTGCGCTGTTCGTCGACCGCTGTGCGGAACGGTGGTCGTTCCGCCGGCCCGGGCCGCGCAGCGGCGCCTGATGACCGGCCGGCCGTTGACGAGCTGGCCCCCGGCGCGGCGGAACCGAGCGAGTCGGACCTGCTCGCGACGGCTCGGGACGGGCCGGTCCGCGAGGCGCCGCGGCCGTACACGCGCTGCTGGTACCGGCGCGTCCCGGCGCGCGGCACCATCGTCAGCACCGATCCGAGCAGCCGCGCGGAGACCGCGTCGATCGCCTGCTTGGCCACCAGGACATGGTTCTCCGTCGTCCGGCCGTGCCTCACGACCAGGATCACACCGTCTGCTCCCGTGGCCACGACCGCGGCGTCGGTGACCGGCAGCAGCGGTGGCACGTCGACGAGCACCATGTCGTACGTCCCGCGCGCCTCGTCGAGGACATCGGCCATCCGCCGTGACCCGAGCAGCTCGCTGGGGTTGTCCGGGACCGGCCCGGCGGGCAGGACGTCGAGTTCCGCTCCCCAGTAACGGATCGCGTTCGTGAGCGGGAGCCCGGAGTCGAGCACCGCGACCAGGCCCGGGCCCGGGTCCACTCCCATCAGGTCGGCGAGCTGGGGCCGGCGGAGGTCGGCCTCGACGAGCAGGACCCGCTTGCCCCCCGCGGCGACGGCGAGGCCGAGTCCCGCGACCGTCGTCGTCTTACCCTCGCCCTCCGACGGGCTCGTGACGACGACGATCCGGGGCTCGCGCTCGTCGGCGAACCGCAGGTTCGTCCGCACCTGCCGGACCGCCTCGGCGAGCGGGGACCGCGGGTCGTCGTGGACGACGAGCGGGTTGGCCGACCGGGAGGGCCCGCGCCCGAAGGCACCGAGGACCGGCACCCCGAGCACCTCCGCCAGCCGCCGGCGGCGCCTGATCGACGTGTCGAGCGCGTTGCGCAACAGGGCGGCTGCGAGACCCGCCAGCAGCCCGAGGCCGAGCCCCGCCCCCAGGTAGAGCACAGGTCGGGGCGCCACCAGGTCCGCGGGTGGGGCGGCTTCCTGGAACACCTTCGCGGCGACGACGGGTGTCGTGGTCGTGTCGGTGGGCTGCTCCAGGTTTGCGACTTCCTCGATGAACTTCTCGGCGACCGTGTTGGCGATGTCGACGGCGCCCTCGGGCGCGCCGTCGGTGACCGTGGCCGTGAGCAGTGCCGTCTCCGGGGCCGAGCTGGCGGTGATCCGGGCGGCGAGGTCGTCGCCCGTGACGGGCAACTCCATCGTCTCCACGACCTCCGTGGCCAGCCTGCGGCTGTCGAGCAACTCGACATAGGTCCGCATCCGCTGCGCCGACAGCTGGCTGCCCTCGAGCGCGGTGGAGGTGTCCGCCCCGGCCGACTGCGCCGAAACGAAGATCGTCACGTCGGCGGAGTACTCCCGCGGCATCAGCACCGTGAGGGCCACCGCCGCCGCGAGCCCGGCCAGCACACCGGCCAGGACGAACCGCCATCGCTCCCGGGCGACCTCGAAATACTGCCGGACCGTCACCTGCTGCCACCCCTCGTCGTACCGTTTCCCGTCCTCGCCGACGGACGCGATGCCGGGAAGGCTGCACCGCTAGGGTCTGCGCGGTGCACCTGCGCGATCTGTCGGCTCATCGGAGCCCGCCCGGAGAACGCCGATGAGCCTCGTCGTCGAGACGCCTCCCGGGCGTGCGGCCGAACGCGGTTACGTGCTCGGCGTGGTGCTCGGCGACCGGCTGGGCCTCGACTGGCGGCTGGAGCAGTCCGGACGTGCGGACGTCCGCCTCCGGTTCGATGCCGACCCCGCAGGTCCCGCCGTGACCATGCCGGACACGCTGCTGGGCATCCCCGAGGAGGAGTGGCTCACCCCGGCCTCGCTCCGCGCCGACCCGCCCGCCACACTCCCGGTCGACGATCCGGGGTCGACCTCGCTCACGGCGGGCCAGCGGGTACCGCTGCTGCTCGGACCGGCGGCGGCCGACGGTCCCCTCGTCACGTTCGGTCCGAGGGGCGCCCGGCTCTCCCTCGACGTCTTCGGCACCGCGTTCTTCATGCTGACCCGCTACGAGGAGGCCGTGCTGCCCGACCGGGACACCTGGAACCGGTTCCCCGCGGCCGCGTCGGCCGTCGACCGGGCGGGCATGCTGCGCACCCCGGTCGTCGACGTCGCCGTCGAGCTGCTGTGGAGCGCGCTGGAGCGCGTCTGGCCCCGGCTCCGCCGCCGTACGGGGCCCGGTTACCGCGTACTGCTGACGCACGACGTCGACGATCCGCTGTCGACACTGGGCCGCGGCCCGCTCGACGTCGCCCACCAGTTCGCCGCGGACCTGGTGCTCCGCCGGGACCCGGGGCTCGCCGCCCGGCGCGCCCGCGCCCTGCTCCGCATGCGGTCGGACCACACCGGGGACCCGCACGACACGTTCGACCTCCTGATGGACGTCAGCGAGCGTCACAGCCTGGCGAGCGCGTTCTATCTCCAGTCGCACGAGCGGGCCGACCCCGGGGGCGGTGCACCCTACGCGCTGACCCATCCGCGGATCGTCGACCTGATGCGCCGCGTGCACGTCCGGGGGCACGAGCTCGGCTACCACGCGGGTTTCGGCACCTACCGGGACGCCGGGCGCACGGCCGCGGAGTTCGCCCGGCTGCGCGGCGCCGCCCGGACGCTGGGGATCGACCAGGAACGGTGGGGCGGACGGCAGCACTACCTGCAGTGGGACCCCACGGCGACCTGGCGGAACTGGGCGGACGCCGGGCTGGACCACGACTGCACCGTCGCCTACGCCGACGCCGTCGGCTTCCGCACGGGGACCAGCCACGAGTTCCCGGTGTTCGACCTCGCCGCAGGACGGCCGTTGCCGCTGCGGGAACGCCCCTTCCAGGTGATGGACGTGACCCTGTCCGGCTACCTGGGCCTCACCCCCGACGCCGCCGCGGACGAGGTCCTGGCGATCGCCGCGGAGTGCCGGCGCTACGGCGGCACCCTGGGCCTGCTGTGGCACAACGACACACTGCGCGGGAGCAGGACGAAGCGGTGGTACGCGGCGCTCGTCGCCGCCGTGTCGGCGGGGTGACGCGGGCGTCGGGGGGTTCAGAGCATCCACCGCAGCACGTCGAAGGTCTCGGCGTAGGTCGTCCCCGCCTGTACGCCGTGGAAGCGGAGCTGGGACCGCAGGAAGCCCGGGTCCGTGTAGGTGCGGTGCCCCTGTGACTTGTAGCAGCTCAGCGCGGTGATCTTGGCGTCGACGTGCCGCTCCTCGAGCTCGACGAACGCGGTGGTGCGGAACGCGAGGGTGTTCCACGCGATCTCGTAGGACAGGACCGAGGTGCGCTTGAACGCGCGCATGCCCTCCTCGGCGATCACCTGGTGGTCCTGGTGGAGATCCTCCAGGCTCGGCAGCAGGACGAGCCCGGGCCGCAGGTCGCGGCCGAGGTCGACCATCGCCTGCAGGATGTCCTGGCGGTCCCGGGTGAACTGCCGCACCTCGAACTCGAGCACGTGCAGCTGCTCGCGGGGGACGCCGAGGCTGCCCGTCGCATCGGCGACCTCGGTACGCAGGACGTCCGCCGGCCAGCCGGGAGGGACCGACGACTCGCACGCCGAGAACGCGACGTAGTGCAGGTCGTGGCCCTCCTCGGCCCATCGCGCGAGGGCACCGCCCGCCCCGAGCTCGCCGTCGTCCGTGTGGGGCGCGAGGACGAGGATCCGTGTGGGTCCTGCCAGCAAGGAGACCAACTCCTCGACATCTGTGATCGCGATTACAGTACTTTTGTCATCGATACGGAACTCAGCAGCGTTACCGGAGCGATCGGTGAGAGTGGGTGCCCGTGGTCCCGTCCGTCTTCCACGAACCGTGGTGGCTCGACGCCGTCGCGCCCGGCGGCTGGGCGGAGGCGCGCGTCGAGGAGGGTGGCGCGGCGGTCGCCCGGATGCCGTATGCCGTCCGGCGGCGGCACGGGTTGTCGCTGCTGCTCGCGCCGCCCCTGTCGAACCGTCTCGGCCCGCTCGTCGACCTCGGCGAGGGGCGCCAGGAGGCGCGGCTGCGCCGCTTCGACCATCTCGTCGACGCGCTCCTCGATCAGCTCCCGGCCGCGGATCTGGTCCGCCAGCCGCTACATCCGGACGTGCTGAGCTGGCTGCCGTTCCACCGCCGCGGTTTCCGGGTGGAACCACAGATCTCCTACGTGATCGACCGGCTGGACGATCTCGACGAGGTGTGGGGCGGCGTCGCGGGACGCACCCGGCGGGTGATCAAGAGTGCCGGGAAGGTGGTCGAGGTCCACCGCGACGAGAATGCGGAGCGGCTCGTGCGGATGGTCGGATCCACCTACCGGCGCCAGGGGCTCGACGTGCCGTACGACCCGCGGGTGCTCGACCGTGCCGTGGAGGCGGCGCTCGGACGGGCCCGTGGCACGGTGCTCACCGCCGTCGACGAGGCCGGGAACGTGCACTCCTCGCTGTTCTGCGTCTGGGACGACCGGCGGGCCTGGTACGTGGGCGGCGGCGGCGATCCCGAACTGCGGTCGAGCGGCGCCGGCAGCCTGCTGATGTGGGAGCTGATCAAGGAGGCGGCGAAGCACGTCCCGCGGTTCGACTTCGAGGGGTCGATGGTGCCCGGCGTGGAGCGCTACTTCCGGAACTTCGGCGGGCGCCAGGAGACCTACCACATGGTCACGCGCACGAGCGCGCGGCTGGCGCCGCTGTGGGCGCTGCGCGGGCTCCGCGAGCGCAGGCGGGCGCGGTAACGCCCCGCGCGGCCGGAACGATTCGGACATAGACGAGGTCGGCGGGCCTTCGAGCCGGCCTGCGTTCCCCGGACGCGGCTCCCCGCGCCGGTGCGGCACACGGGCGACGGAGCTGCGCATGGCGAACCCGGTCGACACCCTCGGGCACTGCCGGCCCACGGCGCGCCTGATCCTGTCCACACCGGACCCGCGTAGCGTCGCGCGGCTGCGCTATGCGTTCAGCGCCTACGCCGCCCTGCACGGTATCCGGGTCGTTGACGACGACTCGGCCGACGTGACCGTCGCGCACGGCGACGTCGACACGGCTGTGCAGGTCAGGCTGCCCGCGGGGTACAGGCTGCGGCCCGACACGGAGCCCGCACCGCCCCCGGTGCAGGTCGACGGGATGCCCTGCTTCCACCTGGCCCCGAGCGGCGAACCGGACGTCCTGGGCGAGGTCTTCGAATGGCTCGCCGCCCCGCACGAGCGGGCCAGTACCGAGCTCGACGACATCGGCCGGATCCCTCCCGAGCACACCCTCGCCGGCACCCACGGACTCGACCGGCGGGTGCCCTGGGCCAACCGCTGGCTCGCCCGGTTGCATCGGGCGGTCCGGACCGCCCTGCCCGGTCTGCCCGGATCCCCGCCCTCACCGTTCGGCGCGTCCCGCACCTTCGTCGCGAGCCACGACATGGACCATCTCTCGTCCCGGCGGCTCGTCAACGGTCACCGGGTGCTGAAGAACGTCGGAGTGGCGGTCGCGGGACGGCGCGACCTGCGAACCGGTGCCGCGATCCTGGGCGCGGCGGCCCGTCGGACGGTGCACGGACGGCCGACGATCGTCGGCGTGGCGGACCTGCTCGCGGGCGAGGCCGCGCGCGGCGTGCGGGCGACCTACACGGTCGTCGCCGAGTCGACGCACCGGCGCGACCCCGGCTACCGGCTCGACGACGACTTCGTCCGGCACACGCTCGCCGACATCGCCGAGGCCGGACACGAACTGGCGGTCCACGGCAGCTACCGCAGCCTCGAGGTGCCCGGCCAGCTCGAGCACGAGTACGCGCTGCTCGCCGACGCGGGCTTCCCCGCCACCGGCGGACGGCAGCACTGGCTCCGTCATCGCGGCGGCGAATTGTTCGCGGCGCTCGAACGGGCGGGAGCGGAATGGGACTCCACCTACGGACATCCGGACCTCGTCGGCTACCGGCACGGCGCCGCTTTCCCGTTCCTGCCGTACGACCTGGACCGCGAGCGGGCCCGCCCCGTCGTGGAGATCCCCATGGTCGTCATGGAGCGCGCCCTGTGCACGGCCGGGAGTCGTCCGGCGGACTGGGCCGCGACCGCGACCGAGGTGCTGCGCGCGGCCGGCGACGACGGCTGGGGCGGTACCGCCGTGCTGTGGCACGACTACGCCTTCCCGGGTGCCGCACTGCCCGCCGGGCTGGCCGAGACCTACTGGGCGGTCCTCGACGCCGGCGACCACTGGGTGACCGCGGCAGAGGTCGCGGCGGCCACCCGGACCCGGTGGGCGGACGCGGGGGCCCTCACCGGGCTGCCCGGCCGGACCTGAGGAGGAGCGAATGCCCGCGCCGAGATCATCCGGCCGCCCGTCCGTCGTCCACGTCTCGTCCGTGCACGCCTGGGACGACTCGCGGATCTTCCGCAGGATGTGCCTTTCTTTGGCGCGCAACGGGTACGACGTCACGCTCGTCGCGGTGGCCGACACCGAACGGACAGTGGAGGGCGTCCAGATCGTGCCGGTGGAGCGGGCGTCGGGCCGGCTGGCCCGGCTCCTGGCGGTCCCCCGCGTCGCGCGCCGCGCCCGATCGATGCGGGCCCGCCTCTACCACCTGCACGACCCCGAGCTCATCCCGATGATCCCGGTCCTGCGGCGAGGGGGCGCCAGGGTCGTCTACGACGCGCACGAGGACCTGCCGCTGCAGGTCCTGGAGAAGGAGTACCTGTCGTCCCGGGTGCGGCCCGCGGTCGCGGCGGGCGCGCGGCTGCTCTGTGCCACCGCGGACCGGTCGGCGGACCACGTGCTGGCGGCGTCGCCGGAGGTGGCCGACCGCTACCGTCCCGGCGGCTGCACGGTGATCCGCAACTATCCGGAACGGTCCGGGAACGGGGCCCCGGACACGGACTACGCCGCCCGGGAGCACCGGGTGGTGTACGCGGGCGGCCTGACCCGGGCCCGCGGCGTCGAACAGATGATCGACGCGATGGGGCACGCCGGGCTGCCCGACGACTGGCGCCTGCGGTTGGCCGGTCCGCACAGTCCGGACGACTTCCTCGACCGACTCCGTGCCCGTCCCGGCTGGGACCGCGTGGAGTTCCACGGGGAGGTCCCGCCGCCCGAGGCGCGGCGGCTGATGGCCGGCAGCCGCATCGGGCTCGCCGTGTTGCAGCCGATCGGGCAGAACGTCGACGTGCTGCCCACGAAACTGCTGGAGTACATGTCCGTGGGCATCCCGGTGGTGGCGGCCGACTACCCGCAGTGCCGCCGGATCGTCGAGAGCGCCGGGTGCGGCGTCGTCGTCGACCCGACCGATCCGCGCGCGATCGGCGAGGCGGTCGGCCGGCTGGCCGCACGTCCGGATCTCGCCGCCGAGATGGGTAGGCGCGGCCGGGCCGCGGTGGCGGAGCGCTACAGCTGGGAGGCCGAGGAGAAGCGTCTGCTCGCCGTCTACGCCGATCTGCTGGGCGCGGCCGTATGACCAGCCCGTCCCGGGCCGGGACCGTGCTCCACGGCGGTGTCCGCCCAGGCGGCCCGCTGAGCCGCGCCCCGCTGATCGCACTCGGCGTCCTCGCCTACGTCGCCGCCCTGCACGAGGTCCACCGGCTCAGCATCGCCCCGGCCTTCACCTACCTGCGCTACTCCTACCGCGAGCCCGGCACGGCGGCCGCGTTGATCGCCCTGGGGCTGGTCGTCGCCCTGGCCCTGGTCCTGCCGTCGCGGCTCTCCCGGCCCTCCCACCTCGTGGCGTGGACGTTGTTCGTGGTCGCGGTCGTCCCGAGCATCGTGGTGCCGCAGTTCTCGGACGTGCTGTCGGTCCCGGACGCGACCGAGCTAGGGCTCTGGGTGGCGGCGAGCTTCCTCCCGGTGGCGGTCCTGGGCACCCGTGGGGCGGTGCACGGGCTGATACCGGACCTCCGGATGTCGCACGGAACGTTCTGGGCGGTCGTCACGGTCACCTCGGGCGCCGTCTACGCCTACATCATCGCCACCGTCGGGGTCAGCTGGGAGCTTCCGTCCCTCGCGGACGTCTACGGCGTGCGGGACGAGTTCGCGGCCGAGGAGACCGCCTCCGGTGCGCTCCGCTACCTCGTGCCGCTGCTCGTGAGCGTGCTGAACCCGCTGATCGTCGCTCGGGGCCTGTTCGAGCGGCGGTGGACGTGGCTCGTCGTGGGCCTCTTGGGGCAGGTGTTCGTGTACTCGTTCACCGGGTACCGCTCCGCCGTCCTGTCGCCGATCGCGCTGCTCGGGGTGTACCTGCTGCTGCGGCGGGGCACGCGGTCGTCCGGATCGTTGCTGTTCGGCGCGGCCGGGCTGGTGGCCGCGATGTGGGTGCTGGACCGGCTGACGTCGTCGATCGAGTTCACGTCCCTGCTCGTCCGGCGCTTCCTCATCACGCCGGGCCTGCTCACGGCCGGCTACGTGTACGTGTTCGCCGACAGCGACAAGGTCGCACTGTCGCACTCGTTCCTCTCGGCCTTCTCCGCCTACCCGTACTCCCAGGAACCGCCGCTGCTCGTCGGAAGCCTGTTCTTCGGCGACCCCGGCACTAACGCGAACGCGAACCTGATGGCCGACGGGTTCGCGAACTTCGGCTACCCCGGGGTGCTGCTCGAGTGCCTGGTCCTCATGGTGCTGCTGTGGATCGTCGACGATGCCGTCCGCGGTGTCCCGTGGCCCTTCGCCGGAATGGTCCTGATCATGCCCACGCTCTCGCTGGCCGACTCGGGGATCTTCACCACGATGCTCACCCATGGTTTCCTCGCGGCGGTGCTGGCGTGCGCCTGCCTGCCCCGGACCGAACCGGACGAGGTCGCGGTCCCGTGAGCGCGCCGAGCATCTCCTTCGTCGTGGCCACCCTGAACGAGGAGCGGGCGATCGAGGAGTGCGTGCGCAGCCTGCTGGCCCAGGACTACCCGGCGGACCGGGTCGAGGTCGCCGTGGTCGACGGGGGCTCGACGGACCGGACCCGCGAGATCGTGGCGGCACTCGCCGCGACGGACGGGCGGGTGCAGCTGCTCGACAATCCCGGGCGGATCGCCCCGACGGCGTTCAACATCGGTGTCGCCGCCACGACCGGGTCCCTGATCAGCCTGGTGAGCGCCCACAGCGTCACGGCCCCCCGGTACGCCGCGCTGCTGGCGGAGGCGTTCGAGAAGCTCGGGCGCGTGGCTCGTGGGCGGGAGGATGGACGCGGCGGCAGGCCCCGGCGCGCCGCCGATGGCGGAGGCCATCGTACGGGCCACCTCGTCCCCGCTGGGCCTCGGCTCGGCTCGTTTCCACTACAGCGACCGACCCGGATGGGTGGACACCGCGTTCCCCGGGGCGTACCGGCGGGAACTGTTCGACCTCATCGGACCGTTCGACGAGACCCTCGTCCGGAACCAGGACGACGACCTGCATCTGCGGGCACGGCTCGCCGGCCGCACCATGTGGTTCGACCCGCGCCTCCGCTCGACCTACCGCCCCCGGGCGAGCCTGCGCGCGCTGTGGCGGCAGTACTACCAGTACGGCTGGTGGAGGGCCGTCACGGTGTGCAAGCACCGGCGGGTGGCCTCGGTCCGGCACCTCGCCCCCGCGGCGCTCGTCGCGGGGCTGGCGGGCGCCTCCACCGCGGTGGTGGCGACCCGCCACCGGTCCGCGCTCGGCGCACTCGGGAGTGGCGTCGCGGCGTGGGCAGGCGTGCTGGTCCTCGCCGGCAGGCGGGAACGCGGGGCGTCGAGCGGCGTCGCAGCGCGGGTGCCGGTGGCCGTGGGCTGCCTGCACCTCGCCTACGGGGCGGGCTTCTGGGCCGGTCTGCTCCGCAACGCGGTACACGGGCTCCCGGGCCGCTCGACGTGAGCGGGTACGCCGGACGTCGGCCGTGAAGCGGCCGCGCGCCCTCGGCGGGATCAGCCGGATCCTGGCGGGCTCCGCCGCGGGCCAGGGCCTGGTCCTCCTGGCCTACCCCGTCCTGGCGCGGCTGTACGACCCGACGGACTTCGGCGTGCTCGTGGTGTTCACGTCCGTGGTCGCCATGGTCGGCGTGCTCTCCACCCTCTCCCTCGAGGCGGCCGTCCTCATCCCGGCCGACGACCGCGAGGCCGCGACCGTGGCCTGGGCGAGCCTCGTCTCCGTGGCCGTCACCGCCGTCGTCACCGCCCTGGTCGGCCTGGCCTTCGGCCCGGCCATCGCGGCGTTCCTCGGGGTACCGGTGCTCGCCGAGCTCTGGTGGCTGGTCGCCCTGACGGTCCTGGCCCTCGGCGTGTACCTCGTCATGTCGGAGTGGATGGTGCGGGTCCGCCGCTACGGGGCGCTCGCCACCCGGAACCTGCTCCAGGGCGTCGGGCAGGTGACGGCGCAGATCGGGCTGGGGGTGGCCGGGGTGCGTCCGGCCGGCCTGCTCGTCGGGCTGGGGGTCGGCAGGCTGCTGGGAACAGGGGGCAGCATCTCGCGGGGCGGGCTGCTGCGGCAGCCCCGGCCGCGGCCGGCCGAGCTCGTCGCGGCCGTCCGCCGCTACCGCCGGTTCCCCCTCGTCGCGTCCTGGTCGAAGCTGCTGAACACCGCGGGCCTGCAGGTCCCCCTGCTCGTCGTCAGCGCTGCCTACGGGGAGGTCGGGGCGGGCCTGCTCGGGCTCACCGTGCGGGTCGTCGGCGGCCCCGTAGCGGTGATCGGACAGGCCGTGTACCAGGTGTTCACCGGCGAGGCCAGCGCGCGGGTCCGGGGGCCGGGCACCGGGCTCGCGCCTTTCACGAGGACGGCTGTGCTGCGGCTGCTGGCGACCGGCGCGGTGCCCGCGGTGCTGCTGATCCTGCTCAGCCCGAGCGTCTTCGGGTTCGTCTTCGGTCCGGAGTGGACCGGATCCGGCCAATTCGCGCAGATCCTCGCGATCGCCTATCTCGCCGAGTTCGCCGTTACTCCGATCTCGCAGACGTTGTTCATCCTGGAGCGGCAGGGCGTACAACTGATATGGGACGCGTCACGCCTCGTGCTGACGGCCGGCGGGGTGGGCCTGTGCTGGGTCCTCGGCGCGCCGATCATCACCGCGGTGGCCGTGCTCGCGGCCGCCCACGTCGTCAGCTACGGAACGCTCTACGTCCTGTCGATGCGGGCGGCAAAAGGGTCCGACCGAGCCGCGGAGGCAGCACCTTGACGCCGACGAGATCGCCGGGACGCGCGGTCGTCATCCTGTTCGTGGTCGTGCTCGCCCTCCTGGCCGCGTGCACCACGACCTCCGGGCCGGACACGGCGCCCGCGCAGCCCACCTATCCGGCCCCGGCGCCGGGACCGGCACCCGAGCCGTCCGGTCCGGTCCTGCACGTCGACCCCGGCGGCACCGACGAGGGCCCGGGCACCGCCCAGCGGCCGTTCCGGACCATCGCCGCGGCCTCGAGAGCGGCCGGTCCCGGCACCACCGTGGTCGTCGCCGACGGCACGTACACCGGGGCCTTCTCGACCCGCGCGAGCGGCACCGCCGAGGCCCGCCTCACCTATGTGGCGGCGAACAAGTGGGGGGCCCGGCTGGTCGGCGACGGCGCCGTCGCCGACGACGGCGTGGACGCCGTCTGGCGCAACTACGGCGACTACGTCGACGTCAGGGGCTTCGACATCTCGGGAACGACGACCGACGGGTACATCGAGACGGGATCCTGGTCCCGGATCCTGGAGAACCACGTCCACGGGTTCAGCGAGGGCACCTGCGTGTCGACCTACCGCAAGGAGTACACGCTGCACGACATCGACATCATCGGGAACGTGGTGCACGACTGCGGGAACTCCGCGCTCGACCACGGCATCTACCCCGGGCACCCCCGCGGGACGATCAGCAACAACATCTCCTACGGCAACGCCGGCTTCGGGATCCATTGCTGGCACAACTGCAACGAGCTGGTGATCACCAACAACCTGGTGTTCCGCAACGGGGAGGGCGGCATCCTCGTGGGCCAGGGCGACGGGCCCAACGACGGCGCCGTCCCCGCCGACAACATGGTGGTCGCCAACAACATCGCCTACGACAACTCCGGGTTCGGGATCCGGGAGAGCGGGGCGACCGGCGGCGGCAACCTGTACCTCAACAACACCGTGGCCGCCAACGGTCAGGACGGCCTCGACCTCGCGGCCGGCAGCGAGAGCGGGACGCTCACCGTCGACCCCGGCTTCGTGGACTACGAGCAGGACGGGTCCGGCGACTACCGCGTGCTCCCGGTCAGCCCGATGGTGGACGCGGGCACGGAGGAGGGAGCGCCGCCGTTCGACATCGACGGAGTCAATCGGCCCCAGGGCGGGAACGTCGACATCGGAGTGTACGAGCGGTAGCGCGGCGGCCGCGGTCACGGCCGCCGCACGACTCGCTCGTGGCCACGCCCTCGTCCTGCGCGGCGCCTCTACGTGGCCCGGTTCCCCCGTCCGAGCGTGAGGACGGACGTTCCCTCCCAGCGGGCGGGGTCGAGCACCCCGCGCCCGTCGAGCACGAGCCTGACGCCGGGCAGGTCGGTGGCTCCGAGTTCCCGGTATGCGGCGTGATCGGTCTGCACCATGGCGGCCGCCACCCGGGTACCCGGGAGGTAGGGCTCGAGCCCCAGGGCGGTGAGCTCGTCTGCGCTGTACAGCGGATCCTGCACCAGCGGCAGGGCACCGTGCCGGCGGAGCGCCTCGACGGTGGCGAACACCCCGAGAACGCCGTCTCCTTGACCCCGCCCCGGTAACAGGCGCCGAGCACCACGACCTGCGCGCCGGCCAGGTCCTCACCGGTCACCGCGGCGTACCGCTCGGCGAGCATCTCCACGCAGCGTGCGGGCATCGCGGCGTTGGCCTCCCGCGCCGTTCGCACGATGCTCGCCGACGGGTCCCCGCCGAGGTAGAGCCACGGGTACACGGGGATGCAGTGCCCGCCGACCGCGATGCCGGGCCGGTGCAGGTGGCTGAAGGGCTGGGAGTTGCAGGCCGCGGCGATCCGGGCGAAGTCGACGCCGATGCCGTCCGCGTAGAGCGCGAACTGGTTGGCCAGGCCGATGTTGACGTCCCGGTAGGTGGTCTCGGCCAGCTTCGCCAGCTCCGCGGCCTCGGCCGAGTCGAGATCCCAGACCCCGTTCGGTTCGGGGAGGTCGGTGCGTTCGTCGAACCGCAACACGGCGGCGTAGAACTCCGTGGCCCGGCGGGTGCTGGCCGGGTCGATGCCGCCGACCAGCTTCGGGTAGCGGGCGAGATCAGCGAACACCCGCCCCGACGAGACCCTCTCCGGGCTGAAGGCGAGGCTGAAGTCCGTGCCCGCCCGCAACCCACTGGCCGCCTCGAGCCGGGGCCCGAGGCGGTTCCTGGTCGTGCCGACCGGCAGCGTCGTCTCGTAGCTGACGAGCGTGCCCGGCCGCAGGCCGCGGCCGACGGAGTCCGTGGCGGCGTCGAGCACCCGGAAGTCCGGTGTGCCTGCCCCGTCGACGTGCAGCGGGACGACCACCACGACGACGTCGCTGGCGGCGACCGCCTCCGCGGTGTCCATCGTGGCCTCGAAGGCGCCGGACGCGACGACCTCGCCGAGCCGCCGGTCGAGGTCCGCTTCACCGGGGAAGGGCGGACGTGCGGCGCGGACGGCGCTCAGGACCCGTTCGTCGACGTCGGCGCCGATGACGTGATGCCCGCGGCCGGCGAACTGCACCGCGAGCGGGAGACCGATCTTGCCCAGCCCGACGACCGTGATCTTCACAGGGCCACCTCGGGCGTCCGGGGGGAAGCGGCCACCTCCACCGTCCGGCCCGTCGCGGCCGACTCGCGCAGCGCCTCGGCCACTCGGACCGTCGCGAGCCCGTCCTCCATGGTGACCAGGCTGTGCTCCTCGCCGCGCACGGCCGCCGCGAAGTTCGACAGCTCCGTCATCAGCGGTTCCGGTTTCGGGATCGCGTACCGCGTCATGTTCCCCTCCGAGACGCCGCGGAACGCCGCGACGCGGTCCCAGGCCATCTCCTCGGTCCCGTTCTGGTAGAAGGTCAGGTCCGCGGTCAGCGTGTCCGCGACGAAGCAGCCCAGCTCCCCCGTCACCGTGGTGACGCGTTCCTTGAGCGGGGAGAGCCAGTTCACCAGGTGCGTGACGACCACTCCGGTCGAGGCTCCCCACCGCGCTGACCAGGTCCTCGTGCGCGCGCCCGCTCCGGTGGGCGACCCTGGCGGACACCGACGTGTAGGCCGAGCCCGTGACCCACGCGGTCAGGTCGATGTCGTGCGTCGCCAGGTCCAGGACCACGCCCGCGTCCGCGATCCGCGCCGGGAACGGCCCCTGCCTCCGGGTGCTCACCTGGTAGATGGTGCCGAGCTCGCCGAGCGCGAGCCTGCGCCGCATGTCCTGCAGGGCAGGGTTGTAGCGCTCGATGTGCCCGACGCAGCCGATCACCCCGTTACGCGCGAACGCCTCGGCGATCGTCTGTGCCGCCTTCCCATCGTGCGCGAGCGGCTTCTCGACGAGCGTCGGGATTCCCGCCTCGGCGAGCTCGAGAGCGAGCGGCTCGTGGAAGGTGGTGGGTGCCGCGATCACGCAGAGATCGATCCGGCGGTCGAGCAGCTCGCGGACCGTGCCCAGCACGTCGACCCGCATCGCGGGGTGCTGAGGCGCGTCGAACCCCCGCGGGTCCACCGCGGCGACCAGATCGATGCCGTCCAGGGACTGCAGGGCCCGGGAGTGGTTGCGGCCCATGGCCCCGAGGCCGACCAGGCCCGCCCGCAGCCGGGCGCTCATTCCGCCACCGCCTGGGCCGTCGCGGCGACGATCCGCTCCAGGCCGTCCTGATCGAGCGCCGGGTGGACCGGTAGCGACAGCACCTCGCGGGCGGCGGCCGCCGTCACGGGGAGGTCCAGGTCGAGGTCGTACGCCGGCAGCCGGTGGATCGGCGTCGGGTAGTAGACGCCGGTCTGCACGCCCAGACCGGCGAGTGTCGCGACGAGCTCGTCGCGCCGTGGCGCCCGTAGGGTGTACTGATGCCAGACGGGCTCCGCCCCCTGGGCGATGGCGGGGAGCGTCAGACCGTGATCGGCCGCGACGTCGTCGAGGGCGGCGCTCAGGAACGTCGCGTTGGCGCGCCGCGTCCGCGTCCAGGCGGGCAACCTGCCCAGCTGGACCCGCCCGATCGCTGCGTGGATGTCGGTCATCCGGGCGTTGTAGCCGACGATCTCGTTGGCGTAGCGGCGCTCCATGCCCTGGTTGCGCAGCAACCGGACCCGCCGGGCGAGCGCGTCGTCGGCGCAGACCACGAGGCCGCCCTCGCCGCAGGTCATGTTCTTGGTCGGGTAGAAGCTGAACGCCGCGACCTGGCCGAGGGTGCCCACCGGCCGTCCGTCCAGCGCCGCCAGGTGTGCCTGCGCGGCGTCCTCGACCAGCGCCAGCCCGTGCCGTTCCGCGACTGCGGCCAGCTCGGCCGAGGCCGGATGCCCGTAGAGGTGCACGGGCATGACGGCCGCGGTGCGCGGTGTGAGGGCGGCGAGCACCGCGGCGGGATCGAGGCAGAAGTGTCTCGGCTCGATGTCCGCGAACACGGGCGTCGCCCCGGTGAGCGCCACGGCGTTGGCAGTGGCCGCGAAGCTGAACGAGGGCACGACGACCTCGTCGCCCCGGCCGATGCCGAGGGCCAGCAACCCGAGCAGCAACGCGCTCGTCCCGGAGTTCACCGCCACGCACGGCCTGTCGTGGACGTAGGCGGCGAACTCGGACTCGAACGTCGCGACCTCCGCGCCCTGCGCGAGCAGGCCCGACGACAGGACCCGGTCCACGGCCTCGCGTTCCTCCGCTCCGATGAGGACCCCGGTCGCCGGGACGAGCCCGACGGGCGTTCCGAGTTCAGATCTCATGCAACTCGCCTTCTTCCTCGACGTGGCCGCGGCCGGTCCGGGGACATCTCCAGATCGAGTCGTGGTCCTTCTCCAGCCGGACGCCGGCGCGTCCCACCCAGCCGACCCGCCGTGCCGGCGACCCCACGACGAGCGCGAAGTCCGGCACGTCGCCGAGCACGACGGCTCCGGCGCCGACCATCGCCCAGCGGCCGATCGTCACCGGGGCGACGCACACCGCGCGGGCGCCGATCGACGCGCCCTCCCGGACCAGCACACCCACCGGGGTCCACCCCTCGGCCCCCTTCGGCCGTCCGTCCGGGTCCACGGCCCGCGGGTTCAGGTCGTTCGTCAGGACCACCGCGGGTCCGATGAAGACGCCCGCCTCGAGCTCGGCGTGTTCGTACACGAGCGCGTAGTTCTGGATCTTGACGGCGTCGCCGACGCGGACCCTCGGTCCGATGTAGGCACCGCGCCCGACCGTGCAGGACGCCCCGAGCACCGCTCCGTCGCAGATCTGGGCGAGATGCCAGATCCGCGATCCGGCGCCGATCTCCGCCGACGCGGCCACGTCGGCCGAAGCGGCCGCCGCACAGGTTTCCGAGGTGGTCATCCGAGCAGCCCTCCCACGGTGCGCGCGAGGATCCGGAGGTCCCCGCGCAAGGTCCACTGCTGGACGTAGCCCAGCTCGATGCGGAGCTTCTCGGGCAGGACCCGGTCGACGTAGAACGCCTCGGTGTCCGCCGGGCCCGCACGCTCGATGAACGCCTGCTCGTCGCCGAACCGCAGGAACGCCAGGCTGGTGACGCCGGGGCGCACCGACAGCACCTGGCGCTGCTCCGCGTCGTAGGTCGCGACGTAACGGGGGTCCTCGGGGCGCGGGCCCACAAGGCTCATCTCGCCGCGCAGCACGTTGATCAGCTGCGGCAGCTCGTCGAGCTTGCTCGCCCGGAGCACCCGACCGAGAGGGGTGATCCGCGGGTCGCCCGCGCGAGTCACCGCCGGTCCTGCGCTGCCCTCCACCATCGTCCGGAACTTGAGAACGGCCAGCGGCCGCATGTCGCGGCCGACCCGATGAGCGCGGTAGAAGACAGGTCCCGGGCTGGTGAGGCGGACCGCGACGGCGATCGCCGCACCCAGCGGAAGCGTGACCGGCGCCGCGAGGAGGCAGAGGACGAGGTCGAGCGCGCGCTTCACGACGGCGGACCGTCGCGACCCGCCCGGCCGCCTCACGATCGCCGCCGGTGAGCGGCGACGACCTGCCGCACGGCGGCGGCCACGTCCTCGACGTCCGCGGCCGACATCCGCGGGTAGATCGGCAGCGAGATCAGCCGCTCGAACTCGGCGGAGGCCACCGGCAGGTCCCCGGACCCGTGGCCGTACCGGTCGCGGTAGTAGGGCTGCTGGTGCAGCGGGATGAAGTGCACGCTGGTGCCGATGCCGAGCCGGCGCAGCTCGTCGATGAACTCGGCGCGGCCGATCGTCAGCTGCGGCAGACGCAGCCGCACCGGGAACAGGTGCCAGGCGTGGGTGACGTGCGGGCGGCACTCCGGTACCTGCACCTCGTCGAGGCCGTCGAAGAGCTCCGTGTAGCGCCGGGCGATCGCGGTTCGGCGCTCCTGAAGGGCCCGCCACCGCCGCAGCTGGGTGCGCGCCAGGGCCGCCTGCAGGTCGGACATGTTGTACTTGAATCCGGGCACCACGACCTCGTAGTCCCACGATCCGCGCGGTCCGTACCGCTGCCAGGAGTCCCGGCTCATGCCGTGCTGGCTCCACAGCCGCGCGGTGTCCACCACCGGCCGGGCGCCGGTCAGGACACCGCCCTCGCCACTGGTGATGTTCTTCGTCGCGTACAGGGAGAAACAGACCGCGCGGTGCTCGTCCTCGCCCGGCACGGCACCGATCGGCGTGCCCCGGAACGCGGCCCCGAAGGCGTGCGCGGCGTCCTCCACCACCGGCAGACCGTGCACCGCCGCGATCCCGAGGATCTCGTCGAGCTCGCACGGGTGGCCGCCGTAGTGCACCGGCAGGATCGCCGCGACATCGTGCCGGCCGTGCTCCAGCGCCGCCCGCACGGCGACCGGGTCGAGGTTCAACGTGCCCGGTTCGACGTCGACGAACACGGGCCGGCAGCCGCTCTGCTCGATCACGTGCGCCGTCGAGCAGAAGGTCAGCGGCGTCGTGATCACCGACCGGCCCGGGGTGACACCGAGCGAGGTCAATGCGAGGTGCATCGCCGCGGTGCCGGAGCTCACCGCGAGCGCGGAGGCCGGGGTGACCTCGGCACCGAGCTCCTGCTCGAACGCCTTGATCTCAGGTCCGGAGGTGAGCCAGCCCGAGCGCAGGACGCCGACGACTTCCTCGATGTCCTCCTCCTCGACGGTGGGAAGGGCGAAGGGCAGGAACCCGGCTCGGCGAGCGGTCTCCGTGAGCGGGGTCTCGGCCGGTGGGATCTCGGTCTCCGTCATGCCGGCTGCCACCTCCACCGGTCACCGGTCACCGCTGTGGGCCGGATCGTGGGCGCCGGCGACGTCAGGTCGACCAGCGCGGCCGACACCCCGACCGCCGCCGCGTGCCTCGCGGCGCGCTCGGGGTCGAGGCAGGGCACGTCGACGTGGGAGACGGCCGGATGAATCGGGGTACGGCCGACCTCGTCGTTGCCGAAGAGCTCCTCGTGCAGCTTCTCGCCGGATCGCAGTCCGGTGTAGACGATCTCGGTCGTCCGGCCCGCGATCTCCATCAGCTGCCGGGCGACGTCGGCGATGCGGACCGCCTGCCCCATGTCGAGCACCAGCGCCTCTCCCGGCGCACCGATCGCAGCGGCGTAGATGACCAGCTGGACGGCCTCGGGGATCGTCATGAAGAAGCGCGTGACATCGGGATGGGTCACCGTGATCGGGGCACCTGCCGCGATCTGTTCCGTGAACGTGGTGAGGACGGAACCGCGGCTGCCGAGCACGTTGCCGAAGCGCACCGAGAGGAAGGTCCCGGGCGCCTCCTCGGCGACATGCGCGACCAGGCGCTCGCCGATCCGCTTGGAGTACCCGAGCACGCTCGTCGGGTTGGCCGCCTTGTCCGTGCTGATGTTGACGAAACGGTCGACCTCGGCGGCGACCGCGGCGGCGAGGACGACACGGGTGCCGACGACGTTGGTCTTCCACGCCTCTTCCGGGTACTGCTGCAGCAACGGCAGGTGCTTCAGCGCGGCGGCGTGGAAGACGACCTCCGGACGCCGCTCGAGGAAGATCGCCTCGATCGCCTCGGCGTCCCGGATGTCCGCGAGGATTATGTCGGGCGAGTCGAGCAGCGCGGTCCCGTAGATCGAGAGCTGGGTGCCGTGCAGCGCGGACTCGTCCCGGTCGAGCATCAGCAGTTCCGCCGGCCCGAACCGATGGATCTGCCGGCACAGTTCGGAGCCGATCGAGCCGCCCGCGCCCGTGACCAGCACGCGCCGGTCGGCGAGGTACCCCGCGACGGCGGCGATGTCGATGTCCACGGGCCGCCGGCCGAGCAGGTCTGTGATGTCGAGGTCCCGCAGGTCCGCGACGCCGACCCACGGGCGCAGCAGCTCGGAGAGCGGTGGCAGCACCTTGATCCCGAGATCGGCCGCCGCGGCGTCGCGGGCGAGGCTCTGCACGATCTCGGGGTCCGTCCCACGGCTGGCGATGACGAGCAGCTCGGCGCGGGTGGCGGCCGCGACCGCGGCGACGTCGCGGTGCGTCCCGCGGACCGCGACTCCGGAGACCCGGCGGCAGCGCGCGTCCGGCTCGTCGTCGAGCAGCCCGACCGGCAGGTATCCGCTGTCCGCATCGGACAGCATCGACCGCACGAGCTGTTGCCCGTCGCGGCCCGCGCCGAAGATGAGGACGCGCTGGGCCGAGCGACCCGGCCTGGAGCTGTGTTCCCGGTGCAGCCGCACCACCACCCTGGCGCCCACGCAGAGCAGCAACGTGATGAAGGTCGCGATCAGTGGGACCGAGCGGGGCAGCAGCGGCGGGGAGCGGAGAGCGTTGACCGTGAAGATCAGGATTCCGACGACGGCCGCGGCCGTGCCGACGTTGATCGCGTCGCCGACGGTGCCGGTGTAGTGCCGTCCCTGATAGGCGCGCAGCGTGCTTCCGACCAGGAGCGCCCCGGAGACCGTGGCGGCGGCGAGAAGCCAGAAGCCGGTGGTGTCGATCTCGTCGAGGTCGAGTTCGAGGCGTAGTGCAGCGCCCAGGAACAGCGCGAACACCCATGCGACGCCGTCCCAACCCGCCAGCGCCGCCCGGCGCAGCCGGTACCCGGAGAAGGTCGGCTCCTCATGTGGTGGGACGTCACCGGGTGGTCCGTGGCGCCTCCGGGTCCACATACGACTCCACGCCCCCACGTTTCCAGACATAGATCCTCCGGACTCAGCGATCGCCGACCTCGTGCCGTCCTCTAGCGGGGGGAGCAATCGGATAATCGAGGATTAACTAGTCTTCGTTACACCGAGTTCACCAGTGGATAATCCAATTTCGAGTGATCGAGGACTGTCACCGTGAATACATGACGAAGCACGGAGTGTGATGTCATTCACCTAGAAAGCGGCGCCGCCTTGCAACGAATGCAGCAGTTCCGAAATGCGCGGACACTCGCTGCACCCCCTCACTTACGCTCTGCTTCCGCGGACCACCGGGTGCGACCGGAGGAAGATTCAGGGGTGATACCGGCGCCGATCTCTGGCATGCTCGCCGATCATGCCGAGCATCGACGGAGCGACCGATGTAGAACGATCTTCGACGCCCCGGATCGTCTTCGTGGGCGCTGTCGCCGAGGGTCGCCGGTGCCTCGAATCCCTGCTCGAACGCGGTGAGCAGTTCGCAGGAATCGTCACCCTCGATCGAGACCTCGCGGAGGCGACGTCGGGGTGGGTCGCGTTCGACGACCTCGCGAAGGATCACGACATCCCGATGATCAGCGTGCGCGACCTCAACTCCGCGGAGAATGTCGACCGGGTCGCGGCACTCCACCCCGATCTGCTCCTGGTGATCGGCTGGACGCGACTACTGGGCGCCGAGCTGCTCCGGCTCCCTCCCCTCGGCGCCGTCGGTTTCCACGCAAGCCTGCTGCCGCGCTATCGGGGACGCGCGCCGGTGAACTGGGCATTGATCAACGGCGAGTCCGAGACCGGGAACACGATGTTCTTCCTCGACGAGGGCGTCGACACCGGCGCGGTGATCGACCAGCGCCGAATTTCGATCACCGATTCCGACGACTGCAACAGCATTTACGAGAAGGTGTCCACCTCCGCCCTCGACATGCTCACCGAGCACCTGCCCCGGTTGAAGGAGGGGACCGCGCCTCGTCACCCGCAGGACGAGGCCCTCGCCACCGTCATGCCGCGCCGCCGGCCGCAGGACGGGGTGATCGACTGGAGTCGCGGGTCGCGGCAGCTCTTCGACTGGGTCCGGGCGCTGACGCACCCCTATCCCGGGGCGTTCACGACGCACGGCGGGCGACAGCTGTTCGTCTGGCGCGCCACCGAGGTGGGGTCCGTGCCCCGGCCGCCCGGCGCGGTGCCCGGGCAGCTGCTGCCCGGGCCGGCGGGCCACGTCGTCACCGGGGACGGTGTGCTCCGGCTCGACCGCGTGCAGTGGGCCGGGCAGGACGAACAGCCCGGCCGGTGCCTCGCCGAGCTCGCCGGTGCCGTGCTCGGCGCCGAGGAGGCGGGGTGAACGTCCTGGTCGTGGCCGCGCACCCGGATGACGAGGTGCTCGGCCCCGGGGGCACGATCCTGCGTCACGTCGAAGCCGGCGACGCGGTGACGGCGCTCGTCGCGTGCACAGGCACGAATCTCCGGTACGACGACGCCGAGGCCGCCGCCCTCCTGGACGTCACCCGCGAGGTGGCCGGCCTGCTCGGGATCCGGCTGGTTCTCGGCGGGCTCCCGGACCAGGGCCTGGACACACTGTCCCTGCCGACCGTCGTCGACGTCGTCGCCCGGGAGATCGACGCCGCCGCGGCCGGCATGGTCTACGTGCACCACTGGGCGGACCTCAACCGCGACCACCGGATCCTGGGTGAGGCGACGGTGGTGGCGACCCGTCCGTACGCCGCCCCCGGCGTCCGTACCGTCCGCTGCTTCGAGACCCCGTCCTCCACCGAATGGGGCGCCCCGGCGGGCCTCGACCCGTTCGTCCCGGGCCTCTTCGTCGACATCTCCGGCACCCTCGAGAAGAAGATCGCCGCGTTCGAGCGCTATCGCAGTGAGGTCCGACCCGCTCCGCACCCCCGGTCCCTCGCCGCGCTCGCCGACCGCGGCCGCTTCTGGGGCTCGGTCTCGGGGTCGGACGCGGCGGAGGCCTTCGTCGTCGTCCGGGACCACTGGTGAGGACGGAATCCGGGGACCATCCGTGAGACACTCGGGCGGTGGCGGCATCTGAATCGGCGGGTGGCGATGCGCGGCTCGACGAGCCGGGCACGCCCGTCCGGGACCTGCCCTCCACTGTCGAGGGCGAACTCGGCGCCCGTATCCCGGGAACCTGGTGCAGCCTCTGCTGGCAGGAGCGGTTCGTCCGGCACGACGGGGTGTGGATGCTCGCCCATCGGGGTCCCCTCGACGAGTGCACCCACGGCTGTCACGACCAGGACGCCCTGCTGCCCTCCGTGAGCTGAGCTCGGCGGCCGGCGGTTCGCCTCGGCGACGATCCCGCCGTCGAAACAGGGATGCGGTACGGGCGGTCTCGCGTTGTCGGTGAAGATGGCGCCACACGTCGCGCATGCTGTCGGAGATTGTCGGAGGTATACGGTGCTGGATCCCGCGGAGCTGTACCGGATCGAGGAGGACGTGCCGAGCCTCGACGGGCCGGTGCTCCTGGTGGTGCTCGACGGTTTCGTCGACGCCGGAAGCGCGGGCGGTCTCGCCGTCGACGCCCTCGTCGAGAACAAGGAGTCCCGCAAGGTCGTCGAGTTCGACGTCGACCAGCTCGTGGACTACCGCTCGCGGCGGCCGCCGCTGCGCTTCGACACGGACCACTGGGCGGGCTACACACCGCCCCGGCTGGACGTCGTCGCGCTGACGGATTCGGCGGAGGCCCCGTACCTGCTGCTGTCCGGGCCGGAGCCGGACACCCAGTGGGAGCGGTTCGCCGCTGCCGTCGCGCAGATCGTCGAGAAGCTGGGCGTCCGGCTGGTGATCACACTGCACGGCATCCCGATGGCCGTGCCGCACACCCGCCCGATCGGGGTGACGGCGCACGCGACCCGGCGCGAGCTGACCGAGTCCCACGAGGCGTGGTTCGCCGAGGCCGAGGTGCCGGGCAGCGCGGCGGCGCTGATGGAGTTCCGGCTCGGCGAGGCCGGGGTCGACGCCATGGGCTTCGCCGTGCACGTCCCGCACTACCTCGCGCGCGCCGCGTACCCGCAGGCCGCGCGGACCCTGCTGGACCACGCCGCGCTCGCGTCCGGGTTGTACCTGCCCACCGAGTCGCTGTCCCGGGCCGCCGAGCGGACCGAGGCGGAGATCGCCGAGCAGGTCCAGAATTCGGACGAGGTGGCGCAGGTCGTGCGGGCGCTGGAGAAGCAGTACGACATGGTCGCGAGCGGGCGGGGCGAGCGCTCCGGCGCCGGGCTGGGCGGGCAGCTGCCGAGTGCGGACGAGCTGGCGGCCGAGGTCGAGCGGTTCCTCGCGGACCAGGACGACGCGGACGGCAAGGGCGAGAGCTGCTTCCCCGGCTGACTCCCCGGCTGAACTGCCGCGGGACCCGGCCCCGCGAGTCGCGATCTGACGCCGGGCGAGTCGCGCTCTCGGTCCGTCCGAGTGGCGGCATGGCGCTCGAGACTCGCGGCCTGGACGCGCACCGCGGCGTCGGGCGGCGGAACGCCGGAACCGAGCAGCTGCCGGCTCTCGTCGTCCTCACCCGGCTGTATCGCGCCCGGCTCCTGGGCGAACGTCACGATCCTGGAGCCCAGCGGCGCCCGACGGAGCTTCTCCGCGCCGGCCATGGCGTAGGTGCAGCATGGCGTAGGTGCAGCCCGGCGAGATCGACGCGAGAGTGGTTCGATCATGACACCGGCCACGCGCCCGTCGAACTCGACTCGTCCGGCCCCGGAGCGAGACCCGGGCGGTCTGGAGAGCGCGACTCGTACGGCCTGAGAGCGCGACTCGCGGGGGCTCGGACCCCGACTCGGGCGGTCTGGGAGCGCGACTCGCCTGGTCTGAGATACCGACTCGCGGGGTTTACAGCAGGTCGAGGGCGGCGGAGAGGATCGCGTCCGCGTCGAGGCCGTGGTGGCGGTAGACGGACTCGAGGTCGCCGGACTGGCCGAACTTCGTGACGCCCAGGTGGGTCGCGCGGACCTGGTTGATGCCGGCCAGGAACGCGAGGGTGTGCGGGTGGCCGTCGAGGACGGTGACCAATGGCGCCGCCCGGCGCCCGGGGAACGCCGCGTCGAGGATCCAGGTGTCGGCAGCACCCCTGCCCGCGCGGGCCTGCACGGCGTCGAACAGCAGGCCCGGGCTCGTCACGCACACGACGTCGACGGCCGTGCCCTGCGCCTCCAGCCGCTCCGCGGCCGCCAACGCCTCGGGCACCACCGCACCCATCGTCGCGATCGTCACGGCCGGAGCGTCCGATGACGACCGCCGGATCGGGTACGCGCCCGCCACCACCTGCTTGCGGCGGCGCTCCCGGGCGGCGGGATCGGCCGGCACCGCGGCGAGGGACTGGTCGATCGGGCGGGTCGAGAGCCGCAGGTAGGCCGAGGTCCCGTCCGGCTTGCCGAGCCGTCCGAGCGAGGCCAGCAGCGTCCACTCGGTGTCGATCGCGAACGCGGGCTCGTAGGCGATGCAGCCCGGCTGCTCCAGGCCCACCGACGGGGTGGTGATCGACTGGTGCGCCCCGCCCTCCGGCGCGAGCGACACCCCGGACGGCGTCCCGACCAGGATCGACTGCCCGCCGGCGTAGATCCCGAACGACCAGGGCTCGAGCGCGCGCTCGACGAACGGGTCGTAGAGCACCCCGATCGGCAGCAGCGGCCGGCCCCACCGCGACCAGGTCGCGCCGAGCTCGCCGAGCGCCCCGACGAGGTTGCCCTCGGCGATCCCGAGCTCCAGGTGCTGCCCGGTCGGCTTCTCGCGCCAGTGCAGGATCGTCTCGGGGTCGTCGTCGAACCAGTCCCTGCGTTCCGCCGGCGACCAGACGCCCACCTTGTTCACCCAGCCGCCGAGGTTGGTCGAGGACGAGACGTCCGGGCAGAGCGTCACCACCCGCCGGGCGGCCTCGGGCGCGGAGCGGGTCAGGTCCAGCAGCGCGCGGCCGAGCGCGGCCTGCGTGGTCGCCTTCCCCGACGGCGTCCGGCCGATGTCCGTGGGCAGTGCCGGGACCGGAACGGGCGCGGGTTCGGAGCGCCGCAGCCTCGTTGCGACCTCTCCGCAGAGCTTGCCCGCGGGCGTCGCCTCGTCGAACGCCACCCACGGCGCGTCGAGGCTCATGCCGACACGCTCCGCCAGCTCCCCCATCTGCTCGGCCGAGAGCAGTGACGAGTGGTTCTGCGGGTGCCCCTCCGACGCCAGCCCGTTGCCCTTCACCGTGTACGCGAAGATCACGGTCGGCCGGGTGTCGTCGATGGCCTCGAAGGCGTCCCCGACGGCGCGCATGTCGTGCCCCCCGAGGTTCCGGACCGCCGCGTGCAGCGTCTCGTCGTCGAGGGAGTCCACGAGGGCCTGCAGCTCGTCGGAGTCCGGGAGACGGTCCCGGATCTGCTCGGGCGTGCAGCGCAGGAGCCGCTGGTACTCGGGGTTGGGCATCTCGTCGATCCGCCGGCGCAGCGCGTCGCCGCCGGGCCGTTCGAAGAGCTCGTGCAGCAGCCGGCCGTACTTGACGGTCAGCACCTGCCAGCCGGCCGCGGTGAACATGCCCTGCAGCCGCGTCGCGCCGATGTTCGGGACGACCCGGTCCAGCGACTGGCGGTTCAGGTCGACGATCCAGCAGACCTCGCCCAGGTCATTGACCATCGGGTCCAGGATCGCCTCCCAGACCGCGCCCTCGTCCAGCTCCGCGTCCCCGACCAGCGAGTACTGCCGTCCGGTGCCGACGGGCTCGCCGAGCGTCGTCACGTAGCGCCGGGCCAGCGCGCCCCAGATCGGGGCGGTCGCCCCGATGCCGACCGAGCCCGTCGAGTAGTCGACGGGGTCGGGGTCCTTCGAGCGCGACGGGTAGCTCTGCAGCCCACCGAACTCGCGCAGCGTCGTCAGGTAGGACTCGTCCAGCTCGTCGAGCAGGTAGTTGATCGCGTGCAGGACGGGCGACGCGTGTGGCTTGACCGAGACGCGGTCCCCGGAGCGCAGGTGCTCGAACCACAGCGCGGTCATGATCGTGACCAGGGACGCGCTCGACGCCTGGTGCCCGCCGACCTTCAGCCCGGTCGGGTTCGGCCGGACCCGGTTCGCGTGGTCGACGATGGCGGTCGAAAGCCACAGCACGCGCTGCTCGATCTCCCGCAGCACGCCGAGCCGCTCGTCGTCGAGTCCCATCACGACCTCCCCGTCAGTGCGCAACCTGCCCGGACAGCCCACCACCGAGCGTACGAGTGCACAAGCGGGCGCCGAGCGACCGTGCAGAATGCTCACGAGACGCGATCGGGATCGGGAGAAGGCGGGCAGGATGCGCACCACCATCGACGAGCTGGACGCCCGCCTGCTCCTGGCGCTCGGCGAGAACCCGCGCGCCACCGTGCTCGCGCTGGCCGAGCGGACGGGCCTGTCCCGCAACACCGTGCAGGCCCGGCTCGCCCGCCTCGAGGAGCGCGAGGTGCTCACGACCTTCGAGCGGCGCGTCTCCCCGGCCGCCCTCGGCTACCCGCTCACCGCCTACGTGACGGTGACCGTGCTCCAGCGGATGCTCACCCCGGTCGCGGACGCGCTGGCGGCCGTCCCCGAGGTGCTCGAGGTGCTCGGCATGACCGGGGAGGGCGATCTCCTCGTGCACTGCGTCGCGCAGGACGCCGACGAGCTGTACCGGATCGCGGGCCGGCTGCTGGCGATCGACGGCGTGGAGCGGACGACGACCGCGCTCGTCATGCGGACCCTCGTCGAATACCGGATCGCCCCGCTGCTGAAGGGTCTCGCGGGTCCCTGACCGGCCGCGTTATGCTCCGCGCGCCGCCGTCCCGCACGGCGGACGGCGCTCGGGGGAGCCGCCTCGGTGCCGGCGTTCGGAGCCCTCCATGAAGACCCTGATCGTCGTGCTGGTGCTCGTCGTGGTCGCGGTGGTGCTGCTCGTCTCCCTCTACAACAAGCTGGTCCGCGGCCGCAACGCCGTGGACAACGCCTGGGCGCAGATCGACGTCCAGCTGCGGCGCCGGCACGACCTCGTCCCGAACCTCGTCGAGACGGTCAAGGGGTACGCCGCGCACGAGCGCGGGACCTTCGAGTCCGTGGCCGCCGCCCGCACCGCGGCGATGACCGCGACCGGCCCGGCGCAGCAGGCCGCCGCCGAGAGCCGGCTGACCAACGCGCTGAAGAGCCTCTTCGCCGTGGCGGAGGCCTACCCGCAGCTGCAGGCGGGGCGGAACTTCGCCGAGCTGCAGGCGGAGCTGAGCGACACGGAGAACCGGATCGCGTACTCGCGGCAGTACTACAACGACGCCGTGCTGACCTACAACAACTCGGTCCAGACCGTGCCGACGAACATCGTCGCGGGCATGACCGGGTTCTCGACGCGGGAGTTCTTCACCGCGCCGGACGAGGAACGGGGCCCGGTCCAGGTCCGGTTCTGAAGGTGCCGTCGATCCCGCTCGCGCTCGCCGTGGGCGTCGCCGTCTTCGCCGTCGCGGCCTGGTTCGGGCTGCTGGCCGTCCTGACGCTGGCCACCCGTACGCCGTCGATCCGGCCCGCGCCCCCGGTCGGCGCACTCGGGCCGGAGTCCCCGGCGCTGGTCGACCTGCTCACCAGCGGCTGGCAGCTGTGCGACGAGGCGGCGTCGGCGACCCTGCTCGATCTCGCGGCGCGCCGGGTCGTCACGATCGAGGAGGTCGGACCGGAGCTGTCGCTCGTGCGGCTCGGCCGCGGCCCGGTTCCCCCGCTGGCCCCCTACGAGCAGCTCGTGCTGGACCACGTGCGGCGGCTCGCCACCGCGGACCGGGTCGTCGCGACCGGCGCGCTGGCGGAGGGCGCCCGCAACCTCGGCAGCTGGTGGAGGTCCTTCACCAGGGCGGTGATCGTCGAGGCCCGAGCGGCCGGACTGTCCGAGCCGCGCTGGACAGCGGCGCACCGCACGGTCCTCGCGGGCGCGGGCGCGGGCGCGGGCGCGGGAGCGGTGCCGGCGGTGGTCGTCGGGGCGTGCCTGGCCGGTTACCTGCCGCGGGACGAGGGCGACGATCCGTTCGGCACGTTCGCGATCGGCGCTGTGCTCGTGTTCGCGCTGCTCAACGGCCTGGTGCAACGGATGAGCGGGGAACGCGGCACCGCCGCGGGCGCGGCCGCGGCGGGGCGCTGGCTCGGCGTCCGGGAGCACCTGCGGACGGGGCGGTTCGCCGAGGCGCCCGCGGCCGCCGTCACGATCTGGGGGCGGCCGCTCGCCTACGCCGCAGTCCTCGGGCTCGCCGGCCGCGCCGTCGTCAGCCTGCCCGTGAGCATCCCGGCCGACGACTCGCGCGCGTGGTCCGCCCAGGGCGGCATGTGGCACGTCGTGCGGGTGGACTACCGCGGGCCGGGGCCGTGGGGCCGGTTCTTCTGGGGCCGGGCGCCGTGGCCGGCCGTCGGGCGGGCCCTCATCGCGACGATCCCCTCGTTCGGGATCGCGTTCGTGCTCGGCATCCTCGGCCGGGCGCTGCTGGGCCTGCCGACCGAGCCGGAGCCGGTCGGGCTGCTCGGGGCCGCGCTCGTCGCCGGGGTTCCGCTGGTGGGAGCGGTGCTGGACCTGGCCACCCGGCACACGGTCGAGGGGCAGGTGGTGCGCTTGCGCCGGTACGTGAAGTCCAGTTCGAACCACTCGACCACGTACCACTACTTCGTCGCTCTCGACGACGGCCGCTCCCGCTCCGTGCACGCGTACGGCGTCGACGCGGAGCGCTGGGCCCGGCTCAGCGAGGGCGACATCGTGCGGGCGACCGTCGGGCGACGGCTCGGGTGGGTCCACGACGTCGAGATCCTGGAGCCGGTGCGGCGTCGCTAGCTCGACCGTCGTGCTCCACGCTGACGCGCCTGTGCGCGGAAACCGTTGCCCTGGCGACGGTTTCCGCGCACGAGCCCTTACCGTTCCGGAATGGCTCCCCTGCTGCCCTCGACCGAACGCACCCTGCTCGCCCGCGTCGCCCGCGCCCAGCGCGACGGGCGGTGCCCCTCGCTGGTCGCGGGGGTCGTACGGGACGGTGCGCTGGTCTGGTCGACGGGCCGGGGTGAGGTCGGCGAGCCGCACACGGACGTCCAGTACCGGCTGGGGTCCATCTCCAAGACCGTCACGGCGATCACCGTGCTCCGGCTGCGGGACGAGGGCCTCCTCGACCTCGACGACCGGCTCGACCGGCACCTCCCCGGCACCCCGCTCGGCGAGCGCACCCTCGGGCAGCTGCTCTCCCACCTCGGCGGGGCCGGGTCCGAGAGCCCCGGCGCCTGGTGGGAGCGGACACCCGGCGGGTCGCTGGACGAGCTCGGCCTGACCGACGCCGACCGCGTGCTGCCCGCGGCACGCCGCTTCCACTACTCCAACCTCGGCTTCGGCCTGCTCGGCGAGCTGGTCGCGCGGGCCCGCGGCCGGTCCTGGGACGAGGTCGCGCGGGACGAGGTGCTCCTCCCCCTCGGCATGACCCGCACCACGCCTCGTCCGGACGGCCGCGCGGCCCAGGGCTACGCGGTGCACCCCTGGGCGGACGTGCTGCAGATCGAGCCGGAGCACCATGCGGGCGTCATGGCGCCGGCCGGGCAGCTCTGGGCGACCGCGACGGACCTCGGCCGGCTGGGCACGTTCCTGCTCGGCGACTCCGACGGCGTGCTCTCCCCGGACACCGTCGAGGAGATGACCCACCCGGCCGGGATCGACTTCTCGTCCCCCGGCTGGTCGTCGTACGGGCTGGGGGTCCAGGTCCAGCGTCCGAGCCAGGAAGGCCGGCCCGGCGTGACGCTGGTCGGGCACGGCGGCTCGATGCCGGGGTTCCTCGCCGGCCTCTGGGCGGACCGCGAGGAGGGCACCGCCGCCCTGGCCCTGGCCAACGTGACGTCCGGACTCGACAGCGCCCTGCCGTCGCAGCTCCTCGCGGACCTGCGGGACGCCGAGCCCCGCGTCGTCGACGCCTGGTCGCCGAGCGGGACCGCGGTCCCGCTGGAGCTCCTCGGGCCCTGGTACTGGGGCCCGTCACCCTACGTCCTGCGCGCGATCGCGGGCGGGCTGCTGCACCTCGGCGGTCTCGGCCGGCCGGGCCGCTCGTCGCGGTTCCGGGCGCGCCCGGACGGCACGTGGGTGGGTCTCGACGGCTACTTCTCCGGCGAGACCCTGCGCCTCGGCGAGGACTCGCTGAACCTCGCGAGCTTCGTCTTCACGCGCACCCCGTACGACCCCGCGGTACCCGTCCCGGGAGGGGTGGACGAGCGCGGTTGGCACGCCGTGACGTTCGGGTAACGATCCGGAGCCTGACCCAGCTCCCATCGGCGCAGGTCAGGCGGGTGTTTCTGCAGCTCGTCCCGTTGCGCAACCCGATGCGAGGTGCGAAACAAGCGGGGCCACTCGGTTGACGGCGCCCGGAACGGGGCCGAAGGTGACGGGGTCAACGGACAACCCGGTCCGACGTGCGTATTCGCCCGTAGGCCCCGATCGACGTGAGGGGGACGCCCGCTCCGGCGGGAACGCCGCATGAGTCTCAAGGAACCCACCACCGGCCCGGCCCCGTCGGATCCACCGGAGCCGTCCGGCCCCGCCGAGGGGGCCGTGAGCGAGGCCGAGCAGCGCAAGCCGACCGACCGGATCGTCTTCGGCGTCGCCGCCGTGCTCGTCGTCGCGTTCATCGCCTGGGGCGTCTTCGGGACCGACTCGCTGAGCAACGCCTCCTCAGCCGCGCTCAGCGGCGTCATGAGCGGCGCGGGCTGGTTCTTCATCCTGACGGCCAGCGGCTTCGTGGTCTTCGCGCTGTGGCTGGCGGTCAGCCGCTACGGCAAGATCCCGCTGGGCCGTGACGACGAGCGGCCGGAGTTCCGGACCAGCTCCTGGGTCGCCATGATGTTCTCCGCGGGCATGGGCATCGGCCTGATGTTCTTCGGTGTCGCGGAGCCGTTGACGTTCTTCACCGATCCCCCGCCGGATACCGCGCTCCCGGGCACGTCGGCGGCCCTCGACACGGCCATGGCGACCACCCTGTTCCACTGGACGCTCCATCCCTGGGCGATCTATGCCGTCGTCGGACTGGCCATCGCCTACGGCACCTTCCGCAAGGGCCGTAGCCAGCTCATCTCCGCCGCGTTCGCCCCGCTGCTCGGCACCCGGCGCACGGAGGGCCCGTTCGGCAAGGCGATCGACGTCTTCGCGATCTTCGCGACCCTGTTCGGCTCGGCGGCGTCCCTCGGCCTCGGGGCACTGCAGATCGGCGGTGGGCTCAAGGCGGGCGGCTGGCTCGACAACCCCACCACCGGGCTGCTGGTCGCGATCATCGCCGTGCTGACGGTGGCCTTCATCGCGTCGGCGGTCAGCGGTGTCGCCAAGGGCATCCAGTGGCTGTCGAACATCAACATGGTGCTCGCGGCCGTGCTGGCGTTCTTCGTCTTCGTCGCCGGTCCGACGGTCCTCATCCTCAACCTGGTGCCCGGCGCGATCGGTCACTACTTCGCCGACCTCGCGTCGATGGCCGCGCGCACCGGGGCCGACGGGGCGCCCACCGCGGAGTGGCTGCAGAGCTGGACGGTCTTCTACTGGGCCTGGTGGATCTCCTGGACGCCGTTCGTCGGCATGTTCATCGCCCGGATCAGCAGGGGCCGCACGATCAAGCAGTTCATCACCGGCGTCATCCTGATCCCGAGCACGGTCAGCCTGATCTGGTTCGCGATCTTCGGCGGTGCGGCGATCGCGCAGCAGCAGGCGGGCAACGACCTGGCGTCGGCCGGCACCGAGGAGCAGCTCTTCGGCCTCCTGCAGTCCTTCCCGCTCGGCTCGGTCCTCAGCGTCGTGGCGATGCTGCTCGTGGCGATCTTCTTCGTCTCGGGTGCCGACGCCGCCTCGGTCGTCATGGGCACGCTGTCGCAGAAGGGCTCGATCGCACCCAGCCGCGGCATCGTGGTCTTCTGGGGCACGGTCATGGGCGCGATCGCGGCGGTGATGCTGCTGATCGGCGGCAAGGACGCGCTGGCCGGCATCCAGAACATCACGATCATCATGGCGCTGCCGTTCGTGGTCATCATGGTGCTGCTGTGCGTGGCCCTCTACAGGGACCTGCGCAACGACCCGCTGATCCGCCGCGACGACCGCTCGCAGGAGGCCATCGAGCAGGCCGTCGAGTACGGCATGAAGGAGCACGACGGGGACTTCGTCCTCAACGTGAAGCCGCTGACCATGGACGAGGGCGCGGACCAGGCGAACGCCCGCGGCCACACCGTCCTCCCGGGCGGCGGCGAACGAAACACGTCCCAGACGTAGGACCCCGAGCGGCAGGAAAGCCACTCTCCCGTCGGATCCCGGCGGGAGAGTGGCTTTCCTGCCATCAGGGGCCGGATGATCGCATCCTCCGGTCCGCGGCGTTATGGGGCCCCCTTGCCCGCGCCCGGGAGGAGCCTGCCAAGGTGGACGACGATGCGTCTCGTGTTCGCCCCAGGGGACGACCAGGGGTACGCCGGCGCGAGGGACCGCCTCCTGGAGGCCTTCCTCACCTGGGCCCGCCGTCAGCGGGTCGACGCCGACGTGTTCCTCGTCGCGGCCGCCCTGGACTACAAGTACGGCCTGGACCGCAGGCTGGGTCGATGGACCCGCGCCCACGTCGCGGACGCCCTCGGCATGTGGTTCCCCCGGCATGTCACCGTGCTGGACGCCGAGGAGGTCCCGGCGGCGTTCCACGCGCTGATCGACTTCCTCGCCGCCTGCGACGGGCTGGACAACCGCTCCGCGTCGCCGGCGGCCCTGCACGCCCAGGTCGTGGACAGCACCCCCGCGCTGCACGACGGGATCGCGGACGAGCGGAACTACGACCTCGGCAAGTTCTGGGGCGTGCAGTTGCGCCGCCACGGCGTGGACCCCGCGGACCCGGGCGCGGTGCAGCGTTTCCTGGACCGCGCCCGCTCGGGCGAGGTGGACATCGACCACGACGCGCTCGCCGAGATCACCCGGCGCGAGGTGAGCTCCTCCCCCGAGCCCGAGCCGGCGCCCGAGCTGCCGCCGGTGCTGCTGCCCAGCGCCGCCTCGATGGTGGCGGCGGCGGAGGAGAGCGTCGCGCTGGACCTGCTGCGCCGGCTCACCCGCTGGGTGCGCGTGCAGCGCCGGCTCACCCGCGAGGGACGCCTGGTGCTCTCCGACGCCCTCTCCCTGGCCGACGAGCTCGGCCTGGACCAGCTCTACCGGGGCTCCGCGCGCACGAGTGACGACCTGCCCGAGACCTCGTTGATGCTGCACTGGGCGAAGGCGGCGCGGCTGGTCCGCACGGTGCACGGCCGCCTGGTCCCGGTGAAGAGCGCCGCACCGGTCCTGAACCGGCCCATCGAGCTGTGGCGACGGGTGTTCGGCTCGGTCGGCCGCCTCGGGGACCACCTCGGCGGCACGGACGTGTTCGGTGCGCCGTCGCTGTTCGGCATGTCCCTGGCGGACGCGTTCCCGATCCTCTGGCTGGAGCTCTACGCGGCCGGCGGCGGCCCGGTCCCCGTCGAGCTGTTCCACCGCCTCGTCCGCGAGGCGGTCAACACGGAGTGCGGCTGCGTCGTCGACGACCTGGCCGGGGACGTCGAGCAGCGCCTCTGGCGCCGCGACGTGACGGCCCTGCTGGACGCCCTCGAGCTGCTGGGCGCGGTCGAGCTGGGCGAGACCCTGGACTCCGACGAGCTCGACGACCTGGTGGACCTGGCCGGGCGGGACGACCCGGACCCGACGCTGGTCTCGCTCACCCCGATGGGCCTGTGGGCGGTGCACGAGACGCTCGTGGACCAGGGCCTGCACGCGCCCCTGCCGGGCGAGCTCGCGGACGAGGACATCGAGTACGTGTGCGTGCGGATGTCGACGGTCCGCGCGGCCGTCGCGGAGGCGGAGCTGGGCGCGTGGGTCGCCGCGCGCGAGGCCCCCGTCGCCGCCCGCGAGCTCACCCGCTTCCTCGCCCGGACCGACGACCCGGTGCACCGCCGGCTCGCGCTACACGCGCTGGCCCGCACCGGTTCCGTCGGGCTGACCGCGGCGAAGCGGCTCCGGGCCCGGGGCGGCGACCTCGGCCGGGCGGCCGCCGCGTGGCTCGCCGCACCGCACCGGATCCCGGCGGTGCCGCAGGCGGGCCCGCCCGTCCCGGACGAGGAACCGCAGCCGGACCTCCAGCCCAGCTAGGGCAGGTAGCGCACCGCTCCCCAGTACTCGGCGTCGAACCGGGCCGGGGTGATCCGGACCGGCGTCAGGTGGTCGTACGCCTCGATCATCATGCCGTCGCCGGTGTACATCGCCACGTGGTGGATCGAGCCGGTGCCGTTGTCCCGCGCGTAGAACAGCAGGTCCCCGGGCTGTAGGTCCGCCCGGTCGACCTTGTGCGCGGCCGGGGAGGCGGACTGCGGGCCGGAGTCCCGCGGGATCGTGATGCCGTGGACCTGGTAGATCGTCGAGGTGAACCCGGAGCAGTCCACGCCGAAGCCGGAGCGCCCGGCCCACAGGTAGTCCGTGCCGACGAACAGCGAGGCGAACCGGACCAGGTCGGCGCCGGTCGGAGCGGGTATCGCGGCGTCGGAGGCGTAGACCTCGGCGACGTCGTCCGACAGCCACCGCGGACCGTCCGGCGTCCCCAGCAGGAGGGCGCCCGGCGTGCGGGCCAGGAGCGGCAACCGGGTGTTCACGCTGATCTCCAGGGCCGGGCGGTGCAGCGCCTGGTCCGCGTAGAGCCGGGCGGTGACGGCCTTGTCCACCAGGGCGAACGGACGCGACGCCACCAGCGCGCCGAACGCCGGGTCCGTCCGGACCTGGCTGCGCGGGATCCAGCCCGGATACCCCAGCGGGTTCTTCGGGTTCGGCTGCCCCGGCACCGCGACCTCGTACCAGTCCCCCTGCGTGCCCAGGATCTCCACGCGCTGCCCGTAGAGGGCCTGGGTCTGGGTCAGGTTGTCGTCGGTGAGGCCCTCCTGCTCGTGCGGTGTCATGTCCGCCAGCCAGCCGGGGATGTCGACGGGATCGGTCAGCGCCTTCTGGTCGACGGGCCGGGGGCTCGTCGGGGAGGTCCAGACGGTGGCGACGGAGACGCCGACGTACCCGCTCGACGGCTGCGGGGCGGCCTCGGCGACGCCCGCCGTGGCCAGGAGGAGCACGGCGACCAGCAGGCCGGCCGGCGCGGGGAGCCGTAGGCGGGACATCCGGTCATTCTGCGGCGACCGGTGTCCCGCCACCAAGGGCCCGTGACCGATCGAGGTACGGGCCCGCAGCCCGGGTCAGGGCGTGACGACGACCTTGCCCAGCACCGTCCGGGTGTCCAGCTGCGCGACGGCCTCACCCGCCCGCTCCAGCGGGAAGGTTCCGCTCACCGGCGGGTTCACCGAGCCCGCCTCGAGGAACGGGATCAGCCGGTCCCACTGGGCGCGGGTGTAGCCCGGGCGAGGCATCGCGTAGGCGCCCCAGCCGACGCCCCGGACGTCGATGTTGTTGAGCAGCAGGCGGTTGACCTTGACCGTCGGGATGTCCCCGGCGGTGAAGCCGACCACGAGCAGCCGCCCGAGCGGGGCGAGGGAGCGCAACGAGTCGGTGAAGCGGTCCCCGCCGACCGGGTCCACGACCATGTCGACGCCCTTGCCGCCTGTCAGCTCCTTGACGGCGTCCTTGAACCCGTCCGCGAGGACGGCCTCGTGCGAGCCGACCGACTTCACGAACTCGGCCTTCTCGGGCGTCGAGACGACGGAGATGACCCGGGCGCCCAGGGCCGCGGCGAGCTCGATGGTCGCCGTGCCGATCCCGCCCGCGGCGCCCTGCACCAGGACGGTCTCGTCCTTCTGCAGCTGGCCGCGGGTGGTCAGCGCGAACGTCATCGTCAGGTAGTTCATCGGCAGGCACGCGCCCGCCTCGAAGGAAACGTTGTCCGGCAGCGGGAACACGTTCCCCTGGTCCACGGCGACGAGCCCGGCGAACGCGCCGATCGCGCTGCTGAATGCCACCCGGTCTCCGGCCGTGAACTCCGAGCCGTCCGGGGCCTCGCGCACCACGCCCGCGCCCTCGCCGCCGAGGACGAACGGCGGCTCCGGCTTGTACTGGTACAGGCCCTTGGTGAGCAGCAGGTCCGGGAAGTTCACCCCGGCCGCCTTCACCTCGACGAGCACCTGTCCGTCACCGCGGACCGGGTCCGCGACCTCGCCGACCTCCACCGCACCCGGACCCTCGAGCCGGACCACCTGGACTGCGCGCACTGCGGGACTCCCTCGTCGTCGTCGACCACGTCATGCACCCGCATCGAATCACGGAACCGCACACGCGTGGACGTGACGTCTACACCGAAACGGTCTCCGCCGGCAGGTGCGCGCGCGAGTGCCGGACGATCACGGCTGTCCCGGCGAGCGCGACGAGCGCCAGACAGCCGAGCAGGACCGGGTAGCTCGCGACCCCGCTGAGCACCGCGAGCAAGGAAGGGACGAGGAAGCCGACGTACGCGAGCGCGTAGTAGGCGCCCGTCAGCCCGGCGAGCTCGTCCGGGCGCGCGAGGCGCTGCAGCTCCAGCAACCCCGAGACGACGGCGATCCCGTAGGCGGCGCCGAGCACGGTCGCGGCGCCGAGCGCGAGCCAGGGCGAGCGGACCTCCGCGGCCACCGCGCTCACCGCGAGCCCCGCGGACATCACGACCATGGAGACGACGACGGCGCGGGCGCTCGTCGTCCGGTCCAGCCGTTTGGCCAGCGGCTGGACCAGCGCGCCGGCCCCGAGCGTGCAGACCGTCACCAACGTCGAGTAGGCCAGCCCCCACGTCCCGAGCCGGTCCCCCACCAGCTGCGGCAGGATCGCGTAGGCGACCCCCGAGGCACCGAAGATCCACGGCGCCATGGGCATGATCACCCGACGGAACCGCGGGTGCCGGACGCCGGTGAGGCGACCGCCGCCGGCGGCGGAGGCGCGGGTCTCCGGAGCCCGCGTCAGGAAGGGGAGCGCGACGGCCGTCAGCACGACGTGGACGAGGTAGGGGAACGCCATCGGCCCGCCGGCCCACACCCGTGGGCCCCACTGAGCCAGCACCCCGGCGACGCCCGCACCGAGCGCGAACCCGAGCGTCAGCCACAGCGCCGCCCGGCGGGCACCGGCGCCCGGGCCGGCGTCCGCGTCGTTCTCGGAGAAGCTCCTTCACCCAGGTCGAGCCGACGGCCATCGCGACCGCCACCCCGACGCCGGTCACGAAGCGGCCCACCGCGATCCACCCCGCGCCGAGCGCGCCGAGCGCCAGCAGCAGGCTGGCGACCAGCGACAACACCGTGCCGACGAGCATGACGGGCTTGCGGCCGTGGCGGTCGGAGAGGCCACCCGCCAGCAGCAGACCCGGGACGAGCCCGAGGACGTAGGCACCGAGCAGCGCGTCGACGGTGAGGACGGACCAGCCCGCCTCCCGGTACATCACCAGCAGCGGGGTGAACTGGTTGCCGCCCCAGCCGCAGCAGAACATCGCCGCGGCGACGCCCTTCCACCTGCCGCTCACCGCCGGTGGGTCCCGTCCAGGTGGGCGCGCAGGGCGAAGGCGAACGCGGCCTCGTCGCCCTGCTCGACGATCCCGATCAGCTCCGCGTGCTCGCGCAGCACCACGGGGATCTGACCGGGGATCGGGCCGAGCGCGTGGACGCTCATCCGCCGCTGCCGGTCCGCGAGAGTGGCGTAGAAGCGCGTGGTCAGCGCGTTGCGCCCGGCTTCGACGAGCGTGCGGTGGAAGGCCTCGTCGGCCTCGGCGAAACCGTGCAGGTCCGCCGCGTCCGCCCGCTCCTGCTGCACGCGCAGCGCCTCTCGCAGCGCCTCGACGGCGGCCGGGACGAGTTCCGGACGGCGCAGCAGCCGACGGACGGCGCCGATCTCGACGGCCTCCCGGGCGTCGAGCACGTCCTCGGCCTCGCCGGGCGGCACCGGCACCACGACCGCGCCCCGCTTCGGGATCAGTCGCAGCAGGTCCTCGGCCTGCAGCCGCAGGAACGCCTCGCGCACCGGGGTCCGGCTCACGCCGAGCCGGTCCGCGATCTCGCCCTCGCTGAAGAGGTGCCCGCCGGGCAGCGCCCCGGTGAGCACGAGCTCCTTGGTCAGCGCGTACGCCCGGTCCGCAGCCGGGGGTGCCTTTTCCTCCGCATCGGTCACACGGTCAGGCTACAACCTGAGATGCAAGCTTGTATCTAAGGGCGTCAGAGGGGTGCGGCGTCTCCGTACCGGACGACGGGTGCGCCGCCGGAGAGCTCGTCGCAGAGGTCGGAGAGCCGGCTGTCGATGCGCTGCTGGACCCGTTCGAGGGCGTCCAGCTCGCACATGACCTCCAAGGCCGTGCGCGGGCCGTCGAGGCCGCTCAGCACTCGTCGGAGCTCGGTGCGCAGCTCTCCGATGCGGGCGCGGCACTCCTCGGCGGTGTGCCGGTGGGCGTCGAGCCGGGCCTGCTGGGAGGCGTCGAGGGACGAGGCGAGGGAGTCGATGCGGTCCTGCAACCGGTGGGGGTTCACGGGCGGGGGTTCTCCTCGGAGCTTGACGAGGGTCCGTGCGGCCGTGATGGCCGTCACGTGACGACGGACACAGCGACCGTAACCGATCGGCCGGACGCCCGACAGCGGGAAGCCGGAAAAGGACCCGTCGGAGACGACGACGCCCCCGCCCGCGAGAGGCGTGCGGGGGCGGGACGGAGTCGTCGCGGCAGTGGATCAGGCGGAGCGGCGGTCCCGCTGCTCGGGGATCGCCGGGCGGACGCCGCGCTGCTGCGGGATCGCGGTCGGCAGGGTGCGCGTCGCGGGGTTCTGCTGGCGCGGGATACGCGATTCGAGGTACGCGCGGTGACGCTCGGCGACGAGGTCCGTCGTCAGGTGGAAGTGGCCGTGCCGTGAACGCTTGCAGACGTAGGCGCGCTGCGGACGGGCACCGAGCTCCTCGAGCTCGCGGGCGGCGGCCTCGGCGGCCTCCCGGTCCGAGTAGATGACCTTGCCGTCGGCTCCGCGGCCCTGCCGGCGCGGGGCGGCGCCCTCCAGCTCGGCGCGGCTCGGCTTGCAGAAGACCGGCCGGCCGGCCGGCAGCAGACGGGCGTACTTGAGCAGCACCTTCGCCCGGGCGACGTCCCGGACCCCCGCGTCCACGCGGCGCACGACGCCGTTGGAGTCCACGACACCCTCGGGTCCGATCGGGCCGGGCGAGACGTCGTCCGCCGGTCCTGCGTAGCTCTCGTCCACTGTCGCCTCCACGAGTCCGTTGCCTGTGGATCGTCCGGACGATCCTCTCCTGTTACGGCTGGGCGTGGGGGTCCCACGATCGTGTCATTGTCGACTCCAAGAACACGCAGAGTCACGTTTCCGAGGCCCCACATGGCCGTGCGTGAGCAGGGAGACTGTCCGCGTGTCCCGCTGGGTGCTCCACGTCGATCTCGACCAGTTCCTCGCGGCGGTCGAGCAGCTCCGGCACCCGGAGCTCGCCGGCCGCCCGGTGATCGTCGGCGGCTCCGCGGACCCGACGGACCGGGCGGTCGTGGCGACGGCGAGCTACGAGGCGCGGGAGTACGGCGTGCGATCGGGTATGCCGCTGCGGCTGGCCGTGCGCAGGTGCCCGGACGCGGTCCTGCTGCCCGCGGACAACCCGACCTACGAGGCCGCGTCCGCCGAGGTGATGGCCGTGCTGCGGGAGTTCCCGGTGGTCGTCGAGGTGATCGGCTGGGACGAGGCGTTCCTGGGCTGGGACGGCGCGGGGTACGCCTCGCCGGAGGAGCTGGCGTTCGCGGTCCGGGCCGAGGTGAAGGAGCGGACCCGGCTGTCCTGCGCGGTCGGGATCGGCGACAACACCCTGCGCGCCAAGATGGCCACGGGATTCGCCAAGCCGGGCGGGATCCACCGGCTGACCGCGCACAACTGGTTCTCGACGCTCGGCGGCTCCCCCACCGAGGCGCTGTCCGGGATCGGCGCCAAGACGGCCCGCAAGCTCGCCGACCTGGGGTTGCACACCGTCAGCCAGCTCGCCGAGGCCTCCCCCACGGCCGTCGGGCGGACCCTCGGGCCGCGGATGGGGCCCTACTACGTCTCGCTCGGCCGCGGCATGGGCCGGACCGAGGTCGAGGGCACGCCGTACGTCCCCCGCTCCCGCAGTCGCGAGACGACCTTCCGGAAGAACCTCGACGACTGGTCGCGGGTCCGGGAGGAGATCTCCGCCCTGGCCCTGCGCGTGGCGGACGACGTCGTCGAGGAGGGCCGGGACGTGGCCCGGGTGGGGGTGAAGGTGCGCTACGCCCCGTTCCTGACCAGGACCCGCAGCATCACGCTGCCGGAGGCGACCCGGGACGCGGCCGTCCTGGAGGCGGCGGCCGCGGAGGTGCTGGGGTGGTTCGACCCGGCGAAGCCGGTGCGGCTGCTGGGGGTGCGGGCGGAGTTCGTGGAGCCCTGAAGGGCGGGGTGATCAGACCGGCCACCGATCGGCCGCAGATTTCTGTCGGGGGTCGGTGCCACTCTCGTCGCACCATCACCCGAGTCGTCCACTGCGGAGGCCGCGATGCCCTTCCACGACACGCCCTGGCCCACCGGAACGCCCTGCTGGGTGGACCTGGCCGTCCCCGATCTGGCCACGGCCACGGAGTTCTACGGCGCCGTCGTCGGCTGGTCGTTCGTCGACAGCGGCGAGGAGTTCGGACACTTCCAGGTCTGCCAGCGCAACGGCCGGGCCGCGGCGGGGATCGGCCCCGTCATGCAGGAGGGCCAACCGAGCGTCTGGACGCTCTACCTGGCGACCGAGGACGCGGATGCCGCCACGAAGCTCGCCGCGGACAACGGGGGCACCGTCCTCGCCCGTCCGATGGACATCCCCGGCAACGGCCGGATGGCGGTCGTCCTGGACCCGACGGGCTGTGCCTTCGGCCTGTGGCAGGCGCAGGGCCAGAACGGTGTCGAGATCTACAACGAGCCGGGGTCGCTGGTCTGGGAGGACGCCCGGGTGCAGGACGTCGTCCGGGCCCGCGAGTTCTACACCGCGCTCTTCGGCTACACCTACGAGCCGGTGCCCGGCCTGCCGCTCGAGGAGTACGGCACGTTCCACCGGGGCGGGGATCCGCTCGGCGGGATGGGCGGGATGATGGGCGCGCCCGAGGGAACGCCCGGGCACTGGATCGTCTACTTCGGGGTCGAGAGTGTCGACGCGGCCGTCGCGGCGGCGCAGGAGCGCGGCGGGCAGGTGATGATGGCCCCGGAGGACACGCCCTTCGGTCGGATGAGCGTCGTCGTGGACCCGTTCGGGGCGCCGTTCGCGCTGCACCAGCCATCCGAGGGCGGCTGAGCGGGCGGTCGCGGCGGTCGCCCGGTCCGGGCGTCACCGCGGGTCGACGTCGACGCGGAGCACCTCGGCGTCGATCGCGTCCGGAGCGTCGACCACGAACCCCGCCCGCGCGGGCAACGGCGGGAAGAGGCGCACCGCGTAGGCGGCGATCGTGCGGCAGCCGATGCCGTCGACCGCCGCGCCGACGGGGCCGCCGACCAGGGGGACGAGCTTGCCCAGGTTGATCACGCCTCGCTGCCCGGCCTTGGTGACGAGCCGGAAGCCGACCCGTTTGTTGATCTCGATCAGGGCCCGTCCGGGGATGCGCGCGAACGCCGCCGTCGTCGACTGCCGGCCGATCTCGATGCCGGCCTTCTTCAGCACCTCGGTGCCGCTGCTGCCGAGCAGCGACACGAGGACGGCACTGCGGACCTCCTCGGAGTCCACGTCGTACCCGCGCAGGTGCGCGATGCCGGCGGCCATCCGGCCGGAGAGGATGTAGAGCCCGGCGAGGGCGGCGGGGATGGCGACGGGCAGGGTCGCGACGCCACCGAGGCCCGTCACGAACCCGGACGCCGCGGCGAGCCGGGTGTGGGTCGCGATCAGCCGCCGGATCGCACGCTCGGGATCGTCCGGCGAGGTGGCGAGGTGTTCCTCGGCGACCTCGACCGCGCCCTTGAACAACCCCGCGCCGTTGATCCCGAGCTTCACGACCTGGCTGATCAGGTTCTCGCCGAGCGCGACGAGCGTCTCGTTCTCCACCGCCATGGGGTGATCGTGCCAGCGGTCCGGTCGTGCGGCACGGAGGCGGTCAGGAAGCGACGACGCTCGCGACCCGGAACGTCTCGCCCGGCATCTCCCGGCGGAGCTTCCAGGTGATGGCGATCGGCCTCTCCCCCTCGTGCTCCACGTAGTCGCAGAGCCCCAGGCAGAGGAACGGCGCCGGGCCGAGATCGTCCGTGGGCGCCTCCCGCACGAACAGCGCCACGTGCGTACCCATCGCGCGGTGGTTCAGGTACCGACGGCCCGTCTCGGAGGCCAGGGAGGTGGCGTTCTGCGATTCCCAGTGGAAGAGATCCGGGCCGAGGGCGAAGTCCCGGTACATCGTGCTCGGTGAGAAGTCCCGTTCCGTCTTGCGGAGGTTCACCAGGAGCGCGTCCGTCCGCACCTCCGGTGCCCACGCCACGCCCTGCGCGTGGCCGTAGGCCTTGCGCGTCATCGACGCCCAGCCCAGCCCCGCCAGGATCTCCTCGCGCCGGTAGTGGGCGTGGCTGCGCAGCGGCACGTGCTGCAGCCCCTCGCCCAGCGGCTTGGGCACGTGCCGGGCCTGATCCAGCGAGTACGCCGTCAGCTCCCGGATCTCCGCGCAGACCGCGGGGTGGAGCCTGAGGTGGGCGAACCCGTCGTCGTAGGACGCGAAGCCCCCGCGATCGGGCCAGAGCTGGAAGAAGAGCATCCGGGCGATCCACTGCTCGCGCTCGGTCAGCTCCGGGTAGGCGGACCCGTGCGGGTCGGCCAGTGCCGCGTAGACCGCGGCCCGCTCGGGATCGTCGACGTGGGCGAGCGTCCCGACCCGCTTGAGCAGCGCGGTCTCGGACGGCCCGGACGCCGCAGCGGGCAGGCCGGCGTCGCGGCGCAGGCCCGTCCAGGACCCGAGCCTGCGGTAGACCTCGGACAGCTCCCGTCCGGACTCGCCCAGGTAGCCGGCCAGCGAGAGGTCGCCGTGGGACCGGACGTCGTGGATCAGCTCCTTGCGGGTCAGGTTGAGCTGCTGGCGGACGTTGTCCAGCACGATCCGCCGGGCGACGCGGTCCAGGACCAGCGCGGATCCGGACGGGAGGAACGGGAAGCCCTGGGCGACGTCGTCGAGGAGGCCCTTGCGGGTGCTGCCGGTCAGGGCGCGGTACCGGAGGTCGAAGCGGAACTCCCGGCGGTGCTGGCCGATGAAGTCGAGCGCGGTCAGGACCGCCTTGCCCTCGGCCCGGCGCAGGCCGCGGCCGAGCTGCTGGAGGAAGACCGTCGAGCTCTGGGTCGGGCGGAGCAGGAGCACGGTGTCGACCTGCGGGAGGTCAAGGCCCTCGTTGAACAGGTCGACGGCGAAGAGGCAGTTGACCTCGCGCTTCTCGAGCCGGCGCAACGCGGCCTCGCGCTGCTCGCGGGGCGTCTGCCCGGACACGGCGAGGCTGGGGATGCCGGCGCGCGTGAAGACCTCGGCCATGTAGTGCGCGTGCGCCACGGAGACGCAGAAGCCGAGAGCCCGCATCTGCCGGACGTCGGTGACCTTGTCCTTGGTCTCGCGGACGATCTTGGCCGCCCGGGCGTCGTTGCCGGTGTAGACCGCGTCGAGCGAGGCGATGTCGTAGGCGCCGCGCTTCCACTCGACGCCGCTGAGGTCGACGTCGTCCGCGATGCCGAAGTAGTGGAACGGCACGAGCAGGTCGGCGCTCAGGGCATCCCACAGCCGCAGCTCGAAGGCACTCCGGCCGTCGAACTGGGCGCGCACGTCGACGCCGTCGCTGCGCTCGGGGGTGGCGGTGAGGCCGAGCAGCTCGCGGGGCTTCAGGTGGTCCAGCAGCCGCCGGTAGGTCGCGGCCTCGGCGTGGTGGAACTCGTCGACGACCACCACGTCGAAGTGGTCGGCCGGGATCCTGTCCACGCCGTACGCGGCGAGGGACTGGACGCCGGCGAAGACGTGGGTCCACCGCTCCGGACGGTCGCCGCCGACATAGGTCTCACCGAAGGTGCCGTCGGCGAGGACCGCCCGGTAGGTGCGGCGGGACTGTTCGAGGATCTCCTTGCGGTGCGCGACGAAGAGCAGCCGGCTGCTCGGCAGCGTCTCCCGCAGCCGGGCGTAGTCCAGCGCGGCGACGACGGTCTTGCCGGTGCCGGTCGCCGCCACGACGAGGTTCCGGTGCCGGTCGTGGACGGTTCGTTCGGCTTCGAGCGCTTCGAGGATCTGCGCCTGGTGCGGGAACGGCTGGACCTCGACCCCGGTGCCCGTGGGGACGCCTCCGGCCGGCGGGAACGACCCGGGCATCGCGCTCTTCTCGAGAGCCTTGCGCAGGCGCGCGGCGTCGACCTCGTCGTCCGGGTCGTAGGACACGAACCCGGGTTCGGCCCAGTAGCTGTCGAAGGTGCTGACGAACTTGCGGATCAGGTCCGGCGTCGCCACCGACGACAGCCGCACGTTCCACTCCAGCCCCTCGACCAGCGCGGACCTGGACAGGTTACTGCTGCCGACGAACGCGGTGTGGAAGCCGGACCGGCGGCGGAACAGCCAGGCCTTCGCGTGCACGGGTCGACCGGCTCGCATAACTGATCTTCATCTCGGCGCCGTAGCGGCGGACGAGCTCGTCGATCGCGCGCTGCTCGGTCGCGCCCATGTAGGTCGTGGTGATCACCCGGAACGGGACGCCCCGCGCGTGCAGGAGATCCAGCTCGTCGGCCAGCACCCGGATCCCGTGCCAGCGGATGAACGCGCACAGCAGGTCCACGCTGTCCGCGGACATCAGCTCGGAGCGCAGCTCCGCCGAGAGCGAGGGTTCGCCCCCGGTGTTGGTGAGCAGCGCCGCCGAGGACAGCGGGGTGACGGGCCGCTTCAGCTCGTGCACCCCGGGCGCGATCTCCCGGCTGAGCACCACGAGATGCTCGATCTCCCCCGCCAGCTGCTCGTCGTGCGCGGCGACGCCGGCCAGCAGGTCGTTGACCAGCGCCTGCCGGCTGTCCGCATCCGGCTGGTCGAGCAGCGCCCGCCGCACCACGGCCGCGACGTGCCGGGCCAGCACGTGCGCCTGGTCGGCGTCCTCGACCTTCGCGAAGCGCGGCACCAGCTCGGCGACCTGCTCGAGCTGCCGCTCCAACCGCGGTGTCCGCAAGGTCTCGTAGACACCGGATTCGAGAGGTTCGGTCACGCCGGAATGGATACCGCACGGCACGGGGGCGGCCGACACCGCGCCGGATCGGCGGCCGCGGCCGAGCGATAAGAGCACATCTGAGACTGCAGAAGGACACCTTCCGCCGCCGGATGCTCGGGGCCCTGCGGGAGACCGGGGCGTCGAGCAGCGGCTCCGGCGGGAAACCCGCGCGGCTGTTCACCCACGGCCTCACCGGGTGGCCGCGCGCTCCGCGCGCACCGCCTCGTCGAACGACTCCCGCGCGATGTCGATCCAGCGGCCCTCGCCCGTGTCGGGGAACCGGTCCGGGGCCAGGTGCTCGGAGTAGACGACGAAGCAGGCCTGGATCCCCTTGATCACCGACTCGAGCAGCGAGCGGGCCGGCCGCACCGGGTCGACGAGGGTGAACCGCGGCTCGTCGTGGGAGTGGGCGTCCACGAGCAGCATTCCCCGCCCGGCCAGGACGGCGGGACCGGCGAGCTTCCCGGGCCACCGCCACCGGGCTCATCTCCTCGACCATCTCGAGCACGTGGACGGCCGTCGTCACGTCGCCTCCCTGGGTCCGTTCGGCCTCCTCCAGGACGCCGACGGGGTCCAGGCCGCTCAGGGCGGCGGTCACGTCCGCGGCCGCGTGCAGCCACGGGATGGCGGCGGTGGCGGCCGCCATCCCGTCGACCTGCGTGAACAGTTCCTCGCTCCCCATCGGCACGTCCCGGAGGAACCCGTCCGCGACGGCGATCTGCGACGGGGACGCGTCGAGCCTGGTCAGAAGCACGGCCTGCCGCCCGCGGCCGGAGAGGTCGCCCCGCACCGCGCGCTCCACGGCCTCGCACTCGGCCTCGACCTCCTGCGCGACGGACCGGGCCAGGCCCGCGCTCCCGCTTCGCCCACCGCGCGCCCGACCTCGTGGGCGGAGTCCACGAGCGGGTCCCCCCGCCGCATCAGCACCCCGTCGAGCGGGAGATCGGGATGTCGCAGCCCGCGGAGTGCGAGCCGGGCGGAGGGCGGCCCGACGAGGTGCGGGTCCGTGTAGGCGTGCCACAGGATCGAGGACAAGCCGGTCATCGCCTTCGCGAGGCGCAGGACCGGCGGCTCCGTGGCGCGGGACGGGACGCGCGCGACCCGCTTCGCCACCGCGCCCGCGCCGGTCTCCCACACGGCGATGATCGACGAGGCGGTGCGGTCGTAGGCGTAGGTCGTCATGGCCGGGAGGATGCGCGGAGACGGGCCGCGCGCGGGGGCGAACGGGGATTCGGGAACCGGCAGCCGCGCTCAGCGCGGCTCTCGGCACCGTGCGGGCGAGGTCGAGAGCAGGCTCGACGAGGTGCTGGCCCTCCTGCGCTCCGTCCACCCCGCCGGGACCGATGTCACGGCTCGTGGCCGCGCGGCCCCGTTCCGGGGCAGGATGTGGCATGACCCTCTCGCCCCAGGCCGAGACAGCCACGTCCGAGCCCAGACCCTCCGGCCTCGACCTCCAGTGGGTCGACCCGGGGGTGCGCCCGCAGGACGACCTGTTCACCCACGTCAACGGCGCCTGGCTGCGCACCCACGAGATCCCCGACGACCGCTCCCAGGACGGCGCCTTCCGCGTCCTGCGCGACCGCGCGGAGGACGACGTCCGCGCCATCATCGAGCGCGCCGCCGAGACCGAGGCCGCCCCCGGCAGCGACGCGCAGAAGATCGGCGACCTCTACGCCTCGTTCATGGACGTCGAGCGGGTGGAGGCGCTCGGCGTCTCCCCCCTGCGTCCCCTTCTCGACGACGTGGCCGCCGCCCCGGACCGGGCCGCGCTCGCGTCGATCCTCGGGCTGCGTCAGCGCGAAGGTCGCGTCTCCCTGTTCGGCGCGTTCGTCAGCACCGACGCCAAGGACTCCACGCGCTACCTCGTGCACCTCTCGCAGTCCGGGCTCGGCCTGCCGGACGAGTCGTACTACCGCGACGAGGCCTCCGCCGGGATCCGCGCGGCGTACGTCGAGCATCTGGAGAAGCTCGCCGGGCTCGTCGGCCTGCCGGACCCCGCCGGCCTCGCCGCGACGGTGATGGACCTGGAGACCGCGCTCGCCGCCGCGTCCTGGGACCGCGTCACGAACCGGGACGCCGAGAAGACCTACACCCTGATGGCGCTTCCCGAACTGCGCGAGCTCGCGCCGGGGTTCGACTGGGACCGGTGGCTGGCGGCGCTCGGCGCCCCGGCCGGCTCGTTCGACGAGGTCGTGGTCCGGCAGCCGAGCTTCGTCGCGGCGGCCGCGAAGCTCTGGGCCGAGCGCCCGATCGAGCAGTGGCGGGCCTGGCTGGCGATCCGCACCGCGTCGGCCACCGCGGACTACCTGAACGCGGCGGTCGTCGAGGAGGACTTCGCGTTCTACGGCCGCACCCTCTCCGGGACACCGTCGCTGCGGGACCGCTGGAAGCGCGGGGTCGAGTCGTCGAGGGCGCGGTGGGCGAGGCGGTCGGGCGGCTCTACGTCGAGCGGCACTTCCCGGCGTCGTCGAAGGAGCGCATGGTCACCCTCGTCGCGAACCTCGTCGAGGCCTACCGGCAGAGCATCTCCTCGCTGGACTGGATGGGCCCGGAGACCCGGGACCGGGCGCTCGCCAAGCTGGACCGGTTCACCCCGAAGATCGGCTACCCGGACGTCTGGAAGGACTACTCCGCCCTCGACGTCCGCGCGGACGACCTGCTCGGCAACGTCCTGCGCGCCGGTGTCTGGCGGACGGACTTCGAGTTCGCCAAGATCGGCAGGCCGGTCGACCGCGACGAGTGGCTGATGACCCCGCAGACGGTCAACGCCTACTACCACCCGCGGATGAACGAGATCGTCTTCCCGGCCGCGATCCTGCAGCCGCCGTTCTTCGACCCGGAGGCGGACGACGCCGCCAACTACGGGGGGATCGGCGCGGTGATCGGGCACGAGATCGGCCACGGCTTCGACGACCAGGGCTCGCGCTACGACGGCGACGGCAACCTCACGGACTGGTGGGACGCCGAGGACCGGGCCGAGTTCGACCGCCGCTCGAAGGCCCTGATCGCCCAGTACGACGCGCTGTCGCCGGCCGGCCTGCCGGACCACAAGGTCAACGGCGCGCTCACGGTCGGCGAGAACATCGGTGACCTGGGCGGCCTGACGATCGCGCTCAAGGCCTACACGATCGCGACCGCCGACGAGGAGCCGCCGGTGATCGACGGTCTCACCGGGCTGCAGCGGGTGTTCTTCGGCTGGGCACAGGTGTGGCGCGCGGTCACCCGGGACGCCGAGGCGATCCGCCGGCTCGCGATCGACCCGCACTCGCCGCCGGACCTGCGCTGCAACGCCGTCGTCACGAACCTCGACGCCTTCCACGAGGCCTTCGGCGTCGAGGAGACGGACGCCCTGTTCACGGACCCGGGCGCCCGCGTCCGCATCTGGTAGTCGCCGACGCCCACGCTCGCGGGCCGACGCGCACGTTCCGGCGTGTGCGTCGGCCCGTGCACCCGTTCCTGAGCGGGAGGGCCTGGGCGTCAGCGGGAGCGGAACTCGCGCAGGTTCCCGGCCAGCAGCATGAGGGCGGTCAGGGTGAGGACCCCGGCGAGCACCCACTGCGCGTTCCGGACGAGCCCGAAGAAGACCACCGCGACCACCACCGCCGCGAGGACCAGCACCGTCAGCCCGGCCAGGTAGGCGAGCACCCGGCGGCGCAGCACGGCCTCCACGCCGACGAACAGCGCGAGGAACCCGGCGAACCCGAGCAGCAGGACCGGCGCCGGCCGGGTGAGCACCACGCCGGTCGCGAGGATGAGCAACGGCGCGCTGATCGCGGCCCACACCCGCAGCAACCTGGTGCGCCGGTCCTGGGCGACGACGTAGGGCACCGGCTTGTGCCGCAGGTGCGCGTCGGGCGGGGTGGGCGGGCCGGGGTTGCCGAGGAACTCGCGGTGCGCCGCGCGTTCCTCGGCGAGCCGGGCCCGGTCCGCGGTGGCCGCCGCGAGCTCCCGCTGCCGTCGCTCCAGCTCGCCGGCCCGTTCACGGCCCAGCGCCCGGGTGTCCTGGCGCGCGTTCAGCGACCGGACCTGTGCGTGCAGGCCGCGCAGCGCATCGCGTCCGGTCTCGACGTCCCGGTCGATCTCGGCGAGGCGCTCGGTGAGCTCCTCGACCCGCTCGGCGAGCATCGCCCGTTCCTCGCCCTCGGTCGGCGGGACCTTCTGCAGCCCGGCCCAGCCGAGGGGATCCGCCCAGGACGACCGGACGGTCCCGTTGCGCTCGTAGCGCGGCCCCGCCGGGGCGCGCTCCCCGCCGAAGCTGTCCCGGGTGTCCAGGCCCCACAGGCCCCGGAAGTCCCGCACCCATCCGGTGTCGTCGTCGACGAGCACGGGCCGCCACGTCCGCGGATGCCCGGGTCCGACGATCTGCCCGTCGCCGCGGGCGTAGTCGACGTACGGGATGCCGAACCCACCGGTCGCGGGCTCGGGCGCCCACGGTGCGAGCCGCCGGCGCACCCGTTCCAGAAGGTGGGTCACCCGGCGCAGCGCGGGAAACTGGACGGACACGACGTAGTCCCCGGGGATGAACGCGCCGGAGTGCGAGCCCGCGCCCGCGAAGACCACGGGATGATCGCCCTCGCGCCGCAGGTCCGGGTCGTCCCAGCGGCGGCGGAGGTCGTCGCCCGCGTAGTCGTGCGAGGAGAAGGCCACCCAGGCGGGCCGGTCGGACCCGTCGGGCCCGGGCGCGAGGTAGACCGACACCATCTCCCAGTCCGCCTCGTGGTCGTTGACGCCGTGGAACGTCGTGCGCCAGTCGTTGCAGGCGTAGAAGTACCAGTACTGCAGGACGGTGTAGCCGCCCTCACGCACCACCCGGCCGTAGTAGGGGCACCGTCCGTCGTCGAGGTGCTCGCGGGTCGTCCGCTCGGCCGCGGCGACCAGCCCGCCGGGCACCTTGCCGCGCACGAGCAGCGAGATCCGCAGCAGCGCGTCGATCAGCCGGGCGAGGACGCCGACCGTCGCGAAGCGGGCGGTGCCGCGCAGCCGCGGGCGCTCCTCCGCGTGCCATCTCCGCAGCTCACGCGCGCGCATCGGCTCCTGCACGAAACGCAGGTGGAGCGGCCGTTCGCGGTAGCGCCGGCCGGCCTCGCACAGGCCGTCGAGGGTCAGCTCGCCGGCCGGGACCAGCGGTGTGTCGCCGGTGGACCACAGGCTGCACTGCGCCACGTAGGGCTCGACGGCGATCGGCAGGAACAGCTCGCCCTCGGTGTGGCGGACGACCGGTTCGTACGCCTGCAGGAGAGCCAGGTCGCTCCGCTCCCGGCGCGGGGTCTCCGGAGTCGGCGTCACACCCCCGAGAGTAGGCGTCGCCGCTAGAAGACAGGGCCCACGTCCTGTGTGACCACGGCGTCCATGTTGCGTTCGGCCAGTGCGGCGATCGTCAGTGACGGATTGCAGGCGCCGGTGGAGCCGGGGATCAGGGCCCCGTCGGTGACGTAGAGGCCGCGCTGGCCGAGCACCCGGCCGTAGGGGTCGCAGACGTCGCCGATGGTCGCCCCGCCCAGCGGGTGGTAGGTCGTGGTGTCGAACGCGGTCGTGTCCAGCGTCGGGTTCAGCACGCCCCCGGTGAGGGTCCCGCCGCCCACGATGCTGCGGATCCGCTCCTGGATCGCGGCGGTGAGCGTCGCGTCGTAGGCCTGGGACCAGTGCAGCACCGCGTCGTCCTGCACCGGGTCGTAACGGAACTCCCCGCGCGGCTCGACGAGCCCGAACCCGATGACACTGGTGGTACCGAGGTCCACCGGGAACGGCACACCACCCTGGATGACCGTCAACGGCGCGGCCGGGTTCGCCCAGTCCTTCACCCCGACGCACGCGGGCCCGCCCTGCAGCGCACCCGGGCTGTCCCCGATCGGCGTCCAGGAGTAGATGCGGTCCCCGTTGTTGCCCCATCGGGAGCCGACGCCGTCCGGCAGGTCCGGCACGAGTTCCTTCGCCTTCGCCTTGACCAGCAGCCGGGTGGTGCCCGCGGACCCGGCGCCGAGGAACAGCGCATCGGTGACGATCCGCTTCCGTTCCTGCACGGCCCCGTCGGTGTCGATCCGATCGACGTGCACGACCCAGCGCCCGCTGCCGTCCCGCTCGATGTCCCGGACGACGTGCAGGACCGCCAGCTCGACGTGCCCGGTGGCCTCGGCGGCGGCCACGTAGGTGACGTCGACGGAGCGCTTGCCGCCGTTGTTGGCGCCGTAGATGACGTCTCCGGTGGTGTAGGAGCGCGCGGCCTCGCCGCGCAGCTCCTTGCGGGCGAACTCCCAGTCGAGCGGCAGCGGGACGCGGAAGCCCTCCAGCCCCGCCGCGGCGACGCGCCCGAGGAACTGCCGCGACGAGCGGTACTCCGGCGCGGCAAGCACGTCATCGGGGATCGGAGCGGGCTGCAGCACCGCGGCGACCCGCCGGTAGTAGTCGCGGTCGAACGCGTCGTGGTCCAGGACCGACGGCAGCGACCGGGCGAAGTTCTCGGCGTTCGGCTGGATTGTCATGCCGTGGTAGACGAGTGATCCGCCGCCGACGCCCGCGCCGCAGAGGATGTCCATGCCCCGGCCGCGGACCCGGTCGAGCACCCCGGTGTAGGGCTTCCAGAGCCCGGGCGGGGAGCCGGTGAGGACGGGGGTCGCGCTCAGCCAGGCGGCGCGTCGGTCCGGGGTGAACATCCGCGGGAACGTGTCCGCGTTCGGGCCGGTCGGCCAGCGGATGCCGCGTTCGAGCAGCAGCGTCGGGACACCGGCCCGGCCGAGCCGGAGCGCGGTGATCGCGCCACCGAAACCCGTCCCGACGACGACGGCCCGACGGCGGTCCTCGACGACCGCGGGCGCGGCGACCGCCCGGCCCGCGGCGCCGACACCGAGCGCCGCGGCGCCGGCGAGACCGCCGAGGAACGTTCGCCTCTTCATGATCCGACCCATGTGACGATCTTTACACAATGCGTCAGACTGTCAGCGGCCGGCCCGCGGCGCCAGCGCCGGGACGAGTCTGCGGTGCAGGTAGGCGCGCAACCGCTCGTCGGAGGCGGACAGGTCGCTCTCGAACATCGCGAGCGAGAGCGTCCACCGGATCAGCGTCTCCGCGATCTCGTCGATCTCCTCGGCCAGCGACGGCTCGTACTCCAGCAGCGGCGTCAGCACCGCCCGCGCCATCGCCATCGCCTCAGGTCCGATCGCCTCGTGGCCCAGGCTCGGGGAGCTGCGCTCCGGGAACGCCAACGGTGCGAGGGCGGGGCGGCTGCGGAACTCGGCGCGGACCGCGATGGTCGCCTCGACCACGAAGTCCGCAGCCGTGCTCGCCCGTCGCGCCTGAGCCGTGACCCGCTCGACCACCTCCCCCGCCTCCTGCCTCAGCGCCTGGGAGACCAGCTGCTCGCGGGTCCCGAAGTGCGCGTAGACCGAGGGTCGGGACAGCCCCGCCAGCCTGGCGACCGCAGTGATCGTCGTCCCGGCGTAGCCTCCGCGACCGAGACACTCGACAGCCGCCTCGAGAATCCTCTCCCGGGCATCCACCGGATCAGTATCGCCACCGCGCCTGCCGGCCCGGCAGGTACCTCGATCGTCCCCGGCCCTGCTCACGTCCGCGGCCTGCCCGCCGCCGTGTGCGAGAGTGCGGCTGTGGGTGAGGTGTCGCAGGGCGAGGTCTGGACGAGTGCGCAGTGCGCCGAGGCGTGGGGCGTGAAGCCGACGACGTGGCTCGGCTACGTGTCCCGCGGTCAGGCGCCGAAGCCGCTCCCGGACGTCGACGCGCAGCGTCGCAGGCTCTGGGACGCCGACGAGGTCCGGGCGTTCCCGCGGCCCGGCGCCGGTCGCTCCCGCGCGGGTTCCACGCCGGAGGCCGAGGCGCTGCTCGGCGAGATGACCGACGTCGCCACCCGGATCGACGAGCTGCGCGCCCGCCAACGCGCGCTGCTCACCGCCGGCCGGGAGCAGGGCCTGGAGATCCGGGCCATGGCCCGCGCGCTCGGGATCTCCCCGCAGACGGCGTACGGCTGGCTCGGCGAACGCTGACCGGGCTCGGCTCCGCGTTCCGGGCTACTCGACGGCGAAGAGCCGCATCTGCAGCGCGAGGGTGGCGTAGTAGCCGATCACGGTGGCGATCTCGAACAGCTCCGCCTCGGACAGCGCCCCGCGGAGCTCCCCGTAGGTCTCGTCCGGGAGCCGTCCGCCGGCGAGCAGCAGGTCCGCCGCACGGGCCACCGCGGCCTCCGCCGGATCGTCGAGCGCGGGGACCCCGCCTTCCGCGAGGGTGCGCAGCTCGGCCTCGGTGAACCCCGCCCGCGCGGCGATCAGCTCGTGCGACCGCTGCTCGAAGCCGCTCTCCCAGTGCGCGGCGACCTGCAGGATCACCAGCTCCCGGCAGCGGTCGGTGAGGATCCCCCGGTACCGGACGGCCGTGCCGAGCCGCTGCAGCGCGTCGCCCAGGGCGGGCTGCAGCAGCATCGCGCCGAACGGTCCGCGCAGGGCGCCGTCGTCGTCGGTGATCGGGAAGAGCTGCGGTCCGGCGGCGCGCGGGCCCCCGGCGATGGCGTCGTACACCGCCCGCTCGTCGGGGTCCAGCTCGTCGGGCCTGCGGCCCGGGATCCTGCTCACGTTCGCTCCAGGGGCTCCTCGGTGTCGACGCGGCGAGCCTAAGGTCGCGGGGTGCGATACGTGGTGATCGGTGCGGGTGCCGTCGGCGGCACGATCGGGGTCCGGCTGCACGAGGCCGGCCGGGACGTGGTGCTGGTCGCCCGCGGTGCGCATCTCGCGGCGATCCGGGAGCGCGGCCTGCGCCTGGACGAGCCGGAGCGCTCCCGGGCCGTGCGGGTTCCGGCGGTCGCGACGGTCACCGAGGTGGGCTGGCGCGAGGGCGACGTCGCCCTGCTCTGCACCAAGACCCAGGACACCCCGCCGCTGCTCGACGAGCTGCAGCACGCGGCGCCGGACGTCCCGGTGGTGTGCGTGCAGAACGGCGTGGAGAACGAGCGGCTCGCGTCCGAGCGCTTCGCGCACGTCCTGGGCGTGTGCGTGATGATGCCGACCGAGCACCTCGAGCCGGGCCGCGTCGTCGCCCACTCCGGCCCGGTCCCCGGGCGCCTCGACATCGGCGTGTACCCCGAGGGCACGGACGAGCTGAGCGCCGCGGTCGCCGCGGACCTCACCGCCGCCGGGTTCGCCTCCCGCCCGGACGCCGCGATCATGCGGTGGAAGTGGTGGAAGCTCGTGGTCAACCTGGAGAACGTGCCCGAGGCGGTCTGCGGGCTCGCCGACCCGGACCTCCGCGCCCTGGTCAAGGCCGCCCGCGCCGAGGGCCGTGCCTGTCTGGACGCGGCCGGCGTCGCGTACGTGTCCACCGAGGAGGCCCGCGAGCGGCGGGTGGCGGGGATGACGGTCCAGGCCGTCGACGGGCACGAACGGACCGGCGGCTCGACGTGGCAGAGCCTGCAACGCGGCGCCGGCTCGGTCGAGGCGGAGTACATCAACGGGGAGTTCGTGGCGCTCGGCGAGAAGTACGGCGTCCCCACCCCGCTGAACCGCCTCCTGCTCGAGACCATCACCACGATGGCCGCGGCCGGGGAACGCCCGGGGGCGCACACGGCGTCGGAGCTGCTGGCCGCCGCGGGGCTGCCCGGCTGACCCGTCAGGTCCGCGAGCGCTCCTCGACCTCGCCCCGCTCTCGGGCGAGCTCGCGACGCAGAGCGTCGAGGATCCGTGCCGCGCTGTCCCCTTCGCCGAACAGCCGCTGCACGATGTCCCGCTGCCGCGACCGCAGCGGGTCGGGTTCGCCGCCGAGGAACTTCTCCGCCAGCCGGCGCACCTCGTCGACGCCCGCCACCGGGTGGACCCCGGCGACGACCTGCTCGCCGACGGCGTTGAACGGCCGATGGCCCTCGCGCTCGAGGAAGAGGACCGGCTTCTCGAACAACTGGTACTCCACCAGCATCGACAGGCCGTCGGTCACCATCAGGTCCGACGCCGCGAGTGTCGGGCCGTAGTCCGCCTCCGTCAGCACGGCGGTGTTCGGCAGTTCCCGCCACGTCCGCATCCACCGGTCGAACTGCGCGCGGCTGATCGGGGAGACGTCGGAGTCCGGCAGCGGCAGCAGCGCCGGATGGGGCATGAACACGAACTCGGTGTCGTCCGACTCCCGGGCCCAGGCGAGCATCTCGTCCGCGACGAGGTGGAAGAGGCCGAAGTCCGTCCAGCCCTGCGCGATCGTGTGGTGGGCGGACCAGACGACCCGACCCGGCCGGTCGTCGTCGGGCGCCGAGCCGACCGGCCACCGCGGTACCGCGGACCGGAGGTGGTCCGCCTTCGGATGCCCGACCACGCGGAACTGGCCCCCGTTGCGGGCGCCGTCCCGGACGGCGGTCTCGAGGACCGCCTCGTTGGCGCAGAACACCAGCCACGCCGCCCGGTGGTAGGCGCTGTCGACGGCGGTGTTGCGCGTCCTCGCGTCCGGCACGTTCTCGACGATGTTCATCGTCTCGTACGGGACGAGGCAGGTCCGGGCGAAACCGAGCCGTTCGGTGGCGAGCTCGTCGGGGAGGTCGGCGTCCCACTGCGACTGGCGGAAGATCACGTCGGGCTCTATGGCCTTGATCAACTGCAGGATGTCGCCGTCGTCGCCGCCCGTGAAGCGCAGATGCGCAACGCCCTCCTCGAGCAGGCCCCGGTGCACGTCCTCCTCGCCGACGAGGCCGGCGGAGCCCCGGAACCGGTGCGGGATCGACGCGACGATCGGGTCGAAGTCCGCGCTGGCGGCCATCGCGTCCACCACCGCGCGGCACGAGCTCCACGAGCCCAGCACGTGGACCAGGAACAGGACCCGGGTACGGCTGCGCCGCAACGCCGTCCGGCGGGCCACGAGATGCACGGAGTCCTGCAGCTCCGCGGTCCGGGCGCGGGTCGCGTCGACCGTCGCCGCCACCGCGTCGAGGCGGGACCGCAGGTCGTCCACGTCCTCGTGCGCGGCCCGCACCACCGAGCCGATCGCCGTCAGATGCCGATCGAGCGCTTCGACCTGAGCGGGAAGCTCCAGCGCGCGGTGGATGCGGACACGAGTCCTCCCGACCCTCTCGCGGAGGCGCCGGGCGCGACGCCCGACGTTCACCGTGGCCATCCGGTGAACGGGAGGTGGACGGACACCGGACCCCCGCCGACGGGAACGCGAACGCTCATGGCGCCGCACGCTAGTTCGATCTCGGCCGCACCGTTGCATCGACGAACGGTTGATCGGTCTCGGGCACTCGTGTGCGGTGAACGGCGCCCTGGGCCCTGCCGGCGGGCCACCGACCGGCAGGAAGGCCACTCCTGCCGAAGGCAGGATCAGCCGCAGACCGCTCCCACACTGGCCGAGCGGACGAGCTTGGCGTACTTCGCCAGCACGCCGCGGGTGTACCCGTGCTGCTTAGGGGCCCAGCCCTCGCGGCGGGCCTCGAGCTCGGCCGGGTCCACGAGCACGTCGAGCAGGCCCTGGGAGACGTCCAGGCGGATCCGGTCGCCGTCCTGGACGAACGCGACCGGGCCGCCGTCCACCGCCTCCGGGGCGACGTGGCCGACACACAGCCCGGTCGTCCCGCCGGAGAACCGGCCGTCGGTCAGCAGCAGGACGTCCTTGCCCAGGCCTGCGCCCTTGATCGCGCCCGTGATGGCCAGCATCTCGCGCATCCCCGGGCCGCCCTTGGGGCCCTCGTAGCGGATGACGACGACGTCCCCGGCGGTGATCGTGCCGTCTTCCAGGGCATCCATCGCGAGCCGCTCGCCGTCGAACACGCGGGCCGTGCCCTCGAAGACGGCCTCGTCGAACCCGGCGGACTTCACGACCGCGCCCTCGGGCGCCAGGGAACCGCGCAGGATGGTGATGCCCCCGGTGGGGTGGATCGGGTCGGAGAGCGCGCGGATCACGGCGCCGTCCGGGGCGGGCGCGTTCAGCTCGGCCAGGTTCTCGGCCATGGTCCGGCCGGTGACGGTCATGGTGTCGCCGTGCATGAGACCGGCGTCCAGCAGCAGCTTCATGACGACCGGGATGCCGCCGATCCGGTCCACGTCGTACATGACGTGCCGGCCGAACGGCTTGAGGTCGCCGAGGTGCGGGACCTTCGCGCCGACCCGGACGAAGTCCTCCAGCGTCAGCTCCACCTCGGCCTCGTGCGCGATGGCCAGCAGGTGCAGCACCGCGTTCGTCGAGCCGCCGAGGGCCATGACGACCGCGATCGCGTTCTCGAACGCCTTCTTCGTCATGATGTCGCGCGCCGTGATGCCCAGCCGCAGCAGCTCGACGACGGCCTCGCCGGAGCGGCGCGCGTACCCGTCGCGGCGGCGGTCGACGGCCGGGGGCGCGGCCGAACCCGGCAGCGACATCCCCAGCGCCTCGGCCGCGCTGGCCATCGTGTTGGCGGTGTACATCCCGCCGCACGCGCCCTCGGTCGGGCAGACGGCCCGCTCGATGGAGTCCACGTCCTCGCGGCTCATCAGGCCGCGGGCGCACGCCCCGACCGCCTCGAACGCGTCGATCAGCGTGACCTCACGCTCGGTGCCGTCGGACAGCGTGGCCTTGCCCGGCATGATCGAGCCCGCGTAGAGGAACACCGACGCGAGATCGAGGCGGGCGGCGGCCATCAGCATCCCGGGCAGCGACTTGTCACAGCCCGCCAGCAGTACGGATCCGTCGAGGCGTTCCGCGCCCATCACCGTCTCGACGGAGTCCGCGATCACCTCGCGCGAGACCAGCGAGAAGTGCATGCCCTCGTGACCCATCGAGATCCCGTCGGACACCGAGATCGTCCCGAACTGCAGCGGGAACCCCTCCGCGGCGTGCACGCCCTCCTTGACCGCGGACGCGAGCCGGTCCAGGGAGAGGTTGCACGGGGTGATCTCGTTCCAGGACGACGCCACGCCGATCTGGGGCTTCGCCCAGTCGGAGTCGGAGAGGCCGACCGCCCGGAGCATCCCGCGTGCCGCGGTGGCCTCCAGGCCCTCGGTGACGTCCTTGCTGCGCGGTTTCAGATCGGCCACTCCGGGACCGTACCGCGATCAGGGGTACGGCCACGGGTTCTGCGTGCACCCGTTCAGCCCCAGCGTCTGCTGCTGCATCACCGGCGCGGGCATGCCGGCGCCGGGGCACGGCTCGTGACGGTGCCCGAGCACGTGCCCGACCTCGTGGTTGACCAGGTAGCGCCGGTAGCCGGTGGGGTTGCCGGCGTAGTCCTCCTGTCCGTTCACCCAGCGGTAGAAGTTGAGGACCGCGCGATTGCCGGAGCGGCAGGAGAGCTCGCCGGTGGTGTCGATCGGGCTGCAGAGCCGGTCCGACGTGCCCGGGCTGGCGAGGAGCACCTGGACCATCGCGTCGTCGGCGCCGGTCCGTACGAAGGTCATCCGGCCGCCCGCGCCCCAGCCGCGCGGATCATCGAGCGTGTCCATGACGAACCCGGCGAAGCGCTGCGCATCCACGGGAAGGCCCTGCTCGGTCTCCACCCGGACCGTCGTCACCGGGCCGGCGCCGGGCGCGGGGACGGTGCCCGGGACGACGTCGAAGGCGCCGGTCAGGGTCTGCGGGACGTCCCGGCTCGTCAGCCCGGCGAGCGCGTCGGGCGTGGGCCCGGAAGGCGTGGGCCCGGAAGGAGTCGCCCGGGCAGGGGGTAGGGCGTAGGCGGGCATGGCCGCAGCCTGCACGAGGACCGAGGGCGGGGCCTGGGGCACGTCACGCCGCGTCACGGCCACCGCGGGCCCGCACGCCGCGAGCAGCACGAGGGCGGCCAGGGCCCGGCGGGCCCCCGATCGTCGATGCATGCCCGACCCCCGTCCCGGACCCGGGAACCGACCGTGACCGCGGGCACCTCACCGGCGGCTGCACCGCGCGGGTTCCCTGCCCGGGAGACCCGTACGGGGCCGCGACCGCAGCGCGTGACCGGCGTGGGTCAACCGGTGCCATCCTCCTACCGGACCGGTCTCCCCCACAGGGGTCTGTTCACCCTCTTGTGGCGTCCGCGCATCCAGCAGGTTGAACGTTCTTGTCCGAACCTCGCCTATCGGGCGATGATGGATGAGCACCGTCCGGATGTCACCGGTCACGGAGCGTGTTTCTGTCGGGGTACACGTGAAGGAGACGATGATGTCGATGGATCAGGACGTCAGCGGTGACTACGGATACGACCTCGCCCACGAGATGAAGATCGCCCTGGGCACGCCGATGACCACGCGTCGGCGCCGTACGGTCTCCGTACCTGCACAGATCCTGCGTCGTGAGCTCGACCCGGACGCGGACTTCGGCTACGACAGCGCACACGAGATCTGACCTTCCACCCCGTCCCGAACTCGACGGGCCGGTGGTGCGGCGCCCTTCCCCCAGCGCCCCACCAGCGGCCCGTCGTGGCATGTCGGGGACCTCCGGGCGTGACGGGCGCGAGGCGCCGGCCTGCTTCCCCGCTCAGGACGTCGCGATGACCCCGCGTTGCCGCAGCCCGCCGATCTCCGCCTGCCCGAGCCCGAGGATCTCCGCGAGGACCTCCTCGGTGTCCCTGCCGAGCAACGGCACCCGGCCCGCCGGCCCGTGCTCGCCGTCGAAGCGCAGGGGTGAGCGCGCGGTGATCGCGGCGGCCCCGGAGCCGGGCAGCGCCATGTCCGCGAGGATTGGGTGCGTTCCGGTCCGATGTGCGGCGACGACGTCGGTCATCCCCTGGTAGCGGCCCCACAGCACCCGGGCGGCGTCGAGCTCGTCGCTGACCTGCTTGAGGTCCCGCGCCGAGAACCACGGCCGCAGGATCGCCGCGATCGTCTCCCGCAGCCGGTAGCGCTCGGACTCCTGGGTGAAGTCGGCGTCCAGCGCCGCCTCCAGCGCCGCGAAGACCTCCTCGGTGCCGGTGACCTTCCGCAGCGCGGACCACTGGCCCTCCGTCAGCGCGACGACCATGACCCGCTGCCCGTCGGAGGTCGCGAAGTCCACCCCGAAGCTGCCGTACACGTGGTTGCCGTGCCGCGGCCGCTCGTGCCCGCGCTCCTCCGCCTCGGACAGCCAGCCGAGGTTGGCGACGCCGGCGAGCGCGACGTCGGACAGGGCCAGCTCGATGAACGCGCCCTCGCCCGTCCGCGCCCGCTTGTGCAGGGCCGCGAGCACGCCCGTCGAGACGCTCAGGCCGGTGACCAGGTCCCAGGCCGGCAGCACGTGGTTGACCGGCGCGCCGCCCTCCTCGGTGCCCGTGATCTGCGGGATCCCGACCTCCGCGTTCACCGTGTAGTCGACGGCCGGGCGCCCGTCCGGGTATCCCTGCACCCGCAGGTGGATCAGGTCCGGACGCTTCGCCTCGAGCGCCTCGTGGGACATCCAGCGCCGCCCGACGACGTTGTCGATCAGCACGCCGCGGTCCTCGCCCGGGGCGGCGATCAGTGCGGTGACCAGCTCGCGGCCCTCGTCGGAGCGCATGTCGACGGCGACGGAACGCTTGCCCTTGTTCAGCGACGCCCAGTAGTAGCTCTCCCCGTCCCGGGCCACCGGCCAGCGCAGATGATCGCTGCCGCCGCCCACCGGGTCGATCCGCACGACGTCCGCACCGAGCTGCGCGAGCGTCATCCCGCCCGTCGGTCCGGCGACGAAGCTCGCGCACTCCACCACGTGCATGCCCTCGAGGGGCCGGTCGGTCCCCGGCATCGAACTCACGCTCCTCCTGATCGACTCCCTCCATCCTGCTCCCGGGGCGGGGATCCGGCGCGCGCGGCCGAGCCTTCGCCGGCGGATCAGCGGGCCGGAGGGTCGACGAGCTCGCGGCGCACCGGGACGCGGCCGAGCTCGCGGGCAGGCTGGATGCGGGCTGACCGACGCGGTGTTAACGCCCCGGCCGGCCGAGGCGAATCACCGGGTATGGCGGACGCAGACCTCCGCCGGGACCGGCGATGAGGCGCCGGCGCCCGGCCCCCGCCCGACACCTGCACCCGCTCACGGCGGGCGGCGCAGTGGTCGCCGTGGTGGGCCTGACGGTTCTCACCGCGTCCTCCGGCCCGAGCGCCGCCGTCCACGGCGGGCGAGCCGGGGAGTTCGGCCTGCCGCAGCCTGCCGTGACCGTCGCGGACACCACGACCGCCGGCTCCGTCCTTCCGGCGAGCACCCAGCCGCAGCCGCCGGCATCGGTCGTCGATCCGGTGCCGGTCTCGTTCACGACCGGGCTGCCGGACCGTCGCGCCGCCACGGCCATCGCCGCGGCGATGGCCCAGATCGGCCTGCCGTACGTGTGGGGCGGTAACGGGCCCACGGAGGGCGACGCCGGGTTCGACTGCTCGGGGCTGACCCACTTCGCCTACGGCGTCGCCGGGATCGACCTCCCCCGCACCGCCCACACCCAGTACTACGAGGGCCCGCACGTGCCCGCCACCGCGGGCCTGCAGCCCGGCGACCTGGTGTTCTACGGTGTTCCGGCCATGGTGCACCACGTCGGCATGTACATCGGGAACGGCAAGATGGTGAACGCGCCGACCTTCGGGGAGCCGGTGCAGGTCGCCTACTACCGCTGGACGGGCGACGACTACCTGGGCGCCACCCGGCCCGCCACCAGCGGCGTACCCGACACCGGACTGCTGTCCGTGGCGCCCGAGCCCCGCCCCGCCGCGCCGCCGGCTCCGGAGATCTTCGAGGCGCCGGTCGCGCCCGTGCCGACCGAGGTGCCGGACCCGAGGGTTCCGGAGCCGCCGCAGTCGGAGACCGCCGCGCTGTCGATCGCACAGTCGGCGACGAGCCCGGCCACGTCACCCGTCTCGCCCAGGGCCGCTGCGGTCGCACCCAGTTCCTCGGGCACGGCGCACGAGGCCCCGGCGGCGTCCTCGTCGGATCCGGGCTCCTCCTCGGCCGTGCCCGGTTCGTCGGCCGCGGCAGCCCCGTCATCGCAGGCACGGTCGACATCCGCCGAATCGGCGCCCCCGACCTCCACGAGCACGACCTCCCCGACCACGACCTCCCCGACCACGACCTCGCCCGCTCCCGCCGCGGCGCCCGCGGCCGTCGTCCCGACGACACCACCGTCGGTCACTCCTCAGACCCCCACGCCTCCGCCCACGACGCCCTCCCCAGCCACGAGCTCGGCGCCACCCACGAGCTCGGCGCCACCCACGAGCTCGGCGCCACCCACGAGCTCGGCGCCACCCACGAGCTCGGCGCCACCCACGAGCTCGGCGCCACCCACGAGCTCGGCGCCACCCACGAGCTCGGCGCCACCCACGAGCTCGGCGCCACCCACGAGCTCGGCGCCACCCACGAGCTCGGCGCCACCCACGAGCTCGGCGCCACCCACGAGCTCGGCGCCACCCACGAGCTCGGCGCCACCCACGAGCTCGGCGCCACCCACGAGCTCGGCGCCACCCACGAGCTCGGCGCCACCCACGAGCTCGGCGCCACCCACGAGCTCGGCGCCACCCACGAGCTCGGCGCCACCCGTCTCGTCCGCCACACCGACGCCGTCGAGCAGCACGACGAGCGCGTCACCCGCTCGCCCGAAGACCGTCACGTTGCCCGGCGGCGCCGTCACCGTCACGTCGGCCCGCACGGGTGCGGACGGCCTGCCGGTGCCCGGCGGTCTGGCGGCGACCAACGGCCGCAAGGTCCTCCGGCTCGCCACCGCCGCGCCCGCGGAGGGGGCGGCCGAGGGTAGCGCCGTGACGGTGACCGACACCGCCGGGGCGACGACATCCTTCACGGTCGCCACCTCCACCGCAGTGACCGATGCGCAGGCCGCGGTACAGGCTGCGCCGGCCGGGAGCCTCGTCGTTCTCATACCCGAGGCGGGGGGCGGTTGGACGGTCCTCGTCGCTTCGTGAGGCCCGTTCGGAGGGTTCCGGATGTTCTTCGCGATGGACGAGGGGTAGCACGGGACGAGAGTGCCGCCGCACCCAAGCCATCGTCCGAGAAAGGCCATAGAGTCCCACCCCGTGGACCGCACCGAGATCACCTCCCTGGACGAGCTCGTCGAGGTCGTGGGCGTCCCGATCCCCCACGTCGCCAAGAAGCAACGCCCTCGGCTGGACCCCGTGGACGTGCAGTGGATCTCCCACTCCCCGTTCCTGCTGATCTCGACGAGCGCGGCCGACGGCAGCTGCGACGTCTCGCCCAAGGGAGACCCCCGCGGGTTCGTCCAGGTCCTGGACGACCGCACGCTGGCGGTCCCGGAGCGCCCCGGCAACCGCCGTGTCGACGGCTACCGCAACGTCCTGTCGAACCCGCACGTGGGCCTGATCTTCCTGGTACCCGGTCGCAACGACACCCTGCGCGTCAACGGCACCGCCCGGCTCGTCCGCGACGCGCCCTACTTCGACGACATGGTCGTCAAGGGACACCGGCCGGTGCTCGCGCTGGAGGTCGACGTCGCCGAGGTCTTCTACCACTGCGCGAAGGCGTTCCTGCGCTCCGATCTGTGGAAGCCCGAGACATGGGAACCCGACGCGCTACCCCCGCGCGCGGCGATCGCCGCCGCCCTGGAGCGCCCGGACATGACCCGTGCCGAGCTCGACCGGTACTACGGCCCGGAGTACGCCACCCGGCTCTACCAGGACTCCATGCCCCAGCCCTCGTGAGTCACGGGCTCCGCGGCCCCGCCATGGCCTGGCCGCTCGCGGCGGCCGCTTCCGTGTGCCCCTCCACCACCTGGCAGTAGGCGGCAGCCGTGGCCGTCGCGATCCGGGGCCAGGCGTAGCGGGCCAGGATGCGGTCCCGGCCGGCGATGCCGTAGGCCTCGGGCATCGTGGCCTCGGACAGCACCGCGCGCAGGGTCCGGGCCAGCTCGTCCGGGCGTCGCGGCGGCACCAGCAGCCCGGTGATCTGGTCGGCGACGATGTCGCGGACCCCGCCGACCGCCGTCGCGACCACCGGACGCCGGCACGCCATCGCCTCCAGCAGCACCGATCCGAACGCGGTGAACCACGGCGCGTCGACGACCGTGTCCGCCGAGCGCAGCAGCGCGGGCATGGTCGAACGCTGTACCGGTCCCAGGAGCCGGACCCGCGCACCCACCCCGACCCGGCGGGCCAGGTGGTACAGCCGGACCAGGTCGGGATCCGGGCCGCCCCCGGCGGGTGGGCGGCCGCCGGCCACGAGCAGCTCGGCGTCGGGAACCGAGGGCAGGGCGCGGATCACGTCGTCGACGCCACCGGCCCGGCGCAGGGAGCCCGCGGTGACCAGCCGCGGCCGGAGGCTGCGCCGGCGCAGGGCCGGGCCGTCCGGGTCGAACGCGTCGACGTCGACGCCCCGAGGCACCACGGACACCGACCCCCGCGGCACCCCCAACCGGACGAGCTCGAACGCGTCGGCCTCGCTCGCCGCGAGCACCCGGTCCGCCCGGAGCGCGACGACCTGTTCGGCGGAGACCCGGCCGCGGGTGGCGGCGGCCCGGCCCACCTGGTCGCGCTCGAGCCGGCCCAGCCCGAGGAACGTCTGGACGAGCGGCAGTCCCCGCTCGCGGACCGCGGCGACGGAGGCGAGCCCCGACATCCAGCCGTGGGAGTGCACGACGTCCGGCGCGTCCGACCGCCAGAGCTGCGTGAGGTAGTGGGCCAGCTGGGGCATCACGGCGACGGCCCGGGATCCCTCCAGCGGCTCGGCCGGACCCGCGGCGAGATACCGGATCCACAACCCGGGCCGCGGGGTGGCGACCTCCGGCACGTTGCGGGCCGTCCGCCGGGCCAGGATCGTCACTCCGTGGCCCGCCTCGGTGAGGGCGACGGCCAGGTCTCCCACACAGGACGCGGGCCCGCACGGCGAGTCGGACACGGTGATCGGGTCGGCGTCGAAGGAGACGAGGGCGATGCGCACGAACCTGCTCCCTACCCGGCGGCCGCCGAGGTGACGGGCCGCTGTCCCAGACGTTCAGAGGTGACCGTGGGGCGTGACCGTGCTGCACGGTTCTAAACCTCCTGGCTCGTACGACTTCGCCCCGACGCGCGGGCCGGGCGGTGTACCGCGCGAGGGCTGGTCGAACGGGCCTGTACGGCACGGCCGAACGGCGCATCTTCCGGTCCTGATGCGTGGACGATCGCGCGGCGGGTAGCCGCGACCTCATCGAGACGAAGGAGCCGCCCCATGGACTGGCGCGAGCGGGGAGCCTGCCGCACCGAGGACCCCGACCTGTTCTTCCCGCTGGGCACCACCCGGCCGGCGCAGGCGCAGGAGGCGCGGGCCCTCGCCGTCTGCGCACGGTGCCCCGTGGTGGATCCGTGTCTCGCGTGGGCGATGGCCCGCGAGGACGAGGGGGTGTGGGGCGGGACCACCGCGCTGCAGCGGCGACTGACCCGGCACCGGAAGCCCGATCGGGTCGCGTGAGGCGCCTGCCGTGGAGCTGAGGCAGCTGCGCTCCTTCGTCGTCACCGCCGAACGGCAGCATTTCGGGCGCGCCGCCCACGCGCTGCACCTGACGACGTCCTCGCTCTCGCAGCAGATGCGCACGCTCGAGCGGGACCTGCAGGTGGCGCTGTTCGACCGGGGACCGCACGGCACGTCCCTCACCCCGGCGGGACAGGTCCTGCTCGTGCAGGCGCGGATCCTGCTCGCCCGGGCCGAACGGACCCGCGACGCGGTGCGGGACACCCAGCCGCCACTCCCGCTGGTCATGGTGCGGCTCGGCACCGGCCTGCCGGCCGTCCTCGCACCCGCGCTCGTCCTCCTGCGCGAGCGGACCGGGTTGGTGGTCGACGGGGCGGAGGCGCCGGAGTGCGATGCGGTCGCCGCGGTGGCCCAGGAACGGGCCGACGCCGCCGTCGTCTGGGCGGGAGCGGACGCCGACGGGCTCGAGCGCAGCCCGCTCGGGACGGTCGGCCTGCTACTGGTGGTCCCGCACGGGCACCCGCTCGACCGGCCGGGCGGCTGCCCGCGGGCGAGCCTCGCCGGGCACCGGATCCTCACCACCCCTCCCCTGCACCGGGCACTGCACCGAGCCGGCTCCGATGTGGACACCGCCTGCGTCACCGACCCGGCGGGGCGGCCCACCGGCGAGCTCCGGCGGCAGGTCCTCAACCGTCAGGGGCTCGGGCTGGTGGTCGATCCCGGAGGCGGGCGGGCCGAGGGCCTGGCGCTGTCTGCGCTGACGCCTCCCGTCCGGCTGCGGACGGAGATCCTCTTCCGCGGCCCCGCGGACGCGATCGTGCGCGAGCTGGCCGAGGCCCTTCGCCACCCGGTCCCGCCGGCGCCCGGCGGGTTCGAGCCGGTCCGCGCGGCCGCCGCCGCTGTCCACCGCTGACGGGACGGGAGCCCGGATGGCCTACGCGGTCGCGGCGTCCAGCCGTTGGGTCGACCCGGACGGTGTCCGCCGTCCCGGCGGGGAGGTCCACGCATGGGAGCCGGGCACGAACCAGACCCTCTGCGGACTGCCGCTGAGCCGGTCCCGGCTGGACCGGTACCCGCACGTCGACTGGGCGGACGTGCAGCCGGAGTCCGGGCGGCACGCCGACGCCGTCAGACGTGTCTGCCCGCGGTGCTCGGCGGCGGCCCGGCCGCGGCGTGCCCGACACACCCGACGCGAGGACCCCCCGCCCTGGCAACGGTAGGGCCGCGCTACCGCCGCGGTTCGTGCTTGACCGATTCCGGGGAGGTCCGAAGGCGAACGCGGGGTTAGACCGAAGGTTTCGGGCTACACGACCACGGCGTGCGTCGCCTCCCCTGAACGGGCGACGTCGAGTGGCCCAGCCAGTCCGACGAGCACGGATCGAGGAGGCACGATGCGAGCGATGGTCTACCGGGGACCGTACAAGATCCGGGCCGAGGAGAAGGACGTCCCGGCGATCGAGCACCCGAACGACGCGATCGTGCGCGTTCAGCTCGCGGCGATCTGCGGCTCCGATCTGCACCTCTACCACGGGATGTTGCCGGACACCCGGGTCGGCATGACCTTCGGTCACGAGTTCATCGGCGTGGTCGACGAGGTGGGCTCGTCGGTGCGGAACTTGCAGCGGGGCGACCGGGTGATGGTGCCGTTCAACATCTTCTGCGGGACGTGCTGGTACTGCGCACGAGGGCTGTACTCCAACTGTCACAACGTGAATCCCAACGCCACGGCCGTCGGCGGCATCTACGGCTACTCGCACACCTGCGGCGGCTACGACGGCGGGCAGGCCGAGTACGTGCGGGTGCCGTTCGCCGACGTCGGCCCCAGCCGCATCCCGGACTGGATGGAGGACGAGGACGCGGTCCTCTGCACCGACGCGCTCGCCACCGGGTACTTCGGTGCACAGCTCGGTGACATCGTCGAGGGCGACGTGGTGGTGGTGTTCGGTGCCGGCCCGGTGGGGCTCTACGCCGCCAAGTGCGCGTGGTTGATGGGCGCGGGCCGGGTCATCGTCATCGACCACCTCGAGTACCGGCTGGAGAAGGCGCGCACGTTCGCGCAGGCCGAGACGTACAACTTCACCGAGTACGACGACATCGTGGTGCACCTGAAGAAGCTCACCGATTTCCTCGGTGCCGACGTGGCCATCGACGCGGTCGGCGCCGAGGCCGACGGCAACTTCACCCAGCACGTCACCTCCGCCAAGCTCAAGATGCAGGGCGGTTCACCCGTGGCGCTGAACTGGGCCATCGACTCCGTGCGCAAGGGCGCGACCATCTCCGTGATGGGCGCGTACGGCCCGATCTTCAGCGCGATCAAGTTCGGGGACGCCATGAACAAGGGGCTGACCCTGCGGATGAACCAGTGCCCGGTGAAACGGCAGTGGCCGCGGCTGTTCGAGCACATCCGCAACGGCTACCTCAAGCCGAGCGAGATCGTGACCCACCGGATTCCGCTCGAGCACATCTCCGAGGGCTACCACATCTTCTCGGCGAAGCTTGACGGCTGCATCAAACCGCTCGTGGTCCCGACCGCCGGCTGAGAGAGAAGAGGAGACCCGCCATGACCTACACGCCGCAGAGGCCCCCGATCTCGGAGTCGAGCGACCAGTTGCGCGCCCGAATCCCCGGCTGGGGGGTGGACCTGGACCCGAAGAACCGGCCGTCGGTGCCGAAGCTGCAGTACCAGGAGGACCTGACCGGTGCGCACTGGGAGTTCCCGGAGCGGCAGCCGGAGAAGTGGCCCCGCGAGCGGTCGCCCGAGCACAAGTTCCTGACGCCCGTCTTCGGCACGGCCTGTCCGCCCCACGGGCTCTCCGGCGCGATCCGCAGGTTCGCCTACCACTACAGCGAGGGGCGCGCCGCGCACTGGCTGCTCCTGATGGCGGCCGACCGGGTCGACGCGGTGGAGAGCCACCTCAAGTCGTTCCTGACCCCGCATCCGGACAACCCCATCACCGAGACCGGGGTGCTGAGCGAGTTCTCCCACCACGGCCTCGCCTCCCGGTTCGGCCAGAAGCGCGCGGACCTGAAGCACCAGCCGCTCGACCCGATCATCGTCGGGGGCCCGTGGATCCTGGCCGGCGGCCTCGTCTACGTCGCCTGCAGGGCGCTCAAGAAGGGGATCGGCAGCCGCTCCTGAGGGAGAGCCGCGGCGCGGGACGACCTCGGCCCACGGGGCCGGGGCGCCGTCCGGGCGTTGGCCTCGCGGTGACCGTGCCGCCGAGAGGGAACCGCCCGGAGGATGACTCCATGCCACCGCCACCGTTGCCGCCCACCATCGTGGAAATGCTCAAGCAGCCCAACCCCGCGGTGATGGGCACCGTGCGCCCCGACGGCGCGCCCGTCACCGTCGCCACCTGGTATCTCTGGGACGAGCCGTCCGACAAGATCGTCGTCAACATGGACGCCAACCGGGCCAGGCTCCGCCACATCCGCAAAGACCCGCGCGTCTCGCTCACCGTGCTCGACACCGACGACTGGGGCACCCACGTCAGTGTCCGCGGCAAGATGACCCTGCTCGACGACCCGGACCTGGTGGTGATCGACCGGATCGCGCAGCACTACACCGGCCACGTGTACGGGGTCCGCGACCGGCCACGGGTGACCGGCTGGTTGGAGATCGAGAGCTGGCACGGCTGGGGCCGGTTCGGCCCCTCCTCCTGAGGCGCCGCCGCCTGCATCCGGCGCCCGTCATCCAGCCGCCGAAAGGCGCAACGCCCTCTTGCATTCAGCCCTCTCCACCTGCCGCTGATCAAGGGTGATGACATCGCCGTGACGATCGCGTCACCGCCGTCCGCGCACGGCTTCCCCTTCCGGGGGACCTCGTTTCCGAACGGTTGCCACCGGAAAACATGCCATCACGGGTGGACCCGGTCCGTTGCCGCCCGGCGCCGCACTCCACCACGCTTCGACCGTTCGGCCACCTGCTGTGCCCGCTTCGAGGGCACCGCACGAGATCGAGGAGTGAACTGGATGAAGCTGCCTGTTGCATTGGCATTGGTGATCGGCGTCATCGGCGCGATCATCACCTACCTGTACGTGGGCCCGCTGGGAAGCCTGGGGCTGATGGTCCCGGCGACGTTCCTCGGCGCCGCGAGCTACTTCGCCGCGGGCGGTGACAAGGCGGCCCTCGCCAAGTCGGTGCCGACGAACGTCTGGGGCATCGTGTGCGGCACGATCACGCTGGTCCTGCTGGGCTACGCGACCAACCCGCTGCTCGTCGGCGTCATCGTCGGCGGCCTGACCGCCGTGTTCATCCTCGGTGCACTGATCCCGGCCCTCGGATTCGTCCCCGGGTCCGTCCTCGGCTTCGCCACGACGGTGATGTTCGGGCTGCTCACGTCCGCCTCGGGAACCGACTTCTCACTCCCGACCGGCCCGTTCACGGTCATGCTCGTGTCGTTCCTGGTGGGTGCCGCCCTCGGCTACGTCAGCAGCATCCTCGCGGGGAAGCTCGTCGCTCCGCAGGTGGAGGCCAGCCCGGTGGCGTGACCGGGGCCGTGCACGAACCGGGATGACGGTGGGCCGCCGGACCACAGGTGGCGGACGGCTCCACCGGGCATCCCGCTCGATCTCCACCGAAGGAAGCATCGCCGGCGCCCTGCTTGGCGGCCCGGAGCCGGCGACACGCGATCGCGGCGATCAGCCGATCACAAGGCTGGTCGCCGCGACCGCCCCTTGTCAATCCACTCAGCGCGAGAGGTAGCGGATCACTGCCACCACCCGGCGCACCCCGAAGACGAGCCATCCGGTCCCCCGCCTCGCCGATCCGGGAGCGGGACAGCCTCAGCTCGTCCTCGCTCGCGGGCAGGTGTGCGGTCAGCCGTTCGTGGTACAGCAGCGCCAGCACGCGCTGCCGCACCGCGAGAGGTCAGGCGGGGAAGTCGACGATCGCACCGAACAGCGGCAGTTCGTTCGTGCGCGGCAGCGGCGTCGGCATCCGCCCCTGCAGGAAGTTCCCGCTGAGGTAGTCGTCGGCGTCGAGGAAGGCCCGGGCCGGAACCTGCCCCTCGTAGGTGAAGCCGTCGAGGACGTAAGGGACCCCGTCGCTGCCGAGCACGGACGGGCCGTTCATCAGGTGGAAGTGCATGTGCGAGGCGTTCGCGTTGCCGGTGTTGCCGAGCTTCGCGATCACCTGGCCCTTCGTCACCACGTCACCTGGCTTGACCAGCAACGATCCCCTCTGCAGGTGGGCGTAGAAGGCGTACAGACCGCCCCCGATGTCCTGCACGATGTGGTTGCCGTCGACCGTCTCGACCGTGATCTGGGGCCCGAGCACGGGGTCGGCGGCGGGCAGGACGCCCGGCGCGTTCGCGTCGAGCTTGTCGACGGTCGAGGTGATCGTCCCGTCGGCGACGGCGTAGATCGGTGCGCCGTAGTCCACGTAGCTCTCGTTCTTCGTCCGGTCGCCCTGGTAGAAGGCGCCGCTCTCGTCGGTCTGCTTCCAGTCGATGGCGAACCGCTGGCCGTTGACGAGCATCCCGTTGAACGTGGCCAGCGAAGTCCGGTGGGGGAACCCGGGCAGGCAGCATCCGTTGGCCGCTATCCACCGGTCGCCCTTGACCGGGGGGCCGATCACCCGCGGAGCCCCGGCGGAGACGGCGAACGGCGCGGCGAGGTAGTCCGTGGCGACCGGCTCCTTCGAACCCGGGTTGACGGCCGCGTGGGCGTAGAGATGGTGCAGAACCGTCACGGGTGCCTGTTCGGCCGAGTCGAGCATGAAGTCGACGAGCATCGCGCGCGACTCCTGCGCGGGGATCACGTTGTCGGCCGCGATCGACGAGGGCAGCCGTCGGAGCCGGTTGCAGTCCCCGGCCGGGCAGTCGGGCGCGACCAGCCTCGTCCCGGCGTAGGACGCGATGACGGTGTCCGGTTTCGCGGCGTCCACGACGTCGATCTTGTCGATCGTGGCCGGAATGGCCGCCGCGTTGGTGAGCTCCAGGTCGTAGACGATGTGGTACTTGCCGTCGGAGCCGAGGAACGGGAACGTCGGTGCCCCGAGCGGCCGCACCACGACCGCGGTGAACGCATCCGGGACGGCGACGTCCGCCGCGGCGTCGACCGGAACGGAGGGTGCCGCTGCCGGAGCCGCGGACGTGCACCCCGCGGCCAGGAGCGCGGCGGCGAGCACCGCCAGGGCGCCCGGTGCACCCCGGCCCGCGGCGGAGCCGGCCGGCCGGCCGGACGAGCTGGGAGGCGCGAGACGCATCGGGCCATGGTGCAGCACGCTGGGCCGAAGGCCAATGGACCAGGTCCCCTGTTCGGGGGCACACCCGAACAGGCTGCCTCCCGGAACCGGCTCGGGCGAAGCCGACCGACCAGCGCCGAACGGCGGGTTCCCGGCGCCCGAGTCCGAGTAGCCTCGGTCGGCGCCGGACCCGGACACGCGAGAGGACACCGATCATGTCGAAGGTCGTGCTGCGGGTCGCGCAGATCGTCGGAATCCTCGTGCTGGCCGGGATCGCGGTGGGCATCGTGGTCGGTCTCGTGCAGTGGCTGCTGGCCGCCGCGGTGATCGTGGCGATCCCCGTCGGCGGTTGGTGGCTGTACAAGCAGGTGTCCGGCCGCAACCGGAAGCCCGCGGTGCCGACCGGCGCGCCGCAGGCGGTGGCCGGTCCGTCCGGTGATCGACGCAGGGGAGCTCGAGGGCCGGGCGGTGCTGGACGCGTCGGGCCGCTGCGGCTGGTGCGGGTCCGCGACCCTGCACAAGGACGAATTCGGCTTCCCGACGACGCCGCTGAGCTACCACCGCGCCGAGATCGACGCGATGCTCTGACGCGGCGTGCCCCCGGCCGCCCCCGCGGGCGGTCCGGGCGCCACCAGCTCCTGCCCCCGGCGTCATAGGCGCAGCGAGGTGCCCACCTTCGTCCCTTCCGGGTCGGACGACATCGACCATGACCGAATGCGTCTTTCGTCCCTCGAGTGGCCGTCGCACACGTCTTTTACGAGCATGAGTCGTCGTCCGAACGGGCCGCGTTCGACGTCTGCCGTGGAAACGAAAAAAACCCGTAGATCATGAAAAGCCCCGGGTAGCATCCCGGAGTGGCAATTGTCCTGATCGTCGAGGACGATGCGACGATTGGCGGAATCGTCGAGTCGAGCCTACGCGCACACGGCTATGACGCCGTCTGGGTGACCGACGGGCGCACCGCGCTGGCCAGGGCAGCCACGATCGAGTTCGACCTCGTGCTGATCGACCTGGGCCTGCCGGATCTCGACGGCATCGAGGTCTGCCGACGCCTGCGGCGGAAGTTGCCGGCTGCGGTTCTCGTCATGCTCACCGCGCGCAGCGCTGAGATGGACGTCATCGTGGGGCTCGACGCCGGCGCGGACGACTACCTGACGAAACCGGTGCATCTCGGTGAGCTGCTCGCCCGTATCCGCGCACACCTCCGCCGCGTGGGTTCGCCGGCGGCGTCGCAGTCGCTGTTCCTCGGGGATCTCGTTCTGGACATGGGCAGCAGGCGGGTCACGATTCGGGGGACCGAGGTGACGCTCCGCACCAAAGAATTCGACCTGCTGGCCCGTCTGGCCCGAGAACCGGACGCCGCCGTGAGCCGGGAGGCCTTGATGGCCGACGTGTGGGACCAGAACTGGATCGGGTCGACGAAGACATTGGATGTCCACGTCGCTTCGCTGCGCAGCAAGATAGGCAGCGGAGGCACTTCTGCGCGTGTGCCGATGATCAGGACATTACGGGGATACGGCTACCGGCTAGAAATTCCGGAAGCGGGACGAAAAAGGCAGGGGGGGTGAGTGAGACATGCGCACCCGAATCGTCGCCCTCGCCGTGGCGGCGGCCACGCTCGCCATCGTACTGTTCGGTGTACCGCTCGCGATCGGGCTCGCACAGTTCGCGTTGACCGAGGAGCGCGGAGCCCTTCAGCAGGTCGCGGACTTCACGGCACAATCGGTCGTCACGGATCTGGCGCACGACGACATCCCGAGCGCCCTGCCCGTCTCGCGCGACGACACCGAACTCGCCCTGTACAACGACGAGGGGAAGCGCATCCTCGGCAGAGGCCCGCGCTCGGGCGATGCGCAGGTCGGTCAGGCGTTGTACGGCCAGATCTCCCAGACCAGGACCGCCCATGATCTGGTCGTGACGGTTCCGGTGAGGGGCGAACACGACATCAACGGCGTGGTCAGGGCGGCCAGGCCGCTCGCGTCGATCTATCGGGGACTCGTGCCGGTGTGGCTGGGAATGTTGGGGCTCGCCGGACTCGTGCTGGCCGTGGTGTGGGCCCTCGCACGGCGCCAGGCGACGCGCCTGGCCCGGCCGTTGAACGACCTCGCTCGTGATGCGGAGAGACTCGGTGACGGGGACTTCAGCGTGCAGTCGTCCGCCGCAGGGATCGCGGAGATCGACTCGGTCGGCCATGCCCTCAACAGCACGGCTTCTCGCCTCGACGCGCTCCTCGCGCGCGAGCGCGCGTTCTCGGCGGATGCGTCGCACCAGCTCCGGACGCCTCTTGCCGGGCTCCGCCTCCGGCTCGAGTCGACGCTGGACCAGCCCAGGCCGGACTGGCGTTCCGCGGTCGCCGACAGCATCGACGTGACGGACCGGCTGGAGAAGACCATCGACGAGCTCCTCCTGCTGGCACGGGAGCACGCGGGAAGGCACGGAGCCCCCGCCGACATCCATGCCCTCGTCGCCGAGATCGAGGGCGGCTGGACCCGACGACTGGCCGACTCGGGGCGAGCACTCGAACTCGTCGTCGCCCCTGCGCTCCCGACACCACAGGCGTCAGCGGCGGCGACCAGGCAGGTGCTGGCGGTTCTGCTCGACAATGCCGAGCTGCACGGGGCAGGCACCGTACGGGTCACGGTGCGGGAGGCGGGCGAAGCCATTGCGGTGGATGTCTCGGACGAGGGCGCGGGGCTCGATCCGGAAACTCTCCCGGCGGCGTTCAGCAGCCGCCCGGAAGGTGCACCGAGACATGGCATCGGTCTCGCTCTGGCCCGTCGTCTCGCCGAGGCGGAGGGCGGCCGTCTCGTCCTCGCGCAGGCGTCGCCCCCGGTGTTCACCGTGTTCATCCCGTCCCGGTGGGAGCAGGAATCGGACGCGGCCGAGGACCATCGGCGGGACGTCCCGGACGTTCAATTGTCCGGCGCCGAACGGGGATAGCCGGAGCACCTCGTCGAGCCGCGTGACAAACGCACATCGAAGACCGCGATCTCCACCATCTTCGGACGCATGCCGATCTCCTCGGAGAAGAACCTTCGATCGATCATGCGGACGAGCAGTCTCGGCCCGTCGATCGCCAGACCGATCAACACGGTCATCGTCCTGTCGAGAAGGATGGAGGGCCTCTCTGCGATCGACTCGCACGCCAGGCCCGATCGCCCGACGTGCACCGAAACCGTCAGGGTCCGGTGCACCGCGGCGCTCGAGATGCGCACGTCATCCTCCCAGCCCAGCACCAGAAATGCTCCGTCGTCCGGTATCGGCATTCCTCCCGAAGCCATGAGAACGCGCCCTCCGCCTATGCCGAGCCCCACGAGGACCGGATCGTCGGCGAGCAGGCGGCGGATCGTGGAGAGTGGCTGAGGAAATCCCGGTTCGCTCGACTCCCGTGCCGGAGGGCGAGGCGAGGACGCCAGACGTTCGAATAGCGCCATGCGCAATCAACCTCGCAATCGCCGACGTACACCCGTGATGACGGCCGCAGATTCCCTATTCATCGTACTGATCGGGCATCAGGCGAAGGAAAACTCGAGGTTAGGCTGATGCAAAATCTGGTTTCGGCCTCGCTGGGACGGCCTTCTTCACCGCGGGGCGGTGGCCGTCACCGCGCACCGTGCCGGCGTTGACGGGCCCTGGGCTACCAGGCGGCGGATCGGAACCCGGCGGTGGTGCGCCGATCCGCTCGCGGAACCGTCAACCGAGCTTCGCCTTGAGCAGCTCAGCCTGCTTGACCCCCACCGCCGTCACCACGTCCGCGGATATCGGGTCCGTCTCGGGGCTGCGGAAGTCCATCGCCACCGACGCCACACCCTGGCTCAGCAGCAGCAGCGTCGACTCCGTCCCGTCCACCCGGTAACCGGTGATGATCACAGCGGAGTCGCCGACCGGCACGGTCGCCGTGGTGGAACCCGGACGCTGGCTCCCGGTCGTCGAGACCGCCCCCTGCATGGCCGTCCGGGCCGCCGCGGCGTCCGGGAGGAGGACGATCGTCTCACCGAGCAGCCGCGTGCCGTCCGCAGTGCCGAACACCGCCGCGACGCCAGTGACAGGGCCCTCGGTGACGGGCCGGACGGACTGCCGGGAGAAGCCGGGCAGCGGGATGTCCCCGGCCTGGATGACCAGCTGACCGACGTCGACGCTCGGTGCGGCCGACGCCGGCACCGAAGTCGCCTGCGCCGGTGGAGGCGACTCGGCATCGGCGGACGAACCGCATGCGCAGACGCCGAGGACGCTGACGGTGAGCACCGCCGCCCTCGACAAGCGATGAGCGACATGACGCGACGAACGAACCACCGGAAATCCCCGTCCCCCGACGATGGTGCGCGGCCAATCGTCCTCCCGGTGTCGGGACGCGGTACAGCACCAGATGGGCCCCATCGCTCGGGAAGCGACGTCCTCGCGACGGCCCGGGCGAACTGGAGCCCGGCCTCACGCCGGACCCCAGCCGTGCCCGGCCGACCCACGGTCGGCCTACAACCGGGGAGCGGACGCGCAACCCGCGCGACGCGCTGCGAGCAGCTACGCCGCGCGAGGCCCTGTCCGAGTACCCGACGGCAGCCGCGCCACACCTCGCCGCCGTCCGCTGCGCCGAGCGGCAGCGGAGCGCCCGAGCAGGCCCTGACGGCCGCGGGCTCAGGAGGACGGATAGAGCCAGCGCCGCAGCAACCGGCTGACGAGCGGCATCACCACGTAGGTCATCAAGGTCAGGATGACCAGCGGGAACATCGCCGCCTTCGCCCAGATCGGCCAGTCGGCGACCCGGGGCACGACGAACGCCTGGAACAGCAGCACGAGCGGGTAGACCGCGACCAGCGAGACCAGCCACTGCTTCCAGCGAGGCGGTGGTTTGATCGTCTCCCCGGCATGGGCGGGGACGTAGAACCAGGTCTCCAGCCCCGTCCGTTGCTGCACGGCCGTGCGTGCCTCGGCGATGTCACGGGTCTTCTCGTGCCAGCGGGTCCGCTCCCGGGAGTTCAGCCAGCACTGCAGCGCCTCCCCGTCGACGAACTGCACGATGATGTGGAAGTCGCGGCTGCCCTGCTCGTGGATGACCGTCGAACCCAGGTTGCCGGGGAAGTGGGCCGCCGCCGAGGTGACGCCCTTGGCCCACTCGGCGAACTCGTTCTCCTTGCCGGGCTTGGCCCGCCAGCTGAAGACCACGGTGACCGGCCCGTCATCGGCCACGTCGTGTCGACGTGCAGATCTCGGGCCGCTCACCGTCGTCATCGCCTCAGTCTGCGCGCTTCGCCCGGGGCCGTTCAGGCGCCGACCGGGGCAGCCGGACGGCCGAGATCCGGCCTCGCAGGTCCTTGACCACCGGACCGCGGCCTGCTGCTCGTTCCGCGCGCGACACGTGCTCCGCCGGGGCACCCGGGTCGAACAGGATCGAAGCCTGATCGCCTTCACGCGCACGCTAACACCGCCTCGCCCACCGGCGAGGTCCGGAGATGACGGCAACCGGACGGTCGGTGGTGGCGGCCCAGGCTCGGGCGATCGCGGACGCGTGGTCGCCACCCGGCGCCCCGGAGAGCTGGTGGCTCACGGCCGCCACGTTGACCGCGATCGCCGAGGAGGATCCACTGCTGGACCTGGCCAGCGCGATCCCGCCCGACCGGCTGCCGCCGCTGTTGCTCGCCGCTGCCGTGAGGTTCCTGGCGTCCGGCAGCGACCTGGCCCGGCACTACCCGCAGCCCGGTGGCCCGCAGCCGCCGCGGGATCCCGCGTTCGGGGCCGAGCTCGCCACCTTCGCCCGCGAGCGGCATGCCGAGCTCGCCGCGCTGTGCGCGGGGCACCGCTACCAGATGAACGAGGTGGGCCGCTCCGCCGACGTCCTCCCGGTGTTGGCGCTGATCGGCGCCGCGGACGACCGGCCGCTCGCCCTGGTGGACCTCGGCACCGGGGCGGGGCTCGGGCTGCGCCTGGACCGTTACCACTACACCTACCGGGCTGCCGACGGCTCACAGCGCAGCACCGGCGACCCCGCCGCGGCGGTGCGGATCGAGTGCGCCGTGCGCTCCGGCGCACCGCCGGTCCCGGCGAGGATCCCCACGGTGGTCGACCGCGTCGGTGTGGACGTCGAGCCGCTCGACCTGTCCGACCCGCACGTGCTGGCCTGGCTCGCGGCGTGCGTCCCGCCCGAGGCGGGCGCGGTCACCCGGTTCGCGGCGGCGTCGGCGCTCGCGCGCGCCGAGCCGGCCCGCTCGGCGCGGGGCGACCTACTCGACGTGCTGCCCGATGTGATCGCCTCGCTGCCGGCGGAAGCGCTGGTGTGCCTGGTGGACACCTACGTGCACGTCTTCCTGCCTCCCCCGACCTGGAACGGTTCGACGGCCTGATCGCGGAGATCGGCCGCGGGCGTGACCTGGAGTGGGTGTCGGTCGACCCGCTCGTGCCGCTGGGACCCGACGCGCGGGCCACCGTGCAGGGTCTCGACGTGCCGGCCGCGTGGGTGCGCGAGAGCCGCGACGGCGGTGTGTCGGGGGTGATCGGCCGAGTCGGTGTGCGGAACGGGGTGCGCCGCGGCACGGTGCTCGGTCGGGCCCATCCCGGCGCCGCGTGGCTGGAGTGGCGGTGACGCCCGGGAAGCTCCGACCGGCGGACACTGCTGATCTCGGTCGCGGCCTCGGCCGCCTTCGCGGTGCTCGCGCTGGCCTGGGGGCTCGTCACCGGATCGCAGCTGATCGTGTTCGACGGGTTGTACTCCTTCGCGAGCGTGGGCCTCTCGCTGCTCGCGGTGCTGGCTCTGCGCACCGCCCGGAAGGGGCCCGACCAGCGCTACCCGTGGGGTCGTGAGGTGTGGGAGCCGCTCACCGTCGTGGTCAAGGCGGCGGCGCTCGGCGGCTTGTGCGTCTACGCACTCGTCGGCGGGGTCGCGGACCTCCTGGGCGGCGGCCGGGACGTGGAGGTCGGCTGGGCGCTGGTCTACGGCGCGGTCGCCACGCTGGGCGGCGCCGCCGTGACGGTGGTGCTGCGCAGGCGGCGCGCGAGGGGCTCCGACCTGGTCCGGGCCGAGGCCGCGGAGTGGGCCGGGGACACCCTGCTGAGCCTGGGTGTGCTCGCCGGCTTCGGGCTCGCGTTCGTGCTCGACGCCGCGGGCCGGGCCGACCTGGCCCGCTACGTCGACCCGGCGATGGTCGTGGTGGTCTCGGCGGCATTCCTGCCGGTTCCGGCCCGGCTCGTGGCGAGCGGCTTCCGCGAGGTGCTGACGATGTCACCGCCTCCTGAGCTGTCCGGCCGGCTCCAGGCCGTCGTGCGTGCGGTGGAGGACGAGCACAGGTTCGCCGAGTCGTTCGTGCGGGCGTCGAAGGTGGGCGGCCGGCTGGACGTGGAGATCGACTTCGTGGTGGCCGACACCTCCGCCGTGCAGACGGTGCGCGGGTTCGACGCCGTCCGGGCGTCGCTGCAGGAGCGGCTGGCGGAGCTGGGGCAGCCGGTGTCGATGTCGGTCGGGTTCACGGCCGACCGAGCCTGGGCCGCGCGGTGACCACTCCGCTCCCGTGGCCTCCCGGAGGCCGGTTCGGTGGTGGAGGACTCGCCGGGGAAGGAGCTTGCGAACGCCTTCGGTCAGGCGGCCGGCCATGCCAAGGTGACAGGAGGCCGGGGCCTCTCCTCACCCCCGACCTTCGCACCGAGCAGGGACGACACAGCGTGAACTCGCGGACGGACCACGCCGGGCTCGGGGTCCTCCCCGAGCCGTCACCCGTGTCGGGCGGAACGGGTCGGCGTAGCTCCCCGCGCCCGGGCCACCGGCCCGGCGGGCGGTTCGGGGACCGCGGACGACGAGCGCGTTCCGTGCGCGCCGGGGTGCGGAGTGGCTGAGCCCGCTTCGGCCCGGCTGCAGGTGGCGGTCGAGGTGGCCGGGATCGCGGCCACGCCGGCCGCTATCGAGGAGCGGGCGGCCGCGCTGCTGGAGTCGCTGCGCCGGGTGCTGCCGTTCCAGGCCGGCTGGATCGCCCTGCTCGACCCGGAGCGCCGCCGGCTGGTACCCCTGGTGAGCCCGGGCTACGACGACACGGCGCGCGCCTACCTCACCAGCCCGGCGGGCGTCGCAGAGATCGAACTGCTCGGCCTGGACCGGGCGCGCCCGCCGATGCGCCTGTGCGATTTCCCCGTCCCGCCCGGCGAGGTGCGCGGCTGGGCGGAGTACCTGCGCCCGGCGGGGTTCCGGGAGGGCCTCGGGGTCGGCCTGTTCGCCCCGGACGGCCGTCACCTGGGGCAGCTGACCCTGAACACGGAGAGCGCGGCGCATCCCACCGACGCCGCCCGGGACCTGATCGGCGTGCTCGCCCCGCTGATCGCACAGGCGGTCGACCCGCTGCGCTCGGTCGCGACCGCCGCGCAGCTCGTCCACGGCGCGCTGGCCGGGATCGTGCTGACCCGCGCCGGGCACCCGCTGCCGCTGCCCGGGCTGGGCGCCCACCCGCTGCTGCGCGAGGACTCCGCGCTGCTCGCGGTGGCCGCCCATCTGGCCGACGGACGCGCGCACACGGTGTTCCTGTGCCCGCAGGCCGGGCCCGACGCGGCCGTCGGGTACCTCCGGGTGACCGTGCTGGCCTGCGCGTCGCAGCCCCCGCACCACCTCGTGGCGGCGGTGCTGGTGGCCCTGCCCGGGGACCTGCACGGTCTGACCCGCCGGGAGCTGGAGGTCCTGGGGCTGCTCATCGAGGGCTGGACCAACGCGCGCATCGCCGCGGCGCTGGTCATCGCGCCGCGGACGGTCGCCACCCACATGGAGAACATCCTGGCCAAGCTCGGCGCCGAGACCAGGGCCCTGGCCGCGGTCCGGGCCCTGGGCCAGGGCCTGTACGTGCCGCGGCCCCTGACCGGCGTGCAGGGGTGAGAGACCGGCACCTCCCCGCCCGCCCCGACCGGGCGGATCGGTAGGTCTGCCGATGGACGCCGCCCGCCGGGCCGAGCAACCTCGACAGGTTCGGAGTCGACGGCTACCCGCGCCTGCAGCGCGGGTGGCGAGCAGCTTCCGCCGTCGACGCCGTCGCAACTGCCGGAGGTTCGCCGATGAAGTCCCGTGGCACACCCGGCGGGTCGGCGCAGCCCACGACCACCCCGGCGGACGAGCGCATGGCGCTGCTGGTGCGCACCCTGTGGGGGTATCGCGAACTCGGGTGCGACCTGGCCCGGGCCGCGGCCGCCCTCGGTGTCCACCGCAGCACGATGCGGTATCGCCTCTACCGCGTCCGCGAACTCACCGGGCACCACCCGGAAGACCCCGGATCCGAAGAGACACTGCACGCCATCGCGGGCCTGCACCCGTAGTCGTGCTCACGGCCGCCGGCTCATCGCGCGGAGCGCGCTGTCGGTGCTGCGGTGGATCTCGAACAGCCGGTGCACGCCGCCGGCAGCGAGGGCCTGGGCCACCGGCCGGTCGACGGCGACCAGGTACAGGCCGATGTCGGCCTCGCCGGCATGGCGGGCCAGCTCGACCAGTGCCGCCACGGCGCCGGGGGCCAGGCCGGTCAGCGCCCGCAGATCCAGCACGACCGCCCACGGGGCCGCGTCCAGCAATCCGCGGACGAGGTGCTGGAACCCGGGCACCGCGGCGTCGTCGAGGCGGCCCTGGACGTGCACGCACGGCACCCCGGGCCGTAGATGGCTGAGGCGAACGGGCGAGCTGCTGCCCTCAGGCGCTGTAGACCCGTCACCGCCGACGCCGTATCCCATCTGAGCCACCTCCTCGAAGCTTCCACAGCCGTCCTGTACCCCGTCGAAGCCGGGGTCACCAGCGATCGATGCGGGTCGGACAGGAGCAGGTTCGGTGCGCGCAGGACCGGACCATGCAGCCCGTCCAGGCCCGCCCGGCCGCGTGATCCAGGTCCGAACCCCTGATCCGACCGCCGCGGCAGGTGCGGTCACGGCCCCCTCAGACGTCGAGTTGGTCGAGCGCGCGCTGCGCCGCGTCGAGCTCGGCGCGCAACCGCTCGACACGTTCGCGCTGCCGTTGACGCGCGCCCTCCAACGACGACGTGATCACCTCGGCGACTGCGGGCGGCAGCGACCGGGAGGCGGCGGCCACGTCGGCCGCCTGCACCGGCACGGAGGGCACGACCCGCTTCGTGCCGACGAGCACCTCGACGCTCCACTCGCCGTCCACCTTCGCGGTGAGACTGACGGTCATCTCGGCCGGGCGGTCGGCCCGTCGTCGTGTGCTGACGGGCCGACGCGGGGCTGCGCCCGCGGACGCGGCAGGCCCTTCGGCCGGCACCGCGGCCTTCTCCTTCGGTTTCCTCGGCGCCGGAGGAGCCACGGACGCTGTCGCCTCGTCCGTGGGCTGTGCGGATACCGCGGCAGGTCGTGGCGTGGTCGGCTGCGGGGCCGGCGGCGTGACGGCCTCCTTCGCCTGCTCCGTCCGCGGGGCAGCCCGGCGGCGCGGAGGCTTGGTTCGCGTGAGCTCGTTCGGCGAGCAGAACATCGTGTCACGCGAGCCCGCCGGCCGGACCTGGATGAAGTCCCCCTCGGCGACGTCGCCGACCGCCACCACCTTGGCCGACCCGCCGGCGGGAACCCCGACCGCGGCCGCGGTGAACCAGACCGTCACCGGGCGGCCCGCTGCCGCTTCCCCGCGCACGGCCACCACGTCCTGCTCCGTGAGCGCACCCTGTGCAGTCATCCCTCGTCATCTCCCTCGACTCGCCCGCCGCATTGTGCCGTGTTGCACCGTCAAGATCTCGCCGCCCGCCGTGAGGCGGCGGGCGCACTCGCCCCCGGCAGTACCGCCCGGCCCGGTGGAGGGGGGTGCGGGATCCGCGCGCCGGTGCAAGGAGGATGTCGTCGTGCGATACGTGGCGATCGGAGACAGCTTCACCGAGGGAGTCGGCGACGAACTCCCCGACGGATCGTCCCGAGGATGGGCGGACCGGGTGGCAGCGGGCCTGGCGGCGACCCGCGGCGAGGGTGTGCGGTACGCGAACCTGGCGATCCGCGGGCGCCTGCTCGAACCCATCGTGACCGACCAGCTCGACGCCGCGCTCTCGCTCGACCCCGCACCCACCCTCCTGACCCTCAACGGCGGCGGCAACGACATGCTGCGCCCACGCACCGACGTCGCCCGACTCGTCGACCTCACCGCACACGCGGTGCGCCGCTGCACCGACGCAGGCATCCGGCTCGTGCTGCTCAGCGGGGCCGACCCGTCGGACCGGCTGCCCTTCGGACGGGCGGTGCGTCAGCGGGGCGAGGCGCTCACCGCGAAGATCGCGGAGCTGGCCGAGGCCCATGGACTCGACTTCGTCGACGTCTTCCACGACGCCGAGATCCGCCACCCCGCCTACTGGTCCCCCGACCGCCTGCACCTCAACGCCGCCGGCCACCAGCGCGTCGCCGCACTCGTCCTCGAGGCCCTCGGGGAACACACCGCTGCGCGGGCGGTGCGCTCCGACTCTCCCGAGACCCGCAGACCGCTCACCGAGCTGCGCTACTACCGCGAGCACGTCCTGCCCTGGATCGGGCGCCGGCTCCGGGGACGCTCCTCCGGGGACGGCCGCACGGGCAAGTACGTCGGCTGGATCCCCGTGCCACCCGGCCAGCCGTCGCATGCGTGACGCCCGCCGGTGCCTCTGCCCGTCCTTTCGTGGCGGCTGAGCCTGCGACCGGTGACGGTTTCCCGCCGAGGCGTGGCGCACTCCAGCCCGGCGACCGGCGATTTCCCGCCTTCGGAGGCGTCCGGAACGGCGGGCGCGATGGCACGATCACGGGCATGCCCTCAACGACGAGGCGGGTACCGAGCACGCCCGGGGCGGACGACGCCGTGGAACCGGTCCGAACGCCGGGACGAGCGGTGAGCGCCTGCCACGCTCCCCCACGGCGTCCGGCCCGAGGACCTGAACGAGGGCGAGGCGACGATGCCCGGCATCTCCATCCGGACCTGTGAACCCGACGAGGCCCGCGACCGCTGCGCGGAGGTGTACTTCCCGCACCGGCTGACCGTGCTGCACGACCGAACCCGCTTCGCGATGTCGCTGTCCGCCACCGACCTCGGGCCGGTGTCGGTCGGGCTGCTCGGCTACGCCGGTGAGGTCCGGCTCGAGACCGCCGAGCTCGAGACCGGCTACGAGGTCAACGTGCCGCTGGGCGGACGGTTGCGCACGTGGACCGGGCGGGACGAGGTGTGCGCGACGCCGGGCCTCGCCGCGGTCTACCGGCCGGACAGCCGGTCCACCCTGCAGGGCTGGGAGGGCGGCGGCCGGCTGCTCGGGTTGAAGATCGACCGGGCGGCCCTGGAGGAGGAGCTGGCCGAGCTCGTCGACGCGCCGGTCCGGTCGGTCGTCCGTCTCGGGCCCAGCCTGGACCTGCGCCGCGGCCCGGGCCGGCAGTGGTGGGCGCTGGCCCGCTCGCTGACCGAGCTCGTCCGGGATCCCGGTGGCCCGATGAGCCTGCCGATCGTGGCTCGCCCGCTCGCGCAGAGCCTGGTCGTCGCGCTGCTGCACGCCGTCGACCACCCCTATCGCGACGCCCTCGACCACCGTCCCACGGTGCCGCGGCCGGCGGCGATCCGACAGGCGGTGGACCTGCTGGAGGCGGAGCCGCAGACCCCGGTGACCGTCACCGACGTCGCGCGGCGGGTCGGGCTGAGCACCCGCGCCCTGCAGGAGGGCTTCGCCCGGCACGTCGGCGTCCCGCCCATGGCCTACCTGCGCCGGGTGCGGCTGCGCCGGGCGCACGCCGACCTGCGAGCCGCCGACCCGGCGCGGCACGGCGTCGCCGAGATCGCCGGGCGCTGGGGGTTCACACACCTCGGCCGGTTCGCCGCCGCCTACCGCGCCCAGTACGGGACGGCGCCGTCGGAGACGCTGCGGCCGAGGCCCTGAGCCGCTCGTGAATCGGCTCCACGCGCCGCGCGAAGTGGATCGCTCGTGACCTGGGTCACTCCTAGCCTTCGGAGCGACCCGTAACGAGCGCGAGGAGGCACCCCATCGTGACCACCCAGGAGGTTCCGGCCGGGCAGGCCGAGGTCGACTTCAACCCGATGGGCTCGCCGCACCGGGAGGACCCGCACCTGTTCTACCGGGCCGCCCGGGCGCGGCCGGTCGCGTTCAGCCCTTCCATCGGCGCCTACATGGTCAGCCGGTACGCGGATCTCCGGACCGTCATCGAGGACCCGGAGACGTTCTCCTCGAAGGTCGCGGTGCCACTGATCTACGGCAACCCGCCGGAGGTCGTGGAGGCGCTCCGCGCGGGCGAGGTGCCCGAGACGAGCATGGTCGTCAACGAGGACGAACCCGAACACGCGGCGATGCGCCGGGTGTTCGACGCCGGGTTCACCGGGGCGCGGGTGCGGGCGATGGTGCCGCGGATGCGGGAGCGGGCCGCGGAGCTGGTCGACGCGTTCTCCCGGGACGGGGCGGACCTGGTCGGCGAGTACGCCGCCCCATTCGTGCAGACGGTGATCAACGCGATCATCGGTTTCCCTGCCGAGGACGACGACCGCGTCCAGGCCTGGACCGACGACTTCGTGCTGCTGTGGAACCCGCTCGCGCCGGTCGACGGCAAGGTGGAGGCGGCCCATCGGATGGCCGACTACTCCCGCTACCTGCAGGCCCTCGTCGAGCAGCGCCGGACCGAGCCACGGGACGACCTGATCTCCGATCTCGTGCACGGCGCGAACGGCTACCCCGGCCTGCCCGACGAGTCCGTGCAGAACATCGTGCGCGGCGCCGCCCGGATCGCGGGCTTCGACACCACCCGCGACGCGATCACCTCGACGATGCTCGCGATGCTGCAGCATCCCGAGGTGGCCGAGCGCGTCCGCGCCGACCCGGCCCGGACGATCCCGAAGCTCACCGAGGAGGTGCTGCGCCGCGACGCGCCCCACCGCGGCCTGTTCCGGATCACCACCCGGGAGACCGAACTGGGCGGCATCACGCTGCCGGCCGGCGCGATTTGCCTGCTGCTGTTCGGTTCGGGCAACCGGGACGAGAACGTCTTCCCGGAACCGGACGCGGTGGATCTCGACCGGCCCAACGTGCGGGAGCACCTGGCGTTCGGCACCGGAGTGCACGCCTGCCCGGGCGCGCCGATGGCGCGGGCGGAGATCCGGGTGGCGTTGGAGACGCTGCTGCACCGCCTGCCCGGCCTGCGGCTGGCCGACGGCTACGAGCCGACCTACATCGCCAGCTACTTCTTCCGCGGGCTGGAACGCCTCGACGTCACCTGGTGACCGGGGCCGAGCGCAAGATCGACGCGCCAGCCCATTTCCCTGCGCTGATCAGCTGTTCCTGCAATGATATCGGTGTGCCCTCCTGCGCGACTCGCTTCGGACGCACGAACGTCCCCGTTCCGGGAGAGTGAGAGAATGTTCGATTCCCCGACCCCTCCGACTCTCCTCGCGAAACTCACCGCGCTGCCGGGCAAGGACAACGAAGTCGCCGCCCTCCTCGCCGAACTCGCCCAGGAGGTTCGTGCGGAACCCGGAAACGTCGTCTTCACCGTTCACCGGCTGCGCGACGACCAGAACGTCTTCCTGGTGTACGAGGTGTACGAGGACGAACACGCATTCCAAGCGCATATGTCCACGACGCACGGCCTCACCTTCAACGAGCGCATAGAAACCCTCGTCGAAGGCGGGGCGTCGCAGCTCACCTGGCTCACGAGCAACGCCACGTAACGGCGCGAAGATCGAACACGTTCGCCCACGAAGATTGCCCGGGTACTTGCCGAGTGTTCCGCCCGGCAGGGGCCCTTCGACCTGGATGCGGCCGTCTTCACCGACGCACATGAATCCGACTGTACGATCACGCCGACGAAGCGGACCCGTGCCTTCGGCCGCCAGCCGGCCACGTTGCGTGTTCTCCCCGCCCGATCAGGGGGTCGAAGGCGCCGCTGTTCTTGATTGATTCCAGGAAATGGGCCACACTTCGGACCGTGCCGACCACTGCGGACTTCGAGCGCATGCTGCGCGGGGTTGCCCTGCGTGTGACGCGTCCTCGACTGGCGGCGCTGTCCGCGGTGCACGACCATCCGCACGCCGACACGGACTCGATCATCCGTGTCGTGCGTGAGGATCTCGGTGAGGTGTCCCACCAGGCCGTCTACGACGTGCTGCGCGCGCTGACGGCCGCCGGTCTGGTCCGGCGCATCCAGCCGGCGGGCTCCCCGGCGCGTTACGAGTCGCGGGTCGGCGACAACCACCACCACGTCGTGTGCCGCTCGTGCGGTGCCATCGCCGATGTCGACTGCGCCGTCGGCGCCACACCCTGTTCGACCGCGTCGGACGACCACGGCTTCGCGATCGACGAGGCCGAGGTCGTCTACCGGGGCCTGTGCCCCGGCTGCTCCACCGCACACCCGTCCTGACCACCACCCCTTCGAGCCAGGAGGACCACCCGTGTCCGAGAGTCACACCACCGTCGAGACGAAGATGAACACGGAGGAAGCCGGCGGCTGTCCGGTCCACGCCGGACGCCTCGGCCACCCCACCGAGGGTGCCGGCAACACCGACTGGTGGCCGAACCAGCTCAACCTGAAGATCCTCCGCAAGCACTCGGCCGTGGCCAACCCCATGGACGCCGACTTCGACTACGCCGCGGAGTTCGCGACCGTCGACCTGGACGAGCTGGCCAGGGACGTCGACGCGGTGCTGACGGACTCGCAGGACTGGTGGCCGGCCGACTTCGGCAACTACGGCCCGTTCATGATCCGCATGGCGTGGCACAGCGCCGGCACGTACCGCGTCGAGGACGGCCGCGGGGGTGCGGGAGCCGGCATGCAGCGCTTCGCGCCGCTGAACAGCTGGCCGGACAACGGGAACCTCGACAAGGCCCGCCGGCTGCTGTGGCCGGTGAAGAAGAAGTGGGGCCGCAAGATCTCGTGGGCCGACCTGATGATCTTCACGGGCAACCGTGCCCTGGAGACCATGGGCTTCAAGACCTTCGGCTTCGCCGGCGGTCGCGCCGACGTCTGGGAGCCGGACGAGGACGTCTACTGGGGCCCCGAGCGCACCTGGCTGGGCGACGAGCGCTACACCGGTGACCGAGAGCTCGAGAAGCCGCTCGGTGCCGTCCAGATGGGCCTGATCTACGTCAACCCGGAGGGCCCGAACGGCAACCCGGACCCGCTGGCCTCGGCCCGCGACATCCGCGAGACGTTCGGCCGGATGGCGATGGACGACGAGGAGACCGTCGCGCTGATCGCCGGTGGGCACACCTTCGGCAAGACCCACGGTGCGGCCGACCCGGACCGGTACGTCGGCGCGGAGCCCGAGGGCGCCTCCCTCGAGGAGCAGGGCCTCGGCTGGAAGCAGAGCTTCGGCACCGGCAAGGGCCGGGACGTGATCACCAGCGGTCTCGAGGTCACCTGGACCTCCACGCCGACGCAGTGGAGCAACGGGTTCTTCGACAACCTGTTCGGCTACGAGTGGGAGCTGACCAAGAGCCCCGCCGGGGCCTACCAGTGGAAGCCGAAGGACGGCGCGGGCGCCGACACCGTGCCGGACCCCCAGGACGGCACGCTGAACCGCACCCCGACGATGCTGACCTCGGACCTCGCGCTGCGGGTCGACCCGGTCTACGAGCAGATCTCGCGCCGCTTCCACGAGAACCCGGACCAGTTCGCGGACGCGTTCGCCCGGGCCTGGTACAAGCTGACGCACCGTGACATGGGCCCGATCCAGCGCTACCTCGGGCCGCTGGTCCCGCAGGAGGAGCTGCTCTGGCAGGACCCGGTCCCGGCCGTCGACCACGAGCTCGTCGACTCCGCGGACGTCGCCGCGCTCAAGCAGAAGATCCTGGACTCGGGCCTGACGGTCTCCCAGCTCGTCTTCACCGCGTGGGCGGCGGCCGCGTCGTTCCGCATCAGCGACAAGCGCGGCGGGGCGAACGGCGGCCGCATCCGCCTCGAACCGCAGCGCGGCTGGGAGGCCAACGACCCCGACCAGCTGGCCCAGGTCATCCGCACGCTGGAGGGCATCCAGGCCGACTTCAACGGCTCGGCGACCGGCGGCAAGAAGGTCTCGTTCGCCGACCTCGTCGTGCTCGCCGGCGTCGCCGCGGTCGAGAAGGCCGCGAAGGACGCCGGACACGCCGTCGAGGTGCCGTTCACCCCCGGTCGGACGGACGCGACGCAGGAGCAGACCGACGTCGAGTCGTTCGCACACCTGGAGCCGATGGCCGACGGGTTCCGCAACTACCGCGGCAAGGGGCAGCGCCTGCCGGGCGAGTACCTGCTGGTCGACCGCGCGAACCTGCTGAACCTGAGCGCGCCGGAGATGGCCGTCCTGGTGGGCGGCCTGCGCGTGCTGGGCGCGAACACCGGACAGTCCACGGCGGGTGTGCTCACCGACAAGCCGGGCACGCTGACCAACGACTTCTTCGCGAATCTGCTCGACATGGGCATCGAGTGGAAGTCGGTGGCCGGCGACGACGACGCCTTCGAGGCCCGCGAACGCGCCAGCGGCGCGGTGAAGTGGACCGGCAGCCGCGTCGACCTCGTCTTCGGCTCGAACTCCGAGCTGCGTGCGGTCGCGGAGGTCTACGCGAGCGACGACGCGCGGGAGAAGTTCGTGCGCGACTTCGTGGCCGCGTGGGACAAGGTCATGAACCTCGACCGGTACGACATCGCCTGATCCGGATGTCCAGGCCGGCCGCTCGTCGGCCGGCCTGGACACACGGATCTCGTATACGCTGATCGGGCGGCCTCCGCGGTCGCGGGGGCCGAGCCCCTCCCCGTCCGGTGCCTCGCCGCCCCGTGAGTTGCCGACGACACCGGTGGGCCGGGCGCCGGGAGCCCGGTCAGCGCCCCGTCCAGCGGCGGATCGTCTCGGCGGTGTGGGTGACGAGCGACCCCAGGCCGCCGAGGAAGTCGCCGGCCCCGCCCGCGGAGTCGCCGTCGGGATCCCGCCACAGGAACCGTCCCCCATCGATGCCAGGTGGCGGCGAGGTGATCGCGTACTCGTCGCCGTAGACCCGCCAGTGCAGGGGGAGATCCAGGTCGAGGTTGCCGGCGTCGAGCCACCACTGCTGGGCGGTGTCGAGCCGGCTCGTGTCGGCGTGCGCCTCCTCCAAGTGCATCACCCGCCTTCGCGCGTCGAGGAAAACGGACAGGTAGGACCGCTCGTCGCCACCCAGTGCCGGTGGCCGGGACGCCGTCACGGCGGCGCGCCGGATGCCGCCGAAACTCTCCTCGTCCTCACCGGGGCCGTGCATCACGAGGGCGTCGTAGTAGACGAGCTGGCCCAGCCCCCGGAGTCCGTCGGCGCGCGCCTGCTCCACGGCAGGCCAGCGGTACTGCTCGTCGATCACCGTGTGCTGAGCCCGTCGGAAGGCCGGGTCCTCCGCGGCCTGGCGCCAGGCCGCCTCGAACGCCCGCCCCAGACCGTCGTGCGAGTCCGACCCGACGACCCGGCGCAGCGCGGGGACGAACGGCGCCAGCGCCGAGCCCCGGGAGTCCGCCGCACAGCGCTCGACGACCTCCAGCATGTCCCCGGTGCCCGAGCAGAAACCGATCAACCCGCCGGTGAGACCGCGGCCGTCACCGATGTCCTCGATGTAGCCGTACTGGGCGCGCCAGTCCAGCGAACTGTTCTCGGCGCTGCACACGATCTGCTGTGCGATGTCGGCGCCCACCGCTCCGGAGAGATCCACCACGGTGGTCCATCGGCCACCGGTGGGACTCCGTTACCGCCCCCCGCTGTCGCTGCCCGGGGCCCGGACACCCGGGCGGCCTCACACCGGGGCCGACTCGTCGCCCCCGTCGCGGGACAGCTCGAACCACACCTGTTTGCCGGTGCCGTGCCGCTCGCTGCCCCATCGGTCTGCGAGCGCGGCCAGCAGCCACATGCCGTGCCCGCCGGCCGCGCCGGGCTCCAGGGTGCGCGGTGGATCGGCGGAGTTGTCGGCCACGCTGACGCGCAGGACGGGCCCGGTCAGGTGAACCTGCACCTGCATGGCGGCGTCACCGACGACGTGCCGCATGACGTTGGTGACCAGTTCGCTCAGCAGCAGCAGCGCGTTGTCGCAGAACGACTCCGCAGCCCACGCGGCGAGCAGCTGCGCCACCACCGACCGTGCGGCGGGGACACTACGCAGCTCCGGGGGCAGGTCGATGGTGGCGCGCAGGGTGGTCGGGGCAACCGACATCACGCGGCACCGTCGGGCGCGGGCTGCGCCCCGGGGAGCACGTCGAGCTTCTCGAGCAGGCCGAGCGCGGCGAAGACCCGCAGAGCCGACCCCTCGCCGAGGCGGACGGCCAGCCGCCGACCCGCCTTGCGGGCCCGCACGTCGGCGAGCAGCACGAGCCGCACGCCGGTGGAGTCCACGAACGTGAGCCGGCTCAGGTCCACGACCAACAGCTCCGGGTTCGCATGCTCGGCCTCCTCGACGCGCTGCTGGGCCGCGTCGAAGGTCGAGATGTCGAGCTCGCCGTCGAGGACGACCTCCACGGTCATGATGCCGCCTCCCCGGGACGACGCACGTCGGCGGTCATGATGCCGCCTCCCCGGGACGACCCACGTCGGCGGTCACGGCGCAACCTCCACCACGAGCAGGGCGACGTCGTCACGCAGCCGCCCGCGCTGGAACGCGACGACGTCGGCCAGCAGCCTCTCGGCCAGCGCCTCCGCGCCACCCGGGGCCGGCGAGCCCACGACCCGTGCCAGTCGATCGGCACCGTAGAAACCGTCCACGCCCCGCGCCTCCGTCACACCGTCTGTGTAGAGCACCATCATGTCCCCAGGATCCAGACGCAAGGTGGTCGCGACGAGATCCACGTCGGGGTAGACGCCCAGCAGCGTGCCGAACAGCGCCACGGCCTCCACCCGGTCACCGCGTCGGATCAGCGCGGGCGGGTGCCCGGCCCCGGCCAGCCGGACGGTGGCTCCCGTTGCGTCGACGTCGACCTGGGCGTGGGCCACGGTCGCGAACCGGGAGGTGCCGGCCGCGGTGTCCAGCAGCATCGCCTCGTTGAGCCGACGCAGGGCCTCGACCGGCGCGAGCCCGTGGGCGACCTCGGAGCGCAGGGTGTGCCGGATCATCGCTGTGAGCGCGGCGGCTTCCGGGCCCTTGCCGCAGACGTCGGCCACCACGACCGACCAGCGCCCGGGCACCACGCCCGGCACGACGTCGTAGAGGTCGCCGCCGACGTGCACGTCCGCGCCCCTGCTCACGCTGTGCTCGACGCCGCCGGCGGTCTGGGCGCGGTAGCGCGCGGCCAGGCACAGCCCCGGCGCGACGGGCAGCGCCGCCGGGAGCAGGGCGGCCTGCAGCGTGTCGGCGATGCTGTGCTGCAGCTGGTAGAGCCGCGCGTTGTCCAGAGCGATGGCTGCCGTGGTGGCAACCTGACCGGCGAAGGCCAGGTCGGCCTCGTCGAAACGCCGGCCCGACTCGGCGTGCACGAGGGTCAGCGCGCCGAGGCTGCGACCGCGGACGAGCAGCGGCACCACCATGGCCGACCGCATGCCGATGGACCGGATCAGGGCGAGGTGCTCCTCGTCGACGGCTGCGGCGACCATCATCTCGTCGGGCAGGTCGGGAAAGAAAGCCGGCTCGCCGCTGCGGCTGACCGAGATCGCGCCGCCCGGGGCGTCCGGGTCCGGCGGGTAGCGCTCCTGCAGTCGGGTGACGAAGGTGATCTTGTCGGGGTCCTCGTGGGCCACCGTGATCTGCTCGACCCGCTCGTCGCGGACGAGGTGCACCGAGCACCAGTCGGCGATCTCGGGCACGACCAGATCGGCGAACTGCTGCAACCGCTCCTCCACCGACAACGGCGCCTCCATGAGACGTCCGGCGTGCGCGAGGAAGGTCATGCGCGCGAGCTGCTGCTCGGCGACCGCCCGCGCAGCCCGCTCGGCGACGAGCAGCCGGGCCCGGTCGAGCGCCTGCGCGCACAGCGCGGCAACGGCCTGGAGATAGTCGCGCTCATCCGGGGGAAGGCGCGCGTCCCGGCGAAGCTGAACACGACCGCCCCGAGGTCGCGATCCTCGACCCGCAGCGGGAGGCAGGCTGTGGCCTGGATACCCGAGGACGTGCCGATCGGGGCCATCTCCGGGTAGCGGGCCCGCCACTGCGCGGCGTCCTCGAGCCATACCGGCTCGCCGCGGAGCGCGGCGTCCGACAGCGGGCGCCCGCGGCGAAGCGCGAGGCGCGCGAACGGGCGCATGGTCTCCTCCGGCCAGCCGGACGCGTGGATGACGTCGAGGGTGTCGGCGTCGGTGCGGGCGTACGCCACGGCTGCGCCGGCGCCGAGCAGCGCCGCGGCCGTCGTCACGACGAGCCGGCCGATCTCCGTCGGCGTCGCGGCACCCAGCAGCTCACCGGCCAACCGCTGGAGGGTGACTCCGCGCTCGCGCGCGCCCGTCACCCCGGCCACGCCCGGGATCCCGTGCAGCACCGCCCCGCCGGCCATGGGCACCAGTCCGACCGTCATCGCGGGCTCGACCAGCTCGACGACGGTGGCCTCACCCCGCTCGACCACCCGGTCCAGCGCGGGCAGCAGGGGCGGCTGCGACCGCGCGTCCCGCAGCGGCCGGCCCACGGCCAGACCGGGCAGAGCGCGCCGCGCGGCCGGGTTCGCCCAGCTCACGACGTGCTGTGGACCGCGTGTCACGACGATCGGGAACGGCAGATCGTCCTGCGCGGTACCGGCGCTCACCGACCCACCTCGTCCACGGCGGGCGGCCACCACGACGCGGGGCCCGACGGCGGTCCGGTAGCAGCCGCACCGCTGACGGTGAAGGCGATACGCGTGCCGGCGTCGCCGGCGTCGAGCTCCACGTCGTGGCCGAGGGTGTCGATGAGCGCCAGGCCGCGTCCTCGGTAGCCCGGGTCAGCCGGCGGCGGGCGCCACCGACCGAAGTCCCGCACCACCGCACGCACCACGCCCTCGGGTCCCGGACTCACCGACAGCTCGAACTCACCCGGCTCGACGTCGCGGTAGGCGTGCTCGACGGCGTTGGAGGCGGCCTCGCTGACCAGCAGCGGGAGGTCCTCGACGGTCTCCTCGGCGAGCCCTGCGAGGACACCCCACTCCCGCACGGCCCGTCGCACCGTGGGCAACACCCGCGCTTCGGCCGGCCACCTCTGCTCCAGCGGGCCTGCGGTGCCCATGCGCCCACTCCTTGACCGCCGTCGTCCGGTTCCACCGCCGATCGGCCTCCGCGCCGAGCCGGGTCAGTGTGCCAGACGCGCCGCATCAGCGCTGGTTCGTGTACCGGTGCCGGCTATCGGCAGTCGCTCATTCGATCAGGCCGGTCCTGCCGCCGTCGAAAGGTGATCCGGGGCGCGGCAGGCAGTCGATGACTTCAGTAGGCTTGATTGTCGTAGCGAATCGCGATCTCCACGGGGATACGACCTCGGGACGACACCTGCATACCCTGTTGCCGAGCCCACTCCCGTATCGCCTGATTCCGCTCCCGATCACCGCCTCCGGCCCCTGCTGTCGGCACAAGTCGACGCCCTCGGCGTTGCCGTCGGCCAGCAGTCACGAAGGGATCGAAGATTGCTCGCAGACTCTCGGCGTTGGCATGCGAGAGGTCGATCTCGTACTGCCTGCCGTCGAGACCGAAGGCAACCGTCTCGTCGGCGGGGCCGCCGTCCTTGTCGTCGACCAGCATCGTGCTGACCTGCTGAGCCATCGCTGTCCTCGCCTCTCGGTTGCCGCTCCTACCGAGAGGTAGTTTCTACGGCAGCGCCCAGCAGACCCCGGACGGGACCTGAAGTTCCCCGCGAGTCGCGCCTACGGACCGGGTCGACCAAGCCGATATCGACTCCGGCGATGAGCCCCGGTCCGAGCAGCGACGACGGTCTGCGCGAGGCTACGAGAGGCGATCTGTGAGTTGGCGAACCGCGATGCCCACCCTACCTGCCAGCAGGAGCCCAGGGACTGCAGCCAGCACCAGGGTGCGACGGCCGCTGGTGGCGATGCACCAGGTCGGCGTTACCGCGACGCTGTCTGCGGCCCGGCGATGCCTTTCCGGTGTTGGAATACCGCGACGAGCACCACGCCGTCGCCGTGGCCGGGCCAAATCGATCCATCACGAGAGAAGCACCCAGAACCATGGCCGTGGACACCATTTCCACTCCCGTCCGGTCGGGCGTCCGTTTCCGTCGAGGAATCCGCGTGGCGGCGCTCCTCACCGAGCGCTGACCGCACTACCCGTCCCATTCCGGGACGTCGTCCGCGCGGGGCACGCCACCCGGCTCGTCTCGGGCGCCGGCCGTCGCGGCCGGCTGGCCCAGTTGCCGATGGGACCGGGCACCGGCGCTACCGGCCGGACGGGAAGGGCTACCCCGACATGCATATCGGCACCCACGAACCCGCGGCGAGTCGACGATGGCGAGCTGCCCGGCGCGCGGGGCTCTCCTGGCGGCGCCGGCTGGCCGGGGCGCTGACCGGGCTGGTCGTCCTTGCCCTGCTCACGGTGGGATTGGCCCAGCTTCGCAACATCCTGGGCCTGGCCAGCCAGACGCTGCTCTACCTGCTCGCCGTCGTGCTCGTGGCGCTGGTCGGCGGGCTGGTTCCGGCGCTGGGCGCCGCGGTCGCGGCCGCGGTGCTGCTGGATCACTACTTCATCCCGCCGCTCTACGACGACTTCGCCGCGGCCGACCCCGACAATGTGGTCGCCCTGGGCGCGTTCGTCCTCGTCGCCGGCGCGGTCAGCTCCCTCGTCGGCCTGGCCGCGCGCCGCCGGGAGGCCGAAATCCTCGCCACCGCGAACGCCGCGAGCCGCGTGGAGCTCCGCGGTCTCGTCGACGAACAGGCCGCGTTGCGCCGGATCGCCACGCTGGTCGCCCGCGGGGTGCCGGCGGCCGAGATCTTCCCCGCCGTTGCGCAGGAGGTCGGGCGCCTCCTGAGTGCCGACTCGACGACCATCGTCCGCCTCGATCCCGACGGCGCGACGACCGTCGTGGCCCGCCTCGGAGCAGAGCCCGACGACCTCCCGCCCGGCAGCCGCTGGGACCCCGAACCGCATCTGGCCGTGACAGCGGTCCTGCGCACGGGCCGCCCGGCCCGTGTCGACGACTTCGGCGAAGCGTCCGACGCGGACGGTGACGCCGTCCGCCGGCTGGGGCTCCTGTCGTCGGTCGCGGCGCCGATCATGGTCGAGGGGCATGTCTGGGGTGGGATCGTCGCCGGGGCGCGGCACGGGCATTTCCCGGCCGACACCGAAGAGCGCATGGCCGGCTTCACCGAGCTGGTCGGTACCGCGATCGCGAACGCCGACAGTCGCGCCGAGCTCACCGCGTCGCGGGCCCGGATCGTCGCCGCCGCCGACGACGCCCGCCGCCGCATCGAGCGCGACCTGCACGACGGCACCCAGCAACGCCTCGTCGCGCTCGGCCTCACACTGCGCCTGGCCCAAACCACTGTGCCTGCCGACCAACTCCGGCTGCAGATTCAGATCGGCCGGGTCGCCGACGAACTCACCGAGGCGACCGAGGAGCTTCGGGAGATCACCCGCGGCATCCACCCGGCGATCCTCTCGGAGGGCGGGCTGGGCCGGCCCTGCGCACCCTCGCCCGGCGCGCCGCAATCCCCGTGGAACTCGCCATCCGCACCGAAACCCGCCCCCCGGACCCGATCGAGGTGGCCGCCTACTACGTCGTGTCCGAAACGCTCACCAACACCACCAAACACGCCCGCGCCTCCCACTCCCGCGTCACCATCGAACAGCGCGACACCCACCTGCACCTGTCGATCCGTGACGACGGCGCCGGTGGCGCCGACCCCGCCGCAGGGTCGGGCCTGATCGGGCTGCGCGACCGGGTGCAGGCCCTGGGCGGGACGTTCGAGGTCATCAGCCGTCCCGGGGACGGGACGGCGATCCTCGTCGAGCTTCCGCTTCAGCCCGACCGACCCCTCGACCCACCGCGCGATACCAGGGCGCCGGTCGTGAAGCCGGCTGGCCTCCGGGGGCGGGGTTCCGGCCCTTCGGACCGATTCGCCCCTGACCCACCGGCTTCAACCCCGTCAAGTCAGGACGAGTAGGTGCGGTTGTTCTGGACGAATTGGTCGGTTCAGGCGTTTCAGCGGCCGTAGGCGGGACAGGACAGCGATCGCGTGTTGTCGCCGGGTTTGTCCCCGAGGGGCGACCGTTCACCCCCCTCGGGTGAGGTCTGCAGGCCGGGGTGATGGCTAGCGTCGCGCGGCGATACACGCGGAGTGGAGCCGGCGAGGGGACCAGATGATCTGGGCGCCGGCGGCGCACCTCCGAAACCGACCGGCCCGGGAGCAGGCGCTCGACGACCTGACCCGGCTTTCGGCGACCGTCCCGAGCGACGGGCACACGGCCACGACCGGCGCGGCCGCCGCCCCGGCGCCACTCCGAAGCGCGGACAGAAAGGTAGTAATGAAATTCTGCGCACGTCCCAGCACCTACCTCGGCGCGCTGTCGACGGCGGTCGCCCTGGCCGCGCTCACCGCCTGCGGCGGGCCGCCAGCCGCCGCGGTCGCGGCACCGCCGGCCGAGCACCCGATGGCCATGCCGGCACCGACGAGCACTGCGGCCATGCAGCCGGTCGCGGCCGGCACCGTGACGATCGCGAACTTCGCATTCTCGCCGGCGGCCGTCACCGTCCCGGCCGGGACCACGCTGACCTGGACGAACAACGACTCCGTGCCGCACGACATCTCCGGCGGGCCCCTTCACTCGCCCACCCTGAGCCAGGGTCAGACCTGGAGCTACACATTCTCGACGGCCGGGACGTACAGCTACATCTGCTCGATCCACCCGTACATGACCGGATCGGTCACGGTCACCTGAACGACGTCCCGAAGGACGCACGGAAATCGTCTACAAGGGCTGGGCACCGGTCAGCCCGTTGCCTTCAGTCATGGCTGGCCACTCACCGTGTTGCGCAATTGTCGGTCTGGGTGTCGTCGAGTGGCCTGGCTCGACCGTTGATCCATTTGTTCCGGCCAGGCGGGTGGCGCGCGGGCGCTGGAGTCGATGGCGATGAACTTCGTGCGCGGGCGTCGAGCCGGCTACGACGCCTGGGGCAAAGCCCGGTGCTAACGGCTGTCGCTCCAGCCGGACCACCGCCTCACACACGATCTTGCTGACAGTCCCCGTCACCGGGTTGGATCAGCGGGCGAGGATGCGGCGTCGGCCGTGGGCTAGAGCTGGGGCGAAGAGGGGGGCCGGGGCAGATCTCCGCGGGTCGTTCAGGCGGGTGCAGCGCCGGTGGTGCCTGATGGAGGCGGTAGAGCCGGGCGTAGCCGGGGCTGCTGGTGAGAAGTTGACTGTGGGTGCCGGCGGCGCTGATGCGGCCCTGGTCGAGCACGACGATGAGGTCGGCGTCGGTGACCGTGAGCAGGTTGTGGCTGATGATGATCGTGGTACGCCCGGCCATCAGCCGGCGCAGCGGTTGCAGGACGCGGCGCGTGGACTCGGCGTCCAGCCCGGTGGTCGGTTCATCGAGCAGCAGCACGGGCGCGTCGCGGATCATCGCCCGGGCGATGGCCAGGCGTTGGCGCTGCCCTCCGGACAACAGCCGACCACGTTGCCCGATCCGCGAGTCATACCCGCCGGGCAGCGCGGAGATGAACTCGTGTGCATCGGCCGCGACCGCCGCGGCGACGATGTCGGCGTCGGTGGCGTCGGGCCGGCCCCAGGCGATGTTCTCACGGACGGTGCCGTCGAAGACGAGAGTCTCCTGCAGCACGGTGGCGATGTTGCGGCGCAGGTCGGCCTCCGACAGGTCGCGCAGGTCGGTGCCGTCGAGCGAGATACTCCCCTGGTTCGGGTCGTAGAAGCGCAGCAGCAGCTTGGCCAGCGTCGATTTGCCGGCCCCGCTGGCCCCCACTATCGCGATGCGTTGCCCGGGGCGTACCTCGAGGTCGATGCCCGCGACCGCGGGGCGGTCGGTGTCGGGGTAGCCGAAACCCACCTCGCGCACGCGGAGGTATCCGCGGGCGCGGGGCAGGGGCACGGGGTGGGTCGGTTCGGTGATGGTGGGGGCGAGGTCGAGCAGCTCCATCACCCTTTCCGCGCTGGCGCTGGCCGCATACAACGAGTTGGTCAGCTGCCCCAGGCCTTGGAGCGGGCCGTAGAGCTGCGTCAGGTAGGCCACGAACACCAGGAGGCCACCCAGGGTGATGTTGTTGGTGCTGAGTTCCCACACCGCCAAGCCCATGACCAGCAGCACACCCACGACCTCGAGCAGCTCGGTGAGCGGGCCGAAGAGGGCCTGCAACCGGGTCGCCCTCATCTGCGCGACGAAGCTGCCCAGGTTCTCCTGGTCGAACCGGGCCGACTCCGAGGCCTGCCGGTGGTAGGCGCGGACCAGGGCGGCGTTGCTGAAGCTCTCCTCGGCGACCGTGGTGAGGGAACTCGCCCGGCGCCGTGTCTCCCGGGAGGCGTCCTTGATCCGGCGGGAGAAGGACCGCGCGATGAGCAGGAACCCGGGGGCGGCGATCAGCGAGGCGAGCGTCATCTGCCAGCTGATGTAGAACAGCGCGGCGGTGAAGAAGACGAGCTGGAAGGCGTAGGTCAAGCCCTGCGCGAGGCCGGAGAGCACGAGCTGCTCGATCGCACTGATGTCCCCGGTGAGCCGGGACAGGATGTCGCCGAGTTGGCGGCGTTCGAAGAACTGCGACGACTGCCGGTGCAGGTGGGTGAACAACCTGCTGCGCAGGTTGAGCACGAACCGCTCCCCCACCCAGGTGGACAGGTACCGGTCGGCGAACGACACGACACCCTCGAGAACCGAGATCCCGATGTAGGCGGCGGCCAGCGCCGGGAAGTAGCGGAAGCTGTGCGGGGTCAGAACGTCGTCGACGAGGATCTTGAACAACCAGATCGTCGCCGCGCTCAGCAACGGGCCGGCCGCGACGAGGAGCAGGCTGGCCCACACCCGCCCGCGGAACGGCCGGGTCTCCGGCCAGAACCGTCGGAAGACCGTCCACAGCCCCACCGCAGGGGTGTCTGCGAGCAGGTTGCTCGACACCAGCAGGCCGGTCACCGACAGCCGCGGCACTCCCGGTGCTGGCGGCCGCGAGGCGACCTCCACAGCCGAACCGGCAGTCGGCTCAGTCATCGCCGGCGCACTCCCCCGTCATGACCCGGGGAACGGCCCCGCCCGGCGTCGGGCGGAGCCGTCCCGAGGATCTACTCAGTTCCTCTCAGATCCCTCCGACCTCACCTGCGGTCGTAGTCCCGGTCGTCGCGGTCGCGGTCGCGGTCGCGGTTGCGGTCGTTCTTGTCGTTGCGACGCCAGTCATTCTTCGCCGGCGTCCAGCCCCACTTGTTGTCGCTCATTTCTCCTCCTTTGAATGGTGTCGGACACCATTCGGCGTCCTCCGAATTAACGTACCCCCGCCGTTTCTTGATCGCCAGGAAACTGAGCCCGCTCTCAGTAATTTCGTAGGTGTGACACAGGCGACTCTTCAGTGACAGATGCGCCCCATTCGTCCCGTTAGTGCAAAGATGGATCGAAAACTCACCGCGCGGGTTCCAATGCATATACCTTGCCGAATCTTTACCGATCCGTGCCACGCCCGTCCGATTTCCGCCGGGTCGTCCTGACGGTGGCCGAATAGGTGAGAACGGACAGAAATCACCGACCGGGGCCACGCTGTCGTCTACGCCCACCGCCACGGCCTCACGGGTCGCTCCGGCACCCCACCACAGACCCGCAGCGACCGCAGCCACGGCACCGGCACCGGCCGGCAACCCGAGCACCAGCAGTACGGCCGTGACCAGCACCAACAGCGCGATCATCATTCGCAGCAGGCGGTCCGGGTACGTGTCCGCGGGAGGCGGCGCTGCCCGTGCCGCAAACCGGCGGCGAACTCACGATCTGCGGCATTGATCTGCGGCTCGCTCTCTCATTTGTCCCGTTCGTCTCTATCAAGCATTTCGGTCTCCGCTGCGCGCGCACTTACCGTCGGTTACCGATCGCCGGCGTGGAGCAGCAGCGAACGCTCCTGGGCGGCGGCACAGCAACGCGAGCCGGGGAGTGGCCGCCCGCGGGCACCGAAGCTGCTCGAGCAGCTGCTCGGTGAGCTCGTCGAGCCGATCACGGATCGACTCGAGGTCCGGCGCGGCGGAGTAGGCCTCCACGGGGGCCCCGAGCGGAACTTCGTTGCGGCCACTTCGTCACTCACGAGAATGCGCTAAACAGCGAGATCGACCAGCGAACCGAAGCCGCCTGGCCCGACCAGGAGTCGACAGCCCTATCAGAGTGCTTACCCTTTCCTGCGTACTCCGTTGAACTCAGCCGACTTCGACGGCGGGGCCGATTACGCACCACACCCGAAAAGCGCGCCTACTCAGCCCACACCACGGATCGTTGTCGGCCCACGAAACACTCTGCGGTAAATCGACTAGCGCTGCGCCTGTCCGGTCATCCATTTCGCGCAGCCGTGAGGCGAGGTCTCTCCGGATTTCGGGATTGTCAAGAGAACGGTGTATCGCCATCTAAACGCACTCGAGGGCGGCCTGCTCGTTCGGGAAGTGCCCGCGGGCTTTGACCGCCCGCCGGATCCTGGCGTGGACCGATTCGATCGCGTTGGTCGAGCAGATGACCTTGCGGATCTCGGCGTCGAAGGCCAAGGACGGCACGAAACGGCAGACCGAGCAGACCGGCGACGATCGCCGGTCTGTTCGCGGTCACGACTCCCAGGTCCGACGGCATCGCAACAGCCCTCGGCCGGTCCGGGCCGGACGGCGTCGTGGTCGTAGGAAGAACATGACGACGGCGAGCACGGCGGCCACGACGGCGGCTCCGTTCACCGACAGCTCCAGACACAGCACAGCGGACAGGACGGCGACCACGACGACCGCGTCGTAGGGGAGGGCCGCCCGGCGCTCCCGAGCCGATATCGAACGTCGCATGGACGCCGCGAACCGGGGGTCCGTCTCCGCGACCCGGTGCTCGATCTCCCGCAAGACCCGACGCTCCCGCTCGCTCAACATGACGGCCTCCCGATTCCACCGGCCGCTGTGCTGTGTCTCGGGGCCTCGACCATCGGGCGATCGGTCGGCGCCGGCCGGCCGGCGCGCGTGCCCGCGGCCTCGGCGTACCGGCCTCGGCCGTCTGCGAACCCGGGCAACCAGCGCTCCGCGAGGCCGCGCGCAGCGGCTGTGCAGTCGAGCTGGGCCAGTGCGTTCGTCCATCCCGACAGCACCCGCACGACCAGCAGGTACTGGGCGGGCAAGGTCAGCGCGCGCCCGGTCTCCCAGTACGCCCGGCCGCGCAGGTTGACCACCCGCTCGCCCTGACGCTTCATCCACGCCCGATGGAAGTGGAACCGCTCGACACGGAGCGGATCGCCTAGCGCGCCGATGTAGCGCAGCACGTCGTCGGCCGCGACGTCCCGGGCGAGGAAGCCTTCGGCGCGCAGCAGGTCCATCATCGCGTCGGGCTCGGCGTCGGCGACGTGCCGCAGGATCCGCGCGAGCACCGGCGGGATCCCGCCGGGCAGGGTCGCGACCGCGCCATAGTCGATCATCGCGAGCCGCCCGTCGGCCAGTGCCAGGAAGTTGCCCGGATGCGGGTCGGCGTGCAGCAGCCCGAGGCGCGCCGGGGAGGAGAACATCGTCTCCAGGACGGTGTGCGCGTACCGGTCGCGGCGGGCCTGATCGGCGCCGTCGACGGCCGGACGCCCGATGATCGTGCCCAGCGAGACCCCGTCCAGCCACTCCGAGACGAGCACCTTCGGCGCCGACGCCACCACCGCGGGTACGACGAGCGCGTCGTCACCGGCGAACGCCGCCGCGAACGCGCGCTGCCGGTCGGCCTCGGCGCGATAGTCGAGCTCGTCGAGCATCCGCTCGCGTAGCTCCTGCATCACGGCCCGCGCGTCGAGCCCGGGGACGATCAGCGTGAACAGCCGGGAGCACCGCTCCAGGGTGCGCAGGTCGGCGTCGAGGGCGAGATCGGCGCCCGGGTACTGGATCTTGACCGCCACCGCTCGCCCGTCGGCCAACACCGCCCGGTGCACCTGTCCGACGCTCGCGGCCGCGGCCGGGACGTCGTCGAAGTCGCGGAACCGCCGCCGCCACTGGCCGCCCAGCTGCTCGTCGAGCGCCCGGTGCACTACGCGCGCCGGCATCGACGGGCCGGACGACTGCAGCCGGCTCAGCGCACGATGGTAGGGCTCGGCGATGTCGGCGGGGATCATCGCGTCGTAGACGCTCAGCGCCTGCCCGACCTTCATCGCCGCGCCCTTGAGCTGCCCGAGCACGGTGAACAGCTGCTCGGCATTGCGCGCCGTAGCCACCGCCGAGACCGCGTCGGCGTCGGCGCCGGCCAGCCGCCGTCCCCAGCCCGCGGCCGCGCGCCCGCCGAAGGCCAGCGGAAGCGCGGCGAGCTTCACCGACCGAGCCATCCCGCCGCTCGGGATCTCGCGGTAGGCCGTGTTCGTCATCGCCGTCCGCTCCCGGTCGCGCCCGGCTCATCCGGGGCCTGGTCAATGGCGTGGCGGCGCAGCGGGGGCGGCATCCCGGGTGCTGGCCTGCGGAAGGGGATGTGGGCGGTGGCCGCCGGGAGTCGCAGCGAACGGGCAAGAGACGTGGTCATGTCTACTAAAACGGATAGTAGCCCGGGGATGTTCAGCCGGCTCCGCGCCGCCAACCCGATGAACAGACGGGGTTCGCCACCCGTGCTAGTGACGTGCGCCGGCACCTCGTCCCCGGCGCCCGGCGTGGGGGAACTCGCGCCGACCCGACACGATCGGCAGGACTGCAGGCATGCGCAGGAGAACCACAACACTCGTCACCCTGGTCGCAGCGGCCGTCGCGGCGGGCATCGCCGTTCCGGCCCTGGCGGCGACGTCCAGCAGCGGCGTGCCGACCGCGGGCCCCGCGGACACCCCCGGATCCGGGCAGTCGGTGATCGACTGGAATCGGCAGCTGATCTCGATCCTCGGCGCCCCGAACGTCCAGCCGGGCACCGTCCATCCCACCCGCAGCTTCGCCATGCTGCAGGCCGCCGAGTACAACGCGGTCGTCTCGATCACCCACGCGGCGCCGGCCTACCGGTCCGCAGTGCCCGCGCCGAGCGGCGCCCGCCCCGACGCCGCGGCCGACCAGGCCGCGCACGACGTCCTCGTCGCCCTGTACCCCTCGATGCACGCCGGTCTGGACACCCAGCTCAGCGGCGAGCTGGCCGGCATGCCCGACGGGCAGGCCAAGCAGGACGGTGTCGGGGTCGGAGCGGCGGCGGCCCGTCAGATGGTCACGCTGCGGTCCTCGGACGGCTCGTCGGCGGCTGCGGCGCCGTTCGTGGCCGGAACCGCGCCCGGTGACTACCGGCAGACCCCGCCCAAGTTCCCCGCGCCGATGTACACCGGCTGGGGATCGGTCACCCCGTTCCTGCTCGACAACGCGAACCAGTTCAGTCCGGCCGCGCCGCCACCGGTGAGCAGCGCCGCGTACGCGACCGCGCTGAACGAGGTGAAGGACCTCGGGCGCGACTCCAGCACCACCCGCACCCCGGATGAGACCGTGGCCGGCAAGTTCTGGAGCGCCTCGCCGGTGTGGAACACCTGGAACCAGGTCGCACAGCAGCTGACCGCCGACCGGCACGCCAGCCTGGCGCAGGCGACCGGGGTGTTCTCGGCCATGGACCTGTCGCTGGCCGACACGACCATCGCGATGTACAACACGAAGTACCAGGACCACGTCTGGCGACCGGTCACCGCGATCCAGCTCGGCGCCACCGCCGGCAATCCGGGCATCGTCGGCGATCCGACGTGGAACCCGCTGACCCCGACTGCCGCCGATCCGTCGTACCCCGGTGCCCACAGCGCGCTCAGTGAGGCGGCTGCCACCGCGCTGACCGCCTTCTACGGCGCCCACCAGGCGGTCGCGGTCACCTCGGCGGCCGACCCCGGGGTGACCCGCAGCTTCGACAGCCTCGCGGCCGCCGCCGACGAGGCCGGCCTCAGCCGGATCTGGGCCGGGCAGCACACCCGGATCGACCACCAAGCGGGGCAACAGCTCGGCGGCCAGGTCGCCAGGCTGGTGCTCGGCGATCTGCACCAGCCCACCACCGGCTGACTCAGGTTCCCGGTCGCCTTCCCCGCCCGCTGCCCGGCCCTCGCCGACGGAGCGGGGTCGGTGGCCACCCGGATGACATCCCGCCGGGGCCCACGGCGTCATCCAGCTCGCCGTGGGTTCCGTCGTCCCGTCCGGCCCGTGACGCCTGTAACCCCTCCCCGTATCCCAAAGCGACCCTCATGCAGAGGGTGCACCGGTGCTGTGATGAACACCTGGGGGTCCCGGACCGTGTGAAGGGGTAGGGAGGCCGTCGGTCCCCCGCTCTGCCGAGTCCGGAGGTGCCCGATGCCGTCCCTGCGCCGATCACGCCCGTTCGGTGACCTGGAGGCCACGGTGATGGACCGGTTGTGGACCGCGGAACGCCCGCTGCTCGTGCGCGACGTGGTCAACCTCATGCGCCCACAGCGAACACCCGCCTACACCACCGTCATGACGGTGCTGGGAAACCTGCACCGCAAGGGATGGTTGCGGCGCTGCCGCGACGGCCAGGCCTGGCGCTACCAGCCGGTGCTCAGCCGACAGTCCTACACCGCCCTGCTCATGCGCGAGGCTCTGGCGGTCAGCGATGACCGGGCCGGGGTCCTGGCGCGCTTCGTCGAGGAGATCGACCCGGAGGATGCCGCGGCCCTCGCCGCGGCGCTGCGCGAGGCGCCCGAGGGGCACCGCCCGGGGACGGCGTCGTGACCGTCGGCGGCACCCTGATCCTCTACGCGATGGTGGTCGGCTTTGCCGGCCCGGCCGGCTTCCGCCGCGCGGTCTGGCCGCTGCGGGCGCCACGATTGGGCGCCGCGGCGGTGCTCGCCGCGGCCTGGTCGGTGCCCGTCGCGCTCATCCTGGCCGGCGTAACGATCGCGCTGCCCGCGAGCGCCCTGTCCACCGACCTCGGCCAGTTGATCGGCGCCTGCCTCGCCCGGTTGCGCGCCGCCTACGGCACGCCGGGCGCAGCCGGGGTCATCACGGCGGGGCAGGTCCTCTCCGTGGCCACCGCAGCGCGCATCGCGTGGGCCGCGGGCCGGGTCGCACGCCGGCGGCGTAGGCAGGGACGCCGCCACCAGTTGCTGGTCAGGTTGGTGGGCCACCGTCGGCCCGACCTCCCGGCGATGGTGCTCGACTGCCCCGGGGCCGTCGCCTACAGCATCGCCGGCCGGCACCCGGCCGTCGTCGTCTCCAGTGGGGCCATCGATCTCCTCACCGAGCCGCAACTCGGCGCCGTGCTCGCCCACGAGAACGCGCACCTGCTCGCCCGGCATCACCGCTGGCAGGTCACAGCGGCCCTCGCCGCCGCCGCGATGCCCATCGTGCCGATGCTGCGGGAGGCCCCCGCCCGGGTGGGCCGGCTCCTCGAGATGGACGCCGACGAGCTCGCCGCGGATCATCACGAGCCACGGGTGCTCGCAAGCGCGCTGGTCGCCGTCACCTCCGCGGGAGGAAGTACAGCAGGCGGCGCCCCGATCCGGCCGGCCGCGACGCCGACCTCCACCGGAGCCGACGCCGCCGCCCGGATCCATCGCCTCCTGTGCCCGCCGGACCAGCTGCCCCGCCGGCGCCGGACCCTGATGCGCGCGGCCGTCGTGGCCGTGACCGTGGCGCCACTCGCCCTCGCGACGGCGCCCGCCCTCGTCGCGCTGCATTAGCCGCCGCAGGCAGCCGCCGGAGCATCGACCGTCAGCCTCGGAGTGAGCGCGGGCCACACCCGTCCGGCGGGCGAGGAGCCAGGTCCCGAGGGGCCGGGGTGAAAGCAGCGCGCCGAGTCCGCGGAAGCCGAGCCAGGCCAGGGAAGGGCCCGGAATCGACGCGGTGAGGAGACGGGCAGCGCGTCGCCCCGGTCGTCCTCACGGAACCCTGACAGCACGCGGCAGCGGGGTTGGCGACCTTCTCCGGGTGGTCTAGTAGCCATAGCCGCTGGCCGAGCGCGCGGGCGCGGGCGGAACAGGCGCGGGCGCCGGGCTCGTCTCAGGTGACCTCTTGGAATCGATCTTGTCCCCGGCAGGGGTGACCACGAACCAGGCGGCGCCGAACTGGTCGAGGCCCTGCCCGCGGGCCTCGCCAGGGGCCTTGTCGCCCGCGAACGAGTAGAGCGGGTGGCCGTTGTAGGTGAGCTGCTGGGTGCCGTCGGCCCGCGGAGCGGTCCCGAACAGCCGGGCCTGCACGGCGCCGGACACGAGCGACGGGGTGCCGTGGGTGACCAGCGGCGGCCACACCTGCGCGCACGGCCCGGTACAGGTGGAGGTGGTGCCGGCATCGGCCTCGAACAAATACAAGGCGTGGCCGGTGCCGTCGACCAGCGCGGTCCCCGGCGCCAGCGTCGCGACACCGATCCCGGTCGCCGCTGCCGGCGCCGCGCCGTAGACCGCCGAGGACGGGCCGCCGTGGCCCGACAGCGCCGCGTCGAGCCCGACGCCGCCGGCCAGCACCGTCGCCGCGATGGCGCCTGCGAGGATGTACCTGCGCTTCATGGACGTTCCTCCTGTCCGGGCGTTCGCCTATCGAGGGTGCGCGGCCCACCGGCGGCGCCACCCCCACCTACTAACACGCCTAGTAGCCGGTCGGCGTTCACGTCTCGCTCGGGCCCGCTCGTCGGAGGGTCGTCGTGCCGACGCGGCGCCACCCCCAGCGACAGGGCAGGGTTGAACGCGGTGTAACTACTACACGTATTAGTAGGCATGACCACGGTTCTCACCCGTCCGCTGCGACCTCCCGCAGGCACCCTCCACGTCCGGACCGCCCCGGTCCGGCCCGACGCCGCCGGTTCCGGGGACGCACTGCGTGTCCTCTACCGCGACCATGCGGCAGCGCTGCTCGCCTACGCCGAGTGGTTCACCGACGACCGGCCGGCCGCCGAGGATGCCGTCCAGGAAACGTTCCTCCGCGCGTGGCGCAACCTGCCTCGTCTGCAGGTCGATGAGCGGCCGCTGCGGCCGTGGTTGCGGCAGGTGCTGCGCCACGTCCTGATCGACGCCGCCCGGGCTGCCCGGGCGCGCCCGGTCGGCCTGCCCGACGACACCCTCATGGACCGGGAGGTCGACGGCGGCTACGAGGACATGCTGGACCGCGGGATGCTCGCCCGGGCACTCCGCCAGCTGTCCCCCGCTCACCGGCAGGTGCTGGTGGAGATCTACTACCACGACGCCCCCGCCGAGCAGGTCGCCGCCGAGCTCGGCGTTCCGGCGGGTACCGTGCGGTCCAGGCTGTACTACGCCCTGCGCGCGCTCCGCCGGCAGCTCACCGACTTCACCGACGCGCCGCTGCCGGTCCGATGCTGAGACGCCGTCCCACCCGCACGACGCTGCTCGCGCGCCGTCTCCGGTGACGCGCAGGTCCCTCGACCTCGAAAGCAGTGCTGAGAATTCGCGCGGTGCAACCCTGCGGCCTCGCCATCGACGGATGCGGTGGCGCACTCCTCGGCAGGGGCAGGGTTCGGGGGTGGGTGGTGGGCCGGCAGCCCAGGTGCGGGCCGTCCGCCGGACGTTCCGTTCGCGACCTGCGCCGTCGTCGACGTCGAGGCTGGTGAGCCATCTGCGGGTGCGCCACAGTGGGGTGTGGTGACCGACGAGGTCTACCCGGACTGGGAGGCGGTGTACCGGGACAACATCGACCGGATGTACCGGTTGATGTTCGCGAAGGTGGGCAACCGGCCCGATGCGGAGGATCTGACGGCGGAGGTGTTCGTGGCGGCGCTTCGCCCGCTGCGGATGTCTGCCAGCGTCGGGGAGGTACGGGCATATCTGCTGGCCACAGCTCGGACGGTGCTGGCCGACTACTGGCGGCGCACCCTGGGAAGAGAGGTGACGACGATCGACGACGAGCACACGGAGACGGTGTTCGCCGATCCACCGGTCCCTTCGCAGGCCCCCGGCCGGATCGCGGCGATCCTGGGCGCGCTGCCCGACCGGTACCGCCGCATCCTCGAGCTGCGATTCCTCGATTCCTACTCGGTACGCGAGGCCGCGGCCGCCCTGGACCTGAGTGTCGCCAACGCGAAGGTGTTGCAGCATCGGGCACTGCGTCGAGCCGCGCAGGTAGCGCAGGAGGTGGACGGATGAGGGAGCGCGGGCTGGGCCGGTACGTCGAGGACCTGCTGCGCGGACGACGGCCCCGCCGCTTTCGCGCGGAGCCGAGCGACATCGCCGACCTCCGCACCGCGATCGGCTTGCGGGCCGCGCGGCCGGGCAGCGATGTGCCGCGGGAGGAGTTCGTCGCCGACCTTCACAGGCGGCTGGCCGCCGATCTCGCCGACGTCGAGCCCACCAGGAGCGTCGCCCCCCTCGTGGGCCGTCGGCGCATGGTCGCGCAAGGCGCGGCGATCGCGGCCGCGGCGGCGGCGGGCGCGGTCGTCGACCACACCCTGACCGCCGGCCGCAAGGACGCCGGGCCGGACACGGGCCGGGCTGCGGACACGCTGATGCCGACCCACGGGGACTGGCGCACAGTGGCGGCCAGTGACCAGGTACCCGACGGCGCGGTCCGGGCCTTCGACCTCGGCACCGTCACCGGGTTCGTGCAACGCACCGACGGCGCGGTGCGGGCGGTCTCCGGTTCGTGCACGCACCAGGGCTGCCGCCTGCAGCTCGACGCGACCTCCCGGCGGCTCGACTGCCCTTGCCACACCACCGTCTTCGCTGTGACCGGCGAGCTGCTCACCCACCAACTGCCCGTCGCGCCCGCTCCCCTGCCACAGTTCGCCACCCGGGAGGTCGACGGCGCCGTACAGGTCTATGCGCCTCCGGCGGCCACCTGACCGAGCCGGGCCCGGATCCTGCCCCGAGCCGCGTCGAACCAATGGCGCCAGGCTCTGCAGCAACAGGACCACCACCCCGGCTGTCGTCGCCGAGCCAGCATCTCAGGCGCCCGCAGTGCTGCGCGGATGCCCGGCGCCCGCCGGTCAACTCCGCTCGTTGCGCATCCTCACCTCGTCCGCGTCCAGCGTTGACGCCTCCGAGGTCTCGCGCATCGTCACGTACACGACCAGCGATACCAGGACACAGCCGGCGACGTAGTAGAAGAACCACGACTCGTGGCCGATCTGCTTGAGCCATAACGCGATGTACTCCGCCGTACCCCCGAAGATCGCGACGGTCAGCGCGTAGGGCAGCCCGACGCCGAGCGCACGGATCCTCGTGGGGAACAGCTCCGCCTTCACCACGGCGTTGATCGAGGTGTAACCCGTGACGATCACCAGCGCGGCGAGCATGATCAGGAACGCGAGGATCGGGTTGCTCGTCCCGGCTAGGATGGTCAACAGCGGCACCGACAACAGGGTCCCGGCGATGCCGAAGAACAGCAGCAGCGGGCGGCGCCCGATCCGATCGGACAAGCTGCCGGCCACAGGTTGCAGGATCACGAAGACCAGCAACGCGACGAAGTTGATCCAGGTGACGGTGCTGGTCTCGATGCCGGACGTGTTCTGCATGAACTTCTGCAGGTACGTGGTGTAGGTGTAGAAGGCGACTGTGCCGCCTAGGGTCAGTCCCGCCACCAGGAGGCATTCCCGTGGGTGGCGCAGCAGCACGCGTAGGTTGCCCCGCGACTCCGCCCGGTCCTCACGCTCAGCTTCGGCGCGGAAGCTGGCCGACTCGTCCATGCCCCGGCGCAGATACATCACGACGACTGCGCCGAGCGCGCCGACCGCGAAGGCGATCCGCCAACCCCAGCTGGTCAGTTCCTGCTTGGTGAGCATCTGCTGCAGCACGATCTGTAGGCCCAGTGCAAGGCGTGTCCGGGGTGTTCGCGCTGACGACGCCGTTCGAGGCCGGCGTGCACGCCGAGGTCCGCCAGGGGCGGGCCGTCGTGGCCGCGGCGCGCCAGGCGCGAGTGCCGCATCTGCTGTTCAGCTCGGTGGCCGGGGCCACCCAACACACTGGCGTGCCGCATTTCGACAGCAAGGCCGTACACCCTCGGGGGAGCTGCCCAGATCCTCGCCGGGGTGCTCGAGCTGCCGCTCTCGTCGGAACGGCCACTGCAGCAGCTGGCCCGACCCGACCTCGGCGCTTTCGCCGCCGAGGTTCTCGCCCATCCCGACCGGTACCTGAGCAGACGCATCGAGTTGGCCAGCGACGCGCCCACGCCCGCACAGATGGCCACCGCCCTGAGCGGCGCGCTGGGTCGCCCGGTGCGGTACGAGCCCGTGCCGCTGGACGCGATCGGCGACCTGGACATGCATGCCATGTGGGAGTTCCTGAACGGACCCGGCTACCGGGTCGACATCACCGCCTTGCGCGGCGCCCACCCTCACCTCAGCTGGACCAGCTTCGCCGACTGGGCCGGCCACGCCTTCGGAGCGGCATCATGACCAACTACATCCCCCGCGAACCCGCCTTCCCGCCGATCCCCCGACTTTGGCTCTCACGCACGCGACCGGCCAGTACGCTGTCCTGGTGTCTTCGAGATGGCCGGGGTGTTCCTACCGGCAGTGGGCCGCGACGTGCGACACGCTGCATGGACATGTCCAGGTTCTGGGCAAGCTCGCGGTCAGTCTCGCGCCGCCGGAACCGCAGCTGCAGCACGCGGCGCTGCGGCTGACGGCACGCGGGTGGGAGACCGCCTCGCTGCCCGCCCCGGACGGCTCGGGATCGCTGGTCGCCGGGCTGGATCTGCGGGCACATCAGGCGGTGGTCGAGCACAGCGGCGGGCAGGCCGAGCGCATCCCGCTGACCCCGGACCGGTCGGTCGGCGAGGTGGCCTCGGACGTGCTCGCGGCGGTGCACCGCCTCGCGGGGCCGGTGGACATCGATCCGACACCCCAGGAGGTGCCCTGGAGCGTGCCGCTGACCGAGGACCAGGAGCACACCCACTACGACCCCGCTCAGGTTGGCGACTATTTCGCCGCCGCGACCCAGGCCGCGCTGGTGCTCGCCGCGTTCCGCGCCCCCTACCGCGGCCGGTCGACACCGGTGAACGCCTGGTGGGGCTCGTTCGACCTGGCGGTGAACCTGTTCTCCGGGCAACCCGCGCAGCCACCTTCGGATGACTTCATCATGCGCAACGCTATGGATGCCCAAGAGGTCGCCGTCGGCTGGTGGCCCGGTGACCCGCGCTACGAGAGGGCTGCCTTCTACGCCTATGCCCATCCGGCGCCTCCTGGCTTTGGTCAGGCCCGAACACCGCCTGCGGGCGCCCGCTGGGACGCGGACCTGGGCGAGTACATCCTGGACTGGGACGACGTCCGCGCGGCGACCGACCCAGAGGCCGCCGCGCTGGAGTTTGCCCGCTCGGCGTTCCAACATGCCTGCGCGTTCTGCCAGTGGGACCCGGCGCTCGCCGCGAGCGCGGCCGGAACCCCGCCTCCCGTGAGATGAAGGACTGATTCGCGCGGGCGAACGCGGCCACGAACCCCGGACGCGAGCGCGACGCGGCCACATCAAGATCGCGCGGTTATCAGGCTCAGGAGTGGATCTCCGCGATATAGCCGCCTGGAAATCGCAGGATGGCTGTGGCCGTATCGCCGACCTTTACAGGCTCATCGTAGCTGAGCATGGTGTGCCGCTGTAGGACTCGATCTTCCGCCGGGGCCTGAACATGGGCCTGGGGCCTCATGATCCGTGGTGTTCAGGACACGGAGTTGGGAGGCCCCAGGTGGAACGAGAGCGTGGTGCCGCGGCAGCGGCGATGTTGGGCATGCCCGGGTTCGTCGTGTTGGCGGTGTCGGACTACGACGGCGAACTCGAGTAGGCGGTCGAGACCACCGCCGATCTGGTGGGCTGCTCGGACTGCGGCGCGGTGGCCGAGTTGCATGATCATCGGCCGTGCTGGGTGCGGGACCTGCCCACGGGCGGTCGCCCGGTGACGCTGGTGTGGATCAAGGGGGTGTGGCGGTGCGCGCACCCGGTGTGCCGGCGGCGGACGTGGACCGAGACCAGCGACCAGATCGCGCGAGCCCGCCTGGCGGGCCACGGTCGAGGTGGCCGCGCTGGGCTCCCTACCGCGGCTACGCCTCAGCGCTGCGCACCGCCCTTCCCGAGGCGGTGCGGGTAGCGGCCCATCGCCGTCGCATCGACGTCCAGCAGCCGCCCGACCTCGGTGGTGACTGCAGCAAACGTCTCCGCAGGTGGCGCCGCGCGAGCGACCAGGAGTGCTACCCGCCGCAGCGCGTCCTGTTCCGCGGCGAGTTCGATGAACCCTGCCAGGCACAGACAAGATGCGTGGCGTTGATGTCCAGCTGGGACAACCGATCGACACCGATGCGACCGACGAAATTGATCAAATTTACGGCGGACGAGATATCGATCCGAGGCGGGCGAAGCCGAGGGGCAAAACGGGCAAACGGCAGGGCGGTGACGTACGGCGACGACTCGCATCGGATGCGCGCACCAATGGACGCGGAATTGTCAGGCGCAGCGAACAAGTGTGGCCGCTCAATCTGCCCCTACGCTTCGGTTGATCGTGGGCAATTGAGACCTGAGGAGGCTGTCGACGTGAACGCACGTATGGGCCGTCCCGTGGGGCCTGTCGGTCGACGCGGGCTCTCGGCGCGGACGGAGGTGGGCGTCGCTTTCCTGGTCGGCGTGGCGGTGGCCGTGCCCACCGCCCTGGTCATCTCGGTTCCGTTGGGGTTGCTGATCGGGTGGGACACGACCGCGGTGGTGTACCTGATCTGGTTGTGGACCGCCATCGGTCCCCGCGATGCCGCGCAGACTGCGGCTCGAGCCACCACCGCCGACCCGGACCGGAGGATCACCGATGTGCTCCTGCTGACAGCCTCGGTCGCCAGCCTGGTCGCCGTCGGCTTCGTGCTGGCCCGTGCCGGGCAGAATCAGGGCGTTGAGGAATTACTCCGGATCGCGCTCGCCGTTGCGTCGCTGGCGCTGTCATGGGCCGTGGTTCATACCGTGTTCGCGCTGCGCTACGCCCTGCTGTACTACTCCGGAGCCGAAGGGGGCATCGACTTCAACGAGCCCGATCCGCCGACCTTTGGCGACTTCGCCTACCTTGCGTTCACCATCGGGATGACCTTCCAGGTCTCCGACACGCCGCTACGGTCCAAGGACATCCGCCGAACCGCGCTGCGTCACGGTCTGCTGTCCTACCTGTTCGGCACCGGAATCCTCGCCTCCGCTGTGAACCTGGTGGCGGGTCTCAGCAGCAGATGACTCGGTGCCAGGGCGGACGAGCCGCGGTCCGCTGTACTCCTGCCTGGTCCGCCCTGGCCACCGACTGTCCGGGCGGATGCCGGCACCACGCCGAGCGCGATCGACACGAGGCCGCCGAACGCCCTGGCCGCGCGCTCCCCGGCTTTCTCGCCGCGGCGGAAGGCCAGAGCGACCTCGACGACCCCGGTGAGGAACGCCCACACCACCACCCAGACGGTCAGTACGACGGCGGTGATCCCGGGCCAGAGCAATGCGCCCAATCCAGCGGCGAGCGACAGTAGAGCGAGCAACACATAGCCCATCACCGTTCCGGCGCGGTCGCTGCGGAACGCCCGAGCGATCGCCTGCTTGTAGGCGTCGAGGTTCGGGATCGCGAGGAGCGTGAAGTTCAGACCTTGCGCGCCTGCGCCGGCTGCGACGATCGTGCCATGAAGGCGTGTCGTCCACCGCGGGTGCCGCGTTACGCCTGCTGCCTTACGCCGAGCTCTACGACGACGCCACCGGGCTGTGGACCCGAACCAACGACGCGCACTATGCCCGGACGTCCCCGCCACGGCGCTGCTCGCCGACGGGCGCGTCCTCGTCACCGGCGGCGGCCGGCCCGGGTCGACGCTCGCCGTGACCGCCACAGCCGAACGGTCAGCCCTACCTGATCACGCACACGTCCCCCAGGCTGGCGACAGGTGGAGGTCCTGCCATGCCCGACAAGTTGGTCTCTCCGCCTTCGCGACCAGTGCGGGTTACCGCCGTCTCATGGGCAGATCCGTCAAGGTAGGTCGACCCAGAAGTCGTCGCGGGCGGCACTACCGGCATGACCGTATCGGAGACCTGATGAGCAGCCAGGACTATCTGTTCGCCAACGTGGCCGACGAGGCGGAGCTGCGTTTTGCCGCGCTGTCGGCGTTGTTCGACCCGGGCACGTTCCGTCACGTCGATCGACTCGGGATCGACCGAGGCTGGCGCTGCTGGGAAGTCGGCGCCGGCGGAGCGTCGGTGCCCAACTGGTTGGCCGCCCGGGCCGGGCCGAACGGGCAGGTCCTGGCCACCGACATCGACACCAGCCGGATCACCCGCGGACTCGATGCGCGTGTCGAGGTCCAACGTCATGACGTGGTGCTCGACGACCCACCGGATGGTGTGTTCGACCTGGTGCACGCCCGACTCGTGCTGAGCCACCTCCCCGCCCGCGACACCGCTCTACAGCGAATGGCGAGTTCGCTGCGCCCCGGTGGCTGGTTGCTGATCGAGGACTTCGACCAAGTACAACCGTTCGCCTGCTTGGACGCCTATCTACCCGAGCACCACCAAGCCAACAAGCTGCGCGATGGCTTGCGCACCCTGCTGACCCAGCGCGGCGCCGATCTGGAGTTTGCACGGACGCTGCCGCGGCGTCTCCGCGCGCAAGGCCTCACCGACGTAGGCGCGGACGCATACTTCCCGGTGGCCTCATCAGATGCCGGCGCACTCGACATCGCCAACCTCACCCAGGTGCGGGCGGCCCTGATCTCGAAGAGACTGGCCAGCGCCGACGACATCGCTGCTCACCTCGCCGCGATCCGCACCGGGCACCTAGATGTGGCGACCTCTCCCCTGCTCTCGGCATGGGCCCGAAGGCCAACGTGAACGTGGCCCCTGTGCCGGACAACGTGTCCGGCACAGGGGCCGAGCTCAGCACGATGCAATCTCGAGTGATGTCTCCGACGCCCGTGAGCCGTGGACGTACACCGCTGATTCCGGCGCGCGCACTACGTACTTCTGCCCCCTGCCCCCTGCCCCCCAGGTCGGAGAGGCTGGGTCTTGTTGTCGGCTTGGGGGGTCTGATGCGTCATCTGGTGGTGTGCTTCGACGGCACCTGGCAGGGCCGGATCGCGGACAGCAATGTGTGGAGGCTGTCGACAGCGTTCGTCGCGCCGGCCGGTGATCCGCCGGCGCATTACGTGCCCGGGGTCGGCGCGTCGTGGATCGGGGCCGCGAAGCTGCGGGCCGGGGTGACCGGGGCAGGTCTGGACGAGGCGATCCTCGACGGCTACGGCTGGCTGGTCGAGACGTTCCGGGCCGGCGACCGGATCTCGTTGTTCGGGTTCAGCCGCGGCGCCTACACCGCCCGCAGCCTCGCCGGCATGATCGGCCGGATCGGGCTGGTCGACGGCACCGGCCTGGACGAGCGGGAGCGGACGGCGGCCGTGCGCCGCGCGTACGCCCGCTACCGGGCGTTACGTGACACGCCCGTCGATGACACCTGGAGCGCGGACCTGCAGTTCGCCTACGCCGCCGGCGACAATGACATCCCGATCGAGTTCATCGGGGTCTGGGACACCGTCGGCGCCCTGGGCATCCCGGCCTACATCGGCGTTCCCGACCTGCTGCACTCCCGCGAGCGCTACGAGTTCCTCGACGTCGAGCTCGACCCACGCATCCCGCACGCGCGCCACGCCCTCTCCCTCGACGAGATCCGCGGGCCCTTCCGGCCCACCCTGTGGAAGGATCCCGCGCCCGGCCAGGACATGCGGCAGGTCTGGTTCCCCGGCGATCATTGCGACGTCGGCGGCGGCCACCCCGAGAAGCAGCTCAGCGACGTAGCGCTGGAGTGGATGACCCACGAGGCGACCGCCGCGGTCGGCCTCGCCTTTGACCTCGGGCTCATCGACGGGTTCGCGCCCTCGCCGCAGGGCCGCGCGCACGGGTTCGACACCGGCCTCAAGGGCGCCGTCCTCGAGATCGGCTACCAGCCCCGGCCCCGCGCGGTCCCGCGGATCGACGCGGCCCATCCGGACCCGACGGTGTCGGACTCGGCCCACGAGCGCCAGCGGCGCACCGGCTACCGCGCCACCGTCACCCCGGCCGTAGGCGACACCGCGACGGCCATCGTCTACGCCGACCGGGCCTGGACCGACACCGGTCTCTACCTGGACGCCGGCGAGTACAAGTTCTCCGCGACGGGCCGGTGGTCCAGCGCGGGGAACTCCAGCGGCCCCGAAGGCGAGACCGGGATGTGGCACCTGTCCGGCGGCACGTTCGCCGGGATCGTCGACCGGATCGAGAACCGGCTGCGGACCGTCCTGAACAACGACAAGGCCGAGCTCCTCGGGACCCGACGGGACAACGACCTGCCCTGGATGTCCCTGGTCGGGCGGGTGGCCAACGAGAGAACGGTGCCGATCGCGGGCGCACGACCGCCACAGGCGACGACCAGGGTCGAACCCGACGACACGCTCGCACTCGGCGCCGCCGGCGCCGCCCACCCCGACCGGCCCGGCTACCTCTACGCCTATCCCAACGACGCGCTCGGCTTCTACGGCAACAACTCCGGAGCCGTGACCCTGACCGTTACCCGGACCGGCTGATGAGCTCCGAGCGGGCGCGCTTGTCGCCGTGCATGCGCGCGTCATGGTTCGGAGTCAGTACGCACTTCTACTACTTGCCCCCTACCTGAGTCCGGAGTAGGAGCACCCGCGACTACGCCATTTGCATCCAGGGCGGCGTCCAACTGACGGCCCCAAGATCCGTCTAGTAACCAGGTCACCAGATATCACTTGAAACCACGTGAATTCAGGAGGATCGTTGCACCTGTGCATCACGGCTTTCGATCAGGATTCTGAAATTCGACCTCTTGTTCGTGCAACCGAATGCTCACCGATGCATGCATTGAGCTACTGATTGACGATCCGTCCAGGTGAAGGCTGTTCGAGGATTGCCGATCGAAGCCAGCCCATGCACCAGCACTCAAGAACGCTCCGCCGGGCCCTCGCAGACGATCTAGCAACCCGTGGGCACACGCTTCGCCGGTTCATCTCTCGGTCACAACCTGCCGCTCAGCCCAGTGGTGTGCACCGCCCGCAAGTGGAACCGGAACGAACATTCGGGGGAAGCGCTCCGCCATCCGGGGCCGGCGCGGAATGCGACAGCCCTAATTCGCACCTGAATGGGGGACCGTGAATGAAGGTCCGGGTTTACCACAACGGTGACGATGTCTTTATTGCCTGGAAACCTGACGGCTTCATATCCGATTGTCGCGGCTTCGCCTTGTTGCGGCGCCGCAATGGGATCGAGGAGACGGTCAGCACCTGGGTCGGCTTCGAGGACGATCAGGCCACGGACGGGGAGCGCCGCGCGTCGACCAACTGGCCGATCCAGAAGTACCAGTGGACGGACTACATGGCCAACCCCGGCGACGCGCTGCAGTACCGCGTCTTGGCGATGGTGGGCCCGAACAAGCAGAACCTGCGCCCGGATCCGGGCTCGGCGAGCGAGTGGACGGACGAGCTGACGCTCAGCCACGAGGTCTCCCCCGGGATCGAAGCCCTGTTCAACCGCGGGATCGTGGCCGCGCAGTGGGTGTCGCGGCGGCTGGGCGTCACCGGCCACGACCTGCAGAACACGAAGCTGGAGACGGTGATCGAGACCCCGGGCGACGCGTTCCGGGACTACCTCGCCGGGCCGCTCGGCTCCCGGCTGTTCGACGTGCTGGCCTCGGCGGCCCGCGAGCAACGGCACGTCTACGCCGCCCTCTACGAACTCGATGATCCACAGCTCTTGGCCGCCCTGACCGGGCTCGGCCCACGCGCGCACGTCGTGCTGGCCAACGGCAGCGTGAGACGGCGGGGGACGACCAGAACGCCGCCGCCCGCACCGCGCTGCGCGGGCAGGTCGACCTGCACGATCGGATGTGCTCACCGCGCGCCCTGGGGCACAACAAGTTCCTCGTCATCTGTGATCACGGCGAGGCGCCGCGCTGGGTGTGGACCGGCAGCCAGAACTGGACCATGACCGGGCTGTGCACTCAGGCCAACAACTCGGTCCTGATCGACGATGGGGAGCTGGCCGGCGAATACCGGCGACAGTGGGACCTGCTGCGCGACGCCGGCGACGCCACCCCGCAGACCTTGCGGGAGGAGAACACCAAGCCCCGCGACGTCCCCGCCGATCCCGCCCGGGTGCGGCTGTGGTTCACCCCCACCGTCGAGCAGGCCGATCTCGCCGACGGCCGCGAGATCATCACCGCGGCCCAGCGAGCCGTCCTGTTCCTGATGTTCAACCCCGGACCGCAGCAGACCCTGCTGAACACGATCCTCGACCTGGCCCGGGCCGGCCGGGACGGCGAGCGGCTCTACATCCGCGGGGTGCTCAACCAGGACCCCGGCACCACGGCTCACCCGGTGCACCTGTTCGACCAACAGAACACCCAGAAGGCCGACTTCGAGGTGGTGCTGCCCGCCGCCATCGACGCGCCCACCACCTTCTTCCGCGAGGAGCTGAAGAAGCTGGACCGCGCGTTCGCGATGGTGCACAGCAAGGTCATCCTGGTCGACCCGCTCGGGCCCGATCCCGTGGTGCTGACCGGCTCGCACAACCTGGGCCCCAAGGCCAGCGGGACCAACGACGAGAACCTGCTGATCATCCGGAACGCCCCCGCCCTGGCCGCCGCCTACGCGACCAACGTCATGGCCGTCTACAACCAGTACCGGTGGCGGTTCCGCCGGCACCTGCAGCCACCGGCCGAGCGGTGGAAGGGACTGGTCGACGGCGACAACTGGCAGCACGGATACCTACAAGCGGACAGCCCGGCGCTGCGCGAACTCAACTTCTGGGTCGGGGAGTAGCGGCAGGGCGTCAACCGGCTCAGCGGGCCGCTCGGCCCGCCCGGGATCAGCACCGGGCGGGTCCTCGACGGGCGAGGATGATCGACATTGACCGCGACCGGCTCAAGAAAGTCGAGCCGAAGCTCACCGCCGCGACCCGTTGCGACGAGCGGGGCCTGTCAGGCACCGCCGCCCACTGCGACCATCTGTTCGTGGCACCCGACGAGGGCGCTTCAATCGCCCGGCTGCGAGCAGGAGCGGCACGCCGTCACGACGCCTCACGCGCACCTGAACTACATCGTCGACGAGCTTGGCCACACTCTTGGCATCCCTCTGGAGCTCGCTCCACTGCACCTCTGTCGCCGCAACCATGGCGCCAGTTCTGAACTTTTCGGAAGTCTGCGCAAGCGAACGCCTGGCGTGCAACAAGCCATCGACAGGCGACCGCCGAAAACCGGCAGCCGACACCAGCTGCATGCGCGTTCGACGGGTGCCGCATCAGCCACGTTCCGCAGGTCTGCGAGGCCGCGGTCACCGCAGGCGTCGACGTTTCCGGGCACAATGATCTTGGAAGACGTTGCCGACGCAAGCACGCAAGGCTCTGACCTGTAGAAACAGTCGGCGGAGTGGGGCAGGTGGGGCTCGAACCCACGACCTGACGGATTATGAGTCCGCTGCTCTGACCAACTGAGCTACTGCCCCTCTGAGCAGCGAAAACGGGCTATCCCGTCGGAGCCACTCAGCCCGAATCCGTTGCTGTCGTGGGTTCAATCCGAAGATCCACCCGAACGGCTCACCAGACCCGGCCCCCCGATCGTATCGAGCGGCTTGCTAGCCACTAGCCGGTAGTCCAACCCTCGGGACCTAAGCCAACGTTCAGCGGCAGGGATGCCGCCCAGCTCGACGGCGTCCAGGAGGTCCGCGACCTCGTCCCGTACGGCCTTCCACGTCTCGGCAGGAAGGGCTATCTGATCCTCACCATGCATGTCCTCGGCGGTGATCTCGTCGTCAGACTTCTCCCGGCCCACGCGGGCCCACTCCCGCAGACCACGGCTGTAGGTGACCTGACGCTTGCCCAGGCTGGTGGCCTCCCAGAGCCACCACAGTTCGATGCTGTCCGCGTCTCCCTGGCAGGCATCAGCCAGGATCTCGAACGCGGAGCGGGAGTCCCCTCGACCCTTCTTGGTAGCGGAGGAAGCCACCTCGAAGGCGGCCTTACTCACGTACTCGGCCACCTGCTCGATTGACTCGCCGGTCATGTGGATCGGCCGCATGTCCAGGCCACCCTTGTCGGCGATGGCATGGAAGCCCTTGCGGGTCAGGGCACGCTCCCAACGGTGGAAGGCCCGATAGCTCATCTCGGCCATCATGTCGGCGCTCGTCAGCTCCGTGAACGTAATGACGGCGTGTACGTGCAGGTGATGCCCCGTCACGGGGCTGTGGGTGTACTCGACGGTTCTAATCCACCCTCTGATCCCGAACGTCTCCTGATCCACCACCCACCCACGGCCGGACGTGACAGAGCCCCAGGCGGCCGACAGAGCCGCCCACATGTCGCGGAGGGTGTCCTTACGGGAGTGGGACATGGTCAACGTCAGGAGGCCAGCAGAGCCTCCGGACTTGGCTACGGCAGTCAGGACGCCGGCAACGTCCTTAGCCCGCTGTGCGGCGATCCTCCGAGCGCATACCGGGCAGCTCCAGGGCGACCCGCACGACATCGTGCCCGCGATCCCTGCACGACGGCCCTGGTCCGTCTCAGACACCCGCAGCACGGTCCCGCCTACCGGGTTGACCGGCACACGGCCACACGCCTTCAGGCGGTCAATCGACGTGAAGCCCTGAAGTCGACGGCGCATCCCGTATGCCTCGGCCCGACGGCCCCGCCGTGCCCGATCCACGTCCTCGGGAAGAACCCGGCGTAGGTGCTTACCAAGAGGGCCGCCTTCGGCGGCCCGGCCTGCCCCTCCGGCCTTCGGCCTCGGGGCGGCCAGCGCCAGGCTGTCCCCTCTCATGCGGCAGCTCCACCGACACGACGGACGTAGTCCGCATACGGAAGCCACGGGGCCCGGACACGAGTGAGGCCCCGGCCTACGGCAGACATCAGCGCGACGCCAGGGAGGGCAGTCGAGTGTCCGGCAGCCATAGCCGGATCAGCGTCGGAGTGCAGGAGCCTCACGGACTCCACGGAATCGCTCCGGAATGACAGCCGTAGCCCCAGCTGTGCCCTCTCGGCCCCGCCAATCAGATTCGCTTCCGGCCTCTGCACGAGCATGAAAACCATCATTCGTACCTTCCTGGCCTCTGCTAGCAGCCTGGCAACGTGCCCACGGACACGAGCGGCAACTTTCTTGTCCAGGGCGTCCAGGGCCCTAAGAGTCGCGGGCCATTCTTCGAGAACGATTAGCGTTAAGGGGTGCTCATCGGTAATCGGCAGAATGTCGGATGCAATAGGCATCGCTTCTAGGCGATTGTCGAGATCCGTCACGAGGCGGTCTAAGGTCCGCTCGATTCGGGCAGGGTCCTTAAGGCCAAGGGAAATGTGTTCGGCGTGAGCCGTACCCGCGAATGGTCTAAGCGTGACTGACGAGGGGTCGACACCTGCGATTCGGATAGGTTCACCAGCCTTAGCGCGTTCCGCTGCCTGAGCCAGGAGTGAGTATCCGAAGGAAGACTTCCCGGAGCCGGTTTGTCCGGACGCAATTGTGTGCGGCATCGTGTAGAGATCCGCCGTGACGTCCTGGGCCTCTTCGTCCCGGGCCAGCAGAACGGGGCCCGTGATAGGGCCACGAGGAAGGGTGTAGACGCCTGCCAGCGGATCGGACGCTAAGAGCGTGATCACGGCATAGGCACCGTGGCCCCTAGATTCGACTCTGAGGCTGTGGCATCCCAGGTGCGGGCACAACCGGTCCGCTAGGTCCCGCACATCAGCCGCAACCATTCCGGGCTCCAGACGAACCGTGAGGACCGTCTGGGCGCCGAGAACGATATACACGATCTCGGGGACCAGCTCGGAGCTACCGACCACACTCTCAATGCGGCGGATAAGTCCGGCGCCACGGCAGGCCCTATCCCAGGCGTGCACAATCGCGTCCACCTCAGCGTTATCGGCAATATCGGCCTTATCGCGGCACCTGAACACAATTCCTCCTCACGGTTTTGGACAAACGAAAGGGCCCCGCCCCATTAAGAGGCGGGGCCCAGTAGGGAGCGGACTAGGCTTAGGCGGCCTTGTTGTCCGCCTTAGGGGCCTGAGCCTGGCCCTCGATTCCGTCGGCCCGCATGGAAAGAGCCACACGGCCACCCTGGTCCACGTAGGGGACCGCAACGAGGTTCACGAACCTGACCGGCTGCCACTTAGCCGTCTTCGGCTCGTCCCACGAGGAGACACGGATTCCAACAACCTCGGCACGGTCTGCGTCGGGGTCGTCGACCAGGACGTCGATCACCCAGACCGGGACGCCAGTGTCGTCCTTAGCCTGGTTTCCGGACCGCTTACGGGAGCCATCGGCCAGCTCCACGTACTCGGCACGAGCGGCAGCCTTACCGGTGCCGATCAGGGCAAAACCGGGACGGTTGGTGTCAACGGGAATGTTCCTCATGGCAGTCTTCTCCTGGGATGTGTTTGTGTGTGGGTTTGGCGGCATTGCCGCGATGATGCGTGGTCTAAGACCACATCGAATGACCCCGCAGGGCAGATATTGCTACTCGCGATTACGTAAGTGGAATCGAGGGGCTTAGCCCGGAAGCTAAGCGGCCGTAAGCGTTATGCGGCTAAGGACCGGTCCGGCATCTCGTCGGGGTGCAGTAGTTCCGCACCGGGGACGTCGGCACCGTGGACGGCACAGAACACCTGATCCCACGGCTCCCGCTCGTTCACCACCACCAGGACAGCCGGGGCCTCGCAGAACTCGCAGAGGTCCGCATCCGGGTCGGGCACCTCGTCGTGGACGTGGACAGGAGTCCCGGGACAGCCGTGCCCTCCCACAGAACCCCATCGGTCGCGCGCCCGTTCAGGGCCACAGCCTTACCGCCCGGCTTCGTGGCCGTGCTGTAGATCCGAGCATCCCGGGTGATCTCCACCGTGACGTCCTCGTGGACGATGGTCGTCCCCGCCTTCACGTCCTCGGCAGGCACCGTGTGCGGCGCGTCGAAGACCTCGGCTTCCATGGCCTCACAGACACGCTTGCCCTCATCGGTGAGGACGACGTCCGAACCGGCCTCCACGGCCAGGCCACGGGACACGAGGGCCTTCCGGGTAGCCGGGGCAACCTTCCTGTTCGCCCCGAACATGGCGGCGATCATGTGAGTGGTCAGCTTCAGCCGCTTAGCGGTCGGTGTCTCGTGGTGCTCCATCGTGGGCCTCCGTGGCTAGGTGATCCGATCTGGTCACCGAAGCTACATGACCCAATTGGGACAAGCAACAAGCGGGTCAGGTAAACCGCTAAGGTGCTGGTCATGCCCACAGGTCAGTACGAACGGCGATGGCAGGTCATCGCTGCTGACCTACGTGCCAAGATCCAGGCTGGGCGCTGGCAGCCGGGCGACAGGCTGCCTCCCATGTCACAGCTCCAAGAGGAGTACGACGCGGCCAAGGGCACCGTGAGGTTTGCGATCAACGCGCTACGAGACGAGGGGCTAGTGACCCCCCGTACCGGGTCTGGGATCTACGTCAACGGTTAGAGGGAAGCCACGGGCCGGCCACACGAGCTCGCGGACCTCGTCCAGGGGAAACGTCTCGCGCCGTTGTGCGAGACATACAAGCCATGCCCTCCGGGCGGGGCCTCTGCTCCCGGGTGGCCCCGCTACCCGCCCTCTTCCGGCCCACGAGGGCTAGCACGACCACGGCAGGTCCCGCACGGCTGGCATCTCGGGCGCCGGTCCCGCTCGTAAGGTGCGGGACCTACCGCGCCCGTGCCAGGGCTACGCCGCCGAAAGCGACCGGGTAGCTCAGTCGTAAGCCTCATAGTTGTGGAAACGACGACGGAACCGCCCCACCGGGCGATCTTCTCGCAAGACGCCGTCAGCCCGCCGCCGCCAGACGGCTCCCGAAGCATCCTTAAATGTTATCGCCAGCAGCGAATCTTTCTTCAGGCCGACATCACTGAAAACGAGCTTCTCGCCTGGACCGAGGACCTCAGCGAAACCGCGTTGCAGACCTACAGGCCCCCATCCCTCAGACGAATCATAAGCACACAGTAGGACATAGTAGATTGGCAGACTACTGTAGTTGTGCGCGGTGTACCGACCGTTCACAGAAGGATCGCCACTTATTACGATGCCATCAGAAAAACGGACCGTATTCCGCCTCAGAATGATCTGGCTGGCCTGCTTGCTGTGGTTATCCGCCACTTGCTGTCGATATACCTTTGCCGCAACGGCAAGGGCTCCTACCGTGCCTATCGCAGCGAACCAATCGGCGAGATTCCCAGTAACATCCCAAACGCTAATGGGGTCAACCACCCTGTTCCTCGTTCAGCTCTAGTGTTCGCCACAGCGAAGCGATGTAGGCGCCCACCCATCGGCCCAAAACAGTTCTTCAGTCTCCAAATAAGCGGACCGGAACGGCGTCCTCGTGAAGATCAATGCCGTAAATATCCGAGATGGTGAACGCTACGTCGTCGGGGCCGACACACAGCCATGCGGATAGTTCGTCAAGCGTCATAGTCATCGCCATAGCTACTCACCTAGCCGGAGGTGAACCCAGCGAGGGGACTTAGACGGTTCCCGGAGCGTCGGACCTAGCCGGAGATCCTGAGCGGCCAGCATCGTCGCACAACGGGCGTAGCCCTCCCGTAGCTCCACACCTCGTCGCACCTCGACCCCTCGACGGACGGTCCAGGCCCACTCTCGGAGGCCCATACGACGGACGAGGGTGGTCACCGGCAGATCATCCACGATGGGCATCCTACGGCTAACGAACGCCCGCCACGTGACGACCTCAAGCTCATGGAACCAGTCATTCTCACAGCTGCATTGAATGTGGCTACTGCCGCGTTGAGGATTGCGGCAATCCTAAGCGATATAAAACGTGCCGCTCTCGGCATTGCGATTATCGCGTTCAGCGTCCTCGGCCTCGCCTGTCTGCTGTTGTCCGGCCTGGTGATATCCAACGAGTGGTGGCGCTCGGTAATGATAGAACTCGGAGTGGGACTGATCTTCGCCGGAGTGATTGACCTGGCAATTCTCGGCTACATCGGAAGAATAGTGAAAGAGAGTGAGTCGTCCGGTCGAGGCTTACGCTTCAAGCCCCCGCCCTCTCAGACAGTCAGATTGCCAGCATCAATGAGCTCTTGCAAACTGGCCTAGTGGACGAGGTGCGCTTCCAGCGCCAATCTCCAGAATCCGCTGCTTAACCCCACCGTTCCTAAGCGAAGAGATTTCTGTGGCAGGAACGATCACGTGGTGGGACGCCTGGAGACTCTGGTTCAGCGGCCAGGAGGTGGACACCCAACTCAGGCTGGGGCCGTGGTCGATCCTCTGGTGGGGCCGGGTTGGCAAGATTGCGAGCTTTCTCGCCGGAGCCACAGTCGTTCTCGACCTCATTGGGCATGAGCGACTCCGAAGAATAGGTGAGACTTTGCCGAAACCTAACCCCGCTCGCAATCTCGGCTATTTTCTCGTCGGAGAGAACTTCGAGCTTTTCGATTGGAGGGTGACGCCTGATCCGACCGCTCGGCTCTACAAGGACGGCGTCCCAGTACCCATCAAGTTGTCCCCGCGAGCCAAGGCAACCTCTTTGGTCCTAGCGATTTTGTCAGTCCCGGTGACGTTAACGGTCCTGGTGCTTCTACCGACATCCTGGTGGATAGACATTATCCTCGCCCTCCCTGTCTACTGCGTAACCTTCTTCGTAGTAGGGCTCATTTTCTCGTCCGTAGTTGCGACTATCGTCTCGATTCCTGCATTTCTCCTTCTATCGGTGGCCCGGACTCTCGCATCTAAAACCCCCGGTCAGGCGCTGCGATACCTAGCCCTGGTTCTTCTAGTCACAGGCTTCCACTTCGACCTACTCGCCTCCTAGCGAGCCTCCCGGTCCTCGGGGAGACTTGCGGCCAGGGCCAAAAAATCAGCCAGGGTCGTCCCTAGTTCCTGCATAACATCTAACGTCCGTACGTCCTGGTGCTGATTATCCCTTAGCCATTCGGCAAGTTCGTAGTGATAGCGGTGGAATGATTCGAAAGCCTGATAGGCCCGAGTCGAGGAATCCGACTCAGGATCGAGGGCGATTACCGGCGTATAGAACCGTTCCGGCAGGTTCTCGGGAACCCTGGGCCTTAGCTGAGATTCACGAATCCGTACCGCCACGGCGGGCCTCCCAAGAAAGGTTTCCGAGCCGACGGAAGTATTCCGACGTTTGTGCAGCGCGCTCTAGGGCGCGTTCCTCATCATCCGGTAGGGATAGCTGACGCATGTAGCGGGCGTATGCGTCCCCGGCAACTCGCATTTCAGCAATTAGCGGGTTAATCACGGGCTGCTTCATAGAACCCTTAACCGTGTACTCCGGATCTGCATTGAATACCGACCGTAGCTCCGCGATCGTGTCTAGCTGACGACAGGCCAGCTCCAAGACCCGAAACTCATCAGACCTGAGCTGTAGCTTTTCATCGTTGACTACTTCGTCCCAAAGGGAGCCACCGGCGTAGCCGAGGTCTGCGGGCTTGTCCATTAATTGTCTCCTAGAATGGTGAATGGACCATTAGAATGGTCCTTTTCTTGAAAATTGGGGCTCTGTTCGTTCACCGAGTGGCTTTCCTGCTATACGAGCCGAGCAACAGGGCCACCGGAGGGGTCCCCCCGTAGGGAGCCTTACCTACTGGCGGCCAGGGTGCCGTTCCGGTCCACGCATTCTCAATTCACGCTTTCGTTTCTGTGCATTCATTCCTTCACGACTCGACTTCTGTGCGTGACAATTCGCACAAGCTGACTGAAGATTGGATTCGTCATTTGTTCCTGAACGCACAATGTGATCAACCTGATTCGCTCTGCCTGTGCACTTAGGTCCACGAATCAGACACTTATAGTTGTCACGAATGAGAACGCGCTTGCGGATGCGAGCCCAATCCCTCGGCAAAGAATCCCTTCGATTCGATGTACTCCAACCGGCCATGCGTACATTCCTCGGTATTGGTGTGGGTATGGGCCTGGCAGTAGTACAAGCCCTCGGCTACCTGACGGCGTGGGTCTTAGCTTCCCGCCAGGCGTCAACACTGGCGGCCACATCGAAGAGCGCCACCCATTGTCGATTAAGATTAGCCAGCTTCTCGACATTGTCCGGCTCACTCGCACGAACACGCCTAATCTTGTTCAATAGTCGACCCTGAGCCAGCATCAGATATCGGCAGAATTCACAGCAGAAATTGCTCTCCCGGCAGGGGTCAATAGTTCCTGGGCACCCCTCTCGACGACAGTCCACGGGGTCTCTCCTTAAGTAGTTGGGTGGGGGAACGAGAAAGGGGCCCCTCGGCAGAGAGGCCCCCTCGTCGTCAGACGTGCTAACAGGCGGGAAGTCCCTGGGTGAGGACAGCCAGCCTCTAGGGCAATAAGGAGGTTCTCCTTCCTCTAACAGGGTTTACCTCCTAGCCGATTGGCAGGAGGGGCTTTCGGGGAGTGACCAGCTCCAGGAGACGTTCCACGCTGTAGAGCGGAATCCCGGCGGTCTTAGCGTCCGGGTAGTGATAGCCCGCTACGTCGAGTACTCCACGTTCCTGCCAGCGCGCTATCCGGCGCGGGGCATTTCGAATGCGGAGGAGGCTCACGGCCTCATCTGACGTAACGAGCGTGGGTAGGTCTGAGTCGTCCATATTTCTCGGTTTCAAAGTCGCAGGTAGGAGGGTTTCCCTTTTGGCTCATTCGCTCTCTAAGGGCCTAGAATCTCGAGCTAGGGTGGTTGTACCGGGCAGGCCGGCGCGGGCCTTAGAAACGGCCTCAGGGGCCTGGTTTGTAGGCCAGGCCCCCCCGGGTCGATTAGTCCACGTCAATTGAACGGGCGAATGCGTCAGCCGGGGAGACGAGGTTAAGCGTCCCGCCTACCCGGATGATTCCCACGTGCGGAGCTAGGCCCCCGAGGAACAGACCACTATCGCCACGCGCATAGGCACGGTGCAGCTCCACGGCCCTGAGGGCCTGGGCCTGGTCCTCGAACGAACCGAGGCGGGCCACCGTGAGGGCCGCCGGTCCAGCCTGCTTCTGAACCCCTACCTCGTGCCCCTCAGCCTTCATGAGGGCCGTATATGCGGCCCATGCCTTAGCCAGCGGTACGACGGTCTGCTTAGCCTCCAGGAGGGCCGCTGAAACATCCGGCGAGATATCCAGCAGTCCCATGCCAGAAAGGTCGGGAATCCGCTCCACGACGGACACGAAAGCGGGTACAGCCGCGTTGTACTTGTCGCAGACAGCGGCAAAGAGTCCGTCCAGGTGCGGAGAGACTGCCGTACGTAGGGCACGCTCTCGGGCTGAACCGACATGTCCGGCCAGAACCTCCGGCAGCATCTGCTTAATCACCGCCGCGTGGGCCAGCTCCAGGACCGCCTTGTCAAACGCCCTCTGGTCCTTGGCCGCTGCTAGAGCTTCCTCAGCCTCATAAGTCGTCGGATGCGTAACCCTGAAGCTGCTTCGCTCTACGGCCGTGCGGATCTCATCCGGAACCGGAATGTCCAGAGCGGCGAAGGTGGAAACGATCGAACGTGCATCGTGGATAAGTGCCATTGTATTTTCTCCCTTAGACGTTGTTTAGACGGCGCCCGCCGTTGCGGGCGATATCGCGTAGCATTCGGTTAAACTGACCTTCGGCGGTATCAAAGTCCGCAAAGGGTGAATCTTCGACAGTCGAAACTCCCAGGCCCTGGGACGGATCGTAAGCCATTCGGCGCCACGATCCGTCAGGCTGTCGGCCGCCCGACTCGATATGGTCGGGAATCTCCACCGTGACAGGCTGTCCCTTATTAAGCTGAGCCTCGATAACGGCGCGTAGTTCGGCCTCAGGGTCAGAGTCGGTATCCGGATTAGCGTCAGCCGATGCCTGAGCTACATCCTGAAGGGTAATCGTCCGGTTAAGCTGAGCCCGGATAACGTCATTAAACGCCTGAAGCTCTGCCGGACTCGGTCCGCTAGTCATGCCTTACTCCTATCGTCGTCAATTAGTCGGCGCAGCCACTCAGCCAATTCTTGCCGGTCGTATTCCGGCAGTAGCCTCACCCAAAGCATTATCTCAAGTAGCGTCACAATCGCATTCCCCGTTAGGGCCGCAGTCATAGGCCCGCGTCATCAAAACGTCATTGATACTCGACACGAGGTGCGGCGACTTGTCGGGACTCTTTCGGAGCGCGATCAGCTCTTGGGTGGACATGCTCTCCAGGATTGCATCGGCGATAATCATTGGTGTCTCCTAATTGTTGGATTGAAACGGGGGGCTAACTCAGTCGTCGGTCTTCAGGTCCCGAACGTCGACCCTCAGGGCCTGGGCCAGCTTTGCCAGATTTTCGTGGTGGGGCTTGCGTAGCCCTGTCATGTATCGATGGATCGCCACATCGGAAAGTCCGATCTTTCGGGCTAGCTGGGCCTGGGAGAGTCCGGACTTATAAATGGCCGCACGGATCTTCGCCGTATCGGCAGGGTTGTTCTTCATCGTCACCCCTTACGGGTAATAGGTAGTTGGTCGGTAACAACCTGGGCATGCCGAAGAGGCCCCATCCCAGGATGGGAGGGGGCTAAGCCTGAGCTGTGGGGGACCGGCCTTACCGAAGGAGTAAGGCCGGTCCGGCTGACATCGCGGAGCGTGAACGTTCTACCGTCCCATCCATAGGGAATTACGGTGACGCTAGGGCTAGTTCCTTCTCGGCCTTCCTGCGTGCCCGATAGTCACGAGACTTCTGCCTGTTCCGTGCCCTCTGGCAGTCGAGGGCCTGGCAGTATTCCCGGGGCCTACCCGCACCCTGCCAATTCGCATTCGCCACGCACCAATTGCAACGGCACGTCTGCCCATTCGGGAAACCCGGCGCTTCCGTGACGTACTTCCCGTTACTGAACTCGCAGATCCAGCGATCAGACGGCACATAGATGCGGGTCTGGCAGTGAGCGCACCGCCTCGGCTCGGACGGGGCCTTAACGGACTCGACCATGAATCCGTGCCCGTTGGATAGAAGATCCGCAACAGCCACAGACCGGCGCTTGCCTAGCCCTAGCTTTACCGATGGATTCACTGACGCGCCGTCTAGGTCCAGATCCTCCGGAGAGCCGATCTCGTGATCATCGAGGTTGCTCCCGTCGTCATAGACGCGGAAGTCATCGGGCTCGGCGTCGAGGGTGCTTAGAGCGGCCTTCACGCTCTCGGGGGCCTCGTCAGGCTCCAGGCCCTTAGGCGGGTCCTGGGGCACTGTGGCGTTAATGCGTGTGTTCATCATGGGTCTCCTTCATGTTGTGTGCGGACAGCAGAGGACCCCGCTAAGCCCTAAGGCTCAACGGGGTCCTAAGCGTGGGTTAGCTCTTAGCTAGTCGGACGGCGACGGTCGGCAGGCTAAGCCCCGGCAGATCGAAACGGTGCGGACGGGATCGGCCGGCCGCTCTTAGAGCGGTGGACAGACCGGGCCTCATCGGGCCCGGAGAAGTTGACTCCCGGGACCTTAGGAGGTGCCGCAGTGGCCGTTAGGTCACGAGGGTCGGTAGCCCTTAGGTCTGCCTCCGGGGACTCTGTGGAGTGGACGAGGCGGGTAGGGGCCTCGTCGTGGTCCGTCCGGCCACCACGCCGGACTAGGAGTCGTGAATCCCGAGGCACCGTCAGGGTGCCTACGGTGGTGGTTAGCACGACGTCGTCGCCGCGTAGGCGACTCTGGATTACGTGCCGTTCAGCGGCACCCCCCATGAGTACTGTGTCGCCGATCTTAATATCGGCGCTAACGATTCGCTTAGCGCTCATCTCGTCCTTACGTAGAGCAGGGCGTTAGGCCCTGCCCCCAGGGTACAGAGGCCCGGCTGTGAGGGCCGACCCTCTCCACTAGGCAGCCCCTCTAAGGGGGCTGCTAAGGATGACTAGCTTGTTCCTTGCCTATTGGGACCTCCCTTGGTTCCGGTCCCTTGGTTGTTCCTTCCTCCATCCTAGGAGACAACCTCGGTTGTTAGACCTCGGTTGTTCCCTTGGTTGTTAGCGTCGTAAGAACTACCACCCTGGGTGGTCAGAACTACCACGGTCAGGGTGGTAGGAACTACCACGGTAGGAGCCTTCCCTGTCATCGCAACCGTGGTAAGAACTACCACCGTGGTAGAACCGACCACGGTTACCTGTGAGCCCCGCAATCACACGAGGGAATCGCCAGCCGGTACACCTTAGCCCGTCCTCGGGTGTCCCCCGTGTCCACGAGCCATCCCGCCTCCACGAGTGCAGCCCTGCGCTTCTTCGTGTTCCGGCGATCCCAGCCGGTTAGCTCGCATACCTGTTCGTTCCCGACGAACACAGTTCCACTGTCCGGATCGTCAGTCCTTACCCGGACGTGCTCGCGGATCACAACGCCTAGTAGCTTCACCATCGGTTGCGTCTTCGTGCACGAGGCAAGGGCAATCGTCCACTCCTTAGCGGACGCCAGGCCCTTAGCGGGGTCCCAGGACCAGGACCCCGTTTCCTCCCGAACCTTCAGAGGAGCCTCTGAGACCTCCGGAGAGGCTGATAGAGGTCCGTGGACGGGTTCCGATGCGTCCTCGGGAGGATCTGCCAGCAGAGGCAGCCTTAGAATCCCGCCCGTGGCGGTGAGCAGACCTAGGCGCCTTAGCTCACCAACGGCAATCGACATGTGCCGTTCCTCGCGTCGTGCCAGGGCCGCCAGCTCCCTAGCCTTGCCCTCCCACGCGAGATCCACTGCGTTCTCGGCCAGGGCATCGGCCACAGCGATGATGATATCCGTCGTACGTGGCGAGATATCCTCGGTCCAGCACTTAGCTGCGACTACTGCACCGTAATCGGTCCGGGCCTTGCCCTCAGGTAGTAGGTCGGCCGTGGTCATTCTTCGTAGTCCTTTGCTTCGCGGTCTTGCGGTCTAGCTGAGTAACGCCATGGGCTGGAATCAATCTGACTCCCACCATCCTCACGGTTTCGTATCGCCACGCGGGGCGCTTAGGCACGTTTAGCGGCGTAGGCATTGTCAACTCCTTTCGTCAGTGCGGTTTGCTTACTTGCGTCGGAACTTACGCATCCCCTCCCTTGCAGTGTTCCTGCGGCACGGGCGGCAACGGAGGTAGCCGCTACCGCACTCCCGGTACGTGTCCGCGTTGTCTCCGCGCGGCCTACCGCAGCACCTGAAGACGGGCGTCATCACTCGCTCCTTACGTGGGTGTGTTAGCCAGAGAAGGGCACGAAAAAGGGGCCGGGGGCCACCTGGTGGTGGCTCCCAGCCCTCTACCTACTACTTTACTCGGGCACGCAACACCCTCTGAACTGCGAGGATGTGCTAGGTGTTCGGGACGATGGTTCCGGACCTGCGGGAAGTAGCCGGCCTACCGCTCGCCCTCGGACCTCTTACGGTCCCTGATCTGCTCCGCCCTGACGGCGCGAACCTTCCCGGTCCCACCACATTCAGGGCATCTCGTCCTTGTGGGCGGGGCCATCGTGAGGCCTTTCAGTCGTAAGGAAACCGCCTGTCGGCTAGTGCCGAACATGCCTGCGATCTCGCCATGGGTGTAGCCCTCGCCAACCAGGCCGACGAGGATTTCCGTGCTCGGGAGCTTGCGATGTCCTGCCATGATCGGACGCTACAGCCGGGGGCCACTATCCCAATGGGACGAGGTCACAGCCGGTCGCCGAGGGCTGCCCTACGGTGGGCCTCCCGGGCTCGCTCATCCGCCGCACTAGCCGCGTATCGGCTAAGCATGTCCCGGGATCTCCAGCCTGTAAGCCTCATGAGGTCTGTCTCCCCTCCCCCGGATGCCAACCAACGGTGGGCGAACGTGTGGCGTAGTTGGTGGGGGTAGATGCGACCTAGCCCGGCCTGGTGACCGCGCCTTAGCAGGGCCTCCCGGATTCCCTGATCTGTCATCCAGCCCTTACGGCCGATCCACAGATACGGAGTATTGGACATAGAGTGCCGTTTCCTGGCCCTCAGATAGCGCGTAAGCGCCTCCCCGGTCTTAACTCCGAACGGAACCATCCGGGGCCGTCTCCCCTTACCCAAGACGGTTGCAACGTCCACGGTGAAGTCCAGGCCTTCAACGGTGATGTTCGATAGTTCAGCCACGCGGACCCCAGTATCGATCAGGAATCGGATTAGGGCGGTGTCCCTAAGCGCGTCAAAGTCTCGTCCCTGACAGGTGGCGAGTAGTCGCTTCAGCTTAGCGTCCGTTAGGACAGGGACGGGCTTCTCCGGAACGTGCGGAGCACTCATCCGAGCGAAAGGCGATTCCGGAATGATGTCCTCGGCCGTTAACCACCGATAGAACTGCTGAAGTGATCGGTAATGCCGTGCCACGTAGGAAGGGCTTAGCGGCTTACCGGTCCGGGAGTTCACCGACCCGCTGAAGGAGGCGAAGTAGTCCTCCAGGCCCTCGCGGTCTGTCCTGCCCTGGTGGACGGTCACGAACCGTTCGGCCGCCTCGACGTAGGAGTCGATCGTCCGGGGTGCCCGGTTGACGGCTCGAAGGTGCCGTCTCCAGTCCGGAATCAGCTCTGCCAGCTCCCGTGTGTCCACGGATCAGCAAAGTACGTTGCGGTAGTTCCAGAAGCCAGTACGCCATGTACGGCATATCCGTTGTGCGACAACGGGTTTCACTGCCTGAGTCTGTCGATCATGTTATGAGTCCGCTGCTCTGACCAACTGAGCTACTGCCCCGTCCGCCCAGGTTAGCGACCCCGCTCGACGTCCGGATCAGCCAGGTGGGCCGCCGCGACGCGCCCCGAAGCGCGTCGCGGGGCGCGCCGCAGCCACGCGACGGTCACGATTCCCGTCCACTCCTCGGCGCTGAGCGCGTCAGCGCGGAAGCGTCACGGGTAGCCGTCGAGGTGCGGAGTCGAGAACGACAGGGCGGACGACAGCTACTTCCCGAAGCGTTCCTGCAGCGCCGCGATGCCCGAACCGTAGACGCCGTTCGCGAACAGGTCGGTGAGCTTCTCCTCGTCCGCTCCTTCGGCGTCGAACTCCGACCACCACTCGACGAACGCCTGGCCGGTGTCCGTCACCGGGGCGACGCGGACGGTCGAGACGTAGCGGCGGCAGCCGAACGGGTTCTCGCCGATGAATGTGTAGGTGTAGCTGCGATCCGCGTCGTCGAGGGTGATCAGCTTCTCCGTGACGACGCCACCGTCACCGAGGGTCAGCCGCCGCACCGCGCCGACGGTGCCCTCGGAGCCCGCGGTCAGCTCGCTGCTCTCGATTGCAGCCAGCCATGCCGGCAGCCCGTCGAACTCGCGGACCACCTCCCACACCGCGTCGGCGGACGCGGGAACGACTCCACTGGCATAGGGACGAGGCATCATCGACTCCTTCGTGTACGGGTGTACTCGAACGCTAGCGCCTCCGCGGTCATCTGGGCGTCGGTGCGGGAGGCGAGCCGGAAGATCGGCCGGTCCCGCTTTCAGGAACGCTCGGGACGGATGACGGGCGGGGCCAGCGGCGGCAGACCCTCGAACCAGACCTTCTCGTCCTCCTCGACCAGCCACGCGGGCCGCGGGTGTTCCGCGCCGCCCGAACGCGCACCGCCACCGCCGGGCAGGAACGGCACACCACCCTGTCCCGCACGTCCCTCCGCCGCAGCCCGAGGACCGGCGGGCGTCGACTCGACAGGTGGTGGGGCCGCAGGCCGCCGGCCCAGTTCGTTGCCCGCCTCGCCCCGCACACCTGCCCCGCCCTCCGGGGAGAGGCGGCTGCTCCACGAGGTTCCGGGGGTCCAGCCACTGCCGCCCGGTGCCCGGGTGACGCCGACCGCGCCGCCCGGACCCGGCGTGGGGCGCGGTCCGCGGGAGGTCGCGCTGCTGCCGGCGAGCCCAGGCCTGTTGCGGAAGCCCCCACCCCCGGTCGTCCCGGCGGACCCGCCGTACCGGGGAAGATCGACGTCGGGCAGGCTTCCCGTTCCGCGTCCCCGCCCGGCCTGTCCGGTGACGCCGGCCGAGCCGCCACTCCGTGAGTTCGACATTCCTGTCGCGGCGACGCCCGGTCGGAACGGCGCCACCGGTCCGGCCGCGCCGGCACCCGTACCCCCAAGCCCGGAAGGCCCGGCGCTGCCACTCGGCGCCACACCCTCACTGCCTCCGGCCGGCAGCGTGCTCTGTCCGGGTCCAGCGCCGAGAGCACCAGCACTGTGCATCCCGACCGAGCCGGTGTCGCCCCCGGCGCCGGGGGCTGACGTGGCCTCCACCATGTTCGGGGTCGCGGCCGGCGGAGGATCGAAGGGCTGGAACGCCTGGTCGAGGTTCCAGTTCGTGTTGCTCTGGTAGAGGTTCGCCGCCTCGACGGCGAGCGGCTGGTTCCTGTCCGACACGAACGAGGTCGCCGGAACCGCCGGGTCTCGCCGGAACCTCTTCAGCGCCTCCATCGACGTCCGTACCCGGGCGTGGTACTCGGCCTGGTCCCCCAGTGCCCGCGCGGCCATGGCCGCTTGCGCAGCACCATGATCACCCTGTGCCGCGACGCTCTCGATGAAGCGTCGGCTCGCATCGGCGGCCTCACCCTCGCTCGCTGCCTGGGCGGCCGACAACGCCGACCGCACCCGCTCCGCGGTCCTCCCGATCTGCTCGCCCAACGCCCGGTAGGCCGCCACCGAGTCCTCGATGACGCCGACGCCGGGACCGTTCAGGACGGGGTCGCGAAGATCCTCCAGCGGAAGGGAGTCGAAGGACAGGTGGGTCTTCGGATACTCGCCGGGCATCGGGTCTCCTCGGGTGCTCAGCGGAGCGGGGAAGATTGGAGAGAATCATCTCCGCCATGCGGCGGGAGCGGGCGCAGGGATCTGGATCCCGGCCTGCGAAGTCGCCATTGGCAACGATTCCTTGGTAATCAGCGATCGCTACGACCAGTGAACAACCCGTCATGGGAGTGCGATCCGCTCGGCGCGCCGGGTAGCCTTTAACTTCTGTCGCCTCGAAGGTGACGAACGATTCTTTCACGAGATCGAGAGATTCGAGCACCGGGATCGCGAAGTCCGTTCGCACCTGGACTGAAGCAACGTTGGCTCGATCATCTGCTCGTTCCCAGCCGCACGTCGGAGCGCGGGAGACAGTGGTGGTGTCCTTCGCGCTCGCCGCGCGGAGACCCACCTCGACGAGTTGTCCTGAGGTGAACAGCTCGCAAGGGTTTCGCCCTCGAACATCTCGAGGATTGACCACGCGCTGGGTCGAGGACAACGGCGGCTGCGCCGACATGACGGCGGATGGTGCGACAGAAGGATCCGCAGTCGTCTCGGCGGCTCCTTCAGATTTCTGCGTCCGACTTACCGAGCAAGCGGCGAGAACCAGCAAGAGGACCACCAACGGTATCTGGCCGTGCCTCATAGTGTCAGAGCGCTCTCTGAATCCTGAGCTCTATACGCCTCCAATTGATGCTGCAGACCGTTTCGCGTGGATTCGAGCTGCGCTATCCAGGCCAGCATCCACTCCTGAGCGCGTGTAGCCATTTCACCAGCGTTCCTGGCCACGTTGATGCTGACCGGATCCTGGGAGGGGGGTGCGAAAGCGAGGGCAGAGCCTGCCGTGACGGCGAATCGCAGATCCCTGATCACCGCAGTCAACTCGTCGATACACGCCTGTGCCTTCTCCGGGTCGACCCGAAACCCCGTCCCCACCCCACCCGGCCCCGGCCGCAGCGACAGCTCGATCGCTACGCGCGACTCCGCGAGATCGTTGAGCACCTTCTGGCGGCTGTGCTCGTACGCCTCGCCCTCGAGCCCACCGGTCGACTCCCCCATGGCGGACATCGTGCCAGCCCGTGATCGATCCCGTGGCCGTTCGCCGAAACTCAGTCGTCGTCGCGGAGCCTGTACTCGCCGCCGTGCCCGGCGACCTCGTGCAGGTCGTAGTGGTGGACGATCTTCGGGCCGTCGTGCAGGTGGACGTGCCGGATCGTCGCAGGCACCTCCTCCTCGGCGGGGCGCTTCTCGGTGCGCCCGTCGAGCGGGCCGCCGACGTACCAGTAGACGTCGTGGGACTCGTCGAGCCCTCCGGCGTCGTTCTGGTCACCGTCCGTCGTCACGACAGGCACGGTACGCACCGCGGCGGGTGAACGCACGACATGACTCGGCCCCGCCACCGGACACAAGGTGGCGGGGCCGATGCTCACGTCAACGCTCAGCCGACGGCGCCGACGCGCTTCTTCGCATCGTGGGCCAGCCCGCGGGCCGCCTTGGCGCTGGCGAGACCGGCGTCGGAGGCACGGGCGGCGACGTCGCCGCCGAACTTCGCAGCCTGCGCTCCGGCCTGCGACGCCAGCGCGGAGAGGTGGTCGGCGTAGGCGGGTGCCTTCTTGCGGGCGATCTTCGCGGCCTTGTTGGCCTGCTTCTCCCACTCCGCGCGCTTCTTCTCGGCGGCCTTCGTCCAGCGGGCCCCCTGCTTGTCCGCGAGCTTCTCCCACTCGGCGCCGCGCTTGTCGACGATCTTCTGGAGCTTCGCCCCGCGCTTCTCGGCCTTCTTCTGGGCCTTCGCGGCACGCTTGGTCAGCTCGACGCCCCAGGTCGAGGCGCGATCCGAGGCGACCGCGCCCAGCCCGGCGGCCCGGGCCTTCACGACCGGCGCCTTCTCGGCGACCGTCCCGGCGACCGCACCGCCCAGCTCGGCGGCACGCGCGGCCACCATCGGCGCCCGGTCGGTGACCGCCCCGCCCAGGACCGCGGCGCGGCCGGCGAGGTCGGCACCGGCGGCGGACGCCTTGGTCGCGATCTCCGAGCCCTTGGACGACGCGAGACCCGCCAGGCCGGAGCCCTTCGACGAGCCGGCCGAGGCAGCGCTGCCGCCGAGACCGCCGACCAGGCCTGCGGCGACCCCGGACACGGTCTCGGCCAGCTCGTGGCCGGTGGAGGAGATCGCGTTGGTCTGCCGCTCGACGGCCTTGGACGCCAGCTTCGCGGCCCGCTTGCTCCGCCAGGCCACCGACGGCTTCCCGCCGGTGTCCGCCGCGGCGATCATGAGGCCGCCGAGCAGGCCGACGTTCTTGAAGAAGTGGATCTGCTGGGCCTGCTTGGCCTCCGGGTCCGTCTCCTCCCAGAACCGGTGGGCGGCGAGCGTGGTCGGGACGATCGAGGAGGCGAGTGCGACGGACGCGAGGCGGGGAGCCTTGCCCAGCGCGAGGAGGGAGCCCGCCGCGATCTTCACGACGCCGTCGATCTTGATCAGTGTCTCGTTGTCCGGCAGCTTCTCGATCGGCGCGACCTCCACCACCTTGTCGAGGGCCGGCGCTGCGTAGTCGAGTACGGGCTTGGCGGCCTCCGCGTGCGCCTGGGAGTAGCGCAGGGAGTTGATGCCGCCCTGGATGAAGATGGCCGCCAACATGGGACGGGCCACACGACGCAACAGAGGCATGGGGCGACATTCCCCGGATGCCCCACGGATCAAACCCGTTGCCAGTTGGCATGCGCCGGGCGGTACGGGAATCATGCCCGCGTGAGCAACGCACGACTGGCGATAGGCCTGGACATCGGCGGCACCAAGATCGCGGGAGCGGTGGTGGCCGAGGACGGCTCGATGCTGGCCGAGCTCACCGAGCCGACGCCGGACGTTTCCGACGCCGCGACGATGACGGCCCTGCTCCTCGACATGGTCGAGAAGCTCCGGGTCCAGCACCCGGACGTCGTCGCCATCGGGGTGGGCGCGGCCGGCACCGTGGAGTGGCCCACCGGGCGGATCCGCTGGGCGCCGAACAACGCCTACCGGGACTGGGAGATCCGCGCCGAGCTGGAGTCCGCGACCGGGCTGCCCGCCGTCGTGGACAACGACGCGAACGTCGCCGGCCTGGCCGAGGCCCGGTTGGGCGAGACCCGGTGGTCGGACATGATCCTGGTGACGGTCGGCACCGGCGTCGGCAGCGGGATCGTCCTCGACGGGAAGATCTACCGCGGCCCGCACGGCCTCGGCGCCGAGCTGGGGCACATCATCGTCAACCCGGACGGGCCGCGCTGCGGCTGCGGCAACTACGGCTGTCTCGAGGCGTACGCGTCGGGAACGGCGCTGACCCGCATGGGCCGGGAGTCCGCGGCGGACGACCCGGACGGCCTCATCGCGAGGCTCGCCCGCGAGGCGGGCGTCGAGGTCACGGGGCAGACGGTCACGAAGGCCGCGCTGCAGGGCGACCAGGCCGCCAAGGAGCTGTTCGGACGGCTGGGGCGCTGGCTGGGCGTCGGCATCGCGTCCATGACGACGATCTTCGAGCTCGAGGCGGTCGTGATCGGCGGTGGGCTGGTGCACACCGGCGACCTGCTCCTGGAGCCGACCCGGCTGGCCGCGCGCGAGTTCGCCTACGCGCTCGAGGCGCGCCCGCTCGTCCCGGTGGTTCCGGGGACGTTCGGCAGCGACGCGGGCAAGATCGGGGCCGCGTTGCTCGCGCTCGACCACGCCTGACCGGCTCACCCCATAGGGTGGCCCGGTGACTCTTGTGCTCGGACCGGTGCTCCGGCATGTCGGGGAGACCACCGCCACCGTCTGGGTGCAGACGGAGCAGAAGGCCCGCGTCGAGGTGCTGGGCTGCGCCGCGGACACCTTCGAGGTCTGCGGCCACCACTACGCCCTCGTCCCCGTCACCGGTCTCGAACCGGACTCGCGCATCCCCTACGAAGTGCACGTCGACGGCGCGAAGGTCTGGCCCCGGCCCAGCTCCCCGTTCCCGGACAGCATCATCCCGACCCGCGGGCCGCTGACGGCCGGGCACGCGCGGATCCTCTTCGGATCGTGTCGGTACGTGAAGGTGTCGGACCGCAAGCAGGCCGCCCTCTACGGCCTCGACGCGCTCGACGCCTACTCCGCGCGCCTCGCGAGCCGGCCCGTCGAGGAGCGGCCGACGGCGCTGCTCCTGCTCGGGGACCAGGTCTACGCGGACGAGCTGACGCCCCAGACGCGTCGCCGGATCGCGGGCCGTCGGGACCGGCACCCGGACTGGCCGGACGACGAGATCGTGGGCTTCGACGAGTACGTCGGCCTCTACCGGGACTCCTGGTCGGACCCGGAGATCCGTTGGATCCTCTCGACCGTCCCCACCGCGATGATCTTCGACGACCACGACGTCCGGGACGACTGGAACACCTCGGCCGCGTGGCGGCGCCAGATGGCGCAGACGCCCTGGTGGAAGGACCGCATCCGCTCGGCGCTGGCGTCCTACTGGGTCTACCAGCACCTCGGCAACCTGCCGCCGGAGGAGCTGGAGGCGGACCCGGACTACCAGCGGGTCCTGGAGGCGGAGGGCGACGTCTGGCCCCTCCTCGTGGAGCTGGCGGACCGCGCGGACGCCGAGATCGACGGCACCAAGGGCCTGCGGTTCTCCTTCCGCTGGGACATGGGCCGCAGCCGGCTCGTCATGATCGACTCACGCAACGGCCGGATCCTCGACGGCGGGCACCACCTGATGGTCGGGGACCACGAGTTCGCATGGATCGAGGAGCAGGCGACGGCACCCGGAGAGGTCGACCATCTGCTGCTCGGCACGTCCGTGCCCTGGTTGATGGCCCCCGCGCTCGGCGACCTCGAGACCGTGAACGAGATCGCCGCGGCCCGGCCCGGGTGGCGGGGAAGCTCGGCGAGAAGCTCCGGCAGGCCGCCGACCTGGAGCACTGGCCAGCGTTCCGGGAGTCGTTCGACCGGCTCGGCCGGCTGGTGGGTCGGGTCGCCGCGGGCGAGGAGGGCCGAAGGCCACCGGCCACGGTCAGCGTACTGTCCGGTGACGTGCACCATAGCTATGCCGCCCGCGCGGAGCTGCCGGACCTGCCGGCGGAGGCGGCCCGTGTGCATCAGCTCGTGTGCTCGCCGGTGCACAACGTCGTCCCGCTGCCCGTGCGGGTGGCGTTCCGGCTGAGCTGGTCCCGACTGGCCCGGCGGGCCGCCCGCCGCTGGGCCTCGCACAACGGCGCTCCCGCACCGGGTCTGAGCTGGCGGAAGCTGGACCGTCCGATGTTCGGCAACCTGATCGCGACGCTGGTCGTCGACGGCCGCGAAGCGGACGTGTTCTTCGAGAAGCCACTCTCGGCCGCGAGCCTGTGCGAGCTCGGCCGATTCGACCTCACCGCCGAGGAGAAGCCGTTGAGCGAGATCGCAAACGGATCGTCGGCTCAGCTGCAGAGCCGAACCCCGAGTTCACGCAGACAGGGAGAACGATGAGTTCGCTGGGACACGTGCCCGGACCCGCGCCGCTCCGCGCGGACGACGTCCCCGAGACCGAGGGCACGGACGCGCTCGCCGGCCAGACCGTCGTCCTGCGCCCGACCGAGCCCCGCCACGTCGGGGAGTTCCTGGCGATCCTGCAGCACCCCGAGGTCGCGCGGTGGTGGGCGGGGTACGACCTCGAGCGCGTCCGCCGGGAGCTCCTCGGACCGCACTGCTACGCCGTCGAGCTGGCCCGCGAGACCGTCGGCCTGATCATCTTCCACGAGGAGGACGACCCGGACTACCGGCACGCGGGACTCGACGTCGCCCTGCACCCGGACGCGCACGGCCAGGGCCTCGGCGCGGACGCCGTACGCGCGCTCGCCCGGTACCTGTTCGACGTGCGCGGCCATCACCGCATCGTGATCGATCCCGCCGCGACGAACGAGCGCGCGATCCGGAGCTACCGGCGCGTCGGATTCCGGGACGTCGGCGTGATGCGCCGCTACGAGCGCGGTGGCGACGGCACCTGGCACGACGGCCTGCTCATGGACCTGCTGCGCGAGGACCTCTGACTCGGGCCGCGAGGCTTAGCAGCTCGCGGCGCCGACCACCCCGCGCCGGCGGCGGACGACCCAGGAGGACTAGTCGGCGAGGGCCGCCAGGCCGCCGACCAGCAGGTCCAGCCCGAAGCGGAAGCGCTCGTCGGCGTCGCCCTGGGTCAGCAGCGGCAGCAGGCCGACGAACGTGGGGAACCGGTCCGGCGGCAGGCTCGCGAAGTACGTCGCCACCTGCCGGTAGTAGTGCGCGGGATCCTGCCCCTCGCCGGCCTTGCGGTCCTCGACGACCGCGCCCTCGACCGCGCTCGCGCTGACGTAGAGCCCGACGACGTCCACGGCCCACGCGACCGCCTGGTCCGGCACGCCGCCCATCCGGAGCAGGACCATCGTCACCTCCGCGATGCGGATGGAGTTCGGCCCCAGCGGGACCGACCCGAGCGCCACCCGGGCGATGTCCCGGTAGCGCTGCATCGCGGCGCGGGAGTCCATCCAGAGCTGCGTGACCTGCTCCCGCCAGCGCGCCGGGTCCGGCTCCGGAAGCGGGATCTCGCCCGCGACCTCGTCGAAGAGCAGTTCCAGCAGCTCATCCTTGTGCGCGATGTGCGCGTAGAGCGAGGCCGGGCCCGTCCCGAGCTCGGACGCGACCCGCCGCATGCTCACGCCGTCGATGCCGTCCGCCCGCAGCACACCGAGGGCCGCGTCGACGATCGTCTCCCGGCTCAGGGACCGGCGGGTGACCTCCTTGCGCGGGGTCCGCCAGGGAGGTTCGGGCATGTCCGTGCTCACGGCGCCGATTCTACTTGAGGCGAACACGGTTCGTGGAAAGAACGGCGTTCGCTTAGAACGCTGTTCGTCGAACGATCACTGTTCGCTCTCAGCAGGGAGGGCTCGTCGATGGGTCGTCGCCACCGTCAGAACGACGTGCGGGCGAGCCAGTCGGTGAGGACGTCCGCCTCGCCGACGACCTGCAGGCGCGGGTCGTCGGCCGGGAGGCGGCCGAGCATCATCGGGTAGAGGACGGCCGCGGGGCCGCGCACGGCGACCGAGCCCTTCGCGTGCCCCGGCTCCCAGGAGACGAGCCCGCCGGCGGGGCGGACCATCCACTCCCCCGCCTCGCCCAGGCCCTCGTCCGTGGCGTGCAGGTGCAGCGTCCTGCCCTCGTCGAGCAGCGGGCCGGGGTTGCCGGGGCGCTCCGCGGTGAGGAGGTCCAGCCACTCCGAGATCCCGTCGGCCGCCAGCCACGGTTCGAGGTCGACGTCCCGGTTCAGCGCGAGCGCGAGGTCCGCACGGTGCCCGGTCTCCTCGTGCAGGCGGCGCCGGATCCACCAGGCCGCGGGCTTCGGGCCGGTGAACGTCCAGATCGGGGTGTCCTCACCGGCGCGGTCCACGGCGTCGAGCACCGCCTGCGCACCGGTCCGCAGCCATTCGTCGAGCCCCTGAGGGTCGCCGGGCGGCTTCCCGTCGGGGACCTTGCGCGGGTCCAGCATCTCGGTGGCCCGGGCGCCGATCATCGTGGCGGCCCAGCGGTGACCGCGTCCGACGTGCGCGGAAAGTTTCGCCACCGTCCAGCCCGGACAGGTCGGGATGTCGATCTCCGGGTCGACGCCCCGGACGAGGTCCCTGAGCAGGGCGTTCTGCTCGATCAGCGCGGAGCGGTAGGCGGTGGTGCCCGGCTCGGTCATGGCCGTGAACCTAGCCCGCCCGCCGCGCGAACGCATACCTCTCGGCCAGGCGGGGTAAGGAATCGACATGGGGCGGGAACATCACGACTGGACGAAGAACGGGCCGGGCCGGGCGCTGCTGTGGTGGCCGCTGATCTCCTTTCTGCTGATGGCGGTGTTCCCGGACGCCGGGATCGTCCCCGTCTTCCTGGCCGGCGCCGCACTGGCGCTGCTCGGTTTCGCGGCCCGCGCGCTGGTGCTGCTCCTTCGCCGTCACCTTCCGGAGGCCACCGCCGGGCGGCCGGTCGTCGCCGCGCGGGAGATCGGCGCCGCCACCGAGGCTCCCGACGCCGACGCGGGCGAGCAGGAGCACCGTCGAGCTGCCTGACACGTCACACCGACTTCTCCCGGGCGACGGTTGTACGTCCGATACTAGGATGCCAAACTAAATCGTGCGGCCCGCTCCTCGACGAGCGCTGCGTCGCGCGACGGCAGCCCGGTAGGAGGAGTACTCATGGCCGAGTCGAACGAGCTCTACGTCCCGAAGAACCCGATCCGCTTCGTGACGGCGGCGAGCCTCTTCGACGGCCACGACGCCGCGATCAACATCATGCGGCGGATCCTGCAGCGCCAGGGCGCGGAGGTCATCCACCTCGGGCACAACCGCTCGGTCGACGAGGTCGTCACCGCGGCGATCCAGGAGGACGTCCAGGGCGTCGCCATCAGCTCCTACCAGGGCGGGCACGTCGAGTACTTCTCCTACCTGGTCGAGCTGCTGCGCGAGCGCGGCGCCGGCCACATCAAGGTCTACGGCGGTGGCGGCGGCGTCATCGTGCACGAGGAGATCGAGCTGCTGCACTCCCGCGGCGTCTCCCGCATCTTCTCCCCGGACGACGGCCAGAAGCTGGGCCTGCCGGGGATGATCAACCTGATGATCAAGGAGTGCGACACCGACCTGACGGCCGAGCCGCCGGCGTCGTACGACGGACTGTTCACCGGCGAGCCGGCCACGCTGGCCCGCGCGCTCACCCTGGCCGAGACCGGCGCGCTGCCGAAGGAGATCCACGAGCGGGTCGCCGCGAACGAGCGGCACGTCCCCGTCCTCGGCATCACCGGCACCGGCGGTTCCGGCAAGTCCTCGCTCACGGACGAACTGGTCCGCCGCTTCCGGCTGGACCAGGAGGACAAGCTCCGGATCGCCGTCCTCGCCGTCGACCCGACCCGGCGCAGGGGCGGCGGCGCGCTGCTCGGGGACCGGATCCGGATGAACTCCCTGAACGGCCACCAGGTCTTCTTCCGTTCCCTCGCCACCCGCGGCAACGACGGCGGCAGCCTCCCCGAGCGTCTCGGCGACACGATCGCGGTGTTGAAGGCCGCCGGGTTCGACCTGGTCGTCGTCGAGACCCCGGGCATCGGCCAGGGCGACGCCGGGATCGTGCCGTTCGTCGATCGCTCGCTGTACGTGATGACGCCGGAGTTCGGCGCCGCGTCGCAGCTCGAGAAGATCGACATGCTGGACTTCGCGGACGTCGTCGCGATCAACAAGTTCGAGCGCCGCGGCGCGGACGACGCCCGGCGGGACGTGGGTCGCCAGCTCGTCCGCAACCGGGATGCGTTCGGCGAGAGCTGGGAGGACATGCCGGTCTACGGCACCTCCGCGGCGACCTTCAACGACGACGGCGTCACCGCGCTCTACCAGCACCTCGGCTCGCTGCTCGCCGAGGACGGCCTGACCCTGCACGAGGGCCGCCTCGCCAAGGTGGACCGCAAGACGTCCAGCGAGTACGCCGCCGTCATCCCGCCGGAGCGCGTGCGCTACCTCGCCGAGATCGCCGACACCGTCCGGAGCTACCACGCCGACACCGAGTCCCAGGCCACGGCCGCACGGACCCGGCAGCACCTGCGCACCGCCCGCGAGATCGTGGGCGACTCGGTCGAGGAGGCGCTGACCAAGGCCGAGAAGGCGCTGCCCGGCGAGGCGGCCGAGCTGCTGGACACCTGGCCCCAGGTCGTCGAGGACTACTCGGGCGACGAGCTCGTCGTGAAGATCCGGGACAAGGAGCTCCGCACCCAGCTCACCAAGGAGACGCTGTCCGGCAACAAGGTCCGCCGGGTCTCGCTGCCGAAGTACACCGAGGACGCGGAGCTGCTGCGCTTCCTGCGCAAGGAGAACCTGCCCGGGAAGTACCCCTTCACGGCGGGCGTCTTCCCCTTCAAGCGCGAGGGTGAAGACCCGGCGCGGATGTTCGCCGGCGAGGGCGACCCGTTCCGCACCAACCGCCGGTTCAAGTACCTGTCCTCGGACTCGGACGCCAAGCGCCTGTCGACCGCGTTCGACTCGGTGACGCTCTACGGGCACGACCCGGCGACCCGACCCGACATCTACGGCAAGGTCGGCACCTCCGGCGTCTCGATCGCGACGCTCGAGGACATGAAGGCCCTCTACGACGGCTTCGACCTCTGCTCGCCGACGACCTCGGTCTCCATGACGATCAACGGCCCGGCGCCGACGATCCTCGCGTTCTTCCTGAACACGGCCGTGGACCAGCAGGTGGCGAAGTTCGTCGAGGAGGAGGGCCGGGAGCCGGACGAGGCCGAGCGGGAGGAGCTCACCGCGTTCGCCTTCGCCAACGTCCGCGGCACCGTCCAGGCGGACATCCTCAAGGAGGACCAGGGGCAGAACACCTGCATCTTCTCCACGGAGTTCTCGCTGCGGATGATGGCGGACATCCAGGAGTGGTTCATCCAGCACAAGGTGCGGAACTTCTACTCCGTCTCGATCTCCGGCTACCACATCGCCGAGGCCGGGGCGAACCCCATCAGCCAGCTCGCGTTCACCCTCTCCAACGGCTTCACCTTCGTCGAGAGCTACCTCGCGCGCGGCATGGACATCGACGACTTCGCGCCCAACCTGTCGTTCTTCTTCTCCAACGGCATGGACGCCGAGTACTCGGTGATCGGCCGGGTCGCGCGGCGGATCTGGGCCGTGGCGATGCGGGAGCGCTACGGCGCGAACGAGCGCTCGCAGAAGCTGAAGTACCACGTGCAGACGTCCGGCCGGTCGCTGCACGCGCAGGAGATGAACTTCAACGACATCCGCACCACCCTGCAGGCCCTCTGCGCGCTCTACGACAACGCGAACTCGTTGCACACCAACGCCTACGACGAGGCCATCACCACCCCGACCGAGGCCTCGGTGCGCCGCGCGATGGCGATCCAGCTGATCATCAACCGCGAGTGGGGCCTCTCGATGAACGAGAACCCGCTGCAGGGCTCGTTCGTGATCGACGAGCTGACGGACCTCGTCGAGGAGGCCGTGCTCAAGGAGTTCGACTCGATCGCGGAGCGCGGCGGCGTGCTGGGCGCGATGGAGACCGGCTACCAGCGCGGCAAGATCCAGGACGAGTCGATGCTCTACGAGCACCGCAAGCACGACGGCACGCTGCCGATCGTGGGCGTCAACACGTTCGTCCGCCCGGACGTCGACTCCGACGAGCCGCTGGAGATCGAGCTCGCGCGCGGGACCGAGGCGGAGAAGAAGAGCCAGCTGGACCGGCTCGCGGACTTCCAGGGCCGGCACAAGACCGACGCCGAGCAGGCGATCCGGAGGCTGCAGGACGTCGCGACGGGCGAGGGCAACGTCTTCGACGAGCTGATGAAGGCCGCCAGGGTCTGCTCCCTCGGACAGCTCACCGAGGCGTTCTTCGAGGTGGGCGGCCAGTACCGACGCAACATGTAGCCCAGGTGAGCTCCCGCGCTCGGCACTTTCGCTCACACCTGGTGAGCGAAGATGCCGGGCGCCGGCCCGCCCCGGGTTCGGAGCCGCCCTATCCCGGTGCGTTGCGGCCGCCCTCGCCGGCCGCCTCGAGCACCGAGTTCATGGCGCGGGAGAACGTCTGCCATTCTCGCCGCCGCGACGCGAGGACGCGCTCCCCGAACGAGGTCAACCGGTAGCGGCGGGACCCGCTCTGCCACGTGTCCTGCATCAGCCGGTCGTTCCTGAGCCGATGCAGCTCGCGGTAGACGGTGGCCGGGGACAGCACGAAGACCCCACCACTGCGGCCTCGGACGAGATCGACCAGCTCGCGGCCCGTGGCGGGACCCCGGGCGGCCATCGCGAGCAGCAGCATGTCGATGTGCTGCCGGTCCCGGATCCGCGTGATGCGAGGACGCCGGTGAGGCGCGGGATCGTGCGAACGCCGGGAGCCGACCGGTCGGCGCACCCGGCCCGCTGAAGGATCGCGCCGGTTCACCGGCACCCTCCGCTCATCCTCCACGACTTCCGGCGGCGGCAGGTCCGGCTCCTCCCGGACGGGCTCCCCGGTCCGCGTCGGGGGCGGGTCCTCGGCCACGTCGTCCGCGCGGGAACGGCGGGCGAGAACGCTGCGCCGCAGTGACGACGCGGCCGCGACGCCGAACGCGGACGAGAGGTCGAGGACGGCGCCGTTGCGGAGGGCACCGTCGCGGACGGCGCCGTTGTGACGGGGGTCCCCGGGCGAGGCCGGGCTCGGCGACGTCATGCGGGCGCCGACGCCCCGCCGGGGGTCCCGGCCCGTTCGGCCTCCTCGGCCGCCTGTAACGCGCTGAGCACCTCGACCCCCAGGGCGCGGTAGTCACCGGCCACGCTGGCGGCGCTCGGCGAGACCCGCGGGGTGCGGATGTCCAGCCGCAACGCCTCCCACCACGCCGGCTGCGCCGCCAGCTCGATCTCGAGTTCGTGTGCGAGCTTGCCGAGGCGACGCGCGTCCTGGGCGGTGCGCTCCGCGTGCCGGATGGTCGTCGCGAACCGCGGCGAGTCGCCACCGAACGCCCTGTCGATGGCTGCACGGGCCTCACTGTGGATCGCGCGTGAGCGGCTGCCGGTGTCGAAGAGCACCACGCCGAGCAACCCCAGACGCGGGTTGATCTCCCGCGCGAGCGTGAACCGTTCCGCGACGAGGCCCATCCCCACGAGGCCCCCGAGATCCGACTTCGTCGGCATCAGCACCCATCGCGACGCCGCGAGCGCCAGGTCGGAGAGGATCGTCGACTCCGGCGGACAGTCCACGAACACGACCTCGTAGTCGGTCGCGACCGGGGCCAGCACGTCCCCGAGCACGCGGAACGCCTTGCGTCCGTGGTGCTGCAGGCGCGACACCATGACCGGGGTCAGGTCCTCGAGCCGCGCGCCACCGCACACCACGTCCAGCTGCGGACGCACGTTCGGCGCCGGGACGAGCGGCGTGCCGGCCAGGACACTGCCGAGCAGACCGGCGCCCTGGTCGTCGACGTCCGTGCCGCGGTAGCCGAGGTCGTCGGCAAGGTTCGCCTGCCGGTTGAGGTCGATCAGGAGGCACCGATAACCCGCCCCGGCGAACTGGCCGCCGAGGTTCGCGGCGATTGACGTCTTCCCGACGCCACCCTTGTCGTTGACGATCGCGATGACGCGTCCCAATGCGAAATCGCGCACCTCGTCCTTCGAGCGCCTGGCCACGGGCACCTCCGCACCGATCGGCGACGGACGCCTTCGTCCGCGTTCCGCACCCCGTGCGCGCAGGGTGCAGCGCAGGCCTACCCGCGGACGAGGATCGACACGCCTCTGCCGCACCAGCACCATCGAAGTTCGCAGCGCTCAGCAGACCGGTCGGAGCAGAGCGCTACGCGGACCGGCCTACCAGGACCGAAGATTCACGCCGTCGGCTCCGCCGGGGCGGCACCCGGTCGCTCAGCGCTTCGGCCTCGCCGCTCGTTCGCTGATGGTCCGCCGACCGGTCTGCGTCCCACTTTCCGGGCGGGCGGCCTGACCACCCTTGCCGCGTCGGATGGGTGGTTGTTCCGCTCCCGACGCCGGCGATCCCGTCCGACGGGCCGGGCGCCCGGCCTGCGGCGCGTCGGCGTCCGCGCCGTCTCCTGCGCCGCTCGGGCGCTCCTCGGAGCTCCCCGTGGCCCGTTCGCGGGGCCGGGGTCGTGCCGGCGCAGGACCCTTGTCATCGACGTCTTCCGCTCGAGCGCCGCTGTCCGTCTCGGCGCTCTCCTTGCGGGCGGACCCACGCCGCCGGGGTCGAGGGCTGAGCAGATGACGGAGACTGCCTCTCTCGGGATCCGCCTCGTCCTGCTCGTCGGGTCCGGCGTCGCCTTCGGCCTGATCCTCGGGCTCCGAGTCGCCCTCGTCCTCGTCCTGCGCCGCGCTCTCGTCCTGGTCTTCGAGGTCGTCCTGGTCGTCGCCCTCCTCGTCGGCGTCCTCGAGATCCGCACCCTCCTCTTCGTCGAGGTCGGAGTCGTCCTCCTCGTCCTCGACGTCCTCCGCGTCCTCCAGTGGCGCGGTGTCCTCCTCGTCGTAGTCGTAGTCCTCCTCCGCGTCGACGGCCTCGTCCTGGTCCTCGACGTCGTCGGCGTCCTCGAGATCCGCACCCTCCTCTTCGTCGAGGTCGGAGTCGTCCTCCTCGTCCTCGACGTCCTCCTCGTCCTCGACGTCCTCCGCGTCCTCCAGTGGCGCGGTGTCCTCCTCGTCGTAGTCGTAGTCCTCCTCCGCGTCGACGGCCTCGTCCTGGTCCTCGAACGCGGCGGCGGAGTCCGTGTCCTCGAGGGTGATGTGGATGTTCAGCTTCTTGGTGCCGAACATGATGTAGCCACTGATGTCGGCGGCGTTGATCGGTGATGGTTCGCTCACGGCGGATGACTCCCTTGGTGCAGTGGCTGTCGGTCGGGGCCGTGCCGAGTTCGGGAGAAGGCCAGGATCGCGAGGCGGCGACCCGGTCGCGAGTCGAATCCCGGCGTCAGCGGTGGGTCCGCCGGACCGAGGGCGACGGAGACGTGATCTCGCGTGGCGCCGGCTCGGGCCGGTACCCGCCCCACGCGGCTCACCAATGGCCTTCTCCGATGCGCCTCGCTCCTCCGGGGACGCTTCTCGCGTGCCGGAGACGGCACACGTACTCGAAAGTCTTGTGTTGTCCGAATCACATACCCGTTCCGACGCCGCCGAACCTTCGGGCCCGGCGGGCCCGGACTCCTGACGCGCCCGTCGGCCGGCAGCGCCAGGAGGGTGCCGCAGGACCGACGCAACGGGTACCGGGACGGCGCCCCGCGACCCTGGTGACGGGTACGAGGCGCCGTCTGCGGAGCTCGCCGGTCAGGCGATGGAGCGCACGCCGGACCGATCGGCCGAGGATGCAGGATCGTCCTCGTTGGTGATCACGACGGCGCGCACCGCGAGGCCGCACTGCAGCTTGACGAGCCGGGAGGTCAGTTTCCGCCAGTACCTGTAGGTAGCTCGCGGGTCGATCACCGTGCGAGGTTTGACATCCACCGCTGCGCGAACCACATTGCGCACGAGTTCGCCGGCGCTCGGCACGGGGAAGGACGGGTGGCCGTCGACCTCCGAGCGACCTTGGACCCCGCGGATACCAGGCGGTCCGGGAGGACCAGCCGGGCCTTGGGGACCCTGCGGACCCTGGAGGCCGTCGATGCCCGGCGGGCCTGCCTCCCCCACCGGCCCACGTGGCCCCTGCATGCCACGTTCGCCCTGCTCACCGGTCTCCCCGATGACGCCGCGCTGCCCCGGCGCCCCCTGCTCACCCTGCTCGCCAGGCTTGCCGGGCGGGCCGGTCTCGCCCTGCGCGCCGGGCAGGCCCTGCGGCCCCACCGGCCCCTTGTCGCCCTGTTCACCCGGGAGGCCGGTGGAGCCGGGAAGGCCACGCGGGCCCTGCTCACCCGTCATCCCCTCGGGGCCCTTGTCCCCCTGCTCACCGAGCGGGCCGGGCGCGCCCTGCGGGCCCTTGTCCCCCTGCTCGCCCACCGGGCCGGGCGCGCCCTGCGGGCCCTTGTCCCCCGGCTCACCCACCGGGCCGGGCGCCCCCTGCGGGCCCTTGTCCCCTTGCTCGCCCACCGGGCCGGGCGCCCCCTGCGGGCCCTTCTCCCCCTGCTCACCGGTTCGACCCGGTACGCGCTTCGTGCGCTTGGACTCCGGCTCTCCGGCCGGTCCGGCTACTCGCTTGACGCCCTTGTCCGCTTTGCTGCGCGGCGCCGAGGCCGATCCGGCCACCCGCCGGAGGCCACGGCCACCGCGCTCGTCGTTCGAACTCCGGCCGCTCTTGCGGTCGTCCCGGATCACGTCTTCTGGTTGAGCCATCGGGTCACACTGCCTCTCGCGTGGTCATACTCGGGTCGCAGCTCGCTGACCTGTTGGTTCCCTCGGATCTTGAATTCCTCGCCCGCGGGCACCGCAATGGGCACCCTGTGCGCAGGCGGTACGCATCCGCCTTCTCCTGGGGGCCCGCATGGCGCCACCCCGCAGTTACCCGGACGAGCGGAACCAAACACGCCGACCCGAAAACAATCTTCGAATTGCCCGTCAGGACGGCGGGACATCCCTGCAGACCACGACGTCGCCACTCGACGATGCACCTTTTCGGACCAGCCCCCGCAAACCACCGACCCACACCGGACTGGTCCAGCTGGAATGGCAGTGAAATGGCCGACAGAATCCCGCGCGAGCCCGGAACGCCATTCCCACACAGGCTCAGGTGCTCCTGCACAGGTCGGACCCTGTGCAGGAGCACCTGAACTTGTGCGTGAGCGCTGGGTGGGCCGGGTGCGGCAAGGGCATCGAGGCGGGCCGCGACGGCTTCCTCGGCCGCATCCTCCGGGAAGCTCGGCACACGGCCGCGGCGGGCGGTCCTAGCGGGAGAAGGCCGCCCGAGGGGTCGGGATCCGGCGGAGCACCAGGGCGAGGCCGAGGGCTCCGAGCAGCAGCAGGCTGATGTAGCCGACGAGCCCGGGCCAGCCACCCAGGTCGTAGGCGATCCCGCCGACGGACCCGCCGATGCTGCTGCCCGCGTAGTAGCCGAACAGGTACAGCGACGACGCCAGGCCCGGCGACCCGCCCGGCAGCATCGACGACCGCCGCCCCACGAAGCTGCTGGCCACCGAATGCCCGGCGAAGAACCCGACGGTCACCAGGACCAGCCCGACGAGCACGCTCGGCAACCAGTCCGGCAGCGTGATCCACGCGCCGGCCAGGGCGACCGCCTCGCCGATCCAGAGCACGGTCCGCCGGCCGTAGCGATCCCCGAGCCGCCCCGCCGTCGTCGACGCCCAGGTGCCGGCCAGGTAGCCCAGGAAGATCAACCCGACGAGGGCCGGGGCCAGCGCGAAGGGCTCGCGCAGCAGCCGGAAGCCGAGGTAGTTGTAGACCGTCACGAACGCCGCCATCAGCAGGAACCCGATGCCGAACAGGCACAGCAGGCCCGGGTCCCGCAGGTGCCGCCGGATCGGCCCGCCGAGCTCCCGCACGCGGACCCTCGGCGGGTCCGGGGCGACCGACGGCGGCAGGAGCAGCCGGAAGGCGACGGTGCAGAGCATCGAGACCAGGCCGATCACGAACAGCCCGGCCCGCCAGCCACCGAGGTCCGCGACCAGCCCGGCGATCAGCCGTCCCGACATGCCGCCGAGGGTGTTGCCCGCGATCAGCATGCCGACCGCGCCACCGAGCCAGCGCGGGTTCACCTCGCGCGTCACGTGCGACATCGCCAGCGCCGGGAGCGCGGCGAGCGCGACGCCCTGCAGCCCGCGGAGGACGACCAGCAGCCAGAACGTGGGCGCCAGCGGGGCGAGCAGGCCGAGCACGGCGGACGCCGCGAGCGCGACGGTCATCACCCGCGCGCGGCCCCAGGACTCCGCGACCGCGGACAGCGGCACGATGGCCAGCGCGAGCATCCCGGTGGTCGCGGACAGCGCGAGGCTCGACGTCGACGACGAGACCCCGAACTCGTCGGCCAGCGCCGGGAGCAGTCCCTGCGCGGCGTAGACCAGCACGAACGTCGCCAGGCCGGCGCACCACAGCGCCGCGCCGAGCCGGCGGTAGCCGGGGCTGCCGCGCTCGTGGCCGGACGGTGCGGTGGCGGCGGGAACGGGCGAGGTCGTTGTCATCGCCAACGACCGTACGAGCCGATGTTCCATGCGTCCAATGCATCAGCCCGTCGTGCATGATGCAGATGTGGATGAGACGACCGTGCTGGCCGCGCTCGCGCCCCGGCTGCGCTGGTTCGCCGCCGTCGGGCGGGCCGAACACGTGACCCGGGCGGCGGACGAGCTGGGGGTGCCGCAGTCCACGCTGAGCCGCGGGATCGCCAGGCTCGAGGAGGAGCTCGGCGTGGCGCTGTTCGTCCGGGCCGGCCGGTCGTTGCGGCTCACCCGCGAGGGCCGCACCCTGCTGCGCGCCGCCGAGCGCTCCCTCGCCGAGCTCGCCACCGGGGCCCGGGACCTGGCCGGGGACGCGGACCGGCTGCGGGGACGGATCAGCCTCGCGTTCCTGCCCACGCTCGGCACCGACGTCGTCCCGCACCTGCTCAGCGAGTTCCGGGGCCGCCATCCCGGCATCCGCTTCGACCTCATCCAGGACGCGCACAGCGTGCTGCTGGCGCGGGTGCGTTCCGGCGAGGCGGATCTCGCGCT